>NZ_WOXS01000002.1:3450000-8390116 GCF_009852415.1 Streptomyces sp. Tu 3180 | reverse complement strand
CTCCAGGCCGCGCAGCTTCTGGGTGTGGATGCGCGCTCCGAGGGTGTGCGCGGGGCGCGGCTCGCTGCGCTGCAGACCGCGTTGGTGAAAGCCTCGGCCGAGGAAGGCTTCCGCCGCACCCTGGTCTTCCACCACCAAGTGAAGGAGGCCGAGGCGTTCGCGGCCGGCCTGCCGGACGTCGCCGAGCGGCTGCATGCCGGCGATCCCGGGCTGTACCCGCGCACGATCTGGGCGGACTGGCTGTGCGGGGAGCACAAGTCAGGGCACCGGCGCCGTGTGCTGGGTGAGTTCGCCGACGGGATCGCCGCGGACGGTGCAGTCGTGGAGAAGACCTTCCTGAGCAGCGTTCGCATCCTCGGCGAGGGCGTCGACACCCGGCATTGCGACTCCGTCTACTTCGCCGATGTCCGCGGCTCCATGCCTGACCTCGTCCAGGCCGTCGGCCGCGCGCTGCGGATGCAGCCCGGTGAGGGCAAGGTGGCGTCGCTCGTGGTGCCGGTCCTGCTCGGGCCCGGGGAGACGGCCGACAGCATGCTCACGTCCCGGGCGTTCGGCGGGCTGGCGAGGCTGTTGGAGGCGCTCAGGGCGCACGATGCCCGGGTGGTGGAGCAGCTTGCCGAGCAGCAGGTCAGGAGCCGTTCCCGGGGTGTGCAGAGCCGTAAGGGGAGTCGGGAAGGTGAGGGAGCCGAAAGCGACCGAGGCGACCGTGGTCTGTCGGTGCCGGCACGGGAGCTGCTGAAGTTCTCCACGCCCCGCGACCCCGCGCAGCTGGCCGCGTTCATCAACCTGCGCGTGATCGACCTCGAACACGCCCACTGGCGACGCGGCATCGAAGCCGCCGCCATCTACCACCGGCTGCATGGTGATCTGAAGGTTCCGTTCACCTACCGCGTGCCCGGCGGTGGCGACCGGGAGACGGAAGTCGAGGGGTGGTCGGCATCGCTCGCCGGGTTTCCACTGGGGCAGTGGATCGCCGACAACCGGCGCTTCTACGCCTGCGGCCGTCTGGATGCCGACCGCACCCGGCAGTTGGAGAGGCTCGGCATGATCTGGTCCCACTTCGATGTCGCTTGGGAAGAGGGCCTGGCCGCCGCGCGTGGGTGGGCCGGGAGAGCGGGCACCTGCTGGCACCGACCGACGCCACCTATCAGGGTTACCGGGTGGGCATCTGGCTGAAGAACCAGCGAGCCGCCGCCCGGAGAGCGGCCGAGATCGAACAGCGACGTGCCCAGGGTCTGCCCGTTCCGTCCGCGGTCGGCGTACTGCCGCGGGAGCGGCGCGAACAGCTCGAGGGCATCGACCCCGCCTGGTGCCCAGCCTGGCCTGTGAAGTGGCAACGCGCCTTCCACCTCACCCGACTCCACCTCGAGGCCGGCGGTGAACTGCCCACGTCACCGGGCGACGTCGTCCACCAGGGCGAAGACCTCGGACGGTGGGTGCGCTCCGTCCGGTACGGCTGGGACAAGCTCATGACCGTCCAGCAGTGGATGTGCGAACACATCCTCGGCATCGAGCCCGCCGGCGAGGACGAGAAACCCCGACCGCGGACCAGCCAGGCCGACAAGTGGGCCATGAACTATGCCGCCGCCCTCCAGTTCTACGAGCGTGAGGGCACCTCCGGGTGCCGAGGAAGCACATCGAACGGATCGCCGTCGGCGACGACCAGGAGGAGCGGGAACTCCGGCTCGGTGCGTGGATCGGGAACCAGCGGAGCAGGGCTGCGATGCTGTCCCCGGAGCGGATCGAGCAGCTGTCCGCCATCGGCATGCGCTGGGCGTAGCCGCGCGGACGAACAGCGAGGCCAGGAACGGTGGTTCTGGCAAGGTCCGCTGTCGCTTCGTGGCAGGTCCGTAGGCGGTGCGAGGCCTCGTGAAGTCCTGTGCACGGCTATGGCCCGCCGCTATGGTGAGGGCTGATCAGCTGGCGCGCTACTGCTCAAGCTCCAAGGCCAGGCCGACTTTGTGGCCGCCTGATCGTTCCTGTCCGGGGCCCATCATCTGCAGACCGGCAGCGGCGTCCGTATCGCCCCCCTGAGTGGTGCCACGACCGGGGAGGGCTGCCAGTGCACGGGCCAGATGCTCCAGAGCCTGGGACGCCTCGATGTCCGTCTGCTCCCCCACCGAACGGGCCTGCCTCGTGATCGCTGCCAGCACTTCCTCACGAGCCTGTGTCCCGGCTCCACCTGACTCCATCGTGGTTGGTTTCATGTCCCTCCTGATCGCTCCGTCGGCTGGCTGCACCAGTTGGCCGGCCAGCCGAACGCGAGGAGTGTTCACCGGTATCCGGTGGCGAATCTCCAAACTGGTGTTCGTGGTGCGGCCGTGGGTCAGACGTGTCCGAAGAACAGGCTGCCCGGTGCGTCCGGGTCGTTGGAGAAGTAGTACTCGCGGATCGCGCGGATGAACTCGTGGCGCGAGATCGCGCCGTCCCCGTCGGTGTCGAGCCTGGTGAACATGTCCATCGCGTCGGGTGTGTCGCTCTTCCAGACGTCCCTCAGGAAGCGGGCGAACTCGTCCTTGGTGATCTCGTTGTCGCCGTCGACGTCGATGATGTCGAAGATCGCGTGTCCGCCGCCTTCGGTCACGTTCAGGCGGCTGGTATCGATGACCGCCAGGCGGCTGGCCGTGACGAACTGTTCTTTGGTGAGCCGGTCCCCGTCCACGCCCGCGTGGCGCAGCAGCTCCAGCCAGTAGATCTGGCAGAAGGTCTGCAGTGCCCGGGTCCGGAGGTCGTTCCTGTCGAGCCGGTAGGCCTGGATGTAGCGGTCGGCGAGCTTTTGGTAGTCCGTCCAGTCCAGGTAGCCGTCGTGGTTGGCGTCCATCTGGTCGAAGGTGCGCTCGAGCTTGAGGGTGAGGATGTCCTGTGCCGTCGTGGTCATGGGCCGGGTCCTTCCGTGATCTGGTCTCGCGACTTCCTCGGCACGGGGCACAGCGTCCCGAAGGAGCACCGGACCATGCCTGGGTATGTACTCAGGTGGCCTCGTGGGCGTGGCTGCCGTGCCGTTGCCCCTGCTGCGGGTCGTCCGGGGTGGCGTCGGGGTCGGCTGTGCCGGCGGCTTCGAGGAGCACGTCCAGGTGGTGGTCGCTGTAGGCGGTGCCGGGTTTCTTGTCGCGTCTGTGTGGGTGTCTGGTGACGTTCCGGCCGGTTCGTACGTGAGGGTCGATGCACGACGATCGGCGTGCTGGTCACGCCCGTCATCCTGCCCCCGGCTGGTTCGCACGGCGAGCCGAATGCGGCCGGTCGGGGGACACCGCCGGTCGTGTCGAAGCGGGCCGGGACGCGGGGCGTACATCGCTCGGTCGGCCTGGGTGCCGGTTTGTTCCGGGAGACCGGCCGGGTGCGGTTGCGCTGCCCGTGGCCGCGGGCGACCCGTCGCGCTCCGTTCGTTTCCTGGCTCCAGACACCGACCGGCGGATGGGAAGGCCCGGGCCGGGGGGGTCCCGGGTCTTCGCGTCCCTGGCCACCGACGAGGTGCACGTGTCGGAGTCCGGTCTGGTCGTCGTGGATGTGGCAGCCGTCGACGGCCAGAGCGCCTTCGCCTTGCAGGAAGCACTCGCCTCTTTGTGGGCGGCCACCGCGGTGGAACGCACCACGCGGGACGTCGGCCGGCCCGGCGTGCGGCTGCGCTGCTCTTCGGGCATGCGCCAGGCACCGGGCTGAACGCGCCGGCCGGGGCCGGTTTGTTCCAGCGGGCGAGGGTCACGGTGATGGGCGTGTTGGAGCACTGGCCGAGCTGGTCGGCCAGGGCGTCGCGTTCGGTGGCGTCGTTGGTCAGGCCCCAGCAGATCTTGTCGGCGACCCAGTCGGTGACGTGCCGGCAGCGGCAGCCGGTGGCCGGTGGCCGGTGGCATCTCTACAGGGGTGGGTGTCCGGTGAGGGCGCCGCCGGGGTCATCGGTCAGGGCGAGGCGGGCGGTGATGCGTTTGCCCACCGGCTCGCGCCGCGCCTCGAGAACCTGGGCGACGGCCATGGCGGTCTCCAGGCCGTGCTCTGGCCGGTCGGTGTCCACCGTCCGGTGAGTGTAACGCCGTGATCAAGCGTGACGCGTGGGTGCAAAGCCACCGCTGTCACCGCTTCGCCTCTTTGTGTGTCATTTGCACTGTTCAGGCGGGTCTTACCGCTACTGTGATCGCATTGGGTTGTCCGTCGGGGGAGCAGCCAATGCGTCGAGTGTTCCTCAGCCTGGCGTTGTTGGCCCCTGTCGTTGCCGTCGCCCTCGGCGGTGCAGGCTCCGCGCAGGCTGAAGCGTTCCGTGGTGTCAAGGACGAGAGCGCTGCACCGTCCAAGCCTTGTGATTGTCCGGGGGGGCGCGGTGGCGTGCCTGGCGCAGTGCTTGGGGCTTCCCGGCCCAGGGGGGATTCCCGGCCCGTTTCAGCCTCGGTCTTGCGAAACGGCCCGCCGACGGAGTCGGCGGGCCGTTTCGCTTTCTGCAGCGGGCGGCGGGCATGCCGAGGGGCCGAGTATCACCTCGGTGGGCGCCCCATCCCACTGCGCCGGGCCGGGCCGGTGCTCTCATAGAGGCGGAAGAAAGCGCCGGTCAGTGGCGGGTTGACCGCAGGGCAAGCCGCCCGCCCATCACCGTCCAGACCGCAAACGCCCCCTTCGCCGCTTGTCGGCTACAGGCGCAGGGCGCAGGCCGGCCCGGTCCTATGCGGTACGAATTGCCGCCACGCGGGTGACCCTCCCGCCCATGCCCCGTGTCGGGGGGCTGTGCGGCCGCTATCAACAGCACATGATCCCCACCGTGTTGGGCCATGGCAGCGGGCGGGGTTGGCTGGTGGGCTGATGTGTGACAGTCGCCACCTGAGCAGGCGTGCTGTCACCCGGCGTGCGCCGATGGCACGGGCTCTCGGCTCACGTGCCTCACCGTCCTTCCCGACGGTGGTTTATCCCGGATGCAGCGAGATGTGAAGGTCCTTCCCCATAGCGTCATTCGTGTGCGGCCGAGGGTGGCCGCCGGGTACAGGTGGAGGAAAGGCCCATGTTCAAGTCGAAGAGAGCCCGAGTCATGGCGCTGGCCGGCGCCGGTCTCGTGACAACGGCGGCCGTGGCGGCCGGGGTCGCCATCGCGGCTCCGGATGGCGGCAGCTCCCAGGCTCCGTACGTGCAAGCCGGTGCCCTGGTCGAAGCCGACGGCACGGTCGTGCATTCCAAGGGGGTCGCATCGGTGACCGCCTCGGGACACGTCTACTGCGTCGAGATCAGCAATCCGGATGTCGACCTCTCCCGGGCCATCGTGACCGCCACCCCGCGTAACACCCCGGGCTCCACCCTCCGCGTCATCCCGGGCAACTGCGCGGGCGGCAAGGGCATCACCGTCGGCAGCTACAACCCTTCCGGTGGTGGACTGGCCAACTCGTTCTACGTCGCCGTGCACTGACCCGAGCGGCAGCCATGGCAGGGGCAGCTCGGTCACGCAACGGCGGAGCTGCCCCTCGTCGGTGTCGCGGGAGACCGGACAGCCGGCGGCCGCGGTACAGCTCCCTCTGCACGCCGTCGAGGACACCAGGGCGGCCATGACCCACCTGGGAGGCTGCCACCCGCCGCCGACGCCTGCTGCCGGCACGCCGCCGAACGGGCAGGGACCAGGAACCGCTGGAGCCCCACAGGCCGACGCCGCACTCCCCCGGCCTTGCGCCGCCCGGTGCGACCGGGACGACCGGTGTCGTCACCACCGAGAGATCACATTGCGCCACCCGAAGTGGTGAGCAACCCGGGGCCGCGGAAAGCGTTTACACGTTATGAATCGCACACGTCGCACCGCAGCCGCTCTGCTGCTCGCTCTGGCCGGTCTCGCCTACTCGACTCCCGCGCAGGCTGCCGCAGCGCCTCCTGCCTGCACACGGGAGGGCTTCTTCCCCGATCCTGACGATCAGTCCAAGTTCTACCGCTGCGTGGACATGAACGGCGACGGCAAGGAACTCACCCGCTTCGACTTCCAGTGCGGCCCCGGCACCCTGTTCCACCCCGAACTCGTAGCATGCGTCCACCCGTGGCTGACGCCTCCCAAGGACGCATCCGAAAACTCCTGAGCCCAGGCATTGCGGTGGCTGCGAAGGCGGCGCCCTCCGCCTTCCCAGGGGACTGCGGAGTGGTCTACGTCCCCCACCCACCCGACAAGACAGCCGTGCGGCAGGACGTGCGGCACTGTTCTGCGGTGACGAAGCCAGTACGGGTTGCGGAACAACCCTGATACGAAAGCGGTGAACGATGGTGCAGACCGGAAAGTGGGATCTGCTGAGCGACCCCAAAGACCCCGTATGGGACCAGTTCCTCCAGGCCGCGGGGATGAGTGCCGCTCACCGGGAAGCCCAAGCCATGGTCAGGCCGAGCGAGGAACTCAGCCGTGACGGCGACAGATGGACCTGGACCTACTTGTCGGAGCTGTGGACCGACCGGATCACCTTCACCCTCGGCGAGCAGGTCTCCACCCCCTTGCTGTTCATCGGCGCAAGGCAGGCGACCTCCGTGTTCACCGAGGAAGCCGGCAAACTGATCCAGTCGTTCGAGAGCCAGGGCAGGAAAGGCACGATCGTACGCGAACAGACCCCGGACAGCATGACGGCCGTCTACTCGGCCCAAGGCGTCACCGCCGTCCGCAAGTACAAGAAAGTGGCATGACACGCCCCCGTCCGCTGCTGGTGCAAGAGTCGGCCCAACTGATCAGCCCAGGCCGAACCACGGCCTGCTGATCAGAGAAGCCGCCTCTGGACACATACGGCTCTCCGCCATCGGCATGCGGTGGGCATAGTCGCGTATGGATCCGGACCTGCGTCGGCGCTGGACGTCCTCTCGTGGCCTGCGAGGCAGCGGTCAGCTAGGAACGTTCGTCGGAGCGCTGCCGAGCCAGTCTGCGCCGCCACCGCTCCCCCACTTGCACTCCCGCCAAAACGCACGCCGACGTAAACGCCGTGCCCGCAGCCTCATCCCACGAGTCGTGGAACAGCCACCGTGCCAGGAGCGTCATCACCCCCCACCAGACCAACGCGAACCCGATCAGCTTCACTGCCCACTGCGTCCTCCCCACAAAGTCCCCATGCCCAGCGGACGATTCTGCCCGTTCGGGTCCGTCCCGGCACGGCACCGCGGCGGTACGGCGGGACAGGCCGTCGTCGCCCTGGTCCACGTTCTCGTCCGGCCGTGCACCAGCGGGCGCGTCATGTGCTCCACGTACGGAGGGCACTGGTGAGCTTCGGGCGCGCTGCTGAGTAGCGGCCCCCGCGGCGCAGCAGCTCGTCATGGCCGCCGTCCTCCATGGTCCGGCCGCCGTCCGGGAAGACGACGCGGCCCGCGGGCTCATCGACCGCGAGGGCTGGGGGAAGCTCTCCATCCGCCGGCTGGCGGCCGGGTCGGGCATCGGTGCGACGGCCCTCCACCACCGCGTCCGTGACATCGTGGCCGGAGCCGACGACCGCGGCTGCACGCCCGCCCAGGCCGCGAGCGTCTCCCGCAGCATCTGGTACTGCGCCGTCGGCGAGGTCCTCGTCCGTGCCCACTCGCCCCACCGGCGCGCCGACGCCGGGACTCCCTCCTACCGCGAGGCCTTCGACGGGCTGCTCGCAAGGCCGCTGCGGATCGCGCACGGGGAGGGCTGACGCACCGCCGGGCCCGGCTGCGCACGCGGTAGTTCGCCCGGTCGGGGCGGGCAGCGGTCGTGGGGCGGTGTCCGCCCCACGACCGGCTTGTGCGCCTCGTCGGCCGTACGCCTCCCGCCTTCCGCCGCGTGTGCCGTGACGGTGCTCTTCGACCAGGGCCTGTCGCGGCTCGGCCAATTCCCCGACCGTGCGGGCGACATGGCGCCGGCGGACTCCTGTGGACGACTGATGCGTCAGAACCGTCCGACCGGCACACCGCAGCAGAGTCCGCACGCGGGCCGCGGAATACTCGGCTGCGACCGGGGGCGGCCGGACCCTAGGATCCTCGTTCGAGGCGCCGACAGGCGCCCTGCCGATTGTGGGCACCCAGCAAACCGAGGGTACGGGGCGCAATGAGCAGTCAACTCTTCGCGGTCTCTTTCGACGCGCACCAGCCCGAGCGCCTGGCGCACTTCTGGGCCGGCGTCCTGGGCCTGCAGAGAGCCGACGGGGGTGACGACGGGGTCACCCTGTTGTCCGGGAACGACGCCGGCTACCGTCTGGGCTTCCGTCCCTCCCGGGCGCGGAAGACCGCCCAGAACCGGCTGCACTTCGACCTGACCAGTTCCTCCCCGGAGGAACAGCGGGAGACCGTGGCCAGGGCGCTCGACCTCGGCGCGCGGCACGCCGACGTCGGCCAGGAACCGGACGCGTCCCACGTGGTGCTCGCCGATCCCGAGGGCAACGAGTTCTGCGTCATCGAGCCGGGCAATGCCTTCCTCGCCGGCTGTGGCCTCATCGGAGCGCTCGCCTGCGACGGTTCGCAGGCCGTGGGCTACTTCTGGAGCCAGGCGCTGGGCTGGCCGCTGGTCTGGGACCAGGACGAGGAGACCGCCATCCAGTCACCGAACGGCGGCACGAAGATCACATGGGGTGGTCCGCCGCTCATGCCGGACCCCGGCAAGGACCTGCACTTCGACCTCGTGCCGGAGGACGATCAGCAAGCGGAGGTCGAGCGCCTGCTCTCCCTCGGGGCGAAGCGTCTCGGCCCCGCCCGCGGCGGGGACGGGGCCGTGCTGCTGGCCGACCCCGACGGCAACGAATTCCGCGTGCTCACGCGTCGGTGAAGCGGGAACCGCGGCGGGCGGCCGAGCATCCCGTCGGGGGGCCTCGCGCTGGATGACGGCGCGGGTGTTGACCGTCCAGCGCGCGCTTCCCCGCCCGCCGAGGAAGGCATCGGCCGTCACGGCCCGGATGCCGTGTCCGGTCTGGAGGCGGGTGAGGAAGTCCACCGCGCGGTGACGGGCTGCGACGGTGTCCCGTACGGCATCGGGCATCACGCCTCCGCCGCCCGGTGCCCACTGCGCTGGGTCCACTGCCGTTCTTCCGTTCACGCGTGCGGGTGCACGCGCTTGTCCGAGCTCGAAGCAGTGGGCACCGTTGAGGAAACCGTGACGGGCACCCCCCGCAGCAGCGCCTTGTTGTCGCTCGAGGTCCGGCCGGCAGGGCGGGGTGGGCCGCCTGCCGTCGAGCAGGGGCGGTGTTCAGGGCCGCGGGTGACCCGCGCGTTCCAAAGCCTTGCGGGCGGCGAGGCGGCCCGCGATGTCGAACGCCCGTTCATGAGAGCCGAACGTGTCGGCGCGGGCGCGTCTCAGCACCACCCGGACCGCGATCGTGACTTCGTACTCGGGCGAGCCCAGCTGCTCCTCGATCCCCGCGGCGGCGGCCGCAAGGAAGCGCGGGAGGTCTTCGGCGGGTCCGTACTCCGCCGTCAGGTCCTGGGCCGTCTCGAAGGCGAAGCCCTCGACCGCGGGCTCGAAATCCACCTCTATCTCCGCGAAGTGTGGTGCGCAGTTCTGCTTCTGGTGCAGGACGTGCACGCCGCGGATGGGGTAGGGCGGAAATCGGGGCGGCGCCGGCGTCATGCCGGAACGGTACCCCCTGCCCGGCGCCGCGCCTGTGCCGTCGGCCCTGGTGCCGGGAGACCTGCCGTGTGACCACCGCCGCGCTTCGGCTCAGCGCCAGGTGCACTGAGGCATGAAGATCCCACCGCCATCCCGGTCGCGGCCGACGACGGTCGCTGGTCCCGATCCGGGTGCGGTCCGGCGGCTCGCGCCGGCAGGCGGGCGCCCGCCGTTCCAGGATCGAGTTCATGCGCGGCATCCGTACTCCGCCGAGTACTATTTCGGTCCCTGCCTCGGTGAGGACGGTGTCGAACAGGGCGGGAAACGTCCCGTCCCGGTCCCGGATCAGGAACCCGGCCCGGCAGCCGGCGTCCTCGAGGTCCATGACCAGGCCCTTCGCGACTTGCGTCACCCAGGACGCGGTGGGGTGCGCGGCGCCGAGGACCCGGATCCGGCGGCCGGCGTGCTCGATCACCGCACCTGCCCGAAGCCGCACCCCGGACAAGGTGATCGTTTCCAGGAAGCCGCATGCCGGCAGCACATCGGCCCGGGAGCGCGGGAAGTCCGCCCACCTGCTCGTGGCGCGCCCGGGCACCGGGCCGGTCCCGGCCTTCCCAAAGGATCTCCCCGACCGTGGAGGCGGCCACCGTGACGCCCAGGACGAGGAGTTCACCGTGGATGCGGCGCTCCCCCGGCTGGAGTCCTCACCGGCGAACCGCAGCACCGGCAGCCGGATGGAGCACACGGCCCGCGGCATTCCCGGACGCTCGGGCCGGGAGCACGCAGCGTGGCAGCGTGGCGGCGCGCGACCGGATCGCCGTGCCGGCACGGCACGGTCCCCGGACGCACCACCAGCCCTGCCCCGCGCCACACCCGCGAGAGCAGAAGACGGTGCAGCAACGCCGCCGGGAACACACGGTCACTCGGACCAGCTTGTCGTGTGTCGTTCCGGGGGGAGGACCAGGGTGGGTTCGAGGGGGGTGCGGGGGGCGGGGTCCGCGGGGGTCCAGGTCAGCAGTGGCCGGGCGCCGCGTTGCTGGCGCCAGCCGGCCTGGGCGGCGACGACGGCGACGTACGGGATGGCGACGGAGCCGATCAGGGCGCAGACGGCGAGGGCGGGCCAGCGGTTCCAGGTGAGGGCCATCAGGATCACGCAGGCGGTGCGGATCAGCATGGCGGTGAGGTAGCGCCGCTGGCGGTCGCGCAGGTCCTGGGTCAGGCCGGTGCGGGCCCGGGTGATGGACTCGGCTCGGGGATCTTCCCGGCGCCGTGGGCTGGTGGTCATCGGGCCTCCGTTCGTGGTGCGGCGAGACGGCGGCGCGGGTGACCCGTCCTCTGGTCACCCGCGCCGCGGTGCCGGCCGGCCCGCTGCGACGTGCCGCCGGGTCAGTGCGGTTCCTGGTCCGGCTGCGGCTGCCCGAGGGCGTGCCGGGAGCCGGTTTCCAGGTGGCCGTCGGACGGGGTGGGCCCGTGTCCGTCGGGTGAGTGCCCGGCGTGTGCCAGTTCCTGGGGCGTGGGCTTTGCGATCTGGTTGCCGTAGAGCCAGCGGCTGAGGCGGTGGCGCAGGACTTCCTCGCGGCGCCGGGGGTTGGGGATGCCGTTGTGTTCCGGTGCGGGTGCCGGCAGGGGCCGGTAGTCCTGCCGGGACAGCAGGGCGTACTGCGTGGCGCGGTCGAGGGGCTCGTGCACCTCGACGTATTCGCCGTGCGGGAGTCTGCGGATCCTGCCGGTCTCGCGGCCGTGCAGGAGCTTGTCGCGGTCGCGTCGCTGGAGGCCGAGGCAGATCCGCCGGGTGGCGATGTAGGTGAGGGCCGGGACGGCGAAGATGCCGATGCGTACGGCCCAGGTGATGGCGTTGAGCGAGAGGTGGAAGCGCTCGGCCAGGATGTCGTTGGCGCCGCCGAAGAAGAGGACCAGGTAGAGGGCGACGAAGGCGCAGCCGAACGCGGTCCGTGTGGGGTGGTCGCGGGGCCGGTCGAGGAGGTGGTGTTCCCTGGTGTCCTTGGTGACCCAGGCCTCCAGGAAGGGCCAGAAGGCGAACACGGTGGCCATCAGGGTGGGCAGGATGACCGCCGGGATCAGGATGCCGAGGTTGACGGTGTAGCCCCACAGGACGAACTCCCAGGGGGGCATGGCACGCAGGGCACCCTCGAGGAAGCCCATGTACCAGTCCGGCTGGGATCCCTGGGAGATCTGGTCGGCGCGGTAGGGGCCGTAGGTCCACACGGGGTTGATCTGTGCGATGCCGGCGAGCAGCGCGAGCAGTCCGGCGACGAGGAAGAAGAAACCGCCCGCCTTGGCCGCGTAGTTCGGCAGCAGGGGCTGGCCGACGACGTTCCGCTCGGTGCGGCCGGGGCCCCGGAACTGGGTGTGCTTGTGGTAGAAGACCAGGATCAGGTGGACGGTGACCAGGGCCACGATGATTCCCGGCAGCAGCAGGATGTGGAAGCTGTAGAACCGCTGGATCACGTCGTGGCCGGGGAACTCGCCGCCGAAGAGGAACATCGTCAGGTAGGTGCCGACCAGCGGGATGGCGAGCGTGACGCCTTCGGCGATGCGCAGGCCGGTGCCGGAGAGCAGGTCGTCGGGCAGTGAGTACCCGACGAAGCCTTCCAGGATGACCAGGACCAGGAGGACGAAGCCGATCAGCCAGTTGACCTCGCGCGGCTTGCGGAACGAGCCGGTGAGGAAGTGGCGCAGCGTGTGCACGCACAGGGCGGCGATCATGACGATGGCCGACCAGTGGTGCAGCTGGCGGATGAACAGGCCGCCGCGTATCTCGAAGCTGATGTCGACGGTGGAGGCGTAGGCCTGTGACATCCGGACGCCGTGCAGCGGGGCGTACGACCCCTCGTAGACGGTCTCGGCCATGCTCGGGTCGAAGAACATGGTGAGCCAGACGCCGGTGAGCAGCAGCACGATGAAGCTGTAGAGGGCGATCTCGCCGACCATGAACGACCAGTGGTCGGGGAACACCTTGCGGATCAGGCTGCGGAAGCTGTAGATCCCGAGCCGTCCGTCCGTCCAGTCCGCGATGCGTTCGCCTCTCGACGCCCCGGTACGCGCACCCGGCGGCGCCGTTTCGGTCGTGCTCATACCCGCACACCCTCCCCTCGCCGCTCGGCCGTCACTGGCACACCCGGTCCGGCCGGTGAGCGGTCGGGGGTCGGGGCGGCCTGCCGCGGCGCAAGCGGGCCCGTGCCTTGGAGCAGCTGGAACGCTATCGAGCGCGGCAGGGGCGAACAACCGCTCTCGAGCCGGATTCCGGTTCCAACTCGAGTCTTTCTCAAGGAAGTTGCGAGTCTCGGGGTGCGGGCTCGGGCGCTTCGGGCTGCCCTGTCACACCTGACGCGTCAGGCCGTGCCGCGCCGGGCCGTCGGGGACGCCGAGGGCGGGTGCGGGCGGGGCGGCACGGCGGTGCCGGCGGGCGTCCGGGCCGTGCGTGGTGGTGGGCGGGGCCGCCGGGGCCGGGTGCTGCGGGCCGCGCAGGGCGGCCCGCAGCACCCGTGGCCGCAGTGCCGTGGCGGGCGGTGCGGCCGTGTGGAGGAGCTGGAGCAGTGCGGCCGCCGCGTACGGGTCCCTGGTCGCGGCGGCCGCGATGCGGGCCCGGTAGCGCCGGCCGAGCCGGGTGCGTACGCCGGCCCGCGGGTCCTGGCCGCTGTCAGCCGCCCGCGGGGCGCGGGTGGCCGTTCGCCAGGCGGGGGCCAGCCGGTGGGCGAGGGCGCGGCGCAGCCGGTAGCCGAGGCCGACGGCCGTGCCGTGGCCGGCCAGCATGTGGTCGAGGACGAGGGCGCCCTGCACCGCCGTCGTCATGCCCTGGCCGTGGGCCGGGTCGAAGGCGGCGAAGGCGTCGCCGAGGACGAGGAACTGGTCGGGCCAGCGGCGCAGCTTCTCGTAGTGGCGCCAGCGGTTGTGGGTGGTCCGGCAGCCGTAGACCGGGCCGAGGGGTGTGGCGGCCCGCAGGATGTCGTGCAGCAGGGGGTGGCGCAGGGTGCCCGCGGCGCGCAGCAGTCCCGCGTGGTCGGTGGGCAGGCTCCTGGCGTCGTCGGCGCAGATCGACACCGACCAGCGGCCGCCCTCTATGGGGTTAAGCATGCCCTGGACGGGGTGGCCGGGCGCGGGCATGAGCAGCAGGCTCTTCCAGTCCGCGACATGGCCGACGGGCGTCGCGAACACGGCGGTGGCGAAGGCGGTACCGGTGCCGGCCACGGTCTCGGGCGCGGGCGCGTAGCCGAGTTCGGCCAGCCACTGGGGGGCGCGCGAGCCGCGTCCGGTGGCGTCCACCACGAAGTCGGCGGACATCAGGCGGCGGGGGGCCCATCCGCCGGGGGTGCTGCGGTCCCGCCGGCGCACCCATACGCCGGTGACGGTGTCGTTGCGGCCGGGCTGGAGCGCGACGGCCTCGTGCTCGCTCAGGAAGCTCACCTTGGTGTCGGCGAGCAGCCGGTCGCGGATCACCGCGTCGATCAGGTCGCGGCCGGCGCTGAGCATCGACAGGCCGGGGCCGACCCGGGGCAGCCAGCCTCCCGGGCCGAGCAGCAGCATGTCCTCGGGCATCCGGACGTGCACCGCTCCGGCGTCGGCCAGGTCCTGGCCTATGCCGGGGAACAGCTGCTCCAGGCCCTGCTGGGCGGCTGTCATCAGGGTGTGCGTGTGCCTCGCCTGGGGGACTCCCCGGCGCCGGCCGGGACCGCGCGGCACCCAGTCGCGTTCGACGACGGTGACCCGGTCCATGAAGTTGGCCAGGGCCCGGGCCGCGGTGAGCCCGGCGAGACTGGAGCCGACCACCACGGCGTGGCCGTGGCCTCCGCCCCGTCCACCGGCGGCATGTGCGTGCGCGTTCACCTCGCCTGCCCCCTCCCTGTGGGTTGTTCTTGCATGATGCGGGCAACGGCGGTCCGCGCGGCGTGGATCGGCCGGCGGGAAGCGGAAGCTCGAGGGTTTGTCGACGCGGCCGCGAGGGCGATTCGAGCGGCGGTGCGCCGCGCCGGGAGCGTGCACCGGTACGCGCGGCCGTGCCGGCGTCGTCCGGGCGGGCCGTAGGGGTCCGCTCAGCCGGTGACGGTCCAGGTGTCGCCGCCGGCCAGGAGCGCGGCGAGGTCGCCCTTGCCGTTCTGCTCGACGGCGGTGTCGAGCTGGTCGGCCATGAGGGTGTCGTAGACGGGCCGGCCGGCAGAGCGGAACACGCCGATGGGGGTGTGGTGCAGGGTGTCGGGGTCGGCCAGCCGGGACAGGGCGAAGGCGGTGGTGGGGGAGGCGGCGTGGGCGTCGTGGACCAGGACGTCGGCCTCGTTGTCCGCGGTGACGGTGACCACCCTCAGCTCGCCGGTGGCCCGGTCGCGCACCACGCCCCTGGAGCGGTCGGCGCCGAAGCGGATCGGCTCGCCGTGCTCCAGCCGGATCACCGCCTCCTCGGCCTGCCGGCGGTCCTTGAGCACCTCGAAGGCGCCGTCGTTGAAGATGTTGCAGTTCTGGTAGATCTCCACCAGCGCGGTGCCCGGGTGGCCGGCGGCGGCCCGCAGCACCTCGGTGAGGTGCTTGCGGTCGGAGTCGACGGTGCGGGCCACGAAGGACGCCTCCGCGCCCAGCGCCAGCGAGACGGGGTTGAAGGGGGCGTCCAGCGAGCCCATCGGGGTCGACTTGGTGACCTTGCCGACCTCGGAGGTGGGCGAGTACTGGCCCTTGGTCAGGCCGTAGATCCGGTTGTTGAACAGCAGGATCTTGAGGTTGACGTTGCGGCGCAGGGCGTGGATGAGGTGGTTGCCGCCGATGGACAGCGCGTCGCCGTCGCCGGTGACCACCCACACCGACAGGTCGCGGCGGGAGGCGGCCAGGCCGGTGGCGATGGCGGGGGCGCGGCCGTGGATGGAGTGCATCCCGTAGGTGTTCATGTAGTACGGGAAGCGGGAGGAACACCCGATGCCGGAGACGAAGACGATGTTCTCCCGTGCCAGGCCGAGCTCGGGCATGAAGCCCTGCACGGCCGCCAGCACCGCGTAGTCACCGCAGCCCGGGCACCAGCGCACCTCCTGATCGGACTTGAAGTCCTTGGCGAGGAGTTTGAGTTCAGTGCTCATGCAGCATCTCCTGCCATGCGCGGGCCAGTTGCCCGGCCTTGAACGGCATGCCGTTGACCTGGGTGTACGAGGTGGCGTCGACCAGGTACTTCGCGCGGATGAGGGTGGCGAGCTGGCCGAGGTTCATCTCGGGGACCACCACCTTGTCGTACTTCTCGAGGACCCTTCCGAGGTTGGCGGGGAAGGGGTTGAGGTGCCGCAGGTGCGCCTGCGCGATCCGGCCGCCCTGCCCGCGCAGGCGCCGCACGGCCGCGGTGATCGGCCCGTAGGTCGAGCCCCAGCCCAGCACCAGCGTCCGCGCCGCCCCGTCCGGATCGTCGACCTCCACGTCCGGGACGGTGATGTTGTCGACCTTGGCCTGCCGGGTGCGGACCATGAAATCGTGGTTGGCCGGGTCGTAGGAGATGTTGCCGGTGCCGTCCTGCTTCTCGATCCCGCCGATGCGGTGCTCCAGCCCCGGCGTGCCCGGGATCGCCCACGGGCGGGCCAGGGTGCGCGGGTCGCGCTTGTAGGGCCAGAACACCTCACCGCCGTCCTCCCGGGTGTGGTTGGGGCCCTGCGCGAACCGCACCCGCAGGTCCGGCAGCTCCTGCAGGTCCGGGATCCGCCACGGCTCGCTGCCGTTGGCCAGATACCCGTCGGAGAGCAGGAAGACCGGGGTGCGGTAGACCAGCGCGATCCGCGCCGCCTCCAGCACCGCGTCGAAGCAGTCCGCCGGCGTGCGCGGCGCGACGACCGGCACCGGCGCCTCGCCGTTGCGCCCGTACATCGCCTGCAGCAGATCCGCCTGCTCCGTCTTGGTCGGCAGCCCCGTCGAGGGCCCGCCGCGCTGGATGTCCACCACCAGCAGCGGCAGCTCCAGCGACACCGCCAGCCCGATCGTCTCGCTCTTCAGCGCCACCCCCGGCCCGGAGGTGGTGGTCACCGCCAGCGACCCGCCGAACGCCGCACCCAGCGCCGCCCCGATCCCGGCGATCTCGTCCTCGGCCTGGAAGGTGCGCACCCCGAAGTTCTTGTGCCGGCTCAGCTCGTGCAGGATGTCCGACGCCGGAGTGATCGGATACGAGCCCAGGAACAGCGGCAGGTCCGCCTGCCGGGACGCGGCGACCAGCCCGTAGGACAGCGCCAGGTTCCCGGAGATGTTGCGGTAGGTGCCCGGCGGGAACGCCGCCGCCGCCGGCGCCACCTCGTAGGAGACCGCGAAGTCCTCCGTCGTCTCCCCGAAGTTCCACCCCGCCCGGAACGCCGCGACGTTCGCCGCCGCGATGTCCGGCTTCTTCGCGAACTTCGACCGCAGGAACCGCTCCGTGCCCTCCGTGGGCCGGTGGTACATCCACGACAACAGCCCCAGCGCGAACATGTTCTTGCTGCGCTCGGCCTCCTTGCGCGACAGCCCGAACCCCTTCAGCGCCTCCACCGTCAGCGTCGTCAGCGGCACCGGATGCACCTGATAACCGTCCAGCGAACCGTCCTCCAGCGGACTGGTGCCGTAGCCGACCTTCTGCAGCGCCCGCCGGGTGAACTCGTCCGTGTTGACGATCACCTCCGCGCCCCGCGGCAGATCGGCGAGGTTCGCCCGCAGCGCCGCCGGATTCATCGCCACCAGCACATCCGGCGCGTCCCCCGGCGTCAGGATGTCATGATCGGCGAAATGCAGCTGGAACGACGACACCCCCGGCAGCGTCCCGGCCGGCGCCCGGATCTCCGCCGGGAAATTCGGCAACGTCGACAGATCATTGCCGAACGACGCGGTCTCCGAGGTGAACCGGTCCCCCGTGAGCTGCATCCCGTCACCGGAATCCCCCGCGAACCTGATGATCACCCGGTCCAGACGACGGACACCCTTGCCGGTCCGTGCCACGGTGGTCATGACGCAGCCTCCGTACCTTTCAGGCGCGCACGGTCCTGAGGGCGCGGGCCCAGGACTCCAGCTGGTCGAACAGGACGGGCGCGGCGGCGTCGTGCTGCTCGCCGGGCTTGAAGAGGGACCAGTTCTCGAAGTCGGTGAACATCGAGAAGGACAGCTGCTGGCGGACGTGCGCCAGCCGGAGTTCGCTGGCGATGGCGCGCAGGTGCTCGACGGCGCGGGCGCCGCCGAGGGTGCCGTACGAGACGAAGGCGGCGGCCTTGTCGGCCCATTCCTGGTGCAGGTAGTCGATGGCGTTCTTGAGCGCGGCCGGGACGGAGTGGTTGTACTCGGGGGTGACGAAGACGTATCCGTCGAAGGCGGCGATCTTCGCGGCCCAGGCTTTGGTGTGCTCGTTGCTGTACTGGCGGCGGGCCGCGGGGACGGGCTCGTCCAGGAGCGGCAGCGGGTGGTCGGCGAGGTCGATCAGCTCGTACTCGGCGGCGGTGCGGGCGCCGGCCCGGTCCATGACCCAGTCGGCGACGGCCTTGCCGTTGCGGCCGGGGCGGGTGCTGCCGAGGATGACGGCGATCTTCAGGTCGCTCACGGGTGCTCCTTCGTGGGGGCGCTCAGGCGTCTGTGCTGTGCTCAGGCGTTCTGGCCGGCTTGGGCGGTGTCGGCCTTGTCGTAGAAGCCGTCGTCGTGGATGGGCTGGATCTCGATCGGCCGGCCGTTGGCCTTGAGCCACTCCTCGCGCAGGCGGGCGGCCTCGTCGTCGGCCTGGGCGGCGGGGACCAGGCGGCCGTCGGGGGTCAGGCGCATCGGCCGGTCGCCGGCCGGTCGCCAGTCGAACCGGGCGGCGATCTTGAACAGGTCCTCCTGGGTGAGCGGGCCGCCGTTGTCCTTCTCGGCCTGCAGCGCGGTGGGGTGGTAGTCCTCGTAGCCGCCGGGCATGTGCAGGGTCAAGAAGTGCGCGCCCTCGCCGGGCGGGGTGGCCCAGGTGTGCCGGGTGCCGACGGTGATGTGGGCCATGGCGCTCGGGCCGAGTTCGACGACCTCGTCGTCGACCTGGACGATCAGCTTGCCGGAGACGACGAAGTACGTCTCCGTGGACTGCGCGTGCGTGTGCAGCGGGGGGCCGGACCAGGCCGGTCCCTGGCGCGTCTCCACCAATGACGCCGCCCCGTCGGTCATCTTGCTCGACAGCACGATCTCGAATCCGCGGCGGCCCTCGGGCCGGTCACCGGGGTGGATGATGTACGTCATGGGGTCCTCTCTCGGATCGCGTCGCACGGCGTCTTCGATCTAACCGGCGGCCGGGGTGTCCGACTGCGGCCGCGGGGGCGCGGTTGAACAGGGCGGTTCGCCGTTACGGTCCGCGCGCGGCGGGCCGCGGTGACGGGGCGGCGGGCGGGCGGCGGCGGGGTGTCGTGCCTGGTGGTGCGGGTCTGCGCGGGGGCGGGGGCGGGTGCGCTCCGGGCGGGGGCCGGGGGTGGGGCGGGCCGGGGGCCGGCGGGGGTCGAGCGGGCCTGGGGCGGGGCTTGGTTCGGGAGCGGGTGCGGCTGTGGCGGGGTGCGGGTGGTGCTCCGGTGGGGTGCGGGGCGGGGCTCGAGCGGATCTGCGGCGTTTCTCCGCCGCTCGGCCGGAAGGTGGGGTGGATGGCCTGTGACCGCCGAGCTGTGAGGAGACCCGCCATGTGGAATCCGCTGCGCCCGCGCCGTGTGCTGCGTGCGATCTACCGTTGTCTGGTGGCGTACGGCACGTTCCATACGGGTCCGGAGCCCGGTGGCACGGTCGGAGCGCTCCGGGACGCCGCTCCCGGGGAGCCGGTGGGGCCGCTGACGGGGCCGGTGCCGGGGCATCCGGAGCAGGTGTGCGGGGATGTGCCGCTCACCGCGCTGGAGCGTTCCCTGGCGCGGGAGCTGGAGGCGCGCTGAAGGGGGCCGGGCGTGGTGCCGCCGGTGCCGTGAAACGCTGCTGCCGGGGCCCCTGGTGGGGTCCCGGCAGTTCGCGGAGGGCGGGTGGGGCGGTCAGGCGGCCACGCGCTCGGCGAGGAACTCCTCCCAGGTGCGCTTGCCCACGTCGTTGCCCTTCAGGGCGAGGTTCTGGCCGGCGCGGTAGGCCTTGCCGGCCTTGCCGGGCATGCGCATGGGCAGCATCGGGCGGCGCTTGCCCTGCGCGGACAGGTAGCTGCGCAGCAGGTCGCCGAGCGGGTAGACCTTGGGTCCGGCCAGGTCGGGGACGCGGCCGGCGGGCTGGCCCAGGGTCAGCTCGACCAGGCGGGCGGCCACTTCGCGGGAGTCGACCGGCTGGAACTGCAGGCCGCCGGGGACGGGGAGGACGGGCATCTTGGTCATCTTCTGCGCCATCGCCCACACGATGTCGTGGAACTGGGCGGCGCGCAGCATGGACCAGGGGATGCCGGAACCGGTGATGATCTTCTCCGCTTCGAGCTGGGTCTTGAACCAGCCCAGCGGCATCGTGTCGGTGCCGATGACGGAGATGTAGACGATGTGGCGGACGCCGGCCTTCTTGGCGGCGGTCACCAGGGTGCGGGCCACCTTGTCGTCGCCCTTGTTGCTGCCGGCGAGGTGCAGCACGGTCTCCACGCCGCGCAGGGCGGTGTCGATGCCCTCGCCGGTCATCAGGTCGACGGCGAAGTACTCGATGCCGTTGGCGGACTCGCGGGGCTTGCGGGCGAGGATGCGTACGTCGTGGCCGGCCTGCTGCAGCAGGGGAACCACGTGGCTTCCCAGGGTGCCGGTGCCACCGGTGACCAGAATGGGTGCGGTCATCGCTCCCTTGTCTCCTCTTCGCTCTGGGGGTCTGGGGATTCCTGGCGGGTTCGGGGGGGATCGTCTGGTGCTAGAGGTCCGCGGTGACGCGGGCCGGGCCGAACCAGCTTTCCAGGGCTGCGGTCAGGCCGGCGCCGCCCGGCTGCGTCCAGGCGACGTAGCCGTCGGGCCGGACCAGTGCGGCGGCCGGCAGCCGCGGCGGCACGCCCGGGGTGTCGGCGGGCGCCCAGGTGCCGGTGACGACGTCGACGCGGTCGGACCAGGCGGCCGCCCGGTGCTGGAGTCCGTCGGCGGCGTCGGTGACGATGAGGACGCCGCGGGCCGGGCGCAGCAGGTCGGCGACGCGGGTGCGGCGGCCGTCGGGCAGGTCGAGCGCGTGGTCGGGAGACAGGCGGCGGCCCAGCAGGGGGTGGTCGCCGGGGCAGGTGCCGTAGTGGACGCCGAGGCCGCTGACCATGCCGGCGAAGTGCTCCGCGGCGCTGGGGTCGTCCATCAGCTCGCGCATGACGGCGCGCAGCGGGTCCATCTCCTCGTCGCTGAGGTAGAGGGCGGTGGCGGCGTGGGTGTTGCGCAGCAGCTGCTCGCCGAGGGGGTGGCGTTCGGCGTGGTAGGTGTCCAGGAGGCTGTCGGGGGCGCGTCCGGTGCTCACCGCGGCGAGTTTCCAGCCGAGGTTGACCGCGTCCTGGATGCCGGTGCTCAGTCCCCAGCCGGCCAGCGGCGGGGTGGCGTGGGCGGCGTCCCCGGCGAGCAGGACGCGGCCGCGCCGGTAGGTGGTGGCCAGGCCCGCGCCGTTGCCGAAGGCGGCCATCCAGCGGGCGCTGCCGTGGTGGATGGACTCGCCGGTCATGCGCTGCCAGGCGTCGGCGACGTCGGTGAAGGTCAGGGCGGCGGAGTCGGGGTGGGGCGGCAGGCTCCGGTCGTGGATGAGGACGCGGTGGTAGCCGTCGCCGAGGCTGACGGACAGCACCATGCTGCCGCCCGGGACGTGTTCGCCGGTGGGCCGCTGGCGCGGTTCGACGCCCGTCACGTCGGCCATGTACATCCCGCGGGTGGATTCCCAGCCGGGGGCGGCGATGCCGGCGAGGGTGCGGACCGTGCTGTCGGGGCCGTCGCAGCCGACGAGGTAGGCGGCCGTGTCCCGGTGGCGGCCGTCGGGGCCGTCGAGGACGAGTTCGACGCCGTCGGCGGTCTCGGTGAAGGCGACGGCCTCGTGGCCGCGCCGGACGGTGACGCCCAGTTCGGCCAGCCAGTCGGTGAGCACCTGTTCGGTGCGTGACTGGGGCAGGCCGAGCACCCCGTGGTGGCTCTCCTCGAGCGTGTCCAGGTCGAAGCCGACGCCGCCGAAGTGGCCTCGCCGGCCGCGGCGGAAGTCGCCCAGCCGGGTGAGCAGGCCGCGCTGGTCGAGGATCTCGGCGACGCGTCTGGTGAAGCCGAGGGCCCGGGATTCCCCGGACGGCGCGGGCAGTTTGTCGTAGACGGTGACCTCCGCGCCGCCGAGCCTGATCTCACCCGCGAGCATGAGGCCCACGGGGCCGGCACCAACCACTATGACGCGATTTTCCACTGTCCGCTCTCCCTTTGCAGCGCCGAAGACACATATCCGCCCACGGCGTCGGGCGCCGATGTGGCTCTCATCATGGCATGCACGCCACCGGCAAAATAGCCGCGCCGGCGGGCCGCGGCCTCTCCACGCACCCTGATCGAGTGAGTACGGGCTTTTTCCCGAGTATTCCTCGAGCGGATTTCAAGCGGATTTCGAGTGGAATTCGAGGGCGGGCTGCGGGGGCGGGACGGGGGCGTCCCAGTCGATGCGGTGGGTGAACTGCCAGTCGAGGGGTTCGGGCCTGAGGTCGCGCGGTCCGCGTGCGAGCGGGCTGGCCTTGCTGGCGTTGGTGCGGGCGGCCAGGGCGATGATCCGCTCCACGCGGGCCCGGCGCAGCCCCTCGTAGGCGGTGAAGGCCTGGTCGTGGGGCAGGTCGCGCAGGCAGCGCGCCAGCTGCACGGAGCTCTCCACGGCCTGTGAGGCGCCCTGTCCGGAGCTGGGGGAGGCGGCGTGGACGGCGTCGCCGACCAGCACCATCCGGCCCCGGCTCCAGGTCGGCACCGGCGGCATGGTCTCCAGCGGGCCGGTGATCAGCAGGTCGGCCGCCTCGGTGCGGGCCAGCAGGTCGGCGGCGGGCGCGCAGTGGCCGGCGAACGCCCGGCGCAGCCGGTCCAGCCACTGCTGCGGCGGGGTGCGCCGGGCCTCGGCCAGGGTCAGCGGCTCGGGGTGCGGGAGGTTGACGAACCAGCCGCCGGAGGAGTCGGCGTGCACCAGGTGGCCGAAGGAGCCACCGGGGCCGTAGCTGACGTGCAGCCTGCCGTCGGTGGCGGGCAGTGCGGTGTCGGCCAGCGGGGCGGCGAAGCCGAGCAGGCCGGCGTAGTGGGGGCGGGGGGCGGCCGGGTCGATGAGGGAGCGCACCGTGGAGCGGATGCCGTCCGTGCCGATCAGGATGTCGGCGCGGGCCTCGGTGCCGTCGGCGAAGCGGGCGGTGACGCCGTCGCCGGTGTCCTCGGCGTCCACCAGCCGCTTGCCGTGCAGGGTGCGGATGCCGCGGCGGGTCGCCTCGTCGTACAGCGCCCGGTACAGCTCGCCGCGCCAGACGAACCGGGACGGCGGCAGGCCGGCCGGCAGGGTGATCTCGCCGAGCGGTTCGCCGTCGCCGTCGCGCAGGACGGTGCCGCGCATGGGGGTGCCGACCCGGCGGATGACGTCGCCGGCGCCGATCGCGTCCAGGGCGTGCACGCCGTTGGGCGCCAGGCTCAGGCCGCCGCCGATGCCGTCGGCGGTGTCGTGGTAGGCCTCGTGGACGCGGGCTTCGATCCCCGCGCGCTGGAGCGCCATGGCCGTGGTCGAGCCGGCGATGCCGCCGCCGATGACCAGTGCGGTGCGGATCTGGGGGGTCATAACTCCTGCTTCGGTCGGTCGGGGCCGTCGGCCGGCCCGCTGCGGGGCGTGGACGGTTTCGGTGTCGGCCGTGCGCGGGCGGTTTCGGTGCCGGCCGTGCGCGGCGCCGACTCGGGGTTTTTTCGACCTGCGCCGGCCGGCCGCGGGGAAGTCCCGGGGCCCGGCCGGTTCACCGGGCGAGGGTAATTCAGCGGGTCCCCGCCGACAACACCCGGCGGTATTTCCGGTGTTCGACTGCGGAATACCGAGGTTGAACAGCCGGGTGTTCAACTGCCCACGCTTTCCGCATTGACCGTCATCGAAATCCCGGGCTACTTTCCCGGGTGGAAATGAAAAGCTGACAGGAATGTGTCCCTGGGGAGTGTGTGATGCACAAGGTCGTATCGCGGGACGGCACCACCATCGCCTACGAGAAGGCCGGTGACGGTCCCCCGGTCGTGCTGCTCGGCGGCGGCTTCCGCGACCACACGGCCTTCGACACGCTCATCCCGTACCTGGCCCCCTCCTGCACCGTGTACGCCTACGACCGGCGCGGGCGCGGCCAGAGCGGGGACTCCCCCGCCTACGCGGTCGAGCGGGAGATCGAGGACCTGCAGGCGGTCATCGACGACGCGGGCGGCCGGGCGGCGGTGTTCGGCGGCTCCAGCGGGGCGATCCTGGCGCTGGAGGCGGCCCTCGCCGGTGCGTCGATCAGCCGGCTGGCCCTGCTGGAGCCGCCCTACCGGGTCCCGGGTTTCCGCACGCCGCCCGCCGGTTTCGCGCAGCACCTGGACGCGCTGCTCGCCGAGGGCCGGCGCGGTGAGGCCGTGGAGTACTTCCTCGCCGAGCACGTGGGCTTCCCGCCGGAGTGGGTCCAGGAGTGGAAGGACAGCCCGCTGTGGCGGTCCAACGAGGCGCTGGCGCACACCCTGCCCTACGACACCGCGGTGATGGGCGACGGGCGGGTGCCGGTCGAGCGGCTGGCCGGGATGCGGGTGGAGACGGTGGTCGTCAACAGCGACCACACCGGTGACTGGCTGCTCGCGGCGGCCGAGGCGACCGCGGCGGCCCTGCCGAACGGGCGGCGGCTGGAGCTGCCCGGGGTGTGGCACCGGGTGCTGCCGGAGGTGCTCGGGCCGGCGCTGGTGGAGTTCGTCACCGCCTGAGACCGGCCCGGCGCGCGCGGGGCGCGCGCCGGGCCGCCGTGCCCCCTGCCGGGGCCGGCGCCGGGGGGGACCCGGAGCCGGCCCCGGCAGGGGGCTCTGCCGTGCGCGCCGCCGGAGGGATCGCTCGCCGCGGCCGGAGGCGTCCTCCCGGCCGCGGGGGACATCCCGCCGGCCGGGGCGTCCTGCCCGGCCGGAGGGCGTCGTCCGGCCGCTACCAGGGGACCGTGCCGCTGTCGTCCTGGGAGGTGCCGGTGGGGCCGTCGGGGCCGATCAGGGCCAGGCGCACCGCTGTGGCGGCGCCCTGTTCGACCGTCTGGTGGCCGCGGTGGCCGTTCATGTCGGTGGCGGTGAAGCCGGGGTTGGCCGCGTTGACCTTGATGGGGGTGTCCCGCAGTTCCCTGGCGTAGGCGAGGGTGAGCGCGTTCAGGGCCGTCTTGGAGGACTGGTAGGTGACCAGGTTGTAGTCGCCGAACCCGGCGCGCAGGTCCGCGTTCAGGGTCAGGGAGCCCACGGCCGAGGACATGTTGACGATGCGTCCGGCCGGGGAGCGGCGCAGCAGGGGCAGCATCGCGTTGGTCACCGTCAGCACGCCCAGGACGTTCGTCTCGTACACCTCGCGCAGCTGCCCGGCGGTGGCCGCGCTGGGCGGGCCGTGGAACGTCCCGGTGATGCCCGCGTTGTTGACCAGGATGTCCAGCCGGCCGTAGCGCTCGTCGATCGCGGCGGCCGCGTCCGCCACACCGGCGGGGTCGGTCACGTCCAGCGGCAGCGGGTGCGCGTCGATTCCCTCGGCGGCGAGCGCCTCGGCCGCCAGCTTGCCGCGCCGTGCGTCGCGGGCGCCGAGCAGCACGCTCGCCCCCGCGCGCCCAGCTGGCGGGCGATCTCGCGGCCCAGGCCCTTGTTGGCGCCGGTGACCAGGGCGATGCGGTGGGGCGGGGAGGTCGCGGTCATGCCGTGGCCACCGCCTCGCCGAACCAGTGGGCGAGCGCGCCGGTCAGGCCCTCGGTGCCGCGTTCGCCGGCGCCGGCCCAGGCGATGTATCCGTCGGGGCGCACCAGGAGGGCGGCGGCGCCGTCGAACGGGTCGTCGGCGCCGGCCGTGTGCGCGGACGCGGTCACGACGTCGACCCGGTCCTGCCAGGGGGCGGCGGCCCGGCGCACCCGGGCGTCGCCGGCCAGGTCGAGCAGCACCCCGCGTGCGGTGTGCAGCAGGTGCGCGGTGGTGGTCTTCACGCCCGCCGCGTCGACCAGTTCGGCGCCGGGCAGGCGCCGGCCGAGCAGCGGGTGGCCGGGCGCCGGCATGGCGTACCGGATGTCCAGGCCGGTGACCATGCCGATGAGGTGCCGGCGGACCTCGGGCAGCTGCGTCAGGTCGGCGAACAGCTCGCGCACCGGCTGCATGTGCTCGCCGGTGATGTACAGGCTGCGCTGGGTGAGGGTGTTGACCAGGACCCGGGCGCCCACCGGGTGCCGCTCGTCGTGGTAGGTGTCGAGCAGGTGGGCGGGGGCCCGGCCCTTGACGGCCAGCGCCAGCTTCCAGCCGAGGTTGACCGCGTCCTGCACGCCCGCGCTCATGCCCTGGCCGCCGATGGGCAGATGGATGTGCGCGGCGTCGCCGGCCAGGAACACGCGTCCGCGCCGGTACTCGCGGGCCTGGCGGGTGGCGTCGGTGAACTTGCCGATCCAGCGCGGGGTGCCGCCGCTGACGTCCTCGCCGGTCAGCCGCCGCCAGGCGGCGGCGACCTCCTCGAAGGAGGGCGGTGCGTCGCCCTTGCGGGGCACGACGCCGGCGTCGTAGTAGGTGACCCGGAAGGTGTCCGGGCCCTGCTGGAAGGCGAGCACCATGCCGCCGGGCACCCGCTCGCCGTTGGGCCGCGGGCGCACCCCGCTCACCCCGACCACCTCGGCGAACGCCATCTCGATGGTGGCGTCGTGGCCGGGGAAGTCGATGCCGGCCCGCTTGCGGACGGTGCTGCGGCCGCCGTCGCAGCCCACCAGGTAGGCGGCGCGCAGCCGGGCCGGGCCGTCCGGGCCGTCCACCGTCACCCGGACGCCGTCGTCGTCGGTGTCCAGGCCGGTCACCTCCCAGCCGCGGCGCACGTCGACGCCCAGCTCGCCGGCCCACTCGCCGAGGACGGCGACGGTCAGCGACTGCGGCACGCCCTTGGCCCCGTAGGAGCCGCCCGGCACCTCCCGGTAGTCCAGCGGGACGCCGCCGAAGTGGCCGATGGGGATGGTGTCGAAGCCGCCGAACCGGGGAAGCAGCCCGCGCTGGTCGAAGGTCTCGATGGTGCGTGCCGTGAAGCCCAGCGCGCGGGACTGGTCGGTGGGCTCCGTCGACTTCTCCAGCACCACGCACCCGACGCCGGCCAGCCGTAGTTCGCACGCCAGCATCAGTCCGACGGGACCGGCTCCGACGACGATGACGTCGGTGTCCATGCGGCTCATTTCGCTCCCGGGTGAGAAGGGGGTGAGGGGGCCCGGGCGCCGGTCAGCGCCCGGTCGACCAGGGCGCCGGCCGCGCCGGTGTAACCGGCCGGGTCCAGCAGGGCGGCCGGCTCTCCGGGGGCCAGCACCCCGTGCAGCTGGGGCAGTTCGGCGAGGACGTCGGCGAGCGGGCGGGAGGTCTCGGCGGCCCGCAGCGACGCCTGCGTCAGCAGTTCCGCGGCCGCCGTCCGGCCCAGCCGCGGGGCCAGGACCGCGCTGACGCGTTCGGAGGCGATCCGGCCGCCGGTCGCCTCGAGGTTGGCGCGCATCCGGTCCGGGTGCACGGTGAGGCCGCGGGCCAGTTCCAGTGCGGTGCGGGCGGCGCCGCCGGTCAGCCGCAGGCATTCGCGCAACGGCTGCCACTCGGTGTGCCACACGCCCGCCGACCGCTCGTCCTCGGTCACCAGGCACTGCGCCAGCACCGCGGCCAGCGCGGGCACCTGCAGGGCGGCGGAGCGGATCAGCGTCGCCAGGACGGGGTTGCGTTTGTGCGGCATCGCCGAGGAGGCGCCGCGGCCCGTCTCCTGCGGTTCGGTGACCTCGCCGACCTCGGTGCGGGCCAGCACCAGCACGTCGGCCGCGATCTTGCCGAGGGCGCCCGCGGTGTGCGCGAGGGCGGCCCCCAGGTCGGCGATCGGGGTGCGCAGCGCGTGCCAGGGCAGCACGGGGGCCGCCAGGCCGGTCTCCGCGGCGAAGGCGGCGGTGAGGTCGTCGACGACCGCGCGGGCGTCCGCGTCCTCGCCGGCGTGCGTGAGGTAGCCCGCCAGCGTGCCGGCCGCGCCGCCCAGGGACACCGGGAGACGGCCGGCGACCCGCTCCAGGCGTTCGGCGGCCTCCAGCACCAGCTGCCGCCAGCCGGCCGCCTTGAGCCCGAACGTGGTCGGTACGGCGTGCAGGGCGAGCGTGCGGCCGGCCATCACCGTGTCCCGGTGGTGCGCGGCCAGCGCGGCGAGCGCGTCGGCGGTCCGGTGCAGGTCGGCGACGGTCAGGCGCAGCGCGCGCAGGGCGACGAGCATCGCGCCGGTGTCGAAGACGTCCTGGCTGGTGGAGCCCCGGTGGACGTACTCGGCGGCGTCGGGGGCGTCGGCGGCCACCGCCGCCGTCAGCGCCTTGACCAGGCCGACCACCGGGTTGGCCGTCTCGCGCGCGGCCAGGGCCAGCTGCCGCAGCTCCAGGCGTTCGGCGCGGGCCGCGGCGGTGATCGCGGCGGCCGCCGGCGCGGGGACGGTGCCGCAGCGTGCCTGGGCGCGGGCCAGGGCCGCCTCGGCGTCCAGCATGGCCTGCAGCCAGGCGGTGTCGCCCACCGCCGCCTCCACCGGGGTGCCCGCCCGGACCGGGGAGAGCAGACCGCTGTCCAGGTCGGGGCCGGCGGCGGGAGCCGTGCCGGGGGCGGTGCCGCCGTGGGGCGGGCCGGGGCGGGCGGCCGCGGTCTCGTGGCGGGCGGCCGTCATGCCGCCGCCTTCGTGGTGCCGCCGCCCAGGGAGGTGCGGCGCGCCCGCACGGCCGTGGGGTCCCCGGCGGCGGGCAGCGCGGGCAGGTCCAGCACGGCCGCCGCGATCGCGTCGGAGTCCTCCAGCGTCACCGAGCCGACGCCCGGCCGGATGCCCGCCGCCGTCACCCAGTGCACGGACTCGGTGGGCACGCCGTAGGCGAAGCGCCGCGGATGGGGCTCCCCCTGCGCGTCGAGCAGGTGGTAGGGCCGCCCGGTGACGGCCAGGCCGCCGGTCTCGTAGGAGGCGCCGTCCCGGCCCGGGACGCAAAAGGGGCGGCACTGCCCGGTGCGCAGCAGGTGCGCCAGCAGCGGATCCGCGGTGCGCCGCAGATCGATCTGCGGCAGCCGGCTGTCGATCAGCGTGGTGGCCCGCACCAGCACGCCCGGGATGTCGCTGGTCCCGGTGAAGCAGCCCCGGTCCGGGTCGGTGCCGGCCCGCGTCCCGGGGCCGAGGACCTCCAGCACGCCCGCGTCCATCAGCGCGGCCATCTCCTCGATGCGGGAGGCGGGCGGGCCGATGGACAGGTAGGCGTTGAGCGGTGTGTACCAGCCGTCCAGGTCGTCGCGGTGGGAGTCGGCGTCCAGGCCGCCGTGGTCGACGGCCAGGCGCACCTCGTTGCGCAGGTCCCGCAGCACGTCCAGGGCCGCCTTGAGCGGGCCGGAGACATTGCCCCGGCGGGCCTGGCGCACGTCCTCGTCGAGGTGGCCGCGCAGCCAGGTCCGGAAGGCCGCCGGGCCGGGGAAGGACCGGTCGGCGCAGGGGCGGGCGATCAGCTCCCAGTCCCAGCGCTCGGCCGGGCCGATCCCGAACGCCTCCAGCAGCTCCTCCCGCCGCGGGCCGGGCTCGGTGCGCAGGTAGCGGGCGGCGAGGTCGGCGGCGCGGGCCGCGGTGCCGCGGGCGGCCAGCAGCGTCTCGTAGTAGACGCTCTCGACCTCCCGGGCGATCAGCGGCCACAGGTCGGTGGCGAACCGCAGCGGCCCGCGGCCCGGGGCGCGCAGCGCCGCGATGTGCTCGGCGGTCAGCAGCCGCGGGAAGTAGCGGCCGTGGGCGCCCTTCTCGTTCTCGCCGCGCGCCTGGTAGGGCACGCCGCGGCGCGAACCGGCGTACAGGCGCGGTTCCCTGCCGGAGGGGCGGTAGACCAGGCGGCCGTCGACGCGTTCGAAGACACCGCCGCGGGCCCGGGTGAACAGCGCCATGTAGTCGAAGAAGTTCAGGCCCAGGCCGCGCAGCAGCACGCTCTCGCCGGGCGCGACGCACGACAGGTCGACGTCGGCGGGGTTGGCGGGGGGAGGTAGGTCAGGCCGTGCCGGGCGGCGAAGCCGGCCAGTTCCCGCTCGGCGGGTCCCGGGACGACGGGCAGGTGTCCCTGCGCCAGCACCACCGCGGACAGACCGGTCAGCCGGGTGCCGTCCTCCAGCAGCACGCTCTGGGCGCCCGGTGCGCCCGGTGTGCCGTCGTCGTCCAGGGCGACGGCGCGCCGGGCGTGCACCCGTACCGTCACGTGCGCGGCCGCGTTCGCGGTGACCTGCTGGAACACCCAGGCCAGGTACTGGCCGTACAGGGCGCGGGTGGGGTAGGTGTCCGGGCCCAGGTCGCGGGCCTCGGCGAGCGTCTCGTCGTCGTAGGCGGTGCCCCGGCTCGGGGTGAGCGCGCTCGGGCCGAGCGCCTTGGCCCACTGGTAGAGGCTGGGGCCCTCCTCCAGGGGGCCGGCGATGTCGACGCTGGCGTCGGTGTAGACCGTCACCTGGGAGGCGACGGTGTTCATCAGCAGGTGCCGGGACTGCGAGGGCCGCCACACCCGGCCCGGGCCGGGCGGGTCCGGGTCGACGACGTGCACGGTGACGTGGTCCCGGCGCAGGGACGTGCGCTCGTGGGCGCACAGCCGTTCCAGCACGGACAGACCGCGTGGTCCGGCGCCGACGAGGCACACTTCCATACGTCCGCTGCTCACAAGGTCACTCCGCTCGGCGTACGGGGGCGCGGGCTCGCGGCGCGGCGGGCACGCCGGGTGTCGTCCCCGAAGGTCTTGGTGAATTCCCGGAGTTCCGGGCGAAGAGAATCGGCCGCCGTCATCGGCGGTCCCGCTGGGGGGCCGGTGAAGCGTCCCGCTCGCCTCCGTGCGCACCGTCCACAGCGCCTCCTTCCAACGCCACGGTCGGCCGGGGCGCTCAAACGGGGCTCGGGTGCGGCTCGGGCCGGGGTCTGCGGGGCACGGGCCGGGACGGACGGGGGCGGCGGGCGGGAAGACGGGGGCGGCGGGCGGGCGGTGGCGGGGTGCGGGCGGACGCGCGGCACCTCCCGCCGCCGGTGGCGTGCGGGAGGTGCCGGGTGGAGCGGCGCGGGGTCGCCGCGCGGTCAGCCGCCGCCGGCGGCCGGGCCGGCGGGGTCACCGCTCGGCGGCCGTGGCGGGAGGGGCTCGGGCTGCGCGGGGTCGCCGCGCGCCGGTGGAAGGGGGCGCCGGGGTCGGCGTCCGGTCCCTCGGCTGAAGAAGGGGGGTGTCCGCGGCCGGCCGGGCCGGCCGCGTCCCGTGCGGTGGCGCTGCCTCAGTCTTGGCGGCGGCGCACGGGGTTGGCTCGAGGAACGCTCGATGCGGCAGGCCGGCGGCGCGCCGGGGCCGGGCGGGGCGGGCCTATGCGTCCGGCGTGGGGGCCGTCGCCGTGCGCAGGGCGACCTCGCGCACCAGCAGGCCGGCCAGCAGGGCGAGCGCGCCGGCGAGGGAGCCGACGAGGAAGGCGCTGTGGGTGCCGGCGGCGGTGGCGTGGCGGTAGGCCTCCTGGACCGCGGGCTCCAGGCGGGCCAGGCCGGCCGCGTCGAGCTGGGCGTCGGCCAGGGGCGGGCCGCCGGGCGCGTGCTCGGCCGTCGCCTCCAGCACGCGGCGGTTGAACAGCGCGCCCATCACGGCGACGCCGAAGGAGCTGCCCAGCATGCGGAAGAGCGTGACGGCGGCCGAGGCCACGCCGATGTCCCGGATGTCCACGCTGTTCTGCGAGACGAGCATGACGACCTGGAGCAGGCAGCCCAGGCCCGCGCCGAGCACCGCCATGTAGGCCGCCGCCTCGGTGCGCGAGGTGGCGGTGTCCATGGTGGACAGCAGCAGCATGCCGGTCAGCATCAGCGCGCCGCCCGCGACCGGGAACGCCTTGTAGCGGCCGGTGCCGCTGGTGATCCGGCCCGCCACCATGGCCGTGACGATCATCGCGCTCATCATCGGCAGCAGCAGCAGCCCGGAGTTGGTCGCCGACGCCCCCTGCACGGTCTGCTGGTACAGCGGCAGGAACAGCACCGCGCCGAACATCACGAAGCCCATCACGAACCCGGTGACCGACATCAGCGCGAAGTTGCGGTTGCGGAAGATGTGCAGCGGCAGCACGGGCTCGGCGGCCCGTGTCTGCCAGAAGACGAACGCGCCCAGGCAGGCCACCGCGGCGACGCACAGCCAGACGATGACGTCCGAGCCCCACGCGTACTCGGTGCCGCCCCAGGTGGCGACCAGGACGACCGCGGTGATGCCCGCCATGAGCAGGGCCGCCCCCGGGTAGTCGATGCGGGCGCCGGACCGGCGGGCCGGAAGGCGCAGCACCATCGCCGCCATGACGAGGACGACCGCGCCGATCGGCAGGTTGATGTAGAACGTCCAGCGCCAGCCGAGGTGGTCGGTGATCGTGCCGCCCACCAGCGGCCCGCCGATCATCGACAGGGCCAGCACGGCGGCGAGCATGCCCTGGTAGCGGCCCTGTTCGCGCGGCGGCACCAGCTCCCCCACGATCGCCATGACGCCGGCCATCAGGCCGCCGGCGCCCAGCCCCTGGACCACCCTGAAGCCGATCAGCTGGCCCATGTCCTGGGCCATGCCGCTGAGCGCCGAGCCGGCCAGGAAGATCACCACGGCGGTGAGGAAGAGTCCCTTGCGGCCGTGCAGGTCGCCGAGCTTGCCCCAGATGGGGGTGGCGGCGGCGGTGGCCAGGGTGTAGGCGGTGACCACCCACGACAGGTGCTCCATGCCGCCCAGGTCGCCGACGACGGTGGGCATCGCGGTGCCCACGATCATGTTGTCCAGCTGGGACAGCAGCATCGCGATCATCAGCGGGAGCAGCATGAGCCGTATGCGGGGCCCGCCTGCCTCCCGCCCTGCTGTGCCCGCCGCCTTCTCGATGGTCGTCGCCACGGTGCTCCCCTCGCTCGATTCGCCTGTCCGCGCGGGCGCGCGGCGTGGGCCGCCCGCCGGCCGTGCCGGGGTGCCGCCCGGACGGCGCGGGCGACCGCGCGGTGAGCAGCGCACAAAAGTCCAGCGGGGATCGCTCGTGCGCCGCTCGCGTCCCGCTCACGGATCGCCGTGCCCGGCACGGGCCGCCGGGCCCGCGGTGAGCTGGGCCTGCGTGCCCGTGCGCGGTTTTCCCGCGGCCGCGGGGGCGGGTGCGGGCGGGCCGGGCAAGGCGGTGTCAGGGGCGTGTCAGCCGCGTGTCAGCGGGCGTTGCCAGGGTCCGTGCCGGGCCTCTTCCGGCCCGTCGGCCCGTTGTGTCCACGAGGAGTCGCGGTGATGGCCCGTCAGACCGTGCGTGTGCACCCCGACAGCAGCTCGGAGCGGCTGCTCTTTTTGAAGGACGCGCTGGGCGAGGCGCCCGTGGAGCGGGTGCGGCTGGCCGACCTGACGGCCTCGTTCACCCCGCGTTCGGGCGGGGTGGACGGCGAGTGGGCGCTGGCCCTGGCGAACCTGGAGGGCGAGCTGCCGCCGATCGTCGTGCACCGCCCCACCCTGTCCGTCATCGACGGGCTGCACCGGCTGCGGGCCGCGCGGCTGCGGGGCCGTACGCACATCGCGGCCCGTTTCTTCGACGGGTCCCGGCAGGACGCGGCCCTGCTGGCGGTGGCGATGAACGTGACCCAGGGCCGGCCGCTGTCCCAGAGCGAGCGGGTCGCCGCCGCGGAGCGCATCGTCGCCGCGCGGCCCCAGTGGTCCGACCGTGCCATCGCCGTGGTGGCGGGGCTGTCCGCGAAGAAGGTGTCCGAGCTGCGGGCGCGGGCGCAGGGGCTGCCGCGGTGCGAGCGGCGGGTCGGGCTCGACGGCCGGGCCCGGCCGCTGAGCACCGTGCAGGGGCGGGAGCTGGCCGGGGAGCTGCTGCGGGCCGACCCCAAGGCGTCGCTGCGGACGATCGCGCGGCGCGCGGGGATCTCCCCGGCGACCGTCGCCGACGTCCGTGACCGGCTGCTGCGGGGCGAGGACCCGGTGCCGCCGCGGCAGCGCGGTCTGGCGGCCGGGCGCGGCGCGCGCGAGGGGCGCGAGGCGGGCGGCCGGGACCGGGAGGAGACGCGGTCGGCCGAGGAGCTGGTCATCCTCTTCGAGGCGCTGCGGCGGGACCCGTCGCTGCGGCTGAACGAGGTGGGCCGCAGCATGCTGCGGATGCTGGACGCGTGTGCGCTGCTCGCCCGCGACCGGGGACGCATCATCGCCCATCTGCCGCCGCACTGCGCCGACCAGCTGGCGGAGCTGATGCGCGGTTACTCGCAGATGTGCCAGGCGTTCGCCGACGAGCTGGGCACCGGCGCGGACCGGCCGGGGCCGGCGCGCTGAGACCGCTCCCCTCCCCCGCCGCCCCGCCCCGGGCGGCCCGGGCGTGCCTCAGCGGTGGCCGAGCTGGAAGCCCACTCCGCGGACCGTCACGATCCAGCCGCTGTCGCCGAGCTTGCCGCGCAGGCTGCTGACGTGGGTGTCGACGGTGCGGCGGGACCAGGTGTCGCCCCAGACCTGCTTGAGCAGCTGCTTGCGCGGAATGACCGTGCCGGGGTGCGAGGCCAGCAGGCACAGCAGGTCGAACTCCTTGCGGGTCAGGGTGACTTCGGCCTCGTCCACGGTGACCCGGCGGGAGTTGACGTCGATCCGCAGCGAGCCGTGCCGGATCTCCTGCACGGCGGCCGGCTGCCACTGGGCGCGGCGCATCACGGCCTCGATGCGGGCCATCAGCTCGCGCAGCCCGTAGGGCTTGGTGACGTAGTCGTCGGCGCCGGCCTGCAGGCCCAGGACGCAGTCCAGTTCGGACTGGCGGGCGGTGACGATGATGACGGGGACGCGGCTGACGGACCGGATGGCCCGGCACACCTCCAGCCCGTCCAGGTCGGGCAGTTCCAGCGTGAGCAGCACCAGGTCCGCGTCCGTGTGCGCCTGGAGGGCCGCGCCGCCGTGGGTGACGCCGACGGGCCGGTGGCCGTGGCGGCGCAGCTGGGTCACCAGCGGGTCGCCGGTGTCGGGGTCCACCACCAGGACGCGCCATGCCGCGGCCGGCGCGGCCGGCGCGGCCGCGGGCGGGCCCTGGGCCGGCCGCGGGGCGGGTGTCTGGAGCTTTGGCGGCGCCTGTGCCGTCATCGTCTGACTCATGCCTTCCCCCAAGGGTCCTGCACGGCCCGTGCGCGCTGCCGCGCACGGCAGCCGGACGCGGCCCGCCCGCGCGCAGGCGGTCACCGGGCCGCACCCCCTGTCCGCGACCCTACGGGCCGGCGGTCGAGTCCCGCTGAAGCGCGAGGCTCGACCGCGTTGAGCCGGCGGTGCCGCCCGGGACACCGCTCACGGGTTCAGCACCCACGCCGAGTGGTGCGGGGCGAATCCGATGTGCGGGTAGTACTCCGTCGCGGCGGGCGCCGACAGCAGCACGATCTTCGCCGTCGGGGCCTCCTTGCGGGTGGCGTCGATCAGGGCGCGGCCGACGCCGGAGCGCTGGTGGGTGCCCGAGACCGCGATGTCGGACAGGTAGGTGACGTAGGAGAAGTCGGACACGCTGCGGGCGATGCCGATGAGGGTGCCGGCGGCGTCCCGGGCGACCAGGACGAGGTTGGCGTTGCGCACCATCGCCGCCATCCTCTCCCGGTCGTCGGCCGGGCGCCGCTCCCCCAGGCCCGAGGAGCGGTACACCTCGAGCACCTCGTCCAGGTCCAGGGCGGCGCCCTCCACCCGCTCAGTCGTCCAGTTCACGAAGCTTCTCCAATCGGCCGCGTATCACGTCGTGGTGGGTGAGGAAGCGCTCGGGTCCGAGCGCGGGCAGGTCGATGCCCTCCCGGGCGAGGGTGGCGGCGAAGTGCTCGCCGGTGGCGACGGTGCGGTTCGCCGCGGCCTGCACCGAGCGGTAGGCCCGTTCGCGTTCGGTGCCCTCGCCCAGGAGCTCGGCCAGGACCGAGGAGCTGTAGATCAGGCCGTCGGTGGCGTCGATGTGGGCCCGCATCCGCTGCGGGTGGACGGTGAGCGTCTCCACCAGCTCGGCCGCCTTCGTGGCCTGGAAGTGGCCCACGGACAGGCTGTCGGGCAGGATGACCCGCTCCACCGACTGGTGGGCGAGGTCCCTCTCGTGCCACAGCGCCACGTTCTCCAGGGCGGTGGTGGCGTAGCCGCGCAGCAGCCGGGCCAGGCCGCACAGCCGTTCGCTGGTGGTGGGGTTGCGTTTGTGGGGCATGGCGCTGGAGCCCTGGTAGGCGCTGGTGCGGTGCTCCTCGACCTCGCGGACCTCGGTGCGCTGCAGCAGCCGCAGTTCCAGGGCGATCTGCTCGATGCACGCGCCCAGGGCCGCCACCGCCTGGAGCAGCTGGGCGTGCCGGTCGCGGGCGACGACCTGGCTGGGCACCGGCTCGACGCCCAGGCCCAGCGCCTCGCACACGTGGGCCTCGACGGACGGGTCGATCAGCGCGTAGGTGCCGACGGATCCGGAGACCGTGCCCACGGCGACGGCCTGGCGGGCGGCGGTCAGCCGGGTCAGGGAGCGGTCGACGGCGAAGGCGTAACCGCCGAGCTTGTGGCCGAACGTGGTGGGCTCGGCGTGGACGCCGTGGGTGCGGCCCACCATCACCGTGTCCCAGTGCGCGAGCGCCGTGCCGGCCAGGACCCGCCGCAGCCGCCGCCCGGCGCCCAGCAGCAGGTCGGTGGCGCGGGCCAGGGTGTGCCCGAGGGCGGTGTCGACCAGGTCGTAGCTGGTCATGCCGAGGTGGACCCAGCGCGCGGAGGACTCGGGGATGTGCTCGCAGTACGCGGCGAGGAAGGACAGCACCTCGTGGTCGCGTTCCTTCTCGATCTCGGCGACCCGGGCCGCGAGCGGGACGGGGGCGCGGCGCATGTCCGCGAGGGCCTGGGCGGGTGCGCGGCCGAGCCGTACCTGGGCCTCGGTCGCGAGGATCTCGACCTTGACCCAGGTGGCGTAGCGCGACTGGTCGGCGAAGAGGTCCGCCATCTCGGGCAGGGTGTAACGAGGAATCATCGGTCGGCCTTCGTCGGTCGGACGGGCGGGCGGTGAGGGGGGCGGGACGTGTCGTCCCGCCCCGGGCGTCCGGGGCGGGACGCTTCCTCAGTACGCCCCGAAGTACTCGCGCTGCTCCCACTCGGTGACGCGTCCCGGTGCGGGGGCCGTCTGGGCGCACCAGCCCTCGAAGCGGCGCAGTTCGCTCTCCTTGAGCTTGGCCAGGCAGGCGGCCAGGGGCGTGCCGAGCAGTTGTGCGGCCCGGCCGGCGGTGAAGGCCTCCAGTGCCTCGCGCAGGGACTGCGGGACCAGCTGGTGGGGGCCGTCGGCCGGTGCGGCGGCGGGGGCGGCCGGCGTGGCGGTGCCCGCCAGGCCCTCCAGGCCGGCGAACAGCTGGGCGGCGATGTTCAGGTAGGGGTTGGCGCACGGCTCGCCCGTGCGGTTCTCGATGTGGGCGCCGGCCCCGCTGCCGACCACCCGCAGCATCGCGGTGCGGTCCTCGACGCTGTAGCCGATGCGGGTGGGGGCGAGCGCGTGCTCGGCGGCCAGGCGCCGGTAGCCGTTGACGGTGGGCACCGACAGCACGCACAGGTCGCGTGCCCAGGACAGCAGGCCGTCGGCGTACGCCTTGCCCTGCGGGGACAGGCCGCCGGAGAGGCCTTCGGCGCCGAAGACGTTGCGGCCGGTGGCGAGTTCCACGACGGACTGGTTCAGGTGCCAGCCGCTGGGGTCGGCGGCGTCCAGCAGCGGCTGGGACATGAAGGAGGCGTGGTGGCCGCGGCGGGCGCAGAACCGCTTGGTGTGGGTGCGGAACAGCAGCATCGCGTCGGCGGTGTCCAGGGCCGGCATGGGGCTGAAGGTGGTCTCCACCTGGCCGGGTCCCGACTCGTGCTCCATCGACCGCAGCGGCAGGCCCAGGGCGAGCAGGTCCAGGGCGAGGGGGTCGGTGAGGGGGGCGACGGTGTCGTAGGCGGCGTCCAGGTTGAACTGGTAGCCGGCGTTGACGGCGGCCACGCGCGGCGCCCTGCCCTGCAGGCCGAAGCCGTTGCCCTGGTTGCCGGGTTCGTCGTCGAGGCGGCGGGTGAGGTACCACTCGACCTCCAGGCCGAGCACGGGGGCGAGCCCCTGTTCGGCGTAGCGGCGCAGCACGCGGCGCAGGACGGCGCGCGCGGACAGCGGGTGCGGGGTGCCGTCGCGCAGGTACTCGTCGCCGATCACCCAGGCGGTGCGCGGGCCGCTGCCGGGCAGCACCTGGAAGGTCAGCGGGTCGGGCACCAGGATGAAGTTGCCGGCGCCGGCGATCTCGTCGACGCCGATGCCGTGGTCGCCGAGGAAGTCGACGGCGACGGCGTGCCCGGTGTCGAACAGGAACGGGCCGGGGCTGAAGTTCATGCCGTTGCGCAGCACGGCGCGGAAGGCCTGCGGGGTCAGCGTCTTGGAGCGGGCCAGCCCGTGCGGGTCGGCGAAGGCGACCCGCACGAGGTCGACGGCGTCGAGGGCGGCCTCGACGCGCTCGGCCGCGGCGAGCTGCCCGGCGTCCCACAGCCCGTGGTCGGCGACGAACGACGGGCGCCCGACGCCGCCGTCCGCGGCGGGGGTGGACCATGACCTGGCATACATGGTTCAGGGTGTCCTTTCGCCGGTGGTGACGGGGGTGAGGTCGGCCGCGGGCGGGTGCGGCAGCGGCGCCAGCATCGCCTCCAGGCGGCGGGCCACCGTCAGGACGAGGTCGTCGGCGCCGACCGGGCCGACGAGCTGCAGGCCGGCCGGGAGGCCGGAGCGGGTCAGCCCGGCGGGCAGGGAGACGGCCGGCTGGCCGGTCATGTTGTAGGGGTAGGAGGCGGGCGCCCAGGCCAGCCACATCAGGTCGCGCGGGTCGGCCGCCCAGGCGGGGCCGATGGCGCCGGCGTCGAACGGCTCGACGGGGACGGTCGCCATGGCGAGCAGGTCGTAGCGGTCCATGACCGAGCGCAGGGTGGCGCGCAGGTTCTGGCGCACCTCCTCGGCCTGGATGACCCGCACCCCGCTGAGGGTGCGGCCGTGGCGGACGATCTCCAGACGGCCGGGGTCGCAGAAGACCTCGTGCTCGGGCGGGGTGCCGGCCGCCTCGGTGGCGGCGAGGATGTCGACGACGGCCGGGTAGAGGTTCTGGCAGCGCACCTGGACCTCCTCGACCCGGTGCCCCTCGGCCACGAGCAGTTCCCTGCCCTGCTCGGTGACCCGGCGGATCTGCGGGTCGGTGCCCTCGTACTCGATCCAGCCGATCCTCAGGGCGCGCACGTCGCGCGGGGAGTCCAGGGAGCCGAGCCCGGAGTCGGGGTCGGTGGGGTGGGGCCCGGCGATCACCTGGCCGAGCAGGGCGGCGTCGGCGACGCTGCGGGCCAGCGGGCCCTGGTGGGCGAGGCGGTCGGCGCCGTTGGGGAAGTAGGGCACCTTGCCGTAGGACGGCTTGTAGCCGACGACGCCGCAGAACGCGGCCGGGATGCGGATGGAGCCGGATCCGTCGGTGCCCAGCGCGCCCTCGCACAGTCCGGTGGCGACCGCGGCGGCGGCGCCGCCGCTGGAGCCGCCGGCGGTCAGGTTCGGGTCGTAGGGGTTGCGGGTGGGCGGGGCGACGCGGCCCACGGTGGAGGCGCTCCACCCGAACTCCGAGGTGGTGGTCTTGCCGACGACGACGGCGCCGGCGGCGCGCAGCCGGGCCACCGCGGGGGCGTCCTCGCGGGGGCGGTCGTTGGGCAGCAGCGAGCCGCGGGTGGTGGGCAGGTCGCGGGTCTGCAGCAGGTCCTTGACGGAGACCGTGACGCCCAGCAGCGGCTGCTCCCACCAGGCCTCGCGGCCCCGGTCGCGGATGCGGGCGTCGGCCCGCTCGGCGGCCCGCAGGGCCTCGTCGCCCGCGGCCGCGACGTAGGCGCCCAGCGTGTCGCGCTCGCGGATGCCCTCCAGGACGGAGCGGACGTGTTCGACGACGGTGATCTCCCCCCGGGACAGGAGGTCCTTGATGTGGCTGATGCCGCGGGCGGTCATCGGGCTCTCCTTCGCGAGCGTTCGGGGTGCGAGGCGGGGCGGGGCCCGCCGTGCGCGTCAGGACGCACGGCGGGCCGGCCCGGCCGCGGTGGGCGCCGCCGCGGGCTCGCCGCCCGCGATGGCCGACCAGTGCCAGGGCGAGTCGAACGCGGTGACCTCGACCGGCGTGCCGGCCGCGGCCAGGGCGGCGGCCAGGCCCGTGGCCCGGGCCACCAGCGCGGAGACCCGGTGCGCGGCGAGCAGGTCCTGCTCGTCGAAGGGGGTGCCCGCGCAGCGCAGCAGCCGCAGGTCGATGAAGCCGTTGAAGACCCGCCCGTCCACCCGCACGGCCTGCGGGGAGCGGATGGAGAACCGCACCTTGTTGTTGACGTGGCCGTGGTGGTGCTGGTCGGAGTAGAACGCGACGTCCGGGATCGTCGGCGGCACGAAGTGGTCGCGGGCGAGCACCTCGTCGGTGCGGGGCAGGTTGCCCGCGATGAAGTGCCAGGAGTTGTACTGCATGCGCGAGGACATCGCCCAGGCGGCGTCGGCGAGGGCGGCCGCGGAGCCGCCGAAGTGCCGTGCGGCCGTGGGGTGGGGGACCACGCAACAGAAGAAGCGGGTGATGTCCCAGTCGCACAGCTCCGGCCAGCGTTCCGCGCGCAGCGCCTCGATCAGGTCGGGCAGCGACCGCAGGCCGCGGCTCATCGTGAAGTCGGCCTCGAACACCTCGGTGACCGCGGCCACCGTCTCGTGCACGAGGTGCTCCAGGCCGGTGCCGAAGCCGCCCTGCGGGGCGGCGAGCCAGCCGGGGGCGGCGGCCAGGTCCTCGCCCAGCTCGTGCAGGGTGGTGCCGGTCAGCGGCAGCCGCTCGGTGAGGCGGGCGGTCATCGCGTCCTCGCGGGCCCGGGCCCGCTCGCCGGGGGCCTGCGCCACGCGTTCGATCTTGTGCATGAGCGCGCCGTGGATCTCGCGGTACAGCTGGGCGCCGCGGGCGGTCTCGGCGCGGCGGGAGCGCAGGGCGAGGGCGAGGTCGTTCAGGGCCGCGGCGGTGGGCGCGGCGGCGGGCGGGACCGGGGTGCCGCCGGGGACGGCGTTGTAGCCGCGCCGGATCCGCTCCAGCATGTGGGCGACGTGGTCGGTGGTCAGCTGGGTGCCGTTGGCCTCCTCGACGCGGCCGAAGCCGGCCGAGCGGATGAGCAGGGTCAGGCAGACGACCAGCTGGACGTCGTGGTCCGACCACAGGGCGAGCGGCAGGCCGTGCAGGCTGCTGAGCACGCACTCCGGGTGGCCGGGCCACAGCGTCTTGCCGGTGAGGTTGTTGGCGTCGCGGAAGTTAGTGTACTGCCGTTCCTGCTGGTAGAGCACGAACGGCGCGGTGCGCAGCGCCGCCTCCCTGGCCTGGGCCAGCAGTTCGTCGCGGCCGCGGGGGCCCTGCTCCTCCAGCCAGCGCCGGCAGTCGGCGGTGCTCTGCCGCAGGCGGGCGGCGGCGGCTTCGGCGTGCTGCCGGTAGGCGCGCAGCGCGCGGTTCGTCCAGGGCACCCGGCGCACGCCGCCGACCAGGTCGTCCTTCTTCAGCGGGCCCTGGGAGGGCACGCGCAGCACGATCCGGCCGGAGGTGGACAGGCCGATCTCGCCGAGGAAGGCGGTGCCGTCGCCGTCCTCCTCCCCCTCCCCCGCGCCGTCCGCGGCCGCGGGTGTGTCCGGGGTGCGCCAGGTCAGGCCGCACAGCGCGTGCAGCGCGGCCTCCTCGGCGGCGGTGAGCGCGCGCAGCTGGACGTCGGCGGGCACGTGGCCGTCGAGGGTGAGCAGCACCTCGACGAAGGAGCGCAGGTCGGCCTCCTGGCCGGCGCGCTGCCAGGTCCGCTGCAGCAGGCCCGGGAACCCGGCCTCGGGGTCGAACTCGCGGTCCGGCTTGACCGTGCCCGCGGGGATGCCCAGGCGGCTGGGGCGGCGGCTGATCCGCTTGCGTGCGTTGATCTGGCGGCGGGACTCGCCGCGCTCGCCGCGCCCGCTCATGTCGCGTCCCCGGCGGTCAGCTCGATGTGGTTCCACATCGTCTCGTCGGTCGGTGCCCAGTCCTCGTCGACGTAGATGCAGTCGACGGGGCACTCCAGGACGCACGCGGGGCAGCCCGAGCACAGCTCGGGGACGATCACGACGTCCAGGCCCCGGTCGAAGATGGCCCCGAACTCCTCGGGGCAGCTGCGCAGGCAGGTGTCGCAGGTGATGCACTCGGACTTCTCGATGCGGCGCGGCGGTTTCTTCCAGTTGTCGGGGCGGGTGCGCTGGGCGATCCGCTCGGCCCGCCCGGACAGCGCAGCCGACGAGGCGATCTTTTTCACGGGCAGGGACCCCTTTGGTGAGTCTTCCGGCCACAGCCGGAAACCGGACGCATCCGATGTTCGGGGCACCGCCTCGACCGGGCCCGGAGCCCGGGTGGGGGGCCGGTCGAGACGCGGCGTGCCCGCTTCAGGCCCGGGCGGCGCCGGCCGGCCGGCGCGTGCCGCCGCTCACCCCGGCCAGGTCCAGCAGCAGCTGCTTGACCTGGGTGGCGGCCATCCGGCCGGGCAGGGCGCCGGGGGCGGAGCACAGCACCAGCGGGGCGTCGTCGTCGCCCGCGGGGAGCCGGCCGTGGGTGCCGCGGACCGGGGACGGGTCGAGGGGGACGACCGCCATCCGGTAGCGCAGGCCGGCCTTCTTGCGGGCCAGCGCGGTCGCCGCCCTGACCCGCACGTAGGGGTCGGCGGGGTCGAGGAACAGCTCGGCGGGGTCGTAGCCGGGCTTGCGGTGGATGTCCACCAGCCGCGCGAAGTCGGGGGCGCGGGCGTCGTCGAGCCAGTAGTAGTACGTGAACCAGGCGTCCGGCTCGGCGACGGCGACCAGCTCGCCGGAGCGGGGATGGTCCAGGTGGTGGGCCCTGCGGCCGGCGTCGTCCAGGAGGCGGGCCAGGCCCGGCAGGTCCTCGAGCGCGGCCCGGGCGGCGTCCAGGTCCTCGGGGCGGCGCACGTAGACGTGGGCGATCTGGTGGTCGGCGACCGCGAAGGCGCGGGAGGCCGCCGGGTCGAGGTACTCCATGCCGTGCTGGGTGTGCACCTGCAGCAGGCCGGCGCGGCGCAGGGCGCGGTTGATGTCGACGGGGCGGCGGGCGGGCGTGATGCCGTACTCCGACAGGGCGACCACCGTGCGGCCCTGCGTGCGGGCCTGTCGCAGCAGCGGGGCGAGGGCCGTGTCGAGGTCGGCGGCCGCCCGCGCCGCGCGGGGGTCGTCGGGGCCGTGGCGCTGCAGGTCGTAGTCGAGGTGCGGCAGGTAGGCCAGGGTCAGGTGCGGGTCGCGGGAGGCCATCACGTACCGGGTGGCGTCGATGATCCACCGGGAGGAGGCCAGGCCCGCGCCCGGGCCCCAGTAGCTGAACAGCGGGAAGGTGCCCAGGCGTTCGGTGAGTTCGTCGTGCAGGGCGGGCGGGCGGGTGTAGCAGTCGGGTTCCTTGCGGCCGTCGGCGTAGTAGACCGGGCGGGGGGTGACGGTGTAGTCGGTGTCGGCGCCCATGGCGTACCACCAGCAGATGTTGGCGACGGTGTAGCCGGGGTGGGCGCGGCGGGCGGCGTCCCAGACGCGTTCGCCCTCGATCAGGTGGTGGCTCTGCCGCCACAGCAGGACCTCGCCGAGGTCGCGGAAGTACCAGCCGTTGCCGACGATGCCGTGTTCGGCGGGGGTGCGGCCGGTGAGGAAGGTGGCCTGCACCGAGCAGGTGACGGCGGGCAGCACGGTGTCCAGCGGGGCGCTGGAGCCGCGTGCGGCCAGGGCGGCCAGGTGCGGCATGTGGGCGAGGAGCTTCGGGGTGAGGCCGACGACGTCCAGCACGAGCAGGGGTGCGGGCCCCTCGGGGCGGGTCATGGCAGTTCCTTCAGGCCGTGGTCGGTCAGCAGGTCGCGGGCGAGGGCGAGTTCGGCGGCGATGCCGTCGGCGAGTTCGCCGGCGTCGCCCGGGCGCAGCTGGGGCGGCAGCGCCTGCCAGGTGTAGGTCTCCACCTCCAGGTGCCGGGTCAGCGGCCGGTCGCCGCCGACCAGGACGGACAGCGCGCGGCGCAGCACCGGCAGGGTGGAGGTCAGGGGCGGGGCGGGGGCCGCGTGCAGGGGGACGTGGAAGTGGGCGCGCCAGGGACGGCCGGCGGGCAGGCCGGCGCCGGCCAGGGCCTCGCCGAGGTCGTCGGTGCCGCGCAGGCCGGCGGCGGTGAGGGTGCGGGTCTGGTGCAGGAAGCGCGGCTCGGCGAACGCGGCCAGGGCGGCCCGTACCTCGGGGCGGTCGGGGTGCTCGGCGTGCAGGGCCGCGGACAGCTGGGCCTTGACCACGCCGGCCCCGGCCGCGGCCAGCGCGGGCAGGGCGGTGTGCGGGTCCTCGAAGGAGGTGGCCAGGTGGCAGGTGTCGACGCAGGCGCCGATGCGGTCGTGGCCCACGGCGGTGAGCGGGCCGATCGCGTCGGCGCAGGTCTCCACCGCGCAGCCGGGCTCGGGTTCCAGGGCGACGCGCACGGAGCGGCCGGTGGTGCGGGCCAGTTCCTCGAGGCGGCCGGCCAGTTCGGTCAGGGCCGCCCGGGCGCGGGCCGCGCGCGGCGCGTCGTGGGCGGTGCGCCAGGCCAGCGGCAGGGTGGAGATGCTGCCCTCGGTGACGTCGTCGGGCAGCAGCGCGGCCAGGATCCGGGCGAGCGCGAGGGTGTGGGCGAGCCGGCGCGGGTCCGCCCAGTCCGGCCGGTACACCCGGTACTTGACCTCGCCGGCGCCGAACCCCTCGTAGGGGAAGCCGTTGAGGGTGACGACCTCCAGGCCGTGGCGGTCCAGGGCGGTGCGCAGGGCGCGCAGGGCGCGCGGGTCGCGGTCCAGGGTGCGGGCGGCGCCGGCGGCCAGCCACAGGCCGATGCCGAGCCGGTCGCGGCCGAGGCGGCGGCGGACGGGCTCGCAGTGGTCACGGAGCTGGCCGAGGACGCCGTCGAGGCTCTCGGCGGGGTGGACGTTGGTGCAGTAGGCGAGGTGGACGACGCTGCCGTCGGGGTGGCGAAAGCGCACCGGGTCACCGCCCGGCGGGCACGGGGGCGGCCGGGGCGCCGCGCAGGATGGAGTTGCCCTCGTGCAGGTCCTGCGGTTGCGGGACGTCGAGGTCGAGGCGGCCGCTGAGGGAGTAGAAGGCGACCGGGTTGCGCCACAGCACGAGGTCCACCGTGTCCTCGCCGAGGCCGGCGGCGAGCATGGCGTCGGCGACCTTGCGGGTCTTCAGCGGGTCGCTCCTGCCCCAGTCGGCGGCCGAGTTGACCAGCACCCGCTGCGGGCCGAACTCCTGGAGCACCGCCACCATGCGCGCCTCGTCCATCTTGGTGTCGGGGTAGACGGAGAAGCCCAGCCAGCAGCCGCTGTCCCGGGCCGCGGCGACGGTCGTCTCGTTGAGGTGGTCCAGCAGCACGTGCTCCACCGGCAGGTCCGACTCGCGCACCACGTCCAGGGTGCGGCGCAGCCCGGCCAGCTTGTCGCGGTGCGGGGTGTGCACCAGCGCGGGCAGGCCGTGGTCGGCGGCGAGCTGCAGCTGGGCGGCCAGCGCGGCGTCCTCGGCCGGGGTCATGGAGTCGTAGCCGATCTCCCCGACCGCCACCACGCCGTCCTTGACCAGGTAGCGGGGCAGCTCCTCCAGGACCGGCGTGCAGCGCGGGTCGTTGGCCTCCTTGGGGTTGAGGGCGAGCGTGCAGTGGTGGGCGATGCCGTACTGGGCGGCGCGGAAGGGCTCCCAGCCCAGCAGGGCGTCGAAGTAGTCCAGGAAGGAGGCCACCGAGGTGCGGGGCTGGCCGAGCCAGAAGGAGGGCTCCACCACCGCCCGCACCCCCGCGGCGTGCATCGCCTCGTAGTCGTCGGTGGTCCGCGACGTCATGTGGATGTGCGGGTCGAAGATGCGCATTACCGTTCCTCCTCGGTCAGGGCGAGCACGTGGTGCAGGTCTTCGGGGACCGCGCGGTTGGCGGCGGTGCGCTCGCCCGCGAACGCGCGCAGCATGCGGGCCAGTTCCCCGTCCCCGCGGGCCCGGCCGGCCAGGGCGAAGACGCAGCTCACCGGCGTGCCGGTGAACAGGCACTTGAGCACCGCGTGCCGCCAGGCGTGGGCGTCCAGGTGCCGGGCGGCGTACGGGCCGAGGGCGGCGGCCAGCAGGCGGGTGTCGTTGGTGCGCAGGGCGTCCTCGAGCAGCGGCACCCCGTGCGCGGGTTCGAGGCCGAGCCGCGGCAGGGCCAGCAGCACGGCGCGGCGTTCGGCGGCCGTGCCCTGCCGGTACAGCCGGGTCACGGTGGCCGCGTCCGGCCGGGCGGCGGCCAGCAGGTCCACCCGGGCGGCGTCGCCGAGGGCGCGGCAGCGGCGGCCGGCCTGCGCGAAGCGCAGTTCCCATCCGGGGTCCCCGGCGGCGGCCGCGGCGCACGCCCGGGCGAGCCAGCTTCGCTCGTCCTGGGCGGGGCCGGGCGCGGCCGGGGGGCCGGCGGGGGTGTGGAGGGCGGTCATCGGGTGCCTCCGTTTCGCAGGAAGGGCAGGCAGCGCGCGGCGAGTTCGGGGCCGGCGTGGGAGTGGCGGGGCAGTTCGACCACGGTCAGGCCCCGGTAGCCGGTGGCGGCCAGGGCCGCGAGGACGGGCGGGAAGTCGATCTCGCCGTCGCCGAAGGGGAGGTGTTCGTGGACGCCGCGGCGCATGTCCTCGATCTGCACGTGGCGCAGCCAGGGCGCGGCCTGGCGCACGCAGTCGGCGGGCGGGTCCGGTTCGAGGCACTGGCAGTGGCCGATGTCCAGGGTCAGGCCGAGCGGGGGCGGGTCGCCGAGGTCGGCCCGCAGCCGGTGGAAGTCGGCGAGGGTGGCGAGCAGGTGGCCGGGTTCGGGTTCGACCGCGAGCGGGACGCCGGTCCGCCGCGCGGCGTCCAGGACCGGTTCCAGCGCGTGCGCCAGGCGCTTCCAGGCGGTGTCCGCGTCGGTGCCGGCCGGCGGGACGCCGCTGAAGCAGTGCACGGCGTGCGCGCCGAGGTCGGCGGCGACGCGGACGGCCCGGACGAGCAGGTCGACGCGGCGGGCGCGGTCGTCGGGGTCGGGGTCCAGCAGGGACGGGCCGTGCTTGCGGCGCGGGTCGAGCACGTAGCGGGCCCCGGTCTCCACGGTGACGCCCAGGCCGAGCGCCTCCAGCCGGCGCGCGACCCGGGCGCTGCGGGCGGCCAGGCCGGGGGCGAGCGGGTCGAGGTGCATGTGGTCGAGGGTCAGGCCGACGCCGTCGTAGCCGAGGTCGGCGAGCAGGGCGAGCGCGTCGTCCAGGCGCAGGTCGGTCAGCCCGTTGGTGCCGTAGCCCAGGCGCAGCCGGCTCATGTGGGGCTCACCTTGCGTGCCAGCCGGGCCGCGACCGGGGCCAGCGCCGCGGTCAGCAGTCCGGCCGCGGGCGCCCCGGCCCGGGCCGCCAGCGCCCCCTGCAGGCAGACGGTGGCCCGGATCCCGGCGCCGACCGCCCGCTGCAGGAGCACGGGGGACGGATGCAGGGCGGCGTGCGCCAGGGGCCGGGCGGCCGTGGCGAGGTAGCCCAGGGCCAGGGCGGTGCGTACGGCCGGGCGGTCCGCGGCCGGACCGGGTGCGGCGGGGCGGGGGGCGGGGGGCAGCAGGCTCGCGGTCACGGCCGCGGTGGCCGCCAGGGCCGTGAGCGGGGCCGCCGGTGAGCCGCCCTCGGTCTCGCGGCGGGAGACCAGGGTGACGGCGCAGGTGTGGCCGGCCAGGGTGGCCGCCGGGACGAGGGCCGGGCGCAGCGGGCGGCCCGCGGCGGCCGCGCCCAGCAGCAGGTCCAGGCCGCGGGCGGCGGCCATGGCGGCGGGACCGGCCGGGGTGTGCTTCAGCTTCAGGTCGTACGCCCACACCGTGGCCGCCAGCGGCACGGCGACGGCGAGGGCGCGCCGGCCCGCGCAGGCGGCCAGGGCCAGGCCCGCCGCGGTCAGCGTGCCCGCCGCGGTGAGGGCGGCCCGCGGCCGGACGCGGCCCGAGGGCAGCGGGCGGTGCGGGCGCGCCACCGCGTCCTCGGCGCGGTCCGCCCAGTCGTTGAGGGTCATGCCCGCCTCGTACAGGCACACCGAGGCGCCCACCGCGAGGACGGCCGGCCGGCCGGGCCGCGCCCCGGCGGCCGCGGTGCCGGCCAGGACGTCGCCGGGCACCGTGAACACCGCGGGCAGCCGCAGCAGTTCGGCCCAGGCCCGGGCCGTGGCGGCGGGGACCGCCGGGCGGGCGGCGGCGGCCGCGGCGGCGGTGTGCGGGGAGCCGGGGCGCGGGCGCCGGGCCAGGCCGGCGGGGGCGGGGCTCACCGGTGCTCCCCCAGCCGGCCGGCGAACGCCAGCAGGGCCGCGTACTGCTGGGCCAGGGACGTGCCGTCGCCGTCGGGGTCCTTGAAGTAGAAGCCGAGTTCGGGGCGCGGCCCGGACAGGCCCGCCTCGTGGGCGCGGGCCAGCAGGCGGGCCAGGTCCAGGACGAGCGGCGCGGCCAGCGCCGAGTCGCAGCCCTGCCAGATCGTCTGGAGCACCATGCGGGTGCCGAGGAAGCCCTCGAAGGCGACGTGGTCCCAGGCGGTCTTCCAGTCGCCGAGCACCGGCACGTCGTCGATGTGCACCTGGCCCTGCGGCGTGTGCCCGAGGTTGTCGGCCAGCACCCGCTCCTTGCCGGCGTTCTTCGCGGCGGCGGTGGCCGGGTCGGCGAGCGCGGCGCCGTCGCCGCCGCCGAGCAGGTTCGTGCCCGACCAGGCCCGCACCTGCAGGGCCCGCTGGCGGAACATCGGTGCCAGCACCGCCCGCAGCAGGGTCTGGCCGGTCTTGCCGTCCCGGCCCGCGCTGGGCAGGCCCGCGGCGGCGGCCGCGCCGGCCAGGTGCGGGTGGTGCAGCCCGGCCGAGGGCGTGAAGTTGACGTAGGAACAGCCGGCGCGCAGGGCGGCCGCCGCGTACAGGGAGCTGGCCGGCCACTCGCCGGGGCCGGGGGCGGGTTCGGTGGAGGCGACGTTCACCACGACGGTGCGGGCGGCGCCGGTGGTGCGGGTGAACTCCCGCAGGTCCCCGGCGAACGCGGTGATCAGTTCCTCGGTGCCGCGCTCGTCGCCGGGCAGCGGCCCGCCGGGGCGGATGCGGCTGTCGGCGGCGGACAGTTCGCCGTGCACGGCGCCCGGCAGCCAGTGCGGCAGCACCCCCTGGGCGGCGAGCTGCTCGGCCCGCTTGGGCAGCGGGCTGCCGGCGGTGTCGTGGCCGCCGAAGACCAGGCCGGACAGGGCGGGCAGGCCGCTGTGGGCGAACGCGGGCGTCTCGGTGACCAGGCCGGTGGGCGGCAGCAGTCCTCCCGCCAGGGCGGCGCAGCCGGCGATGGTCGTCGTGGCGACCGAGCCCCGGGCGCCGACCAGCCACACGCCGGTGGGCTCTGCGGCGGGGGTGGGGGCGTGAACGGACACGGGCGGCCTCCTTGGGCGTGGGCTGAGGGTCCGCGCGAGCGGATGCCCGGCCAGGATGCCGATCCGTGCGGCCGGCGGCGGTCCCCCTCCGGCCGCCGTCGAGCGGCGGCCGAGCCGTTCCCCACCGGAGGCGTGGCCGCCGCCCGGCCACCACGTGTTCCGCCCGGTCGGGGCGGGTGCCGCGCCCGCCGCGGGTGCGGGCACGGCGGCGGCCCCGCCGGCGGGGGAACCCGGCGGGGCCGCGGAAAAAGGGGGGTGCGCCTCGGTCGGCGGCACGGTGGGGGGGCCGGGCCTTCGCCGGCCGCCCGCGGTGGTCGAGGCGCACCTCAGGGGTGGCTGCGCACCTCAGTAGTCGATGCGCACCAGCTGGCCGTTGGTGCCGACGGAGTTGTTGGTGACGTACACGCAGCCGAAGGCGTCGACCCCGAGGCCGGAGGGCTGCTTGAGCTTGCCGCCGGTGGGGATGGTGGTGACCGTCTTGGTGCTCAGGTCGATCTCGGACAGCGAGCCGGCGGTCGGCGCCCCGGCCAGCGAGGAGGAGCTGTAGGACAGGGCGAGCAGGTCGCCCTTCCAGTCGAAGGCGAGGTCCACGAGGTTGGTCAGCCCGGAGACGAGGACCTGCGGCTGCTGGCCCGGCGGCACCTTCCAGATGCGCGAGCCGCCGACCTGCCCGCCTCCCATGTCGGCTATGTAGAGCGTGCCGTCCGACTTCCTGACGATGCCGGTGGGCACCGACTCGGCGGTGCCGTTCTTCGCCAGCACGTACTGGGTGGAGGTGGTGCCGGTGCCCGGGACGGCGACCACGTCGTTCGCGCCGGCGTCGGTGGCCAGGAAGCCCGAGCCGTCCTGCACGAACCGCCACGGGTTGCCGTTGACGTCCCCGCCGTCGGGGTTCAGGGCGGCCTCGTGGGTGACCAGGTCGCCGAGGACCTTGCCGTCGCCGGTGCGGAAGACGGTGCCCAGCGTCTTGGCGGCGTCGCCGAGCGAGGAGCGCAGCTGGGGGGTGCCCGGGCCGCCGAAGCCGGCCAGCACGGTGTAGCCGCCGGCGGCGTCGCGCACGGCCTGGACCGGGCCGCTGGCGTTGACGGTGGTGGGGTCGGCGGCGCCGACGGCGGTGGAGGGCAGGCCGGTCACCACGCGGCTCTTCTTGCCGCCGAAGGGCACCTTGACCAGGGCGCCGGTGGCGCCCAGGCAGCGGGTGCCCGCGGCGCAGCCCGGCAGGCCCTCGCCGGCCTCGGCCACCAGCAGGGAGCCGTCGGACTGGGCGGTGATGCCGCGCGGGTTCTTCAGGTCGGAGGCGACGACCGTCACCGCGGCCAGGGGGTCCTCGTCGGCCTGGGCCGGTGCGGCGGCCAGCGGGGCCGCCAGCATCGCGGCGGCGGCGGCCGCCGGCAGGGTCTTCTTCCAGGAGGTGCGTGAATTCGACATGTCTCTCCTTTGCTGCTGCATGATTCCCCCGATGATTCGGAGAGTCGGACGCGAAACCTGCGCCACCATAGGGGGACCGGCGGGTGTGTCTGACCGCTTATTTTCCGCACTTAAACAGAGTGAATTCAGACACGACCGGAATTCGAGCGGCCCTCCGGCGGGCCCCGAAAATTCTTCCTACCGTGGACAGCCGGGTCCCTTGCCCGTTCGGCGGCTGGGACAGAGTGTGCACATACCGCACGGGAGGAATCGCATGCCCGAAATGCCGCCCCCTTCGGTGGTCCGCGACCTGGAAAAACAGCGGGCGGAACTGCAGAGGCAGGTCAGGGAAATGGCGCCGCCGCCCTTCGCCCTGCTCGAGCTGATCATGGGATCGATGGTCACGCAGGCGCTGCGGGTGACCGCGGAGCTGCGGGTGGCCGAGGCGCTGGCAAACGGTCCGCTCGCCCCGGAGGAGATCGCCGGGCGGGTGGGCGCGCATCCGGACGCCCTGGGCCGGGTGCTGCGGCTGCTGGCCGCGCACGGGGTCTTCGCCGGCCGCCCGGACGGCACGTACGGGCTGACCCCGATGGGCGAGGCGCTGCGCGCCGACCACCCGATGACGATGCGGGACATCGCGCTGCTGATGGGGCATCCGATCCACTGGGAGGACTGGAGCACCTTCCTGGAGACGGTGGTCACCGGCGAGCCGAGCCCGCCGAAGCTGCGGGGCATGGGCGAGTTCGAGTACCTGGAGAGCAATCCGGAGTACGGCGCGGTGTTCATCGGCGGCATGGGCAACATGTCCGCCACCGAGACCGCTCCGGTGGTCGCCGCCTACGACTTCTCCGCCTTCGGCACCGTGCTGGACTTCTGCGGCGGGCAGGGCGGGCTGCTGTCGGGCATCCTGCGCGCGTTCCCCGAGGTCCGCGGCGTCCTGTTCGATCCGCGGGTGGAGGGCAACGGGGCCGCGGAGTTCCTGGCCCGGGAGGGGGTCGCCGACCGGTGCACGACCGTGGCCGGTGACCTGTTCGGCGAGGTTCCCGCCGGCGCCGACGCCTACGTCCTCAAGCACATCGTGCACGACTGGCCCGAGGAGGAGGCGCTGAGGATCCTGCGGAACGTGCGGGCGGCCGTGCGGCCGGGCGGCCGGCTGCTGCTGGTGGAGATGGTCGTGCCGGAGCAGGGCGACGAGCCGCACTCGGGCAAGCTGGTCGACCTGTGGCTGATGCTGCTCGTCGGGGGCCGGGAGCGCACGGCCGCCCAGTACGCCGACCTGCTGGCCCGTGCCGGTTTCCGGCTGGAGCGCGTGGTGGAGACGGCGTCCGCGGTGTCGGTCGTCGAGGCCGTGCCGGTCTGATCGCCGCGCCGGATCCGCCGAGGCCCCGGCCGCGCCCCGCGAAGGGGGGCGGCCGGGGCCTCGGTCGTGCGGCCCAGGGTGCCGGTCCGCCGGGGTTGCGGGGCGGCCGGGGGCCTTTCGGCCGCCCCGGGGCGGGGTCCTGCGCCGCGTTCGGGCGCGGCGGGGCATGCGCGGGGGCGGCCGGGGCGTGCGGTGCGGGGGGGGCACCGCACGCCCCGGCCGCCCGGGGGGTTCGGTGCGGGAAAAAAGGGGGGTGCGCACCGAGAGGGGGGCCGGTCGTGCGTGGGGGGTCAGTGGGCCGCGGCGCCGAACCAGCGCTGCAGGGCGTCGGTGAGTCCGTCGTGGGCCGCGGTGCCGGCCCACGCCACGTAGCCGTCGGGGCGGACCAGCACGGCCGTCGCGCCGGCCAGCGCCTCGGTGGCGGCGTCGTCCGCGGCGGTCACGGTCGCCACGTCCACGCGGCCCTGCCAGCCGGCCGCCGCGCGCCGCACCCCGGCGTCGTCGGCCAGGTCCAGCAGCACGCCGCGCCCGCCGTGCAGCAGTTCGGCGATGCGGGTGCGGCCGCCCTCGCCCCGCAGCGTGCGCGGCGGCATCCTGCGGCCCGTGAGCGGGTGGTCGCCGGCCTGCGGCCCGAGGTCGTAGCGGATGTCGAGGTGGCTGACGATGCCCGCCAGGTGCTTCTTGACGTCGTCGTGGCGCAGCAGTTCGGCGAACAGTTCGCGCAGCGGGTCCGCCTGCTCGCCGCCGAGGAAGATGGTGCCCTGGGCGCGGGTGTTCATCAGCAGCCGCCGGCCCACCGGGTGCCGTTCGGCGTGGTAGGTGTCGAGCAGCGTCCGCGGTGCCGCCCCGCGGGTGACCAGGGCCAGCTTCCAGCCGAGGTTGACCGCGTCCTGCACCCCGGTGCTCAGCCCCTGCCCGCCGGCCGGGAGGTGGATGTGGGCGGCGTCGCCGGCCAGGAAGACCCGGCCGCGCCGGTACTGGGAGGCCTGGCGGGTGGCGTCGGTGAAGGAGCTGACCCACTTGGCGCCGCCGTGGTGGATGTCCTCCCCGGTGATGTGCTCCCAGGCGTCGGCGACCTCCTGGAAGGGGACGCTGGCGTCGCGGTCGCTGGCCGGGGCGCCGTGCGGGCAGGCGATGAGCCGGTTCACGCCGTCGCCCAGCGGGCCGACCATGACCATGCCCCGGGGCAGCCGCTCGCCGAGGTAGCGCGGGCGCAGGTCGCAGCCGACGACGTCGGCGACGTACATCTTGCGGGTGGCGGGGATGCCGGGGAAGTCGAAGCCGGCCGCCTTGCGGATCCGGCTGCGCGAGCCGTCGCAGCCCACCAGGTACGAGGCGCGCAGCCGCTGCGGTCCGTCGGGGGTGTCCAGGGCGATCTCGACGGCGTCGCCGTCCAGGAAGCCGTCGGCGAGGTCGGTGAACTCCCAGCCCCGCCGGATGTCCGCGCCGAGTTCGGTGGCCCACTTCTCCAGGACCTCCTCGGTCTTCCACTGCAGCACGCCGCGCGCGCCGAAGTGGGCGTCCGGCAGGACGGAGTAGTCGAACTGGATGCCGCCGAAGTGCCCGACCGGCATGGTCTCCAGGCCGCCCCAGCGGGGCAGCAGGCCGCGCTGGTCGAAGGACTCCATGGTGCGGGCGGTGAAGCCCAGGCCGCGCGACTGCATGGTGGGGTCGGTCAGTTTCTCGACCACGACGACGCGTGCTCCGCCCAGGGCGAGTTCCCCGGCGAGCATCAGGCCGGTCGGCCCCGCGCCCACGACGACGACATCGGTGTCCACCGCTGTCCCTTTCATGGTGTTTCCTTTCTTCGGATGCGAGCGTGACGCTTGCGGTGGGGGGTGGGCTACCGGCGCCGGGGCGGGCCGAACCAGCGCCGCAGGGCCGTGTCCAGGCCGTGCGGGCGGGAGGGGGTGCCGGCCCAGGCGACGTGGCCGTCCGGGCGCAGCAGCACGCGCTCGGCGCCGTGCAGGGCGCCGGGGTCCTGCGGGGTGACCGCCACCGCGCTCACCCGGTCCGTCCAGCCCTCGGGCGGTTCGGCGGGGGTGCCGCGCAGGTCCAGCAGGACGCCGCCGCCGGTGTGCAGCAGCTGGGCGGGGTGCAGCCGGCGCCGGCCGGTGTGCAGGGCGGTGTGCGGCAGCCGGGCGCCGAGCAGCGGGTGTGCGGGGCCGCCGACGTCGTAGCGCACGTCCAGGCCGCTGATCATGCCGGCGAGGTGGGTCCGTGCGTCCTGCTGGGTGATCAGCTCGCCGAGCAGGGTGCGCAGGGGTTCCACGGTGCGGTCGCCGAGCAGCATGTGGGCCTGGGCGCGGATGTTGGCCAGCACCCGCCGGCCGACCGCGTGGCGCTCGGTGTGGTAGGTGTCCAGCAGGTCCTCGCCCGCCTGGCCGCGCAGGTGCAGGGCGAGTTTCCAGCCGAGGTTGAAGGCGTCCTGCAGGCCGAGGTTGAGGGCCTGTCCGCCGATCGGCATCTGCCGGTGGGCGGCGTCGCCCGCGAACAGGATCCGGCCGTGCCGGTAGCGGGTGAGCTGGCGGGAGGCGTCGCCGAAGGCGTTGACCCACAGCGGGGTGCCGCCGCTGATGTCCTCGCCGGTGACCCGCCTCCAGGCGGTGACGATCTCTTCGAAGCGGGCGTCGTGGGTGCGTGGGCGTGCGGTGGAGCCGAACGCGTGCACCATCACCCGGGTCACGCCGTCGGGGCGGCGGGCGGCGATGGCCAGTCCCTTGTCCAGCCGTTCGAAGCGCCGGGCGGGGATGCGGATGCCGTCGACGTCGGCGCGCAGCAGTTCGCGGCCGGCGTCGTGTCCGGGGAAGTCGGCGCCCAGCAGCCGGCGCACGGTGCTGTCCTCGCCGTCGCAGGCCACCAGGTAGCGGCAGTGCAGGCGCAGCGGGCCGCCGGGGCCGGCGGCCTCGGCCTCGACCCGTTCCCCGGTGTCGTGGACGGCGAGGAGTTCGTGCTTGCACTTCAGGTCGGCGCCCAGCGACAGCGCCCATTCCTCCAGGACCGCCTCGGTCTTGGTCTGCTGCACCTTCCACTGGCCCGGGTGGGTGCTGGGCAGGGTGAGGTCGAGGGGGACGCCGCCGAAGTGGCCGCGGGGCTCGGCGGGCGGGGTGCCGAAGTCGGGCAGCAGTCCCCGGCTGTCGAGGATCTCCATGGTGCGCGCGTGCAGGGTGGAGGCCCGCGACTCGTGGTTGTGGGCGTGCCGTTTTTCCAGGACGACCACGTCGACGCCGGCCTGGGCCAGTTCACCGGCGAGCATGAGCCCGACGGGACCGGCCCCGACGACGACGGCGTCGGCCGCGAGGCGGTCCGCTGCCACGGTCAGGCCTTCTTCTGCTCGGCGTGGGCCTTGGCGTGGGACAGCGTGGCGCGGCTGTTGGTGGACAGCGCCGTGTGCACGTAGGCGCGGGCGTCGGCGACGGTGGCGTCGGCGCCCAGCACGCGCGTGATGTTGTCGGTGTTGAGGGTGACGGTGTGCTGGGAGGAGGCGGTGGTGCCCTCCTCGGTCTCGGTGAACGTCCACTCGCCGGTGTGCAGGGTCATCAGGGCGGGCAGCGTGACCTGCTTGTAGGCGATCTTGTGGTGCGGGAAGACGACGCGGTACGACTTGGTGGTGTGCACCGAGCCGTCCTTGGCGCGGGTGTCCATCTGCAGTTCCTGCAGGCCCGGGGTGTCCTCGGTGAGGCGTACGACGGCCACGTGGGGCAGCCGCTCGGCCCACCGGTCGGCCTCGTTGATGAAGTCGAAGACGTCCTTGGCGCTGCCGGCGACGTGCACGGTGTCGGTGAAGGAGAAGGTCAGCCGCTCGGTGTCGGCGGCGTGCACGCGCTCGACGTTCTCCTTCAGCGCGGCCAGTTCCGAGGTGCTGTTGTGGTCCACGGCCCGCTCGATCCACAGCAGGTCGTGCGGGTCGTCGCCGACGGCGCTGTAGTCGTGCAGCAGCCGCACCCGACAGACGGCCTCGCCGGTCGGCTCGATGATCCAGGTGCCGCCCATGTGCCGCACGGGCGGCGCCGGGATCTCCTGGCGGAAGGCGATGGTCAGGCGGTCGGCGTCCAGCGTCCGGCGCGAGGTCCAGTTCTTGGGCCGGCCGTTGGCGGTGGCCCAGATGCGGATCACCTCCTCGTCGCCCTGCCGCTCGAGCCGGTCGACGTGGATGGTGGGCGGGAAGATCCGCGGCCAGTGGGTGACGTCCGCGAGCAGGTCGTAGACCGCGGCGGCCGGGGCGTCGATGGTGATCTCGTGCTCGACCTCACGCGTGGTCATGAGGTGTCTCCTCGAAGGGGTGTCGGTGGGGCGGAGGTCAGAAGTTGCCCAGGCCGCCGCAGACGTTGAGGGCCTGGGCGGTGATGGAGGCGGCCGTGTCGGAGGCCAGGTAGCCGACGAGGCCGGCGACCTCCTCGGGCGTGGAGTAGCGGCCGAGCGGGATCTTCGCCTGGAACTTCTCCAGGATGGCGTCCTCGGTGGTGCCGTAGGCGGCCGCGTAGCCCTGGCGCACGCGCTGGGCCATCGGGGTCTCGACGTAGCCGGGGCAGACCGCGTTGACGGTGATGCCGGTCGGGGCCAGTTCGTTGCCCAGGGCCTTGGTGAAGCCGACCACGCCGTGCTTGGAGGCCGAGTAGGGGGCGCCCAGGACGACGCCCTGCTTGCCGGCCGTGGAGGCGATGTTGATGATGCGGCCGCGGTCCTTGTGGCGCATGCCGCCGGTGGTCAGGACCGCGCGGGTGACCCGGAAGACGCTGGTGAGGTTGGTCTCCAGCACGTCCTGCCACAGTTCGTCGGTGAGGTCGGCGGTCACGCCGCCGCCGGAGCGGCCCGCGTTGTTGACCAGCACGTCGATGGGGCCGAAGCGGTCGACGGCGGCCTGCACGAACGCCTCCACCGAGGCGGTGTCGCGCACGTCGGCCACGGCGCCGTCCACCTCCAGGCCCTCGGCCTGGAGGTCCTTGACGGTGGCGGCGACGTTGTCGGCGCTGCGCGCGCCGATGAAGACGCGGTGGCCGGTGGAGGCCAGCAGGCGGGCCGAGGCCAGGCCGATGCCGCTGGTGGCGCCGGTGACCAGGGCGGTGCGCGGGGTGCTGTGCTGCGTCATCTCAGGTCCCCTTTCAGGCGGCCTGGGCCGGCGCGAGCTGCGCGTTGACGACGTCGATGAAGGAGCGCGGCGTGTTGGCCTCGCCGACGGCCTCCTCGTCCAGGGAGATGCCGTACTCGCGCTCGATCAGGCTGCCGGCCTCCAGCAGCGCGAGCGACTCGTAGCCGATCACCTCGAACTCGGTGTCGAGGATGTCGCCGTCCAGGTCGACGCCCTCGGCCACCCCTGCGGCCTCCCGCAGGGTGCGCTTGAGGTCGTCCAGGGTGAACAGCTTGGTGGCCATGGTGGGTCCCTTTCGTTCGTGGTTGGGGCTGTGCGGTGTCGGGGGGGCTAGGCGGCGCGCACGACCATCGCGGAGTTGAAGCCGCCGCTGCCGCGGGCCAGGACGAGCGCGGTGCGCACGGGGGCCGGGCGGGGTTCGGCCAGGACCAGGTCGAGCGGGTAGTCCGGGCACGGATCGGTGTGCACGGTGGGGGGCAGGACCCCGTCGCGGATCGACAGGAAGGCGGCGGCCAGGTCCAGCGGCGCGGCGCCGGAGTACAGGCGGCCGGTCATGGTCTTCGGCACGGTCACCGGCACCCCGTGGTCCCCGAAGACGGCGGCGATGGCCCGGGCCTCGACGAGGTCGCCGGCCGGGTCGCCGGCGCCGTCGGCGAAGACCGCGTCGATGTCGGCGGGGTCCGCCGCGGCGTCGGCGAGGGCGACCTCGATGGCCTTGCGCAGGCCCGGTTCGCGTCCGCTGCCCGGGCGCGGGTCGATGGTGGCGCCGTAGCCGGCGATCTCGCCGTAGATGCGGGCGCCGCGGGCGCGGGCCGCCCCGGCGTCCTCGGCGATGAGGATGGCGCCGCCCTCGCCGGGCACGTAGCCGCGCGCGTCCCGGTCGAAGGGCAGGTAGGCGCGGGCCGGTTCGTCGCTGGTGGACAGCTTGCCGGTGGTCAGCTGGGCGACCCAGCCCCAGGGGCAGATCGAGGCGTCGAGCGCGCCGGTGACGATCAGGGCGGTGCCCTTGCGGATCTGCCTGCGGGCCTGCGCGACGGCGTCCAGGCCGCCCGCGCCCTCGCTGACGACGACCCCGGAGGGGCCCTTCATGCCGTTGCGGATGGATATCTGGCCGCTGTTGACGGCGTAGAACCAGGCGAAGGACTGGTAGGCGGAGACGTACTGGCTGCCCCGGCTCCACAGGTTCTGCAGCTCGCCCTGGCCGAACTCGAAGCCGCCGGCGGCGGAGGCGGTGATGACGCCCATGTCGAACTCCGGGAGGCGGCCGGGGTCGGCGCCGGCGTCCTTCAGCGCCCAGTCGGCGGCGACCAGCGCCAGCCGGGTGACCCGGTCGGTCTGCGGCAGCAGCCGGCTGCCCAGGTGTTCCTCGGCGACGAAGGCGGGGACCTCTCCGGCCAGCCGGGCGGGGTAGGCGGAGGGGTCGAAGCGGGTGATGCGGCCGATGCCGTGCTTGCCGGCCAGCGTCGCCGACCAGTAGTCGCGCGTGCCCAGGCCGTTGGGCGCCGCGACGCCCAGGCCGGTCACCACCACCGAGGCGGTCATACCAGGCTCCTTTCCGGGGCGGCGAGCACCATGGCGCTCTGGAAGCCGCCGAACCCGCTGCCGACGGTCAGGACGGCGTCGATGAGCTGGTCGCGGGCGACGACGGGCACGTAGTCGAGGTCGCACTCCGGGTCCGGGGTGTGCAGGTTGGCCGTGGGCGGGACCACGTCGTACTCCATGGCCAGCGCGGACGCGGCGATCTCGATGGAGCCGATGGCGCCCAGGGAGTGCCCGACCATCGACTTGATGGAGCTGACCGGGGTGCGGTAGGCGTGCTCGCCCAGGCTCCGCTTGAACGCGGCGGTCTCGTGCCGGTCGTTCTGCTTGGTGCCCGAGCCGTGGGCGTTGATGTAGTCGATCGACTCCGGGGCCAGCCGGGCCTCGTCCATGGCCCGCCCGATCGCCTCGGCCATCTCCACGCCGTCGGGCCGGAGACCGGTCATGTGGTAGGCGTTGGAGCGGGTGGCGTACCCGGCGATCTCGGCGTAGATGTGCGCCCCGCGCCTGCGGGCGCTGTCCAGCTCCTCCAGCACGAAGAAGGCGGCGCCCTCCCCGAGGACGAACCCGTTGCGGGTGGCGTCGAAGGGGCGGGAGGCGCACTCGGGTTCGTCGTGGCGGGGGGTGGTGGCCTTGATCGCGTCGAAGCAGGCCATGGTGATCGGTGAGATCGGCGCGTCGGAGGAGCCGGCGATCACCACGTCCGCCGAGCCCTCGCGGACCAGTTCCACGGCGTAGCCGACGGAGTCGATGCCGGAGGTGCAGCCGGTGGAGACCACGGTGCTGGGGCCCTCGGCGCCGACCGCCCAGGCGACCTCGGCGGCGAAGGAGCTGGGCACCATGTACCCGTACAGGTGCGGGACGGCGTAGGCGTGGTCCACGACGTCGAGGCGGCCGCCGTCGCTGACGACGCGGTACTCCTCGTCCAGGCCCATCGTGGCGCCGACCGCGCTGCCCACGGTGACCCCGATGCGGTGCGGGTCCAGGGCGGCCAGGTCGATGCCGCTGTCGGCGACGGCGCCGCGCGAGGCGACGACCGCGAACTGCGCGGCCCGGTCCAGGCGGCGCACCTCCTTGGGCGTCAGGCCGTGCTCGTAGGGGTCGAAGTCGGCTTCGGCGGCCACCCGCGAGCGGAACGGGGCGGGGTCGAAGAAGGTGATGCCCCGGGTGGCGGTGCGGCCGTTGCTCAGCAGGTCCCAGAACTTCTCCCGGCCGACCCCGCCGGGGGCGATGACCTCGATCCCGGTGATGACAACGCGTCGCCGGTTCACGCGGACGCCTCCCAGGTGTAGAACCGGCTGGCCATGGCGTCGGCCGGCGAGCGCCAGGTCGTGGGGTCGTAGGCGTCGATGAAGGGCTTGAGGTCCTCGCTGATCCGCTGGAAGCGCGGGTCGGTCTTGGCGGCCTCGATCAGCTCGCCGCCGTTGTCCTCGTCGAAGTCCTGCAGGTGGAAGTACAGGCCCCGGTAGGAGAACAGCTGGCGGCGCCGCGTTCCCATGCGGTGGGGCATGTCCGTCGCGTCGAAGTCGGCGAACAGCCGCGCCACGTCGTTGCTCGAGGCCGCGGCCATCCGGGCGACAATCAGCGTGCTGTGCATAGTGGTTCAGCTCCTCGGCGGTTGCATGGGAGGGTGCGCGAAGCGGCCGGCCCGGGGCCGGTCCCCGTCGCCTTCGACGGTGCGGCCCGGTGGTCGGGCCCGGCCGGTGGGGCGCCTGAGGCGGGCCTGAGCCGCGCGCACGGGCGGCCGGTCGTGCGGCCGGACGCCCGGCCCCGCGAATAAAGGGCCGGGCGTCGGGCGGGCGGCGGGGCGTGCCGGCGGGCGGCACGCCGCCTCACGCGTCGTCGGCGGAGCGGGTGAGCACGACCTGGTAGGTGTTGACGTCGACCTCGGTGGTGACGGCGCTGATGCGGGCGTGGGCCTTGCGGCGGCCCTCCGGCCACTGCTCCTCCGGCAGGTCCCGGTGGGCGTCGTAGGCCTCCTTGCTCTCCCACTGCGCGTAGGAGACGACGAAGGAGCCCTCCAGGCCGCGGGCGCGCAGGCCCCTGAGGACGACGTGCCCGCGGAAGCCGGGGGCGTCGACGATGCCCGCCTGGCCGGGGCCGAGGGCGTCGATCAGCTCGTCCTGGTCGCCGGGCTGGACCTTGTGCACGGCGATGACGGTGTAGTTGCCGCGGTGCGGGCAGATCGTCACCTGGCTGCCGGGGCCGTCGGCGGTCAGGGTGTAGGCGATCTCGTTCTGCAGCAGCCGGATGGAGGTGGTGATCTCGCCGAAGACCGGCAGGGTGCGGTGCTTGAACTCCTCGCCCTGGTAGCGCTTTTCGAGGTCCTCGCCGCTGCGCCACTGGATGAAGTTGGCGGTGCCGGGGCTGTCGACGCCCGCGTGCACGGTGCTGGACATCCAGCCCTCGTACGCCGCCGCGTTGACGATCTTCGTCATCTCCTGGACGAGCGATTCCTGCTTCTCGGGCGCGTCGGTGGTGAACAGGTTGAGGACGGTGAGGTGGTTGTCCTCGACGGAGACGGTGGGCATGGGTTTCCTTCGCTTCCTGTGACGGTGGAACGACGGCTTGGGGGACGGGGGTTCAGGCGGCGGGGCCGAACCAGCGGGTGAGGGCGGCGGCCAGGCCGTCGGCGCCGGCCCCGGTGGGCGCGACCCAGGCGACGTAGCCGTCGGGGCGGACGAGGATGCCGTCGAGGGGGGCCTCGCAGTCGAAGTCGGCGGCCACCGTCTCGACCCGGTCGGCCCAGCCCGCGGCCGCCGCGCGCAGCCCGTGGTCGCCGCCGAGTTCGAGCAGCAGCGGGCGGCCGGTGTGCTGGAGGGTGAAGCTGGAGATCTTCTCGCCGTCCACGACCAGTTCCCGCTCCGGCAGGCGCCGGCCGAGCAGCGGGTGGTCGCCCTCGCCGACGTCGTGGCGGATGTCCAGGCCGGTGACCATGCCCGCCAGCAGGCGCCGCACGGACTCGTAGCCCTCGACGAGCTCGGCGAACACCTCACGCAGCGGGGCGATCTCGTCGCCGCCGAGGTAGAGGGTGCGCTGGGCCAGGGTGTTGGTCAGGATGCGGGCGGCGACCGGGTGGCGCTCGCTGTGGTAGGTGTCGAGCAGGTCCTCGGGCGCCTGTCCCTTGACTGCCAGGGCCAGCTTCCAGCCCAGGTTGACGGCGTCCTGCACGCCCGCGCTCATGCCCTGCGCCCCGATCGGCAGGTGGATGTGGGCGGCGTCGCCGGCCAGCAGGACGCGGCCCTTGCGGTAGGTGACGGCCTGGCGGCTGACGTCGGTGGTGGAGCTGACCCACAGCGGGGTGGCGCCGCTGATGTCCTCGCCGGACAGCCGCTCGAAGGTCCGGGCGACCTCCTCGAAGGTGATCGGGTCCGGGCCGGTGCGCAGCGGCTCGGTGCGGTCGAAGTAGATGACGCGGCTGCGGTCCGGGCCGAGCGGCATCACCATGACCATGCCGTCCGCGACCCGCTCGCCGCTGAAGCGCGGGCGCAGCCGGACGCCGGCCACGTCGGCGAAGCGCAGCTCGATGGTCGGCTCGGTGCCGGGGAAGTCGATCCCCGCCAGGGTGCGCACGGCGCTGCGGGCGCCGTCGCAGCCCACCACGTAGCGGGCGCGCAGCCGCAGGTCGCCGTCCGCGGTGCGGGCGGTGACGGTCACCGCGTCGTCGGCCGGCTCCAGGCCGGTGACCTCGGTCCCGCGGCGCACCCGGGCGCCCAGCTCCTGCGCCCAGCCGCCGAGGACCGCCTCGGTGCGGGCCTGCGGGATGCCGCGGGCGCCGAAGGAGCCGCCCTCGATGACCTGGTAGTCCAGGCCCACCCCGCCGAAGTGGCCGACGGGAATGACGCCGACCTCGCCGAAGCGGTCCATCAGGCCCCGCTGGGCGAATTCCTCGATGGTCCGTGCCGAGAATCCCAGAGCCCGGGACTGCCGCATGGGCTCGCTCAGTTTGTCGAGCACGGTGACCGAGACTCCGTTGAGTCTCAATTCACCCGCAAGCATAAGTCCGGTGGGGCCGGCTCCCACCACGATGACGTCAGCGTCGAAGTCGTTCATTTGCCCCTCTTCCCACTGGTGTCCGGCCAGTATTGCGAGGGCCGCGGACGGCGGTAAATAGCCGCCGGTACAGAACTTCGGCCGCGAATGCCAGAGAAACTTCGGCAATGTCAGATCTTTGTCAGGAAGGTTGCCGGGCGGGGGGCGGAGGATGGAATTCTCAGGTATGACCTACACCCGCAGCATTGATGAATCCGCAACCAGTTCGGCGCGTTCCTCGCAGGAGTCCTGCGCGCTCGTCGCGGCGTTGCTGAACCGCTATCTCGTCTCGCTCGACGACGCCGACGACACGCTCGACGACGCCTGGGCGGCCGGCCTGTTCACCGAGGACGCGGTCGTCGCCTTCCCGATGAGCCGGCACCAGGGGCGCGCCGGCATGGCCGCGTACCACAGCGCGGCGCTGTCGGCGTTCGCGGCCACCCAGCACCTGGGGTCCGCGCCGGTGGTGGTGGTGGACGGCGACCGGGCCACGCTGCGCGCCAACCTGATCTCCACGCACGTGCACCACGCGCGCCACGTCCCTCCGCGGGGCGGGCTGGCCCCGCTGTTCGCCACCGGCACGTTCGTCACGGGCCGGGCCCGGCGCACCGGATCGGGCTGGCGGCTGTCGCAGCTGTCCTTCCGGCTGCTGTGGGCGGACGGCTCCCCCGCGCCGGCGGCGTGAGGGCCGGGCGCCGGCCGTCCCGCCCGGATGTCCGGGCGGGACGGCCGGCGCTCATGTGTTGAGGCTGAGCACCCGGTCCACAGCGATCTCGATGACCACGCGGCCGGGCGGGGCGGGCGGCGCGGACCAGTACCGCCGGGCGTACAGCCGGGCGCCGTGCGCCACCCGCTGCGGGTCGCGCACGACGGTGGCGGTGCCCTCCAGCGTGGCCCAGGCGAACCCGTCCACCTGGCACAGCGCCACCCGGCTGCCGGGCGCGGCCAGCAGGTTGCGGGCCTTGCGCGAGGAGGCGACCGTCATCACCCGGGCGAGGCCGCAGGAGGCGTCCCAGGTGAACCGCACCGGCGCCACGTGCGGTGACCCGTCGGGCCGGATCGTGGTGAAGGCGGCGACGTGCCGGGGGTCGGCGAGGAACGCCTCCAGGGAGGCGGACACCGCCACGGCGGCCGGGCGCGGCTGGGGCAGGGGCATCGTCGTTGCGTCCTTACGTCCTGGAAGAAGGGGGGCGGGGGCCGGGGGGCGGCCCGCGGGCCCGGCGGGCGCCCGGCGGGCGCCGGCCGGGCGGTGGGGGGTGGGGGCGGCCGGGGGGTCAGTCGATGCCGCGGACGATCGTCGTCTCCTCGTCGTCGTCCACGCCGGCCAGCCGCAGCGGTGGCGCGCAGATCACCGCCGCCGGCCCGGATCCGGCCGCGTCGCTGTCCGGGGTCCTGTGGTCGCCGTCGTTCATGGGCACCTCCTTGGCGTCGATCGCCCCAGGGTGTCAACGTTCGCTCGGGGGCGCCTGGACGCCGGGCGGGCCGTGCGTGGAGTGCGGGCGGAGCCACCGGGCGGGCCGTTCGCGGCGCCGAGCCCGTGCCGCGCGCGGCACGGGCTCGGCGCCGAGGACGGCCAGCGCGTCGGCGACGGTGGCGCCGGGCCCGGTGCCGGGCAGGTGGCGCAGCAGGCGGGCGCAGTGGGCCACGAGCCGGGCCGCGTCGGCGTCGGCGAGCCGGGCCCGGTCGTGCAGGGCGGCCAGGGCCAGCGAGCCGTCGGCGAGGTGGTGGGCGAGCAGGGCGACGGGGAAGAGGGTGTGCGCGCCGCTGGCGCGCAGCCGCTCGAAGCGGATGCCGGCGGCCGACAGCCCGGCGCGCAGCGCGGCCGGCCGGCCCGGGACGGTCTCGAGGGACACCAGGCTGTCCAGCAGTGCGGGGCCGGCCGTGCGGCCGGCCCACTGCCGGGCCTGCCCGGCGCAGGCCCACTCGTAGGCGGCCATGTCCAGCGCCCGGTCGCGCAGCGCGGACAGCAGCTGCTCCAGCCGGTGGGCGGGGTCGACCCGCACGGTCACCGGCAGGTGGGTGCGCATCGGCCCCACCAGCCGCTCGACGGCGTCCAGGGCGATGCCCCGCCCGGAGGCGGTGACGCCGAAGCCGACCGTCGCCGGTCCGTCGGTGCCGGCCGCCCGGTACAGCAGCAGGGCCCACACCGCGTGCAGCACGCCGGAGTCGGGCACCGCCCGGGCGCCGGCCCAGCGGTGCAGCCGGGCGGCCTCGGCGGCGCTCAGGCGGGCCTCGGCCCGGCCGCAGCCGCTCTGCCCGGTCCCGGGGCCGGGCAGGGCGGGCAGCAGCACGGGGGGTTCCGGCGGCGCCGTGCGGGTGAAGAAGTCCCGGGCGGCGGCCGGGTCCTGGCGCTCCAGCCAGCGGGCCCGGTCGCGGATGTCGGGCCGGCGTTCCCCGCCGGGCAGCACCCCGCCGGCGAGGTAGGCGCGGCCGAACTCGTCCAGCAGCACGTACGCGCTCCAGGCGTCCAGCAGCGCGTGGTGGAAGGTGAGCAGCACCCGCGTGGCCGGCGCGCCGCCCGGGCGGGCGGTGTCCTGGCCGGGCAGGTCGAAGAGGGTCAGGCGCAGCGGGGCGGGGCGGCGCAGGTCGAAGCCGCGCAGCCGGTCGCGTTCGAGCAGTTCCTCCCAGCCGACGGTGCCCGCGCGGTGGCGCACCACGTCGGCGCGCGCGTGGTCGTGCAGCACGATGCGCGGGCCGGGCGGCCGGGCGCGGGGGTCGTCCTGCCAGTCGACGGCGGCCCGCAGCACCGCCTCGCGGTCCATGACGGACTGCCAGGCGCAGGTGAAGCGTTCGGTGTCCAGCGGGCCGCGCCAGTCCCACGACACCTGCTCGATGTGCCGGCCGGTGTGCCGGTGCGCGAGGGAGTCCAGCAGCACGCCGTACTGCTGGACGGTCACCGGCACGGCCGGCCGCGGCGCGCGCCCCGACGCGGCGCGGGCCGTCCGCCGGTCGGCCCCCCGCCGGCGGCGCGGGCGGCTCGGCCTGGCCATCGGCGCCCTCCTGGTGGATCCGCTCGTCTGCTGCCGGACGGGCCGCGGGTCGCCGCGGTCCCGTGCAGCGCGCGCCCGGCGGGCGCGCCGCTGCCGGGCACATCGTGCAGGAGGGGCCCGCCATGGGGCTGACACCGTCCTGACGCGGCTTCACCTCCGCCGCAGGACGGCTGGAGCGCGCCCGGACGGGCGCGCTCCGCGGCCGCCCGCACCCGAACCCGCCGGGGCGGCGGGGCGGCGGGGTGTTCAGCGGGGCGGCTGCGGGGTGTCCTGGGTCACCGCGGAGAGGAAGCCCCGGTCGAGCATGGTCTGCACGGAGGTGTCGCCCGCGGTGCTCAGGCCCGCGTCGTGGCAGGCCACGCTGAGCAGGTAGCGGTCCAGCACCGAGTGCGTGGCGAAGCCCCACTCGCCGCGGGTGGCCGCGCTTCCGTCGGGGGCGCGCAGCCGGCCGCCGCGGCTGAAGCCGAACTCCTTGAAGCTGAGCCGCAGTCCCTGGCCGAGCGCCTTGCTGTAGGCCTCCTTCAGCGTCCACAGCCGCAGCAGGTGCGCGGCCCGCTCGTGCTCGGGCAGGGCGGCGGCCTCCTCGGCCTCGGCGGGGGTGAGGATGCGGGCCTGCAGCAGGTCCAGCCGCACCAGCCGGTCGGCGAACTCCACGTCCACGCCGATCCGTCCGGTGCGGCTGAGCCCGACGGCCATCACGTCGCCGGTGTGGGTCAGGCTCACCTCGATCTGGTCGAAGCCGCGCAGGTAGGGCCTGCCGCCCAGGCGGTAGGCCAGGTCGAGGTACTCGGGCGGGGAGTCCAGGGCCGCGGCGGCCGTGTACTTGATCAGCAGCCGTGCGGCCGCGAACCGGTGGCGCACGGCGGCGTCGGGGGTACGGCGGTAGCGGCCCCAGTCGGCCCCCAGCAGGTCCCGCAGCCGGGGGTTGGTCAGCACGCTGGGCAGCCACTCGGTCCACGTCGTGTACACCAGCGCGTTGCCGAGCTGCGCCAGGTGCTCGCGCACCCCGTGCCAGGGGCCGGCCGGGCGCGGCACGTGGAGGGGCGGGGCACATCTGACCGGGTTCATCGTCCTCTCCCTGCGTGTCGTTGCCGGGGCGCGCCGGCGGGCGGGATGCGTGGCGGGGGCGGCGGGGCGCCGGGCCGGGCGCGCGGGGGGCGCGTGGTGGGGCGGGCGGGTGTCAGCCGGCCAGCCGGGTGGCGTACAGGTCGAGGCTGCGTCCCGCGCGGCAGCGCTCCAGCGCCTCGGCCAGCACCGACGCCTCCGCCTCGGGCGGCACCTGCGGTGCCCGGGCGCCGAGTCTGCGGGCCAGGCGGCCGAGCGCGAGCGCCGCCCAGGCGGGGTCGGCCAGGAAGCCGTCGCCGGCCTGGTTCTCCCACACGCCGAGGCAGGCGGCGGCGGCCAGCACCAGGGCGTAGCGGTCGGCCAGGACGCAGGCCTGGGGGTCGAAGGCGGTGCCGTCCGAGCCGGGCAGGGCCGCGCACCGGGCGCGCAGCACCCGCAGTTCGTCGACGAAGGTCTGCGCCAGACGGGTGAGCGCGGTGTGCAGCGGATCGCGGGCGGGCGTGTCCGCCAGCCGTCCGGCGGCCGCCACCAGCGTCGCCGACAGCAGGTCGCCGGTGCCGCGGTGGGCGAGCCGGCGGTGGTCGAAGGCGGGCAGCGGCGCCCCGGGGGCGAACAGCTGCGCGGGCGGTTCGGGGGCGCGGAACCAGGTGGTGCGGGCCAGGGCGGGCAGCTGGGGCACGATCACCGCCTGGCACACGGCCGTGCCGGCGTGCCCCAGGCCCGCCACCGGCAGGTCGCGGGCGAGTTTCTGGAAGCCGCCGTAGAGGGGTCCGCGGTCGTATCCGCGGGCGCCGAGCACGGCGGCCAGTTCCTCCAGGTCCTCGCGCAGGATGTCGGGCATGGTGTACTTCACGGCCGCCGCCGGCACGTACGCGCTGTGCGGGGCCAGGCTCAGGGCGCGCAGGCCGGTGACGGCCATGGCGTCGCAGGCGAGCAGGTCGGCGAAGACCCCGGCCAGTGCCCGGTGCCAGCGCCGTGCGGGCCGGCCGCCGGGCCGGTTCTCGGTGGCCGCGCGCACCGCCTGGCGCAGCACGCCGTCCACGCCGGCGATGACCGTGCCGGGCACCAGGCAGTGGCTGATCTGGAAGCTGCGCAGGGCCAGGGAGACGCCCTCGCCCACCGAGCCGACGACGGCCGAGGCGGGCAGGGCGACGTCGGTGAGTTCCAGGCCGCAGAAGCGGGCGCCGCGCATCCCGGAGGTCTCCACCCGGCGGGACCTGTGCACCCGTCCGGAGGCGGGGGGCTCGGGGCCGAGCAGCAGCACCGAGTGGCTGTGGGGGCCGTCCTGGGCGCCGGTGCGCGCGTAGGTGACGAACGCGTCGGCGCGGTCGGCGTTGATGACGGCGTCCTTGCGGCCGTTGAGCAGGAAGCCGCCGTGCGGGGCGGGGGTGGCGGTCAGTTCGTTGCGCAGGATGGCGTTGGCGTGCGCGACCTGCCGGTGCACGATCGAGACCCGGCCGCCGTCCAGCAGCACCCGGGCGACGGTGTGCCGCTGGGCGTCGTCGCCCGCGGTCCACACCGACGACGCGGCGAACAGCGAGGTGATGCCGAAGCCGTAGCCGAGGGCCAGGTCGCGGCGGAAGACGGGGCGCAGCACCCGGGCGAGCCGCTCCAGGTCGGTGAAGCGGCCGCCCAGGTCGTGCGGGACGAACTCGGCGCCGAGGCCGGCCCGGGCGAGCAGGGCCTCGGTGGCCTCGGGCACCGCGCGGGCGTCGTCGGCGCGCAGCAGCGCCAGCTGTCCGTGCGGGTTGCCGGGGTCGAAGGGGTCGCCCAGCGCCGCCTCCAGCAGGGCGGCGCGCCGCGGTTCGCCGCCCGTGGCGGGGGTGCGCCGGGCCGGTGCGGTGCCGGCCGCCGCGCGCCGGGCGGCGCTCACAGGACCCGGACCGCGCCGGCGGCGTGGTGCGCGGCGTGCTCGAGGACGGTCCGGGAGGCCCGGCCCAGTTCCTCGCGCAGGTGGCGGCGGGCCTGCTCGACCGTGGCGCCGGGTCCCAGGACCCGCTCGAGGGCGTCCTCGCGCAGCAGCACGGTGTGCCGGGCGGTGACGTCCAGGCCGGAGGCGTCGGGGTCGACGCACCACTCGCCGGTGTGCGCGGCCAGCAGCGGGGCGGTGCGGGTCTGCTTGTAGACGATGCGGCCGGCGCCGGGGAAGCACATGCGCACCGACTCGGTGCGGTGGGCGCTGCCGTCGCCGGTGGTGCTGTCCATGGCCATGACCTGGACGCCGAGGGTGTCCTCCGTCAGCCGCACGCCGTGCACGTGCGGCAGCCGGCCGGGCCAGTCGGCGGCCCGGTAGAGGAAGTCGAAGACGAGTTCGGCGGGGGCCTTGAGGCGGACGGTGTCCTCGAAGGACAGCACGAGGTCGTCCAGCCGGGCCCACCGCTCGGCGAGCCAGGCCAGCCGGTCCAGCTGGGCGCGGCTGTTGGCGTGGGTGATCCGCTCCAGCCGGGCCGCGGCGGCCGGGTCGTCGCCGGTGACGGTGAAGGCGTGCTCCAGGGTCACCCGGCAGCTGTCGCCCAGCGGGGTGACGCTCCAGGTGCCGCGCATCGACTCCACCGGGGCGGCGGTGACGTCCTGGTGGAACTCCACCCGGTGGCGTCCGACGTCCAGCCTGCGGCGCGAGACCCAGGAGGCGATCTCCTCGCCGGCGGCGGCCCACATGCGCAGCCGTTCGTGGGTGCCGTCGAAGTCCAGCTGCTCCACGTGCAGGCAGGGCTGGAAGAACAGCGGCCACTGGGAGGCGTCGGCGATCAGCCCGTACAGCACGCCGGCCGGGGCCGATGCGGTCACCTCACACACCGCGCGGTGCACTCGCGAATCCGGCATCCTCACACCCCTTGTCGTCCGAAGCGGCTCCTGGCCCGGGCGGCGTCGCCGGGCCGGCACGCCGGGTGCCGCGCCCGCGGCGGCCCGCGGCGGGCGTCGGCGGCGGCCGTGGCACCGATGCTGTCCGGAACCGCTCGGGAGCCGGCCGGACCCGGCTCGCGTCCCGCTCGAACGCGGCGGGCGGCACGGGACGGCGGGGCGCGGGGCGCCGGCCGGGCTCGACGCCGGCCCCGGCCGCGCTCCGCCGTCCCCGGCCGGCGCCTCGAGCCGGGCGGCGCACGGTGGCCGCGCGCCCGGCGGCCGCCGGGCGGCGCCGGGAGAAAGGGGAGCGCTCGTGGGACGGCAGGACGCCTTGCACCCGTACCGGTATCTGCGCGGCCTGTGGGACAGCCTGGTCGCCGTCGGGATGCTGCACCCGCTCGGCGGCGGCCCGGAGCCCTGCGCGGCGGGCGAGGAGCCGCCCGCAAACCGGGTGCGGCTGACGGCGCTGGAGCAGCAGCTGGTGCACCGGATGCGCCAGGAGCCGGGCGGCCGCGGCGGCCGCGGGGCCTGAGCCCGGGTCAGGCCCCGGCCCCCTGCGCGGTGGTGAGCCGGTCCGGCCGGCCGAGCCGGTCCAGCCGGTCCAGCCGGTCGAGCCGGTCGGTCAGCTCCCGCTGCTCGCGGGCCAGGCGGTCCAGCCGCTGCCGCAGCCAGGCGATCTCCTCGTGGAGCGGGCCCGGGTCCGGCCCGTGCGCGCCGGGCCGGTCCGGGGCCGCGTCCCGGGGGCCGGCCCGGCGGGCGCCGGGGCCGGGGTGCCCGGCGGCCGCGGACGGCGGCCCCCCGGCCGCTGCGGCCGTTGCGGGCGCTGCGGCCGTTGCGGGCGGCTCGTCGGGCGCGTGGTGCAGGATGGCCTGTCTGCGGTCGCGCAGCGGCGGGCCCGGCTCGATGCCCAGGTCGTGCACGAGCCTGCGGCGCGCCCGCTCGTAGGTGCCCAGTGCCTCGGCCTGCCGGCCGCCGCGGTGCAGCGCGGTCATCAGCAGTTCGTAGAACCGCTCCCGCAGCGGATGGGCGGTCGTCAGCTTCTCCAGTTCCCCGGTGATCTCCTGGGCCAGGCCCGCCCGCAGGCAGGTGTCGTACAGCGTCTCCAGGGCGACCAGCCGGCTCTCCTCCAGCAGGGCGGCCTCGGTCGAGCAGATGGTGCCGCGGCCGCAGCCCTCCAGGGCGGGGCCGCGCCACAGGGCCAGGCCCTCGCGCAGGACGTCCACCGCGCGGGCCGGGTCGGCGGCGGCCAGGACGCGTCCCCGGGCGATCAGGCGGTGGAAGCGCTGGGCGTCGGTGAGGGTGCGCCCGGGGCGCAGGAGGTAGCCCAGGGGGCGGGTCACCAGCCACTCGTGAGGGGGTGCGTCCGGGCCGGGCGCGGGCCGGGGCAGCAGGCGGCGCAGCCGGGCCACGTGGGCCTGCAGGGCGTTGGCGGCGTGCACCGGCGGGCGCTCGGCCCACAGTTCGTCGACGAGCCGTTCCGCGGGCACGTCCTGCCCGGCTTTCACCACCAGTGCGCCCAGCAGCGCCCGCTGTTTGGCGCCCGTGGGCACGACGGACACGTCCGCGCCGCCGTCGTAGATCTGGACCGGGCCCAGAATCCTGAACTCCATCTCGTCCCCACCAAGAATTCCGACGAGACCCCTTCCCCGGGGCACGGTAGTGCCCGCGATTTCAGAAGGTGGTGTTCACCAGCGGTTCCCAGGCCCGCGTGGACGGTTTCTCGAGGGTTTTCCGGACCCGTCCGGCGGCCGGCCCGGAAAAAAGGCCCTTCGCCCGGCGCGGGCGAAGGGCGGGGGGCGCGCCCGGCCGGGCGGGGGCGGCGTCCGGGCGGGGCGGCGGGTGCGGCGGGAAGTCGCCCCTCGCCGCCCCCCGGCCCCGGGCGGGCGCGTCCGGGGCCGGGGGGCGGCTGACGCCGCCGGGCGAGCCGGCGGGCCGCGGGCGGGAGGTCCGCGCCGCGTGCCGGCGCCGCGCGGCGGGCGGGTCCGCGTGGCCGGGAAACCGGCGGCGGCCGGGCGGGGCGCCCTTTTTTTCACCGGCTCCGCGGCCGGGGCGGGGTTTTCTCCGCGCCGGTGCCGGTCGTCTGGCGCGGCCCGGTTCCCGCGGGCGCCTCAAGACATACTCGAACAGATCTGGGGTGGCGCTCTGCAATGGTTATGACTCGCCTCGTGACCGGCCCGTGGAAATGACGCGGGAAACCGCGAGGGGACAGTATCTGAGGGCTCGATCAGCGCTCTGGTCCAACGGCCGCCGTCTCGGCACGGAGGGAATCATGAACATAAAAGTCCTGGGTGCGTTGAATGCCGAAGTCAACGGAATATCGATCGTGCCGACCGCGGGGAAGCCCCGCCAGGTCCTGGCGCTCCTGGCCCTGTATCCCGGCCGGGTCGTGCCGGTGCCCACCCTCATGGAGGAGATCTGGGGCACGGAGCTGCCGCAGAGCTCGCTGACCACGCTGCAGACGTACATCCTGCAGCTGCGCCGCATGCTGGGCACCGCCATGGGCCCGGACGCGCCGGGTTCGGCCAAGGACGTGCTCGCCACCCGCTACGGCGGTTATCTGCTGCAGATCCCCGCCGAGGCGGTCGACGTCTACCGGTACGAGCGGCTGGTCGGTGAGGGCCGGCAGGCCTTCGAGGACGGTGAGGACGCCCGCGCGGCGGCCCTGCTGCGCGAGGCGCTCGAGCTGTGGGAGGGGCCCGCGCTGGTGGACGTGCGGGTCGGGCCGGTGCTGGAGATCGAGGTGATGCGGCTGGAGCAGAGCCGCCTGGTGGCCCGGGAGCGGCGCATCGACGCCGATCTGCGGCTGGGCCGGCACGTCGAGCTGATCGCCGAGCTGACCGATCTGATCGCCCGTCACCCCCAGCACGAGGGGCTGCACTCGCAGGCGATGGTGGCGCTGTACCGTTCGGGCCGGCAGGCCGCGGCGCTGGATGTGTACCGGCGGCTGCGGCAGCGGCTGATCGACGAGCTGGGCGTGGAGCCCTCGCCGCAGTTGCAGCGGATGCACCAGGCGATGCTGGCCGTCGACCCCCGTCTGGACGTCATCGCCGGGGCGCGGCGCACCTCGACGTTCGACCTGTACGCCGCCTAGCCCCCGCGCCGGCAAGAAGGGACGAGGGGGTGGCGGTCGCGGGGCGGGGGCGGGATCGCGCGGTGCGGGGCGGGTCGAGTGTCGCCCGAGCCCGGGGTGCTTGGCTCGGGGTGCCCGGTGCGGCGACAGCGCGGGCGCTCGGCAGGACGTGCCAGGAGGAGGGTGCGTGATGGCTTTGCGGACGGGGGCCCACGAGGCGGGCGGGCCACGGGTCAGGCTGCACTGCCTGGCCCATGCGGGGGCGGGCGTGGCCAGCTACCGCAGCTGGCCGGCGGCGGTGGGGCCGGCCGCCGAGGTGGTCGCCCTGCCGCTGCCCGGCCGCGACAGCCGCCGGCGCGAGGGCCGGGTCACCGACCGTGCCGGGCTGCTGGCCGACCTGCTGCCGGTGCTGGTGAAGGCCGCCGGGCAGGGGCCGTACGCGCTGTACGGGCACAGCCTGGGCGCGCTGGTCGCCTACACGCTCACCCGGGCGCTGGAGGACGCCGGCGCCGCGGGGCCGCTGTTCCTGGCGGTGGGGGCGTGTCTGCCGCCGCACGTGGCGACCGCCCTGGTGGGCGCGGCCGATCTGCCCGACGAGGAGCTGCTGCCGCTGCTGGGGGATCTGGGCTCGCTGCCGCGGGGGGCGGCCGCCTCGCCGGGCGGGCTGTGGCGGCGCAGCGTGCTGCCCGTGCTGCGTGACGACCTGCGGCTGGCGCGGTCCCTGCGCGAGGCGGCGCTGGACCCGGCCACCGGCGGGCCGGTGGGGTGCCCGGTGCTGGTCTTCGCGGGCAGCGAGGACCCGCTGGCGGCGCCCGACGCCTCGCGGCACTGGCAGCAGTGGGCCAGCGGGCCGATCGTGCGGCACACCGTCGCCGGGGACCACTTCTTCGCCGACGGCGCGCAGGTGCCGCGGCTGGTGGGGCGGGCGTGCCGGGACCTGGTGGGCGCGGCGGTGCCGGGAGAGGGCCGATGAGGCGCGTGGTGATCACCGGGGTCGGGGTGGTGGCGCCCGGTGCGGTGGGCGCCGGGTCCTTCTGGTCCCTGCTGGCGGCCGGCCGTACCGCCACCGGCCCGATCACCCTGTTCGACGCCTCGGGCCACCGCTCGCGCATCGCCGCCGAGGTCGACTTCGACGCGGCCGCGCACGGTTTCACCCCGGCCGACACCGAACGCCTGGACCGGGCGGCGCAGTTCGCGCTGGTCAGTGCCCGGGAGGCGCTCGCCGACAGCGGGCTGGAGGATGCGGGCGACCCGCTGCGCCGCGGGGTGAGCCTGGGCAGCGCGGTGGGCTGCACCACGGGCCTGGCCACCCAGTACGCGCTGCTCAGCGACTGCGGCAGGACCTGGGCGGTGGACCACAGCCGGGCCGCGGAGTGCCTGTACGACTACTTCGTGCCCTCGTCCCTGGCGGCGGAGGTGGCGCGCGCGTGCGGGGCGCAGGGCCCGGTGGGCCTGGTCTCCAGCGGCTGCACCTCGGGCCTGGACGCGATCGGGCACGGCTGGGAGCTGGTGCGCGAGGGCAGCGCCGACGTGGTGCTCGCCGGTGGTGCGGAGGCGCCGATCTCGCCGATCTCCATGGCCTGCTTCGACCGCATCCGGCTCACCAGCCCGCGCAACGACGAGCCGCGCACGGCCAGCCGGCCCTACGACCGCACCCGGGACGGCTTCGTGCTGGGCGAGGGCGCGGCCGTGGTGGTCCTGGAGGAGCTCGAGCACGCGCGCCGGCGCGGTGCGCGCGCCCACGCCGAGCTGTCCGGGTTCGCCGCCCTCAGCAGCGCGCACCACATGACGGGGCTGCGGCCGGGCGGGCAGGAGATGGCCCGCACCATCCGGGCCGCGCTGGACGAGGCGCGGCTGAACCCGGTCGACGTGGACTACGTCAACGCGCACGGCGCCGGGACCCGGCACAACGACCGGCACGAGACGCACGCCCTCAAGGCGAGCCTGGGCGAGCACGCCCGCCGCGTCCCGGTCAGCTCCATCAAGTCGATGATCGGGCACGCGCTGGGCGCGGCCGGCGCCCTGGACGTGGTGGCCAGCTGCCTGGCCATCGGGCACGACACGGTGCCGCCGACGGCCAACCTGCACGAGCCCGACCCGACCTGCGACCTCGACTACACCCCGCTGGTCGCCCGGGAGCAGCGCACCAGCACGGTGCTGAGCGTGGCCAGCGGCTTCGGCGGGTTCCACGGCGCCGCGGTGCTCACCCGGCCGCGGCTGGGGGCGGCGGCATGACGGCGCACCCCGCACCGGCACGGCAGCGGCCCGGCCCCGGCGAAAACCGGGGCGTGGCGGTGGTCACCGGCATCGGCGTCGCGGCGCCCAACGGCCTGGGCGCGCACGCCTGGTGGCGGGCGGTGCTGGAGGGCCGCAGCGGCATCGGGCCCCTCACCCGCTTCGACGCCTCCGGCTATCCGGTGCGCATCGGCGGCGAGCTGCCCGGCTTCGTCGACGAGGAGCACATCCCCAGCAGGCTGCTGCCCGCGACCGACCGGGTCACGCGCATCGCGCTGGCCGTCGCCGAGGAGGCCCTGGCGGACGCGGGCGTGGACGCCGAGGGCCTGCCGGAGTACGGGGCGGGGGTGATCACCGCGAGCTCGGCGGGCGGCGCCGAGTCCGGGCAGCGCGGGCTCGCGGCGCTGTGGGGCAGGGGCGCCCGGTACGTCAGCGCCTACCAGTCCGCCGCCTGGTTCCACGCGGCGGGCGCCGCGCAGATCTCCATCCGGCACCGGCTGCGCGGCACCGGGTCCGCCGTGGTCAGCGAGCAGGCGGGCGGCATCGACGCCCTGGCCCGCGCGCGGCGGCGGCTGCGCGGCGGGGCCCAGCTGATGGTCACCGGCGGCATCGACTCCACGCTGTGCCCGTGGGGGTGGGCCGCGCACCTGGCGGACGGGCGGATGAGCCGCAGCGCCGACCCGGCCCGCGCCTACCGGCCGTTCGACGCGGCCGCCGACGGCCATGTGGTGGGCGAGGGCGGTGCCCTGCTGGTCGTGGAGGAGGCCGCCGCGGCCGCCCGGCGGGGGGCCCGCGGCTACGGGCTCGTCGCCGGCTGCGCGGCGACCTTCGACGGACCCGGCCGGCCCCGCCTGCGGGAGGCCGCCGAACTCGCCCTGCAGGACGCGGGGGCGGAGGCCGGCGAGGTCGACGTGGTGTTCGCCGACGGTGCGGCGCGGCCCGGCGCGGACCGGCAGGAGAGCGCGGTCCTGCGCGCCCTGTTCGGGCCCCGCGGCGTCCCGGTGACCGTCCCGAAGTCGATGACCGGCCGGCTGGGCGCGGGCGGCTCCGCCCTGGACCTGGCGGCGGCCCTGCTCGCCCTGCACCACCAGGTGGTGCCCCCCACCACCGCGACCCGCCGGGCGGCCGACGCGCACGCCGTGGACCTGGTCACCGGGGCGCCCCGCGTCCTGCCCCGCCTGCGCACCGCCCTGGTGCTGGCCCGCGGCCGGGGCGGCTTCAACTCGGCGGCGGTGCTCCGGGCGATGCCGTAACCCCCGCCCCCGCCCCGCCGGCGCATCGGCGGGACGCCGTGCCGCCGTGGCGCCGTGGCGGCCTGCCGGCGTGGCGCCGTGGCGTCGCGGGGCCGCGGCGCCGTGGCGTCGCGGGGCCGCGGCGCCGTGTGCGTCCCGGGGCGGTGCGGTCCGTGCGCGCCCCCCAGGAGGCCGTGCGCCGCCCCGGGGGCGGGTGTGCCGCCCTGGGGGGCCGGGGGGGGCGGGTGTGCCGGGCGGCGCCCTGCGCGCCGGTGTGGCGGCCTGTCAGTTCGCGCGGGCGGCGAGCCGGCGTCCGCCGCCGGCGGCCGGGGCCGGCGGGGCGTCGGGACGGGCCACGAGGATGGAGCGCTGGAGCCGGCCGAGCGCGGCGGACGGCTCCAGGCCCAGCTCGGAGACGAGCGTGGTGCGCAGCCGCTGGTAGACGTCGAGGGCCTCGCCGCGCCGCCCCGACCGGTGCAGCGCCAGCATGAACTGCCCGTGCAGGCTCTCGTGCATCCGGTACTGGTTGACCAGCACGGTCAGCTCCGGCAGCAGCTCCCGGTGGCGCCCCAGCCGCAGATCGGCCTCGATGCGCTGGTCGAGCACGCACAGCCGGGCCTCCTCCAGCCGCTTGACCTCCATGCCGATGCGGGGGCCGGCCTGGATGTCGGTGAGCGCCGGCCCCGTCCACAGCGCCAGCGCGTCGGCCAGGCGGCGGGCCGCCCCGGTGTAGTCCTCGGCGTCCATGGCCCGGTAGCCGGCGCCCGCCCGGCGCTCGAACTCGCGGAAGTCGATGCTCCCGGAGCGGGTGTCCAGGCGGTAGCCGCCGGGCACGGTGGCCAGGACGTCCTTGGGGGTGCACCGCTCGCCCGCGCCCCGCCCGAGCGCCTCGGCGATCAGCTCCCGCAGCTGCAGCACGTAGGTCTGGAGCGTGGTGCGCGCGCTGCGCGGCGGCTTGCTCCCCCACAGCTCCTCCACCAGCGCGGTCACGGGGACCACCTGGTCGGCGTGGAGGGCCAGCAGGGCCAGGACCTGCCGCGGCTTGGGGGCCGTCGGCACGATCGACACCCCGTTCTCGCGCAACGACAGCGCACCCAGCACTTCGATGTCCACATTGTCCCCCACGAGTTCGGGCTGGAGACCGGGACCGGGCCCACCTGCTGCCGCCGCCGGAATCCGGTGCTCTGCTTGGCATTGAACCCCTCGATAAAAAAACAGCACAGTCGGTTTGTCAACACAGGACAGACACAGCCCGGCTCGAGCGGCGGTATCCGGCCAGACGAGGACCGGGCGCGGCGGGACGCCGGGGCCGCGCGGCCAGGCAAGAGCCCAGGCTGAAGCCCGGATTCCGCTCCGGCACCGCACAGAGCAGCGAAAACAAAGCGCCGCCGGACGGCCGGATCCGTCCGGCCGAAAACGTGCGCCCCCGGCCCGCGCGTCGGTGCGCGGGCCGGGGGCGTGCGGCCGCCGTCCCCGCCCGGGGCCGGCCGGCGGGGGCCGGGGAAAGATACCGGGCGGTCTTCTAGCGGGTGTCGCGGGCCGGGGGGCCGGCCGCGGGCCGGGCCGGGCCCTCGGGGCTGAGCCGGGCCAGGGCGGCCTCGGACGCCAGCGTGGGCAGCAGCAGCCGCCACAGCTGCGCGATCGTGTCCGGGGCGAGCCAGGCGGCGTCCCGCACCCCGAGCACCTCCACGCCCACGGTCGCCGCCACCACGGCGGTGACGACCTGGTCCGCGGTCGCGTCCTCGCGCAGCTCGCCGCTCTCGGCGCAGCGGCGCACCTGCTGCTCGACCCGGTGGCGCCAGCACCGGCGCAGGTCGGTGCGCGGCACCCGGGTGGCCTCGCCGCTCAGCTCGAACCCCGCGCGCAGCACCACGTCCTCGCGCAGCACCTCGGCGAGCCGGTGGGTGGCGTCGATCAGGTGCTGCAGCGGGCTGCGCCCGGGGCGGGCGGCCTCCTGCGTGATGGTCCGCAGCACCACCGCGGCCGCCTCCTCCACGGCGTCCGCCAGCGCCGCCTTGTTGGCGAAGTGGAAGTGCAGTGCGCCGCTGCTCACCCCGGCCCGGGAACTGATCCGGGTGAGCGAGGCGACCGCGAAGCCGTCCTGGTCGAACGCCTCGGCCGCCGCCCGCACCAGGGCTTCGCGTGTGCGCACTGCGCGTTCCTGCTTGACCATCAGCTGCTCCGTTACTGTGGGGGGTTGCCGTGCTTGCGCGCGGGCACGTCGGCCTGCTTGGTGCGCAGCATCGCCAGGGAGCGGATGAGCACCTCGCGGGTCTCGGCGGGGTCGATGACGTCGTCGACCAGGCCGCGCTCGGCCGCGTAGTAGGGGTGCATCAGCTCGGCCCTGTACTCCTTGACCATGCGCTCCCGCGTGGCGTCGGGGTCGTCGGACGCGGCGATCTGCCGGCGGAAGATGACGTTGGCCGCGCCCTCGGCGCCCATCACGGCGATCTCGTTGGTCGGCCAGGCGTAGGTCAGGTCGGCGCCGATGGACTGGGAGTCCATGACGATGTAGGCGCCGCCGTAGGCCTTGCGCAGGATCAGCGAGATCCGCGGCACGGTGGCGTTGCAGTACGCGTACAGCAGCTTGGCGCCGTGGCGGATGATGCCGCCGTGCTCCTGGTCGACGCCCGGCAGGAAGCCGGGCACGTCCAGGAGGGTGAGGATCGGGATGTTGAACGCGTCGCACATCTGCACGAAGCGGGCGGCCTTCTCGGACGCGGCGATGTCCAGCACCCCGGCCAGCACCCGGGGCTGGTTGGCGACGACGCCCACGACCTGGCCGCCCATCCGGGCCAGCGCGCAGATGACGTTGCGCGCCCAGCGCTCGTGGACCTCCAGGTACTCGCCGTCGTCGACGATCTCCTCGATGACCTCGGCCATGTCGTAGGGCCGGTTGCCGTCGGCCGGCACCACGTCCAGCAGCGCCCCGGACCGCCGGGTCTGGGGGTCGGTGCACGGCACGCAGGGCGGGAAGGCGCGGTTGTTCTGCGGCAGCAGCGACAGCAGGTAGCGCACCTCCGCCAGGCAGCTCTCCTCGTCGTCGTAGGCGAAGTGGCACACCCCGGAGGTCTCGGCGTGCACGTCGGCGCCGCCCAGCCCGTTCTGGGTGATCTCCTCGCCGGTGACGGCCTTCACCACGTCGGGGCCGGTGATGAACATCTGCGAGGTGTCGCGGACCATGAACACGAAGTCCGTCAGGGCGGGGCTGTAGGCCGCGCCGCCCGCGCACGGGCCGAGCATCACCGAGATCTGCGGGATCACCCCGGACGCCCTGGTGTTGCGCTGGAAGATGCCGCCGTAGCCGGCCAGCGCCGAGACGCCCTCCTGGATGCGGGCGCCGGCGCCGTCGTTCAGCGACACCAGCGGCGCGCCCGCCGCGATGGCCATGTCCATGATCTTGTGGATCTTGGTGGCGTGGGCCTCGCCCAGCGCGCCGCCGAAGATCCTGAAGTCGTGGGCGTAGACGAAGACCGTGCGGCCCTCCACCGTGCCCCAGCCGGTGATCACACCGTCGGTGTACGGCTTCTTCTCCTCCAGGCCGAACCCGGTGGCCCGGTGCCGGCGCAACTGCTCCACCTCGCAAAAGGAGCCCGCATCCAGCAGCAGCCCGATGCGCTCGCGCGCGGTCAGCTTGCCCTTGGCGTGCTGTGCCGCCGTCGCCCTCTCGCCCGGTCCGGCCAGCGCCTGCGCGCGCACCGCCTCCAGCTCGGCCGCGCGCTCGCGCGTGCTCGCCGCCCGCGCCGCCACCCGGGGCCCGTCCTCGATGACCGTCACTGGACAACTCCCTCCTCGCGGTGCGGCCGACACTGCCTCCCGGCAACAAACCGCTAGGACGGTTTGTTGGCGCGCACACGAATGTACCAGGGCAGGCGCCCCGCGGACCTACTGCCAGTTGTAGGGGGAGCGGTAGGCCTCGGCGGCCCGCTCGGGGCGCCACGGCGCCGATCCGGGCGCCGGCCCGGAACCGGTGTCCGCCTCCCGCGCGGCCAGCAGCGAGACCAGCACGGCGGTGACCGCGGCCAGCTCCTCGCGCGTGGCCCGGCCCCGCTCCACACGAAGTACGGCGTGCGGGCTGTCCATCCGGCCGCCTCCCCCTCTTGTCGAAGCTCCCCGCAACCGTCGGCCACCGCGCTCAAGGGCCGCTCTCGAACCGGTCGAGACCGTCCGGACGGTCCCGGCCGGAACTTCCCCGCCGCTCCCGGCCGCGCCCCGCCCGGCCGGGGCGCGGCCGGGAGCGGCGGGGGCGGGCACCCGGGCAGGCCGGACGACGGGGGCGGGCGGGCCGGGGCGGGCGGGACGGCGAGGGCGGGCCGGGGCGGCGAGGGCGGGCCGGGGCGGGCGGGACGACGGGGGCGGGCGGGCCGGGGCGGGCGGGACGACGGGGGCGGGCGGGCCGGGGCGGGCGGGACGGCGAGGGCGGGCCGGGGCGGGCGGAGGGGCGCGCCCGCGTCCCGCCGGCGGGGCTCCGCCCGGCACCGGGCGCCGGGCGGAGGCCCGTGCCGAGGCCGGGGCCCGCCGGGTCTTTCCGGCGCGGCCGGCCGGCGGCAGCAGGGGGCGCGTCCGCTCGCCGTGCGGTGCCGGCCGCGGGCCCCTTGCCGCGGCGGGGCGTGCCGCCTTCGCCCGGGCCGCCCTCACGCCGCGCCCGCGGCCGGGAGGCTGCGGGCGCCGGCCGGTCCCGCAGGTGCCCGCGGGCCGCTGCGCGGCCGGCGCCGGGAGGGAGCGGCCGCGCCGGCGGTGCTCCCCGGCCCCGCACGGCGCCCGGCCGGCGCCCCTCCCCCGGCGGACGCGCCGGTGCCCGGCGGGCACCGGGCCGGCGCCGCGCGCCGCCCCGGTCCGCCGGGCGGGGTGGCGCCTGCGGACGCGGTGCGCACCGGCGCCGGCGCGCCGCCGGGCGCGCCGCGTGCCCGGGCGCCGTACCGCCGTCCGCGCCCGCCGCCGGGCGCACCGCGGTACCGGGCGGCGGTTGCGGGGGGAAAGGGGGTGCGTCCGGCGGCGGGGCCCCGGCGGACGCGGGCGGCCCGGGTGCCGGCGCGGTGCGCGCGGCCGTCCGGGCCGGTCCCGCGCGTCCGGTCCCGGGCCGGTTGCGGGCCGGTTGCGGGCCGCTCGTGCCCGTGTCCGGGACGGTCCCCGGGGTGCCGGAGCGCCGCGGGCACCCGCCGGGGCCCGCGGGGGCCGGCAGGGGTGCCGGGGCGGTGGTGCGGGGCCGGGCGCCGTGCGGCCCCGCCCCCGCCGCCCCGCCCCTCTCGCCGCCCGCCCTTCCCGTGCGGGCGGGGCGGGTGGGTGGGGTGCCGTCCGGCCGTGTCCGCCGCCCCGCCCCCCCCCGGGGGGCGGCGGACGCGGTGGGTGTCAGGGGCCGAGCAGCACGGGCAGCGAGCGGTGGCCGTGGAGCATGAAGGTGGGCATCGGCTGGAGGTCCTGCGGTGCGCAGGCCAGCCTCAGGTCCGGGTAGCGGGCGAAGAGTTCGGCGAAGGCGACGCCGGCCTCGATCTCGGCGAGCGGGGCGCCCAGGCACCGGTGGGTGCCGTGGCCGAAGCCGAGGTGGCCGGCGCTGCGGTCGCGCAGCAGGTCGAAGCGGCCGGCGTCGGGCCCGTGCCGCTGCGGTTCCAGTCCCGCCGCGTGGAACCCGACGACGATGGGGTCGCCCTGTCTGATCAGCACGCCGTCCAGGTCGATGTCCTCGACGGCGAACCGCATGGGCGCGAACGCCGGGGGCGTGTGCACCCGCAGGGTCTCGTCGATCACGTCGCTCCAGCCGGCGCGGCCGGCGCGGACGTGCTCGAGCTGCTCGGGGTGGGTCAGCAGGGCCGCGACGGCATTGGTGATCAGGACGGCGGTGGTGTCCTGGCCCGCGGCGATCATCATGAAGAGCGTGCCGAGCAGTTCGTCCTCGGTGAGGCGGTCCTCCCTGTCCCGCGCGTCGATCAGCGAGGTGGTCAGGTCGTCACCGGGCTCCTTGCGCTTGGCCGCCACCAGCTGGGCGAGCAGCCCGTAGGCGCGCAGGCGCGCGGCGGTCATCTCCTCGGCGCTCAGGGTGCTGCAGAAGACCGCGTGCAGGGCGGAGCTCAGCTCGTCGGCGGCGGCGCCGCGGGGCACGCCGTACAGCTCGCAGATGACCCGCAGCGGCAGCAGTTCGGCGTAGGCGGTGCGCAGGTCCACCGCGGTCCCGGCCGGCGTGCCGGCCAGGTCGTCCAGGAGGTCCGCCGCGATGCGCCGCACCGTGGGCCGCTGGTCGCGCGAGCGGCGCGCGGTGAACGCCCCGGCGATCAGCCGGCGCAGCCGGGCGTGGTCCTGCCCGTAGGAGAAGAGCATGTTCTCGTTGGCCACCCACGGATACAGCGGCCACTCGTGGGTGATCTCCCCGGCGATGAACGCGGGCCAGTGCCGGCGCGCGTCCCGGGAGACCCGGCGGTCGGTGAGCAGCCGCTCCACGTGGGCGCGGCCCACCACCGCCCAGGCGAGCACCCCGCCGGGCAGCTCCACCCGCACCGCGGGCCCCTGCTCCCGCAGCATCGCCGCCTCCGCGGCGAGGTCGCGCCCCGTCACGTCCAGGGCGTAAGGACAGGCAGTCGTTCCCATTTCGGCACTCCCCCAGGTTCGGCCTTGCCCAGTTGTGTTGCGACGTGCCCGTGCGCGCCCCGGCCGGACCGCGGCCCGGATTGAGGAAACCGAGGGGGTGCGGCGTCAGTCGACGGCCACCGCCCCGGCCTCCCGGCGCAGCTGCAGGGCCTGTTCGTAGACCCGGGCGCCGCGGTCCGGCGCCATGTCGAGCCGGATGAGCACCGCCGGCACCGCGATGCTGGACATCAGGTGCCGCTCGATGGAGGACACCCGCTCGGCGAGGTCGGCGTGCCCGGTCATGATCTTCGACAGGATCTGGCACCCGGTGAAGGCCGCCACGAACACCCGCGCGGCGTCCTCGATGTCGACGTGCGGCAGCAGCTCGCCGTTGTCCCTGGCCCGGGTGAGCAGGGCGACGTTGTGCTGCAGCCACGCCGCCATCGGCACCTGCCGGTCCAGGCCGTCCTGCGGAGAGCCCTGGTCGACCGTGAGCCGGATGCTGCCGCGCACCAGCGGATCACCGGTGCTCAGCAGGTGGGCCAGCAGGAAGGTGGCGTCCAGCCCCTCCTGCAGCGCCAGCCGGCGCGCGGGCAGCGGCGGCGCCGAGGCCAGCTGGTGCGCCAGCACCTCCTGGGCCAGCTCCTCCTTGGAGGAGAAGTGGAAGTACAGGGCCCCCTTGGTGACACTGGCCCGCTGCAGGATCTCCGAGATCGTCGCCGCCTCGTACCCCACCTCGGCGAACACCGCGGCGGCGGCGACCAGGATGGAATGGCGCGTCCTGACCGCGCGTTCCTGCAACGCCACCGCCCACCTCCGCCACCGGGAAGACCCCGGAAAGAAACCGACAGGTTCGTATCCTCCCATCCGCCCCGGCCCGGATCAAGCGGCGGGCCGGACGCCGGGAACGCCCCCTCCGGGCGGGTTTCCCCGGATGCCGCGCACCTGAAGAAAACCCAGCGGACGGTTTCCGTTTGACCGGCGTCCGCCCGCACCGGCCGGATATAACGGGCCCCTCCCCGCCCGAAGCGGGCATTCCGCTACCCGGCCGGGCCCGAAGCCGCCACAGCGGCGGTCTCGTTTTGCTCATCTTTGACTTGTAAGAAAACCGGTAGGTCCGTATCTTCTTGGCTCACCGCACGGCACGCCTTCCGGAACTGCGACAACGGGGAGAGGGCCATGGTCCTTGTGACAGTCCAGCCCGAGGAACGCTCCACAGCACCCGGCGCCACACCCGCCTTCCCGGCCCAGCGCGGCCCGGGCGGACAGCGCCCGGCCCCGGCGGCCCGGCCCCCGGCGGCCCGGCCTTCGACCGCTTCGCGCCGCTCGCCCTGACCCCCGCCCGGGAGCTGACCCGCCTGCTGTTCGGCCCCCGCAGCGAACGCAACCGCATCCACGCCCCCTGGCGCCGGCTCATCGCCGGCGAAACGTTCCGCCCCCGCCCGGACCTGTCCCCCGCCCAGCAGGTCGCCCGGTCCTACGAACGCCTCCGCCTGGTCAACGACACCCTCGACGACCCCGCCCGACTGGCCCGCGACCCCCACCTGCTGGCCGCCCTGCACGAATGGACCGCGATCGCGGACGGCGGCGGCGGCCTGTGCACCCTCGCCAGCATCCACTACAACCTCTTCCTCGGCAGCCTCCTGGACCACCCGGACGACCGGCGCGACCTGTCACCCTTCACCTCCCTGCAGCGCACCGGAACGTTCCTGTGCACCGAGGTCGACCACGGCAACGACAGCTTCGCCCTGGAGACCACCGCCGAACTCGACCCCCGCACCGACGAGTTCGTCCTGCACACCCCCCACCCCGGCGCCCGGAAATTCATGCCCAACACCAGCACCACCGGCGGCCCCAAGACCGCCCTGGTCGCCGCCCGCCTCCTCACCGGCGGCCGCGACCACGGCGTCTTCCTCTTCCTCACCCCCCTCAGCGACGACCACGGACCGCTGCCCGGCATCCGCGTCACCCCCCTGCCCCTGCGCCCCGACGCCCCCGTCGACCACTGCCTGACCGCCTTCGACCACGTCCGCCTGCCCCGCCAGGCCCTCCTCGAAGCCGAACACGGCCGCCTCGACCACACCGGCACCCTCACCAGCACCCTGGGCAACCCCCGCAAACGATTCCTGCACTCCATCAACCGCGTCACCACCGGCAAACTCTGCATGAGCGCCGCCGCCGTCGGCGCCACCCGCGCCGCCCTCGCCATCGCCGTCCGCCACGGCCAGCACCGCCACGTCAGCGGCCCCCGCCCCGGCCAGCGCATCCCCCTCAACACCCACCGCACCCACCACGGCCGGCTCCTCACCGCCCTGGCCACCGCCTACGGCATGACCTTCCTGCACCGCACCGCCACCGACCGCTGGGCCCGCCACACCCCCGCCGACCGCGCCGACGCCGAACGCCTCGTCGCCCTCACCAAAGCCTGGAACACCTGGCAGGCCCGCACCATCACCACCGAATGCCGCGAACGCTGCGGCGCCCACGCCCTCCTGCCCACCAACCCCCTGTCCGCCTTCCCCGCCTACATCGAAGGCACCATCACCGCCGAAGGCGACAACCTCGTCATCTGGACCAAAACCGCCGCCGAACTCCTCTTCCACCACACCCCCGACCCCACACCCCCCACCCCCCACCGGCCCCCACCAACTCACCGACCCCCACTTCCTGCGCCACCTCCTCGCCCGCACCCGCGACCTGTGGCACACCCGCGCCCGCACCGCCCTACGCCAAGGCCCCCCAACGACCCCACCGCCCGCTGGAACACCGCCGCCCCCGCCGCCCTCCACATGCTCACCGCCCACACCGCCCTCACCACCACCGACGCCTACCTCCACGCCCTCCACCACACCACCGACCCCGAAACCCACGACCTCCTCACCCACCTCTGCCTCCTCTTCCTCCACACCCAAATCACCCCCCACACCGGCGACCTCCTCGCCCACCACCACCTCACCCCCGAACACATCCACCACCTCCCCCACACCCACACCACCCTCACCCACCACCTCGCCCCCCACCTCACCACCCTCACCGACGCCTTCGACCTCCCCGACCCCTACCCCCACCCCCACACCGCCTACTGACCCCGGCACCCGGCCGAGCTGGCCGTCCTCCACCCGTCCACATGGCCCGAGAGGTTCGGACAAGGGCCTGGTCAGGATGAGCCGGCTGGACGGTCCCTACGCCTTCTTCGCCGCCCGGCCGCCCGGTACCGGCAGCGTGCGGCAGCGCCTCAGCGGGATGCCGGCGTATCGGCTCGGCTCTTGGGGAGTGCCTCGCGGCGACCTGATGTCCGGCGGCGAGCGCCTGGGCGGTGAGCAGGCGGCCGGTGAGCAGGCGGCCGGTGAGGCCGTTGGCTCCGGAGACGGCGATACGCATGACCGCTGCCCCCTCTCGGTCTTGTCCGGTTTGCTCGCCAGAAGCTGCAGGTGCACGTGCGGGCATCGGAGAACCCGCCTGGCGCATGTCGTCCGTTCCGCCACGCTCCGAGGGCTGGGCGGCCCGTCTCCCCCAGGACGGGACAGCCCGGTGGTTCTGCGACACGGGGGGAGACACGGCTCGGCCGTAGGGGTCGGCGGCCGCCCGATGACGGCGTTCTCCGCTGCGACACCGGAGCGGTACCCGCGGCCCGCTCTCCGGGTGCGCGAACAGCCCCACTGCTCACCCGGGCGGTGAGGACGGCACGCAGGGCCGGCGATGCCCTCGTACGGCGGCGCACTGCCCGTCGAGGACCCCTCCCAGCTTGATCAATCCGAGGATCGTCCCCCGGTCGATCAACGTGACAGCGCTCGAGCTACTGCTCCGGAGACCCGGCGTGCCGGCGGCGCACGGCGAGGGCCGCGATGTCGTCGTCGAGCCTTCCGCCCGCGTAGCGGAGCAGGTCCGCGTGCAGCCGGTCCAGCAGCTCACGGGGCGGCGCCTGGTGGTGCTGCCGCGCCCAGTCCGCCAGCGGGAAGAACTCGCCGGCTCGGTCGCGGGCCTCCGTCACGCCGTCGGTGTAGAGCAACATCTGGTCGCCCGGGACGAAGGCGACGGTGTCCACGTAGTAGTGGTCTCCCAGGAGCGCCGAGAGGTTGAGGGGGGTCGAGGCGAGGGTGGGCTCGAGAACGTGGATCTCCCCGCCGCTCACGAACACCGGCGGCGGGTGCCCGCAGTTGAGGATTCTGACGTACCCGCTGCCGTGCGGGATCTCGGCGATCAGGGCGGTGGCGAAGTGCTCCGTCTGGTCATCAGCGGGGACCGCGGCGCTGTAGCGGGAAATGGTGGTCTGGAGCCGACGGACGAGGGCCCCGAGGTCGGGCTGGTCGTACGCGTTCTCCCGGAAGCAGTTGATCACCGCGGAGGCGGCCCCCACCGCCGACAGGCCCTTGCCGCGAACGTCGCCGATGAGCAGCCGGACGCCGTACGGCGTGTCGGCGGCCTCGTAGAAGTCGCCTCCGATCCGGGCCTGCTCCTGGGCCGCCAGGTACAGCGACTCGATCTCGACATCCTGGACCCGGTGCGGCAGCGGCCGCAGCAGCACCTTCTGGGCCGCGTCGGCGACGAGCCGGACCTGGAAGAGCGTCTCCTCCCACTGGAGTCGCAGATGACTCGCGTACGCGGCCGCCAAGGTGACGGCGATGATCGCGGCGGCCGTGTACGGCGTCCCCAGATCGGAGTAGACGAAGCTGAGGCCGATCATGATCAGCAAGCAGAAGATCCCCAGCAGGACCGTCGGGAGCACGGGCCACAGTGCGGCGGCGAGGGCGGGCGCCGCGGGCAGCAGGCGGCTGAAGGCGATCTCCCTCGGAGTGGAGAACGCCAGGCCGGTGATGAGGACGGTGACGATCACCGGTGACAGCAGCACGGCTTTCCGCTGGCCATCGTTCGGACGATGGCGACGCCGGAACCTTCCTGAGCCGATCACAAAAGGGATCATATCTGGCCGATACGGGCATCGATCGCGGCAGCGCAGGTGGTCGTGTCCGGTGATCAGCGCTCGTACGGTTTTCCGGCACGGTCGGACGGCAGCGCACGGGCTCTCCCCGCGCGTCGTGGGGCCGCGAGGGCGGGTTCCGTCAGGGAACCGGTGCCGCGGTCCGGCAGCCGGGGCACAGGCCCCAGAACGTGACTGCGGCCTCCTGGGTGTCGTATTCCTCCGGCAGCCGCGGTTCCATGCAGGGCGCCGCGCCCACCACGCACTCCACGTCGCGGATGGAACCGCAGGCCCGGCACACGAAGTGGTGGTGGTTGTCGTGGCGCTCGGTCTCGTAACGGGTGGGGTGACCCGCTATCTGGGTGGATCGGACCAGACCGGCATCCGTGAGGGCGTGCAGCACGTTGTAGGTGGCCTGCAGAGACAGGCGGCCGGTGATCCGCTGAGCACGCTCACGCAGGGTGTCGGCGTCGAGGTGACCGCCCGAGTCGGAGACGGCCGTCAGCACCGCCATGCGCGGAGCGGTCACTCGCATACCCGCCGTACGCAGCCGCTCGGCGGCCAGCGCCATCGGTTCATCGGCGGTGCCGGAGGCCGTCATGCCGCCTCGTCCCTCGCATCACCGTCGAGACCGGGTGCGCAGGGGTCACCGGAGAGCTCGAACCACACGCTCTTGCCCTCGGGCCCGCTCTCACAGCCCCACCGTGCGGCCAGCATGTCCACGAGGGCGAGTCCGCGACCGCACTCGTCCTCCGGGCCCGCCTCGGCCGGGCGGGGAGGGTCCGCGGTGCCATCGCTGACCAGACAGCGGAGGTCGGACACCCGCTCCAGGGTGAGGCGCAGCGGACCGGAGGCATGACGCAGTGCGTTGCTGACCAGTTCGCTGACCAGCAGCTCGGCGGTCGGCACGAGGTCGTCCAGACCCCACTGCGGCAGCACGTCACGTATGACGGACCTCGCCGAGAAGCACGCGGTCGGCGACCACGGCAGGGACCAGGGCCCGCCCACGAACGATTCCACGCGGGTTCCGGCCGCCGTACCGGACGGCAGGGCGGCAGCCGGTCGCTGAGGACCGGGGACGACCACATCGGCGATCGTTCCACCCGGAAGGGTTTCCCGGGGAACTGTGCGATCCATAAGGGCGCGCTTTCGGGGACGGTTGCAGTCTCCCTCACGACCGTACGCCTTTTCTTGAATCGGTCAAGTTTGTGGATGACGCCCTTTTTCATGATCTGGAACATTTTGTGGCGCACACACCGCGACCTCCGCTCCGCCGGGTCGGCCGGAGCCGGCGCAGGACGCGTTCTCGTACCGCGTCCACCACGCGGTGTGCGGCACGATGCGCACCACCACCACCCGCCGGCACGCCGTGCATCCACTCGGTGAGCGATGCGCACCGGAGCGGCCGATGGGACGAGGGTGAGCCTCCGCCCACTTGAAGTCGAGGCCGAAGGGCTGGTGCGACCGCTTCGCGGGGTGCTCGCTCCGGTCCTGGGCGGCAGTCCCGTGCGGGCGGCGGGGCCGGGGGCTTACGTGCGGGCGTCGATCACCGGGGTGGGGCCGCAGGCGAGCCTCGTCCCGGGAGCGACGCCGACCTTTTTCCCCGGATGCCGCTCCGCGGAATCCGGAGGAGTCGCTCGTCTGACGGACTTCTCGCTTCTCGTGAACCGATCATCCGGTTCTCGCATCTTGCTGTGTCGGGAGCGCTCCGCGCTTTCATGCACTCGTCAACAGGACACGTAGAGAGAGTACTTGTGAAGTATCGTGCGCGTGTTACAGCTCCGGCAGCACTTCTCGGTGCGGGGGCGGCCATGGCTCTGTCGTCACAGACCGGGTACGCCCTCGGTGGCGACGACCTCCCCCGGGACGCGTCCGGCGGAACCGGCCTCGGGGATCCCGTCTTCCCCTCCCTGGGCAACACCGGCTACCGGGTGGCGGCCTACCTGCTCGACTTCACCTACCACGCCGACACCAAGCTGGTGGACGCCAAGGCGACGATCACGATCCGGACCACCGAACGCCTCGCCGGCTTCTCACTCGACCTGCTCGGCCCCGAGGTCGACGCGGTATGGGTGGGCAAGCGGAAGGCGGCGTACGAGCAGCAGCCCGAGAAACTGCTCGTCACCCCCTCGACGGCCCTGCCCGCCGGTGCGTGCACGACCGTGCGCGTGCACTACCGTGCCGATCCGCGCAAGCTGAGCTTCCCCTACAACGGATGGGTGCCGACCGACGACGGATTCGCGACCGCCCCGCAGCCGGACCTGGCGCGTACCGTCTTCCCCTGCAACGACCACCCGAGCGACAAGGCGGACTTCACGATCCGCGTCACCGCGCCGGACGGTCTGACGGGTGTGGCCACCGGATCGCTGGTCGCCACGGACAAGAAGGGCGACGGCACCACCACCTGGACGTACCGTTCGAAGCATCCGGTCGCCACCGAGCTGGTCCAGGTCTCCGTGGGCGAGTACAAGGTGGTCGACCGAGCGGGCCCCAACGGCCTGCCGTTGCGCGACGTGGTCCCTGTGGCGCGCGCCGAGGCACTCGAACCGGCCCTGTCCCTGACACCGGCTCAGTTGTCCTGGATAGAGCAGCGCCTGGGCGGCTTCCCCTTCGAGACCTACGGCATTCTGCCGGCCAACACGGACGCGGCGAACGCCTTCGACTTCACCGGCCTGGAAACGCAGACCCTGACCGTCTACAAGCCGAACTACCTCCTCCAGAAGGAGAGTGCGATCGGCTCGCACATGATGCACGAACTGGTCCACAGCTGGTTCGGCAACCTCGTCTCCCCCGCCACCTGGGCCGATCTCTGGCTCAATGAAGGACACGCCGACTACTACGGCCTGCTCTACCGTTACGAGCGCGGCTGGCCGGACAGCCTGGGGCTGACCAGCATGGAAGCACGGATGAAGGACGTCTACTCCCGCGGTGACCAGTGGAGGCGGGACGCGGGGCCGGTCGCCGCACCGACCGCTGCCAACCTCTTCCACAGCCAGCGCTACACCGGCGGAGTACTGGTCCTGTACGCGCTGTGGTCCCTGGTGGGTGAGGAGGTCTTCCAGCGCATCGAGCGGGCCTTCCTGGACCGCCACCGCCACTCGTCGGCATCCACGAAGGACTACATCGCCACAGCCTCCGAGACATCCGGTCAGGACCTGTCGGGCTTCCTCAACGAGTGGCTGTACGGCACGAGAACCCCGCGGATGCCCGGTCACCCGGACTGGGTCGTCACCCCGCCGGTGGCGACCGCCCGCCGTCAACCGCACCTCTCGAAGGATGCCGCAAGCGCGACGCTGTGCTGCTCGCCTCACGCGTGAGCACCGCGGCTGCTGCGGCGAAGGCCGCAGCAGCCGCACACCCGGCCTCGGTGCCGCCGCTGCGGGCGTCGCGAACGGGCAGCGGCGTCATGTGCACGGGCGTTGCCACGCTGTCGGGCGGGTGACTGTCCGACGGGGCGCCGGAGCGTGGCGGGCTCGCGGCCCGGGCCGTGGTGGGTCGTCCGGTGACGCCGGTGATCCGGTTCCGGATCGTGCCGGTACGGAGACGTGCGTCCCATCCGGACGTCCCTCCCCGGGCCATCGGGATCCGTGACGGGCGAGCCTCAGCGGCGGCTGTCCGCGCCGGCCCCGGCCAGCCCTGTCCCAAGAAGGACGTATGCGGCGAGGGCCAGGACCGGCATGTGCCCGCCCGGGAAGTCGATGTCATCGATGTAGTACCCGGAGAGCCCCGCCCAGACCAGCCCACCGACGAGCACCAGCACGGCGTTGCCGGTCTCCCCCGTTACCCGCATGCCGGCCCACAGCAGGAGGGGCATGAGAGCCCAGGAAGCGGCCGTGGTGAGCAGGAACTCGAAGGCGCCGGAGAACATCGTGTCCCCGCTCGCGGCCGCGCTGCCGCGGGCCCACGTGTAGCCGGCGGACATGAGGGCGTGGCAGGCCACGGTGGCGGCGGCGACGGTGAGAGCGCCTTTGGCGTGTCGCACGTACTGCATGGCGGGTCTCCTTGCTGGTCACGGACCGGTGGTCCCGACGCGGGCGGGTGGGGGCACCGGCCGTGTGCGGGCGGGGCCACGATGCGACCGGCCCGCGCCGCCCACCGCTCCCGCGGCCTGACCGACCGCATCGGGCGTGGTCCCGTGGTCGCCTCCGCGCGTGCGTTTCTGTTGCACCGACTGTGTGCCGGACCCATGGCCGGTCGGAGTCTGCCGAGGGCCGTGGCCGGCGCGGTGGCGGTGGATGCGATCACCTTGCCGTCGTGCGGGGCGTTGTCATGGTTGCGGTGGGCGAACACCGACAGGACGAGCGGCGCGTCCGATCCGGGTGACCGGACGATCGCCAGGTCGGCGGCGGTGCCGTGGTTGCTCGCGCCGCCGGTGCCGGTTCCGTCGCCGGCCGTCCGGTCCTTCGGGAATCCCTCCTTGATCCGGTCGGCGCCGGTGAGGCCGGCCTCCAGTCGGCTGCACGGCCACCAGCAGCACCCCCTCGGCCGGCGGCAGCCGTCACGGACGGCCCCGGCCGCAACCCTCGCCACCGCGTTCCCTGATCGCCCTCAGCGACCGACCGAACGGGTCGGTCCGCAGCCCCGTGAACGTCTCCCCCACACTCGCTCGGCCCTCAACACCCGAACCATACAACGCAGATGTCCAGTCCACGGCCTTCTGCAACGCCCTTCGGCCAAGCCGCGCCCCGGCCGGCAGGCGCCGCCGTCCTCACCGCAGCGCGCTCTTCTGCCGCCAGGCGGTCCACGACACGTTCCACGCGCCGAAGCCGTTCCCCGGGGCGACCACGCCCTTGGTGTCCTTGCCCGTGATCTCGAACGGGTCGCCCGGCCGTACCTGCCGGTAGAACCAGGCCGCGTCCGCGTCGCTCATGCCTATGCAGCCCGAACTGCGGTTGGCGTTGCCGAAGTGGGGAGCGTTCCACGGGGCGGCGTGCGCGTACATGCCCGACCAGGTCAGCCGCATCGAGTGGTCGACCGTCTTGTCGTAGGCGTCGCCGAGTCCGACCGTCTCGGAGTTCATGTTGATGGTGCCCTCCTTGGCCATGAGCACGGCCGTTCCGCGCCAGGAGCGCTTGTCCCCACCGGGTGTGCCGCCGGAGACCGGGATGCTCCGGACGGTCCTGCCGTCGCGTACCAGCGTGAGCCGGTGGCGGTCGAGGTCGACCTCGACGACCTGCCGGGCACCGACGGTGAAGGTCGTCGTGTAGTCGCGTACGAACCAGCCGCCGGGACCCGAGTCGGTGCCGTTCAGTTCGGCGTTCAGCGTCACCTTCGTCCCGGGCTTCCAGTACGACTTCGGACGCCAGTCGACCCTGTCCCTGCCCGACCAGTCGCGTATCCAGCCCCAGGAGCCCCCGGTGCCGTCCGAGGTGGTGACTTCGAGTTGCTTCTCGACCTCGGCGCGGTTCCTGACCGGGTGGTCGAAGACCAGGGAGATCGGCTGGGCCACGCCGACGGTGGTGCCGGTGCCCGGGCGCCAGTCGACCTTGTTGACCTTGTCCGCCTCGACCGTGGTGAAGGACGTCTTCGTGGTGGCGGGGGTGCCGCCCTCGGTCCGGGTCGTGGCGGTGACCGTGTAGGCCGTGCCGGGCGCGGCCTTGCGGTCCGAGACCCACTTTCCGCCGTCGTCCGCGACCTTGCCGGGCAGCCGGCGGCCGTCGGCGTCGGTGACGGTCACCGAGGTGAGACGGCCGTGGGAGGCGGTGACCGTCACCGGCCGGCCCGGCGCGGCCCGCCGTCCCTCGGGCGTGACGGTGACCGTGACGGGCCGGCCGTCGGACTTCTCGGTCCGCGGCGCGTCCGAAGGGGTCGGCGACGGACTCGACGAGCAGGCGGCGAGCGGCGCCAGCAGGGCCGCCGCGACGGCGGCCCGTATCGGGGCATGGGCGGACACACGGGTGCGGTGCAAGGGGACCTCCGGGCCGGACGACTCCGCGGTGACGAGCGGACCGTCGTGACTCTAGAGCCGGAGAAGACCAGGTCAGCCGCTACGGGGCGATGTGACGGCGGTTGGTGAGGAGCGGTCATGGTCTCGTCACATTCGCCGCGCGGAGCGGTCACGGGCCGCTGTGAGCATCCTCGGCGTCCCCGTGACCAGCCGGGGAGAAGGTGAGGCTCAGACCGTGTCAGCACTGCTCGTACCGCCCGGCCGCGTCCCCCGGGCGGGGAAGGGACCGGTGTTCCTCGGGCCCGTCACGCCCGGGGCCTACCGCGCCTTCCTGGCGTCGCCCGCCGGCCGGGCCCTCGGCCCCGGATTCCTGCAGTGCCCCTCCTGGGCCGACGTCAAGGAGGGCTGGCGGGCCCGGCTGCTCGGCTGGGGAACCGGTCCGGGACCGGGCGCGCTGAGCGGTGTGGCGCTGGTGCTGCTGCGTCAGTTCCCCGGCACCCGCAAGTACTTCGCCTACCTTCCCGAGGGACCCGTGGCCGACTGGGCGGATCCCGACGTCGACGTCTGGCTCACGCCGCTGCTCGACCATCTGCGCGGCGCGGGCGCGTTCGCCGTGCGCATGGGCCCCTCGCCCGCGTACCGGCGCTGGGACGCCTCCGCGCTGAAGCCGCTCACCGGACCGGGCCGCCGACTGGGCGACGTGCTCGCCAGCGAGGTCGACCCGCTCGGCACCGCCGTCGCCGAGCGGCTGCGCGCGGGGGTGGCGCCGCTGCGGCGGTGACGGGTCCGCGGACGACGGGGACGCCCAGCCCCGCCACGTCTTCCGGATACCGCTCGCCGGACGCACCACCGAGGACCTGTGGTCAGGACTCAACCAGGAGTGGCGGCGCAACGTCCGGCGCGCCCGGAAGGAGGGCGTGGAGGTGGTCGTGGGCAGCGCCGCCGAACTCCCCGATTTCCACCGGCTGCTGGGCATCACCGAGCGGCGCGACGGCTTCCGGCTCGGCCGCTCCCTCGCCTACTACGAGCGTCAGTACGCGGCGCTCAACGCCGAGGAGCCGGGCCGGATGAAGCTGTACCTGGCCCGTCACCGCGGTGAGATCCTCGCGGCCCACACGATGATCACCGTGGGTGGCCAGGTCTGGTACCAGACCGGCGCCTCGGCCGGCCACCGCCGCGAGGTGCGGCCCTCCAACGCCCTGCAGTGGCGGATGCTGCTGGACGCGCACGCCCTCGGCGCCGACGTCTACGACATGCGCGGGGTGCCCTCCACTCTCGACCCCGCCGAGCGTGCGTACGGACTGCTGCGGTGGAAGCTCGGCACCGGCGGACAGGTCGTCGAGACGCTGGGGGAATGGGAGAGACCGTTGGGCGGCACCGCCAACCAGACGCTCCACCGCGCCTTCCAGGCGTACCTGAACCGCCGGTGAGCGCCACGGCTCCGACCGGTACGGGCGGCACCGCCGTCCGGCCGGACGGCGAACGGTCCGGCGACGGCGGCGCCGGTGCGAAGGCGACGTCCACGGCACGCAGCAGTGCCGTCATGGCCGCCGGGTCGGTCGTCTCCCGGGCCACCGGCTTCGCCCGCTCCGCCGTGGTCGCGGCGGCGCTCGGCACCATCGGGCCGACCGCCGACGGCTACGCGGTCGGCAACTCGCTGCCCACCATCGTCTACATGCTCCTCCTCGGCGGCGCGCTCAACGCCGTCTTCGTCCCCGAGCTGGTCAAGGCGGCCAAGGAGCACGAGGACGGCGGCGGCGCGTACACCGACCGGCTCGTCACGGTCTGCGTGGCCGCCCTGCTGGCGATCACCGCGACCGCGGTGTGGGCGGCTCCCGCGATCGTCGACGCGTACACCGACTACAGCGGCGGGCAGGCCGCCATGACAACCGCGTTCGCCCGCTACTGCCTGCCGCAGATCTTCTTCCTCGGGCTGTTCACCCTGCTCGGTCAGGTCCTCAACGCACGCGGCCGGTTCGGCGCGATGATGTGGGCGCCGGTCGTCAACAACCTCGTCGTCATCACCGTGTTCGGCCTGTATCTGGCCTTCGCCGCCGGCGGCGGGGACACGCTCACCGCGACCGGGACGGCCTTGCTCGGCTGGGGCACGACCGCCGGGATCGCCGTCCAGACCCTCGTCCTCCTGCCCGCGCTGCGCGCGGCCCGGTTTCGCTGGCGGCCCCGCTTCGACTGGCGCGGCAGCGGGCTGACCCGCCCGTTGCGGTCGGCCCTCTGGCTGGTGCTGCTCGTGCTGGCCAACCAGGCCGCCCACTGGGTCACCACCCGGCTGGCCACGGCCGCGGGCCTCGAAGGCGGCCCGGGATACAGCGCGTACAACAACGCCTACGTCCTGTGGGCCGTACCGCACGGCGTCATCACGGTGTCCCTGGTGACCGCCCTGATGCCCCGGATGAGCGCGGCCGCCGCCGACGGGGACACCGCCGCGCTGCGGCGCGACGTCTCCCGGGCCCTGCGCACCTCCGCGTCCGCCGTCGTACCCGCCGCGTGCGTGCTGCTCGCCCTCGCCCAGCCGGTGACGGCCCTCGTCTTCGGGTACGGCAGGACCGGTGCCGACGACACCGCGGCCACGGCCGGGATTTTGACGGCCTTCGCGCCCGGACTCCTCGCCGTGTCGGGCCAGTACGTGCTGTCGCGCACCTTCTACGCGCTCTCCGACACCCGCACCCCGTTCCTGCTCAACCTGGTGACCGTCGCCCTCAACGCGGGACTGTCCGTGGCGGCCGCCCAACTGCTGCCCGCCCGCTGGGCCGTGACCGGCATGGCGGCGGCGTACTCGGTGGCGCTGTGCGCGGGCTGGGCGGTGACGGCCAGGGTGCTGAGCCACCGCCTCGCCGTCGCCCGTCCGCTGCGCTCGGCCGCCGCGGCCACGCACGCACGGCTCCTCGTCGCAGCCGTACCCGCCACCGTGCTGGGCCACCTGGCCGCGCTGGGCGCCGCACGGGCCGGGGCCCTCGCCGCCGCAACCGCCGGGGCCGCCGCCGTCGTGCTCACCTTCGGCGTGCTCGCCCGCCCGCTGCGGCTCACCGAGCTCGACGCCCTGCTCTCCGGCCTGCGCCGGAGACCGACCCGGTCCTGACCACCACCGAGGGAGAACTGCACATGCCCCGCGTGCTCCTCATCGAGGACGACCCTTCCGTACGCGAAGGAGTCGAACTCGGTCTGCGCCGCCGTGGACACGAGGTACGGGTGGCCGCGACCGGTGAGGCCGGTCTCGCCGCGCTGACCGAATTCCGGCCCGACCTGATGCTGCTGGACCTGATGCTCCCCGGCATGAACGGCGTGCAGGTCTGCCGGCGGGTCCGTGAGCAGAGCCAGCTGCCGATCATCATGCTCACCGCCCGGGGCGACGACTTCGACGTGGTGATCGGCCTGGAGGCCGGCGCCGACGACTACATCGTCAAACCCGCCCGCACCGCGGTGATCGAGGCCCGCATCTGCGCCGTGCTGCGCCGCATCGACAACACCGGCCAGGGCCGGACGGCCGTCGAGGTCCACGGCGACCTGGTCGTCGACCGGGCCGGGCTGAGTGTCACCAAGTCCGGCCGGCGCCTCGCGCTCGCCCCCTCCGAACTCAGGCTGCTCCTGCACCTGTCCGCCACCCCCGAACAGGTGTTCAGCAGGCAGCAGTTGCTGGAGCACGTGTGGGAGCACAGCTTCCACGCCGACGCACGACTGGTCGACGCCTGCGTCGCACGGCTGCGCGGCAAGGTCGAGGACGAGGCGGGCAGCCCCCGCTACATCCAGACGCTGCGGGGCTTCGGTTACCGCTTCGGACCGCTGTGACCTCCGGCACCGGCCTCGCGCGGCGGGCTGCCGGCGGACGTGCCGGCCGCCGCCGCGCGGCCGACGACGGTACGACGCCCGTCGGCGCTTCCGCGGGGCGGGCGCGGGCCAGGACGTTCGGGCTGCGCACCCGGCTGGTGTTCGCCTTCCTGCTGGTCGCCGCCGTCAGCGCGGGCACCACCTCCGCGCTGACCTACCGCGAGGCCCGCAACGCGCTGCTGAAGACCGCCCAGGACACCGCGGTCTCCTCGTTCCGCGACCAGGTCCAGCAGACCGGCTGGTCCCTGCCCGTGCAGGAGGAGGGGCTGGAGGAGATCCTGCGTGACATCGCCCGCAAGGGAAAGCCGCATCCCTGGGTGGTGTTCGCGGAGTACGGGTCGCTGCGCGCCTCCTCCGGCGAGAACCCCGTCTCCACCGTCATCACCCCCGAACTGCGCCGCGCCGCGCGGGCCGATCCCCACGGCAGCTTCGAGCGGGTCGTCAAGGACGGCGTGCCCTACCTGACCATCGCCATGCCCACCGTCTTCAGGACCGGCCCCGACGGCGTGCTGCCCAGCGGACTCGTCCTCTACGCCGTCATGCGGATGACCGACGAACAGGTCGGCGTCGACGCGCTCCTCGTGGCCGCCCGCGACGGTGCCCTGCCCGGTCTCGCCGTCGCGCTGATCCCCGGCCTGATCGCCGCCCGCAGCGTGCTGCGCCCCGTGCGGGAACTGCGCGAGGCCGCCCGGAGCATGGGCAGCGGCAGACTCGACACCCGGATCGCGGTGCGCGGCAGCGACGAACTGGCCGACCTGGCCCGCACCTTCAACGAGTCCGCGGCCGAACTGGAGACCTCCGTGCGCGAGCTGCGCGAGGCCGAGGCCCGCGCCCGCCGCTTCGCCTCCGACGTCTCCCACGAACTGCGCACCCCGCTCGCCGGGATGCTCGCCGTCACCGAGGTCCTCGACGAGGACGCCGACCGGCTCGACCCCGACACCGCCCGGGCGGTCCGCCTGGTCAGTACCGAGACCGGAAAGCTCGCCGTGCTCGTCGAGGACCTGATGGAGATCTCCCGCTTCGACGCCCGCGCGGCCGAGCTCAACACCGACGAGGTCGACGTCGCCGAGACCATCGGCAAGACGCTGCAGAACCGGCACTGGACCGCCCCCCGCGTCCACACCGGCCTTCCCCTCGGCATCCGCGCCCGGATCGACCCGCGCCGCTTCGACGTCGTCGTCGCCAACCTCGTCGGCAACGCCCTGCGGCACGGCGGCGCGCCCGTCACCGTCAGCCTGCGCGAAGAGGCGCGCTCCCCCGGCCCGCCGGTACTGATCACCGAGGTCGCCGACAGCGGGCCCGGTATCCGGCCCGACGCGCTTCCGCACATCTTCGACCGGTTCTACAAGGCCGACGCGGCGCGCACCCGGTCGGCGGGCAGCGGCCTGGGGCTGGCGATCACCCTGGAGAACGTGCGGCTGCACGGCGGAACCGTCCGCGCCGGGAACCTCCCCGAGGGCGGTGCCGTCTTCACCGTCGAGATACCGCTCCACCCGGAGGAGGCCGGCGGATGAGACGTGCGCGGACGTGCCGGCGTACCGGCGCGGTCGCCGTCGCGTCGGGGATGCTGCTGCTCGGCGGCTGCGGCATCCGGGAGACCGACGTGATCGAGGCGGGCGGTCCCGCCTCCGTCCAGGCTTTCGTCGACCATGACCTCGAGATGCTGCTCTTCTTCCACTCCCGCGAAGGCGTGATCAGCCCGGTGGTCCGGTCCGCCGATTCCGTGATCGAGTACGGTCCCGAGGGCGGCATGGTCGCCGGTCAGGTCCCCACCGGCGCGGGCTCCGCACCCGTGGCGACGGAGAAGGTGATCCTCGCGCTGTTCTCCGGTCCCGACGAACGGGACCGGAGAGCGGGGCTCACCACGTCCCTTCCTCCCGCTCCCCCCGCCCTGTCGGCCGGAGCACTCCGGGTGGAGGTCTCGCCCGGCGGCGAGAAGGTCACGACCGACCTGCCGGTCGCACTGGACGGACTGGACCGGGCCGCACTGCGCCAGCTGATCTGCACGATCGCCTACAGCCATGACGCCGACGGCCGGGTCACCGTGCGGCTGAGGGGGACGGACGACGCGTCGACGTCAGGATCCTGCGACCTCGACCCGGCGTCGAGACGACGGCCTTGACGCCCGGCGCGCCGGGCGTGGTCGGTCTCGTCTGCCCCTGGGGTCTCCGACGGCGGTTCGACGAGGTGAAGTCCCGGCCCGCGGGTGCGACGCGTGCCATGAGGCGCTGTCCGTTCCCCTGGACATCGGCCTCGTCCCGGTCCGGGCGTCTCCCGGAATGACGAACCACCACTGTCGAGCTGGCCGAGCGCTCCGAGAAAGGACTTGGGGGAGGCATCGGCCTCCCCGCTGTCTCCTCCTTCCTACGCCCCGCCCCGCCCCGCCTCAGGAGGCCGCGGCGACGCCGATGCCGATGCCGATGAACAGCCAGCCGGTCGTCAGCTCCCAGCGGTGGCGGATCTCCGGCCGGGCGAGGAAGGCCCGCAGCCGCGCGGCGACGGCGACGAGGGCGAACCAGTAGACGACGCCGATCAGGACGTCGAGGATGCCGAGGAAGAAGATCTGCCGCGCGGTCGAACCGCCGCCGTGCACGAACTGCGGCAGGATGCTGAGGAAGAACAGCGCCGCCTTGGGGTTGAGCACGTTGGTGAGGAAGCCCTCGGTGAAGCCGGACCGCCACCGGCCGCGGGCCGGCTCGTCCGGGGCCGGGGCCCGCGGAGCGGTGAGCCCCTCCGGGCCGTCTGCCGCCGCTGCCTCGGCGCGGCGCTCGCGGACGGTCCGCCGGGCGGCCAGGACCGCCCGGATCCCGAGGTGGACCAGGTAGGCCGCGCCGAGCAGCTTGATGGCGTCGTAGACCGCGGGAGAGCGGGCGGCGAGCAGCGACAGCCCCGCGGCGGCGGCGAGCATGTGCACGCACAGTCCGGTCTGGGCGCCCAGCGCCGCGGCCCGTCCCTTGACGGGGTGCTCGGCGGCCGAGCGCACCACCACCAGGAAGTCCGGGCCGGGGACCACGTAGGCCACCAGAACGACACCGAGGAAACCCGCCAGGTCGACCGACATCCGCTCTTCCCTTCGCTCGTCCCGTGGCCTGTCCCCCACCGAGGGGTCTCGTCATGGGCCGGGTCCTGGCCCGTCCTGTCCGGCCCTGGTCCGCTGAGACCCGCTCAGGCCGCGAGCGTTCGCCTGCCGACCACCGGGGCGACGGCTTCGTCGAGCATTCCCAGGCCCCGTTTCCGGTGCTCGTCCGCCACGGTCAGCGGCGGCAGGACCTTGGCCGCCTCGTCGTGGGGCCCGGCCGTCTTCAGCAACAGGCCGTCCCGGTGAGCGGCGTCGCACACCTCGCGGGCCGCACCGGGGCGGTCGAAGGGCAGGCTCCCGGCCGGACCGCGCCCGCGCGGGGCGGCCGGCCCGGGCCGGCGGGCGGTCTCGGTGGGGGCGCGGCGCACCCGTTCGCCCAGGGCGGTGGTCCGGTTCTCCGGAGCACGGTCGGACCAGAACAGTCCCAGCGTGCGGGCCCGGTGACGAACGCGGGTCGTATCCACGGAACGTGCCGTTGTGCTCGCCGGGCTTCCACACGTCGTACTCGGGGCGCATGAGCGTCAGGGCCATGGGCGTCCCGTACCCGCTGATGGACTCGGGCAGGCAGACGAGACCGGGACCGGGACCGGTTCAGGCCGTTCCGAAGGAAGGGAGAAGAACGGTCCGGTGCGTCCGCAGCCCGTCTGGATGTCGTCCGCCACGAGGGGGGGCACCGTGCTCCCGGGCCCGGGCGGCCAGGGCGCGCAGCCGGACCGGGCGGGCGGGACGTTGCCGCACGGCCGGGCGTGGAAGCACGCCGAGGGCCCGAAGGCGTTGTTCGACCACGTGGCGGGGTGGCTGCGCCGCAACCGCGTGCTGCTGCCCAGGGTGGGCGTGCCGGCCCGACAGGTGGCAGCTCAACGGGGGCGGAGGAATTCCACCGCAGGGTCTCCTCGCGGTCCCGGCGTTCTGTTCAGCCATGCCGTTGATGACGCGGGAGACGACGTACACCCCGTACAGGGCGAGGAGGAGGCCGAGGAATCGTGTCCGCGTGGGCAGGGCTCGGCGCTGATGGGTGTTCCACATATGCTGGAGCCGCACCACAGCGGAAACGGCGCCGAGCGCGGCGATCGCCGTGAACACCCAGAACGGCACCGGCCGAGTGGTGGCCCAGCACAGCTCGAAACCGAGCCGGAGCAGGAATCGCCCGTGCTCCGGGTTGAGCCAGACCCGCAGGGGGCGCCGCCGGGACGAGAAGCCCCTGTCCTCCTCATGGGCCCCGTCGGCCGGCGGCACCCTGAGCGTGGTGTAGCCGTCGGGACGTCTGTGCGGCTTGGCCGCGTAAGGGTTGAGCGGGCCGTCCACGCCGAGGAACAGCAGTGGTCGGTTCACGGTTCCCCCGGGTCCTGCTCACTGTCGACTTCCCCGGCACGCGGACCGGATCTCTTGCAGGAGTGTCCGGTAGTCCTCGCCGTAGGTGGTCACAGCCGCGTACACCGCGTCCAGGGCCGCCTGGAGCGGGTCGGCTTCGGCGGCGCCGAACAGTGCGGGCAGGGCCATGTGGGGCTGGGACATCCGCAGGGCAGGGTCCGGCTCGCCGAAGGTGATCCTCATCGTGTACGGCGTCGCTTCCCCGGGTTGCGGCGCCGGCGGTGCGGCAGGGCTCGGCGGCTTCGCCATGGCGGCCGCGGGACCGATGATCCGCGGGACCGGTACGGGCTCGGGCGTCGGCGTGTGCGCGTCGTGGCGGGCGGGTGACCGGAAGGGGGGCCGCTCGGGCGGGACGGCCCGGCCGACGGTCCTGTCGGGGACACGCGGGTCGGACTCCAGAGCCCGACATGCCCGGTCCAGGTCGTCGAGGGGTGGCGGCAGCGGGCGGCCCTCGGCCAGGGCGGTGAGTCCTGCGGCGATCCAGTCGAGCTCGGCCAGCCCGGCCGCCTCGCAGGCGCGGCGCGCGGCCAGCAGCGCTGTCGCCCGCTGGGTCCCGGGGCCGGCGGCGTCGATGGCGTGGACGAGGGACGGGTCGAAGGCGAGCAGGCCGCGCACGTTGCCACGGACATCGCGCAGGGCCTGGCTCGGTACTTGTCCGCCCCACTGCCGGCGTTCGTGGGCGAGCCGGTGCTCTTCTTCGGCCTGTTCCTGTGCGAGACGGGCCTGGCGTTCGGCTTCGGCGCGTTCGGCCGGTGTGGGTGGGGCCGGCTGCCGGCGGGCGTAGTCGTGCCCGTACGCGGCGGTCCCGGAGGTCTGTTTCAGTACGCGGTCCGGTGCGGGCGGGGCGGGCCAGAACTGCAGCAGGTAGCAGTCCAGCCGAGGCTCGTCGTCCAGCCGGGTGTCCTGCCGGCGTGCCTCGTCCATGCCCTTGGCGCAGTAGCGCACCCGGTAATCGATCTCTTCCAGGTCGAGGTCCCAGGAGGCCTCCCCTGCCCATTGCACGAGAGCGCTGCCGGCCGAGACAGGGCGGAAGGACACCTCCACCACGTCCTCCCACACCGGGTCCAGTGGCGGAGCCTGGTCGTGCACCTCGACGGTGAAGCCGACGTTGCCCGTGTGCAGCCCGGTCGACAGCCACAGCGCGCCGGGTACCGCTGCCCCGCACAACCCGGCACTCTGCCCGGCGAACGACTCCCGGAGGTCCGGGCCGAAGCTGTCCGGATCGCTCTCGACGTGGATCTGGCCGTAGTGAACGTGGACTTCCCCCTCGACCGGCCTGCGCATCCTCATCCCCTCGCCGCCAAGAACACGTCCTGCCCGGCAACCTACGGCACGGCACCGACATGGTGCCGCGCTGATCCCGGCACCGCCGAGCAGCCGGTCCCGGACCGAGGTGCCGGGGATGCTCACGCCGGTCGCGGGCGGAAGCCTGAGGCGTGGATCGTTCGTCAGCGGTCAGCTCGCTGGTTCTTGAGGTACGCCTCGCCGTCCTGGCCGGGTGCACGGCGTGCTCGGGCGGCGAGGGAAGGCGGATGCGCACCTGGGACCATGAGCGCATGTCCGAGGAGTCGAATCCGATGTCAGACCTGTGGCCGCTTGCGCCGTCCGGAGCCACCGACTGGCTGCTGGAGCTGTGCGGCGACGGCACAACCGGATTCATGCCCCCGGCGATGCCCGACGCGGTGTGGGTGCTCAACGCCATGTACGAGCACGAGCAGGGACCGGCCGGTGTGTCGTATGCCGAGTACCACCAGGCACGTCCTGCCGACGGAAGCACCCTGCCCCACATCGTCGCGGGCATCGACCTCGACGCCGTGGGCGTCGCGACAGGAGGAGGACTCGGCCGCGCCCGGCACCCGGGCCCCGGCCGGCAACGGCTGCGGTGGGCCGAGCTTGCCCGGCGGACCGGCGATCCGGTCGTGCCCGACGGGCTGATGCCCTCCTACCGTTGCTTTCCCTCGGTCAAGAAGGAGGGCAGCCGGCCCATGAGCACGGTCCCGCCGACCGAGGGGAGCCTGGACCGCGAGACCTGGAACCGGCTGATCGCCATCCTCACCCAGTACAGTGCCGCAGGCCCGGACACCCACTGCCTGGCCTATTACAACCCGCTGATGCTCGGAGCCGTCGACTTCGACAACCTCCACGTGCGTGCGGGCCGGCTCGGCGACGCCGAGGTCCTCTACGACCACTCCGAAGCCGACTTCAGCCCGTCCAACCTCTGGGCCGATGACCGCTCCTGGGTCCTGTGCACCGACTACGACCTGTGGGCCACCAAGATCGCCGGACCCCCGCCCCTCATCGACGCGTTGCTGAACGACTCCGGGATCGAGGCGGTTCGCCTGCCCTGGGCGCACTGACAACGAGCCGCCCGGAACCCTTCTCCGGCTCCGAAGCGGAAGCGCCTTCCGTTTCTCGCAGGACGCGCCGAGGCATCCGGCCCAGCAGGTCCCGGGACCTCCTCCCCCAACCTCCCTCAGTACAACGGGCGGTGACCGTCCGGCCCGCGGGCGGAGTGAGGCCGCCGCCGACAGCCCGACGACCGAACGAACACGGCGCGGGGGCGCTCGGAGGCGCGACGCGACCGAACGGCCGGCAGGGCAGCGGCGGCGAACCCTGACCTGCGCAGGGTGATCGGGCGGACAAGCGGAGCACCTCGCGGCGCACGGTCCCGGGCACGGCGGCGGCCAGAGGGCGGGGCACGTCAGCGTGGCGCGGTCAGTCGACCGCGCGCAACACCAGCCGCACAACGCTCATGACTCCTCGCCCGATCCACCCGAGCAGTCCTGTCTCCACGACCAGCTCGGCAGCGTCCGCGGCCGTGTCCCCCCGGTCCGACCGGGAAGGGCACCGGGAACAGGAGCGAGGCCAACGGCGCTTCTGCGCACCGCACTTCCTACACATCGCCATGGCCTCATTCTCTCCTTGTCTCCGGACTCCCCGGTACACGCGAAGCCCTGTCCGCCCGTCCGCCTTCTGCGGTCCGGATCCGGGCGAGGGCGATGTCGTCGTCACCGGCGTTGGCCTGCGACCGGCGTAGCGGCTGCCGGCCTCCCTCCGATCGTCGCAAGCGACCTCTTCGGCTTCGGCACCCGTCCCCGCACCGCACACAGGTGAGCTCAGCTCGCCCAGGGACAGCCGGGCGAACCACCTGGCCGCCTGCGAGACAACGGAACAGCGCAGGATCAAGTGCGGTACACCCTTACCGGGCACGGCGTTGGGCCTCGCACTGCCTCATGACGTGCCGGTCAGGCCGGCGTGCCGGGACCGGGCGGGATGTGAACGGTCATGATCAGGTGGCATGTCCCGGTGCCCGAGCCGCGGTAGGTGTGGGGAGCGTCGCCGTTGAACGTCGCGGTCTGCCCGGCGTCGACCGCGTGTTCGGCGCCGTCGACGACGAGCACCATTTGCCCGGCTGTGACGCTGACGGTCTCCACGACGCCGGTCTGGTGCGGGTGGCTGGAGTACTCCTCGTCCGGTTCCAGTCTCCAGCGCCAGACCTCGACCGGTGCCGGTCCCGACGTGGTCAGCATGAGCCGCGCCTCGCCGCCTTTCTCCCCGGCCCACAAAGGCACGACGGCATCGGCGGACACGACCCTCACACGGCTTTCGGCCGGCCCTTCCATCAGTGCGGACACCGAGATGCCGAGAGTGTCGGCGAGGCGGACCAGGGTGGCGAAATTGGGGTTGCCCTGGGATTTCTCCAGGGCGACCAGGGCACCCTTGCTGACTTTGGCGCGTCGGCCGAGTTCGTCCAGGGACAGTCCGGCGCGGGTGCGGGCCGTACGGACGTTGTGCGCGAGCGTCCGCAACGCCGCTTCGGTCTCGGCCATCGCCATCACCCCTCGGGACAGTGGGTCAGTGCACTGGACCGCGCGGTCGTTCGGTTGACGACTGTCGGTCGGTGCGTTGTACGGTGTAGTCGTTCCATTGATAGTAAGGGATGTACCCGTGATCGCTCCGCTGCTGGCCCTGGGCAGCTCCCCGGCCTACGGATGCGCCGGCTTCCTCGGCGGCCTCGGCGCCCGCAAGGCTCACGTCCTGCGCACCGTGATGATCGCCGCCCCGGCCTCGCTCACCGTCGAGCTGCTGCTGTGGCCGTTCCTCGGTGCCTCGTTCGCCCCGCCACACTCGTCTGGGGCGCTGCCTCCGGCTTCGCGTCGGCCGCCGCGTTCGCCCTGCTCCACCGCACGCTCGCGATCGGTCCGATGAACGTCCTGTCCCCGGTCACGGCACTGGTCCCGGCGATGCTGCCGGTCGGTGTCGGTCTGGTGCAGGGGGAGCACCTGGGCCCGGCCGGGCTGATCGGCCTGGGCACCGCCGCCGTCGCCGTCAGCCTCCTCGCCCTTGCCTGACCTGTCCGCCCAGCCGCCTTCCTCGAACGGACCACCTGATGACCACCTTCCGTATCAGCCCCGCCGTCGCCGACGCCTTCCCCGACACCCTCATCGCCGTCGTCACCGCCACCGGCCTGCGCGGCGGCGAGCCCTGGCCCGCCACCACTGCCGCCCTGGAAGACCTGGAGGCCCAGCTCGCCGACGGTGCCTGGCAGCCCGCCGACGAGAACGACCCCCGCATCGAGGCATGGCATACCGCCTACCGCTCCTTCGGCACCAACCCCCGCCGCATCCGCCCCAGCGTCGACGCCCTGGGCCGCCGCATGGCCAAGAAGGGCACCCTGCCCCGGATCAATCCGGCCGTCGACTCCTACAACGCCGTCTCCGTCCGCCACGGCCTGCCCGCCGGCGCCTTCGACCTCGACCGCGTCGCCGGCGGCGTCGAGATCCGCCACGCCGACGGCAGCGAGACCTTCACCCCGCTCGGCGAGCCCGGCACCGTGGAGAACCCCAAGCCGGGCGAGATCATCTACACCGACGCCACCGACGTGCTCACTCGGCACTGGAACCACCGCGACGCCCACCGCACCCGTGTCACCGAAGACTCCACCCACGTCGCTTTCGTCCTGGAGACCGTCGCAGCCGCCCGCGACGGGCAGCTGCTCAAGACCGCGGCCGACGAACTGCAGACTCTGCTCCAGCCGCACTGCGAGCGCAGCACCGTGCACCACCTCAGCCCGGCACACCCCCACACCACCGCCTGACCACCACCCCCTGGCCCGCCCACCTGTGGAGGTTCGTCTTGTTCACCGGTCTGAGCGCCTTCCCGCTCACTCCCATCCCCGGCAACGGCAGTGTCGACGAGAAGGCGTTCGCCGCGCTGGTCGGCCGGCTCGCCGCCGCGGGCGTCGACTCGATCGGGGCGCTGGGCTCCACCGGTTCCTACGCCTACCTGACCCGCGAGGAACGCGCCCGTGTCGCCCGCATCGCGGTCGAGCACGCCGACGGGGTTCCGGTCATCGTCGGCATCGGGGCGCTGCGCACCCGCCAGGTGCTCCAGGCGGCCGAGGACGCGCAGAACGCCGGCGCTGCCGGCGTTCTGCTGGCACCGGTGTCCTACCAGCCGCTGACCGACGACGATGTCTTCGGCCTGTTCGAAGAGGTCACCGCGAACCTGTCGATCCCCCTGGTGATCTACGACAACCCCGGCACCACGCACTTCACCTTCACCGATGAGCTGTACACGCGCCTGGCCCGGCTGCCGCAGGTGGCGTCCCTCAAGATCCCCCCGCTTCCCGCCGACCCCGAGCAAGCCCGGGCTCGTGTCGAGCACCTGCGCCGGCTCCTGCCCGCCACGGTGACGGTGGGCATCAGCGGAGATGCGGCCGCAGTCCGGGGCCTGAACGCCGGATGCGACGCCTGGTACTCCGTGATCGGCGGCATCTTCCCCGAATCGGCCCTCGCCCTCACCCGCGCAGCCCAGGCCGGCCGGCACGAGCGGGCCCTGGAGGAGTCCCAGCGCCTCCAGCCCCTGTGGGACTTGTTCGCCCGGCACGGGGGATCCCTGCGGGTCGTCGCCGCGGCCGCCGCTCACCTGGGCCTGACCGCCCACCGCAACCTCCCCCTGCCACTGCGCGGCCTGAACACCAAGGAACGCGCCCACCTCGCCACGGTCATCGAGCAGCTCCAGCTCCACACCTGACAGCCCGCCCCCTCACGCACCCGAGAGGGGGCGGCACTCCGGCCATCCCTCTGCCCGACATCCCTGCAGCAGAGCGCGCGGCCATGTGCCCGGGCGCCGACCACTCCGCCGACGAGCCCGGCTGGGGCCCGCCGGCCCGCTACGTCATCGCGGCGACACTGGCCCGCACCTCCGACGGCGGCGCCGTCGTGGCCATCGTGCTGATGGGCAACACCAGCGGCGGCTCGGGCCGGCCGGCGCCCTGGGCGCCTGCATCACCGCACCCCGCCTCCTGGGCCCCTCCGTCGCCCGCAGCCCGGACACCGCCCGCGACAGCCGCACCGTCATCGCCACGGCCTCCCTCGCGCACGGCACCGCCCTGGCTGCCGCCGTCCTGCTCCACCCGCACACCCACCCCGTCCTCACCGCCGCCCTGCTGGTCGTCTCCGGTCTGTTCGGACCTCTGCCCACCGGAGGCATCAGCAGCCGCCTGCCCGCCATCGCCGGCCGCGACCAGCGACGCCAACGCCGCGCCCAGGGCTGGGACGTGGCCACCTACGGCATCAGAGGCACCGTCGGCCCGCCCTCGTCGCCGCCTACGCCGCCGCCGGCATCGCCCATGCCTACTTCTTCGCCGCCACCCTCGCCGCCCGCAACGAATACGCCCCCGACAACGCCCGCGGACAGATCTTCGTCTGGGTCGGCGCCCTGAAGACAACCGCCGGATCAGCAGGAACAGCAGCAGCCGGTGCCCTCATCGGCACGAGCGCCGCACTCCCTCTCCTCCTGGCTGTCGCGCTCACCTTCACCGGCACCGTCAGGAGTCGTCCAGCTCACAGGCCGGACGCGCGAAGGTGCGGGATTCCCCGAAGTGCCCGTGCAGGGCGAACAGAGGGCGTCCCGGACCACTGAAGTCGAGGGAGGACAGGCGACGCCCGGCCACCGTCAAGGCCGCGCGTCTCGGCTCGGGCGGGATCGTTGGTGTCATGGTGGTCGTACGCGGGGATCGAATTGCCAAAGGCCACGAAGCGAGCAGTATTCGCCCGCACGGGGGTACGAATACTGCCTCCTGGACCCCACCGCCTGACCGCGGACCTCCGGCCGCAGAAAGCGCGTCGACGGGCTGACGCCCGGTCACCTGTCCTGCGCCCGGAGGACCTCGTGGTGCCGTCCGGGCTCCCGCGCCTCCGACTGAAGCCGGGAGTCAGTCGGCGCGGATGCGTCGGATGCCCTCCGAGCAGCCGAACGGGCGCAGTACCGCCCGTCCGGCTCAAGGAAACGGCAGCCGACATGCCATCCCCCCGTCGCGTGGAGTAACAGTCTCCCTATGACTAGCAGACGAAACACTCATGCGGGCAGCGGGCGCAGGGCTCACAGCAGCCGGATCCGCACCGTCCTGGTGGTCCTGGTCACCGCGGCTGCCCTCGGCACGTCCACCCAAGCGGTGGCCTCCCCGTCGACCGCCTCGGGAACGGACTGGGACGCCATCGCCGCATGCGAATCCGGCGGCAACTGGCAGGCGAACACCGGAAACGGCCACTACGGCGGTTTGCAGTTCACGCAGTCGAGCTGGGTCGCGGCCGGCGGGCTCCGGTACGCCCCGCGCGCGGACCTGGCCACACGCAAGGAACAGATCGCCGTGGCCGAACGCCTGGCCCGTCTCCAGGGGATGTCGGCCTGGTCCTGCGCCTGAGCACCCGGCCCTTCCCGTCGGCGGAGCTGCATCTGCCCTGAGGGCGGTCGCTTGAGAGGAGGTGGACGGACCGTGGATCACGACGGACCTGCGTCTGTCCCAGCCCATCTCATCGATCCCTGCGAACACCTGCTCCGCGCCGGTGACACCCATGAACGCGACGACTCCCACCGACTCGCCACCACACGCGCCCGAGCCGAACAGCAGCCGGTCAGCTGAACCAGCCCTGAGTACTTGGTCTCTGTCGCCAACGAGCTCCAGGATCGCTCGGCCCAACGCCGTCCCGGCTGGAAGCGTCCATGTCTCGCCGGCCCCCAGGCGAGATCAGAGCCCAGCTCCCGCGACGCCGAACGCACCATCGGCGGGCACCCGTGATCCGCGGACTGTGCGCCTCGGCGAGCAGGCAGATCGCCGTCCTCGAACCAAGTCACGACCTCCCCCGGGGCGGGATCGCGCACGCGTTCCGCCGTTGGAATGCGGCTGTCCGACGGCCGTACGAGGGCCTCGATCGGCTCCACGGGCGCGGTGACACGGACCTCTGCAACGGCGACCACCACGTCCGCACCCTGCCGGAGGTCACGCTCCGTGCCCTGGGGTCCAAGGCACGGCGCGAGTTGAGCGCAGTCATCGGTCCCGCAGAACGCGTCCTTGATCACACGCTCAACCATCCCTTCACGTCCCCAGGCCTCCCCTGGTGGGTGCGTCCCATCGGTGTCTGGACCTGCAGCTGTTCCTGGTTCTGACCGACATGCCCAGGCACATCAGGCCATAACTGCCGCCAGCACTGATCGACATTCGTTCTCCGGTTTCACCTGTACAGCCAACGCGCCGGCTGACTTCGGTACGGGACGGGTGAACGCCTGCCGCACGGCCCGCTCGAGGCCGTCTCCGTTGATGGTCGGCTGTGTGGGCCGCTGGGTGGTGTTCCGTCCTGAGCCGGGAGAGTTGCCCGGCCCGCGAGTTCAGCGGTCACATCCGCCGGCGGACCCGTGCTCCTCCGGTCGCTGACCACCGCTGCACGAGACGCGTTTCCCACCGCACGACCATGATCGGCGATCAGAAGCTCGACGTCTCCCTGCCCACCGCGCACGGGCTCGTGAGGCCCGTTCCACAATGATCGAACGCGGCGGGGGGACACTGGGTCTGAGCGTCGGAAGGTGGTTGCAGACATGGCAGAGGCTGTCCCTCGGCCGCCCGCGTCGGTGGAACTCGAAGCGGCCCTCCGGTCGCTGGGCGTGGCGGACCCCGCGCCGTGCGAGCGGTGGGACGGTGACGGCTGGGTGGCGGACTGGGGCGGTGGCGTCCACGCTCACGACGTGTACGTCCTCGTCATGGGTGCCCGCGATCACCCCGGGAGCGTACGGCTCATGCTGGACGACTTCACGTTCGAAGACGTGCGTACGGAGCACGTGGGCGAGCTGGTGCGCAGGACGTTCACCGGTGACGCCAGGGTGACTCGACGCCGCGCGCTGCTGTCCCGGCAGCTCGTCCTCGAGGTCCGGGCGGGCGCGACGGAGTACTCGGCGAGCGTGCCCGGCGTCTGCGTGGACGATCTGTCCACCTGGGCGAGGCCCCTGGTCACGCCGTAGAGGAACGGTCCGGGATCCCGTCGGACACCGGATCCCGGACCGCCGCAGCAGGTCGAGGCAGCCGAAGAAGGACTCGCCCCGGAGGCGCACCCGCGCTCACGGGCGCGGAACAGCCCCGGCGGGCTCCCGGTTCGCCGGGTGCGAACGGGACGCGCAACGTGAAGCGGGCGCGGCATGTGGGGTGAGCGGCCGTTTCGGCACCCGCTGAGGGTGGGAGGTGACGCCCCCGACCCCGACCCCGAACCCGATCAGGACGACACCGGTGATGCGGTCCATGACGCGTCGTACGGCAGGCTCCTCGAAGAAGGCGCGGGCCTTGGCCAGTACCAGCACGTAGCCGCCGAACCAGACGAGCGTCAGGACCGTGCGGACGGGGACCAACAGGGTCATTCCGGGATGCGGCGAGAAACCGGACGGCGCGAGCGTGGGCGGGAGGCCGGTGCAGAAGACCGCGGTCCTCCGGTCGAGGACGCTGCTGACCAGTCCCGTACGCCACGGGTCGCCGGACGGGGCCGCAGGGCTCGTCACCGACGTCGTCGAACGACCGCTCCGGCTCCGCAGCAGGGCCCGGACACCCAGGAAGCCCGGGTGGACGGCCCCGGCAAGCTCGACGGTCGTGCAGGCCGTGGCGGACCCCGCCAGGACGGCCGCCGGACCGACCACCGTGGGCACACCCCGGATGAGCGGCCCCGCCGTGATGCCACCTACGGTGCGCGGACCGTCCTGCCGGCCGGACACGATGGCTCGCTCCGTCACCACCGCCGTGTCCGGGCCGGGAACCGTGGTCAGGACGGCGAACACACCCATGGCCGTGAGGAGCTGGACGAACACGGGCCAGGTGTCGCACCCGGTACGCCTCGCGGCGAACACCCTGACCGAGCAGCGGTCACGCCTACCGGCGCCCGCCTCCGCCCGCGCCGCGTCCGCGCTCCGGCTCCCCGATGAGCCGTGTTTCCAGGCGGTAGTCGACGGTGACATCACCGTAGTCCCGGCCCGGCACGACCTTCTCGGGAAGGTGCTCCCGATCACTGTGACTCGTCGACTCCCGCTCCCCGGTGCCCGGGAAACGGACGGCTGTCCGGGGTTCCTCCGCGAAACGGAGTCGCTCGGTGTGGACCGTCGACCGGAACGAGATGTCCCGCACCGTACTCTCCGTTCGTGCGCCTCCCCGGCCGACGCCGTCCGACGCCAGGGCATCAGCCGTTCAGGGCGGCTCTTCCCGTTCGTCGGCGGCGCGGCGGCGAACGGGCCGCGGTGACGGCTTCCCGTCCTCGGCACGCACTCGGCGCTTGCGGGTGCCGCCCTCACTCCGGGCGGTCCGGTCCCGGCGTGCGTCCTCCGGACTGCGCGCACTCCGTGCGTCCGACTCGGTTCGGCGTACGGTGCCGCCCTTCCGGGCGGCTTCGTCCGTCGCTGCCGTCACGCCCACGGCTTCGCCCACGACGCTCCCGGTGACGCCGCCGACGTCCTCGCCGGTCGCACCGGCAGCCGCCCGGCTCGCTTCACCGCCGACGTCCTCCACGGCGCGGCCGACGTCACGGCCCACGTCCCGAACGGCAGCCCCGGTGCCCTGGCCCACGTCACGGACAGCAGCCCCGGCGCCCTGGCCCACGTCCTGGACGGCCCGTCCGGCACCCGTGCCCAACTCCCCCACCGCCTGGCGGGCTCCACCACCGACGTCCTGTACGGCGGATCCGACCCCTCGCGCCAGGTCCCGCAGGATCTCCGGATTGCGGTCGAGCGTGGTGAGCACCCGATCGACGATCATGGCGACATTGTCGAGACGCACCCTGAGCTGGGCCTGTGCCTCCACTCCCGAAACACCCAGGTGCACGCGACCGAGGGTGACGTCGGCGCCCACACTCAGCCTCAGCAGATCCAGCACCTCGGTCTGCAGGGAGACGTGCGCTCGCAGGTCCTCGACGTCCAGGTCGATCTCCTCGACCTTCAGCACAGGAACGTCCAGGAAGACATCGGGGTTCGCATCGGCAGCCACGACGGCTCCACGGGGGGCGGCCGCATCCTCCACCTCGTGGGAGCCCGGCTCCTCGCCGTACGGCTCCGGCCGGGTGTACTCCCCGAGGTCCTCGGCGTCGGGGCCGTCGTCGTACGGGTCGCCCTCCACTGCGGGCGCCTCGTCGTTCTCGGTGTTGTCGTCCATCACCGCGCCTCCCCGGTTCGCCGGCCCTCTCGTTCCATCTTGCTGCGGCACGAGGATCAACGCGCGGTCAGCATCGCCCGGCGGTGGACCGGGATCGCGGGGCGGATACGGCGAGACGGAGATCCGCAGCCGCGGCCGCACCGGCACTGCCCCCGTCAACGGCGGGCGTGTGAGGCCGACTTCGGCCGAAGAGAACCCGCGGCTGACGCTGTCCCGTCAGCGGCTGCTTCACCGAGCCCGTTCTGCCCGGGCGCACGGCGCGGACGCGGTCGTCGACGCAGCCGACAGCGACCGCACCGGCGCAGCCCGGACACCGGTCGCCGCGCTCCCGGCCTCGGGCAGGGCACTGGTCCACACCTCGCGGGACGAGCAGCGGCCCGGCGCCGAGGGCGTCTCTCCAGGTCCCCCTGGACGCACCCGGGTACCTGGGGTTCAAAGGGTTTCGGCATGTCCTGCCAGTGCGGCGGTGTCTGTCCGGGCGGTGCCGTCCGCCCCCGTGTGCTTGCCCGGGGACCCGTCGTGGTGCGGATCGGCACGGTGAGCACGGCGAGGCGGCCGCCGGCCAGAGCCGTGCAGACGCCGACGGCCGCGTTGGACCAGGAGGCGAGGAGCGGGCCCCGGTGGCCGGCAGCACCGGCATCAGCAGCAGTCCGCCCAGTGCCACGGCGACGGCCCCGATCACGAGCGGTCCCACCGGGGGCGGGGGCCGCGGCGCTGCCCGTGGTACCCCACGGCACCGATGCCACCAGCACACACCGCCCCCGCGCCCGCCGTGCCGTCGCGCGTCCGGCGGGCCGCGTCACAGCCGGTCCGGCAGGTCGGCCGCCATGGTCCGGGCCTCTTCCGGGCGGCGCCGGTACAGGCCCGGCCACTCCTCGTGCCGCGCGTCGAGGCGGGCCCGCACCAGGTCGGCCCTGTCGGCCTCGGAGGAGAAGTCGTTGTACAGGCTCATCTCCGCCGCGCCCGCCTCGGCGGTGATCGTGTCGGTGCCCGTGGCCGCCACCCCGTCCGCGGGGAAGCGCCGCGCGGCGGCGGCGAGCGGCCTCTCCCGCGCGGCTCCCCGCCGCGTGCCGGGCCTCGAAGCCGCGGCGCCGGTCTCGCTCACCGCGGCCCATCCCCCTTGTTAGGTAGGTCAGTCTACCCAAGAAGTGAGGGCGCCCTTCTCGGTGGCCGCCCCACCGCCCGCGGCCCGGTCCTGGAGTTGCTCGCCGACCCGGTCCGGTCCGCACCGCGTGGAAAGTACCGGTCCGCGGCCCGCGGGAGCCGCGCTCGTCGAGACGGTTGTCGCCGCGCGCACCCCGAGCGACGATGTCCCCCAGCGCATCGCCCTGCGGGAGGCCATGGTGACCGATCCCTGGGTGGCCCTGGAGCCAGGAGCCGACCCTGCCGAGCACGTCCGCGTGCTGCACCGGGCGCACGAGACCTTCGCCGAGGCCGGTACGGTGCCGCGCCCGGTGCGCGGCGTGGTCGCCGAGTCGTGGCGGCGCTCGGCGCGCGCCGGGGTGCACCCGGACGGCACCGCCGACATCGAACTGACGGACAGTGACCTGAAGGCCTGCCGGGCCGAGCACCCGTTGGCGCATGTGATGCCGCTGTTCCGGGAGTTGCTCGGAACGTTCGCCTCCGACGGCCGGCACCTGCTGGCGGTGTGCGACGCGCGCGGCAGGCTGCTGTGGGTCGAGGGGCACGCGTCGACGCTGCGGCAGGCGCGGCGGATGAACTTCGTGCCCGGCGCGCGGTGGTCGGAGAACGCGGTGGGGACGAACGCGCCGGGTACGGCGGTCGCCGTGGGCCGTCCGGTCCAGGTGTTCGCGGCCGAGCACTTCGTGCGGCGCGTGCAGCCGTGGACGTGCGCCGCCGCCCCGGTCCACGACCCCCGCACGGGGCGGCTGCTCGGTGCCGTGGACATCACCGGCGGGGACGGCCTCGCGCATCCGCACAGCCTGGGGTTCGTGCAGGCCGTGGCACGCGCGGCGGAGTCCCAGCTGGCGCTGCTCGCCCCCGGCGGCCGGGCCGCCGGCGGGCTCGAGCTGACGGCACTGGGCCGCGACCAGGCGGTGCTGACGACGGAGGGCCGCAGGATCCGGCTCAGCCGCCGGCACAGCGAGATCCTCGTCCTTCTGGCCGGGTATCCCGACGGTCTGACCGGTGACGAACTGCTGTGCGCCCTCTACGAGGACGAGTCGGTGACACCGGTGACGCTGCGCGCGGAGCTCGCCCGGCTGCGCCAGGTGCTCGGGCCCGGGCTGCTCGCGTCGCGGCCCTACCGGCTCACGGTGTCCCCGGAGTCGGACGTCGCGGTCGTCGAGCGCCGGATGGCGGCCGGCGCGGTCACCGCGGCCCTGGCCGCCTACCCGGGCCCGCTGCTGCCCGCCTCCCGGGCCCCGGCGGTCGTACGGCTCAGGCGCCGCCTCGCCGACGGCCTGCGCGCCGCGCTGATCGCCCGGTCGGACCCCGACCTGCTGGCCGACTGGGCCCACGCGCCGTGGGGCGAGGAGGACGTGGACGTGTGGCGGGCGCTGGTCACGGCCCAGCCGACGGCCGTGAACCGGGCCCGTCTGGCCGCGCTCGAATCGGAGCTGGGGGCCCCGGACGGCTGGGCCCGGTAGCGCCGCCGCTCCCCCGCAACGTGGTTGCAACGTCCGCCTCCTTACGCTCCGGCGCAGAGTTGCCCAACGGCGGGCAGCGCTGCTGAAGGAGGCCAGTTCCGCATGACCCGTTACGCGGCGCCCGGGAGCGAGGGCGCGATCGTCTCCTACCAGTCCCGCTACGACCACTTCATCGGCGGGGAGTACGTGCCTCCGGTCAAGGGGCAGTACTTCGAGAACCCGAGCCCGGTGAACGGGCAGCCGTTCACCGAGGTGGCGCGTGGCACGGCGGAGGACGTCGAGGCGGCACTCGACGCGGCGCACGCGGCCGCGCCCGGCTGGGGGCGCAGGTCGGCGACCGAGCGGTCCGACATCCTGCTGAAGATCGCCGACCGCATGGAGGCCAACCTGGAATCACTCGCGGTGGCGGAGAGCTGGGAGAACGGCAAGCCCGTGCGGGAGACCCTGGCGGCCGACATCCCGCTGGCCATCGACCACTTCCGCTACTTCGCCGGTGCCGTGCGCGCACAGGAGGGCTCGCTCAGCGAGGTCGACGACGACACGGTCGCCTACCACTTCCACGAGCCGCTGGGCGTCGTCGCCCAGATCATCCCGTGGAACTTCCCCATCCTGATGGCGACGTGGAAGCTCGCGCCCGCCCTCGCCGCGGGCAACGCGGTCGTCCTCAAGCCCGCCGAGCAGACGCCGGTCTCCGTCCACTACTGGCTGAGCCTCGTCTCCGACCTGCTGCCGCCGGGCGTGCTGAACATCGTCAACGGGTTCGGCCCGGAGGCCGGGAAGCCGCTCGCCTCCAGTCCGCGGGTGGCGAAGGTCGCCTTCACCGGCGAGACGTCCACGGGGCGGCTGATCATGCAGTACGCGGCCGAGAACCTGAAGCCGGTCACGCTGGAGCTGGGCGGCAAGTCGCCGAACATCTTCTTCGACGACGTGTGGGAGAAGGACGACGAGCTGCGCGACAAGGCCCTCGAAGGGTTCACGATGTTCGCGCTGAACCAGGGCGAGGTGTGCACGTGCCCCTCCCGGGGGCTGATCCAGCGCGGCAACTACCCCGATTTCCTGGCCGCGGCCGTCGCCCGCACCGAGCTGATCAGGCCCGGGCACCCGCTCGACACCGACACGATGATCGGCGCGCAGGCCTCCGGCGAGCAGCTGGCCAAGATCCTGTCCTACATCGACATCGGCCGGCAGGAGGGCGCAAAGGTTCTGACGGGCGGCGAACGCGCGGAGTACGACGGCGACTTGAAGGGCGGTTACTACGTGCAGCCGACCATCTTCGAGGGGGACAACCGGATGCGCGTCTTCCAGGAGGAGATCTTCGGCCCTGTCGTCTCGGTGGCCTCGTTCGACGACTTCGACGACGCGATCGAGATCGCCAACGACACGTCGTACGGCCTCGGCGCGGGTGTGTGGACCCGCGACATCAACACGGCCTACCGCGCCGGGCGCGCCATCCAGGCGGGCCGCGTCTGGACGAACTGCTACCACGCCTATCCCGCGCACGCGGCGTTCGGCGGCTACAAGCAGTCCGGGATCGGCCGGGAGACGCACAAGATGATGCTGGACCACTACCAGCAGACGAAGAACCTGCTGGTGTCGTACTCGCCGAAGAAGCTCGGCTTCTTCTAGGCGCAGGAGGGAAGGCGCCTGAGCCGGGCTTTCGCCCGTCAGGCGCCGAAGCCGGTGGAGGGCCGGCCGCGGGCACCGGACCGGAAGGCCCGGTGCGGGATCCGGTTCGTGCTGCACACCGGCATCCGGTGAAAGTACCTGCCCCAGGAGCTGGGCTTCGGCTCGGGCATGACCTGCCGGCGACGCCTGGCCGCGTGGAACGAGGCCGGAGTGCGGGGACCGGCTGCACGTGCTGCTGTCGAAGAAGCTGCGGTCGGCCAAGCAGTCGGACCGGTCCCGGGCGGTGATCGACTCTTCCCGTGCGCGGGCGGCCGGCGGGGCCCGGAAGCGGTCCCGGCCCGGTCGACCGCGCACGGCCGGGCAGCAAGCACCGCGTCCTTGTCGGCGGCCGGGGCATCCCGCTCGCGGTGTCGCTGACCGGCAGTGATCACAACGATGCCCCCGGCTCCCGCCCCCGCTCGACAAGGTCCCGCCCGTCGCCGGCGTCGTCGGCAGGCCACGGCGACGGCCGGACATGCTCTTCGCGGACCGCGGCTACGGCCACGACAAGTACCGGTGCCCGCTGTGGGCCCGGGACATCCGCCCGGTCATCGCCGGACCAGGCCGGCCCCACGGCTCCGGCCTGGGCACCTTCCGCTGGGCCGTCGAACGCACCGTCTCCTGGCTGCACGGCTTCCGCCGCCCGCGCAGCCGCTGGGAACGACGCGACGACATCCACGAAGCCCTCCTCGGCCTCGCCACCTGCCTCATCACCCACCGACACGTCCAACGCCTTTGTTGGGACCGCCAAGACGTTCCGAGCGGTGCTCGCGTGTGCATTGGCCGCGCTTGCCCGCCGGGGCTCGAGACCGGCCCGGCGAGCAGGGCTCCCGTGCGCCCGGTGCGTCCCGATGGCCCGCTACCGAACTCGATCGGGCGATGCCGGGTGATTGCCTGACGGGCGAGGGGTGCGTCCGGTAGATGTGTGCGCGTGAATGACTCCACGTCCCCCGAGGACGGCGAGCCCACCTCCTTCGTCGAGAAGACGAGGAACTGGTACGGGAAGCACAGGACGACGATCCGCGCCGTGGGTGGCGCAGTCGGCAGCGTGGCCGCGGCCGTCGCGGTCGTGGCCGTCAGGCGGGCCACGGAGCAGAACGTCACCGATGCCGCCGAGGTCACCGAGGACGCCGGGCCGGCCTCCGCCCCCGAAGCCACGGGCGAGGGCCGACGGCCCGCCAGCCCTCACGTGCGGAAGCTCCCCGAGGGCTGGAACGCCAGCGAGCAGAAGAAGGCGCGGTACAAGGAGGAGACAGGGGACGACCTCGCTCCCGGCACCACTTACGTCAACCCCCCGGAGGACGAGGACCCCGGCGAAGCCGCAGCCTGAGCGCCTGGGTGAAGGACACCGCGGCCTGTCATTCCTGTGCAGTGCCGACGGAGCCGCTGCAGAGCGTCTCCGCCGCCGCTGACCTACGGCTCCCCTTGCCGCCGGAGGATGCGGGGCGGGGGCCCGCCGGCCTTGTAACCGTGGCGGAATCCGAGCTGCCAAGACGTGGCGGCCCCCTCCCCGTCTCCGGAGGCCGTACCCCTCCTTTGCCGCCTCCGCCCCTCCCGATCGCCAGCCGGGCCCCCTACGATCCGAATCATGATCAAGGTGACGTGGGCGCTGGTGGCCGAGCACGTGGACGAGTGGACCGGGGAAGACATCACGCGGGGTGCGGCCGTCCTCGAATCCGAGGTGGCTGCCGTGATCGAGGCGAGCGGCATGACACCGGCAGCGATACGGCACTTCCGGGAGGACTTCCTCGGCCCCGTGGTGGAGGCCCTCCGCAGCGAAGCGGCCCCCGCCCTGGCGCGCAACGAGCAGTGGAGCAAGGCGGCCGGGCCCCTCCTCGCATACGCCGAGCGAACCACTGAACGTGGTTGAGTGGCGTCGGGACGGTTCCCCGGACACAGGCCCGCCCGGGACCGGTGGTCCGGTGCCGTGAGGTGCGCACCGATTCGGTGCTGTGAGCTGCGGCGAGGCCGTTCGGTCAGGCGGTTCTCCGGTACTGGTCGATCAGGCCGCCGAGGAGGGGCTGTCGCCGGATTCGCTGGACCTGGAGGCCGGTGACGTTGGCTGGAGCGGGCGGTTTGGTGCCGTCCGGGGGCAGTTGGCGCCGGGACTGGTGGGGGCGGTGCTGGTTGGAGTGCCGGATGTACTCGGCCAGGACCGCCTGGACATGGGCCTCGCTGTGGATCAGGATCCGGTGCCTCACACGGAGAAGCCGCAGGCCAAGCCCAGAACCGTAGGTCCGAGCGGGACAGGATCACGCTGCGCGGCTACAGCGGCACGGACCACCCCGAGGTGGCGGAAGAGTGGGTCACCCGGTTCGGCTCCTGGCCTCGCTCCGGTGAGATCTCCTTTCCGCACGTGCGGGTCCCGGGCATCGGACGCGCCCCTCGAGCGTTGCAGGAACTGTTCGAGGGGCGGTGCTTCGGCACCGTCGTCGTGGAGCTGCCGTACCAGTGACGGATCGCCGCCGCGCCTCGCGGGCCGGCGCGCGACACGGACCGAGGCGAGGGTCGGCATGCGGATCCCGGACGCGGCGGCGGCAGCCGGAACCACCCCGCGGGCCCTGCGGTTCCACGAAGAGCGCGGCCTGCTGCCCCCGCCGCCGCGCACGGCCACCGGCCAACGGCGGTACGGGCCCGACGGGATCGCCCGGGTCCGTGTCATCCGTGGGCTGCCCGGCCTCGGCCTCACCGTCGAGGACCTGCGCGGCATCGCCGACCGCATCCAGCTCCTGGTCGAGGATCCGGGGCGGTGCTGCGCGAACGCCGGCGCGACGTCCCCCGCCTCCGGCGTGGTCGAGCGCCGGCCGACGGCCATCGACGCCGGGATCGAGCGCCTGTGCCCGCTGCGCGCCCGGCCGGCTCGGCGGACAGGACGGGCGTGGGCCCTTCCCGCGCGGTACCGGCGGACCCCTGGCAGATCTCCCCTCCTGTCCGCCGAAAAACCCAGGTCAACGTCGTATGCGGCGATGCGTCAGGTGGCGCAACACTTCGGCAACACCACTATCCCTACCGGATCGGTAGGGTTCCGAACATGCCGCCCACCGACCGCATCCGAGACCACGCCGGCCAGGGCGCGCCCACCGTCGCCGCCCGGCGCACGCGGCGTCGGCTGCGCGCGGACCAGGCACGCCAGCTCGCCGACCTGCTGCGCCACCAGCTCCTCACCGGGGGCTTCCCGGCCGGTACCCTGCCGCACGAGTCGACCCTCGCCACCGAGTACCGGGCCTCGCGCAACACGGTCCGCCAGGCCCTCGACCTCCTCCGCGCCGAGGGCCTCGTGGAACGCCTCCCCGGCGTCGGCACGGTGGTCGTCGCCCAGAAGTACCCCCACGGGCTCGACCGGCTGATGGGCCTCGCGGAGACCCTGCACGAACACGGCCGCGTCACCAACGAGGTCCGCACCATGGGCCCGGTCCCGGCCCCCGCCCCGGTCGCCGAGCGCCTGCGCGTCCCGCCCGGCGCCGACGTCCTCTACGTCGAACGTCTGCGCCGCCTGAACGGCCTCCCCCTGTCCCTGGACCTCACCTACATCCCCCTGGACATCGGCGCGGCCCTGCTCGGCTGCGACCTGGAGAACACCGACGTCTTCCGCCTCCTGGAGTCCCTCACCGGCCAGCGCCTGGGACACGCCGACATCACCCTGGAGGCGGTCAACGCGGACGCCCATTCCGCCGCCGTGCTTCAGGCACCGTGCCGTGCGGCCGTGCTGATGCTGGAACGCCTCACGCACCTCGCCGACGGGCGGCCCGTGGACCTGGAGTTCATCCGCTTCCGCGGCGACCGCATCACGATGAGCGGCCTGTTGTACCGCTCCCTCTGACACCGCCCTCTCCCACGGCAAGACCTGCAGCAAGACCTGCAGCGCGACATTCCTGGAGACAGCCATGCCCTTGGTGCCCCAGCGGGCCGACGTGCCCGTGACCATCGACGAGTCGAAGTGCATCGACGGCTGCACGCTCTGCGTGGACATGTGCCCGCTGGACTCCCTCGCCATCGACGCCGGCAGCGGCAAGGCGTACATGCACGTCGACGAATGCTGGTACTGCGGTCCGTGCGCGGCCCGCTGCCCCACCGGAGCCGTCACGGTCAACATGCCCTATTTGCTCCGCTGATCCCCTCGACCTGCTCCGGTGAAAGGCCGAACCACCATGAAACGCACGGCAGTCGCAGCATCCGCAGTCGTCCTTCTGCTCCCGCTCAGCGCCTGCGGCGGTGCCGCCGAGGCCGGCAGCGGCTCCACGGTCACCGTCACCGTCGGCTACCAGTCCAAGACCATCAACACGGTCACGGCCGGCACCCTGCTCCGCTCCCTCGGTTACTTCGAGAAGCAGCTGACCTCGCTCGGCGACGGCATCACCTACAAGGTCGTCTGGCAGGACTACGCCACCGGCGCCCCCATCACCGCCCAGATGACCGCCGGGAAGATCGACATCGGCTCGATGGGCGACTTCCCGCTGCTCATCAACGCCGCCCGCGGCAAGCAGCTGAACCGCCCCACCCACCTGGTCTCGGTCACCGGCTACAACCTGCGCGGCGGCCTCAACACCATCGTCACCGCGCCCGACTCCAAGCTCACCTCCCTGAAGGACCTGAAGGGAAAGAAGGTCTCCACGAGCGTCGGCTCCGCCGCCGACGGCACCCTGGTACGGGCCCTGCAGCGTGCCGGCATCGACCCGAACGAGGGCATCGAGAAGCTCAACCAGCAGCCCGCGGTGGGTGCTTCGGCCCTGGCCGCGGGCAGCGCGGACGCGCTGTCGCAGTTCGTTGCCTGGCCCGGTCTGCTCACCTACCAGGGCAAGGCGAAGGCCCTGTACGACGGCGCCCAACTGAACCTGCCCACCTTTCACGGGGTCACCGCCCGCGCGGACTTCGCCCAGGACCGGCCGGCCGTCCTGGAAGCCTTCCTGAAGGCCCAGGCGCAGGCCACCGACTACCTCAACGCCCGCCCCGTCGCCGCCGCCGAGAAGGTCGCCGAGGCCACCGGCCTGCCCGCCGAGGTCGTGTACCTCTACAACGGCGCCCACGGCATCTCCACCTTCGACCCGGCGGTCAGGCCGCAGCTCGTCTCCGCGCTGAAGCAGGACGTGTCGGTCCTGAAGGCGGCGAAGCTGACCGGCGACGTGGACGTGGACGCGTTCGTCGACGACCAGTACGTGAAGAAGGCGCTCGGGGCGTCGTACGGGAAGCAACGCGCGGCCACGCCGCCCGCCGCCGCGAGCGAGGTGTGGCCGAAGGGCGCCCAGAGGACCAGGACCTTCACGTCCCCGGCGGAGCTGCTCGGTTACGTGGCCGCCCACCCCGATGGCATCCGCGCCGCCTACGTCCCCGACGCCACGACCGGCACCCTCTGGTTCGCCGACAAGGCGGTGTGGGTGACCGACGGCGGGAGGCTGCTGCCGTTCGTCACCCCGGCGACCGCGCAGGCGTACGCCGACCGGCACGGCGGGGCGCGTGTCATCACGTATGCCGACGCCCTGGAGCGTGTCGCGTGAGCCGGCCCGCACCACGAGCCGCCCGGTACGCACTGCGGGCGGCCGCCCTCGCCGCGGCCCTCGGCCTGTGGCAGCTCCTGACCGGCCTGGACGTCGACGTGTGGCTGCGCTTCTCGCAGTTCCCCACGGTCACCGACGTCGCCCACGCCTTCGCCGACCGCCTCGCCGGGGCCGACTACTGGACGGACCTCACCGACAGCCTGACCCGCATCCTCACCGGCTTCCTGCTGGCAGCGGTGCTGGGGGTGGCAGGGGGCGTGCTCGTGGCACGCTCCCGGCTGGCCGAGGACCTGCTGGGGCCACTGCTGGAGGTGGTCCGCCCGATCCCGGCCATCGCCCTCGTCCCCGTCGCGATCCTCCTCTTCCCCTCCAACGAACAGGGCATCGTCTTCATCACCTTCACCGCCGCCTTCTTCCCGGTCCTGGTCTCCACCCGGCACGCGGTGCGTGCGCTGACGCCCGTGTGGGAGGAGGCCGTGCTGACGATGGGCGGCAGCCGGTGGCGCATCCTCGGCTCGGTGGTCCTGCCGGGCGCCCTGCCCGGCGTCTTCGGCGGCCTGTCGGTCGGCATCGGCGTCTCGTGGATCTGCGTGATCTCCGCCGAGATGATCTCCGGCCAGTACGGCGTCGGCTACCGCACCTGGCAGGACTACACGATCGTCGACTACCCGGGCGTCTTCGTCGGCATGGTCACGATCGGCGTCCTCGGCTGGCTCACTTCCATGGCCGTGGAACTCCTGGGCCGCCGCCTGACCCGCTGGCTGCCGCGCACGTCGTACGTCCCCGGCGCGCGCGTCCCGCGGCGGACGCGCCAAGCCCCCTCCCCCGCACCGGCCGGCCCCAGGCCCAAGGAGGACGTGTCCCATGACCAGCTCGTCTGACGTCCGTTCACCGTCCCGCAGCCGCGCCGGCACCCGCCTCACCCTGCACGACGCCGCCCTCGGACGCCCCGGCGCGCCCGTGCTGGACAAGGTCGACCTTGACGTGGCCCCCGGAGAAATCCTGACCGTCGTCGGCTCCTCCGGCTGCGGCAAGTCGACTCTTCTGCGCACCCTGGCCGGTCTTCTGCCCCTGCTCTCCGGAGGGATCACGCAGGACGGACGCCCCTTGACCGCCCCGTCCGCCGAACGCGCCCTCGTGTTCCAGGAGGACGCCCTGCTCCCCTGGCGCACCCTGCGCGCGAACGTCGAACTGCCCCTCGCCATCGAGGGACTGCCCCGTGCCGATCGCCGTACCCGGGCCGAGGCGTGGCTCGACCGGGTCGGACTCGCCGAGCACGCCCGGCGCTGGCCGCACCGCGTCTCCGGTGGCCAGCGTCAGCGCGCGCAACTGGCCCGCGCCCTGGCCGCCGGCCCCCGTGCCGTGCTGATGGACGAACCGTTCGGCGCCCTCGACGCCCAGACCCGCGCCGGCATGCAGGACCTGCTGGTGGAGGTGCTGCGCGGCACGGGCGCCACCGTCGTCTTCGTCACCCACGACGTGGACGAGGCCCTCTTCCTCGGCGACCGCGTCGCCCTGCTGGGTGCGGGCCGCCTCATCGCCGTACGGGACGTACCGCGCCCACGCGAGCGCGCCGCCCACGACGACCCGGCGCGTATCGAGCTGCGGCGCGAAGTCCTCACGTCACTCGGTTCTTGAAAGGCACCCTGGTGGACACCCCCCTGCAGATCCCGGACCTCATCGGCGCGGACGAAATCACCTGCGACGTCCTCGTCGTCGGCGGCGGCACCGCCGGCACCATGGCGGCCCTGACCGCCGCCGAGCACGGCGCGGACGTCCTGCTCCTGGAGAAGGCGCACGTACGCCACTCCGGCGCGCTGGCCATGGGCATGGACGGCGTCAACAACGCGGTCGTCCCCGGCCGCGCCGAGCCCGACGACTACGTCGCCGAGATCACCCGTGCCAACGACGGCATCGTCGACCAGTCCACCGTCCGCCAGACCGCCACCCGCGGCTTCGCCATGGTCCAGCGGCTGGAGTCCTACGGCGTGAAGTTCGAGAAGGACGAGCACGGCGAGTACGCCGTACGCCAGGTCCACCGTTCCGGCTCCTACGTGCTGCCGATGCCGGAGGGCAAGGACGTCAAGAAGGTCCTGTACCGGCAGCTGCGGCGGCGCGAGATGCGGGAGCGGATCCGGATCGAGAACCGGGTGATGCCGGTGCGCGTGCTCACAGCGGAAGGGCGTGCCGTGGGCGCGGTGGGCTTCCACACCCGCACGGGCGCCTTCGTCACCGTCCGCGCGGGCGCGGTGATCCTGGCGACCGGCGCCTGCGGCCGCCTCGGCCTGCCCGCCTCCGGCTACCTGTACGGCACCTACGAGAACCCCACCAACGCGGGCGACGGCTACGCCATGGCGTATCACGCAGGCGCCGAGCTGACCGGCATCGAGTGCTTCCAGATCAACCCGCTGATCAAGGACTACAACGGTCCCGCCTGCGCCTATGTCGCCAACCCCTTCGGCGGCTACCAGGTCAACCGGCACGGCGAACGCTTCGTCGACTCCGACTACTGGTCGGGCCAGATGATGGCGGAGTTCGCGGAGGAGGTGGCGAGCGACCGGGGCCCGGTCTATCTGAAGCTGAGCCACCTCCCGGAGGAGTCGATCTCGGCCCTGGAGTCGATCCTGCACTCGACCGAGCGCCCGACCCGAGGCACCTTTCACGCCGGCCGCGGCCATGACTACCGCACCCACGACGTCGAGATGCACATCTCGGAAATCGGCCTGTGCGGCGGCCACTCGGCCTCGGGAGTGCGGGTCGACGACCACGCCCGTACGACCGTCCCGCGTCTGTACGCCGCCGGGGACCTGGCCTGTGTCCCGCACAACTACATGATCGGCGCTTTCGTCTTCGGGGACCTGGCGGGCGCGGACGCGTCCCGGTACACGCCGTACGACGGGGAACTGCCCCTCGGCCAGCTCCAGGAAGCGCACGAGCTGATCTACCGCCCGCTGCGCAACCCCGACGGTCCGCCGCAGCCGCAGGTCGAGTACAAGCTGCGCCGTTTCGTGAACGACTACGTGGCCCCGCCCAAGTCCGGCGCCCGGCTGTCGCTGGCCCTGGAGGCGTTCGAGCGGATGCGAGCCGACATCGCCGCGATGGGCGCCCGCACCCCGCACGAACTGATGCGCTGCGCGGAGGTCAGCTTCATCCGTGACTGCGCGGAGATGGCCGCGCGGGCGTCCCTGGCCCGCACGGAGTCCCGCTGGGGCCTCTACCACGACCGTCTCGACCACCCCCACCGTGACGACGCGTCCTGGTTCCACCACCTCGACCTGCGCAAGTCCCCCACCGGTGGGATGGAGTTCACGGCGCGTCCCGTGGCTCGCTATCTGGTCCCGGTCGACGGCTTCACCCCGGTCGGCGGGCCCTCCCGCCGCCTGGGCGAGGTCCACCCGGAGCAGGTGGCGACCGCGGGGGCCCGGGAAGCGGCGCCGATGGCGATACGGCAGGGGCCCGCCCTGACCGGTACGACCGCCCACCCCGGTTCCGACACGGACACGCCGGCCACACCGCGCCTGCTCGAACTCCTCTCCCTCGCGGAGGACGAGCCCCGCTTCTCCGCCCTCGCCCCTTACCTGACCGACCCCGAGCCCACCGTTCGCCGAACGGCCGTCACCGTGCTGACGGAGACGGTGCCGCCGGGCACCGGACCGGCACTGGCCGCCACGCTCGCCGACCCCGACGCCGGCGTCCGCGCTGCCGCGGCCGCCTCACTGCGCGAACTGGTCGAGACGCTGGACCCTGAACCAGCCCTGCGCGACGGCCTCGTCGCCGCCCTGTCCGAAGCCGACCCCGTCGCCCGTGCCGCCGCACTCGACGTCCTGCGCGCCCTGCGCCTCGGTGACACCGAGCTGTTCACGGGCTCCCTGTCGGACGCGGACATCGCCGTGCGTGTCGCGGCCGTGCGAGCACTCGTGTCCATCGACGCCGCCGGGGAGCTGGCCCGCGCGGCGACCGCCGACCCGTCCCGCGAGGTCCGCGTCACCATCGCCAAGGCCCTGGCCGCCGTGACCGCGGGACAGCCCGACGGCACCACGTCGGCCGGCCCCGAACCCGACACGGTCCTCTGGGCCCTCACCGAGCTCATCGACGACCCCGACGCCCTGGTGCGTGCGGCCGCCTATGAAGCACTGGGCACGACCGGCTGCCCGGCTCCCCTGGCAGCACGCGCGGAAGCAGCCCTGACCGACCCGGCCTGGCAGGTGCGGGCCGGCGCCGCCACCGCCCTCTCCCTCGCGGCCCCCGGCCTCGCCGTACCCGCACTCGCCAAGGCCCTCGCCGACCCGAACGCCGACGTCCGCAAGGCCGCCGTGACGGCACTGATCCGGCACCGTGACGCCGAGGACGCCCGAGCGGCCCTGGCCACGGCGACGACGGACCCGGACGCGGACGTCAGGGCCTGTGCGGCCCGGGCACTGTGACCGCACCGCTTCGACGACGGAAAGGCCGCAAGAACCGAACGTGATCGCCTGGCGGACCCGGCGTGCCGGGACCGCCATGCGCTCCTTCGCGAAGTCGCCACCGCTCTCCTCGTCACCATGCAGAAGAAGCCCACCTCGTGGGCGTCGGACCGGAGTCGGGCGAGAAAGGTCTCACGGTCGGTGTCCGGGCCGCGGAAGCGGGAGATGTCGATGACGGGCAGGGCTGTGGGGTGGGCCATGGGGTTGTTCCTTGGCGGGAGCAGCCGACCGACCACGATGGCAGCGCAATAGCCGTACGAGAAAAGCCAGTTGTGTGAAGTGTGCGGCAGCAGAGGGAAAAGAGCCAAGGTCGCGGGCCGTCGAACCACGGTCAGCAGCACACCTCGTCGATCCGGTCCGCGCGGCGGCTCACCCGGAACGGGTCGGACAGCGCCGTGTGCGCCCGGCCGGTGGTCTCCACGGCCCGCTCGAAGCACACGCGGCAACGTCCGTCCGCTGTGCGTCCTGATCGGTGAGACACCCCCCTTTCGAGCTGGTGCGCGCACGCCCCTGTGTGGTTACCTGGCTCCATGACCGTGCTCGTGACCCGCCGCCACGTCGACTACGTGCGTGTCACCACCACGGGCTGTTCCGCCGTGAGCTGACCGCCCTCCGGCGTCCGACCAGGCTTTTCCCACCGTATCGAGCTGACCGCTGCCCTCTTCCGGGCGCGTGCTCTCAGCCTGCGGTTCCTTCACCTTCCCCTTCCCGCGCTCCGCGCATCGCCGTACCCGCACGAGGGAGAACCATGAGCCAGCCCATCGACTCCGTCACCGCCGGTCACACCCCCGACGACGAACCCGCCGGGCCCGACACCTCGGCCTGGTCCTTCGAGACCAAGCAGATCCACGCCGGTGCCGCACCCGACCCGACGACCGGGGCCCGTGCGACGCCGATCTACCAGACGACGTCGTTCGTGTTCCGCGACACCCAGCACGCCGCCGACCTGTTCTCACTGGCCGAGCCCGGCAATATCTACACCCGCATCCACAACCCCACCCAGGACGTCTTCGAGCAGCGGATCGCCGCGCTGGAGGGCGGGGCCGCGGCGGTGGCGCTGTCCTCCGGTCAGGCGGCACAGACCCTGGCGATCCTGACGCTGGCGAGTTCGGGGGACCACATCGTCTCCAGCACCTCGCTGTACGGCGGCACGTACAACCTGTTCCGGCACACGCTGCCGAAGCTGGGCATCGAGGTGTCCTTCGTGGACGACCCGGACGACGCCGAGGCCTGGCGGGCGGCGATCCGGCCGAACACCAAGGCGCTGTTCGCGGAGACTCTGGGCAACCCCCGCGGCAACGTCCTCGACGTGCGGGCGGTCGCGGACGTCGCCCACGGGGCGGGCGTGCCGCTGATCGTGGACAACACCGTGCCGACTCCCTATCTGCTGCGGCCGATCGAGCACGGCGCGGACATCGTCGTGCATTCGGCGACCAAGTTCCTGGGCGGTCACGGCACGGCCATCGCGGGGGTCGTCGTCGACGGCGGCACGTTCGACTTCGGGGCGCACGCCGACCGGTTCCCCGGCTTCACCGAGCCCGACCCGAGCTACCACGGCCTGCGGTACTGGCCGGCGCTCGGCCCGGGCGCGTACGCCGTCAAGCTGCGGGTGCAGCTGCTGCGCGACCTCGGTCCGGCCCTTTCCCCGCACTCCGCCTTCCTGCTCCTGCAGGGCGTGGAGACGCTCAGCCTGCGCATCGAGCGGCACTCCGCGAACGCGCTGGCGCTCGCCGAGTGGCTGGAGCAGCGCGACGAGGTCGCCGTCGTCCACTACCCGGGCCTTGCGTCCAGCCGCTGGTACGAGGCCGGGCAGAAGTACCTCCCGCGCGGCGCGGGCGCGATCGTCTCCTTCGAGCTGCGGGACGGCATCGAGGCAGGCAAGCGGTTCGTGGACGCCGTCGAGCTGTTCAGCCATCTCGCCAACATCGGCGACGTACGCAGCCTCATCATCCACCCGGCCTCCACCACCCACAGCCAGCTCGATGAGGAACAGCTGGCGGCCACCGGAACCTCGCCCGGCCTGGTGCGCCTCTCGGTCGGCATCGAGAACCTCGCCGACCTCAAGGCGGACCTGGAGGCCGGGTTCCGCGCGGCGAAGGGCGCGTCCTGAACACCATACTGACGCCGTCCCAGGTCCCCCTCCCGCCGGCCTCCGGGGCCTGGCGGGAGGGGGACCCGCCCGGGCGTCGTCAGTGGTACGAGCGGGAGAAGCCGCTCGCTCTGGAGGCGGGTGGTGAACTGCCGCGGGTACGCCTGGCGTTCGAGACCTGGGGGCGGCTCGCGCCGGACCGGTCGAACGCGGTGCTGGTGCTGCACGCCCTCACCGGCGACAGCCATGCGGCCGGTCCCGCCGAGCCCGGTCACCCCACCCCCGGCTGGTGGGACGGCCTCATCGGCCCCGGGCGGGCACTCGACACGGACCGCTGGTTCGTCGTGGCACCGAACGTGCTCGGTGGCTGCCAGGGCAGTACCGGGCCGTCCTCTCCGGGCCCGTTCGGTCGGCGCTGGGGCGGCGACTTCCCGTTCCTGACACAGCGTGACCAGGTCGCGGCCGAGGCCGGCCTGGCCGATGCGCTGCGCATCGACCGGTGGGCCCTGGTGGTCGGCGGTTCGATGGGCGGAATGCGAGCCCTGGAATGGGCGGTGTCGCATCCCGAACGGACGGGCGCGCTCCTGCTTCTGGCCACGACGGCCGCGGCGAGCGCCGAGCAGATCGCCTGGGCCAACATCCAGCTGCACGCCATCCGCTCCGACCCGTTCTGGCACGGCGGCCACTACCACGACACCGGCCGGGGCCCGCACGCCGGACTCGGCCTGGCCCGGCGGATCGCCCATGTCACGTATCGCAGCGAGCCGGAACTCCAGGTCCGCTTCGGCCGTTCACCCCAGGGCACGGAGGACCCCTGGAGCGGCGGCCGGTACCAGGTCGAGTCCTACCTCGACCATCACGCGGCCAAGTTGCCGCGCCGTTTCGACGCGGGCAGTTACGTCGTGCTGTCCGACGCCATGAACAGCCACGACATCGGCCGCGGGCGCGGCGGAGTGCGGGCCGCCCTGAGCCGGGTGACCGCCCGGACCCTCGTGGCCGGGGTCGGCTCCGACCGTCTCTACCCGCCGTCCCAGCAAGCGGAGCTGGCGGCGGGCATCGCCACGGCGGATCACCTGCGGCTCATCGAATCCCCCTACGGTCACGACGGATTCCTGATCGAGGTGGAGCAGGTGGCCGCACTCGTGGGCGAGCTCGTGCACAGGGATCCTCCGCCATCGGCACCGGAGTCAGGACATCACCGCCCATTTCCCTGACGGGTCCTCGGCCTTCAGCAGGCACCGAGAAGAAGGCGCCCCATCCGTCGAAGGAGGACAACGCGTATGTCGCCTCGCACCGCGGACTCAGCCGTGGCTGTCCACCCGCTGCTCGCCGAACGCCGGAGCCCGCGCTCGTTCGACGTCACGCACATGATCACCGACGAAGAGCTGACCTCCTTGCTGGAGGCGGCCCGCTGGGCGCCCTCCGCCCACAATCCGCAGCCGTGACGCTTCCTGGTCGGGCGGCGCGACGGCACGACGTACCGGCGGATCCCCGTCACCCTCGTACCCGGCAACCATCTGTGGGCGGGGAACAGTTCGCCGCTGGTCGCGGCGATGGTGCCGGAGCACCTCGGGAACGGCGTGCCGCACCACGGCGCCGCCCACGACACCGGACCGGCGGTTTCCCCACTGGTCCTGCAGGCACACGCCTTGGGGTCGTACGCCCATCAGGTGGCCGGCTTCGACCCCGAAGGGCTGCGCACGTCGCTGGGTGTTCCGGACGGCTACCGGCCGCTCTCCGTCACCGCTGCAGGGGCCCTGGCCGCGGCGGACCTCCTCCCGCAAAAGCTGCGCGACCGCGGGAGCGCCGCCCGTGAGCGGCGTCCTCCTTCGCTCAGGGCTGGGGCAATCCGCTCCCGGCCGGCCCCTGAACCTCACCTTCCTGCCCTTGCCCCCGTACCGCTCTGGCCATCAGCACCGTATTCCGCAGGAGTGCACATGACCGTCCAGGATTCCTCCACCAGCACCGACGCCTTCGTCGCGGAATGGGAGGCGTGGCACCGACGGAGGGACGCCGCGCTCGCCCATGAGCACGGATTCCTCGCCGTCACCGGCCTGCACTGGCTGGCCTCGGACCCCCAGCGCTTCCCCGACGCACCCGGCACCTGGTCGACCGGCGACGACGGCGTCACCGTCGTGCTCGACCAGGGGGAGGAGCTCGTCGTCGACGGCACCGCGGTGCGCGGACGGCACGCTTTCGGCGTCATCCCGGAACGCGGCGGCGCCAACGCCTTCTGGGGAGACGCGATGATCGAGGTCGCCAAGCGCGGCGGCAACGATCTGATCCGCCCGCGGCACCCGGAGCACCCGCTGCGCACCGCGTTCAACGGGACGCCCGCGTACGCGCCCGACCCGCGCTGGGTGATCACCGGCACGTACACCCCGTTCCCGGAACCGCGGCCGACCACCGTGGGCGCCGCCGTCGAAGGGCTGCAGCACGTCTACGACGCACCCGGCAGGATCCGCTTCCGGACCAATGGCCTGACACTGGGGCTGACCGCCTTCAACGGAAGCACACCGGGCGGCCTCCTCGTGCTGTTCACCGACGCGACCTCCGGTGTGACCACGTACGCGGCCAACCGCGCCCTGCAGGTCGACGCACCCGGGCCCGACGGCACCGTGGTGCTGGACTTCAACCGTGCCACCAACCTGCCGTGCGCCTACACCGACTTCGCGACGTGCCCGCTGCCGCCGGCCGAGAACCGGCTCCCGGTCGCGATCGAGGCCGGTGAGAAGATCCCCCACGAGCGGAAGCCGGCCGGGCGGTGAGCACCTCGCCCCTCCCCCGGATCCGCTCACTGTCGTTCGAAGGCGCGTACGTCCTCCGCCGCGCCGTCACGCGACGGGGCCACCGGTTCGTCCCCGCCGCCGTCCGGGGCGTTGAGGGCATGCGACACGGCGTCGGCCCAGGGCTCTCCCTCGTCCCGGTCCCAGGCACTCATCGCCGGGTCAGCAAGAGGGATGTCGGGGCGGTGGGGCACCCTCCGAGCAGGCCCGAGCGACCGCACCACCTGTGGCGCCGACGCTCCGTCGAAGAAATGACGGGGGGATCCACATCGCCCCAGGCGAGAAAGCGGGGGCCAGCTCGGCCATCACCGCCCAAGCCTGCCACGTCCATCCGACTGTGGTTCAAGCGGATTACCGCAGGATCCGCAGAAGCGTGCGGGAGGACTCTTCACGACAACTGCGGCGCTCGAAGCACCGCGGCCCTACGCGGGCCTGCCCTGCGATCGGTCTTGGTGACAACGCACCTGCCTTTGGGACGACTGTCGTGCTTCGGCTCACCGATGAGCTTGTGAGCGGTACTTGGGAGGCGGCTGCTACAGGTCGAACTCCAGGTGCTCGATGTCGGTGAAGCGGACCTCCTCCAGGCTGCCGGCGCGGCGGCCGCCGTCCTGGAAGTACACCTCCTTGAGCGCGTCGGCGGCGATCTGCTGGAGCTGCTGGTCGCCGGCGCCGGCCTGCTGGGCGTCGAAGAGGCGGGCCGCGTGCTGCGGGGGCAGGGCGACGGTCAGGTGCCGGATGCGGGACTCGTCCGTCGACCCGATCGGCGCGGTGTAGCCGAGGCGGGCGCGGGTGTCGAGGACGATGCCGCCGGTGGTGGCCGCCCTCTGCCGGGCCCTGGCGCGGATCTGCGGCTGCCAGCGCTTCTTCACCTCGCGCTCCAGGCGCGCGGCGAGGTCGGGGCGGGGCTTTTTGATCTGGTCCTTCACGTACCGTTCGACGGTGCGCTGGGAGATGCGCAGCATCTGGGCGACCTCCTTGGTGCTCTTGAGCTGTTTGACCAGGTAGCGCATCTGGGCGGGTGCGCTCTTGGGCGCCGGGCGGGTGAAGGCTTTTTGTACCGCGGCGTCCAGGCCGTCCCCGAACAGGCTCATCGTCGCCCCCTCCTACTCTCCGTTGTCGACGTCGGTGACGGTGCCGTCCTTGATGTAGCGGGCGAGGTTGAGGCCGGGGGCGTCGAACCGCTCGCGGACCTCTTCACCCCACAGGACGGACTGGGTGCCCTCGTGCTTGACCAGGCCGGGGTTGACGCCGAGCTTGAAGCCGCCGGGCAGCGGCTTGCCCTGGCGGTAGGGCAGGAAGTCCAGCGGGCTCTCACCGTCGGACGCGTAGACGACGCAGTCGGACAGGACCGCGACCGGGTACTGGCCGGTGAACGCCGCGTGCTTGACGATCTTGCGGTGGAGGTTGATGCGGGTGCGGGAGATGACGGCCGCGCGGATGTCCGGCCGCCACGTCGGGCGAGCAAGGGCGCGCCACGGCTGCCCGGGCCGCCAGCCCTCCCCGCGCGGGCGCTCGCGCAGCTTGCCCAGGCCGCCCTTGACGGTCGCCTTGATCGCCGAGGCGACGATCGCCAGCTGCGGGTCGCGCTCCTGGTAGCCGTCCATCGCCGCCAGGAAGTCGGCCGGCTCCATGTCGGCGTGGACGCCGAGGTCGGCCATCGTGGCGAGGTAGGCGTCGCGCAGCCGCTGGTACCAGCCGTCCAGGTAGCGGCCGTTGTCGTACCGGACGTACGCCTCGAGCGGGCGCACCTCGTAGCCCAGCTCCACCGCGTAGGCGACGGTCGGCGTCGCGTACCAGGCCGGGCCCTCGGGGCGCTCGCCCTTCGGCGTGAACGGAGAGGGCAGCAGGTCGCCTTCCAGCTGCACCCACTCCTTGCCGACCTTCACCCTCGACAGGCCGACGTGGGAGAGGTCGACCAGCCAGGAGCCGGGCAGCTTCGGGTCGAAGACCGGGTTGGTGACGTGCGTCGGGGCTCCGAGGCCGACGTTCAGGCCGTTGGCGCCGGCGGCGAAGGCCATGTTGACGTCGATGCCGACCAGGTGCCGCAGGGTGCACTCGGCGTCCGTCATCGGCCGCGCCCAGTCGTAGGCTTCTTCGAACAGCTTCTCGCCGGGGCCGCGGACGTGGAAGCGCGGCAGGTCCGCCAGGAGCGGGTGCCCGTCGGGGGCCTCGCACGGGGCGCAGTCGACCGGGTCCCTGCCCAGGCTGCCGGGGTTGTGCGCGGAGTGCCGCTTGCCCGTCGCGTCGGGCTCGGAGGCGCGGGTCGGCGGGTGCAGCGCGGTCATCAGCTCCAGGCCGGTGACGGCGGTGGAGCCGCGCGGCGTCATCACCCGGGAGGCGTACACCCCGAGGACGCGGGCGAGGTCCGCCGGCGGAAGCTGTGCGGCGTTGCCCCAATGGCGGGAGTCGAGCGCGTGCCAGGACGGGATGCACAGCTGTACGCAGTTGCGCTCCGAGCCCTGGGCGGGGCGGTAGATCCGCGCCCACGGCCCGAGGCCGCGCTTGGTGAGCTTCCAGTCGGCGCGCGCCAGCTGCCTGACGGCCTTGTGGCCCTCCGGTAGGCGCCCGGCGAGGCGCTCCTCCTCGGTGAGGGCCACGGGCAGGCCGTAGCGCTGCAGCACGGCCTCGGTCAGCACCAGCAGCGGGTCGGCGTCCTTGCCCGGGCCGGACAGCCTCGGCTGCCCGAGCCTGGCCTCCTGCAGCGTCCACTCCACCAGGGCCGGCAGGCTCTTGGCGGGCACGTCCAGGACCAGACCGCCGGTGCAGTACGCCAGCACCTGTCCCCCGGCGTCGACGTCGACGACCGCGAGCGGCCCGTTCTCGAAGCGCGGGTCGGCACCGCCCGCCGGGGTGCGGGCCGGGGCCGCCTTCCGTGCGCCGGGGCGGCGCGACGTCGACGTGCTCCTGGCGGTGCGCGCCGGACGCGACGCGGCCGCCGGGACAGAAGCGGGAGAGTCGGGGCTGATTCGGGCGTTCCCGGTTGCGGTCGTGGCCGCGGTGGCGGGCGCCGGGCCGGGGGGCAGAGGCTGTGCTTCCGCCGGGCCGGGCGCGGCGGTGAAGGTGGCTGCTGCCGTCGGGGCGGCTGACTCCTCCGGTACCGGGGGCGCGGGGTAGAGCTCCGCGAGCTTGTTCAGCAGCCGCGCATACGCCTCACGCTCCGGGCCCCGCGGCTCGACCGTCTTCTTGACCGACTCCCAGCCCGACACCGTCGCCCGGCGCACCTTCAGCGCGGCGGCCACCTCCTCCAGCGTCAGCCCGTGGGCCTGACGCAGCCGCTTGCGCTCCTGCGCCGGCGGCAACGGAGCACGGGACGCCACCAGCGCGTCGACCGCCTCGAACAACTCGGACATGGAACACCTCCCGACCGACATCCTACCCCCTCGAACCGAACGAAAGGCGCACTTTTACCGTACGAATTGCGTACAAGCCGATTCAGAGCAGCGCGGCCGACACCGGAGGCCGTCGACCCGTCCGGACGCGTGCCCGGCCGCCGTCGGTGAGCACGGCTGCGCACGGCCTCGATGAGCGGGAGAACGCGGGGTATCCGGGAGGCGACGACACTGTCCCGACTCCCCTTCGAGGAGGTCCGCGCTGTGCTCTCGCTCAAGCGCTTACTCGACCGTAGTCTGACCGCGCAGGCGACCCTGGTCTTCCTCCTGGGACTGGGCGTCACAGCCCTGTTCCGCAAGGACGAGCACCCGGCTGTCTGGGTGTTCCAGAGCGCTCTCTACACCGGGGTCGCCATCGCGGTCCTGGCCGTCCAGCGCCGCCGGGCCGCCCGAGCCGTGGGCACCGACGCGGACGGGCTCGCCGATCTGAACCGGAAGATCCGGCACCATGAGGTGCCGCAGGACCCCGAGGAGCAGGCGGCCGTGCGACGGCTGGTCGCCGAGCAGCTCGGCCAGATGGAGCGGGCGGGCAAGTGGCTGCCGTACTGGCTCGGCGCCATGGGCCTCGTCGCGGTCGGCATGGTCGTCCTGGGGGCCGTCAGCGGGTCCGTGGTCTTCCCCCTTCTCTTCGCGCTCGGCATGGTCGCGCTGTGCTCCTGGGTCCTGTGGATGCGCCGCCGCTCCCTGGACCGCCTCCGCCGGATGCGCCAGGCCCTGCGGCAGGAGTGAGCGGCCGGGGAGGGCGGGGACGGTGGGCGAGTCCCCGAAGCCGGCGGCCTTTCGAAGCGGTGAACTCGCGTGGCGGAGGTAGCGGCAGGGCAACGCGTGAGGACACGGCCCGGAAGGGTGACGATGGGTCCGGTCAGTCGGTCGCGACAGCTCGGGGCCGTGCATGCGGGCGGTGCGGCGGCCCGACCTTCTGCCTGTGGCTGAATCCGGTCCGGGGTGAGGGATCGACGCGGCAGAGGGTGCTGCTGCCGGGGCTGCCCGCCGTCTTCCTCGTCCTGCTGCTGTGGTCGACCTGGTACCTCGGGGAGGCCGGGGCGCACCGTGGGGCGGACCGGGCCGGGTGCACGGCGAACGCGCACGCCGAGCCGTCCTGACGCGAGCCAGGCTCCGGGAACGGACCTCGACGGCGGCGAACCGCCGGGCCGGCGCCTGACCGGGGCGCCGACCCGGCGGGTGTTCCGCGGCGGCTGGCGATCCGGAGCGGCAGGCGGTCCGGGCGGCCGGAAGTCGCCCCGCGGGCCTGGTGTGACGCGGGGGCCCCTATTGGTTTCGTCAACCTGTTGGGGCGGGTTGGGGTTCGTAGAAGGTTCCGTCGCGGAGCATCGCGAAGAGCACGTCGGCTCGTCGTCTTGCGAGGCAGAGGAGGGCTTGGGTGTGGTGTTTGTCCTGGCTGATCTTCTTGTCGTAGTAGGCCCGGGAGACCGGGTCGGCCAGGGCCGCGAACGCGGAGAGGAAGAAGGCCCGTTTGAGCTGCTTGTTTCCGCGTCTGGAGGGTTGTTCGCCGCGGATCGAGGTGCCCGAACTGCGGGTCGCCGGGGCGAGACCGGCATAGGCGGCAAGGTGGGCGGCGGACGGGAAGCTGGATCCGTCGCCGACGTCGATGAGGATGCGTGCTCCGGTCCTGACGCCGATCCCCGGCATGGACGTCAGGACCTTGGAAAGAGGGTGGGACTCCAGCAGTTCCTCGATCCTCGTGGCGAGGAGCTTTCGCTGGTCAAGCACTGCTTGGAGCGATCCGGCGAGGCTGGAACGATCAGTGCGGCCGCGTCCGTGCCCGGGCCGACGACGGTCTACTCGTCCAGTGCGGTGAAGATGTCCTCGACCAGCCGTTCGGCCGTCCGCGGTGCCTTCGGACGTATCAGCGTCACGAGCCGGCGCCGTCCGGCTTTGCGGATCTGGGCGGGCGAGCCGAACCGGTCGAGGAGCTTGAGCACTGCCGGATGCTGCACTCGCGGACCCAGGACCCGCTCGAGCAATGGATGGATCTGCGTGAGCAGGCCCCGCAGGCGGTTGCTGATCGGGTGGCCTCCCCGGCCAGGTCGTCGTCGAAGCCGACGATCATCTCCAGCTCGGCGACGGTCTCGTCTTCGAGCTCGACCGAGCGGAGGGTGTGAGGCATGACGCGGGCCGCGTCGGCGATGACGAAGCGTCGCGGGCGTCAGTCTTGGCCTCACCGGGATAGAGATCGGCGATCCGCCGCATCGTAAGTCCGGGCAGATAGGCGACCGGGCAGCCCATGTCCCTCGCGACTGCCAGCGGCAGGGCGCCGATCGAGGCCGGCTGGTCGACCACGACGAGCACGCTCCCGTGCTTGGCCTGCAGTTTTCCGAAGGCCTCGCGGAGCTTCGGTTCGCTGTTGGGCAGCCGTTTGTCGAAGGCTTTCTTCCTGGCCGGGGTGACGGCGGTGGCGTGATGTCCGCCCTTGCCGACGTCCAGGCCGAGGAAGACGCCGATGTCGCTGACGTCGATCACGTGCTTCCTCCGGTTGTCCCCGCCCGGCCGTCCCACGGCACCGATCGCCACATCCACATGACGAAGAGCCTCCCGACCTGCGGAAAGGCCGGTGGCCATGCCCTTAATCAGCGGTCTGTCGATGCCTCCGGAGCCGGTGACACCACCCCCCAGGCCATGCGTTCGGCAGGGGGAGAAAGTCATGCCAACTCCGAAGGCCGGGCGCCCCATTGCGGGGCCACCAAGAAGGTAATGGGGGGACGCAGGTGCCACGGTACGGGAGCGTGCGGGAGGTGGCTGATCATCGGCCAAGCCGTCGGGATGTGCCCCTCAGGCCCTTGACCGGGTGCCGCTTCTGCGGAGGGTGAGGGAAGGGAGCGGGTCTGCGTGGTGAAGTATGGGCCCCTGATGACTCCGACAACAGGGAGCGTTTCTTCCGATGACCACGCAGCCCGCACGCCCGAAGCGCAGCGGTCCCGAAACCGCCTCGGTCATGGACGTCTCGCCGTTCAAGCCTTCTCTCGTCAAAGCGGTGTTCAGGGACGTGACCCCGATGCACGTCTCCCGGTCGGCCGCGTGGGCCGCCGCGTCGGTGACGCGGACAGTGCTGACGGAGATCATCGACGGCGCGAGGAGAGCGGCGGCGGAGGAAGCCCGGAAGAAGCTGATTCCCGGGGACCTTCTCTCGGCGATCGACCGGAACGCCGAGCTCGAGGTGGGGAACAAGTGGTACGACCACAGCCCGACGTTCCAGGGCCTGACCGGTGTCCTGTACGACGCCGAGGGTGTCATCGTGCCTTCTCGTAAGCGCAGCAGGTCGCGCAAACCGAGTGCTGTGGCCGGCGCCCACAGGTTCGAGGCTGGGGTCAAGAAGCTGCTGCGGAGCCAGGGGGCGACGGCCGTCCCAGCGATGGTCCGCGACCTGGACGGAATCGCGAGCGTGTTCCTGACGGACCTCGCCCGGGACGCGGCCATGATCGTCCGCGAGGGCGGGGTCAAGCGTTTCGGTACGGTCACCCTGGTGATGTCGGGCGAACCGGCCCCGCCCCCGTTCCTCGAGGATTCCCTCCGGACCCTGTCCACCCGCAGGGGGGACAGGCGGACCATCGGCAGGGATGACATCCTGGCCGCCACCACGATTCGATTGTTCGGCGGCAACCTCAGGCAGCGAGCCCTCACCGAAGCACGCGAGGCGGCACAGAACACTTCGGCCGGCTGAGCGTGTGCGACGACATCGCCGCCTGCGCCCTCATCTGCTACTGCGGACCCGCCACCTGATCCGGCAACCGATCGACGACACCGGCACGTCCTTGGGGCGTGAGTACCGCTGCATCCCCACCACCGTCCAGCACGCCGCCGGCCTGGCCGCACTGCGGCCACGGCGCAACCCCGGCCGATCCGGTTGGCTCCCGCGGCATCCGCGTCGGTGACCACACCGCCTGTCTGGCCCACCTGAATGACGTCGACCGTGCCGCCTACCTCGCAGCGCTGTCACCCGGCGCCAACATCGACCACCGCGGCACCCCTTTCACCGCTGAACTGCTGGACCAGTTGCTCGCCGCCCTACGCGACCCCATCACCGGCACGCCCCACATCGGCGTCGCCCGGTTCAGCGAGGCGTCCTTCTCCGGCGACGCCCAGTTCGACGGAGCGTCCTTCTCCGACATCGCCGCGTTCGGCGGGGCGTCCTTCTCCGGTGACGCCAGGTTTGGCGGGGCGGAGTTCGAAACGGCGTCGCACCTGGGACCGCTGGCGTGCGGTAAGCAGGTGATCTTGAACGGTGCGGTGTTCCGGCAGCCGGTGACGGTGGAGATCGCCGCCCGTGAGGTGAGCTGTGCGCGCACCCGGTGGGCGTCGACCGCCACGTTGCACCTGCGCTACGCCGAGTTGGACCTGAGGGATGCGGTCTTCGAGTACCCGGTGCTGGTCGCTGCCCGCCCCACCCCTTTCCCCCTGTCCGCATCGGCTGGTTTGCTGCCTGAGACGGAGCTGTCCGGTCTGGAGCCCGGCGTGCGCCTGAGCACGGTGGGCGGAGTGGATGCCGCACACCTGGCACTGCACGACATCGACTTGGGCAGGTGCCGGTTCGCCGGCGCTGTCCACCTCGATCAGCTGAAGGTCGACGGCTGGTGCACCTTCGCCACCACCCCTTCCGGCTGGAGCCGGCGCTTCCCCTGGCGGTGGAGCCGGCGCAACACGCTGACCGAGGAGCACCACTGGCGGGTGCGTGCCGCCCACCACCCCGGCCGGGCCACTGCCCTGGGCTGGGCCTGCCCGCCGCAGGACGCTCCCGATCTGAAGCCGGCGGCTGTGGCGGCGCTGTACCGACAGCTGCGCAAGTCGCTGGAGGACGGCAAGAACGAGCCGGACGCCGCCGACTTCTACTACGGCGAATGCGAGATGCGCCGCCACGACGCCACCCGGTCCCGGGGTGAGCGCGCGCTGCTGAGGATCTACTGGGCCCTGTCCGGGTACGGGTTGCGCGCCACCCGCGCACTGGCCTGGCTGGTGGCGGCGATGGCCGTCACGATCGCGGTGACGATGGTGTGGGGCCTGCCCGTCGACGACCCCAAGCCGACCACCACCGGCCGCCAGGCCGCCGTCGGACAGCAAGTCGTCCTCACCACCGACACCCCGACCCGGTCAACCCCACCGGCCCGCTGGCCGAGCGCGTCACCATCGAACGGTTCGAGAAGAGTCTGCGGGTGGTGATCAACTCGGTGGTCTTCCGCTCTTCCGGACAAGACCTCACCACCACCGGCACCTACACGGAGATGGCCTCCCGGCTGGCCGAACCCGCTCTCCTCGGCCTGGCCGTCCTCGCCGTCCGCAGCCGCGTCAAACGCTGACTGTCGCCTGCCTACGGCAGAGGAGACAGGGACACCACCGCCACCCAGGATGACCGGTGTGGTCGCACCGGCCCCAGGCGCCGCACGGAAGATTTCAGTGCCGAGGCCACCGCATCGCCCACCGTCTTCTTCCGCGCGGCCCAACAGTCGTGGCGGAGCGAAGCAAATTACTGAACGGCCAGAAGGCGGAGACCGGAGGTCTGTGCCTTCTGCCGCACGTGGCACCTGGATGCCGGAGCGTATTCCGACGGAATACCGACCCCGGCGGCCGCAGCCCGGTTACCGAGATGGAACTCGCGATGTCGCATACGGCCGACCGGAGCCCACTCCGTGCGGTGTCGCCGTGGGATGCGGTATCCACAAGGCGGCCGAGACGGCGGTGCGGCACGTGATACCGGGCGCCGCCGTCGCCCGTACCTCACTGATCATCGAGCACGGGCGATCCGTGCGCAGGCGCACAGCGCACGCCTCCCCGGTGGACGATACTCGCCCGGCCGCCCGGCTCCGGGCAGGCACCGGCCGGACGGGCACCTGCCGGGGAACCGTCCGCCGAGCCGCCCACCCTCGCCGCCGACCGCGTGAGCCGCGCCCTCGACGGGCGGCTGCTCCTCGACGGCGTCACCCTCACCCCACGGCCCGGCTCCGTGACCGGGCTGCTCGGCCCCAACGGTTCCGGGAAGTCGGCACTGCTGCAGCTGCTGTCCGGCGTCCTCCACCTAGTGATCTTTGAAGACGGACCCTGGAGGTCCGGTGGAGGGCGATGCCGGCCGCCCCGGGCCGGAAGGTGCCGAAGCGGTCATCGATCGGAGCGCCCCGGCCGGGCTCCGCTCGCGGTCCTGGAGGAGCGGCATCCGGGAGGGGCGCCTAGCCTTTATGGGTGAGAGCCGCACTCCGGGCACCCTCCGCCGATCAGCGAGGCCCTGCCCACCTGACCAAGCGGTAACATCCACGACCGCGCCGCAGGTTTCCCGCAGCGGACGCGGCCATCGTCTCGTGCATCGACGACGCGCGAGGGATGGAAGGAAGTCAGATCATGAATGCACAACGTGTGAGGCGCTTCTTCACGGCCTCCGCCGTCGGGGTTCTGATGGCCGGTGGTGCCACGATCGGCGCGGCAAGTACGGCCTCGGCAGCCGCCCCGGCCAGTCTTCCGAGCCAGGCCAGCCATGACTCGTGTGATCGCTACGGCTCGCAGGACCAGTACTGTCACTTCCACGACGACCTCAACAACAACGTCGTCGTAGTCATCGTGGTGGCCTGAACAGTTCGACGGAGCACGGCCGAGGGCCGCCACCCGCACTGCGGCCGGCGGCCCTCACGGCGTCCACGGGCCTGCCGATCAGGCAACAGCCGTGCCAGCCCCGCCTTCACACCGGCCCCGATCACCTGATGTGCACCCTCCGGCACGGCCTTCGCCGAATCCGGTACCTCGGCGGACTGATCGACGGACGCCTCTGTGCAGCCTGCTGCCCGACCATGCCGACATCACGCCGGCAAGCCCAGCGGTTCGCGGGCCGGAGCACCGGCCTTCACGTGTTCAGCCACTGGGACGACCACAGGCCGAAGGCACGATCCCGCTTCTGGGCCGTCTCCGGGCCGACCTGGCTGCGGCGCCCTCGGCCCGTACGGGCCGAGGGCGCGTGATCACCGTCCCGGTGTGCCCGCCACCGGGTGTGCCGGGGCTGGTGGTCCGTCCACGGCGGGACGGAACGGGAACCGGTGCCTGACGCCGAGAGGGACGTGGACGTCGTCGCACCGTGCCACGGCCGGCGCCGTGCTGCGTTCCGGATGCGGCAGGTGCGAGGACCAGGTCGCGCCCCCTCGGGTCGGATCCGTCCGGGAGGGCCCCGCCCGGGCGGTCGAGGACCCGGCCGGCGGATCCGTCCCCCGGGAGGAGAGCATCGGGCCGGTCCTCAACCTCGCCAGGGCCGTGTACGACTCGTGGCCGAACCCGGCGACACGGCCCTGTGCGATACCGCCTGCGCCCTCGCCGACCGGCTCGGCGGGCAGCAGGAGCGCACGCCGCGCTCCAGGGGCCTGGCGGATATGGCCGCTGCCCGCGAGACGGGCCGGACACCCGGCACCCGGGCCATGCCGGATCGTGACGAGGCGTACGCACAGGCGTTCGCGGACCGGGTCGGGGACGGCCTGCGCGCCCGTGGCCACCGCTTCGGCACCGTGCTGACCGGCCTGCCGGTCCCGGTCCGTGAGGAGGGGCTCGGTCTGATGCGGGAGATTGTCGCGGCGACGGCCGGCCGCTTCGGGAGCGGCGGGGAGGAAGCGGTGATCCGGTCATGCACTACTCCGCCGACTGGGACCTCACCAGCGACTCTGGCACCGGAGACCTCCGTCACATCGGCCACCAGATGCCCGGGGAGCGGGCGGGCAGCATCCACCTGGGACTGGACTTCCACGAAGTCCAAGCGGACGCCGACCTCAGCGGCCACGAGCCCTGGCCGCTGCCGAAGTGACTAAACGGCGTCCCGTAAGCCCTGCTCAGGCATGTGATGATCTTGGCGGGGGACGGTGGTGACGGCGGCTGAGCCGCAGGGGGTGGGCCTGTTCGCGGGACTGGACGGGCGGCAGTTCCGCAAGCGCGTCAGGCTCGTACGGCGCCGGGGCGGAGGCAGGCCCACCGGCGGCCGACCGTGGGCACTGTCCCTGGAAGACCGCATCCTGCTGGTGGCCGCGTACGGGCGAACGAACCTCACCATGCGGCAACTCGGGCCCTGACCTCGTACCTCCGCAAGGACCCGGGTGTGCCGACGCAGCGGGTGAACGCGCCGGGGTACGGGTGCGCCTGAACGTACAACCTTTCGTACAGCTCGGATGTCATGGGGGACATCCGTTGTCCGAGACAAGGAGTTCCGTTGCGCAGAGCAGTCACGGCGGCCGCCGTGCTCACCACCTCCGTCGCCGTCACCCTCACCCCGGTGACATCGTCCGCCGCCTCCCCTTACAAGGGCGCCAACACTGCGGCTGTGCAGGACGACTTCAACGGTGACGGCTACCGCGACCTGGCCGTCGGGGCTCCCGCCGCCGCCAACGGCACGGTGGAGGAGGCCGGTTCGGTCGTCGTGCTCTACGGCTCCGCGTCCTCGGTGAGCACCACCCGCGGCACGGTCATCACCCAGGCGACCACCGGGATCCCCGGCACCGCCGAGGAGTCCGACCGCTTCGGCAGGACGGTGGCCAGCGCCGACCTGGACCGGGACGGTTATGCCGACCTGCTCGTCGGCGCCCCGGGCGAGGACGTCGGCGGTGTCGAGTCGCGGGGTTCCGTGACCGTGGTGTGGGGCGGGCCGAACGGACTGAAGGGTGGCGCGAACATCGCCCCTCCGGCCGGGTACGGCGAGGGCAGGATCCACTGCCGCTTCGGCATGTCCATCGCCACCGGCGACATGAACGGCGACGGTGCCCCGGAGGTCGGCATCGGTTCGGGCTGCACCATCGCCTCCTACAGCGGCCCCTTCACCCGCACCGGCCAGGCCGCTGCCCGCTACCTCGAGTGGCGGGAGAACGCCCGTGGCGTGGTGATGGGTGACGTGAACGGCGACGGCAGGGCCGAGCGCTTCTACCTGGCCGGTCCCACCGACGGCGACATCCGCGGACCGGTGACCCTCGACACGGGCGCCCCCGACACCGAGGACCCGCTCGTCAACCGGGGCGTCGAGCTGCCGTACGCCGACGGCCACGCGGGGCAGATCGGCGACCTCAACGGCGACGGTTACGGCGACCTCGTCACCGGCATCGCGGGCGATGACTCCCACTTCAACGCACCCACCCCCGCGGCCCACCGCGGCGGCGAGATCCAGGTCCTCTACGGCGGTGCCCAGGGCATCACCGCCGGGCAGAAGCCGAAGGTCTTCCACCAGGACACGGCGGGCGTCCCCGGCACCGCGGAGTGGGGCGACTGGTTCGGCCAGTCCCTGAGCGTCGGCGACGTCGACGCCGACGGCTACGCCGACGTCCTGGTCGGCTCCCCCGAGGAGGCCGTCGGGTCGCGCGCCTCGGCAGGCACCGCTGTCCTTCTGCGCGGCTCGGCCTCCGGCTTGACGACGGCCAAGGCGGCCGGCTACACCCAGAACACCGCGGGAGTCCCCGGCACCGCGGAGAGCGGCGACGGGTTCGGTACCGCCGTCCACCTCGCCGACCTCAACAAGGACGGCAAAGCCGAGACGGTCGTCGGCGCCCCCACCGAGAACTCCGACGGCTGCCTCTGGGTCGCCCGCGGCTCGGCATCCGGCCCCCTCCTGAACGGCTCGGTCAACCTGTGCGGCAAGAGCGCCGGCATCGCCGTACGCGGCATGAAGGGCTACTTCGGCGCCGCTCTCACCAGCCCTCACGTGGAGAACTGACGCGGGCAGGGGCATGATCAGCGCCCCGAACGTCACGCTCCACCTGCTCCAGGACGCCGAGGCCGACGAGCTCCTCGACTGCAGCCCGCTCGCCGCGCCGGCCGGCGTGCTGCTGACTCCGCAGGCTTCGACGGATGGACGTTCTCCCGGGTCCTAGGCCCGGGGGAACGTCAATGGGGGCGGCAACCGGTGAGGGTGCCGACGGGGTCGTCGGGCAGGGCGATGCGGGCGGTGATGCGTTTGCCGACCAGCTCGCGCTGGACTTCGAAGCCCTGCGCGACGGCCATGACGATCTCCAGGCCGTGCTGGCCGACCCGGCCCGCATCCGCGGCCCTGGCCACCGGCAGGACCGGATCGCTGTCCCACACCACGACTTCCACCAGGTCCCCAGCGATCCGCAGCTCCATCATCGCCGGACCCGGTGCGTACTTGCGGGCATTGGTCACCAGTTCACTGACGACCAACTGGGTCAGGTCCATCGCGCGAGCAGAGACCGGCATGCCGTACTCGGCCTGGACACGGGTGAGGAAGTCCACCGCGCGGTGGCGGGCCCGGGCGATGCACGAGCTGTCACCGTCCAGAGCAAGTACGTCCTCTATGGCATCGGGCATCACGCCCCCGCTGTCCGGTGCCGATTCCACTGGGTCCACTACCGCTCCCCCATTCACATACGCGCGCTTACCCGCGAGGACGCCTCACATGCACCGTCCGTTCCGAGGTATGGACCGTACTGGTGGAAACCCTTGACTCTCATGGCAGGCTGCAGGTGCACGTCACCATCCGAAGTCCGAACCAGCGAGCGCAGTCGAGGAACCATGACGGATACCCATGAAGCAGCACGATCTGACCTGTCGATCGACATCAGCACGATTGACAGCGTTCGCATCGTCACCCTGCGGGGCGAAATCGACCACACCCACCGGGACGCTCTCTACCGGGAGCTGGTCCCTTCCGAACACGCCACGGAACCACGCACCGTGCTCGACCTGTCCGGCGTGTCGTTCATGGACTCCAGTGGCCTCAACGTCCTCATCGCCGCCCACCAAGCCCTCACCGAGACCGACGGCCGGCTGCACCTGGTCGGCGCCCACGGCCCGGTGCTGCGCGTCATGGAACTCGTCGGCATCGACACCGTCATCCCCTGCCACCCCACCGTGCACCACGCCCTGAACGACTGAACCACTCCCCTCGAAAGGCGCACGCTTCCACGAGTCGAAAGGACGGCCCCTCGGGGACGACGCCGATCCGCGCGTCAGCCATCGCGAGGAGACCTCGATGCCGTATCCGGTCCCGTCTCGCACACCACTGACGCCCGAGCAGGTGGAGCGGAGCTCCGACTGCCTCCTGGGGCTGCAGAGGGGTGGCGGCGCTGCTGTCGCCGGGCGGGCGGAAGCGCATCGGGAGCCGGCGTTTCCTCCTGTTGCGGCTGGCTGAGTACGTCCTCTGACCCGTCGCGGCCGTGGCCGGTGACAGCGACCCGTGCGCGGACTCCTTCGTGCTGGAAGAGGTTTGCTGCCTTCCGGCGGCGCCCGGCCCGGGCGGAGGGGTTCACCCTCCCCGAGATGTGGGGCTTCGGTGGCGAACGGCCGTGGAGCGAGGTGTCCACCGTGCTGGAGCCACTCCTCCATCCCCCGGACGTCGGCGGTGACGACCTCTCCCCCGCCGGCTGCGCGGCGATCCTGCCCCGCCCGGAGACCGTCACCGATCAGCGGGCACACGAGGGCGGCGACACGCTGCGTCACGAGCACATCGAGGAAGGCCGCCGGCCGGCGACCGTCCTGCGTCTCTGCCTCGGGAAGAACTACCGCTGTGCTTCCTCCGCCCCCGCCGATCGCTGAACGTCACTCACGGGACAGCCCTTGGACACCCCCGCCCCCACCGATCCCGGAGCGGTTCGCCGGGGAGGTAAGGTCTTTCGGTGTCCCTGACCGCGAAAGGGGTTCTGGGTGTTGGTGCAGGTGGTACGGGACGGCGTGGTTCTGGCACTCAGCCACCGCAGTGGGCAGGGCAGGCCGCTGTTGCTCGTGCCGGGAGTCATGGCCGATGCCGCTTCATGGCAGCCTGTGGTGGACGCACTGTCCACGGATCAGCCCGTATATGTCCTGAACCGGCGCGGCCGTCGGCCCAGCGGCCCGCTGGGCGATGACTATTCGGTGGGCACTGAGGTCGAGGACCTGTGCCGTGTGCTCGACGAACTCGGTACGGATGACGACCGCAGTGGTGGAGTGGACGTCTTCGGCTGGAGCTACGGTGGCCTCATCGCGTTGGAAGCCGCGAGGCGGCATGCCGGCGTCCACTCGCTGACGCTCTACGAGCCGGTGATGCGCCCTTTCGGTCTCCAGGCACTGGATGCGCTGCGGCAGGCTGATGAGGCAGGCGATCTGGACCGGGCCGTGGAGGTCGTGAACCGGGACGTGTCCGGCTTCTCCGCCGAGTACGTCACGCAGTTGCGCCGGAGCCCGGTGTGGCAGGCACTACGGCCGCTCGCGGCGCCATTGGCCCGGGAGTTGGCGGCGCTGAATGAACACGCGGTCGAACTGCCGGGCTACGGGAGCCTTCCCATGCCCGTCACGTTGCTGCTCGGTGGCGACAACGAAGGGCTCCCCCCGTACGGGGAACCGTTCGCCCGGATCTCGGCGGCGATGCCCCGTGCTCGCGTGCGCGTGATGCCGGGGCAGGGGCACCTCGCCCACGCCCAGGATCCCCGCACGCTCGCCCGGTTCATCGTCGAGGCGCTGGACTGGGCGCACCGGAAGGACCCTTCCGTGACTGCCGGCCACGAGTGAACCGGTCCTACTGAGCCTTTTCAGCGTTGCCTCTCCGGGACGCCCCGGCGCTCGCAGGTTCGGATGGTCTTGTGGGTGCGGGAAACGGTCAAGTCGTGGCTACGGCCCGGCAGCGCGGGCGAGACCCACGGCACCTCGCCGTCCGGATCGGTGTCGACCTGGATGTCCACGCCGTGGCGACGGTGCTTGGCGGAGCAGTCGGTGCGGCTGTCCGACGCGGTCGCACTCGGCGAGGGTGCCGTCCAGAAGGACGGACTCGGGATCGTGTTCGCGCAGCATCTCGAGAAGACCCGGGGGTCTGTCGGCGAGCAGGCCGGTCACGGCGGTGACAGCGTCGGCCAACCGGCCGGTGTCCTTGACTGACCGTCCGTCGCGATGCGGCGTCAGCCGGTGCTGTCCGCATGTACGGGTGTCAGCCGTCGATGGAGGGCCTGCACGCGAGCCTCACCGACAGCAGCGGCTGCACGAGCCCCATCCCCAAGGGCGCGCACCTGCGCAGTGCACCGGCCGGGTGACGCCGGTGTCCGCCGGATGCCGGAGTGCCCCGTGTGGGAGGAGAGACGACGGGGCAACCCATCCTGCATGCGCATCGTGGTCACCGGGGCGACCGGAAACATCGGCTCTGTCGTCGTGCAACGCTTGCGTGCCGAGGGCGGGCACGACCTGGTGGGTCTGGCCCGGCGGCCACCCGAGGGCCCTGACAGCCGGGGGGTCGACTGGCGCTCGACGGACCTCAGCGTCGAGGCCTGCCACGGCACGCTCGTCGAGGCGTTCACCGGCGCGGACGCCGTCGTCCACCTGGCATGGGGCTTCCAGCCGTCCCACGATCCCGCCTACCTCACCGAGCTCGGCGTCGGCGGTACTCGCCGCGTGCTCCGGGCCGTCGCCGACACCGGCGTCCCGCACCTGGTTCACATGTCCTCGGTCGGCGCCTACTCACCGAAGAGGGACGACCGTCCGGTCGACGAGTCCTGGCCCACCGGGGGTGTGCGCAGTTCGCAGTACAGCCGGCACAAATCGGCGGCCGAACGTCTCCTCGACCGGCACGAGGCCTCCGGCGCCGGCACGCTCGTCACCCGCCTTCGGCCGGGAATCGTCGGGCAGCGCGCCGCCGGCAGCGCTCTCCTGCGGTACGGCGTGCCCGCCCTCGTGCCCCCCAAGGTGCTCGACTTGCTGCCGGTCCTGCCGATGGACCGGAGGCTGACCATCCCGATGGTTCACACCGACGACGTCGCCGAGGCGATCGTCACGGTGGTGCACCGGCGCGCGGCAGGTCCGTTCAACCTGGCCGCCGACACGCCCGTGACCGCGGCGGTCATCGCGGACGCGCTCGGCGCCAGGCTGGTGCACGTGCCCTCCGCCGTGGTCCGCGCCGTCATGTCGGCCGCCTGGCACGCGCGCCTGCAACCGGTCGACACCGGGTGGCTCGACATGGGCTTCGCGCTCCCGATGCTGGATACGACCCGCGCGCGCACGGAGCTCGACTGGGCCCCGGCCAAGGACGGCCCGCAGGTGCTCGCCGAGGTGCTCGAGGGCATGAGGGGGGCCGCGTCCGGCCGGACGCCCGTGCTGCGCCCGCGCACCGTCCTCGGAGCGCTCGGCGACGCGGTCCGTCGTGGGCCGGTCGCCGTGCGGCGACGCCCGTGACCACCGGCGCAGCACCGACGCGCCCCGGGCCGCCGCCCGTGCCGGCGCTGCTCGCCGCCGCCCACGGCGGGCCGGCCCTGGCGGTCGCCGCCATCGCGGGCCTGCTCGCGCTCCGCAGCGACCTGCACCCGCTCGATTCCGCCGTCGTCACCGCGGCGGTGCTCGCCGGCCAGCTCACGATCGGTTGGGGCAACGACCTGCGGGACCTTCCTCGCGACCGCGCCGTCGGCCGGACCGGCAAACCGCTGGTCACCGGAGCCCTCCCGGTCGGCTGGGTGGTGCGCGCCCTGGCCGTGGCCGGACTCGCCTGCATCGTGCTGTCCGCGCTCGCCGGCTGGCGCAGCGCGCTGGTCAACGTCGTCCTCGGCGCCGGCGCGGGCCACGCCTACAACCTGGGGCTCAAGGCGACCTGGTGGTCGTGGGCGCCGTACGCCAGTGCCTTCGGGACGCTGCCCTCGGTCGTCACCCTCGCCGGCCCCGCCCCGGCCTGGGCGCCGCTGTGGATGACCGGCGCCGGAGCCGCGCTCGGTGTCGGGGCACACCTGCTCAACACGCTGCCCGACCTCGCCGACGACGAACGCACCGGCGTCCGCGGCCTGCCGCACCGGATCGGCGAGCGCCGCTCGCGCATCCTGGCCGTCGTGCTGCTGTCCGCCGCCTCACTGCTGGCCGTGCTGGGGCCCGCCGGGCCCCCTCCGGCATGGGCGCCGGCGGTCCTGGCCCTGGTGGCGGTCCTCGTGGTGCTCACGTCGGCCGCCCGCGGCCGTGTTCCCTTCCGGGCCGCGGTGGCCGTCGCCCTGCTCGACGTCGTGCTGCTCGTGGCGGCCGGCTGATGGCGCCCGCATCCACTCGCTGGGACCTCGCGGTGGTCGGCGCCGGACCGGCGGGCGCCGCCGCCGCCCTGGGCGCGCTGCACGCCGACGCGAGCCTGCGCGTCGCCCTTGTGGACCGGGCGGACTTCCCGCGGGACAAAGCCTGCGGCGACGGGGTGGCCCCACACGTCCTCGACCTCCTCGCCGAGGTCGGCGTCACCGGTCTCGTCGACGACCGGGTCCCGGTCGAGCGCCTCCGTCTCGGCCGGGGCGGCCTGGTCGCCGAGCGGCGCATGGCCCGCCCGGCGTGGGTGGTGCCGCGCCGGATCCTCGATGCCCGACTGGTCGACGCGGCCGTCGCCGCAGGCGCCCGGCTCCTGCGGCACCGCGTCCGCGATCTGCGGCAGCGCACCGACGCGGTGGTCCTGGACGGGGAGGTCTGCGCCGCGGTCGTGGTCGGCGCCGACGGCGAACACTCGGTCGTCCGACGCGCGCTGGGCCGGTCCCACGGTCCGCTGGCCCTGGCGCTGCGCGGCTACGCCCCGGTCGCACCCGGGCGGCGCGGCGCACAGGTCATCGAGTTCGGCACCCGCCATCAGCCGTCGTACGCCTGGTCCTTCGACTGCGGTGACGGTCACGCGAACGTCGGGTACGGCGAGGTCCTCCACGGGGACCGGCCGGCACCGACCCGTGCCCAGCTGTTCGAGCGGCTGGAGGCGCTCCTGCCCGGTGCGGCCGGGGAGGGGCAGGACTGGGCCGGGCACCTCCTGCCGCTCTCGACGGCGCGCTGGCGCCCTCCGGCCGGCCGCGTGCTGCTCGCGGGCGACGCCGCCTGCCTGGTGAACCCCTTGACCGGGGAGGGCATCCACCACGCCGTGGCCACCGGGATCGCGGCCGGTCGTTCCGCCGCCGCAGCCCTGCGTGAGGGACGGCCCGAGCGGACGGGAGAGCGGTACGCCCGCGTCACCCGCCGGATCCTGCTGCCCCACCTGCGCCACACCGCTCTGGCCGCCCGGCTCGCCCGTACCACCGGTGTCGTCGAGGCCGGGCTGCGGGCCTCGGCCGCCGACCGGCGCGTCTTCGACGACCTCGTCGAACTCGGTCTCGCCCGGGGCCGGCTCACCCCCACCGTCGCGCTCGGCCTCGGCCGGGCGTTCCTCACACCCGTCCGTCCGGCCGGCCGACCTCAGGAGCCAGCATGACCATGCGCGTCCTCAGTGTCTGCGGTGTCCTGCCCGAGCACTGCCACCGGCAGGAGGAGATCACCGAGTCCTTCACCGGCGCGCTGGTCGAGGGTGCGGTCGACCGCGGCGTCGTCGAGCGGTTCCACCGCAACATGTGCGTCGAGACCCGGCACACCGTGCTGTCGCTGGAGGAGTACGCCCGCCTCGGGGACTTCGGCCGGTCGAACGACGTCTTCATCCGGATGGGCGTCGAGCTGGGCGGTCGCGCGATCGTCAGCGCGCTCAAGGACGTCGGCCTCACGCCGACCGACGTCGACTTCATCGTGTCGTGCACGGTGACCGGTCTGGCCGTCCCCTCGCTCGAAGCCCGGATCGCGGCGGAGATCGGGCTGCGTCCCGACGTGGTGCGCATGCCCCTGGTCGGCCTCGGCTGTGTCGCCGGTGCGGCCGGCATCGCACGCCTGCACGACCTGCTGCGCGGCTGCCCGGAGGGGGTCGCGGTGCTGATGTCGGTCGAGTTGTGCTCGCTCACGCTCCAGCGCGAGGACACCTCGGTCGCCAATCTCGTGGCGAGCGGCCTGTTCGGGGACGGCGCAGCGGCGGTGGTCGCAGTCGGCTCCGGGCATCCGCTCGCACGGTCCGACGACCCCGCCCGCCCCGAGGTCCTCGCCTCGCGCAGTCGTCTCTATCCCGACTCGGAACGCACGATGGGCTGGGACGTCGGTTCCGGTGGGTTCAAGATCGTGCTCGACTCCTCGGTCCCCGACCTGGTGCGCCGGTACGTCGGCGACGACGTCCGCGGCTTCCTCGCCGACCACGGCCTCACCAACGACGACGTCGGCTGGTACGTCGCGCACCCGGGCGGTCCCAAGGTCCTGGAAGCGCTGCAGGACGTGCTCGGGATCGAGCGTGACGCCCTGGGGGCGACCTGGGACTCGCTGCGCCGGATCGGCAACCTGTCCTCCTCCTCGGTGCTGCACGTCCTGGCGGACACGCTCGCCGGCCGTCCTCCGCGGCCCGGCTCCCACGGGCTCATGCTCGCCCTGGGCCCGGGCTTCTGCTCCGAACTCGTGCTCCTGCGCGCCCCGGGAGGATGAGAGGTGAGCGGCGAGGTTCTGTTCACCGCCCTGGTCCTGGCCGTCGGCCTGGAGCGGGTCGCCGAACTGGTCGTGTCCCACCGCAACGCCGTCTGGAGCGTCGCGCAGGGCGGCGTGGAGGCCGGGCGGGGCCACTACCCGTTCATGGTGGTGCTGCACACGGGTCTGCTCGCCGGCGCGCTCGTGGAGGTGTGGGTGCGGCGGCCGGACACCGTACCGGTCCTCGCCTGGGCCATGCTCGCCCTCGTCGCGGCCTCTCAGGCACTGCGCTGGTGGTGCATCGCCGTCCTGGGCCGGCAGTGGAACACCCGGGTGATCGTCGTGCCCGGCGCTGCGCGCGTGACCGGCGGCCCCTACCGACGGCTCCCGCACCCGAACTACCTCGCCGTCGTCGTCGAGGGGCTCGCGCTCCCGCTGGTGCACTCGGCCTGGATCACAGCGGTCGTCTTCACCGTGCTGAACGGGTTCCTGCTCGCCACCCGCGTCCGCGTCGAGAACGCCGCCCTGACGCGGCTGGCCTGAGGGGGCACACATGGATCTGCTCGTCGTCGGAGGGGGGCCGGCAGGTCTCGCCACGGCGTTGCACGCGGCTCGGGCGGGCCTCGAGGTCGCCGTCTGGGAGCAGCGCGCCGGTACCGTCGACAAGGCGTGCGGCGAGGGTCTGATGCCGGGTGCCGTCGCCGCCCTGGCAGCGCTCGGTGTGCACCCGCCGGGACACGACCTGCGGGGCATCGGGTACGTCTGCGGGCCGCGCCGGGTCGACGCCGACTTCCGGGCGGGGCCGGGCCGCGGGGTACGTCGCACCGCCCTGCACGCGGCGCTGCGAGAGGTGGTGCTGGCCGCCGGCGTGCGGGTCGAGCAGCGCACCGTGCGCCGTGTCGAGCAGGACGAGGACGGTGTGGTGGTCGACGGCACCCGTGCCGGCCACCTCGTCGCCGCGGACGGCCTGCACTCGCCGATCCGCCGGTCCCTGGGCCTGCACCGGCCGCGTCGGGCCCACCGGCGGCACGGGCTGCGCCGCCACTACGCGCTCGCCCCCTGGAGCGACCGCGTCGAGGTGCACTGGGCCCGTGACGCGGAGGCCTACGTGACCCCGGTGGGCGACGACCTCGTAGGCGTCGCGGTGCTCACCTCCGGCCGCGGACCGTACGACGACCACCTCGCCGCCTTCCCCGAGTTGCGGGAGCGGCTGGCCGGAGCCGGGCCCGTCGGGCCGGTGCGCGGGGCGGGGCCGCTCCGCCAGGACACGAGCGCGCGCACCGCCGGCCGGGTGCTGCTCGTCGGCGACGCGGCCGGTTACGTCGACGCGCTGACCGGCGAGGGCATCGCGCTGGCGCTCGCGCAGGCCCCGGCGGCGGTGCGCGCGGTCATCGGCAACGACCCGGCAGCGTACGAGCGGGAGTGGCGACGGCTCACCCGGCGCTACCGCTGGCTGACCCGGGCGCTGCTCGGCGCGACGAGGATGCCTCCGGTCCGCGCCGCGCTGGTGCCCACGGCGCAGCGGCTGCCACGGCTGTTCTCCGCGACCGTCGACGCGCTGGCGCGCCCGGCGGGGACGTGAACCGGCAGGCGCAGGGTCCGCACCCACGAAGAAGACGCCTCCCGAGTGAGGGCCGGAACCACACCCCGAGCCGTGGCCGCCCCCAGGAACCTGGTCATCGGCCCTCTCCGGCTCACCGGCCGCGCAGACATCGCCGCCGGCCTCCGCCACCACGCCCGCAAAACCGCCGGGCCCTCGGCCGCCTCGGACATCAGGTGATCAAACCGGCCCCCCACGAGAACGACGCAGCCCTGCGTCGCCGGCTTCGTCCGGCGGGCCCGGCGGCCGTCACGGAAGATCGGGGCTGAATGCGGCATGAAGCAGGCGGTTCAGCTTGTGATCGAGACCACGCGTGAGCGAAGGGTAGGCGTGCTTTCCCAGATGCCTGTGTTCGAACACCTGGCGAAAGTCCCGGCCGAAGACCGGAGCAGCAGCCTGGAACACCTCCGCTTCTCTCTCACCCAGCGTCTGGAGCACGGGAACATCAAGGGGCCGGGGCTTCTCGAATATCCCAGCCCGCTCATGGGCAGGTGACCGCCATGCGGACATCGCGATGAAGAAGCGTACGTCGCCCAGTCCCACCTCACGCCCCCGAGCCTGACGGTGGAGAGCGGCCGAAGCCATCGCAGCGCCTTCGCCGAATCCAGCGACACCGGCGAACGGCCCATGCTCTTCCGCGACCGCCCTGAGGTACTGGAGGGCCGAGTTCAAGGACTCCTCGGCATCGGCATCAGCAGGTGCCAGGCCGGCCGGAGTGTCGTGGTACTGGTCCCACAGTTCCGAGAAGCCCGCCTTCCACTCCCGATAGGTTCCCGTCAGGTCGTAGAGACCCTCCTCGGCCAAGGAGTCCAGGCCCCGGATGTTCAGTTGCTCCACACCGGTGAACGCCGGCATCGCGTAGGGAGCGTCGGGAATGACGAACTCCAGATCTTCTCGCCTGGTCCAACCGGCCTTTTTCAGCATGGCCCGGGAAAGACGTCCGTCGGTCCCCCGGCCCGGCAGGAACAGCACCCGGTGTCGTCGCGGCACGAAGATGCTCATCGGGCCGAAGCCGTCATGCTGGACACGTCGCTCCACGGGGAACGCGGGATCCCGCCGGTGAAGCAGCGACACGGTCGGGGACATCACGCTCCAAAGCCCCTCCCCCTCGTCTTCCGTTCCGCCCATCATCGCGGAGTACGCCCGCCACTCCGCTTCCCGCTCCTTTTGGAAGCGGTCGAACGGGCAGAGCTCGGCAGTTCGCGATGCGACATTCTTCTTCGCGCGCTCGATGAAATCCCACAACTCTACGAGCAGTCGTTCGGAGGACGACTTTTCCGACGACTCCACAGCGATCCTGCCGAACAGCGCTTTCAGCTCCGCAGGGTTGTCCCGGAAATGCAGGTAAGCTTCAGCGAATGCCTGCAGGAAGAACACGTAACTCGAGCAGAGCAGGGATTTCGCCTTTCGGGGGATCTGCGCGCCGTCGTTGTAGGTGAACAGATTGGGGTCCCCGTCGATCCAGAGCCCTTCGACTCTGCTGTCCTCGCCGAAGATCTTCGTCAGGACGCTCCGGTCCGTGTGCGATCCCAGGCACTTGACCAGCACGTCGGCCTCCACCTCCGTCCCGCTCTCCGTGACGACCGAACGGGCCGACACGTGATCGATCTCGCTCTCCATGACGGTCACCTTCCCGAGCGCCTGCGCCAGGAAGTAGACGTCCGAGGCCGCCGGAACCGTCGACTGATCCAGCACGAAACTTCCGTCCGCCTCCCGGGAGAGCGAGGGAAGGGATGCTATGTCGATGCCGCAGAGGTCGTAGAACGGGCGCATGATGTCGACGACGTCATCGAGCGGTGTCGCTCCCTCGCTTGAGTTGATCAGCCAGTTGCAGAGAGTGGACACGACCAGGTTCCGCCGTCGGCAGATGATCGTCACATGCCGCGCACCGTTCTCCAGGGCGGTGCGCATGTTCTCCAGGGCGAAAGCACCGTGTCCGACAATCGCCACCGATGCGTTCTTGAACTTTTCCGGCGGCGTGTCATCGGCGACCCCCAGTCCGACATGCCCCGCAAAGAGGTGCTCGTCACGAAACCGGTGCCGCACGGGCAGGTGGAGCCCGCCCGTAAGAGCCGCGACACCTGAGACGCGGACGGACTTGGTGACTCCGCGCTGGAGGTATACGGCCTCGTATTCCTGCTCTCGCACCTTCCTGACGGAAACCACTTCACAGTTGAAGTGAATCGGTGCCTTCAGTTCGGACGCCACGGAGTTCGACTGCTGGAGGACCTCGTCCCTGCCCGGGAACACCGCCCGCCACCGATGGTCGCCGTGCACCGCGGGTGATGCGCTGTCGAAACTGTACGCTGGGGAATCGATTTGAACTTTGGAATCCGCATTGGCAAGTGAGCTCCATACGCCGCCCACACGGTCCCGCTTCTCCAGGATCATCGCCGCAACGCCCAGCCTCTCCAGTCGTCGAGCGAATCCGAGACCGCCCAGGCCTGCCCCTATGACCAGGACCGGCAGACGCGGTGAAGCGGGCGGCTGCGCAGCAGTGCGCGTCCGGCTCGCGGGCTTCCGTGACGCGGGCTCGTGCCGGGTAGCCGCACCCTCGCTCGATCGACTTCGTAGCTGCTCGAAGATGTACCCCACCAGAGAGCGCACATCTGCGGACTCCACGGCGAATGCCGGAGGCAGCACGACTTCCAGGTCGGACGCGATCCTGTTTCGCAGCAATACGCTTCCCAACGAGTCCAGGCCGGAGTCGGCCAATGAGGTGTCGTCCTCGACATGCCGTCCCACCGCTGCCCGGGCCGCCGTGCGTACGACCTGTTCCACGTCGCCCAGCGCCGGCGGCGGCGCCGGCGCATCCGTTCGCTGCCGGGTGGTGAAGCGTGAAACGAAACGGCTCCTCAGCGACAGCGTGTCCCAATCCAGCGGGGAGACGCAGACCACTCCCCGCTCGGGCCCGGCGAGCAGCCGGTTCAGCGCCGTGGCCCCGAGATCGTTGCCGATCGCTCCGAAGCCCGCGGTCCTCGCGCGTTCGACCGCTCCGTGTCGCACCGCGATGCCGGCGTCGGACCACGCACCCCACTGGATGGAGAGAACGGGCTCACCCCGCAGCGACCAGGACTCGGCCAACGCGTCCAGCGTCGCGTTCGCCGCGGCATGGCTCGCCTGCCCGGCGGCCCCGAAGAGGGAGGCGGCCGAGGAGAACAGCACCAGGAAGTCCGGCGGGGCGAAGACGCTCCGAAGATTCTTCGCGCCGTCGACCTTGGCCCCGTAAGCCTGCCTCAGCTTCTGTTCCGACTGGTGCGCCAGCATGCCGTCGGCCAGGACGCCTGCGGCGTGGACGACGCCCGCCACCGCCGGCATACCGGCCTTCGCGATGGCGTCCCGCGCCCGACGAACACTCCGCGGGTCGCTCACGTCACAGGTCATCCACTCGACCCGCGCCGACCGACGCAGTTCGGCGACCGCGGGCGGCACCGGAGATCCCGGGCGCGCCGACCGGGACAGCAGCACTACGTGCCGCGCCCCCCGGTGAGCCAAGAACTCGGCCGCCACCAGCCCCAGAGCTCCCGACCCGCCGCTCACCACGTACGTCGCATCCGGCCGGGCGGCGAACCCTTCATCGCCGACGAAGTGCCGTCGCAGTCTCGGGACTTCGAGGACGCCGGTCCTGGTGAACCGGTAGTCCTCCTCCAGACGGTCGCTCCGGCTCAGTGTCAACGCCCGGGAAAGCTGCTCCCTGGGTGCCTCGATGCAGTGAACCGCCAGGTCGGGCCGCTCCAGCCGGGCAGTCCGGGCCAGCCCCCACAATCCCGCGTCGTCGGCCGCACCCGGCGCCGGCAGGAACACCACCCTGGACGGGGAGGAAAGCACCCCCTGTGAACAGGCTTGCAGCACGCGCAGCCCCGCCGGCACATCAGCTTCTCGTCCGTCGCTCAGGACCGCCACGCAGCTCCAGGCCTGCTCGGCGAGCACGTCGCCGAGCGAATCCGAGGCGCGCACCGCGCGGTTGACCCACCCGCCCGGCAGATCGGCATCGACGTCCGCATCCGACAACAGCAGACGGGGACCTGGCCGCGAAACCCCTGAGGGCCCCTCCGCCTCGACCCATGCCGTCGAATAGAAACAGTCGGCAACCGCGGACGAGTGCACGGCTTCCGTGGAAAGGCTCGGGGACACACTGCTCATATCGGCACTCCTCGTTCGCGGACGGTCGGCAGAGGTCTGTGGGACCGACGTACAGGCCAGTAGCCGGTTCAGCCGCCGGATTTCTCACTCCCCCCCAGGTCCCGGAACTTCTTGGTCGCGATGTTCACGCAGAGGGACGGCGACAGTCTGAAGAGCCACCAGAACAGCTTCCAGGCCGCGGGAACCACGATGATCCCCTTGTTCCGGGCGACCGCGTCGAGCGACTTCCCGGCGAATTCCTCCGCCGAGATCGGCTTCTGCTCTTCCCACATGTTCCGCGTCATCTCACGGGTCACGCCCTCGACGCGGCGGCCGTACACTCCTCCCTCGATGAGGGGGGTCCGGACGACGCCCGGGCACAGCACGCTCACACGCACCCCGAGCTGTGCCCCCTCGATGCGCAGATTGTGCGAGAGCCCGACCACGGCGTGCTTGGTGGTGACGTACGAGGTCGTCCCCGCACTCGGGACCAGCCCCGCCAGGGACGCGGTGTTCACGATGTGCCCGAACCCCTGGTCGATCATCAGGTTGTAGGCGGCCTGAACGCCGTTGACGACACCGACGAGGTTGACGTCGATCATGCGCCGCCAGTCCTCGATGCGATAGTGCCGGGCGCCCGCACCCATGCCGTGGGTGATGCCGGCGTTGTTGAACAGGTAGTCCAGACGTCCGGTCCGCGCGACGGTGTCCTTGACGAGCTGTTCGAACTTCGCGTGGTCGGTGACGTCGAGCCAGGCGGCGGTCGCCTTCCCACCGGTTTTCCGAAGAGCGGCGGCCACCTCCTCCGCCTGCTCGATCTGGAGGTCGGCCAGCACCACCTCGCAGCCACGGGCCACGAGTTCCTCGGCCAGCGCACGGCCGATCCCCGACGCGGCACCCGTGATGACCGCGGTGGCGTCCCGATAGATTCTGATCTCGTTCGACGTCGACATGACCGGATTTCCTCCCTGGATCCCGACTCGTCCTCAGCCTCGTATGGAAGCCGTCTGCTCCTGAAACTCGCGAAGCGATCTCAGGTCCTGTCCGAAACGATTGACGGTGTGCGCCTGCGCGGAGCCGCTGCCCGGCGGCAGGATGTACTTCACGAATGTCGCGAGTGTCGCGCTGGGCCCGAGGTCGACGAAGGTCGCGTCGCCGGCGGCGATCACCTTCTCGATGGTCCGCGCGAAATCCACCGGACTTCTCATGGCGGCCCAGACGCCGTCGGCCGTCACGTCGACGACGCGGTCCGTGGAGGCGGACGACACGATCGGGATCTTCGGCGGAGCGAACGTCACGGTGCCGAGGAGGCCGCGCACCTGTTCCTCGACCGAGTCGATGAGTTCGGTGTGCACGCCGTGGTTGACCGGCAGCCGCTGGCAGACGATCCCCTCCTGCCCCAGGGAGCGTTCGAGCCGGTCCACCGCCCCGACGCGACCGCTGACCACGAAGTTGCCGTCGAAGTTGCGTCCCGTCACCCAGCAGTCGGCGAACAACCCGGCGTGGCTGCGCAGGAGTTCTTCCGTACCGAGCACCGCCAGCATCCCGGACGGCGGGGTGCGATCCGCCAGCGTCCGTGCGAACTCCACGGCGAAGGAGATCCCGAGCTCCAGCGAAAGCACCTCCGCGACCACGGCAGCGGTGATCTCGCCCAGGCTGTAGCCCACCAGGGCGTCGGGCCGGTAACCCATTTCCTGCACGACGCGTGTGAGGCTGTACTCCACGCACAGCAGCGCCGCGTTGGAGTCCGCCAGCGAGTCGAACGGATCGCTCTTCGTTCGGTCCTGGTCGAATATCGTGTCCACCACTGACTTGCCGAGGACGGGGAAGGCGATGTCGTCGCAGTGCTCCAGCCAGAGCCGGTAGCGCGGATGCCGTTCGTACAGTTCGCGGGTCATGTGGAAGTACTGGGAGCCCTGCCCCGAGTACATGAACACGGTGGATCTCGTCACCGCGCCGCTCCTTTCGCGAGGTCTCGGACCTTGGCCCGGGGGCCCTTCGCCGTCAGCACTTCTCGAGGCAGATCGCCGCGCTGACGCCACCGAAGCCCATGCTCAGGCTCACAGCCGTGCGGACCGCGCAGTCCTCCGCCTCCTCGCGCACCCAGGGGAACCGTTCGTCCAGCGGATCGGCCAGGTTGCGGGTGGGGTGCAGCTTCCGCCCCCTCATCTGCAGGAGCGTGGCCACGATCTCCACCGCCCCCGCCGCGGTGAGCCCATGCCCGGTGATCGACTTGGTCGCGTTGATCCGGGCGTCGGTGAGCCCGCAGCGCGCGAGCGCCTGCAGTTCGACCGCGTCCCCGGTGGGGGAGCCTGTGCCGTGCGGGTTGACGTAGTCGACGTCTGACGCGGACAGGCCGGCTTCCCGTAGCGCGGCCTGGATGACGGCCGCCTCTCCCTCCACCGACGGGTGGGGATTGCGGGTGCCGTCCATTGCCCTGCCGCCACCGCAGAAGCGCGCGTACGGCGCCGGATGCCGGCGCCCGTCCGCCCGCTCGACGACCACTGCGGCGCATGCCTCACCGAAGATGAACCCGTCGTGGTCACGGTCGAAGGGGCGGCAGGCCGCGGCCGGATCGTCGGCCCAGCGGTGGGAGCCCATGGCGCCCATGGCCTGGAACGCCAGGCATTCCCAGTACGACAGGTCCATGAGCGCGCCGAGGGCGATGCAGACGTCGACCTCGCCGTACTGCACCGCCCGCACGGCCTGGAGCACCGCGAGCAGACCGCTGGCCGAAGCGCCGCCGAGTGTATGGGCGAAGCCCCGGATCGGGAACTGCTCGGTGCAGAATCCGCACAGGTCGGAATCCATGAAGCCCATGCCGTACGTCGGGCGCAGGAACTCGGGACGGTCCGCGTGGCGGGCGTGCAGCAGGGTCAACTCGCGCTGCTGGACATTGGACCCGCCGACCACGAGGCCGATGCGGGACGGGTCGGCCTCGTCCAGCCCGGCCTCCTGCCATGCCTCGTGCAGCGTGGTCAGGGCCACCCTGGCCGAGAGCGAGGCCGTGCGCACGGTGCGCGCGGCGATGCTCCCGGGCAGGCTCGGCTCCCCCATCTCGGCGCCCAGGAAGGCCGCGGTTTTGTCGGGGGAAGGGGCCGGAGGCAGCCGGCCCGGTCGCCGCATGAGCCCGAAGGCGTGGCGACCGTCGAGAAGGGCTGCGACGAAGTCGTCCTTGCCCTGGCCCACCGCGGTGGTGACGCCCAGGCCCGTGACGACGACGTCGCGGCCGTCAGACCGCGGACTTGTCATGGATGAGATCCGCCAGCTCGCCTATGTTCTTCGCGTCCGCCAGCTCGACCAGGGGGATGCTCGCCGACAGCGACTCCAGGGTCATGACGATGATCTCTGCCCGGTCGATGGAGTTGGCTCCCAGCTCGCGGAGCGAGTCGGTGGGGGCGAAGCGGTGTTCTTCGAGCTCGGGGATCACCTCGCGGGTGTGTTCCACGATCAGGTCGAAGACGCGTGTGTCCGGCATGGGGTGTCAGCCTTCTGTGTAGTGGGATGTGATGAGAGCCCGGACCTCGGGCTGGTGGAAGGTCTTCGCGTGCATGGCCACTTCGCGCTCGATGTAGTGCGGGAGTTCGGCGCGGAGCTCGGAGACCAGGTGGCTCTTGAGTGTGACCAGGGAGACCCTGGGCTTCTCGGCCAGCGTCTCAGCCAGTTCGAGGGCGTGGTGCAGCACCTCCGCACGCGGCAGGACCGGGAAGGGGACGCCCCGTTCCTTCAACTCGTGGCCGTAGTAGGTCTTCGCCGAGAGCAGCATTTCGCCGGCCAGGCTCATGCCGAGTTTCCTGGGCAGGATCAGGGTCGCGCCCATACCGGGGGTGAACCCGTACTTCATGAAGTTCGTCGTGTAGATGCTCTCCTGGCTGAGGATCACGAAGTCGGCGAACATCCCCATGGCGAAGCCGCCGCCGATGCCGTGCCCCTGCATCGCGGCGATGACGGGTACGGGGCAGTCCAGCGCGAGGCCGTAGATGTCGGCGTCGGTGAAACTGATGCGCCGCTCCTGGATGAGCAGCAGGCTCTCCTTGGTGCCGCCGCTCGCGAAGTAGTTGCCGTAGCCGGTGAGGACGACGGCTTTGCACCGTTCGTCGGCCGCGACCTTCGCGAAGGCGTCCTGCAGGCCCGTGATGAGCTGATCGGAGAAGGTGTTCTTGTGCACCCGGTCCTGCATCGTGATCTGGACGACCGAAGGGGTGATCTCCCGGTACTCGACGGGTGGGCCCTGCATTCCTACTCTCCTTCCCAGGGGAACTGCCCTGTGGTCACGTAGCGCTCGATCTTGCGCAGGTTCTCCTGGTCGGAGAACACCTCCTGGTTGGCCGCGACGGCCTTGTCCCGGGAGGGGAGGAGGATGTCGTCGAGGTTGCGCAGGTAGGTCTTGTAGCGGGTCACTCCCGTCTTGGGCAGCCGGCGCAGCCGCAGGAGGTGCCGGCGCAGCAGGTTCTCGCTGTTGTCCGCGCTGGCGTCGACGAGTCCCCAGCTCACGGCCTGTTCGGCGGGGAACGGCTGGGTCATCAGCGTGATGTAGTTGGACTTGGCCGGGCCGACCTTCCGGATCAGGAAGGGCAGGACGCAGGCCGGCATCAGTCCGAAGAGCATCTCGGACAGGCTGAACATCACCGCGTCCGCGCACAGCACGATGTCGCAGGCGGCCACGAACCCCATTCCTCCGGCGTTCACCTTGCCGCGTACGTGCGCCACGGAGACGAACGATCCGAAGGCCAGTGAGAGCCACAGGTCGTACAGGGCCGCCGCGGGCGATTCCCCGTTCCCGCCTGCCGCGTCTCCTGCGGCGAGGTCCCCGAAGTCGGCGCCCCAGCAGAAGACCTCGGGCAGCCCCTCCAGGACGAGGATCGTGGCGTGCTCCTCGGCGAAGCGCACCACCTCGGCACACTCCTCGACCAGGCGGGCGTTGATGGTGTTGCCCGCCTCCGGACGGTGTATCCGGAGGAAGCAGATCCCGTTCTCGAAGCGGACCCTGACCGTGTCGAACGCCGCCGTGTTCAGGACACCCACTCGTACTCCCGGTGGAACTCGTCGATCCGCTTCAGGAAGAGGCGTTCCCGGCCGCTTCCGGTCCGGGCCTGCGGAACGATGCCGGTGTTCAGGTGGGCGTTCCGGGTGCCGAATTTCACCGCGTGGTTGGCCTGGAGCAGTGAGTCGTACTCCGGCATCGTCAACTCGTACCGGCCGCCGAGGTGCTTCTCGATGCCGAGGTCACGCGTGCGGTCCTGGCTCTCCTGGCGGGACACGCCGCTGAAGAACTCGGAGCAGCAGCCGGAGCCGTACGAGAAGACGCCTATGCGTTGGGGGCTGGACAGGTCCGCGTTGTCGATGGTGCTGGCCAGCGACAGCATGGTGGTCGCCCCCATGATGTTCCCGACGCGCTGACAGTACGTCAGGCCCGGGTGCATACGCCGCCGGAAGTCCTCCTCGATGACCGCGGGACGCGCCTTGGCGACCTTGCGCATCAGGTTGCGGTGCGCGCCCTTGATCATTCCGCCGAAGGGCGTGTGGAAGGCGAGATAGCCGAAGGTGGAGACGAAGTCGACGTCGCCGACACGTCGCTGGTACTCGAGGAAGGAGTTCTCGCAGCAGTCCAGGTAGGAGAGCAGGGACAGGTCCGCGTTGCCCGCTTCGCTGTCGGGCAGGGGACGGCAGGTGTCCATCACCTCGTAGCCGTAGTAGCCGCTCGCGCCGACGTCGATCTGGAAGATGTGCGGGGTGTCGCTGACGATCATCGCCACGGCGCCGGCTCCGCCGCTCGGTTCGGCGAAGGACCAGTCCTCGGAGAGCGCGTCACCGCTCTCCGCGACCATGAAGCGCGTGATGTCGGTGGCGATGACCAGGGCCTTCGCGCCCGGCGAGGTCCCCGACAGGATGAAGTTCGCCGCCGTCTGCAGTGCCGCGACCCCCGAGTAGCACGCGTTCTTGATCTCGAAGAGGCGGCAGTTCCGGTTCAGCCCGAGCAGGTCGTGGAAGTACGTGCTCATGGACTTGCCGAAGTCGAACGCCGACTCGGTCGCGGTGATGACCAGCTCGATGGAGTCCCGCTCCTCGGGCGAGAGCGCGTCGATGAGGGGCTTGGCCGCGTTGACGCCGAACGTCACCGGATCCTCGTACGGCAGCGCGACGGTCTTCTCCTTCATGAGCAGGTTGTCGAACCTCGCGGTGTCGAGGCCTCGGTGGATCGCCAGCTTTTCCACGTCGAGATAGCAGGAGCCGGCGAAGACGTTCAGTGCTTCGATTCCAACGGTCGTCATGACTTCTCTTCCTGGGGCTTTACCGGTCGGTTTCGGATTCACTGCGCTGCCGGTACCGGCTCCAGTTCCCGGAGATCGAAGTACCCGCGATATCCCTGCATGTAGACGGCCGCCCGGTGTCCGAAGAGGACGGTTGCCTCCGTAGCGGTCTCGAGTTCTCCGTAGCTTCCTGCGGTGGACCGGAATCGGGAACCAACCGCATACCGCTCATTCCATTTCCGGACCACCTCCCCGGCGCTTTCGGTCGTCTTCTTCGGGCTTCCGGGTCGCACTTTCCCGGCGTTTTTGATTTCGCGGCGGATCTTCTCAAGCAATTTCGTCAGCACATTACCGTGACCGATCTCCTCGAACTCCATGCCGGGATTTTCGAGGAGGTGCTCCATGGAGTCGGACCACCGTACGGCGTGCACCATCTGCTGGGTCAGGTTCTCCTTGACGAGGTGATCCTCATAGGCCCGCGCGGTCACATTGGAGATGACCGGTATGCGCGGCTTCGAGAAGGTCACTCCGGCGAGGAACTCCTCGAACTCCACGCGGGCCGGCTCCATGTACCGGGAATGGAAGGCCCCGCTCGTCCGCAGCGGCATGAACAGGTGGTTTCCGGTCTGGAACAGCGGCTTCGCGGCTTCGATGTCCTCGGCCCGGCCGGAAATCACCGTCTGCGACGGCGTGTTGAAGTTCGCCAGATCAACGGAGTCGAGTCCGTTCTCCGCGAGGATCGTCCGGATCTCCGACTCCGAGGCGTTCAGCACGGCTGCCATCCCGCCGCCCGACGCCCGGCCCATCAGCTCTCCGCGCTTGCGCACCAACCGCAGGCCGGTCTCGAAGTCGAACACCTCGGCCGCCAGTAACGCGTTGTATTCGCCGAGGCTGTGACCTGCGACGAAGTCGGGAACCTGCCCGGTCTCCCGGAGCTTGCGGTAGTAGGACAGGGCGTTGACGACATACATCGCGGGCTGCGTGTACTGCGTCCGGTCGAGCAGTCCGTCAGGGTCCTCCAGGCAGAGGTCCATGACGGAGTAGCCCAGGATCTCGTCGGCCGAGCGGGTCAGATCCTCGAATTCATCGAAAAGAGAAGAACCCATCCCTTTCCGCTGCGCCCCCTGTCCGGGGAAGATGTAGGTCCTCATGGGAAATCCTTCCTCAGCTGGTCTCGACGACCGCGATCATGTTCCACCCTCACCCTGCCAGAAAATCCGCTCCCTCGGCTACCTGTATCCCGAAAGAATCGAGGACGCCTCACGCATCAGTTCCTTCGCCATCTGGTCCGGATGACGGTTCCTCCAGTTTTCCCACGGTGTGCCACGCGCCCATTGATTGAAAGCCCCGAGCGCAGGACCGGTGTGGATCTGCACGTTGGCCCGATCGACATCGGCCTCCATGAACGACAGCCGACTGCTGTAGCCGTAGTACCAGCGGAAGAGCAGAGCCATGCGCCGCTTCGGGCTGCGCTCGGCCCGCTCGATCTCCGACTCACGGCCCGTTTTCCGCAGGTGCTCGCAGGTTTCCCGCCAGACGTCCTCGGCGCTCTTCTTGAAGTACGCGTCCTGAATCTGCCCCCGGGTCTCCTGCGGTATCTCCTCCCACGACTCGTAGCTCTTGTACAACGCGTACAGCCGGTTCGCCCGGGCGGGAAACAGTACGCCCTTCTTCAAGACCTGGACCTGGGCGCCGATCTCGAACATGTCGCCCGCCGGGCAGTAGTCGGTGTCCTGCACGTCGATGCCCTGCAACCGGTCCTTCACCGCGTCGCTGACGCGGGCCTCGACCGTGCACTGGTTGATGGATCCGGTCATGACGAAGTCGGCGCCCATGGCGAAGGCGGCGGCGACCGCGTGCGGCGTCCCGATCCCGCCGGCGAGCCCCAGACGGATTTTCTCGCCGTACCCGAACTCCCTTGTCATGCGCAGCCGCAGGCTCTGCATCGACGGCAGCAGCACGGTCGACACCCCCCGGTCGGTGTGGCCCCCGAATCGGCTTCCACGGTGAGGTCCTGCGCCACCGGAACCCCGCGGGCCAGCGCGGCCTGCTCGCGGGTGACCCGGCCCTCGGCCACCAGCCGCTCGACGACGGCCTCCGGCGCGGGGCTCATGAACTCGCGCGCCACCTCGGGCCGCGAGACCTTGGCGACGATCCGTGTGTCACGGGCGACCCCCCCGTCCGGCCGGGAGCGCAACCCCGACAGATGGAACAGGACCAGGGCCGGGGTGACCTTGATGAAGGCCGACGCCTCGATGACGCGCACACCCTGGGCGAGCAGCATCTCGACGTTGGCCGTCTCCCGTGCCGGGTGCCGGAGGTCGCACAGCAGATTGACCCCGAAGGGCCGGTGGGGCTCCAGGTGCCGCCGGATGTGGGCGATGTCGTCCGTCACCCGCTCGGGGTTCAGGCCGGCGGCTCCCAGGAATCCCATGAAGCCCGCCCGCCCCATGGCGACCACCAACTCCTTCGAGGCGATACCCCGGTACATCGACCCCGCCAGATAGGCGTAGTCGACGCCGAAGTCCCGGCGGAAGGAAGCATCGCCGAGCCGCTCCGGCGCGTCCTCGTCGCGTTCTCCCGCCGCACTCACTTCGTGTCCCTCGCCTTCTGGTGGCGTGTGACCCACGCCTTCGCCACGGGGAGGCGCCTGCCGCGCTCGCCGGAGTAGAGCAGCTTGCAGAACGACCGCACCGTGGTGAGCGCCGCCGGGTCGCCGAGCATCACGAAGTGGTTGGCCGAGTCCACGTCGATCTGGTGGAAGTTCGGCAGGTGCCGCTGCCACTGCGCCCAGTAGACGGCGTTGTCCAGGACCGCGCCGTCCTCCTGCGTGGAGAACAGCGGCTCCATCTCCCCGTAGAACAGGCCGCTTCGGTTGCGGAAGTAGAAACAGGCGACCGACTCCGGCCGGGGAAGCGGCGCGATGTCGTAGTCCAGCAGTCCGTAGGCCTCCTGAACTGCCAGATTGCGCAGCACGCGGGTGCGCAGCGTCCGCGGGTCCCCCCTCAGCCCGCGCTGGCGCGCGAGGGTGAGCATCCGGTCGAGCAGGGCGTCCTCGTCCTGACCCCAGTCGATCTCGCGGACGGACACCAGCGTGTCCGCGAAATCCTTCGGAGCCGGCTTGGACGCGGCGAACAGCAGGGCGTTGACCTGCTGCAACAGCATGTCGGGGCGCGACATGGTCACCTCCCCCACGCTGTCGTCGTAGGTGTCCACCATGACGATGCTCTCGACCGTCCCGCCCTGCTCCTGGAGCCGACGGGTCACCTCGTAGGCCAGCAGGCCGCCGAACGAGTAGCCGCCGAGGTCGTAGGGCCCCTCGGGCTGGACCGTGCGGATGATCTGCGCGTAGTGCGTCGACAGCGCCCGAATCCCGTGGAGCGGCTCGCTGTCCGTCATCCAGCCGCGGGCCTGGATCCCGTAGAAGGGCCGTTCGATGCTGTCGGTGATCGACGCGTAGACCTCCACGCCGCCGAGCCCGCCGTGGAACCAGAAGACCGGCCGGCCCTCGCGAGCAGCGTTGAGGTGGACGACCTCCGGGATACGCACCGGCGCGACGGGAGCCGGTCCGGTCCCGCCGGATGCGCCGGCCCCGGACCCGAAGCGCCGCACCAGGTCCCGGGTCGACCGGCACTCGCTCAGCGCACGGAGGTCGGCCAGGGGGTCGACCTCGATCCGCAGCGCCTGGAGCAGCTGCGTGGCGTGGATCGAGCTGAAGCCGAGGTCCTCCAGCGGCGTCGCGAGGTCGAGTTCGTCCGTACGCATCCCCAGCAAGTCGGCGACGGTGGCCGTGATCCGGTCCGCGGCTCCGCCGGCCGTTGCAGCGGACGGCGGAGGGGTGACCGCCGCCGGAGCGGTGACCGCGGTCGTGGCGTCCCCTCCCTGGGGCGCAGGCACCCAGTACCGCTTCCGGTCGAAGGGGTAGCCCGGCAGCGACCGCAGCAGCCGCGGGGTCCGGTCGCCATGCCGCACCGACTCCCAGGGCACCTTCCCGCCTCGCGCCCACAGCAGGGCCAGTTTCTCCAGGTGGTTCTCGGCCAGCAGCTCGCGGACCAGTGCCTCCCCGGCCCGCCCGCCGAGCAGCAGGTCGAGGTCGGAGTCGTCCCGCCCCGCATTGCCGGTGAACAGCGGTACGGGGGCGCTCCCCTCGGAACCGTCGAGGTAGTGGGTGAGGCCCGCGGCGAGCCCCTTCAGGTTCCCCGTCACCAGTGCCAGCCGGACGTGCATGGCCTCGCGCCCGCAGCGGAGTGTGTGGGCGACGTCCTCGAGGGACAGGTCCGCCCGCGTGGACAGGAACTCCAGCAGCCGGCTCGCGACGGCCCTCAGCCGGTCCTCGGTGCGCGCGGAGAGGACCACGATCTGCGGCGCGGGGGCGGACTCCCGGGGTGCCGGGACGACAGCGTCGTCGGCCTCGGGCTCCGCCGTGTACTCCTCCACGACCAGATGGGCGTTGGAGCCGCCCGCCCCGAAGGAGTTGACGGTCGCCCGCAGCGGGTACTCCCGTTCCTCGCCGTCGAGGTCCACGACGGGCCGCTGCCACGGCTCCGCCTCCTGCGGCAGATAGAACGCGGTGCCCGCGAGCTCGACCCCCGGGTTGAGCCGGCCCTTCCCGGCGAAGGGGACGAGCCGGCGGTGCGCGAGCTGCAGGACGACCTTGCTCAGCTGGGCTATGCCCGAGGCCGCCTCCATGTTGCCCAGCGTGGACTTGACCGTGCCGATGGCGCAGAACCGCTCGTCGCGGGTGCGCGCGCCGAAGGCGTCCCGCAGCGCCGCGAATTCGATGGCGTCGCCCATCTGGGAACCGTTGGCCGACACCTCGGCACAACTGATCGTGCGCGGGTGGACGCCCGCCCGCTCCAGGTTCTCCGCGATCAGCCGCTCCTGCCGGGCCGGGCTCGGCACCATGGGGCCACTGGTGCGGCCCTTGTGGTTGGTCGCGCTCGACCGGATGACGGCGAGGACCTCGTCCCCGTCGCGGAGGGCGCTGGACAGCGGCTTCAGCAGCACCGCGCCGACGCCCTCCGCGGGCACGAAACCGTCCCCGTCGAGGAGAGCCCGGCTGCCGGGGTCGCTGCCCGTGAGGCCGGTGAGGCTCAGCCCCAGGTACTTCTTGGGGTGCAGGGAGAGGTTGACGCCACCGGCGATCACCATGTCACTGCCGCCCCTGCGCAGTTCCTCGCAGGCCATGTGGATCGCGACCAGCGACGAGGAGCAGGTGGTGTCGATCGCGAGGCTCGGACCCTGCAGATCGAAGAAGTGCGAGACCCGGTTGGCGATGGCACCGTGGCTCATCACCGACGTGATCGACTCGTGCGCGAGGTCGGACGACAGCAGCTGGTAGTGCTGGTACATCGCGCCGACGTAGACGCCGACCCGGCCGCCGTGCGCGTCGCGCAGTCGGTCCCGGGTGTAACCGGAACTCTCCAGCAGGGTCCAGACGCACTCCAGGAACAGGCGCGTCTGCGGATCCATGATCGCGGCCTCGCGCGGTGAGACGTTGAAGAACGGTGCGTCGAAGTCGGCCGCGCCGTCGAGGAACCCGCCCCACCCTGCGGGGGTGCCGGGCCCGCTCCGGTCGGAGTCGTCGGAGGGGTCGTGCTTCCAGCGGTCCCGGGGCACTTCCGTGACGCAGTCCCGTCCCGCGACCAGGTTCTCCCAGAACTCGTCCAGGTCCTGCGCGCCGGGGTAGCGGCCGGCGAGTCCGATCACGGCGATCGCGTCCTCGCGGGTCACGGGCCGGGGCGCGGGCCGCACGGTCTCGGCCGGTGACGGCGCCTCGGCCGGTGCCGGGGGCCGTACGACGGTGACCGCGGCGCCGGCATCGGACGCGGCGAACCGGTCGGGCTCGCCGTGGACGCCGACGACCGTCCGGACCGCGTCCGCGTGGGCCTGGAGGAAGTAGGCGCTCAGCTCGTGGAGGTTGCGGTGCTCGAAGAAGAGCGTCTTCGACAGGGAACCGAATTCGGTCTCCAGCCTGTTGGTGAGGGAGAGCGCCAGCACCGAGTCGATGCCGAACTGCTCGAAGGGCGCCGCCGCGTCGATCCGGTGACCGGGCACCTGGAGCACCTCGCTCAGCGTCTGCCGGAGCCACGCGACCACAGCGGTGCGCACCGGGTCGGCCGCGCCGCCCGTCGCCTGCCGGGTCCGGCCGACAGCCGGCACCGGCACCGGGCCCGTCCTCGGGCCGTCCACCGGGGCGGCCGACCGCGGCGGTGCGGGCCGGGACGCCTCGGGCGCCGCCGGTCGGCCCAGCACGGCACGCCTGATCCGGTCGGCGTCGCCCGCGACGACCAGGACCTGGCTGTGCGGCGCCTCCAGAGCGGCGTACAGGGCGCCCAGGCCCGCGCCGGTCGGCATGGGCGTCATGCCGAGCCGCTCGCGCATCATCGCCTCGGTGCCGGGATCCACCCGCATCCCGCCCTCGGCCCACAGCGGCCAGTCGACCGACACGGAAGCTCCCGAGCGCTCACCGCGGTCGACCAGCTGCCGCCGGTGGTGCGTGTAGGCGTCCAGGAACGCGTTGGCCGCCGCGTAGTCGCTCTGTCCGGCGTTGCCGAACACCCCCGCCGCGCCGGAGAACGACACCAGGAAGTCCAGCGGTACGTCCCTGCTCGCCTCGTCCAGGTTCACCAGGCCGGCGACCTTCGGTGCGAGGACCGCGCGGCAGTCGTCGGCGGTCTTGCCGCGTACGAGGCCGTCGCGGAGCACCCCGGCCGCGTGGATGATGCCGTGCAGGGCGCCGTGCTCCCGCAGGATGCCGTCCACCAGGGAGCGCACGGCGGCGGCCCGGGTGACGTCGACCCGCGCGTGGCGGACGTCGGCTCCCCGGTCGCGCAGCGCGTCCAGGAGGGACTCCTGTTCGGGTCCGAGCGGTGAGCGGCCCGCCAGGACGATCGTGACGTCGCGCACCTCGGCCATGTCCCGTGCGACGAGGGTGCCGACGCCGCCGAGGCCGCCCGTGACGAGGTAGACCCCGCCACTGCGCCAGGGCACGCGGGCCTCCGCGGACGTGCCGCCCTCGCGCCAGCCGAGGACCTCGACGCGGTCGGCCCGGAATCGCACGCAGGACGCGTCGGGATGCCGCCGGGCCGCGGCGAGCCGCGACATCGTCCGCTCGGCGGTCTCGGCCGGGTCGACGACCACCACCTGCGGCAGCAACCCCGGCTCCTCCGCCTGCGCCGACTTCAGCAGCCCGAGCAGGCCGCGGGTGGCGGCGAGTCCGGCCTCGTCGGGGACGACGAGCTGGACGCGGACCCCGTGCCGCACGCCCTCGGCCATCAGGCGGCGCAGGTGGTCCAGCGCCTGGACGGTGTACTCGGTGAACCGCTCCGCGATCCCGGGCGCGGCGGAGGTCAGCCGCAGCAGCCGCGCCGCCGGATCCCGCCGGGCGAGGAGTTCGCCGAGGACTGGCAGGTCGGGCAGCAGCACGACGCGTTCTTGCGGTGCGACGTCCGGGTCGCCGCCCGGCGGGGCTTCCCGCCAGACCGGCAGGAAGCTGACGCAGGACACCGCGTCCGGCCCGTGCCCGCCGACCTCGCCCTCGAGGACGCGGTAGGACATGCCACGGATCCGGACGCGGACCCGTCCTCCGTCGTCGCAGAGGTCGATGTCGAGCTTGAAGACCTGTCCGTCCGCCCGGGAGCCCGCGCCGAAGCGGATCCAGGCCCACATCGACTCCGGGCAGCCGCCGAGCACTTCGAGCTCGTCCAGGCCGAACGGGAGGGAGGGCTTCATGCCGGACACGTCGAGTGCTTCGGCCGCGCCGGTCGCGAGACCGATGCCGAGCGATGCCTGCAGGGTCGCGTCGAGCAGGCTGGGATGCAGGACGAACGCGTCGCGAGCCGCACGGACCGAGCCGGGCAGGACGAGGCGGGCGAGGATCTGGCCGCGGCCGATGTGCAGCCGCTCCAGGCCCCGGTGCGAGGGGCCGTAGCGGAATCCGATGGCCTCGTACGCGCGGTACAGCTCGGCCGCGGTCAGCTCCAGCTGGTCGCACGCGGCACGGAGGGCCGGGAGGTCGAGCTGCGCCTGCGTCACCGCCCTCCGCACCACCTGCCCCTGGCTGTGCACCACCGGGGCGGCGCCGGACGCCGGACCGGGCGTGCCGGTGATCTCGTAGTCGGCCTCGTCGGGGCCCTTGGCTGTGAGGGACGTGACGAGGGTGACGGGCTCGGCGTCCACGGCCACGGGCCGCGCCCACACCACGTTGCGCAGGGCGACGGCGTCGGCGCCGCCACCGGGCCCGGACGTTCCCGGGGTGAGGGCGGCGGCGGCCCGCGCCATCTCCAGGCAGGCGACGCCCGGCAGCACCTTCCGTCCCTTGACCACGTGGTCGGTGAGGAAGTGCTCCTCACCGGTGAACCGTGTGCGATAGCGGCGGGCGGCGAAGTCCGAGACGTCCTCGTGCAGCAGCGGGTGCGGCCCTGCCGTGCCGGGACGAGCCGGGGCGAGCACCCGCTGCTCGGGCACCCAGTACCGGTCCCGGGCGAACGGGTAGGTCGGCAGCGGTACGCGGGTGTGCCGGCCCGTGCCGAAGAGGGCGGCGTAGTCCAGGTCGTAGCCCTGGACGTAGAGGTCCGCGACGGTCGACAGCGACTCGGTGCGCGATGCCGGGTCGGTGGCGGCCTGCCGGAGGCAGTCGTTGCCGAGGTTCCGCAGCGCGGCCCGCTCCTCGATCCCCTGCGCGGGGACCTGGCCGGCGCTCAGGCGGGGGCTCTGTTCCCCGTCGAGCCAGGTGCGCAGGGTCCGGACCAGTTCCGCGCTGTCGCGTACGACCCAGGCCAGCCGGTGCGCCAGGTGTCTGCGGCCGACGAGGAGGGTGAAGGCGATGTCGCCCGGGTCCAGCCCGGGCCGCTGCTCGCAGTGGTCGATCAGGCGCTCGGCCTGCTCGACGAGTTGCCCGGCGGTGGCCGCGGAGAGAGTGACGAGGTGCGTGGTGGGTACGGTGGTCGCGGTGGAGGGGCGGACCGCGCCCGGGGCCTCCTCGAACACGATGTGGGCGTTGGTCCCGCTCACCCCGAAGGAGCTGACCGCGGCACGTCGTGTGCCGTCGCTCCCGGCGGCCCAGGGGCGGTTGACCGTGTTCACGTAGAAGGGACTGTCGGACAGGTCGATGTGCGCGTTCGCCCGCTCGAAGTTGATCGAGGGCGGGATGGTCCGGTGCTCGAGCGAGAGCAGGACCTTGATGGCTCCGGCGACGCCGGCGGCGGTGATGGTGTGGCCGAGGTTGGACTTGACCGAGCCCAGCGCACAGTAGTCGCGTCGGTCGGTGTACCGGCGGAAGGCCTGCTTCAGCGCCCGGTACTCGATCGGGTCGCCGAGCTTGGTGCCCGTGCCGTGCGCCTCCATCATCTGGATGCCGTCGGGGCGGATGCCGAAGGTGTCGTAGACCGAGGTCTCCAGCCGTTCCTGGGACGCGGCGCTCGGCGCGGTGATCCCGTTGGAGGCGCCGTCCTGGTTGATCCCGGAGCCGCTGATGACGCCCCGGATGTGGTCGCCGTCGGCGAGCGCGTCGCCGAGCCGCTTGAGGACGAGGACCCCGACGCCCTCGCCGGGCACGAAGCCGTCGGCCCGGTCGTCGAAGGCGTGGCAGCGGCCGCTCGCGGAGAGCATGCCGGCCCGGCCCGCCAGCACGTAGAACTGCGGCGTGCACTGCAGGGAGACGCCGCCCGCCAGGGCCATCTCGGTCTCACCGCCCCACAGCCCCTGGCAGGCGAGGTGGACGGCGACGAGCGAACTGGAGCAGGCGGTGTCGACGGCGATCGCCGGGCCCTGGAGGTCGAGATGGTACGAGATCCGTGCCGGCATCGCCGAGAGCGCGTTGCCCCACATGGACTGCGGGGGCGCCTCGGCGCCGAACAGCTGCGCATAGCCGCTCTCCTGGCAGCCGACGTACACGCCTACGCGCCGCCCCCGGGTGCCGGAGCCCGCGTAGCCGGCGTCCTCCAGGGCTTTCCACGACTCCTCGAGGAAGAGCCGCTGCTGCGGATCCATGTACGTGGCCTCGACACCCGAGATGTTGAAGAAGGCCGGGTCGAAGCGGTCGATCCCGTCGATGAAGCTGCCGCGTTCGCAGCCCTGCGCGTCGGCCGGGTGGTAGCGCGACAGGTCCCACCGCGAGACGGGCCCGGTGAGGTCGTGGCCCTGTGCGAGGTGCTCCCAGAGCTGCTCGACGCCGGCCGAACCGGCGAACCTGCCGCTCATGCCGACGACGGCGATGGGCTCCCTGGCCGGGGCGCCCGCGGCGGTCAGCCCCGCGTGCGTCCCGGCGGGCCGCCGGGACGCGGATGAAGACGGCGCGGGCTCCTCGGGCGCGACCCGCTGCCCGGTCGGCCGCGGTGCGGCGGGTTCGGCCGGTGCCGCCGGGAGCGCGTGGTCGACGATGTGCCGCGCCAGCCGGTTGACGGAACCGTGGTCGAAGAGGTCGGTCGTGGCGAGGTCGGTGCCGAGCGCACGGTTGATCTCCTGGATCAGCCGCACACCGATGATCGAATCGACACCGTAGTCCATGAAGGCGTCATCCGCGCCGATCCGTGACCGGTCGAGCTTCAACGACAGTCTCAGCTGCTCGAAGACCGTGTCCCTGACCCGCTGTTCCGTCGCCTCGCCGGAGGCGGCCTCCCGGCTCTCCGGCCGGGCGGGGGGCTCGTCGACCGTTTCCCCCGCCGGGGCCGTCGGGGCCGCGGCCTCCCGGGCCGCCTGCCGGACGACGCCGTCGCTTTCCGCGGCGATCACCTGGTAGCCCAGCTCGTGCAGCCGCAGCGCCGGGAAGGACACGGAGTCGAATCCCTCGTCGTCGAGCACCTCCTCCCAGGTCTCCGGGGAGAGGCCGGGGCCGCCCGGCATGCGCAGCTCGTCGTCCTCGTAGAGCCACCAGCCGTCGAGGAGGCCGAACGTCAGGTGGGTGAAGAGCGAGTGGGAGGAGAGCTCGTTCGCCAGCAGGACTCCGTGCCGCTTGAGCGCGCCTTTGGCGTTGCGCAGCGTCCGGCGGATGTCCTTCGTGGCGTGCAGCACGTTGGTGGCCAGGACGAGGTCGTAGGAACCGGGGGCGATGCCCTGCTCGGCCAGCGGTTCCTCGACGTCGAACAACCGGTAGTCCAAGTAGGGGTACCGCGGCCCGTACTCCTCCTCCGCGTACATCAGGAAGGACTTCGACAGATCCGTGTAGGAGTACGTCTCGACGTGCGCCGCGAAGGGCTCCAGCCGCTCGAGGACGGTGACGCTCCCGCCGCCGGTGCCGGCGCCGATCTCCAGGATGCGGACGCGGGCGGCCGGGTCGGCGCGGACGATCTCCCGCACCACGGCGGCCGCGGCGTCCGCGAGAATCCCGTTGAAGCGGTCGGAGAGGGGGTTGTCCCGGTAGATGCGCTCGACCAGCTCCATCGACGAGTCGGGGAACATCACGTCGGTGGCGAGCACCTCGCCGCGCAGGATGCCCGGCAGCGCCCGCAGCGTGGCGTCGAGCAGCGTGAACCGCGCGCGCCGGCCGGTGTCCCCCCGTGCGTCGGCGCCGTGTTCCTCCCATTCCGACCACGCGGCGGAGCCGTCCACCGTCACCGCCGGGACCGGCCGCGAGGGGGAGCCGCTCAGCAGCCCGCCGACGCGCAGCCGGCGCACGGATTCGTCCAGCCAGCGCCGCAGTCCGCCGCCGGGGAGCGGGGCCGGAGCCGCTCCGGACAACCGGCCCGCGCTCATGAGCTGGAGAAGCAGCAGGCGGCTCAGCAGGTCCTCGTCCAGGCCGGATCCGGCACCGGGCGGCGCGCCCGCTGCCGGATCCGTCGTACCGGCCTGCTCCCGGCACAGGTGGCGCAGGGGAACCCGCGTGCCTTCGGGCGCCATCGCGATGGATTCGCGCCGGATGTCGTTCAGCATGTCAGGAATTACCCCCGTGGGCCTTGATCATCCCGAGTTGGTCGAATGTGCCGGAAAGGAGGACGTCGAGAGCCGCCATGCCGTCCGCGGGTTCGATCGAGCCGGCGCCGACCCTGTGCATGCGCTCCCGGTACTCCGGTGCGGCCACGACGCCCACGGTGCCCCAGTAGCCCCAGTTCATGGTCTTGACGGGTATGTCCAGCTCGCCGGCGAGGCGGTGGGCGTAGGCGTCCTCGAACACCGATCCCGCCACGTAGTTGCACTGCCCCGAAGCCTTCAGGAACGAGTTCATCGAGGAGAAGAAGAGGAGGAAGTCCAGTGGCTCGCCCCGGAAGACCTGGGCGAGTCGGACGCTCACGTCGACCTTGGCCGTGACCGCGGCGCGGAAGCGCTGTTCGTCCATGCGCTCCAGGCTCTGGTCGAGCAGCACGATCGCCGAGTGGATCACACCGTGGACGACCGGATGGGTCCTCTTGATGTCCTCGTACGCCCTCTCCAGCGCCGCCCGGTCGGTGGCGTCGGCCCGCACGTACCGCGGTCGGGGACCGAGCTCGCCCAGGCGACTCAGCTTCGCCCGGATCGACTCGTCCTCCTCCCTCCGCCCGATCCACACGACCTGCGCCCCGTGGGCGCGGATCATGTGCTCGGTCCACGCCTCGCCGATGCCCCCCGCGCCGCCGATCACGACGTAGACGCCGCCCTGCCGGTACACCGCCCGGCGGGTGTGCTCCGCGGCGGTGTCCCGCACGGGCACGAGGGTCTGGCGGTACCAGCGGGAACGGCGGTACGCCCACACGCTGCCGCTCTCCTCGCGGGGCAGGGCGAACAGCTGCGCCACCGGCCAGTCGCGGTCCGGGTCGAGGTCGGCGAGGTGCACCGTCCAGCCCGGGTATTCCTTCGCCACGGAGCCGAGCAGTCCGTGCAGACCGGCATGGGCGGGGTGGACGACGTCCGTACGCCGGACCCGCAGCGTCCGCTCGGTCACGACCGTGACATCGAGCGGGCGGCGGCCGTACCCCAGCCTCAGCAGCGCCTTCAACGTGCGGAAACAGGCGTACAGACCGGCCTCCTGCGCGTCCACCAGCGCGTCGGCCGCGGCGTCGGGGCCGTCGAGGACCGGCTCCCGGGGAGCCAGCCAGACGAGGTGCCCGAGGGTTTCGCCGGTGGCGTCGAGCTTCGCGGCGATGGTCTCGACCGTGTCCGCGGGGTCCAGCGGCAGGTGTTCGGCGCGGGGATGGACGACGCCGATCCGCTCCCGCTGTTCCTCGGTGCCGCCGATCACGACGACCCGGCCGGACGGGAGGGCGACGTCCTGCGGCGCACGCGGGGGGACCGCGTCCCAGACCGGCGCCAACAGGATGTTCGTGCCGTCCGGGACCTCGCCGTCGGATCCGGTCGGCGTGTGCTCCTGCGCGGTGGGGACGGGATCCGGCGCCGGGAGGGACGCCTCGGGCCGCCGCGACGCCGGGGCGTCGTCGAACCAGCAGCGCTCACGCGCGAAGGGGTACGTCGGCAGCGGGACCCGACGGGGCAGGGCTCCCTCGGAAAGCCGCGCCCAGTCGACGGGCGTTCCACCGATCCACGCCGCGGCCAGCCGTTCGGCCTCCGCCGCCGACACCGTGCCGTCCGGACCGGCTTGCGGCACCGGCTCGGTCCGGCCCGCCCGGTCCTTGCCGGCCAGGCCGGTGAGGACGCCGTCCGCCACGCCGTCCTCGACGTACCGCGTCAGCTTCTCCAGCAGCTCTCCCGGCGTGGTGGCCACGACGGCCAGCCGCCGTGCCATGGCTTCCCTGCCCTGCTGCAGTGTGTGGGCGACGTCCGCCAGGGCCTGCGACGGGTGGGCGCGCAGGTGCGCGACGAGGCGGGCGGCCGACACCCTCAGCTGTTCCTCGCTCCTGGCCGACAGCACGAAGACCTGCGGGCCGCCGACCGGCCGCTCCGCGGCATCCTGCGGAAACTCCTCAACGACCAGGTGGGCGTTGGTGCCGCTGAAGCCGAAGCCGCTGACGGCCGCGCGTCGCGGGGAGCCCGGTTCGGTCTTCCACGGCGAGAGCTCGGTGTTCACACGGAACGGGGAGCTCTCGAAATCGAAGTGCTCGTTGGGCCGGTCGAAGTGCAGCGTCGGCACCAGCTGCTCGTTCCGCATGCACAGCAGCACCTTCTGGATCGAGGCGATGCCGGCGGCGGCCGAGGTGTGGCCGAGGTTGCTCTTCACCGAGCCGATGGCGCAGTACCCGGTCCTGTCCGTGTGTTCCCGGTAGACCGTCGCCAGGGCTTCCAGCTCGATCGGGTCGCCCAGTTTGGTTCCCGTACCGTGCAGTTCGGCGTAGCCGATCCCGGCGGGGTCGATGCCGTACCGGTCGTAGACGTCGCGCTCCAGCTCCATCTGGCTCGCGCCGCTCGGCGCGGTGATGCCGTTGGTCCTGCCGTCCTGGTTGATGCCCGAGCCGATGACCACGCCGTGGATGTGGTCACGGTCGCGCACGGCGTCTTCGAGGCGCTTGAGGACGAGCGCGCCCACGCCCTCGCCCGGCACGAACCCGTTCGCGCTGTTGTCGAAGGCCTTGCAGCGCCCGTCCGGGGACAGCATTCCCGCGCTGGACATGCCGAGGTACGCGTCCAGGCTCAGGTAGAGGGTGACGCCACCGACCAGGGCCATGTCGATCTCACCGCTCCGCAGGGCCTGCGTCGCCAGATGGGTGGCCACCAGAGAGGACGAACAGGCCGTGTCCAGGGCGATGGCAGGGCCCTTGAGATCGAGGAAGTAGGCGATGCGTGCGGCGGTGATGGCATTGCTGCCGCTCGTGGCCGCCGCACTCGTCTCACCGCCGTGCCGCTGCATGAGCGCGCCGTACTCACTGCTCATGATCCCCAGGTAGACACCGCACTTGCGGCCGCTCAGCGAACGGGGGTCGTAGCCCGCGTCCTCGAACGCGTGGTACGCCTCCTGAAGGAACAGCCGCTGCTGCGGGTCCATCGACTCCGCCTCCGCCGGCGGGATGTTGAAGAACAACGGGTCGAAGCTCTCGATGTCGTCGAGGTGGCCCATCCACTTGCAGGTGACCTTGCCCTCCTGGTGGGGACGCGGGTCGTAGTGCTCGGCGACGCTCCAGCGGGACTCGGGGACCTCGCCCACGCAGTCGCGGCCGTGCGCCAGGTTGTCCCAGTACTCGTCCAGGGTCGCGGACCCCGGGTACCTGCCGGACATGCCCACCACGGCGATCGCGCCGATCGGGTGGGCATCCGCTCCCGACGGCACGGCGGCGGACTCGGCCCGCGTCGCCCGCTCGGCCGCGGGAGCCGGCTCGGCGACCACGACCGGCTCGGGCTCGGCGATCCTGACCGGCTCGGGCTCCACGACTCCGGTCAGCTCGGGCTCGGGCTCGACGACGGGCTCGGTCACCTCACGAAAGGGACGCCCTTGGGGGGCGCCTCCTTCGGCCAGCTCCCGGACGATGCAGGCCGACAGTTCCACGACGGTGGGGTGGTCGTAGAGCCGGGTCACCGTCAGATCGAGTCCGTAACGCTTGTTGATCGCGTTCATCCACTCGACGCCGACGATCGAGTCCAGGCCGATGTCGGTGAACTTCGTGTCCGGGTCGACCTCTTCCTCGAGCAGGTACAGGGCGTCGGCGAGGCTCGCCGCCAGCTCGCGGACGAGACTCGCCTGGTCCGGAACGACGGGCCCCGGAGGGACGAGCCGTCCGGGCGTCGGGCCGGGCGGGACCACCGGGACTGCCGGGGCGGGGCGCGGGACGCCTTCCGTACGGGGCGCCGCGGTGGCGTCGGCCTCTTCGGCCGGCGCGTCCGGCGCTTGCGGCGCTTGCGGCGCCGGGGATGAGCCCGGTGAAGCGGGTCGCGCGGGCGCCGCGCCGCCGCTGTGCCCGAAACCGGCGTCCAGCGGGGTCAGCCCGATGCCGCGGGGCTTCGGCACGGTCCGCGTGCCGGACACCGGGCGAGGGGCCGGCGCCTCCTGGACCGTCACGTCCGCACGCACCACCGGCGCGGCCGGTTCGGCCGCCGTGGCGACGCCGGGGCCGGCCGTCCCGGTGCCGGACCGGGCGCCGCCGTTCATCCAGAACCGCTTGCGGGCGAACGGGTAGGCCGGCAGGGAGAGCCGGCGCGGCAGCGCGTTCGGGTAGTAGCTGCGCCACGGCAGGTCCAGCCCGTTGGTCCACAGTTCGAGCAGCTTGCCGAACTTCCCCTTGTGCACCCAGGCCGCGATGGTGCGTTCCATGTCCTCGTCCTCGACCAGGACGGAGACGACGTCCTGGGAGCGTCTGCCGCGACCCCGGTACGCCCCGGCGTCGTCCTTGCCCTCGACGTAGTCGTCCAGGCGGGCCGTCAGCTCGGCCGCCGAGCCGGCCAGGAACGCCAGCCGCTCGGCCATGTGCTCCCTGGCCACCTGGAGAGTGGCCGCGACAGCGGGAACGTCGGCGTCCTCGACCCGCTCCTCGCGCACCCAGTCCAGCAGGCGCCGGGCCTGCTCGCGCAGTTGCTCCTCGGTCCTCGCCGAGAGCACGATGACCGACCCCAACGGCCACTGCCCCGGATCGCCGGCCGCCGGGGGCTCTGCCGGTACGTACTCCCCCACGATGACGTGGGCGTTGGATCCGCCGGCCCCGAACGACGAGACGCCGGCGAGACGCGGGTACTCCCGGGGCCCGTCAGGTGTGTCGATCACCGGCCGCCGCCACTCCGCCGGCTCCCGCTGCACCCGGAAGGGCGTGTCGCCGAAGTCGATGTGCGGGTTCAGCGTCTCCGAGTGGAGCGAGGGCGCCAGGCGGCCGTGCGCGAGTTGCAGCAGCACCTTGGTGAAGGCCGAGATGCCCGCGGCGCTCTCGGCGTGTCCGATGTTGCTCTTGACCGAACCGATCGCGCAGAACTGGCGGTCGTCGGTGTGGCGGGAGAACGCCTTGGTGAGGCCGGCGATCTCGATCGGGTCCCCGAGCGAGGTGCCCGTACCGTGCGCCTCGACATAGCTGATGGTGCGCGCGTCGACCCCTGCCCTGTCCAGGGCTCGGGCGACCACGTCGGCCTGGGCGTTCGGGTTGGGGACGGTGTAGCCGTTCGTACGGCCGCCGTGGTTCACCGCTGTCGCCCTGATCACCCCGAGGATGCGGTCACCGTCGGCGACGGCCCGGTCCAGCGGCTTGAGCATCACCGCGCCCACCCCCTCGGCGGGCACGTAGCCGTCGCCGCCCTGGCCGAAGCTCTCGCAGCGGCCCGTGCCGGACGCGAAGCCGGCCTGTCCCAGCAGAAGGTACTTCGCGGGGTGCAGGGACAGGTTGACACCGCCGGCGATGGCGACCTCGCAGTCGCCCGTCTGCAGGCTCTGGCAGGCGAGGTGGAGAGCCGTCAGGGACGAGGAGCACATCGTCTTGACGGTGAGGCTCGGCCCCTGCCAGTCGCAGAAGTAGGAGACGCGGTTGGCGATGTTCGCGGCATTGCCCGGAACGACCCTTCCGTCGGCCAGCGCCTGCTCGGTCGCACCGTAGAGCTGGTACTCGTCGTACATCGAGCCCACGAACACCCCGACGCGGCCTCCGGCCCCGTTCGGCGAGGGCGCCGTCAGGTCCTGGCGCGTGTATCCGGCGTCCTGGAGCGTCTCGTAGACGCACTCCAGGAACAGGCGCTCCTGCGGGTCGGTGAACTCGGCCTCCCGGGGTGACATGTTGAAGAACAGCGGGTCGAACCGGTCGACGTCGTCGAGGAAGCCGCCCCACTTGGAGTTCGTCGTCCCCGGCCGGGAACGGTCCGCGTCGTAGTAGGCGCCGGCGTCCCAGCGATCCCGGGGGACCTCGGTGACGCAGTCCCGGCCCTCCGCGAGGTTCCGCCAGAACGTCCGCAGGTCGGGTGCCTGCGGGTACCGCCCGGCCACTCCGATGACGGCGATCTCCATGGCGCGCGGGGCGGAGCCGGTCCCCTCCGCACGGTGCGCCCGCCCGGTCGCGGTCACCGCCGCCCGACCGGTGACGGCGTCCGCGGCGGACGGCTCCGCCGGTGCGGGCGCCGGCGCCGCTGCCGGAGGCGAGAGCGCCTCGTCGACCGGGCCGGTCCCTCTCAGCTCCCGCAGCCGGTCCTGGTGGGCCTCGATGAAGTACTGGCTCAGCTCCTTGACGTTCCGGTACTCGAAGAACAGCGTCTTCGGCAGGTGTCCGAAGGAGGCCTCCAGCCGGGCGGTGAGGTTGACGGCCTGGATCGAGTCGATGCCGTAGCGCTCCAGGCGGCTGCCTGCCTCGATGCGCCGTGCGGGCACCTTCAGCACCTCCGACAGCAGGGAGGTGAGGTACGCGACGGTCCACTCCGCCAGTCCGTCGTCCCGGACGGCCGCCGGGGCGGGAGGAGTCGCGGTGGTCACGGGTGCCGTGTGTTCTCCGGCTCGCTGCATCGTCAGCGCCTTCCTGATCCGGTCCGCGTGCCCAGCGGCGACGAGTACCTGGTGGTGGTTCGTGTGGAGGCACCGGCTGAACGCCCCGATCCCGGCGCCGCGCTCCAGCGGGAGGATCCCGAAGCGGTCGCGCAACACCGTCCGGGTGCCGGCATCGGTGCCCATGCCGCCCTCGGCCCACAGCGGCCAGTTGATCGAAAGGGTGCGCCCGGAGCGGCGTCCGTCGGCCACGAGCCCCTGGCGGTACTCGGCGAACGCGTCCATGAACGCGTTCGCCGCCGCGTAGTCGGCCTGACCGACGTTTCCCGTGACGGCGGCGCCGGAGGAGAAGGCCACGAAGAAGTCCAGGTCGAGGTCCCCGGTCGCCTCGTCGAGGTTGACCAGGCCGCTCACCTTCGGTGCGAGCACCTCGCGGAACCTCCCCTCGGACTTCCTCAGGATGAAGTCGTCCTCGATCACGCCGGCGCTGTGGACGACCCCGTGGATGGTTCCCGCCGTGCGCCGGATCCTGCGGACCAGAGCGCTCACCGCGGCTCGGTCGGCGACATCGACCGGTTCGTAGGACACCTCCGCGCCCGATGCCCGGAGTCGTTCGAGGATCCGGCGCGACTGCTCCGTCTCGGGAGAACGGCCGACGAGGACGAGCCTGGCGTCCTTCGCCTGCCGGGCGATCTCCTCCGCGAAGACGCGGCCGAGGCCGCCCATGCCGCCGGTGACGAGGTAGACGCCTCCGGACCGCCACGGCGAACCGGGCGACTCCGCCGGGGACTCCTCGGCCCAGGTGAGCACCTCACGCCCGTCCCCGCGGAGCCTGACGGCGGCGTCGACGGGGTGGCGCCGCTCCTGCGCGAGGAGATCGAGCCGTACCGCGAGCGGCGTCCCGGCTGCCATGACGACGACCTGTCCGGTGATCCGCGGGTTCTCCAGAGCCGCGGTCCTCAGCAGCGCGCCGAGACCGGTCAGGACCCGTGACTCCGGTCGATCGGTCAACAGGACCTGCAGGACGTACTTCGTCTGCGTACCGTCCCGCAGCAGTTGCCGTGCCCTGAGGAACACCTGCGCCGCGTAATCCGTGTAGCGGGCGTCGAGGGTGGCGGCCCGGGAGCTGAGCGTCACCACCTCGCAGTCCGGACCCGCGGTGGCGCCGTCCACGAGAGCGCCGTTCTCGGCGAACACCACGGCCCGCCCGCCGGTGGCGGGGACGGCCGCGCCGGACAACGGCCTGCGTTGCCAGCGCGGGGAGGCGAACACCGTCGCGTCCGCGGACGCGAGGGCCGCGTCGGCCGTCGCCCCCGGGTGCAGCGCCCGTACCGAGAGGCCCCGGACGCGTACCTGGACTTGTCCCGCGTCGTCGCACAGATCGAGGTCGAAGGTGCGGGTCGCCCCGCCCACCGTGTCCCGGGCACCGCGTCGGCCCCAGACCCAGAGGGCTTCGCCCGGCGCGGCGAGCACCTCGACCCGCTCCACCCCGAACGGTACGAATGCCGTCCGCCCGGCGTCCGGCTCCCCGGCCATCAGTCCCGCGCACGTCTGGAAAGCCGCGTCCATCAGGCTCGGGGGCAGACAGCAGCCGTCCGCGTCGACGCGCGCCGCTTCGGGCAGCACCACGCGTGCGAGCACCTGGGAGTCCCCGAGGAGCAGGTGGTCGATGGCGCGGAACGAGTCGCCGTACGCGAGCCCCGCGGCCCCGAACGCGGGGTAGACGTCCGTCGCGTCCCACCGCCGTTCGCCGCACGCGGCCCGCAGCCGTGCGAGGTCCAGGGAGGCAGGTGCCGCCTCGCACGGCGCCACCGATCCCGTGCACAGCACGGCGGTCTCGGCGTCCTCTCCGCCGGCGGACATCCGGAAGCCGACCGTGTCCGCGGAATCAGGCTGGATCAGCACGTGCAGGTCGCGCGGCTGGTCATCGATGCGGAACGGCCGGATCCAGACCACGTCCGAGAGGGCGACGCCGGCGCTGTCCGTCACCGCCGCGCCCCTGGAGTCGGCCGCCGCCGCGAGCGCCACCTCCAGGTACGCGGCTCCGGGCAGCGTCCGCACCCCCTGCACGAGGTGATCCCTCAGGAACAGCTCCTCGCCGGTGAAGGTCGACCGGTAACGCCGGCCTCCGGGTTCGGAGGTGTCGCGGTGCGGCAGCGGATGGAGCACGGCGGTCGCCGACGGCCCTGCGGAGCCGGCGGGCGCCGCGGGGCTCGCGGCCACCCAGTACCGCTCCTTCGCGAACGGGTACGTGGGCAGCGGAATGCGGAAGGGCCTGCGCGGAGCGTGGACGCGGGCCCAGTCGACGGCACGGCCGCCGGCCCACACCTCCGCGACACGGCGCCACGCGCGGGCGGAGATCAGTGAGCGGACCAGGTCGCGGTCCTCCTCGCTCTGCTCCTCCCAGCCCGGCGACTCCGGTGTCCGGCCGCGGAAGACCTCGACCGTGTCGTCCTGCCCCAGATGGGTCCTCAGTCCCCGGGCCACCCCGTCGAGGGAGTCGGCGGTGAAGGCCAGCCGGCAGTCCAGCGCCGCCCGCCCCACCTGGAGCGAGAAGGCCAGGTCGACCAGATCGAGTCGCGACTGCTCCTCGACGAAGGCCAGCAGATCACGTACGCGGGTGTTCAACTGCCCTTCCGACACGGCGGACAGGACGATCACGACAGCCGACGACCCGGCCTGTTCAGTCGTGTCACGCATGGCGATACTCCTCCAGCACCACGTGGGCGTTCGTTCCGCTGAATCCGAAGGAGCTGACGGCGGCCCGCCTCAGCTCGTGGCCGTTCCGTGCCTCCCAGAACTGGAGGTCCCTGCTGACGGTCAACGGGCAGTCGTCGGAGTCCAGAAGCTCGTTGGGGGTCTCGACGTGGAGGGACGGTACGAGCAGGCCGTGGCGCAGGCCGAGCAGCACCTTGTGCACGCCGGCGACGCCGGCGGCGGCGGAGGCGTGCCCGATGTTGCTCTTCACCGAGCCGATCGCACATGACCTCGGGGCGACTCCCCGCTCGCGGTAGACGGTGCTCAGGGCGTCGAGCTCGATCGCGTCCCCGAGGGTCGTCCCCGTACCGTGCGTCTCGACGTAACCGATGGACGCCGCGTCGATGCCGTACCGGTCGTAGACCGTACGGAACAGTTCCATCTGGCTGTTGGCGCTGGGAGCCGTGATGCCGTTGGTCTTGCCGTCCTGGTTCGTACCCGACGCCAGAACCACACCGTGGACGTGATCGTGATCGGCTTCGGCGTCGCTCAGCCGCTTCAGCACCAGGGCTCCGACGCCCTCGCCCGGCACGAAGCCGTCGGCTCCCTGGTCGAACGACCGGCACTTCCCCCGCGCCGACAGCATCCGCGCTCCCGACATCCTGACGTAGGTGCCCGGGAGCAGGTACAGCGAGACGCCTCCGACCAGGGCGATGTCGATCTCACCGCTGGCCAGCGCCTGCTGAGCGAGGTGCAGGGCGACGAGGGAGGACGAGCAGGCGGTGTCGAGGGCGATCGCCGGGCCCTTGAGGTTGAGGAAGTAGGCGATGCGTGCGGCGGCGATGGCGTTGCTGCTGCTCGTCGCGACGGTGTCTTCCCGGCTGTCGTTGCCGGAGACCAGAAAGCTGTACTCGTTGCCGCTGATGCCCAGATAGACACCGCACTTCATCCTGCTCATCGTCCCCGGGGCGTAGCCCGCGTCCTCGAAGGCCCGGTACGCCTCCTGCAGGAACAGCCGGTGCTGCGGGTCGATGCCTTCCGCTTCGGCCGGCGAGATGTTGAAGAACAGCGGGTCGAAGCAGTCCGCGTCCTCCAGGTAACCCATCGCGTTGCAGTAGGTCTTGCCCTTCCGCCCGGGGCGGGGGTCGTAGTAGCGGGACATGTCCCAGCGGTCGGCGGGCACTTCCCGCACGGAGTCCCGACCGTCCCGGAGATTGGCCCAGTACTGGCGGAGGTCCGCCGCGTCCGGGTAACGCCCGGACATTCCGACGACGGCCACGCGGTCGCCGCGCACGGCGGGGTACGGGGCGTTCTCGGGCACGGACAGCACCCGAATCGGGTGCGGTTCCTGGTCCGGTGCCGGGTCCGGCCGTGGTTCCGGGTCCGGCCGTGCTTCCGGGACCGGTAACGCGATCGGCTCCGGCCGTGCTTCCGGAACCGGTAACGCGATCGGCTCCGGCCGTGCTTCCGGAACCGGTAACGCGATCGGCTCCGGCTCCACCACCGGGGAAACGGCCTCCCCAGCCGGTATCAGCTGCTCCATATGAGCAGCCAGCTCCACCACCGACGGATAGTCGTACAACCGCGTCGCCGTCAAGGACGTCCCGTACGCCTTGTTGATCGACTTGACCCACTCCACCCCGATGATGGAATCCAACCCCAGTTCCACGAAATTACGCCGCGGATCGATCTCGCTCTCCGACAGGAACAACACCGCCGCGAGCCCCGCCCGCAACTCGTCCCGCAACACGCTCAGGCTCGGCGAGGCCGCGGTCACGCCCGAAGGGCCGTCGGACCGGGGCGCGACAACCGGCTCGGACTCCGGCTCCGGCTCCGGCTCCACCACCGGGGAAACGGCCTCCCCAGCCGGTATCAGCTGCTCCATATGAGCAGCCAGCTCCACCACCGACGGATAGTCGTACAACCGCGTCGCCGTCAAGGACGTCCCGTACGCCTTGTTGATCGACTTGACCCACTCCACCCCGATGATGGAATCCAACCCCAGTTCCACGAAATTACGCCGCGGATCGATCTCGCTCTCCGACAGGAACAACACCGCCGCGAGCCCCGCCCGCAACTCGTCCCGCAACGCGCTCGAAGAACGTGACGGCCCGCCGGCCTTGCCCGAAGCAGTCGTGGTCGTGGCCGCGGCCACCGCAGGAACCGGTGGGACCGAAGGAACCGGCCGGCCGGCCCCCTCACCCGTGTCGGTCAGTGCGACGTTCCGGGGCTTGCCCACAGGGGCTGTCTTCGGGACCGCCGCTGCGCCCGGATCCTGGAGTCGGATCCGGTGCTTCTTCCGGGGGACGGTACTCGCCGCGACCGGCTTCCCCGGCTCCTGCGCCGGGAGCTCCGGGGGTGCCGGGACTCCCGGGGGTGCCGGTATGAACTTCCGCGCGGCCGGGCGTGCCGGAGCACGACGTCCGTCGGTGACCCAGTGCGACGAGCGCGCGAAGGAATAGCCGGGCAGCGTGACGATCCGTGGCCTGTCGCCCGTGAACAGCGCCGACCAGTCAGGGGCGGCGCCCCGGCAGTAGAGCTCGGCCAGGGCACGGCACGCCTCCCGGTACCGCTCCGCCGGTACGCCGGGCGCCCCGAGCACGTCGAGCAGCGCTCGCGCCTGGACGTCCGACAACGAACGGTCCTGGTCGCGCGGGGCCTCGCCGCGGCTGACCATGGGGTGGTCCCGGCCGCTGCCGGCCGCGGCCAGCACGGAGAGGACGTCGCCGGCACCGCTGACGACGAGTGCGCAGCGGTGGGCGAAGTGCTGCCTGCCTTCCAGGAGCGTGTACGCCGTGTCCCGCAGCCGCTGGTAGTCGGTTTCTCCTTGCGCGAGGGCCGACCGGAGCTCCTGGACACGCCGCTGGAGTCCCTCGGGAGTCTTGGCGGAGAGAAGCAACGGCAGGGCCGGGGCCTCGGTGACCGCGGGTCGGCGGGTGGGCTCGGGGTAACTCTCCACCACCATGTGGACGTTGGTCCCGCTCATGCCGAAGGAGCTGACCGCACCGAGCCTCGTTCCCGAGGGTCCGGCCGGCCAGGGTCTGGTCACCTTGTTGACGTAGAAGGGGCTGTCCCTCCACGCGATGTACTCGCTGTCCTGGTCGCAGTGCAGACTCGCCGGGACGACGCCGTGCCGTACCGACTGGACGAGGGCGATCAGGCCGACCAGCCCGGACGCGGCCAGGGTGTGTCCGACACCGGGCTTGGTGGAGGTCAGCGCGCAGAAGCCGGTCTTGTCCGTGCGTTCCCGGTACACCTCGTCCAGGGCGTTCACCTCGACGGGATCGCCGAGCGGTGTTCCCGTGCCGTGCGCCACGATGTGCTCGATGCGCTCGGGGTCGATCCCGTGCCGCTCGTAGACCTGCCGGTAGAGCCGCGCCTGGGCCGCCCCGTTCGGAGCGGTGATGCCGTTCGTCCGGCCGTCGTAGTTCATACCGCTGCCGCGGACGACCGCCAGGATGCGGTCGCCGTCGGCTTCCGCCTGGGACAGACGCTTGAGGACGACGGCGGGGACGGCCTCGCCGAGGACCATGCCGTCGGCCCGCTTGTCGAAGGCGCGGCAGACCCCGCTCTCGGAGAGCATCCCCGCCTTGCCCATCTCGGTCAGGCCCCGCGCGGTGGTCGCCAGGTTGACGGCGGCGACCACCGCGGTGTCGCACTCGCCGCCGCGCAGACTGGCGCATGCCTGGTGGGCGGCGGTCAGGCCGGAGGAACAGGCGGTGTTGACGGCCAGCACCGGGCCGGAGAAGTCCAGGAGGTAGGCCAGGCGCGAGGCCATGATCGCCTCGTGCTGGGCGGTGATGCCGCCCTCTCCCCCGGTCAGGTGGGAATAGTCGCCCTGTTCGGCACCGACGAACATGCCGATCGTCCCGGCGCGCAGTCTCCGTTCGCCGTAGCCCGCGTCCTCCAGGGCACGCCAGGTCTCCTGGAGCAGCAGTCGCTGGCGCGGGTCCATGGTGCGCGCCTCGCGCGGCGATACCTCGAAGAACGCGGCGTCGAACTCGGCGATCCCCGGGACGAATCCGCAACGGACGGCCTCCGCCCCCTCCCAGTCGGCCTGCCGGTCCGCCGGGACGGGCGACAACGCGTCCTTGCCCTGCAGGAGGTTCTCCCAGAACTCGTCGACGGACCGAGCGGCGGGGAAACGGCCGCTCATGCCGATGACGGCGATCGGTTCCGGCTCCGTGTGCGCCGTGGGTCGCGGGGCCGGAGCGGACGCGGACCGCTCCTCGGCTTCGGTGACGGGGACCTCCGCCGCCGGAGTCCCGGACGGCGCCGGGACGGTGTCCGGGGCCTGGGCCCGCTCCGCGCGGTGCCGGGTCAGTGCCTCCCCGTGTTCCGCGGTCAGATGAGTGACCAGCTTCTGCGGGGTGGGGTGGGAGAAGAAGACCGAGGGCAGCACCTCGGTCGCGAGGCTCTCGCCCAGGGCCCTGGCCAGCTTGACCAGGCTGACCGAGTCGAACCCGAGCTCGGAGAAGTTCTCGTCGGGATGAATCTGCTCGCGGGGCACCCGCAGTACGTCGACGATCGCCGTCCTGAGGGCCGAGAGCACCAGCGCCTCGACGTCCGTGTCCTCCCCGCCCGCCATGTCCTGCCCGCCTTCCGTGTTCGAGGGGTCCGCGGAACGGGTGATGCCCGCGCGGGGGGTGGGTGCGGCGGGGCGCGCCTCGGGTCGTGGGGTCGTCGGCACGGGGGCCGCGTCGAGCATGCGCCGTACCCGTACCGGGTCGCCGGCCATGACGATCTGCTGTGTCTCACCCTGCCCCAGGAGGCGTTCGAAGAGCGTGAGGCCCTCGGCCTCCCCCAGCAGGCGCAGCCCACTGGTGGAGAGATACAGCCCGATGCCCTCCGCGTCGTCGAACCCCATGCCGCCACCGCTCCACAGGGGCCAGTTGACGGCAACGGTCGCGCCGGACGACGCTCCCCGGCGCACCCGCTCGTCGCGATGGCGCGCGTAGGAGGTCTGGAAGCGATTGGCCACCGAGTAGGCGCAGCCGCCGAAGTCGCCCAGGACCGCCGACGTCGACGAGAAGTAGCAGACGAAGTCGAGGGGTTCCGGGGCGAGCACGTCGTCGAGCACGCGCGTACCGTCCACCTTGGCGGAGAGCACGTCCCGGAAGGCGCTGACGTCACCGGCGACCAGCGAGCCGCTCTCGGCGACTCCGGCGGCGTGGACGACGCCGTGGAGCGGGCCGAACCGCTCGCGCGCCGCCGCCACCGTCTCCACCATGGCCTGCCGGTCGGCGGTATCGGCCTGCCGGTACAGGACCTCGCCGCCCAGCGACTCGATCCGCGCGATGCCGCGCCGCTTGCGGGCGTCGAGGGCCGAGCGCCCGGTCAGCACCAGGCGTGCCGACCAGTTCCTGGCCAGGTGCTCGGCGAGCAGAAGACCCAGGCCGCCGGCGCCCCCTGTGATGAGGTAGGTGCCGTTGGGCCTGAGAAGGTGCTTGCCGGCCCGGTCCGGACTCGGAATGACCCGGCTGACATGGCGGACACCGGCGCGGTACAGCGCGCTGCCGGACGTCCCGGCCGTCCACTCGTTCCACAGACGTTCGAACCAGACGCCGCGGGGCGTCCTGCCGGCCGGGCCATGGGTCTCCGCAAGGATCGCGGAGAACCGCACGTCGGGAAGCGCCCTGTGGAGGGAGCGATCGAAGCCGAGCCACGACTCGGCGTACGCCCGCTCGACGCCGTCGCGGAACTCCCCGGCCTGCAGGACGCGCCCCACCGGCAGCCCTGATGCGGCGATCGCCCGCAGGAGGTGCACGGTGGCGGTGTACGAGCCGGGCTCCGCGTCGTCCAGGGACCACAGGTTCAGAACGCCGTCGACCGCGCCGTACCGCGACCGGATGTCCTCGAACACCCGGACGTGGTCGTCGGGAGTCCGGTGCTCGGCCTCGTAGGAGTGGTCGGACGTCCGGGCGAACTGCCGTCCCCGCGTGACGAACAGCAGGGTGAGGGCGGGGTCCAGCTCACGAGCGGTACGTGCCAGCTCTTCCCGGTCCGCCGGGCCGGGGCAGAGACAGACCAGGGTGCGCTGCGCATCGGGTCGGCGGGCGGCGGACAGCGCCTCCGGTTCCCAGGACTCCGTGAAGAGGAGGGGTGCCGGATCCCGGTCGTCACCGGTCACCACGGCGCCGGACGGCGCCGTCGCCCCGTGCGGAGCGAGGGCGGCGGCCGAGCGCGTGGTGTCGATCCAGTACCGGTTCCTGACGAACGGGTAGGAGGGCAGGGCGATGCGGGCCGGGCACCGGCTCCCGTGCAGGGCGTGCCAGTCGACCGCGCCGCCCTCGACCCACAGCGCCAGCAGTCCCGCGAGGTCCCGCCGGGCGAGCGCCTCGGACACGCCCGTGCCGGCGGCCGAGGCGCGCGCCCTGCCACGGACCAGCCCCTCGGTGTCCTCGCGCCCGGCGCCGAAGTCCCGGAGACGGGCGATCAGGTCCGGCATGGCAACCGCAACGAGACCGAGTCGCTCCCGCATGGCCTCGCGCCCCACCTGGAGGGTGTGGGCGAGCGCGGGCAGGTCACCGGTCGAGAGGTTCTTCCGCTCGATCCAGTCCGCGAGTTGCGCCGCCCTCTGCCTCAGGCGCTCGGCGGTGCGGGCCGACAGGACGACGGGGACGGGGCCGCGGGAGGCCGCGGCGGGGTCCTGGATGTCCGGTGCGTCGTCCGGGGCCGGCCGGTACTCCTCGAGGACCAGGTGCGCGTTGGTGCCGCCCGCCCCGAAGGAGGAGACGCCGGCGGTCCGGGGGAGCTCGCGCTGCTCGCCGTCGGCGGTGACGACCGGCCGCGTCCAGTCGGCGAGTGTCTGCTGGACCGTGAAGGGCGTGCTGCCGAAGTCGATGTTCGGGTTCAGTTCGGCGGAGTGGATCGAAGGGGCGATCTTGCCGTGCCGCATCTGGAGCAGCACCTTGGTGAGCCCGGAGATGCCGGCGGCGCTCTCGGCGTGGCCGATGTTGCTCTTGACCGAACCGATCGCGCAGAACCGGTCGTCGCGCCCGTGCTCGCGGAAGGCACGGGTGAGTCCGGCGACCTCGATGGGGTCCCCGAGCGAGGTACCGGTGCCGTGCGCCTCGATGTAACCGACCGCGTTCGGGTCGATCCCGGCCTGTCGCCACGCCTCGGTGATCACGCGGGCCTGGGTGGCGGGGCTGGGGACGGAGTAGCCGTTCGTCCTTCCACCGTGGTTGACGGCGACGCCCCGGATGACCCCGTGGATGTGATCCCCGTCCCGTACGGCCCGCTCCAGCGGCTTCAGCAGGACGGCGCCCACGCCTTCGCCCGGCACGTATCCGTCGCCCCCCTCACCGAAGCTCTCGCACCGGCCCGTGCTGGAGACGAAGTGGCTCCGGCCGAGGAGCAGGTACTTGTTGGGGTGCACCGACACGTTGACCCCGCCGGCGATCGCCATGTCGCAGGCACCGGACCGGATGCTCTGGCACGCCAGGTGGATGGCGGTCAGCGACGAGGAGCACATGGTGTCGACGCTCAGGCTCGGGCCGTGGAAGTCGAAGAAGTACGAGACCCGGTTGGCGACGGCCGAGATGTTCCCGGACACGGTCACGGGGTTGCCGAGGACCTGTTCCTGGGCTCCGTACAGCTGGTACTCCGAGTACATGACGCCGACGTAGACGCCGATGGCGGGGGTGCGGCCGGACTCCGTCGGCGCTTTCAGCCGGTCCGGGGTGTATCCGGCGTCCTCGACGGTCTCGTACACGCACTGGAGGAACAACCGCTCCTGCGGGTCCATCCGCTCCGCTTCGACGGGCGAGATGTTGAAGAACAGCGGGTCGAACTCGTCGACCCCGTCCACGAATCCGCCCCACCTGCTGTACGTCTTGCCGGGCGCGTCCGGGTCCGGGTCGAAGTACGCCCGGTGGTCCCACCGGTCGGCTGGGATCTCGGTGACGCAGTCGCGCCCGGCGGCCAGATTCGCCCAGAACTCGTCCAGGGTGCGGGCTTGGGGGTAGCGCCCGGCGAGTCCGACGATCGCGATGTCCAGCCCCTGCCGCTCGGGGAGAGCGGGCGCGGGCCGGGACGCCGACGGCGCGAGCGTCTGCGGCTTCCGCGCCGACCACCTCGTCGACGACAGGGGTTTGCGTCGCAGGGGGCCCGTCGACCGGGCACTGGTACGGGAGGCGGCCGCGCCGGCGGCCGGGGGCTCGGCGGCCGGGGCGTCGGAGGCCGGGACCACCGTGCCGGTCGCGTCCGTCGTGTCCGTCGTGTTTTCCCCGAGGAGATCCCCCACGTCGAACCGTCGGGTGGCGACCAGGTGCCGGGCCAACTCGCGGGGCGTCGCGAACTCGAAGAACAAGGTGGTGGGCAGCGAGCCGAAGACTGTCTCCATCCGCGCCGTCATGGCCATGGCCATGACCGAGTCGACACCGAAGCTCTCGAAGGCCGCCCGGGCGTCGACCCGGGCGAGGGGGAGCTTGGTGATCTCGGAGAGGAGCCGTTCGAGGTAGTCGCTCGCCTTCTCCTCGAGCAGGTCGCTGTCGTAGTGCGTCACGAGTCCGTCCCATCGGTGGAGAAAGCAGGAGACTTCCGCTGCGCCGGTGCCGAGGTGTCCCCCTCGGCGGGGTCGGCAGGAGGAACCGGGACCCTCACCTGGCTGTGCCCGGAGCGCAGGATCCGGTGGAAGTCCCCGATGTCCGCCGTATCCGGCAGGCCGTCGTCCCGCGACGGCCAGATGACGGACAGGCTGTGCCCGGACCGCTCACCGTCGGCGACGAGGTCCTGCCGGTACCGCGCGTAGGCGTCCAGGAAGGCGTGGGCCGCGGCGCCGTCGACCTGGCCGAGGGCCCCGTCCACCCCGCGGGGGGAGGAGAACGTCACGAAGAAGTCCAGCGGGAGCGACCGGGTCGCGGCGTCCAGGTTCACCACACCCGCCGTCTCCGCGGCCAGGGCCTCCAGGAAGTCGCGGCCCGGCGTGTCGACGATGAGCGCGCGGCCGGCGGTCCCCGCACTGTGGACGACTCCGTCGATCCCCCGGTGGCACTCCAGGATCCGCGCGACCAGGGCGTCCGCCTCGGCAGGGCTGGAGATGTCGGCTCGCTCGTAGCGCACCGCGCCGCCGGCCGCCTGCGTCCGCAACGCCTCCACGAACTCGGGGACCGCGGGGGACGGACCGACGAGGACGACGGTCGCGTTCCCCGTCCGCGTGACGATCTCCCGTGCGACGGCGTGTCCGAGCGCGCCCGTTGCGCCCGTTGCGCCCGTGACGAGATAGACCCCGTTCTCCTTCCACGGCAGCGGGTGGGGGCCGGGGCTGGCCTCGCACTCGGCCCAGACCGGTACCTCACGGCGGTCTTCGACGTAGCGCACGAGTGTCTCCTCGGGGCAACCGAGGTTCTCCCGGATCCGCTGCACGGCGCGCTCGGGGGTGTCCGTCCGGTCCAGCACGACGACCTGTCCGGTGACGGCCGGGTTCTCGAGGCCGGCCGTCCTGAGGACGGCCGCGAGTCCGCAGAGCAGCGTCGCGTCGGGCGTGCCGGGAAGCACGAGCTGGACCTGGCGCCGGTCGCCGGGCCCGCGCAAGAGGGGGCGCAGGTGCCTCAGAACCTGCAGGCCGTAGGCGGTGTACCGGCTGTCCGGGGCCTCGTCCTCGGCGGTCAGGACGAACACATCGGCGTCGTCGCCGCGCAGGAGGGGTTCCACCGCGGGCAGTCCGGCGAGCAGCACGGTCGGGCGCGCCGCGAAGAGCCCGGACGGCCGGGCCGGCGCGGGTCGGGCTCGCCACCGCCGGCCCAGCAGAACCGGCTGCGGGTCGCGGGCGTCCGTCCCGCCGGCCGAGGTCGTGTCGCGGGGTTCCGCGCCGGGGGCGAGTGCGGTTGCTCCGGGGGCGTCGCGGTCGGACTCGGTCCGATCGAGCGACAGTCCGCCGATCCGGACGCGGACCCGGCCCTGTTCGTCGGCCAGGTCGAGGTCGAACACGGGGACCCGCGCGGGGCCGGTCTGCTGTGCGCCGGGCCGGATCCAGGCCCACATCGCGGGCGTGCAGGCGTCGAGGACGAGCACTTCCTCGATGGCGCGGACCACCGCGGGTCCACCGCCGTCGCCCGTCCGGTCCCGTCCGGCCGGCCCGCCGAGGACGTCGGAGCACGCCCGCACCGCGGCGTCGAGCAGGCCCGGGTGCAGTACGAGACCGTCCTCGGTGTCGCGCACCGGATCCGGCAGCGCCAGCCGGACGAGGGCCTGCCCGGGTCCGGTCCGGACCCGCCGGACGGTGCGGTGCGCGGGCTCCCGCGCGAGTGCGTCGTCACGCCGGCGCTCTTCGTGCTGCTCGGCGGTCGGGACGGACGTCCCGCAGGCCTTCCGCAGGGCGGGCAGGTCGAGCACGGTCTCCTCGGCGCCGTCGGCGAAGTAGAGGACACCCTCGCCGTGCTCGGAGGCGCCGGAGTCGGCGTCCCCGCCCAGCGGTGTGCTCGTGATCCGGAACCGGATGTCGCCGTCGTCCTCCGGGCGCAGCCCGACGTGCACCTCGCGGGGGCCGTCGGCCGGATCGAGGGGCTGCGCTAACACGATGTCGCGCAGCACGACCGGCGCCGTGGGGTCGACGGCGGTCCGGCCGCCGAGGCAGCCCGCGGCCACGGCCATCTCCAGGAAGGCCGCGCCGGGCACGACGCGGGTGACGCGCTCGCCCAGTATGCGCTCCTCTCCGGTCACGACGGACGTGAAGCGCTGCTCGGTGAAGTCGGACGTGTTGACCTGTGCCAGCGGATGCAGCGGCGCCAAACGCCCGGGCACGGACAGCTCGGCGACGGAGAGGCCGTCGAAGGCGGAGTAGCGCTCGGCCGCGAAGGGGTAGGTCGGCAGCGCGACCCGCCGTGCGGCCGCGGTGCCGCCGAGGGACCGCCAGCTCACGGGCACACCGCTGACCCACAGTTCGAGCAGCTTCTCGTACTTCCCCTTCTCGGCCCACGCCGCGATCATCACGTCGAGGTCGGAGTCCGGGGCGAACAACGTCAGTGTCCGGGCGGCGTCGACGATCGAACCGCGGACGATCTCACCGCCCGCGAAATCGCCCGCCAGGAACCGGCCGAGCTTCTCCACCAGGTCGGACACGGAGGAGGCGACGACACCGAGGCGTTCCTCCCGTGCCTCGCGGCCGACCTGGAGGGTGTGGGCGACGTCCGCGAGCACGAGGTCCGCGTTCTCGGGACGGCCCAGCCACTCCACCAGCTGCTCGGCCCGCGCCCTCAGCTGCTCGGTCGTACGGGCGGACAGCGGTATCACGGCACGCCGGGCGTCGCCGACCGGCGAAGACGGCGGCGGGCTGTCGGGGACGTACTCCGCCAGCACGACGTGAACGTTGGAGCCGCCGGCCCCGAACGCGGACACACCCGCGACGCGTGGCAGCGCGCCGCGCGTCCCGCCGTCCGACGCGGGGGCCGGCCACTCGGCGGGCTCCCGCTGCACCACGAACGGGGTCTGCTCGAAGTCGATGTGCGGGTTGAGCGTCGAGACATGCAGGGACGGGGCCAGACGACCGTGCTGGAGCTGGAGCAGAACCTTGGTGACGCCGGCGATGCCGGCCGCGCTCTCGGCGTGCCCGATGTTGCTCTTCACCGATCCGATCGCGCAGAAACCCCGGTCGTCGGTGTGGGGGGCGAAGGCCTTGCACAGGCCGGCGATCTCGATCGGGTCGCCCAGGGAGGTGCCGACGCTGTTCGCGTCGATGTAGCTCACGTCCCGCGCGTTGACACCCGCCCGCCTCAGGGCCTCACCGATGACCTCGGCCTGCCCCACCGGCTCCGGTACCGAGTAACCGCTCGTCCTGCCGCGGTGGTTGGCGGCGGTGCCCTTGATGACCCCGTAGATCCGGTCGCCGTCCGCGAGGGCTCGCGCCAGTGGCTTCAGCAGGATCGCGCCCACGCCCTCTCCCGGCGCGTAGCCGTCGCCTCCGGCACCGAAGCTGGCGCAGCGGCCGTCGCTCGACGCGAGCCGGCCCTGGCTGAGGAGCAGGTACTTGTTCGGGTGCAGCGAGAGGTTGACTCCGCCGGCCACCGCCGTGTCGCAGTCCCCCGACTCAAGGCTCCGGCAGGCCAGGTGCACGGCCATCAGCGACGACGAGCACATCGTGTCGACGCTCATGCTCGGGCCGCGGAAGTTGAACACGTGGGACACCCGGTTCGCGACGGACGCGGAACTGCCCGACACGACGGGCGCCGCGCCGGCATCCTGCGCCAGGGCGCCCTGGAGCTGGTACTCCTGGTACATCACTCCGACGAAGACGCCCACCCGGCCGTCGAGCAGGTTCCCCGTACGGTCCTTGCCGGTGTCCCGGACGTAACCGGCGTCCTCCAGGGTGTCGTGCACGCACTGGAGGAACAGCCGCTCCTGCGGGTCCATGATCTCCGCCTCGCGCGGGGAGATGTTGAAGAACTGCGGGTCGAAGTCGTAGACGCCGTCGAGGAATCCGCCCCACTTGCTGTAGGACTTGCCCGGGGTCCCCTTGCGCGGATCGAAGAAGGGCCGGTGGTCCCAGCGGTCGTCCGGGATCTCGGTGACGCAGTCCTTGCCGGCGGCGAGGTTCTGCCAGAACTCCCGCACGTCGCGGGCCTGGGGGTAGCGGCCCGCCAGGCCGATGATCGCCGTGTCGCCGGTTCCCCTGCCCGGGGCCGGGTCGGCCGTACGTCCCACCGGAGCGGCGGAGGGCGCGGGCCGGGTGCGTCCCGCCCCCGGGACGGGCCGCTCAGGGGTGCCCGGAGTGACGTCGGGCGTCCGCCGGGACCCGCCTGCCGAGGGGAGGAGCGCCCCGACCTGCCGCGGACGGGTCGTGAGGAGGTGGCGGGTCAGTGCGGTGATGGTCCGGTGCTCGAAGAACAGGGTCTTCGGGAGCGAGCCGAAGACTTCCTCGAGTGTGCGGGTCATCTCCATGGTCATGACGGAGTCGACGCCGTAGTCCTCGAGCGGCGCCTCGGCGTCGATCCGGTCGGCGGGCAGGTCGATGACCGATGCCAGGAGCCGCTTGAAGTAGGCCACGGCCTGCTGCGCGGTGGTCTCGTCCGGGACCTCCGCGAGCGCTGCCGCCCCGTCCCCGTCCGGGACCTCCGCGGGCGCGGCGTCCGGCCGGGGCAGGGACCGGGGCGCGGGGCCGTCCACGAGGAGTCCGGCGAGGAGCGTCCGCTCCATCCTCGGGCGATCGCCCGAGATCACCATCACCTGGTCGGACGGTGACGCCAGGGCGAGGTACAGGGCGCGCAGCCCCTCCTCGTCCGGCAGCGGCACGAGCCCGAAGCGTTCGCGCAGCGACCGCTCGGTCGGCGCGTCGACCCCCATCCCGCCACCGGCCCACAGGGGCCAGGCGACCGACAGGGTCCTCCCCCGCCGCTCGCCCCGGGCCACCAGCGCGTTGCGGTGCGCCGCGAAGGCGTCCATGAACGCGTTCGCGGCCGCGTAGTCGGCCTGCCCGACATTGCCCAGGACCCCCGCGACCGAGGAGAAGGCGACCAGGAAGTCGAGGTCCGCTTCCTTCGTGGCCTCGTCCAGGTGCACGAGTCCGGCGACCTTCGGCGCCAGCACCCGGGAGAACTCCTCCGCGTCCTTCTTGACGACGAACCCGTCGCTGGTGCGCCCGGCGGCGTGCAGGATCCCGTCGATCCGGCCGTAGCGCTCCCGGGTCTCCCGGACGAGCCTCACGACGTCGTCCCTGACCGCCACGTCGGCCTGCACGTACACCGTCTCCGCGCCGTGTTCCCGCAGTCGTTCCAGCAGCGTGTCCTTGTGCGCGTCGCGGGGCGCACGGCCGGCGATCACGATCCGGACGCCACGGGCACGCTCGGCGATGTCGCGGGCGAAGACCGTGCCCAGGCCGCCCGCGCCCCCGGTGATCAGGTAGACGCCTCCGTTCTTCCAGGGCGTCACCGCCGTCCGGTGGCCGGCGTCCTCCTCGCGCCACTTCAGGACCTGGCGGAGGTCGCCGCGGTAGCGCACGTCGAAGTCCGCGAGCGCCGCGCGGTCCGCCGTCACGCGGGACGCGGCACGCTCCGGGGCGTCCTGCGGGTCCACCAGCACCAGCTGGCCGAGCAGCCGCGGGTTCTCCAGCCCGGCCGACCGCAGGATGGCGGCCAGTCCGGTGCTCAGCGGCGCCTCGACGGCCGGGGCGACCAGTTGGACCCTGACCGCGTGGTGGGCGGGCTCGCCGAGCAGCCGCTTGACCTCGTCGAAGACCTGCAGCGCGTGGTCGGTGTAGCGGCGGCCGGCGTCCGTGGCGCTCGACGTCAGCCGGACCACGCGCACGGTGTCCCGCGTCTCGAGGGCCGCGGCGACCTCGGGGAGGTCCACGACCAGCACCAGGCCCTCGGGCGCCGGAGCCGTGGCCGGAGCCGGAGCCGCGGCCACCCAGTGGGGTACGGCGAACAGCTCCCGAGGGGTCGTCGCAGCCGTGTGGGCGCGCAGGGCGACGCCCGCGAGCCGGAGGTGCACCCGCCCGTCGTCGTCACAGATGTCGATGTCGACGCGGCGCGATCCGTCGCCCTCCCGGTCCGCGCCGTCCCGCACCCAGGCCCACGCCTGCGGCGGGCAGGGGCCGAGGATCTCGACCTCGTCCACGGCGAACGGCAGCAGCAGCGGTCCCTCTCCGGCTGCCTCGGACAGCAGGCCCGCGCATGCCTGCAGGCCGGCGTCCACGGTCGACGGATGGAGCCCGTAGGCGTCCCGGGTGTCCCGCACGCCCGGCGGCAGCTCGATCCGGGCCAGGACCTGTCCCGCGCCCGTCCACAGGCGCCGGACGCCTCGATGCGCCGGGCCGTAACCGATACCGCGCGCCTCGGCGGTCGCGTACAGCGCGTCGGCGCCGGGTCCGGGGGTCCGGCACTCGTCGCGCAGTCGCGGCAGGTCGACGCGGATGTCGTGGTTCGCGGTCGCGGGTTGCGGGATCACCTGCGCCACGCCCTCGCTGTGGAGCACGTCGGCGGTTCCGGCCGCCGGGTCGCCGGGAACGAGGATCTCGAATCCGACCTCGCCGGGTTCCCCGGGCCGCAGGCGGACCTGGACGGTCAGCCCCGGCTCGTGCAGGGTGACCGGTCGTGTCCAGGCGACGTTCCGGAGCTTCGAGACGCGGTGCGGCTCGTCGAGCGAGGCCGCCACAGCGGCGCGCGCCAGTTCCAGACAGGCGGCGCCGGACAGCACGGGCGTGCCGCCGATCCGGTGGTCCCGCAGGAAGAACTCCTCGCCGGTGTAGACCGACGTGAAGCGCTGACCCCGGAGAGTGGAGGTGTTGGCGTGCAGGAGCGGGTGGAGCCGCGCCGGGCCCGTGGCCCGGTCCTGGCCGGCCGCGCCGCTGTCGGCCGGCCAGTGGCGCTCCCCCTGGAAGGGGTAGGTCGGCATCGATATGCGGCGTGGTGCGGATGCCGACCCGTCGCGGAGCTTCGTCCAGTCCACCGCGAGACCGGTCGTCCAGAGCCTCACGACCTCGCCGTGGGCGCGCCGCGCGAGTGCCGCGTCCCGTGCCCGTGTCCGGTCAGCGTCGCCGGTGCGGGCGGCCGAGGTGTCCTGCCGGCGTTCCGCCCGGTCCCGGTGCACGTCGGCGATTGCGGACTCGCCGTCGAGGAACGCCCGCAGTTTCGCGGCGAGTTCGCCGGTGGTCGTCGCGACGAGTCCGAGGCGTTCCTCGTACTCCTCCCGGCCCGACTGGAGGGTGTGGGCGATGTCCGCGAGCTCGGCCGCGGCGCCCTCGTCCTCGGTCGTCCAGCGCAGCAGCTGATCGGCCTGTGCCCGCAGGCCCGCGTCCGTCCGCGCGGAGAGGACGACGGCGGCGGGCCCCCTCTGCGGAGGGGGACCGTCCACGGGGCGGGGGCCGGAAGGTACTCCTCGACGATGACGTGGGCGTTGGAGCCCCCCGCCCCGAAGGACGAGATGCCGGCGATCCGCGGCGTCGTGGTGCCGTCGGCGCCCGTCGGGCGGCTCCACGGTGTCAGCTCCCGTGCCACGTGGAAGGGGCTGCCGTCGAAGTCGATGTGGGGGTTGAGCACCTCGGAGTGGAGGGAGGGCGCGATGTGGCCGTGCTTCATCTGCAGCAGCACCTTCGTCAGCGCGGCGATGCCGGCCGCGCTCTCGGCGTGCCCGATGTTGCTCTTGACCGAGCCGATCGCGCAGAACCGCGTCCGGTCGGTGTACTCGCGGAAGGCGCTGGTCAGTCCGGAGATCTCGATGGGGTCTCCGAGCGAGGTGCCGGTTCCGTGCGCCTCGACGTAGCTCACCGCCTCCGCGTCGACCCCGGCCTCGCGGAGGGCGTGGCCGATGACGTTGTACTGCGCGCGGGGGTTGGGGACGGAGTACCCGTTGGTCTTGCCGCCGTGGTTGACCGCGGTGGCCCGGATGACGCCGTGGACGGTGTCGTCGTCCTCGAGGGCGCGGGCGAGCGGCTTGAGCAGGACCGCGCCGACGCCCTCGGCCGGGACGTAGCCGTCACCGCCCTGTCCGAAACTCTCGCACCGGCCCTTGCTCGACGCGTACTTGCCGCTGCCGAGCATCAGGAACTTGTTGGGGTGCAACGACAGGTTCACGCCGCCCGCGACGGCCAGTTCGCAGCCTCCGGTGCGCAGGCTCTCACAGGCCAGGTGCAGCGCGGTGAGCGATGAGGAGCACATGGTGTCGACGGCCAGGCTCGGGCCGTGCAGGTCGAAGACGTACGACACCCGGTTGGCGATGGTCGACGCGCTGCCGGACAGCGTGAGGTTGCGGCCGCGCGCCTGCTCCTGGGCGCCGTAGAGCTGGTACTCCTCGTACATCACCCCCACGAAGACGCCGACGTTGCCGGGCATGCCGCGGTCGTCGCAGCGGCTCAGCGCCTCGCGCGTGTACCCGGCGTCCTCGAACGTCTCGTGCACGCATTCCAGGAACAGCCGTTCCTGCGGGTCCATGAACGCCGCTTCGCGCGGGGAGATGTTGAAGAAGAGCGAATCGAAGCGGTCGACGCCGTCCAGGAACCCGCCCCACTTGGCGTACGTCTTGCCGGGTGCGTCCTTGTCCGGGTCGAAGTAGGGGCCGTGGTCCCAGCGGTCGGCGGGGATCTCGGTGACGCTGTCGCGGCCCTCGGCCAGGTTCCGCCAGAACTCCCGGACGTTCCGTGCCTGGGGGTAGCGGCCGGCCAGTCCGATGACGGCGATCTCCGTGTCCCGGCGCACCGGCTGCCGGCGGCCGCGCCGCGCGACCGTCCGGCGGACGCGTCCGGACCCGGCCCCGTCAGGTGAGGCGCCGGTCTCCACCGGGGCGCCGGACGGCTCCCGGGCCTCCGCCGCGAGCAGTTCGGCCAGGCGCGGCCGATGAGCACCGAGGAAGTACCCGGACAGGGCGCTGATGGTCTGGTACTCGTAGAACAGCGTCTTGGGCAGTGATCCGAAGACCCCCTCCAACCGGTTGGTCAGGTTCATCGCCATGATCGAGTCGATGCCGTACTGCTCGAGGGCGTCGTCGGCGTCGATCCGCTCGGCGGGTACGCGCAGCTCGGAGGCGAGGAAGTCGACCAGGTACCGGCCGACCCGCCCCTCCGGCGTGCCCGCCGGGAGGGGACCGCCGTCCTCCGCGGCGGTGCCGGCCGGGGAGGCCGCCGCACGGTGGGGGAGTGTGCCTCCGGCCCGCTCGGCCGACCCGTTCGCGGTGTACGCCCTGGAGGTGAGCCCCCGAAGCCGGCAGCGCGGCACACCGGCGTCGTCGAGGAGGTCGATGTCCAGCTTGCGGACGCCGAGGTCGGGCCGGTCGTCGTGGCCGTACCGGACCCACGCCCACATCTGCGGGGTGCACGGCCCCAGGACGTCCAGCTCGTCGAGGGCGAAGGGCAGGTGCAGCGGAACGGGTGCGGAGTCCGCGGGGTCGCCGTCCCGGCCGAACAGTCCGACGGTGGACTGGAGGGCGGCGTCCAGCAGACTCGGATGCAGCACGTACCCGTCGGCGTCGGCCGTCGTCCCGGACGGCAGTCGCAGCCGTGCCAGCGCCTGCCCGTCGCCGACCGCCACGCTCTCGATGCCGCGGTGCGCGGGACCGTAGTCGAGACCCATCGACCGGTAGACGCGGTAGCAGTCCTCGGCGTCCAGCCGCGCGGCTCCGCACGCCGCCCGCAGCGCGGCCACGTCCACCGCCGCCGGCTCGCCGGCGCCGGTGAGGGCCCGCGCCGTCCCCTGGCTGTGCACGACGGCGTCCGCGTCGCGCTCGCCTCCCGGAACACCGGTGATCTCGAAGGCCACCTCCCCGGCGGACTCGGCCCCCGCGGCGTACAGCGTCGTGACCAGACGTGCGGCGTCCTCTGCGACCGTCGCAGGCTGCGCCCACACCACGTTGCGGAGGACGGTCCGGCGGGTGCGCCCGTCGAGCGAGGCGTCCAGTGCGGCCCGGGCCATCTCCAGGTACGCGGCGGCCGGCAGCACCTTGCGGCCGTCGACGACGTGGTCGGCGAGGAAGGGCTCCCGACCAGAGAAGACCGAGTCGAAGCGCTGGACGTCGAGGGTGGAGGTGTTGGTGTGCACGAGCGGGTGGAGCCGGCCGGAGTCGACGGGGCCGGGTGCCTCGGTCAGGTCGCCCACCCAGTAGCGCTCGCGCGCGAAGGGGTAGCCGGGCAGCGCGAGCATCCGGGGGCGCTGAGGGCCGTAGAGCTTGCCCCAGTCGACGTCGAGGCCCTTGACCCAGAGACCGAGCAGCCGGTCGAACTTGCCCTTCTCGATCCACACGTCGACGGTCGAGGCCATGTCGCCGTCGTCGCGGAGAGCGGCGAGCGCCTCCCGGTGCTCCTTGACGTTGCCGAGGTGCAGGTCCTCGACGCCTTCCTCGCCGGCGACGAACGCGGCCAGTTTCCGGATGAGTTCGGCGGCCGAGCCGACGGGCAGCGCGAGCCGCGCGTCCATCGCCTCACGTCCGAGCTGAAGGGTGTGGGCGACGGCGCCGAGGTCGTCGGCGGCCGGGTCCCCGGAGCGCAGCCAGTCGAGCAGGTCCCGGGCCCGGTCCCGCAGACGCTCGGTGTCCTTCGCCGAGAGGACGATCAGCCGCGGGGCGCCTTCGGGGGCGGGGACGGGCGTGGGGTCGGCCCGTCTGTACTCCGCCACGACGAGATGGGCGTTCGAGCCGCCGGCTCCGAAGGAGGAGACTCCGGCGATCCGGTCGCCCTCCGTCATCTCCCCGTCGCCGCGCACGACCGTGGGGCGCGTCCACTCGGTCGTCTCCCGCTGGAGGCGGAACGGCGTCCGGGTGAAGTCGATGTTGGGGTTGGACTCCCGCGCGTGCAGGCCGGCCGCGATGGACCCGTGCTCCATCTGGAGGACGACCTTGAGCAGCCCGGCGATGCCGGCGGCGGCTTCGAGGTGACCGATGTTGCTCTTCAGGGAGCCGATGGCGCAGTGCTGCCGGGAGCCGGTGTCCGACGCGAACGCCTGGGTCAGCCCGTCGATCTCGATCGGATCGCCCAGCTCGGTGCCGGTGCCGTGTGCTTCCACGAAGCTCACCTCGCCGGACACGACACCGGCGCGGGCGAGGGCCTCGCGCACGACCTCGGCCTGCGCGGCCGGGCTGGGGACGGTGTAGCCGTTGGTCCGGCCGCCGTGGTTGACGCTGCTGCCCCGCAGGACGGCCCGGATGTTGTCGTTGTCCCGCTCGGCGTCGGAGAGCCGCTTGAGCAGGACGACGGCCACGCCTTCCCCCGGCACGAATCCGTTGCCGCCGGCTCCGAAGCTCCGGCACCTGCCGTCGTCCGACAGCATCCGCTTGCCGGACATGAGGGTGTAGTTGGACGGGTGCAGGTAGAGGTTGACCCCACCCGCGAGGGCCAGGTCGCACTCGCCGCGGCGCAGGTGCTGGATCGCCTCGTGGACGGCGCTCAGGGACGAGGAGCAGAGGGTGTCGACCGGCAGACTCGGCCCCGTGAGGTCGAGAAGGTACGACACCCGGTTCGCCACCGACGCGAACGAGGTCAGGGGGTGGAGCTTTTCGTCGCGTTTCCACAGCTCCGGCCCGTACAGGTCGAACCCGGTCTTCGAGACGCCGGCGAAGACGCCCACCCTCCGGCGGTGGGCGTCGGCCAGGCGCTGCCGTGTGTAGCCGGCGTCCTCCAGCGCGTTCCATGACTCCTGCAGGAACAGGCGCTCCTGCGGGTCCATGCTCATGGCTTCCTGCGGCGAGATGGCGAAGAAGAGGGGGTCGAACTCGTCGAACCCGTCGAGGAAGCCGCCCCATTTGCCGTAGCTCAGGCCCGCCGCCACCGCCTCGTCGCGGTCGGGGTGGTAGAAGCCCTCCAGCGGCCAGCGGTCCTCGGGGATTTCCGTGACGCAGTCCCGTCCGGCGGCCAGGTTCTCCCAGAACTCCCGCAGGGTACGGGCCATCGGGAACCGTCCGCTCATGCCGATGACGGCCACCGCGTCCTCGGGGGGCGCGCAGGTGGAAGAGGCCGCCGCGGGCGCCTGCCGCTCGGCGGCGGTGGCCGTCGGCAACGGTCGTCGCTCGGCGGTGGCGGCCGTCGGCCGCGGTGCCGCGGTGGTCTGCCGCGGGTTGTCCGTCCTCGTCCAGTCCAGGCATTCTTGCCGGTGCGCCCGGAGGAGATGGCGTGCGAGGGCGTCCAGGGAAGTGAACTCGTACCACAGCGTCTTGGGCAGGTCGGGGAAGACGTCGGCGAGTTTCCGGTTGAGCCGGGTGACGACGATGGAGTCGATGCCGTAGGTGGTCAGCGGCGCGCGGGCGTCGATCTTCACGGCCGGCAGGCCGATGACGGCGCTGAGCGTCCGCCCGAGCCGGCGGATGATCCTCTCGCGCAGCGCCTCGTCGTCGATGTCCTCGGGGACGGCGGGGAGGGGGGCGGACGCGGCGGCGGCCGCCTGCTGCCGGAGCAGCGTCCGGCGCAGACGCGGGCCGTCGCCCTCGACCGCCATCACCTGGCAGTGGTCCGGTCCGAGGGACTCGTGGAAGACCCGGATGCCCGACTCGGTGCGTAAGGCGTGCATGCCCGTCTGCTGCCGCAGTGCCCGCTCCGTCTCCGTGTCGACCCGCATCCCGCCCTCGGCCCACAGCGGCCAGTTGAGCGAGAGGCTGCGTCCGGAACGCAGTCCCTGCGCGACCAGACCGTCCCGGTGGTGCGCGAACGCGTCCAGGAACGCGTTGGCGGCCGCGTAGTCGCACTGGCCGACGTTGCCCGTCACCGCCGCCGTGGAGGAGAACAGGACGAAGAAGTCCAGTGCGTCGTCCTTGCTGGCGGCGTCCAGGTTGAGGGTGCCGGCCGTTTTCGGGGCGAGGACCGCGCGCAGCTCCTCGGCGCTCTTGCGCGTCACGAAACCGTCCCGGAGCACCCCGGCGGCGTGGATGATGCCGTGGATGGCGCCGTGCTCACGCCGCACGCCGGCCAGGTAGGCCTCGACACCGTCCGGGTCGGCCACGTCGAGCCGGGTGTACTCGACGCGCGCGTGCGGACGGTACAGGCCTTCCAGCAGGTGTCGCCGGTCGCTGTCGAGCGCGGAGCGGCCGCTCAGGAGGACGGCGGTGTTCCGTACGGATCGCAGCAGGTCCCGGGCGAAGATCAGTCCGAGCCCGCCGAGGCCGCCGGTGACGACGTACGTGCCGCCCTCCCGCCAGGGCAGCGCCGTGTGCTCGGGACTCGGCAGCTCGTGCCAGGTCAGTACCTCACGGACACCGTCGCGGAAGCGCACGACGCGGTCGTCGCCGTGCTCGCGACTCGCCAGGATCCGGAGTGCGGTGGGCTCCGGACGGGCGGCCGGGTCGACGAGGAGCAGCTGGGGCACGATCCCGGGGTTCTCCAGGCCCGCACTCCTGATCATGCCGATCAGCCCGGACAGCAGGGCGTCCTCTCCCCGCGGGGAGCAGACGAGCTGAACCAGCGTGGGTGGCAGTTCCGGGTCGCCGGCCAGCGAGCGGAGCGAGGTGAGCACCTGGCCCGCGAGGTCGGCGTAGCGGTCCGCGAGTCCGGTGGCCCCGGACCGCAGGAGGCGCACATCGATCGTCGCGTCCTGCTGACGCAGCGCGTGTTCCAGTTCCGGCGGTCCGGCGAGGAGCACCACGTGTCCCGGCTTCCGCCCGGTCGCGGGGCCGTCGGCGGCCCGCCAGACCGGGTGGCACCGCAGCAGCTCGGCCGGCGGCGCCACGTCCGGCGCATCGGCGGACGATCCCGTGCCGGCCTGACGGTCTTTCAGGTACTGCTTGACGTCCTCCCGGGAGACGCGATCGGCCCTGAGATCCAGCAGCAGCCGTTCCAGCCCGTGGTCCATGATCAGCGCCTCTCGTCATCGGTGTGCGCGGCGGCGCCGTCCAGGACGGACCGTCGGATGTGCTCGGCGGCCGCTTCGACGCCGAGAGAGCCGTTCACCACCTCGTCGAGGAGGTCGTCGATCAGCGGATCAGGCAGGCCGTCGACCGGCTCCCCGTCCGCGGCGGGACGGCCGTCGACCGGCCGTTCCGCGATCCAGTACCGCTCCCGGGCGAAGGGATAGGCGGGCAGCGGAACGATGCGCGCCGCCCCCGCCGGATGGAGGCTGCCCCAGTCCGGCTCGAAGCCGTTCACCCACAGGTCGAGCACCTTGGCGTACGCGCCCTTGGCCAGCCATGTCCCGACGACCGCGCTCATGTCGGCGTCGTCGGTCAGCGCGGTCAGCGCGCGGTCGGAGCGTGCCGCGCGACCACGGTGCAGCCCGGCGCCGCCGTCGGGGCCGTCCAGGAAGGACCGCAGCCGGTCCCGCAGCTCGGCGAACGAGCGTACGACGGTCCCCAGTCGCTCGCTCATGGCCTCACGGCCGACCTGCAGGGTGTACGCGACATCGGCCGGCGTCGCCCCGGCCCGCTCGGCCTCCGGGAGCGCCTCCAGCAGAGCGCTCGCCTGCTCCCGCAGCCGCTCCTCGTCCTTGGCGGACAGCACGATCACGGCCGGAGCGGCGGCCCGGTCGGCCCCGGAGAACGGCTGGTCACGGACGTACTCCTCGATCACCACATGGGCGTTGGAGCCGCCCGCGCCGAAGGACGAGACGCCGGCCCGGCGCGGCACCTCGGTGGTGACGCCGTCGACGGTGACGACCGGCCGTTTCCACTCCGCACCCTCGCGCTGGACGACGAACGGCGTCGCGTCGAAGTCGATGTGCGGGTTGACCTCGTCGGCGTGCAGACTCGCGACGAGTTCACCGTGCTGCATCTGCAGCACCGCCTTGAACACGCCCGCGATACCGGCGGCGGCCTCGGCGTGCCCGATGTTGCTCTTGACGGAGCCGATCGCGCAGTAGCCCACGTCCTGGGTGTCCTGGGAGAACGCCCGGGTCAGGCCGTTGATCTCGATCGGGTCGCCCAGCACGGTTCCGGTGCCGTGCGCCTCGACGTAGCTGATCGTGCGCGCGTCGACGCCCGCCCGGTCGAGCGCGTCCCGCACGACCCGGCCCTGGGCGACCGGATTCGGCACGGTGTAACCGTTCGTCGTGCCGCCGTGGTTGATGCTGGTGCCGCGGATGACGGCATGGATGTGGTCGCCGTCCCGCTCGGCGTCCTCCAGCCGCTTGAGGACGAGCGCGCCAACGCCCTCACCGGGGACGAAGCCGTTGCCGCCGGCGCCGAAGCTGCGGCACTCGTCCCCGTCGGCGAGCATCTGCAGACCGCACAGATTGACGTAGCTCGACGGGTGCAGGTACAGGTTCACGCCGCCCGCCACCGCCAGTTCGCAGTCGCCGTGGAGCAGGTGCTCGCACGCCTCGTGGAGCGCTGTCAGCGAGGAGGAGCACATCGTGTCGACGGGCATGCTCGGACCGTTGAGGTTCAGCTTGAACGAGACGCGGTTGGCCGCCGACCCGAACGAGGTGTAGGGCTGGACGGTGTCGCCGCGGCGCCAGCGCTCGGGACCGTGGAGGTTGTGTCCGGCGCGGGTGATCCCGACGAAGACGCCGACGCTGGACCGGTGTTCCCGCTCGAGGCGACTCCGCGTGTAGCCGGCGTTCTCGAACGCCCGCCACGCCTCCTGGAGGAACAGCCGCTCCTGCGGGTCGATCTCCAGGGCGTCGTTCGGCGTCATCTCGAAGAACAGCGGGTCGAAGTCGGCGAATCCGTCGAGGAAGGCGCCCCACTTGCTGTAGCTCCTACCGTTCGCGACGGCTTCCTCCCTGTCGGGTTCGTAGAAGCCGTCGAGGGCCCACCGGTCGGCGGGGATCTCGGTGACGGTGTTCCGGCCCTCGCGCAGCACCGACCAGAAGGCGCCCAGCGTCTCGGCCTGGGGGAAGCGCGCGCTCATGCCCACGATCGCGACGCCGCCGGCGCGCCGGGAACGCGGAGCCGGACGAGCCTCCGTGCGGCCGGGGCCGGGCGTCGGGGCGGCCTCGGCCAGGGCCTGCGCGTCCGGGGCGGCCTGCGGGACGGACGCCGCCGCTCCCGGTTCGGCGGCCGGATCGGTGCTCACGCCGAGGGCGCGGGCCACGGCCTCGCCCCGTTCGGTGACGAAGTACTCCGTCAGTGCCTCGATGGTGCGGTACTCGAAGAACAAGGTGCTGCTGGTCTCCCCCAGGTCCTTCTTGAGGCCGTTCAGCAGCTGGAGGATGAGGATGGAGTCGATGCCGTAGGCGGACAACTGCTTCCGGGCGTCGATGGATTCGGCCGGGATGAGGAGGGTCCGCGCGACCAGCTTCTTGAGATACGCGCGCACGACCTCACCGAGCGCCGCCCCGTCCACCCGGGACGCGGCGGCCGGCCGCACCGGCTGCGAGCCGGCCGACGACGCCGCGGAGACCGGATCGGAGAAGGGCTCGGCAACCGGCTGGGGCACCGGCCCGTCAGCCGCGGAACGCCGCTGGTCGCCGACGGCCCGGCGGATCACTCCGTCGCTGAAGCCGACCACCACTTGCTGGCCGAGCGGGTGCGCGTCCCGTGCGGGGAATTCAACGTTCTCGAAACCCTCCAGTTCCAGCACCGACTGCCACGTCTCGGGTCGCAGGCCGGGCCCCCCGGGTTCGCGCAGCTCGGTGTCGCGGGGCCACCAGCCGTCCAGCAGCGCGAACGTCAGCATGCCGAAGACGGTGTAACCGTCGATCTCGTTGACGACCAGACCACCGCCGGACCTCAGCAGCGCCTTGCTGTTGCGCAGGGACGCGCGGACGTCCTCGGTGGCGTGCAGCACGTTGGTCGCGATGACCAGGTCGTACCCGCCCTCGTCGAGCCCCTGCTCGGCGACCGGCCGGCCGGCGTCGAAGATCTCGCAGCGCAGGAACGGACGGTGCGCGCCGAACTCCCGCCGGCCGTGGATGAGGAACGCCTGGGAGAGATCGGTGTAGCAGTACTCGCCGAGGTGCCGCTGGTACGGCTGCAGCCGGCGCAGGACCGTGGCGGTGGTGCCGCCCGTTCCGGCGCCGATCTCCAGGATGCGGATCCGGGCTCCGGGATCCTGCGCGAGCCTGCTCTCGACGAGTGCGACGACACAGTCACCGACGACGTCGTTGAAGTGGTCGGCGATCATGTTCCGCTTGTAGATGCCCTCGACGAGATCCAGCGAGGAGCCGGGGAAGATCACGTCGACGGCGGGGACGGCTCCGGTGAGGACGTCCGGAAGCGCGCGCAGCGTCGTGTCGGCCAGTTCGACGGACGCGCGCAGTTCGGGGTCCGTGAGCCACTCGGCGCGGCGGCGTTCCCACTCGGCGGCGGTGGCATCCGGATCGACGGCGTCGGGGACGGCACGGTAGGAGCCCTCGTTCCCGGTCGTCACGAGCCAGCCCTGCCGCGCGAACAGCTTCAGGGTCTCCGACGCCCAGCGGTCGTACTTCCCGAGGACCCCGCCTGCCTGCTGGAAGGAACCCGCGTCGACGGTGCCCGTCCCGATCCAGCCACGCCCGTGCAGCGCGCACCACAGCAGCCGCAGGAGCAGCTCGTCCACAGTCCGCAGCTTGGACTTGGCCCGTGCCTCCACGGTGCGCCGCTGTTCCTCGCGTGAGGGCAGCAGCGGGGTGAGCGGCTCGCTCCGGCGCTCCGCCGGGTCCAGCACGCGGACCGTCTCGCGGTCGGTGTAGCCCTCGAACCGCTCGGGCTCGCTGGTGTTGAGGTAGGCCACCTGCCCGAGCGGAGCGGCCAGCAGCCGTTCGACCGCGTCCATCGCCAGCGCGGGGTCGATGTCGCCGAGGCCCTCGCGCCGGTAGATGCGCTCACGTACGTGCTCCGGAACGTCGAGTCCGCTGCCGACGGCGCCCCAGTAGCCCCAGTTGACCACCTTCACGGCGTACGGGCGTGCTCCGGAGAGCCGGCGGGACAGGGCGTCCTCGAAGGCGTTGCCGGCCACGTAACTGCAGTAGCCCGGGGTCGGGTTGAGCGATGCGATCGAGGAGAAGAAGAGCATGAAGTCCAGTCCGTCGGCGTCGAAGACGTCCGCCATGCACACGCTGGCGTCGATCTTCGCGCTCAGGCCCTGCCGGAACTGCTGCTCGGTCGTGTTGTTCAGGCTCTGGTCCACCAGGCCGAAGACGGACTGGACCACGCCGTGGACGGTGCCGAACCGCTTCTGGATCCGGGCGTACGCGCCCCGGAGCGAGTCCCTGTCGGCGGCGTCGGCCTGGACGTACCAGGGGGCCCGCCCGAGCGCGGCCAGGCGGTCGATCTCCGCTTGGATGGCGGTGTCCTTCTCCCGGCGGCCGATCCACACGACCTGCGCCCGGTAGCGCCGGATCATGTCCTCGCTCCAGAGCCGGCCGATGCCGCCGGCCCCGCCCAGGACGACGTACACCCCGCCCTCCTTGTACGGGGAACGGACCGGTGCGGGCAGTTCCACCCGGTACAGGCCGCGTCGGAACCAGCGGCCGTCGCGCAGCGCCCGCACGGTCGTGGCCCCGGCTGTGAGCAGGGCGCGGGCGGGGAGCGCGTCGGACGGGCCCAGGTCGAAGCAGGCCACGTTCCAGTCGGGCAGTTCCTTGGCCATGACCTCGGCCAGGCCGAGCACGGCCGCATCGGCGGGCAGCACCGGCTCGCCCGGCCGCACGGGCTGGGTCTGGCGCGTCACCACCGTCCACGTCAGCTCCTCGGCGCCGTAGCCCAGTTCGAACAGCGCCTTGACCAGCCGGAAGAACGCGACCACTCCGACGGCGGTGTGCCGCAGCGGCTCACCGGGGTCGGGGGCCGGGGCCGCCGGGGAGATCCACACGAGTTCGCGGATCCTGCCCGCGCCCCGCACCTGCTCGGTGAGCGACGTCGTGCTCGCCGGGTCGTGGGGGAGGAAGTGGGCGCCGGGGCGCTCGGCCGCCAGGGCCGCCCGGTCCGCGGCGCTGCCGCCCACGACGACGACGCCGTTCGGGACGGGGCGATCGGGGCCGGGCTCGGGGGCTCGTTCCTCGACCCACACCGGCGCCAGCGCCAGGTGGGCGGCGTCGGCCCGCGGACCCGGCGCGGGCGTGGGCGTGGGGTCCGCGGACCGTGCGGGCGCTGTGGAACGTGAGCCGTCCCCCGAGGGCAGCCAGTGGCGCTGCCGCTGGAACGGGTACGTCGGCAGGGGGACGCGACGGTGCGCGCCGCCCTCGAAGAGCCGCTCGTAGCGCAGCTGGTACCCCTGCAGGTAGAGGGCGGACACGGCTTCCAGGTGCTCCCGGCGGGCCGCCCCGGTGGCGCCCTCGGCGCACGCGCGCAGGCAGCTGTCGCCGTACTGCTCCAGGGCGGGCTGCGGGCTCAACGCGTTCTCCGTGAGGTCGGCGGTGCGCACCTCCGTTTCCCGCCCGTCGGTGAGCCACCGGTCCAGAAGCGTCACCAGGTGGGCGGTGTCGCGGGCCACGCACGCCAGCCGGACGGGGCAGTGCCGCCGGCCCCGCACCAAGGTCGAGCCGATGTCGCCCAGGTCGGTGTCCGGGTGGCGGCGCAGGTGCTCCACCAGCTGTTCCGCCTGCGTCCGCACTTGCTCCGGGGACAGGGCGGACAGCACCACGAGGTGGTCCTGGACGGGCGCGGTGTCGCGGTGCGGCAGGAGGGGGGCTTCCTCGACCACCACATGGGCGTTGGTGCCGCTGAACCCGAAGGAGCTGAGCGCCGCGCGCCGCGGCCGGCCCGGCTCGACCGTCCAGGGGCGGTGCACCGTGTTGACGTAGAAGGGGCTGCCCTCGAAGTCGATGTGGGCGTTGCCCTTGTCGAAGTGGAGGCTGCGCGGCAGCTCGCGGTGGCGCAGGGCGAGCAGGATCTTGATGAGTCCCGCCATCCCCGAGGCCGGCGCGGTGTGCCCGATGTTGGTCTTGACCGAGCCGATGGCGCAGTACTGACGTCTGTCGGTGTAGTGGCGGAACGCGCGGGTCAGCGCCTGGAACTCGATCGGGTCGCCGAGCTGGGTGCCGGTGCCGTGCGCCTCGACCAGCTGGATGCCGTCGGGGTCGATGCCGAAGGTGTCGTAGACCTGCCGCTCCAGCCGCTCCTGCGACTTGGCGCTCGGCGCCGTGATGCCGTTGGAGGTTCCGTCCTGGTTGATGCCCGAACCGCGGACCACGCCGTGGATGTGGTCACCGTCGGCGAGGGCGTCCCGCAGCCGCTTGAGCAGGACGACGCCGACTCCCTCGCCGGGGACGAAGCCGTCCGCGCCCTCCGCGAAGGTGTGGCACTGGCCGGTCCGCGAGAGCATCCCGGCCTTGTGGGCGTTCAGGTAGTAGTCGGGTGCGCACTGCACGGACACCCCGCCGACCAGGGCCGTCTCGATCTCGCCCGTCCGCAGGGCCTGGCACGCGAGGTGGAGGGCGACGAGGGACCCGGAGCACGCGGTCTCGACGGCGATGGCGGGGCCCTGCAGATCGAGGAGATAGGACAGGCGTGCCGGGATGATCGCCTCGGCGTTGCCCCACATGGCCTGGGCGGGGGCGTCAGCGCTGGAGCCCGGCAGGTAGTCGCTGACCTGGGTGCCGATGTAGACGCCGCACGACCGGCCGCGGATGGCGTCGCCCGCGTAGCCGGCGTCCTCCAGCGCCTTCCACGCCTCCTCCAGCACGATCCGCTGTTGGGGGTCCATGTAGGCGGCTTCGAGGCCGGATATCTGGAAGAACAGCGGGTCGAACCGGTCGATGTCGTCCATCAGCGAGGCGTACCGGGGATGGGGTGCGCCCGGCGCCACGAAGGCCGGCATGTCCCAGCGGGAGATCTCGCGGACCAGGCTGCGGCCGTCGGCGAGGTGCTGCCACAGCTGGTCGGTGTCCTCGGCCGTGCCGAACCTCCCGCTCATGCCGATGACGGCGACGGCCTCGCCGGCGGGGTCGGGAACGGCCGCGGGCACGGCCGGCCGCAGCGTGCCGGCCGAGGCGGGCACGGTCACGGCGGCGGGCGGGGCCGCCGGTTCGGGAACGGGCGTCGGAGGGGCCTCGGGCGTCAGGGTGGCCTCGGGCGTCAGGGCCACCGTGGACAGGGGCCCGGCCAGGAGCGGCGACGACGCGTCGAGGTGGTGCTCCACCACGTAGCCGGCGAGCGCACGCACCGAGCTGTGATCGAAGAGGTCCGTGACCGAGAGCGAGATGCCCAGGTCGGTGCTCAGTTGCTGGGTGAGCTCGACGCCGAGGATGGAATCCACGCCGTAGTCGGCGAAGGAGTCCTCCTCGGATATCTCCCGGCGGTCCAGCCCCAGCGACGTCTGGAGCCGCTCGACGATCACGGCCCGCACCCGCTCCCGTGCGTCGTCCGCACCCCGCGGTGCGGGGGCGGGCGCGCCGGTCCGCTCGCCGGCGCCGGCCACGACGATCTGGTGGCCGGCGTCGTGCACGGAGGCGGCGGGGAAGGTCACGGTGGCGAAGCCCGAGTCCCGCAGCACCCGCTGCCAGGTTTCGGGAGCCAGCCCCGGGCAGCCCGGTATGCGCAGTTCGCCGTCCTCGTAGCGCCACCAGCCGTCGAGCAGTCCGAAGGTCAGGTGCAGGAACGGGGTGCGCGTCGCCAGTTCGTTCAGGACGAGCACACCGTCCGCGCCCAGCAGCGCCCGCGCGTGCCGCGCCGCCGCCCGGACGTCGCGGGTCGCGTGCAGGACGTTGGTGGCGAGGACGATGTCGTAGCCGTCCTCGTCCATCCCCTGCTCTGCGGGGGCGCACTCCGCGTCGAACAGCTCGAACCGCAGATACGGGTGGTCGGCGCCGAACTCCTGCCGTCCGTTGCGCAGGAAGTACTGCGAGACGTCGGTGTAGCAGTACTCGGCCACGCTGTCGCGGTACGGCGCCAACCGGCGCAGCACCTTCTCGCTGGTGCCTCCGGTGCCGGAACCGATCTCGAAGATGCGGACGCGGTGGGCGGGGTCGCGGGCGAGCAGGACCTCGACGCGGGCGGCCACCGACTCCGCCACGAGTTCGTTCAGCGCCCTGGCGCTCTCGCAGTCCCGGTACACGCCCCGTACCAGACTCATCGACGACCCGGGGAAGATCACGTCGGTCGCACGCCGTCGGCCCGAGAGGACCTCGGGCAGCTCGCGGATCGCCGGGTCCAGCAAGTTGACGTAGGGGTTGGCGCCTTCGCTCTCCCGGCACACCGCCTCCCAGCGCCGCCACACGTCGTCGCCGTCGAGACGCGCCCTGTCGGTGGGGGTGTAGCGCCCGGCGCCCACCTCGAGGTAGCCGTGCTCGGCCAGGGTGCGCAGGCTCTCCCCGAGCCAGCGGTCGTGGCCGCCACCTGGTTCCAGGGCGGTTCTCAGGTCGTCGACGGAGCCGCCGGCGCGGTTCAGACCGAGCGTCTGCAGCTGCAGCAACAGCAGTTCGCACAGCAGGGCGTCATCGAAGCCCCGGGCACTGCCGGAGTCCGAGAGCACGCGCCGCAGCAGCCGGTCGTCCGGGCCGGCAAAACCGGTGGGACGGGTATCGTCACCGGCCCGCCGCGGGGCGGTGGTCTTCTCCACGGCGAGCTGGTGGTACGGCCCGGACAGCAGGAGGTCCAGCGCGGCCATGCCTTCGGCGGGTTCGATGGATCCGATGCCGCTCCGCTCCATCCGCCGCTGGTACTCGGACGAGGCGACGACGCCGACGCTGCCCCAGTAGCCCCAGTTCATCACCTTCACGGTGGTGGGGCGGCTCTGCCGCCACAGCCGGGCGAACGCGTCCTTGAAGACGCAGCCGGACACGTAGTTGCTCTGCCCCGCCGAGCGCTGGAACGAGTTGATCGAGGAGAAGAACAGCACGAAGTCCAGCGGCTCGTCCGCGAAGACCTGCGCGATGCGGACGCTGATGTCCACCTTGGCGCGCACGGCGGTCCGGAAACGTTCCTCCGGCATCCTGGCCACGCTCTGGTCGAGCAGCGCGAGCGCCGAGTGGACGACGCCGTTGATCTCGGGGAAGCGGGCCTTGATCCGCGCGACGGCGGCCGTCAGCGCCTCCCTGTCCGTGGCGTCGGCCTGGAGGTACCAGGGGGCCGGTCCCAGCCGGGACAGCTCGTCGATCCTGGCCCGGATCGTCTCGTCCTCGGCGCGACGGCCGATCCAGACCACCTGCGCCCCGTAGGCGCGGACGACGTGCTCGGTCCAGACCGCGCCCAGTCCGCCGGCGCCGCCGATGACCACGTAGACCCGGTCGCGCCGATACGGCGCCGCCTCCGCGGGGAGCGCGTCGCACGTCAACGGCGCCAGGATCTGCCGGAACCAGCGCCCGCCGCGGTGGGCCCAGCTGTCGCCGGACGGCTGCGCCGGCAGGCGCAGCGCCTCCCGCAGGACTCCGTCCTGCAACGCCTCCACATCGGCGAGGCGCAACCGCCACCGCGGGTTCTCCTTCGCCAGCGACCCCAGCAGGCCGTGCACACCGGCGTGGGCCGGGTCGACGCGGTCGGTGTCGACGACGCCCTGGCTGCGGACGGTGAGGGCGGTCCACTCCAGGTCCCTCTTGTCGTGGCCCAGTGCCAGCAGCGCCTTGGCCAGCCGGAAGCCGGCGTACACGCCCTTCTCCTGGCGGGTGATCAGGTCCTCGCTCTGCGGGAGCACCGGCGCACCGCCGCCCGTGACCCACACGACGCTGTCGTAGGGCCCACCGCGCGCGAGCCGCTCCCGCAGGCCCTCGACGGTGTCGTCGGCCCGCAGCAACAGGACGTCCACGTCCTCCCCGCGCCCGGTGAGGAGGGAGGCCAGTTCCTCCGGGTCCGCGCCGGCCAGCAGCGTCCGCCCCCGCGGCCCGTCGCCGTCCGCCGACGGCTCGGGCCGGACGGGCTCCCACCGCGGCTCGAGCAGCACCGGGCCCCCGGCAGCGGGCCGCCGAGACGTCGCCGGCTGCGCGGCCGCGGCGGGCAGGGGCCGGGTGCGGAAGGCAGTGAACCGCACCCGGACCTCGCCGTGCGCGTCGCACAGGTCGACGTCGAACGTGTCGTCGTTCTCCGTGGTGCGCCTGAGCCACGCCCACATGACCGGCTCGCAGGGGCCGAGGATCTCCACCGCTTCGACCGCGTAGGGAAGGCGGAGGCCGCCGCCGTGCCTCAGGCCGACGGAGGACTGCAGTGCCGCGTCCAGCAGCCCCGGCGGCAGCACCTGCGCCCCCGGGCCGTACTCGGGCGCCCCGGGCAGCGTCAGCTCGGCGAGGACCTGGGCGTCTCCCACCAGGATCCGCCGTACTCCCTGGAAGGAGGGCCCGTACGCGATGCCCTGACGACGGTAGACGAGGTACACCTCGGTCGCGGTCATCTCGTAGCGGCCGCACTCGGTCCGCAGGACCGCCAGGTCGAGCCGTGTCCTCGCGGCCCGTCCGTCACCGGCCTCGACGCGTCCCTGGCTGTGCACGACGGGGCCGTCGGCTCCGGCCGTCAGGACGCGGTAGCGGGTCCCCGCGGCGCCGTCCGGCTCGAGTTCGACGTGGAGGTCGAGCGCGGTGTCCCCGACCCTCACCGGCCGCAGCCACACCACGTCGCGGAACGTGACGCCGTCCGTCGGCGCGTTCCGCCGCGCGGGCAGCGCGGCGTGGGCGGCACGGACCAGCTCCAGGTGGGCGACGCCCGGCAGGATCATCTCCCCGGCCACGACGTGGTCACGCAGGAAGGACTCCGCTCCGGTGAGCGGCGTGTCGAACCGGTGTCCCCCGCCGGCGGCACGGGCGGGTGCGGGCGTGAACGTCCCGGGCTGCGCCGGCCGCTCCGTGTGGTGCCGCCACAGGCGCTTCCTGGCGAAGGGGTAGCCGGGCAGCGCGACCGGCGCGGTGCGCCGGTCACCGAACAGCCGACGCCATGCCAGGTCGTACCCCTGGCAGTAGGCCCTCGCCGCGGCGCGCAGCGCGTCCCGCAGACCGGCGCCGTCGTGGTGCGGTCCGGCCGCCTCGTCCAGCAGCCGGTCCCCGGCCTGCCGGGCCGTGTCGTTCGGCGTGAAGTCCTTGGGGACCACGCCGGTGAGGACGTCGGGGTCATGCCGGTCCGCGACCCACGAGCGCAGCAGGCGCACCGCCTCGGCGGCGTCGCGGGCCACGACGGCGCAGCGGTGCCGGAAGTGGGTCCTGCGGTCCAGCAGCGTCGCGCCGACGTCCCGCAGGCCGTGGGGCTGCCCGGGGGCCTCCAGGAAGTCGATCAGGTCGGCGGCACGCTGCCGCAGCGACTCCTCGGACTTGGCCGACAGGGCCAGCAGGTGGGCGGGCATCTCCGTGACCTCGTTCTCTCCGAGCGCCGGGCGACTCTCGACCACCATGTGCGCGTTGGTGCCGCTCATGCCGAAGGAGCTGATGGCGGCGGTCCTTCTGCGCCCGGCGGCCTGGGGCCACGCCCGGTTCGCCTTGTTGACGAAGAACGGGCTGTCCTTCCAGTCGATGTACTCGTTCTCCTGAGCGCAGTTCAGGGATGCGGGGATCGTCTCGTGGCGCATGGCCTGCAGGACCCCGATGAGGCTGACGAGCCCGGAGGCCGCGAGCGTGTGCCCGACGTTGGACTTCACGGACGTCAGGGCGCAGTACCGCCGCTTGTCGGTGAAGCCGCGGAAGACGTCGTTGAGCGCGTTGACTTCGACGGGGTCGCCGAGCCGCGTGCCGGTGCCGTGGGCGACCACGTACTCGATGTCGGCCGGGTCGATGCCGTGCCGCCGGTAGGTGTCGCGGAGCAGCGTGCTCTGGGCGTCGCCGTTCGGTGCGGTGATGCCGTTGGACCTGCCGTCGTAGTTGATGCCGCTGGCGCGGATGACACCGTGGATCCGGTCGCCGTCGGCGATCGCTGCCGAGAGCCGCTTCAGCACCACGACGGCGACGGCCTCGCTGAGCACCATCCCGTTCGCGCGCCTGTCGAAGGCGTAGGTGACGCCGTCCTCGGACAGCATGCCGGCCTGCCGGGTGCGGGTCAGCAGCTGCGAGGTGGTGATCAGGCTGACGCCCGCGGCCAGGGCGATGTCGGACTCGCCGGCGCGGATGCTCGCGCACGCCTGGTGGGCGGCGACCAGCCCCGACGAGCAGGCCGTGTTGATGGCCAGCACGGGGCCGCTGAGGTCGAGCAGGTACGACAGGCGTGCGGCGAGGATGCCGTCGTGGTTGGCGGTGATGCTGCCCGCCTCGGGGTCCGGGGTGTCGTAGTCCCCCTGCTCGACCCCCACGAACATGCCGACCCGGCGAGTCGACGCGGGCGTCCAGCCCGCGTCCTCGAGGGCGCGCCACGTTTCCTGGAGCAGCAGCCGCTGGCGCGGGTCCAGGCTCCGCGCCTCGTTGGGGGACATCTCGAAGAACAGCGGGTCGAATTCGTCCGGAGCGGACACCTGGCCGACGCGGAACGCGGCGAAGGGGCTGTCGTGCGGCTCGCCCCACAGGTCGAGGCGCTCGCGGGAGACGGCGCTGACGGCGTCGCGGCCCTCCGCGAGGATCGACCACAGCTCGGAGGGGTTGTCGGCGCCGGGGAACCGCCCGCTCATGCCGATGACCGCGATGGCGTCGTCGTCCTCGTCCTGCGTGCGCGGTTCCCGGACGCCGGGGTCCGCGCCCGTGTCCGCGGGACCGGCGGCGTCCGGGACCGCCTCGGCTCCGGGGCGCGGCCGGTCGGCGGGGAACACCTCGCCCTGCGGCGGCGCGGGCTCCGCCGCGGCGGGTCCGCGGACGGTGCCGCCGACGCCCCGGTCGCCGTAGAAGGCGGCCAGGAGCTCCTGGTGCTCGGTGGCGAAGTACTCCCGCAGTTTCCGCAGCGTTGAACGGCTGTAGAAGAGGGCCGGTGTGACCTCTACCCCCCAGTGCTCGCTCAGCCCGGTGGCCAGTCCGGCCAGGCTCACCGAGTCGAAGCCGTAGTCGGCGAGGTTGTCGTCCTCGTGGAGCCGGTCCGGGGACAGGCCGACCGCGCCGCTGACGATCCGCCGCAGGTCGTGTGCCAGGCGTTCCTCGACACCGGGGGCCGACGGCGTGTCCGGGCCGCCCGCGCCCGTCGGGCCGGCCGGTCGGGCCGCGACCGCGCCGGTCCCCGGTCGCACCGGGGCGTCGGGGGCGTCGGGGGCGTCGGCGGGAGGCGTCAGCCCCAGGAAGCGCGACACCCGGCCGGGCCTGCCGACCAGGATCATGTGCTGGGCGGCTTCCTGGGACAGCAGCCGCTCGAACAGGGCGACGCCGTCCGCCGTCTCCAGGAAGTCCTGGCCGCTCGACTTCAGCAGCATCGTGGTGGTGTCGTGGTCGAAGCCCATGCCGCCCTCACGCCACAGCGGCCAGTTGACGACCACGGTCCGTCCGGACAGCCGGCCCGCGCGCACCTGGGCGTCACGGTGCCGTGCGTATGCCATCTGGAAACGGTTGCCGACCGCGTAGTCGCAGGTGCCGAAGTCGCCGATGACGGCGGCGGTGGAGGAGAAGTAGCAGACGAAGTCCAGCCCTTCGCCCGCCACCGCCTCGTCCAGTGTCAGCGTTCCGCGGATCTTGGGGCCGAGGACGTCCTCGAAGGAACGCAGGTCCTTCTCCAGGATGCTGCCCCGTCCCTGGACACCGGCGGCGTGGATGACCCCGTGCAGCGCCCCGAAGCTCTCACGCGCCTGGGTCACGGCCTGCTTCATGGCGTCCGCGTCACAGCTGTCCGCCTGGACGTACAGGACCCGCTGTCCGGCGGCGAGGCCGCGCAGCGCCTCCCGGCGCGTCTCGTCCAGTGGGGAGCGGCCGGTCAGGACGAGGTTGGCCGCGAAGTGCTCCGCGAGGTGCCGGGCCACGATCAGCCCCAGCCCGCCGCAGCCTCCGGTGATCAGGTAGGTGCCGCCGTGCCGGAGGGCGCCGGAGCGGCTCCCGTCGAGCGTGACCTCACGGACACGGCTCACGAAGCGCTCGCCCGACTGGTACAGCACGCTGCTCGCCCGCTCCTGACGCAGCTCCGCGATCAGCCTCGTCAGCCAGGCGGCGGTGTCCGCCGGCCGCAGCGGGTCGTCGGCGTCCTGGAGCACGGCCGCCACGGACAGCTTCGGCATCACCAAGCCCAGTGAGCGCTCCACGCCGAGATGCGCCTCGAGCAGCGCGCGCTCCAGGCCGTCGCGGTACTGCCCGGCCACCAGGTAGCGGGACACGTCGAGCCCGGCGCCGGCTATGGCCTGGACCGTCAGGACGACGTCGCCGAAGTCGCCGTCGGCGCCTCCTGGTTCGAGCGCCTCGATGCTGACGACCGCGTCGACGGGAGCGGGCCCGGCCGCGATGTCCCGGAAGGCGTCCAGGTAGTCCTGGGCCGTCCCGCGACGGATCTGGTAGTGGTCGGGGCGCGTCTTGCGGTAGGCGTCTCCGCGCCCGACGAAGACCGTGCGCAGGCCGGGGTCGATCTCCCGTGCGGCCCGCGCGACCGCCTCCTGACGCTCCGCTCCGGTGCACAGGAAGACGATGCCGCGCGGCGCACGCGCGGTGCCCGTCCGAAGAGGCGCGGGCTCCCAGTCCTCCACGAAAGCGAGGGGCCGGGTCCGTTCCCCGGCGGACCGGGCCGGGTGCGCCGCGGCGTCGGCCACCGCTGCGGGCTCGTCCTGCGCCACCGTCCGCGGCGGCTGGAGCGCGAGGGCGGGGGGCGCGTCGAGCCAGTGGCGTTCCTGGACGAACGGGTACGTCGGCAGGGGGATGCGACGCGGCTCGGTGTGGCGGGCGAGGGACGTCCAGTCGAGGGCCAGGCCCTTCACCCAGACGTTGGCCAGCTTGTCGTGCCGGCCCTGTTCGAGCCACTGCCGTACCAGTTCGCGCATCTCCTCGTCGGCTTCCAGGAGCGCGACGGCGTCCTTGTTCTGCCGCACTCCCCCACGGAAGACGTGCGCGGTCTCCGGCTCGCCGTCGAGGAACGCGCGCAGCCGTTCGCGCAGGGCGTCCAGCCCGTCGACGACGAGGGCCAGGCGTTCCTCCATGGGCTCACGGCCGACCTGGAGGGTGTAGGCGAGGTCCGCGGGATCGGCGTCGTGGCCGGCCGCGGACAGCCACGTGTGCAGCCCCCGGGCCTTTTCCCGCAGCCGCTCGTCGTCCTTCGCCGACAGCACCAGCAGCTCCGGACGCGGGACCCCGGCCGGACGCGCCGGGCGCTCCGCCCCCGGCTGGTACTCCTCGATGATGACGTGCGCGATGGCGCCGTGCGCGCCGAACGACGAGACGCCGGCGATCCGGGGCAGGGTCCGCCGCACCCCGTCGACCGTCCGGGTGGGCCGCTCCCACGGCTCCAGCCGGTGCTGTACGTAGAAAGGCGAGTTGGGGAAGTCGATGTACGGGTTCAGCTGCTCGGAATGGAGGGAGGGCACGAGCATCCCGTACCGCATCTGGAGCAGGACCTTGGTGACGGCGACGACGCCGGCCGCGCCCTCCAGGTGACCGATGTTCGACTTCACGGAACCGATCGGGCAGTACTGCTTGCGGTCGGTGTGCTTGCGGAACGCCCGGGTCAGACCGGTGATCTCGATCGGGTCGCCGAGGGCGGTGCCCGTGCCGTGGCCCTCCACGTAGCTGACGTCCTCGGCCGAGAGCCCGGCATCCGCCAGCGCGGCGGCGACCATGTCCGCCTGCGCCAGCGGGTTGGGCACGGTCATGCCGTTCGTCTTGCCGCCGTGCACCGTGGCGACGCCGCGGATCACGCCGTGGATGTGGTCCCCGTCCTCGACCGCCTGGTCGAACGGCTTGAGCAGGAGGCAGCCGACGCCCTCGCCCGGGACGTAGCCGGTGCCGCCTTCGCCGAACGAGCGGCAGCGTCCGTCCGCGGAGAAGAAGTTCATCTGGCTGAGCGAGACGTATTTGTTGGGGTGCAGCGACAGATTCGCGCCGCCGGCGAACGCGAGCGACGAGGAGCCGTTCCGAATGCTCTCGACCGCCATGGCGATCGCGTAGAGCGAGGAGGAGCACGCCGTGTCCACGGTCAGGCTCTGCCCGTGCAGATCGAAGAAGTAGGAGACGGCGTTGGAGGCGGCGGCGCGGTCGGACAGGACGACGTCCTCGCCGCTGTACAGCTGGTACTCGTTCCACATCATGCCCAGGTAGACACCGACCTTGCGGGCCTTGTCGGGGCTCAGGGACCGGCGCGTGTACCCCGCGTCCTCCATCGCTTCCCAGGCGGCCTGGAGGAACAGCCGGGTCTGGGGGTCGGTCAGCGCGGCCTGGTTCGCCGACATGTTGAAGAACAGCGCGTCGAAGTTCTCGGCGCCGCCGATGAAGCCGCCCCACTTGCTGGAGCTCTTGCCGGGGGTCTTCTCGGCCGCGTAGTACAGGTCCTTGTCCCACCGGTGCGGCGGGATCTCCTCGATGCAGTCTTCGCCGCGCTCCAGGACCTTCCAGAACTCGTCGAGGTTCCGTGACTTCGGGTACCGGCCGCTCATGCCGATGACCGCCACGTCACGCGGGCGTCCCGGGGTCCGGCCGCCGGCCCTCCTGACCGACGGCGCCTCGCCGGGGTCGGGGGCTGCTGTCCGGACCTCCGCGAAGCGGCCCCGCGGCGTGACGGGCCGGGAGGGCGCGGCGGCCGCGGGCACGCTCTTCGCCACCGTCTCCGGAGCCGGCGCGGCGGACCGCTCCGGCCCCAGCAGCTGGGTCAGGCGCGCCGCCTGGTGCTCGGTGAAGTACTCGGCCAGTTCGTGGATCGTGCGGTACTCGAAGAACAGCGTTCCCGGAAGGGAGTCGAAGTCCTTCGTCAGAAGCCGCATCAGCTCCATGATCTGGATGGACTCGATGCCGTACTCCCCCAGCTCCGCGGCGGCGTCGATCCGCCCCTTCGGAATGTGGAAGACCTGCGACAAGCGGTCCCTCAGATACTCGACCGTCCGCGTGAACATCTCCCCCGAATCCTCCACGGCCGTCGATTCCACGCGCTTCGCGACGGCCACGGGCTCGTTCACGGCCACGGGCCGGTGCACGACCCCCGGCTCCGGCTCGGCCGCGGCTCCGGCCGGCTCGGCCACGGCCCGCTCGGACCCCGCGACCCGCAGGACCCTCTCGATCTTCCGGCGCTCGCCCTTCGTCACGACGACCTGGGTCTCGTCCGACGTCAGGATCTCCAGCAGCGCCCCGATCCCCTCCTCGGTCCGCAGCCCCCGCATTCCCGAGTGGTCGCGGTAGAGGGTCCGCGCGGGGCCTTCCTCGGCGAGCTCGCCGAGCATGCCGCCCTCGTCCCAGTACGGCCAGTTGACCGATACGCTCCGGCCGTGCCGCAGGCCCTGCGCCCGCAGCTCCTCCCGGTGCTGGACGTAACCGTCGAGGAACCGGTTGGCGGCGGCGTAGCTTCCCTGTCCGAAGTCGCCGACGTAGGCGGCGATGGACGAGAACACCAGGAAGAAGTCGAGCGGGTCCCCTGCGGTCAGTTCGTCCAGATGAACGGTCCCGTGCGTCTTCGGCGCCAGGACCGCCTCGAAACCGGCCCAGTCCACGTCCATGACGCCCGTACCGCCGATGACGCCCGCGCCGTGGAAGACGCCGTCCAGATCGCCGAATCGTTTCCGCCCCGTGTCGAGCGCCGTGCTCACGCCGTCGCGGTCGGCCACGTCACAAGGGAGGTGGAGGACCTCGGCCCCGGCCGCCTCCAGTGCCGCGAACTCCTCCCGCAGCGCGGCGTCCGCCTGCCGGCGGCCGAGCAGGAGGAGCCGCGCCCGGCACTGCCGGGCGAGGTACCTGGCCACGTGCAGCCCCAGGGCTCCGGCGCCACCGCTGATCAGGTAGACGCCGCCCTCCTTGAGGGGCAGCTCGGGAGCACCCTTGCGCGCCGCCCCGGTCCACGGCCGCAGCACCCGCTCCTGGCGGACGCCGTCGACGTGCCGGATCTCGTGCCCGCCCCGCGGGGCGTCGCCCTCCGCTCCGCCGAGTTCACGCAGCACGCTGCCGGCGACGGCGTCCGCGTCCCGGGCGCCGGCGACCTGGAGGCTGTCCACCCGGAACAGGTGGTCGACCGCCGTCACGGCACGGCCGAAGCCCGAGAGCGCCTCGGCTGCCGCTCGCTGCGGCCCGGGCCGCTCCGACTGCACGGACAGGTAGCGGACCTCCTGCTCGGCGCCCGTCCGGTGCACGGCCCGGAACAGGTGCAGCAGGCTCTCCAGCTCGATCGTGAGGTCGGACGTGTCCGGCGTCAGCGGCCAGAAGTTGACGATGGCCCGCGGCGACAGGTCCCGTTCGTGCAGGGTCCGCACGAGCCGGTCGAAGTCCTCGGCACTGCGGCGGTCCACGGTGAACAGGTCCGGCCCCGACTCCTGGAACCCGCTCCCGTTCCGCACGCGCACCACACGGCCCGCGTACCTCGTCCCGAGTCGGGTGCGACGCGTGTCCTCGTCGTCGAGGAGGAGCAGGGTACGCCCGGCGCCGGGAGACGCCGTCCCCCGGGCGGAGCCGGTGTCGGCGTTGTCACCGGCGTCGGCATCGGTCCAGCGCGGCACGTAGTAGTGCAGCTTCTCGCTCTTGTCGGCCGTGAACTCCTTGAACACCAGGCCGGTGAGCCGGACGCACTCGGCGCCGCTGTCGTCGCAGATCGCGAGGTCGACGCTCATCGTGCCGTCACGGGCGATCCGGTGGACGGTGGCGTGGCAGTAGGACTGCCGAGGAATCGGCGCGAAGACCACGAGTTCCTCGAGGCTGAACGGAATGCGCAGCACGCCGTCCTGTTCCCCGATGCCGCGCAGCGCGTTGAGCGCGGCGTCGAACAGCGAGGGATGCAGGGTGAAACGGGGGTAGTCCTCGTCAAGGCCGTCGCCCAGCACGATCCGGGCCAGCGCCTCGGTCTCGCCGCAGTACAGCGTCTCCATGGCCTGGAAGGTCTCGCCGTACCCGAACCCCAGGTCCCGCAGGCTCGCGAAGATCTCGGCGTTCTCGCGGCGGGTGGTGCACCGCGCCTTGATCGCGGGGATGTCGATCGTGCCACGCGGCCGCGTCGGCCGGTCGGCGGCGTAGCCGGCCCGGCCCTGGGAGAAGACCGTGCGTGCCCCGTCGGCGCCGTCGTGGACGACGAACTCCAGCGCGTCCTCGCCGAGCGGGGTCAGTTCGACGTGCACCGTCCGGGACGGACCGTCCATGACGATCGGACGGCCCCAGATGATGCTGCGCAGGGTGACGCTGTCGGAGCCGCTGGCCAGCCGGGAGGCGGTGTACGCCATCTCCATGTGGGCGACTCCGGGCAGCAGGATCTTCCCGTCCACGACGTGGTCGCGCAGGAAGAACTCGGTCGCGGACAGGCGCTTGGCGAAGCGCTGCGACCGGAGTGTGGAGACGTTGCTGTCCAGCAACGGGTGCAGCGCGGTGGACGCGGCGGGGACGTGCGGCGGTGCCGCGCGGCCGGCCCTCGCCGCGTCGGTCCAGTAGGTCTCGCGGGCGAAGGGGTAACCGGGCAGCGACACGCACGGGAGCGGCCGATCGCCGAAGAGGTTCTCCCAGGCCGGCTCGTAGCCCTGGCAGTAGAGGTCGGCCAGGGCCCGGACCGCGTCCCGGTACCGGGCGTCCCGGCCTCCCGCGCGGGCGCGTCCTATCAGCTCGTTCCCGTACTCGGCGAGCGCGTTCTGCGGGCGGAAGTCCCTGCCGGGCAGCCCGCGGAACACCTGGGGGTCCCTCTTGCCGTCGAGGACTTTCCGCAGCAGCCGCTCGGCGTCCTCGGGGTTGTCCGCGACCACCGCGCAGCGGTGCGCGAAGTGGTGCCGTCCCGCGAGCAGTGTGCTGCTGATCCGCGCGAGCCCCACGTCGTCGGCCCCGCCGGCCCGGAGGAAGGCGAGCAGGTCCGCCACCCGCGTCCGGAGCGCCTCCTCGGTCTTGGCCGACAGCGCGAGCAGGTACGAGGGCCGGGAGAGGGCCGGCTGCGCGGCCGATCCGTCGCCGTGGCTCTCCACCACGACGTGGACGTTCGTCCCGCTGATGCCGAAGGAGCTGACGGCGCCCGTCCGTTCACGCCCCGGTCGGGCCGGCCAGGGCCGGGCCTCCTTGTTGACCCGGAACGGGCTGCGCGCCCAGTCGATGTACTCGCTCTCCTGCTCGGCGTGCAGGCTCGCGGGCACGGTCCGGTGCCGCAGGGCCTGCACCAGGGCGATCAGGCTGACCACGCCCGAGGCGGCCAGGGTGTGCCCGACGTTCGTCTTGACCGAGGTCAGGGCGCAGTACTGGGTCTTGTCGGTGTGACGACGGAACGCCTCGGTCAGCGCGTTCACCTCGACGGGGTCGCCCAGCCGGGTGCCCGTGCCGTGGGCGATCACGTGCTCGATGTCGGCCGGCCGGACGCCGAACCGCTGGTACACGGAATCGAGCAGGGCGGCCTGCGCGGGTTGGCTGGGGGCGGTGATGCCGTTGGTCCGGCCGTCGTGGTTGAGACCGCTCGCGGTGATGACCGCGTGCACCCGGTCGCCGTCGGCCAGGGCCTTGGTCAGCGGTTTCAGTACGACGGCGGCGATCGCCTCGCCCATCACCATGCCGTTGGCACGCTTGTCGAAGGCGTAGCAGACCCCGTCGGGAGACAGCATCCCGGCCTGGGTGGCGTGTTCGTGGAACCGAGGGCCGGCCAGCAGGCTGACGCCTGCGGCGATCGCGGTGTCGCACTCGCCGCCGCGAAGGCTCAGGCACGCCTGGTGCACGGCTGCCAGGCCGGCCGAGCAGGCCGTGTTGACGGTCAGCACCGGGCCGGAGAAATCGAGGAAGTAGCTGAGACGCGAGGCCAGGATGCCGTCGTGACCGGAGGTCAACGTCTGTTCGTCCCCCGCCAGTTCCGGGTAGTCGCCCTGTTCGGCGCCGACGAACATGCCCATGGTGTTGTCGGCGATCTGCTTCGCCCCGTATCCGGCGTCCTCCAGGGCCCGCCATGCCTCCTGCAGCAGCAGCCGCTGCCGGGGGTCCATGTGCTCGGCTTCCTTGGGGGAGATCTCGAAGAAGAGCGGGTCGAACTCGGCCTCGCCGGGTAACCATCCGCCCCGCACGTCCCGCGCTCCGGCGACACCGGCCCAGTTGCCCAGCCGGTGCGCGGGGATCGGCGTCACCGCCTCCCGGCCCTCCGCGAGCAACCGCCAGAACTCGTCGACCGTGCGGGCCTGCGGAAAGCGGCCGCTCATGCCGATGACGGCTATACGGTGGTCGCCGTCATCACCGGCACCGGATCCGCTCTTCGCCGAGGGGAGGGGCCCGGGGACGGACTCGTCCGGTGACAGGACGGACGCCTCCCCCTCGGCGCGGGCCGTCTCGTCGAGGGTGTGCTGGTCGGGGTGCTCATCGGCGGTGTGCCCGTCGACGGCCGCGTACTTGCGCACCACGGCGTCGGCGTACTGCCCCTCGAGGAGACGGTCCCTGAGCATCTCCAGCGTGAAGTACCCGTAGAAGAGCGACGGCGCGACGTCGATGTCGTAGTGCTCGCTCAGCCGGAGGGCGAGCGTCGTGTTGCCGACCGAGTCGCAGCCGAGGTCGGACAGCCGGTCCCGCGGACGGATCTCGTCGGCCGCGAGCTTCAGTACGCCGCCGACGAGGTTCCGGAGGTCCGCCTCGACCCGTTCCCGGACGTCGGTGTCCGCCGGCCCCCCTCGGTGTGTTCGCGCGGTCACGTCCGGCACGTGCTCCTCCTGGCTGGTCGCGGAATCCGGCTCCTCACCCGTCGCGGACGCCGGCGTCCCGGTGGGAGCGGTCTGGCCCGCGGCGTCGGGTGTGATCCAGAAGCGGTGCCGGTCGAACGCGTAGGTCGGCAGTCGAAGCCGCCGTCCCGGGACCGACGTGAACAGGTCCTCCCACCGGTGGTCGTGTCCTTCGGCGAAGGACTCCGCCAGGTCGAGCAGCCGCTCTCGGTACTCGGCGGCGGGGAGATCGGCGTCGAGTTCGGACCCGGCCTCTGCGGCGGGCCGCGGTGCTCCGGCCGGCTCGCCGTCCGAGGGCGTGCCCGCGGGTTCGTGGAAGCAGTCGTCGGCGCGCCCGGTGTCGAGCAGCAGGGTCAGTTTCGCCCGGAGGTCGTCGCGGTCCCGTACGACCAGCGCGGTCCGGCGGTCGAGGTGTTCCCGGCCCAGGAGCAGCGTGGCACTGAGGTCGAACAGGTCGGCGTGGGCTCCGTCGCCGTCGAGCCATTCCCGCACGTCGTGGATCCGCCGCCGGAGCGCGGTGCCGGTTCTGGCGGACAGACAGACGAGGTACGCGGGGCGCTGCTGCGGGTCGGCCGGTGCGACGGCCGGTGCCTCTTCGAGCACGACGTGGGCGTTCGTGCCGCCGATCCCGAACGAACTGACGCTCGCGCGACGGGGCAGTGGTTCGCCGGACTGCGACCGCAGCGGCTCCCACTCACGCAGTCGGCCGACGATGTGGAAGGGCGTGCCGTCCAGGTCGATGCGCGGGTTAAGCCGCTGGAAGTCCCGCAGACCGGGCAACTCCTGGTGCTCCAGCGCGAGCAGCACCTTGATCAGGCCGGCGATCCCGGCGGCGGCTTCGAGGTGGCCGATGTTGGGCTTGACCGACCCCAGCCCGCAGTGGTTGTGCTCACGCGGCTTCGCCGTCTCGCCGCGCGCTCTGCGGAAGCCCTCCACCAGCCCCTCGAACTCGACCGGATCGCCGGTCGGCGTTCCCGTGCCGTGCGCCTCGACGTACCCGATGGTGTCGGGGGAGACCTCTGCCCGGGCGAGGGCGTCCGCGACGACCTGCGCCTGCGCGTCGTCGCTCGGATAGGTCAGGGTGCGTGTCCTGCCGCTGTGGTTCACGGCGCTGCCCTTGATGACGCCGTAGATGTGGTCACCGTCGCGCACGGCGTCCGGGAGGGGCTTGAGCAGGACGGTGCCGCCGCCCTCGCCTCGCACGTAGCCGTCGGCCCGTTCGTCGAAGGGACGGCACGAGCCGGTGGGCGACAGCATGCCGGTCTTGGCGAAGGAGGTGTGCCGGGCCGGGGTCAGCACGAGGTTGATCCCGCCGGCGAGCGCGAGGGCGCACTCGCCTTGCTGCAGGGACTGGACCGCGAGGTGGAGGGCGTGCAAGGAAGCGGACGACGCCGTGTCGACGACCACGCTGGGCCCGTGGAAGTCGAAGAAGTGGGAGACCCGGTTGGCGATGACGGCGCCGATCGTTCCCGTGGAGTGGTGCGCCGCGACCTCGCGCAGCTGCCTCTCCTGGAGCTCCTTGTAGTCCAGGTTGAACGAGCCGATGAACACCCCGACGTCGCGCTTGGAAAGCGCGCTGGGCGCGATGGCCGCGTCTTCGAGGCAGGACCAGGCGAGCTCCAGCATGATCCGCTGCTGCGGGTCGGTGCTTTCCGCCTCCAGCGGGGAGAGGCGGAAGAACTGCGCGTCGAAGGCGTCCACGTCGTCGATCAGGCCGGCCCATCTGCCGGGAGGGCGCCTCGTGTCGTCGCCGGAGGTCCCCACCGGCTCGCCTCCGCCCATGTCCCATCGCGCCTGTGGCACTTCGCCGACCTGCGACCGGTCGTTCCTGATGACGTCCCAGAACCGGCGGTGGTCGTCCGCCCCGGGAAACCGGCACGCGACGCCGATGACGGCTATGGGGACATGCTGCGACATCAGTGGAGACTCCCCTTTTCGTTCGCGATGTTGTGACGCACTGTGGCCGTCCGCCACCGATCCTCGGCACGCCGGACCGGCAGGTGCCTCTTCTGGTGAACGGCTCCCACGGTGAATGCCGCCTGGGTGTGTCACAGCCGGCTGTTGGTCCCCGCGGCCGGTTTGCCGCTGTCGGACTTCACGGGCTCCGCGTGGCCGCGGCGACTGCCGCCTCCCCGGGGAGTGCGCGCGTTCCTCGACCGCAGCGCGCAGCCCGATGACGAAAGGGAAGGCCGGGAGGTGTGCCTACGCCGGGGACCACGCTGTCCCAGGTGCCCGAGGCCGGCGACCGTGCCGGTGGGCCCGGCATCCGGGCCGGTACGGCTTCGGCCCGGACCCCGCGAAGGGGGATCGAACACGCTCCGGGACACACGGCCGACGCACGTCGGCTTCCGCCTTCAGGACGGCTGCCTAGCCCCGCCCTCTCCCGCCGATGGATCCCAGACGAGCGTCGAGGGCTTCGAGGTCGGGAAGGAACCAGATATGGCTTGCCGCATTGGATTCATGCACCAGAGCGCGCAGCGCGGCACTGGCCTCCATATGACGGGAAATGTCACCGATGACGGCCAGACGCATGCGGTAGTTGACGAACTTCTGCATGATTTCGCCGGCGATGCGGGTGCCGAGCGAAAAGAATTTCTCATCAAGCCGGCTCACCGGCACGGCCACGATCTCGGCGTCGAACAACGCCGAACCGATCAAGTCCAGTGCGTCCTGCTCGGTGACCACGGTAGGCCCGGCCGGATCGCACATCAATACCTGCACCCCACGCCGCTCCTGCAGTAAATCCGGCAATTTCTAGTCCCCCAAGAAAAAATCATGAGCACAGGTAGCCGGAGGAAGCTAACACACGCCTGTTCACGGGTCAAAGGGCCGGCGGGACCCGGAAGACCAACAAGCCAAAGTGCGACGTACGGGTTTACCGGCCGGCCGACTCCTGCGGCGCAGCCGCGGGCCCTCTCTCGCGCCACGGCCTCCCGCAGGGACTTCCCACTGGTCAGGCCGGTAACGGACACGACCGCGACACGGTGTCGGCCGGAAGGCGGTCACCCGCGGGTGCGAAGCGGTTCCGCCGGGTATGGACGGGGACCCGACCGGAGCGGGTGGCCCGAAATCGATGGACAGAGCGTCCGAAGAAACGCGTGGGCAGGTGCGGCAGCAAGCCTTTCCCCTTCCCGAAACACCCCTCTCCCTTACCCATGGGCAGTACCCTCGGCAAGTATCCGTCGACGCGGATCGCAGGCGTTTTATGTTTTCCCGGCCGTTCACCGGACGGCGTCTCGCACGAAAGGCGAGGACGGTATCGCCGGCCGGGGATGTCTTGCGGAGTACGGCGTTTAGTGATCGACTGGCAGCACCGGCTCCTCGTGCGACCCGTTCAGAGTGCGCACCGAATTACTCGCGGAAATTTTGGTTGACATACGGGAGGAAGCATGTCCAGCGGCCACGGCGGCGCGACTCCGCTCCAGATCGACGAGAAGGAGTTCGAGCACAATCCGCATGCGTTATACGATGTGCTCCGCTCCGAGGCGCCGGTCCGCGAGATCATCGCGCCCGGCGGGACCAAGGTCTGGCTCGTCACGCGCTACGACGACGCGAAGTCCGTGCTGACCGACAACCGTCTGTCCAAGAACATCGAGGTCGGCCAGAAGGTCATCCAGCGGCACACCGACGGCGAGACCGGCATGGTGTTCGCCAGCGAGTTGGCCGCGCACATGATGAACGCCGACCCGCCGGACCACACCCGGCTGCGCAAGCAGGTCAACAAGGTCTTCACCCAGCGAGCGGTGGAAAAACTGGGTCCCCGGATCGAGGAGATCACCACCGAACTGCTCGATGCGATGGAGGGCCACGACGAGGTGGATCTGATGCGTGCCCTCGCCTACCCGCTGCCCATGGCGGTGATCTGCGAGCTGCTGGGCGTTCCGGCCGACGATCAGGAGCGCTTCAAGGGCTGGGTCCCCACCCAGCTCTCCGGCGGGGACGCGGAGAGCATGGCGAAGGCCACGATGGCGCTGCTCGGATATCTGCACGAGTTGATCGAGAGCAAGCGGTCGCAACCGGCGGACGACCTGCTCACCGGCCTGGTGCGCTCCAGCGACGACGGCAAGCTGAACACCCAGGAACTGGTCTCGATGGCGTTCCTGCTGCTGGTGGCGGGCAACGAGACCACGGTCAACCTCATCGGCAACGGTGTGTACGCGCTGCTGCGCCACCCCGACCAGCTCGCCGCTCTGCGCGCCGACCGCTCCTTGATGCCCGGGGCGGTCGACGAGCTTCTCCGCTACGAGAGCCCGGTCAACACGTCGTCGCTGCGCTTCACGACCGAGCCGATCGAGGTCGGCGGAGTGGTCATACCGGAGGGCGAGCTGGTGGTGGTCGCGCTCACGTCGGCCAACCGGGACGAGTCCCAGTTCCCGGACGCCGGCAGCCTGGACATCCATCGTCAGGCGGGCGCCAGCCTGTCCTTCGGACACGGCATCCACTACTGCGTCGGAGCGCAGCTCGCCCGGCTGGAGGCACAGATAGCCTTCGACCGGCTCATCGACCGGTTTCCGCACCTCCGGCTGGCCGCGGACCCGGACGAGCTGCGCTGGCAGCCGGGAACGGCCCTGCGCGGGCTGAGGTCTCTGCCGGTGTCGCTCGGTGCCGCCCGGGGCTGATTCCCCCGTTTCGGGCTGCCCGGTCCGCACGAAGGGGGCGAAGTCCCGGCCCGCCCGCTGCGTCACCTCGGGGCGGGCAGCGGTGAAGCGGGCCGGTGCTTCGTGATGTCCGGCAGTGAGGTCGTCGGACCCGGTGACCGGTGCCGGGGCGAGTCCGCACGCGCGGGTGTGGCCGCGGTCGCTGTCCGTTTTCCGCCGCCGAGGTGGACGCGTCCGGCACGAGGGCCCGGCACAGGCCGCGAAGCCGTCACGCCACACGACCTCACGGCACCCGGACACCGACCCGCGCGTGCACGCGGCCGGAAAAGATCGGTCGGCGCCATCCCGGTGCATCCGGTGCGGCAGACTGCAGGAGCGAGGGCAACCGGGTGTGGTTCGCGGCCGACCAGGACGAACGCGGCGAGAAGTGCCGACCCGTCGCACCCGGCGTCCGGTTGAACAGGGCGACGGGGCCGTGATGACGTCCGCGGGTGCCTTGACGGGGATCACACGTCAAGGACACGAACGAATGTGTAGGAGCAGGGCTGCGATGAGTCGTGAAGCAACGCTGCGTCGGCCGGCCGCCGGCCCCATGGTCGACCTGCCCGCCGGGAAGATCGTGCTGCGGGACGAGGGCACGATGACGGACTGGGCGGTCGAGGTCGCCGCCTTCCGGTTGGCGCCGACTCCGGTCACCCGCGAGCTGTACGCCGCCGTGCTGGGCGAGACGCCGGAGAGCGCCGCGGGGCCACGGACGCCGATGACCGAGGTCTCATGGAACGACGCCGTCCGGTTCTGCAACCTCTTCTCGCTGGCGGCCGGGCTCGATCCCTGCTACTCGATGGGCGACAGCCGCGACGCGGAGGACGTGGTCTGCGACTGGACAGCCGACGGTTACCGCCTTCCCACCGAGGCGGAATGGGAGTACGCCTGCCGGGCCGGGAGTTCGGACGTCCGCTACGGAGAGCTGGACGAGATCGCGTGGTACCGCGGGAACTCCGGGGGCGAGCCGCACGACGTCGCCACGCGGAAGCCGAACGCGTGGGGCCTCCACGACATGATCGGCAATGTCTGGGAGTGGTGCTGGGACGTCTACGACCCCCGGGTCTACGGTCCGTACCGCGTCTTCCGCGGCGGCGGCTTCTTCGACGAGCCCCGGGGGTGCCGGGCGTCGTGCCGCCGCAAGAGCCACCCGACCCTGGCCATCGACGACCTCGGGTTCAGGCTCGCCCGCTCGCTGTGAGCACGGAGCACGGTGGGAAAGCCCGGGAACGACGGCGTGAACGCGGGGTGGTGTGATGATCGACGAGTTGTTGCCTTCGGCCGTCGGCACGGGCAGCACGTTCGTCGACTACGACGCGGCGCTGACCGCCTTGTACCCGCAGGAGGCCGCCGCCGTCGCGAGGGCCCAGCCGAAGCGCCGACGTGAATACGCGAACGTCCGCCTGTGCGCGCGCCGCGCCATGCGCGAACTGGGCGTGCCGCCAGCGCCTGTGCTGTCGGGTGTGCGCGGCGCACCGCTGTGGCCCGAGGGCACCGTCGGCAGCCTGACCCACTGTCCCGGGTTCCGGGCCGCCGCCATCGGCCGCTCCTGCGCGTTCGTGGGGCTCGGCATCGACGCCGAACCTGACCTTCCCCTGGCAGAAGGCCTGCTGGAGTTCATCTCGCTGCCCCAGGAGCGTGCGTGGGTGCGCACGCTGGCGCAGTCCTCTCCCGGCGTCTGCTGGGACCGGTTGTTGTTCAGCGCCAAGGAGGCGGTGTTCAAGACCTGGTTCCCGCTCACCAGGCGCGAACTCGACTTCGCCGAGGCGGACATCCGCATCGACCCCGCCTGCGGCACCTTCTCCGCGCGACTGCTCGTCCCGGGCACCACCGCCGACGGAGAACGCATCGAGGAGTTCAACGGCCGGTGGCTCTCCCGTCAGGGCATACTGCTCACCGCGATCGCCCTGCGCCGGACGACGGGACGGTGACCGCCACGCCTGCGCGTCAAAGCGCGAGTCGCCCTTGTGGAGCGCGCGCTTCTTGCGGGGGCTGCCTGTCCCGAGTCGTGGAACGCGGATCTCGTCCGACACGGACTCGAACCGGGTGCGGTCCGCTCGCTGTCCTGGCGTGATGGCCGGGGACAGCGGACGGCAGCGACCATCGGCACTCAGGTGGAGCCCGGTCGTGAACCCACCGCGCGAGCGGCCCAGGCCCTCATCTCCGGCACCACCTCCACCAGACGGGCGACGGGACTCTGCCACGGCGTGTCGTCCTGGCGCTCTGCCGGAACGTCCCCCTTTGAAGAGGGGGCCGGCGGCGGTGCGGTGCGGGTACCGGCGGCATGCCGGTGGGCGCACGGCGGTGGAGTCGACTGCGGTGTCCCCGTCGATCTCACCCGCCGCATCAGCCCCGGCCCGGACCTGCTGCAGCACCCGGTGCTCGGCCCGCGAGCCAGACGGCGTTCCGCTTCTGCGGCTCGCGGTCAGCGAGACGATCGTCCCGCAACGCATACCGTTCCAGCTGCCGCAGGACGTTCTCCGAGCGGGTCAGGTGGCGCACCGCCGGCACGTCGACGCCGATCTCGCCCGTGGAGCAGCTGATGTGCACGCTGCTGTCGAGCGCCATCATGCCGAAGCCCGGACGGCCCGCGCGGATGCCGAGGAACGCCGATGCCGCACCCCGGCCCATGATGTCCCAGCGGTCCAGGAGCCGGACCCGGGCCCAGGCCCTCGGCGCGGCACGGCGGCCCCCGTGCATGTCCCGCAGAGCCGCCCCGTGCGTGCGGATGCCCTGGGGAAGCGTGACGAGGAACTCGCGCCGGTGATCGAGAAGACACGACGAGACCGCCAGGGCGTACCAGTCCTCGTTGAGACGCTCGACGAGCCGCGGAGTCTCGTACCGGTGCGAGAAACCGTCGACGACGTCCTCGCGGCCGTATCCCCGGACCAACGGCATCGTGCCGTCCGGCACGGCGTCCGGGATCACCTCGAGGCCGGCCCGCCGCAGCGGCCGGTACATCTTGCGTTCGCGCTCCTGGATGCCCACAGGTCAGTGTTCTACCAGGCCAGGCGCGCCAGAATTCCCCTGGTCGGCGCCTTCTCGTTTCCCGGCCTCCCGGATTGGACCGGTGCTCGGATCAGCCGCGTGACCGGCCGGACAAGTCCTGGCGGGCGCGGCAGCACGGCTGGTCATCGTGCCGCGTTGACCGGCGGCCGCGCGACGGCGCGGACCCGGCCGGCCGCGCTCGGCCTCCCGTACCCCCTCACACCGGCTTCGACCAGGACGGATGAGGTCATCGGCAAGCGCGGAGGCGGGGCCGCCGGGTTCGGGGACCCGCTTCCTCAGCCCTGGGGGCGACGCCGTGGTGCGGATGCGGCCGGCGTCATGTCCGGCAGGTAGTGACGAGCGAAGAGGGTGGCGACCAGGTCCCGCCGGCTGCGGACACCCGTTTTGTCGAACACCGCCTTCAGGTGGTCCTGGACCGTGTGCGGTGACAAGCCGGCACTGCGGCTGATGTCGGCTGTGGACTGCCCCCGCAGCACCAGGGCCGTGATGTCCCTCTCACGCGGGGTCAGTCCGTACGCCGCGACGATCAGCGCGATGTGCTCGGTGGGACCGGCCCGTTCGACGACGACGGCGGTGCGGGCCGGGGTCGCCGCGGGCCCGTCCAGGCGCCAGGCGTGCAACCTCACCCGGCCGTGTCTGCGACTGTGCATCCACGAGGTGTGCGAGGCCGCGGCCCCTGCCGCCCGCACCGCCGCCGCCACCGCGTACACGGCGGGAGGCAGTGCGTGGTCACCGGGCGGCACCCCGCCCGCGTGAGCCAGGTCGTCGAACCACGTGGCCACGGTGGGCGTCGCATGAACCACCTGATGGTCGTCGTCCAGCAGTACCAGTCCCGGTGCCACCCCCGAGGCGTTCTCCTCGGCGAGCCGCGTCAGGTGCAGCCGGCGCAGCGCGATCCCCAGCGGCTGGACCAACGACGCCGCCACGGCCAGCTCCGGGGAGCCGAACGGGGGCGCGTCGTCTGCGCGGCCCATGACCAGGGCGCCCCACGCCCCGTGACGGTCCCGCAGCAGCACACGTAACTCGTCGCGGAAACCCAGGGGCCGCATGATGTCGCGGTACCGGGGACTGAGGTCGAGGTTCCCGCTCGTCTCCCGGCTGAGCAGGCCCACCGGCGCCGGCCTGGCCGCCAGGTCCGACAGGTCGTTGGCATCCCCCTCGCGGTACTCGATGTCGAGCATGCGCGGCATCATGGCGGACGGCAGGCCGTCTCGGTAGTCACCGCCGGTGTTCATCAACGTCTGCGGATCCACGGTCACACCGGCGCACACGTCGAACCTCAGCACAGGCTGCACGACCCGTTTCACCGCCTCGAAGAACTCCTCGACGCTCCGCGCGGACTGCACCGCCCGCGCCGCAGCGTCCCCGATCTCGCCGACCCGCTTCACTCCCCCGTAGCGCCTCATGGTCCGAGGCTAGGCGGTTTCGTTTGGATCAGCGGGAGGACCAGGGGAAGATGCCCGCGATGTGGAGTCCGGCGAGGTAGACGGTCGCGGTCTTCTCGTAGCGGGTGGCGATGCCGCGCCACTGCTTCAAGCGGTTGATGCACCGCTCGACGGGGTGCCGTCACGTTGGCTGACCGGGTGGGATGATCTCCGGGTTGATCATGCTGGAGGGCGCTGTCCGTGGGGACGCGTCGCCGTCGTACAAGGGCCGTCGGTACCCGGTCGAGGTCATCTCCCACTGCGTGTGGCCGTACTTCCGCTTCCCGTTGTCCTACCGCGAGGTCGAGGGTCCGGGGCGTCCGGCGGCAGTGCCGGGCGCCCCGCGATCCTCCGGTCCGAACAGTGGGCGGGAGGGCGGTCCTGCTCGGGTGACAGAGGGCTGGGCTGTTCCCCTGCGTCCGCTGACCGGAGCGGCATCGGTCGGCTTCGACGCTCACCCAGCTCGTCCTGACCGAGATCGGCGAACCGGACGACGCCGAGCGGCCTGGGGGATCAACGAGCCCGCCTCGTCCTGCGTCCCGGGCGACCTTCTCTGCCGCCTTCACCCGTAACTCCTCGCGGCACTGCTGCCGTTCGACGGTCAGCCCGCCCTTCGACCGCCCGCGCTCCGCGCTGCCGCACCGTGGCCGGAGACGAGGGCCCGCCGTGCGCGGTCAGGACCCGGCGGGCAACCGGAAGGGGACCGCGGTACTCCACGGGGCGGGCGGATCCGAGTCCGCCGCGGCCCCCGCGCCCGGCGGCGCCCCCGGTGCCGCGGCGGCGGAGGAGCGTCCGGCCAGGCAGGATCACCTCCGGACGGCGGACGCGGCGACGGGCCGCGTCCTCCGCCCGACACCGAGGGCCGCGGCGCGCGTTGCGCGTTTCCCGCCGTTCCGGAATCGACGGCCGTGCGAGGTGGCGTGGCACCAACGCGGACCGTCCGCCGTGCCGGGGCGAGCCATTTCTTGATCGAAAATGCCATTTCAGGGACGGTATTGTGCGCCGTGAATCCCTTCGCTACGATCGCACCCTCACCGGCCGTAAGTCCGCTCATTGCAGGGGGCGATGTGGGTGCGTCAGCGTCAGAATTACTCCCCGAGCGGGATGGCTGATGGGCGATGCCGAACGGAATTCAATGCCTTCCGGCCCTGAATTAGCGGAAGGCGAGCGATTATCAAAAGGCTCGCCTTCTTCTCCTTTCCGAAGACGGGATTACTCCCTCTTCTGGGTGGCGGGCGCCGTCGACGGTCTCGGGACCTGTGCGTCCGCCCTCTTCCTTCCGCTGATCCTCCTGGGCGCCGGGTACTCGTCCGGGCTCGCCGGCCTCGTCGCCTCGGTGGCACTGGTCAGCGGGCTCGTCGTCTCGCCGGTCGCGGGCGTGTTCGCCGACCGGCTGCCGCGCAAGCCGATGATGTACACGGCGGCCCTGGTCGCCGCGGGCGCCATGGGCTCGGTGTTCGTGACCGTGGCACTCGGCCATGTCGTCCTCCTCCACGTACTCGTCGCGGCCGTCGTCGAGCAGGCGGCCAGCGCCACCTACGGGGCGGCCGCCTCCGGTACGATCCGGCGGCTCGTGCCCCCCGAGGAGTACCCCCGGGCGATCGGGTACCTCCAGGCACGGGACCAGGCGGTCCAGATCGTCGGCCCGACGCTGGGCGGGGTCCTCTACCAGGCGGCGCGGTGGGTGCCGCTGCTCGCGGACGCCGTGTCGTTCCTGCTGGTGGCCGTGTTGAGCAGGGCGATCCGCGCGGACCTGACGCCCGTACGGGAGACAACCGCCCCGTCCTTCGCCCGTGAGCTGGCCGACGGCCTGCGCTTCGTGTGGGCGCACCCCTTCCTGCGCTTCGTGGTCGTGTGGACGGCCGGGGTCAACGCCCTGCTGGGAGCGCTGTACTTCCACGCCGTCTTCGCCTCGCACGCCGAGGGCGCCAGTCCCTCCTCGATCGGTCTCATCCTCACCCTCGCGGGCGTCGGCGGGCTGCTGGGCGCGCTCGCCGCGCCCTGGCTGGTGCGGCGGGTGGCGGCTCCCCGGATCGTCACGGGCGCCTCGTGGGTCATGGTGCCGACGGCAGCCGGGCTCGCGTACGCCTCCCAGACCTGGGCCTACGGGCTGCTGCTGAGCGGGGTGTCGCTGATCGTGCCGTCGGTGGCGGTCGTGCTCCAGACCCGGGCGGTGCTGGTGACCCCCGACGGTCTGCTGGCCCGGATGGGCACGGTGCTGGGCACCGCCGGCCAGGGCGTCGCCGCGCTCGCCCCGGTGCTGGCCGGGGTCCTGGTGGCCGCGTACGGCGGCCGCACGGTCGCGTGGGGCTGCGCCGCGGCCTTCGCCGCGCTGGCCCTGTACGCGACGGCCAGGTCCGCTCTCGTCGTCCGGGAGGTGCCGTGACGGCGTTCTCCCCGCGGACGGTCACGCGCGGCTACGGCGTCTACCGCCCGGTGCTGCCGGTGACCAGTCCCCGCAACCCGGACCGGATGGTGTACACGGGGGACGCCGACGGCCGGTGCGAGATCTTCACCTGGGACCGGTCCAGCGGCGGCGGACGGCAGTTGACCGACCGTCCCCACGGCACGCTGCTGTGCGCCATCGACGGCGACGAGGCCGTGTGGTGGTTCGACGAGGACCGCGGCGGCAGCGGCGGCTGGCGCACCCAGGACTTCGACGGCGGCCCGGACCGCCCGGCGCTGCTCGACGTGCCCTGCGGGCGGCCCGCCGGGCTGGCGCTGACGGAACGGGGCACGGTGGCCGTCGGCATCCGCGGGAGCGAGGGATTCAGCGTGCACCTGGGGCGGCGCGGCGGCCGGGGCACACCCGTCCTGCGCACGACGGACTCCGCCACCCTGTGCGATCTGGCGCCGGACGGCGGCCTGCTGGCGGTGACCGGCCCCGCGCACTCGGCCCGCGCCGTGACGCTGCTGACCCCGGACGGGAGCACCGCCGCGGTGCTCTCCGGCGCCCGGGAACGCACCTGGGCGCTCGGCTTCGCGCCCGCGCCCACCCCGCCCCCGGGCCCCCGGGGCACGTCCGGCCATACGCTGCTGCTGGTCATGCGCGAGCGGGCCGGCCGCTACCACCTCGGTGTCTGGAGCCCCGGCGCCGGACTGGAACTGCTGCCCTGGTGCTCCTTCGACACCGAGACGACCGCCCGCTGGTACCCCGGCCCGGGCAGCGCGCGGGTCCTGCTGCGACAGGACCGGCACGGCCGCAGCAGGTTGTTCACCGCGGACCTGGAGCGCGGCGAGCTGACCCCCGTGCCCACCCCCGAGGGAAGCATCCTGGCCGCGTCACCCACCGCCGGCGGCGACGTGCACTACATCTGGACCGACGCGGTGACCGTGCCCCGCGCGATGTCCCTGTCGGGTGCGCCGCTGCCCGGGCAGAGCCAGTGGCGCGTCCCCCGCTTCGGCCACCGCCGGGACCTGTGGACGCCGGGACCCGACGGCCCCGTGCACACCTTCGTCACCACACCCGCGGACCGCCCCGGACCCTACCCGCTGGTCCTCCTCGTCCACGGCGGCCCGGCCGACCACGACCGCGACGCCTACGACCCCATGGTGCAGACCCTGGTCGGCTCGGGCCTCGCCGTGGCCCGCGTCAACTACCGGGGCTCGACCGGCTACGGGCCGCGCTGGCGCTCCGCGTACTCCGAGGGCGTCGGCCACACCCAGGTCGCCGACCTGGTGCGGGTCCGGGCCGACCTGCTGGAACGGGGCATCGGCCGCCCGGGCGCCGTGGGCCTGTGCGGCACGTCGTGGGGCGGCTATCTGACCCTGCTGGCGATGGGGACCCGCCCCGGCCTGTGGGATGTCGGGGTGGCCGTCAAACCGCTCGCCGACTGCGCCACCGCCTTCCGGCACTCCACGCCCGCCCTCCAGGCGCTGGACACCTCGCTGTTCGGCGGCACTCCCGACGAGGTGCCGGGCGCCTACGCCCACGCCTCCCCGTCCTCGTACGCCGCCGCCATCCGCTCCCCGCTGCTGGTCGTCGCCGCGCGCCGGGACGCCAAGTGCCCGCCGGAGCAGATCGAGGCGTACCTGGCCGTGCTGCGTGCGGGCGGTGTCCCGCACGAGGTGATGTGGCTGGACTCGGGCCACGACGGCTACGACGGAGCCGACCACCTGGCCGTCATACGACGGTCCCTCGCGTTTCTCGGCGGCGGGCTGCCTTCCGGGCCCGATCAGGCCGAGCGGCCACCACCCGCGGAGAGGAGGTGAACACCATGCAGAAGGACATCATCCACGGCGACCCGCTCGACGGCGACGAGGAGAGCCGCAAGCCGGGCGTCGGCGTCGTCGTCTACTTCCGCTCCGCGGAGGAGATGGAGGACGAGGACCAGTAGCGCCGAGGGGCCGGTCCCGCCACCGTGCGCGGCCGGCCCCGTCCGGAGGGCACCGGCCGGGCTCCCCGGCCGGTGCCCCGTCACGGAGGTCGTCAGGCGCCCCGCCCGGCGCCTGACGACTTCCCGGCCGACGCCCGGCCGACCCGTCATGCCGTGCACTGATCACATGAGAAGAGGCGAGCCGTGCGCGTACTCCTGGTGAACATGCCCTGGGCCCCGATCGATCTCCCGTCGCTGGCTCTCGGAATTCTCAAGCGCAGCGTCGACGAGCGCGTACCGAACAGCACAGCGGACGTTCTGCACGCGAACATCGAATACGTGGACTGGATCACCAAGAACACGGAATTCACTTTGGAGGACTACTCCTACTACGCACTCGGATCGTATTTCCTGGGCTGCGGCGACTGGGTCTTCTCCTCCGCTCTCTACGACGATCCCGAATGGCGCGTCGCCGAGTTCACCACGGCGATGGCCAACCGGGTGCCCGGGGCCCGGATGGAGATGACGCGGGCCCTGCACGTCACCGCACCCGACTTCGTCCGGCACATAGCGGAACGCATCGTGGAACTCGCCCCGGACGTGGTCGGGTTCACCTCGACGTTCCAGCAGAACACCGCCGCCCTGGCCGCCGCCAAATACGTCAAGCGGCTCGCCCCGCACATCGTGACGGCCATGGGCGGCGCCAACTGCGACGGCAAGCAGGGCGAGGCCGTCCACCGCAACTTCCCCTTCGTGGACCACGTGCTGCGCGGCGAGGGCGAGGTGTCGTTCCCCGCGCTGATCAGGGCCCTGGACGCGGGCGAGCCCCTGTCCGAGGTCCCCGGGCTGTGCTGGCGCGACACGGACGGCACCTCCGTGGTGAACGCCATGAGCACCAAGCCGCTGCCGCCCGCCGCGATCCTGCCGCCGGACTACTCGGGGTACTTCGAGCGGCTCGCCTCGTCCCACGCCCGGAACTGGGTCGAGCCCAAGCTGGTCGTCGAGGGGGCACGCGGCTGCTGGTGGGGCGAGAAGCACCACTGCACCTTCTGCGGGCTGAACGGCTCGTTCATGGAGTTCCGCAGCAAGAGCCCCGACGTGTTCTACGACGAGATCATGGACCTGGCGCGCAGGCACCGGGTCCTGGACATGTACGTCGTGGACAACATCCTGGACATGGGGTACGTGAAGTCGGTGCTGCCCCGCATCATCGACAGCGGCTACGACCTGCGCATGCACATCGAGATCAAGTCCAACATGCGGCGCGGACAGCTCCAGACCCTGGCGGACGCGGGCCTGATCTTCGTCCAGCCCGGCATCGAGAGCCTCAACAGCCGGGTGCTGACCCTGATGGACAAGGGCGTGACCGGCGGCCAGAACGTGCGGATGCTCCGTGACGCCGCCACCGTGGGCCTCTCGGTCGCCTGGAACTACCTGCACGGCTTCCCGGGCGAGGACGCCGAGGACTACGACGACGTGGTGGACCAACTGGCCGCGCTGGAACACCTGAACCCGCCCGTCGGCCCGTCCTCCCGGATCGCGATCGAGCGGTTCAGCCCGTACTTCGACAACCCCGGGCTCGGCTTCTCCGAACTGCGCCCCGCCGAACCGTACCGGCTCACCTACGACCTCCCCGACGAGGAGATGTTCGACCTGGCGTACGTCTTCGACGTACCGCCCCGGGGGATCGGCGAGGACGTCGTCGAACGGCTCGACGCGGGCATCGCGCGCTGGAAGCGGAACTACGCCGGCAGCCGCCTCACCCACTGCGACCTGGAGGACCGGATCGTCCTGGTCAGCAGGCGCCGGGCCTTCGACTGGACCCGCCTGGAACTGACCGACCCGCGCGAACTGGCCTTGTTCCGGCTGCTCGACCAGCCGCACACGGTGAAAGCGGCCGCGCGCAAGCTGGACGCGGACCACCCCGTCGGCGAGGCCGACCTGCTCCGGGTCCTGAAGCGGTGGCGGGAGCTGGGCGTCGTGTTCGAGGACAGCGGGCAGTTCGTGCAGATCGCGCCGCCCGCCCTGAACGAGGAGTTTCTGCGGATCGACCACATGCGGCACACCGCCGCCCGCGAGGCCGAACTCGCCCCGACGACCGCCTGACGACCGCGCCACCGCCCGACCGAGGGACGACGATGACTCCTGCTCTCACCGCCACCGCCCCCTTCACCGTGACCGCCTCACGGGACTACGACCCCGAGGTGGGCCCCCTGCCCGCCATGTCCCTGGGCCGCTACGAGATCGACATGTCCGGCGGCGAGGCCGCCCGGCGGCTGTTCGCCGCCGGGGCCCGGCACGTCACCCTGCCCCGCCCCGTGGACCTGACGGATGCCGCCGACGCGGCCTGGACGGTCAGAGCGCTGAGCTTCGTGGGCGACCTGACCAGCCTGGCCGTCTCGGTCGACTGGCAGCTCCGCACCGGCCCGGACCCCGACGCCTGGCGCCACTTCTGCCACCTCCACCCGCCGACCGCCGTCCTCGGCGCCGCGGACCCGGTCGCGACGGCGCTCGCCTGGCGCACCACGTACTACATCTGCAAATGCATCTTCCGGTACGGCCCCGGCTTCATCCAGGTCCGCGACCGGCGCTACGGCGAGCTGCGCCGCTTCACCATCGACGAACCGGAGTACCACGAGGCCGTGGCGGCCCTCGCCGACGGCGCGCCCGCCGACGCGATCCCGGGGCCCGTCCTGGACGACCTCGTCTCCGAGCACCTCGTCCTGCGCTTCGGCGACCATCTGTGGTGGGCACCGTACCGGGTCCGCCGCTGGTCGGAGGCACCGCTGGTGATCTGAGCGCACGGCCGTGGTTGTGCGTCAGCAGCGTGCAGTGAGGACAGACCTGATGACAAACGGTGGACGTGACGCGCGAGATGTCCCTCTCGGCAGCCCAGTCGGCGTCGACAACGCTCGTGATCAGTGCACCGGGTGTGTGGTTCCGCTCCGGACGGGCGCGGGCGCCGGACGCCCGTGAGTGCGTCCTCGCCGTCCGTGCGACGGCTCGCGCACACAGTGGATGAGCCCGGTCGGGCAAGGGGCAAGGGGGGCGGAGGCGAAGCGGCGCCCTCCCGCCCGGCCCCGCGGCCGGGCGGCACAGGTACGCCCAGACCCAGCAGCCGTTCACGGTCGCGGCGAGGCCGTCCACCGCATCCTTGATGGCGTCGGGCGCGGCCGTCGAACCGGTCTCGGCGAAGGAGAAGACCCGTCATCCGCCGTCGTCGGTGCGGGTCGGGCCGCTCGGGGCGACGGCACCGGTGAGGGCGTTGTCACGTTGTTGGGTGTGTGGGCGTCTGACGGTGTGCCGAGGTGTGGTGGGGCCGGTGCTCAGGCCGTGGCAGGTCGGTCCGTGACGCCGGTGATCTGCTCCCAGATGGTGAAGCGGACGGTCATTTCGGCTCGGTGGTGAGGTGCGGGCATCAGGTGGCGACGAGGCCGGAAGCGGGGTGAGATGCCACTGAACGCGGACAGGAACCTCTGCGCCCCGCCCACGGCGTCGCCACCCGCTACGAGAAGACCGCGACCATCTACCTCGCCGGACTCCACATCGCGGGCATCTTCCCCTGGTCCTCCCGCTGATCCAAACGAAACCGCCTAAGCGTGTGCGGCGGTTCCCGGGCACGGTTGGCGCAGGTGGCTGTGCCTCCGCTTACCGTGCCCGGGGACCGTGCGTGTCAGAGGCGCGAGACCGACGCCTCGATCCGGGTCAGCGGTTGTTGTGCAGGACGAGGTTGAGCTTCGCCCAGTCCTTGCCGCCGTTCTCCCCGTTGCGGAGCGTGATCTCGCTGACCGTCGAGGTCTGGCCCGCGGGGACGTAGCGGTTGAAGTTGTACTCGGCGTCGAGGTCGGTGTTGGTGTCGTTCGTGCCCTCGTAGAACCGCAGGGTCACATGGATCGTGACCCCGCCGGTGGCGTCCGTCTCCGCGGACACGTGCTTCTCCACACGGATCTCACCCCCGCACGTGGTCTCCCACCACACCGACGGCGTGCGAACCTCGTTCACCCAGCCCTCGGAGGCGACGTTGCCGCTGCAGTACGTGCCGGCGGCGAAAACGCCCTCGTCGTCGCGGATCGTGTAGGTGCCGGTCAGAGCGATGTTCCGCCACACGGAGGCCGTGACCGCGGTGCCCGTCGCGGACGGGACCGCGACAGCGGCCGGAGCCCCCGCCACCGTCAGGCCGGCGGCGGCTGCGACCAGGATCCCCAGGGCTTTTCTTCGCATGGACATCTCTTCCCCCTCGTTGTCGTCACGGATGCGCCGAAGGCGGCTCACCGTCATCGGTCGGATAAAGAATGCTGCGGCGGGCCGGCATATCCCATCCCAGACAAGTGGGGGGTCCCGCGCCGCCGGCGCCCCGACCGCGACGGGCCCGGCCACACCCACGAAAGGAGTCGCATGCTCGGGGAGCTGCCGGACGAGTACGGCGTGGGCTCACCGATCCAGGTCATGCCGTCGGCATCCTGTGCGAAGTCCCGCTCAGCACCGAGGGGTTGATCTACAGCACCTCACCGGACGGCTTCGCGGCCGTCGCGCCCGGACCGCGCCGGGACTCGGCGCACCAGCGGCGCACCGTCTCATGGGGGGCGACGGTCCCGTGCTCGCGCACGAGCTCCTCGACCGGATACCGGTGCCCCCTGTACGACGGCGACGCGCTCCCCGCGGACGACCCTTCCCCGGCTGATCGACCAGGAGATCACCCTCACCGCTCAGCCGGCGTGACAACGCCCCCCGGGACGGTGTGGACGCCGGGGCCGTGGAAGGGCTCGCAGCCGTCGGCGAGCACGTCTGACACCGAGGCTCCGGCCACGGTGAAGTGCGCGGGTGGCCAACCCCTGGCAGCGTTGCGGTGGGGCGGCTGGTCAGCCGTCGGCCGTCGGCTTCCTCGGCCGGCCGGAGTGGCGCCCTTGCGGGCCAGGCGCCTGGTCATGAGGGTGACGGCGGCCCAGGTGATCGGGAGGGCGGACGAGCCGGACCGATGCTGTTCCGATGCACACGGGAAGGTGATCATGGGCAGGACGCACCTCATCGACATCACGGCGCGCCGCGCCGTCGAGGGCTCCGGCGGCAGACGGCTCACCCCGGAGGACGTCGACCGGGTCCCGGAGACCCTCAAGGACGACGAGACGGTCGGCCCGGGCAGCTTCCACGGCGCTGACGGTCACGGCCGCGTTCCGGCCGGACAAGGCACTGTCCGAACGTCTCCGGGACCGGGTGTGACGAGCCGCTGCCGCACCCTGGGCCAAACGCAATGGGTCACGGGTCGTCCATGGGCCGCCTGACACTGCGGGCCACGGGCCCGGCTCGGCCGGCGACGGTGTGGCAGCGCTATGCGGACGTCGATCAGTGGGCATCGTGGTCACCGCAGATCCGTGCAGTACACGCGAACGGCCGCACCCTCGCCCCCGGACTGAGCGGGACGGTCGAGTCGGTCGTCGGCGTCCGTGCCGCGTTCACCGTGGAAGCCGTCGACCACCGGCGGCACCGGTGGACGTGGCGCGTCCGGTTGGGCCCCGTCCGCCTCAGGCTGGACCATGAGGTGCACGCGCACCCCCGCGGCAGCCGGACGTCCCTCGTCATGGACGGTCCGGTGCTCGCGGCGGCCGCCTACGCCCCGTTCGCGCGCCTCGCCCTCCGCCGCCTCGTACGGTCCTGATCGCGGCGACGGGATCCGGACCGCCGATGTCCGGGGGTGCCGGGCCTTCCGCGCTTTCGGGTGCCGGCACGTCCGCGTACCGGTCAGGCGGCAGGGTGGCGGAGGCGGATGGCGGCAGCCTCCGAACGGCCGACGGCTGCCGGGACGGCCTCGGGATCCGCGGAAACGATGCACGGCATGCGACGCACCGATGGTGTCCTGGCCCGCAGCCAGGACTTGCCCGGCCGGTCAGGTGACTGCTCCACGCCGGATTCCCCGGCACCGCCACCGCGGCGTCCGTTGCGATCCGGCTCCGAACGTGAACTCTTACGCGACCCGGCAGTAGACGTTCCGGCCCTGGCGTCGGGCGCTGCTGACGGGAGCGGTCAGATCACTCAGGATCACTTGGGCGATCTCCGCGTCGACGACCTCGCCGTCCTCCGCCCGCTGCAAGGACCAGGCGACAGCGGCATCCTCCAACTCGGACCGCTCAGCCTCGGCGAGCACGGCGGACAGGCGAGGCGGGATCGCGAAGACGACGCACCCGCCATCGTCCCGACCGGCGACGAGACGAGGCTCACCGGCTTCGACGAGTTCCTCGAAGCTGCCGCCGGCAAGCAGGCACTCCCACTCGGCCACAGCCTCTTCGGGATCGAAGTTGCCGAAGGAGAGCGACTCGAATGCGCGCCGCGGCCCGGCCCGAAGAGCCGGAGCCGCTGACGCGTCGTCCGGAGCCGTGAAGAACTCGACGATGATGCTCACCCCGGCAGTCATGCCGGACCGCCCACGACGATGACCGGCCGGACAGCTCCTGGATGCCGGTCGCACACGCGGCGGCCGGGATCGGCACGGTACCGACGGAACCGCGCGGTCCGCTGCCCGGCGCTTCACCCTCTTCATCGCGCCGCGCAGCACCGGTCGGGGCTCCCTCGGTCAGGCTGTGACGGGGGTCGTGCAGCTGCCGGATGCGACAGCGGCGGATGGGGTTGTGTGACCTGTACGGCTGTCTCAGACGCACGATGTCTCATTCGGTGTGCGGCGAGGCCGACGCTCAGGAGGTTGGGCCGGCGCTGGTCTGCTCCGTCTGCCGCACCAGCAGGCCGGAGGCGGTCACTGCCGTGGTGCGGCGGACCAGGTCGGTGAAGTCCAGGCGCATGGCTGCCAGCGTGGGGTCGGAGGCGTAGACCGCCGGCATCGCCTCCGAGGGGCGGCTGCACTGCCAGGCCGTCATGGTCATCAGCAGGGTCGACTCCACCGGAGCGGCGGCGCCACCGGGGCCGAGTTCGGGTGTGGTCATGGCTGCCCGCAGTCGGGCTCGGCGTGGCCCGAGGAGGCCGTCACCACTTCCGGTGCACGGTCGCCTTGCTGCCGGTCACCAGACTTGCCGGCGGAACGTCATCGGCCACGACCGCGCCGGCGGCCACCACGGCGTCACGGCCGATGCTGACGCCGGGCAGGATCGTGGCACCGGCACCGATCCACACGTTCTCCGCCACGTCGATGGGTGCGCCGGTGAGGTACAGCCGCCGCTCCCCGGGATCAACCGGGTGGCCGCTGGTGATGAACGTGACCTTCGGTCCGATCATCACGCGCTCACCGATCCGGATACCGGCATAGTCCAGGAACGTGCAGTTCTGGTTGATGAAGACGCGCTCGGCGAGGTCGAGGTTCAGGCCGTGGTCCGTGTAGAAGGGCGGATAGATCGTGACTCTCGGCGGCAGCGGCTTGCCGAGGATCTGCTCGAACAGTTCCGCCTTGCCCGCTTCGTCCTCGAAAGGCAGGACGTTCAGGCGGGAGGTGAGCTCGGTGACCCGCAGAACCCTCTCGGCCATGGCCTGGAACTCGGTGCTGCGGATGCGCATGAGACGGTCGCTGGACATGCCGTGATCCTTCCCGTGCACCGGTGGCGGGACAAGACTCACCGGATGATCGAAGCCAAGGGGTGCCGAGGGAGACGAGAACGAGGGCGTCCGAGATCGTTGTGTGACGAACGGCCTGGACACCCTCGCGACGGCACTCCATGTGAGGACCGACGACCTGCTGGAAGCGTCTCCGCGTCTGGCGGCATGGCGTCCGGCCGTCGGGATCGCCCCGGACGGTGACCGTCGTGCGGTACGCGGGGGCGCGGCGGCGTTGCCGGACTGCTCCTGGGCTCGGTGAGCCAGGCCATGATGACGCACGCGCACTGCCCCGTCGTCACCGTTCGCAGGACGACGTGAGCGGTCGCGGAAGAAGCTGTCGCGCGAGCCGCGGCTTCGGCCCCTCCCCACCTCTCGAACGGGCCGAGGCGGGACCTCAGGCGGGCAGCGGCCGCACCGCCTCCCGCCGGTCCGCCGCCGTACCGGCCGCGAGCGCGGCGGCGCACCCCGCCGCCGGCAGGTGACACAGCGCTGGTGCCCACGCCCAGACGGTCAGCGACATCCGCGGATCCAGCACGGCGGCCAAGAGGAACATCGACACCACGTGAAGGATGCCCGCACCGGCCAGGAACGCGATCACGAAGCCGTCGTAGAACACGAATCCCCGGCGCATCAGCACCACCGCCGCGCACAGGGTCGCGAGTGCCAGGGCGATCAGGACCGCCGCGGCGGTCCTGTCGAGCAGCGCTCGGGAGGGGTCTGCGTACGGCGATGTCTCCGTGAGGGTGTTGACGGCCAGCAGCGCCAGCACGGCGGCCGTCAGGACCGCGACGCTCCCCGCGACGAAACGCGCCCGCGGTCCGCGCACCCCCGGAGTCAGCCCCAGCAGGAGCGTGACCTCCACCAGTCCGGCGAAATGCATCGTGTACGCGTGGGCCACCGGATGCAGCGCGCCGTGGACGTGGTCCCGTACGTACGCGATGTCGAGGCCGTGGATCGAGGTCCCGTCGGGCTCCGTGGTCCAGACGGCCGTAGCGGCCACCACGGCCAAAAGGCACCACAGTCCCGTACCGACCCGGAACGCCCGACGTGTCCCCCTGCTCATCATGGGCCGCATGATAGCCACCGGAACTCCGTGCCCGGCCCGGACGGCCCCCGGGACCCCGTGACGGCACCGTCGCGAACCGCGGCCCGACCGGACCGAAGCAGTGGGTGCCGTGAAGGTTCCGGTTCAGGCTCGGGTCCGCGGCGGCTGACGCCCCGTCATTGCTCGACATCGAGCAACGGGCGTCAGGACCGGAGCCCGCGTCCTGGTCGAGGCAGGTGGCGGCAGCGGCAGCACCCTCCCGACCGCCGACCGCCTCGTCGCCCGTACGGGGCCACACCCCGCGCCCACGACCGGCACCGGTCTTCCGGTTCGTGTCGTACGGCCGTTTTCCGCACCGTCCCGGCGGACACTGTGGCGATGCACCACCGTGCTCACCGTTTCCCCCGGCCGACTCCCCCGCGGCAGGCACCAGAACGGCAACCGTCGGAAACAACGCTGTTCAGCGGCATCTACGGGCTCGTCCTGGCCAGTGCGCTGGCGGCCGCACTCGACTCTCCCGGCGAGGCGTCCGATCCCGGATCGGACGCGCTGTGGGTCCTGCTCACCGCCCTCGCCTCCGCGGCCGCCCACGGTTACGCGCACGTCGTCGCGCACAGGTTGTCGGCTGATCACAGCGGCGTCGGGGTCGGGCTGCGCGCGATGCTCGCCGAGTGGCCGGTCGTCGCGGCGGCCGTCCCCACCGTCGTGCTGCTGCTGACCGCGGTCCCCTCCTGGTGGACGGAGAGCGAGGCGGTGAGCGCCGCGCTGGTGCTCAACACCTTGCTGCTCGCCGGTTGGGGGGCGTGGACCGCGCACGGAACGGGCCGTGGATGGGCGGCTTCGCTCCGGGCCGGAGCCGCCGACATGCTGATCGGCCTGGTGATCATCGGAGCCAACGCCCTGATCAAGTAGCCGCTACGGCCGCCGGCACCGGATCGCCGCCCACGATTCACCAGTCAGCCCATGACGACACAGCACGCACGGACCGGCGACATCGGCGCGGGCGGACACGACCTAGCGATTGACGGATCGCATCCCTGCCTCGTCGTACCGCTCGCCCGCCGCCTCGGGCAGCTCCGCGTCGATGCGGGTCAGGTCGTCCTCGGTCAGCACGATGTCGACCGCGGCGGCGTTCTGCTCCAGGTAGGTGCGGCGCTTGGTGCCCGGGATCGGCACCAGGTCCCCGCCCCGGGCCAGCACCCAGGCGATGGCCAACTGGGCCGGGGTCACGTCCTTCTCGGCGGCGATCTCCTTCACCTTTGCCGCCAGCCGGAGGTTCGCCTCCAGGTTGGCGTCCTGGAAGCGCGGGTTCTCGCGGCGCCAGTCGTTCTCGTCCAGCTCGTCCGGTGAGGTGAATCGCCCGGCGAGGAAACCGCGGCCGAGCGGCGAGTACGGCACGAAGCCGATGCCCAGCTCCCGGCAGGCGGGCAGCACCTCGGCCTCCACGTCCCGTGACCACAGCGAGTACTCGCTCTGCACCGCGGTGACCGGGTGCACGGCGTGGGCGCGCCGGATGGTCTCCGCGCTCGCCTCGCTCAGGCCGATGTGCCGCACCTTGCCCTCGGCGACCAGTTCGCCCAGTGCGCCGACCGTCTCCTCGATGGGGACGTTCGGGTCGACCCGGTGCTGGTAGTACAGGTCGATGTGGTCGGTCCCCAGGCGCTCCAGGGAGCCGTGGACCGAGCTCCGGACGTGCTCGGCCGAACCGTCCTGCGGGCCGACCGTGCTGATGTCGCCGGGCACGGCGTCGTCCATCCGGTAGTTGAACTTCGTCGCGATCACGTACTCGTCGCGATGCCCCCGGATCGCCTCGCCGACGAGCGACTCGTTGGTGAGCGGTCCGTACATCTGCGCGGTGTCGAGGAAGTTCACCCCGAGGTCGAGGGCACGCCGGATGGTCGCGATCCCCTCTTCCCGATCGCTGGATCCGTAGAAGGCGGACATGCCCATGCACCCCAGGCCGATGGCCGATACCCGGAGGTCCCGCAGGCTGCGCTTCTGCATGCCGTGTTCCCGCCTTTCCTGCACACTCGTTCGTCGTTCGGGCGGCACGAAGCCCTTCTTCCATCTAGCGACGGATTCCACCGCCCGGCATCTCGTGAGGGGCATCGGGCGACACGGGCTTCGTGCGCCGTGGTGTCTGCGACGCTACGGCCTGGAGCACGCTCCAGCGCAAGTCACCCGTTCAGAGCGGCATCGCCCCTGCGTCCGGTCAGGGGCCGGGGCGCGGGGGTGGAAGGGACGGGAATCGTCCCTGTCCTTCCCTGTACTACGGTCGGGCCGATTCGTGATAGGTACGATCTGTGCCGTATCGGGAGAACCGGAACACCGAGGGTTCCCGCGAGGAGCTCTCTCTGGAACGCTCACTGCTGGCGTCGGTCGTCACCGATCCCGGGCACCTGCCCGAAACTCTCGCCGGCTTCGCCGTCCGCCGCATCGGTCCGGCCGTGCCCGAGGCGATCGCCCGGCTCCGTCGGGACCACCCCGATGCCACCGAGGCGGAGCTCCGGGCCCGGGTGATCGCTCGTGGCCGACGGACCGTCGTGTCGGAGGGGGCCCTCGTGGGCGGTCCGTTCCTCGTGCTCATTCCCGTCGCGTTCTGCGCGGCGCTGCTCCGCCAGGCGCGTACGGTCCTGGAACTGGCCGCCCTCGACGGCCGCGACCCCACGGCGGGCGCGCGCGCCGGCGAGCTCCTCGTCCTCCAGGGCGTGTACCAGGACATCCGGCAGGCACAGGAGGCGCTCACCCGGACAGGACGCGCCGCCGCCGGCGCACCCTCCCGATGGAAGCGCTGGAGGGCCCTGTGGGACGTCACCCTGCGCATGGCCCACCTCCTCGGCGTGCTCACGCCGGGCGACGAGGGCCGGGACACGGGCCGGCGCGTACGGCGGGTCGCCGTCCAGGCCTGGCGGTGGCTGCTCCTCGGCGTGGTCCTCCTGGTCGGGCTGGTCGCCCCCCTCGTCTGGCTCCCGTACTTGGCGGTGGTCTACCAGCGCGCCGACACCCGCCTGGCGCACCGTGTCCTCGCCCGCTACTCCGCCGACACCCCGCCTGCCCCGCGCCGCCGGATCTCCCGGCCCGAACCGGAAGTGGCGGCGGCCGCACTCCGCGCGTTCCTCTCCCTCCTCGTTCCGCTCGCCCTGACCGCCGTGACCTTCCTGACCGGCCTGCGCATCGCCGACAGCCGCTGGCCGGTCCTCTGCATCGCCCTGGCCACGGCGTCCGCCGCGATCGGCGCGCTCTGGTACCGGCGGCACCGCCGGCACCTTCGGCGGTCCTCCAGCAGCTGACGGACGACCTCCGCGATGTCCGGTGCCCAGGACACCGGACGCCGGGACGATGCCCGCCGGCCGCCGGACCGGATCCCGGGGATCCGCCTCCCCCCGGAGGCGGCGGGGCGGACACCTCCGATGTCCTGCCGCACCACCGGCGCGGACACGTCCCGTGGGTCCCAGCCCGTGGGACGACCTTCGAGGAGGCCGCTGAGGACCGGTCTCACCGCATCCGGGCCGGGCACGGCGACTGTTTCTCGTGGGATGCTCTGGACCCCATCGAGTCGTCCGGAGGAAAAGAGAGCCCGATGCCCCGTCAGCACAGGCCCTCACCACCGGAGTCCCCGCTTCCGTCGGTCACGCTGCGCGGGTACGGCGGCACCCTGTGGCTGGAGGGCCGGGCCGTGATCCTGGAGCAGGAAGGGCTGCGGCGACGGATACCGGTCGAGGCCGTCGCGGAAGCGCGGGCCGCGGGCCGGGGGCAGCGGTCGGCCGAGATAGCGCTGTGGGGTGTGGACGGCGCTCCGGGGCCGGTGTTCACGCTGGAGGGCCGGGACGCCGCCCAAGCGGGCCGGCTCGTCGAGACGGTCAACCGGGCCCGGTCCAGGAGCGGTCCGCCGCAGGGCGGGGCGGCCCTGGTCGAGGAGCGGCCGACGGGCACCTCCGGCCGGAAGAAGGGCCTGGGGCTGACACGCCGTGAGCGCGTCGTGGGGATCGCGCTCCTTCTCGTACACGTCGGCGGGTTCGCCCTGCTGGCGTGGGCCGGCGAACCGCAGCAGGCGGCGTTGTGGCTGCTGGGGGCGGCGCCCGCCCTCTTCGGTCTGTTGATCGTGGTGCCCTCGCTCCGGTGGGCGTGGAAGCGGTGGGGCGTGCGCAGGCGGGGTGTCACGGTCGTCGCGGTGTTCGCCCGGAGAGAGGGCAAGCGGACGTTCTTCCGGTACACCGACCTGGAGGGCGGGACGCACGAGATCGAGCCCGACTGCGCGGCCAGGCGCATCGGCGGTGACCCGAGGCGCATCGAAGTCGTCCACGACCGCCGGCAGCCCGGCAGGGCCGTCTGCTCACTGGCGGTCTCGACCCTGCTGTGGCGCACAGCGGGCGTCACGCTGGCCGGCGGGCTGCTGCTGTCGCTCGCGTTCGTCATGATGCCCCTCCAGCTGATCCTCCTGGCCCTCTCCCGATGAAACCGACCCGCCTCCCGGACGGCGACGACAGCCTCGGGATGCGCGTGCCGGGACGCCGGTCGCCGGGTGTGCCGCATCCTCGCGAACAGCTCGACGCCGAGGTCCTCGTCACCAGCAGCTGCGTCAGCGGCCGGCCGGCCATGTCCGTGCTCCCTTCGACGGTCGCGGCCTCCGGCTTCCTCCCCTCCGTCTACGCCGCTCCGGCGTTGTCCCGCTCCAGTGCCGCGCGCAGCCAGTCGTCCGCGGAGCCCGGGGTCGGCTCCGGCCGGCTGCCCGGCGGCGTGAGCACCACGGCCGTCAGCTCCCAGTACCGGTCCAGACGCGGCTCGGCCGCGAGTCGCGCGACCAGCAGGCGGCGGAACTCCCGGGTGTCCCGGCTGCCGTACGCGCTCGCGTACGCCGCCACGTAGGCGTCCAGCGCCTCACCCGGGTACGGATCCCGTGCCCGGCGCAGCTGCGGGCCCGCGAGCTCGTACGCCTCGGCGAGGCCCGCGTACAACGCGGCCGCCCCGCGGGCCCCGGTCACCCGGTGCACCTGGGGCTGGGGCTGCCGGCCGCCCGGGCAGGGGGCCGTCGTCATCGCGTGCAGCCGGGCGAAGGCGAGCACCTGCGCCGGGGCCGGCTCGTCGGGCGGCCGGGGGACGGCCACCTCCAAGAACGCCGCCGTCGCCCGGGCCGGCATCCGCGGCGGCAGCCAGCCACGCCAGAACCGTGCCAACGGCGCCGTGCTCGGCGGGGTGCTCACCGCGCCGATCAGCCGCAGCCGGTCGGCCTGCTCCGCGGGCGGGCACTCCCGCACGAGCTCCAGCGCCGCCTCCCGCCAGCGCAACGTCCTCAGCTCGCTGCCCAGCTCGCGCAGGCGGCGCGCGACGGCGTCCTCCAGCACACGGCCCGCCGGATCCTCGTCCTCGAGGACCCGGCGCACCTCGGGCAGCGGCAGGTCGAGGGTGCGCAGGGAGCGGATCAGACGCAGCCGCTCCAGCGCTTCGGGACCGTACCGGCGGTGCCCGCCGCCGCTGCGGGAGGCCTCGGGCAGCAGACCCCGGTCGGAGTAGAAGCGGACGGTCTTCACGGTGACGCCCGCGCGCTCGGCGAGCTCGCCGATGCTCCAGAGGACTTCGTGGGACGTGGACAGTTGAACCTCCCTCCGGGGGAGTTCCTACGGTACCGGCGCACGCGGACCGCGGCGTACGCCCCGGTCCGCGGACCACGGCGTACGCGACCGGCGCGGCGTCGTACGACGGACCCGAGGAGGGGACCATGACCGTGTTCATCATGGTGGCGGGCGCGTTCACCGGCGCCCATGTGTGGCAGGAGACGGCCGCGCTGCTGGCCGCGGCGGGCGGCGAGGTGCACGCGGTCCCGCTCACCGGACTCGACGCGGACCGGCCCGCCGCGCCGGCCTCCGTCGATCTGGAGACACACATCGCGGACGTGATCGCGGCGATCGACGCGGTGGACGCGGGGTCCGGCCGGGAGATCGTGCTCGTCGGTCACGACTACGGCATCCATCCGGTGCTCGGCGCCGCCGACCGGCGGCCCCTGCGCGTCGCCCGCGTCGTGTACCTGGAGTGCGGGATGCCGCAGAACGGCGTCCCGGCCCTGGCCGCCGTACCGGACCAGGCACTGCGTGCGCGGCTGGCCGAGCGGGCCCGGCGCGGTGAGCGCGGGGGCGAGCTGGCGCCGCCGTCCCGTGACGAGTGGCAGCGCTGGGGCAGCGTCGCCGGCCTCTCCGACGCGGCGCTGGACCGGCTCACCGCTCTCGCCGCGCCGCAGCCGCTCGGCACCTTGCTCCAGCCGCTGCGGCTGACCGGAGCGGTGACCGCGGTGCCCACCACCGGGGTGCTGTGCACCCGTAACGGGGTCAGCATCGACCTGGTGCAACGGCTCGTCGACTTCGGCGACCCCGCGCTGGCGGCCCTCACCGGTCCTCAGGTCACGTTCTTCGAACTGCCCACCGGGCACTGGCCGATGCTGTCCTGCCCCACCGAACTGGCGGACGTCCTGCTGCGGGCCGCGGTCGGCGGGGGGCGCCGCCTGCGGCCGGTCGGCGCCGACGCGCCGCCCGCCCATCTGCGCCCGTTCCCCGTGGACGTGCCCGAGCTGCCCCGGGACCGCAGGGGGCAGGTCGACCTGTACGTTCCCGACGCCGGGGGCCCGCGACCGGCCGTGGTCCTCGTGCACGGCGGCCCGGTGCCCGCCGGGGCCCGGCCGACCCCGCGCGACTGGCCGACCCTGGTGGGACACGCCCGCCTGGCGGCCGCCGAGGGCGTGGTCGGCGTGACCCTCGACCACCGGCTGCACGACGTCGCCGACTACGAGCGCGCCGCCGCCGACGTCACCGCCGCGGTGGAACTGGTGCGCGCCGATCCCCGGGTGGACGCCGACCGGATCGCCCTGTGGTTCTTCTCCGGTGGCGGCCTGCTCACCGCGGACTGGCTGACGAGGCCCCCCGCCTGGCTGCGCTGCCTGGCCGCCTCCTACCCCGTCCTGGCGCCGCTGCCCAACTGGGGGCTGGACGGCAGCCGGTTCCACCCGGCCCGGGCGGTCACGCACGCCGGGGCCCTGCCCGTCGTCCTCCTCCGTGCGGGGCGGGAGACACCCGAGATCGCCGCCACCGTGGAGGCGTTCGTGACCGCGGCCGAGGACTGCGGGGCGCGCCTGGAACTGGTCGACGTCCCGAACGGCCACCACGGCTTCGAGACCCTCGACGCGCCCGAGGAGACCCGCCCGGCCCTGCTCCGCGCGATGCGCTCGGTGGTGGCCCATCTGACCGGCTGACGCGCGGGCCGCGCACCGTGCCCCGGGCTGCACGACGACCGTGCTCGCCCGGTCGCGGACGCCGGGGCGGTCGGTGATCCGGATGCCGGACCGACGCGTCGTCCCCTGCGCCCGCGACGGAGTCGTGAGGGCGGACCGCGGCGCACGACGGGCGGACGCGACGCGTCATGGGCCGCCCCCGATGGACGCGAGTCCGTACGGTGCCGTCCGCCTCCGCACGAGTCGGCGGCCGTGCGGAGGCGGACGGTGCCGTGGCCTACGCCCTGAACACGGCGTTGCGGCGAAGCTGTCGGACGCACCACCGGAAGTGCCCGTCGCCGTCGTCCGTACCGAAGACGTCGTAGGTGGTGAGGGCGTACGCGGCCTGGTAGGCGGTGAGGGCGGCGCGTGCGTACCCGAGCTCGTGTGCGAAGAGCCGCGTGAGCTCCTCGGTGTGCTCCTCGGCGTACGAGCCGTACATGTCCCAGATCGCCGCGGTGACGGCGGCCTCGAAGGCCGGGTCGCCCGCGGTCGTGCAGAAGCCGAAGTCGAGCAGGGCGACGGGACGGCCGGCCGCGTCGGTGTGGATGTTGGGCGGGACGAGGTCACCGTGGATCACCGTGACCGGGCCGTCGGGCAGGGACCGCAGCGCGCTCAGCGTGCGTTCGACCCCGGCGCCGAGGTCGGGCACGTGCGCGGACAGGGCAGCACCGTGCCGGGCCACGGCCCGGAGGACCAGGGCGGCGAGCGCGTCCTGGAAGCGGTCGTGCCCCAGCCACAGCGGACGGTCGTCACCCTGGACGGTCAGCCGGCGCATGGCGTCGGTGCCCGGTACGGAGGCGAGGCCCCGCAGGACCGTGAGCAGCGCTTCCCTGTGGGGAGCGGGAATCTCCCGCTCGTAGTCCTCGTGTGCGGAGTCGCCGCGCAGTGAGGCGCCGGGCAGCTCGCGCTCGTACGTCACGACGACACCCTCGTGTTCCTCGATCTCGTGGATCTCCGGAGTGGCGAAGGGCAGCCGGTGCCGCGCGATGTCCGCGTACACCTGTCGGGTGAGCTCCGGAGCGGCCGGCGGCCGGCCGTTCCACACCTTCGCGACTCGGCCGGCGCCCAGTGCGTAGACGACGCCCTCGACCCCGGCGCCGACGCGGCGGGCGCCGGGGTGCCCCCGGTCGGCGAAGTACCGGGGCCACGGGTCGGCGGCAGGTGATGCTTCCGTGTTCGGAACGATCTCCATCCGTGCATTACAGCAGCAGCGGCGCCGGGGTCCGGGTGGGGGCCGCGGCAGGTACCGCGGGGCCGCGGTACCTGCCGCACGGTCCGCGTGCCGGTCGCCCGGCTCCTGCACGGCCATCGGGCGGGGACGGTGTCGCTGGTCCCCGCCGTGTGCGAGGGCGCTGCGGGGGTGGCGCTCTTCGGGCCGCGCAGGGCGACGTGGACGAAGAGCGCTCCCATGACGGCGACGCCGGTCCACATGGCCTGCTGCCGTCCGTCGACGAAGGACTGCCGGGCGGCATGGAGCGGGTCCTGTGCGTGCGGGCCGGTGCCGGGTGCCGCCTCGACGGCGTTGGCGACGCCTTCGCGTGCGGTGTCCGCGGCGCCGTTCGGGAGGGCGTCGAGTTCGTCGTCGATGGCGTTGCGGTAGCCGGCCGACAGGAGCGCGCCGAGCAGGGCGACGCCGAGGGCGGTGCCGAACTCGCGGGTGACGTCGTTGAGGGCGGAAGCCACGCCCTGCTTCCCGCGGGGCAGGGAGCCGGTGACGGCCTCGGTGGAGGGCGTCACCGACAGGCCCGTCCCGGCGCCCATGGCGAGCAGCCCGGGCAGGACGGACAGGTAGCCGCCGTCGACGGAGACGAACAGGGCCATGAGGGCCAGGCCGAGGGCGGCGAGTGCGATCCCGGTGGCCATGGTCGAGCGGGCGCCGATGCGTGCGGTGAGCTTGGAGGCCAGGCCGGAGGTCGTCATCATCGTGACGGCCATGGGCATCATCGCGACCGTGGACAGCAGGCCGGACCAGCCGAGGACGGCCTGGAAGGAGGGGAAGAGGACCACGGCGATGCCCGCCTGCACGCCGAAGACGACCAGCAGCGTGAGGGAGCCGCCGGCCGGGCCGCGCTCGCGGAAGAGGCGTACGTCCAGCAGGGACGCGTGGCGGCGGTGCAGTTCCCAGGCCACGAAGCCGAGGGCGGCGTCGATGCGGGCGCCGGCCGCGGCGGACGCACCGGCCTGGGCGGTGAGGGCGGTGGCGTGAGTGAAGTGGCTCAGGTCGTCGGTCAGTTGTCGGAACAGCGGCGTGTGGTGCACGGAGGCGGGTCCGGTGGCGGGGATGCCGGTCGGCTCGTCGCGAACCTCCCGGCCGTGGCAGCAGGGGCAGTGCACCACGCTGTGCTCTCAGTGCTCGGCCGGGCCGGTTGCTCCGGGCAGCCACGTCGCGCAGGCCGGTGGCCGCCGACGCGCTGCGCGCCGTCAGGGCGCAGCCGTCAGCCAGGCTGATGGTGGACCGCAGATCGCCCTCGGCGGGGGCGGCGGGCGCGGCCGAGGCCACCTCTCCGGGGACGATCCGGCCGCCGTACCGGCGTACCTGCCGGCGGTCCCGCCACCGATCACCGCCGTGTCGGCCGTCCCACCGGGCAGCGTGTCGCTCTCGTACGCCGGAGCCGTTTCAGGCATCGCCCTGCTCCCTCCTCGTGCGTGGCCCCGGACGTTCCGGGCCGTCCGCGCGCGACGCCCATCCCGGTTTGCATTCGGGGCATACGATGTTGCTCATGACGCAAGAAGACGAGCAGCTGGACAGCCTCGTACGCAAAAGGATCCGCGCTCTGCGGGTGGCACAGGGCTGGTCCCTGGAGGAACTGGCCACCCGCGCCCACCTCAGCCAGTCCTCGCTGAGCCGCATCGAGAACGGCCGGCGCCGCCTCGCTCTGGACCAGCTGGTCACGCTCGCCCGCGCCCTGGACACCACCCTGGACCAGCTCGTGGAGAACGCCGCCGACGATGTCGTCATCAGCCCGATGATCGACAGCACGCACGGTCTGATGCGCTGGCCCGTGAAGGGCGACCCCGGCTTGAGCGTCATGCGTCAGCGGATGACCGAACCGCCACCCGACAACCCCGCGCGCATGCGCGCCCACCCGGGACGCGAATGGCTCGTCGTCCTGTCCGGCACCGCCGTCCTCATGCTCGGTCAGCGCCGCTTCCGCATCGAGACCAACCAGGCCGCCGAGTTCCCCACGATGATGCCGCACGCCATCGGCGCCGAGGGCGGACCCTGCGAGATCATGGGCATCTTCGACCGCGACGCCCGCCGCGGCCACCAACGCGACCCCGGCGACCGCGACGATGCGCAGGGTGCCCGCGCGTGAAGGGGTGAGCCTCGCCGGGGGCCACCGCGGGGGTTCACCGCTGCGGCAGCTTGCGTGACGGGCCACGGACGGAGGCACCTTCTTGCGTGAACAGCAAGCAGTCGTGCTTCAGACGCATGACCTCTCTACGGTGATGGCATGACGCAAGCGCACCCGCACACCCCCCACCACGGTGCTCGGCACGGCCGCCGCCAGGAGCACGACGCCGACGACCAGGCGGAGATCCTCGACCTGGACGCCGAGGTCCTCGCCGAGCACATCGCCTCCATCACCGCATGGCTGCCCTTGAAGAGCGACCCGCGCCGGATCGTGGACCTGGGCTGCGGCACGGGGGCGGGCACCTTCGCCCTCCTCGACCGCTTCCCCGAGGCGCACGTCACCGCCGTCGACACCTCGGCCGGGCACCTCCAGCGCCTCCGCGAGAAGGCACGCGCCCGGGGAGCGGAGGATCGCGTGCGCGTCGTCCGGGCCGACCTCGACGCCTCCGGCTGGCCCGATCTCGGCTCCCCCGACCTGGTGTGGGCCTCAGCCTCGATGCACCACATGGCCCACCCCGGCCGCGCCCTGCGCAACGTCCACGACATGCTCGCGCCCGGCGGCCTGTTCGCCGTCGTCGAGCTGGCCGGCTTCCCCCGTTTTCTGCCCGAGAGCGCCCCCGAGGACCGGCCGGGTCTGGAGGAGCGTTGCCATGCCGCGACCGACCGTTTCCACACCGGGCACGTGCCTCACCGCGGTGCCGACTGGGGTCCGATGCTGACCGCCGCCGGATTCACCGTCGAAGCCCGGCGCACCATCGCCGTGCACATCGAAGGCGACCGCAGTGCGGCGATCGGCCGCTACGCCCTCGTCGGCCTGCAACGCATCCGCGGGGCCGCCGCCGCCGGGCTCGGCCCCGAGGACCTCACCGCGCTCGACCGGCTCCTCGACACCGGCAGCCCGCACAGCATCCTGCGCCGCGACGACCTGGCGGTGCGCACCGAACGCACCGTCTGGGCCGCACGCCGCGCCTGATCCCGAGCAGCCCCCGGTCCCCCACCGGGCAGCCCCGGCACCCCATTGCCCGTCTCGTGCGCGACAACGGCGTCGTCGACTCGGTCGGCGGGATCAGCGCCTGAACGGTCTTCGGGTGGCTGGGCGACGACGTCACCCGGCGGGAGAAGGTGCCGCGGTTCGGGGCCGGCCGCAAAGGGCCCTCGCCGGCGGGGGCCGTCGTCAGGCCGGTGGCCCACAGCCGGTTCGGCGCGGGCGCGGTGACGTCGCGCCGGCCCAGATCCGGGACGACCGTGCCTTGCTGGGGATCGCGGCGTGTGGAGCCTTTGCGGCATCGGCTGACGCCGGCGAATCCGGCGCGTCCGTCGATGGTCAGCCGGTCGTCGCGCTCGCCGGCATCAGGTCCGCGTCAACCATGACAAGCGACATGGATACAGCCCCCGGACCGGTCGGCGACCGGGGCGGGCGCCGTTGCGGTACCAGGGGCTTCTCGGCGGTGCGACGCACTGCGGTGAGGCGCGCCCGTGGACGACGCGGCCCGCACCGCGGTGTCGTCGAGTCGAGCGCGCTCAGCCGGGTGTGATGCGACCGCGCCAGGCTCCGGTCTCACCCCCCTGCTGCTCGATGTAGCCCTTGAAGCGCCGCATGTCGCCCTTGACGCGCCGGTCGATCGTCCCCAGCATGTCCGCGGCCTTCTCCGCCACTCCGCTCGGTTCGACGTCCATCACGAGCTCCACCCGCGTGTGCGTGTCATCCACACGCTGGAAGCGGACCGTACCCTTCTGCTGGATGTCGCCGCTGGTGGTGCGCCAGGTGATCCGCTCGTCAGGGAGCTGGTCGACGATCTCGGTGTCGAACTCCCGCCGCACTCCGCCGATCTTGGTGGTCCAGTGATTGTGGCGGTCGTCGAGCTGCGTGATCTCCTCGACGCCCTCCATGAAGTTCGGGAATTCCTCGAACTGGGTCCACTGGTTGTAGGCGGTGTGGAGCGGAACTTCGACTTCCACTGCTTCCTTGACGGTGCCCATACCGGACCTCCTTTCACGCCGCGGCGAGTACCCGGGAAGGCCGCCACCTACCGGAGCGCCGGGGACGAACCTGCCTTCGGTCCGGCGTCCGGCCCCACATCCGGAAGACACCCTTCCCATTCAAGGGCGGAGAAGTCCCTCACGTCGTCCCGCAGCAACTCGGACACCGGGCAGTGCCGGCCTCGGCCCGAACGCGAACGCACCCGGATTTCCTTGATCGAATTCATGGGGGCCTGACTGGAACCGGCGTTCATCGCCGTCGGTCACAGGGCGGTGGCGGCACGGACCAGCCCCGCGACCGCCGTCGAGCGGCTGTGTGGGGGCCAGGCGACGACCGTGGTGACGCGGGGGGCGTCGAGGACCGGTACGGCGGTGAGGTCTTCGCGCAGGCCGGTGCGGCCCGACTCGGGGACGACCGCGCAGGCGCGGCCGAGGGCGATGAGCTGGGTGAGCTGCGTGTGGTCGCGTACCTGCGGGCCGGGGCCGTCCGGGAAGGTGCCGTCGGGGCGCGGCCAGCGGGGCAGGGGGAGGTCGGGAAGGTCGGTGACCTCGGCAAGCCGCAGGTGGGGGCGGGCACCGAGGGGGTGGTTCGCAGGGAGGATCGCGACCTGACCTTCGGTGTGCAGGTCCTCGGTGTCGAAGCCGGCCGTGTCGTCGAACGACCGGTGCAGCAGGGCCACGTCGGCCCGGCCGTCGCGCAGCACCCCTGCCTGCTCGCCCGGCCCGCACAGCACGACGTCCACGGCGACGGAGCCGGGCTCGGCGGCGTAGGCGTCGAGGAGTTTCGCCAGCAGTTCGCCGGAGGCGCCCGCCTTCGCGGCGAGGACCACGGCGGGGCGGCCGGTCGCGGCGAGGGCGGCCCGGCGGGTGCGCCGCTCGGCGGCCTCGACGGCGTCCAGCGCCGCCCGCGCCTCCCGCAGCAGTACCGCACCGGCCCCGGTCAGGGCGACACCCCGGGTGCCGCGCTCCAGGAGGGCCGCGCCCAGACGCCGTTCGAGCCGGCCGATCGCCCGTGACAGCGGGGGCTGGGCGATTCCGAGCCGCCGCGCGGCCCGGCCGAAGTGCAGCTCTTCGGCGACCGCGACGAAGTAGCGCAGCTCACGTGTCTCCACCCCGTCAGCGTAACCGGGCCGGCCAGGAGCGATACCCGGGCGGTATCGCCGCCCACCCGGTCGGTCTTGGACGTGCTGCCGGGCGCGGGAGAAACATCGATGCCATGAGTGAGACGAACATCGTGAACCAGCCCAAGGTCGCACTGGTGACCGGGGCCAACAAGGGCATCGGATACGAGATCGCCGCCGGACTCGGCGCTCTCGGCTGGTCCGTCGGGGTCGGCGCACGCGACGAGGAGCGGCGCGAGACCGCTGTGGACAAGCTGCGCGCGGCCGGGGTCGACGCGTTCGGCGTGCCGTTGGACGTGACCGACGACGCGAGCGTGAACGCGGCGGCCCGGCTGGTGGAGGAGCGGGCCGGGCGGCTCGACGCGCTCGTCAACAATGCGGGGATCACCGGCGGCGGACCGCAGGAGCCCACCACGGTCGACGTGAACCGGGTGCGGGCGGCCGTGGAGACCAACGTGATCGGTGTCATCCGCGTCACCAACGCCCTGCTGCCGCTGCTGCGCCGCTCGCCGTCGCCGCGGATCGTGAACGTCTCCAGCAGCGTCGGCTCCCTCACGCTCCAGACCACGCCCGGCGCCGAGACGGGCCCGATCTCCGTCGCCTACGCGCCGTCGAAGACATTCCTCAACGCCGTCACCGTGCAGTACGCCAAGGAACTGGCCGGCACGAACGTCCTGATCAACGCCGTCTGCCCCGGCTTCACGGCGACCGACCTCAACGGCTTCCGGGGAGTGCGCACCCCGCAACAGGGCGCGGCCTGCGCGATCCGGTTGGCGACCGTGCCGGACGACGGGCCGACGGGCCGCTTCTTCGACGACGAGGGCGAGGTGCCCTGGTGACGGGCACGCAGTCCACTGCGCCCCGGGGAGACGGCGCAGGCGCGTCCTCGTGACCGGCGCGTCCGGCTGGACCGGCTCGGCCGTCGTACCCGAGCCGGCGGCGGGTCATGAGGCGGTCGGGTCCGTCCCCCTCCGACACCTCCCCCGACGCCCGGCAGACGGCCGGCGCCGAGGTCCGCCGCGGCACGCCCGGCGCTCTGCACGGGGTCACCGACTCCGCCGGGGCGCCCGCCTCGCCCTCCGGTACGGCCCGGCCTTCCCGGGCGCCCCGGCGACCGCCACGCGCACCGACCGCGGCGAGCGACCGTCCACGCGTCTGAACGCATCAGAGGACGCCGTCATCCTGGACGCTCCCACGGGTGACGGCGCTCTTGGTGCCCTTTCACCCCGCTTGTGAAAACGTCCTGACCATGGCCGACATGTCCCATGGTGCCCACGCCCGACCGCCGACGCGCCGGCAGCGGTGGTCCGAGTTCCGGCAGTCACCGTTCTTGCCGGCCGTCGTGCTGGTGCTCATCCTGGCGGCCGCGGCCGGTCTCTTCGCCGGTTCGTACACCTACTCCATGGCCAAGCCGACGCCGCACTCGATCCCCACCGCCGTGGTCGGCTCGTACGAACAGGCACGCGGACGGGCCTTCCTGGACGGTCTGGAGAAGGCGCTGAACGCGTCCGTGAAGGTGCACACGTACGACAGTGCCGCCGAGGCCCGTCAGGCCGTGGACGACCAGGAGGTCTTCGCGATCTTCGACATCCGCGACGACGGGCGAACCGCGATCCTCGACGTGTCGGGCGCCTCCGGGGCCTCGGTCGCGGAGGTGCTGGCCGACACGTCGCCGGCCGTGGGGGAGGAAACCGGCGTCCGGGTCACCGTCCGGGACATCAACCCGCTGCAGGAGGGCGACCCGCGCGGACTGGCGATCTTCTACATCTCGCTGGCCGCCGTCATCATCGGCTTCGTCGGAGCGATCCAGCTCAGCGTGCACGCACGGTCCCTGACGCCCTTCGAACGCATCCTCTTCACCCTCGCCTACGCGCTGCTCGGCGGGTTCGCCATCGTCGCGACCGTGGACTGGCTGCTCGGCGCGCTCGATCTGCCGTTCGTGGAGTCGTGGCTGATCCTGGCGCTCACCCTGTTCGCCAGCGGCATGGTCTTCACCATGTTCAACACCCTGTTCGGACGCTGGGCGATGCTGCCGACGTGGGGGCTGATGGTCCTGCTGGGCAACCCCTCGTCCGGCGGCGCGGTGTCCTGGCCGCTCCTGCCGTCCCCGCTGGGCGAGATCGGCAAGTGGCTGCCGCCCGGCGCCTCGGTCAACGCGCAGCACACGGCGGTGTACTTCCAGGGGCACCAGCACGCGTTCCCGTTCCTGGTGCTGGGCGGATGGGCCCTGCTGTCGTGTGCGGTCTTCTGGACCTGGCGGCACCGGCATCCCGGCGGTCGCGAGCGCCGTGCGGCACACGCCGAGTCATGACCGTGTCCCATGCGGTTCGGCTCGTTGGGCCGAACACGGGGCGGAACACGTGGAGTTGGATTGTTCCGGGCGGGTTGCGGAAGATCGCGGAACCGCTGGTCCCGCCGTCGGAGGTGCGCCCGCAGCGCGGTGGGACGCAGGAAACGCCTGATGAGACGCTGTTCGCCGCGAACATCCACGTCCCAGGGATCGTCTCGCCACTGCCCTGCCTCAACGACGGTTCGGCGTCCCGGCCCTCCTCGAGGGGGAACGCCGTTGAGAGACTTCAGCCGTGGGGTCTTGGGGGGCCTTGGGGCCGGCGCTGCTGTCTCTCGCAGGGGTGGCGCTCGGCGCAGGTGGGTCGCTTGCGGGGCCCGGCCTGTCGTTATGCGTCCCGCCTGGCCGAGGCGGCCCGAGGGGAGACAGCCGACGCGTCCGCGCTGCGCGAGCCGCGGGTCCGGTTCATGGATGCCGCCCACGGGGACATGTGGCCCGGCCGGCGACGGACGGACGACGGTCCCACCACGCCTCAGCGAGGTCATCGCACCCGCGAGTGAGCGCTCGCGGACTGTGGGCCGGGGGCCGGCTCACAGTTGGCCGACCCCCGCCGACCGGCCTTTCTCCGCGACCGCACGCTGGCCGACGAGGGCCGCAAACAGATCTGCGTCGCCCGGTTCGCGTCGGCCTGACGATCCGTTCCACGGCGTCCGGTGGATCGTTGCGGCAGGTCCCCGCAGCACGCGGCCGTGCGTCGGGTTCGGGTGTCGACGTGGTGCGTCACAGCCGCCGGACGCGCAGCACGCCGGTCAGCATCGGGAGAGTGAACTCGCCGCGGGCGGTCTCCGGTCTGCTCGCGAGGAAGGCGCGGATCCGCCCCAGCGTGGTCTGTCTTTCCCGTTCCGGCATGATCACGACCCCCGCGCGCGTCGCGAGGGTCGCGACGAGGGAGTCGGCGGTGCGGCGCTGCCCGTGCGGGAACTCGGCCTGTTCCGGCGAGCCGAACCGGGCGGCCACGTCGGCCCTGGGAAGGTGCAGGCCGGCCGTCTCGGTACGCCGACTGGCGGGCGTGTCACGCGGGCCGACAACCGCGCTCCCGCTGACCCGCGCGAGTCCGGCAACCCAGTCGACCCGGTCGTCCATGCTGTTCCACAGCGCTTGTACGGACCTGTTCGCGGACGAAGTCTGCCGGACGGCGTGCGAGGCTGCCGAGGGCGGTGGAAAGGTGATCGGCTCCGGCTCTGGCCGACCGGCGGCGCGGCGGCTCCGGATCGCCCTCCTGGCCTTGGCGGATCGACGAACGGGCCCCTGGAGGGAGAAACATGCTTGCGGAAATCGATGACCGAGCAGTGAGTGACTGGTGTCTCGAGCACCTGGGCTGTCCGGTTGCCGCACGCACTCTCACGGCAGGAAACCTGTCCGCGGTCCACGGCCTCCGGCTGGCGGACGGTCGCGAGGTGGTGCTGAAGGTCCGCGACGACGACACGCGGCTGGAGGCCTGTGCCTGGGTACACCGCCGGACGTGGCAGGCGGGCTTCCCCTGCCCGGAGCCGTTGCCGCTGGGCGGGAAGGTCGCCGGCGCCGAGACTTCTCCGCCAGCGGGCGAAGCGCCCGAACCCGCGGATGCTCCACGGCTGTTCGCCGGTCTGCTGGCCGACTTCGTGACCTGTGCGAAGGATTTCGGTCCGCAGCCGCTGCTGCGGCCCGCTCCCGCCTGGGTCCACTGGTATCACGAGGAGGACGGCGTCCGGCCGGTCCCGGACGACCGGGACGTCGACCTCAACGCTGAGCGGTGCTCCGTCACCGCGTGGGTCGATGAGCTCGGCGCGGCCGGGACCTGACGTGACGGCGGCCGACGCAGCGGGCGAACGTCCCCTCGGCGACTTCGGCGGGGCGTTCCCGGACGACAGGTTCTTCGGCCAGGGTGTCGGTCCCGGCTGTCACCGGGCGGCCGGGACGTCGTCGAGGCCGGTGTAGACGGCCTTGCCCCAGGCACGCGCCCGGGCGACCATCAGGTCGGCGCCCTCGGACGGGCCACCGATGCGCAGGACCCCGTCGCAGCGGGAGAGAAGCCGCTCGGCGACGGGGTGGAACATCTCCTCGTAGACGGCGTCGCCGGGGCCGGTGCTGCCGGCGGTCTCCAGCAGCGGCAGGGCGAGTGCCTCGCCGGTGACCCCGAGGTGGCCGGCGCGGAAGAGCGCCAGGGCGGTCTCGTTCATCGCGCGGACGTTCGCCTCCAGCTTGCGCGGGTCGTCACCGGTGCCCGAGCGGTACGGTCCGGCGACGAGGATCATCAACGAATGCGGGTGGGTGTTCACGGGATGCTTCCTCCACGAGATCGGACGCTGGGCGGGCTCCGACAGGGGAAGGCCTGTCGGAGCCCGAGCCGGCCGCGGGGTCAGGTCCCGACGGCCGACGATCCCCAGGACTCATTTCTAACACATGAAAGTTCGAGTGAACATTCAAATGTGAGATGAGTGCTGTCGTGCGGCCGTCCGCAGGGCCGACTCCGCGGAGCATCCTCCGTACCACGTCCACCAAGTGTTCAAGTGAACAGAAACGTGTTAGAAACACGTCATGAGTGTCGCCAACCGTCTCGACCTGACCCTGCGCCTGGTCCAGGGCTCGGGCACCCTGTCCGTCTCGGAGCTCGCCGAGCGCCTCGGGGTGTCCGAGATGACCGTGCGCCGGGACCTGAACGCGCTGGAGCGCCAGGGCCTGGTGCGCAGGGTCCACGGCGGTGCGGTCGCCACTCGCCCGCGGGAGGAGGGCGGAGGCTTCGCCGCCCGCGGAGAATGGCAGACCGCCACGAAGGACCGGTTGGGTGCGGCCGTGGCCGCGATGGTGGAACCCGGCTCGCGGATCCTGCTGGACGCGGGGACCACCACGGTGCACGTCGCGGAGCATCTGGCGGAGCGGGCACCGCTGACGGTCGCCGTGCTGAGTCTGCAGACGGCGACGGTCCTGGCGGACCGGCCGGGGATCGAACTCATCGTCGTGGGAGGGCGGTCGCGGCCCGGTGAGCGTTCACTGGTGGGGCCGCTGGCCCTGCGCACCCTGGAGTCGCTGAGCTTCGACTGCTTCGTGATGTCCATCGGAGGAGTGCACGCCGAACGCGGTTGGTCCGAGTTCTCCCTGGACGACGCGGCCGTCAAGCAGGCCGGGCTCGCGCAGTCCGCCCGCACGATCACCGTCGCGGACGCCACCAAGCTCGGTGTCCGGGCGTTCAGTCAGGTCGCACCTCTCGGTGCCGTGGATCACTTCGTCACCGATTCCGCCGCCGACGACCCGCAGACTCATCCCAATGGCCCGTCCACCCTGCAGGCCCTGCGCGAGTCCGGGGTCGAGATCCACCTGGCCTGAGCGTCCCCGGGGTTCCCACGACTCCGGTCCGCCGACACCACCGTTCACATACACCACCGACCGGCTCGATGACTCAGAAGGACCACCATGCTCATCGTCCCGCCCCTGCGTGTCGGCGAAGAGCGGCTGCCCGACGGAAGACTGCTCGGATGGGCCGAGTGGGGGCGCGAGGACGGCACACCGGTGCTGCTGTGCCCCGGCGCCGCCACAAGCCGGCACCTCGGCCTCGACGCGGCAGCCGTGAGCGACCTCGGGATCCGGCTGATCTCCGTGGACCGCCCCGGTCTCGGAAGCTCCACTCCCGCTCCCCGGCGCACGTTCGCTGATTTCGCCGCGGACATACGGACTCTCGCGAACCGGAGGGGCCTCGGCCGACCGGCCGTGATCGCCCATTCGCAAGGGGCTCCCTTCGCCTTGGCCTGCGCCGCCGCCGGTGTGGTCGGCGCGTCGGCCGTCGTCTCCGGAGCCGACGAAGTCGCCGACCCGCGCTTCGCCGACGTTCTCCCGCCGCGACTCCGGCACCTGGTGGACCTCTGCGTCGACGAGCCCCACAGGGCCGAGGAGATCTTCGCCGCGTTCACCGCGCAGACGATGTGGGAGATGGTCCTGGGCGGCAGCCCCGCCTGTGACGTGGCCGTGTACCGGGAGGAGTCCTTCGCCGCCGCGTACCTCCGGGCGCTGCGGGAGGGCTTCGCGCAGGGGGCCGGCGGGTACGCCCGGGACACCGTTCTGGCGATGGGGCGGTGGGGCATCGACCTGGCGTCGATCGCCGTGCCCGTGGACGTCTGGTACGGGGCCGAGGATCTCAGCCACTCCCCCGATCAGGGCGTCGGGCTGACATCGCGCATTCCGGGAGCCGTACGGCATCTGGTGCCCGGCGTCGGGGGTTCCGTGCTGTGGACGCACAGCCACCGGATCGTACGGGCGCTGCTCGAGCACGTGGAGCGAACGTGACCGTCACGGGCGGCCACCGCGGACGTCTCCCGACGCTGTCGCCGGCCCACCTCCGAGGTCACGGCAGGCGTGCTCCGCTCGTCCCGGCTCATCGCGGTCCGCTGCCGGGCGAGCGCGCGGGCTCGTTCCTGGTCACCGCCGGTGAGACGGGCGAGGATCGACGCGAGCGGCGTGATGGCGCCGCGGCCGCCCCAGTGCCCTTCGGGGATCAGGGTGGGGAACACCCACACGCGGCGTGCCCCGAGGTGTCCGGCCGGTGCGCCGGCCGGGCGGTTCATCGGACGGCGTACTCGGTGAAGTGACCGCAGGCCGTGAAGCCGAGCCGCTCGTAGACCGGTTGCCCCTGCGGTGTCGCCTGGAGCACCGCGGTCCGCTGCCCTTGCTCACGGGCGTCGTGCAGTGAGGCGAGGGTGATGGCGCCCCCGAACCCGCGCCTGCGGTGAGTGGCCGGGGTGCTGATGTTGTAGATCCCGGCGACCCCCGCGTGGGAGAAGACCTCGGCCGAACAGACCGGCCGGCCGTGGTGGTAGCCGATCAGGTAGCGGGCCGGGGAGTCGGGGGCCAGCGCCCGGGCGGCGGTCAGCTCGAAGAAGCGGTGGACGGTGACGGCCGGCGGATCCCGGTTCGCGGCCAGGACCGTCGCGTAGTCGGCGAGCTGCTCCGGGGTGACGACCTGGCGGATCTCCAGTCCCTGCGGGACGGGCCGAGGGGGCAGTCCGTCGAGGTGCGCCCACATGGCCGTCTCGCTCTCGGACGCTTCCAGGCCTGCGGCCGACAGGCGCAGGGAGAGGTCCGGGGGTGCGGAAGCCGGGCCCACCCACCAGGAGTGGGGACGGCGGGTGGCCCTGAGGGTCTCCAGGGTCTGGGCGATGCGGACGTCGGCCCGGTCCGGTGGGAAGCGTGCGGCTGCGACGATGTTGAAGGTGTCGTCCTCGAGTCCGCTGTCGGCGATCAGCAGGTCCCCCGTCTCGACGACCGCGGCGCCGTCCAGGTGTCTGTGCAGATGACAAGCGTGCTCGGCGAGGTTGGATTCCATCCTGGCGAGGAGGGCGCCCACGTCGGTGACGCGGTGGTTCGTCATGGCCATGGAGTTCGGACTCTTCCCGTTGCTCTGGGGGCGGGATGGACGATCGGGTGGCCGCGCGTCGAGCCGGTCGGCGGCACCCGCGCCTGCTTTCCAACACAATTATGTTTGTTCGAACAACGTACCGATCGGCGATGCCCGGGAGGCGTCCGCGCCGGTGGCGGGCGAGCGTCGAAGCCGAAACCGGGCAGCAGCACCGTACGGAGCACCCACCGCGTTTCACGCTGGCCGCGACCACCCTCGACGCACCGGACGCCCACGCGCTCGCACGGTTCTATCAGGGCCCGCTCGGGTGGCCGGTGCGGAAGGAGGAGCCGGGCTGGGTCGAGATCGCGCCGTCCGACGGCACCGCCGGGCTGTCGTTCCAGACGGAGCCGCTCTTCACACGTCCGCGGTGGCCTTCCGCCCGGTCCGGGCAGCAGATGATGATGCACCTGGACATCGAGGTGGACGACCTGTCCCCCGCCGTCGAGCGTGCCCTCGCTTCGGGGGCGACCCCGGCGGACTTCCAGCCCCAGGCCGACGTGCGCGTCCTGTACGACCCCGCGGGCCACCCGTTCTGTCTCTTCGTGCGCACCGGTCCGGACGCCTGACCGGTCGGGCCGGTGGGCGCACGCGAAAAACGAGGGGCGTCCGACGGGTCGCGGAGGTAGCGTCCCCGGAGGCGGCGTGCTGGGTGCCGCCCCGGAAGGACGGAGACGGAGCATGACGGCCGAGGACGTGGTCAGGCTGTTCGCCGACGAGACCCGGGTGCGGGTCTTCGCCGCCGTGGCGCTGGGGGCGGGGAGCGCCGCCGAGGTGGCCGAGCGGACCGGGCTGCCGGCCAAGGACGCCCTTCTCGCGCTCCGGCGGCTCGAGGAACGGGAGGTCGTCGCAGCGGACGGCGACGGACTCGCGGTGGCCTACGACTCCTTCCGCCGTCTCGCACGCGAGGCTGCCGGGCCCCGGCCCGCGCAGGACCACGGCACCGGGGACGAGCGGGCCGAGACGGTGCTCCGCACGTTCCTGAAGGACGGGCGGTTGGTGAAGCTGCCGGCGCAGTGGAACCGGAAGATGCTCGTCCTGCGCCATGTCGCCGAGCGCACGTTCGAGCCGGGCCGGGAGTACGCGGAGACGGAAGTCAACGACAGGCTCCGCGCCTGGTGCGAGGGGGGTCGGCTCGACCACGTGACCCTGCGCCGCTACCTCGTCGACCTGCACCACCTGCACCGGAGCGACGGCGTCTACCGCCGCCCGGCCGACGCCCCGGCCGGGAGCCGCTGAGGAGCCGGCCCACGGACCGGTCGCTCGGCGGCGCACGGTGGAGGCCGGCGCCCGCCGGCCGGCGAGCCGGTCCCCGCCACCGCCCTCCCCGGCCGCGGATCACTCACTCGCGGCCGGAGTGAGGGAGAGGTTCCAGAATTCGGCGTAGCGGCCGCCGCGGTGCAGGAGTTCGTCGTGGCTGCCCTCCTCCACGATCCGGCCGCCGTCCAGGAAGGCGACACGATCGGCGCGCCGGACGGTGCGCATCCGGTGCGCGACCATCACCACCGTCCGGCCCGCCATCAGGCGTTCGATCCCCTCGTGGACGGCCGCCTCGTTGACGGGGTCCAGTGCGGAGGTCACCTCGTCAAGCAGCACGACGGGCGCGTTCTTCAGCAGCGCCCTGGCGATGGACACGCGCTGGCGTTCGCCGCCCGAGAGCAGTGTGCCGTCCTCGCCGATCGTCCCCGCCCATCCTCCGGGCAGCCGCTCGATCACCTCGTCCAGCCGTGCCGCGGTCGCCGCCGCCCGCACCTCGGCCTCGGTGGCGTCGGGGCGGCCGAGGCGTACGTTCTCCTCGATCGTGCCGTCGAAGAGGCGGACGTCCTGGAAGACGATGGCGATCTGCGCCATCAGTACCTCCGGGTCGATCGCGCGCACGTCCGCGCCGCCGACGCGCACCGCGCCCCCGTCCACGTCGTGGAACCGCGCGAGCAGGTGCAGCAAGGTGCTCTTGCCCGCCCCCGACGGTCCGACGACGGCGAGCCGTTGTCCCTGGGGGACGGACAGCGAGACACCGTCGATCACCGTGCGGCCGCCCCGCCGGAAGACCACGGACTCGAACTCCACGCCGTGGCCCACGGGTCGGACCGGTTCGGCGGCTTCCGGCAGCGGTTCGGTGCTCAGCACCGCGTCGAGCCGCGCGAGCACGGAGCGCGCGCCGCGGAGCCGGCCGCCCGTCTCCGCCAGTGACAGCAGCGGATCGGCGCAGCGAGCGGCCAGCACGAGGATCGTCAGGACCTCCGCCACCCCGATGTGCCCGCCGAGCGCGAGGAAGGCACCCAGGGTCAGCAGCACGGTGAACACCGTCTGCACCGTGAGCGTCAGGCCCACCGCGCCCGGCAGTGCCGACAGCGCGGAGCGACGGGACGCGCGCTGGACCTCCCGCAGCGAGTCGTCGAGCAGCCGGAAGCGTTCGGCGGTCCGGCCGCCGGCGCGCAGCACGGGCTGGGCCTGGAGGTATTCGATGACCCGTCCGGTGGCCTCGTGGTCGCGTTCCTCGCGCTCTCGGTCATGGGCGGCCATCGAGCGGCCCGTCCGGATCTGGATCACCGCCACGACCGGTACGGCGGCCAACGCGGCCAGCCCCATCTGCCAGTTGAAGGCGAGCATCACGACGACGATCGTCAGGGGGGTCACGCCGGCGGAGATGAACGGTGCCAGCAGGTGCGCGATCGCACTCATCGCCTGGAGGACGCCCCGGCCGGCCAGGACGGACACCTCCCCGAGGCGGCCTGAGGCGTACCAGCCGAGGGGGAGCCGGGCCAGGTGATCGCCGAGCCGGTGGTACATGCCGCGCAGCAGCGCAGCCCCGACCCGGAATCCGGACACGTCGCCGAGGTGGCGGAGCACCGCGTAGACCGCTACCGCGGCCCCGAACGCGGTCAGCCAGGGCCAGACGTCGTCGGGCGTGCCGCCGAGCAGTGCCCGCAGCACGGGGACCAGCAGTGCGTAGGACAGTCCCTCGGCCACCGCGGTCGATGTCATCAGGGCCACGGTGCGGCGCAACGGCCCGGCGTGCTCGCGCCCCAGCACGCGCAGCAGCATGCGGATCATCAGTGCTCGTCTCCTTGCGGTACGCCCTCGCGGGATTCGCCGTCGTCGGCGACCGCCGATCGGTGTGTGTGCCAGAACTCAGCGAACTTCCCTGCCCGTGCCAGCAGTTCGGCGGGGCTGCCGCGTTCGACGATCGACCCGTTCTCCAGCATCACGACGGTGTCGGCACCGGTGATCGTCTCCGGGCGGTGGGCGATGACCAGCAGGGTCCGGCCGCCCCCCCGTGTCGACAGGGCCCGGCGGACCGCCTGTTCGGTCTGCGGGTCCGCGAAGGCGGTGGCCTCGTCGAGGACCAGAACGGGCGCGTCGGCGAGCAGTGCGCGTGCGAGCGAGATCCGCTGTGCCTCGCCGCCCGACAGGCCGGCGTCCTCACCGATCACCGAGTCGTATCCGCGGGGCAGTTCGAGGATGCGCTCGTGGATCCGGGCCAGCCGGGCCGCGCGCACCACGTCGTCGAGGTCGGCGTGCGGTACCGCCAGCGCGATGTTGTCCGCGACCGACGCGCGCAGCAGCCGGACGTCCTGGAAGACGAAGGAGACCATGCGGTGGAGCGCCCGGCTGCCGAGGTCGCGCAGATCCACGCCGCCCAGGAGGACCGAGCCGTGGGTCGGGTCGAAGAACCTCGGCAGCAGCTGCACCAGGGTGGACTTCCCGCTTCCCGACGGGCCCACGAGCGCGGTGACCGTTCCCGGCTCCAGCACCAGGTCGATCCCGCGCAGCACCTCGCGGTCGGCTTCGTAGCCGAACCGCACGTCGCGCAGTTCCACCCGGTGCCCCTGTGGGGTGGCCGGGTGGGCGGGCTCCGGCAGCGGCCGCACCCGGAGCACGTCCCCGATGCGGCCGACCGCCCGCCGTGCGGCCTGCGTGTCGTCGAAGCCGTGGCCGAGGGCCGCCACCGGGGCGGTCAGGCCCAGCCCGAGGAGCAGGAAGGGCAGCAGGTCGGCCGGGGCCGTCTCGTCGCCGGTGACGAGGACCGCGCCGCCGGTCAGGACGACCAGCAGCACGAAGGGCGGTGACAGCACGAACTGCATTCCCGCGGCGGCCCTGGAGATGCCGCGCACCCACCGGTCGAAGGTCGCGACGAAGTCGTCCGCCGCCGTGAGGAAGCGGCGGTGGGCGCGCTTGGACCCGCCGAACGCCTTGACCACCGAGATGCCCTGCACGAACTCCACGGCGGCATTCGTGATGCGTCCCATGGCCCCGTCGAACTCCTGCTGTTCGCGCAGCCGGGCCGGGGTCATCATCAGGGGCACCAGCGCCGTTGCCAGCACCACGGGTACCAGGGTGATCAGTGTGAGCCGCCAGTCGACGGTGAACAGGTAGACGAGCGACGCCGCCGGTACGACGAACGCGGAGACGAGTTCGCCGGGGGTGTGGGCGATGAACGGGTGCACGGCGCCGACGTCCTCCCCCACCACCTCGGCCAGTTCACCGGTGCGGCGCCGGGAGAGCCAGCCGATCGGCACCTGCCCCAGTCGCGCGGCCAGTTGCCGGCGGAGCGACAGTTGCACCTGACCGTCGAGGACGTGCCCGATCGCGGACGACGCAGTCGTGAACAGCAAGCGGAGGAACAGGCCGGCCGCACCCGCGATCACGACGAGCCGCACGTGGCCGTGGTCGACGGGGCCGGGCGCCAGCAGGGCGCGGCCCAGTTCGACGACCGCCAGCAGCGGTGCCAGGCCTGCGAGAGCGCCGATGACCTGCAGGACGACAACGGCGGCGAACCTGCGGGCATGGGGGCGCAGCAGCTCCCACGTCCTCCGTCCTGCCGGAGGATCGGCGTCCGGTGGTGGTGCGGACCGCTCCTCGGCCTCGGCAAGGTCGGTGGTGGTCATCGTCCTCCTGTCCTCGTACGGGTCGTCACTGCCGGGCGTGTGGGCGGGGCGGTGCGCGGGCGGCCGGCCGCGCCGCCCCGGTGGGCGCCGGGGTGCCGCTGCGGCCTCGAGGGTGCGCGGGCCGCCCGTTCACCCGTCCGGTCAGTCCCTGGCGGGGAGCACGTCGCGGTCGTCGGCCCGCTGGGCCCGTGACGGCGGGCCGGCCGGCCGCAGCACGGTGAGGGCGACGAGGGCGGCGGCGGCCAGGAGCACGGCGCCGAGGGTCAGTCCGAGTGTGTAGCCGTCGTCGAGGGCCTCGGGTGTGGCGGTCGGACCGGTGCGGTGGTGGGCCGCGGTGCCGAGGGCGGCGAGTCCGAGGGACGCGCCGATCTGGCGTGAGCTGTTGAGCAGGCCGGAGGCGGTGCCGGTCTCGTGGGGCGCGACGCCGGCGGTGGCGGTGGAGACGACCGGTGCGAGGCAGAGTCCGAAGCCGGTACCGGTGACGAGCGAGGGTCCGAGGACGTCGGTGACGAAGGTGCCGTCGGGGTCGGCGAGTCCGAACCAGGCGAGCCCGGTCGCGGTGAGCAGGGCGCCGGCGGTCAGGAGGGTGCGGGGAGCGAGACGGTGGCCGAGCCTGACGGCGAGCACGGAGCCGACGACCACGGTGAGGGCGAACGGCAGGAACATGGCCCCGGTCAGCGCGGGCCCCGCCCCGAGGACGTTCTGGAGGCGGAGGGACACGAAGTAGAAGGCCGAGGCCATGGCCGCACCGATGAGGAGGTTGCAGGCGTTGGCGCCGGCGACCGAGCGGCCGGTGAGCAGGCCGAGCCGGATCAGCGGATCGCGGGAGGTGCTCCGCTCGACGTGCAGGAAGGCGGCCAGCAGCGCGGCGGCGGCCGTCAGCGTGGTCAGGGTGACCGGTGAGGTCCACGCGTGCCGGTCGGTGCGGACGACGCCGAACACCAGCAGGGTCATGCCCGCCGTGACCAGGACGGCGCCGAGCACGTCCGGCCGGCCGTCGCGAGCGGCCGGCGGGCCGTCGGCGACGCCGCGCCAGGCCAGGATCAGGGCGCCGGCGGCCATCGGCACGTTCACGAACATCACCCAGCGCCAGTCGGCGTACTCGGTGAGCAGGCCGCCGGTCAGGACGCCGAAGGCTCCCCCGGCGGCGTTGATCGCGCTCCACACGCCGAAGGCCCGGACGCGCGCCCTGCCCGTCGGGAACGCCGCGGTCAGCAGTGCCAGCGCCGCCGGTGCCAGCGCGGCGGCCCCGATGCCCTGCGCGGCCCGGGCGGCGACGAGGTGGCCGGGTTCCCGGGCGAAGCCGCCGACGAGGGAGGCGAGGCCGAACAGGCCCAGCCCGATCACCAGGACCCGCTTGCGGCCGTACCGGTCGGCGGCCTTGCCGCCCAGCAGGAGCAGCCCGCCGAAGGTGAGGGCATAGGCGTGGATCACCCAGGTCAGGCCCACCGCGCCGAAGCCGAGGCCGGCGGCGATCTGCGGGAGTCCCACGTTCACGACCGACAGGTCCAGCGACACCATGAACTGCACGACGGCCACCGTGGCGAGCGTGAGCCCCGGCCGGACGACCGCACCGTCCAACGTCATCGCGCACTCCCCCGCCCCGCCGGCGTCCGGCGACTTTCCGAACATGTTCCGAAAGTAGCACCGAGTCCGGGAGCTGTGAACACCACGGGCGGAATCCGCACCCGTTTCCAGGCGGGCGCGGCGGGGCGGCATGATGGGACGATGTCCCGACCGCCCGCACCGCACGGCCGCACCGGCCGGCCACCCCTGACCTCCCGCGCGCAGATCCTGGCGGCGGCACGCCGGCTCATCGACCAGGACGGCTGGGAGAAGCTGACCGTCCGCAGGCTGGCGGCCGAGATCGGCGTCGGGACGACGACGCTGTACCACCACATCCGCAACAAGGACGACCTGCTGGTCCTCCTGCTCAACGACTACGTCGGCCAGGTCGAGCGGCCCCCGCTGCCCGGTGACCCGCGGGAGCGCATCGTCACGGCCGCCACCGCGATGCACGACGCGCTCGCCGCGTGGCCGTGGGCCGCGGAGGTCCTGTCGGCCGACGGGTTCGTCGGCCTCCTCGACGAGTCGGCGCTGTGGATGGTCGAGGCCATCGTGGCCGGGGCCGACGACTACGGATGCACGCCCGAGCAGAGCGTCGACGTCTTCCGCAGCATCTGGTACTACACCGTCGGCGAGGTCCTGGTCCGCGCGCACACCGCCCGCCGACGGACCGGCGAACACTTCACCTTCCGCGACGCCTTCGACGCGTCCCGGGTGCCCCGACTGGCCGCCCTCGGCCACCGGTGGGCGGCGCTGACCGGACGGGACATCTACCCCCAGGGACTCCGCGCGTTCGTCGACGGGCTGCTCGCCCAGGCCTCGGCAGCCCGGGCCGAGGCCCCCGGGAGACCCCCCGGGAACTCCTGACGGAGAGCGCGCCCGGCCCGCGCCGCACCCACCACCGCGCCCCCTCGACCGCCGGCGCCCCGGACGGGACTACGGGCACAGGGCGATGTGGTCGGCGCGCCCGTGCGGGCCGGTGTGTCCCTCGCCGATGGTGGTGACCTCGCCGGGTCGCACGGCGTGGCACGCGCCCTCGGCGCCGTCCTGGTAGACGACCTTCACGGTCATCGGTACGGCGCAGTCGTTCCCGGCCTGCGTGTACCGCCAGCTCTGATACAGGTTCACGCAGGAGGGCGCCGGTTCCACGGCCGAGGGCACGGCAAGGGCCGAGCCGGTCACTTGGGGCGAGAGCAGGAGCGCCACCCCCGTGCCCGCGCAGACCGCATGACGAAGACTCCGTATCCGCATGGTTGATCGCCTTCCTTCCCTGAAGGGCCGTCAATTTCATGAACGCGCATCGTCCTTCCGGGCGGACCACGCGTTCAACGGTCGAAGACTTCCAGTGCGCGATGCCGGGGCGCAAAGTGCTCGTCCCGCTTCCGGTCAGGGGGTTGCTTTCCCGCCTGCACCGCTGTGGCCTGCGTGAACGCGACGCGAGCAGCGCGGCGGCCAAGGTGAGGGTTCAACCTTTTCGTGTTCGCGGAAGAGAGATCCGCATCAACGCGCAGGTGGCGGCCCTGCCTGCGGAGGAGGGGCCGCCCGGTCCTGCAAGAACCCCGGCGGGGCATCGGTCCGGTTCTCGAAGGGTGCGACGGGCGCCCGGCGTACGGCCGACCGGCCCCTGAACCATGGCGGCGGGCCGGAAGAACTCATGCGGTGCGACCGCGGTCCGGCGTCCTCGGCGGCCAGGTGATCAAGGCGCCGGAGGAGGGGACACGGAGTTTCCCCGCGGGCGCGCCGGGCGGGCGAGCGTCCGGAGGGGTTCGCGGGACGGGGCGCCGAGGCCGCGCGGCAGCCGCGCCGGTCCGCTGCGCGGTGATCGCCCCGGGGGCCGCGGCCGGACACCGGAAGCGGCCCGCCGGAACCCCGGGGTTCCGGCGGGCCGCTCCGCCAGGAATCAGCAGTGCGGAGCGTAGTAGCGCCACCTGTCCCCGGAGCCGGGCGTGCCGTTGCCCGAGGAATTGACGTACACGGCGGACGCGTAGCCGTAGACACCGGTGGCGGCGTTCCGTCCGCGCACCCACACCGTGCTGCCGGACACGGACGTGCCGTCCGTCCAGCAGTCCACGTTGAAGGTCTGCAGGCGCTGCCCCTGACCCACCACCGTGCAGGAGGTGTAGGGGCACGTACGGATGTTGACGCCGTCCCCGAGGAAGAATCCGGCCGTCGCCGCCTGCGCGGTACCGGCCAGCGTCATTCCGCCGAGCGCCAGCGTGGCACCGGCGACCACCGCCGCTCGAAGCACGTTCCTCATGTGACAACCCCCGTAGGTCGATTCGTCGACTGACCCGATCCACCCAACAAGAAGGACATGATCACGTCAACGTCATGGACGTGCAGGGGATTTGCACACCCTGTGTGCCTCCTGTGCCGTTGCCGGCCCGGCCGGCGCCCGGGCGGCCGGACCGCTCAGCGGTTCCCGGCCGAGCCGGTGCGGCCTGTCACCGGCCGCCCTGTGGGCTGGAGGGCTGGAGGAGCTGGTCGACGGGTGCGTAGTCGTCGGTGAGCGGTCGGGCGTCGCCGATCCAGGAGGTGAGGCCGTCGCCGGCGGTGACCTTCCAGCCGGTGCGCCGGGCGTCCAGCGCTTCCCGGATCGCGCGCAGGTCGACCGACCGGTCGGAGGCGAGCAGCACCAGATTGCCGCCCTCGGGGGCGGCGGTCGGGTCGAGGCCGATGTCGGCGGGTTCGCCGAGGAGGGCGACGTGCTCGAAGGTCTTCCTGAGCGTGGCCGCCTCGGCACGTGCGAAGGCCAGACCTCCGTGATCGATGAGGTTGGCGACGTACAGGCCGTCCTCGTCGAGCACCCGCCGTACGTCGGTCATCGCCTCCACCGTGGTGAGGTGCCACGGCACGCTGACGCCTCCGAAGGCGTCGCCGACGACGAGGTCGCGGCTGCCGGCGTCCAGCCGCCGCAGGCCGAGCCGGCCGTCCTCGACGCGCACGTCGATACCCGCTTGCGAGTTCAGACCGAGCCGGTCGCGGTCGATGCGCACGACCCCGCTGTCGATCTCGGACACGAGGCTGCGCGTTCCGGGCCGCGTGGCCGCGAGGTAACGGGGGAAGGTGAGCCCGCCGCCGCCCAGGTGGTGGGCGGCGAGCGGCTCGCCTTCGGGGAAGGCGGCATCGACCGCCGCCGCGATGGCGCGCACGTACGTGAACTCCAGGAACGTCGGGTCGTCGACGTCGACGTAGGAGTGTCGCACGCCGTCCAGAAGGAGGGTGCGGCCGCTGTCCCGGTCGGGGTCGGCGACGACCCGTGCGCAGTGGTACCTGGTCTCCGCGTCGCAGGCACCGGGCGCGGCCACGGTGGCGAGTCCGCCGGCGACGACCACGAGCGTCAGGGCGGGGGTGCCGCTCCACCCGCGCGTCCGCCACTCGACCAGCGCCGCGCCGACCACCAGCAGCGTTCCGAGGCCGATCAGTATGCCGCTGACCGGCAACCGCGACACGAGGACGAAGCCGGTGAGGACGGTGCCGAAGATGGCGCCGACGGTGCCGACGCCGGACAGCCGGCCGACGACCGTTCCGGTCTCGGCGAGGCTGGTGAGACGCAACTTGGTCACGATCGGCGTCACCGCGGAGAGCAGCGCGCCCGGCACCAGGATGGTCAGCGACGCGATCAGCAGGAGCAGCGCCGGTGCCCACTCCGCGGTGGTGCGCAGCACGGCGGGGGTGAGCGCCACGACCGCTCCCGACACCCCGAGCGAAGGGCCCAGGAGCCGACGCGGATCGACCTGGTCGGCGATGCGCCCGCCCAGCCAGGAGCCGAGGGCGATCGCGGTGAGGGCGATGCCGATCACCATGGTGCTGGTCTCGAGGGTGAGGCCGAGGTAGGGAGCCAGCAGCCGCAGGGCGACGATCTCGACCACCAGGACCGCGGCCGAGGCACCGAACACGAGCACGGCAGCGACACGGGGACCCGGGCCGTGGTGGCGAGGCGCGCCCTCGGCGACGGGCGAGGAAGACGATCCGGTCACGGACGCCATCCTCGCATGCGACCCGTCGGCCGAGCGGCATCGAAGGACGGCGGGCCTGTCAGACGCGGTGAGCGCTGAAGTCGCGGCTGGGACAGGCCCGTTGGGGCGTGAACGGCACAAGGCCGGGCGTGCGTGCCGTCTCGGGTCCCGGCGGCGCGGCGGCGCCCGCCGGGGCCACGACGACGCCGAGCCCGGTGACGGGGGCCAACTCCCCTTCCACCGCCGGGACTTCCGGCGCCGCGGCCGGTGGAGCCTCCGCGCGGGTCCGTCCCCCGTCGGTGATCGTTGCCGATGTGCGTGTTCGGCATTACGGTCCGAGGGGACCGGCGGGCTTCCGGCCGACCGGTGACCCGTCCCCCACTGGCGAGGAAACACATGCCGCCGCACACCGGCCCGGTCGTCCGCAATCCGATTCTCCCCGGTTCCCACCCGGACCCGTCCGTCGTGCGGGTGGGGGACGACTTCTACCTGGCGACCTCGACGTTCGAGTGGTTCCCGGGGGTGCGGCTGCACCACTCCCGGGATCCGGCACGCCGGCGCCCCCTGGGCGGGCGCTGGAGAGCACGCGGCTGCTGGACCTGACCGGCTGCCCGGACTCCGGCGGGGTGCGGGCGCCCGACCTCACGCACGCCGACGGGCTCTTCCACCCTGCGCCTGCACGGCGGTCGCTCCCCGCGGAGCTTGTCCGGTGCCGCCCTGGTCGCCCGGAGGATCACCTCCTGGCGCTGCGCGTTCGAGGCCACCATGGAGTACCGGCCCCGCGGCTTCCAGCACCTGGCGGGCGTCACCGCCTCCCACAACTCCCGCAGCTGGTACTTCCTGCACGTCACCGCCGGCGACCGGGGGCGTGCGGTGCTGCGGGTCGCGGCCGCCGACCGGGGCGCGGTGACCGTGGACGAGGCCGGCCGGGAACCACTCGGCGACGCGGCACGGCTGCGTCTGGGCCTCGGCCTCCGGGGGACCCGGCTGCGGTTCCGGTACGACACCGGCCCTGGCCGGCGCACCGTCGGGCCGCTCCTGGACGCGTCCGTCCTGCCCGACGAGCACGCCGAGGAGTTCACCGACGGACAGAGCCGCTCGCTGGGCTTCACCGGCGCCTTCGCCGGTCCGCGGGCCCGGGACCTGACCGGAGGCGGCCTGCCTGCCGACTTCGACGAAGCGGTGTTCCACGACGACGCGCTGCACGCCGGCGGCTCGGGACACGAGGGCGCGGCGTCCCCGGGCTGATCCACGGGCACCCCGGCACCGCCCGGCGGAGGAGGGCGTGGGCGTGCGGTCCCACGACGCTTCCACCGCTTCGCCGGGCCCGCGCCTGCGCCTCGTCCTCGCAGCGGCCGAGGACCACGCTCGGACCGTTCCCTCACCACTGTCGCCGGCCGGACGACGGGGCACGGTGCGGTTCCGCCCGGTCCCGGGCTCGTGCGGGCGGCATCCGCGGGTGCCGTGGTGTGGTCCGTACCGGTGAAGCCCCCGGTGGCGGTCCTGCCGCGTCGGCGGTGGGACCGGGTCGTCTCCCTATGCTCGCGGCATGGTTCAGGTACAGGAACGGCCGGCGCTGCGCCGTGGGCCCGGGGCCGGCCGGCGGGCGGTCCGGGCACTGGCCGTGGCCGCCGTGCTGTGCCAGATTCCTTACCCGCTCGTGTCCGGCCCGGGGCGCGACGTGCTCACCGTCGTCGGCGTGGTGGTCTTCTGCCTGGCGTCCCTCGCGGCCGCCGCGCTGCGGCACGGTGCGCGGGGACCGCTGGTGCTGTTCGCGGTGGCGGGGCTGGGGGGCCTGGCGGTGGAGGCCGTGGGGGTGCGTACGGGGTTTCCGTTCGGCGCCTACCACTACACGGGCTCCCTGGGTCCGAGCGTGGCGGGAGTGCCGGTGGTGGTGCCTCTCGCCTGGGTCATGATGGCCTGGCCCGCCCTGGAGGCGGGACGCGTACTGGCCGGGAGCCGGGGGCGCGCCGGGACGCCCGCGGCCCGCGTGCGCACGGCGGTGGTCGGAGGGTGGGCGCTGGCGTCCTGGGACGTCTTCCTCGACCCGCAGATGATCGACGCCGGTCACTGGATCTGGTCGGACCCCTCCCCGGCGCTCCCCGGCGTGGAGGGCGTGCCGCTGACCAACTTCGCCGGGTGGGCGGCCGTGTCCGTGGTCATGGTCGCCGCCGTGGACGCCGCCTGCGGACGCCTGGTGCGGCGGCCCGCCGGGGACGGCACGCCCGGTGGTCCGGCCGTCGTGCTGTACCTGTGGACCTACGCCTCCTCGGTGCTGGCCTGCCTGGTGTTCTTCGGCCGCCCGCAGGTGGCGCTGGTGGGGGGAGCGCTGATGGGCCTGGTCGCGGTGCCGCTGGCCGTGCGGGTGGCGGGTGCCGCCGGGAGACGGGGGTGAGCCGGTCCGGCTCCGCGCGGAGGGCGGTCGCGGCGGGATCGATGCTGGCGGTCGCCGGTGCCGTGCACAGCGCGTGGAACAGCAGGGCCCTGCGGGTCCCGCCGGCGGATCCGCCGCCGGTGGCCGAGCGGGTGTCCCTCCTGATGCCGGTGCGCAACGAGGCCGGGCGGGTCGGCCCCGCGCTGCGGTCGCTGCTGGCGCAGGAACGTGTGCCCCGGGCAGAGGTCATCGTGCTCGACGACCAGTCCACCGACGACACCGGTGACGTGGTCCGCCGCCTGTGCGGACCGTATCGGCACGCCCGGGTCGTGCGCGGCACGGCACCGGAGCCCGGCCTCCCGGGCAAGGCCCACGCCTGCCACCAGCTCGCGTCGCTCGCGCGGGGCGGCGTGCTGGTCTTCGTGGACGCGGACGTGGTGCTCGCGCCGCACGCGGTGGCGTCCTCGGTGGCCCTGCTGCGCTCGGCCCGGCTCGACCTGGTCTCCCCCTTCCCCCGCCAGGTCGCCGAGGGACCCGCCAACCGGCTCGTCCAGCCGCTGTTGCAGTGGTCGTGGCTCACGGCGTTGCCACTGCGGCGGGCGGAGGTCTCACCGCGGCCGGCGCTGTCCGCGGCCAACGGCCAGTTCCTCGTCGTGGACGCCGCCGCCCTGCGCGGATGCGGCGGCTTCGCCGCGGTCACGGACGAGGTCCTCGAGGACATGGCGCTCGTCCGGGCGCTGAAGCGGGCCGGTGGCCGGGGCGGGATCGTGGACGGCAGCCGCATCGCGATGTGCCGGATGTACGACGACTGGCGCGGTCTGCGTGAGGGGTACGGCAAGTCCCTGTGGACGGCGTTCGGGTCCGGCGGTGGCGCGGCGGCGGTGTGCGCCCTCCTCGTCTGGGCCTATGTGGTGCCCCCGCTGGCGGTGCTGTGGGGGTCGCGCTGGGGGGCGGCCGGATACGCCGCGGCCGTGGCGGGGAGGGCGCTGACCGCGCGGCGCACGGGTGGGCGGTGCTGGCCGGACGCGCTGGCCCACCCGGTGTCCGTGGGACTGCTGGTGGCGCTGACGGCACGGTCCTGGCTCGGTCATCGCCGCTCCACGCTGACGTGGAAGGGCAGACCGCTGCGGGGGAGGCACTGAGATGGCCCGCGTCGCCGTGATCGGTGCCGGTATGGGCGGGCTGGCGGCCGCCGCCCGGCTCGCCCGCCAGGGGCACCGCGTCACCGTGTACGAGCGGGCGGCCGTGTGCGGGGGCAAGCTCGGCACCGTGCGCCGGGACGGTTTCGTCTTCGACACCGGGCCGTCGCTGCTGACCCTGCCCGGGGTCTACCGCCGGCTGTTCGCGGACACCGGCGCGCCCCTGGAGCGGTGCGTACCGCTGAGGCCGGTGGAGCCGGCCTGCAGTTACCGGTTCGCCGACGGGACCCGCCTGGCGATGCCGGGTGACCCGCGCCTGGTGCCCGAGGCGCTGGACGGTGCCCTGGGCGAAGGGGCCGGGGCGCAGTGGGCCCGGCTGCACGCGGCCTCCGGCGAGTTGTGGCGGCTGGTGGGCGAGCGTGTGCTGCGGCGGCCGCTCGGCGGTCCGGCGGAGCTGCTGCGCCGCTCGGTCCGTCCCCGCGACCTGGCCGCTGTCGCCCCCTGGCGCACCCTGCGGGGCACCGGCCGACGGTACCTGCGTGATCCTCGGCTGCGCATGTGGCTGGAGCGCTACGCCACGTACAGCGGCTCCGATCCCCGGCGCGCGCCCGGCGTCCTGGCGGTGGTCCCGTACGTGGAGCAGCACTACGGCACCTGGTACGTGCCCGGCGGTCTGCGCCTGCTGGCCGAGGCCGTGGAGCGGCGCTGCGTCGAGCTGGGGGTGCGGTTCCGCTACGGCTGCGAGATCGCCGCGGTGGAGACCTCGGGCCGGGGCGTCACCGGGGTCCGCCTGGCGGACGGCGGCACGGCGGCGGCGGACGTCGTCGTCTCCGGCGTCGACGCCGCGGTCCTCTACGGACGCCTGGCGGCGGACCGGCGCGGGCGCCGGCCCCTGGCCGCCCTCGCACGTGCCCAGCCCTCGCTGGCCGGGTTCGTTCTGCTGCTCGCGCTGCGCGGGCGGGATCCCCGGACACCGCACCACCGGGTCCTGTTCCCGGCGGACTACGACGCGGAGTTCGACGCCGTCTTCGGCGCCCGGGCTCGTCCCGCCGCCGACCCGACGGTGTACATCAGCGCGCCGGATGACGCCGCGCTGCGTCCCGATGACGCGCACGAGGCGTGGTTCGTGCTGGTCAACGCCCCCCGGCACGCGCCGCGGAAGGCGCCCGGCGCCGTCGACTGGACCGTCCCGGGGCTCAAGGAGTCCTACGTCGAGCGGGTCCTGGACATCATGGCCGACCGCGGCACGGACGTGCGCCGGCGCCTGCTGTGGTACGAGGCCCGCACCCCCTTCGACCTGGAGCACGCGACCGGAAGCCCGGGCGGCGCCATCTACGGCACCTCCTCCAACGGCGCCCGCGCCGCCTTCCTCCGCCCGGCCAACCGCTCTCCCGTCCCCGGGCTCTTCCTCGTCGGCGGGTCCGCCCACCCCGGCGGCGGCCTTCCGCTGGTGGCGCTGTCGGCGGAGATCGCCGCGGCGCAGATCGGCGACGCCTGACTCCGCGGGACCGCTATCGCAGCGCGCGCACCACTCCGGCCCCCAGGTGCAGGAAGCCGACGGCTCCGGCCGCCGTCCAGCACAGCACGCACACCGTCGCCCAGTCCCACCCCGTGCCCGGCGTGCCTTCGGGCAGCAGACCGCTCCCCAGGCACGCGAGCGCGCACAGCACCACCCGCAGCGGCCGTTCGGCGACACTCAGCGCCCCGACCCCGCGCATGCCCGCCGCGTTGGCCCGGGCCCGCACGTACTCGTGCAGCTGAGCCAGCGAGACGGCCGCCAGGCACCAGGCGGCCGGCGCTCCCAGGACGTACAGGACCACGGCGAGCAGCAGGTCCGCCACCCGGTCGGCCAGGGCGTCCACCACGGCGCCCAGCGGGCGGGCCCGGTCGGTGACCGCGGCGACCGCGCCGTCCAGCCCGTCGCACAGGCCGGACAGGACGACGAGGGCGCAGGAGACCAGCGGCCACGGGCCGCCCGCCGCGGCCGGCGCCACGGCGGCGGCGACCGCGAGGGGCCCCGCCAGTGAGAGGAGATCGGGCGGCACGGCACGGAGCGGACGCGTGCGGGCGCAGCGCTGGACCAGCGCCACCCACGTCGAGGTCAGGACGCTGCCGGAAGGGTCATGCCCTCCGTGGAGCTCGGCCCACCGGTCCAGACCGCCGGCGCGGCCGCGCGTCCCGGGCCCGGCGGACGTCCTCCCGCGGAGGTGGAAGCGGGCCCTCGCGACCGCGGGCGCCCCGGACCGCGACCGGGGGGCGGGCCCACCGGGCGGGTCCTCGCCCGGTGGGCGGCTCCTCCGGAAAGGACGGAGCACGGCGAGGAGGGGGCCCGCGCGGCCGTCCAGACAGAGCATCAGCTGGTAGCCGACGAGCAGGACCGCGTGCAGCAGGTACAGCCACAGCCCCAGCGCCACGGTGACCCCGGGGACGGCGAGTCCGCCGAACGGCAGGCTCCAGTCGACCGGAACGGCCAGGAACACCACGAAGCCGCAGAGGAAACCGCACAGGAACGCCCCCGTCACGAACGCGGCCACGACCGTCGCCCGGGAACCGGCGACGCCGACGCCGACGAACCGGAACACCAGGAGCACCTCCGCGGAGAGCAGGAGCCACAGCAGGTGGAAGGCCAGGAAGGCGGACAGGGCAGGACGCCAGCCGCCGGCGTCGGCCAGCCGGGCCAGCGCCGGCCCGGCGTACAGGGCGACGCCGGTGAGGAGCGGGGCCGCCACCAGCGCGGGCACCAGCCCCAGCCTGCCCCGCCAGCCGGTGAACGTGTCGTCCTCCGCCGCCACCGGGGACAACTGCAGGAAGCCCCGGCGCAGCCCTTCCCCGTACACGGTGGCGGGCACCAGCGCGATGGCGAGCGCCGGCCAGGACAGCCGGACCGCCGCCCCGGCCAGGGTGTCCAGCCCGGTCTGCACCCCGTGCCCGTACGGAAGCGCGTCCGCGATCCGCGCCACGGCCTGCCGGGTGCCGTCCGCACCGGTCGCGAACGCGCACAGCCGGAGCAGGACCAGCGCCAGGGAGACGGCGGAGAGCATCCCGAAGAAGGAGATTCCCGCCGCCACCAGGGCCACCTGCCTGCCGTGCAGACCACCGCGCACCTCGCGGACGAGCAGGCGCAGCGCGCCCCGCCTCGTGTGCGTGGCACCAGTGGGCACCGGCGGCTCCTCTGCACGTCTCGCGGGACATACACTTTCGGGGCATATGTCCGCTTTGCGGTGACGATACACAGGACACCGCGCGACACCGGGTACGGGCGCCGTCCGCCACGTCCCTCGAATGCCTCCGGAGGGTCGCCGCGCCCACAGGGCGCTTCTAGCTTCGAGAAACAGCCGCATCGACCGATACGGCCGGACACGACCGGAGCCAGGAGTCCTCTCCGTGACACCCATAGACGCCATGGCCGCTCCTCCCGGAAGAGGCGAGTTCACCGGCACGCTGATCTACACGGTCGGCGAGTACAACATGATCCGGTACTCGCTCGCGGTAGCCGCTTTCGCCATGCTCGCGGGCTTCGTCTACGCGATCTCCACCCGCAACGACGTCTCCCCCCGTTACCGGGGCGCCGGTATCGCCAGCGCCCTGGTGCACGCGGTCGCGTTCCTGGCCTACCTCGCCCTGTCGGTCGACTGGCGGACCTCCTACACACTGCGTGACGGGCTCTACGTGCCCGTCGAGACGTCCGCCTTCGACGGCGGGCTGCGGTACGCCGACTGGAGCGTCACCGTGCCCCTGCTCGCGGTGGAACTGCTGACCGTGTGCGCGGTCGCGGGCAAGCGGCTGTTCACGCTGCGCGCCCTCGCCATCGCGTCGGCCTTCTTGATGATCGTCACGGGCTTCCTCGGCGCGCAGGTCCTCGACGCCGGAACGCGCGTGCTGTGGCTGGCCGTGTGGGCCGCCGTCAGCACGGTGTTCTTCCTCGTCCTGTACGCCGTCCTGGGCAAGGCCGTTCTGGACAGCGTCAGGGAACTGCCCTCCGGCACGTCCACCACGCTGAAGCGGGCGACGATCATGCTGTTCTCCGTCTTCGGCGCCTACCCGCTCATCTACCTGATCCAGCAGTCCGTGGGGGCCGACTCCGACCTGGTCGCCTGGGCGATGGTGACGCAACTCGGTCTGTGCGCCGCCGACATCGTCGCCAAGGTCGGCTTCGGCGCGATGATCCACAAGGTGGCCAAGATGCGCACGGCCGAGGACGTGCGGTCCGGGACCGAGACCCACCCCGAGGAGGTCTGGATCTCCTCGGTCAAACAGGCGGACGCCTGGCCGCCCGTGGCCGCCGCCCTGACCGGGCACAGCGCCCACCCGGAACCCGTACGGGTCGCCGATGGCAACGGGCACCGCTTCCGCTGACCCGTCCGCGCCCCGGGTGCCGCCGGTCGAGGAGGCAGCCCGCCGCCTCCTCGACCGGGTCGGCCGCGTCTCCGTCACCGCGGTTCTGCTCGTCCTGGCGGTGCGGTTCCTGCGCCCCGCGTGGTGGGACGGCCACGCGCTCGCCGTCTTCGTCGTCGGCCTCGCGGCAGGCATCCCGCACGGAGCCGTCGACCACCTGGTTCCCGCCTGGTGCCGAGCCCGCGGAGCGGGCCGGCACCACGGTCCCCTCCTGCTGCTCGGCTACGTCTGCGCCGCCGCGGCCGCCTTCGCCCTCGCCCTGTGGCTGCCGGCTCCCGCTCTGTGCGCGTTCCTGGCCCTGTCGGTGGTGCACTTCGGCCGTGGCGAGACGTGCGTCAACGCGCTGCGCGCCGGGGCGGTCCCCCCGCCGGCCGGGGCGCTGTGCACCGTCGCGTACGGCGCGGTCGTCACCGTGCTGCCACTGGTCCGGCACCCTGACGCGGTCAGGGCCTTCCTGCACGCCCTCGCTCCGGGAACCACCTGGTTGCTCTCCTCCCCCGCCCGCCTGGCCGCAACCGTCCTGATCGCCACCGCGACCACGGCCGCGTGCGTCCTGCTGCTGCGCCGCCGGCACCGCCGCGACGCCGCCGAACTGCTCCTGCTGGCCACGCTCTTCTGGCTGGTGACGCCCTGGGTGGCATTCGCCGTCTACTTCGCCGCCTGGCACTCCCCGCGGCACATCGCCCGTCTCGTCCTGGCCGATCCCGCCAACCGGCCCGCGCTGCTCGCCGGCCGCTTCGGCCGGCCCCTGCGCCGCTTCTGCCGCCAGGGAGCTCTGCCCACCGCCGTGGTCCTGGTCGCCGTCGCCGCCACGGCACACCTGGCCGGGCCGCACCGCCAGGCCCTGGCCACCGCGGGCGTGGCCGTCCTCGCCGCGCTCACCCTGCCCCACCTTCTCGTCGTCGCGCTGCTCGACCGCCACGACGCGTACGGGCCGTCGTCCGCGGTCCGTGCGGCCACCCGGACCCGGCCCGCGCGTACGCCGGCGCCCCCTGCCTGAGACCGCACGTGCCCATGCCCTGCCGCAGCCGCGCTCCGGGCAGGAAGACGAAGAGGTCGTCCCGGGCCGCCCAGCAGGACGGCACGGGCCCGGAGGAACCGAGTCCGCGGCCCCCGCCCGGGGAGCGTCCCGGCGCTGTACGGCGCCGGCGCCTCGGCGTCTCCCAGGCATACTGGAGGAGACGCCCGCCACCGCGGCGGGCTTCCGGGAAGCCTGCCCGGCGAGCGCGTGGTGCGCCTTCCCGAAGGGAGTCACGCATGTACGGCCCGAGCCCTTCGGCCCCCGCGTCCCGGGACGTGCCCGGCCTTTCCGGCGCCCCGACGGGCCACCGCCGGCTCACGTCCCAGGAGGCCCGCCGAGGGAGCGGAAGCCGATGAGCCGGACCGCCGGCGGAGTCACCCGGCTCCCGCGCGTGCGCTTCGACGGCTGGATCGCGGGCACGGGCACCGCCTCCGGCACGCGCATCGTGCTCGGACACTGGCAGCGGTCGCCCTTCGGGGCGTTCAGCGACGTCATGCTGGAAAGCGCGGAGGGAGAGCGGCTGCTGCTGGCCCCCACGCAGGAGACGGCGGACTTCGTCAGCAGTACCTACGTCTTCGACACCGTGCGCGTCGTCCCGGTCGACGTGGGGGTCGGCGACGGCACCTGGACCGTCGCCGCGGGGCCGCTCGAGTTGCGTTTCACCACCGGGCGGCGACGGCTCATGGGGCTCGTGCTGCGCGCCGTCCCCGGCGCGCTCGCCGGCCGTCCGGCGTGGACCGTGCTGACGGACTGGCCGGCCCGCCTGCTCCTGCCGGGAGTGCGCACCCGCGGCAGCGCCGGCGGAGGCCGCCGCGAGTGGTACGGCGCCCGGGATCTGCTGCCGATCCGTGCGGTGTCGGCCGCCTGGGAGGGCGCGGACCTCGGAGGGATGGCGCCCGCCGAACCGCCCGTGCGCTTCGGCTTCGGTTCGACGCCGAGGAATCCCGCCCTCACCCGGATCACGACGACGGTGGAGCTCGGCCCGGAGTGAGGGGCCCGGGCGGGGCGCTCGGCCGCTCCCCGGCGAGGCCCGCGTCACCGGGGAACGTGAACTCGTCTCGCCCTGCCCCCGGCCGCGCGGGACCGGCCGGCCGCTCTCCCGGGCCGGGAGCACTTCGTCAGGGCACGGCGAGGAACGGCGGGAACGCCGCTTTCGCGATACCGCCCTTGGTCACCCTCACCACGGTCTTCGGAGCGCCGACCACACCCTCCGGCAGGGACAGGGTGAGCAGATACACACCCGGTTCCACATGGGCGAAGCCGAACCAGCCCGAGCCGTCGCTGAGCCGGACGGTCTTCTCACCGCCGCCGGTGAGCGGGGCGAGCGTCACCGGAACCTGGTCCAGCGGGCCGCCGCCCCGGAGCAGGAGCCTGCCCGTCACATGCCCGTCCCGGGGCGCCGTCTTCCACGGCATGCCGGGCACCGCCGCCTCGTCCTCGAACGGCGCGTCCTCGCCCTGCGTCAGCGCCTGCACCAGCCTGGCCCGTTCGGCCGCCAGACCGTTGGCCGCCACGTCCTTGCTGGGGGCGGCGTACGAGTAACCGCTCCAGCCGGCCGCGGTGTTGCCCGCCGCGCTGGGCCGCAGCGCCTCCCTGACCTGGCTGAGCGAGTCCGCGACGCCGTTCAGGTACAGCGCGGGTCCGTTGACCGCCTGCCGCCCGCCCTGGTGGTCGGCCAGGAACTCGGACCACTCGGAGAACATCAGCGCCTGGTCCGGATTCCAGTTGCGCTTGTAGTTCATGGCCACGGCGGTGTCCATGATCCCCTCGTCCAGCCATCCCGCCCAGTCCTGCAGGACCTCCGCGTACGTGCGGGTGGCCCGCCAGCCGCCGACCGCCTGCGGCCCGTGCCCGTAGGTGATGGCGTCCATCGACAGGCGGACCCGCGGGTCGACCTCCCAGACACCGAGGTAGATCCTGCGCACCAGATGGGTGACCTGGCTGCGCCGCCAGTCGCTCCAGGCCGTGTCGGACGGGAGGGGTGTGTCCGTGCGGCCCGTCGCCTGCTGGAAGCGGGCGACGGACACGTCGTTGTAGCCCCAGTCGCTGTGGGTGGTGGTGGAACTGCCGTCCGGGTAGCGGACGTAGTCGAGGTTGACGCCGTCCACGTCGTAGTTGCGGACGATGCTCTGGACGCCGCGGACGATGTAGTCGACGGCCGCCGGATGGCCGGGGTCGACATAGGCGTTGGCACCCACCAGTTCCTGGCCGTCGGCCTTCTTGTTGAGCCAGCGGTCGGCGCCGGTGGCGCCCGGGCCGTGCCGGTTGAAGACGTGGTCCGGGGAGCGGGGCGGAGTGCTGCTGTTCCACATGGTGTTGACGTTGACCCAGGCGTGCACCTGCAGTCCGGCCGCGTGCCCCTGCCGGACCACTTCCTCCAGCGGGTCGTAGGGCTCCGGGGCGATCGCGGCGTCGGTGCGCGGGTACAGGGCGTTGTTGCAGAAGCAGTCGTAACGCCGGGCCGTCTGCACGATCAGGACGTTGGCGTTGAGGTCCAACGCGTCCTCGACCAGGGCCGCGACCTGCGCGGGTGTGGAGATGCCCGGGTTGAACGCGTCCACCCAGTAGCTGCGCCACTGGGCCGGCGCCGCCGCGCCGTCGTCGGCGTGGGCGGGCGGCGCGGTGACCGCGCCGAGGAGCAGGCCGAGGCCCGCCGCCAGGGTCGTGAGCACGCGAGGCAAGCGCATGTGAGGTGTCCCCCGTGGAGTTCGTCGGCTGCGGGCGTACGTCGTGGGAAGGCGGTGGGCCCGGACGGCTCCAGGACCTGTCGTTCGGATCATGCCGCAGACGCCCTGCGACCTGATGCGAACGACAGACCCTAGGCGAACGTGGCCCCCCAGGTGGCCGGCCCGACGATGCCGTCCACGCTCAGGCCCCTGCTCGACTGGAAACCGCGGCAGGCGGAGTCGGATCCCGGCCCGTACTGGCCGTCCACGGCGAGGGAGTAGCCGTGTGCGCTGTTCATCCGGTACTGCCAGGTCGCCACGCTGGCGTGCACGAAGGTCGGCGGCTGGCGGAAACTGACTCCGGGATAGGGCAGGGGGCCGCCACCGGGGTTGACCTCGCCGCTGAGCACCCTGGAGTACAGGTTGCCCGGGCAGGCGGTCGCGTGGTGGTCCCGGTGGCCGGTGATGGCCTGCGCGGCGCCGCCCGACACCCGCAGGCGGTTGATGCCGTGGCGGACGGCGTCGATGAGTCCGGCGGTGACGGTGTCGTAGCTGCTGCCGGAGCCGCCGGTCAGCGCACAGACCGCGTACCAGTCGTCGTTGCCCTGCGTGGTGCCCTGGGCGGCGGTGCGGACGTACTCACCGCGGCCCTGGAAGAGGTAGCCGTGCACGCAGGCGAGGTGGCTGTAGGCGATGTCCGACCAGCCGTTGGAGTCCATGTGGAAGTTCTGGATGCCCCGCACCTGGGCGGCGCAGTCGGCGTGATCGGCCTTGGCCACTTTCACGGCGTCGACGTGATGGACGACCACGCCGCCCTGTGCCGGGGTGATGGTGTTGCTGACGCTTCTGGGCGCCCTGGCGCCCCATTGGGAGCGGGTGACGAACGTGGCCATCAGCTCCGCCCTCCTCGGCCCAGGGCGCAGTCGACGGCGGCGTTCAGGGGTTCGGCGTGGGCACCGCGCGCCGCTTCGGGGCCGTGGACGGCGCCGGGGTGGCGGGAGTGCGTGACGACGGGGAGTTCACGGCGTCCCGGCGGAAGGGGGGTGGTGGCACGCGCGGGTCCGGAACATAGGGCGGGCAGCGCGAACGCACCGGCGGCTGCCGCCAGCAGCATCGCGCGGCGAGACGGGCCGTGAGTCAACGGTCCTCCAAGTCGTGGGGAAGTGGGAGCGATTGTCGAATTATTGACAGGTCCCAGTCAATACAGCCGCAGCCGTCCGGTCGCACCCGGCGCACCTGGACACGCACGGCCACAGGCCGGAGGCGGCGCCGTCCTGCCGGCCGACCGGCAGGACGCGCTCGCCGGGGCCGGCCGGACGCGGCGACCGGCGCGAGCACCCCGGCACAACCTGCCGGGCCGGTCGCGCACGAAGGGCCCTTCGGCCGCGGCGGGCGGCGGAGCACTGTCAGTGGGGGGTGGCAGCATCGGGCCCATGACGGACACCACGGCATTCGACTGGCGGTCCTTCCTGCTCGGTTGGAGCGAGGAGTGGGCGGGTTCCCTGCCGGACGGCGAGACGCGGGACGGGGGCGACGAGGCCGCGCGGCAGGCGCGCTGGCTGGGGTTCCCGCCCGCTTCCGAGGAGCGGATCGCGGCCATGGAGGAGCGGCTCGGCCGACGGATGCCCCCGTCGTACCGGGAGTTCCTCGGGGTCAGCGACGGGTGGCGGCACGCGGGCGGGTTCGTGCGGCTGCTGGCGGGGACCGAGGACGCGCACTGGCACGACAACGCGTCGGGGCTCGCGGACATGTTCGAGGAGTACCTGGACGAGGACGCCGGGCCCGAGGAACAGCGGGAGGCGGACCTCTGGCGGCGCGGGCTGCAGCTCGACGTCGAGTCCGACATGACCTACGTCCTCCTGGATCCCGAGGACGTGGACGAGAACGGCGAGTGGGCCGTGTACACGTGGGCGAGCTGGCGGGCCGCGCCACCCGAGCGGCACGCGAACTTCCTCGCGTTCATGCGGGACATGCACCGGGAGTTCCACAGTCTGCGGGCGCACCGGAGCGACGGGGAGCCCGTGTTCGTCAACGGCACGACGCGCAAGCTGGACGCCCTGGTGGAGGAGGCCCGGCTGGAGGCGCTGCGCGGCGGCTGGGAACGGGCCGGGAAGGCGCTGGACGAGGCCAAGGGGTACGGCAGACCGCGGGCCGCCGGACTGGGCGACCAGATACGCCGTCTGCTCGGACAGACCTCCTCGGTGTACTTCGAGGGCCTGGTGACGGACCCGCGGTACGCGCCCGAGCTGCTGCCACCGCTGGTCGCCGAGCACGCGGCGCATTCGTACCGGGACGACTCCACGCTGAGGTTCTCCCTGCGGGGAGCCGACGACGACCTGGTGTCACTGGCCCACGCGCTACTGGATCAGGTGCGGAAGGGCACGTACCGGTACACGGCGGCCGGACCGTTCGGGGAGGCGGTCGAGCGGGCGCGGGAGCTGGCGCGGTGGGGAGACACCGACGGTGCCTGGCGGACGCTGCTCGGCGCGCTGCCCCTGTGGGAGCCGCTGGGGCCGGACCACCTGGCGCCACTGGGGTGGGTGGCCGATCCCCTGCTCGGGCCGCTGCTGACCCCGGAGCGGGGCCGCGAACTGCTGTCCGCGCCGCGGGGCGGGCAGGCGGGCGACGCGCCGAGGCCGACGGCCGGGCTCGATCCGCGCGACCTGGCGTGGCTCGCGGAGCCGGACCCGGGCAACAACCGCACCTCCTACCGGTTCGTCCTGGTGGAAGGGGTGGAGCCGGAGGAGCTGCCCGGACGTCTCGCGGACGGGGACGACACCGTACTGAACGAACCCATGACCCTCTGGGAGGCGCGACACGAACTGCTGCGCAACCGAAGGGAGTTCTCCTCCTACGACGACAGGGCTCTCATGGCGGTCGGCCGGGCCGGCACCGGTTGGAGCTTCGCCTTCGACGACGATCCCGCCCCGTTCGGCCCGCAGCGGTTCGTCTCCCCGGCCGCGGCCGCCAGCGCGGGCACCCGCGCGGTGGTGGTGTGGAGCGGCCTGAGGGCACGGCACGGGGAACCGTTCTTCCACCTCTCGGTGGCGCGGGACGGTGCCGCGCAGTACGCCTTCACGTACGCGGACGGAGAGATCCGCAGAAGCGGGGAGATACCGCGGGCACTGGACCCGAGCCGGTTCTTCGACGGCATGGAGGACGGCGCCGAGACGGAGCGGTCACTGCTGGAAGCGGTGGCCGGGGAGTTCGGCGCCTGTCTGCCGCGTCACGCGATCGTGCACGGGCGGCTGCACACGTTCACCACCCGTTCCTGGACGCGGCCGCCGAGGGACGGCGAGACGTACGCGGTGATCCGGATGCAGTGGGGAGCCGAGCGCCCGGCGGACGGCGGGCGGACGGAGGACGACGCGCCGGAGAGCGGGTGACGGGCGCGAGGACGCCTCGCCCGGTCGGGCCGCTGGGCAGCGAAGCGGACGGCGGCTTCGCTTCCCACGTCGCCCTGTCGGCGCATCCGGCACGGTCGGGAGGATCGTCGTCATTCCGTGAGGAAGCCGCGCCCCCGTCGGCGGGCCCGCGGCCCTTTCGTCACCAGCGCCCAGCGGGCGCTCGCCGGACACGCACCCCTTCCCGGCTGCCGTCGCCGTGGTGGGGGCGGGGCGTCGCGTCCTGAGGGCTCCTCGCCCGGTCCGGCAGCCGCCGCCGCGCTTTCAGCTCCTCCCGGGCCGGAAGCCCCGGAAGCCGAGTCCGCGGGCCTCCCGGCACCGCACTCCCCCGGCCACCGACCCGGCGGTGCGTCCACGCGCCCTCGGCTCGGGCCCGTCCTCCGGATCATTCCGAGGGCGCGGGAGCGCTCACAGCCGGTGCCCCCGCGCGGCGAGCCACCGGTGCACGCTCTCCTTGTCCGCCGGGGTGATGCGGGCCGGGCCGGTGACGTCCGGGCCCTCGTCCTCGTTGAAGCCGGTGTCCGTGATGCGGGCGGTCACCCAGGTCATCAGATCACGTGCGGTCTCCTCCGGCAGCGTGCCGCTGTCCCAGGAAGCACGCACCCGTCGCGCCGCACCGGCGTCGTGCCGTTCCATCTCCTGCAGCCAGACGGGTACCAGCCGGTCCACCACCTGCTGGTCGGTCCCGGAGGTCTCTTGATCATGTGCGGTCATGCCGGCCGGGTTCCCCGATTCCCGCCCGCACAACACCGTCCCGCGGGCCGCGTGCCTCCCGCCCGGAGAAGGCGGGCGCGGGAGAGCCGGGGCTGCCTGGACGGCAGAGCGCCTTCCTCCGCCGCCACCGCGTCGGCCACGCCCTGCCGGCGCTCCCCCGGGCCGGCCGTCAGGGTTTCCCGGTGCGCGGGAAGGAAGCGCTGCGCTCGTCGGCGGGGCGGTACGAGGCTTCGCTCACGCCCGAGGAGAGGGGTCCCTACGCCGACCCGGAGAGCCGGTCGAGCCGGTCGCGGTGGGCGGAGGCCAGGCGGACGCCTTCCGCGGCGAGGTTCTCCTCCAGGTGGTCGATCCGGGCGGTGCCCGGGATGGGGAGGACGACCGGTGAGCGCGCGAGGAGCCAGGCGAGCGCGACCTGCGTGGGGGTGGCGTCGACCTCGGCCGCCACCGCTGCGACCTCCGCCCTCGCCCCCGACTCCCCCCAGGCGACGGGGCGCCACGGCAGGAACGCGATCCCCGCCGCCTCGCAGGCCGCCAGCACGGGCTCGTGCTCGCGGTCGAGCAGGTTGTAGCGGTTCTGCACGCTCGCGACGTCCACGATCTCCCGTACCCGCGCGAGTTCGTCGGCGGTGACCTCGGACAGCCCGATCCGGCCGATCTTGCCCTCGGTCCGCAGGTCCCGCAGCGTACCGAGCTGGTCGGCGAGCGGCGTCCGCGGATCGATGCGGTGCAGCTGGAGCAGCTCGATCCGCTCGACGCGCAGTCGGCGCAGAGCCTGCTCGACCTGGGCGCGCAGGACGGCCGGCCTCCCGTCGAGCCTCCACTCGTCCGAAGGGCCCGACCGGGCGACGCCGACCTTGGTGGTGACGAGCAGCCCGTCCGGGTAGGGGTGCAGGGCTTCGGCCGGCAGTTCCTCGTTGGCTCCGCCGCCGTACAGGTACGCGGTGTCGATCAGATCGACACCCAGCTCGACGGCCCGCCGGGCGACCGCGACAGACGCCTCACGGACCGGGCCCGGCTCCGTCGGCAGGTGCATGGCCCCGAACCCGAGCCGCCGTACCTTCAGGTCCCCGCCGATACGGAACTCAGTCGATGTCACGTGCTGCCGCCCCCTCGTCCACGGGGCAACGCTAACAACGCGGCCGGCCGTCGGCCCACCGACCGGGATCGGCCACCGACCAGGACATCGATCCCCCGGCCGAGGGGACAGGCCCGGGGCCGGTCGTCTGGATCATCCCGGCGTCCGGAGGCCGGCACGGACTCCCCCGGCCCGGACCGGCACCGGCCTTCGTCCGCACCCGCACCCGCTCCCGCACCCGGGGAACGTTCACCGGGGTGCCGGACCCGGTGGTGTCGCGCCGCACCGGGCCGGCGCTCGCCGATTCGCCGGACCCGAGCGCAACGCGACGGTTTCCTGGTGGCTCCGCCTCCGATCGGGCTGCGCCGCCGCCGCGCTGCACGCCTCGTACAGAGCACAGCCCGGGCGGGATGTCCTCCTGTGAATCATGTGCTGTGCGGGCTCGCCGCCCGTGCGGCTCCGCCCGTCGGGTTGGTCGGCCGGATGATCCCGGTCGCGGACGCGGACGTCGCCGAGAGTCCGGCGTGTCGTGCGGATCCCGGTCACGGGCAGGCGACCGCCCTGGCCTCACGGATCGGGGAAAGCGCTGTGCGGCTTGCGTACGCGGGCCTGCTGACCGCCGCCGACGTCGGTCCCGTCGCATCGCCGCATGCCGCGCTCGCCCTGCTCGACGAGGGATCCGGTGACCCGGAACGGGCGTGGCACTTCGCGGCGGATCCAGACGTGGAGCACCGGGTGAAGCCGGCCGCCCGCCCCGGACTCCCGGCCGCCGTACGGGAGATGCCGGCCGCCGATCCGGACGTACGGGTCGTTGCGGAGCTCGCGTCGTGGACGACGGCGGACCTGGCCGCCCGGCTCGCACGGCACCCGCGTGCCGAGGTCCGCCGCGCGGCGGCGGCCGACAAGGCGACACCGCCGTCCACCGTCCTCGAGATGACGGAGCTGGTGCTGCAGAACCCCGCCACGCCCGTCGAGGCCGTCGTCCGGTTCGCCGACCATCCCTCGATGGGGCGTTGTCACGTTGTTGGGTGCGTGCGTGTCTGATGGTGTGTCGGGGTGTGGTGGGCCCGCGGCCCGGGCCTGTGTTCAGGCCGTGGTGGGCCGGCCGGCGCCGGTGACCTGCTCCCGGACAGCGAAGCAGAGGGTGATCTCGACGCGGTGGCCGGAGGCTGTCATCAGGTGGCGGGGCCGGAAGTGCGGTGAGATGCCGCTGAACGCGGGCGGGAACCGCTGCGCCCGCCGGCCGAGCGGAAGCCCTTCCGCCGGGCGGGCCGGTGGCCCTTCTCCGCCCGGTTGCCGAGGTGCTTCGACTGCCGGTGCTCGACGGAGGGCATGACCTCGCGGTGGGCGGCCCGGCAGGAGCGGAGCTCGTCGGTGACGATCACCCGGGGCACCGTGCGCGTCCTCTCGAGCAGCTTACGGAGGAAGCGGCGGGCAGCGGCCCCGTCCCGCCGCTTCTGTATGAGGACGTCGAGCACGCTGCCGTCGGCGTCGACGGCCCGCCGCAGGTACTTCCGCTCTCCGCCGGTCCTGATGAAGACCTCGTCCAGGTGCCATGTGCCGCCGGGCCGGGGCCGCCGTCGGCGCAGGCCGTTCGCGCAGCCCGGCCCGCACTTCGCGCACCAGCGGCGTCATCGTCTCGTGGGAGACGATGACGCCGCGCTCGGGCATCGGTTCCTCGGCCTCGCGGAAGCCGAGCGGGAAGCGGTGGCACAGCCGCACGCAGCGGGAGATGATCTCCACCGGGTACCGGTGGCCCTTGTACGACGGCGGCGCGGACGACCCGAGCGAACCCCTCCCCGGCACGACCAACTCCAAGACCACCCCAGACCGGTCGGCCAACGTGACAACGCCCTTGTCCGGTCCTCACATCAACCCCCGGTCTCAGCTGGCTCATACCGCTTTTCCCCGGGGCGCATGAGCCATCTGACGGCACCGAAAACGAGGCAGTACTCGTCAGCTGCCTCGGAGACCGACCGCCAGCGTCAGTTCGAGGACCCGGTGTGGGGAGGCGAGATCCGGAAACAGTTCCCGCAGCTGCGACATCCGGTACCGGACTGTCTGGGGATGGACGAACAACGCCGCCGCCACCTCCTCGCGCCTGCCCTGGTGCAGCAGCCATGCCCGCAGCGTCTCCTCCAGCCGTCGTGCGGTCGCGTCAGGCAAGGCCAGCAGCGGTGCGAGGGCTCGGGCACGCAGGTCCGCGTACGCGTCCACGTCGGCGCTCAGCACCAGCTCGGGCAGGTGGTCCTCGGTGTCGCGAATGTCAGAGGAGAGGGAGCGCGCGCGTACGGCTCGTGCGTACGACGCGGACGCACGAGTCCATGGCCGGGCCGGGCCGACCACGGCGGTGCGGTCGGTCAGCTGCCTCAAGAGATGTGATCGGTCGGCATCGGGGACGAGCAGCGCGCCGGTGGTGTCCGGCAGATCGTCGAGGACGAGGGTGCTCGGGTCGAGCGCGCGGTAGGCAGGCCGGGCCTGGGCGGCGGGCAGCAGGACCGCGGTCAGCGAAACCGGAGGCTGCCAGCCGGCCCGTTGCGCGGAGGCCAGCAGCACGTCCGGGCTCGCGCCGGCGAGGAGGTCGCGGGCCAGGTGTTCCAGGTGGCGCTCGTGGGCCCTGCCCCGGGCGGCCAGTTCGTCGGCGTGGCCCGCGGCGCTCGCGGCGGAGAGCTCGTCGATGTAGGCGAAGGTCAGCTCGGCGAACTTGGCGACCTCGGCGGCGGGCAGGCCCGCGGGTACGGCACCCGCCGCCAGGCATCGCCAGGCCACGCGGGCACCGACGCGGTAGGCGCTGAGCAGGGCGTCCATCGAACGGCCGTCGCGCACCTCGCCGCGGCCCAGCTCGTAGGCCGCGTCACCGGCGTCGCCGCCCGTGGCGTTCCCGCTCGCGAGGTCCAGGTAGTGCCCCAGGGCGGTGCGGACGGCTCGGCGGATGGTGGCGCCCATGTGGCCCGAAAGGGCGTTGGCGTAGGAAGGGACCTCGTCGATGATCGCCTGGACGACCTCGTCGGCAGTGGTCTTCAGTGTGGCCCGAAGCGCGGTGACCGTCGTCTCATCCAAGGCCAGTTCGCTGACCCTCCGGAGTGCGTGACTCACGTTTTCATTCCCTGCGAACAAATCGATCGACCAGATTCACGTCCTGCGGTCAGGACTTTACGCCTCAAGGCGCAGCAAGCTGGAGTCATGACGAGTACAGCCCTCCGCAGCAGGGCGTGGAAACTGCTGGAGATGGTCACGACGCCGCTCCTGCCGTCGGACTACCTCGACCTGGTCAGCCCGCTGCGGGCGGGCGCTGACCTGCGGGGGCGCATCGAGGCCGTGCACCCCGAGACGAGTGACGCCGCGACCATCGTGATCAGACCGGGACGGGGCTGGCGCGGCCACACAGCCGGCCAGTACGTGCGGATCGGGGTCGACGTCGACGGGGTGCGCCTGTGGCGTGCCTACTCGCTCACCTCTCCGGCGAGCCGTCAGGACGGCCGTCTCACGATCACCGTGAAGGCGATTCCGGACGGCAAAGTCAGCAACCACCTGGTCCGCAGGGTCGAACCGGGCACCGTGATCCAGCTCGACCAGGCGACCGGTGACTTCGTGCTGCCGCAGACCACACCCGCCAAGGTGCTCTACCTGACGGCCGGCAGCGGCATCACCCCCGTGATGGGCATGCTGCGCGACACCGAGTTCGACGACGTCGTCATGGTCCACTGCGCGCCACAGCCGCAGGACGTGATCTTCCGCAGGGAACTGCACGACCTGGTCGCGGACAAGAAGCTGCGGCTCACCGAGGTGCACACCGCCACGGACGGCATGCTCGACATCACCCGTCTCGACGCACTCGTGCCCGACTGGGCCGAGCGCGAGACCTGGGCCTGCGGGCCCACGGGCCTGCTCGACGTCGCCGAGGAGCACTGGAGCGCACACGGCGTCCAGGACCGCCTGCACACCGAACGCTTCCGACCCGGCATCGTCGTCGCCGGTGATGGCGGCGAGGTCACGTTCAGCGCCACCGGCAAGAGTGTCGACGCGGACGGCGCCACGCCGTTGCTCGACGTCGGCGAAGAGGCCGGCGTGCTCATGCCCTCCGGGTGCCGCATGGGCATCTGCTTCGGCTGCACCACGCCGCTCAAGGCGGGCGCCGTCCGAGACCTGCGCACCGGCGAGATCACCGAGGCCGAGCCGGGCGTCCTCATCCAGACCTGCGTGTCCGCCGCGGCGGGCTCCTGCGACATCGAACGGTAGGAACAGTTTGACCGCCATCGACCCCACCGCCCACCTGACCGCGGAGCAGATCGAGGAGCTCGGCCGCGAGCTGGACGCGATCCGCGACGAGGTGATCGCCGGCCGCGGAGAGAAGGACGCCGCGTACATCCGCAAGGTCATCGCGGCGCAGCGCAAGCTCGAGCTGGTCAGCCGGGGCGTGCTGCTGTTCTCGTTCTTCCCGCCCGCGTGGCTGCTCGGCACCGCCGGGCTGTCCGTGGCGAAGATCATGGACAACATGGAGATCGGCCACAACATCCTGCACGGCCAGTGGGACTGGATGCGGGATCCGAAGATCCACTCCACCACCTGGGAATGGGATCACGTCTCGCCGTCCGACCAGTGGAAGCACTCGCACAACGAACTGCACCACAAGTACACGAACGTGATCGGCAAGGACAACGACCTCGGCTACGGCATCATGCGCGTCGACGAGGACCAGAAGTGGCACCCGTTCCACCTCGGCCAGCCGCTGTGGAACTTCCTCAACGCCTGCTTCTTCGAGTACGGCATCGCCGCGTACGACCTGGAGCTCGGCAGGAACCTGAGCAAGCACCGCCGCAAGAACCCGGAGTTCCGCGCGCGGGCCAGGGCCGTCGGCCGCAAGATCCGCAAGCAGGTGCTCAAGGACTACGTGATCCACCCGCTGCTGTCGGGCCCGTCGTTCCTCCCCACGCTCGCCGCCACGTTCACCGCGAACCTGGTGCGCAACCTCTGGTCCCACTCGGTGATCATGTGCGGGCACTTCCCCGAGGGCGTGCAGGTCTTCGAGCGCCGGTCGATCAAGGGCGAGACGCGCGGCCAGTGGTACCTGCGCCAGATGATGGGCTCGGCGAACATCAGCGGCAGCAAGGCCATGCACTTCATGACCGGCAACCTCTCGCACCAGATCGAGCACCACCTGTTCCCGGATCTGCCGAGCAACCGGTACGCCGAGGTCGCGGTGAAGGTGCGCGCGCTGTTCGAGAAGTACGAGCTGGAATACGTCACCGGGCCGCTGCCCAAGCAGGTGTTCTCCGCGTGGCGCAAGGTCTTCCGGCTCTCGCTGCCGAACAAGAAGCCCAAGGTCAAGACGCCGGACCGCGAGCAGGAGCTCCTCGCGGCCTGATTCCCAGTATTGGTTCAGATCTTTCGGCCGTACCGGCGGCACCGCCGGGTTCGGTGAGATCCGTTGCGGACGGTAGGGCAACCACGACGCCGGACCGTACGACACGGGATCCGGAGCAGCTCAGTGTCCGGCTGCGCTGCCTGGACGTGCGCCAGGAGCTCAGCACACGGCCCTGTCCTTGCTGAAAACCTCATCCGCGCAGGTGAGGAGAGGTGGACGGCCTTCGCGATCGATGCTCACGGTACTGTCACGTTGACTGACCGGGTGGGATGATCTTCTGGCTGGTCATGCTGGGAGGGGCCGTTCGTGGACAGCGCGCCGCCGTCGTACAAGGGGCACCGGTACCCGGTCGAGATCATCGCGCACTGTGTGTGGCTGTACCACCGCTTCCCGCTGTCGTTCCGCGAGGTCGAGGAACTGATGCTCGAGCGGGGCGTGTTCGTCTCCCATGAGACAGTCCGCCGTTGGTGCGCCGAGTTCGGGCGGGTCCATGCCGGCGCGCCGCGTCGTCAGCGGCCCCGCCGGGGGACGAACGGCACCTGGACGGGGTCTTCATCAAGATCAACGGAGAAAGGAAGTACCTGTGGCGGGCCGTCGACGCCGACGGCACCGTTCTGGACGTCCTCGTACCGTCTCGCCGGGACAAGGCCGCGGCCCAGCGCTTCTTTCGCAAACCGCTGAAGAGGACCCGCGCGGTGCCACGGGTGATCGTCACGGACAAGCTCCGCTCCTACGGCGCTGCCCACCGAGAGATCACGCCCTCTGCCGAGCACCGTTCACACAAGGGCCTGAACCACCGGGCAGGGAACAGTCATCAGCCCACGCGGCAGCGTGAACGAGCAATGAAAGGCTTTCGTGGCGTCGGCGGAACCCAGCGGTTCCTGGCCCTGTTCAGTGGCATCTCACCCCACTTCCGACCCCGCCGCCACCTGATGACCGCCTCCGGCCACCGAGTCGAGATGACCATCCGCTTCGCCATCTGGGACCAGATCACCCACGCCGCCGGCCGGCCCACCACAGTCCGAATGCACCCGGACCGCGCGGCCACCGCGCCCTGGCACATCATCAGACAACCACGCACTCAACAACGTGACAACGCCCCTACTGCGCCTACCAGTACACGGCCTGATCCCGATGAGTGCGGCGCGCCCCCGCACCCCGGCGTGCGGGGGCGCGGGGGCGCGTCCGTGGTGCGGCACCGTGCGGGGCGGGAGCCCGGTGCCCGTCGAACCCGGTCAGGCGCCGGGCAGGACACCGGTGCGGACGACCTCCGAGTACCAGCGGGCGCTGGCCTTCGGGATGCGCGTACCGGTCGGGTAGTCCACGTAGACGGCACCGAAGCGCTTGCTGTAGCCGTGTGCCCACTCGAAGTTGTCCAGCAGCGACCAGAGGAAGTAGCCGCGCACATCCGCACCGTCCACGATGGCCTCGTGGACGGCGGCCAGATGACCGCGCAGGTAGGCGATCCGGGCGGGATCGTTGACCTGGCCGGCGGGGTCGGCGTAGTCGTCGAACGCGGCGCCGTTCTCCGTGATGACCAGCGGCAGCCTCGGGAAGTCCGACGACAGCCGGCGCAGCAGTTCGTACAGGCCGGTGGGGTCGATGGCCCAGCCCATGGCGGTGGTGTCGCCGGGCGGCTGGTGGAAGGCGACCCGGTCGGCCCCCGGCCAGGGACTGTGTTCGCTCCTGCCGTGTCCGTCGGCGTTGTGCGTGCCGCTGCCGTCGGCCTCCGACACGAGGGTGGGGCTGTAGTAGTTGACGCCGAGGAAGTCCAGCGGCTGACGGATCTGCTCCAGGTCCCCGTCGCGCACGAAGGACCAGTCGGTCAGCGCGGCGGTGTCCTTGAGCAGGTCCTCCGGGTAGGCGCCCTGCAGCATCGGGCCGGTGAAGACCCGGTTGGCGAGCGCGTCGATCCGGCGGACCGCGTCGGCGTCGGCGTCGCTGCCGGTGAGCGGGCGGACGTGGTGGATGTTGAGCGTGACCGAGCACTGGGCGGCGGCGGGGATGCGGTCGCGCAGTGCCTGAACGGCCAGGCCGTGGGCCAGGTTGAGGTGGTGGGCGGCGCGCAGGGCGGCGACCGGGTCGGTGCGGCCGGGCGCGTGCACGCCGGAACCGTAGCCGAGGAAGGCGCTGCACCAGGGCTCGTTGAGGGTGGTCCAGGTCTTCACCCGGTCACCGAGGGCGTCCGCGGCGAGGGCCGCGTACTCCGCGAACCGCTCCGCCGTGGCGCGCTCGGGCCAGCCCCCGGCGTCCTCCAGCTCCTGCGGCAGGTCCCAGTGGTAGAGGGTGGCGACGGGCTGGATCCCCTTGTCCAGCAGTTCGTCGACGAGGCGCCGGTAGAAGTCCAGGCCCTTCTGGACCGCGGGACCGCGGCCGGTGGGCTGGATCCGGGGCCAGGCGAGGGAGAAACGGTAGGCGCCCAGACCGAGTTCGGCCATGAGCGCGACGTCCTCGCGCCAGCGGTGGTAGTGGTCGGTGGCGACGTCACCGGTGTCGCCGTTGCGGACCCGGCCGGGGGTGCGGGCGTAGGTGTCCCAGATGGACGGTGTGCGGCCGTCCTCGGCGGCGGCCCCCTCGATCTGGTAGGAGGCGGTCGCGGAGCCCCAGAGGAAGCCCTTGGGGAAGGTACGGGCGGCGTCCGGGGCGGACGCGGTCTGCTGTGCTGCGGTGACCACGTATGTCCTTTCTGGAGAGGGGCTGTTCGCGGGGGCGCGAAGGCCATGAGGGGTGCGGGTTCGCGCCAGGCCGGCGCGGCGGGTCAGCCCTTGACGGCGCCCGCCATGATGCCGCTGACGATCTGGCGGCCGAAGACGATGAACATCGCCAGCAGGGGCAGCGTGCCGAGCAGCGCGCCCGCCATGATCAGCGACTGGTCGCGGACATAGCCCGCGCTGAGCTGGGTGAGTGCGACGGGGACGGTCGGGTTGGTCATGTCGAGCACCACGAACGGCCAGAAGAAGTCGTTCCACGCGTGCACGAACGTGATCATGAACAGGACCGCCATGGCGGGCCGTGCGACGGGCAGCACGATGCTCCAGAAGATCCGCAGCGAGTGCGCCCCGTCCACACGTCCGGCCTCGACGAGCTCGTCCGGCAGCGCCTCGGACAGGTACTGCCGCATGAAGAAGACCCCGACCGCGCTCACCAGCGTGGGGAAGATGACGGCGGGCAGCTGCTGCGACCAGCCCAGCTCGGACATCATCATGAACAGCGGTACGACACCGAGCTGCGGCGGCACCATCATGGTGCCGATCACCAGCATGAGCAGGACGTTGCGCCCCTTGAACCGCAGCTTGGCGAAAGCGAAGCCGGCGAGCGTCGCGAACATCACCGTGGACAGGGCGATCACCCCGGCCACTACGAGGCTGTTCATCATCGCCTTGCCCAGCGCCGCCTCGTCCCAGGCCCGGGCGAGGTTGCTGAACAGGTTCGGGCCGGGCAGGAACGGCGGCGGTGTCTGGCTGACGCGGGTGTTGTCGGTGGAGGCCGCCACCATCGTCCAGTACAGCGGGAAGATCGACAGCACCGCCATGATGACGAGCAGGACGTAGGCGAGCGGGCCCGCGTGGTGCTGGCGGCCGGCGCGCTGGCGCAGCAGCCGGCGGCCGCCACGACCGGCCGGTTTCTCGACGGAGGTCCGGGCCGGGTCGTCCGTCCGGGCCGGGAGGCTGTGGGTGGTCATGACGACTCCAGGTCAGGACGTACGGGCGCGCAGCCGCTTGATCAGGCGCTGCACGACGAAGACGAGGACGAGCAGCAGGAACATCGCCCAGGCGACGGTCGCCGAGCGGCCCATCTGGTAGTTCTTCCAGCCCTCCTCGTACAGCAGCAGGCCCAGCGTCTGGTACTGGTTGTCCGCGCCGCCGGTGACACCGTTGGGCCCCTGGCCGAAGATCAGCGGTTCGCCGAACAGCTGGGTGGCTCCGATGGTGGAGAGCACGATGGTGAAGACGATGGTGGAGCGGATCCCGGGCACGGTGACGTGGGTGAACTGCTGCCACCGGGAGGCGCCGTCGAGGGAGGCCGCCTCGTACCGGTCGGCGGGATGGCCTGCATGGCGGCCAGGTAGAGCAGCGCGTTGTAGCCGGTCCAGCGCCAGATGACGATGGTGGAGATCGCTACCTGGGCGGGCCATTTGTCGGCCTCCCAGTCCACCGGGTCGATGCCGACCGAGCCGAGCGCCCAGTTGATCATGCCGAAGTCGCGCTCGAAGATCATGGTGAACACCAGGGCCGCGGCGGCGACCGAGGTGGCGTACGGGACCAGCGAGGCGACGCGGAAGAACAGCGACGCACGCATCCGGTAGTTGAGCAGGTGCGCCAGGCCGAGCGCCATCAGCAGCTGCGGCACCGTGGAGATGACGCCGATGGTGATGGTGTTCTGCAGTGCGTTCCAGAACCGTGAGTCGCCCCAGAGCTCGAGGTAGTTGTCGAACGCCACCCACTCCATGACGTCGAGGGTGGCGAGTTCGACCCGGTGCAGGGAGATCCACGAGGTGTAGACGAGGGGGTAGAAGCTGAAAGCGAGGAAGACGACGAAGAACGGCGCGACGAACGCGTACGGCGCGCCCTTGATGTCCAGGCGGTGCAGCAGCGCGCTGCGTCGCCGTGGGGCGCTTCCCTCGCCGTCCGTCTTGCGGGGCGGGCCTGGCGGCTCCTCGCCGGCCAGGGCCTTGGTGGTGGAGGTGGCCACCGGACTTCCTTCCTGAGAGCGGATGTGTGAGCCGGGCCCCGGGCCCGCCCGCCGGCGAAATGCGAGCGAGCCCGGGCGGCCGCGGGGGCGACCGGTCAGCCGACCGCCTTCTCGATGCGCTCCGTGGTGGTCTTCCACGCCTCGTCACGCGAAGTGCCCTGCTCGACCAGGGCCAAGCCCTGGGAGAAGGTGTCCTTGATCGTGCCGTCCTTGCGGCCGAGGACCTGCTTGTCCGGGATCTCCTGGGCGGCGGCGCCGAAGATCTGGCCGATCGGCGCGTTGTTGAAGTACTCCGACGTCGCGTTCTTCACGTCGGCGGCGTCCAGCGCCTTCTGCGAGGACGGGATGTTGCCCAGTTCCTTGAAGATGTGGGCCTGCTGCTCCGGCGCGGTCAGCCAGGCGACGAGCTTCTTGGCCTCCTCCTTCACCGGGCTCTTCTCGATCACGCCGAGGAAGGAACCGCCCCAGTTGGCGCCCTTGGGCGCCCGGGCGACGTCCCACTTGCCCTTGTTCGCCGCACCGGCCTTCTCGCTGATGTGGCTGAGCATCCAGGCCGGGCACACCGCGGTCGCGAACGTGCCGTTGGCGAGCCCGGGGTCCCAACCCGGCTGGAACTGGCGGAGCTTGGCGGAGAGCCCGTCCTCGGCGGCGTCGGCCGCGAGGTTCCAGGCCTCCTTGACGGCCGGGTTCTTGTCGTAGATCAGCTCGCCCTTGTCGTCGTAGTACTGCTCGGGGTAGCCGTAGACCGTGGCGTTGAACAGGCCGCTGGCCGCGTCCATGTACGCCACGCCCTTACCCTTGAAGTCCTTCTTGAAGGTGCGGCCGACCTCGACGTACTTCTTCCAGTCGCCCTCCCACAGCTTGGCGACCTCCTCGCGGTCGGTGGGCAGGCCCGCCTGCTCGAAGTAGTCCTTGCGGTAGCAGACGGCCATCGGGCCGATGTCGGTACCCAGGCCGAGCACCTTGCCGTCCTCGGTGCTGATCTGGGACTCCTTCCAGGGCAGGAAGTGCTCGGTGCCCGCCATGCCGGCGAAGTCCGCGAACTTGTCCGACTGGGTCTCGGTGATCTCCTTGGCCCGGCCGATCTCGATGCCCTGGATGTCCTTCAGACCGTTGCCTGCGGCGAGCCTGGTCTGCAGCGCGGTGTAGTACGTCTGCTCGTCACCGGCGATCTCGGCCTTGATGTCGACATCGGGGTTCTCCTTCTCGTACTGCTCGAGGAGGCCCGTCTCCTTGATGCCCATCACGCCGTACAGGCCCATGGTGATGACGACCTTGCCGTCCTTCTTGCCACCACCGGTGACCGCATCGTCGCTGCTGCTGCAGCCGACGACGAGCGCCAGCGCGCCGGTGGCCGCGACTGTTGCCACCGCCCTCGTGCGCAACGAACCGAAAGTGCCCATGGATTTCCTCCTAGCGACGGCGCTGACACATCGGAGTGACGAGGTCTGCGATGACTACAGCGGCTCTGACGATCAAGTGGGAACGTGCCCAATCAATAGTGGGCACGTTCCCACCGGCGCATCGAAGACTCGTAGTCGAGAGCCGATCTGTCAATAACTTGAAACCAACTCCTCGTCCGGCCCCGCTGTCCGGCACCCGGTTCGAAGACTTGGGGAGTGCTTCGCCCACGGCGGCATCTGCAACAATTGCCGCTGGTCACCCACGCGGCGGCACCGCCGCGGTTGCCGAGGGAGGGGAGCGCATGGCTGGGAATCGCCGGCCCACGATCAAAACGGTCGCCGCCCGTGCCGGCGTCGGCCGCACCACGGTCTCCCGCGTGATCAACGGCTCCGATCTGGTCAGCGCCGACGCCCGCTCCAGGGTCCTGGCGGCGATCAAGGAGCTCAACTACGTTCCCAACTCGGTCGCCCGTGGCCTGGTCACCAACCGCACCAACGCCGTGGCCCTGGTGATCCCGGAATCGGAGAGCCGTCTCGGCTCGGAGCCGTTCTTCGCCGCGTTGATCCGGGGCGTCAGCGGCGCCCTCGCCGAAAGCCAGACCCAGCTGCAGCTCATGCTCGTCCGGGACCAGGCCGAGCGGGACCAGCTGACCGAATCGGTGGCGACGCGCCGCGTGGACGGCGTCCTCCTGGTCTCCGTTCACTCCGAGGACCGGCTGCCCGGCATGCTGGAGGAGATGGGCCTGCCCACCGTACTGGCCGGCCGCCGGGACGCGGGCGAACAGCTGAGTTACGTCGACTCCGACAACTCGGGAGGGGCCGCCGAGGCCGTCCGGCACCTGCTGCACAGCGGCAGGACGAGGATCGCCACGATCACCGGTCCCCAGGACATGGACGTCGGCCGCAGCCGGCTCGCCGGCTGGCGCACCGCCCATGACGAGGCGGGTCTGGCGGCGGACGAACTCCTGGTCGAGACGGCGGACTTCACCGAGGAGGGCGGCAGCCGCGCCATGCGTTCGCTTCTTGAACGCGCCCCGGATCTGGACGCCGTGTTCGCCGCCTCGGACCTCATGGCGGTCGGCGCCCTGGCCGAACTGCGCCGCCAGAAGCGGCAGGTGCCCGGCGATGTCGCCGTCGTCGGATTCGAGGATTCCATCCTCGCCCGTCACACCAACCCGCCTCTGACGACGGTACGTCAGCCGGTGGAGGAACTGGGGCGGACGATGGCCCGCATCCTCACCGACATCACCCAGTACGGCGCGCCCCGGCAGCAGATGACGCTGGCGACGGAATTGGTGGTCCGCGAGTCGTCCTGAAGAGCGCTGCAGAAGGCCGTGAACTGGTCATCTCCGTTGTATGGCTGGGGTGTTGAAGGCCGAGCGGGTGTGGGTGGAGACGTTCACGGAACGCGCAGGTCATCGTGGACGCCGAGTTCCGCCTGGTGGTGGCTGCGGCCCGGCCGGTGCCCGGCACGACCGCGGACGCGAAAGCCCGGCGGGACTCCGGCCCGGCCGAGCACTGCGAGGGCGTGACGGTGCTCGGCGACGGCACCCACGTCAACACCGGACCGATCGTCCCGCACCGCAAACGCCCCGGACGACCCCTGCCCAAGGACGAGGAGGAGGACAACGCGCAGCATCGCGAGGTCCGCGCCCGCGTCGAGCACACCTTCTCCCCCATGAAGAACCACGAGATCCTCCGCGACCGCCGGCAACGCGGCGACGGCCTCCACCACGCCGTCCAGGCCGTCGCCCGCATGCACAACCTCGCCCTCGCCGCATGGACCGGCAGACCAGCCACCCGCTCCAGCCCGCGCGCTCACGGCCTTCCGCAACGCCCTTCAGGAGAGCTTGAGAAGCAGTTCGCTGAGTTCGCCCGGCATGGTGATCATGCAGTCGTGGCCGGTCGGCAGCTCCCATACCCGGGCGGCAGTGCCGTTGGGCTGGACCGGGGGGACGGGGCGACGGGTGACGCCCGCCGGCATGGCGCCGACATTGTGAATGTGCGTGCGCGGGATCGCGTTGACGGCCGGGTTGCCCAGGCGCACCGGCTGCCGCAGACAGCGCACCGGCTGGTCCGAGAGCATCCCGCGCAGCCAGGCCACGTCGGCCGGGTCGGTGACGCCGAACAGGCCGAAGGGCGCGGGCTGCTCGGGCATCGGCGGCACGCGCCAGCCGCTCCCGGACTTCTCGGCGAGCTCGATCAGACGCCGTGTCACGGGCTGGACGTCGACTGCGGACTCGCCGTCCTCCGGGACCATCGCGTCGAGGTAGACCAGGTGCGCGATGCGTTCCGGAATCCGGTTGGCCGCGGAGGAGATCACCAGCCCTGCGTAGCTGTGGCCGACGAGTACGACGTCGCTGAGGTTCTCCTCGGTGATCAGCCCGACCACGTCGTCGACGTGTGTATCGAGGCCCACCTCCGGACCGAGCAGGTGTGCCTTGTCGCCGAAGCCAGTCAGGGACGGCGCGAACACCCGGTGCCCGGCAGCCTCCAGCAGCGGTACCACCCGCTCCCAGCACCGTCCGCTGTGCCAAGCACCGTGTACCAGCAGAAACGTGGGCATGAGTGAATCGATCCTCCTTCGCAGGAGCAGAAGAGCACGGTCACGCGCGTGCCGCTGGTTCGCGGCCCTGGCGGTTATCTTTCGCGCCTCAGTACTGTTTGAGTACCAAGAGCATGCTGGTGCACACGACGCGCCGCGGGCAATGAGGCACTTTTCGGTGACCCGGTTCTCTGGAGGTAACCATGGACGCGGCACAGGGCGATCCGCAGTCGGCGGCGCGGTCCAGCGATGCGTGCCGGACCCGGGTGGTGCTCGACATCGTCGGAGACAAGTGGTCGCTGCTGGTCGTGCGCAGTCTCAGGGACGGACCGCGCCGTTTCACCGAGCTCAAGAGGGCCATCGACGGAATCAGCCAGCGCATGCTCACCGTGACGCTGCGCAGCCTGGAGCGCGACGGAATCCTGACCCGCACCGTCCACGACGTGATGCCGCCGCATGTCAGCTACGAGCTCACCGAGATGGGCATCACCCTGCGCGAGGCCACCGCGCCTCTGCTCGAATGGAGCGTCGCGCACCTCGCCCGGATCGACGATGCCCGCGCCGCCTACGACGCCCGCACGGATCCGCCGATGACCTCATAGCGGGACGGCAAACCGAGTGTCACCCGACAATCCCACTTCGAAGACACGGCCCAGGAGACGGCCGGCACCACGTCGAAGGGCCGAGCCGAACCAGCCCGCGGATCGGCGAGACAGACAGCGCGCAAGCTGCAGTAGCGATGGTCGCCGATCGTCTGCCATCACCCTGCGGCCCGGCCTTCATCGGCAACGCGGAGGAGCTGGCCGCCTACGAGAGATCACGGGACAACGGGGGGATACTGAGCCGCCGACTTCGCGCCGGCGGCTCAGTAGGCACCTTTGAAGACGGGCCCTGGAGTGAGACGGTGACCTCTCCGCAGGAAGATCCGTGGAGTGCGCCTGGACCTGTCCCGGGCGATCACCGAGCATCCGGTCGTCGACATCGAGCTGCAGCTCGGGACAGGCGGGGCCAGGATCACGGTGCCTCGCGATGCGGTCGTCGACGTCGGGGGTGTGCGCACCGAGTGGAAGGACCTGCGCCACAGGGCCCGGCGGCGTTCCCGCCCCGGCGGGCCGAAGATCCGGATCTCCGCGATCATGGGATTCGGACGGTTGAGGATTCGCCACGCCCGGCGTTGAGGCCCCGTCCGGCGAGCCGGTCGACGCGGGCGCGGACCCTGCGGCGGACGGCTCGTCCTCGTGCACGGCGAACATCCGCCGCACGCGTCGGCGCACGGTCCGGTCACGGCACGGCGCGTCGCGGAAGGACCCGGCGATGCCGGCGAACGGGTCCGGCGAGGGCTCATGGTCGAGGGCCCGCGCCCTCCGTACGGCCCAGGTCTGGTTCCGCACCTGAGCGATCCCACCGGTGGCGGCCCCTCCGCTGTGTGCGGCGGCTCAGCAGCCGCATCCCCGCCGCCCCGCCCCGGTGACCGCACGCCGGCCGCCCTCCTCCGGCGCCGCAGCGACGCGCCCCGTCGAAGGAGGGGATCACCTCGGCCGGGCGGGCCGGCGAGTACGCCGGCCCGCCCGGGAAATCCGCTACGGCCGCACCGCCACCGCGTCCACCTCGAACAGCATTCCCGGCAGCGCGAGCGAGGCCACGCCGCTCAGTGTCTGGGCCGGGAGCCTGTCACCGAAGCGGGCGTGCAACGCCTTGCCGAGGATCTCCAGCTTGTCGAGGTCGTGGTCGACGATGAAGGTACCGAGGCGGACCACGTGCTCATACCGGAGGCCCACCCCCTCCAGCGCCGACCGCAACCGGTCGAAGGCCAGGTCCACCTGGGTCGCGAAGTCGCCGGGCACCGGGGCGCCGGTGGCGTCGGAGGCGTACTGGCCGCCGATGAAGACGAGTTCGCCGGGTGCCGAGACCGCGTGGCTGTAGCCGAACGGTGTCGGGTCGTGAAGAGCGGCCGGGTTGGTGATGGTGCGCTGATCGTTCGTCATGTCTGTTCGAACACCCCGCGCCGGCTCGTCCATTCCGGGGGCATGGTGCCGGTCCGGTGCTCGGCTCCGGTGCGGCACCGGCCCGTCGGCGTCCGGTCCGGGCCCGGTGATCGGCCGACGGCTGCGGCGGTCGAGCAGGTCGTCGAGGTGTGCGGGTCCGGCGGTGCGCCGCAGCGGAGCTTCACGGGGGTGGTGCCGTCGACCGGGCCGGATCAGTGTTCGGCACGCTCCACGGCGGCCTTGATGCCGCGCAGGGCTTCCTGCAGACCGTGATCGACCTGGTCGCCCTCGACCTTCTGCGTGTGGAGTTCGAGGGCGAGCCGGGCCTTCCCCGGCTCGTCACCGGCTTCGACGTGCAGGCGTCCGCGGTAGTCGTGAGGGCCCGGTGCGCCCCACTCCAGGCTCTTCCCCTCTTCGACGACGTGGATCCAGGCCTCGCTGGTGACGTCCTGTTCGGGAGCGTCCTCGGGATCGATGTGAGCGGTGACGGTGACCCGGTCGCCGTCGTGGGGCCCGGCGGACGTCAGCCGGGGCAGGTAGGCGGGCAGGTTCTGGACGTCGGCGAGGTAGGAGAAGAGACGCTCCGGCGGAACGTCCACGGAGATCGAGTTGTCGTAGTCACCCATGCCTCCGGCTGTTCCCCCGGACGAAGGGCGGCAAAAGGGAATCCGGGGTCCGTCGCGCTGATGGCGGCTCGGGAAGGGTGTCCCCGGCCGGTTCGGACGGGGCAAGGACGACCCGTACGGGTGGTCATGGCCTACGGCCCGACGGGTGACCACGCGACCCGGGCGCCGGCCCGCGGGCCGGCGTGACGAGCGGACCCTCCACGAGTGGGCGGTGGGACGGCGGTCGCGCGAGAGCCCGCGCACGGAACTCTCGTGCTGCCGCCCCCCGAGAGGTAACCTGATCAGCCGTCAGTCACACGGGGGAGGTGTGTCATGGGGGACAACGTCGTACCGATCACACTGCCGGACGGCACCGCCGTACGGGCCAGGGTGTCTCGGCTGGTCGAGCCCGGCGACGACGACTACGGCACCCAGTGGGAGGACGTCGGCCTGTGGGACGAGGTCACCACACGGGTCGAGGGCCTGAGGAGCCTGGTCGACGGAGTCGCCACCTCCGTGCGCGAGGCGGCCTCGGCGGCCCGGCCGGACGAGTGGAGCGTCACCTTCGGCGTAGAGATCTCCGCCAAACCCGGCAGGGCGGTCGCCCTCCTCGCCGACGGAGAGGCCAAGGGCAATCTGTCGATCACGCTCACCTGGCGGGACTCCGGCCGGTGACCGCCGCCGCCGGAAGCGGGGAGGCGGTCGGCAGAGAGCAGTTCGACGAACTCCGGCGCCTGGCGCGGGAGGCGACCGTGGGCGTCCGGGGCCTGCCCGGCGCCGAGGGCGCCCGGCCGCGCGGCTGGGGCAGCGGCTTCCTCGTCGCACCCGGCTGGGTGCTCACCTGCGCCCATGTCCTGGTGCACGCGGACGGCCGGCGCCGGGGCACCGGGCCCGGGGAGGAACTGGGGATCGTCCACGGCGACCGGATCTACCGCGGCCGGCTCGCCTACCACCTGGCCGGGCCCACGGCCGCGGCACAGGCCCGCTGGACGGACGGCACGGAGGAACCCTCCGTGCCGTCCGCGCTGGCCATCCGGCCCGACCTCGCGCTGGTGGGACTGCTGGAGGAGATCCCGGCGCAGCCGTGCGTGTGGCTGACCGACCGCTCCGGCGTACCGGTCGGCGCGGCCCATCTCTTCGGCCGCCAGGACGGCGCACTCCCCGCAGCGGAGCACTGGAACGCCAGCTGCCGGCTCGTCGGGCAGGAACGCGAGCAACTGCTGCTGGACGCGGACGCCCGGGTGCCCCGGGGCATCTCCGGCGGCCCGTTGGTCGATCTGGAGCTGGGCGAGGTGTCCGGGGTGGTCAAGGCCCGCAGCGACACCGGCACCACCGTGCTCGCCGTACCGGTCTCCGCGCTGCGCGCCCTCACCCCCGCCCATCACCTCCCCGGCACACCGGACCTGGGTCCGCACCCCTACGACGCGCTCATGAGGCTGCACGACCGCTGGCACGCCGACCGGCAGCGGGCCGGCCAGGGCACCACGCGCACCTGGTCCGACGTACAGCTGAAACTTCCGGCCGCCGAGGGCCGCAAGCGCACCGTGCTCGACCGGCTGCGGGTCCTGGACCTGCTGGCGGCGCTGCCGTCCCCCCGGCCGGCCGTCGTCGGCCGGATCACGGCGGAGACCCTCGGCACGCCCGGCAGGACGTTCAGCCCGCGGCTGCTGACCTGGCGGGACGGCCAGGGCATGCTCTACGCACCGGACGCGGCACGGGAACTGAGGGCCTTCCTGCACTTCGCACTGCTGATCGCCGCCGAGTTGGACCGGACCCTGCGGGACACCGGCGACGCCGAGGGCACCCGGCACGTGGAGGCGCTGCGCGACTGGGCGCTGTGGCGGTCGGGGGAACTGGGGCCGGAGGACCGGAAGGCGCTCGGCACCGCCGCCCGGGCGCTGCCCTCGGCGGTCCTGGTCGAATTCCTGCCCGTGCCGTACGACGACGGCACCCCGGTGTTCGACTGGACCATCAGCCTGGGCTACGGCGGCGGCACCTGGACGCCGGCCGTGGCCGGGGACGACCCCTGGGGGCTGTCCTTCGAACGGGCCGTGTGGAAGGTCGAACGGCACCTCCTGGACGCGCTGGAGGACGCCGACGGCCCCGGCGGCACCTCCACCCGGCTCGAGGTGGCCCTGCCCCCGGAGCGCCTGGGCACCGCGGTGCACGACTGGCTCGCCGCCCGGGGCACACCGGTCGGCCTCGGCCGGGCGGTGGTGGTGCGGGACGCCGCACGCCGGGACAGCGGCGCGGACCCCTGGGCGGCCGGCCGTGACGCGGACGCCCGCCACCGCTGGCACGACCGCTGGCACCGGGTCACGCGCGCCCGCAGGCTGCACACCGTACGCCTGTCCGGTGAGGGGTCGGTGCTCGGTCTGGACGCGTTGCGCGAGCAGCCGGCCGGCGCGGTCCCGGTGCTGTGCCTGGCGATCGACTCCGGCCCCGGCTCCGAAGCCGCCTCGACCGTGCTGGAGAGCGGCTACGCGGTCGCCGTCTGGTCGGTGGACGGACACCCGCCGGGACCGTGCGGAAAAGAGTGCGACACCTTCCACACCCGGGTGTCCGATCTGCTCGGCCGCCGCGCGGGACAGCCGCCGGAAGCCGTGACCATACGTGAACTTCCGCAAAAGATAATGGAGTTGAGACGCGAAGCGCGAGGCGGGAACGCCGGGGCGGCCTGGGCCGGGCAGGTGGTGCTGCTCTATGACGATCCCGGCAATCCGCTGCCGCCGTCCGCTCCGCCGCGAGTAGAATTCCCACCTTCATGAGGCCGGTGGCGGCCGGATGGGGGAGTCGTCAGCACGGCCGTGAATGGGTAACGTCTTGGTGTCGCGTCCTGCCGGGGGCTGCTGGGAGCGGGGCGGGACCGCCCCGCCGTTCCGACCCGCGACGACAACCCGCCGGACTACCGGAAACGAGGAGAGCGACGTGAGCGAGTGGCTGATCTACCGTGGGGCCGGTGTCCCGCACGACGGGATCGCTGAACTTCCTCCGCCGCCGCCCTGGCGGGACTTCGACGGGGCCCCGCTCGTGCCGCCCGCCCCGGCCCTGGAGGCCGCCTCCACGCGCCGGCTCGGCGTACGCGGCCGCCAGGGAGCCCTGCACCGCCCCAGCACCCGGGAACAGGAACTGGTCAACGCGGCCCTCTACCTGCGCCGCCCGCTGCTGGTGACCGGCGAACCCGGCAGCGGCAAGAGCACGCTCGCCCACTCGGTCGCCCACGAACTCGGGCTCGGCCGGGTCCTCACCTGGCCCATCGTCAGCCGCACCACCCTGCGCGACGGCCTCTACCAGTACGACGCGCTGGGCCGGCTGCAGGACCTGCAGATCGAACGCGGTCTCACCGCCCCGCCGGAGCACACCGAGACGGACCCGCCGCGTGCGCAGGACATCGGCACGTACATCCGTCTGGGGCCGCTGGGCACCGCCCTGTTGCCCTCCGCACGGCCGCGCGTGCTGCTGATCGACGAGCTGGACAAGAGCGACATCGACCTGCCGAACGACCTGCTGAACGTGCTGGAGGACGGCGAGTACGTCATCCCGGAGCTGGAGCGGATCGCGGAACGCGCGCCCGAGGTGGACGTGCGGTGCGACGACGGCACGAAGGTGACGGTACGCGGCGGCAGGGTGCGCTGCCGGGCGTTCCCCTTCGTCGTCCTCACCAGCAACGGGGAGCGCGACTTCCCCGCGCCCCTGCTGCGCCGGTGCATCCACTTCCGGCTCGACCGCCCCGACAAGGAGCAACTGGCCGGCATGGTGCGGGCGCACTTCGGAGAGGACGCCCCCGGCCGCTACGAGTCGCTGATCGACGCGTTCGTGTCCCGTTCCTCCGGGGACGTACGGGCGGTCGACCAGCTGCTGAACGCCATCCACCTGATCGACGAGGCGGGCTGGACGGACGAGGAGGAGACGCGCGAGCGGCTCACGGCGGAACTGCTGCGCCCCCTCGACCGGACCCGGTAACGCCCGTGCCCGGCAGCACCGCAGGAGACGACCACCGGCCGCTGTCCGACCTGGTGGCCCGCTTACGGTCGGCCGGCGTGTCCCTGGACGCCCGGGGCCTGGCCGACGCCCTGTGGCTGGCCGGCCGCATCCCCCGCGGCCCGGCCCGCCGCCCGGCGGGGCCGGTGACACCCCCGGGACCGGCACACCACCGGCTGCACCGCCCTCCGGGGGAGCCGGGTCCGCCGTGCCGCCCGTCCGCGATCCGGTGACGGAGGCCGGGCCCGGGCGCGCCGCGGTCGATCTGCTGCCCGTACGGGAGGGCGTCGCGGCACGCACCGCGCCGCGCCAGGACATCGCCGTCCCCTCCGCGTCGGCCTTCCCCGCGCTGCTGCCCCTGCAGCGTGCGCTGCGTCCCTTCCGGCGCTACCGGCTGTCGGCCGTGCCCGGCCCCGGCGAGGTCGACGAGACGGCGACCGCCGACCGCGCGGCGGACTGCGGTCTGGTGTGGCCGGTGCTGCGCCCGGTCCACGGCCGGGAGGCGGACCTGCAGCTCCTCGTGGACTCCTCGCCTTCCATGACCGTGTGGGAGCAGATGGTGCACGAGCTGCGGGAGGTGTGCGAATGGGTCGGCGCCTTCCGCAGTGTGACGGTACGCCACCTGCGCCCGGACGGCACGGGTGTGGCCGCGAGCGCCCTGCCGCACCTCAACGCGCCCCGGGTGCCCGCCGAGCAGCTGCTGGAACCCGGCGGCCGGCGTGTGACCCTGGTCGTCAGCGACTGCGCGGGCCCGCTGTGGCAGGGCTCCGCCATGCGGGAGCTGCTGCACCGAGGAGTGCGCGGCGGTCCGCTCGCCGTCCTGCAGCCGCTGTCGCAGCGGCTGTGGGCGCGCACCCGGCTGCCGGCCGAGCCCGGCACCCTGCGCCGCCGCCCCGGCGGGTACGGCCCGCTGGAGTTCACCCCCCTGCGCCGCACGGCCCGGGACGCCGGCGCTCCGGCCGCGCTGCCCGTGCCGGTGCTGGCCGCCAGTCCCGGGGCCCTGTCGACGTGGGCGCGGCTGGTCACCGGGAACACCGGGGTACGGCTGCGCGGGGCCGCCGCCTGGGTCGGCGGGCCCGGCACCACGGGTCCGGGCGCCGGGCCGGCCCGCCCGGGCGGCTCCCCGGCGCGGGACGCCGCCCAGCTCCTCGCCGCCTTCGAGGCGTCCGCCTCGCCGCTCGGCCGCCAGCTCGCCGTGTACCTGTCCGCCGCCCCGCTCTCCCTTCCCGTCATGCAGCTCGTCCAGCGCGCCATGCTCCCGCAGACCGGCCCCGCCGAGCTGTCCGAGGTGCTGCTCAGCGGCCTCGTCGTCCAGGCCCCCGGCCCGGAGGGCACCGAGGCTCCGGGGGCGTACCGCGGCGAGCCGTGGTACGAGTTCCTGCCCGGCGTCCGCGACCTGCTCATCGACCGGCTCAGCGCCGGTGAGGCCGCCCTCGTCCTCAAGCACTGCTCGCTGTACGTCGAGAGGGCCTTCGGCCGCAGCGCCCGCAACTTCCCGGCCGTCGCGGTCGCCTACCTCATGGACGTCGGCACCGACCCGGAGATCGGCCCGGACGCCGTACCCGAGCCCTTCGCCCGGGTGTCGGAGCGGGTGCTGCGCCGCTTCGAGCCCGAACCCGCGCTGCTGCGCCACACGTCCGCCGCGCCCGGTGCCGGAGAACTGGGCCGCACCCTGCTCGACCGCTACGAGCGCGAACGCTCCCCACGCGATCTGCTGGCCGCCGCACGTCTGCTGCGGGCGGCGGCCGACACCGGCCCCTCCGGGGAGCTCCTCGCCCGGCTCGCCGATGCGCTGCGGCAGACCTGGCAGGAGTGGGGTGGTGAGGACGTCCTGGACGAGGCCGAACGGGCGGCACGCGGCGCGCTCGCCGCGGACCGCACCCTGAGCACCGGACTCGCGCTCGCCCGGGTCCTGGACGCCCGCGCCCGGGCCGCGCTCGCCGCGGGACGCGCCGCGCAGGCCGTCGCGGGCCTGCGGGAGACCGCCGGGCACTGCCGCACCGCCCTGGAGGAGGCGGAGGGAAACGGCGACGAGGCCCGCCTGGCGTGCGTCCTGCTGCTCGCCGAGGCGCTGCGCACGCTGTCCGCCACCGCTCCCGGGGGCCCTCGTCCGGCACTGCTGGAGGAGGCCCAGGAGGCGCTGACCGCGCAGGCCCGGCGGTGGCCCGCCGGCCGGGTTCCGCCGCCCCTGCTGCTCAGCCGCGGCCATGTGCTGCTCGACCTGGCCCGGCTGAGCGGCGAGCGCGGCTTCGCGCTGCGAGCCGCGGCCGACCTGGCCAGTGCCGTCGAAGGGCTGCGCGAGGACCCGGACGCGCGCCACGACAGCCTGCCGACCGCGCTGACCGGTCTCGCGGAGGCGCTGTCCGCACCGCCCGACGGGCAGGGCGGCGACGAGGCGCACGAGCTGCTGACCGAGGCCGCCGCGCTCGCCCGGGAGGCCGCCGACCCGCTCGCCGAGGCGGCCTGTCTGACCCTGGCCGCCCGCAACCGCCGCGACCACCACGACCGGACCGGGGACCTCGACGCCCTCCGGGCGGCCGACGAGGCCTTCACCCGGGCCCGCCGGCTGGTCCCGCCCGACACCCACCGGCACGTGGACCTGCTCACCGAGTCCGGTGAACTCGCCCTGCGGCGGGCGGAGTCGGAGCCGGAGTCGACCCAGCTCGCGGCCCGTGCCGTGCAGTTGCTGCGGGAGGCCAACGGCCGGACCGGTTCCGACGATCCCCGTGCCGGCCACCGCCGCCTGCTGTTCGGCCGCGCCCTGCGCCTGCGGCACGAGCAGCAGGGCGGGGTCGCCGACCTGCACGAAGCCGCCTGGACCCTCACCCTCGCCACGCGCGACGACGGCGGGACCGGCGCGCAGGCCTGGCTCGAACTGGGTGACGTCCAGGCCCTGCTCGCGCGGCGCACCGGTGTCTTCCACCACTACGCCCAGGCCTCCACCGCCTATCTGCGGGCCGCCACCGGCACCGGGGACGCCCTGACCGCGGCCCGGGCCCGGCACCGCCGCGGCGAGGTCCTGGAGCACACGGCGGGACCCGCCCGCGCGCTGGAGTCGTACCGCCTGGCCCGCGCGCTGTGGGAGGAGCTGGACGCGACGGACACCGAGGAGGCCCGGCGCACCATGGACCGGATCGCGCGGCTGGAGGCACGGCCGTGACCGTGGGCACGTTTCCGGCGCGGCCGGTACGGGCAGCCCCGTGCAGAACGACATCCCTTGAGGAGTGCAGAGTGCAGAGTCCTCCGCCGGGGCCGGAGACACGACCGCAGGACCGACCGCTCCCCGACCTGTCCGGGTACGACGCCGGGCTGCTGCGGACCACGGCCGGGCATCCGGTGCTGCGCGCCGTCGTGGCCGAGCTGCTCGGCCACTGGCCGGCGCCGGAGGAGGCGGCCGCCTACCACGACGACAACCCGCAGCCCAGACCGGCCGCACGCCAGGAGCGGTTTTGAGCCGGATTTGACCTGGTGGCGGGTGACGCACCACCCGATGCTGGAACGGCACGTCCGCCGCGAGACCACCGCCCCGGCGACCGTCCGGCGGGCGTCGCGGTCGGTCCGGACCGCATGAAGGGTGGCAGCGTGACCCGTGACCGCAGCACTTTCCCGTCCCCCGTCCCGCGGGCCGGGGCGGAGGTGAGCCAGCCCGCCCCCTGGCCCCTGGACCTGCTGGACGTCCCCGCGCTGCGGCGGTCCGGCACCCGCCCCGCCCCGTTGCGCCAGTTCGTGCTGAAGACGCACAGCCGCTGCAATCTGGCCTGCACCTACTGCTACATCTACGCGGGTCCCGACAGCACCTGGCGCGACCGGCCCGTGCACATGGCGGACGCCACCCTGCTCCGGACCGCCGAGCGCATCGCCGAACACGTCCGGCGGCACGGGCTGCGGGAGGTGCGGGTGGACTTCTTCGGCGGGGAGCCCCTGCTCACCGGACCGGACCCGCTGCTGCGCGCCGCCGAGGCGCTGCGCGGAACGCTCCCGGCCGGGACCGGACTGGACCTCGCCGTGCAGACCAACGGGGTGCTGCTGACCCGGCCGGTGCTGGACCGGCTCGCCCGGGCCGGGATCCGGGTGGGCCTGAGCGCGGACGGCGGCAACGCCGCCCTGAACCGCCGCAGGGTCGACCACGCCGGGCGCCCGTCCTGGCCGGCCCTGGCCCGCGCGGCGAGACTGCTCGGGGAACGCCCGGACAGCTACTCCGGTGTGCTGTGCACCATCGACCCGTGCAGCGACCCGGTGGAGGTCTTCACCTCGCTGCTCGACCTGCACCCGCCCTTCCTGGACCTGCTGCTGCCGCACGCCAACTGGTCCAGTCCGCCCCCGGCGGGTCCGGCCGGGCCCGCGCCCTACGGCCGGTGGCTGCGCGCTGCCTTCGACCACTGGTGGGACGCCGATCCGCCGGGCCCGCCGGTGCGGATCTTCCAGGAGATCATCGGGCTGCTGCTGGGCCGGCCGAGCGGCAGCGAGACGGTGGGGCTCTCCCCGATGGTGGCGATCATCGTGGACACCGACGGCGCCATCGAACAGGTGGACTCGGTGAAATCGGCCTACCACGGGGCGAGCGCGACGGGGCTGAACGTGTTCACCGACAGTTTCGACGCCGCTCTGGACCACCCCGGCGTGGTGGCCCGCCAGATGGGACCGGCCGCGCTCGCACCGCAGTGCCGCGCCTGCCCGCTGACGGCCGTGTGCGGGGGCGGCAACTACGCGCACCGTTACCTGGCGGGCAGCGGATTCAGGCACCCGTCGGTCTACTGCGCCGACCTCGAGCTGCTGATCCGGCACATCGCCGACCGGCTGCTCGCCGCCCTGCCCGCCGGGGCATCCGGCGCGCCGCCGCCGGGCAACATGCCGTGAGCTGCCTATTTTTGATGCCGCGACAGATGCTCTAAGGTGCCGAATGTCACATTTCCGCGGGGTCGTCCGAGGGAGACGGTTGTATGGCTGAGCAAGCCTGGCCCAGTGCCCCGGGCGAGCACTTCACCATCAGCTACGCCGGATTCAACCGCCCCTGGGCCGCCTGGATCTCCCACCAGCTGGAGCAGCTGGGGTACCGGACCACCACGCTGCGCTGGGACCCGGGCCCGGCGGGCCCGCTGACCGACGCGCTGCTCGATCTGCTGCGGGCACCCGGACGGGTGCTCCTGCTGCTGGACAACTGGTACTTCCGGCTCGGCCCGCGCACCAGGGCGGAGTGGACCGCCGCTCTGCGCGAGGTGGTGCCCTCGAACGTGGACCGGCTCGCCGCGGTGAGCGTGGCGACCGACCCCCTCCCCCCGACGGTCGCCGCGCTGCGCCCCGTCGACCTGCGGGACCTGGCCGCCACGGAGGCCCGTCGGCGGATCCTGCGCCTGCTCGGCATCGACCCCGCGCTGCAGGGCCCGGCGGGCACGGACGAGACCGGACCGCGCTTCCCGCACGACCCGCCGGCGATCCGCAAGGTGCCCCGCCGCAACGACAGCTTCACCGGCCGCGACCCGGTCCTGGAGGAGCTGCACGAGGCGCTGAGCAGCGCCGGCGACGAGGGCGCCCGCTGTTCGCTGTACGGCATCTCCGGGGTGGGCAAGAGCCAGATCGCCCAGGAGTACGCCCACCGCTTCGGCAACGCCTACGACGTCGTCTACTGGATCAACGCCAACTACCGGGGCACGGCCCGTGAGCAGCTCGCCGCGCTGGCCGCGCGGCTGGAGCTGTCCGTGGGCCAGGAGATCGGCGACCGCATCCGGGCCGTGCACGAGGCGCTGCGCACCGGGCGGCCCCACGGTCGCTGGCTGCTGGTCTTCGACGGCGCCGATTACATGGACCAGGTCGACGACCTCGTCCCCGAGGGCCGCGGGCACGTCCTGCTGACCAGCCTCACCCGCGACTGGTCGGCCGCCCGGCGCGCCCGGGAGATCCGGGTGCAGCCGTTCCTGCGCGAGGAGAGCATCGCCTACGCGCTGCGCCGGGCCCCGCGGCTGACCCGCCAGGAGGCGCACGACCTGGCGGACGCGGTCGAGGACCTGCCGCTCATCCTCGCCCAGACCACCGCCTGGCTGGACACCAACCCCATGCCCGCGCGGGACTACATCGCGCTGATCCGGCGCGGCGAGCCCAGCAAGGTCGGCATCGGGCTGAGCGAGCAGTACTCGATGAGCTTCCAGACCAGTTGGTCGATAACGCTGAACACGCTGCGGGAGCGGGCCGAGAGCGCCGCCGAGCTGCTCAAGCTGCTGGTGTTCTTCTCCCCGGAGAACATTCCCGTACGGCTGATCCAGTCCGCGCGGGCCCGGGACCTGCCGCCGCACCTGGCCGCCCTCGCCGCGGATCCCATCGGCTGGCACACGGCCCTGCGCCGGCTCTCCGAGGCGACGGCGGTCCGGCTGGACTACGAGACCTCGCCGGGTCAGGAGACGGTCGTCGACAGCGTCCAGATGCACAAGCTGTACCACGGCTTCCTGCGCAACGACCTCAGCGAGGCGGAACGCGACGTGCTCTCGGCGACGGCCTGCCGCATCCTCGTCGACGCCGATCCCCGTCAGCCCAACGAGCCCAACCACTGGCACCGCTACGCCAACCTCTTCCCGCACCTGAAGCACTCGGGGGCGCTGGACAGCTCGGACGGGGACGTCCAGGAACTGGTGCTGAACTGCATCAACTACGCCCGGGCGCGGGGCGAGTACCGGACCGGTCTGTCCCTGTGCGAGCAGGCTCTGGCCCACTGGCGCTCCTTCATGTCCCCCACCTCCCGGGTCATGCGGCTCGCGATGCTCCAGCACTCGAACCTGCTGCGCCGGTCCGGCCGCTACCAGGAGGCCGAGGCGGTGGGCCGGGAAGGCGTCCGCGCGTTCGACGGCCGTCCGCCGGACGATCCGGACCTGCTCAGCGCCCGCAACGCCCTGGGCGGCGCGCTCATGGCGCTGGCCAGGCTGGACGAGGCGTACGAGCTGTACGAGGACATGTACCGGCAGTACCTGGGCACGGTGGGCCCGGAGAACCCGCGCACCCTCCAGGCGCGCGAGAACCTCGGCAGCACGCTGGGGCTGCTCGGCCGGTACGACGAGGCCCGGCAGGTGTTCGAGGAGAACGCCGCCATCCGCACCCGCCTGTTCCGGACCGAGAACCTGGACACGCTGCGGTCGAACCTCAACGTCGCCAGGATGCTCCGCCTGCTCGGCCAGTACGTGGAGGCCACCTCACGGCAGGAGCTCAACCTCCGGCTGCACCGCGACCGGCTCGGCTCCAACAATCCCGAGACGATGCGCGCCGAGCACAACCTCGCCCTGTGCCGCAGGCGGCAGGGCGATCTGGCGGGGGCCGAGAGCCTGATGCGGGACGTGGTGACCCGCAGCATCCGCGTGCAGGGTCCCCGGCACCCCGACACCCTCATGGTGCAGGCCGACTTCGCGACCTTCGTCCGGGAGCACGGAGACCTCGTCGAGGCCCGGGCGCTGGCGGACAAGGTCGCGCAGCACTACCGGGCGCTGGTCGGCGAGGACCACCCCTACGCCATCGGCACCTACGGCAACATCGGCCTGGTGCTGTGGGAGTACGGGGAGCGCGAGGAGGCGGTGACGCTCGCCGAGCGGGCGTACGCCGGTATGCGCGCGGCCGTCGGCGAGGACCACCCGTGGACGCTGGGCACGGCCCTCAACGCGGCCGGCGCCCGGCACCTGGTCGGCGACGACGAAGGGGCCGTGGACCTCAGCCGCGGCACGCTGGAGCGGGCCGTCCACGTCCTGGGCGCCCTGCATCCGCTCACCCTGTCCTGCCGCGCGGCCCTGGCCGACGACCTGCGGGCGCTGCGCCGTGCGGAGGAGGCCGCCAAGCACGAGAAGGAAGCCCTGCAGGGGCTCACCGACTCCTTCGGAGCCCAGCATCCGCACACCCTTTCCGTCCGCCGCCGCGAGCGTCCCTACTGGGACTTCGAACCCCAGCCCATCTGAAAGGCCCTGACCCACCCCATGCACGACCGCCCCACCGTCGTCCCGTCGCCGGCCGACCTGCCCGACCTGTCCCACCTCGACGCACGCGCCCTGGCCACGCCCGGCGGGCACCCGGTGCTCGGCCCGGTCGTGGCCGCCCTCCTCACCCGGTGCGGAACCGAGAAGACGCCCGTCGCCTTCTACGAGGACGGCATCCTCTGAGCCGTACCGTCCCGCACTCCACGGCCGTGCCCGCCCCTCCCCCGCCGCCCCCGGAGCCGTCCCGGCACCCGTCGTGGCCGCACCGCGCCCTGGACGTGGCCGGCCTGCGCCGCAGCGGGGTGCGGCCGCTGCCGTTCCGGCAGTTCGTGCTGAAGGTGCACAGCCGCTGCAACCTCGCCTGCACCTACTGCTACGTCTACCGGGGCGCGGACCACAGCTGGCGGGACCGCCCGCCGCGGGTCCCGGACCGAGTGGTGCGCCGTGCCGCCCGGCGGATCGCCGACCACGCGGCCGCGCACGGCCTCGATGCCGTGCACCTCAATTTCCACGGCGGCGAGCCGCTGCTCGCCGGGGCGGCCTTCCTCGCCGAGTGCGCCGCGACCGTGCGCGCGGCGGTGCGCGCGCGGGCCCCCGGCTGCGCGGTGCACGCGAGCCTGCAGACCAACGCGACCCTGCTGACGGACCGGGCGCTCGCCGTGCTCGCCGCCGCGGACATCCGGATCGGGGTCAGCCTGGACGGTGGCAGCGCCGCCCTGAACGGGCGCCGGATCACCCACGCCGGACGGCCCGCGTGGCCGGCGGCGGCCCGCGGGCTGCGCCGGCTGAGCGCCCGCCCGGATTCCTGGGCAGGAATCCTGTGCACGATCGATCTGGAGTCCGACCCGGTGGAGGTGTACGAATCCCTGGCCGCGCTGCGGCCTCCCGCCCTGGACCTGCTGCTGCCGCACGCCACCTGGTCCTCCCCGCCGCCCGGCACGAGCCCGGCGAGGGAGGCGACACCGTACGCCGACTGGCTGATCACCGCGTTCGACCACTGGCTGGCCCGTCGCCCGGCCGGGCCGCCGGTGCGGATCTTCCGGGAGATCATCGGCCTGCTCCTCGGGCTGCCGGGCCAGGCCGAGGCGGTCGGCACCTCTCCCCTGGTCGCCGTCGTCATCGACACCGACGGCTCCATCGAGCAGGTGGACTCGCTGAAAACGGCTTACGCCGGGGCACCGGCCACCGGTCTGGACGTCTTCCGCCACTCCTTCGACGAGGCACTGGACCACCCCGGGATCGCAGCCCGCCAGCTCGGCCCGGACGCGCTCCCGGACGCCTGCCGGAACTGCCCGGTGGGCGAGGTCTGCGGCGGTGGGAACTACGCGCACCGCTACCGTCCGGACACCGGTTTCCGCAACCGCTCGGTGTACTGCGCCGACCTGTACCGGCTCATCCGGCACGTGGCTGTGCGGCTCGGGGAGACGGCCTGCGGGCCGGGCGCCCGGACCGGTCCGGACCGGCTCTGAACGGCGTGGACAGGCGGCGGGGCGAGCCCTCGGTCGTCCCCGCCGGTTCCGGTCGGCGCCGACGGCCCGCGGGCCCCGTCAGGACGGAAGGGCGCCGAGCTGACGTAGCTGTGTGAGGACGTCGACGACCCCCCGGACTTCGGCGATCCGCCCGTCGGCGAAGCGGAAGATGAAGATCTCGTCGTAGGTGACGGTCTTCCCGGTGGGCGGCAGGCCCCGGTACTCCCCCAGGTGGGTCCCGGTCACCGTGTTCCTGACGACGACCTTGTCGCCCTCCGTGACCGTCTCCTGAACGGCGACGTGGATGTCGGGGAACGCGCGCAGGAGCACCTCCCACACCCGCTTCAGGGCCTTCGCGCCCGTCTCGCCCACCGGCACCGGCGCGTGGAAGAGCAGGTCCGGTGCGACACACTCGTCGATGGCCTTCGAGACGGCTTCCGGATCGCCGCTGTTCACGGCGGAGTGAAGACGTTCGAGCGTCGCTGTGTGGTTCGTTGCCCCGGTCGTCGGCATGCGGTCTCTCCTCTGCTCCGTGCCGGACGGTGTCTCGGCGGTACGACGGCGCGGCCACCGCAAATGTGACACGGGGCGCGGTCGGGTGACCGGCACGGCGGGCCGCGGGGGCGACGGCGACGTGCGTCGTGCCGGCTCCGGGGGCGAGCAGGGCGGCGTCCGTCCCGGCCTCGACGGAGGAGAGAGGAGGGGCAGCGTGTCCTCGACCCTGCGCGGGCCGGAGCGGCCGTCAGTCCGTCTGCACGGGGGTGTCGACGAACGCGACGGCCAGGTCGGACTCGATGCGGGCGGCGCAGGCGCGCAGCGCGGGGAGCATGGTGTCCCGGGTGTGTGCGGGCGGCTCCGGGCCGGCGTGCAGGGCGACGTTCACGGCTCCGACGGCTCGCCCGCCGCGGTCCCTGACCGGTACGGCCAGCGAGCGCAGTCCCACCTCCAGTTCCTGCTCGACCAGGGCGTGTCCCGCACGGGCGGCCCGGTCCAGGGCGGCGGCGAGCGCGTCGGGCGAGGTGAGCGTGTGCGGGGTGAGGGACCGGGGGCGCAGGGCACGGATCCGTTCCAGCCGGTCCGCCTCGGGCAGGTCCGCGAGCAGGACCCGGCCCATGGAGGTGGCGTACGCGGGCAACCGGGTGCCGGGCGTGATCCGGGCGCTGGTGATCTGTTCGGTGGCGGCCCGGGCCACATAGCGGACCTCGGCGCCGTCGAGGACCGCGAGTGAGGCCGACTCCTTCACCCGTTCGGCCAGTTCGGCCAGATGGGGCCGGGCGATGTCGGCGAGGGTGAGGGTGGACAGCCGTGCGTATCCCAGCTCCAGGACGCGCGGGGAGGGCAGGAAGCGGCGGCCGCGCTGTTCGACGTAACCGAGTTGACGCAGCGTCAGCAGATTGCGGCGGGTGCTGGGGTACGAGAGCCCGGCGGCCTCGGCCGCCTCGGCGAGGGCGAGGCCGCCGGGCCGCCGGCCGAGCGCGGTCAGCACGGCGAGGCCCCGGGCCAGCGCCTGGAGGAAGGACGGGCCCAGTTCCGGTTTGGCGTCGGTGTAGGCGGGGGCGGCAGGCGGCGGAGCGGCTGCCGCCGGGGTGCCGTACAGCTCGTCCGCGATGTCCCGGGCCGCCTGCGTCAACGCGGTCAGCGCGTGCTCGCGCAGTTCGCCGCCGCCGTGGCGGCCGGCGTGGGCGAGCACGCTGATCGCGCACACGGGCCGGCCGCCGGGGTCGCGCACGGGGACCGCCAGTGCGACCAGGCCCGGGGCGACCAGCTGGTCGTCCAGTGCCCAGCCGTTCGCCTCGGCCGCCGCGGTCCAGGCGGCGAACTCGGCCTCCGTCCGCTCGGGGAGGGGGGCGGTGCGACGCGTGGGGACGGCCGGGAACCCCGCGTCGAGGGGGTCGGCGGCACGGCGGGCCCGCCACGCGTCGTACGTCTCGGGCCGCCATCCGGCGGCGAGTACGGCACCGGCCGCGCAGCGCTCGGCGGGCAGCAGGTCACCGACGCGGAAGCCCAGGGGAATCACCCGGCCGGGCGGGACGGCCTTGCCGACGATGCGCGCGTCGCAGCCGTCGGGGACGATCGCCGAGACCGACTCGTCGAGGGTGCGGGTCAGCCGCTCCAGGTTCGGCCGCAGCGCGCGGGACAGGCCGCTCGCGTCCAGATAGGCGTTGCCGCATTCCATGAGGCGGGGGGCGAGCACGAGTTCGCGCCCCTCGGCGCGCAGGTAGCCGAGGTGGGTCAGGGTCGCGGTGATCCGGTCGACAGCCGAACGCGCCAGGCCGGTCGCGCGGGCGAGGTCGCCCGGGCGCATGGCGTGGGGGGCGTCGGCCATGACCCGCAGCACGGCGAGTCCGCGCTCCAGCGGGCCGGTGGCTTCCGCCCCGGAGTCCCCCGGCGAGAGGTCCGCCGTCACCGGCTCCTTCGGTGCCGCCCTCGAAACGCCCGGCGCCATGGCTTCTCCTTCCGCGCTTCCGCTTCCCGGCGCATCAGGCCGTTCCCGTCCTCCGGAGAACGCTACCGGCCATTGACAGCCGTCATGACGATCACGCAGACTCTGCCCACTCACTCAATGAATATAAGTTCACTCAGCGAAAAATCAGTGATCCGGTGTGCTGCGGGACGCACCCCGCCGGGCTGCCCCTCCTCCCTCACCTCCGCCCCCGTCCCCGAGGACTCCCATGAGCACTTCCGCCCGGAGCCGCGCGGATCTCGTCCGGCACGGCGCCTGCGAATGCGCGCTGACCACGGTGCTTCTCTTCGTCGTGGTGAGCCTGGTCCGCTGGCTGGCCCTGCCCGGCTCGCCGCTGGCGATCGGCGACCCGCACACCTTGTTCGCCGTCGCGGGAACCGCGGTCGCCGCGCTGATCGCGGCGTTGATGTACTCGCCGCCCGGCCGCATGTCGGGAGGCCACCTCCACCCCGGTGTCACCGTCTACCTGTGGGCGAGCGGCCTCTTCCCCGGCCGCGCGGTCCTCCCGTACGCCACCGCGCAGCTCGCCGGATCCGTGGCCGGGACCGCGCTGGCCGGGCTGGTGTGGGGCGAGGCCGTGCGCCGGATCGGATACGCGGCCGTGCACCCCGCGCCCGGGACCGGAGCGGTCGAGCTGTTCCTCATCGAGGGCTCCGCGCTCGCCGCGGTGTTCGTCGTGGTGACGCTGGCGATGGCCGGACCCGCCCCGGGGGCTCTGGTCCCGGCGGTCATCGGCCTCGGCGTGGGCGCCGTCATCGCGGCCCTGGGCACCGTGACCGGCGCGAGCATCAACCCGGCGCGCGCCTTCGGCCCGGCCCTGCTCTCCGGTACGTACGGGCACTTCTGGAACTACATGATCGCGCCGCTGGTCGCCCCGGCCCTCGTCGGCCTCGCCCACCGCGTCTGGCGCACCCGCCGGGCCGCCGTCCCCTCGCCCTCGCCCGTCCAGGTCTGATCCCGACCTCCCCACCCCAGGAGCACCCGTGTCCCTCTCCCGAGGACTGATCATCGACGGCCGGGAGGTCCCCGCCTCCTCCGGCCGCACCGCATCCGACGTCAACCCCTGGACCGGCGCCGTGTACGCGGAGGTCGCCGCAGGCACCCCGGACGACGTACGCCGTGCCGTGGACGCCGCCGACGCCGCGTTCGAGACCTGGGCCGCGACCAAGCCCGCCGAACGCCGCCGGATCCTCCTGCGCGCCGCGCAGCTGATGACCGAGCGCGCGGAGGAGGTCGTCCGGCTGATGGCGGCGGAGGTCGGTGGCGTCGCGCCCTGGGCGGGCTTCAACGCCCGGCTGGCCGCCGACATCCTGCTGGAGGCGGCGGCCGAGGTCAGCCGCCCGACCGGCCAGGTGCTCGCCACCGACGCCGACGGCGTCCACTCCGCCCAGGTGCGGGTGCCCAAGGGAGTGATCGCCGCGATCTCCCCCTGGAACGCGCCGGTCATCCTCGGCGTCCGCGCGGTCGCGATGCCGATCGCGATGGGCAACACCGTGGTGATGAAGCCCAGCGAGGACGCGCCGATCGCCTGCGGTCTGCTGATCTCGGACGTGCTGCACGAGGCCGGACTGCCCGCGGGTGTGCTCAACGTCGTCACCAACGACCGTGCCGACGCCGCCGAGGTGGTCTCCGCCCTGATCGCCGATCCCCGGGTGCGGATGGTCAACTTCACCGGCTCCACCGAGGTCGGCCGCACCATCGGCGTCCAGGCCGCCCGGCACCTCAAGCCCGCCGTGCTCGAACTCGGCGGCAAGAACGCCCTGCTGGTGCTGGAGGACGCGGACGTCGACTACGCGGTGGACGCCGCGGTCTTCGGCTCCTTCATGAACGCGGGCCAGATCTGCATGTGCGTGGACCGGGTCATCGTCCACCGTGCGGTCGCCGACGCGTTCACGGCCGGGTTCGCGGCCCGTGTCCGGGCACTGCCCTGCGGCGACCCGGCCGACCCCGGCACGGCGGTCGGCCCGGTCGTGAACGAGGCCGCCGCCCGCCGGGTCTCGGCCCTGGTCGCGGACGCGGTCTCCCAGGGCGCCGAACTGGCCGCCGGCACCGGTGAGATCGAGGAGCCGGGCACGCTGATCCGCCCGGTCGTCCTCACCGGGGTCACCAAGGAGATGAAGGTCTACTACGACGAGATCTTCGGTCCGGCGACCGTGGTCCACGTGGTCGACAGCGTCGACGAGGCCGTCGCGCTCGCCAACGACACCCCGTACGGGCTGACCGCGGGCGTCATCACCGAGAACCTGGCGAAGGGCCTGGAGGTCGCCGGCCGTCTGCGGACCGGCATCGTCCACGTCAACGACCAGTCCATCGCCGACGAACCGCAGGCCCCCTTCGGCGGCGTGAAGAACTCCGGCTACGGCCGCTTCGGCGGACAGGCCGGCGCCGAGGCCTTCACCGACACGCGCTGGGTCACCGCGCAGGCCGCGGGCCACGCGCACTTCCCGATCTGACGCGACGGGCACCCGGACGCGAACCCGGGTGCCCGCGCATCCGCCGGGCGTCGGAAAGGGAGCCGCCCCGGGCGGCTCCCGCGTGACGCCGGCGGCCCCGGGCGGCTCCCGCGTGGCACCGGACGACCCCGGCCGCGCCCCTGGGCGCGGCGGTCCCTGCCGGACGCCGTCGGCCCGGGGCCCGTGGCCGGGAACCATCCGGCCGGAACGACTCGTCATTGATCATTGCCGCCGCTCGGAACGAGCGGGGAACACCACGAGTGAAGCAACAGCGGGGGGATCTCATGAAGCGTGCGCCTGCGGCGAGAGCGGGCCTGGCGGCCATGGCGGTGCTGGCGGTGCTGACGGCCGGCGGCTGCCGGGAGGACGGTGCGGGGCTTCCCGTCGCCTCCCCGAGCGGGCAGGCATCCGAGCCCGCGTCGCCGACGCCTTCGGCGGAGCGGAGCGGTCCGCGCACCTTGGTCGACGCCCCCGAAGCGGGCGGCCTGGACAAGCTGACGGGGGACGGCGCCCTGACGGACGTCCCTGTCGACCCGGGCGAGATGCGGGACGGCATGACGCTGGTCACCGGCAACTACGGGGAGCCGGACGGACAGGGCGCGCCGGTGCTGTTCGAGGGCGTCGATCACGTGCCCGAGGACACCAACGAGCGCCGCGAGCACCTGTTCCGGGGCATGCTCGAGCACATCCGGTGGGACCCGGAACTGGGCCACCCCGAGGCTCAGCCGGTGGAGCCGGGACCGCTCGGCGGCTCGGTGGAGTGCCTGCTCGCCTCGCTGAGCGAGGACGGCAACGTCATCTGCGGCTGGGCCGACGAGGGCACGGCGGCCGTCGCGCTCTTCGAGAACAGCACGCCCGCCGATGCGGGGAAGCTCTTCGTCGAGATGCGCGGGGACCTGGAGCGCTGACGGCCGGGGAGGGAGGACGCGTCGCGGCCCCGCCCCCCTTTCACGAACGTGTGCGGCCCTTCGGGGCCGGCGGCCCCTCCCCCCCCCCCCGACGTCGCGATGCCGGGACGGGGGGGAGGAGAGACGTGGGGGAAAAGGACAACAGCGTCGCACGGTGACCGGCGGCCGTCGCCTCGAGGCCGACCCGTCCGGGTGTTCTCCTCCACGGACTGCACTCGTCCGGTTCAGCCGTGATGGCGGCGGGGCCGGGGCCCGCCGATGGTGGAACGGTAACCGGCGTTTCTGTCCGCCCTCCCGTCCCCTTCCGTAAGGAGCACCGTCATGTCCGAACGCAACACCCTCATCCGCAGCCTGCACGACGTGGGCCTGGCAGCCTGGTTCGGCGGGGCGCTGATGGGCGCGGTCGGTCTCAACGGGGCCGCCAAGGACGAGGGCGGGACGGAGCAGGCCACGGCACGGATCTCCTCGTCGGGATGGGCGAAGTGGACGCCGGTCAACGCCGCCGCCATCGGCGCGCACCTGTTCGGCGGCGGCGGGCTGCTCGTCGCGAACGCCCATCGGGTCGCCGCGCAGAGGGGGGTGGCCGCCTCCACCACGGCCAAGACCGTCGTCACCGCCGCGGCCCTGGCGGCCACCGCCTACGCCCGTGTCCTGGGCAAGAAGATCGAGCTGGCCGCCTCCTCCGACCCGCAGGACACCGAGAAGGCGGAACAGCACCCCATCGACCTCGGCAAGGCACGGCGGCAGCTGGCCTACGCGCAGTGGGCGGTGCCGGCCCTGACCGGCTGCCTGGTGGTGCTCAACGCCCTGCACGGTGAGCAGCAGCGCCCCGTCGAGCAGATGCCCGGCATGTGGGAGCGGGCCCGGTCCGCCGCCCCCTTCCTGCCGTAGGGCTGTCGCAGGGCTCCTGAGGACGGGACGCGTCGGCCGCCCGCCCCGGCGACCCGCGTGCGGTCGCCCGACGCGGGGGCGAGCACGGCCACTCCACCCGGACGGCGACCCCCGCACCGCCGTCGGGCGGGGCGATCCCGGCCCAGCCCGGTTCGTCCTTCCGGACCGGCCGACCGGGCGGGCCCTGAGGGAACCGCGCCGGCTCGTGGGCGTGCGGCGCGTCGGGAGCGGTCGCGGCCGGCGTGAAACGCAGCGGGGGCTTCACGCAGCGCCGCTGCCCCGTTCCACCGCCCGAAGGCCGGCTTCGCCGCCGGAAGGCCGGCCGCCGCTCCGTCGGCCGCCGCCGGTACCGCGCGGCGCCCCGCCCACGACGCCGCGCTCCGCCGGTCGCCGACGGGAACGGCGTCCCCTGCGGACTCTCGCACACCGCTTTCCTGCCCGGGCATCCACACGAGGTGTGATGTCACGGAAAGGGGCGACCAATGAGTGGAGCAGACCCACTCGAGGCGAGGAGTGCGCGCGTATGGGAACCGTCGTCCACGTCCCGCAGACCCGGGACATGATCGGGGACGAGCTCTCCGGTGACGAGGCGTTCGCCGCGCTGCGGCACTACGGGGGCCTGCGGCTGCTCACCGACTCCTTCGCCCGCTTCCGTTACGCGGACGGGTTCAGCAACGCCCGGGCGCTCGCCTTCCAGGTCGTCCTCGGCCTGGTGCCGTTCACCGTGGCGCTGGTGGGCCTGGCGACCTCGGTGCACACCGAGGGCGTGGGCCGGGTCATCGAGCTCACCCTCGGCCGGATCGTGCCCGGTGCCAGCGCCGACCTCGTCCAGGACGCCTTCGACGGGACGCGGCGCAGCGCCCACGGCGACATCGGGGCCACACTGGCCCTGTGGCTCGGTCTGGGTTTCGCCCTGCTGAACCTCGCCTCCGCCATGGGCCAGATCGAGCGGGGCGCCAACCGCATCTACGGCATCGAACGCGACCGTCCCTTCCCCCGTAAGTACGGCAGGGCCATCCTCCTCGCGCTCTCGGCCGGCCTGCCGCTGGTGCTCGGTTTCGTCGTGCTCGTCGCCGGCGACGCCGTCGGCGACGCGGTGGCCCGTGTGGTCGGAGGGCCGGGCAGCGGCACGGGGTGGTGGGGCGCGCTCGACCTGCCGGTGGGACTGGCGCTGGCGTGGGTCGCCTCCGCGGTGATCTTCCGCTGGTCGCCCCGACGGGTCCAGCCCGGCTACACGTGGCTGGCCTTCGGCTCGGCCATCCATCTCCTGCTGTGGGTCGCGGCGACCTGGCTGCTCGCGCTCTACGTCGAGGGGAGCGGCGCGTTCGGCGCCCTGTACGGGCCGCTCACCGCCTTCATCGCGCTGCTGCTGTGGGCCAACCTCACCGCCGTCGCCCTCTTCCTCGGTATCGCGTTCGCGGCCCAGTTGGAGGCGGCGCGCGCCGGTATCGACGCCGCGGTGCAGCCGGACCCCGGGCCGGGCCGCTGACCGGTGAGGAGGGCGCGCCGGCGCGCCGGACACACCCCGGGGCGGATCGTGGACGGCCGCCGCGACGCACGCGGTTGCGCGTGCCTCCCCCGGCCGGGCGATGAGGCCGAAGCCGACGGTCCGGGCCGGCGGGACGGGGTCAGCCGAGTGCTTCCCTCAGCCGGTCGCGGACCCGCTCCGCCTCCGCCGCGTCGGGGAAGCGTCCCGCCTGCCCCATGGCCACCTGCAGTGCCGGGCCGAAGGCGTCGAATCGGGCCATGTCCTCCTTCCCCACCGGCTGCACGACGAAGTGGAGGTGGCCGGGAACCCCGCCGGCGTGCGACCACAGGCACACGTACACCTGCTCCGGGGCCGTCACCTCGGTGACAGCCGCGCTCACCCGCCGCAGCAACGGCCCCGGTCCGCCGGACTCCGGTGAGGGCGGCCGAGGGCGGCCTGTTCCGTACCCTGGCGGCATGCGCATGCGCCCCACTCTGAGCTGGACCCCCACCGAGGACCTGCCGCCGGGCACCACGGACCTGGAACCGGTCGCCGACGCGCTGAGAACCGGCGGTGTGCTGGTGCTCAGCGGGGCGGGCATCTCCACGGAGTCGGGCATCCCCGACTACCGGGGCGAGGGCGGGAGCCTGAGCCGGCACACCCCGATGACCTACCAGGACTTCACCTCCAGCGCCCGGGCCCGGCGCCGGTACTGGGCGCGCAGCCACCTCGGCTGGCGCACCTTCGGCCGCGCCCGCCCCAACGCCGGGCACCGGGCCGTGGCCGCGTTCGGACGGCACGGTCTGCTCTCGGGTGTGATCACCCAGAACGTCGACGGCCTGCACCAGGCCGCCGGCAGCGAGGACGTCGTGGAACTCCACGGAAGCCTGGCCCGGGTCGTCTGCCTCTCCTGCGGCACCCTGAGCCCGCGCCGTGAACTCGCCCGGCGGCTGGAGGAGGCCAACGCGGGCTTCGAACCGGTGGCCGCGGGGATCAACCCGGACGGTGACGCCGACCTGACCGACGAACAGGTCGGCGACTTCCGTGTGGTGCCCTGCGCGGTCTGCGGCGGCATCCTCAAACCGGACGTGGTGTTCTTCGGCGAGACCGTCCCGCCGCGACGGGTCGAGCACTGCCGCCGGCTGGTCAGCGAGGCGGCCTCGCTGCTGGTCCTGGGCTCCTCGCTGACGGTGATGTCCGGGCTCCGGTTCGTCCGTCAGGCGGCCCAGGCCGGCAAGCCGGTACTGGTCGTCAACCGGGACCCGACCCGGGGCGACCGGCACGCGCTCACCCGGGTCGCCCTCCCCCTGGGAACGGCCCTCACCACCGTGGCCGACCGGCTGGGCGTCCCCCTCTAGGTAGACTGGTCTACCTAGAGGGAAAGAGAGGACGTCATGAGCGAGACCGGCGCCGCGGCTTCGAGGCCCGGCACGCGGCGGGGAGCCGCGCGGGAGAAGCTGCTCGCCGCCGCCGCGCGCCGCTTCTACGCGGACGGGGTGGCCGCCACGGGCATCGACACGATCACCGCCGAGGCGGGCGTGGCGAAGATGAGCCTGTACAACAACTTCTCCTCCAAGGCCGACCTGGTGCGGGCCTACCTCGACGCGCGGCACGAGGAGTGGCTGGACCTGTACCGGCGGCGCCTGGAGGAGGCCCGGGACGCGCGGGGCGGGGTACTGGCCGTCTTCGACGCCTACGCCGATCATGCCGCCTTCGCCTACGAGCACGGGTTCCGGGGGTGCGGCCTGCTGAACGCGGCCGCCGAACTGCCCGCCGGGGACGAGGGCCGGGCCGTGGTGCGCCGGCACAAGGAGGAGGTCGAGTCCCTGCTCGCCGGGCACGTCGGGGAACTACTGCCCGGGCGGCCGGAGGAGGCCCGCACGGTGGCGGAGCACCTGGCGTTCCTGCTGGAGGGCGCGATGGCCCGCGCCGGCCTGGAGGGCGCGGGCACGCGCCTGGAACACGCCCGGGCGATGGCGGCCGACCTGCTGGACCGGCTGTGACGCGGCCCGTTGGACGCGCGGCCGGTTCGGTGGGCACGGGCTCGCTGTGCGTGCTCCTGGCGTCGGTGCTGTGGGGCACCACGGGCACCGCCGCGACCTTCGCCCCCGCGGTGGGGCCCCTCGCGATCGGGGCCGTCGCCATGGGCCTGGGCGGACTGCTCCAGGCCCTCGTGGCCGCCCCCCGCATCCGCCGGGAAACGGCCGCGCTGCGTGCGCAACGCGGCGTGCTGCTGCTCGGCGCCCTGTCGGTGGGGGCCTATCCCCTGGCGTTCTACTCCTCCATGCACCTGGCCGGGGTCGCCGCCGGGACGGTGGTGTCGATCGGCTCGGCCCCCCTCGCCTCGGCCGTGATCGAGCGCGCGGTGGACGGACGCCGCCTGACGCGCCGCTGGACGATCGGCGCCGCCCTGGGCCTGTCCGGCACGGTGCTGCTGTGCGCGGCGGAAACGGCCGATCCGCGTTCCGGTCCCGGCGCCCACTCCGCGGGGGCGACCGCGCTCGGCATGGCACTGGGCCTGGTGGCCGGTTTCACCTACGCCCTGTACTCCTGGGCCGCCCACCGCCTGATCAGCCGCGGCGCCGGCTCCGGCGCGGCCATGGGGAGCGTCTTCGGACTGGGCGGACTGCTGCTCATGCCGGTGCTGCTGGCCACCGGCGCGCCGCTCCTCGACTCCTGGACCAACACGGCCGTCGGCGTCTACATGGCCCTGGTGCCCATGTTCATCGGGTACGTCCTGTTCGGCTGGGGGCTGGCGCACGTCCCCGCGAGCACCGCGACCACGCTGTCGCTGCTGGAGCCCGCCGTCGCGGCCGTACTCGCCGTACTGGTCGTCGGTGAGCGCCTGCCCCCGTCCGGATGGGCCGGCATCGCCCTGGTCGTCGGCTGCCTCGCCGTGCTCACCACACCGGCGCGCACCGCTCCGAAGGGCCGGGCGGCCACCGCGGAGCCCGGTACCGGCGCCCTGCGGGACGGCGCGGTCCAACCGGATCGCACTCCCCGCCCGGACACCGCGGCGGACGCATCGGCGACCGAACCCGAACGAGCCCTCCCGACCTGACCACAGCACCGTCCGGGACGTCCGGACTCCGACGGCGGGGCAGTCCCACGGGTGAGGGTCGCGGGCGGCGGCGGGACCGGCGCGGGCGCCGCCCGCGACACCGCCTCCGGCCGGCCGGGTCCGGGCGCCCTCGACGCGCCGAACACGCTGGTCACAGCCATGCGCCCGCCGACCGCCGGTCCGGACGCACCACCCCGGGCCGGCAAAACAAACATTCTGGAAAAAGTGGACATCGCTGCGTACGATGGCATGCAACCTCTGCCGGGTCCGCGGCACCGCCATGTGCCGAACCGCCTTCTGGATCACTTGAGACGAGAACCGGCAGAGGTAGACGATGACCGACGTCCACGAACACGCAGCTACGTACGACTGGCGCGATGAGGCCGCATGCGTCGGTGAGGATCCCGAGATCTTCTTCCCGCTGTCCGACTCGGCCGCTCCCGGGTCGGAGGCCTCCCTGGCCCGGGCGATATGCCGACGATGTCCCGTGCTCCTCGACTGCCGCACCTGGGCGATCGAGCGCGGTGAGGACGACGGCATCTGGGGGGCCACCACGGCCGCCCAACGACGAGCCGTCCGGCGTGCCGCAACGGATGATCAGTACACCGCCCCCGCGGCACGACCGGCGCCCGGACGCCGCCGTGACGCCCGTCCCGGCGGCGTCGACGACTCCGACACCGGCGACGACGGCTGGCGATCTTCCACGATCCGTTCGGCACGATCCGTCTCCACCACCCGCTTCTCCTGACCGGTCCGACGACCGACCGGCCACGCGGGAGGTGGTGCCAGGAGCGGCGCGACGTGTCGTCGCGCCGCGTCATGCCCCCCGTACGGTCGCGGCCTTCCTCGGGCCCGGTGCCTTTCGCCCCACCGGGGCGTCGGTGTGCGACCGGTGGCCGGCCGCCACGGCACGGGGCCGACGGCGCACCGTCGGCCCCGTGCCGGTGCCGGGCGAAGACCGCTCCGGCGTCCGGTGAACGCCGGGTGAGCGGCCCGGCCCGAGGGGTGTTCCGGCCCATCGGTAGCCTGCGTCGTCATGATGCGCGCCTGGATCCCGCCGATGCTGTTCGTCCTCTGCGGCTCAGTCGTCGCGACGGGGCTGCTCTCCAGGGGGAGCCCCGGCGCGGCCGCAGCACTCCTGCTGGTGTTCGTGCTGCTCGCGGGCGTGAACCCGCCTCTGGTCCTCCCGAGGTCGATCAGTGCGCTGGAGGCGCGACGCCGCAGCGCGGCCGACGGCCGGCCCGTCGTCTTCTGGCGACCGGGCTGCACGTACTGTCTGCGACTGCGCATCCGGTTGGGCCGGAGCGCCCGCCGGCTGCACTGGGTCGACATCCGGCGCGACCCGGCCGCAGCGGCCGCGGTGAGGGCCGCCGCCGACGGCAACGAGACCGTGCCCACCGTCGTCGTGGCGGGTCGGCCGCACGTCAACCCCGACCCTGACTGGGTGCGCGAACAGCTCTCCCCTTCCGGGTGATCGGGAGCGGTCCGGACGGCCCGGCCGCGGAGGTGTTCCGACGCGCCCTCGACGCCCCGCTGCCCGCCGACCGGCGCGGGACGCCGTCCTGGGGTGAAGTCGTCATGGCGCTCGTGTGCGTCGCGTACGTCACGTGCCGGGGGATCGGGGACGCGGGTGAGCGCGTCCCCGGCTTCCCGCCGGTGAGGGCGCGGTTCCCCGCGGGCGTCCCGTCTCCTGTCAGCCCAGGTCGCTGATCAGCCAGCCCTGGGAACGGCGCACCAGACGGAGGGGGTCCGGATCCTCGTCGGTCATGCCCTCCGTGCCCGCGAGGCCCTTCAGGTCCGCGTCCTGGACCACGGCCTGGTCTCCGGTGACGGTCGCCCTGCTCACGGTTATCGACCGGAACCTCTGCAGCTCCTCGTCGTCGAACTGCGAGGTCAGCGCGGTGAAAACCTCCGGGCAGGGCTGGTTGAAGGCGAGCAGGTCGGCCATCGCCTCGCGTCGCGCCTCGCCGGTGAGCAGGCCGCACGCCGTGGCTCCGTCTCCGTCGGCGACCGCCCTGTACCAGCCGGTGACGGCGTCGCGGACCCCCTCCTCTCCCCCGGCGGCGCCGGGCAGCGGAGGCTCGCCGGGGTCGGCCGTCGGGGCCGTCGACGTCGGCGCGGGGCCGCTCGAGGAGGGGCCGGCCGGCTTGCCGGCGGTGGGCCGTGCCCCCTCGCCGCCGTCGTCGCTTCCGCAGGAGACGAGAGCGAGGGCGGCGACTGACGCCCACACAAAACTGGTCTTGCGTTTCACGGTTCCCCCATGCGACGGCAGGCCGGTGGTCGGCCGCAGTCTAGAAGGGACACCCCGGCCCGCGTAATGACCCCGGAGCGGGCCGCCGTGTCACGACGGCCGGCGTCTTCCCCCGGATCTCGTCGACCGGTCCCGCGAGCAGCGCCCCACCGGCCATGATGATCAGTCGAGCGGGACGGCTGCGGAGCCCCCGCGGATGCTGACCACCGATGTCTCCAGAGGGAATGAATGCCACGCATAGGGGTTTACCTCGCGCACCCACGGCCCGGCAGTTTCAATCACGCGGTGTTCGATGCCGTGGTGCACCAGCTGCGCGACCTCGGATGCGAGGTCCTCGCGCACGACCTCTGCGCCGAGGGATTCGCGCCCGAACTGTCCGCCGACGAGACGGAGACGGTCCGGCCCGCCACGGACGCCCACGATCCGCAGGTGGCGCTGCACCGGTCCGAGGTGGCCGCACTCGATGCCATGGTGTTCGTCCACCCCAACTGGTGGGGCATGCCGCCCGCGGTCCTCGCGGGCTGGATGCAGCGTGTGTTCGTGCCCGGCGTCGCCTACAAACTGGGGACGGCGGAGGGAAAGCCCGAAGGGCTGCTGAAAGCCGGCCGGGCCCTCGTCCTGAACACCTCCGACACCCCCGCCGACCGCGAGGAGGCCGAGTTCGGGGACCCTCTGCACAGGATCTGGTCGGCCTGCGTCCTGCCGTACGTGGGAGTGGCCGACGTCCGCCGGGTCGTCTTCCGGACGGTCACCGACTCCTCCCGTGAAACCCGCGCCTCCTGGTTGCGGGAGGCACGTCACCACGCCGCCGCGCTGCTGGTCTGAGCTGTACGGCGGGGTGCGCACCTCCGCGCGTACCGGGCCGGCGCCCGGGCGCGATCGGCCCTCGGTGGACGGAGGGCCGCCGGCGGACCGGGGAGGGCTCGCGGCCGTCCTCGGCCTACCGGGTGAAACGTACGGGCAGGCCGCGCGGACCGCGGATCATCATTCCCGGCCGCCAGGTGATCGCCGCCGGATGGACGTCCAGGGTCAGGTCGGGACAGCGCTCCAGCAGCGTCCTGACGGCGATCCGTGCCTCCAGGCGTGCCAGCGGAGCCCCCAGGCAGTGGTGGATGCCGTGGCCGAACGCCACATGGCCCCGGGCGTCACGGGAGATGTCGAAACGGTCGGGCGCGGGGAAGCGGGCGGGGTCGCGGTTGGCGTCGGCCATCGCGATCAGGACGAGTTCGCCGCCTCCCGGGACGACCGTGTCGCCGATCGTCACCGGCCCGGTGGTGAAGCGGAACGTGGGGGTCTCCACGGGGCCCTCGTAGCGGAGCATCTCCTCGACCGCGGCGTCGATCAGGGAGAGGTCCGCGCGCAGGGCGGCCAACTGCTCCGGATGGGTGAGCAGGGCGAGGACTCCGTTGGAGATGAGGTTCACGGTGGTCTCGTGGCCGGCCACGAGCAGCAGCCAGGCCATGCCCAGGAGTTCCTCGCGGGACAGCCGGTCGCCGTCCTCGTCGGAGTCGTGGATCAGCGCGCTCATGAGGTCGTCGCCGGGCCGCTTCCGCTTGCCCTCCACCAGGTCCGCCATGTACTGCGCCATCGAGGTCGCCGCGGCCTTGCGCTCTTCGGGGTCGACGGCGCCGAGGGCGTCGTTCGACCAGGTCCTGAAGGACTCGCGGTCCAGGTCCGGTACGCCGAGGAGTTCGCAGATCACGGATATCGGCAACGGGAAGGACAGCGCCTCGACGAGGTCGGCGCGCCCGTCGGGGGCGGCGAGCATCCGGTCCAGCAGCGCGTCGGTGGTCTTCTGGATGCCCGGGGCGAGTCCCTCCACCCGGCGCGCGGTGAACTCCCGGGCGACCAGTTTGCGCAGCCGCGTGTGGTCCGGCGGGTCGGCCCTGAGCATGTGCGGGCCGGAGGAGACGGCGCCCAGCGGCAGGGAGGGGGACGCCTTGCTCCAGTCCTTCGAGAGCCCGGGGTCGGCGAGTGCGGCACGCCCGGCCTCGTATCCGACGACGAGCCAGGCTTCCGCACCCCCTTCCGGCATCCGGATGCGGTGCACCGGCCCCCGGGCCCGTAATCCGGCGTACACGGGATAGGGGTCGCGGGTGAAGGACTCGCCCAGTGCGGCGAGATCGATGATGCTCATGGGGCTGCCATCTCGTTCGTAGGGACGGACACCGGGTCGGGTGACATCACGTGCGGTGGGGCGCCACGGGCCCCGGGCCGAGACCGCGGCCGGTGTGCGGCGGCGTCCCCGGCGTTGAGAGTGACCCATGGCGGGACGGCGCGCGTCAAGCACGCGGCGTGCTCGTCGATCGCCTCGCCGGGCGTGGCCGCGACACCGGGCGCGGCCACGGCAGCGCCGCGGCCGGAGCACAGGCCGCGGCCGGACGGGTGCGGCAGGTCATGGGTTCCCCCGTGGTGCGTCGGGGCGCGCGGGAGCGCCGTCGGCAGGCGGTCCCCGCCGCGGTCGGGCTGGGCGTCCGTCATCTGCGGACGTGCGTGAACGGGCCCTCCAGGGCCGCCCACTGCAGCAGCAGGACGGTCTTGGCGTCGACGATCCCGCGGTTGCGGATCATGGCCAGCGCCTCGGAGAAGGGAAGCTCCAGGACGGTGATGTCCTCCCCCTCCTCGGCGATGCCCGCCTGTGCGGTCGCGGTGGCCGCGGGGCGGTAGGGGGCGGCGAAGAAGTGCAGGCGTTCGGTGACCGAGCCGGGACTCATGTAGACGTCGAAGAGGTGCTCGGCCGCACCGATGTCGTGTCCCGTCTCCTCGGCCGCCTCCCTGCGGACGGCTTCCTCGGGGGTGTCGCCGTCCAGCAGGCCGGCCGCGCTCTCGACGAGCATCCCGTCGGGGTGTCCGTTGACGTAGGCGGGAAGACGGAACTGGCGGGTGAGCAGGACGGTTTCGCGGTCGGTGTCGTAGAGCAGGATCGTGGCGCCGTCACCGCGGTCGTAGGTCTCGCGCTGTTCACGGCTCCAGCGGCCGTCGGCGTGCCGGTGGTCGAACGTGGTCCTGCGCAGGACGTACCAGTCGCAGGAGAGGACCTCCACGTCGACGATCCGCACCCGCGGATTGCCCGTCAGGCCGCGGCCGTGCCGGTCCAGTCCCGTGCGTCCGCGCCGGTCCGGCGTGTCGATGCCCGCGGTCACCGGGCGGCCCGGACCACGTCGGGGCCGGTGTGCACGGCCGCGCCCCGGGCACGTGCCCGGGGCGCGGCCGTCCGGTCGGCGCCCCGGGTACGCCGCAGGGCCGGGTGGAAACGATCGGCTACATCCATACCCCCTTTCTAACAGAAAAATGTTCACTCGAACATTTATTTGTGAGAACGCCTCGGGCTCGACTCCGGGTACGTCAGCCGGCTGCTGCGCTCCCTCGAGGCCGACGGCCTGGTGAGCGTCGAGCCGCACCCCCGGGACTGACGGGTGCGCACCGTCCGGCTCACCGAAGCGGGCCGCGCGGAGCGCGCCGAACTCGACCGCAGGAGCGACGAGTTGGCCGGCCGCCTCCTGGAGCCGCTCGACACGGCCCGGCGCGCCCGGCTGGTCGCCGCCATGGCCGAGGTCGACCGGTTGCTGACCGCCGCGACGGTCACCCTGGACCCCGTCGCCCCGGACCACCCCGACGCCGAGCACTGCCTGCGGTGCTGCTTCACCGAGTTGCAGGAGCGCTTCGAGACCGGCTTCGACCCCGCGCGGAGCCTGCTGCCCGACGCCGGGGAAGTCCGTCCGCCGCAGGGCCTGTTCCTCGTCGCCCGGCTGCACGGCGAGCCCGTCGGCTGCGCCGGCCTGAAACTGCCCTCCGGGGCACCGGCGGAGGTCAAGCGCATGCGGGTCGCCCTCCCGTGCCCGGGGCCTCGGCCTCGGCCGCCGGTTCCTGGCCGAGCCGGAGGCGCGGGCCGCCCGGCACGGCCACGACACCTTGCGCCTGACACCAACGAGGCGCTCGACGCCGCGATCGGCCTGTACCGCTCCCACGGCTTCCGGGAGGTCGCCGCCTTCAGCGACGAGCCGTACGCCCAGCACTGGTTCGAGAAGCGGATCACCGCGCCGCCGGCGGAGTGACGGCGCGAAGGGGGCGGCCGGCACCTCCCTTCGCACACCTCGGCTCACGTCACCCCGGCGGCCCGCCGGTCAGCGCACTGCCTCCGGGACCTGGTCGTGGAAACCGTCAGCCGGCCTCTTCGAGGACCTCGCGCAACCTGCGCGCGAAGGCCTCGGGCTGCCCGGCGTAGCCGGACTCGCCGCCGAGGAAGCCGCCGTGGTGGCTCGGGAACACCGTCGCCCGCTGACCGAGCAGCTCGGCCGTGGCCACCGAGGCGCGTCCGGTGAGGACGTCCCCGGACTCCTCCCCCACGGCGATCACGATCCGGGTCGGCGCCGCGGTCAGCGCGTCGACGTCCGGCCGGTAACTGCTGACCGCCCGGGACCGGTCGGAGAACAGCGGATCGTCACGGGAGCCGTCGTCCTCGGCCGGCATCCCGAAGGCAGCGGGATCCGGCGCGGGCAGGGCGAAGTAGTCGTCGGTGAACTCGCCCCGCCACGACGTCATCGCGATGAAGGCCGCCATGCCGGCACCCCAGCCCTTCTTCTCGTAGACGTCCCGGACGCCGGCTGCGGCGCGCTCGGCGGCCCGGGCGTCGGGAAGCAGCGGAATGAGGGGCGGCTCGTGCGCCACCAGGGTGGTCACGTCCTCGGGGTGCGCCGCCACGAGAGCGAGCGCGGTCACCGCACCGCCGCTGCTCGCGAACATCTCGACCGGGCCCGCACCGAGCGCCTCGATGAGGGCGTGCACGTCGGCGGCCTGGATCCGGGGCACGTGGTCGACCCGGCCGTCCTTGCGGGTGCTGCGGCCGATGCCGCGCGGATCGTAGGTGATCACGGTGCGCTCGGGGAAGTGCGACACCAGCGCGTCGAAGCCGCGGGCGTCCATGGGCTGGCCGATCATGAACAGCGGTGGGCGCCCGTCGGCGGTCGGCAGCGGGCCGTGGACGTCGTAGGCGAGGTCGGCCCCGGAGGTCTTGAGTATCCGCGTCATCATGACCAAGTGGACCGCCCGGGCACCGAAAACTCATCGGGAGCCGGAACCCGGGACCCGGGCCTGCGGTGCTACGGCCGTGGGGCCGGGCCCCCCGAGGAGACGCGCCGGGCTCGGTCCGCGCCCCGGTCGCCGGCGGAGGCCGGGGAAGTCCCCGCCTTCGCGCGGCTCCACCGGTTCGGCGGTGGTCCCGGACACCGCCCCGGAAGCGCCGTGAGCGGGGCGTGCGGCACCGGAACGATCGTGTGGACGGAGTGATCCGGGGCAGGTGGACCACCACGACCGAGCGCAGGGGGCGGCATGTTCGACGGTTTCACGCTGGCGCGTCGTGCGGGAGACGGGGCCCGGCTCCGCGTGCGGTACGGCGGCGACGGTCCGGCGGTACTGCTCCTGCACGGCCATCCGCGCACGCACGCGACCTGGCACCGCGTGGCCCCGCTCCTGGTCGCCGCGGGTCACACGGTGGTCTGCCCCGACCTGCGAGGCTACGGAGAGTCCTCGAAGCCCCCGACCGACCGGGAACACCGTCCGTACTCCAAGCGCGCCATGGCCGGAGACTGCCTGGCCCTGATGCGTGGCCTGGGCCACGAACGGTTCGCCGTCGTCGGCCACGACCGGGGCGCGTACGTGGCCACCCGCCTCGCCCTGGACCACCCGGAGGCCGTCTCCGCCCTGAGCGTGCTGGACGCCGTCCCCATCGGCGAGGCACTGCGCCGGTGCGACGCGAAGTTCGCCGCGAACTGGTGGCACTGGTTCTTCCTCGGGCAGACCGACAAGCCCGCCGAACGGATCATCAACGCGGACCCCGACGCCTGGTACGGGGCCACCCCCGGGCACATGGGCGCCGAGGCGTACGAGGACTACCGCCGCGCCGTCCACGACCCGGCCACCGTGCACGCCATGTGCGAGGACTACCGGGCCGGTCTGGGCATCGACCGCCGGCACGACGACGCCGACCGGCGAGCCGGCCGTCGCATCGGGTGTCCGCTGCAGGTCCTGTGGGCCACCCGGGACGACATGGCCGACCTCTACGGCGACGTGCTGGAGGTGTGGCGGGACCGGGCCGGGGGCCGGCCGGACGGCGGTCCGATCGACTCGGGCCACCACATCGCCGAGGAGGCGCCCGAGGCGCTCGCCGTCGCGCTGCGTGAGTTCTGGAAGACCGCGGAAGGACAGACCTGAGCGCGTCCCCGCCCAGGAGACGGGCGGTTCCCGTCCCCCGCTCCCGGCATGTCCGGCCGGCCCGATCGGGCGCGCGTACGGAACACCCGGCCGGCCCGGCGCCCGACAGCCGGGTCACCCCGTCCGCAGCGCCGTCCCGCGCGGACCGTCGCGGTACACCACCAGGCTCTCCACCTCGTACGACAGCTCGGTGGTGGCGGCGTCGGGAGGCGGGTGGTAACGCCCCGCGCACACCGAGAGGTTGACGATGAGGTAGGCGTACCAGCCGGGTCCGACACCGCGTCCGTCGGCGAACACCCGTCTGCCGTTCAGCGACCAGACCACACTGCGCCCGCCGAACGTCACGCTCAGATCGACGAGGCCGCCGGGACGGACGGCGTCGTCGCGGACGTACCTCTGTCCCGGACGCACGTGGTTGGTGAACTCCAGCAGGTCGGGGTTGTCCGGGTGGTACTCGAACACGTCCACCTCGTTGCCCCCGTCCCGCCAGGTCCAGATCGCCGGCCACGCGCCCAGCCCGGTGGGCAGGCGCACCCTGGCGTCCAGGCGGTCTCCGGTACGGACCGTGAACCCCTCGGCGCTCTCCTCGGTGGTCAGCAGGCCCGTGTCCCACAGTCCGTCGGCCCGGCGCGTGGCGCGGAACGTGCCGGTGCGCGAGTGGCCGGGCTCCGCGGTGAGGTGGTCCAGTTTGTCGTCGCCCGGATTGGTGGGGCCGCCGTCGGGATAGGCCCAGGAACGCCCCGCGACCCACTGGTGGTCGGAGGCGAAGACGGCGTCGAGGACGACTTCGCTCACGCGTGGGCTCCCTCCGTCGCCGGGACGGCGTCGCATGCCGGGGTTCTCCCCGGGAGCGCGCCGGACATGCGGGCCGGGAGCCGACGGCCCGTGCTTTCACCCGTGCGGGTGACCGCCGCGCGCCCGCCCGCCCGGGCGGGCCCGGCACCGGGACGACGTACGTCCTCGTGCCCCGGTCCCCTCTCACCCGCTCCGGCCCGGCGGCGGGATCCCGGATCCCGGACGGGCCCGTCGGCCCTGAGCCCCGGGCCGGGGCTCCTTCCGCCCACGGGCCCGCACCGTGCCGGCCGTCGCCCCGCTAGGAACGCTCGACCTGCGCGTTCATCGTGCCTCCGGCCCGCTCCACCGAACGGCGCGTCCCGGCTTCCCAGAGGCACCAGGTCGACCACAGCAGCAGGACGAGGAAGACGGCGAGCAGCCCCAGCAGCACCACCGTCTGCCGTGCCGACCCGTCGCCCTGGACCATGGTCAGCAACAGGCAGAAGGTCCAGGCGACCACGCCGCCCGCGTACACAGCCCTGAGCTGCCGCAACTGACTCATCGAATCCATCGTCGCCCTCCCGACCCGCCCGTCATGCGTTGCCCTGCCGGTACCCCCGTCACGCGGCTTCACCGCACGCGACCGCGGTCGATTCCCGCGACCTGCTTCCGGCGGCGCCGAGGACCGCTTCCGGGCTCGCCCCCCGCCCCCCTTCGCAGATCCGTGCCGATCCCGATCACGGCCGGCGCCACCACCCTCCCGGGCCGCCGGTCGAGCCGGTGGCGGACGGTCACGCGGGGCCCACGACGCCCGGGCCGATGCCTCCGGGCGGGCGGGATCGGCGATCGTCTGCGCAACGACGGCCGTCCGGCCGCCGGGACGGCGGGCGCGGCATGATGGGGGGTATGCGAAACCGGCCGGTACTTGTCTTCGACGGGGACTGCGGCTTCTGCACCAGCTCGGTGCGTTTCCTCGAGCGAGTGGTGCGTCCTGGGTGCGAAGCCGTTCCCTGGCAGCGCGCCGATCTCGCGGCTCTGGGCGTCACCCGGGAACGCGCCCGGCACGAAGCACTCTGGGTGACACCGGTCGGAAGGGTGTACGGCGGCGCCCGGGCGGTGGCGAAACTGCTGCTGAGCGCCGGCGGCGCCTGGGCACTCGTAGGAGCGCTGCTCACCCTGCCGCCGGTGCGCTGGGCAGCCCACGCCGCCTACCGGCTCGTGGCGAACAACCGCCGGCGCCTGCCCGGTGGACCAGCGGGGTGCGCCGCACTGCCCGCGGACCGAACGCGCCGGACGTGACCCGGCCGACCGTGCCTTCCTCCGCTCCCCGGCTCGTCGGACCGTCCGCGGGCGTGTCCGGAGCGGATGCCCGGCAGGCCGGCGGCCGGAGAGCGGACGCCTCCACCGCGACCGGGCAGGCCCCGGAACCGCGCTGCGGCTCCCGTGCTCACCTGCTCACCGCCGTGGTCCGCGAGGCGACTCGTCGACTCGTCAAGGTGACGCGGTGCGGGGCGGAAGGCCCATGGGGTTGGGGAAGGGGATGATGCCGGAGGTGAGCACCCGGTCGGTCTGCGGGCGGAGCAAGCCGACGAGCCGGGCGGCCTCGGTCGCGCCGAGGCCGCGGTAGGGCCGGACGGCGAGGGCATCGGTGCGGACCTCGATGTGGGCGTGCAGGCTGCGTCCCTCGTCGGTGGGGTGTCCACTGCCCTCCAGCAGTCCCCGCGCGGTGAGGCGGTGCGCGGCCGCCTGCCAGTCCTCCTCGGACCAGCCGCGGTTGTCCCGCAGGACCGCCGCGGGCACCTCCTCGCACGCGGCGAAGAGGACATGGGCCTCGCAGCCGTCCAGGCCCTCGGCGGTCAGCACGGCGACGTGGCCGTCTCCGCGGTGCTCGCGCAGCGTCGTGGCGTCCTGCCAGAGGGCGCCGACCGGGTCCCCGGGTGCGGGCAGGTCGCGGTTGGCGGCGAACAACGGGCGTCCGGCGCCGTCCGCGAGGGCGACCACCCGTTCCAGCAGGGGGACGGCCTTCGCCGCCGCCTCCGGCACTGACGGCGCCACCCGGCGCAGTGCCGCGGTGGCCGCCTCGACGCGGGCGCGGAGCACGACCTCGGGCGCGGCGAGTCCCCACGCGTCGGGGATGGCACGCCGCACCATGGCGGGATGGAAGTTGAAGAAGGCCGCCGTCACCGCACCCGCCGCCACCGCTCCCAGCGGCGCGGCCCGGGCCGCGAAGTAGCCCGTCCAAAAGCCGCGCAGACCCACCGCGCGGTGGGCCTCGCGACTCTCGGGCGCGAAGTACGTGACCGCGTGCAGGGGTTCCAGGACCTGCCAGACCGTCCGGGCGAATGCTGCGTCCACGCGCGCCATCCTCCCAGACGACCCCGGCCGGGCCCGGGCGATCCCGGTGCGCACCCGTCGGACAGGCGTGGCACAAGACGTGCACGGGCTCTGGAAAGCCCTGGGCCGCGCGGAGCGGCTGGAGGACGGGACCGGGGTGAGGCTCGACGCCTTTCCGCCGGACACGGGGGCGAGGCGCGGGAAGCTCACAAAAGACAGAAACCGTTCGATCAGTAACGCATTTCGCTCTTTATCGTTCATCAGCGTATGAACACCAGATATCGCGCACTCGCCGCCCTGGCTCTCGTGGCGGCCGCTCTGACCACTGCCGGTACCGCTCACGCCGACACTCCCGACGGCACGGGCGGTCAGGCGACCGAACAGGCCACCGGCGCCGGTGCCCAGGAAGGCGGGGACGGTCTCCTCGGCAAGGCCAAGGAGACGCTCGCCCCGATCACCGGCCTTCTCGGCCTGGACAAGGGCGCTCAGTCCGGCTGAGGGACGCCTTGCCGATCACGGTGTGACCCGGACGGGTGTGCCGGCCGGGGTGACGGCGGCGCGGCAGCGAACGGGCTGTCGCTCGTGGCGGGCCACGCCGCCGTGCCGGGCGAGGTGTCGCCCTCCGCGGGGTGGCGCGTGGCGGGCGGGCGGAGAACCCGCGCGACCGGGCGGTGCGGCGGGGTCAAATCCTTTTGCCCGCCGTGCTCCGGCGTGGTTGGCTCGCGCCCATGACCTGGCTGCCGCGTGACTTCGTCCATCCCCTTCACATCGACATACCCGACGGCGGGGGCCACCGGCTGCGTCCGATCAGCGGTGCGGACGCGCCGCTCGACTACCCCGCGGTGATGGGTTCGCGGGAGCGGCTGTGGTCGATCTTCGGCCCCGCCTGGGGCTGGCCGCCGGCCACGATGTCGTACGAGGCGAACCACGCGGACCTGGAGCGGCACGCCGCGGAGATCGAGGCCCACCAGTCGTTCAACTACACCGTCGAGAACGCGGACCGCACCGCCCTGCGCGGCTGCGTCTACATCGATCCGCCGGAGAAGCGGGGGGCCGACGCCGAGATCTCCTGGTGGGTGGTGGACGAGGAGGTGGGCGGTGCGCTGGAGCGGGCGCTGGACGCGTTCGTGCCGCGCTGGATCGCCGAGGACTGGCCGTTCGAGCGGCCGCGGTTCATCGGACGGGACCTGACGTGGGAGGAGTGGCTGCGGCTTCCGGACACCGAGTGAGCGGCGGTTGCCGGATCGCCGCCCGTGAGGGGGCGGTCCGGCGGGCGTCCGGAGGTCACCGCAGAGATCCCCTCCCCCGCCTGAGCCTCCCTTTCCGCGTCCCCCGGGTGCGCATGCCTCCCCGCGGACCGGCCGTCGAGTTCGTCGCATGGTCCGGGACGACCGCCGTCAACTGCTGCGGGCGCTGCTCGCCGGTGCGGGCCGGGGCGGGCCACGACTGTGCCTCACCGGGCGCACGGAGGGACACGAACGGGTGCGGTGGTGGTTTCGGCTCGGACCGCCAGTGGTTAGGAGGGAGCGAGGAAGGAGATCCGCCATGCCGACTCAGGGACCCGCAAAGCAACCCACGGCCGAGCTCGACGCCCGCTACAGCTCCGCTCTCACCTCCCGGCCGGGCGCCGCGGACGTCGCCGCCACCGAGTGGGCCGAGGCCCAACGGCAGTTGGAGGCCGCAGAGATCTTCTGGGTGTCCACGGTGCGGCCCGACGGGCGGCTGCACGTCACGCCCGTGATCGCCGTCTGGCACGACGGCGTGCTGTACTTCTCCACCGGGCCGGGGGAGCAGAAGGCGAGGAACCTCGCTCAGGACGCGCACTGTGCGCTGACCACCGGCGGGAACTCGCTCACCGAAGGACTCGACCTCGTGGTCGAGGGCAAGGCCGTGCCGGTTGCCGACCCGGCGGTGCTGGAGGAGGTGATCGCGGCGCACGAGGCGAAGTACGGGTCGCACATCACCTCGCCCCAGGGCACCTTCCACGGGCTCGGGGACACGTTCCGCAAGGGGGACGCGGTGGTGTTCGCGGTGGCCCCGGTCACGGCGTACGGCTTCGGCCGGGACAACGGGGTCTACACCCATACGCGGTGGGTGTTCTGAACGACGGGCCCCCCGAGGCCGTGCCCGCCCCGCCACCGTCCCACCCACCCTCGCGTCCTCGTCCGCGACGAGACCGCCTCCCTCCTCGCGGTCCGCACCGTCCGGCCTGTTCCTCCGGCCGTCCCGGCCGTCCCGGTCGTCCCGGTCGCGTCGGCCCGCGGTCCAGGAGGCCCCCCCTTCCACCGGCGCGGACACCCCTCGTGCATGATCGGTGAGGCCCCTCGACCCTCAAGGGCGGGGAGGCGTCCGCCGAGCGCGAAGGAGAAGGCGTTGACCATCTGGGAGTCACTGGCGGTCTTCACCGCCGGCATGGGCGCCGGCACCATCAACACCATCGTCGGATCGGGAACGCTGATCACGTTCCCGGTGCTCCTCGCCACGGGGCTGCCGCCGGTGACGGCGACCGTGTCCAACGCCCTGGGACTGATTCCCGGATCCGTCAGCGGCGCCATCGGCTACCGGGAGGAGCTCAAGGGGCAGCGTTCGCTGGTCCTGCGGCTGGGCACCGCCGCCGCGATCGGCGGGCTGGCCGGAGCGGTGCTGCTGCTCATGCTCCCGGAGACCGCCTTCGAGACGATCGTCCCCGTCCTCGTGACGCTCGCGCTGGTCCTCGTCGTGCTCCAGCCGCGCCTGTCCGCGGCCGTGCAGCGGCGCCGCACCCGCGCGGGAACCGTCACGAGGACCGACGGCGGCCCGGCCCTCTTCGGCGGTCTCCTGCTCGCCAGCGTGTACGGCGGCTACTTCACGGCGGCCCAGGGGATCATCTACCTCTCCCTGATGGGCACGCTGCTCGACGACACCCTCCAGCGCCTCAACGCCGTGAAGAACGTCCTCGCGGCGATCGTGAACAGCATCGCGGCACTGTTCTTCCTCTTCGTCGCCGACTTCGACTGGACCGCCGTCCTCCTCATCGCCGTGGGCTCCGCGGTCGGCGGGCAGCTCGGTGCGCGGATCGGGCGCCGGCTGCCTCCGACGGCGCTCCGCGTCTTCATCGTCGTCGTCGGCACGTGCGCCATCGTCCAGTTGCTGCGCTGAAGACGTTCGCGGGCACACGGCGCGGCGACGGCCGACGAGGGCCCGCCCGGTCACGGGATCCGTCGGCCCGGGCTCGCTCTTTCCGCCCTTCCGGCTCCACGAAGGCCCGGTGACAGGACGTCACCGGGCCTTCGTGGAGCCGGATCAGCGTCTGCGGGGCCGGGCGGTCCCGATTCCCGCGACGTGCAGGGCCAGGGCGGTCAGCCCCAGCAGCATGACGTTCACCGAAGAGAACACGTCGTTGGTGCCGATCTCCGCCGCGTTGATCAGGAAGGCGATGAAGAACAGCACCGCCGCGGCTATGCCGAGCATGGGCGAACTCCTTTCCCAGGGATGAATCCCGTATGCCCGGGCATCGCCCTCGCAGACGCGGACGGAGCCCCGGGCTCGGCTCGTACGTGACCGGGAGCCCGCCCGGCGGCACGGCCACGGACCGGCAGCCGGAGTGACGCCCGCTGAGCTTCCGTCAGGACTTCTCCTGCTGTGCCGGCCGGCGGGCCGAGCGGTGGCGCAGCCACAGGGGGAGGGCGTACCAGGACAGCACGAACCACAACATCACGCCGCCGACGAGCAGTTTCGCCATGAAGCCCGGTACGACGACGTGCAGGATCAGGAGCAGGGTGCAGCCGATGGTCACGGCCAGCAGGACCATCCCGCACATCATGAGCCGGTGCGCCGCCCTCACCGTCTCGTCCTTCATGCGCTGCCCGGACAGGAAACGGTGGATCGACACCGGCGCTATCAGGGAGGCGGTCGCCGCCGCGCCCGAGACCACCGTGATGACGTAGACGACGTGGTCGAACGTCCCCAGGTCGTGGAAGAGGGGGGTGAAGGCGACGCTGAGCAGGAAACCGAAGAGGATCTGGACTCCCGTCTGCGCGACGCGTGTCTCCTGCATGATCTCGTTCCACCGGCGGTTGACCCGTTCGCGCGGGGTCTCCTCCGTCTCGTCCGCCTCGTCCGGCGAAGAGGTGGCACGACCGCCGCACTCACCGCACCGGCCGGTCTCCGCTTCCGCTCTTTTGGCCGTCTCCGTCGTCATGCTCATGTTTCCTCCCGTTCAGGACCTTCGTCTGCCCGTCCGAGTGCGTTGCATGCCCGCGGCGATCGGCGCCGTCCGGGACGTAGCCGCTGAGGGTGGAGCAGCCGGGAGGGGCCTCGCGGTATGCGGCCGCCGCTGTCGTGCCGGGCGGTGTCCGCCCCGTCGCCGGCCGTCTTATCCGGCCGGCGGGCGGGCCTCGCCTCCGAGGCTTTCGACGGTGCGCGTCGTGGAGTCGTAGCTGCGGGCGCCGGTGAAGGTCGCCTCCCAGGGTCCGCGCAGCGCGGCGGGCAGGAGGGGGGCGGGCCACTGCGCCGGCGTGCGGCGCGACCGGGCCAGGGTCAGGTGCGGGATCCACCGTTCCGGGGCGTGGAGCGGGTTGAGGTGGCCGGCGGTGGGGGCGAGTACGTCCCACACCCGCCGGTGCAGCTCGGTGAGTTCCGCGTCGGCGACGACGCGCCAGGCGAGCACACGGGTGCGTCCGGCGAAGTGCAGCAGCCCGTCCAGTCGGAACGGCGCGGGCAGACCGTTGCCGAGAACGGCCGCGAGCTCCGCCTTCGTCGAGGGAGGGATGTCCTCGCACGTCGCGAGGGTCACGTGGGGCCGATTGGTCGGGTGCCGGTGTTCCGCGAGACTGGGCAGTCCGGCGTCGGCCATCCTGCGCCACACTTCCCGAACGCGCAGCTCAGTGGCGGCGTCGGGCAGCAGTTCCACCGTGCGCACGGTGCCAGCCTACGTGGCCGGGACAGGGGTGGGACGACGGTGGGCACCGATGTCGTCCCCGGCCGCCCGCACCCGGCCCGGGGGAAGCGGACCACCCGGCTCAGCGGGGCCCGCTCCCCCGTGCCCGCCTGTCGGAGCACCCCGGCGTGTCCGTCATCCGGGCTGGGGAGGGGTGCCGACCCGCAGGACCAGAAGAGCGACGTCGTCGTCGTTGTCGGCCGGCCGCACCCTGCTGAGCAGCTCGTCGGTGAAGTCCTCCACCGGGCGGTGGGCGAGGGCGGCGGCATGCCGGCGCAACTGTTCCAGACCCTCGTCGATGGAGTGGCTGGGGGACTCGATGAGGCCGTCCGTGTACAGCACGAGGGTGGAGCCGGGCGGCAGTACGTCCGCTCCGTCCGAACGCGCCGGGTTCGTGCCGGTGCCCAGGAGCATGCCGTTGCCCCCCGTGAGGTAGCGGACCAGGCCCTCGTGCGTGACCAGCAGTGGCGGCGGATGACCCGCGTTGGTCCACCGCAGCTCCCAGTGTTCCCCGCCGCCCGGGGCGAGGGTGGCGAGCACCAGGGTGGCCATGGGGACGTCCGTGATGCGCAGCACCGACCGGTCCACGCGTTCGACGATGCGGCTGGGTGGTTCCTGCTGGGACCAGGCGTAGGCGCGAAGCACGTTGCGCAGCTGGGCCATGCCCGCTGCGGCGTCCAGGTCGTGCCCGGAGACGTCGCCGATGGCGAGGGCGGTGGCGCCGTCGGCGAGGGTGAAGGCGTCGTACCAGTCACCGCCCACGTGGGAGGCGTCCGGCGCGGGCAGGTAGCGGGCCGTCATCTCCAGCTCCGCCACTCGCGGAAGCTGCGGCAGCAGGTACCGCTGCATGGTTTCGGCCACCTTGCGCTGCCGCTGGTAGAGACGGGCGTTGTCCAGGGCCAGGCCGGCGCGCCGGGTGATGTCCTCCAGAAGGGTGAGATCGGCGGCGGTGAACTTCTCGGGGCGTTCGGAACGGCCCAGGGTCAGGGCCCCGAGGACCTCGCGCAGTCCCCGGATCGGCGCGATGGCCGCCGAGTGCATGCCCGTGGACCGGAACAGACGACGCTGCTCGACCGCGATGCCCGTGTCGGGGGACCGCTCGTAGGTCTGCGGTTCGGCGATCGTCGAGGCCACGCCCCGCAGGGCCCGTGACAACGGCATCGGTGACTCCGCGGGCACGGGCGCCATCGGTCCCTCGAGGTCCCGGTGGGGCACCAGGACCTCGTTCTCGACGTGCACCACCTTAGTGCGCCACACCTCGTCGCGTTCGGTGATCAGGTCGATCACCGCCCAGTCCGCCAGCCGGGGCAGCACGAGGGACACGAGGCGCTGCAGCGCCTCGTCGACGGACAGGGTCGAGGTCAGCTGCGTGGTCATCTCGGCCAGCAGCGCGAGCCTTTCGAGCTCCTGGAGCAACCCGCCGCTCGGCTCCGGCTGCTCGGCGAGCCCTTCGGGGTCGCCCCGGGTGTGGAAGAGGACGAGCACGAGGGTGTCGCCGTCACCGATGTCACAGGGAGTGAGCGACCACGAAACGGGGAGCAGTGATCCGTCGCCCCGTTCGAACCACTCCAGACCGGCCTGGGCCGGACGGCCCGCCAGGAAGGCCGGCCGCATGCGGCACTGCGCCCTGGGAACCGCCTCCCCGCGGGCGTTGCGGTGCAGCAGGTCGTGCGCGTCCTCTCCGACGAGCTCCTCGGCGGACCGGCCCAGCATCCGCTCGGCGGCGGCGTTGACGGCCACGATGCAGCCCCGCGCGTCCACCGCGTAGGCTCCGGTGCCGAGGGCCGCGAGCATCTCACCGACCGCCTTGCCGGGAACCGCCGCGGCCCGCTCGTCGCCAAGGGCGTCCCCACCACCTTCGGTCACCGTCTCCCCTCCTCTCCGCTCGGTCGGACAACGGACACGCCGACGGAACCCACCGCTTCATGTTCTCAGCCGGGCCGTGGCGAAGCACCGGAGACAGCCGAGCATCATCCTGATGATCACATGTCCGGCACCCGGGGCGACGGGCATGTGGGGAAGCCGCCGCACCGTGGATGATCAGCCCGGAGCGGGGCGGGGAGCGGCCGGCGCCCGCCCGTCCCGGAAGGGTGGCCGGGGACGCGCGCGCCGGTCGGTGAGGCGGGCGCGGACGGCGGCCGGGAAAGCCGGGTGCCGCGGGCCCTGGACGAGAGGACGGGCGGGCCGCACCCCGGTGGGGGCGGCCAGACGCTCCGGGTCCGGCGGTGAGGCGGGCGACGTCGGTCCAGTGTCATGCGCAGGTCTGTGATCAGGTCCGAGTCGAGCGTGCGCGTTCCTCCCGGGTCACGGAGTGGGCGCGTCGTCCACGTCCCCTCGGCACGGGCGGTCCGTGCTCCCGGGGCCGCTGCCGCGGCGCCGTACGCCGCACCGGTGCCGGAGGCGGCGGAGGCTCCGGGCGGGGCGTCCGCCCTGCTGCCGCCTCGCTGTCGCCGGTGTCGCTGCCGTCGGTGTCGCTCCCGGCGGCGAGCGCGACCACGGCCGGCACGCGTCGTCAGGGGCCCCTCGTGCCGGCCGGCCCCGGCGCCCCCTCCGGCTGCTCACGGCCACGGGCCGGGCGGGCCCGTGCGACGCCCTCCGGCGCCCCCGGCCGCGTCGCCGCCGGCCTGAGGGGACGTCAGTCACCGTCCTGGGCGAGGAGTTTGCGCACGTTCTCGACGCTGCCGCAGCCGTCCTTCAGGTACTGGGCACGTGACTCCTCGAACGCCCTGCCCAGTTCGGCCCGGCGATCGTCGCTGACGTTCTCCCGGGCGTCGTTCAGGAGCGTCCGCTCCTCCTCGTCCGCGTGGTGGTTGACCGCCGTGACCAGCTCTTCCAGCTTGTCCTGCCATTCCTCCGATGCGGTGTCCTCCACCTCCAGGAGGGCGAGCAGCGCTTCGTCGGCTTCCCGGTGCTCGTGGACGCTGTGGTCGACATCGTCGTCGTCGACGTTCTTGTAGCGGCGCAGCGCCGGGTAGACCTCCTCCTCCTCGGCGCGGGCGTGAGCGATCAGCAGGTCCGCGAACTCCGCCAGGGCGGCGGCACGATCGGCTTCGACGTTGCGCATGGTGCGGAAGAGGTCCTCCATGCGGCGGTGGTCCTGCAGGATGAGCTCGACGACATCGGCGGACGACACGGTGACTCCTCACTCGGGACGACGGTGATCCGCTCTCGCGGATACCCCGGTTTCCACAGGTGAGACGTGTGCGTTTCCTCCGCCGCCGGCCGCCGGCCTCGCTCCGGACCTCGGCGCGCCGCCGGGATCGTCCGGGGGCACGGGGGCGAACGCTCAGGCCGACGGCATCGGTGCGGCGGGCCGGAACCCGGGCCGCGGCGGAGGAGACCCGCGCCACCGTCCGGAACCGCGGAACGGACCGGTCGCCACAGGCCTAGCGCACGGCGAGATGCGCGGTGACGCGCTTTCCGGCCGGCTCGCGCCGGACGCCGACGTCCCGGCACAACGCGAGGACGATCTCCAGGCCGTGCTGCCCGACCCGGCCGGGGTCCGTGGGCTTCGGTGACGGCAGGGTCGTGTCACCGTCCCGGACGGTGACGGTCACCGTGTCCGCCACCAGGGCCAACGACAATTCGATGGGATCCGAACCGTACTTGACCGCATTGGTGATCAGCTCGCTCACCACCAGCTGCGCCGCGTCCACCACTCTGTCGGGCAACGCCCGTCCCCGGTCGTCCCGCAGCGTGGCCAGGTACCCCGCCGCGAGGCGACGTGCATCGGCGATGCGGAAGGCACCTCGTTCGAAACGTACCGAGTAGCCCTCCGGACCGGCACCGGACGGTGCCTGCCCGGCGGACGCACCGCCCAGCCCGATGTCACGTATGCCGCTCAACCTTCAAGCAACTCCCCCGTGATGCGCGGCACGCCGGTGCGCACCGCATGTTCAGAACACGTGCGGTCCCTACAGTAGTGTCCGCTCCCCCACGCCCGATCAGCGCGTCGCGTGCGTGCCGGTCCCCGGGCGTGCCCTCCTCCGGCACCGTCCGCTGCCGGAGGAACGGCCTCGACGACTCCCGCGCGTCCCTGGACGCCGCCGCCGGCGGATCCGGCGTCTTCGGCATCCCGGTGGTGATCCCGTCGGCCCGCACGGTCGTCGTCACGATGCACCTTCCCCGTCCGGCGACTCGACCATCGGCGGACGACAAGCGCGTTCCCCGAGTCCGGCCGCGCATGCCCGCAACGGGACGGACGGTGCCGGGTTCCTCGCTGCGGGCGCGGGAACCGGCCCCGTGCGAACGGGCCGTCACCGTGCTCGTCCCCGTCGGCGCGGAGCCGCCCGTGTCCTCGCGTCCGGGCGCGCCTGCCCGCGTCCGGATAGCAGACGGCGTGCGGCGGCACAATCCGCCCGTGCGCACGTCGTGCCGGACGGGCTGTGGTGCCCCACGCCATACCGTTGCTCGTTGAACCACCCCTACGGTGCCGGGCACCGGGCCGCTCCCGCCGTTCACGCCGGCGGAGTGGTCCGGTGTCCCCCGAGCGCCCGAGGGAGCCGCCATGCAGTCGCCGCCGTCACGGGGAGCCGCCGCCCCGCCGTGCCCCGTCCCTTCCACGCCACCGCCCGCCGATCCGCCGCCCCGCCCGGCGGGACACGTGTGGCGAACCCTGCTGTCCCGCCTGGCGGCCGTGGTCGCCCTCGCGCTCGGAGCGGCCCTGGCCGGTCCGGCACCGGCCGCCCACGCGGCGGTCGGACTGACCAGGGTCACCGGCTTCGGCACCAATCCCGGTCAGCTGAACATGTACGTCTACCGGCCCGCGTCCCTGACCCCGGACCCGGCGGTGGTGCTCGCGCTGCACGGCTGCACGCAGAACGCCCAGGGCTACGCCGACAACTCCGGGCTGCCCGGACTCGCCGACCGGCACGGGTTCCTGGTGGTGTTCGCGGAGACCACGACCGCGAACAACCTCAACAAGTGCTTCAACTGGTTCCAGCCCGGCGACAACCGCAGAGGCCAGGGCGAGGCCGCCTCCGTCCGCCAGATGGCCGCGCACGCCGTCTCCGCCTTCGGCGCGGACTCCCGGCGGACCTACGTCACCGGCCTGTCCGCCGGAGGCGCCATGACGTCGGTGATGCTCGCCGCCTACCCGGACGTCTTCCGGGCCGGCGCGGTCGTCGCCGGGCTGCCCTACGGCTGCGCCGACGACGTCCTCAGCGCGTACTCGTGCATGAGCCCGGGAACCGACCTCACCCCCGCCCAGTGGGCCCAGCGGGTTCGTGACGCCCATCCCTCGTGGTCCGGCCCGTGGCCGCGCGTGGCCATCTGGCACGGCGACCGGGACACCACCGTCGTCCCGCGCAACGCCGACGAACTCCGGGACCAGTGGACCGCGCTGCACGGCCTGCCCCAGACACCGGGCCGCACCTCGGTCATCGGACCGAACTCCACCCGGCACGAGGAGTACCCGGCCGGGGACGGGTCGGTGGCCGTCGAGGTGAACCGCGTCCCGGGCATCGGGCACGGCACCCCGGTCGATCCGGGCAGCGGCACCCAGCAGTGCGGCAGCACCGGAGCCGCGTACTTCCTGGACTCGATCTGCTCCAGCTACTGGATCGCACGGTTCTTCGGCCTGGAGGACGCCGGCTCCCAGCCCGGTTCGCCGCCCGCTCCGACCGGCCTGGCCGCCACCGGCACCACCGACACCAGCATCAGCCTGGGCTGGAACCCGGTCGAGGGCGCCACCGGCTACGTCGTCCACCGCGACGGCGCCCCGATCGCCACGTCCGGCTCGGCGTCGTACACCGACACCGGGCTGTCCCCCGGCTCCTCCCACACCTACGCGGTGGCCGCCCGCGGCGCCGACGGCCGGACGGGGCAGCTCTCCGGTGCGGTCACCGCACGGACCACCGGTGCCACGGCCGCCTGCTGGACCGCCACCAACTACGCCCACGTCCAGGCGGGACGCGCCACGACCGGCGGCGGCCACGCCTACGCCGTGGGTTCCGGCCAGGACATGGGTCTGTACAACACCTTCGTCACCCGCACCCTGAAGGAGTCGCCCGTCGGCTACTTCACCGTTGCGGACGGCACCTGTCCCTGAGGGAGGCGTGCGGAGGGTCCGGGCCGAGCCCTCCGGCACGCTCGGCCGGCGTCGAAGCCCGCCCGCGGTCCGCGGGCGGGCGGCGCCGGGCTCCGCCGGGTCAGTCCCTCAGGGCGTAGAAGCGCATCGGGGAGTTCGGCTCGAAGCCGATACGCGGGTACACGGGGGCCCCGGCGGCGGTCGCGTGCAGGGTCGCCCGGGTCGTCCCGGTGGCCCGGGCGCCCTCGTGCAGTGCCTTGCGCGTCACCGCTTCCGCGTAGCCCCGGCGCTGCCACTCGGGGGCGGTGGCGACGAGCACGACGAAGAGGCGGCCCTGCGCCTCCACCGTGGCGGCGCAGGTCACGGGGACGCCGTCCCGTACGCCGAGGTAGGCGTACACCTGGTTCTTCCACAGTGCGGAGCCGGCCAGACCGTCACGGCCGTCCTCCAGCGGGAAGCCGTAGGCACGCGAGTTGAGGTCCGCGAAGGCCCGCAGGTGGTCGTCGGTGGTCACGCGTACGAACGTCAGGTCGGGGTGGGCCGGTTCGGGGACGGGCAACAGGTCCCCTGCCATGCCCGTGCCGGGGAAGGCGTGCGCGAGGCCCGCCTGCCCGGCCGCCGCCTCGAGCGCCGCGCGCGCCTCCTCGTCGAGGAGGTCCTCGAAGAGCCACAGGAAACCCGGGTGCTTCTTCGACCGCATGATCTCCGCCGTCTCGTTCAGGCGCTCCCTCAGGAGCCCGGCGTCCATGCCGACCTCGGTCAGCGTGACGCAGTTCCAGAAGGCGAACCGGCAGTCGGCCCAACGGACGGCGATGCCGGGAAGGTCGCGGACGTCCGCGTCCGGATCCCGGTCGAGGACCATGACCCGCCAGACGGCGGCGAGTTGTTCCATCGATTCGATCGAGTCCGCGAGATCGTGCATGGGAGCCCCTCGAGTCGTCGCCTACGCGGAAGTCGTCCGAGCAGTACACGCTTCCTGCCCGTCGCGGAGCCCGCTCATCCCGTGTCCGCCCCGGCTGGACCCGAATGCGTCAGGTGTCCCGGCCTCACGGCTTCCGCGCGGCCAGGGGGACCGACGCGGTGACGGCCACGAAGCCCTCCCCGGCCCTTCCACCGGGTGGTGGTGCTCCGGCCGAGCACCACCACGCCGGTACCCGCGGCGAGCCGGGAACGGGCGAGCGCGTCACCGAGCGTCCCGTGTCCGGTTCACCCTTCGGGGGTCACCCTTCGAGGGTCTTCCTCAGCGCGGCCAGTCCCTCGGTGTAAATACCGTGGAACAGGGCGACCGCCTCCTCCTCGCTCACCCCGGCCGGGGTGAAGGTGCCGGACCACTCCACACGGCTCTGCCCGCCGGACGCCTCGTGCACGGTGAGGGTGGAGCGGTAGCCGGTGACCGGGAACGGCGCCCGGATGATGGAGTAGCTGTACGTGCGCGCCCGGTCGTCGAACGCTTCGAGGCGTTCGACGATGACGCCGCCCTCCCCGTTGGTGAGGCTGCGGACCCGGCCGCCCTCGCTGAGCGTGCTGGCGGGAATGTAGGGCAGCCAGTCGGGCAGGGAGTCGAAACCGCCGATGAGCTGCCAGACGCGCGCGGCGGGCGCGGGGATGTCGACGGTCGCGGTTGTCGTCGCCATGGTCGTCGTCTCCTGAATGGGGTGGGGCAGATGGTCAGACGGTGGGTACGGGGGCGTCCTGAGCGATCAGCCCCTCCGTGCGCAGGGCCGTCCAGAAGGCCGCCGGGACCGTCTCGCCGAGTGCGGCGACGTCCTCGGCGACGCGGCCCGGCCGCGAGGCCCCCGGGATGGCCGCGGCGACCGCGGGGTGGGCGAGGGAGAACTGCAGCGCTGCCGCCTTGATGCCGATGCCGTGCTGCTCCGCGAGTGCCTTGATGCGCTCCACCCTGGTGACGACCGGTGCGGGGGCCTTCTGGTACTCGAAGTGCTGTCCGCCGGCCAGGACACCGGAGCTGTACGGTCCGCCGACGACGATGTCGACGTGCCGGGCCGTCGCGGCCGGCAGCAGCCGCTGCAGTGCGCGCTCGTGGTCGAGCAGGGTGTAGCGGCCGGCGAGGAGGAACGCGTCCGGCTTCGGCTCGTCGAGGTCCAGCGTCAGTTCCAGGGGCTCGACCCGGTTGACCCCCAGGCCCCAGGCCCTGATGACACCTTCGTCGCGCAGCCGCTGCAGCACCCGGAACGCGCCGGTGCGGGCGCTCTCGTACGCGGCGAGCCACTCGTCGCCGTAGAAGTCCTGCGCGACGTCGTGCACCCACACGATGTCGAGGCGGTCCGTCCTCAGTCGCTCGAGGCTGTCCTCGACGGAGCGCAGCGTGGCGTCGGCCGAGTAGTCGTTGACGATCTTGTTGGGGCGTCCGTGCTCGAAGAGTCCGCCCTTCTCGCCCAGGTCGCGGGCGGAGGGGTCCTCGATCTCGTCGAGGACGACGCGGCCGACCTTCGTGCTCAGGACGAACTCGTCGCGGGGGCGGCCGGCCAGTGCCTCTCCCAGCCGGATCTCGGACAGGCCCGCGCCGTAGAAGGGCGCGGTGTCGAAGTAGCGGATGCCGTTGTCCCAGGCGGCGTCCACGGTGGCCGCGGCCTCCTCGTCGGGTATGGCCCGGAACATGTTGCCCAGCGGTGCGGTGCCGAAGCCCAGGCGGCCGGGCAGGAAGGACGTGATGGACATGCGTGCGGTTCCTTGCTGTGCGAGATGCGACGGACGTGGTTCGTGCGCCTTGTGCGCAGTCCGTCGGTCCGATGTGTTCGAGGCTAGGAAGTAGAGTTGAGACTGTCCAAGACTTACTCGGACACACTTGAGTCCTTCGAGGTCTTACATGCTTGACCTGCGGCAACTCCGCTACTTCGTCGCCGTCGCCGAGACCGAACACGTCGGCCGGGCCGCCGAGCGGCTGCACATCTCCCAGTCGCCGCTCAGCCGGCAGATCGCCCAGCTCGAGCAGAACCTGGGCCTCTCCCTGTTCGAACGCGGCCAGCAGAGGATCCGGCTCACCCGGGACGGCCAGGTCTTCCTGGCCGAAGCCCGCGCGCTGCTGCGGCACGCGGACCGCCTGGAGAACCTGGGCCGCCGGCTGGGCCGCGGGGAGGAGGGCGGCCTGTGCATCGGCTACGTCGCGGACGCCATGCACACCGGCATCCTGCCCGGCGCGCTGCGCGCCGTGCGCGGCGAGCGGCCCGACGTCCACATCGCCCTGTACAGCCTCTCCCCCGCCGAGCAGTTCGAGGGGCTGCGGCAGCGCAGTCTCGACATCGCGCTCGTCCACGAACCTCCGGGCCCGGACGACCCCGACCTCTTGGCCGCCCCCCTGCTCGAGGACCCGCTGCTCCTCGCCCTGCCCGCGGGGCACCCCCTCGCCGGCCGGGAGGAGGTGGCCCCCGGCGACCTCGACGGCCAGCCGTGGATCGCCGTCGAGAACCCCCAGGACCCCGCCTGGCGGGACACGTTCGTCAGCGCCTGCACGGCAGCCGGCTTCACGCCCGACATCCGCCTCGAGGCCGCCGAGCCGCTGACCGCGCTCGGCCTGGTCGCCTCCGGGCTCGGACTCGCCCTCGTGCAGAAGAGCATGACCCGCGCCACCACCGAGGACGTCGCGGTACGCGAGCTCCCCTGGCACGAGACGTGCGTCCAGCTGTGGGCCGCATGGCACCGGGTCGACCTGCGGCCGCTGGTCGCGGAGTTCCGCGCCACCGTCCTGCGCACGGGCAGCGCCTCCTAGGGGGTGTCGTTCGGACCAGGCCGGCTCCGGGCAACGGTGCCTTGCGGACCGACCCGAGCGGGGTCTGGTGCGTGCGGACGCAAGGCGGAGGAGGGCGCCAGGGCGGAGCCCCGGCAACCGACGACAACGCCGCAGATGCGCGTGCCGGGCCCCGCGGCCCCGGCACGATCCAAACGACACCCCCTAAGGGTGCTGCCCGGCGGGGCAACGGGCGTGCGAGACCGCGACCACCACGCCCGGACGCGCCGGGAGTGCCGCCTCCGGGTCCCGGGCCGGGCCGAGCGCGACGTGGTTCGTCGGCTCGTCGAGGACGAGGAGGTCCGGGGAGGTCATCAGGTTGGGGCACCGCGGTGGCCGGTGGTCCGTACGGCCACAAGAATGCCTGAACGGGATCATCCAGGTTCCTCACCACCGAAATGCCCGTTGGGAGGACGGTCGTGCACGACGAGCGCAGCCAGGTGCGGCGGGCGACCGCGTGGCGGCGGCCGACCGCCGGCGGCACGCCCGAGGGGGGCCTCCGGGCCGCCGAGAAGGCCGTCCCGGAGGCGGCCGAGGCGGAGCACGACCTGGTCGGCGAGGGCTGCGGCGCCGATCCCTCCGCGCTGAAGGCCGGGCGGCTGTACCGCAGGGTCAGCGGCAGGGACGACCGGGCACGACCGGTGGGCCCGGAGGAACTCGCCGGCCTGGGCGATCCGATGGCCGCCGAGTTCTTCCACAGGGACAGGTTCCCGATGACGGTGCGGGAGCTGCTGTCCGGGCTGCCGGAGGCGGCCGCCGCCTCCCGGCGGGTGTACCTGGTCGGCGAGGCCGGGCAGATCGCGCCGGACGCCTCCCCCGGACTGCACCGTGACATGCGCTTCGCCATCACCGCGGCCGTGCGGGCCGGCCAGCCGGACCTGCTGATCAGTACCCAGGCCGGCGGCGACCAGGTCACGGCGTTCCTCCAGGTCGCGGCCTGGGATCCCGGGGCGAAGGTCTTCAACTTCTACATGCGCGTCGGCCCGGCCTGGGTGTGGGCGGGCAACTCCTGGGACGCCCTGGAGCCGGACTCCCGCGGCAAGGGCTGTTTCGACAGCCACGTCAACGGCAGCGTCGTGATGAAGGAGCTCAGGATCCCCTGGATCAACTGGCAGTCCGAGAGGGCCACGATCCGGCTGGCCGACGACGACCCGCTGCGCCGCGATCCGCTCTACCAGGAGGTCACGGGCGCCCAGAAGCTGGAGCTGACCGTCAGGTCGCTGGTCACCAGGTGGACCGCCGCGCGACTCGCCGGGGTCACCGCGAACGGCGTCGTCGAACACCCCGACCGCCTGCTCCGCCACCTGTTCACGACCACCACCGTCAACCTCGCCTGCACGGACAGACAGAGCAGCGTCGTCACCCCGGAATCGGCCGACCTGGTGCTCCCGATGGGTTTCTGGCTCAATCAGGACGTCCTCCTGGACGACCTCGGCCTGGTGACGCGGGCCGCACCGCCCACGGCGCCCGCCGCCCGGTACTGCGCGAGCCTGACCCGGTTCGGTTTCCGGATGGAGGAGCGAGCCGAGGACGGAAGCGTCGTCTTCCACCGTCCCGGCGACACCTTCTTCGCCTTCGTGGTGCCCGAGGCCGCTCACGAGGACAACGAAGTGGTGCGGCAGATGATCCGCCACGGGCTGCTCTCGGCGAAGTTCGCCGCCTGCGTGCTGATGGTCGACTTCCCCAACCCGGTCTTCAGCCCGCCCCGCGCGCATCTCATGCGGTACGCGCCCACCGCGGCGACCGAGCCCTCGGCACTGTGCGACCGGACGGCCCTCGCCATCACGGATGCCGCACGCACCCTGCCCGCCGACAGCCCCGAGGGCCTCTTCGCCGCCCACTGGCGGGTGCCCGACGACGCGTGGCAGGCGGTGTTCGGACAGCGCGTGGACGCCTACCTGCGCAAGGCCGCGGCGCGGGCCCGCACCGAAGACGGTTTCGACGACTACGTCCGCCTCGCCGAATCCCGCCGCCGGCGGTTCCGGGCCATGAGGCTGAACGAGTTCCAGCTGACCCTGCCGGTCACCGGCATCCCCGCCGACGCGCCGCCGCTGACGATGCGCGAGGACGCCACCACCGTCCCCCTGCCCTGAGGCCCCCTGCGCTCGGCCACCGCGCCGTCCGCTCCGCACGGAAGGAACGAACCATGACGAAACTCGACGCCTACGGGCCTCCGGGGAACCTCGACGACTTCGACGACTTCGGCCGCAAGGCGTGGAACGCCTTCATCTCGGACACGGTGGACGCGGCCATCAAGGGACCCGACCCCGACGAGGTGCTGCACGACAGCCCAAGACCTCAGTTCTACAACCTGACCAGCACGGACACCGCCGAGGACGCCACCCGGGCCGTCATCAGCTGGACCGCGTTCCCCCGCATCATCAAGATCACTTCAAGTTCCGACGTCCAGCGGTGGGAGCGCGCCGACGCCAGCCGTGACGTCCAGGACGAGTACTGCGAATGGAGCGTCACGCGCGACGACAAGAACAAGATCACGCAGGTCACGTTCACCTGTGAAGGTCCCGAGTACTGGGAAGTGCTCGCGGAGACCAACCCGCAGAAGGTCATCGAGCTCTACCGCCGGCACATCAGCCCCGACGTCCGCCCGGAGGATCTGTTCTCCCCCACCGGCCGCTACCGGCCGCGCAACAAGTGGAACGACTCCACGAGCCACGGCGCCATGCACCTCGTCCAGCGCAACAACACCCTCGGCGCCGAGATCGAACTGGCCGCCGCGGCCACCGTCCGGCGCGTCGTCGACGGCACGGAGCTCACCACCGAGCAGGAGCTCATCGCCTGCGGCAAGTACGGAGCCGCCGAACGCAACAGCGATCCGCACATCGGCGCCGGAGTCAACGCCCTCGCCCGCCGAAGAGCCGACATCACCCTCGCCGACCCCGTCGGCCTGTACTTCGACGACCTGTCCACCGACGGCTGGGAGACGCCCGACGGGTCCGACCCCAAGAGCTACTGGACCTACCTCAGGGGTGACGCGGAACACCGCGTCCGGGCCGTCTACCGGGTGCCGCCGGAGAAGGGCTTCAGCGTCGGAGACATCACCATCGCCGGCAGGCCCATCCGGTTCGGCTCCCAGATCGCGGACTTCATCACCATCAAGCTCACCGGGGTCGCCTGCCGTTTCGGCAGGAGCACGGCCGAGCCGCAGACCTCCTGCGTGGAGTTCCTCCCGGCCGACATGCCCGAGGAGGCGTTCACCGCGGAGGCCTTCTCCGCTTCCGGCGACTTCCTCGACCCGAGGCCCGCCGTCTCCAGCCGGTCCTCCCGCGTCGCCTGAACCACGCCGACGGTGGTACCGCGTCACTGTTCGTACCGGGCCGGTCCTCGTCCTCCGCGCACCGGCACCCGGGGACCGTCGGCGTCGAGCGCCTCCGCCGGGTCGTGCGCCGGCCGGGCGAGCCGGACGGCTCCCCGGCGTCCCGGACGATTCCCGGCCGGAGGCCCGCGACAGCGCATCTTTTACGGCGCCGAACGGGCTCTTACAGGATGAAAGCGCCCGATTTGGAACGTTCCCGAGCCATGCCGGACCATGGGCACCGGCCCGGCGATCCCGGGCATCAGTTCGAAGAGAGGCGCACCACCCCATGCACGTCACCGGAACCGTCCCTCCGTCGGCTCCGGCCCCGCAGGAGATCCCCGCGGCCCCCGCCCACCCCGCCGGCACCACCGGCGACCCGGGACGGCACACCCGTCGCTTCGGGCTGCCCGTCGCCACCGCCCTGGTCATGGGCAACATCATCGGCGGCGGCATCTTCCTGCTTCCGGCCTCCGTCGCCCCCTACGGCACGATCAGCCTGCTCGCCTTCGGTGTCCTGACCGTCGGTGCCATCGCCCTCGCCCTGGTCTTCGGCCGGCTCGCCGAACGGGACCCGCGCACCGGCGGTCCCTACGTCTACGCCCGCGGGGCCTTCGGCGACTTCGCCGGCTTCCTCGCCGCCTGGGCGTACTGGATCACCACCTGGGTGTCCAACGCGGCGCTCGCCGTCGCCGCCGTCGGCTACCTCGACGTGCTGATCCCGGTGAACGACCACCGCTGGACCGCCTGCCTCGCCGCCCTCGTCCTGCAGTGGCTGCCCGCGCTCGCCAACTTCGCCGGCACCCGCTACGTCGGCGCCGTGCAGCTGGTGTCCACCGTTTTGAAGTTCGCGCCGCTGCTGCTCGTCGCCGTCGGCGGGCTGTTCTTCTTCGACCCGGACAACCTCGGCCCCTTCCACGCCGGCGACGGCAGCGCGATCGGCGCGGTCTCCGCCTCGGCCGCGATCCTGCTCTTCTCCTACCTCGGCGTGGAGTCGGCCGCCGTCAGCGCGGGCGAGGTCGAGAATCCCCGGCGGACCGTGGGACGCGCCACCGTCATCGGCACCGCGGGCGCGGCGCTCGTCTACCTGCTGGGGACGCTCTCCGTCTTCGGCACGGTCGCCCACGACGAGCTGGTCGGCTCCACCGCGCCCTTCTCGGACGCCGTCGACGCCATGTTCGGCGGCGCCTGGGGCGGCTGGGCCGTGGCGCTCGCCGCGCTCGTGTCGATGACCGGCTGCCTCAACGGCTGGACGCTGCTCAGCGCCCAGACCCCGTACGCGGCGGCGAAGGACGGGTTGTTCCCCGCCGCCTTCGCGCGCAGGCGGCGCGGGGTGCCCACGGTCGGCGTCGGCGTCACCGTCGTCCTCGCCTCGCTGCTGACCGTCTACAACTACGCCTCGGGCTCGGCGAGGGTGTTCGAGATCCTGGTCCTCGTCACCACGTTCACCGCGACCGTGCCGTACCTGCTGGCCACCGCCGCGCAGCTGTTCCACCTCGTCTCCGGGCGCCGCGACCGGGTCGACCGTGCGCGGCTGGTGCGCGACGCCGTGATCGCGTCGGTCGCGGCCGGGTTCTCGCTGTGGCTGGTCGCGGGCGCCGGATACGCGGCCGTCTACCAGGGCGTGCTGTTCCTGTTCGCGGGCGTGCTGGTCCACGCGGTGATGGCGGCCCGCAGGCAGCGGACGGAGGCCCCGGCCGACGGGCGGTGATCCCGCCGCCGGCCGGGACCGGTGTCCCGGTGGGGCCGCACCGCGTCAGCGGACGGGCTCCAGGCGGACGACGATGCCCTTGTACGTGGGCTGGTTGCTGGTTTCCGCCACGCTGTCGAGCGGCACCAGGACGTTGGTCTCGGGATAGTACGCGGCGGCGGTACCGCGCTTGGCCGGGTACGCGACGACCCGGAAGTCCTCGGCGCGTCGCTCGGTGCCGTCCGTCCACACGCTGACCAGGTCGACGTGGTCGTCCTCGCCGAGGCCCAGTCCGGTCAGGTCCTCCTGGCTGACGAGGACGACCCGGCGGCTGCCGTGGATGCCGCGGTAGCGGTCGTCGGCCGTGTAGGGGACGGTGTTCCACTGGTCGTGCGAGCGCAGGGTCTGCAGCAGCAGGTGCCCCTCGGGAACCCGCGGCATGTCCCAGGCGTTGCGGGTGAACCGTGCCTTGCCGACCGCTGTGGGGAACACGCCCTCGTTGACCGGGTTGGGCAGCCTGATGCCGCCGGGGCGCACCACGCGCTGGTTGAAGTCGTGCAGTCCCGGGACGATGCGGGAGACACGGTCCCGGATCTCCCCGTAGTCGGCCTCGAAGGCGTCCCACGGGATCCTCCCCGTGCCGTCGAGCGTACGGCGGGCGAGCCGGCACAGGATGGCGACCTCGCTGAGCAGGAGGGGGGAGGCCGGCCTCAGCCGTCCGCGCGAGGTGTGCACCTCGCTCATCGAGTTCTCCACGGTCACGAACTGCTCGCCGCCGGCCTGGACGTCCCGCTCGGTGCGGCCCAGCGTCGGCAGGATCAGCGCGGTACGGCCGCACACGGTGTGCGACCGGTTGAGCTTGGTGGAGATGTGGGCGGTCAGGCGGCACGAACGCAGGGCCTCCTCGGTGACCGCGCTGTCGGGTGCGGCCCGGACGAAATTGCCGGCGAGGGAGAGGAAGAACTTGATCCGGCCCTCGCGCATCGCCTTGATCGCGTTCACCGAGTCCAGCCCGTGGGCGCGCGGCGGGTCGAAGCCGAACTCCTGCCGCAGTGCGTCCAGGAAGGAGTCCGGCATCCGCTCCCAGATGCCCATCGTCCGGTCGCCCTGCACATTGCTGTGCCCGCGTACGGGGCAGGCTCCGGCGCCCGCCCTGCCGAGGTTTCCGCGCAGCATCAGGAAGTTCACCATCTCCCGGATGGTGGGGACGGCGTGCCTGTGCTGTGTCACTCCCATGGCCCAGCAGACGATGACGCGCTCGCTGCGCAGCACGTCGTCACGGACCTGCTCGATCTCTTCACGGGTCAGTCCGGTCGCCGCGAGGATGTCGTCCCACTCGACGGTGCGGACGTGCCGCGAGAAGTCCTCGAACCCGTCGGTGCGCGTGCGGATGAAGTCGTGGTCCAGTACGCGGCCGGGCCGGGCGTCCTCGGCCTCCAGCAGCAGCCGGTTCAGGCCCTGGAACAGGGCCATGTCCCCGCCGCCGCGGATGTGCAGGAACCGGTCGGCGATCCGGGTGCCGGGCCCGATCACCCCGCGCGGCTTCTGCGGGTTCTTGAACCGCAGCAGTCCGGCCTCGGGCAGCGGATTCACCGCGATGACGCGGGCGCCGTTCCGTTTGGCCTGTTCCAGCGCGGAGAGCTGCCGCGGGTGGTTCGACCCGGGGTTCTGGCCCACCAGGAAGATCAGGTCGGCGTGGTGGATGTCCTCCAGGCTGACCGTGCCCTTGCCGGTGCCCAGGGTCTCGTGCAGGGCGAAGCCGCTGGACTCGTGACACATGTTGCTGCAGTCGGGCAGGTTGTTGGTGCCGAACGCCCTGGCGAAGAGCTGCAGCACGAAGGCGGCCTCGTTGCTGGCCCTGCCCGAGGTGTAGAAGACCGCCTCGTCGGGTGAGCCGAGGGAGGTGAGCTCCGCGGCGAGCAGTCCGAGGGCGTCGTGCCAGCTGATCGGCTCGTAGGTGTCGGAGCCGGGCCGCTTGACCATCGGTTCCGTGAGCCGTCCCTGCTGGTTCAGCCACATGTCGGACCGTCGGGCGAGGTCGGGGACCGGGTGCTCGCGGAAGAAGTCGCGGGTGATCCGCCGCGTGGTCGCCTCGTCGTTGATGTGCTTGGCGCCGTTCTCGCAGTACTCGTTGCGGTGCCGGTGCCCCGGAGACGGGTCGGCCCAGGCACAGCCGGGACAGTCGATGCCGTCCACCTGGTTCATCGTCAGCAGTGTCTCCCCGGTGCGCAGGGGGAGGTCTGCTCGAGGGAGTACTCCAGCGCGTGCACCACCGCCGGCACTCCCGCCGCCCACTTCTTGGGCGGTGTCGCGGTGAGCGGATCCCTGGCACCGTCGTCGGACCGCTTCGGCATCGGACTTCCTCTCACCGGACGCTCGGTTCTCCCCAGTCTCACGTCCCCGCCCGTGGGCCGCCACACGAACGTCCACCGGCGGCCGTCCCGTCCCCGTCCCCTCGTCTTCCCGGCCGCGGCCCCGAGGCCGCGCGGACAGGTGCCCGGCACGGGCCGTGGTCGCCGGCCCGTGCCGTGAGGGCTGCCCCGGGGGGATCGTGGTGGCGGATCGGCGGGCGGGCGGTGACACTGGGGGCAGCAGTGCCCGACGACAGCAGTGCCCGACGACAGGCGGGGCCATGCGTGCAGCAGCCATGAACTCCTTCGAGGAGTCGATCGAAGTCGCGGTTCCCGTGCACACCGCCTACAACCAGTGGACGCAGTTCAAGACCTTCCCCCGCTTCATGCCCGTGGTGAAGGAGGTCGAGCAGCTCCGGCCCAACCTCACGCGCTGGGTGGTCGGGGCCGGTCCGGTGCGCCATGAGTTCACGGCGGAGATCGTGGAGCAGCGGCCCGACTCGCTGGTGGCGTGGCGCGGCCTCGGCCGGCGGGCCGGTCACCGGGGCGAGGTGTCGTTCCGGAAGCTGGCCCCGGACCGTACCGAGGTCGTCGTGCGCATGCGTTTCGAGCCGCACGGGATCAAGGGCCGCGCCCTGGCCCGGACCGGGGCGACACCCCGTGCGGTCCGGGCGGGGCTCGGCCGCTTCAAGGAGTTCATCGAAGGGCTCGGGCAGGAATGCGGCGCCTGGCGGGGCGTCATCCGCAACGGGCAGGTCCAGCCCTCGGAGCCGGATCCGCCCAGGAGCCGGGTGGCCGGGTGGCCCGTCGGCTGAGCTCGCCCGCCGCGGTGCCGCTCGCCCGGCGCGGCCTCGAGGCGGCGGCCGGCCGACGCGTTCCGCTCGGCCCTCCCTTCAGCTCTGCCCGCTTCCCGCCAGTGCGGTGAGGACGCGCCGGGTCTTGCTCTCGGGGTTCTCGGAGAGCGCCACCCCGCGCTCCCGCACCGCGTCCTCCAGCTTCCGCTGCTTGCGCTCGGCCCGCGCCGTGAGCTTCTCGGCGTCGTCCTCGTCCTTGGGCTTCACCCGGACGGAGACCTCCAGGAAGTCCAGGCCGGCCACCGACCACGCCTCCAGGTCCGCCTCCAGGTCGTCGAGCGGAACGTCGTCGGCCTTCGTGGAGAGGACCGGCCCCAGCGCGACCAGCCCGTCGAGCCGGACGCCGGGCGCGCAGGCGCGCAGGAACCGGTCCTGCACCGCGCCGATCGACGCGGCGGGATCGGCCCCGGGCTTCACCGCGTCCGACAGCGCCCCCGGCGGGTGGCCGTGCACCGAGGAGGCGGCCAGCACACGGCGGTTCCCCGACCAGTCCTCCTCGATCCTGTACGTGAGCGGCTCCGCTTCGAACGGGGCGGAGAACCGGCCGACCAGCTGCTGCCGAGTGCACGGACGCAGCTTGACGGTCAGGTCGTCCTGGCTCCCGCCGATCCTGAACCGCACGATCACACCGCCGTCCAGCAGCGGCACCCGGCCCTCGGCGACGCCGTCCCGGTCCTCGGCGAACCAGATCCGACGCGTCGTCGTCGGGGCGCTCGACCCGCCGAGGGCCGACAGCGCCGCCGCCACGTCGCCCTCGATGTTGGCCTTGATCTCGATCGGCGACAGGTCCATCGCATCTCTCCTGCACGCTCTTGCGGGATTCACCCCGTGGACGCCGCGCTCGTGCGTCCGCACGCACCCGCGGGGACGGCGCCCCTCCCGCCTACCAGTTGGGGGTCACGTTGGACCTGAGGCCGCCGTTGGCCGGACGCTTCTCGAAGTGGAGATGGGGGCCGGTGGACTTCCCGCTGGAACCGACTTCTCCGATCTTCTGGCCGGCCCTGACCGGGCCCCTCGTCACGGTCTGCTCGGAGAGGTGGCAGTACCAGAAGTCGAACCCGCCGACGCGCAGTACGAGGAAATGGCCGAAACTGACGTCATATCCGCTGCGGGCTATGGAACCGTTGCGCACCGCGACACACGGCGTGCCGTGCGCAGCCGCGTAGTCCGCGCCGGTGTGGTAGCCCAGTACCCAGTGGGATCCCTTCTTCCGGTAAGGGGTGGTGACGCGGTGTCCCGGCACGGGGGACGCGACGCGGGCACCGGGAGCCGGGGCCGGGGTCGCCGCCGGGACGCGGAGCCGGTCCCAGGACGTCTTGCCCGGAATGCCGTTGGCATCGGCCCCCTTGAACCCGAGCTTGTGCTGCCAGGCGGCGTACGACTGCCGGTCGGCATCGGTCCACTCGGGACCGGGACCCGTCCGGTACTTCCCGCACCTTTCCGCCACCAGGCGTTTGCCCATCGAGGCGATGGTGGGACTGCGTTGTCCCTCGTGGAAGAAGGCCGCTCCCGGGAACGGCGCCAACGCGGGCATGGTCCTCCTCCTTTCGGTGAGGGTCGGTGAGGGGTCTTTCGGTGAGGGGCCGGATCGCGGTGCGGATTCGTCCGCCGGGCGCGCGGGGCGTCACCGTACCGGCGCCGGATGCAGTTGGTTGCCGCCGCGAGGTCCGCCACCGGGTCGTGGATCCGGTCGGACGCGCCTGCCGGGTGGTTCCCGGCGGACGTGCCGGGGACCGTCCGGACGTGGCGGCGTGAGCGGTTGAGCCCGGCACCGTCCGGCCGAGCCGGGCCGGCCGTGTCCGCGTCGTCCCGGTTCGCCGTGTCCGGACGGGTGGACGACTCGCGGGAGCACGGGGGCCGGCGGTTCGCTCCGTTGCCGGCCCCGCGCTCGCCGAGGGATCCGGCGGAGCCCGCGGGGATGGTCCGTTCCGGCTGCGATGAGCGCCGTCCGGGTGGTCTCGGCCTCATCGTCGCGCTCGCCGAACCCCACGGCGGAGGGAGCAGCCGGCGCGCCTCCTCGGAGCGCGGGAGGCCGGCAAGGAGTGCGCCCGCCGGCCGGCGCGGCGGCGTTCCCGCCCGCGGGCCGCGCACCTTCCCGGACCGTGCACCGCTTGCCCCACGGTCGCCCCTGCTTCCAGCATGCGCCCGTCGGGAGTCGCGCGCAAACCCGGAAACGCGCAGGTGTACGGGCCTTTCGGACGGTCGCTGCGCCGGCCGGGAGACCTCAGACTCCGGGGACGCCCAGCCTGTCCCAGCTGAACCGGCCGGGGATGCCGTCGGCGGCTCCGCCCTCGAGACCCAGCTTCTGCTGCCAGGCGGCGTAGGACCTCACGTCGCCGGGCCCCCACACGTCGATGTCGGTGTCGGAGGTGTAGCGGTCGCAGTCCTCGGCGACGAGCCGGGCGTGCATTCCCGCGATGACGGGCGACTTGCGTCCCGCCTGGAAGAACGACGTACCGGGGAACGGCTCGAACCGGGGCCCGGCGGGGGACGGTCCGGACGGCTGTGACACGAACGCCGGCCAGGAACCGGGATCGACATGGTCGTTCTCCGGCACGTGGGCGTGGGCGTACCACCCGCCCTGCGACTTCCACTTGTCGGCCGGACACGTGTTGCGGGACAGGGAGGCCGGACGGCCCATGGGCCAGACGTCGGGTACGCCCCAGGAGCCGGTCCACGCGTTGAGCTCGCCCCAGCCCTTGCAAGGGGTGTCGACCAGCCTCGCGAACACCCTGCCGTCGACGCGGCAGTGCGGGAAGAACAGGGCCTCGATCTGGATGACGACCTTGCCGGCCCGGTTGGTCCGGGTGCCACCGGCCGCGTCGTACACGGCCTTGCTGCGGGACGTGGCGGGGAAGAACTGGGCGAACGCCCCCGTGAAGGGGTCCCAGAGGACGTGCGGGGCCCGGCCCCGGCCGTCGCCGGTGAAGAACCCCTTGAGGTTGGCGAAGGGGACCAGGTCCAGGGGAGCCCCGGCGGTGGCCTTCCGGTCCCCCGTGATGTGCGCGATCGCCTTCGCGGGAAACGCGGGGTCGCACGGCGCGTGGTCCCCGAGGTCCACCTTGAGGGCTTGGGGCATCCACGGATCGGGCATGGTGGGGTCCTCCCCTCTTCGCACCGCACACGACCGCGGGGTGCGGCGGGGTGAAACGGGAAGCGGGAGCCGGGCGGACGAGGGGCCGTGCGGCAGGTCCTCCCCGCCTTCCACGATGCGTCCGACGGGAGGCCGCGGCAAACGGGGAAGGCCCGCGGGAAGCGGTCCCCGGCCCTTCGGCCGTCGTCGTCAGGGCTGTTGGGCCGCAGCGGGTGCTCAGACCTTCGCCCGGTAGGCCCGCATCGCCAGGGGGGCGAACACCGCCGCCATGCCCACGGCCCACAGCAGCGACCACAGCGCCGGTTCCGCCACCGGGCCGCCGACCAGCAGCCCGCGGTACGCGTCGGACAGATGGGTCACCGGGTTGACGTCGCTCCACGCCTGGAGCCAGCCCGGCATGGTGTCGACGACGACGAACGCGCTGCTGGTGAACGTGATCGGGAAGATCACGGTGAACGAGAACGCCTGCACCTTCTCCGCGTCGCTCGCGAGCATTCCGATGAGCACGGCGCTCCACGACGCCGCCGCCGCGAAGACGACCAGCAGCACCGCGCCCAGGAGAAACCCCCCGAACCCGCCGGTGATCCTGAAGCCCATCAGCAGCCCGATGCCGATCATCAGGAGCATCGCCCACACGTGCTTGGCGAGGTCGGCGGTGATCCGTCCGATGAGCGGCGCGGAACGGGCTATCGGAAGACTGCGCAGCCGGTCGAAGACGCCTTTCGTCAGGTCGGTGTTGAGCGCCATGGCCGTGTACACCGTCATGAACAGGGTGTTCTGGACGATGATGCCGGGCAGCGCGTACATCAGGTACGCGTCCGTCGATCCGGCCATCTGTCCTCCCAGTACGTAGGTGAACAGGAAGACGAACATGATCGGCGTGACGCTGTAGTCGACGAGCTCCAGCGGATTGTGCTTCACCGCCACCAGGCTGCGCCACGCCATCGTCAGGGTCTGGCCCACCCACGCCAGGGGCCGTACCCGGCCCGGCGCCGTGAGCGGGGCGGTGACCGTCGCGCTGGTCATGAGGAACTCACCGCCTTCTCCAGCTCGGGCTCGTGACGGTCGTCGCCGCCGTCCGTCCCGCCGCCCTCGTCCCCGGGCTCCGCCCGGTGACCGGTCAGGGCGAGGAAGACCTCGTCGAGCGAGGAGCGCCGCAGGGCCAGCTCGCCGACCCGGATCCCCGCCCGGTCGAGCCCGCGCACGACCGCGGGCATCAGCCCGGGGTCCTTCACCGGAGCCGTGATCACCTCGCCCTCGATCCGGGTCTCCGGCCCGACCGCCTCCCTGACCAGCCCGTGGGCGGCGGCGACGTCCCCGGGGGCGAGCGGGCGGACCTCCAGCACCTGGCCGCCCACCTCGGACTTCAGCCGGTCGGGCGTGCCCTGGGCGATCACCCGGCCCTTGTCGACGACCACGATGTCGTCGGCGAGCACGTCGGCCTCGTTCAGGTACTGCGTGGTCAGCAGGGCCGTGGCGCCGTCGGCCACCAGGGCGCGCAGCATGTCCCACAGTTCTCCGCGGCTGTGCGGGTCGAGGCCGGTCGTGGGCTCGTCCAGGAAGAGGATGCTGGGCCGCCCGACCAGGCTGGCCGCGAGGTCGAGGCGCCGCCGCATGCCGCCGGAGAAGGTCTTCACCGCGCGTCCCGCCGAGTCGGTGAGGCGGAACCGGTCGAGCAGCTCACGCGCCCGTGCCCGCGCGTCGCGCCTGCTCATGCCGAGCAGGCGGCCGATGAGCAGCAGGTTCTCCGTGCCGGTCAGGTTCTCGTCGACCGCCGCGTACTGGCCGGTGAGGCCGATGAGGGCACGCACGGCCGCGGCCTCCCTGACGACGTCGTACCCGGCCACGGTCGCGCGTCCCCCGTCGGGCGGCAGCAGCGTGGCGAAGATCCGCACGGCTGTCGTCTTGCCGGCCCCGTTCGGACCGAGCAGGCCCAGCACCGAGCCGGTGCGGGCCGCCAGATCCACCCCCGCCAGGGCCTCGGTCTCCTTGAACCGCTTGACCAGGCCCTCCGCCTGAATCGCGTACGTCATGGGATTCCCCTTGTGACTTCGCGGTGTCGCGGACGTCGCGGGTCGGCGCCCACCTGTCCCTCAACTGTGACGCACGCCACTGACATTCCTCCCGGTGCCGGCCGCTCACCGGGAGCCGGCGGGCCGGGACGGCGCGGGCACGTCGCTCGTCCGTCCCCGCGTGCCGGCCCGGTCCGGGGCGGGCGTGCCGGAGCGGCCGCCCGGCTCAGCTCTCCCCGGGCCGCGGCATCAGATCGAGCCGGCCGAAGGCGTCCGCCACCCGGGAGCGCCGGCCCGCGGTGGCCTCCGTGGTGCGGACGGCGCCGTCGTCCAGCGTGCGCAGGCGGGTGACGGCTTCCTCCAGGTGGGGGGCGTCACCGCCGAGGACGACCCACTTGCCGACCTCGGGGTGCAGGACCAGGGCGGCGTCGCGGTTCTCCTCCTCGGTCGTGGGGCGGTCGACCCAGATGCCGCAGCTGCCGGTCACGCCGACCGGAACGCCGCCGGCGGACCAGGCGACCGTGACGGTGACGGTGTGCCGGCCGGGCCGTTCGAGGGGGAAGCCGTCGGAGCTCCAGAAGACCCGGTAGTCGGCCTCCAGCCACTCGCCGGGGGCCAGCGGGGCGAGCTTGGCGGCGTCGCAGGCGATGACGAACGGGCGCACCGCCTTCTCCTCGTCGCTCTCGTCGCTGCTCGACATGGTGGCGAACAGCGCCTCCAGGCGGATGTCGTCGGGGACCAGCAGTGCGACGCCGGAGGTGTTGGTCAGCTTCCAGGAGACGGTGACGGGGGCGCCCAGGGGCGTGCGGTCGGTTTCCGCGGTGACCTCCAGGCGCAGCTCGTCGTCGCGGAAGAGGTTCCGGTCGGCGGCCTGCGGGGCGCCCGCGGGGAGCCAGGAGGCGAAGGGCCAGCCGCCGGGACGCACCACCGGGTCGGGCATGTGCGCCAGGTGGTTGCGCACGGTGGGGTTGAAGCCGAGGCTGATCTGGTCCGGGAAGACACCGGGGGCTCCGGTCAGGGGGCCGGCCAGGACGTCGGCCACGCTGGGGGTCGTGGTCATGATCGAGTTGTCGGCCGCGGTCTCGGTCTCCTGGTGGATCTGGTTGAAGGCGTGGGTCACCTCGTGGGCCGCCGAACGGAGGTAGGCCCGGGGCACGTCGCGTTGCCTCCGGTTCTCGGCGGCGCCGAAGTGCGCGGAGTCGCTGTCCGGATAGCCGTCGTCGCTGAAACTGGCCGATCCCTCGCGGGGCACCTGGATCTGGTCGTACATCACGCCGCGGGAGCAGCCCATGGTGGCCGGGACGACGACGAGGTGGGTGCGCCATTCGGCGTCGAGGTCGGTGCCGGCCTTGCGCACGCTGCTCATGAGCGCGTGGAGACCGGCCGGTGACCAGCAGGCGTCGGGAGTGACGCCGGCGGGCACGGGGACGTCCGCCTGGGCCTCGGCGTGGTCGACGGTCAGCTGCCAGCCGGCGGTGGCGTACACGGTGTCGAAGAACTCGTCCGCCGTTCCGGCGGCGTTGGGAACGGGCTGCGGCGGGACGGCTCCGAGGAGCGTGTCGATTTCCAGCACGGCCCTGCGCAGGAAGCCGGAGACCCATCTGAGGGTCACCGAGCCGCGGTCGATGCCGCCTTCCAGCACACGGCCCTCGAATCCGGGACCGTCGAGGAAGGGCAGGGGGGAGGGAGCGGCGGGGACCTGGGTGAGGACGAACCTGAGGGAGCGGCTGGGCGTGGAGGGGAAGGTCCCCCGGAAGGAACCGGGCGGCGGCCGGGTGTAGTCGAACTCGTCGACGTCGACGATCACCTGGCACGGCGTGCTGAGCGGGGTGCGCCTCGGCACCACCAGGCGGGTGCCCCTGAGGTAGGAGCGGTACCGGTCGCGCGGGAGGACCGGGATGCGCGGCAGGAGCAGGGGGAAGGGCAGGTCCGTCCGGCTGGCGGTGGCGGCCGGGGAGGCACCCCGGGCGGTGCCGCCGCGGCCGTCGCCGGTGGGCGCGCCCGGATCCACCGGGAACGGGGAGCCGGGCGGGAAGGGGAGCGAGAGCGGGAGCGGCGGGACCACGGGATCCGGCCGGTGGTAGAGGTCGCCGCTGACGATGACCCCGTCGGGCCCCGAGGCGGGTGCGGCCCGGTCGACGCGCAGGGTGCCGACCGTGGCCCGGAGGACGCTCAGGTCGGACCGGATGGTCACCTCGTAGCAGCCGTCCCGGAAGTCCGGGGCGCAGGGCCGCGACGGCGGGAGCGCCGGAGGGGCGTCCGGCGGCGGGGGGAACGGCGGCGGCGTGCCGGTGCCCGGGCCGGGCGGGCGCTGCGCTCCCGGCAGTTCCTCCTCGGCCAGGATGAGCGTGGCGACGGGGACCCCGGAGGGAGCCGCGTCGGCCCGGTTGGGCCACAGGTGCGCGCTGGTCTCGAAGGCGGGCGATGCACGGTCACACATGGCGTGTCCTTCCGCGTCCGGCCTGCTCCTCGCGCACCTGTGCCGACGGTGGGAGACGGGTGCGCGTACGTCGAACGCATGACGGTCCGGAGCCTCCGGCTCGGGGTTCCAAGGCGACTCAAGCAAGTGATCCGCCCTGCCGCGAGCGTGGAAGGCCGTTGGAGGGACGGCGCGGTGCGCGGGGCTCCAACCGCGACGCACCGGGACGTGCCGCCGTCGCCGCCCACGTCGCCCCACCGGCCGCACCGTGCCCGAACTCCCGGGAGCCGGGGGGGGGGAGATCGGTTCCCGGGGCCGGTCGCACCGCCACCGGCCGCCACCGGCCCTGGGACCGGAGGCCGCGCCGGTCTGCGGCTTCCGGCTCGTGGCCCTGGGTCGCAGCGGTTCCGCATGAGGCGCACCATGGAGATGAGCGGGCGTGCGACGCGGCCGACCCCGCGGCCGCCGGTCGTCCTGCCCGCCGGCCACGGGCTCCCGTGCGACACGCGGCACGGTCCGGCGGATCGCGCGGCGGCCGCCCCGACGGCCGTACGGAACCGGCACGGCCGTACGGAACCGGCACGGCCGCGCAGGCCCCGGCGGACCTCGTCGGGGGCGTCCGGAAGAACACCGGGACGAGTCCGCGATCGCGAGCCCCCGCGGCGTCCTGCGTCCAGGTGACCGCCGCACGGGCCGGGTTCCTCCCCCACGGGGCCGGTGACCTCGCTTCGTGCCGTTCCGCGCCTTCGAAGGACGGTGAGGGTCATGGAGATCATGGACAGATCCCGCGACGAGCGGGAACAACAGGCGGCGGCCGCCGCCGCCCGCTACGACGAGACCGGTGAGCAGCGCCGGGAGGTCGAGCGTCAGCAGGCGGCCGGCGTCAGCTTCCCCGACTCGCCGGAGGCACTGGCGGTGCGGACGGCCCGCCTGCTCGACCGGCAGGCCGTGCCGGCCGCCATGGTGATGGAGGCGGTCCGCGCCGAACCCCTCGCGCCGTCCGCCGCGTTCGAGCGGATCCTCGGCGTGTCCAAGGAACTGCAGGCATGGAGCTTCCTGCCGCGCGGTGCCCGGGCCGCACGCAGCATCGCCCGGATCTCGACGCGGGAGAACGGTCGCGAGTTGCCGACCGGCACCGGCTTCCTGGTGTCGCCGAGCCTGCTGCTGACCAACCATCACGTCCTCCCCGACGAGGACGCCGCCCGGCACTGCTTCGTGGAGTTCGACGCCCAGGTCACCGTCGACAACACACCGCAGCCGCCGGCACGGCTGGAGTTGGACCCGGACGGGTTCTTCACTGCGGACAGGCGTCTCGACTTCGCCCTGGTCCTGGTGGCCCCCGGCCCCGGCCACGGGCCACCGGGCGAGACCTTCGGCTGGCACCGGCTCAGCGTCCAGCTGGGCAAGCTGGTGATCGGCGAGCCGGTCAACATCATCGGCCACCCGATGGGACGCCTGAAGGAGATCGCCGTACGCGACAACGCCCTGCAGGTGCGCCTGGACGACTTCATCCACTACCGCACGGACACCGAGCCCGGGAACTCGGGCTCCCCGGTCTTCAACGACCAGTGGGAGGTCATCGCCCTCCACCACAGCGGCGTGCCCAGAACCGATGAGCGCGGCCGCCTCCTGCGCCGCGACGGCCGGGTGTGGCACCCCGGTGACGGTGACGACACCATCGACTGGGTGTCCAACGAGGGGGTGCGCATCAGCTCCGTCCTGAAGCACCTCGCGTCGCTGCCGCTCACCCCCGGGCAGCGGGCGCTGCTGGCCGGCATGGGGCCGGAGTCGGGGCTGGGCGGCCCCCTGCCGGCCGCCGGTGCCACCGGTGCCGTCGGCGGGCCGGTCCCCGCGGCCACCGGTGCCGTCGCCGGGCCGGCCGCCCCCTCCGCTCCCGTCGGACAGGCGTCCGCCGAGGCGGCCGCCCCGCGTGCGACGGGCCTGCGGGCCCGGGACGGCGCGTTCGGCGGCAGACGGCACCTGGTCTTCCTGCACGGCCGCGCCCAGCAGGGCAAGGACCCCGGGGCCCTGCGCCGCGAGTGGACCGCCGGGCTCAACCTGGGGCTCGTCCGGGCCGGGCTGCCGACGGTCGATCCGGCGGACGTCTGGTTCCCGTTCTACGGAGACCGTCTGGTGCGGGCCCTCGGCACGCACGAGTCCGTTCCCCCGGCCACCGAGGCGCCGGCGGCCGTCGCGCCCGACTCCCCCACCGCCCGTGCGGTGTACGAGGAGATCATCGGCGAGGCGGCCGCCAAGTGGTACGTGCCGCCGGAGACGCAGCAGGCCGCCGAAGGGCTGAGCCTGGACCCCGCGGTCGGCGCCGTGTGGCGGCGTCTGGGCTGGCTGGCCGCCAGGAGCGACCTCGACACATGGGCCATCTCCCTCGTCTTCCGCGACGTGGCCGCGTACCTCGACGACCGGCGGATCCGCGAGGAGGTCCTGGACTGCGTGCTCGAGAGCGTGCCGGACTCGGGCGAGATGGTCCTCGTCAGCCACAGCCTGGGCACGGTCGTCGGCATGGACCTCATCACCCGGCTGTCTCCCGGTGTGGAGGTCGTCCACCTGACCACGGTGGGCAGTCCTCTCGGGATGGACAGCGTGTACCGCCGGCTCCTGTCCGGTGGGCCGAAGAGCCCGGAGAAGGTGGCGGACTGGCTCAACGCATGGTGCCCGACCGACGCGGTGGCCATCGGCTGTCCGCTGGCCGACGACTGGGCGGACGGCCTGACCGACCTCGCCGTCGTCAATGCCCGCGACCGGGCCCACAGCATCGCGGAGTACCTCGCCCACGCCGACGTCGCCCGGTCGGTCGGCAGTCATCTCGTCACCGGTTGAACGACGGACGACGACGGGCCGGTTCGGCACGAGCGGGCCGGGGACGACCCGTCGGGCACCCGCCGCTGTACCGTTGCGCGGCGCGGCGGGTGCGGGTGGAGCGGGACAGGGCGGTCAGTCCCAGCGGATGTCGGCCAGGGTCTCCAAGGGGGCCCGGTCGGCGACGGCCTCAGGCACCTGGAGGGTGTCCCCCTTGTGCAGGACGGCCGGGAAGCTGAGCCGGGTGCGGTTCTCGAGCTCGCCGAGGGTGACCTGGAAGACGCGGAACTCGTCGAGTTCGAGGGCCTCGAGCTGATCGAGGTTCTGGGTGAGCAGGAACCCCTTGGCCTTCAGCGTGCCGTGCTCGGTGAAGACGATGACTTTCCAGAACTCGCGGGGGATCCTCACCCCGCGGAAGGTACGGTCGTCCTCCCGGAAGACCGGCCCGCCGAACGCGCTGACCTTGAGGTCGTCGACCTCCGTGTCGGCGAAGACGGCGTCTTCCAGTTCGCCCCACAGCCCGTTCTTGGAGCTCTGGTTGAAGTCGTCCATCTGCGGGGTGATGTTGGTGTAGAAGAACGAGTCGGTGTTGGCCTTCTTGGCCTCCGGCAGGCTTCCCCACAGCAGATCGGCGCGGCGGGCCACGTGCCCGCGGTCGAGCCGGTTGTTCTCGTACAGTTCGTTGCCCACCTGTGCGGTGGTGGGCAGCCTCGGGTCCTTGACGAACGGGATGCCGTTGCGGTTGAGCTTCTTCAGGGTGCCGCCGTCGATGTTCCAGCCCACCCAGAAGGGGAAGCGTCGCTTGCTGCTCAGGGCGAGCGAGAAGTGCGTGTAGGGGACGACCTCGGAGCCCTGGAGGCGGACCGCGTCGCGGACGAGCTCCGCGTCCAGCTGCGGGACGTCGATGCGCTCGTCGAGGAAGTCAGGGTCGTATCCGGCGACGGCCCGGACGTCTTCCGGGGCCGGCGGGGTCAGGCTGATCTCGAGCTTCTCGAACACCGAGGTCGGCAGGCACGCCAGCGCGTGCTCGTCCGGTTCGCCCGCGGCCTCACCGCCGAAGTGCAGCCCGGCCATGACCGTGCCCGGACGGCCGCCCTGTTTGAACAGCCACACCGCACCGGAGTCACCACCGCTGCTGATCTCCCCGGTTTCGGGCAGGCGGTCGGGGTCGGGGCCTATCTCGAAGCAGCCGATGACCTTGATCCCGACCTGGCCGCCGTAGTCGAGCTTGGCGATGGTGTCGACGCGGCGGACGATGCCGTGGGTGACGCCGGTGGTCCGTCCGCTCTTGACGACCTTGTCGTCGAGCTCCGGCTCCCCCAGTTCCCCGGGGACCACGCCCAGTTCGAAGATCTCCCGGACGAAGGCGCGGTCCTCCACGGCGGCGATCGCGCAGTCACCGGCCACGCCCAGGTGGGACCTCTTGAGCGTGCCCAGGCGGTTGCGGCGGATGCGGTTGTCGTCGTGCGGGCCGGGCTGGACGACCTCCACGCCCAGTTCGCTGTCGGGGCCCTGCAGCACGTGCCAGTTGCTCAGCACGTAGGGGGTGCCGTCGGCCTTGTCGAACACGATGCAGCCGATCGTGCCCGCCGAGACCGTCACCGACCCGACACTCACCCCGGGCTCGATCGGGTCCAGGCGTGTCTTGCGCACCGGGCTCTCGGCCTCGGCGACCCTCCGGAACTGCGGTTTGTAGCTGCGTTCGATGACGTCGGTGGGCACCTCGACACCGTCCACCGTGATCGTCTCGGGTATCAGGGTGGTGCCCAGCGTCTCCAGCACCTCCGGTTCGGCCTTGCTGTCCACCGTGAACTGCAACGCGACCTGCCTGCCGCGCCGGCCGCCGGTGACCTTGCGGCCGATGCCCACGGAGGTGATGTTCGGATCCTCCAGCAGCTCGGGGCCACGGGTGCGGATGTAACGCCGCAGCGAGGCGAGCAGTTCGTCCTCGGAGGTCGCCGGCTTCCTGGCCGGCGAGGTGGTCTTCTTCTTGGTCTTGGTGGCCATGGCGGCCCGTCCCTTCACCGAAGGGGGCGGCATGTGCGCGGCACGCCCACGGTCCGGACGGTGACCGGCGGCGGCTGCCCGAACAGCCACCGCCCCCTGCGGAAAGTGGTCATGGTGTGCTTCTCGTGCGTGGAGGTGGCGACGTCAGGTGCGCGCCGCCGGCCCGGCGCCGTGGCAGCGGAGGACCGCGGGTTCTCCGTTCACGGCCTCATCCGGTGGGCGAGCGCGACGGCCTGAGCGGCGTTCACCCGGCCGAAGCCGTAGTCGTCGTTGTGGCCGGCCTCGTCGTACCGGACTTCCGGTCCTCCGACCTTGTCGGCCGACCTGTGCATCACCTCGCGCAGCTGGTCGCGGGTGAGGTGGGGGTTCACCGCCAGCGCCAGCGCCGCGCACCCGGCCGCGCAGGGGGCGGCGAAGCTGGTGCCGGTGCTGGTTCCGTAACCGCCGCCGGACGTGGTGCTGAGGACGTCGACACCGGGGGCGATCAGTTCGACCTCCGGGCCGCGTGCCGCGTTGTCCTCCCGGTCCCGGTTGGTCGACCGCACCACGGCGATCACATCCGGGTGGGAGACCACTTCGTCCTGGGCGATGTCGACGTTCCTGCCGTTGCTCGCCGCCCAGAAGACCGGCAGTCCCCTGCCCCGGCGGCCACGGGTGGCGGCGAATTCGAGGGCGAGCTCCAGGGTGCTGGTCAGATCCCAGTCCGCGCCGTTCGGGCCCAGGCTGCTGACCAGGATGTCCACCTCGCTTCCGGGGCCGGCCCCGGGCACCTCCGTCGAGGGGTCGGCCGCGTACGCCACCGCGCGGGCGAGCGTCGTCTGCGGACCGACCTGGTCCGGCAGGCACGCCAGCAGGATCAGGCTGCACTCGGGGGCCGCCCCCGTACCTCCCGTCCCGTTGTTGAGCCGGGCCCCGGCCATGCCGGCGCAGAAGGTGCCGTGGTCGCTGTCGGGCATCCCCGAGATGCCCTGGACGAAGACCGTGCCGTCCACCGCGTCGGTGAAGAATCCCGACGACCGGTCCACCCCGGCGGCGAGGTCCGGGTGTTCCGCGTCGAAGCCGTTGTCGATGACGGCGACCCGGATTCCGCGCCCGAAGGTGCGGTCCCAGGCCGGCTCGATGTGGACGTCGGCGTCCGAGGTGCCGCCGCCGGTACCGGCGTTCCTCCATTGCCACTGCCGCGGGTACTGGGCACCGGTGGGCCTGAACCGGGCGGGGACGTGCTCGATGAACGAGGGTTCGGCGAAGACGAAACGATCGTTGTCGTGGAGCTCGACGGAGGCCGCGAGGGCGTCCCGCGCCGCCGGGGCCCGTACCTCGTACAGGTTCTTCGCGAAGCCGAGCCGGTTGACGACGGTCAGACCGGCGGTCTCGAGCTCGTGCTCGGCCTCCTCCTCCGAGAGCGTCGGCTCCAGCCGGACGGTCAACGCGTCGGTCGCGATGCCGATCCTGCCGTTGGGCCGCCGGATGACCTTGCCGGCCGCCTCCGCACGGGGAATCCCGTCGCCCGTGGTGAGTGCTTCGCGGGTCCGCCGGTTCGGTCTGACGAATATCCAGTTCGCCCGGGCGAAGGCGTCGGTCGTCTCGTCGTCGACACCGGCTTCGCGTATCTCCCCGCGAGCACTGCTTCCCAGGTCCGCCTCCACTTCGGCGACTCTCTCCTGAGGGGCCGCGCCCATCTTGACCGCGATGACATCGTCGAGTTCTTCGGCCTCGACGAGACGGCCACGTTGGTAGTACTGGCGTGACATCGCTCTCGCCTCTTCACATCGGCGCGGAAGCCCCGGCCGGTGACGACACGGCCCCCGGGCCCGCAGCCTGAGGAACAACCCCCCTCCCTGCCAGTCTCCTCGCACCCCCGTCGCACGGCAACCTCGTGCCACGACACCGACGGACCGTCTCGCCCGCCCCGGACGGTGAAGCCTCGCCGCCCGCGCTGCCCGGGGAGGCGTGCGCCCCGTGGGCGGGCCGTTCTCTTCGAGGCCGTTCGCGTCGCCGTGGCGGGGCGGGCGGGCCGGCGGAACCGGCGGCGTGCCGGACGAGGCGCACGTCACACCCCGTTCGCTGTCACACTTCGCCCGGTCTCCCGGTCAGTGGTGCGTAACGGCGATACGCGAGGAGACACACCGTGGACGCCCGTCTCGACCGCTTCGGCAACGCCCTCGCGGGCAAGGTGCTCAAGCACATCGACTCGGCCGGCAAGGTCGTCCACGACTCGACGCTTCCGGTCACGACGCAGGAGCTGGTGAAGACCCGTGCGAGCCAGATCAACGGCTGTGGTTTCTGCACCGGCATGCACACCAAGGACGCCGCCGCGGGCGAGACGCAGCAGCGCCTGAACCTGGTCGCCGCCTGGCGTGGGGCGAAGGTGTTCAGCGACGCCGAGCGCGCCGCGCTGGAACCGGCCGAGCAGGGCACCCGTATCGCCGACGCCGCCGGCGGCGTCACGGACGAGGCGTGGGAGAACGCGGCCAAGCACTACGACGAGGACCAGCTCGCCGCGCTGATCTCGCTGATCGCCGTCATCAACGCCTACAACCGGATCAACGTCGTCAACCAGCAGCCGGCCGGCGACTACCGGCCCGGCATGTTCGGCTGAGACGCCCGGCACCGCAGGACACCAGCCGTCCGTCCCCGTGCCGCCCCGGTCTGCGCCGGGCCGGCACGGGTCCGTCGCAGGCAAGGAGACCAGAGATGTCGTATCCGTACCCGGAGCAGAAGTACTGGGGAGACCACGGCGAGGTCAACGCCGTCTTCCGGCCCGCCGGCACCCCGCCGGACCTCGGCGCGAGCGGCGCCGGGGGGAACGCCACCCACTACCTGGCGACCACTGCCACCACGCGGGGTGAATTCGGTCTGTACCGGGTGGAGATGGGGCCGAGGGCGGGCGGGCCGAAGACGCATTTCCACAAGCGGATCTCGGAGTCCTTCTACATCCTCGACGGCACGGTGCGCCTGTTCGACGGCGAACGGTGGGTCGACGCGCGCAAGGGGGACTTCCTGCACGTGCCGCAGGGCGGGCTGCACGCCTTCCGCAACGACTCCGACGCCCCGGCCGACATGCTGCTGCTGTTCACGCCGGGCGCGCCGCGCGAGGAGTACTTCGAGCAGGTGTCGCGGCTGGCGCACGCCTCGGAGGAGGAGCGCGCCGCGTTCCTCGACAGGCACGACTCGTACTTCGTGGAGTAGGCGCAGGGCCGGGTCCCCGGGGACCCGGCCCTGCCTGCCGGCCGGCCGGCCGTCGCACCCGTACGTCGTCGTGGCACGGCGCCCGTGGCCGGCGGGACGGGCGTTACGGGGCCACGCAGCCGATCGTTCCCACCGGGAAGTCGTTGCCCGATGACGTGGCCGTGAAGCCGAACGTCACGCTCCCGTCGGGGTTGATCACCCGGTTGTGATCGACGTTCCTCACCGTCACCGTGCCGTCGGAACCGGTGGACAGGGAGCCGTTCCACGCACTGCCGATCCGGGTGCCGGAACCGGGCTTCCACTGCACGGCCCAGCCGCTCAGCGGCGAGGTCCCGTGGTTCATCACCTCGACGGAGCCCTGGAAACCGCCGTTCCAGGAGTTCACCACGTTGTAGACCGCCATGCAGGAACCGGTGTGCGTCGGGGTCGGGGTCGGCGTCGGGGTCGGGGTCGGCGTGCCGCCCGGGTTCCGGATGCCGGTCACCTCTCCGTTGCCCCCGTCGAAGACGATGTCGGAGCAGGAGAAGAAGTTCTCCTGGCTGTCCGAACGCACCCACTGCATGAAGATCAGCGCGTCACCGGAGCGGCCCGAGGGCAGCTTCAGGTCCCAGTGGTAGTGGCCGCCGTTGGTGCCCGGGGAGCCCTGCTGGGGCGGGTTGGTGACGGTCTGGATGAGCTCCAGGTCGTTCCAGCCCAGCTGGGACGTGGGCGACCAGCCGGGCTTGGTGAGGTAGACCCGGAAGTCACCGGGGTGGGCGGCCCAGTTGCTGTACTGCACCTTGATCGTCGCTCCGGACGTCAGGTGCGTCCGGGGCCAGTCGGCGCGGGCCGCGTTGTAGGCGGAGAAGTCGTACGGGGACCGGTCACCGGCGCTGCAGAGCGTGCCGTCCGGCACGTAGCCGGAGCCCCGCCCGGCGGCCTTGGAGTCGAGGACGGCGAACCAGTTGTACAGCGCCGACGAGCCGCTCCTGCTGAGCGCGTCCTTGCACGCCGGGTTGGTCGGGTTCAGCCCGCCGGTGCCGGTGATGGCGTCCAGCTGGCAGAGGTACGTGCGGGAGCCGGGCATCATCGCCACGCCGTGCGCCTGCGCGTTGTTCTGCCAGAGGAAACTCAGGCCGAGCCCTCCGAGCAGGGTGGCCAGTACCGCCGCCAAGGAGACGAGTCTGCTGCGTAAGGTCATGGGATCTCCCGGTAGTGAAATCGTGACGGGGAAAGGGAGCCGGAACTCCCGCGGTCGCCCGCCTCAGCCGGTGCACCGCACCGCGGGCGCGCCCGCGGTGCCGTTCGCGGTGAAGCCGAACGAGGTGGTGGCGCCGGGCGTGAGGGCGCCGTTGTGGGGGGTGTTGCGGACGGTGGCCCGGCCCTGGGCGACCGACAGGGTGCCGTTCCAGAGGTGGGTGACGGCCGCCCCGCCCAGGTCCCACTCGACCGACCAGCCGGTCAGCGGTCCGGTCCCGGTGTTCTCGACGGTGACCTCCGCCTGGTGACCGCCCGGCCAGGAGGAGGTGATCCGGGACCGGGCGGTGCACGCCCGGGGCGCGGGGGTCGGCGTGGGGTCCGGCGCCGTGTCGTAGGTCAGGCCGTGGCCGTACGGGAACAGCGGGGTCTTGCCGTCGCCGTCGTTGACGGGCTGCTGGGAGGCGTCGCGCATCCACGTCACGGGCAGCCTGCCGGTCGGGGCGTGGTCGCCGAACAGCACGTCGGACACGCCGTTTCCCTCGGTGCCGGGCAGCCAGGCGGCCAGCAGCGCCTCCCAGTCGGGCAGGTGGGCGGCGATGTCGAGCGGACGCCCGGAGACCAGGACCACGACGACCGGCACGCCGCTCGCCTCCAGCCGGGTCAGGGTCTGCAGGTCCTCCTGGTCCAGCCCCATGCTCCCGGGCCGGTCGCCCCTCCCCTCCGCGTAGGGCGTCTCCCCGACGACGGCCACGGCGGCCGTGTAGCTGCCGTCGATGCCGTTGCCGTAGCGGTCGTACGTCACCCGGGACGGGTCGGTGACGGCGGCGCGGATGCCCTGCAGGACGGTGGTGCCCTCGGTGACGGGGCCGCTGCGGCCCTGCCAGCCCACCGTCCAGCCGCCGCTCTGGTTGCCGATGTCGTCGGCGGACTTGCCGGCGACGAACAGTCTGGCGTTCTTCGCCAGCGGCAGGACGCCGCCGTCGTTCTTCAGCAGCACCTGCGAGGCACGTACGGCCTCCCGGGCCAGCGCCCGGTGTCCGGCGGAGCCGACCTGCGAGGTGAGGGAGCGGTCGGTGAGGGGCCTCTCGAACAGGCCGAGCCGGAACTTCTGCGTGAGGATGCGGCGGTTGGCGTCGTCGACGCGGGCCATGGGGATCCGGCCGGCGCTCACCTCGCCGCGCAGCAGGCTCAGGCACCTCTTGTAGTCGTGCGGCACCATCACCATGTCGACGCCCGCGTTGACGGCGGTGGTGATCTCGGCGGCGGTGAAGCCGCTCCGGCCGTCGAGCTGGTCGACCGCCGCCCAGTCGGAGACGACGAACCCGGTGAAGCCCAGCTCGCCCTTGAGGACGTCCGTCACCAGGTACTTGTGCGCGTGCGACTTCACGCCGTTCCAGCTGCTGTAGGAGAGCATCACCGAGCCCACGCCCCGGCGCACCGCCTCCCGGAACGGCGGCAGGTGGATCGCGCGCAGTTCGGCCTCGGACAGTTCGGTGTCGCCCTGGTCGACACCGCCGGTGGTGCCGCCGTCGCCGAGGTAGTGCTTGGCGGTCGCGAGCACCGAGGCCGGGTCGGCGCCCAGGGTCCCGCCCTGCATGCCGGTGACGAACGTGGTCATGGAGGCGGGCAGTTCGGGTTTCTCGCCGAACGACTCGTAGGTCCGGCCCCACCGGTCGTCGCGGGCCACGCACAGGCAGGGGGCGAAGGACCAGTCGATGCCGGTGCCCGCCACCTCCTCGGCGACCGCGCGGCCGATGCGCTGGACCAGCGCCGGGTCGCGGGTGGCGCCGAGGCCGATGTTGTGCGGGAAGACCGTCGCGCCGCGGACCGCGTTGTGTCCGTGCACGGCGTCGATGCCGTAGATCATCGGGATGCCCAACGGTGTGCCGAGGGCGGTGCGTTGCAGTGAGTCGTAGGTGTCGGCCCAGGTCCGGGCGTTGTTGGGGCTGACCGTGGAGTCGCCCCCGGAGAGCACCGAGCCGATCCGGTACGTGGCCAGGTCGGACCGCGGGACCAGGGCGTCCTTCTCGATCTGCGTCATCTGGCCGATCTTGTCGTCCGGGGACATCCGGGACAGCAGGTCCTCCACGCGGTCCGCCACCGGCAGCGACGGGTCCCGGTAGGGCGCGGCGGCGGCCGGGGACGGCTCCGGGGGCGGGACGGCGCCGGTGAGCCCGGTCAGGGACAGGACCACGGCACACAGCGCGGCGGTGATCGCCGGCCGGCGGGAGAACGGCGTGCGGCTCATGCGGTGGGGCCCTTCCTGGACGGTCCGGCGGTGGGGCCGCTCCGGGGCCCGCCCTGTCGGCACAGGGAGAAGGGGCGGGCCCCGGAGCGGAGGGACGCGGCGGGTGCGCGGCCCGCCGGTCGCGTCACGCGGTCGTGCAGGCGGTGCCGTTCAGGCTGAAGCCGTTCGGCTGCGCGAAGGTGCCGCTGTAGGTTCCCTGGAACCCGAAGCTCTGGCTGGCGCCGGGTGCGATCCGCGCGCTGCCGTCCAGCCCGCTCGCCGTGACCGCGCCCGAGGAGGGGGTGACCGACGCGTTCCAGGCGTGGGTGACGCGCTGCCCGGAGGGCAGGGTGAAGGCGAGCTTCCATCCGTCGACGACGGACGAACCGGTGTTCTTCACGGTGACGTTCGCGGTGAAGCCGCCCGGCCAGACGTTGGTGGCGTACGACACCGTGCACGCCGCCGGGGTGCCGGGGCCGGGCTCGCCCGGGGTGCCGCCGCCGGTGTTGACGGTCGAGGAGAAGGAGTTCACCGCGAGCCCGGCGCCGTTCTGCCAGGGCTCGAATCCTGCCTGGACACTCGTCAGGTACCAGTCGTTCCGCGCCATGCCGCGTGCGACGGTCTCCCGGACGAAGTCCATGACGTCGAAGCTCCAGCTGCTGATCGCCGACGGGGCGACGAAGGACAGCACGTCGTTGGAGCCGTTGCTGCCCGACCACACCTGCCAGGTGCGCCCGCCCACGGTGGCCGTGCCGACCTGGGAGCCGATCGGCTGGATCGGGCCCACCTTGTTGAACCAGATCATGATCTCGGTCCGGTTCACGCCGTCGGTCCGGGGGGTCGGGTCCAGCCAGATGTCGTACGAGGCGTTGTACACGGCGTCGTTGACGTAGCCGTAGGAGATGCTGCTGGGCGCGCCGGAGATGCCGCTGATCCGCGCGGGGAGGTTGGTGCCCGGCGAACAGTTGGTGTAGTGGCAGCCGTTGAAGACCGACGGGTACGACTTCGGGGCGCCGTTGGTCGGCACCGAGCCGTCGGCCTGGGTGAGGCGGAAGCCGGTGTCCGTGGCGGTGACGCACTGGGTGGCGCTGGTGCCCCAGCGGTTGTTCTGGACGACGTAGCGCCCCTGGATGGTGGTCGATCCGTACTGTTCGCAGATCGTGGTGTCGGCCTGGGCCGGCGCCGTCGCGGTCACCAGCGCCGCGACCGTGGCGAGAGCGGTGAGCAGTGCGGCGAACAGGCCGCGCACGGCGCGGGTCTGGTGCGGTAACCGTCGCATGTGGGGGACCTCTCCAGAAGGGTGCGGGGGGCCGACCGGCGGGAGTGCTTCTCACCCCGAGTATGGGAGCGCTCCCATCAACCGGTCCGGACGGGACTGTAGAAGGAGCGCATGTCCCTGACAAGGCTGTGCGCGCGAAAGTGTCGAAATAAATTCGAAGCCCCAGGTCAGGCAATATGATCCACAAGAGCGACTTTCTCGCGAAGCACCTCCGAAACATTCGGCGCGGGACCGTGCGGGAGGGCCCGCTTGCGCGGGAGGGGTGGCGGGGCGTGCGGGTGCCCGTGCGGAGGTCGCCGTCCGGGATCACCCCGTCTCCACACCGCTCCGAGCAGCAGCCAGAGCCGCAGGAGAAGCGGCCGATCCGCTGCGGGCTGCCGAGACCGCCGTTGCACACCGCGCCGTCTGGGAGGATGGAAGCCGTTCTCGGAGCGCCGCGGGATGCGGTGCTCACTGCCCAACAGGAGCACGCACGGTGTCGCCACAGCACGGAGCCGCCTCTTCCTCCGGGGGGCGCCAGCGCCCCTCCGCGGGCGAGGTCCGCAAGCAGCCCCCCTCCGCCGGGGGACGCCGGCGGTCGTCCGCCACCGGCGGGCAGGGGCTCCCGCCCCAGGCGGGTGAGCGCAAGCGTCCGTCCGCGGGCCAGGGCCGTGACGGAGGTACCCCCGGCAAGGACCGGGAGCGCGGCGCCGCGGGCCAGGACCGCACGAGCCGGCAGGCCGGGAACGGCCGGCCCGCCCGCAGGCGCCGGCCGGACTCCGAGAACCAGGACCGCAGGCCGCCGCGGGACGACCGCAAGGCGCCGTCCCGGAACCGCACGGCCTCCCGGGACCGCACGGCGCCCCGGAACGGCAGGGCCCCCGAGGACCGCAAGGACCTGCAGGCCGACTGCGCCGACTGCTTCGGCCTGTGCTGCGTGGCCCTGCCCTTCGCCCGCTCAGCCGACTTCGCCGCCGACAAGCCCGCCGGCCAGCCGTGCTCGAACCTCCGGCAGGACTTCCGCTGCGGCATCCACGCCCAGCTGCGCGACAAGGGCTACCCGGGCTGCACCGTCTTCGACTGCTTCGGCGCCGGGCAGAAGGTCTCCCGGGTCACCTTCGGCGGCACCGACTGGCGTCGGGCGCCGAAGACGGCGCGCTCCATGTTCCAGGTCTTCCCCGTCATGCGGCAGCTGCACGAGCTGCTCTGGTACGTCACCGAGGCCCTCGGCCTCGCACCGGCCCGCCCCGTCCACAAGGAGCTGCGGAAGGCGCTGGCCCACATCGACGGCCTGACCCGCGGCAGCGCCGAGTCGATCACCCGGCTGGACGTGAACGCGCTGCGCGGCGAGGTCAACACACTGCTGCTGCGGGCCAGCGAGCTGGCCCGGGCCCAGGTCCCGGGCCGTAAGAAGAACCACCGCGGAGCCGATCTGATCGGCGCGAAACTGTCCGGCGCCGACCTCAGGGGGCGAGCCTGCGCGGCGCCCTCCTCGTCGCGGCCGACCTCGGCGAGGCCGATCTGCGCGACGCCGACCTGATCGGGGCCGACCTGCGGGACGCCGACCTGAGCGGCGCGGACCTCACCGGCGCGCTGTTCCTCACCCAGGCGCAGCTGAACGCGGCCAGGGGCGACGCGGCGACCGTACTGCCCCCGGCGCTCAGCCGGCCCGCTCACTGGTAGGCGCGGGGATCACCACGGCGGTCACGACCGGCCCGTGCCGGACCCGCCGCCGTCCGGCGGGGCGGTCCGGGCGCACCCCGCCCACCGCGGCCGTCCCGCGGGCCGGCGAGACCGCCCGGCGCCCGCGCGTCCCGTCGGACGACGGGAGCTCCACCGTGATCCGGGTGGTGATCAGCATCGACGCCTTCGGCCGGGTCTCCGTCCTGGGTGAGCACCCGGTGCGCGGTGGGCGCCTGGGGCCGGGATGCTGAACGGGTGTCAGATTCACCGGACGCCTCCTCCCCGCACCGGCTCCGCCCGGTGCTCCGCGGAGTCGTCGGGCCCGCATGCGGGTGCGGCGACTCCGCACTAGCGTGGAAGGGACCACGGCAGTCAGCAGCGCACCGGGAGGGTGACGCCGATGCCGGACAACCCCGGGGCCGTACGGACGGCCTCTGCGGAGCAGACGATGGCGGACGAGCTTCGCTCCTTGCTGCGAGGTGAGGTGATCGACCGCCGGCATCCCGGATACGACGAGGCCCGGGCCGTGTGGAACGGGTTGATCGACCGCCGCCCCGCGCTCATCGCCCGGTGCTCGGACACGGCGGACGTGGTCGAGGCGGTACGGGTCGCGCGCGAGCACCGTCCCCTCGTCAGCATCCGCGGCGGCGGGCACCAGGTGGCGGGCAGCGCGGTGTGCGACGACGGGCTGGTGATCGACCTGTCGCACATGAAGGGCGTGCACGTCGACCCCGCCGCCCGCACCGCGCGGGCCCGGGCGGGCGTGACCTGGGGCGAGTTCGACCGCGAGACCCAGCTGCACCGCCTGGCCGCACCGGGCGGGGAGATCTCGGCCACCGGGATCGCGGGCCTCACGCTCGGCGGCGGCTTCGGCTTCGTGATGCGGACGTTCGGCCTGAGCTGCGACAGCCTCCGCTCGCTCGAGGTCGTCACCGCGGACGGCGCCGTGCGCACGGCGAGCCGGGAGGAGGAACCCGAGCTGTTCTGGGCGGCGCGCGGCGGCGGCCGGGGCCTCGGGGTCGTCACGTCCTTCGAGTTCGACCTTCACCCGCTCGGCCCCGAGGTGGCTGGCGCACTGGTGCTCCACCCGTACGAGCACGCCGGACAAGTGCTGCGGGCCTGGCGGGACGCGGCGTACACCGCGCCGGAGACGGTCACGCCGGAACTCCTGCTCTGGAGCGTCCCCGCGGACCCCGCGATCCCGCCCGAACTGCACCGGTCGAACTGTGTGATGGTCGGAGCCGTGTACGGGGGCCCGCCGGGCGACGCCGCCACCGCCGCGCTGGCACCGCAACGCGAACTGGGTCCGCCCCTGGTCGACTTGAGCGGAACCGTGCCCTACGTCGCGCTGCAGAGCGCCAACACCTGGCGGTTCCCCGACGGGGAACGCTACTTCATGAAGTCGCATTTCCTGGACGAGCTGAGCGACGAGGCCATCGATACCCTGGTGGACTGGTACTCCCGGCGGCCGACCCCGGAGAGCCTGATCGTCGTCCGCACCCTGGGCGGCGCCGTGGCGCGCGTCGGTCCCGACGACAGCGCGTTCGCGCATCGGTCCGCGCACTACAACGTGAGCATCGACGCGGGCTGGCAGGACCCGGCGCTGGACGAGACCGCCATCGAGTGGGCGCGCTCGGCCTGGGACGCGGTGAAACCGTTCTCGAGCGGCGGGACGTACGTCAACTTCGCCGGGCTCGGTGAGGACGCGAGCGCGTTGCGGGGCGCGGTCTTCGGCTCGCACGAGGAGCGGCTCGAGCGCGTCCGCGCCGCGTACGACCCGGACGGCCTCTTCGCACCGGCCGCGCGCAGGCCGTGAGCCTGTGAACAGCCCCCGGCCCGGACGGCCGCCCTCGCTTCCGTCCGGGGCGGCTTCCCCCGATCGCTTCTTCCTCCCGGCCTCGCGGTGAGGCCTTCGGCTCGCGCCGGCCTCGCCGTGCGGGGAACCGTGCGGAGCAGCGTCGTGGTTCTTCTTCTCCGCATCAGCCGTCCAGGGGGCCGGAGAGGGGCGGATGTCCGACGCCCGCGTCGGCGCCTTCCGGCGTGAGGTCGCGGCACGGGGCCGAGGGGCACCCGGCCGGCCTCCTGCGTGACCGGGCGGTCGCCGGTCCCGGGTCCGGGTCCGGACGACGACCGGGGCACGCCCCTGCGCATCACCCGGACGAGCGGACCGCTCGTACGGGGAGACGAACCACCCCGCCGGGACGACAAGCGCGCCGCCAGGCCGCATAGGACAGTAAGAACCATGAACCGTCACCGACGCCCACCCCGGCGGGCCCCGTGGATCGCAGGCTGCGCCGCTGTGCTCGTCCTCGGCGGCATCGCCGTGTGGGCGTTGGTCGCACAGGACGGCGGCACGCCCCGCCCCACGCCGTCGGCCTCGGCCGACCTGTCCCTGCCGACACTGGACCCCCTGCCGTCCTGGACGCCCGAGCCACAGACGTCGAGCACGGCACGACCGACACCGACAGTGCCACCGCCCGGGCCGGCGACGACACGCCCCCGTCAACCGGCACCACCCGAACCGACGACGACACGCCCCCGCCAGCCGGCACCACCCGAACCGACGACGACACGCCCCCGCCAGCCGGCACCACCCGAACCGACGACGACACGCCCCCGCCAGCCGGCACCACCCGAACCGACGACGACACGTCCTCTTCGACCAGTACCGCCGAGCCAGCGGCCGGCGCCTCGCCCGCCGACGGCCGACGCGTCGGCCGGACGCACTCCGAAGGCGACTCCGAGGGCGACGCCGACACGGTCCGCAGTGACCAAGCCCTCGGCACCGCCCCGGCCGACCGTGACTCCGCGGACACCGACGCCGCGGCCGAGGCCGTCGACGCCCGCACCGCCGTTGCTCACGCCACCGGCACCCGTGCCGTCATCACCCGTCCAGGAAGCGAGACCGACCCCCGCACCGACGTCACCCACCCGGAAACCGGCACCGACCCCCACACCGGCTGCACCCGCTCAGAAGCCGACACCGACCCCCGCACCGATTTCGCCCACCCGGAAACCGGCACCGACCCCCGCACCGGCTTCCCCCACCCGGAAACCGGCGCCGACGCCGAAAGCCGAGGGCCGCACAACGGTGACCACCACGTGGTACACCTCTGCGGTCGCGGTAGCCGCCGCCCGGCGCATGGCCACCGCCGACAGGGTCGGCGACCCCGCCTGCTCGATGGCGGCCGTGGGCCGGCCGGACCCTGACCTCGTCCCGCGGAACAGCCGGATCGGTATCGGCCACCACGGCAACTACTGGTGCCTGATCTGGTGAGACGCCGCACGGCGACCACACGGGACACCGTCCTCCCGCCCGGCCGGTCAGCGGGCTCCGGTGCTCCCTCGACCCCGGCGGGTCAGGCCCGGCAACCGTAGGCCGGCCGGCGGCCGCGCCCGCGAACAACCTGGTCGTCCAGAACACCTTCCACCACGCCTGGAACGTCCTCACGAACAAGGACGACAACGGCGACCACATCCTCCTCGCCGACAGACTGCCGCTGATCCACCGGGCCGTGCACGACACCTGCGACGCGCTGGACGGCCTGACGGACGGTCTGCTCGACGATCCGCGGCGCTGCGACTTCGACCCGTCGACCTTGGTGTGCGCATCCGGCCAGGACCGGTCGACGTGCCTGACGCGGGCGGAGGGCGCGGTGGTCCAACGCCTCCACGACGGCGCCACCGACGCCAGGGGCCGCAGGCTGGAGGTCGCGGTCTCCCACGAGTGGGGCTCGGAGCTGGAGTGGACGCTCTTCGTCCCGCGCACCCGGGGGCAGACGGTGGCCGGCGAGAACTTCGTGACGTCCTTCGCGCGCCACCTCGCCCACACCAACGCCCCGAACCCGGACTTCCAGCTCTCCGACCTCGAGTTCACCGCCGAGTCCTTCTGGAAGACGGTCCAGTCCTCCGGCTACCTCTCCGCGATGGATCCGGACCTCGGCGCCTTCCGCGACAGCGGCGGCAAACTGCTGCTGTGGCACGGCTGGAACGACCAGCACATCTCGCCGCGGGGCACGCTGGCCTACTACGACGCGCTGCGCGGGACGGTGGGAGCCGGCGCCGTCGACCGGTTCGCCAAGCTGTACCTGTTCCCGGGAGTGGCGCACTGCAGCGGCGGGGAGGGCCCCAGCACCTTCGACGTCCTGACCCCGGTCATGGCCTGGACGGAGAGCGCCACCGAGCCGGGCGGGATCGTCGCCGCCGAGGTCACGGACGGCACCGTGACCCGCACCCGTCCGGTGTACCCGTACCCCCGGGTCGCCCGGTACGACGGCACGGGGAGCACCGACGACGCCTCGAACTTCGTCGCCCGCACTCCCGCACCCCGTCAGCACGCCGACGGCCACCACTGGCTCGGCGAGCGCCTCCACTCCCACGGCTACCAGACCTGGTGCCGCGTCGTGGACGGCCGGCTGGACTGCCGCCCGGCCCGGACGTGGCTGACCGCGCGGGCGAAGGCGTCCTGACCGGCCCACGACGGCGGGGCGGGAGGGGTCGGCGCCCCGGGCGGGCGCCGGCCCCGTCGGGTTCGTGACGGGCGCCGGTCGAGGAGGCCGTTCCGGTACGGGGGCGTGCTCGGCGGGCGGCGCGGCGGCGTTCCCCTCAGTCGCGGTCCGGGCGGAGCCTGCGGTTCGTGCCGGAGCGGCCGATGTCCAGGTCCAGGAACGAGGTCAGGGGGGTGCCGCTGTTCCAGAAGCCGAGCAGGTCGACGTCGATCAGGCACAGCCGGTGGCGGGCCGCGAAGTCGCGGGCCGGCTTGGTGAAGACGCAGGACGCGACGAAGACCGGCGTGTCGGCGCCGTGCTCGGCACGGGCGGTGCCGTTGAACGTCTGGAGGTCACGGCTGCCGACGGTGCGGTGCTTGGCGTAGCGCTTGCACTGGATGACGAAGCGACGGCCGTCGGGCAGGCGGCCGGTCACATCGGCCCCGAGGTCGCCGGCGCCGCCGACGCGCCGCACGTCGGTGCAGCCGTCCCGGCGGCACAGCTCGGCGACGTACTCCTCGAACCGGCGGTCGTCCATCTCCCAGACCGCGTCCAGCGACCGGCGTGCCTCCCTCCCGGCTTCCCGGGCGAGCCGTGCCCGTTCGGCCCGGGCCTCGATCCGCCCGGCGCGCACCAGGCGGGTGACCACGACCGCGGCCACCCCCGCCGCCAGCACCACCAGCAGGACCGTCCCCATGGGTCTCCCCCTCCGTCGTCCGGCCGTACCGACTGCTCACTCCCCCTCCCGGGGCCGGTCCATCCGCCGGGGGCCGGCACCGAGCGGACCGGGCGCTCCGAGCCGCGGCGGGCGGAAGCTCCTACCGTGGGAGTATGACCAGCGGCGACGTGGTCACGCTGTTCCTGTGCGGCGATGTGATGCTCGGGCGCGGTGTCGATCAGATCCTTGCCCGGCCCGGCGATCCCGCGCTGCGGGAGGGCTACGTCACGGACGCCCGGTCCTATGTGCGCATGGCCGAGTCGGCCAACGGCCCGATCCCGGCCCCCGTGCCCCCGTCCTGGCCGTGGGGTGAGGCGCTCCGGCTGCTGGAGGCGGCCGGCCCGGACGTCCGGATCATCAATCTCGAGACGTCCGTCACGCGCAGTGACGCGTTCGCGCCCGGCAAGGCGGTCCACTACCGCATGCATCCGGCCAACGTGTCCGCCCTCACGGTGGCCCGGCCCCACGTCTGCGTCCTGGCCAACAACCACGTGCTGGACTTCGGCCGGGCGGGTCTGGAGGAGACGCTGGACACCCTCGACCGCGCGGGCCTGCGGGTGGCGGGCGCCGGCCGGAGCGCCGACGAGGCGTACGCGCCGGTGGCCGTCCCCGTCAGGACCGGCGGCCGTGTCCTCGTCCTCGCCCTCGGGACGAGCTCCAGCGGCATCCCGCCCGACTGGGCGGCGGCGACCGCCCTCCCCGGCGTCGCCCGTCTTCCCGACCTGTCGGCCACCACGGCCGACGCGGTGGTGCGGCGCGTACGGCGGGTGAAACGTGCGGGCGACATCGTGGTCGTGTCCGTGCACTGGGGTTCCAACTGGGGGTACCGCGTCCCCCGGGAGCAGACCCGTTTCGCGCACGCCCTGGTGGGCGGCGGCGTCGACCTCGTCCACGGGCACTCCTCGCACCACCCCCGCCCCGTCGAGGTGCACCGGCAGAGGCTGGTCCTGTACGGCTGCGGCGACTTCGTCGACGACTACGAGGGCATCGGCGGTCACGAGGAGTACCGCGACGACCTCCGTCTCGCCTACTTCGTCACGGTGGCGGCGGACACCGGCCGGCTGCTCGGTCTGCGCATGGTGCCCCTGCGTTCCCGGCGCATGCGGCTGGAGCCCGCCCCGTACCGGGACGCCGCCTGGATGCACGCGACCCTCGACCGCGTCAGCGCCGGGGTGCATCCGGTCCTCGGGTCCGACGGCACGCTCTCGCTGGGGCCGTCCGCCGCGGGGGCCGGATCGTGAACCGTCGGTTCCGTGGCCGGACGCCCGGCCCTGCGCCTCTGCTGCCCGCCGCCCCGCTGTCCGCCGTCAGCGCGCCGGTGGTGCCGCGGGGGCCGTGAGGGCGGCGAGCAGCCGGTCCGCCGGGAGCGCCGGCACGGTCCGGCCGCCGAAGCCGGTGGTCGTCGTCGCGGCGAGCAGGGAGTTGAGCACCGCCTCCTCCACCCCGTCGAGGACCGCTTCGAACAGCGGCCCCAGTTCGGCGTCCGCCACGGGCGCGCCGGCGCCCGGTCGCGTGCCGAACGCCACGGCGTAGTCGCCGCTGCCGTGGCTGTAGGCCGCGCCCGTGCGGGCCAGGGCGAACACCGCACGCCGCGCGACGCGGGTGAGCTGCCGGGCGTCGAGGGGGGCGTCCGTGGCCACCACGATCATGCAGGAACCGGTCTCCGCGACCGGTGCCGGAGCGCCGGTGTCCAGGCCCACGGACCGCGGTGTGACGGTGCGGCCGAGCACCCGCAGTGTGCCGCCGAAGTTCGCCTGCACCAGGACGCCCGCCGTGAAGCGCCGGCCTCCCAGGTCCGGGGTGCGCGAGGCGGTCCCGATGCCGGCCTTGAAGCCCAGGGCGACCGTGCCTGTTCCCGCGCCGACGCAGCCCTCGGCCACCGGTCCGCCGGACGCCGTGTCGAGGGCGGCCCGGACGTGCTCCTCGTGGACGGGCCGTGCGCGGATGTCGGACAGGAAGCCGTCGTTGCACTCCCCCACCACGGGGTTGAGGCTCCGCACCTCCTCGCAGCCGGGCCGCCGGAGCATCCAGCCGACCAGGGCGTCGGCGACGCGGAAGGCCGACAGGGTGGAGGTGAGCAGGACCGGGGTCTCCAGCGTGCCGAGTTCGGTGAGCTGGGTCGTGCCGACGAGTTTGCCGTAGCCGTTGCCGGTGAACACCCCGGCGGGCAGTGGTGTGCGGGGGCCGACGGCATCGGGCACGACGGCGGTGACCCCGCTGTGCACGTCGGGCCGGCGACGGACGGTGGTGTGCCCGACGCGGACGCCCGGCACGTCGGTGATCGCGTCGAGGGGCCCGGTGGCGGCGTGCCCGATGACGATGCCGAGGTCACGGGCCCGGCGCCGGGGGCCGGGGGCGGGCTGCGGGTGAGCCAGTGGTTCCATACGGCCGGACGCTACGCGTCCCGCCCGTCGGGGAGTGTGCGGGCAGGCCCGGTCCCGGGGAGGCGGGGCGCCTGCCGGAATACCCCCGCGCGGCTCCGCCGTGCCGTCCGCACACGCACTCCCCCCGGGAAGGCGCCCCGTCATGACGCGACCGGCACGACCGCTCCCCGAACGGCGCCCGCGTCTTCCGCACGGCCGTTCCCGGTGGGCCTTCGCCGTGCCCTCTTCGAGACGCACCTGTGACGCTCCGTGTCGCACGCTCCGGCCCGCTCCGGCGTCACAGTCGCAGAAACCGACGCCGACGGACCGAGGGGGACGGGCGATGAGGACGACGAGGCGGCACGGGACACGGCGGCTGGGCGGAGCACTGCTGGCGCTCACCGCGGCGAGCGGCCTGCTGCTCACCGGATGCGGCGGGGCGGACGACAGCAGCGGCAAGGCGAGTGACGGTTCGTACGACCGCGGGGGGAACGGCCCGGTCCCGCCGCCCGCCCCCCACCGGGGCGAACCGGACGGCGGTGAACGGCGCGAGGGCGAGCAGGACTTCCGCGAGGCCGCTCCCGGCCCCGACGACCACCTGTCCGCCTTCGCCCTCGACGTCGACACCGCCTCCTACGGCTACGCGCGCCGCACGCTCGCCGAGGGGCGGCTGCCCGACCCGGCGACCGTCCGTCCCGAGGAGTTCGTCAACAGCTTCCGGCAGGACTACGAACGTCCCGGCGGGGACGGCTTCACCGTCACCGTGGACGGCGCCCGCACCGACGAGGACGACTGGAGCCTGGTCCGCGTGGGCCTGGCCACCCGGTCCGCGGAGCCGGGCGGCGAACGCCCGCCCGCCGCCCTCACGTTCGTCGTCGACGTCTCGGGCTCGATGGCCGAGCCGGGGCGCCTCGACCTCGCCCGGGAATCCCTCGCCGTGATGACGGACCGGCTGCGCGACGACGACTCGGTCGCCCTCGTCACCTTCAGCGACGAGGCGGAGACCGTCCTGCCGATGACCCGGCTCGGCGGCAACCGCGACGAGATCCACGACGCCGTCGCCGGCCTGGAGCCGGAACAGTCCACCAACCTGGGCGCCGGGGTCGAGACCGGGTACGAGACCGCCGTCGAGGGGCTGCGCGAGGGCGCCACCAACCGGGTCGTCCTCGTCTCCGACGCCCTCGCCAACACCGGGGAGACCGACGCCGGCGCGATCCTCGAACGCATCTCCGGCTCCCGTCGCGAGCACGGCGTCACCCTCTTCGGTGTCGGTGTCGGCAGCGACTACGGCGACGCCCTCATGGAGCGCCTCGCCGACAGGGGCGACGGCCACACGGTGTACGTGTCCGACGAGGAGGACGCCCGCGAGGTCTTCTGCGAACAGCTGCCCCGTGCCGTCGAACTGACCGCCCGTGACGCCAAGGCGCAGGTCGCCTTCGACCCGGCCACGGTCGCCGAGTTCCGCCTCGTCGGCTACGACAACCGCCGCGTCGCCGACGACGACTTCCGCGACGACCGCGTCGACGGCGGCGAAGTCGGCCCCGGCCACACCGTCACCGCCCTGTACGCGGTGCGCACCCTCCCCCACTCCCGGCTTCGCCCGGGCGGGGGACCGCCCCCGGCGCCGGCGGTCACCTGGCCACGGTCACCGTCCGCTGGCTCGACCCCGACACCCGCGCACCCCACGAGGAGACCGGGGACCTGGAGACCGGCGACCTCGGCGACTCCGTGTGGACCGCGGACCGCGGCCTGGCCCTCACCGCGACCGCCGCCTACTTCGCCGACGCCCTGCGCTCCTCCGGCGCGTCGGCCCACCGCCACAGCGCCCTGCCCGGCGCCCCCGGGCTCGGCGAGCTCTCCGGGCGCGCCGCCGCACTGGCGGACGGGACCGGGGACGAGGACGTCCGCGGTCTGGCCGAGGCGATCCGCACGGCGGACGGCCTGAACCGGACCGGCCCATTGACTGATCCTTACGCGCGGGTAAGTTGACTCCTGAGTAAGTAAGTGGGCGGGCAGCACCAGCACGACAGCATCAGCCGCGACCGGGAGCCGTCATGGGCGTACGCAAGGACCTGAAACGAGCGAAACGACGCACCGGCCTGGCGCGCCGCACCCGGGTCGAGATCACCGGGGACGAGCACGGCGTCGTCCGCGAGGCCCGGGCGGCGGCCCTCGTCCCACGGCCCACCAGCGGCAGCACGGCCGACATCCCCTTCACCAACGCCGCCGAGGCGCCGGACGCGGTCGTCCTGCGCCGGGAGCGGCAGGGCCGTTGGCAGCCGGTCACGGCGGCGGCCTTCGCCCGGGAGGTCACCGCCGTGGCCAAGGGGCTGATCGCCGCCGGTCTCGCGCCGGGCGAGCGGGTGGCCGTGATGTCCCGCACCCGTTACGAGTGGACCGTCCTGGACTTCGCGATCTGGTCCGCCGGCGGCCAGAGCGTCCCGGTGTACCCCACCTCCTCCGCGGACCAGGTGGAGTGGATCGTCCGTGACTCCGGCGCCCGGTACGTCGTCACCGAGACCCCGGACAACACCGCCACCGTCACCGCCGCCACCGCCGCCCACTCCGCTCCCCCGCGCGTCTGGGAACTGGACGCGGACGCCCTCGCCGACCTCACCGCGCTCGGCCGGGACGTCCCCGACGAGGAGGTCGCCCGGCGCCGCGGCGCCCTGACCCCCGACACGACCGCCACCCTCTGCTACACCTCCGGCACCACCGGACGCCCCAAGGGCTGCGTCCTCACCCACGGCAACCTGCACGCCGAGGCGGCCAACACCGTCGAACTGCTGCACCCCGTCTTCAAGGAGGTCACCGGCCAGGCCGCCTCCACGCTGCTCTTCCTCCCGCTCGCCCACATCCTCGGCCGCACCCTGCAGATCTCCTGCCTGATGGCGCGCATCGAGACCGGCCACTGCCCGAGCATCAAGCCCGACGAGCTCCGCCCCGCGCTGAAGGCGTTCCGTCCGACCTTCGTCGTGGGCGTCCCGTACCTCTTCGAGAAGATCCACGACACCGGCCGCGCCACCGCCGAGAAGATCGGCCGCGGCTCCTCCTTCGAGCGCGCCCACCGCGTCGCCGTCCGCTTCGGCGAGGCCCACCTGAACCGGTTCCTGGGCCGCGGCAAGGGCCCCGGCCCCGGCCTGTACGCCGCCTGGGCCCTCTACGACCTGCTGGTCTACCGCCGCGTGCGCAAGGAACTCGGCGGGCGCCTGCGCTACGCCATCAGCGGCGGCTCGCCCCTGGAGCGCGACCTCAACCTCTTCTTCTACGCGGCCGGGGTCATGGTCTACGAGGGCTACGGCCTGACCGAGACCACCGCCGCCGCCACCATCGTCCCGCCGCTGGGCCCGCGCCCCGGCACGGTCGGCCTTCCGGTCCCGGGCACCGCGGTCCGCATCGCCGCCGACGGCGAGGTCCGGATCAGGGGCGGCATCGTCTTCGGGGGCTACTGGAACGACCCGGCCGCCACGGACGAGGTGCTCGGCGACGGCTGGTTCTCCACCGGAGACCTCGGCTCCCTCGACCAGGACGGCTACCTCACCATCACCGGCCGCAAGAAGGACATCCTCGTCACGACCGGCGGCAAGAACGTCTCCCCGGCCGTCCTGGAGGACCGCCTGCGCAGCCGCCCGCCCGTCGGCCAGTGCCTCGTCGTCGGTGACAACCGCCCCTTCGTCGCCGCGCTGATCACCCTGGACCCCGAGACGGTCGCCCACTGGCTGGCGGTCCGCGGGATGCCCGCCGACACCCCGATGTCCGACATCGTGCGCGACCCGCGGATGCGCGCCGACGTCCAGAAGGCCGTCGACTACGCCAACCAGGCCGTCTCCCGCGCCGAGTCCATCCGCGCCTTCAGCCTCCTCGAAGGCGAGTTCACCGAGGACAACGGACTGCTGACCCCCTCGCTCAAGGTCAAGCGGCGCGCGGCGCAGGAGGCGTACGCCAAGGAGATCGAGGCGCTCTACTCCTGATCCCCGCCCCGGCGCGCCGAAAGGGGCGGGGCTCGCCGACCGGATCGGCGGCCCCGCCCGGCGCGTCCTCCTCGCCGGGCCGTCCTCAGCGGTCCAGTTCCTCCTCGATCGGCGGCTTCGGCACGTCGCGCAGGTGCTGCGACTGCCCCTGCTTGCCACCCGCACGCGCCTGCTCGGCGCGCTGCGCGGGAGACGTCCCGAGGTCGGAGGCGGGGTCCACGCGCACCGACCGGGCCACCTCCTCACGGTTGGCGTAGCTCTCGGGCGGAATGCCGCGGAGCGCCGCGACGGCCTCGTCCGAGGCGCCGGCCTCGCGGGCCGCGCGGATCAGTTCGTCCTTGCCCGCGGGGAAGTGGGCGTCCTTGACGGCGTCCACCACTTCGCGTGCGCTCGTGGTGCGGGACATGAGTACTTCTCCCGGTCCTGGCTCGACGGTTTCGGGTCGGACACCGGGTAACCTCCCGGGCCCGGGTTATCACATGCCGGACTTCCGTCCCTCCCGTCCGCCCGGGTCGCCGCCGGCCCGGTGATCGCCTCCGGTGGCCGGGAGCGCGACCGGGGCCGCCGGGAAGCGGGGCCGCCGCACGTCCCCGGCGGACCGGCCGCCACGGCACCGGGGGGCGCGCGGGGAGTCGCCGCGGTCAATTCCGGTCGGTAGGTTGCCGGTTGGCAACCCACTGTCCGAACGGGAGCGCATCGCATGTCCGACACCCCTGGTACCACCGGACCGGCCGACAGGATCAGGACCGACCAGCCGCACACGGCGCGCATCTGGAACTACTGGCTGGGCGGCAAGGACAACTACGAGGTCGACCGGAGGGTGGGGGAGCAGATCCGCGCCCTGCACCCCGGCATCGGTGAGTACGCCCGCGCGGACCGGGGGTTCCTCGGCCGTGCGGTCGGGCACCTGGCGGCCGAGTGCGGCATACGGCAGTTCCTCGACATCGGCACCGGCCTGCCCAGCGCCGACAACACCCACGAGGTCGCCCAGCGGTTCGCCCCCGAGTCCCGCGTCGTCTACGTCGACAACGACCCGACCGTCCTCGCCCACGCCGCGGACCTGCTCTCCGGCTCGCCCGAGGGCCACACGGCCTACCTGGACGAGGACCTGCGCGATGTCGACACCGTCCTGGAGCGGGCCGGGCAGTCCCTGGACCTCCGCCGGCCCGTGGCCCTGATCCTGCTCGGCGTGGTGATCTTCATCGAGGACGACGAAGAGGCGTACGGGATCGTGCGGCGCCTGATGGACGCCCTGCCGGCGGGCAGTCACCTGGTGCTGTCCCACACCGTCACGCGGCCCGGCATGCCCGACGTCGACGCCGCGGTGGCCTTCTGGAACGAACACGGCACCCCGCGGCTGACCCAGCGCAGTCCCGAGGCCGTGGCCGCGTTCTTCGACGGGCTCGAACTCCTCGAGCCCGGTGTGGTCTCCTGCAACCGCTGGCGCCCCGGTCCCGGTGGTGCCGGGCCGGTCGAGGACGTCGCCATGTTCGGCGGGGTGGCGCGCAAGCGGTGACCTCCGGCCGGGCGGCGGCCGACGGGGCCGTGCACGCCGTCGGCACGACGAGGCACCCCGGGCCTGCCGGCGCGGTCGCCGGGCCGGAGCGACCCGCACAGGGCCGCGCTACGGCCCCGGGGAGCCGTCCGGTGTTCCCCCGGGACCGATCCGGTGGGCCGGGCCCGGTCCCCGGGTGGCGCCGAAGCCCGTCTCGTGCGACCAGACGTGGGTGCACGACGGGCACTGCAGGTGGAGCAGGCTGCCCGTGTGGGAGAGCAGGTAGCGCCAGTGCCCGGAGCAGGTGCGCCCCTGCTCGCACGTGGCACACCCGCGGCGGTCGTCGCAGTTCGGGCACGCCACCCAGGCCCGGCCCCCGGTCCCGGCGTGCGGGTCAAGGGGCAGCACGGCCGTCCCCGTCTCCCGGAAGCACACCGGCCGAGACCAGCTCGTCGTAGATGCGCTGCTGCTCCGCGTCGAGGCCCGAGTACAGCAGCCGGTGGGCCTCCTCCTCGCCGCGCAGCGCCGCCACGGGATCCCAGTCGGGGCCGAGTGCGGCCAGGACGTGGGTCCGGCGGAGCATCTCATGGGCGCTCAGGTCGACGGAGAAAACGGTCGGTGACGGGTCACGGGGGGACATGCCGTCGAACTTGGGTACGCCTTCTCCGCTTCGACAAGGGCAGGTGGGAGAGGTCACACGGCGGACGGCGGGGAGAGCGGGCCGCCGTTCGCGAAGGCCAGGGCGGCGAAGCGCTCGCCGATGCGCCGGTGGGTGGCCGCGTCGGGGTGGATGCCGTCGGGCAGGGGCAGCTCGGCGAAGTCCGCCTCGCCGTAGAGGGCCCGGCCGTCGAGGTGGTGCAGGTTCGGGTCGTCGGCGGCCCGCTGTGTCACGATCCGGCGCAGCTCGTCCCGGACGGTGGTGAGCGTCAGCTTGCCGTCGGCCCGCCCGGCCGGATCGCCCGCGGCCCGGAACCGGAGCCTGCCCTCGGCGAGGCTGCCGGGGTCGGGGAGGCTCGGACCGGGCGTGTCCTCGTGGATGGGGCACAGCAGGGGCGAGACGACCAGCAGCGGGGTGGTGGGGTGGCCCTCGCGGAGGGTGTCGAGGAAGCCGTGGACGGCCGGGGTGAAGGCGCGCAGCCGCATCAGGTCGGTGTTGACGAGGTTGATGCCGATCTTGACGCTGATCAGGTCGGCGGGCGTGTCGCGCATGGCCCGCGCCGTGAACGGGTCGAGCAGGGCGCTGCCGCCCAGTCCCAGGTTGACCGGTTCCACGCCGCCCAGGGCCGCGGCGAGCGCGGGCCAGGTGGTGGTGGGGCTCTCCGCGCCGGACCCGTGGCTGATGGAACTGCCGTGGTGCAGCCACACGGCGCGCTCCGGCTCGGGTGCGGGCTCGACGGGCGCGTCGGTGCGCAGCGCGACGAGTTCGGTGGTCTCGTCGTGCGGCAGCCAGATCTCGACGGTCTTGTCGTGCCCGGGCAGGCGGGTGAAGCGGAGGGTGCCCACGGGGCCGGGCCGGGCGTCGAACGTTCCGCTGCTCATGTCGATGAACAGTGTGTTGCCGCCGGCCACGGTCCCCCGGCCCGCGGGGCGGCCGTCGACGAGCAGGTCGTACACGCCGTCCGGGCGTGGCGGGGCCCCCGCGTAGACCCGCTTGGTGGGCAGCGTGTCCAGTTCGACGGCGGTCGCCCGGGTGCGGAAGACGAGCCTCACGCCGGAGGGCTGGGACTCGGCCATCGCGAGCTGCCCGTCGGCACACTGGGCGCGGGCCCGGGCGGGCAGCCGGTGCGGCAGGACCCCGTGCGCGGTGTGCTCCAGCTCGAGGGCGCCGCGCAGGATGCCGGGGGTGACGGGGGTGGTGATCCAGGTGTGCTCGTGGTCGCGCATGGGCCGGCCTGTCTGTGGTTCGGAGCGGGGTGCCCGGTCGGGCCCCGGAGGTGTCCGGGGCGGGTCTGCCGTCAGGGGGCGGGCCAGTTGCGCAACAGGGCGTCGAGGGCGTCGAGGACGCGCGACCAGGTCTCCTGCGAGTCGGGGGCGCTGTGACTGAACCCGCCTCCCGCCTCGAGACTGATGTAGCCGTGGAAGACGCTGCCCAGCAGCCGTACCGCGTGCGTCCGGTCCGGCTCGCCCAGGTCGTAGCCGCGCAGGACCGCCCGCGTCATCTGGGCGTGCCGCACGCCCGCGCTGGCCGCGGCCGCCTCCGGGGCGAGCCGGAACCGGGTTGCGGCGTAGCGGCCGGGGTGCTCCCTGGCGTAGTCCCGGTACACGTTGGCGAGGGCGGCCAGCGCGTCCTTGCCGGCCCGCCCGGCCAGCGCGTCGGCGGCCCGGTCCGCGAGTTCCTCCAGGGCGAGCAGCGCGATCCTGGTCCTGAGGTCCTGCGAGTTCTTCACGTGGGAGTACAGGCTGGCCACCTTGACGTCGAAGCGTCTGGCGAGCTCCGAGACGGTCACCTGCTCGAACCCCACCTCGTCGGCGAGATCGGCCCCCGCCCGGGTCAGGCGTTCCGCGGTCAGTCCTGCGCGTGCCACAACCGTCCTCCCTGTAGACGAAGACGATTATGCATCCACCTAATACCTTTAGGCAAATGGTCATCGCTTTTCGGAACCGTCGACCGGGCGGGGGATCAGGCGGATCGGGGGGGTCAGCTGAAGGGGTCGAGCGTGAGGTGGGCCTGGCGCGGGTTTCCGTCGTGGACGAGCGACTCGTGGTGGCCCACGTCGTCGAAGGCGAAGGCGTAGGCCTTCCCGTCGGCCATCTGCGCGTGGACCGCCCGGGCGTAGTGGTTGGTGACGGCGTCCCGGTAGAAGTCGGCCGCGCCGGAGTCGGGTTGATTCGGGTTGACCAGGAGCGTGGAGCGGTTGAATCCGGCGCACAGGGTGCGTGAGATGGGGCCGCGCACCTGGTCGTTCGGCGCGTCCAGCCTCCTGTGACAGCCGAAGACGGAGGAGGCGTCCGGCTTCTGGAAGCTGGTGACGACGGCGCCCGCGCCGTTGGTGAAGTTCATGACGTCACCGGAGACCCGGCCGTAGTACTTGACGCCCGGCTGGTCGGCGAAGGGCGTGACCGTCAGGGTCGTGGTGGCGTACTTCCGCCAGACGCGGTTGACGTAGTCGTCCATGACCGACGCGGGCAGGGCGCCGGTCTCCACTCCGTACAGCGGCGACAGCGCGCGCAGCACGGTGCCGTCGGAGCGGGTCTGGATCAGGCCGGCCCAGCCTCCGGGCTGCCCCCGGAGCGCGTTGAAGAACCCGTTGTAGCCGCCGGGCCTGAGCCGGCCGGTGCTCGCCGTGCTGCCGTCGGCGCGCTGCACTCCCACCGAGTAGGGCGCCGAGAACATGTCGACCTGTGTGCTGTTGAGCCACAGGCCGGAGTCGTTCAGCGTGTACTCCGACCAGTTGAACAGGATGTTGCGGTTGGGGTCCGCCGGGTTCTGCACGGCGGGCTGCACCAGGCCGCCGGTGGTCAGCCTGAACACCAGCTTCTGGCCGTAGGAGAAGTAGATGCGGCCGGAGAACTTCGGGATGCGGATGGCCGCGGACTGCCCCGGCGCCGGACCGGGTATCGCCGCGTCGGGCGCGGGGGTCGGCGGATTACCGCCCGCGGGCCAGGGATGGAACGTGCCGTTCGCGTCGGCCCAGCCCTGCCGGCCGGTCGACAGCTGGGTGCCGAGGTTGTACACGTACACCTGCTCGCCGCGGCCCGAGTTGTTGGTGATCCTCAGGGGGACGGTGTCGGGGACCGCGGCCTGGGCGGGGGACGACACACCGGTGGCGAGCAGCGAGCCGCCGAGCACCGTGGCGATGCTCAACCCCGCAGCCGCGAACCGGTGTTTGAGTGTGCGCAGCATGCTCCTTCTCCGTTCGACGTTGGCCGGGAACCGTTCTGAGAGCGCTCTCAGAGCGTCCTGCTTTGATATGAACCTGTCAACGGTTTGAGAGCCTGTTGTTCCGGATTCACGTACCGCGGCGGCCGGTCAGCCTCCGTTCCGCTGCACCACACCCCGGGTCGAGAGGGCGACGGGGGCGCCGGAGGCGAAGTCGCCCGGCGGAATGCCCGGATGGTGCCCCTCCGCGGGCCTCGGGCGCACGGCTGCCGGACCCAGCGTGAGCCGCGAGACGATCCGGTAGCGGTCGCCCCGGTAGAGGGAGTGCACGTACTCGACCGGGCGGTCGTCGGCGTCGGTGGTGAGGCGCTCGAACAGCAGGGCGGGCGAGAGCTCGGGCACGTCGAGGAGATCCGCCTCCGCGCGGGTCACCACGGTGGGTTCGATGGACTGCACCGCCTCACCGACCTGCACGCCGTGCCGGTCCCGGAAGTGCTCGTACAGATCGCCCTGCTCCAGCTCCTCGCCGGTCAGGTCCGGTACGAGGTCCGCCGGGACGTGAAGGTGCTCGATGGCCATCGGCGAGCCGTCGACCAGCCGGAGGCGGGCCACGTAACGGATCCGCGCCGCGGGCGACATGCGGAGCCTGCGGCCGATCCGGGCACCGGCCGGCAGGGTACGGGACTCCAGGACCCTGCTGGTCCACACGCCGCCGGCCGGAGGCAGCGTGAAGGAGTTCCGCTCCGAGACCAGTTCCTGGGTGATCTTCTCGGCCGCCACGAACATGCCGCGGCCGTGTTCGCGCACCAGCAGTCCCGCGACGACGAGTTCGTCCACCGCGGCGCGCAGCGTGGGGCGCGAGACGCCGAGCCGGGCGCACAGGCTGCGTTCCGAGGGAATGGCGTCACCGGGGCGCCGGGCCTCGATGAGCTCGAGGATCGCGTCGCGGACGCGTTCCCGCTTGAGCACGGCGCCCGAAGCGGCGGGATCGATCTCCATGCGGGTCTCTCGTTCGTCATCGGTCAGGGGCGGACCGTCGGACCACTGGTACGGCTTCGACCCTAGCTGGTCCGCTCACCGGGGGAAGCCGTCACCGGTCGTCAAACCCCGGTGGTGCGGGGAGGGTTGACGACCACATTGGTCTATGCCACCTTCTCTCGACACCGACTGGTAAAGCCACGGTGGGCAACTGGTCAGTTCCCGGGACCGGGCGGGCCCGCCGTGAGCTCCTGGCGTGCGACAGCCCTCACGCACGCCGTACCGACGGTCCACCGTGCGCCACCCCCACAGCGAAAGGCAACACGGATGAGCACTCGTCCCACCGGCCGCCGCACCCGCGCGGCACTCGCACTCACCGCTCTGCTCGGCGGCGCGGCCCTGACCGGCCTCCCCGCCACCACCGCCGCCGCCGCGGACGGCGCCGTCAGCGTGCAGTACCGCACCAGCGCGGGCGGAGCCACGGCCGACCAGAGCGAGCCCTGGTTCAAGGTCCGCAACTCCGGTTCCGTCCCCGTGCAGTTGAGCCAGGTGAAGATCCGGTACTACTTCAAGGCCGACTCCCCGGACGCCACGTACCGCTTCGCCTGTTCCTGGGCGGTCAAGGGCTGCTCCGTCATCACCGGCACGTTCGGGACGCTCGCCCGTCCCACCGCGACGGCCGACCGCTACCTGGAGATCGGGTTCACCCCCTCCGCCGGCTCACTGGCCCCGGGCGCCGACACCGGGGACATGCAACTGCGCTTCCACCGGTCCACCTGGCAGACGCTCAGGCAGAGCGACGACTACTCCTTCGGCGGCAGCCAGACCGCGTACGCCGACTGGAACAAGGTCACCGCCCAGCTCGCCGGCGCCACGGTGTGGGGCACCGCACCCGAGGGCAACGATCCCACCGATCCGACCGACCCCACCGACCCGCCGGGCGGCGGCCAGACCTTGTTCGACGACTTCGACTACACCTCGCACACGGACCCCGCGATCGCCGCGCACGGCTGGAGCGTGCGCTCCGACTCCGGTGGCCCGGGCGTGCCCGGCGCGACCTGGGATCCGTCCAAGGTCACCTTCAGCGCCTCGGGCGGCAACTCGGTGATGGACCTGGAGACCTCGACCGCCGGCACCGGCGCCTCCACCACGCACACCGAGGTCCTCACCCGGAGCATGAAGTTCAAGAACGGCACCTACGCCGCCCGCGTCAGGTTCTCCGACGCCCCCGCGTACGGCCCCGACGGCGACCGCGTCGTCCAGACCTTCTTCACCATCAACGACCTCAAGGCCCCGATGGCCGACGACTACGCCGAGTACGACTTCGAGTACCTGCCCAACGGAGGCTGGGGCGAGCCGTCCAACATCCTGTACACGACCTCCTGGGAGACCTACAATCCCGACCCCTGGCAGGCCGTCAACCAGCACAGCGAGAGCCGGCGCAGCTTCGCCGGCTGGCACGACCTCGTCGTCACCATCGACGACAACGCCATCACCTACTACGTCGACGGGCAGCACTTCGGCACGCACGACGCCGCGTACCTGCCCGAGCGCCCGATGTCGATCAACTTCAACCAGTGGCTGATCGACCTCGACGGCCAGACGTCGGCCACGCCCCGCGCCTACCACCAGCAGGTCGACTACGTGCTGCACGTCAAGGACCAGGTCCTCACCCCGGCCGAGGTCGGCGCGAGGATCGCCGCGTACCGCGACGCCGGCACGTCCTTCGTGGACGAGGTTCCCGTCCCGTGACGGGCTGATCCCCGCCCCTTTCCCCGGCTCGCCGGCCGGGGCCCTCGCCGCGGGCCCCGGCCTCGGCCGGACGGGTGACGCCGTCACCGCCCCCGGGGACCCCGTTCGGGGAGGACACGCGGTGGGAGCGCCCTCACGGGGTAAGAGGAGCTGCGATCAGCGACCGCTTCTTCGTGAGGAAGGGACATCCGAACATGACCGACGACGCCTACCTGGTCCTGCTCGACCACGCGGACGGGCCGCTCGGCGTCCCCCCGGCGGCCGTGGGAGAACTCGCCTGCATGGACACCCCGGCGGTGCGGGCCTGGCTCGACGCGCAGGGTGTCACCGCCGCCTCCCCCCGCCTGCGTCTGCTCCCGCCCGAGGAGACGGCGGCCGTCCCCGAGGGCGCCGAACGTCTCCCCGTCCCGCTCGGCGCCGAGGAGCTGAGCCGTCTGCGCGGCGAGCTCGCTCCCCCGGCCCTGGCGCGGGTGGAGGAGGAACTGCTGGCCTACCGGTCCTGCACGCACGGCCGGGACGAGCTGCTGACGCGGGCGCTGGCCGCCGGGGTGCCGGCCCACCGGATCGCGGAACTGACCGGTGAGGACCTCGTGACCGTGAAGGCGGCGGCCCGCTGAACACCGGGGGCGTCCGGCCGCGCGGCGGGGGCCTCCTGCCCTTGCCTGCGGGGGACGCCTGGCGCAGGCTGGTCACATGGGTGCGGGTCCGACCCTCATCACCTCCGTGCAGCGCGCCTTCCGCCTGCTGGAGGCGGTGAGCGCGCACGAGAACGGCGCGCCGGCCAAGCAGCTGGCGCGTGAGACGGAGCTTCCCCTGGCCACGGCCTACCACCTGTTGCGCACCCTGGTGCACGACGGGTACCTGCGCAAACTGGACGACGGCGGGTTCGTGCTGGGCGACAGGCTGCGGACGCTGCACACGGCGGGGCGCGGGCAGGCGCTGCTCAGCCGGGTCCGGCCGGCGCTCGCCGCGCTGCGGGACGAGCTCTCGACCGCCGCCTACCTCACCTTCTACGAGGACGGCGAGATCCGGGTCTGCGAGATCGTCGACGGCCCCCGCACGCCCCGGGCCGATCTCTGGGTGGGTTTCGAGGACGCCGGGCACGCCACCGCGCTGGGCAAGTCCGTGCTGCGGGAGCTGGACGACGAGGCGCGCAAGGAGTACCTCTCCCGGCACCCCCTCAACGACCTCACCCCCCGGACGATCACCACGGCCACGGAGCTGATCCGCCGGCTGGAGTCCGCCCCGCTGGCCCCGGCGGTCACGGACCTGGAGGAGTACTCCCTCGGGACCGTCTGCGTCGCGGTGCCCGTCTACAGCGGGCGGACCCTGGGCTCGCTCGGGGTGTCCATGCAGGTGGACCGGCTGTCCCAGCTCGAGGAGATCCGCGAACGGCTGCTTCCGGCCGCGGGCCGTGTGACCCGGGGCCTCTCGCTCACTATCTGAAAAGCACACCCTTGTGACGTTCGCGACGATCCTTTTTCCTGAAAAGGCAGACATTTCAGGAGCGCATGCCGCGCAAAGGTGAGGACAGCGGACGACACATGAGTCACGCCCCACGGCAAGGACGCGACCATTGGCGGATACGGCGGTACAGGCGGAGGACGGAACACGCGGCATCGCCCCGGACGCGGGCCCTCGCGCACCTGGCCGCCGGCACGCCCGCACTGTCCCTGCTGATCATCTGCGTCATCGTGCTCGTCGACCTCGCCGGCGGGACGGGGAAGGTCTGGCTGCCGCTGCTCGCCACCGCGCCCGCGCTGGCGGCGGCCACCAGCGGGCCGCGCGGGGTCCTCGGGGTCGGTTTCTTCGCCGCGCTCCTGGGCGCGGCGATCGGCGTCCGTCACGGTGTGCCGGCGTCGGCGCTGACCGTCGTGCTCGCCGCCCTGGTGGCCGTCGCCCTGGCGGGCACGCTCGCCAGTGCCCTGCGCGCACGCCGCGAGCGGGTGCTGGCGGCCGTCCGCTCCGTCGCGGAGACCGCGCAGCACGCCCTGCTCGCGCCGCTCCCCGGGACCGTCGGCCCGTTCCAGGTGGCCGTCCACTACAGCGCCGCCGCGGCGGAGGCCAGGATCGGCGGTGACCTCTACGCGCTGATCCCGACCCCCCACGGGGTCCGGCTGATCGTCGGCGACGTGCGCGGCAAGGGCCTTCCGGCCGTGGGGACCGCCGCCCTCGTGCTCGGGGTCTTCCGGGAGGCCGCCCACGACGAGCCCGATCTGCTGGACGTCGTCTGCCGGATCGAACGGAGCCTGGCGCGCAACCTGGGGGCCGACGACTTCGTCACCGCCGTGGTCGCCGGATATCCGGAGCCCGGGCGCCTGGAGGTGGTCAACTGCGGGCACGCGCCTCCCCTGCTGGTCCGCGGCTGCGACGTGACGGCCGTGGATCCCGTCCGCCCGGCGCCGCCCCTGGGACTGCGGGCGCTGTCGGGCGAGACCCCGAGCCTCCAGGTGCTGGCGTTCGACGAGGGGGACCAGCTGCTGCTCTACACCGACGGCGTCACGGAGGCCCGCGACGAGGACCGTGAGTTCTACCCGCTCGCCGAAGGCCTGGCCCGGCATCTGTGCGACGAGCCGGCCCGCACCCTCGCGGCGCTGCACGAGGAGCTGCTGACGCACGTGGGCGGCCGGCTCCACGACGACGCGGCGCTGCTCCTGCTCCGCAAGCCCGCCGCCGTTCCCGGGGCGGCCGACGCGCGGTCGGTGCGGTCCGCCGCGCGGTGAGCCGGACGGCGCGGCCCGGCGGGCACGGGTGACCGGCGGCGCCTTCGACGACCGGGAAGGCGCCGCGCGCCCCGGGGAGCCCCGGGGCGCGTCAGGTCCGCTGGGCGGCGATCATGCGCCGGTACCAGTGGTAGCTGTCCTTCGGGATGCGCCGCTGGGTGGCGTAGTCGACCCGGACGATCCCGAAGCGCTTGTCGTAGCCGAAGGCCCACTCGAAGTTGTCGAGCAGCGACCACACGTAGTAGCCGCGCACGTCCACACCCGCCTCGATCGCGGCCCGCAGCGCGGTGAGGTGGTCGCGCAGGTACCGCACGCGGTCCGTGTCGTGCACGGCGCCGTCCGCGCTCACCTCGTCGTCCTCGGCGGAGCCGTTCTCGGTGATGTGGATCGGCGGCAGGGCGTCGCCGTACTGCTCCTTCAGGTCCACCAGGAGGTCGGTGAAGGTGTCCGGGGCCACCGGCCAGCCCATCGCGGTGTGGCGGACGCCGGGCATCCCCGCTTCGGCGTACCGGTTGTCGGTCGCCACGCGCAGGGCCGGGTCGCTCCCGCGGTACGGGGCGTCGGCGACGACGATCGGGCGGTAGTAGTTGATGCCGAGGAAGTCCAGCGGCTGGTGGATCAGTTCCAGGTCGCCGTCGCGGCGGAAGTCCTGTCCGGTGATCAGCTCGCCCCAGGTGTCCTCCTCGGTGTCCGGGTAGCGCCCGGCGAGGATCGGCTCCGTCCACACCAGGTTGTGCAGGGTGTCGGCGCGCACGACGGCCGCCCGGTCGGCGGCGGAGTCGGTCGCGGGCAGGTGGTGGTCGAGGTTGAGGGTGATGCCGGCCTCGCGGACCCCGGCGGCCCGCAGCGCCTGGACGGCCAGTCCGTGGCCGACGAGCAGGTGGTGGGCCGCGGCCAGGGCGCCGCGGCCCTCCCGCGCTCCCGGGGCGTGCCGTCCGACGGAGTAGCCGAGGAAGGCGCTGCACCACGGCTCGTTGAGGGTGATCCAGCGGGGCACGCGGTCGGCGAGGCGGTCGGCGACGACGGCCGTGTACTCGGCGAACCGCTCCGCGGTCTCCCGCACCCGCCAGCCGCCGCGGTCCTCCAGGGCCTGCGGGAGGTCCCAGTGGTAGAGGGTGACGGCCGGTTCGATCCCGGCGGCGAGGAGTTCGTCGACCAGGCGGGAGTAGAAGTCCAGGCCCTTGGGGTTCACCGGTCCGGTGCCGTCGGGCACGACGCGCGGCCAGGCGACGGAGAAGCGGTACGAGCCGACGCCGAGGTCGCGCAGCAGGGCCACGTCCTCGGGGTAGCGGTGGTAGTGGTCGCAGGCGACGTCACCGGTGTCGCCGCCCGCGACCAGGCCGGGGGTGTGGCTGTAGGTGTCCCAGATCGACGGGCCGCGGCCGTCCTCGCGCGCCGCGCCCTCGATCTGGTACGAGGCGGTCGCGGCGCCGAAGACGAAGCCGGGCGGGAAATCGGGAAAGTCACTCATGCTGGTGCCTCCTCGAGGCGTCGTGCGGTGATCACTTGACGGACCCCCCGGTGATGCCGGCGGCGATGTACTTCTGGGCGAGGACGAGCAGGATCGCCGCCGGCACGGCGGAGAGCACGGACGCGGCCATCACCGAGCCCCAGTCGCCGACGTGGGCCCCGATGTACTGGTAGATGCCCAGGGTGATCGGCTTGACGTCGTCCGTGGTGTTCAGGGTGAGCGCGAACATGAAGTCGCTCCACGAGAACAGGAACGCGAACAGGCCGGAGGTGATCAGGGAGTTGCGGCTCATCGGGAGGACCACCCGCAGGAACACCCGGACCGGGCCGGCGCCGTCGATCTCGGCGGCCTCGACGACCTCGCCCGGGATGGACACCATGAACGAGCGCATGAGCACGATGGAGAAGGGGATGCCGAGCGAGGCGTCCGCGAGCATCAGGCCGAAGTAGGAGTTCACCAGGCCCAGGTCGACGTACGAGTTGTAGAGGGCGTTGGCGATGACGATGCCCGGCACCATCTGCGTGATCAGGGTGCCGAACACGATCGTGCGCGAGCCGCGCAGACCGAACCGGGCCAGCCCGTACGCCGCCGGGGCGGAGACGGCCAGGCAGATGGCGACGGCGCCGAAGGAGACCACCAGCGAGGTCAGCAGGTGGCCGCCCTGGTCGTCGAGGGCCTTGGAGAACCCGGACAGGTCGAGGCTGCCGGGCACCGGGTCGACCTGGAGCAGGCCCGACTCGGGCTGGAGCGCGGTGTTGAGCATCCAGTACAGCGGGAAGAGCATCACGCCGAGGACGAGCACACCGGCGACGGTGGAGCCCCAGCGGCGCCGGGACGCGGTGGGTGCGTGGGCGGCCATGTCGGTCACTTCCCCTCGGTGCGGTTGGCCCGCAGGTAGAACACCGCGAACACCGCGGAGATGAGGATGAGCACGTTGCCGACGACCGCGCCGGCGCCGAAGTCCAGTTCCACGAAGGAGTTCTGGTAGGTGAGCGTGCCCAGGGTCTGGGTGGCGTCGGCGGGGCCGCCGTCGGTGAGGGCGAGGATCAGGTCGAGGATCTTGACCGTCGACATGAAGCCGAGCACGAGGACGACCGTGATCACCGGCCTGAGCAGCGGCAGGGTGACGGAGCGGAAGGTCCGCCAGGCCGAGGCGCCGTCCAGGGAGGCCGCCTCGTACAGCTCCCCGGGTATCTCCTGGAGTCCGCCGTAGAGGATGACCATGTTGAACGGGACGCCGATCCAGATATTGACCAGGACCACCGAGAGCAGGGCCATGTCGGGGCTGGTCAGCCACGGGGTGCTGCCGTCCAGGCCGAGTGCGCCCAGGAAGGTGTTCAGCACGCCGGTGTCCTGGTCGAGGATGCGGCGCCACACGATCCCGGACACCACCATGGGCACCAGCCAGGGCAGCAGGATCAGCGACCGCAGGACGCCGTTCAGGGGAACCTGCGGTTGAAGAAGACGGCGAGGGCGAGGCCGATGCAGAACTGGCCGAGCAGGGAGCCGGCGGTGAAGACGAGGGTGTGCCACAGGGCCTTGCCGAACAGGACGTCCTGGAAGACGGACGACCAGTTGTCGGTGCCGTTGAAGGGGGCCTCGCCGGTGAAGAACGTCTTCGGCGTGTAGTGCTGGAAGCTCATCACGACGTTGCGGACGAGCGGGTAGCCGAAGAACAGCAGCATGAAGACGACGGCGGGGGCGACGAAGCCCCACCGGGCGATCCCGCGGCGCAGGCGCTGCCGGGCCGGGTCCGGCGCTGCGGCCTTCCCGGGGGTCCGCGCGGACGCCGGGGCGGTGACGGTGGACGTGGTCATGGGCGCGTACCTCAGTTCCCGCTCGTCGCGCGCTGCTGGGCGCGCTTCAGGGCGGCCTCGCTGGACTGGCCGGTCAGGGCGGACTGGAAGGCGCTCTGCAGGGCGAGCGACACGCCCGACCAGCCGGCGCCGAGCTGGGCGGTGCGGGACCGGGCGGCGGCGACCTGGTCGGCCAGCGCGTCCAGCTCGGGCACCCGCTCGCGCCACTTCGCGGCGGCCTTCTCGTTGGCCGGGACCATCCAGCTGTTCAGGGCGTAGGTGAGCTGTTCCTCCTCGCCCGCCAGACAGGCGACGATCCGGCCGGCCGTCCTCTCGCGCTCCGTGTCACCGGTGCGGGGCACGGTGAGCACCGCGCCGCCGAGCGGTCCCACCGACTCGGCGCCCGCCTCGGGGACGGGGATCTGCGCGATCTCCCAGTGCAGCGACTTCTCGGTGTTGAGGGTCTCGACCTGCCACGGGCCGTTGATCATCATCGCGGCGTTCCCGGCCATGAACTGGTCGTTCACATCGGCCTGCGTCCAGTTGACCGTGGACTTGGACAGCGACCCGTCCTGGAGCAGCGCCTTCCAGTAGTCGAGCGCCTCGACGACCTGCGGGCTGTCGAGGTCCGTCTCGTCACCGCCGTTGGACCACATGAACGGCGTGAACTGGAAGACGCCGTCCTCGGCGCCGCCCGCGCTGAGCGCCAGGCCGTACCGGTTGCCCTCGGTGAGCCTCTTCGCCGTCCGGCGCAGCTCGTCCCAGGTGGTGGGCACCCGCACGCCCGCCTCGTCCAGGATGTCCTTGTTGTAGAAGAGCGCGAGGGTGTTCACGGAGCGGGCCGCGCCGTAGTACGTGCCCTCGTAGGAGCCGAAGTCGACGATGCCCTCGGGGATGCCGTCGGTGGCGAGACCCAGGGTGCGCAGGTCGACGAGCCCGCCGGCGTCGGCGAAGGTCGGCATCTCGGAGGCGTCGAACTGCACGATGTCCGGCAGCGACTTCGACGAGGCCATGCGCAGCGCCTTCGTCATCACCTGGGACGCGGGGACGCTCTGCTGCTCGACGGTCACGCCCAGCCGCTTGCCGCAGCGGGCCATCGCCTCGGCGTCCCAGCGGTGGTAGGTCTCGTCGGTCGAGGAGTTCAGCACGGTGTACACGTCGTCGTCGCGTTGCTGTGCGCAGCCGGCCAGCGCCGCCGAGGAGATCAGGACGGAGACGGCGGCGAACGACGTGGCGGCTCTGCGCGCGCGTCCGCGCATGTGACGTGCGGCAACCGGAGGGTGTGCGGTCACGGTGGGTGCCCTTGCGTGGGACCGGCTCGGCGTGCGCCGGGCCGGTGGCTCTTTCGGGAAGATGGTGAAGCGCTTCGACACAGGGCGGCTCTTGCCTGGGTGTTGCTCGGCGCTGCACCGGGTGTAATTTGTTTTGCCCGATTACTAATACGCCAGCGGGAGCCGGTCGCGCTAGACCCCCGGCCGTACGATCTGCTTGCGCCAGGGCGTGACAGGTTCTGCTGCTCCTGTCATAGTTCCTGGTCAGAGGCTCCCACTCGCGCCTCTGCCGCCCTCCCCCCTCCGAGGAAGACCATGAAGTTCACCGACGGTTTCTGGCGCATCCGTGAGGGTGTCCAGATCTCGTACGCCACTGAAGTGCGTGATGTGCGCTCCGAATCGAAGCGCTTCACCGGTTACGCCGCCGTGAGGAAAGTGACCCGCAGGGGTGACACGCTCAACGCGCCGCTCCTCACGGTCGAGTGCTTCTCCCCCGCCGAGGGCGTCATCGGCGTCCGGGTCACCCACCACGCGGGCAAGCGGCGTCCGGGCCCCGACTTCGCCCTCACCGGCGCGGCGGACGGCGCGGGGACGGTGCGCCGGGACGGCAGCGTCACCGAGCTGACCAGCGGCCCGCTGACCCTCCGCCTCGACGGGGCCGGTCCCTTCGCCCTCTCCTTCCACGACGCGGACGGACGCGAGCTGACCCGTGCCGGCGCCAAGAGCACCGCCTTCGCCACCACCGGCGAGGGAGCGCACCACGTGCTGAGCCGGCTGGCGCTCGGCGTCGGCGAGCAGATCTACGGCCTGGGCGAGCGCTTCACCCCGTTCGTCAAGAACGGCCAGACCGTGGACGTCTGGCAGGCCGACGGCGGCACGAGCAGCGAGCAGGCCTACAAGAACGTGCCGTTCTACCTCTCCTCCCGCGGCTACGGCGTCTTCGTCAACCACCCCGGCGCCGTCTCCTTCGAGATCGGCTCCGAGTCCGTCGGCCAGGTCCAGTTCAGCGTCGAGGACCAGTCGCTGGAGTACTACGTCGTCGCCGGCCCCACCCCGAAGGACGTCCTCACCCGTTACACGGCCCTGACCGGACGCCCGGCCCTCCCGCCCGCCTGGTCCTTCGGCCTGTGGCTCAGCACCTCCTTCACCACGTCCTACGACGAACGGACGGTGACCTCGTTCGTCGACGGCATGGCCGAGCGCGGCATCCCGCTGTCGGTGTTCCACTTCGACTGCTTCTGGATGCGCGAGTACCAGTGGTGCGACTTCCGGTGGGACCCCGACGTCTTCCCCGACCCGGACGGCATGCTGGCCCGGCTGAAGGAGAAGGGCCTGCGGATCAGCGTCTGGATCAACCCCTACATCGCCCAGAAGTCCCCGCTCTTCGACGAGGCCGCCGCCCTCGGGCACCTGGTGCGCCGCCCGGACGGCGACGTGTGGCAGTGGGACCTGTGGCAGGCCGGCATGGGACTGGTCGACTTCACCAGTCCCGACGCCCGCGCCTGGTTCCAGTCGAAGCTCAAGCCGCTGCTCGACCAGGGGGTGGACTGCTTCAAGACGGACTTCGGCGAGCGCATCCCCACCGATGTCGTCTGGCACGACGGCTCCGACCCCGAACGGATGCACAACTACTACACCCACCTGTACAACCGGACGGTGTTCGAGCTCCTGGAGAAGGAGCGCGGGCAGGGCGAGGCGGTGCTCTTCGCCCGGTCCGCGACCGCGGGCGGACAGCAGTACCCCGTGCACTGGGGCGGTGACTGCTGGTCGTCCTTCGAGGCGATGGCCGAGTCGCTCAGGGGCGGTCTGTCCCTGTCCCTGAGCGGATTCGGCTTCTGGAGCCACGACATCGGCGGCTTCGAGGGCACGCCCGACCCCACGGTGTTCAAGCGCTGGCTCGCCTTCGGTCTGCTGTCCTCCCACAGCCGGCTGCACGGCTCCTCGTCCTACCGGGTGCCGTGGGAGTTCGGCGACGAGGCGGTCGACGTCGCCCGGCGGTTCACCCTGCTCAAGCACCGCCTCATGCCGTACCTGTACGGCGCCGCCGTCGAGGCCCACCGCACGGGCGTCCCGATGATGCGGCCCATGGTGCTGGAGTTCCCGCGCGACCCGGCCTGCCGTCCCCTGGACCGCCAGTACATGCTGGGCTCCGACCTCCTCGTCACTCCGGTGTTCAGCGAGGACGGCGAGGTGGAGGTCTACCTGCCGGAGGGCACCTGGACCCACCTGCTCAGCGGCGAACGGGTCACCGGCCCGCGGTGGCGCACCGAACGGCACGCGTTCGACAGCCTTCCGCTCTACGTCCGCGAGGGCGCCGTGCTGCCGCTGGCCGGCGACGACGCGCGGCCCGACGGCGACTGGCTGGACGCGCCGGTCCTGCTCGTGCACCCCCCGGCCGCGCCCGACTACGCGGCCGAGGTCACCGTGCCGGACACGGCGGGGCTGCCGGCCGCGACGTTCCGCGTCCGGCGGGACGGCGACGTCCTGCGGGTCACGGCGTCCGGGACCGACCGCCCGTTCACGGTGCGCGTCGCCGGCGGGGCGGAGGTCCGGGGCGCGGGCGAGGTGGCGCTGCCCCTGGGGTGACCGGGCGGCGGGCCGGTGGTCACCTGGTGTCCGGGTGGCTGCCCGGGCCGTGACCGGGACCGGCGAGGGGGGTCGGCGAGAGGACCGCGGGTTCCTCGCCGGCCTCCAGCAGGGTGTCCGCCGCGCCCACGATCAACGGGTCCGGCTTGCCCAGCGCCCCATGGTCCTTCGCCGGGTAGTCGCAGCGGTCGAGGAGGCTGCGCATCGCCTCGAGCCGGCCCCGGCGCTTGTCGTTGTTCTTCACGACCGTCCACGGCGCGTGCGGGGTGTCGGTCGCGCGGAACATCTCGACCTTGGCGGTGGTGTAGTCGTCCCAGCGGTCGAGCGAGGCCAGGTCCATGGGGGACAGTTTCCAGCGCCGCACCGGATCGACCTGGCGGATCGCGAACCGGGTGCGCTGCTCGGCCCGGGACACGGAGAACCAGAACTTCACCAGCATGATGCCGTCGTCGGTGAGCAGCCGCTCGAACATCGGCGCCTGTTCGAGGAACAGGCGGTACTCGTCCTCCGTGCAGAAGCCCATGACCCGCTCGACCCCCGCCCGGTTGTACCAGGAGCGGTCGAAGAAGACGATCTCGCCGCAGGCCGGCAGATGGGCGACGTAGCGCTGGAAGTACCACTGCCCCGCCTCCCGCTCGGTCGGCTTCTCCAGGGCCACCACGCGGGCGCCGCGGGGGTTCAGTCGTTCCATGAACCTCTGGATGGTGCCGCCCTTGCCGGCCGCGTCCCGTCCCTCGCAGACCACCACGATCCGCTGACCGGTGTCCTTCACCCACCGCTGCATCTTCAGCAGTTCGATCTGCAGGATCCGCTTCGTCCTGTCGTACTCCGCCCTGCGGATCCTGCGGTCGTAGGGGTGGTTCTCCCGCCATGTCTCGATCGGGGCACCGTCGGCGTCGAGGAGGACGGGGCGCTCCGGGCGCCGGTCGTCCACCTCCAGCCCTCGGAGCAGATCGTCCTCGGTCATGTTGCCGTGGGTCCGTTCGGTCTCCGTCCGGACCTCCGGCGCTCCCGTGTGTTCGGCCGTCACGTCGTCTCCCGTTTCTCCGCCCGCTCCGGATGGACCGGGTGACCGGGTCTCACCGGTCATCGTGTACGTGCCCCGAGTGCGCTACAAGAAGCCTATGCCTCCCGGACGGTTCGGGGCGTTCCGTCCGGGAACCGGAGGGAGGGGCACCCGCGGACGAGCGGCGTGCGCGGGCAGACCGGGTACGGGCGGAAGGGACGCACGACGTGCAGATCGATCTGAGGGGCCGCACCGCGCTGGTCACCGGTTCCACCCAGGGCATCGGTGCGGCGATCGCCACCGGGCTCGCGCGGGCGGGCGCCCGGGTCGCGGTCAACGGGCGCTCGGCCGAGCGCGTGCGGGACAGCGCCGCCGCTCTCGAGCGGGAGGTGCCCGGCGCCGAGGTGGTGCCGGTCGCCGCGGACGTGACCACCGAGGCCGGCGCCGGGCAGGTGGCCGAAGCCCTGCCCCGGGTGGACATCCTCGTCAACAACCTCGGCGTCTTCGGGGCCGCGGACCCGCTGGAGATCACCGACGAGGAGTGGCGGCGCTACTTCGAGGTGAACGTCCTGGCCGCCGTCCGGCTGACCCGGCTCTTCCTGCCGGGGATGAGCGACCGCGGCTGGGGGCGCGTCCAGTACATCGCCAGCGACTCGGCGATCGTCACTCCCGCCGAGATGATCCACTACGGGATGTCCAAGACGGCGCTGCTCGCCGTGAGCCGCGGGTTCGCCAAGCAGGCCGCGGGCACGGGTGTCACGGTGAACTCGGTCATCGCCGGCCCCACCCACACCGGAGGGGTGGAGGACTTCGTGTACGAGCTGGTGGACCGTGAGCTTCCGTGGGACGAGGCGCAACGCGCCTTCATGCGCGAGCACCGGCCGCAGTCGCTGCTGCAGCGGCTGATCGAGCCCGAGGAGATCGCCCACATGGTCGTCTACCTCAGCTCCGACCAGGCCTCCGCGACGACCGGTGGGGCCCTGCGCGTGGACGGCGGTTACGTCGACGCGATCCTGCCCTGACCCCGTGGCCGCCCGTCGCGGCCCGGTCGGCGCGGCGACCGGACGGGGCGGCGGTGCCGGTCGTGACGACGGGGGCGGGGCGCCCTGCCTCAGCCCTGCCGGGGGGCCGGGCCGCCCAGCAGTTCCGCTGCCGCCTCGAGCGGGGAGAGGTGGCGCACGGGCGCGGCGGCCTCGGGGTGGGCGTGACAGGTGAAGCCGAGGCGGGTCATGGCCCGGACGACTTCGCCGCTCGTGAAGTCGCGGCGGTCCTGCCGGGTGACGACCTGCCCCACCTGCTTGGCGGGGTAGCGGCGGCGGCCGATGGTCACGGACTCGCCCGTGACCGGTTCGGGCGTGACGCCCTTCATCGACTCCAGGACTCCGGCCTTGGTCAGGTCGAACGGGTAGCGGGCGATGACACAGCGCATGGTGCCTCACAGGAAGGGAAGGAGGACCGGCCGGCCCGGATGGGCCGGTGGTCCGGGGCGGACCGGAGCCGGTCGGGGACGCGGGGCGCCATGGCGGCCGGGGCCGCCTTCACGGTCGTACCGCCATGTCGCGATGTCACCATGTCACTTTCTCGTCATGTCGTCGCGGACCGCGGTGTGTCCTGGGACCTGTCGTGCGGATCACGCCGCGGACGCGGAGCCGGGCACGCCACCGCCGACGCCCTGCGGCCTGATCCGGACGACGGACCCTAGGCCGCGCGGTCCGCGGCCGACTCCTTCCGTGCCCTGCGGCGCGGCGCCTCACCGGCGCGCCGTCCCTGGGCGGTCCGGCCCTGCGCCGCGCGCTCCTCGGCCGAACGGCCCCCTTGGGCGGTGCGGGCCTGCGCGTCGCGCCCCTGCGTGTCACGCCCCTGCCCGGTGCGGCCCTGGGCTCCGCGGCCCTGGGCGGTGCGGCCTCGGCGGCCGCGTGACGACGAGGACGCGGCGCGGCGGGGGCGTTGTTCCGTGACCGGCGCGGCGATGACGACCGGAACGCCCGAGGGGGCCTGGGCACCCGTGATGCGGCTCAGCTCCGCGTCGCCCGACCGCACCTGGGTGATCCGCGGGGTGATGCCCGCCTGCGCCATCAGCCGGCTCATCTCGCGGCGCTGGTCGCGCGTCACCAGGGTGATGACGCTGCCGCTCTCGCCGGCGCGGGCCGTGCGTCCGCCGCGGTGCAGATAGTCCTTGTGATCGCTGGGCGGGTCCACGTTGACGACCAGGTCGAGGTTGTCGACGTGGATGCCCCGCGCCGCGACGTTCGTCGCCACCAGCACCGTCACCTGCCCGTCCTTGAACTGGGCCAGGGTGCGGGTGCGCTGGGGCTGGGACTTGCCGCCGTGCAGGGCCGCGGCGCGGACGCCGCTGCTCAGCAGGTGCTTGGTCAGCTTGTCCACCGCGTGCTTGGTGTCCAGGAACATGATCACTCGGCCGTCCCGCGCCGCGATCTCGGTCGTCGTCCGGCGCTTGTCGGTGTCGTCGATGTGGAGCACGTGGTGTTCCATCGTGGCGACCGCGCCCGCGGACGGGTCGACGGAGTGGACCACCGGATCCGTCAGGTAGCGGCGCACCAGCCGGTCGACGTTGCGGTCGAGCGTGGCCGAGAAGAGCATCCGCTGCCCGTCGGGACGCACCTGGTCCAGCAGCCTGGTGACCTGGGGCATGAAGCCCATGTCGGTCATCTGGTCGGCCTCGTCGAGGACGGTGATGCCGACCTCGTCCAGCCGGCAGTCCCCGCGGTCGATGAGGTCCTTGAGCCGCCCGGGGGTCGCGACGACGACTTCGGCGCCCGCCCTCAGGGCCGCGGCCTGCCTGCCGATCGACATCCCGCCGACGACGGTGGCCAGCCGCAGACTCACGGAGCGGGCGTACGGCGTGAGCGCGTCGGTGACCTGCTGGGCCAGCTCGCGGGTGGGAACGAGGACGAGCGCGAGCGGCTGCCGGGGCTCGGCGCGCCGGCCCGCCGTGCGGGCCAGCAGCGCGAGGCCGAAGGCGAGGGTCTTGCCGGACCCGGTGCGGCCGCGGCCGAGCACGTCACGCCCGGCCAGGGAGTTCGGCAGGGTGGCCGCCTGGATCGGGAACGGCGACGTCACGCCTTCGCGGCCGAGCGTGGCCAGCAGTTCCGCCGGCAGGGGGAGTTCGGCGAAGTCCCGCACGGCGGGGAGGGCGGGGGTGATCGTCACCGGAAGAGCGAACTCGCCCTGGGCCGAGGGCCCTCGGCCCGCCGGGCCTCGGGAGCGGCGGGGAGCACCGGAGCGGCCGGACGCCGTGGCTCCGGTGCGGGTGCGCGTGCGGGCGGAACGATTGTCGGTACGGGCGCGATTCAAGCGGAACCTTCCTTGAAGTGGCACCTGTCAAGGAACGCCCACCGCAAGATGACCCCGGCAGCGGACGGGGCCTGCATCGCTGATGATGCGGGCCCCAGCTGCGAAGTGAACGTCATGAGGAAGAGAGGTGTTCCTGTCACCCCTCGAGCCTTTCGGCTACCACAACTGCAACTGAGCTCACAGTACACGCCCGCGCGCCCCCCGGGTCCGCCCAGGGACCGATCCCGCGCCTCCCGGCTTCCACCGCACCCGCGGCACCTTCCTGCGCGCGCTCGGGGCGGCCCGGCAGCGGATGCCCGCGCGGGCGGGCCCGGCGGTGACCTGCTCCGCCGGCTCCGGGGGGATCGGGCGCGGCGTGCGACGGCTCGGGCCGGCCCGGAGGCAGCCGGCCCGGCATCGGGGTGCGGGTGCCTCGGGGTGGCGGCGGCCGTGTGCGCTCAGGGCCCCGCGGGTGGCGCCGTGCTCGCGCGCGGCACCAGCCGGGTCGGGACCAGCGTCGTGCCCCGGTCGGGGCCCTCCTGGCGCATCTTGCGCAGCACGGCCTGCACACAGAGCCGCCCCACCTCGGCGAAGTCCTGGTGGACGGTGGTCAGCGGGGGCAGGAAGGAGGAGGCCTCGGGGATGTCGTCGAAGCCGATGACGCTGACGTCCTCGGGCACGCGCCGGCCGCGTTCGTGCAGGGCGCGCAACAGGCCCAGGGCCATCTGGTCGTTGGCGGCGAAGACGGCGGTGCAGCCGTCGTGGGCGGCGATTTCGAGACCGGCGCGGTAGCCCGAGTCCGCCGACCAGTCGCCCCGGACGAGGGGCGGAGGAACGCGTCCGGCGTCGACGAGGGCGGCCCGCCAGGCGTCCGCGCGGCGCTGGGCGGCGAAGGAGCCCTCGGGGCCGCCCAGGTGCCACACCGTGCGGTGGCCGAGGTCGAGCAGGTGCCGCACGGCGGCGCGGGTGCCTCCGGCCTGGTCGGTGTCGACGACCGTGTAGTGGTCGCCGGCGTCGGAGTCGACGACCACGACCTGGACGTGCGGGGGCAGCTGGACCGTCGCCGCGTCCAGCAGGTGGACCTCCATGATGACGATGACGGCGTCGACGGCGAGTTCCTCCAGCCGGGAGAACGCACCGCGCACCTCGTCCTGGGTCGGTACGGCGACCGGCAGCAGGGTCACGGCGTACCCCTCGTGCGCGGCGGAGGTGGCGATCGCCTCGAGCGTGCGCACGTTGCCCGTGGTGGACAGGGTGAAGGTGATGACGCCGATGGTGCGGAACTCGCCGCGCTTGAGGGCGCGGGCGGCGCTGTTGGGCCGGTAGCCGAGCTCCTTCATCGCGGCCAGCACCTGGCGGCGGGTCTCCTCGGTCACCCCGGCATAGCCGTTGGACACGCGGGAGACGGTCTGCGACGAGACCCCCGCGAGACGGGCCACGTCCGCCATGGACGCCGTGGCGCGGGCACGGGTGCGCCTCGGAGCCGGGGCGCCGCCGGGCACGTCCCGCTCGGTCCCGGCCGCCTCGGCGGCGGGGCCGGGCGCGTTCGCCGACGTCCTCTCAACCGTGTCCACTCGCCGTCAGCCGCCTTCCTGTCACCGCTCGCGTCACGGTTTCCCCCGGGGACCCTTGACCCTCGTCCTCGGGGCAGTGTAGACATGCCGCCACCGGATGTTTACGTAAACATAACAGCTCCGCGCCTTTTCACGGCGGTTGATGTTTGCGCAAACATCCCGTGCAGGGGGCATGCCGCCCGGCTCCGCGCCGGAGCAGGCCACCGGTTCCGGAACGTTGACGAGCGAGGAACGCCATGACGACGCTGCAACCGCCGGTGGCCGCCGGGCCGCGGCCGGCCCCGCCCCCGGCGGGACGGGACCGCCGCTCCTGGACGGGGTGGGGCTTCATCGGTCCCTTCGTGGCCGTGTTCGCCCTGGTCTTCCTGGCACCGATCGCGTACTCCCTCCACCTGAGCCTCTTCCGCGACCAGCTCATCGGCGGGACCACCTTCGTCGGCTTCGACAACTACCGGCAGGCGCTGCAGGACGACCGCTTCTGGGCCGCCCTCGGCCGGGTCTCGCTCTTCCTGTGCGTCCAGGTGCCGATCATGCTCGGCATCGCGCTGCTGGTGGCCCTGGCCCTGGACAGCGGCCGGCTGTACGGCAAGAACTTCTTCCGGGTCTCGATCTTCCTGCCGTACGCGGTGCCGGCCGTCGTCGCGACGCTCATGTGGAGCTTCCTGTACGGCACCCGCTTCGGCCTCGTCGGCGACCTGAACGACGCCTTCGGCCTGTCGCTGCCCGACCCGCTCTCCCCCGGCCTCGTGCTGGCCTCCATCGGCAACATCGTCACCTGGGAGTTCGTCGGCTACAACATGCTGATCTTCTACTCGGCGCTGCGGGTCATCCCGAACTCCCTCTACGAGGCGGCCGAGATCGACGGCGCCGGCCAGATCCGCGTGATCACCGCCGTCAAACTGCCCGCGATCCGCGGCGCGCTCGTCATCGCGACGATCTTCTCCGTCATCGGCAGCTTCCAGCTGTTCAACGAGCCCAGCGTCATGCAGAAGCTGGCGCCGAACGCCATCACCACCGACTACACCCCGAACTTCTACACGTACTCGCTGTCCTTCTCCGGCCAGCAGCACAACTACTCCGCGACGGTCGCCATCGTCATGGGGCTGATCACCATGGTCATCGCCTATGTCGTCCAGCTGCGCGGCATGCGCAAGGGAGCGTGAGGCAGCGATGACCAGTACCGTCACCCCCGCCGGTTCCGCGGCCGCGTCGTCACCGTCGTCCGGCTCCGCCGTCCGGCTGCGCACGCCCCGGCGTCGGCACTCCCCCGGGCGGCCGCGCCACAGTGTCCTGCTGACCGTGCTCACCGGCCTGGTGCTGCTCTACAGCCTCGTACCGCTGGTGTGGCTGGCCATCAGCGCCACCAAGACCCAGGAGGGCCTGTCCCGTTCGTTCGGCCTGTGGTTCGACGGCGACTTCGCCCTCTGGGACAACATCGCCGAGACGTTCACCTACGACGACGGCGTCTTCACCCGCTGGCTGCTCAACACCCTGCTGTACGTGGTGGCGGGCGCGGGAGGTGCCACCTTCCTCGCGGTACTGGGCGGTTACGCGCTCGCCAAGTTCGACTTCCCCGGACGCCGGGCGGTCTTCGCGGTCGTCATCGGCGCGGTGGCCGTGCCGGGGACCGCATTGGCGGTGCCGACCTTCCTGATGTTCAGCAACATGGGCCTCACCAACACCCCCTGGGCGGTGATCATCCCCTCGCTGATCTCCCCGTTCGGCCTGTACCTGATGTGGGTGTTCGCCGGTGAGGCCATTCCGGCCGAGCTGATGGAAGCGGCCAGGATCGACGGCGCCGGCGAGGTGCGCACCTTCTTCCAGGTCGCCCTGCCGCTGCTGGCGCCGGGCATCGTCACCGTCTCGCTGTTCACCATGGTCGCGACCTGGAACAACTACTTCCTGCCGCTGATCATGATCAAGGATCCGGACTGGTATCCGCTCACCCTGGGCCTGAACAGCTGGAACGCCCAGGCGGAGACCGCCGGTGGCCAGCCCATGTTCCATCTGGTCGTCACCGGCTCGCTGATCACCATCGTCCCGCTGATCGCCGCGTTCCTGCTGCTGCAGAAGTACTGGCAGTCCGGGCTCGCCGCCGGAAGCGTCAAGGAATAGCGCCACTCCCCGTTGTCCGCCGCCGCGCGGCCCGTCCGTCCCGTCGCCACGCCCGGACGGGCGGTGTCCGCGCGGTGGTCGTCCCTGCCCCTCTCCTCCCATCGGTCACGGTTTCGGCCACGAAGAAGTGGAAGCACGACCATGCACAAGCACCCCCGCCGCCTGCTGCGCGGCATAGGCCTCGTCTGCGCCCTCACCCTGGGCGCCACCGCCTGCGGCGGATCCGACGACGAGGGATCCGCACCGAAGACGGTCTCCGAGTCGGACGTCCGGGCCGCGCTGAAGAAGGGCGGCTCCATCACCGTCTGGGCGTGGGAACCCACGCTGAAGCAGGTGGTGGCCGACTTCGAGAAGGAACACCCGAACGTCGAGGTGAACCTCGTCAACGCGGGCACCGGCAACGACCAGTACAAGGCGCTGCAGAACGCCATGTCCGCGAAGAAGGGCGTCCCGGACGTCGCCCAGGTCGAGTACTACGCCATGGGACAGTACGCGCTGACGAAGCAGCTCACCGACCTCAGGGGCTTCGGCGCCGGCAAGCTCGCCGACCAGTACTCCCCCGGACCGTGGAACGGCGTGAAGGCCGGCGGCGAGGGCGTCTACGGCCTGCCCATGGACTCCGGCCCGATGGCGCTGTTCTACAACAAGGAGGTCTTCGACAAGCACAGGATCGACGTGCCCACGACGTGGGACGAGTACGTGGACGCGGCCCGCGCGCTGAAGAAGGCGGACCCGAAGGCGTACATCACCAACGACGTCGGCGACGCGGGCCTCACCACCAGCCTGCTGTGGCAGGCCGGTTCACGCCCGTACGAGGTCGACGGCACCGAGGTGGGGATCGACTTCTCCGACCGGGGCGCCAAGACCTACACCGCCACCTGGCAGAAGCTCATCGACGAGAAGCTGGTCGCGCCCGTCACCAGCTGGTCCGACGACTGGTACAAGGGCCTCGGCGACGGCACCATCGCCACCCTGGCCATCGGCGCCTGGATGCCCGCCAACCTCGCCTCCGGCGTGAAGGACGCCGCCGGTGACTGGCGCGTCGCCCCGCTGCCGCAGTGGCAGGCGGGCGGCAGGGCGAGCGCGGAGAACGGCGGCAGCGCCCTCACCCTGCCCGAACTCGGCGGCGACGAGGCGCTCGCCTACGCCTTCGTCGAGTACGCCAACGCCGGCAAGGGCGTCGACACCCGCGTGAAGGGCGGCGCCTTCCCGGCCACCACCGAGCAGCTGAACTCCCAGGCGTTCCAGAGCACCGAGTTCCCGTACTTCGGCGGACAGCAGGCCAACAAGATCTTCGCCGAGTCCGCCGCGAACGTCGCCGACGACTGGTCGTACCTGCCGTACCAGGTGTACGCCAACTCGATCTTCAACGACACCGTCGGCAAGGCCTACGTCTCGGGCACCAAGCTGGCCGAGGGCCTGAAGAGCTGGCAGGACGCCTCCGTCGAGTACGGCAACGAACAGGGCTTCACCGTCGAGAAGTAGCCGTCGGCAAGCAGCACGCCGGGCGGCGCACACCCGCGCCGCCCGACGGCCCCACACCGGAAGGACCGCCATGATCTCCACCCTCCTGTCCCGCGCCGGCGGGGCGGACGGTGACCCCGCCCCCCGCCTCGTGTACGGCGCCGACTACAACCCCGAGCAGTGGCCCCGCGCCGTGTGGGAGGAGGACGTCCGGCTGATGCGCGAGGCCGGCGTGAACCTCGTGTCCGTGGGGATCTTCTCCTGGGCCCGCCTCCAGCCGGCCGAGGACACCTGGGACTTCACCTGGCTCGACGAGGTCCTGGACCTGCTGCACGAGGGCGGCGTCGGCGTCGACCTGGCCACCGCCACCGCCTCCCCGCCGCCCTGGCTCACCACCGCCCATCCGGAGATCCTGCCGGTCACCGCCACCGGCGAGACGCTGTGGCCGGGGGCACGCCAGCACTGGCGCCCCACCTCGCCCGTCTTCCGCCGGTACGCGCTGCGCCTGGTCCGGGAGCTGGCGACCCGTTACGCCGGCCACCCGGCCCTGGTGGCCTGGCACGTCAACAACGAACTGGGCTGCCACAACGTCTACGACTACTCCGACGACGCGGCCCGCGCCTTCCGGGACTGGCTGCGCGCCCGCTACACCGGGCTGGACGCGCTCAACAGCGCCTGGGGCACGGCCTTCTGGTCCCAGCGGTACACCGACTGGGACCAGATCCTGCCGCCCCGGCTGGCCGCCTCCCACCCCAACCCCACCCAGCAGCTGGACTTCAAGCGGTTCTCGTCGGACGCGCTCAAGGACCACCTGCGCGCCGAACGGGAGATCCTGCGGGAGATCACGCCGGACGTCCCGGTCACCACCAACTTCATGGTGATGGGCGGCACCAAGGGCATGAACTACCCCGACTGGGCCGACGAGATCGACTTCGTCTCCAACGACCACTACGTCCGCCCCGGCCCGCAGGACCGCGACGAGCTGTCCTTCTCCGCCAACCTCACCAGCGGCATCTCCGGCGGACGGCCCTGGTTCCTGATGGAGCACTCCACCAGCGCGGTCAACTGGCAGCCCGTCAACGTGCCCAAGCGCCCCGGTGACCTGGCCCGCGACTCCCTGCTGCACGTCGCGCACGGCGCCGACGCGGTCTGCTACTTCCAGTGGCGGCAGTCGGCGGCCGGCGCCGAGAAGTACCACTCCGCGATGGTGCCGCACGCCGGCGCGGACAGCGACCTGTTCCGCGCGGTGACCGAGCTGGGCGCCACCCTGAAGGCGCTCGCCCCGGTCGCCGGGACCGAACGGGAGCCCGCCCCGGTCGGCATCCTCTACGACTGGGAGTCGTGGTGGGCGAGCGAGCAGGACTCCCACCCCACCTCCCTGCTCGACTACCGGCAGGAGGCGCTCGACTGGTACTCGGCGCTCCTCGCCCTCGGCATCCGCGCCGACCTCGTCACCACCCGGGCCGACCTGCACCGCCACCGGGTGCTCGTCGCCCCCGTGCTGCACGTGGTCCCCGCCGACCTGGCCAAGACGCTCACCCGCTACGCCGAACAGGGCGGCCACCTGATCACCACGTACTTCTCCGGTGTCGTCGACGAGCACGACCACGTCTGGCTCGGCGGCTACCCGGGCGCCCTGCGCGACCTGCTCGGCATCCGCATCGAGGAGTTCGGCCCGCTGCTCCCCGGGGTCGGCGTGGAGCTCGACGACGCCTCGACCGGCACCCTGTGGACCGACCGGATCACCGTGACGGCCGACGGGACCGAGGTCCTGTCCCGCTACCGCACCGGCCTCCAGGCCGGCCGGCCCGCGGTCACCCGCCGGCCGGCGGGCTCCGGATCGGCCTCGTACGTCTCCACCCGGCTCGGGGTCGAAGGGCTCACCGGCCTGCTGCCCCGGCTGCTGGAGCCGGCCGGTGTGGAGAGCGAACTGCCCGTCGAGATCCGCGGGCTGGTCGAACCGGTCGTGCGCCGGGGCGCCGGCGGCCGGTTCCTGTTCCTGGTGAACCGGACCGACGGGACCGTTCCGGTGCGCGGTCCGGCCGGGGACGTACTGCTCGGGACCACCGGTGCCGACGGCGCCCTCATCCTGGGGCCCCGTGCCGTCGCCGTGCTGCGGCAGCCGGCCGCCTGAAAGACCCCGCCACTCCCCGGAACGGCACGCATCCGTTCCGGGGGCCGTCCCCTCCCGCCCGGCAGCGCGTGCGGCGGGAGGGTCCACCAGAGCGCGACCACACCTCACCGTTGGGAGCACACCGATGGCACGCCGCACCCGCGACAGACGGCTGCTCACCGCCGCCGGCCTCACCGCCGTCCTGGCCACCGGGGCCGCCCTGGTCCCCGGCCCCACGTCCGCCGCACAGGCCGCGGACACCCCCTCCGTCACCGTACGCCCCGACCCCTCCTACCGGCAGGAGAGGTTCGAGGGCTGGGGCACCAGCCTCGTCTGGTTCGCCAACGCCACCGGCGACTACCCGCCGGAGATACGCGAGAAGCTCGCCCGGCTCCTCTTCGGCGACGACGGACTCGCCCTGAACATCGCCCGGTACAACATCGGCGGCGGCAACGCGCCGGACGTCAAGGACTACCTGCGCGCCGGCGGCGCCGTCGAGGGCTGGTGGAAGGCGCCCGCGGGCACCACCCGCGAGGACACCGACTGGTGGGACGCCGAGGACCCCGCCGACTGGAACGAGGACGCCGACGCCACCCAGCGCTGGTGGGTGGACCGCATCAAGAAGGACATCACCCACTGGGAGACCTTCAGCAACTCCCCGCCCTGGTTCATGACGGTCAGCGGCTACGTCTCCGGCGGTTTCGACGCCGGCGCCGACCAGCTCGAGACCGGGTCGGTCGACGACTTCGCCGCCTACCTGGCGGGCGCCACCAAGCGGCTGGAGCAGGCCCACGGCATCGAGGTCGACACCGTCGACCCGTTCAACGAGCCGAACACCACCTACTGGAGCACCCGCCTGGGCCCGGGCGGCGAACCCGTCGGCGGACGCCAGGAAGGCGCCCACATGGGCCCCGAGCTCCAGGAGAAGGTGCTGCGCGCCCTCGCCCCCGCGCTGAGGAAGGCGCGGACCGGGGCGGAGATCTCCGCGATGGACGAGACCAACCCGTCCACCTTCGCGCGGAACTGGAACGCCTACTCCCCCGGGGCCCGCGCCCTCGTGGAGCAGATGAACGTCCACACCTACGGCACCGACCGGCGCACCACCGTGCGCGACCTCTCCAAGGCCGAGGACAAACGGCTGTGGATGAGCGAGGTCGAGGGCGACTGGGGCGACGGGCAGAGCTTCACGGACATGCGTCCCGGTCTCGGCCTCGCCCAGCGCATCGTCGACGACCTGCGCGAACTGGAGCCGCGCGCCTGGGTGTTCTGGCAGCCCGTCGAGGACCACGACAACATGAAGCCGGGCGGCGAGTCCGCAGCGGGCGGCAACTGGGGCGAGATCCAGCTCCCGTTCAGCTGTACCGCGCGGGACACCCTGGAGACCTGCCCGATCCGCACGAACACCAAGTTCGACACCGCGCGCAACTTCACCCACTTCATCAAGCCCGGTGACCGGCTGATCAAGGTGAACGACACCTCCAGCGCGGCCGCGGTGACGAAGAACGGCAGGGGCGCCTCCGTCGTCCACGTCAACAGCACCACCTCGGCGCGCGCCGTCACCCTCGACCTGTCCGCGTTCCGCCACGTCAGCCGGAACGCGACCGTCACACCGGTCGTGACCAGCGCCGACGGCAAGCTGGAGCGGCACGCGGCCGTCGGGGTCGCCGGCCGCGAGGCCACGTTCACCGTGCCCGCCCAGTCGGTGACGTCGTTCGTCGTCGAGGGCGTCTCCGGCGTCGCGCAGGACGCGCCGCTGCTGCGCAAGGGCCGCACGTACACCCTGACCGGCGTGCAGAGCGGCAAGGCGGTCACCGTCGCGGACGACGGAACCGCTCTGGTCATCGGCACGGGTGACGGCTCCGCCTCCCAGCGGTGGCGGCTGAGCGCGGTGCGTCCCGACGACGGCGTCCGTCAGCGCTACGAGTTCACCGGCCCGGTGGACGGCAGGCGGCTGGCCGTGCGCAACGACGTCCCGGTGGCCGAACCGCACACCGGCGAACGGGACCCGGCCGCCGAATGGATCATGTCCACCACGGGCGACGGCACCTGGACCCTGGTCAACGCGGCCACCGGACGCCTCCTGGAAGTCGGCGGACAGGCCACGCACGAGGGCGCCGCGGTCACCACCTGGCAGCCCAACTCCGGTGCCAACCAGCGCTGGACGGTCACGGACGTGACGGACTGACCCGTCGGCCCGGCCGCACCGCCCGCCCGGTGGTGCGGCCGGGCCGCCCGCCCGGACCCGGGAAGGACCGGCGGGACCCGACGGCCCCGAGCGCCGAGTACGCCGTCGCACGGCGCGCCGCGAGCCGTGCACCGGCTTCGGACCCAGCCCGGTCGACGCCGTGGAGGACGGCCGGGCGCGGGGGGCGCCGGGTTCGCCGGCCGGCAGGACGCGAGCCAAGAGTTAACGGATCATTGGGCGGCCCGTGGTGTGAAGGGACGGGCACCATGGGCATGATCATTGTCATGAACCTGCGGCCCGGTGGTCGGGCCGCAGTCTCTTGGAGGTGTGGGATGCACCGAAGAATCGCCACCGCACTCGCCTCTTCGGCCCTGGCCCTGGCCGGCGTCGTCGGCGCCACCACAGCCGCCGAAGCCGTTCCCGCCGACAAGGCCCAGGTCCTGGCGAGCTGGACGCAGACCAGCTCGTCGAGCTACAGCCTCTGGAGCGCGGCACGGGCCAACCAGTCCGCCTGGGCGGCGTACGGGTTCAACTGGACCACCGACTACTGCTCGTCCTCCCCCGACAACCCGTTCGGCTTCCCCTTCTCCATGTCGTGCGCCCGCCACGACTTCGGCTACCGCAACTACAAGGCCATGGGCACCTTCGACGCCAACAAGGCGCGGCTGGACAGCGCCTTCCACGAGGACCTCAAGCGCGTCTGCGCCCGCTACAGCGGCGCGACGAAGTCCGCCTGCGACAGCACCGCGTGGACGTACTACCAGGCCGTCAGGGCCTTCGGCTGAGCACACCGACCGCCGAGCCCGGCGCCGCCGGCCCGTCCGACCGGGCCGGCGGCGCGCGACGGGGCCGGACACGACGGCCGCGGTGACCGCGGATCCCGCCGGGCGGCCCCGGTGACGCTCCACGCCCCGGCGGGGGCACCGTCGTCAGAAGGCGTACCGGACGGCCAGCCACGGGGTGTGGCGCGCGACCAGCTCACGCAGGTCCGCGAGCGCCCGGCGCTTGACGTCGTCGCGGTAGCGGAGGTTGAGGCTGCCGTTCTGGGACCGCTTGGTCTGCTGCACCGCGGGCTGCCACAGCACCTCCTCGCCGCGCGGGTGCCAGCGCAGGTTGACCTCGTGCAGGTCGGCGTTGTGCGTGAGCGTGATCACCTCGGCCCCCGCCTGCCGCTTGACGCGCGCCGGCAGCACGTCGTCCATGTGCCGCAGCAGCTCCGCCCAGGCGTCCTGCCAGCCGGGCCGGACGACGACCGGCGAGAGGTTGAAGTGCACCTCGTAGCCGGCGTCGAGGAAGTCCGCGGCGGCGGCGATCCGCCGGTCGACCGGGCTGGTGCGCAGGTCCAGCAGGCGTGAGTCGTCGGCCGGCATCACCGAGAACCGGATGCGGGTACGCCCGCGCGGGTCCAGCTCCAGCAGGTCGGGGTTGACGAACTTGGTCGCGAAGGACGCCTTCGCGGTGGGCCAGTCGCGGAAGGCGCGGACCAGGTCGGCGGTGTTGTCGCACACGAGGGCGTCGACCGCGCAGTCGCCGTTCTCCCCGATGTCGTACACCCACGCCCGCGGATCGCACTGGTTGGGCTCGGGCTTGCGGCCCTGGGCGGCGACGTGGCGTCCGAGGCGGGCGATGATCCGGTCGATGTTGGTGAAGACCGTGATCGGGTTGGCGAAGCCCTTGCGGCGGGGCACGTAGCAGTACACGCAGGACAGCGCGCAGCCGTTGGACGTGCCGGGGGCGATCCAGTCGGCGGAGCGGCCGTTGGGGCGCAGGGTGAGCGTCTTCTTCACGCCCAGCACCAGGGTCCGGCGTTTGATCCGCATCCAGTCGTCGGCGCTGCCCTCGTTGCCGTGCAGCTCGGGGATGCGCCAGTGGGAGTCCACCTCGATCAGCCGGGCCTCGGGGAAGCGGGCGAGGATCTGCCGGCCGCGGGGTGAGGCGGCGGCGGCCGGTTCGGCGTGGATCTCGCGGATCGCGAGGAGCCGGCGCGCCTGCGCGGAGTCGCGGAAGGCGCCGCCGGGCGGGGCCGGCTCGGCCGGTGCGGCGGGTCCCCCCGGCACCTCGTCGAGGCCGAAGAGCGGTTCCTGGGAGTCGTGGGACGGGGCGGGGTGGTGGCGCATGTGCTCGTCGGCTTCTCGGGCGGGGAGGCGGTGCGGAACGCCCGTCGGCCGGGTTCAGCGGAACCGGTGGGCGCGGCCGTCTCCCCACTGTACGGCGGTGAGGCGGCGACCTGCGGCCGGACAGGCCGTGAGGAGGTTCACCGGCGCCCGTCCGCCCCCTCGCGCGGGAGTGCGGGCGCCGGTGACGTGGGCTCCCGCAGCGGCCGCCGCCGTGATCGTGTCCGTGGACCATGTCCGTGGATCACGTCCGTGCGGACGGCCGCGGCCGGGCGTCAGGCCCGGGTGGTGAAGCGCTCCCAGACCCGGTGCGAGCCCAGCAGCTCACGGACCCGCTCGAGGACGGCGGGGCCGGAGTCGGCGACGACGACGCCGGGTGCGTCGGTGGGGACGGCGGCCGCCTCGAGGGCCGCCTCGCCGCCCGCCCACGCGCCGATCGCCTTGCCGTGCCGGAACGCCTCGGACAGCAGCAGGCCGATCCGCGGGTCGGTCGCCATCCGCGGGTCGGTCGTCGTCCGCAGGGCGGTCGACGGCGCTCCCTTGGCGTCGCGCGCGCCGTACGCGTCGTCGCCCACGGCCGGCACGCCGGCCAGCAGCACGGCGTCGAACTCGACGGAGCGCGCGGTGACGTAGCTGCGCTGTGCCGTCAGCGCGCCCGCGCCCGTGCCGAGCGTGCCGCCGGTCGGCGCGACGACCAGGGGGACCATGCCGGCCTCGAGCACCGCCTCGCGCACCGCGTGCACGCCGTCGAGGTCTCCGTCCGGGCCGGCCACGATGCCGATGATCCGGCCGTCCACGGGCCAGGTCCTCCCGATCTGCGAGAGGGCCGGGCTCGGTTCGACGTCGGCCAGGGGCACCGTCGGCTGCGGGGCGGGCAGGCCGAGGCCCTCCGCGACGCCCGCGCACAGCTCGGGGTCGATGTTGGCCAGGACCTGGAGGGTCCGTTCCTTGATGGCCTGTTCGTAGCACTTGCCCAGCTCGAAGGTGTAGGCACCGATGATGTGCTCGCGCTCCACCGGGCTCATGCTCAGCCAGAACCGCCTGGGCTGGCTGAAGTGGTCGGCGAACGACTCCGGGGCCTCCCGCACCTTCCTCGCCTCCGGCACCCGCACCGGCGTCTCCATGTACGCCGAGGTGTCCGCGCCCGCGGTGAACGGGCAGCCGCCGTCGAGGGAGTTGGGCCGGTAGGGCGCCACGCCCCGGTGCACGGCCGTCTGGTGCATGCCGTCGCGCAGCATGTCGTTGACCGGCGCGTGCGGCCGGTTGATCGGCAGCTGCGGGAAGTTGGGGCCGCCCAGGCGCGTGATCTGCGTGTCCAGGTACGAGAACAACCGTCCCGCGAGCAGCGGGTCGTCGGTGACGTCGATACCGGGCACGAGGTGACCGACGTGGAAGGCGACCTGCTCCGTCTCGGCGAAGAAGTTGGACGGGTTGCGGTTGAGGGTCATCAGCCCGACCGGCTGCACCGGGGCGAGCTCCTCGGGAACGATGTTCGTCGGGTCCAGCAGGTCGATGCCCTCGAAGGTCTGCTCCGGGGTGTCGGGGAAGGTCTGGATGCCCAGCTCCCACTGCGGGTAGGCGCCCGCCTCGATGGCGTCGGCGAGGTCCCGGCGGTGGAAGTCCGGGTCGACGCCGTTGATCAGCTGCGCCTCGTCCCACACCAGGGAGTGCACCCCCAGCTTCGGCTTCCAGTGGAACTTCACCAGCGTCGTGGCGCCCTCGGCGTTCACCAGCCGGAAGGTGTGGACGCCGAAGCCCTCCATCATCCGGTAGGAGCGCGGGATGCCGCGGTCACCCATGAAGAAGATGGTGTGGTGGGTCGCCTCGGTGTGCAGCGAGACGAAGTCCCAGAAGGTGTCGTGCGCGCTCTGCGCCTGCGGGATCTCCCGGTCCGGGTGCGGCTTCGCGGCGTGGACGACGTCCGGGAACTTGATGGCGTCCTGGATGAAGAAGACCGGGATGTTGTTGCCGACCAGGTCGAAGACGCCCTCGCCGGTGTAGAACTTCGTCGCGAAACCACGGGTGTCGCGCACGGTGTCCGCGGACCCCCGCGAGCCGACCACCGTGGAGAACCGCACGAACACCGGCGTCTCGACGTCCGGGGCGAGGAACCCGGCCTTGGTCACGGAGGCCGCCGTGCCGTAGCTCCGGAAGACCCCGTGCGCGCCCGCGCCTCGGGCGTGGACCACGCGCTCCGGGATGCGCTCGTGGTCGAAGTGCATGATCTTCTCGCGCAGGTGGTGGTCCTGGAGCAGCACGGGACCACGCGGGCCCGCCTTGAGCGAGTGGTCGGTGTCGTACAGCCGCGTCCCCTGCGCGTTCGTCAGACGGCTCCCGGACTGCGCCGCCCTGGCCTGGTCGGCTCCCGTCGGCTGACCGGTGGGCGAGACGGTGTCCGGGCCGCTCTGGTCCGGCTTCGGCGGCAGCGGTTCGCGGGGCTCGGTCGGCTCGGCCACGGCCGGCGGCACGGGGCCCGGCCGTCCGGGAATCCCGTCGGCCGGGGCTGATACGGCGTCCTGCAGGCTTTCGGCGATCTTCTTCGCCGCCCGCTTGACGGGATTGGCCTCGCTCATAGAGGTGACACTCCTCCGCTTCAGACCGGCCACGAACAGGTGGCCGTGCGTTCAGTTGCCGACTGCGGACGGTCGAATGGGACGAAGGGCCTCGACGGGGCATCCGGTGCCGCCGACGTCCCACGGCGGGACCACCCCCGCGGCGAGCATCCCCGATGGGGCGCCCCCCGCCCGAAGCGCTCGCGTCCCGCACTTCCCTCTCCGCCCTCCCCCACCGGATCCGACCGCCCCGCCCGCGTACCCCCCGGGCCGGGAGTCAAGGCATGCGGATTCGGCGCGGCGCCGCCTCCTCCCGCGGGCGCCCGTTCACCAATTCGCGTCCAGGGGCTTGCCCGTGTGATGTCTCACCACTTAAATCAAAGCCTGAACTAAGCGGCCGTGCGGTCGTTCCCGCCCTTCGGCACGCCCTCGCACGCGGAGAGCCGCGCCCTCGCACCGTCCACCGCGCGGACCGCTCGGCCCGCGCGCATGCGGGCTCGCCCCACCCCCACATCGCACCAGCAGAAGGCTGACGCATGAGACACATGAAGCACTCGAACCGCTTGAGACGCAGAGCTCTCGGTGCGGCGCTCGTCGCCACGGCGGCACTCGTCACCCTGCCCGCGGCCCAGACCCCGGCCGCGGCGGCCGAGACCCTCCTGTCCCAGGGCAGGACGGCCACCGCCTCGTCGACCGAGAACGCCGGAACGCCCGCGAGCGGCGCCGTGGACGGCGACAGGGGCACCCGGTGGTCGTCGGCCGCCGGCGACGACCAGTGGTTGCAGGTCGACCTGGGCGCCACGGCGTCCGTCACCCGAGTCGTCCTCGACTGGGAGGCCGCCCACGCCAGGGACTACAGGATCCAGCTGTCGCAGGACGGCGGCAGCTGGACCGACGCCAGGACCGTGACCGGCGGCGACGGCGGCGTCGACACGGTGGACGTGTCGGGGCAGGCCCGCTACGTCCGGATGCAGGGCCTGGACCGGGCCACCGCATGGGGCTACTCCCTGTGGGAGTTCCAGGTCTTCGGCACCGGCGGCACCCCGCCCGCCTCCTGCGGCACGGCCAACTCCGCCCAGGGCAGGCCCGCCACCGCCTCCTCCACGGAGAACGCGGGCACCCCCGCCTCCGCCGCATTCGACGGTGACACCGGCACCCGCTGGTCGAGCCAGGCCTCGGACCCGCAGTGGGTGCGGGTCGACCTGGGCGCGGTGCGCGACCTGTGCAAGGTGGACCTGAACTGGGAGGCCGCTCACGCCAGGGACTTCCGGATCGAGGCCTCCGCCGACGGGCAGAACTGGGACACGCTCACGTCCGTCACCGGCGCCACCGGCGGCCGGGCCTCCTACGAGGTGAGCGGTTCGGGCCGGTACGTACGCGTCTTCGGCACGGCCCGCGCCACCGGGTACGGCTACTCCCTGTGGGAGGTCGCCGTGCACACCTCCTCGGGCGGCACCGGCCCGATCGAGGGCGGCGGCGACCTGGGGCCGAACGTCATCGTCGTGGACCCCTCCACGCCGGGCCTGCAGCAGAAGTTCGACCAGGTCTTCGCCCAGCAGGAGAAGAGCCAGTTCGGCAGCGGGCGGTACCAGTTCCTGCTGAAGCCGGGCACGTACAACAACATCAACGCCCAACTCGGCTTCTACACCTCGGTGTCGGGGCTGGGTCTCAACCCCGACGACGTCCAGCTCAACGGCGACATCACCGTGGACGCCGGCTGGTTCAACGGCAACGCCACGCAGAACTTCTGGCGTTCGGCGGAGAACCTCGCCATCAGCCCCGCCAACGGCACCAACCGGTGGGCGGTCGCCCAGGCCGCTCCGTTCCGCCGGATCCACGTCAAGGGCGGTCTCAACCTCGCCCCCAACGGCTACGGCTGGGCCTCCGGCGGCTACATCGCCGACTCGAAGATCGACGGCACCGTCGGCCCCTACTCCCAGCAGCAGTGGTACACGCGCGACAGCTCCGTCGGCGGCTGGACCAACGGCGTGTGGAACATGACGTTCACGGGTGTCCAGGGCGCTCCGGCGACCAACTTCGAGACCGGCCCGTACACCACGTTCGACACCACCCCGATCTCCCGCGAGAAGCCGTTCCTCCACCTGGACGGCGACGACTACAGGGTGTTCGTGCCCGCCAGGCGCACCAACTCCCGCGGTGTGTCCTGGCCGGCCAACGCGGGCGGCACCTCGCTGCCGCTCGACCGGTTCTACGTGGTCAAGCCCGGTGCCACGGCCGCGACCATCAACGCCGCGCTCGACCAGGGCCTCAACCTGCTGTTCACGCCCGGCGTGTACCACATCGACCAGACCATCCGGGTCGACCGGGCCGGCACCGTGGTGCTCGGCCTCGGCCTGGCGACGATCGTCCCGGACGGCGGCATCGACGCCCTGCACGTGGCGGACGTCGACGGTGTCCGGCTGGCCGGCTTCCTGATCGACGCGGGACCGCAGAACTCGGACACGCTGCTGCGCATCGGCCCGGAGGGCTCCTCCGCCGACCACTCCGCCAACCCGACCACCGTGCAGGACGTGTTCGTCCGCATCGGCGGCGCGGGTCCCGGCCGCGCCACCGACTCCGTCGTCGTCAACAGCGACGACGTGATCATCGACCACACCTGGATCTGGCGCGCCGACCACGGCGAGGGCGTCGGCTGGGAGACCAACCGCGCCGACTACGGACTGCGCGTCAACGGCGACGACGTCCTCACCACGGGCCTGTTCGTCGAGCACTTCAACAAGTACGACGTGTTCTGGAGCGGAGAGCGCGGCCGCACGATCTTCTTCCAGAACGAGAAGGCCTACGACGCCCCGAACGAGGCCGCCATCACCCACGACGGCATCGTCGGGTACGCGGCCTACAAGGTCGCCGACTCGGTGAACGAGCACGAGGCCTGGGCGCTCGGCAGCTACTGCAACTACACGTCCGACGACACCATCGTGCAGCACCACGGCTTCCAGGTGCCGGTGAAGCCCGGCATCAGGATGCGGCACATGATGGTGATCTCCCTCGGCGGCAAGGGGCAGTACCGCCACGTCGTCAACGACACGGGACCGCCCACCTCGGGGACGGACACCATCCCCTCCAAGGTCGCCCGGTTCCCCTGAGCGGGACGCCCCGCTCCGGGCTCAGAACAGCCGCCCCTGCTCGGCGGGGGCGGTCCGGCGCGGGGCGCGGGGTGTTCCGGGGCGCCGCGCCGGGGTCTCCTCCCCGAACAGCGGCGCCGTGCCGTACTCGTCCGGCTCGGCCGGCACCGGGACGGGACCGGTCCCCACGTTGAGGCACAGCGGAGCGTCGCGGTCGAAGTCCCCGGGCGTCATGTCCGTCCAGTCGCGTTCCCGACGCTCACTCACCGACGCTCCGCTCCCCGTCCACGCGGCCAGGTTATCGCTCGTCCCGTGCCCCGCGAACGACGCGCTGCACGGCGCCGTCGGGCGGAGAGACGTACGTCACACCCGCGTTCCTGTCACATCGCGTGGACCCGGTTCGTCAGTGAGGTGCAACCACCCGACGGACCAAGGAGATCCCCATGACCGCGCGTGTCGACGTCTTCGCCAACCCCCTCGCCGCCAAGGTGATGAAGCACCTCAACTCGGCGGGCAGGGCGGTGTCGGAATCCGGACTGCCGGCCGCCACCCAGGAACTGGTGAAGATCCGCGCCAGCCAGATCAACGGCTGCGGCTTCTGCACCGACATGCACACCAAGGACGCCGCCGCCGCCGGGGAGACCTCGCTGCGCCTCAACCTGGTGGCCGTCTGGCGGGAGGCCACGGTCTTCACCGAGGCGGAGCGCGCCGCGCTGGAGCTGACCGAGCAGGGCACCCGGATCGCGGACGCGGCCGGCGGGGTCAGCGACGAGGCCTGGGCGAACGCCGCGAAGCACTACGACGAGGACCAGCTCGTCGCCCTGATGTCCCTGATCGCCATCATCAACACCTACAACCGCATCAACGTCATCAACCAGCAGCCGGCCGGCGACTACCAGCCGGGCCAGTTCGGCTGACGTCACGGCGGCCCGGTCCCGGCCGTGGGGGCCGGGACCGGGCCGCCGTGACGTGCCCGCGGGGCGCCGTGGGTCAGGCCTCCGCCCGCTTCGGCAGACGCCAGCCGGGGCGCACGAAGTGGCAGGTGTAGCCGTCCGGGTAGCGCTGCAGGTAGTCCTGGTGCTCCGGCTCGGCCTCCCAGAACGGGCCGGCCGGCGCGACCTCGGTCACCACTTCTCCCGGCCACAGCCCCGACGCGTTCACATCGGCGATCGTCTCCTCGGCGATGCGCTTCTGCTCGTCGTCGAGGTAGAAGATGGCGGAGCGGTAGCTCAGGCCGATGTCGTTGCCCTGACGGTTCTTCGTGGTCGGGTCGTGGATCTGGAAGAAGTACTCCAGGATCGTGCGATAGTCGGTGACCGCGGGGTCGTACGTGATCTCGATCGACTCGGCGTGGGTGCCGTGGTCGCGGTAGGTGGCGTTGGGCACGTCGCCGCCGCTGTACCCCACCCGCGTGGTCAGCACGCCCGGGAACGTGCGGATCAGCTCCTGCATGCCCCAGAAGCAGCCGCCCGCGAGCAGCGCCCTCTCCTCGGTCCTCGTCATCTCGTCTCGCCCTTCTCCCACGTATCCGGCTGGTTCACCCGGCTCGCGCCGGACGCGCTGTCGACCGTCATCGACCACCGCTGACCATGTTCAGCAACGACAACCCCGTCGCGGACATGATTGTTCCAGCACGTCCACCACCGGACCGCACGTCCTGCGGGCAGGCCGGCAGCCCCATCGGCAGGATGACGAGCGAGGGGCGGGGGGCGCCGGCGCCGGTTCCGTCGGCACGGGGCCGGCCGTCCCGGGGCGGGTTCGGCCGGCAGGCGGACGCGGCAGCGGCGCGCCTCGCGGGCGCTAACCGGCCGCCGGGGCGTCGAGGAGGGAGATGCGGGCCGTGACGCACTTGCCGGCGGGTTCCTGCCGGACGTCCAGACTCCGGGCGACGGCCGTCACGATCTCCAGTCCGTGCTGGCCGATCCGGCCCGGGTCCGCGGCCCGGGCCACCGGCAGCGCGGGATTGCCGTCCCGGACGCTCACCTCCAGGGCGTCGCCGAGGACGCGCAGGTCCAGCCGGACGGGACCGGGTGCGTACTTGCGGGCGTTGGTGACCAGCTCGCTGACCACGAGCTGGGTGATCTCCACCGCGCGGGTCGAGACCGGCAGGCCGTCCTCCGCACGCGCCCGTGCCAGGAAATCCGCGGCGAGGCGGCGGGCCTGCGCTATCCACGCGCCGTCACCGTCCAGGGCGTAGGAAGCCCGCAACCGCGGTACGTCCGGCGCCGCGGCCTCCTCGTCGACAGGAACTGGTTCCATCCGGTCCGCCCTCACTCACCGATCACACCCGCGCGCCTACCCGCGCCGCTCCCCCACACGCCCCTGAAGTGTGACAGGTGCCTGTGACACCGCCCGGACGGCCCCGGCACCTCCGGCGACCGGTCCGGCTCCGTGACCCGTGCGCACCCGGTTCCCCGCCCCGGCGACCGGCCACCCGCCCGTCAGGCCCCCTCACGGCCCCGGTCCGTCAGGTGGCGCTCCATCCAGTCGGCCGCGGTCCGGCGGAACAGGCGGCGGTTGTCGGCGCGGCGGAATTCGTGGCCCTCGTGGCGCAGGAGGAGGAGTTCCGCCTCCAGTCCGCGCTCCCTGGCGGCCCGGACGAACTGCTCGGACTCGCCCGGGGGCACGTTGGTGTCGTGCTCGCCGTGGACGGCCAGGAACGGGACGCGCAGCGCCTCGATGCGGCTCATCGGGGACAGTGCGCGCAGCAGGTCGTGATCGCGGTCCGGATGCCCGTACTTGTGGGCGGCGGACTGGGCGATCCAGGGTTCGGTCCCGGCGAAGAAGGTGGCGAAGTCCGACATGCCGCAGACCGCGACACCGGTGCGGAACAGCTCCGGATGCCACACCAGGGACGCCATCACCAGGTAGCCGCCGTACGAGCGGCCCATCACGGCCAGCCGCCGGGGATCGGCCAGGCCCTGCACGACCGCGTGCGCCGCGCAGTCCGCGACGTCGTTGATCGCGTCGAAGCGCCCCTCGCCCAGGTCCGCGTCGACGAAGGAGCGGCCGTGCCCGCCGGAGCCCCGCACGTCGGGCGCGAAGACGTCCAGCCCCCGGGCGAGCAGCTCGAGGTAGAGCGGTTCGAGGACCGGGCGTTCCTGTTCCTCCGGCCCGCCGTGCAGGTGCAGGACGCACGGCGCCGGCTCCCCCGGTGAGCGGCCCGGCGCGCGGTAGTACCAGCCGCCGAGGGTGAGCCCGTCCCGGGCCACGGGACTCATGGGCATCGGCCGGACGGGTGTGCGGCCCGACGGGGCGGTGTCCCCGTCGCCCATGTCCCGCGAGGACCACGGCGTGCGCAGCGGCAGCCCGTGGGGCAGCCACCACACGCCGGGAAGCCGCCGGGACCCCGCCAGCGCCACGACGGGGGCGTCGGGGTCGGCGGTGGGCTCGACGCGCGTGACCACCTCGTGGGGCAGCGCGACGGTCCGTCCGGCGCCGGCCGAGGCGGGGGCGGTCCCGGACAGCGCGGTCCCGGGCAGCGCGGTCCCGGGCAGCGCGGCGTCGACCGGTGCGCCGTCGGCCGGCGCGGCGCCGGGGGAGGCGGCGGTGTCCGGTCCGCGGCCGGGTGTCCCGGCCGCGGTCAGACCGACCATCTCCAGCTCGCTCACCCCGCGCACGTTCCACGCCAGCACCGCGCGCCGCGCGTCACGCCCGAGGGCGAGCAGCTCGAGTTCGCAGTCCGGTCGCTGAGCCACCACCGTGGTGCCGAGCAGCTGCCCCCGCGGGTCCAGGCGGGCGGCGACGAGGGCGGCGTACTCCCGGCCGCCGTCGCTGCGCAGCCACAGCGTGCCCGCGTCCGGGGAGAAGCCGCCGATCCAGGGGTCGCCGTCGGCGACCGGCAGCGCGCAGGTCACCGACCGGTCGCGGGTGCGGACGACGAGGGCCTCGCGGCGTCCTCGCGGTCCCCGGTAGAGGAGGGCGAACCGGCCGTCCCGGCTGAGGTCGCACACGCGCAGGGTGGACGCGCCGCGCTCGCTCGCGAGCAGCACGGGCGCGTCGATCCCCTCGGGGTCGACGAGGTACGCGGAGAGGGTCCTCGGTTCCGGTTCCTGGACGGAGGCGACCTCGTCCGCGGGGCCCCGCCCCGCCGTGTGCCCGGGCGCCGGGGCGTCCAGCAGGACGGCGCGGCCGTCGCGGTGGGCGCTGCCGGGTGCGCTGAGCGGCTCCGGTGCCGTCGGGCCGGCGTGCGCGGAGCGCGGCGGGACGGGGTCGGTGACCGTCACCGCGACCGCCGAGCCGTCGTGCTGCCAGCAGCCCAGGAGCGCGGAGGTGCCCGGCTCGCCGCCGGCCAGCAGATGCCGTCCGGTGCCGTCCGGGCGCACGCACAGGACGCGGGTGAGCTCGCCGCCGCCCGGGGCCGTGGTGTAGGCGATCCAGCGGCCGTCCGGGGACCAGGACACCTCGATGACCGGATGCGGGTCGGCGTCGAGCAGGTGCACCTCCTCGCTGTCCACCGGCCCGGCCCACAGCTGCGGCACCCCGGCCCGGTCGCAGACGAAGGCGACGTGCCGGCCGCCCGGGTCCGCCGAGGGGTACCAGCAGCCGTGGGCGGGCTCGAGCGGCGCGCCGTACGGCGCCGGGGTGTCCGCGAGGAGCAGGGCCTCCGGCGCGTGGTGCACGGCCGAGGCACCGGCGTCGGCCCCCGGCCGCGGGACGCGCGGGGTGCTGCCGTTCAGGGTGACGGATGCGGCGGGGGCGGTGGGTGCCGCGGAGGCCGCGGCCGCCGTGGTCCGCCCCGCACCCGTCAGCGGATTCCGTGCGTCTGCAGCCATATCTCCAGCAACGCAATCTGCCACAGCGCGTTCGCTCCCCGCCTGGTGCGGTGCGCGTCGGGTGCGGTGAGCAGTTCGGTGACGTACTCCTCCCGGAAGACACCGCGGGCCCTGGCCTCGGGGGCGTTGAGGGCCTCGCGGACCCGTTGGAGCACGGGGCCGGCCATGTGCTTGATCGCCGGGACCGGGAAGTAGCCCTTGGGCCGGTCGACGACCTGGCGCGGGAGGACCTTGCGGCCGGCGGCCTTCAGGACGCCCTTGCCGCCGTCGGCGAGTTTCAGCTCCGGCGGGCAGGCGGCGGCCAGCTCGACCAGTTCGTGGTCGAGGAACGGCACCCTGGCCTCCAGGCCCCAGTCCATCGTCATGTTGTCGACGCGCTTGACCGGGTCGTCGACCATCATCACGTGCGTGTCCAGGCGCAGGTCGGCGTCGAGTGCCGTCTCGGCGCCGTCGGCCGCCATGTGGGCGCGCACGAACTCGGCGGAGGCGTCGCGGCCGGGCAGCAGGTCGGGGCGGAGCACCCGGGCGAGGTCGGCGTGCGAGCGGTCGAAGTAGGTGTCGATGTACGCCTCGGCGGCGTGCGCGCGCGGCACCCCCGCCATCGCCGGGTACCAGTGGTAGCCGGCGAACACCTCGTCGGCGCCCTGGCCGCTCTGGACGACCTTGACCTCCTTGGCCACCTGCTCGGAGAGCAGGTGGAAGGCCACCACGTCGTGGCTCATCATGGGCTCGCTCATGGCCAGGACCGCCCCGTCCAGGGCGCCGGCGACCCGGTCGGAGGGGACCATGAGCTGGTGGTGCCGGGTGTCGAAGTGGCGGGCCACGAGGTCGGAGTAGGTGAACTCGTCGCCCTCCTCGTCCCCCTCGGACTCGAAGCCGACGCTGAAGGTCGCGAGGTCGTGCTGGCCCTCGTCGGCCAGCAGGGCCACGATGAGGCTGGAGTCCAGGCCGCCGGAGAGCAGCACGCCGACGGGCACGTCGGCGACCATCCGGCGGCGCACGGCGGTGCGCAGGGCGTCCAGGACCGCGTCCGTCCAGTCGTCGGCGCCGAGACCGGCGTGTTCGGGGCGGCGGGTGTAGGAGGGCTGCCAGTAGCAGCGGTCGTGGTGGCTGCCGTCGGGCTCGACGACCCGCACGGTGGCCGGGGGCAGCTTGCGCACGCCGTTGAGGACCGTGTGGGGCGCGGCGACGGTGGCGTGCCAGCTGAGGTACTGGTGCAGGGCGACCGGGTCGAGCGAGGTGTCGACGTCGCCGGCCGCGAGCAGTGCGGGCAGGGAGGAGGCGAACCTCAGGCGCCCGGCCGACCGGGACAGGTAGAGCGGCTTGATGCCGAGCCGGTCGCGGGCCAGGACGACGCGTCCGGTGTCCTGTTCGACGATCACGAAGGCGAACATGCCGTAGAAGTGGTCGACGCAGTCGGTGCCCCACTGCTGGTAGGCCTTGAGCACCACCTCGGTGTCGGACTCCGAGAAGAAGCGGTGGCCGAGCGCGTGCAGTTCGTCGCGCAGCTCGCGGTAGTTGTAGACGCAGCCGTTGAACACGCCGGCGATCCGGGCGCCCGGGTCGGCCATGGGCTGGGCGCCGCTGTCCGACAGGTCGATGATCTTCAGCCTGCGGTGCCCGAGGGCCACGGGGCCCTGCGACCACAGGCCGCGGCCGTCGGGGCCGCGCGGCGCGAGCCGGTCGGTCATGCGCTCCACCGCCGCGATGTCCGGGCGTCCGCCGTCGAAACGTACCTCACCACTGAGCCCGCACATCAGAGGGCCCTCCTTCCCCCGGAGGCCGCGCCCCGGCAGGGCGGCAGCACACAGCCCTGGGGCCGGTGTCCGCGTCCCGGTGCGGGCACCCGCCCGGTGGACGGGCGCGGACCGTCGCCCTCCGGGGACGGATCCGGGGCCTGGCGGGTGGACGTGTGCGTACTGGACATGACGGTGTGACACTCTCCTCGGTCGGCTGTGCGCAGGGACGCGCGTGAGGGTGGGAAGGGCGGCCGCGAACCGGCGGCGCGCCGGGTCAGCCGGTCGGACCCGGCGCCGCGGGCGTGCGGACGTAGGCGTGGGTGGTGCGGGAGACGGCCGGCCGGGCGGAGGGGCGCCGGGAGCGGCGGCCGGAGCTGCGGGGCGCGGGGCGGCCGCCGCGGGTCTCGGCGACCATCAGGTCGACGCTGGCGAGCAGGTCCTCCTCCTGCGCCGTCCGGCGCAGGCGGTGCGCCGCGCTCCCCGTGACGAGGGCCTCCTCGAGCAGGCCGCGGACGGTGTCCCAGTCGCCGGACGCCTCCAGGGCCGGACGCAGCCGGTTCAGCAGGCCGTGCAGCACCACCGGGGCCGGGGCGGCGCGGCGGGTCGCCGGGTCGACGAGCTGTCCTTCGAGGCCCGAGCGCGCGGCGCGCCAGGTGGCCGCGCGCAGCCACTCGTGGTGTCCGTCGCAGCGGGACCCCTCGCCGCGCTCCAGGCGGCCGAGGGCGTCGCGCACCAGCGCGCGGAAGAGCCCGGCGACCAGCACCACGGTCTCGGCGCGGGGGCAGGCGTCGCAGATGCGCAGTTCCAGGGTGCGCTGGTGGGCCGAGGGCCGGACGTCGTGGTAGAGCATCCCGGGGTCGCTGATGACGCCCGAGCTGATCAGCTCCTCCACGGCGGCGTCGTACTCGGTGGCGCTCTCGTAGCAGCCGACGGGGCCCGCGGTCGGCCAGCGCTGCCATAGCATGGTGCGCCAGCTGGCGTAGCCGGTGTCGGAGCCGAGCCAGAACGGTGAGCTGGCGGACAGGGCGAGCAGCGGCGGCAGCCAGGGCGAGACCAGGCACATGGCGCGCACGGCGGTGTCCCGGTCGGGCACGTCGACGTGGATCTGCGCGCTGCAGATGAGCTGTTCGTCGGCGACCCGGCGGTAGTCGTCGACCATGCGCCGGTAGCGGGGGTCCGCGGTGACGTCCCGGGAGGTGACGCGGGCCAGCGGGACGGTGCCGGCGGCCACGACGGCCAGTCCGACGGAGGAGGCGGCCGCGTCCAGCCGGCGCCTCGCCCCGGCCAGGTCCGCGTAGAGGTCGTCGAGGGTGTCGTGGACCCCGCTGTTGCTCTCCACCACCGACTGCTGCAGCTCGTGTGTGAAGCCGGCTCTGCCGAGCCGTCCGAGCAGCGCGCCGGCCCGTGGCACGAGCCGGCCGCTCTCCACGTCCAGTACGTGAAATTCTTCCTCTGCTCCGATACGCACCGTCACCGCTCGTCCCCTTGCCCGTAGTCGTGTGCCGTGCCGGCCGGGGCTCGAGGTCACCCGGCTGGCGGATCGGCATATTCCGGGTTCCCGGATGCGCCGTTCGCACGCCCGGGGATCGCGATCCGGTGGCCGCGCCGGTGCCGTGGGCTGGGGTTTCCCGCGTCGGGGCGCCCGTCAGGGGCCGGTGAGGGAGCGCGGGCCGTCGCGCATGTCGAACACCTGGTCCAGACCGGTCATGCGCAGCAGGCGCCTCGTGCCGGCCGGCACGGCCACCAGGATCATCTCGCTCCCGGCCGCGACGGCCTGGTTACGCACGGCGATCAGTGCCGTGATGCCGCTCGAGTCGCAGAACCCCAGTTCGCTCAGGTCGACCACGAGGCACCGGCCGGGCGGGAGCACCGCCTCCTGCGCGGCGTGGCGCAGCCGCTGCGCGTTGGTGTAGTCGAGGTCGCCGGTGACCTCGAGGGCGAGGCCGGCGGGCACGTGCGACGTGGTGATCGTCAGGGGCTTCATGCGGGTGTTTCGGATCCGGTGTCGGTGTGGGCGGGGAGGCCGAGTGCGAGCAGGGCGGTGTCGTCGACGAGTCCGTCGCCGAAGCCCCGCAGCAGCGCTGTCAGGGCGTCGACCGCACGGCCGGGAGGGGCGGGGGCGAGATCGGCGGCGAAGGACTCCAGGGCCTCGTCACCGTACAGTTCCCGGTCCTCGCCGACACGGGCCTCGGTGAGGCCGTCGGTGTAGAGCAGCAGCGTGTCACCCGGGTGCAGGGTGGTGCGGACGGAGACGAACTGCGCCGCGGGCAGCGCGCCGATCAGCATGCCGCCCCGGGTGGAGAGGTGGTCCACCCGCCCGTCCCCGCGCAGGACGAGCGCGGGAGGGTGGCCGCCGGAGGCCAGGTGGACGTGGGTCGCGCCCCCGGCACGCTCCAGCACCCCGACCACGGCGGTGCAGTACCGCGGGTCGTCACCGGTGTACCGGTCCAGCAGGGTGGTGTTGAGGATGCGCAGGTTGGCGGCGGGATCGGGGTCGTGGAGCGCGGCGGCGCGCAGGGTGTAGCGGGCGAGGGAGGTGAGCGCGGCGGCCTGCGGTCCCTTGCCGCACACGTCGCCGAGGAAGAAGGCGAACCGGTCACCGTCGAGCGGGAACAGGTCGTAGAAGTCGCCGCCCAGCTGGACGTCGGAGGCGGTGTGGTAGTGGCAGGCGGTCTCCATGCCGGGGATGTCGGGCAGGACGGCCGGCAGCAGGCTCTGCTGGAGCACGGCCAGCGCCTCCCGCAGCCGCTCGCGGTCGGCCTCGGCCTGCCGGCGGGCCTCGTCGGCCGCGCGGCGGGCACGCAGCAGCTCCTTCTCGTAGGCGCGCCGGTCGGTGGCGTCGAAGACGGTGGTCCTGACCAGCAGGGGCTCGCCGCCGTCGCTCGTCTTGACGACGGAGGTGACCAGCACCGGAAGCCGGGGGCCCGCCGCGGTCCTCATCTCCAGGGCGATGCCACTCAGGTGCCCCTGCATGCGCAGCAGCGGGGCGAAGTGCGTCTCGTGGTAGAGCCTGCCGCCGACCGTGAGCAGGTCGCTGAAGCGCATCCGGCCCACCACCTCCTCGCGGGACAGGCCGAGCCAGCCCAGCAGAGTGGCGTTGATCTTGGCGATGGTGCCGTCCATCAGCGTGGACAGGTAGCCGCACGGCGCCGACTCGTACAGCTCCTCGGCGGAGTCCTCCAGCAGCGCGCTGAAGGCCGCGTCCGTGCCCGGTATGCCCCTGCCGGAGTCGGAATCGCCTGGACCGCGGCTCATGGGGTGAGATCTGACACGAAGGCGGAGATCGCCGAGGCGGTGGCCTCGGGGGCGCTGAGCTGGGGGCAGTGACCGGTGGCGTCGAGGGTGACCAGCCGGCTGCCGGGGATCGCGGAGTGGACGTACGCGCCGACCTCCGGGGGCGCGATGGCGTCCTGCGCGCACTCCAGGATCAGCGTGGGCGCGGTCACCCCCCGGAGGTCCTTGCGGCTGTCGGACAGGAACGTGGTGCGCGCGAACACCCGGGCGATCTCCGGGTCGGTGGCGCAGAAGCTGTTGGTGAGCTCCTCACCCAGCTCGGGCCGGTCCGGGTTGCCCATGATGACGGGGGCCATGGCCGCCGACCAGCCCAGGTAGTTCGACTCCAGCGACTCCAGCAGCTCGTCGATGTCCTGCGCGCTGAAGCCGCCGCGGTACCCGTCCTCGTCGATGTAGCACGGGGAGGGGCACACCATGACCAGGGAGCCGATCCGTTCCGGGGCAGCGGCCCGGGCCAGCACGCCGACCATCGCGCTCACGGAGTGGCCGACCAGGACGGCGTCCCGCAGGTCCAGCGCCTCGCAGACCTCCACCACGTCGCGGGCGTAGCCGTCGAGGGAGGAGTAACGCGCCTCCCGCCAGGCCGAGAGGTCGGAGCGGCCGGCACCCACGTAGTCGAAGAGCACCACCCGGAAGTTCTCGGCCAGGACGGGCTCGACCAGGCGCCACATGTTCTGGTCGCAGCCGAACCCGTGCACCAGGACGACCGTGCGGCCGGAGGCGCGTCCGGTGACACGGACGTTGTTTCTGCGAAGGATGCTCACTCAGCCCATGCTCGCACGCCCGGCGGGAAACCGGCCGTCCGGCCGGGTTCGGCCCGACGTCAGGACGTCAGGCTTCTCCGCCCGCCGGCTCGCCGGAGCGCGCGCCGTCGGTCCTGGCCTCCAGCGCGCGCAGCACGGCCACCATGTCCTCCTGGCCGTGGCCCCGGGTCACGGTCTCGTCGAAGAGGGTGTGGCAGACGTCGAGGAGCGGGGAGGCCACCCCCGTCCTGCGGGCCGCCTCGGCGATCAGGCGGTTGTTCTTCAGCACGTCCGCGGCGGCGGCCTGGACGGCGAAGTCGCGGGCGAGCAGCTTGGGGGCCTTCATGCGCGAGACGGCGCTGGCCATCGGGCCCGCGTCCAGGACGTCGAGGAAGCGGCGGCGGTCGAGGCCGTGCCGGTCGGCGAAGTGGAACGCCTCGGTCAGCCCGGTGACCTGGGTGATCAGGAACAGGTTCACCGAGAGCTTCATCAGCAGGGCGTTCGGCACCGGGCCGCAGTCGAACGTCTCGCGGCACATCGGCGCGAGCAGGGGCCGCACCGACGCCGCAGCGGGGGCGTCGCCCGCCAGCATGGCGACCAGGTGCCCCTGCTCCGCCGGGACCCGTGATCCGGAGACGGGGGCCTCCGCGTACGCGCCGCCCGCGGCACGGACGGCGGCCTCCAGGCCGGCCGAGTACTCCGGCGACGTGGTGCCCATGTGGACGACGGTGCGCCCGGCGACGCGGGCGGCGAAGTCCGGGGTGCCGCGGGCCAGCACCGCGTCGGTCGCCGCCTCGTCGGCCAGCATGAGGAACACGGCGCCGGCCCGTTCGAAGACCTCGGCGGGGCCCTCGGCGACCTCGGCTCCGGCGTCGCGCAGGGGTGCGCACCGCTGCGGGGTGCGGTTCCAGACGACGAGGGGCGTCCCGGCGCGGACGAGGTTGAGCGCCATGGGCCGGCCCATGACCCCGAGCCCGATGAAGCCGACGTACACGACGCACCGCCGTTCCCGGCCCGCGCCGCGGTCGGGGCGCTGCCGCACTCGTGGGCGCCGGCGGGTCCGCGGGACGCCGGCGCCATCCCCTATGACCGTTGTCATAGTAGCGGCCGTCATGACGGCGGTCATAGAGTCGGGAGGAAGGATCCGGTGGCGGGAGGTCGGGATGGCGGTGTCCGGACGAGGGCCGCGTGAGCGGATGGTCTTCAGCGCGGCCCAGCTGATCCGGCGCGACGGGGTCACCTCCACGGGGATGCGTGAGGTGGCCGCGCACGCGGGGGCGCCGCGCGGATCGCTCCAGCACTACTTCCCCGGCGGCAAGGAGCAGCTCGTCGACGAGGCGGTGGACTGGGCGGGCCGGTACGCGGCCCGGCGCGTCGACCGGTTCCTCGCCGCGCTGCCCGAACCGACGCCCGCCGGGCTGTTCGCGCAGATGGTCCGGCAGTGGACCGACGAGTACGAGACGGCGGGCTTCGGCGGCGGCTGCCCGGTCGCCGCCGCCACCGTGGACCGCGCAGAGTCCGCCCCGTCGACGCGGAAGGCCGCGTCCGCCGCCTTCGCCCACTGGACCGGCGCGGTGGCCCGTGCCCTGGCCGGCATGGGCGTCCCCGGGGAACGCGCCGAGCCGCTCGCCACGCTCATGATCAGTTCCCTGGAGGGGGCGCTCCTCGTGGCCCGCGCCGAGCGGGACGTCCGCGCCCTGACCACGGTGTCCCGTGAACTCGGCCCCCTCCTGGACGCGGCCGTGGGGGACACCGGCCCACGGTGACGCCGGGTTTGATTACAGTGACTGCGCCAGATCCATCCCGGTGATCCATGGACCAGTGAGGTAATCGCGAACCATGCCGACCGAAACGTTTGAGTTCCAGGTAGAGGCCCGTCAGCTGCTCCAGCTGATGATCCACTCGGTCTACTCGAACAAGGACGTCTTCCTCCGCGAACTCGTCTCCAACGCCTCCGACGCGCTGGACAAGCTGCGGCTGGAAAAGCTGCGGGACGACTCGCTCGACGCCGACGTCTCGGACCTGCACATCGAGCTCGAGATCGACCGGGACGCCCGCAGGCTCACCGTGCGGGACAACGGCATCGGGATGTCGTACGACGAGGTCGGGCAGCTCATCGGCACGATCGCCAACTCGGGCACGGCCGAGTTCCTGCGGGAGCTGCGCCAGGCGCAGGACACGGCGGGGGCGGAAGGGCTGATCGGCCAGTTCGGCGTCGGCTTCTACTCCGCCTTCATGGTCGCGGACGAGGTCACCCTGCTGACCCGGCGCGCGGGCGAGCAGCAGGGCACGCGCTGGACGTCGCGCGGCGAGGGGACGTACACCCTGGAGCGGGTCGACGACGCGCCGCAGGGCACGTCGGTCACGTTGCACCTCAAGCCGGCCGACCCCGACAACCAGCTCCACGACTACACCTCGGCGTGGAAGGTCAAGGAGATCGTCAAGCGCTACTCGGACTTCATCACCTGGCCCGTCCGGCTCGTCGGCGAGAAGGACGGCGACGGCGAGGCGGCCGAACCCGAGACGCTGAACTCGATGAAGGCGCTGTGGGCGCGCTCGCGCGACGAGGTGTCCGAGGACGAGTACCACGAGCTGTACAAGCACATCAGCCACGACTGGCGCGACCCGCTGCAGACCATCCAGCTCCAGGCCGAGGGCACCTTCGAGTACCAGGCCCTGCTGTTCCTCCCGTCGCACGCGCCGCACGACCTGTTCACGCGGGACTTCAAGCGCGGGGTGCAGCTGTACGTGAAGCGCGTGTTCATCATGGACGACTGCGAGGCGCTGCTGCCGCCGTACCTGCGCTTCGTGAAGGGCGTCGTCGACGCGCAGGACCTCTCGCTCAACGTGTCCCGCGAGATCCTCCAGCAGGACCGGCACATCCGCATGATGCAGCGCCGTCTGACGAAGAAGGTGCTGTCCTCGGTCAAGAGCATGATGACCGACGACGCCGAGCGGTACGCCACCTTCTGGCGGGAGTTCGGCACCGCGCTGAAGGAGGGGCTGGTCACCGACTCCGACCACCGCGACGCCATCCTCGCGGTGGCCTCGTTCTCCACCACGCACGGCGACGAGGAGACCGTCACGCTGCAGCAGTACGTGGAGCGGATGCGCGAGGGGCAGGAGGACATCTACTACATCACCGGCGAGTCCCGGGAGAGCATCGACAACTCCCCGCACATGGAGGCGTTCCGGGAGCGGGGCATCGAGGTGCTGCTGCTCACCGACCCCGTCGACGAGGTGTGGGTCGACGCCGTGGGCGAGTACGAGGGCAAGCGTCTGCGGTCGATCGCCAAGGGCGAGATCGACCTCGGCGCGCAGGGCGACGAGAAGGCCGGGGAGGACCGGGAGAAGCAGGCCGAGGAGTACGCCGGTCTGCTCGACTGGATGCGGGAGCGACTGGACGAGGACGTCAAGGAGGTGCGCCTGTCGACGCGCCTGACGGTGTCCCCCGCCTGTCTCGTCGCCGACTCGAACGACCTCACCCCGGCCCTGGAGAGCATGTACCGGGCCATGGGCCAGGAGGTGCCGCGCACCAAGCGCATCCTCGAACTCAACGCGGACCACGCCCTGGTGAAGGGCCTGAACCAGGCCTACCGGGAGCGCGAGGACCGCTCGGAGCTCACCGAGTCCGCCGAACTGCTGTACACCTTGGCCATGGTGGCGGAGGGCGGCCGGCCGAAGGACCCGGCGCGCTTCGTGCAGCTGATGGCGGACCGGCTGGAGCGCACCCTGTGACGCGACGGCGGGCGGTCGCGCTCATCCGCGGGCCGGTTCGGCGGTCCCCGGCGGCCGGGCGGCGGCCCGCAGGCGGCGGCCGCGGCGGGTCGGGCCCCAGGGCTTGAGGATCGAGAGCACCGTCATGAAGACGTAGGCGGACAGGGAGACGACCGGTCCCATCAGGACGTCGCCCCCGTCGGGAAGGGGGTGACCGGCGGCCACGGCCGTGGCCGCCGCGTCCACCCCCGGCCGCAGCGCGAACGCCGTCGCGGTGGTCGTGGCCAGGGTCAGCCAGAACTTCGTCCAGACCCACCGGTGCCTCGCCAGTCCCCATGGCGTGCCCAGCGACAGCACAAGGCCGCTGAGGAGCGTCAGGAAGGCGACCGGGAGCAGGAGCAGGTCGGCGAACAGCTTCATGGTCCGGACGGACGCCTCCACGGCGGCCGCGGGTGCGCTGGTGTTCGCGGTGGTGCCGAGCGCGAGCAGCCCGAGGGTGAGCCCGAGCCAGCTCGCGGAGGCGACGACGTGGACGGCGAGGAGGGCCCGGCGTGCGGGGCGGTCGAGTTTCACGCCCACCACGGTGCCGGGCCCGCGCGGCGAGGGCGTCCGGCGGCGGGAGTAACCGCGTGTACCGACGCCGGCGTACGCCGGACCGGGTCAGCGGTCGCGTAACCGGCCCGCCTCCGCCAGGACGCGCCTGGCCGCGCCGGCCAGCCGGGGACGGCCGCGCACGAAGCGGTGGACCGCCCTCCCCGGCTCCCGGCCCAGCCGGTACGCGGCCCCGCCCGGCCCCGGCCGCACCACGGCCCCCGCGTAGACCCGCAGCTCACGGGTCTTGAGCGAGTCCTTGTAACGGGCCGGTCCGCTGCCCAGGTCGACCGTGCGGACGCCGTCGGCGGCAGCCGCCTCCAGCATCCGCAGGTGCAGCACCAGTCCGGGTGAGTACTTGCCGTAGGCGCGGTCGTACGCCGGGAACCACCAGGACAGCACCGTGGGCGAGCGCAGCCCGAAGTGGGCGGCCACGGGGCGGCCGCCGGCGTACAGCACGGAGAGCAGTCCGCGGCACTCGGGGTCGTCGCCGTGCGCGAGCAGGTCCACCAGCCGCGTGATCCACTCCTGCGCGAACCGGTCCCGCCGGCCCGTCCGCCGGTACTGGGCGGATTTCCAGCGCATCAGCGCGCGCAGCGCCTCCGGGTCCCGGGCGTCGTGGACGTACCGCACCTCGCCCACCTGCCTGGCGAGCCTGCGTTCCTTGGCCCGGGTCTGTTTGAGGAAGCCGGGTGAGCTCGCGCGCAGCCGGTCGGTGTAGTGCGCGAACCCTCCGTCGAGGTCGACCACCGGGCTGGCGAGTTCCTCGACGGCGTGCGGGACGAAGAGGTGCTGGCCGGCCTCCAGGTTGTCGAACTCCCAGGACGAGAGCCCGCAGGCCGCCAGCAGGGTGCGCGGGTCGAGCCGGATGCCGGGGTGCAGGACGGCGCCCTGACTGTCCGAGACCCCCGCGCCGATGGCCCGGCCCCGTCCCCACCGCCCCTTCTCGTACGGGAAGAAACCGACCGGCGTGCCGTCCTGCTGCAGCACGGCCACCCGGGCACCCGGTTTGACCTGTCCCACCGCCGTGGCGAACACCGGGTCCAGGAACGGGTTCTGCGGCGCGCCGGAGTCGATGCGCAGATGTCTCCACGCCTTGTGCTCGTCCGGGCCCAGTTCGTCCGGCCGCATGACGAGAATGCGCTTTCCCTGCATGTGTGCCTCCTGTGTCGTCACGATCGCGGGACGCGCGAAGGCCTGCTCGTCACGGTGTGCCGGCACCGGTCACCAGGCAGGGTCCGGGCCGCACGGCGCAGGCCTCGGGCGGTACTGCCGTCGCTCAGCAGCGGAATGTCTGCAAGGTGCTGGCCGTGCGGGCCGCGTCGTCCGGCCCGCGGCGCTGTGGTGGTCGGGCCGGACGGGAGCGGAGAGCGGTCCGCGGCTCCGCGGCCGCCGACGGGGTGCCCGGCGCCGGAGGGTGGACCCCGGCCGCCCCCGGGTGCCTCGGCGAGCGGGCGGCGAGGCGGTGGAGCGGGGCGTCCTCCCCGCCCGGGGAGGGTGCGAAGACGCCCTCGGGTGCGGCCGGTGCCGCTTCGCCGCGCTCATCGCACTCGCCGCGTTCGCCGTGCCCGTCGCCCTCGCCGTGCCCGTCGCACTCGCCGCGTTCGTCGCGCTCGTCGTGCCACGACGCCGCGGGGCGGGCCGTTGCGCGCGGGTCGGCCGCGAGCGCCGGGACGCACAGGTGCAGGAGCAGCATCGAGGCCAGCACGACCACTGCCGCTGCCCGTCGAGACCGCACCGGTCACCCTTTCGCCGTGCATCCCAGCGAGGGGTGGGAAGAGCGGGGCGGCGCCGGGCGGGCCCCCCTCGCACGTGCGCCCGGCACGTCTTCCAGTAGCGCCGAGCACGTCCCGTCCCGTCAAGACCTCCTCGTCACCGCACGGCGCACCCGGTCCGCACCCGGCGCGGGGCACCACGGGTGTCCCGTCCCTCACCCCGGGACCGGTGTCCGTCCGGTCGGGCTCCCGCCCCGGACCGGGCCGCACCCGGCGCGGCGCGCACGGGCGGGGACCGGCGCGGCGCACCGGTCCCCGCCCGCGGCGCGGCGGTCAGCCGGACAGGGTGAACGTCTGGGCGTCCGATCCGTTGCAGGGCTGCTGGGACAGCCGGGCCCCGTCGGCGGTGGAGGCGTTGTCGACGGTCAGGCACTTGCCGCTGTGGCGGGCGACGAAGCGGTACCGGCCGCCGGTGCCGACGCTCTCGGGGCGCCACTGCTGGTTGGTGCCGCGCACGTACTCCCACAGGTGCACCCTGGTGCCGTCGGCGGTGGCGCCGGGGCCGCCGTCGACGTCCCACGCCTTGCCGTTGTGGCGGTTGACGACCTGGTGGTGGCCGTCGCCGGTGGGCCGGAACTGCCAGGACTGGTTGGCGCCGGTGCCGCAGGACCACTGCTGCAGCGCGGTGCCGTTCGCGGTGCCCCAGTCGGCGGCGTCGAGGCAGGCCCCGCTGCCCGCGTTGACGACCCGGTACCAGGCGGCGGGGTCGATCGGGCCGGCCGGGGTGCCGTTCCAGGTGAAGGTGGCGACGGCGCCGGCGGGCAGGGTGTGGGCGAGGGACTTGCCGTTGTCGGTGAGGGAGAAGCGCTGGGCGCTGCCGGAGGTGTTGACGACGTAGGCGGCACGGGAGCCGTCGGGGTTCTCGAAGGCGACGTTCCGGACGCCTCCGGCCCCCTGGCTGGTGGAGCCGATGCGGGTGGCGCCGGGCTTGACGAACTTGGTGACGTGACCGAGCACGTAGTACTCGGCGTTGCGCGTGACCTCGCCCCCGGCGATCTCGACGACGCCGTTGCAGCGGTCGGCGCAGTGCCCCTGGTGGGGGCCGCCGTTCCGGTCGAGGGCGAGGTTCCAGGTGATGACGGTCTCGCCGCCGTTGCGCATGTTCCGCACGACGAGGTTCTCGGCGTGCCAGCGCAGGGTGTCGCCGAAGGTGGTGGCGGGGTCGGCGCTGTCGGTGCCGGAGCACTCGGTGAAGAAGACCCGCTTGCCGGCGTCGACGATCCGCTGCTGGGCGTCGGCCTGGCCGCCGTAGCAGTGGAAGGCGGCGCCGATGACGCGGTCGATGCCGGAGGTGCGGGAGAAGACGTCGAGCGGGTAGTCCGGGTGGTCCCAGTTGTGGTCGTAGGCCAGGATGCCGGTCGGCAGTCCGGCCGCGGTCAGCTTGGGGTCGAGGACCTTCAGGAAGTCGGCCTGCTGGGCGGAGGTCATCGACATCGACGGGTAACTGGTGGCGAACTCGGGCTCGTTCTGCACCGTGAGGTCGGTGAGGGTGATGCCCTCCTGCCCGTAGGCCCTGATCGCCTTCACCAGGTAGTCGGCGTACGCCCCGTAGTGCTCGGGCCTGAGAGCGCCCCCGTCGAGGGAGTTGCCGGTCTTCATCCACGCGGGCGGCGACCAGGGTGAACCCATGAAGCGGATCGAGGGGTTGAGGGCGGTGGCCTGCTTGAGGACGGGGATGATCTCGGCCCTGTCCCGGTCGATGGAGAACCGGCCGGGGGTGTCCTCGTAGGTGTGGGGGTCGTCCGTGGCGTCGAAGTCGGTGCTGCCGAGCGGCTGGCGCAGGTAGGTGAGGCCGATGCCGTCCCCGGTGGTGGAGAACAGCGACCGCATCAGCTCGTCGCGCGTGCCCTGCGGCAGGCTCTGGACGAGGTGGGCGGACGCGCCGGTGACGGAGGCCCCGGCGCCGGTGAACCGCTGTCCCCTGCTGCCCGCGTCGATGCGGATGTCGATGGACTGCGGGGTGCCGGTGAACGGGACGGAGCCCTCGGCCGACAGCTTCCTGGCGCCGTCCGGGGTGGTGACCCACACCTGGGCGGTGGGGTCGGCGGCCCGGGCGGTCCCGGCGCCCGTGAGACCGAGTCCGGCGACGGCCAGGGCGAGGGTGAGCCCTGCGGTGCGCAGCCCGCGCGGACGGATGCGGCTGCTTCTGCGGGACGGCAGGGACGACAGGGGCGGCCGGGGCGACAGGGGCGGCCGGGGCGACAGGGGCGGCCGGGACGGCAGCGGGAGGAACGGCGGGGACGGCACGATGCGGCTCTCCTTCGTCGGGTGGCGCGTGGGGTACGCCGGTCCGCGCCCGGGAATGCGGCGGGCCGGGGTGCGAAGGGCGGTGCGCGGGGCCGGACGGACCGGCCCCGGAAGCGTCGCTTCCGGCCACGGCGGTGGCGTCGCGGTGGAACGACGGCGCCATGAAAGCACACCCACTAAGTGGTCAGTAAGTGGTCTGCGTCACAAATTCCCGCCCCCGTCCGGTCCGCCGGTGAAGATCGACAACGGTGCGACCGGCTCCGCCGTAAGCTGTCGCGGGTGAGTGACCAGTCGGCGGGCCGGCCCGCCCGCAGGACCAAGGCCGCCCCCCGCACGCCCCGCAGCCCGGAAGCACGGCGACGGCAGCAGGACATCCTGCACATCGCCATGGACACGTTCGCCGCCCGCGGCTACAACAACGCCTCACTCGCGGAGATCGCCGAGCGCGCCGGGCTGACCCAGGCCGGCGTCCTGCACTACTTCCGGTCCAAGTCGCTGCTGCTCACCAGCGTTCTCGAACTGCGCGACCGGACCGACATCGGCCGGCCGGGGTCCGAGCGCCCCCGGGGGCTCGCCTTCCTGCGCCATCTCGTCGACACCGCCCACCGCAACGCCGAGCGGGAGGGCATCGTCCGGCTCTACGCCGTCCTGTCGGCGGAGTCCGTCACCGACGACCATCCCGCGCAGACGTACTTCCGTGACCGCTACACCGGACTGCGCGCCTTCGTCGCCGACGCGCTGGTCGAGGCGTGCGGGCTGCCCGAGGCCGCCACCGGACGCGCGCACGACGCGGCGAACGCGGTCATCGCCGTCATGGACGGCCTGCAGGTCCAGTGGCTGCTGGCCCCGGACTCCGTGGACATGGCCGCCTCGACGGACCTGGTCATCACCTCGCTGCTGGCCGCACTGGCCCCGGACCGCTTCGGCCCCGGGGACGGGCGGGCACCCTCGGACGACTGAGCGCCTTCCCGAGCCGTGGTAACGCGGACCGGCACCGCGCCGCCGGTCCGCGCCGTTCCCCACCCGCCCGCATGGACCGTCGCCGACTCCCTCTGCCGGAAGGGCCTTCGCCCACTCCCCCGCACGCATCCGGCGGAAACGGATCGCACATTGGCATAGACCTGACAGCGTCGGGTCGCTAAGCTCTGGCCGACTCCACTGAGAGCGCTCTCGCACTGCGGTTGTTCCACCCCCACCTTGCTGGAACGACGAAGGGCATCCTCCATGAGACGCACCAGACTCACCCATGCCGGCGTGGCAGCCCTGCTCATGATCGGCAGCTGGACCGCCGCCGGCACCCTGCCCGCCTCGGCGAACGACGCCCCCGCCTCGCCCCCCTCCGCCTCGTCCACCGGCTCCGCACCCGCCTCCGCCGGCCTGGTGCGGGCGATGCAGCGGGACTTCGGCCTGTCCCGCGCCGAGGCCGAGGACCGGCTGGCCGCCGAGCGCGCGGCCACCGGACTCGTGCCCGAGGCCCGCAGGACCGCCGGATCCGCCTACGGCGGCGCCTGGTTCGACGCCGGGAGCGGGAAGCTGACCGTCGCCGTCACCCCGGACGCCGGCTCCTCGACCGTCAAGGCCCTGCGGGACTCCGGCGCCAGGGTCCGCACCGTCGAGCACAGCGCACGACGGCTCGACGCGGCCAAGTCCCGCATCGACCGCCTCGACGCGCCCGCGGGCGTCAGCAGCTGGTCCGTGGACCCGGTCGCCAACTCGGTCGTCGTGAACGTCGTCAGCGGCGAGCGGGCCGACAACGATGTCCGCCGGTTCGTCGACCGGGCCCGCGCGGCCGGTCCGGTCACGGTGCGGACCGTGCCGGCCGCGGCCCGCACCTTCGCGGCGGGAACGGTGGGCGGCGACCCCTACTACACCGGCAACGTCCGCTGCTCCATAGGCTTCTCGGTCCACGGGGGATTCGTCACCGCCGGGCACTGCGGCGGCGCCGGCGCCGGGGTCAGGGGCTGGGACGGCTCGTACATCGGCAACTTCCAGGGCTCCTCGTTCCCGGACAACGACTACGCGTGGGTCAACGTGGGCAGCGGCTGGTGGACGGTCCCGGTGGTGCTCGGCTGGGGCACGGTCCCGGACCGGCTGGTGCGCGGCTCGGCGGAGGCGCCGGTCGGCGCCTCGATCTGCCGGTCCGGCTCCACGACCCGCTGGCACTGCGGCACCGTGCTGGCGAAGAACGAGACCGTCAACTACAGCCAGGGCGCGGTGCACCAGATGACGAAGACGAGCGTCTGCGCCGAACCCGGCGACTCGGGCGGCGCGTTCATCAGCGGCGACCAGGCGCAGGGCGTCACCTCCGGTGGCTGGGGCAACTGCTCCGGCGGGGGTGAGACCTGGTTCCAGCCGGTCAACGAGATCCTCAACCGCTACGGGCTGACCCTGCACACGGCCTGAGCGGACACACCGACAGCGAGCGGGCCCCGCCGGGCGACCGGCGGGGCCCGCTCTCGCGCACCGGGCGCCGACGGTCCCACGAATAGTTACCGGTCCGTGACTCACATGTATGTTACCGCCGGTAAGTAAGCGGTGCTAGTTTCCGGTTCACTTTCTTGAACGGAGCGAGGAGCGAGCCGTGAGCCGTCTGAGCAGTGTGCTGACCACCGTCGTCGCCACGACCGCCTGCATGTGCGCGACCGCCCCGTCGGCCGCCGCGAGCGACCCCGTCGTGTCCCGCGGCGTGACCGTCCCCGCCTTCTACACCCCGCCCGCCGAGCTGCCGTCGGCCGACGGCGCGCTGATCCGGCACGAGCCGCTGCGCCTCGGCCTGAGCCTGCCCGGTCTCGACGGCCGGCCGCTGCCCGGCACGGCCACCCGCCTGATGTACACGTCCACCGACTCGTCCGGGGAGCGGGTCGCGGTGACCGGCGCCTACATCGAGCCGTCCGCGGACTGGAGGGGCGACGGCCCCCGGCCCCTGGTCGTCGTGGGCTCGGGAACCATGGGTCAGGGCGACCAGTGCGCGCCCTCGCTCGCGCTGGAGCACCCGCTGGCCCTCGGCGGGGGGAGCGTGTCGGTCGGGTACGACAACCTGGCGGTCTACCGCCTCCTGGCCACCGGTGCGGCCGTCGTCGTCACGGACTACGTCGGTCTCGGCGCGACCGACCGGCTCCACACCTACGTCAGCCGCGTCGACCAGGGCCACGCCATGCTGGACGCCGCGCGGGCGGCGCGCGCCGTGCCGGGTGCGTCCGTCACGGCCGCCTCCCGGGTGGGGATGTACGGCTACAGCCAGGGCGGCGGCGCCAGCGCCTCCGCGGCCGAGCTCCAGCGGACGTACGCGCCCGAGGTGAATCTCGTCGGCACCTACAGCGGTGCGCCGCCCGCCGACCTGGCGGAGGTCATGAAGGGCGTCGACGGCAGCGCCCTGGCCGCCGCGCTGGGCTGGGCGATCAACGGTTTCGCGCAGGCCGAGCCCGGCCTGCGCGACGTCGTCGAGAGGAACGTCAACGCCACGGGACGGGCCGCGCTGGAGGACGTCTCCACCGCCTGCGTGGGTGACGGGATCTTCGGTCACGGCTTCACCAGGAGCACCGAGTGGACGTCGAGCGGCAGGAGCCTCGCGGAGGTCATGGCCGGCGAGCCCCGCGCCCGGGCCGTCCTCGACAGGCAGCGCCTGGGCGCGCTGAGGCCCACGGGACCGGTCCGGCTGACCACCGGCGTCCAGGACGACATCGTGCCGCACGCGCAGTCCCGGCAACTGGCGGTCGACTGGTGCCGCAAGGGCGCCGACGTCACCTACAAGGCCGTCGTCCTGCCGAACCTCGGCGACAAGCTCCTCACCAACCACCTGGCACCGCTCCTCACCGACCAGGGCGACGCGATCTCCTGGCTGGCCGACCGGCTGGCGGGCGAGCCGGCCGCCTCCAACTGCCGGAGCATGCCGCTGCAGCCCTGAACCGCCCGTCAACGGCACGAACCCCCGTCCCGGGGTCCCGGGACGGGGGTTCGCGAGGGAGCGCCGGGCAGGCCTTGCACCTGCATCTCCCCGCAGGAAGCGGGGCGTCTTTCCTTGGACCACCAACGCACGGGCGGGTTCCGGAGGTCTCCGGTGCCTCGTCCTGGCTCCACTGTAGCGGCAATCGCCTCAGTAGTCACATCAGTCACATGAGCACCAGGCCGAGCGTCCCGTGCGCGGGGCCGTACGGTCGGTCAGTCGCCGACCAGGACGGCCGGACGCGGCGCCGGCACCGGCGTCCCGGCGGCGGCCGCTCCGGCGAAGTTCTCCTCGACCTCCGCCCTCTCCGCCGCGTTCGGGTAGGGGTTCGTGCACGAGGTCCCCGCGCTGGAACCGGACATCAGACTGGAGCAGGGGCCGGGCTTGCGGTCCGGCAGGCCCAGGATGTGGCCGAGCTCGTGGGACGAGATGCGGACCGTGTTGTAGCCCTGGTTCACGGCCTGGCGCCCGATGTAGACGGTGCCCTTGCCCAGGGAGGTGGGCAGGGCGCGCGGCCAGCCGTTGTCCGCCAGCACCCGGATGTCGGCGCGCTGCCCGGACGCGGCCGGGCGCAGCTCCACGGCGTCCACGCTCTCGTTCCAGATCGCCGCGCCCCGGGCGACCGCGGACGCGAACTCCGCGGAGCCGCTGGCGTCGTAGGTGAGCACCCGGGCGGCGGCCGGAGGGCCCGCGGTGTCGTCGGACGGGGCGGCCGCGGCCTGACCGCCCAGCAAGGGGAAGGACATCACCAGAGCCGCGGCCAGGCCGCCGGTCAGTGTACGGACGTTCATGGTCGACCTCCTCGTGGGGGAAGGGCAGTCGTGTTCATGACACTCCCTGCCTCCCTGCCCACGGGGCACGGCCGTCAATCCGTCGTTCCGGCCGGCCCCGGCCCGAAATCCGCGATTCAGAAGCGGCGCCGCTGAATCCCATGGAAAGGATCGGTTGGACTTCCCGATCACTCGGGGGGCACTGTGGCAAGGATCCACACCATCCCACGGGACCCCCCTGATCGCACCACCGGAGACGACCCGATGAACCACGTCCCCCATCCCGAGCGCTACGACGGCACCATGCGCTACCGGCGCACCGGCCGCTCGGGGCTCGACCTCCCCCTGCTGTCCCTGGGCTACTGGCACAACTTCGGCGACGACCGGCCCTTCGAGACCCAGCGCGAGATCGCCCTGCGCGCCTTCGACCTCGGCATCACCCACCACGACCTGGCGAACAACTACGGTCCGCCCTACGGCGCCGCCGAGATCAACTTCGGCCGGCTGATGAAGCAGGACCTCGCCCCGTACCGGGACGAGCTGGTGATCTCCACCAAGGCCGGCTGGGACATGTGGCCCGGCCCCTACGGCCAGGGCGGCGGCTCCCGCAAGTACCTGCTCGCCTCGCTGGACCAGTCCCTGAAGCGCATGGGGCTGGAGTACGTGGACATCTTCTACTCCCACCGCCTCGACGCCACCACTCCGCTCGAGGAGACCATGGGCGCGCTCGACACCGCGGTCCGCCAGGGCAAGGCGCTCTACGTCGGCATCTCCTCCTACGACGCCGAGCGCACCCGCGAGGCGGTGGGCATCCTGCGGGACCTCGGGACCCCGCTGCTGATCCACCAGCCGTCGTACAACATGCTGAACCGCTGGATCGAGACGGAGGGGCTGCTGGACGTGGCCCAGGAGGAGGGCTTCGGGATCATCGGCTTCACCGCGCTCGCCCAGGGCCTGCTGACCGGGCGCTACCTGGACGGCGTCCCGCGGGACTCGCGGGCCGCGGCGGGCAAGTCGTTCGACACCGCCTGGCTGACGGACGACATGCTGCGCCGCCTCCGCGCCCTCGACGGCATCGCATCCCGTCGCGGGCAGACCCTCGCCCAGATGGCGCTGGCCTGGGCCCTGCGGGACCCGCGCGTGACCTCGCTGGTCATCGGCGCGTCCCGCACCGAGCAGCTGGAGCAGAACGTCGCCGCGCTGGAGAACCTCGACTTCAGCGACGAGGAACTGGCCGAGATCGACACCCACGCCACCGACGGCGGTGTCGACCTGTGGCGTGAGGCGAGGCTGGGCAACCTCGGCTGACCCGCGCGGGTGTGCGCCGCCGGAGAAGGGGAACCACGTGCGGTGAGCCTCGCTCCGAGGCCACGGCACCCTCCACCGTCCGGACGGCCCCATGCAGACGTTCCTGCCGTATCCCGACTTCTGCGCGTCGGCCCTGGTGCTCGACCGGCGCCGGCTCGGCAAGCAGCGGGTCGAGGCGCTCCAGGTGCTGCGCGGTCTGACCGTCCCCGGCTACGGCTGGCGGCGGCATCCGGCGGTGCGCATGTGGACCGGCTACGAGGAGGCGCTGGTGCGCTACGGCCTGGAGATCTGCCGGGTCTGGCGCGACCGGGGCCACCAGGACAGCTGCGCCGCCACGCTCGTCGCCGATCTCGCCGCCGTCCGGCCCGGGCTGCCGGTGCGCGACCAGCCGGAGCTGGACCGGGCCGGTGAGCTGCCGCCCTGGCTCGGGGACGACGCCCTGCACCGCAGTCACCGCTCGGCGCTGGTGCGCAAGGACCCGGCCTTCTACGGGGAGCTCTTCCCCGGTGAACCGGACGACCTGCCCTACGTCTGGCCGGCGTCCGACCGCGACCCGGAGGCGGTGGCCGACTGACCCCTGGGCACGGGCCGGGCCCGGTCCCCGCCGAAGCGGGAGACCGGGCCCGGCCGGCGCACCGGCGGTTCGTCAGCCCTGGCGGGCCTTGAAGCGCGGTTCCTTCTTGTCGATCACGAAGACGGTGCCCCGCCGGCGCACGATCTGCGCCCCGGGCCTCGACTTCAGCGAGCGCAACGACGCGCGCACCTTCATGGCCGTGCTCTCCTCGGGATCGGGGGTGGACCGGGCGTCCGCGGGTCAGCGGGTCTCGCGGAACACGACGTGTTCCCGGGCCACCGGGTCGTACTTGCGCAGGACCAGCCGGTCGGGGTCGTTCAGGCGGTTCTTCCGGGTCGTGTACGTCACGCCGGTCCCCGCCGTCGACCTCAGTGTCACGACCGGGCGCGCACCCCTGTTCGTCATGGACGGTCTCCTTCCGTGGCACCCGGACATCCACCGGTTGTTGGTGGCATGTCACTCACGGGGAGTGCAACGCCGGGGCGGAGCGGCGCATTCCCGGCCCTGCCCGCCCGCCCCTCGGCGCTCGCGCAGGGCCGCCGGGGCGGCGTCCAGGTCCGCCGTGCGCGGCCGGTCGCGGGGCGGCCTTCCGAGCAGGACCGCCATGCCGCACGTGCCGGTGAGCGCGGAGAGGACCGGACCGGCCGCGGCACCGGCGGAGAGGAGCCGGGAGGCGGGATGGACGAGGAGACCGAGGACCAGGCCGAGGAGGACCGGCGCGCCGGCGGTGAGGCGGACCTGGCGTTCCAAGCTCCAGCGGCGTCGCGCAGTGCGGGCAGGGCTCGCCGGACGCGGTCGAGGGGGAGGTTCAGGGCGCCGGGCAGACGACCGGAGGCGTACTCGCCGGGCGTGCGCACGTCGACGACGGTGAGTTCGTGCAGCCGGGCGCCGGCCCGGTCGGTGCCGAGGGCGGTGGGGGTGAGGGGAACGGTCACGGCTGATGCGATCCTTGATCCTTGCTGGTCGACGCCGTCCCGCAGCGGGACGCACCATACCCCGAGGGGTATTCACCGAGGAGTGGTCGTGGAGCTGGAGCTCGAGGGTGCGAGTCTGAAGGCCGTGCTGAACCGGCTGCGCCGGGCGCAGGGCCAGATCTCCGGGGTGATCCGGATGATCGAGGAGGGACGCGACTGCGAGGAGGTCGTCACGCAGCTCGCCGCCGCCTCCCGCGCGCTGGACCGGGCCGGGTTCGCGATCATCGCCACGGGACTGCAGCAGTGCGTGGCCGACATCGAGTCCGGCCGCGGGAACGGCGAGGACGCCGAGGAGATGCGCGCCCGGCTGGAGAAGCTGTTCCTGTCGCTGGCGTGAGGACCCGGACGGCGGGTTCGCCCTCCGGTGCGCATCACACCACCGCCTCGATCAGCACGAACGCGGCCACCACCGGCAGCAGCACGGTGAAGACGCGCCGCAGTGCCGCCCCGGACCCCTCGGCCGACAGGCGTCCGCCGTCCCGGGCGCCGAGGACCGCGGCCCCGGCGAACGGCCCGAGGACCGCCCGGTCGAGGGTGTGACCGTGCCGGCGCGCCGGGTGAGCGCGGCGAGCGCCGGGCGATCCGGCCGCGGGCCGTGCGCGCGAACGCCCCGGCGTCCCCCTCTCGGGTTCCGCCGGGGCGTTCCGGTCGCGCCGTTCCCCCTACCGCGAGGACAGGTACTCCTCGACGCCCGGGGCCGTGTGCGCGTCCTCGGCGTTCACCACGCCGCCGACCGCCTTCGCGTCGGGCTTGAGCACATACGTCTCGACGCTCGCGGGCCGGTCGGTGTCGGAGAAGTTCTGCGCCGTGCCGAGGCCGGTGTCGGCGTTCTTCTGGGAGCGGTGCGCCTTGACGACGTCCTCACGGGTGAGCCCGCCCGCCTCGCAGGCCTTCTTCAGGCCGGCGCCCATGAGCTGTGCGGCGTTGTAGCCGGACAGCACGCCGGAGTCGACGGGCGAGCCCGGGTACTTCTTCTCGTACGCCGCCACCATGCGCTTCACGCCCGGCAGTTCGGAGCTGACCGCGGGCGCGGCGCTCACCACGTTCAGCATGCCCGCCAGGGCCGGCGCCGCGGGGGTCTTCATCAGCTGGGGCGCGAAGCCGGGGGCGCTGCTGACGACCGGGACGCGCAGGCCGCGGGAGGCCGCGACGCCGACCAGGGAGGCCGTCTGCGCGGGACCGGCGCTGATCAGGACGGCCTTCACGCCTTCCTTGCGCAGGGCCGAGACCTGCGCGGACAGGTCGGTGTCCGTCGCCTTGATCTTCTGGCCGACCACCTTCAGGCCCGCCTTCCGCGCCGCCCAGGTGGATCCCTCCAGCGCGTTGGCGCCGTAGTCGCCCTCGAAGTAGACGTGGCCGATCGTGTCGCCCTTCTTCAGGCCCTTCGTCCGGGTGAGGAAGTCGACCGCGGCGATCATGTCGACGTCGTAGGTGGTGCCCAGCACCTGGATGGCGTCCTTGCCGAGCAGGGAGGCCGCCCAGGCCTGCGGGAAGGTGAGCATCCCGTCGCGCTCGATGTCGTCCAGCAGCGCCGCGACCACCGGGGACCCGATGACCTGGGGCAGGGCGACCACGTCGGGGGCGATGTCGGCGTAGGCGGTGACCGCCTTCTGCACGTCGTAGCCGTGGTCCTTGACGACGATCTCCACCTTGCGGTCGCAGATGCCGCCCTCGGCGTTGACCTCGTCGGCCCACATCTGCTGGGCCTGCACGATGCTCTTGCCGAGGGTCGCGTAGGGGCCGGTCAGGTCGGTGAGGGCGCCCAGTCTGATGGTGTCGGCGCCGACGCCGGGGCCGGTGCGGACGCCGTCGGCCGAGTCGCCGCCCCCGTCGCCGCCCTCCGCCTTGGAGCTGCATCCGGTGGCCGCGAGCAGCAGGGCGAGGGTGCCGGCGAGGACGGTCCCGGTGGTACGGCGCCGGTTGCGGCGGTTGTGGTGCGTGGTGTTCACGGGGTGTGCTCCTTGGGTCGTGCGGCTGCGTCCGGTTGCGGGGGCGCGGGGACGGGATCGGTGGCGGGGGTGCGGGGCCGGCGGCGCCGTGCGCGGTCCCGGGCCCGGCGGGCCAGGCCGTGCAGGCCGTCGGGCGCGTACAGCAGGACGAGGACGATCGCGGCGCCGTAGAGGTAGCGGGCGGCCTCGGTGGGGCCCACGGCGCCCTCGGCCGACCCGGGCGCGGTGACCAGCGGGAGCTGGTCGGCGTAGCGGGTCATGAGCAGCGGCAGCGCGGTGACGAAGACGGCGCCCGCGGTCGCTCCGGCGGCCGAGCCCAGGCCGCCGATGACGATCATGGCGAGGTAGTCGACGGAGAGTGCCAGGGAGAAGTAGTCCGGGACGACGCGGCGGAAGGCGAGCGCCAGGAGCACTCCCGCCAGCCCGGCGTACATGGACGACACCACGAAGGCCGCCGAGCGGTGCCGGGCGACGTCGACGCCCATCACCGCGGCCGCGGTCTCGCTGTCGCGCAGGGCGGCGAGTGCCCGGCCGGGGCGTGAGCGCAGCAGGCCGCGGGCGGTGAACCAGGTGAGGGCGAACAGCGCCAGGCCCAGGAACCACAGCCGTTCCTCCGCGCCGAACGGCACGCCGAGCACGGTCAGTCGCGGGTCGTCCGCGCCGAAGGTGAAGCCGCCGAGGGTCAGCGGGGGCACGGAGCGGCCGTTGAAGCCGCCGGTGACGGAGTCCGTGGTCAGCAGCACGTGGTGGCCGAGGAAGACCAGCGCGAGGGTGGCGATGCCCAGGTAGATGCCCTTGACCCGGGCGGCGACGGGGCTGAACAGCCCGCCCGCCGCTCCGGCGAGCAGCACCGCGAGGACGGCGGCGACGGCCGGTGGCAGTCCCGGTCCGGGCTCGCCCGCCAGATAGGCGTAGCCGTAGGCCCCCACGGCGAGGAAGAAGGCGTGGCCGAGGGAGAGCTGCCCCGCGGTCCCGGTGAGCAGGGCGAGGCCGACGGCGCCGATGGCCGCCGCCATGGAGAACAGGCCGATCCGCAGCCAGAAGGCGTCCAGGTAGAACGGCGGCAGGCACAGCACCACGGCGAGCAGCGGGATCGCGGCCCGGCGGCGCGTCAGGGCGCCGGTGAGACGGTCAGACACGGGCCGCTCCCTTCGCGCCGAACAGCCCGGTGGGCCGCACCAGGAGCACCAGCAGCATCACGGCGTACGGGGCGACGTCACCGAACCCCTCGCCGAGGACGTGCAGGTCGGACTGGTGACCGACGACGAGCGCCTCGGTGAGGCCGATGAGCAGGCTCCCCGCGAGGGCGCCGGCCGGGGAGGCCAGTCCGCCGAGGATCGCGGCCGGGAAGGCGTTCAGCGCGATCTGGCCGGTGGTGCGCTCCAGTCCGGGCGCCGGGAACGCGGCGAGGAACACCGCGGCCAGCGCGGCGAGCGCGCCCGCCAGGCACCAGGCGCCCGCCCGCACCCGCCCGAGCCGTACGCCCATGAGGGCGGCGGCCTCCAGGTCCTCCGCCGCCGCCCGCAGGGACAGCCCCCAGGAGGTGAAGCGGAAGAGCGCGAACACCGCGCCGATGACGACGGCCGACACCACGATCGCGGCGAGCCGGCTGTCGGCGACGGTCACCGGCCCGAGCTCGGTCACCGAGTCGCCCCAGGGGTCGCCCAGGGACAGCAGGTCGCCGCCGATGCGCCGGGCCAGATCGGTGAACAGGACGATGTCGACGCCGATGGTGACGATGGTCTGCACGTGGGCGGAGTGCGCGTCCTGGCCGCCGCGTTGCAGCAGGAAGCGGTCGAGGGCGCCCGCGAGGGCGGCCGTGGTGAGGACCGCCAGCGCGAGCGCTCCGGCGAAGCCGAGGTCGTCGTGCAGGACGGCGATCAGGTAGCCGCCGAGCAACAGCAGGGAGCCGTGGGCGAAGTTGAGGACGCCGGAGGCCTTGAAGATGACGACGAAGCCGAGGGCGACGAGCGCGTAGACCGCGCCGAGCGCCAGGCCGCCGAGGACGTTGTCCAGGAACCCGGTCATGCCGCCTCCTCCCCCGGGGTGCCGGTGCCGAGGTAGGCGCGCAGCACCTCGGGGTCCCGGCGGACCTCGTCGGGGGTGCCGTGGGCGATGGGCCGGCCGAAGTCGAGCACGGTCACGTCGTCGGCGAGGCGCATGACCAGGCCCATGTCGTGTTCCACCAGGACGACGGACAGGCCGAGTTCGGCGCGCAGTTGGGCCACGACCTCGGCGGTGCGGGCGCGTTCGGCGGCGTTCATGCCGGCCACGGGTTCGTCGAGGAGCAGCACACGGGGCTCCAGGCAGAGGGCGCGGGCGAGTTCGACGCGCTTGCGGTCGCCGTACGACAGCAGCGCGACGGGGCTGTCGAAGTGGGCACCGAGACCGGTCAGTTCGGCGATCTCGCGGGCCCGTCCGAGGTGCTCGCGCTGTTCGCGCCGGGCGCCCGGCAGCCGTAGCGCGCTCGCCGCGAAACCGGCGCGGGACAGGGCGTGGCGGCCGAGCATCAGGTTGTCGGCGACCGTGCCGTGGGTGGTGACGATGTTCTGGAAGGTGCGGGCCACGCCGAGCGCGGCGATGCGGTGCGGGGCGAGCCGGGTCAGCTCGGTGTCACCGAGCGTCACCGCCCCGGCGGCCGGCCGGCACAGGCCGGACAGCACGTTGAAGCAGGTCGACTTGCCGGCGCCGTTGGGGCCGATGAGCGCGTGCACCGAGCCGGGGGCGACGGTGAAGGAGACGCCGTCGAGGGCGGTGAGGCCGGCGAAGCGCACGGTGACGTCCCGTACGTCGAGCACGGGCGGCGCGGCGGGGGTGCGGTCGTTCACGCGGCCCCCTGGTCCTCGGCCGACTCGCCCAGGTAGAGGCGGCGTACGGCGTCGGTGCGGGCGAGTTCCGCGGCGGGACCGGACAGGCGGGTCTCCCCGACCTCCAGGACGTGGGCGTGGTCGGCCAGGGAGAGGGCCATGCCCGCGTTCTGCTCGACCAGGAGCACGGCGGTGCCCTGGGCGTTGATCTCGCGGATCACCTCGGCGATGCGGTGCACCATCTGCGGGGCGAGGCCCAGGGAGGGCTCGTCGAGGAGCAGCAGGCGCGGGGCGGCCATCAGGGCGCGGCCGATGGCGAGCATCTGCTGTTCGCCCCCGGACAGCAGTCCGGCGGCCTGGTGGGTGCGTTCGGCGAGCCGCGGGAAGAGCGCGAAGACGCGGTCGCGGGCCTCCTGGACCTGGACGCGCCCGCGCCGGCCGAGCCCGAGCCCGCCGGAGCGCAGGTTCTCGTCGACCGAGAGTCCGGCGAACACCCGCCGGCCCTCGGGGACCTGGACGACTCCGGCGCGTACCGCCGCGACGGGGTCCCTGCCGTCGAGCACCGTCTCGCCGTAGCGGACGCGGCCGGCCGTGATCGCGCCGCGGTGCAGGCGCAGCGTGCCGGACACGGCCCGCAGCAGGGTCGTCTTGCCGGCGCCGTTGGCGCCGAGCAGGGCGACGACGGCGCCGTGCGGCACGGTCAGGGACACGGATCGGAGGGCGGACACGGCGCGTCCGTACGTCACGTCGACGTTCTCGACGTGCAGCGCGGCCGGCTCGTCCGGTGGTGCTTCGGGCATCGCGGCTCCTCGGGGCCGTACCGCCCGGGGCGGCGACGGCTTCGGGGTGAAGGGGAGCTCACGACAGCACGGGCGCGGTGGGGCGGTACAGGCTTCCGGGTCCGCTCGCTGCGGCGTACCAACGGGGACGGGCGGGGGTTGTGCGGGTGCCCAGGCGGTGCGGCGGGAACGGCCCGGTGGCGCCCCACGGGCCCGCCCGGCCCCGCCCGTCCTCAGGGGGCGCCCGGTCGTCAGCGGCCGAGGAGTCTGCGGGCCGTCAGGGCGAGGCTGACCTCGACCAGGTCGGACGGGCGGGAGAGGCAGCGGCCCGTCAGCTGCTCGTAGCGGCGGAGGCGGTTGAGGACGGTGTTGCGGTGGCAGTACAGGTGGCGGCTCGCCCGCTGGGCGGACCCGTCGCAGGCCAGCCAGGTGGCCAGGGTGTCCAGCAGGACGTCCGCGTCGGCGGGTTCGAGGTGCGCCAGCGGGCCGAGCAGCCGGTCGGCCAGGGCGGCACCGAGTTCGGGACTCGACACCACCAGCGCCTCGGGCAGGTGGTCGGTCAGCCGGACCGTGCCGCCCTCCTCCGGGGCCAGGCTCAGCGCGGTGTCCGCCAGCCGGCGGGCCTCGCCGACGGCGGCCAGGCCCTCGACCGCGCTGCTGACGCCCACCCGTGCCCCGGGTGCCTGCTCCTCCGGCACGACCGCCTCCTCACCGTCCCCGACCAGGACGATGCCGTAATCCGTTTCCACGCCCGCGTGCCAGTGCACGCGCACACCCGGACCGAGGACCGCCCGGGCACCCGGACAACCGGCGAGCCGGCCGCCGCCCAGCGCGACGACCGCGTACCGCCCCTGCTCCGGCAGGTCCAGTGCCTGCGCGGCCTCGGGCAGGTCGCCGATGCGGCTCGTGCCGTCCAGCAGGGCCGCGGCGAGCAGGCGCACCCTGTTCTCCCGCCGCCAGGCCAGCTGCCGCTCGGTCTGCCGGTAGGCGTCCGCCACGAGGGTGCAGTGCTCGTCGACGAAGTCCCACACGTCGGACGCCACGTGCACCAGCAGCCGTACGTCCTCGGGCGCCGCCCGGGACGTCTCGTCGACCAGGCCCTGCCACACCAGCGAGCCGCCCAGCCGGAAGGCGTGCAGCAGCGCGTCCAGCGGCAGCCCCTGCTCGGCGCGTGCGGCACCGATCTTCCAGGAGCAGCGGCGCGCCGCGTCCCGGGCGCCCCGTGGATCGAGCAGGGAGGAGACGCTGTGCCGCAGCGAGCGGTGCGCCTCCTGCCAGGTCGCGGTGGGGTCCTTCTCGACGGCGGCCCGGTAGGCGGGCTCCTGCTCCTGCAGGAGGGCGATCAGGCGGTCGGTGAGCTGGGGCAGGTCGTCCAGCAGCACCCGGGCGGCCCGGTGCAGCACGCGCAGCGCGTCGGCGTCGATCAGCGACCGCACGCGCGGCGTCCGCGGAGCGGGCAGGGGCCCGGGGCGGAGCAGGGTACGTGGCCGTACGGCGTGTTGCATCGCGCATCTCCCCCAGGGTCGGCTTCCCGGCGGCGCCCGCGCGGCGGCTCCCCGTACCGGCGCCCGGCCGGCCGGAGAGCCCGTGGGCCGCCCGCCACCTGACTCGTCCTGCCTCGAAGGATGGCATACCGTCCGGTCGGTCCCTAGAGTCGTGCACCGGTCTTTTCCGCCTGCTCGACCAGCCGGGCCAGCTCGACCCGGGAACGGACGCCGAGCGTGGCGAAGACGTTCCGCAGGTGGTAGTCGACCGTGCGGGTGCTGACGGACAGCCTCAGGGCCACCTCCCGGTTGGTGGCGCCCTCGGCGACACACCGTGCGATGCGCAGCTGCTGCGGCGTCAGCCGGGACAGCTCCCCCGGACCGCCCCGAGGCGGCCGCCCGGTCCCGGCCCCGCCCGGCGCGGCGCCGTTGGCCCGCAGTTCGGCCGCCGCCTGCTGCCCCCACGGGTGCGCGCCGCAGTGTTCGAAGCCCATCAGCGCCTCGCCGAGCCGTGCGCGCGCCTCGCCCAGCCGGCGCCGGCGCCGCAGCCACTTGCCGTAGAGCAGCTCGGTGCGCGCCCGCTCGAACTCGCCGGCCGTCTCCTCGTGGCGGTCCAGGGCGCGCAGGTACAGCTCGCCGGCGTCCTCCGGTGCGGCCAGCAGCGCGCGGCAGCGCAGGAGCTGGGCGGGAGCCTGCGGGTCCGCCCCGCACGCGGCCCACAGGGCGAAGTCCTCGACCACCGTCCGGGCGTGCTCGGGCCGTCCGGCGAACGCGGAGGCCTCCACGAAGCAGGGGACGGCGAGCATCCACACCGCGAAGTGACCGCGCCGCGCGCCGGGGCGCACCAGCGGTCCGAGCCGGTCGGCGGCCTCCCGGGGGCGGCCCGCGCCCAGGTCGGCACGGGCCAGGGCCCACTGCGCGAGCGTGGCGGCCTGGGCCAGTCCGTGCCGCCGGGCCGTGCGCAGGGCCGCCGCCGCGTGCTCGGCGACGAGCTCCCTCTCCCCCTCGATCGACGCCGCGAGGGCCAGGACCGCGTGGTGGTGGGCGGCGCTGTTCCGCTGCCCGGTCCGCCGCGCGGTGCGCAGCCCCTCCTCGGCGTGGGTGCGTGCGAGCTGGTGGCGGCCGGCCCGCAGCTCGGCGTAGGCCAGGTACTCCAGCGCCTTCGGTTCGAGGGCGGCGGACCCGAGGGTCCGGGCCGCCGCCAGTGCCCGCGCGCCGGTTCTGCGTGCGGCGGTCACCTCGCCGAGCATGAGCGCCGCGGCGGCGGAACCCAGCAGCCGTTCGGGCTCGTCGGCGGGCGGGTCCCACTCGACCACGCGCCGCAGCGGGGCGGCGGCCAGGTCGAAGCGCCCCAGGAGCACGGCGCGCATGCCGTCGCGGTGGTCGCGCAGCAGGGCGGAGCGGCCGGGGCCGGGTGAGGCGGCCCCGGCGGCGGAGGCGTCCGCGGCGTGGGCGGCGGCCGCGGCGGGAAGGGGGGTGGGGACGCGGGCGGGCTCGTGCGTGAGGGGGCCGTCGGGGGCGAGCGCCCGGAGGCAGGCCGCCACGTCACCCGCGGCCCACGCCGCGTCCGCCGCGCCCAGGCCCGCCGTGCCGGCCTCCTCACGGCTGTGTCCCGCCAGCAGGCCGGCGGCGAGCAGGAAGGACTCGCGGGCGTCGTCCACCGGGCCGTCGGCCAGCAGCACCGCGCCGCGCAGGAGTTCCGCTCCCCCGCGCACCGACGCGGGTACCGGGCGGCTCCGGGCGGCGTCGAGCAGCCGCAGGGCCTCGGACGGGTCCCCCGCGAGGAAGGCCTGCTGCGCGGCGGCCGTGTACCGGTGGGCGCGCTCGGCGTCGTCCGGCGTCAGTTCGGCGGCGCGCGTGTGCGCCGCGCGGCGCAGGCCGGGCGGCAGCGCGGCCCGCGGATCGGCCGCCGCCGCCGCGAGTTCGGCCGCGAGGGCGGGGGCGGGGCCCGTGACCGTCCAGGAGCGGTGCAGCAGCGCCGGGACACCGCGCGGGTCCGCCGGGCCCCCCGCCAGCGCGTGGTGCACGGCCCGGCGCCGCTCGGGCGACGCACCGGCGTACACCGCCCTGCCGAGCAGCGCGCTGCGGAACCGCAGCCGGCCGTCGACCAGGGCGAGGGCCCCGGGCAACGGCCCCGCGGCGTACGGCGCCCGGGTCCGCGCCCCGGCGGACGGGGCGGCTTCCGCGTCCGGTGCGGCCGCCCGCTCCCCGGCCTCCTCCGCCGCTCTTCGCACGAGGTCCGCGTCGGCGTCCGGCTCCCCGGTCACCCGCACGGCGGCAGCCGTCGCCAGGAGCAGGTCGGCGTGGTCCGGCGGTACGCCGGTCAGGCACCCGCCGGCGACCGCGGTCAGGATCTCCGCGTCGGCCAACGGCCGGGGCAGCGGGCGGCGGCCGCGGAGCTGGGCGGGCGACAGCCGGCGCACCAGTGCCAGCAGCAGCGCGGGGTTGCCCTCCGCCTCCGTCACCAGTTCCTCGCGCACGGCCGGGTCGACGGTGCCGTCCGTCACGTCGTCGACCAGACCGGCCGCGTCCCCGGGCGTGAGCGGGGCGATGCGCAGCACGGGCAGCCCCGCCGTCTCCCGGCCGACGGGCCGGTGCCCGGGCACGCTGAGGAGCAGCCCCGCCCGGCCGCCCGCCGCGTGCAGCCGCGCGGCCGCGTGTCCCAGGGCGGCGCGCGACGCGGCGTCCCACAGGTGCACGTCGTCCACGCACACCAGGAGGGGGGACGCGGCGGCCGCCGCGCGCAGGACGTCGAGCAGCACCTCGCCCGCCGTACCGTCTCCGGGGAGCTGCACGGGGCGGCCGGCGGCGCGCAGCAGGGCGTGCAGGCCGTGGTGGGGCCGTCCGGTCCGGTCCGGGTCGGCGCGCACGTGCCACACCGGTCCGGCGCGGAAGGAGCGGGCGGCGAACTCGAGGAAGGCCGTGCGGCCGCAACCGGGTTCACCGGTCACGACGCGGACGCCGCCGTCGGTGCGCAGCCCGTCCAGCAGCCCGGCGATCTCCTGCCGCTGCGGTCCCGGGCGGTACCGGAGCGGAGCGGGTCCGGGGGTCGTCTGTCCGGTCATTCCCGCGACCTTACTCACGCGTAAGGAAAGGTGGAAGGCGTACGTCCACACCATCGGGACGACGCATCCGCCGTACCACCGGCGGTTTTCACGACGCGTCGGAGAAGCGGGGAGAAGCGGAGTGTGCCGCGGCCCAGGGCGGGCGGCCGGCGGCGGTGCACGCGCACAACGCCGGTGGCGGCCCGCGTCGTGCGCGGACCGCCACCGGGTCGTCGTGCGGCCGGGCTCAGCCGGACGTCAGGAGGTGTGCGGGCAGTTGCCCCGGGACTCCTCGATCGTCAGGCTCGGCCGCGGCAGCGGACACAGGAACTGCTCGTAGCGGGTGTCGTTGTCGATGAACCGCTTCAGCCACGAGATGCTGTACTTCGCGATCGTCGTGTTCGACGAGTTGGGCGTGAAGTGGGTGGCGCCGTTCAGTTCCAGGTAGGCGCGGTCCAGCGAGGACGGCAGGCCCGAGTACAGGGGCTCGGCGTGGCTGGAGACCGGGGCGACCGTGTCGCCGTCGGCCCCGAAGATCAGGGTGGGGGTCCTGACCTCGGGCCAGCTCTTGTCGAGGTTCCAGGGCGTCAGCGGGATCGCGGCCTGGAGCGAGGGCCGGTCCTTGGCGGCCTCGAGGCTGCCGCCGCCGCCCATGGAGTGGCCCATGACACCGAGCCGGCTGCTGTCGATGCGGCCGCGGACCGCGCTGCGCTGGGTGAGGTAGTCCAGCGCGGCGAGCAGCTGGTCGCCGCGGGAGTCGGGCTGGTCGAGGGTGGTGTTGGTGTCGATGGTGAAGACCACGAAGCCCTGGGAGGCCAGGCGCGGGCCCAGCCAGGCGATGGAGGACTGGTAGGCGGTGAAGCCCGGTGAGACGGCGATCGCGCCGAAGGTGCCGTCGGCGGTGCTGGTCGGGTAGTAGATGGTGCCTCCGCCGAAACCGGTCACCGAGAGCGAGGAGACGGACAGCTCCGACACGGCGTAGGGGCCGCGCAGCGCCTCGATGCTGGACTGGGTCGGCGCCGGACCGCGCTCGTAGGGGTTGTCCGCCGCGTGGGCGCCGGGGCCGTTGAGGGTGGTGAGGCCGACGACGGCGGTGACCGCCGCGGCCAGTCCGGCGAGCCGGCCGGTCCTGCGCCGTCCGGCGCGAACCGCACGTGGTCCCGCGGTCGATCCGTCGGTGCCGGTGTGGGGGTGCTGGTGCACGGCGAGTGGTCCTCTCTGTCGCGGCGGACCGCCCGGCCGGCCGGTGCACGGGAGTACGGCGTGGGATGGTGCCCGTGCCCGGCCGGGGGCGCCGCCGATGGGCTGGCGGTGCCACTGTCGGAGAGGAGGGGAGGGGTGCGGATCGGCAATCTCACCGGTCTCCCGCGACGCGCCGCGCGGGCCGGTCCGGGAGACGGGGACGCGCCGCCCGCGCGGCGCGGCGCGGGCGGCGCCCCCTCCCCAACGGCCCGTCCGCCGCGGGGCGGCGCGGAAACCGGAGGAGGGCGGTCCCCGAACCGGAGCCCGGGCGGCGGGATCAGGGCTTTGGGGACGGACGTGCCCCGGCCCGGGAACCGGTCGTCTCCCGGGACCGGGCGGCGAGCCCGCCCGGGGTGTCCGCGAGGAGCCGGCGCGGCGGCCGGCCCGCCGGTTCACCGGCGGGCGCGCACCGCGTGCGGAGGGGGAACGGGGCAGGCGAACGGACGCGGTCCCCGTCGGAGTCGGCGCCGACGGGGACCGCGGTGCGTGGAGGCGAGGGGTGCCGTTCTCCGGTACGTGTCACGTTTCCGGTACGCGTCACGCGCGCAGGACCTCACGGCCTCCGGACCGGCCGGGGTGCGTCCCGGCCGTCGCGGCCGTTCCGGCCGGGCGGGCCCGGCCCGTCACGCCGCGTCGTAGACGTGGGCCCGGCCGCCGATCCACTTCACCCAGGCCGGATCGTCCAGCAGCCGCTCGCCCTGCGGCAGCCCGGCCCGCCGCAGGAGCTCCACCACGTCCCGGTCGGAGTTCGCGAGGCCGACGATCTCACCGCGCACGGTCACACGCCGTCCACCCGACCCGAGCGGCGGGTGTACCCCGATCGGCGCCTTCGTCATCCTTCCAGGATCCGGCCGGGACGGCGGATGCGCATCCCGGCCCCGCGCGTCACCCGAGTGGCCGTCCGGGCGAGCCCTCCCGGGCCGCGCCGTGTTCGTATGGAAGCGGTCTCCATGCCTACCCGGAGGGAGCTGGGAATGCACGAGATGTGGTGCGGTGCAGACACTTCGGGGGAGCCGGTGTGGCATGTCCTCACCCCTGACAGGAGGTCCACGCTGTGCGGATTGGAGAAGCAGGAGGAGTCCCGCCGGCGGCATGCGACGGACCGGCACTGCTTCCCCTGCATGAAGACGTTCCAGACCGTCGTGGAGTCGGGACCCCGGCGCCGGGCGGAAGCCGCGGCCGACTGAGACCGCCCCGCCGGCCGCCCGCGGCCGGCGGGCCGCGTACCCCCGCGCGGCGAAGAGACGACGGACACCACGACCGCCGGACGGGTGCGGGGCCCGGCCGGGGCTCAGTGGCAGTGGCAGTCGTCCCGGTCCGCGGTGACGGGGTAGGCCTCCAGGCGGCAGAAGCAGGACGCCTCGATCGGCACGTCGGCCAACGCGGCGGCCTGCTTGAGCTGTTGGGCCACGATCGCGGCCTGGTCCGTCTTTCCGGTGCGCAGCAGGCACTCGTGGAATCCGTGCAACGCCCAGACGTTCCCGGGATGTTGCAGGGGCCGGGGCAGGGTCGCGTCGAGGCCGAGGTCCGCGCGGTAGACCGCCTCGGCCTCCTCCACGCGGCCCTGTTCCAGCAGCAGTGCGCCGTAGGCGTGCCGGGTGGGCTGCATCCAGCCCCAGGGTTCGTCGTAGGGCAGGTCGTCGTCCAGTTCGACGGACCGCTCCAGCGCGGCGAAGGCGGCGTCGTGGTCGCCCTTGCGGTAGGCGAGTTCGCCGTCCAGCATCGCCGCCGCGACGGCGAGGATGTCGCGGCAGGTGTTGTTGAACAGCATGCGGGTCTCGGGGACACGGCTCACGGCCGCGCGGAAGTCCTCCCGTTCCCTCTCGGCCCGGTCCGTGGCGCCGGTCGCGGAGAGGGCGACGCCACGGGCGTAGTGGAGCATGGCGGTGGTCACGCAGTGCAGTTCCGGGTCGGCCGGGAACGGCAGCGCCAGGACGTCGTCCCAGCGGCCGAAGCGGATCAGGACGTGCACGCGCATCGCGAGGAGCCCCTCGAGCCAGTCGGCCATGGGCGGGCTCTGCACGCGGAGCAGTTCCTCGGGGACGGCGGCCTCGAGCCGTGCGGCGGCGTCCAGGGCGACCCCCGACTGTCCGGCGAACATGGCGCCGTAGATCCTGAAGTGGTGGTTGTGGGCGCGGTAGAGGGTGTAGAAGTTCATGGCGCCGGCGCGCTCGAGGTACTTCTCGTCGGCCGCGACGGCGAGGGTGTTGTCCGAGACGACCCGGCGGTAGTCGCCGCACAGCACTTCCAGGTGTGAGGGCATGTGGTTCAGGTGCCCGGCGTCGGGGACGGCTCCGCGCAGCCGGTCGGCGACGGTGAGGGCCGCTTCCGGCGTGGGGGACATCTCCATCAGGTGGATGTACAGGTGCAGGATCCCGGGGTGCCGGGCGCCGGCGTCGGTGGCGAGCGCGGCGTCGAGCACCGCCTTGGCCTCCAGGGTGCGGGCGCCGTCGGCCGGGCGGCCGGTCCTCAGGTCCCACAGCTGCCAGGGGGTGAGGTTCATCAGGGCGTCGGCGCAGAGCGCGGCCACGTCCGGATCACCGGGGGCGCTCGCGTACACCTCGCGCATCCGGTCCGCGTAGGGCTCGTTCCACACCGAGCAGTCCTCCGTCACCCGTGACTGCGGGTAGCGGGCGCGCAGCGCCCCGACCAGGGCCCGCTCGACGGGGGTGGCGCGCGCGGCCTTCCGGTACGCCCGCTCCACCGCGTCGTGCGTGCGGGCGACGGTGGTGACGAGTTCGTCGCCGTCGAAGGCCTCCCAGGGCTTGTTGTAGTTCGGGCCGAGGGCGTAGGCGATGCCCCAGTGGGCCATGGCGCAGTCGGGGTCGGCCGCGGCCGCCTTCTGGAAGCAGGCGACGGCCTCCTCGTGGTTGAACGCGTAGGTCCACATCAGCCCCCGGTCGAACCAGAGTTGGGCTTCGGCGGAGGAGGTCGTCACGGGCCGGCCGTAGGTGCCGAGGTCGTAGTAGTCGTCCATGCGTGCCTCCCGGGGAGCGAACGGGCCGGCCGCCGCCTCGTCGGCGGCCGGCCCAGCCGGACGAAACCGACGATAGCGGGGCACAGGCGCCCGCGCAGACGTCCACGGGGACCGGCCTCCCCGGAACCCGACCCGTCACGCTCGGCACCCGCGCGAACGCCCTCTGCGACCGTCCACCGCCGGCGCATCGTTCGTCCGCGCCCACGTTCACCGACGGACTGGCACGGGCCGCTCGGCGCTCCCTAGGATGTACTCCCTGTCCGGCCAGTCGAGTTGGCGCGGTACTCCGCAGGGGGAACGATGCACACGGGTAAGCAGCTGTCCACCGAGATCGACGCCACCGTGCCGACGGCCGCGCGCATGTACGACTACTACCTGGGCGGCAAGGACAACTACGCGGCGGACCGCGCCGCGACCGAGGAACTCGACAAGGTGGTGCCCAGCACGCGCCGCCTGGCCCTGAACAACCGGCGCTTCCTCCAGCGGGTGGTCCGCACCCTCACGCAGGAGTACGGCATACGGCAGTACCTCGACCACGGTTCCGGCCTGCCCACCCAGGACAACGTCCACCAGGTCGCGCAGCGCATCGACCCGACCGCCCGCGTGGTGTACGTCGACAACGACCCGATGGTGCTGGTCCACGGCCGCGCCCTGCTGGAGCAGGACGAGCGCACCGCGGTCATCCAGGCCGACATGCGCGAGACCGACGAGATCTTCGGCCACCCCGAGACCCGGCGCCTGATCGACTTCTCGGAGCCGGTGTGCGTGCTGTTCAACTCGGTGTTCCACTGCATCCCGGACAGCGACACCGACGGCCCGCTCGCCCTCGCCCGCCGGGTGCGCGAGAGGCTGGCGCCGGGCAGCTTCATGGTGATGTGCCAGCTGGTCAGCGAGGATCCCGAGGTCCGGAAGTTCGTCACCGACTTCATGGCCCAGGCGACCCAGGGGCACTGGGGCCGCGTACGCCGGGAGCAGGACGTCGAGTCGTACTTCGAGGGCCTGGAGATCCTGGAGCCGGGTCTGGTGGAGGTGTCCACCTGGCGTCCGGACACCGAGGTGGCGCCCCGTCAGCTCACCCAGGAGTGGATCGAGTTCGGCGGCGTGGGGCGGATCCCCCGGTAGCCCGAGGCGCCGGCCTCCCGGCCGGCCCCCGGGCCCGGCGAGGGGCGTCACCCGTCCACGCGCCGCCGCTACGGCGCGGAGTAGCGCTCCCGCATCGTCCTGCGCAGCAGGTCCACGGATTCGCGGGGCTTGAGGGCCTCGTCGGCGAGGCGGTCCAGCGCGATCCGGTACTCCTCCGTCTCGTCGCGGTCCTCGAGGAAGTTGGCGCTCCTGATGTGCTCCAGGTAGACCACGTCGGGCAGGTCGAGACCGCCGAAGCGCAGGTACGTCACCGGGATGGCGGGAGCCGAGGCGTTCGTCACGTCCAGCGGGACGATCTGCACCGTCACGTTGGGCCGCTCGGCCATCCTGACCAGGTGCTCGAGCTGTTCGCGCATCACCCCGGAGCCGCCCAGGACACGCAGCAGGACCGACTCGTCGATGACGGCCCACAGCTGCGGGGCGCCCTCCCGCAGCAGCAACCGAGCGCGCTGCATGCGCAGTTCGACCCTGCGCTGCACCTCGCTCGCCGGGGCGTTCGGCAGGCCGCGCTCGACCACCGCGCGGGTGTACGCGGCGGTCTGCAGCAGGCCGGGGACGTACTGGATCTCGAAGGTGCGGATGGTGGCGGCGGCCTCCTGGAGGCCGACCAGACGGTCGAACCACTCGGGCATCAGCCTCTTGTCGTACCGCTGCCACCAGCCCGGCTCTCCGGCCCGCCGCAGCAGTCTGAGCAGGACCGAAGCCTCGTAGTCGTCGGTGCCGTACAGCTCCAGCAGGGCCCGGACGTCGCTCTCGGTCGGCGGGCGGCGGCCCTTGCCGGACTCGATGCGGGACAGCTTCGCGGCGCTGAAGCCGACGGCGCGCGCCGCCTGGTCCTGGGCCAGCCCGGCGTCCTCGCGGAAGCCTGCGAGCTGCACGCCGACCAGCATCTTCAGCAGGGTCGGAGCCGGCTCGGGCCTGTCCAGATAGGGTTCCAGACGGGAGATGCGATGCGACGCGGCGGACATCCTGACTCCCAGCAGACCGACACAAGGGCGATTCACACTATCGCACCTCATCCTGTCGCACCGCGGCCGCGTGCGGAAGTCGTGAAGAAGTGGGGAGTCGCGCTTCCGCCTCTCCGGCGCCGACCCGAACCACCGACGCCCGCGGGCTCAGACCAGGTGGTCGAACTCGCCGTCCTTCGCGCCGGCGAGGAACGCCGCCAGCTCCGCGGCCGTGTAGACCAGGGCGGGCCCGTCGGGGTCGCGGGAGTTGCGCATCGCTATCTCCCCGTCGGTCAGCGGGGCCACCTCGACACAGTTGCCCTCGGCGTTGCTGTGCCGGCTCTTGACCCAGCGGACGTCCAGCTGGCTGGCCCGCACTCCGTTCCGCACTCCTGGCACCGCACTCTCCTTGCTGTTCACGTGTCGCGCCGCGCACGGGGCCCGGCCGTTCGTCCGGGACGGGCCGTGCCCCGTCGGCCGCACCCGCCCCGTCCCCCATTTCGCGCAATTTCTCGTGCAATTGCACGCGAGCGCTGTCAGCGTGGATAATAGCTGCGGCGTCAACCCCCGTGCTGACGCCCCGTCCTGACGTCGCATCGGGGAGATGCCGTGTCATCACCTGCGCATCCAGCACTCCGGCCGCCGACCGTGGTCGCGGCACGGACAGGTGGCCCCGGCACCGCCGCGGCGCTCCCGTACGACCTGCCCACGGCGGCGCCGTACGGGGAGCCGCACCCGATACCGGAGACGGCCGGCACCGTGTCGGCGACGCTGCGCGTCGAATGCAGCCGCGAGGGGCTCGCCCGCGCGCGGTCCTTCACCCGTGACACCCTGCGCGTCTGGTCGCTCGGCCACCGCTGCGACGACGCCGCCCTCGTGGTCACCGAGCTCACCACCAACGCCGTGACGCACGCGGCACCGCGGTGCGCGGGGGCGCCGGGCGTCCGGCTCGGGTTCCGCCTGGAACCGGCGCATCTGCTGCTCGCCGTCTCCGACCCCGACGACCACCCGCCCGTCCACGTCCCCGGCACCGGCTCCGCCCTGGAGGAGCACGGCCGGGGGCTGTGCATCGTCGACGCCCTGTCCGAGGCGTGGGGCTGGACCCCCACCCCGCCGGCGGGCAAGACGGTGTGGGCCCGGTTGTCGGTCCACCCGCCCACCTGACACGACTGCCGCGGAAAGGCACCCACGCCATGCGCAGCGCTTCGACACAGCAGCCGAGCAGCGAGCGCCCTGTGCGCCACACGTCCCCCACCGGAGTGGCACGGACCACACCCCTCACGGCGCTGTCCCGCGTGCCGTGGGGCGACATCCAGGACTCCACCGGATCGGCGGCGGCCATCCCCCTGCTGCTCAACGGCATCGCCTGGGGGGACGCCGACACGGCTCGGGCCGCCCTGGAGGACCTGCGGAAACGGATCTGCCAGTACGGCTTCGTCACGGAACAGGCGACCGCCGCCACGGTCCCCTTCCTCTGGGAACTGGCCCAGTTGCCGCACGTCACCTGCCGGGCCCGGATCATCCGGCTGCTCAAGGCCATCGCCGACGCCCGGCAGTGGGAGAGCACCGCCGCCGCGTACCCCAAGCTCCTCAACCACCGGGAGAACCCGGTGGTGTGGGAGCGGGCGGCCCGGCAGGCGGTGCGCTCCCGGCGCGGCGAGCTGAACCGGCTGATGGCCGAGCAGGACACCGAGATCGCCCGCGCCACGACGGAGCTGGCCCGCGCACTGGCCGAATGAGGCCGGCGGGCCGGGGTCCGGGGTGGCCCGGTCACAAAACGCGCGCGGCGGTCGGGGGACGGGCCGCGCGCCGGGGGGAGGGCCGCGCGCGGGCCGCGGGGGACGGCCGCGCGCGGCCCGGGGACGGACGGCCCGGCGACGAGAACCGCCGGTCACGATGGGTGACGCCCCTCGCCTCGGGTGGCCCGGCAGTGTAGACATGGCACATGGTCCGACTCATGGGTCGATCCAGGACCCGGCCGCCCCAGCGGCCCGGCACCATGGCGTCCGTACGGCGCCGACGGCAGAGGGACGGCCGCTCACGGTGGCATCCGGCGGCGGGTCTGCGGTCGGTGCTGAGCGGCCGCAGCGTCGCCGGGCAGGTGTTCGTGCTGTACCTGGTGATCGTGCTGCTGCTCGTCGTGGCGGCCGTCGTCGCCCTGCTGCTCCAGGCGCGACGGGAGAGCGACGAGGAGGCCCGCAGCCGCTCGCTCGCCGTCGCGGAGGCCTTCGCCAACTCGCCGGGGGTCGTCGAGGCGCTCGGCTCCCCCGACCCGACGGCCGTGCTGCTGGATCGTGCCGAGGCGACCCGTGAGCGGACGGGGGTCGACTTCGTCGTCGTCATGAGCACCGAGGGCATCCGCTACACGCACCCGAAACCGGATCGCATCGGCAAGCAGTTCGTCGGCACGATCGAGCCCGCACTGGCCGGTGAACCGGTGGTCGAGGAGGTCGAGGGCACCATCGGCGAGCTGGTGCAGGCCGTGGTGCCGGTCACGGACCCGGACGGCACCGTGGTGGGACTCGTGTCGGCGGGCATCACGACCGAGCGCGTCGGCGGGGCCGCCGCCGACCAGCTGCCGCTCGTGCTGGGTGCGGCGGCCGCCGCGCTCGCCCTGGCCACCGGGGGCACGGCCCTGGTGAGCAGACGGCTGCTGCGTCAGACCCACGGCCTGGGCCCGCACGAGATGACCCGGATGTACGAGCACCACGACGCGGTGCTGCACGCGGTGCGCGAGGGCGTGATCATCGTCGACGGGGACGGGACCCTGATGCTCGCCAACGACGAGGCGCACCGCCTGCTCGCCCTGCCCGAGGACGGGGAGGGCCGGCACGTGCTGGACATCGGCCTGGATCCCGGCACCGCCGAACTGCTGTCCTCGGGGCGGATCGCCACGGACGAGGTGCACCTGGTCGGCGACCGGCTGCTGGCGGTCAACCAGCGGCCCACCGACCGGGCGGGCGGTCCGCCCGGCAGCGTCGCCACGGTCCGGGACTCCACGGAACTGCGCGCCCTGTCCGGCCGCGCCGAGGCGGCGCGCGAGCGGCTCAACATGCTCTACGACGCCGGGGTGGGCATCGGGACGAGCCTGGACGTCACCCGTACGGCCGAGGAGCTCGCCGAGCTGGCCGTGCCCCGGTTCGCGGACTTCGTCACGGTGGACCTGTTCGAGTCGGTGCTGGCGGGCGGCCACCCGGACGCGACGGCCGTACTGCGCCGCACGGCCATGACGGGGATCCGCGGGGACGCCCCGCTCTATCCCGTGGGCGAGGCGATCCGCTTCATCGGCTCCTCCCCGCAGGGCCGCAGCCTCACCACCGGCCGGGCCCTTCTGGAGCCCCGGCTCGGTGACGCCCCGGGCTGGCGCGCGCAGGACCTCGAACGCTCCGGGCAGGTCGTGGCCTACGGCATCCACTCGCTGATCACCGTGCCGCTGCGGGCCGGCGCCCTGGTGCTCGGCGTGGTCAGCTTCTGGCGCTCCGAGAAGCCCGAGCCGTTCGACGCCGAGGAGCAGGCGCTGGCGGAGGAGCTGGTCGCCCGGGCCGCCGTCTCCATCGACAACGCGCGCCGCTACACGCGCGAGCACAGCATGGCGGTGACGCTCCAGCGCAGCCTGCTGCCCCGCAGCCTGCCGGAGCAGACCGCCCTGGAGATCGCCTACCGCTACCTTCCCGCGCAGGCCGGGGTGGGCGGGGACTGGTTCGACGTCCTGCCGCTGTCCGGGGCCCGGGTCGCGCTCGTGGTCGGCGACGTCGTCGGCCACGGCCTGCACGCCGCGGCCACGATGGGCCGGCTGCGCACGGCGGTGCACAACTTCTCCGCGCTGGACCTGCCGCCCGACGAGCTCCTCTCCCTGCTCGACGAGATGGTCGCGCGCATCGACCAGGACGAGGCGCAGGAGGAGCACAGCGCCCCGGTCACCGGGGCGACCTGTCTGTACGCCGTCTACGACCCGGTCTCGCGGCACTGCGCCGTGGCCCGTGCGGGCCATCCCCCGCCGGCCCTGGTCCGTCCGGACGGCGGCGTGGAGTTCCCCGACGTGCCCGTCGGCCCCCCGCTGGGGCTCGGCGGCCTGCCGTTCGAGACGGCCGACCTGGAACTGCCGGAGGGCAGCCGGCTCGTCCTCTACACCGACGGGCTCGTCGAGGACCGGCGGCACGACATCGACGTGGGCCTGGAGTTGCTGCGCGACGCCCTGTCCCGGGCCGGGGACTCCCCCGAGGACACCTGCCGGGTCGTGCTGGAGTCCCGGCGCCCGGTCCGGGCCGGCGACGACATCGCCCTGCTCGTGGCGCGGACGCGGGCCCTGGCCGCCGACCGGGTCGCCGAGTGGCCGGTGCCGTCCGATCCGGCGGCGGTCGCCGAGGTGCGTGCCGCGGTCACCCGGAAGCTGGCCGAGTGGGGGCTGGACGAGCTGTCGTTCACCACGGAGCTGATCCTCAGCGAGCTGGTCACCAACGCCATCCGGCACGGCGGCGCCCCCATCCGGGTGCGCATGCTCCACGAGCGCAACCTGATCTGCGAGGTCTACGACAGCAGCAGCACCTCGCCGCACCTGCGGTACGCGACCATGACGGACGAAGGGGGGCGGGGCCTGTTCCTGGTCGCCCAGCTCGCCGAGCGCTGGGGCACCCGCTACCTGCCGGCCGGGAAGGTCATCTGGGCGGAACAGCCGCTTCCGGGGACATGGGAGCAGCCGCCCCCGGGGGCATAAGGGAGCCGGAGAGAAGTCATAACGGAGACTTATGAGCCCATAGACCGGACCCGCGTACCAGGTAAGGCATGCCTCAGTTTAGGCTTCCGGACGAGACCCTTGTCCTCGCTCGAAGGGAAGCTGACCATGCCCCGCCCCCTGCGGGTAGCCATCGTCGGATCCGGCCCCGCCGGGATCTACGCCGCCGACGCCCTGCTCAAGTCCGACGTGGCCGCCGAACCGGGCGTGTCCATCGACATCTTCGAGCGCATGCCGGCGCCGTTCGGACTGATCCGCTACGGCGTCGCCCCCGATCACCCGCGGATCAAGGGCATCATCACGGCCCTCCACCAGGTGCTCGACAAACCGCAGATCCGTCTGTTCGGCAACGTGGACTACGGCACCGACCTCCACCTCGACGATCTGCGCGCGTTCTACGACGGCGTGATCTTCGCCACCGGCGCCACGGCCGACCGCGCGCTGCCCATCCCGGGCATCGACCTCGACGGCTCCTACGGCGCCGCGGACTTCGTCTCCTGGTACGACGGCCACCCCGACGTGCCGCGCACCTGGCCGCTCGAGGCCGAGAAGGTCGCCGTGCTCGGCGTCGGCAACGTGGCCCTGGACGTCGCCCGGATCCTCGCCAAGACGGCGGACGAGCTGCTGCCGACGGAGATCCCGCCGAACGTCCACGAGGGCCTGAAGGCCAACAAGGCCGTGGAGATCCACGTGTTCGGCCGCCGCGGCCCGGCGCAGGCGAAGTTCAGCCCGATGGAGCTGAGGGAGCTGGACCACTCCCCAGCATCGAGGTGATCGTCGACCCCGAGGACATCGACTACGACGAGGGCTCGATCGCCACCCGGCGCGGCAACAAGCAGGCCGACATGGTGGCCAAGACCCTGGAGAACTGGGCGATCCGCGACACCGGCGACCGCCCGCACAAGCTGTTCCTGCACTTCTTCGAGTCCCCGGTGGAGATCCTCGGCGAGGACGGCAAGGTCGTCGGCCTGCGGACCGAGCGCACCCAGCTCGACGGCACCGGCAACGTCAAGGGCACCGGCACCTTCAAGGACTGGGACGTCAGCGCGGTCTACCGCGCGGTGGGCTACCTCTCCGACAAGCTGCCCAAGCTGCCCTGGGACATCGACTCCGGCACGGTCCCGGACCAGGGCGGGCGCGTCATCCAGGAGAGCGGCGAGCACCTGCGGTCCACCTACGTCACCGGCTGGATCCGGCGCGGCCCCGTGGGCCTGATCGGCCACACCAAGGGCGACGCCAACGAGACGGTGGCGAACCTGCTGGACGACTACGCGAACGGGCGGCTGCACACGCCCGCCTCCCCCGACCCCCAGGCCGTGGACGCGTTCCTCGACGAGCGCGGCATCCGCTTCACCACCTGGGACGGCTGGTACCGCCTGGACGCCGCGGAGAAGGCGCTGGGCGAGCCGCAGGGACGCGAGCGCGTGAAGATCGTCGAGCGCGAGGACATGCTGCGGGCCAGCGGCGCCTGAGCCGTCGCCCCCCTGAGCGGTCGCACCACCGGGCGCCCGTCCGGTCCGATCCCGGACCGGACGGGCGCCCGTTCCGCATATGATCCGATCCTTCACCGAAACACCACAGGTTCTTCACCGAAGGACCGTGCAGGGGGATGAGTTCATGCGCATACGCACCGCCGTCGTCGCCACCACCGCCGCCGTGGGCGCGCTGGCCGCTCTGACCGCCGTTCCGGCGCAGGCCGCCGAGTACACCTCCGCGCTGAAGGTGCGCGGGATCCAGTACGACGCGCCCGGCAGCGACTCCAACCGGTGCTCCACCGGCAACACCGACGAGGAGTACCTGACCGTCAAGAACTACTCGTCGTCGAAGACGGTCAACCTCAGGGGGTACGTCGTCAAGGACGCCGCCGGGAACCGGTTCGCGTTCACCGCCGACCACCACCTCCAGCCCGGCGACTACGTGAAGCTGCGCGGCGGCAACGGCGACGACTCCGGCAAGTACAACGTCGTGTACCGCGACAACTGCAACTTCATGTGGAACAACGACAAGGACACGGTCTACCTCTACAAGCCCACGGGCAGCCGCGCCGACGTCCACGCGTACACCAAGCGCGGCTCCGACCCGGACGGCAACGGGTACATCGCGTTCCACCAGTGATCCGGCGTCAGGCGGGCCCGGCCCGGTGCCGGGGGCTCACCGGGCCCGCCGGTCGCCCGACAGCTCGCGGGCGACCCCGGCCGCCCACCGTTCGACGGCGGCGAAGTCCCGGAAGTCCCCGCCCCTGCCCCCGCGCAGGATCATCCGTGCGACACGTCCCTTCGCGCCCTCCTCCAGGCAGCCGCCGAAGGTGACGTGTCCCCTGGCGTCGAGCCGGTCCCCCGTCCGCCGCACACCGGGCACGGGCGGGACGTCCCGCTCGGCGGCCGAGGTGTCGAGGGGCCCGCTGCTGAAGAGCCACAGCGGGCGTTCGGCGAGGGACCGCCGGTGCCGCCGTGCGAACCTGCGTGCGTCCTTGTGCCACCGCCCGGCGTACAGGCCGCCGCCGAGGACGACCCCGTCGTACGGCGTGACGTCCGTGACGGTGCCGGCCGGCGCGGTGTCGGCCGTCAGTCCCTCCTTCCGCAGCGCCGCGGCCACGGCCTCGGCGATCCGAGCGGTCGATCCGTTGGTGCTTCCGTAGGCGACGAGCACGCTCTCGGTCATGGCGTCCGCCTCCTTCCACACCTCGAGCGTCCGGCGGAACGGACGCCCGGTCCATGGGCCGGACGGGCACCACCGGGGCCGAACGGCCCGGGGGCCCTCCGCCCCGGCGCCCGGTCAGCCCGGGAGGACCAGCTGGTCCGTCTCGCCCGGCTGGAGGCGGACGGTGCGGTCCGGGAGGTGCACGTCGATCGGCGACCGGCCGGACGAGGGCACGGCGACCTCCAGCAGGCCGTGTTCCAGCCGCAGCCGCACGCCCCAGTGGCCGTGGTAGCGCAGGGTGAAGCCGTAGGAGGACAGCTCCGGCAGGGGCACCGGGTCGAGCCACAGGGCCCCGCCGCGGGGCTCCAGCCCGGTCAGCCCGCGCTGGACGAGATCGAGGGTGCCGGCCATCGCGCCGAGGTGGATGCCCTCGCCGGTGGTGCCGCCCTGGATGTCGGCGATGTCCGCCTGGAGGGCCTCCTGGCAGAACTTCCAGGCGTCCGCGCGCCGGGCCCGGGCGAGGACCCGGCCGTGGACCAGGCCGCTGAGGGTGGACCCGTGGCTGGTGCGGTGCAGGTAGTGGTCCACCGTGCGCCGCCAGGTCCGTTCGTCCAGGCTCAGGCCCAGCCGGCGGAAGACGCCCTGGAGCTCGGTGGGCGAGAAGAGGTAGCCGAGCATCAGGACGTCCGCCTGCTTGGAGGCCTGGTAGCGGTTGACGGTGTCGCCCTCGGCCTCCAGGATCCGGTCCAGGCGCCGGATGTCGCCGTAGCGCCGGCGGTAGCCCCGCCAGTCGAGTTCGGCGAGTTCGCCGTAGCCCTCGAACTGGCTGATGACGCCGTTGTGGAAGGGGACGTGCAGGGTGCGGGAGATGTGGTCCCACGCGTCGAGTTCGCCCGCGTCCAGTCCGGTCCGCTCGTCGAGTTCCCGGCGGCGCGGCTCGGGGAGGCCCCGCAGCACGTCCAGGGTGCGGGTGAGCACCCAGGTGGCCGTGACGTTGGTGTAGGCGTTGTCGTCGAGTCCCGGCCCGGCGGCGTCCGGGTACGCGTCGTGGTACTCGTCCGGGCCGACCACGCCCTTGATGCGGTACCGGCCCAGCCGTTCGTCGTAGGTGGCCGAGTCCGCCCAGAAGCGGGAGATCTGCAGCAGCATCTCGGCGCCCTTGGTGTGCAGGAACTCCTCGTCCCCGCTGGCCTCGCAGTACTGCCACACGTTGTACGCGATCGCCGATCCCACGTGGTGCTGGAGGCGGGAGTGGTCGGGCAGCCAGCGGCCGGAGTGCGGGTTGAGGTGCAGCTGCTGGGTCTCCTCCCGGCCGTCGCTGCCGCTCTGCCAGGGGTACATCGCCCCCCGGCGTCCCGCGTCCCGCGCGGCGGTGCGGGCTCGTTCCAGGCGGCGGTGCCGGTAGTGCAGCAGCGCCCGGGAGACCTCCGGGAAGTGCAGGTTGAGGTACGGCAGGACGAACAGCTCGTCCCAGAAGACGTGGCCGCGGTAGGCCTCGCCGTGCAGGCCCCGGGCCGGGACCCCCACGTCCAGGTCCGCGGTGTGCGGCGAGAGGGTCTGCAGCACGTGGAAGAGGTGCAGCCGGAGGATGCGGCCCGCCTCGCCGGGCACGTCCAGTTCGGCGCGGCGCCACAGCTGGTGCCAGGCCGTCAGGTGCGGCCGGAGCAGTTCGTCGAAACCGCCCGCCCGGCCCACCCGGTCGACGGCGGCGTGCAGCGGGTCGCTGATCGCCGGATCGCGGGAGGTGTGCAGGGCGACGATCTTGTCGACGGTGGCGGGGCGGCCGGCGGCCAGGTCCAGACGGGTCGTCTGGAGGGCGCGCGGGCGGTCGTGCCGGCTCCCGACGGGCGCGCCCGACGTGAGCCGGGCGGCGAGGGCGACCCGGACGTCGGAGGTGCGGGTGCGGCAGCGCAGCCAGACGGTGTCCGAGGTGGCCGTTCCGGTGAGCACGTGGGTCAGATGGCGGCCGTCCAGCTCCCGGTAGCGGGGCACGCCCGCGTTGGTGACGCCGCCGTCGAGCGCCGCCTCGGTCTCGAGGGTGCCGGAGAAGCCCTCGGCGGTGAATTCGGTGCGCAGTGCGGCCAGGTGCGGGTCGGCCATGTGCACGAGCCGCTGCTGGCGCACCAGCAGCGCCCGGCCCGCGCCGAGGTCGTACCGCGTGCTGCGCTCCAGCAGCCCGGAGGACAGGTGCAGGGTCTCGCGGTGGCCGAGCACGGTCGCGGTGTCGGGGGTGAGCCAGGGCTCGCCGGGCAGGCGGAAGCGCAGCGGCAGCCAGTTGGGGAGGTTGACCATGTCCTCGTTCTCGACCTGCCGCCCGGCCACCTCGGAGGTGAGCCGGTTGTAGCAGCCGGCCACGTAGGTGCCCGGGTAGTGCACCCCGTCCGCGGTGCACTCCGGCAGCGCGCCCCGGGTGGCGAAGTATCCGTTGCCCAGGGTGCACAGCGATTCCCGCAGGCGCGCGTCGGCGGGGTCGTACCCCTCGTACTCCCACGTCCAGCCCGTCACTTCGACGCTCCTCCCGCCGACGGCAGCCGCACGTCTTCGGACGTCCCGTACGACGAATGCCGGGCACCGTGCCGCGGCGGTCCGTCCCGGACCCGTCACCGACGGTGAGATCCACGCCGTCGTGGTCGGTGCGGCCGCCACGGCCGGCGGTTGCGCACGGGGTACCCGCGGCGGGCGCGGAGCACACACCGGGAGGCCCCCTGGGGCCCGTCACGCGATGCGGCGCCTTCCCCGCGGAGCCGGCGGGGGAGCCGTCCGCCGCTCCCCCGCCGGCACCTGCCGCGCCGGTGCGGCGCCCCGGCCCGCGGAGCCGGGGACGCCCGGCCGCCCCGCGCGCCCGGCCGTGTCGCGCGGACCGCTGCGGCGTCCCCCGGCCGGAACGCCCGGGCCGTCGCCGGCCGCACGTGCGGCGCCGCCCCCGGGCCGCTCGTCGCGCCCCGTGCCGGCGCGCACCCGTTCCACGGCCGTTTCGCGGCGCCCGGGCCGTGGTCCCGTCCCGCTGGGGCCGGCCGGTCCCGATCGGGGACCTTCGGCCCCGGCGGTGCGGCGGCCGGACGGGCGACACCGGTGTCGGAGCGGCACCGATCCCCCGCGGTGCCGCTCCGCCGGTACGTCCGGTCCGGGCCCGCCGGGTCGCCGGCCTGCGCCCCGCCGGTTCACACCTCGATGCGGCGTCCGGTCACCTCCAGCGGATCGATCCGCGTCCACAGCTCGCGCCGGCCGCCCGCCCAGGGCTCGCTGAACGCCCGCTCGTCGAGGCGGCGCGCCTCGTCCGGATCCGTGACGGCCCGCGCGTCCCCGCGCACCAGCACGCTCCATCCCTGGCTCAGCGCGTCGTCGATCCGGTCGACCTCGAAGGCCACCCGGTGGCCGGAGGCCCCCGCGGGGGTGGTGCCGGGGCCGGTGCGGAAGACCACCGCGTCGTCGACGACGCTGTAGTTGACGGGGACGATGACCGGCCCCTCGTCGGTGGGCACGGCGATCCGTCCCACGCCGTGGGTGCCGAGCAGGGCGCGGCACTCCTCGGTGTCCAGCTCGGTGAACTCCGGGTGGCGGGCGGCCCGCCCGGAGCCGGGCGGCAGGTCGGCGTCCCCGCCGGTGAGCCGGTTCAGCGTGGTCCCGAGTACGCCGGCCAGCCTGAGCAGGACGCCCGTGCCCGGCGCGGCGCCCGGCTGTTCCTCCAGGTAGCGCAGGTAACCGGGCGCCAGGCCCGACCTGACCGCCACTTCCCTCCGGGTGAGGCCCAGCTCCGTGCGGCGCCGGGCCAGACGGCGTCCCAGGTCGCCCACCGGGGCGCCCTCCACCGCGTTCGGCGGGACCTGCTCGGCCATGACGGCCACTCCCTCTCACGTCCGGCGCGTCGGACCTCCGGGGCGCTTCGGCACCCGGACACCCCTTGGGAGTCCAGTCTGTCCGGTTCGACGGTGTTCCGCATGGGCCGGACGGCCCTGCCCCGGGCCGCCGGTGCGCCGGTGTCCGGCGGGCGCGCCGGGCCCCGCGCGTGGCGCCGGACGGGCCCGGGGAAGTGCCGACCGGCCCCGTCCGGCACCCGTCCCCCGGGACCGGGGGTCCCTTCCTGCGGGCCGATGGGCCCGTCTTGCCGCCCTGACCTCCGTCACCGGCGAAAACGGGGTCCCCGGGTTGCCATACAGGTTCCGCCGCCGGCCCGATCCGCGGCCGGAGCCCCTGTCCCGCCCCGTTCCTGGGAGACCCCATGCTGTCCGAAGAATCCGCCGCAGTGGTGCGGGCCACCCTGCCCGCCGTGGCCGGAGCGCTCGACGAGATCACCACGCGTTTCTACGACACCATGTTCCACGACCGGCCCGAGCTGCTGGACGGGATGTTCAACCGGGGCAACCAGGCCAGCGGGGCCCAGCGCCGGGCCCTGGCCGGGTCCATCGCCGGTTTCGCGGGCGCGCTGCTCGCCGACCCGGACACCCGGCCGGACGCCCTGCTGTCCCGGATCGCCCACAAGCACGCCGCGGTCGGGATCACCGACGACCAGTACACGATCGTGCACAAGTACCTGTTCGGTGCGATCGCCGAGGTGCTGGGCGAGGCGGTGACCCCCGAGGTCGCGGCCGCCTGGGACGAGGTGTACTGGCTGATGGCCGGGGCCCTCATCGCCCGGGAGGCGCGCCTGTACCACGACGCCGGCGTCGCACCGGGCGACGTCTGGCGCCGCTGGACGGTCGTCGAACGCCATGAGGAGACGGACGACGTGGTGTCGTTCCTGCTGCGCCCCGCCGACGGCGGGCCCGCGCCGCGCGCCCGGGCGGGCCAGTACGTCAGCGTGCGGGTGCTCATGCCCGACGGGGTGCACCAGCTGCGCCAGTACAGCCTGTCCTCCGACCCCGGCGACGAGCTGCGCCGCATCACCGTCGAGCGGGTCGCCGGCGCGGACGGCGCACCCGACGGCGAGGTCTCCAACCTGCTGCACGAGCGCACGGGCACCGGGGACGAACTCATCCTCTCCGCGCCCTTCGGGGACGTGGCGCTGGACGACGCCGACACCCCCCTGGTCCTGGTCTCGGCCGGCATCGGCTGCACTCCCATGGTGGGCATGCTCGCCCGGCTGGCCGCCCTCGGCTCCACCCGCCGGGTGCTCGTGCTGCACGCCGACGGCTCGCCGGCCGAGCACGCCCTGCGCGCCGAGACCCGCGAGGCGGTGGACGGGCTGCCCGACGCGGAGGCGGTCTTCTGGTACGAGCGTCCCGGTGCCGAGGAGCCCGACGCCCGCAGCGGGCTGATGGACCTGACCGGGATCGACGTCCCGGCGGACGCGACGGTGTACCTGTGCGGCCCGCTGCCGTTCATGCGCACCGTGCGCGGCCGGCTGCTCGGCGCCGGTGTCCCCGCCCGCAACATCCGCTACGAGGTCTTCGGCCCCGACCTGTGGCTGCCCGGCGCGGCCTGACCCGCACGGGCGCAGCGGCCCGGTGACGGCCGGCGGCCCGTGTCCTCACCGCACTGCGCCGGCCGGGGCCCTCCGCGCGGTGCGGGGGCCCCGGCCGGTGATCCGTCCGGGGGCCGGCTCAGACCTCGAGGTCGGCCTCGATGCGGCGCAGCTGGTGCCGCGCCATCGCCAGGTTGGCCCGGCCCGCCTCGAGCACCAGGTACAGGAAGAGGCCGTTGCCGCCGCGCCCCTTCAGCAGACGGATCAGGTGGTACTGGCTGTTCAGGGTGATCAGGATGTCCTCGATCTCCTCCTTCAGCCCCAGGTGCTCCATGGTGCGCAGCTTGGACCGCACGACGTCCGTGTTGCCGGCGGCGGCGACCTCCAGGTTGAAGTCCTTGCCGCCGCCGATGGTGCCGAGGGCCATGCCGCTGGTGTAGTCGACGAGCGCGGCGGCCGTCGCCCCGTCGATGGAGCTGAGGCATTCCTTGAGCGCGGTCTCGGTGTTGGCCATGGAAGGTGTCCTTTCCGTCGTGATGGGTGGTTCGGGCCGGCCGCCGGGTCGTGTGCCGGTGCGCGGCCCGGGGGGAAAGCCTGATCAGCCGCCGGTCTGGGGGCGGGGCGCGGGCCGCTGCGGGGTCCGCACCGGGAGGGTGCCGATGCGGCGGGCCGGGTCCGGGGGCGGCGCGGGGTGTTCCGCGGTCGAGGTCCGGTCGGCGTGCCGGCCCCCGCCCGGACCGACGCGGATGTCGACGAGGTCCGCGATCCGGGCGCCGCTGCGCCGGCCCTCCAGGTGCAGCCGGCCCACGTTGACCCGGTCGTCGGCGAGGAGGGTGAGGACGGCGGTGGTGCCGGCCGCGTAGGTGGCGATGTAGCCCTGGGTGCCGCGCACCAGGAGCTCCCGGAAGTCGCCGCGGGCGGCGGCGTCCGTCATGCGGTGGGCGACCCCCAGCGCGGCGGCGGTGAGCGCGGCCAGTCCCTCCGGTTCGGTGTCCGGTGCGTCGTGGGCCAGGACGAGTCCGTCGACGGTGGCCGCGAGGGAGCCCGTCAGCCGGGGTACGCGGGTGCGGAGCCGACGCAGTTCGTCCAGCACGTCGGTCTCGACGGCCATGAGCAGTCTCCTTTCGGCACGCTGTCGGCGCGCGCGGATCACAGTGCCTCCAAGGCGTCCAGGAGCCGTCTCAGCAGCGCTGTGTCGGGCTCGTCCCACGCCGAGCCGCCCTCGCCGGGGACGGGGTGGACGGGCGCGGCGGGCGGGGGCGGCGCGGGGGTGACCAGTCCGTCGGCGGCGAGGCGGCGCAGTTCGACGAGGGTGTGGAAGGTGCGGCACGCCAGGGCCGAGGCGATCTGTGCGGCGGTGCGGCCGCCGTCGACCAGGGCGAACGCGCGGCCGCGGCGGGGCGGCAGGTCGGCGGGGTCGACGCCGGGCACGCGGGTGAGCGGGGCGGTGTCCACGGCCGGGTCGGGCCAGATGCGGTGCAGCAGGTCGCGGCGCCGCCAGGACTCGCGCAGCACCGTCGCCACCGGTACGGGGCGGACCGAGCCGAACCAGTGCGCGACTCCGGGGCGGAAGCGGAGCGCGGTGCCGTCGGGAGGGAGTGCGAAGTACGCCGCGTCGAAGAGCGCGCCCAGATGGCACAGTTCGAGCGCGCCGGCGGTGAGACGCCCGTTGTCCACCAGCTGGCGGCCGACGCGGTGCCGGGCCCCGGCCCGCTCGACCGCCTCCCACCACCCGTCCCGGGCGACGGCACCGCTGCGGGTGAGCAGGTCCCCGACGTCGGGGCTGTGGGCGGACTCGACGTGGACGACCTGTCCCGCCGAGAGGTAGAGGACGCCGGACTCCGTGGAGAGCGCTCCGGTGGCGCGGTCGGCCGCGAGGGTGCCGAGCAGGTCCGGGGCGGATCCGTCCGCACGCGCCGCCGTGGTCATCCGAGCACCAGCCTGTCCGCCATCTCGGCCAGCCGGATCCGGGCCAGGGCGAGGTTGCCGTCGGCGCGGTCGAGCCACAGGTAGAGGAAGACCGTGCTGTCGAAGGTGGTGACGACGAACCGCAGCAGGTGGTAGGCGTCGGCGGTGGTGAGGATCAGGTCCTGGACGGGCGGCTCCTTGCCGGGCCCGGCGGGTCCGCCGCCGTCGGCCGGCGCGAGGGTGCCGCTCTCCGTGGAGAGGCGGGCGAGTTCGGCGGTCTCCGCCGCCGTCGCCTCCGGATCACCGCCCGGCGCCTCGCCCACCGCGCCCAGCGCGAGCCCGCTGATCCAGTCGACCACCAGGGCCCCGCGGGCACCCGGGACGCGCATGGCCTCCAGCAGGCTCTCGTCGATTCCGGGCACGCCGGATCCCCCTCTTCTCGCACGTCTGTGCCGCGAACGTGACGCCGACGCTACGGTGTGTGCTCGACCGAGGTGAGGACTTTGGCGTTTTCCGGAGGAATATGCGACAGGGCCGGCTCGGCGCTGATAGGGTCCGCGCCCCGTCCCGGCACCCGGGGACCGGCCGTCCGGTGCGCGCGGGCAGGACCCGCCCCGATGCGGATGGTGGGCCGGCCCTGCCCGCGGGACCCCATGATGGTGCCCCCGGTACCGCCGGGACCACGGGTGAACGGCCGTCATCGTGTGCGCGCCGCGCACACCCCGCGCGCGCCGCCGCGCGTGCGCCCGTGTCACATGGAGGCCGTCCGGCGGGGTAGGAGCAGCCGGGACCCGCCGTCCGGCGGGTCCCGTGTCACTTCGCCGGCCGACGGCGACGATACTGGCAGGAGCACGTGCCCCCGCTCACCACTGGACCCATGCCGACCTCCCCCACAGCCCGCCCCGCCACTCCTCCCACTGTCTGGCTGGCCCGCGGCCGCCACGCCGGAACCACGGCCGAGGACGTGATCCGGCACACCCTGCGCCGGCTCAAGGACAGCCAGGACATCGACGACTTCCTGGAGGTCCCCGAATCCGCGACCGCCCCGTACCGGGTCTTCGAGTCCCGCGCCCGGATCGCCGGGGAGGTCACCGTGCGGGCCCGGCTCAGGCTCGCGCCCGGCACGAAGAGGGGTCAGGACTGGACGCTGGTCGCGGAGGCCGCACAGCCGTGGGACCACGCCTGGCCGTCCCCGGCCGGCATGTTCTGGCCTCAGGAGCCGGACGCCGACTGGCGGTACGACGCCGCGACGGGGCTGCGGCGGGAAGGGATCAACCCGCTCCCCGAGGACGACAAGGCCGTGCGGCGGCGGCTGCGCGACTGCGCGCGTGACACGTGGAACCTCCACGTCGTCGTCCACGAGGCCATGACCACGGACGAGCGCGGCCGGGTGCCGCTCGCGCACTGGCTGCCGCCGGCCCTGCGGCACCGCGTCGTGGAGCACCGGGCCGCGCCGCAGCAGGCGCGGGTGGTGAACTGGGCGCTGCGGGAGTTCGGCGTGGAGGTGCCGCGCGGAGGTGCGGTGGTGCTGCCCGGCAGCCCCGCTCCGGACGGCTACGGCGCCGGGGACTTCTCCGTGCGCGCGGTCTTCCTGGACGGTTCGGAGCCCGTCGACCTCGTCGAGGCCGTGACCCGGTTCGACACGCTGCCGCGTCCGCTGCCGGACGGCGCGCAGGACGCCCTGACCGCGCTGCGGGAGGAATGGCGCCTGCTGACGCTGGAGGAGGAACTCGCCCGCGAGCGCGAGCGGGTGGCCATGTACGCCGAGGCGCTGGACGCCATGACGAAGTCCCGGGACCTGTACCGGGAGGCCGCCGAACGCGCGCACGAGGCGCTGGCCGCGTACCGGGAGTCGGCCGAGGCGCCGGGAGAGAGGCCGCTGCCCCTCCCCCGGACGGCCGCCTCTCCGCTCCGGCAGCTGACCCGCGCGCTGGACCGGCTGAAGGACGGCGCCGGGATACGGCGTCCCCCGGCCCGCGGGGACGCGCAGACGGCGGCTGCGTCGGGGCCGGCGGCGTCCGAGTCCCCGTCGGCGACGGCGTCCGAGCGGTAGCCGGTCCCGAAACGGGCGGGCGGGCCGGTCGCCGTTCGGACGGTGGCGCGAGCGCGAGGTCCACCGCCCGGGACGGGGGGCCGGACCGGCGGGCCGCCGGACGGATCGCCGTACGGCCGCCGGGACGCCGTGGCGTACCCGATCCGGCGGATCCACGGGAAGGCTGGGGCCGCCCCGGGCGCCGGACGTGCGACGAGCGGACGGGCGGCGGACGGCGGACGACGCCGTACGGACCATTACCGGGCGCCCCGTCCGGCGCCGGCATTCGGCCGGGCCACCGGGGTGACCTGCGGTGATCCGGTGTTCCGCGGGGTCTCGCGGGGCATCGGGCGCGAGCGGGCCTGTCCGGTTCCCGCCCGCCATACCGGCGCCGGAAGGGGGAATCCGCTCGGAGGGACCTGTGCCGGGGCGAAGTCCGTGGCGCGGGCCCCGGGGAGGAGGGCAGTCCGTTGGAGAGGACCACCGTGGTGCTCGCCGTCGCCGCGGTCCTCGCGGCCGTCGTGCTGGCCGGTGCCGTCGCGGTCCTGGTGCGACTGGTCCGCACGCGAAGGGAGTTGCGCCGCGCCGGTCTGCCCACGGGACCGCGCTGGGTCTTCTGGGGCGCGGTCCTCTATCTGGTACTGCCGGCCGACCTGTTGCCCGACCCGGTCTTCCTGGACGACATCGGCGTCCTCCTGCTGGCTCTGCGCACCGTACGCGGCTCCCTCGGCGCGGGTGCGCTCGGGGGAACGTCCCGGCGCCCGGACCACCGCCCCGTCGATGACTACGCTCCGTGAGGAAACCAACCACCCGTTCGATTCGTATAAGTCTCTGGAAAGCAAAAGAAGTCGGCGGACCGGGCGACGGCGGGCAGATGGCCGTCATCTGATCGGCGCAGCACCGACGAGGGAGAGACGATGCAACCGTTCGCGCTCAACTACGCCCGTCCGGCGGTGGAGTTGGCGGCTGCCACTCCGTACGCGTACGACTCCGGACTGCAGTTGAACGTACTCGTCGACGGGCGGATCGCGGCCTGCGACCACGCGCTGTTGCGCGAGGTGGGGACCACGACGTCCACCGCGGGTTCCAAGACCCACTTCGACGACTGATCGCGGACCGTAGACGATGACCGTGCTGATCCTCACCTGTGAGGAGGACGTGACCGCCGACATGGTGGTGGTGCATCTGAACGGCTCGGGGGTGCCGGTGGTGCGCCTCGATCCCGCCGACCTGACCGGCGGCGTCTCGCTGTCCGGCGAGTTCGTCCACGGCCGCTTCCGCGGCCATCTGTCCGCCGGGGGGCGGCTGGTGAGCATCAACGGCCTGCGGTCCGTGTGGGTGCGCCGGCCGGGCACCCCGGCCGGGCGGGCGGCCCAGCCGTCCGCATGGCTGACCGAGGAGGCGTCCCAGGCGCTCTACGGGATGCTGCGCGGCTGCGACGCGCGCTGGATGAACCACCCGGACGCGGCCCGGCAGGCCCGCCACAAGCCGTGGCAGCTGCGGCTGGCCCAGCGCTGCGGCCTGCCCGTGCCCGCCACGGTGATCACCACGTTTCCGCGCGCCGCCCGGGAGTTCGCGGAGCGCTTCCCGGACCTGGTGGTCAAACCGGTGTCGGGGGCGCATCCGCAGGATCCGCCGCGGGCGGTGCCGACCAGCCGGGTGGCACCGGACACGGACTTCTCCGCCGTCGCGTTCGGGCCGACGCTGCTCCAGCGGCGGATCGCCAAGCGGGCCGACATCCGGCTCACCGTGGTGGGGGAGCGGTTGCTGGCCGCCCGCAAGGCGACACCACCGGACGCGGATCCGGAGCAGGTGGACGTGCGCTTCGCCGCCCCCGGGGCACCGTGGGAGCCGGTCGAGGTCCCGCCGCGCACCGCCGACGCAGTTCACGCGTACATACGGAGCGCCGAACTGGCGTACGGCGCTTTCGACTTCGTCGAGGACGCCGACGGGACCTGGTGGTTCCTGGAGTGCAACCAGTCGGGGCAGTTCGGGTTCGTGGAGGTGGAGACGGGACAGCCGATCGCGCGGACCATCGCCGAGTGGCTGGCCCGTCCCGTTCCCGCGACGGCTCCGGAGGTCGACGGGGCGAGCAGCACGCTGCGGTGAGGGGCCGCCGGCCCCCGGTCGCGCCGGGCCGCGGGCCCCGTGGTCAGTGCGACCGCGGTCCGGGCAGCAGGGCGGTGCGCTGCCACCCGTTGCCCGGGGACTGCGGCCGGTCGAGGCCCGGGGCGTAGCCGGGGGACTGCAGAGGTCGCATGACCAGCTCCAGCTCCCTGCTCACGCGTTCGGCCTCGCGGCGCACCTGTGCGGGCACGTCGCCGCACTCCGCGATGAGTCGGTCGTAGATGGGGGAATCCTGGAACACCCGACAACGTGCCTTTCTGCTCGTCGGCCCCGACGCGGGGACGCGACTGCCGAGTGTAGGCGTCCGTTCGCCGTGACGTGGCGATTCCTCCGCACGACGTGACACGGAACGGGCATTTCGCATGAACTTCGTTTAAGGTGCACCACTTCCCCTTATCGGCTTTTCAGGCACCTGTCGTGGAGCCGGGACGGACGATCATCAGGACCGTGACGGTGGCCCACAGCAGGTTGAACACCCCGGTGGACATGGCCAGTCGCACCGTGCTGTGCCGGTCGACGGGGTGGCGCTCGTTCAGTTGTCCGATGAGCTCGTCCTGGCGAGGCAGCACGAAGGCGAGCAGGACACCGGTGGCCGCCGCGGTCAGGGCGATCGACATGACGAGCCAGCCGTCGCCCAGGACGCCCATCGCCAGGGCGGTGGCGAGCCCGAAGAGGGGCACCACGACCCCCACGCGGGCGTAGACCCGGCAGATGCGGTGGAGCAGTTCGACGGTGGTCACCGCGGTGGCGGCGGGCCCGCCGCCCTCGGCCGGGGCCGCCCGGCGCACGGCCGGCGGGAACATGCTCGCCGCGACGGTCACGGGACCGACGGCGACGATGGCGGCGAGAACGTGGAGGGACAGCAGGAGCTTGGTCACCGGGGCCCTTTCGATGGTGCGATCAGCGGTGGCGGGCTCACGTTAGGGCGCCCGCCGGACGGCCCCAGAGGCTGGAACGACAGGTTCCAACGGGTTCCCGCCAACCCCGCCGACCGGTGCTTTTCCCGCCCCGCCCTCCGGCGCCCCGGTTCCCGCGGGTGGCGGGAACCCGCCTATCGTGGCGGTCATGCACTCCGTGGCGATTCTGGTTCTCGATCGGGTCGTGCCGTTCGACATGGCGGCGCCCCTGCAGGTCTTCGACTGGACGCGGCTGCCCGACGGCCGGCGTCCCTACCGGGTCCGCCTGTGCGCCGAGACGCCGGAGGTGCCCGCGGACGGCAACCTGACCCTGCGCGTCGACCGAGGGCTGGAGGCGCTGGCGGACGCCGACACGATCATCGTCCCGGGCCGCGCCGAAGGCGCCCCGCCCCTCTCCCCCGCCGTGCTCGCGGCGCTGCGCCGGGCGGCCGGTGCGGGCACCCGGATCGCCTCGGTGTGCGTGGGTGCCTTCGTGCTGGCGGAGGCCGGGCTGCTGGACGGGCTCCGCGCCACCACCCACTGGGTGGCCGCCGAGAAGCTCGCCGCCGACTTCCCGCTCGTCGAGGTGCAGCCGGACGTGCTGTACGTCGACAACGGCCAGATCCTCACCTCGGCGGGTGCCGCCGCCGCACTGGACATGTGCCTGCACATGATCCGCCGGGACCTGGGCTCGGTCGTGGCCGCGAACGCGGCCCGGATGTCGGTCATGCCGCTGGAGCGGGAGGGCGGCCAGGCGCAGTTCATCGTGCACGAGCACCCGCCCGTGCCCCGCGGCTCGGACCTGGAGCCCCTGCTGGACTGGATCGAGGACAACCTGGCGCGCGAGGTCACGCTCGCCGCCATGGCGGCACGCGCCGGGATGAGCGAGCGCACCTTCAGCCGCCGTTTCCGCGAGCAGACGGGCACCACTCCGTTGCAGTGGCTGCTGCGGGCACGGATCAGGCGCGCCCAGTACCTGCTGGAGAACAGCGACCACACCGTCGAACGGATCGGCCGGCAGGCCGGATTCGGATCGCCCACGGCGTTCCGCGAGCGGTTCCGCAAGGTGGTGGGCACCACGCCGTACGCCTACCGCTCGGCGTTCCACGGCGGGCGCACCGCCCCCGCGACGGGCCGGTGACCGGTTCGGGTGCCCGCGGCGCGGACCCCGGTGGAGGCGCGAGGCCGTCCGCGCCTCCACCGGGGTCCGCGGGACACGACGTCCTGGCCGGGTGCGGGAGCGGCGGGATCAGACGGCCAGGGACAGGTCGCTCTCCCCGTCCGGTTCCGCGGTCCGGCCGGCCGGCTGCTCCTGTGCGAGCAGGTCGTCCGCCCGTGCGACGGCGTCGTGGATGCTGGACGTTCCCGTCATCACGCAGAGCGTGTAGCTGACGTCCTCCAGTTCGCGCGCCGCGGTCGGCGAGTGCCTCTCCGCCTGAGCGATCTGCAGCGTCGCGTAACGCGTCAGCAGCTGTCTGACCACCTTCGGGTCCGGTACGAGCACGAAGCGCCCCTCTCTGGTTTTCGCTGCGTATGCCCGCACCTCCCGGAAGCACTCACCCCATGTACTCACCTGGTCGGAATTGACCAAAAACATTCGCTTACCGACCGTCCTCAGGCCACCTGACCGCTGTGCAGCGCCGTGTACGCCCCGCCCCGCCGGATGAGCTCCTCATGGGTGCCGATCTCCTGGATCCGGCCCTCCCCCATGACCACGATCCGGTCGGCACCGCGCACGGTGGACAGCCGGTGCGCCGCCACGAACGTGGTGCGCCCGCGCAGCAGCCGGGCGAGCGCCTCCTGCACCAGTGCCTCCGAGCGGGTGTCCAGCGCGGACGTCGCCTCGTCCAGCACCAGCACCTTGGGGTCCCTGATCAGGGCGCGGGCGATGGCGAGGCGCTGGCGCTGCCCGCCGGACAGCCGTGCGCCGCGCTCCCCCACCACGGTGTCGAGGCCCTGCGGCAGCCGGTCGACGAACTCCAGCGCGTTGGCGTCCCGCAGGGCGGCCCGCACCGTCGCCTCGTCGGCGTCGTCCATGCCGTAGGCGACGTTCTCCCGGACCGTGCCGTCGAACAGGATCGACTCCTGGGGCACGACCGACAGGAAGCGCCGGTAGGTGCGCAGGTCGAGGCTGTTCATGTCGGTCCCGTCGAGCAGCAGCCGGCCGGAGGTCGGGCGGATGAAGCCGATGACGAGGTTCAGCACGGTGGACTTGCCCGCCCCGGAGGCGCCCACGAGGGCGATGGTCTCGCCGGGCGCGACGTCGAGGGTGAAGTCGCGCACCGCGGGGCGCCCGTCCGTCTCGTACGCGTGGCCGACGCCCTCGAAGGTGATCGCGCCGCGCAGTGCGGTGAGCTCCGCCTTGCCCTCGTTGTCCTCCAGTTCGGGCGCCTGGAGGACCTCGCCGACCGAACGGACGGACTCCAGCCCCTTGGTGATGACCGGGGCCAGCCCGGCGAGCGTGGTCGTCGAGTTGGTGAGGGTGGTCAGGAAGGCGCTGAGCATCACGACGTCGCCGGCGGTGACGCCCCAGACGTCGTAGTACGAGACGAGCGCCGCGCCGGCCAGCACCAGCACGCCCACCACGTTGAGGACGACCCAGGCCAGCGAGCCGAACCGGCCGTTGACCAGGTCCAGGCGCATCCCGGAGGTGAGCAGCCGGTCCAGGGTGCCGTTCATCCGGCGCAGGGCCTTGCCCTCCAGGCCGTGGGCGCGGGTGACCGGGATGAGCCGGGTCATCTCCGTGACCCGGGAGGACAGGGCCTCCACCTCGTGGCGGAAGTGCTCGTTGTGGGTGCGCAGCCGGGCCCTCAGCCGGGCGACCAGCAGGGCCGCCGCGGGCACGACGACGAGGAAGACCGGGAGGAACTCCGGGGTGCGGACGGCGATGATGACGAGCCCGCCGGTGAGCACGGTGATCGCGCCGAGTCCGGTCTCCGCGGTCTGCTGCACCATCTGCTCGACGGTCTCCACGTCCCGGACGACCTTGGCCTGGAGCACACCCGCGCTGACGCGGGAGTGGTAGCCGATGGAGAGCTGCTGCATGCGCGTGCACAGGGCGGAGCGCAGGGCGGTGCCCATGCGGCGGACGCTGCCGTAGAGGAGGCGGACGTACAGGACGTGCAGCGGGTAGTTGACCAGCAGGATGACCATGATGATGCCGGTGCTGGCCCAGAGCCGGGATATCGGCTGGTGCTGCACGACGGTGTCGATGATGGACGCGGTGATCAGCGGCAGCAGCCAGACGGGGCTGTGCTTGACCGTGAAGACGCCGACGGCGGCCGCCAGGCGGCCTCGGTCGGCGCGGAACAGGTAGGCGAGGGTGCGGATCGGATGCTCGCCCCGGTAGCGGTGGTCGAGCGGTCTTTCCAGCGACGACGCCATCGGTGGTGGTCCCCCCTGTGAACCCGTGGTCCTGTGAGCCTTCGAGCCGTCAGGCGGCAAGCGCTTTCCCGCACGGCCCGGAGCGCACCGGGCCCACGGGGTCCCGTGGGCGGTGTCCGCGGCCCGGACCGGCCGCCGGCGCCGCGGATCACCGTGCGTCCGCCCGCGCCGCGCCCCGTGGGGCGCCGCGCGGGCGGAGCCGGTCTCAGGCCGCGTCCAGCTCCGCGACCTCGTCGGCCGTGAGCACGAGGTCCGCGGCGCCCACCGAGTCACGCACGGACTCCGGCCGGCTCGCCCCCGGAATCGGCACGACCACCGGTGACTTGGCGAGCATCCAGGCCAGGCACACCTGGTGCGGACTCACGCCGTGCGCCTCGCCGATCCGCGCGAACGGGGCGTACGCCGAGCCCAGTTCACCGGCCCGGGAGATGCCCCCGAAGGGGCTCCAGGGCAGGAACGCGATGCCGAGCTCGTCGCACAGTTCCAGCTCCGGCTCGCTGGAGCGGAAGGCCGGGGAGAACTGGTTCTGCACGGAGACCAGCCGTCCGCCGAGGATCTCGTCGGCCTGCCGGATCTGGTCCGGGTCGGCGTTGGAGACGCCGGCCATGCGGATCTTGCCCTCGTCCAGCAGCTCGCGCAACGCGCCGACGGACTCGGCGTACGGGACGCGGGGGTCGGGCCGGTGGAACTGGTAGAGCCCGATGGCCTCCACACCGAGCCGGCGCAGGGACTCCTCGCAGGCCCTCCTCAGGTGCCCGGGGCTGCCGTCCAGCGTCCAACTGCCGTCGCCGGGACGCAGATGACCGCCCTTGGTGGCGACCAGGACGTCGCCGCCCCGGTGGTGGGAGGCGAGGGCCCTGGCGATCAGGGTCTCGTTGTGGCCGACCTCGTCGGCGTCCCGGTGGTAGGCGTCCGCGGTGTCGATCAGGGTGACGCCGGCGTCCAGCGCGGCGTGGAGGGTGGCGAGGGAGCGGGCCTCGTCCGGCCTCCCCTCGATCGACATGGGCATGGCACCCAGTCCGATCGCGCTGACCTCGACATCACCGATGCGGCGGGTGTGCATGTACGCGTGACCTCTTCCGGCTGTCGTCCGGCTGTTGTGAAAGCGGTTCCAGCCTGGTCGCCCGGGGGCCGGAAATCCAATAGAAGAAAGCGAACGCATTCAGCAGGCCTGACGCTGAATCGGGCCCGGACGGTCACGGACGGGCTCGCACCGGCTCCGGCGGCGGACCACGTCTCGGCGCCGACGGCGGGTCCGAAGGCCGAGCCCGCCTCCGGCCCGGGTCACCGCGCCCGGGCCGGACCGCTCCGCCACCGGCCCCGCGACCGCGTGCCGCAGGTCACCGGAGGGCCGGGCGTGTGCCGGAAGTGCCGACGGGCCGGGCGAGGTGCTGCCCCGGGTCCGGCCCGTCCGTCCGCCCCTACAGGTCGAGCCGGTGCTGATGCTCCGTGTGCGTGGGGATGTAGCCGAGGCTGTCGTTGATGCGCCTCATGTGCGTGTTGCCGTCGGCGGTGTCGGTCAGGAGGCCGCCGAGGTCCGGATGGCGCCCGTGGGCCTGCCGGATCGACCCGGCCTTCATCCACAGGCCGAGGCCGTGTCCGCGGTGCTCGGGCAGCACGCCGGTGCCGTAGTGCTGGGCGTCTCCCCTGCCGTCGCCGGGGACCACCAGTTCGGTGAACCCGGCGATCGAGTCGTCGGAGGTGTCGATCGCGACGACGGTGTGCAACCGGTCGCCGCGCTCCGCGACGGCCTCCGCCGCGGCCCGGACCCGGTCCACGTCCCAGGCCACGGGGGCGTGGTCGGTGTCGCCCATGGGCATGTCGTCCATGGCGCGGCGTGATGCGGCGAACGTCCGGGCCAGGCCGTCGGGGACGGTCCCCCGCCATGAGGCCAGCCGGTAGCCGGGGTGCGGACGCCCGATGATCCCGGCGAGGGCGGTGGTGTCCACGTCGGCCAGCGACAGGCGGGCGAACCTCAGGGTGAGGACCCTGCGGAAGCCGCGGGCCGCCAGGAAGCGGTCGCCGGGCGATCCGGCCTCCGCCTGCGCGACGACGCGGCGTCGGGCGGCGGCCCGGGCGGCGGCCACCGCGGCGTCGAGGAGCCGGGAACCGACCCCCTCGCGACGCTCCGCGGGGTGGACGTGGACGGTGAGTTCGGCCAGGTGGTCCTGTCCGGGGCCGGTGAACAGGCGGAGGAAGGCCGTCCCTACGGGGACGGAACCGGCGTCGGACGCCAGCCATGCGAGCCGTCGGTGGCGCGGCCCGCCGGAGGGGTCGGTCAGCGGGGTGATGCGAAGCGACAAGGTGTCTCCGTCGTGGGGAGGGGGCAAGGGTCGGTACGCGGGCTCGGCTGCCGGGCACTCCTGCGCATGTGCTCCACACCTCCTCGTCGACGGCACCGGTCCTGACGACACCGGCGGACGGGAGAACCTAACCGGTCCCCCGCTTCCCCCGCAAAGGATTTGAGCGACGGCCGGCGCGCGCTCCCCCGCCCGGGGGGGTTGCCCGCGGCCCGGGCCGGTGTGACACGCTCGGGCCCGGACCGTGGCCGGAGCACACCGGTGGCGGCGGATTCGACGGCGGAGGACGGCAGGATGCGGATCGGACTGCTCGGCACCGGCCCATGGGCGCGGGCGGCGCACGCCCCCGCGCTGAGCGGGCACCGGGACCTCGACTTCACCGGCGTGTGGGGCCGCCGTCCCGAGGCGGCCGGGGAACTGGCCGATCAGTACGGCACCCGGGCGTACGACGACGTCGACGCGCTGTTCGCCGACGTGGACGCCGTCGCCGTCGCGCTGCCGCCGGACGTGCAGGCGCGGCTCGCGGCACGCGCGGCGCGGGCCGGATGCCACCTGCTGCTGGACAAGCCGCTCGCCCCGACGGTCGCGCAGGGGCGCACGGTGGTCGAGGCCGTCGAGGAGGCCCGGGTCGCCTCGGTGGTCTTCTTCACCACCCGCTTCCAGCCCGAGCCGCAGGCGTGGATCGCCGAACAGGCGGCCCTGGGCGGCTGGTTCACCGGGCGTGCCCAGTGGCTGGGTGCGGTGTTCAGCGCCGACGGCAGTCCCTTCGCGGCCTCGCCGTGGCGGCGGGAGAAGGGCGCCCTGTGGGACGTCGGCCCGCACGCCCTGTCCGTCCTGCTGCCGGTCCTCGGCGACGCCCGGCGGGTGACGGCGGCGGCGTACGGTCCGGGGGACACCGTCCATCTCGTCCTCGACCACGTGAGCGGCGCGTCGAGCACCCTGACCCTGAGCCTGACCGCACCCCCGGCCGCGGCCGGCGCCACGGTGGAGTTGCACGGCGCGTCCGGCACCACGCTCCTCCCGGAGGCCTCCGAGGGGGCGGTCCCCGCCCTCACCCGGGCCGCGGACGCCCTCCTCACCGCGGCCGGCACGGGCACCCCCCACCCCTGCGACGCGGCGTTCGCCCTCCGGGTCACGGACATCCTGGCCGCGGCGGAGGCGCTGCTGCGCAGCGGCACGCGCTGAAGGGTGGTGCGGAAGGCCGCGAACAGGCGGGCCGGAGCGGTGTTCGGGCGTGCGTGGTGATGCGGCGAGGGCGTGCGGGCGGGCGACGGCCTGGCGTGGTGGAGGCCGTGGCCGCGCCACCGGCAGCCGCGGAGGATCTCGTAGTTCTTCATCCGGCCGGTGACGTGCCCGACACGGGCGCGGACCTTGCGGTGGTACTGCGTCGTCCTCCCGGCCGGAGGAAGCCGCCGCCGGACGGCCCCGCCCGCACCCTTTGAGGCCCCGCGACTCCTCCCCCGTGTCCCCGCACGCGCGCCGTGTCCGGCAGCCCCCTGCCACGCGCCTCCCGCAGCCCCGGTGCGTCCGCCCCGGGCCCCGTCACGAGGCTTGGCCGGCCATGTCCGCTCAGGCCACCAGGGGGATCTCGGCCCAGATCGTCTTGCCCTGCCCGGTGTGGCGGGTGCCCCAGTGCCAGGCGAACTGGGCGACGAGGAGCAGTCCGCGTCCGCCCTCGTCGAAGGAGCGGGCGCGGCGCAGGTGCGGGGAGGTGCTGCTGGCGTCGGAGACCTCACAGATGAGGCTGCCGTCGTGGATCAGCCGCAGCTGGACGGGGGGCCGGCCGTAGCGGATGGCGTTGGTGACCAGCTCGCTGACCACCAGCTCGGTGACGAAGGCGGACTCGTCCAGCCCCCAGGCCGTCAGCCGGTCGGCGACCTGTTTGCGCGCCTGGGCGACGACGACGGGGTCCGAGGGCAGACTCCAGGTGGCGACCTGGCCGGCTCCCAGGGCGCCGGTGCGGGCGACGAGCAGGGCGATGTCGTCATCGGGAGGGCCGGGCAGCAGCGTTGCGAGCACGTCGTCGCAGAGCGCGTCCAACGCCTGCGCGGGCCGGGTGAGGGTCCGGCGCAGCGCATCGAGCCTCTCGTCGATCTCGTGGCCGCGGGCTTCGATCAGGCCGTCGGTGTACAGGGCGAGGAGGCTGCCCTCGGGCAGTTCGACCTCACGCGCCTCGAAGGGCAGGCCTCCCAGGCCGAGTGGTGGGCTCGCGGGGAGGTCGAGGAAGGCCGCCTCGCCGTCCGGGGTCACCACGACGGGCGGCGGGTGGCCGGCCCGGGCCAGGGAACAGCGCCGGGAGACGGGGTCGTAGACCGCGTAGAGACAGGTGGCACCGATGTCTCCGGCGATGTCGGCGTCGGCCGCGGCCTCGGAGGACAGACGGATGACGACGTCGTCGAGGTGGGTGAGCAGCTCGTCGGGCGGCAGGTCGATGTCGGCCAGGGTCCGGACGGCCGTGCGCAGCCGCCCCATGGTGGCGGAGGCCTGGATCCCGTGGCCGACGACATCGCCGACCACCAGGGCGACCCGGGCGCCGGAGAGCGGGATGACGTCGAACCAGTCACCGCCCACGCCGGCCCGGCCTCCGGCGGGCAGGTAGCGGGAGGCGGCCTCGACCGCCGGCTGGCGGGGCAGGGCCACGGGCAGCAGACTGCGCTGCAGGGTCACGGCCGTGACGCGCTCACGGGTGTAGCGGCGGGCGTTGTCGATGCACACCGCGGCCCTGGCCGTGATCTCCTCGGCCAGCAGGACGTCGTCCTGTGCGAACGCCTCCGGGTGCCGGGTGCGGCCCAGGAAGACCGAGCCGAGGGTGACACCCCGAGCGCGCATCGGCACCACCATCACCGAGTGCGCCCCGGTCCGGAGGAGCCGGGTGGCCCGTTCGGGGTCCTGGGCCGCCCAGCGGGCCATGGAGGAGCCGTTCACCTCGTACACCGCGGAACGGCCGGTGGCCAGGCACTCGGCGGTGGGCGCGGACGGCGGGTACTCCACCTTGTTCCCCAGCCGGAGCATGATGCCGAGGAGGGCATCGGTGGCTGCCTGCCGTGCGGCCCGGCGCATGGTGACCGGACCGCGCGGCGGGCCGTCGGGCGGCTCCTCGCCGCGGTGGATGAACTCCAGCAGGTCGACCGATGCGTAGTCCGCGAGCCGGGGGACGACCACGTCGGCCAGTTCCTGCGCGGTACGAGTGATGTCCAGGGTGCTGCCGATGCGGTTGCCGGCCTCGTTGACCAGCAGCAGCCGCTGGCGGGTCAGGTACTGCTCGGTGATGTCGAGGAGCGCGACGGACGATCCCTGCACCTGGCCGAGGTGGTTCTTCAGGGGAGAGAGGAACACGGACCAGGTACGCCTCCGTGACTCGGTGGGTGCCCGGAGGTGCCGGATCACGTGCACGGGTTCCCCGGTGCGCACCACCTGGTCCTGGAGCTCTGTGAACTCGTCGTACGCCGGACTGGGCAGGAAGTCCATGAGGCGGCGCCCCCGTATCTGCTCCTCGGACAGGCCCACTATCCGCGCTATCACGTCGTTGGCTCCCACCGCCCGGTTGTCCTGGTCGTAGAACGCCACGGCGACCGGGAGCTGGGACAGGGTGAGTTCCCTCAGCAGCGTGCCCTTGTCCCCGGGCGGGCTCGGGCCGTCCGGAACCGAGGCCGTGAGGACCCATTGGGTCCGCCCGTCCCCGTCCGGGCACGGACAGGCCCGGAGCACCACGTCCACCGTCCGGCCGTCCCGGTGCCGAGCCGGGACGACGCCGTACCACGGCGCTTGTTCCGCCAGACGGCGCAGAGCAGACGAGGGGAGGCGTGAGACGAGCAGATCGGCCGCGGGGCGTGAGACGACCTCCCCGGGTGCGTAACCGAGCAGGCTCCGGGCCTCCTCGCTCCACCCCGTGATCACACCGCGCTCGTCGGCGATGGCGACGGCGGTGGCCGAGGCCGCGGTGCACGGCTCGGGCGTGTCGTCGGGTCGGCTCTCAGCACCGTTGTCCTGTAGTGCCATTTTCACCCATTTCGTCCCAGCAGAAGAACATTTTACCGGTGAGCGGGGAGGAGACGAGCAGGCCGAGCCCGGCCGTGCCGTCCGGCGGCGGAGCGCGGCCGTACGGGGCGACAGCCGTGGGGGCGGCGCGACAGCCGGCCGGGGCGGCGGCGGCCGGCGAGGGTCCGCTTCCGCCGGGCGGCGATCCGGTCGGCAGCACCCCTTCCGGTGCAGCGTGAACGCCCTCGTGCGTGGGCTGCGCAGCTTCCGCTCCGGGGGCGACGACTGCCCGGAGGAGGACCGCCCGCCCCGGCCCGGCTCGCGGGTGCCACCGTGCCGAAGCCCGGTTCGACGCCCTTCGGGGGTGGAGGACGCGCACGACGACGCGCACGCGGACCGGTGTCGAGCCCCGGTCCTGGCGCCCCGCGCTCCGCCCCCGTCGCCGAAGTCCCCGGAGGGAGCGCTCTCTTCACGGCGGCGGTCCGGCGACGGCTTAAGGGGTCCTTAAGAGGCGGTTAAGCAGGCGTAGGGATCTCGTCGTTCTCTCAAGTAGGCGCAGGTCAGAGCGGGTTGGGGACAAGTCGGACCCGTTGGCGGGGGTCCTTCCGGTCCGTACCATCGAAAGCCGCGCACCGGTCCCGGACACGCGGACTGAGAGCGCTCTCATCACCGGAGTGCGCTCTCGGTCCCCTCCCCACGTCGGGCGGCGCGGACAGGAACCCGCACGAGTACTTCAGGAGACCCCCACATGACTCCTCGTCACCAGCGCGCCGTCGGCCGTCGCAAGGTCCTCTTCGCCCTCGGCGGAGCCGCCGTGGCCGCACCCGCGGCGGCCGTGCTCGCCCCGCACGCGCTCGCGGGGACGTCCGCGGACGGGAAGGACGCCTCGGCGGCGGGATCGCTGCCGCTGACGATCGTCAACAACAGCGGTTCCTTCGGCAACGCGAGCGTGCACCTCTACATCGTGGGCAGCCAGGACGGCCGGCAGGTCCGGGTCACCCCCGAGGGCACCCTCGCCCCGGTCTCCCCGTCGGACAACGGCGCCGACGGCTTCACCGACTACGCGATCGACCTGGCCGGCAGCGGCGAGACCCGGCTGTCGCTGCCCTACATGTCCGGCCGGATCTACGTCTCCCTCGGCGCGAAGCTCAAGTTCAAGGTCGTCACGGACGGCAACGGCAACGCGGCGCTGCAGTACCCGGCCGGCTGGGTCGCCTCGGACCCCAACTACGGTGTGCTGCACGACTGCGCGGAGTTCACGTACAACCCCTCCGGCATGTTCTGCAACACGACGATGGTCGACATGTTCAGCGTGCCGCTGAGCATCCGGCTCACCGGGTCCAAGGACCAGACGACGGGCACGGTGCGCGACGGCGGCCGCGCGGCCGCGTTCGCCGCCGTCAAGCAGGTGGAGGCGTTCTCGCGGCTCGTCGTGGGCGACACCCGGATCATCGCCCCCGGCCACGGGCTGGACGCCGGTCTGTTCGCCAAGGACTACCTCGCCCCGTACATCGACGAGGTGTGGAGCACCTACACCGGCCGGGATCTCAAGGTCACCACCAACGCCGGCACCTTCACCGGCCGGGTGCGCGGCGACCGGCTCACCTTCGACGGGCCCGCCCAGGTCTCCTTCGGCAAGCCCTCCACGCGGGACGTCCTCTTCTGCGACGGCGCGCTCGCCGCCCCCAACGACGGCACGACCGGGCCGGTCGCGGCCGTGCTCGGCGCCGGCTTCAACCGTTCGACGCTGCTCAGCCACCCCGCCCAGCCGACGACCGACGCCTCGGTCTTCTACCGGACCGAGCTCACCAACCACTACTCCAAGGCCCTGCACGCCGCCACCGAGGACGGCAAGGCGTACGGCTTCGCCTTCGACGACGTGGCCGACTTCGCCTCCTACATCCAGGACACGGCTCCCACGGGCCTGCGGCTGACGCTGACGCCCTTCTAGCCCGTCCTCCCGGGCCCGTCCTCCCGGGGCGTCCCGGGGCCGCCGCTCCCCGGGCGCGGGCTCCGGGTGCGCCGCGCGGCCCGCGGAGAGGGGGCGGACCGGCCCCGGGACCCCGGCGGTGGCGCACGGGGTTCCGGGGCCGGCCTTTCGGGGCCAGGTTTCCCGCAGGCCCCGAAAGGTACCCCGGCACACAAGAGGAGCGGCCCTTCACCGCGGGTGCCCCGCTCTCCGGATGCACGGCGGGCCCCCGCGTTGAATGGTGATGTCGGACCCGATGACAGCACCGGGGCCGCAACAGCGATCCGGACCCGAGGAGCCAGAAGATGTCGACGTCCCAGCCCGACGCGTCCCGGCAGTCCGAGGGGGGCACCACCCCGGACCACCTGCTTCACGCCCGCACCGGCACCGATGTGTCGCCGGAGGACCTGGTCCTTGCCTCGGGCAAGGACCTCACCCCGCGGAACCTCGAATGGGCCAAGCGGAAGCTGGCCGACGAGGGGCCCGCCGCCATGGACAAGATCCTTCCCTGAGCCCCACGACCCCTGCGACACGGCGCCGCCGCCGGTCCGGTGCGCGTGTGCACCGGACCGGCGGCGGCGCCGTTGCGGAGCGGGCGGGACCCGCGGCGGACCGTCAGGTCCCGTCCTGGCCCCCGGGCAGCGCCGTCTCGTCCTCGACGACGTGCATCGCGGCCTCCTCCGCGCCCGCGGCCCCCGCGTCGATGCCCACGTCCTCGGCGACGGTCTCCTTCGTGGTGTCGGTGCGGACGCCCTCGTCCGGCGCGACCAGCCGTCCGGCGCGGCCGGTGCCCGCCTCCGGGTCGACCGGCTCGCCCTCGCCCCCGGGGAGGTCGCCCACGTCGTCGCCGTCGGGGGCGGACACGTCGGGCACCTCCTGGGCCAGCCGCTGGTCCAGGGTCTCCCCCTCGTGCTGCTCGGCGGCCGTGGTGCCGTGCTTGGTGACGCCGAGCGGTTTCTCCGGCGGGGAGTAGCCCTCGTCGAGGGTCTCGTCGTAGGTCCGTTCGTCGACGGCGTCCTGCATGTCGAGCGGCGCGGCGTCCTCCTGCTCCTCGTTGCTTCCGGTGGGCTGGTAGGCGTCGTCCCCCATCGGTTCGGTGCCCATGGCTTCCTCCCTGTCACGCTGCGTCGCCCCGTTCGTCCCGGGTGCCAGATCCGCGTTTCCCGTCACGCGATCTCTAACCTCCGGGAATCCGCCGGGTGACGGGGACGCCCCGCCCGGGGCCGACGTCACACGCGCGCGGTCGGGCCGTCCGGCCGGGCCTGCCGGCGCTCGACCATCTCGAGGCTCAGCCGCCGGGTCTCGGCCTCGGCGAGCCGTGCGTAACCGTCCTCGTCGATGACCGACACGACCGGGAAGATGCGGCGCGGGATGTCCGGACCGCCGGTCGCGGAGTCGTCCTCGGCCGCGTCGTAGAGCGCCTGCAGGGCGGCCAGGGCCGCCTCGTCGCGGGACATGTCCGGCCGGAAGAGCTTCTTCAGCGCTCCCCTGGCGTACGGGGACCCGGAGCCCTCCGCGTGGAAGCCGTGCTTCTCGTAGCGTCCGCCGGCGGCGTCGAAGGAGAAGATGCGGCCCCGCCCTCCCCCGGGCGCGGCGGTGTCGTAGCCGGCGAGGAGCGGGACGACGGCGAGGCCCTGCATGGCCTGGGCGAGGTTCTGGCGGATCAGGGCGGCCAGCCGGGCCGCCTTCGCGGTGAGGGTCATGGGGGTGCCCTCGATCTTCTCGAAGTGCGCGAGTTCGACCTGGTAGAGCCGCACCATGTCCAGGGCGATCCCCACGGTGCCGGCGATCGCGACCGCCGTGTGGTCGTCCGCGGGCAGCACCTTCTCGAGGTCGCGCTGGGCGATCAGGTTGCCCATCGTGGCCCTGCGGTCCCCGGCGATCAGCACGCCGTCGCGGTAGGTGAGGGCGAGGATCGTCGTGCCGTGCGGGACCTCCGCGGCGCGGACGCCCTCGGGGAGGGTGCGCGTGACCAGCAGCTCGGGGCGGTGGGCCGCCAGGAACTCGGTGAACGACGAGGTTCCCGGTGTGAAGAACTCCTCCCCCAGCCGTCCTTCGTGATCGCTCGCCGCCATGCCGTCGCCCCCTCGTCACCCGTCCGCGCACCGACAACCGACTCCTACCTGGAGCGGGCCCGGGGGAAACCCCCGGTGCCGCCCGCGCGTCTCACCCGGAGCCGTCCGGCCGGGGTGGCGGGGCGATGCGGACCTCGAGGTCGCCGACGCGGTGGACGGGCCAGGGGCGGGCGTAGCCGGGCGGTGTGCCGCCCGGGCCGGTGAGCGCGGCGACCGGGACGCGGTCCGCGGTGCGCAGGATCTCCTCCGCCGTGGTGTTCTCGTTGTTCCCGGCGGTGGCGCCGGAGGAGCAGCCGGTGTAGTAGCCGATCGGGATGGCCTCGTGCCCGGTGATCAGGCAGGGCGGGCGGACGCCGAGCCGGTGCAGCGCCTCGGCGGTGCGGGCCCAGTCGCGGCGGCTGTCGACGTTGCGGTCCACGGTGTGCACCAGGACCGTCAGCTGCACCGCCAGATGGCCGGCCAGCCCGAACGCGACCACGGCCGCGACGGCCGGCCGCCACCTCCCCCGCGGTGTCCGGACCAGGTGCCACAGCGCGTCGGCGACCGGCAGGGCGAGCAGGGCGTAGGCGGGCTGGAGGAAGCGCGGCGCCGCGTATCCGATCATGAACAGGTACGGGAGGGCTGCGGTGGCGGCACAGGCCAGGGGCAGCAGGGTGGGCAGGACGCGCCGGGACCGTGTCGCGACGACCAGGCCGAGGGCGGCGAGCAGCGGCAGGACGAACCACCACAGGGTGATCACGGGGTGGGGCATCGACCCGGTGCACGGCCGGCACAGGGCGCGTCCGCCCAGGCTGCGCAGCTGGTCGTCGACGGCGATCTGCCAGCCCAGCCCGCCCTGGATGCGGGAGGCCTCGGCCAGTCGCTCCGCCGGTCCGCCGAATCCGGCGTAGGCCTCGATCACCCACTCGGCCCCTCCCGCCACGAGGCCGCCCGCGAGGGCGAGCAGGAGCCGCCCGTGCCGGTGTGCCAGGGCGAGGACGAACAGCGGGAGCGCCACCCAGACGGCGTCGGTGGGCCGCATCCACGCCATGAGCGCCGCCCCCGCCGCCACGCCCCACAGCGCGCCGCGGTCCGAGCCGTCCGCGCGGTGCCGCAGGAAGCAGCCGACGGCGATCAGCGCGCCGACGGCGACCCAGTAGTTGGGCATGGCCTGGGGACCGTAGAAGAGGGTCACCCACAGGGAGGCGAAGAAGGCGCCCGCGGTGACCAGGACCCGGGTCGGGAACAGGCCGCGCCAGGCGCACAGGGCCAGGTGGAGGGCGAGGCCGGACAGCAGGGCCAGGTAGACGCGCAGCAGCACCGTGGAGGAGGACCAGGACGCGACGGGCGCCACCAGCAGGGAGACGCCCCGGGAGCGGGGGGCGCTGAAGAAGGCGGCCGGGTGGTGGGAGGTGACCTGGCTGACGTAGACGATCTCGTCCCAGCCCAGGCCCAGCACCGGACGGACCAGGACGAGCTGGGCGAGGACGAAGACGGCGGCCAGCGCCGCGAGCGGTCGGGTGCCGCGCGCCCGCCGGGCCGCGTCCGACGCGGACCCCTGCCCGCGCCGCCGCGCACCGACGAGGAGGGCACCGGTGCCGTCGGTCATCGTCCGTCCCTTGGTCCCGCGCGTCACGTGTCCCGGGTTCCGCGGACCGCGGGGCCCGAGGGCCCGGCGGGGCGGCGCACCCGGATTCCGGAAGACCCGGATTCCGGAGAACCCGGTTTCCGGAAAACAAGGACAAACTAACCCGCCCGGGGCGGGCGGGCAGGGCGGAATACGGCCAACCGCCTGACCCGCCCCGGACGCCCGCCCCACCGCCGGTCAGCGGGGGTGCGGGGCGCGGTGCGGAGGCTGTCCGGGAACCGGGCGCGGCGCGGACGGGGGCACGGGGCGCTCGACGGGGGCGTCCTCGCGCACCGTCAGCTCGGTCCCGTGGTGGCGGACGGTCAGCGGCGGGCCGGAACGCAGCGTGTACGTGGCCCGGTCCGCGGTGATCTCCACGTGCAGGCACCGGCCGAGGAACCGCAGGGTGAAGGCCAGACGGCGCAGCCTCGGCGGCAGCCGCGGGGCGAACCGGAGACTGCCGTCGTCCCAGCGCATGCCGCCGAACCCGGCGACCAGTGCCGTCCAGGTACCGGCCAGGGAGGCGATGTGCAGTCCGTCGCGGGTGTTGTGCTCCAGGTCGGCGAGGTCCATGAGCGCGGCCTCGCCCGTGTAGGCGTGGGCCAGCTCCAGGTGCCCGGTGCGGGCGGCGAGGACGGCCTGGACACAGGCCGACAGTGAGGAGTCGCGTACGGTCAGCGGCTCGTAGTAGGCGAAGTTGCGGGCGATCTGCTCCTCGTCGGAGAACTCCTCGAACCAGTCCGCGCGGGTGTGCATCGCCAGCACCAGGTCCGCCTGCTTGATCACCTGTTTGCGGTAGAGGTCGAAGTAGGGGAAGTGCAGCATCAGCGGGTACTGGTCGGGACGGGTGCCGTCGAAGTCCCAGCGCTGGTAGCGGGTGAACCCGGCGTGCTGTTCGTGGACGCCGAGTTCGTCGTTGCGGGGGACGTGCACGGCCTCGGCGGCGTCGCGCCAGCCGGCGCTCTCCTCCTCGTCGACGCCGAGTTCCGCGGCGCGGTCGGGGTGGCGCTTGCAGGCGTCGGCGGCGGCCAGCAGGTTCGCGCGGGCCATCAGGTTGGTGTACGTGTTGTCGTCGGCGACGGCGCTGTACTCGTCCGGCCCGGTGACGCCGTCGATGTGGAAGGCGCCCCGGTCGTCGTGGTGGCCGAGGGAGCGCCAGAGGCGGGCGGTCTCCACCAGCAGTTCCACGCCGGTGTCGTGCTCGAAGCGCTCGTCGCCGGTGGCCTGGACGTAGCGCACGACGGCGTCGGCGATGTCGGCGTTGACGTGGAAGGCGGCCGTGCCGGCCGGCCAGTACGCGGAGCCCTCGGAGCCCTCGATGGTGCGCCAGGGGAACGCCGCGCCGCGCAGGCCGAGTTGGGCGGCGCGCTCCCGGGCCGCCGGCAGGGTGGTCTGCCGCCAGCGCAGTGCCTCGGCGGCGGCGTCCGGCACGGTGCAGGTCAGCAGGGGCAGCACGAAGACCTCGGTGTCCCAGAAGGCGTGCCCGTCGTAGCCGGAGCCGGTCAGTCCCTTGGCGGGTATCGCGCGTCCCTCGGCGCGGGCCCCGGCCTGCAGGACGTGGAAGAGGGCGAAGCGGACGGCCTGCTGGATCTCCTCGTCACCGTCGACCTCGACGTCGGCCCGGGCCCAGAAGTCGTCGAGGTACGCCCGCTGTTCGTCGAGCAGTCCCTGCCAGCCGCTGTGGGCGGCCGCCGCGAGCGCCGCCTCCACCTGGTCGCTCATGGCGGGGCGGGAGCGGGCGCCGGACCAGCCGTGGGCGACGAGTTTCTCCACCCGCAGCCGCTGCCCCGGTTCCAGGACCGAGGTGACGGTCAGCCGGGCCACGTCCACGTTGCTCTCGCAGCCGGTGGTGGTCCGCCCGGGGCCGTCGATGACGTGGTCGGCGGCCACGGCGACCCTGAGGCCGCTGCGCCGGGTGCGGTGCACCAGGCGCAGCCGGCGGCCCTTGGCGAGGTCCTCCTCCGGTTCCAGCGGGGACTTCAGCGCGCGGGCGGCGCGCGGGTCGCCGTCCGGGCCGGGCAGGCTCTCGTTGGCGACGAGTTCGGACTGCACCACCACACGCGTCCGGCGGTCGACGGGTTCCACCTCGTAGGCGACGGCGGCGATCGCCCGCTGGGTGAGGGAGACCAGCCGGGTGGAGCGGACCCGGACCGTGGAGCCGGCCGGGGAGGTCCACTCGCACACCCGCTCCAGCACGCCCCGGCGCAGGTCCAGGGTCCGCTCGTGGTGGACGAGCCGCCCATAGCGCAGGTCGAACGGCTCGTCGTCGACCAGCAGCCGCAGCACCTTGCCGTTGGTGACGTCGATGACCGTCTGGCCCGACTCCGGGTAGCCGTAGCCGGCCTCGGCGTAGGGCAGCGGGTGCAGTTCGTGGACGCCGTTGAGGTAGGAGCCGGGCAGGCCGTGCGGTTCGCCCTCGTCGAGGTTGCCGCGCCAGCCGACGTGGCCGTTGGACAGCGCGAACACGGACTCGCTCTGCGCCAGGAGGTCGAGGTCGAGGGTCCGCTCGCGCACGGTCCACGGCTCGACGGCGTACGCCCGCTGCGTGATCACCGACCACCCCCGAGTTCGGCGAGGTCCGTCACGACCCGGTCGGCGCCGTGCGCGTACAGCGCGTCGGTCTGCCCCACCCGGTCCACACCGACGACGTACCCGAAGTGCCCGGCGCGGCCGGCGTCCATGCCAGCCTGCGCGTCCTCGAACACGGCCGCCCGGGACGGCTCGACGCCGAGGTCCCGGGCGGCGGCGAGGAAGGTGTCGGGCCTGGGCTTTCCGGGCAGGCCGCGTTCGGCGGCGACCACCCCGTCGATCCGGACGTCGAAGAGGTCCTCGGCGCCGATCGAGCGCAGGACGTCGCGGCAGTTGGCGCTGGAGGAGACGATCGCGGTGCGCAGTCCGCGGGCGCGGACCGCCTCGATGTAGCGCAGGGTGCCGTCGTAGGCCTGCACTCCGTCGGTGCGGATCCTCTCCAGCAGCAGTTCGTTCTTGCGGTTGCCGAGGCCGTGCACGGTCGGGGCGTCGGGCGGGTCGCCGGGGGTCCCCTCGGGCAGTTCGACGCCGCGGGAGGCGAGGAAGGTGCGCACGCCGTCGGCCCGCGGGCGGCCGTCGACGTACGCGTCGTAGTCGGTGTCGTCGAAGGGCCGGAAGTCCTCGCCGTCCCGCTCGCGCAGGAAGGCGTCGAACATCTCCTTCCAGGCGGCCGCGTGGACGACGGCCGTCTTGGTGACGACGCCGTCGAGGTCGAAGAGGCAGGCGAGGATGTCGTCGGGCAGACCCAGATCCGTCATACAGGACACCCTTCCCCCCGCGGCGCCGAACAGTGAGTGGCGCGGGCCACACGACGGCGGGACGCCCGCTTCCCGGGTGGCACACTCCCCCGTGTGACACTGACCTTCGACGACCTCCTGCGCCGCGCCCGCTCCCTGGTACGGGGCGGCCGGCGCGCGATCCTCGGCATCGCCGGCGGCCCGGGGGCGGGCAAGTCCACGCTCGCCGAACATCTGGTGCGGGAACTGAACGGCACCGGGGAGCCGTGGGTCGCGCACGTCCCCATGGACGGCTTCCACCTCGCCGACGCCGAACTCGACCGCCTCGGCCGCCGTGACCGCAAGGGCGCCCCGGACACCTTCGACGCGGCCGGATACGCGGCGCTGCTGCGGCGGCTGCGCGAGGAGGAGCACGACGACGTCGTGTACGCCCCCGGCTTCGAACGGGTGCTGGAGCAGCCGGTCGCGGGGGCGGTCCCGGTGCCGCCGGCCGCCCGGCTGGTGGTGACGGAGGGCAACTACCTGCTGCTGGACACCGGTGCCTGGGCGCGGGTCCGGCCGCAGCTGGACGAGGTGTGGTTCTGCGCCCCGGACGAGCGGGAGCGGATGCGGCGGCTGGTCGCCCGGCACGAGGAGTTCGGCAAGAGCCACGAGGAGGCGGTGGCGTGGGTCCTGCGCACGGACCAGCCCAACGCGGAGCTGGTGGCCGCGACGCGGGACCGGGCCGACCTGGTGGTGCCCCGGTCCGCGCTGCCGGGCGGGGACACCGGGGCGCGGGGGCTCCGGCGTACGGAGGGGCACCGCGCGCCCGGGGACGCGTCCGGCCGCTGAAACCGGCTGGACGCGGACCGGCCCGGCACAGCAGGCTCTCGTCCATGATCAGAGAAGCCACCGTCCACGACGTCCCCGAGATCCACGCGTTGGTCCGCGAACTCGCCGCCTACGAGAAGGCCGCCGAGCAGGCCCGCGCCACCGAGGAACAGCTGCGTGCCGCGCTGTTCGGCGAGCACCCCGCCGCCTCCGTCCTGATCGCCGAGGACGACACGACCGGCGCCGTGGTGGGGTTCGCGCTGTGGTTCCCCCGCTTCTCGACCTGGACCGGCACGCGCGGCATGTACCTGGAGGACCTCTACGTGCGCCCGCACACCCGGGGCGCCGGGCACGGCAGGGCGCTGCTCGCCGCCCTGGCGGCGATCTGCCGGGAGAACGGCTTCGAGCGCTTCGAGTGGGTGGTGCTGGACTGGAACGAGCCGGCGATCGCCTTCTACAAGGCGCTGGGCGCGGAACTCCTGGAGGAGTGGACGGTGTGCCGGCTGACCGGCGCCCCGCTCGAGGAACTCGCCGCGCGGGCCCCGGCCGTGGTGCGCCGGGCACGGTGACGCCCGGCGGGCGGCACGGGGTGCGGCCCGGGGCGGCACGTCCGGCGCCGAGTCCGCCGGGTGCCTCCCCTGCCGTCCGCCGGGCTCCGGCACGGCGTTCACGGGGGGCGGGGATCCCGCCCTGTGCCGCCCCGGCGTCGACCGCCGCGTTCTCGTCGGTGCCGCGGGGGAAGCCGCGGAGCGCTCGACGGTGCGGTCCCGCCTGCCCGCTCCGCGGGGGCGGGTGTGCGTCCCGGTCCCGGAGGGCCGTGGCCCCGCCCGGCGGGGACGCGGACCGGAGCCAGGGGGCTCGGCCGGTTCGCCGGGCGGCCGGCCGGCGGCACGGATCGCGCGATCACGGTCCGCCGACGCGGCTGCGGCCGCTACCGCCCGGCCCGCTGGAAGCCCTCGGCGCTCACGTGCGGCATCACACTGCTCGCCACCCGGTAACGGCCGTTGGGCACGTCACCGGACCTGCGGACGTGCACCGCGAGCGGGCCCGCCCACGCGTAGCCGTGGCGCGCGGCGTGCCGGGCCAGGCTGTCGGTCAGCGCCTGCCCGACGCGGCTGCCGCGGTGCGCCAGTTGGTCGTACACCTCGTCGGCGAGCTCCACGTCGTAGGCGTTGGGGACCATCACCCGGCCCGCGCGGCACACCACGGCGTGGCTGTCGCACTCCCGCCGCAGGGCGTCGACGAGTTCGACCGGGTCCCGGCCGGCCATCCGCGCCCACAGCGCCTCCCATCGGTTCTCCAGTGCCTCTTCCAGCGCGCTCAGGGCGCCCATGCTTTCCACCTGCCGAAACGTGTGCGCGTCGGGGACGGGGGGAGGGAGGGTCAGCGTTCGTCGAAGTCGTCGGGCCGCACCTCGGCCTCCTCCAGCGCCTCGCGCATCGTGCGGCCGGTGGCGCCCCGGTCGCGCGTCTCGTTCTCCTCCCGCTGCTCGATGGTGTCGTCGGTGTCCCGGGTCTTCGGCCGGTTCTCCTCGGGGACGGTCATGTCCGGTGACTCCTCGTGTGTCGTGTGGCTCTCGTCCGCTGTCACGGGGGCTTGCGTCCGCCTCGCCGTACGGCGGCGGGTTCCCCCGCGTCGCGGGGATATCCCTGGGGAAGCGGGCCGATGCGTTCCGGCGAGGGGCCTGGCCACCACGGTGCGTGAGCTATGTTGAACCCCCGTGGGAGACGAAGGAGGCGCACCGGTGCCATCGCCGCAGCAGGCACGCGCACAGGCATCCGCGATCACCTCGGGGAAGGCGGGCCAGGACACGGAGTTGTCCCCGACCTCCCAGCTGCGCACCCTGTTCGACCGCCCCCGCCTCTCCCCCGGCCAGCGGCGCATCGCCCAGTACCTGATCGAGCACATCACCGAGGCGGCGTTCCTGCCGATCACGGAGCTCGCGGACCGGGTCGGGGTGAGCCAGCCCTCGGTGACCCGGTTCGCCTCGGCGGTCGGCTTCAGCGGTTACCCCGCGCTGCGGGAGAGGCTCCAGTCGATCGCCCTCGGGACCCGCGCCGGCGGCCCCGCCGAGGAGAACCGGGGCAACGAGCTCCAGGCGGCGGTCGACGCCGAGATCGAGAACCTGGAGAACCTGCGGCGGGACTTCGCCGACGCCGACCGGGTCATCGAGGTCGGCCGCCGGCTGTCGGCGTCCGCGCCGCTCACGGTCCTCGGCCTGCGCATCTCCGTCTCCCTCGCCGAGTACTTCGCCTATGCCGCCCGCCGCATCCACCCGGACGTGCGGCTCGTGACCCTGGGCGGCAGCGTCGCCTACGACGCGCTGCTGCAGTCACGGGAGGCGGGCGGCACCTGGGTGCTGGCGTTCTCGATGCCCCGGCACGCCCAGGAGACCCTGACGGCGGTGCGGGTGGCGCGCGACGCCGGGCTGAAGGTCGCGCTGATCACCGACCTGGCGCTGGGCCCGATCGCGGACGAGGCCGACGTCACCTTCGCCACCGGCACCGGATCGCGGCTGGTCTTCGACTCCTACGCCGCCCCGGGCGTGATGTGCGCGGCGCTGCTCCAGGCCATGACGGACGCGGACCCGGAGCGGACGCAGGCCCGGCTCGACGAGTACGAACAGGTCGCCGACCAGCACCAGTTCTTCCTCAAGGACTGAGCCGCGCCCCGTCCCGCCGGGATCCCGCCCCACGGGGCGCGGCAGGCCCCGAGCGGACCACCCCCGTCAAAGCACGCATGAATGTTTTCATACGTCTTGAAAACCGGATGGCATATATAAATACTGCTCACGGATCACGGCCCGGCCCTTCCGGACCGGGCTCCTGCGCGAACACCCGACGCCTCCGGCTCCTACCCGCTCCGGCGGCCCGGGTGTCGGGCCGGGCATCCCCGCCCGGCCGCCCGTGGCGGCCCCGGTCATCCCCTAGGCCGGGGCCGCCACGTCCCGTCGTCCACCCCACGACGCCGTACACCCGGAAGCGATGATCATGCCCCTGACCTCCACGCGCCTCGGTCCGGACTGGCCCTGCCAGGTCAAGACGCCCGGCAGCTACGACTGGGAACGCTCGGCGGCCAAGTGGCTGCGCGAGCTGGTGCCGGCGCGCTACGCGAGCTATCCGGCGTTCGTCCGGCGCCCCGTCCTGCTGGCCCGGCACGCCCAGATCCAGGTCGAGCACGAGATCCGGGTGGCGCGCACCGCCCTGCAGACCGCGCGGGCCGATCTGCCCCGGCTGGGACTGCAGGAAGGCGTCATCGAGCACACGATCAAGCTGTACGCGGCGGAGGTCACGCAGCTGCAGCACATCGCGCGCAGCGTGCGGGCGGTCACCCGGGCCCTGGCCGACACCCACCGCTGACCCCGGGTCCCGCCCGGTCCGACGGGGCGGCGCCCGCACGCCGGCACGGGGGCGCCGAAGGCGCGCGCGCCGGCCGCCGGTGGCGTTCCGCAGGCGCCGGGCGACGCAGTGCGCACGGGCAGGTCCCCGGCCTGATCACCGGTGAATTCCCGGCCGTCGGACCGGTGATCCTGTACGTCTTGATGTGCCATGCTCGTCGCGTGATGAGCGACTCCGTTACCCCGGCGGAGCCCGGATCCGCGCCCGACCTGGCCGAACTGGCCAGGGTCGTCGCCCGGCAACGCGCCGAGATGGACCGGTTGCGCGAGCAGGCGGCGACGTCGGCCGTCGTGGAACGAGCCAAAGGCGTCGTGATGGCCCTGACCGGCTGCTCCGCGGACGCCGCGGACGAGACGCTGCTCCAGCGCGCCAAGGCGGCCCGCCGCACCCTGCTGGAGGAGTGCTGGATCACCCTGGGCGACCCGGCGCCCGCCCGGTCCGGCGCCGGCGGACCCGGGGCACGCTCCGCGGCGGACACCCGTGGCGCGGCGTCCGGCCTCCCCGAGGCCGGCCCGTCGGTGGCCCCGTCCGCTCCGGACGACGTCGCCGCCGCGCTGGCCCGCCTCGGCCGCGCCCTCGTCCACGCGGACTCGCCCCGGGACCTGGCCCGGTGCCTGCTGGAACACCTCGCGCCGGACCTGGGCGCGGACTCGGTCATGATCTACGCCCGCCGGCCCGGCGGAGGGCTCGAGCTGGTCGGCCACGCCGGAATCGACGAACGGCTCGCCGCCCGGTGGCGCCAGGTGCCCCCCTTCAACGGAATCGCGATCCTGGACGCCCTCCGGTCCGGTGCGCCGCGCTGGCTGGAGGACTTCGCCGAGGACAGCGAGCGGTACCTGCTGATCGGCGACCCCCCCGAGCGGTGGCGGTCGCGGGCCTGGCTGCCCGTGCCCGCCGGGGAGGGCGCCGAGGTCTGCATCGGTGTGCTGCGCGGGCGCTCCGGGGTGTTCACCCCGCGCGACCGCACCCATCTGGAGGGGGTCGCCCGGCTGTGTGCCGGACGGCTGCGCACGTTCGCCGTCCCGGCGCGACCGGCGGCCGCCGCTCACCCGGACGCCCTGCGGCCCCTGTTCGAGGCACTGCCCGTCGCGGTGATGCTGCTGTCCCCGCTGCGCGGTCCCTGCGGCGAGACCACGGACTTCCGCGTCGACGCCGCGACGGCGCAGGCGGCCGCCGTACTGGGCGGCACCGGGGACGACCCGGTCGGCCGGCGGCTGCGCGAGTACTGGCCCGGCCTGACGGACGAACCGCTGTGGCAGGGCTGCCTGGACGCGCTCGCCACCGGGGAGCCGTACGAGGGGCGGCCGTTCGCCCGTCACGAGGTGGCGGACGGGGTCACGGCGTTGTCCATGTACTCCGTACGGGTGGCCCGGCTGGGGGACTCGCTGGTCGTCACGTGGCTCCGGCACGCCTCCTCCGACCGGCAGGAGCAGCGGCTCGCCGACCTGCAGCGGCTGGGCAACCTCGGCTGGGCCAACTGGAACCTGAGCACGCGTGAGGTGTCCTGGTCGTCGCAGGTCTTCGCGATCCTCGACCGGGACCCGGCGGACGGGCCCGTCCGGCTCGCCGACCTCCCCGGACTCGCGGTGCCCGAGGACCGGTCCGCCCTGAGCCACGCCGTCGGCGGCCTGGCCGGCGAGGGCCTGCCGTTCGACGTCCCGTTCCGGGTCCGCACCGCACACGGCGTACGGCACCTGCGTCTGGTCGCCGAGGCCGTGACGGACCTGCGCGGCACGCCCGTCGAGGTGCACGGCTTCGTGCAGGACCTGACCGCCCGGCGCCGGGCCGAACTGGCCCTGGTGGAGAGCGAGCAGGCGATCCTCACCCAGCACGACGTGCTCCAGGCCGAGCGGACCCTGGTCGCCCGCCTGCAGAACGCCCTGCTGCCCCTGCCCCGACGGGCGGTGAACCTGGCCGGACTGCGCGTCGAGGTCGCCTACCTCCCCGCCCAGGCGGGCATACACGTGGGCGGTGACTGGTTCAGCGCCATCGAACTGCCCGACGGCGACGCCCTGTTCGTCGTCGGTGACGTCGCCGGACACGGGATCGGCGCCGTGGCCACCATGGCCCAGCTGCGCTTCACCGCCAAGGGCATGGTCATCACCGGCTCCTCGCTGACCGGCGCGCTCGCCCGGCTCAACACGCTGCTGCTGCACTCCCGGGACACCCACGGCACCGCGACCATGGTCCTGGCCCGCTACGACCCCGGGGAGCGGCGCCTGGTCTGGGCGCAGGCGGGACACACCCCGCCGCTGCTGCTGCGCGACGGCGAGGTGACCTATCTGCGGCGCCCCAGCGGCATGCTGCTCGGCGCGTCCACCGCGCCGCGCTACGAAGAGGCCGAGTGCCGTCTGCAACCGGGCGACCGGATCCTGCTGTACACGGACGGCCTGGTGGAGCGGCCCCCGGAGAGCATCGACGTGGGGCTCGGGCGTCTGGCCGAGGCCGTGGCGGCCCGCCCGGACCACGCGACCGGCTCCCTGGGGGCGCTGCTGGACGCGATGCTGGAGGGGGAGCGCCGCGACGACGTGTGCGTCCTGGACATCCGCCTGCCCGGGAAGCCGCAGGGGCACGACGAGCCGTAGGGCGTGCGGCGGACGGGCGCCCGCCCCGTTCCGGGGCCGCCGGCCCCGCCGCGGCCCCACGGCACGGGTCAGTTCCCCGGGCGGACGGAGCCCGCGGCGCGGCTCACGTCGGCCGTGCGGGACTCCAGCGCGAGCCGTGTGTCGTCGCCGTAGACGCCGGTCTCGTCGCCGCGGACGCCGTACCAGAGCTGGAAGCGGGCGACGGCTTCGGACACGGTGGCGTCGTAGCGGCCGTCGGTGGTCCCCCTCCGGTAGACGTCGGGGACGCGCAGCAGCCGTTCCTGGAGTTCGGCCACCTCGGGGCCGGCGTCGCCCTCGCGCAGGACTCCCGGGAGCGCCGGGGACGGCGAGGGCCGGGCGGGGGCGGTCGCGGGCGGCCGCGGTGCGGGTTCCGCGCGGTCGCCGGCGTCCCGTTCCGTGAGCAGGAGCGCGCCGCCGAAGCCGATCGCCGCCGCGGCGGCCACCGCGAGCGCCGGGGCGGCGCGGCGTCCCCCGAAGCGGCGGCCGTCCGCCGGTGGCCGGCCGGCGGTGAGGGGCGGGAGTTCCCGCGTCCTGTCGTCGGATCCGGCCGGCCGGGCGGGCGGCGGCGCGGGCGCGCGGCCGCCGGCGCCCTCCCGCTCGAACTCCCGGAACAGCTCCGCGAGCGCGTCGGTAGGACGCGGGCGCAGCACGTGAACGGGTTCGGGGGGCGGGCCGTCGTGCGGCTTCCCTGACCCGGGCGGTGTCGCCACGCTGTTCTCCTTCCGGCCGCACGGCGGGCGGATCCGCCCACGGGGAGGGATACGCGGCGAGGGGCCGCGGGGTTCAGCTCCCCGTCACCCCGGCGTCGTGCAGGAAGCGGCGCAGGGACGCCGTCATGGCGGCCACGAACGCCTCCCGGCCCGTCTCGTCGAGGGCGTCGAGGGACAGGTAGGGATTGAGGTCCTCCAGCTCGACCAGCAGCAGTCCGCCGCCCGGCGCGCGGCAGGCGTCGACGCGCTGGATGCCGTGGTCGAGGGTGTTCCAGTCGATGAAGTGCCGGGCGAACTCCAGGTCCCCGGCGGTCGGTTCGTACGGCTCCAGCTGCCAGCGCCGGCCGGGGTGCGGGGCGTGGAGGGCGTACTGGAAGTCGTGGTCGACGAAGTAGAAGGAGACCTCGTAGGCGAAGTCGACGTGCGGCTGCACCAGGACGCTCCCGTCGACGAGGTCGTGCACCTCGGCGGCGGGGACGACGCGCAGTCCTATCGAGTCGGCGCCGAGCCTGGGCTTGACCACGTACCGCTGCGTCTCGGGCAGCAGGTGCAGGTCGTGCGGGCGGTCGACGGTGGGGATCACCGGATGGCCGGCGGCGCTCAGGTCGAGCAGGTACTGCTTGCCGGCCATGTCACCCCTGCCGGTGAGCGGGTTGTAGACCGGCTTGCCGGTCTCCGAGGCGCGTGTCCGGAAGGCGTCGTAGGCGTCCTGGTGGGCCAGCACCGGGCCGCTGTTGCGGACCACGACGGCGTCGAAGCCGTCCATCAGGGCGGTGGCGTCGCGCGGGTGGCACAGCGCCAGGTCGAAGTCCTCGCGCAGCCGTGAGGTCAGGAAGATGTCCTCGTCGCAGTAGCGGCGTCCGCGGGCCGGGTAGGCCAGGTCGGTGACGTACAGGACGCGGGGGCGGGCGGACGGCATGCGGGCTCCTCGGGACGACGGTGGCCCGATCATATGAACGACCTGCGCCGGGGCCCATGGCAGCACTCAGTTCCGCATCCGGGTGCACCGAGTGCCATGGAGGGCGGCCGAATGCTACGTTCCCGTTCATGAGCTCCAGCAGTGCGGCTCCCGGCCGCGGCGACAGGGCCGAGAAGACCACGATGCGGGACGCACTGGTCGTGGCGGCCTTCCGGCTTTTCCTGGAGCGGGGCTACGAGCAGACGACGGTCGACGACATCGTGGCGCTCGCCGGGGTCGGACGGCGGTCCTTCTTCCGCTACTTCCCGTCCAAGGAGGACGTGGTCTTCCCCGACCACGAGCGGTGCCTCGCCGACATGACGGCCTTCCTGGCGGCCGGCGCGGACGACGAGGAACCGGTGCGCAGGGTCTGCGACGCGGCCCGGCTGGTGCTGCGGATGTACGCCGAGAACCCGACGTTCTCCGTGCAGCGCTACCGCCTCACCAGGCGGGTGCCGGGCCTGCGCGCGTACGAGCTGTCCGTGGTGTGGCGCTACGAGCGGGCGCTGGCGGGGTACCTGCGCGGCCGGTTCGCCGGCCGCCGTGACGGGACCCTGCGGGCCGACGTGATCGCGGCGGCCGTGGTCGCGGCGCACAACAACGCGCTGCGTTCCTGGCTGCGTTCGGACGGGCGGGACGACGCGGAGGCCGCGGTGGACCACGCCCTGGGACACGTGCAGGCCGCGTTCGGCGCCGTGCCGGTCCCCCCGGCGGCTCCCGCGGCGGACGGGGGTCCTGAGGACGTGGTGGTGGTCGTCGCGCGGCGCGGGGCGCCGCTGTGGCGGGTGGTGCGGGAACTCGAGTCCGTCCGGGGACACGGCTGACGGACCGCCCGGCGGCGTACGGCCGCGCCGCACAATTCAGGGTACGCAGTGCCTTTACGAGTGGCACTCAGTGCCATACTCTGTCGCCGTGCACGGTGGCACGGCGAACCGCGCACGCGCGTGCCCGGGTCACCGCGCACGCGGGTTTCCGGCCGAGTGCAGGGAGTTGACCAGCGTGTACCACCACTCAGGAAGCGTCGCTCAGCAGGCAGCCGGCTCCGCGGCGGGCGTGCTCGATCCCCAGGGCCCGGACCACGCGGAGGCCATGCTCTACCAGCGCTGCACCTGGTGCGGCACCGCCATGTACCACCGGCTGCTGTGTCCGGTCTGCCAGGGCAGCGACCTGCGTACGGAGCGCAGCGGGGGCGTCGGGACGGTCCGCCACTCCACGGTGGTCCACCGCAACACCCCGGCGGCCCGCAACGTGTCCCTGATCGAGATGGCCGAGGGCTTCGTGGTGCGCGGCCGGGTCATGGGCCCGCCCATCGGCATCCACAGCGGCGACCGGGTACGGCTGTCGACGGCCAAGGACCCGGTGCGCGGCGAGCCCGTCTTCCAGCTCGTCGACGAGCCGTACCGGGCCTGGACCTGACGCGCCGCCGGGCGCCGGCCCGCGCGGCGCGGCGCCTCAGAGGGTGATGCGGATGCCGACCGTGCCGTCGGTGCCCCGGCGCAGGCGGCTGCCGAGGAGGGTGAGCCGGCCCAGGAGTCCGTACTTGCGGGCGATCAGCTTGCGGTAGCGGGCGGTGGTGGCCGGGTCGCAGATCTCCGCGGTGGCGGGGACCTGCTCGCCGGTCGGGTTGCCGCGCACGTCGCAGGGGCCGACGAGGACGTCGCCGCGGGCCCGGATCCGCTTCACCTTCCAGGAGTCGGCGGCGGTCCACACCCCGAGCGCGTCCCCGTCCCGCACGACCCACACCGGCGTGGCGACCGGCGTGCCGTTCCTGCGGTAACTGGTGACCAGCAGGTACTTTCCCGCCCCGAGCCGGGCCTGCGACGCGTCGTCCATGCGGGCAGTCTAAGGCCTGCCGCGGCACGCCCCCGCCGCACGGTTCCGGCCGTCCGCGGGGCCGGCGACGGACCCCCCTTCCGCCGCAGCGTCCGCAGGGGCGCGGGAAGACCGGGGCGGTGGCGGGACGCGGCGTTCACGCGCCGTACCCGGCGGCTCCCCGGACGGAATCCGGCGGCCGGCGCAGGAACGGCGCGAAGAGGTCGCGGTAGCCGCTGGTGGGCGCCAGGCCCAGTTCGTCGCGCAGCTGCCGGCGGTAGAGGTCGTAGAACCGCAGTGCGTCGGCGACGTTCCCCTCGGCGAGGTGGATCTCGCTCACGCACCGGTGGGCGCTTTCCCGCAGGGGGTCCGCCTCCAGCGCGGCCATGGCGAACTCCATGGCCGCGTCCATGTGCCCGGACGCGCGCAGCCGTCTGCTGCAGGACTCCAGTGCGTGCAGCCGCGTCTGGCGGAAGTGCTCGCGCACCATGAGCAGCCAGCTCTCGCTCCAGTCGGGCAGGAGGTCCTGCCGCAGGCAGCCCGGTACCGCCGCCGGCCGGGCGGCCTGCCGGCCGGCGGCGAGGTCCCGCACGAGGTCGTGGGCGGTGTGCAGGTCGACCCGGACGTCCCGGTCCAGCCGGAGGTGTTCGCTGTCGCTGACGACGACCTGGCAGGGGCCACCGGCGCGGGACAGGCGCCACAGGGCGGAGCGCAGGCTGGCGGCGGACCGGCCGTCGGGCAGGTGCGGCCAGATCAGTGCGGCCGCGCTGCCGCGCGCCAGGCCGTGCGCGTGGATCGCGAGCAGCACCAGCACCTTCTGCGTGGTGGGCGCCAGGTAGACGTGTCCGTGAGGGAGACGGAACGCGAAGTGGCCGAGCAGGGACACCTCCGCCCGGGGCCGGGACGGACAGTCACGGTCGACAGGGGTGACGGTCATGCCGAGTGCTCCACGTGCTTTCCGGGAGACGAACAAGAACGTCCGAGTTGTCCAGAATAGGGGATTCGATGCGCGTTCCTGCCGCCGGACCTCCGTTCCCCGGGACCCCGCCGGGTGAATCCGGACCCCGTGCGTGTGGACGGCGTCACCGGTTCCGCACCGCGACGCCGCCCTGCGGTTTCCGCCGGTGCGGGCCGGCCGCCGGGCGGGGAACCGGGGCCGTCGGCGCGACCGTGTGACGCGACGGGGTGATCACCGGTAGGCGCACGGACACGTCACGGTGACGGGGGCTGCCTAGCGTCGTGGCACGAGCGGACGAGCACCGGCACGGGGCTTGTCCCCACCTCCGCCGAAACCACATCTGCCCCCAGGGGAACACCATGTTCCGACACACTCAGAAGCTTCAGTTCGAGGCCCGGCCGGAGAAGCCGGACCCCGCGTACGCACACAAGCTGCAGGAACTCGTGGGCGGCGCCTACGGCGAGATGTCCGTGATGATGCAGTACCTCTTCCAGGGGTGGAACACCCGTATCCAGGGCAAGTACAAAGACCTGATCATGGACACCGCCACGGAGGAGATCGGTCACGTGGAGATGCTCGCCACGATGATCGCGCGCCTGCTGGAGGGGGCCCCCGCCACCGCGACCACCAAGATGGCGACCTCCGACCCGGCCGTCGGCGCGGTCCTGGGGGGCATGGACCCGCAGCAGGCCGTCATCGCCGGCGGCGCGGCGCTGCCCGCGGACAGCAACGGGTACCCCTGGAACGGCCGGTACGCGATCGCCAGCGGCAACCTCCTCGCCGACTTCTACGCCAACGTCGCCGCGGAGGCGCAGAGCCGCCTGCAGACCGCCCGGCTGTACAACATGACCGACGACCCGGGCGTGAAGGACATGCTCAAGTTCAACCTCGCCCGGGACACCGTGCACCAGAACCAGTGGCTCGCGGCGATCGAGCAACTGCGCGAGGACGGGCTCGAGAACGTGGTCGTCCCGGGCGGGTTCGAGGACGTGGAGTACCGCGAGCACGCCCAGACGATCTGGCACCTGTCCGACGGGGCGGAGACCGAACTCGGCCTGTGGGGCAGCGGCCCGACCCCGGACGGTGACCACGAGTTCAGCGTGCTGCGGTCCCCCGAGCCCCTGGGGGACCTCGCCGTGCCTCCGCCGCCCGACCCGAAGCTGTACGCCACCTACGACGGCAGCCGGGGTGAGCCCAAGGGCCCGGTGCTCGGCACCGAGACCGGGCTGAAGGGCAAGATCAAGGACGCGATGACGCCGGACGAGTGAGGGCCGCGGACCGGGCCCGCCGGCGGGCGGGCCCGGTCCGGCCGCCCTTCGAAGGGATCACCACCATGCGTCACTCCGTCGTCCCCGCACCCCCGCGTCCGCCCGTGACCCGCCTCGTACTGAGCGGCCTCTACACGCTGTCCGCCGTCGTCGGACTCGTGTGCGGCGGTCCGGCGCACCGGATCCTGGCCGCGGTCCTCCTGACCGCCGCCCTCGCGGGGCTGCTGTCGGCACGGGCGGTGCGCCGCCCGGAGCCGCCGCGCCACGTGCCCGCGTCGAGGAGGCGGCATGCTTGACCCGGCCTCCACCCGGCGGGTGCCGGACACCCCGCTCGCTCCGCCGACCCGCACGCCGTCCGCCGCGGCCGGATCCCCGGCGGAACCCGTCGGCAGGGGCCGGTCCGCGGCGGGGACCGCGGCCGGATCCCGGCCGCGGATGATCCTGGCGATGCTCGGCCCGGCGTTCGTCGTGTCGGTCGCCTATGTGGATCCCGGCAACTTCGCCACCAACATGACGGCCGGCACCCGCTACGGGCCCATGCTGCTGTGGGTGATCGCCGCCGCGAACGTCATGGCCGTGTTCGTCCAGTACCTCGCCTGCAAAGCGGGCGTCGCCACGGGCAGGGACCTCCCCCAGCTGTGCCGGGCGCACACCCCCCGCTCACTGAACCGGACGCTCTGGCTGCAGGCGGAGCTCGTCGCGATGGCGACGGACCTGGCCGAGTTCGTCGGCGGTGCCGTCGCCCTGCACATCCTGTTCGGCATCCCCCTGCTGCCCGCGGCCTTCATCGTCGCGGCCACCTCGCTGCTGCTGCTGACCCTCGCTCCCGAAGGACGGCGCCGCTTCGAGATCGTGACCGCCGCCCTGCTCCTGGTCATCCTCGCCGGCTTCGTCTACCAGGCGGCGGCCGCCGGCGCGTGGAGCGGCGCCCTGTCCGGGATGCGCCCCCGCTTCGCCGACACCCAGAGCATCCTGCTGACCACCGGCATGATCGGCGCCACCGTCATGCCGCACGTCATCTACCTCCACTCCTCACTGGCGCGCAGCCCCGCCCGGTCCTCCCGGGAACACAAACGCCGCCGGCTGCGCGCCCACCGTTCCGCGCTGTTCATCGCGCTCGGCATCGCGGGACTGGTGAACGCCAGCATGCTCACCATCGCCGCCGCGGCCCTGCACGGAACCGACACGCAGGAGACGCTCGAGGGCTTCCACGCCGGCCTCGGCGCCGTCCTGGGATCCGGCGCCGCGTTCGCGTTCGCGCTCGCCCTGCTCGCGTCCGGACTGGCCTCCTCGGGCGTCGGCACCTTCGCGGGCCAGGTCATCCTGCGCGGTTTCCTCGGGCGCCGCATCCCGCTGACGGTACGCCGCCTGGTGACCATGGCACCGCCCCTGGTCGTCCTCTCCCTGGGCGTCGAACCGACGCAGGCACTCGTCCTCAGCCAGGTCGTGCTGTCCTTCGGCGTCCCCTTCGCGCTCGTTCCCCTGCTGGTCTTCACGGCACGCAGGCGGATCATGGGGGACCTGGTCAACCGCCGTGTCACCACGGTGGCCGCCGTCGTGGTGAGCACCGTGATCAGTGTGCTCAACGTCCTGCTCCTCGTCCGCACCTTCGCGGGGTGACACCGGCCGCCCGGTGGCCGCGCCGGCGAACCCCTCCCCTCCTCGCCGGGGCGTCCGGCTCCCCGCGCCCACCGCCACCGGGCGCGTACACCCGCCGGCCGCCCCGCGTCGCACCCGCCGGCCCGCCTCCCGCGGGATCAGGCGCCGGGCGCGGCCCGGCCCCCGGAGGGCTCCGCGCCGTCCCGCGGGCGCCGCGCGACGAAGACGAACTCCCGGCCCGGGCGGTCGGGGGCGTCGCGCACCTGCTCCACCGCGTATCCCTGCGCGGCCAGGTCCGCCTCGACCTCCTGCCGCTCGCGGAAGCGCAGCGTCGAGTCCGACGTCAGCACCTGCCCGTCCGAGGCGAAGACGTACGTCCACCGGAAGGACACCAGCGGCCCGCTCACCCCGGTCACCTCGACCCAGCTCCCGACCGCGCCGACGCCCGGCACGTCCGTCACGCGGTACGACGCCTCCCGGGTCCACTCCTCCCACGCCCGCCGGGCCGGGTCCCGGGTCTCGAACACCAGGCGCCCTCCGGGCCGGAGGGCCGCGCGGGCCCCGCGCAGCGTGCCCCGCCACGCGTCCGGCTCGGTGATCTCCTGGGCGACGTTCGCCGTCATGGTCGCCAGGTCGGCCCGCAGCGGCGGGAGCGCGGTCGCGTCGCCGTGGATCCAGCGCACCCGGTCGCCGCCCGGCTTGGCCCGGGCCACCTCGAGGGACGCCCCGGCGGGGTCGACGCCGACGACCTCGATCCCGCGTCCGGCCAGGAGGAGGGCGAACACCCCCGTCCCGCAGCCGATGTCCAGGACCCGCCGGGCCCCGAACTCCCGCGCCATGCGCAGGTACGCGTCGAGGTCGCCGCGGTCCGGGTCGAGCGGGTCGTGGACCGCGGCGAGCCGCGGGTGCCGGAAACACTCGTCAGCCATGCGGCCGCCCCCGTCCGTGACCGGTGCCGCGCCCCGCGCTAGTCACGGCCCGCCCGCTCCACGGCCGCCGCCATCCTCCGTACCGCCTCCTCGATCACCCCGGGCGAGGCGGCGAGGTTCAGCCGGGCGTGGCCGGCGCCGCCCGTGCCGAAGGCGAGGCCGGGGGTGAGGGCCACGCGGCCGTGCTCGAGGAAGACCCGCGCCGGGTCGTCGCCGAGGCCGAGGGCGCGGCAGTCGAGCCAGGCGAGGTAGGTGGCGTCGCCCGGGCGGTAGCGGACCGCCGGCAGGTGCTCGGCGAGGAGGCCGGTGAGCAGCCGGCGGTTGGCGTCCAGGCCGGCGAGCAGGGCGTCCAGCCAGGCGGTGCCGTCGCGCAGGGCGGCGGTGTGGGCGAGGACGCCGAGGTGGCTGGGGCCGTGGCCGACCTCCTCGGGCATCCGGGCCAGGTCGTCGGCGGCCGCGGGCCCGGCGACGGCGAGCGCGGCCTTGAGGCCGGCCAGGTTCCACGCCTTCGAGGCCGACATCAGGGACAGGCCGCGCTCGCCGCCCGGCACGCTCAGGTAGGGCACGAAGTCCGCCTCGCCGACGACCAGCGGCGCGTGGATCTCGTCGGCGACGACGCGTACGCCGTACCGCTCGGCGAGGGCGGCGACGGCGGACAGCTCCTTCGCGGTGTGCACGGTCCCGGTGGGGTTGTGCGGGCTGCACAGCAGGTAGGCGGCCCGCCGGCCGTCCGCCGCCGCCTTCCGGAAGGTGTCCTCCAGGACGCCGGGGTCGATGCGCGCGTCCGCGCCGAGCGGTGCCTCGACCACCTCGCGGTCCATGTGCCGGACGAAGTCGTAGAAGGGCGGGTACACCGGCGGGTTCACCACCACCGGGTCCCCGGGCCCGGTGACCAGCTTGAGCATCTCCACCACGCCCAGCATCACGTCGGGCACGACCGCGGTGCGCTCCACGGCGAGCCCGCTCCAGCCCCACCGCTTCTCCGCGAAGGCGGCCAGCGCCTCGGCGTAGGCGGTGCCGGCGGGGTAGCCGGTGTCGCCCGCCTCGAGCGCCTCGGTGAGGGTGCGCACGATCGGCCCGGCGAGCGGTACGTCCATCTCGGCCACCCACAGGGGCAGCACGTCCTCGGGGTAGGTGCGCCACTTCATGCTGGTACGGCGTCGCAGGCTGTCCAGGGTGAGGGCGTTCAGCGGGTTCGGTTCACCGGACGTCTCGTGCGGGATCCTGGTCATGGGCACACGATAGGGGGCCGTGGGGCGGGCGGGAGTCACGACGAGGGGCCGCGTCCGGCACCGGCCCGGCGGCGGGCGCGGCCGCTCGGCCCCGCCGCCGCGCGCCGGATCGCGCCCTCGTTGAACGCTGCGGCTCCCCGGCGCGTATGGGGAGGGGGCACCCGGCTCGAGGGGAGGCCCCGCGGTGTTCGCGCCGCGCCGCTGAGGTTCGGGAGCCATGCATGAGGCACGCACGACGACGGGTCGTCCGGCGAGTGACACGGCTGGCGGCCGTCGGCGGACTCCTCCTGGGGGCCACGATGGTCACACGCGCCGTCGCGAGCGAGCCCGCCGCGCCGGGCGCGGCCGCGGACACGGTGCCGTACACGGCCGCCGGGCAGTCGGCCGGCCCCGGCGCCGACCTGGTGTCCCGGCTCGGCGCCTCCCGTACGGCGGGCAGCTGGATCGGCGCCGACGGGCGGACGGTCGTCGCGGTCACCGACGAGGAGGCGGCGGGCGAGGTGCGGCGGGCGGGTGCCGAGCCGAAGATGGTGCGGCACAGCATGCGCGATCTCAAGTCGGCCACGCGGACGCTGCGTTCGGCGCCGCGTGTGCCGGGGACGGCCTGGGCGATGGACTACCGGTCCAACGAGGTGGTGGTCCGGGGCGACAGCACGGTCTCCGCCGACGACTGGTCCAAGCTCACCCGGGTGGCGGACGGCATCGGCGGGTTCGTCCGCATGGAGCGCACCGGGGGCACCTTCACCACCCGCCTCAACGGGGCGCGGCCCATCCTGTCGACGGCCGGGCGCTGCTCGGCGGGCTTCAACGTGACCGACGGCAGCCGCGACTTCATCCTCACGGCCGGGCACTGCGGGCCCGACGGTTCCGTGTGGTTCACCGACGACCGGGCCGGAAAACAGGTCGGTACCACGGTCGGCGGCAGCTTCCCCGGTGACGACTACTCCCTGATCGAGTACGCCGGCGGCCGGGCGGGTGAGGGCGCCGGCGTGGTGGCGGTCGGCGACGGCCGGGGCGTGCGGATCACCGGGGTGGCGGATCCCGCGGTCGGCCAGCGGGTGTTCCGCAGCGGCAGCACCACCGGCCTGCGGGACGGGGAGGTGACGGCGCTCGACGCGACGGTGAACTACCCCGAGGGCACGGTCAGCGGCCTCATCGAGACCGATGTGTGCGCCGAACCGGGCGACAGCGGCGGCCCGATGTTCTCCGAGGGCATCGCGCTGGGCGTGACCTCGGGCGGCAGCGGCGACTGCACGGCGGGCGGTACGACGTACTTCCAGCCGGTGACGAAGGCGCTGGCGCAGCTGAAGGTGCGGCTCATCGTGTCCCCGCGGGAGGGTGACGAGACGGCCTCCCCGGCGCCGTCGGCGCCCCAGGGCGCGGCGGCTCCGGGCGCCGCCTCGCCGGGCTCGTCGGCCCCGGCGGGAGGCGTCCCGAACGCGTCGACGCTGCTGTCCCGGCTCGCCGACCCCCGGAACGTCGGCCCCGGTCTGCTGGTCGTCGGGGGCAGCCTGGTCGCCCTGGTGGCGACGCGCTGGATCCGCGCGGAACAGGACCGCAAGGCGTACCGGCGCCACTACTCGGCGACCTGGGGCTGAGCGGTGCGGCGGGGGCGGTCCCCCACCCGACGGTGAGCCGCACCGTCGCGGCGGCCCCGATCGGTCCGGCCGCCTGCCGCCGGGGGCGACGTACCGCACCGCGACGCCCGCGCCGGCGAGGAGCCCGTCCGCCGCCTCCCCGCCCAGGCGGGTGCCGCCGCCGGACACCACCACAGGGCGGGCCCGGTGACGACGGTCCCCGCCCGGGCCAGGGCCCCGGGCGGTCGCCGAGGAGGAGGACGCCGCACAGGACGGACGGCGCGGCGTCCGTGACGGCGCTCACCGGCACGACCACGCTCGTCGCGCCGCGGCTCGGGCCGCGGTCGGGCAAGCGCATCGCGGTGGCGCTGCCGACGCCGGACAGCGCGCCCCACAGCAGGTCGGCGGGGCGCACGGCGCCGGCGGGCACGAGGAGGGCGGCACCGGCGGCGAGCAGCGGCCCGCCGACCCGGCCGAGGAAGGTGACGGCGGCGTGCGGGACGCGGCGGCTCAGCGGTCCGCCGGTGACGGGGGTAGCGCCCTGCTCGAGCGAAGCCGGGAGCCCGGGGGGACGACGACGCCGTAACGGAGGGCCGAGGTCGGTGCGAGAAGGGCACCCATTCGGTCGTGGGTGCCCGGTCTGCGGGATGGTGATGCCGAGGCGGCCCGGCGGCGCTCAGGCCGCCTTCGCCGACTCCGGGAGGGCCGAGGCCCACTCCTGGACGAGGCGCTGGTACTCCTCGCGCTGCTCGACGCTCAGTGTCCCGCCCGACCGGAGCCACAGGGCCCGGATCTCCTCGTTGACCTCGGCAGCCGATCGCTCGGAGGAAGGCTCAACAGTGGTGGACATGGTGTGAAGCATACGGCGCCCGAGGTGAAGACGCCGTGAGTAATCGCACGCACATCGGGCATTACGGACAGTGTCCCTGATCACGTCCATCTGTCAAGGAACGTGGGGGAGTTCACATCCCGGGCCCGGGGCGGACGCGGGTCAGGTGCCGGGCTTGCGGCCGTACACGTACACGTCGTCGCCGTTCTTCAGCAGCGACCAGTACTTCTTGGCGTCGGTCTTCGTCATGTTGACGCAGCCGTGCGAGCCGGGCGGGTTCCACATGCTGACGCCGGCCGAGTGGAAGGCCTGGCCGCCGTCGAAGAACTGGCTGTAGGGCATCGGCACGTCGTAGATGGTGGAGACGTGGTCGATGTTGCGCCAGTAGATCTTCTTGAGGCCGGTGCGGGTCTCGTAGCCGTCGCGGCCGGTGCGCACCGGCACGGGGCCGTACACGAGCTTCTTTCCGTCCTGGATCCAGCTGAGCTGCAGCGTGAGGTTCACGCAGGCGACACGGCCCTTGTTCACCGGGCACTTGCCCGACTTGTTCGGGTTCTTCCCGACGGCCTTCTGCTTGTTCATCAGGTCCATCACGCCCCAGGTGACGGGGCCGGCGTACCCGATGTTCGGCGTGATGCCGTGCTTGGTCTGGAAGGCGCGGATGGCCTTGCAGTCGGCGGTGGACTGCTTGCCGTCGACCGGCCGGCCGAGGAACTTCTCCACCTGCTTCTGGTACGGGCCCGCCTTGGTGGTGCAGCTCGCGGCCTGCGCCGGTGCGGCGCCGAGCGCGAGTGTGAGCGGGGCCACCAGCGAGGTGACCCCGAGAACGACGGCACCCCGTCTCCGCATGTCGCCCATGGTCCATCTGCCTTTCCCACGGAAGTGAGGGCACGAGCTGCGCACTCTGCCAGGTAGACGGACGGCCGGGGAAATCGGTTGTACGGGCGGGCGGTTCGGGACCGAACGGTGACATGCGGCCGGGGCCGGGCGTCCTACCGGGTGTCCCCCGGCCCGCGCAGCGCCTGCCGGAACCCCGAGTTGACCGCCGTGATGCCGCCGTCGACGACGAGGGTGGTCCCGGTGATCCAGGACGCGTCGCGGGAGGCGAGGAAGGCGACGGCGGCCGCGATGTCCTCCGGTTCGCCGACACGGCCCAGGGGGTAGAGGCGCCGGGCCGCTTCGAGTTCCTCGTCCCGGCCCTCCCAGGCGCGGGTGCGGACGGTCCCCGGCGCCACGAGGTTGACGCGGACGCCCCGGGGCGCGGCGTGGCCGGCGAGGGTGCGGGTGAGGGAGACCAGGCCCGCCTTGGCCGCGCTGTAGGCGTGGTTGCCGAAGTCCTGGAGGCCGTTGACGGAGCCGATGCCGACGATCGCGCCCCGGCCGGAGGCGGCGAGGTGCCCGAGTGCGGCGCGGCAGCAGCGGTACGCGCCGGTGAGGGTGACGTCGAGGTCGCGGGCCCACTCCTCGTCCGGCTCGTCCTCGAAACGGGGGGCGTCGGGTGTGCAGTGGGCGGCGTTGTTGACCAGCACGTCGAGCGAGCCGAAGGCGTCCACGGCGTGGGCGACCGCCGCCTCGACCGACGCCCGGTCGGCCACGTCGCAGGCGAAGGCCTCGGCGCCGAGCCCCCGGTCCCGCAGCGCCGACGCCGTCCTCTCCGCCTCGGCCGGGTCCACGTCGGCCACCAGGACCCGCGCCCCCTCCTGGGCGAACCGCCGGGCGGTGGCCGCGCCGATGCCGCGGGCCGCCCCGGTGATGAGAACCCCGTAACCCTCGAAGCGCCTTGTGTCCGTCGTCATGGGGTGAAGGTACTGCCGGGGGCGATCACCGCGGCAGGGGCCGGACGGGATCAGCGGTAGCCGGTCACGTCCGCCGGCCTGCCCGCGTCCTGGACCTCGACGAGGTAGCGCCAGGCGTCCGGGCGGCTGCCGTCGAGGTCGGTGAAGCCGTACTCGCGGGCGAGGCCGCCGCTGGAGAGGGAGGTTCCGTTGAACCGGGCCACGTCCGGGTCGGCGGCGAGCGCGGCGACGGCCCGGCCGACGTAGCGCGGGGTCTCCGAGATGGCGAAGTGGGGGACGCGGTCGAGCGCGTCGCGCCAGTTGTCCTCGCGCACCCCGAAGTGGTCGAGCATGATCTCCGAGCGCAGCCAGCCCGGGGTGAGGGCGACGGCCGTGGCGCCCCGGGGGCCGAGTTCGTGGCCCAGGGAGAAGGCCATGCGCAGGACGGAGGACTTGGCCAGGTCGTAGAAGAAGGAGACGCGGTAGTGGTCGCGGTTGTAGTCGGCGGTGCCGTCGGTGACCTCGACGACCAGCCCGCCGGGGTGGCGCAGCAGCAGCGGCAGGGCGTGGTGGCTGGTGATCGCGTGGGTCTCGACCGCGAGGCGCAGCAGGCGCAGGCCCTTGTCCAGGTCGTGCTCCCAGACGGGCGCGTCCCACTCGAAGAGCGTCTCACCGCCCCAGATGTCGTTCACGAGGACGTCCAGCCGGCCCTGTTCGTCCGCGATGCGGTCGACCAGGGCCTTCACCTGCCGGGGGTCGAGGTGGTCGGCCAGCACCGCGATCCCCGTGCCGCCGGCCTCGGTGACCAGGTCGGCGGTGTCCTCGATGGTCTCGGGCCGGTCGTACTCGGAGCGGCGGGCGCGCGTGCTGCGGCCCGTGACGTACACGGTCGCGCCCGCCGCGCCCAGCTCCACGGCGATGCCCCGTCCGGCGCCCCGGGTCGCCCCGGCCACCAGCGCGACCCTGCCCTTCAACTGCTCCGACACGTCCGGCCTCCCGTCGTCAGCGCTCTGCTGTCCCCTCGAGGATGACGGGTAAGCCGGACATCTCCTGTCGCCTTTTTTGGCCGGTCACCCGGCCGGGCCCCCTCAGTGGCCGCGGGCGATCCACTCGTCCAGGTGCGGGGCCTCCGCACCGATGGTGGTCGGGTCGCCGTGGCCGGTGAGGACCTTCGTCCCGGGCGGGAGGGTCAGCAGCCGGTCCCGGATCGAGTCGATGATCGTCGGGAAGTGGGAGTACGAACGGCCGGTGGCGCCGGGGCCGCCCTGGAAGAGGGTGTCGCCGGTGAACACGGTCGCCAGCCCCGGGTCGTACAGGCACACCGCCCCCGGCGCGTGTCCCGGGGTGTGCAGCACCCTGAGGTCGGCGCCGGCGGCCTCGATCACCTGGCCGTCGACCAGCCAGGCGTCGGGGTCGCGGCCCGGGTGGGTCTGCTTCCACAACGGCAGGTCGTCGTGGTGCAGCCAGACGGTGGCACCGGTGCGCTCGGCGAGGGCGGGCGCGGCGTCGATGTGGTCGTTGTGGGCGTGGGTGCACACGATGGCCGTCAGCCGGCGGTCGCCGACGGCCTCGGCGATGGCGTCGGCGTCGTGGGCGGCGTCGATGACGATCGCCTCGTGGTCGTCGCCGACGATCCACACGTTGTTGTCGACGTCCCAGGTGCCGCCGTCGAGGCTGAACTGCCCGGAGGTGACGAGGCGTTCGATGCGGGCGGCCATCAGAGCACCACCACCGAGCGCAGGACGTCGCCGCGGTGCATCCGCTCGAACGCCTTCTCCACCTGGTCCAGTTGAACGGTCTCGGTGACGAACGCCGCCAGGTCCAGCCGTCCCTGGAGATGGAGGTCGATCAGCATCGGGAAGTCGCGGGAGGGCAGGCAGTCGCCGTACCAGGAGGACTTCAGGGAGCCGCCGCGGCCGAAGACGTCCAGCAGCGGCAGTTCGAGCTTCATCTCGGGCGTGGGCACGCCGACGAGGACGACCGTGCCGGCCAGGTCGCGGGCGTAGAACGCCTGCCGGTAGGTCTCGGGGCGGCCGACGGCCTCGATGACGACGTCGGCGCCGAAGCCGCCGGTGAGCTCGCGGATCGCCTCGACCGGGTCGGTCTCGCGGGAGTTGACGGTGTGGGTGGCTCCCATGGAGCGCGCGGTCTCGAGCTTGCGGTCGTCGATGTCGACGGCGATGATCTTCGCTGCTCCGGCGAGGCGGGATCCGGCGACGGCCGCGTCCCCGACGCCGCCGCAGCCGATGACCGCGACCGAGTCGCCCCGGCCGACGTTCCCGGTGTTGATCGCGGCGCCGATGCCGGCCATCACCCCGCAGCCGAGCAGCCCGGCGACCTGCGCGGAGACGGCGGGGTCGACCTTGGTGCACTGTCCGGCGGCCACGAGCGTCTTCTCGGCGAAGGCACCGATGCCCAGGGCCGGGGAGAGTTCGGTGCCGTCGGTGAGGGTCATCCTCTGCTGCGCGTTGTGGGTGTCGAAGCAGTACCAGGGGCGTCCGCGCAGACAGGCCCGGCACTTCCCGCACACCGCGCGCCAGTTGAGGATCACGAAGTCGCCGGGCCCGACGTCGGTGACGCCGTCCCCCACCGACTCCACGACGCCCGCGGCCTCGTGGCCGAGCAGGAAGGGGAAGTCGTCGCTGATGCCGCCCTGCTTGTAGTGCAGATCGGTGTGGCACACCCCGCAGGCCTGGACGCGGACGACCGCCTCCCCCGGCCCGGGATCGGGTACGACGACCGTCTCGATCCGTACCGGCTCGTCCTTGCCCGGTGCGATCACACCGCGTACTTCCTGCGCCATGGTGCTGACTCCTTCGTCGACCGCTGTTCGTCCCCTCGACCCTACGGGTGACTGATCGGTAAGGCGGCCGATCGGCTCCGCCGCAGGTCGTGGTCCGTGTCGCGGCGCGCGGATCCCGCGGCCCGTGCCGCCGCCCCGCCCGCTCGACGTAGCCTGAACACCCCGTCCGACCGGTGAAGGAGCGACGTGAGCATCGCAGCGCAGGAGACCGCCCCGCCCCCCTGGCGGCTGCTCCTCGGATACGTACGGCCGCACCGGTGGGCCCTGCTGGGCGGCGCGGCGCTCTCGCTGATGACCGGCGCGACGGGCCTGATGCTGCCCCTGGTGGCCCGGGAACTGATCGACGACCTCGCCGCCGGCCGGACCGTCGCCGGCGCGCTGCTGACGATGTCGGCGCTCGTCGTCGCCAACGCCGTGCTGGGCGCGCTCGGCTCGTACGTGCTGCGGCGCACCGCCGAGTCGGTGGTGCTGGGGGCGCGGCGCAGGCTGTCGTCGTACCTGCTCCGGTTGCGGATACCGGCCGTGGACCGCACCGAGCCGGGCGATCTGATGGCCCGCGTCACCTCCGACACCACCCTGCTGCGCGAGGTCACCACGGACTCGCTGGTCGGTCTCGGCACGGGCGGGCTCACGCTGGTCGCGACCGTGGTGCTGATGGGTTTCGTGGATCCGGTGCTGCTGGGCGTCACGCTGGCCGTGATCGCGGGCATGGGCACGGTGCTCGGCGTGATCGTGCCGCGCATCAACCGGGCCAGCCGGCGGGCCCAGGACGCGGTCGGCGTGATGGGGGCCTCGCTGGAGCGGGTGCTCGGCGCGCTGCGCACGGTGAAGGCGTCCGGCGCCGAGCCCCGGGAGGAGCGCACGCTGCACGAGGCCGCGCACGAGTCGTGGCGGCAGAGCGTGCACGCCGCCAAGTGGTCGGCCGCGGCGGGCAACACGGCCGGGCTGGCGCTGCAGGTCGCGTTCATCACGGTGCTCGCGGTGGGCGGGGCGCGGGTGGCGACGGGCGCCGTCGACATCGGGACGCTGGTGGCGTTCCTGCTGTTCGTCTTCTACCTCATGGCGCCGATCCAGGAGGTCGTCGGCGCGATCACGCAGTACCAGACGGGCAGCGCCGCCCTCGCCCGGATCCAGGAGGCGCTGCGGCTGCCCGCCGAGCCGGCCGGCGGGCCCGCGCCGTTGCCCGAGCCCGGCACGGCGCCCGCGGCGCTCGCCTTCGAGGACGTCCGCTTCCGGTACGCCGACGACCTGCCGTACGTCCACCACGGGGTGACGTTCACCGTGCCGGCCCGCGGGATGACCGCGTTCGTCGGTCCGTCCGGCGCGGGCAAGACCACCGTCTTCTCCCTCATCGAGCGGTTCTACGACCCCGACTCCGGCGTGATCAGGCTCGACGGCCGCGACCTGGCCGACTGGGAGCTGCCGCGGCTGCGGGCCGCGATCGGCTACGTGGAGCAGGACGCGCCGGTGCTGTCGGGCTCCCTGCGGGACAACCTGCTGCTCGGCAACCCCGGGGCGGACGACGAGACCCTGACGCGGGTGCTGAAGACGACCCGGCTGGACGGTCTGGTGTCCAGGCTGCCGGACGGGCTCGGCACCCTGGTCGGGCACCGCGGCACCAAGCTGTCCGGCGGCGAACGCCAGCGCGTCGCCATCGCCCGCGCGCTGCTGCGCCGGCCCCGCCTGCTGCTGCTCGACGAGGCCACCTCGCAGCTCGACGCGGTGAACGAGGCGGCGCTGCGCGACACCGTCGCCGACGTGGCCCGTACGACGACGGTGCTGGTCGTCGCGCACCGGCTGTCCACGGTGACGATGGCCGACCGGATCGTGGTGATGGACGCGGGCCGGGTCCGCGCGGTCGGCACGCACCGGGAGCTGGTGACCGCCGATCCGCTGTACGCGGAGCTGGCGGCCACGCAGTTCCTGGCGACGGGTGGGTGAGCGCGGGGGCGCGGGCCTGGCTTGCCGCGCCCGGCGGGCCGGAGGAGCCTCGTAGGAGAGGCCGTCCCGGCCCGCGGGAGGAACCGGGCCGTGGCCTCGGAGGAGGTAGGTCACCATGGGAACCGCGGCACAGCCGGTCTTCGGCACCGACACACTGCGCCGGGGCATCGAGGCGGACACGTCGGCGCACCTCGTGTCGCTCTACTCGGACGACGCGGAACTGCGCATCGTGGACCGCAACACCCAGCCCAGCCACCCCAAGGTCCTGCACGGCAGGGACGAGATCGCCGCCCTGCTCGACGACGTCTACAGCCGCGACATGACGCACAAGCTGGAGCAGTGCGTCGTGCAGGGCGATCGCGCCGCCTACAGCGAGAGCTGCGTGTACCCGGACGGGGTGCGGGTGCTCTCCGAGTCGATGATCTCGCTGCGGGACGGCAGGATCACCGAGCAGACGATGATCCAGGCGTGGGACGAGTAGGAGCGGACGAGGAGCGGCAGGGGGACGGCGGTACGGAGTTCACCGCCCCGGAACCCGCCCCGGGACGGTTCCGGCGCGGGTTCCTGCCGGTACGGCCGGGGCAGGCGCGCGGGCACGCGCCCCGGACGCCGTCCTCCGGGGGCGTCGAGCCCTCCTCCTGATCGCTGTCGGTCCCCGCCCTTCCCGCGGCGGACCTCGTTCTGTCGTGCACGCGGTCTTGTGGTGGGGGCGAACTCTCCTTACTTTTCAGTAAGTTGGTTCCGGAAGCGCTCCTGCCCGGATTTCCGCCCCCTTTTTGGCATGCTCTCGTCATAAAGCACGGTCCACCCCCCACCCGCAGAGGAGGGAGCAGTCATGCCGGTCCGCAGAACCGTGCGCCTGTGCTCCGTCGCCGCCGCCCTGGCCCTGACCGCCACCGTCCCGGCCGCCGTCGCCACCGCGGCCGAATCCGCCACGGGTTCCTCCGCCGCCCTGCGCGAGGTGCTGTTCGTGGGCAACAACTGGGACGGCACCGCCGACGTCATCGAGTCCACCGGTGACTTCGCGAGGATCGGCCGGATCGACGTCATCCCCGACCGGGACGAGCGGATGAGCGAGATCAACGCCGACCCGATCCGCTGGATCTACTTCATGGCCATCCGCAACAGCGTCGGCGAGGGCCACGACCAGTTCGTGGACGACATGTACTCCACGCCCGACGGCAGGTCCGTGGTCGTCTCGCGGCCCAGCTTCGCCGACGTCGTCTCCCTCGACCTCGCCACCGGCCGGATCAACTGGCGCTTCCCCGTGGCCGGTCACCGCTCCGACCACATGGCCGTCTCCCCCGACGGCACGCGCGTCGCCGTCTCGGCCTCCACCGCCAACACCGTGCACGTGCTGGACATCACCACCGGCCGGGAGCTCGGCTCCTTCGCCACCGGCGACAAGCCCCACGAGAACGTCTTCACCGAGGACGGCAAGCACATCTGGAACATGTCCATCGGCGAGGTGAACACCGCGCTCGACGCCACCTGGCTGGACTGGACGAAGGGCGACCGGCGCATCACCGTCGCGGACGCGGCCACCTTCGAGCAGGTGAAGGTGATCGACATGCGCGACCGGCTCGACGCCGCCGGGCTGAGGAGCCACTCGGACGCGGTCCGCCCGGCCGCCTTCTCCCCCGACGAGTCGAAGCTGTACTTCCAGGTGTCCTTCTTCAACGGCTTCTTCGAGTACGACGTCGCCGCCGACCGGATCACCCGCACCAAGACCCTGCCGGAGAACCCGGCCACCAGCGACGACCGGACCACCTGGGTCAACGACTCGCGTCACCACGGCATCACCGTGAAGCCGGACGGCGGCAAGATCTGCGTGGCGGGCACCATGGACGACTACGCGACCGTCGTCGACCGCGCGACCCTGAAGGAGGGGCCGCTGGTCACCGTGTCGAAGCCGTACTGGGCGACGGTCAGCGGTGACGGGAAGTCCTGCGTGGTCTCCGAGAGCGGCGCGGACCGGGTGACGGCGATCGACTTCGCGACCGGCGAGAAGACCGCGTCCGTCCCCGTCGGCGACCACCCGCAGCGGGTGCGCCTCGGCCATGTGGAGGCCGGCTGGTCCTCCCCGGCGGGTGGTTGAGCCGGCGGGGCGGCGGCCCGGCCGTGACGGAGTGCCGGATGTGGCGCATGGGGCGGATGTGGCGCAGTCCCCCGCGGGAGGAGCCCTTCGGCCCGCCGCGCACCGCCGCCGTCCCCGCCACCGCGCCGGCGCGCAGGAGCGACGGATTCGAGAAAAGGTGTGTGAGTGCGGCGAGAAGGGGTAGTCGCCCGGTACCACCTCCGATCGTGGGAAGGAGGTCCGTGAGAGCGCATCTACTCGCAGCGCCCGGGCCGCTTCCACCGACACGAAGCGGCCCGGACCGTCAGCCCGGGGTCACCGCCGTGAGGGCAGCCGGTGGAGTTCCACCTCGTCGAGCCGGCCGCCGGCGATCACGGCGGTCATGTAGGTGCAGTGCGGCTGCCGGCGGCGGTCCGTCGGCGAACCCGGGTTGAGCAGACGAAGTCCCGTGGCGGCAGTGGTGTCCCACGGGATGTGACTGTGCCCGAAGACCAGCACGTCCAGCTCGGGGAACCGCGCGGCGCACCGGTCCTCGCGCCCCCGGGCGGGCCCCGTCTCGTGGACCACGCCGAAGCGCAGCCCGTCGAGTTCCGCGTACGCGACCTCCGGCAACCGGGCGCGCAGCTCCGGCCCGTCGTTGTTGCCGTACACGCCGACGAGGCGGCGGCTGCGGCTCTCCAACAGGTCGAGGGTGGCCGTGTCGACCCAGTCCCCGGCGTGGAACACGACGTCCGCCCGCGGGAGTTCGTCGAGCAGCGGCGCGGGCAGCCGCTTGGCGCGCCTGGGCAGGTGGGTGTCGGAGGTCAGGAGCAGTCGCACGGACGACAGCCTAGGCGGCACCGGTCCGTTCGCAGGCCGCCACGCCCCGGCCGGGCGCCGGCGGGGGCCGATCGGGCGGACCGGCCCGCGATGATCACGGCACGGTCTCGGCGGTGGTCGGAAGGTGGGACCACGGTGGCCGCGGGGTTACGATCGGGCAACGCGCACCAAGCCCGCCCGTTCGACGGCAAGAGACCCGAAGGGCCCTAAATCCAGATGCCGGTCAAGGTCAGCGTCATCGTTCCCGTGTACAACCCGGGGGTCTACATCGAGGACTGCATCGCCTCGCTGCAGCGGCAGTCGCTGCCTCCCGACGAGTACGAGGCCGTCTTCGTCGACGACGGCTCGACCGACGGGACCCCGGCCCGGCTCGACCGGCTCGCCGCCGAGGACCCCCGGATGCGGGTGATCCACCAGGAGAACTCCGGCTGGTCCGGCAAGCCCCGCAACGTCGGGATCGCCGCCGCCAGGGGCGAGTTCGTGATGTTCGTCGACAACGACGACTACCTGGGCGACGAGGCCCTGCAGCGGATGTACGAGTACGGCGTCGCCCACGGCGCCGACGTCGTCGTGGGCAAGATGGCCGGCAAGAACCGCGGGGTGCCGGTGGAGCTGTTCCGCCGCAACCATCCGCGGGCGACGGTCGAGAACGCCCCGCTGATCGACAGTCTCACCCCGCACAAGATGTTCCGCCGGGAGTTCCTCGACCGCATCGGGCTGCGCTTCCCGGAGGGGCGGCGGCGGCTGGAGGACCACGTCTTCGTCACCGAGGCGTACCTGCGCGCGGCCAACGTGTCCGTGCTGAGCGACTACGTCTGCTACTACCACATCAGACGCGACGACGCCTCCAACGCCGGTTTCCAGCGCTTCGACCCGGTGGGGTACTTCGGGAACCTGCGGGAGGCGCTCGACGTCGTCGAGCGGTACACCGAGCCGGGGCCGGTGCGCGACCGGCTGTTCCGCCGCTGGCTGCGGGTGGAGATGGTGGAGCGGCTGCGCGCCCGGCGGCTGCTCGCGCTGCCGGACGACTACCGCCGGGAGCTGTTCGCGGAGATCCACAAGGTCGTCGTCGAGCGGTTCGGCCCGGGCGTCGCGGCCGGGTTGCAGCCGACGCAGCAGGTCGTCGCCGCGTTCACCGCCGCCGACCGCTACGACGACGTGGTGGCCTTCGCCGAGTGGGAGGCCTCGGTCGCGCCGACGGCCGCGCCGACGGACGTCGAGTGGCGGGACGGCTCGCTGCACGTCGGTTTCACCGCCGGGTACGCCTGCGCCCGCGAGCCGATGACGTTCCCCGCCGGCGCCGTCCGCACCCCGCTCACCGACCCGCCGAAGAGCGTGGAGGAGGCGGTGGCGTGGGTCGGCGCGGAGACCGCGGCCCGCTTCGACCAGGCCACCGCGGATCTGCTGCTGCGCGAACGCGCCAGCTCCGCCCAGTACTTCCAGCCCGTGGAGTTCACCCGGGAGACGGTCGCCGTCGAGGACGGCGAGCGGGTGCGGCTGGTGCTGCGGGCGACCGCGACCGTCGACCCCGCCGCCCTGCCGGGCGACGGGGTGTGGGACGCCGTCGTCCGGGTGAAGCTGGGCGGCTGGACCAAGGAGTGCCGTCTGGGCCCCGCCCCGCGCGCCACCCGTCCCGAACCGTACGCGGGCGTCGTCGGCGGCCGTGCGGTCCTGCCGTACTGGACCGAGCCGCACGGGAACCTCTCGCTGGACACGGCCGTCAAGGGCAGGCGGCTCGGCCTGGGCGGTGTGCGGCGGCCGGACGTCACCGTCTCCGGGGCCCGGCTGCGCGCCCGCCTCCCGCTGCACGCGCCGGACGGCGCACGGGTGGGGCTCAGGTTCACCTCCTCCGGCCGGACGCTGCACGCCTCCGGCACGCTGAGCGGCGAACCGGACGGGGCGGGGGCGCGGTTGGAGGCCACCCTGCCGTCCGGGTTCCCCCGGGGGATCTGGCGGGTCGCCCTCGCCCCGGACCCCGGTGCGGAGCAACCGCGGTACGCGGGCCTGCCGTTCGCGCTGCGCGCCGGTGGCGGCCGGGTGCTGGTGGTGCCCGTCCCGCGTCCCGGTACGGTGCGGAAGCTGGTGCGCGGGGCGCGGCGCGTGCTCGGCGCCGCCCGCGCCAAGGTGGCTCCCCTGATCGCCGGAAGGCGGTGACGGCGTGCGGGCGCTGGAGATCGAAGGGGCCTGGGTCCTCGAGCCCAAGGTCTTCCCGGACGAGCGGGGCAGCTTCCACGAGTGGTACCGGGGCGAGGAGTTCCGCGAGGCGACGGGCCACGACCTCTCGCTGGCGCAGGCCAACTGCTCGGTGTCCCGCCGGGGCGTGCTGCGCGGGGTGCACTTCGCGGACGTGCCGCCCGGTCAGGCCAAGTACGTGACCTGTGTGCGCGGGGCGGTCCTCGACGTGGTGGTCGACCTGCGGGTGGGCTCTCCCGGCTACGGGCGCTGGGAGGCGGTGCGGCTCGACGACGACACCCGGCACGCGGTGTTCCTCGCCGAGGGGCTCGGGCACGCCTTCATGGCGCTCACCGACGACGCGACCGTGGTGTACCTGTGCTCGACCGGCTACGCGCCCGAGCGCGAGCACGGCGTGCACCCGCTGGACCCGGCCCTCGGGATCGCCTGGCCGGAGGGCGTCGACCCGGTGCTGTCCCCGAAGGACGAGCAGGCGCCCACGCTGGCCGAGGCGGAGCGCCTCGGCCTGCTGCCCTCGTACGAGGCCTGCCGCGCACGCCGGGAGGAGCTGCGCGGCAGGGGGCTCAGCGGCTGACGCCGACCTGTTCCAGGGCGCGGCGCAGGGGCTCCCAGCCCACGCGCCGCGGCAGGCCGCGGTTGCGGGCCTGGGTGAGCGCGCGCCAGAACCCGGCCCGCAGCAGCGCCTCGGGCGGCACCGCCCCGGCCCGCTCCAGGATCGCCTCGGGCACCTTCTGCGGGTCGGGCACCTTGTACTCGGCCATGATCTCGTCGTACTTGTCGTGCAGCACCGTGTTGCCCGGGTCGGCGCCGAAGACCACCAGCTGGCCGGTGGGCTGGGTGTCGACCAGCACGGTCACCAGGTCGGGACGGTAGCGCGCCAGCACCTCGGTGATCTTGTAGACGTCACCGGTCCAGGCGGTGGTGTGCCGGTCGCGGGCGGCCTCGTCCACGCTGCGCGGCAGCATGTCGTCCAGGACGATCACGCTGGACCAGTCGGAGTGCTTCTCGACGTTCATGAAGTCGCGCAGGGCGTATTCGAACAGGTGCATGCCGTCGATGAACGACAGGTCGAGCGTGGTGCGGCGCCAGTGGCCGAAGGGGCTGCGGCCCCGGCGCAGGTTGCGCAGCGGGTGCCGGCCGCCCTTGAGGTGCTGCAGCGGGTTGTCGCGGGCGAAGAAGTCGTCGCTGGTGGCCTTCACCAGGTGGACGTCGCACTTCAGCTCCGAGACCACCTTGAAGGCGGGGTCGACCGCGATGCTGGGGACGCGTGACAGGCGCAGGCTGCGGCCGTCGTTGACGCCGATCTCCAGGTAGTTGCGGTTGGCGCTGACCTTGTGCAGTTCCCGCAGGAACTCATGGCGTTTCACGAGGGTGACTCTCCTTGCGGATTCCGGGCAGTGCTTCGTGCAGGGCGGCACGCCAGTCGCGTGGCGCCGGCAGGCCGATCTCCTGCCAGCGGCCGTGCGCGAGGGCGCTGTACGCGGGGCGCGGCGCGGGGCGCGGGAAGGCCGCGGTGGTGGTGGGCCGGACCCGGTCGGGGTCGGCGCCGATCAGCCGGAACACCTCCCGGGCCAGGTCGTACCAGGTGGCCTCGCCGGAGTTGGTGGCGTGGAAGACGCCGTGCGCGCCGTCGCCGAGGCGGGGGCCGAGGTCGGCTATGCGCTCGGCGACGTCCGCGCTCCAGGTGGGCTGCCCGCGCTGGTCGTCGACGACGTCGACGGTGGGGCGGCGGGCTTCGAGACCGATCATCGTCCGCACGAAGCTGGTGCCGTGGACCCCGTAGAGCCAAGCGGTGCGCACGACGGCGCTCGCCCCGGGGAGTTCCTCCAGCACGGCCCGCTCGCCGGCGAGCTTGGAGCGGCCGTAGGCGGTGCGCGGGGCGGTGGGGTGGTCCTCCGGGTAGGGGGCGGTGCGGGCGTCCCCGGAGAAGACGTAGTCGGTGGAGACGTGGACCAGCCGGGCGCCGTGGGCGGCGCAGGCGCGGGCGAGCAGGCGCGGCCCGTCGCCGTTGACCGCGGTGGCGCGCTCCTCGTCCGTCTCGGCGTCGTCGACGGCCGTGTACGCGGCGCAGTTGACCACGAGGGCGGGACGGTGCTCGGCGAGCGCCCGTTCCACGGCGTCGGCCCGGGTGATGTCGAGGGCGGTGCGGTCGAGGCCGGTGACCCGCTCGCCGCGCCGGGTCAGTTCGCCGACGACGTCGCGGCCGAGCATGCCGCCCGCGCCGGTGACCAGCCAGGTCATGCCCGCTCCCCCGCGACGCGCCGCTTGAGCGGCTCCCACCGGGCGCGGTGGTCCCGGTACCAGGCGACGGTCTCGGCCAGGCCGGCGGTGAAGTCGTGGCGCGGGCGGTAGCCGAGTTCGTCGCGGGCCTTGGACCAGTCGACGCAGTAGCGCAGGTCGTGGCCCTTGCGGTCCTCGACGTACTCCACCCGGTCCCAGCCGGCGCCGCAGGCCTGAAGGAGCAGGCCGGTGAGTTCCCTGTTGGTGAGTTCGGTGCCGCCGCCGATGTTGTAGACCTCTCCGGGGCGTCCCGCGGTGCGGACGAGCTCGACGCCGGCGCAGTGGTCGTCGACGTGCAGCCAGTCGCGGACGTTGAGGCCCTCGCCGTAGAGCGGGACCTTCTTGCCCTCGAGGAGGTGGGTGACGAAGAGCGGGATGACCTTCTCGGGGAACTGGTGCGGGCCGTAGTTGTTGGAGCAGCGGGTGACGCGGACGTCCAGGCCGTGGGTGCGGTGGTAGGCCAGGGCGAGCAGGTCGGAGGAGGCCTTGGAGGCCGAGTACGGGGAGCTGGGCCGGAGCGGGTGCTCCTCGGTCGCCGCGCCGGACGCGATCGATCCGTAGACCTCGTCGGTGGAGACGTGCACGAAGGTGCCCACCCCGTGGCGCAGGGCCGCGTCGAGCAGGACCTGGGTGCCGACCACGTTGGTGAGGACGAAGTCGGAGGCGGTGAGGATGGAGCGGTCGACGTGGGACTCGGCGGCGAAGTGGACCACCTGGTCGGCCTCGGCCGCCAGTTTGCCGACGAGTTCGGCGTCGCGGATGTCGCCGTGCACGAACTCCAGCCGGGGGTGGCCGAGTTCGAGGTTGTCGAGGGTGCCGGCGTAGGTGAGCGCGTCCAGCACGGTGATCCTCGGCGCGTCGGGCGCGTCGGAGTCGAGCAGCATGCGGACGTAGCGGGAGCCGATGAAGCCGGCGGCGCCGGTGACGAGGAGGTTCATGAATGGATCTGCACCTTGCTGTGGTCTCCGAGGACGAGTCGGTGGGCGCTGGGGACGCCCGGTGCCGGGGTCACCTCGACGTGCCGGCCGATCAGCGAGGACTCGATGCGGCCGACGCCGTCGATGGAGGAGTCCCGCAGCACGATGGAGAACTCGAGTTCGCTGTCGGTGATCCGGCAGTTCTCCGCGACCGAGGTGAAGGGGCCGACGTAGGAGTCGCTGACGACCGTGCCGGCGCCGATGACGGCGGGGCCGACGATGCGTGAGTTCACGATCCGCGCCCCCTGCTCCACGACGACCCGGCCTATGGTCTGCGAGCCGGCGTCCACCTCACCGTCGATGCGGCGCTCGACGCCTTCGAGGACGGACCGGTTGACCTCCAGCATGTCGACGACGTTGCCGGTGTCCTTCCAGTAGCCCTGGATGACCGTGCAGCGCACGTCGGCGCGGGAGTCGATCAGGTGCTGGATGGCGTGGGTGATCTCGAGTTCGCCGCGCCAGGAGGGCCTGATGGCGCGCACCGCCTCGTGGATGGCGGGCGTGAACAGGTAGACGCCGACGAGGGCGAGGTCGCTCTTGGGGGCGTCCGGCTTCTCCTCCAGGCCGATGACCCGCCCGGACGGGTCGAGTTCGGCGACCCCGAAGGCGCGGGGGTCGGCGACGCGGGTGAGCAGGATCTGCGCGTCGGGCCGGTGCCTGCGGAACTCCTCGACGAGACCGGTGATGCCGCCGACGATGAAGTTGTCGCCGAGGTACATCACGAAGTCGTCGTCACCCAGCCAGTCGCGGGCGATCAGCACCGCGTGGGCGAGTCCGAGGGGTTTCTCCTGGGGGATGTAGGTGACCTGCAGGCCGAACTTCGATCCGTCGCCGACCGCGTCCTCGATCTCCGCGGCCGTATCACCGACGATCATCCCGACGTCGGTGATGCCCGCGTCCGCGAGGGACTCCAACCCGTAGAAGAGCACGGGCTTGTTGGCCACGGGCACCAACTGTTTCGCCGAGGTGTGGGTGATCGGCCTCAGCCGGGTTCCGGCACCGCCGGACAGCACGAGAGCCTTCATCTGGCTCACCATAGTCGTGTTCCGGCGGAACGAACATCACTTGTTTTACTCGTTCATTACGAAATCCCGGGAGGGGACCGATGAGTCGCCCGGATCCCGGCTAATCCTCGCCTCTCACGATGTTTCCCTCCGTGTCCCGGCCCGGGGCGCCGGAGGCGCCGCGGTCCACGGCGGGCAGGCAGGTCCGCAGGGGCTCCTCGCCCCGCAGTCGCCGGGCCCTCGCCCACCCGCTCTCCGGCCGGCGGGGCCGGGGTGTGTCACCGATCTCCGGGATCACGACGCATCATCTTCCTTCTGCATCCGCTGCCGCCCCGGGTCCCCGGCGCCCCGCCGGACAAACGCGCGGTGCCCGTCCCGCCTTCAACGCGCGCGCCCGGGGCGGGAGTTCCCGGCCCCGGGCGAGGTGGTGCCCTCAGGTGTTGGGCCTGGCCACGCTGATGTCGCCGAGCGCGGACTCCGAGTCGCGTTCCATCGCGACGTCGCCGAGGGAGACGATGCCGACGGGGTGCCCGTTCTCGACGACCGGGACGCGGCGCACGGCGCGCTCGCGCATCAGCCGCACCGCACGGTCCAGGTCGTCGTCGGGGCCGACGGTCACCAGGTCCTCGCTGCACGCCCCGGAGACGGTGGTCTCCTCCGGGTCGCCGCCCCGGGAGACCGACCGCACCACCAGGTCGCGGTCGGTGACCAGTCCGCGCAGTTCGTCGCCGTCCGTGACCAGGACGGCCCCGAGATCGCGGTCGCGCATGATGCGGGCGACCTCGGCGACGGAAGTCTGCGGCCCGACGCTCACCGGCGCGCCGGTCATGATGTCGCGGACATGCTGTGTCATGACGTGCCTCTCTCCCCTCTTTCCGTCTTCTCTTCCCTTCTCCTCCCTTCGCGGACCGGGTACCCGGCCGGGCCGCCCGCTCACCAGGCGCGGGCGGCCTCCAGCAGGCGGTCGCGGACGAGCGCGACATGGGGGTTGTCCGAGGTACCGGGCCGCTGCACCAGGAAGCTGGTGTTGATCGGGGCGTCCTCCGGCTCGTCGAGCGGGACCAGGGCGCCGTCGGCCAGTTCCCCGGCGCACAGGTAGCGCGGCAGCACGCTGAAGCCGGCCCCGGCCACGACCAGGGCCAGCACCGCCCGCAGGTCCGGGACGGAGACGGCGGCGTGGCAGTTCAGCCGCCGGCCGAAGACGTGCCTCCAGTAGCGGCGGACGATGGGCAGGTCCTCGGCGTAGGTGAGCAGGGGGACGCCGTGCAGCGCGCCGGGGCCCTCGGCGGCGAGGCGCCCGCGCACCCCGTCGGCCAGGGCGGGCGCGGCGACCAGGACGAACTCCTCGTCGGCCAGCGGCACCGCGGACAGGGTGCGGCCGCGCGGCCGGCTGGTGGCGATGACCAAGTCGTGGCGGCCGGTGCGCAGTTCGTCGAGCAGCGGGTCGGTCAGGCCCGTGGTGACGCGCAGCCGCGTCCCCCGGGCCACCAGCGGGGCGAGCGCGGGCAGCGCCCGGGTGGAGAGCAGTTCGGCGGGTCCGGCGAGGTGGACCGGCCGGGGGCGGGCGCGGCCGGGCGAGCCGTGTCCGGTGGCCTCGGCGAGCGCGTCGAGCGGGGCGGCGATCCGGGCGGCCAGCTCGTCGGCCACGGCGGTGGGCGCGACGCCGCGGGGCAGCCGTTCGAACAGCTCGCGGCCGGTGTGCCGTTCCAGCGAGCGGATCTGGGTCGTGACGGTGGGCTGGGACAGGCCCAGCAGCTGGGCGGCGGCCGTGAAGGACCCGGACCGGTACACCGTCAGGAAGGTGCGCAGCAGATTCAGGTCGGGCTGCGCGGGCGGGGCCGCGCCGGCCTCGGCGGAGCCATGGGAATCGCTGTGCCTCACGCCGACGAGCGTACGGGAGGCCTGTGCGTGCCGGGCTGCGGCCCGCTCCGATCATCCATAGGACTCCCTATGACTGCCATGGAAGCAGACATTGGAATTCCAGGGGGCGGGCACCCTACCGTCGAGGCATCGAAGCCCTCCGCGCATCGGGAAGTGAGCACATGTCGAGGATCCTGTTCGTCGTCACCGGCGCCGACCGCCTGACCCTGGCCGACGGCACCACGCACCCCACCGGTTTCTGGGCCGAGGAGGCCGTCGCGCCCTACGAGGCGTTCCGGGCCGCGGGCCACGAGGTCGTCGTCGCCACGCCCGGCGGGGTCGTGCCTCCCGTCGACCGGGGGTCCCTCACCCCCGAGATGAACGGCGGCCAGGAGAACGCCGACCGGATCGCGGCGGCGCTGCGGTCCTTCACCGAGCTCCAGCGGCCCGTCCCGCTGGAGGACGTCCGCCTGGACGAGTACGCGGCCGTCTTCTACCCCGGGGGCCACGGTCCCATGGAGGACCTGGCCGTGAACCCCGACTCCGGCCGGCTGCTCACCGGGGCGCTGGAGTCGGGCAAGCCGCTCGCCGTGGTCTGCCACGGCCCGGCCGCCCTGCTCGCCGCCGTGCGGGACGACGGGACGAACGCCTTCGCCGGCTACGAGGTGGCGGCGTTCACCAACGCCGAGGAGACGCAGGGCGGTCTCGCCGGCAAGGTGAAGTGGCTGCTCCAGGACCGGCTCACCGAGGCCGGTGTGCGCGTGCGGACCGGGGAGCCGTGGGCGCCGAACGTGGTGACCGACCGCAACCTGGTCACCGGGCAGAACCCGGCGTCCTCCGCGCCGCTCGCCGAGGAGCTGCTGAAGCTGCTCTGAGGGTCCTGCGGGGTCTCACCCCCGCAGGACGAACTCCGCCCACACCTGCTTGCCCCCGCTGACCGGAAGCGTCCCCCACGCCGCCGCCACCGCCTCGACGAGCAGGATGCCCCGGCCCCCCGTGGCCTCCCAGTTGATGCTGGTGGGCTTGACGGGGGTGCGGGGCGAGGCGTCGGCGACGGCCAGGCGCAGCCGGTCGTTGATCAGGGTGAGGTCGAGGCGGACCTGGCCGTCGGTGTGCACCAGGGCGTTGGTGACCAGCTCGGAGACGGCGAGCAGCGCCGCGTCGAGGTCCTCGGTCACCCCCCAGGAGCGCAGGGTGCGCCGGGCGAAGCGGCGGGCGTGCCCGACCGCCTGGGGCACCCGCCACACCGTCCAGCTCTCCCGCAGCGGGCGCGTGGCCATGCCGTCGTACCGCACGAGCAGCAGGGCGACGTCGTCACTGCGCGGGGCGTCGCCGAGCAGGGCGTCCGCGACGAGCCCCGGGTGGGCGGGATCGGCGGCGGACAGGTGCCGGGCGAGGCGGTCCATGCCCTCGTCGATGTCGGTGTCGGCGGACTCCACCAGGCCGTCCGTGGTGAGGGCGACCATCGTGCCGGGCCGGAGCCTGATCGGGCTCATGGGGAACTCGGCCTGGGCCATCACCCCGAGCGGCGGGCCGCCCTCGGCCTCCATGGTCTCGGTGGAGCCGTCCGGGTGGCGCACCACCGGCGGCAGGTGTCCGGCGCGTACGTACCAGGCGAACCCCTCCTCCATGTCGATGTCGACATAGCAACAGGTGGCGAAGAGGTCGGTCTCCATGTCGACGAGCAGCCGGTTGGCGCGGGACACCACCACGTCCGGGGGGTGGCCCTCGACGGCGTAGGCGCGCAGCGCGGTGCGCATCTGGCCCATGAGGGTGGCGGCGCCGGCACTGTGGCCCTGGACGTCGCCGATGACGAGGGCGACGTGGTTGTCCGGCAGCGGGATCACGTCGTACCAGTCACCGCCGAGCTCCAGACCGGCCGTGCTGGGCAGGTAGCGGGCGACCGCGACCGCGCCCGGCAGCCGGGGCAGGCGGCGCGGCAGCAGCTGGCGCTGGAGCATGCCGACCAGCTCGTGCTCGGCGTCGAAGGCGCGGGCCCGCATCAGCGCCTGTCCGGCGAGTCCGGCGGCCGCCGTGAGCAGGGCGCGCTCGTCGGCGCCGAAGTCGTGCGGGGCGTCCCAGCCGATCAGACAGGCGCCGGCCATGCGGTTCCCGGCGGGCAGCGGCAGCACGGCCAGGCCGCCCGGGCCGACCTCGGCGAGGGCGGTCTCCAGGGGGGAGCCCTCGGGCCACAGGGCGGCGCGGCCCTCGCGCAGCGCGGCGGCGAGGGTGGGCATGGTGCGCACGGGCGCGTCGGGCCACTCGGTGCGCCACTCCGCGCGCCACAGCTGCGGCCACGCCTCCGGCTCCGGCGGGTCGAGGACGGTGACGACGAGCCGGTCGCTCTCCAGCTCGGCGAGCGCGATCCGGTCGGCCCGCAGCGGCCGGCGCAGCGCGGCGACCACGGCCTTGCCGACGTCGTGCACGGTGACCGCGGTGGCCAGCGCGGCGGCGAGCCGCTGGACCCGGGCGACGTCCGTGATGTCGGAGCGCAGCGTGGAGGCGTCGGCTACGGAGCCCACGAGGCGGGCCGGGCGTCCCTCGCCGCCGGGTATCAGCCGGCCGCGCAGCCGCAGCCACCTGGGCGGGCCGGCGGGCTGCAGCACCCGGAACTCCAGTTCCCGCTCGCCGATCGACATGTGGTCGGCCTCGACCACGGACATCAGCGAGGGCAGGTCCTCCGGCACGGTCAGGCCCAGCAGCGTCTCCACCCGTCCGTCGAAGTCGTCCGGGTCGAGGCCGAACAGGTCCAGGATGTCCTCGCCCACCCGGACCCGGCCGGTGTCCATGGCCAGGCTGAAGGCGCCCGGCGGCAGGTCACCGCCGTCGACGGCCGCGGGTACCGCGGGGAAGGCGAGCCGGTCGGCGACGAGATCGAGGCTGAGGCGGTCGTCGGCGTCGAAACCGCCGGGGTGCTCGCTCACCGCGAGCAGGCAGCCGCCGCCGCGCAGGGGCAGGGCCGCCAGGAAGAAGGCGCGGCTCGGCACGCGCCGCGACTGGGCCTGCGCGGCGAGGTCCTCCGGACCGAGCCACACCGGCCGCCCGCTCCGGTGGGCCTCGGCCGCCGGGGAACGCCCGGCGACGGGATAGCTGTCGCGCACCCCGCACAGGGTCCTCGGCACTCCGACGGACTCCACGAGGCACAGCAGCTCACCGTCCGCACCGGGCGTGTACACGGCGGCGAACGCCGCGCCGGCGAAGACGAGGACCTGCTCCAGGACCCTGCGCGTCCGCTCGGGGGTTTCCCGGTCGGCCGCGATCGCCCTCAGAGCGCCTTCCGCACGCAGCGTTCTCGTGCTGCGTCCCGCAGCGCCCTCACCGACCACGTTGGCCATTACAGCGCTTATGGGACCCCTGCGCAGCCCCTGTGAGCGGTCCGGGGCCGCTCACAGGAGCGGCGGGCGCGCGTCACGCGTCGCCCGCGCGTGGGGCGGCGCTCCGCCCTGTGGCACGCCCCCCGGGGGGGGACTCCTCCCGGCGCCCGCGGCGCGGTGCCGGGGCGGGAGGTGACGGGTGGGGCGCCGCCCTCCGGAGCGGGCGGCGAGGCGTCCGCGGCCCGGGCGCACGACCCCGTTCCGCGCCGTTCCCCGCCGCTCGCGGTGCGCGACGGCCCGGCAGGGAGGAGATTGGGTCCCGGGGGCGGTGGCACGGCCGTGCGAGGAGGTGGTCGGCGTGTCCGAGGGGCAGACGTCCGCGCGGGCGCCGGCGGGTGCGAGGACGCCGGTCGGCCGTCCGATGCTGTCCCTGACGCTGGCCTCGATGATGGACGAGGTGCACGCCCACTCGGGGGCGGTGTACCTGCTCTCGCCGGACCACCCCGTGCTGGAGATGGCGGTGATGGCCGGACTCCCCCGCGCGTTCGCGGCTCCGTGGGAGCGGGTGGGCCTGAGCGCCCCGATCCCGGTGTCGGACGCGGTGCGCGAGCGGCGGCTGGTCTGGGTCGGCGGCGAGGAGGAGATGGCGCGCCGCTATCCCCGGATCGCCGTGGTGCTGCCGTACCCCTTCTCGCTGGCGGCGCTGCCGGTGGCGACCGCGACCAGGGCGTACGGCGCGGTCTTCGTGACCTGGCCCGGCACCCACCCGCAGGAGCTGTCCGACCGGGAGCGCGATCACCTGACCGCCGCCTGCGACCGGCTGGCGGTGCGGCTGGAGCGGGCCGCCGAGCAGAGTCTGCCCCTGCCGCCCGAACCGGACCTGGTGGCCGCACCGCTGGTGGGGGGCGTGGCCGGCACGCTCGGCACGGTGGAGGCGGCGCGGATGGTGTCGCGGCTGCCGTACGGCCTGTGCTCGCTCGACGTGCACGGGCGGGTCGGCTTCGCCAACGCCGCCGCGGCCGAGCTGCTGGGCGTCCCGGTCGCCCGGCTGCTCGGCGCCCATCTGTGGGCGTCGGTGCCGTGGCTGAACGATCCCGTGTACGAGGACCGGTACCGGGCCGCGCTGTTCAGCCAGCACGTCACCTCCTTCGTGGCGCTGCGTCCGCCCGGCGAGTGGCTGTCCTTCCGGCTGTACCCGAGCACGACCGGGCTGAGCGTCCGCATCAGCCGGGCGCGCGCGGTGACGGAGATGAACCGCACCGCGCCGCGGCCCGGGCCCACCTCGACGCGTCTGGTCACCATCTCCCAGGTGCTGAGCCTGGCCGGTGCGCTGACCGAGGCGGTCGGGGTGCAGGACGTGGTGCAGCTGGTCGCGGACGAGATCGCGCCGGCGGTGGGCAGCCAGGGGCTGGTGGTCCTCGGTTCACGGGCGGGCCGGCTGCGGGTGCTGGGGCACCGCGGTTACGCGGATCCGCAGGTCGTGGAGCGGTTCGACGGGAGGCCGCTGTCGGAGCCGATCCCGGGCAGCCAGGTGCTGCGCACCGGCGTGCCCGCGTTCTTCGGGACCCGTGAGGAGATCGAGCGCCTGTATCCGGCGCTGCTCGTGAACCCCTCCGAGTTCTCCGCGTGGGCGTACCTGCCGCTGATCGCCTCGGGGCGCCCGGTGGGGACGTGCGTGCTGTCGTACTCGGCACCGCACCACTTCGCGACGGAGGAGCGGGCGGTGCTCACCTCCCTGGCCGGGCTGATCGCCCAGGCGCTGGAGCGGGCCCTGCTCTACGACACCAAGCACCGGCTCGCGCACGGGCTGCAGGAGGCGCTGCTGCCGCACACGCTGCCGTCGCTGGCCGGGATCGAGGCGGCCGCCCGCTACCTGCCGGCCACGCAGGGCATGGAGATCGGGGGCGACTTCTACGACCTGGTGCCGACGCGGGGCACGGCGGCGGCGGTGATCGGGGACGTCCAGGGGCACAACGTGACGGCGGCCGGGCTGATGGGGCAGGTCCGCACGGCCGTGCGCGCGTACACGGCCGTCGGGCAGCCGCCCGAGGAGGTCATGCGCAGCACCAACCGGCTGCTGCTCGACCTGGGTTCCGAGCTGTTCGCGAGCTGTCTGTACCTGCGGCTCGATCCCGCGCGCGGGCGGGCCGTGATGTCCCGTGCGGGTCATCCGCCGCCGCTGCTGCGCAGGCCGGACGGGCGGGTGCGGGTGCTGGACCTCGCGGGCGGGCCGCTGCTGGGCATCGTCGGCCCGGCGGCCTATCCGTCGACCGAGGTCGCCTTCTCCCCCGGTTCGCTGCTCGTCCTCTACACCGACGGCCTGGTCGAGTCCCCCGGCACCGACTTCGAGGACGCCCTCGCCGACCTGGGCCGCCGCCTCACCGATCTCGGCGACCGCCCCCTGGACGACCTCGCCGACGCCCTGGTCCGGCACGCCGCGGACGCGGAGGGCCGCCTGGACGACATCGCGCTGCTGCTGCTCCGGGCGCTGCCGCGGGGCTGATCCTCGATCGCCGGACCCGGCCCCACCACGGCTGGGTGGCGGGACCGGGTCCGGGGGCGCCGTGCCGCTGAGGCGCCGTCAGTGGGACCGGGCCGGACCGGAGCCCTCCACGGCGTCCTGGCCGGCTCCCGCACCGGCCCCCTCGCCGCCTGCCTGGTCACCCGCGCCGGCCCCCTCGCCACCGGCCTCCTGACCGCCGGCCTCCTCGCCGGCACCCGCCTGGTCGCCGGCGCCCGCGCCGCCGGCTCCGAGGGTCGCTCCGACCGCCGCCAGGGCCGTGGTGACCGGCTGGAAGAACGTCTCGCCGCCCACGGTGCAGTCGCCGCTGCCGCCCGAGGTCAGGCCGATGGCGAGACCGTCCCGGGTGAACATCGAGCCGCCGCTGTCGCCGGGCTCGGCGCAGACGTCGGTCTGGATGAGACCGGTGACCGTGCCCTCCGGGTAGTTCACCGTGGCGTTCAGACCGAGCACCCGGCCGTCGGCGAGGCCGGTGGTGCTGCCCATCCGGAACACCTCCTGGCCGACGGTGGCCTCCGCCGCCCGGGAGACCGGGACCGTCTGGTCGCCGAGGTCGACCTCGCCGGGCGCCCGGGTCGCGGGGTCGTCGTACCTGACGAGCGCGAAGTCCCCCTCGCCGGGGAAGACGGCCTGGTCGACGGTGGCGATCGGCTGCCCGCCCTGGCTGTCCGACCACCGGTCGCCCGCGAGGGCGCAGTGACCGGCGGTCAGGAAGGCGGGCGAGCCGTCGCCCGCGGTGACGTTGAAGCCGAGGGAGCAGCGGGAACCGCCGGCGAAGATGGCATCGCCGCCCGAGGCGAACGTCTTGAACGTGCCCGCGGACTTCTTGACGGTCGCCATGCCGGGGCCGAGGCTCCGCACGGTGGACTCCAGCCGGTCCCACTCGTCGCCGGTGACGGTGCTGTCGGCGGTGACCAGGATCTTGTTGGTGCGCGGGTCGACGGCCCACGAGGTGCCGGGGATGGTCGCCCTCGCCTTGAGCGTCCGCGCTCCGGCCTCCAGCTCGGCCATGCTGTTGTCGACCTCGCGGACGGCCGCGCCCGCCTTCTCGGCCAGCACGATCACGTTGTTGTCGTCGCCCGGTACCACGTTGACGACGAGCTGCTGCTTGTCGCCGTCGTAGTAGGAGCCGGCGAACGCGTCGCCGAGGAGCCCGGCGAGCTGCGAGGCGAGATCCGAGGCGTCCGTCGCCTTCAGGGTCCTCGGCGCGGCCGCGGCGCCGTCCGACGCGCCGTCCTGCGACGCGTTGGCGTTCGGGAGCAGGATCGCGGCCGCACCGAGTGCCACCACGCTGCCCGCCGCTATCGCGGCCTTGCGCTTCGGAATTCGCTTGTGACTCAAACTTCTCGACCTCCTGGGGGACCGGAGTCGCGCCGCCGTTCGGCGGCCGTCGGGGGCGCCTGGACGGCTGGTGGTACGCACGGGCCCCGTGGGGCGTTCAATCCCGGTGCGGGGACGCTCTCCTGACGGCGGGAAACCACCGGCTGCCGCATCCGGCCCACGCGCGGCGGGAACGATCCCCCTCATGACGATGAACGCTGCGGAGGCCGACAAGGTCCTCTCCGCCAACTTCGCCCCCTGGGTCCTCGAACTCGGCCTGTCCGTGGAGGTGCTGGGCGGCGACCGCGCGGTCCTGCGGCTGCCCTGGTCGCGGCGGCTGGCCCGGGAGGGCGGTGCGCTGTCGGGGCAGGCGCTGATGGCCGCCGCCGACACGGCGACCGTGATCGCCGTGTCGGCCGCCCGGGGTGCCTACGTGCCCATGACGACGGTCCAGCAGTCGACGTCCTTCCAGCGCGCGGTGACCGGTTCGGACGTCCTGGTCGAGGCGGTGCTCACCAAGATCGGCCGCCGGATGGCGTTCGCCGACATCACGATGACCGCCGAGGAGTCGGGGCTCGTCGCCGCCCGCGCGAGCACGGTCTACGCGCTCCTGGGCTGACACGGTGCGCGACGCGGTGTGAGCGGAGGGTCACGGCCAGGGAGCGGAGTCTCGGCTTCAGCGAATCTGCACATCGAATGCCCAAGCCGGTCACCGGAGCCCGGATCCCTCCACACGCCGAAGGGGCGGCCACGCCTTTGGGGCCGGTGTGCCGGATTCCGCTCCGAGGGGCGCAAGCGACCGGGCGGGGCGATGCGGTGGGGCATGTGAAGAAGTCGCCATCGAGCCGTGCCCTCGTCTGCACGCTTGGACGCCGGCGCGGCGCAAGTTGCCTGGTGGGACGTTTGGTTGATTGGAAGCCCGTGCCCGCGGCGTGCTTTGATCCATCGCACCGCAAGGCCGTTCCGGGCTCCCGGCGACGGGCGTTCGGCGCCCGCGGTCGCGGCCTTCGTCTGTCCCCCAGAGGGGGCCGCTCCCCCCTTGTGAAATATCCATACGAAGGGAAGTTCCATCATGAACTCCACCCCCCAGGTCGAGACCGCCGAGATCTCCGACGCCGACCTCGACAGCGTCTCCGGCGGCCTGTCCGTGAACGCCGTGAACACCCTCACGGGCGCGGTGGACAGCATCGCCCCGGTCTCCGCCCTGGTCGACACGGCCGTCGGCACCGTCGAGGGTGTCACCGGCCTGAACACCGCCCCGGTCACGAACCTGGTCGCCGGTCTCTGATCGCGCCCTCGTGTCACTGAGTCCCGGAGCCGCCCCCGGCTCCGGGACTCGGCGGTGCCGTCGCCTCTCCGGCCGGCGCGCCGGCGCCCGCAGTACGTCGTTCAGTTCACGCAGGTGGGGGAAGACCCGTGCAGTTCCGCCAACAGGCCCTCGCCAGGCTCCAGTCGCCGGAGGAGCTCGACCTCCCGGTGCGCTTCGCCCGGCCGCAGGGCTGGCTGGTGCTGTCCGTGACGGTGGTCGCGATGGCGGCCGCCTCGGTGTGGGCGGTGACCGGATCGGTTTCCTCCACGGTCAGCGCGCCCGCCGTTCTCACGTACGGACAGGGCAGTTACGTCCTGCAGAGCCCCGTCGCCGGTCAGGTCACCGCCGTCCTCGCCGAGGAGGGCGAGCGACTGCCCGCCGGCTCCCCCGTCCTGAAGGTGCGCACCGCCCGGGGCGACACCGTGGTGCGGACCCTCGACGCGGGCCGGATCACCGCGCTCGCCGCCAGTGTCGGGCAGATCATCCGGACCGGCGCGAACGTCGCCGCCGTGGAGAAGGTCTCCCGCGCGAAGGCCCCGCTGTACGCGACGGTGTACGTCCCCGCCGAGAACGCCGCCGGCATCCCCGCGCACGCCCCCGTCGACCTGACCGTGCAGTCGGTGCCGAGCCAGGAGTACGGCGTGCTGCGCGGCGAGGTGAAGTCGGTGGACCGCTCGGCCCGGTCCGCCCAGCAGATCGCCGCGTTCCTCGGCGACAGCCGGCTCGGCGAGCAGTTCACCGAGGAGGGAAGGCCGGTGGCCGTCACGGTCGAGCTGGAGAGGTCGTCCGCCACCGAGAGCGGCTACGCGTGGTCCTCCGCGGACGGCCCGCCGTTCCCGCTCACCTCGATGACCCTGGCCACGGGTTCGATCCGGCTGGCCGACCGGCGTCCCGTCGATTGGCTGCTGCCGTGACCACCACCCAGGAGACCCGCGGCAGGCGCCGTGCCGCCCCGCCGAAGCGCGAGGTGCCCAGGTCCCGGGCGAAGACCGTCCGTACGCCCACCGTGCTCCAGATGGAGGCGGTGGAGTGCGGCGCCGCCTCCCTCGCGATGGTGCTCGGCCACTACGGCCGCCATGTCCCGCTGGAGGAGCTGCGCATCGCCTGCGGTGTCTCGCGGGACGGCTCGCGCGCCAGCAACCTGCTGAAGGCGGCCCGTGGGTACGGGCTGACCGCCAAGGGCATGCAGATGGACCTGGCCGCCCTCGCCGAGGTGAGCGCGCCGGCCATCCTGTTCTGGGAGTTCAACCACTACGTCGTCTACGACGGCATGGGCCGCCGGTTCGGCCGCCGCGGGGTGTTCATCAACGACCCCGGCAAGGGCCGCCGGTTCGTCCCCCTGGAGGAGTTCGACGGCAGCTTCACCGGGGTCGTCCTGGTGATGGAGCCCGGCGAGGACTTCACCCGGGGCGGCCGCAGGCCGGGCGTGCTCGGCGCGATGCCGGCCCGGCTGCGCGGTACCGCCGGGACGATGCCCGCCGTGGTGCTGTCGAGCCTGCTGCTGGTCGCGGTCGGCGCGGCGGTGCCCGGACTGAGCCGCACCTTCATCGACGAGTTCCTGATCGGCGAGCGGACCTCGATGCTGGGCGTGCTGTTCGCGTCGATGGGCGCGTGCGTACTGCTCACGTTGGTGCTGACCTGGCTCCAGCAGGCCAATCTGCTGCACGGCCGGATCATCTCCTCCACGCTCTCCAGCGCCCGTTTCCTGCGCCATCTGCTGCGCCTGCCGGTGACGTTCTTCTCCCAGCGCAGCCCGGCCGACCTGGTGCAGCGGCTGCAGTCCAACGACGCGGTGGCCGAGACGCTGGCCCGCGACCTGTCGGCGGCGGGCGTGGACGCGGTGGTGGTCGTGCTGTACGCGGTGCTGCTGTACACGTACGACCCGCAGCTGACCTTCGTGGGCATCGGGGTGGCGCTGCTGAACATCGTGGCGGTGCGGATCGTCATCCGGTTGCGCGCCACCCGTACCGCGAAGCTGCGCGCGGACACGGCGCGGCTCACCAACACGGCCTACACCGGTCTGCAGCTGATCGAGACGATGAAGGCGACCGGCGGGGAGGACGGCTACTTCCGCAAGTGGGCCGGGCAGCACGCCACGACCCTGGAGGAGCAGCAGCGGCTCGGCGTGCCGAGCGCCTGGCTCGGCATCGTCGCGCCGACGCTCGCCACCCTCAACAGCGCGCTGATCCTGTGGATCGGCGGCGTGCGGGCGGTCGAGGGGCACATCTCGGTCGGTCTGCTGGTCGCGTTCCAGGCGCTGGTCGCCCGGTTCACCGCCCCGCTGACCCGGCTCAACGGCGTGGCGGGCCGGATCCAGGACTTCGCCGCGGACGTGGCCCGGCTGAAGGACGTGGAGAACTTCCGGGCGGACCCGCTCTACGGCCGTCCCGGCGCCGGTGGGTCGACGCGCCGTCTGGACGGCCACGTCGAGCTGCAGAACCTCACCTTCGGCTACAACCCGCTGGACAAGCCGCTGCTGACCGGGTTCGACCTGACCGTGGGTCCCGGGCAGCAGGTGGCGCTGGTCGGCGGCTCCGGCAGCGGCAAGTCCACGGTGTCCCGGCTGATCTCGGGTCTGTACACGCCGTGGGAGGGCGTGATCCGGATCGACGGGCAGCGCATCGAGGACATCCCGCGCGGGGCGCTGGCCGCGTCCGTCTCCTTCGTCGACCAGGACGTGTTCCTGTTCGAGGGGACCGTCCGCGACAACGTGGCGCTGTGGGACCCGTCGATCCCGGACGAGGCCGTGGTGGAGGCGCTCAGGGACGCGGCGCTGTACGACGTGATCATGCGCCGGCCGGGCGGCATCCACAGCCCGGTCGAGCAGGACGGCCGGAACTTCTCCGGCGGTCAGCGCCAGCGCCTGGAGATCGCGCGGGCCCTGGTGCGGCGGCCGAGCATCCTGGTGCTGGACGAGGTGACCAGCGCGCTGGACGCCGAGACGGAGCTGGTCGTGATGGACAACCTGCGCCGGCGGGGCTGCGCCTGTGTGGTGATCGCGCACCGGCTGAGCACGGTGCGCGACAGCGACGAGATCGTCGTCCTGGACCACGGCACGGTCGTGGAACGCGGACGGCACGAGGAACTGGTGGCGCGCGGCGGCGCGTACGCGGCGCTGGTCAGGGAGCGATGAGATGACGACCGTGCACGAGAGCCAGGGCGGCGACCTCGTCCTGGGCGCGCTCGGCTCGCTGGGCACGCCGATCGACTGCGCCGGGTTCAGCCGCCTGGACCTGGAAGGGCCGCAGGTGCTGTGGCTCATCGCGGCGGGCGCGGTGGACCTGTTCGCGGTCGACGCCGAGCGGCAGGGCCACTGGCACCATCTGGGCCGGCTGGAGGCGGGGGCACTGGTGCTGGGTCCGGTGGCCGGTCCGACGCACACGCTGGTGGCGCGCCCGCTGCGGGACTGCGTGGTGCACCGCATCGGCCTGCGCGAGCTGTACCAGCCGGCCGGCACCCAGACCTGGTCCTACGACGAGTACGGCAACCCGCAGTACGTGCCGCCGACGACGAGCCCGCTGGAGTACGCCCTCGCGCTCGGCGCGGGCCGCGGTCTGTCGGTGCTGTTCCAGGCGCCGATGGCCACCGAGCGGGCCGCGGCCCCCACCGACGACGACGTCCTCTGGATGCAGGTGCCGCCGGGCAGCGTGCAGTACGGCTCGCTGTACGGCGCGGAGGCCGCGGCCGACCTGCTGATGGACCCGGCCCTGTGGCAGAGCATGGTCGACCAGCAGTACCGGCTGATGACCACGCTGGACCGGTGGATCGAGCAGCTGGAACACACCCACGAGACGCGCACCGCCGAGGGCATCAAGGCCGGTGAGGCGGTGCGGGTCCAGGCCGACCGGACGCTGCTCGCCTCCATCGGCAAGCGGTCGGGGCGGCGCACCACGGCGGCCGACGCGGACGCCACGTACGCGGCGTGCGAGCTGGTCGCCCGGGCGGCCGGCATCCCGCTCGCCGCGCCCGCGCAGGCCGGCACCGGCGGGGACCGGCTCGATCCGGTCGAGCGGGTCGCCCTGGCCTCCCGGGTCCGCACCCGCGTGGTGCGGCTGTCCGGCCGCTGGTGGCGGGACGACGTCGGCCCGCTGGTGGGCCACCGGGCCCTGTCCGGCGCCCCGGTGGCGCTGCTGTGGCGGCGCGGCGGCTACGTGGCGGTGCATCCCGCGACCGGCAGGGAGACACCGGTCGAGAAGGCGAACGCCGAGGAGTTCGAGCCCCGCGCGGTGATGTTCTACCGCCCGCTGCCCGAGCGCCGCCTGAGCCCGCTGGGGCTGCTGCGGTTCTGCATGACGGGGACGCGCGGTGATCTGGCCGGCCTGCTGCTGAGCGGCCTGGTGACGGTGGCGCTCGGGGCCCTGGTGCCCCTCGCGACCGGCAAGGTGCTCGGCGAGTTCGTGCCGAGGGCGCGGACCGACCTGATCGTGCAGGTGTGCCTCGCGGTGATCCTGAGCAGCGTGGTGGCCGCCGCCTTCATGCTGCTGCAGAACCTCACGCTGCTGCGCCTGGAGGGCCGGGTGGAGGCGACGCTCCAGCCGGCCGTCTGGGACAGGCTGCTGCGGCTGCCGACCCGCTTCTTCACCGAGCGGTCGACCGGTGAGCTGGCGAGCGCCGCCATGGGCATCAGCGCGATCCGCCGGCTGCTGGCCGGGGTCGGTCCCACGGTGGCGCAGTCGGTCACCGTGGGCGCCGTGAACCTGGGGCTGCTGCTGTGGTTCAGCGTGCCGATGGCGCTGGCCGCGATCGGGATGCTGGTCGTCGTCGCGGGCGTGTTCCTGGGGCTCGGACTGTGGCAGGTGCGCTGGCAGCGGCGCCTGGTGGTGCTCACCAACAAGCTGAACAACCAGGCCTTCCAGACCCTGCGCGGCCTGCCGAAGCTGCGGGTGGCCGCGGCGGAGAACTACGCGTACGCCGCCTGGGCGTCCGAGTTCGCCCGCAGCCGCGAGCTCCAGCAGAGGGCGGGCCGGATCAAGAACCTGACGGCGGTGCTGGGCGCGGTCTACCTGCCGCTGTGCACGCTGGCGATGTTCATGCTCCTCGCGGGCCCGGCGCGCGGCTCGATGACGGCGGCCGAGTTCCTCACCTTCAGCACGTCGATGACGATGGTGCTCACCTCGGTCACCCAGCTGACCGGCGCGTTCGTCTCCGGGGTGGCCGCGCTGCCGCTGTTCGAGCAGATCAAGCCGGTGCTGGACGCCACGCCCGAGGTGCGCGCGGCGAGCACCCGGCCGGGCCCGCTGACCGGGGCGATCGAGGCGCGGCGGCTGTCCTTCCGCTACTCCGACGACGGTCCGCTGGTCCTCGACGACGTGTCCTTCGAGGTGCGTCCCGGCGAGTTCGTGGCGATCGTCGGGCCGAGCGGCTGCGGCAAGTCCACCCTGCTGCGACTGCTGATCGGCTTCGACAGGCCCGTGTCCGGCAGCGTGCTGTACGACGGCCAGGACCTGGCCGCCCTGGACCGGTCGGCGGTGCGCCGACAGTGCGGGGTGGTGCTCCAGCACGCCCAGCCGTTCACCGGTTCCGTCCTGGACGTCATCTGCGGCACCGAGGCGTACACGCCCGAGGAGGCGATGGCGGCGGCCGAGATGGCGGGGCTCGCCGAGGACATCAGGCGCATGCCGATGGGGCTGCACACCATCGTCTCGGGCGGCGGCGCGGTCTCCGGCGGTCAGCGGCAGCGGCTGATGATCGCCCAGGCGCTGATCCGCCGGCCGCGGATCCTCTTCTTCGACGAGGCGACCAGCGCCCTGGACAACGCGACGCAGCGCACGGTGATCGAGAGCACCAAGGCCCTGCGGGCGACCCGGATCGTCATCGCGCACCGGCTGTCGACGGTGCTGGACGCGGACCGGGTCGTGGTGATGGAGGACGGCAAGGTGGTGCAGCAGGGCCCGCCCGCCCTGCTGCTCGCCGACACGAACGGCCGGCTGTACGAGCTGGTGCGGCGGCAGCTGGCGTGACGGGGAGCCGGGGACCGTGCGCCGGGGCCGGAGGGGGCCGGCGCCGTCCCGCCCGAAGGGGGGTGCCGGGTCCTCCCCTCAGCCGCGTACGGGCGGGTGGTCGGTGCCGTCGATCCGCAGGCGGGCGCCCTGGCGCAGCAGTTCCTGCTGGACGAGGGAGTGCGGCAGGTCCCGTGGGACGCGCCCGAGGCGGGTGGCCAGTGCCGCGCAGACGCCGGCCGCCTGACCGGTGGCCATCGCGATCGGCATGACCCGGTACGAGGAGTGCGCCACGTGCGTGCCGGAGATGCAGCGGCCGGCCACCAGCAGCCGGTCCGTCTCCCGGGGCAGCAGACAGCGCAGCGGAATGTCGTAGAAGCGGCCGGCGGGCACGCGTTTGAGGACGGTGCCGGTGCCCCTGGGGTTGTGGATGTCGACCGGGTAGGCGCCGTGCGCGACGACGTCCGGGAAGGGCTGCGCGGCCAGGATGTCGTGTCCGGTCAGCTTGTAGTCGCCCAGCACCCGGCGGGTCTCGCGGACACCGATGTGGGTGCCGCTCTGCACCACGTAGGAGTCCTCGAAGCCCGGTACGTGGTGGCGCAGGAAGCGGTCGATCTGCTCGAGCTGGCGGCGGCCGGCGTACTCGGCACGGGTGAGGTCCCACACGTCGGTGCCGAACGCCCTCGTGACGCGCGTGCTGTTGACGCTGACCTCGCCGGAATGGGGGGTGCCGAAGAACAGGATGTCCTCGCGCGGGAGCTCGAGCTCACCGTCCGCCGTGGCCTCCTTGACGAGGTCCCACAGTCCGTGCACGCCGCGCCACTGGTCGGGGTGCTCGCGGACGTACTCGGCGAACCGCGGCTGCGCGAAGTCCGCGACCCGGAACATGAGCGTCATCGGCTGCACCAGCCCGTCCTCGGGCCGGCCGACCTCGTACAGCGCTCCGCAGGAGGCGGCGACGTCGCCGTCACCGGTGGCGTCCACGACCACACCGGCGTCGATCACCACCGGTCCCGACTTGGTCTCGAAGACCACGCGCCAGCCGTCGTCCAGCGGCAGCGCGGCGGAGGCGAAGGAGTGGAACAGCATCCGCACCCCGGACTCGTCGAGCAGGTCCAGCAGGACCAGCTTGAAGACCTCCGGGTCGAACGGCACGGTGTAGCCGGTCTCCGGGGAGGGCGGGACGCAACCGCCGCGCTCGGTGAGCCGGTCCAGCAGCCGCCACAGGACTCCCGCGACCACCGGCTCGCCCTCGCCGTGGTCGGTGGGCAGCAGCCGGGTGCCGTCACCGGACCCGTCGAACACGGCCTGCTTGTGCTCGTTGTGGAAGGACATCAGCGGCATGACCAGGGCCACGGTCGCGTTGCCGCCGAGGAACCCGTAGCGCTCCACCAGCACCACCCCGGCCCCGGCGTCGGCCGCGGCGAGCGCGGCGCCGCATCCGGCGGGGCCGCCGCCGACCACCAGGACGTCGGTGCGGCCCGCGTGCAGGGCGGACCGCGGCGGCAGGGTGACGGTGCGGACCCGGTCGGGCGGTTCCAGGATGGGCATCGGGCGTCTCCCGTCGGCTCTCCTCGGGCCGCGTCGTGCGGTTCCGTCCGGGACGGCTCCGCCCGCGGCTCCCGCGGCTCACGGACGTCACCGGGCCGCTGCCCGGTGACGTGTGCACTGCTCGCGCCCCTCACGCCGTTCACCGCGTCCGCGGCGTCGGGACGGTCGGTCCGTCGTGGGAACCGGGGACGCCGACGCGCGGGCCGGTCCGGCCGGGGAGCGGGTGCGGATGCTGGGCGGCTGTGGTCATCCGCGCACTCCCGTCGCGTCGGGTTCGGTGGGCACAGGATGTCGGTGCGGGACGCCGCACGCGGCCTGCGCGGGCGGCCGGATCCGTACGTGCGGGGTGCCCTCGCGCACCCCCGGCAAACACCCGGCGGGGCCCGCGTCCGCTGCCGTCCCCCGCGCGGCTGCGGTGCGTACGCGCCGCCGCCACGGATACCCGCGCGGCGCACGCCGCCCGGTCGCGGGAGAGGCGGACGGGACGATCTCCGGTACGGCGCCCGCGGGCGGGGCGGCGCTCCCCGGCGGTCCGGCGGCCCCGGCGGGCCGCCGGCGACCGGTGTCGGATCCGTCCCGGACCAGGGAGGAGCCGATGAGTGTCCCGGCTGAGGCCTCCGCCGCGCGCGACGGGCTCGGGCGCATCCGGGACGACGCCCTGCCACTGAGCGGCCCCGGCTCGCTCGACGCCCTGATGGACCGCATCGGGAGCGCTGCTCGCCGAGGTGCGCCGCGCGTCGGCACGGACGGAGGCCCCGGAGGACCTGGCGGAGTTCTCCGCCCGGCAGAACGCCGAGGCGCCGGCCGGGGCCGAGGCCCACTACCGGGCGATGGTGGGCGGCGGCCCGGAGTCGTGGAACACCCGCGACCGGCACATGGCCGACACGCTCGACCGGCTCATGACCCACCACGGCGCCGGCGCCAAGGCGGTGGTGTGGGAGCACAACACCCACGTCGGGGACGCCCGGGCCACCGACATGGCCGACGCCGGGACGGTCGACGTCGGGCGGCTCGTGCGCGAGCGCAATCCCGTCGGCGACGTGGTGCTGGTGGGGTTCGGCTCGTACGAGGGCACCGTGACGGCCGCGGACTTCCGGGGCGCGCCTCCCCGCGTCATGCGCGTCCCGCCGGCCCGTCCGGCGCCCGGCCCCCGCACGGGAAGGGATCAACAGGAGGTCACCGTCCGGTCACACAGGGGGCACGTATGAGTCGTCCACCGCTTCCCGTCCGTTGGCCCGGGCGGTAAGTGGGTACCCACGGGCCATGCGAACCAGCGTGGTGGATGTCGGATCGAAGACCGTCAGACTCGTCGTCGCGGACGCGGAGGGCGGGGTGCCGCTGCCGGTGCACACGGCCAAGTGGCCGATCCGGCTGTCCGAGCAGGTCACGCCCGGGCTCCCGATACCGGAGCAGGCGGTGGAGCGGCTCGTCGACGCCGTGGCGGCGGCGGACCGTGCCGCCGCGCGGTGGGGTGCCTCCGGCCCGCTGGCGTTCGCGACGGCCGTGGTGCGCGGCGCGCCGAACCGGCAGGAGGTGCTGCGCGCGGTCCGGGACCGGACGGGCGTCGAGCTGTGCACCCTGCCGGGCGAGGTCGAGGCCGAGCTCACCTTCCTCGGGGCGCGCCGCTGGATGGGCTGGCGTTCCGGACCGCTCGCCCTGCTGGACATCGGCGGGGGTTCGCTGGAGGTCGCCTTCGGGCGCGGCCGGCTGCCCGACTTCGTGGCCTCGCTGCCGCTGGGCGCGGGCCGGCTGACCCACGAGTACTTCGAGGACCGGGACCCGCCCTCCCCGGAGCAGCTGCGGGCGCTGCGCCGCAGGATCCGCCACCAGCTGCGGGACGCGGCGGCGCGGATCCGCTGGGAGGGGCCGCGCACGGCGGTCGCCACCTCCCGCACCTTCCAGCAGCTGGGACGGCTGTGCGGGGCCGCGCCCGGGCGGCACGGACCTTTCGTGGAGCGGGAGTTGTCCTGCGCCGACCTGCGGGAGGCGATCGGCCGCCTGGCCGCGCTGCCCGCCGCCGAGCGCTCCCGGCTGCCCGGCATCTCCGCCCCGCGCGCCGCGCAGAGCCTGGCCGGCGCGGTCGTCGCGCACACGGCGATGAAGCTGACCGGGCTCCGGACGGTGACCATCTGCCCCTGGGCGCTGCGCGAGGGGGTGCTGCTGCGCCACATCGAGGACGGCCCGTCCTGGTGGGCGGAGGTCACCCGGCTCAACGAGGAGGCGGTCCCCGCCGATCCGGTGCCGCTGCACCTCGCCACCGCGCGCGGCCGGACCCGGCCGTGACCGCACGACGCACGTCCTGACCGGCACCGGCGGGACGAGTACCGACGAAGGGAGACACCTGTGTCCGAGCACGACGACCGCAAGGAACCCCGGACGGCCGTCGAGGAGGTGCTGCGCGAGGTCGAGGAGGCCGAGCGCCGCACCCGGGAGGAATCCGCCGGGCGCGGCCACCGGGGCGAGGCCGGGGAGGCCGTCACGCCCAACACCGAGGCGCAGGAGGAGTCCCGGGGGGACTGACGGACGTCCCGGCTACTGCGGCGGCGGCCCGAGCGGCCGTGCCTCCAGGGCTCGGGCCACCCCGAGCAGGTTGGCGGCCATGGCGCGGGCGGTCCTGCGCGACCAGTCGTGGCCGCTCCCGCCCTCGAGGAAGCTGGGGCCCGGGCCGGGGCCCTGGTTCCAGTAGGTCCACGCCTGGCCGGGGATGGTGTAGCCGATGTCCTGCAGGCCGCCGGTGATCTCGCTGATCACGTGGTGGGCGCCGTCCTCGTTGCCGGTGACGACGACGCCCGCCACCCGGTTGTAGGCGACCGGCCGGCCCTCGTCGTCCGTCTCGGACAGCATGGCGTCCATCCGCTCCAGGACCCGTTTGGCGACCGACGACGGCTGGCCGAGCCAGGTCGGCGAGGCGATGACGAGGATCTCGGACTCGAGGATCTTCGCGCGGACCTCCGGCCAGGCGTCGCCCTCGTGCACGGCCTCGCTGACCACGCCCGGGGCGATGTCCAGGTCGACCGCGCGGACGACGTCGACCTCCACGCCGTCCTTCTGCAGGTGCTCGGTGACGGCGCGGAAGAGCGCCTCGGTGTTGGAGGTCTCCGGTGACCTCTTGAGGGTGCAATTGATCACGAGTGCCTTCACACCGGCACAAAATACTCCCGGAGCGGGCCACCGGGCGGACAGGCGGGGTGGCCCGGCGCGGCCCGGGTACACGGGGGCGCATGGAACACCTGAGCGAAGAACCCCGGCTGCCCTCGCCCCGCGGCCCCCTCAGCTCCGCCGTCCAGGAGTATCTGCGGGGCACCGGCCCGCTGCCCGCGCCCGGGCAGGCGGCGGCCGCCCCCGCGTACGGCGACGATCTCCAGCTCGCCCTGTACCTGTGCTACGAACTGCACTACCGCGGTTTCGCGGGCGTGGCGCCCGGCCTCGAATGGGACCCGGAGCTGCTGCGGACCCGTGCCGCCCTGGAGGACCGCTTCCTCACCGCCCTGCGCGCGGACGTCCCGCGGCGCGACGGCGTCGACGACGCGCTCGCCGGGATCCTGGTGGAGCCGGTGGACGGCACCGGCGTCAGCCACTTCCTGCGGGACGAGGGCGAGCTGTGGCACGTGCGCGAGTACGCCGCGCAGCGGTCGCTGTACCACCTGAAGGAGGCCGACCCGCACGCCTGGGTGCTGCCCCGGCTGCGGGGGCGCGCCAAGGCGGCGATGGCGGCGGTGGAGTTCGACGAGTACGGCGGCGGCCGCCCCGACCGGGTGCACGCCCGCCTGTTCGCCGACCTGATGACGGACCTGGGCCTGGACACGACGTACGGCCGCTACCTGGACGCCGCGTGCGCCGAGCTCCTGGTCACGGTGAACCTCATGTCGCTCTTCGGGCTGCACCGCTCCCTCAGGGGCGCCCTGGTGGGCCACTTCGCGGCGGTCGAGATCACCTCCTCGCCGGGTTCCCGGCGGCTCGCCGAGGCGATGCGCCGCACCGGCGCGGGCCCGGCCGCCGAGCACTTCTACGACGAGCACGTGGAGGCGGACGCGGTGCACGAGCAGGTGGTCCGCCACGACGTCATCGCCGGTCTGCTGGAGGACGAGCCGCATCTCGCCGCGGACGTCGCCTTCGGCGTCGACGCCACGGTGTTCACGGAGGACCGGCTCGGCGACCGGCTGCTCTCCGACTGGCGGGCGGGCCGGTCGTCGCTGCGTACCCCCTGACCCAGGAGTTCGCTCATGTCTCTTGAACCCGTGGGTACCCGGGGGTTTGTGAATCTCATGGCACCCCCGGGCGTGTACGCCCCTCAGGAGGACACCGAGCTGCTGGCCGGCGCCCTGTCCGACGAGCCGGTCCCGCCGGGCGCGGACGTTCTCGACGTGGGGACCGGATCCGGTGCCCTGGCCCTGGAGGCCGCCCGCCGCGGCACACGCGTGACCGCGGTCGACGTCTCGTGGCGGGCGGTGTGCGCCACGCGGCTGAACGCGCTGGCGGCAGGGGTCCAGGTGCGGGTACGGCGCGGAAACCTGTTCGAGCCGGTGCGGGGGCGGTCGTTCGATCTGATCCTCGCCAATCCCCCGTACGTTCCGGCGCCCGGCGGCGAGAGGCCGCCGCGCGGTGCCGCCCGGGCCTGGGACGCGGGCGGTGACGGGCGGCTCGTGCTGGACCGGATCTGCCGGGAGGCGCCGGCGCTGCTGCGGCCCGGCGGTGTGCTGCTGCTCGTGCAGTCCGCGCTCAGCGGTCCCGACCTGACCCTCGGCCACCTGCGGGAGGCCGGGATGAAGGCCGCGGTGACCCGGCGCCGGCACATTTCGTTCGGTCCGGTGCTGCGGGCCAGGGAACGCTGGCTGCGGGAGCGTGGGCTGCTGCCGCCGGCCGAGGACAAGGAAGAGCTGGTGGTGATCCGTGCCGAACTCCCCGTCTGACGCCCCGCGTCGCGTCACCGTCCAGCGCAAGGGCCCGCTGCTGGTGGAAGGACCGGTGGAGGTGGAGCTGGAGGACGGCACGATCGTGTCCTCCGACCGCTTCCGCGTGGCGCTGTGCACCTGCCGCCGCAGCCGGCGCCATCCGTGGTGCGACACCAGCCACCGGGACCGCACCCGCGGGTCCGAGGAGTCCTGAGACCTTCGTCCGGGGAGCCCCGGGGCCTTCGTCCGGGAAATCCTGAGGCCTTCGACGACGGGCCGCCGCGGCGCCGTGCGGCCCGGGGGCCGTGACGCCGCGGAAGCCGGAGGGCCGGCGGGCGGCCCCACTCCGCCCGCCGGCCTCCTTGCGCGGGATCGCACGCTCCGCGAGGGGGCCCGCACTCCCCAATCCGCGGGCCGCCGCGCGGTCACGGGAACCGTGCGATCCCGGTCTCAGAACGCGAAGACGCTCGAACCGTGAGCGTTCATCACGCACTCGTTGGAGAAGATCCGCTCGTAGGAGACGCGCTGCCCCTGCCACACCCCGTCGACGGTGACGACGACCGGGTCGTACTGCTTGGTGCAGAAGACGCCCTCCCTCATCGTCAGGGCGTCGAGGTCGCCGTCGACGCCGTTGAGTTCCGCACAGGCCGACGCGGCGGCCGGGTGGGTGCCCGAGGGTCCGGGGGCGCAGGTCAGGGTGGCCGCGCGTTCCGGCGTGGTGGTCAGCGCGCTCTCGCCGTGGCCCAGGGTGAGCACCAGGGCCGACGGGGCGTAGAGCGCGGAGGGGGCGCTTCCCGCAGCGGCCGACGCGGCCCCGGCCAGGGGTGCGCAGACGGCGGCGGCCGTGAGGCCGAGGGTGGTGGCCCAGCGCGCGGTGTTCCGCATTGTGTGCATCCTTCCGCTCGTGCAGACGAGTCGCCGGCCCGTGCTCGGTCGGTGCCGAACCGGCGAGCGGGAGTCTGCCGAGTCCGCGACGGAAACTCATCTCGACCGTGTGGATTTCAGTAACATTGCGTGTTGAATCAGTGGCGGGAAGTCACGGAAGATGTGGACGTCGCCCCTGTAACCGCACGGCCCCCGGGTGCGCGAAGTGGCCAGACGGCCGAAAATCGGCTGCTTCTTAATCGGCCTGAAACATTCCGATTCTGCCGTCGGCAGACCTTTCCGCGACCTCTTGTGTTCATGAAAGGCGCGCGTAATGGTCATTACATGATTACCAGCGAGCAACGAGAACGACTGCGGGGCTGGTTCGCGGGCCGGCTCCCCGACGATCTCTTCGAGGAGCTGACCGAGGTGACGGTCGACCGTGAGGAGATCACGGTGATCGGCCGCATCCCCGGCCCCCGGGCGGCCGAGGACGCTTCGCACGCCGAACGGGAGGCGGCGGTCGAGGGCCGGATCCAGGAGTTCCGGGAACGCACCCGCGAGGCCCGGATGGCGGTCGCCCGGGACGCCGAGCACCGCTTCGGCCGGAAGGTCTCCTGGGGCGTGGAGTGCGACGGCCGCCGCGCCCTGTTCACGCATGTGGCCGCGCCCGTCATGACCCGGCTGCGCCAGCCGGAGCGCCAGGTGCTCGACACCCTCATCGCGGGCGGGGTCGCCCGCAGCCGCAGCGAGGCGCTGGCCTGGTGCGTCCGCCTGGTCCAGCGGCACACCGACGACTGGCTCACCGAACTGCGCGAGTCCCTCGAACACGTCCAGCGGGTACGGGCCCAGGGCCCGGACTCCGGACCGGAGCGGGAGACGCCCGCCGCCGACGGCGACGAGTGAACGGCGTTGTCGGTGGCCCGCGTTACCGTGCCGGGCATGACTGATTTCGTGGTGGTGGCCGGTGCCTGGCTCGGTGCGTGGGCGTGGGAGGAGGTGACGGCCGAACTGCGCGCGGCCGGGCACGGGGCGCATCCGCTGACGCTGTCCGGGCTCGCGGAGAAACGGGGCCTGCCGGCGGGGCAGCAGACCCACGTCCGGGACGTCGTGGACGAGGTGGAGCGGCTCGGTCTGCGCGACGTCGTCCTCGTCGGGCACAGCTACTCCGGCGTCCCGGTCGGCCAGGCCGCCGAGCGGATCGGCGACCGGCTGAGGCGCGTGGTGTTCGTCGACGCCGCCGTCCCGGTGGACGGGGAGTCGTTCCTGTCGGGCTGGCCGAGCGACCCCGTGCGGCGCTCGATCGCCGAGCACGACGGCTTCTGGCCGCCCCCGGAGGCGGACGGCTTCGCGGGCCAGGGGCTGACGGACGACGGGATCGCCCGCCTCGTCGGCGGATCGACCCCGCACCCGGGCGCCACGCTCACCGAACCGGCCGTCCTCACCGGTCCGCTCGACGCGTTGCCGGCGACGTACGTCAAGTGCCTGCTGGACGGCGACGAGCCCCCGCCGGCCGCGGCGAAGCCGCTGGAGAGCGGGACGTGGGAGCCGGTGACGATGGACACCGGGCACTGGCCGATGTTCTCGCGGCCGCGCGCACTGGCCCGGATCCTGCACGAGGCGGCCGCCGGCCGCTGACCTCCCGGCCGTCCGGCGCTGGACGGACCCGCGCGTACTCGCCAGTATGCGTCGGGACGACGCGGCTCGAGGAGACAGGGCGGGACGGATGGCGAAGCACTGGGCGGACTTCCAGTACGAGATCTACCTGAACGGGATGACGGGTGCCGTGCCCCGGCTGCCCACGGACCTGACCCGGCTGGAGGAGCTGACCGAGCAGCGGCTCGGGCCGGGCCCGGTCGGCTACGTGGCGGGCAGCGCGGGGGACGGCAGTACGGCCCGCGCCAACCGGGCCGCGCTCGAGCGCCGCCGGATCGTCCCGCGCATGCTGCGGGACGTGCACGAACGCGACCTGTCGGTGGAGGTGCTGGGCCGCGCGCTGCCGGCGCCGCTGGCGCTGGCGCCGGTCGGGGTGCTGTCGATCATGCACCCGGACGCCGAGTCCGCCGCCGCCCGGGCCGCCGCCGCGCAGGGCGTTCCGTTCGTCCTGTCCTCCGCGTCCAGCACGCCGATGGAGCAGGTCGCCGAGGCGATGGGCGACGCGGAGCGCTGGTTCCAGCTGTACTGGCCGAAGGACCCCGAGGTGGCCCGGAGCTTCCTGGGCCGGGCGAGGGCCGCCGGGTTCACGGCGCTCGTCGTCACCCTGGACACCCCCCTGCTGTCCTGGCGGCCGCGCGACCTGGACCAGGCGTACCTGCCGTTCCTGCGCGGGGTGGGCACCGCCAACTACTTCTCGGACCCGGCCTTCCTGGCGGGGCTGGCCAAGCCGGTGCACGAGGACCCGGACGCGGCGGTGATGCACTTCGTCGGCATGTTCGCCGACCCGGCCAAGACCTGGCCGGACCTGGCGTTCCTGCGGGAGAACTGGGACGGCCCGATCGTCCTCAAGGGCGTGCTGCACCCGGACGACGCCCGGCTCGCCGCCGACGCGGGGATGGACGGCGTGGTGGTGTCCAACCACGGCGGCCGCCAGGTGGCCGGGTCGATCGCGGCGGCGGACGCGCTGCCCCGCGTGGCGCAGGCCGTCGGCGACCGGCTCACCGTGCTGTTCGACAGCGGGGTGCGCACCGGCGACGACGTCTTCAAGGCCCTCGCCCTCGGCGCGCGGGCGGTGCTGCTGGGCCGGCCGTACGTGTACGGACTGGGGCTCGACGGGCAGGCGGGCGTGGAGCACGTGATCCGCTGCCTGCTCGCCGAGCTGGACCTCACCCTCGCCCTGGCGGGGCATGCCGTGCCGGGCACGGTCGGGCCCGGCGACCTCGTGGAGGGGACCGCCTGACACGCCCGGGCCGGGTCCGCCGGGGCGGGCGACGGCCGCCCCGCCCCGGCGGGCGCTCACATCACCGGACGGGTCAGCTCCGCGTGGAGCGCGGCCGGTGTCCGGGTGCCGCTGATCGACAGGGAGCCCTCGGCGGTCCGCACCGGCTCCGCCGCCCAGCGCTGGTCCGCGGTCCGGCCGCGCACCTTGACGACGATGTCGGCGTTCGCGTCAAGGGCGGTCGGGGTGAGGGCCAGTTGTCCGTCCCAGCGGGGCAGCAGCTCGCCCTGCCCGGTGAGGTCGTAGCGCACGTCGTCGCCCCGCCGGTCGCCCCGGTCGGCGCAGGTGCCGAGGACCACGACACCGGCGTCCTTGTGCGAGTCCAGGCACAGACCGGGGTCGGCCACGCTGCGCAGCAGCCCGTCGTCCTCGTACGTCCACTGCTGGGTCCACCGGGCGGAGCACTCCGCCAGCCGGGCGCCGACGCCGTCCTGGGGCTCGCTCCGGATGTCGAGGCACAGGCCGGAGGCGACGTTGCGCAGCCGGGTGCGCTCCGGCGCCGTGGGGAGTCCGGCGGCGCCGGGCGGGGACACGGACGGCACGGAGGCGCCGCCCGCGACGCCGGTGGCTCCGGTCGGGTCGGCGCCGCCGCCGTCCGGCGTGGAGGACCCGGCGATGAGCACGCTCACCAGCACCCCGGCGGAGACGGCACCGAGGCCGGTGAGGAGCGTCCTGGTGGAGCGCACCGGGTCCGGGAGCGCGATGCCCGCGAGCCGGTCGGGAACGGGGATCCGGGACAGCAGGCGGTGGCGGCCGCTGCCGGAGGGCCCTCCGCCGCGCCGGTGCCCGCGGCGGGCGGCGCGGCCGCCGCGCGGACCCGACACCGCGCGGCCGGGGCGCGAGTCGAGATAGCGCCGGGCGCCCCAGCCGAGCACCGCCTCGGCCAGCAGCGTGCCCAGTCCGCCCTCGAAATGGCTGAGTTGTTCCGCCGCGTTCCGGCAGTGGCGGCACTCCGCCAGATGCTTCCGGACGTCCGGCAGCAGGGCCCCGCCCCGGCGGATGGGGACGTCGAGGAGGCGGTTGTAGAAGCGGCAGTCGTTCGTCGGTGACAGTTCCCGATGGGCTTGGACACAACCTTGACGGAATGTGTCACGTGCCCGTTCGAGTGCGCCCGACGCGATGTCGGGATCCATGCCGAGCAGACCGGCCGGGACGGAAATGGGTTCCGCCTCGACCTCGACGTGCCACAGCAGACAGCGCGCGAGTGCGGGCAGGGACCGGAATGCCCGCTGAGCGAGGGTGCGATTTTCCGGGGTCATGGTCGCCGCGGTGCGCATACCGCGTCCGCCGGCCGGTTTCCGCAGCGCGGGCAGAACACCGGTTATCCGATCGTCGGCGGCCCACTCCCGGACCGTGTCCCGCACGGCCACCAGCAGCGCCGGGCGCAGCGCGACGGCCGGCTCGCCGTGGGCGACCCGGTCCAGGACCCGGTGCAGGGCGGCTCCGGTGACCATCGCCGCGGTCGGCCCGGACGAGGCGAGGCAGACGACCGCGTAGTCGTGCACGGCCTGCCAGTGCCGCGCCGTCAGCAGCGCGACGGCACGGGCGGCTTCGCCCTCCGGACGGCCTCGCAACCGGGCGGCGAGGAGCTCGTCGGACTCCCCGGGGTCCCCGCCGGGCGGGGGATACGGAGGTCGAGGGGGGTGGGGGGTGGGCACTGAGATGGTTCCTTTCCCACGCGCAGTGACTCAGAAGTTCGACGCCGAAAAAGGGGGCTCCGAATGGTGCACACCTCTTTGGCGGGACGCGGAGGGCGAATTCACCGACGGCGAGCCGGCCCCGGTTCGTCAACTGGCATGTGACCCCGGCCTTTACCCCCCGCGCGGGTGGCTCACTCTCGCACAACCCGCACAGGACCAACAAGGCGGGTGAGCAAGATCTGCGCGTTGACAGAAAGTCAGAAAGGGAAGGCGGCCCGCACCTCTCGCACCCGCTTTCGACCTGGGTTTTCCCGCGGTTCACACCCGGGCGGCGAAAGGAGCGCCGGGAGCGCGGGCCGGGGCGCGCCGGGAGCGTTCCGCACCCCGTGTGAACTCCGCACATCCGCCGGGTGCGCCGCGCACGCTCCCGGCGCGCGCCGGAGCGTGGTCGACTGGTCACGGCCCTTCTCGGAGGTCACCGCACAGGACGGCGGCTCCCCTGCGCGCACGGCCGCCGGCCCAGCTCCCCCGCCCTCGGCCGGCGGCCCCGGAAGGGCCCGCGCCCCTCTCAGATCTGCCAGGACCGCAAACGGTCCGCCGCGCCGTAGACGTCCGTCGTACCGGACATCAGATCGCGGGCGAGGTCGACGAGGGCGCCGTAGGGCGGGTCGATGCCGACGCCGCTGACGAACATGTACGCCACCGCCGTGGCGCAGGCGAAGCGGGCGTTGGCCGACGGCAGCGGGCGGAGCACGGCGAGGGTGTGCAGCAGAGCCGCGGCCCGCCAGGCCGGGTCGGAGTCCACGCCGAGGCGGGGCGGGTCGACCCGGTGCCGGGCCACGGCGGCGACCAGCGCGGAGAAGTCGTTGATGGTGGGCTGGTCCGGGAGGACCTCCTCGTGCCGCTGGAGCAGCCAGGGCACGTCGATGTGCAGGACGGGAGCCATCGGTCAGGCGGCCCGTCCCGCACTCCCGGCGGGGTGTTCGTCGTCCGGGAACGCGGCGGCGAACTCGTCGGCGTGGGACGCGAAGAAGCGGCGGAACTCCTCCGCGCCCTCCTGCAGCGCGCGGTGGCGGGCTATGTCGGCCGCGGCCGCCTCCCGCACGAGCGCCTTCATGGACGTACCGCGCTCCTTGGCGATCTGCCGCAGGTCCTCCAGCTCGCGGTCGCTGAACTCCACATTGAGAGCAGGCATGCCCCTACGGTACCGCTCGGGTACTGACACGTAAATAACCCCAGCTCAGACGGCATACCGAGAGGTACCTGCCGGGACACGGACGGAAATGGATCAGCCTCTGCCCGGTGCTGCCGGCGGCAACGACGTCGTCGCGACCCGGTTCCACCCGTCGGTCAACACGGTGACGTGGGCGGTGCGGATCGCGGTGTTCGTGGTCCCGGCGGTGGTGTTCGCCGTCACCCGGCGCGTCTGCCCGGGCCTCCGGTCGCGCGACCGGGAACCGGTGGCGCACGGCGGGGCGACCGGCGTGGTCAAGCGGCTCCCGCACGGCGAGTACGTCGAGGTCCACGAGCCGCCCGACCGGGCCCGGCTGCACACCCCGGCCGCCCACGAACGGCCCGCGGAACCCGTGGAGCACGGGCCGGCGGCGAAGCGGCCGCCGGCCCGGCGGCGAAGCGGTTAGCCCTGGTCGGCCACGAAGGAGGCCATGCGGGTCAGGGCGGCGTTCCAGTTGATGGTGTGTTCGTTGGTGGACCAGGACTGGATGTCGTCGATGAAGCAGAACTGGGCGACGCAGCCCTGGAGCTTGGACTGGGCGTAGGGGTCCTGGATGCTGGAGTTGGGTCCGCCGGACAAGGTGCCGGCGGGCGGGCTCGGCAGGTTCGGGTCGAGCTGGCGGGCGTACCAGCGGCTGTGCTGGTTGTGCGCGTGGACCTCGCCGTAGCCGGTGACGTACGAGATGTTCAGGGCGTTGCGGCCCAGGATGTAGTCCATGCTCTGCAGCGCGCCGTCACGGTACTTCGCGGCGCCGGTGAGGTCGTAGGCGGTGGCGAGGACGACCGCGTTGTTGAGGATCTGGTGGCTGGAGCCCCAGTCGTAGACGTTGTCGGCCGGCGCGTACGGCATGCCGTACGGATGGGCCCTGAGCGTGGCCAGGTAACGGTCGGCGCCCTTGACGACGGAGCGGCGGACCGCGTCCCGGCCGGGCAGCTTGTTCGGCACGGTCGCCAGGTCGAGCCGGCCGGCCGCCGCGGTGCGCGACCAGTCGAAGCCGAGGGGGCCGAAGATGTCGGCGGTGTGCACCGGGGAGTTCAGCACGTACTCCTTGAACTGCTTCTCGCCCGTGGTGAGGTACAGCTCGGCCGCCGCCCAGTAGAACTCGTCGGTGACGTCGCCGTCGGGGTAGGCGCCGCCGCCGATGCCGTCGTCCGGGTCGGCGTACCTCTCCGGGTGGGCGAGGGCCGCCGTCCACGCCTGGCGTGCGGCCGCCAGGGCCTTCGCGGCGAACTCCTCGTCGTGGGGCCGGTACAGGCGCGCCGCCTGGGCGGCCGTGGCCGCCAGGTTCAGGGTGGCGGCGGTGGTCGGCGGGTGCAGTTCCCGCTTCTGCGGGTCGTCGCTGGGCAGCAGCGGCAGCCCGGTCCACTGCTCGTCGTGGATCTTGTGGTGGGCCATGCCGGCCAGCGGCTCGCCCTCGGGCACCTGCATCTTCAGCAGGAACTCCAGCTCCCAGCGGGCCTCGTCGAGGATGTCCGGCACCCCGTTGCCGCTCTCCGGGATGTCCAGGGTGCCGTCGCCGAGCCTGTCCGCCTGCCCGGTGCGGGCGTGCCGGGCGCGTTCGTAGGTGCTCAGCACCTCCCAGGTGCTGATGCCTCCGTTGACGACGTACTTGCCGTGGTCGCCGGCGTCGTACCAGCCGCCGGTGACGTCCAGCGTGTAGTCGCAGACGCCCGGCTGGCAGGGCACGTCGCCGTCGCCCCGGTTGGGTGCCACGTCCACGTGTCCGGCCGGGCGGCCGTAGCCGGGGCGCAGGTCGTCGCGGATCTCGGTGCCGCTGCGCTGGGTGTAGTAGTACTTCGCCGAGTCCAGCCGCAGCCGCTCGTAGGCGCTCGCGCCGATGTCGAAGGGCCGGCTCGTCTCGCCGTCCGCGGTCAGCGTGTAGCCCTCGCCGCGCCCGCGGAAGCCCCCGAAGTCGATGGAGTGGACGTTCTGCCCGGAGGAGGCGTCCACGCCGCGCGGCACGGTCCAGCCCTGCCGGACCACGTCGCCGTCGGCGTCCTTCAGCTGCCAGGGCAGGCGCTCGCCGGCGTCGGTGACGAGGGTGGCGTTCTTCGGCCCGGCGGGCAGGTAGGCGACCTGGTTGACGCGGACCCGGGGCCCGGTGTCGGGCACGTACGGCTCGGGCTCGACCCCGCCGAGCAGGGACACGTCGTCCACGCAGAAGCGCCAGGGGTCGGCGCTGCCGCCGAGCTGGAAGCCGACCTGGCCCTGGGCGGTGTCGACGGGGGAGGTGAAGGTGTAGGTGTACGTGTCGCCGGAGACGCTGAGCTGCGGGGTGACCTCGTGGTAGGTGTCGTACGGGGCCACCGACAGGCCGACGATCGCCCGGACGGCGTGGCCCGCGGGCGAGCCGGTCGCGGTGAAGGAGAAGCGGTACGACTCCCCCTTCACCAGCGTGATGTCGTTCTGGCCGACGGCGGCGTCCCAGCGGTTGGCGGTGCCGCCGGGGACGTCCGCGCACAGGCGGCCCTCGGACGGGCCCGCGGTGACGTTCGCCGAGGCCCACCAGGGGTCGGTGCCGGTGTCGAAGGTGCCGTTCCTGACCTGCTCGACCTCGTCGGCCCCGGCGGGTGCGGCGGGCAGCGCGGTGAGCGCGGTCGCCAGCAGGCCGGTCAGGGACAGCAGAGCGGTTCTGCGTCTGTTCACGTCTGGGCTCCTCTGGAGGAGGTGCGGGTGGCGCGGGAAGGGGCACACACGGTATGGGAGCGCTCCCATGTCCGGTGCGCAGACCATCGTTGTGGCAGGGGTGACATCCCGTCAACGGTTGGGACGGGACTGCACGACGGGGCGGCCGGAACGGGGTTCCGCTCCACGGCGGGCCGTGACGCACTAGGCTGGAACTCAGGCGGTACACCGGTTCACGGTGAGTGTGCGCGATGGAGTGGCGACGATGAGGCCGGACGACCCGTTCGACGATGCCGTGACGGCCCGGGCCGTCATCGCCGCCGACGGCACGCTCGCACGGTGGAGCGAGGGCGCGCGCCTGCTGCTGGGCCACACCGCCGAGGAGGTCGTCGGCCGCCCGGCCGCCGACCTGCTGGCCGACCCCGCCGACATGCCCCGTCCCCCGGAGAACGCGCGCTGGAGCGGCTCGCTCGCGCTGCGGCACCGCGGCGGCGACACCGTCACCGTGTGGGTGCTCGCCCACCGCAGACAGCCGGAGGACGGCGGTCCCGGTGACTGGCTCGCCGTCACCCCGCTGGAGGTCACGGAGCACGCGCTGCCCGACGACCCGCTGGTCAGGACGGCCGTGTTCCAGTCGCCCTGCGCCACCATGGTCTTCGACGAGCGGCTGCGGCTGCGCGGGCTCAACGACGCCATGGCGGACCTCCTCGGGCTCCCGGCCGACCACCTGCGGGGACTCAAGCCCACCGACATCGGCGGCCGGCCCCAGCACTCCGAGCTGGAGGAGCACATGCGCCGGGTGCTGCGCACCGGCCGGCCGCACGACATGCAGACGTACATGAAGGCCACCGGCGAGGACCGCCCGCACGCCTGGCTGGCCCGGCTCGCGCCGCTCACCGACGGCTCCGGCCGGGCGCGGGGCGTGTGCGTGACGGCCCACGACTTCACCGAGCAGTTCCGGGCCCGGGAGCGGCTGCAGCTGGTCAACGAGGCCAGCATCCGCATCGGCACCACCCTCGACGTCACCCGTACGGCGCAGGAGCTGGCGGAGGTGTGCGTGCCCGCGCTCGCCGACTTCGTCAGTGTGGACCTGCTCGAGCCCGAGGAGCCCGGCGGTGACCCCTCCGGGCCGCTGACCACGCCGGTCTCGCTGCGCCGGGTCGCCCACCACTCCCTCACCCCGGGCAGTCCCGAGTCGATCGCCGAGGCCGGCGAGGTGGTCGTCTACCCGGCCGCCGCGCCCCACGCCGACTCGCTGATCGCCGGTCACAGCGTCGTGGCCTCGGTGGAGTCCGGTGACCTGGACCCGTGGCTCGCGGTCGACGAGGCGCGCGCCCGGCAGATCCGGGAGTTCGGGGTCCACTCGATGCTGTCCGTCCCGCTCCAGGCCCGGGGCACCACCCTCGGCGTCGCCGCCTTCACCCGCTTCCGGCGCCCCGATTTCTTCACCCACGACGACGTGCTGCTGGCCGAGGAGGTCACCGCCCGCGCCGCCGTCTGCATCGACAACGCCCGCCGCTACTCCCGCGAGCGCGAGACCACCCTCACGCTCCAGCGCAGCCTGCTGCCGCGCACCCTGCCGCGCACGGCCGCCGTGGAGGCGGCCACCCGCTACCTGCCGGCCGCCCGCTCCGGTGTGGGCGGCGACTGGTTCGACGTGATCCCGCTGTCCGGGATGCGGGTGGCCATGGTGGTCGGGGACGTCGTCGGCCAGGGCATCCAGGCCTCCGCGACCATGGGCCGGCTGCGCACCGCCGTGCGCACCCTCGCCGACATCGACCTGGCCCCCGACGAACTGCTCGCCCACCTCGACGACCTGGTCCAGCACCTGTCGCACGAGTGGGGCAGCGACACCTCCCCCAGCGAGGTCGGCGCGACCTGTCTGTACGCGGTGTACGACCCGGTGTCACGGCGCTGCACCCTGGCGCGGGCGGGGCACCTCCCGCCGGTGCTGATCCCGCCGGGCGGCCCGGCCCGGCAGCTCGACCTGCCCTCCGGTCCGCCGCTGGGCACGGGGGGACTGCCCTTCGAGTCGGCCGAGTTCGAACTGCCCGAGAACACGGTGCTGGCGTTCTACACCGACGGACTGGTCACGGCCCCCGCACGGGACATGGAGGTCGGTCAGGCCCTGCTCCGCGAGGCGCTGTCGAACGCCTCCGGCTCGCTCGACGAGACCTGCGACCGCGTCCTGCACACCCTGCTCGTCTCGGGCGGACCCCCCGACGACGTGGCCCTGCTGCTGACCCGTACGCACGGACTGCCGTCGTCGCAGGTCGCCACCTGGGACATCCCCGCGGACCCGGCGCTGGTCGCCCCCGTCCGCAAGCAGGTCCTCGACCAGCTGGCCGACTGGGCGCTGACCGAGGCGTCGTTCACCGCCGAGCTGGTGGTGAGCGAGCTGGTCACCAACGCCATCCGGTACGGGGCCCCGCCGATCCGGCTGCGGCTGATCCACGACGCCTCGACGCTGATCTGCGAGGTGTCCGACACCAACCACACGGCCCCGCACCTGCGGCGGGCCAAGACCTGGGACGAGGGCGGCCGGGGACTGCTGCTGGTCGCACAGCTCACCCAGCGCTGGGGCAGCAGGCACACGGCCGAGGGCAAGACCATCTGGGCGGAGATGACGGTGGTGGACGAGATGTGAGGCGCCCGGCCGGGCGCGGACGACCGTACGTGAGGGATCCCTACGGGCGGGAGCGAGGCATGGCGAACAGGACACGGCGCGCGGTCGCGCCGGCCGCGGGCGCGCTGGCCGTACTGGGCGCACTGGCCGCCTGCGGCACCGGGAGCGGTGCGGCGGACGCCTCCCCGCGGCCCGCGGCGCTCACCGGCCGGACGGGCGGCGACGCCGCCCCGGCCTCCCCGAGCGGGGCCACGCCCTCCTCGCGTGAAGCCCCCGCCTCCCCGAGCGACGCGGCCGCGCCGGCCACCGGGCGCACGGACCGCCCGGAAACCCGGTGTCACACCTCCGAGCTGAGGGCCGCCGTCGGGCGCGTGGACCCGGGGGCGGGACAGCGCAACTTCCCCGTGGTGCTGACGAACGTCTCCTCCCGCGCCTGCACGCTGTACGGCTATCCGGGCGCCGCCTTCGTGAACGCCGCCGGCGAGCAGCTGGGCCCGGACCCGAAGCGCTCCCCCGGCGACGCGGCCACCGTCACGCTGGCCCCCGGCGGGAGCGCCTGGTCGGGACTGCGGTACGCGAGTCCCGGGGTGAGCGGCGCCCGCACGGCCACCCCGGCGGCGCTCCTGGTCACCCCGCCGGACGAACGGGAACCGCTGAAGGTGCCGTGGAAGGCCGGCCCGGTCCCGGTCGCCGGCAACGCGTCCGCGGTGTTCCTCACGGTGCTCGAGCCGGGCGACGGTCCCTGACCCCCGCGGGGGCGGGCGCCCCGGCCCCTCCCCCGGCGTCCGCGGCGGAGGTCCCTGCCCTCACCGGACCGGGAGGCCGCGGCCCCGCTCCGACTCGGGGCGCGGCCCCAGGATGCGGCGGTCCCGCTCCGCGATCGGCACGTCGTTGATGCTCGCCTCGCGCCGGGTCATCAGGCCGTGCTCGTCGAACTCCCACAGTTCGTTGCCGTACGAGCGCCACCACTGGCCGTCGGCGTCCCGGCACTCGTACTGGAAGCGCACCGCGATGCGGTTGCCGTCGAAGGCCCAGAGGTCCTTGCGCAGCGCGTACTCCCGCTCGCGCTCCCACTTGGCGGTCAGCAGCTCGGTGATCGCGGCGCGGCCGGTGACGAAGGTGTCGCGGTTGCGCCACACCGAGTCCGGCGCGTAGGCGAGGGCGACCCGGTGCGGATCGCGGGTGTTCCAGGCGTCCTCGGCTGCCTGGACCTTCTGCGCGGCGGTCTCGCGGGTGAACGGGGGCAGGGGCGGGCGAACGGTCACGGTGTCTCCCTGGAGAGGGGCGGCGGGCCGGGCGGGACGCGCGGAGAACGAGCGTTCTCCGCGCCCCTGCTACCGTAGGAGAACGCTCGTTCTCACGTCAAGGAGTGGTCGGTCCATGGACAGTGCGGTCGCCCGCGAGCGGGCCCTGGACGCCGCGGAGGAGCTGTTCTACGGGCGCGGGGTGCACTCCGTCGGCATGGACGAGGTGCGCGGCGCGTCCGGGGTCTCCCTCAAGCGGCTCTACCAGCTCTTCCCCTCGAAGGAACTGCTGGTGGAGGCCTATCTGGAACGGCGTGACACCCGCTGGCGCGAACGGCTCGCCGCCCATGTCGACCGGCACGGGGATCCGCGGCGGCGCGTCCTGGCCGTCTTCGACCGGCTCGAGGAGTGGTTCGCCGAACCGGACTTCCGCGGCTGCGCCTGGATCAACGCCCACGGAGAGCTCGGCGCCACCTCCCCCCGTGTGGCCGCCCAGGTCCGGGCGCACAAGCGGGCGTTCCACGCGTACCTCGCCCGGCTCGTCGCCGACGCCGGACTGCCCGGAGCGCTGGCCGGGCAGCTGTACCTGCTGGCCGAGGGGGCGATGGTCACCGCGGGCATCACGCGCACCACGGAGCCCGCGGCCCGGGCCCGCGAGGCGGCGGTCCTGCTGCTGCGGGCGGCGTGAGCCCCCACGGCGGGCGGCGGGCGGCGCGGAACCCGGCGGCCCGCCCGGCCCGGCGGCGGCGCGCTCCCCCGGAAAACCGGTTGTCCGTCCCGGGCGTCCGGCCCCAGGATCCCGCCATGCGCACGTTCCGCACCCCGACACCGCTGTCCGGCACCGCCCCCGCCGCGGGCCGACAGCGGCAGCCCGGCGGGCGGGGAGGTCCGACGCCGCCGCGCCCGTGACGGCCGCCCTGGTCGCGGGGCTGCTCGCCGGGTACGGCATCGCCGTCCCCGTCGGTGCCGTCGGGACCTATCTCGTCTCCCTCACCGCCCGCACCTCCCTGCGCACCGGAGTCTGCGCGGCCCTCGGCGTCGCCACGGCCGACGGGCTGTACGCCCTCGCGGCCACGGTCGGCGGCTCCGCCCTGGCGTCGGTGCTGCGGCCCGCGCTGGGGCCGCTGCGCCGGGTCTGCGTGCTGGTGCTGCTGGCGCTGGCGGCGTGGGGAGCGGTCACCGCGGTACGGCGGTACCGCGACCACCGGCTCACCGCCCGCTCCGACCCCGCTCCCCCGAGCCCCGCCCGGGCGTATCTGGCGCTGCTCGGGATCACCCTGCTCAACCCCACCACCGTGATCTACTTCGCGGCGCTCGTGCTCGGCTCCCGGGGCGGGCGGGCGGCCGGGCCCGTGGAGCAGGCCGTGTTCGTGACGGCGGCGTTCGCCGCGTCCGCGAGCTGGCAGGTGCTGCTGGCCGGGGGCGGCGCCCTGCTGGGCCGGGCACTGACCGGCCGCCGGGGACGCCTGGTGACCGCCCTGGTGGCGAGCGGGGTGATGACGGCACTCGCGGTACGCATGGCGATCGCTCCCGCCTAGACGGGCCGTCCGGGTGCCGGGCCGCCGGCCCCTGGTGGTGGACGGCGTCGGCGCGATCACCTCCGGGGTCGCGGGCCGGCCCGCGGGAGCCCTCCCGGTGCGGATGCGTTCCGGGTGCGGGAGCGTTGTGCGTGTGATCGAGTCGGTTTCAGGATGCGACGACGGGACGGTTGCCATGCCTCTCGAGGGCGAGTACGAACCCAGTCCGACGCGGTGGGTGCGCGAGCAGGTGGAACTGTACGAGGGTTCCGGCGGTGTGGAGGGGACGACCCTGCCGGGTACGGACCGGCCCGTCGTCCTGCTGACCAGCCGGGGCGTGAAGAGCGGCAAGCTGCGCAAGACGCCGGTGATGCGGGTCGAGCACGAGGGGCGCTACGCGGCCGTGGCGTCGCTGGGCGGAGCGCCCAGGCACCCGGTCTGGTACCACAACCTCAAGGCCGATCCGCGTGTCGAGCTCCAGGACGGCCCGGTGAAGCGGGACATGACGGCCCGCGAGGTCACGGGGGACGAGAAGGCCGAGTGGTGGAGGCGTGCCGTCGCGGCCTATCCGCCGTACGCCGACTACCAGAAGAAGACGGACCGGGAGATCCCGGTCTTCGTGCTGGAGCCGGGCGACGAGGGCTGACGTCGGGGACGCCCGCACGAGCGTCCGGCACGCCCGGTGTGCCGGACGCTCGTGCGGACGGGGGAATTCTCCGCGGCCGGCGCGATTTCCTGCGGCCCGGTGCGCATGGGACGCCGTCCGCCGGGCACACGTGAGTCAGGCCCCGCCGCGTTCCCCCGTCGCGGCGGGGCTTTCCCATGCCTCCTGCGCGTCGGGGGCACGCCGGTCGGTGACGTCGAGGAAGACCTGTTCCGCCTCGGGGAACACACCGGTGATGGACCGCTTGATGCGCACGGCGACCTCCTCCACCTGCTCGCTGTCCAGGCCTGGCACCAGGTCGACACGGGCGGCCACCAGCACGGTGTCCAGGCCCGTCTTCATCGTGAACAGCGCCTCCACGCTGTCGATCTCCGGCTGCGCCCGGAGCAGCGCCCGGATCCGCCCGCTCGCCTCCGGGTCCGCGGCCTCGCCGATCAGCTGGTCGCGGGCCTCGCGCCCCAGCCGGTAGGCCACGTAGACCAGCAGCGCGCCGATGGCGAGCGAGGCGGCCGCCTCCCACACCACCTGCCCGGTGGCCATGTGCAGCCCCATGCCCACGGCGGCCAGGGTGACGCCCACCACCGCGGTTCCGTCCTCGGCGACCACCGTGCGCAGCGCCGGATCGCGCAGCCCCCGGTCCGCACCGCCCTGCCGGCGCACCTGGTACAGGGCCCGCAGCAGTGAGCCGCCCTCGGCGAGGAGGGCCACGCCGAGCACGACCAGTCCGGCCACATAGCCGTCGAGCTCCTCCTCGCCGCCGGTCCTGAGGGCCTCGACGCCCTGGTAGAAGGAGAAGCAGCCGCCCATCACGAAGATCCCGACGGCGGCGAGCAGCGACCAGAAGAACCGTTCCTTGCCGTATCCGAAGGGGTGGCGCCGGTCGGCCGGGCGCCGGCTGCGCCGCAGCGCGGCCAGCAGGAACACCTCGTTCAGACTGTCGGCCACCGAGTGCGCCGCCTCCGACAGCAGGGCCGGGGAGGCCGCGGCCAGGCCTCCGACGGCCTTGGCGGCCGCGATCACCAGGTTGGCGGCGAGGGCCACCAGCACGGTGACCCGGGTTCTGCGATCCGATCGTGTACTCACGTCGGCCGATTGCCCCGGTCGGACCGGGGCACACCGTGCCGATCGCGGAAAACGGGGAACGTGGTGACAGGAACATCCGCACGGCGAAGGAGAGCACCATGGCCCGCGACGACGGGGGCGGCGGCAACAGCTCCTACGGCAGGAAGGCGTTCAAGCGGTCGAAGGCGCACTTCGCGGACCGGATCACCGCCGACGGCAGGGACGGGTGGCCGGTGGAGGCCGGGCGCTACCGGCTCGTCGTCAGCCGTGCCTGCCCGTGGGCGAGTCGGGCGCTGGTGTCCCGGCGGCTGCTCGGGCTCGAGGACGCCCTGTCCCTGGCCGTCGCCGACCCCGTCCAGGACGACCGCAGCTGGCGCTTCACCCTGGATCCGGACGGCCGCGACCCGGTCCTGGGCATCCGGTACTTGAGCGAGGCGTACGACCGGCGGGAGACGGACCACCCGGGCGGGGTGAGCGTGCCGGCGGTCGTGGACGTGCCCAGCGGGAAGCTGGTCACCAACGACTACCAGCGGATCACCCTCGACCTCGCCACCGAGTGGACGGCCCTGCACCGCGAGGGGGCGCCCGACCTGTATCCGCGGGAGCGGCGCGACGAGATCGACGCGGTGGCGGCGGACGTCTTCGAGGACGTCAACAACGGGGTGTACCGGGCGGGCTTCGCCACCGGCCAGGAGGAGTACGAGGCCGCGTGCGCGGGCGTGTTCCGGCGGCTGGAGCTGCTGGCGGAGCGGCTGGAGGGGCAGCGGTACCTGGTCGGCGACACCATCACCGAGGCGGACATCCGCCTGTTCACCACGCTGGTGCGGTTCGACGCCGTGTACCACGGCCACTTCAAGTGCAACCGGTGGAAGCTGACGGAGAACCGGGTGCTGTGGGCGTACGCCCGTGACCTGTACCAGACGCCCGGCTTCGGCGACACCGTCGACTTCGACCACATCAAGCGGCACTACTACCAGGTGCACACCGGGATCAACCCGTCCGGCATCGTGCCGCTCGGCCCGGACCTGTCCGGCTGGCTGACGCCCCACCACCGTGAGGAGCTGGGCGGCCGGCCGTTCGGGGACGGGACCCCGCCCGGGCCGGTGCCGGCCGGCGAGGAGGTTCCGGCACGGGGCCGTCCCTGACCGCCCCGACCCCACTCATCCACCGAAGGAAGCGGACCTAGGAGATCCACGTGGCGAAGAGCAAGAAGAAGAAACTCCCCCTGGCGTACAAGCCCATCGGGTTCGCCCTGGGCTGGACGAGCGGTACCCTGGCGGGGCTCGCCTTCCAGAAGACCTGGAAGATGATCCGGCACGAGGACAACGCGCCCGACGCGCTGGACCGGGACCGCCGTTGGGGCGAGATCCTGCTGGCCGCGGCGATCCAGGGCGCCATCTTCGCGGTGGTGCGCAGCGCCGTGGACCGTGCGGGCGCCAAGGTCATCGAGCGCTCCACCGGTGTCTGGCCGGCCCCGGACAAGGGCGGCCGCGACTGACCCGTCCGCAACCGCCCCTCCCGGCCGCTCCGTTCTTCTCGGAGCCGGTCCGGGAGGGGCGGACGTGTGTGGCGCCGCCGCGCCGTCGCGCCGCGCGGCGACGGGCCGTCCCTGTCGGTCATCCCTGTTTGGGCGCCGTCGGTGCTCCCCGGCGGACCGTGAAGGAGTGGCCGGCCGGGTCGGCGTAGCCCCGCTCCTCCGTGGGGCCGGACGCGTCGCCCGCTTCCATCGGGCGGCCGCCGAGGCCCACGATCCGGCGTTCCACCGCGTCCAGGTCGTCCACCACGAACTCCAGGTGCGCCTGGAGGGAGTTCTCCGGGCGGGGCCAGCTCGGCGGGGTCGCGTTGACGTCACGGCGCAGGGCCAGGCGGAAGCCGCCGGCGGCCCGGATCTCCACCCGGTTGGCATGGGCCTCGACCTCCTCCGCCGCCAGCAGCTCCTTGTAGAAGGCGGCGAGTTTCTCGGGTTCGGCGCAGTCGAGCACCACGACGCCCGCAGTCACCAGTGCCATGTCTCCTCCGCAGGGTCCGGGGCGCGGGGCGCTCCTGCCCCGCCCGGTAGGTGACGCCTATCCCCGCTCGCCGGATTCAGTCGGGTCCCGCACCCGGTGGCTCCGGGGAGGGCTGCGCGGCTCGAGTCCCCTGCGCGGCAACGGAGTTCGTCTCGTTCAGCATGCCGTCCGGAACGTACGGCGGTAGGCCTGCGGCGACACCCCTATGGCGGCGTGCAGGTGCCGGCGCAGCGAGGTGCCGGTGGCGAAGCCGACCCGGCCGGCGATCTGGTCCACCGTCAGGTCACTGGACTCCAGCAGGTGCCGGGCCCGGGCGACGCGCTGCTGGATCAGCCAGCGGCCGGGGCTGAGGCCCACCTCGTCGTGGAAGCGGCGGGCGAAGGTGCGCCGGCTCATCCGGGCGTGGCCGGCGAGGTCGGCCAGCACCAGTGGTTCGCCGAGGCGTTCCAGCGCCCAGGCGCGGGTGGCCGCCGTGCTCGTGGCGCCCTGCTCGGGGACGGGCTGTTCGATGTACTGGGCCTGGCCGCCGTCCCGGAACGGCGGGACGACGCAGCGCCGGGCGACCGCGTTGGCCAGCCGGCTGCCGTGGTCCTCGCGGACGAGGTGGAGGCAGACGTCCACCCCGGACGCGGCTCCGGCGGAGGTCAGGATCCGGCCGTCGTCGACGAAGAGGACGTCCGGGTCGAGTTCGACGTGCGGGTACATGCGCCGGAACAGCCCGGTGAGCTGCCAGTGGGTGGTCGCCCGCCGCCCGTCGAGGAGACCGGCCGCGGCGAGCACGAAGGCACCGGTGCAGATGGAGACGATGCGCGCCCCGGGACGGATGAGCGCGAGGGCCGCCGCCATCTCGCCCGGCAGTCCGTCGGTCACCCGGTCGGGTGAAACCGGTGCGACCACGACCGTGTCCGCCGTGGCCAGCACCTCGGGGCCGTGGTCGACGGTGATGCCGAAGTCGGCGTTGCTGCGCACCGGCCGCCCGTCGACGGTGCACGTCAGCACCTCGTACCGGCCGTCGGCGGCGCCGAGGATCCGGGCGGGGATGCCGAGCTCGAAGGGATAGACGCCGTCGAGGGCGAGGACCACGACCCGTTCGGTGCGGGGTGCCGCGCGCTTGGTCTGCCGCATGGCACGATCTTATCGGAGGGCGGCAATCTTGCCACTACCCGATCAGCGGCCGGCCCGGCAGGCTGGACGGCATGAGCAACGACAACACGATGCGAGCCATCGGCCAGGACGTCCTCGGCGGTCCCGAGGTCCTGAAGGAAGTACGGCTCCCGCGCCCGGCGCCGCGCCCGAACGAGGTACTGGTGCGGGTGCGGGCGGCGGGGGTCAACCCCACCGACTGGAAGCACCGCGAAACGGGCGGGTTCCTCGGCGCTCCGCCGTTCGTGCTCGGCTGGGACGTCTCCGGAGTGGTGGAGGAGGTGGGCATCGGCGTCGCCCTGTTCGAGCCCGGCGACGAGGTCTTCGGCATGCTGCCCTACCCGTTCGGACACGGCTCGCACGCCGAGTACGTGACCGCTCCGGCCCGCGCCTTCGCCCGGAAGCCGGCCGGCGTCGACCACGTCCAGGCGGGCGCGCTCCCGCTGGTCTCGCTCACCGCCTGGCAGGCCCTGGTCGAGCGGGCCGACCTGCGGCCGGGGCAGCGGGTGCTGATCCACGCGGCGGCCGGCGGGGTCGGTCATGTGGCCGTGCAGATCGCGAAGGCGCGCGGCGCGCACGTGATCGGCACGGCGAGCGCGGGCAAGCACGACTTCCTGCGCGGCATCGGCGTGGACGAGCCGGTCGACTACCGGGAGACGGACTTCGCCGAGGTGGTGAAGGACGCCGACGTGGTGCTGGACACGATCGGCGGCGACTACGCGCTGCGTTCCCTGCGCGTGCTGCGCCCGGGCGGGATCGTGGTGTCGATCCTGCCGGTGGGGTCCCCGGAGTTCCACGAGGAGGCCGAACGGCTCGGGGTCCGGGCGGTGCGCATGCTGGTGGACGCCGATCACACCGGTATGCGGGCGATCGCCGGGCTGGTCGAGGAGGGCCGGCTGCGCGCCACGGTCGCCGACACGTTCCCGCTCGCCGACGCCGCCGAGGCGCACCGCCGGGGCGAGACCGGCCGGACCACGGGGAAGCTGGTGCTGGTGATCGACTGACCGCCGCCGGAGAGCGGGTACGGACGGGACCGGACCCTCCGTACCCGCGCCCCTGCCCGTACCCGCACCGCGCACGCGCCCCGTGAAACCTTGGAAGAACTCGGTCGCAATTCGAAGACATATGTCAATCGAACATGCTCAGATTCCCTCGATCGAGGGTAACTTGCAGGACGGGGAACGGTGTTGGAGCCGATCCCCGCCCTCATGTACGGAGCAGGCTGGAGGCGATGGCGTCGTGCGGTACGAACCTGCGCCGCTGACCCGGCATCTGCGCGTCCGCCAGGACCGGGGACACACGGTGCTGGAGTTCCGCGGCGAGATCGACATCGCCGCGGCCGAGGAGATCGCCCCGCACCTGGACGCGGCGACGGCGGCCCCGGACGCCCGGATCGTGATCGACCTGACCGGGATCGAGTTCTTCGACTGCTCCGGCCTGCGCCTGCTGTTCCGGGCCCGGCACCGGGTCCTGGCCGGGCAGGGCCGCCTGTGTCTCGTCTGCACCCACCCGCTGACCCTGCGCATGCTGCGGATCACCGGCCTGACCCGCCTGCTGCCCCCGCGCCCGACGCTGGACGCCGCCCTGGGACAGCCCGAGTCCACGTCCGGTCCGGTGTGACGGCGGGAGCTCCACCCGGAGGGAGCGGGGGCCCGGTTCCCGCAGCCGCCCGAGCGGTCCGGGCGCCGTGCCGCCCTCGGCGATCTCGTCGTCCAGGACGATGACGTCCCTCCCGGCCGCCCCGCCGACGGCGGAACGCGGCGGTGTCGCGCACGGCCGGCTCCTCGCACGATCGGATCGGCCGGGAGGCCCGTGCCGCCGGCCCGGACCCGGTTCCGGTCCGCCGCTCCCGCGCCCGTGGTGCGGAGCGTGCGCCCTCCATGCTTCCGGCGATGTCCCGCCTCCTCCAAGTTCCTTGTCTGGCCCGGTTGCTGAGGGGCATCCGGACAGGAGGAAGGAGGTTCGCCGCCATGACGACTCCCCTCAGGGGTCTCCCCACCCGCGTCCCGGGCTGGGTGAAGGCGCTGATCGCACTGGTGGTGCTGCTCGCCGTGCTGTTCGCCGGAATCCGGCTGAGTGTGCTGCCGGGGCTGAAGGACCTCTTCGGCACTCAGACCCACGACCGCTCCGGCCCCGCGCTGCTGGAGTCCGTCCAGGACATCAGCCGTTACGAGGCGGCCTCGGGGAACTTCCAGGTCGTGGTGGACCTGGAGAAGGACGCCCGGTTCCTGCCCGACGCGGTCCGCGGCAGCCGCACGCTGTACGTGGGCGCGGGCACCGTCGACGCCTACGTCGACCTCGGCAAGCTGGACGAGGACGACGTGCGGGTCGACGACGACCGTACGTCCGCCACGCTGCGGTTGCCCCACGCCCGCCTGGGCACCCCGGCGCTGGACCCCGAGCGTTCCTATGCCGTCTCCAAGCAGCGCGGCCTGCTCGACCGCCTCGGAGACCTCTTCTCGGACAATCCCAACGGCGAACAGGCCGTGCAGAAACTCGCGGTGCGGCACATCGGCGACGCCGCGCGGGAGAGCGGGCTGACCGCGCGGGCCGAGGCCAACACCACGGAGATGCTCGAAGGCCTGCTGCGTTCCCTGGGGTTCGAGAAGGTACGGGTCACCTACGGCGACTGACCGGGCGACCGGCGCACCACACGACGAAGCAGACGACTGGAGGACCGAATGTCCCGTGCCGCCCCACATCCGCACTCCCAGGTGCGCCGGCGTTCCCGCCCGCCCGGGCGCGGAGCCGGGGACGAAAGCGAGCGGCGTCCGCTCCCCCTGCCGCTGAGGCTGCTGGCGATGCTGTGCGCGTTCGCGTTCATGGTCGTCTTCGCGGTGGTCCTGGCCCGGCTCACGCTGCAGCCCTCCCCCGCCTCGGAGGCGCTGACCCACACCAACCTGCATCCGGGCCGCTCGCTGCGGGCCTATCTCGACCAGCCCGCGCTGCGCGACGCCGTGCGCCAGGTCGGCGGCAACATCCTGCTCGGTGTGCCCTTCGGCGTCCTCGCACCGGTCGTCGCACCGCGGACGCGCGGGTTCCTGCGGATCCTCGCGCTGACCGCCGTCGTGATGCTGCTGGTGGAGTGCGCGCAGGGCGTCCTGGTGACGGGCCGCGCCTTCGACATCGACGACGTCATCCTGAACACCTGCGGGGCCCTGATCGGTTACCTGCTCGTGGGGCGGCGGATGAGCCGGGCCGTGCACGCGCGCAGGCCGAAGCAGTGACCGCGGGCCCGCGCACGTCACCGCGCCCGGGCACCGCGCGCGCGGTACGGCGGCACCGCTCCGGCGCAGCGTGAACGTGCTTGCCCGGGCTCCGCGCCACTACCCGCTTCGAGGGCGACGGCTGTACGGAGGGCCGCCCTGGTCCGCCTCGCCGGAGCCTCGGTGTCCAAGCCCGGGGCCATGCCGGCCGGGGTGGAGGGAGCCTACGAGGAGGCGCGGGGACGGATCGGCGTCGAGCCAGGCTCCGAGGGCTGGGCGCTGTGGAACACCCGGAGCGGCGGTGACCTGAAGGTGCCCGTGGCGGTGTCCGCCGTCGAGACGGCCGAGGGGCTGTTCGAGAACCGGGCACGCGGGAGGGCGCTCGATCCGGTTGCACCGCTGCCGTCCCGGATCGCCCTCGTCCGCCGGGGCCGGACAGGACCGGTGACGTTCTCGCCCCGCGGCGTCAGCCGGACGGGCCCGGGCGGTCGGCCGCTGTCCCGGCCGTGTCCCTTCGACGGGCCGGTCGGTCGTCCCGACGGACCCGGCCCGTTCCGGACCGCGCACCGGCGGCCGACCGGACGGGCCGTCGACGGCCACGAGAACCCGGTGCCGGGCCGTGCGGTCGGCGGTGACCCGGAACCGGGGACGATCGGGGCGTACTTCCCCGGTCCTCCCCCGGCCCCGGCAGGCGCCGGGCTCCCGGATCAGTGCGGTGAGGCGCTCCGCGTCCTGCGCGACCGCGCGCCTGGTCGTCCTGGCCGCGTCCGCCGCAGTTCAGGGGCGAACACCACCGGGGCCCATTGCCTGCCCGGCCTTGTTCCGCTTTCGGAGCGCGTCCTAGTGCACGGTCCAGGTGAACTTGTCCCCGCCCACCCAGCGGACCACGTCCGGGTCGTCCAGGTCGTGGACCGTGATCCCGAACGCGGCGGCGGCCTGCAGCACATCGGTGACGGCCTTGGCCTCGCCGACCACCTGTCCGTCGATCTCCACGATCCGGAACGGCGGCGTCCCGGGCTGCACCCCGAGCACCATGATCCGCGGGTGCGACATGTACGGGCTCGCGCTTTCGGTCATGCCTAGAGGGTAGAGCGCGAGCCGCGCGAACGCGGTGTCACGGCCCCCGGGCCGCACCCCGGGGCCCGCGTCCCTCAGGGCCGCCGCCAGTCGTCGCTCGTCAGGTGCGAACCGGCCTGCGGGCCCATCCTGAGCATGCCGCCGTCCACGGTCCAGGACGCGCCGGTGACGTACGAGGAGTCGGGTCCGGCGAGGAAGGCGATGACGGCCGCGACCTCACGCGCGTCGCCGGGCCGCCCGAGCGGGACGCCGGGGCGGCTCTCGGTGTGCGGATCGGTGTCCTCCTGGCCGGTCATGGGTGTGGCGATCTCGCCCGGGGCGACCGCGTTGACGGTGATGCCGTGCTCGGCGAGCTCCAGCGCCATCACCTGGGTGAGCAGGCCCAGGCCGCCCTTGGCCGCGCAGTACGGCGCGGCGCCCACCCGGGGCTGGTGCTCGTGGACGGAGGTGACGTTGACGATGCGGCCCCCGCCGCCCTGCCGGATCATGTGCCGCGCCGCCTTCTGCCCGCACAGGAACGGGCCGACCAGATCGACGTCCAGGACCTCGCGGACCTTCTCCGGCTCCAGCTCGAGGAAGGGCGTCATCGTGCCCGTACCGGCGTTGTTGACCAGCACGTCGACACGGCCCAGACGTGCGCACAGCTCGTCGACGGTGTCCGCGGCGGCGGGCAGCCGGGTGAGGTCCATCTGCGCCACCTCCGCCCTCCGCCCGTGCGCCCTGACCTCCTCGGCCGTCCGCTCGGCGCCCTCGTGGTCGCTGTGCCAGGTGATGCCGACGTCCATGCCCGCGGCGGCCAGGCGCACGGCGGTGGCCCGGCCGATGCCGGAGTCGGCGCCGGTGATCACGGCGACCTTGCTGCTGGGGGCGGTGGGAGCGGACATGCGGGCCTCCTGATCCGTACGGGGTGGAACGTCGCATCGCAGTACCCGGGCGCGTACCGGACAAACCGCGCTTCCACCGTGCGGCCGTACGCGCGCCGCGGAACTCCGGAGCCGGGAGACGGCGACGGGTCCCTTCGGGACGTCGGACCGGATCGCGTTCCCGCCGGAGCGGGCGGGAGCTGCGGGCGCCGCCCGGGCCCTGGAGGGGCTGCCGGCGTGGCGGGCGGCTGGAGTGGTACCCGTGCGGCTCGTGAGGAGACGAAGGGACCACACCATGGAACGGGCGGCCGTGTTCGACGTCGACGGCACTCTGGTCGACACCAACCACCTCCACGTGACGGCGTGGTGGGAGGCCTTCCGGCAGGCGGGCCACCGGGTGCCGATGCACGCCGTCCACCGGGCCGTGGGCCTGCCCTCCTCCGACCTGGTCGCCCATCTGCTGGGCGAGGACCGGGACCGGGACCGCGACGAGGAGCTGAGCGCCGCGCACAAGGCGCTGTACGGGCAGTACTTCGACCGGCTGCCCGCGTTGCCGGACGCCGGCCGGCTGCTCGAGCGGCTGCACCGGGACGGCTGGAAGGTCGTGCTCGCCACCTCGGCCGGCGGTGCCGAGCTGAGCGCGCTGCGCCGGGCGATCAACGCGGACGCGGCGATCACGGCCACGGCGAGCGCCGACGACGTCGACCGGGGCAAACCCTCGGCGGAACCCGTCGAGCACGCCCTGGAACTCGCCGGGGTGCCCGCGGAGCGCGCGGTGTTCGTCGGCGACACCGTCTGGGACATGCGCGCGGGCAGCCGCGCCGGGGTGCGCTGCGTGGGGGTGCTGTGCGGCGGCATTCCGCGCGCCGACCTGGAGGAGGCCGGCGCGGACGCGGTCTACGACGACCCGGCCCATCTCCTCGCCTCCCTGCCGGACAGCCCCCTGGCATGAGGTCGCACACGTGTGGGGTCGCGGGGCATGGGGCCCCGCCCGCCCGGGATACCCGCAGCGCATGACGCGTGTGAGGGAAGAGATACGGCTGGGGAAGACCGCACGGCAAGTGGCTCCGGTGTCGCGGGTGGCGGACGCCGCACGGCGGGACGCGCTGGCCGTCGGCCGGGCGGCGCGCGCCGTCCTGGAGGGGCCCGGGCGGGAGCGGGACCTGATCGTCCAGTCGCTGAAGGCCGCCGCGGCGGCGCTGCTCGCCTGGCTGGTGGCGCAGGTCTGGCTCGGCGACCCGATGGCGCTGATGGCGCCCTGGGTGGCGCTGGTCCTGGTGCAGGCCACCGTGTACAGCTCGCTGGTGCAGGCGGCCCGGCAGTTCACCGCGATCTGCGTCGGGGCCCTGGTCGCCTCGGGAGCCCAGGCGATCACCGACGACACGACGTGGGCCCTGGCGCTGTCCGTGCCGGTGCTGATGCTGCTGTCGAACTGGCCCCGCTTCGGCGACCAGGGCATCTACGCCGCCACCACGGCGGTGTTCACGATCGCCTCGGGAACGGTGAGCGCGGTCGCCGTGGGACACCGGCTGGGGCAGGCGGCGCTCGGCGCCCTCATCGGCGTGGCCGTCAACGCGCTCGTCCTGCCGCCGATCCATCTGCGGGACGTGCGGGAGAACCTGGCGGCGCTCGCCCGGGAGGCGGGTGACGTGCTGCGGACCGTCGCCGGGGACCTGCACGAGGGCGAGTGGGACGCGCAGACCGCCGCGGGCTGGCTGGACGCCTCGGCCCGGCTGCAGGGCCGCGTGGACGCGCTGCGCTCGGCCCGCGGCTGGAGCAAGGAGAGCCTGCGGCTGACCTCGGGCGCGCTGCGCGCCCTGCACCGGGCGCCGACCGCGGCCCTGCCGCCGGAGGACGAGGACGAGCGGTTCGGCCGTGTCTCCGGGCACATCGCGGCGCTCGTCCGCACCCTGGCGGTGGCCGCCGACGAGGACCGCACCCCCACCCCGCCCGACGCGGAGGTCCTGCGCTGCTACGCCGAGCTGCTGGACCTGCTCGGCGACACCTGCCACGCGGAGACCGAGCGCCTGCTGGACGGCGGCGGGCCGCCGGACGCCCGCCTGGACGAGCGGACCGAGTCGGTGATGCGGGAACTCCACGAGAGGCTTCAGGAGGGGCTGCGGGAACAGGCCGGGCGGGGCGCCGCGCGGACGGCCGTCCTGGGCACGCTGCTGCTCCAGGCGGAGAACCTCTGGGCCGAGCTCGACCCCGACGCCCGGGGCCGGTGAGGCCGTACGGCCCCGGGGCCGGAAGGACCGGGCCGCACGGTGCCGCGGGACGGGTGACGCACATCACCCCATAAGGGGCGGAAGGGTGGAACACCCGGGGGTGGTCTCCCGTTGAACAAGCCGTGGGTGCGGAGGGGACAGTGTCCCCGGGCCTCACCTTCCGCCCACAGGGACGATCGTTCGGCTGAAGCCCTGTGGAGCCTTTCGCCGAGAGGCGACCGCCCTCCGCGCCCACCCCACGACCGCCCCGACCGCGATCCCCCCGTCGCGGTCGGGGCCTCTTTTTGCGCCGGGCAGGAGGGGTACCCGGTCCGCCCCGCGGGAGCATCGGCCGAGAGGAGCGGAAGTGGGCAGCGGAACGGGCATGAGGGTCGTCGTCACGGGCGCCACCGGCAACGTCGGGACCAGCGTGGTGCGCGTGCTCTCGGAGGAGCCGGAGATCGGGTCCGTACGGGGGCTGGCCCGGCGGATCCCCGAGTGGTCGCCGCCGAAGACCGAGTGGTCGGCGGTGGACCTGGCCTCCCGGCGGTTCGACCTGGTGGAGGAGTTCACGGGCGCCGACGCGGTGATCCATCTGGCCTGGGCGTTCCAGCCGACGCACGACCCGGCGACCACCTGGCGCACCAATGTGCTCGGCAGCATCCGGGTGTTCGACGCGGCGGCGGAGGCACGGGTGCCGGTGCTGGTGCACGCCTCGTCGGTCGGGGCGTACTCACCGGGTTCGAAGGACCACGCGGTGACCGAGTCCTGGCCGACGCACGGCTGGCCGGACGCCGCGTACTGCCGCGAGAAGGCCTACCTGGAGCGGACCCTGGACACCTTCGAGCGCGATCACCCGGACATGCGGGTGGTGCGGATGCGGCCCGCGTTCCTCTTCAAGCGGGAGTCGGCGAGCGAGCAGCGCCGCATCTTCGGCGGACGCTTCCTGCCGGGCCCGCTGGCGCGGCCCGACCTGCTGCCCTTCCTCCCCGACGTCCCGGGGCTGCGGGTGCAGGCGCTGCACACCGACGACGCGGCCCACGCCTACCGGCTGGCGGTGCTGTCCGCCGACGCCCGGGACGCCTACAACCTCGCCGCGGAGCCGCCGGTCGACGCGGAACTGCTCGGCGAGATGCTCGGCACCCGCCGCGTCAGGCTGCCGCGCACCGCGGCCCGCTCGGCGATCGCCGCCGCCTGGGGGCTGCACCTGCTGCCCGCCTCCCCGCACCTGTTCGACGCCGTGCTGAGGCTGCCGCTGATGGACTGCACGCGGGCGCGTACGGAACTGGGCTGGCGGCCGACGCGTACGGCCACCGAGGTGGTGGAGGAGTTCCTGCAGGGCGTGCGGCAGGGCGCGGGCGCGGCCACGGAGCCGATGCGGGGCCGCAAGGCGGGCTGACGGCCCGGGCCGGACGCCCGGGCCCGCCCGGGCTACGCCGAGGACTCGTCGGGCGTGGGCTCCTCCGCGTCGCCGGAGGCCGGGCCCGGGGCGCCCTGCCGGCCCGTGCCGGCCTCGTCGGTGTCGGGGACGTCGGGCCCGGCGGACTCGCCGGACGCCTTTTCGCTCTCCCGCTCCGCGGCGGCGGGCGCGACCTCCCAGGGATCCTCACCGGCGCCGGCCTGCTGGTCGGGCAGGTCGCGGGGAATGCCCTCGCCGTTCTCGCCCGGTCCCTCGAGGCGGTGGTCGGTCACGACGGCTCCCTTCGTTCGTACGGACCCGGGCGGGTACCTCCGCCGTGACCGGCGAAACCTCAGCGCGGCACCCGCTCCTGGAGCGCCGTGCGCCAGGCGGGCGGCGGGGACTCGGGGCCCGGGTCGGAGCGCCGTCCGCCGCGGGCGAAGAAGTCGGCGAGCGGCAGGATCGCGGCGCCGACGGTCACCGCGTCGGGCCCCAGGCTGCCCAGCTCGATCGTCACCTTCTCGGCCGGGTGGCGCAGCGCGTACGACAGGGCGTGCCTGCGCACGGCCGGCAGGAAGCGGGAGCCGAGCTGGAGGCCGGCCCAGCCGCCCATCAGGATGCGCTCCGGCTGGAAGAGGTTGATCAGGTCGGACAGGCCCGCGCCCAGGTACTCGGCGGTCTCCTCCAGCACGGCGAGGGCGACCGGGTCGGCGGCGGTGCCGTCGGACGGGTAGGCGGCGGCGAGCATCGCGGTCAGCGCCGTCTCCTCGTCCGTGGCCTCGGGCACGCTGCCGCCCTCCTCGCGCCACCGGGCGAGCAGCGACTCGGCCCCGGCGTACGCCTCCAGGCAGCCGAGCGCGCCGCACCGGCAGCGGCGCCCGCGGACCCGTACGGTCAGGTGGCCCCATTCGACCGCTCGGCCGTGTTCCACCTCGGGGGTGACGAGGCAGGCGCCGACGCCGGAGCCGAAGAGCACCACGAGGGCGTTGCGGGCGCCGCGCCCGGCGCCGAACCACATCTCGGCCTGGCCGAGGGTCCTGGCGCCGTTGTCGATGAAGTAGGGCACCGTGTCGGGCAGCGGGGATCCGCCGCGCAGCAGGGACTCCAGGGGAATCGCGTCCCAGCCGATGGTCTGCCCGTGCACGACGGCGCCCCGGTCGGCGGTGCGCTCGACGATGCCGGGGACGCCGATGCCGACGCCGAGGAGCCGCTCGGCGGCGAGGCCGGCGGCGGCGAGCACCCCGGCGACGCCGGAGCGGATGTGGTCGACGATGACCTCGACCTCGTAGCGCTGCTGCTCCAGCGGGAGCTCGGCGCGGGCGAGCTCGGTGAGGGTCAGGTCGAACAGTTCGACGCGCACCCGGGTCTCGCCCACGTCGACCCCGATCATGTGGCCGCTCTCCGGCGCGACCCGCAGCAGGGTGCGCGGACGCCCGCCGTCGGAGTCGACGCTGCCGGCCTCCTCGACCAGGCCGTCGGCGACGAGATCGGCGACGACGTTGCTCACGGACCCGGAGCTGAGCCCGGTCGCCGGGCCGAGCTCGAAGCGGCTGAGCGGGCCGTCGAAGTAGAGCCGTTGCAGCACGGCCGTACGGTTGGCCCGCCTGAGGTCGCGCACCGTGCGCCCGTTCCGCCCCGCCATGTGGCTCCTTCCGAAACCCTGTCCGACCTGCAACATACCGCCGCGGACCGACCGGGCGCGACTTTCTCCCCCCCTTATTTCATGATGTGAACTAACAGGGTCCGGCCATTTCGTCCAACGCGGCCTCGAGTTCCGGGGCGACGGTGGTCCGGACCCGGCGCTCGTGGTCGTCCCCGGATGCCCGCGGCACCGTCTCGGTGAGCATGATCAGGTAGAGGTAGGCGCGATAGAGGGCGAGCCGCACGCGGGCCCGCGCGTCGAACCCGGCCCGGCCCCGGCCTCCCGGTACCCGGCCAGGAACGCCTCGTCCTCCCTGATGTCACCGAGCAGCGCCAGGGAGACGAAGTCGGCGAGCGGGTCGTCCCGGAACATGCGCTCCCCGTCGACGAGTCCGCCGACGCGCGCCCGGCCCGCCGCCGAACGGGTCACGAGGATGTTGCCCGGCCACAGGTCGAAGTGCACGAGGGCCGGCACGGTGACCTCGTCGAGCGCCGGACCCGCCGCACGGATCGCACCGGCCACCTCGTCGACGGGGCGGGGCAGCCGGGCGCCGTAGTGGCGGGCGTCGGCGAGGACCGCGTCGGCCATCGCGGTGAAAGCGGTCCGCCAGTCGGGGGCGAGCGGGCCGAGGGCGCCGGAGGGGTAGCCGAACCCGGGACCCGTCACGCGGTGCAGGCGGGCCACCTGCCGGCCCAGCTCCCTGCGCAGGTCCGCCCGCTCCCCGTCGGCCGGCACCGCCTCCGTCCAGGGTTCGCCCGGGCAGGCGGTCATCAGCAGATGCGGTGCGCCGTCGTCGTCGCCGACGGAGACGGCCCGCGGCGCGGGCACCCCGGCCTCGGCGGCGCCGGCGCAGAACGCGGCCTCGGAGACGAGGAGGCGCCGCTCGTACCGCAGGCCGGGCGTGGCGGGTGCGGGCGGGATCTTCAGCACGTAGCGGCCGCCGTCGGCGAGGACGAGTTCCTCGACGGTGCTGCAGGTGCCTCCGGCCAGCGGGCGCACCCCGGTGAGAGCCCCGGGCGGCAGCCCCGCCGCCGCGAGCGCGTGCCGGGCCCGGACCCAGGAGTCCCCCATCGTGCGCACCCCTCCCCCTCGGCCACTGCGGTACAGCGTACGGAACGCGGGCCCGTCTTCCCGGGTCCAGTGCCCGGGTGCGCGGCCCTGACGGAAAATCACTGGCCCCCTCCCGCCGGGTACTTACCCTGACCCAGAAACCTAGACCTCCTAGGTTTCGCAGGACCACACCGGGAGAACCCCATGAGACCGCTCACCGAGCAGGACGTCCGCGCCTCCTTCATCAACTGCTCGAAGGGCGAGGCCAGGCGTCTGGCCGTACCCCGTGACCTGGGTGAGCTCCCCTGGGACGATCTGGACTTCCTGGGCTGGCGCGATCCGGGCGCGCCCGACCGGAGCTACCTCGTCACCGAGCGCGAGGACCGCCTCGTCGGGGTGGCCATGCGGTTCCAGCCCGCCCAGCGCGGCTTCCTGCACCGCAGCATGTGCTCGCTGTGCCTGACGACCCATCCGCGCGGCGGCGTCTCGCTGATGACCGCGCGCAAGGCGGGTCCGGCCGGCCGCGAGGGCAACTCGGTCGGCGCCTACATGTGCACCGATCTCGCCTGCTCCCTCTACCTGCGCGGCAGGAAGATCCCGGAGACCGGGGCCCGCTTCGAGGAGAGCCTCACCCTGGAGGAGCAGATCGCCCGCACGCGGGCCAACCTGTTCGCCTTCCTCGACAAGGTGTAGGCCCGTCCGGTTCCGGGTGCGGCGACCGGGCGGCCGACCCGTGGCGGAGGACCGCACGGGGCCGCCGGGGGGGCGCACGGTGCGCGCGTCGCCGGCCGTGCGCTCCGAGGGGAGGCGGATCGCGGGTGTCGCCGCCCGGTTCCACGGCGCGCGGGGGGTGCGGCCCGGTCCGGGCCGCGACGACCGGGGTGGCCGATTCGGCCACCCGGGCGGGCCCGGCCGCAGCCCGCGCCGCCGCGGCCGGGGTACCCGCCGTCACCGCGCCGGGATGACGAACAGGGGCATGACGGCTGCGATCCGGTGCCGTTCCGTGATCCGGGACTGCCGCGCCGCCGGGTCCCGGCGCCCTGCGGTGGCCCCCCGACCTGGGGCGCGGGCGACCACCGGCCCTCCCCCGGGGGTTTTCCGCGGTGCCCGCTCGCGCACCGCGCCCGACCGGCAGCGGTACGGCCGGCGGCGCACGGCGGGTGGGAACGGGCCCGGCCGCCTGCGTCCGGTTACCGGACTGTCCGAATACGTTCGATGCGCCTGGGGACGGGGAACAGCCCCAGGATGCTGGATGTACGTGAAACCGCGGCGTCCGTCGCGCGCCTGGTGAAGTGGCACCGGGATCCCATGGCCGTGCAGGCGGTGCGCTCGGCCGCCGCGGCGTCGATCGCCTATGTGATCGCGGTGCGGCTGAGCCCCGACGACGCCCCGCCGCTCACCGCGCCCCTCACCGCGCTGCTGGTCGTGCAGGTCACCCTGTACGCCACGCTCAAGATGAGCGTCCGCCGGGTGAACTCCGTGGTGGCCGGTGTGCTGGTCGCCATCGCCTTCAGCGCGGTGGTGGGTCTGAGCTGGTGGAGCCTGGCCCTGGTGATCCTGGCGGCGCTGGGCGTCGGGCACCTGGTGCGGGCGCACGAGTTCGTGGCCGAGGTGGCGATCAGCGCGATGCTGGTGCTCGGTGTGACCGCGCACGGGGCCCTGGCCTGGGCCCGTGTGGTGGAGACGCTGATCGGGGCGGCCGTGGGGCTGGCCTTCAACCTGCTCTTCGCCCCGCCGGTGTGGGTGGAGCAGGCCGGCGAGTCGATCGAGGGGCTGGCCCGGCGGGTGCGGCAGCTGATGCTGCGCATGGGCGAGGAGGCCGCCGGCCGCACCCCGTACCACGAGGCGGCGGCCCGCCTGCACGAGGCGCGGCGGCTCGACCACGACATCGCCGAGGTGGACGAGGACCTCCGGCAGGCCGAGGACAGCCTGCGGCTCAACCCCCGGGTCCGCGAGGGGCTGCTGCACCGGATCGTGCTGCGCACCGGCCTGGACACCCTGGAGATCTGCACCGTCGTCCTCCGGGTGCTCGCGCGCACCCTCACCGACCTCGCCAAGGAACGCGAACCCGAGCCCCTGTTCTCCCGGGAGACGGGCGCCGCCATCGAGCAGCTGCTGTCCGAGATCGCCGACGCCGTGGTCAGTTTCGCGGTGCTGGTGACCACCAGCGTGAGCGCGAGCGCCGAATCGGCGGAGGAACGGCTCACCTCCCAGCTGCGGCAGGCCGCCGCCACCCGCGACAAGCTCGCCCAGCTCCTCCTGGAGGAGATCCGGCAGGACACCCGTCAGTGGCAGCTGTACGGCGCGGTGCTGACCGAGGTGAACCGCATCCTCGACGAGATGGACACCGAGCACCGCTCGCGCCGGCTGCTGGAGGAGCTGGACCGCCACACGAGCGAGCAGCGGGAGCGCCGGCCGCGGCTGACCCGGCTGCGGGACCGGACGCTGGGCTGGCTGGGCCGGATCGGGCCGCGGCGCCGGAACCGGGCCGGGGCCGGGCACCGTTCCCGGTGACCGGCCCGCACCGGGGACGGCGACCGGTGGTCCGGGTGCGCGCCCGCGCTGCTTGCACCCGGTGGGTGATCGACGCCAGGGTGGCCGTGGCGACCGGACGTGCGACGACCCGAGGGGCGTGTGGATGAGCAGGGCTGACTGGAGCAGGCGCCGTTTCGTCGGCGCCCTCACGGGAACGGCCGCCGCGGCGGCCCTCCCGGCGTGCGACGACGACGTGCCGGCGGACGCGCCGCCGTCCCCGGGGACCCCCGCGGCGAGCACGGGTCCGCGGCGCGGGAGCGATCCGTCCTCCGGGCCGCGACCGCTCTACCTCGGGACCTACACCTCGGCCGACGGCGGCGGCAAGGGCATCGGGACAGCCGTGTACGACAGCGCGACAGGGCGGATCAGCGGCACCGGCACCCTCACCGGCGTCGGCGACCCGTCGTACCTGGCGGTGCACCCCGACGGCCGGACGCTGTACGCGGTGAACGAGCGCGAGGACGGCGCGGTGACCGCCGTGCGGCTGTCCGACCGGAAGGTCCTGGGCAGCCGGAGCACCGGCGGCGCGGGCCCCTGCCACCTGTCGGTGCACCCGCGGGGGCGCTGGCTGCTGAGCGCCAACTACGGTTCCGGCAGCGTCGCGGTGCACCCCGTCGACGCCTCGGGGGCGCTCGGCGAGCGCACCGAGCTGGTCACGCACACGAGCCCGCCGCCCGGCCCGGGACAACAGGGACCGCACGCCCACCAGTTCGTCACCGGTCCGGACGGCGGCCACGTCCTCGCCGTCGACCTGGGAACGGACACGGTGTACACGTACCGGCTGGACACCGGGGCCGGCACCCTCACCGGGACGTCGCGGGCGAGCACCCGGCCGGGCGCCGGTCCGCGCCACCTCACCTTCCACCCCGGGGGCCGGTACGCCTACCTCGCCAACGAGGTCGACAACACCGTCGCGGTGTGCGCGTACGACCCGGACTCGGGACGTCTGCGGATCGGTGAGGCGCAGTCCACGGGCACGGGTTCCGGCACCAGCCACCCGGCGCAGATCCTGGTGGCCGGGAACGGCCGGTACGCCTACCTCGCCAACCGCGGCCACGACAGTCTCACCCGCTACGCCGTCGAGGCGGACGGCGCCCGGCTGAGGCTGCTGGACACCGTGCCGGTGGGCGGTGGCTTCCCGCGCCAGATCGCCTTCTCCCCCGACGGCGGGCTGCTGTTCGCGGCGAACCAGGGGTCGGGCACCGTCAGCGTGTTCCACGTGGACGAGGACAGCGGTGAACTGCGGTCCGCGGGCGAGCCGTTCGCCTCACCCGTCGCGGTCTGCGCGCTGCCGCTGTAGGGCGCGGGGGCAGGACGCGGCGCTCGCCTGGGAGAGCAGCACGTGCATGCGTTCGGTGAGCGCGGCGACGTCGTCGGCGGGCGCGTGGAACGGCAGCCGTACGTCGCCGTCGGCGCGGACGCGTTCGATGCGCAGCGTCAGTCCGTGCCGGTCGACGGCGAGCGGCTGGACGCGGACCGCGCCGTGCAGGCTGCCGGTGTCGACCAGGCGGGTCAGCCGTTCGACCGCGTCGGCGTGGCAGTCGGCGAGATGGGTCAGCAGCCGGGCCTCGGCGGTGGCGAGCGGGTCGGGAGCGGCCGCGGCGAACTCGTCGAGGCCGACGACCTCCGCGCCGGACAGCCGGCGCAGCACCACCCGGGTGGGCCGGAAGGCGAGGTGGCCGTCGTCCTGGACGCGGAACCAGCCGGCGAGCCACAGCCGGGCGCGGATCCTGCTGCGCACCGGGACGGGTGCGACGTCGGCGAACTCCAGCACGGCGGACGGTTCGCCGCGGGGCGCGCAGATCGCGGCGGCGAGCAGGGCGCTGTCCTCGGGCACGTGCAGCAGCACGCGTCCGTCGTCGGTCACGGTGTGCGCGCCGACGAACTCCTCCCGGGTGCCCTCGGCGGTCACCGCGCAGGACCACGCGGCGGCGAGCACCGAGCGGGCCCGTTCCGCCGCGCCGGGCGCGGCCGTCCAGCTCTGCCTGTCGTCACCCATCCCGAAACCTCCTATTAGGTAAGCCTTGCCTAACTTATCGGAGATCGGAGTGCGCGCCAACCGGGCGGTGCGATCTTTACGGAACCTTTCAGTCCGCGAGAACGCCCAGCAGGGCGCGGGCGCACAGGTCGCGCACCTGTTCCCGGCCCAGCTCCGGGCCGCGCAGCCACTCCAGACAGACGGCGGTGGTGAAGGCCAGCCAGCCGCGCACGGCGAGGCGGGTGTCCGGCCGCGCCCCGAGGACCGGACCGAACTCGGGGTCCTCGGCCAGCGCCGCCAGGATCTGCCGTTCCTGGGCGGCGAGCGCCCGCCGGTAGACGCGGCGCACCGCCCGGTCCCCCGCGGCGTCGGCCCGGTGGAAGGCGCGGTAGCCGTGCGCGTGGGCCTCGACGTACGCCAGATAGGCGTCCAGGCCCGCCGTGAGCTGCTCGCGCACCGGGACGCCGGGGACCGCCGCCGTCATGCGCAGCATCCGCTCGCTCTCGCGCTCCACGACCGCCGCGAAGAAGTCCCGTTTGGTCGGGAAGTAGTGGTAGAGCAGCCCCCGCGAGACCCCCGCGATCTCGGCGACCTGCTCGATCCACACGTCGTCGTAGGGGCTCTCCGAGAACAACCGCGCCCCGACCGACAGGAGCTGCTCCCTGCGCTCCTCGGTGCTGAGCCGGCGGCGCGTGCGTCCGCCCTGGTTCACGGCCATTCCCGCACTGTAGTTGACGCCGGTTCGACGGCCGGACCAGACTGGACCGCGCTATTGAACCCACGTACAACACGTCCCGATCGCCCGCCGGACCGAAGGGGACCGCGCCATGGCACAGACGACATCCGCCGGGCTGCCGAGGGGGTTCCGCGGCGCCGAGCCGGGCTGGCCCGAGCTGCACCGCATTCCGCACCCGCCGTACCGTCTTCCGCTGCTCGGCGACGTGCTCGGGGCGAGCGGGCGCACGCCGCTCCAGGACTCGCTGAAGTACGCCCGCCGCCTGGGTCCGATCTTCCGGCGGAACGCCTTCGGCAAGGAGTTCGTGTTCACGTGGGGCGCCGCCCTGGTGGCCGATCTCGCCGACGAGGCCCGGTTCGCCAAGCACGTCGGGCTGGGCGTCGCCAACCTCCGGCCGGTCGCAGGCGACGGACTGTTCACCGCGTACAACCACGAACCCAACTGGCGGCTGGCGCACGACGTGCTGGCCCCCGGCTTCAACCGCGAGGCCATGGCGGGCTACCACACGATGATGCTGGCCGTCGCCGAGCGGCTGACGGACCACTGGGACCGTGCGGCCGCGGCGGGCCGGACGGTGGACGTGCCCGGCGACATGACCAAGCTCACCCTGGAGACGATCGCGCGCACCGGGTTCGGGCACGACTTCGGCTCGTTCGAGCGGCCCCGGCCGCACCCCTTCGTGACCGCGATGGTGGGCACCCTGACGTACGCGCAGCGGCTCAACAGCGTGCCCGCGCCGCTGGCGCCGCTGCTGCTGCGGCGGGCGGACCGCCGCAACGCGGCCGACATCGGCCGTCTCCACCGCATCGTCGACGAGGTGGTCCGCACCCGGCGCGCCCGCGGCGGCGGGGACGGGGACCTCCTGGACCGGATGCTGGACACCGCCCACCCGGAGACCGGCGAGCGGCTCTCGCCCGAGAACGTCCGGCGCCAGGTCATCACCTTCCTGGTCGCCGGCCACGAGACCACCTCGGGCGCCCTCTCCTTCGCCCTGCACCACCTCTCCCGGCATCCGGACGTCGCGGCCCGCGCCCGCGCCGAGGTGGACCGCGTCTGGGGCGGCACGGCGGCGCCGGGCTACGAGCAGGTGGCCAGGCTCCGCTACGTCCGCCGGGTGCTGGACGAGTCGCTGCGGCTGTGGCCGACGGCGCCCGCCTTCGCCCGGGAGGCCAGGGAGGACACCGTGCTCGCCGGGGAGCATCCGATGCGGCGCGGCGCGTGGACGCTGGTACTGACGCCGATGCTGCACCGGGACCCCGAGGTGTGGGGCGCGGACGCCGAGCGGTTCGACCCGGACCGCTTCGACGCGCGGGCGGTGCGGTCCCGCCCCCCGCACACCTTCAAGCCGTTCGGCACGGGGGCGCGGGCGTGCATCGGGCGGCAGTTCGCCCTGCACGAGGCGACGCTGGTGCTCGGGCTGCTGCTGCGCCGCTACGAACTGGCCCCCGACCCCGGCTACCGGCTGCGCGTGACCGAGCGGCTCACGCTGATGCCGCAGGGGCTGCGGCTGCGCCCGGCGCGGCGGACGGCGCCCGCCGCGCCCCGGACGGACGGGGGCGCCGCCTCGGGCTCCCGCCGCCCGGTGCGCGGGGCGGGCGGGTGAACCCGGCGGTCCCGTAACGGCGCTCCCCCGGGCCGCGGGCGTTCGGCCCGGGGGACCGGACGCCGGAGCCGGTCCGCCGGCCGGGTTCACGCCGCGTCGTCCGGCACCTCCAGACGCCCCAGCCGCTCCGGGTCGGCCAGGATGTACATGCCGGTGATGCGGCCGCCGGCGACGGTGACGGACACGACCGACCGGATGCGGCCGCCGGCCGTGCTGACCAGGCCCATCCCGTCGTTGACCAGGACCGTCCGGGCCGTCGCGGTGTACCGGGCGAACATGAGCGCCGACTCGGCCACCGCCTTCGCCCCCCGGAGCGTCCTGGACCCGGCCGCGCCGCGCACCAGGGCGCCCGCGTCGGCCCGCAGGACCACGTCCGGGTGGAGGACGGCGACCAGCGCCTCGAAGTCACCACCGCGCGCGGCGGCCATGAAGGCGTCGAGGGCCTCCCTCTGCCGGCCGAGGTCGGGCTCCGACGGAGGGGTCGCGTCCCTCACCCGGCGGCGGGCCCGGCTGGCGAGCTGCCGGGTGGCGGCCGCGCTGCGCTCCACGACCGGTGCGATGTCGTCGAAGGGCACGGCGAACATGTCGTGCAGGACGAACGCGAGCCGCTCGTCGGGCTCCAGCCTGTCCAGGACCACCAGCAGGGCCACGCTCACCGAGTCGGCGTGCAGCGCCTCCTGTTCCGGGTCGGTCCGGGGCAGGGGCCTGATCACCGGGTCGGGGACGAAGGTCTCGTCCATCGGCTGCTCGCGGCGCGCGGTGCGCGAGCGCAGCTGGTCCAGGCAGATGCGGCCGGTCACCGTGGTCAGCCAGCCGCCGAGGTTGCCGATCTCGCCCGGGTGCGCGCGGCCCAGTCTCAGCCAGGCCTCCTGGACGACGTCCTCCGCCTCGGCCGGTGACCCGAGCATGCGGTGGGCGACGGCCTCGAGGTGTCCGCGGTGCTCCTCGAAGCGTTCCGCCAGCAGTTCCGTGTCGTTCACGCCGTCACCGCGGGAACAGCTCGAAGGCGACCGCCGGCCGGCCCCCGAACCGCTTGCCCGTCTCCTCGGCGTACTGCGTCAGGAAGCCGCGTGCGTAGGCTTCCGGGTCCTCGTCGGTCAACGCCTCGATGTAGGCCCGGTGTTCGAGCAGGGAGCGCACCGCCCGCTCCATCCCGTCCGTGGCGTCCACGGCGTGCGTGGGGGTGCCGGAGCCGGCGACGGCGACCCAGCGGACCCCGTCCCACGGTTCGAGGCCCCGCTCGGTCAGCTCGGGGAAGATCCAGCGGTTGCCGGCGTCACCGGCCGCGTCGAGCACGGCACGTCCGACGGCGACGTGGTCCGGGGTGTTCCAGTGGGTGCCGCCCCAGGTGTCCCGGTGGTTGAGGGTGATCACCAGCTCGGGCCGGTGGCGGCGGATCGCGGCGGCGATGTCCCGGCGCAGCGCGGGGCCGTACTCGACCACCCCGTCCCGGTGGTCGAGGAACTCCACCGCGGACACGCCGACCACGGCCGCGCTCGCGCGCTGCTCCCGTTCCCTGAGCGGGCCGCACTCCGCCGGCTCCAGGGTGTCGATGCCCGCCTCGCCGCGGGTCGCCAGGACGTAGGCGATCTCGCGGCCGGCGTCGGTCCAGGAGGCGATCGCCGCCGCGCAGCCGTACTCGAGGTCGTCGGGGTGGGCCACGACGGCCAGGGCGCGCCGCCAATCGTCGGGCATGGGCTGGAGTTGACTGGTCGTCGGCTCGGTCATGCCCGCAGACTAACCCCGGCACCGCCCGGGGCCCGGCTCAGACCTCGCCGCGCGCGAGGGCGAGCAGCCGGTCCAGGACGCGGGGGCCGCCGGCCCGGACGCCGTCGTGCTCGAACTCGTCGGTGACCCAGGTGCGCAGGCCGCGGATCGCGCGGGCGGTCTCCAGCGAGTGGGCGGTGTGGACGTACATGTCGTCGTGGTAGACGGCCGCCGCGGCCGGGACCTCGTTGGCGGCCAGCCGGGCCGGGTCGTACAGGGGCGTCCAGTCGGTGCGGGCGGCGAGCAGTTCGGCGGTCTCGCGCAGCGGGCGCAGCGCGGGGTCGCAGTCGAACATCCACGGGTGGACCGTCTCGCCGGTGAACGGCAGCGGTTCGTCGCCGGCGAGCGCCTTGGCCGCGTCGAACTGCGGGAACTCGGCCCGCACCCGCTCGGCGGACCAGGCGGTGGGACGGGCGTCCTGGGCGTAGATCGCCTCGTGGACCAGCGCGTACAGCGGGTGGCCGGCGTACGACAGCAGGCCCTGGACCTGCTCCTGGAACGCGTCGGACAGCGCGGGTCCCGCCGGGGTGCGGACGAAGGCGTCCTCGAGGAGGTGGTGCAGGCGGTGGCTGCCGTCGCCGCTGCCCAGGAGGATGCCGAGGGACTGGAAGGCCTCGACGGTGAACCGGTAGCCGTTCGGGAGGACGACCTCGTGGGCCAGGAGGTGGTCGGCGATGCGGCGGGCGCGTTCGACGTCCTGCGGGTAACGGGCGTAGTGGGCGGCGACCTTGCGTGCGATGCGCGGGTAGGCGGCCCGGTAGACGTCGTCCGCGTGGGCGTCCAGGGAGGGCAGTCCGCCGGTGACGAGTGCGGTGTCCAGTCCCTCGGGGGCCATGGACAGGTAGGCGACGGTGCAGAAGCCGCCGAAGCTCTGGCCGAGGACGGTCCACGGGGCACCGCCGGTGACCTCGGGGCGGATCGCCTCGCAGTCGCGGACGATGGAGTCCGCGCGGAAGCGGGTGAGGTAGTCGGCCTGCTCGGCGGGGCCGCCGCGCAGCGGGAGCGTCTGCCGGTTGGCGGGGGTGGAGTGGCCGGTGCCGCGCTGGTCGAGGAGCAGCACGCGGTACTCCTCCAGCGCCCGGCCGAGCCAGGCCTGCTTCCCGATGAAACGGTTCGCCCCGAAGCCGGGGCCGCCCTGGAGGTACAGCAGCCACGGCAGGTCCCCGTCCGCCTTGTCACCGGCGACGACCTCGCGCGCGTACAGCTCGATCGTCTCCCCCGAGGGGTCGTCGTGGTCGAGGGGCACGGTGAAGCGGCGGTCGGTGAGGACGACGCCGGGCTGGCGGTAGCTGACGGTCAACGGGGCTCCCGGGACGGACGGATTGTCGGACCGCGACCCAGTTCAGCACACGTTCGTCCGGTCGACGAACCCGGGATCACCATGTTCTCCACCGGAACGGCCGGTCAGCGGGACGACAGACTGGAGCGGCGGACCACCAGCTCGGGGCTCAGGACGACCCGCCGGTGCTCGTGCGGCTTCTCCGCGGTCCCGGCCTCCGTCTCCTCCAGCAGCAGCTCCGCCGCCATGGCCCCCATGGTGACGGCCGGCTGCCGCACCGAGGTGAGCGGGACGGCCGCGGCGGCGGCGAACTCGATGTCGTCGTAGCCGACGATCGCGAGGTCGTCGGGGACGCCGACCCCGGCCGCGTACATCGCCTGCAGCACGCCGAGGGCGAGCAGGTCGTTGGCGCAGAACACGGCGGTGGGGCGGTCGGCGAGGCCCAGGAGGCGGGCGCCGGCGTCCCGTCCCGCGGCGACGTCGAGCCGCTCGGTGGGCAGCTCGCGCAGGCGGTCCGGGCCCAGTCCGGCCTCGGCGAGGGCGTCCAGGGCGCCGATGCGGCGGTCGCGGACCTGGTTCAGGCCGGGCGGTCCGCTGACGTACGCGATGGACCGGTGCCCCGCGTCGACGAGGTGCCGCACGGCCAGCGCGCCGCCCGCCACGTCGTCCACGGAGACCGAGCACTCGGTGGTGCCCTCGGCGACCCGGTCGACCAGCACGAAGGGGATGCCGTGGCGGCGGAACGCCTCGATGTTGTGGCCGGTGGCGTCCGCCGGGGTGAGCAGGACGCCCCGGACCCGCTGTTCGGCGAAGAGGGAGAGGTACTCGGCCTCCTCGCTCGCGTTCTGGGCGCTGTTGCAGATCATCACGCCGAGGCCGGCCCGGCGCGCGGCGCGCTCGGCGCCGCGCGCCACGTCGACGAAGAAGGGGTTGCCCATGTCGAGGACGAGCAGGCCCATGATCCGGCTGCGGCCCGCACGCAGCTGGCGCGCCGACTCGCTGCGGACGTAGCCGAGCCGGTCGATGGCGGACAGCACCCGCGCCCGGGTCTCGGCGGCGACCGTGTCCGGGCGGTTGATCACGTTGGAGACGGTGCCGACGGACACTCCGGCGACGCGGGCGACGTCCTTGATACCCACCGACTGGGCCATCGGACAGGGACCTCCAGAAAGAGCGGGGCGACGCGGCGGGCCATCACACTACCGGCAGCGCCGCCCTTGAGCGGGCACGGTCAGGCGGGCAGCCCGAAGTCGATCACGTGCAGGGGCGAGGGTGTCGTACCGGTGGACTTCTCCTGGTACATGACCGACAGCACGCCGTCCTGGGCGACGCGGGTCTCGTCGATCACCACCTCGCCGAAGGCGTTCAGGCCGGCGCCGTCGTACAGCAGCTTCCAGTCGGTGTGCCCGGAGGCCGCGGAGGCGGCGGCGACGCGGCCGTAGGGGAACACGGCGTAGGCGTTGTCGTACCGGTCCAGGACCAGTCTGGTGCGCCGGCTGGAGTTCAGCGGGACGGGGATCTCGGTCTTCCGCCGGCCGCCGGCGGCGGTCCGGCGGACGTGGAAGGCACGGCCGTTCGCCGTGCGGTCGGCGACGTAGTCCGTGGTGCACTGGCCGAAGCGGCCGGGGACGTAGGAGATGATCGCGTGCGGCCGGCCGGCGGAGTCGGTGAACTGGCTCTCCTGGTTCATCAGGGAGTGGTCCGGGTTCAGCGGGCCGACCACCCGTCCCGCGTCGGTGACGGAGACCCGGTCGGAGGTCCCGGTCCTGCCGACGACGGTGCCCGCGTCGTTGCGCCAGGTACGGCCGCGGTCGTCGGAGTACACGTAACCGGTGTCGTGGTTGGTGAGGCCGCCGCCGGAGCACATCACGGCGCCGTTCTGCTCGCGCCAGGTGAAGAAGGCGTGCAGGCGGCCGTTCCGGTCGTAGTCGATGCCGTGCAGGTACATGTTGCGGGCGGTGGAGGAGCCGTGCTCACTGGTGTACGTGCCGGTGGAGCTGGTCCACTCCCCCAGCGCCGTCCACTTCGTGCCGTCGTACTCGGCCAGTGCGTTGCGGCCGTTGCCGGAGACGCCGGCCCGGTGGCTGAGCTGGAGGCGGCCCTCGGGGGTGGCGACGAACTGCGGGTAGGTGAACTGCCGGGTGAGGGCGAGTCCGTCCAGGGTGGACTGCGGGGCGCCGAAGCGGCTCGCGGTCCAGCTCAGTCCCGTCGGGTCGTCCAGGAGTCCGGCGACCGACCTGACGTAGGTGAAGCCGTCGCTGTGGGAGTCCATGTGGAGGTGCAGACGGCCGTCGGTCCTCGACACGCCCATGGAGATGACGTTGTGGGAGTCGTCGTAGCGCAGGGTGTGGCCGGCCCGCACGGTCTGCCAGGTGCTCGCACCGAGGGCGCGGCGGGCGACCACGGCGCTGCGGTCCGCGGTGTACCAGGCGGCGTACTGGTGGCCCTTGTGGGTGAGCAGGCCGTTCTTCTGGAAGGAGTTGTTGTTGACCAGGCCGTCGTAGGACACGAAGTGGACGGCCCGGCTGTCGGGCGTGGTGCGGCCGGTGCGGGTGACCGACGGGCCGGGCGCGGCGGCCCGGGCGGTGCCGGCGGCGGGGGCGGGGACCGCCGCGGTGCCGAGGAGCGCGCCGGCCAGGAGGGTGCGTCGTCTCATCGCGGGCTCCGTCGTCAGGCGAGGTGGAAGACCTCGGTCAGCGGTTTCATCGCCTCGTCCGGCCGGGAGCCGTCGAGGGACTCGAAGAAGGGGGACATCTCGGCCTGCCAGCGGCCGTTGACCTCGGTGGCCTCCATGCCGGCCCTGGCCGCCTCGAAGTCCTCGGTCTCCAGGTAACCGACGAGGAGGCCGTCGTCGCGCAGGAAGAGGGAGTAGTTGTGCCAGCCGGTGGCCGAGAGCGCCTCGCGCATCTCGGGCCACACGGCGGCGTGGCGTTCGCGGTACTCGGCGATCCGGTCCTGTCGGACCTTGAGCAGGAAACAGACGCGTTGCATGAGGTACCGCTCCTCCGGAGTGGTGGGGATCAGAAGTCGAACTGGTCGATGTTCTCGGCGTTGAAGACGGTGGGCTTGCCGAGGTTGATCACGCCGTCCTTGCCGATGGTGTACTCGCCCATCGCGCCGGCCGTGAAGGTCTCGCCCTCCTTGCCGGTGATCTGGCCGGAGGACAGGGCGATCGCGGTGCGGGCGGCCAGCTCGCCGAGCTTGGCCGGGTCCCAGAGCTCGAACGCCTCGACGGTGCCGTTCTTGACGTACTTGCGCATGTCGTTGGGGGTGCCGAGGCCGGTCAGCTTGACCTTGCCCTTGTACTTGGAGCCGGACAGGTACTGGGCGGCGGCCTTGATGCCGACGGTGGTCGGGGAGATGATCCCCTTCAGGTTCGGGTGCTCCTGGAGCAGGCCCTGGGTCTGCTGGAAGGACTGCTGGGCGTCGTCGTTGCCGTAGGCGACCTTGACCAGCTTCATGTTCTTGTACTCGGGCTTCTTCAGCTCGTCCTTCATGAAGTCGATCCAGATGTTCTGGTTCGTCGCCGTCTGCGCGGCGGACAGGATCGCGATCTCGCCCTTGTAGTCGATCTGTTCGGCGAGCAGCTGCACCTCGGTGCGGCCGAGGTCCTCGGCGGAGGCCTGCGAGACGAAGGCGTTGCGGCAGTCGGCGGTGGTGTCGGAGTCGTAGGTGACGACCTCGATGCCGTTCTTCATCGCCTGCTTGAGCGCGGTGCACAGGGCGCCGGGGTCCTGCGCGGAGACGGCCATGGCGTCGACCTGCTGCTGGGTGAGGGTGTTGACGTAGGAGACCTGGCCGGCGGTGTCGGTGGCGCTGGACGGGCCGACCTCCTTGTAGGTGGAGCCCAGTTCCTCGACGGCCTTCTCGCCGCCCTTGTCGGCGGTGGTGAAGTAGGGGTTGTTGACCTGCTTGGGCAGGAAGCCGACGGTCAGGCCCTTCTTGGTGGCCGCGTTCGGGTCGGCCTTGCCGGCCGAGGCCGCCGCGCCGCCGCCCTCGTTCTTGACGTCCTCCTTGGTGGTGCCGCCGCAGGCGGTGGCGGCCAGGGCGAGCGAGGTGACGGCGGCGAAGGCCGCGCAGGTGCGGCGGAGGGTTGCCTTGCGCATGGTGGGTTCCTTAAGGGACGGGACGAGAGAGGGGTTCAGGAGGCCGGGGTGGGCGCCTTGGACGCCGGTGGTGCGGCGGTCGACCGGCGTCCGGCGCGTGCGACGGCGATCTGCCGGGCGACACGGGGACCGAGCACGGACAGGACCAGCAGCACACCGGTGACGACGATCTGGGACTGCGCGGACACGTCCTGCAGGCTCATCACGTTCTGCAGCGCGCCGAGCAGGAACACACCGGCGATCGCGCCGCCGAGCGTGCCCTTGCCGCCGTCGAAGTCGATGCCGCCGAGCAGCACGGCCGCCACGACGGACAGTTCGAGGCCGGTGGCGTTGTCGTAGCGGGCGCTGGCGTAGTGCAGCGCCCAGAAGACGCCGGTGAGGGAGGCCATCAGGCCGGTCAGGGTGAACAGGATCAGCTTCTGCCGCTTGACGCGGATGCCGGCGAACCGGGCCGCCTCCTCGCTCGCGCCGACCGCGAACAGCGACCGGCCGAACGGGGTGGCGTGCAGGGCGACGACGGCGATGGCGAGCAGCACCAGGAAGGGCGGGAGGGCGTACGGGATGAACGTGTCGCCGATGCGTCCGGCGGCGAAGTCCAGGTACGGGGCGGGGAAGTCGGTCACCGCGTCGGAGCCGAGCACGATCTGCGCGATGCCCCGGTAGGCGGCCAGCGTGCCGATGGTGACGGCGAGGGAGGGCAGGCCGAGGCGGGTCACCAGCAGGCCGTTGACCAGGCCGCAGACGACGCCGATCACGAGGCAGACCGGGATGATCGCCTCGATGGCCATGCCCTGGTTCCACAGGGCGCCCATCACCGCGCCGGACAGGCCGGCCGTGGAGGCCACGGACAGGTCGATCTCGCCGGAGACCACCAGCAGGGTCATGGGCAGGGCGATCAGCGCGATCGGCAGGGTGTTGCCGATGAGGAACGACAGGTTGAGCGCGTTGCCGAAGCCGTCGACCGTGGTGAAGGACAGCAGCAGGACGACGACGAGCAGGGCGCCGACGACCGTGTCCCAGCGGACCGCGCGCGTCAGGGACTCAGGCATGGCGGGCGTTCCTCTTCTTCAGGGCGGAGGCCACGCGCAGCGCGACGATCCGGTCGACCGCGATGGCGAGGATGAGCAGGATGCCGTTGATGGCGAGCACCCACACGGAGCTGACGCCGAGGGCGGGCAGCACGCTGTTGACGGAGGTCAGCAGCAGCGCGCCGAGGGCCGCGCCGTAGACGCTGCCGGAGCCGCCGGTGAAGACCACGCCGCCGACCACGACCGCGCTGACGACGGTGAGTTCGTAGCCGTTGCCGGTGCCGGAGTCGACGTTGCCGAACCGGGCCAGGTACAGGGCGCCGGCGAGGCCCGCGAGGGCGCCGCAGAAGGTGTACGCGGCGAGGATCCGCTTGCGCACCGGGATGCCGGCGAGGCGGGCTGCCTCGGGGTTGGAGCCGAGCGCGTACAGCTCGCGCCCGCTGCCGAAGTGCTTGAGGTAGTACGCCGTCGCCACGAGCACCGCGAGCGCGATGAGCGCCAGGTACGGCACCGCCGAGATGCCGCCGGAGCCGAAGTCGACGAATCCGCCGGGGAGATCGGCGGCCGTGATCTGCCGGGAACCGACCCAGACGGAGTCGATGCCGCGGATGATGTAGAGGGTGCCGAGGGTGACCACGAGGGCGGGCACCTGGCCGAGGCTGACGAGCAGGCCGTTGAGCAGTCCGAAGCCGACGCCGAGCAGGACGGCCAGGGCGACGGCGACGACCGGGTTCCCGCCGTCCTGGAGGTGGACGCCGGCGGCGAAGGCGCTGATGCCGAGGGTGGAGCCCACGGACAGGTCGACGTTGCGGGTGATGACGACCAGGGACTGGCCGGTGGCGACCAGGACCAGGATGGTCGCGTTCAGCAGCAGGTCCTTGATGCCCTGCTCGGACAGGAACTCGCTGTTGCCGGCCTGGGTGACGGCGATCATCACCAGGAAGACGACGAGGATGGCGAGTTCGCGCATCTTGAAGACGCGGTCCACCAGCCGGGTGGCGCCGGCCTTGGGCGCCTCGGCGACGGGGGCTTCTTCGGGAGCGGCGACCGTCATGCGGCGGCCCTCCCCGTGGCTGCGGCCATCACGGTTTCCTCGGTGGCGTCGGTGCGGGGGATCTCGGCGGTGAGCCGGCCCTCGTGCATCACCAGCACGCGGTCGGCCATGCCGAGGATCTCGGGCAGGTCGGAGGAGATCATCAGGACGGCGACGCCGTCGGCGGCGAGCTGGGACAGCAGCCGGTGCACCTCGGCCTTGGTGCCGACGTCGATGCCGCGCGTGGGCTCGTCCACGATCAGCACCTTCGGGCCGGTGGCGAGCCACTTGGCGAGGACGACCTTCTGCTGGTTGCCGCCGGACAGGGTGTTCACCGCGTCGGCGATCCGGGCGTACTTGACCTGGAGCTTGACGGCCCAGTCGAGGGAGCGGCTGCGTTCGGCGCCGCGGTCCATCAGGCCGGCCCTCACGGTCGTGCGGAGTCCGGTGAGGCCGATGTTGCGTTCGATGGACATGTCCATCACCAGGCCCTGGGCGCGCCGGTCCTCGGGGACCAGGGCGAGGCCCGCGGCCATGGCCGTGGACGGGGCGCCGTTGGTCAGCTTCCGTCCGTCGACCTCGACCTCCCCGGCGTCCCAGCGGTCGACGCCGAACACGGCGCGGGCCACCTCGGTGCGCCCGGCGCCGACGAGTCCGGCCAGGCCGACGATCTCACCGCGCCGCACGTCGAAGGAGACGTCGGTGAAGACGCCCTCGCGGGTCAGCCGGCGCACGCTCAGGGCGATCTCGCCCGGCGTCACGTCCTGCTTGGGGTAGAGCTCCTCGAGGTCGCGGCCGACCATGCGGCGGACCAGGTCGTCCTCGGTCATGCCGGCCAGCGGCTCGCTGGAGATCCAGGCGCCGTCGCGGAGCGTGGTGACCCGCCCGCAGATCTCGAAGATCTCCTCCAGGCGGTGGGAGATGAACAGCACCGCGGCGCCCTGGTCGCGCAGGGTGCGCACGACGCCGAAGAGGCGGGCGACCTCGCTGCCGGTGAGGGCGGCGGTGGGCTCGTCCATGATCAGGACGCGGGCGTCGAAGGAGAGCGCCTTGGCGATCTCGACGATCTGCTGGTCGGCGATGGACAGACCGCGGGCCGGACGGTCCGGGTCGAGTTCGACGCCGAGCCGCCGCATCAGGGCGGCGGTCGCGTCGTGGGTGGCCCGGTGGTCGATCCGGCCGAGCGCCCGCCGGGGCTGCCGGCCCATGAAGATGTTCTCGGCGATCGACAGGTCGGGGAAGAGCGTGGGCTCCTGGTAGATCACGGCGATGCCGGCGTCGCGGGCGTCACCGGGGCCGTGGAAGACGACGGGGGCGCCGTCGAGCAGCACCTGGCCGGTGTCCGGCCGGTGCACTCCGGCGAGCGTCTTGATGAGAGTCGACTTGCCGGCTCCGTTCTCGCCGGCGAGGGCGTGCACCTCCCCGGGGAACAGCTCCAGGGAGACGTCCCGCAGTGCGCGGACCGCGCCGAAGGACTTGGAGATGTCCTTCAGCGCGAGAACCGGGGCCGGACCCGTGTCGGACGGGTGGGTCATGAGGGCTCCTCGACGACGCCGGTGGGAGGCCCTCGCGACGTCGTGAAAGGTTTCAACTGGGTTGCCGGGACGTTAGGCGCGCGGCGCATGTCACGTCAATGGGTCCCGGTCGAAAAAGTTTCGACGCTTTCAGGTCACGCCCTGGTCACGGCGAACAGTCTCGGCCGGAGGGGTTGACACCCCCTTGAGAGCCCCATAGCTTCCCGTCCTGAATCGTTTCACTCAGTGGTCGTTACGACCCGATGTCACAGGAGCCCTGACGTGACCGAGCTCGCCGCGGCGAAGGCCGCTCTCAAGACACAGGCCGTGGAGACGCCGTCCTGGGCGTACGGGAACTCGGGGACCCGGTTCAAGGTGTTCGCGCAACAGGGTGTCCCCCGCACCCCGCAGGAGAAGCTGGACGACGCCGCGCAGGTGCACGCGTTCACGGGTGTCGCGCCGACCGTGGCGCTGCACATCCCGTGGGACAAGGTCGAGGACTACGCGGCGCTGGCCAAGCACGCCGAGGACCGCGGGGTGAGGATCGGCGCGATCAACTCCAACACCTTCCAGGACGACGACTACAAGCTCGGCAGCATCTGCGCCCCGGACGCGGCGGTGCGCAGGAAGGCCGTCGACCACCTGCTGGAGTGCGTCGACATCATGGACGCGACCGGCTCCAAGGACCTGAAGCTGTGGTTCGCCGACGGGACGAACTACCCCGGGCAGGACGACGTCCGGGCGCGGCAGGACCGGCTCGCCGAGGGGCTCGCCGAGGTGTACGAGCGGCTCGGGGACGACCAGCGGATGCTGCTGGAGTACAAGTTCTTCGAGCCGGCGTTCTACACGACGGACGTGCCGGACTGGGGCACCGCCTACGCGCACTGCCTGAAGCTGGGTGAGAAGGCGCAGGTGGTGGTCGACACCGGTCACCACGCTCCGGGGACCAACATCGAGTTCATCGTGGCGACGCTGCTGCGGGAGGGGAAGCTCGGCGCGTTCGACTTCAACTCGCGGTTCTACGCCGACGACGACCTGATGGTCGGTGCCGCCGACCCGTTCCAGCTGTTCCGGATCATGTACGAGGTGATCCGCGGGGGTGGGTTCACTCCCGAGGTGGCGTTCATGCTCGACCAGTGCCACAACATCGAGGCGAAGATCCCGGCGATCATTCGTTCCGTCATGAACGTTCAGGAGGCAACGGCCAAAGCCCTGCTTGTCGATCGGGTGGCGTTGGGTGAGGCACAGGCCTCGGGGGATGTGCTCGAGGCGAACGCCGTGCTGATGGACGCGTACAACACGGATGTGCGTCCGTTGCTCCGTGAGGTGCGGGAGGAGATGGGGTTGGACCCCGAGCCGATCGCTGCCTACCGGCGGTCCGGGTGGGCCGAGAAGATCGTTGCCGAGCGGGTCGGCGGGGAGCAGGCGGGCTGGGGGGCGTGAGCGTCCGCCCCGTGCTGTTCGTCGCGGACCGCGGGTCGGTCGTGGTTGCTCGCGCCCGCGCGGCGGTAGCCGCATGTCCCGTGTCTCCCCGCGCCCCTGAAGGGGCGCTCCGCATCCCCTCCTCCGAAAAGGACTGATCGTTGATGTCTGCCCATCCCGAAGCCGCCGCTCTCCTCGCCCGGTCCCACCGGCTCGGTGCTGATCCCCGTAACACCAACTACGCCGGCGGCAACACCTCCGCCAAGGGCACCGGCACCGACCCCGTCACCGGCGGTGACGTCGAGCTGATGTGGGTCAAGGGGTCCGGCGGGGACCTCGGGACGCTCACCGGGGCGGGGCTTGCCGTGCTGCGGCTGGACCGGCTGCGCGGGCTCGTCGACGTCTACCCGGGCGTCGAGCGCGAGGACGAGATGGTCGCCGCGTTCGACTACTGCCTGCACGGCAAGGGCGGTGCGGCCCCGTCGATCGACACCGCGATGCACGGGCTCGTCGACGCCGCGCACGTGGACCACCTCCACCCCGACTCCGGGATCGCGCTCGCCTGCGCGGCCGACGGGGAGAAGCTGACCGCCGAGTGCTTCGGCGACACCGTGGTGTGGGTGCCGTGGCGGCGGCCCGGTTTCCAGCTCGGGCTGGACATCGCCGCCGTGAAGGAGGCCAACCCGCAGGCCATCGGGTGTGTGCTCGGCGGGCACGGCATCACCGCGTGGGGCGACACCTCCGAGGAGTGCGAGCGCAACTCCCTGCACATCATCCGCACCGCCGAGGAGTTCCTCGCCGAGCGCGGCCGGCCGGAGCCGTTCGGACCGGTGATCGAGGGGTACGAGGCGCTGCCCGGGGCCGAACGGCGGGAGCGGGCGGCCGCCCTGGCGCCGTACGTGCGGGCCGTCGCCTCGCAGGACCGGCCGCAGGTCGGCCACTTCGACGACTCCGACGTCGTACTGGACTTCCTGGCCCGCGCCGAGCACCCGCGGCTGACCGCGCTGGGCACCTCCTGCCCGGACCACTTCCTGCGCACCAAGGTCCGGCCGCTGGTCCTCGATCTGCCGCCGTCCGCCCCGCTCGACGAGGCGGTCGCCCGGCTGAAGGAGCTGCACGCGGCCTACCGCGAGGAGTACGCCGCCTACTACGCGCGGCACGCGGAGCCGGACTCCCCCGCGATGCGCGGGGCCGACCCGGCGATCGTACTGGTGCCGGGTGTGGGCATGTTCAGCTTCGGCAAGGACAAGCAGACCGCGCGGGTGGCCGGCGAGTTCTACGTCAACGCGATCAACGTGATGCGCGGAGCCGAGGCGGTCTCCACGTACGCGCCGATCGAGGAGTCGGAGAAGTTCCGCATCGAGTACTGGGCGCTGGAGGAGGCCAAGCTCCGGCGGATGCCGAAGCCGAAGGCGCTGGCCACCCGGGTGGCGCTGGTGACCGGTGCGGGCAGCGGCATCGGGAAGGCGATCGCGCGGCGGCTGGTGGCCGAGGGCGCGTGCGTCGTCGTGGCGGACCTGAACGGGGAGAACGCCGCCGCCGTCGCCGAGGAACTGGGCGGACCCGACAAGGCCGTCGCCGTCACCGTGGACGTCACCTCGGAGGAGCAGATCGCCGAGGCGTTCCGGGCGGCGGTGCTGGCGTTCGGCGGCGTGGACCTGGTGGTGAACAACGCCGGCATCTCCGTCTCCAAGCCGCTGCTGGAGACGTCCGCGAAGGACTGGGACCTCCAGCACGACATCATGGCCCGCGGCTCCTTCCTCGTCTCGCGGGAGGCGGCCCGGGTGATGATCGCGCAGCGGCTGGGCGGCGACATCGTCTACATCGCCTCCAAGAACGCCGTCTTCGCCGGCCCGAACAACATCGCCTACTCGGCCACCAAGGCCGACCAGGCCCACCAGGTGCGGCTGCTGGCCGCCGAGCTGGGTGAACACGGCATCCGGGTCAACGGCGTCAACCCGGACGGCGTGGTGCGCGGTTCCGGGATCTTCGCGAGCGGCTGGGGCGCCGAGCGCGCCGCCGTGTACGGGGTGCCGGAGGAGAAGCTGGGCGAGTTCTACGCCCAGCGCACGCTGCTGAAGCGGGAGGTGCTGCCCGAGCACGTGGCGAACGCCGTGTTCGCGCTGACCGGCGGCGACCTCACCCACACCACCGGCCTGCACGTCCCGGTCGACGCCGGCGTCGCCGCCGCGTTCCTGCGATGAGTGCCGCCGTGAAGCGGTACGCCGCGGTCGACCTCGGCGCGTCCAGCGGGCGCGTCATGGTCGGCCGCGTCGGCCCCGACAGCCTGGAGCTGACCGAGGTCAACCGCTTCCCCAACCGGCCGGTGCGGGTGCCCGAAGGGCTGCGCTGGGACGTCCTCTCGCTGTACGCCGGGGTGCTGGACGGGCTGAAGGCGGCCGGCGCGGTGGATTCCGTCGGCATCGACAGCTGGGCCGTGGACTACGGGCTGCTGGACGCGGACGGGGCGCTGCTCGGCAACCCCGTGCACTACCGCGACAGCCGTACCGAGGGGATCGCGGAGGAGGTGTGGGCGACCGTGCCCGCCGAGGAGCTGTACGCGGCGACCGGGCTGCAGTACGCGCCGTTCAACACGCTGTACCAGCTGGCGGCGGCCCGCGGCTCGGCCCAACTGGCTCAGGCGAAAAGGCTGTTGCTGATCCCGGACCTGCTGACGTACTGGCTGACGGGCGAGCAGGGCACGGAGCTGACCAACGCCTCGACCACCCAGCTGATCGACCCGCGCACCCGCGACTGGGCGCACGGCCTCGCGGAGCGCCTCGGCATCGACCTCGGGCTGTTCGCGCCGCTGCGCCGGCCCGGGGACGCGGCCGGGGTACTGCGGCCCGAGGTCCTGGAGGAGACCGGGCTGGCCGGACCGGTCCCGGTGACGGCGGTCGGCTCGCACGACACCGCGTCCGCGGTGGCCGCCGTACCGGCGGACGGCGAACGGTTCGCGTACATCTGCACCGGCACCTGGTCGCTGGCCGGGCTGGAGCTGGACGCGCCGGTGCTCACCGAGGAGAGCCGGGCCGCCAACTTCACCAATGAGCTGGGGCTGGACGGCACGGTCCGCTATCTGCGCAACATCATGGGCCTGTGGCTGCTCCAGGAGTGCCTGCGGGCCTGGGGACAGCCGGATCTGGGCGCGCTGCTCCTCGACGCGGGCAGGGTTCCGGCGCTGCGGTCGGTGGTGGACGCCGGGGACGCGGCGTTCCTCGCGCCCGGGCGGATGCCGGAGCGGATCGCCGAGGCCTGCCGGGACTCGGGACAGCCCGTGCCGGCCACCCCCGCCGAGATCACCCGGTGCATCCTCGACTCGCTCGCCCTGGCCCACCGCAAGGCCGTCACCGACGCGCAGCGGCTCGCCGGGCGGCCGGCCGACGTCGTGCACATCGTGGGCGGCGGCACCCGCAACGCCCTGCTGTGCCAGCTGACCGCCGACGCCTGCGGGCTGCCGGTGGTGTCCGGGCCGACGGAGGCGGCGGCGCTGGGCAATGTGCTGGTGCAGGCCCGTGCCCACGGACTGGTCGGCGACCTGGCCGGGATGCGGCGGCTGCTCACCCGTACGCAACTGCTGACGCGGTACGAACCGCGCGGCGGTACGCAGCGGTGGCAGGCGGCGCAGGCCCGGCTCGCCCGGGGCTGACGCGGTCTCCCCCGGGCCCCGCTCCCCCACTACCCTGCATCCACCCGATGATCGATCTCACGAGGAGCCGCGATGCGTGTCGCACTGTTCCTGACCTGTGTCAACGACACGCTGTATCCGGACACCGGGCGCGCCGTGGTGAAACTCCTGACCAGGCTGGGCGTCGACGTCGACTTCCCGATGGCGCAGACCTGTTGCGGGCAGGCGCACTACAACACGGGCTATCGGCACGAGGCCGAGCCGCTCGCCCGGCATTTCTCCGATGTCTTCGGGGAGTACGAGGCGATCGTGACGCCGTCCGGGTCGTGCGGGGCGATGGTGCGGGAGCTGTATCCGCGGATGGGTGAGCGGGCCCGGGCGGAGGGGCGCGGGGACACCCTCGCGGCGACGCTGGCCCCGGTGGTGCCGAAGACGTACGAGCTCACGGAGTTCCTGGTGGACGTGCTGGGGGTGACGGACGTCGGGGCGTACTACCCGCACAAGGTGACCTACCACCCGACCTGTCACGGACTGCGCGGGCTGGGCCTGGGCGAGCGGCCCCGGCGGCTGCTGCGGGCGGTGAAGGGGCTGGAGCTGGTCGAGCTGCCGGGCGCCGGGGAGTGCTGTGGTTTCGGCGGCACCTTCGCCCTGAAGAACTCCGATGTCTCGGCGGCGATGGGCACCGACAAGGTGCGCAACGCCGAGTCGACGGGGGCCGAGGTGCTGTGCGCGGCGGACAACTCCTGTCTGATGCACCTCGGCGGAACGATGACCAGACTGCGGACCGGCATGCGGCCGGTGCACATCGCGGAGATCCTGGCGAGCACGGAGGAGGAGCCGGCCGTATGAGCGGGACTTTCATCGGGATGCCGGCGTTTCCGGTGGCCGCGCGGGACGCCGTACGGGACGGCACCCTGCGCGGCAATCTGCGGCACGCCACGCACACCATCCGGGCCAAGCGCGCCGCCGCGGTCGCCGAGGTGTCCGACTGGGCGGAGCTGCGGGAGGCCGGCAGGCGGATCAAGGACCACACGCTCCGTCACCTGGACCGCTACCTGGTGCAGTTGGAGGAGGCGGTCACGGCCGCGGGCGGCACCGTCCACTGGGCGGCCGACGCCGAGGAGGCCAACCGGATCGTGACCCGGCTCGTCAAGGAGACGGGCGAGTCGGAGGTCGTCAAGGTCAAGTCGATGGCCACGCAGGAGATCGGGCTCAACGAGGCGCTCGAGGCGGAGGGCATCCGCGCCTACGAGACCGACCTGGCCGAGCTGATCGTGCAGTTGGGCGAGGACCGGCCCTCACACATCCTGGTGCCGGCGATCCACCGCAACCGCGGGGAGATCCGGGAGATCTTCGCCCGGGAGATGAGCGAGTGGGGCCGCCCCGCCCCCGAAGGGCTGACGGACGCTCCCGCCGAACTCGCCGAGGCGGCCCGGCTGCACCTGCGGGAGAAGTTCCTGCGCGCCAAGGTCGGCGTCTCCGGCGCCAACTTCATGGTCGCCGAGACCGGCACGCTGGTGGTGGTGGAGTCCGAGGGCAACGGGCGGATGTGCCTGACCCTGCCCGAGACGCTGATCTCGGTCGTCGGCATCGAGAAGATCGTGCCAGCCTGGCAGGACCTGGAGGTGTTCCTGCAGACCCTCCCCCGCTCCTCGACCGCCGAGCGGATGAACCCGTACACCTCGACGTGGACCGGCACCACCGACGAGGACGGACCTCGGAACTTCCACCTGGTCCTGCTGGACAACGGCCGCACCGACACCCTCGCCGACGAGGTGGGCCGGCAGGCACTGCGCTGCATCCGCTGCTCCGCCTGCCTCAACGTGTGCCCGGTGTACGAGCGGGCCGGCGGCCACGCGTACGGCTCGGTCTACCCGGGACCGATCGGCGCCATCCTCAGCCCCCAGCTCCGGGGAACCGGAAGCGAGATCGACGCCTCCCTGCCGTACGCCTCGTCGCTGTGCGGGGCCTGCTACGAGGTGTGCCCGGTCGCCATCGACATCCCCGAGGTGCTGGTGCATCTGCGGGAGCGGGTGGTGGAGGGCGGACAGGTGACGCGGGCGGGCAACAAGGTGGTGCTGCAACCGGCGAAGGGGCACGCCGCCGAGCGCGCCGCGATGCGCGCCGCCCGCTGGGCGCTCACGCGCCCGGGGGCGCTGCGCACCGGCCAGCGCCTGGCCTCGCGCACCCGGCGCCTCCATCCGCGCACCCTGCCGGGCCCCGGCCGGGCGTGGAGCGGCACCCGGGACCTGCCGCCGGTGCCGGCGGAACCGTTCCGTGACTGGTGGCAGCGTACGCAGGGCGGGAAGGGAGCGGAGAAGTGAGCAGCAGGGAACGGATCCTGGGCCGGGTGCGGCGCGCCCTCGCCGACGTGCCGAAGGACGACACGCCGTACGAGCGGGCCGTCGCCCGTGACTATCTGCGCGAGCACGGCGGGCGCACCGTCGAGGAGACGGTGGGCCTCCTCGCGGAGAACCTGGCCGACTACCGGGCGGCCGTGCACCGTACGGACCCGGCAGGGCTGGCCGGGGTGGTCGCCGGGCTGCTCGCGGCGCGCGGCGCGTCGTCGGTGCTCGTTCCGCCCGGCCTCGACGAGGACTGGCTCGCCTCGACGGAGGTGACCCGGGTCATGGACCGGGCGGAGAGCACGCCGCACGAGCTGGACCGGGTCGACAGTGTGGTCACCGCCTGCGCGGTGGCGGTCGCCGAGACGGGCACGATCGTCCTGGACGGCTCCCCCGACCAGGGCCGCCGCCGCATCACCCTGGTCCCCGACCACCACATCTGCGTGGTCCGCGTCCCGGACCAGGTCGTCTCCTCCGTCCCCCAGGCCCTCGCACGCCTCGACCCGGCCCGCCCGCTCACCTGGATCTCCGGTCCCTCGGCGACCAGCGACATCGAACTCGACCGGGTGGAGGGCGTGCACGGACCGCGCACCCTGGAGGTCGTGCTGGTCGGGTGAACCCCCTCGGGGGGTGTCCCTGGCTGCACCCCCCGATACGGGTTCTGCGCCCCCTGTGGTGCGGCCGTCTCCTCCGTAGCGTCTTCGGTGGGGCACAAGGCGTGCCGGACGGAGGCGATGACGATGTTTCGCAACGGGGCACGGCGCGGCCACGACACGGGACCCGCCGCCGAGGCGCTGCGGCTGGTGAAGGTCACCAAGTCCTACGGCACCGCCGGGAGTGCCGTGACCGCGCTGGACGGGGTGACGCTCGGGCTCGGGCGCGGCACTTTCACGGCGGTCATGGGACCGTCGGGCTCGGGCAAGTCCACGCTGCTGCGGTGCGCGGCCGGGCTGGAGCGGCCGGACAGCGGGATCGTGCGGGTCGACGGGACCGAGCTGACGGGCGGCGGCGAGGCGGAGCTGACGAGGTTCCGGCGCGGGCGGATCGGGTTCGTGTTCCAGCAGTACAACCTGCTGGAGACGCTGACCGTCGCGCAGAACACGGTGCTGCCGCTGAAGCTGGCCGGGCGGCGCGTGGACCGGGCGCGCGTCCGGGAGGTCCTGACCGCCGTCGGCCTGGGCGACCGGCTCGGGCACCGGCCCGACCGGCTCTCCGGCGGTCAGCGGCAGCGGGTCGCGATCGCCCGGGCGCTGGTCACCGAGCCCCGGGTGGTCTTCGCGGACGAGCCGACCGGCGCCCTGGACCTGCGCAGCGCGCGGGACGTGCTGCGGCTGCTCCGGCAGGCGGTGCGGGTGCACGGGCGGACCGTGGTGATGGTGACGCACGACCCGGTCGCCGCCTCCTACGCCGACAGCGTGCTGTTCCTCGCGGACGGCCGGCTCGCGGGCCGGATGGACGCGCCGACGGCGGACGCGGTGGCCGAGCGGCTGGCGCACCTGGGCGACGACGTGGCGGCGGGGGTGTGAGCGGTGTTCGCACTGGCGGTGCGGTCGGTCCGGCGGCGGCCCGGACGGTTCCTCTCGACGCTGCTCTCCGCGTTCCTGGGCGCGGCGGTCGTCATGACGTTCAGCTCCCTGCACGACACGGCCGGGCAGCCGGGCGTGGACCCGGTGAGCGAGCAGACCCTGCGCACGGCGGCCGGGGTGGTCGGCGGATACGGCACCCTGCTGGTGTTCTTCGCCGTCGCCTCCACCCTGACGGTCACCGTGCGGCAGCGGGCGGCCGAGCTGGAACTGCTGCGCTGCTCGGGGGCGACCCCGGCGCAGCTGAAGCGGATGGTCGTGGGCGAGGCGGCGGCCGTGGCCCTGGTGGGCGCGGCCCTGGCGGTCGTGCCGGCGATGCTGGGCGGGCGGGTCCTGCTGGAGGTCTTCCGGGACAGCGGGCAGGTCGCGGACTCCGTCGGCCGTTCCTTCGGGCCGATCGCACTGGTGAGCGGCATCGGCACCACGCTGCTCGCGGCGGCCGGCGCGGCGTTCCTCGCGCTGCGGCGGGCGACGCGGGAGGACCGGGGGCCGGGACGGGCGCGGACGTTCCTCGCGTACGCGGCGCTGGTGGCCGGTGCCGCCGCGGTGTGCTCCACCTTCGCCTTCTCGGCGACGGACTCCGCGCTGATGGCGCCGCCCGCCCAGGGGTCGATCCTGCTGTCGGTGGGGTGCGCGCTGCTGGCGGCGCGGCTGCTGAAGGGCGTGCCGGTCCGGCCGGCGCCGGGCGGCGCGAGCGGCTGGCTGGCCGTGCGGAACCTGCGGGAGCGGTCCGGGCAGCTCGCCGGGATCCTGATGTCGCTGATCATGTTCACGGCGGTGTCCACGGCCACGCTGACCATGCAGAGGGTCGAGAACGACGCCGTCGAGGCCGCCGGCACGGTGAAGTCGGTCGACGCGAAGAACCTGGAGACGCTCAACTTCACGGTGGTCGGCATCATCGTGGTCTTCGTCTGCGTCATGCTGGTCAACTCGCTGTACGCGGCGACGATCTACCGGGGCCGAGAGTTCGGGCAGCAGCGGCTCGCCGGGGCGACGCCCGCGCAGGTGCTGGGAACGGTGGGGGCCGAGGCGCTGGTCCTGACGGTCACCGGGGTGCTGTTCGGCACGCTGGCGGCACTGGCGGGGATCGTGCCGTTCACCGTGGTCCGCGGTGACGCGGTGGTGCCGGGGCAGACGGCCGGTGTCTGGGCCGTCGTGGTCTCGATCGCGGCGGTGACGACGCTGGGGACGAGTCTGCTCACGGCCCGGCACGTGCTGCGCACTCCGGCGGTGCGGGCGGTCGCGGTGACCGCGTGAGACCGGCCCGGGCACCGGGGCGTCCGCCGCGGCGGACGCCCCTCGGCCGTCCCCCGCCGCCGGCTTCCCGGGAGCGCGGGGCGGCACCCCGTGACAGCGGGCCTGAACAAGCGCTTAGATAGGTCTCCTGGTATCGCCGCCGGTCTGGAGGCCCTTCCGTGTTCACTTCCGTCGACGACGTCTCCGCACGCCTCGCCGGGACGGGCTATCTGGCCTCGCCCGCGGTCGCCACCACGGTCTTCCTCGCCGACCGGCTCGGCAAGCCGCTGCTGGTGGAGGGCCCCGCCGGGGTCGGCAAGACCGAGCTGGCCAAGGCCGTCGCACGGGTCGCCGGGGCCCGGCTGGTGCGCCTGCAGTGCTACGAGGGCGTCGACGAGTCGCGGGCGCTGTACGAGTGGAACCACGCCAAGCAGCTGCTGCGCATCAGCGCCGGCCGGGACGAGACCTGGGACGAGACCCGCACGGACATCTTCAGCGAGGAGTTCCTGCTCCCCCGTCCGCTGCTGGCCGCCATCCGCGGCGACGATCCCAAGGTGCTGCTGATCGACGAGACCGACAAGGCGGACGTCGAGGTGGAGGGCCTGCTCCTGGAGGTGCTCAGCGACTTCCAGGTCACCGTGCCCGAGCTGGGCACGGTCACCGCGACCCGCCGTCCGTTCGTCGTCCTCACCTCCAACGCCACCCGGGAACTGTCCGAGGCACTGCGCCGCCGCTGCCTGTTCCTGCACATCGGTTTCCCCGACGCGGAGCTGGAGCGGCGGATCGTGCGGCTGAAGGTGCCGGGGATCGACGCCGCGCTGGCCGAGTCCGTCGTACGGGTGGTCGGGGCGCTGCGCGCCATGGACCTGCGCAAGGCCCCGTCGGTCGCCGAGACCGTCGACTGGGCCCGCACCCTGCTGGCGCTGGGCGCCGGCACCCTGGACGAGGACGTCGTGCGCGACAGCCTGGGCGTGCTCCTCAAGCACCAGGACGACATCCTGAAGGCGGCGGCCAAGCTCGACCTGGACGCCGTGTGACCGCCGCCCCGCCCGCGGACCTCGCGGCGCGGCTGACCGGTCTCGTCGACGCGCTCCGCTCGCACGGCGTACGCATCGGCACCGGCGAGACCGTGGACGCGGCGCGGGCGGTGGAGGCCCTCGGACTGACCGACCGGGAGCCGCTCCGGGAGGGCCTGGCGGCGACCCTGCTGCACGGCACCGGCCAACGGCCGGTGTTCGACGCGGTCTTCGACCTGTACTTCCCGCGCGGGGTCGGCGCGCCGCGGGGCGGACCCGCGGACCGGGAGGACCTGCGCGACCGGCTGGCGGCCGCCCTCGCCGACGACGACGCCGCGCTGATGGCCCGGCTGGCGGTGGAGGCGGTCGACGGCTTCGGCGGATACGGGAGTTCACCCGCCTCGGACGGCTGGTCGTCGTACCGGACGCTGGACCGGCTGCGTCCGCAGACGCTGCTCGCGCGGGTACGGGACGAGGTGCGCGGGCGGGACGGCGCCGCGGGCTTCGGCGACCGGCTGCTGGAGGACGAGATCCGGCGCCGGATCGAGGAGTTCCGGCGGCTGGTGGCCACGGAGGCGCGGCGCCGGGTCGCCGAACGGCGGGGGCGGGACGAGGTCGCCCGGCGCGCGGTGGCCCCGTCCGCCGACCGCGTCGACCTCCTGTTCGCCGGGAAGGACCGGCTGGCCGAACTGCGCCGTACGGTCCAGCCGTTGGCCCGGAAGCTGGCGACCCGGCTGGCCGCACGGCGCCGCAGGGCCGCGCGCGGCAGCATCGACCTGCGGCGGACCCTGCGCGGTTCGCTGTCGACGGGCGGGGTGCCGATGCGGCCGGTGCTGCGCCGGCGCCGGCCCGCCCGGCCCGAACTGGTGCTGCTGTGCGACGTCTCCGGATCGGTGTCCGGGTTCTCCGACTTCACGATGCTGCTGGTGCAGGCGCTGCACGACCAGTTCTCGAAGGTGCGGGTGTTCGCCTTCGTCAACCGGGTCGACGAGGTGACCGGGCTGCTCGTGCGCGGCGCCGCCGACCCGGAGGGCCTGAGCGGGCGGATCCGGGCCGAGGCGACCGTCACCGGCTGGCACGGCAGCAGCGACTACGGCATGGCGCTGGGCGAGTTCACCGAACGGTACGCCGGTGCCGTCGGCCCGCGCACGACCGTGTTCGTCCTCGGCGACGCCCGCACCAACACGGCCGACCCGAACCTGCCGGCCGTGCGCGAACTGACCGGACGGGCGCGGCGCGTGTACTGGCTCAATCCCGAGCAGCGCTCCCGCTGGGGCACCGGCGACTCCGCCGCGCCCGAGTACGCCGAGCTGGTGGAGATGCACGAGTGCCGCACCGTACGGCAGCTGAGCGCGCTGGCCGGGCGCCTGCTGCCGGTGTGACCGCGCCGGAGGGCCGGACGGCCCCGCGGGCCGTGAACAGCCGATCCCCGCACTCGGCGGGGGCGGCTGCGCCCCGTTTCCCCCGCCGGCCGTCGTCCGGTCTCCGGCAGCCCGGGGGTGGGGCCGGTGACCGCCGCCGGCGGGCGCCCGCCGGGCGCCTCACGGGCGGGGGCGGGAAGACCCGCCGGGGAGACGGCCGCGGGTGACCGGCCCGGGCCGGTCACCCGCCTTCGCGTACGGGTCAGTCCGCCTTCGCGTACGTCTGGGCCATGCCGCCCGCGAAGTCGTACACCACGACCTGGTCGTCGCCGACGACCCACGCGTCGTGGCCGGGTGCGCAGACGAAGACGTCGCCGGGGCCGACCTCGCGCTCGGCGCCGTCGTTCATCCGGATGTGCATACGGCCCTGGACGACGTAGCCGTTGTGGTGGATCTCGCAGCTCTCGGTGCCCGCGATGGGACCGACGGACTCGGACCAGCGCCACCCGGGCTCGAACGTGGCCACGGCGAAGTCCAGTCCCGTCATGTGGACGGCTTCGAGGTGCCCCCTGGGGAAATCACGTCGCTCGTCCGGCTTGTCCAGCGTCTTGACCTCCAGCATGTCCTTCTCCCTTCCGGTCGTCGCCCTGCACGACCGGGTCCGGTCTCCGTCTGTCCCGAACGGCACCGGCGGGGCCGGGCCCCACCCGTTCATCGTCCGCCCGTCCCCTCGGGGACGCCATTCGGGTGACGGGGCCGGTCGGCCGGTCGGTCGCCGGGCCCGCAGAGCCGTGCGAAGCGCTCGGCGTCGACGTTCCCGCCGGAGAGGATCACCCCGACCCGGCCCGGGAGGGTGCCCGCGCGGCCGGTGAGCAGCGCGGCCAGCGCGGTGGCCCCGCTCGGCTCCAGGACGATCTTCAGCCGCTCGAAGGCGAACCGCATCGCGTCCCTGATCTCGTCGTCGCCGACCAGCACGATCCCGTCCAGCAGCCGCCGGTTGAGGGAGAACGTCAGCTCACCGGGGGTGTGCAGCGCCTGGCCGTCGGCGATGGTGCGCGGGACCGGGATGCTCACGCGGCGCCCGGCCTCCAGCGACCGTCTGGTGTCGTCCCCGGCCTCCGGCTCGACGCCGATCACCCGGGCCGCCGGGCACAGGCCCTTGACGGCGGTGGCGCTCCCGGCGATCAGCCCGCCGCCGCCGACCGGTGCGAGCAGCGCGTCCAGCTCTCCCGCCTCCTCGAGCAGTTCGAGAGCGGCCGTGCCCTGTCCGGCGATGACGTGCGGGTGGTCGTACGGGGGGACGAGGGTCAGCCCGCGCTCGGCGGCCAGTGCCTGAGCGACGGCGACGCGGTCGCCGGTGTAGCGGTCGTACGTGACGATCTCGGCGCCGTATCCCTCGGTGGCCGCGCGCTTCGACGGCGGCGCGTCCCCGGGCATGACGACGACGGCGGTGGTGCCCAGCTCCCGGGCGGCCAGGGCGACGGCCTGGGCGTGGTTGCCGGAGGAGTGGGCGACGACGCCCCGGGACAGCTGCTCGGGGGTGAGACGGGAGACCGCGTGGTGGGCGCCGCGGAACTTGAAGGCGCCGACCCGCTGGAAGTTCTCGCACTTGAGGTGGACCTCGGCGCCGGCGAGCGCGTCCAGGGTGCGCGAGCGCAGGACCGGCGTGCGGTGCGCGACGCCCTTGAGCCGCTCGGCCGCGGCGCGGACGTCGTCGAGGGTGACGGGCGGATGCGTGGTCGTCACTCGGTGCCTCCGGAGGATGCTCGGACCGTACGTCCGGACGAGGGATACCCGGTTCGACGGCCGGCCGATCGTCAGGTCCTTACAGGAGTCTGACGGCCGGGTCCCGCGCGCACCACCCGGCCCGTCCGTCGGCCACTCTGGTTTGCGTCAGCCGTGGTGACGGGCGCGCGGATGAGGACGTGCGCGCCGGAAGGGAGTGAAGTCGTGGGACGTGCGGGTGGAGGGGCGGCCCGGCGGGTGGCGGCCGTGGCCGCGGTGCCGGCCGTCGCGTTGGCGGGCCTGGGGCTGTACTGGTTCCAGCCGTGGAGACTGTGGGTGGACGAGGAGGTGCGGGAGGAGCTCCCCGCGGCCGCGTCGCGACGGCCCTCCCCCACCGCGACGGCCTCGGGCCCCCCGTCCTCACCGGCCGCGGACCCGGGCCCGCGGACCGTCGCCGACGGCGCACTCGTCACCCACGAGCACCGCACCACCGGCACGGTCCGCGTCCTGCGCCTGGCCGACGGCTCGCACGTCCTGCGGTTCGAGGGGCTGGACACCTCCAACGGCCCCGATCTGCACGTCTGGCTGACGGACGCGCCGGTGATCGAGGGCAAGGCGGGATGGCACGTCTTCGACGACGGGAAGCACGTCGCTCTCGGCAAGCTCAAGGGCAACAAGGGTGACCAGAACTACCCGCTGCCCGCCGGCGTCGACCCGGCCGACTTCCGCAGCGTCACCATCTGGTGCGACCGCTTCGACGTGTCCTTCGGGGCGGCGGAGCTGACGGCCTGACCCCGGGCCCCGCTCGACCGGCGCCTGCCGGTCTCCCCTGCGGCGGGAGACGTCGCGCAAGGCGTTCCCCGGCCACCGGTGCCCGCGGCCGGGAGCACGACACGCCGGGCCCGGCCGGGGACGCGGGACGGCCGGGCCGCCGGACGGGCTCACGAACGGCCTTCGGCGCCGTCGTCGGCTCCGGCGCCGCGACGGCCGGCCCGGCGCCGGGTGCCGGGCAGCATCTCCTGCACCTTGGCCTTGAACCCCTGCCTGATCATGGAGCCACGGTCGCTGTCGCCGTGGAGGATCGCGGAGGCCGTGGCCTCGATCTGGTCCGGTTCCGCGTGCGGCGGGATCGGCGGCACGGCCGGGTCGGTGCGGAAGTCGATGACGAAGGGCCGGTCGGCCGCCAGCGCACGGTCCCAGGCCTCCTCGACCTGCTCGGGCTTCTCCACGCGCACGCCGTCGAGACCGATCCGCTGCGCGATCTCGGCGTACGGCAGGTCGGGAAGGTGCTGCGACTCCTCGAACTGCGGTGCCCCGGACATCGCCCGCATCTCCCAGGTGACCTGGTTCAGGTCCCGGTTGTTGAGGACGGCCACGACCAGGCGCGGATCGGACCACTGCTGCCGGTACTTGGCGGCCGTGACCATCTCCATCATGCCGTTCATCTGCATGGCGCCGTCCCCGACGAGGGCGATGGCGGGCCGCTCGGGGTGTGCGAACTTCGCACCGATGGCGTAGGGCACCCCGGGGCCCATGGTGGCCAGGGTGCCCGACAGGGAGCCGCGCATCCGCCCGCGCAGCCGCAGGTGGCGGGCGTACCAGTTGGCCGCGGAACCGGAGTCGGCGGTGACGATCGCGTCCTCGGGGAGCCGCCCGTCGAGGGCGTGCACCACGTACTCCGGGTTGATCGGGTCGGCTTCCACGGCGGCGCGCCGCTCCATGACCTCCCACCACCGGGCGACGTCCTCCTCGATCTTCTCGCGCCAGGTCCGGTCCTCCTTGCGGCGCAGGTGCGGCAGGAGCCGGCGCAGCGTCTCGCGCGCGTCGCCGACGAGGTTCACCTCGAAGGGGTACCGCAGGCCGATCATGTGCGGGTCGATGTCGATCTGCACCCCGCGCGCCTGGTCCAGCTCCGGCATGAACTGCGTGTACGGGAAGCTGGAACCGATCATCAGCAGGGTGTCGCAGTCCCGCATCAGCTCGTAGGAGGGCCGGGTGCCGAGCAGGCCGATGGCACCGGTGACGTAGGGCAGGTCGTCGGGGAGCACGTCCTTGCCGAGCAGGGCCTTCGCGACACCCGCCCCGAGGGCGTCCGCCAGTGCCTCCACCTCGGCGCGCGCGCCGCGGGCGCCCTGGCCGATGAGCACGGCGACCTTCTCACCGGCGTTGAGGACCTCGGCGGCCCGCCGGACGTCGGCGTCGGCGGGCACCGGGGCGTACCGGCCGGTCCCCATGCTCGACGGAACCATCTTGAAGGCGTGCGTCGGCGGGCTGTAGTCCAGTTCCTGCACGTCGGCGGGGACGATGACGGCGGTGACCGTGCGCCGCGCGTACGCGGTGCGGATGGCGCGGTCGATGAGGTTCGGCAGTTGCTCCGGCACCGTCGCGGTCTCGCAGAAGTCGGAGGCGACGTCCTTGTACAGGTTCTGCAGGTCGACTTCCTGCTGGTACGAGCCGCCCATCGCGCTGCGGTTGGTCTGCCCGACCAGCGCGACGACGGGCACGTGGTCGAGTTTCGCGTCGTACAGCCCGTTGAGCAGGTGGATCGCCCCGGGGCCCGACGTGGCCGCGCAGACGCCGACCCGGCCGGAGAACTTCGCGTATCCGACGGCCTGGAACGCGGACATCTCCTCGTGCCGGGACTGGACGAACTTCGGAGCGTCGTCGGCCCGTCCCCACGCCGCCAGCAGCCCGTTGATGCCGTCGCCCGCGTAGGCGAAGACGTGGTCCACCTCCCACTCGCGCAACCGCTGGAGGATGTAGTCGGATACCTTCATGCCGGCCATCGACCTTCCGTTTTCTCGCTGACGCGCGCCCGCGCGATCCGGCCGCGCACCACGCTGGCAGGGACCTGACGGGTTCCGTGCGGCCCCCGGCACAAACGTCAGCGGTCCGTGCCGTCCCGCCTCTCCCCCTCCCCCGCCGCGTCCGGGGCGGGGCCGCCGTGCCCGTGCAGGGGGGTGCCGTCCCGGGCGAGGCGGTCGGCGAGTTCGTCGGTGAACAGCCGGCCGCGGTCGACCGCGTCGGTGCGGTAGGCGATGCGGCCGACGATCTGGCTGGTGATGGGCGCGTTGAACAACTGGAAGAGGGCGACGAGCAGCAGCACCGGGGCGTTCCTGAGGGGCAGGTGCACGGCCGCGCCGACCAGGACGAGCAGCAGGCCCAGGGTCTGCGCCTTGGCCGCCGCGTGGAGGCGGCTCACGGTGCCCGGGAAGCGGAGCAGCCCCAGGGCGCCGAGCAGGCAGAAGCACGCGCCGGTGAGGAACAGGACGGCGGTGACGGCGTCACGCAGGACGGTCATCGCATGCCTTTCCGTTTCTCGACGAGGTGGGCCGCGGTCACCGACCCGATGAAGGCCAGCAGGGCGAGGACCACGAGCACGGGGAGGGCGGTGCTGTCGTCGCGCAGCGTCATGCCCACGGCTGTTCCGGCGATGACCATGGTGACGATGACGTCGAGCGCCACGATGCGGTCCAGGACACGCGGGCCGCGGACGAGACGCACCAGGGTGAGCAGACCGGCCACGATCAGCGTCCCCAGCGCGACGGCGTACAGGTGGGTCATCGTCGTCTCCCTCGGTGGTCCGGTGGCGGGTCGTCCGGCGGGGGGTCGGACGGCGGGGGGCCGTCCGGCGCGTCGGACGGCGACCCGTGCTCGAGGGGGTGGTGACGGTGTCCGACGACTCGTGCGACCCGGCGCTCCAACTCCTGCGTCTCCTTCTTCCTGCGGGCGACGGCCTCCCGGTCGCGGACCGGAAGCGCGTGGACGTACAGCCGCCTGCGGCGGCGGTCGATCTCGGTGACCACCGTCCCGGGGGCGATCGTGGTGATCTCGGCGACGGCGGTGATCAGCACGTCGTCGTCGACGTGCAGGGGGACCTCGATGACCGCGGAGCGGGTTCTCCCGCCGTGCCGGACGACCTCCCAGGCGACGATGGTCCCCGACCTGACGAGGTCGGCCAGCAGATGGAGCAGCAGGAGTCCGATCCACCGCGGCCGGGGCACCGCTCCCGGCAGGACGGACGGCAGGGGAAAGAGCACGGCGACGGCGACGGCGACGAGCAGCCCCCCGACGAGCACGACCGCGCCGGTGGACCCCCACAGCGCCACCCACAGCAGCCACAGCCACACGACCAGCGGCAGGTGGTGCAGGGCCCGGCGGATCCTCTCCCGGCGGCTCAACCGTGCTCCCCCTCCCCCAGCACGGCGGACCGGTACGCCCCGGGACGCAGCAGGTCCCCGGCGGCCCGCTCGCCGATGCCCGCCAGCGGGCCGGCGAAGACGGCGACCGCCACTCCGGTCAGGACCGTGCCGGCCGTCGAGGCGAGCATCAGCCGGGCTCCGCGCACGCCGCCGGGGCGCGGTTCGGGCGCCTCGGCGGCCGATGCCGCGATCCCGTCGGCCGCGCCGCGCACCGTGTTCCTCGGCTGCCCCGCGAAGGCCGTGGTCCACACCCGCGTCATGGCGTAGAGCGTGAGCAGACTGGTGAGCAGGGCGGCCGCCGCGAGGGCGTAGGCGGCCGTGCCCCCCTGTGCGACCCCGGCCCTGAGCAGGGCCAGTTTGGCGACGAAGCCGGAGAACGGCGGAACGCCCGACAGGCTCAGGGCCGGTACGGCGAACAGCACGGCGACCAGGACGCCCGGCGGCGGCCACTTCGCCATGCGGGGCAGCGACGCCGTTCCCGTGCGGATCACGGCGAGGCCGACGGCGAGGAACAGCCCGGCCTGGACGACGATGTGGTGGATGACGTAGAGGATGGTGCCGGTCAGCCCCTGGACGTCGAACAGCGCGATGCCGAACAGCATGAAGCCGATGTGACTGACCAGGGTGAAGGACAGCAACCGGTTGACGTCGTCCTGGGCGATGGCGCCGAGGATGCCCACGATCATGGTGATGATCGCCGCGCAGGCCAGGAGGGTCCACACGCCGTCCCGCGGGAACAGCAGGGTCTCGGTGCGCAGCACGGCGTAGACGCCGACCTTGGTCAGGAGCGCGGCGAACACCGCGGTGATCGGCGCGGGAGCGGTGGGGTAGCTGTCGGGCAGCCACAGGTGGAGCGGGATGATCGCCGCCTTGATGCCCAGGACGACCAGCAGCAACAGGGCGAGCGTCCCGCGCAGCCCGTCCGACAGGTCCGCCAGCCGGGGCCCGAGCTGCGCCAGGGCGACGGTGCCGGTGGCCGCGTACACCAGGGCGATCAGGGTGATGAACAGGACGGACGAGGTCAGGCTGACGATCGTGTACGTCATGCCCGCACGGGTGCGGTTCTCGTCGGCGTCGACGGTGATCAGGACGTAGGAGGCGGCGAGCATCACCTCGAAGGCGACGAAGAGGTTGAACAGGTCGCCCGTGAGGAAGGCCAGGCTCACGCCCGTGACCAGGACCAGGTACGCGGGGTGGAAGACCGCCACCGTGCGGCGGCGCTCCTCCGCGGTGCCCTGGCCCATGGCGAAGAGCAGCACGGCCAGCGTGACCAGCGTCGACACGGTGAGCAGCAGAGCCGACAGCCGGTCGGCGACGAGGGTGACGCCCAGCGGCGCCCTCCAGCCGCCGGCGTGCAGGACCTGCGGGCCCCGGGTGTCGGCGAGCACGAGCAGTGCCAGCGCGTCGGCCGGGACCAGCGTCAGCACGACGGTGCTCAGTACGCGCACCGCGCGGCGGGACAGGCCGATCAGGGTCAGACCGGCTCCGACGGCCGGCAGCAGGACGGGCAGGGCCAGCAGCGCCTGGGTCACCGGTCGCCTCCCCGCCGTGTGCCGTCGTCGGCCGGGACCGCGCCGGAACCGGGATCGGGTTCGGGATCGGGATAGGTGTCCTTGTCCTCGTCGGCGTGTTCCCGGGTGGCGCCGATGCGCCGGTCCTCCGGGTCGTCGGGGACCTCGTCGCTGCCGGTCAGGTGCCAGGACCGGTAGGCCAGCGCCATGAGGAAGGCGGTGAGGCCGAAGGTGATCACGATGGACGTCAGTGCCATGGCCTGGGGCAGCGGGTCGGCGATCCGCTCGGGGTCCGGGGGCGCGCCGTCCAGCACCGGGGGAAGGCCCGGCGTGCCTCCGCCGACCAGGAGCAGCAGGTTCGTGCCGTGGCCGAGGACGAGGAAGCCGAGGACGATGCGCATCAGCGAGCGCTGGAGCATGAGGTAGAAGCCGACGGTGAAGAGGCCGCCGACCACGAGGGACAGGGTCACGTCGATCGTGTTCACCGCCGGCCGCCTTCCTTGTCCCGGTCCCGGGCCCGGTCCCCGTTTCCGGCCTCGTCGTCCTCGCCGTCGTCCCCACCGTCGTCGTCCTCGCCCGTCGCGGCCCCGGGGACGTCGAGGGCGGCCCCCACCGCCGACAGCAGCCTGAGCGTGACGCCGACGACCAGCAGGTACACGCCGATGTCGAAGAACAGGCTGGTCGCGAACTTCACCGTGCCCAGCACCGGCGGGTGGAGGGTCACCACCGTGCTCTCCAGCGGCGCACCGCCGAGGGCGAGCGGGAGCAGGCCGACGACGGCCGCCAGCATCAGTCCCGCGCCGGCGACCGCACTCGCGCGCACCCGTACGGCGGCCCCCAGGTCGGCGTGTCCCCCCACGAGGTACCGCAGCACGAACGCCTGGCCCGCCACCAGGCCGCCGGAGAACCCTCCGCCGGGGCCGTAGTGCCCGGAGAACAGCAGGTACAGCGAGAGCAGCAGGATCGAGGGGAACAGCAGCCGGGTGGCCACCTCCAGCAGGACCGACCGCTCGCCGCCGGACCGCTCGGGCGCGCCCGGCAGCCAGGTCTCCACCGGCTCGTCCCAGTGCGCCGTCGGGAACGGGCCGCCGGCACGGTCGCCGGTCTCCCGCACCCCTGCGGGACCGCCCACCCGGACCAGGCTGACGACACCCACCGCGGCGACCAGGATCACCGAGATCTCACCCAGCGTGTCCAGTGCGCGGAAGTCGACGACGATCGCGTTGACGATGTTGTGGGCGCCGGTCTCCGGCGTCCGGTGCACGTACTCCGCGGAGATCGCCGGGGCCGTGCGGGCGGAGGAGGTCACCAGGGCCAGGGAGGTGACCAGGAGCCCGACCGCCCCGGCGGCCGCCCCCCGCACGACGCGCGTACGGGTCAGCGCCCGGCCGGGTTCGAACCGCTCCGGCATCCGGCGCAGCACCAGCACCATCACCACCACCGTCATGGTCTCCACGAGGAACTGGGTGAGCGCCAGGTCCGGCGCTCCCCGGACCAGGAAGATCACCGCCACTCCGTAGCCGACGGCTCCGGACAGCAGGGTGCCGGTCAGCCGGTGCCGGGTGACGACCACCGCCGCGGCCGCCGCCAGCACCATCACCGCGAGGAACGGCTCGCTCGGCGACCACCACCACCGCGGTGAGCCCGGCGAGGGCGCCGCGGCCACCAGCGCCGCGCCCGGCACCGCCACCACGGTGACCAGGAGCACCGTCATGTAGACCGGCAGCGAACCGACCTGGGTGTGTCCGGTCAGGACCACGGCCAGCCGGTCCACGGCGGCCACCGCGCGGTCGAACGCGCGCTGCGCGTCCGGCAGTCGGGGCAGACGCCACCGGTCGCCCCCCGCCAGGTGCAGCAGGACGCCGAGGAGGACGGACAGCGCCGACAGGCCGAGCACGGCGGTGGGGCCGTGCCAGAGCGACAGCTCGTACGGACCGTGCGGCCCCGGCGGATAGCCGTCGGCGTAGGGCGTGACGAGGGCCGCGGTCCCCGCGTACCACACGCCGAGGACCAGGCTCGCGGCCGACAGCACGGCCACGGGCGCGACGAACCCCGGGGCCGGCCGGTGCGCGCGGGCCGCCGCCTCGCCGGGGGGCCCGCCGAAGGCGCCCCGGACGAAGCGGGCTCCGTAGGCCACGGTCAGGAGGGAGCCGAGCAGGAGCCCCGCGGTCAGCCAGAGGTGGCCGCCGAGTTCCGTGCCGTGCAGGAAGGCCTCCACCGCGGCTTCCTTGCCCAGGTACCCGAGCAGCGGCGGCAGGCCGGCCATCGAGGCCACGGCCACCGTCGCGGCCGCGCACAGCACGGGCATGCGGCGGCCGAGGCCCGACAGTGCGCGGATGTCGCGGGTCCCCGTGGTGTGGTCGATGACGCCGACCGCCAGGAACAGCGCGGACTTGAACGCCGCGTGGGCGAGCAGCATGACCGTCCCGGCCAGGGCCGCGGTCCGGGTGCCCGCCCCCAGCAGCGCGGTGAGCATGCCCAGTTCGCTGACCGTGCCGTAGGCCAGCAGCATCTTCAGGTCGGTCGCGCGCAGCGCCCGCCAGGCGGCGAGCACCATGGTGACGAGGCCGACGACGAGCACCGCCGGCCGCCACGGGGGCACGTCCGCCAGGGCGGGTGCCAGCCGTGCGACGAGGTAGACGCCCGCCTTGACCATCGCGGCCGCGTGCAGGTACGCGCTCACCGGGGTGGGGGCCACCATCGCGGCGGGCAGCCAGCCGTGCAGCGGCATCTGCGCGGACTTGGCGAACGCCCCGATCAGGACGAGCACCACGGCGACGGAGACCGCCGTGCCGCGCGGGGGGCCGGCGAGGATGCCCGAGACGCTGTAGGTCCCGGCCGCCTGGCCGAGGACGATGAAGCCGAGCAACATGGCCAGGCCGCCGCCCGTGGTCACCAGCAGCGCCTGCCGGGCGGCGCGCCGCTGCTCCGCGGCCTCGCCGCGTTCGGCGATGAGCAGGAACGAGGCGACCGTGGTCAGTTCCCAGAAGACGTAGAGGACGAACAGGTTGTCGGCCAGGACGAGTCCGGTCATCGCGCCCGCGAAGGCCAGCAGCGTGGCGGCCAGCCGGCCGGCGTCGTGCTCGACGTAGTACCGGCAGTACAGCAGCACCAGGGCGCCGACACCGGCGACGACCCAGAGCATCAGCAGGGCCAGGGCGTCCAGCCGCAGCTCGACGGTCAGCCCGAGCGAGGGCGCCCAGGACAGGGTCTCGCGGTACTCACCGCCGTCCAGCACCCGCGGCGCCCGTGTGCCCGCCCAGACCACGACCGCCAGCGGGACCAGGGCCGCCACGGGCCACACGGCACGGCCGAGCCGTCGCTGCCACCAGGGGATCACCACCGCGAGTCCCGCGTGGGCGGCGAGCAGGAACAGCACCGCCGCACCAACTCCTCGTCGAAACCCGGTTCACCGGTTCGTCCGGCTCCCTGACGCGGGCCCTTCCCGCTCGGCTCTGGCGGTGTACCCCGATCGACTTCCGCAGGTGCCCCGTACGGCCGCGATCAATCTCAAAGGTGAGGCAGACGGGCGTACCGAGCGCGTGCGCCGCGGAGGCCGCCGGGCACGTCACCGTCCGGCGGTCCCGGCGGCCTCCGGCACAGGAGCCCGGCGTCGCCGGGGAGCACTCCGGCGAGGCGCGCGGCACCGGCGGCACCGCTCCCGCCGCGGGCGTCGCCCGGCACGGCTCCGGCGGCGTCACCGGCCGGACCCGGCGCCGTACGCGTCACCGGGTCCGGGGCCGGGCCCGCCGGGACCCCGGGGAGCCGGCCGCCTGGCCGGCGAGCCCGGCCAGGACCAGGCCGGCGGCCAGGAGCAGCCCCTGCGGCAGGACCATGCCGGCCACCACCCCGGCGATCCCCGCCAGGAGCAGCAGCCGGGCTCCCGCGCCCCGGTGCTCGCGCGGCCGGGGCGAGCAGTTCCTTTCCCGCGCCCCGCACGAGCGGGGAACGTCGCGCCGTACGGGGAGTTCGGTGGTGCCGGGTCGCTCGTCGCACTTGGACATGGCTCCTCCCTCCCGGGCTGTGGAGCCGGCCGTGGGCGTGTGTCGCGCTCTCCCGTCCGAACGGCATCGACCCCTCACCGTAATCGTACACATGTTCGCATCAATCGGTCCATATCTACCCGTCCCCTCCCGTCCCCTCCCGATCCCGCCTCGGAGCCGTCGGGTCCGGGGCCCGGCGGCGGAAGCGCGCGGGACGCGGACGTGACGGGCGCCGGACCCGCCGGACACCCGTATGCGCCCCGCCGGTCGCCCGGACGGCCCGGAACGGCCGCGCCGGAGGGGCGGGGACGCCGTGGTGACGCGAATGTGGTGACAGCCGTGACGCACGGGCGGACGCGAGGAGGCCGGATGGCGAGGACCGTGGCGGAGGGCGCCGTGGCGTGCGACGACGGGCGCCGCGACGCCGGAGCCGGGCGGCAGGACCCCTCCGGCCGTTCCTTCGAGCAGCTGGGCGCGGTGGCCGACGCCGTCCTGTACGAGGGGTACCTGCTCTACCCGTACCGCCGTTCCTCGCCGAAGAACCGGGTGCGCTGGCAGTTCGGTGTCCTCCTCCCCCGCGACTGGGCGGAGCGGCACGGCCCCGTCGAGCCCGGTGTCTCCGGTTCGGCGGACCCCTGGTACCAGCAGACCGAGTGCCTGCTGCGGATCCGGCGGCCCGGCGCGGTCGTGCGGGTCAGGGTCCGCCACCTGCAGCTCCAGCACAAACAGGTGGAGGAGACCGGCCGGGACGGCCGCCACCGGCCGGTGGCGGCCCTGCACCTGCCCGACGGCACACCGCACCTGACGTTCGACGAGGCGGTGCCGCGCGAGGCCGATCTCGCCGTCCCCCTGGACGACCTGCTGCGGCGGGAGTCCGCCTTCCCGGTGGAGGGGCCCGCGGGCGAACGGACCGAGGCGCTTCCCGGGGGCGCCGGGCGCGTCGTGCGGCGGCGCTTCGACGTGCGCGCCCGCACCACCGTCGGGGCCGAACGGCTCACGGACGACGTCTGCCGGCTGCGGATCCGCACCGAGAACACCGGACGCGCACCGGGACCGGACGCCGTGCGCGACGAGGCGCTGCGCCGTGCGCTCATCGCCACGCACACGCTCGTCGGCGGGGACGGCGTGGAGTTCGTGTCGCCGACCGACCCGCCCGCACGGCTGCGCGAGCACACCCGCGCCTGCCGCAACGACTTCACCTGGCCCGTCCTCGGCGGACCGCCCCCGGCCACCGGCGACGGCGAGGGGCCGCCGGGCACGGGGAGCGCGGACCCGCCCGGGGCGCGGCTGCTGCTCTCCTCGCCGATCATCCTCCCCGACCACCCGCAGGTGGCACCGGAGAGCCCGGGCGACCTGCACGACGCGGCGGAGATCGACGAGATCCTGACGCTGCGCACCCTGCTGCTCACCGACGAGGAGAAGCGCGAGGCCCGCGCCACCGACCGGCGCGCCGCCCGGATCCTCGACCGGGTGGAGACCATGCCGCCCGAGGTCTTCTCCCGGCTGCACGGCGCCATCCGCTCGCTGGACCCCGCCGGTCCCCCGCCCGGCGACTCCCCCGGCCCCCGGCCGGTGGGGTGGCGGGAGGGCGCCGACGAGGGGCTGTCGCCCGCGACCGACGCGGTGCCGGTCGGCGGCGTGCCCGTGCGGGGCGGCAGCCGGGTCCGGCTCCGTCCGCGCGGGCGCGGTGCCGACGCCCAGGACATGTTCCTGGCCGGACACCCCGTCCACGGTCCGCGGCATCCACCAGGGGAACAAGGGCCCCTACCACCACCAGCCCGGGCACCACAAGGACGGCACCGCCGACGCGCGGCGGTCCACCGGGATCCGCTGGAAGCGGCACGACGCGCTCATGAAGGTCATGCCGAACCTGTCTCCCGGCTGAGCCCTCCGAGCACGGTGCGCCCCGAACGACACACGAGGAAGCAGGAAGCGGACATGACGGCCAAGCGAATCCTGATGGCGGAGGCGGCGCTGGTGGGCGGAGCACTGCTGGCGCTGCTGGTCAAGGAGTGGCCCGGGATGAGGCGCGAGGTGCGCATCTGGCGGATGGCCGGCTCCCGCCCCCGCTAGGACCGGTCCGGCGGCACCCTGCCGGCACGGGCGGGCGGGGCGGGGGTCCCCGCCCCGCGGGAACCGGGAGGGCCCGCCGGGTCCCGCGTCCCGGGCACGGGCCGCCGGGGCGGGCTCCGGCGGCCCGTCCCGCCGACCGCGGGCGTCAGGGGGACGCGGCCGGGGCCGCCGGGATCACGCCGCCGGGCTGAGTTCGTCCAGGATGCGGACGACCTCCTCGTCACCGACCTGGTCGAACTTCTCGTACCACTGGCCGACGGCCCGGAAGTCCGGCGGCTGGTGCAGGCAGATCAGGTCGTCGGCCTCCGCGCGCATCAGGTCCACGGCGCCCGGTGCGCCGACCGGCACGGCGAGGACCAGCCGCGCGGGGCCCTGCCGGCGCAGATGCCGCAGGGCGGCGCGCGCGGTGACGCCGGTGGCGAGTCCGTCGTCGACGACGATCACCGCCCGGTCCGTGACGTGGGGCGCCGGCCGGCCCCCTCGGTAGCGGCCCTCACGGCGGTGGAGCTCGGTCCGTTCCCGGGCCACGTCCGGGCCGAGGCGGTCCTCGCTCAGGCCCAGCATCTCCAGCACCCGCCGGTCGTACAGCGGCGGGTCGTCGCCGACGATCGCGCCGATCCCGGTCTCCGGCCGGCCGGGCACGCCGATCTTGCGGGCGACCAGCACGTCCAGCGGTGCCCGCAGGGCCCTGGCGACCTGTGCCCCCACCGGCACCCCACCGCGGGGAAGCGCGAGGACGAGGGGGTCCACGAGGTCGCCGTCGGCGGCCCACTCCATCAGCCGGAGGGCGAGGTCCTCGCCCGCGTGCCGGCGGTCGTGGTAGCGCATGGCCGGTGCCCGCCTTCCTCTGCCCGAACTCCTCGCGGGGCGCATCCTCGTCGACGGCGTCCGCCCTGTCCGGCTTCCGGGGTTTCCTCCGCGTGAGCGCCGAAACCGGAAGCCGGACCTACGAGTTCCCGGGTCCGGCCGGATAGGGCACCGCCGGGCCGGGTACCCGGCCCGGTCGACGGGCGCCCCCAGGGAGGTGACGACGCATGATCTCCGAGAGCGTGACCGTTCCCTCGGGAGAGGCGGGGCTGGCCGGTGACCTCGTGGTCCCGGCGGGCGCGCGCGGCGTGGTGGTGTTCGCGCACGGCAGCGGCAGCTCGCGCCTGAGTCCCCGCAACCGTGCGGTCGCCGAGGCGTTGCGCCGGGCCGGGTTCGGCACGTTGCTGATGGACCTGCTGACCGAGGACGAGGAGCGCCGGGACTCCGTGACCGCCGAGTACCGTTTCGACATCGGCCTGCTGGCCCGGCGGCTGGTGGACGCCGTCGACTGGCTCGAGCAGCGGCCGGACACCGCGGACCTCCCGGCGGGCCTGTTCGGGGCGAGCACGGGAGCGGCCGCGGCCCTGGTGGCCGCGGCCGAGCGTCCGAGGAGGGTGTCCGCGGTCGTGTCGCGCGGCGGACGGCCGGATCTGGCCGACGCGGCGCTCCCCCTGGTGGCGGCCCCGGTGCTGCTCGTCGTCGGCGGCGACGACGGGCAGGTCCTCGGCCTCAACCGCCGGGCGGCCGAAGCGCTGTCCGCGCCGCACACCGTCCACGTGGTGCCGGGCGCGACCCACCTCTTCCCCGAACCCGGCGCCCTGGAGGAGGTGGCCGAAGCCGCCGCCGGCTGGTTCCGGGACCACCTGGGCGCCGGGAACGGCTGCGGGTCCCCCGCCTGAGGTCATGTGCCGGGTGGGGCACGGCGGTCACGGCACGGCCTGGCTGCCTGCCGGATGACGGCGTGGGGGACGGGACCGGTGCGCGGGCGCGGGCAGGGGCCACGGGGCCGGCCGGACGCCGTCCGGCCCTGGCGGCCCGGGGAATGCCGCGGTGTACTGGAGGGGACGGGAAGGACCCGATGCCGACGCGGGGAAGCGGCTCACCACCGCGCACCGCGCAATCCGGATCCGCGAGAAGCGGGTGGAGTCCTTCCCGTCTCGTCGTTCCGGACGGCCCGGTCCCGTCCGCGCGAGTGCTGCCGGTCTCCGCGAGCACCGACGTGCCGGGCGGCGCCCGGCCCGCCCGGGGACCCGCCGCTCGGCCCCGGCGCGCCGGAGCGAGACCCGTCCCGGAGCGGCCGGTCCGGCGCCGTCTCCCGCCGCGTGGTGTCAGTGGCCCTCGTGCTTCAGCCGGTCGCGGGCCTGGGTGGCGATCACGGCGGCCTGGATGCGGCGCTCCACGCCCAGCTTCGCCAGGAGACGGGAGATGTGGTTCTTCACCGTCTTCTCCGCCAGGTACAGCCGCAGACCGATCTGCCGGTTGGTCAGCCCCTCACCGACCAGCGCCAGGATCTCCCGCTCCCGGTCCGTCAGCCCCGGCAGCGCGTCCGGCTCCTCCTCCTTCTCCCGCGGCCGCCCACCCCGCAGCCGCGCCATCAGCCTGGCGGTGGCACTGGGATCCAGCAGCGACTGTCCCCGGGCCACCGTGCGCACGGCCTCGACCAGGTCGGAGCCCCGGATCTGCTTGAGCACATACCCGGACGCACCCGCCATGATCGAATCCAGCAGGGCCTCCTCGTCGTCGAACGAGGTCAGCATCAGACAGGCCAGATCCGGCAGGCCCGAGCGCAGCTCACGGCACACGCTCACCCCGTCCCCGTCGGGCAGCCGCACGTCGAGGACCGCGACCTGAGGACGCAGCGCCGGCACACGGACCAGGGCCTGCTCGGCGGTCGCGGCCTCACCGACCACACTGATGTCCGGCTCGTCGTCCAGCAGGTCGTGCACCCCGCGCCGGACCACCTCGTGATCGTCCAGCAGGAAGACCCGGATCGGATCGCCGGGACCGGGCTGCGCACCGTCCGCCATGAAGTGCTCCTCGTTCTCTGCGTGCCCTGCGTGCTCCGTGTGCTCTGCGCGCTTCGCGTGCTCTGCATGCTCTGCGTGCCGGGTCCGCGCCGGTGGCCCATCATGGACCCCATCGGCTTCCCGTACGGAATCCTTCCCGGCCCGGGGCCGGATGGCCAGGGCCGGTCGGCCCTGTTAGTCCGGCCCCGTCCTCACCGGCGACCACCCGCTCAGGGGGTGGCCGGCGCGCTTGCGGCACCGGGCGGCGGCACGGACCGGCCGGCGGTGGCCCGGGGAACGGGTGACGAGCGGGGCCGATCGGCCCGCCCGAGGGCGCCGGACGGGAACCGGCCGTCCGCCCGGCACGCGTCCGGCGCCGCGGGCGCGCCGGCCCGCCGAGCGGCCCGCGGGACGCCGTACAGAGCTGAGGAGCGCGACGCCATGGTCCGATACGTGTACGACTTCCACGAGGGCGGCCGCGACATGGCCGGCCTGCTCGGCGGCAAGGGCGCGAACCTGGCCGAGATGACCCGGCTGGGACTGCCGGTGCCGCCCGGCTTCACCGTCACCACCGAGGCCTGCCGCGCCTACCTGGCCACGGGCGCGGAGCCCGAGGGGCTGTCCCGGGAGGTCTCCCGCCATCTGTCCGCCCTGGAGGAGTCCGCCGGGCGGCACCTGGGCCGGGCCGACGACCCGCTGCTGGTGTCCGTCCGCTCCGGGGCGCGGTTCTCCATGCCCGGGATGATGGAAACGGTCCTGGACATCGGCCTGAACGACGACTCCGTCCTGGGTCTGGCCGCGGTGTCGGGCGACGAGCGGTTCGCCCGGGACTCCTACCGCCGTCTGGTCCAGATGTTCGGCAGCACGGTCATGGGCGTGGACGCCGCCCTGTTCGAGGACGCCCTCACCCTGCTGAGGGACGAGCGGAACGCCCCGGACGACGTGCACCTGGACGCCGGTGACCTCGCCCGGCTCGTGGAGACGTACAAGGAGCTGATCCGGCGCGAGACCGGCGAGTCCTTTCCGCAGTCCCCCGCCGAACAGCTGCAACGGGCGATCCTGGCCGTCTTCGAGTCCTGGAACGGGGAGCGGGCCCGCCTGTACCGGCGGCGCGAGCACATCCCCGACGACCTGGGCACCGCGGTCACGGTGCAGCGCATGGTCTTCGGCAACCTCGGCCACGACTCCGGCAGCGGGGTGGCCTTCACCCGCGACCCGGCCACCGGGCGCCCCGGCCTGTACGGCGACTACCTGCCCGACGCCCAGGGCGAGGACGTCGTCGCCGGGATCCGCAACACCGTGCCCCTGGCCGAACTGGAACGCCTGGACCCCGGCTCGTACACCCGGCTGCGCGAGCACATGCGGACCCTGGAACGGCACTACCGCGACCTGTGCGACATCGAGTTCACCATCGAGCGCGGCACCCTGTGGATGCTGCAGACCCGGGTCGGCAAGCGCACCGCCGAGGCCGCGTTCACGCTCGCGACCGAGCTGGCGGACGAAGGGCTCATCACCCCGCGGGAGGGGCTGGCCCGGGTGAGCGGTGACGGGCTCGCCCGGCTGATGTTCCCGCGGTTCGACACCTCCGCGACCGGCGACCCGCTCGCCCACGGCATCCCGGCCTCGCCCGGCGCGGCGGTCGGCGCGGTGGTCTTCGACTCCGCCGAGGCGGTGCGGCGCGCCGCGGCCGGCGAGAAGGTGGTGCTCGTGCGCCAGGAGACCACCCCGGACGACCTGCCCGGCATGGTCGCCGCGCAGGCCGTGCTCACCAGCCGCGGCGGCAAGACGTCGCACGCGGCCGTCGTGGCACGCGGCATGGGCAAGGTCTGCGTGTGCGGTGCCGAGGAGCTCACGGTCGACACCGGGCGACGGCGTTTCACCACCCCGGACGGCACCGTCGTCGAGGAGGGCGCGGTCGTCTCGGTGGACGGCTCCGCCGGTGCGGTGTACTCCGGTGCGGCCCCGCTGGTCGACTCGGAGGTCATGCGGTACCTGGAGACGGGTGGGACGTCCGAGGGCGTGGTCGCGTCGGTCGCCCGCGTCCTGAAGGAGGCCGACGGCACCAGGCGGCTGGCGGTGCGGGCCAACGCCGACACGCCCGAGGACGCCGCGCGGGCCCGCCGGTTCGGCGCGCAGGGCATCGGCCTGTGCCGCACGGAGCACATGTTCCTCGGCGAGCGCCGCAAGCTGGTCGAGGACATGATCCTCGCCCCCGACGACGCGGCCCGTGACCGTGCCCTCGACGCCCTGCTCCCCCTGCAGCGGCGGGACTTCGCCGGCATCCTCGAGGCGATGGACGGCCTGCCGGTCACCATCCGGCTCCTCGACCCGCCGCTGCACGAGTTCCTGCCCGACCGCACCGACCTCGCGGTGCGCGTCGCCGCCGCCGAGGCCCGCGGCGAGCGCCCGGATCCGCACGACGTGGACCTGCTCGACGCCGTGAACCGCATGCACGAGGAGAACCCGATGCTCGGCCTGCGCGGTGTGCGCCTGGGCCTCGTGGTTCCGGGTCTGGTCGCGATGCAGGTGCGGGCCGTCGCCGAGGCGGTGGTGGAGCGGACCGGGGCCGGGGGCTCCCCCCTGGCCGAGATCATGGTGCCGCTGGTCGGCGCCGTCGAGGAGCTGCGGCTCGCCCGCGCGGAGGTCGAGCGCGTCCTGGCCGAGGTGTCCGAGGCGTCCGGCGTCCCGGTGAGGTGCCCGGTCGGCACCATGATCGAGCTGCCCCGGGCCGCGCTCACGGCGGGCCGGATCGCCGAGGAGGCGGAGTTCTTCTCCTTCGGCACCAACGACCTCACCCAGACCACCTGGGGCTTCTCCCGCGACGACGTCGAAGCGGAGTTCTTCCCCGCCTACCTCGACAAGGGTGTCTTCCCCGCCTCCCCCTTCGAGACCCTCGACCGCGAGGGTGTAGGCCGTCTGGTCGGCATCGCCGTCGCCGAGGGCCGCGCCGCACGGCCGGACCTGAAGATCGGCGTCTGCGGCGAGCACGGCGGCGACCCGGATTCCGTCCGCTTCTTCCACGGCGCGGGACTGGACTACGTCTCCTGCTCGCCGTTCCGCGTTCCGGTGGCCCGCCTGGAGGCCGGCCGGGCGGCGCTGACGGGGACCGGGGACGGCGACAGCCGGTGACGGGGATCGCGGCCCCGGGGACCGGGGCGGGTGCTCGCCGCACGCCGGAGCCACGCAGCGCTCGCAAGGAGCCGGGCACATGACCCTCGACGACACCGGCGCCCGAGCGGCACCCGGCACCGTGCGGGTACGGGCCGGGGGCGACGTCGGCGCGCGGGACCTCGCGTACGTCCGGACCGGGGCCGGCGCCGTCCTCGGCCGGCCGGGGCTGCCGGCGGTCAGCGGCGACGTGCGGGTCCCCGGGGCGGCGCCCCCGTCGTCACCGCCTCCGGCCGGCGGTGCGCCCCGCCTCGCCGTGGCGGACGGGCCCATGGGTTCGCCCACGCCCCCTCGGGTACCCGGGACGTCCGGAACGTGGGAAGAAGAGGAGCGCGACGATGGCTCCCGCGACGACAGGGCCGGCGGACTCCGCACGAGACGGTCGCCGGTCCCCGGCCCGTACCGGTAAGCGGCTCAGTGCCGTCCCCGAGCCCGATCAGGAACCGGATCTCCTGGGCCAGTACCTGCGGCAGATCGGGGCGACCCCCCTGCTCACCGCGGACGACGAGGTGTGGTTGGCGCAGCGCATGGAGGCCGGGCTGCGCGCCATGGAGGAGCTGGAGCGGGCCGAGGGCGGCGACCGCGGCCTGCCGCGGGAGCGACGGCTCGCGCTGGAGGCGGCCGTGCGCGACGGGCAGGCGGCCAAGGACCACATGATCCGCGCCAACCTCCGGCTCGTGGTGTCGATGGCGAAGCGCCACGCCCATCGCGGGCTGCCCCTGCTGGACGTCATCCAGGAGGGCAACCTGGGACTGATCAGGGCCGTGGAGAAGTTCGACCACACCAAGGGCTTCAAGTTCTCCACCTACGCGACCTGGTGGATCCGCCAGGCCATCGAGCGCGGCGTGGCGACGCACGCCCGTTCGGTACGGCTGCCGGTGCACGTGGTGGAGCAGCTGCAGAAGCTCGGCAAGGTCGAGCGCAAGCTGCACTCGAGCCTCGACCGGGAGCCGACCGTCGAGGAGGTGGCCCGCGAGAGCGGCATCGCCGAGGACAAGGTGATCTGGCTGCGCCGGGTCGGGCGGCAGGTGATCAGCCTGGACACCCCCGTGGACGACACCGGTGACACGGTCGTCGGCGACCTCATCCCCGACACCGAGGTCCTGCAGGCCCCGGAGGTCGCCGAGTTCCAGGCGCTCGCCGAGGAACTGCGGGGGGCCATCGACACGCTCGCGCCGCGCGAGGCGCTGATCCTCAGCCTCCGGTACGGCCTGCACGACGGGCGGACGCGCACGTTGCAGGAGGTCGCCAAGCAGGTGGGCCTGACGCGCGAACGCGTCCGTCAGCTGGAGAAGCAGTCGCTGGCACATCTGCGGCAGCGGGAGCAGGGCGAGCGGCTTCTGGCGTGGGCGGGCTGACGGACCTCGCGGGGCACGGCCCGGGGGCCTCCCGGGCCGCCTCGCGGACGCCGCCCGCACGGCCCCGTCGGCCGGGTTCGGCACGGCCGGAGGATTCGGCGTGACCGGCCGGGTCCGCACCGCCCCGGTGGCCGCGGGAACCGGGCTGCGCGGACCCACCGGCTCCGGGCCGGGCCCCCCGCCGCCACCGGATCGCCGGCCCCCGGAGAGACAAGCCCCGCCGGATGCCCCACACTCGGAACAAGGCTGCCGATCGATCCCGCTCGAGGGGGCGGACCCGTGCATGATGTGCCACCGTGGCTGTGGCTGGTCTTCGCCGTCACCGTGCTGGTGTCGCTGGCGGTCGACCTCCTCGCCCATCGGCGGGCACACGTCATCGGGTTCCGCGAGGCCGCCGCCTGGAGCGGGGTCTGGGTGGGACTGGCGGTGCTCTTCGGAGCCGTCGTGTTCCTCGTGGTCGGCACGACGGCCGGAGTGGAGTACACGACCGCCTGGCTGCTGGAGAAGAGCCTCTCGGTCGACAACCTGTTCGTCTTCGCGCTGATCTTCGGCTACTTCAAGGTGCCGCGCGCGTACCAGCACCGCGTGCTCTTCCTCGGTGTCCTCGGCGCCCTGCTCTTCCGCGGCGTCTTCCTCGCCGCCGGAGTCGCCGTGGTCAGCCGCTTCACCGCCGTCCTGTACGTCTTCGCCGCCGTCCTCTTCTACAGCACGTACAAGATCCTCAAAGAGGAGGAGGACAGTTTCGATCCCGGCAGGAGCATCGCCGTACGCCTGCTCCGCAAGGTCGTTCCGGTGCGGGACGAGTACGCCGGCCCCCACTTCTTCGTCAAGGAGGCGGGCAGGCGCGTCGCCACCCCGCTGCTCGCCGTGGTCGCCGCCATCGAAGCCGCCGACCTCGTCTTCGCCGTCGACAGCGTGCCCGCGGTCCTGGCCGTCAGCAGCGACGCCTTCATCGTCTACACCAGCAACGCCTTCGCCATCCTCGGCCTGCGCGCCCTCTACTTCATGCTCGCCGGACTGCTCGACCGCTTCCACTACCTGAGCAAGGGCCTGGCGCTCATCCTCGCCTTCATCGGTGTCAAACTCATCCTCCAGGCGTCCCACAAGATGATCAGCCCCGCCGTTCCCGAGGTCCCCTCACCGCTCAGCCTCGCCGTCATCGTCCTCGTGCTGACCGTTTCCGTGGTGCTCAGCCTGGTGCGCCCTCCGCCGCCGAGCCGCACCGGCGACCGGCCGGCGGAACACGACGGAGCGGCCTGAGGGCCGACGCCCACGAGGCGTCGTGAAGTCCACAAAGCGGGCGTAAAATCCCTTTCATGAACCAGCAGCGACGCAGGATGACCGTCTCCTCGGATCATGTCTGCAGTTCGTGCGGGAAGCCGGTGGACACCGTGCTGGAACGGCACAAGACCATGGGCGTCTTCGCCCCCCTGTGGGCGACGGACCCTTGCCGCAACCCGGACTGCGCCCGGTACGAACCGGAACGGACGGCGCACGAGACGGAGCGGACGGCGGACGAGACGGTCCGGAAGACCTCCTGAAACCCTCCCGGAGGTCCGGCACACCTCTTCCGTGCCGCCGCACCGCCGTGCCGGCGGCCCCCGAGGCAGCGGTTTCGGCCGGGTGGACCCCGGCGAGCCGTCCCGCGGAGGGATGTCAGCCGCCGCCTCCCCGGGTCCTGCCCGCTCCCGATCCGGTCGGCCGCCGGTCCGTCTCCCGGTCGTCCGCCGCTCGCCCGTCCCGGTCGTGCCGGCGCAGGCGTAGCTCGACGTGGGCGTCGACCACGCGGGTGTCGAAGGCGGGCTGGGGCGCGGTGGCGGGGCCGCGCACGTTCCAGCCGTCCGAGAGCCTGAAGGTGCTGCCGTGCCACGGGCACTGGACGCATCCGTCGGCGACGGTGCCCTCGGACAGCGGTCCCGCGAGGTGGCTGCACCGCTCGGCCAGCGCGTGGACCGTGCCGCCGGGTTCCCGGACGACCAGGACCGGCACGTCGTCCACGCTGCGCCGCACGGGCCGGCCGGCCGGGAACTCGTCCACGGTGCCGATCCGGTGCCAGCCCTCCGTGACGACGTGCGGGACCTCCTCGGCGTGGTTGGCTCCGGACGCCTGGCGGTAGGCCAGGTGGCCGCCCAGCATGCCGCCGAGTCCGACCGCCGTCATCCCCAGGAAGCCGAACGTGCGGCCCGCCGCCCCGCGGCCCTTCACGCGGCAGACGAGCGAGGCGGTGTACAGGGCGACGGCCGCCGTGTTGGTCAGGGCGTGCAGCAGACCGACGCGCTGCTGCTGACGGTGCAGCTCCGCCCAGTCGACGGCGCCCGTGAAGGCCGCGGGAGCGGCGGCGGCCAGTCCGACGCCGACCAGCAGCCCCGCCTCGCGGGAGCGGCCGGGCCGCAGGTCCAGCACCGCCGCGGACAGCCAGCTCCCGATCGGCACCTGCACCATCAGCGGATGCACCGGATGTCCCAGCCACCTGCCGTGCAGCAGGTCCCGGCCGCGTCCCAGCGGCAGGGCCCGCACCCTCTCGCGGAGCGCGTCGATCACCGGATCGGCTCGTGGGTCCCGCTCCAGGCGGTCCAGCAGCCACAGGGCCCGGCTCTGCCGCATCCTGCGGCGGTCTGGCGTTGTGCTCATGGTCGGCCGGGTCCCCCGCCCGCGCGAACGGCAAACGGACCCACGGGCGGAAACCGGGTCAGCCGGGGCGCAACCGTGGGTGACGCCTGATTCCCTCCGGCCTGCGGCCGACGTCTCATCCGCGCTCGCGGAGGTACGCCTCCAGCTCCGCGGCCCCGGTCAGCATCGCCCGCCCTCGGGCGGACAGCCGGCCGTGCCAGTCGCGCAGGGCGGCCTCCAGCGGCTCCAGCCCGCCGGCCGCCCGCACCCGGGCGACCAACGGGGCGATCTGCTCCAGCAGGTAGCCGCCCCGCCTGAGCTGGTGGGTCAGCCGGGCGTCCCGCTCGGCGGCCTCCTCGTAGACGCGGTACCCGGTCCGCGGGTCGCGGCGCGGACACACCAGCCCGGCGCGCTCCCACTTGCGCAGTGTCGCGGGCCGGATCCCGAGCCTGTCCGCCAGCGGCCCGATGAACGTGCCGCCGGGGCCGGACACCGCGGCTGGCCCGGATCCCGCACCGGGCCCGGGCGCCGTGGTGGACCCCAGGTCGCGCAGGGCGCCCTCCACGGCCCGGAGGGTCCGCCGGTCGTCGAGGAGCTGGGCGTGGCTCTCGTCGATGAGGCGGAACGCCTCGTCGACCGCCCCCCGGTTCACGGCCCGCATGATCGACGCCGCCGTCCGGTGGCCGTGGCCGGGCACCAGGGCGAGGAACGCGCGCAGGGCGCCCGCGTGCAGCGCGGTGTAGGCGCGGTGGCCGTGGGGCGTGCGACCGGCGGCCGGGAGGATGCCGGCCTCCTCGTAGTTCCTGACCGCCTGCGTGGACAGACCGTGCCCGCGCGCCAGGTCGACCGGCCTGAGCCGCTCCCTGTTTTGAAGCTTTCGCACCATGGATGCGACGGTATCGCGGAAAAGTTTCAACCGAAGGTTCAACGATACCGTTGAAGGCATGGCTACCGACATCGAGGACACCGTCCGTGCCGTCGAGGCTGCCGCCGTCATGGGGCTGCTCCCGGCCCGGCCCCGGCTGCTCGCCCTGGGCGAGCCCACCCACGGCGAGGACGCCCTGCTCGGCCTGCGCAACGAGCTCTTCCGGCAGCTCGTCGAGCGGGAGGGCTACCGGACGATCGCGATCGAGAGCGACTGCCTGGCGGGCCTGCTGGTGGACGACCACGTCACCTCGGGCAGGGGCACCCTCGACGAGGTCATGGAGCACGGATTCAGCCACGGCTGGGGCGCCCTTGCGGCCAACCGCGAACTCGTGCGCTGGATGCGCGCCCACAACGAAGGCCGACCCGCGTCCGAGCGGCTGCGCTTCGCCGGTTTCGACGGTCCGCTGGAGATCACCGGCGCCGCGAGTCCCCGCCGGGCCCTCACCGCACTCCACGGCTACCTCACGGCCCGGGTGGACGCGGACCTGCTCCCCTGCACCGGGGAGACGCTCGACCGCCTGCTCGGTCCCGACGACCGGTGGACCGATCCCGCCGCGATGCGGGACCCGGCCCGGTCCGTGGGGCGGTCGGCCGAGGCCGGCCGGCTGCGGCTGCTCGCCGACGAGCTGGTGGCGCTGCTCGACGAGCAGATGCCGCACCTGCTCGCCACGACGTCGCAGGACGAGTGGGACCGGGCGCTCCTGTACGGGCGCACCGCGACCGGCCTGCTGCGCTACCACCACTGGACGGCCGACGCCTCACCGGCCCGCATGTCCCGGCTGGTGGCCGCGCGGGACCGGATGATGGCCCACAACCTCCTCGCCGTCGCCGCTCGGGGTCCGGTGCTCGTCCACGCCCACAACTCCCATCTCCAGCGGGAGAAGAGCTCGATGCGGATGTGGGAGGGACCGGTGCAGTGGTGGGGCGCCGGCGCGCTGGTGAGCGCCCGGCTCGGCGAGGAGTACGCCTTCGTGGCCACGGCCCTCGGCACGCTCCGGCACCGGGGAGTGGACACCCCGCCGCCGGACACCGTCGAAGGACTCCTGCACGCGCTCCCGGAGGATCGCTGCGTCGTCGACGCCCCGCGGCTGGCCGCCGTCCTCGGCGGCAGACGGCCCGCGCCCCGCGTGTCCCCCTGGTTCGGCTACGCCCCGCTCGACCCGGACCACCTGGCGCACATCGACGGCCTGGTGTTCGTCAAGGACGTCCGGCGGAGCTAGTTGTCCTGCCCAGCAGCCGGACGCCGTCCGGTACGTCGATCCCGAACTCCTCGTCGAGGAGGCGTCGTGCCTCCCGCTCGTCGGTCAGCTCCCGCGCCGTGACCGCGCCGTCGGCGCGGGTCTCGGTGAGGCGGCGGCCGTCGAGGAGCAGGTGGCGGCCGGGGGTGAGGCGCTGGACGTAGGGGCGGTGGCTGAACGGGGAGCGGGGGTTGGTGGCGATGTGCCAGTTGATGACCTCGAAGTCGGGCCGCTCGAAGGGCTCCACCGTGAAGGCGTACTGCGCCTCCCAGCCGTCCGCCCTGCCCGCCCCGGTCGTGCCGTACGCCTCCAGCACCCACATCTCCAGTGGGCCGTCGTGCGGTGCGTGCACCAACCGGTGCCGGCGGCCCGCGTCGTGGAACTCCGTGCCGGCCACCAGCGGCACCGGCTCCAGCAGGGCGCCGGCCGTGCCGAAACCCACGTCCGCGAGGTGGGGCCGCTGCTCGCCGGGCACCTCGACGAGCAGCGCCATGTGCGTGCGCGGGCGGCTCTCGAAGCGGTCGGTGCCGACCACGACCCGGGCGGCCAGCAGGGTCACCCGGAAGCCCAGCGCCTCCAGGGCGCCCGCGAACAGCGTGTTGTGCTCGTAGCAGTAGCCCCCACGGCGGCCGTGGACCAGCTTGGCCGTCAGATCGGCCGGGTCGAGGGAGGGGGCCACACCCCGCACGGGGTCCAGGTTCTCGAACGGGACGGTCAGCGCGTGGGCCGTGTGGACGCCCCGCAGCGTCGCGAGGTCGGCCCGCCGCTCGCCCTCCCACCCGATCCGCTTCAGATAGGCATCGAGGTCGAACGACGTCGTCGGTACGGTCTCAGGCATGCCTCCACCGTATGGACGCACCGCCCCGGTCCGCCCGCCCCCGCGGCCGGAACCACCACCGGCCTTTGGTCCTAGTGCTCCGGTCGGAAATCGTCGCCCGCGCCGGTTCCTCCCCGGTGGCGGCGGGCCGTGGCTCGGTGCCGTCTGCGCCGGAGGGACCGGTTCGGTGCACGGGCGACCGGTTCGGGGCGGGGGAGGACGCTGCCGGTGGCGCCGGTGAGGTGGTCGTAGGGCTCCTCCCGGGTCAGCCAGGTCGACGGCGCCGTCTGGATGCCGTCACGGCACGGTGGGCGTAGTGTCCGCGTATGGGAGCTGTTCGGTGTGGCTGGAGGGATGCAGCCCTGCCGGAACCGGCGGAGCACGGCGGCCGTCTGCGTCGTCCGGTGCTCCGGCGAGCGGCTCGGCGGGCGCGGTGCCGGTGGCGGGCCGCGGACGGTGCGCGGCAGGACGTGGCCGGGAGGAGCGGACCGGGGCCGGCGTCCCCGCCGCCGCGGTGTCACGTGGACGGCTGATGGACAGCGCGATGACCGCCGTGGTGCGGGAGACCGGCGCGTTCGCAGGGCTGCTGTACGTGCTGCCGCCGGGCGACGACGCGTTGTGGCTGGCCGTCGTGGCGGGGGCACCGCACGAGTTCGCCGCGCCGTGGAGGAGGGTCGCGCTGACCGATCCGATGCCGGTGGCCGATGCCGTGCGCGAGCGGCGCCTGGTGTGGGTCGCCGGTCAGGAGGAGATGGCGCGCCGGTACCCGCGACCGGCGTTCGTGCTGCCGTACGACTTCGCGCTGTCGGCCGCCCCGGTCACCTCGAGCGCCGAGGTCCGGGGCGGGCTGGTGCTCCTGTGGCCCGGCACCCGTCCGTCACGGCTGAGCCCCGGCGAACGCGACGCCATCGAGACGGGCTGCCACCGCCTGGGCGGCGTCCTGCAACAGGCCGTGGAACGCGGCGACCCCCTGCCGCCCCCCGGCCGGCCGCGGACCCTGTCCCCGCCGGCCGGGCGCACCGTCCCGCCCGGCGAGGCGGCGGCGGCCGCGGCCTTCATCGACCGCCTGCCCGGAGGGTCCTGCGCGCTGGACACGAACGGCCGCCTCACCTTCGTCACGCCGGCCGCCGCCGGTCTGCTCGGTGCCGCTCCGGCCGACCTGGTGGGTGCCCTGCCCTGGGAGGCGCTGCCCTGGATGGACGTCCCCCAGGTCGAGGACCGCTACCGGGCCGCGGTGGTGAGCCGCCGGCCGCAGGCCTTCACCGTCCTGCGCCCCCCGGACGTGTGGCTGTCCTTCGAGCTGTACCCGGACCCCTCCGGCATCAGCGTCCGCATCACCGGCACCGACCCGTCCGAGGACGCCCCCGCACCGTCCGTGCCGGCCGCGGGTCCCAGCCGCGCCGTCCTGCTGTACCAGCTGATGCACCTGGCCGCCACCCTGACCGAGGCCGTCGGCGTGCAGGACGTGGTCGCCCAGGCCGCCGACCAGCTGCTGCCCGCCCTCGGCGCGCAGGGCATGGTGGTGATGACCTCCGAGGACGGCCGTCTGAAGATCCTCGGCCACCGCGGCTACCGCACCGAGATCATGGAACGCTTCGACGCCCTCCCCCTGAGCACGGACATCCCCGGCACCAGGGTCCTGACCACCGGCGTACCGGGGTTCTTCGCGTCCTTCGCCGACCTCCGGCGCGACTACCCGGCCACCGTGCACGAGGACGGGATGGCCGCGTGGGCCTTCCTGCCGCTGATCGCCTCCGGCCGTCCCATCGGCTCCCTCCTCATCGCCTACCGCCGTCCCCACCCCTTCCCGCCCGGTGAACGCGCCGTCCTCACCTCCCTGGCCGGCCTGGTCGGCCAGGCCCTGGACCGTGCCCGCCTCTACGACAGCAAGCACGACCTCGCCCACCGCCTGCAGTCCGCCCTGCTGCCCCACAGCCTGCCCCGCGTCCCCGGCCTGAGGGTCGCCGCCCGCTACCTGCCCGCCGCCCGCGGCCTGGGCATCGGCGGCGACTTCTACGACCTCATCCGCCTCGACCAGCGCACCGCGGCCGCCGCCATCGGCGACGTGCAGGGCCACGACGTGGACGCGGCCGCCCTCATGGGACAGGTCCGCACCGCCGTCCACGCCCACGCCACCGTCGGCGCGCCCCCGGACGACGTCCTGGCCGCCACCAACCGCCTGCTCACCGACCTCGATCCCGGCCTGTTCACCAGCTGCCTCTACGTCCACCTCGACCTCGCCCGCCGGCGCGCCTGCCTGGCCACCGCCGGACACCCGCCGCCCCTGCTGCGCCACGCGGACGGACGCACCGAACTCCTCCGCGTCCCGCCCGGCCTCCTCCTCGGCATCGACCCGGACACCCGGTACCCGACGCTGGAGTTCCCCCTGCCCCTCGGCTGTGTGCTCGTCCTCTACACCGACGGGCTCGTCGAAGCCCCCGGAGTCGACCTCGACGACGCCGCCGCCGCCCTGGCGGGACTCGTGGAGCACGCCGGACCGACCGACCTCGACGCCATGGCCGACACCCTCGTCCGGCACGCCCCCAGCCCGGGGGACGACATCGCCCTGCTCCTCATCGGCCCCGACGGGTGACGCGGCGTTCGTCCCCGGGGAGACGGGGGTTCCCGGCCCGCCGCGGGTGATCGCACGCCCGCGGGCCGCCGGGTCCGCGGCCCGCGACCGCACCCGGCCGGGCACTGGAAGTGAAACCCGCTGTCGTGTGCTGACCGACGCGGCCCGCGCCGCCGTACGGCCCTCCCCGACGGATCCTGCAGGCGGGGCCGGCCGGTTCGGGCTTCGCGGGGCGGTGCGCCCGGCCCCGGTACGGCGCGCGGCACGGGGATCGGGGCCTTCCCGAAGGGGCCCGCCCGCGGATCGGCGGACACTCCGCGGACCCCTCCGCCGAGGACGCGCCGACGGGGCGCCGCCCCTTCGGGGGTGGCGCCCCGCCTCCGTGTCCTCGCCGCCGGTCAGTCGGCCGGCGTCAGCGCGACCTCGGCGCTGCCCGAGAGGGACGGCAGGCCCTCGGGGGAGAGTCCTTGTAGGTGGCGTTGAAGACCGCCTTCAGGTTGTCCGCACCGGCGTGACCGCCGTCCACGAACGTCTTGAACGACCCGGAGCAGCCGTTGCTCGTGGAGAGCGGGTGGCCGTGCGAGTCGTGGCCGAGGATGAACGTGACGGTGACCTTCGAGCAGTCCACCGGCTGGTCGTCGGTGACGGTGACCTTCCAGGTGACCGTGTCACCCCAGTGGAACGCCGTACCGCCGTGCGGAGCCGGGTCGGTGGTGAGCGAGACGACCGGCGCCTTGTTGCCGACCACGACGGGAACCGACGCGGAGGCCGAGCGTCCGGTGCTGTCGGTGACCTTCAGCGTGGCGTCGAAGACGGCGTTCTCGGTGAACGTGTGCTTCGGGTTCGCCTCCGTGGAGTCCACGGTGCCGTCGGCGTCGAAGTCCCAGGCGTAGCTGAGGGCGTCGCCGTCGGCGTCCTTCGTGCCGGCGCTGGAGAACTGGACCGTCAGCGGGTTGGTGCCGTTGACCACGTCCGCGGCGACCTTGGGCTCCGGGGTGCGGTTGCCCCGCGTGAAGTCGATGCGGGAGAGCTGGGCCTCGGGCAGCTCCGCGAAGTACCCGGTGCCGTACTCGAGCACGTACAGCGCGCCGTCCGGGCCGAACTCGGCGTCGATCGGGCCGTCCGTCGTGATCGAGGGGATCGCGTCCTCGATCTTCCGGACCTCGTTCCTCTTGCCGAGGGTGATGGCCTTCATCTGGTCACGGGTCCACTCGTAGAAGAGCGGCTTGCCGTCGAAGTACGCGGGCCAGCGGTTCTCGGCCTTGTTCCGCTTGTCGTAGCGGTACGCCGGGCCGCCCATGGGGCCGATGCCGCCCGTACCGAGCTCCGGGAACGCCTCGGAGGCCCCGTAGCCGTAGACGATCTCCGCGTCCGTGACCGGCGGCAGCTTGCTCAGGCCGGTGTTGTGCCGCGAGTCGTTGACCGGCTTGGCGCAGTCGAACGCGCCGCTCGACTTCTGGGTGGCGAAGTCGTAGTCCTGGTACGGCATGTCCCGGGTCACGCAGAACGGCCAGCCGTAGTTGGCGGGGCGGTCGATGACCATCCAGCGGCCGTGGCCGCCGGGGCCGCGGTTGGGCTTCGCCTCGTCGGCGTCGGGCGAGTAGTCGCCGACGTAGACCTCGCCGGTCCTGTCGTCCACCGCGAAGCGGAACGGGTTGCGCAGGCCCATGGCGTAGATCTCGGGACGGGTCTTCGGGGTGCCCGGCGCGAAGAGGTTGCCGTCCGGGACCACGTAGCCGCCGTCGCGCTTGACCTTGATGCGCAGGACCTTGCCGCGCAGGTCGTTGGTGTTGCCCGAGGTGCGCCGCGCGTCGTAGGCCGGGTTGCGGTCGGGGCGGTCGTCGAGCGGGGCGTAGCCGTCCGAGGCGAACGGGTTGGAGTCGTCCCCGGTCGACAGGAACAGGTTGCCCTTGTGGTCGAAGTCGATCTTGCCGCCGACGTGGCAGCAGATGCCGCGGTCGGCCGGGACGTCGAGGATCTTCTGCTCGGTGCCGAAGTCGAGCTTGTTGCCCTCGAGTTTGAACCGCGACAGCCGCGTGACGCCCTTGTACTCGGCGAAGTCCTCGGCCGTGCCGTACTCCGGTGCGTCCCCTTCGTTGACGCCCGGGGTGGCCGGGTCGTCCATCGGGGTGTCGAGGCGGGGCGAGTAGTAGAGGTAGACCCAGCGGTTCTTGGCGAAGCCCGGGTCGACGGCGATGCCCTGCACGCCTTCCTCGTCGTGCTGGTAGAGCCCGGCGGGGCTCTTCTTCATGTCGGCGGCGAGGAAGTTCACGCCGCTCTCGGGGTCGTGGATCCTGACCTCTCCCGTGCGCGCCGTGTGCAGCACCCGCCGGTCGGGCAGGACGGCGAGGGCCATGGGCTCGCCCGGGCGGTCGTTGAGGGTGACCTTCTGGAAGTCCGACTGGGCGGGCGGTGCGGGGTCCGATTTGGCGGCTTGGGCTGGGGACAGGGGCAGGAGGCCGACGGCCCCGGCCAGCGCCGTCGCCCCCACGAGGGTGACGATCCGTCTGTTGCGCACTCAGAACTCCTCTGGTCCGGTCGGCGGCCGTGAAAAGGCCCGGGGCTCGGCTCCCGGCCGGCCGCCGCAGAGTGAAACAGGTGAAAACCCGTGCGAGGTGAGTCAGTTGGACGCTAGAGCGCCCACTTTCGACTCGTCAAGGACAAAGTTTCAACTTTCTCGGAGAAAGACTGTCCCGGTACTTCAGGTGCTTCCGGGCACGCCCGGGGCACCCGCCCCGCGCCGAGACGCGGGACGGGTCACGCGGGTGACGCTCCGTCAGCGGCGGGCGCGCAGGGCCGCGAGGTTGTCGTAGCCGATCCGGGCGAACTCCAGGGACTGGGCGGGGACGCTCGCGCTCGGCGCGTTGTCCTGCTCGACCATCGGGTTGTGGTGGTTCTTCGCGCCCACCCGGGTGAAGAACTTCCGGTAGTCGATGTCCCCCGTGCCGAACGGCACCATGTCGTAGCCCAGGCCGCTCTGGGGGTTGACCGCGCCGTCCTTCGCGTGGAAGAGGGGGAAGCGGTTGGTGTTGCGGGCCACGAGACCGGCGGGGTCGAAGACCTTCTCGCGCTGCGAGCCGTCGTGGGCGGTGTACGTGTGGAACTTGTACTGGGCCACGTGGGCCCAGAAGACGTCCAGCTCCAGGTAGACGCTCCTCGGGTCCGTCACCTCCAGGAAGTACTCCAGCTTCCGGATGCCGGAGCTGCGGGTCGGCCGGCCCTGGTCGTCCAGCGGGCCGCCGTCGAGCAGGAAGTCGTAGGCGCTGTCGTGGTTGTGGGTGTAGAGCTTGACGCCCTCGCGGCGGGCGATGGCCCCCAGGGTGTTCCACTTCTCCGCGGCGACGTCCCAGTCGGCGCGGTAGGGGGTGCCGGTGGGGTCGCCGCCGGTGCCCATGTGGTCCATGCCGATGATGTTGGCGATCTCCAGGTGGAGCTTGAAGGTGTCCAGGTCCGCGGTGGTCAGCGGCCAGGACGGCGGGATGAAGCCGTGGCTGCCCTGGGCGCGCAGGCCGTACTCGTCGAGCCAGGAGCGCAGCAGCTTCGCGCCCTGGACGGTCCCCAGGTTCGCGCCGCCGGGCGCGTTGGCGTGCTGGCCGTAGCCGGCGAACTCCACCTGGCGGTAGCCGAAGCGCGACAGCTGCCTGAACACCTCGCGGAAGCCGGAGGGCAGGTCGGTGGAGAGGGGGTCGCGGCCGACCGCGTCCCGGACGGTGTAGAGGATGATGCCGCGCTTGTGCGGCGGGACCAGGGCGGAGCGGCCCCGGTCCTCGACGGCGGGTTCCGCCCCGTCCTGCGCCAGGGCGGGCGAGGCGCCGAAGACCGGGGCGGCGATCGCCGCGGCCGCGGCGGCCGTGCAGGTGCTGAGGAAACGGCGGCGGTCGACGCCGAGCGTGCGGCGCAGTTCGTCGCCGGTGACGGCTTCGTCGTTGAACGCGGTCACAGTGATTCTCGCTTTCGTCGTCGCGGTGCTGCGGGTGCCTGACGGCGGCCGCCTCGGCAGAGGCCGGCGAGCCGCAGCGGCAGGGACTTCACATCGGCGGCCGCCTGGCGGCCGGACACTGCGCGGGGGGTGGGGCACGAGGCGAGCGAACGTCGTCGCTCAGGGGGAGGCGGCCGTGGCGGCGGACGGGCTCGCCGCGGCCGGGAGTCCGGCCGCGCCCGGCGCCGCCGCCGGGGAGACACGGCCGGAGGGGACGGGACGACGGGGGCGGTCGGCGGCGTCCTCGTCGCGGTCGGCCCACAGGAGGGAGCGGATCACTCGGCCTCCCGCAGACGGTCGGCGAACGACAGCAGCGCGGTGAACTGCTCCGAGAGGCCCGACGGGCCCCCGTCGGGGTCCTTGAAGTAGAAGCCCAGCTCCGGGAGCGGACCGGACAGGCCCGCCTCGTGGGCGCGGGCGACCAGCCGGGCCAGGTCGAGGACGAGCGGGGCGGCCAGCGCCGAGTCACAGCCCTGCCAGATGGTCTGCAGGACCATCCGCGAGCCGAGGAAGCCCTCGAAGGCGATGTGGTCCCAGGCCGTCTTCCAGTCGCCGAGCGCCGGCACGTCGTCGATGTGCACCTCGCCCTCCGGTGTGTGCCCGAGGGTCTCGGTCAGGACGCGCTCCTTGCCGGCGTTCTTCGCCGCGGCCGCCCCCGGGTCGGCCAGTACCGCCCCGTCGCCGCCGCCCAGCAGGTTGGTGCCGGACCAGGCCCGTACGTCCAGGGCGCGCTGGACGAACATCGGGGCGAGCACGGCCCGCAGCAGCGTCTGGCCGGTCTTGCCGTCCCGGCCCGCGTGGGGAAGTCCGCCGGCCGCGGCGGCGTCCGTGAGGGCCGGGGTGCGCAGCCCGGTGGACGGCGTGAAGTTGACGTAGGGGCAGCCGGCCCGCAGGGCGGCGGCCGCGTAGAGGGAGCTGGGCGGCAGCCGTACGGCGTCGGGCGCGGGCAGCGGCTCCGTGGAGGAGACGTTGACGACGACCACCCGTGCCAGTGCGTTGCGGGTGCGGAACGAGGCGAGGTCGGCGGCGAAGTCCGCGATGAGTTCCTCGTCGCTGCGGGTGTCGCCCGGGAGCGGGCCGCCGGGCCGTATCTCCTCGTCCGCGGCCTCCAGTCCGGCGCGCACGGCGGAGGCGAGCCCGTGCGGCAGGACGCCCGCGCCGGTGAGGTGTTCGGCCCGCTTGGGCAGCGGGCAGTCGACGGTGTCGTGGCCGCCGAAGACGAGTGAGGGCAGGGGCGCCAGGCCGGTGCCGCGGAACGGCGGCGTCTCGGTGACCATGCCGGTCGGCGGACGCAGTCCGGCGGTGACCGCCGCGCATCCGGCGACGGAGGTGGTGGCCACCGATCCGCGGGCTCCGACGAACCAGACACCGGTGCGCGCGGTCCGCCCGCCGGTCCGGGGCTCCGGTGCGTTCCCCTGGTTGTTCACGGGCTGCCTCCCTGCCGTGTCGGTGTTCCGGGGTGGTTGGGGACGGCGGGCGGGGGCTCGGGGCCTTCCCGCCCGCCGCCGGCATGTGGGCGGGCTCCGGCCGCGCCCCGGGAGGGCGGCTCCGCGGTCGGCGCGGTCACGGTGGGCGGGTGGGCGGCGGGACGGCCGCCGGCGACGAGTGCGGTCCTCTCGGGGGCGCTTGGCTCTGTGCTGTGCACGGATGTCCTCCGTAGGCCGGCCGAACGAGCGGTGAGCCGTGCAACCGGAACGCGCCGTCAGTGGCGGACCACTGTGTGGCACTGTGCACGAGACGGGACCGTAGCCCGGTTCGTCCTCGACGGAAAGCCCTTGCGCAACAAGGAAGTCGAACTTTTTCCCGGTCCAGGACAAAGACGTGTCCGGGCAGCCCGGACCGGCCCGGCGGCTCTTCCGCCGCCGGGCGCGGGCCCGGCTGGTTCCGGGGCCTGTTGCGCGGGTCCCGTGGTCCGCCCGGAGGGCGGGCCGGGCCTTCTCGGCGGGCCCTAGCTGCCGCCGCCTCCGAACGCGGCGTCGAAGGACGCGCTGGGCGGGTCGAAGTCGAAGGCCTTCAGGCGGGTCAGCGCCTCGGGAGCGCCCTGGAGCCGGTCCATGCCGGCGTCCTCCCACTCCACGGAGACCGGACCGTCGTACCCGATCGACCGCAGCATCCGGAACACGTCCTCCCAGGGAACGTCACCGTGCCCGGCGGAGACGAAGTCCCAGCCGCGCCGCGGATCGCCCCAGGGCAGATGCGAGCCGAGACGGCCGTTGCGCCCGTCCAGCCGCCGCCGGGCCTCCTTGCAGTCCACGTGGTAGATCCGGTCCCGGAAGTCGTAGAGGAACCCCACCGGGTCCAGGTCCTGCCACACGAAGTGCGAGGGATCGAAGTTGAGCCCGAAGGCCGGCCGGCGGCCGACCGCCTCCAGGGCCCGCACGGTCGTCCAGTAGTCGTAGGCGATCTCACTGGGATGCACCTCGTGCGCGAACCGCACGCCCTGCGCGTCGAACACGTCCAGGATCGGGTTCCACCGCTCGGCGAAGTCCTCGTAACCCCGCTCGATCATCGACTCGGGCGCCGGCGGGAACATCGCCACCAGGTGCCAGATCGACGAACCGGTGAAACCGACGACCGTGTCCACACCGAAGGCGGCCGCGGCACGCGCGGTGTCCCCGATCTCGGCCGCGGCGCGCCGCCGTACGCCCTCGGGCTCGCCGTCGCCCCAGATCCGGGCGGGCAGGATGGCCCGGTGGCGCTCGTCGATGATGGCGTCGCACACGGCCTGGCCGACCAGGTGGTTGGAGACCGCCCAGCACTTCAGGCCGTACTTGTCGAGGAGCCGGTGGCGGGACGCGAGGTAGGAGGGGTCGGCCAGGGCCTTGTCGACCTCGAAGTGGTCCCCCCAGCAGGCGAGTTCCAGCCCGTCGTAGCCGAAGTCGCGGGCCAGGCGGCAGACCTCCTCCAGCGGCAGGTCGGCCCACTGACCGGTGAACAGCGTGAAGTTGCGCGGCATCCGTTCTCAGCCCTCCTTCAGGCGGCGATCGGCGTGTAGACGGAGTTCTTCCCGGCACTCTCCTCCACCGCGGCCAGCACCCGCTGCACCTGCAGCCCGTCGGCGAAGGAAGGCTCGGGCGTGCGCCCCTCGGCGACCGCGTGCACCAGATCACGGGCCTGGTGCACGAAGGTGTGCTCGTAACCGAGACCGTGGCCCGGCGGCCACCAGGCGTCCAGGTAGGGGTGCTCGGGTTCGGTGACGACGATCCTGCGGAACCCCGCGGTGACGGCCGGTTCCCGGTGGTCGTGGAAGGACAGCTCGTTGAGCCGCTCCAGGTCGAAGGCCAGCGAACCGGACTCGCCGTTGACCTCCAGGCGCAGGGCGTTCTTGCGCCCCGACGCCATCCGGGTCGCCTCGAACGTGGCGAGCGCGCCCGAGGAGAGCCGGCCGGTGAAGACGGCCGCGTCGTCGACCGTGACCGGCCCGCGCCGGGTGCCGCCGGAAGCGGTCAGGCCGGAGGAGGCACCGTCGAGGCGGGGGCGTTCCCTGACGAAGGTCTCCATCTGCGCGGAGACCCCGACCAGCACCTCACCCGCCAGGTACTGGGCGAGGTCGACGATGTGCGCCCCGAGGTCGCCGAGCGCCCCCGATCCCGCGTGTTCCCGCTGCAGCCGCCACGTCAGCGGGAAGTCGGGGTCGACCAGCCAGTCCTGGAGGTAGGTGACCCGTACGTGGCGCAGCGTGCCGAGCCGGCCGTCGGCGATGAGCCGGCGTGCGTGGGTGAGGGCTGGCACGCGCCGGTAGTTGAAGCCCACCATCGCCACCTGCCCGCGTGCGCGGGCCGCCTCGGCCGCCGTGACCATGGCCTCCGCCTCGGCGACCGAGTTGGCCAGGGGCTTCTCGCACAGCACGTGCTTGCCGGCCTCCAGCGCCGCGATCGCGATCTCCGCATGGCTGTCGCCCGGTGTGCAGATGTCGACGAGGTGCACGTCGTCGCGGGCCACGAGGGCGCGCCAGTCGGTCTCCGCCGCGGCCCAGCCGTGCCGGTCGGCCGCCGCCCGCACGGCGTGCGCGTCGCGGCCGGCGATCGCGGCGAGGACCGGCCGCAGCGGCAGGTCGAACACGTGCCCCACGGTGCGCCAGCCCTGGGAGTGCGCGGCGCCCATGAACGCGTAGCCGACCATGCCCACGCCGAGTGCCGGCGGCGCGCTCCGGCTGTCCCTCTGTTCCATGCGGATTCCTCCTCGTCGGAGTGTCACTGACTCGTCGCTGTGCTGGTGGGGCACGGGGCCCGGACCGGTCAGATGAAGCCGGTCGGCAGGTACTGGTCGACGTTGTCCTTGGTGACCACGGCCGAGTAGAGGGTCAGCGAGGACGGGATCTCGAACTCGGCGAGACCGCCGACGCCCTTGCCCTGGCCCAGCGCCCGGGCGAGGTCGATCGCGGAGGCGGCCATCGTCGGCGGGTACAGGACGGTCGCCTTCAGGACGCCGTTGTCGGCCTTGATGGCGTCCATCGCGGACTTGGCGCCCGCGCCGCCGACCATCAGGAAGTCGTCGCGCCCGGCCTGCTCGATGGCGCGCAGCGCGCCCACGCCCTGGTCGTCGTCGTGGTTCCACAGCGCGTCGAACTTCGACTGCGCCTGGAGCAGCTGGGCCATCTTGGCCTGACCGGACTCGACCGTGAAGTCGGCCGCCTGACGGGCCACCTTCCTGATGTTGGGATAGTTCTTCAGCGCGTCGTCGAAGCCCTGGGTGCGCTGCTTGGTGAGCTCCAGGTTGTCCAGCCCGGCCAGTTCCACGACCCGGGCGTCCGGCCTGTCCTTGAGCTTCTCCCCGATGTAGTGGCCGGCGTTCAGCCCCATGCCGTAGTTGTCGCCGCCGATCCAGCAGCGGTACGCCTGCGGGGTGTTGAAGATCCGGTCCAGGTTGACCACCGGGATGCCGGCGCGCATCGCCTTCAGCCCGACCTGGGTGAGCGCCTTGCCGTCGGCCGGCAGCACCACCAGCACGTCGACCTTCTTGTTGATCAGGGTCTCGATCTGGCCGATCTGCTGGGCGGTGTCATTGGAACCCTCGGTGATCTCCAGCGTGACGTCGGAGTACTTCTCCGCGCGCTGCTTGGCGTTCTGGTTGATGGCGTTGAGCCAGCCGTGGTCGGCCTGCGGCCCGGCGAAACCGATCGTGACCGGCTTGCCCGGCTTGTCGTCGGCGACCGGGGCGTTGTCCGTGGCCTGTTCCTGGCTGCTGGACTCGTTGCTGGTGCACGCCGTCAGCAGCGCGCCGGCGGAAGCGGCTGCGGTGCCGAACAGCAGTGCTCTGCGGCTGGTGGCCGGGATTCTTGCCATGGCGGATCGACCCTTCGACTGGGCGGTGTGCGGGGGATGGAGGGCGCGGGGGGTGCCGGACGGCGGGGTCGGACCCGCCGTGCGGCGGTGTGCCGCGCTGCGTCAGGCGTCGCCGCCGCGCAGTGAACGGTGCTGGACCAGGACGGCGGCGACGATGATCGCGCCCTTGGCGATCTGCTGGACGGCGGTCTCGAGGTTGTTCAGGGCGAAGATGTTGGTGATCGTGGTGAAGACCAGGACACCGAGGACGGAGCCGACGATGGTGCCCCGGCCGCCGGTGAGCAGGGTGCCGCCGATGATCGCGGCGGCGATGGCGTCGAGTTCGTAGAGGTTGCCGTTGGTGTTCTGGCCGGAGCCGGACAGCACGATCAGCAGGAACGCGGCGATGCCGCAGCACAGCCCGGACAGCAGGTAGAGGTAGAGCCGCTGGCGGCGGACGTCGATGCCGGCGAGCCGGGCGGCCTCCGCGTTGCCGCCGACCGCGACGGTGCGGCGGCCGAAGGTGGTCCGGTTGAGCACCAGCCAGCCGATGACGGTGACCGCGGCGAACACCAGCACCAGCGGCGGGACGCCGAGCACGTAGGCGTCGCGTTCGCCGAGGTCGAGGACGCCGTCGACGGTCACGATCTGCGTCCGCCCGTCGGTGATCTGCAGGGCCAGGCCCCGGGCCGAGGCGAGCATGGCCAGCGTCGCGATGAACGGCACCATCCCGCCGTAGGCGATCAGCACGCCGTTCACGAGACCGCAGCCCACACCGACGGTCACCGCGGTGAAGAGGATCCCCGCGAAGCCGAACTCCTGCGTGGCCACGGTCGTCGCCCACACCGAGGCGAGGGCGACGATCGCGCCGACCGACAGGTCGATGCCGCCGCTGGTGATGACGAACGTCATGCCGACGGTGACGACACCGATCACGGACGCCTGGGTGAGGACGAGCTGCAGGTTGCTCACCGCCAGGAACTCGTCCGGCGCGGTGATCCCACCGACCACGACGAGTGCGGCGAGGACACCGAGCAGCGACAGACTGCGCACGTCCCACCGCAGGCCGAGCGGTCGGCGCGAACCCTCCTTGTCCGTCGGGGACTCGGCGGCGGACGTCGGCGCTTCCTTCTGCGCCGCGGTGGCCGGCTGCGTCATGGCGTCGGGCTCCCTTCCATCACGAGATCGAGTACACGGTGCTCGTCGAGCTCCCGGGCGTCCGCCGTGTGCACGACGCTGCCTTCACGGAGCACCAGCACCCGGTCGGCGAGCCCCAGGACCTCGGGCACCTCGCTGGACACGAGAAGTACGGCCAGGCCCTCGTCGGCCAGCCGGCGGATCACTGCGTAGAGCTCCGCGCGGGCGCCGATGTCGACACCCCGGGTCGGCTCGTCCAGCAGCAACACCTTGCACCCGCGCAGCAGCCAGCGTGCGAGCACGGCCTTCTGCTGGTTGCCGCCGGACAGCGTCCTGATCGCGACATCGGGATTGTCCGGCCGCAGGGACAGCTCCCGGACCGCCCGGTGCGCCGCGGCGCGCTCGGCGCGCCGGTCGAGCCAGCCCGCGCGGGCGAACCGGGACAGGGTGGAGATCGAGACGTTGCTGCTGACGGACTCCAGCATCAGCAGGCCCTGCGCCTTGCGTTCCTCGGGCGCGAGGCCGATGCCGGCGCGGACGGCGGCGCGGACACTGCCGGGAGGCAGCGGGGTGCCCTCGACGAGGACACGGCCGCCGTCGGCCTTGCGGGCCCCGTAGATCGTCTCCAGGATCTCGCTGCGCCCGGACCCGACGAGCCCGGCCAGACCGACGATCTCACCGGGCCGCAGGTCCAGGTCGACGGGCGCGAACTCGCCCCGCCGGGTCAGCCCTTCGACCGTCAGCACCGGTTCCCGCCCCGCGGCGAACCCCGCCCGGGGACGCTCGGGGAAGACGTACTCGACATTCCGCCCCGTCATCAGAGCCACGATCTCGCGGGTCGGGGTGGACTCCGCGGGCAGCCCGCCGGCCACGGCCCGGCCGTCCTTCAGCACCGTCACCCGGTCGCCGATGCGCCGGATCTCCTCCAGCCGGTGCGAGATGTAGACGACGGCGACACCGTCGGCCGTCAGATCGCCCACGATCCTGAAGAGGTTGTCGACCTCGTCCGGGTCGAGCGCCGCCGACGGCTCGTCCATCACGATCAGCCGCACCTCGTGGGACAGCGCGCGGGCCATCGAGACGATCTGCTGCTGCGCCGCGGACAGGTCGCCGACGAGCCGCGCGGGACCGATCTCCGAGTGCCCGAGACGCTCGAGCAGCTCCGCGGTCGCGGTACGGGCGGCGGAGCCGCGCACGACGAACCCGGCGGCCGTGGGTTCGTGCCCGAGGAAGACGTTCTCCGCGACGGACAGCCCCTCGATCAGGTCGAGTTCCTGGTAGATGGTGGCGATGCCCAGGCGCATGGCGGCGATCGGCGACCCCAGGTTCACCGGCTCGCCCCGCCAGGTGATCTCACCGTCGTCGGGCTGGTGGGCTCCGGCGAGCACCTTGATCAGGGTGGACTTCCCGGCACCGTTCTGGCCGAGGAGGCAGTGGACTTCGCCGGCCTGGACCTCCAGGTCCACACCGTCCAGGGCGCGGACGCCCGGGAACGACTTGGTGATGCCGGACATGGTGAGCAGGGGTGGTTGTGGTGCCATGAAGGATCCCCTCGGCGGGTGCGGACCGTGAGCGGGCAGGCTGGACGGCGGGTTCGGGTACGTGGGCTGCTGCGGGAAGCCCCCGGCGTCGTGCGTGCCGGGGCGGAGGGGTGAGCAGGGCGGGGCGGCCCGCGACCAGTGCCGCGGGCGGAGCCGGCCGCCGGAGCGCCGTGGGGTGGCACGGCGGTGCTGCGGTGGCGCTACGGGGTCGTGGCGCTGTGAGGCTGTGGCGCTCCGGGACCGACGGCGCTCCGGAGCTGTGGCGTCACGGGGTCGCGGTGGCGTCCGTGGTGGACCGCGGCCGGCGGGTACCGGCGGCGGTCAGGCCGGTGAGAACACGTGGTCGCTGATGAGCCGGGCCGCGCCGATGACCCCGGCGGCCGGTCCCAGCTCACCCAGGACGATCGGCAGGTTGCCCGTGGCCAGCGGCAACGACTGCCGGTACACCTGGGTCCGGACACTGGCCAGCAGCGTGTGCCCGAGCCCGGTCACACCACCGCCGATCACCACCAGTCCCGGATTGAAGAAACTGACGAGTCCGGCGATGACCTGGCCCAGACGCTTCCCGCCCTCCCGGATCAGCTCCAGGGCCACCGTGTCGCCCGCCGCCGCCGCGGCCGACACGTCCGCGGCCGTCAGGCGCCCGGCCGTCTCCAGCCGAGCGGCAAGCTCCCCCGACCGGCCCGTACGCGCGGCCTCCTCCGCGTCGCCGGCCAACGCGGCGCCGCTGAAGTGCGCCTCCAGGCAACCCCGGTTGCCGCACGCGCACGCGCGGCCTCCCGGTTCCACCTGGATGTGGCCGATGTCGCCGGCGCTGCCCGTTGTCCCCCGGTAGACCTCGCCGCCGACCACGATCCCGCAGCCGATACCGGTCCCGATCTTGATGCACAGGAAGTCGCCCACGGAACGCGCCACGCCCGCGTGCTGCTCCCCCACCGCCATCAGGTTCACGTCGTTGTCGACCATGACCGGGCAGCCCAGTTCCTGGCTGAGCGCCTCCCGCACCGGGAAGCCGTCCCAGCCCGGCATGATCGGAGGCGCGACCGGCACGCCCTCCGGGAAGCGGACCGGACCCGGGACGCCGATCCCGGCGCCGTCGAAGCCCTCCGCGACACCGGAGGCCTTCAGCTTGGCGGCCATCGACAGCACCTGCTCGAAGACCGCGACCGGCCCCTCCCGGACGTCCATCGGATGGTTCAGGTGCCCCAGGACCTCCAACTCCGCGTTCGTCACGGCGACATCGATCGACGTGGCGCCGATGTCGACACCGAGGAAACGCAGTGCCGGCGCGAGCCGGATGTTGTGCGAACGCCGGCCGCCCCGTGAGGGGGCGAGGCCGTCCGCGACGACCAGGCCCGTCTCCAGCAGCCGGTCCACCTCGACAGCCAGTTTCGAACGGGACAGGTCCACCAGATCACCCAGTTGGGCGCGGGAGTTGGCCCCGCCGTCACGCAGTAAACGAAGCAGCCGCGCCTGATGCGCGTTCTCAGGCCGAGCGGTCATCCGTCTCACGAACCCCTCCCCTCCCCTCGCCCAAGGCTGGGGACCCAGGCTCCTGCCTCCGTCGGCTGAGCCGTCAGGCTTTCGGGAGGAACGTAGCAGCGATTTACCGGGCGGGGAAGAACTTACGCACGACTTGAGTGCAACTTCTTCCACGCACAGGACAAAGTCCGGACGGTGCTCGCCGGAAACCCCGAACGGGGCCGAGGGGCCCGGGTGGTGGGCCCGGGTCCACCGGGCGACGCGGGGCCCGGGCGATCGATGCCGCCGCAACCGCCGGCCGGCCGGCGGCCCGTCCGCATCGGCGCCGAGCGCTCCGCGCACCCCGGTCCGGCTGGTTCGACATGTGTCAACATCGAGGCTGGCGAACACGAAGGTGCTGCCGCTGCTCGAGCCCGCCGACGACCGGGCGGCGGTGCCGTGCTGCCCGCCGCCGGCCGAGCGTCCGATGACCGCCGAGGAGGCGGAGACGGCCGCCCGGATGTTCAAGGCCCTGGGCGATCCGGTGCGGCTGAGGCTGTTCTCCGCCGTGGCCTCGCACGAGGACGGCGAGGCGTGCGTGTGCGACATCTCCGGCGTCGGCGTCTCCCAGCCGACCGTCTCCCACCACCTGAAGAAGCTCAAGGAGGCCGGCCTGCTCACCTCCGAGCGGCGCGGCACCTGGGTCTACTACCGGGTCGAGCCGACGGTGCTCGCCGCGATGGGCAGGCTCCTCGCGCCGGCGGCAGCCGCATGACGCGCCTCGAAGGAGCGGGGCCGGGGCCGGCCCGGCGCGTGCGGTGACCGTGCCGCCGGCCTCCGCGCACGCCGGCCGGGCCCCGGCGATCCACCGGGCAGGCGCCGACGGGGGCGGCGCCGCCTTCGCGAGCACGGTTCCCCGCCCGGATCCTCACGCTCCGGTCATGGGCGCAGAAGGTCGCGGATCCGCACCGCGGCGTCCCGGGCCGTCCGGCCGACACCGATCAGGGTGGCGGAGGCGGGGCCGGTCCAGTCCCCGTAGCCGAGCAGGTGCAGTCGCGGCTCGCCCACGGCCCGGGTGCCGTCGGTGGCGATGCGCCCGCGCGGACCGCGCAGCCCGAGCGGGGCGAGGTGGGAGAGGGCGGGGCGGAAGCCGGTGCACCAGACGATCGCGTCCGCCTCGGCGTGCGTGCCGTCGGTCCATGCGACACCGGTCGCCGTGAGCCGGGCGAACATCGGCCGGGCGGCGAGCAGGCCGGCGTCGCGGGCCGCGCGGACCGGGGGTACGGCGACGATGTCGCCGAGCGAGGCGACGCCGCCGGTGTCCGCGCGGCCTTCGTCCAGGGCGCGGCGGCGTCCGGTGGCGACGTCGAACAGGGCGTGGCCGTCGATGTCGTCGGGCAGGAACCGGGGCGGGCGCCGGGTCACCCAGGTCATGTCGATCCCGGCCAGGGCGAGGTCGGCGGCGATCTGCGCGCCGGAGTTCCCGCCGCCGACCACCAGCACGCGCCGGCCGGCGAGGTCGGCCGGGCGCCGGTACCCGGTGGTGTGCAGCTGCCGTCCGGAGAAGACGTCCCGGCCGGGGACGGCGGGCAGGAAGGGCCGCGACCAGGTCCCGGTCGCGCTGATGACCGCCCGTGCCTCCCAGACGCCCGCGTCGCTCTCCACGCGCAGGCGCTCGCCGCCGCGGCGCACGGCCCGCACCTCCACGCCGTGCCGGACGGGCAGGGCGTACCGCTTCTCGTAGTCGGCGAGGTAGTCGACCACGTGCCCGGCGTCCGGGCAGGTCCCGCCGGGCAGGCCGGGCATGAGCCGTCCCGGGAGGGAGGAGTGGGCGGCCGGGGAGAACAGGCGCAGGGAGTCCCAGGTGTGCCGCCAGGCACCCCCGGGCGCGGGATCGGCGTCGAGGACGACGAAGTCCGGCACGTGGCGGCGCAGGTGGTAGCCGGCGGCGAGTCCCGCCTGGCCGCCGCCGACCACCACCACGTCCGTGCGCCGGGTCACGGGCCCACAGGCGCGGCCGTGAACTTCCGGCGCCACGCGAGCGACACGTACACCAGCGCCACCAGCACCGGGACCTCGATCAGCGGGCCCACGACGCCCGACAGGGCCTGGCCGCTCGTGACGCCGAAGGTGGCGACGGCGATCGCGATGGCCAGCTCGAAGTTGTTGCCGGCCGCGGTGAAGGCGAGGGTGGCGGTGCGGTCGTAGGCGAGGCCGATCGCCTTGCCCAGGGCGAAGGTGCCGAACCACATCACGGCGAAGTACACCAGCAGCGGCAGCGCGATCCGGGCCACGTCCAGGGGCTGCGAGGTGATGGTCCTCCCCTGGAGGGCGAAGAGAACGACGATCGTGAACAGCAGGCCGTACAGCGCCCACGGTCCGATCACCGGCAGGAAGCGCCGCTCGTAGTCCTCGCGGCCCATCCTCCGCTCGCCGATGCGGCGGGTGAGGAAGCCGGCCAGCAGCGGGAGGCCGAGGAAGACGGCCACGTTCGCCGCGATCTCCCGCATTGAGATGTCCAGGTGCTCACCGTCGCCCAGGCCCAGCCACCCGGGCAGCAGGTCGAGGTAGAACCAGCCCAGCAGGCCGAACGCGATGACCTGGAAGACCGAGTTCAGGGCGACGAGCACGGCGGCGGCCTCGCGGTCGCCGCAGGCGAGGTCGTTCCAGATGACGACCATGGCGATGCAGCGGGCCAGCCCGACGATGATCAGGCCGGTGCGGTACTCGGGCAGGTCCGGCAGGAAGATCCAGGCCAGCGCGAACATCACGGCCGGGCCGAGGACCCAGTTGACGACCAGCGAGGAGACCATCAGCTTCCTGTCGCCGGTGACCGCGTCGAACCGGTCGTAGCGGACCTTGGCGAGGACCGGATACATCATGATCAGCAGGCCGAGCGCGATCGGCAGGGAGATCCCGCCGATCTCCACCTTCGCCAGGGCGTCGTTCAGTCCCGGGACGAGCCGTCCGAGCCCGAGGCCCACGGCCATGGCGAGGAGGATCCACACGGCGAGGAAGCGGTCGAGCGTCGACAGCCCGGCGACGATCGGGGAGCCCTCGCCGGTCGCGGGGGCTTCGGTACGGGTCACGGGCAGGCTCTCTTGTTGTCGGCGGCGGCACGGGCCCGCTCGGCCAGTTCGGAGAACTGCCCGGCGAGCGAGGCGATGACGTCGGGGCGCAGCCTGTAGTACGTGAACCGGCCGCACGGCTCGGTCTCGACGACCCCGGCCTCGCGCAGCACCCGCAGGTGGTTGGAGAGGTTGGTCTGCTTCGCGCCGGTCTCCTCCACCAGGTGGGTGGTGCACAGCGCCTCCCGGGCGAGCAGGGTCACGATCCGGAGCCTGAGCGGGTCGGCGAGCACCCGGATCAGGTCAGCGTCGACTGACGTCATCATGGACTGATATTTTCACATCAGCCTGAGCTGATACCAGCCCGGGTCCGGGCCCCGCACGAAGGAAGAACCGATGCCCTCCTCCACCCCGCTCGCGTCCGTGCTGTTCGTCTGCGTCCACAACGCCGGCCGTTCCCAGATGGCCGCCGGTTTCCTCAGCCACCTCGCGGGCGACCGGATCGAGGTCCGCTCCGCCGGCTCCCTCCCCGGCGACCGGGTCAACCCCGCCGCCGTCGAAGCCATGAAGGAGGTCGGCATCGACATCTCCGCGGCCACGCCGAAGGTCCTGACCACCGAGGCCGTCCAGGCGTCCGACTACGTCATCACCATGGGCTGCGGCGACGCCTGCCCCGTCTTCCCCGGCAAGAAGTACCTCGACTGGACCCTGGAGGACCCGGCCGGCAAGGGCGTCGAGGCCGTCCGCCCCATCCGGGACGAGATCGGGGCGCGCATCGAGGCCCTCATCACCGAGATCGACGCCGGGCACGAGAGCGGCGCCGGACAGGAGGCGTGAGCGGCGTGTCCGGCGGCGCCGTCCCGCGCGACGCCCTCACCGCCGCCGTCCGCGACCCGGACGGCACGGGCCCGCGCACCGCCGCCGGACACGCCCCCTGCACCGAACCGCTCACCGGCGCGCCCACCGATCGGGCAACTGATCGGGCCACTGATCCACAACGCCCGGTGTGACCTGGGATATACCCATTCGGTGCCCGGTTGTGCGTAGCTTGACCGATTGCTCCCGCACGCAGTGCCGCGGCATCGGGGGCACGTCACATCGATCGTTCAGGAGACCCATGCGCCCCCGAATACCCTCCGTCCCCCGAATGGCCTCCCTCCCGCCCGTCGCCCTGGCGGGCGGTGCGCTGACCGTCGGCCTGGGCGGCCTGTACCTCGCCGGACTGCTGCTCACCGGCGGTGAGATCGAGGCGGGTACGACGGTGCGCGGCGTGGACATCGGGGGCCTGACCCGCGAGGAGGCCGGCCGGAAGCTGGAGCGGCACCTGGCGGCGACCGCCCCGCGGAAGCTGGCGGTGGAGGTCGGCGACCGCGGGGGCACGGTCGACCCGCGGCAGGCGGGGCTCGCCTTCGACATCCGGGAAACCCTTGACCGGGCGGTGTCCACCGGCTCCGATCCGATCGGCGTGATCGGCGGGCTGTTCCGCTCGGGCGGTGACGTCGAGCCGGTCGTGCGGGTCGACGAGGACAGGGCCCGTGCCGCCCTCGGGGAGCTGGCGGGGACCCTCGACCAGGAGGTCCGCGACGGCGCCGTCTCCTTCGCCGGCGGCCGCGTCGAGCAGACCGCCCCGCGCACCGGGTACGCGCTGGACGTGGACGCCTCGATCGACGCCCTGCGCACCCCCTTCCTGCGCGGCGCGGCGGACTCGGTCACGGTGCTCCCCGCACGCGAGACCAGCCCGAAGGTCACGGCGGAGGAGGTGCGGCGGGCGGTGCGCGAGTTCGCGCAGCCGGCGATGTCGGCGCCGGTCACGCTCACCGCGGGCGGCAGGCGGTTCACGCTCACCCCGGCCGTGCTGGGCGAGCACCTGACCATGCGGCCGGACGACAGCGGCAGGCTCACACCGGAGCTCGACGACAAGGGCCTGCGCGCCTCCCCCGCGGTGACCGGCGCCCTCAACGGCCTCCCCGCCACGCCCCGCAACGCCCGGCTGGGCCTCGAGGGCGACAGGGCCGTGGTGACCGCCGACGCCAGGCCCGGCCTGGAGGTCACCGACAAGGCGCTGGGCAAGGCCGTCCTGCCCCTGCTCACCGAGTCGGGCGCCGCCCGCACCGGCGAGGTGGACACGCGGCGGATCCAGCCGGAGGTCACCCGCGAGAACGCGGCCCGGCTGGGGCTGACCGAGAAGATGTCCTCCTTCACCGTCGAGTTCGAACCGGCCGCCTACCGCACGACGAACGTCGGCCGGGCCGTGGAACTCATCGACGGCTCCGTCGTCATGCCGGACGAGACCTGGAGCTTCAACCGGACCGTGGGCGAGCGCACCGAGGCCAACGGCTTCGTCGAGGGCATCATGATCCTCGACGACCAGTACGCCAAGGCGCCCGGCGGCGGCGTGTCCGCCGTGGCCACCACGGTCTTCAACGCGATGTTCTTCGCGGGGGTCAAGCCCGTCGAGTACGGCGCCCACTCCTTCTACATCGAGCGCTACCCGGAGGGCCGCGAGGCGACGGTCGCCTGGGGCAGCCTCGACCTGAGGTTCACCAACGACTCCGGCAGGGCCCTGTACATCCAGGCCGAGTCCACCGACACCTCGGTGACCGTCACCTTCCTCGGCACGAAGAAGTACGACGAGGTCACGTCGGTCAAGGGAGCGCGCACCGAGGTGCGGCGGCCGGAGACGAAGACGGGAACCGGCGAGCGGTGCGTGCCGCAGACCCCGCTCGAGGGCTTCGACGTCACCGTGGAGCGGGTCTTCCGCGACGACGGCCGGGAGGTGCGGCGGGAACCGTTCCGCACGCACTACACCCCGCGTGACGAGATCATCTGCGAGGAGGCACCGGGCGGGCGCCGGCCCTGAGGACGCGTCCCCGTCGGCGGGGCGGCGGCGGGCCGCCGCACCGCGGCCTCCTCGGAGCACAATCATCCGGCGATGACGGAAGAGGTGACAGTGTGCCGCCTCCTCCGTCATCGCCGGCGTCGTGCCGCCCGGCGTCCGGCCGCCCGCCCGCCGCGCCCGGCACGGGCCCCGGCCCCGGACCGTGCGCCCCCGCCGAGGTGCGGAACACCCTCACCGGCCGGATGCCGCCCGCCGTCGCCCCGCGCCGGTGGCGCCGTCCGCACCCGGCACCGTGTTCCCCGGCCGTCGACGGCCGGTCCTCGGGCCCGGAACCGGACGAGGACGTCGCGCAGTTCCCGCCCTCCCCTGCGTCGTCAGGAGTTCCCGTGTCCGTCGAGGACCTCAACGCCGAAGCCTGGACCGTGTACGGCCGACGTCAACTGGATCGCGGATACGTGCCGCCCGTCCCCGGACGACTGGAGTGGACTCCGTGGAAGGGGGTCGGTCCCGGCGCGGAGATCCTCGGCGACGTCGCCGGCAAACGCGTCCTGGACATCGGCTCCGGCGCCGGCCACCACGCCGTGCACCTGGCCCGCGCCCACGGCGCGCAGGTCACCGCCGTCGAGCGGTCCCCCACCCAGCACCGACGCGCCACCGGCGCGCACGCCGGCGCACCCGGCGTCCGGTTCGTGCACGGCGACGTGGTCGACCACCTGCGCACCGCCGGTCCCTTCGACGCCGCGTACGCCATCGGCAGCCTCGCCTTCGCCGACCCGCGCCGCGTGCTGCCCGCGCTGCGCGAGGGCCTGCGCCCCGGCGCGCCGCTGGTCCTCTCGCTCCTCCACACCGACCTGCACGGCCGCGGCCCGTCCACGACGGTCGCGCCACGGGAGCAGACGATCAGGCTCCGGGACGATCCGCCGCTGACCGTCCGGATGTGGGTCCTGGCACCGCGGCTGTGGGAGGACCTGCTCACCGAGTACGGCTTCCGGGTCGAGGCCGTCGACCTCCTGCGCCCTCCCGGCGAGGACGACCCCGTCGTGCAGCAGCTCGTCCGCGCCCGCCGCCTCCCGGACCGCCCCGCGCGTCTTTCCAGCCGGCCCCGCACCACGCGGCCGCCGGCGCCGCACGCGGCCGTCGGCGTGGGCGCCGTCGTCCTCGGCGACCGGGGCGTGCTCCTCGGCCGCCACCGCCACGGCACCCTCGAACTGCCGGGAGGAACCGTGGAGGCCGGGGAGTCCCTCGAAGCGGCCGTGGTCCGTGAACTCGCCGAGGAGACCGGCCTGATCGCCCGGCCCGACGACGTCACGCTCCTGGGCACGCTCGTCGACCACGTCGGAGACGTCGTGCGGGTCACCGTCGGTGCCCTCGTCACCGCCTGGCGGGGGCAGCCGGCCGCACAGCCGGACGAGAGCGTCGACGACTGGGCCTGGTACCCCCTGGACCGGCTGCCCGACGGCCTGTTCGTGTGCAGCGCCCAGATCCTCACCGCCTGGCGTCCCGACCTGCCCATCGACCACACCCCGGCCCACTTCACCCCCTACGCCCCCCCCCGCACGGCGCCCTCGGCCCGCCGGCCCGGGGGCTCGTGCTCGCCCTGACCGGCAGGGCCCGGCTCCAGGCCCCGCCGCCCGCGGCTCCCCCCGTTCACCGCGGTCGCCCAGCCCGTCCCAGGGGAACGGGCCCGCGCCCGGGGCGCCCCGGTCACGCCGGCCGAGGCGCCCCGGGTCCCGCCACCACGGCGTCCGGGGGCGGGGCCGGACGGCCCCTGCGAAGGGATCCGGGCGCCCCTTCGCAGGGACGGTGCCCGTGTGCCGAGACCGGAAGCGGAACGGGGCCGAAGAGGTGAGGACCATGCGTGCGCTCGTCTACCGCGCCCCGGGACGGGTCTCCTGGGACACGGGGTGAGGGATCCGGGGATCGAGGCGGCGACGGACGCCCTGGTACGCGTCGACGCGACCGCCGTCTCCGGCGGTGACCTGCGCATCGTGCGCGGCGACCTCCCCGAGGCCGAGCCCGGCACGGTGCTCGGGCACGAGGCGGTCGGCGAGGTGCTGGAGGCCGGCCACGCGGTGCGCCGGTGCACCGCGGGCGACCGGGTCGTCGTCTCGTCCGTCTCCGCGTGCGGGCAGTGCGCGTGGTGCCGGGACGGCGGGTACGGACAGTGCCCCGTCGGCGGCCGGATGCTCGGACACCGCATCGACGGCCCCCGGGCGGAGAGGGTCCGTGTGCCGTTCGCGGACCACTCCCTCCACCGGTGGCCGTCCTCGCTGACGCCGGAGGAGGCCGTCCTGCTCTCCGAAGTGCTGCCCGCCGCCTACGAACTCGGCGTGCGCGCGGGCGGCGTCGGCCCCGGCCACACGGTGGTCGTGGTGGGGCGGGGCCGGTGGAGCCGGCCGCGGCGGTCGTCGCGCGCGTCCACGCCCCGCTGAGGATCATCACCGTGGACCTGTCCCGGCCCCGCCTCGCCACCGCCGCCCGGGTGGCTTCCGACGCCGCGTACCTTCCCGGGGCGGCGATCGCCGAGCTCGCCGCCGGGCCGGGCGCCGAAGGGACACACTCCGGTCCACGGCGGTCGTTCCGGGCCCCGCGGGGGGGGAGGAGGAACCGCGAGCGGTGGACGAGCGTGCGCCGCACCCCGCTCCGTCCGGTCCCGGACGCACGGCCCCGTCGGCGCCCCGGCCGGATCTCCCGGCACCGGCCTCGCTCCGGGCGAGCGGCTCCACGAGCGGGGTTCCCGGTCCGGCGAACTCCCCGTGGGCCGGCGGCGCCTGCGCGCGGAACCCGGAATCCGGCCCGCGCGCGCCCGTTCGGCGGCGCCACAATCCGGCTCTGTGCCTTTCGCTGCCGACGGAGACCGGTGCGGCCCGTCAAGGACGGCGGCGCATGGTCACCGAAATCGCCGACAAGGTACCCGTGGCCGCTACAACCAGTGACGATCCCGGCGAATGCGGAGCCGTGCCGCACCGCGATCCGCCCAGTATTTCGGAATCACCGGTCATTTCAGGACGGCCCGATCCGGACTGACGAAGTCCAGCGGCATGCGCGCGGGCCTGTGCGTTACCAGGTCGGCCAGGATCTCCCCGATACCGCTGGCGTGTTTGAAACCGTGCGCATTGCAGCCCCCGGCAAGAATCAAACGCGGATCGCCCCCCGGTCTTCCGATGACGAACTGCCCGTCGGGCGTGGCGGTGAGCATGCACACCGAAACCTGCGAGGGAATGGGTTCGAGCCCGGGCAAATAGCGTTCCAGCACCCTCGTGAGGTCGGCCCAGTCCTCGCTGACGGCACTCCGGTCGTCCGTGTCCGGGTCGATGGGGCGCGGCCTCCTCCCATGGGCCTCCAGGCCCAGCTTGACGCCGTACTCCTTCTCGCTGCCGTTGCCCCACAGGACCTCCTGCCCCGGAAGCTCACGCATGAACACGGGAAAGCGGTCCAGTTCGAACCGGTCGTCACCGGTGGCGGAACGGAACCACGTGATCGGCATCCGCAGGGGGGTCAGCGCCATGCCCGGAACCAGCGAGGCGAGCCAGGAACCGATGGCCATCACGGCTTGCCGCACCCGTATCAGTCCCCCTCCGGTCTCCAGCTCCACGCCGCCGGAGACCAGTTCGACGGAGTGCACCTGGGTGCCGGTGACGACCCGCGCCCCGGTGGAGCGGGCGAGCCCGGTCGCGGCGCGTACGGCTTCCTCGGGGCGCAGGATGCCGGCCGACGGCTCCCACACCGCGATGTCGTCGGGGCCGGGTTCCGCGTGCTGGCCGAAGCGTTCGCGCAGCTCCGGCGGGGCCAGTCGCTCCACGTGGATGCCGTGCCGGCGCGCGGCGCGCAGCGTGCCGCCGACGACACGGCCGCCCTCGGGCCCGATCAGCAGTCCGCCGCGGTTCTCGAAGAGCGGCGTACCGGTCAGGCCGGCGAGTTCGTGCCACAGTTCCAGCGATCGCCGTGCCAGCGGCACGAGTTCGGGATGTTCCAGGCAGGTGACGCGGAACATGCGCGACCCGCCGTGCGAGGCCCCCCAGGCGTGACCCGGGTGGAACTGCTCGATGCCGAGGGCGTCGACGCCCCGGGAGGCGATCTGCCAGAGCGCGCAGGATCCCCACGCGCCCAGGCCGACCACCGCCACTTCCGCGTCCCAACTGCTCATGACCCTCCTGACGTCCGGGCGGTGCGACCCACGGGCGAGAGCGGTCAGGGCGTTCCGGTGCGCCTCGGGCCCGAGGACCGCGGGGAAACGCACCGATGGTCGCCCGGCCCGCTGACACGACCCTGACGACCTGCCAGGAGACTGACGTACAAAGTGTTTCCCAAAGACCGTCAGTGGCGGAATCTCATGTGGTGACTCTTTCAACGTGGCCGCTTAGGATCATCGCAACACGGGTTCCGGCTTCGCTGGAGCGCCGCGTCGGTCACCTGGCAGGTCCCGTCCGTTCCACAGGAAAGGAGGCGGCGGCGGAGCCCGGTCTCATCCCCCCACACAGAACCGTCTGGGAACCGGATTTCCGACAACAGCGGGAGAAGGTGTGAAGTTCAGAGTTCTTGGATTGACGGAGCTGTACGACAGCGTCAACCAACGCAGGGTCCCCCTCAGCAGCCACAAGCAGCGCACCCTGATGGGAGCACTCATCGTCAAGTGCGGCTCCACGGTTTCCGCCGAACAGTTGAGCGAGGAAGTCTGGGGCAATTCCAAACCTCGTAAGTCCGCCAACGCCCTCCAGGCCCAGATCTACCGATTACGCCGGATGATGGATCCGCTCAAGGGCGGCGAGGCCGCCGCCCAGGAGTGTCTGATCACCGAGGAGTCCGGTTACGTCCTCAGAGCCGACCCCGAGCAGATAGACAGCGAGGTCTTCGTCCGCACCGTCGACCGGGCGCGTCACACCGCCGCCCAGGATCCGGCCCTCGCGGAGAAGATGGTCCGCGGCGCGCTGAAGCTGTGGCGCGGCCCGGCCCTCCAGGGCAGCCGCGGCCCGCTCTGCACCGCCGGCGCGGCGATGCTGGAGGAGGCGAGGCTGAGCGCCCTGGAACTCCTCTACGACGTGTCGCTGCGCGCCAACATGCACGCGCACGTCATCGCCGAACTGGAAGAACTGACCAACAGCTACCCACTGCGGGAACGTTTCTACGACCAGTTGATGGTCGCCCTCTACCGGTGCGGCCACCAGGCACAGGCACTGAGCGTCTACGAACGGGTCCGTCGCCGTCTGGCCGACGAACTCGGCGTCACACCGGTACCCGCGCTCAGCAAACGGATGCAGCAGATACTGTCCCACTCCCCCGAACTGCTGGACGTGCAGGCGTCGGGAGCCACCGATTCCCGGGGCCCCCAGCGGATCACCCTGCGCACCCAGCCGTCCTCCTCGGCCATCGCGCCCGCGCCCAGCACGGCGCCCCGGCCCGCGGGCGGCGTCCGCCGTCCGCCCGGACCCGGCAACTCCGGCCCCGGGCCGGCCCGCCCGGGCCCGCTGTCGGGGCACGCCCGCGCCGAGTCCCCCGTGGACGCGGAGTTGCGCCGGTTGCGTCTGCAGGTGAGAGAGCTCATGTCGCAGCAGCAGACGCTGGTCTCGACGGTGCAGCAGCTGTCCACCCAGCTGGAGGAGGCGATCGAGGCGGTCGAGGAACACCGGCCGGGGCACGGCGCCGACACCGGCCGGCCGCCCTTCGGGGAACCCCGGCTGCTGCACCGGCGGCCATAGGCGCGCACCGGGGCCTGTCCGGCGGACCGGGTCGCAGGAGACCTGCGGCACGGCCCGCCGGACAGGCCCGGTCGGGTGCGCCGGGAACCGCCCTCGGAACACCGGTCCCGGCGCACCCTGCCGCGGCGGCCCGAGGGGCCCGCCGGTCAGTCGGCCGCGGCGGCCTCCGTCGGCTGCTGCGCGTCCTTCTCGGCGGTCCGCGCCTGCTCCGCCCTCTCGGCCCGCAGCAGCATCGATCCGGCGATGCAGCCGCCGACCAGGACCGCTCCCGCGCCGATGAGCTGGCTGAGCGTCAGGGCCTGTGCGAAGCCGTCCCGGACCTCGTCCAGCAGTCCCGGGGAGCCGTCGGCCGCGGCCACGGCCTCCGGATAGGACTCACCGGCGGCCGAGCGCAGCGCGTCGGGCACCGCTTGGGCGAAGATCCCGGTCAGGACCGCGCCGAGGACGCCGATGCCCAGGCCGCTGCCCAGCTCCTGCAGGGTGTTGTTCACTCCGGACCCGGTGCTGGCGCGCTCGCGGGGGATGGAGCTCATCAGCGCGTTGGCGACCAGGGGACCCGAGACGCCCGCGCCGCCGCCCAGCAGCAGCAGACCGGCCACCAGGACGGCGTAGCCGTTCTCGTCGGGCGCCAGCGCCACGGTGAGCAGCCCGACGGCCGAGCAGGTGACACCGATCACGATGCCCTTGCCGACGCCGACCGCCTTCAGCACCCGCGGGCTGACCAGGATGCTGCAGGCCAGGACGCCGATGGCCATCGGGGTCAGCTGGGCACCGGCCTCCAGCGGGTCGTAGCCGCGCAGGAACTGCAGGTCCTGGGTGAGCAGGAACAGCGAGCCGGCCAGACCGAAGGCCGTGAGGATCCCGCCGAAGACGGCGCCGCGGAACTTGGGGTTGCCGAACATCGCCATGTCGAGCATGGGATCGTCGACCCGGCGCTCCCACCACACGAACAGCGCGACGCCGGCCAGGCCGACCAGCCCGGCGCCGAGGGTCTGCGGCGCCAGCCAGCCGTCCCGCGGCACGGAGATGACCGCCCACACCAGCGACACCACGGACACGGTGGACAGCAGCGCGCCGGCCAGGTCGGGGCGGGAGTTGCCGGGGTCCTTCGACTCCGGCAGCAGCACGCCCATGGCGATCAGGCCGACGATCGCGACCGGCACGTTGATCAGGAAGGTGGAGCCCCACCAGAAGTGGTCGAGCAGGAACCCCCGAGGACGGGGCCGAGGGCCATGCCGGCGGAGGAGACCGCCGCCCAGACGCCGATGGCCCGCGGTCGTTCCTCGTCGTCGAAGGTGCGCACCAGGACGGCGAGGGTGCCGGGCATGAGGAAGGCCGCCCCGATGCCCATCAGCGCGCGGGCGGCGATGAGGACCTGCGGGGAGGGAGCCAGCGCGCCCAGCAGGGACCCGCCGCCGAACACCGCCAGGCCGAGCAGCAGGGCGCGCTTGCGGCCGAGCCGGTCGGAGAGGCCTCCGGCGGTGATGAGCAGGCCGGACAGGATGAGCGTGTAGGCGTTGAGCGTCCACTGGATCTGCGCGGTGCTCGCGCCCAGTTGCTCGGTGATGGACGGGATGGCGACGTTCAGGATGGTGTTGTCCAGAACGATGACGAACAGGGAGGTGCACAACACCGCGAGGATCCACCAGCGACGGGGATCACGCTGCGTCTCGGACATGAAGGAACTCCTGAGCAGGGGACGGAACATTGCGGATACGCAAGAACCGAAGACCGCCCGTTGGTCCTCGTCAGCCGCGCGGACGGCAGAACCGAAGCGCGAGGACGCGGCAGTGCCGGACAGATGCCACGGCAACGGCAGCAGGCTGAGAGCGACGCCGACGGGGCTCCGTCGAAGGAGCGGGGCGGCGTCGTGGCATGACGTCGTGAAGAAGAGGAGACGTCAGGTCGGTCGAAGACAACGGGCGATGCCCGCGCACTCAGTAGATCATGGAGCAAGCCTCCCACAGCGTTTCGCGGTCGGTCAAACCGCTTCCCGGCCACGCGGGCGGGACCGGTCAGCAGGGGTCGCGGTCCACCGGATGGCACCAGCCGTAGGGGTCGGCCGCCTCGCCGCGGTGGACGGCGGCCAGGGCCGCGGAGAGTCGGCCGGCGACCGGGCCCGGCCGGCCGTCGCCGACCGTCCACGGCCCGTCCGCGCCGAGCACGCGGCCGACGGACGTGACCCGGGCGGCGGTGCCGCACGCGAAGACCTCCGTGATCCGGCCGGCGGCGCAGTCCTCGCGCCACCGGTCGAGCGCCACGGGGGCCTCGGTGACCCGCAGTCCGAGGTCGCGGGCGAGGACGATGAGGGCGTCGCGGGTGACGCCGGGCAGGATGGTCCCGGTCAGCGGCGGGGTGAGCAGTTCGGCCCGGTCCCCCTCGCCGTACACGAAGAACAGGTTCATGCCGCCCAGTTCCTCCACCCAGCGGCGTTCCACCGCGTCCAGCCAGACCACCTGGTCCGCGCCCCGCCGGGCGGCCTCCTCCTGGGCGCGGTAGGCGCCCGCGTAGTTGCCCCCGCACTTGGCCGCCCCGGTGCCGCCCGGGGCGGCGCGCACGTGGTCCTCGGCGACCGCCACCGTCACGGCCCGGGCGTCCGCGCCGAAGAAGTTGCCGGTGGGGAAGGCGATGAGGACGAACAGGCAGGCGCGGGCGGGCCGCAGCGCCAGATGGGCCTCGGAGGCGAACAGCACCGGCCTGAGGTACAGGCTCCTGTCGTCGCCCTCGGGGATCCAGTCCATGTCCTGGCGGACCAGGGCCTCGGTGGCGGCGACGAACAGGGGGGCCGGGACCTCGGGAGGGCGAGCCGCCGGGCCGAGGCCGCGAGCCGGCGGGCGTGGGCCAACGGCCGGAAGACGGCGGCCCGGTCGGCCGTCCTGCGGTAGGCCTTGAACCCCTCGAACACGCTCTGCCCGTAGTGCAGTCCGACCGTGGCCGGGCTCAGCTCCAGCGGGGCGAACGGCTCCAGCACGGCGTCGTGCCAGCCGTCGGCGGCGGTCCACCGCACGGTGACCATGTGGTCGGTGAACACCTCGCCGAAGGCGGCGCCGTCGGCCGCCGGCCGGCGCCGGCCGGCGGGCACGGACACCGGGCCGGGGCGCAGGACGACGTCCGGGGGCGCGGTCGCGGTCGTGGCGCCGGCGGTCACGGGGCGTGTCACCGGTGCGCGATGAACAGGCGGCCGGTGGGGAAGGCCAGGGTGACCGCGCGGGCGTCGGAGAAGCCGGCGCCGCGCAGCTTGCCCAGCCACTCCTCCTCGCTCAGCAGCCTGCGCCGCATGAACTCCCCGTGGTAGTACGACACCGCTGCGCTGAACCGGCGCTCCCGCGGGTCACGCAGGTACGGCACGGCGTCGGTGACGGCGAGGAACCCGCCGTCGGCGAGCTGGTCGCGGCAGTTGGCGAGCACCGCGTCGCACACGTCCTCCTCGTCGGGCAGCATGTCGTGGAAGACGAAGCCCGCGTGGATGACGTCGGCCTCGGCCAGGAAGCCGGGGTCGTCGGCCACGGACTGGATGGTGCGCTCCAGCACCTCGAGCCGGTCGGCGAGACCGGCCTGCGCGACGGCGTGCTCGGCGGCCCGGCAGGCGTCGGCGGCGAAGTCCAGCCCGATCCCCGTGGAGCCGGGCACGGCCGACAGCGTCTCGATGAGCAGTCGGCAGGTGCCCGCACCGAGGTCGACCACCTTGCGGGGCTTGGCGTCGACGATGGTGGCGAGCGCGGCCGGGTAGAAGGCGTGCGACCCCATCCACTGGGAGCTCACGGCGACCTCCCGGTAGTCGCGCACGTACGTGCGGGCGGCCCGCTCCCAGTCGGTGAAGAACTCCCGGGCGTGTTCGATGAAGGGCCGGTTGGCGTTCATCGTCCAGGAGATGTAGCCGGCCTGGTGCCGTACCGTCTCGAAGTCGGGGCAGCCGCGGTAGTGACCGGTGCTCTCCCGGACGACGAGGCCGGCCGACTCCAGGGCGTCCAGGTAGCGGGTGAGGGCGGGTTCGGGCAGGTCCGCGGCGGCGGCCGTCTCCCGTGTGTCGAGGACGCGGTCGCTGCCGAGACGGTCCAGGACGCCGAGCCGGTCGCCCATCTCCAGCAGGGCCGCGGCGGCGGCGAGGTCGGGGGCGGGCCCGCTCGCCTCGATGCCCTCGTGCAGGTGCTTCTCGGCGACTTCGTGGGATGCCATGCGCGTCTCTCCTTCTGCTTCGGAGTGCGGCCCGGGCCGAGGTGCGGCGCCGCCCGGTCGGGCGGGTGCGCGGCCCGGTGCGTCGGACGGTTTCTCCGGCCCGTTGTCGTGGACTGTAGGAGGCGGCCATGACGTCCGGCTGACAGTGATCTGACGGCGCCGGCGGCCGGTGGACGGGCCGCCTCAGCGGTCGCGCCAGGCGGCCTGCAGTTCGTCGAGCTCTGCCTGGTCGAGGTCGACCAGGGGCAGGTCGGACGGTGTCCAGCCGCCCGGATCGCCGTGCCGCGCGTGTTCCGTCAGGGCGGTCAGCGCGCGCAGCCAGGCGTCGGACTGCGCCTCCACCGTGCCGGGCGCGAGCAACCCGTCGGGCCAGCTCCACACGGCGTGCAGCCGGGGCCCTTCGGGGCCGTCCAGGGTCACGGCGTTGACCTCCAGGTCGTGGGCGACCGGGAAGTCCGGGTCCGCTCCCCGCCGGCGAGGGCGGTGTCGTCGGGCGCGGCGCTCCACGGCGTGTCGTCGTGGCGGAACCGGCCGAGGTAGTTGAAGGCCAGCGGCGGCGGATCCAGGCGGGCCAGGACGGGCGCCGTCCGGTCGTTGAGCCTGCGCAGCAGGCCGAACCCGGATCCGTCCGAGGGCAGCGCGCGGACCGCCTCCTTGACGCGCCGGACGGCGTGGCCGAGCGCGGCTCCCCCGGCGAGCGCGTCGTCGGGGTCGAGGTCCGCGAGCGGCAGCCGCAGGGGGTGCAGGCAGGTGAACCAGCCGACCGCCGTGTCCGGCGGCGCGCCGGGGCCGGTGGTGTCCCGGCCGTGGCCCTCCAGGTCGAGCAGGACGTCACCGGCCGTCCGGCCCGCGCGGGCGGCCTGGTGGAGGAGGGCGACACCGAGGGCCGCGACCAGCGGTTCGAGCACACGGCAGTGGAAGGCGGTGGGCACGGTGGTGAGCAGGTCCCGGGTGACGGGGACGGGCAGGTCGGCGGTGTGGTGCCGCAGGGCGGCGAAGGTGTCGCGGCGCGGATCGCGCGGGCGGGCCCCGAGCCGCAGCCGGGGTGCCTCCAGCACGGCGGTCCACAGGGGCAGTTCGCGCACCCGCCCGGGGGACGCGGCCTCCTCGGGGAGCCGGGCGGCCCAGTCCGCGTAGGGGGTGCGGGCGGGGGGCCGCGGCAGTGGTGTGCCCGCGAGCGCGGCCTCGCAGGCGGTGCGCAGCGCGGGCAGCAGGACGCCCCAGGAGACGGCGTCCACGGCGAGGTGGTGCACGACGAGGGCCAGCCGGCCCTCCCGGTCGCCGGCGTCGAACCACACCGCGCGCAGCATCCGCCCCTGTTCCGGGGCGAGTTCGGCGCGGGCCCGGGTGAGCTCGGTGGTCCGGACGGACTCGTCGGGCGCCGCGTCGACGGGCACGCGGCGCAGGCAGTCCGCGGCGTCGGGGGTGCCCTGCGGGGCCGGGCGCAGGCGCAGGCGGGCGGCGGCCGGGGCGGACCGGGGGCCGCGCAGCAGCGTGGTGCGCAGCGCGTCGTGGCTGTCGATGAGGTGCTGCAGGGCGCGCAGCAGCGGGCCGGTGTCCGGCAGCGGCGGGGTGCGCACGATCATGGTCTGGCTGAACGTGTCCACCGGTCCCCCGCTGTCGTGGAGCCAGTGCGCCATGGGGGGTGCCGGGAAGGGGCCGGTGGCGGGCGCGGTGCGCCGCGGTCCCGGGACGTCGTCCGGGTCGCCCCCGGTCGCGGCGTGGGCGGCGAGCGCGGCGGCCGTACGGTGCTGGAAGACGTCCTTGGTGGCGATGCCCAGACCGCGCGAGCGCAGCAGGCCGACGAGCCGGATGGCCAGGATGCTGTCGCCGCCGTGTTCGAAGAAGTCGTCGTCCGGGCCCACGGTGGTCGTCCCCAGCACCTCGGCGAGGGCCGCGCACACGGTCTCCTCCGTGCCGGGGCGCGGCGGGCGGGACGCCCGCGGGGGCGGGGCCGGCTCGGCGCCCGGGGCGGGCAGCGCGGCGCGGTCCAGCTTGCCCTGCGCGGTGACGGGCAGCGTCTCCAGGGTGACGAAGGCGGCCGGGACCATGTGGGCGGGCAGGCTGCCGGCGAGATGGCGGCGGAGGTCGGCGGGGTCGGCCCGGTGGCCGCGGCCGGGGACGACGTAGGCGACCAGCCGGCGGTCGCCGGGGCGGTCCTCGCGGGCGACGACCGCGCAGCGGCGTACGGCGGGGTGGCGGCCCAGGGCGGCGGTGATCTCCCCGGGTTCGACGCGGAAACCGCGGATCTTCACCTGGTCGTCGGCCCGGCCGAGGTATTCCAGGGTGCCGTCGGCGCGCCGGCGCCCGAGGTCGCCGGTGCGGAAGGCGCGGCTGCCGGGCGGGCCGTAGGGGTCGGCGACGAAGCGTTCGGCGGTGGCGCCGGGACGTCCCCGGTAGCCGTGGGCGACGCCGGGGCCGGCGATGTACAGCTCGCCGGGGACGCCGGTGGGTGCCAGGCGCAGACGCTCGTCGAGGACGTGGACGCGCAGGCCGGCGACGGGGGTGCCGATGGGCACGACCGCTTCCCCGTCCAGGGGGAGGCTCATGGTGGCGCAGGCGGTGGTCTCGGTGGGGCCGTAGGCGTTGACCAGACGGCGGCCGGTGGACCAGCGGGCGGCCAGCGCGGGCGGGCACGCCTCGCCGCCCACGACGAGGGTGCGCAGGCCGGGCAGGGACTCGGGCGGGACGCCGGTCAGCGCGGTGGGCGGCACCAGGGCGTGGGTGATGCCCCGGGCCGCGGCGACCTCGGCGAGGTCGGCCCCGGCGAGCGGTCCGGGCGGCGGGACGACCAGGGTGGCGCCCGCCGCGTACGCCATGAGGGTTTCCATCACGGACGCGTCGAAGCTGGGTGAGGCCAGTTGCAGCACGCGGCTGCCGGCGTCGAGGGCGAAGCGTTCGACCTGGGCGGCGGCCAGGGCGGGCAGTCCCGTGTGCGGGACCACGACGCCCTTGGGGGATCCGGTGGAGCCGGAGGTGTGGATGACGTAGGCGGGGTCGTCCGGGTGGATCGGGCGCGGGCGCTCGGCGTCGGCGAGCGGGGTGGCGGGCAGGGCCGCCAGGGCGCTCCGGACGGCGGGCTCGTCGAGGACGATCCGCCGGGTGTCCCGCGGCAGGACGGCCGTGTGGGCGGCGGCGGTCAGCACGGGGCCGCCGGGGGCGGCGGCCAGCAGGTGCCGGACGCGTTCGGCGGGGTAGGTGGGGTCGACGGGCAGGCAGCAGGCGCCGGTCTTGAGGACCGCCAGCCAGGCGAGTGCCGCCCGGCCGCAGCGGGGCAGCGCGATCGGGACGACGGTGCCGGCCCCGACGCCGTCGTGCAGCAGCAGCCGGGCCAGCCGGTCGGTGGCGGCGTCGAGTTCGGCGTAGGTGAGGACGGTGCCGTCCGCCTCCAGGGCGGGGCCGTCGGGGCGGGCGGCGGCCTGCGCGGCGAACAGCGCGGGCAGGTGCGGGTGGGCGGCCGGGGTGGCCGGCGGGTTCCAGGGGCCGAGGGCGAGCCGCCGCTCGCGCGCCGAGGTGAGGTCGACGTCGGTGACGGGCCGGGCCGGGTCGGCGGCGACGGCGCGCAGCAGGGTCAGCAGCCGGCGCACCGTGGCGCGGGCCGTGCCGGCGTCGAAGAGGTCGGTGGCGTACTCGACGTCACCGGTGAGGCCGGCGGCGGTGCCGTCGGCGGCGCGCCGCTCCACCAGGTTGACGGTGAGGTCGAACTTGGCGGCGCCGAGGTCGACGGGGAGCGTGGCGGTGGGCACCCGCGGCAGGTCCAGCCGGGGTGCGGTGTCCTGGAAGGACAGCACGACCTGGAAGAGGGGGTGACGGCTGAGGGTGCGCTGCGGGGCGAGGGCGTCCACGACCCTGTCGAAGGGGACGTCCTGGTGGTCGTAGGCGGCCAGGTCGGTGCGCCGGACCCGGGCGAGGAGCTCGGAGAACGAGGGGGAGCCGGAGGTGTCGACGCGCAGCGCGACCGGGTTGACGAAGAAGCCCACGACCTCGTCGGCGGTCGCGTCGGGCCGCCCGGAGGTGGGACTGCCGATGACCACGTCGGTGCCCGCGCCGGAGGCGGTGAGCAGGGCGGCGAGGGCCGCGTGCAGGACCATGAAGAGGGTGGCGTGGTGGTCGCGCGCCAGGGTCTGCAGGCGGGTGTGCAGGTCGGCGTCCACCTCCAGCGGGACGCTCGCGCCGCCGTGCCCGGCGACGGCCCGGCGCGGCCGGTCGGTGGGCAGGGGCAGCTGTTCGGGGGCTCCGTCGAGGGTGCGGCGCCAGTACTCGAGTCCGTCCGGCCGTGCCGCGGGCCCGCCGGCCGGCGGGCGCAGGGCGGCCGGGTGCGGGGCGGGCCGCGACCAGTGGGGGGCGCGGCCGAGGCGGCGGGCGGCGTAGGCGTGGCCGAGGTCGCTCAGCAGCGGGCGCAGGGACCAGCCGTCGCCGGCGATGTGGTGCAGCACCAGCAGCAGGACCCGGACCGGGCTGCCGTCGGGTGCGGGCGGAAGCGCGAAGAGGGTGGCGCGCAGCGGCAGGTCGGCGGCGAGGTCGAAGGGGAGGCGGGCCGCGCCGGTCAGGTCGCCGGGCAGCTCCTGTTCGGTGGTGGTGCGGGTGGTCAGGGCGAGGCGGTCGGCCGCGGCGGGCGGCAGGATCTCCTGGACGGGTTCGCCGTCGGTGTCCGGGTAGCGGGTGCGCAGGATGCCGTGGCGGCGCACCACGTCCCGCAGGGCCTCCTCGAGGGCGCGGTGGCCGGGGTCGCCGGTGAGCCGGAAGGCGCAGGGCAGGTTGTAGGTGGCGTTCGGGCCCTGCATCCGGTGCAGCGCCCACATGCGGCGCTGGGCCGGGGCCAGCGGCAGCCGGCCGGACGCGGGGACGGCCGGGACGTCCCCGTCCGGCTCCCCGGGAGCCGGGGCGGGCGGCGTGCCGGCGCCGGGCCGCGACGGCGCGGGGCGCACGCGGGTGGCGAGGGCGGCCGGGGTGGAGGCGTCGAAGACGGTGCCCACGCCGAGGTCGGCGCCGAAGGCGGCCCGGACGCGGGCGACGAGCCGGGTGGCGAGCAGGGAGTGTCCGCCGAGGTCGAAGAAGTCGTCGTCGGCGCCGACCGGGCCGCAGCCCAGCACGTCCTGGAAGAGGGCGCACAGCTCCCGCTCGACGGGGTTCGCGGGCGCGCGGCCCGCGGGGCGGGCCACCGGGTCGGGCAGGGCGTCCCGGTCGAGCTTGCCGTTGGGGGTCAGGGGCAGCGCGGGGAGGGCGACGACCGCGGAGGGCACGGCGTGCGGCGGCAGGCTCCGGGCCAGGCGGTCGCGCAGGCCGGCGGGTTCGATCCGCGCGCCGGCCGCGGGCACGACGTAGCTCACCAGCCGCGGGCCGGTGGTGGGGCCGTCCTTCAGCACCGTGGCGCAGGCGGCCACGGAGGGCAGCCGGCCGAGCTCGGCGTCGATCTCGGCGGTCTCGATGCGGAAGCCGCGCAGCTGGACCTGCCCGTCGGCGCGGCCCAGGTGGGCCAGGCCGTGTTCCTCGGTGTACCGGGCGAGGTCGCCGGTGCGGTACATCCGGGCGCCGGGCGGGCCGTAGGGGTCGGCGACGAAGCGCTCCGCCGTGAGCGCGGGCCGGCCCAGGTAGCCGCGGGCCAGTCCGGCGCCGGAGACGTACAGTTCGCCGGTGGTGCCGGGGACCGCTGGCCTCAGCGCGCTGTCCAGCAGGTACAGGCCCAGGTCGGCGAGGGGCTGCCCGATGGGGCTGCCGGTGGTGGCGGTGCCGGCGGCGCGGCGGTCCATCGGCAGGTGGGTCACGTGCACGGTGGTCTCGGTGATGCCGTACATGTTGACGACGCGGGGGCTGTCCTCGGGGTGGCGTGTGTACCAGTCGCGCAGCGAGCCGGGGTCGAGCGCCTCGCCGCCCAGGACGACCCGGCGCAGGGCCAGGTCCCGTCCCAGGTCGGGACGTTCGCCCTCGGTGAGGATCAGCTGCTGGAACGCGGTGGGCGTCTGGCTGAGCACGGTGACGCGTTCGGCGGCGAGCAGACGCAGCAGCCGGGCGGGGGTCCGGACGGTGTCGTGCGGGACGACGACCAGGCGGCCGCCGTGCAGCAGGGGGCCCCAGATCTCCCAGACGGAGAAGTCGAAGGCGTACGAGTGCAGCAGCGTCCACACGTCGTCGGCGCCGAACCCGACGGCGGGGCGGGCGGTGGCGAAGAGCCGTACGACGTTGCGGTGCGGGACGACCACGCCCTTGGGGCGTCCGGTGGAGCCGGAGGTGTAGATCACGTAGGCGGTGTGGTCGGGGTGCGGGGCACGGCCGGGGCCGCCGCGGTCGGCGTCGGTGAGGGGGGTGTCGGCCAGCGCTTCGAGGGCGGCGCGGCAGGCCGGGCCGTCGAGGGTGATCCGGTGGGGGCCGGCGGGGACGCGGTCGGCCTCGCCGCTGACGGTGAGCAGCAGGGCGGGCCGGGCGTCCTCGATCATGAGCGCGAGCCGGTCGGCGGGGTAGCCGGGGTCGAGCGGCAGGTAGCCGGCGCCGGTCTTGAGGACGGCGAGCAGGGCCACCGGCAGGACGGCGGAGCGGGGCAGGGCGAGGGCGACCAGGTGGCCGGGCCCGGCGCCGTGCCGCAGCAGCAGGCGGGCCAGCCGGTCGGCGCGGCGGTCGAGTTCGCGGTAGGTGAGGTGCTCGTCCTCGGCGGTGACGGCGGTGCGGTCCGGGTGACGGTCGGCCTGCCGTGCGAAGAGGCCGGGCAGCGTGCCGGCGGGGTCGGGGGCCGGTGCGGGCGCGGGCCGGGTGGCGCGGCGCTCGGCCGGGGTGCGCAGGTCGATGCGGGCCAGCGGCCGGTCGGGGTCGGCGGCGAACTCCTCCAGGAGGTGCAGGAACCGCTCGCGGTGGCGGTCGAGCTCGGCCGCCGGGTACCGCTCCGGGTTGGCGTCCAGGTCGACGGGCAGGGGCCCGGATCCGGAGTCGTAACAGGTGATCTTGAGGTCGTCGACGGGTCCGTTGGACAGGAAGTCCAGCCGGGCGGGCAGCGTGGCGAACGCGCCGCCGGCGGAGCGCATGATGTTGACGACGGGGCCGTACAGGGGCTGCCGGGAGCCGAGGATCCGCAGGTCCCGGCGCAGCTCCTCCTGCGGGTAGCGCTGGTGGCGCAGTGCCGCGCGCAGGGCGTCGGCGGCCTGGCCGACGAGGTCGCCCACGAGGGTGCCGGGACCGGCGGTCAGGCGCAGCGGGACCACGTTGGCGGTCATGGCGGGGGTGCGGCGGGCGGCGGGGGTGAGCCGGGCGTTGACGGCGAGGCCGAGCACCAGGTCGGTGGCGCCGGTGAGGCGGTGGACGAGCGCGGCGACGGCGGCGACCACCGCCGCGGGGCGCGCGCTGTCGAACCGGGCGGCCAGTTCCTCCAGCGCCCGGGCCGGTCCGGCCGCGAGGGTGCCGCCGGAGCGGACGAAGGCGTGCGAGGTGGTGGCGGGCGGGCCCGCGAGGGAGAGGGCCGGGGGGCGGTCGCGCAGGGCGCGCAGCCAGTGGGCGCGGTCGTCCTCGAACCGTCGTGAGGCCCGGTACGCCGCCTCCTCCTCCCACAGCCGGGCCAGCGGGGCGGCCGGGTCGGCGGGGACCGCCCGTCCCGCGGCGAGCGCGGTGTGGACGGCCTCGACCCGGCGCTGGAGGAGCCACATGCCCATGCCGTCGAGGAGCAGGTGGTCGGCCCGGTGGTACCACAGGTGGCGGTCGGCACCGGCGTGGAAGAGCACGTGCGCGGCCCGCGGGCCCCGGTGCGGGGGCGCGGCGGCCGCGAGGTCGTCGCGCATCCACCGCAGCGCCTCCTCGGCGGTGGCCTCCTCCCGTGTCACGGGGACGTGCGCGGCGGGGGCGAGGCGCTGGACGGGCTCGTCGCCGTCGGCGCCGTGTTCGGCGAACTCCAGGCGGAGGGCCTCGGTGCCGGCGACGGCGTGGCGCACGGCCTCGGCCAGCGCGCCGGTGTCGAGCGGGCCGCGCAGGTCGAGGCAGGCGGCGCCGTTGTGGAGGGGGTTGCCCGGGTCCAGGCGCTGCGCGTACCAGATACCGCGCTGCGCGGCTCCGAGCGGGACCCAGTCGGTGGGGCGCGCTGCCTCGTCGAGCATCGGGACGTCCTCCCGGGGGGCCGGCGACAGGGAAGGGCGCCGCCGCGACGGCCGCTGAGGCCGTGCCGGGCCGCCCGCCGGTCATCGTCGCGGACCGCTCTGATAGGCCGCTGACGCCGGTATGACGGGGGACGCGCCGGGCGGTGCGCGCGGGCCGCCGGGGCCGGTGGGCGGACGGGCGCGCGGGCCGGCCGGGCCGGGTGAGGGGGCGTACGGCGTGAGCGTCGTGGCTCGTCACGGGTGCGGCGCCGGAAGGTGCACCGCGGCCGTGCGCACCGGCCGGGCGGGCGGATCGCGTCGACGCGCCGCGCGCCGCGGTCCCGGATCGTCGCGGGGAGGCGGCCGTGCGTCCGCTCCGTCGGTGCGGGCCCGGGCCGTGGCCGGGGAGCGGCCGGGCGTGGGTCCGGACGGGCGCCGGTCCGTCCGGTGTGGGTCCGTCCGGGCGGCCCTGTCCTCCGGCCCGTCCGGGGACCCGGGCCGTCGGTCCCGGACGGGGCCGGGCGCGGGAAGGGGGCGAGGAGCCGCGGTCGTGCCCCGACCGGCCGGTCGCCTTCTCCGGCGGGCGAGGAGCGCGGGCCGGGGCACGGTGAGGGCGCGGGCCGGCTCCGGGCCGGCGGGCTCTCGGCACCGGTGCCCCGGGCGGGCCGGTGTTCCGGACCGGCTCCGGCGTCCCCGCGGCGGGCGCTCCCGTGCGGGGGCGGATTCCGCCCTGTGAACGTCCCCGTCCGCCCGGAAGGGGAGGTCCGAGGACCGGTCAGACGGCGCTGCGGGCCCGGGCGCGCGGGAAGGCCGGCATCACGTGGTCGGCGAAGAGCCGCATCGCGGTGACCGCCTCGTCCCTGCCGAGACCGCCGGGGCTGAACTGGAGACTCATGTCGAGGTCGGTGCCGAGGTCCGCGCGGATGGCGGTGATCTGGTCGCGCACCGCGTGGCAGTCGCCCGCCAGGACCTTGTTCGCCGCCAGCGACCGCTGGAAGTCGTAGCCGGCCGCCTTCTCGGCGAAGGTCTCGTAGCCGGGGTAGTCGGCGCCGCCCCCTGCGGCCAGCGGCGCCACGGCGCGGGCCATGTGGGCGACGTACGACCGCTCCCAGTGCTCCGCCCGCGCCAGCGCCTCCCCGTGGCGCTCGGACAGGTAGCAGGTGTACTTGATCTGGACGCGGTACCCGCCGGGCGGGTGCCCCGCCTCCGCCCACGCCTGCCGGTAGGCGTCCAGCATGCCCCGCAGCTGCTCCGTCGTGGTGACCGACGGGACGACCTGGAGGTGGTGTCCGGCGCGCCCGGCGGCGGCGCAGGACTCGGCGCTGGTGGCGGAGGCGACGAAGATCGGCGGATGGGGGCGCTGGTAGGGGCGCGGCAGCAGCGTGACCGGCCCGAAGCTGTGGAACTGTCCCTTCCACTCCAGGTTCTCGGTGGTCCACAACCGGCGGCAGGCCTCGACGCCCTCGGCGAAGCGGGCGCGGCTCTCGTCCATCGGCACGTCGAACGCCGCGAACTCGGTGGGCAGGAAACCGCGTCCGAACCCGACGTCGAGGCGGCCGTGCGAGAGGTGGTCCAGCATGGCGAGCTTGCCGGCGAGCTTCACGGGGTGGGTGAAGGCGGGGATGACCGCGCCGGTCACGATGCGGACGCGGCGGGTGCGGGCCGCCAGGGCGGTGAGCAGCGTGACCGGGTCGGGACAGTAACCGCCGTAGGGAGTGAAGTAGTGCTCCACGGTCTGGACGTGCTCGTAACCCAGTTCGTCGGCGAGTTCGGCGAGTTCGCCGGCGAGGTCGTAGCACTCGGTGGCGCTCCTGACGCCCGGGTCGACGACGGGGAAGAAGTTCACACCGAATTCCATTGCTGCGTTGCCGCCTTCGGATCGGGCGCTCCCGCGCCGCCAATGGTGCCTTCGGACTCCTTCACCTTGAAGAGGGTGCCGGCCGCCGGGCAATGGCGCGGCGCTCGCCCCCGCCGATTCGGGGGCGTTTTCGCGTCAGTGCGTCAGCGCGCTGTCAGCGGTTCACCAGAACAATTGCCAGGGTGCCCGGCGTCCCCGTAGAGTCCCCGGCACCGGCCTGCCGGGCGGCGGTTCAGCGCGCGGCCACGAGCCGCCACCAGTCCCCCAGGGTCGGCGCGTCGATGAAGTCGTGGGGCGGGCGGTCAAGGCCCGCACGACGCCAGGACCCGATCAGGGAAAGCGCGGTGACCGAGTCGAGTCCGAGTTCGAACAGGCTGTGGTCGTCGCCTATGTCGTCCGGTTCGAGACCGATCCGTTCGGCAATGGTCCGGCGGAGTTCTTCCCGGCTCTGCGGAATTCGATTAATGGTCATGCCCGGCACCGTAGCAGAACGCGCAATTCACAGAAAAGCAACGGGAAGAAAGGGGAGCCGAATTACGGGGACCCGCTCCGTGAATTCACCTCCGAGTCGCCGCTTCCCGTGCTCCCCGGGACGATGTGGACCGCATGTCGACACCGCGGCGGCACCGCACGATTCGTCGTCTAAGGAGTCGCTGTGCTTGAAGGATGCGTCGGCTGGCCGCCGGAGACGGCCGGCAGGTACCGGAAGCTGGGCCTGTGGGAGGGGCGGACGCTCGGGGACGAGCTGCGGCGCTGGGCCCTGGCCCACCAGGACCGGGTGGCGCTGGTGGCGGGCGAACGGCGGGTGTCGTACCGGGAGCTGGACGCGTGGGTGGACCGCGTCGCCGCCGGGCTGCGCGCCCGCGGGATCGGCCGTGACGACCGGATCGTGGTCCAGCTGCCCAACGTCCCCGAGTTCGTGGTGCTGTGCTTCGCGCTGTACCGCCTGGGGGCGCTGCCGGTCTTCGCCCTGCCCGCCCACCGGGCCAACGAGATCACCTATCTGTGCCGGCACGCCGAGGCCGTCGCGTACGTCGTGGCCGACACCCACCACGGCTTCGACTACCGGCCGCTCGCCGAGGCGGTCCGGGCCGAGGTGCCGTCGGTGCGGGAGGTGTTCGTGGTCGGCGACCCGGGCCCGTTCACCCCCTTCGAGGCGCTGTCCGCCGCGTCCGGCACCCCCGCGGACGCCGGCGACGCGCGCGGCGGGCCGGACTCCGGCGACGTCGCGTTCTTCCTGCTCTCCGGCGGCACCACCGCGCTGCCGAAGCTCATCCCGCGCACCCACGACGACTACGCCTACCAGACCCGGGTCAGCGCGGAGATCTGCGAGGTGGACGAGACGTGCGTGTATCTCGCGGTGCTGCCGCTGCCGTTCAACTTCACCTGGGGCTGCCCGGGGGTGCTGGGGGTGCTGGGCGCCGGCGGGCGGGTCGTGCTGGCGACCGGCACCGGTCCCGAGGAGTGCTTCGCCCTGATCGAGTCCGAGCGGGTCACGCTGACGTCCGTGGTGCCGACGATCGCCCACCTGTGGCTGGACGGGCGGGAGTGGATCGAGCGCGACCTGTCCAGTCTGCGCACGCTGCAGATCGGCAGCGCGAAGCTGCATCCGGAGGTGGCGCGCCGGATCGAGCCGGCGTTCGGCTGTGCGCTGCAGCAGGTGTTCGGCATGGCCGAGGGGCTGCTGTGCGTGACCCGGTCCACGGACGACCCGGAGACGGTCATGACGACCCAGGGCCGGCCGATCTCCCCCGAGGACGAGCTGCGCGTCGTCGACCCGCAGGGCCGGGCGGTGCCGGTGGGCGGGACGGGTGAGCTGCTCACCCGCGGTCCGTACACGCTGCGCGGCTACTACCGGGCTCCCGAGCACAACGCCACGGCCTTCGACGAGGAGGGCTTCTACCGCACCGGCGACCTGGTGCGGCTGACGGACGGGGGCGGGGTGGTCGTCGAGGGCCGGGTGAAGGACGTCATCGTGCGGGGCGGGGACAAGGTGTCCGCCACCGAGGTCGAACGGCACGTCAGCGCCCACCCCAAGGTCGAGCAGGCGGCGGTGATCCCGGTCGCCGACCCCGTGCTGGGGGAGCGGGTGTGCGCCTGTGTGATCCCGGCGGCGGACGGGGCACCGAGCCTGAAGGAGCTGAAGCTGTTCCTCTCCTCCCGTGGGGTGGCCGACTTCAAGCTGCCGGAGCGGCTGGTCCTGCGGGAGTCCTTCCCGCTGACCGGCCTGGGCAAGGTGGACAAGAAACGGCTGCGGGCCGACGTCGCCGGGTCGAGGGGGTGAGCCCCGTGCATCGGGCCATGCGGTCGACGGCCCGGGGCCGTACGGCGGGGTCGTACGCGGTGCCGGCGGCGAGCCGGGGCAGTGTGCTGGGCCGGGAGGAGGCGGAGGCGCTGACCGCACTGCTCTCCTCGCGGGCCGTGCTGTCCTCCGGCGAGCAACGGGAGCGGTTCGAGGAGCGGTTCGCCCGGCACGTGGGGGCGCGCCACGCGCTGTCGGTGACCAGCGGAACGGTGGCGCTGGACCTCGCCCTGCACCTGCTGGACCTGCGCGAGGGGGACGAGGTGGTCGCCACCCCGCAGACGTACCAGGCGACGGTGCAGCCGCTGCTCGCCTCGCCGGCCCGGGTTCGGTTCTGCGACGTCGACCCCGACTCGCTCAACATCGATCCGGACCGGCTGGCGGAGCTGATCACCGGCCGCACCCGAGCCGTCGTACTGGTGCACTACGGGGGCTGGCCGGCGGACATGGACCGTGTCATGGCACTGGCCCGGGAGCGGGGCATCACGGTCGTCGAGGACTGCGCGCACGCGCTCGGCAGCGGCTACCGGGGCCGTCGGCCGGGTGCGCTCGGCGATCTGGGGTGCTTCAGCTTCCACTCCTCCAAGAACATCACCTCCCTCGGCGAGGGAGGCATGATCACCTTCGACCGGGACGAGTGGGCGCCGCGGCTGGACCGGTTGCGTTCCAACGAGCCCGACGGGCTGTACACCGGGCTGCCCGAGCCGGCGGACGGGGTGCCCGACCTGCTGCCGTGGATGAAGTACTCCTCGTCGGTCTACCGCACCGTCTGCGACGGTGTGCGCCGGCCCGGGACCAACGCGACGCTGTCGGAGGCCGCGTGCGCCGTGGGGCTGGTGCAGCTGGACCGGCTGGCGGAGCTGGTGGCGCGCCGCCGGACCATCGCGGCGCGGCTGGACCGGGTGCTGGAGCGCCATCCGCTGTGCCGGGTGCCGCGTCCGGGCGCGGATCTGGAGCACGCCTACCACCTGTACACCTTCTTCGTCACGGAGCGGCAGGGGGTGCGCGAGAAGCTGGTGCGCGGCCTGGACGAGCGGGGCGTCGAGGTGGAACTGCGGTACTTCCCGATGCATCTGACGCCCGAGTGGCGGGCGCGCGGCCACGGTCCGGGCGAGTGCCCGGTCGCCGAGCGGCTGTGGTTCGGCGAGCACGTCAACCTGCCCTGCCACCCGGGCCTGACCGACGACCAGATCGACCACCTGGTGTGGGCGCTGGACGACGCGCTGACCGCGCTGACGGCCGGCTGACGCACCTCCTCCCCTGTCCACGCACGACGAGTGACCGAAAGGACCGAGCGATGCCGCTGATCGAGGTCAAGCTGTACGAGGGACGGCTCGAGGACGGCAACGACGCGAAGCTGATCGCCGCGCTGACCGACGCGGTGGGCCGGGTGCTGGGCGACGCCGCCCGGGAGCAGACGTGGGTGACGCTCCAGGAGGTGCCGCGCGCTCGCTGGGGCATCGCCGGGCGGCCGGGTTCCTGACCGCCCGCGAACGGCCGTACGCCGGACGCCCGGTGCCGCTGTGGCACCGGGCGTCCAGCGTCGTCGCCGCCCGCGCGGGGCGGGGACGTCAGCGCGTCCAGGTGCGGTCCAGGTTGTCGGCGACGGCCTGGCTGTGGGCGCAGTAGCCCTGCTCCCGGGCGTAGTTGGCCATGTACCGGCGGAAGGCGTCCTGCGGTTCCACGGACATCCGCAGGGCCCGCCGGTTGGCCAGGACACTGGTCAGTCCCATGGCGCGCAGCCCCTCCACGGCCCGGTCCGTCGCGGCGTCGATCTCCTCGGCGGGCACCGCCTCGGAGACGATCATGCGCCCCTCCGGGCTGTCCACGGGGATGTCGCGGTTGAACAGCACGGCCTGCCGGGCGAGTTGCTCGCCGACGAAGCGGGGCAGGCGGAGCACCCCGCAGCCGGGGATGATGCCCTCGCGTCCGGCGGGCAGGTTGACGTACGCCTCCCGCTGCGCCACCACGTGGTCCATCACGAGCAGGAACTGGCAGCCCCCGCCGATGGCGAACGCGTCGACGGCGGCGATCCAGGGTTTCTCCCGGGCGCCGCGCGGTTCGGCCTCACCGGTGAAGGTGCCGGAGTGGCCGCGGTACATCTTGTTGACCGCGCCGAGTTCCCGGTCGAGGAAGAAGTCGACCAGGGAGATCCGGCCCTGCCGGAGGTGGGTGAGGTTGATGCCGGCGCCGAAGACGCGGCGGCCGGCCCACTTGGGGTGGGTGGCGACTCCGCCGCGCAGCACGCCGATGTCGATGCGGTCGTCGAGCAGCACGAGGTCGACGGCGGTCTCCAGGGCCTGGTTGGAGGTGTCGTCCTCGGCGTTGAGGTAGCGGTGGTTCTGGAAGGTCACGTGCCCGACGCCGTTCTTGTGGTGGACGGCGATCGGGCCGAGGTCCACCGCGTCGCGCTGGCGGAACTCCTCGAGCAGCCGTTCGGCCCGCTGCCGCGGCCGGGTCATGGCGTGCAGCAGGTGGCGTCCGCTGGGGCGGTCGTCGAGCACGTGGGCGACGAAGATGCCCTGGTCGATCTCCCAGCCCTCCTTGGCCCGCTGCTCCCGCTCCCGGTCGGCGGCGAGGTCGGCCTCGGCGGGCACCAGGCCGGGGTAGTGCCGGGCGGCCGCCGCGAGCAGGTCCGCCACTCTCGGGACGCGGCTGAGACCCTCGGTGAGGGTGGCGTAGACCTCGCGTACGTGACGCCGGAGGAACTCCTCGCGGACGGCGCGCGCCTCGGTCAGCAGGCGGCGCGCGACGTGCTGCTGGGCGGCTGAGCGGTCCGGGCGCGGGGGCAGCCGGTCCAGGCGCGCGCGCACCCCGGCGAGCTGCGCCGTGAGGGCCCGGGCGTCCTGTTCCAGGGCGGAGCGGGCCGTGCCGGGGGCGTGCGCCACGGTGTCCTCGCTCATTCGGTTCGGGCGCCCGCGGCCGGCGCGCCGTCCATGCGGGCGGCCAGGCTCCGGGGCCGCATGTCGGTCCAGGTGCGTTCGATCCATTCCAGGCAGGTGTCCCGGTCGTCCTCCTCGTGGGCGACGGTCCAGCCGTCGGGCACGTCCGCGAAGACGGGCCACAGGGAGTACTGGCCCTCGTCGTTGACGAGGACGAGGAAGCGGCCCTCCGGGTCCTCGAACGGGTTGCTCATGGTGGGTCCTCTCTGTCCGGTCTTTCGGGATCGGGTGGTGCGGTGCCCGCGGTGCCCGGGGTCGTGGTGTGGGCGGGGCGGGCCGGTCAGGGGGTGTCGCCCAGATGGCGGGCGAGGATCTCGCCGATGCGCCGGATGGGGGCGTCGCGGACCATCTCGGCGTGCGCGCAGGGGACGTCGTGCACCAGGACGCGTCCGGCGGTGTACCGCTGCCAGCGCTCGGCGGGCGGTGCCCCGGCGACGCGGCCGGTGGTGGCGGCGAAGAACAGGACGTCGCCGCGGACGGTGCCGAGGGGCGGGTCGAACATCATGCGGCTGCACCGGACGAAGACGTCGGCGAAGGCGGCGACCCGGTCCTCGTCCATGAGGCCGGCCAGTACGGTGCTGCCCTCCTTCAGCAGGGCGACGATCTCGTCGCGGTCGAGGTCCCGGTCCAAGGCGTGCCGCGGATCGAGGCCGGCCTCGGCCAGCAGCACCTGGTGGATGCCCCGCGTCATGGCCTCGTCGCCCTGCGTTCCGTCGGCGTCGGCGGGCCGTTCGATGTCGGGGTAGGCGTCCAGCAGGGCGAGGGTGGCGACCTTCTCGCCGTCGGCCTCCAGCCGGACGGCGACCGCGTGGGCGAGCAGGCCGCCGAGCGACCAGCCGAGCAGGTGGTAGGGCCCGGAGGGCTGGACCTGCCGGATGCGTGCGGCGTAGTCGGCGGCGAGTTCGGCGATGGTCGTCGGGGTGGCGCCGGGTTCGCTCAGCCCGCGGGCCTGGACGCCGTACACGGGCCGGCGCGGGTCGAGGGAGCGCAGCAGCCCGGAGTACACCCAGCTGATGCCGCCCGCCGGGTGGAGGCAGAACAGCGGGGCGAGGTCGCCGCCCCGGCGCAGCGGCAGCATCACGTCGAAGGCGTCGGAGCCGTCGGCCACGCCGAGCCGGGCGGCCAGCCGGGCCACGGTGGGTGCCTCGAACAGGGTGCGGACCGCGAGCGGCGTGCCGAAGGTGGCCCGGACCCGGTTGATGAGCCGGGCGGCGAGCAGGGAGTGGCCGCCGAGGGCGAAGAAGTCGTCGTCGACGCCGACCGACTCCCGGCCCAGTACCTCGGCGAAGAGCTTGCACAGCAGGTCCTCCGGCACGGAGGCGGGCGGGCGGCCGCCCCGGCTCTCGCGCAGCGCGGGGTCGGGCAGGGCGCGGTGGTCGACCTTGCCGTTCAGCGTCAGCGGCAGCCGGTCCAGCACGGTGAAGTGGCTGGGGACCATGTACGCGGGGAGCCGTTCGGTGAGGTGGGCCCTGATCCGGGCGGTCAGCGCGGCGTGGCCGTCGGCGCGGCGCGGGTGTCCGGCGTGGGCCCACACGGGGAGCGCGGCGGCGTCGGCCGTGGGCCGGTAGCGGCCCAGCGCGGCGGCCGCCCGGCCGGCGCCGTCCGGCGGTGCGGGCGTGAAGGTGACGTCGTAGCGTCCCGGCTCGCCCGGTGCGGGGACCAGGGCGGCCCGCAGGCCGAGGCGGTCCGCGAGGCGGTGCAGGTCCTCCGGGTCGGGCAGGGACGCGGGGAGCGGCCCGCGCAGCCGGCCGAGGACCACCTCGGGGTCGCTGCCGTTGTCGAGGGCGGTCACGGCGGCGAGCGGGGCGGCGACACGGCGGTCGGGTACCCGGGTGACGGTCAGCGCTCCCGCCGGGGCGGTCCGGCCGAGGTGTTCGGCCAGTTCCGTCAGGTCGGTCAGGTCATGGCCCCAGCGCAGGGTGCGGGCGGGCGGCGGCCCGTCCGGGGCGGCGGGGCCGGTGTGCAGGACGACGTCGTAGCGGTAGGCGCTGAGTTCGTTGTGGTGGACGGCCCGCTTCAGGCCGACGTCGACGGCCGTGACGGCGGGTATCTCGGTGTGCAGGGTGGCGAAGAAGTCGGGGGCGAGCAGGAGTTCGTTCTCCAGCAGCACCTCGCGTTCCACCGCCGTGCGCAGGTCGGACAGGGTGGCGGAGTCGTCCGCGCGGTGCAGGGCGACGGAGGCGGCGAAGGTGCGGTGGTGGCGCAGGTCGCGCACGTCGCCGACGAAGATCCGTCCGCCCGGCGCCAGCAACGGCACCAGCCCGCGCAGCACCTCCACCGCGTACCGCGCCCCGGGGAAGTACTGCACCACCGAGTTCAGCACGATCGTGTCGAAGTAGCCGCGCGGCAGCCCGTCGGTCTCCAGCGCCGAAGCCACCCGCAACCGCACCCGCTGCGCCCACTCCCGCCCCCGCACCACGGCCCGCACCCGCTCCACCGCGGCCGCCGACACGTCCGTGCCCCAGTAGCACTCCGAGCGCCCCGCCAGCTCCGTCAGCAGCAGGCCGTTGCCGACCCCCACCTCCAGCACCCGGCCCGGACCCAGCGCACCGATCCGCGCCACCGCCGCCGCACGCCACTCCTCCATCTCCCCCACCGCGATCGCCGACCCGTCGTAACTGCTGTTCCAGCCGGCGAAGGGGTCGTCGTCGTTCTCGCGGTACAGGGTCTCGTACAGGCCGTGCCACTCCTCGACGTGTTCGGCCTCGGTCCTGAGGTCGCGGTCGCTGGCGGTGGCGGTGCCGGGGTCGGCGGGGACGAGGTAGGCGGCGAGGGTGCGGTCGCCGGGGCGGTCCTCGCGGGCCACCACGGTGGCCTGGGCGAGTTCGGGGTGGCGGACGAGCACGGCCTCGATCTCGGCGGTCTCCACCCGGAACCCGCGGATCTTCACCTGACCGTCCGACCGGCCCGCGAACTCCAGCACCCCGTCCGCACGCCACGCCACCACATCACCCGTGCGGTACATCCGCTCCCCGCCACCGGCGAACGGATCCGCCACGAACCGCTCCGCCGTCAGCCCCGCACGACCCGCGTACCCCCGCGCCACACCCGCACCCGCCACGTACAGCTCACCCCGCACCCCCACCGGCACCGGACGCAACGCCCCGTCCAGCACGTACACCCGCGTGTCGGCCATGGGCCGGCCCAGGGGCACGGTGTGTTCCACCCGGTGGGGGTGGCGCATGGGGTACCGGGTGGCGCACAGGGTGATCTCGGTGGGGCCGTAGATGGCGGTGACCGTGGTGCCGGGGCAGGTGTCGAGGACGCGCTGCACCGCCGCGGGTGAGACCACGTCACCGCCGGTCCACACCTCCCGGACCCCGGTGAAGCTCTCCGGGCGCTCCTCGGCGATCAGGCGGAACAGCCCGGCGGTGTAAAGCACACCGGTGACCTGTTCCTCCGTCATGACGCGTTCGAGGGTGGCGAGGTCGAGTTCGCCGGCCGGGGCGACGACCACGCGGTGGCCGTTGAGCAGCGGGGCCCACAGTTCGAAGGTGGAGGGGTCGAAGGCGTGCGGGGAGTGCATGAGCACGCGTTCGGCGGAGCACCGCGCGGCGCGGCAGACCCCGGCGCCCTCCTCGTAGGGCCCGTGCCACACGGGGTCGTGGGCGAGGTCGAGGACGTCCCGGTGGGTGATCTCGACGCCCTTGGGCTCGCCGGTGGAACCGGAGGTGAACATGACGTAGGCGAGATGGCCGGGGTCGCCCGGCACCTGCGGGTCGGCGGTGCTGCGGGTGGCGAGGGCCGGTTCGTCGTCGACGACCACGACGGGTCCGTCGTGGCGCACGTCGCGGGTGCGCAGGGCGCGGTCGGTGAGCAGGATCCGGGCGCCGGTGCGGGTGAGCGCCATGCGGGCCCAGGCCGCCGGATAGCCCGTGTGCAGGGGCACGTAGACACAGCCGGCCTTGACGATGGCGAGCAGGGACACCACGAGGTCCGCGGAGCGCTCCTGGAGGACGCCGACGGCGGTCTGCGGGCGCGCGCCGAGCGCGATGAGGTGGTGCGCGAGGCGGTTGGCGCGTTCGTCGAGTTCGCGGTAGGTGAGTCCGCGGCCGTCGGCGCGGACGGCGACGGCGTCGGGCACGGCCTCGGCCCGGGCCCGGAAGGCCTCCTGGAGACCGCCGTGCGGTGCGGGTGCCGTGGGCCGGGCGGTGTCGTTCCAGTCGGTCAGGACGCGCCGGCGTTCCTCGTCGGTGAGGAGGTCGAGCGAGCCGACCGTGCGCCCCGGGTCGTCGACGGCGGCGCGCAGCAGCCGGCCGAGGCGTTCCAGCAGGGTGCGCACGGTGTCCGGGTCGAAGAGGTCGGTGCTGTACTCGGCCATGACGTCGAGGCCCGCCGGGCGGCCCTCGCCGTCGTGGCGTTCGTAGCAGAACAGCGACAGGTCGAACCGGGCGGCTCCGGCGGTCAGCGGGAGGTAGTCGGCCCTGGCGTCACCGAGCCGGAAGTCGGCGCGGGGCGTGTTCTGGAGGGCGAGCATGACCTGGACCAGGGGGTTGCGCGACAGTGACCGCGCGGGGTTGAGGACCTCGACCAGCCGCTCGAACGGCACGTCCTGGTGCGCGTACGCCGCCAGGTCCCCCTCCCGCACCCGCCCCACCAGCTCACGGAACGACGGATCACCCGACACGTCCGTCCGCAGCACCAGCGTGTTGACGAAGAACCCCACCAGATCGTCCAGCGCCTCGTCCGTACGGCCCGCCACCGGCGAACCCACCGCGATGTCCTCCCCCGCACCCAACCGCGACAACAACGCCACCAGCCCCGCCTGCACCACCATGAACAACGTCGCCGACGCATCCCGCGCCAGCCCCACCAAACCCCGGTGCAACTCCGCGTCCAGACGGAACGCACAACTGCCCCCACGGTGCGAGAACACCGCCGGACGCGGACGGTCCGCCGGAATCTCCAGCTGGTCCGGCAACCCCGCCAGCCGCTCACGCCAGAAACCCATCTGACGCGCCATCTCGCTCCCCGCGTCCGACTCCTCCCCCAGCAGCCCGCGCTGCCACACCGCGTAGTCCGCGTACTGCACCGGCAACGCCGACCACACCGGCGCCCCACCCGAGACCCGCGCCCCGTACGCCGTCATCAGATCCCGCGCCAACGGAGCCAGCGACCACCCGTCACCCGCGATGTGATGCAACGTCAGCACCAGCACACACCGCTCCTCCCCCACCACGAACAACTCCCCCCGCACCGGAATCTCCACCGCGAGATCGAAGGGGTGGCGGGCCGCCCGGTGCAGGCGCTCGTCGAGGCCGGGGTCCCCGGCGCCGACGGTGTGGACGTCCAGTGCCGGGGCGGCGGCCTCGGGCGGGAGAATCCGGGCGACGGCCTCGCCGTCGGCGGCCGGGTACACGGTGCGCAGCACCTCGTGGCGGGTGACGACGTCGTGCAGGGCGGCGCGCAGCACCTCGGGGTCGACGCGGCCGTCGAGGGCGAGCGCCAGCGGGATGTTGTACGTCGCGGCCGCGCCCTCCATCTGGCTGAGGAACCACAGGCGGCTCTGGGCGTACGACAGGGGCACGTCGGCGCCGGTCCGCCCGGCGGGCCGCAGGGGCGGGCGGGCGGTGTCCGCGCGGTCCAGGTGACGCACCAGACCCGCCGGGGTGGGACTGTCGAACAGCGCCCGCACCGGCAGCTCCACCCCGAACACCGACCGCACCCGCGACACCAGCCGCGTCGCCAGCAGCGAATGACCGCCCGCCACGAAGAAGTCGTCGTCCGCCGCCACCGACGCCAGACCCAGCACCTCCGCGAACAGACCGCACAGGATCTCCTCCCGCGGCGAACGCGCCGCCCGGCCGCCACCGCCACCGGAGAACTCCGGCACCGGCAACGCCGCACGGTCCAGCTTCCCGTTCACCGTCAACGGCAGCCGCTCCAGCACCACGAACGCCGCCGGCACCACCGACGCCGGGAGCACCTCCGCGGCCCGGGCCCGCACCTCGTCGGAGGTGAGGGCGCCGGCGTCGCGGGGGACGAGGTGGGCGACCAGGCGCTTGCCGCCGTCCGGGGCGTCGTGGGCGGTGACCACGCAGTGGCGGACCCCGGGCAGGCCGGCCAGGGCGGCCTCGACCTCGCGGGGTTCCACCCGGACGCCCCGGATCTTGACCTGGTCGTCGCCGCGGCCCAGGTACACGAGGCGGCCGTCGGCCGTCCAGCGGGCGAGGTCGCCGGTGCGGTACATGCGGCTGCCGGCGCACCGTAGGGGTCGGCGACGAACCGTTCCGCGGTCAGGGCGCCGCGGCCGAGGTAGCCGCGGGCGAGGTGGAGGTCACCGGCGAGGTAGAGCTCTCCCGCCGAGCCGGGGGGCAGCGGGCGCAGTCCCGGGTCCAGGACGCGGGCGGTGACGTTGCGCAGCGGCGCGCCGATGGTCGGCTCGGCGGTGTCGTGCGGGTCCAGGACGGCGCGGGTGGCGTAGACGGTGGCCTCGGTGGGCCCGTAGACATTGAGGACGCGGCAGCCCGGGAAGGCGGCGGCGGTGTCGCGGACCAGCCGCGCGGTCAGGGCCTCGCCCGCATACAGCAGGGTGTGCGGCGCGAGCGCGCGGGGCGGGGTGCCGGGGTCGGCGAGCAGGGCGGCCATGGCCGACGGCACGGTGCTCAGCAGGCCGGTGGAGGAGTCGCCGTCCCGGGCCAGGGCCAGGACGTCGTCGGCCAGGTCGACGCGGCCGCCGCAGAGCAGCGGGGCGAAGAGTTCGAAGGCGGAGACGTCGAAGCCGAGGGAGGTGGTGGCGGCGACGGACGCCAGGCGCTCGGCGCCCAGTTCGTCGGCGGCCCAGGCCGCCAGGTCGACGACGTTGCGGTGCGGCACGACGACGGCCTTGGGGCGTCCGGTGGAGCCGGAGGTGAACAGGGCGTAGGCGGCGTTGCCGGGGTCCAGCGGGCGGAGGCGGTCGGCGTCGGTCAGGTCGGTGTCGGGGTACCGGGCCAGGGCGGCTCGCAGGTCCGGGGCGTCGAGGACGAGGTGCCGCCGGCCCTCCGGGAGGGCGCCGGCGGTCTCGCGCGTGGTCAGGACGAGGGCCGGGGCGGCGTCGTCGAGCATCAGCGCGATCCGCGCGGCCGGGTGGTCGGGGTCGAGCGGCAGATGGGCGGCACCGGCCTTCAGTACGGCGAGGACGGCGACGACCAGGTCGGGGGTGCGCGGCAGGGCGAGGCCCACGAGGTCCTCGGTGCCGGCGCCGGCGGCGACGAGGTGGCGGGCGAGCCGGTTGGCGCGCGCGTTGAGCTCGGCGTAGGACAGGACGGTACCGGCGTGCCGGAGGGCGGGGGCGTGGGGCGTGCGGGCGGCCTGGGCCTGGAAGCGGTCCGGCAGGGTGCCGGGGCGGGCCGGGGCCGCGGTGTCGTTCCAGCGCTTCAGGGCGTGGTGCTCGCGGGGGGCGAGCAGGTCCGCGGCGCCGACCGGCCGGTCGGGGTGGGCGAGGAGTTCGCGCAGGGCGCGGACCAGCCGGTCGGCGAGGGCCTGCGCGGTGTCGTGGTCGAAGAGGTCGGTGCTGTACTCCAGGACGCCGTCGACGCCCCGGGGGGTGCCGTCGGAGCCGCGGCTCTCCCGCAGGTGGAAGGAGAGGTCGAACTTGGACACGCCGATGTCGAGCGGTTCCGGCCGCACGCGCAGTCCGGGCAGGCCCAGTTCGGCGCGGGGCATGTTCTGGAGGGCGAGCATGACCTGGACCAGGGGGTTGCGCGACAGTGACCGCGCGGGGTTGAGGACCTCGACCAGCCGCTCGAACGGCACGTCCTGGTGCGCGTACGCCGCCAGGTCCCCCTCCCGCACCCGCCCCACCAGCTCACGGAACGACGGATCACCCGACACGTCCGTCCGCAGCACCAGCGTGTTGACGAAGAACCCCACCAGATCGTCCAGCGCCTCGTCCGTACGGCCCGCCACCGGCGAACCCACCGCGATGTCCTCCCCCGCACCCAACCGCGACAACAACGCCACCAGCCCCGCCTGCACCACCATGAACAACGTCGCCGACGCATCCCGCGCCAGCCCCACCAAACCCCGGTGCAACTCCGCGTCCAGACGGAAGCGGATCAGGGCGCCGTCGTAGCCGGCGACGGGCGGACGGGGGCGGTCGGTGGGCAGGGCGATCTCGTCGGGGAGGCCGGCGAGGGCGTGCTTCCAGTGGTCGAGCTGGCGGGCGAGTTCGCTGTGCGGGTCGTCCTCCTGGCCGAGGAGGCGGTGCTGCCACAGGGCGTAGTCGGCGTACTGCACGGGCAGCGGCGCCCAGTCCGGGGCCCGGCCCCCAGCCGGGCCCGGTAGGCCGTCATCAGGTCGCGGGTCAGGGGCGCCATGGACCAGCCGTCACCCGCGATGTGGTGCACCGTCAGCAGCAGGACGGCCTCGGTCGGCGCGGTGCGCAGCAGGCGGGCGCGGACGGGCAGGGCGCCGGCGAGGTCGAAGCCCTGCCGGCCGGCGGCGGTGAGGGCGGCCGGCAGGTCGTCCTCGGTGGTCTGCACGACGGTGAACGGCACGCGGGCGTCCCCGGCGGGGAGGATCTCCTGGCGCGGCCGCCCGTCGCGCTGCGGGAAGACGGTGCGCAGCACCTCGTGGCGGGCGACCACGTCGTCGAGGGCGCGGCGCAGCGCCTCCTGGTCGAGGTGGCCGGACAGCCGCATGGCGTAGGGGATGTTGTACGTGGGTCCGGCGCCCTCGACCTGGTCGAGGAACCACAGGCGCCACTGGGCGGCGGACAGGGGCGTCTCCCGCGGGCGGGGCTCCGGCCGCAGGGGCGGGCGGGCGGTGTCCGCGCGGTCCAGGTGACGCACCAGACCCGCCGGGGTGGGACTGTCGAACAGCGCCCGCACCGGCAGCTCCACCCCGAACACCGACCGCACCCGCGACACCAGCCGCGTCGCCAGCAGCGAATGACCGCCCGCCACGAAGAAGTCGTCGTCCGCCGCCACCGACGCCAGACCCAGCACCTCCGCGAACAGACCGCACAGGATCTCCTCCCGCGGCGAACGCGCCGCCCGGCCGCCACCGCCACCGGAGAACTCCGGCACCGGCAACGCCGCACGGTCCAGCTTCCCGTTCACCGTCAACGGCAGCCGCTCCAGCACCACGAACGCCGCCGGCACCACCGACGCGGGAAGGCGGTCGCCGAGGTACGCGCGCAGGGAGGTGACGAGGGAACCGGTGAGCCGGGAGCGCCGGGGGCTGTTGGCGAAGCGGGCCGGGTCGGCCGCGGTGGTGACGGCCGGGGAGTACAGGCCGTCGATGACGTCGGGCACCGGTTCCCGCCCGTCGGCCCCGGCCGCGGTGTCGCCGGGCGCGGTGAACAGGACGTCGAGGTCGCCGTCCGGCGAGTCCGCGGACCAGGTGACGGCGGCGCGGCGGCCGAGGCGTCCGGCGAGGGCGTGCAGGTGCTCGGGGTCGGCCGCGGGGCGGCCGGTGTCCGTGGAGCGGACGGCCCGGCGGGCCTCGCCGAGCTCGCCGGATCCGTCCAGCAGCCGCAGGGCGGCGGTCTCGCCGGCCAGCCGGGCGTTGGGCACGCCCGTCACGCGCAGCGCCTCGGGCCGGTCGGCCAGCAGGCGCTCGAGTGCGGCCGGGTCGTCCAGGCCGCGGCCCCAGGGAAGGGTGACGGCGGGGCGGGGCTCCGGGGGACGGGGGCCGCCGCGCTTGCGCAGGACCACGTCGTAGCGGTGGCGGCTGAGCTCGTTGTGGTGGTGGCCGCGTTTGACGCGGATGTCGACGGCGTCGAGGGCGGGCAGGCGGTGACGCAGGGCCGGGAAGAACTCGGGGTCGACCAGCAGCTCGGTCTCCAGCAGCACGTCCTGTTCGACGGCGCGCCGCACGGCGGCCGCGTCCCGCTGCTCGTCGGGGCGGTGGAGCTGCACGGCGGCGGCGAAGGTGCGCAGCAGCCGGTGGTTGCGTACGTCGCCGAGGAAGAGGCAGCCGCCGGGGGCGAGCAGTTCCATGGCCGCCTCGATGACGTCGGTCAGGTAGGCGGCGTGCGGGAAGTAGGGGACGACCGAGTTGATCACGACGGTGTCGAAGTGGGCGGTGGGCAGTCCGTCGGTGACGTCGGCGGGCTGCGCCCGCAGGTGGACGCGGTCCCTCAGGGCGGGCCGCTCGGCCAGTTGGGTGCGCAGCGCCTCGATGGCGGTGGCGGAGAAGTCGGTGGCCCAGTACGTCTCGCACTCCTCGGCGAGCCGGGAGAGGATCAGACCGCTGCCGACGCCGATCTCCAGCACCCGGCGGGGGCGCAGGGCGCGGATGCGGTCGACGGTGGCGTCGCGCCACTCGCGCATCTGGGGCAGCGGGATGGGCCGGGAGTCGTAGCTGCTGCTCCAGCCGGCGAAGTTCTCGCCGAAGGCGGCGGTGGCGGCGTCCCGGTACACCTCCTCGTAGACGTCGTGCCACTCGCCGACCTGCTCGGCCTCGTCGCCGCGGTCGCGCTCGGCGCCGTCCCGGGGGACGACGTAGGCGACGAGCTGCCGGTCGCCGGGGCGGTCCTCCCGCACCACGGCCACGGCCTGGGAGATCTGGGGGTGGCCGCGCAGGGCGGTCTCGATCTCGCCGAGTTCGACGCGCAGTCCGCGCAGCTTCACCTGGGAGTCGGCGCGTCCGACGAAGTGGAGACGGCCCTCGGCGTCGCGGCGGACCACGTCACCGGTGCGGTACAGACGGGCGCCGGGCCCGCCGAAGGGGTCGGCGACGAATCGTGCGGCGGTCTCGGCGGGCGCCCGGTGGTAGCCGCGCGCCATGCCCGCGCCCGCGATGTACAGCTCGCCGGGCACGCCGACGGGGACGGGGGCGAGGTGGTCGTCGAGGACGTACAGCCGCATCTCGTCGAGCGGGACGCCGATGGGGACGGGCGCCGTGGGGTCGCAGCTGCCGCGGAAGGTGTGGCAGGAGGCGTAGACGGTGGTCTCGGTGGGGCCGTAGCCGTTGACGAGGGTGGTGTCGGGGCAGTCCGCGGCCAGCCGGGCGGCGGCTGCCGGGGAGAGCACGTCACCGCCGGTCCACAGGGCGGTCAGGCCGCGCAGCCATTCGGTGCGGTCCTCGGCGGTGGTGTTGAACACGCCGGTGGGCAGCAGGAGTCCGGTGACCCCTCCCTCGGTGACGGCCCGTTCGAGCACGCGCAGGTCGAGGTGGCCGGGCGGCGCCATGAGGACGTGCCCGCCGGACATGAGGGGGAGCCAGAACTCCATGTTGAAGGCGTCCCAGGCGTGGGCGGAGTGGAGGAGGACGCGGTCGGTGCTGCCCGGTGTCCAGACGCGGTCGTGCCGCAGGCACTCGATGCCGCCGTGGGTGAGGGCGACACCCTTGGGCCGGCCGGTGGAGCCGGAGGTGTACATGATGGCGGCGAGCCGGTCGGGGTCGTGGACCGGCGGGAGCGGTGCCTCGGCGCCGTCGGGCCGCGGGAGCGGGTCGTCGAGGACGAGGAGCGGGAAGCCGTGTCCGGCCGCCTCGTCGCGCAGCGCGCGGTCGGTGAGCAGCACGGGCGGGCTGGTCTCGGCGAGGACGGCGGCCCGCCGGGCGGGCGGGTGGTCGGCGTTGAGCGGAACGTAGGCCCCGCCGGCCTTCAGGACGCCGAGGACGCCGACGGCGAGGTGCGCGGAGCGCTCGGTGAGAAGCGCCACGGGTGTCTCGGCGGCGACGCCGAGCCCGCGCAGCAGGCGGGCCAGTTCGTCGGTGCGGCGGTCGAGTTCGGCGTACGTCAGCGTCTTTCCGGCGGCGGTGACGGCGGGCGCGTCCGGCTGTGTGCGTACGAGGTGGGCGAACCGGTCGGTGAGCGTCGAGGGTGCCGGGGCGTCCGGGCGGGCGGTGTCGTTCCACTCGGTGAGCAGCTGGTGCCGTTCGCCGGGCTCGAGCAGGTCGACGGCGCTGATGCGCTGGTCGGCGTCGTCGACGCAGGCGCGCAGCATCGCCGTCAGGCGGTCGATGAACCGTTCGACGGTGTGCCGCTCGAAGAGGTCCCCGCTGTACTCGACGAGACCCCAGACGCCGTCGGGCGCGCCCTCGCCGGTGCGTGCCTCGGTGAGGAAGACGGCGAGGTCGAACCGGGAGACCTCGGGCCTGAGGTGTTCGGGTTCGACGGTCAGGCCGGGCAGGTGGAAGGGGGCCTCGGGCGTGTTCTGGAGGGCGAGCATGACCTGGACCAGGGGGTTGCGCGACAGTGACCGCGCGGGGTTGAGGACCTCGACCAGCCGCTCGAACGGCACGTCCTGGTGCGCGTACGCCGCCAGGTCCCCCTCCCGCACCCGCCCCACCAGCTCACGGAACGACGGATCACCCGACACGTCCGTCCGCAGCACCAGCGTGTTGACGAAGAACCCCACCAGATCGTCCAGCGCCTCGTCCGTACGGCCCGCCACCGGCGAACCCACCGCGATGTCCTCCCCCGCACCCAACCGCGACAACAACGCCACCAGCCCCGCCTGCACCACCATGAACAACGTCGCCGACGCATCCCGCGCCAGCCCCACCAAACCCCGGTGCAACTCCGCGTCCAGACGGAACGCACAACTGCCCCCACGGTGCGAGAACACCGCCGGACGCGGACGGTCCGCCGGAATCTCCAGCTGGTCCGGCAACCCCGCCAGCCGCTCACGCCAGAAACCCATCTGACGCGCCATCTCGCTCCCCGCGTCCGACTCCTCCCCCAGCAGCCCGCGCTGCCACACCGCGTAGTCCGCGTACTGCACCGGCAACGCCGACCACACCGGCGCCCCACCCGAGACCCGCGCCCCGTACGCCGTCATCAGATCCCGCGCCAACGGAGCCAGCGACCACCCGTCACCCGCGATGTGATGCAACGTCAGCACCAGCACACACCGCTCCTCCCCCACCACGAACAACTCCCCCCGCACCGGAATCTCCACCGCGAGATCGAAGGGTTCGGCGACGGCCGCGGTGATCGCCTCGTCGAGGCCGTCGGGGTCGACGAGGACGCGTCGCAGGCGGCACGGGGGCGCGGGGTCGAGGATCTTCTGGTGGGGGTGGCCGCCGGGCGCGGGGAAGACGGTGCGCAGGCTCTCGTGGCGGGCGATCACGTCGTCCAGGGCGGCGCGCAGGGCGTCGGTGTCGAGGGAGCCGGTGATCCGCAGGCCGAGCGGGATGTGGTAGGTGGGGCTGGGGCCCTCCATCTGGTTGATGAACCACAGGCGGCTCTGGGCGAACGACAGGGGTGTCCCCTCCGTGCGGGGCACCGGCCGCAGCGGGGGCCGTCCGCCGGGTCCAGCCGTGTCCAGGGCGGCGGCCAGCCCTGCGGGGGTGGGGTGCTGGAACAGGTACCGGATCGGCAGGTCGGTGCCCAGGGTGGAGCGGACGCGGTTGACGAGCCGGGTGCCGAGGAGGGAGTGCCCGCCCAGGTCGAAGAAGTCGTCGGTGGGGCCGACGGCGGGCAGGCCGAGCACGTCCGCGAAGAGGGAGCACATGATCTCCTCCTGCGGGGTGCGCGGCGCGCGTCCGGCGCGCGGGCCGGTGTCGGGGTCGGGCAGGGCGCGGCGGTCGAGTTTGCCGTTGGCCGTGCGCGGCAGCGCGTCGAGCGCGGTGAGGGTGGCCGGCACCATGTGTTCCGGCAGGCGGCCGCGCAGGTAGGGGCGCAGGGTGGTGGCGAGGGCCGCGGAGTCGCGGGCGCGCAGGGGGTCGTTGGTGAGGGCCCCGGAGAGCGGTCCGTGGCCGTCGGGGGCGGACGGGCACAGGTCCGCGAAGAGCGGGGCGGGGCCGTCGGCGGCCGGGGTGAACACCGCGTCGAGGGTTCCGTCGGGTCCGTGGGCCGACCGGCTCAGCGCCAGGTGGTGGCCATGGCGGGCGGCCAGGGCGGCCAGTTCCTCGGGGTCGGGCAGCCCGGGCCCGGGGGGCGCGTCGAGGACGGCGTGGGCGTCGTCCGGGGAGGCTCCCCGGGCGAGGGCCGCCTGTGCGGCGCGTTCGCCGGCCAGACGGGCGTCGGGTACGCCGGTCACGCGCAGGCCGCCGGGGTGTGCGGCGCGGTCGGCGAGCAGTGTGGCGAGCTGCCCGGCGGTGGTGACGTCGCCGTCCCAGGCCAGGGCGGGCAGGTCGGCCGCGCGGGGCGTGCCGGCGCCGCGCGTGTGCAGGACGACGTCGTAGCGGTGGCGGCTGAGCTCGTTGTGGTGGTGGCCGCGTTTGACGCGCAGGTCGACGGCGTCGAGGACGGGCAGCGACCGCGTCAGGGCGGTGAAGAAGGCGGGGTCGAAGAGGAGTTCGTTCTCCTGGGCGACGCCCCGTTCGGCGGCGGCGGTCAGACCGGCCGCGTCCGTGGCGCCCTCACCGCGCGCGAAACGGCGCAGTTCGACGGCGGTGCGCAGGGTGCGGTGGTGGCGCAGGTCGCGCACGTCGCCGACGAAGATCCGTCCGCCCGGTGCCAGCAACGGCACCAGCCCGCGCAGCACCTCCACCGCGTACCGCGCCCCGGGGAAGTACTGCACCACCGAGTTCAGCACGATCGTGTCGAAGTAGCCGCGCGGCAGCCCGTCGGTCTCCAGCGCCGAAGCCACCCGCAACCGCACCCGCTGCGCCCACTCCCGCCCCCGCACCACGGCCCGCACCCGCTCCACCGCGGCCGCCGACACGTCCGTGCCCCAGTAGCACTCCGAGCGCCCCGCCAGCTCCGTCAGCAGCAGGCCGTTGCCGACCCCCACCTCCAGCACCCGGCCCGGGCCCAGCGCACCGATCCGCGCCACCGCCGCCGCACGCCACTCCTCCATCTCCCCCACCGCGATCGCCGACCCGTCGTAACTGCTGGTCCAGGCGGCGAAGGGGTTGCCGGAGGCGTCGCGGTACAGGGCGTCGTAGACCTCCTCCCACTCGCGTTCCTGTTCGCTCTCGCGGACACGGCGGGCCTCGTCGTCGGCGGCGGGGACCACGTAGCCGGCCAGGCGCCGGCCGCCGTGGGCGTCGGGGAGGGCGACGACGGCGGCCTCGGAGACGGCGTGGTGGGCGCGCAGCACGGCCTCGATCTCGGCGGTCTCCACCCGGAACCCGCGGATCTTCACCTGACCGTCCGACCGGCCCGCGAACTCCAGCACCCCGTCCGCACGCCACGCCACCACATCACCCGTGCGGTACATCCGCTCCCCGCCACCGGCGAACGGATCCGCCACGAACCGCTCCGCCGTCAGCCCCGCACGACCCGCGTACCCCCGCGCCACACCCGCACCCGCCACGTACAGCTCACCCCGCACCCCCACCGGCACCGGACGCAACGCCCCGTCCAGCACGTACACCCGCGTGTTGGCGAGCGGGCCGCCGATGGTGACGGGGGTGCCGGGACGCACGGGTGCGGCGGTGGACCAGATGGTGGTCTCGGTGGGGCCGTAGAGGTTGGTCACCTCGGCCGCGGCGGCGGTCAGGTGGGCCGCCAGGTCCTCCGGCAGGGGCTCGCCGCCGGTCAGCACGCGCAGCCCGGCCAGGGCGTCGGCGTGGTCGGGGACGAGGGTGCGCCACAGGGTCGGGGTGGCCTGCATGACGGTGGCGCCGCTGGAGGTGACGGCCTCGGCGAGGGCCCGCGGCTCCAGCACCGTGTCGCGGTCCGCGAGGACGACCTCGGCACCGGTGATCAGCGGCAGGAACAGCTCGAGGGCGGCGATGTCGAACGACACGGTGGTGACGGCGAACATGCGGTCGCCCGGCCCCATCGGCACCCGTTCCCGCAGGTCGGTGAGGAAGTTGGTGAGGGCCCGGTGGGGGACGACGACGCCCTTGGGGCGTCCGGTGGAGCCGGAGGTGTGCAGGACGTAGGCCGTGTGGTCGGGGCCGGGCGCCACCGGGCCGGCCCCGGGGGCGTCGGCGGGCTCGTCCGGGTGCAGCACGGGGATGTCCGGGGGGAGTTCGGCGCTCCGGTCGGCGGTGGTGAGCACGCACACCGGCCGGACGTCGTCGAGGACCTGGCCGATCCGCTCGGCGGGGTGGTCGGGGTCCAGGGGCACGTATCCCGCGCCGCTGCGCAGGACGGCCAGCAGGGCGGCCGGCAGGTCGGCGGTGCGGGGCAGCAGCAGCGCCACGTGGGTCTCGGGCCCGGCGCCGAGCGCGCCGAGCCGGCGGGCCAGCCGGGCGGAGCGGCGGTCGAGTTCGGCGTAGGTGAGGGTCTCGCCCGCGGCGGTCACGGCGGGGGCGTCCGGGGTGCGGCGGGCCTGGGCGGCGAACAGGTCGGGCAGGCAGGCGTCGGGCAGCGGCCGGGCGGTGTCGTTGCGGGCGACCAGCAGGTCCCACCGTTCGGCGGCGGGCAGCAGGTCCACGCCGGCGGCGGTGCGCTCCAGACCCTGGGCGAGGAGTTCGAGCAGGCCGGTCAGGCGCGCGGCGAGAGCGGCGACGGTGTCGTGGTCGTACAGGTCGGTGCGGTAGCTCAGGCGCAGCCGGAACGGACTGCCGGGCACCACCATCAGGCACAGCGGGTAGTGGGTGGCGGCGTGCTCGCTCACCCCGGTGAGCCGGATGTCCCCGGCGGTGACCTGGAGGGTGTCCGGGTCGAGCGGGTAGTTCTCGAAGATGACCATCGTGTCGAAGAGTTCGGCCGGCTCGGCCAGGCTCTGCACGGCGGCCAGGCCCAGGTGCTGGTGCGGCATCAGGCGGGCGTGCTCGTCCTGGAGCCGGTGCAGCGCCGCGGACAGGGGTTCGCCGGGCGCGGTGCGCAGGCGGACCGGCAGGGCGTTGGCGAACATGCCGACCATGCGCTCGGCGCCGGGCAGCTCCGCGGGCCGTCCGGAGACGATCTCCCCGAAGGTGACGTCGTCCCGGCCGGTCAGGTGGCCCACGAGCAGGCCCCAGGCGCCCTGCACCAGGGTGTTGAGGGTCAGGCCGTCGGCGCGGGAACGGGCGACGAGCGCGGCGACCAGCTCCTCGGGCAGGTCGGTGACGTGTTCGGCGGGGGTGCCGGTCGCGCGGCCCCGGGCGGGCCCGGCCACCAGGGTGCCCTCGTCGAGGCCGTCCAGGGCGCCGCGCCAGGCGGTGCGGGCGGCGTCGTCGTCCTGCCCGGCCAGCCAGGCCAGGTAGTCGCGGTAGGGCGTGGTGGCGGGCAGTGCGGCGAGGTCCGCGTCGCTCCCGTAGAGCGCGAAGAGCTCCTTGATGAGCAGGCCCATGGACCAGCCGTCCAGGAGCAGGTGGTGGTGGGTGAAGACCAGGCGGTGCGCGGTGGGACCGAAGCGGAGCAGGGTGAACCGCATCAGCGGCGGGGCGGCCGGGTCGAACCGCTCGGCACGGTCGGCGGCGAGCAGCCGTTCGGCCTCGGCGGTCCGCTCCGGGTCCGGCCGTCCGGACAGGTCCACGGTCCGCCACGGCAGCCGTACCGCCCGGGGGACGACCTGGACGGGGCGGCCCTCGCGGCGCTGGTGGCGGAAGCCGGCGCGCAGGTTGGCGTGGCGCCGCAGCAGGGCCTCGGCCGCCGCGCGCATGCGGTCGGCGTCGAGGGGGCCGGCGACGTCGAACCTGAACTGCACCACGTAGACGTCGTCGCCGGAGGGGTCGTCGTACCGGGAGAGGAAGAGCAGCCCCTCCTGCAGCGGCGACAGCGGGAGCACATCCTCGATACGGGACACGGTCACAGCGTTGCCTCGTCTTCCTGGTCCAGTTCGCCTTCGAAGTCGTCTATGTCGGCCTGACTGAGGTTCACGAGCGGCAGGTCCGAGGGCGAGCGGCCGCCCGCGCCCCCGGTGGCGGTGTGCGTGACCAGGGCGCGGAGCAGGGCGAACCAGCCCTCGGCCAGCTCCCTGACGTCCTGTTCGCTCCAGAGCGCGGCGGGCCAGGACCACAGCGCGACCAGCCGGGGGCCGCCCGGTCCGTCCTGGGTGTAGGCGTTCAGCTGGAGCGGCCTGCCGAACGGCAGGGCTCCGTCCACCGAGCCGCCCAGCGGCGGCGACTCGGGCGCGGGCGCCCAGTCGGTGCCGTCCGGCGGGGCGAACCGGCCGAGGTAGTTGAAGCAGATCTGCGGGCGGGTGCCGTCCGCCAGCAGGGGGGCGGTGGTGTCGTCGAGGTGGCGCAGCAGGCCGTGGCCGAGGCCGTGCCGGGGCAGGGCGCGCAGCTGCTCCTTGACCCGTTTCACGGCCCGGCCGAGGGCCGGGCCGCCGGACCTGAGGGCGGCGGGGTCGGCCAGGCCGATGTCGAGCCGGACCGGGTAGAGGCTGGTGAACCACCCGACGGTGCGGGAGAGGTCGCCGCCGGTGACGCTCTCGTCGCGGCCGTGGCCCTCGACGTCGACGACGAGGGCGGTGGCCTGCTGGCCGCGCTCGCGGCGCCAGGCGGTCACGGCGGCGGCCAGCGCGGTGAGGAGGACGTCGTCGATGTCCGCGTGGAACGCGGCGGGGACGGCGGTGAGCAGCGGGTGGGTCGTCCCGGCCGGCAGCTCCAGGGTGACCAGGCGGCCGGTGGCGGCCGTGTCGCGCGCCGGGTCCGGGGGCACGGCGGTGGGCAGCGGTTCGGCGGGGCGGACGACGGAGCGCCACAGGTCCAGTTCCCCGTGCACGGCCGGGGTGCGGGCCAGCTCCGCGAGCCGGTGCGCCCAGTGCCGGAACGACACGGGAACCGGGTCGAGCCGGGGGGCGCGCCCGGCGCGGACCGCCTGCCACGCGGTCGCCAGGTCGGCCGTCAGGACGCGCCAGGAGACGCCGTCCACGGCGAGATGGTGTGCGGTCAGCACGAGCCGTCCCGGCCGGCCGGGACCCGCGTCGCACCAGACGGCGCGCAGGACGTCGCCTGCGGCGGGCCGCAGTCGCCGGTCGGCGGCCTCGCTCTCGCGTGCCACCGTCTCGCGCAGTGCCCCGGGCCCGAGTCCGCTGACGTCGACGCGGTGGACGCGGTCGGCGGCGCGGACGGAGCCGGGCGGCGGGATCTCGGGCCGCCAGCCGCCGTCGGGGCCGGTGGTCAGGCGCAGCCGGAGCATGTCGTGGTGGTCCAGCAGGGTCTGCAGCAGGACGGTGAGCCGCGGCTCGTCCAGGTCCGCGGGGGCGCGCAGCACCACCGACTGGCTGAATCCGTCCACGGGGCCGCCCAGTCCGCGCAGCCAGTGCATGATCGGGGTGGCGGGGAAGGGGCCGGTGCCGTCCAGGCCGGCGGGCCGCTCCTCGTCCTTCCCCACCTCGCCGGCGACGGCGGCCAGCCGGGCCGCCGTACGGTGTTCGAACACGTCGCGCGGGGAGAGCAGCAGCCCGGCCTTGCGGGCCCGGCCGGCGAGCTGCATCGACATGATGCTGTCGCCGCCCAGGGCGAAGAAGCTGTCGTCGATGCCGACGTCCCGGGCGCCGACGACCTCCTGGAAGAGCCGGACGAGCAGCCGCTCCCGCTCGTCGCGGGCCGCCCGGCCGCCGGCTCCGGTGACGACGGGCGCCGGCAGCGCCTGGCGGTCGACCTTGCCGTTGGCGTTGCGGGGCAGCGCGTCGAGCACCACGCACGAGGCGGGCACGAGCGGGGCCGGCAGGCGCCGGGCCAGGTGGTCGCGCAGCACGCCCGGATCGGGCCGGCGGCCCGGGACGGGCACCGCGTACGCCACGAGACGGGGAGCGCCGGGTGTGTCCTCACGGGCCGTCACGTACGCCTGCGCCACGTCGGGGTGCTCCTCCAGCGCGGCGCGGGTCTCGCCGGGCTCCACCCGCTGCCCGCCGATCTTCACCTGGTCGTCGGCGCGTCCGAGGAAGTCCAGGGCGCCGTCCGGACGCAGCCGCACCAGGTCACCGGTGCGGTACAGGCGGCCGCCGGGCGGTCCGAAGGGGTCGGCGACGAAGCGGGCCGCGGTCAGGCCGGGCCGGCGCAGATAGCCCCGGGCGAGCATGACACCGCCGATGTAGAGCTCGCCGGTCACGCCCGGCGGCACCGGCCGCAGCCAGGGGTCCAGCACATGGGCGCGGGTATGGGGCAGGACGGTGCCGATCGGTGCGGAGCGGGGCCAGGCGGCCGGGTCGGGACCGAGGGTCGCGGCGGTCACCACGTGGGTCTCGGTGGGGCCGTAGAGGTTGTGCAGCCGCCGTGCGGGGTGCCGGTGGAAGAGGCGTTTGACGGCGTCCGTCGGGGTCAGGGCCTCGCCGGCCTGGACGATGTGGCGCAGGGCGGGCAGGTCGCGGTCCTGGGCGGCGGCCGCCTCGGCGAGTGCCTCCAGGACGGTGTGGGTCGTGTAGAGGTGCCGGGCCTCGTCGCGTTCCAGCCAGTCCAGGAGTTCGTGCGGGTCGTGCCGGGCGGCGTCGGTGGCGACCGTGAGGGTCTGGCCCTGGGTGAGCGCGGAGAGCATCTCCAGCGGGGCCGGGTCGAAGGCGAGGGTGGAGAACTGGGAGACGGTCTCCCCGGCGGGGGCGGGCACCGCGTCCGCGTACCAGGCCATCAGGTTGAGCAGGGGCTCGGCGTGCATCTCGACGCCCTTGGGGCGGCCGGTGGAGCCGGAGGTGTAGAGGACGTAGACGAGGTGGTCCGTGGTGAGGGGGGCGGTGCGGTCGGCGTCGGTGAGGTCGGCGTCGGAGTGGGCGGCCAGTTCGGCAGCGCAGGCCGGGTCGTCGAGGACGACGGCCGTGGTGTCCTCGGGCAGCCGCTTGCGCTCGGCGGCGGTGGTCACCACGGCGACCGGTGCGGCGTCCCGCAGCAGGAAGGCGATGCGCTCGGCCGGGTAGGTGGTGTCGACGGGGACGTAGGCGGCGCCGGCCTTCAGGACCGCGAGGAACGCGACGACCTGGTCGGCCGAGCGGGGCAGGGCGAGCGCCACCGGGGTCTCGGGCCCGGCGCCGAGCGCGACGAGCAGCCGGGCCAGCCGGTTCGCCCGGGCGGCCAGTTCCCGGTAGGTCAGCCGGGTGTCCGCGCAGACGACCGCGGTGGCGTCCGGGGTGCGCGCGGCCTGGCGCTCCAGCAGGGCGGGCAGGGTGGCCCGCGGGTACGCCGGTGCCGTGGCGTCGGGCGTGTGCGTCACCGCCGTGCGCTCGTCGTCCGTGAGCAGGTCGAGGGCGGCGGCGGGCCGGTCCAGGCCGTCGGCCAGGGCGTGCAGCACCTTCAGCAGGCGGGCGCCGATGCCGCGCACCACCTCCGGGCGGCACCGGCCGGGCCGGTGCTCGACGCGCAGCCGCAGCCGTTCGCCGGGGATCACCACCAGGCTCAGCGGGTAGTGGGTGGCGTCGCGCACCTCCAGGCCGGCCAGGGTCACGCCGTCGGCGCGCAGGTCGAGGGCGCCGGGGTCGAGGGGGTAGTTCTCGAAGACGACGAGGGTGTCGAAGAGTTCGCCGAGCCCGGCCGCGCGCTGCACGGCGGCCAGACCGGCGTACTGATGCTCCGTCAGGCTTCCCTGGCGTTCCTGGAGTTCGGCCAGGATCGCGGCGAGGGACCGGTCGGGGCGGGCGCGCAGCCGGATCGGCACGGTGTTGATGAACAGACCGACCATGGAGGCGGAGCCGGGCACCTCGGGCGGCCGGCCGGAGACCACGGCGCCGAAGGTGACGTCGGCGGAGCCGGTCAGGGCGCCCAGCAGCAGTCCCCAGGCTCCCTGGACGAGCGTGTTGAGGGTGAGTCCGTGGGCGCGGCCCCGCGCGGTGAGCGCAGCCGTGGCGCGCTCGTCGAGCTCGACGTACTCCTGGCGCGCGGCCTCGCCGTTCCCGTCCGTGCCCGGCACGGCGACCGTGGTCGGCCGGTCCAGCCCCGCGAGCTCCCGGCGCCATGCCCGGGTGTCGGCCTCGGTGTCCCGGGCGTGGAGCCAGGCGAGGTGGTCGCGGAAGGCGGGCGGGGCGGGCAGGGCCGTCTCGTCGCCGCCGGCGTCGTACAGGGCGAACAGGTCGGCCAGCAGCAGGGGCATGGACCAGCCGTCGAACAGCAGGTGGTGGTGGCTGAGGACCAGCCGGTGGTCCCGCGGGCCGAAGGTGACCAGGGCGCAGCGCAGCAGGGGCGGCCGGGCCGGGTCGAAGCGGCGGACCCGGTCGGCGGCCAGCAGCCGCTCCAGCGCCTCCTCCCGGCCGGACGGCGCGGTGTCCGTCAGGTCGTGCTCGGTCCAGGGGACCGCGGCCTGCCGGGGAACGACCTGCACGGCCCGTTTCATGCCGTCCTGCCAGAAGCCCGCCCGCAGGTTGGGGTGCCGGCGCAGCAGGCCGTCGACGGCGGCGCGCAGCCGCGCGGGATCCGGCCCGCCGCGCAGGTCGAGGACGAACTGCACGACGTAGACGTCGGCGGCGCGCTCGTCGTAGAGGGCGTGGAAGAGCAGCCCGTCCTGGAGGGGGGTCAGGGGCAGCACGTCCATCGGTCCCGTCCGCGTCACAGCGTCTCCTCCGCTCGCGTTCCGTCCGGCCGCACGGCCCTGGGAATTGATCCGCAGCATCGTCACAAATAGCGCTGACTCTGCACTGACGAACGACTGACAAGACGCCTGCACATAAGGGGAGGCGCGCCGGAATTACCCCGCTCCGCGCTTTCGCGTCTTTCCGGGCCACCGCCGTCTGCTAGGCTCCCGACGCATTGGACCACCTGCCGGACGTGCTCCCGCGAGCATGTCGGAAAGCGGCTTCGACGGACCACCTCCCCGGCCCTCCCCGCAGGTATTTCACGACGCCGTGCGGACCGTGCCGGGAACCGGACACGATGGGTGACGACGATGCTCAGTCCAGCGCAGATCACCGACTACCGATCCACCGGATTCCTGCTCACCGACAGCGGGATCGGACCCGCGGACCTGGAACGCGTCCGCGAGGAGGTCGCCCGCCTGGAGGGGGTGGAACACCCCGGGCGCGTGATGGAGAAGGACGGCACGACCGTGCGCGGGCCTGCACGGCTGTCACCAGGTGAGCGAGCTGTTCGGCCGGCTGGTCCGGCTGCCGCGGATCCTGGAGGCGGCACGGCAGCTGGTCGACGGCGACGTGTACGTCCACCAGGTGAAGGTCAACGCCAAGCGGGCGCTGTGCGGCGATGTGTGGCCCTGGCACCAGGACTACGTGTTCTGGCAGCACAAGGACGGCATGCGGCGGCCGCTGGCGGTCAACGCGGCGCTTTTCCTGGACGAGGTCACCGAATTCAACGGCCCCCTTCTCCTCATCCCCGGTTCGCACCGGAAACCGGTTCCGCAGAACCTGCCGGAAAACGGAGGAGAACCGGAATCGAGAATCACGGGAGCTGAATCCGGAAAGACATCCGGCGCCGGATCCGATCACCGCGGGAAGACGTCCGGAAAGCAGGACTGGCTCTCCCAGCTGTCGGCCGACCTGGATTTCCGGCTGCATGCCGAACAATTGACGTCGCTGGTGGCGGAAAGCCGCATCACGTCCGCCACCGGGCCGGCCGGGGCGCTGCTCTTCTTCGATCCGAGGATCGTGCACGGCTCGGGCACCAACATGGCGCCCTCCGACCGGCGGGTCGCCCTGTTCACCTACAACAGCGTCGCCAACCCGCTCGCCGAGGTGCCCTCGCCCCGGCCGGAATTCCTGGCGGCCCGGGACTACCGGCCGCTGGCCCCGCTGTCCGGGGCGCTGTGATGGGGTCGGGCACCGCCGCCTCGGCCCCTTCCGCGCCGGGCACCGCCACCGCTCCGGCCCCTTCTGCGCCGGTCGCGGCGGCGGACGGTCCCGGGGCCGGCGGGGGGCCGGCCGTCTGGCGTCCGGGGGCCGACGGACCGCTGCGTGATCCGGCCCCGCTGCTGCCCGACCCGGCGCCGGTGCGTGTCCTCGGCACGCCCGCGGCCGACGCGGTCGACCCCGGGTGGGCGCGCACCCTGCACCAACGGCTGGTCGTGGGACGGCGGTTCAACGAGCAGGCCACGGCGCTGGCCCGGCAGGGCCGACTGGCCGTCTACCCCTCCTCCACCGGTCAGGAGGCGTGCCAGGTGGCCGCCGTGGCCGCCCTGCGGGAGACGGACTGGCTGTTCCCCACCTACCGGGACACGCTCGCGGTGTTCCTGCGCGGACACACCGCGGGCGAGACGCTGGCGCTGCTGCACGGCGCCGCGCACAGCGGCTACGACCCGCGGGCCCGGCGGACGGCGCCGCTGTGCACTCCGCTGGCCACCCATCTGCCGCACGCCGTCGGCCTCGCGCACGCGGCCCGGCTGCGCGGCGACGACGTGGTCGCGCTCGCCCTGGCCGGTGACGGCGCGACCAGTGAGGGCGACTTCCACGAGGCCCTCACCTTCGCCGGGGTGCTGCGGGCGCCGGTGGTCTTCCTCGTGCAGAACAACGGCTTCGCCATCTCCGTGCCGCTGGCCCGGCAGAACGCCGCACCCACACTGGCCCACAAGGCGGTGGGCTACGGGCTGCGGGGGCGGCTGGTCGAGGGCAACGACGTCCTGGCGACGTACCGGGTCGTGGCGGAGGCCGTCGCGCACGCGCGTGCGGGGCGGGGCCCGGTCCTGGTCGAGGCGATCACCTACCGGATCGACCCGCACACCAACGCCGACGACCCGCGCCGCTACCGCGCCGACGAGGAGGTCGCCCTGTGGCGCGAGCACGATCCGGTGACCCTGATGGAGGCCCACCTCGGGGCGGCGGGACTGCTGGACGACGCCACGGTGCGCGAGGCCGCGCAGGCCGCCGACCGGGTGGCCGCCGAACAGCGCGCCGCGTTCGCCGACCCCCCGCCGCCGTCCGCGCGGCAGCTGTTCGGGCACGTCTACGCGCGGCCCACCCCGCACCTGCGCGAGCAGGCCGCCGAACTGGCCGCGTGGCGGCGCTCGTTCGCCGCCGGAACCGAGGAGGAGACGTGACCACCCTCGACGAGGCGGACGACACCCGGTCCGCGGCACCGCCGCCCGCCACCGCCGCGACCGGGTCGACGATGGTGCAGGCGCTCAACCGGGCGCTGCGGGACGCGATGCGGGAGGACGACACGGTGTACGTCCTCGGTGAGGACGTCGGCTCCCTCGGCGGGGTCTTCCGCGTCACCGACGGCCTGGCCGCCGAGTTCGGGGCGGACCGCTGCGCGGACACCCCGCTGGCCGAGGCGGGCATCCTCGGCACCGCCGTCGGCATGGCGATGTACGGCCTGCGTCCCGTCGTGGAGATGCAGTTCGACGCCTTCGCCCACCCGGCGTTCGAGCAACTGGTCGGCCACGTCGCCAAGATGCGCAACCGCACCGCCGGCCGGCTTCCGCTGCCCCTGGTGGTGCGGATCCCGTACGGCGGCGGGGTGGGCGGCGTCGAGCACCACAGCGACTCCTCGGAGGCCTACTACGCGCACACCCCCGGCCTGCACGTGGCCACCCCCGCCACGGTGGCCGACGCCTACGGCCTGCTGCGTGCCGCGATCGCCGGCGACGACCCCGTGGTGCTGCTGGAGCCCAAACGGCTCTACTGGGGCCGCGAGCCGTGGTCCCCGGACGAGCCCGTCCCGGTCCCCCCGCTGGGCCGCGCGGTGCTGCGACGCCCCGGCCGCTCCGCCGTGCTGATCACCTACGGGCCCTGCGTACCGCTCTGCCTGGAGGCGGCGCGGGTGGCGGCGGAGCGGGGGATCGACCTCGCCGTGCTGGACCTGCGGACACTGGTGCCCCTGGACGACGACGCGCTGTGCGCCGCGGTGCGCGCGACCGGGCGGGCGGTGGTGGTGCACGAGTCGAGCGGCTTCGCCGGCGTCGGCGCGGAGCTGGCCGCCCGGCTCACCGAGCGCTGCTTCTACCACCTGGAGGCCCCGGTCCTGCGCGTCACGGGGCTGGACATCCCGTATCCGCCGCCGCTGCTGGAGCACCACCACCTGCCGGACGTCGACCGGGTCCTCGACGCGGTCGAGCGACTCCACTGGGACGACTGAGCGCGGACCGCCGGACAGGAGCCACCGGTCACAGGACGGGCGACGGAGGGCGGGCGGCGCCGGAAGGCGCGCAACCGACCGCGGCGCGAAGCGCCTTGGGCCCGGCCGCGACGGCGCCGCGACGGCCGGGCGGGGCGCCGCCGCCCCGCCCGTCCCTTTGCCGCCACGTCCGCCCGGCCGCTACACTCGACCGCATGATCTTCTGAACGGGCAGGCGAGCTCCCCAGCACAGACAGCCATTCGCCCCTTCCCGCATGCCGTCGCCGCCGCTGCGCGCGACCGCGGGTTCCGGGACGCCCTCGACGCGTCCCGTCTGGAGATCTCCCTATGCCTTCTCAGCTCACTCTCTCCGGCGTGTCCAAGGGCTACGCCGACCACCCCGTCCTGGAGAACGTCTCGTTCAGTGTCCGCCCCGGTGACGTCGTCGGCGTCGTCGGGGAGAACGGCGCGGGCAAGAGCACCCTGCTGCGTCTGATGGCGGGCGTGGAGCAGCCCGACGAGGGTGAGGTCGTCGTCGACGCCGGGGCGGGCGTGGGCCTGCTCGGCCAGACGGTCGACCTGCCCCCGCACTGCACGGTGCGCGACGCCGTCGACCGCACCCTGTCGGACCTGCGGGACCTGGAGCGCGCCATCCGTGAGGCCGAGAGCCGGATGGCCACCGCGACCCCCGCGGAACTCGACGCCTACGGCGAGCTGGTGACCCGCTTCGAGGCCCGCGGCGGGTACCGGGCCGACGCCCGGGTCCACGCCCTGCTCGACGAACTCGGCCTCGGACACATCCCGTTCGACCGGGCCGTCGGCGCGCTGTCGGGCGGGGAACAGAGCCGGCTGGTGCTGGCCTGCCTGCTGGCCACCGAACCGGGGCTGCTGCTGCTCGACGAACCCAGCAACCACCTCGACGAGCCGGCCATGACCTGGCTGGAGAACAAGTTGAGGACATTTCCCGGCACGGTCGTCGCCGTCTCCCACGACCGGGTGTTCCTGGACAACGTGACCCACACCGTCCTGGAGGTCGACGGCGAGCGGCGGACCGTCAACCGCTACGGCAACGGCTACGCCGGCTTCCTCGAGGAGAAGGCCGCGGCCCGCAGGCGCTGGGAGGAGGCGTACCGGACCTGGCTGGACGACATGGAGTTCCAGCGGGTGCGCAGCGTCACCACCGCCCACCGGGTGGGCTACGCCAACCGCTTCCACTCCAACAAGCTCCAGTACTTCAACCACGGTCTGCGGGCGGAACGCCAGGTCGGCAGCCGGGTGCGCAACGCGCTGGAGCGGCTGCGGCGACTGGAGAGCAACCCGGTGCCCCGGCCGCCCGACCCGCTGCGCTTCACCGCGGACGTGTCCCACACCGGCGCCGAGGTCGACGGTCCGCTGGTCACCCTGACCGGCGTGGTGGTGCGGGGCCGGCTCCGGGCCGACGAACTGACGATCGCCGCCGACCGCCGGCTGCTGGTGTACGGCCCCAACGGCGCCGGCAAGACCACCCTGCTCAACGTGATCGCGGGCGTACGGCAGCCGGACTCCGGCACGGTGGAACGCCACGGACGCGTCGGCCACCTCCCGCAGGAGGTGACCGTCCGCAACCCCGAGCAGCCGCTGCTGGCCGCGTTCGCCGAGGGACGCGTGGGCACCGAGGACGAGCACCGGGAGCGGCTGGCGTCGCTCGGCCTGTTCCAGCCGGAGACCTTCCACGTCCCGGTGGGGCGGCTGTCGGTCGGCCAGCAGCGCCGGCTGGCGCTGGCCCGGCTCCTGGTGGAGCCGGCCGACCTGCTGCTGCTCGACGAGCCCACCAACCACCTGGCGCTCACCCTCGTCGAGGAGCTGGAGCAGGCCCTGGCGCTCTATCCGGGCGCGGTCGTGATCGTCACGCACGACCGGCGGCTGCGCTCCCGCTTCACGGGGGACCGCGTCGAGGTGCGGGACGGCAGGCTGCTGTCCGAGTCGCCGACACCGTCGGCGTGACCGTGCGGGACGGTTCCCCTCACCCGGGCCCGGCCCGGGTGAGGGGAACCACCGGGTGACGGGCCCCTACCAGGTGACCGGGATCTCCGAGAACCCGCTGAGCATGGAGCCGGGGCTCGACCAGCGCAGGTCCGCGACGTCGGCGGCCAGCCGGATCCGGGGGAAGCGGCGCAGCAACGCGCCGATCGCCACCTGGAGTTCGAGCCGGGCCAGGGCGGCACCGAGACAGAAGTGGATGCCGTGGCCGAGCGCGGTGTGCTGGTTGTCCGTGCGGTCCAGCACCAGGCCCCTGGGGTCCTCGAAGCGCCGCGGGTCCCAGTTGGCGGCCTGGGTCGACGCCAGGACGGCGCTGCCCGCCGGGATGCGGGTGTCGCCGATCGTCACCTCGTCCAGGGTGACGCGGAAGAGGGCGCCGTCCCCGGCCGGGGCGTAGCGCATGAGTTCCTCCACCGCCGACGGCAGCAGTTCCGGCCGCTGCCGCAGCTCCGTCAGCCGGCCGGGGAAGCGCAGCAGCGTCAGCACGCTGGAACCCAGCTGGTTCGAGGCCGGCTCGTACCCGGCGAGCAGCAGGATGAGGGAGAGCGAGCGCACGTCGCGGTCGGTCAGGTCGTCCTCCCGGTCGGCGGTCGCGACCAGGGCGCTCAGCAGGTCCTCACCGGGCTCCTTCCGCTTGGCCACGATGAGGCCGTCCAGGTAGTCCTGGAGGGAGTCGCGGGCCGCCGACCAGTCCTCCATCGAGTAGCCCGTGAGCGACACCATGGTGTCGGCCCAGCCGCGGAACCGGGTCACGTCGTCCAACGGCACCCCGAGCAGCTCACAGATGACGGTGATCGGGAACGGCACCGCCAGGGACTCCACGATGTCGGCCGGCGGGCCCTGGTCCTCCATGGTCTGCAGGAGTCCGTCGACGATCTCCTCCAGCCGGGGGCGCATGCGTTCGACGCGGCGCGAGGTGAAGTCCCGGGAGACCAGCCGGCGCAGTCGTGTGTGCACCGGCGGGTCCGTCGTCATCACGCTCTCGAAGGTCATCTCGGTCAGGCGGGGCGCGCCCGGCAGGTCCTGGCGGACGCTGAAGCGGGGGTCGGAGAGGACGAAACGGACGTCCTCGTACCGGGTGACCAGGAAGCCCGGGTCGCCCGTCGCCATGGTGATCCTCGCGACCCGTTCCGTTTCGCGCAGTTCCTCGTACAGGGGCGGGATCTCGGTCGGGACGGTGCGGTCGAAGGGATAGGGGTGACGCGTCTCGCTGGCGACCATGTCTCTCCATGTGCGTCGGGGTGGCCGTCGGGTGGCCACCGGTGCGGCCGGTGGACGGCCGGGGCGGTGGCCCCGGAGGCGGCCCGCGCGGCCCGGCGGACCTCGTGCCGGGCGCGGCCGGCCGGTGAACCGCCGCGCGGCTCGTCGTCCGTCCCGTGAGTCTCCTCGCCCCCCGTGACACGGCGAGAGGGGCCGCCCGCGGTCCGTCAGGCGGGCATCAGGCCGGCGTCAGACGGGCTGCCCATAGTGGCGGACGGGAGATCGGCGACCGTTCGGTCGGACCACACGAGCAGGAGGTCGGATGGAGGCCACCACGAGCGGCGACGTTCCGTGTACCAGCCGGACCACGACGCTGTGCCTGCCGAGACTGTCGGAGGACGCCTCCGGGGCACGTCTGCTGCGGACCTACCGGGAGCCGGGCGAGCGCTTCCGCGCCGGTGAGCCCCTCTACGAGTGCGAGACCGACAAGGTCACCGTGGACGTCGACGCCCCCGTGGACGGCGAGCTGGAGAGCTGGCTGGTCTCCGAGGGCGCCGCCGTCGAGGCGGACGCGCCGGTGGCCCGGATCCGCGTCACGGCGGTGGCCGACGAGGGGACGGGCGGAGCCGACGGGCCGGACGGGACGGGCGGGGCGCAAGAGGACGGCGCGGACCGGGCGGACGGGACGGGAACGGCCGGCTCGGAGCGGGCGGAGGAGACCGGATCGGACCGGACGGAAGGGACCGGCCCGGACCGGACGGGCCGGGAGGTCCGGACGGACGGGGTGGCCGGGTCGGGGGCGGCCCCGGACGGCGTGCGCGGGCCCGGCGGGACGGCCGGCCCCGACGCCGCCGGCCGCACCGGGGACACCGGCGGTACCGGCGCCACGGGTGGCACCGGCGGCGCCCCCTCCGGCGCCGGCCGCGTCGGCACCGCCGGCGTCACCGAGCCGGCCCTCCCCCCGGCGGACGCACGGCCCGTCCGGGTGTCTCCGCTGGCCCGCAAGCACGCCCGGCTGCGCGGGCTGTCCGTGGCGGACCTCGCCTCGATACCCCGGCGCGGCTCGATGCTCACCCCCGCCGACATCGACCGTCATCTGGACGGCGCCGGGAGCGGGCGGGAGCCCGCCGGGCGGTCGTCCGAGGACCCGCCCGACTACGACGACGTACCGCTCACCGAGGCCCAGCAGCGGCTCAACCGGGCGCTGGACCGGGCGCGGGAGGAGGTGACGGCGTCGTCCGTCAGCCTGTCCCTCGACGCCGCGGCGCTGCGCCGGGCCGCCGCCCGGCTGCGCGTGGAGTCCGGTGCGGGATTCGTCAGCGACTTCCAGGCCCTGGTGCGGCTGGCCGCGCTGGCCGCGCGCGACCACGCCCGGCTCAGGGCGCGCCGGATCGGAGCCGACGGCCTGCGGGTCTTCCGCCGGACCACCGTCGGGGTCGCCGTCGCCACGGCCGAGGCCGACCTGGTCGTCGCGGGCCTGCCGGGCGCGGGCGAGGGCACCTTCGGGGAGTTCTCCGCGCGCTGGGCGGACGCCCTGGAGTCCGCCCTGGCCGGCCGTTCCACGGTCGACGGGACCGCCACGCTGCTGGTCTCCTCGCTGGACGAGGAGGGGGCGCTGGACGCGGCACCCGTGGTGGTGCCGCCCGCCGTGGCCACGCTGTTCCTCGGTGCCGCCGCTCCGGGACCGGACGGGTCCCGGCTGCTGACGCTCGCCTACGACCACGGCGTCCTGAACGGCCGCGAGGCCACCCGGTATCTCGCGGACGTCCGCCGACAGGTGGAACGCCTGGCCGGCGCCGGCCCGGACACCGGCGCCCCCGCCACCGCCGGCGTGGAACCCGCCGGGCCGCCGCCCGCCGGCACCGCGTCGGACCGGGCGTTCCCTCCCCCCGCCCCGGGGCCGGCCCCGGCCCACGGCGTGACACTGACCCGGCTGACGGAGCTCGTACGGGAGGTCACCGGGTGTCCGGTGGACGCGGACCGGCCGTTCGCCGAGCAGGGGCTGACCTCGTCCGGCGCCGTGCGGCTGGCGTCGGCCGTCGGCGAGCGGTGGGGGGTCCGGTTGCCGGCCACCGCCGTGTGGCACCACCCGACCCCGCGCGCCCTCGCGGCGGCCGTGGACGCGCGTTCCGCCGCACCGGCCGGTGTGCCCACCGAGCAGCACGCCGGGGCGGCGGCAGCCGTCGTCCCGGACGCACCCGCGGCCACGCCCGCCGGCCCCGTGCCCGACGGCGTCGCACCGCCGCCGCCCGGTGACCGGGCCGTGATCGTCGGGATGGCGTGCGCGTTCCCCGGTGCCGAGGGGCCGGAGGCGTTCTGGCGGTTGCTGGAGGGCGGAGGGTGCGCGGTGCGGGAGGTGCCGGCGGGCCGTCTGGCGGACTTCGTCCCGGACGCGGGCGGCGCGGACGGGCCCCCGCCCCGGGCCGGGCTGCTCGACGCGCCGGGCGACTTCGACGCCGCCTTCTTCGGGATCCCGCCGCGCCAGGCCCGCTCGATGGACCCGCAGCAGCGGCTGCTGCTCGAACTGAGCCATCACGCCCTGGAGGACGCCGGGCTGGTGCCCGGCCGGCTGGCCGGCACCCGGACAGGGGTCTTCGTCGGAACCTCCAGCTACGACTTCCGGGAGCGCACGGTCCGGGAGGGGCGCCCGGACGGCTACGCGACCCTCGGCACCTTCCCGGCCTTCCTCGCCAACCGGATCTCGTACCACTACGACCTGACCGGGCCCAGCATCACCGTCGACACCGCCTGCTCGGCCTCCCTGACCGCGCTGGTCCTGGCCGTGTCGGCGATCGAGCGCGGAGAGTGCGAGACCGCCCTGGTGGGCGGGGTGAACCTGCTGGGCAGCGGGTTCAACCAGGCCGCCTTCCAGCGGGCGGGCATGCTGTCGTCCACGGGTCTGAGCAGGGCCTTCGACGCGGCGGCCGACGGGTACGTGCGCGGCGAGGGCGCGGGCTGGCTGGTGCTGCGGTCCCTGCGCCGGGCCGAGGCCGAGGGCGATCCGCTGCTGGCGGTGGTGCGCGGCGCGTCCGCCAACCACGGCGGGCGGGCGGCCGGCCCCACCGCGCCCAGTCCGCGCGCACAGACCCGGCTCATCCGCGACGCCCTCGCCCGGGCCGGCCTGCGCGGCCACGACCTGGGGTACGTCGAGGCCCACGGCACCGGCACCCCGCTCGGCGACCCCGTCGAACTGGAGGCGCTCCGCGCGGCACTGGAGGCCGACGGCGTGCCGTCGCGGGCGGCGGGCCCCGGGGGCCGGGTGGCGGTGGGCTCCGTGAAGGCCAACATCGGGCACCTGGAGGGCGCGGCCGGTCTCGCGGGGGTCGTGAAGACGGTGCTGGCGATGCGGCACGCGCAGGTGCCGCCCATGCCGCACTTCACGCGGCTCAACCCCGCGATCGACCTGTCCGGCAGCGTGCTGCGGGTCGCGGACCGGGCGCTGCCCTGGCCGGCCGGTGACGCGCCCCGGCGGGCGGCGGTCAGTTCCTTCGGCATCGGGGGGTCCAACGCCCACGTCGTGCTGGAGCAGGTCGAGGTGCCCGCCGCCGCGGACGGTCCCGGCCCGTACGTCCTGCCGCTGTCGGTGGCCACGCCCGACGCCCTGCCCGTGCTGGCCCGCCGGCTGGCCGGCCGGCTGGCGGACGGGAGCGAGCGGGGCGGCCGGCCGTCCCTCGCCGCCTGGGCCCGGACCCTGCAGACGGGGCGCGCCGCGCTGCCGGTGCGCGCCGCGCTGACCGTGCGTGACACGGAGGAAGCGCGGGAGGCCCTGCTCGCGCTGGCCGAGGGCCGGCCGCACCCCGCGGTCACCGGCCCGGCGGTCGCGCCGGACGGCGTCGGCGCCCGGGAGGCCGCGGCGAACGGCTCTCCCGTGCGACGATGGCTGGACGGCGAGGCGGTGGACTGGACGGCGGCCTGGAACGGTCCGGACCGGCCCAGGCGGGTCTCCCTGCCGGGGCACCCCTTCGACCGCCGTCCGCTGCCCCCGCCGTGGGCGGACGGGCCCGCGGCCGCCGCGGCGGGGGACCGGCCCCCCGGCCCCTCCCGGGAGCCCGGGCCCCGGGCCCCGGAACCGGAGGCCGCACCGGAATCCTCACCGCCCCCTTCCCCTTCCGTGTGCCTCGCCCCGCGGTGGGTGCCCGAGCCCCTGCCGGACACCGGCCGGCACGGCCCGGCGGCCGCGGCGGGCGTCGTCCTGGTGCACGACGCCTCGACGGAGGCACCGGCCCGTTCCTGGGCCCGCCGGTGGCCGTCACAGGCAGGGGCGGCCGCCTCGACGCCGGTGCTCGTGGCCTACGGCGGCGGGCTGCCGGACGGACTGCCCGAGGGACCCGTCCGCGTCCTGCTCCTCGTGGGCGGGGCGGACTGGACGGCGGACGCGGACGGTCACCGGGAGGTGCGCCGCTGGCTGCGGACGCTCGTACGGCTCGCGCGGGCGCTGGACACGCGCGGGTACCCGGCGGCGGTCACCCTCGTCACGACGGGGCTGGCGGTGCCCGGCGGCCGGCCCTCCCCCGGCGCGGCGCTCCAGGGCACGCTGCTGGGCGCGTTGCGGTCGCTGCCGCACGAGTCCGGCCTGCTGACCGCCGCGGCCGTCGACCTGCCGGGCTTTCCGGCCGACGCCCCGACCGAGGTGACGGGGGCGGCCGAGGCGGCCGCCGAGCCGTGCGGCACCTGGGTGCCGCTCGTGTCCCACGGCCACGGCCGGCGGCTGGTGGAACGCCTGACGCCGGTCGCGAAGGCGGCGGACCCGGGCGGTGAGCGCGGTCCGTGGCCCGCCGCGGCGCCCGCGCTGATCGTCTTCGGCGGCGCGGGCGGGGTGGGCGGGACCGTCGCCGTCGACCTCGCCGCGCGCCGGCGGGCCCGGCTGCTCCTGGTGGGCCGCTCGGCGCCCGACGAGCGGGTGGCCGCGGTGCTGCGCGGCGTGCGGGACGCGGGAGGCGACGCGGAGTACCTGGTGGGTGACGTCCGCGACGAGGCCGACGTCTCCGCCGCCTTCGCCCGGTGCGTGCGGCTCCACGGCCGCGTCGACGGCGTCCTGCACACGGCCGGCGCGGCGGAGAACGCCCTGCTGCACGACATCGGCGAGGACGCGCTCGGCCCTCTCCTGGACGTCAAGGTGGACGCGGTCGCCACCTTGCACCGGGTCCGCTCGCGCCACCCGGGAACGCCTCTGGTGCTCTTCTCGTCGTTCCTGGCCACCTTCGGCAGCCAGGGCGGTCTCGGGTACGCCGCGGCCAACGCCTGCCTCGACCGGGTGGCGGCCGCCCTGGACGGCCCGGACACCCCGACCCGCGCGGTGGGCTGGGGACTGTGGCGGGACACGGGGATGGCCCGCGACCACGGCGGACGGATCCTCGCCGCCTTCCCCGGCCTGCGCCCCCTCGACACCGACGAGGCGACCCGCGTCCTCGAACGCTGTCTCGCCGGCCCCCACCCGCACGTGGTGGTTCCGGGCGGCCGGCCGCGGGCGCTGGAGGCTTTCCTGACGACACCCGGACCGCACCCGGACGACGGCCCCGCCGGGGATCCGGCCGGGCCCCCGGCGGCACACACGACCGAACGACCTGCCCGACGCCCGGAGGCGGACACGGTGGAGGAACCCGCACGTCAGCGGCCGGAAGAACTGGAGGAGCGCATACGGTCGGTGGTGCGCGCCGTGCTCGGCGCCGGCCGTCCCCTGCCACCGGCGCTGCCGTGGCGGGAACTCGGCGTGGACTCCCTGCTGCACGTGGAGCTGACCTCCCGGCTGGGCGAGGTCTTCGGCCCGCTGCCGGGCACCACTCTCCACGAACACGGCACGATCGAGGACCTCGCCCGGCACCTGGCCGGACGCGCCGGCGTGCGGGACGCACCGGCCGCCCCCGAGGGCGCCCCGGCCACCGCCCCGGAGGCACGCCCGCGCCCCGCACACTCCCCCGTCGCGGCCCGTGGGGCGCCCCCGCGCGCCACCGGCGCGGCGGACGCCGCCGAGGACGCCGACGCGCCCCTGGTGCCGGCGGGCCGGCCCCCCGCGCGGCCCGGGCCCGCGGCGCCCGGGCACCCGCCGGCTCCCCACCGCCGCACACCGCGGCCGTCCGTCCCCGCCGGAGCCGGCCGCACGCAGCCGCCGGTGGCGGTGATCGGTCTGGCCGGGCGGTACCCGGGCGCTCCCGACCCGGACAGCCTGTGGCGGCTGCTGTCGGAGGGGCGAAGCCCGGTGCGGGAGGTACCCGAGGACCGCTGGGACTGGCGGGTGGCCCACGTCCTCGACCCCGGCACCACCCGCTGGGGCTGCTTCCTGGAGGACTGGGACCGGTTCGACGCCGAGTCGTTCCGCATCCCGCCCCGGGACGCCGCCGTACTGGACCCGCAGGAGCGGCAGTTCCTGGAGACGGCCTGGGAGACCTTCGAGTCGGCCGGGTACGCGCCGTCCGCGCTGTCCGCACCGGGGAGCCCGCACCGGGTGGGGGTCTACGTGGGCGTCACCTCCCCCGGCAACCTCCTCGCGCAGCGCGACGCCCGGCTGACCGGCGCGGACAACGCCGAGTACGGCATCACCGCCTTCTCCTCCGTCGCCAACCGGGTGTCGTACGCCCTGGGCCTGACCGGGCCGAGCCTCGCGGTCGACACCATGTGCTCCGCCTCCCTGACCGCCGTGCACCTGGCGTGTCAGGCGCTCGCCACCGGGGACGCCGACCTGGCCCTCGCCGGGGGCGTCCACCTGCTGCTGCACCCGGACCGGTTCGGCGCGCTGGGCGCGGTCGGCATGACGTCGAAGGGCCCTCGGACGCGGGCCTTCGGCGCCGGCGGGGACGGCTTCGTCCCCGGCGAGGGCGCCGGCGCGGTCCTCCTCAAGCCGCTGGAGCGGGCGGAGGCGGACGGCGACACGGTGTACGCGGTGATCACCGGCAGCTCCGTCAACCACGGCGGACGGGGCAGCGGCTACACGGTGCCGAACCCGGTCGCGCAGTCCGACCTGGTCCTGCGCGCGCTGGAACGTGCCGGGACCGCGCCGCACACCGTCGGGTACGTGGAGGCGCACGGCACCGGCACCGAGCTGGGTGACCCGATCGAACTGCGCGCCCTGACACGGGCGTTCACGACGGACGAACGGGTGCGGCCGCACTCGGTGCGGATCGGCTCGGTCAAGGCGAACATCGGGCACGGCGAGGCCGTCGCGGGCGTGGCCGGGCTGACCAAGGCGATCCTGCAGCTGCGCCACCGCCGTCTGGTGCCGAGCCCGCACGCCCGGCCCGAGAACCCGCTGCTGGAGCTGGCCGGAAGCCCCTTCCGGGTGCAGCACACGGCCGAGGCGTGGCAGGCGGCCGCCGACGAGGAGGACGGGCCCGTTACCCGGCGCGCCGCGGTCAGCTCCTTCGGGGCCGGCGGTGCCAACGCGCACGTCGTCCTGGAGGAGTACCGGGCCGCGCCGGACCGGGAGGACACCGACCGTCCGTGCGTGGTGCCCCTGGCCGCGCCGGACACCGCCCGGCTCGCTGAGTCCGCGCGCCGGCTGGCGGCCGCGCTGTCGGCGCCCGCCGAGACGCTCACCGGGCCGGCCGCGCTGCGGGACATCGCCGCGACACTGGCCCACGGCCGCGCGGACGGGCCGTGCCGGGCGGCCGTGGTGTGCGCCGACCGCGGCACGCTCGTGGAAGCGCTCGAGGCGCTGGCGGCGGGCGCCGGACATCCCGCCCTGGTCACCGAGGGCACGGACGGGGAACCGCCGGCGGGGGTCACCGCCCACGAGGCGGCGGAGGCCTGGCGGCCGGCCCGGCGGTGGGTGCGGTCGGGGGCGTCGGCGCGGCCCGCGCCGTCCGGCCCCTACCGCAGGGTGGCGCTGCCCGCGACCCCGTTCGGCGGCGGGCGCCACCGGGTGCCCCGCCCGGCGACCGGTGCGGTGGAGGCGGCTCTGCTGCCGCTGCGCCGGGGGCGCGCGCTGCCGCTGGTGGCGCCCGGCGGACCGGTCGGGGACCGGGTGCCGGTCGCCCTGCCCGCCGGACATCCGTGGGTGACGGACCACGTGGTGGACGGCAGCCCGCTGCTGCCCGGCGCGCTGGCCGTGGAGGCCGTCCTGGAGGCACTGCTGGCCCTGGGCACCAACCCCTACGGGTCGGCCCTGGAGGACGTCACCTTCCTGACGCCGTGGGCCGGGCGGATCACCGAGGCCGAGGTGGTGCTCGGACCGGCCGGCGGTGACGGCACGCCGGACGGCGCGCCCGGCACCGGGGGACGCCGCCCCTTCACCGTCCGGGCCGGGGAGACCGAGCTGGTGCGCGGCGGCGTCGCGGCCGCCGCGCCGCCGCGCCCGCTCGACGGGCTGACCCGGTACGCGCCGGACCGGCTGGCCGCCGCACTGGCGCCGGACGGTGCCGAGGGCGGCGCGGACGACCTGTACGCGGTGCTGGAGGCGCACGGCTTCTCCTACGGGGCGGGCTACCGCGCGGTGCGCACGGCGGTCCGCTCGGGCGGGGAGGTCGTGGCGGCACTCGCCTCCGACGGCCCCGCGGCGCCCGCCGGGCGGCCGGCGCTGCACCCCGCGGTGCTCGACGGGGCGTTCCAGGCGGCCGGCTACGGGGCGATGGCGGAGGCCGGGCTCCGGCCCGTCGCGCGGTTCCGGCCGTTCTCCGTGGACCGCGTCGTGGTGCACCGCCCCGCCGTCGGCCCGGTGTACGCGCACGTACGGCCGGTGCGGCTGGACGACGCGCGCGGCGTCCACGTCTTCGACCTGAGCCTCGTCGACGAGGCGGGCGTCCCGGTGGCCGACGTCGACGGGTTCCTGCTGCGCTCCGAGCCCCTGACGCGGCGGCCCGCGACCGTGGCGCCCGCGCCCGGGGCCGGCCGGGACACCGGCGCGTACGCGCTGGAGTGGCGACCGGCCGGGGAGAACCCCGGGCCGGAGCCCGCGGACCTGCTGGTGATCGGCGGTGACGGTCCGCTGTGCCGGGCCCTGCGCGCCGGGGCCGGCGTGTCGCTGCCGTGGGAGGCGCTGCCGCCCGGGGAGCCCGAGGCGGCGCGGGAGCGTCTGGAGCGGGCGCTGGAGGGCCTGGCCCCGGACGCGGGCGTGCTGCTCGTCCTGGACGGGCTCCCCGCCGGCGACGGGTTCCCGGCGGGTGAGCCGGACGCGGCCCTCGACGCCTACGAGCGGTTCGCCGCGCGGACCGTCCAGCCGGTGTTCGCCGCACTGCGCGCCCTGGTGTGCGCCCGCCGGCTCGCCTCCGCGCAGGTACGGATCGTGGCCTGCTGCCCGCCGGCCGGTGCCGAGGCGGTCCAGCACGCCCTGTACGGGCTGGTGCGCACGGTGGCGGGCGAGACGGGCCGCTTCGGCGCCGGCCTGGTCACGGTCGACCGGGCGTGGTGCGCGGCGGCGCCGGACGAGGCGGCTGCCGCGGTGCGGGGCGAACTGGGCCGGACCGGCGCCCCGTCGTGGACCCGGCCGGCCGCCGACGGCCGCGTCGACCGCGCCGAACCGGTGGAGGTGCCGCGCGCCGCCTCCTCCCTCCCCCTGCGTCCCGACGGCTGCTACCTGGTCGTCGGCGGCACCGGCGGTCTGGGGCGCGCCGTCGCCCGGTCCGTGCTGCGCCGGGAACCGGGGGCCCGGGTCGTCGTCGCGGGCCGGCGCACCCGGCCGCCCGGTGAAGCGGAGACGGGGCGGGTGACGTACCTGCCGTGCGACGTGACCGATCCGGAGGCCGTGGCCGGGCTCGCCGGTGAGCTGGACCGCCGGGGCCTGCGGGTCGCCGGGGTGGTGTTCGCCGCGGGCGTGCTGCGGGACGGCTTCCTGCGGACGAAGACGCCCGCCGCGGTGGACGACGTGGTCCGGGTCAAGGCGCTCGGCGCCGTGCTGCTGGACGCGGCGCTGGTGCGGCATCCGCTGGACTTCTTCGCCCTGGCGTCGTCCGTCGCCGTGCACGTGGGCAACCAGGGCCAGTCCGACTACGCGTTCGCCAACGGCTTCCTGGACGGCTTCGCCGAGGACCGCGCCCGGCTGGCCGCCGCGGGACTGCGTCCCGGGCGGACGCTGTCCGTCGGCTGGCCGGTCCTGGAGGGCGGCGGCATGCGCCCCTCCGAGTCGGTCCTCGCCTTCCTGCGCGAGACGTACGGCCTCGCCCCGCTGCCGGTGACCGAGGCGGCCGAGGAACTGTGGCGGCTCCTGGCCTGCGCTCCGCCCGCCGGCGGTCCGGCCCGCGTCGTCGTGGCCCACGGAGACCTCGGCCGCTGGGCGGGGGCCACCGGCGCCCGCCCGGCACGGGGCGACGGACGGGACCGCACGGCGCAGACCGGGGCGGAACCGGTACGGGAGACGCGGGCGGAGCCGGAGACGGAGCCGGCCGGCGCGCACGCGGCGGCCGTACGGTGGCTGACCGCCGAGGTGTCGGCCGTCACCGGGCTGGCCGAGGCCGCGCTGGCCCCGGACACCCCGCTGGACTCCCACGGGGTGGACTCGATCGCCCTGATGCGGCTGGCGCGGCGGCTGGAGGGCTCGCTCGGCAGGCTCCCGCGCAGCACGCTCCACGACCACGACACCATCGCCGACCTGGCCCGGGCCCTGGCGGTCACGCACGGCTCGGCACTGGCCTCGGCCTCCCGGGCCGCGTCCGGCGGGGCGCCGCCCCCGCGGCCCGCCGCCGTGCCGGCCGGACCCGCGTCCTCCCCGGACACCGGTGCCTGGCCGCTGACCGAACGACTCGTGCCGCTGTGGACGGCCGAGCAGGTCGCCGCGCCGCGGGCCCCCTACAACCTCTCCGTGGCCTGGCGGCTGCCCGCCGGGCAGGACCGGCACGCCGTCGGCGCGGCCGTCACCCGCCTGGTCGCGCTCCACCCGGTCCTGGGCCGGGCCGTCGGGCCGCACTCCGGCACGCTCCGCCTCCTGACGCCGGCCGCGGACCGCACGGCGTCCGGACTCCTCGACGTGCGCGGGACGGCCGCCGGGCGGCTCCACGACGCGCTCGTCGAGGAGTCCGCGCGGCGGCTGCCGCTCGACTCCGGGCCGGCGCTGCGGGCGGTGCTGTGGGACGACGGCACGGGCCGGGACGTGCTGCAGGTGACGGTCCATCACCTGGTGGCGGACGGCCGGTCGGTGGAGCTCCTCGGCGAGGACCTCGGCGCCCTGTGCCGGGACCCGGAGCACCGGCGCGCGCCGGGCGGGTCCTTCGGCGCTTTCCTCGCGCAGGAGGAAGAGGGGGCCGGGGCCGCCCGGGCGCAGGAGGTGCGGGCCTGGTCCGACCGGCTGCGCGACGCGCCGCCCGCGCCCCGCTTCCCCGGCGGCGCGCCCGGTGCCGGGGACTGGGCGGCCGGGCACGCCGAGTACCGGATGCCGGGGCCGCTGCGCGACCGGCTGCGCGCGCTGGCCGACCGCGCCGGGGTGAGTGCCTTCACCGTTCACCTCGCGGCGTACGCCCTCGCCGTGTGCGCGGTCACCGGCAGCGGCTCCCTGCTGGTGGCGGTGCCGACGTACGGCCGTCCGGACCGGGAGTACGACCGGACCGTCGGGAACTTCGTGAACTCCGTACCGGTGCGGGTGCGTCCGGTGCCGGAGCTGCCGCTGCGGCGCTGGCTGGCCGAGGTGCAGGAGGAGGTCCGCTCGGCCCTCGCGCTCGCCGCGGTGCCCTACCCGTCGGTGGCGGAGCTGTGCCGCGGGCAGGGCGGTGAGGCGGCGGTGCCGACGCTGACCTTCGCCTACCAGAACTGGCCCCGGCCGGCGGACGCGCCGCGGCCTCCCGGCGAGCGGGTGTTCATCCGGGGGCAGGGCGGCCACTGGGACCTCGGGCTCGAACTGACCGACACGCCCGACGGGGTGGAAGTCCTCGCCAACCACCGCCTGACCGCGCTGACCGACGGTGAGCTCGACTCCTTCGTCGACACGTGGTTCACGCTGGCGGGCGCGCTCGGCGCGGATCCGGACGCCCCCACCGGGGACCTGCTCGGCGCGGACGCGCTGACGCTGCACGGCCGGTTCCGGCGGGTGGCGGCCCGGCGGCCGCAGGCGGAGGCGGTGCGCGACGCCACCGGGTCCCTCAGCTACGCCGAGGTCGACCGGCGTTCGGCCGCGGTGGCGCGGGCGGTGCGCGACGCCGGGGCGCGGCCCGGGGATCCGGTCGCCGTCCTGGTCCGCCGGGGGGTCCACCTGCCGGTGGCGCTGCTCGGCGTGCTCCGGGCCGGCTGCCCGTACGTGCCGCTGGACGCCTCGTACCCGCCGGAGCGGCTGCGGTCGGTCCTGCGCGACGCCGGCTGCGCCGTGGCGGTGACCGAACGGTCCGCGGCCCGGGCGGCGGAGGGCGGGGCGGGCCCGCTGGACGGCGGCGGGCCGCTGCGGACCGTCCTGCTCGACGACCTTCCCGCCGCGCCGCCGGACGAGGACCGGTCCGGGACCGGCGCCCCGGACCCGGACGGCGGCCCGGACCCGCTCGCCTACCTGATGTTCACCTCGGGCAGCACCGGGCGGCCCAAGGGGGTCGCCGTGGGGCACCGCAACGTCCTGCACACCCTGGACGCCTTCCGGGACCTGCTCGGCTGGTCCGGCCGCGACCGGCTGATGGCCGTGACGACGGCGGGCTTCGACATCTCGGTCCTGGAGCTGTTCCTGCCGCTGGTGACCGGCGCCACCGTGGTGGTGGCCGACCGCGAGGCGGTACGGGACCCCGCGCGGCTGGGGCGGCTGCTGGACGAGGAGGACATCACCGTCCTCCAGGCCACGCCCAGCGGCTGGCGGCTGCTGCTGGACAGCGGCTGGCGGGGACGGCCCGGGCTGACCGCCCTGTGCGGCGGGGAACCGCTGCCGCCGTCACTGGCCGGGGACCTCGCGGCCCGCGTCGGCGCCCTGTGGAACGTGTACGGCCCCACCGAGGCCACGATCTGGTCGACGGCGGCCCGGCTGACCGCCGGGGCACCGGTGGTGCTGGGCGAGCCGGTCGGCGCCACCGAGCTGCTGCTGGTCTCCCGGGACGCCGACGGCGCGCCGTCGGCCACGCCGGACGGCGGGACCGGCGAGCTGTACATCGGCGGCCCGGGCGTCGCCGCGGGCTACTGGCGCCGCCCGGGGACGACGGCCGAGCGGTTCACCGGGCATCCGCTGCTGCCCGGCCGCGCGGGGCGCTGGTTCCGCACGGGCGACCTGGTACGGCGTGCCCCCGACGGGGGGCTGTGCTTCGTGGGCCGCGCCGACGGCCAGGTGAAGATCCGCGGTCACCGGCTGGAACTGGGGGAGGTCGAGGCGGTCCTCGCCGACGATCCCCGGGTCGGGCAGGCGGTGGCGGTGACCGTCGGCGAGGGGCCGGCCACCCGGCTCGCGGCGGTGGTCACGCCCGCCGCCGGCGCGGCGGTCCCGTCCGCCGAGGAGCTGCGTGCCTCGGCGGCTCGGCGGCTGCCCGAGTGGATGGTGCCCGGGACGATCCTCGTGCGGGACGCCCTCCCGGTGACGCCCAACGGCAAGACCGACCGTGCGGCCCTCGCCCGGCTGGCGGCGGGCGGCGGCCCGACGGCACCGCTCCGGGACGGCGTCCCCGGCGCGCCGCCCGTGGACGGTGTCCCCGGCGCGCCGCCCGCGGTGAGCGGGACGGGAGGGCCGTACGGGACCGGCGTGCCGTCGGAGCCGGGTCCGGACGGGGTGCCCCCGGTGCCGCGCGAGGACGAGTTGTCCCGGCGGCTGGCCGAGGAGTGGGGGCGGCTGCTCGGCGTGGACCGGGTGCCGCCGGACCGGGAGTTCTTCTCCCTGGGCGGCAACTCGGTGCTGATCGGCAGCCTGTTCGCCCGGCTGTCCGAAGGGTTCCCGGACGCTCGCCTGGAGCTGGCGGACCTGTTCGCGCACCCCACGCTGGCCGACCAGGTACGGCTGCTCACCGGCCGTCTCGCCGCCGGCCCGCCCGGGCGGGAGCACGCCGGGGAGTCAGCTCCGCCGCCCGCGGGGGACGGGGCGCACTCCGCCGACGACCGGAACGGACCTCCCTCGGCGCAGCAGCTGCGGCGGGAACGCCGGCGCAGCGCGCGCCGCACAGCCACGAAAGCGGGATGACGATGACCCTCGCACCTTCCGCACAGCAGCCGACGACGGCCGCGGACGACCCGACGGCGGTCGCGGTGGTCGGGGTGTCCTGCCGGTTCGGGCCGGTGTCCACGCCGGACGCCTACTGGGATCTGCTGGTGCGCGGCGACACCGCGATCCGCCGGTTCGGCCGGGACGAGCTCCTGGCCCTCGGCCACCGCACCGCGGACGTGGACGCGCCCGGCTTCGTCGCGGCGGGCTGCCCGCTCGTCGACGCCGACCGGTTCGACGCGGCCCTGTTCGGGTTCAACCCCCGGCAGGCCGCGTGGCTCGACCCCCAGCAACGCCTCCTGCTGGAGCTCGCGTGGGCCGCCCTGGAGGACGCCTGCCTCGCGCCCGACCGGGCCCCCGGCCGCACCGCCGTGTTCGCCTCCTCCGCCCGGCCCACCCTGCCCCCCGTGGGCATCACCGGGCTGGACGCGGAGGGCATGGCCCGGTTCTCCTCCGCCGACCGCGACTTCACCGCCACCCGCGTCGCCCACCGGCTGGGCCTGTCGGGCCCCGCGCTGGCCGTGCAGACGGCCTGCTCCAGCGCGCTGGTCGCCGTCCACCTGGCGGTGGAGAGCCTGTTGGGCGAGGAGTGCGACACCGCCGTCGTGGGCGCCGCGTCGCTGCACCTGCCGCAGGCCGGTTATCCCGCGCACCCGGAGATGATCCTCTCCCCCACGGGTGTGTGCCGCCCCTTCGACGAACGGGCCGACGGCACCGTGTTCGGCAACGGCGGCGGCGCGGTGGTGCTGCGCCGCCTGGCCGACGCGCTGCGGGACGGCGACCCGGTGCGGGCCGTCGTGCGCGGATCGGCCGTCAACAACGACGGCTCCGCCCGGCAGGACTACCAGGCGCCCTCCCCCGAGGGGCAGGCCGAGGTCCTGCGGGAGGCCGTGGCCGTGGGCGGCGTGCCGCCGTCGGGCGTGGGCTACGTCGAGGCGCACGGCACCGGCACCCCCCTGGGCGATCCGGTGGAGTTCTCCGCCGTGCGCCGGGTGTACGGGGAGGGGGCCGAGGCGTGCGCCCTGGGGTCGGCCAAGGCCGCGGTGGGCCACCTCAACACGGCGGCGGGGCTGGCCGGCCTGGTGAAGGCTGTCCTGGCGCTGGAGCACGGGCTGGTGCCGCCGCAGCACGGTTTCGCACGGCCCAACCCCCTGCTGGGGCTCGCGGACAGCCGGTTCTTCGTGCCGTCCGCCCCGGTCGCCTGGCCGGTCGCCCAGGGTCCCCGGCGGGCGGCGGTGAGCTCGTTCGGCATCGGCGGCACCAACGCGCACGTCGTCCTGGAGCAGGCGCCCCGGCCCGCCGCCCCCGTCGCCGACGGGCGGCGCCACCCGGTGCCGCTCGCGCTGTCGGCCCGTACCGGGGAGGCGCTGCGGGAGTCGGCGCTGCGGCTCGCCGACCACCTGGACGGCCCCGGCCGGTCCCTGCCCCTGCCCGAGGTCGCCAGGACGCTGCGGGAGGGGCGGGGCCGCCTGCCCGAACGCATGGCCGTGGTGGCCCGGGACACGGCGGAGGCGGCCCGTCTGCTGCGGGACCGCGCGGCGGGGCGGCCCGCCGGCCCCGCCGACGACGCGGACCCGGCGCCGTGGCGGGCCGCCGAGGCGTGGGAGACGGACCCGGACGCCGGCTTCCCCGTGCCGCCCGCCGGAACGCGGCACGGCACGTCCGCGGTGGCCCCGAGGGTGCGGCTGCCGGGCTACCCGTTCGACCGGAGCCGCAGCTGGCCGCTGGCCGCCCCGGAGCGGCCGGCCGGGGAGGACACGGAAGCGGGCGGATTCCGCGGCATGGTCGACCGCAACACCTCCACCCTCGACGGTGTCCGCTTCGAACGCGACGTGACGCCCGACGAGCCCCTCGTCCGCGACCATGTCGTGGCGGGCCGCCCCCTGGTGCCCGCCGCGGCCTTCATGGAGCTGCTGCGTGCCGCCGCGGCGCGGGCCACCGGCGTGGAGCCCGGCGCGCTGGAGGACGTCACCTTCCAGGAGCCCGCCGAGGCGGACCGGCCCCTCGTCCTGCACGCGGACGTCGCGCGCCGCGACGGCGCGGTGGACGTCACCGTCACCTCCACCGCGCCCGGCACCGGCGCGGTCCGCCGGCACGTGACCGCCCGCGTGCCCGCGTCCGCCGGCGCGGCGGGCGGCGGGGAGCCGCCGTCGGCGCCCGCCCCCGAGGAGATCCGCGCGCGATGTACCGGCGACGTCGCCCCGGACGACCTCTACGCGTCCTTCGAGCGGCACTCGGTGCGCTACGGGCCCGCCTACCGGGTGCTCGTCGGACTCGCCCACGGGGAGCGGGACGTCCTCGCCCGGCTGGACGGCGGGCCGCAGGCGCGGCCGTCGCCGGTCGCCCTGCTGGACGGCGCGCTGCAGGCGGTGATGGGATTCCTCGCGCGGGGCGGCGCGGCGCACGAGCGATACCTGCCGTTCGCGGTCGACCGCCTGGAGCTGTGCGGGCCCCTGCCGCCGGGCGGCTTCGTCCACGTACGGCCCCACCCGCTGGCGGGCGGCGGGACACGGGTGCGCAAGTTCGACGTCACGGTGCTCACCGCGGACGGCACCGTGCGGACGCGGCTGACCGGGCTCTCCCTGCGGCCGACGGCACCGGCGGACGCCGAGCAGCGCGGGGCCGGACCGGGCGGGGCCGCCGGGGGCGCGGCGCCGGCGGGGAGTGCCGCGGTCCCGGGACGGGACCCGGAGACCGCCGGCCGGGATTCCGGAGCCGCCGTGCGCCGTCCCGAGGTGCACGTCCTCACCCCCGTCCACCTGCCCCTGCCCGCTCCCCCCGGGGCCGGCCCGGTGACGGGCGGCCGCCCGGCGGTGATCGGCGGTGGCGCGGCCGACCGCGCGGCGCTGGCCGGACTGTGGGGGCCGCTCGTCGACGTACCGGGGTTCGAGGGCGAGGCCCCCCAGGAGGCCGCGCGCCGGATCGCCGGGCAGGTCCTGGGCGCGGCGGACCGCACCGGCGAGCGGCCGGTGCTGCTGTGGCTGGGGGCGCACGCGCCGTCGTCCGGCGCCGGGGACGGTCCCGGTGCGGTCGGCGTCGGGGCCGTCGCGGTGGACTGGGCGGAACGGGCGGTGGCGCTGCTGCGCGCCCTGCTGCGGCCGCTGGCCCGCACGGGCGCCGTGATCCGCGTGCCCTACCTCGCGTCCGACCCCGCGTGGGCGGCGGTCGGCTCCGGTCTCGCGGCGCTGGGTCGCTCGCTCACCCGGGAGAACCCCCGGTTCGACCTGTGCGCGGTGGGGCTCCCCGCGCCGTTCGACGAGCCGGGCACCGCGGCGCTGCTGGCGCGGGAGCTCGAGCCGTCACCGGTCTCCCGGCACGTGCTGGTCGGGGCGGACGGCCGTCGCCGTGCGCCCGGCCACCGGTTGGCGTTCCCCGCCCCCGACGCCCGCCCGGCCTTCCGTACCCGCGGCAGGTACTGGATCCACGGGTTCGGCGGGCTGGCGGCCCGGCTCGCGGAGCACCTGCTGACCGTCCACCGGGCCGAGCTGGTCGTCACCGGCCGGCGGGCACGGGGCGTGGACGATCCCGAGTGGAACGCGCTGCGCGAGCTGGCGCGGCGCACCGGCGGCTCGGTCGAGCACCGGGTCGCGGACGGCACCGACGCGGGGGCCCTGGCGGCCGTCGTGGCGGACCTGACCGCGCACGGGCGTGCTCCGCAGGGGGTGTTCCACTGCGCCGGGGTGCAGCGTGACGGCTTCCTGCTGAACCGTGCCCCGGACACGGTGGCGGACGTCGTCGCCCCCAAGGTGCTGGGCGCCGCCGCGCTGGACGCCGCGACCGGCGGACTCGACCTGGACTTCTTCGTGGTCTTCTCGTCGCTGTCCGCGGCCCTGGGCAGTGAGGGCCAGGCGGACTACGCGTACGCCAACGCCGTCGCCGACCGCTTCGCCACCGAGCGGGCCGCGGCCGTGCGCGCCGGGCGGCGCACCGGCCGCACCCTCTCGGTGGGCTGGCCCTACTGGGCCGACGGGGGGATGCGGCTGCCGGGCGATCCGGCCGCCGTCCTGGGCCCCTGGGCGCCGTTCCCCTGCCGACCGCGGCCGGCCTGGACGCGCTGGAGACGTTGCTGACGACTCCGGACGGGCCGGTGTGCCCGCTGGTGCTGTACGGGGAGCGCGCCCGGCTGGCGGCCACCCTGCTGCCGGCCCTGTCGGCCACGGACCCGGCCGCCGGGACGTCCGAGGCCGTGGACGCAGCGGCGGCGGATGACGCCGGTACGGCCGCGGGCCCGGTATCGCGGGCGGCGGGTGACGCCGGTCCGGCCACCGGACCGCAGCCGTCCGTCGCCGACGGCACCGGGACGGACGGCCAGGGCGAGCAGGGCGGGCAGGAGGCGCGGGACGCGGCGCTGGTCGGTTTCGTCCGGGACGTACTGGCCGACGTGACCGGGCACGAGGTGGAGCGCGTGGGGCCCGACACGCTCTTCGACGACCTCGGCATCGACTCGCTGCTGGCGATCCGTACGGTGGACCGCCTCTCCGAACGCTTCGGCCGGCTGCCCCGCACCCTGCTCTTCGAGTGCCGTACCCCGGCGGAGCTGGCCGCCCACCTGCGTGAGCGGGTCCCGGCCGGGGAACCCGAGCCGCCCGCCCCGGCCGCCGCACCGCCGTCCGCTCCCCCGCCGCCTCCCGCGCCGCACGCCGGCGGGGCCGGGGCGGCACCGGAACAGGCACCGGCGCCCGGTCCGGCACCGGATCCGGCCGACGACCGGGCCGTCGCCGTCATCGGCTTCGCCGGACGGTTCCCGCAGGCCGACGACCTGGACACGTTCTGGCGCAACCTCCTCGAGGGCCGCGACTGCGTCACGGAGATCCCGCCCGACCGGTGGCCGCTGGAGGGCTTCTACCGGCCCGGCCGGGACCGGCCGAACACCTCCTACGCCAAATGGGGCGGCTTCCTCGACGGCATCGACCGTTTCGACGCGCCCCTGTTCAACATCTCGGCCCGGGAGGCCGGCACGATCGACCCGCAGGCCCGGCTGTTCCTGGAGAGCTGCTGGGCCGCGATCGAGGACGCCGGGTACACCCCGGCGGACCTCGCGCCGGAAGGTGATCCGCGCCGGCCCAGGGACGTCGGTGTGTACGTCGGCGCGATGTACAGCGAGTACCAGCTGCACGAGGCCGAGGAACGGCTGCTGGGCAACCCCGTGCACGCCAACAGCGCCTTCTGGTGCATCGCCAACCGGGCGTCGTACTTCTTCGGCTTCGAGGGCCCCAGCATCGCCCTGGACACGGCCTGTTCGTCCGGTCTCAGCTCGATCCACCTGGCGTGCGAGGCGCTGCGCGCGGGCACCTGCGCGGTGGCCGTCGCCGGCGCGGTCAACGTGTCGGTGCACCCGAACAAGTACCTGATGCTGAGCCAGGGACGCTTCCTGTCCAGCGACGGCAGGTGCCGCAGCTTCCGCGCCGGGGGTGACGGCTACGTGCCCGGGGAGGGAGTCGCGGCCGCCGTCCTCAAGCCGCTGCGGGCCGCGCTGCGGGACGGCGACCAGATCCACGCGGTGATCCGGGGCAGCGCGGTCAACCACGGCGGCCGGACCAACGGCTACACGGTGCCCAGCCCGAGGGCGCAGGCCAACCTGATCGGGAAGGCTCTGGCGGACGCGGGGCTGACCGCGCACGACCTCCACTACGTCGAGGCGCACGGCACGGGCACCTCCCTCGGCGACCCGATCGAGCTGCGCGGGCTGACGGAGGCGTTCAAGCGGGACGGCCGCACAGACCCCGGCGCGTGCCCGATCGGCTCGGTCAAGTCGAACATCGGGCACCTGGAGTCGGCGGCCGGCATGGCGGCGTTCGCGAAGGTGCTGCTGCAGCTGCGCCACCGCACCCTGGTGGCGTCCCTGCACGCCGATCCGCCCAATCCGGAGATCGACTTCGAGGCCACGCCGTTCACCGTCCAGCGGCGCGCCGAGCCCTGGCGGCCCGTCGGCCCGGACGGCGCCCCGGCCGTGCTGCGGGCGGGCATCAGTTCGTTCGGCGCGGGCGGCGCCAACGCGCACGTCGTGGTGGAGGAGGGCCCGTCCGGGCCCGCGGCGCCCCCGGACGACGGACGGCCGCTGACGCTGTTCCTGTCCGCGCGCACCCCGGCCGCGCTGGAGCGCGGCGCGGGGCGGCTGCACCGGTACCTGCGGGACGCCTGGGCGGCCGGGACCGGTCCGGCTCCGGCGGACGTGGCGTTCACCCTGGCCGTGGGCCGCGTCCGGCTGGCGCACCGCGTGGCGGTGCGCGGCAGCACCCGCGAGGAGCTGCTGGACGGGCTGTCCCGCGTCGCGTCCGGCGCCTCGGCCGACGGCGGTCCCGAGGCGCCGGTGGGGGCGTGGCCGGCCGGTGAGCGGCCCGACCTGCGCGCCGCCTGCGGCGCCGGGGACCGGGGACGGCGGGTGTCCCTGCCGCACTACCCCTTCGAACCGATCCGCTGCTGGTACGACAACCAGCTCGACCGGCCCGCCACGACCGGCGGCGGCTCCCCTGCCGGCTCCGGTGCGGGCGAGGCACGCCGTGCGGTGCGGGGGCACCTGCGGGACTTCGGCCTGCCGCCCCGGCCCGCCCCGGAGCGGGACGTGCCGCAGGCCGCGGACCCGCCCGCGCCCGGAGCCGCGGCCGGTACGGCCGAGGTGCCGACGCCGGCCCCCGCCGGCACGGACGCCGGGACCGGGGGACCACCGACGCCGTCCGACGCCCCGGGCAGGCGCCCGCTGGACGTGGACCACGTGCGCTCGACCCTCCTGGAGGTGCTGGGGCAGGTGCTGTACGAGGACGCGGCGGCGATCGGCGCGGACCGGCCCTTCGAGGAGATGGGTCTGGACTCGCTGCTGTCCGAGGAGCTGGTCGTGGCCGCGCGCGACCGGCTGGGCGTCGCGCTCGAGGCGCGGGCCCTGTTCGAGTACCCGACGGTGGACCGGCTCGCCCGCCACCTGTGCGAGAGCGGGGCCGGACGGCCGCCGGCCGCACCCCCGCCGCCGGACCCCGGCGACCCGGACGCCGTACTCACCGCGCTGGAGAACGGGGTGATCGGGCTGGAGGAGGCGGCCGCCCTGCTGGAGGGCTCGGGGGGACGCCGATGACCTGCTCCGTGACCCGCGTCCCGCCCACGGCGCCGGACACGACCCACGACGCCGTACACGCCGTAGCCGAGGAAGGGATCTGGACGGCATGGACACCCGCGACGTTCTGAGCCGGTTCACCGCCGGTGACCTGTCGAAGGACGAGGTACTGGGCCTGCTGCGCGACCGCGGCCCCGGCGCGCGGGACGGCGGCGCCCGGGAGCGGGCGTCCGCGCCGGCCGGCGGGTCCGGCCCGCCGTCCGGGCGGGTTCACGAACCGGTCGCCGTCATCGGGTGCTCCGCCCGCTTCCCGGGCGCCGACGACCTCGACGCGTTCCGGCGGCTGCTGCGCGAGGGCGCCGACACGGTGGCCGAGGTGCCCCGGGACCGGTGGCCGGTCGAGCGGTGGTACGACCCGGACCCCGCCGCGCCCGGCAGGTCGCTGTCGCGCTGGGGCGGCATGCTCCGGGACGCGGCGGACTTCGACGCCGGCCTGTTCCGGATGACCCGCCGGGAGGCGGAACTGACCGACCCGCAGGCCCGGTTGTTCCTCCAGGAGTGCCGGCGCGCGGTGGAGAACGCCGGGTACGCGCCGTCCTCGCTGGCGGGGTCCCGGTGCGGGGTCTACGCGGGGGTGATGCTCAACGACTACGCGCTGCGCGTCGAGCGCTCCAGCCCGCACCACCGGATGCCGCAGGTCATGCAGGGCAACTCGCAGTCGATCCTGGCGGCCCGGGTGGCCTACCTGCTGGACCTCGCCGGGCCTGTGACCTCCGTGGACACCGCCTGCTCGAGCTCGCTGGTGGCGCTGCACCTGGCCTGTCAGGCGCTGTGGCTGGGCGAGGCGGACATGATGCTGGCCGGCGGGGTCACGCTGTACACGACCGAGATCCCGTACGTGTACATGAGCAAGGCGGGGATGCTCTCCCCCACCGGCCGGTGCCGTCCGTTCGACGCGTCGGCCGACGGCTTCGTGCCCGCCGAGGGCAGCGCGGTGGTGCTGCTCAAGACGCTGCGCCGGGCGCTGGCCGACGGCGATCCGGTGCAGGCGGTGATCCGCGCCTCGGGCGTCAACCACGACGGCGCCACGAACGGCCTGACGGCTCCGTCGCGGCGCGCGCAGACGGCACTGGTCGAGGAGACGTACCGCCGGTTCGGCGTCGATCCGGCCGGCATCGACTACGTCGAGTGCCACGGGACCGGGACACCGCTGGGCGATCCCATCGAACTGGCCGCGCTGAACGCGGTGTTCGCGCCCGCCGGGCTCCCGGCGGGCAGCGTCCCGGTCGGTTCGGTGAAGGCGAACGTGGGACACACCTCGGCGGCGGCGGGACTGGCCGGCGTGTTCAAGGCGATGGAGGTGCTGGCGACCGGACGGGTGCCGGCCACGCCGCACTTCCGGCGGGCCAACCCGCGCATCCCGTTCGCCGAAGGGCCCTTCAGGGTCGCCGACAGGCCGGTCGAGCTGGTCCGGGACGGCTCCCGGCCCTGGCGGGTCGCGGTCAGCTCCTTCGGGCTGAGCGGCACCAACGCGCACGTCGTGCTGGAGGAGCCGCCGGCAGTGCCCGCCCCGGCCCCCGTCCCCGGCCCCGTCCTGGTCGTGCTGTCGGCGCACGAACACGCCCTGCTCGCCGCCCAGGCCCGCGTGCTGGCCGACTGGCTCGAGGGGCCCGGCGCCGGCACCGCGCCGGCCGATGTGGCCCGCACCCTCGCCGTCGGCCGCGATCACCATCGCCACCGGCTGGCGGTCGTCGCCGAGACCGCCGACGACCTGCGCGAGGCGCTCACGGCACTGGCACAGGGGCGTCCCCCGGGGCGCTGGGTGGCGTCACCGCCGGACGGCGCGGACGGCGCGCCCGGCGACGGCGGCGCGGGCACCCCCGTGAGCGAGGACGCCCGGCGGGCCCGGGAACCGCTGCCGGAACGGCTGTACGACCGTGTCGCCCCGGCGGGCCCTGCCACGGCGGACGATCTGCTGGCCCTGGGGCGGCTCTACGTCCAGGGGCACACCGTGCGCTGGTCCGAGGTGTTCCCGCCCGGGCGCGGGCGGGTGGTGCCGATGCCGGGGTCGGTCCTCGCCACCGACCGCTTCTGGATCGAGGAGGACCTCCCCGCCCCCGAACGGGGGACCACCGCCCCGGCCACCGCCCCCGCGTCCGCCCCGGCAACCGGGCCCTCCGCCGGCGCCCCGCACGCCGCCTCCGCTCCCGCCGCCCCGGCGCCCGGTCCGGCCGGTGTCAGCCTGTACGCGCCGCACTGGGTGCCGGTGCCGGTCGCGCCCGACGGCGTCACGTCGGGACCGTTGCTGGTCGTCGGTCCCGCCGAGCTGGCCGCCGGGCTGGAGGCACGGTGGTCGGGTCCCGTCCACGTGCTCGCCGCGGACGGGGCACCGCCCGCGGACCTCGCCCCGGCGACGGCGCACGGAGCGGACGAACGGGTGACCCTCGTCGTGGTCGTGCCGCCGGCCGGCTCGCGGCACTGGTGGGCGCCGCTGTTCGGGCCCGTCCGGCAGGTGCTGACGGGCCTGTGGCGGCGGACGGTCCATGTGCTGGCGGTCGCCACGGACCGGGCGACGGCCCTGGCCGCCGGCGGCTTCGTCCAGACCCTCGCCCACGAGAACCCGCGGCTGACCGGCCGCGCGCTGCTGCTGGACCGGGCCGGCGCGGCCGAGGCGGATCCGATCGCGCAGGAGGCCGCGGACCCCGCCCCCGGCTCCGGCCGGATCGTCGACCGCCGGGCGGGACGCCGGCTGAGCCGTCTCCTCGCCCCCGTCGAAACGCCCACCGCCGCGCCCCCGGGCACGGACGCGCCGTTCCTGCCGGGTGAGGTGTACCTGGTCACCGGTGGGCTCGGCGGACTGGGCCTGCTGACCGCCCGTCACCTGCTCGGCCACGGGGCGCGGGTCGTGCTGTGCGGACGACGGGCGCCGGAGGCGCTGGCCCGCGCCGACCGCGACGCGCTGACGGCTCTCGGCGGCGACGTCCGCTACGTGCCGACGGACGTCACCGACGAGGACGCCGTGCGGGACCTGGTCGACGGCGTGCTGCGGGTGGAGGGCCGGCTGGACGGGGTGTTCCACGCGGCCGGCACGCTGCGGGACGCGTACCTGGTGCGCAAGCGCCCGGAGGAGGCCGACGCGGTGATCGGCCCGAAGGCGCGCGGTGTCCGGGCCCTGGACGCGGCGACGGCCGGGCTGGGGCTGCGGATGTTCGTGCTGTTCTCGTCGCTGTCGGGTGCCGTGGGCAACCTCGGCCAGTCGGACTACGCGACGGGCAACGGTTTCCTGGACGGTTTCGCCGAGCAGCGGCGCGCGGCCGTGGCCCGCGGGGAGCGGTCCGGCCGGACCCTGTCGGTGGCCTGGCCGCTGTGGCGGGACGGCGGCATGACGGTTCCGGACGCGGTGCTCGCCGCGATGCGCGAACGCACCGGCGCCGAGCCGCTGCCGTCCGCGCCGGGCCTGGCCGCGCTGGAGGCGCTGCTGCGCCTGCCGGAGGACGCCTGCCTCGTCGCGGTCTTCCACGGCGAGCGTTCCCGCTGGGAGGCGACGCTGCGGGCGTTCTCGGTGCTGGGCACGGTACGGCCGCAGGCTGGGCGGACGTCGGAACCGGAGCCCGGTCCCCCTTCCGGTCCCGGGGGCGGGGCGGGCGCGGGGGCCGGTACCGGCCCCCGGCACCGGCGCGTCGCCGACCTGGTGCGTCGTGCCGTGACGGAGGTGACGGGGACCCCGGAGGGCGCCGTGCGGATGGACGCGCCCCTGGAGTCGCTGGGGCTGGACTCGGTGACGATCCGGAGCCTGGCCGCGACGCTGAGCCGGACGGTCGGCCGGGTCGAGGGCGCGGAGGTGTTCACGGCTCCCTCGTTGTCGGCCCTGGCCGCGCTGCTGGCGGACCGGACCGACGACGACGCGCCGGCAGCGGCGCCGCGACCGGACCTCCCGGCCCCCTCGACGCCGTCTCCCGGCCCGGCCCCTGCGACACCGGCACCGCTCCCCGCCCGGGCTCCCTCGGCACCGTCCCCGGATCCGGTCCCCTCGGCGCACGGTCCGCACGGTTCGCACGGGGGTCCCGGGTCCGGTCCGGCGCTGGCCGTGGTGGGGATGAGCGGGCGGTACCCCGGGGCTCGCGACCTCACGGCGTTCCTGCGCGGCCTCCGGGAGGGCAGGGACTCCTCCGGGCCGCTGCCGGCCGGCCGCTGGGCCGCCGGGGGGACCGGCACGGAGGACGTCCGGGGCCACTTCCTCGAGGACGTCGACCGGTTCGACCCGGAGTTCTTCGGGCTGTCCGCGCACGAGTCGGCCCTGGTGGACCCGCAGGAGAGGCTGTTCCTGGAAGCGGCCTGGGAGGCGCTGGAGGACGCCGGAGCGCTCGGGGAGCGTCTCGACGGCCTGCGCGACGACTCGGGTGAGCCGCGCAGCGTCGGCGTCTTCGTCGGGGTCACCTCCAGCGACTACCAGAAGGTCGGCGTCGAGGCGTGGGGCGGCGGCAACCGCACCGTCCCCGGCGGCCACTACTGGAGCGTGGCCAACCGGGTCTCCTACCTGCTGGACCTGCGCGGCCCCAGCCAGCCCGTGGACACCGCCTGTTCGTCGTCGCTGGTGGCGCTGCACCTGGCCGCGGAGGCGATCGCGCGGGGCGAGTGCGCGGCCGCCGTGGTCGGCGGGGTGAACCTCTATCTGCATCCGTCGCGGATGCTGCTGCTGAAGGAGTTCGGGTTCCTCTCCCCCGACGGGCGCTGCCGGTCCTTCGGCGCCGGCGGCACCGGCTTCGGCCCCGGTGAGGGCGTCGGAGCGCTCGTGGTCAAGCCGCTGGCCCGGGCGCTGGCCGACGGCGACCGGGTGTACGCCGTCGTCAGGGGTACGGCGGTGGCGCACGCCGGACGCGGTCACGGCTACACCGCGCCGAGCCCGCGGGCCCAGGCCCGGGTGATCCGCCGGGCGCTCGCCCGGGGCGGTGTGGACCCGGCCTCCGTCGGGCTGGTCGAGGCACACGGCACCGGCACCGAACTGGGCGACCCCGTGGAGGTGGCGGCCCTGACCGAGGTGTTCGGCGGCCGTCCCGCGGACCGTCGGCCCATCGCCCTCGGCTCGGTCAAGTCGCAGGTGGGGCACGGCGAGTCGGTGGCGGGGCTGGCCGCGCTGACCAAGGTGGTCCTGTCCCTGCGGAACCGGGAGCTGCTGCCGACGCTGCACGCCGACCCCGTCAACCCGGCGCTCGGCCTGGACCCCGCCCTGTTCACCCTGACGACCGAGGGCGGCGACTGGCCGGACGACGGCCTCGCGCCGCGCCGGGCCGGCGTCAGCTCGTTCGGGGCCGGCGGGGTGAACGCGCACGCCGTGCTGGAGGAGTACGTGCCCGAGGACGGCGCGCGGCCGGCGGCCACGCCCGCCGGGCCGGGCGGCGAGGAGCTGGTGCTGCTGCGCGCTCCGACGCCGGATCACCTGGCCGCGCTGGCCGGCCGGCTCGCCGACTGGCTGGAGGACACCGGCGGGCCCGGTCCCGGCGTCGACCTGCGCGACCTGGCGTACACGTTGCGGTGCGGGCGCGCGGAGCAGCCGTGCCGGCTGGCGGTCACCGTGCGCGGGGTGCCGGAACTGGCCCGTGTCCTCGCGGCGGTGGCCGCCTCGGGGGCGCGGGGGGAGACCCTGCCGCCGGGGGTGCACCTGAACGACGTACGCGTCACGGCCGCCGATCCGGAGTCGTTCCGTGACGACGCGGCGTTGCGGGCGTTCGTCGCCTCGTTGTGGGCGGCGGGGGACGTCGGCCGGGTGGGCCGGCTGTGGACGCAGGGAGTGCCCGTGCGCTGGACGGACCTCACCGCGCCCGGACGGATCGTCTCCCTTCCGCCGACGGTGTTCCTGCGCCGGCGCATCTGGGTGACCACCACGTCCGCGGACCGCCCGTCGACCTCCCCCGCACCGGATCCGGAGGCACCGACCGCACCCGCCGTGCCGCCCGCTCCCCCCGAGCCCTCCGCGCCGTCCACGCTCCCGGCACGAAACGGCGGCCGGAGCCACGACCGGAACGAGGGCCGGAGCGACGGCCGGGAGGACGGCCGGTACCGGGAGGTGCTCGGGCGGCTGGAGGACCTGGTGCTGCCGCGCGTGCCGGGGCGGCAGGGCCGCGTGGACGCCGACCGGTCCCTGGTGGAGGCGGGGATGGACTCGGTCAACCTGATGAGCCTGCGGTTCGCCGCCGAGGAGGAGTTCGGCGTCGAGCTTCCCCTGGACCTGCTGGGCGGGGACGCCCCGCTCACCGCGATCGCCCGGCGGATCGCCTCGGCGTCCGCCGCGCCGGCCCCCGCACCGAGGCCGCCCGCAGGCACGCGGTCCGGCAACGGTCTGCCGCCCTCGCTCCACCCTTCCCAGTCCTGAGGAGCCACCGTGCAGTCCATCCGACACGACACCGTGCCCCGGCCGGTCCGCTCGTCCGCCGCCGAGGCGCCGGGACGGTGGGAGGACGTCTTCCCCCTGACGGACGTCCAGGAGGCCTACTACGTGGGCCGGTTCATGGAACCGGAGTCGGCCGCCGCGATCTATGTGGAGTTCGAAGCGGACGGGCTCGACCCGTCGGCCGCCGAGGACGCCTGGAACGACCTGGTCGCCGAGACCGGGATGCTGCGGGCCGAGGTCCTGCCGGACGGCCGCCAGGGGATCAGGGCGTCGGTGCCGCGCCACCGCGTCCCCGTCACGGACCTCCGGGAGGCCGACGAGGCGACACGGACGGCGGAACTGGAACGGCTGCGCGCCGAGGGCCGCTCCGCCGCCTTCGACGTCCACCGCTGGCCCCTGTTCTCGGTGACGGTGGCGCTGCTGCCGGGCGGCCGGAGCCGGGTGCACCTCGCGGTGGACGAGATGGCGGTCGACGGGCCCAGCGTGCCCCTGCTGCTGCACCGCTGGTACGCCCTCCACCACGGCCGGCGGGAGCCCGCCGCGCCGGAGTTCGGCTTCGGCGACTACGTCAGGGCGCTGCGCGCCCGCGAGGACGGCGACCGGACCCGGGCGGCCCTGGCCTACTGGCGGCGCAAACTGTCCGTGCTCGACCCGCCGTCCGGCGCGGACGCGGCGGGTCCGGACACCGGGGCGCCGGAGGACGCCGTCCCGGCCCCCGCACGCCGGCGGCTCACCCTGCGCCTGCCGGGTGACGCCTGGCGCCGCGTCGGCGCACACGCCTCCGCCCTGCGGGTCACCCCGTCCGCGCTGCTGCTGACGCTGTACGGAGGGCTGCTGCACCGGACCGGCGCGGCGCGGCGGTCCGGCTGGACGGCCGCCGGCGGCGGTCCCGTGCCGGTGGTGGTGACCACCTACAACCGGCTGCCGCTGCACCCCGACATCGCCCGTGTGGTGGGCCCCTTCGTCTCCACGTCGGTGTTCCTGGCCCCCGAGCCCGCCGGGCCGCCGGCCCGCCTCGCCGGCACCGTGCGCGATCAGCTGTGGGCGGACCTGGAGCACGGCGCGGTCAGCGGGGTGCGCGCGCTGCGGGAGACGGCCCGGGCACGGGGGCGGACGGTGGCGGTACCGCCGCCGTTCGTCTTCACCAGCATGCTCGGCACGCTCGGCGGGGCCGCACCGGGGGCCGGGCCGCGGGACGCGGGCTGGGCCGGGACCGCCGCGACGGAGGCGGGACGCACCCGTACGCCCGGGGTGTGGCTGGAGTGCCTGCTCCACGAGGTGCGGGGCGAACTGCACGTGAGCCTCGACTGCGACGAGGAACGCCTCGGCCCGGGCGTGGCCGACGACCTGTTGTCGCGGCTGGGCGGAGCCCTGGAGACGCTGGCCCGCACGTCCCCCGAGGACGTCGCCGCGCTCGACGACCCGGCCGCCCTGCTCGACGCCCCCGCGGACGCGAACGGGGACGGACCCCGGGACGCGGCGTCCCCTGCGGACGTGAACGCGGAAGCGGACGCGACGTCACCCGCCGGCGCGGGCCTCTCCGCGTGGGCGGCCGTGGAGGGCGCGGACGCCGCCGACGGGCTGCCCCTGACACCGCTGCAGACGGCGTACCTCGTCGGGCGCACCACGATGCCGGGCGCCGCCGGGGAGACCCGGGTGCACCAGGAGTTCCGGCTGCCCCGGCCCGACCTGGACCGGCTCACGGACGCGTGGCGGCTGCTGGTCCGGCACCATCCGGCGCTGCGGGCCCGGGTGCGGGCGGACGGCACGCTGACGGTGGAGCCCGCCCCGGCCGATCCCGCGCTGCCGCGCGTCCCGCACCACGACCTGTCGGATGTCACCGCGGAGGAGGCGGAAGAGGCCCTCGCACGACGGCGGGCCCGGCTCGCCACGACCCCGATGCCGCTGGAGGACGGGCCGTTGTGGCGGCTGGAAACCAGTGGTCTGCCGGACGGCTCGGTGGTCCTGCACGTGCTGCTGGACGCGCTGGTGGCCGACGCGCGTGCGGTGGCGCTGCTGTTCGAGCAGCTGTTCCGGCTGCACGCGGGTGAGGCCCCGGCGAGGGTTCTGTCCGGGCACCGCGTCCCCTTCGCGGCGTTCCTGCGCGACCGGGACGGCGCGTCGCGCGGACCGGCGGCCGAGGCCGCCCGCGCCGAGTGGGACGCCCTGTTGCGTACCGCCCCCGCGGGCCCGTCGCCCGTCCGCCGGGGCCCGGGCTCGTCCGGTCCCGGCGGGGCGGGCGGTGACCACCGGCGCCTCGACCTGCCGCGGTGGCGGGTGCTGCGGCGTCTCGCCGAACGGTGGGGGGTGCCGCTGGACGTCCTGCTGCTCACCGTCTACTGCGACGTCTGGCGCCGTGCCTGTCCCGACGGCGAGGCGTTCACCGTGGTCGTCGTCTCCTGGGACCGGCCGGCGCGGCCGCCCGGCGCCGACGCTCTCCTCGCCGACTTCACGCGGCTGAGCTGGCTGGTGGTGGACGACACGCTGCCGGCCGGTCCGGCCGACCGGGCGCGCGCGGTGGCGGAGCGGCTGCGCGGTCAGCTGTCGCGAGCGGAACGGGCCGACGGCCTGGCGGCGGCCCGTGAGCGCGCCCGGCGCGAGCCCGGCGGCACGTCCCCGTTCCCGGTCGTCTTCACCCGGTTGCCGGCCGAGCGTCCCGCACGCGGCGGTCCGGGGGTCGAGCTGCGGTACAGCCAGTCGCAGACCTCCGGGGTGGCCGTCGACCAGGTCCCGATGTTCGTCGGCGACACCTTGGTGTGCCAGTGGGACGTGCGACCGGACGCCCTTCCCGACGGGCTCCTCGACACCCTCTTCTCGGACTACGCGCGCACCCTGGGGGACCTCTGCGAGCGGGACCCGGAACACGACCCGGCCCCGGCGCCGCCGCAGGCCCCCCTGGTCGGTCCGGTGCGTGACTTCGCGGCCGGACTCACGCTGGCCGACCGGCTGGAGCGAGCGCTGGCCGAGCACGCGGACCGGGTGGCGCTGCGGTCCGGGGAGGAGGAGCTGACGTACCGGGAGCTCGGGCTCCGCAGCGCCCGGCTGGCCCGGTACCTGCGGGCCGGCGGTGTGGGTGTGGCCGACCGGGTGGCCGTGCACCTGGAGCGGTCCGTGGACCTGGTGGTGGCCCTGCTGGCGGTGGTCAGGTCCGGTGCCGCCTACGTTCCGCTGGACACGGCCAACCCGCCCGCCCGCACCCGTCTGCTGGCGGAGGACTGCGAGGCCCGGCTGGTGATCACCGACTCCGGCCTGCGCACCGTCTTCGACGGGCTGCCGGTGCGGGTGCTGGACGTGACGGCACGGCGCGAGCGGATCGACGCCGAGGACGGCGGACCGCTGGTGGCGGGCGCGGGCCCGGACGACCCGGCGTACATGATCTACACCTCGGGAACCACGGGCCGCCCGAAGGGCTGTCCCAACGCCCACCGGGGCGTCGCCAACCGGCTGCACTGGGCGCAGGAGCGGTTCCGGCTCGGGCCCGGGGACCGGGTCGCGCAGAAGACGCCGTGCGGCTTCGACGTGTCCGTGTGGGAGTTCTTCTGGCCGCTGCTCGCGGGCGCGAGCGTGGTGCTGGCCCGGCCCGGGGCGCACCGGTCCCCGGCCGCCACGGCCCGCTGGTTCGCCGAGGCCGGCATCACCGTCAGCCACTTCGTCCCGTCGATGCTGTCGCTCTTCCTCGACGAGCCGGGCGCGGCGCGCGCGACCTCGCTGCGGCTGGTGCTGGCCAGCGGCGAGGCCCTGCCGGCGGACACGGTCCGCCGTTTCCAGGCCGTCCTGCCCGGCGTCGGGCTGCACAACCTGTACGGGCCGACGGAGGCGGCCATCGACGTCACCCACTGGGCCTGCCCGCCGGGGTGGTCGGGGACGGACGTGCCGCTGGGCGGACCGATCGACAACACCGTCATCCATCTGCTGGACGCCGGCCTCCGCCCGGTCGCCGCCGGTGACGTCGGCGAGATCTGCGTCGGCGGCCCCGCGGTGGGGCTCGGCTACCACCGCCGGCCGGAGGCGGAGGCGGAGCGGTTCGTGGACTCGCCGTTCCCGGAGGACCGGTCGAGCGGCGGGAGCGGCCGGCTGTACCGCACCGGGGACCTGGGGCGGGTGGACGAGCACGGCCGGCTGCGCTTCCTCGGCCGCCGCGACGACCAGTTCAAGATCCGGGGCCTGCGGGTGGAGGCACAGGAGATCGAGGCGGCGCTGCGCGGCGTGGCGGGCGTCGACGACGCCCGGGTGCTGCCGTGGACCGGCCCCGGCGGCGACCGGGAGCTGGCCGCGCTGTGCCGCGGCACGGCTGCACGACGGCCGTCGGCCGCCGCGGTCCGCGAGGAGCTCTCTCGCGTGCTGCCCGCCGCGCTGGTCCCCTCCCGCCTGGTGTTCGCCCCGCACCTCCCGCTGACCACCAACGGCAAGCTCGACCGCGCCGCCGCCCTCCGGCTCCTGGAGACCGGAGACGCACCGGACGCGGCCCTCGCACCGTCGGGCGCCGGCGCACCGGGTGCCGGCCGGGTCCAGCCGGGCGGCGCCGCACGGGACGGGCGGGGCGACGGCACACCCGCCACCGCCGGGGAGAGGGCGAGTGGCGGCGCGGCGCGGGCCGTCGGACCGGACCAGGTGGCACGGGTCGCCGCCCGGCTGCTCGGCGTGGAGCACGTCGCCGGGGACGCGGATCTCTTCCGGCTCGGCGCGACCTCGTTCACCATGATCCGGCTGGCGCAGGAGATCCGGCGCCGGTACGGCGTCGACGTGCCGCTCGAGGCGCTCGTGCAGCGTCCGACACCGGCCGGAGTCGCCGCCGCGGCCACCGCCCCGGAGGACGGCGACGGAACCGGCGGCGCGCGGTGGCCGGGCGCCGAGGAGGTCGCCGCGGTCGCCGCCCCGCTCCTCGGCCGGCGGGAGATCGGCCCGGACGAGGACCTCTTCGCACTCGGCGCGACCTCGTTCACCATGATCCGGCTGGCGCAGGAGATCCGGCGCCGGTACGGCGGCGACGTCCCGGTCGACGTTCTGGTGAGCCGCCCGACCGCCCGGGGGGTGGCCGAGGGGCTGACCCGGCCCGACACCGGTACCGGCTCCGGTACCGACCCCGGTACCGGCACACCCGGCGGCGCCCCCTCCGACGCCCCCGACGTCCGCATCGCCTTCGACGCCGAGGCCAAGGCCGCCTTCAAGGCCGAGCGCCGCTCGCTGCGCCGCTTCGGCCCCGACCGCCTCCGCGTGGCTCTCGACCTGCCGCCGGACCGCACGCCGCCCGCCCGGCCGGTGCGCAGCGTGCGGGAGTTCGCCGACGGGCCGGTGGACCTGCGCTCGCTGTCCCTGCTCGCGCTGGCCTTCGCCGAACTCGGCCCCGACGGCGACGGCAGGCGGCCGTACCCGTCGGCCGGCGGCCTGTACCCGGTCCAGGTGTACGTGTACGTCAAGCCGGGCCGCGTCACGGGCGCCGCTCCCGGCGTGTACTACCTCGACCCGGTCGACCGCGCCCTGGTCCTGCTGGCCGGGGGCGCCGTGATCGACGCGGAGTGCCACGTGCGCTACAACCGGCCGGTGTTCGAGGGCTCGGCCTTCGGTCTGTTCCTGGTCGCCACGCCGCGGGCGATCGCACCGGCGTACGGGCGGGCCCTGGCCACCCGGTACACGGCGATCGAGGCGGGCCACATGGCGCAGGCGGCCATGGAACGCGCGGGCGGCCTGCGGCTCGGGCTGTGCCCGGTCGGCGACATGGACTTCGCGTCGGTGCGCGGCCACTTCGCCCTGGACGACGGCCAGGACCTGCTCGTGTCCCTGTGGGGCGGCCCCCTGCCCGAGGAGGACGACGCGGCGGGGAAGGACCACGTGGCCGGGGACGCGGTCGCGGTGGTCGGCTTCGCCGCCCGGCTGCCCGGCACGGACCCCGCCGACGGTGTGGGCGGGCTGGCCCGGATGCTCGCCGAGGGCCGTACCGCGATCGGTCCGCCGCCGCCCGGGCGGGCCCCGCACCGGCCCCTGCGCACCGACCGGGGCGGCGCGACGGTCGGCGCCTACCTGGCCGACGTGGAGGACGACGAGCCCGGCGAGTCGGGGATCACGGACGACACCGCACCGGCCGTCGACCCGCAGGAGCGGCTGCTGCTGGCGACGGTACGCGCCTGCCTGGAGAACGCGGCGGTGCGGGCGGACCGGCTCTCCGCCGCGGGCCCGGTCGGGGTGTTCACCGGTGCCATGTGGCACGACCACGCGCGGGGACGCGGCTCCTCGCCGGAGCGGGCGGCCGCGGTGCCGACCGGTACGGGACTGGCCCACCGGGTGTCGCACGTCTTCGACCTCCGCGGCCCCAGTCTGGTCGTGGACTCCGGCTGTGCCTCGGGTCTCGCCGCGGTCGAGGCGGCCGTGCGCTCGCTGCGGTCGGGGCAGTGCACGGCGGCGGTGGCGGCGGCCGCGAACCTCGTCCTGGACCCGTCGCACCTGGAGTTCCTCGCGGAGGCCGGGCTGCTCGCCGAGTCCGCCGGCTCGCGCCCCTTCTCCGACCGGTCGGACGGCTGGATCCCGGGTGAGGGCATCGGCGCGGTGCTGCTCAAGCCCCTGGCCCGTGCCCTGGCCGACGGCGATCCGGTGCTCGCGGTGGTGCGCGGAGGCGCGTGCCGTCACTCCGGGCGCACCCGGGACTACGGCATGCCCGGTCCCGGACGCCTGGAGGAGACGGTCAGGGCGGCGCTGGCCGACGCCGGGGTGGATCCCGGCGCCATCGGGTACGCCGAGACGTCGGCCACCGGCGCTGCCCTGAACGACGCCCTCGAACTGGACGTCCTGGGCAGGGTGTTCGGCGATCGGCCGCGGCCGCTGCCGGTGGGTTCGGTGAAGGGTGTCCTCGGGCACATGGAGGCCGCCTCCGGGTTCGGCCAACTGGCCCGTGTGCTGGCCCAGTTCCGGCGGGGCCGGCTCCTGCCGACGCCCGTGCCCGACGGCACCGGCGCCCTCGCGGGCGGGGGCGGCCGGGTGCGCCTGGTGCGGGGCGAGGAGGACGCGGATCCGCCCCGGCTGGTCCTCGTCAACAGCTTCGCCGGTACGGGCGGTTACGTCAGCCTCGTCGTGGAGGCCCCGCCGCGGGCCGCGGCCGGCCCGGCGCCCGACGTACCGGTGACGCTGCCGCTGAGCGCCGACACGCCCGCCGAACTGGCCCGGTACGCGGAGCGGTTGGCCGACCACCTGGAGGAGGAGCGTCCGCCTTTGACGGCCGTCGTCGCGGCCCTGGTCCGGGGCCGGCGCCCACGGGACTGCCGGGCGGCGGTGGTGGCCACCGCCGAGGGTGCGGTGCGGGCTCTGCGCGAACTGGCGGCGCGTGCGCCCGCCGAGGGCAGCGGACTCCTCGTCCGGGCCGCCGGGGACGCGCCGCCGCGTCTGCCGGACGGCTGGCTGGCCGGTGCCAGCGCCCCCTGGCCCGCGGCGACGGGCCGGGCCGCGGCGCTCCCACCGACCCCGGTCCCGGTCCGCAAGCGCTCCGCGGACACCGACGCAGCGCCGGGCCCCGAGGCGCCGCCGCCCGGACCGGCCGCGGACCGCGCCCTGCGGCGGACGGCGGCGATCGTGGCCCGGGTGACCGGCCTTCCCGCCGGCGAGCTGGCCGCCTCCACGGACCTGATGTCCCTGGGCGTGGACAGTCTGCGCCTGGTGCGCATCGCCCGCGCGATCGCCGAGGAGGGCGGCCGTCCGCCGTCGTTGACCGCGCTGTACGAGCAGCCCGTGCTGGGTCCGATCGCCGAGGCCGCGTTCGGCACCACCGTGCCGGAGGCGCCGCCGGGTCCGCCCGGGGACCCCGGCGCACGCCCCGGGCCCCGACCCCCGGCCGGCCCGGACGCCGGCACCCCGGACGTCGACGCGCCGCACGTCGACGCGCTGGACGTCGACGCGCTGAACGAGGCGGAACTGGACGCGCTGCTGGCGCGCCACGCCGGATCCGGCCCCCTGCCCACCGCCGCCCACCGACCCGCCGAGGAGACATGAACGCGCCCACCCCCCTCCCCACGACCGGCCCGCCCTCCGCGTCCGTCGAGGCCAAGCGCGAGCGGCTGAGGGCCCTGCTGCACGGCACCCCGGGCGACACGGCGGTGGCCCTCACCCCGGAGCAGCGCGGACTGCTGTTCCTGCACCGCCTCGATCCCGGCTCGGGGGCGTACGACATCCCGCTCGCGGTCGCGTTGCGCGGACCGCTCGACACGGACCGGCTGGCGGGCGCCTTCGACGGCCTGATGGCCCGTCACCCGGTGCTCGCGACCCGCGTGGAGGACCGGCCGGGCGGACCGGTGCTGACCCCCGCCGCACCGGCGCCGCGCCTTCGGCTCCGGGACACGGTCACCGGGGACGCCGCCCCGCGGGACCCGCTCGCCCCCGTGCGCGAGGAGGCCGCCCGGCCGCTCGACCCGGACCGCGCGGTGCTGCGGGCGGTGCTGTTCCGGCACGCGCCGGACCACCACCACCTGCTGCTGATCGCGCACCACGTGGTGTTCGACGGCGACTCCTGCGTCATCGTGCTCCAGGACCTGTGGGCGCTGTACCGGGCCCGTGCGGACGGCCCGCGGCTGCCGCCCGCCGGGGCGCCGTTCGCCGCGTACGCGGCCGGCCGGGCGGCGCGGTCCGCGGAGCGCGAACGGGCCCTGGCCGGTTTCTGGCGCGCGCGGACCGAGGGGGTGACGGGCGCGCCGGTGCTCCCGTTCGACCGGCCCGGGACCACGGCGCGCACCCGCGTCTCCGCCGACGTGCCGGTCCGTCTCGGGCCCGCCGGCACCCAGGCCGCGCGGGCCTTCGCGGCCGAGCGGCGCACCAGCGTGTTCGCGGTGCTCCTCGCCGCCTACCTGCTGGTGCTGGGCCGCCACGACCCGGCCCGGCGCCTGGCGGTGGGCACGCCGGCGGCGATCCGGCACGACCCGCGCTTCGACCGCACCGTCGGCTGCCTGATCAACATGATCCCGGTCCGCGCCCCGTTCCCGGTCGACGCGGCCGGGCCCGAGGGGCCCACGGCCGCCGAGTACGTCCGCGCCGTACGGACGGAACTGGCCGAGTGCCTCGACCACGCGGATCTTCCCTTCCCCCGGATCGCGGAGCTGATGGACGGCCTCGACCCGGAAGACGGCTCCCCGTTCACCTGCCCGTTCGCCTTCCAGCGGTGGCGGGGCGACACGGTCCGCGAGGTGTCCCCGGAGGTGCGCGCCGAGATCGTCGAGGAGGTGCACCAGCCGGGCGTCGGCCATGTGAACCTCACCCTGGTGGAGTACGACGACGAGATCCGGGGGCACCTCAAGTACGACGCGGAGCGCTTCGACAGGACCTCGGCCGCCCGCTTCGCCGCCGAGCTGACGTCGGTGGCGACCGCTCTCGTCACGCACTCCGACGCGCCGGTCGCGCGGGTGCTGCGGGAGTCGCCGGCCGGGACGACGGCCAGGACCACGGCCCAGGACGGGAACGTCCCCGCCGCACCGGCGGCCCCCGCCGCCTCCCCCACGGCCCCGTCCCCGCCCCCGTCCCCGGACCTCCCGGCCGACGCGGCGCCGGAGGGCACCGCGCCGCGGCCCGGTGACTCCGCCGTCTCCGAGCAGAAGGCCCTGGCCGCCGCCCGCGAGGCATGGCGGGAGCTGCTGGAGACGGCTCCCGAGGAGGACGTCGACGACGTCGACTTCTTCGCCGCCGGCGGCGACTCGGTCATCGCCGTGCAACTGGCCGCGCGGTTGCGGCAAGCCGGTTTCGACCTGTCGGTCCGCCGGATCTACCGGCACCCGACCCCGGCCTCCCTGGCCCGCTCACTCGCCTCGGACCCGACCACGGCGGCCCCTTCCCCGTCCCCGCATGACGCCCCCGCGGCCGCCGACAGCCCGGCACCCGCGCCCACGCCCATGCCTGAGCCCGCGCCTGCCCCCGTGCCTGCGCCTGGGCCTGTTCCCGGGGCGGCTCCGCCCGAAGCCGGCCCCGCGTCCGCCCCTGGCACGGTCCCGGACCTGTCTCCCGTCCAGTCCTGGTTCTTCGAGAAGGTGCGCGAGCACCGGGCGCACTGGAACCAGTCCGTCGCGGTGCGCCTGCGCCGGCCCGTGGACCCGCTGCTGCTGCGTCTGGCCCTCCAGGCCGTCCTGGCCGCGCACCCCGCCCTGACCGCCCGTGTCGAGCCCGGCGGCCCGTCGGGGCACCGCGTGCGCCCGGCCGGTCCGCTCACCGGGCAGGGCGTCCGCGATCTGCTCGCGGTGGCCGACGGGGCCGGTGCGGGCGAGGCCGAGCGGCTGTGGCGGGACGCCCAGCGGGGCCTGGATCCCGCCGCCGGCCGAACCGTCCGGGCGCTGCTGCTGCGCGGCGGGCCCGACGGTGACGAACTGCGCCTGACGGCACACCACCTGGTGGTCGACGCCGTGTCCTGGGGCATCGTGCTGGCCGACCTGGACGCGGCGCTGACCGCGCTCGAGGAGGGTGAACTGCCGCGTCTCGCGCCCGAGTTCACGACGGAGCGGGAGTGGGCCGCCCGGCTGGCCCTGGCCGCGCGGGAGGCGGACGGCGCGGAGTACTGGCGGGCCGTGTCCCGTGTGCGGCAGGAGTGCGACGGGCTGCTCGCCTCCGCACCCCCGGGGCCCGAGGCGGAGACCCGACACGAGGAGTTCACGCTCGACCACGACGCGACCACGCGGCTGCTCACCGAGGTCCCGCGGCGGCTGGAGCAGCCGGTGCACGCGGTGCTGACCGGCGCGGTGGCGCTGGCGCTGGCCCGCTGGCGCGGCTGCCGGATCGTGACGTTCGACGTCGAGACCACGGGCCGCCCGGGCCGTGAGCAGGTGCGGGGCACCGACGGGCCGGGACCGGTGGAGCTGTCGCGCACGGTGGGGTGGCTGACGTCGGTCGACCCGGTGGTGCTCAGCGGGCCCCGGGAGGCGGACGCCGAGACCTATCTGCGCGAGGCCGGCGCCGCCCTGGCCGCCCGACCGGACTGTGCGGGCTTCCTGACGTACCGACACCTCTCGCCCGACGCGTCCCTGCGCGAGGAACTGGCCTGCCTGCCCGCCGCGCTGGTCTCCGTGAACCATCTGGGACGGGCGGACCGCCTCGTCGTCTCCTCCCGGATGTCCCTCGCCCCGCCCCCGCCGCTGGACCGGTCGGGGCGGGCGCGGCGGCTGTATCCGGCCGAGGTGTACTCCGTCGTGCGGGAGGGGCGGCTGCGGGTCGGGGTGGCCTGGACACCCGCGCCGAGCGACGGACTGGACGCCGACAGCGTGCGTTCGCTCACCGCCCGTCTGCGCGCGGTCCTCGACGAACTGGCCGCCCGGCCCCCCTCCACGGCCGCGACCGCACCCGTCGCGTCCCCCGCTCCGCCGCACTCGCCCGACACCGCCCCGGTCGACGCGGGCGGCACCGCCGCCCCGGCCACCCCGGCGCGCTCACCCGGTGCCTCGCCTCCGGCCGCTCCCGCCGCGTGTGCGTGGCCGTTGACGCCGCAGCAGTACGGCGCGGTCGTGGAGTCGCTCGCCGCGCCGGACTCGGGGCGGCACGTGGAGCAGTTCCACTGGTGGTGGCGCGGCTCCTTCGACCGCGACCGCTTCGCGCGGGCCTGGGCCGTGCTCTTCCGCCGCCACGCCGTGCTGCGCGCCCGGGTGTCGGACGGACCGACTCCGCTGCTGTCGGCCGCGCCGGACGTCGGCCCGGACCTGAGCTGGTCGCGGAGCACCGAGGCACCGGAGGAGCGGGAGCCGTCCTGGGACGACCTGGTACGCGCCGAACGCGACCGCGGCTTCGCCCCCGACACGGCGCCGCTGCTGCGGGTCGTGGTCCGCGAGGAACCGGACGGCCACCGCATCCTGCTGACCCTGCACCACGCCCTCCTCGACGGCTGGAGCATCGCGCTGCTGCTGGAGGAGCTGTACGAGGCGTACCTGGACGGCACCGATCCGGTGTCGGTCGACGAGCGGCGCCCCGATCTGCGCGACCACGCCCGGTGGCTGTCGGACCGCGACACCGACGCGGCGCGCGCCCACTGGGCCGCCCTGCTCGGCGGGCCGGGGGCGGCCGAGGCGGCGGTGCTGCCGGGTCTGCCCGGACCGGTCCGGGATCCGTCCCCGGCCCCGGACGGGAAGTCGCGCGTGAAGCCGGACGGAGAGCCGGACGCGGGCGGGGAGCCGGAGCCGGCCCGCGCCGAGGTGGACGCGGGGACCATGGACCGGCTGCGGGTGTGGGCGGCCCGGCACGCGGCGACGGAGTCCAACGTGCTGCAGGCGCTGTGGGCCGCGTTGCTGTGGCGCTGCGCCGGGGGCACCGGCCGCGTCCGGACCCGGCTGGGGGTGACCCTGTCCGGTCGGGCCGGGGGCCCCGACGGGGTGCGGCGGATGCCGGGCATGCTCAGCACCACCCTCCCGCTCGACCTGGACGTCGGCCCGGGGGACTCCCTCGGCTCTCTGGTCGAGCGGGCCCGTGAGGCGGCCCTCGATCTCCAGGACCACGAGTGGGCCAGCACCGGACAGGTCCACGAGTGGGCCGGGCTGCCCGGCGGTCGGCCCCTGTTCGACAGCCTGCTGGTGGTGGAGAACTACCCCGCCGCGCTGCACGGGGTCGGGGAGCGGCTGGCGGCGGCCGGTGCCGACGTCGGGGTCCCCACCGCCGTCGGGGCCCGTACCGCGTACGCGGTGACCGCGCTCGCGCACCGCGAGGAGTCCGCGCTGGTGACGGAGTTCGTGGCCGATCCGCGCCGGGTCGCGGGTCCGGACGCCGCCCGGCTCGCCGCGCTGTGGGAGGCGGCCCTGCGCCGGCTGGCCGAGGACCCGGAGGCCCTGACGGTGGCGGACCTCGTGGGCGGTGTCGGCGACGCCGCGCTGCCCCGGATCGGTCCCCGGGCGGGGTCCGCGCGCCGTCGCGCGGTCTCCTGGCCGGAGTCGGCGTGGGCCACGGAGGCCGTGCGCGACGCGTTCCGCACGGTGCTCGGTGTGGCCGACGTCGGGGCGGACGCCGACTTCTACGCGCTGGGCGGCCACTCCCTGCTGTCCGTACGGCTGCTGCGGGCCCTCGAGGAGGCGGGCGCGCCCGGTCTGGCACTCGCCGATCTGCTGCGGCACCCCACGGCCGGGGAACTGGCGCGCCTGCTGGAACGCCGCCGTACCGCCGGCGGGGAGGCGCCGTCCGTGCTGGTGCCGCTGCGGGAGCCGGAGGACGGGGACGAGCCGGTGACGGTGTACCTGCTGCACCCGCCCGGCGGCCAGGTCGCCTGCTACGGCGAGCTCGCCGCGCACTTCCCCGGCACCGCGCGTCTGGTGGGCGTGCAGGACCCGCGCACCACGCTGCCGGGCCCGCCGCCGCACCGCACGGTGGAGGAGCTGGCCCGCCTCTACGCCGACGCGCTGCCCCCGGCCGCCGCCGGTGAACGGCTGGTCCTCGGCGGGTTCTCCGGAGGCGGGGTCATCGCCTACGAAATGGCCCGGCTGCTGCGCTCGCGGGGCCGCACCCCCGGTCTCGTGGTGCTGCTCGACGCCGCCGCCCCCTCCGGGCCGCGCACCGACACCACCGCCGACGGCAGCTTCCTGGAACAGGTGGCCGCCTACGACCGCCGGCGGCGCGCCGCCGGCGGCGACCGGGCCGTGCCGCCGGAGGCGGCGTCCGCTCCGGCGGCCGCGCCGCAGGAGTACCTGGACGAACTGGCCAGGGTCGCCGACTGGATGGGCAACGCCGGCCCGGATCCGTTCGCGCTGCTGCGCGAGACGCTCGGCGCGGTAGAGGACTACCGGCCGGGACCGTACGCGGGACGGCTGCTGGTGCTGCGGGCGGCGGAGACCGACTTCGGGCGGGGCACCTCCTTCGACGCCTCCGGCACGTACTACGCACGCCCCGCCCTGGGCTGGGAGGACCACTGCCCGGACGTGACGGTGCGGGAGGTCCCCGGCAACCACGTCAGTCTGCTGTCCGGTTCCCACGCGGTGGCGCTGGCCGCCCTCCTGGCCGACCGGTGCGCCGGGCTGCCGCGGCCGGCGGACGCCCGCACCGACACCCTCGAGGACGAGGTGGAGACACCATGACCACCGTTCACATGTTCGCCGGTCAGGGCGTGCAGCGGCCCGGCATGGGCAAGGACCTCTTCGGCCGTTTCCCGGAGCTGACCGAGCAGGCCGACTCCGTCCTCGGCTACTCGGTGGCCGACCTGTGCCTGACCGGCGGGGACGGCCGGCTCGACGACACCCGGTACACCCAGCCCGCGGTGTACGTCGTCAACGCGCTGTCCCACCGGGCGGCCGTGGAACGGGACGGACCGCCGGACCTCGCCCTCGGGCACAGCCTCGGCGAGTACAACGCCCTGGAGGCGGCCGGGGTGTTCGGATTCGCGGAGGGCCTGGAACTGGTCGCGGCCCGCGCGGCCGGCATGGCCCGGATCACGGGCGGCGGCATGAGCGTGGTGGTCGGGCTGGGCGAGACGACGCTGCGCTACCTGCTGCACCGCTCCGGGTTCGACTCCGTGCACCTGGCGAACCTCAACGCACCGGACCAGCTGGTGCTGGCCGGCCCCCGCGAGGACCTGGAGATGATGGAACTGATCCTCCAGGACGCCGGCGCCCGCCTGGCCCGCCGGCTGCCGGTCAGCGGCCCCTTCCACTCCCCGCACATGACCCCGGCCGCCCGGGAGCTCGCCGCGCTGCTGGACCGTGTCCCGTTCCGTCCGCCGCGGTTCCCCGTGGTGTCCAACCGCACGGCCCGGCCCCACCGGTACGAGGAGCTGGCCGCCACACTGGCCGAGCAGGTCGACCACCCGGTGCGCTGGGCGGAGTCGGTGGCGTGGGTGCTGGGCCACGAGCCCGGCGGCGGGCGGCGGGAAGGGCCGCCGCCGAGGTTCGTGGAGGTCGGTGACGGCACCGTGCTGACGGGCATGGTCCGGCGCATCCGCGAGGAGTGGGACCGGCACTCCGCCGACCGCGGCGACCGGGTTCCCGCCGGGGTGACGGGAGGGCGGGCGTGAACACGACGAGCACCGTCTTCCAGGGCCGTCCGGCGGCCGATCCCCGGCTGCGCCTGTTCGTGTTCCACCACGCGGGCGGCTCCCACATGACCTACCGCGCGCTGGCCCGGGAGTTCCCGCAGGACTGGGAGGTGTGCCTGGTGGACGCGCCGGGGCGCGGCCGGCTGATGGACGAGGAGCCCCTGACCACGCCCGAGGCGCTGGTCGACCGGGTCTACGACGACCTGCTGGTGTGGCTCGACCGGCCGTTCGCGTTCTTCGGGCACAGCATGGGCGGACTGCTCTGCCACGACCTGACGCTCCGTCTGGGCCGGGCCGGTCTGCCGCTGCCGGTCTGGCTCGGGCTGTCCGCCCGCGGCGCCCCGGCGCCGGAGGGCGGCACCGCGGACGAGCTGCGCCACCTGCTGCCGTCGGCCGAACTGCGCGAGGCCGTCGGCCGGCTGGGCGGCACCCCGCAGGCCGTGCTGCGCGACGACGACCTGTGGTCGCTGGTGGAGCCGGTGCTCCGGGCCGACCTGCGGATCGTGGAGACCTGGCGGTTCGACCGGGCCGACCGGCTGCCGCCGGTGCCGCTGGCCGTCTTCGGCGGCACGGCCGACCCGATGGTGGCCCCCGCCCGGCTGGCGGCCTGGGCGGACCGCACCCCGGCCTTCCAGGGCCTGCGTCTGTTCCCCGGCCACCACTTCTACTTCACCGAACAGCCGCACCGGACCGCCGCGCGCATCGTCGCCGACGTCCACGCGGCGCTGGACGCGGCGGGCCGGCTGCACCGGTGACACCGCGGCCCGCTGCCGCCGTTCCCGTCCCTGAGGAGACCCGTATGACCACCACCCCGCAGGCCCCGGTCCCGGCCACCGGGCTGACCGGCCAGGTCGCCGCCGTCCTCGGCCTGCCGGAGCACGGCGTCGACCCCGACCGCCCGCTGACCGCCCTCGGTCTGGACGCCCGCTCCGCGCTGCGGCTGCAGCACCGGCTGAGTGCGCTCGGCGCCACCGGCGTGTCCCTGCGCCGGCTGCTCGACGGCGGTTCGGTGCGTTCCCTCGCGGCGCTGCTGGCCCGGGAGCCGCAGGCGCCCGCCCGTCCCGGCGCGCCCCCCGCCCCGGACGCCTCCCCGGGCCGCCGGCTCGTGCCGCTCGGCGCCGACCCGGCCGGCCGGCTGGCGACGCGCGCCGAGGAGTGGGGTCTGACGCGGGAGGAGGTGCTGTTCGCGGCGGCCGCACTGGCCGTGGCCCGCTGGACGTGCGGCACCGGCTCGCTGGAGGTCGGGCCGGAGACGGGCGGGCAGCCGGCGCGGACGGTGCGGGTGCCGGCGCCCGACCCGCTGCGGTGGACCGGGTTCGGCGCGTACGCCCGCGAGCTGAGCCGCGTGCCCGACGCCCCGGCCGGGGCGCTGCACCCCTCGGCGGGCGCGGCCCGCCTGGTGTTCAGCGCGGTGCCCGGGGACGGGGCCGACGCCCCGGACGGGCCCGGGCCCGTCCTCGCACACCGGCTCGACCACACCGGCGTGCAGCCGGTGGCGGTGTGGGAGCCGGGCGACGCGGGCGGTGCCGACGCCGCGTTCCTGACCGGTCTCGGCGAGGCGTACGGCAGGCTGCTCACCGTCCTCGCGGCCGACCCCGCCGCCTGGCGGCGGATCGACCTGGGCTGGGACCCGACGTTCGCCTTCCAGGAGCCGCTCACCGCCCGGCCGTTCCCGGACGCGGGGCCCCTGCTGGACGGTCCGCTGCGCGCGGCGGCCCGGCGCGCACCGGACGCCCCGGCGCTGCTGGGCCCCGCCGGTGCCCTCACCCACGGCGAGCTCCGGGCGCGGGCGGCCGTCCTCGCCCGGCGGCTGACCGAGGCGGGGGTGCGCCCGGGCGACCCGGTGGCCGTCGCCCTGCCCAAGGGTTTCGACCAGATCGCGGCGGTGACCGCGGCGGCCCGCTGCGGCGCCGTCTACGTGCCGGTGGACCCCGGCTGGCCCGCCTCCCGCATCGCCGCGGTGGTCCGGCGTTCCGGCCTGGCGCACGCCCTGGTCGCCGCGGAACCCCGGCCGGCCCGGACGCGCGGGCCGAGCTGCCCGCCGGCGTGACCCGCGTCCCGGTGGACGCGGCGGCCCCGCCCCCCGCCGCCGGCGGCGGTGCGGGACACGACGGCCCCGGACCGGGGACGGCGCCGGACTCACCGGCGTACATCATCTTCACCTCCGGCTCGACCGGTGAGCCGAAGGGCGTGGTCGTCGACCACGCGGCGGCCCGCGTCACCGTGGACGACATCACCGACCGACTCGCCGTGGGGCCGTCGGACCGGGTGCTCGGGCTGTCGGCGCTCAGCTTCGACCTGTCCGTCTACGACGTCTTCGGAGTGCTCGGCGCCGGGGGCGCGCTGGTCCTGCCGGATCCGGACGGCGAACGCGATCCGCAGCACTGGATGGACCTCGTCGAGCGGCACCGCGTCACCCTCTGGAACACCGCGCCCGCCCTGATGCAGATGGTGCTGGACCTGGCGGAGGCCGACCCCCGGTCGGCGGCCGGGCAACTCGCCCCGCTGCGCCGGGTGCTGCTGTCGGGCGACTGGATCCCGGTGACGCTGCCGGACCGGCTGCGCGCCCTGGTCCCGGAGGTCGAGGTGATCAGCGCGGGCGGTGCCACCGAGGCGGCGATCTGGTCGATCTGCCACCCGGTCGGCGAGGTGCCGCGACAGTGGCGCAGCATCCCCTACGGGCGGCCGCTGCGCGAGCAGTTCTTCCACGTCCTCGACGACGAGGGCCGCCCCCGGCCGGTGGGCCGGGCGGGTGAACTGCACATCGCGGGCCGGGGCCTGGCCCGCGGCTACGCCGGCGACGAGGAGCAGACGGCCGCCCGCTTCCCGGTCCACCCCGTCCTCGGCGAACGGGTCTACCGCACCGGCGATCTGGGCATGTGGCGCACGGACGGCACCATCGAGTTCCTGGGACGCCGGGACCGGCAGGTGAAGATCAGGGGGCACCGGATCGAGCTGGGCGAGATCGAGTCGGTCCTCGACCGGCTCCCGCAGGTGCGCCGCGCCGTCGCCTCGGTCACCCGGGGCCCCGACGGCCGGCCCCGGCTGCTCGCGCACGCGGCCCTCACCCCCGGGGCGCTGCTGCGCGAACCGGACACCGTGCGGGCGGAGCTCCACGCCGCGCTGGAGCGGTCCCTGCCCGTCTTCATGGTGCCGCACCGCATCGTCCTCACCGACGCCCTGCCGGTCACCGCCAACGGAAAGATCGACCACGCCCGCCTGGCCGGCCTCCCGGATCAGGCCGGGACTCCGCACCGGCCGTCCGGTCGCCCCGCGTGTCCGAATCCCTCCCCCGGCGCCGAAACCGACTGTGCCCCGCGGAAACCGCTGTGACAGACTCTCACCACTCGTCGCCGCGGCGCCGTCGCGCGTCATCGCGGCGGCCTCTGTGCAGTCGACCCCAGCGAAGCGAGCGCCCGCACCGATGCCCGTCCCGTCAGCCGCGCGCCGGACCCACGCCGCCGACCGGACCGGAGCGCGGGCCCCGGCCGGGGGTGGGCGACGCCGCGTCCCCGCCGCACCGCCGGCGGCGCCCGTGTGCGCGCCGCCGGCGCCCGCGTGCCGCACCGTACGGGTGCCCGCCGCCCCGGCCGGGCCCCTCCGGGGGGCGTCCGCACGGGGATCAGCGTGACCGCCGTGTCGCGGTTCGCCTTCCGCGTCTGACGCGGTGCGCCGTCGACCCCGTACCCGAGAGGACCCCCACCCATGCAGAGCGCGCCTTCGACAGCGCAGGACACGGGCACCTCGCACCCCCGGGCCGTCCTGGCCGTCCTGTGTGTGACCCAGCTCCTGCTCACCATGGACGACAACGTCGTCAACATCGCACTGCCGACCATCCAGCGGGAGCTGGACTTCGGCCCCTCGTCCGTCGTCTGGGTGATCAACGTCTACATGCTGACGTTCGGCGGCTTCCTGATCCTCGGCGGGCGGCTGGGCGACCGCTTCAGCCTCGTGCGGACCTTCTCCGCCGGCACCGCCGTCTTCGCCCTCGCCTCCCTCGCCTGCGGCCTGGCCGTGGAGCCCTGGCAGCTCATCGGCGCCCGCGCGCTGCAGGGGCTGGGCGCCGCGCTGGTGGCCCCCGCCGTCCTGGGGCTGATGACCCTGGTCTTCTCCGAGCCCGCGGCGCGGGCCCGGGCCTTCGCCGTGTGGGGGGCCACCGCGATCGTCGGCGCCCTGGCCGGCCTGATCCTCTCCGGTGTCATCACCGGATACGCCTCCTGGCGGTGGGTGTTCCTCATCAACCTGCCGATCGCCGCGGTGGCCCTGTTCCTGCTGCCCCGGCTGGTGCGCGGCGTGCACCCGGGCGGTGCCGGGCAGCCGCTGAACTGGCGCGGCGCGACGCTCCTCACCGGCGGCCTGTCCCTCCTCGTGTACGCCCTGCTGTCGGTCGAGGGCGAGGAGAACCCGCGGGCGACGGCGGTCACCGCGGTGCTGGCGCTGTCGCTGCTGGCCGCCTTCGTCGTCGACCAGCGCCGCTCGGCCAGCCCCCTGGTGGCCAAGGGCGTGTTCGCCGCGCCGGTGCGGTCCCGGGCGCTGCTCGCCGCGGTGCTGCTGTCGGCGGCGATGTTCCAGGGCTTCCTGGTGCTGACGCTGTACCTGCAGAACGGCCTGGGCTACGAGCCGCTGGCCGCGGGTCTGGCCTACGTGCCGTTCGCGCTCGGCTCGCTGAGCGGTGTCAAGCTCGGTGAGCGGGCCACGGTGCGCCACGGCGCGGGCCGGGTGCTGACGGTCGCATGCTTCGTCACGGCGGTGGGCGCGCTGCTGCTCGCCTGGGCTCAGGGCGCGGACCTCGGCTATGTGGGTCTGCTGCCGGGCATCCTGCTGTTCGCCACCGGCATCGGTGCCGGACTGCCCTCCTCCGCGACGGCCTCCACGCACGGCGCCGACGAACGGACCTCGGGCGTCATCGCGTCGCTGGTCAACTCCAGCCAGCAGCTCGGCGGAGCCGTCGGGCTGGCGCTGGTGGGGATCGCCCTCGGCGGGACGGGCGGGCGCTTCGGGACCGCCATGGCCACGGCGACCGTGCTCGCCGCGCTGTCCTGCGTCGTCTCGTTCCTGGTGGTGCGGCACGAGCCGCGCGCCCGGGACGCCGCCGAGTCCGGTCCGGCGTGACACCGGCCGGCACGCCCGCCCCCGCCCGACCGCACTGACGCCCCCGATCAGGAACGAAGGTCCCCCCATGCCGACTGTGCGCCTCCAGGCCGTCGACCTCGTCAAGTACTACGCGGACCACCGGGTGCTGAACGGGCTCTCGCTGTCGGTCTCCCCCGGCCGGCGGATGGGCCTGGTCGGGGAGAACGGCGTCGGGAAGTCGACGCTGCTGCGGCTCCTCGCCGGCGTCGAGGAACCCGACTCCGGCACGGTCGACCGGCCCGAGGACTGCGGGTTCCTGCGGCAGGAACTGTCGTTTCCCCCGGACACCACCGTGCAGGACGTGGTGGACGACGCCCTGTCCGGCATCCGGGCCGCCGCGGCCCGGCTGGAGGAGCTGTCGGCCCGGCTGGAGACGGCTCCGGACGACGCGGAGGCCCTCGCGGCCTACGGCGACACCCTGGAGTGGGCGCAGCAGCACGACCTGTGGGACGCCGACCGGCGCGCCCGGCTGGTGCTCACCGGTCTCGGTCTGGGGTCCGTGGATCCGCGGCGGACGCTGGGGACGCTGTCCGGCGGGCAGCGTTCCCGGCTGGCGCTGGCGGCCCTGCTCGTCCGGCAGCCGCAGGCCATGCTGCTGGACGAGCCGACCAACCACCTGGACGACGACGCGGTCGGCTTCCTGGAGCAGCGGCTGAACGAGATGCCGGGCGCGGTGGTGCTGGCCTCCCACGACCGGATGTTCCTGGACGCGGTGTGCACCGACATCCTCGACCTGGACCCGTCCCGGGGCGGGGTGACGCACTACGGCGGCTCGTACTCGTACTACCTGCGGGCCAAGCGGCTGGAACGGCTGCGCTGGGAGCAGCAGTACGAGGCCGAGCAGGAGGAACTCGCCCAGCTGCGCGCCTCGGTGGACGTGACCGCGCGGGCCGTCAACCACGCGCGGGCCATGAAGGACAACAACAAGATGGCCTACGACCGGGCCGGCGGCCGGGTGCAGCGGCAGATCTCCCGGCGGGTCCGCAACGCCCAGCACCGGCTGGAGGAGCTGGAACGCGCCCAGGTGCGGCGGCCCCCGGACCCGCTGCGGTTCGCCGCCACGCTCACCGGCAGGGCGGCGGAGGACGACGGGCCCGCGGTGTCGCTGCGCTCCGTGGAGCTGGCGGGGCGGTTGCGCGTGGACCGCCTCGATGTCGGCCCCGCCGAACGGCTGCTGGTCACGGGCCCCAACGGGGCGGGCAAGTCGACCCTGTTGAACGTGGTCGCCGGTCGCCTCGCACCGCACTCCGGGACGGTGGAACGGGCTCCCGGGGTGCGGGTCGGGCTGCTGGAGCAGGACGTCGGCTTCCCCGACGACCGGCGCAGCGCGAGCCAGTTGTACGAGCGGGCCGCGCGCGCGGACTCCCCGCCGCTGTCGCAGCTGGGGCTGCTCCCGGCCCGCGACCTCGGCCGGCCGGTGGGGCAGCTGTCCATCGGCCAGCGGCGCCGGGTCGCCCTGGCCCTGCTGATCGCCCGGCCGCCGGACGTCCTGCTGCTGGACGAGCCGACGAACCATCTCTCCCTCAGCCTCGCCGAGGAACTGGAGGAGGCGTTGCGGACCGCGCCCGGGGCCGTCGTCGTGGCCTCCCACGACCGCTGGCTGCGACGGTCCTGGGAGGGTCCCGAACTCGTCCTGAAGAACGGCGAGATCACCGGCGCCCCGACCCCACGGCCGGGCACCTGAGGCCCGCACCCGGCCGGGAGGTCGGGTGTCCCCGGCCGGCTCGGCAGGCCGGTGGGCGCGGGGGCGTCCCCGGCCCCGGACACGGCGGGGTGCGGGGGCGCCGCGCCCCCGCACCCCGGGCCGGCTCAGACGGGCAGGTGCGCCCTCAGTTCGGACGCGAGTGCCGGTTCGACCCGGGCCTTGAGGAGCGTGCCCTGCGGGGTGTGCTCGACGGAGAGCACCTCGCCCTCGCGGTGGGCGCGGGAGACCAGGTTCCCCGCCGAGAAGGGCAGCATGACCTCGATCTCCTCGGTCGGGCTGGGCAGCCGCTCGTCGATCAGGGCCCGCAGCTCCTCCACGCCCTGACCGGTCCGCGCGGAGACGACGACCGCGCCCGGCTCGGCCTCCAGCAGCCGCGCCAGCACCTCGGGGTCGGCCGCGTCGGCCTTGTTGACGACCACGACCTCCGTGCCCGCCGCGGCGCCCACCTCCCGCAGGACCTCCCGCACGGAGGTGAGCTGCGCCCACGGGTCGGGGTGCGACCCGTCGACGACGTGCAGGACGAGATGCGCGTCGGAGACCTCCTCGATGGTGGAACGGAACGCCTCGACCAGGTGGTGGGGCAGATGACGGACGAATCCCACGGTGTCGGTGAGGGTGTGGGTGCGGCCGCTGGGCGTCGTCGCCCGCCGCACCGTCGTGTCCAAGGTGGCGAACAGGGCGTTCTGCACCAGCACGCCGGCACCGGTGAGCCTGTTCAGCAGCGAGGACTTGCCGGCGTTGGTGTAACCGGCGAGGGCGACCGACGGCACGCTGTTGCGCCGCCGCTCCTCCCGTTTGATGTCCCTGCCCGTCTTCAGCTGTGCGATATCGCGGCGCAGTTGGGACATCTTCTTCTGGATCTGCCGCCGGTCCGTCTCGATCTTCGTCTCGCCGGGGCCGCGGGTGGCCATGCCACCGCCTCCGCCGCCGCCCATCTGCCGGGACATCGACTGCCCCCAGCCGCGCAGCCGGGGCAGCATGTACTGCATCTGCGCCAGCGCCACCTGGGCCTTGCCCTCACGGGTCTTCGCGTGCTGGGCGAAGATGTCCAGGATCAGCGCCGTACGGTCGACGACCTTGACCCGGACGACCTCTTCCAGCCGGACCAGTTGGGCGGGGCTGAGTTCACCGTCGCAGACCACGGTGTCGGCACCGGTCTCCTCGACGATCTCCCGTAGTTCCGACGCCTTGCCGGAACCGATGTACGTGGCCGGGTCCGGCTTGCTGCGGCGCTGGACGACCCCGTCCAGCACCAGGGCGCCGGCCGTCTCGGCCAGGGCGGCGAGTTCGGCGAGGGAGCGCTCGGCGTCCTCGGCCGTGCCGGAGGTCCAGATCCCGACGAGGACGACCCGCTCCAGGCGCAGTTGCCGGTACTCGACCGTGTTCACGTCGCTGAGTTCGGTGGACAGGCCGGCCACGCGGCGCAGCGCGGCCCGTTCCTCCCGTTCGTACTGCTCGCCGTCCAGGTCGTCGGCCCCGGCCGCGGCGAACCGGTCGTCCATGAGGGCATCGGCACGCTGATGGCGGGGGGTGAAGTGGTCGGGGCGCGTCATATACGTCCTTCCGTTGCACGGGCGGTACTGAAGCCGGTGGGGGGGCAAGGGCCGGTGGGCGCGGGAACCGCGGTGGGTTCCGCTCCGGGGGACGGCTCGGGAACGCTCCGCACCCGTGGCCGCCACCGGGACTCGCCACGACAGCTGCCGGGCCAGGGGTGGGGGGGAGCGAAGGAAGACTCGACGACACCGGAACGGACATCCGGGCACACCGGACGGGCGGCACCACACGGCGGCGAGAGCCTCGCGGGAGGCTCGGGGGCCGGGGCCGCTACGGGCGGCGCTCCGAGCGCGCCGCGTCACAGAATCAGATTCCGTTCGTCATGGAGATCCACCCTACGGGGTCCCCGGGGGCGGACGCATCCCCATTCCCGCGAACGTGGAAAACCAGCCGGCCGGACCGCGCGACGAGGGCGGACGGTGGCGCAGACGTCGTCCGACCTCATCGGGGGGCCGGCACGACGTGGCTCCGAACGGACGACTCCGCCCCGCGCGCGGGGCCGGGCGGCCCGGGACGCGGAACCAGCCGGGCGTTGCCGCGCAGGCCCGCCACCCGCAGCAGCTCGTCCGCCGCCCGCGACCCAGGGCGCTCTCTCGCCCGGTGCCCGCGAACAGGACTGCCCGGCGACGGGCCCGGGGCCGTTCGTCGCCTCACACCGGAACGGTGACGACGGGGCAGCGGGCGTGGTGCGGTACTTCCCTGGCTCACCGAGCCCAGCAGCATGCCCGTGAAGCCTCCGTGCCCCCCCGCGGTCAGGCCCGCTGCGGCACGACCGCCACCGGGCAGGCCGCGTGGTGCAGCAGGGTGTGGCTCACCCGGCCGAGCCGGAGGCCGAAGTGCCCGGACCTGCGCCGTGCGCCGACGACCACGAGGTCGGCGGCGGCCGAGCGGTGGACGAGCACCTTGTGGGCCGGTCCCTCGGCCGCCGCCCGGTGTACCCGCACGGCAGGGTGATCGGCCGACGCCTCGGCGACGAGCGCGTCGACCAGGGCCAAGGCCTGTTCCTCGTGCCGGTGCGCCGGATCCGCGGCCGGTGCCGAGTGGTCGGCGTTCTCGTACGCGGGGCAGCGCCAGGCGCGGACGACGTGCAGCTCGCACCCGCGCGCCTCGGCCTCCCGGAAGGCGAACCGGACGGTCTCACCGCTCGTGCCGGGGTCGCCGGCACCGAGCAGGATCCGCTCGTGGGTTCCGGCGAGGCCGGCCTTGTCGCCCCGGACCACGACGACCGGGCAGGACGCGCGGGCCGCGACGGCCGGACCGACCGAGCCGAGCAGCACTCCCCTCAGTTCTCCGCGGCCGCGTGAACCGGTCACCAGGGCGAAGGCGTCGTTCCCCTCGCGCAGGAGGGCGGACGCCGCCTCTTCGGGCAGGATCTCGGCCGAGACCTCGAGACCGGGGTTGCGCCTGCGGACACGTTCCTCGGCGGAGACGACGAGATGACGCGCCGTCACCTGCTCCGCGGAACGCTCCCGGCTCGTCCTCGGCAGCGCTCCCTCGTGGCGCTCCCCCCGGGAGGCGTGGACCAGCCGCAGCGGGAGACCGTGACGGGCGGCCTCGTCCACCGCCCAGTCCACGGCCAGAAGACTGCCCTCCGACCCGTCGACACCGACGACCAGGGGAAGCACCATGATCCCCACCGCCTTCTCTCGGACTGCGTCGTGCAGTGGCCGGTACCTCTTTCACGGTCTCACCCGGTGCTCGGGGACAGCAGGGGCGAACCGGCCCCCGCCGGAAACCTCCGGCCCTGCCGCGGCGCGCCCGGCCGGGCCCCCGGACCGGCTCCGTGCACCGTTCGGCCCTGGGCCTCGCGGACCGTCCGGCGGACACCGGAAGCAGGACACGCAGTACGACGACCCCCGTGCTCCGCCCCGTGATCGTCACCGGATCCGAAGGGACCGGTCCCATGAGCACGAAGACCCTGCCCCCGGCGATGCCTCCCGCCGTGACACCGCCGGTCCACCCCGCGCGACCGACCGCCGTCCTCGACCCGCCACCGTCCCGCCGGCTGTGGCGGGTGAAGTGGCTGCTCGCCCTCCCCGCTACGCCGTCCTGCCCTTCCTGTGGGTGGCGTTCGCGGGGGTGAGCGTGGCGGTCTTCCCCGGCGGTCCTCCTGCCGGGCTGACGGAGCACTTCGTCGAGGGCGATCCGTCGGAAGCGCTGATCCGTGCTCCAGGGGCTGGAGCGGACCCGCGGTCGCGTACGGGTGAGGGGGCGAAGCGCCGTGCGACCGCGACGGGCAGGCTCAGCGCGGTCAGGACGACCCCGGGTTCCAGCAGCAGGGCGAGGGGGTGTGCGCCGGACCCCGGTGATGCCGTCGTGGGTGCCGATGACGGCCAGGAGGTCTCCTGCCCGCAGGGGGCCGGGCCGGTCCGGGTGGGCGATGACGTCCTCGCCGCGGACGACGCCGGCACCGGCGTCGCAGGGCCGTAGGATCTTGGCTGCCGCGACGACCGCAGGTGCCACACCGTTCGGGCGACGGCAGGGCCGTTCGGCATGATGGGATGGCACCTACGTCCGGAGGGAGCGGGGATGGCGGAGGGGCCGGCACAGAGGCGGAAGGGGGTCCCGGCAGCGCCCCATCTGCGGCTGGACGAGCTGCTGGAGGGTCTGCAGGCACAGGTGGAGCAGGTCCGCGCGACCCGGGACCGGGTGCACACGCTGCTGGACGCGGTCCTCTCCATCGGCACCGACCTGGACCTCGACGTCGTGCTGCGCCGGATCACCGAGTCCGCCGTGACCCTGGTGGACGCCCGGTACGGGGCCCTGGGGGTGCTCGGCGAAGAGGGGAAGATCCGGCAGTTCATCACGGTCGGCATGGACGAGGGCACCATCGAGGCGATCGGTCACTATCCCGAGGGCAAGGGCATCCTCGGGCTGCTGATCCGCGAACCGGAGCCGCTGCGCCTGGCCGACCTGGGTCGTCATCACGACTCGGTCGGCTTCCCCGAGGGACATCCGCCGATGACGACGTTCCTGGGAACGCCCGTGCGCGTGCGCGACCAGGTCTTCGGCAACCTGTACCTGACCGACAAGCGCGGCGGGGCGGAGTTCGACGACGACGACGAGGCCGTGCTGCGCACGCTCGCAGCCGCAGCCGGCGTCGCGATCGACAACGCCCGCCTGTACGAGGACACCCGGCGCCGCGAGCAGTGGCTGTCGGCGAGCAGCGAACTGACCCGCACCCTGCTGTCGGGCACCGACCCGGACAACGTCCTGCACCGGGTCGCCGCCACTGTCCGGACGCTGTCCGGCGCCGATCTGGTGACGCTGGCGGTGCCGCTCACCGGCAGCGAGGAACTGGTGATCGAGGCCGCCGAAGGAGAGGGTGCCGATCGGGTACGCGGGCTGGTCCTGCCGGCCGCCACGCTGGCCGCGAAGGTCTACCGGTCCAACGAGCGGATCACCAGCAGCGCCCTGTCGGAGGAGCCACAGGCAGGGGGCGGCTCCGCCGCCAAGATCGGCCTGGGGCCGGGGTTCCTGCTCCCGCTGGGTGGTGGCGAGGACGTGCGCGGGGTCCTGCAGGTCGCCAACCTGGCCGGCGGCGCGGAGTTCTCCGAGGCCACCATGAGGATGATCAGCGGGTTCGCGGACCAGGCCGCACTCGCGCTGGAGATCGCCGAGCACCGCCGCGAGGCCGAGCACCTCATGGTCCTGTCCGACCGCGACCGCATCGCCCGCGATCTGCACGATCTGGCCATCCAGCGGCTGTTCGCCTCCGGACTGACGCTGAACTCGGTCCTCGGCCGCATCGCCGACCGGCCCCAGGTGGCCGAGCGTGTGCAGCGAGTCGTCGACGACCTCGACGACACCATCAAGACCGTGCGCGGCACGATCTACGCGCTGCGCGAGCGCGATCGCGCCGACGCCCAGGGCGGTCTGCGCGGGAAACTGCTGGCCGAGACCGACCGGGCGGCCGCCGTACTCGGCTTCACCCCCGCCCTGCGCATGACCGGTCTGCTGGACACCGACGTCCCCTCCGGCCATGCCGAGCACCTGCTGGCGGTGTTGCGTGAGACGCTCTCGAACGCCGCCCGGCACGCACACGCCACCTCCGTGGAGGTCACCGCCGAGACGGACGGCACGCGGCTCCACCTGCGCGTCGCCGACAACGGCAGGGGCATCGACCCGGCCGTCACCCGCCGCAGCGGCCTGGAGAACCTCCGCCGGCGCGCCGCGGACCTGGGCGGCGGCTTCACCGTCACGCCGAACGAGCCCGCCGGCACCATCGTGGAGTGGACGGTGCCCCTCCCCGCGAAGGACGGAGCCTGAGCCCCACGGTGGCGGCAGTCAGGACAGCGGCGACGGCCCGCCGGGGGTCGTCGCCGGACGGACGGGGCGCCGACCACGCCGGTGACCGAGCCGACCTTGTCCGCCGGGGTCACAGGAGGGCCACCAGGGCGAAGGCCGCCCCGCTGCCCGCACCGAGCGCGGCGGCCATCGACAGGAAGGCGGTCGTGCCCAGCGGGGCCAGGGGCGGGGTGAACGACTGTACGACCGCTCCGGTGACGACCACGGCCGGCGAGCCGGTGAGCACCCGCACCGGGCCCAGCCGGTCGGACAGCCAGCCGCCGGCCGGACGCATCGCCACCGCGAGCAGCACGAAGCCGGCCATGCGGTGGGCGGCGTCGGCCTGGGTGAGGCCGTAACCGGTCTTGAGGTAGGTCGGCAGGTAGACGGAGACGGCGACGTACCCGCCGAAGGTCACCGCGTACGGTGCGGACGCCTGCCAGGTGGTGCCGAGGCGGGCGGTGACTGCCAGCCGGCGTCCCAGCGGCTCGGCCGGCACGGTGCGGCCGGGTGCGTCGCGCGGCAGCAGCGCGGCGGCCACGGCGTACACGGCGAGCACCCCGGCGGTGATCAGGAACGGGGTCGCCATGCTGCTCGCGTCGACCAGCTTCACGGTGGTCAGGGCACGGATCGCGGTGCCTCCCATGCCGGCGCCGAAGACACCGATGGCGAGGCCCCGCCGCTCGGGCGGGAACCAGGCGTTGACGAACGGCACACCGACGGCGAAGGCGGTGCCGCCGATGCCGAGGAAGAACCCGCCGGCCAGAAGAGCGGTGAGCGAGTCGTGTCCGGCCAGACCGAGGTGGAGCACCGGCACGATGGTGGCCGCCGGCACGATCGGGAACATCGCCCGCCCGCCGAACCGGTCGGTCAGGGCGCCCACCGGGATGCGGCCCAGGGAGCCGACCACGACCGGCACCGCCACAGCAGCGACTGCTCGAACGACGACAGGCCGAGGCTGTCCTCGAACCGCGGGCCGAGCGGACTCAGCAGCGCCCACGCCCAGAAGTTCACGGCGAAGCCGATCGTGGCCATGGCCGGCATCAGCCACGCCCGGCCGGACACCGGAGCACCCGACGGTGAGCTGTCGCCCTTCGACTTCAGCGGCTTCGACTTCAGCGGCTGGACCATGTTGTCCGTCCTCTTCCTCCGCGCGGTGGCACGGCGCCACCGGGATCGCATGCGCGCGGCAGGCCCTTCGCCCGTCCGCCGGCGTCCTGTGACCACTGTCCGCAGCCGGGCTCACCGGCGGCATGGGCCGTCGGTCCCCGCGGAGGGCCGGGCAGGCCCCGGGTCCGGACCCGCCGCTCCCTCTCACGGCCCCGGACACCCGGGACCACCGTCATGCGGCCGCTGTTCGCACTGGGGTAGGGCCGACCGGCCCTACCCCGTCCGTCGCCGGCGGGGAGACGATGGACCGGTGTTCCCGACAGACGGCTTTCGCGCACTCGGCCGGCAGGAGTGTCTGCGCCTGCTGGCCAAGGTGCCGGTCGGCCGTGTGGTGTACACCCGGCAGGCACTTCCCGCGGTCCTCCCCATCAACTTCTCCCTGGACACGGACGCCTCCGTCCTGCTGTGCACCTCGCCGGCCTCGGACCTCGTCCGTGCCATCGACGGCGTCGTGGTCGCGTTCGAGGCCGACGAGTTCGACGCGGTGACCCGGTCCGGCTGGAGCGTGGTCGTCACCGGGCGGGCCACCGTGGTGAGCGATCCCGCCGAGCACGAACGCCTGGCGCAGACCGGCCCGAGCTCCTGGATGCCCTTGCGGGAGTCGGTGTTCGTACGGATCGAGTCCGAGATGGTGACCGGACGCGAACTCAGGGGAGCTCCTGACCCGCGGTGAGGCACGGCCCGCAGCCGCTGCGGGGTCCTGACACCTCTGAGGCGGGCAGGCGCCCGGCAGCGCGGGCAGGCCCGGGCGGACCTCCGGATGACGGTGAACGGACGCTCCCCCGCGTCGTGCCGCCGGCGGCGGACGACACGGGCGGGGCGGTCACCGCACGGCCCTGCCCAGCGCCCTGGGGCCGTGTCCGGCCGCCCTGGGGCCAGGGCGGACGAGGCGGGCGGCCGGACGGTGACCGGGCCGGACCGTGCGCGGTGCCCGCCGTGAGCGGCAGCGGGGCGATCGGCCTCGGGTGCGGTCGGTGGAGTCGTACACGGGTCACCTCCGGGATCGGTCGCCGTCGGCATCCACCGGCGGCGGTGCTCGGCGCGGCGGCCGATGGTCGTCCGCGGCTCGGTCACAGCCGGCATGCAACGCCCGGCACACCCGGCTCCCCGGCCGGCCGGACCCGGCACCGGAACCATTGGTCCCCCTTGCCACCGGCGACATGGGGCCGGTGGGCCGGTCGCCGGGGACCGCGGGCCCCGGGTGCCGACCGCCGTGCACCGCTTAGCGTTCCGGGCCATGGAGAACGGTCAGAACGCGCGGCGTGGGGAGTCGAGCGCCGGTGAGGGCCGGCCGCTGGCGGCCCGCAGGCTGCTGAACCGCCGTGAGGTGTCGGCCGACGGGCGTGCGGTGTTCGGTGAGGGCGACCCGAAGTGGGAGGGTTTCTACCGGGACCGCTGGTCCCACGACAAGGTGGTGCGCTCCACCCACGGCGTCAACTGCACCGGATCCTGCTCCTGGACGGTGTGCGTCAAGGACGGCATCATCACCTGGGAGCACCAGACCACCGGCTACCCGTCGATCGGCACCGACTGCCCCGAGTACGAGCCGCGCGGCTGCCCGCGCGGGGCGTCGTTCTCCTGGTACACCTACTCGCCCGGCCGGGTGCGTCACCCGTACGTCCGGGGCACGCTCCTGGTCTACCGGCGTCGGGCCGCACCGGCCGCGTCCCCGACGGCAGCGGCTCGGCCGCGGTCGGCCTCCGGCTCCCGGCGAGCGGCATGAACCACGGACCCGCGCTCGCGCCGGACGCCGCCCCCGCCCTGGCCCGCCACCCGGGCCGGGGAATGTCCGGCCCCAGGGCTCGCCGCGTGGTGTCAGTGGCCCTCGTGCCTCAGCCGGTCGCGGGCCCGGGCGGCGATCACGGCGGCCCGGATGCGGCGCTCCACGCCCAGCTTCGCCAGGAGAGGGGAGATGTGGTTCTTCACCGTCTTCCCCGCCGGGTACAGCCGCAGACCGATCTGCCGGTCGGTCAGCCCCTCACCGACCAGCGCCAGGATCTCCCGCTCCCGGTCCGTCAGCCCCGGCAGCGCGTCCGGCTCCTCCTTCTCCCGCGGCCGCCCACCCCGCAGCCGCCCACCCCGCAGCCGCGCCGCCCCCGTGGCGCGGCTGCCCGCCATGTCGGGCAGCCGGCTTCCGGCTCCGGACCTCCCCGTCGCGCTCGTGAAGGAGAACTCGCCGTGACCGCTCGCACCGTCGGTGAAGTGATGACCAGGGACGTTGTGCAGGCCCGCCGGACGACACCGTTCAAGGAGGTCGTGCGCCTGCTCGACCACCACCGGATCAGCGGACTGCCGGTGGTCGACGCCGACGACAAGGTCCTCGGCGTCCTGTCCGGCAGCGATCTGGTACGCACTCAGGCGTACCGGGACGGCACCGCTCCGCCTCCGGCCGTGACGGCGGGTGACGTGATGTCGAGCCCCGCGATCACCGTGCACCCCGAGCAGACCGTGCCGGACGCGGCCCGGCTCATGGAACGCCGCGGCGTCGAACGGCTGCCCGTGGTCGACGAGGAGGACCGGCTCGTCGGCATCGCCACCCGCCGGGACCTGCTCCGGGTCTTCCTGCGCACGGACGACGACATCAGCCGCCAGGTGACCGAGGAGGTCCTCGCCGCCGCCCCGGGACTGCCGGCCGAGGCCGTCCGCGTCTCCGTACGCGACGGCGTCGTCGCCCTCGACGGCCGGGTGGAGCTGCGCAGCCAGGTGCCGGAGCTCGTTCACGCCGCCTGGCGCCTCGAAGGCGTGGTCGGCGTGGTGAACGGCCTCGGTTTCCGCGTCGACGACTGTGCGGCGCCCGCTCCGCCCGCTCGGGCCGGGAGCCCGTGAGCGCGGCGGCGGGCGATGCCGTGCGGCGACCCGGTCCGGCCGGGGCCGACGGTCCCTGCCGGGCCGGACGGACACGGAAGGGGTCCTTCGGCGCCTCCTGCGGCAGGGCGGCCCGAAGGACGGTGAGGGAAGGGAGCGGCGCCGTTCACCTCGGTACCGCTCCCGCCCGGCGCCGCCGTGCACCACGGCGGTCCCCGACGACGGAGGCACACCACCATGACCCGGGAGCACGTGCGGACCAGGGCGTGGAATCGCTCGCCGCCGCCGTCGAGCGGCGGAAGCCGCCGCACGGGAGCTTCCGGGCTTCCGCACGGCGGCTTCGGCGGGCCGGGCGGCGTCGGCGGACGTGCCCCCGGGTGCGACGGACCCGACGCGCGGGCCGTCGGACCCTTCCGCCCGTCGGGCGCCGGTCCTGGTCGTCCGCCGGTCCGGCCCAGGTCCGTGCCCCGCTCGGCCGTCGTCCCGCAGGGGATCGAGAAGCGGGAGGCGGCACTCGGCCGCCTCCCGCTCACCAGCCACCGGCAATCAGCGGTTTCCGCCGCTCAACGGACCCTTCCCCGCGGCTTCAGCGGCACCGCCGGCAGCTCGGGGGCAGGCAGCGGCGCACCGTCGTACCCCTTGACCTCGCCGAACCGCGTGCCCTCCATCCAGTCCCGGCGGGCCTGCACGATCTCCTCCTGGGTCCGGCCGATCCAGTTCCAGAACATGATCAGCTCCTCCTCGAACGGTTCGCCGCCCAGGAGCATCAGACCGGCGTCCGACTCGGCGCGCAGCGGGAGTTCGCTCCGGCCGCAGCCGAGGTAGAGCATCGAGCCGGGGAGCACCGGTACGCCGTCGACGTGGGCCTCGCCGGACATGGAGAGCACGGCGTACTCGAAGTCCGGTTCCAGCGGCAGCCGGACGTCCGCGCCGCGCGCCAGGGCGAGGTCGGCGCCGACGATCGGGGTGTACGCCGTGCCGGGCGAGGTGGCGCCGTCGAGGTCGCCGAGGATCAGCGTGGCCTCGACGCCCGGCGCCGTGACGACCGGCAGGTCGGCGTGGTGTTCGAAGCGGGGCTCCGTGTGACGGTGACCGTCCGGGAGCGCGACCCACAGCTGGGCGCCGTGCAGGAAGCGGGCGTGCGAGCGGGGGCTCTCCTCGGAGTGGCTGATCGCCCGGCCGGAGGTCATCAGGCCCAGCTCGCGCGGGCGGATCGTCTGGAGGCTGCCCGTGGAGTCGCGGTGCAGCACCTCCCCCTCGTGCAGCCAGCTCACCGTCTGCAGCCCCATGTGGGGGTGCGGCGGCACCTGCATGCCGGGCTCGTCGGCGATGTCGTCGGGACCGTAGTGGTCGACGAAGCACCAGGCGCCGACCATGCGCCGGCCCAGGTTGGGCAGCAGCCGCCTGACCTCGCTGGACTCGCCCAGCTTGACGTGCCGAGGGCTGAGGAGTTCCCGCACGGGTTCCGCCACGACGAAGCCCCGGCCGCCGCACGGGGAAGGAACCGCCTCGCGCTCAAGATTGCTCATGACGGACAACCTAGCCCCGCGGGGCGCCGCGCGTCAGTCCGTCGCCACGCCCGTGGCGGTGGTTCCGGATCCCGGCGGTGACGCCCGCGGAAGAAAACAGTAGCCATGTACATAGTAGCCATGTACGGTATTCGTCATGAGCTCGGCACACGAGGGCGCGACGCCCGGATTCCTGGTCTGGCGGCTGTCCATGAAGTGGCGCGTGGCGGTCGACCGCGCGGTGGCCCCGCTCGGCCTGACGCACGCGCAGTACTCCGTGGTGGCGACGCTGTACGGGATGCGCCGCTCCGGCGAACGGCCCAGCCAGCGCCGCCTCGCCGACCACACGGGACTCGAGCCGCTCTACGTGTCGAAGCTCGCCCGCGCCCTGGAGGCCGCCGGTCTCCTGGAGCGCACTCGGGACCCCCGCGACCCGCGCGCCGTGCAACTGTCGCTCACGGACCGGGGTGCCGAGGTCACCCGGCAGGCGATCGAGGTCGTCCAGGGGCTCCTGCGACAGCTGCTGGAGCCGCTCGGCGGTCTCGACGGCGCGCGCGCCCGGGCGTTCGTGCACGACCTGACGACCCTGCTCGACACACCTCTCGACCCTTCAGCCGATCACACGAGCGAGCACGAGACGGAGCAGTCATGACCACCACCGCACCCCTTGCCGACGGCCGCGTCATCGGCCTGGCCCACTACGCCGGCCGCGCGGTCCTGGAGAGCGTCCTGGACCGCTACGGCGTCACCTTCCAGCAGTCCGTCACCCTCCGGGCCGTCGCCGTGTCCGGCACCGGCCCGGCCGACCGCACCCGCCTCGCCGGGGAGGTCTCCGACGCCCTCAAGATCCCCCGGGCGGAGGCCGACGGCGTGATCGACGAGCTGATCGCCGCGGAGCTGCTGGTCCCGCACGAGCCCTCCGCGGTGCGGATCACGGACGCCGGACGGGAGGTGTACGAGCGGAGTTCCGCCGAGACCGGGGCGATCTCCGCCCGGATCTACTCCGGCATCCCCGCCGAGGACCTGGCCGTCGCCGGACGGGTGCTCACCCTCGTCACCGAGCGGGCCGACGCGGAACTGGCCGCCGCGACCGGCGCGGTCGCGTAACGGAATAGGGGACCGCCCGGGTCCGTTGTCGGCGTCGAAGGAGGTACGAGTGGACACCACGTACTACGACCACGGGACACCGGCCGAGCGGTGGGAGCGGGCCGGGATGTTCTTCGACGCCAAGGACTACGCCGCCGCCGCGCGCGTCCTGGACGGGCTGGTCGAGGAGGTGCCGGAGCAGACCGGGCCGCGGCTGCTGCTGGCGCGGGCCTACTACCACTCGGCCCAACTGCGCCGCGCGGAAGCCGAGTTGCGCGCCATCGTGGAGCGCGACCCGGTGGAGCACTACGCCCGGCTGATGCTCGGCCGCACGCTCGAGCGGCAGGGGCGGCACGAGGAGGCCCGGTCGCACCTGCGCATCGCCTCCGCGCTGGCGGGCGACTTCGACGACGACCGGGCCGTTCCCCGCCGGTGACGTCACCGGCGTCATGACGTCACGGCGCCACCGGTGCCCGGCCCCCTCGGGGGCCGGGCACCGTCATGACCGCGGCTCGTGCCGCGGCGCCGGTGTCACGGTCGTCCCGCTGCGTACGTCCGGCGCCCGCGCCGGTGCGCGATCTCCCCGAGCACGACGTCGACGGCGAGGAACGCCGCCAGCGGGATCCCGAGCAGCGGCACGAAGCAGCCCAGCACGGCGATCACCGCCAGCAGCGGGACGAGGACGTACGGCGGCACCTGCTGCCAGGCTCCCCGGGGGATCGGCCGTCCGAAGGAGGAGCCGCGCCCGCGCTGCCACCACATGCGGTAGCCCCACAGGATCAGCAGGATCAGGGCGAGGGCGAGGGCCATCAGCGCGATCTGGTTGACCAGGCCGAACAGGTTGCCGGTGTGGAGGTCGATGCCCCAGCGGGTGAGTTTCGCGAGCACCGGGTAGTCCGCGAACCGCAGGACGTCGGTGACCTCCCCGGTGGCCGGGTCGACGGCGGCCGCGTCCTGCTTCTCGGGCCAGCTGCGCTGCACCTGCTTCACGACGTACGCGGACCCGGCGCCGGCCGGCGGCACGATCTCCACCGGATCACCCAGCCCCTCGGCCCGCGCCGCCGCGAGGACCCTGTCCAGGCCGACCCCGTGGGCCGCGTCGCCCGCCGTGCCGCCGGCCGTGTCGTGGCCCGCGTGCTCGCCGCCCGCCGCGGCCGACAGCGACGGGGTCTGCTGGCCGAGCGAGGCGCGCAGGTCGTCGATGCCGGCGCCGGCGTAGGTGGACCACGTCAGACCCGTGGCCGAGAGGAAGAGGAAGCCGGCCGCGGCCCAGACGCCGACGCCGCCGTGCAGGCCGAGGGTGCGGCGCCGTCCCCCGGTGCCGCGCACCCTGCGCTGGGCGCGGCGCCGGGAGAGCCACAGCGCCAGTCCGCCGCCCGTGATCACCCACAGCCAGCTGGCCGCGAACTCGCTGTAGAGGCGGCCCGTCTGCCCCAGGTGCAGATCGCGGTGGAACTCGTCGATCCAGGTGCGCAGGGGCAACGCGCCGGTGGAGCCGTACTGTTCCAGCGCACCGCGCACCTTCGCGGTGTACGGGTCGACGAAGACGGCGAGCGTGTGGCCGGGATCCACACCCGGCACTCCGGACAGCATCACCCTGGTCGTGGCGTCCGCCCCGGGTGAGGGGCGCACGGCGGCGACCGTGCCCTCCGGGTGGGCCGCGCGGGCGGCGGCCACCTGCTCGGCGACGGGCAGCTTGCGGTCGCCGACGGGGACGGTCAGTTCGTGGTCGTAGACGATCTCCTCGGCCTGGAAGGAGGCGGCGTACAGCAGACCGGTGAGGGCGGCGACGAGCAGGAACGGGGCCACCAGCACCCCCGCGTAGAAGTGCAGGCGCAGGATCAGGGGGCGCAGGGCGGCCCACGTGCTTGCGGCGGGCGCGGGGGCGGGGGGCGGGGGGACCTCGTCCGTGGTGGTCGAGGGAGCGGTGGTCATCGGTCGGCTTCTCCCGGGGGGAAGTTGGCGGTGGTGGTGCAGTAGTCGGGGCGGCGGGGCGCCGGGTTCCCGGGAAGCGGTTGTGACGTGCGTCACCCGGCGGGCCGGGGGCTCGGTGGCGGCGTGACATCCTGGCGCGATGGGAACTGCGTACGATCAGGTGCCGCCGGCCGAGCGGGTCGAGGAACTGCTCGCCGTCCGGGGGCCGTTGCCCGTCGTCGCGGCCGGTGACCCGGTCCTGCGGCGCGGTGCCGAGCCGTTCGACGGCCAGCTGGAGCCGGCGCTGCTGGCCCGGTTCGTCGAGGCGCTGCGGGTCACCATGCGCGCGGCGCCGGGGGTGGGACTGGCCGCGCCGCAGGTCGGGGTGGGTCTGCGGATCGCGGTGATCGAGGATCCGGCGCCCGTCCCGGAGGAGGTGCGGCTGGCGCGCGGGCGGGTGCCGCAGCCGTTCCGGGTGCTGGTGAATCCGTCGTACGAGCCGGCCGGAGCGGGGCGGGCCGCCTTCTTCGAGGGCTGTCTCAGCGTGCCGGGGTACCAGGCGGTGGTGGCGCGGCACGCCGAGGTGCGGCTGAGAGGGCAGGACGAGCACGGGCGGCCGCTGGACGAGGTGTTCACCGGGTGGCCCGCGCGGATCGTGCAGCACGAGACGGACCACCTCGACGGCACGCTCTACCTCGACCGCGCCGAGCCGCGGTCGCTGTCGTCCCATCAGGCCGTGGTGGAGCGCTGGTCGCAGCCGACGCCGGAACGGGCGGCGCGGGCGCTGGGGTTCGAACTGCCGTAGGGCGTGGGGGGATCGTCGCGGTGACGCCGGGCGGCCGCTGTCCGGGACGCGCGGCCGGACCGGGGCCGGACCGGCGGGGCGGGCGGGACCCCGCGGGGCGAGGAGCACCCGCGAGCGGCTTCCTCCCCGGCCCGCGTGCGGCCCCCGCCTCCCCCGGACCTGGCTCAGGCGTCCCGGTACGCCTCCAGCAGGCGCAGCCACACCTCGCTGATCGTCGGGTACGACGGGACCGCGTGCCACAGGCGGCCGACGGGGACCTCGGCGGCCACCGCGACGGTCGCCGAGTGGATGAGCTCGCCGACGCCGGGGCCGACGAGGGTGACGCCGCGCAGGATCTCGTCCTCGAGGTCGACGACCATGCGGGCGCGGCCCTTGTAGCCGTCGGCGTACAGACCGGCGCCGGCGACCGAGGACAGGTCGACGTCGACGGCGCGGACGCGGTGGCCCTCCTGTTCCGCCTCGGCCAGCGAGAGACCGACGGCGGCCACCTCCGGGTCGGTGAAGACGACCTGCGGGACGGCGGCGTGGTCGGCGGTGGCGGCGTGCGCGCCCCAGTCCTCCGTGAGCGCGGGTCCACCGGTGGCGCGGGCGGCGATGGCGGCGCCCGCGATCCGGGCCTGGTACTTGCCCTGGTGGGTGAGCAGGGCCCGGTGGTTGACGTCGCCGACGGCGTACAGCCAGTCGTGGCCGCTCACCCGCAGGCTGTCGTCCACGCCGAGCCACACGCCGGGCTTGATGCCGACGCTCTCCAGCCCGATGTCGTCGGTGCGCGGCGCGCGGCCGGTGGCGAAGAGGATCTCGTCGGCCTCGATCCGGTCACCGGCGTCGGTGACGACCAGGACGGTGCCGTTCTCCCGGGTCACCGACTTCACCGAGGTGCCGGTGCGGATGTCCGCGCCCGCCTCGGTGAGGGCCTCGGCGACCAGTTCCCCGGCGAAGGGCTCCATGCGGGACAGCAGACCGCCGCCGCGCACGAGGACCGTGACCCGCGAGCCGAGCGCCTGCCAGGCGGTGGCCATCTCGGTGGCGACCACACCGCCGCCGACCACGACCAGCCGGCCGGGCACGGACCGGGCGCTGGTGGCCTCCCGGCTGGTCCACGGCCTGACCTCGGAGAGTCCGGGCAGGTCGGGCAGCTGGGCGCGGCTGCCGGTGCAGACGGCGACGGCGTGCCGGGCGGTGAGGACGTGCCGGCCGCCGTCGGGGCCGGTGACGGTGACGGTGCGCGGGCCGGTGATCCGTCCGTGGCCGCGGTGGAGGTCGGCTCCGATGCCCTCCAGCCACCGGACCTGGCCGTCGTCCTTCCAGTGGGAGGTGTAGAAGTCGCGGTGGCCGAGCACCGCGGCGGCGTCCAGGGGGCCCTGGACCGACCGGCTCAGGCCGGGGACGCGGCGGGCGTCGGCCCGGGCGATCACCGGACGCAGCAGGGCCTTGCTGGGCATGCAGGCCCAGTAGGAGCACTCGCCGCCCACCAGCTCGCTCTCCACGACCGCGGTGGTGAGCCCGGCGGCGCGGGTGCGGTCGGCGACGTTCTCCCCCACGGGGCCGGCTCCGAGCACCACGACGTCGTAAGCGATGGATTCCGTCTGCGTCGATTGCGTTTCCGTCATGGCGTCAGTCTGGTGGGTGGTGTGCGAGGTGGCCACATGGGTAGGGCGCGGAATACGTGACCGGTCGGCCGTGTTGTGCCGACGGCCGACCCGACACCAGGAAGAGGGAACACGCCATGAGCAGCACCGTGGAGCTCACCAAGGAGAACTTCGACCAGACGGTCACGGACAACGCGTTCGTCCTGATCGACTTCTGGGCGGCCTGGTGCGGTCCGTGCCGTCAGTTCGCGCCGGTGTACGAGAAGGCGGCGGAGGAGAACCCGGACCTGGTGTTCGGCAAGGTGGACACCGAGGCGCAGCCGGAGCTGGCCGCGGCCTTCGGCATCCAGTCGATCCCGACGCTGATGATCGTCCGCGACCAGGTCGCCGTCTTCGCCCAGCCGGGCGCCCTGCCCGAGGCCGCTCTGACGGACGTCATCGGACAGGCCCGCAAGCTGGACATGGACGAGGTCCGCAAGCAGATCGCCGAGCAGCAGGCACAGCAGGAGCAGGGCCGGGCCCCGGGCCAGGGCGAGTAGTCGCCTCCCCCGCCGTCAGCTGGACTCGCGCCGCACCACCGACGCGCCCAGCACCTTGTGCGCCTCGGGCGCGGCGACCGGGTCGCGCACCGTGCGGTCGACCAGCTCGGCGAGCTCACGGCCGGACGGCAGCTCCAGGTGCACGGTGCTCAGCCGGGGCCGCAGCAACCGGCCCAGCATCAGGTCGTCGGCACCGATCACGGCGGTCTCCTCGGGGATGCGGACGCCCTCGTCCTGGAGTGCGCGCATCAGGAGCATCGCGTACTCGTCGTTGTACGTGAACACGGCGTCGAGGCCGAGGGCGCGCCAGCGGGCGGCGAGCCGCGCGGCGGCGTCCTCGTCGTGGGCGAGGGGCAGCTCGGTGACCGTGGCGTCCGTACCGCGCAGGGCCTCGCGCACCCCGGCCAGGCGGGGCGCGGAGAACGCCTCCAGGCCGGGCTCCCGCGGGACGACGACGCCGATCCGGCGCCGGCCCCGGTCGAAGAGGTGGGCGCCCGCGCTGTACCCGACGACGTCGTGGTCCATGAGCAGGGCGTGCGCGCCCTCGACGGACTCGGGACCGAGGGTGACGACGGCCCGCGCCCCGGAGCGTTTGAGCACCTCGACGCCCCGCGGGCCGAGTCCGGACCCGGGGACCAGGACCGCCACGGGCCGCAGTTCGGCCCAGGCACGGGCGGCCTCGTCGTCCTGCGGGCCGACGGTGCCGTGCTGCACGACCGTGTAGTCGAGGCGGGCGAGCGCCTCCTGGAGGTCGTTGATGAACCGGCTGTAGAGCGGGCCGACGGGGAAGGCCGGCGCGGGCATCAGCACCATGCGGCTGTGCCCGGCGCGCAGGCTGCGGGCGGCCGCGTGCGGCACGTACCCGAGTTCTCTCGCGGCCTCGCGGACCCGGCGCCGGGTGGGTTCGCTGATCCGGACGGCACCGGCGTTGTTCAGGACGTAGGAGACGGTCGCGCGCGAGACGCCGGCCAGGCGGGCCACATCGGCGCTCGTGGGAACGGAGCGCGTCGGTGCGGGGGATGCGGGCGGGGGCGTTTTCGATATCTGCACCATGACGTACCGCATCCTTGCAGAAGGGGCAACGAGCCTGTCGGCCGGGTGAGTTGAGGGTCCCACGGCGGCCGTCGCCCCGCTCCGGGGCCTCCGCCGGGCACCGGGCCGGCTGGGGAGCCCAGGCCTACGGAAGAGCTCCGGGCCGGCAGGAGGGCGTCCGGCCCGTCACCCGGCCGTCCGGCCCGTCACCCGGTCGACCAGGTCCACCCACGCCGATTCCAGCCGCTCCGGCGGCATGCCGCACTGCCGGGTCAGGTGGTGGATCAGAGCGGGGTCGAGCTGGGCCAGCAGGGTGTGGGCGAGGAGCTCGCAGTCCGCGTCCGGCACCGCCTCGCGCAGCAGCAGGACGACGTGGTGGCGCAGCACACGGCGGGGCGGGGCGGTGAAGCGGCGGCCGGCATCCGGTTCGGCCGCCAGCTGCAGCTCCAGCTCGTCGGCGCTCCGGCGGAGCATGGCGAGGCCGAAGGCCCGCAGCCGCTCCGCGGGCGGCGCGCCCGGCCCCAGCGGCGGGGGCCCGGTGAGGAAGGCGGCCTGGAACTTCTTCTCGGACTGGTCGAGCAGCGCCGTGAGGAGACCGGTGCGGTCGCCGAAGCGGCGGAAGACCGTGCCCTTGCCCACGCGGGCCGCGGACGCCACCGCCTCCATGGTGACGCCGTCCGCGCCGCGCTCGGCCACGAGCAGTGCGGCGGCCTCCAGCAGCCGGGCCCGGTTGCGCGCGGCGTCGGCGCGCAGGCAGGGCTCGTCGACGTCGAGGCCGAGCTGGGGCAACTCCTGCGGTTCGACGGACTCCTGGGGCGTCGGGGCGGGCGGCGGGACTGCGGACATGAAGACAGCGTAAAGCATCGGGAAGAAAATGGACCGCGGTCCGGTTAGTCTGCTACAACAGAGAAACGGACCTCGGTCCGGATCGTTGACGCAGTGCTTTCCCCCTCCCCTGGAGTTCGTCGTGTCTGTTCGCATCCTCGCCCTCGTCGGCAGCCTCCGCGCCGGTTCGCACAACCGCCAGCTCGCCGAGGCCGCGGTCAAGCTCTCCCCGGAAGGCTCCGAGGTGGCCCTCTACGAGGGGCTCGCGGAGATCCCCTTCTACAACGAGGACATCGACGTCGAGGGCAGCGTCCCGGCCGCCGCCGCCCGGCTGCGCGAGGCCGCCGCCGGCGCCGACGCGCTGCTGCTCTTCACGCCCGAGTACAACGGCACGATGCCGGCCGTCCTGAAGAACGCCATCGACTGGCTGTCCCGCCCCTACGGCGCCGGTGCCATCAGCGGCAAGCCGGTCGTCGTGATCGGCACCGCCTTCGGGCAGTACGGCGGCGTCTGGGCGCACGACGACGCCCGCAAGGCCGTGGGCATCGCGGGCGGGAAGGTGATCGAGGACGTCAAGCTCTCCATCCCGGGCTCCGTGACCCGTTTCGCCGAGGTCCACCCGGCGGACGACACCGAGGTCGTCGAGCAGCTGACCGAGGTCATCACCCGTCTGGGCGGCCACGCCGCGGAGTCGGCCGCGGCCTGATCACGGCCGGCGCACCCGTTGCCCGATGGGGCCGGAGCCAGGACGGCTCCGGCCCCATCGCCGTGCGCGCGCCCGGTGCTCAGGCGGCCCCCGCCACCCTCCGCCCGGCGTCGCGGTGGATCGGCACGCCCGAGCCGGTCAGGGGCACGCCCGTGCCTCCCCGGCGGGCCGCGACGATCTCCGCCGCGATGGACAGGGCGGTCTCCTCCGGCGTACGGGCGCCGAGGTCGAGGCCGATCGGGGACCTGAGCCGGGCCAGCTCCCGCTCCCCCACGCCCGCCTCGCGCAGCCGCCGCTCCCGGTCGGCGTGGGTGCGGCGCGAGCCCATCGCCCCCACGAACGCCACCGGCCTGCCCAGCGCCTCCTTCAGCAGGGGGACGTCGAACTTCGGGTCGTGGGTGAGCACGCACAGCACCGTGCGCGCGTCGGTCGCGGTGCGGCGCAGATAGCGGTGCGGCCAGTCGACCACGATCTCGTCGGCCTCCGGGAACCGGGCCCGGGTGGCGAAGACCGGGCGGGCGTCGCAGACGGTGACGCGGTAGCCGAGGAACCCGCCCGCCCGCACCAGGGCCGCCGCGAAGTCGATCGCACCGAAGACGATCATGCGGGGCGGCGGCACCGACGACTCCACCAGCAGCGTCAGACCGTCGGGGCAGTACGCCCCTGTCCCGGACTCCGCCCGGGGCAGTCCCCGTCCCGCTCCGCCCGGCGCGAGGGCGACCGTGCCGGTGCGCCCCGCGTCCAGCAGGGCCCCGGTCTCCTCGGCCACCGTCCGGTCCAGCTCCGCGGGCCCGCCGAGCCCGCCCTCGTACGACCCGTCCGGACGTACGAGAAGAGCGCCGCCGAGGAGTTCGGCCGGGCCCTCGACGACCCGGGCGAGTGCCCCCGGCTCGCCCCGGACGACCGCCGACAGCGCCGCCCGCAGCACCGGCCGGACGGGGGCCCGCGCGCCGACCGGGGTCACCATGATCTCGACGACCCCGCCGCAGGTCAGGCCGACCGCGAAGGCGTCCTCGTCGCTGTAGCCGAACCGTTCGACGTGGATCTCGCCGTCCTCGAGCGCCTGCAAGCACAGCTCGTACACGGCACCCTCGACGCAGCCCCCGGAGACGGAGCCGATCGCCGTGCCCTCGCTGTCGACGGCGAGGGCGGCGCCGGGGCCGCGCGGGGCGCTGCCGCTCACGGACACCACCGTCGCCACGGCGAACTCCCGGTCCTCGGCCAGCCAGCCGTGCAGCTCGCCGGCGATGTCAAACACGCGGTCCTCCCGCCCGCAGCACCCGGTCCGGGCGGATGGGCAGGCTGCGGTGGCGCACGCCGGTGGCGTGCCAGACCGCGTTGGCGACGGCCGCGGCGGCGCCCACGATGCCGACCTCGCCGATGCCCTTGATGCCGACCGGGTCCTCGGGGTCCTCGTCGTCCACCCAGTCCGCCTCGATCTCCGGCACGTCGGCGTGGGTCGCGACGTGGTAGCCGGCCAGGTCGGACCCGTAGAGGCCGCCCGAGGCGCCGTCGCGGACCGCCTCCTCGTGCAGGGCCATGGAGAGGCCCCAGATCATGCCGCCGACGAGCTGGCCGCGCGCGGTGAGCGGGTTGACGATCCGGCCCGCCGCGAAGATCCCCAGCATCCGGCGCACCCGCACCTCGCCGGTGGTGACGTCCACGGCGACCTCGGCGAACTGCGCCCCGAAGGAGTGCCGCTCCTTCTGCGCGAGGGCGCCGACGGCGGCGGTGGTGTCGGAGCGCGCCGTGATGCCCTCCGGCGGCACGGTGCCTCCCGGGACGAGCCGGTCCCGCAGTTCCCCGGCGGCGGCCGTGACCGCCCAGGCCCAGGAACGGGTGCCCATGGAGCCGCCCGCGATCCCCGCCGGGCCGAAGTCGCTGTCGCCGATCCGCACCCGGACCAGGGCGGGCGCCACCCGCAGCGCGTCGGCGGCGACCAGGGTGAGCGCGGTACGGGCCCCGGTGCCGATGTCGGCCGCCGCGATCCGCACGGTGAAGGTGCCGTCCGCCTCCGCGGTCACCGCGGCCGTCGACGGCAGGGCACCCGCGGGGAAGGAGGCGGCGGCCGTGCCCGTGCCCAGCAGCCAGCGCCCCTCGCGGCGCACGCCGGGGCGCGGGTCCCGGCCGGCCCAGCCGAAGCGGCGGGCGCCCTCCCGGAAGCAGGCGGCGAGGTTGCGGCCGGCGAACGGCAGCCCGGAGACCGGGCCGCGCTCGGCGTCGTTGCGCAGCCTCAGCTCGATCGGGTCGAGGCCGCACCGCTCGGCCAGCTCGTCGAGCGCCGCCTCCAGCGCGAACGACCCCGGCGCCTCGCCCGGCCCGCGCATCCACGTCGGGGACGGCACGTCCAGCCGCACGACCTCGTTCACCGTGCGGTGGGCGGCGGCGTCGTACATCACCCGGGCCGGCCCGGCGCCCGGTTCGACGAACTCCCACACCGTGGACGTCTGGTTGAGCGAGCGGTGCTCCAGGGCGCGCAGCCGCCCGTCGGCGTCGGCACCGAGCCGGACCCGCTGGGCGGTGGGGCTGCGGTAGCCGGTGAGCGAGAACATCTGACGACGGGTCAGCACGACGCGCACCGGGCGCTGCAGGACGGTCGCGGCCATCACGGCGGCCACCTGGTGGGCCCGCAGGCCCTTGCTGCCGAAGCCGCCGCCGACGTGCTCGGAGCGCACCCGCACGGCGGACGGTTCGAGGGAGAACATCTTGACGAGCTCGTCGGCGATCCAGGTGGTGCCCTGGTTGGAGTCGACGACCTCGAGCCGTCCGCCGTCCCACCGGGCGGCCGCCGCGTGCGGCTCCATCATGGCGTGGTGTTCCTCGGGCGTGGTGTACTCCGCGTCCACCACGTGGGCCGAGGCGGCGAGTTCGGCCTCCAGGTCGCCCTTCTCCGTGGCGGCGGGCATGTGCCCGTCCGCCGGGTACGCGTCCGGGCGGCCCGCGTGGAACGCGATGTCGTGCGGCTGCCGCTCGTAGGTGACGACGAGCGCCTCGGCGGCCTCCCTGGCCTGTTCGGGCGTCTCGGCGACGACCAGCGCGACGGGCCACCCGGAGTACGGGATCCGGTCGTGCTGGAAGAGGGCCGCGGTCGGGTCCGGCGGGACGCCCAGCAGGCCGATGTAGTCGGTGTCGACGCGCGGGGCGTTCCCGTGGTGCAGGACGGCGAGCACGCCCGGCATGCCGAGCGCGCCGGCGGTCTCGACGGAGCGGATCCGGCCGCGGGCGACGGTGGACAGCACCAGCCGGCCGTGGGCGAGGTCCGCGAAGGGTATGTCGCCGGCGTAGCGGGCGGCCCCGGTGACCTTGTCGCGGCCCTCCACCCGGGTGTGCGCGGTGCCGACGGCGCCGGCCGGCGCCGTACGGCCGGTCGTGGCGGCGGTGGTCATCGGGCGGCCTCCTCGGCGAGTTCGGACAGCACGGCCACCACGAGGTTGCGCATGAGGGTCACCTTGTATCCGTTGTCGGGCAGCGGCCTGGCCGCCGCCAGTTCGGCGTCCGCGGCCGCGGCGAAGCGCTCCTCGCCGGCCGGGGCCCCGGTCAGGACGCGTTCGGCCGCCCGGGCCCGCCACGGCCGGGACGCCACCGCGCCGAAGGCCAGGCGCGCCTCGCGCACGACCCCGTCGCGGACGTCGAGGGCGGCGGCGACCGAGCCGATCGCGAAGGCGTACGAGGCGCGTTCGCGGACCTTGCGGTACCGGGAGCGGGCGGCGACCGGCGCGGGCGGCAGGGTGACGCCGGTGACGAGCGCGCCGGGCGGCAGGGCGGTCTCGCGGTGCGGGGTGTCGCCCACCGGCAGGTAGAAGCCGTCGAGCGGCAACTCCCCGGGGCCGTCGGCCGTCTCGTACGAGACGACCGCGTCGAAGGCGGCCAGCGCCACGCCCATGTCGGACGGGTGGACGGCCACGCAGTGGTCGGAGGCTCCCAGGACGGCGTGGTTGTGGTGCTCACCGGCGACGGCGGGGCAACCGCTGCCGGGCGCACGCTTGTTGCAGGGCTGGGTCACGTCGGCGAAGTAGCCGCAGCGGGTGCGCTGGAGCAGGTTGCCGCCGACGGTCGCCATGTTGCGCAGCTGCCCGGAGGCGCCGGCGAGCACCGCCTGGGCCAGGGCCGGGTAGCGGCGGCGGACCTCGGGGTGCGCGGCGAGGTCGCTGTTGGTGACGGTGGCGCCGATGCGCAGCCCGCCGTCGTCGGCCGGCTCGATCCGGTCCAGCGGGAGCCGGCGGACGTCGACGAGCCGCGCGGGGCGCTCGACGCCGGTCTTCATCAGGTCGACGAGGTTGGTGCCGCCGCCGAGGTAGCGGGCGTCCGGGTCGGCGCCGAGCAGCGCCACGGCGCCGGGGACGTCGTCGGCGCGCCGGTAGTCGAACTCCCTCACGCGGCGGCCTCCTCGGTCCCGGCCCGGGTCACGGCGGCCGCGCGGGCGACCGCTTCGGCGATCTGCGCGTAGGCGCCGCAGCGGCACAGGTTGCCACTCATGCGTTCCTTGATCTCCTCGGGGGTCAGGGGCGGCGGCCCCGTTTCGGGCCGTACGTCCTCGGTGGCGGCGCTGGGCCAGCCCGCGGCGTGCTCCTCGATGACGGCGACGGCCGAACAGATCTGGCCGGGCGTGCAGTAGCCGCACTGGAAGCCGTCCAGGTCGAGGAAGGCCTGCTGCACCGGGTGCAGCCGGTCTCCCCGGGCCATGCCCTCCACGGTGGTGATCTCCCGTTCCTCGGCCGCGACGGCCAGTTGGAGGCAGGAGACGGTGCGGCGGCCGTCGACCAGGACCGTGCAGGCTCCGCACTGTCCCTGGTCGCAGCCTTTCTTGGTGCCGGTCAGATCGAGTCGCTCGCGCAGGGCGTCGAGCAGGGTGGTGCGGTGGTCGACGGACAGCGTGTGCTTCTCGCCGTTGATGTCCAGGGTGACGGTGCTGGACGTCGAGGGGGCCATGAGCAGCCTTCCTTCGCGGATCCGGGGCGTGTCGGGACGGCCTTCCGGACGGCGGGCGGGTCGGTGACGCGGGGGGCTGTACGGGACGAGCGCGGCTCGGGAACCATGCGTCCATGCGGGAGTGCGCAGGGCCGGAGCGCCGGTCGCGCGGGCCCGCCGATACGATGAGCCGAAGCGGACAGCTGTCCACTACCGGAGAAGTTAGTGGACAGCTGTCCGGTTAACAAGAACGGGTTTCGGCCACGGCCCGGGAGGAGTCACGCGTGCGGGAGAAGAAGGACGCGCCCCTGCGTTCGGACGCGCAGCGCAACCGCGAGCGCATCCTGGACGTGGCCCTGGCCGAACTCACGCGCTCGGCGGACACCCCGCTGAGCGTGATCGCCAAGAAGGCGTGCGTCGGACAGGGGACGTTCTACCGGAACTTCCCCAGCCGCGAGGCGCTCGTCCTGGAGGTCTACCGGCACGAGATGCGGCAGGTCGCCGAGAGCGCGGCCCGGTTGCTGGCCACCCGGGAGCCCGACCGGGCCCTGCGCGAGTGGATGGACCGGCTGGCCCGGTTCGCCATGGCCAAGGCCGGGCTGGCCGACGCCATCCGGCAGGCCACCAGCGGACCGGGGAGCCCGGCGAAACCGGGACACAACGAGGTGACCGAGGCGGCCGAACTCCTGCTGCGCGCCTGCGAGGAGGCCGGATCCATCCGTCCGGGGGTGAGCGTGGACGACTTCTACCTCGCCATCGCCGGCCTCTGGCAGATCGACCCGGACGGGGACTGGCAGCCGCGCGCCACCCGGCTGCTGGACCTCGTCATGGACGGGCTGCGCGCGGGGGCGCGCGGGCGGTAGGCCCTGCGGACCGCGTGCGGCGTCCCGCACCGGCCGCGCGGGGCACGCGGGCGGTGGCCCCGGACCCGCTCCCCGCCCTCAGGCGACCGCCGTCGGCGCCAGCTCCCGCAGTTCCCGCAGCGCGGCCTCCACCGCCGGCCGGGCGCGGCCGCCGCCGCGCGTGCAGGTCAGCAGCTTGCGGTGCGGGTCGCCGGCGCAGCGCACGCGGGTGATCGGCAGGTGCGGGGTCAGGTGGGCGAGACGCGGGATCAGGGCGACGCCGAGTCCGTGGGCGACGAGGTGGGCGGTGACGTTCCAGTCGAGGGCGTGGTGGACGACGTCCGGGGCGAATCCGGCCGCGCCGCACGCGGACATCACGTGCGGCCGGCAGGGGCTCTCCGGCACCGGCGCGATCCACGGCTCGCGCGCCGCCTCGGCGAGGTCGATCCGCTCGCGTCCGGCCAGGGGATGTCCCCGCGGGACCACCAGGTCGAACGGGTCGTCCAGCAGCGGCCGCTGGTCGAACCGCGGGTCGCCCAGCGGCGGGTTGTGCGGGGTGGACTCCACGACGGCCAGGTCGGCGGCCCCTTCGAAGAGCAGGTCGAAGCTCTGCTGCACTCCGGCCTCGGCGATCCGCACCGACAACCGCGGGTGGCGCTCGCCCAGCCGGGCGGCCATGGGTGCCAGCAGCACCGAGACCGCCACCGGGAACCCGGTCACGCGCAGCGGCCCGGCCGGGACGCCGCGGTCGGCCCGCAGGTCCAGTTCCGCCTGGTCCCAGCGCGCCTGGATGGCGTCGGCGTGCGCGAGCAGGCTCTCGGCGGCCGGGGTGAGCCGCACCCCGCGTCCCTGCGGCTCGAGCAGCTCGACGTCCAGGTCGCGGGCGAGCCGGCGGATCTGCTGCGAGGCGGCGGACGGGGTGAAGTGCAGGGCGCGGGCGGCCGCGGTGACCGTGCCGTAGCGGGCGACCGCCCTGAGGACGTGCAGCCGGCGCAGGTCAATCATGAAGCCCACGCTTCACGGTGGCGTCCACGAAGTCAACCTGGACGTGCACGGAGGTTCCGGCGCACCCTTGCCGTGTCGCGACGACCGACGAGCACCCGACGCGCGAGCAGGCGAGGAGTCACCATGACCAGCACGACCGGCGCCACGGGCACGACCGGGGCCGTCTGCCCGTACTGCGGGTGGCCGGACGACGCCGAGCCGTTCCGGGTGGTCTCCCGGCACGGCACCGCGGCGGGCAGCACCGTGTGGACCCGGTGCGGGTGCGGCTCGCTCCAGGTCCGCGCCGTCGACGACCGCGGCGTCCGCATCGTGTCCCGCAGCGGGCCCGCCGGCCTCCCGTGGAGCGGGGCGGACCGGTGACCGGCCGGGGCGGCCGTTGACAGGCGGCCCGCCCCGGCCGTACTAATCGAGGCCGGTGGTCCGGGGTCCGGCAGGAGGCGTGGACGTGCAGAAACACCCCTTGTCCGGGGTCACGGTGGTCAGCCTGGAGCAGGCGGTGGCCGCGCCCTACGCCACCCGGCAGCTGGCCGATCTCGGCGCCCGCGTGATCAAGGTGGAGCGGCCGGGCGAGGGCGACTTCGCCCGCCGCTACGACACGACCGTCCACGGCCACTCCAGCTACTTCGTGTGGATCAACCGCTCCAAGGAGTCCCTCACGCTGGACCTGAAGGATCCGCGGGGCCGCGCGATCCTGCACCGGCTCCTCGAGGACGCCGACGTGTTCGTGCAGAACCTCGCGCCGGGCGCCGCCGACCGCCTCGGCCTGGGCACCGAGGAGCTCACCCGCCGCTGTCCGCGGCTGATCCCGTGCACGATCTCCGGTTACGGCACGACCGGGCCCTGGGCGGACCGCAAGGCGTACGACCTGCTGATGCAGTGCCAGACGGGCCTGGTGTCGCTGACCGGGACGGCGGACGGGACCGCGCGCACCGGCATCTCCGTCGCCGACATCGCCGCCGGGATGTACGCCTACAGCGGCGTGCTCACCGCCCTGTACACCCGCGCGACCACCGGCAGGGCCCATCCGGTGGAGGTGTCGCTGTTCGAGGCGCTGGCCGAGTGGATGGGCCAGCCCGCCTACTACACCCGCTACGGCGGCAGCCAGCCCCCGCGTCTGGGCACCCAGCACGCCACCATCGCCCCGTACGGGACCTACCGGGCCGCCGACGGCCGCGAGGTGCTGTTCTCCGTCCAGAACGAGCGTGAATGGGCGGCCCTGTGCGCCGGGTTCCTCGGCCGGCCCGAGCTGACCGACGACCCGCGCTTCGCCACGGGTTCCGACCGCGTGGCCCACCGGGAGGAGCTGAACGCGATCATCGCCGAGCGCTTCGCCCGCTCCGGCGCCGAGGAGCTGCTCGGGGAGCTGGAGGCGATCGGCATCGCCTGCGCCGGGGTCAACGACGTCGCCGCGTTCCTCGACCACCCGGTCCTCGCCGCCCGCGACCGCTGGCGCGAGGTCGCGGTGCCGGGCGCGACCGTCCAGGCGCTGCTGCCGCCCGCCGACCTCGCCGGCCTGCCGGCGCGCATGGACCCGGTGCCGGCCGTGGGCGAGCACACGGAGGCGATCCTGACGGAACTGGGCCACTCCCCGAGGACATCGAGGCGCTGCGCGCGGACTCCGTCGTCTGAACCCGGCTACCCCTGCCGCTGGTGCAGCGCCGCCAGCACGTCCTCGTCCGTCAGTTGCCCGAAGTCGTCGTACCACTGCCCCACGGCCATGAACGCGGCCGGCTCGTGCAGGCAGACCACCTCGTCGGCCTCGGCGCGCATCAGCCTGGCGCCCTCCGGTGCGCAGACCGGGACGGCCAGCACCACCCGGGCGGGCTCCTGCCGCCGCAGGGACCGCAGGGCGGCGCGGGCCGTGGAGCCGGTCGCCAGCCCGTCGTCGACGACGATCACGGTCCGCCCCCGGAGGTCGGGAGCGGGCCGGTCCGCGCGGTAGAGCCGTTCGCGGCGGCGCAGTTCGCCGCGCTCGCGCTCGACGACGGGGGCGAGGTCGGCCTCGTCGAGGCCCAGCCGGCGCAGCGCGTCCGCGTCGAACAGCGGCACCCCGTCGCCGGCCATGGCGCCGACGCCGAACTCCTCGTGGTGGGGGGCGCCGACCTTCCGCACGACGAGGACGTCGAGCGGGGCGTCCAGCGCCCGGGCGACCTCCTGTGCCACGGCGACACCGCCGCGGGGCAGGGCCAGGACAACGGGGTCGGGCAGGGCCCCCTCGTCCTGTCTCGTCCGCAGCCGTCCGGCCAGTTCGCGGCCGGCTTGCCGGCGATCACGGAACCGCATGGCGGATGCCCTCCCTCCGCACCGGGGACGGCGCCGACGGCGGTGCCGCGGACGGCACCCGGTCCGGCACCCGCGTACCCCGCTCCCGGGCGGTCGAAGCACGCCGCGTACGCCGTCCGCCGGAGCGGGGCGGCATGGGTGCGCGGTCGTCGGGCAGTCGGGATGCATGGTCGGTGACACGGGCGACTACGGGCAGGTACGGCGGCCGGGCGACAGCGGGCACCGGACGGTGCCGCAGGAGGACGACGTCCGGATCGAGGCGTGGGCGGGAAGCCGGGAGAACTGCCTGGCGGAGGCCGTGGCGGCGGTGGTGGAGTGTTTCGCCGACGTCTCCGGGGTGCGGCCGACCGGCGTGGGCCGCATCCGGCTGGACGAGGCCAGCGACGACGATCTGCTGGCCGCGCTGCTGGACGAGATCCTGTACCGGCTCCAGGTGCACGGGCAGGTTCCGGTGGACGTGGAGGCGGACGAGGCGGAGGGCGGGCTGGACGTGCGCCTGGCGGTCGCCGGCCTGGCGGACGTGCGGGTCACCGGGGACCTGCCGACGGCCGTGGCCTGGGAGGAACTGCGGATCGGGCCGGGGCCGTGCGGGTGGTCCTGCGCGGTCACGGTGGACGGCTGAGCGACGCCCCCCGGTGCCCCGGCGGACGCCGCATGCCCGCGGGGCGCCTGGGGTACCCCGGGGCACATGAGCGGCATCGACATCGGCAGTGACGCCTTCAACGACCACTCCTTCATCGCGCGCCGGTACGCGTACGAGGGGCCCAACGTCTCCCCCTCGCTGACCTGGAACGGGGTGCCGGACGACGCGGCGGAGCTGGTGCTGTTGTGCGAGGATCCCGACGCGCCGTCGGGCACCTTCGTGCACTGGATCGTGGTGGGGATCGACCCCCACAGCGACGGGGTCGCGGCGGGACAGAGCCCCCCGCGGGGGACCGAGCTGGTCAACGGCTACGGCGAGCGCGGCTGGGGCGGACCGCACCCTCCCCCGGGGGACGACGCGCACCACTACTACTTCCGGCTCTACGCCCTCGCCGAACCGTGCGTCCTGCCCGACGCGCCCCGCGCGGAACAGGTGCACGAGGCGGTCGACAGGGCGCAGATCGCCAGCGGCACGCTGGTGGGGCTCTACCAGCGCTGAACACACGGCGGCCGGCGGGCGTCAGTGGGTCGGGGCCGCCCTGCTGATGTCCGCCAGCGCGGAGTGCGGGTCCTCGGTGGCGGCGAGGTCGCCGAGGCTGACCACGCCGACGGGGCATCCGCCGCGTTCGACGACCGGGAGCCGGCGCACGGCGTACCGCCGCATCAGCTCGACGGCGTGATCGGTGGTGTCCTCGGGGGCGAGCGTCACCAGGGGCGGGCGCGTGCACAGGGAACCGACCGTCGTGGCCTCCGGGTCGTGCCCCTCCGCGACGGCCCGCAGCACGATGTCGCGGTCGGTGAGCACGCCGAAGAGGTCGCAGTCGTACGCCACCAGCACGTCGCCGACGTCCCGCTCGCGCATCAGGCGCGCCGCCCGCGCCACCGTGGTCATGGGCTCCACGGACGCGGTGTCCGGTGACATCACGTCCCGTATCCGCCGGGTCATGGGCACCTCCCGGGAACGGGTCGGGCGGGTCTTCCCCCGTGTCCGCCGCGTAGCCCGCAGCGCGGTGCGTAAACCGCCCGCCGGGCGGTGCCCGGTGCCGGCGCGCGGCCGGAGACCGGCCGGCCGGGGCGGGACGGGTCGCGCCCCGCCCCGGCCGTCTCCGGGACCGGGCCCCGCCTACACCGCTCCGGGGACCTCCTCCGTCGTGCCGTTCAACGGTGAGGCCGGGTCACTGCCGTACGGCCGCGTGAGGGCCTCGAGGCCGTGTCCGGCCGGATCCCTGAAGTACACGCCGCGTCCGCCGTCGTTGCGGTTGATCCGGCGCGGGTGCCGTCCGTGCGGATCGGCCTGGATGGGGATCCCGGCGTCCACGAGCCGGGCGAGGATCGCGTCGAACTCGTCCTCGGAGACGAGGAACGCGTAGTGCTGCACGGGGATGTCGGCGTCGACGGTCGCGAAGTCCAGGGTGACGCCGTTGGCGGTCGTCACCGGCAGGAACATCCCGGCCGGCTCGCCGACCTCCAGGCCCAGGACCTCCGCGAGGAAACGGGCGGACCTCTCGCGGTCACGGGCGAGAACGATGGTGTGGTCGAATTCGACTGACATGATGTCAATGCCTCCACGGGCATCCGCGGCGCCTCCATGCCTCACCCGACCGGTGACCGACACGCGATGCCGCACGCCGGAGCCTAGGCGACGTCCCCCGCGCCCGTCGACCGGATTACGGCGGCGCGGTGGGGCTGATCCCCGTTCTCCGGGGCACCCGGACGGCACACCGTTTCAGGGGAGGGACACCGTGCTGGCCGTCGCGCTGCTGCTGCTGCCCGGGCTGGGGCTGCTGCTGCTTGTCATGACGCACATCGAGGACCGGCTGCTGAAGGGGGGCGAACCGCCCCGCCGGCCCCGTCTTCGCGTTCTGCCGGGAGGCCGGGGCGGTCCGTCCGCGGCGTCCTCGTCGGCGGGCGGGCGGCACGCCCATCGGGGGCGGCACGCGGCCTGATCCGGCACGGCGGACGGCGCCCGGGCCGGACCGCGGGCACGGGACGGGCACGGGACGGGCACGGGCGTGGCCGCCGGTGCCGCGCGGCCGTGCGCCCGCCGTCACCGCGAGCCGGTGGAGCCGCCCGCGGTCCCGGCGGCCTCCTCGACGCGTTCGGCCACCCAGCCCAGGAAGTCCCGCACCCGTGCCGGGGGCAGCGGGAGCGCGGCCTCCCGGGGGCGTTCGAAGCTGCGCAGCGCGTCCTCGACGAGCGGCCGGAACGCCTCCTCGCCGGCGGCGATCGTCTCGGCCGCCCTGCGTTTGGCGAACCAGCGTCCCGTGCGGCAGTACACCACGGAACGGCAGCCGTTGAGCACGCGGTTGTCGGCGACGTGCCCCTCACCGGCGGCGTGTTCCCGCACGGAGGCCCGGAGCGCGGCGAGCACGGCGGGCCGCCCCGGCGCGGCGATCACCTCCCGCACCGGCCTGCCGAACAGCGGCAGACCGCTCTGGTGGGCGATGGAACGGTCGAGGACGTACCAGAACTCCGGTGACTCCTGCGGGTCGTAGCTGACCCGCCCGGGCAGCGACGGGCCGGTGTTGAGGTCCATCAGGTACCCCGCCTCCCCCGACGGACGGGCGGCGAACCCGGCCGGGTACACGACCAGTTCCAGCCCGGCCGCGGGACAGGGCAGGGCGGGGTGGGCCAGTGCCCCGGCCAGGTCGGGCAGCGCCCGCCGGGGAAGGGAGGGGGCCACCACCGCCGTCACGTCGACATCGCTGCGTCCGTGCCGGTAGTCGCCGAGCGCGAGGGACCCGACGGCGAGGACGCTCACCAGGTGGGGGCCGCAGACGGCACGGGTGCGGCGGGTCAGCTCGTCCAGGTAGGCGCGGACGTCGCGGGGCGGGGCGGGGGCGCGGCTCATGGCTCCAGTGTCGTCCCGCCGCGCGTGGCCGCGCCGTCAGTTCCACAGTTCCCGGCTGTCGCACACGTGCGCGCCCATGTTGCGTTCCATCATCCGCAGGGCGGCGTCCGCGAGGTCGGCGTGGATGTGGGCGACGGCGTCCCGCGGCACGGTGACGTCGAAGTGGCGGATGTGCGCGTCGAGCGAGGAGTAGAGGACGCACTGTTCCGTCACCTGGCCGCACAGCACGAGCCGCTCCACGCCCTGCTGGCCGAGCAGATAGGCGAGCGGGGTCTCGAAGAAGATCGAGTGGCGGGCCTTGACGACGAAGAGGGAGGAGTCGTCCGGCCGCAGCGGCTCGACGAGGTGGGCGTGCGGGCCCGCCAGGGCCCGGTCGAGCAGCTCGCCGTGGTGGGAGCGCCACTCGCCGAAGTTGTCGTTGACGTAGATCACCGGCACGTCCCGTCGCCGCGCCCGTTCCAGCAGGCCGGAGACGACGGGTACGACCGACTCCGCGGACGGGAGCAGCAGCTCGGCGTCCGGGTGGTCGTAGGTGTTGATCATGTCGATGACGATCAGTGCTGTCTTGCCCATGGCACCGGGGTTCCCCGCACACCGGGGTCGAACGACGGGGCGGGGAAGACCCGTGCTCCCCAGGTACGCCGGCAGGGGACCGGGAAGGCGACGTGCCCGCCGAAGGCCACCGCGTACGGGGCGGACGCCTGCCGGGCGATGCCCGGCCTCGCACCACCCGGGGGGCCGGCCGGCGGGGGCGGGGCGTCCCGTACGGTACGCCCGTGACCGCCTACAGCACCGAGGACGCCCCGGGCCGCCACGGCCCCTCCGCCACCGTCGAGGCCGCACCCCGCGAGGTGGGCCGGGTGCGCACCGAGTACTCGCCCGCCCACGACGGCGACCCCGATCCCGGGGAGATCGTCTGGACGTGGGTGCCCTACGAGGAGAACGACGGCCGGGGCAAGGACCGTCCGGTGCTCGTCGTCGCCCGTGAGGCGGCCGGGACCTTCCTCGCCGTGCAGTTGTCCAGCAGGCGGCACGCCGGGGACCGGGACTGGGTGCCGATCGGCAGCGGGCCGTGGGACCGGTCGGGCCGGGAGTCGTGGGTCGCCGTCGACCGGGTGCTGCGGCTGCACGAGGAGGGCATGCGCCGGGAGGCGTGCGCCCTGGACCGGATGCGGTTCAACCTCGTGCGTCAGCGGCTGCGGGAGCGGTACGGCTGGAGCTGATCCCCGCCGCCCCCGGGACGAGGTCCGCGAGGACCCGTTCGAACGCGGCGCGGACCTCGTTCCGGCGCGTGCGGTCCAGGATCCCGAAGACCACGTGCTCGAAGGCGCCCGCGAAGCGCGCGCCGGGCTCCAGCAGCGCCCGGAAGGCCGCCGCCACCTGGGCCGGGTCGTTGCGGAAGACGCCGCATCCCCATGCGCCGAGCACCAGCCGCCGGTAGCCGTGGGCCACGGCGGTCTCCAGGACGCGCTCGGCGCGCACAGCCAGGGCGCGGGGCAGTTCCCCCGCGCGCTCCGGCACCGTCCGCAGGACGACCCCCGCGTTGGGTGCGGGCGAGGTGAGGAAGCCGGCCGTGAACGGCTCGTCCAGGAGACGGCCGCGGTCGTCGCGGAAGACGGGCACGGCGGGCGAGTGGATCACCCGGTCCGTGTAGAACGGGTCGCGGTGGGCGCGGTGGTGGTCGTAGTAGTGGTCCTGGGCCCGCAGCAGGCAGGTGTACAGCGCGGAGGCGCGGCACAGGGCCTCCTCCTGGGCCTGGGCGCCGTTGAGGTAGCCTCCGCCGGGATTGCGCGCGGAGGCGAAGTTCAGCACGGCGGGCCCTCCGACGGGGGCGGGCGAGCGGCCCGCGAGCCGTCGCGCGGCCTGGAGACTGCTCTCGCCGGTGACCTCGATCCGGGTGTCCGCCGGCCGGAACGCCGGGAACGGGACCGGATCCGGCCCGTACGTCCGCGTGCCCTCCCGCGCGGCCTCGATCGCCGCCAGGAGGGACACCTCCCGCCCGTCCGGCGCGCGGTAGCCCCCCACCGCCACGATCTCCTCGGTCTCGCGTGCGATGCCGCGCAGACGCGCGCTCACGCCGCGACCCCCGTGCGCGCCGTGACCGCGCGTCGCGCGTTCTTCCCCGTCGTGCTCACGCAGGCATCCTGAGCGATGCTGGTGACGCGGCGCAACGGAGTTTCCTCCGCCCGCCGAGCCCGGGAAACGGGCGGGAAAGCCCTGTGGAACGGGCGGAGCGGAAGGACGACCGCCCCGGAACGCGCCGCCAGGCACTCTTGTGCCGGGCGGCGTGAGGGCTTTGGGTGGACGCGTCGATGCCGGCCCGGACCACCGATCTCCGGGCCGGCGGCATGGTGGAACCCAGGAGGACCCCGACATGTCCGATCCGTCAGGTGGCCGTACCGAGCCACGCACCGCCGTCACGGAAGCAGAGGTGGAGGCCCTGGTGCGGGGCATCTGTTTCAAGACCGGGCCGCCGCTCCGCCTCGGCGTCGAGGTGGAATGGCTCGTCCACGAGCTGCGCGACCCGCGGCTCCCCGTGTCACCCGAACGGCTCGAAGCGGCCTACGCCGCCGTACGGACCGTGCCCCTGAGGTCGGCGCTCACCGTCGAGCCCGGCGGCCAGCTGGAACTGAGCTCGCCGCCCGCCGCCTCACTGATGGAGTGCATCGGTACCGTCTCCGCCGACCTGGACGCCGTCCGCGCGGTGCTGCGCGAGGACGGCCTGGTCCTCGCCGGTCTCGGCCACGATCCCTGGCGGGCGCCGCGCAGGTTCCTGCGCGAGGCGCGCTACGACGCCATGGAGACCTGTCTCGACCGCACCGGTCCGGCCGGCCGCGCGATGATGTGCGCCTCCGCCTCCGTGCAGGTGTGCCTGGACGCCGGGTACGAGGAGCCCGGTCCCCTCGGCCACGTACGGCGCTGGTGGCTGGCGCACCAGCTGGGCGCGGTCCTGGTGGCCGTGTTCGCCAACTCCCCGATCGCCGGTCACCGGCCGACCGGGTGGCTGTCCACGCGGCAGCTGCGCTGGGCGCAGCTCGGCACCGGCCGGGCGGGCGGCCCCGTGCTGGACGCCGACCCGCGCGGCGCCTGGGCCCGGCACGTCCTGGACGCACCGGTGATGTGCGTACGGCGGGACGACGGGCCGTGGGACGTCCCGCAGGAGCTGACCTTCCGGGAGTGGGCCAGGTCGGGCGTGCCCAGGCCGCCGACCCGGGAGGACCTCGACTACCACCTCACCACGCTGTTCCCGCCGGTCAGACCGCGCGGTCACCTGGAACTGCGCATGATCGACGCACAGCCCGGTGACGACGGCTGGATCGTGCCGCTGGCGGTGACGGCGGCGCTGTTCGACGACCCGGAGGCCGCCGAGACCGCCTACCGGGCGGTGAAACCACTGGCCGAGCGGACCCTCGGCATGCCCGCGCCGCACAACCCGCTGTGGTGGGACGCGGCCCGTGCCGGGCTGGCCGACCCGGAGCTGCGCGAGGTGGCCGCCACGTGTTTCGGGGCGGCGCTGCGGGCCCTGCCCCGGCTCGGCGCCACCGCCGGGGTCACGGACGCGGTCGCCGCGTACCAGGACCGCTACGTCGCCCGGGGCCGCTGCCCGGCGGACGACCTGCTCGACGACCTGCGCGGCGACCCGGGCGACGGCCGTCCGCACGAGGCGGCCCGCGGCGCCGGCACGCGCGCACCCGCCCGTCCCCCGCACCGCACACATCCGCACGGCACACATCCGCACGGCACGCACCCTTACGGGAAGGACATCCGCTCATGACCGATCCCGCCCTCGACGCCGAAGCCCTGCGTGAGCGCGCGGTCGCCTCGCTGGTCACCGCGCGGGACCGCACCACGCTGCTGACCGGCTGCGTGGACGAGCCCGACCTGACCGCGCAGCACTCGCCGCTGATGTCGCCGCTGGTGTGGGACCTCGCGCACATCGGCAACCAGGAGGAGCAGTGGCTGCTGCGGGCCGTCGCCGGCCAGGAGGCGATACGGCCCGAGATCGACAGCCTCTACGACGCCTTCGAGCACCCGCGCGCCGAACGCCCGAAGCTGCCGCTGCTGCCGCCGGACGAGGCGCGCCGGTACGCCGCGGACGTGCGCGGCCGGGCGCTGGACGTCCTGGAGAGCACCGCGCTGCACGGGACGCGGCTGACGGAGGCGGGCTTCGCCTTCGGGATGATCGCGCAGCACGAACAGCAGCACGACGAGACCATGCTGATCACCCATCAGCTCCGCAGGGGGCCGCAGGCCCTGACCGCCCCGGACCCGGACCCGGTACCGCTGTTCACCGGTCCGGCCGAAGTCCTCGTCCCGGGCGGCCCGTTCACCATGGGCACCTCGACCGAGCCGTGGGCGCTGGACAACGAACGCCCCGCGCACCGGCGCGAGGTGCCGCCCTTCCACATCGACACGATCCCGGTGACGAACGCCGCGTACCAGGCGTTCATCGAGGACGGCGGCTACGACGACCCGCGCTGGTGGACGGCACAGGGCTGGGCCCACGTCCGCCGCAACTCCCTCACCGCGCCGCTGTTCTGGCGCCGTGACGGCCGGCAGTGGCTGCGGCGCCGGTTCGGCGTCACCGAGGTCGTGCCGCCCGACGAGCCGGTGCTGCACGTGTGCTGGTACGAGGCCGACGCCTACGCCCGCTGGGCCGGACGGCGGCTTCCCACCGAGGCCGAGTGGGAGAAGGCGGCCCGGTACGACCCGGCAGGCGACCGCTCGACGCGCTACCCGTGGGGCGACGCCGACCCCGGGCCCGAGCACGCCAACCTCGGCCAGCGGCACCTGCGTCCCGCGCCCGCCGGGAGCTACCCGGCCGGCGAGTCACCGCTCGGCGTGCGGCAGCTGATCGGCGACGTGTGGGAGTGGACGGCGAGCGACTTCCTGCCGTACCCGGGGTTCGAGGCGTTCCCGTACAAGGAGTACTCGGAGGTGTTCTTCGGATCCGCGCACAAGGTGCTGCGCGGTGGTTCGTTCGCCGTGGACCCGGTCGCCTGCCGGGGCACGTTCCGCAACTGGGACCTGCCGATCCGGCGGCAGATCTTCTCCGGTTTCCGCACGGCGCGCTCGGAGGACGTCTGATGTGCCGTCACGTGGCTTACGTGGGACCCGGGGAGCCGCTCGGCAAGCTGCTCGTGGAGCCGCCGCACGGCCTGTACCGCCAGTCCTGGGCCCCCCGGCGGCAGCGGCACGGGACGGTCAACGCCGACGGCTTCGGCGTGGGCTGGTACGCGCCGGGCGATCCGGTGCCCGCGCGGTACCGCAGGTCCGGGCCGATCTGGGCGGACCTGTCGTTCGCGGACCTGGCCCGGGTGGTCCGCACCCGGGCGCTGCTCGCCGCCGTACGGGACGCGACGCTCTCGGGCGCGGACGCGGAGGCCGCGGCGGCGCCGTTCGCCGCGGGGACCTGGCTGTTCAGCCACAACGGGGCGGTACCGGGCTGGCCGGGCTCACTCGCGCCCCTCACCGCGTCCCTGGCCGCCGAGGAGGTGCTGTCGCTGGAGGCCCGCAACGACTCGGCGTTCGTGTGGGCCCTCGTCCTCGCCCGTCTGCGCGCCGGCGTCCCCGAGGGGCGGGCGCTGGCCGACACGGTCCTGGAGGTCGCCGCGGCGGCCCCCGGCTCCCGGCTCAACCTGCTGCTCACCGACGGCGACACCGTCACCGCGACGGCCTGGGGCGACACGCTGTGGTACCTCGTCCGGCCCGGCGGCGGCACCGTCGTGGCCTCCGAGCCGTACGACGACGATCCGCACTGGCGCGAGGTCCCCGACCGCACCCTGCTGACGGCGAGCCGTACGGACGTGCTGCTGACCCCGGTCGGGCAGTCCCCTCCGAAGGAGCCGGCGCCCGGCCCGCCCCCGTTCGACACCCCCCTGCCCGAGGAGCCCGGCGACGCCCCGGTGCCCGCCGACGTACCCGCCCCCGCGAAGGAGTACCTCACGTGAGCCCGTTCGCCGTCACCCGCACGCTGCCCGAGGACGCCGCCGGCGCCGCACTGCGTGCCGACGTCCTGGAGGGTCTGACCGGCAGCCCCAGGACGCTGCCGCCGAAGTGGTTCTACGACGCGCGCGGCAGCGAGCTGTTCGAGGAGATCACCGCGCTGCCCGAGTACTACCCGACGCGCGCCGAGCGCGAGATCCTGCTCTCCCGCTCGGGTGAGATCGCCGCGGCCGCCGGCGCCCGCACCCTGGTCGAACTGGGCTCCGGCTCCTCGGAGAAGACGCGGCACCTGATCGACGCCCTCACCGGTCTGCGCGCCTACGTCCCCGTCGACGTCAGCGAGAGCGCCCTCACCGGGGCCGGGCGGGCGCTCGCCGCCGAACGGCCGGGGCTGGAGGTGCACGCGCTGGTCGCCGACTTCACCGCCCGCCTGGCGCTGCCGCGGACCCCGGGTCCGCGCCTGGTGGCGTTCCTCGGCGGCACGATCGGCAATCTGCTGCCCGCCGAGCGGGCCGCGTTCCTCGCCTCGGTCCGCGGCCTGCTCGCGCCGGGCGACGCCCTGCTGCTGGGCACGGACCTGGTGAAGGACGAACAGGTGCTGGTCCGGGCGTACGACGACGCGGCCGGGGTGACGGCCGCGTTCAACAAGAACGTCCTGACCGTGATCAACCGGGAGCTGGGCGCCGACTTCGATCCGGCCGCCTTCGACCACGTGGCCCTGTGGGACGCCGGGCACGAGTGGATCGAGATGCGGCTGCGCTCCCGCTTCGCGCAGACGGTGAAGGTCCCCGCCCTCGATCTCGCCGTGGACTTCGCGGCGGGCGAGGACCTGCGCACCGAGGTGTCGGCGAAGTTCCGGAAGGAGGGTGTGCGCGCCGAGCTGGAGGCCGCGGGGCTGGAACCGGCCCGGTGGTGGACGGACGACGCGGGGCGGTTCGCGCTGTCGTTGAGCGTCGTGCGCTGACGGCGGTCCCGCCGGGACCCCGCCGGGGTGTCACCGGGGGTCGAAGTCGAGGGTCTCGGTGATGCGCCGCGAGGCGCGCCCGGCCTCCGTCGCCGGGTCGGCCCCGGTGAGCACCGCGGTCATGTACTCCTTGATGGGGTTGTCCGCCTCGACCTCGCCCCACTCGGGTGTGATGGGGGTCGCCCGGCCCTGCGCGGCTCCGGCCGCCATGGCCGCGACCCCCTCCTCCCCCGCCACCGAGCCGGCGAGCGAGGCCTTGTTGGGGACGTAGTTCATGGTGCGGGCCAGCTCGGTGTTCCACCGGGCGCCGGCGAGCGCGGCGACGACCTCGACGGCCCCCTCCCTGCTGCCGGTGTTCGCCGGGACGACGAGGTCGGAGCCGCCCGTGAAGACGGCACCGGGCTTGCCGGCGGTCCTGCCGGGGACGGGGAAGTAGCCCAACTCGTCCTCGAGGTCCGGGTTCTGCTGGACGACGGCCCGCGCGAGCCCGGGCACGGCCACGATCTGCGCGACCCGGCCCCGGGCGAACACGCCTGCCTGCGGCGGGTGTTCCTCGTCGGCGTCGACCGGTCCGTCGCCGAGGGCCTGCAGCCGGCGGTAGAAGTCCATCCCGCGCAGTGCCGCGGGGCTGTCCAGGGCGCCCCGCCAGACGCCGCCCCGCTCCTCGGCGAGCTCTCCGCCCTCCTCCCAGATGAATCCGGCGAGCGTGTACCAGTCCTGTCCGGCCAGGTAGATGCCCTGGTTCCCGCCGGTGTCGAGCCTCTCGGTGACGGCGAGCCACTCGTCGCGGGTCTTCGGCGGGGCGGTGACGCCGGCCTGCCGGAAGAGGTCCTTGCGGTAGACGACGACGCGGTTGGCGGCGTACCAGGGGATGCCGTACTGCTGGGTTCCCCACTTCCCCGGTTCGGCGAGGCCGGGCAGCCAGTCGTCGCGGCCCCAGTCGCGCATCGACTCCAGGGTGAGGTCGAGCAGCCCGTCGCCCTCCGCGTACTGGGCGACCTGGGTGTTGCCGACCTCGATGACGTCGGGGCCGTCCTCCCCGGCGGTCTCCAGTGCCGTCTGCACCTTCTCGCCGATGCCGGTCCACTCCTGGATGCGGATGTCGAGGTCGAGGCCGGGGTGGGTGCGCTCGAAGTCCTCGGTGAACCGGTCCAGGAACTCCTGCGAGGCGCTGTGCCGCATCAGCCACACGGTGACCGTGTGGCGTTCGGTCCCGCCGCCGGGCATCAGGCCGCAGCCGGTGAGGAGGGATGCGGACACGCAGACGAGGGCGAGCAGACGACGTCTCACGAGGGGTCCTGTTTCTGTCTGGCGGACAGGGGCGGGGCCCGACGTGGGGGGCGAGCGGGAGCTCGTACGGGTGTCCTGCATCTTGGTATGGACCAATGCGGAGGTCAAGGGGATCGGGCGAACGGTGCCGACGCCTCGCGCACCACCGCCCCGTGGGGCACGGTGGAATGACGTGCGACACAGGCGCCGCCCCGTGCGGGTGGGAGCCGCCAGGAGAGGAGCACCCGCATGTCGAACCACACCTACCGGGTCACGGAGATCTTCGGCACCTCGCCCGACGGCGTCGACCAGGCCGTGCGCAACGGCGTCGAACGCGCCTCGCAGACCCTGCGCAATCTGGACTGGTTCGAGGTGACCCAGGTGCGGGGCCAGATCGAGGAGGGCCGGATCGCGCACTGGCAGGTGGGACTGAAGGTCGGCTTCCGCCTGGAGGACGCGGGCTGAGCCGCCCGGCGCGCCGCGCGGCCTCAGGTCCGCCCTTCCCGCTCCTGTGCCTCCTCCAGTTCTCCGGAGGGGGCCGTCCAGCGGGCCGGGACGACGGTGAAGCCGGCGCGCCGGGCGTCCTCGCAGACCAGCTCGTCGTCGTCCACGAGGACACGGACGTCCCGGGTGCGGGCGAGGCGCCGCAGGACCTCCAGCTTGGTGCGGCGCGCGGGCCGGCGGTCGGCGTCGGCGCGCATGTACACCCTTCCCCCGGGCAGCCCCTGGGCGGCGAGCCAGTCGAGCGTGTCGCGCCGGCAGCGCTCGGGCCGTCCGGTGAGGTAGACGATCTCGCACTCCCGCGCGCTCTCCCGCACCATCGCGACGCCCTCGGCGAGCGGCGGGTCCTGCGGCGCGGCGGCGAAGAAGGCGTCCCAGTCGCGCGGCCTGCGCTCCAGGAACCGCTGCCGGTGCGCCGTGTCGGCGAGGGTGTTGTCGAGGTCGAACACGGCCACGGGGCGCTTGTCGCTGTCGGTCACGCGGTCAGCCTAGACACCGGCCGCGCGACGGCCCCGCCGGCCGGCGGGCCGGTGTGCCCGGACCACGGCGCGGCGGCGGGCGGAATCCTGCGGCCCGCCGGGTGTTGTACCGGGTATGAGCTCCCTGATCACCTCGGTCCGCTTCTCCGTCCTCGACCGTTCCCGCATCCGCGAGGGGCACACCGGTCCCGAGGCGCTGCGCGACACCGTGGAGCTGGCGCGGGAGGCGGAGCGGCTGGGCTACCACCGGTTCTGGGTCTCGGAGCACCACGGGGTGCCGGGGATCGCCGGTTCGGCGCCGACCGTACTGGCCGCCGCCGTCGCCGGGGCGACCCGGACCATCCGTGTCGGCACCGGCGGGGTCATGCTGCCCAACCACCGGCCGCTGGTGGTGGCCGAGCAGTTCGGGGTGCTCGAGTCGCTCTTCCCGGGACGCGTCGACATGGGTCTGGGCCGCTCGGTCGGCTTCACCGACGGGGTGCGCAGGGCGCTGGGGCGCGACAAGGACGACGCGGAGGACTTCGCGGCCCAGCTCGACGAACTGCTCGGCTGGTTCCGCGGCACCTCCCCGACCGGGGTGCGCGCCCGTCCGTCCGAGGGACTGACCGTGCCGCCGTTCGTGCTGGCCATGGGCGAGGGCGCCGCGATCGCCGCACGCGCGGGCCTGCCCATGGTCATCGGCGACCTCCGCGACCGCGACCGGATGCGGCGCGGCATCGACCGCTACCGCGACCGCTTCCGCCCCTCGGTCTGGGCGGACGAGCCGTACGTCGTCGTCTCGGGCACGGTCGCCGTGGCCGCCACGCCCCGGGAGGCCCGGCGGCTGCTGGTGCCGGAGGCCTGGTCGGCGGCGCACTCCCGTACGCACGGCACCTTCCCCCCGCTGCCGCCCGCCGAGCGCGTCGGCTCCCTGACGATGACCGCCAGGGAGCGGGACCTCTACGAGGCCGGACTCACCGGCCACCTCGCCGGCACCGAGGAGCAGGTGAGGGACGGGCTGGAGTCGGTGCTGAAGGAGACGGGCGCCCAGGAGGTGCTCGTCACCACCAGCACCCACGACCGGGAGGCCCTGCTGGACTCCTACCGGCGGCTCGCCGCGATCGCGGGGCTCGACGGCAGGACGGCGCGCCAGTGACGACTCGCACCGGCGCGCCGGGGGACGGGGATGGCGGGTACGGGCCTACGGGCGGCCCTTCTTCGGGACGTCACGGCCCGGCCGCCCGGTGTCGCCCTCGGCCTCGGCCTCGGCCTCGATGCGCTCCTTGCGCACCTGACCGCGCACGGTCTCCTCGGTGGTCTGCTCCTCCGTGGTGAGCCGCACCCGCTCCACCGGTACCGCCTCGGTCTCCACGACGGGGCGCTCCTCGTGCAGCGTGACCTCGTGCTCGGCCTCGGAGATATCCGGGCCGGACATGGCGGCGTCGCGGTTGGCGTCCGTGATCGGCTCCCGCTCCACGCGCACTTCCTCGTGGCGCACCGGCACGGTCTGCTGGACCTCTTCCGTGACCACGTACTTGCGCAGCCTGGCCCGTCCGGTCTCGCGGCGCTCGACGCCGACGCGCATCTGCTCCTCGGAACGGGTCATGGCGTCGTCGCCGCGCGCACCCGTGCGCGCCTCACCCCGCCGGCCGGCCATGTCCGCGGTCCCGGCCGTCCCGCCGGCCGCCCCGGCCGCGTCGTCTCGGCGACCGGCCGTGCCCGCGGCCCCGGCGGCGCCCGCCGCCCCGGCCGTGCCCGTGCCGGTGGTCCGGTCACGGTCGCCCGGCTCGGCCAGCACGCTGTCCCAGTCGATGCCGTAGTAGTCGTACAGACGGTGTTCCTCGTCCGCCGACAGGTGGCCGCCCGCGTCGACGTCGACGTTGGGCGCGCCCTTGACCTTGTCCTTGCGGTACGGGACTTCGAGGTGGTCCTGCACCACGGAGGCGTCGCGGATGGGTATGAAGGACTCGTTGGAGCCGAACATCCCCGTCTTGACGGTCACCCATTCGGGACGCCCGCTCATGTCGTCGAGGAAGACGTGCTTCGCGTCACCGATCTTGTTGCCGTCCCCGTCGTACACGGGGTGATCCAGCAGGGTCGCAATCTCTTCGCGGGTGATCATCTTTCCTCACCCTCCCTTCGGGGTCGCTCCTCCCCCGGTTCTCCGCATCCACCGACCGAAAACGATGGATAAGCCACAAATTTCACTGTTTTGTCCACAGTGCTCTCCCGTGGACACCGTCACCGCGCGCGGGACCGGACTCCGGCTGAGCGGCGGCGGCCAGGGCGCGGCGGTCGGTGAAGTCCCCCGGCGGGATCGGGGCCCGCACCTCGACCTCCGCGATCACCCCGCGGGCCGAGGCCACGCGCCACAGCGAGGCGAGCAGGGTGTCGTCGCCGACGAAGGCCACGGCGGTCACCGGGTCCCCGCGCACGGTCCGGTAGCGGATCCGGACCGGCTGGACCGGGACCGCCGCGTCCAGTGCGGCCTGGAAGACCGCGCGGCGGAAGTGTCCCTGGGCCCGGCCGCACCAGGTGCTGCCCTCCGGGAAGGCTCCGACCGCCGCGCCCTCGCGCAGGGCCCCGGCGATCCGGGCGACCGTGTCCGGCAGGGCGCGCAGCCGGTCCCGGTCGATGAACAGGACGCCGCCGCGCGCGGCCAGCGGCCCCGCCACGGGCCAGCTCCGTATCTCGGTCTTGGCCAGCATGCGGGCGGGCCGGACCGCGGCGAGCAGGGGCACGTCGAGCCAGGAGATGTGGTTGGCGACGAGCAGCAGTCCGCCCGCGGGCACGGCGGCCCCGGTGATGCGGACCCGGACCCCGGCGGCCCGCACGATCCAGCGGCACCACCGGCGCACCGGGTCCGCGGGGATCCGCCGCCCGAGCGGCAGCAGTGCGATCCCGGCGAGGAGCAGGAGAACGACCGCGGTCAGCCGTGCCACCGCCCGCACCGTCCGCGGCACGACCGCCGCGGCTGCCGCCGGCTCCACACAGCCCCGTGGGGTGCAGGGCGCGCCGGGCAGCCAGGGGCTCATCGGGCCGGGACGAGGGAGAGGAAGTGGCGCAGGTAGCGCGGGTTGACCCGGTGCATCGGCAGCAGCACGTAGAAGTCGGCGACGCCGAAGTCCACGTCGTGCGCGGGTTCCCCGCAGACCCAGGCGCCGAGGCGGAGATAGCCGCGCAGGAGGGCGGGCAGCTCGGTGGGGGCCGCGGGAGCGGCGGTCTGCGGCGGCCAGGGCAGCAGGGGGCGCACGCGGTACTCCTCGGGCGCCAGGTGCTTGGCCCGCACCCGGTCCCAGGTGGCGGAGACGAGCGCGCCCCCGTCGGCGAGGGAGACGGAGCAGCAGCCGGCCAGCCAGGCGTGGCCGTGGTCGGTCATGTAACGGGCGATGCCGGCCCAGATGAGCCCGATGACCGCGCCGTCGCGGTGGTCGGGGTGCACGCAGGAACGGCCCACCTCGACGAGGCCCGGCCGTATCGGGTCGAGCGCCGAGAGGTCGAACTCGCCCTCCGCGTAAAGCCGTCCGGCGATCCCGGCGCGCTCCGGCGGCAGCAGCCGGTACGTCCCGACGACCTGGCCGCTCACCTCCTCGCGCACCAGCAGGTGGTCGCAGTACGCGTCGAAGGGATCGATGTCCAGCCCCGGCTGCGGGGTGGACAGCAGGGCGCCCTGTTCCCCCGCGAAGACGTCGTGCCGCAGCCGCTGGGCGGCGCGCACGTCCTCCTCGTCGCGGGCGAGGGTGACGGTGTAGCGGATGGGCGCCGCGGGCTGCGGGGGGCGGTGGAGCGTGGTGACGCCGGTCATGGCTGACTCCTGGGCACGGGCCGGGTTCGGCGGAGCGGAGGCGGACCGGGGGACGTGCGGCCCGCCGCTCCTGTTCTTCCGACACCGGTTGGCGCCTGCGTGACCTGTGCCGGGAGCGCGGATGTGGGGATGTTGAACGACGCGCGCCCGTGAGCCGCCGGTCCCGCGGCCCGGCGCCCCGCGGGGCGGCCGCGCCCGTACGGCGGCGGCGGCGCGGAACCGCTCCCTCCCCCTTGTGCCCGGGGACCGTGCGGCGAAGACCGCCGACGGGGTGCGACAGCCCTCGTCCCCCGTGCGGGACACGAGGCGGGGCCGGGATGAGCACCGGCTCCCGGCCCCGCCCGTCCGCCCGTCCCGGCGAACGCTTCCCTGTGCGGCCCGCCGCTACCCCTTCGCGGCCTTCCGGGTGGCCCGCAGCCACTCCTTGTTCATGCCCGTGATGGAGACGAGCGGGATGCCCTTGGGGCAGGCGGTGGCGCACTCGCCGGCGAGGGTGCAGCCGCCGAAGCCCTCCTCGTCCATCTGCGCCACCATGTCCAGCACCCGGGTCTCGCGCTCGGGCGCGCCCTGCGGCAGGACGTTGAGGTGGTTGATCTTGGCGGAGGTGAACAGCATCGCCGCGCCGTTGGGGCAGGCCGCGACGCAGGCGCCGCAGCCGATGCACTCGGCGTGCTCGAAGGCGAGGTCCGCGTCCGGCTTCGGCACGGGCGTGGCGTGGGCCTCGGGCGCGGAACCGGTGGGGGCGGTGATGTAGCCGCCGGCCTGGATGATCCGGTCGAAGGCCGACCGGTCGACCACCAGGTCCTTCACGACCGGGAAGGCCGCCGCCCGCCACGGCTCGACGTCGATGGTGTCGCCGTCCTTGAAGGACCGCATGTGCAGCTGGCAGGTGGTGGTGCGCTCGGGCCCGTGGGCGTCGCCGTTGATGACCAGCGAGCAGGCGCCGCAGATGCCCTCGCGGCAGTCGTGGTCGAAGGCGATCGGGTCCTCGCCCTTGAGGATGAGCTCCTCGTTGAGGGTGTCGAGCATCTCCAGGAAGGACATGTCGGGTGAGACGCCGTCCACCTCGTACGTGGACATGGTGCCGTCGGCGTCGGCGTTCTTCTGCCGCCAGACGCGCAGGGTGAGCTTCATGCGTAGCTCCGCTGGGTGGGGTGGACGTACTCGAAGACCAGGTCTTCCTTGTGCAGGACGGGAGCCTCGCCGGTGCCGGTGAACTCCCAGGCGGCGGCGTAGGAGAACTCGTCGTCCTTGCGGGCGGCCTCACCGTCCGGGGTCTGGGACTCCTCGCGGAAGTGACCGCCGCAGGACTCCGATCGGTGCAGCGCGTCGAGGCACATCAGCTCGGCGAGCTCCAGGTAGTCGACGATGCGGTTGGCCTTCTCCAGCGACTGGTTGAACTCCTCGCCGGTGCCGGGGACCTTGATGCGCCGCCAGAACTCCTCGCGGATCTGCGGGATGCGCTCCAGCGCCTTGCGCAGACCGGAGTCGGTGCGGGCCATGCCGCAGAACTCCCACATGAGTTCGCCGACCTCGCGGTGGAAGGAGTCGGGGGTGCGGTCGCCGTCGACGGACAGCAGCAGGTTCAGCCGGTCCCGGGTCTCCGCCAGCACCTCCTGGACGACGGGGTGGTCGTCGCTCACCTCGTCCCGGTGCGGGTGGCGGGCCAGGTAGTCGTTGATGGTGGCCGGCAGGACGAAGTAGCCGTCGGCCAGGCCCTGCATCAGCGCGGAGGCACCGAGGCGGTTGGCGCCGTGGTCGGAGAAGTTGGCCTCGCCGATCGCGAACAGGCCGGGGATGGTGGTCTGCAGGTCGTAGTCGACCCACAGGCCGCCCATCGTGTAGTGCACGGCGGGGTAGATCCGCATCGGCACCCTGTACGGATCCTCGTCGGTGATCCGCTGGTACATATCGAAGAGGTTGCCGTACTTCGCCTCGACGGCCTTGCGGCCCATCCGCTCGATGGCGTCCGCGAAGTCGAGGTAGACGCCCTGCCCGCCGGGGCCCACTCCCCTGCCCTCGTCGCAGACGTTCTTCGCGGCGCGGGAGGCGATGTCGCGCGGGACCAGGTTGCCGAAGGACGGGTAGATGCGCTCCAGGTAGTAGTCGCGCTCGTCCTCGGGGATCTCGTGCGGCGGCCGGGTGTCGCCCTTGGCCCTGGGCACCCAGATCCGGCCGTCGTTGCGCAGCGACTCGCTCATCAGCGTCAGCTTGGACTGGTGGTCGCCGGTGCGCGGGATGCAGGTGGGGTGGATCTGGGTGAAGCAGGGGTTGGCGAAGTACGCGCCGCGCCGGTGCGCGCGCCAGATCGCGGTCGCGTTGGAGTTCATCGCGTTCGTCGACAGGTAGAAGACGTTGCCGTAGCCGCCGGAGGCGAGGACCACGGCGTCCGCGAAGTAGGTGGAGATCTTCCCGGTGATCAGGTCCCGGGCGACGATGCCGCGGGCCCGGCCGTCGACGACGATCAGGTCCAGCATCTCGGTGCGCGGGTGCATCTCGACGTTGCCGGCGGCGATCTGCCTCGACAGCGCCTGGTAGGCGCCGAGCAGCAGCTGCTGGCCCGTCTGGCCGCGGGCGTAGAAGGTGCGGGAGACCTGGACGCCGCCGAAGGAGCGGGTGTCCAGCAGGCCCCCGTACTCGCGGGCGAAGGGCACGCCCTGGGCCACGCACTGGTCGATGATCTCCACGGAGATCTGCGCGAGGCGGTGCACGTTGGACTCGCGGGCGCGGAAGTCGCCGCCCTTGACGGTGTCGTAGAACAGGCGGTGGACGGAGTCGCCGTCGTTGCGGTAGTTCTTCGCCGCGTTGATGCCGCCCTGCGCCGCGATGGAGTGGGCCCGGCGCGGCGAGTCCTGGTAGCAGAACTGGACGACGTGGTAGCCCTGTTCGGCGAGGGTGGCCCCGGCGGAGCCGCCCGCGAGGCCGGTGCCGACCACGATGACCGTGTGCTTGCGCCGGTTGGCGGGGTTGACCAGCTTGGCCTCGAAGCGGCGCTTGTCCCAGCGCTCGTGGACAGGGCCGGCGGGGGCCTTGGTGTCGACGACCGGCTCGCCGGTCGCGTACTCGGTGTAGGAAGTCATGGTCAGCTCACCACTCCGGTCATGACGCCCACGGGCACGGCGAGGAAGCCTGCCGTGAGCAGCAGCGCGAGGACGTTGGCGACGGTCTTCAGGGCGCGGTCGCGGGTGCGGCTGCCGACGCCGAGGGTCTGGGCGGCGCTCCAGAAGCCGTGCCGGATGTGCAGGCCGACGGCGAGCATCGCGACGATGTAGACGGCGTTGCCGTACCAGGTGGAGAAGGTGTCCACGACGTTCTGGTAGGGCTTGCCGGTCTCGAAGCCGCCGGAGTGCACGTGGCCGGTGGTCAGGTCCAGGACGTGCCAGACGATGAACAGGGCGAGGATGATCCCGCCCCAGCGCATGGTGCGCGTGGCGTAACTGGCCCGCGGCTTCTTGTGCACGTACTTGCTGGGCCGTGCCTTGATGTCGCGGCGGCTGAGCTGGTACGCGGAGACGGCGTGGGCGGCGACCGCGACGACCAGCACGATCCGGACCAGCCACAGCGTCCACTCGTAGTGCATGAACGGCTCGCCCACGGTGCGCAGCCAGTGCGCGTAGTGGTTGAACTCGCCGGCCCCGAAGAAGATCTTCAGGTTTCCGATCATGTGGACGACCAGGTACAGCAGCATGATCAGTCCGCTGACCGCCATCACTGCCTTCTTGCCGACGGTCGAGTCCCACACGGTGCGTGCCATGGACGGCCGTCGGTCCGTCCGCGTTGCCAGAGCCATGTCACCGACGCTAGGGCCGGAGGACCCCATCGGTCCAAGACATGGTGCAGCTTGTTTCGATAGGGAGAGCCTATGATGAGGCATGCAGTTCCAGCAGCTCCAGTACTTCGTGGCGGTCGCCGAGACGCGTCACTTCACCCGGGCCGCCGAGCTGGTCCACGTCGCGCAGCCGTCGCTGTCGCAGCAGATCAAGGCGCTGGAGCGGGAGCTGGGGGCGGATCTGTTCCTGCGGGCGCGCGGGAACATCACGCTGACCGACGCGGGCGAGGCGCTGCTGCCGCTGGCCCGGCGGATCCTGGCCGACGCGGACACCGCCCGGCACGAGGTGCAGGAGCTGGCGCAGCTGCGCAGCGGCCGGGTGCGGCTGGGCGCGACGCCGAGCCTGTGCACCGGCCTGCTGCCGGACGTGCTGCGGGTTTTCCACGACCGCTACCCGGGCGTCCGGCTGCTGATCGAGGAGGGCGGTTCGCACGATCTGGTGCGGGAGCTGGCCCGCGGGGCCCTGGACCTGGCCCTGGTCGTCCTGCCCCTGCCGACGCCCTCCCCCGCGCTCACCACGGTGGAGCTGCTGCGCGAGGACCTGGTGGTGGTGTCCTCCCCGGACGCCCCGGGGCCGGAGCGGGGGCGGCGCACCGTGCGCATCGCCGACCTGGAGGGCGAGCGCCTGGTGATGTTCCGGCACGGCTACGACCTGCGCGAGCTGACCGTGGCCGCGTGCCGCGCGGAGGGCTTCGAGCCGGAGTTCGCGGTGGAGGGCGGCGAGATGGACGCGGTGCTGGGCTTCGTGCGGGCGGGGCTGGGCGTCGCCGTCGTGCCGCGCATGGTGGCCGCGCGGTCCGGGCACGGCCTGCGGGTGACGCCCCTGGCCCGCCCGGGCCTGCACCGGACCATCGCCCTGGCCCACCGCAGCGACGTGGCTCCGCCCCGGGCCGCCAGGGAGCTGCAGCGGATGCTGCTGGAGCGGTGAGCCGGGCACCGCGCGAAGGGGCTCGGGCCGTCCGCACCGTACGGCGCGGACGCGCGGCCCGCGCCCCTCGCGGTACGCCGGTCAGACCGCGTCCGGCGGCACCGGGGTGCCCTGGTGGTAGTACATGCGCCAGCCCGTCTCCCCGTCGCGCTCGCGCCACAGGGAGCTGCGGCGGGCGCGGCGGCCGTCGAAGCGGGTCTCGTACGTGAGGTGCACCAGGCCGGGCGCGAGGAGGACGCCGGTGATCTCCGACGGCTCGTGGACCGGGCCGTCCGCCGAGCTGCCGGGGTGGTCGGGCAGCCACGCGATCATGTCCTCGTACGTGTAGCGCCGGCCCGAGGACCCCACCTCGGTGAACTCGGGGTCCAGCAGGCGCGCGACCTCGGTGCGGGAGGACCGCACGGCGGGGTCCATGAGGCGCAGCTCGCCCTCGATCGCCGCGTTCACCGCGTCTGTTTCACGAGTCATCCGCACATGATCGCCCGCGCCCCCGGCACCCCCGCAACCGGATTGCGGCCCTCACCCCGTCGCGTCCACCAGGGCCAGCTCGTGCAGCCGCTCCGGCGGTCCCGGGCGGGCGTAGTACCAGCCCTGGGCCGTGTCGCAGCCGAGGATGCGCAGCTGCTCGGCCTGGGCCCCCGTCTCCACGCCCTCCACCGTCACCGCCAGGTCGAGGCTGTGCGCCAGCGAGACGATCCCCTCGACGATCTTGAGGTCGACGGGGTCGGCCGGGAACTGCTGCATGCTCTGGGTGAACGAGCGGTCCAGCTTGAGCACGCTCACCGGGAGCCGGCGCAGATTGGCGAGGTTGGAGTAGCCGGTGCCGAAGTCGTCCAGGGCGATGTCGACGCCCATCTCGGCGAGCCGGCGCAGCGGCTTCAGCAGGTCGTCGTCGGCTCCGATCAGCGCCGACTCGGTCACCTCGAGGCACAGCGCGTCCGGCTCCACGCCGGTGCGCTCCAGGATGTCCACGGTGTCCTGGACCAGCCCGGGGTGGGTGAGCTGGCAGGGCGAGAGGTTGACGTTGATGCGCAGGGACCCCACGGCCTCCTCGCCGCCGTTCCTCTCTCGCCACTCACGGGCCTGGCGCACCGACTGCTCGAGCACCCAGCGCCCCAGCGGAACGATCAGCCCGGTGTGCTCGGCGAGCGGGATGAAGCGGTCCGGGGACAGGACGCCGTGCTGCGGGTGCAGCCAGCGCACCAGCGCCTCGGCACCGCGCACGCTCCCGTCGCCGAGGTGCACCAGCGGCTGGTACTCGATGAAGAACTCGCCCCGGTCCAGGGCCGTCGGCAGCGAGGTGGTGAGCCCGTGCCGGGTGATGGCGCGGGCGTCGGCCTCCGGGTCGGCCAGCTCGAACCGGTTGCCGCCCGCCGACTTGGCCCGGTACATGGTGATGTCGGCGCTGCGCAGCACCTCCGCCGCGCTGCGCTCCCCGGCCGGCCCCTCGACGATGCCGATGCTGCCGCGCACGGTCAGTTCCCGGCCGTCGACGCTGATGGGGGCGAGCAGCGCGTTCATGATCCGGGCGGCGAGCTCGTCGACCGTGCGCGGGGTGTCGGGGCCGGTGGTCAGCGCCACGAACTCGTCGCCGCCGAGCCGGGCCACCATCTCCCCGGGCGCCGTGGCGCAGGACTGGAGCCGGTCGGCGACCTCGACGAGCAGCCGGTCCCCGGCCGCGTGCCCGAGGCTGTCGTTGACGGTCTTGAAGCCGTCCAGGTCCAGGTAGCACAGGCCGAACCGCCGGCCGTCGCCGGCGTTCAGCGCCTTCTCCAGGCGCTCGAAGAAGAACGTGCGGTTGGGCAGCCCGGTCAGCGCGTCGTGGGTGGCCTCGTAGCGCAGCCGGAGGTTGAGCAGCCGCCGCTCGGTGGTGTCCTCCATGAGGGCGAGCTGGTACTGCGGGGCGCCGTCGGCGTCGCGCAGCAGGGACACCGTCAGGTTGGTCCACAGGACCGTTCCGTCCGGGCGGTTGAACGCTTTTTCCAGGTGGTAGTGCTCGCGCTCGCCGCGCACCAGCTCCTCGTAGAGCTTCCAGGTCTGCGGGGCGTCGTCGGTGTGGGTCCACTCCGTGACGTTGCGGCCGCGCAGGCTCTGCTCGGACAGGCCGAACATGCGCCGCAGCGCGCCGTTGACCTGCAGGACGTTGCCGTCCAGGTCGGCGATGCCGATCCCTATGGCCGCGCCCTCGAAGACCGCGCGGAACCTGGCCTCGGTGGCGTGCAGCGCCTGCGCCACCACGCCCTGCGCCTGCAGCGCGGCCTGGGCGATGGACTCCTGCTCGGCCAGGGTCCGCTGCCGCAGCGCCTGCGCGTACCCGGCGGCCATGGCGTGCTGGAGCCTGGCCGAGCGCGCCCGCAGGTCCTCGCGGTCGCCGTCCCCGCCGCAGTACAGGACGAGGTAGGCGTCCACGCAGTCCAGGCTCCGGCTGAGCGCCTCGGGGTCGGTGCAGTGCGCCTCCACCAGCGCGGCGCCGGCCCGCCTGCCCGCGTCCGGGTCGAAGGACCTGGCCCGCAGCGCCTCACTGAGCAGCCGGGCCGGCGGCAGCAGGAGCGCCTCGAACTCCGGCCGGGTCGACGACGTCGAGGTCACCGGGAAGACCGCCCGGCTCCAGATCGTCGCGAACCTGCGCAGTCTGTCCTCCGGCCCGTCCGGTTCCGCGCTCACGCCGTACGCCCCACGCCCGCGAAACCGGAGAAGGCATAGGGATCCTCGTCCTCCGGTGCGGTGTCCGGCCGCCACTGCGGCATCGGCACCAGTCCGGGTTCCACCATGTCGTACCCCTCGAAGAACCGCGCGATCTCGTCGCGCGAGCGCATGATCAGCGGGTTGCGGATGTCCTTGTACACGTCCACCGCGCCCTCGGCCCGGTCCGGCGGCAGCGGGATCCCCTCGTACGAGGCGTGGGTGAGCACGAGCAGGCTGCCGGGCGCGAGGGCGTCACGCAGTTCGGCCACCGCCGCGTACGGGTCGTCCGCGTCTTCCACGAAGTGAAGTATGGCAACGAGAAGCAGCGCCACTGGCCGATTCAGGTCGATCAGCCCCCGCAGTTCGGGACTGTCCAGGATCTCGCGGGGCTTGCGGAGGTCCGCGGCGACGACGTCCGCGCCGTCGTTGCCCTCCAGGACGGCCTGGCTGTGCGCCACGGCCACCGGGTCGTGGTCGACGTACAGCACGCGCGCGCCCGGGTCGGCCGCCTGGACCACCTCGTGGACGTTGCCGAAGGTCGGGATGCCGGAGCCGATGTCCAGGAACTGGGTGATGCCCTCGTCGACCGCGAAACGCACCGCCCGCCGCATGAAGGCACGGTTCGCCTGCATGATCTTGGGGAGTCCCGGCATGAACTCCATGGCCTTGCGGGCCGCTTCCCGGTCGACCTCGAAGTTGTGCGAACCGCCCAGGTAGTAGTCGTACATCCGGGAAACGCTCGGCACCGATATGTCGATGCTGCGCGGGGCCCAGGCGGGACGTTCCATGTATCTCTCCAAGGCGTAAGCGATCCGGTGTTCGAGCAGAGGCTACTGATCGCCCGCCAAAGGAGCGACCTCAAACGGAAATTGACCATCCGTTCCCGGTCACTGCCAGCGGCACGTGCCGCGCCGGCACCCCCGGCGGACACCCACGCGAGGTGTCCGCGGCGTCCCGGAGCGTTCCGGCACGCCCGGAATCTCCCGGGAGCACCCGGCGGTTCCGGGAGAAGAGCGCCGACGGTTCCGCGCGTTCCGGTGAACCACGGCACAACGGTCCGCCCCTCCGCGGGCTGCGGAGGGGCGGACTCGGGGCCGGCGGCGTCGCAGTGGACGACAGCCTGGGGAGGTTGTTACTCCTCCGACGCGCCGACCGGCTTCCCGTCGGGCCGTACGGCGTACCAGGTGCCGCCGACGCCCTGACCGTTGGTGTCGCCGGGAGCCTTGTCGCCGGCGAAGGTGTAGATGGGCCAGCAGTTGATCGTCTGCTGGTCGGCGCCGTCCGGGCGGGTGAAGGTCATGTAGCCCTTCTTCTGGATGCCCTCGGTGTCCTCGAAGTCGACCGGCGACACCACCGGCCACTTCTCCAGGCAGGCGCCGGTGCAGGCCGACACGGGCTTCGGCCAGGCCTCGTCCTTCATGAAGCGGTAGACGGTCATGCCGTTCCCGTCGACGACGATCTCCCCGAGCTCGGGGTCCTGGCGGGTGGACAGGCCGGGCTGCTCGGCCGCCTGCGCCTTCTTGCCCTCGGGGTTCAGCGCGTACCACTTGCCGCCCACGCCCTGGCCCCTGACGTCCCCGGCGTTGACGTCCTTGACGTAGCGGTAGGCCGGCCAGCCGCCGACGGTGAGCTGCTTGGTGCCGTCGGCCCGGACGACCTCGCCGAGCAGCGACTCGTCGATCCCCTCGCCGGCCGTGACGTCGTCGGCGGGCACCGGGGGCCAGGTCTTGGCGCAGTCGCCGTCGCAGTTGGACTTGGACGGCTCCGCGGCGTCCTGGTCGAAGCGGTAGAGGGTCAGACCGAGGCTGTCGGTCACCACCTCGCCGAGTTCGGCGTCGGTGGAGACGGCCAGCTCGCCCGCCGTGCCGGAGGGGCTCTGCGAGGCCTGGGCGCCGCCGCCCGGCTTGTCGGCTCCGGCGCCGATGCCGGCGTAGTCCCCGGCGCCCGTCGTGGCGCCGACGTTCTGGCTGCCGGCCTGCGGAGGAGCGTCCTGACCGCACGCCGTCGTCAGGGCCAGCACCGCCGCGGCGCTCGCCACGAGCGAGGCGGTCCGCCAGGTGGTCTTCATCGTCAACTCCACATCATCGCAAGGGTGTTGCAGCGCCCTGCTGTGCCGCCGCTCGACGATGGGTACGCACGGGAGCACCCGTGGTGTTCAACGCCGGCCCGGATTTTTTTCCGGAACCTGCGTCTCCGCGGGAATCCACCGGGGGTAACTCCTTCGGGGCAATCATCCGGCTCCCGGGCGTGACCCGGCGGGTCACGCCTCATGATCCTCGTCGTGCAAGCACTCCTACCGACCCAATCCCGCGTCACCGCGCGCGCGTTGGCCGTGGCGGCGCTGATCTGGTCGCTGGCCGGGGCGCCCGGCCCGGCGGTGGCCGACGCCTGCGCGTACGCCTCGACGGGGCCGGACGGCACCGAGGCGGTCGCGGTCGCGGGAAACGCCACCTGGCCGCTCCCCCCGCCCTGCGCACCGCCCCCGCCGTCCCCCACACCGACGCCCACGCCGACGCCCACGCCGACGCCGTCGCCCCCTCCGCCCCCGCCTCCGCCTCCGCCGAAGCCGACACCTCCCCCGCCGCCGAGACCCGGCCCCACCGCGGAACCCGAGCCGACGCCCCCTCCGCCCCCGCCGGCGGCCCGCCCGGCGCCGCCTCCCGTCCGGCCCGCGCCCGCTCCCCCGCCGGCACCGCGCCCCTCACCGCCCCCGGCGCCGTCGGCCACGCCGGAGCCGCGTCCGTCCGCGACGCCCGTGCGCTACCCGCGGTACCGGGCGGCCCCGGTCCGGCGGACCTCCGGCGGCGCCACGTCGCCGCTCACCTTCGTCCTGCTCATCACGGTGCCCGCGGTGGTCGCCGTCGCCGCGCTGCGCCCCCGCTGAACCCGATGAACCCGACCGCCCCTGGAGGCACCTCTTGCCGGAATGGCTTGTTCTCACCCTCGCGATGCTGGCCGCCTGTGTCGTCGTGGTCGTCATCACCCTCGTACGGCACCGCCGGGCGGCCGACGACGAGGATCCCACCGAGACCCCGGACGTCATCGAGTACATGACGATGTGGATCGGCGTGGTGTACGCCATCGTCCTGGGCCTCGCCATCGCCGGCGTCTGGGAGGGGCGCAGCGCCGCCCAGGAGCACGTGCGGGCGGAGGCGGTGGCACTGCACGAGATCTCGGAGCGGGTGCGGGTCTACCCCGTCGAGGTGCGTGACCGCATCCGGGACGATGTCAACGCCTATGTCGGACACGTCGTCACCACCGAGTGGCGGACCATGGCGGACGACGGCCGGGTCACCGAGCACGGCACCGAACTGCTCGACCGCGTCCGCCGGGACGTCACCGACTACCGGCCGCGGACGGACTTCGAGGCGCAGGCCTACCAGCCGCTCGTGGACCAGGTCGCCGCCGCCGACCAGGCCCGCAGCTCGCGGGCGGAGTCGACCGGGCGGACCATGCCGGGCGTGGTGTGGTTCGGCCTGATCACCGGGGCCGTCGTCACCATCGGGATGGTCTTCGCGCTGCAGATCCGGCGCACCTCCCGCGAACTGGTCCTCGCCGGGCTGTTCTCCGCGCTGATCGCCTTCCTGCTCTTCCTCATCTGGGACTTCGACGCGCCCTACGGCCGGGGCATCGCCGCGTCGACGGACCCGTTCCTGCGGCTCTTCCCGCACGTAGGGGGCTGAGCACCCACGGTCGCCGGCTGCCGTGCGGCACGGCACTTCGCCCCGGATCCGGCGGGGTCCGGGGCGAAGTCCTCCCGTCACGTGCGAAGCGGCCGCCCGCAGGGGAAGGCGGCTCAAACGTGCTTCTCGGCTCGGCGGCGCATCCAGAAGACACCGCCGCCGGCGACCGCCGCGGCCACCAGCCCTCCGCCGATGGCGATGTCGGTCGGCGTCGCCCCGCTGGTGCTGCTGCCGCCGATGCCGCCGCGGACGCCGCCGATGACGGTGAAGGCGGCCGGCCGGGTCAGGCTCCTGCCGGAGCAGTGGACCGTGATGTCGTACGAACCGGGGCGGGCGTTGTGGTCGATGGTGGCGGTGCCCTTCGCGGTGTCGTTGGTCCCGCGGATGGGCGTCAGGTTGGTCCTCGGGAACGCGTTGGAGGTCGCCGTGCCGCCGTTGGGGCAGCCGTCGACCGTGATGGTCAGCTGGCCGCCGCTGGCGATGACGCTGGGCAGGGCGACGATGTTGGACGGACTGGGAACCCGTCCGGCGTCCGCGACGGCCGCCGGGGCGGCGACCCCGAGGACGGCGACCGCGGCGCCCGCGGCCACCAGGGCACGTGAGTTGCGCATGTGATCCTCCGCGGAAGACGCCCCGGGTCCCGTCCCCGGTCGATCGGCGAGAAAACGTCTCCCGGAAAGACCCTCAGTTGCGTTGCCCGGGACCGCATTTCGGGGATGGTCCGTACCGGTGAGACCGCATCCCGCGAAAAGCCGAACGAGTGGGACATCGCCGCAGGTCACGACCCGTCAGAAAATCTTCGTCCGGTGCCACCCCGGATGGCGCACCGGCCGCCGTCGCGGCCACCCGTTCGCCGCCGCTCCCGTCGCCGGTTGCGCGCGCGGCACTTAGCGTTCTGGTATGCGCGAGCGACGCGGCGACGGCCGTGTCGAGAGGGGAAGGCGAATGTCTGCTTTCTGGCCGGCCGAAGCCGAGGAGGAGGCGCCGCGGAGGAAGCGCGCCCCCTGGGGCGTGATAGCGCTGGTTCTGCTCACCGGCCTCGCGCTCATCCGGAACGGCTCGGGGGAGTTCGACGTGGGTCCGCCGCAGCCGGCCAGCGCGGCCGCGGCCGACAGCCAGGCGCCCGGCGGCCCCGTGGCCGGTTCGGTTCAGCCGCTGCCGTACGCGGTGCCGGACCGGGTCAGGATCCCGGCGATCCAGGTCGACGCGCCGATCATGCCGGTGGGACTGGACGCGGAGGGCTGGGTGGACGCGCCGCCGCCGGAGGACCCGAATCTGGCGGGCTGGTTCACCGGCGCCGTCTCGCCCGGCGAGAAGGGCACGGCGGTCGTCGTCGGACACGTCGACAACCACCGGGGACCGGCCGTGTTCTACGGACTCGGAGCGCTGAAGAAGGGAAACCGCGTCGAGATCGCGCGCAAGGACGCGAAGACGGCCGTGTTCGAGATCTACGGCGTCGAGGTCTTCGCGAAGAACAACTTCCCCGGCGACCGGGTCTACGCCTCCAAGGGGGCCCCGGAACTGCGGGTCATCACCTGCGGCGGCGCCTTCTCCCAGCAGGACGGTTACGACGGGAACGTCGTCGCCTTCGCCCGCCTGGTCGAGGTGCGCTGAGCGGCCCCCCGACCGGGCGGGCGGGGCCGCTCAGGCACGCTGCCGGCGGGGCACGGTGATCCGGTAACCGGAGTCCAGCAGCTCGGGCAGATAGGCGCGCAGGGCCCGCACGCTCTGGGAGCGGTCGCCCCCGGCGTCGTGCGAGAGCACCACGACGCCGGGGGCGGCGCCGCCCTCCACCCGGTCGACGATGGTGCGGGTGCCGGGCTCGGTCCAGTCGAGGCTGTCGACCGTCCAGGCCAGGGGTTCCATGCCCAGTTCGGCGCCGATCTGGAAGGCGGCGCGGTTCCAGGCCCCGTACGGCGCGCGGAACCACTCGGGGCGCTCGCCGTAGGCCGCCTCGATGGCGTCGCAGGTGCGTTCCATCTCCGAGCGGATCCGGCCGCGGCTCAGGCTGGTGAGCAGGGGGTGGGACCAGGTGTGGTTGCCGACGACGTGCCCCTCGTCGGCCATCCGGGCCAGCAGGTCCTGGTGGTGGACCACCATCTCCCCGCACACGAAGAACATCGCCCGCACCTCGTACCGGGCCAGGGTGTCCAGGATGTCCGGGGTGTAGCGGGGGTCGGGGCCGTCGTCGAAGGTCAGCACCATGACGCGGCCGCGCCCGGACACCCGCAGCAGGGGTTCGCTGCGCACCGGGGGCCGGCCGGCCACGATGCGGGGCGGGCCGTACCCGGTCAGGGGCTGGAGGCGGTACGCGGAGGGCTTGAGCCGGTGGTGGGCGGCCCGGGCGCCGGCGGCGGGTCCGGCCGGAGGGGCGGCCCGGTCCCCGGCGCCGATCGCGAACACTCCGGCCGCACCGGCCGCGCCCGCGGCGGCGCCGGCGATCATCACCCGGCGCCGCGTGAGCAACTGATCCTTCTGCATGACTCATCAGTCACCCCGCGGAGGACCGGCGCACCCCCGCGACACCGGGGCGGCGGCACGTTTCCACCCGCTCGGCCCACCGGCCGGCCGCGCACCGGCCGTGGCGGGCCGGCCGCGGGCGGACCGGCCGGTGCGACGGGGTCCGATAGCCTCGCAGGTGTGACGCAACAGCCCTCCCAGCGCTTCGAACGGGGCACGGACGGTCCCAAGGTGATCGTCGTCGGGGTGGACGGCTCCGACTCCTCGCTGCGCGCGGCGGCGTACGCCTACGGACTGGCCCGGCGCCAGCGCGCGCTGCTCGCGGCGGTGTACGTGCGGCCGGTGATGGCCGCGGGCGCCGTGCTCGGCGCGCCGATCGCCGACGTGACCGACGAGATCGCCGAGGACCTGGTGGCGCGGATCCGGGACGCGGACGAGCGGGGCAGGGGGCTGTCCGGCGTCCGCTGGGAGTTCCACACGTTCCGCGGCGACCCCTACAACGGCCTGGTGAGGGCGGCGGACGACCTCAAGGCGGACGCGGTCGTGGTGGGCGCCTCCGAACGGGCGGGCCACCGGATCGTCGGGTCGGTCGCGGTGCGGCTGGTGAAGGCGGGGCGCTGGCCGGTGACGGTGGTGCCGTAGCTCCACAAGCGTGCCCGCGGGCGTGCGTGGCGTCTTTCGCCGACGGCGTGGGGGAGGCATCATGATCCGCCGTCAGCCGTTTGCCGATCGTGAAGAGGTGAGGCGCATGGCCGGGCTTCGGACGGGTGAGGGAGTTCTCCGTCGCAAACCCATCGAGCACATCGAGGAGACGGAAGTCGGCGAGGGCACGCGGCTGGAGCGCACCCTGGGCCTGTGGCAGCTGACCGCGATCGGCGTGGGCGGCATCATCGGCGCCGGCATCTTCACGCTCGCGGGAACCGTGGCCAACGGCACGGCCGGACCGGCGGTGCTGATCTCGTTCCTGGTCGCGGGTGTCGCCAGCGCCGCCGCCGCGCTGTCGTACGCGGAGTTCGCGGGCCTGATCCCGAAGGCGGGCTCGGCGTACACCTACGGCTACGCGGTGCTCGGCGAGCTCGCGGGCTGGTTCATCGGCTGGGACCTGCTGCTGGAGTACACCGCGATCGTGGCGGTGGTGGCGATCGGCATCTCCGGCTACTTCAGCTTCCTGGTGAACTCGATGGGCGCCGACCTGCCGAACTGGATGCTCGGCGCGCCGGGCACCGGCGACGGCCACCGCGTCGACCTGTTCGCGGCGCTGCTGTGTCTGCTGATCGCCTTCCTGCTGAACCTCGGCATCAAGAACGCGGCCCGTTTCGAGACGGTGGTCGTGGTGCTGAAGGTCCTGGTGGTGCTGCTGGTGATCGCGGTCGGCGTGTTCCACATCGACACCGCGAACTACGACCCGTTCTTCCCGTACGGGGTGGGCGGTGCGTTCACCGGTGCGGCGACGGTGTTCTTCGCGGTGTTCGGCTACGACGCGATGTCGACGGCGGCCGAGGAGTCCAAGGACGCGCAGCGGCACATGCCGAAGGCGATCATCTACTCGCTGGTGATCTCGATGGTCCTGTACGTGGCGGCCTGCCTGGTGCTGACGGGCATGCAGGACTACCGGGACATCGACCCGGAGAGCGGATTCTCCACCGCGTTCGAGTCGGTGGGGCTGAGCGGGCTCGCGGACGTGATCGCGGTGGGCGCCATCATCGGCATCCTCACGGTGATGTTCACGTTCATGCTGGGCGTGACGCGGGTGTGGTTCGCCATGTCGCGCGACGGGCTGCTGCCCCGCTGGTTCGCCAAGACCCATCCGACGCGGCACGTGCCCACGCGGGTCACCTGGATCGTCGGGGTGGGGTCGGCCGTCATCGCCGGGTTCCTGCCGATCGGCGAGGCGGCCGAGCTCACCAACATCGGGATCCTGCTGGCGTTCGTGGTGGTGTGCACGGCGGTGATCGTGCTGCGCTACCGGCAGCCCGAGCTGCCGCGCACCTTCCGCACGCCGTGGATGCCGGTGGTGCCGGCGATGGGCGTGGTCTTCTCGATCTGGCTGATCACGTTCCTGCAGTGGCAGACCTGGGCGCGGTTCGCCGTGTGGCTCGCGCTCGGGCTGGTGATCTACTTCTCGTACTCCTACCGGCACTCGAAGCTGGCGCGGCGTTAGTGCCGCAACGGTGTCCGTGCCGGTCGCCGACCGGTCTCAGGGGCTGTGCCCGCGTCGTCCGCAGTGACTGGCGCGGGCTGGTGCCGACGCCGTCGGCGCCGGTGCGACCGGTGCCCGGTCGGGCCGGGCGATGGCCAGGTCCTGCCACGGAGGACCGACCGGGGCGCACACCGTGATCTCCGATCGCGCGGCCCGGCCGGAGCACCCGCTCCGCAGGAGCTCGCCGAGCGAGGCGTCCGCGGTGGTCCGCGTGCTTCCGCCGGCCCCGGCCGGAACGCCCGCCGCGGGCCGCCGCGTACCCTCGACCCCGGTCAGGCGATGCGGTCGTCGCTGCGGAACCCGTTGCGCAGCGCTCCGACGCACGATCCGATGTCCGGGAGGGACAGGAGATCACCTCGGGTCAGGACGCGTGTCCATGACGTTCCCGCTCGGGCGGCGGGCCGGACGCCGGCAGCGCCGCCGCACTCGACGGACCCGGTCGGTCACTCGGCGGTGCTGTCCGGACGCCACGTCGTGAGCTTGTAGGCGAAGGCGTCTCCGCAGGTGAGCTTCACCTGCTGCCCCATCGTCCGCGCCGTCACGTCGGCCTTCAGCGGATAGTTCCATCCCTTGGTCACCACCTGGCCGTACGGCTCGTCGTACACCTCGTGGACGCGCTTCGGCAGCCCGGACCGTACGTAGGCGCCGCTGATCACGACCGTCCGCGCGGTACCCGAGGTCTCGGAGCCGACGACGAACTCCCGCTCCACGCGGCCCTTGCGGAAGAGGCCCGCCTCGGTCTCCCCGCCCCGGACGTACTCGTCGTCCGGCGTCCGCACGCTCACGGCGGCATGCGTTCCGAACACGTCGTTGTCGTAGAGGTCGGCCGTCACTTCGACACCGGACGCCGTGCCCGTGCACGCGAGCACGTGTCCCTTCTCCCGGGTGACGGTGACGGGGGTCCCGGAGTCGTGGGGGGAGGCGGTCGCGACCGCCGGAAGCGCCACCACGGCGACCGCGGCCGCTCCGAGCACTGCCGTCATGAGCGTGCGGTGGGTCATTTCGTCTCCTCGCAGAGTGTGAGTCGTGAGCCGGGAGGACAGCCTCGCGGTGGATCGTCCGCCTGCCCGGCCCTCCAGGCCGCGGCCTCGGCGTGCCGCCTCGAGCCCTCGGATGAGGTGATACGGAGAGGAGCAGTGCCGTTCCACGAACCCCCCGAACATTTTCTAACATAATCATGTTCGAATGAACAAGAGCGATGTTCACTCCGTCGGGGCGGATCACAAGCCGGCCTTCCCGGCCGGCAGCCGGCGAGTGACAGGGACCGTGCGCCGCCGAGCCGGTGCGCACGGCCGCCGCCGTCGTGGACGCCGATCGTGCCGGCGCCCCCGTCGGCCCCGCCGGCGATCAGGAGGGGCCCTCCCTCGCGCACCTGGTCGCACAGGGAGGCTTCCCCGAGGCGCGACTCGGCGAGCGAACCCGCTCCGGGCCGCGGCCCCGGGCCCGAAGGACGTCGGCGTCGCCACGGTCCCGGAAGCCGGGGGCGACCGGCGCCCGGACGGGGCCGGGGCGTTCCGGCGCGGTGTGCACGGCCGGACTACTCGCCCATCACCAGTCCGTCCCCGGCCGCGCCCCGGCTGAGCACCACGTCGCGGATGCGGTCCCGTACGGAGCGCACCTCGGCGCCCTCCTCCAGCGCGCGGTTGAGGTTCACCACCCGGCCGGCGTCCACGTCGAACATCAGGGGGACGAACTCCGCCTTCGTCACCCGCCACCGTCCGCCGGGCCGGGCGGGCGGGGCGAAGGTGAAGCGGCCGAGCGTGGACCGGTTGCCGCGCGGGTCCTGGACGCCCTGGTGGTCGACCGCCGCACCGGCGACCTGGTCGCCCGCCCCGTAGACCACCCAGGTGCCGTTGACCTTCTCGTAGGGCTGCGGGACGTGCGCGTGCGTCCCGAGGATCAGGTCGATGTCGGGGCGGCCGCCGGTGCGGGAGGCGGTGAGCGAGCGGGCGAGGGCGACCTGCCGCTCGTCGGGCGCCTCCTGCCCTTCGGTGCCCCAGTGCAGGGAGACGACGACCACGTCGGCTCCGGCCCTCCGCGCGGCCCGGGCGTCGGCGACGATCCGCGCCTCGTCGACGAGGTTCACCGCCCAGGGCTGGTCCGGCGGCAGCAGGAGGCCGTCGGTGCCCTGGGTGTAGGCGAGGTGGGCGACGCGTGCCGGGCCCGCCCGCAGGACGGCCGCCGTGCGGGCCTCCTGCTCGGTGCGGGCCGAGCCGGTGTGCCGCAGGCCCGCGTGGTCGAGGGCGTCCAGGGTGCGGCGGATGCCGTCCGGGCCGTCGTCCAGGGCGCGGTCGGAGGCGGTGGAGCAGCCGTCGTAGCCGGTGGCGGCGAGGTCCCGGGCCATCTCGGGCGGGAAGGTGAGGACGGGGTGGCCGATGTGGCCGCCGCTCGCGCCGTACACGGTCTCCATGTGGCACAGCGCCACATCGGCGGGGGCGACGACGGAGCGGATGCCGGAGAGCATCGGCCGGAAGTCGTGACCGGCGCCGCCCGCGTCGAAGCGGGCGCGTTCGATGATCGAGTCGTGCGGCAGCACGTCTCCCGAGGCCACCAGGGTGAAGCCGCGGGCCGGTGTGGCGGAGGGCGCCGGACGGCCGGATTCCGGTGGCCGGTGGTCACGGGCCTGGCAGGCTGCGCCCGCGGCGAGGACGACGGTCAGGGCCACGGCCACCTGTCGACTGCGTGTGATCATCACTTCACCCCGCTGTAGTCATATGTGACGATAACCAGGTAAGAATCCGGCTCCGGATCGTCGTCGCTCCGACACGCCCATTAGCCCGTCCGGCGTGCGGGAACCGCCGCCCCGACCGTTCGTCGAACCGTTCGTCGACGCGATCGACCGTCCGCCGCACACCCTTGCGCGCGCCCTGTCCCCGGGGGGCGCCGTGCGCTGCCATACGGCCATGACGGCCGGAACCACACTCATGAACGGGACGACCGCCGAGCACGAGCTCGCCGCACTGCAGCGCGAGCACGGCCGGCCCCTCTTCGCGCTGCTGCTCCGGCTCTGCGACGGGGACCGGCAGCGCGCGGAGGACCTGGTCCAGGAGACGCTGGTGCGCGCCTGGCAGCATCCCGAGGCCCTGCGCGCCGAGAACTTCGACTCCGTACGGCCCTGGCTGCTCACGGTGGCGCGGCGGCTCGCGATCGACGCGCGGCGGGCCCGGCAGGCGCGGCCCGCCGAGGTCGGGGACGCCGTGCTGGAGAACGCGCGGGTGATCTCCGATCATGCCGAGCGGGCCGCGGCCGCGCTCGACGTCCGCGAGGCTGTGAAGACACTCACTCCGGAACACCGTGAAGTACTGGTGCTCGTGTATTTCCACGGGGCGAGTGTGGCGGAAGCGGCGACGGCCCTCGGGATCCCGCCCGGTACCGTGAAGTCCCGCGCGTACTACGCGCTGCGTGCCCTGCGCCGGGTGCTTCCGGGATACGCCGCCGACCTGCGGTGAAACCGGACGTCGGGTCAAACCTCCGTAAAGCGCCTTGCCGATGACCCCGGTTGGGTAATCGGCTGTCCTCATCCGTGTTCCGGACCGGGACCCGGGGTCGGGCGACGCGCACGTACCGGAGGAAGGCAGGAAGGGATGCTGCACAGAGGTCAAGAGAGCACGGACGGCTCCGGCGACGGTGAACTGACCGTCCCCATGGCCTGGTTGTACGCCGAGTACATCGCCGACGAGCTGCTGCGCAGCGGCGATCTCATGCCGCCGACGTCCTTCGAGTTCCGGGCCGGCCGGGACGCGCTGGCGCTGACCGTGTTCCTGTCCGACACCGAGGGCGAGCTGTCCGGCATCCGGGTGGTCACCCAGCTGGAGACCTGGCTGTCGCTGACCGCGTACGACCAGCCGTGGCAGGAGTGGGTCGAGGAGCGCCTGGCCTGCCTGGCCGCGGACGCCGCCGCGCCGGAGGCGGACCTGGAGCTGGCCCGGGGGGCCTGGCGCTGGCTGCAGGAGACGGAACTGCTCGCACCCGATCTGAACGCGGTGCCGGGCGGCGCGGTGGCCGGCGAGGACGAGGGGCCCAAGGTGTGGACGCCGGCCTGGCAGCTCGGGCTGCCGCTCGGCCACCTCGCCATCCACCTTTTCTAGACTCCCCGGGAATCCGACCAATCCGCGGGCCGGAGGGCTCCGAATCCCTTGGTTACGATTCGGCACGTCGCTTGAGTGATTCGGCTGCCCGGTGCGTACCGGTGGGAGCAAGGAGTAACCCCACCCGCACCCAACGGTACGAGGATTCGGCATGAGGTCCCTGGAGAGGCATCGCGACGTCGGCGCCTACGCGCTCGGCGTGCTGGACGAGGCGGAGGCGTTCCGCTTCGAGGACCACCTCATGGAGTGCCCCAGCTGCGCTGCCCAGGTGACCGAGTTCGGCCCGACCACACGGCAGTTGATGCTGTACCGGCGCTCCACGCCGCAGCTGGTGCACCCACTGGCCGAACCGGGCCGGAGGATGCTGGACCGGCTGCTGTCCCAGGTGGCGGCCCGGAACCGGACGGGGCGCCGCAGGATGCTGCTCGCGCTGGCCGCCTCGGTGGTGTGCGCGGTGTCCGCGTCGGCGATCGCGATGGTGACGGACGACGGCGGCGGGGCCGCCGTGAGCATCGCGGCGACCGACGAGCGGTCCGGGGTGTGGGCGCAGGTCACGTCGCGGGACGAGACCTGGGGCAGCCAGGTGGAGCTGAAGGTCAGGGACGGGGCGGGCCCCCGCGTCTGCCGTCTGGTGGTGGTCGGCCGTGACGGCTCCGAGGAGACCGCGACCAGCTGGAGCGTGCCCCGGCACGACGCCCGGCCCAACACGATGCTGGGCGGGTCCGCCCTGCACTCCGAGGAGATCGCCCGCTACGAGGTCCGCACGGCGGACGGCGAGCACCTGGTGACCCTGCGGCCCCGGTGAACCGGGAGCGGCACGGTCAGACCGGGCCCGGCTCCTTGACGACGAACTCGCACCACACGCACTTGCCGCCGCCGCGCGCCTCCACCCCCCAGACGTCCGCGAGCATCTCGACCAGGAGCAGGCCGCGGCCGGAGACGCCCGACTCCCCCGCCTCGCGGCGGCGCGGCAGGGCGCTGGAGGAGTCCTCGACCTCCACGCGCAGCAGCCGCTCGCTGCCGGTGAGGGCCCTGAGGGTGACGACCGCGGCGCCCTCGGTGTGCATCAGGGCGTTGGTGATCATCTCGTCGGCGACCAGTTCGACCTCGTCGACGCGGTCCCCCGCGCCCCAGGCGCCGACCGCCGTCCGGATCATGCGCCGGGCCTGGGAGAGGGCCTCGGGATCGCCGGGTGCCACGTGCTGCTGGAGCCGGCCGCCGGGGCGCGAGCTGTCCAGGGCGCGGCGGCGCAGCAGGAGCAGGGCCACGTCGTCGTCGCCGCCGCGTTCCTCGGCCACGTCGATGAGCCGGTCGGCGAGCTCGCGCACGTCGCCGGGACCGCCGGCGATGAGCGTGGAGAGGGCCTCCATGCCGTCGTCGAGGTCGGCGCCGGGCTGCTCGACCAGCCCGTCGGTGCACAGCAGCAGGGTGTCGCCGGGGTCGAGCTCCATGGTGCCGACCGGGTAGTCGAGTTGTCCGAACTCGGCGGACAGGCCGAGCGGCAGCCCGCCGGGGACGTGGACGCGGCGGCAGGAGCCGTCGGTGCGCCGCACCAGCGGCTCGATGTGGCCGGCCCGGACCATCTGGAGCACGCCGGTGGACAGGTCGGCCTCGGCGTAGAGGCAGGTCGCGGAGCGGTCGGTGTCGAGCTCGTGCAGGAAGACGGAGGCGCGGGCCATCACGGTGGCCGGCGGGTGGCCCTCGGCGGCGTAGGCGCGCAGCACGATGCGCAGCTGTCCCATCACGGCGGCGGCGTGGGTGTCGTGGCCCTGGACGTCGCCGATGACGGCGCCGACCCGGCCGCCGGGCAGCGGGATCAGGTCGTACCAGTCGCCGCCGATGTCCCGGCCGACGGGACCGCCGATGGCGGCGGCCCGGTAGCGCACGGCGACGTCGGCACCGGGCACGCTGGGGATGGTGCGCGGCAGCATGGCCTGCTGCAGGCCCTGGGCGAGGTCCATCTCCTGCTCGTAGAACATCGCGCGCTGCAGGCTCTGGGCGATGCTGCTGCCCAGGGCGACCAGGATGTTGCGCTCCTCGGCGGAGAAGCCGCGGCGGTCGCTGTAGAGCAGGCCCATGCCGCCGATGGGGCGGGCCTGGACGATGAGCGGCAGGTAGGCCGCGGAGGTGATGTTCAGCCCGAGGATGCCCTGCCACAGCTGCGGGTAGTGCTCGGCGAACTCCTCCGGGGACTCGATGAAGCGCGGGCTGAGGGTGCGCACCGCCTCGCTCATCGGGTACGGCTCGTCGATCCGGGTGATCTCGGTGCCCGGCACGAAGCTGCCTTCGGGGCCCTCCGCGATGAGCCGGATCCGGCCGGCCTCGACCAGTCCCATGACGAGACTGGTGGCGCCCAGGTGGGTGAGTCCGTGGGTGTCCTTGAGGGCGTCGATGACGTCCCGCACGGTGCGGGCGTGGGCGAGGGCGGCGGTGGTGAGCTGGACGACGTTGGTCTGCCGGCGGCGGGCGTCCTCCCGGACCGTCTGCTCGCGTCTGGCCTCGCTGTCGCTGAGCTCCTGGGTGGCGTCCCGGACGATGCCGATGATGCGGCGGGGCCGTCCGGTCTCGTCACGGCGGATGTAGCCCTGGGTGTGGGTCCAGCGCAGGGAGCCGTCACGGCACCGGACGCGGAAGTAGGCGCCGTAGTTCTCGCTGCCGTCCTTCAGCGCCTGCGACACGGCGGTGTCCAGGCGCCGGGCCTCGCCGGGCGGGACCCGCTTGCCCAGGGTCTCGGGGCGGTCGTCGTACTCGTCGGGGCGCACGTCGAAGATCTCGTGCGCCTGGGCGTCCATCTGCATCGCCCCGGTGTCCAGGTCCCAGTCGAAGCTCCCCATGCGGTTGAGCGCCAGGATCGGATCCGGGTGGTCCGGCCAGTCGTCCGGGAGTGACAGGGCGCTCGCTCCCCGATCAGCCATGGGCCCACCTTGCCAGGATTCATCCGATTCTTCGACCGCTGCGCCGAAAGAGCGGGGTGCCCGGCACGGCCGCCGTCCGTGAGGGAAGACGTCGCGGAGGCTTCAGAGGATGCAGTCCGCCGCCGCGACTTTCGGGGATCTGTGCGACTCCTGCGCGCTTCCTCCACGCGGGCCGCACAGGCCGCGCGGTGGTATACGGGGGGTCACGGGGAGACGCGGAAGGTCCGGCGGGACGACGCAGGAGGGAGCACGGTGCCGTGGAGTGGTTCACCGCATCCGACTACTGGCTGACCCGGCTGGTCTTCCAGCGGGCGCTGGCCGGTCTGTACCTGGTCGCGTTCCTGACGGCGGCGCTGCAGTTCCGTGCGCTGATCGGGGAGCGCGGCATGCTGCCGGTGCCGCGTTTCACGGCGCGGGTGCCGGCGCGCCGGTCGCCGAGCCTGTTCCACCTGCACTACTCGGACCGGTTCTTCGCGCTGTGCGCGTGGTCCGGCTGTGCGGTGTCGGCGGCGCTGCTCGCGGGACTGGACTCGCTGCTTCCGCTGTGGGGCGGGATGCTGCTGTGGCTGGTGCCGTGGGTGCTGTACCTGTCGATCGTCAACGTCGGGCAGACCTGGTACTCGTTCGGCTGGGAGTCGCTGCTGCTGGAGGTCGGCTTCCTCGCCGTCTTCCTCGGCAACGACGAGGTGGGCCCGCCGGTCGTCGTGCTGTTCCTGCTGCGGTGGATCCTGTTCCGCGTGGAGTTCGGCGCGGGACTGATCAAGCTGCGCGGCGACGAGTGCTGGCGGAAGCTGACCTGTCTGGACCACCACCACGAGACGCAGCCGATGCCGGGGCCGCTGAGCTGGTTCTTCCACCACCTGCCGAAGCCGCTGCACCGGGTGGAGGTGGCGGCGAACCACGTCACCCAGCTCGTCGTGCCGTTCCTGCTGTTCGCCCCGCAGCCGGTCGCCACGGCCGCCGCCGCGCTGATGACCGTCACCCAGCTGTGGCTGGTGCTGTCGGGCAACTTCGCCTGGCTGAACTGGATCACGATCGTGCTGGCCCTGTCGGCGGTCGCGTTCCCGGCCGATCCGCCGGACGTGCCCGGCGCGCCGCTGTGGTACGTGGTGGTCGTCCTCGCGGTGTCCGCGCTGCTGCTCGGCCTCAGCTACCGCCCGGTGCGCAACATGCTCTCCCGCCGCCAGGTGATGAACCGCTCCTTCGACCCGCTGCACCTGGTCAACACCTACGGGGCGTTCGGCAGCGTCAGCCGGGTCCGGTACGAGGTGGTGATCGAGGGCACGGCGGACGAGACGGCCCGGGAGGACGGCGACTGGCGGGAGTACGAGTTCAGGGGCAAGCCGGGGGACCCGCGGCGCTGGCCGCGCCAGTTCGCCCCGTACCACCTGCGGCTCGACTGGCTGATGTGGTTCGCCGCGCTGTCGCCGGCGTACGCCGGGCCGTGGTTCGGCGCGCTGGTGGAGCGCCTGCTGGAGAACGACCGCGACACGCTGAGGCTGCTGCGCCGCTCCCCGTTCCCGCCGGACGCGCCGCCCCGGTACGTGCGCGCCCGCCTGTTCCGCTACCGCTACACGACCTGGCGGGAGCTGCGGGAGACGGGCGCCTGCTGGGAGCGGACGTACGTGCGGGAGTTCCTGCCGCCGACCCGGCTGGCCGGGGCGGCTCAGAGGCCGTAGACGCGGGTGGCGGTGGTCTCGAAGAGCTGCCGGCGTCCGGTGGCGTCGAGGTCCCGGGCCAGCGCCCGCGCGGTGGACAGGACGTCGCCGTACGCCGCCGCCAGGGTGCACACCGGCCAGTCCGAGCCGAACATCAGCCGGCCGGGCCCGAAGGCGTCCAGCACGACGTCGGCGTACGGGCGCAGGCCGTCGACGCTCCAGGAGGCCGGGGCGGCCTCGGTGACCAGGCCGGAGAGCTTGCACACCGTGTTGGGCAGGGCGGCCAGCGCGCGGACGCCGGACGCCCAGGGTTCGAGCGTGCCCGAGGCGACGGGGGGCTTGCCCGCGTGGTCGAGGACGAAGGTGAGCCGCGGCAGTGCCGCGGCCGCCCGGACGCACGCCGGGAGCTGGTGCGGCAGGACCACCAGGTCGTACACGAGCCCCGCGCCGGCCACGGCGTCCAGTCCGCGCCGTACGTCCGGCCGCAGCAGCCACTCGGGGTCGGGCTCGCCCTGCACCTGGTGGCGGATGCCCTTCAGGTAGCGTCCGCCGGGCAGTTCCCGCAGCCGGGCCAGTTCGTCGGCGACGCCGGGGCGGGTGAGGTCGGTCCAGCCGACGACGCCGGCGACCGGCTCGTGCGCGTCGGCGAGGGCCAGGAGCTCGGGGGTCTCCTCCGGGACGGTGACCGTCTGGACGAGGACGGTGCGCTCGACACCGGCCGCCCTCACCTCGGGTGCGAGGTCGGCCATGGTGAAGTTCCGTCGCAGGGGCAGGAGTCCGGGCCCGGTGATCCAGTCCTGGTCGCGGACGGACAGGTCCCAGAGGTGGTGGTGCGCGTCGACGGTCACGGCAGCTCCCGCACGGCGGGCGGGGCCGCGCCGGGGCGGACCCCGGTGTGCGGGACGGCCCTCACGACGGCTCCTCCCCGGCGGGGACGGGGGCGCCGGACGGCAGCAGACCGGTGTCGCGCAGCTCCTGCCAGAGGGCGGCGGGCACCGGGGCGGCGAACTGGTCCGCGCAGTCGTGGACCTCGGCCGCCGAGCGGGCGCCGACCAGCACGCTCGCGACCGCCGGGTGGGCGGCGCAGAAGGCCAGGGCGGCGGCGCGCAGGGTGGTGCCGTGGCGTTCGGCCGCCTCCTCGATGCGCAGGGCGCGCTCCAGCAGCCCGGCCGGCGCGGGCGCGTAGTCGTACGTGGCGTCCGGCCGGGGGTTCGCGAGGAGGCCGGAGTTGAAGGCGCCGCCGAGGACCACCGACGTGCCGTGTTCCCGGGCGGCGGGGAGCAGGTCGGTCAGGGCGCTCTGGTCGAGCAGGGTGTGGCGGCCGGCGCACAGGACGACGTCGACGTCCGTGTCGCGGACGAAGCGGGTGAGCATCGCGGTCTGGTTCATGCCGGCGCCGATCGCGCCCACCACGCCCTCGGCCCGGAGCCGCTCCAGGGCCGGGTAGCCCTCGCGGAAGGCCTGTTCGGCGTGGTCGTCGGGGTCGTGGAGGTAGACGACGTCGACGCGGTCCAGGCCGAGGCGTTCCAGGCTCGCCTCCAGGGTGCGGCGCACGCCGTCGGCGCTGAAGTCCCAGACCCGGCGGTGGGTGGCGGGCACGGCGAAGCCGTGGGCGAGGTCGTCGCCGCCCGTGTCGGCGGGTTCGAGGCGGCGGCCCACCTTGGTGGACACGATGTACTGCCCGCGCGGGTACGCGCGCAGCGCCGCGCCGAGGCGGCGTTCGGCCAGGCCGAGGCCGTAGTGCGGGGCGGTGTCGAAGTAGCGGATGCCGCGCTGCCAGGCGGCCCGCACCGCCTGCCGCGCCGCCTCCTCGCCGACCTCGGTGTACAGGTTGCCGATGCCCGAGGCGCCGAAGGCCAGGCCGGTGACCTCGACGCCGCTGCGGCCGAGCCGGTGGCGGTTCACCGGACCGCCGGGCGCGGCCGCAGGCCCTGCATGCCGCCGTCGACCGCGAGGGCGGTGCCGGTGGTGGCGCCGGACAGGGGGCTCGCGAGGTAGGCGATGGCGCCGGCGACCTCGGCGGCCGAGACCAGGCGGCCGGTGGGCTGGCGGGCCTCGAGGGCGGCGCGTTCGGCGGCCGGGTCGTCGGCCGCGTCGAGCAGCCGGCCGACCCAGGGGGTGTCGACCGTGCCCGGGTTGACGCAGTTGACGCGGATGCCCTCGTGGACGTGGTCGGCGGCCATGGCGAGGGTGAGGGAGTGCACGGCGCCCTTGGTGGCGCTGTAGAGGGCGCGCCGCGGCAGGCCCGCGGTGGCGGCGACGGAGCAGGTGTTGACGATCGCCGCGTGCGCGGAGGCGCGCAGGTGCGGCAGGCAGGCGCGGGCGGTGCGGACCATGCCGAGGACGTTGACGTCGAAGACGCGGTGCCATTCGTCGTCGGAGTTGGTCTCCACGGTGCCCTGCGCGCCGATGCCGGCGTTGTTGACCAGTACGTCGAGGACGCCGTGGCCGCCGAAGCCGTCCACGGCGGCGGCCACCGCCGCGCGCAGCGAGGTGTCGTCGGTGACGTCGGCGCGGTAGCCGGTCAGGGGCTCGCCGACCGGTGACGGGTCCAGGTCGAGGACGGCCACCCGGGCGCCGCGCTCCGCCAGGAGGTCCGCGGCGGCCCGGCCGATGCCGGAGGCTCCGCCGGTGACCAGGGCCGTCAGTCCTTCGAAGTCGCTCATGCCGCCTGCTCCTTCTCCTTCTGCGGGTCCGCGTCGGCGGCCCAGAAGGCGCCGTCGGGGTAGGTGTACCGGGCGATGGACTCCGGCCGCATGGCGGCCGAGAAGCCCGGTGCGAGCGGGGCCGTGTAGTGGCCCTCGCGGATCACCACGGGGTCGAGGAAGTGGTCGTGCAGGTGGTCCACGTACTCGATGACGCGGTCCTCGGTGGTGCCGGTCAGGGCCACGTAGTCGAACATCGACAGGTGCTGGACGAGTTCGCACAGACCGACCCCGCCGGCGTGCGGGCACACCGGTACGCCGTACTTGGCGGCGAGCAGCAGCACGGCCAGGTTCTCGGGGACCCCGCCGACGCGGGCCGCGTCGATCTGGACGACGTCGAGGGCGCCGGCCTGGAGGAACTGCTTGAAGACGATCCGGTTCTGCACGTGTTCGCCGGTGGCCACCTTCACCGGGGCGACGGCCCGGCGGACGGCCGCGTGCCCGAGGACGTCGTCGGGGCTGGTGGGTTCCTCGATCCAGTACGGGTCGAACTCGGCGAGCGCCCCGGTCCAGCGGATCGCCTCGGCCACGTCCCAGCGCTGGTTGGCGTCGATCGCGATGCGCACGTCCGGCCCGACGGCCGCGCGGGCGGTCCGGCAGCGCCGGATGTCGTCCGCCAGGTCGGCTCCGACCTTGAGCTTGATCTGCCGGAAGCCGTCGGCGACCGCCCGCGCGGCGAGCCGGGTCAGCCTGTCGTCGTCGTAGCCGAGCCAGCCGGGCGAGGTGGTGTACGCGGGGTAGCCGCGCTCCAGCAGCCGGGCCGTGCGCTCCTCGGCGCCCTCCCGGCCGCGGCGCAGCAGGGTCAGGGCCTCCTCGGGGGTGAGGGCGTCGGTGAGGTAGCGGAAGTCGACCTGGCGGACGAGCCATGCCGGGTCGGCCTCGGCGAGCAGCCGCCACAGGGGCTTGTCCGCGCGCTTGGCGGCCAGGTCCCACAGGGCGTTGACGACCGCCCCGACCGCCATGTGCATCACGCCCTTCTCCGGGCCGAGCCAGCGCAGCTGGCTGTCGCCGGTCAGGGCGCGGTTCAGGACGGAGGGGTCGGCGCACAGCTCGTCGGCGGACCGTCCGACCAGATGGCCGCGGAGCGCCTCGATCGCGGCGACCTGGACGTCGTTGCCCCGCCCGATGGTGAACGCGAACCCGTGTCCCTCGTGGCCGTCGGCGGCGTCGGTGCGCAGGACGACGTAGGCCGCCGAGTAGTCCGGGTCGGGGTTCATCGCGTCGGAGCCGTCGAGTTCGCGCGAGGTGGGGAAGCGGATGTCGTACGTGTCGACGGCGGTGACGCGGACGGGCTGCGGGGGCACGGAGGGCCTTTCGGTGAGGACGGGAGGGCACAGGGCCGGTCCTGGGCGCGGCCCGCGGTGAGGCGGACGGTCACGAGCACGACGAGGGCATGCTTATCAGACCACTTGGAGGGCGGAACACCCGTCGGACGCGGATTTCCGCGAAATCGCCGCACAGTGGTCCGACCACTTTCGTCGTTAGACTGCGGCGCACCCGGTGAGTGGAGGAGCGGCGTGGAGGAGACGGCCCCGCGCAGGGGCACGGTGACGCAGCGCGCCATCGAGCGGATCACGGCGATGATCCGCGAGGGTCTGCTGGAGCCCGGCCAGCGGCTGCCCACGGAGCGGGACCTGGCCGCGCGCCTGGGCATCTCCCGCAGCTCGATGCGGGAGGCGATCCGCGCGCTCACGGTGCTGGGCGTGCTGGAGGCCCGGCACGGTTCGGGGGTCTACGTCACCCGGCTGGAGGCCGGGGACCTGCTGGAGAACTTCGGGGTCGTGGCCGATCTGTCGCGGGGGCCGCGTCTGGTGGAGCTGCTGGAGGTCCGCCGCGTCCTGGAGTCGACGGCGACCGCGCTGGCCGCCGCGCGGATCACGCCGGACCGGCTGGCCGAGGTCGCACGGCACCTGGCGGCGATGGACGCCACCGACGACCCGGAGGAGTTCCTCGCCCACGACCTGGCGTTCCACCGCGAGATCGCACGAGCCGCGGGCAACGGGACGATGGCCGCGATCCTGGAGGGCCTGTCCTCGCGCACCTTCCGGGCCCGGATCCGGCGCGGCCACCAGGAGGGGGGCGCCTTCGACCGCACCCGGCGCGAACACGCCGCGATCCACCGCGCCCTGGCCGCCCGCGACCCGGAGGCGGCGCGGGCGGCGGCGGCCGCGCACGTGGGCGCGGTGGAGGAGTGGCTGCGCACACGGCTGACGGCGTGACCGGACGGGCCGCGGACACGGCCGTCCGGCCCGGGTCCGGGCCGCCGGCATCGGCCCGGACCCGCGGGCGTGGGGTCAGGCCCGCTTCAGCCGCAGGGTCATCAGCTGGAAGGGGCGCAGCCGTACGGAGATCCGGTCGCCGTCGAGCACCGGGGGCTCGGTGTCGGTCAGCGGGCGCTCCAGCAGGTCGGTCACCTGGACATCCGCGGCCGCGAACCCGGTGGTGAGCGTGGCCCGGGCGCGGCCCCCGTGGGCCTCGTGGAAGCGGACGACCACGTCACCGCTGCCGTCGTCGGCCAGCTTGACCGCGGTGACCACCACGGACTCCTGGTCGACCGTCACCAGCGGGGCGACCTCCCCGGCGCCGGTCAGGCGCCGTTCCGGCAGGTTGATCCGCCAGCCCTCGCGCACCGCGTCGCCGATCCCCGCGCCCGGCACCAGCGCGTGCCGGAAGCGGTGCACGCCCTGGTCGGTCTCGGGGTCGGGGAAGCGCGGGGCGCGCAGCAGGGACACCCGGACAGTGGTGACGGTGGTGGCCCGGCCGTGGTCGGTGCGGACGGTGCGGGTCACGTCGTGGCCGTACGTCGAGTCGTTGACGACCGCGACGCCCCAGTCCGGCTCCTGGAGGTGGACGAAGCGGTGGTTGCACGCCTCGAACTTGGCCGCCTCCCAGGAGGTGTTGGTGTGCGTCGGCCGGTGGACGTGCCCGAACTGGGTCTCGGACGCGTACCGTTCGGCGTGCAGGTCCAGCGGGAAGGCGAGCTTGAGGAACTTCTCCGTCTCGTGCCAGTCGACCTCGGTGTCCACCACGAGCCGCCGCTCCCCCGGCGCGAGCGACAGCACCTGGGTGACCCGGGAGTCGCCGAAGGAGCGCACGATCCGCACCGACGCGCCGTCCTCCCCGGCGGTGACCCCGTCCGCGTCGGTCAGATCGGTGACCGTGTTGCGGTAGAACGCGTCGACGTCCCAGGCGTCCCACATGTTCGGCAGGTCCGGGTGCAGTTGGAGGAGGTTGCCGGCCCGTCCGGGGGCGATGGCCTCGCGGTCGGCCTCGATGTCGTGGGCGGAGACCACCAGGCCCCGGGCGTCGATCTCCACCCGCAGGATCCCGTTGGCCAGGACGTACCCGCCGCCGGCGCGGTCCGACAGCTCCGTGCGCCCCTGCTCCGCGGGGGTGCGCGCGCCGCCCGCCGGGACGCCCGCGCGGGGGTGCGGGGCGGCGTTGAAGACGAGCGGGACGGTGCCCTCGCCGGCCAGGGCGCGCTGGGCGGCCTCGATGACGCCGTTCAGCTCCCGCGCGACCCGGTCGTAGGTCGCGCGGGCCTCGCGGTGCACCCAGGCGATGGAGGAGCCGGGCAGGATGTCGTGGAACTGGTGCAGCAGCACCGTCTTCCAGATCCGGTCCAGCTCCGCGTACGGGTAGGGGAATCCGGTGCGCACGGCCGCCGTGGCCGCCCACAGCTCGGCCTCGCGCAGGAGGTGTTCGCTGCGCCGGTTGCCCTGCTTGGTCCCGGCCTGGCTGGTGAGGGTGGCCCGGTGCAGTTCGAGGTAGAGCTCGCCGACCCAGACGGGCGGCTCGGGGTAGTCGGCCTCGGCCTTCGCGAAGAACGCGGCCGGCGTCTCCCAGGTCACGGTCGCCGAGCCCTCGAGGTTCCGCAGGCGCGCCGCCCTGGCGACCATCTCGCGGGTGGTGCCGCCGCCCCCGTCGCCCCAGCCGGTGGGCGCCAGCGAGTGCCGGGCGACGCCCTTGTCCTTGAAGTTGCGGGTCGCGTGGGCGATCTCGGCGCCCTTCATCGAGCAGTTGTAGGTGTCGACGGGCGGGAAGTGGGTGAAGATCCGGGTGCCGTCGATGCCCTCCCACTGGAAGGTGTGGTGCGGGAACCGGTTCGTCTGCGACCAGGAGATCTTCTGCGTCAGCAGGTACCGGGAGCCCGCCGCCCTGATGATCTGGGGCAGCCCGGCGGCGAAGCCGAAGGTGTCCGGCAGCCACGCCTCGTCGTTCTCGATGCCGAACTCGTCGAGGAAGAACCGCTTTCCGTGCACGAACTGCCGCGCCATCGCCTCCGAGCCGGGCATGTTGGTGTCCGACTCCACCCACATGCCGCCGGCCGGCACGAACCGCCCGTCGGCCACGGCCTTCTTGACCCGGGCCCACACCTCGGGCCGGTGCTCCTTCACCCACGCCCACTGCTGGGCCTGGGACATGGCGAAGACGAACTCCGGCTCGTCGTCGAGCAGCGCGGTCATGTTGGCCGCCGTACGGGCGACCTTGCGCACGGTCTCGCGCAGCGGCCACAGCCACGCCGAGTCGATGTGCGCGTGCCCGACGGCGCTGATGCGGTGGGCGGAGGGCACGGCGGGCGCGGCGAGGACGTCGGTGAGCCGTGAACGGGCCTGTCGCGCCGTGCCGTTGACGTCCTGCAGGTCGACGGCGTCCAGCGCCCTGTCCACCGCGCGCAGGATCTCGAAGCGGCGCGGTGAGTCCACCGGCAGCTCGGCCATCAGCTCGCCGAGCACCTCCAGGTCGATCACCAGCTGCCACACGTCCTCGTCGAGGACGGCGAGGTCCATCCGGGCGAGCGTGTACTGCGGTTCGCCGCCGGCGGTGTCCTTGTCGCCGAGCGGTGTGGGCACGAAGGGGCGGGGGCCGAAGATGACGGGGTTGGAGGCGGCCTCGATGTGCAGGCGCACCTGCTCGCCGCCCTCGGCGGGGGCGCCGATCCGCACCCACTGGTTGCGCGGGTTCAGGCCCTTCACCGGGGTGCCGTCGGGCCGGTAGACCAGGCCCTCGCACTGGAAGCCGGGCATGTTCTCGTCGAAGCCGAGGTCGAGGACCGCCTCGACGGTCCTCCCGGCCCACGCCTCGGGGACGGTCCCGGTGACCCGGAACCAGCTGGTGCCCCAGGGGGCGCCCCAGCGGGCGCCCACCTCGACGGGCTCCGGTTCGGCGGCGAGGCCCTCGGCGACCGGAACGGGCTCTCCGGGGGCGTGCCAGACGGCGACCTCGAGGGGCACGGACTCGGGGTACACGGCGGGGCGGATGCGCTCGTCGAGGACGCGCCTGAGGCGGGCTTCGACCAGGGTGCGGTCGTCATGCATGCGGGGTGCTCCGTAGCGGTGGTGGGGCGGGCGGTCCGCCCGGTGCGGCGGGTTACCGGGGGCGGGGGGGATGACGGGTCCGGACGTGGTGTACAGCTCCCCCACCGCGCGCGGTTCGAATCGCGCGCGGCCTCCTCCCCGTCCGGGACGGGGACCGCCGGCGGACCGGCACCGCGTCCCGCGGCCGGGGGTGGGCGCGCCGGCCCGGACGCGCGGGCTCTCGACGCGGGGCCCCGGCCAGGGCACAGTGCTCCCTGCGTACTCGCCGGTACGCACCGCCCTGTCCCCTCGCCACGAGGAGCCGAAGTGACCAGTTGGGTCGGCCGGACCGCCGTCGAGATCGCCGCCGCCGTACGGGAGAAGCGGGTCGCGCCGCGGGAGGTGGTCGCGGAGCACCTCGCGCGGATCGAGCGGCTCGACGGGCGGGTCGGGGCCTTCCGCGCGGTACGGGCCGCGGCCGCGCTCGCCGAGGCCGACGAGGTGGCCGCTCGCGCCGGGCTGGGTGAACTCCCCCTGGCCGGGGTGCCCGTGGCCGTCAAGGACAACCTCGCCGTGCGCGGCGAGAGCACGCGCGTCGGGTCGGCGGCGACCCCGGACACGCCCGCCGAGCGGGACCACGAGACGGTGGCCCGGCTGCGGGCGGCGGGCGCGGTGGTCGTGGGGCTGACGAACGTGCCGGAGCTGTGCGTCTTCGGCACCACCGAGGGCGTCCACGGCACCGCCCGCAACCCCTGGGACCCGACGCGCACCGCGGGAGGGTCGTCCGGGGGCAGCGCGGCCGCCGTCGCCGCCGGGATGGTGCCGATCGCCCTCGGCAACGACGGGATGGGCTCGCTGCGCATACCGGCCGCCAACTGCGGTCTGGTCACCATCAAGCCGGGCCGCGCGGTCGTGCCCGCGGGGATCGGGGACGGCGACTGGTTCGGGATGTCGGAGAACGGGCCGCTCGCCACGACGGTCGAGGACGCCCGTGTGGTGTTCGCGGTCCTCGCCGGGACCGGGACGGTGCGCAGCGCCGGGAACGGCACCCGCAGGATCGCCGTGTCCCTGCGCAGCCCGCTGGCCGGCGTCGTCGTGGCCCGGCCGTACGCGGCGGCCGTCCGGGAGGCCGCCGGAGTGCTGATCAAGGCCGGGCACCAGGTGCGGCGGGCCGATCCGCCGTACCCGGTGTCGCTGGGCGCGACCGCGCTGGCGCACTGGACGGCGGGGACGGCCGTGGACGCACGCGGTGTCGACGCCCGGCTGCTGACGCGGCGCACCCGGGTGCACGCGGCCGTCGGCCGGCGCTGCGAGCACGCCGTGCGCTCCGGGACCGGCCGGGAGCGGCTGCGCCGGCGGCTGGAGCCGTTCTTCGCCGAGCACGACGTCCTGCTCACCCCGGCGCTGGCCCGCCGCTCCCCCAGGGCGGCGCCCTGGCACGAGCGGGGCTGGCTGCGGAACGTGGCCGTCAACTCGGCCTACTCGCCGCTGACTCCGCCCTGGAACCTGACGGGATGGCCCGCGATGTCCGTTCCGTTCGGCACCCTGCCGTCCGGCGCGCCCTGCGCGGTCCAGCTGGTGGGCCGTCCCGGGTCGGAGGCCGATCTGCTGGAGATCGCCGGGCAGTTGGAGCAGCGGCGCCCGTGGCCGCGGACCGCGCCCCTGGAGTAGCGGCCCGGCCGGAAACGATGTTGCCGGGAGCCGCGGCGGGCGCCTAGGGTCGGCCGGGTGACTGCCGGGTCGGCCGTGGGCCATACACGTAGGGTGCTCCCGGCCTCGGTGTGAGGCCGGCGGGGGTCGTCCCCCGCCCGGGTGGGGCCGGGCGCCGGGGAGGGCACGCGCCCCGCCTTCCGCTCCGGGTTCCTTTGCGCCGCCCCCCGCGCGCGGCATCCCCGACGAAGACGACACCCCGGAGACGAATCCAGCCATGCCCGAAGCACAGCGCTCCTCGACGACCCAACCGCCCCTCGCGAACATCCAGTTGAACCACACCGTCGTCCACGCCCGCGACCGGCGGCTCTCGGCGGAGTTCCTCGCCGTGATCCTCGGCCTGGAGGTCGGCGCCCCGTTCGGGCCGTTCCTGCCCGTGGACCTCGGCAACGGGGTGACGCTCGACTACTACGAGAAGCGGGACGAGCCGATCCAGGGGCAGCACTACGCGTTCCTCGTGCCCGAGGAGCGGTTCGACGCGATGATCGGCCGCCTCGAGGCGGTCGGGGTCACCTACTACGCCGACCCGGGTCACACCGAACCCGGCCGGGTCAACGACCTGTTCGGCGGTCGCGGCGCCTACTTCGACGACCCCGACGGCCACAACATGGAGATCATGACCCGGCCCTACGCCCGGCCGTAGGAGGGGAACCCCGGTCACGGCGCCCGGTGCACGAGGCGCGGCCCGAAGGGCCCGGGCGCCCTCCTCGGAGGGCGCCCGGGTCCCGCGCGCGGGTCCCGTCCACGGTGACGACGCGGTGCCGCAACGGCCGGTCGCCCGGCCGGTCGCCGTCGGCGGCTTCCCCGGTCAGCACGGGTGCGGGTCCGGTACGCCCGTGCGTCCGGTGAGCACGAAGGGGTGGCGGAGGTCAGTCGACGCCGGGGAGGATGTGGGGCTCGGCGAGGTCGTCCTCGTAGCCCGCGAGGCGGATCGGGGCCGACCGGGCCCACACGTCCAGGCTGCCGAGTTCCCCGGGCCGGCGGCCCGCGCGCTCCGGGCGTTCCTTGGGGCGCTGTTCTCGTTTCGTCTTCTCCGGTGTCACCGCGCACTCCTTCTGTGTCGGTCACCCTAGGGACGTGCCGCGCCGGTCCTGCCGCCGCGCGCCCGACGTCCGCTCGGGCCTGGGTCGAAAAGCGGTTCGGACGCGGTGGCGCCGGTAACTCGAGGGAGAGCAGGCCGTTGTGAAGCGGCTTGTCCCATGACGGGCCGTGGGTGTGGGTAGGACCCTTTGTTGCTGCCCGTCCGCATCAGGGTAACCAAATGAGCGGCCCCCCGCTCGATGGGGCTCGAAACCGAGGGTAACAATCACACTTCGAGCAGCAGTCGGCGCCCTCCCATATGCCCCCATGTCACCATGAGGGCCCTTTGTTCGGTCACTCGTCCGGACTACATGGCGTCGATGTTTTCGGCAAGGCGGCGTGGTCGTGGCGGAGTTCAGGTCCTGTTGGCCGACGCGCAAGCTCGTCATGGTCTGCTGCCGCACGGCAACGGCTGTCTCCCGGGAGGACCGGCGCATGGAGCTGCGCACCGTCGAGGAGCTGATGGACCTGCTGTACGCGTGCCGGGGCACCCGGCAGGTGCCGGGCCGGGGCGGCGCTCCGGCCGACGCCCACGAGCACGCGCTGCGGACCGCCGCGCTGCTGCGCCGCGGCCGGCCCGCGGACAAGGAGCTCCAGGTGGCGGGCCTGGTGGGGCCCGTCGGCCGACTGCTGTGGCCGGGCGAGGCGGCGTCACGGGCCGACCGCACGGCGGACGCGATACGGGCCCTGCTCGGCGAGCGGGTCGCCGACCTGGTCCGCCGCCGGCCCCGGGCCGGCCTGCCCGCCGACGACGACCTCCTCACCCTGCGCGCGGCGGACGAGGAGGCCCGCACCGCCTGTTTCGACGCCGGGGTCCTGGAGGACTGGCGCACCGTGCTGGAGCTGCTGGCGGCGCGCAACTCACACCTGGGCGCGGTCGACTGACGGCCCGCCGGGCCGGCGAGCCGCCGGCCCGTCCGCCGCCGTCACCACTTGCCGGGCGCGTAGTCCTTCAGGAAGACGCCGTACAGGTCCTCGCCCGCCTCGCCGCGCACGATGGGGTCGTAGACGCGGGCCGCCCCGTCGACCAGGTCGAGCGGGGCGTGGAAGCCTGCCTCGGCGAGGCGCAGCTTGTCGAAGTGAGGGCGCTCGTCGGTGATCCAGCCGGTGTCGACCGACGTCATCAGGATGCGGTCGGTGTCGAACATCTCCTGCGCGCTGGTCCGCGTCACCATGTTCATGGCCGCCTTGGCCGCGTTGGTGTTGGGGTGGCCCGCGCCCTTGTAGCCGCGGGCGAACACGCCCTCCATCGCCGAGACGTTGACGACGTACGCGCGCCCCGCGGACGCCCGGCGCGCGGCCTCGGCCATCACCGGACGCAACTTGCTGATCAGGATGAACGGCGCCGTGTAGTTGCACAGCTGGGTCTCCAGCAGTTCCACCGGGGAGATCTGCTCGATGGTCTGCACCCAGGTGTTGGTGTCGACCACGTCGGGGACCAGGCCACCGGCGTCGATGGCGGTGCCGTCACGGTGCCGGGCCACGCTGGCGTTGCCCGCGACCAGGGCGAGGTCGGCGACCTTCTGCGCGTCGAGTCCACCGGCGCCGACGGGCAGTGCGGTCAGGCCGTCGACCGCGCCGGAGCCGAAGGCGCCGATGACGTGGTGGGCGGGCAGCTCGCCGGCCGGCAGCGGGGCGCTCTCGCCCTCCACGAGCGCGGCGTACGCGGACGGCAGGCGGCGTACGGTCTGGGTGGCGTTGTTGATCAGGATGTCGAGCGGGCCCTGCTCCGCGACCCGGTCGGCCAGCGCGACGGCCTGGGCCGGGTCGCGCAGGTCGATGCCGACGACCTCCAGGCGGTGGATCCAGTCCGCGGAGTCGTCCATGGCCCGGAAACGGCGGATGGCGTCCTTGGGGAAGCGGGTGGTGATCGTGGTGTGCGCGCCGTCACGCAGCAGCCGCAGTGCTATGTACATGCCGATCTTGGCGCGCCCGCCGGTGAGCAGGGCGCGCTTGCCGGTGAGGTCGGTGCGGGCGTCGCGCCGGGCCCGGTTCTCGGCGGCGCACTTCGGGCAGAGCTGGTGGTAGAAGTAGTCGACCTCGACGTAGCGGGCCTTGCAGACGTAGCAGGAGCGGGGACGCCGGAGTATCCCCGCGATCCGGCCGGGCGCCACGCGGGAGGACGGCAGGATGCCTTCCGTCTCGTCGTCGATGCGCTCGGCGGAGCCGGTCGCGGTGGCCTCGGTGACCGCCCTGTCGTGGGCGGTCTTGGCGGCGCGGCGCTCCTGGCGGCGGCGCTGCTTGACGGTGCGGTAGATGTGCGAGGTGGCCCGGCGGACCAGGATCGCGTCCGGGTGGTCGACGTCGAGCCTGTCGAGTTCCTCGAGCACGCTGAGGCAGACGGCGAGCCGCTCCGGGTCGATACCGGGCCCGTGTGCCACCGCGTCCGTGGCCCGGGGGCCGTCCTCTGTCACCGTCATCGCCGCTGCCGTTCCCTGCTCTGCCGTCGCGGCGCTCCGGTAGCGCCCGCTGTCGAACGGGGGATTTTACGGAGCACCGGGCCGCAGTACCAAACCCGGGCGGATGACCCGCACCGGCCGGAGCGCCCCGGAGGGGGACGGGCCGACGGGCACGGCGGTCAGGGATCGCAGACGGTGATCAGCGTCCGCACCTCCTCGGACACCGCACGGGCCAGCCGGTCGAGGTCGGGGACGGCCGCGCCGTCGGCGACCAGGCCGTAGTGGACGTGCCCGCGGTAGGTGGAGACCGCGACCGCGAGGGAGTGTCCGGGGGCCAGCGGCGCGAGCGGGAAGACCGCGCCGAGCGGGTCGCCGCCGAGCTTCAGGCCGAAGCCGGGCAGCGGCACACTGGTGACCAGGACGTCGAACCAGAGGCGGGCCGCCTGGCCGAGCAGCGGCCCGCCGAGCCGGTGGCCGAGCGGCGGCACGTGGTCGGCGAGCAGGGCGACGGCACCGGCGCCCCGGTGGGGACCGGCGTCCTTGTTGCGGTCCATGGCGGTGCGCACCAGGGCGAGGCGGGCGAGCGGGTCCCGCTCGTCGACGGGCAGCCGCAGCAGGTACCCGGAGAGCCGGTTGCCCTGCGGGTGGGCGGTGCGCGGCCGGCGCCGGGAGACGGGGACGAGGGCGCGGGGCGCGACGCCCCCGCTGCCGTCGCCGCGCTCGTCGAGCCAGCGCCGCAGCGCGCCGGCGACGACCGCGATCAGTACGTCGTTGACGGTGCCGCCGGCGCTCTTGCGGATCCGGTGCACGTCGTCGAGGTCGATCACCACGCCGGCGGTGCGGCGGGTGCCGCTGGGGGCGCAGCCGAGCGCGGGCGAGGACCGCATGTCGAGGGTGGAGCGGGCGACGGCGGCGCCGATGTCCAGGGCCCGCCCGGCGTCGGACAGGGCGTCCCGGACGAGGTCGGGCAGCCTGCGCACGTCCGGGAGCAGCCCGCGCGGCGGCTCGGCCGGACCGGGCCGGGAGGCGGGCAGGTCCATCGGGTCCATCAGCGCGGCGGCCAGGGTGAGCGCGCGCAGTCCGTCGGCGAGGGCGTGGTGGAACTTGAACAGCACCGCGAACGAGGCGCCGTCCTCTCCCGGCAGCACATGGGCCTCCCAGGGCGGCCGGCTGCGCTCCAGCGGGCGTTCCATGAGCCCCCCGGCCGCGGCGTGGAAGTCGGCGGCCGGGGCGTGCAGCCGGACGTGGTCCAGGGGGTCGAAGCCGGGGTCGGGTTCCCGCGCGGCACCGCCGAACGCGAACGGCCCGCGCAGGGCGGAGGCGAGCGGACGGCGCAGGGCGGAGACGAGCGACTCGCCGGGGGCCGGCCGCGGGGGCCGGAGCGACGGGAGCGCGGTGAGCGGCCGCCACACGTCCCGGATGCGCATCCGCAGTCCGGGCACGGCGGCGGCCCGGGCGGCGAGCAGGTCGGCCGCGTGGGCACTCGCGGAGGGCGAGCGGGCCGCGAAGACCCCGAGCGCCCCCAGGTGCATGGGATGGCCGGTGGACTCCAGGTTCCAGAACGCCAGGTCGAGAGGAGCGAGCGGGTCTGCGGTCACGGGCTTGCCTCTCATCGGCGGCGGGAGGGGTCGGGCGGGACGCCCGGACGGGACGGACCGGGCGCGGGACGGATCAGCAGTCAATCGCCTCCGGCCGATTACGGTCAAGTACGATCTGGCTACACATAGTTAACACCATGTGACGTCTCCGCCCCTTCCGCCGTACGGCGGAAGGGGCGGAATCCGAGTGACCGACGGGGCTACGGCGGCGCGATCCGCGCCTTCCCGGGTGACCCACGCCACCCGGACGGGCGCGGGCCGCCGGGGGAACCCCTCACCGGGCGGCGTCCCGTGCCGCCGGGCAGCCCGCGGGCCGCTCCAGGGAGGCGTCCCGGATCAGGGCCTCGTGCGCGGCCTTCACCCGGGCCACGTCCGGCTTCATGACGCGCCGGTCGTAGGTGAGCAGGCCGTTGAGCTCTCCCTCCACGTCCGTGATCTGGGTGTAGACGGCGCCGTTGCTGCCCCGGCACACCAGCGCGCGCACCTCGTCGAGCTTGGTGAGGTAGTCGTCGGTGTAGGTCGCCGGGTCGACGTCGACGTACGACTGCTGCACCGACCACGCGTGTCCGGGCACCGCGAGGCCCAGACCGCCGTACTCGCCGCTGACCAGGGCCCGCTTCCCGTCCGGGCGGGGCGGGAGGGCCGGGCTGGGATAGCCGTGCTCGTCCATGATGTCGCCGGTGCCTCCGTCGGCCCCGAGGTTGAGCCCCGACTGGTTGTTGACCAGGCGGGTGGGGTCCCAGGCCTTGGCCTGTTCGGCGATCCGGCCGACGTCGTACTGGCCCCAGCCCTCGTTGAAGGTGACCCACATGACGACCGACGGGCTGCTGATGTGCTCGTCGATCATCTGCTTCATCTCGCGCTCGTAGCGGGCGCGGGCCTCGGGGCTCGGGTCGACCCCGGCCGTCATGGACGGCATGTCCTGCCACACCATGAGCCCCAGCCGGTCGGCCCAGTAGAACCAGCGGTCCGGTTCGACCTTGATGTGCTTGCGCACCGAGTTGAAGCCGAGCTCCTTGTGCTTGCGCAGGTCGTACGCGAGGGCCTCGTCGGTGGGCGCGGTGTGCAGGCCGTCCGGCCAGAAGCCCTGGTCGAGGGTGGCCATCAGGAAGACCGGCTTCCCGTTGAGGACCGTGCGCGGCACGCCGTCCACCTGCTCGACGGCGATGGAGCGCATCCCGAAGTAGCTGCCGACGCGGTCGGCGCCGGCGGTGACCTCCAGGCGGTACAGGAACGGGTCGTCGGGCGACCACAGGCGGGGGTTGTCGATCCTCAGGGTCAGCGGCTGCCCGGTGCGGCCGGTCGCCTTGGCGACCTTGCGCCGCCCGTCGTACGCGGTCGCCGTGATCGGCACGCCGTCGCGCACGCCCTTCGCCTCCACGGTGAGCCGCTCGCCGGGCACGTCCGGGACCAGCTTCAGGGAGTCGACGTGGTCACGGGCGACCGGCTCCATCCAGACCGTCTGCCAGATGCCCGAGCTGGGCGTGTACCAGATGCCGCTGGGGTCCAGGCGCTGCTTGCCGAGCGGCGGGTTCTCGCCGTTCGCGGCGTCGGTGGGGTCGTACACGCCGACGATGAGCTCCTGGGTGCGGCCGGGTTTCAGCGCGTCGGTGACGTCGGCGCTGAACTTGTCGTAGCCGCCCTCGTGCGCGGCGACCTTCGTGCCGTTGACGTAGACCTCGGAGCGCCAGTCGACGGCGCCGAAGTTCAGCCGCAGCCGCCGGTCGGAGCCGATGCGCCAGTCGCGCGGGACGGTGAAGGTGCGGCGGTACCACATGCGGTCCTCGTGCCGCTGGATCCCGGAGAGCTGGGACTCCACCGGGTACGGGACGAGGATGCGCTCCTCGAGCGTCCTGCCCACGGGCGGCCGCTCGCCCTCCTCGGCGGCGGCGAACTGCCAGCGGCCGTTGAGGTTGCGCCACGCGTCGCGGGTGAGCTGCGGGCGCGGGTACTCGGGCAGGGCGTTGTCCGGGCCCACCTCGTCGGCCCACCCGGTGCGCAGCTCGTGGGTGGAGCGGTTGGGGCCGCTGCTCAGGAACGCGTCCACGGGGTCGCCGTCGGCGGCGGTCAGGCCGCCCCGTCCGTCGTAGCGGACGTCGGCGCTGCCGCGGGCGGTGCCGGTCCTGTTGCCGACGACCGGCTCGGCGAGCGTGACGAGCAGCGCCCTGGGGTCGGCCGGGTCCGGCTCCGCCGACTTCAGGGGCCACTTCGCTCCGCCGATCACCGCGTTCAGGTGGTCGGTGAAGCCGGCCGGCGGCGCGGCGAGCGGCCGGGGGAAGTCGAGCTTCAGGGTGCGGCCGGAGGCGAGGACGGTGGCGGCGAGGGCACCGTCGTAGTCGAAGCCCTCGGGGAGGCGGAACGCCGACTGCGGTACGGGTTCCTTGGTGCCGCCGGGCTCGGTCCAGCGCAGGTGGAGGTTGGAGCCGCCGTAGTGCTCGAAGTACTCGACCTTGATGTCGTGGGCCCGGCCGGCCACCAGCTCGATCGGTTCGGCGGTCTGTTCGCGGTCCCAGTCGTCGACCCAGTGGTCGATGGCGAGCCGGCCGTCGATCCACAGGCGGAAGCCGTTGTCGCCGATGACCGAGAAGGTGTGGGCGCCGGTCCTCTCCGGCACGATCCTGCCGGTCCAGCGGACGCTGACGTCGTCCGAGCGGCCGGTGGTGACGTTCAGGCGCGGCTCCAGGTTGTCGAAGTCGAGGTGCGGGTCGAAGGCGGTGGCCTTCAGCTCGTGGAAGTCGAAGGCGCCGGGGGCGGAGTGGGTGTAGTACTCGCCCTTCAGCCCGTGGACCTCCACCGGGTCGTCCTCCGCCGCGGTCGCGACCGGGCCGGTCGCGGTGAGTCCGGCTACTCCCAGTGCGGCGGCCAGGAGAAGCGCGAAACGGTTTCTGAGTCGTCTGATGCGCACGGATCCTCCGTCGGTGAGGAAGGTGACGGCTCGCTGCTCAGTACGTGGTGCTCAGTGCTCGACGTTTCCTTGTGTTCTGTTGTGTGCGCTGCGCATGGCTGTACAACGTTGTCATGAACAGCAATTGTCATAACAGCACGGATTTCGCTGCTCGTCCAGGGACATGACAAAGGCCCCGGTGGTCACACGACCGACCGGGGCCCACGCGCCGCCCGTACGCCGCTACGGCACCCGCTGTCCCTTCCCGAGGGCGATCACCCCACCCCGGGACACCGTGTACAGCTGCGCGTCCCGCTCCGGGTTGACGCCGATCGTCGCGCCCGGCGGCACCTCGACGTTCTTGTCGAGGACGGCGCCGCGCACCACCGCGCCCCGTCCGACGTGGACGTTGTCGTGCAGCACCGAGCCCTGCACCACGGCCCCGGGATCGACCACCACGCCCGGGGACAGCACGGACCGGGTGACCTGGCCCCGGATCAGGCAGCCCGCGCTGATGATGGACTCGCTCGCCATGCCGCCGGCGTTGAAGCGGGCGGGCGAGAGCTGGCCGGAGTGGGTGTAGATGGGCCACTGGCGGTTGTACAGGTTGAAGGCGGGGCGCTCGGCGATCAGGTCCATGTGCGCGTCGTAGTACGCGTCCAGGGTGCCGACGTCCCGCCAGTAGCCCTGGTCCCGGCTGGTCTCGCCGGGCACGTGGTTGGAGCTGAAGTCGTACAGGTGGGCCTCGCCCCGCTCGGTGAGCTGGGGCAGGATCGAACCGCCCATGTCGTGCACCGAGTTCTCGTCCTCGGCGTCCCGCTGGAGCGCCTCGACCAGGGTCTTGGTGGTGAAGAGGTAGTTGCCCATGGAGGCGAACACGCACTCGGGGTCGTCGGCGAGTCCGGGCGGGTCGGTGGGCTTCTCCAGGAAGCCCTCCACGGTCCGGCCGTCCGACCCCGGGGTGATCACCCCGAAGGCGGAGGACTCCGAGCGCGGCACCCGGATCCCGGCCACCGTGACCCCGGCGCCGCTCTCGACGTGCTGGGCGAGCATCTGGCGCGGGTCCATGCGGTACACGTGGTCGGCGCCGAACACCGCCACGTACTCCGGCTGTTCGTCGTGGATCAGGTTCAGCGACTGCAGGATGGCGTCGGCGCTGCCCAGGTACCAGCGCGGGCCGAGGCGCTGCTGGGCGGGGACCGGCGTGACGTAGTTGCCGAGCAGGCTGGACATCCGCCAGGTGGTGGTGATGTGCCGGTCCAGCGAGTGCGACTTGTACTGCGTGAGCACGCAGATGCGCAGGATGTCGCCGTTGACGAGGTTGGACAGGACGAAGTCCACCAGGCGGTACGTGCCGCCGAAGGTGACCGCCGGTTTGGCGCGGTCCGCCGTGAGGGGCATCAGGCGCTTGCCCTCGCCACCCGCCAGCACGATTCCCAGGACCGAAGGACCCCCACGACGCATGGCCGCTCTCCTCACGCCGAATTTCCCCAAGACTGCCCCGGACCGGCAGGACTAAGCCTGTTTGAGGATCTCCTCGTAGAGCCGGACCGTACGGCGGGCCACCGCGTCCCAGCCGAACTCCCGGACCGCGCGTTCCCGCCCGGCCTCGCCCATCCGCCGCGCGGCGTCCGGATCGCCGAGGACCGAGTCCAGGGCCCGTGCGAGGCCCGCCTCGAAGTCGTCGTCCACCTCCACCAGCACTCCGGTCCCGCCGTCCGCCACGACCTCGGGGATGCCGCCGGTCCGGGACGCCACCACCGGGGTGCCGCAGGCCATCGCCTCCAGGTTCACGATACCGAGCGGTTCGTACACCGAGGGGCAGACGAACACGGCGGCGTGGGTGAGGAGCTGGATCACCTCCGGGCGGGGCAGCATCCGCGGGATCCAGTGCACGCCCTCGCGGACCCGGCACAGCTCCTGGTACAGCTCGCGGAACTCCCGGTCGATCTCGGGGGTGTCCGGGGCGCCCGCGCACAGCACGACCTGCGCGGCCGGGTCGATGCCGCGGACCGCCCGCAGCAGGTGGGGCACGCCCTTCTGGCGGGTGATGCGGCCGACGAACAGCACGTACGGACGGGAGCGGTCGAGGCCGATCCGGTCCAGGGCGCCGGTCCCGGGGTCCGGGCGGTACAGGCTGGTGTCGATGCCGTTGTGCACCACGTGCACCCGGCCGGGGTCCAGGGCCGGGTAGCAGCCCAGGATGTCCTCGCGCATGGCGCCGGAGACGGCGATCACCGCGTCGGCGGCCTCGACGGCGGTGCGCTCGGCCCAGCTCGACAGGGCGTAGCCGCCGCCGAGCTGCTCGGCCTTCCACGGGCGCAGCGGCTCGAGGGAGTGGGCGGTCATCACGTGCGGGACGCCGTGCAGCAGCTTGGCGAGGTGGCCGCCGAGGTTCGCGTACCAGGTGTGGGAGTGGACGAGTTCGCAGCCCCGGAGGGCGTCGGCCATGGCGAGGTCCACGGAGAAGGTGCGCAGCGCGTCGTTGGCGCCGTCGAGCGCGGGCCAGGACCGGTGGCGCAGCACGCCGTCCGTGCGGCCCTCGCCCCAGCAGTGCACCTGGAGGTCGACCAGGGGCCGCAGCTCCCGGGCGAGGAACTCCACGTGGACCCCGGCGCCGCCGTACACGTCCGGGGGATACTCCCGGGTCAGCAGTCCCACTCGCACCCGTGAACCCCCTGTCTGAGCGGACGTTTCCTTCATGGTCACTCAGACGGGGCGCGTGGGGAAGAGCGGGGCGGCCGCGGGAAGCAGCAGTCGCCGCAGACGCCCCCGGCGGGCACCCGGTAGTACAGGCAGCAGCTGCGGCGCCGGAAGGCGGTGCCGGTGAGGGTTCCGGTCCCGGCGAGCAGGGGGTGCGCGAGGAGTTCGGCGGCCAGGGCGGCGGCGCGGGCGGCGACGTCGGCACGGCCGTGGCCGCGCCCCCAGCGGTCCAGCTCCCGGGCGGCGCCCGCGAGCGCGGAGGCCGCGTTGCCGCGCAGCAGGCCGCGGGCGAGGCGGTGGCGGGAGCGCAGGGCCGCGGCGAGGGGTTCGAGGTGGCCGTGCAGCACCACGTCCGCGACGGTCGCCGCGTCGCCGGGCCGTGCCCGTACGCCGGTCAGCCACAGGTCGTCCGGGGCGGTGCCGTCGGGGTCCCAGTGCAACAGCCGCGGGGCGAGGTCGGGGACCGACCCGTACAGGGCGGCGCAGCCCAGCGTCACCGACCACAGGCGGGCGGCGAGCCCCTGCTGGGCCACCGAGGCGGCGACCCGCGCCTCGGTGGTGCCGAGGGCGCCGGCGACCACACGTACCCGCGAGGCCAGGAAGTCACCGTGAACCTCCGGGCGTTGCGGCGCGTACACCTGTGCGAGGGTGGGCAGCCGCAGGACGGCCGCCGCCGTGCGCAGGACGAAGAAGCCGCCGACGCTGCGGAGGGCGGTGAGACGGGGGTCGAGGTCCACGACGTGCAGTAGTACCAAGTCCCCTAGGGGGAGCAACCAGGGGCCCTCCGTCCACGGGCACCCACCCTGGGGATGACGGGGTCGTCGTCGTACTCCATCGGCAGTAGGACTCATTGAGTGCTCAGGGACGACGACGGGAACAACCGGACAGGGCATCGTGTTGGTCATGGAAGCCGACCGTTCGCCGCGCCGGGTCCCGCGCCCGGGCCTCACGCAGAGGAGCAGCCGATGAGCGCCCTCGCGTTGTCCGTGCTGCTGTCGTTCGTCTCCGCGGTGGCGTACGCCGGCGGAGCGATCGTGCAGGAGCAGGTCGCGGTGTCCTCGTCCGGTGCGCAGCAGTACGCGCCGCTGCGCAGGCCGGGCTGGTGGGCAGCGGTCGCGCTCAACGGTCTCGGCGGGCTGCTGCACGTGGTGGCGCTGGCCTACGGTCCGCTGAGCCTCGTTCAGCCGCTGGGCGCCCTGACCATCGTGTTCGCGCTGCCCATGGCCGCGCTGTTCGTGGGCCGCAGGGCCGGGGCGACCGCGTGGCGCGGCGCCGTCATGGCGACCGTGGGCCTCGCCGGTCTGCTCTCCCTGGTCGGCGCGTCCGACGCGCAGTCGCTGGACACCCCCCAGCGGGTGGCGGCCGCGCTGGTGACGGCCGCCGCGGTGGTGGCGCTGATGATCGCGGCCCGGGCCGCGCACCGGCATCCCGCGGTGCGCAGCATCCTGCTGGCCACCGCGTCCGGTGTCGCGTTCGGCATGTCCTCGGTCTTCACCAAGACCGTCGCGGTCGACTGGACCGGCGGGGTCTCGGCGGCGGACCTGCCGTCCCTCGCGGTGATCGGCGTCCTGGCCACGGCCGGCATGCTCCTGTCCCAGGCCTCCTACCGCGGTGCCGGACTCGCGGCGCCGCTGGCGACGCTGACGGTGGTGAACCCGGTGGTGGCGGCGGCCGTCGGCATCACGATGTTCGGCGAGACCTTCCGCTACGGCGCGACGGGCACGGCGCTCGCGCTGAGCTGCGGCGTGGTCGCGGCCGGCGGACTGATCCTGCTGACGACGGAACGGCTGGCGCGCGAGCAGCAGCGGACGGCGGCCGCGCGGCCCGCGCTGAACGAAGGACTCCCGGGACTCCCGCCCGCGCGGGACGGGGACCTGCCGTCCGGGTCCGCCGTCTCCGTCCCGGACCCCGTTCCCGGGACGGTCCTCGCCGCCCGGTCCGTGGTGGCCGCGGGACCGCGGACCGACCCCGCCGAGCGGCTGCTGGCCGCCCTCGAACTCCCCGGGGACGTGCGCGTGCCGCTCCCGGTGCCCTCCCCCGGGACGCCGGACGGGCCGGAGCCCGCCCCGGCGCCGCTGGTGTCGTACGGGCCCTTCTACGGCGGCCCCTACGTGCCGGTGCCGGCGGTGGACCGGCACCGGATGCGCGTCAGATCCTGACGCCGCCCGCCCTCAGGTAGGCGACCGGGTCGATGTCCGAACCGAAACCGGGCCCCGTCCGCACCTCGAAGTGCAGATGCGGGCCCGAGCTGTTGCCGGTCGACCCGGAGCGGCCGATGCGCTGGCCCGCGACGACCGGCTGACCGCTCTTCACGGAGATCGCCGACAGGTGCGCGTACTGGCTGTAGCGGCCGTCGGCGTGCCGGACGACCACCTGGTAGCCGAACGACCCCTCCCAGCCCGCGCTGACGACGCGGCCCGCCGCGACCGACTTCACGGACGTGCCGGTGGGCACGGGGAAGTCGACCCCGGTGTGGTAGCCCTTCGACCAGGCGGACCCGGCCTTGTGGTACGGCGTGCCGAGGGAGGCGCTGACCGGGGCGACCAGGGTGCCGCCGGTCTTGGCGGCGCGGTCGGCACGGTCATCGGTGCGCTGCGGGGAGGTCTGCTTCCCGGCCTTCTCCCCGCTTTTCCTCTCGGTCTTCTTCTCGGTCTTCTTCTCGGCCGGCCCGGCCTGCTTCGACGGCCGGCGCTCGGGGGCCTCGGAGGCCCCGTCGGGCAGCGCCAGCCGCTGGCCGGGCAGGATCAGGTCGGGGTCGGCGCCGATGGCCGAGCGGTTGGCTTCGTACAGTCCCCGCCAGCCGCCCCGGACCCGCTCGTCCGCCGCGATGCCGGAGAGGGTGTCGCCGTGGACCACGGTGTACATCTCGGCGCGGCCCGCGCGGGACTGGGGCGTGGTGTGCGGCTTCACGTCCTCGACGGAGGACCGGCCGGTCTTCCCGCTCTTCTTCCCGCCGTCGCGGTCGGACCTGTCGGCGGCCGGCCGGATGTCGGGGGTGTCGCCGCCCCGGGCCAGTCCGGCGCGGACCGAGCACGACGGCCAGGCGCCGGGCCCCTGGCCGTCGAGGACCTTCTCGGCGATCGCGATCTGCTGGTCCTTGGTGGCCAGGTCCGCGCGCGGCGCGTACCGCGTGCCGCCGAACTCCTCCCACGTGGACTGGGTGAACTGCAGCCCGCCGTAGAAGCCGTTGCCCGTGTTGATGTCCCAGTCGTTGCTCGACTCGCAGGCGGCGACCTTGTCCCAGGTCTCCACGTCGGCGGCCTGGGCGGCGCCGGTGCCCATCAGCGGGAGCGCCATTCCGGCACCCCCCGCGGTGACGGTGAGTGAGGCGCGGTTGATCCTGTTCGGCTGATACCGGCGGTGCCGGCCGCGCACGGCCATGGAATCCCCCTCGACAATGCGTCAGGAGCGGCAAAAGTATGCGTTGCGAACTGGCCGTGACAAGACGGCTATCGGCCGCACGGTTGCGCCAAGTGGCTTGGATCGTCCGCTCGTTGCGCCCCGCTGTCGCAGCCGGACATCGCACGCGCGGGTGGGTGCGCACGTCCGCGGGAGCGTGGGGGCGTGCGCCGGGTGAGTGCGCGGAGGGCTTCCGCCCGTATGTGCCTGCGCGCGCGGAGTCGTACGATCCGCGCGTGCGGACGGAAGTACGGCACGTCAGGATGGTCGACGGCAGGACTGGCGGGCACCGGCCGGCAGCACCGACACCCCGGCAGTACCGACACCAAGGGCACTAGGAGCCAACCCTATGAGCAGTTCAGCGCAGATCGGCGTCACGGGTCTCGCGGTCATGGGCCGCAATCTCGCGCGCAACTTCGCCCGCAACGGCTACACGGTCGCGGTGCACAACCGGACGGCGGCGCGCACGCACGCGCTGGTGGAGGAGTTCGGTCACGAGGGCGGCTTCGTGGCGGCCGAGACGGCCAAGGAGTTCGTGGCGGCGCTGGAGCGGCCGCGGCGGCTGGTCGTCATGGTGAAGGCCGGCGAGCCGACGGACGCCGTGATCGAGGAGTTCGCCCCGCTGCTGGAGCCCGGCGACATGATCATCGACGGCGGCAACGCCCACTTCGCCGACACCCGGCGCCGGGAGAAGGCGCTGCGCGAGCAGGGCATCCACTTCGTCGGCATGGGCGTCTCCGGCGGCGAGGAGGGCGCGCTGCACGGGCCGAGCATCATGCCGGGCGGGCCCAGGGAGTCGTACGACTCCCTCGGCCCGATGCTGGAGAAGATCTCCGCCAAGGCGGCCGACGGGGCGCCCTGTGTCACGCACGTCGGCCCCGACGGCGCCGGCCACTTCGTGAAGATGGTCCACAACGGCATCGAGTACGCCGACATGCAGCTGATCGGTGAGGCGTACCAGCTGCTGCGCGACGTCGCCGGGTACTCCCCCGCGCAGATCGCGGAGATCTTCCGCACCTGGAACACCGGCCGGCTGGACTCGTACCTGATCGAGATCACGGCCGAGGTGCTCTCCCACGTGGACGCGGCCACGGGCGAGCCGTTCGTGGACGTGGTGGTGGACCAGGCGGAGCAGAAGGGCACGGGCCGCTGGACCGTGCAGATCGCGCTCGACCTGGGCGTGCCGGTGTCGGGCATCGCGGAGGCGGTCTTCGCGCGCTCGCTGTCCGGTCACGCGGCGCTGCGCGAGGCCTCGCGCGGTCTGGCCGGCCCGAAGGCCGCGCCGCTGGGCGAGGCGGAGGCGGCGGCGTTCGCCGACCGGGTGGAGCAGGCGCTGTACGCGTCGAAGATCGTGTCGTACACGCAGGGCTTCCACGAGATCGCCGCGGGCAGCGAGGAGTACGGCTGGGACATCGACCTCGGCGCGGTCTCCGCGATCTGGCGCGGCGGCTGCATCATCCGGGCGGCCTTCCTGGACCGCATCCGCGCGGCCTACGACGCGCGCGCCGGCCTGCCGAGCCTGCTGTCCGACGAGACGTTCGCGCGGGAGATCGCCGACGCGCAGGACGACTGGCGCGAGGTGCTGATCGCCGCGACCCGCCAGGGCGTGCCGACCCCCGGTTTCGCCGCGGCCCTCGCCTACTACGACGCCCTGCGCGCGGAGCGCCTGCCGGCCGCGCTCACCCAGGGCCAGCGGGACTACTTCGGCGCGCACACCTACCGGCGCACCGACCGCGAGGGCTCGTTCCACACGCTGTGGGGCGGGGACCGGTCGGAGGTGACCGCGTGACGGACCGCGGCGGGACGCGCTGACCGGCGCACCGCACGGCGAAGGGCGGGGACGGCCACGGCGGTCGTCCCCGCCCTTCGCCCGTTCCCCCGTGCTTTCCCGTGTGCGCGGACCGGTTCAGCTCAGCGGCGGTCCGGGCTCCGGGTCGGGCACCGGCTCGGGCCCCGGCGGGATCGGTGAGGGAGGGGGTTCGGGCGGGCCCGGGTGCGGCGGCGGGGCGGGATGAGGGGGTGGCGGCGTGGGACCCGGTGGTGGTTCGGGGCCCGGGGGCGGCTCCGGGGGCGGCACCGGATGGGGCTGGGGGTGCGAGGGGTCCGGGCCCGGGGCGGGTCCCGGAGTGGGACCCGGCTGAACGGGGTCCGGGTACGGCTCGGTCATGACGGATGTCCTCCGGCCAGTCGGTCGACGTCGGCTCTGGACTACTGCCCCGCCTACCCGGGGGCGGCGCCCTCAGTCACCCGCCGGTATGACGGTGGGGGCCCGGGTGGCGCACCCGACGAGCAGGTGTGCTCGACGAACGGGCGTGCTCGACGAACGGGCGTGCCCGACGAACGGGCGACGGAGGCCGGAGCCGCCACGGGACGCCCGCTCCCGCCCCGGGCGCCACTACGGGACGCCCGCCGCCGCCGCACCCGCCGCGAGTCCGGGGCGCGGGCTGGACAGCACCGGGACGGGGGTCGTGCAGAGCCGCCCGGCCGGCGCCATGGAGGCCTGGGCGAGGACGATCACGTCGGCGCCGGTGACCTCGTCGGCCGCGTCCGCGACCCGGCGTGCGTACCCTTCCGGGTCGCCCGCCTCGAAGCGGGCCCAGGCGCCCTCGACCAGCACGGTGCGCACCCCGACGGCGCGGCCGGCGCGCCGCGCCTCCTCCTCGAGGAGTGCCACCGTGGGCCGCACGGTGCTCTCCAGGGCGGCGAGGACGACGACACGGGGGCCGGCGGCCACGGCCGCGGCCGCCATCGGCCGGTCGACGCGCAGCACGGGAACCCCCGCCTCGGCGGCCGCCGCCTCCGCGACGCCGCCGATGGTCGAGCACGTGCACAGCACGGCCCGGGCCCCGCCGTCGACGGCCTCCCGGACCCTCGCCCGCACGTCCTCGGCGACCGCCGCGGGACCGGCCTGGCGGGCCCGGTCCAGCAGGTCCTCGGCGACGAGGTGCCGCAGTTCCAGGCCGGGAAGGTCCTCGTCGCGCAGCGCGTCGAAGACGGGGACGTGGACGGGCGAGGTGTGCAGGAGGGCGAGCACGCGGGCGGCCTGAGGTCAGAAGCGTCCGGGGTGGGCCGCCAGCCACTCCTTCGCCGCCCCGGTCAGCTCCGGGCCGGCCGCCGGGGCCTGGTCGGGGTGGCGTTCGGCCCACCTGGCGACGTACGGGCAGAGCGGGGCGACCGCGCTGTCCTCGCGCGCGGCGACGGCGTACAGCTCGCGCGCGAGGGAGCCCGCGATGCCCTTGCCCTCGTGGGCGGGCTCCACGACGGTGTGCACCGGCACCAGCGCGCGCCCGGGGGCGTCGAGGACGAAGTACTCGATCCGGCCGACGACCTCGCCGCCCGTCACCGCCTCGAGCCGGCCGGCCGCCCGGTCGTCGCGGATCTCGATGTCACCCATGGCCACGTCACGCTCCTGCCTCGGTCTGCGCCGGTCAGGCCGTGGGGACGGCCTGCGGGCTGCGCTCCTGGTCCGATCCCGGCACCGGCTCGGACGGGTCCGCGCCCAGGGCCACGATGCGGTTGTCGCGGTCCACGTGCACGATCCGGGGTTCCAGCGCCCGCGCCTCGGCGTCGGTGACCTGAGCGTAGCTGATGATGATCACCAGGTCACCGGGGTGGACGAGGTGGGCCGCCGCCCCGTTGATCCCGACGACACCGGAGCCCCGCTCGCCCTCGATGACGTACGTCTCCAGCCGGGCCCCGTTGGTGATGTCGACGATGTGCACGAGCTCGCCGGGCAGCAGGTCGGCGGCGTCGAGCAGATCGGCGTCGATGGTCACCGATCCCACGTAGTGCAGGTCGGCCTGGGTGACGGTGGCGCGGTGGATCTTGGACTTGAATAGATTACGAAGCACTCAGCACTCCCGAAACTCGCTCCCTGCCTGCTTTCTGCAGGTCAAAGGCTGTTATCTAAGGCTACAGGGGATCGCTCGCTGGTTGGCACCGACGAGCAGTCGTCCGATTCGCGCTGACCGCTTGCCGGCTTTCCTGACACCTCGCCAGCCAAGCCTCACGGCCGCTCGAGTAGGTTTCCGCCCTGCTCTGCAGCATCGATTGCGATCAGGATATGAACCGCGACGCCGGAAGAACAGCGAGATCTGTATCACGTCACGGGCCGCGAGCAGCGGTCCGGGTGAAAGGACGGGCACTCAGATGCTGTCAGGCAGCCACGGGAATCACGGTGCATTCGACGCATCGCCGTCGAAGGTTTCAGTTCGTGGCATCGCTCGACGAGCATATGGAACGCTCAAGCCACCGCCCAACGTGCTGCGTGGTCAACGCCCCGCCAGTGCAAAGCGGATCCGGGTGTGGCTGCCGGCCCTCATCGCCCTGTCCGCGAACTCTCCGTGTGGGACGGCGACGACACCGGCTTCGCCAGCGCACCGTAATCTTCAGCCGCTGGCCGGTCAGCGGCATGTCCCCTTCGGGACACGAAGGTTCGCGTTCCGCCAGGCCCGCGGGAGCGGGCCATCCGATGTCCGCCCGGGCGCAGACGAACAGCGGGGCCGGCAACAGTGCGGGGTCTCCTCCTTGACCCTTGACTGCGGCGGCCTCGCACCAAAGCAGTACCAGGCCGCCGCCGGAAGGCCCCGAAGCCCTCGGGCGCCCCCCGGAGCACACGATCAGCGCAGGAAATCGTTCTTCCGGTCCGTCCCAGACACCGCTCTGCGGCGGTCCGTCGCGCACAGGGTGATGCCGCAGCCGCACCCACCGGGAAACACCGCCGGTGACGGCGCGCTCCGGTCGAGCAGACTCACCGCCCGTCCGCCGGGCTCATGGGTGCCCGGATCCGCCGTCAAGGCGGGCGACCCCTACACCGGAGCGCTCACCCTCACCGTGCTTTGACGCACACATGACTCAGCCGACCGGCTATCCCCTGCGGGTGGCGTGCCGCCTGAGGAAGGAGATCAGGAGGCGGTTCCACGCGGTGGGCTGTTCCCAGTGCGGGTGGTGACCCGCCTCGGTCACCACGTGCGTCTCGACGTTGCGCAGATGCTGTGCCTGCAGGCGCATCACGGACGGTGGGCTGTGGAGGTCGGCGTCGCCGGTGATGAGCTGGACCGGAAGCGTCAGCTTCTCCAGCCCGGCCCAGGTGATCGTGTGCGCGAGGGGCTGGGCGAAGGCGTCCGCGGTCTTCGCCCGGGCGTTGGTCACCGGCCAGGCCGCCAGCCCGTCCGGGTCTCCGCCCCGGTAGGAGGGCCCCAGTTCTCTGAAGGACACGGGCAGGTCACCGAACGGGTCGGGCTGCATCGCCTCGGACAGCTCGAGGTACGAGGCGTCCCGCACGTCCATGATGCTGCCGGAGACGGTCAGATGGCAGAAGAATGGCACATGTGCCCGGCTCACCGGCGTGCTCCGACAAGCGTTACGGCAGAAAGAGGGCAAAGGCGCGGAGCCGTCTGCCTGCGTGATCGACGCCCAGAGCGTGAGAACCTCCACCAGTTTCCCGGCCGCCGGACAGGGCACGGACGCGGCGAAAGAGAGCGTGGGCCGCAAGCGGAGCATCGTCACTGACACTCTCGGGCTGCTGCCGGCGATGCCCGTCACCGCGGCGAGCGTGCAGGACTCCGTCGCCGGTACCGACCTGATCAACCAGGTGGCCGCCGCACACCCCACCATCCGCAAGGTCTGGGAGGACGGCGGCTGCCGACACCGCCTCGTCGAGCACGCCGCCGCCCTCGGCATCGCATGGAAAACGTCCAACACGCCCGGGAAGAAGGGATTCAGCCCGCTGCCCAAGCGTTGGACCGTGGAGCGGACCTGCGGCTGGTCTGACGCTTCACTGCCCTCTGGCCTGCGACTACGAGACCCTGCCCGCCCGCTCCGAAGCCATGATCCAGCTGGTCGTGACCGACCTGATGGCCCGCCGCCTCACCGACCAAGCAACGATCCCTGGCGCGACGCGATCAACGTTCATTCCTGAATAAACATGGCGAGAGAACGATCTCTTATGCGAGTGGGTTGCCCGCTTTCTGGACGACCTTGGCGATCCAGGCCATGGCCTCGGGCACGTCGTAGTTCCCGGCGTGCGGCTGGTTCCAGGCGAGCCGGTAGTCCAGGTCCTCGACCTGCTTGTCCGCGGCGAGTGCGCGGTCGAGGTTGACGGAGACGGTGAGGGCGGTGTCCCGGTCGCGGGTGCCGTGGCGGACGTACCAGTTCGGCGCGGTGTCGGCCTTGGTGCCGATGAAGTCCATCGGGTTGATGAGGTGGACCTGGTCGTCGACGGTGGTGCTGTTCCGCGCGGTGTACTGCTTCCAGGTCAGCCCGGTGTCGTCCAGGCCGCTGCCGTCGCCGGGCACGTCGTTGTGGTTCCAGCTGAACTCGGTGTAGTTGAGGTACGTCTGCGTCGGCGGGCCGAAGAGGTTGGTCTCGGTGCGGCTGGTGGTGTTCCCGTCGACGCCCACGGCGTCGAAGGCGGGGGTCGTCTTGAGGGCGGCCTGGGTGGCGACGAAGGCGAGGTACTTCGCCATGTCGATCGAGCGCACCGTGCGGGTGGCGGGGTCGACGTCGATCCAGTCGTTGACGTACGACTTGGTGGTGCCCCCTGCCGTGATCGGGAAGGTGCCGCCCAGCGGTGGGATGGTGTGGGCGGGGTCCGCGTCCAGGTAGGTCTCGGCGGAGCGGACGACCTCCTGCTGGATGGTGTCGAGCATGGTCGCGGCGGTGAGCCGGGAGCCGTCGGCGTTGCGCAGGTCGAGGCTCTTCTCGTAGGCCGCGAACCGGGCCGCTATCTCTGCGGCTGCGGCGGGTGAGGGGTTCTGTCCGGTGGTGTCGCGGGTGCCGAGGGCGTTGTAGAGCCACTCGTAGGCCGTGTCGGCGTTGCCGAGGTCGGTGATCGGGCAGTAGGCGTTGACGGCGAAGACGTCGTCGCGCAGGGTGCTGCGCCCCTTGGCGTCGATGCCGGCGGCGCCGATCGCGGCGAGGTACGGGGTGTACTCCCCGCTGTTGCCCGAGGCCCCCAGGATCGACGCCAGCGCGCCGCCGCCGCTGGTGCCGTTGACGACGATCCGCTCCGCGCTGCCGGGCATCGCGGTGTCGTTGAGACGCAGGTAGCGCACGGCGGCCTTGGCGTCGGCGACGGCCGCGGGTGCCTTTCCGGGGAACGAGCCGTCGGCACCGACCAGTCCGCGGCTGCGGCTGGCGACGTCGACGAAGACGTAACCCGCCTTCAGGGCGGCGCCGACGTTGCTCGTCGCACTGGTGTAGGAGGCTCCGGCGGTCACGCTCGCCCGTATGTAACTGGCCATCCAGCCACTGTTGTTCACTGCGAAGTAGACCGGCGCCCGCTGGTCGCCGAAGGCACTCTCGGGGACGAACACGTTCATGCTCTGGTAGCCGCAGGCGGTGTTGGGGATGGTGGTGCTGCCCCCGCCCGGACCGCCGGGCTGCTGTGCCGCCGCGGCGACCGGGTTCGCGACGTAGCAGATCTCCTTGTACCAGCGCACGTCCACCGGACGGCCGTCGACGGTGATGGTGATCGTCGTGTAGCCGGAGGAGTCGAAGGCGAGCGCCGCGTCCTGGGGGTCCGCGGCATGGCCACGGCTCTGCGCAGGGGCGGCCGCCGCGACGGAGGCCGGTACCGCGACGGACGTGAGGACGAGGGAACCCGCGAGCGCCACACCTCTCAGGAAGCGTGTGCGGGTCGCGGGGCGTTGCGCCCGCAGGCTCGGCCGGTGGGTGAGTGCGTCCCGTCCGCGGGGCGCGGTCAACCTCTGCATGGGTCTCCCCTCATCGAGCACCGAGTGCTTCGCGTGGGCCTCGGGGTCGAGGCGTGACGCACGCTACAAGTTTGTTAACAATATGACCAGCATTATCGCCGACATTGTGGGTGCCTAGTGGGTCAGGAGGCTACTGCCGGTTCGAGCCGACGCGGCGTCCTGCCTCCGGCGCGTCGCTCAGGCGGCGTTGTGGCGCAGCCACAGGACCAGGTGCCAGTCCTGATCGTTGGCGAGGGGGTCGGCGGTGTGGGCGGGGCGTCCGTCGACGGCGGAGGGCATGACGAAGGCGCAGGTGGCCGAGCCGTCCTCACCGTAGTGAGCCATGTTGGCGCGCAGGATCGCCTCGGCGAGGCGGTCGGTGCCGGGGGTGCGCAGGGTGTCCGGCAGGCGCAGGAGGGCCGTGGCGGTCAGGGTGCTCCAGTAGTGGGGGAAGATGTCTCCCCAGAGCCGGTTCTCGCCGAACCAGTAGCCGTCCCAGTGCCGGATGGCGATGCCGTGCAGCCGGGCGTGCGGCTGGGGTCCGCCGAAAGCCAGCAGCCACGGCAGCCGCTCCTCGATCGCGTCGTGGAAGACGGCCTCGCCGGTCAGAGCGTACGCGTCGCTGAGGAGGTCCAGCAGCGGAGCGACGATCGCCTGCTCGTAGCTGACCTCGTGGGCGGGCAGTTGCCGCCCCATGCGGGTGAACTCGCGGGCGCTGTCGACCAGTCGGTCGCGCAGCCGTGCGGCGCGGGCGGTCTGGCCGGCGGCGTCGAGGCCGTCGCAGACGGCCGTCGTGGTCGGGGAGTCGTCGATGGACAGGTGGGTGGCTCCGCCCAGGTCGAAACGGCGCTCGATGATGCGGGCGGCGCGCTCCAGGTCCTCTTGGCGGCCGTGCGCCCGGTGCCGGTCGAGGAAGAAGCGGGCCAGCCAGGGCATGTCGTACAGCCGCGGTCCGAGGTGCCAGGTCTGGGACCCGCGGCGCGGGGCGTCGGTCTCGTCCAGCAGGTGGCGTACGGCGAACCGGGACCAGTCCTCCAGCAGGGGGCCCGTCTCCTCCGGGTCGGCGAGACCGCGAGCCGTGGCAGCCTGCAGCAGCAGCGGCATGGCGATCCGCTCGGAGCCGTCGGACCAGTCCGACCAGCCGTTGGTGGCGCTGGTCAGCCCGGTCCCGGTGTTCACCGGGACGAAGGCGTGGGCGAGCAGACCGGGCCGTTCCGTGGCCCGCTGGTGGCGGATGATGTAGGCGACGCGGCGGCGGACGACCTCCTCCAGCGGGAGGTGGAAGAGGACCTCGGTACGGGCGCCGTCGCCGACGTCCAGGGTGCGGGTGCCGTGCGCGGACGCCTCGACCCGGTACCGGCCCTCCGACTCCCGCTCCACCTTCACCTCCGGGTCCGGGCTGCTCACCGACGCCGCCTCGACGACGATCGGTGTCCCGGTCTCGGCGGCGTACGCGGAGAACACGGCCGGAGGCCGGGTGGCGGCGGTGAACTCGTCGACCGACTCGTACCAGCCCAGCTCCCAGGCCACCGACGTCGACTCCCCCGGCGCCAGGCGCAGCACCGGCTGGCCGCCGAACGCGTCCGGGTTACGGGCGCGGTCGGTGACCTGGAGGACCAGATGACCGCGGACGTCGGACAGCGACGCCTGGTTGCGGGACTCCACCGCGTACGCCCGCACCGCCCCCTCCCGCACGATCAGCCCCAGGCAGCGCCCCGCACCCGACATCGGCTGCGCCAGCACCCACGCCCACGTGCCTCCGGTGAAGACGTGGGCGTGCACCGCCTCCTCCAGCGAGGTCCGCGCATCCCGGTACCAGTCGGCGAAGGGCGTCTGGATGCCGAGGCCGGTGACGGCGAGGGACTCGTCGGCGCTGTTCACGACCGTATAGCGCTCACGCAGCACGTCCCCGTCCACGCGCCGCCGCACCTCCACCCGGACCCCGGGCAGCGGTGTGTGCACCGCCTCCACGGCGTCGCCCACCACCCGCAGTCCCGACGGCGCGAGCCACCGAGCCGCTCCCCTGTCCGTCACCAGGTGCCCGGACCCCCACTGGTGCTCCACCGAGTGCCAAGGGGCGGCGTCCTGGTCGAGCAGAAACCGCCGTACCGGGGCCCGGTCGTCCAGGAACTGCACCGGCGCGCCCGTCACCGGGTCGAGGACCGCACACCCCGTGCCGAACTGGAGCGCCTGCGGAACCCTGGCCTCGGTGGAAAGCACTCGGATACTCCTTGTGTGTACGGGGGCCCGCTCGGGCGGCAGCGGTCACATGAAAACAACGCCACCCGGCCCAGTACAGGGAGGCGAAACTTTTCGACCGCCGGCAACGACCAGACGTCCCACGTCCACCGACACGCCCCTCAGCCATGTCGAAGGCTGCGGGTGCGACCGCGAGTGCGTCCGCACGGCACCGATCGGCCGCTGCATCCGCCACGGATGTGACACTGAGGGGAATGATCACGGCCACGCCTGATCCACGAGGATGCGTCAGCGGTGCCGCAGGAGTCCACCAGGAATGATGAACAACGACTCGGTACTCGATGATCCGGTAGGCCAGTCGCTCGGCGGCCCGCACGCGCATCTGGCCCGACGGCTCGGCGGGGCCGTCACCTACTCCACCGAAGTGGCGACCTTCTCCGCCGTGCCTGTCCAGCCTGAGGCAGAGGACTGGGCCGACCTCGCCGCGTTGCTCGGTCCAGGTGCCCTCGCCGACATGTTCAGCTGTCCGGCTGCCCCGCCGCCGAGCTGGGAGCCCGTCTTCAGCCTTGCGGGCCGTCAGTTGATCTGGACCGGCGGCCGCCTCCCTGACCGACGCGGCGCCGAGCCCGACAGCGGCTTGGTCGTACTGGGCAAGGACAACGTGTCCGAGATGCTCGATCTCGTCGCGCGGACCGAGCCGGGGCCCTTCTGGTCACGCACCCACGAACTCGTCACCTACCTGGGTGTCAGGGTCGGAGGTGCCCTCGTGGCGATGGCCGGGGAGCGCCTGCGGCCCCCGGGATGGACGGAGATCAGCGCCGTCTGCACCGCTCCCGAGGCACGGGGTCAAGGCCACGCCGCCCGTTTGGTATGTGCGCTCGCCGCACGCATCGTGGCACGCGGCGAGCGTCCCTTCCTGCATGTGGCCGAGACGAACAGCCGCGCCATCGCTTTGTACGAGCGCCTCGGCTTCAGGACGCGCAGGCAGGTGACCTTCCGGGGCTTCCGGACTCCCTGACGGCTCGCATCGGCGGCTCCGTGGAGTGGCCTGCCGACGACGGGGCAGCACGCGTCACCGCCAGTGAGCCTTCTTCGGTTCCGGTCGGCACCACGCGGGGAGGTCCGGTGCGGCGGGCTCGGTGGTGATGACGAGGACCGCGGTGCCGGGCCGGTGCGCCGTCCATCTGCTTGCGGCGACGGAGCAGAGGGTGACGCACAGCAGGCCGGTGCCCTGGACGGTCAGGTCCGCTGTCGACCAGTGACTTCGCCCGTTGCCGGGCATCGCGCACTTCGCCGGCGGTCGGGATCCTGATCACGTCGCGGCGCCGTCCGCCTCACCCCCGGGGAACGGTCGGACACTGGTCGGCTCCCGGTTGACGGCGACCGGAGGCAGGTCCTGAGCCACTCCTGAGCCACCGCTGACAACAGCACCCGCGCCCGACGTCAGGTTCCCTTCGGTACGGCGGCGGGGTCGGCCAGGATGTGTTCGCGTCCGGCGGCGAGCGCACCGTGGAGGGCCGCGTCGGCACCGAGGGCCCCGGGAGTGACGGCGGGGGAACAGGCCGGGAAGGCGCCCCGGCGCGGGGCGAGGCGGGCGTCGATGCCGGGCCTCAACCAGGGCAGCCAGTCGGCAAGTCGGCCGCCGAGGACGACATGATCGGGGTCGGTCACTCCGGTGAGCGACTGGAGTGCGGCGCCCAGGGCATGCCCGGCGCGGTTCAGTGCGGCCAGAGCGCCCGGCTCGCCTGTACGCAGGCGGTGGTCGAGTTCGGTGAGGGCGGCGCTGGTGTGGTGAGGCGAAGCCGAAGTGCCGAGGCCGGCCTCCTCCAGGACCGCGCGGGTGCTGACGTACGTGGTCAGGCAGCCGGTCGCGCCGCATCGGCAGACGGGCCCGTCGAGGGAGACCGGGATGTGGCCGAGCTCCCCGGCCAGGCCGTGACTGCCGTGAAAGACGCGGCCGTTGACGATCAACGCACCGGCCACTCCCGCGTCCGACTTCACATACGCCACGGTGCCGCCCCGCAAGGCGAGAGCGTGGTACTCGGCCAGTGCCGCGGCCTTGGCGTCGTTGACCACGTCGACGGGGCAGGGCAGTCCGGGCAGCCGGTCGGCGACAAGCCGGGCGAGGTGCGAGGCACTGCGCGCAGGGCCCGGCGCTTCCTGCGCCCTGTCGGTGACCGGTCCGGACAGAGCGATCACCAGACGGCCATGATGGACTCCTGGCTCCGGTGGATCGACGGCGTCGACGGCGGAGGCGATGTCATCGGCCAGGTTCTCCACGGGTCCGAACGGCCCTCCCGAATTCGGTAGTTGGCGTGCCAGGCCGGGCACGCCGGCCAGGTCGGACGTCATCACCGTGCTGTATCCCCAGGCCACATGAACGGCTGTGGTCCGCACCCGCCCGGGCACAAGACTCACCAGTCGGCGCGGACGGCCGCGCCCCCCCGATGAGGCGGCGCCGACCTCCGCCACCAGGCCGCGATCGATCAGGTCGGCGACGAGCGCCGTCACCGAGGCGGGCACCAGGCCGGTGCCCGCGGCGACCTCGGTGCGTGCGCACGGGCCGTGCGCGGCGAGGTAGCGCAGGACCAGGGAGAGGTTGGCCCGGCGCACAGCCGCGGAACCGGTGGGAGCGGGGGTGTCCACGTCTTGATTGTGCATGGTCGCCACAGCGGTCCCCGATTTCACCTCCTTCTAATTTTTCAATCCTTGAAAATAAAGCGCTGGAGTCCGCACACTCGACGGGAAGCCCCCCCCCACGGGCGGCGGACAACTCGCCGGGACGAGGAGATGACCATGAAGCACAGGGCAGTGAACCGCAGGAGCGTCGTCATAGGACTCGGTGCGACCGCCGGGGTCGCAGCCGTCGGCGGCATCACATTGACCGCACAGGCAGACAACACGGGCGGCACCGACAGCAAGGGCGCCTCGGTCAACGACTTGCTGGTCTTCGACCGGGACGACTTCACGGAGAAGACAGAGTCGATCGCCGACGCCTCCGGCACCGAGCACTCGGTGGCGTACCGCTTCTACAAGGCCCGCAACTACGTCACGCACCCGAGCGACTCCGACCACCAGAGCCTGGTGGTCAGCGTCCCGGTCAAGATCGACGGCACGACGGTCGATGCCTCGAACGCCCCGATCGTGCTCGCCAACGCCGCGGGCGCCTACATGCCCACCACCGTGGCGGACGCCACCGGGGTGGGACAGGCCAAGCTGGAGATGACCGGCATGGGCGGCGCCATGCCCAGCGGCATGCCATCGGGCGGCACGGACGGCGGCATGGCGGGTGGCACGGGTGCCATCAACGGCATGGTGAACCTCGCGAAGCTGGCCCTGGTCGCCGGTTACGTCGTGGTGGAGCCCGGCACCCGCGGACGCAGCCTCACCGACTCCTCCGGCACCTACTACGGCACCGCCCCCGCGGTGATCGTCGACCTGAAGGCCGCCGTGCGCTACATCCGCGCCAACGAGGGCCGCATCCCGGGCAACGTCGAGCGGATCGTGTCCACCGGCACCAGCGCGGGCGGCGCCTCCTCGGCCCTGCTCGGCGCCTCCGGCGACAGCAAGATCTACGAGCCGTACCTCAGGGAGGCCGGTGCGGCCGACGCCTCCGACACCATTTTCGCGACCGGCGCCTGGTGCCCGATCACGGACCTGGAGCACGCCGACGGCGCCTACGAGTGGAACTGGGGCACCCTGCCCACGCAGACCACCGGCAAGACCGTCGACCAGAGCGTGTCGAAGGAGCTCCGGTCGCAGTTCGCCGAATACCAGGCGGGCCTGAAACTCCGCGGCCTCAAGGGCTCGGGCTTCGGCAAGATCACCGCCCGCAACTACGCCGACTACCTCCTGGAGCACCACCTCCAGCCGTCGGCGACGAAGTACCTCGCGGCCCTGTCGGCTTCCGAGCGCGAGACATACCTGGCCGAGAACACGTTCATCACGTGGAGGAACAATCAGGCCGCCTTCACGTGGGAGGGCTACCTCGCCCACGTGGCACAGCGGAAGAAGACCCAGCCGGCCTTCGACGCGTTCGACCTGTCCGCCGGTGAGAACAACGAGTTCGGCAAGGGCACCACCAAGGCCCGTCACTTCACCGCCTACAGCGCGAAGAACGACACCACCGGGCTCAGCAGCAAGCGGGTCGACAGCGACGTCCCCGAGAAGCTCAAGCTGATGAACCCGATGTTCCACATCCTCGAAGAGCGCAACCCGAACCGTTCCAAGCACTGGTGGATCCGGCTCGGCACATCCGACACCGACACAGCGCTGACCGTCGCCGCGAACCTCGCCATGGCCGTGGACAACCTCGGTGACGACGTCGACCACGCGTACTACTGGGACAAGGGCCACGCCACCAACGAGGACCCGGGCGACTTCATCAAGTGGGTCGCCAAGGTGACGGGCTACAAGAGCTAACCACCGACACCGCCGAACCGTACGCCCGTTCCGCCGTTCCTTGCCGGAGCTGACCGCCACGGACGGCCTGAACACGCTGCGGCAATTGCGCCACCACCAGCCGGCCCCTCATGGTCCTCACGTCCTTCAGCCTCGAAAGAGCGCCTGGCGCACGCGCAGATTGATCCGCCGTGCAGGGCAGCGGGCCGGGGGGACCGCCGGCAACGGCCGCTCCGCCCTCCCCGCCGGCGGCCTGACCCTCGACGAGGGCAGCCACCAGCCCTGGCGCCCTGCGCCGAAGATCGGCGCCGGTGGCCGCCGGTGATCCGCATCAGGTGCAGCACCGCATGCACAACCAGGGCCGTTGTCCAGCGCCGCCTGTGAATCCCGCCGTGACTCGCCTCACCCAAGAGTGAGAACAGAATTGTTGACAATCCTGTTGGCCTAGATTTAGCGTCGACAGGCACTCACTCAGGGAGGGCAGATGCCGAAGGAAGCCCGTCCAGGCTCCGGAGAGCAGGCCAAGCAGTACGCACTGGAGCGCCTCAGGAAGGCGATCCTGCAGGGCGAGATGGCGCCGGCCCAGCGGCTGGTGGAGAACGAGCTCGCCGAGAGGTACGGCGTCACGCGTGCCAGCATGCGCGCCGCTCTGCTCGATCTGACCTCCGAGGGGCTGGTCGAGCGGATCCGCAACCGCGGTTCGCGGGTGCGGGTGGTGACGGTCGAGGAGGCCGTGGAGATCACGGAGTGCCGGATGGCCCTCGAAGGGCTGTGCGCGGCCAAGGCGGCGACCGAGGCCACCGACGCGCAGCTCGACGAGCTGACCGGCCTGGGCAAGGCCATGTCCAAGGCGGTCGCCGACGGCGATCCGGTCACCTACTCCGAGCTCAACCACGACCTTCACGCCCTGATCCGGGACGCCTCCGGCCAGCACACGGCCGTCGGCCTCCTGGAGCGACTCAATGCGCAACTTGTGCGCCACCGCTTCCAGTTGGCGCTGCGGCCGGGCCGTCCGCAGCAGTCCCTGAGTGAGCACCTGGCCGTGATCGAAGCGATCAGGGCCAGGGATCCGCAAGCGGCCGAGACGGCCGTGCGCGCCCACCTCAGCAGCGTGATCGACGCCCTGCGCGCCGACTAGACGCGCTCCTGGGGCGGGTGCGGCACCTGTCACCAAGGAGATACAGCATGACCCACGGCAACGGCGCACCCGCCGCCACTCCGCCCCGATCGACCCTCGTCGTCACCGCGCACGCCGGGGACTTCGTGTGGCGGGCGGGCGGCGCCATCGCCCTGGCCGCCTCCCGCGGCGAGAAGGTCACCATCGCGTGCCTGACCTTCGGCGAGCGCGGCGAGTCGGCGAAGGCGTGGCGGGAGGGGAAGAAGCTCGACGAGATCAAGGTGATCCGCCGCGAGGAGGCCGAGCGCGCCGCCGCGACGCTCGGCGCGGAGGTCCGCTTCTTCGACGCCGGCGACTACCCGCTCCTCGCCACCCCCGAACTGACCGACCGGCTCGTCGCCGTCTACCGCGAGACCCAGCCGGACGTCGTCCTCACCCACCCGACCGAGGACCCGTACAACGGCGACCACCCCGCCGCCAACCGCATGGCCCTGGAGGCCCGGGTCCTCGCCCAGGCCATCGGCTACCCCGGCGAGGGCGGCATCATCGGCGCCCCGCCCGTCTTCTACTTCGAGCCGCACCAGCCCGAGATGAGCGGCTTCACGCCCCAGGTCCTCCTCGACATCACCGAGGTCTGGGACACCAAGCGCAAGGCCATGGAGTGCCTCGGCGCCCAGCAGCACCTGTGGGACTACTACACCGACCTCGCCGTCCGCCGAGGCGTCCAGCTCAAGCGCAACGCCGGCCCCAACCTGGGCCTCGCCCACAAGACCATGGCCGAGGCGTACATGCGGCCCTACCCGCAGATCGCGAAGGAGCTCGCCTGATGCCCGGCGTCATCGTCACCAACCCGCCCAAGGCCGAGGCAAAGGCCGTCGAGGCGCTCGCCGGCTACGGAACGGCCACCGTCGGCGAGGCCATGGGCCGCACCGGCTTCCTCGGCACGCATCTGCGCCCGGTCCAGCAAGGCGTCCGGGCCGCGGGCACCGCCGTCACGGTGCTGTGCTGGCCCGGCGACAACCTCATGATCCACGCGGCCGTCGAGCAGTGCGGCGAGGGCGACATCCTCGTCGTCACCACCACCTCGCCGTGCGAGGACGGCCTGTTCGGCGAGCTGTTCGCCACAGCCCTCGCCCGTCGCGGGGTGCGTGGCGTCGTCCTGAACACCGGTATACGCGACACCGCCGAACTCCGCGCGATGGGCTTCCCCGCCTGGTCCGCCGCCGTCAGCCCGCAGGGCACGGTCAAGGCGACCGGCGGCAGCGTGAACGTACCGATCGTGATCGGCGGCCAGGTGATCCGCCCCGGTGATGTGATCGTCGCCGACGACGACGGCGTGGTGGTCGTGCCGCGCGAGCGCGCCCACGAGACCGCCGAGGCGTCCGAGGCCCGCGAGCGGAAGGAGGCCGGGGCCCGCGCCGCCTTCCTGGAGGGGCAACTGGGTCTGGACCGCTACGGGTTGCGGGAGACCCTCATGCGGCTCGGGGTGACCTACCGCTCGTACGAGGAGGCCGAGTCGTGACCAGCCCCGCGGAGGTCCGCTGCATGCAGATGCGCGGCGGCACCTCCAAGGGCGCCTACTTCCTGGCCGACGACCTGCCCGCCGAAGAGAGCGTCCGCGACGAGCTGCTGCTGCGGGTCATGGGCAGCCCCGACCCGCGCCAGATCGACGGCCTCGGCGGCGCCCACCCGCTCACCAGCAAGGTCGCCGTGGTGTCCCCGTCGGCCGACCCCGAGGCCGACGTCGACTACCTCTTCCTCCAGGTCGCCGTGGACAGGGCAGAGGTCTCGGACCGCCAGAACTGCGGCAACCTGCTCGCCGGGGTCGGCCCGTTCGCCGTCGAGCGCGGACTCGTACGAGCGGGGAGCAACGAGACGTCCGTGCGCATCCGGATGGTGAACTCCGGTGACTTCGCCACGGCGACGTTCCCGACCCCGGGCGGCCGCGTCGACTACAGCGGCGACACGCAAATCTCCGGGGTCCCCGGGAGCGCCGCCGCCGTCGTCATCGAGTTCCCGCCGGGCCGAGGCGAGTTGCTGCCCACGGGGAACGCGCGCGACACGGTCGCCGGCATCGGGGTCACGTGCGTCGACAACGGCATGCCGACCGTCCTGATCCCGGCCGAGGCCCTCGAGGTCACCGGTCAGGAGGACCCGAAGGACCTGGAGAGCAACCGGGAACTGACCGCCCGGCTCCACGACATACGGCTGGCGGCCGGGCATCTGATGGGACTCGGCGACGTCACCGACACCACCGTCCCCAAGCTCACCCTGCTCTCTGCGCCCCGCCACGGCGGCGCCGTCACCACCCGCACCTTCATCCCGGCCCGCGTCCACACCTCCATCGGCGTCCTCGGCGCCGCGAGCGTGGCGGCCGGGCTGCGGATCGAGGGAAGCGTCGCACACGGCATCGCGGCCCTCCCCGACGAGGGTGACCGGCTCCGCATCGAGCATCCCAGCGGATTCACAGACATCGAGAGCAGCATCGATCGCACCCCCGAGGGCGGCCTGAGAGCACGTCGCACCGCCGTCGTCCGCACCGCCCGCAAGATCTTCGACGGCACCGTCTTCCCCGTACCACCCACAGGAGGTCACTCATGACCCCGCCTCTCGGCGACATCGCCCACATCGGCCACGCCCAGCTGTTCACCCCGGACCTGGACGCCTCCGTCGCCTTCTTCACCGACTTCCTGGGCCTGACCGTCAACGGGCAGGACGGCGACACCGTCTACCTGCGCACCTTCGACGACTACGAGCACCACAGCCTCGTCCTCACCGCCCGCGACCAGCCCGGCCTCGGCCGCCTCGCCCTGCGCACCTCCAGCGAGGAGGCGCTCGGGCGCCGGGTGCAGGCCATCGAGGCGGCGGGCGGCACGGGCAAGTGGACCGAGGACGAGCCCGGTCTCGGCCGGCTGTACGTCACCACCGACCCGGACGGCCACGAGCACGCCCTGTACTGGGAGAGCGAGTACTACCAGGCCCCAGGGGAGCTGCGGCCCGCGCTGAAGAACCAGCCGCAGGCCAAACCCAACCGCGGCGTCGGCGTCCGCCGCCTGGACCACGTCAACTTCCTCGCCGCCGATGTCCTCGCCAACGCCGAGTGGCAGGAGCAGCTCCTCGGCGCCCGTCCCACCGAGCAGATCCGGCTCGACTCCGGGAAGATCGCGGCACGTTGGCTGACGTACACCGACAAGTCGTACGACGTCGTCTACACCTCGGACTGGACCGGCTCGGCCGGGCGGCTGCACCACATCGCCTTCGCCACCGACACCCGCGAGGACATCCTGCGCGCCGCCGACCTCGCCATCGACACCGGCGTCTTCATCGAGACGGGACCGCACAAGCACGCCATCCAGCAGACGTTCTTCCTCTACGTCTACGAACCCGGCGGCAACCGCATCGAACTCTGCAACCCGCTCACCCGCCTCGTCCTCGCCCCCGACTGGCCACTCATCACCTGGACCGAGGAGGAGCGCAAGAAGGGCCAGGCATGGGGCCTGAAGACCATCGAGTCCTTCCACACGCACGGCACGCCGCCCGTGCAGCCCTGATGTGATCCGTCCTTCCAGGCCCCGGGGAACGGCTACCACCCGTACCCCGGGGCCAAATCGTTGCTTAGATTGTTAACAAAAGTGTTGACGTAATGGCTATGGCTTCTTAACGTCTACGCCACAGCGAGCTTGAGACTCCCCACGCGAAGTCCACAGCTCGGGGGCATGCTCCGCCCGTCCTCCCCACCGGCCGCGCGAGCCGCACCGGCCCCACCGCCCTTGCAGCCAGGGACCAAGGCCCCGTCCTGACGTCCCGCACGAGAGGAAACAACGATGTCCTCCTCCGCCACCTCCCCGCTCGCCCCGGCGACCGGGACGACGGCCCGCCGCAGCCGCACCGCCGTCATCGCCCTGTGCTGGGCACTCGTCCTCCTCGACGGCATCGACACGTTCATCTACGGCTCCGTGCTCCCGAAGATGCTCGGCGGCCACAGCCTCGGCCTCACCCCCGACCTCGCCGGCACGATCGGCAGTTACGCCAACTTCGGCATGCTGATCGGCACGATCCTGTCCGGCATGGCCTCGAACTGGATCGGCCGCCGCGTCACCGTCTTCGCCAGCGTCGTGATCTTCACCCTCGCCACGCTGGGCACCGGCTGGTCCCAGTCCTCGGGCCAGTTCGGCTTCTTCCGCTTCGTGTGCGGCTTCGGCCTCGGCGCGCTGCTGCCGATCGCGATCTCGTACGGCATGGAGTTCACCTCGCGCGGCCGCCGCGCCCTCGCCACCGGCATCATCATGACCGCCCACCAGACCGGCGGCGCCCTGGCCCCGCTGATCGCGCTCTGGCTGGTCGACGACCACGGCTGGCGAACGGCCTTCATCGCCTCCGCGATGCCCGCCCTGATCCTGCTCCCGGTCGCCTTCAAGCTGCTGCCCGAGTCGCCCACCAACCTGCTCACCCGCGGCCGCCGCGCCGACGCCGAGCTGCTCGCCGCCGCCTACGGCACCGAACTGGCCGAGCCGAAGGCGCACCGCGGGGACAAGCTGGACGCGCTGAAGAACCTCTTCCGGCACGGCCAGTGGTCCACCACTCTGTGCTTCTGGCTGACCTCCTTCGCGGGTCTGCTCCTGGTCTACGGAGTCGGCCAGTGGCTGCCGAAGATCATGGTCGAGCTCGGTTACGACACCGGCGACTCGCTGCTCTTCTCGACGTTCCTGAACGTCGGCGGCATCTGCGGCATGCTCATCGCCGGCCGCACCGCCGACCGCATCGGCCCGCGCAAGGTCGTCATCGCCTGGTTCCTCCTGACCTCCGTCTTCGTCTACCTCATGGGCGTCAAGATGTCGGTCGGCGTCCTGTACGCGGTGGTCTTCTTCGCCGGACTGCTGCTCTTCTCCGGCCAGACCATGGTCTACGCGACGGTCGGCACGCACCACAACGACGAGGACCGTCCCACCGCCCTCGGCTGGGTCTCCGGCATGGGCCGCTTCGGCGCCATCTTCGGCCCGTGGATCGGCGGCGCCCTCCTCGCGGCGGGCAACGCCGACATCGGCTTCACCATGTACGCCTGCGCCGCGCTCTTCGGCGCGCTCATGATGAGCCTGGCCGCCCTCACCCTCAAGACGCGCACGACCGCGAAGGTCTGACCGCAGGAAGACGGAAAGGACCTTCCAGCGTCGACGGACTCACCAGGGGTCGTCGCACCATACGCTCGTGTTGATCAGGCCGCGAGCGGTTCATGCAGACGCTCGGCTGGGATCTCCCAGCCGAGCGTGTTGCGTGGGCGGCCGCTGAGCGCGACGCAGGTCCTCGCGCAGCTGGTCGGTCCGCCGCGCCAGGAGCGAGCACCGTCACCGTCCTGCAGCGAGGGTACGGATCAGGAGGTCCAGGGCTTCCACGACGGCCTGTCGACGCTGGGGGTCCAGCCCGGCCAGCAGTTCGGCTTCGAGCGAGAGCTGGCCCGGGAAGACCGCGTCCACCAGGGCGGCACCGTCCGGGGTGATGCGGATGAGGGCGGCACGGCGGTCCGCAGGGTTCGGATCCCGGGTGATGAGGCCGCGCTGGTCGAGCTTGATCACGATCCTGCTGATCGCGGCCCGGGAGCAACCGCGCTGACGGGCGAGCTGCCCGGCGACGCGCGGCTGCCTGGCGTGCCGAAGAAGGACCAGCACCTCGGTTTCGGCCGGGCTGAGGGGAGCTCCTTCGTAGGCCTTCTCCATGGCGAGGTCATGCAGGGCGTGCAGGTGTCTCAGCCGCCCGAAGACGTCCATGGGGCTGGTGTCCAGCTCGGGCCGGGCCCGCTGCCAGGCGTCGGCAACGCCGCTGTCGTACGCGGACAGCGAGGACGGCTCCGGCAACTCGTCAACATGTAGACTATCCATTGCGCATCCATCCTAGTCCCCTCTCAGGCGACTCATGGCATACGCCACTGCCGTCCGCTCCGGCGAGGAGGCCGGTTGCCCGTCGGCAGTACGCTTCCTGTCGAAAGAGCCAGGTCACACCCCTTGACTTCGCCTTCCTCCACATCCATCACCCAGCCATCGACCGCGCAGGCGCCTCCCGCGGCGCCCCGCCGCACCGGACTGCTGATCACCGTGTTGGCCTCACTGACCGCGGTCGCCCCGCTGGCCACGGACATGTACGTGCCCGCCTTCCCGGAGATGACCAGGGCACTGGGCGCCACCAGTGCCGGGATCCAGTTGTCCATGACCGCGTTCCTTCTGGGGCTGGTCATAGGTCAGCTGCTGATCGGCCCGCTCAGCGACGGCCACGGCCGGCGCCGCCTGCTGCTGGGCGGCAGCGCGCTGTTCACCGTCTTCTCGCTGGCCTGCGCCGCCGCCCCGAACGCCGGGGTACTGACCGCCGCCCGTCTCCTGGAGGGCACGGCCGGTGCGGCCGGCATGGTGATCTCCCGCGCCGTCCTCACCGACTTGTACCGCGGCGCCGACGTCGCCCGGCACTTCTCCGTTCTGTCGATGATCCTCGGCGTCGCGCCGGTCGCCGCACCGGTGATCGGTGGCCTGATCGCCACCGGCGCCTCCTGGCGCGCCGTCTTCTTGGTCCTCGCCGGCTTCGGCCTGATGCTCGTGCTGGCCGTGTGGCGCTGGGTGCCCGAGTCACTGCCGGCCGAGCGGCGACAACGCGGCGGCCTTCCTGCCGCGTTTCGCGCCATGGGGCGGCTGACCCGGCAGCGCGCCTTCATGGGATACGTTCTCGTCCTGTCCTGCGCCTCAGCAGCGCTGTTCGCCTACATCGCCGGCTCGCCCTTCGTCTTTCAGGACATCTACGGCGCCTCAGCCACGGGCTACAGCCTGATCTTCGCGGTCAACGCCCTGGGCATGCTCGTCGCCTCCGGACTGGTCGGCGCGCTGTCCCGCCGTCTGCCCCTGACCACGTTGCTCAGCGCGGGGGTGGGTCTGGCCGTCGTCGGTACCCTCGCCCAGGCCGCCATCGACCTCACCACTGGTGGCAGCCTCATCACCACGTGGGGCTGCCTCTTCCTCGCCATGTTCGGGACCGGTCTCACGATCACCACGACCTACACGCTGGGCCAGACCGTGGCCGCGCGTGCCGCAGGCGGCGCCTCCGCCATGCTCGGCGGCGGACAGTTCCTCCTCGGCGGTCTGGTGTCCCCTCTGGTCGGCGCCTTCGGCGAAAGCAGTCCCACCCCCATGGCGGTCATCATGTGCATCGGGTTCCTCTGCTCTGCCGCCATGCTCGTCCTGCTCGTCCGCCCGTGGCAGCGCCGGGGAGCAGACCGCACCACCAAGTGACGTTTCACGAACGGTCGAAGAGCAAAGCAGCGGTTCGTGCCGGAGCACCGGGACGAACCGCTGCGCCCATCCCAGCCTTCCGGCGCCGCGAGGTGAGCGTCCGCCGCTTCGTCGGCCCCGAACACGGTGAATGCGTGCCGGGCCGGCCGAATCCCTGGGGCGCGACGATCACAGCGTGACGGACCTGTCGTCGACGACACGGCGGTGAGGCGAACGGCTCCCTTTCCGGGCCGCCCGCCTCGCCGCCGTCTTCCTCGTCGCCGTGCGGCTCCCGTATTGCTACGCCGGGGCGATCATTCCCGCTGACGGTCGATGTCCGCCCCGCACAGGCCGGGCATGCCGAGCATCGCCACAAGGGCCCGCGCCACCTCGGTCCCTTCGACGAGCCGGCCCAGAGCCGCCCGGGAGGCGAAGTCGCGCTCGGCCTCCTGGACGGTGCAGCCGGTCAGCTCGGCCGTCAGCCGGGAGTTGCGGTCCATGCGGGGACCGCGTACCGGCCCGGGCGACAGGGAGTTGACCGCGACGCCCCGCGGGCCGACCTCCCCGGCGAGCGTCCGGGTCAGGCCGAGCAGGGCCATCTTGGACGCGGTGCAGGGGGTGCGGTTGAGCAGGGGGCGTTTGCCGCTGACGGAGGCGACGTTGACGACGTCACCGCGCCCGGCTGCGATCATGGGCGGGAGGAAGGCACGGCACATCAGGCAGACGCCGCGCACGTTGGCGGCGAACACGTCGTCCCACTCCCCCGGCTCGATGCCGACGAGGGGTTTCACCGGCCCTGCCACTCCGGCGTTGTTGACGAGCAACGAGACGTCCTCGTCGGCGAGCCCTGCGGCCGGCGTGCGCACCGACTCGGGGTCGGACACGTCGCACACCGCGGTCCGCGCCGCGCCTCCCGCCTCGGAGACCCGGGCGGCCGGTGCCCGTTCCGGCGGGCTGTTCGGTGCTCGACTTCGAGCTGGAGGCCGGCGCGGTGATCGGCCGGAGCGGGCGTGACCTCACCCCGGAGGAGGCCCGCGAGCACATCGTGGGCTACCTGGTGTTCAACGACTGGTCGGCGCGGGACCTGCACAAACCGGAGAAGAACCTCGGGCTGGGCTTCTCCGAGGGCAAGGCTTCGCCCACACGCTGGGCCCGTACCTGGTCACCGCCGACGAGGTGGAGGACCGGCGGGACGCGGACGGCTTCCTCGACCTGGAGATGACAGTCACGCTCAACGGCAAGCTGATCGGACGGGACACCCTCGCCAACGTCTCCTGGACGTTCGAGGAGATGGTCGCCTACGCCTCCCGGGACGCCTGGGTGCGCCCGGACATGAGACCGCCATGGCCCGCACCCCGGCAGCCACCAGACCGCCCTCCGCGCCAACGTGCAGGAACGCGCCCGGTGGAGAACCTCACGCCCACGACACCCGGGTAGAACCGGCCGGCCGCCGCCGGGCAACGCCGTCAAGGCATGGCACCCGACAGGCACGTCACAGCAGCGACGCGACGTCAGCCACAATCGGCACAGGCTCCGAGCAGCGGGGCCCGCGGAGCCGTCACGTCCCGGCCGGCGAGGCCAAGGCCGCGGCACCGACCGCGGGCGGGGCTGGCCGTCTGCCAGCGGAGTGGTGGAATACAGGGTGGATCACTTGGCCTCGCAGCCCATGACGTCACCGTCCCCGTCAAGGCGGTCCGGGTCGTCGGGAGCCGCCCCAGCAGCGACCTGAGCAGTCCGCATCGGGAACACCAGCGGGAGACTCGTCCGGGAGATCCCGGAGGTCCGGTCGTGCCGGGGTGTCAGGGGCAGGGGAGCAGGCGAGTCGTTCAACTGCCTCTTTTGGGCACCACCAGCTGGCGAGCTCGTTTGTTTCCCCCGCATCTGCTGCGGCTGCGGCAGCCGTGGGAGCGGCGGCCCCGCCGCTTGCCCTCCCCGAGTCGACCGGGTCTCATGTGCCGTGCGTGGCTTGCACGCGGCGACACAGGGCACCCGACATGCGCGGATCGGCGTCCGCCGCGGGCACAGGGGCGGTGAGTCGGCGGTGGCCGTCCGCTCGGATGACACAGGGAGACACGTGACGGTCGGCATCGGGGCACATGCGTCAGGGCTGCGGAGGGCCGGATGACGGCCGGGGCGACGAAGGCGGTGCGGCTGGTCGCGGAAGCCGCGGCGGGCACCCCCGGCGAGGAGGTTCCCCGGCGGGTGTGCGCGGCGGTGTGCGAGGGGCTCGGCGTGGACGGTGCCACCTTGTCGTTGCTCACCGACACGCCCTCCCGCCAGCTGCTCGCCGCGTCGGACGATGCCGCCCTGCTGCTGGAGGAGATCCAGTTCACGGTGCTGGAGGGGCCCTGCATCAGTGCCGCGCGGACCGGCGAGCCCGTGGCCGTGGACGACCTGGGGCAGGAACTGACGCCCTGGCCGCTGTTCGGGGCGATGGCGCGCGAGAAGCTCCCGGAAGTGGGCTCGGTGTACGCGCTCCCCCTGTTCTTCGGCGACTACGTCCTCGGGTCGGTGGACCTGCTGTCGACACGGCCCCGCGCTCTCGATGAGGACGCCCTGGAGCAGGCGTCCCACGTGGCCGACGCGGTGACGGCAGCGCTCATGCCCACCCGCGAGATGCTGCTCACGGGGAACGACGCCCCGGCGTGGGAGCCGGAGCAGGTGGTCCGTGCCCACTGGTTCGACACCTGGCGTGCCGTCGGAGCCCTGGCGGCCCGACGGCGGATCAGCCCTGAGGACGCCCTCGCCCTCATGCGCGCCGAGGCCCTCCGCACCGGCAGGTCATTGCCGGACATCACCACGGACGTCCTGCGCGGCCCGCCCGGTACGTCGTAGGCGCGCGGGTCCAGAGCAACTGCTCGGGCGCCCGTCAGCAGGTCGTTCTCCCGGACAGCTGCCAGGGACAGCGTCCTGGAGCCGACCTGCCCGAGGCGGCGGCGCCGGACACGACGACCAAGGTCGGCGTTGGACTCCAGCAGGGCATTGACCTGTCAAGGCGTGGTCATGCCGGTCCGTCCTGGCCACCGATTCGCCGCGCTAGGACCCGCGCTTCCCGCTGATCGCGTCGACGAGCTCTTCCTTGCGCATGTCGTGAACACCGCTGAGGCCCTTGTCGCGGGCCATGTCGCGCAGCTCGTCCATGTTCATCTCGCGGAGTTGCTCCTCGGAGACCTCCTGGGACGCCTCGGACGTTCCAGACGTCTCTGCCCCGCCGCCCATGGAGGCTCCGGCAGGCGTCGTCGCGCTGGGCGGGGACGCGGGGTACCCCTCGCCGGCGTCGCTCGAGCCCATCTGCTCGGCCAGCCGACCCAGCAGCTGTTCCGTCTCGCGGCACTCCTTCGCGGACAGCTCGAAGTACGGAGTGCCCTTGAACTCCTCGGCAGCGTCCGCGCTCGCGCGCAGGACGGTGCGGGTCGTCTCGATGATCGCCATCGTCGTCGGCGCGTCGTATCCCGTCTGGCGGGCCAGGATCCGGGCCGCGACCGTACACAGGTCGGTGCAGTCGTTGTCCAGGCGCACGCACTTGATGGACATCACGATCTTTTCCGGGTCCTGCTCGGCGGCGGCCGCGTCGGCGCAGGTCAGGCAGACGCCGGCGCACTCGTACAGCTTGTCGACCGCCTCGCCCAGCATTTTGGGCGGCATCCCGGTCTCGGCGGGGTAGGCGTCGAGCAGCTTCTCGACCAAGGACATGGCATCCTCCGCACATCAGGGGCGGGGTCGGAAATGCCCGTTTCGCGTGATTCGCGCCACGGGTACCCGCACCTGCGCTCGCCACCCACTCCGATGGCGTTGCAGCCGGCTGCGGATCTCGCCGGTACTTTGCGCGGCCCCTGTGCCGGCCCGGGCGACACGGAAGAGATTGGCGGCACAGTGGGGATCCTCCCGCCCACCGGCGCCCACCGGGACGCCGACCGCCGAGCGACCGGTGGGTGAAGGCGGTCCTACCGGGTACTCGCCAGGGCGTGATCAAGCGCGCACTGTGGCAGGGACTGCTCGCCGGTACCGCCGGAGGCGTCGTGATGACCCTCGGCGAGAAGATCGAGCAGGCCGTCACCGGCCGGCCCGACTCCCATGTGCCCGCGCGGGTCCTGCAGCGGCGGACCGGTCTGCCCGAACGACCTGGCTCCCAGCCGCTGCCGGTCAACTGGGGCATGCACTACGGCCAGGCCGCCCTCCTCGGGGTGCTCCGGTCGGTCATGGCCCAGGCCGGACTGCGCGGACCGGTCGCCTCCGCCAAGTTCGCCGTCGTCCGCCTCACCAACGACCAGATCCTGGAGAACGCGACCGGCGTCGGCGCCCCACCGCAGAGCTGGCCCCGCAAGGAACTCGTCGTGGACCTGCTGCACAAGGCCGTTTACGCCTTCGCCACGGGTGCCGTCGCCGACGCCCTGGCCGCCCGCGGCGGCCCGGGCCCCGGACAGCGCCACGCCGCCGCCCGCCCCGGGCGCCACGCCCACGTCGGGCCCCTGTCCCGCAGGCACGGCTACGGGGCGTGAATCCGGCGGTCGTCACCGAACGGCGCGTCGGGAGCAGCCGTCCGGGCGGTGATAACGGGTGCCGCTCGTTCACCGCCGGCCGCTCCTGACGTCGCCCGTGGTCCGGGCGGGGGACGAACGCAGCCAGGCGGTGATCCATCCGGTCTGCATCGCGGCGTCGAGGAGGTACGTCGGCCGGATCCGCCCCTTGGGCACGTAGACAAGGTCGACGGCCAGCAGGGTGAGGGCGGTGCCCAGCCCGATGCGGCGGGCGTGGGCCGGACCTTGCGCGTCCCCGGCCGCCGCGAGCTGGGCGACGCCAGCGGAGGCGAGCAGTCCGCCCGTCGTCATCTGCAGCCACACGTCGGTCTTCGGGCCGAAGACCCACTCGAAGCTGCGCAGGTGCAGCAGGGGCCACAGTCCGCCCACGATGTTGAAGGCACCGTGCGCGACCGCGAGCGTGCGGGCGGGCTCCCGCACTCCGGTTCTGCTCAAGGGACATCCCTTCGTAGGCTCCGGCCGGGTACCCCCGCCCAGGCGCCCTCAGTCCGGGCCGAGTTCGGCCGTCGTCGTGACCCGGGTGGCGGAGGGGTTCCTCGGCGCCGAACCGAACCCGAAGCGCACGGGCGGCTCGACCGGTGCCATCGCCCCGAGGTCCGCGCCCCCGCAGTCGGCCGAGGCGGCACGGGTCGGCAGCAGGTCCCGGGCGCAGTACCACTCCCGGCGGCCCTGTCCGGCGCTGCCGCGGGTGCGCACGCCGGGCAGCAGCAAGCGGGCGGGCCGGTCCGTCAGCGCGCTCCGTGCCGGACGGCGGGCGAGCGCGCCGGGTACGGTCCGCAGGGCGATGCCCGGAGGCCCTCGCCGGCCGGTGGTGAAACGCAGGTCGAGTGGCCCGGCGGTGACGGTCCAGGCGTCGTCCGTGACACTCACCTCGACCGGGACGACACGGACCGTGTCGAAGACGTGGGTGCCGCTGATGAAGTCCGCTGTCTCCCGCGTGGGGGCCAGCAGCAGCCTGTCCCCGTCGGCCCGCTCCAGCATCACGTCGCTGAACGCTCCGAAGGGCGAGCCCTGCCGGTATCCCAGCACGATCCGTGTGCCGGAGGAGGTGCCCATGCCCGCGATCCAGCCGTCGAAGCGCACGCGCGGGCGTCGCGTGACGGCGCCGGAATTCGGGCGAGGGGTGTCAGGGAGGCTGGGAGACGTGCTCCGGGACGCACGGCCTGGAGGGCCCGAGCCGTACATGCCTGACTCCTTCCGAGAAGTGCACCAGGCGCTCACCGAGGGGGGCTTCCCGCAGGCCCGCCGCGGCGGTCAGCGTCTCCTCCAGTACATCGACGCCGGCGTCGGCCAGCGGCCACGGCTCGTGCTCGACGGGCGTCTCCCAGAGCATGCCGAGCCTGCGGGTGTACGCCCGCCAGCGCGAGGTCAGCCACACGTCCCGCTCCGTCGGCTCGATCGGGTCGCCAGGCCGGACGACCAGGCGGTAGGAGGCGTCACCGATCCATCGGGAACCGGAGTACGAGACGGTGTCCCCGTCCGTGGACACGCGGAGGGTGCCCGGGTTGTACGGTGCGCCGATGGCGCGGGCCGCCACCATCGGGGGGAAGGCGACCTCGATGGACAGGAACCAGAGCCCGTCCCGGCCGTCACGGTGGCGTACGTACGTGCGTAGGTTGGTCTCCGCGAACGTCGGCAGGCCGGGCAGCGAGACGGGAACGCCGGGTGGTCGCACGTCCGACATGACAAAGGGGGTGAGCCCCACCCAGGCGGCCTCCTCGTACTCGTCCACGACCAGTCCCCCGGGCAGGAGCGCCTGGACCGCGTCAGGCCGGAACGGCCAGTGGACGAACGTCTGCGTCAGCCAGCCTGCCCGCAGCGCCGGCAGGCGCACCCGCTGCTCTGCTCCGTATGCCACCACGGCCGTCGGGTCCCCCGCGCACGCTCGAAGGAAACCGACGGGGCCCGGCACGGCGGGCGGAACGGCGCCGACCAGATCATGAAGTGGGCCGGGACGCCGAGCGTCCGGGCGAAACCCTTCGCCCGGCTCAAGGAAGGTAGTAGGTCTGCCGCAGGAACGCGGCCGTGTCCCGCAGGGCCTGGGTATAGCCCGCCTTATAGCGCGCGTCGGTGTCGGTGCGCCGGCTTTCGGCCTCCGCCCACTGGTCGAGATGCAGGGCGATGTCCAGGTGGTTGCGGTAGAGCGTGCCGTGTTCGCCGTCGAGGGCCGCTCGTGCGCGCTCCTCGTCCCAGTCCTCCAGCTCGCCGGTATCGAAATCCAGCAGTTCCTCATCAGGCCGCTGCACGGTCTCCTCCTTCGTTCCCCTCAGGCCGAGGACGAGCAGCCCAGTCGTGCCTCCCAGGTACCCGTCATCGGATCCCCGTCGCGTCTGATGACCGGCTTCCAGACGACGGCCCTCTGATCGACATACGACAAGAAGTAGCGTCGCTTCTCCTCGGGCTCTGCCACCGCACCTGGCCGAGGCCGAGTGCGCGCGCTTCGGCCAGGACGGCTCCATCGGCATCGGACCCACTCCGCGCCCCGGTGATCGTCCCTCGGGAACAGGCAGTCCATGCCGCCCTGCCGCGGCGGGTCCTCGCCCGCCTGCTCTTGGCGTGGGGCCATTGCCGGGGTTCATCCGGCCTGGTCGGCCGTTTGCGGTATGCGCAGGTGGGGACCCGGCTGCGCATGACCACGACGCCACGCCGTCGGATGCGGCAGAACCGGGTCCTGTGGCTGCTGGACCGCATAGAACGAGACCCCTGGGCCGATGCGGTGATCGACGCGATCGGCCGGGGTGTGCGTGCCCTGCCGCTCGGTCGCGGCCGGGACGCGCTGCACGGAAGGTGGCTGGGCCACCCCGTGCATCCGCTGATGGTGCAGGTGCCGATCGGCAGCTGGCTGTCCGCGGCCCTGCTCGATCTACGGCCCGGCCGCTCCCGTGAAGCGGAAGTGCTCATCGGTGTCGGCCTGAGCGCCGCCGCCCCCGCGGCCCTGGCAGGCTGGGTCGACTGGGCGGAACTGCACCGCCAGCAAAAACGCGTGGGCCTGGTGCACGCCCTGAGCAACGTGACAGCCGTCGTGCTGTACGCCACCTCACTCACCTGCCGCCTCAAGGGACGCCACGCGGCCGGCCGAGCCTACGGCCTGCTCGGGCTGACGGCGGTCGGGCTCGGCGGCATGCTGGGCGGCCACCTGGCCTACCGTCAGGCATCCGGCGCCAACCACGCCGAAGAGGTGCCGTACGTGGTCACGGAGGGCTGGCACCGGATCGGGACCGTGGATGAATTCCCGGCCGGCCGGCCCGTGCGGCGCAGTGTGGGCGACGTACCGGTCCTGGTCGTGCGCGAAACCGGCGGCACCGTCCACGCTCTGGCCGACCGGTGCAGCCACCTCGCCGGACCACTGTCCGAGGGCACGATCGCCGACGGATGCGTCCAGTGCCCCTGGCACGGAAGCGTCTTCCGCCTCTCCGACGGCTGGAACGTACGCGGCCCCGCCACCGCTCCCCAACCCGCCTTCGACACTCGGATCACCGACGGCCACGTCGAGATACGCCTGCGCCAGGACGACCGGGCGGAGCACGCGGACAACAGCCGGGAGGCAGAGCGGCAACCGGGCGCAGCGGAGGAGGGCATGACCCATGGATCCCCTGGCCACCACGCCTGACACCACAGGTGACGCCGCAGCTGACAAGACGGCTGACAACCGCCTCGCACCTCGCCTGCGCGAGCTCGCCCGGCGCACCGGACGACGGTACTCCGCAGGGCACGACCGGCCGCTGGGCGGCTATCTCGCGGCCATGACGGGATTCGGGGCGTACACGGCGGCCTTGGCCACGGCGGTACGGCTGCGCGGGAGCCCCGTGCCCGACCGGCCCCAGCCTTGGGACGTGGTCCTGACCTCGGTCGCCACCTTCCGGCTCAGCAGGCTCTTGAGCAAGGCGTCCGTCACCAGTCCGCTGCGCGCGCCCTTCACGCGGTACGTCGGCCCGCAGGGCCCCGCCGAGCTGCACGAGGAGGCGGAGCCGGAGGGCGGCAGGGACACCGTCGGCGAGCTGGTGACCTGCCCGTTCTGCACGAGCGTCTGGGTGGTGTCCACCCTGACCGCCGGCCAGTTGCTGTGGCCGCGGGCAACCCGGACCGCCATGGGCGCGCTCGCGGCACTGGCCGGCGCGGACGCGCTGCAACTGGCGTACGGCGCACTGGTGAGCCGGACCACCGGGGACGACTGACCTGGCCCGCGGAGAGCCGGAGTGCAACGGTGCCCACGCCAGCCGCTGCACTCGCACTCCGTCACGACCTCTGTGCACAGAAGCCCCGCCGAGCCCCGGCGGGGCTTCGTCGTGGCACGGAGCCCGTAGGGAGGGGGCCTACAGGAAAGCGGACCGCAATGCGGCAAAGCCGTTGGGCTTTGCAGGGGTGAAGACTACGACTTGGTTGGTCGCGAAGAGTTCCCGGGCTGAGCAGGGCACCGGGCGGCCCAGGAGGACCATGCCATAGGTGCGGGTCAGCAAGCCGGACACCGTCCGACCCGATGCTGACCGTTTACTGACCCGGGGGCGGCAATCAGGGCTCTGACCTGCGAAAACACCCAAACGCTAGATCTTGGACTTGAACGTGGTACGCAACGTGAAGAAGCTCCCGGTCCATCCGCTCCCTGCCTGCTTCTTGCAGGTCAAGGGCATCGTCTGGAGATTACGACGCTTCGCTCGTCCGGTCAGCCGTTACCGGGTGTTCCAGGACTCACACCGACCCGTTGCCGGCTTTCCCGACGATCGGCCGGGTCGGTGCCGGGCCGTCCCGAGCCCTCGGCCCGTCCTCCTGCGAGGCCCGTCACCCGCGGCTGTGCGACCGGAGATCCGGGGGTACCCGGGCGGAAGGACTCCCGGAAGCGTCTCGGGGTCCGGCTGCGAGGAGGCTTCGTGACCCTGTACGTGAGAGCCGCGGTTGCCGCCGCCCGCGGGCGCGGGCCGCGTCGGCCGACGACCGGCCGAACGGGGATGCCATGACCGGGCGCACCGGGGGCACGTCGTCCCGGACGCCCGCGGGACCGCGTCACCGGATCGCCGAACTGCGCCGCATCGCCCGGGAGCGTTTCGGGTGGAGCGAGCTGGCTCCCGAGCAGACGGAGGCGATGGACGCACTGCTGGACGGCCGCGACGTGCTGGTGGTCATGCCCACCGGTTCGGGCAAGTCGGCGATCTATCAGGTGCCGACCGTCATGCTGGGCGGCCCCGCCGTCGTGGTGTCGCCGCTGATCTCCCTGCAGCGCGACCAGGTCGCCGGACTGCGGCAGAGCGCGGCGCCGGACGCCGTGGCCGTGAACTCCGCGCAGCCGGAGTCGGCCACCGAGGAGGGCTGGCGGGCCGTCCGGGAGGGCGATGCCGAGTACCTGTTCATGTCGCCGGAGCAGCTCGCCAAGGACAGTGTCCTGAAGAGGCTGCGTGGCCTGAACCCCTCGCTCTTCGTCGTCGACGAGGCCCACTGCGTCTCCACCTGGGGGCACGACTTCCGTCCCGACTACCTGAGCCTGGGAGAGGCCGCCGACCGGCTGGGCCGCCCACCGGTGCTGGCGCTGACGGCAACGGCCGCGACCCCGGTCCGGGCCGACATCCTCGAGCACCTCCACATGCACGACGCCGAGGTCGTGAGCACGGGGACCGACCGGCCCAACATCCACCTGGACGTGCGCACCTTCACCGACGACGACGGCAAACGCGCCGCCGTCTCGCACTGGACGGCCGGAGCAGACGGCCCGGGCATCCTGTACACGGCCACCCGCAAGGACGCCGAGACCTATGCGGCGCGACTGCGGCGGGACGGCGTCGAGGCCGAGGCCTACCACGCCGGGATGAAGGCGGCGGACAGGCGCCGGATCCAGGACGGTTTCATGGCCGGCCGTCCTGCCGTGGTGGTGGCCACCTCGGCGTTCGGGATGGGCATCGACAAACCCGACGTACGGTTCGTCGCCCACGCGTCCGTCCCGGAGTCCCTGGACTCGTACTACCAGGAGATCGGACGCGCCGGCCGGGACGGGGGGCCCGCCCGTGCGGTGCTGTTCTACCGCCCCGAGGACCTGGGGCTCCAGAGATTCCTCACCGCCCGGGCGCTGAACACCGAAGAACTGAAGAAGATCATGACCGTACTGCTCGGCCAGGACGTCCCGCAGAGCCGCACCCGGGTGGCGCAGCTGTCCGGACTGTCCCGCCGCAAGACCACGGACCTGCTCAACCTGCTGGAAGAGGCCGGAGCGGTGACCTGCGAAGGCAGGCGCCGCACGGTCCGGGCGTCTGCCGGTCGTACGGCGGACGACGCCGCCGAAGGAGCGGCGGAGGTGTTCGAGCGGCGCCGCCGGATGGACCGTTCACGCATCGAGATGATGCGCGGCTACGCGGAGACGCAGTCGTGCCGCCGCCAGTACCTGCTGGGCTACTTCGGCGAGCAGCTCGACCGGCCCTGCGGGCGGTGCGACCTGTGCCGGCGGGACCGGGACGGCCGCACCGGGACCACGCGCCGGGAGCCCGCCCGCACCCCTGGGGACCGTGTTCCCTACGAGCCGAACGACAGGGTCCGCCATGCCGAATGGGGTGAGGGCACGGTCATGCGCATCGAGGAGGACCGCGTCGTGGTGCTGTTCGAGCAGGTCGGCTACAAGACGCTGTCCCTGGCGGCCGTGGCGGAACACGGCCTGCTGACCGGCGCCTGATCCGCACCGGACGGCCGGCTCCGCCACCGCGGCGGAACCGGCCGTCGGCGTCATGGCGCGAGGACGGGGTACACGTGTTCGACCTGTGGTGGAGCCGCGAAGTGCGGTCCGGCCAGGGCCCGCCACCTGGCGAAGCCCTGGGAGCCGCGGAAGGCGACGGTGTGGTGCTCGACCGTCTCCCACCGGACCATGAGCCGGTAGCGCGTGGGGTGTTCGACGCTGCGGTGCAGGTCGGCCCCCTCGCAGCCGTCGGCCTCGAGGAAGAGGGGCAGGGCCTTCGCGACGGCCTCCTCGAACTCCTTCTCCCGGCCCGGGTGGATCTCGATCTGGGCGATCTCGGTGATCACGGTGGTGTTCCTGCTCCTGGGTCGTGTCGGTGTCAGTCGCGGGTCCCGGCGGCGGCCTTGCCGTGCTCGGCGTCGACACGCGCGGTGACGCCGGTCTCGACGAGGGTGCGGGTGGCGTCGACGGAGGCGTAGATCCACAGGATCCGCATGGGTTCGGTGGCGGAGGCGTTGCGGAAGCGGTGGGGGGTGCCGGCGGGGACGTAGGTGGTGTCGAAGCGGGTGACGCGGTGTTCGGTGCCGTCGATCTCCACGACGGCGTCGCCTTCGAGGACGGTCACGCTCTCGGGGCAGTTGTGGGTGTGCAGGGCGATACCGGCGCCGCCCTCGAAGAGGGTCTGCCCGGTGAGGAAGACCTCGGCGCCGACGGCCCGGGTGACCAGGGGGACGGTGCGGGCGCCGCCGCCGCGGCTGAAGGAGGTCAGTTCGGCCGGGCGCAGGACGGCGGGCGGGAAGGAGGCGGAACAGGGCTCGTCGGTGGGGTGGTTCACGGCGTTCTCCGTGCAGAGGGGGACTGGGGGGGCGGTCAGGCGGCCGGGCCGTCGCCGCGACACGTCACGGACCCGGTGGACCGCACCGGGACGGAGTGCGGCCCACCCGGCACGAGGAGACCCGCGAGGCGTCGCGCGCGGCTCAGGTGACGCTGATGGCACCGGTGACGACGGCGAAGAGGATGTAGGCGGCGGAGACGAGGACGCCCCAGCGCAGGGCGTGCCGCTGGAAGTCGCCCAGCTCGGCCTTGACCAGTCCGAGGAGGACCCAGAGCGGGGCGCTGGTGGGGCCCATCATGTGGAGGATCTGGCCGATGGCGCCGGCGCGGGCGATCTCGTTGGGACTGATGCCGTAGTGCGCGGCGGACTCCGCGAGCACGGGGACGACGCCGAACCAGTAGCCGTCGTTGGACATGAAGAACCCGAGCGGCAGGGCGAGCACGGCGGTGAACAGCGGGATGACGTCGCCCCAGCCCTCGGGGACGACGGCGAGGGCCGCGTCGGCCATGGCCTTGATCATGCCGGAGTCGGTCATGATGCCGGTGAAGACGCCCGCGGCCAGGACGAGGATCATCACCGGGACGGCGTTGGCGGCCTGGCGCTTGATGAGGTCCTGCTGGTCGCCGATGGAGCGGACGTTGACGAGCAGGGCGATGACGAACGCCACCATGAACAGGACGAGCAGGTCGGCGACCTCGAGGATCAGCAGGACCATCAGCAGCAGGGTGAGGGCGGCGTTGAACCACATGCGCCAGCCGACCTCGACCGGCTCGAACGCCTCACCGGAGGCGATCTCCAGCTTGTAGGCGGCGAGCTTCTCACCGTCGAGCTTGTGGCGCTCGCGCAGGCCGAGCCAGTAGGCGACGGCGACGATGGCCAGGCCGGTGAGGGCCATGGGGCCGATCATGTGGACGAAGTACTCGGTGGCGCTCAGGTGCAGGACGCTGATGCCGCGGGTGGCGGCGCCGCCCCAGGGGGTGGTGCCGGAGATGGTGCCCAGCGCCATGGCCGCCAGCGTCGCCAGGATGAGGGGGTTGATGCCCAGGCGCCGGTAGATGGGCAGGAAGGCGGAGCAGACGATCATGTAGCTGGTGGTGCCGTCGCCGTCGAGGGCGACCAGCAGGGAGAGCACGGCGGTGCCGACCACGATGCGGACCGGGTCGCCCTTGGAGGCCCGGACGATGGCCTGGACGATCGGCTCGAAGAGTTTGGCCTCCATCATCAGGCCGAAGTAGAGGACGGCGAACAGCAGCAGGGCGGCGGTGGGCGCGACGGTCTCCAGGCCGTTCACGATCATGTCGCCGAGTTCCGTGCCCTTGCCCGCGACGAGGGCGGCGGCGATCGGGGTGAGCATGATGGCGGTGAACGCGGAGAGGTGCTTGCGCATCACGAGCAGCATGAAGCTGCCCAGGGTGGCGAAGCCGAGGACGGCGAGCATCGTTGCTCCTTGGGGCAGGGCTGTGGGCCGCCGGTCGGACGGCGGCGCAGGGCGGCGCGCGGGTCAGTGCGTGTCGGGCTGAAAGGCGACCGGCAGCGCACACGGGGCCGTACTCGGCTGGTGCGTCGGGTCGGTCATGGTACGTGCGGTTCCTGTACGGCGGCTCGGGGCGCACGATCGCGGCGGGCAAGGGCCTACTGAGAACGTCAGAGGTGCGCCAGGCATGGCGGGGGCTTCCGAGGCGGCTGACGGAGGTGGACGAAGGCGCTTCACACGCGCCGAACCTCCGGACAACCGGTTTACCGGATTGCCGGTAGGTAACTAGAATCCGGCCATCGCGTCAATACCGAAGTGAGGAAATCGATGGCCGAACTCGCCAGGATCACGGTCGAGCCGCGCGAGCCGCTGGCCGCCGAGGTCTCCCGCCGCCTGATCGACTACCTGATGTCCGGCGAGGTCCAGCCCGGCGACCGCATCCCCTCCGAGCGGCAGCTGACCGAGATGCTCGGAGTGAACCGGCCCACCGTGCGGGAGGCGATCAAGTCGCTCGGGTTCCTCGGCCTGCTGGAGATCCGGCAGTCCAGCGGGACGTACTTCCGCGGCGCCGACTCCGACGTGCTCTACCGCTTGTTCGAGCTGGGACTGGTCCTCGGGGAACGAGGCGCCCGCGACATGGTGCAGGCCCGCGCCGAACTGGAGGTGATCGTCGCCGGCCTGGCCGCCCAGGCGCGCGACGAGGCGGGCGTCGAACTGCTGCGGGCCCGGCTGACGGCGATGCGGGAGTGCCCGGACGACGAGTTCCCCGAGGCCGACACCGCCTTCCACGCCGCCCTCGGCGAGCTGGCCGGCAACACGGTGCTGCGCGACATGCTCAAGGGCATGCGCGCGATGATCCAGCGCGGCTGGGTGGAGCGCACCGGCGCCGTGCGGTCCCGCGAGGTGGCCTACGCCGACCACGTGCCGATCTACGAGGCGGTGGCCGAGGGCGATGCCGCCGCCGCCCGAACGGCGATGGCCCGGCACATGGAGGGCGCCTCCCGCCGCCTGATGGAGGCGCTCGAACAGCGCGAGGCGTAGCGGGACACCACGGGCCGCCGGACCGGCGCCGGCAGCCCGTGGGCTCCTCGCCGACACAACCGGTTGACCGGTTTACCGGTTCGGCCTACAGTGGCGGCACGGCACACCACGCAACGCTGCCGCCCCCCATCTCGGGCGCTGCCTTCCCGCTGTCACGGACGTTCCTCCGCCGACCGGAGCAGGCCCGCGGTCGGGACCCTTGCCGGTCCCCGCCTACCGGAAGAGGTAAGAACCCCGGTGATCGAACCCCGACCTCTGGTCGCCATGATCCACGCCGTGCCGACCGCGCACCGCATCGCCGAAGAGGCGTTCGCGCGGGAGTTCCCGCACGCCACGGTCTGGAACGTGCTGGACGACCGCCTCCTGGACGACGTCCGTGCGGCCGGCGGACTCACCGACGCGCTGCGCCGGCGCATGCTCCGCCTGATCGGCCACGTGATGGACGGCGGCGCCCAGGCCCTGCTGCTGACCTGCTCCTCCTACGGCGAGGTCGTGGACACCGCCCGCGCCCTGTGGGACGTGCCCGCCCTCAAGTCCGACGAGGCGATGTTCAGGGCCGCCCTGGCCGGCCCGTACCGGCGTATCGCCGTGGTCGCCTCCACCCCGCCCGCCGTTCCGGCCGCCGTCGCCCAGCTCGAAGCGCTCGTCCCGGCGGTCCGTCCGGACCGTCCGCTCGACATCGTGACCGCCCTGAGCGAGGAAGCCGCCGCGGCGGACGACGCCGAAGCCACCGCCCGCCACCTGGCCGACGCCCTGCACGCCGCCCGGGGGGCCGACGCCGACGCGGTCCTGCTGGCGCAGTACTCGCTCACCCCCGCCCGCGACGCCCTGGCCGGCCTGGTGGGTGTGCCGGTGCTGGACGGTGCGGGCGCCGCCGCACGCGAACTGCGCGGCCTGCTCACCCCCGGCGGACAGCCGGCGCCTCCGGCCGCGGCGGTCGCGCCGTGACGGCGGGGCTGCCCTGGCCGCTGGCCTACACCGTCTCGGGCGACGACTGCTCCTCGCCGATGCCGCTCGGCTTCACCGCACCGCTCACCGAAGCCCTCCGCCGACTGGCCGAGCTGGGCTACGACGGGGTGGAGGTGCAGGTCCGGGAGACCGGTGCGCGGGACGCCGGGGCACTGGCGCGGACGGTGGAGGCCGCCGGGCTGAAGGTGCTGGGCATCGGCACCGGTCCGGTCGCCGCACAGGACCGTCTGACGCTGACCGACCCGTCGCCCGACGTACGCCGTCACGCCCTGTCCCGCCTGCTGGGCGCCGCCCGTCTGGCCGGTGAACTCGGTGTCCCGGTCACCCTGGGCCAGACCCGCGGCACCTTCCTGCCGGGTCTCGAGGACATGCAGCGCCTGTGGGCCGAACGCGCCGTGCGGCACCTGGCCGACGAAGCGGCCGGCCACGGCAGCCGGCTGCTGCTGGAACCCCAGTCACGCGCCCACACCTCGCTGTGGCGCACCCCGGCCGAAGCCCTCGCCCTCATCGACTTGCTCGACGCTCCGGCCGGACTGGTGCTGGACACTCACCACCTCGACGCCGAAGGCGTCGACGCCGTCCGTGCGGTCACGGACCACGCCCGCGTCACCGGCTGCCTCCAGCTCGCCGCACCCGCCACCCGCGGCCCCCTGGCCGTCGGCGACCCCCGGCTGCCCGCCCTGCTCACCGCGCTGCGCGCAGGGGGCTTCACCGGCTGGCTGACCCTGGAACACACCCAGGACGGCGACAGCCCCGAAGCCGCCGCCCGCTCCCGGACCGCGCTCACCGACGCCGCGGCCGTCCTGTCCTGACCCTCCTCCCCCACCCCCTGTTCTGAGAGGAACCCGCACCATGAGCAGCACGACCTACCGCCTCGGCGTCCTCGAGGGCGACGGCATCGGCCCCGAGATCGTCCCCTCCTCCGTCGAGATCGCCACCGCCGCCGCCCGGGCCGCCGGCGTCTCCGTCGACTGGGTGACCCTGCCGCTGGGCGCCGCCGCCATCGAGACCCACGGCACCCCCGTCCCCGAGGAGACCAAAGAGGCCCTCGCCGGCCTGGACGGCTGGTACCTCGGCCCGCACGACTCCGTGTCCTACCCCGAGCCGCACAAGTCCGCGCTCAACCCCTCGGGCACCCTGCGCAAGCACTTCCAGCTCTTCGCCAACATCCGCCCCGCCAAGTCCTTCCCCGGCGCCAAGGCGGTCTGCGACGACGCCGACCTCGTCATCGTCCGCGAGAACACCGAGGGCTTCTACGCCGACCGCAACACCTTCGCCGGCACCGGCGAGTTCATGCCCACCCCCGACACCGCGATCATGCTGGGCATCATCACCCGCGAGGCCACCGAGCGCGTCGCCCGCGTCGCCTTCGACCTGGCCCGCTCGCGCCGCAAGAAGCTCACCATCGTCCACAAGGCCAACGTCCTCAAGCTCACCACCGGCCTGTTCCGCACGGTCTGCCAGGAAGTCGCGAAGGACTACCCGGACGTGACGGTGGACGACTTCCACATCGACGCCATGACCGTCCACCTGGTGCGCCGTGCCCGGGACTTCGACGTCATCGTCACCGAGAACATGTTCGGCGACATCCTCTCCGACCTGGCCGGCGAGATCTCCGGCTCGCTGGGCACCGCCCCGTCCATCAACGCCTCCGCCACCACCGCCATGGCCCAGGCCTCCCACGGCTCCGCCCCCGACATCGCCGGGCGGAACGCCGCCAACCCGGTCGCCATGATCCTCTCCGGCGCGATGCTCTTCGAGTGGCTCGCCGCCAAGCACGGCGACGACAGGCTCGCCACCGTCGCGAAGACCATCGAGAAGGGCGTGGCCGACGCCATCGCCGCCGGCACCTCCACCCGCGACCTCGGCGGCTCGGCCTCCACCACCGAGTTCACCGCCGCCGTCATCAAGGCCATCGGCGCCGGCCAGAACTGACTCCCTCACTCCGGGGCGGGTGACTCCCCCGCCCGCCCCGGTCCCCCATGCTCCGCCCGCACGCCCGAGGAGAAACCCCCGACCATGACCCTGCGCATCGGCTGCACAGCCGACGACTTCACCGGCGGCACCGACGTCGCCGCGGCCTTCCGGCGTGCGGGCCTGCGCACCGCCCTGGTCTTCGGTACCCCGGACGACACCACCGTGCTCCCGGCGGACTGCGACGCCGCCGTGGTCGCCCTCAAGTCCCGGTCCACGCCCGCCGACGAGGCGGTCGCCGACTCCCTCGCCGCCCAGCGCTGGCTGTGGTCCAAGGGCGCGGCTCAGGTCTACTTCAAGTACTGCTCCACCTTCGACTCCACCCCGCACGGCAACATCGGCCCGGTCACCGACGCCCTCCTGGACGCCGCCGGCGCCACGGTCACCCTGCACTGCCCGGCCTCCCCGCCCAACGGCCGCACCGTCTACCAGGGCCACCTCTTCGTCCACGACCAACTGCTGTCCGACTCACCGCTGCGCCACCACCCCCTCAACCCCATGACGGACTCCGCCCTGGTGCGCCTGCTGTCCGCGCAGACCCGCCACCCGGTGGGCCTGATCGACTGGACCACCGTGCGCCGCGGGGTCGAGGCCGTGCGCGACGCCGTGACCGCCCACCAGCAGGCCGGTGTCCGGCACGTCGTCGCCGACGCCCTGACCGACGACGACCTCGCCGTCCTGGGCGCCGCCGCCCTCGAACTGCCGGTCGTCGCCGGCGCCGCCGGTCTCGCCGAAGGGCTCGGACACGCCTACCCCGCCGCCGGTCCGGCCACCGCCGAACCCTGGCCCGGCGAAGGCCGGGCCGCCGTCCTGGCGGGCAGCTGCTCGGCCCGCACGCTCGAGCAGATCGCCCAGTTCTACGCCGCCGGCCTGCCCTCCCTCCACCTCGACGTCCTCGCCGCCGCCACCGGCCGCGACGTCACGGGTGAGGCGCTGGCCTGGTACGACGAGCAGGACCCCGCTCTCCCCGTGCTGATCTACGCCTCCGCCTCACCGGAGGAACTGGCCGCAGTGCAGGCCCAGTTGGGTGTCGCCGAGGCCGCCGCGCAGGTCGAGGACCTCCTCGGCGCGCTCGCCTCCCACCTCGTCGGGCGCGGCGTGCGACGCCTGCTCGTCGCGGGCGGGGAGACCTCGGGCGCCGTCACCACCGCGCTCGGCATCCGTGCCGTCCTGGTCGGCGAGGAGGCCGACCCCGGTGTGCCGTGGACCTACGCCACCACCCGGCACGGCGACCTCGCCCTCATGCTCAAGTCCGGCAACTTCGGCGCACCCGACCTGTTCACCCGCGCCCTCGCCCCTTCCACCGAGGAGGTCGAGTGACCTCCTGCACCGACGAATCGGCCGCGCGCAGGCTCATCGTCCGCACCGCCCGCTCCCTGTTCACGCGCGGCCTGACCCACGGCTCCACCGGCAACCTGTCCGTCCGCCTGGCCGACGGCAGCCTGCTGCTCACGCCCACCGGGTCCAGTCTCGGCACGGTCGAGGAGGCCGACCTGTCGCGCACCGGCCTGCACGGCGAACACCTCGACGGGCCGCGCCCCACCAAGGAGGCGTTCCTGCACGCCGCCTTCTACCGGGCCCGGCCGACCGCCCACGCGGTCGTGCACCTGCACTCCACCCACGCCGCGGCGGTCTCCTGCCTCGACGGCGTGGACCCCGCCGACGCGCTGCCCCCGCTCACCGCCTACTACGCCATGCGCGTCGGCACCCTTCCCCTCCTGCCCTACCACCCCCCCGGCGACAGCAGCCTGGAACCGCTCGCCGAGGAGACGGCCCGCACCCACCACGCCGTCCTCCTCGCCAACCACGGGCCCGTCGTCGCCGGCGCGTCCCTGGAGCAGGCCGCCGACGCGATCGAGGAACTGGAGGAGACGGCCAAGCTGCACCTCCTCCTGCGCGGACACGCCGTCCGTCCCCTCACCCCCGAGCAGGCTGCCGCGCTCGCTCCCCCCTCCCCCTGACGGCCGGATGAGCAGCGGGCGCGGCAGCCCCGAACGAAGGAGCACCACCATGCCCGAGACGGTCACCCCCGTCCCCACCGCCGACCTCGTCGACCGGTACGGCACCGACCTGCGCGTCTGCGACCTGCAGTTCCGCCGGTTCGGCGCCCACCGGGGCTTCGCCGGCCGCGTGCGCACCGTCTCCTGCCACGAGGACAACGGCCTGCTGCGCGACCTGCTGCGCACGCCGGGCGACGGCGCCGTCCTGGTCGTCGACGGCGGCGGCTCCCTGCGCACCGCCCTGGTCGGCGACCTCATCGCCGGTGCCGCCCAGGACAACGGCTGGGCCGGCCTGGTCCTGCACGGCGCCGTCCGCGACAGCGCCGCCCTCGCCGGTCTCCGGCTCGGCATCAAGGCGCTGGGCACCATCCCCCGCAAGAGCGCCAAGGACGCCGCCGGAGCCGTCGACGTCCCCGTCACCTTCGGCGGCGTCACCTTCCGCCCCGGCGACGTCCTGCACGCCGACGACGACGGCGTCGCGCTCCTCCCCGACCGCGCCTGACCACACGATGGGGCACCCAGTGGTTCTGAAAACCTTCGGCTGGTCGTTCGCGGTCACCGCGCTCGGCCTGGTCGCAGCGGTTCTCTTCGGGGGGTGGACCGCCTTCGGCATCGTGGCGATCCTTTCCATCCTCGAGATCTCGCTGTCCTTCGACAACGCGGTGGTCAACGCCGGCATCCTGAAGAAGATGAATGCCTTCTGGCAGAAGATCTTCCTCACCATCGGCATTCTGATCGCCGTCTTCGGCATGCGGCTGGTCTTCCCCGTCGTGATCGTCGCCGTCAGTGCCCAGCTCGGCCCGATCGAGGCGGTCGACCTCGCGCTCAGTGACAAGGACCGCTACCAGGAACTCGTCACCGACGCCCACCCGGCGATCGCCGCGTTCGGTGGCATGTTCCTGCTGATGATCTTCCTCGACTTCATCTTCGAGGACCGGGACATCAAGTGGCTCGGCCGGCTGGAGCGCCCGCTGGCCAAGCTCGGCAAGGTCGACATGCTGTCGGTCTGCATCGCGCTGATCTTCCTGATGATCTCCGCCATGGCCTTCGCCACCCACGCCCACCAGCACGGCGGCGCGCACGTCGACAAGTCCTCCACCGTCCTGCTCGCCGGCGTCGCGGGCCTGATCACCTACATGATCGTGGGCGGCCTCTCCGGCTACTTCGAGGACAAGCTCGAGGAGGAGGAGGAACGCGAGCACGAGCAGGAGGAGCAGGCCGAGCGCTCCGGCAAGCCCCGCTCGGCGGTGGCCCTGGCCGGCAAGGCCGCGTTCTTCATGTTCCTCTACCTGGAGGTCCTGGACGCCTCCTTCTCCTTCGACGGCGTGATCGGCGCCTTCGCCATCACCAACGACATCGTGCTGATGGCGCTCGGCCTGGGCATCGGCGCCATGTACGTGCGGTCGCTGACGGTGTACCTGGTCCGCCAGGGCACCCTGGACGACTACGTCTACCTGGAGCACGGCGCGCACTACGCCATCGGCGCCCTGGCGATGATCCTGCTGGTCACCATCCGGTACGAGATCAACGAGATCATCACCGGCCTCATCGGCGTGGTCCTGATCGGCGCCTCCTTCTGGTCCTCCGTCCGCCGCAACAGGGCACTGGCGGCGGCCGAGGGCGAGGACGAGCGGGCCGGGGCGGCTTCCGCGGCCTGACGGATTCAACGGGCACGAACTCCCGTCCCGGCCGAAGCCGTGCGTCGCGGGCCGGATGAGCGGCCGTCCCGCCGCCGAGTCGGAAGGCGGTCTTCGGTCTCGCGGACCGTCAGGTGATCCGGCCCGGCGGCGGCCGCCCCGGCCGGCACGGCATGGCCGGAGAAGCCGTCCCGCAGTACGTGTCCCTTTCGGACCGCGACGGCTGAGGCGACGCGCAGACCGGCGCCCGTGGTGACGACTTGGCTGTGGTGGAACACCAGGTCGGCCGGCTTCGCGTCGGTTACGGACACGTCGTGAGCCCGTGCGCGCCTTCGGCGAGTGGCAGAACGACCGGCCCTGTCGGGGCCGGCCACGTGTCGCGGCCGGCGGTGCCGAAGCCGTCGAGGCCGCAGAAGGCGTCGCAGGTGCGGGTGGCGGTCACGATGTCCTCCCGGGTGCGCGTGAGCGCATGGGGGACGGGCAGACCGGAGATCACCGCCGGACTCGCCCTCGGCCGCCGGAGCCACCCGGCATGCGGTCGGAGCCGCGAGACGGCCTCCACGGCGGCTTCCGGGCCTGCCGGTCCGCGCGGGCCGGATGCCGCCGTGCGAGGCCCCGCGAGGTGAGGGTGCCGGGTCGTTCGTCCCCCGAGCGAGCCGTTCGGGCGGGGCCGGGCCGGGCCGGGCACCTGGATCCCATGAGCGACGACGCAGACCGCATCCGGCTGGTGCAGACCGTGCTCGACAGCACCGACGTCCGCAGGCTCGCCGGGTTCTACCGGTCCCTGCTGGGGCTCGACTACGCCGAGGGGGACGAGCCGCCTCCGGCCGGGCAGCCGGACGAGCACGGCAGGGACTGGCTCGTGCCGCGCAACCCCGACGGCGTCCCGCAGCTCGCCTTCCAGCAGGTGAAGCGCCTGCGCGAACCGGACTGGCCGGACGGCCCGGTGCCCCAGCAGCTGCACCTCGACCTGAGCGTCACCTCGCCGGAGGAGCTGCGGAACCAGCACGAGCGCGTGCTCGCCCTCGGCGGCAGCCTGCTCAGCGACCGGGACCGACCGGACCCCGACGACGGGGAGCGCTTCCGTGTCTACCGGGATCCCGAGGGCCACCCGTTCTGCATCTTCGTCGCGGAGCGGAACGAGTAGGACCGTGCCGGTGTGGTGAGGCGGACGTCGGCCCGGTACGGCGCGGGGTGCGTGGAGTCCTCGTACGCGCCCGTGCACGTGGTCCGCCGGACGGTGGGTGGCTTCCGCGGCCGGCGCCCAGGGGCACGCCGGACCTCCGCGGCGCTCGCGTGGTCCCCCGGTGCGGAGGACACGGAACGCCCGCCGGCAGAGGGCCGGCGGGCGTTCCGTGAGGAGCGCTGCGGAGAGGACCGGTCAGTGACCGGCCACCGTGCCGGACAGTTCGTTGGTGCTCTTCGGCAGGGTCACGGACGCCAGCTTCTCGCCCGATTCCAGGTCGAAGGCGTGCAGTCGGCGCTTGCCCGGCTCGGAGACGTACGCCGTGTGGTCGCGGACGAAGAGGGTGGGCCGGGGCTGCTGCCAGTCCAGGGGCTCCGTCCAGTCGCCCACCGCGTCGATCTTCCTCTCGACCTTTCCGGTCTCCGGGTCGATGACGTGGAGCATGCCGTCGGTGCCGAGCACGAGTGCCTCGCCGTGCGGGCCGCGGGCGAGGGAGCGGAAGGAGTAGCTGGTGCCGAGGTCGACCAGCTTCATCTTCGCGGTGCGGGTGTCGATCAGCGAGATGCGGGTGGGCCGTTCCAGTTCCGCCTCGGGGTCGGTCTTGTAGTCGCCCAGCAGGATCGGGGAGATGTCGCTGCCCGCCTGGTTGCCGGTGCGGGCGTAGTCGTCGGGGGCGTCGACCTTGGTGAACTCGCCGTCCTTGTAGAGCAGGACGCCGTCCTCGCAGCCGAGAGCGACCACCTCGCCCTTCGCGGCGGCCTCGCCGTGCACGCCCGGGCAGTTCTCGGCGCGTGCGATCTCCTTGTTGTCCTCGTCCAGGACGAGGGCGCCGGTGCGCTTCTCCTCGGTGCCCAGGGTGGTGACGAGTTCGCCGTCGGCCAGTTCGATGGCGACACCGTGGTGGGGCTCGGCGGAGGTGTAGGTGCGGGTCCGCGGCTTGGTTCCGTCGCCGAGTTCGGCGGGGTCGAGGACGTTCACTTCACCGGTGCCGTCGGTGAACAGGACCGTCCTGCCGGCGTGCCGCACGACGTGACCGGGCTTGGCTCCCTCGAACCCGGTGTCCGTGAAGGTCTGCCGGGCGGCGTCGAAGACGCGGAAGCCGGTGTCGGTGGAGACGACGACGTGGTCCTCGTCGCCCGCCGGGTTGACCCGGTTGAAGCCGGGCAGCTCGATCGTCTTCGCCGGCTCCAGGGTCTCGCCGTCGAGGACGTACAGGCCCCCGTCGAAGGTGGCGACCAGCGGGTTGTCGACCGTGGCGGCCTTGCTGCTCTTCGTCTGCTTCGGCTCGGCCTCGGACGAGGCGTCGTCGTTTCCGCCGCAGGCGGTCAGCGCCACGGACGCCGCCAGGGCGAGGGCCGCGCCCGTGAGCGTTCTGGCGCGCGTCGACTTGTTCATGGTGTGTGCTTCCTCTCCGGCCCCGGTGGGGGCGGGTTTCGGGGGTGGAGCGGCCGGTGTTCGGTCCGCCGGGCCGCGGGGTGGATTCGTTCAGTCGCCGGTGAGGCCCTCGGCCACGGCCGTGGTGTTGGCGCGCATCATCTCCAGGTAGGTGCCGGCGCCCTCGCCCTTCCCGGTCAGCGACTCGGAGTACAGCGCGACGACGTCCACGTCGCCGCCCGTCTCCCGGCGCAGGACCTCGGCCAGCCGGGTGGGCTGGGAGGAGTCGGCGAAGACGGTGCGCACCCCGGCCTGCTCCATGGCCTGGGTGAGGGAGCGCAGGTCGGAGGAGCTGGGCGAGGCGAGGGTCGTGCCGCTGGGGATGACCGCGCCGATCACGCGGAAGCCGAAGCGGTCGGCCAGGTAGCCGAAGACGTGGTGATCGGTCACCAGGGCACGCCGGTCCTCGGGAATGGCCGCGAAGGACTTCTCCATCCAGGCGGTGAGGTCGGCGAGTCGTCCGTCGTAGCGTTCGGCGTTGTCGCGGACGGTGTTCTCGCGCACGCCGTCCACGTGTTCGACGACCTGGTCGGCGATCAGGCCGGCGGCCTTGCGCACCCGGTCGGGGTCGGTCCAGAAGTGCGGGTCGGGCTCTCCGGCCTCGTCGGCGGGACCGCCCTCGGCCCCGGTGTGGAAGGTGAGCGGGTCCGCCGCCTCGCCGGCCGCGAAGGTGGCCACACCCGATTCACGGGCCGCCTCCACGTGCCGCAGTACGTTCTCCTCCAGCCCGAGCCCGTTGTGGACGACCAGGTCCGCGTTCTCCAGCTCGGCGGCCTGCACGGCCGACAGCCCGAAGGAGTGCGGATCGGTGCCGGGTTTCATCAGCACGCTGACGTCCGCCTCGTCCCCGACGATCTCCCGGGTGATGTCGCCGAGGATGTTGGTCGTCACCACGATCCGGGGCCGCTCGTCGCCGCTCGCGCAGCCGGTCGCCGTGGCGGCGGCGACGAAGGAGGTCACCAGGGCCGGCAGCAGGGCGCGCACCCGCACTGCCCCCGTCCGCGCGCTCATCGGCCCGTCTCCGCCATCAGGGACGGCCGGACGTCCAGGTCGAACGTGCGGGCGACGCGGAGGTCGTCGTTGTAGTCGATCTCGTACACGCGCCTGCCCGACGGGTCGTTGAGGTAGGCCCGGCTCCGGTCGACCTCGATCACCGGTGCCGCCGTCCCGCCGGTGGCGGCTTCCGGGACGTCCTTCAGCAGGGGGCCGGTGACCGCGGTCTCCTTCCCGGTGGACATGTCGTAGCCGTGCAGGGCCCCGTCGGTCTCCAGGACGAGCAGCGGGGAGCCTTCGCCCGCGGTGTTGGCGGCGACGACAGGGCCGGTCTCCACCCGGGTCCAGGCACGCTCGGTCACGTCCAGGACCCAGACGGCGTCCTTCCCCGCGCGTGCGGTGAGCGTGGTGCTGCCCGGGCGGTGCCGGAACTCCGTGGCCCGCTCCGCCTTCGGCACGTCCTCGCCGTACGGGATCCTCTCGGCGGTGAAGGCGCCGTCGTCCTCGTGGACGAGCAGGGCGCCGTCGGCGCAGCCGAGGACGATCCCCCGCCGGGTGACCGCGTCGCCCCTGGGGTCCTCGCACTCGGACTCCGGAGCGGCGACGCGCTCGCCCGACCGGTCGAGCACGACGACCCTCGCGGGGCCGTCGCCGTCGCGCGTGAGAGCGATCAGGTGGTCCGCGTACGGCACGACGGCCCCGGCGTAGCTGCCCGGCAGCCGGTCGGGGGTGCCGGGCGCGCCTTTCTCCAGATCGGCGCGCAGGTGGACGCCGGCCCGCCCGTCCGCCGCCGTGACCACCGTTACGCCGGCGTCGCTGCGGACGCGCGTGCCGGTGCCGCCCGGGAGTTCGCCGGCCTCCTGGATCTTCGCGCGGTAGTAGTGCACGTGGTCCCCGTGGTCGACCGTCCACGCGCCGCCGTCGAGGACGTGGGTGCGGTCCGCGCCGTGGAAGTAGCCGAAGCGGCCGTCGGTGGTGAGCCGGGTGACGCCGGCTCTGCGCGCGGTGTCGTGGACCTTCCCGGTGATCAGGTCCAGTACCCGGGTCTCGCCGGTGCCGGGGTCACCGAGGAGGAGCCGGGACTGCTGCTCGGCCGCCTCGGTGGCGCCCTCGACGTGACCGTGGGGGGTGGCGGAGGAAGAAGGGTCCCCGGGGCCGGACTCGGTGTCGTCCCGGCCCGCGCAGCCCGCGGTCAGCAGGACCACGGACAGGAGTGCCGGAGCCAGGGATGTGACGTTTCTTCGGACGAACAAGGAGATCGCCTCAGGTTTCGTTCGGTCGGGTCGCGGGGGCGTTCGCGGTGAACACGGCGGCACGGGCGGGGAGACCGGCGCGGCGCGCACGACGGCGGTGCCGGAACCCGGACGCCAGGTGGGACAGGAAGAAGAGGCTGACCGCGAGGGCCGAGACGGACGCGCCGGCCGCGGTGCCCAGATGCCAGGAGAGCAGCAGGCCGCCGAAGGTGGCGGTCGCGCCGAGGACCGCGGCCAGGGCCATGACACCGCTCACGCCGCGCGCCCAGGGCAGGGCCGCCGCCGGCGGGGCGATGAGCAGGCCGAGGACGAGCAGCGTTCCCACGATGTGGAAGGAGGCGACGATGGCCAGGGCCAGCAGCCCCAGCAGCACGGCATGGGCCGGCCGGGGGCGCAGGCCGAGCGTCCTGGCCTTGCGCTCGTCGAACGCCAGGGCCAGGAAGGCGCGGTGACCGAACACCGAGACGGCCAGTGCCAGCAGCAGCGCCGCTCCGAGGAGGACCAGGTCGCTCTCGCGCACGGCGAGCACGTCGCCGAAGAGGAACCCGGTGAGGTCCACCGCGAAGGACTGCGAGCGCGACACGATGATGACGCCGAGGGACAGCATCCCGACGAACAGCAGGCCGATGCCGGTGTCCTGGGACAGCCTCGGGGTGCGGTTGAGCGCCGTGACGCCGGCGGTCATGACGGCCGCGCTCACCACCGCCCCCACCAGCAGGTTGCCCCCGAGCAGGGCGGCGACCGCGACGCCCGGCAGCAGACCGTGGGACATGGCGTCGCCGAGGAAGGCCATCCCCCTGAGCACCACCCACGTACCCGCGAGGGCGCATATCGCCGACACCAGAATCCCGGCCCACAGGGCCCGTTGCACAAAGGCCGCCTCGAAAGGGGCCGTCAGCCATTCCATGCGAGGAGCCTACAATGACAATCATGTTCAAAAAACATCGCTCCGAGTCGCCCGGCACCGGGACGGCGGGCCGGCGCGTCCGCTTCACCGACCTGGACGCCGGCTACCCGGGCAGACCCGTGCTCCGCCGACTCAGCGCAGACATACCGGCGTCGGCCATGACGGCACTCGTCGGGCCGAACGGGAGCGGGAAGTCCACCCTGCTCGGTGTCCTCGCCGGCGTGATCGACGCCACATCGGGCCGGCTCCGGTACGCCGAGGGTCGTCCGCCGGCCTTCGTTCCGCAGCGCGGCGCCGTCGGCGACGCGCTCCCCCTCACGGCGCGGCAGACGGTGGAGATGGGCCGCTGGGGCGAGCGGGGGCTGTGGCGGCGGCCGACCCGGCACGACCGGGCGGTGGTCGACTCCGCCATGGAGCGACTGGGCGTCGCCGACCTGGCCGCCCGCCAGCTCGGCGAGCTGTCCGGTGGGCAACGCCAGCGCGTCCTGATCGCGCAGGGCCTCGCCCAGCAGTCCGACCTGCTGCTGCTGGACGAGCCGACCACCGGGCTCGACCCCGGGGCCCGGGAACGGATCACGACCCTCCTGACGGACCTGGTCGCCGACGGCACGACCGTCGTCCAGGCCACGCACGACCTTCAGGCCGCCCGCTCGGCGGACGCCTGCCTGCTCCTCAGCGACGGACGGCTGGTGGGCCAGGGCCCGCCCGGGGAGGTACTCACCCCGGCGGCCCTGTCCCGGATCTGGCAGCCGGCGTGAACCGGCCGGACCGGACCGGTGCCGCCCCTCGCGCGTCCACCACCACGGTGTGTGCCGTGGGGTGCCGCCGGGATCCACCGGAACCCGCGGGCTCCGCCCAGGGGGGTCACGAGGTGCCTCGTCACGCCGGGCGGGCCCGGCACCGCGCGATCACCGCGCCGACGGTCACCGGCGGGCCGGGCACGGACGGTGCCCGAGGTGAAGGGCGGTGGGAGGACCCGGGCGCGGGACCGGACCGGGGTGAGCCTTGTCACCTCGTCCAGGCACGTGTTGACAGGCCGGGTGGCCGATTTGCTAGCTTCCGAAGGTCCTGTCATGAGGGTCGGTCCTGGTACCAGGCTGCCTGAACTCCGAGGAGCCTCATGCGTGTCTGCCCGAGCGCCGGCCGCCCGGCGCGGAGCGGACGTCGGGCCGTCACGACCGGCGGGACAGCACGGCACCCTCACGTTCCACCACGCTCACGCGACGCCCGTCCGCTCGACTCGGGCCCGACCGTCCCGGACCGGCGTCACGAGGCGCTGACAACGGTGTCAGCCACGTTGTCGGGGACCGGGGACGCGGGCGTCCGGCCCGCGCGGCGGCGGTCCGTCCCGGGAGACGGCGGAGCGGGGGAACGATGAGCGGCCACTTACGGGGGTGGGCGGCCGGATCACGGCTGCCGCGTGGACGTCCGCTCCTCCTGAGACGTCAGACCGCGATCATCAGGGGATCTTGCATGACATCGCCATCGATACGCATCGTCATAGCGGACGACCACAGCCTGGTCCGTGACGCACTCAGCGAACTGCTGGGCGCTCAGGCGGGGATCGCCGTCGTCGGGCACGCGGCCTCCTGCACCGAGGCGGTCCGGGTCGTGCGCGTGCTGCGGCCCGACCTCGTCCTGCTCGACCTGCGCATGACCGGTCGGCGGGGCGGCGAGACGGTACGGAGGATCCGGCGGGCGGCTCCCGCCACCCAGGTCCTGGTGCTGTCCGCCCGCAACTGCCCCCGCGAGACCGGGGAACTGCTCGCGGCCGGGGCCGGCGCGTGCCTGCACAAGGGCGTCGGCCGCGGCGAGCTGCTGCGCGCCATCGGCACCGTGTGCGCCGGCCGGTCCGCCGCCGTGCCGCCGTCGCCTCCGGACGGCCCGCGCCCCGTCGCGTCGCCGCTCGCGTCCCGGCCGGCGGCCGACTTCTCGTTACGGGAGCGCGAGGTACTCGGCTGCGTGGCCTCGGCGATGAGCAACCGTCAGATAGCGGTGGCCCTCGGCGTCACCGAGGGCACGGTCAAGCGGCACCTGCACAACGTGTACCGCAAGCTCGGTGCCGTCTCCCGGGTCGACGCCGTCAACAAGGCGGTGGCGGCGTCCCTGATCCCGGACCGGCCGCCGCTGCCCGCAATGGGGGCCGGCCGTACCGCCACGGTCGTCGCCGCGGCGGTACGGCCGGCCGGGCCGGGGCCCGTCGCTCAGGTGACCGTCGGCGGTCGCCGCAGCAGCGCCGCCGCCACCGAGCCGTCCGCTCCGACCGACGTCACCAGACCCCAGCGGGCCCGTCCGGGCGCCGCCTCCTGCTCCCAGAAGCCGAGGAGGGCGGCCAGCTGAAGGGCCGCGCCCGCGCTGTGGGTCTCGCCCAGCACGTCCTGCGCCCGCAGCACCACGGGACGGCAGCCGTCCAGGGCACGGCCGCGGCCCCGCGCCTCGACCGCCGGCCAGCCCCGCAGTGCGGTGGCGCCGGCCGACACGACCTCCACCTCGTCCGGCGCGGCGCCGCCGGCCGTCAGGGCGTCGGTCACACAGCGGGCCAGCGCCTCGGCGACCGCGCCGGGACCGTCCTCGGGCGGGGCGAAACCGGTCTCGCACGCGAGCAGTTCCGCCGTCGTCCCGTGGCCGGTGCCGGTGCCGCGTTCCAGGACGAACACCGCGCCGCCCTCGCCGACCGGGTGCCCGGCGGGCGCTCCGGCCCGGTGCCACGCCCAGGCGGTCTGCGGGCTCAGCTCCTCCATGGCGCCGGCCAGCACGCGGGTGGCCTGGCCGGTGAGCAGGGCGTTGCGCGCGTACCGCAGCGCCGACAGGCCGGAGATCCGGCCGCCGGCCAGGGAGGCGTTGACGCCGGTGAACCCGTGGCGCATCGCGACCTGGCTGGCGGCGTGGTTGAGCAGGATGCCCGGGAAGAGCGCCGGGCTGACCAGGTACGGCCGCTCCTGCTCGTAGGTGTCGCGGAAGAACTCGCCGATCGCGCGGGCGCTGCCGGCGCTGGTGCCCAGGACCACCCCGGTGGTGGACCGCTGCTCCTCGGGCACGGGCTCCGGCAGGGCGCGCAGGGCCAGCTCGCAGGCGGTCATGCCGAGCACGGCCGTGCGGCTGAGGCTGCTCAGGCCCTTGCGCCCGAGGTGCTCGCGCGGGTCGAAGTCCGGTACCGGCAGCAGGCGCAGCGGCGGCAGCGGCTCGCCGGCCGGCGCACCGGCGGGCTCGGCGGTCCCCTGCTCCCGGGGCGGCAGCGTCCCGGTCCGCAGGGCCTCGCCGAGCGCCTTGCCGCCGACACCGGCCGGGCTGAGCACCCCGTAGCCGGTGACGGTCACGACGGTGGACGGGTCCCGGTCCGTCGCCACGGCGTCCGATGTCACGGCACCCGTCAGTGCGGTGTCCGTCATTGCGGCCTCCCCAGGATGACGATGGCGTTGTTGCCGCCGAAGGCGAAGCCGTGGTTCTCCACGATCCGGGGCCGCGTCCGCCGGGCCTCGCCGGCGACGCAGTCCAGGTCCGGCCCCAGCGCGGGATCCGGGGTCCGGACCGTGGCGGTGGGCGGCAGGAAGCCCTCGTGGAGGGCCGCGCAGCAGGCGAGGGCGCCGAAGCCGCTGGCCGCCCCCATGGTGTGCCCCAGCATCGACTTGATGGAGCTGATGGGAGGGACGCGGTCGCCGAACACCTCGCGGACCGCGGCCACTTCGGTGGTGTCGTTGGCCCGCGTGCCGGTGCCGTGCGCACAGATGTAGTCGATCTCGTCCGGCTTGACCCCGGCGTTGTGCTGGGCGCGGCGGATGCACTCGGCGATGCCGTCGCGGTCCGGCTGCGTCGGGTGCTTGGCGTCGCAGGTGAGGGCGTGGCCCAGCACCTCGGCGTAGACGCGGGCCCCGCGCGCCCGCGCGCTCTCCCAGGACTCCAGGACCAGTGCGACGCCGCCCTCGCCGGTGAGGATGCCGGCCCGTGCCTCGTCGAACGGGCGGCAGGCGTCGGGGGCGATCGCGCCCAGGCGGTGGAAGCCGGCGTGGGTGGCGCGGTTCACCGCGTCGGCGCCGCCCACCACCATCACGTCGGCGGAGCCGCCCCGGATCTGGTCGAAGCCGTATCCGAGGGCGTAGTTGCTCGCCGCGCAGGCGGTGCCGAACGTCTGGGCCTCGCCCCGCAGCCGCAGTTCGGTGTTGACGGCCGCCGCGATGCGGTCGGCCGGTGCCTGCGCGACCAGGCCGGGGTCGGTCCCGGCCGGGCCGCGCTCCAGCCACTGTTCGGTCAGTTCCTGGAAGACGCGGGCCTCACCGTTGGTGGTGCCCATGGCACTGCCCGCCCGGCGGGCGGACAGCTCGGCCGTGTCCCACCCGGCGTCCCGCACCGCGAGACGGGCGGCCGCGGCGGCGAACTGGCTGCTGCGGCCCCAGCGTCGCGGGTCGAGGCGTTCCAGGTGCTCCTCCGGCACGAAGCCGTGGACCTCACCGGCCTGGGTGTGGTCGAACCCGGAGGCGTCGAAGGACCGGATCGGCGAGATGCCGCTGCGGCCGGCCCGCAGGGAGTCGATGAACGGCCGGGCGCCGATGCCCAGGCTGCTCACCGCGCCGAGTCCGGTCACGACGACGCGGTGTGTCGCCGTCTCAGACACCCGCTGCCTCCGCGGACGGCTGGTGACGGGCGACCAGGTCGTAGGCGGCCCTCAGGTCCTCCAGCTCGGTCATCTCCTCCTGCGGTATGCGGATACCGAGCTGCCGCTCGAAGCGGGAGAAGATCTCGATGGCCATCAGGGAGTCGGCGCCGAGGTCCTCCAGGCTCTTGTCCTCGACGAGCTCGTCGGCCGGGACCTCCAGGACGTCCGCGACGATCTCCCGGACCCGGGTGCGCAGTTCGGAGGAGAGCGACGACGTCAGGTCGGACATGGTGGTGGTTTCCCTTCTCTGCGGACGGGTGCGATGCGGAATGCGGCGGGCGACGGCGGTCCGGAAGCGGTACCGGTCATTTCCGCCGGCCCGGGTCAGCATGCTGCCACGGCAATGAGAGCCTGCCGACAGGAATCCGGCGAATATGATCCGCATTCCATTCCGGTTTTATGTGCCGTCTATTTCGACCCGGGTTTTATGCGCCGTCGACTTCCCTTCCAGAGAATGCCCGCTGCCAGGACGGTGGCGTCCGGCTGTCGACTTGAAGGGGCTTGCACCGATGAGACCGCCCGTACCCGTGGGTATCACCTCAGTCGCCCTGTGGCTTCCCCCCGGACGCGACGTCGCCGCCGACGCGGTGACCGAGGGCCGGCTGGAGGCGCGGGTGGCGAGGGACCTGGGGCACCGCCAGCTGCCCGTGGCCGAGGACGTGTCGGCTCCCGACATGGCGGTGCACGCCGCGTCCGAGGCGCTGCGCCGGTCGGACGCGGTCGCCGGCGACCTGGCCCTGCTGTGCCACTCCTGGATGTACTACCAGGGCCACGACCTGTGGTCCCCGCCCCACTACATCGCCGACCAGCTGGGCGCGCACGCCGCCCTGCCGGTCGGCGTGCGGCAGATCTGCAACGGGGGAGCCGCCGCGCTGGAGCTGGCCGTGGCGCGGATGTCCCTGGAGACCGGCGTACGGCACGCCCTGGTCACCACGGCGGACCGGTTCGTCCCGCCGGGCTTCGACCGCTGGCGCAGCGACTACGGCGCCGCGTACGGGGACGCGGGGACGGCGGTGCTGCTGCGGCAGCCCGCCGCCGCCTCCGACCTCCTCCTGCTGCGCTCGCTGCACAGCGCCGCGGCGCCGCAGCTGGAGGGCATGCACCGGGGCACCGACCCCTTCGCCCGGCTGCCCCGGGACGCCTCCCCCGTCGTCGACATGCGCCGCACCAAGCGGCTGTACCTCAAGGAGCACGGGACGGACGCCTTCCACAAGATCAACCGCGACATGATCCGGCACGTCCTGCGGCGGGCGCTGCGGGACGCCGGGGTGCGCCCGGACGATCCGCGGATCCGTCTGGTGGTGCTGCCCCGGCTCGGCGCCAAGGTGCTGGACACGGCCTGGATCCCGGTCCTGGGCGGGCTGCTGCCCGCCCCCGCGGCCGACTGGGGCACGGACACCGGTCACCTGGGCACCGGTGACCTGGCGGCCGGCCTGCACGACCTGCTGCGCCGTGAGGCCCTGCGCCCCGGCGAGGTCGCGGTGCTGCTCAACGCCGGCGCGGGGTTCACCTGGACCTGCGCGGTCGTGGAGGCCGCGCGCCGCTGAGCGGCCGCCGTGCGGGCCGCGCGCCACCGAGCGAAGGCCACAAGGGGCCCGCCCGAGGACCGGGCGGGCCCCTTGTGGTGTGTTCAGCCCACGGTGCGCCAGGCGCCGGCCGGGACGTGCGGGAGGGGGCGCAGCCAGCCGGGCCCGGCGGGCGCGGGCCCGGCGGGCGCGGGCCCGGTGCCGTCCGGCGGGCCGCCGCGCAGCAGGAGGCACAGGACGGCGGCGGTCGCGGCGATCTCCTCCGGCGTCGGCCGGCCGCGGACGATCCGGAACTCGGGGGCGGGGTGCTCGGTCACGGCGGTCTCCCTCACATCGGCGGGTTGCCGTGCTTGCGCGGCACCAGGTGCTCCTGCTTGGTGCGCAGGGCCCGCAGCGCCTCGGCGACCACCGCCCGGGTGCGCCGGGGGTCGATCACGTCGTCGACGAGGCCGCGTTCGGCCGCGTAGTACGGGTGCATCAGTTCCTCCCGGTACTTCTGCGCCAGGATGCCGCGCGTGGTCTCGGGGTCGTCCGAGGCCGCCACCTCCCGCCGGTGGATGACGTTGACCGCGCCCTCCGCGCCCATCACGGCGATCTCGTTGGTGGGCCAGGCGTACGACAGGTCGGCCCCGACGGAGCGCGAGTCCATCACGATGTACGCGCCGCCGTAGGCCTTGCGCAGGATGACCTGCACCCGTGGCACGGTGGCCGCGCAGTAGGCGTACAGCAGCTTCGCCCCGTGCCGGATGATGCCGCCGTGCTCCTGCGAGGTGCCCGGCAGGAAGCCCGGCACGTCCACCAGCGTCAGCAGCGGGATGTTGAACGCGTCGCAGAGCTGGATGAACGAGGCGCCCTTCTGGGAGGCGTCCACGTCCAGCACGCCGGCCAGGTGCCGCGGCTGGTTGGCGAGGACGCCGACGGTGCGGCCGTCGATGCGGGCGAGCGCGCACAGCAGGTTGGGCGCCCACCGCTCGTGCACCTCCATCAGCTCCCCGTCGTCGACGAGGCGCTCGACGACGGCCCGCATGTCGTAGGGCTGGTTGGGGTCGGCGGGCACCAGGTCGAGCAGGTCCTCGTCGAGGACGTCCACGGGGGGCGCCGGCACCGACGGCGGCAGCTCGCGGTTGTTGGAGGGCAGCAGCGAGAGCAGGTAGCGGACGTCCTCCAGGCACGACTCCTCGTCGTCGTGGACGAAGTGGGCGGCGCCGGACAGGGCGGCGTGCACGTCCGCGCCGCCCAGCTCCTCATGGGTGACCTTCTCGCCGGTGACGGTCTCCACCACGTCGGGGCCGGTGATGAACATCTGGGAGATGCCGCGCACCATGAACACGAAGTCGGTCAGCGCCGGCGAGTAGGTCGCCCCGCCCGCGCACGGCCCGAGCATGACGCTGATCTGCGGGATCACTCCGGAGGCGCGGACGTTGCGGCGGAAGATGCCGCCGTAGCCGGCCAGGGCGGTGACGCCCTCCTGGATCCGCGCGCCGGCGCCGTCGTTGAGGCTGACCAGCGGGGCGCCCGCCGCCTCGGCCATGTCCATGATCTTGTGGATCTTCGCGGCGTGGGACTCCCCCAGCGAGCCGCCGAAGATGCGGAAGTCGTGCGCGTAGGCGAAGACCGTGCGGCCGTGCACCCGGCCCCAGCCGGTGACGACACCGTCGGTGTGCGGACGGCGCAGCTCCAGCCCGAAGCCGGTGGCGCGGTGCCTCCTCAGTCCCTCGATCTCGACGAAGGTCCCCTGGTCGAACAGGGCCTCCAGCCGCTCGTGCACGGTCAGCTTCCCCCGGGCGTGCTGCGCCCGGGTCGCGCGTTCGCCCGGCCCGCCGCGCACCTTCTCCCGCAGGCGCAGCAGTTCGTCGGTCCGCTCCCTCATTCCTGTCTGTGTCATCGGCGGACATCCCTCCCTTTTCTTTTCCCGAGCGGATCCAGGTGACGGGCCGCATCATGTGGCGGGTGGATGAAAGCCGGTTAAAAGCTGCCGATCCCGCGGGCGGCAACAGGCACCGGGGCATTGGTTCGACGTCTTCTTTACGCGCCTTTCATGTGCGCCCCGGAACATCGTGTCGGCACCGAAACACAAGGAGTTCCGACATGACGACAGTCACCGAAGTCGTCGAAGAGGCGGCGACACCGGATCCGCCACCGCCGCCCGCGGCGGCCGACGCCGCGCCGGAGTTCGTGCGCACCGTCGACCGCCGGCTGGTGCACCGCGCCGCGGTGAGCGAGGTGTTCGTCACCGACCTGCGGCGCGACGGCGACGGATTCCTGGCGGGGGCACAGCTTCCGCTGTCGCACGGCTACTTCGGCGATCACCTGCGCCGGCCGGCCGCGTTCGACTTCCTGCTCCTCCTGGAGTCCGCCCGGCAGGCGTGCACCGCCGCCGGACACCTGTACTACGGGGTGTCCCGGGACACCGTCTTCCTCGTCAACGGCTTCTCGGTCCGCATCACGGACCAGGACGCCCTCACGGCCGGGACCCGGCCCGGCGAACTGGTCCTCGAGGGCGGCGCCGTGCGCGACGAGGGCAAGGGCGGGCGGCTGCGGGGGGTGCGCTTCGACGTGACCCTGAGCCTGGCCGGACGGCGGGCCGCGCGGATCGGCATCGACACCAGCACCGCGGCGGGCGAGGACTACCGCAAGCTCCGCTTCCTCCAGCGCAGGTCCACTCCCCCGGTCACCGAGGACCTGGACACCACCGCGGCCGGCCGGCCCGCGGACGCCGCCGCCGTGGGGCGGCGCAATCCGCTCAACGTCGTGCTGGGCGAGCCGGTGCGCGAGGGCGGCGCCGTGTCCGCGCCGGTCGAGCCGCGGTGGGAGAACCGCAGCCTGTTCGACCACTCCTACGACCACATCCCGGCCATGGTGCTGGTGGAGGCGGCGCGGCAGCTGGCCCATCTGGCGGACGTGCCCGTCACCGCGCCCGTGACCGCGTGCACGGCGCGCTTCACGCGCTTCGTCGAACTGGACAGCTCCGTCACGGCCACGGCCCGCGCGGCCCGGCCCGGCGCCGGTTCCCCGACGCCGCCGTGCGGTCTGCTCGTGGAGTTCCGGCAGAACGGGGCGACGGTGGCCGAGACGGAGCTGGACTTCGGCCCCGCGGCCGGCGAGGAGGGGGCATGACCGCGACGTCCGCCGTACGGGCGGTCTGGAGCGACTTCGGGGGCGTACTGACCCCGCCCGTCGACCGTGACCTGGAGGACTTCTGTGCCCGGGAGGGGCTGCCCGCCGCGGCGTTCCGCCGGGCGATGGCCGAGGTGGCCCGGCCCTTCGGCGGGGACGTCATGGCCCCGCTGGACACTCCGCTGATCAGTGAGGAGGAGTGGGCCCGCCGCATGGCGGCCGAACTCGCCCGGGACACCGGGGTGGAGGCCGACCTGTCCGGCTTCGGCGAGCGGTGGTTCCGGGGGCGGCGGACCAACGACGCGTGGCTGCGCTTCCTGCGCGAGCTGCACGACGGGGGCCTGTTCGTCGGCATGCTGTCGAACATGCCGCCGGCCTGGGACCGGCAGTGGCGCCGCATGATCGAACCGGACGGCCTCTTCGACGCGTTGGTCCTGTCGTTCGAGGTCGGCTCCCGCAAACCCGAGCGGCGGATCTTCGAGATCGCCGCGGAGGCCGCGGGGGTGCCCGCGGAGGCCTGTGTGCTGGTCGACGACTCCGCGGCCAACTGCGCGGGCGCCGAGGCGGCCGGCTGGCGGGCCGTGCACTTCACCGACGCCGAGCAGGCGGCGGCCCGGTTGCGTCCGCTGCTGGCCCTGCCCTCCGGTGTCTGAACCGGCGGACCGCTGCGGCAGACCGCCTTCCACCATGTGTCCCGACCACAGGAGACCATCGTGTCGAGAACCGTTCTGATCACCGGCGGGAACCGGGGGATCGGGCTCGCCGTGGCGCGCGCGTTCAGCGCGGACGGCGACAAGGTCGCCGTCACCCACCGCACCGGGGAACCGCCCGAAGGGCTCTTCGCCGTGCGCTGCGACGTGACCGACCGCGACTCCGCCGAGCGCGCCGTGTCCGAGGTCGAAGCCCAGTACGGCCCCGTCGAGGTGCTCGTCGCCAACGCCGGCATCACCCGGGACGGACTGGCCCCGGCGATGCGGGACGACGACTTCGAGGACGTGCTGCAGACCAACCTGGTGGGGGCGTTCCGCATGGCCCGCCTGGTCGCCCGGTCGATGATCGGCGCCCGGCGGGGCCGGATCGTCTTCATGTCGTCCGTGATGGGTTTCCTCGGCTCGCCCGGCCAGACCAACTACGCCGCGTCCAAGGCCGGATTGCTGGGGCTGACCCGCTCGCTCGCCTGGGAGCTGGGGTCGCGCGGCATCACCGTCAACATGGTCACCCCCGGCCTCATCGAGACCGACATGATCCGCGACGTCACCGACAAGCGGCGGGACCAACTGCTCAGCCAGACCCCGCTGCGCCGCACCGGCACCCCCGAGGAGGTCGCCGAGGTCGTCCGCTTCCTCGCGAGCGACGGCGCCTCGTACGTCACCGGGGCCGCCGTTCCCGTCGGGGGCGGTCTCGCCATGGGCCAGTAGCGCCCCGGTACGCACACCGCGCACCGCACACGAACCACATGGCCATCGCATCACCGCACACCTGACCGACGAAACGAGAGGAGCAGATCGTGACGACCCACGCCCTGACGGATGAGGACGTCCGGCAGATCGCCGTGGACATGGGGCTGATCTTCAACGACGGGGACGAGGAGGCCGCGCACCGGCTCGTGGCCGAGGACTTCGTCGACTGGGAGGCCCCGGAGGGGGCGCCGCGCGGCCCGGAGGCGTACGCCAACACCGCCCGGTGGATGCGCAGCGTCTGGGAGGACGCCCGCTGGGAGATCGTCGACTCGTTCGCCAAGGGCGACAAGGCGGCGCTGCGGGTGATCTTCACGGGCCGGCAGGTCAAGGACTTCATGGGGATCCCCGCGACCGGCAAGCGGGTCCGGGTCCAGCACATCCACCTCTACCGGATCGCCGACGGCAAGGTCGTCGAGCACTGGGCGGTCCGGGACGACCTGGAGCTGATGCGTCAGCTCGGCGCGTGGGACAAGCCGCTGGAGGGCGCGCCCAAGCCGGCGCCGCGCGCCTGACCCGGGACGTCCTCCCTCTCCGTCTCCCCCCTCGAACGTGTGGGCGGCACCGGATCGGTGCCGCCCGCACGGCGTTCCCGCGTGCCGGGTGCACCGGATCCCGCACACCGGGTGCGGCCGGGTACTCCGGGTTCCCGGACGCCGCGGACCGGCCCGCACCCTGCCCCTCCCCCGACGCCCCGCCGCCCCCGCCGCCCGGACGGCGGCGGGGGCGGCCCGCTCACCGCTTCAGCGGCCCCACGCCGCTCAGCAGCGTGTCCACGACGGCCGCGGCGAGCGCGTCCGGGTCGATGGCGCTGGCCGCACGCTCCTGGATCGCCTGCTCGATCAGCGCGTGGTAGACGCGCTGCGCCCACACCAGGTCCGCACCGGGACGCAGCAGCTCCGCGTCCCGGGCCCGTTCCAGCAGCTTCATGCCCTTGGCGAAGATGCGGTCGTGCGCGGCGACGGCCTCGGGGTCGCGCAGCTGGGGCTGGTGGACGGCGAACCGCCAGCTGCTCTTGGCCTCGATCACGTTCGCGGTGACCTGGTGGAGCGCCACCATCGGCGGCGCGGTCTCCGGCCGCCCCGCGTCGATGGCCTCCTCGACCTGCCGGAAGGCGTGCGAGGCCATCGCGTCGAGCAGGGCCTCGCGCGAGAGGAACCGCCGGTGCACGGTGGTGCGGGCCACGCCCGCGGCGGCCGCGATCTGGGCCAGGCTCGCGGCGGGATCCTCGCTCAGCACGCGCTCCGCGGTCTCCAGGATCAGCCGGACCGTGCGTTCGGAGTCCGCACGCAGCGGCCGTTCTTTGGTGGTGTCCGGCACGGTGCCCGCCTTTCTGCCCTGCTCTCGGCGTTCTGCTGACTCTACCAACCTACACCCGAGTAGCAGGTACGTGAATAGTTGCAACATCGTGTTGCATCTTCGCGAGTTTCGACTACAGTCATGTGTCGACTAGCGACGGAGTTGCAACCAACAAGGAGTGTGAATCTCGTGTCGCACGACCAGCAGGACTGGATGGAGACGTACGAGTTTCACGACGGGGTCACCGCGAGCGGCCCCGCGGAGCTGCAGAAAATCGGCGTCCTCAGGATCGGCCGCCCCGACGCCCGGCGCGTGCTCGTGCTGGTGGGCGGCCGCGAGGGCGGCGCCGCGGTCTTCAAGCACACCGCGCGCTGCCTGGCCAAGGCCGACGACGACCTCCAGGTGTGGGCGGTCGACCGCCGTGAGCAGAACCTCGCGGACCTCTCCGGCTTCTCCCGCAGCCCCGAGGAGGCCACCGAGTACTACCTGGGCGGCCGGTACCGGGCCTGCGAGTCCAAGGACCACCTGTACGCGGCGCAGTGGGGCCTCGGCGTGCTCGTGGAGGACCTGCGCCGCGTGGTCCGGGCCGCCTCGGACGGCGGGCGGCGGGAGGTCGTCCTCGGCGGTGTGTCCGTGGGCGCGACCGCCGCGCTGTCGTACGCCGCCTGGGACTTCGACGGCGCCCCCGGCCACCGCGACCTGGCGGGCCTGGTCGTCGTCGACGGCGGTGTGCACAACGCCTACGCGGGCGCCGGCATGGAGTTCGACCTGCCGCTGGCCGCCGCCGAGGGCTGGCTCGCGCAGATCGAACAGGGCGCGGTCTTCGAGGACTTCACCAGCACCACGGTCGGTCTGGGCACCCGGCCCGAGGACGCCGCCGTCTGGTTCCAGCTGGCGGCCCAGCACGCCCTGGCGGATCCGCAGGCCCCGGCCGTGCTGGCCGACCGGCTGCCCGAAGCGGTCCGCACCGACCGCAAGCTGACCAACGCGGGCCTGCTGGGCTGGCTGTTCGACGCCGAGCGCGCCCACCCCTCGTTCTCGGTGAGGGCCGGCACGCTGGAGGACAGCGGCGTCTGGAGCGACGGCGGCCCCACCCGCCTGGCCACGATCGCCGAGGCGTTCGCCGGCCCGCGGCCCGGCGCCTGGCTGTGGTACACGCTCAACCGGGTGCTGCTCGACTACGTCGCAGCCCTGCCCTTCACCGAGACGGACGTCACCCGGCGGCTCGGCCTGCGGCTGACCCACACCGCCGGCCTCGACATCCCGCTGTACGCCTTCCAGTCGGGTCTGACCAACGGCACCACCGGGCAGGCAGCCGCCTCGGTCGCCGCCGGCAGCCGGATCCCCGAACTGGCGCTGTACTCCGACACGGCGCTGACCCACCAGGACGTGGTGTACGCCCGCTGGGAGGACAACCGCTTCCTCCAGACCCTGTCGCAGTGGCTGCGCAACCTCCCGGCACGCGACCGCTGACCGGCACGCGCGCCCGGGCGGCGGGGCCGTCCCCGCGGCTCCGCCGCCCGGCGGAACCCACCCCGGACCTCACCTCGGATCTCACCTCGGAAGGAGCAGCAGTCCGATGACTGCCGTCACCGCCCGTGAAGCACCTCCACGGGCCGGACTCACCCTCTTCGCCCTGTGCCTGGCCGTCTTCATCGTTCCCTACGGCCTCAGCAGCCCTCCGGTCGCGCTGCCGGCGATCGGCCGCGACCTGGACGCCGGCGTCGTCCCCCTCCAGTGGGTGGTCAACTCCTACAACGTGATGGCCGCCAGCTGCATGATGGCCGCGGGCTCCATCGCCGACCGCATCGGCCGCAAGCGGGTCTTCGCCTTCGGTGTCGCCCTGTACGGCGTCTCGTCGCTGGTCGGCGCGCTCGCTCCGCACGTCGTCGTCCTCGACGTGGCACGCGGTGTCTCGGGTGTGGCCGCGGCCTGCATCATGACCGCCGGCGTGTCGGTGATGGCGAACATGTACGAGGGCGCCGCCCGGACCAAGGCGTTCGCCTACGTCGGGGTCACCATCGGCGCGGGCCTCGCGCTCGGTCCGACGACCTCCGGCCTGCTCGCGTCGGCGCTCGGCTGGCGTTCGGTGTTCTGGATCCACGTCGCCATCACGGCGCTGTCCCTGCTCGGCTTCCGCCTGGTGCAGGAGTCCAAGGACCCGGAGGCCAACTCCGTGGACTGGCCCGGCACGATCACCTTCACCGTCGGCCTGTTCCTCTTCACCCTCGGCGTCATCGAGGGCCCGCAGTGGGGCTGGGGCAGCCCGCAGGTGCTGGGGCTCTTCCTCGGCTGCGTGGTGTTCCTGGCCGCCTTCGTCGCGGTGGAGCGGCGCCAGCGGATGCCGATGTTCGACCTGAGCCTGTTCCGGGAACCGCGCTTCATGGCCGTCAACCTGCTCGCCACCGCGGTCTCCTTCGGCTTCGTCGGCCTGATGGTCCTGCTGCCCTCCTACCTCGTCGGTGCCAACGGGCAGAGCGACGGCGAGGCGGGCCTGACCATGCTGCTGCTGACCGTTCCGGTGCTGGTCTTCCCGCTGATCGCCGGGCGCCTGGCGCAGGCCGGGGTCGGCATGCGCAGCATCCTCAGCTCCAGCCTGGTGCTGGTGGCCGCCGGCTGCGCCTGGCTGACGGTGGTCCACCCGGGCATCGGCCTGCTCGGCCTGGCCGGTCCGCTGCTGGTGGTCGGCATCGGCATCGGCCTCATCTACGGCTTGATGGACGGCGCGGCGGTCAGCACCGTCCCGCCCACCAAGGTCGGCATGGCCAGCGGCATGTTCAACACCATCCGGCTCGCCAGCGAAGCCGTCGCCGTGGCGGGCATGGTGGCCGCGCTCGTCTCCCTCGTCCAGAGCCGGATCTCCGACGGGCTGGCCCGCTTCGCGACCGAGGCCGGCCTGCGCACCCGCGAGGTCGCCGACAGCGTGGCCAGCGGCGACGTCGACGGCCCGGTCGGGGAGGTGGCCACCGGTCTGCGCAGCGAGTTCGCGGACTTCCTGCGCACCGGGTACACCGAGGGCTTCCGGATCGTGCTGTGGTGCGCCGCCGCCATCTGCGTCGTCAGCGCCGTGGTGCTGCACCGCATCCTCACCGACCGGCCGGACGACGCCGGTCGGGACACGGCGGAGGGCGAGCGCGCCGGGGCCCCGGCCGCGGAACGCGGCGAAGCCCCGGCCGCGCCGAGGACGGACGCCACCGTCTGACGGCCGGACCCCGACGGCCGGCGCCACCGCCGGCGGCCCGACGCTCCGTCCGGCGGCCGGCCGCACCGTCCGAGGGCCGGCGCCACCGGCGAGGCCGGCCCTCCCCCACTCGTTCGCCGCCCGGTGCCCGGCGCCCGGGCGGCGAACGCGCTCGCTCCCGCGGATTTCGCTCCCTTTCCGCGTGCACAGCGTTGCGCCCGCACCGGCGTGGCGGAATTCACACACCGGCGCCCCGGAAAAGCAATGGTGAAGAGCCGGGGGTGGGATCAACCTTCGTTGTACTCCCTTGAAAGCACTCTTCACGTGTGTGAGCCTTTTGTCGAAAGGTTGTTGGAGTGAGCGCGAACTCAAGGATCCCAGTGCTTCGGTTCAATATTCTCGGCCCGCTGGCCCTCACCTGGAATACTGAGACCATCACCGTTCCGCGGGGCCCGAAAGTCCGTCAACTGCTGAGCCTTCTGGTGCTCCAGCCGGGAGCGGTGGTGTCACACGGCACACTGGTGGACGAACTGTGGGGCAAGGAACCTCCGAAGACGGCACTCTCCACGGTGAGAACGCATGTGTACCACCTGAGAAAAATCCTGCGCGAGGCGCTCGGCGAGCGAACGGCGCACGACCCGATCGAGACCTGGTCGACCGGCTACATCCTGCGGGCGCTGCCGGAGCAGGTGGACGCGGAGAACTTCCAGCGACTGGCCCGCCAGGGCGAGGCGCTGCTCAACCGCGGTGACCTGGCGGAGGGTTCACGCCTGGTCAGACAGGCCCTGGCCCTGTGGCGCGGCGATCCGCTGGCCGACGTGGCCAGCGGTCCGGTGCTCACCCAGCACGTGCGGCACCTCGAGGAGCTGCGCATGCGGACCCTCCAGCTGCGCATAGACGCCGATATGCGCATGGGCCTGCACTGCCAGATCTCCGCCGAACTGAAAAGGCTGGTCGCCTGCCACCCGCTCGACGAATGGCTGCACGGGCAGCTCATCACGGCGCTTTACCGCAGCGGTCGGCGGGGCGACGCCCTGCACGCCTATCACGACATGCGGAGCCTGCTGAGGGAAGAACTCGGACTCGACCCCTCACTGGAACTCCAGACGCTGTACCAGGCGATACTGTCGGACAAGGCGGGGAATCGCTGTTTCGTCCGTTCCCCGGTCGCCGCCGCGGACCGGCTGTTCGCCGGAGAAATGCACCGCGCATCCTGACTCCCGGCCCCCGGCCCGCCTCACCCGGGTGATTTCCCGCATTCCCGCCGCCCCGCCCTCCGCCGGGGAATTCCTGGACGCGAAGCGGACGCCATTCACCCGGGTCACCCCACACCGTCCCATCGACCCCGCTACCGGAAAGGCACTCCCATGATCAACGGACTGCGGCGCGTGCACCGGGCGCTCCTGCCCGCCGCCCTCGTCCTCTCCACCGCCCTGCTGCCCTCCACGGCACTCGCCGCGCCCGTCGCGGCCGGCGCGGACGGCACCGGACCGGCCGCGGCCGACGCGGCGCTGCCGTCCGTGATCAGCGGCTCGGGCACGGCCATCCACCCCGAGGGCGTCACGTGGGACCCGACGCGCTCCGCCTTCCTCATCGGTTCCCTGCGCTACGGCACCGTGTCCGTGGTCGGCGCCGACGGCACGCCCCGCACGCTGATCGACGACCCCGAGCTGATAGCGACCGGCGCGATCCGCGTCGACGTGCCCCGCAACCGTCTCCTCGTCACCTACGACGACGTCTACGCGGGCCCGGACGCCCTGCTCAGCGTCGGCTCCACCCCCGAGACCCGCGGACGCCACGCGGGGCTGGCCGTCTACGACCTGCGGACCGGGAAGCTGCACAAGCGCATCGACCTCGGCGAGGCGCCCGGTCTGCACCTCGCCAACGACATCGCCCTGGACCCCCGCGGCAACGCCTACGTCACGGACTCCTTCTCCGGCCACATCTTCAAGGTCACGCCGTCGGGCCAGAAGTCGACGTTCCTGTACGACCCGGCGCTGGACGCCGGCGCGGACGAGAACGGCCTGCCCAACGTCGGTGTGAACGGCATCGTGTACCACCCCGACGGCTACCTGCTGGTGGTGCGCTACGACACGGGGGCGATCTTCCGGATCCCGCTGGACCGGCCCCGGGACTTCCGCGAGGTCGACCTCGAGCAGCGGATCCCCGGTGCGGACGGCATGGCCCTCGCCCCGGACGGCACCCTCTGGGCGGCGACGAACACCATCCGCTCCACCGGCATCGACGGGGTCTTCCGGCTCCGCTCGGACGACGGGTGGCGCACCGGCCGCACCCTCAGCGCCCAGGCGTCGCCGGAGGCGGCACCCACGACCGTGGCCATCACCCCGTCCGGCGGCTACGTGCTCAGCAGCAACCTGAACGTCCTGTTCGGCAGCGGCGGCTCGCAGACCCGGGACGGCTTCGTCCTGCGCCGCTACTGAGCGCGGGCGGCCGTCCCCGGAAGGAACCACTGCGCAGGAACACGGGAGAGAACGCATGGAACGCCGATTCCTCGCCGGTCTGGAGGTCTCCGCCCTCGGCCTCGGCTGCATGGGCATGAGCGACCACTACGGCGTGCCCGACGACACGGAGTCCCTGGCGACGATCCGGCGCGCGCTGGACAGCGGCGTGACGCTGCTGGACACCGCCGACATGTACGGCCCGTTCACCAACGAACGCCTCGTCGGCAGGGCCGTGGCCGGCCGCCGGGACGAGGTCGTCGTCGCCACCAAGTTCGGTGTCGAGCGGCTGCCGGACGGCACGGTCAAGGGCATCAACGGCCGCCCCGAGTACGTGCGGGCGGCCTGCGACGCCTCGCTGCTGCGGCTGGGCGTCGACCACATCGACCTGTACTACCAGCACCGGGTCGACCCGAAGGTGCCCGTCGAGGAGACCTGGGGCGCCCTGTCCGAACTGGTCGCGGCGGGCAAGGTGCGGCACCTCGGCATCTCCGAGGCGGCCCCCGGCACGGTGCGCCGGGCACACGCCGTCCACCCGATCACCGCGGGGCAGTACGAGTACTCGCTGTTCACCCGCGACATCGAGGACGCCCTGCTGCCCACCCTGCGGGAACTCGGCATCGGGCTGGTGGCCTACAGCCCGATGGGCCGCGGACTGCTCACCGGCCGCATCGCGGACACCGACGCACTGCCGTCCCACGACGTGCGGCACCTGTCGCCGCGCTTCCGCCGGGAGAACCTGGACGCCAACCTCGCGCTCGTGGACGCGCTGCGGAAACTGGCCGCGGACCACGGCGTGACGGCCGCCCAGCTGTCCCTGGCCTGGCTGCTGGCCCGGGGCACCGACGTCGTGCCGATCCCGGGCACCAAGCGGCGCGCCTACCTCGACGAGAACCTCCGGGCGCTGGAGCTGGAGCTCACCGGGGAACAGCTGGCCGCGATCGAGGCGGCCGTACCGGCCGCGGCCGTCGCGGGTGAGCGGTACGACCCGCCCCGCATGGCCACCGTCAACATCTGAACGAAGTCCGTCAACCAGGAGACACACATGAACGTCACTGTCCTCGGGGCCACCGGCGCCACGGGCCGGCGCGTCGTCGGGCGGCTGCTCGCCGACGGGCACACGGTGCGCGCGGCGGTGCGCGACGCCGCGCGGGCCGAGAAGCTGTTCGGCGCGGACGTCACGACCGCCGTCGTGGACCTCTCCGCACCCGGCGCCGCCCTGGCCGACGCGTTCGCCGGAACGGACGCGGTGATCAACACGGCGGCCACGCGCAGCATGGACAAGCGGCAGGCCGAGCTGATCGACCACCGGGGCGTCGCCGCCGCCGTGGACGCGGCGGTGGCCGCCGGGGTACGGCGCTGGGTGCAGCTGTCGATGTGGGGCACCGCCGACCCCAGCCGTCTGCCCGGGTACCTCCGCGACACCGGACACGCCAAGCTGGCCGCGGACACCCACCTGGAGAAGTCGGAACTCGACTGGACGATCGTCCGGCCGCCGTGGCTGAACGACAGCGCCCCCGGCGGCCGCGTCACCGTGGGTGACGAGGTCGAGGAGGGGTCCCTGAGCCGTGAGGACCTGGCGACCGTCCTGGTCTCCTCGCTGGACCACCCGGCCACCGTCCGCCGCGCCTTCGAGGTGACCGGCGGCGGCCGCCCGATCGCCGACGCCCTGGACTCGCTGGCCTCCTGAGTCCGCCCCCGCCCCGCCCGGTGAGGCCGTGGGAGACGGACGCCCTCCCCGGTCCGCCGCGACCGGGGAGGGCGTCCGTGACGTCGCCGAAGCCGCTCCCGGCGTCAGTCCGGGTCCGTCGTGGAGATCACCATCATCTTGGTCACGGTGCCGTCGTCACCGATCACGTCGCGCACGTGCCGGAAACCGAGCCGGCGGCAGAGTGCCAGGCTGGCGGTGTTGCCGGCGCCGACCATGCCGTAGGCCTCCTTCAGGCCCAGGTTGTCGGCGGCGTGGCGGAGCAGGCCGCGGACCACTTCGGTGCCCAGGCCCCGGCCCCAGTGCCCGGGGGCGAGGGCGGTGATCAGTTCGTGGCCGTCGACGTTGCCGGTCCTCTTCACCTCCGCGTGGCCGACGTAGACCTCCTCGTGCCACAGCCCCCACACGTCGAACCTGCGCTGCGGGTAGACGTCGGCGAGGATGGCGCGGAACAGCGTGCGGATGTCGGCCTCGGGCACGCGCTCCTGGCCCATCCAGCGGCAGACCTCCTCGTCGCGCAACAGGGTCACGAAGACGTCCTCGTCCTCGGGGCGGTAGGGCCGGAACGTGAGTCGTTCGGTGTGCAGGACCGGTGTCATGACGGCTCCTCGGGACGGAACGGGACGGAGGGGCAGGGCGGGGCCGGGGCGCGGCGGCGCACCCCGGCCCGTCCCTCACGGCTGCGCGGGGCGCGTCAGGCCCCGGCGTTCTCCATGCGCTCCCGCAGGCTGCGCGGGCGCATGTCGGTCCAGACCTCGTCGACGTAGGCGGAGCACTCCGCCTCCGTGCCCTCCTTGCCGACGGACTGCCAGCCGGCCGGCACCTCGACGTCGACGGGCCACAGCGAGTACTGCTCCTCGTCGTTGCGCAGCACCTGGTAGCGGGTGTTCTCGTCCATGTCTGTCGGTCTCGCTCTCTCGGATCCGATGGGGTTCGGGCAACGGGCCGGTGGTGGGGCGTCCGGCGGTGGGGCGCGGGCCGCGGGGCGGGGCGTCACCGGTTGCCCCGGGCGTGGCGGGCAATGTGACGCAGGGCCTCGGCGAAGTCGTCCGCGACGCGCCGCACGGTGTCCGTGGCGTGCAGGGCGGGCCGGTGGTGCCAGGTGAAGGACAGCCGGCCGCCCTGCACCGCGCCGACGACCTCCAGCGGGTGGGAGCCGCTGTCACGCGGGTCGTGGTCCCGCCCGAACGACCCGTGCTCGGCGCGTACCAGGCCGTCGCCGGGGCTCTCCGGGCGGGCGTCCCACTGGCCGAGGTAGTTGAAGACGACCTGTCCGTGCGCGGCCCGGCCGAGCCGCTCGCGCACCTCGGGCGGTCCGAAGGTGCGCAGTGCGCCGAAGCCGAGGCCGTTGCCGGGGACGGCGCGCAGCTGGCGGCGCACCGACTTCACCAGGGTCCGCCAGTCCCGGGCGGGGCTGTCGGGTTCGGGCACCCGGAGGGCGACGGGGTGGACGGTGGTGAACCAGCCGACCGTGCGGGAGAGGTCGACGTCGTCGAGGACGTCCTCGCGGCCGTGTCCCTCCAGGTCCAGGCGGACCTCCTCGCGTCCGGTCCAGCGGGCCAGGGCCAGGGCGAGGGCGGCGAGCAGCACGTCGTTGACGCGGGTGCGGTAGGCGGTCGGCGCGGCCCGCAGCAGGGCCTCGGTGTCCGCCTCGTCCAGTTCCACGGTGAGCGTGCCGGCGCGGCCCGCCTCCGGTCCGGCCGGTGTCCCGGCCGGCAGCGGCTCGGCGTCCACCGCCCGCTCCCAGTAGGGGAGTTCGCCGTCGAGGGCGCCGGCCTCGACGTGCGCGGCGAGACCCCGGGCCCAGTCGCGGAAGGAGGTGGTGCGTTCGCCCGGCGCGACGGACTCGCCCCGGACGGCCTGCCGGTAGGCGGCCTCCAGGTCGTCGCGCAGGATGCGCCAGGACACGGCGTCCACGACGAGGTGGTGCGCGACCAGGAGGAGGAAGGCGGGCCGGTCGGCGTCCCCGGTGAACAGGGCCGCCCGCAGCAGCGGGCCGCGCGCCAGGTCGAAGCCGGTGTGCAGGTCGTCGGCGGCCTTCTCCATCGCCGCGTCGGCCTCGGCGGGGGTCAGCCCGCTCAGGTCGTGGCGGCGCAGGAGCCCGTCGCGGTCGGTGTCGGACGGCGGCGGGTTGAACTGGCGCCAGCCTCCTTCCTCCCGGGTGAAGCGCATGCGCAGGGCGTCGTGGTGGTCGAGCAGGGCGTTCAGGGCCGTCTCCAGGGCGGCGGTGTCCAGGGGGTGCCGAGCTCCAGCAGCAGCGACTGGTTGAAGTGGTGGTGACTGGCGCGCGGGCCGGTCAGGAACCACTCCTGGATGGGGGTGAGCGGCACCTCCCCGCTCACCGGACCCTCCCCGGAGTTCCGGGGCGCGTCGGCGACGACGCCGGCCAGCTCGGCGACCGTCTGGTGGGTGAACAGGTCACGGGTGGCCAGGTGCAGTCCGTCCCGCCGCAGCCGGGAGACGACCTGCATGCTGAGGATGGAGTCGCCGCCGAGGTGGAAGAAGTTGTCGTGCGCGCCGACCTCCGCCACGCCGAGGACGTCGGCCCAGATGCGGGCGATGCGGCGTTCGGTGTCGGTGCGCGGTGCCGTGCGCGGCCCGGCGGCGGTGTGCGCGGGGCCGGGTTCGGGCAGGGCGCCGCGGTCGGTCTTGCCGTTCGGGGTGAGCGGCAGGCGCTCCAGCGGCATGAACGCCGACGGGACCATGTGTGCCGGGAGCAGCCCGGCCAGGTGGTCGCGCAGCTCCGCCACCGGAAGCTCCTGAGCGGTGCCCTCGGCGGGCACCACGTAGGCCACGAGCCGTTCGCCGGAGCGGCCGTCCGGGCCGGGCCCGCCGCCGCGCACGGTGACCACCGCGTCGCGCACCCGCGGGCTGCGGCGCAGCGCGCCCTCGATCTCCCCGGGCTCGATGCGGAAGCCGCGCAGCTTCACCTGGTCGTCGGCGCGTCCGGCGAAGCGCAGTTCGCCGTGGGAGTCCCAGCGGGCCAGGTCGCCGGTGCGGTACATCCGCTCCCCCGGCGCGCCGAACGGGTCGGCGACGAAGCGGGAGGCGGTCAGGCCGGGCCGGTTCAGGTAGCCGCGGGCCAGTCCGGGTCCGGCCACGTACAGGTCGCCGGTGACGCCGGGCGGGACGGGGCGCAGGGCGGCGTCGAGGACGTGGACGCGGGTGGCGCCGGCCGGGCGGCCGATCGGCGGGGCGCCCGTACCCGGGGCGAGGGGGCCGGTCCAGGTGGCGACCACGGTGGCCTCGGTCGGACCGTAGGAGTTGATCATGCGTCGGCCCGGCGCCCACCGTTCGACGAGGTGGGCCGGGCACGCCTCGGCGCCGACGATGAGGGTGCGCAGGTGCGGCAGGGCGCCGGCGGCCCGGGGGTCGACCGTGGCCAGGGCGGCGGGCGGGATCAGCGTGTGGCTGATCCGCCGCTCCGCGAGGACCTGGGCGAGCCGTTCGCCGACGAGCGGGCCCTCCTCCCCGGTGACGAGGGTGGCCCCGCAGAGCAGGGACGTGCACAGCTCCAGCACGGAGGCGTCGAAGCTGGGCGAGGCGAACTGCAGGACCCGGTCGCCGGGGCCCGCGTCGTAACGGTCGGCGGCGGCCGCGGCGAAGGCCGCCAGGCCGCTGTGCGTCACCGTGACCCCCTTGGGCGTGCCGGTGGAACCGGACGTGTAGATCACGTACGCCGGGTGGGCGGTGGTCAGCGGGGCCGTGCGGTCGGCGTCCGTGGGCGCGGTGTCCGGCCCGTCCGCGTCCCGTACGGCGGCGGGGTCGTCCAGGACCAGCCAGGCGCCCGCGTCGCGCAGCATGAACTCCCGCCGCTGCTCCGGGTAGTCCGGGTCGACGGGCAGGAAGGCGCCGCCGGCCTTGGCCACGGCGAGCTGGGCCACCGCCGTCTCCGCGCCGCGGGGCAGGGCCAGTGCCACGATCCGCTCGGGCCCCACGCCCCGGGCGATGAGCCGGTGCGCCAGCCGGTTGGCGGCGCGCTCGACCTCGGCGTACGTCAGCTCGCGGCCGTCGGCGTCGGCCAGGGCCACGGCGTCGGGCGTGCGGGCGGCCTGCCGTTCGAACAGCTCCGGCAGTGTCGCCGCCGGTACCGGGCGGGCGGTGCCGCGTCCCTGGTCGAGGACGGCCTTGAGCGTCTCGTCGGTGGCCAGGGGCAGGGCGCCCAGGGGCCGGTCGGGGTCGTCGGCGACGGCGGTCAGGAGCGTGCCGAGCTGGTCGGCCATCCGTTCGGCGGTGGCCGCGTCGAACAGGCCGGTGTTGTAGGTGAGCAGGCCGTGCAGTTCTCCGGCGCCGGTCTCGGCGAACTCCAGGGTGAGGTCGAACGCCGCGTGCCGCAGGTCCGTGTCGACGTCGGTGACCTCGACTCCGGGCAGGTCGAGGACGGCGGCCGGGGCGTTCTGCAGCACCACCATGACCTGGAACAGGGGGGTGCGGCTGGTGTCGCGGACCGGCTGCACCTCGTCCACCACCCGCTCGAACGGCGCCTCCTGGTGGGCGAGGGCGTCCAGGACGGTCCCGCGCACCTCGGTGAGGAACTCGGGGAAGGGGCGGTCGGGTTCGACGCGGGAGCGCAGGACGAGGGTGTTGACGAAGAACCCGACCAGGTTCTGGGTCTCGGCGCGGTCGCGGCCGGAGGTGACCGTGCCGACGGCGACGTCCCGGCCGCCGGTCAGGCGGGCCAGGTAGGCCTGCGCCGCGGCGACCAGCGTGGTGAACAGGGTGGTCCGCCTCTCCCGGCTCACCCGGACGAGGCGGCGGGTGGTTTCGCGCGGCAGGACGAGGCGCACGGTGGCGCCGTCGTGGGTGCGCACCGCCGGACGCGGCCGGTCGGTGGGCAGGTCCAGCGTCTCCAGACCGGTCAGGTGCTCCTTCCAGTAGGCGAGGTGGTCGTCCGTGCCGCGGCCGCGCTGCCAGTGGGCGTAGTCGGGGTACTGCACCGGCAGTGGCGGCAACGTGCCCGTGTCCGCGCCCAGTTCGGCGCGGTAGAAGTGGGCGAGGTCGCCGGTGAGCACTCCGGTGGACCAGCCGTCGGTGACGATGTGGTGCAGGGTCAGTGTCAGGACGTGCTCGTCGCCGGTGAGGCGGATCAGCCCCGCGTGCAGCAGCGGGCCGCGGCGCAGGTCGAACGTGCGGGCGCGCTCGGCCTCCAGCAGCTCCTCCAGCCGGGCCGTCCGGTCGGCCTCCGCCATGGCCGACAGGTCGTGCAGCGGCAGCGGCACGTCCGGCGCCGGGTGGACGATCTGCACGCCGTGGCCGTCCACCGCGTCGAAGGTGGTGCGCAGCGCCTCGTGCCGCTCGACCAGGGCGCGCAGGGCCGCGGTGAGGGCGGGCACGTCGAGCCGGCCGCGCAGGCGCAGGGCCAGCGCGGTGACGTACTCGCCGCTGTCCGGCGCGAACTCCTCCAGGAACCAGAGGCGTTGCTGGGCGTACGACATCGGGGCGGGGGTGTCGCGGGGGACCGGGACGATCGCGGCGGGCGCGGCACCGCCGGACGGCTCCGCGGTGAGCAGGGCGGCGAGGGCGGCGGGGGTGGGGTGGGTGAACACCTCGCGCGGCGACAGGTCGGTGCCGAACTCCTCGGACAGGCGGGCGGCCAGCCGGATGCTGAGGATGGAGTCGCCGCCGAGCCGGAAGAAGTCGTCCTCCACGCCGGGCCGCTCCACGGACAGGACCTCCGCGAAGACGCCGGCGGTGCGCCGCTCGGCTTCGGTGCGCGGCGCGGTCGGCGCGTCCCGCCGGCCGGAGCCCGCGGGCTCCGGCGCCGGGAGGGCGGCCCGGTCGACCTTGCCGTTGCCGCTGAGCGGCAGCGCGGGCAGGGCGACGAACGCCGAGGGGACGAGGTAGTCGGGCAGCGAGCGCCGGGCGAACTCCGTGAGGGCGGTGAGGTCCCCCGGGCCGACCACGTAGGCCACCAGGCGCCGGCTGCCGGGCCGGTCCTCGCGGGCCAGCACCGCCACGTCCACGACGTCGGGATGCGCCGCGAGGACCGCCTCCACCTCGCCGGGTTCGACGCGGAAGCCGCGGATCTTCACCTGGTCGTCGGCGCGGCCCAGGAACTCGACCGTGCCGTCGGGGCGGCGGCGGGCCAGGTCACCGGTGCGGTACATGCGCGTGCCGGGCGGGCCGGCGGGGTCGGCGAGGAAGCGGGCGGCGGTGTCGCCGGGACGGCCCAGGTAGCCGCGTGCCACGCCCTCGCCGGAGAGGTACAGCTCGCCGGCCGAGCCCGGCGGCACGGGCCGCAGGCGGCCGTCGAGGACGTGGACCCGCAGGTCGTCGAGCGGGTGGCCGATGGGCACGGTGTCCGGGACGGCCGTCGCGTCGGTGAGCGCGAAGGACGTCGCGAACGTCGTCGTCTCGGTGGGGCCGTAGCCGTCCACGACGGTCAGGCCGGGGCAGGCGGACAGCACGCGGCGCACGGCCACGGCGGGCACCACGTCGCCGCCGGTCCACACCTGGCGCAGGCCGGCGAAGCAGTCCGGGGCGTCCTGCGCCAGCAGCCGGAAGAGGCCGGCGGTCAGCCACAGCACGCTCAGGCCGTCGTCGCGGACCAGGCGCCGCAGCAGTGCCGCGTCCACCGGCCGGGGCGGCGCCACGACCACGCAGCCGCCGTTCAGCAGGGGCGCCCACACCTCGAAGGTGGCGGCGTCGAAGGCCACCGGGGAGTGCAGCAGCACCCGGTCGCACACCCCCGCGGTGAAGCGGCCGTCGGTGGCGAGGGAGGCCACGTCGCGGTGGCGCACCGCGACCGCCTTGGGTTCGCCGGTCGACCCGGAGGTGAACATCACGTACGCCAGCCGGTCGGCGTCCGCGGACGCGGCGGCGGGTGCGCCCGGCACGAGGGTGCGGGCGGCGGCGACGTCCGCGGCGGTCAGTTCGGCCGTCGCGCCCGCCCGCTCGACCAGTGCCCGGCGCCGCTCCCCGGGGGCACGGACGTCCACCGGCACGTAGGCGCCGCCCGCCTTGAGGACGGCGAGCTGGGCGACGACCAGTTCGGCGCAGCGGTCCATGGACAGCGCCACCCGGTCCTCCGCCCGCAGGCCGCCGGCGAGCAGCCGGGAGGCCACGGCGTCGGACCAGTCGTCGAGGCCGCGGTAGGTCAGCTCCGTGCCGCCGTCGCGCAGGGCGGGCGCGTCGGGGGTGCGGCGGGCCTGCTCGGCGAACAGCTCGACGGGACTGCGCGGCACCACCCGCCGGGCGGGGGTGTTCCACCGCTCCAGCAGGGCGCGGTCGTCCTCGGTCAGCGGCTCGAGGCCGGTCACGTCCGCGTCCGTCCCGATGCCGTCGGCGAGGGCGGTCAGGAGGGCCGCGAGCCGGGCGGCGAGGCGTTCGGCCGTGTCCGCGTCGAACAGGCCGGCGTCGTAGGCGAGGTCGAGGCCGAGCCGGTCGCCGAGGTGGGCGCGCAGGCACAGCGGGAAGGTCGGCGCGTCGTCGGCCCGCACCTCCTCGACGCGCACGCCCGTGCGGGCCGTGGCGGACTCGTCGACGGGGTAGTTCTCGAACACCACCATGCTGTCGAACAGCGCCTCGCCCGCCGGTGTCCCGCTCAGCGCCTGGATGCGGGGCAGGGCGAGGAAGTCGAAGCGCCGGGCGTCGCTCTGCCGCTCCTGCACGTCCCGCAGCCAGGACGCCGCTCCCCCGCCCGTGACGCGGATCCGGGTGGGCACGGTGTTGATGAACATGCCGATCATCGACTCCACGCCCGGCAGTTCGGCCGGGCGCCCGGAGACGGTCGTGCCGAACACGACGTCGTCGCGTCCGCCGTGGCGGGCCAGCAGCAGCGCCCAGGCCCCCTCGACCACGGTGTTCACCGTCAGCCCGGCTCGTGCCGCGGTCTCCCGCAGCCGCGCCGAGACGTGCTCGTCCAGCTGCCGGCGCGCCGTGGCGGCGGCGCGGGCGCGGTGCGCCTCGGCCGGCGTGCGGTCGTACGGCAGCGGGGTGCGGGCCGGGAAGCCGGCGAGGGCGTCGGCCCAGTACGCCTCGGCCGCCCGCTCGTCCTGCTCGTCCAGCCAGCGCAGGAAGTCGGAGAACGGGCGCCTCACCGGTGCGGGGGCCTCGTGTCCGCCGGTGAGCGCGGCGTAGCGCTCGCACACCTCGGTGAGCAGCTGCCCGGTGCTCCAGCCGTCCAGGATCAGGTGGTGGGAGGACCACAGCAGCAGGACCTCGTCGCCGGGCAGCGCGGCCAGGGTGAGGCGGGTGAGGGGGGCGGTGGTGAGGTCCATGCCCGCCGCGCGGTCGGCGGCCAGCAGCCCCCCGGTCTCCCGCTCGCGTTCCTCGGGCGTCAGGTGCCGCCAGTCCAGGTGGGTGACGGGCAGTTCGGCCCGGTGGTGGACGACCTGGACCGGGTGGGGCAGGCCCTGCCAGTGGACGCTGGTGCGCAGGGCCTCGGTGCGGTCGGCGACCTGCTGCCAGGCCGCGGCGAAGGCCCGCGGGTCGCTCACCCCGGACAGCCGTACGGCCGTCCGGTCGAAGTAGGCGCCCGCCGTGTCCACCAGGCCGTGGAAGAGCATCCCGGCCTGAAGGGGGGTCAGCGGCAGGACGTCCGCCACGTGCCGGCCGTCGCCCACGAGGCGGTCCAGCTCGCTCTGGCCGAGCCCGGCGAGGGGAAGTCCGACGGGGTGCGGCCGCCCGCGTCCGGGCGGGCGCAGTGGGCCGCGATCTCGCGCAGCGCCCCGCACGTCTCCTCGGCGAGGGCGCGGACGGTGGACTCGTCGTAGACGGCCGGCGGGTAGGTCCAGCCGAGTTCGAGGCGGCCGCCCTGGACCACGCCGGTGACGTCCAGCAGGTAGGGGCGGGGGGCGTCGGGGTCGGTGTCGGAGCCGGCCGGGGGCAGGGCGGTGCCGTAGAGGCCGCCTCGGCCTCCGCCGGTGTCCCACTGGCCGTGGTAGTTGAAGCCGACCTGCGGCGCGGGGGCGCCGGCCAGCGGGCTGCCGGGCAGCAGGTGGCGCAGCGCGCCGTGGCTCAGCCCGTGCAGGGGCACCGCGCGCAGCTGCTCCTTGACCGAGCGCAGGGTGTCGTGCCAGCCGGCGCCGGGGTCGACGCCCAGCGCGAGGGGGAACTCGGCGGTGAACCAGCCGACCGTCCGGGAGAGATCCACGTCGTCGAAGAGGTCCTCGCGGCCGTGGCCCTCCACGCCGACCAGCACGGTGTCGCGGCCGCACCAGCGGGCCAGGGTGCGGCCGAGGGCGCTGAGCAGCACGTCGTTGACCTGGGTGCGGTAGACCTCCGGGACCCGGCGCAGCAGGGCCTCGGTCGTCTCCGGCTCCAGCTCCACGGTGACCGTGGCGGCGGTGCCGTGGGTGTTGGGGCCGGGCCGGCCCGCGGGCAGGCCGGCGGGGGCCGCCGCGGTGCGCTCCCAGTGGGCGAGGTCGCCGTCCAGGGCGCCGGAGCGGGTGTGTGCCTGGAGCCGGGCCGCCCAGTGCCCGTACGCGGTGGTGGCCGGGGGCAGGTCGACGGGGCGTCCGGCCGCGGCGCAGCGGTGGGCGGTCTCCAGGTCGGCCAGCAGGATCCGCCAGGAGACGCCGTCGACGACCAGGTGGTGAACGGTGAACAGGAGCTGTGCGGGCAGGTCCGGGCCGCGGTCGAGGAGCAGGACGCGCGCCACCCGGCCCTCGGCCGGGTCGAGGGACGCCCTCGCCTCGTCCGCCGCGCGCGCCACCTCGGCCTCCAGTGCGGGGCCGTCCGGACCGGTCAGGTCGTGGTGGGTGAGGACGCCGTCGGGGACGTCCGGCAGGACCTCCTGGCACCAGCCGTCGTCGGTGCGGCGGAAGCGGGTGCGCAGGGCCGGGTGGTGGCGGACCAGGGCGTCCACGGCGGACCGCAGGGCGGACAGGTCGGTTCCGGGGGCCAGTTCGATCCGCTGCGACATGGTGAAGCGCAGCGGGTCGCCGGGGCGGCGGCCGTCGAGGTACCAGCGCTGGATCGGGGTGAGCGGCGCCTCGGCGGGCGCGGGCGCGTCCGCCGCGGCCGCGGGGGCCGCCTCGGTGACGTGCAGGGCGAGTTCGGCGACGGTCTGGTGGCGGAAGACGTCCTTGGTGGTCAGCGCCAGTCCGGCCCGGCGGGCCCGGGAGACGATCTGGATGCTGAGGATGGAGTCGCCGCCGAGCGCGAAGAAGTTGTCCCGCGCGCCCACCCGTTCGGCCCGCAGGACGTCCGCCCAGATCGCGGCCAGTGTCTCCTCGGTGCCGGGGCGCGGCGCCACGTACGCCGTGGCGGGGTCCGGTTGCGCGGGCGGGGCGGGCAGGGCGCGCCGGTCGGTCTTGCCGCTGCTGGTGCGGGGGATCCGCGCCAGCGGGACGAACGCCGCCGGCACCATGTGGTCCGGCAGGGTGCGCCGGAGCGCGAGGCGCAGCGCGTCGGCGGCCGGGGCGGAGTCCCCGGCGGGCACCAGGTACGCCACGAGCATGAGCCGGCCCGCGTGTTCGCGGGCCGTCACGACGGCCTCGGCCACGTCCGGGTGGGCGAGCAGCGCGGCCTCGACCTCGCCGGGCTCGACGCGGAAGCCGCGGATCTTGATCTGCTCGTCGGCGCGGCCCAGGAACTCCAGCAGCCCCCGCTCGTTCCAGCGGGCGCGGTCGCCGGTGCGGTACATCCGCTCCCCCGGCGCGCCGAACGGGTCGGCGACGAAGCGCGACGCGGTCAGGCCGGGCCGGTTCAGGTAGCCGCGGGCCACCTGGGCGCCGGCGAGGTACAGCTCGCCGGGCACGCCGGGCGGCACCGGGCGCAGGGCGCCGTCGAGGACGTGGGCGCGCAGGTTGCGGCCGGGACGCCCGACGACCGGCCGGTCCGGATGGTCGGTGACGGGCCCGTAGGTGGCGTCGACGGTGCACTCGGTGGGCCCGTACACGTTGTACGCGGTGACGCCGAGCCCGTCGGCCGCGCACAGCTCCCGCCAGGTGTCGGAGCCCGTCGCCTCGCCGCCGACCAGCAGGACGCGCGGGTGGTGGCGGCCGGGGGCGAGGAGTCCGGCGGCGGTGAGTTCGCGCAGGAAGGACGGGGTGACGTTCACCAGGTCCAGGCCGCGTTCGGCGACCTGGGCGCAGAACGCCTCCGGGTCCAGGCGCACGTCCTCGTCGACGAGGTGGACCTCCTGCCCGAGGGCGAGCAGCAGCGGCCCCTCCCAGGAGGTGTCGAAGGAGAACGAGGCGCTGAGCGCGGCGCGCAGCCGCCGCCCGTGGGCGGTGTGCGGCGCGACGATCCCTTCGCGGTGGTCGTGGCAGAGGTTGACCAGCTGGCGGTGTTCGACGACGACGCCCTTGGGCAGGCCGGTGGAGCCGGAGGTGTAGACGATGTAGGCGGCGTGGTCCGGGCGCAGCGGGGCCGGGCGGTCGCGGTCGGTGGGGTCGTGGGCGGGCAGCCGGTCCCACTCCACCGCGCGCAGTGCGCCCTCGGCCAGCACGGTGTGCGGTGCCGCGTCCGCGAGGAGGCGGGCGACGCGCTCCTCGGGCAGGCCGGGGTCGAGGAAGAGGAAGGTGCCGCCCGCCTTGGCGACGGCGAGCAGCGACACCATCAGGCCGGAGGTGCGCGGCAGCCGTACGGCGACCGTCCGCTCGGGGCCGGCGCCGTGGGCGATCAGGTGGTGGGCGAGCCGGTTGGCGCGCTCGTTGAGGGCGGCGAAGTCCAGCGTGGCGTCCCGGGCCACCAGGGCGGTGGCGCGCGGGGTGCGGGCGGCCTGCGCCTCGAACAGGGCGGGGAAGGTGGTCGCCGGGACCGCGAGCCGCGGCCCCTGCCAGTCGTGGAGCACCCGGCGCCGCTCGTCGGCGGTCATCAGCTCCAGCGCCCGCACGTCCCGGCCCGGGTCCTGCGCGGCGGCCTCCAGCAGCAGCCGCAGGCGGGCGGCCAGGGTCCGGACGGTGTCCTCGTCGAACAGGGCGGTGTCGTACTCCAGGTGGCCGGTGACGCCGCCGTCGCCCTCCACGAAGTCGAAGGCCAGGTCGAACGTGGCGTGCCGGACCGGCGGGGTGACCGGCTCGGCCTCCAGGCCCGGGAGCGCCGGGGCCTCGGCGCCCAGGTTGTGCAGGGCGACCATGACCTGGAACAGGGGGGTGCGGCTGGTGTCCCGCTCGGGCTGGAGGGCGTCCACCAGCCGCTCGAAGGGCACGTCCTGGTGGGCGAACGCGTCCAGGACGGTGGAGCGCACCTGCTCCAGCAGCGCGCGGAACGACGTGCCGGGGCGCACCCGGTTGCGCAGCACCAGCGTGTTCACGAACATGCCGACCACGTCGTGCAGTTCGGGGCGCTCGCGGCCCGCGGTGACGGTGCCGACGGCGAAGTCGTCCTGGTCGGCCCAGCGGGACAGCAGGGCCGTGCAGGCGGTCAGCAGCGTCATGTACAGGGTGGCGTCGGCCTCCCGGCCCAGCTCGCGCAGCCGGTCGGTCAGCCCGGCGGGCAGGGCGAAGGTCACCAGCGCGCCGTCCCGGCCCCGTACGGCGGGACGCGGCCGGTCGGTCGGCGGCTCCAGCGGGGGCACTCCGTCCAGCACCTCGCGCCAGTGGGCGAGGTCCCGCTCGACGTGGTCGGTGCGGGCGCGCTGCCAGGCGGCGTGGTCGGCGTACCGGACGGGCAGCTCCGGCAGCCGGGGGCCGCGGCCCTCGTGTGCCGCGGCGTACAGCTCGCCCAGGTCCCGGCCGAGGACGCCGAGCGACCAGCCGTCGGTGACGATGTGGTGGACGGCGAGGACGAGAACGTGCTCGTCGGCGGCCAGGCCGGCCAGCCGGGCGCGCAGCAGCGGCCCGGTGCTCAGGTCGAAGGGCGTGGCGGCCTCGCGCTCCAGCAGCGCGTCCAGTGCCGCCCGCGCGTCCGGGGCGGTGGTGAGGTCGTCCACGGGCAGGTCGACCCGGTGCGGCGGGTGCACCAGCTGCCGGGCCCGTCCGTCCTGTTCGGCGAAGGTGGTGCGCAGCGCCTCGTGCCGGGCGACCAGGCCGTCCAGCGCGGTGCGCAGGGCGTCCTCGTCGAGCGGGCCGCGCAGGCGGAGCGCGGACAGCGTCGTGTACTCGGTGCTGCCGGGCTCGAACCGGTCGAGGAACCACAGGCGCTGCTGGGCGTACGACAGCGGCGCCGGGGTCCCCGCGGCGGTCGCCGGTATCGCGTCGTCCCGCGGGGCGGACGGGTCGCCGGCCGGTTCACCGAGCTCGGCGGCCAGGGCGGCCACCGTGGGGCGGGTGAACAGCAGCCTCGGGGAGACGTCGGGGCCGAACGCGGCGCGCAGCCGGGCGGTGACGCGGACGGCGAGGATGGAGTCGCCGCCGAGCGCGAAGAAGTCGTCGCCGGCGTGCACCTCCCCGACCCCCAGCACGTCCGCCCAGGCGGCGGCGACCAGCCGTTCGGCGGGGGTGCGCGGCGGTGTCCGGTCGGTGCCGGCGGCGTGGCCGTCCGGTCCCGGCGCGGGCAGCGCGCGCCGGTCGAGCTTGCCGTTGACGGTGAGCGGCAGCGCGTCCATCGGCACGTAGGCGGCGGGCACCATGTGGGCGGGCAGCAGGCGCTCCAGGTGGGCGCGCAGTTCGGCCGCCGCGGGGGCGGCGCCGCCGGAGCCGACGACGTGCGCCGCGAGCCGGCGGGTCCCGGAGGCGTCCTCGAACACGCCGACCGCGGCCTCGGCGACGCCGGGGTGGGCGTGCAGGGCCGCCTCGATCTCGCCGGGCTCGATGCGGTAGCCGCGGATCTTCACCTGGGCGTCCGCGCGGCCCAGGTACTCCAGCGTGCCGTCGGCCCGCCACCTCGCCCGGTCGCCCGTGCGGTACATGCGGCCGCCGGCCGGTCCGAACGGGTCGGCGAGGAAGCGGGTGGCGGTGAGGCCGGGACGGCCGAGGTAGCCGCGGGCCAGGCCCTCGCCCGCCACGTACATCTCGCCGGTGGCGCCGGGCGGCACGGGCGCCAGGTCCGCGTCGAGCACGTACACCCGCAGGTCCGGGATGGCCGCGCCGATGGGACTGGCGGGGCCGTCGGCGCCGGCGGCGGGGTCGAGCGGGGCGTGGGTGACGTGCACGGTGGTCTCGGTGATGCCGTACATGTTGACCAGCCGCGGCGCGGAGGCCGGGTGGCGCGTCCACCAGCCGGCGAGCCGGCCGGTGTCCAGGGCCTCGCCGCCGAAGACCACCGTGCGCAGCGCGAGGCGCGCGCCGGTCTCCGGGTGCTCGGCGTCCGCGCGGATCAGCGGGTAGAACGCGGACGGCGTCTGGTTGAGGACGGTGACCTGCTCGTCCGCCAGCAGGCGCAGGAAGTCCTCCGGGGAGCGGGCGGTCTCGTCGGGCACGACGACGAGCCGGCCGCCGTGCAGCAGCGGGCCCCACAGCTCCCACACGGAGAAGTCGAACGCGTAGGAGTGGAACATCGTCCACACGTCGTCCGCGCCGAAGCGGAACCAGTGGCTGGTGCGGGTGAACAGCCGCACCACGTTGGCGTGCGGGATCACCACGCCCTTGGGGCGGCCGGTGGAGCCGGAGGTGTAGATGGCGTAGGCGGGGCTCTCCGGCAGCGGCCGGCGGGCCGGGGCGGGGCCGGTGTCCGGGCGGCGGGCGAGGTCGGCCTGGACGCCCGGGTCGTCGAGGAGGAGGACGGGCACGCCGGTGCCGTCGGCGCGGGCCGCCGTGCCGGTCGTGGTCACCAGTGTCACCGGGGCGGCGTCGGCGAGCAGCCGGCCGACGCGTTCGGCGGGCGAGGCCGGGTCGATCGGCAGGTAGGCCGCGCCGGTCTTCAGCACGGCGAGGACCGCGACGACCTGGTCGCAGGAGCGGGGCAGCGCGAGGGCGACGAACCGCTCGGGCGCGGCGCCGAGTTCGGCGAGCCGGTGGGCGAGCCGGCCGGCCCGGGCGTCGAGCGTCGCGTAGTCCAGGCGCTCGGTCCCGCAGGTGACGGCGACCGCGCCGGGCGTGCGGGCGGCCTGCGCCTCGAACAGGTCCACCAGGGTCTCGTCGGGGCGGCCCCGTTCGGTGCCGTCCCAGCCGGTGAGCGTCCGCCGTTCCTCCTCCGTCGTCCAGGCCAGGGCGCGCAGCGGCCGGTCGGGGCCGTCGGCCATCTCCGTGAGCAGCAGGCACAGCCGGCCGGCGAGCGCGCGGACGGTCGCCGCGTCGAACAGGGCGGGGTCGTAGGCGAGGTCGAAGCCGAGGCGTTCGCCGTGGTACGCGCGCAGGACGAGCGGGTAGTTGGTGGCGTCGCGGGAGGTCACCTCGGCCAGGCGCACCCCGGAGCCGGCCGTGCGGGCCTCGTCGAAGGGGTAGTTCTCGAAGGCGACCATGCTGTGGAAGAGCGGGCTGCCGGACGGCACGTCGCTCAGCTGCGTCAGCTCGGCCAGCGACACGGCCGCGTACCGTCTCGACTCGGCCTGGGCGTCCTGCAGGTCCCGCAGCCACGCCCCCGCCGTGCGCCCGGCGTCGACGCGCACCCGGGTGGGCACGGTGTTGATGAACATGCCCACCATGGACTCGACGCCGGGCAGGTCGTCGGGCCTGCCGGAGACGGTGGTGCCGAACACCACGTCGTCCTCGGCGGCGTACCGGGCCAGCAGCAGCGCCCAGGCGCCCTGCACGACCGTGTTGAGGGTGAGTCCGGCCTCGCGCGCGGTGCGCGCCAGCCGGGCCGACGCCGCGTCGTCCAGGCCGGCCGTGTGCACGTCCGCGGAGCGGGCCAGGTGGGCCTCGCGCAGGGAGCGGTCGGCGGGCAGCGGGGTGGGGGTGGCGAAACCCGCGAGGACGCCCTGCCAGTGGGCGCGGGCGGCGTCCGGGTCCTGCTCGGCGAGCCAGCGCACGTAGTCGCCGAAGGGACGCCGCACCGGCGGCCGGGGTTCGGCGCCCGCGGTGAGGGCCGCGTACTCCTCGAACACCTCGGTCAGCACCTGGGCCAGGCTCCAGCCGTCCAGGATCAGGTGGTGGGAGGTCCACAGCAGGTGCAGCCGCGCGTCGGGCAGCCGGACCAGGGTCAGCCGCATCAGCGGCGCGGCGGCGAGGTCGATGCCGCGGGCCAGGTCGTCGGCCCGCAGCCGGGCGAGGCGCTCGGCACGCCCGGGCTCGTCCAGGTCGCGCCAGTCGAGGTGGGTCACCGGCACCCGCACGTCCCGGCGCACGACCTGGAGGGGCACCGGCACGTCCTCCCAGACCACGCAGGTGCGCAGGGCGGGCGTGCGGTCGGCGACGCGCTGCCAGGCCGCGGCGAGGGCGTGCGGGTCGGCGACGCCGTCCAGCAGGAGCGCCGCCTGGTCGACGTAGACGTCGTCGGGGCCGCCGACCAGCCGGTGGAAGAGCATGCCCTCCTGGAGCGGGGTCAGCGGCAGCACGTCCTCCACGTCCCGCCCGTCGCCGACCAGCCGGTCCAGGCGGTCCTGGTCGAGGCGGGCCAGCGGGAAGTCGGACGGGGTGCGGCCGCCCGCGCCGGGGCGGGCGCAGTGCTCGGCGATCGCGGCGAGCGCGCGGGTCATGCCGTCGGCGAGGGCGCGGACGGTGTCCTCGTCGTGCACCCGGTCGCTGTAGTGCCAGGTGATCTCCAGTTCGCCGCCGGCGACCACGGCGGATATGTCCAGCAGGTGGGCCGGCGGCTCGTCGGCGGCGACGTCGCGGCCGGGTGCCTCGTCCGCCGGGGCGAAGTCCCGCCCGCCGCCGGCCTCCCACTGGCCGTGGTAGTTGAAGCAGACCTGCGGCAGCGGCAGGTCCCGCAGGGCGCGGGCGGCCGGGTCGGGCGAGCCGAGGCGGGCCAGTGCCTCGTAGCTCAGGCCGTGCCGGGGGACGGCCCGCAGGCGCTCCTTCACCGCCTTGAGGGTGGCACCCCAGTCGGGCGCGTCGGACGGCCCGGCGGGCGCCAGGGTGACGGGGTACTGGGCGGTGAACCAGCCCACCGTGCGGGACAGGTCCAGCGTGTCGTCCTCGCGGCCGTGGCCCTCCAGGGCGACGGTCACCCGTTCGGTGCCCGTCCAGTCGGCGAGGACCCTGCTCAGCGCGCTGAGCAGCACGTCGTTGACCTGGGTGCGGTAGACCGCGGGCACCCGGCGCAGCAGGGCGTCGGTGGTGGCGCGGTCCACGCGGGTGCGCAGGGTGCGGACCGAGCCGGCGAGCGGGGTGCCGGGGCGGTCCACGGGCAGCGGGGTGCGGGGCTCGGCGGCCTCGGCCGTCCAGTGCGGCAGGTCGGCGTCGAGGTCGCCGGCGCGCACCCGGCGGGACAGGTGCGCGGCCCAGTCGGCGAACGCCGTGGGGACGGGCTCCAGCCGGACCGTCCCGCCCCGGGCCGCCTGCCGGTAGGCCTGGTCGAGGTCGGCGAGCAGGACGCGCCAGGAGACGCTGTCCACCGCCAGGTGGTGGGCGGTCAGGAAGAGCTGGGGGCGCTCGCCGGGGCGGGACAGCAGGGCGGCCCGCAGCAGGGCCCCGGCCTCCGGGTCCAGGGCGGCGCGGGCGGCCCCGGCGGCCTCCTCGCGGGCGGTGGCCGGGTCGGCGGCGCGGGAGAGGTCGTGGCGGGTGAGCAGCCCGGTGGCCGGGCCCTCGCCGGGGTGCTGGCGCCAGGTGTCCCCGGAGCGGAGGAAACGGGTGCGCAGCGCGGGGTGGTGGGCGACCAGGGCCTCCAGGGCGCGCTCCAGGGCCGGCTCGTCCAGGTCGCGGGGCAGGTCCAGCAGCATCGACATGCTGAAGTGCCGCAGCGGGCCGTGCGCGGCGAAGAACCACTCCTGGACCGGCGTCAGCGGCGCCGGTCCCCCCTCGCGCGGCCGGCGGGGCGCGGGCACCGCGGCGGTGCGCGCGGACGCCGCGGCGGCGAGGTCGGCGACGGTCTGGTGGCGGAAGACGTCCCGCGAGGTCAGGTGCAGGCCCGCCGCGCGGGCGCGGGAGACGGCCTGGATGCTGAGGATGGAGTCGCCGCCCAGCTCGAAGAAGTTGTCGGTCACGCCGACCCGGCGCGCGCCCAGCACCTCGGCCCAGATGCGGGCGAGGGTCTCCTCCCCGGGGGTGCGCGGGGCGACGAACTCCCTTTCGCGCTCGCCGCCGTCGGGGTCGGGGGCGGGCAGGGCGCGCCGGTCGACCTTGCCGCTGACGGTCATCGGCAGGGCGTCGAGCACGGTGAACGAGGACGGCACCATGTGGTCGGGCAGCACGCGCCGGCAGGCCGCCCGCACGTCGCCGGCGGAGAGCCGGGCGCCGTCCGCGGGCACCAGGTAGGCGGCGAGCCGGGTGTGGCCGTGCGGGTCGGTGACGGCGACGACCGCCGAGGCGGCGACGCCGTGCAGGTCGGTCAGGGCCGCCTCGACCTCGCCGGGCTCGATGCGGTGGCCGCGCACCTTGACCTGGTCGTCGGCGCGCCCCAGGTAGTCCAGGCGTCCGTCGGCGGTCCAGCGGGCCAGGTCGCCGGTGCGGTACATGCGGGCGCCGGGCGGGCCGTACGGGTCGGCGAGGAAGCGGGCGGCGGTCAGGCCGGGCCGGCCCGCGTAGCCGCGCGCCAGCTGCACGCCGGCCAGGTACAGCTCGCCGCCGACGCCCGGCGGCACGGGCTGCAGCCGGGCGTCGAGGACGTAGGCGCGCACGTTGGCGAGCGGCCTGCCGACGGTGGGCCGCTCGCCGGCCCCGATACGGCAGGCCAGGGCGTCGACCGTGCACTCGGTGGGGCCGTAGAAGTTGTAGGCGGCCACGTCCCGCCGCTCCGCCAGTTCCCGCCACAGGCCGGGTCCGACGGCCTCGCCGCCGAGCATCAGCACCCGGGGGCGGTGGCGCGGGTCGGTGAGCAGTCCGGCGGGCAGCAGCTGGCGCAGGTAGGTGGGGGTCAGGTCGAGGAAGTCGATGCGGTGCTCGACGACGTACTCGACCAGCGCGGCGGCGTCCAGCCGGGTCGTCTCGTCGACCAGGTGCAGCGGGTGGCCGTCGGCCATCAGCAGCACGCCCTCCAGGGAGGTGTCGAAGGAGAACGACGCCGTCAGCGCCACCCGCAGCGGCCCGCCGCCCGCCTCCGCGACGAAGCCCTCGCGGTGGCCCGCGAGGAGGTTCGCGGCGGACCGGTGGGTCACGGCGACGCCCTTGGGGCGGCCGGTGGAACCGGAGGTGTAGATGACGTAGGCGGTGGTGTCCGGGTCCGGCGGGGCGAGCGGGCGGGCGTCGGCGGCGGGACCGGCGGCGGGCAGGTCCCGCAGCGCGGCCTCGTCCAGGACGAGGGCCGGCCGGGCGTCGTCGAGCAGGAACCGCACGCGGTCCTCGGGCAGCGCGGGGTCCAGGGGCAGGTAGCCGGCGCCCGACTTCCAGACGGCGAGGATCGCCACGATCATGTCGGCGGTGCGCGGCAGTCTCAGGGCGACCAGCCGCTCGGGACCGGCGCCGTGCGCCACGAGGTGCCGGGCCAGCCGGTCGGCGCGGGCGTCGAGCGTGGCGTGGTCCAGGCGCTCCTCCCCGGCGACCAGGGCGGTGGCGTGCGGGGTGCGGGCGGCCTGCCGCGCGAACAGCTCGGGCAGGGTGCCCTCGGGAACGGGCAGGTCGGTCGCGTTCCAGTCCCGGGTGACCTGCTCCAGCTGCCGCGGCGAGAGCAGGGGCAGGGTGCCCAGCGGCCGGTCCGGCTGCGCGGCGGCGGCCTCCAGCAGGCGCAGCAGCTGGTCGGCCATGCGCTCGGCGGTGGCCGCGTCGAACAGGTCGGTGCGGTACTCCAGCAGGCCGGTGAGACCGTCTCCGTCCGGGACGAACTCCACGCTCAGGTCGAAGGTGGCGGCCCGCCGGGGCACGGCGACCGGGGCGGCGGCCAGGCCGTGCGGGTCGGGGGCGGCGGGCGGCGCGGGGTGCAGCAGGACCATCACGTCGAACAGGGGGTTGCGGCCCGCCTCCCGGGCCGCGCCGACGGCCTCCACCAGCCGCTCGAACGGCGTGTCGCCGTGCGCGAAGGCGTCGTTGACGGTGTCCGCGGCGGCGGTCAGCAGATCGCGGAAGGAGCCGCCGGTCTCGACGCGGGTGCGCAGCGCGACGGTGTTGACGAAGAACCCCACGGCCCGTTCCAGGTCGGTGCGCCCGCGTCCGGGGGTGAGCGAGCCGACGGTGACGTCGTCCTGTCCGGACCAGCGGGCCAGCAGGGCCTGGCAGGCGGCGACCAGGGCGGTGAACAGGGTGGTGTGCCGCTCGGCCGCGAGCCGCTTCAGCCGGGCGGTGGTGTCGGCGGGGACGGTGAAGGCGTGCACCGCGCCCGCGCCGGACTCCTCGCCGCGGCGCGGCCGGTCCAGCGGAAGCCCGGGCGCCACCGCGCCCGCCAGCCGCTCCTTCCAGTGCGCCAGTTCGCGCTCCAGCCGAGGGCCGGAGAGCTGTTCGCGCTGCCAGACGGCGAAGTCCGGGTACTGCGTGGCCACCGGCGGCAGAGCGGGCTCCGTCCCTTGCACGAGGGCGTCGTAGGCGGTGCACAGCTCCTGGAGGAGCACGCCCATCGACCAGCCGTCGGTGACGATGTGGTGGGCCGTCAGCAGCAGCACGTGCGCGTCGTCCGACTCGCGCAGCAGCAGGGCGCGCAGCAGCGGCCCGGTGCGCAGGTCGAAGGGGCGCTCGTACTCGGCCAGCAGGGCCGCGTCCAGGGCTCTCCCGTCCCCGGGGGCCGTGAGGTCCCGGACCGGCAGCGGGAGCGGGCCGGCCGGCCGCACGGTCTGCGTGGGGCTGCCGTCGGTCTCGTCGAACACGGTGCGCAGCGCCTCGTGCCGGCGCACCACCAGCTCCAGCGCGGCGGTCAGGGCGGTGCGGTCCAGTGCTCCGGTGAGCCGGAGCGCGACCGCGCTGTTGTAGCGCGGGTCGCCGGGGCGCAGCCGGTCCAGGAACCACAGGCGCTGCTGGGCGAAGGACAGGGGCAGCGGCCGGGTGCGGTCCGCGTGCCCGATGGCCTGCCGGGCGGCGGCGCCGGGGGTGCCGGCGGCCCGTCCGGCGAGCCGGCGGCGGAGCGCTTCCTGGAGGTCCTGCGGCAGGGCCTCGGCACGGTTTCGCTTCGAAGACGTCATGGTTGTCCGGTCCTCACCGTTCTTCGTGGTCGCTGTCGCCGCGTGCGGCGTCTTCGAGTTCGCTCAGCACCTGTTCCTCCACCAGGTCCGCCAGGGCGGCGACGGTGCGGTTGACCAGGACGTCGCGGGGCGTGAGGGTCACGCCGAAGGTGTCGTTGGCGCGGGAGGCGATCTGCAGGGCGCGCAGGGAGTCGCCGCCCAGGGCGAAGAAGTCGTCCTCCGCGCCCACGGTGGTCCGGAGGATCTCCTCCCACAGGGCGGCGACCGCCTCCTCCGTGGGCGTGCGGGGCGGTACGTGCCCGGCGGTCCTCTCCGGCGCGTCCGGGCCGGGCGCGGGCAGCGCGGCCCGGTCGGTCTTGCCGTTCTCCGTGAGCGGGAACCGGTCCAGCGTCACGAACGCCGAGGGCACCATGGGGCCGGGCAGGGTGCGGGCGGCGAAGGCCCGCAGCTCCGCGCCGGCGGGCGGTTCGGCGCCGGGCGCGACGAGCAGGTGGGCCACCAGGCGCGGCAGCCCCGGTTCGTCCTCCCGCACGCTCACCACGGCGTCCAGCACCGCGGGGTGGCGCACCAGGGTCGCCTCGACCTCGCCGGCCTCGATGCGGTGGCCGCGCAGCTTGAGCTGGTGGTCGGTGCGCCCGAGGTAGTGCAGTTCGCCGCGGGCGTCGCGGCGGACCAGGTCGCCGGTGCGGTACATGCGGGTGCCGGGCGGGCCGAAGGGGTCGGCGGTGAAGCGGGCCGCCGTCAGGCCGGGCCGGCCCAGGTAGCCGCGGGCCAGGGCCGGTCCGGCGAGCCACAGCTCGCCGGGCACGCCGTCGGGGACGGGACGCAGGCGCGCGTCGAGGACGTAGGCGCCGGTGGCGGGCAGCGCGCGGCCGATGGGCGGCGCGGAGCCGTCCGGTTCCAGCGGGTCGGACCAGGTGGCGACGACGGTCGCCTCGGTGGGCCCGTAGGAGTTGACCATGCGGTGGTGCGGTGCCCAGCGGGCGACCAGTTCGGCCCGGCAGGCGTCCGCGCCGACGATCAGGGTGCGCAGCTCGGGCAGGGTGCCGGGGGTGTCCGGCGGGAGGGTGGCGAGCGCGGCGGGCGGCAGCAGGGTGTGGGTGATGCGCGAGGTGCGCAGCACGTCCGCCAGTTCGGCGCCGAGCAGCGGGCCGGGCGGCGGTACGACGAGGGCCGCGCCGCTCGGCAGGGACATGCACAGCTCCAGCACGGAGGCGTCGAAGCTGGGCGTGGCGAAGGCCAGGACCCGGTCCCCGGCCCGCACCCGGTAGTGCGCGGCCTCGGCGGCGGCGAAGCCGGCCAGTCCGCGGTGGGTGACGACGACGCCCTTGGGGGTGCCGGTGGAGCCGGAGGTGTAGATGACGTACGCCGGGTCGTCGAGGTCCAGCGGGCGGACGCGGTCGGCGTCGGTGGGCCGGTGGTCCGGGACGCCGCCCGGCGGGGCCGCGAGCAGGCCGGCGACCTCCTCGGCGGTGAGGGTGACGGCGGGATCCGCGTCGCGCAGCATCAGAGCGACCCGCTCGGCCGGGTAGCCCGGGTCCACCGGCAGGAAGGCGGCGCCCGCCTTGGCCACGGCGAGCTGGGCGAGGACCATGTCCGCCGAGCGCGGCAGCACGAGGGCCACGAGGTCGCCCGGCCCGGCCCCGCGGGCGATGAGCCGGTGCGCGAGCCGGTTGGCGCGTGTCTCCGCCTCGCCGAAGGTCAGCGTCGACTCCCCCGTGTCGAGGGCGGTCCCCTCGGGCCACCGGTCGGCCGCGGCCTCGAACAGCGCGGGCAGCGTCGCCGGGGGCACCGGCGGCAGCTGCGGGCGCGCGGGGCCGTGCAGCAGCCGGTGCCGTTCGCCGGGCGGCAGTACGTCGAGGGCGTGCAGCGGCACCCGGTCACCGGACGCGGCGAGGGCGGACAGGGCGTGCATCAGCCGGGCGGACAGGGCCTCGGCCGTGGTCTCCTCGAAGTACCGGGGGTCGTAGCCGAGTTCCACGCTCAGCTCGTCGCCGGGCGAGATCACCACGGTGAGCGGGTAGTTGGTCGCCTCGCGGGCGTCGAGGTCCCGGATGCGCACGCCGTGCGCGCCCGCGGTGGCGTCGCCCACGGGGTAGTTCTCGAAGACCAGCAGGCTGTCGAACAGGGAGGTCCCGGGAGGCAGTTCGCTCCACTGGTGCAGGTCCGTCAGCGGCACGTGGTCGAAGCGCCGGTCCTCCGCGCGGGCGGCCTGGAGTTCCCGCAGCCACGCGGCGCACGGCGCGGACTCGTCCACGGCGACCCGCGCGGGCAGGGTGGTGATGAACAGGCCGGTGATCGTGTCCGCGCCCGGCAGGTCGGCGGGCCGGCCGGAGACGGTGGTGCCGAAGCACACCTCCCGCTCGCCCGCGAGCCGCGCCAGCAGCAGCGCCCAGGCGCCCTGCACCAGGGTGTTGAGGGTGAGCCGGTGGCGGCGGGCGAAGTCCGTCAGCCGGGCCGTGGCGTCGGCGCCGAGCCGCCGGGACAGCCACGTCCCCGACCGGGCGGCGGCGCCCGGGGCGGGCCTGCGGTCGTACGGGAGCGGGGTGGGCGCGGCGTAGCCGGCGAGGGCGGCCTTCCAGTGCTCCTCGGCGGCTGCGGCGTCACGGCCGGCCAGCCAGGCGGCGTAGTCCGCGAAGGGCCGCCGCCGCGGCAGCCGCGGCTCGCCGCCGGCGGCGAGCGCGGCGTGCGCGGCCATCACGTCGCCCAGCACGTGGAAGACGCTCCACCCGTCCAGCAGGACGTGGTGGAAGGTCCACACCACGCGCACCTCGTCCGGGCCGAGCCGGATCAGGGTGACGCGCAGCAGCGGGGGGCGGTCCAGGTCGATGCCGCGGGCGCGGTCCTCGTCGAGCAGCCGCCGCAGCCCGGTGTCCCGCCGCGCCGGGTCCAGGCCGCTCCAGTCGAGCGTGGTGACGGGCAGGGTGACGCGGCGGTGCACGGTCTGGAGGGGTGCCGGGACCCCGCGCAGGGCCACGGCGGTGCGCAGCACGGGGGTCCGGTCGACGACGTGCTGCCAGGCGGCGGCCAGCAGCCGGGGCTCGCGCACGCCGTCCGCGACGAAGGTGATCTGCTCGGTGTACAGGCCCTCACCGGGCTCGTCCATGCCGTGCACGACCATGCCGGTCTGCGTGGGGGTGAGGGGGTAGACGTCCGTCACGTCGCGCCCGTCGCCGACGAGCCGGTCGACGGCCGCCTGGTCCAGGGCGGCCAGCGGGAAGTCCGACGGGGTGCGGCCGCCCGCGCCCGGCTCGGCGCAGTGCCGGACGATCCTGCGCAGTTCCTCCGCCGTCTCCCGCGCGAGGCGGGCGACGGTGTCGCGGCGGTGCACCCGCCGGGAGTACGACCAGGTGAACTCCAGCCGCTTGTCGGTGACCCGGCCGAGGACGTCGATGAGGTGCGGCCGGTCCGCCGAGCGGTCCATGTCGCCGGTCAGCCCGCCGTGGGGCGCGCGCAGCAGGCCGCCCTCGGACGCGTTCCAGTCCTGCTGCCCCAGGTAGTTGAAGCCGACCTGCGGCAGTTCCGGCAGTTCGCGTCCCGCCGTGGGGTGCAGGTGGCGCAGCGCGCCGTAGCCCACTCCCCCGCGCGGCACGGCCCGCAGGTTCTCCTTGACCGTCTTCAGCGCGGCGCCGAGGCCGGCGTCGCGGGGCACGTCGAGGCCCACGGGGAACATGGTGGTGAACCAGCCGACGGTGCGGGCGAGGTCGACGTCGTCGAAGAGGTCCTCGCGGCCGTGGCCCTCCAGCGCGACCACCACCCGGTCCTGTCCCGTCCAGCGGGCCAGGACCCGGCCGAGGGCGCACAGCAGGACGTCGTTGACGCGGGTGCGGTAGGCGTCGGGGACGTCCTTCAGGAGCCGGCGGGTGTCCTCGTCGTCGAGGCCCACCGTCACCGTCTCCTCGTCGGCGGCGGTGTTGCCGCCGGTGAGGTCGGTCGGCAGGGCGGTGGGACGCAGGCCGCTCCAGTGCGCGATCTCGTCGTCGAAGCCGCCGTCGGCGGTGTGCGCGGCCAGGCGCCGGGCCCAGGTGCGGAAGGAGGTCGTCTTCGGGCCCAGGTCCGGGACGGTGCCGGTGCGCAGGGCCCGGTAGGCCGCGTCGAGGTCCTCCAGGACCACCCGCCAGGACACCGCGTCGACGACCAGGTGGTGGGCGGCCAGCAGCAGGACGGGCGGCCGGTGGTCGTCCGGGCGGCACAGCGCGGCCTTGAGCAGCGGCCCCCGTGCCAGGTCGAATCCGGAGCACAGGCGGGCGGCCACCGCGTCCGGCGCCTCGGACGCGTCGTGCACCTCGAGGTGCGGCGCGGCGCCGGGCGGGGTGCCGTACTGGCGCCACCGTCCGCCGCCGGCCGGTTCGCAGCGCATGCGCAGCGCGTCGTGCCGCTCCAGCACCGCCGCGAGGGCGGCGCGCAGCAGCGCCTCGTCGGTGTCGGACGCCAGCTCGAAGGAGACCGCCTGGGTGAGGCGGGCCGGATCGCCGGTGAGGGTGTCGAACAGCCAGTGCTGTACGGGGGTCAGCGGGACGTCCCCGGCCACCGGGCCCTGTTCGGCCGCGGCCGTCGGCGCGGCCGGGACCTCCTCGGCCGCCGCGGCCAGTTCGGCGACCGTCTGGTGCCGGAAGAGGTGCCGGGGCGTCAGCGCGAGTCCGGCCCGGCGTGCGGCGGAGACGATCTGGATGCCGAGGACGGAGTCGCCGCCGAGCGCGAAGTAGTTGTCCGTCGCGCCCACGTCGGGCACGCCCAGCACCTCGGACCAGATCGCGGCGAGCGTCCGCTCGGTGGCGGTCCGCGGCGGCCGGCCGCCCTCCGCGGCGGCGGCCGCGGACCACACCGGTTCGGGCAGGGCCCGCCGGTCCAGCTTGCCGGTGGCGCCCAGCGGCAGCCGCTCCAGCTCCACCACGACCGCCGGGACCAGGTGGTCGGGCAGCGTCCGGGCGAGGAAGGCGCGCAGGTCGGCCGGTGCCGGGGCGTCGCCGGCGCGGGGCACGGCGTAGCCCACGAGGCGCTTGTGGCCGTCGTGTTCCACGACCCGGGCGGCGGCCGCGGCCACCCGCGGGTGCCGGGCCAGGGCGGCCTCCACCTCGCCGAGCTCGATGCGGAAGCCGCGCACCTTCACCTGGTCGTCGGTCCGGCCGAGGTACAGCAGGTCGCCGCCGGCCGTCCAGCGGACCAGGTCGCCGGTGCGGTACATGCGGCCGCCGGGCGGGCCGTAGGGGTCGGCGAGGAAGCGGGACGCGGTCAGGCCGGGCCGGTTCAGGTAGCCGCGGGCCACGCCGGTCCCGGCGAGGTACAGCTCGCCGGGCGCCCCGACGGGCACGGGGCGCAGGCGGGCGTCCAGGACGTAGGCGCGGGCGCCGCCGACGGGCCGGCCGATGGGCGGGACCCGGTCGGGTTCCGCCGGGTCGCAGGTGAAGGCGGTGGCGTAGACGGTGGCCTCGGTGGGTCCGTAGATGTTCATGACCCGGCAGCCGGGGACCGTCTCGCGCACCTGGCGGACGGCGCGGGCGGGCAGCGCCTCGCCGGCCAGGACGACGGTGTCGGCCGTGACGCGCACGGTGTCCTCGGCGAGCAGGCGGGTGAGGGCGGAGGGGACGGCGCTGAGCAGTCCCGCCCGCCACGGTCCGGGCCGCTCGGCCAGGGCCAGCAGGTCGCGGACGACCTCGACGTGGCCGCCCGCCAGCAGCGGCGTGAGGATCTCGAACACCGACACGTCGAAGTTGAGCGAGGTGGAGGCCACCACGTGGGAGAGCCCGCGGCCGGTGAACTCGGCGGCGGCCCAGTCGGCCAGCGCCACCACCGAGGCGTGCGGGACGACGACGCCCTTGGGCCGGCCGGTGGAGCCGGAGGTGTGGATGACGTAGGCGGGGTGGCCCGGCAGCAGCCCGCCGCGCCGCTCGCCGTCGCCGACAGCGGCGGCGGACGCGGCGGCCAGCCGCGCGGCGCAGGCCGGGTCGTCCAGGGCGATCCGCGCGTACGGGCCGTCCGGCAGCCGCGCGGAGGTCTCCGCACAGGTGATCACCGCGTCGGGACGGACGTCCTCGAAGAGGAACGCGATGCGCTCCGCCGGGTGGCCGGGGTCGACCGGGAGGTAGGCGGCGCCGCTCTTGAGGACCGCGAGGAGCGCCACGATCAGGTCGGCGGTGCGGGGCAGGGCCAGCGCGACGAACCGCTCCGGTCCGGCCCCGGCCTCGATCAGGAGGCGGGCCAGCCGGTTGGCGCGCTCGTCGAGCTGCCGGTACGTGAGGCGCTCGGCGCCGGCGGTCACGGCCGGGGCGCCGGGGGTGCGGGCGGCCTGGGCCGCGAAGGCGTCCGGGAGGGTGCGGCGCGGCGGACTCGTCACCGGTCCCGCGAGGCGGTCCAGCAGGCGGCGTCCGTCGTCCGGGCCGAGCGCCGGGAGGTCGGCCAGGCGGCGGCCGGGGTCGGCCGCGATCCGCGTCAGCAGGGCGCGCAGGCCCGCGCCGAGTCCTTCGACGGTGGCGGCGTCGAAGGCCGCCGGGTCGTAGTCCAGGGACACCGTCACGTCGTCGCCGGGGGCGACGACCACGCTGAGCGGGTAGTTGGTCGGCTCCAGGTCGCGTTCCTGCTCGACGGTGATCCCGTGCCGGGCCAGGGCGCCCTCGTCGAACGGGTAGTTCTCGAAGACGACGATGCTGTCGAACAGGCTGGTGCCGCCGGGCACCTCGCTCCAGGTCTGCAGCTGGGCGAGGGAGACGAAGTCGTGGCGCCGGGCCTCCGACTGGGCGGACTGCACCTCGCGCAGCCACTCCAGCAGGGGGCGCTCGCCGTCGATCCGCAGCCGGGTGGGCAGGGTGTTGATGAACAGGCCCACCATGGACTCGACGCCGGGCAGGTCGGCCGGGCGGCCGGACACGGTCGTGCCGAAGACGACGTCCGCGCCGCCGCCGTAGTGGTGCAGCAGCAGCCCCCAGGCGCCCTGGAGGACCGTGTTGACGGTCAGCCCGGCCCGCTGTGCGGTCTCCTTCAGCCGCGCCGACACCTCCCGCCCGAGGGCCACCCGGACCGTCCCCGACGAGGACGTGCGGTGGGCCTCCGCGGGCCGGCGGTCGCGCGGCAGTTCGGTGGGGACGGCGAAACCGGCGAGGGTCTCGCGCCAGTGGCGCTCCGCCCGGCCGGTGTCCCGGGCGGCCAGCCACCGCAGGTAGTCGGCGAAGGGCGCCCGGTCGGGCACCTGCGGGCGGCGTCCGGAGGTCAGGGCCGCGTACCGCTCGCACACCTCGTCGAACACCTGGGCGGCGCTCCAGCCGTCGAGCAGGACGTGGTGGAACGTCCACACCATGCGCACCCGGTCCGGGGCCAGGCGGATCAGCGCGAGCCGCGTGAGCGGGGCCGCGCCCAGGTCGATCCCGGTCTGCCGGTCGGCCTCCAGCAGCGCCCCCATGTCCCGCGCGCACTCCTCGGCGGGCCGTCCGGACCAGTCGTGGTGGGTGACGGGCACGACGGCCCGCCGCTCCACCACCTGGAGGGGTTCGGCCGTCTCCTGCCACACCAGGCGGGTGCGCAGGATCGGGTTCGCGTCCGCCGTGCGCTGCCACGCCTCGGCGAGCGCGTGCGGGTCGGTGACGCCGTGCAGCACCACCTGCACCTGGTTCACGTAGGTGCGCCCCTGGGGGTCCATGAGGCTGTGGAACAGCATGCCCGCCTGCATCGGCGTCAGCGGGTACACGTCCTCGACCGCGCGTCCGTCCCCCACGACCCGGTCGACGGCGGCCTGGTCGAGGCGGGCCAGCGGGAAGTCCGAGGGCGTGCGGCCGCCAGCGTCCGGGGCGGCGCAGTGCGCGACGATCTCCTCCAGCGACCGCAGCATGCCCCCGGCGAGGGAGGCGACCGTCTCCTCGCGGTGGCGTCCGCCGCTGTAGTGCCAGGTGATCTCCAGCTCGTCGTCCTCGACGCGGGCCACCACGTCCAGCAGGTGCGGGCGCGGCGCCCCGGGGTCCTCGGCGCCGTCCAGGCCGCCGGGGACCGCCCGGACCAGCGCGCCGTCGCCGGCCGACCAGTCGAACCGGCCCAGGTAGTTGAAGCTGATGCCGGGCAGCGGCGCGGCGGCGAGCCGCTCGTCGCCCGCCAGGTGGCGCAGGACGCCGTGGCCGACGCCCCGGTCGGGTACGGCCCGCAGCTGTTCCTTCACCGACTTCAGGGCGGCGCCCCAGTCCCCCTCGGGCAGTTCGAGGGCCACGGGGAAGAGGCTGGTGAACCAGCCGACCGTGCGGGACAGGTCGAGGTCGTCGAAGAGGTGGTCCTCGCGGCCGTGCCCCTCCAGTCCCACGGCGACGGTGCGGCGGCCGGTCCAGTCGGCCAGCACGCGGCCGAGGGCGGTCAGCAGGACGTCGTCGACGCGGGTGCGGTAGACGCCGGGGACCCTGCGCAGGAGGTCGTCGGTCCGCCGTCGGTCGAGGCGCACGGTCACCGCGCGCAGGTCGGCGACGGTGTTGCCGCCGTCGAGGTCCACCGGCAGCGGGTCGGCGCAGTGCCGCGACACGGCCTCCCAGTGGGCGCGCTGCGCGGCGAGGTCACCCTCGCCGGCACGCCGGGTGAGCCGCCGCACCCACTCCCGCACGGACGTCGTGCGCTGCGGCAGCCGTGTGCGCCCGCCGGCCCGGGCCTGCCGGTAGGCGGTCTCGAGGTCCTCCAGCAGGACGCGCCAGGAGACGCCGTCGACGATCAGGTGGTGGGCGGTCAGCAGCAGGCGCGGGGCCCGGTCCCCGCCGGTGAACAGCCGGGCGGCGATCAGCGGGCCGGTGTCCAGCCGGAATCCGGTGTGCGCCTCCCGCGAGAGGCGGGCCTCGGCCTCCTCGGCGGCCCGCGCGTCGAGACCGTCCAGGTCGTGCACCCGCAGCAGCCGGGGGGCCTCCGTGTCCGGGGCGGCGTACTCCTGGCGCCAGGTCCCGTCCGCGGTGCGGGTGAAGCGGGCGCGCAGGGCGTCGTGGTGGGCCCACAGCGCGGTCAGGGCGGCGTCCAGCGCGTCGGTGTCCACGTCCCCGTCCGTCTCGGCGACCACGGACTGGTTGAAGTACTCCGGGCGCGGCGGCTCGGCGTCGAGGAACCAGCGCTGGATCGGGGTGAGCCCGACCTCGCCGGTCACCGGGCCGGTGTCCGCCACCGTGCGGGCGGCGCCGGTCGCGGCGGTGGCCAGGGCGGCGAGCACGGGGTGCCGGAACAGGTCCCTCGGGGTCAGCGCGAGCCCCGCGGTGCGGGCGCGGGAGACGACCTGGATGCTGACGATGGAGTCGCCGCCCAGCATGAAGAAGTTGTCGTCGGCGCCGACCCGTTCCACGCCGAGGAGTTCGGCCCAGATGCCGGCGAGCACCCGCTCGGCGTCGGTGCGCGGCGCGCGGTAGGCGGCGTCGCCCGCCGCCGACGGATCGGGGTCGGGCAGGCGCCGCCGGTCGACCTTGCCGTTCGCGGTCAGCGGCAGCTCCGGCACGGTGACGAACGCGGCCGGGACCATGTAGTCGGGCAGTTCGCCGGACAGGCTCTCGCGCAGCCCGGCCGCCGGCGGCACGGCCGCGCCGGGAGCGGGCACCAGGTGGGCGACCAGGAGCTTGCGCCCGGCGTGCCGCGACACCGACACCACCGCCTCGGCGACCGCCGGGTGCGCGGTGAGCCGGGCCTCGATCTCGGCGGGTTCGACGCGGAAGCCGCGGATCTTGATCTGGTCGTCGGCGCGTCCCACGAAGTGCAGTTCGCCGTCGGCGCTCCAGCGCACGATGTCGCCGGTGCGGTACATCCGTCCGCCGGGCGGGCCGAACGGGTCGGCCAGGTAGCGGGCCGCCGTCGCGCCGGGGCGCCCGGCGTAGCCGCGGGCCAGTCCGGCGCCCGCGAGGTACAGCTCCCCGGGGACGCCCGGGGGCTGCGGCTGGAGCGCGCCGTCCAGGACGTAGGCGCGGGTGTCGTCCAGGGGGCGGCCGATGGGCAGGGCCGCGGGCAGCGCGTCACCGGCGCGGAAGACCCGCCGGGTGGCGAAGGTGGTGGTCTCGGTCGGGCCGTAGACGTCGACGACGGTGAGGTCCGGGCAGGCGTCCAGCACGCGCCGCACGGCGGAGCCGGGCACGGCCTCGCCGCCGGTCCACACCTCGCGTGCGCCGCGCAGGCAGGCGGGGTCCTCCTGGGCGAGGAGGCGGAACAGGCCCACCGTCAGGAACAGGCAGCTCACCCCCTGTCCGGTGATCGCGCGGCGCACGGTGGCGGCCTCGAGGTCCCCCGGCGGGGCGAGCACGGCCGTGCCGCCGCGCAGCAGCGGCACCCACAGCTCGTAGGTGGAGGCGTCGAAGGCGTGCGGGGAGTGCACGAGGACCCGGTCGTGGGCGGCGAAGGCGCGGTCGAGGGCGAGCGCCGCGACGTCCCGCTGCCGCACCGCCACGCCCTTGGGGGTGCCGGTGGAGCCGGACGTGAACATGAGGTACTGGACGTGGTCCGGGTCCACCGCGGGCGTCGTGCCGGACGCGGGGGCGCCGGCGGTGTCGCCGTCCGGCCGCAGCACCACGCCGTCCGGCAGCAGGGCGGCGGCGGTCTCCTCCCAGGCGCCGTCCGTGAGCAGCAGACCGGCGCCGGCTTCTTCGAGCATCGTGCGCAGCCGCTCGCGCGGCGCCCTGCCGTCGAGCGGGACGTACACGCCGCCGAGGCGGGCGAGGGCGACCTGGGTGACGACGAGGCCGGCCGAGCGGTCCATCAGGACGCCGACGGGTACCTCCGGGCGGACCCCGAGCGCGGCCAGCCGGCCGGCCAGTGCCCCGGCCCGGTCGTCCAGTTCGCGGTAGGTGAGCCGTTCGTCGCCGGCCAGCAGCGCGACGGCGTCGGGGGTGCGCCCCACCTGCGCGGCGAACAGGTCCGCGGTGGTCGCCGCGGGAGCACCGGTGGCGGTGTCGTTCCACGCGTGGAGCACCTGTGCGCGCCGGGCGGCCGTCAGCAGGGGCAGGCGGGCGGGCGCGCTGCGCGGTGCGGCGGCGAAGCCCTCCAGCAGCACGGTGAGGTACTCGGCCATCCGCTCGACGGTGGCGGCGTCGAAGAGGTCCGGGTCGTAGCCGAGGCGCAGGGCGAGCTCCGTGCCGGGGTAGGCGACCAGGCCGAGCGGGTAGTTGGTGGTCTCGATGCCGTCCAGGCCGCTGAGCCGCAGTCCGTGCGCGGCGGCGAGGTCGTCGTCGACCGGGTAGTTCTCGAACACCACGATGCTGTCGAACAGGGCGGCGCGTTCGGGCAGCGCGGTGAACGCCTTCATCCGGTGCAGCGGCACGTGGTCGTGGCGGCGGTCCTCGCTCTGCTCCTGCTGGAGCCGGGCCAGCCAGGCGAGCAGCGTTCCCTCCCGCGGCACGTGCACGCGGGTGGGCAGGGTCGCGATGAACAGGCCGTTCATGGCGTCGGCCCCGGGCAGCTCGGGCGGCCGGCCGGAGACGGTGGTGCCGAAGACCACCTCGTCACGGCCCGCCTGGCGGCTCAGCAGCAGCGCCCAGGCGCCCTGCACGAGGGTGTTCACGGTCAGGCCCGCCGTCCTGGCCAGGCCCTCCAGGGCCCGGGTGGTGGCCTCGGGCACCGTGACGTGCACGGCCCGCGTGGACTCCGCGCGGTGGCTTTCGCGCGGTTCGCGGTCGAAGGGCAGCGCGGTGGTCTCGTCCAGGCCGTCCAGGCGGGTCCGCCAGTGCCGTTCGGCCTCGTCCCGGTCGGCGCGGCCCCGCAGCCAGGCGACGTAGTCGCGGAAGGGCCGGCGGTCGGGCAGCGGGACGTCCGCGGCGCCCGCCAGGCCGGCGTGGCACGCGAAGACGTCGGAGAGGACCTGGAACAGGCTCCAGCCGTCCAGGATCAGGTGGTCGAAGGACCACACCACGCGGACCGCGCGGTCACGGACACGGGCCAGCACCAGGCGCTGGAGCGGCGCGCGCGTCAGGTCGACGCCGCGGGCGCGGTCGCCCTCGAGCAGGTCGCGCAGCCGCCGGTCCCGCTCGGCGTCGGACAGGCCGCGCCAGTCCGTCAGCTCCACCGGCACGGCCGCCCGGCGCTGCACCACGAGGAGCGGCTCGGGCACGTCCTGCCAGACCACGCGGGCGCGCAGCACCGGCGTGCGGTCCGTGACCCGCTGCCAGGCGTCCGCCAGCACGGCCGGGTCCTCCACGCCGTCCAGGACGAACGTCAGCTGCTGGAAGTACACGCCGCGGTCGTCCTGCGAGAGCCGGTGGAAGAGCATGCCGGCCTGGGTGGGCGTGAGGGGGTGGACGTCCTCCAGGCCGGCGGGGTCCCCGGCCGCGATCCGGTCGACCTGCGTCTGGTCGAGCCGGACCAGCGGGAAGTCCGAGGGGGTGCGTCCGGCGGCGCCGGGCCGGGCCGCGTGGCGGGCGAGGCCGGCCAGCGCGTCGGCGAACCGCCCGGCGAGGTCCTCGACGGTCTCCCGCCGGTGCAGCCCGTCCGAGTAGAACCAGGTGAACTCCAGGCCGTCGCCGTCCAGCAGCCCCACGACCTCCAGGGCGTGCGGGCGCGGCGCCGAGGGGTCGGCGTCCAGTTCCAGCGGGCGGAGCGGCCCGCCGTACAGCCCTTCGGAGGTCCCGGAGAGCCCGAAGCGGCCCAGGTAGTTGAAGCTGATCTGCGCGGTGGTCGCCGGGAGCGGTGCGGCGTCGCGGCCCGGCAGGGTCAGGGCGCCGTGGCCGAGGCCGTGCCGGGGCACCGCGCGCAGTTGCTCCTTGACCTGCTTGAGCACGGCGTCCCAGTGCGCCCCGGGCGGGACGGCGAGGGCGACGGGGTGGCGGGTGGTGAACCAGCCGACGGTGCGGCTGGTGTCGACGTCGTCGAACAGTTCCTCCCGGCCGTGTCCCTCGACGTCCACCAGCACCCGGTCGTGGCCCGTCCAGCCGCACAGCACCCGGCCGAGGGCGGCGAGCAGGACGTCGTTGGCCCGGGTGCGGTAGGTCTCGGGCAGGGTGCGCAGCAGCGCTCGGGTGTCCTCGGGCCCGAGGCGCACCGTCACCGAGCGCTGGGAGGCGTAGGTGTTGGCGCCCGTCCGGTCCGTCGGCAGGGCGGCGCGGGCGTCTTCGGTCACCCGCGCCCAGTACGCCTTCTCGTCGTCGAATCCGCCGGCGGCGGCGTGCGCGGCGAGGCGCTCGGCCCAGTGCCGCAGCGGGGACGACTTCGGGGGCAGGGCCGCCGCTCCGTCCCGGCCGGCGCGGCGGGCGCGGTAGGCGCGGTCGAGGTCCTCGAGCAGCAGGCGCCAGGAGACCCCGTCGACGACGAGGTGGTGGACGGCCAGGTGCAGGGCGTGCGGCCGTCCGGGGCCCCGGTCGTGCAGCACGGCGCGCAGCAGCGGGCCGTGGCGCAGGTCGTGGGGGCCGAGGTGCGGGGTGTCGGTGTCCGGACCGGTGTGGCGCGCGAGGCGGCAGCGGGCGGCCGGGCCGTCGATCAGCCACCGCACGCCCTCCTCGTCGGTGAGGAAGCGGGAGCGCAGGGCGTCGTGGTGGGCGATCACGTCGTTGAGGGCGTCCTCGAGCGCGGTCGCGTCGACGCCGGCGCGCAGTTCCACCGAGAGCGTCTGGCCGAAGTGCCCGGCCCGCTCGGCGGCGTTGCCGAAGAGCCAGTGCTGGATGGGCGTCAGCGGCGCGGGGCCGGTCGCCTCGACGGGCGCGGACGCGGCGGCGGGCCGGCGGCTTCCCGCCTCGTCGGCGCGGCGGGCCAGGGCGGCGACCGTCTGGTGCCGGTAGACGTCCCGGGAGGTGATGGTGAGGCCCGCCTGCCGCGCCCGGGCGACGACCTGGATGCTGAGGATGGAGTCGCCCCCCAGCGCGAAGAAGTTGTCGTCCGCTCCGACCCGCTCCAGGTGCAGGACCTCGGCCCAGACGGCGGCGAGGGTCCGTTCGGTGGGCGTGCGGGGCGCGACGTGGCGTACGGCGGTTTCCGCGGGCGCGGGGTCGGGGAGCCGGGCGCGGTCCAGTTTGCCGTTGGGGTTGAGCGGCAGCTCGGGCAGCACCACGACGGCCGCGGGGACCATGTAGTCGGGCAGGGTGCGCCCGAGTTCGCGGCGCACCGCCTCCGGTTCCACGTGGGCGCCGGGGGCGGGGACGACGTATCCGGCCAGGCGGCGGTGGCCGTCGCCGTCGCGGACGGTCGCGGCGGCCTCGGCGACGCCCGTGCAGCGGCGCAGGGCCTCCTCGACCTCGCCCAGTTCGATGCGGAAGCCGCGCACCTTGACCTGCTGGTCGGTGCGGCCGAGGTACTCGAGCCGGCCGTCGGCGCTCCAGCGCACCAGGTCGCCCGTGCGGTACATGCGGTCGCCGGGGGCGCCGAACGGGTCGGCGACGAAACGCGCGGCGGTCAGGCCGGGCCGGTTCAGGTAGCCGCGGGCCAGTCCGCCGCCGCCGAGGTACAGCTCGCCGATGACGCCCGGGGGCTGGGGGCGCAGCAGGCGGTCCAGCACGTAGGCGCGGGTGCGGGCGACGGGACGGCCGATGGGCGGGGCCTGGTCGGGGACGGTGCCGTCGGCGAACCAGGCGGTGGCGTAGACGGTGGCCTCGGTCGGCCCGTAGAGGTTCGCCACCTGGGCCGAGGGCATGGCGTCCCTGATGTCCCGCACGGTCCGGGCGGGCAGGGCCTCGCCGGCCAGGACGACGGTGTCCGCCTCGACGGCGCCGTCGCCGCCGAGCACGCGGGAGAGGACGGACGGGACGCCGCTGAGGAGTCCGGCCCGGCGCGGGCCGGAGCCGTCGGCGAGGGCGGGGAGGTCGGCGACCACCTCGACGCTGCCGCCGGCCAGCAGGGGGCACAGCAGCTCGAAGACGGACACGTCGAAGTTGAGCGAGGTGGACGCGACGACGTGGGCCAGCCCGCGCGGGCCGAACGTCTCCCCGGCCCAGGCGGCCAGCGCGGCCACGCTGCGGTGGGTGACGACCACGCCCTTGGGGCGGCCGGTGGAGCCGGAGGTGTAGATGACGTAGGCGGGGTGGGACGGATCGAGCGGCCGGGTCCGGTCGGCGTCGGTCGGATCGGCGTCGGACGGTCCGATGTCCTCGGTGTCCTCGGCGTCCTCGAGGAACAGCGGCTCGCAGTCGTCGGGGAGCGCGTGGGCGGTCTCACGGGTGGCGACGACGAGGGAGGGGGCCGCGTCGGCGAGCATGAAGCGGATCCGCTCGGCCGGGTAACCGGGATCGACGGGCAGGTACCCGGCGCCCGACTTCAGGACGGCCCACAGCGCCGGCAGCAGGTCGGCGGAGCGCGGCAGGCACAGCGCCACCAGGGACTCCGGGCCCGCGCCGCGCGCCGTCAGCAGCCGGGCGAGCCGGTTGGCGCGCCGGTTCAGCCCGGCGTAGTCCAGCCGGACCCCGCCGCAGGTCACGGCGGTCCGGTCGGGGGTGCGGGCCGCCTGCGCCTCGAACAGCGCCGGGAGCGTGGCGCCGTCGGCGCGGTCGCCCGCCGTCGCGGGCGGGTTCCAGGAGTCGAGGAGCGTGCGCCGCTCGTCGTCCGACAGCAGCGGCAGCTCGGCCAGCGTCCGGTGCGGGCCGCCCGCCATGCCCTCCAGCAGGCGGTGCAGCTGGCGGCTCATCCGGGCCGCGGTCGCCGCCTCGAACAGGTCGGTGTTGTACTCGACCGTCAGCTCGCAGTCGCCGTCGCCGCGCGGGGCGAACTCCAGCACGAGGTCGAAGCGGGCGGCCGGGCGGGGCAGCGGATGCTCCTCGATCCGCACCCCGGCCGCCAGCGGCGGCCGGGCGGGCGCCGTCTGCTGCACCACCAGCACCTGCACCAGCGGAGTACGGCTGGGGTCCCTCGGCGGGGCCAGTTCCTCGACCACCCGGTCGAACGGCACGCCGTCGTGCGCGAAGGCGTCCAGCACGGTCGTGCGCATGGACTCCACGAACCGGTCGACCGTGACGGCGTCGTCGACCTCGCCGCGCAGCACGACGGTGTTGGCGAAGAAGCCCGTCACGTCCTCCAGTTCGCGGCGGTCCCGCCCGTTGGTGACGGTCCCGAACGCCACGTCCCGCTGCCCGGAGTAGCGGGAGAACAGCACGGCCGCCGCCCCGGCGAACAGCGTGAAGACGGTCGCGCCGCGGCCCTGGGCCAGCTGCCGCAGCCGGTCCACCAGGTGCTTCGGGAGGGTGTGGCGGTGTGCCGCGCCCGCGGTGGTGCGCACCGCCGGCCGGGGCCGGTCGGTGGGCAGGTCGAGCTGCTGCAGGCCGGCCAGGTGGCGCTTCCAGTAGCGGAGGTCGTCGGCGTCCGCGTCGCCGGTGAGCCGTTCGTGCTCCCACAGGGCGAAGTCCGGGTACTGCACGCCCGGCAGGGGGAGGCCGTCCGGTTCGCCGCAGGCCTCCGCGTGGTAGAGCGCCGCCAGGTCCCGGGTCAGGACGCCGACCGACCAGCCGTCGGTGACGATGTGGTGCTGGGCCAGCAGCAGGACGTGGTCCCCGGGTGCGCGGCGGACGAGCAGCGCCCGGGTCAGGGGTCCGGCCGTCAGATCGTGGGGGCGGCGCAGTTCCTCGGTCAGCAGGCGTTCGACGGCCTCGTCCCGCCGACCGGCGGGCAGGTGCTCGACGCCGGCCGTGCGCAGGGGCAGCACCGCCTCGGGGGCGACCAGCTGGACGCCCTGGCCGTCGACGGTGGCGAAGGTGGTGCGCAGGGAGTCGTGGCGGGCGGCGAGCCGGTCCAGGGCGCGTCGCAGGGCCTGCGCGTCGAGCGGGCCGCGCAGCCGCAGCGCCACACCGGTGTTGTACTCGGCTGCGCCGTCGGTGAGGTCGTCGAGGAACCACAGGCGCCGCTGGGCGCCGGAGAGCGGGACGGGCTCTCCGCGCGGGGCGGGGGGGATCGGGTCCGGCGGCACGGCGGTGGACGGGTCCGCGGCCAGCGGGGCGAGCGCGGCCACGGTCCGTGCGGTGAACACGTCGCGCAGGGAGAGCCGGACGCCGAGGGCTTCCCGGATCCGCGTCAGGGTGCGGGCGGCGAGGATCGAGTCGCCGCCCAGGTCGAAGAAGTCGTCGGTGACGCCGACGGTGCCGACGCCGAGGACGTCGGCCCAGATCGCGGCCAGGGCCCGCTCGTCGTCGGTGCGCGGCTCGACGCGCTCCTCGGTCCGCGTGCCGCCGGGAGCGGGCAGGGCCCGCAGGTCGACCTTGTGCTGCGGGGTGAGGGGCAGCGCGTCCAGGACGACGACGGCGGAGGGCACCATGTGGGCCGGCAGGGCGGCGGCGAGGGCGGCACGCAGCCGGGCGGGCTCGGGTCTGCGGGCCGGGTCGGCGGGGGTGACGTAGCCGACGAGCCGGCCGCGGGCGGGTTCCTCGTCGCGGACCACGACGACGGCCTCGCGGACGCCGGGTTCGCGGGTCAGCGCGGCTTCGATCTCGCCGGGCTCGATGCGGAAGCCGCGCACCTTGACCTGCCGGTCGGCCCGGCCGAGGAACTCCAGCTCGCCGTCCGCCCTGCGGCGCACCCGGTCGCCGGTGCGGTAGAGGCGGGTGCCGGGCGGCCCGAAGGGGTGGGCGACGAACCGGGTCGCGGTCAGGCCCGGGCGGCCGAGGTAGCCGCGGGCCAGTCCGTCGCCGCCCACGTACAGCTCGCCCTCGGCGCCGGGCGGCACCGGGCGCAGCGCCGCGTCCAGGACGTGGGCCTCGGTGCCGGGCAGCGGGCTGCCGATGGCCGGTGTGCCGGTGCCGGGGGTCAGCGGGCCGGTCCAGGTGGCGACGACGGTGGCCTCGGTCGGCCCGTAGGAGTTGATCATGCGGCGGCCGGGGGCCCACCGGTCGACGAGCGCGGCCGGGCACGCCTCGGCGCCGACGATCAGGGTGCGCAGGTGCGGCGCGCCTCCGCTGTCCGCCGGGTCGGGCAGGGTGGAGAGGGCGGCGGGGGGTATGAGGGCGTGGGTGATGCGGTGCTCGTCCAGGACGGCGGCCAGCTCGTCGCCCAGCCAGGGCCCGTCCGGCGGTACGACCAGCAGGGCGCCGGACAGGACGGATGCGCACAGCTCCAGGACGGAGGCGTCGAAGCTGGGTGAGGAGAACTGCAGCACGCGGTCGCCCGGGCCGACGGCGTACCGCTCGGCGGCGGCCGCGGCGAAGGCGCCGATGCCGCGGTGGGTGACGGTGACGCCCTTGGGGGTACCGGTGGAGCCGGAGGTGAAGATGACGTACGCGGCGTGGTCGGGGAGCACCCGGCTCCCGGGCGGGTCGGCCTCCCCCTCCTCGGCGTCCAGCAGCGCGCGGACCCGGTCCGGGTCGTCCAGGACGACGGCCGGTGCGGCGTCGGCGAGCATCAGGGCGCGCCGTTCGGCCGGGTAGGCGGGGTCCACGGGGAGGAAGGCGGCACCGGCCAGGGCCACGGCCAGCTCGGCGGCGATCAGTTCCATCGAGCGCGGCAGGACCAGCGCCACCGTCCGCTCCGGCCCGGCGCCGCTGCCGACGAGGTGGGCGGCGAGACGGCCGGCCCGTCGCGCGAGTTCCCCGTACGACCAGGTGCGCCGGCCGTCGGTCACCGCGGGGGCGTGCGGGTCGCGCGTCACCCACCCGGTGAACAGCTCACCGAGCGGGACGTGACGGGTGGCGTGGTCCGTGCGGGCCGGTAAGGGGGTGCCGGCCGGTGCGGAGGCGGGCGCGGCGGGGCGCTGGGCGTGCAGGTCCGTCATCGGGGTGAAGTCCTTCGGGCGTGGGGCGGCGCGCGGACCCGCCGCACCGGTCTCGGGCGGTCTGCGGTCACACCTCGGCGGTGCGGGGGTCCGTGCGTACGGGGCGGGTGCGTGGCGCGGGCGCGGGCCCGGTCAGACGGTGCCGGTGCGGCGCGCGGTGCGCCCGGATATCTGCAGGCGGTCGATGGCCCCGGTGGCGGGGTCGCGGTGGAACCGGCCGCCGGGCTCGTGCCGGCCCGTCGCCGGGTCGACCAGGTCGCAGGACAGGTCCGGGTAGCACACCAGCGGGATGGGACAGTCGCCGTCGACGGACAGGGTCGGCACGCCGTCCCCGTCGAGTTTGACCGTGTACTCGGTGCCCCCGTTGCGGTAGGTGCCGGCGCACTCCGGCAGCGGTACGGCGGGGCCGCGGCGGGCGGTGGCCGGGGCGGCCGGCACGCGTATGCCGGTGAGCCGGAGGAGGTCGGCGGCGAGGTCCCGCCACAGGGCGGTGGCGCCGCCGGAGTTGCCGGTGAAGGCGACGACCACGCCGCTGTCCGGCTCCGCCCGCAGATGGCAGGAGGTTCCCTGGGCGTTCCCGTCGTGGCCGCACCACACGCGGCCGTCCTGCTCGAAGAGGGCCGGGCCCAGGCCCCAGGAGTCCGCCAGGGCACCGGGGTCGGCGGCCGGTTCGGGGCGGCGCATCAGGGCGGCGGCGGACGCGGGCAGGACGGTGGACCGGCCGACGAGGGCCCTTCCCAGGGCCATCAGGTCCTCGGCGCTCGCCAGCAGGGCTCCGGCCGGAGCCTCCACCGGGGCGAGGTTCTGGCGGGCCGGGCGCACCAGGCCCGTGGCCGTGTTGCGGGCGTGGCCGGCGGCGGCCGGCCGCGCGGGGGCGGCGTCGCCGAGGAAGGCGGGGACGATGTCCAGCGGTTCGAGGAGGAGTGCCCGCACCGCTTCCTGCCAGGTCATGCCGGTCACTTCGGACACGAGCCGGCCGGCGGCGACGTAGCCGGCGTTGGAGTAGGAGAAGCCGGTTCCCGGCGTGAACAGGGCGTACTGCGCGGTGCAGACGGCCGAGAGGTAGCGCGCGGCGGTGGCGCCGGCGGCGCTGTCGGAGTCGGGCCCGGTGGGCAGGCCGGCGGTGTGACTGAGCAGGTGACGCACCGTCACCTCGGGTAACGGCCCGAACTCGGGCAGCAGTTCGGCGACGGGCTCGTCGAGGCCGAGGTCTCCGTCCTCGACGAGGAGCAGCACGGCGGCGGCCGTGCCGAGCTTGGTGACGGAGCCCAGGGGTACGGCCGTGTCCGCGGTGAACGGCGTTCCCGTCAGGGCGTCGGCCGTACCGGTGTGCACGCTGAGGGTGTGCGTGCCGGTGTGGACGGCCAGTTGGGCGCCGGGGACGCGGTGGGCGTGCGCGAGGAGGTCGAGCCGGCTCTGCAGTTCCCGGTGCAGCGGGGACGATGTCCGGTCGGTGGCCGGAGCGACGGTGGAGTAGGGCATGGGGAGGTGACTCCTGGTGGGGACGGGTGCGGGGAGGGAACGCGGCCGGCCCCGGGTGAGCGGTGGGGCATGCGCGCGTCGGCGGCGTCACGGTCTGGTGACGGCGATCGGCAGGTGGCGTACGCCGACGATGACGGCCGGGTTCTGGTACGCGACGTCGTCGTAGGAGGGGACCGTGATACTGGGGAAACGTTCCATCAGCATATGCAGCGCGATCCGTGCCTCCAGCCGGGCCAGAGGTGCGCCGAAGCAGAAGTGGATGCCGTGGCCGAAGGTCAGGTGGGGGTTCGGGCTGCGGGTCACGTCGAAGACGTCCGGAGCCGTGAAGCGGGAGGGGTCACGGTTGGCGGCGCCCAGGTGTGCCGTCAACAGGGTGTCGGCCGGGATCTCGTGGCCGCCGAGCAGCACCGGGCGGGTGGTGCGCCGCCCCAGTTCGGGGAAGGGCGGCAGCCAGCGCAGCACCTCCTCCACGGCGTCCGGCAGCCGGCCCGGGTCCTCACGCAGTGCGTCGAGGGCACCGGGGTGCCGGTCGAAGGTGACCACGGCGTTGCCGAGCAGCGCGGTGGTGGTGATGTGCCCGGCGACCAGCAGCAGGGCGACGAATCCGACGATCTCCTCGTCCGCCAGGCGCGCTCCGTCCACCTCGGCGGTGAGGAGTCTGCTGGTGAGGTCGTCCCCCGGGTGGGCGCGGCAGCGCCGGATGTGGTCCAGCACGTAGCCGTTCATCTCGCGCACGGTCGGGGCGATGGCCTCCAGCGCCCGTTCCAGGTCGGCCATGTCGAGGCTGTCGCCGAGCTGGTCGCCGCCGAAGAGGGTGCCGGCCCACTCCTGGAACAGTCTGTGGTCGTCGGCGGGGACGCCGAGGAGTTCGGCGATCACGATGATCGGCAGGGGGTAGGCGAGGGTGTCGACCAGGTCGAACCGGTCGCGGTCGGCGACCCCGTCGAGCAGGCGCGCGCACACGGCCTCGATGCGCGGTGCGAGCCCCTGGACCACTCTCGGGGTGAAGGCCTGGCTCACCAGGGTGCGGAGTTTGCGGTGTTCCGGCGGGTCCATGCCGACGAAGTTGCCCTGCCGGAAGGCCTCGAAGTCCTGCTGGGTGGGGGTGATCGACGTGAGGTCGGAGGAGTACGTCGCCGGGTCGGCGAGAACGGCGGAGACCGTCCGGTGGTCCACGACACGCCACTGCCCCTGCCCTTCGTCGTAGGTCACGGGGCCCGCCTCGCGCAAGGACCGCCACTGGTCGGGTAACGCCTCCAGGGGGGATCCGGTCGCGGTCGGTTGTGTGCTGGTCACCGTTTCTCCTTGGATGAGGACACGCGGGCACGACGGAGCTGCGGGTTCGCCGGGCGGGAAGCCGTGGCTGTCACGGGTGTGGTCAACGGGTGCGGCACACGCGGCAGCCTTCGCTCCGCGTCAGGTGGCCGATCCGTGGTCGGGCCGGGCCGGTCGCCGCTCGGAAGCGTCCGCCCGTCCTCCCCTCACGGAGTGCCGGTGACCTCCCGGGGCGTCAACAGACCCGGGGGCAGGTGCCGTACGGAGGGGCGGCGGTTCCGAGCGGTCCGGGCGTCCGGCGCACGGCCGGCCGACCCGCACGCCCGCGACCCGGCGACACACGCCTCGGGCACCAAGCAGACATCACCCATCCCCCAGCGACTTCTCCCGCGCAGCGGCCCGCGCAGGACTCCCCTGTCCCATGATGTAGTGCTTTGCGCGCCAAAAAGACGCTTCGGCGCGATCTGTCCGGGCCGAATGCGCTCACAGTTTTCACGTTCGGTCACAGAATGGCAACCCCCCGGAATTGAAGGGGAGATGACCTGCCGACGACCCACTGCGACACGCGTGTATCCCGTCGTTCCACACTCAAACTCCCCGCCTGAGTGAAAAGTTGACTTTCTCTTTCGCCCAGCGGGCCACGACCGTCGCCACCTGCACCATTCGCCCCGGACGCGTGGACGTCACCCCGCGGGTTCCGGCCGGACCGAACGGCGGCGCGCCTGGACTCCGCGCGGCACGGGCCCCCGGTGAGCACCCGGCCCGGGGGAACGTCTTGGTGCGCGGAGGAAGTCACCGGCGCTCACCGGCATCACGCGTGCGCGGGCGTACGCCCCCGTACTCCGCGCCGTGCGCCCCCGCGAACCGCGGGGGCGCCGCCCCTCATCGTCCGCCGACGCCCGCGGACCCGACGACGAGCCGTACGACGGTGTCCTGATGGTCCATCAGGTAGAAGTGCTCCCCGGGCAGGACCTCCAGCCGGAAACCGGCCGTGGTGTGCCGCTTCCAGGCGGCGGCCTCCTCCGGTGCGACCTGCGGGTCCCGGTCCCCCGTCAGGCAGAGGACGGGCGTGTCCACCGCGGCGCCGGGGACCGGACGGTACCGGGCGACCGCCCGGTAGTCATTGCGCAGGACGGGCAGGAACAGGTCCATGAGGTCCGGGTCGCGGACGACCGCCGGATCGGTGCCGCCGAGACCGGCGAGGTGGTCGAGGATCTCCTGGTCGGAGTCGGGGGCGGGGATCACACGCGGTACCGAGGGGGCGGTCCGGCCGGACACCACGAGACGGCAGTGCGCCGTCAACCGGTCGCGCCCGAGCCGGAGCATCGACTCGAAGGCGACGGACGCCCCCATGCTGTGGCCGACGAGCACGAGCGGCACGGGTTCCGCCGCCCGTCGCCGTAAGGACGGCACCAGCCGGTCGGCGAGTCCTTCGACGGTCGTCACGAACGGTTCACCCATGCGCTCCTGCCGCCCCGGGTACTGAACGGCCGCGACGTCGTACCCCTCGGGGAACCGGCGCGCGAACGGCGCGTAGAACGCGGCGGTGCCGCCGGCGTGCGGAAAGAAGAGCACGCGCGCGCGAGGTGCTCCGGCACCGCGCAGTGGTCTGATCCAGGGGTCCTTGTACTCCATCGGCGCTCCCCGCCCTTCCTTCCCGCGGCCGGGATCGCGCGCCCGGCCGGTCCGGTGTGATCGTCGCCGACCGTACGGCGCACACGGGCCGGCCGTCGAGGGTCCCCGGCGGGGCACGGCTGCCGGGCACCCGCACCGGCGTTCACCCTCGTGCAAGCATCCGTGCGCCGGTGGAAGGCCTGCCGGACGAACGGCTCCCTCTCGCCTTCGGCGGTGCCGGATCGTGAAGGCCGGGCAGCTCCACCTCGCGGAGAGCGGGGCCGGTGATCCGACCTGGATGTTCCGCGGCGGACGACATCGCACCGGGTCCTCGGCCTTGTCGCGCCGGACTCCCACGACCGGACGCCGAGCCGACCGGTCGGTCCCGGGAAGGCCGGCCGCGGGGACGCGGGCCTGCGGCTCCGGAGCCGAGGGCCTGTCCGTGGCCGTCATGACGTGCCGTCACCACCGGACGGGAGACGGAGCCGAGCATTTCACGGTCCCGAAGGGCGGCGCGGCCTCATGGGCCGAGCTCCCGTCCGTACTGTCCGGGGGAGTAATGACCAGTAGGTTCACCGGGTGGGTTGTCGACTGCCACGCTCCGGAGCGGCTCGCGGCCTTCTGGTGCGCGGTCCTGGCCTTCGAGGTGATCGACCGGAGCGAGGGCGAGGCCGGGATCGGCTCCTGGGTGCCGACCGTCGAGGAGGTCCGGGCCCGCCGGATGCCGCCCACCCCGGTGTTCGTCCGGGTGCCCGAGGGCAAGACCGTGAAGAACCGGCTCCACCTCGGCGTCGGCCCGATCGACCGCAGTACCGACGACGAGGTGGCCGGACTGCCCGGCCTCGGCGCCGCCGAGGCCGACGTGGGCCAGGGTCCCGGCCGGAGCTGGGTGGTCATGGCCGATCCCGGGGGCAACGCGTTCGATGTCCTGCGCACCCTGGCACCGTCCCACCGGACGATCGGTCCCGGGGAACAGTGGTCGTAGGCGGTCAGTGAGCGCGGGACGGGCTGTCCGCTCCGGTCGTCGTGCCGGACGGCGGTGGTCGGCGTGAGGGTGCGCTGCATGACGCGGGCGACGACGCCGACGGGGGTGCGGCCGTGGTGGCGTTCCAGGCCGAGCCGGCCCTCGACGCCTCGTCGGCCGGCTCGACGGCCTGCCGCAGTGGTGTGAACGGCTCGGCTCCGGGTCCGTCGGAGGTGATCCGCTGGTCCGCGCGGCGCGTGTGCGGTTCACGGCGCTCCCGGTACGCCGCGGCTTCCGGGGGGCCGCGGGACCCGTGGGCTCCCCGGCCATCAGATCGGGTCCCCCGGGTGCGGCGGGTCGGACCCCCTTCCCCCTCGGCCTTCTCCTGCCGCGCCTCCTCCCCCGCCGATGACGACCACTTCGTCCTCGGCCGTCCAGCGGCGCCGCTCGTCCTTGGGCGGATTGATCCGCACGCCGTAGCCGGGGCTCGTCGACGAGTCGTCGTGGCTTCGGTAGCCGATGGCGCATTCGCCGCGACGACGTGCCGCCGCCACTGCCGTGGCGAAGGACGTCTCGCACCCGGGCAGCACGTAGTCGGTGGCCGGACGCAGGCGGACCCCGGCGCCGTCCGCGGAGAACAGTTCCTCGAACACCGCCGCCAGGTGCCGGTTCTGGGAGATCTGTGCCATGAGCAGGCCGATGAGTTTGCCGCTGATGATCACGTCGGCCCCGGGGCCGACGGGGGCCAGTGCCCGGTTCCGGTCGTCGGTCAGTTCGGTGACGACCGGCAGTTCGCGCCCGGTGGCCTCCTCCAGCCGGCGCAGCAGCAGGAGGGTGACGAGCGTGTGGTTGTCGGGGTCGTCCGGCGGCTGTCCGGGAACGGGGTCCCGGCCGAGCACGATCACGCTGTCGTAGGAGTGGACGTCCAGGCGTCGCAGGGTCTCGGGACGGGTGACGTCCCCGTGGTGAAGCGTCAGGACCAGGCCGGAACCGCCGTTCGCCTCGGCCTCGTTCACCTGCCGGACCGTCGCTTCGCCGTGGTCGGCCACCACGTCGACGACCGATCCGGGCCGGGCGCGGCGTCGCAGCTGGTCGATCATGAGCGGCGCCCGACGGTTCCAGCCCAGCAGGAGGACCCGCTCCGCCCGCGCGGGCGTCGGAGGGCCGGATGCCGTCAAAGCCTCCTCGACCAACTCCGCGCAGTCGGCCGGCCGGGCCGTGTCGTCGTCGCGGGAGATGACGACGAGCAGGTCGTCCGGGGCGATGGGGGTCTCCGGCGGCGGGTTGAGCAGGGGGTGTCCCCTCGCATCATCCCGACGACGCTCGAGGCCGGGTAGGACAGCAGCGCGTCGCCGAACGGGCGGCCGGCCAGGGCCGGTTCGGTGATCAGGTAGAACTCGTCGCCGGCGAAGTCGAGGAGTTCCTGGTGCACCAGGGAGAGCCCGGGGCGGCAGGCGGCCTGGACGATCAGCCGGGCGGTGACGGTGTCGCTCTCCAGGACGACGCCGCCCGGTCCGGCGGCGAGACGGGCGGCCAGGCGGTACCGGTCGTCCCGGACGGCGGCGACGACGGGCGGACGGTCTCCCTCCCCGGCCAGGGCCGCCCTGAGCGCCAGCAGTGTCCTGACCACCTCGGCATCGGCGTCGGGCTCGTCGTGGGGCAGGACCAGCACGACACCGGCCGTGGCCGGGCTGGTCAGGGAGAGCACGGCCGGGTCGGTGGTGGGGCCGCTGCGGCAGATCAGCCGCGTACGGCCGGCAGGGCCCACCTTCGTGCTCAGAGCCTCCTCCATGAGGGTCTTGTCCCGGTCGGCCAGCACCGCCACCGCGGCGCGCCGCTGGTTGGCGTTGGCGGCCACCAGCTCGCTGACCACCGTGAAGACCTGCTCGGACAATCCCAGGACCACGGCGTGCCCGTGTTCGAGCACGGTGGAACGGCCCCGCCGCAGCGCGGTGAGCCGCTCCGTGAGCGCCGTCGTGATCAGGCCGACGAGCGTCGAGACGTACAGCAGGGTGACCAGTGCGAGCAGCACCGACATCGCCACCCGCAGCGGCGTGCCCGTCGCACCGCCCAGCCGCAGCGTCTCCCCGGTGAGGTGCCACACCTGCGCCAGCCGGTCCGTCAGGGACGCCGGCACGCCGGGGTCGGTCCACACCAGCACCGCACTGGCCGGGACGACGACGGCCAGGCACAGCAGCGCCATCCAGCCGACGAGGGCGGCGGCACCGCGGGCCAGCGTGCTGTCGAACCAGTAGCGGGCCCTGTCACCGAACGGAGTGCGCCGCTGCGCCATCCTTCCCCCCTCCCTCGCCCCGAACTCCCGCAGGGCCGCGTCGGCGCCGCGTACGCGATGCGCCGCGCGGGCCCGCCGGAGAGCACGGATGTGGATCCGCACGTCGCAGTGTGGGGGATCGGTCACCGCGTCGGACGGAGCTCGCGCGGCGTTCATCCCTTCGGGTCTGCCAGGCCGTTCACCTCGGCGGATCCGCCGTGACGTCAGGGTTCGCCGCCGCTTAGCTCCTTCGGGTCAACGCCGGAGCGAAGGACGGGTGCCCGGTCACGGCCGTCGGTACAAAGGCCGCCATGACTGAAGATCACGCAGTGGTGCGTCCGGACGGCGGCTTCTCCCGGAGGAGTTTCGCGGCGGTGGCCGGCACGGCCACGGTGGCCACGGCCCTGACCGGCGGCGTCGCCGCGGCGCTGCCCGCACCGGCCGCCCCGGCCGGCAGGCGCGGCGCCGACTTCGACCGGTGCCTGGCCGTCGCCCGCGCACTCCTCGTCCTGGACTCCGACGACCGCCCCCTCGTCCCGCGTTACCAGAACGTCCTCCGGAAGGGACTGCCGGCCCAGCGACGGGCACGGCCCAAGGACGTCCTGGTCATCGGTGCCGGCCCGGCCGGTCTCGTGGCCGCCTGGCTGCTGAAGGGGGCAGGTCACCGGGTGACGGTGCTGGAGGCCAACGGCAACCGGGCGGGCGGGCGCGTCAAGACCTTCCGCAGCGGCGGCCACGAACGCGCCGAGCAGCCCTTCGCCGATCCCCGCCAGTACGCCGAGGCGGGCGCGATGCGCATCCCGGGCAGCCACCCCCTGGTGATGGAGCTGATCGACCAGTTCGGCCTGAAGAAGCGGCGTTTCCACTACGTCGACGTCGACGGCGGGGGACGTCCCGCCCACCGCACCTGGATCCACGTCAACGGTGTCCGCGTGCGGCGCGCCGACTACGCCCGCGCGCCCCGGCGCGTGAACCGGTCGTTCGGTGTCCCCCGGGCCCACTGGGACACCCCCGCCGCCGCCGTCCTGCGCTCCGCGCTGGATCCGGTGCGCGACGAGTTCAGTCACGTCGGCCGCGACGGCAAGCGGGTCGGGAAGCCGCTCCCGGAGCAGTTGCGGGGCTGGGCCCGCGTGGTGCAGCGGTTCGGTGACTGGTCGATGTTCCGCTTCCTGACCGAGCACGCCGGCCTCGACGAACGGACCGTCGACCTGATCGGCACCCTGGAGAACCTCACCTCACGCCTTCCCCTGTCCTTCATCCACAGTTTCATCGGCTCCTCCCTGATCAGCCCCGACACGCCCTTCTACGAGCTGGAGGGCGGCACGGCCGTACTGCCGGACGCCCTGCTGGAACGCGTGCGGGAGGACGTGCGGTTCGACCGCCGTGTCACACGCATCGAGTACCACCACCCGGACCGTCCCTCCCCGGACACCGGGCACGTCCGGGGCAAGGGTCCGCACGTGTGGGTGGACACCGTGTCGGAGGGCCGCGGCGGTCCCGTCGTACGCGAACAGTTCACCGCGGACGTCGCCGTGGTCACGGTGCCGTTCTCCGGGCTGCGCCACGTGCAGGTCGACCCGCCCCTGTCGTACGGCAAGCGCCGGGCGGTCTGCGAACTGCACTACGACAGCGCGACCAAGGTGCTGCTGGAGTTCAGCCGTCGTTGGTGGGAGTTCGACGAGGCGGACTGGAAGAGGGAGCTGCGCGCCGTCGACCCGGATCTGTACGACGCCTACCGCACCGGCCGCGCCGCCGCGGACGGCAGTCTGCTCGGCGCCCACCCCTCCGTGCCCGCCGGGCACATCACAGCGGGCCAGCGCACCCACTACGCCGCCAACCGCTCGATCACGCGCGACCAGCCGGAGGCGGTCGGCGTCGTGGGCGGCGGCTCGGTGTCGGACAACGCCAACCGGTTCATGTTCCACCCCTCCCATCCGGTTCCGGGCAGCGCGGGGGGTGTGGTCCTGGCCTCCTACAGCTGGGCGGACGACGCCCTGCGCTGGGACTCCCTGGACGACGACGCACGGTATCCGCGCGCGCTGTGCGGCCTCCAGCAGGTCTACGGCCGGCGCATCGAGGTCTTCTACACCGGCGCGGGCCGCACGCAGAGCTGGCTGCGCGACCCCTACGCCTACGGGGAGGCGTCCGTGCTGCTGCCCGGGCAGCACACGGAGCTGCTGCCCGCCGTCCCCGTGCGCGAAGGGCCGTTGCACTTCGCCGGGGACCACACGTCCGTGAAGCCCGCGTGGATCGAGGGGGCCGTGGAGTCCGCCGTGCGTACCGCCCTGGAGATCCACACCGCGTGAGCCGGGCGGCCCGCCCGGCCGCGGCCGAGAGCGGGTCGTCCCCGCAGGGAACCCCCGGCAGCAGCTGACCGGGCGGCTGCCGGGGGGGTGCCCTCGCGGGCGGCCCGCGCCGTCCCGCCCGCGGCCCCGTTGCGCTGCCGCTCCGGCGCGGCAGCGGTCCTCGGCCGTTCAGGGGGCCGTGCGGCGGCGCGGCGGGGTGAAGGCGTACAGGTCGAGGATCTCCGGCCGGGGAGCGACGCCGGGACCGCCCGCCCGTACCCAGGCGGCGACGTCCTCCGTCGCCGCCGGGTCGTTGACCAGGCCGAGCCACACCGGCCGGGCTCCGGCCGCCCGCCCGGCGGAGGAGGGCTGCACGACGACCACGTTGGCCTGGTCGCACACGTCCAGGCAGTCGGAGACGCGCACGGGCGCCTCGGCACGCAGACGCTCGGTCTGCGCGGCGTGGTCGACGCCGGTCACCTTCGCGGTGCCGCAGCAGCAGTCGCGGCACACGACGACCCGGCACGGCACGGCGCCGACCGGTTGCGCAGCCTCCTCGGCGCCGAACGCCTGACCCTCCGTCGTCCCGGGCACGCCGAACCACCCCTCTCCTCCGGGGAGCTCCGCCCCGGTGTCCTTCGAGGAGGCGACGACGTGAGTCTCCTGGCTCTCGGGTCGTGGCTCGTCCCGGCCTTCCCGCCCTGCGCGGGGCAGTGGCCCGTTCGGGATCCGCTCGCCGATCACAGTGGCGGGACCGCGCCGGATTCGCACCGGCTTCCTCGGACCGTCGTCGCCCTGTCGCCGGTCATCATCGCATCAGCCGGCCGCCCGCCCTCGGGCGCCTGCGCCGGACCCGCCCCTCCCGGCGGCCGTGGGTCACTCCGGCTCGGGAGCGTGCGGGCTCGTCGAGGGCGGCTCGGCCGGGCGTTCCCGGCCGCCGTCATGACCGGACACCACCACGACGACCAGCCCCACCACGACGGCCCCGGCGGCCACCCGGCCGGCGGCCCGCACCCCCCAGCCCGGCAGCGACACGCCCCCGCGCCGTCCCGGCCCGCCCAGTCGCTCGGCCCGCCGGGCGGGCCGCAGCAGCCGAGCCAGCAGCAGTGCCGCGACCGGGAGTTGGAGCAGCCACAGGACGGTGCGCGGCCACTCGCCGTACCAGACGTTGGTGCCGTACAGCAGGGTGTGCCACACGCTCAGCACGTACACGACGATGACGAAGCGGTGCAGGCGGCGCCAGGTGCCGGCGCCGATGCGGTGCCGGACGTAGAACAGCAGGCCGAGGGGAACGGCCAGGTAGAGGGCGCCCTGGCCGAGGGGGATGGCTACCTGGCCGGTGCCGGAGTCGTACCAGCCGGGCACGAACGTGTCCGCGAAGCCCGCCCACAGCCGTTCGAGCCACGTCAACCGGGCCTCGTACCGCACGAGTTCCGCCGCGAACATCAGCGCGTGCGCGAACATCAGGGCCATCGTGGTCAGGCTCGTGGTGCGGTGCCAGCGCTCCAGGGTCTGCCGGGGGACCGGCAGCCGGGCGGGGCGCGGCCCGGACAGCAGCAGACCGAGCATGACCGTGCCCCAGGCCCACAACAGGCCCGACCAGCCGAACGCCTGGCTGAGCAGGTACATCCAGTACGTGCCGGGGTCGTCCATGAACGGCATGACCGCGACCGTGTCCGACTCGCCCGACTCCATGCGCGCCCACAGCAACACGAACACGAGCGCCGTGACCACCACCGCCGCGCTCGCGTCGGGCAGCGCGGCCCTCAGGTCGGCGCGCAGGGCGACGCGATCGGCCGGACGCCTGTCACGGGCGGGCGGTGCGGCCGTGCCGTCGTCCTCCGGCGTCGTCTCTGGCAGCATCCTGGGCCTTCCGGGGCGCGGAACACCGACGGGCGGTGTGCACGTGGGACGGGAGGCACCAGTGTGACCGAGGCGGCCGGGAGCACCGAGGCCACATCCGGCCAGAGTGGTCCCCGGCCGACGCAGGGCCCTGACGCCCGCCGGGGCACCGATCGCATCCGGACAACCGGCGCCGCACCCCCTGCCGCCGGAGCGCGAGCCGCCCTACGCTGATGCCCGCAGTCGGTTCGCGCCCGCCGGTCCGGCCGGATGCCGGGCGGACCGGCGCAAGAGGGAACCCGGTGGGAGTCCGGGACTGTCCCGCGGCGGTGAGTGGGAACGAAAGCCGTCAACAGCACTGGGCCCGTATCTCGTCGGGGCCGGGAAGCGACGGCCGGTAGGTGCCCGCCGGCATCCCCGGTGGGCGGGTCCGCGAGTCCGAAGACCTGCCGCTGCGCCCGCACGTGACGTGCGGGCTGTGCACGGTGACCTCGCGGACCGGGTTGGCGGTGCGGACGGCCGCAGGGCACGCCCTGCGCGGTGCCTCCCTCCCGGTCGCGTTCCAGGACGCGGACAGGAGGGGTACGTGACGGGCCGCACCGTGTCCGGCGTCTGCCACGGCACTCTGGGCGAGCTCTACCAGGGCCCGCTGCGGGCGGGGGCCGATCCGGACATCGCCGTGGTGTCCTTTCCCGTGGAGCGGCACTCCCGGGTGCACTTCGCCCCCGGGGCGCAGCCGCCGAATCCGCTGCCCCTCGGCGAGAAGTCCGCGACGGCGGCCCGGCTCTTCCTGGAGCGTTTCGGGCTCACGCTGCCGCCGGGCCGCTGGAGCGCCCACTCCGACCTGCGGGTGGGCGTGGGGATGGCGAGTTCCACCGCCGACATCGTGGCGACCCTGCGCTGTCTGTTCCGGCTCTTCGCCCTGCCGTACGACACGGACGTGGTCCTGGGCGTCCTGGCGTCGATCGAGCGGGCCGACAGCGTGTTCCTCGACGAGTTCGCGCTGTACCTCAGCGGCCGGCACCGGGTGGTCCGGCGCCTGGGCACGGACATCGGCTTCCACACCGCGTACACCACCGAGCCCGGGACCGTGGACACCGCCGCCGTCACCGACCTGCTGCTGGAGCACTACCGGCGGCACGGGGAGGAGTACGAGCGGTGCCTGACCGACCTGCTCAAAGGTTTCGCCTCCGGCGACCCGGCCGCCGTCGCACGGGCGGCGACCGCCAGCGCCGCCCTGTCGCAGAACGTGCTGCCCAAGGCGACGTTCGGCAGCCTGCTCGCCCACCGGGAGCGGTTCGGCGCCGACGGCGTCTTCGTCGCCCACACGGGCTGCCTGATCGGCTACCTCTTCCCCGGCCGCCTGGACGCCGGTCTCAAGTCCGAACTGTCCGCCTTCTTCCACTCGCTCGGCCACCGGTGTTCCTTCGCCCAAGGAGGCTACGGGTGATCCACCCCCGCATCGCCGACGCCCTGAAGTCCCGGATCTCGTCCGGCTCACCGACGGCCTCGTCCTGATCCGGTTCGAGTCGATGAAGATCTACTCGGCGCTCGCCGCCGTCCGCCACCTCCTGGAGCGGGGCGCGATCCGCCCGGGACAGACCCTGATCGACAGCTCCAGCGGCATCTACGCCTACGCCCTGGCGCTCGCCTGCCACCGCTACGGCATGCGCTGCCACGTCGTCGCGTCCACCACCGTGGACACCACCACCCGCGCCCAGCCGGAGATCCTCGGCGCCACCGTGGAACAGGTCAGACCCTCGAAGGACCTCAAGCTGGACCAGGAGCTGCGGGTGCGGCGGGTGAAGGAGATCCTCGCCGATCACCCCGGCTGGCACTGGATGCGCCAGTACCACGACGACGTCCACTACCTCGGCTACCACGAGGTGGCGGACCGGATCACGGCCGCGTTCCCCTCGACCGCGCTGACCGTCGTCGGAGGGGTGGGGTCGGGGGCCTCCACGGGCGGCCTCGTGGAACGCCTGCGCGCCACCGACCCCTCGGTGCGGCCGGTCGGCGTCCAGCCCTTCGGCAGTGTCACCTTCGGCAGCCAGGACCACCACGACCCGGAGGCGATCATCGCCGGCATCGGGTCGTCGATCGTCTTCGGCAACGTCCGCCACCACCTCTACGACGCCGTTCACTGGCTGGACTTCACCCACGCCATGTCCGGCACGGTCGCCCTGCTGCGCGACCACGCCGTCTTCGCCGGGCTGTCCACCGGCGCCGGACACCTGGCCGCGACGTACGAGGCCCGGCGCCACCCCGACCGGCTGCACCCGGTGGTCGGCGCCGACACCGGACACCGCTACGTCGAGCGCGTCTTCGCCCGCCACACGGAAGCCCTGGACCCCGCCGCGCTGAAACCGGTCGAGGTCTCCGCCCCCGAGGAGATGTCCATGCCCTGGTCCAGGATGGCCTGGCGGCGCACCGCCCGCCCGGCCGGCCGCAAGGAGCGAGCGGCATGAGCGTGGTCTGCCTGGAGTCACTCACCTTCGGCCTCGGACACCTGGTGCGCGCCGCCGACGCACTCGGCGAGCGGCTCATCCTGCTCACACGCGACCGCGCCTCCTACTCCTACGAGCTGGAGAGGCTTCCGGCGGACGCCCTCGACGTCGTCGTCACCGACACCTTCGACGTGGAAGGGCTCACGGATCTGCTCCGCCGGACGCCTCGGCCGCGCGGCCTGATCAGCTCGACCGACACCTGGACACTGGCCGGTGCCGAGCTCGCGGACCGTCTCGGCCTGCCCGGGCTCGATCCGGCCGTGCTCCGGCTGACCCGGGACAAGGCGGCCGTACGGAACCGGCTGCACGACGCCGGGCTGACGCGCGGGCGGGCCGTGGAGGCGCCCGGAGCGGAACTGAGGGACGTGCTGCTCAAGGAGGTCGGTCTGCCCGCCGTCCTCAAGGACACGGCGGGCACCGGGAGCCAGAACGTCTGGCTGGTCCGCGACGAGCCGGAGCTGGAGGCGGCCCTCGACGGGGCGGCCGGGCGGGAGCTGAGAGGGCGGCTGTTCGCGGAGCCGTACTTCAGCGGGCCGGTGTACAGCGCCGAGACCCTCACCTGGGCCGGCCGGACCCGGCTGCTGGGCGTCTCCAGCCGGCTGATGTCACCGGAGCCGTGCTTCCGGGAGGAGATCACGGCGTTTCCCGTGGCCTTCCCGGAGGCCCGGCGGTCCGTGCTGGAGCGGTGGCTCGGCGAGGTGCTCGCGGCGATCGGCTACACCGACCGTTTCGCGCACGTGGAGTTCGTCCTGACCACCGGCGGCCCGGAGGTCGTCGAGATCAACCCGCGGATCGGGGGCGCCCTGGTCGGGGAGGGCATGTGCCGGGCGCTGGGCGTCAACGTGTACGAGGCGACGGTCGAGGCGGCGCTCGGCCGCCGTCCCCGCCTGATGGACACGGACCTGCCCGGCGGTCCGGCGAGCGAGGTCGCCGTCCACCCCCGCACCGGAGCGCCCCAGGTGACCTTCCTCCCCGGGCACCCCCATCCGGCCCACCCGGTCGAGGCGGACCGCTCCGCCTCGTGACGGACGCGCACGCGCCCGGCCGGGCGGGCCCTTCGGGAAGGGCTCAGTCCCGGGTGCCGGCGAGCGGTGCCCGGTGGCTTCGCACCACGTCCGCGTACGCCTTCGCGCTCGGCTTCGGGCGGCGCTCGAAGGTGTCGCGGTCGACCTCGTGCAGCCCGAGCCGGGCGCCGTACCCGAAGATCCATTCGAAGTTGTCCATGAGCGTCCAGTGGCAGTAGCCGAGGACGGGCGTGCCCGCACGCACCTCGGCCGCGAGGTGTTCGACGGCGGCGGGGATGAAGGCGGCGCGTTGTGCGTCGTCCGGGGTCTGGATGCCGTGTTCGGTCACGAGGACCGGCACCCCGGACACCTCGTGGGCGTAGCGCACGGCGCCGGCGAGGGACGCGGGCTCGATGACGGTGCCCATCCCGTTGAGTTCGCCGTCGGGCGTCACCTCGCCGTCGGGGCCGTGGACGATGCGCTCGTAGTTCTGCACGCCGACGAAGTCGTCGTGGCGTGCCTCGCGCAGCCAGTGGTCGTAGACGGCGGCGCGCTTGGCGTCCCGGCGTTCCTCGCCGCCGGGGAGGGCCACTTCGTCGGCGACGGCGATGGAGACGCCGACGGGCAGGTCGCCGCGGCGGGCCTTGACCGCGTCGCGGGCGGCGCGGTGGGCCCGGGTGAACGCGGCCCGGAACTCCTCCTGCCGGTGGGCGGGGATGACGTTCGCGCTGGCGTAGGTGTCGCTTCCGGCGGCCCGTGCGGCGGCCGCCAGCATCCGCGTCTTGAGCGCCTCGGCCTCGGCCGGGAGCTTCGCTCCCGCCTGCAGCAGCTGTTCGAGGTTGGGTTCGTTCAGGGTGACGGCGTGGGAGATGCGGTCGCCGAAGCGCGCCACGACGCGGTCGCACTGCTCGGCGAAGCGCGCCGGGGCGTCGGCGGCGGTCCAGGAGCCGGCCGCGGCGAACCAGTGCGGTGCGGTGAAGTGGCTGAACGTCACGATGGGTGCCAGGCCCCGCTCGAGGCAGCCGTCGACCATGCGCTCGTAGTGGTCGAGGGCCTCGGCGCGGACGACCCCGCGCTCGGGTTCGACGCGGGCCCACTCGACGGAGAAGCGGAAGGCGTTGAGTCCCAGTCCGGCGGCCAGATCGAGGTCCGTCTCCCACCGCTGGTAGCCGCGGCACGCCGGACCGCTCGGCTCGCGGAACAGCGAGGGCGTCGTGTGCTCCAGGAACCACGTGTCACTGGCGCTGTTGTCGCCCTCGTTCTGGTGCCCCGCGGTGGCGACGCCCCACAGGAACGCGTCGGGCAGGCTGGTGGGTGTCATGTGTGCTCCTCGCACTGGTTCCGGTGAAGCGGTGGGCGGGTCGTCCGGCGGGGCCGGACGCGCGGTCGTCGGGGCCGCCCCGTGGTCGCGTGACACGGGGTCCGGGTGCGGTCGTGTGAAACGCGGTCACCCCGTGGTCGTGTGAAGCCGCGTCGTCACGTGGTCGTGCGGAACGGGGTCCGGAAGGTGTGCCGGCCGGGGCCGACCTCCACGGGCTCCGCGCCCGGCAGATCGACCAGCGCGGTGACGCGCAGGGGTACGACGACGTCGACGTGCAGCGTGCCGCCCTCACGGCGCCACCCGGCCCCGGCCCGGCCGTACGGCGTGTCGTGCTCGGCCCGGGCCCAGGTGAGGCCGCCCCCGGGGCGGGGGCGGATCAGCAGCCGCCGGTAGCCCGGCTCGGCGGGCGCCAGACCGGCGACGGTGCGGTGCATCCAGTCGGCGACCGCGCCGAGCGCGTAGTGGTTGAAGGAGGTCATCTCACCGGGGTTGACGCTGCCGTCGGGAAGCATGCTGTCCCAGCGTTCCCACACGGTGGTGGCGCCCATGTCGACCTGGTGGAGCCACGAGGGACAGGACCGCTGGGCCAGCAGCCGGTGGGCGGTCTCCACGTGTCCCGTGCCGGTCAGCGCGTCGCACACCAGGGGGGTGCCGAGGAAACCGGTGCCGATGCGGTGGCCGCGCCCGGCCACCAGGTCCGCCAGCCGGCGTCCGGCCTCGGCGCGCTCGGCGTCGTCCTGGAGCAACCGGAAGCACAGGGCGAGGGCGTAGGCGGTCTGGGTCTCCTCCGTCAGCCGCCCGCCGCCGGCGTGGAAGCGGGCGAGGAAGGCGTCGCGGACCGCGTCGGCCAGGGCGTGGTGGCGAGCGGCGTCGTCCGCGTCGCCCAGGACCTCGGCGGTGCGGGCCAGCAGCCGCGCGGAGTGCGCGAAGTAGGCCGTGGCGACCAGGGCGGACGACGTCGTCGCGCGGCCGGGGTCGTCCGCCGGGGCGGTCGGGTCCAGCCAGTCACCGAACTGGAACCCCTCGCCCCAGACCCGGGCCGGCCCGGCGATGCGGTCGACGGCGTCGACCCAGGCGCGCATCGAGGGGTACTGGGCGCGCAGCACCTCGGTGTCGCCGTAGCGCTCGTACAGCACCCAGGGCACGATGACGGCCGCGTCGCACCAGCCGGCCATGGGCGGGTTGCCCGGGGGGAGGGGCACCGGGGTGATCACCGGGATGTCGGGGCTGAACACCGGGGGCACGCGCCGGTCGTCGTCGCCCTGGTCGGCGGCGAGGTCGCGCAGCCAGGAGCGCAGGAAGTCGCGGACGTCGTAGAGGAAGGCGGCGGTGGGGGCGAAGACCTGGACGTCGCCGGTCCAGCCGAGGCGCTCGTCGCGTTGCGGGCAGTCGGTGGGCACGTCGACGAAGTTGCCGCGCATCCCCCACACCACGTTCTCGTGCAGGCGGTTGAGGGAGGCGTCCGAACAGGAGAACCAGCCCGTGCGGCGCAGGTCGCTGTGGAGGACCACGGCGGTGACGTCGGCCGGGTCGAGGTCGCCGGGCCAGCCCTCGACGTCGGCGTAGCGGAAGCCGTGGTAGGTGAAGCGGGGTTCCCACTCCTCACCCGCCGGGTCGCCGCGCAGGACGTAGCGGTCGGTGGCGGCGGCGTGCCGCAGCGGACGCGTGCAGAGTTCGCCGTCCTCGAGGACCTCCGCGTGGCGGAGGGTGACCGTGCGGCCGGCCTCGCCCCGGACGCGGATGCGCAGCCGTCCGACGAGGTTCTGGCCGAAGTCGAGGATCGTGCGCCCGGTGGGCGAGGTGGTGACCGCGACGGGCGCGAGGTGTTCGATGCGGCGCACCGGCGGGCTGTCCGCCGGGAAGAGGACGGTGGTGTCGAAGTCGACGAGGTCGGCCGGCTGCCACGCCGAGTCGTCGAAGCCGGCTTCGCTGAAGCCCGCCCGCTCCCGGCGGGCGTCGTGCTCCTCGCCCTCGTACAGGCCGGCGGCGAGGACCGGCCCGGTGCTCCAGCGCCAGCCGTCGCCGGTGGCGACGGTGTCGGTGGAGCCGTCGGCGTACTCGAGGTGCAGTTCGGCGAGGAGCCCGGTGCGTTCGCCGTAGACGCACCGGGTGCCGCCGTTGAACCCGAGCAGGCCCCGGTACCAGCCGTCGGCCAGGTGGGCGCCCCAGGCGTTGCGGCCCTCACGGACCAGGGAGGTGACGTCGAAGGACTGGTAGCGGTGGCGGTGGCGGTAGCTCGTCCAGCCGGGGGCCAGGACGTGGTCGCCCACCACGGTTCCGTTGAGCTCCAGTTCGTAGACGCCGAGGGCGGTGACCAGGAGCCGGGCCGACCGCACGGCCTGCCGCGCGGTGAACTCGCCGCGCAGCAGCGCGGCCGGGCAGGCGCCCTCGGCGGGCGGGGGGAGGCGGGGACTGACGACACGTGCGGTCCAGTGGTGACGCATGGCGGCCTTTCTCAGCGCCGGAGGTGAGCAGACACGATCATGCGGCCAACACTTAGTGATTACTAGGTTTTGGCGTACGTGACGTGGAACACGTCGTGAACGGGCCGCCACCACGGGGGGTGGGGCACGGTCGTCAAATTAATCATGAGCATGACAATCAAGGACCCGGACGGCCCCGGAGGCACCCACCGGCCCGTTCGCGGCGGCCCTACAGACCCTGCCCGTCCGCGGAGATGGCCCGCACGAGGCGGTCGAGGTGGGCACGCATGACGGCGACCAGGTCGAAGGACCGCCCCGCGGCCAGCCACTGCTGCAGCAGCCCCGCGTCCATGGCGACGCACTCACGGGCGATGCCCTCGTGGTCCAGGCCGGGGAGCAGCTCCCCGCTGCGACTGCCGGCCCGCAGGCGGTCGGCGAGTTCCGCCACGCCCTTCTCCTGCCACGTGGTGAAGTGGCCGTGGGCCGGGTGGTCGGGGGCGGTGGCCTCGGCGGTCAGGACGACCGCCAGCTCCACCATGCCGGGCATGCCGAGCGTCTCGGCCGTGTCCTCCAGGTGGCAGCGGAAGGCGTCCCGCACCGAGTCGGAGACGCGCTCCCACCGCACGTCCATGCGTTCGTGCCAGTACTCGACGACCGCGAGCAGCAGCTGCTGCTTGTCCCGGAAGTGGTGCAGCAGCCCGGCGTCGGTGATCTCGGCGTCGCGCGCGATGCGGGCGAGGGAGGTCTTGCGGTAGCCGTCCCTGCCGAAGCGCAGCAGGGCCGCCTCCAGGATCTGCGTACGCCGTGCCCGGCCCGCCGTGTAGTGGCCGCGGGGCCCCCTGGGTGTCGCCATGCCAGAACAGTACCGGCGGGGTACGGGGCGACGGCCGGCCGCGCCGCCCGAGGAAACCCTGTGTGAGGTGGGCCACACTTCCGAAACCTAGCGACCACTAGGTGTTCGGGTCATCATCGACGTCACGCGACGACGGGTTGCCGCGCTGTCACGTTCCCGTGAGCGACGCGTCACGGCAGTCCGTCCTCCGCCTCTCCCCCACGTGCTCCCCCTTCCCTCGGCACCTCCGTGAAAGGAGGGCTGGCATGACGTCGCCGTCATCGAGCCCCTCGGTCGACCTCGCACCCCGCGTCCGCGCGGACGGGCGGTGGACACCCCGCCTGGTCCTGATCCTCGTCGCGCTCGCGTGGCCGACCCAGTTGCTGGCCGCGGGCGGCATCCTCGGGGCCAACGCCACGGCGGGCGTCGCCCAGGCGTTCCACACCACCCAGGTGGTGTGGTTCGGCCTGACCCTGACCCTGGTGTCGACCCTGCTCACCCCCTTCGTGATCAAGCTGGGAGACCTGTACGGCAAACGGCGCGTCATGCTCGCCATGACGGCCCTGGGCGCCCTCGGCGAGCTGCTGGCGGCGCTGGCCGGCAGCTTCTGGCTGGTGCTCGCGGGCCGGGCGATCGCCGGGTGCTACGGGCCCTTCGGCGCCCTGTCGTTCGCCGCCGTGCGGGACGTCTTCCCGCCCCGGCTGGTGAAGCAGGCGAGCGGCATCATGGGCAGCAGCGTCGGCCTGGTGGCCATCGTCTCGCCGTTCCTCGCGGGCCGGCTGATCGACACCTGGGGGTACCGCGGGGTCCTGTGGTTCCTCGCCGCCGCCACCGCGGTCGCCTTCGCGCTGATCGCGCTGCTGGTTCCGGAGACCCCGCGGCACGCCTTCGAGTCCGGTTTCGACTGGCTGGGCGGGCTGGTGCTCGGCGGTGGTCTGACAGCCGTGGTCTACGCCGTCGGCCAGGGGCAGAGCTGGGGCTGGTCGGACGTGCGGACCCTGGGCTGGCTGGCAGCGGGGACCGCCGCGCTGATCGCCTTCCTGTTCGTCGAGCGCTCCAGTGCCCATCCGATCCTGGACCTGCGGGTCCTGCGCCGCCGTCCGGTCGCCCTGGCGCTGACCGCCGGCGGCCTCGGCCAGACGGTCGCCTTCACCATGCCGGGCCTCGCCATCCTGCTCGCCCTGTACCCCGCCATCCCGGGTGTGTCGGACGGGCTGGGCTGGACGGCCCACCACAACGCCGTCGTCAGCGTGAGCTGGAACCTGGTGATGTTCGGCACCGGCATGCTGGTCAGCCGGTACCTGCGCCGCTTCGACGTGCGCGGGATGTGGTGCGCCGGCCTGGCGGTCATGGCCGTCGGCTACGCCCTCGTGGGTTTCCGCCACGGCGACGAGCTCGAACTGATCGTCACCTCCTGCGTCGCCAACCTCGGCGCCGGCGTCGTCGTCGCGGCGGCACCGGTGCTGGTGATCGGCGTGGTCTCGCGTGACGAGCAGGGGCTGGGCAGCGGCATGCTCAACATGCTCATCAGCCTGTTCGGCGCCGTCCTGACCGCCGGCGCCTACGCCGTCCTCGGCGCGCACAGCACCACCGTCGAAGGCACCGCCTTCTACCTCGACGCCGGTTACTCCTGGATCTTCTGGCTCGGTGCCCTGGTCACGCTCGCGGCCCTGGTGGTCTCCCTGTTCCTCCCGCCGCTGCGCGATCCCGAGGAGGATCCCGCCGGGGCCTGACCCCGCGACCGGCCGCACCGGCCCGCGGCCCGTGCGCGCGGCGGGGAACGGGGTCCCGCCGCGCAGCCGCCCGCCCCGGCCCGGTCGTGTCCCGCCGTGCGCCTCAGGGCTTCGCCACGGACCGGAACTCGGTCGGCGTCATGCCGGTGCGCTGGCGGAAGAAGGCGCTGAAGACCGTCGGATAGGTGAACCCGACGCGTTCGCTGATGACGGCGGGCGGCAGCGAGGTGTGGATGAGCAGGCGTTTGGCCTCCAGCAGCACCCGGTCGTCGATGTAGCGCTTGGCGCCGCAGCCGAGGGCCGCCCGGGTGGCGCGGGTGAGGGTGCGGGGACTGTAGCCGAGCCGTGCGGCGTAGTCCTCGACCCGGTGGGTCCGGGAGAAGTCCTCCTCGACCGCCCGGCGGAACAGGTGGAACGGCTCACCGCCGCCGGAGCGCGTCTGCCGCCGCGGGTCGGTGAGGTGGGCGAGCCGGACGAGGATCACCGAGAGCAGGTTCCGCAGCGTCTCGATGTACGCCTCCAGCGACAGGTCGGACAGCGCGGCGTGTTCCTCGACCAGGGCCTCCAGGAGACGCAGCAGGGCCTTCTGACGCGGCTCGTCCGGCGTGATGAGGCGGTACGGGGTGTGCTCGCCGTCCCGGATGAGCGCGTCCGTCGCGGCGCTGGGGAAGCCCGTCGGGAAGACCAGGACGGTGGCGGCGGCGTCCTGGTGCCCGCCGGGGAACTGGAGCACCTGTCCGGGCCACACCCACAGCCAGTCGCCCGCGCCCATGCCGTACGCGGTGAAGTCCACCGAGCACTCCAGCCGCCCGCCGCGGACCGCGATGACCAGGTGGAAGGCCGGACGCCCGGGCGCGGTGAGGGGCATCCCCCGTTCCTCGGCGCGGGCGGCGAGTCCGGGGAGGTCGAGGACCTCCAGACCCGGTGGCCTCCCGGGCGTCGGGCGGTACGGCACGACCGGGACGCCGGCCGTGCCGCGGCCGGCGGGGATCTGTCCGTTTTCCTTCATCGCGTGCCCGAGTGTATGCCGGTCGCCCCTCTCCGCCGGTCCTAGCTTGAGGGAGGGAGCTCCGGCGCGCGGCGGGCCGCGAACGTCCCGGCCGGCTTCCGGCACGCCGTCCGAAGGACGCGCGGCACCGCGGACGGCCCTCGCCCGCCGAGGGTGCCTCCTCGTCCGTCCCGCCCGGCCGAGCACCCTCCCCTCCATCACGCCCATCACGTCCAGCAGGTCCGTCAGGAAGGATCCCCATGACCATCGAGTTCGCCACCCGTTACCGCGAGCGCTCGTCCATCCCGCCCGAGCCGGGCAAGCCGTACTTCGTCGAAAAGGGCAGGGGCGACCGCGCCCACCTGTTCACCGACCTGTTCACCGTCTACGCCGGCGGCGAGCAGACCGAGAACACCTTCAACTTCTTCACCTGCGAGGGTCCGAAGGGCGACATCATCCCCGCCCACTCCCACCCGGACACCTACGAGGTCTTCTACATCACCGACGGCGCGGTGCGGCTGTTCGTCGAGGACCTCCAGGGCGAGCAGTACGAGAAGCTGCTCACCGCGGGCGACTTCGGGTTCGTGCCCAAGAACTGCCCGCACGCCTACCGCATCGAACGCCACCACAGCCGGATCGTCGGCGTGGCCGCCGGCCCGGGCGGCACCTTCGAGCGGTTCTTCGAGAACCTCGGCACCCCCACCGACGAACTCGGCCTGCCCAAGAAGCCGTTCGTCCCCGAGCCGCACAAGTTCGGCACCGTGCCGCAGCGGTACGACGTGAACTTCCTGCCCGACCACACGTGGCGCACCGGAAGCTGAGCACCCCATGTCCTGTCTGAAGGCGCTGCTCGCCGGTGTGCTGGTCGGCGTGGCCTACGTGCTGGTGCGGGTGAAGTCGCCCGCACCGCCCCCGGTCGCGCTGGCCGGCCTGCTGGGGATGCTGCTGGGCCGGACGGCGCTGGAGGCCCTGTGACGGCCCCCGGCCCGGTCCGCTCCTCCGTCCGCAGGGCCGTCCTCTCCTTCGCCGCCGGACTGCTCATGGGGGCGCTGTACTGGGCGCTGGACCTCACCTCGCCCGCCCCGCCGCTCATCGGGCTGACCGGGCTGGCCGGCATCGTGCTCGGCGAACGCGCCGCCACCGCCGTCCGCGACCGCCTGGCCCGGCGCCCCGCTCCTCCTCCGCCCACCGCAGAACAAGGAAGCACCCGTGTCCCCTGACACCCCCGGATACCTCGACGTCCACGCCCACTTCGTCACCGACTCCTACGTCCGCCGGGCCCGCGAGGCCGGGCACGGGCTCCCCGACGGGGTCCCCGCCTGGCCCACCTGGTCGGCGGCCGCGCACCTGGAGCTGATGGACCGCTGCGGCATCGAGACCTCGATGCTCTCGATCTCCTCCCCGGGCGTCCACTTCGGCGACGACACCGCCGCCCGCCGCCTGGCCCGCGAGGTCAACGAGGCCGGAGCCGAAACCGTACGCGAACACCCGGGCCGTTTCGGCCTGTTCGCCTCGCTGCCCCTCCCCGACGTCGACGGCGCCCTGGAGGAGATCGCCTACGCCCACGACACGCTGCACGCCGACGGCGTGGTCCTGGAGAGCAACACCCACGGCACCTACCTCGGCAACCCGGACCTGGAACCCGTCTGGGCCGAGCTCGACCGGCGCGGCGCGGTCGTCTTCCTCCACCCGACGTCCCCGGTGTGCTGGGAGCGCTCCGCCCTCGGACGCCCCCGGCCGATGGTCGAGTTCGTCTTCGACACCGCCCGCACCGTCACCGACCTGCTCCTGGCCGGCACCCTGGAACGCCACCGCGACCTCACGGTGATCGTGCCGCACTGCGGCGGCGCCCTGCCGGTGCTGGCCGACCGCATCGACGGCTTCATGAAGATGTTCATGCCCGAGGGCACCGAGGCCCCCGGCGCCGTCGAGCAGCTCGGCCGCCTCTACTACGACCTCGCCGGCCCCGCCCTGCCCCGTCAGCTCCCGGCCCTGCTCGGCCTGGTGGGCACCGACCGGATCCTGTACGGCAGCGACCACTGCTGGACGCCCGCCGCCGGAGTGGAGGCCCACGTCGCGAGCCTGGACGCCGCCCCGGCGCCCGACGGCGCCCCCGGCTGGCGCGCGCTCACCACCGCCAACGCCCGCCGCGTCCTGCCCCGCACGGCCCGCTGAACGAAGGAAGCCCCCCGTCATGACCGACACCGCCCCCGCTCCCCTCCCCCCGCACCTGCCGGCACCCCCCGACCCGGCCGCGCTGCCCCTGCCGCACCCCGCCCGTCCCGTCGACGGCGTGCGGCTCCTGCGCGGCGCCGTCTACGCCGTCCGCGACGGCAGCCGCCCGCTGACCGTCGACCTGTGGCTGCCCGAGGACAGCGCCGGCCCCGTGCCGGTCGTGGTCTTCGTCCACGGCGGCGGCTGGCGCACGGGCCTGCGCGACGACCTCGGCCCCCGCTTCCGCCACTGGGAACCCGGCCCCTTCGCCCGCCTCGCCCGGGCCGGGTTCGCCGTGGCCTGCCCCGACTACCGCCTCAGCGGCGAGGCGTCCCACCCCGCCCAGACCGACGACCTGGCCGCCTGCCTGGACTGGCTCCGCACCCGCGCCGACGGCCTCGGCCTCGACACCGCGCGGACCGTCCTGTGGGGCGAGTCCGCCGGCGGACACCTCGCCGCCCTGACCGCGCTCACCCGGCCCGCCGGCACCGTCTCCGGCTGCGTCACCTGGTACGCCCCCACCGACCTGCCCGCGCTCGCCGAGGACCGCCCCGAGGGCACCTACGACGCCCGTGATCCGGCCACCTTCGAGGCCCTGCTGCTCGGCGGCGCCCCGGCGGAGAGGACCGACGCGGCCCGCGACGCCAGCCCGGTCACCCACGTCGGCCCCCAGGCACCGCCCTTCCTCATCCTGCACGGCACCGGCGACGTCCTGGTCCCCGCCCGGCAGTCCGTCCGCCTCGCCGAGGCCCTGCGCGAGGCCGGCCACCGTCCCGGCCTGCGGCTCCTCGACGGTGGTGATCACCTCTGGGCGGGCCTGCCCGACGAGGACGTGGAGGACTGCTACGCACGCACCGTGGACTTCGCCCGCCGCTGCACGGGCGGCGGGCGAACCTGAACCGCCGCGCCCGGCGGTGACGGCACCACCCGCTCGGCCGCCCCGCCCCGAGAGGAGACGTCCTCTCGGGGCGGGGCGGGCGAGGCGGGCGGCGGCACCGCGGAAGCCGGATGGCCACGACGCGCGCTCGCCCCTTACCCTCACGGCGCGGTCCGCACCCCCGCGGCACGGCCCTCACCTCGCGGCAGGGTGCACCGGACCCCCGCCGGCGTCACCGGCGGCAGGCGCGGAAGCAGAACAGGAGCACGGACGATGGCGAACTCACCCACCGGGGAGACGGTCACCGAGCGGATCGTCCGCGTCCTCGAGACGTTCGGCACGGACCGCACCGTGCAGACGACGGCGGAGATCGGCCGGCGTGCCGGGCTCCCCTCCTCCACGGCGCACCGGATGGTGGCCGACCTCGTGGAGTGCGGGCTGCTGGAGCGGGACGAGGAGCAACGGGTGCGTCTGGGCATGCGGCTGTGGGAACTGGCCCTGCGCGGCTCCCGCGCCCTGCGGCTGCGGCAGGCGGCGCTGCCCTTCATGGAGCGCGTGCAGGCCCGCATCGGGGAGCACACCCAGCTCGCGGTGGTGGAGAACGACGAAACGCTCTTCATCGAGCGCCTGTCGCACCCGCACGCGGGCGCCAACATCACCCGGATCGCGGGCCGGCTGCCCCTGCACGCCTCGTCGTCGGGTCTCGTACTGCTCGCCCACGGCCCGGAGGAGCTGCGGGAACGCGTCCTCACCGGGCCGCTCGAAGCGGTGTCGAGGGAGACCGTGACCGACCCGGCGCGACTGCGCCGCGTCCTGGCCGACATCCGCCGCGACGGCGTCGTCGTGGCACCGGGGTCGGTCGAGACCGTCTCGACGGGCGTCGCCGTGCCGGTGCGCGAGGAACGCGGTCGGGTGATCGCCGCGCTGTCGGCCGTGCTTCCGCGCGGCGCGCCGACCCGCCACGCGGTGGCGGAGCTGCGCGCCGCGGCCTCGGCCATCTCGGCCGCGATCGGCGCGCACGGCCCGTAGCCGTCCGAGGAGCGCCGTCACCACCGCCCGGGCCGCGGTCCGGTGCGAACCCGGTTCCCGTTCAATGGCAATCGGTGTCGCCGACGAAGCCCGGCAGGCGTCAGACTCCCTGCGTTCCCCGCCCGCGCGCCGAAGGAAACGACATGCCCGAACGCACCCGCGTCGCCGTCATCGGCGCAGGCCCCGCCGGCCTGCTGCTGTCCCACCTGCTCGCCCGGCACGGCATCGAGTCGGTCGTCCTCGACTCCCGCACCCGCGAGCAGATCGAGACCACCATCCGGGCGGGCATCCTGGAACAGGGCACCGTCGAGATCCTCACGGAGACCGGGGCCTCGGACCGGGTCCTCACGGCCGGGCAGAAGCACGAGGGCATAGAGCTCCGCTTCGGCGGCGAGGGCCACCGGATCGACTTCACCGACACCGTCGGCCGGGCCGTGTGGCTGTACCCGCAGCACGAGGTGCTGCGGGATCTCGTCGCCGCACGCCTCGCCGCCGGGCAGGACCTGCGCTTCGGAGTCACCGCCCGGCGCGTGGAGGACGCCGGGACGGACCGGCCGCGCGTCGTGGCCGAGGACGCCGAGGGCAACACGGTCGAGATCGAGGCCGACGTCGTGGTCGGCGCCGACGGATCGCGCGGCGTCACCCGGGAAGCCGTCACCGGTGCGCACGGCGGCTACTTCCGGGAGTACCCGTTCGCCTGGTTCGGCATCCTCTGCGAGGCGCCGCCCAGCGCGGAGGAGCTGATCTACAGCAACTCGCCGGACGGCTTCGCGCTCATCAGCCGGCGCAGCTCCGACGTGCAGCGCATGTACTTCCAGTGCGACCCGGAGACCGACACCGGGGCGTACACCGAGGAACGGCTGTGGGAGATCCTGCAGTCGCGCGTCCCCGGCACCACGCTCCAGGAGGGCCGCATCTTCCAGCGGGACGTGCTGCGCTTCCGCAGCTTCGTCGCCCACGAGATGCGCCGCGGCCGGGTGGTGCTCGTCGGCGACGCGGCACACACCGTGCCGCCCACCGGGGCCAAGGGGATGAACCTCGCCGTCGCCGACGTCGTTCTGCTGACCGACGCGCTGCGCGCCCTTCTGCTCGACCGGGACGAGACCCTGTTCGACGCCTTCCCGGACACCGCGCGGCAGCGCATCTGGAAGGCGCAGCACTTCTCCTGGTGGATGACGAACATGCTGCACCCGCAGCCCGGGGCGAGCGACTTCGACCGGATGCGGCAGACCGGCGAACTGCGCACGGTCGTCGAGTCGGACCACGGCCGCGCCTACCTCGCCGAGGCCTACACCGGCTGGCCGCTCCCGGCACACGGCAGCGCCCGGGCCCGGTGACGACGAACCCCCGCCGCCTCGGCCGCGTCCGGTGAAAGGGCTCGGACCGACTGTTCGGGGCGGCACGGCCGGGGAGGGCACGGCCAGGGGTGCGGGCGTCCCGGTCAGCCGGGTGCCGTCGCGGGCTCCACCGGGTTGCGGAGCCCCTCGGCGGCGTCCGCGACCCGCTGCATGAGGTCGAGGAAGAGGGCCTGCTCCCCGGTGTCGAGCGGGGCCAGGAAGACCTGGTTCATCCGCGCGGTGCGCACCGTCAGCCTGCGGTGGGCGCGCAGGCCCTCGTCGGTGAGGCGCAGCAGGAAGCGCCGGCCGTCCTGCGGATCGCGGACCTTGTCGAGCAGCCCGCGCCGGATGAGCCGGCCGATCACCTCGGCGATGGTGGACCGGTCCAGCCCCACCCGCTCCCCCACGGTCCGCTGGTCCAGGCCCGGTTCGGCGACGAGCGCGTTGAGGACGGCGAACTGCGGCGAGGTGATCTCCTCGGAGACCATCGTGTTCCACAGCAGGTGGTGCGCCTGCTGGAGCCGCCGGGCCAGGTGCCCGGGATGGGTGGTCAGGTCGACCGCGGCCATGTGCACTCTCCGAGGTGAAATTCGTTAGTGCACTGACGGTATCTCGATCACCCCCGGGCGCTCCACTGCCCCTCCACGTGATTTACCAGGGTGTTTCGGGGTCTTGACGCCCTCCTCGCCTGATGGCAGCGTGTGGGGACCTCGCCAAAATACTCAGTGCCCTGACTAATTCACTCGGGGCACCAGGAAGAAAGAGGACTTCCCGGATGGACAAGGTGGTGGCCTCGGCCGCGGAGGCGGTGGCCGACGTGGCCGACGGTGCCTCGCTGGCGGTGGGCGGGTTCGGGCTGAGCGGTGTGCCGAACGTGCTGATCCAGGCGCTGTACGAGCGCGGGGTGGGCGGGCTGTCGGTGGTGTCGAACAACTGCGGGGCGCTGGAGTCCGGGCTGGCGGTGCTGCTGGCGGCGGGGCGGATCGTCCGGGTGACCGGTTCCTACATCGGGGCGAACAAGGAGTTCGCCCGGCAGTACCTGGCCGGGGAGCTGGAGGTGGAGCTGATCCCGCAGGGCACGCTGGCGGAGCGGCTGCGGGCGGGCGGAGCCGGCATCCCGGCGTTCTACACCCCGGCCGGGGTGGGCACGCAGGTCGCCGAGGGGGGTCTGCCCTGGCGCTACGACGGTTCCGGCGGGGTGGCGCTGGCCTCGCCCGCGAAGGAGGTGCGCGCGTTCGACGGCACCGAGTACGTGCTGGAGCGCGGCATCCGCACCGACTTCGCGCTGGTGCGGGCGGCCCGGGGCGACCGGCACGGGAACCTGGTGTTCAACAGGTCCGCCCGCAACTTCAACCCGCTCGCGGCGATGGCCGGCAGGGTCACGATCGCCGAGGTCGAGGAGCTGGTCGAGCCGGGAGAGATCGACCCGGACGCGGTGCACCTGCCGGGGATCTTCGTCCAGCGCGTGGTCGCGCTCACCCCGGAGCAGGCGGCCGACAAGCAGATCGAGAAGCGGACGGTGAGCGGCTGATGGCCTGGACACGCGAACAGATGGCGGCCCGCGCGGCGCGCGAGCTGAGGGACGGCCAGTACGTCAACCTCGGCATCGGCCTGCCCACGCTGATCCCCAATCACCTCCCGCCGGGGGTGGAGGTGGTCCTGGAGTCCGAGAACGGCATCCTGGGCACCGGCCCGTACCCGGCCGAGGACCGGGTCGACCCGGACCTGATCAACGCCGGCAAGGAGACCGTCACGGTCCTGCCGGGCGCTTCCTTCTTCGACTCGGCGCTCTCCTTCGGCATGATCCGCGGCGGGCACATCGACGTCGCCGTGCTCGGCGCCATGCAGGTCTCCGCGCGCGGGGACCTGGCCAACTGGGCGGTGCCGGGGAAGATGGTCACCGGCATCGGCGGGGCGATGGACCTGGTGCACGGCGCCCGCACGGTCATCGTGGTGATGACCCACACCGCCAAGGACGGCAGTCCCAAGATCCTCGAGGAGTGCGCCCTGCCGCTGACCGGCAGGGCGTGCGTGAACCGGATCGTCACCGACCTGGGCGTCCTGGACGTCACCGACGACGGCCTCGTCCTCGTCGAGACCGCGCCCGGCGTCAGCCCCGAGGAGATCGCGGCGAAGACCGCCGCCGAGGTCCGCATCAACGAGGAGACCGCCTCATGAGGGACGTCTACGTCGTCGACGCCGTCCGCACCCCCATCGGCCGCTACAACGGCGCGCTGGCCTCCGTCCGCCCCGACGACCTGGCCGCGCACGCCGTCCGCGCCCTGCTCGCCCGCACCCCCGCCCTGGACCCGGCGCGGATCGAGGACGTGTACCTCGGCAACGCCAACGGCGCCGGCGAGGAGAACCGCAACGTCGCCCGCATGGCCGCGCTGCTGGCCGGCCTGCCCACCTCGGTGCCGGGCGTGACCGTCAACCGGCTGTGCGCCTCCGGCCTGGAGGCGGTGATCCAGGCGGCCCGCGCCATCGCCGTCGGGGACGCCTCGATCGCGGTGGCGGGCGGCGTCGAGTCGATGACCCGGGCGCCGTACGTCCTGCCCAAGAGCGACCGGCCCTTCCCGGCCGGGCACGCCGAGCTGTACTCCACCACCCTCGGCTGGCGCATGGTCAACCCGGCCATGGACCCGCAGTGGACCGTCCCGCTGGGCGAGTCGGCCGAACTCATCGCCGACAAGCACAGGATCGGCCGCGAGCAGCAGGACGAGTTCGCCCTCGCCAGCCACCGCAAGGCCGCCGCCGCGCAGGCGGAGGGCCTGTTCGACGCCGAGCTGGCGCCCGTCCCGGTGCCGCGGCGCAGGGGCGAGCCGCTGGTGTTCGCCGCCGACGAGAGCGTGCGGCCGGACGCCTCGCTGGAGGCGATGGCCAAGCTCGAGCCGTCCTTCCGCACCGGGAACGGCACCGTCACCGCGGGCAACGCCTCCCCCTCAACGACGGGGCCGCCGCCCTGCTGCTGGTGGACGAGGAGGGACTGAAGGCCACCGGCCGCGAACCGCTGGCCCGGATCTCCGCCACCGGCGTCTGCGCACTCGACCCGCACCACTTCGGGCTCGCCCCCGTCGAAGCCGTCAACCGGGCGCTGAGCAGGGCGGGCCGGACGTTCGCCGACCTGGACGTGCTGGAGCTGAACGAGGCGTTCGCCGCCCAGGTGCTGGGCTGCCTCGCCGAATGGCCCGAGTTCGACCCGGCGGTCCTCAACCCCCAGGGCGGCGCCATCGCCCTCGGCCACCCGCTCGGCGCCTCCGGCGCCCGCCTCGCCGGCACCGTCGCCCACCAGCTCGCCCGCAAGGGCTCCGGCACCGGCGTCGCCACCCTCTGCATCGGCGTCGGCCAGGGCCTCGCCCTCGTCCTCGAACGTTAAGCACCCAGGAAGCCCCAGGGACTCCCATGACTCTCACCCAGCACGACATCGACCAGGAGATCGCGGCCGAGCACGCCGCGTACGAGAAGCGGGTCGCCGACGGCGCCCCGGTCGAGCACCACCCGCGGCGCGACTACGCGCCCTACCGCTCCTCGCTGCTGCGGCACCCGAAGCAGCCGCCCGTCACCATCGACGTGACCAAGGACCCGGAGCTGGTGGAGCTGTCCTCCCCCGCCTTCGGCGAGCGGGACATCACGGAGATCGACAACGATCTGACCCGGCAGCACACCGGGGAGCCGATCGGCGAGCGGATCACCGTGTCCGGGCGGCTGCTGGACCGCGACGGGCGGCCGGTGCGCGGTCAGCTCGTCGAGATCTGGCAGGCCAACTCGGCCGGCCGGTACGCGCACCAGCGCGAGCAGCACGACGCCCCGCTCGACCCCAACTTCACCGGCGTGGGCCGCACCCTCACCGACGACGAGGGCCGCTACCACTTCACCACCATCCAGCCGGGCCCGTACCCGTGGCGCCAGCACCTCAACGCCTGGCGGCCGGCGCACATCCACTTCTCGGTCTTCGGCACCGCGTTCACCCAGCGGCTGGTGACGCAGATGTACTTCCCGAGCGACCCGCTCTTCCCGTACGACCCGATCATCCAGTCGGTGACGGACGACGCCGCCCGGCAGCGGCTGATCGCGACGTACGACCACAACCTGTCGGTGCCGGAGTTCTCGATGGGCTACCACTGGGACATCGTGCTCGACGGCCCGCGGGCCACCTGGATGGAAGAAGGGCGCTGAGCAGCCATGACGAAGATCGACACCAGCCGTCCGGAGACCGTGCTGCCCACCCCGTCGCACACGGTCGGCCCCTTCTACGGACACGCCCTGCCCTTCCCCGGCGGCGGCGACATCGCACCCGTCGGGCACCCGGACACCATCGCCCTCCAGGGATACGTGTACGACGGCGCGGGCAACCCGCTGCCGGACGCCTTCCTGGAGCTGTGGGGCGCCGACCCCGACGGCAACGTGTCCCGCGTGGACGGCTCGATGCGGCGCAACCCGGCCGACGGCGGCTTCCTGGGCCGCAACGGCGTGGAGTTCACCGGCTGGGGCCGTGTCCAGACGGATGCCAACGGCCACTGGTCCGCGCGGACCCTGCGCCCCGGGGCGCGCGGCGACAGCGCCCCGTACATCAGCGTGTGCGTCTTCGCGCGCGGACTGCTGGTGCACCTGTACACCCGCATCTACCTGCCCGGTGACGACGCGGCGTCGGCCGCCGACCCGCTGCTGGCCGGGCTCGACGAGGCGCGCCGCGGCACGCTGATCGCGAAGGACGACGGCAAGGGCACCTACCGTTTCGACATCCGCCTTCAGGGCGAGGGCGAGACGGTCTTCCTGGAGTTCACGTGACATCAGCCGATTCCGACACCGGCCTGCTCGCCCCCGGGCGGGCGGGCTCGGCGGCCGCTTCCACGACGAGCGACACCGCGTACCTGCGGGCGCTGCTGGACGCGGAGACCGCGCTGACCCGGGCCCAGGCCGCGCTGGGGCTCGCCCCGGACGGGGCCGTGGCCGCGGTGACGGAGGCCGCCGACCCCGAACGCTTCGACCTCGCGTCCCTCGCCGAACGGGCACGGAGCGGCGGGAACCCGGTGATCCCGCTGGTCGCGGACCTGACGCGGGCGGTCGGCGAGCCGTACGGCCCGTACGTGCACCGGGGCGCCACCAGCCAGGACATCATGGACACCGCGACCGTGCTGGTCGCCGCGCGCACCCTGGACGTCGTCCTCGCCGACCTCGGCCGCACCGAGCGGGCGCTGGCCCGGCTGGCCGCCGAGCACCGGGACACCCCCATGCCGGGCCGGACCCTCACCCAGCACGCCGTGCCCACGACGTTCGGGCTCAAGGCGGCCGGATGGCGGTCGCTGGTGCTGGACGCCCGCGACCGGACGGCCGCCGTGCGCGACGGCCTGCCCGCCCAACTCGGCGGCGCGGCGGGGACGCTGGCGGCGTTCGCGGCGTACGGCGCGCCGGACCCGGCCGCGTTGCCGGCGGCGTACGCCCGGGAACTCGGCCTCCGGCCGCCCGCGCTGCCCTGGCACACCCTGCGCACGCCGATCGCCGACCTCGCCGGCTGCCTCGTCTTCACCGCCGGCGCGCTCGGGAAGATCGCCGCGGACGTGCTGGCGCTCTCCCGGACGGAACTCGGCGAGGTCACCGAGGGCAGCGGCGGCGGTTCGTCGGCCATGCCGCACAAGGCGAACCCGGTGCGGTCGACGCTGATCGCGGCGGCGGCCCGGCGCGCGCCGCAGCTCGCGGCCACGCTGTACGGCTCCCTGGCCGCCGAGGACGAACGCCCGGCCGGGGCCTGGCACGCCGAATGGGAACCGCTGCGCGACCTGCTGCGCCTGGCCGGCGGGGCCGCGCGCGACGCCGCCGAACTGGCCGGGGGGCTGCGCGTGCACCCGCAGGCGATGCGCGAACACCTGGGCCTCACCCACGGGTTGATCGTGTCCGAGCGGCTCTCCGCCGAACTGGCGCCGGTGCTCGGACGGGCCCGCGCCAAGGCGCTCCTCACCGAGCTGGCCCGGCGGACGTACGCCGAGGGCCGCACGCTGGGCGAACTGCTCGCCGAAGTACCGGAACTGGCGGACCTCGACCTCGGCCCCCTGACGGACCCCACCCGCTACACCGGCTCCGCCGGAGCCCTCACCGACCGCGCCCTGGAGCGACGTTGACCGACACCCTCCTCAACCACCGTGCCGAAGGCCCCGCCTCCGCTCCCCCGCTGCTGCTCGGCCCCTCGCTGGGCACCTCGTACGCGCTGTGGGACAAGGTGGCGCCCGAACTGTCCATCGGGCACCGGGTGATCCGCTGGGACCTGCCCGGCCACGGCGGTTCGGCGGGCGAACTCGTCTCCGCGGGCGCCACCGTCGGTGACCTCGCCGCCCTGGTGCTCGCGCTCGCCGACTCGCTCGGGGTGCACCGGTTCGCGTACGCGGGGGTCTCGCTGGGCGGTGCGGTGGGACTGCATCTGGCGGTGCACCATCCGCAGCGGGTGTCGTCGCTGGCGGTCGTCTGCTCGTCGGCGCACTTCAACGGCGCGCGGCCGTGGCGGGAACGGGCCGCGCTGGTGCGTGCCGAAGGCCTGGGCGAGCTCGCGCAGAGCGCGGACGGCCGGTGGTTCACCCCCGGGTTCACCGTGCCGGAGCTGGTCCGCGACCACCGGGAGGCCGATCCGGAGGCGTACGCCGCGTGCTGCGACGCGCTGGCCGCGTTCGACCTGCGCGACCGGCTCGCGGAGATCGAGGCGCCGACGCTGCTGATCGCCGGCCGGGAGGACCCGGCCACGCCGCCGGCGCACCTGCGTGAGATCGCCGACGCGGTGCCGGGGTCCACGCTGGTCGAGATCCCGGGCGCGTCGCACCTGGCGCCGGCGGAGCGGCCGGAGGCGGTGCTGACGGCGCTGCGGGCGCACCTCGACGGGGGCGCCCGGCGCGGCATGGAGGTGCGCCGCGAGGTGCTGGGCGACGCGCACGTGGACCGGGCCCAGGCCCGGCAGACGCCGTTCACTGCGCGCTTCCAGGACTTCATCTCGCGCTACGCCTGGGGCGAGATCTGGACCGACCCGACGCTCTCCCGCCGGGAGCGCAGCATGATCACCCTCACCGCGCTGGTCGCCCACGGCCGCGACGACGAGCTGGCCATGCACGTCCGCGCGGCGCGCCGCAACGGGCTCACACCCGAGGAGATCGGGGCGGTGCTGCTGCAGACGGCGGTGTACTGCGGGGTGCCCGCGGCCAACTCGGCGTTCGCGGCGGCCCAGCGGGTCCTGGCCGAGGAGGACGGCGGCACCGGGGACTGAGACGCGCCGACGCGGGCGGCGGGGTTCCCCACCGGGGCCGCCACCGCCTGGGAGGCCCGCTCGCCCCCGTCCGTCCGCACCGCGGGAAGCCGTCGGGTCCACGCCGCGTTCCGGGCGGGCAACCGCCTGTGCGCCGTCCCGGCACCCGCCGCCGGCGGTGGGGGGCGGTCGGGTCAGAGGTCGCGCAGGAGCGCGCGGACCTGGTCCACGTCCGGGTCGGGGGCGTTGATGTCGAGGTAGATGCCGAGGGCCAGGCGCAGGGCTTCCCGGGCCGGTCCGGTGGCTCCCGTCGCCCGGTGGGTCTGGCTCAGGTGGACCAGCGTCTCGGCCTCGTTGTAGCGGTGTCCCAGTGCGCGGTTGAGCTCCAGGCTGTGCTCGTAGCAGTCGACGGCCTTCGCGTGGGCGCCGAGCTGGTGGTACGCGTAGCCGAGGGTGTCCCAGGTGCCGGCCCGGCCCCGCTCGTCGCCCAGCTCGCCCTGGATGGCCAGCGCCTCCCGGCAGCGGTGTACCGACGCGGCGGGGTCCCCGAGCTGGGCGTGGTCCCAGGCCACCGCGTTCAGGGCGCGGGCCCGTCCCGGGAGGTTCCCGAGGGAGGTGAACAGCTCCACGGCCCGCTGGTCGTGCCGCAGGGCGGCGGGCCTGTCCCCCTGGCGCTCGTACAGCCAGCCCAGGGCGAGGTGGGTGTGGGCGGCCGAGAGGAGATCGCCGCCCGTCTCCGAGAGGGCCAGCGCGCGGGCCAGTTCGTCATGGGCCTCGGGGAAGCGGCCGGTCTCCGTGCAGGCCCAGGCGAGCGTGCGGTGGGACTCGGCCCGGGCGGCCGGATCCCCGAGGCGGACCGCGGCGGCGAGGGCGGTGGTCTGCACGGCGGCGACGTCGGCCCAGCGCCCCCGGCGGGCCAGGAAGGTGGTGATCGCCCACGCCAGCCGCCATGCCTGGGCGTCGTGTCCGGTGCGTGCTGCGTGGTCGACGGCCTCGGTGAGCACGGCGTGCTCGTCCGCGAACCACGCCATGGCCTGGTCGTGCGTGGCGAATTCCCCGGGGTGGGCGCCCTGCGCCACCGGGGCCGGCGGGAGCGGGTCGCGGTGGGGCAGCAGGAGCCGGTCGGCCGCGTACGCCGTGTGCGCGTAGTGGTCGAGCACGCGGGTGAGCGCCGCGTCCGCCTCCCCGGCGGGCGCGGTGGTCTCCGCCAGTTCGAGGGCGTACGCGCGCAGCAGGTCGTGGCAGGTGAAGCGGCCGGGGACGTGTTCCCGGACGAGGTGGTGGGCCTGGAGGCGGCGCAGCCGCGTGCGGAGCCGGGCGAGCGGCAGGGCGGTGAGGCCGGCGGCGGCGGACAGCCCGATGTCGGCGCCGGGCGCCTGGGCGAGCTGGCGGAACACCCGGGCGGAATCGGGGTCGAGGGCGAGGTAGGACGAGGCGAAGACGGCCCGTACGTCACCGGTCGCCTCGCCGGTCTCCAGGGCGTCGAGCCGGGTCGTGGTGTCGCGCAGTTCGGCCGCCAGGGCGGTCGGGGTGAGGACCGGGTTGGTGGTGAGGCGGGCGGCGAGGAGGCTGATGGCCAGGGGGAGGCCGGCGCAGTGGCGGAGGATTTCCGCCGCCGCGTCGGGTTCCGCGGCGAGCCGGTCGGCGCCCAGGCGGCGCACCAGCAGGTCGTGCGCCTCGGCGCGGTCGAGCGTTTCCAGGGTGAGCTGGCCGGCGCCGTGGGAGGCGGCCAGTCCGGGGAGCTGGTGGCGGCTGGTGACCAGGACCGTGCAGGTGGGGCTGCCGGGCAGCAGGGGCACCACCTGGTCGGTGTCGCGGGCGTTGTCGAGCACGATGAGCAGCCGGAGGCCCGTGGTGAGGCTCCGGTACGTCGCGGCCTGGGACCGCGGGGTGGTGGGGAGGTCCGCGGGGTCGGCGCCGAGTGCCTCCAGGAACTCCCGTACGACCGCGTACGGGTCCACCGGTTCGCCGGAGGGGTTGAAGCCCCGCAGATCGGCGTACAACTGGCCGTCCGGGAAGCGCTCCCGCTGGTCGTGGGCCCAGCGCAGCGCCAGCCAGGTCTTGCCGACGCCGCCGGTGCCGCAGATCGCCGCGATCGGCACGGTGCCGCCGTCCGGCTCCCCCGGCGGCGTCAGCAGTTTGTTCAGGACGGCCAGTTCACCGTGGCGTCCGGTGAACATCGGTGGCGCGGCGGGCAGTTGCCGGGGGCGGAGCGCGGCGGTCTGTGCCGGGTCCGGTCCGGCGTCCCGGACCGGTGGCGCGAGCTGCGGGTCCGAGACCAGGATCCGCCGGTACAGCTCCCGCAGCGGTGGGCCCGGGTCGATGCCCAGCTCGTCGGCGAGGCGGCGACGTACCTCCTGGTAGTGGTTGAGGGCGTCGGCGGGGCGTCCGCAGCGGTAGAGGGCGAGCATCAGCTGGGCGGCGAGCCGCTCGTCCAGGGGGTGGCTCTCGGCGTGGACGGGCAGCGCGGTCAGCAGCTCGGCGTGCAGCCCGCGCCGCAGCTGGAGGTCGCCCCAGTCCAGGGCGGCCGCGAGCCGTTCCCTGTGCGCCGTCTCGCGCTGGGCGTTGAACCAGGGGGTGTCGACGCCGGGGCACGCGTCGCCCTGCCAGAGCGCGAGGGCCTCCTCCAGCAGGCGCGCCGCCCCGTCCTCGTCGCCCTCGTGCGCGGCGGTCCGGGCCCCGGCGGCGAGGGACCGGAAGCGGTGCAGGTCGGCGGCCAGGGGGGCGACGGTCAGCTCGTAACCTCCCGACCGTCGTGCGATCCGGGCCTCCCCGGCCGCGGTCCGCAGCGCGTGGCGCAGCCTGGAGAGGTAGCTGTACAGCGTCGACCGGGCGCGCTGCGGGGCCCGCTCCCCCCAGACCCGGTCGACGAGCTGGTCCACCGTCACCACGCGGTTGGCCTCGAGCAGCAGCGCCGCCAGGACGCGCTGCTGCCGTGCGGGCCCCAGGTCCAGCCGGTGGCCGTCGACCCGGACCTCGATCCCGCCCAGCACGCGTAACTCCACCGCCACCCGCACCACCTCCGGGACGAGATCCTAGGGCTGGGGCCGGTGGCTCCGACCAGCCGTTTCAAGCTCTTTTCAAGGTGGTGGACCGGGGTGCGGGGCCCGGGGAACCGCGGATCGCCGGCCTGCCGTCCCGACCTCGCCCGGGGCGTCACGGGGCGGTGACCGGGCCCGGGAAGTGCGGGGATCCCACCGTCCGGCGGGTCCCGTCCGGGATGCGCCGGACGGCACCGGCGGGCCCTGGGGCGGGAAGCGGGGCCTCGGTTCCGCGCGGGACCTCGGCCAAGGTTTTCTCCAAGCGGGTGGAGCACCGTTGTCCGTGTGCCGGGGACGGGGGTCCCGGTTCCGGCACCGGGCAGCGCGTCCGCGCTGTCCGAGTCGCATCGAGGAGAGACGACCATGCGTATCCGACACGCTCTGGCCACCGCGGCCCTCGGGACGGTGCTGGCGGTTTCCGGCCTGGCGACGCAGGCTCAGGCCGCTCCCGCCGCCGCGGTCCCCGCGGCGGCGGCCTCCGGTTCCGCGGAGCACGCCGCGCACGGCGAGGCCGGCGCACTGGCGTCGTGGCGCTTCTGGCGGAGCTACTGGACGGAGGGCGAGTGCGACCGTGGTGCCCTCGCGGTGCTCGCCCAGGGGTACGACGCCGCGTACTGCGAGTACGGCAAGGGCACCGACGGCAGGTGGAAGTGGCACCTGTACGTGTGGGCGTAGCCGAGCGGCGCCCGGGAGCGGCGGCCCGCGTGTCCGAAGGGCACGTCCGGGTCGCCGGCCCCGCCGGGGCGGGAGGGCTCAGGCGTGCCTGCGCCCCGCGGCGGAGGCGAAGCCCAGCCAGGTGTGGCGGTTGCCCCACCAGCACCAGCCGACCTTCGGGGCGTTGCGCCGCTCGCGGCCGTCCCGCCCCGTGCCGTTGCTGATCCAGATCGCCGGAGTGCGGGCGTCCAGGGTGCCGTTCGCCTTGCGCAGCCGGGAGCCGATCGTCATGAAGCAGTGGTTGCGCCGGAGAACCTCCGGCTGCTGGAGCACCCAGTGGATGCCCTCGGTGAGCAGGAGCGGGGTGCGGTCCTGCCCGGTGAGGGCGGGCAGCGCCTCCTCCGGGCTCCAGTCGGCCATGTGGTCGCCGCGGTCGGGGCCGGTGACGAGGTAGAGGGGGGCGTCGGGCAGCTCGACGGCGCAGGGGGCGAAGCGGTCGACGTCGGGCATGTCGGTGACGACGAAGCCGGGCTTGCCGCCGTGGCGCAGCAGCGGCGCGACGGCGGAGGCGGGGGCGCGGTCCGGGTGGACGGCGAGCAGGGCGTCGCCGCCTTCGCCGCCGGCGCCGCCGGCGAAGGCGCGCAGTTCGTCGGCGGACATCCCCGCGTGTTCGTGCACCCCGAGCTCGATCAGGCGTTCCGCCTGGGTGGTGAGCGGCGGGAGAGGAGGCGGGGCGTCGGTGGACGAGGTGTCGGGCAAGGTACTCCTCTGTTCGGTTCCGAAGCAGCGGACCTGCGGTGAACGAGACGGTCCGCCGGAAGGTTCCCGGCGGGCGCGCCCGCCGCGACGGGCGGCTCCCCGGACGGACCCGGTGCCGCGGAGGGCCCACGGGGCGGCGCCGGAGTTCCGGCGAACGGGCCGACGGGCACCGGACTTTGAACTCATCGATGACAAAGTATGGACGCGCTCGGCAGAAGTCTCCTACGGTATCGGCGCAACCTCACGAGTACCGCCTCTGCGTGCACCCGCGCAGAGGGACAGCTCGACCGGAGTGCAATCCGGCGGCCTCCGGTCCGTTCTGGAGGACCGATGCACCGACGGCTTTTCCGGCGTGCCCGAAGACGACTCATCCCCCTGTTCCTCGGCGCCTTCCTCACCGGAGGCGTTCTGGCCGCGCCCCCGTCCGCCGCCGCCCCCGACGACGTCCCGCCCCAGGAGCCGGGCGTGACCCTGCGGGTCTTCGACACCCAGGTCCCGCTCAGCAAGCTCTGCACGCTCAAGCCGGGCCAGACGCCCAACCACGACAAGCTCATGCCGACCGTGGACTGGTCCACCGTCGACGACTTCGGCGGCTTCGCCGACAACTTCACGGCCGAGGTCACCGGTCACCTCGTCGTCCCCGGCGACGGGACGTACGCCTTCCGGCTCACCAGCGACGACGGCTCGCGCCTGACCGTCGACGACCGGACGGTCATCGACCACGACGGACTGCACGCCGCCGAACCCAAGGACGGGACCGTCGAACTCACCGCCGGATCCCACCCCTTCCGCATCGACTACTTCGAACGGGGCGGCGAGCAGCGCCTCGCGCTCGCCTGGAGACCGCCGGGCGCGGACGACTTCACCGTCGTGCCGAGCGAGGCCCTGAGCACCGACGCCGGGGTCGTCCGGGTCACCGCTCCGGGGCGCAAGGAGTGCGAGGCGGGATCGGACAGCCCGGGCGACGGCCTGCCGCTGACCGGCGTGCGCCCCGACCTCACCCTCACCGACCTGCGCCCGGACGGCTTCGAGCCCCAGGTCACCGGCATGGACTGGCTGCCCGACGGACGCCTGGCGATCACCACCTGGGGCGGCTCCCAGACCACGGCGGGCGAGGTGTACCTCCTGGACAACGTGACCGGGGACACCAGCCGCGACAAGGTGACGGTGAAGAAGGTGGCGAGCGGGCTGCGCGAACCGATGGGCGTCAAGTACGTCGACGGTTCGCTGTACGTCTCGCAGAAGCACGAGCTGACCCGACTGGTCGACAAGGACCGGGACTTCGTCACCGACGAGTACCGCACGGTCGCCACGTGGCCCTACGGCGGCAACTTCCACGAGTTCGCCTTCGGGCTGCTCTACCGCGACGGCTACTTCTACGTGAACCTGTCCGTCGCCATCAACTACGGCGGGGCGACCACCACCCCGCAACCGGCACCCGGCCGCGGCACCACGTACCGGATCAGCAAGAAAACGGGGAAGATCCATCCGGTCGCGGGCGGTCTGCGCACCCCGAACGGCATCGGCTGGGGCCCCGGCGGCGACATCTTCACCACCGACAACCAAGGTGGCTGGCTGCCCGCGTCCAAGCTCGTCCAGATCAAGCAGGACCGCTTCTTCAACCACTACACCGAGCCCCCGGGCCCCTTCGACGACCGTCCCGTCACCCGGCCGGTGCTGTGGCTGCCGCAGAACGAGATCGCCAACTCCCCCAGCACACCGCTGTACTTGACCAAGGGACGGTTCGCCGGGCAGCTGCTCATCGGTGACGTCACCTACGGCGGACTCCAGCGCGCCTACCTGGAGAAGGTCAAGGGGCAGTACCAGGGTGCCGTGTTCCGCTACACCCAGGGACTCGAAGCCGGCGTCAACCGGATCACCATGGGTCCCGACGGCGCCGTCTACGCGGGCGGGCTCGGTGCCGACGGGAACTGGGGCCAGGAAGGAAAGCTGAAGTTCGGCCTGCAGAAGCTGACGCCCAACGGCGGCAACACCTTCGACATCAAGGAGATGCGCGCCGTCCCCGGCGGCTTCGACCTGGAGTACACCCAGCCGGTGTCGCAGGCCACCGCGGAGCAACTGGCCTCCCGCTACCAGGCCGCGCAGTGGCGCTACACCCCGACGTCGGACTACGGGGGGCCGAAGATCGCGGAGGAACGGCTCACCGTCCGCTCGGCCACCCTCGCCCGCGACGGGCGCACGGTGCGGCTGCGACTCGACGGGCTCGAGCCCGGCCGTGTCGTGCACGTCCGTTCGCCGCGCCCCTTCGCGTCCGCGTCCGGCGAGGCGCTGTGGAGCACGGAGGCCTGGTACACGCTCAACGCCCTGCCGGGCGAGCAGCCGCCGCCCGCCACCCTGTACGAGGCCGAGGAGGCGCGCCTGACCGGGACGGCCGGTGTCAACACCGACCACACCGGCTACTCGGGCAGTGGTTTCGTCGACCGCTACCAGACCGAGGGCAAGGCCGCCACGACCTTCGACGTGACGGTCCCCGAGGCCGGCGACTACGACGTCGGTCTGCGCTACTCCAACGGGCCCAACCCCTTCCAGGGCACCAAGTCCCTCTCGCTGTACGCCAACGGGCAGAAGCTGCGGCAGACGGAGCTCGCCCCGACCGGCAACTGGGACACCTGGTCGACACGGACCGAACGCGTCACGCTGCGCGCGGGGAAGAACACCCTCGCCTACCGCTTCGACCCCGGTGACGACGGCCACGTCAACCTCGACCTGATCACCGTGCACCCGCACGGCGCCCCGGTCACCCTCTTCGACGGCACCGCCGGCTCCCAGGACCAGTGGCAGCACACGGACGGACGGCGCGTCGAATGGCCGCTCACCGCCGAGCGGTCCATGGAGGTGTGCTGCGGTGACATCCGCACCAAGGACGCCTACCAGGACTTCAGGCTGCACGTGGAGTTCCGCGTCCCGCTCCTGCCGGACGACGTGACCGGCCAGGACCGCGGCAACAGCGGCATCTACCTCCAGGACCGCTACGAGCTGCAGATCCTCGATTCGTACGGTGACCCGACGCTCGACACGAACGAGGCCGGGGCGATCTACCTGAAGAAGGCCCCGGACGTCAACGCGGCGACGGCGCCGGAGACCTGGCAGACGTACGACATCACCTTCCGCGCCGCGCGCTTCGACGACGACGGCGACAAGACCGCCGACGCGCGGGTGACCGTCGTGTGGAACGGCAGGAAGATCCACGACGACGTCGCGATCGACGGCCCGACCGGCGCCGGCGCGCCGGAGGGACCGTCGGCCGGCGCCGTCCGCCTCCAGGACCACGGCAACAAGGTGCGGTTCCGGAACATCCGGGTGACACCGCTGGGCTGAGGCCGGTGGAGAACGCCGCGAGGAAGGGGGCGCGCCCGCGACACCGCGGGCGCGCCCCTTTCTCACGCGGTCGCGCGCTCCGCCGTCCTCCCGCGGTCGCGCGCTCCGCCCCGACGCCGTGCGGGCCGGTGTCCCGTCGTGTCCGGTGCCGGTGGCACGGCGGCCCGGGGCTCAGCGGCGCAGGGTGGTCTTCCGCTGCATGTACGACAGTTCCTCGGGGTTGCGCACCGCGTAGAGCCGGGTGACGAGACCGTCGTCGACGCGCACCGCCACGACGGTGTCGATCGCGCCGTCGACCCGGAAGACCAGCGCCGGGTGGCCGTTGACCTGTGCCCGCCCCAGCGACGCCCCGGCGGGGATCCTCTCCAGCCCGGCGACCAGCAGGCGGGCCACCTTGCCGGCCCCCACGACGGGCCGCAGGACGGCCTGCCTGACTCCTCCCCCATCACCCAGGAGGACCACGTCCGGCGCGAGGATGTCGAGCAGCCCCTGCAGATCACCCGTTTCGATCGCCCGCCGGAACGCGTCGAGCGCCTCCCGGGTCCGGGCCGGGGAGACGGTCCCGCGCGGCCGGCGCGCCACGACGTGGGCCCGTGCCCGGTGCGCGATCTGGCGGACCGCGGCCGGGTTCTTGTCGACGGCTTCGGCGATCTCGTCGTACCCGAGGCCGAACACCTCGCGCAGCACGAACACCGCCCGCTCGGTCGGCGCGAGCGTCTCCAGCACCAGCAGCATCGCCATCGAGACGCTGTCGGCCAGTTCGACGTCCTCGGCCACGTCGGGCGAGGTGAGCAACGGCTCGGGCAGCCAGGAGCCGACGTAGGACTCCCTGCGCCGGCCGAGCGTGCGCAGCCGGCTCAGCGCCTGACGCGTGGTGATCCGGACCAGGTAGGCGCGCGGGTCGCGCACCGTGCCGAGATCGACGCCCGCCCACCGCAGCCAGGTCTCCTGCAGGACGTCCTCCGCGTCGGCGGCCGAGCCGATCATCTCGTAGGCGACGGTGAACAGCAGGTTGCGGTGGGCGACGAACGCCTCGGTGGCGGGGTCCGTGCGGCCACCGCCGGCGGGCTGCCCGGCCGTGTCCCGTGTGCGCTCGCTGTGCTCGCTCTTCACCGCTTGCTCCTGCCTGTTCGCTCGCGACGGTGTCACGCGCACCAGACGCCCGCCCCGGCGGCTCTGTGACATCCGCGAGCGGTGGCGCACGTCACACGGTCGTCCCGTCACGGGGGAACGGGTCGCCGGCATCTCGTGTCCGTCCGGCACCCGCCACGAGTCACCAGTGAGGACGACGTCATGGACGCCCGATGCGACCTGTTCGACAACGAGATCGCCGCCAGGTTCGCCAAGCGGTTCGCGAACGCCGCCCTGGTGGTCCACCGGTCGCCGCTGCCGAGGTCCACGCGGGAACTGGTGTCGCTGCGCGCCAGCCAGATCAACGGCTGCGGCCACTGCGTCGACATGCACACCAAGGAGGCCGCGGCCGCGGGTGAGACCGCCGTCCGGCTCCACCTGGTCGCCGTCTGGCGCGAGTCCACCGTGTTCGACGAGGCCGAGCGGGCCGCGCTGGCGCTCGCCGAGGAGGGCACCCGGCTCGCCGACGCCCACACCGGCGTGTCCGACGAGACCTGGGCCCAGGTGCGCAAGCACTACGACGACGACCAGATCGCCGCGCTGGTCGCGCTGGTCGCCGTGATCAACGCGGCCAACCGGCTCGCCGTGATCGTCCACCAGAAGGGAGGCTCCTACGAGCCCGGCATGTACGCCGCCGCGCTCGACTGACCCGCGGACGCGTCCGGCCCCGGCCCGGGATCGTGTCGTCCGGGCCGGGGCCGATCACGTCCGGGCGCTCCGCGCGCGCCGTGCGGCGGGGACGGGCCGGGACCCCGTTTCACCCGCCCGGGGCCACGGACGGCCCGCCCACTCGCACTCCGGGACCGCGCCCTCCCAGTCGTCGGTGCACCGGTCGGCCCAGTTCCGGCCCACCACGACGGGCCGGGTCACCACGCCGCCGGCGACGTCCTGCACCCGCAGCACGAGCCCCAGCCCGTCGGCTCCGGGGTTCCCCCGCGGGCCGTAGGACACGTCGAGCACTCCACACCCGTGAGCGTGCAGGAGGAACCGTTCCAGGTCGGCGGGGACGCAGGCGGTCAACTCCCTTCCCCAGAGCGTCACCTGGGGTCCTCGGGCCGCGTCGACCGCGACACAGGACAACCGGTCGTCGAGGAAGTAGGCGTACACGGCGGGCTCCGCACGCCTCGTGCCGAACTCCACGCCGAGGACCTCCGGAAACGAGGGGTCGGCCGGGAACCGACGCAGCTCGGACATGCTCGGCAGCACCGCGGCGACCTCGGTGACACGCATGCCGAACCACAGCGGCCCGACGCCTTCCAGGGGCATCAGCTCCCAGTCCGGCCGCGCCGGCCCCTTCCCGGCACCCCGGGGCTCCGCCGCCGCCATCGCCCAACCCTTTCCCGTCCGCCCACCGAGCCGCGCCGGTTCCCGGCACTCGGCATCACCCCGGCATGACATCGAGCTCGAGATCGTCCGCGGAACCCCGGGCAGCGCCGTGCCGGTGGTGGGCGGCTGAAACTTCCAGCGCATGCTTGCAGCCTTCCGGAGCAAGGTGCTTGACTCGCTTCCCGCGCCGTCCGCGCCACCGCCCTCGACCCGAGGATGCCGCACATGAGCCTGTCCCCCCACGACGTCCTGGTGGTCGGCGGCGCCGGAGTGGACACCATCGTCCGCGTCGAGAAGCTGGAGGTCCCCCCGGGCGACTCGACGCACGTCCCACCCGTGCACGACTACGTCGCGCACACCGGGAACGGTGTGGCGCTCGGCTGTCAGGCGCTCGGGCTCGCCACCAAGTTCATCGACTTCCTCGGGGACGATCCGCAGGGTCACGCGGTGCTCGCCGCGTACGCCGAGCGGGGACTGGACTTCAGCCACCTGGTGTCCCCGCACGGCACCCCGCGCGGCATCAACCTGGTCGACGCCCGGGGCCGCCGGTTCTCCTTCTACGACTCCCGGCACCCGGCGGACCTGCGGCTGCCCCGCTCGTTCTACCTGCCGCACCTCCGGCGGGCGCGGCACGTCCACCTGTCGATCGTCGGTCACAACCGCGACATGTACGAGGACGTCCACCGTCAGGGCGTGACCAGCTCCACCGATCTGCACGACTGGGACGGGTCCGACCCCCACCACCTCACCTACGCCCTCGCCTCCGACTACGTGTTCCTCAGCGCGGCGGCCCTGCGCGGCCGGCTCGACGAGGTGCTGCACCGGATCGTCGACGAGGGCCGGGCCCGGTTCGTGGTGGCCACCGACGGCGCGGCGGGCTGTCACGTGCTGGTGCGGGGCGCGGGGAAACCGCGGCACTTCCCCGCGGTGCGGCCGGAACGGCCGGTCGTCGACACCAACGGCGCGGGCGACGCGTTCGTCGCCGCCTTCCTGCACGCCCTGCTGGAGGGGCGGCCGCTCGAGGACTGCGTGCTGGCCGGTTCCGTCTCCGGTGCCTTCGTCTGCGGAAGCGCCGGCACCCACACCGAGTTCATCGACCTGCCCGGTCTGCGCGCGGCCTGCGCCCGCGCCGTCCCCGCCGACTCCGACGAGCACGTCCGCACGGGGGCCGGGCCGACGGCGTGAGAAACGCCCCCGGCGCCCGCGGACCGGCGCCGGGGACGTGAACGGCGGCGCCAGGGAGTGCGGGCGGGGGACCGATGACGCACGTGTGCCGGGCTTCGCCGCCGATCCCTCCAGGAGGCAGCCGTGGACGCATCGGTGGACCGGATCGCCGTGCCGTGGGGCGGCCGTGCCCCGTACCGCCGCCACGAGCCGTGACCCGGGCGGCAGACACCTGCCTCCGGGAGGGCGCCGGCGGGCGGACGGACCGGCCCCCTCACCACGTCCCGGGGAGCGGCGCCCCGAGCCGGTGTGCGACGGGGGAACGGACCGCTCGCCGCTCCTCCCACGGCCTCCCGCCCGCGGGCGTCCTCCGGCCGGTGCCGCCGCCGTACCGACGGTGGTGTGGCCGCCCCGTCCGGTGCGTACGCCGACGAGCGCGCCCGGGTCCCCGGCCGGCCCCGCCCCGATCGGGAGCCGCGCGGCCGGGCCCCGCTCCACCTCACCGTCCGCCGCGAGCGGCGCCCTTCCCGGATGGCCGGCGCGTGCGGGGTGCGCGAGGGGACGCGAGGCGGGGAACGCCGGCGCCCGACATCGATTACAGTGATCCATGGATTTTTGGAGGATGTGATGCGAGACCCCGCCACGAGCGGCACGAAGGCCGCGCTGTACGACGCGTTCGCGGCCAGCGGCAAGGCGCTGGCCAGCGGAAAGCGTCTGGAACTGCTCGATCTGCTCGCCCAGGGCGAGCGCACCGTCGACGCGCTGGCGAAGGCCGCCGGGCTGAACCTGACCACCGCCTCGGCTCATCTGCAGACGCTCAGGCAGGCCGGTTTCGTGGCCACCCGCCGTGAGGGGGTCCGGATCCACTACCGGCTCGCCGGCGACGACGTGGCCCAGCTGTTCGCCCTGCTGCGCAAGGTCGCCGACCGCCACCAGGCAGCCGTCCCCGCCGCCCGGAACGCCTACCTGGGCGAGGACGACGCCGTCGCGGTCACCCACGAGGAACTGCTGGCCCGGGTCGCCGCCGGCGACGTGACGGTGCTCGACGTGCGGCCGGTGGAGGAGTACCGGGCCGGGCACATCCCCGGCGCGATCAACATTCCCGTCGCGGAGCTGGCCGGCCGCGTCGGCGAGCTGCCCGAGGGGGCCGAGGTCGTCGTCTACTGCCGCGGCGAGTACTGCGCGCTGGCCCACGACGCCGTACGGCTCCTGGCCGACCACGGACGGCGGGCGATCCGGCTCAACGACGGCATGCTCGAGTGGCGCCTGGCCGATCTGCCCGTGCACGCCGGGGAGACGGCGTGAGCGACGCCCCCGGCGGCCCTCCGTCGTACCCGGGCCTCACCGGGGGGGCCGGTCCACCGGAACCACGACGCCACCGCGCCGGTCGAGCCACGGGGCGCCGGGGCGGCGCCGCCGCGGCTGTGCCCGGGCTTCCGGAGCACCGCGGGAGACGCCGGGAGGCGGCAGCAGCCCTGACCCCGGCGGCCGCCGCGCACCGCCCGGCCCGCACCGGCCCGGGCAGTGCGCCCGACACCCCGCCCACCCACCGACCCGCGCCGTCCACCACCGTTCCGGAAAGCCACATGACCCCTACCGCACCCGCCGCCGGCACGACTCCCTCCCTGTCCGATCCCGGACAGGCCCAGCGCCGCGTCCTGCGCGTCCTGGTCGCCTCCCAGGTCCTCAGCGGCGCCGGACTCGCCGCCGGCGTCACCGTCGGCGCGCTCCTCGCCCAGGGGATGCTCGGCACCACCAGCCTCGCCGGACTGCCCAGCGCCCTGTTCACCGCGGGATCCGCACTCGCCGCCGTCGCCGTCGGCCGCATCTCCCAGGCCCGCGGCCGCCGCCCCGGACTGGCCACCGGGTACCTCACCGGCGCCGTCGGCTCGGCCGGCGTCATCACCGCCGCCGCCCTCGACAACGCCGCCCTGCTGTTCATCGCCCTGTTCGTCTACGGAGCGGGCACCGCCACCAATCTCCAGGCCCGCTACGCCGGGGCCGACCTCGCCCGACCCGGCCACCGCGCCCGGGCCGTCTCCACCGTCCTGGTCGCCACCACCCTCGGCGGTGTCGCCGGCCCCAACCTCGCCGCACCCACCGGCGCCCTCGCCGAGACCCTCGGCATCCCGGCCCTCGCCGGGCCCTTCATCCTGTCCGGCGCCGCCTACGCGCTCGCCGCCCTCGTCCTCGCCCTGTGGCTGCGGCCCGACCCGCTGCTCACCGCCCGTTCCCTCGCCCTGGCGGCGGCGGACACCACCGCCGATCCCGCCCCGGCCCACGCCCCCGGCACCCGGGAGGGCCGCACGGGCGTCGTCCTCGGCGCGCTCGTCATGGTCCTCACCCAGCTCGTCATGGTCGCGATCATGACCATGACGCCGGTGCACATGCACGACCACGGCCACGGGACCGCCGCCTCCGGCCTCGTCATCGCCCTCCACATCGGCGCCATGTACCTGCCCTTGCCCCTGACGGGCCGGCTGGCCGACCGCTACGGCCGCATGAAGGTCGCCGCCGCCTCCGGGATCACCCTCCTGGCCTCCGGCGTCCTCGCCGCGGCCGCCCCCGGCGACTCCGTCGCCCTCCTCGCCCTCGCCCTCGTGCTGCTCGGCATCGGCTGGAACTTCGGCCTCGTGTCGGGCACCGCGATCATCACCGACACCGTCCCGCTCGCCACCCGCGCCAGGACCCAGGGGCTGGTCGACGTCGCCATCGCCATCGCCGGCGCCACCGGCGGCATGGCCTCCGGCATCATGGTCGCCGCCACCGGCTACCCCGCCCTCGCCCTCACCGGCGGCGTCCTCTCCCTCGCCCTGCTGCCCGCCATCGCCGCGACCGCCCACCGCCGGTGAGCCCCGTGGTCCCGGACGTCCCCGCGCCGGACATCACCGTCGACGGCACCGGCCTGCTCTGCGTCACCCTCCTGCTCCGCCTCCGCGAGGAGATCGACGGTGCCCGGCCGGGCACCGTCGTCCACGTCGTCACCACCGACCCGGCGGCCCCGCTCGACCTGCCCGCCTGGTGCCACATGACCGGACACCACTACCTGGGCCCCGTCCACGACGGCGCCCGGCCGGTCCACGCCCTGCGGCTCGCCGCCGGCGCCCGGCCCACCAGGCCCGACGCGCCCTGGCACGGGGACGGCCGCTGACGCCCGGCCGCGCCGGCTCGCGCACGGCTCCCCGCCGGGGGATCGCGCCCTCCCGCCCGGGCCGGGCGGAGGTGAAGGCCCCGGCGGCACACCGCACCGCGATGTCCGAATCCCGCCAGCAACACCGTCCGGGAGACGGCAGGGTGGAAGGTGCGACGAAAGATCACGAGGAGGAGGCGACCATGACGCTCTGGTCGACCATCGCCAGCCCCCTGGGCGACCTGCTGCTGGTGGGGGAGAGGACCGACGGACAGGTCACCCTCACCTCGCTGTCCATGCCCGGCGGGCGGAACACACCCGCCGTACGGTCCGACTGGCTGCACGATCCCGAGGCCCTCGCGGACGTCTCCCGTCAGGTGGCGGCCTACTTCGCCGGGGAACTCACCCGGTTCGACATCCGGTTCACCCCGACCGGCACGGACTTCCAGCAGCGGGTGTGGCGCGCGCTGGAGGACATCCCCTTCGGCACGTCGACCACCTACGGCGAGCTCGCCGAACAGCTCGGCGTCCCGCGGCAGGGCATCCAGGCGGTGGGCGCCGCGATCGGAGCCAACCCGCTGCTGCTGGTGCGGCCCTGTCACCGCGTGATCGGCGCGGACGGCACCATGCGCGGCTACGCCGCCGGTGTCGAGCGCAAGGTGTGGCTGCTCACCCACGAGGGCGTGCTGCAGCCCACGCTCCTGTGAACCGCGGCGCCCCCCCGCCGCGGGCCGGGCGAACCTCCAAGGACCGAGGAGTCCCTCGACATGACCCATCCGACGGCCGGCATCGACGACCGTGTCGCAGCCGGGGACTGGACAGCGCTCACCGACGAGCTGAACGAGCACGGCAGCGCGCTCACCGACCGGCTCCTCACCCCCGGCGAATGCCGGGCGGTCTCCGCGCTGTACGACGAGCCCGAGCACTTCCGCACCACGGTCGACATGGCCCGGTACCGCTTCGGCAGCGGCCAGTACCGCTACTTCACCCACCGGCTGCCGGACGTGGTGCGCGAACTGCGGGAGGCTTTCTATCCCCGGCTGCTGCCCGTCGCGCGGGACTGGGCCCGGAAGCTGGGGCGGCCCGCCCCGTGGCCCGACGACCTCGACGAGTGGCTGGCGATGTGCCACCGGGCCGGGCAGGACAAGTCCGCCCAGATCCTGCTGCGCTACGGCAAGGGCGACTGGAACGCCCTGCACCGCGACGTGTTCGGCGAGATGCTCTTCCCGCTGCAGGTCGTCATCGGGCTCGACGCCCCCGGCACGGACTTCACCGGAGGCGAGTTCATCATGACCGAGCAGCGCCCCCGCGCCCAGTCGCGCGGATCGTCCACCACCCTGCCCCAGGGCCACGGACTGGTCTTCACCACCCGCGACCGGCCCGTCGCCTCGAAACGGGGCTGGTCCAACGGCCCGATGCGCCACGGCGTGAGCGCCGTCCGCTCCGGGCGGCGCCACACCCTGGGCCTCGTCTTCCACGACGCGGCATGACGGGCGACACCGCACGACGCGCGTACACGCTGCTGGGCGCGGACGGCAGACCGTACCGGAGCGCCGTTCCGGGCACGCTGGGCGGGCACCGGCGCACACGGCTGTACGGGCGTCTGGACTGCCCCTCGGCGCTGCGGGCCCTCGCCCGCGGCCACTACGCGGCCCACCGGGTCTTCTTCCCGGACGAGGCCACCGCGGTCGCCGCGGGCTACCGGCCCTGTGCCAGATGCCTGCCCCGGGCGTACGCCCGCTGGAAAGCCGCCACCCGCGCCACCGGGGCGGGCCGTGAAAGCGGCTCCGCGTCATGACCGGCCGCGACGAGCGGCCGGAGTCCCGCTCGCCCCTCATCACGGCCGCGGACCTCGCGGCCCACGGCGTCCTGCCATCGCCGGCTCCGCACACCGGGCGGGAACTCGACGCGCTGCTCGGCCTGCTGACGCCGCATCGCCCGGGGATCACGACGGTCGCCGTCGGTCACAGCCGTGACGACTCCTGCCGCCGCGCGGCCGAAGCGTTCACAGCGGCCTGGGAGAACCGCGGCGGCACGGTCCTCGCCACCGTGGACTGGCCCGAGACCGCGGCGTCCTGGCTGCGCCCCGCGACCCGGCTGACCGCCGGGGAACCCGACGCCTGGGTGATCGCCGCAGCCGTGCCCGGATTCGCCCAGCTCGCCCGCCGGCTGCGTCACTCCACCGACTGGGACCCGGCCAGGACCTATGCCTTCGCCTCCCTGCAGGACTCCCGGCTCCCGGCGCTCGCCGGACCGCGGGCCGTGCACGGCCTGCGCGGCGCGACCGGCGACGGCGGCACCTGGCAGGTGCGGCACCGCTGGATCGTCTCCCGTCCGCCCGCGTGACCGCGCCGCCTGCCGGATCAGGGCCGGGCGGCGCGCCGCGGCCGGTGCGGCGGGTTCCGGCTCCGCCCGGCGCGGCCGGTGAAGGGCTCACCCGCGTCCTCGCCGGCGGACCCCTCCCCCTTCATGATCCTCTTCGAGCGCGCTCCCGAGCGGGACCGGGGCGGGACGGACCGTCCGGCGGGGGCCGCGCGGACGTCCCCCGCCCCCGCCGCGCCCGGCGCCGAGCATGGTTCGCGCCCCTGTGGGCACACGGCCCGCAGAGCGGTGGCGGCTGAGGCCATCTGTCCCGGACGGACGTCCGAAACGACGAGGGGACGGTGGAGCCGTGAACGGGACCGACCGGGTCGCGGACGCGGCCTTCCTGTACGCGGTCCTTCACGACCTGGGCGCGGGCGTCTTCACGGTCGACGCCTCGGGACGCGTCACGTTCGTCAACCCCTGGGCCGAGCGCCTGCTGGGCCGGTCCGAGGAGGAGATGCTCGGCCACGACGCGCACGACCTGCTGCACCGCCGGCGCGACGGCGGTCCCGTGCCGCGCGAGCAGTGCTCGATGCTGGCTCCCCTGCGCGGGGGCGGGTCCGGGGGACTGGGCAGCGAGGAGTACTTCCTGCGCGCCGACGGCGCGACCGTGCCGATCATCTGGTCGACCACTCCCCTGCGGGTGACGGGCGGCGCGAGCGGGATGGTGGTGGTCTTCCACGACTTCAGCCTGCAGCGCGAGGCCGAGGAGCGGGCCGCGGCGCACACCGCCGCCCTGGAGGCGCTGACCGCTCGGCTGAACCTGGTGGCGGACGTGTCGGCGCTGCTCATGTCCACCGTGGACGCCTCCGGCATGGGCCGCCGGCTGCTGCGCCTGCTGGTGCCGAGGATGGGTGACTGGGCCGTACTGGACCTGTGTCCCGCGGTGGCGGGGGAAGGGGAGCGGATCGTCCTTCGCAGCGCCCGCGACGGGGAGCGGCCGGTGTCCCCGGAAGGGCCGTTCCCGCCGTTGCCGGCGGAGAGCCTGCGGCCGGTGGAACGCGCCATGAGGGGCGACGAGCCCGTCCGGACGACCGCCGGGGAACTCGCCGCGGACCCGGACGCCCCGCTGGCCGCCACGCACCGGGTGCTGTTCGACCGGCTCGGCGGCCGGTCGGCCGTCGTGGTGCCGCTGCGTGCCCGGCAGCGGTCCTTCGGGATGCTGACCGTGGCCCGCACCGGGAGCGCCCCCGCCCATTCGGACGCCGAGGTCAGGCTGCTGTCCGACATCGGCCGGCGCCTCGGGATGGCGATGGACAACATCCGGCTGTACCACGAGCAGCGGAGCGTCGCCGAGACCATGCAGCGCCAGCTGCTCGCCCCTCTCCCCCAGGTGGACTACCTGCGGATGGCCGCCCGCTACCTCCCCGCGCAGAGCGCCATGGAGATCGGGGGCGACTGGTACGACGCCTTCCTGCTCTCCGACGGCGTCACGGCCCTGGTCATCGGGGACGTGGTCGGCCACGACCGGCAGGCCGCCGCGCACATGGCGGAGGTCCGCAACATGCTGCGCGCCCTGGCCTGGGACCACCAGGAGCCGCCCAGTCTGATCATGCGCCGTCTGGACGAGGCCGTGACCCACACCAGCGACGCCCCGATGGCCACCCTCGTCTTCGCCCGGGTGGAGGGCGAAGAGGGCGGTCCCTGGCAGTTGCACTGGGTCACCGCCGGGCACCCGCCGCCCCTGCTGGTGACCGGCGAGGGCGACACGCGCTTCCTGACCGGCGGCCACGGACCGCTGATCGGCATGAGCGCCGTCCTGCACCTGGATCTGAGCTGGCCCGACGCGTACGAGGACCTCCCCCCGGACTCCACCCTGCTCCTCTACACCGACGGCCTGGTGGAGAGCCGGGGCCGCTCCATCGACCTCGGTCTGGCCAAGCTCCGGCACCACGCCGCGGTCCTGGCCCGGCGCACGGCGGGGCGGACCGTGGACGACTTCTGCGACGAGCTGCTGGCACGGATCGACCCCGGTGGGGACGACGTCGCCCTGCTGGCCCTGCGCGTGCCCGCCGCCGGTGCGGGAACCCCCGGCGACACCTCTCCCCCGCCTCCGCGGCAGTCCCCGCGCAGTCCCGCCGCCCCCGGCCGGGCCGCCCCCGGATCCGCGGTGGAGCATTCCGAGGTCCTGGATCCCACGCGGGCCACCGGGCGGGGTGAGGCGACGTGGGAGTGAGCCGGCCGTGTGCCCGCCGTGGCACCTCGGCGGGAACGGCGCCGCGGACAGGGACGTGGCGCGGCGGACCGGGCCGCCGCGCCACGGGTGCGGTGCGTCGGGTGCCCGCCGGTCAGCCGGCGCTGCAGGAGACCGTCGGCCAGTTCCAGTTGCCGTTGCTCTGGATCGTCACTCCCCAGTTGTTCCCGCTGCCGTTGGGCCTGGCGACGAGTGTCTGGCCGTCGGGGTAGGACGCGCTGACGTTCCAGGTCGCGGAGACCTTCGCCGGGGACGGCACCTTCATCGTCACGGTCCAGTTGCTCGAACCGCTCACCGCGACGTTGAGGTTGTAGCGGTCGCTCCAGCGGCTGCCCGCGGACAGGGTCGCGGTGCACGCGCCGCCGCCACCGCCGCCCCCTCCCCCGCCGCCGGAACCGTCGGGCGCCACCGCGCGGCCGGTCTGCGGGGAGATCATGCCCGCGCACAGGCCCCGGGAGGCCAGGTTCTGCGCGATGCGCGGGATCGCGGCGATGGTGTTGGCCGGCCAGTCGTGCATCAGGATGACCTGGCCGTCGGTGAGCCGGGAGGCGGCCTGCACGATGGCGTCGGTGCTCGCGTTGTTCCAGTCCTGCGAGTCGACGTCCCAGATGACCTCGGTCAGGCCGTACTTGCTCTCGACCGAACGCAGTGTCGAGTTGGTCTCCCCGTACGGCGGACGGAACAGCTTCGGTGTGCCGCCGCCGGCGGCCGCGATCGCCTGCTGGGTGCGGGAGATCTCCGAGTCCATCTGTGCCTGGCTCAGCTGGGTCATGTGGGGGTGGGTGTAGCTGTGGTTGGCGACCCACATGCCGGCGTCCACCTGGGCCTTGACCAGGGACGGGTTGGCGGCGGCGTACTGGCCCTGGTTGAACATCGTGGCCCGCAGCCCGTTCTGCCTGAGCGCGTTGAGCAGGCTCGGTGTGGTGCTGGTGGAGGGGCCGTCGTCGAAGGTGAGTCCGACGTACCCGTTGCAGGCGGCGGCGTGCGACGGGGTGGCGCCGAGGGTCGTGGTCACGGTGCCCGCCAGGGTCAGTGCGGCGACGGCCAGGCCCGACACCAGGGTCCGGGCGGCCGGCTGTCGTTTTCCGGTGGTCATCTGCGGTGGTCCTCCTCGTACGGTGGTCAGCCGGCGCTGCACGAGACGGTCGGCCAGGTCCAGTTGCCGTTGGCCTGGATCGTGGCGCCCCAGTTGTTGCCGCTGCCGTTGGGCCTGGCGACCAGGGTCTGGCTGTCGGGGTAGGACGCGCTGGTGTTCCAGGTCGCGGAGACCTTCGCCGGGGAGGGCACCCTCATCGTCACGGTCCAGTTGCTCGAACCGCTCACCGAGACGTTGAGGTTGTAGCGGTCGTCCCACTTCTGGCCGGCCGACAGCGTCGCGGTGCAGCCGCCGGTGCCCCCGCCGCCGCCACCGCCTCCGCCGGAGCCCGATTCGCTCACGGTGATGTTGGAGCTGCCGCTGCTCTGGTAGCCCTCGGTGGCCATGATCATGTAGTTGTGGTTGCCGAGGTTCATCCCCTTGCCGGCCCACGCGTCGAAGTGGTTGCCACTGGTGATGGTGCCGCCGGTGCGCTTCGACTGCCGGACGCTCCAGTACTGGTCGAAGGTCCTGGTGCCCTCGATGGAGGGGGCGTTGTACCGGGTCGTCTTGTAGATGTCGTACGTGCCGCCGTCGGTGGTGACGGTGCCCTTGTACTCGCCGGTGGGCCGGTAGGTGCCCCAGTTGTCGACGATGTAGTACTCGATGAGCGGGCTGGTGGTCCATCCGTAGAGCGTCAGGTACGCGTTGCCGGACGGGTTGAAGGTGCCCGAGTAGTTCACGGTCTTGCGCCCGCCGGTGCTCCAGCCCTTGCCGGCGACGAAGTTGCCGGTGTTGCTCCACCGGGTGCTGTAGTTGCCGCCGGAGCCCAGGTCCATGGAGACCGTTCCCTGGGCGTCGGTCCAGAACGAGTAGTAGTAGCCGTTGTTGGTGCCGGTCTGGTTCGTCGTGATGACCGGAGCGGCGGTGGCGGTGCCGGGCAGGAGCATCACGGCCAGGGCGGCCAGCACGACGGCCCAGGTGCTTCTGAGACTCAGCGGCGGGCGGCCGCGTCTGCGGCCTCCCGGACGGGCGAACGCGTTCATGGGGGTGCGCCTCCTCGTGGCGGTCGGCGGTGCGGGTCGACGCCGGACAGTGTTGGCTTGTCCGCGTCAACCGTCAACAGTTTCGGTAGAAGTTTCGAAATCTTCGGAGGAGACGCACCGGCGGAGAAATCATCGTCCACCCATGTCAACGCGGCTGCTTGACCGGTCAAGGCCGAATCCGCTCCGATGATCGGCGACAGTCATCCGAACCTCACCCGGAGGCAGCCGAAAGTTTCGAACCGGCTCGTCCGCACAACGCGACGGAGCCCGGGCGCCTGCTCGGCGTCCGGGCTCCGCGGCGGGAGGGGGTCACTCGGTGATGCCGACCTTGCCGTTGGCCGGCTCGGCCGGGGCGGGGGGCGCCTGCGTACCGCGCCGGGCGAGGCCCTGGAGGAGCTCGGCGAGGTCGACGCCGGTGGTGGAGCTGAGCAGTTCCACGCCCTGGGCGACGTTGTCGGCGACCGTGCGCGGAAGCTGTCCCGCGCCGTCCGTGGAGATGACGGTCAGCTTGTCCACGGCGGCCAGCGGCTCGGCGGCCTTGCCGACGACCTGCGGCAGCACCTCGACCAGCATCTGGAGCACCGCGGCGTCGCCGTACCGCTCGAAGGCGTCGGCCCTCTTGTGCATGGCGTCGGCCTCCGCCGCGCCCTTGGCGGCGATCGCGGCCGCCTCGGCGGCGCCCTCGATGCGCACGGCGTCGGCGAGCGCCGCGCGGTGCGCCTTCTCGCCCTCACCGGTGAGCCGTGCCCGCTCGGCCGCCGCCTCGGCCTCCTTGACCAGCGCGATGCGGCGGGCCTCGGCCTCCTGCTCGGCCCGGTACCGGGCGGCGTCGGCGGGCTTGCGGACCTGGGTGTCCAGCTCGCGGTCGGTCAGCGCGGCCTGCCGGGCGGCGACCTTCTCCTGCTCCTGCAGGACCTCCTGCCGCCGGGCGGCCTCGGCGAGCGGGCCGGCGGCGGCGGCACGGGCGGCGGCCTCGTCCGTCTCCGCCTTGATCTCGGCCTGCTTCAGGGCGAAGGTGCGCTGCGCGATCGCGATCTCCTCCTCCGCCTTGAGCCGGGCCTGCTCGGAGGCGCGCCGGGCGACGGCCTCGGCGATGTCGGCCTCCTGCCGGGCGCGGGCCGCCTCGGGCCGCCCGAGGTCCTCCAGGTAGGAGCCCTCGGTGGTGATGTCCTGGATCTGGAAGGCGTCCAGCACCAGGCCCTGCCCGGACAGGCTGGCCTCGGCCTCCTCGGCGACCTGTCCCGCGAAGGCGGCGCGGTCACGGATGATGTCCTCGACCGACATCCGCCCGACGATGGAGCGCAGCGCGCCGGACAGCACCTCCTGGGTGAACCCGACGATGCCTTCCTGCTGTTGCAGGAAGCGCTGGGCGGCGGCGCGGATCGAGTCCTCGGTGCCGCCGACCTTGACGATGGCGACGCCCTCCAGGTTGGCCTTCACGCCGCGCAGGGTGACCGCGCCCCGGACGGCCACCGGGATGTGCCGGCTGGACAGGTCGAGGGTGAACTTCTGCTGGACGAAGGGCACGACGAAGACGCCGCCGCCGACCACGACCTTCTGGCCGCTGTTGTCGGTGAAGACCCGGCCGGTCGCGGGGTCGGTGGACTTCTTGCCGCGTCGTCCGGTGACGATGAACGCCTCGCTGGGTCCCGCCACCTTGTAGCGGGTGACCACCACGAGGGCCAGCAGGACCAGGAGTACGACGACTCCCACCACGGCGATCAGTACAGGGCTCATGCTGGTGAATCCCCTCAGCCCTCCCGGGGGACGGCGGTTCGGATCGGATCGGGAACGGACGCGGGAAGGGGGCGAGCCTTGGTGACGTACCGGTCAGCGCTCGACCGGGCGGACCGCGACCGAGGTCGCGGACAGCACCGATTCCACCCAGACCTCGGCGCCCCGTGCCACGGGCACCGAGCACTTCGCGGCCAGTTTCATCGGCTGCCCGGCGAGGTACACCAGCACCTCGCCGTACCCCTCGGCGGGAATGGCGGTCACCACGGAGCCGGAGCTGCCGACGAGATCGTCGCCCCGGGGGGTGGCGTCGGTCTGGTCCCGCATCAGGACGCTGCTGAACCTCCACGTCAGCCAGCCCGCGCCGGCACCCGCCACCACGCCGGTCGCCGTGGCGCCCGTGACGCCCAGGCCCGTCGTGCCGAGCACGATCGCGCCGCCGAAACCGAGCATGGACACGAACCCGGCGATCACCGGCAGCGACAGCAGCCCGTCGAACAGGCCGTCCAGCACGCCGTCGAACACGCCCTCCAGGATCCCGTCGAAGACCAGCGAGAGCAGCAGCAGGACCAGCCCCGCGATCCCGAGGCCCACGAACCATTCCATCGGGGCCCCCGTTTTCGCTCGACCGCCTCCCCGTGCGTGCATGTTCCCATGTGAACCGGTCGCGGTACATTGCCCGAACCCGGCAATCTTTACGGGCCGTTGATGCCGCCTTCCCACGGACTCCCGGATTCCGCCGCCGTTCCGGCTGATGCGTCGTCAACGTGGGGTGCGGTCGGGTGCGCCGCACGACGGCCGCCGCCCCGGCCCGGAACCCGGGAAGGGGCGGTGCGGGGTGGGGTTCGTTGCCCGGCTCCGGCAGTTCACGAGGGAGTCGCGGCCGGCCCCGCCCTCCGCCGCGTCGGGACCCTCACCCCCGGGCCCCGCTGACCCCGGGCCCGGTGGCCCGGCGCGCCGGGCCCGGGGTCAGGTGGGTGTCGTCCAGCGCGGGGCCGTCTCGGCCCAGGCGGTGGCCCAGCCGGCCAGGTTGCGGCGGCGCAGGGCGAAGGTGGTCAGGGCGTGGGCGGCGGCGCCGGTGAGGGCGACGCCGACGGCGGCGAGGAGCGCCCAGCCCATGCTGCGGCTGCGGATCTGCTCGCGGGTCAGCGGCGGTTCGGCCGCCTCGCCGCCGACGGTGACCCAGATGCGGACCTCGTTGCCGGCGGGCAGTCCCGGCGGGACCTCCGTCCGCGTCGTCCGGGTCCTTCCCTCCCGGGTGACGAAGCGGACCTCGACCGGGTAGCGGGTCTTCCTCTCCTCGTCCGACCCCGGCTCCGGATGGCGTGGGGCGTCCCCGGTGAGGACCGCGGTCGTCTCGTACCGGGTCAGGTTCTGGTGGCGGGCGGCGTCCGCGTAGTGGCGGTGGGCGGCGTCGGCCACCAGGACGGTGGCCACGGGCGCCACGGCCAGTACGGCGAGCAGCAGCCCGAGGCCGAGCCAGGCCTCGAGCACGTCGGTGCGGCGGCGCAGGGGGTTGCGCCGCCAGCGCCACAGCAGGGGGCGCGGGGGTGGGCCGGGAGGCGGTTGTGCCGGTGGTATCTCGCCCGCCACGTCGTGGCTCCTTCGGGGTCTCGGGTCGCAGGCAGGTGGGGGTGGAACGGGTGCGGGGCGCCGGGACCGGTCAGACGGCGCCGGTGACCGAGGGGTGGTGGTGCGCCGCGGCGAGGAGACGGGCGGCGCCCCGGACGGCGGCGGTGTGCGGGGACGGCACCGGCCGCACCGGGCAGCCGAGCCGGCCGGGGAGGTCCTGGGTGATGTCGGGGCGCAGGGCGCCCCCGCCGGCCAGGAGGACCCCACGGCGCAGGGCGGCGCGGGTGAGGGAGGTGCGGTCCTGCCGCAGCATCGCCGTCACCATGTCGACCACGGCGTCGGTGAGCTGCCCCGGTGCCGTGTCGTCGGACAGGTCGCCGGTGCCGAGCGCGACGCGGCGCGCGTCGGTGACCGCGCCTCCGGCGAGCAGGACGGCCTCGGTGAGGTGCGCGCCGACGTCCACGACCAGCAGCGGCCGGGCGTGGTCGGCGCCGGCGGCCAGGGCCACCGCCCGCGCGCCCGGGACGGTCAGGACGGCGCGCGGGCGGAGGATCTCGACGGCCGTCCGGGCCTCGGTCCGGAAGGCGAGCCCGTCCAGGACCGGCGTCGTGACGACGACCAGGGGGCGGCCGAAGCGGGGCAGCCGGGGCCCGAGCAGCCGGTCGAGCATCCGGGCGGTACCCGGGGTGTCGACGATGGTGCCGCGCCGGACGGGGTGGAGGGTGCCGTGGCCCGGGAAGGTCACCGTCGGCACGTCGAGCACCATTCCCCGCCCCGCGATCCACGCGCGCGTGCGGGCGCTGCCCAGGTCGAGCGCGATCCCGGTGCACCGCCGGCACAGCGGCCAGGGGAGGTGCCGCGCGGGCACCGGTCGCGGACGCCGGGTGGTGGTCATCGGACGGCCTCCTGTGCGGACGGACCCGCGGGGACGGGTCCCGGGCGGAACGCGGCCGCCGGAGCCGGACCCCCGGGGAGGCGGCCGCGGCCGTACGGCTGCCGGTGCCCGGGACGCGCGGCGCACCGCCGCACCGGCGCGGGACGCGGGCGGCGGGCTCCGTCCCCGGCGCACCGCCGCACCGGCGCACCGCGCATGCCCCGTGTCGTGGTCATCGCGACGCCTCCCGCACCTGCTGGCAGCGGGCGCAGTAGCGGGCCTGCGGGACGATCAGGAGGCGTTCGCGCTGGATGGGGCGGCGGCACAGGTGGCAGGTGCCGTAGGTGCCCGTGTCCATGCGGGTGAGCGCCGCCTCGACGTCGGCGAGCACCATGCGGGCGGAGGCGGCCAGTTTGACGCGGACCTCGATCCGGCCGGCACCGCGCGGGCCGTCGGCGAGGGGCGTGGGGTCGGCGGCGAGCTGCCGCAACTGCTCCTCGCGGAACAACCGCTGCTCGTGCAGGTCGTCGCGCAGCGCGGCGAGGTCCTCGGAGGTGAGGACCCCGCCGCGCTCACCGATGGTCTGGTGGGTCACCACTTCACCCCTTGGGCTGAGCGGGAGGGGAGAACGGAACGGGGGGCGCGGTCAGGCCGCGCGGCTCTGGCAGGTCACGCAGTGCCGGGTGTGCGGAAGGATCTCCAGCCGCTCCGGCGGGACGGGCTTCGAGCAGCCGAGGCAGATCCCGTAGGTGCCGTCGTCGAGGCGGGCGAAGGCCTCCTCGATCTCCTTGAGGGCACGCCGGATGGCGTCCTTCTGGTGGGACATGAGGTGGTCGTCGGGACTCTGCCCGGTTTCGTCCAGGGCCTTGAGCTGGGCGAGGCGCGTACTGCGGGCGTGTTCGAGGCGCTGACGGATCTCGCCGGCGGCGGGGTGGTCGGGGCGCAGCGCGGTGCGGGGCAGGTCGAGCGACATGACGGGTCCTCCCGGAGACGGACGGGTACGTCTTCACCTTCGCCGCTCCCCCGCCGCGGGCCCATCGGGCGCGGTACCCATCTGTGCGGGGTCGCAGGACCCACCCCGTACGACATGGGTCCGGCGGGCCGCCGGAAATGGGGTGCGGGGCCCATGGCCCCGGGGTCCGGGGTCGTGCACGCTGGCCGCTGTCCGCCGGGACCAGGGGGCCGCGGCCGCACCGGACGGCACGGTGACCGACAGTAGAGGCCGACGAGAAAGAGGAAGGCGTGACCTCCGTGTCCCTGTACTGGCGGATCTTCGGGCTCAACGCGGTGGTGCTGGGCACGGCCACCGCACTGCTGCTGTGGGCTCCGGTGACCGTGTCGGTCCCGGTGCTGCTGACCGAGGCGGTGATCCTCGTGGGCGGCCTGGGCGTGATGCTCGTGGCCAACGCGGCCCTGCTGCGCATCGGGCTCGCCCCACTGGACCGGGTGACCCGGCTGATGACCACCGTCGACCTGCTGCGTCCCGGTCAGCGCCTTCCGGTGCGCGGCGGTGGTGAGATCGCCGAACTCGTCAGGACGTTCAACGCCATGCTGGAGCGGCTGGAGCGGGAACGCGCCGCGAGCAGCGCCCGCGCCCTGTTCGCCCAGGAGGCCGAGCGGCGCCGTATCGCCCAGGAGCTGCACGACGAGGTCGGGCAGAGCATGACCGCCGTCCTGCTGGCCCTGAAACGGGCCGGCGACGAGGCGTCCGGCTCGCTGCGCGGCGAACTCCAGCAGGCGCAGGAGATCACCCGGGAGAGCCTGGACGAGGTCCGCCGCCTGGTGCGCCGGCTGCGGCCGGGCGTCCTGGACGACCTCGGTCTGGTCAGCGCGGTCACCTCGCTCGCCACCGAGTTCGCCACGCACACCGGGCTGCGCGTGGTGCGCCGCTTCGACGCCGATCTGCCCCCGCTCGACCACGAGACCGAGCTCGTGATCTACCGTGTGGCGCAGGAGAGCCTGACCAACGCCGCCCGGCACGCCGAGGCGCGGACCGTGGAGGTGAGCCTGCGCGGCGTCGGCGAGCACGTCGTCCTCGAGGTGAGCGACGACGGCCGCGGCATCGGTGCCGCCCGCGAGGGGGCCGGGATCCGCGGCATGCGCGAACGGGCCCTGCTCGTCGGGGCCACACTGGACATCACCTCCGCGACACCGGCCGGCACGAGGATCAGGCTGGCCGCACCCGCCGTCAGGAAGCAGTCATGACCCACGACGTCCGTCCGGCCACGATCAGGATCCTGCTCGCCGACGACCACGCCCTGGTGCGGCGCGGTGTCCGGCTCATCCTCGACCGGGAGCCGGACCTGGAGGTGGTCGCCGAGGCCGGTGACGGTGCGGAGGCGATCGCCATGGCCCGCGCCCACGAGGTCGACCTGGCCGTCCTGGACATCGCCATGCCCCGGCTCACCGGGCTGCAGGCCGCGCGCGAGCTGGCCTCGGTGCGCCCCGCCGTGCGGATCCTGATGCTGACGATGCACGACAACGAGCAGTACCTGTTCCAGGCGCTCAAGGCCGGCGCGAGCGGTTACGTGCTGAAGTCCGTGGCCGACCGCGACCTGGTCGCCGCCTGCCGCGCGGCGATGCGGGACGAGCCTTTCCTCTACCCGGGCGCGGTCACCGCCCTGATCCGCAACTACCTCGACCGGGTCCGTGACGGCGAGGAGGCCCCCGAGCAGCTGCTGACCCCGCGCGAGGAGGAGGTGCTGAAGCTGGTCGCCGAGGGGCACTCGTCGAAGGAGATCGCCGAGCTGCTGTTCATCAGCGTCAAGACGGTGCAGCGCCACCGGGAGAACCTGCTGCACAAGCTGGGCCTGCGGGACCGCCTGGACCTGACCCGTTACGCCATCCGCGCCGGACTCGTCGAGCCTTGAGCGCCGACCGGACGGGACCGGCCGCCCGCCTTCCGCTCCGCGCCGGCGCGGTCCTCGCCGCCCTGGCCGCCGTCCTGCTGACCCTCGCGCTCGGCTTCACCGACGGTGCCCGGCTCGTCCCGTCCCCGTCCGCGCAGGGACTCGCGGCCCCGGGGGCACCGCAACCGCCGGGACCGCGCGCCACCGTGGTCCCGGGCCCGCCGTCGGCCCTCCCTGCGCCGGTCCTCCCGGCACCGGTCCTCCCGGTGCCCGCGCCGCCGGTCCCCGCCCCGCCCTCCCCCGCGTTCCACCCGGCCGACACCCGTCCGTACACCGACGACGCCTACATCGGTACCGCCACCCTCCTCGTCAGACCGCAGCGCGACGCCGGCGAGCGGACGGTGCCCGCCGGCCCGCTGCTCTTCACCCCCGCGCACACCCCCCGCGTCCCGCCCCGGCCGGCCCGTCCCGCGCCGGTGTCCGGCCACGTTCCGGCCGGCACCGCGCACGTGCCGTCGGACCTCGGCCGGGCACCGCCCACGGCCTCCAGCACCTGAGGTTCCTTCCCCTCTTCCTTCACCTCTTCATCTCCGCCGCGCCGCCCGCCGGCCGCGGCGTGCCTGCTGGAGGCATCCGTGAAAAACTCCGCCCGCGTCAGGGCGTTGTTCGCGCTCGTCGTGATCGCCGTGTCCGTGTACGTCGCCGCCACCGTTCCGGTCCGCCTGGGGCTGGATCTGCGCGGCGGCACCCAGATCGTCCTGGAGACCCGCTCCACCCCCACCACCGAGGCCGACGGGGAGGCCACCGACCGCACCCTGGAGGTCCTGCGCGGCCGGGTGGACGCGCTCGGTGTCGCCGAACCCACCATCGTCCGTTCCGGTGAGAACCGGATCATCGTCGAACTGCCCGGCGTCCAGGACCCGCGCAGGGCCGCCGACGTCCTGGGCCGCACCGCACAGCTGTCCGTCCACCCGGTGCTCGGCGCCGCCGCGGAGTCCGACGAGCCCGAGGACGAGGGCGAGCGGATCCTGCCCGACGAGGCCGGTGAGCGGCTCCGGCTGGGCGCCGCGAGGCTCACCGGCCAGGACGTCGAGGGCGCCGAGACGCAGTTCGACCAGCAGGGCGGCGCCGGCTGGCACGTCACCGTGGACTTCGAGGACGGCAAGGGCTGGGCCCGGCTGACCGGCGAGGCCGCCTGCCACCCGGCCGGCGATCCGCAGCGCCGGGTCGCGATCGTCCTGGACGACAAGATCATCTCCTCGCCGCAGGTCGACCCGTCCGTCTCCTGCGACGTCGGCATCACCGGTGGATCCACCCAGATCACCGGCTCCTTCACCAGCGACGAGGCCCGTGAGCTGGCCCTGCTCGTCGAGGGCGGCGCCCTGCCGGTGCCGGTCGAGACGGTGGAGCAGCGGACCGTGGGCCCGACGCTGGGCGCCGAGGCCATCGAGTCGAGCGCCCGGGCGGCCGTCATCGGCACGGCCCTGACCGCGGTGTTCATCATCGTCGTCTACCGCCTCATGGGCTTCCTGGCCACGCTGGCCCTGGCCTGCTACGGCGTGATCTCCTACGCCGCCCTGGCGGCGCTCGGCGCGACACTGACCCTGCCGGGTCTGGCCGGTTTCGTCCTGGCGATCGGCATGGCCGTCGACGCCAACGTGCTGGTCTTCGAACGAGCGCGCGAGGAGTACGGACGTCGCAACCGGCCCAGCGGCCGCTCGGCGCTGACCGCCGGCTTCAGGGGCGCGTTCAGCGCGATCGCCGACTCCAACATCACCACGCTCATCGCGGCGGCGCTGCTGTTCCTGCTCGCCTCCGGTCCGGTGAAGGGCTTCGGCGTCACCCTGGGCATCGGTGTGCTCGCCTCCATGATCAGCGCGCTGGTGATCACGCGGGTGCTGGCCGAGTTCGCCGTGGCGCGCCGCTGGGTGCACCGCCGTCCCCGGCTCACCGGTCTGGCCTCCATCGGCCGGGTCCGCGCGTACCTCACCCGCCGCGATCCGCAGCTGATGCGCCGCCCGCGCCGCTGGCTGGCGGTGTCCGTCCTCGTGCTCGTCGTCACCGGCGCGGGCATCGCGGTGCGCGGGCTGGACTTCGGTGTCGAGTTCACGGGCGGCCGTCTGATCGAGTACTCCACCGGCACCTCCGTCGATCCGGACCGGGCGCGTGCCGCCCTGGCCGACGCGGGCTTCCCGCAGGCCGTCGTCCAGTCCTCGGGGGACAACCGGCTGACGGTGCGCACCGAGGAGCTGAGCAACGCCGAGGCGGTCGAGGTCGCCGACGCCCTCTCCGGGATCGGCGGCGGCGCGGAGAAGGTCCGCGACGAGTTGATCGGCCCGAGCCTCGGCGACGAGCTGCGCCGCAACGCGCTGATCGCACTGGGCCTGGCCCTCGGCGCCCAGCTGCTGTACCTGGCCTTCCGGTTCCGCTGGATGTTCGGTACGGCGGCGGTCGCCACCCTGGCCCACGACGTGGTGGTCCTCACGGGCCTCTTCGCCTGGCTGGGCAAACCGATCGACGGGGTGTTCCTGGCCGCGCTGCTCACCGTGATCGGCTACTCGGTCAACGACTCCGTCGTGGTCTTCGACCGCGTCCGGGAACTGTGGGCCAAGGACCGCAAGGCGCCCCTGGCCCGGTCCGCCAACCGGGCGATCCTCCAGACGGTGCCCCGCACGGTCAACACCGGCATCGGTGTGGTCTTCATCCTGGCCGCGCTGGCCGTGCTGGGCGGTGACTCGCTCACCGACTTCGCGCTCGCCCTGCTGATCGGCGTGCTCGTGGGCACGTACTCGTCGGTCCTGACCGCCTCACCGCTCGCCGTCGAGCTCGACGCGCACGGGGGCGGTGGCAGGGGTGGCCGCGGTCGCGGCGGGCGCGGGCACGACGGTTCCGGAGCCGCGCAGTCGGGTGCCGGGCAGCGCCCGGACCGGGCCGAGGCCGCCGGCCGGGGGAAGTGACGCCGGGCGGTTCCCGCCGGGGAGCCGCCGCGCACGCGGAGACGGCGCCGCCGGCCCCGGTCCCGGGGGCGGCGGCGCCGTGGTGCGACCGGGGGCCGGGAGCAGTTCCACCCGGGGGGTTCGCGCGCGGGGTCCGCGCGGGCCCTACGCCGCCGCCGGCGTGCCGCGGCCGCGGTCCCGCTCGTGGTCCCCCGGCCGGGGGGCGAACTGGGTGCGGTGCAGCTCGGCGTAGCGGCCGCCGGCCGCCAGCAGTTCCTCGTGGGTGCCGCGCTCCACGACGCGGCCGGCCTCGATCACCAGGATGAGGTCCGCGGCGCGGACGGTGGACAGGCGGTGGGCGATCACGATCGCCGTCCTGCCCTCCAGCGCCTCCGTGAGCGCCTCCTGGACCGCGGCCTCCGAGGTGTTGTCCAGGTGGGCGGTGGCCTCGTCCAGGATGACGACGCGCTGCCGGGCCAGCAGCAGCCGGGCGATGGTCATGCGCTGGCGCTCGCCGCCGGAGAGCCGGTAGCCGCGTTCGCCGACCACCGTGTCCAGGCCGTCGGGCAGGGACCGCACGAGGGTGTCGAGGCGGGCCCGGCGCAGCGCGTCCCACAGCTCGGGCTCGCCCGCCCCCGGGCGTGCCAGCAGCAGGTTGGCGCGGACCGTGTCGTGGAAGAGGTGACCGTCCTGGGTCACCATGCCGAGGGTGTCGCGCAGGGAGGCGGCGGTCAGGTCCCGGACGTCGACGCCGCCCACGCGCACGGCGCCCGCGTCGACGTCGTACAGGCGCGGCAGCAGCTGGGCGACGGTCGACTTGCCGGCGCCGGAGGAGCCGACCAAGGCGACGGTCTGCCCCGGCTCGGCGCGGAAGGAGACGCCGTGCAGGACTTCGGCGCCGCCTCGCGTGTCGAGGGAGGCGACCTCCTCCAGCGAGGCCAGGGAGACCTTGTCGGCGGACGGGTAGCCGAAGCGGACGTCGTCGAACTCGACGGACACCGGTCCGTCGGGGACCTCGCGCGCGTCGGGCCTCTCCTCGATGAGGGGCCTCAGGTCCAGCACCTCGAAGACCCGCTCGAAGCTGACCAGGGCGCTCATCACCTCCACCCGCGCCCCGGCGAGCGAGGTCAGCGGCGCGTACAGGCGGGTCAGCAGCAGCGCCAGTGCCACGACCGCGCCCGGCTCCAGGGCGCCGCGCAGGGCGAGCCGGCCGCCGAGTCCGTAGACCAGGGCCAGGGCCAGGGCGGAGACGAGGGTGAGGGCGGTGATGAACACCGTCTGGGCCGTGGCGGTCCGTACGCCGATGTCGCGGACCCGGCGGGCGCGCTCCGCGAACTCCTCCGACTCCTGCTCGGGGCGGCCGAAGAGTTTGACCAGGGTGGCGCCGGGCGCGGAGAAGCGCTCGGTCATCCGGGTGCCCATGGCCGCGTTCAGGGCGGCGGCCTCGCGCTGCATCCGGGCCATGCGGCGGCCCATGCGCCGGGCCGGGACCACGAACACCGGCAGCAGCACCAGGGCGAGCAGGGTGATCTGCCAGGACAGGGTGAGCATCACGGCGAGGGTGAGCAGCAGGGTGACCAGGTTGCCGACCACGGTGGACAGGGTGTTGCTGAAGGCCCGCTGGGCGCCGATGACGTCGTTGTTGAGACGGGAGACGAGCGCTCCCGTACGGGTACGTGTGAAGAACGCGACCGGCATGCGCTGCACATGATCGAACACCGCCGTCCGCAGATCGAGGATGAGGTCCTCGCCGAGCGCCGCCGACAGCCGGCGGCCGAGCACGCCGAGGGCGGCCTCGACCACCGCGATCAACGCGATGAGCAGGGCCAGGCGGACGACCACGGCCTCGTCGCCGCCGGACACGATCGCGTCCACGACGCGCCCGGCGAGGACGGGCGTGGCGACGGCCAGCAGCGCGGTCGCCGTGCCGAGCAGGACGAACAGGGTGATACGGCGGCGGTGCGGGCGCGCGAAGGCGCCGATGCGCCGGAGCGTCGACCGCGCGAAGGGACGGCGTTCGTCCTGGGCGTTCATGACGCTGTGCAGCTGCATCCACGCTGTGGTCTCCATGCTCATGAAAAGAAACCTAGAACCTCGAGCATGGTTGAGGTCAAGGGCGGCTCCTCGCCGTGCCGCCGGCCGCTTCCCGGGGGTAGGCCGTGCCGTAAGCCGCCGTCCGGACCGCCGCAACCCGCCGTTGGCGTGCGGCGGAGAGACTCCGTGGACGTGACGCGGACGATCCGCCGGATCCTGTGTGTGCTTCCGCTGCTGCTCGTGACCGTGGTCGCGGTGCGGCACCGGTCGGTGCTGGCCGACGGCTTCGCCCATCTGGCCACCGCCCGGTGGCCCTGGCTGCTGGCCGCGGTGGGCGCGACCTGCCTGACCTGGGTGGCCGCTGCGTGCACCCGGCAGGGCGCGGTCCTGGAACGGCTGCCCGGAGGACGGCTGCTGGCCGCGCAGTTCGCGGCGGGCGCGGCGAACCACCTGCTGCCCACCGGGCTGGGGGCGAGCGCGGTCAACCTGCGGTTCATGACGGTGTGCGGGCTGTCGCCGGTCCGCTCCTCGGCCGCGCTCGCGCTGTATCTGCTGGCGGAGTCCGTCGGCCGGGTGGCCCTGCTGGGCGCCCTGCTGGTCGCGTTCCCGGACGCGCTGCGGCTCGGCTCCCTGCTGCCCGAGGGCGCGTTCGGCCCACTGCTGCTCGCGGCCGGCGCGGTGTCGGTCGCCGCGGCGGGCGTGCTGGTGTCCGTACGGCGGCTGCGCACGGCCGTGTCGGCCTTCCTGCGCACCGCGCTGGGCGAGGCGCGGTCGGTGCACGCCCGGCCGTCCCGGGCGCTGGCGCTGTGGGGCGGGGCGCTGGCCTTCCCCGCGCTGCAGGCGGCGGCGCTGGTGCTGGTGGGCCGGGCGCTCGGGCTGCCGGTGCCGCCCGCCCACATGGCGCTGGCGTACCTGGCGGCGACGGTCGCGGTCGCGCTGGTGCCCACACCGGGCGGGCTCGGCTCGGTGGAGGCGGCGCTGGTCGTGGCGCTGGTGGCGGTGGGCGGCCCCGCCGCGGTGGCCACGGCGGTGGTGCTGGCCTTCCGGGTCATCACGGTGTGGCTGCCGCTGCTGCCGGGCGCGGTGACGCTGGGCGTCCTGGTGCGGCTGAGGGTGATCTGAGCGGCGCAGCGGGGCGGGTCCCGGGGCCGGACGGCCCGGCCGGCCCCGATGTGCCGGGCGGGGGCCGGGGACGGCGGGATCCGGACGGGCACGGTGCGGACGGACCGCGTGGATACGGCAGGATGTGCGATCGTGCCGACCGCAGGTCAGAACGGCTCCGGCACACCGTACTTCCCGGAAATCGAGCAGGTGACGACACGTGACACGACTTCACATACGGCCGTCGGCCAGGGCGTTCGCCGGAGGTGAGCGGTGACCCGCGCGCTCACCGTGGACGATCTGGTGTACGCCGGAATCGCCCTCGCCGCCGGCCTGCTGGCGGCGTTCCTGCTGCGGATGCTGCTGCGCTGGCTCGGCCGGCACGCCGAACGCACCAACTGGCGCGGGGACGACGTCCTCGTGGACGCCCTGCGCATGATCGCGCCGTGGGCGGCGGTCGCGGGCGGCGCGGCCTTCGCGGCGGCGGCGCTGCCGCTGACCCGGACCGTGCAGCACAACGTCAACCAGACGCTGACGGTGCTGGTCATCTTCGCCGCGACCGTGTCGGCGGCACGGGTGGTGGCCGGCCTGGTGCGCTCGGTCACCCAGTCCCGCTCCGGCGTCGCCGGATCGGCCACCATCTTCATGAACATCACCCGGATCCTGGTCCTGGCGATCGGTTTCCTGGTGGGGCTGCAGACCCTGGGCATCTCCATCGCCCCGCTGCTCACCGCCCTCGGCGTCGGCGGCCTGGCGGTCGCGCTCGCGTTGCAGGACACGCTCGCCAACCTCTTCGCGGGCATCCACATCCTCGCCTCCAAGACCGTGCAGCCCGGTGACTACATCCAGCTGAGCAGCGGCGAGGAGGGCTACGTCGAGGACATCAACTGGCGCCAGACGACCGTCCGCAACCTGTCCAACAACCTGGTGGTCATCCCCAACGCGCAGCTGGCGAAGACCAACATGACCAACTTCATGCGCCCCGAGCAGCAGCTGACCATCCTGGTGCAGGTCGGGGTGTCGTACGACAGCGACCTGGAGCAGGTGGAGCGGGTGACGAAGGAGGTCGTCGCCGAGGTGATGACCGGGATCACCGGCGCCGTGCCGGAGCACGAGCCGGCGGTGCGCTTCCACACCTTCGGCGACTCCCGCATCGGGTTCACCGTGATCCTGGGCGTGGGCGAGTTCAGCGACCAGTACCGGATCAAGCACGAGTTCATCAAGCGCCTGCACCGGCGCTACCGCGACGAGGGCATCCGGATCCCGTCGCCCGCGCGGACGGTGGCGCTCCAGCAGGGCGCGGTGGTCATCCCGCAGCAGCGCGGCACCGGGACGGAGCCGGACGACATGACCACCGGCACGCCGATCTGACCGGGACGCCGGCACCGCCCGCCCGGTGCCGTCCCCCGGCCCTCCCGGCAGGGCGGGCCGCCCTGCCGGACCATCCGGCCGGCCCGGCCGCGTCGCCCGGCGGGCAGCCGGCCGGGGCCGCCCGCCGGAGCGGGGGCGGGGGCTCGTCCGGAAATCGGCCCGGACCCCTGTCGAGCCGAGGTCGATCACGAGATATCTTGATGTCGAGCAATGTTGCAGACGTGGAGCGGAGCACCCGGTGACTGACTCGACCATCATCTATACGCACACTGACGAGGCCCCGGCCCTGGCGACGTATTCCTTCCTGCCGGTGGTCCAGGCGTACGCCTCGCAGGCGGGTGTCGCCGTGGAGACGCGGGACATCTCGCTGGCCGGGCGCATCATCGCCGTGTTCCCGGAGTACCTGACCGAGGACCAGCGCATCCCGGACGCCCTCGCCGAGCTCGGTGAGCTGGCCAAGACGCCCGCGGCCAACATCATCAAGCTGCCGAACATCTCGGCGTCGATCCCGCAGCTCAAGGCCGCGATCGCCGAGCTGCAGGGCCAGGGCTACGCGCTGCCGGACTACCCGGACGACCCGAAGACCGACGAGGAGCGCGAGATCCGCGCCCGCTACGACAAGGTCAAGGGCTCGGCGGTGAACCCGGTCCTGCGTGAGGGCAACTCCGACCGTCGCGCCCCCGCCTCGGTGAAGAACTACGCCAAGACCCACCCGCACCGCATGGGCGCCTGGACCCCCGAGTCCAGGACCAACGTGGCGACCATGGGCGAGAACGACTTCCGCTCCACCGAGAAGTCGGTCGTCATCGCCGAGGACGGCGCGCTGCGCATCGAGCTCGTCGGCGACGACGGCACCACCACGGTGCTGCGCGAGTCCGTCCCCGTCCTCAAGGACGAGGTCGTCGACGCCTCCGTGATGCGGGTCGCCGCGCTGCGCGAGTTCCTGGCCGCGCAGGTCGCCCGGGCCAAGCAGGAGGGCGTGCTGTTCTCGGTGCACCTGAAGGCCACGATGATGAAGGTCTCCGACCCGATCATCTTCGGTCACGTGGTGCGCGCCTTCTTCCCGAAGACGTTCGCGAAGTACGGCGAGAAGCTCGCCGCGGCCGGCCTGACCCCGAACGACGGTCTGGGCGGCATCTACAAGGGCCTGGAGTCCCTGCCCGAGGGCGACGAGATCAAGGCGTCCTTCGACGCCGAGCTCGCCGAGGGCCCGGCGCTGGCGATGGTCGACTCCGACAAGGGCATCACCAACCTGCACGTCCCCTCGGACGTCATCGTCGACGCCTCCATGCCGGCCATGATCCGCACCTCCGGCCACATGTGGGGCCCGGACGGCCAGGAGGCCGACACCCTCGCCGTCCTGCCGGACTCCAGCTACTCCGGTGTCTACCAGGCCGTGATCGACGACTGCCGCGCCAACGGCGCCTACGACCCGGCCACCATGGGCTCCGTGCCCAACGTGGGCCTGATGGCGCAGAAGGCCGAGGAGTACGGCAGCCACGACAAGACCTTCGAGATCCCGGCCACCGGCACCGTCCGCCTGGTCGACCAGGCCGGCAACGTCGTCCTGGAGCAGACCGTCTCCGCCGGCGACATCTTCCGCGCCTGCCAGACCAAGGACGCCCCGATCCGCGACTGGGTGAAGCTGGCCGTCACCCGCGCCCGCGCCACCGGCGCCCCGGCGGTGTTCTGGCTGGACGAGACCCGCGCCCACGACGCCAACCTGATCGCCAAGGTGAAGCAGTACCTGCCGGAGCACGACACCGAGGGCCTGGACATCCGCATCCTGTCCCCGGTCGAGGCGACCAAGCTGTCGGTGGAGCGCATCCGCCGCGGCGAGGACACCATCTCCGTCACCGGCAACGTGCTGCGCGACTACCTGACCGACCTGTTCCCGATCCTGGAGCTGGGCACCAGCGCCAAGATGCTGTCGGTCGTCCCGCTGATGGCGGGCGGCGGCCTGTTCGAGACGGGCGCCGGCGGTTCCGCGCCGAAGCACGTCCAGCAGCTCGTCAAGGAGAACTACCTGCGCTGGGACTCGCTCGGTGAGTTCTTCGCGCTGGTGCCGTCCCTGGAGCAGTACGCGAAGACCACGGGCAACGCCCGCGCGCAGGTCCTCGCCGACACCCTCGACCGCGCCACGGCGACCTTCCTCAACGAGGACAAGTCGCCGACCCGTCGCATCGGCGGCATCGACAACCGCGGCAGCCACTTCTACCTGTCCCTGTACTGGGCGCAGGAGCTGGCCCGGCAGACCGACGACGCGGACCTGGCGAAGGCCTTCGCCCCGCTCGCCGAGACGCTCTCCGCCAACGAGCAGCGCATCGTCGACGAGCTGAACGCCGTCCAGGGCGAGCCGGCCGAGATCGGCGGCTACTACCGGCCCGACCCGGCCAAGGCCGCCGAGGTCATGCGCCCGTCCGCCACGTGGAACGAGGCGCTGGCGTCCCTGAGCTGACGCAGCCGCCTCCCGGGGAACCCCCCGTGTCTCCGCCCCGGCCGGCCACGCGCCCGGCCGGGGCGGAGCCGTCTCCCCCCGCCCGCGTCCCGGCCCACCGGTCGCGGTGGCGTTGTCAGTGCCGTGTGACACCTTGATCTTGTCGTGCACCCCTGACAACGCCCCTGGAGCAGCCGTATGACCGATGTCCCGCCGTCCTTCGAGTTCCTTCCCGGCGACGCGGACTCGCCCGTGATCCTCCATGTGCCGCACTCCGCGCGGGAGATACCGGCCGACGTGCGGTCCGGGATCGTGCTGGACGACGCGGAGCTGGAGCGGGAGCTGGACCACATCACCGACGCGCACACGGCCGGCATCGCCGAGGCCGCGGCCCGCGCGGCCGGGCTCACGCCGTGGCGGTTCGTGAACCGGCTGTCCCGGCTGGTGGTCGACCCCGAGCGGTTCCCGGACGAGCGGGAGGAGATGCTCGCCGTCGGGATGGGCGCCGTCTACACCCGGACCACGCACAAGGACGTGCTGCGGCCCGACGGACACGACGCCGGGCCGCTGATCGAGCGCTACTTCCGTCCGTACGCGCGGGCGATGACGGAGGCGGTCGCCGGGCGGCTCGCGGCGACCGGGCGGGCCGTGATCATCGACGTGCACTCCTACCCCAGCGCGCCGCTGCCCTACGAACTGCACGGCGAGGGGCCGCGGCCCGCGGTCTGCCTGGGCACCGACTCCTTCCACACCCCGCCCGGGCTGCTCGGCGCGGCCCGCGAGGCGTTCGCGCCGTGCGGGGAGACGGGGCTGGACAGCCCGTTCGCCGGGACGTACGTGCCGCTGGAGTTCTACGGGAAGCGGGCCGAGGTGTCCGCGCTGATGGTGGAGATCCGCCGGGACACCTACATGACCGAGCCGGGCGGGCCCGCGGGACCGGGACTGTCCCGGCTGGCCTCGGCGCTGGGGGCGCTGGTCGACGCCGCGACGCGCTGACGACCCCCGAGGACCCCGGAGGGACCCGGCCGTGTGCCGGCCGGACGCCGTTCCCGGCGCCCGGCCGCCCGGTGCCGAGGTCCCCTCAGGCGCGCAGCCACTCCGTCACGACCACGTCCCCGCCGGTGCGCAGCCGGAGGGCGAACGGGCCGGAGGGCGGGGTGTCGGCGGTGAAGCGGCCCATGTCGTCGGCCGTGAGCCGGGCGCCCTCCTGCGGCCCGCCGAGCACCTCGATGCCGGCCGGCTGGGGCGGCAGCACCTGGCCCATCAGGCCCTGCGCGGTCACCTCGACGTCGACGGTGACCTCGCCCGCGCTGAAGGTGAGCATGCGCGGCACGTCCGTCGCTCCCCTGACCGGGATGGCGTCGACCAGCGAGTCGAAGGTCAGCTCGGCCACGCGGGCGTCGAGGTCGTGCAGCGCGTAGGCGTCCACGGCGACCTGCAGCAGACCCGGCGGCAGCGGGTCCAGCACGGCGGCCGCCCGGCGGAGCTCCTCCTCCAGCAGCCCGTCCTCGATGTCCTCGCCGCCCGGCCCCGCCGTGTCGGAGTCCTCGTCGAACGCCGCCCCGTCGTGCGTGCCGTTCACGTCGTCCGTGCCGTTCATGCCGTTCACGTCGTCCCCCGTGACTCGAGCCGGGCCCGCAGCCGGCGCAGACAGCGCTGGCGCAGGGGTCCGATGCTGCCCACCGCGATACCGAGCGCGGCGGACACCTCCTGGTAGCTGGGCGGCGGCGAGGCGATCAGGACGCGCAGCAACTGCCGGCACCGCTCACCCAGTTCCTCGAACTCCTCCCACAGCCGTCGTACGCGTTCGCTCTGGGCGGCCGCCTCCTCCGCCTCCAGCAGCGACTGCTCCGGCGCGCCGTCCTCGCTGACCCGGTCCAGCAGCTGCGGATCGTCCGTCAGCATCAGCCGGCGCGCGTTGCGGTGCACCTTCAGGCATTCGTTCCGCGCGGTGCTGGACAGCCAGGCGCCCGCCTTGTCCGGCTCCCGGATCCGCCCCAGGTGCTGGGCGAAACGGAACCACACCGTCTGATAGACCTCGTGCGCGTCGGCGTCGGAGAGCCGGTGCGCGCGCACCACGGACCACACCAGTGGGCCCAGCCCTTCCACGATCGCCTTCCAGGCCGCCGCGTCGCCGTCGGCGGCGGACCGGACCAACGCGCCGACATCGGTTCGCTCCACGGTTCCACCCCTCGTGTACGGCACGTCATCGTACGCCGCAGAGGGGACGGTTCCGGTCCTCATGCCCGCACGGAGGGGAGCGAGACCGGCACCGGGCGCCAGGTGGGCGGCAGGAGTGCCGGGACGTGCGCCCCGCGCACCTCGGCGAACTCCGTGTTGCTGTCCAGCAGCTGCCGGCGGGCCTTGCGCGGGTCGGTCTGCGCCTGCGCGGTCATGTGGGCGGCGACCATGCCGACGGCGACGGGAGTGGCGAACGAGGTGCCGCTCCACTGGGCGAGCCCTTCGAACATCACCTGGTCCGGCTTGGCCCGGCCGCCCTCCTCGCTCAGCACGCCGGTGTGGCGCGGGTGCCGGCAGGTGCAGGCGTAGGAGAAGCCGTAGCGGCAGGCGTCGTAGGTGGAGTGCTGGTACACGTACGGCACGGGGGTGTCGAAGCCGGTGAGGGCGCTGACGAGGCGCTCACCGGGGGCGTAGACCGACACCCAGGCGCCGTGGTTGCTGAAGCAGGCGCCGAACTCGCCGTCGCCGCGCAGCGCGCCGACCGACAGCACGGCGTTCTCGTAGCCGGGCAGGCCGGCGTAGGCGGCGGGCCAGAACGGGGTGGCGCTGGCGTTGTTGCCGGCGGCGGCGACCAGCAGGGTGTGCTGCTCGCGCAGTTCCTCCATGAACGCGTCGATGCCGAGGAGGCCGTCGGTGCGACCGTTGGAGGTGCCGGCGGAGAGGCTGATGACGTCCGGCCAGCCGTCCCGGTCGACGGCCTCGAAGAGCTTCTCGCCGAACTCGGACTCCAGGATGGCGCCGGCGTCGTTGAGCGTGCCGCGGACCGTGATGTCGGTGCAGGGGGCGACGGCGGCGACGAGCCCGGCGATGAACGTGCCGTGTCCGCAGTACTGCTTCAGGACGCCCTCGCCGTCGCACTCCTCGACCTGGGCGTCGCCCCGGGTGTGGGCGAGCAGCGGGTAGGAGCGGTAGTCGTGCGTGAGGCCGGTGTCGACGACGAGGACGCTGACGGCGCTGTCCGGGTCGTGGTCGGCCCGGGCGGCGGCCGGGTTGGGCTGCTCGCCGGCCTGGACGGGCACGGGTTCGTCACCGGGGCAGGCGTTGACGGCGATCGACACCACGTGGTTGCGGCTGATCAGCCGGCGCCCGGCGCGGCCCTCGGTCGCCGAGAGCGCGCGCAGTGCGCCCGCGACCGCCGGATCGCCGCTGCCGTCGCCCTGCCCCGGGTCGGCGACCCGGATGCGGGTGATGCCGGAGCGGTTGGTCTCCGGGCTCACCCGGCCCACGTGGTCCGGGGCGGGTCCGGCGAACGTGGTGAAGTGCTGCCGCACGGTGTCCTCGACGACGCGGGCCTCCTCCCCGTCGCGGGCGAGGACGACACCCTTCTCGTAGAGGAACTCGCCCGCGTCGTCCGGTCCCATCGCCAGGGGGACGTCGGGCATCGAGCGCTGGATCTGGTCGAACTGCTCGCGGAATCGCTGTGGTGCCATGGCGTGTCCTCCACTGGGGCGGCGGCGACCGGGGCCGAGGAGCTGTCCTGAACCAGAGCCCCGAAGCGGTCGTTTGATACAACGTCGTACCTGTGGGGCGCGGTTGCGGACCACTACCATCCGTAAGGTGACAGCGGGAAGCGAATCGGTGCTGGAACTGCTGCCGATGGTGTTCGCCGCCCCCGGCGAGGCCCTGGCGAGGGCGGAAGAGGTGCTGCGCGACCGTCCCCCGCCCCTGCACGCCTCCGTCGCCCACCAGGTGATCGGCATCTGGCAGCGGGACTTCGGCGACATGCGGCTGGCCCTGTCCCATCTGCGGCGGGCCCGGGACTGGGCGGCGCGCGCGGACTCGGCCGAGCGGGAGGCGGACGTCCTCGCCACGCTCGGGGTCGCGCTGGTGCACGCGGGACGCACCCGGCAGGGCATGGACGCCCTGGGCCGGGGGGTCGCCCGCGGCACCGGACACACCCGCGCGCGCGTGCTGTTCCGCCGGGCGTACGCGTGGTGGGTGCTGGGCCACCACAAGGAGGCGCTGGAGGACGTACGGCGCGCGGTGCCCGTCCTGCGGCAGGCGGACGACGTGATCTGGACGGCGCGCGCGCTGACCCTGCGGGCCACGGTGCATCTGGCGCTGGGCGCGGTGGAGCGGGCGGACGCCGACTTCACCGCGGCCGAGGCGCTGTGGGACACCACGGGGCAGGAGCACGACAAGGCGGACGCCGTGGAGAGCCGGGGGCTGGCCGCGTTCCGCTCGGGCGACGTCCCGGCGGCGCTGAGACTGTTCGACGAGGCGGAGGAGCGGTACGCCAAGCTCGGCACGCCGACGTTCATGCTGAACATCCGGCGCTGCGAGGTGCTGATGGCCGCCGGACTGCCCGCGGAGGCGCTGGCCGAGGCGGACGCGGCGATCAGGGCGCTGGACGGGATCGGCGGGCAGTCCACCCGCAAGGCGGAACTGCTGCTGGCCGCCGCGCGGGCGGCCCGGCTGGCGGACGATCCGCAGACGGCGATCGCGCGCGCGGCACTCGCCGTGCGGCTGTTCGCGGGGCAGCGGCGCACCTGGTGGGAGACGCACGCGCGGCTGGTGCTGATCGGGGCCCGCCACGCGGCCGGGCGCGGTTCGGGCCGGCTGGTCGCGGACGCGGCGGCGGTGGCCGAGAGGCTGGCCGCGCTCGGCGCGCCCGCCGCCCCCGAGGCGTCCCTGCTCGCGGGCCGGATCGCGCTGGACCTGGGCTGGACGCAGGACGCGGAGCGGCACCTGGCGGTCGCCGCCCGCAGCAGGCTCGGCGGGCCCCCGCTGGCGCGGATGACGGGCTGGGCGGCGCAGGCGCTGCGCGCGCGGGCCGCCGGATCCGCGCGGGGTGTGCTGGAGGCCTGCCGGCGCGGCCTCGACGTGCTCGACGACCACCGGATGACGCTGGGCGCCTCGGAGCTGAGGGCCCGCGCCACCGCGCAAGGGGCGGAGCTGGCCGCCCTCGCCCAGCAGGCCAGTCTGGTCTCGGGCGGACCGCGGCGGCTGCTGGTGTGGAGCGAGCGCTGGCGGGCCACCGCCCTGTCCGCGCCGCCCACCCGGCCGCCCGCCGACCCCGCGCTGCTCAGCGGCATGACCGCCTACCGGGAGATCGCCGCCCGCGCGGAGGAGGCCCGCATGGAGGGCAAGCCCGTGCCGGCGCTGGAGCGGGAGCAGCGGCGCCTGGAGCGGGAGATCCGCTCCCGGACGCTGCACATGCGCGGCGAGGCCCCCGACGGCGGGGACCGCTTCGACGTCGGCCGGCTGCTCGACCGGCTGGGCGACGGTGACGGCGGACAGCTGGTGGAGCTCGCCGTGCTCGGCGGGCGGGTGCAGGTGCTGCTGTGCGGGCAGGGTCGGGTGCGGCGGTTCGAGGCGGGCCTGCTGGCGGCGGCGGAGACCGAGGCCGAGCACGTGCAGGCCGGGCTGCGGAGGCTGGCGCATCCGGGGGCGGAGGCGCGGCTGCCGGTGGTGGAGGCCGCGGGCCGCCGGCTGGAGGAGCTGCTGCTGGGCCCGGCGGCGGCGCACCTGGGCACGGGTCCGGTGGTGATCGTGCCGCCGGGGCGGCTGCACCGGGTGCCGTGGGCGCTGCTGCCCTCGCTGCGGGAGCGGGTGCTGAGCGTGTCGCCGTCGGCGAGCAGCTGGCTGCGCGCGCGGGAGACCGCGCCGCCGCCCGGGGGCCGCCAGGTGCTGGTGCGCGGCCCGGGCCTGGCGACCGGCGGCGCGGAGGTGCCCGAGCTGGCCGGCCGTTACGGCGGCGCGACCGTCCTGGAGGACGACGACGCGGCGGTGCCGCGCGTGCTGGCGGAACTGGACGGGGCCGCGTTGGCGCACATCGCCGCGCACGGCACCTTCCGCGCGGACGGCCCGATGTTCTCCTCGCTGCGGATGGCCGACGGGCCGCTCATCGTCCACGACTTCGAGCGCCTGGACCGCAGCCCGTACCGGATCATCCTGTCCTGCTGCGACACCGCGCGGTTCGCCACCGTCGGCGCCGACGAACTCCTCGGCCTGGTGACGGCGTTGCTGCCGCTGGGCACGGCGGGGGTGGTGGCGTGCAGCGCGCCCGTCAACGACGCCGCCGTGGTGCCGCTGATGCTCGCGCTGCACAAGGGGATCGACGCCGGGCTGTCCCTCGCCCAGGCGCTGCGCGACGCCCGGGCCGCGCTGCCCGGTGACGCGCTGCACCAGGCCACCGGGTGGGCGTTCTCCGCGTTCGGGGCGGCCTGAGCCCGGTGCCTCACGCCGGCTGCGCCTGCGGCGGTCGCGTGAGCGGCGGCAGTGCGCCGCGGTCGCTCGCGCCGAGGCGGGCGTAGGCGCCGTACAGGTGGTTGCCGACGGTGCGGACGGACAGCGTGAGGCGCTGCGCGATCTGCCGGTTGCTGAGGCCGGCCGCGGCGAGGGTGACGATCTGCCGTTGCCGCGCGGTGAGTTCGCCCAGCACCAGGCCCGCGAGCGCGGGGGTGCGGGCGCCCTGGCAGCGGCGGGCGAGCGCGACGGCGCGGGTGCGCGAGGTGCGGGCGGCGAGCGGATCCCGGTGGGCGCCCGCGGCCTGGGCGTGCGCCTCGGCGGCGAACAGCAGGAAGCCGCGCCGCCGGAGCTCCTCGGCCACCCGGTCCAGTGCGGGTCCGTCGGCGCGGGCGAGGGCGTCGGCGTGGTCGGCGAAGACGCCGCCGAGCCGGCCGGCCGCCCGTTCGGGGGTGCCGAGGCGTACGGCGTCGTAGGGGTCGCCGTCGGCGGAGCCGCTGTCGCGGGAGCCGTCGTACGGCTCGGCCGGCGCTGCGCACCGTACCTCGGACGCGGCGAGTTCCGCGCGGCAGGACGGGTCTGCCGGAGCGGTGCGCAGGCCCTCGCGGGCCCATGCGGCCGCTTCCCCCGGTTCGCCGCGCAGCCGCGCGTACCGGGCGCGCAGGGCCGCGTACCCGGCCGGGACCGGGGCTCCCTCCGCCACCAGCCAGTCCCCCACGGGCGCCGGGACCGCCGCCACGTCGGCCCGTTCGATCCGCCGGGTCAGCTCCGCCGACTCGGCGTCCAGGGCGGGGCCGTACTCCTCGGGCGCGCGGGCCAGCCGGCGGGCCCGCAGCCGGCCGGCGGCGGCCCGCAGGACCGGGCCGTGCAGGGCGTGGGCCAGCCGGACGCCGACGGGGGTCCCCCCTGACCGGGCGGAGCCGGGACCTCGGGGGAGGTCGTCGACGCGGACCAGGCCCTCGCTCTCCAGGCGTTCCAGGGCGGCGAGGTCGAGGTCCTCCGGGGCCGGCGGCAGGGGTTCGGCGAAGGCGAGGCGGTCGAGCGTCTCGCGCTCCTCGGGGCGGGCGCGGTCCAGGAGGCGGGCGGTGCGTTCGCGCACGACCGGGGTCAGCGGCACCGGGCCCCGCCAGGCCCACGCGTCGGTGCCCGGGACGCGGACGAGCCGCCCCTGCTCGCGGACCGCGGCCAGCAGTTCCCGCAGCAGCCGCAGGTCCCCGCCGCACAAGCGGTGCAGCCGGTTCACGGTGAGCGGCTCCAGGGCGTGGCGCGTGCCCGCCGCGAGCAGCCGCGCGGTCTCCTCCCGGGACAGCTCGGGCAGCGCCAGGCGGGGCAGCAGCTCCCCGGTCCACAGCCGGGACACGGCGGCGGGCGCCGGCTCGCCGTCGGTCACCACGACCAGCAGCCGGGTGCGTCCCTGCACGGCGAGCTGGTGGAGCAGGGCGGCGGAGGCGTCGTCGAGCAGATGGGCGTCGTCGACCAGCAGCGTCCGCGTCCCGGACAGGAGGTGCAGCGCGCGGTGCAGGGTCACGGGCTCGGGCAGCAGGGCGGCGAAGGCGGCGAAGGGGAGGTCCCGGGTCTGCGGCGTCCCGGTGACGCGCGCGCAGTCGGTGCCCCGGACGGCCTCGGTGACGAGCCGGGTCTTGCCCCGGCCCGCCGGTCCGGTCACCACGAGGCCGCGCCGTGCGCCGGTCAGCGACCGCCGCACCAGGTCGAGTTCGTCCTCCCGGCCGGTGAACGGCCAGGACGGACCAGGGGTCGTCGTGGCCTTCTCGTGCGGCTCGTGCGGCTCGTGCGGCCCGGTGGCGTCCCGTCGCGGTGTCGTCGTCACATGAAACAGGAGCGCGGATACTCACGCCTGATACAGGGTCACTTGAGCAGACCTCGACTCAGGCGCCCGGGGCCCGTCGCACGGCAGCCTGTGGCCCATGACCGCTCGTTACTGCTCGCTGCCGCCGCAGCCGGCCCCCGCGTCCGCGCCGGGCCTGGCCGCCGAGCGGCTCGGCGCGCTGGTCTGCGGGCGGCGGATGTGGGTCAACGGCACCGTGCTGCACTACTGCTTCTTCCGCGGCGACACCGAGGGATCGGTCATCGCCGTCCCGGAACCGGGCGGACCCACTGGGTTCCCTGGGGCGGTGCGAAGGAGCAGCAGGACGTCGTGCGCGAGTGCTTCGAGGAGTGGCGCGGTCTCGGGATCGGGCTGACCTTCGCCGAGGTCCGTGACCGCTCCGAGGCGGAGCTGCGCATCGGGTTCCAGCCCGGTGACGGCTCCTGGTCGGCCGTGGGCAGGGACGCGCTCCGGGTCGGTGTGCACGACCGCACCATGAACTTCGGCTGGGACCTGACCGCACCGGGTGAGCGCGCGACGGCCCTGCACCAGATCGGGCACGCGCTCGGGATGCTGCACGAGCACCAGAGCCCGTACGCCGGTATCCACTGGGACGACGAGGCGGTGTACGCCGAACTGGCCGGCCCTCCGAACCACTGGAGCCGGGACCGGACGTTCCACAACGTGCTGCGCAAGATCGGCCCGGACGAGGTGAACGGCTCCGTCTGGGACCCGCAGTCGATCATGCAGTACGCGTTCCCTCCGGGGCTGATCCTGGAGCCGGAGCAGTACCGCGGGGGTGTGCACCCGCCGGGCACGCTGTCCCCCGCCGACAAGGAGTTCGTGCTCCGCTGGTATCCGCCGGCCGATCCGCCGCGGCCGCCCGCGCTGGTGCCGTTCCGTTCGGTGCCGCTGGGTCTGGGCCCGGGCGAGCAGGCGGACTTCCGCATCGATCCGCCGGAGACCCGCGACTACACGGTGGGCACCTTCGGCGACGGTGACACGGTCGTCGTGCTCTTCGAGGAGCGGGACGGGGAGCCCCGCTTCCTCGCCGGCCACGACGACGGGGGAACCCCGCGCAACGCGACGATCGCGGCCCGGCTCGTCAAGGGCCGCCGCTATTACGTCCGTATCCGCCTGTACTCCGCCTGGGGTTCGGGCGAGACGGCGGTCATGTGCTGGTGACGGCACGGGCCGCCGGCCGTACACGGACGCCCGATCCACAGTCCGGCGCCGGGGGAAGCGGCCGGGGATGCCACCTTCGGGGGAGGGTGGCATCCCCGGCCCACGCCATGTCCGGTGTCCGCACGGCACCCGCGCCGGCCGACGGCGGGAGGCCTCACCTTGCGGGCCGCGCCGTGCGGGTGAAGAGTGGAATTATATCGGCTCCCTATTGACCGATGCACATTTCAATCTCCTCCGCAGCGCCACCCGCGAAAGGGAAGAGCGCGCGATGGAAATGAAAGCGCAGTACGACGCTCACCGCATCCGGAACCATCATGGCCAGAAAAATCCGGCGACATGTCTCCCGCACGGTCAGCGCATCCGCCGTGGCCGCGGTGCTCGCCTTTCCCGCAAGTCTGGCGGCCGCCACGGCAGCACCTCACACCGGCGACGGGATCACGGCTGGAATACCCGCTCAGACAACGCCTCCCCCGTCCGATCCGCCGGCGGAGCCGACCCCCACGGAGCCTCCGCCGACGCCACCGGACGAGCCCTCGGAACCGACGGATCCGAGCGATCCGCCGGGATCGACGGATCCGGCGGAGCCGACAGATCCGACGGATCCTACGGAGCCGACCGACACTCCGACGAGTGAGACGTCGGAGCAGAACGGAACACCTGACGGTGGTGAGACGACCGGACCCGATGAAGAAACGGACGGGGTGACACCCGAACCCACCGAGGAACAGAAGAAAGAGATTGAAGAAGTAACCGAAATACTGGCCCAGGAAGTGACGGAAGTCCCCGCGGAACTCGCGTCGAGCGTCTCCGAACTGACCACCGTCCTGGAGGAGGCCGAAGCCCCGGACGCATCACCGCAGGAGAGGGAGGGGGTCATCGAGAGCGCGAAGGAGATCGCCGCCGCACTGGAGGTCATCAATGACCCCGGGACTCCTCCCGAGGTGCGGGAGAAGCTGATCGGGATCGTGAAGCAGATGATTTCCGCGCTGGACGCGGCCCGCGCCCCGGGGGTCCCGCCCGAGGAGCGCGCCGCGGTCATCCTGATCGTGGAGAGGTGCACGTCCGTCCTGCGCGTGATCGGGGACCCCGCGACGCCGCGGGAGCTGAGGGACCATTTGGCCAACACCATCGACCAGGTGTACGACGTCCTGATGTCGAGCGCGGACGCGTACCCGACGCAGGGCGGGAACGCGGCGAGGAGCAGGGCCGACGCCGCGCAGCAGTCCCGCCGGGACGCGGCGACGATAGGCGTCGCGCTGGAGACGGTCGGCCGGTCCGAGACGTCCGAGGGGAGCCGGCACGGCCTCGCGGAGACCGCGGACGAAGCCAGCTCGTCCCTGCAGGAGGACAGTGATCCCAGGGTGTCGGAGGAGGAGCGGGAGGAGGCGCGGAAAGAGGCGGACGAGCAGCTCGCCCGGCTGAACGAGCAGATGAAGAAGATCGCCCTCGCCCAGGGCCTTCCGGACGTACCGCTCGGCGAGGCGGCCGAGGTCTGCGCCAACGCCGTCTTCAAGTCCGTCCCCGACGACCGCGCCCTCACCCGGGGCCTCGAACGGCTGACTCCCGAGCAGTGGGACGACGAAGGGGTGAAGGACTTCTGGAAGGCCCGGGAATCCGGAACGGATTCCCTCGACGTCCAGGCCCAGCTGCAGAACAACAAGTACGACAACGCCCCCTTCGAAGTCGCCCCGCTCGTCACCGGGCTCGCCGGCGTCGTACCGGCGGACGAGCTGTTCGGCACCGTCGGCCTTCCGGGTCTCCACTGCCTCCAGTCGGCCCGGCACCTCGACCAGCAGGGAGTGAGGACGGGGACCTGGCTCGAGCTGGCCGAGGAGGCGTAGGAGGACCCGGGCTCCGTCAGCCTCCGGCTGCTCCCAGCAGCTCCGCGACGGGCACCTCGGTGTCGGCGTAGGCCGTCGAAGCACCGTACCTGTCGACGTCCCTCCGTTCTTCCGAACGGTCGACCCTGCCTTTGAAGTAGTACGACGAAATGGAGTAGAGGGGCCTTGCCCGGGGGACCAGACCGCCGTCACATATCGCGGTTTGCGCGTCACGTTGACGAGGTTGTTGTTGTGCCGCACCCTGCCGTGGTAATAGAGTTCCTCCCCGCACTTTTCCGGCCGGCAGTAGTACACGCCTTCCTTCTTGTCCCACGAACGGTGCATCCGCCGGAACTGGGCCACGTCGAGCTTTCCCCGGTCCTTCCTCATGTACGTGATCTGCAGGAAGACGTTCACCGTGTCGAACTCGGCGTCCACCGGGATCTGGAACACACGTTCCATGGCTTGTTCCTGTCCGACGTCGAGCGAGTCGCCCGGCCGGTAGAATCTCCCGCTGCTCACCGTGGTGAAACTCAACCGGCCGACGTAGCGTTCGGCATCCTCGTCACGTTTTTCATCCAGACTCCTCCTCCACTCCTCCAGCCGGTCCCCTCCCTCGGAATACTCGGCACTTCTTCCGTACACCGTGTAATCGCTGTTGATGATGTAGACCGGAATCCCTCCGGCGTTCTTCACGTAAAGTTTCACCGGGACGTGCACGAGCGGTTTCCTGTTGTCGGCCCGCGACGCACCGAATTCCGCCTTCAGAACGAAGTGCACGGGAGCCGCCGCGGGCTGGTACATGGTGGAGTACGCCAGGCTCACGGCGGTCATGAGCGCCGTGACGACCACCCCGGCCGCGAATGTCTTGGGGCGCGGAACCCCCTGCCACGCCCTCTCCCGGACGAGGACCCAGAGCGCCCACAGGGACCAGCACCAGAGCGGCACGAACACCAGCAGATAGGGCGTGTACTCCTTTTCCTCGAACCACATGAACAGCAGCAGACCGTCCGTGGCCAGTGCGATGAGGACCCCCAGCAGGACGACCGCCCCGGAACTCCTGTGCTGCCGTCTCCCCCAGTGGTTGAGCACCGCGATCACCGCCACCGCCTGCACCGCACCGGACAGGAGGATCAGGGCCCCGCTCATGCGTTGCGCGAACGTGAGAGCACCGATGGCGTCCGGCCATCCGATGACGGTGTTCAGGATCGCGGAAGCCAGCATTCCCGCCGTCATCAGCACGACGGTCGCGTGCCGTCGCCGGGCACGGTCGGGCCACGTGTCGCTGTCCCCTCCGCGCCAGTACACGGACGCCGGGTCCTTCAGGTCCATGTCCTTCGGACAACCGAGGCGGTCGAGCAGCTTCCGCAGCTGGCGCAGCGACCAGACGCCGCCCACCGTCTCGCCGCCCACGACGACGCGGCGGAGACCACGACGGTCCGGCGCCTCGACGATCACCCACGGTCGGATTTCCATGGCACAAGACTCGATCCGGGACCGGCGCCGTGCATGCGGGACTCCCCCGTTCGGCTGCTCGCGGCCCCGCCACCGGGCGGAGGCCCGGGAAACGGCCGAGGACTCGGGAAACGACGGAGGGCCCTGCCTCACCGAGGTGAGGCAGGGCCCTGGTCCGGGCCGACGGCCCGTCCGTCCGTCGGGACGACAGGATTTGAACCTGCGACCCCTTGACCCCCAGTCAAGTGCGCTACCAAGCTGCGCCACGTCCCGATGCGGTTCGCGCGGTGGACCGCGTGATCACGCAGGTCAACCCTACCCCATCCGATGAGCGGCCGGGTGTCGCCGGCCGCCGGCGGAGGCGGTGCCGCACTCCCGGGTCCGCCGGGCCGCCTCCCCGGCGGCGCCGAGGGCGGCCGGGCGGGCCGCCCGGCCGCTCAGTGCGCGGCCAACTGCTTGGCCTGCGGGCCGTCCTGGGCACCCTGCCGCGAGCCGCGCAGCGCCGCGACCCCGATGAACACCGTCGAGGACACACCGGCCAGCGCGAACGCCGTGAACCCCCAGTCGCCGTGGCCGGCGGCGAGGAGCTGGCCGCCGAGCCACGGGCCGAAGACGGCGCCGAAGCGGCCCATGCCCGAGGTCCAGCCGACGGCGGTGGCGCGGTTGCCGGGGTGGGAGCGGATGGAGACCGTCGCGTAGATCATCGTCTGGGCGCTGTTGAGGAAGACACCCGTGAGGAAGACGACGGCCATCGTCACCGTCATCGGCATGTGCACGCTGAGCAGGTACACGCCGGCGGCCGTCAGCGCGAACCAGACCGCCGAGATGCGCGGGGCGCCGAAGCGGTCGGCGGCCCGTCCGGCGACCAGCATGCCCACGATGCCGCCGAGGTTGAAGACGACGACGAAGGACAGGGCGGAGCCCAGTGCGTAGCCCTCGGCGCGCATCAGGGTGGGCAGCCAGGTGGCGACGCCGTAGACCAGGAGCAGACCGCCGAACGAGGCGAGCCAGTACAGCAGGGTCTGGATCCACTCGCCGCCGCGGAAGAGGTTGACCAGGCTGGTCCAGCGTTCGTCCGTGCCCTGCCGGTCGGACCTGGCGGCGGGCAGCTCGACGTCGTAGCGGGCGGCCAGCGCGCGGGCCTCCTCCGTCCGGCCCTTGGCCACCAGGAAGCTCAGCGACTCGGGCAGGAACCTGGCGAGCACCGGCGCGAAGAGCAGCGGCAGCACGCAGACCCAGAACGCCGAGCGCCAGCCGACCGGCTCCACGAGCCACTTGGCGACGTACGCGGAGAGGATGCCGCCGGCGTGGTGGGCGGTCATCAGCAGGCCGATGACGATGGCGGCGCGGCCGCGCGGGGCGTAGTCGGAGACCATGCTGACGGCGGTCGGCAGCAGGCCGCCGAGGCCGATGCCCGCCAGGGTCCGGCCGAGGCCGAAGACCGCGACGCCGTCCGCCACCGCGCACACCGCGGAGGCCAGCGAGAAGAGGGTCACACAGGCGACCATCAGCTTCTTGCGGCCGATCCGGTCGGCGACGGTGCCCGCGGTCAGGGCGCCGACCAGCATGCCGAAGGTGGCGTAGCTGCCGAGGTCGCCGGCCTGGTCCGGGGTGATGCCGAAGGTCTTGGTCTCCAGCAGGTGCGGCAGCACCGACCCGTAGATGAACATGTCCAGGCCGTCGAAGAAGACGGCGAGCCAGCACAGGCCGACGGCCAGGAAGGCCAGCCTGCCGCCGCGGGCGGACGGAGCGGGGGAGGAGGACATCGTTGTTTTCCTCTCGTCCAGGAGGCGTTCCCTGGAGGGGATCCGGGTGAGGGGCCCCGACTCGGGCGGAGCCGGGAGCGGGGGCGGGTCGACGCGGCTCGTGCGGCTGACCCGGTGTGCGCTGGACGCCAAGGATCCGCCCGAAAAGTATCAACGCTTTTGTCAACAATCTCATCGGCGATACGGGAACGAAAGGGGGGACGCGCCCCCGTGCGCGCGTCCACCCCCCGTTCCGTCGGTCTAGGCGACCGGCGGCGTACCGTGCGTGTGGAACGACTCGATGGTCTTCAGGCCCCAGGCCTGGCCCTTCTTCCGTTCCTCCTCGGTCCAGGTGATCAGCGGCCAGTCGGGCGCCAGCACGAGCCGCGTGAGCGGGTTGCACAGCTCGACGCGGTTGCCGCCCGGCTCGTAGACGTACAGGAAGAACGTCTGCTGGATGGCGTGCTTGTGCGGGCCCGTCTCGATGAACACACCGGTGTCGATGGCGAGGTCGGCGGCGCGCAGGATGTCCTCGCGGGTGTCGGTGGCGAAGGCGATGTGGTGCAGCCGCCCGGCCGAGCCGGTCCAGTCCGAGGTGTAGACGACGTCGTAGGACTTGTCGGTGTACGTCAGCCAGCGGGCGGCGACCTTCCCGCTGTCGAGCCGGATCTGCTCCGTGGGCCGGGCGCCGAGCACGTCCTGCTGGAACTCGGCGTTGGCGAGGACGTCGGCGGCGAGGAAGTTGACGTGGTCCAGGCGCCGCACCCCCACCCCCCGGTTGGGCTTGGCCTGCGGCTGGTTCTTCAGCGCCGGTCCCAGCTCGTCGGGGGCCCGGTAGTGCTCGCTCTCCCAGTAGAGGGCGTGCTCGTGGCCGTCCGGATCGGTGGTGACGTAGAGCTTGCCGAGGCCGGGTTCGTCCTCGGCCCAGCGGCCGGTGCCGCCCGCCTCCTCGACCGCCTCGACCCGGCGCCGGAGCGCCTCCTCGCTGGAGGTGCGCAGGGCGAGCCGGCCGAGGCCGGGCTGCTCGCGGGCGGTGAGCACCAGGCTGTGGTGCTCGTAGTCGTCGTAGGTCCGCAGGTAGACCGTGTCCCCGTCGTGGCCGTTGACGGTGAGTCCCATGTAGTCGGTGAAGAAGGCGACGCTGGCGTCCAGGTCCGGGGTGAAGAGCTGGGCGTGGCCTATGTGGGCGATGTCGCCGAGCGGCGGAGTCATCGTGGACCTCCAAGGGGGTGCGAGGGGATCGGTGCCGTCTCGGCGGACCGGGGGGACACGGTGCCGTCGAAGATCTTGCGGGCCGTGCGGACCACGGCGGTGCGGCGGGCCGCGGGCAGCCCGTCGGGGGTGGTGCCGAGGCTGCTCTCGATGTCCAGGAATCCGGTGGGGTGTTCCATGCGGACCCGGTCGCTCCCGGGCGTGAGCCGTGCGAGGTCCGCGCCCACACCGCCCTCGACGCGCAGGCCCGCGGCCACACTGGCCGCGCCCAGCACGCCGATCGAGGTGTGACACCGCACCGGGATGAAGGTGCGCGTGGCGACCGCCCCGCCGGCCCGGGGCGCGGCGAGCAGGGTGAGCCTGGGCACGGTGGCGTCCGAGACGTCGCCGAGACCCATCAGCCGGCCCGCCCGCAGGCGGATCGCGCGGAGCCGTTCGGCCAGTTCGGCGTCGGCCTCCAGGTCGGCCGGCGACTCGTGGCCGGTCACCCCGAGGGAGGCGGCCGCGACGAGGACGGTCGGCATGCCGTTGTCGACGCAGGTCACCTGCACGCCGTCGATCTCGTCCCGGACGTTGCCGGTGGGCAGCAGCGGGCGGGCGCCCGGCGGGAACTCGACGGTCACGGGCGCCGCCGTCCCCGGCACGCCCGAGATCTCGGTGTCCCCCGTGTAGTCCACGCGCCCGCCCGGGGTCGGGAAGGTCGCCGTCGCACGGTCACCGCTGTTGACCATGCGGATGCGGACGGAGGTCCTCTCCTCCCCCGCCGCCACCAGCCCGCGCTCGACGGCGAACGGGCCGACGCCGGCCAGGATGTTGCCGCAGTTCTGGCGGTCCCCCACCTCGGGCCTGTCGACCGAGACCTGGAGGAAGAGGTGGTCGACGTCGGCGTCCGGGTCGGCCGACGGGGAGACCACGGCGACCTTGCTGGTGAGGGGGTGCGCGCCGCCCAGACCGTCGATCCGGCGTGCGTCGGGGCTGCCCATGACGCGCAGCAGCAGCGCGTCGCGCGGGGCCGGTTCGGCGGGCAGGTCACCGGCGAGGAAGTAGGCACCCTTGGAGGTGCCGCCCCGCATCAGCAGGCAGGGCACCCCCTCGGGCACGCCGGTCACGATCCCGCCCCCTCGCCGGTGTACTCCTCGTAACTCCTGTACACGACTCCGAGCCGCTCGAGCGTGCCGCGCAACCCGTAGCGGTCCAGGCCGAGTTCGCCCTCGAGGAAGGCGGCGCGGGACGTGGCCTCCTTGGCCTCGCGGGCCTCGGACGCCTCGGCGGTGGCACGGGCGTGCTCGCGCGGCACGACCACGACCCCGTCGTCGTCGGCGAGCACCACGTCACCGGGGCGGATCACCTGCCCGTCGACGGCGACCGGGACGTTGACCGACCCGCCGGTGGCCTTCACCGTGCCCTGCGCGGAGACGGCCCGCGACCAGACCGGGAAGCCCATCTCGCGCAGTTCCCGGGTGTCGCGGACGCCGGCGTTGATGACCAGTCCGCGCACCCCGCGCTGCCGGAGCGCGGTGGCGAACAGCTCGCCGAACATGCCGTCGGTGGACGGCGAGGTGGTGGTGACGACCAGGATGTCGCCCTCGCCGCACTGCTCGACGGCCGCGTGGATCATGAGGTTGTCGCCGGGCCAGCTGAGCACGGTGACGGCGGTGCCGGCGACCCGGACGCCCTGCTGCGCCGGGCGGATCCCCGGGCCCAGCAGGCCCGTCCGTCCCATGGCCTCGCTCACGGTGGCCACCCCGAAGGCGGCCAGCGCGTCGACGTCCTTCGGGTCCGCCTTCGGCGGGCCGGTGACGATGACGCCGCTCATGCCAGCTCCTTCGCGATCTGCGGGTAGGGGCGCATGTACGCCTCGGCCACGGTCCGGTGCGCGAGGCCCAGGTTCGGGCCGGCGTTGCGCTTGAGCTGGACCCCGCGGCGTACGGCGAGGTCGGTGTAGTAGTCCCACAGGTGCTGCTGGGCGGCGAGGCACTCCATCGCCTTGCGCTTGGTCTCCCACACCTCGGTGATGTCGAGCAGGACCTCGGGCCGGAAGCCGCTCATCTCGGGCTGGTGCGGCTCGAAGTAGAAGACCGGCAGGGCGCCGATGATCTCGCCGGGGCCCGGGTAGCCGATGGCCTGGGCGAGCACGCGCGCCTCCAGGGCCATCCGGTTGGCCGCCGGGTGGTCGCCGTTGTAGGGGTCCTCGACGGGGTGGGTGAGGACGACGTCCGGCTGGACCTCCCGGTAGACGGCGACCAGCCGGTCGGTGAGCTCGGGCGTGGGGAGCAGCGGGTAGTCGCCGGCGTCGAAGAAGCGGACCTCGGCGCCGAGCACGGCGGCGGCCCTCTCCGCCTCCTCCCTGCGGAGGGCCTTGATCTCCTCCAGCTTCTTCCCCTCGCGCCAGGCCTTGGCGGACTCGCCGCGCTCGCCGAAGGTCAGGCAGGCGATGGTGACCTTCTCGCCGCGCGAGGCGGCCAGGGCGATGGCGCCGCCCGCCCGCCACACGAAGTCCCCCGCGTGCGCGGTGACCACCAGGGTCGATCGTGGGGAAGCGGCGGGCGCGTTGCCGTGGGTCATGCTCGGATCTCCTTGAGGACAGGTGGGCGCCCGCCCCGCGCGTGCCGGTGGGCCGCGTCAGCCGCGCAGCGCCTCGATCACGCTGGCGAGGTGGGCGCGGACGGCCTCCTCGGCCGCCTGCGGGTCCCTGGCCCTGATCGCCTCGATCATGGCCAGATGCTCGTTCAGGGACTGCTGCGACCGCCCCGGTCTCAGCGCCAGCTGGAAGCGGTGACGCACCAGTTGGGCGTTGAGCCGCTCCAGCAGCTCCACGGCCGTCCGCTGTCCGGAGAACTCCCGGATGCGGGCGTGCAGTTCGTGGTTGAGTTCCGAGTAGGTGAGCGGTTCACCGCCGGCCACGGCCTTGGTCATCGCCGAGCCCAGTCCGGCCAGTTCATCCAGTTGCCCGTCGGTCGCCGCCGCGGCCGTCTTCGCCGCGCAGAGTCCTTCCAGCACCATCCGGCACTCGGTGATGGCGACCGCTTCCTCCACGGTCACCACCCGCACCCGTGAACCACGGTTGCGGATCCGCTCGACCAGTCCCTGCGCCTCCAGCTCGATCAGTGCCGCCCGGATACTGGCCCGGGTCACACCGAACTGCTCGGCGAGCTCGTTCTCCACCAGCCGCTGGGCCGGTGCCATCTCGCCGTGCAGGATCGCCTGCCGCAGCCGCGCGAGCGCGTGCTGCTTGGCCTGCTCCCCGGTGCTCGGACGGGCTTGGTTCGGCATCGTTGCTCTCCCTGAGTGAGTGCCTGTCGAACGTAAATCCAGCGAAACAAAATTGTCAACAATTTCGTTCGCTTCTTCGTGGGCAACAGGGGATCCGGCGGCCGGGGCCCGCCCGGCGCCGGGGACGGTGAGGGGCGGGCCCCGGCCGTACCGGGACGGCCGGGACGGCCGGACGGCGTCGGGGTCGCGCCGGTCGGCCCCGGCCGGGGCCAGGACGCGGAGGAGGGGGAACGGCGCCGTGCCGCTCATGGACCAGCCGCCCGCCGTGGCGCCGTCGTCCCCGGCGGGCGCCGTCACGATCAGCGGGGCCGCGGCGCCGCCGAAGCCGCACGGGCCGCCGGCGGGGTCACCCGGTGCCCGCCCCGGCGGCGGCCGGTCTCCGCGTCCGGTTCACCCGCCCGGCCGGGGCGTGCGGAGGGGACCGCTGGTCCCCCGGATCTCCAGCGTCGGTGCGATGAGGTGGAGTTCCCCGGCCCCGCCGGGCGTCTCGAGCCGGTCGAGGAGGAGACGGGCGGCCCGGCGGCCGACCTCGTGGCCCGCGTTGTCGACGGTGGTGAGCCACAGGTGGCGCAGCCGGGAGATGCTCGTGTCGTCGTAACCGGCCACGGACAGGTCGTGCGGGACCCGCAGCCCCAGTTCCCCGGCCGCCGACAGGACTCCCACGCAGGCGATGTCGTTGACGGCGAAGACGGCGGTGGGGCGGTCGGGGCGGTTCAGCAGCCGGACGGTGGCGCGGTAGCCGCCCTCCTCGGTCATGTCGCCGGCCTCCACCACCGCACGGTCCGCCAGGCCGTGCCGGCGCATCGTCGCCTCGAAGCTGCGCCGGCGCAGCTCGCCCACGGCGCCGTACCCGGCGATGTGCGCGATGCGGCGGTGGCCGAGCCCGACGAGGTGCTCGGTGACCAGCCGGGCGCCGCGCTCGTCGTCGCCCGCGACCACGTCCACACCGGGCGGCACCGGTTCCCGGGCGCCCGCCAGCACCACCGGCATCCGCGCGGCGACCGCTTCGAGCGCCGCCGGGTCGGGCAGCGTGCCGACCACGACCAGGCCGTCGACCCCGAGTTCGAGGAAGGGGTCGGCCGGGTCCTGGCCGGTGCGGCGGTTGAGGCGGGCGTCGGCGAGCAGCATGCGCAGACCGCCCGCGTGCAGCAGGGAGTTCAGGCCGTCGAGCAGGTCGACGAACCAGGGGTTGCGCAGGTCGTTGAGGAGGACCCCGACGGTGCGGGTGCGTTTCTCGCTCAGGCTGCGGGCGGCGGCGTTGGGCCGGTAGCCGAGGTCGCGCGCGGCCCGCAGCACGGCCTCCCGCTTCTCCGGGCGCACCTGCTCCGAGCCGCGCAGCACCAGCGAGACCAGCGACTTGGACACGCCGGCCCGTTCGGCCACGTCGCGGATCGTCGGCGGTCTCATGGGATGGACCGTTCCACGCCGCCCGCCCGCCTGTCAAAGCCTTGACACCGCCGCTCGTGGGCGCTCAGGGTGACGTGGACAGGTTCTGGAGCGGTCCAAAGAGGGGCTCTCATGGTGGATACGCTCGGTGTCGCCGTCGTCGGATTCGGCTGGATGGGCCGGGTGCACACCCAGGCGTACGCGCGCGTGACGCACCACTATCCGCAGCTCGCCCTGCGTCCGGAGCTGGTCGCGGTCGCCGAGGCGGTGCCGGGGCGGGCCGAGGAGGCCGCCCGGCAGTTCGGGTTCGCCTCGGCGACCCGTGACTGGCGCGAGGTGGCCGCCGACCCGAGGGTGAAGGCCGTCAGCATCACCGCCCCGAACTTCCTGCACCGCGAGATCGGCGTCGCGATGGCCGAGGCGGGCAAGCACATCTGGATCGAGAAGCCGGTCGGCCTGGACCACGAGGACGCCCGCGCGGTCGCGGACGCGGTCGCCGGGGCCGGCGTCCAGGGCGCGGTCGGCTTCAACTACCGCAACGCGCCCGCCGTCGAGGCGGCCCGGGACCTGATCGCCTCCGGCGGCATCGGCGCGGTCACGCATGTGCGCATCCGGTTGTTCAGCGACTACGCCGCCCATCCCGAGGGTGCCCTGACCTGGCGGTACGAGCGGGAGCGCGGCGGCAGCGGGGTGCTCGGCGACCTGGCCTCGCACGGCGTGGACCTGGCCCGCTTCCTGCTCGGCGACATCGCCTCGCTGACCGCCGACACGGCGGTCTTCCTGCCCGAGCGGGCCCGCCCCGCGGGCGCCACGGCCGGCCACTCCCGCGCCACCGGCGGCGAACTCGGCCCGGTCGAGAACGAGGACTACGTGAGCTGCCTGCTGCGCTTCGCCTCCGGCGCGCGCGGGGTGCTGGAGGCCTGCCGGGTCTCGGTCGGCGAGCAGAACAACTACGGCTTCGAGGTGCACGGCACGAAGGGCGCGGTGTTCTGGGACTTCCGCCGCATGAACGAACTGGGCGTCAGCCGCGGCACGTCCTACCAGGACCAGCCGGTGAGCACCCTCTACGTCGGCCCGGGCCACGGCGAGTTCGGCGCCTTCCAGCCGGGCGCCGCGAACGCCATGGGCTACGACGACCTGAAGGTCGTCGAGGCGTACCGCTTCCTGCGCTCCGTCGCCGAGGGCGTCCCGCACGGCGCCACCCTCGCGGACGCCGTGCGCAGCGCGGCCGCGCTCGACGCGATGGTGCGGTCGGCCGGGAGCGGGGCGTGGGTGACGGTGGACGCTCCCGCGTGACGGTTCAGCGGGCCGCGGCCTCCCGGCGGCCCAGCCAGACCTTGACCGGCACCAGCACCAGCCACCACCACATGGCGGCGGGGCCGACCAGCAGGGCCAGCGGGATGGTCACCAGGAACACCACCACCGTCGAGCTCAGATCGGCGGTGGAGAGCGTCACGTCCCGGCCCGGGGCCGCCTCACCGTGCAGCCAGGGGCGTCCGGCGAGCAGGAGGGCCAGCGCGAGGTGGACGCCGCCGAGCGAGGCGACCGCCGCCGAGTAGACGACCACCGAGACGCTCTGGTCGCCGTACTCCGAGATCAGCGTGGTCGGGAACGGCAGCAGTGCCGCGATGCCCAGGCCGAGCACGGTCAGCGAGATCACCTGTCCGTCCACCTCCCGGACGGTGCGGAAGAGCACGCGGTGCTCGCGCCAGAAGCCGGCCAGCACCGCCAGGCTGATCCCGTAGGCGCCCAGGTTGGGCAGCAGTTCGTGCAGGGCGTCGCGGTACTCCTCGGGGTCCAGCCCCTGCGGCACGGAGAAGTCCAGGACCAGCAGGGTGATGGCGATGGCGAACACGCCGTCGGCGAGGGCCACCAGCCGCTCGGGCCCGCCTTCCGGGGTCGGATTCCTCATGCGCACGACGGTAGGCAGCCCCGGCCCGCCGGAGGCGGATACACGCCCGGACCGCGCTCCCTTCGGCGCGGCCCGTCACCCGGCCACCGGGCCGGACGGCATGTTGTAGGGGGTCACCACCTGGATCGCGGACGGCAGGGTGGGGCCGGCGGGCGGCAGCGCCCCCTGGGCGCGCATCACCAGGTGGCAGGCCTCGCGCAGGTCGTGGCGCAGGTCGTGGTGGAGCACGGCGGACAGCCGGTGCTCGCGCAGCAGCCGGGTGTTGTCGTGGTCGAGGTCGTGCGCGACGAACACGGCGCACTCGCGCCCGGCGTCCTCGAAGGCGCGCAGGGTGGCGATGTTGCCGCCGCCGATCGAGTAGACGGCGCGGATGTCCGGGTCGCGGTCCAGGGCGGCCCGGACGAGGTCGTACTGGGTGGCGTCCAGGCCCTGCCCCTCGGCGATCTCGACGAGGGTGCGCTCGGGGTGCCGGGCGCGCATGGCGCCGCGGAAGCCCATCTCACGCTCCTCCTCGTTGCGGAAGAAACCGCTGGAGAGGCTGGTGAGCACATGGCCGGGACGGTCGCCGAGCCACTGCCCCACGAGGTACGCGGCGGTCGCGCCGGCCGCGCGGTTGTCGCTGCCGACGTAACCGATCCGGGCGCTCGCGGGCAGGTCGGTCACCAGCGTCACCACCGGGACGCCCGCCGCCGCGAGCCGCCCGACGGCGGCGGTGACCTCGGGGACGTCCGGGGCCTTGAGGATCACCCCCTGCGAGCCGCGCCGGCCGATCCGGTCGAGGACGGCGACCAGTTCCCGCGCGGGACCCGTCTCTCGGAAGTGGAAGCGGGAGCGGACCACGGCCGGGTGCAGGGACGGCAGTTCGGCCTCCAGGGCCGCGCGGACGGCGGTGGAGAACCGCTCCGGCGCCTGCATCACGATGTCCACCATGAACGTCCGGCCGACCAGGCGGACCTGGGTGCGCTGCCGGTCCAGGTCGGCTATCGCCCGGCGCACCTCCTGCGCGGTGCTCTCCCGCACGCCGCCCCGGCCGTTGAGGACCCGGTCGACGGTGGCCTCGCTCAGCCCTGCCTGACGTGCGATCTCCCGGATCGGGAAGGGGTGGCCCATGCGTCGGCTCCTGAGGGTTTTTTGACGGCTTCCTGCTGGTTGTTCGAAGGGTTTGTACTGACAAGAATGACAGAGCCGAGTCGCTCCGTGACCCGAAAGGACGAGGATGTCCTTCCCCCCTGCCTCCACCGCCGCCGCTCCGGCGCGGACCGCCCCCGCACCCGCCTCCTGGCTGTCCGAGCGGGACTGCGACCTGGACGCCTTCCGCGCGCTGGTCGAGCGGACGACCGACCCCGCCGACCACCCTCACTGCTCCGCCGTCGAGCGGAACGTGCCCCTGTACGACGCCGAGCGGCTCGTCCTCGCCGACCGCCGCGCGGTCCGGGCCGAGCTGGTGCGCGCCCTCGCCGACGGCCCCGGCATCGTGGTGATCCGCGGCGCCTTCCCCGACCCGGCGGTGGTCGACCGGACCTCCGCCGTCTTCGACGCCCTGATCGCGCGGCAGCGCGCCTCGGGCACCACCGCCGGTGACCACTTCGCCAGGCCGGGCGCCAACGACCGGGTGTGGAACGCCCTGGAGAAGGCGGCCCTGCACGACCCCGAGGCGTTCGCCGACTACTACGCCAACGACGTGATCGCCCTGGTCTCCTCGGCCTGGCTGGGCCCCGGCTACCAGGTCACCTCCCAGGTGAACGTGGTCAACCCGGGCGGTGCCGCGCAGACCGCGCACCGCGACTACCACCTCGGCTTCCTCTCCGCCGGGGTCGCCGCCGCCTACCCGGCGCACGTGCACCGCCTCTCCCCCGTGCTCACCCTCCAGGGCGCGGTCGCGCACTGCGACATGCCCGTGGAGTCCGGCCCGACGCTCTACCTGCCGCACTCCCAGAAGTACGAGCCGGGCTATCTCGCCTGGCGGCTGCCGGAGTTCCGGGCGTACTTCGAGGAGCACCACGTGCAGCTCCCGCTCGCCAAGGGCGACGCGGTCTTCTTCAACCCCGCCCTCTTCCACGCCGCCGGCGCCAACCACTCGGCGGACATCCGGCGCATGGCCAACCTGCTCCAGGTGTCGTCCGCGTTCGGCCGGGCGATGGAGAGCGTCGACCGCGCGGCCGTGGTGGGCGCCGTCTACCCGGTGCTGGTGGCGCGCAGGGCCGCGGGCGCCGACGAGCGGTGGCTGGAGAACGTGATCGCGGCGAGCGCCGAGGGCTACCCCTTCCCCACCGACCTCGACGCCGACCCGCCGGTCGACGGCCTGGCCCCGCCCTCGCAGGCCGACGTCGTACGGCGGGCGCTGCGCGAGGGGTGGACCGAGCGGACCCTGCGGGACGAACTGCGGGCCGGCGCCGAGCGGCGCCGGAACCGGTGCGGGAGCTGAGAGCCCTGGAAGGAACCGGAGGAACCATGGGACTCCTCGACGACAAGGTCGTCCTCGTCAACGGCGGCAGCCAGGGCGTCGGTGCCGCCGTCGCGCGGGCCGCGGTCCGCGAGGGGGCGGTCGTGGCCGTCACCGGCCGGCGCCCCGGCCCCGGTGAGGCCCTGGTGGCCGAGCTGGCCGCCGCGGGCGGCGAGGCGGTGTTCGTCCGCGCCGACCTGGCGGACGCCGAGCAGGCCAAGGCGTCCGTCACACGGGTGGTGGAGGCGCACGGCCGGGTGGACTGCCTGGTGAACTCGGCGGGGCTGACCTCGCGCGGCACCCTGCTGGACACCACGCCCGAGCTGTTCGACCAGCACGTCGCGATCAACCTCAGGGCCCCGTTCTTCGCGATGCAGGCCGCCGTCGCGGACATGGTGCGGCGCGGGGAGCCCGGCACGATCGTCAACGTCATCACCTCGTCCGCGCACGGCGGGCAGCCGTTCCTCGCGCCGTACGTCGCCGCGAAGGCCGGGCTGATCGGCCTGACCCGCAACGCGGCGCACGCCCACCGCTGGGACCGCGTCCGGATCAACGGCCTGAACATCGGCTGGACCGCCACCGAGGGCGAGGACGCGACCCAGCGCGCCTTCCACGGCGCCGGGGACGACTGGCGGGAACGGGCCGCCGCGCGGCTGCCGATGGGCCGGCTCGGCCAACCGGACGAGATCGCCGACTTCGTGGTCCTGCTGCTCTCCGACCGCTCCGGGGTGGTCACCGGCTCCGTGATCGACTGGGACCAGAACGTCCTCGGCGGCCTCGACTGACCCCCTCTCCCCTCTTCCCGCTCGTACGCCCCCGCACCAAGGAGCAGCATCCCCATGCGCATCGGAATCCTCGGCCTCGGCCGCATCGGCGCCTTCCACGCCGAGACCCTCTCCGGGCTCGACGCCGTCGAGTCCCTCGTCGTCTCCGACCCGTTCGCGGACGCCGCGAAGGCCGCCGCCGAACGGTTCGGCGCCGAGGTCGCGGACTCCCCCGAGGCCGTGCTCTCGGCCGGCGTGGACGGCGTGGTGGTCGCCGCGGCGACCGACGCCCACCCGGGGCTGATCCTCGCCTGCGTCGAGGCCGGCGTCCCGGTGTTCTGCGAGAAGCCCGTCGCCCGCACCATGGCCGAGGGCGTGGAGGTCCTCAAGGCGGTCGGGGGCAAGGACGTGCCGATCCAGATCGGCTACAACCGGCGCTTCGACGCGGGGTTCGTGGCCGCGCGGGCTGCCGTGCGGGCCGGGGAGCTGGGCGAGCTGCACACCGTCCGCTCGACGACGCTGGACCCGGCGCCCCCGCCGGCCGCCTACGTCGCCGCGTCCGGGGGCATCTTCCGCGACTGCGCGGTGCACGACTTCGACGTCATCCGCTGGGTGACCGGCCGCGAGGTGACCGAGGTGTACGCGGTCGGCGGCAACCGGGGCGCCGACCACATCAGGCAGGCGGGCGACGCCGACACCACCGGAGCGATCCTCACCCTGGACGACGGCACCATCGCGGTGGTCTCCAACAGCCGCCACAACGCGCGCGGGTACGACGTCCGCATGGAGATCCACGGCTTCGCGGACTCCATCGCGGTCGGCCTGGAGGACAAGCTCCCCCTGCGGTCGGTGGAGCCGGGCACGACCTTCCCCGCGGGCATCCCGCACGACTTCTTCATGGACCGCTTCGCCGCCGCCTACCGCGCCGAACTGACCGCGTTCACCGAGGTCGTGGCCGGCTCCCGCCCCTCGCCGTGCACGGTCGAGGACGCCCTGGAGGCGGGCTGGATCGCCGAGGCGTGCACACTGTCCCTGCACGAGCACCGTCCCGTCACCCTTCAGGAGGTACGCCGGGCATGAGCGGACCGGGCCCAGAACCCCTGCGCATCGGAATCCTGGGAGCCGCGCGGATCACCGAGCGCTCCCTCGTCGGCCCGGCCCGGGCGGGCGGCCACCGCCTCGTGGCGGTGGCCGCCCGCGACCGCTCCCGGGCCGAGGCGTTCGCCGCCGCGCACGGCGTGGAGCGGGTCCTCGGCTCGTACGCCGAGCTGCTGGCCGATCCCGAGGTGGACGTCGTCTACAACCCGCTCGCGAACGGCCTGCACGGCCCGTGGAACCTGGCCGCCCTCGCGGCCGGCAAGCACGTCCTGACGGAGAAGCCGTCGGCGAGCAACGCGCAGGAGGCGCAGGAGGTGCGGGACGCGGCGGCGAGGTCCGGCGCGGTCTTCATGGAGGCCTTCCACTACCTCTTCCACCCGGTCACCCGGCGCCTGCACGAGCTGCTGTCCTCCGGCGAGCTCGGCGAACTCCGCCACGTCGACGCGCTGGTGGCGATCCCGGCCCCGGACGCCGACGACCCCCGCTGGTCCCTCCCGCTGGCCGGCGGCGCCCTGATGGACCTCGGCTGCTACAGCCTGCACGCCCTGCGCGTGCTCGCCCCGTGGGCGGGCGGAGCACCGCGCCCGCTCTCCGCCCGGGCCGGCGAACGGGCGGGCGCGCCGGGCGTGGACGAGTGGCTGGACGCCGACCTGGAGTACCCGGGCGGCGCGACGGGCACGGCCCGCTGCCACATGGCGTACGACCGGCTGGAGATGAGCATCCGCGTCGTCGGCAGCCGGGGCGAGGCGACCGCCCCGAACTTCGTGCTCCCGCAGACGGACGACCGTGTCGTCGTCCGCACCCCGGACGGCGAACGCACCGAGCGCCTCGGCACCCGCTCGTCGTACACGTACCAGCTGGAGGCGTTCGCCGCCCGGGTCCGCGGGGGAGCCGGCCTGCCCCTGGACGCGGACGACGCCCTGACGACCATGCGGCTGATCGACGCCTGCTACGAGGCGGCCGGACTCGGCCCGCGCCCGCGCACCGCGCTCGGCGGCTGAGGCCCCGGCCGCACCGGCACGCGGTGCGGCCGCCCCGGACGAGGCGGCCGCACCGCGCTGTGTCACCGGTACAGCGCCGGCTTCTCCACCAGGTCGACCTCCACCCGGCCGCCGGCCTCCAGTGCGCGGACCCCCGCCTCGCAGACGGCCGCCGCGGCGTAGCCGTCCCAGGTGCCGGGACCGGTCACCTCGCCGCGGCGGGTGGCGTCGACCCAGGCCTGGAGCTCGTCGTCGTAGGCCTGGGCGAAGCGTTCGGTCCAGTCCTGGGCGATGGTGCCGCCCCAGTGGCCGGCCGTGTGGGTGACCAGGGCGTGGCCGTCGCCGATGCGGGCGGTGCCGCGTTCGCAGACCGCCTCGGCCTGGACCTGGTAGCCGAAGCCGCAGTTGACGAAGATCTCGACGTCGGAGAGGGCGCCGCCGTCCGTCTCGAGGACGACGAACTGCGGGTCGCTCAGGCCCTCGGGGGCGCCGGAGGAGGGGGTGGGGCGCAGGACGGTGACGGCGGTGATCTCGTGGCCGAGGAGCCAGCGGGTGGCGTCGACCTCGTGGGCCACGGAGTCGCTGATCAGCATGGAGCTGGTGAAGAAGGGCGGGCTGGCGACGTTGCGGTGGCGGTTGTGCAGCATCAGCGGGCGGCCCAGCCGGCCGGTGGACAGCAGCGCCTTCAGCTTCACGTACTCGGCGTCGTAGCGGCGCATGAAGCCGACCTGGACCCGGCGGTGGCCGAGGGCCTGTTCGGCTTCCATGACGCGCAGGGCGGAGGCCGCGTCGGGGGTGAGGGGCTTCTCGCACAGGACGGGCAGGTCGTGCTCGAACGCGGTGAGCAGGGCGGCCTCGTGGGCCGGTCCCGGGGAGGCGATGAGCACGGCGTCGACGTCGGCCGCCGCCATCGCGGCGGCCGGGTCGGTGTGGGCGGTGCAGCCGTCGACGCCCGCGGCGACGGCCTTCGCCCGTTCGGCGTCGACGTCCACGACGGCGGTGACCCGTGCGCCGTTGACCACCCGGTCGATGCGGCGCACGTGGTCCGCGCCCATGCGGCCCGTGCCGATGACGGCGATTCCCAGCGGTGCGCGCCGGTTCATGGCTCTCGCCTCCCCTCCGGGTCGTCAGGCGCCGCAGGAGCGCAGGAACTTGCGGGTGCGCACCGCGATCGGCAGCGGCTTGTCCGGCTCGCAGGGGTACATGTCCTGCTCGACGATGGCGAACAGGTCCACGCCCAGCTTCTGCGCGGCCGTGAGGACCGGCCCCAGCTCGGGGACGCCGGCGGGCGGTTCGCACATCACCCCGCGCTGCACGGCCGGCCCGAACGGGATCCCGTTCTCGACGACGTCGGCGAGGATCTCCGGGTCGACCTGCTTGAGGTGGAGGTAGCCGATGCGCTCGCCGTAGGTCTCGATCAGCTTGACGCTGTCGCCGCCGCAGTAGGCGTAGTGGCCGGTGTCCAGGCAGAGGTTGACCAGGCCGGAGTCGGTGGAGTCGAGGAAGCGCTCGACGTGCTCCTCGGTGTCGATGTGGGTGTCGGCGTGCGGATGGACGACGATGTCCAGGCCGTAGGTCTCCTTCACCTCGTGGCCGAGGCGTTCCATGCCCCTGGTGAGGTGGCCCCACTGCTCGGTGGTGAGCTCCGGGGGTTCCAGGATCTCGGCGGTCCTGTCGTCGCGCCAGAAGGACGGGATGACGACGAGGTGCTTCGCGCCCATGTCCCGGGTGAGCGCGGCGACCCGGCTGACCTGCTCCCAGGTGGAGTCCCACTCGGACGGGCCGCGGTGCAGGCCGCAGAAGATGGTGCCGGCGGAGACCTTGAGGTTCCGCCGGTTCACCTCGTCCGTGAGGCGGGCGGGGTCGGTGGGGAGGTAGCCGTAGGGGCCGAGTTCGATCCAGGAGTAGCCGGCCTCGGCGACCTCGTCGAGGAAGCGCTGCCAGGGCACCTGCTGCGGGTCGTCGGGGAACCAGACGCCCCAGGAGTCGGGGGCGGAGCCGACCCGGATGCGGTCGAGCGCGAGGGCCATGTCAGGACTTTCCTTCCGGAGTGACGGCTGCGGGGGCCTGGAGGGCGCCCTCCTCGGGCAGCTCCTCGGTGTCGACGCCGCGGACCTGCGCCAGCTCGTGCTTGAGGGCGGCCAGTTCGGCGCCGCCCGCCATGTGGTTGGTGAGTTCCTCGAGGCCGACCTCGCTGCGGTCGGCGGACAGTTCCACGGTGCCCAGGCGCAGCACGCTGAAGTGGTCGCCGACCATGTAGGCGTGGTGGGGATTGTGGGTGATGAAGATGACGCCCAGGCCGCGGTCGCGGGCCATGGCGATGTACTTCAGCACCACGCCGGACTGCTTGACGCCGAGGGCGGCCGTCGGCTCGTCCAGGATCAGCACGCGGGCGCCGAAGTAGACCGCGCGCGCGATGGCGACGCACTGGCGCTGGCCGCCGGAGAGCGTGCCGATGGGCTGCTCCAGGTCGTCCAGGACGATGCCCATGTTGCGCAGTTCCTCGTCGGCCGTCCTCTTCATGCGGTCGATGTCGAGGCGGCGGACGGGCCAGGGGCCCTTGGTCATCTCGGAGCCGAGGAAGAAGTTCCGCCACACCGGCATCAGCGGGACGACCGCGAGGTCCTGGTAGACGGTGGCGATGCCCTTGTCGAGCGCTTCGCGCGGGGTGGAGAACCGCACCGGTGCGCCGTCGACGAGGAACTCGCCCTCGGTGTGCTGGTGCAGCCCCGAGACGATCTTGATGAGGGTGGACTTGCCGGCGCCGTTGTCGCCGAGGACGCAGGTCACCCTGGAGGGGTGGACGGTGAGGTCGACGCCGTGCAGGGCGCGGATGTTGCCGTAGGACTTGCCGGCGCCGCGGAGTTCGACCAGGGGGCGGTCCCCGTCGGGTGCGGTGTCCTCGAGGACGGCACCGTGGGTGCCGGTGGTGTTGTCGGTCATTGCGGTCACCTCCGGGTCGCCGTGCGCTGGACCCACAGATTGATGAGGACGGCGCCGAGCAGCATCACGCCGAGGAAGGCCTTGAACCAGTCGGGGTCCCAGCCGGCGTAGACGATGCCCTGCTGCACCATGCCGAACATGAAGGCGCCGAAGACCGGGCCGATCGCGGAGCCGTAGCCGCCGGTGAGCAGGCAGCCGCCGATGACCGCCGCCGCGATGTAGATGAGCTCCTGGCCCACGCCCTCGCCGGACTGCACGGTGTTGAAGGAGAACAGGTTGTGCATGCCGACGAACCAGGCGCCGAAGCCGACCAGCATGAACAGCGAGATCTTGGTGAAGGTGACGGGGACGCCGACCGCGCGGGCGCTCTCCTTGTTGCCGCCGACCGCGAAGATCCAGTTGCCGTACCTGGTGCGCAGCAGGACCCAGGTGGCCAGGGCGGCGAAGACGAGCCACCACACGACGGTGATCTTCACCTGGACGCCGCCGACGTCGAAGCTGGAGGCGAAGAGCGCCTTGGCCTGGCCGAAGCCGTCCATGTCACTGATGTCGTCGGTGGCGACGTTGCCGGTGACCAGCTTCGTCACCGCGAGGTTGACGCCCTGCAGGATCAGGAAGGTGCCGAGGGTGACCAGGAAGCTCGGCAGCCCCGTCCTGACCAGCATCCAGCCGTTGAACGCGCCGACGGCGAGGGACACCACGAGCGCGACGATCACACCCATCCACACGTTCAGGGTGAGCTGGTAGCTGAGCATGCTCGCGGTCAGCGCCGAGGCCACGACGGCGACGCCGGCCGAGAGGTCGAACTCGCCGCCGATCATCAGCAGGGCCACGGGCAGCGCCATGATCCCGATGGTCGAGGACTGGTACAGGATGTTCGCCATCGAGCTGCCGTCCCGCACCGGCGGGGCGGCGAACAGGAAGAACACCAGGACGGCCACGGCGCCGAGGAACACGCCGACCTCGGGCCGGGCGAGCAGGCGCAGCGCCGGCGAGCGCCGCACGGTGCGGCCGTCGGTCTGCTTCGGGCCGGGGGCCGGCGGTGTGTCCACCGCCGGCTCAGCCTGTCGGGTCATGCTCATCACCGAGTGCCCTTCGCGGCGTACTCGGAGACCGCGTCGACGTTGGACTTGTCGACGAACGCCGGGCCGGTCAGCACCGGCTGCTCACCGCCGCCGCTGTAGTTGCCGTTGTTCTCGTAGAGCCACAGGCCGTCGACGGCGAGGTAGCCCTGGAGGTAGGGCTGCTGGTCCACGGCGAACTGGATGTCGCCGGCCTCGATCGCCTTGGTCAGCTCCTTGTTGAGGTCGAAGGTGGCGACCTTCGCCTCGCTGCCCGCGTCGCCCGTCGACTGCACCGCGGTCGGCGCGAAGGGGGCGCCGAGGGTGACGACGTAGTCGATGGAGGAGTCCTGCTTCAGCTTGGCGGTGATGGTCGACTTCACCGACGGCATGTCGGTGCCGTTGACGTTGAGGATCTGGGTCCTGCCCTCGAAGGTCTTCTTCACCCCGTCGCACCGCTGGGTCAGACCGACGTTGCCCTGCTCGTGGATGACGCAGACGGCGTTCTTGGCGCCGACCTCGTTCAGCTTCTTGCCGAACGCCTCGCCCGCCACCGACTCGTCCTGGCCGAAGAACTCCAGCAGGCCGAGGTCCTTCCAGTCACTCAGACCGGAGTTGAGGCCGACGACGGGTATGCCGGCCGCCTCCGCCTTGCCGATGACGTCCTTGAGCGCGTCCGGCTTGGCGAGGGTGACCGCGATGCCGTCGACCTTCTGGTCGATCGCGTTCTGCACCAGGTTGGCCTGGGTGCCCGCGTTCGGGTCGGAGGAGTAGACGAGCTCGATGTTGTCCTTGGCCGCCGCGGCCTCGGCGCCCTTGCGGACGATGTCCCAGAAGGTGTCGCCGGGCGCCTGGTGGGTGACCAGGGCGACCTTCATGCGGGGCGTGTTCGCCTTGCCCGCGGAGGCGTCGGCTCCGCCCTCCTCGGCCTTCTTGCCGCCGGAACCGCTGGAGCAGCCGGCGAGGGTCAGGGCGGCTGCCGCCGCGACCGCGACGAACGGCGCGATTCTGCGGGAGCGGGGGTGAGAAGAGCGGTCCATCGTTCCTGCACCTCACTGTGCTACGCGGGGAAAGGGCGGGAGTCCGAGGATCCGGTTGCCCGGAGCCTCGGGAGTCCGGGGTGCGCCGTGGAACACGGCTGTCGTGCTGGGACGGGATCCAATCCCCTGTTGCGCCCGCTGTCAATACTTTGTTAAGACATCATTTCACAAGCTCGTCCGAATGTAAGTACAAACTATTGACATCGCCGCCCTCCGAGACCTACACCTGAGGGGCGGCAGGTCCCCGGGGTCCACGCCCTCACCGTGGCAGGGCGTCCCGGGAGCCGCATCCCCAGCAGCTCGAGGAGCGTCGCTCAATGGCCGACTCACCACAGTATTTCGACCTGATCACCATGGGGCGCATCGGGGTCGATCTTTACCCGCTGCAGACCGGCGTACCGCTGGCGTGGGTGGAGACGTTCGGGAAGTTCCTGGGCGGTTCCGCCGCGAACGTCGCGGTCGCCGCCGCCCGCCTGGGCCGCTCCGCGGCGGTGATCACCCGCACCGGGGACGACCCCTTCGGCGCCTATCTGCACGAGGCGCTGGGGGACTTCGGCGTCGACGACCGCTGGGTCACGCCGGTCGCGGCGTACCCCACCCCGATCACGTTCTGCGAGATCTTCCCGCCGGACGACTTCCCGCTGTACTTCTACCGCCGGCCCAAGGCCCCCGACCTGGAGATCCACCCCGACGAGCTGGACCTGTCCGCCGTCCGCGCGGCCGGCGTCTTCTGGGTCACCGGCACCGGCCTGAGCGAGGAGCCGAGCCGCACCTCCACCCTCACCGCCCTCCGGGCCCGGGACAAGGCCGGCACCACCGTCTTCGACCTCGACTGGCGCCCGGTGTTCTGGCGGGACCCGGACCAGGCCCGCCCGTACTACCGCGAGGCCCTGCGGCACGCCACGGTCGCGGTCGGCAACCTCGACGAGTGCGAGGTCGCCACCGGGGTGCGCGAGCCCGAGGCGTGCGCCGAGGCACTGCTGGCGGCGGGCGTGGAGCTGGCCGTCGTCAAGCAGGGCCCGAAGGGCGTGCTCGCCGTGCACCGCGACGGCACCCGCGCCGAGGTGGAGCCGGTGCCGGTCGAGGTGGTCAACGGCCTCGGCGCGGGCGACGCCTTCGGCGGCTCGCTCTGCCACGGTCTGCTCTCCGGCTGGGACCTGGAGCGGACCATGCGCCACGCCAACGCGGCCGGCGCCCTGGTCGCCTCGCGCCTCGCCTGCTCGTCCGCCATGCCGACCGAGCCGGAGGTCGCGGACCTCCTCGCGCGGGCCGCGTCGCCGGGCGACGCGAGCCGGCCGAGCCAGTCCTGAACGGAGCCCTTCCTTGAACCTCAGCATCCCCGACCTCACCGCGGTCCGAGCCCGCCGTCCCGAGGCCGTCGCCGAGGCGGCCGCCCGCCGGGCGCGCCGCCCGCTGATCGGCGACAGCGGCCGGCTGATGATCGTGGCCGCCGACCACCCGGCCCGGGGTGCGCTCGGCATCGGCGACCGGCGGCTGGCCATGGCCAACCGCGCCGACCTGCTGGAACGTCTCTGCATCGCGCTGTCCCGGCCCGGCGTCGACGGAGTACTGGCCACCGCCGACGTCCTGGAGGACCTGCTGCTGCTCGGGGCGCTGGAGAACAAGGTCGTCATGGGCTCGATGAACCGCGGCGGCCTGGCCGGCGCGGCCTTCGAGATGGACGACCGCTTCACCGGCCACCGCCCCGAGGACATCGAACGCCTGGGCTTCGACGCCGGCAAGCTCCTCGTGCGCATCGACTACGACGACCCGGGCTCCCTGACCACCCTGGAGTCCACCGCCCGCGCCGTCGACGCCATGGCCGCGCGCCGGCTGCCGGTGTTCGTGGAGCCGTTCATCTCCCGCCGGATCGACGGCCGGGTCCGCAACGACCTGTCCGCCGAGGCCGTCACCCGCTCCATCGCCATCGCGTCCGGCCTGGGCGGCACCTCCGCCTACACCTGGCTGAAGCTCCCGGTCACCGACGACGCCGACGACATGGCGGAGGTGCTGCAGGCCTCCACGCTGCCCGTCGTGCTGCTCGGCGGCGAGGTCGGCGACCAGGAGGCGGCCTACGCGCGGTGGGGCAAGGCGCTGCGACTGCCCTCCGTGCAGGGCATGGTCGTCGGCCGGTCGCTGCTCTACCCGGCCGAGGGCACGGTGGAGACGGCGGTGGACACGGCCGTCGGCCTGCTGTGAGACACCGGTCCCGGGACGTCGTCCCGGGACGCCCGTTGCGACACGCTGTTCCGAGACGCCCGCTCCGAGACGGAGGCATGGCATGACGCACCACCTTCCCGCCGGCAAGGCCCTCGCCGGCCCCTACCTCGTCGACGTGACCCCGGAAACGGCCGGATGGGGGTACTCCGCCCTGCGCGTGCTGGAGCTGCCGCCGGGCGGCACGCACACCTTCGACACCGGTGACAGCGAGTGGATCGTGCTCCCGCTGAGCGGCGGCTGCACGGTCGCCGCCGTGGACGACTTCGGCCACGACACCTTCGAACTCACCGGCCGCACCGGGGTGTTCGACGGCGTCAGCGACTTCGCCTACGTCCCGCGCGACGCCCGTGCCACGGTGACCTCGGCCGGCGGCGGGCGGTTCGCGCTCACCGGGGCCCGCTGCACCCGCCGGCTGCCCGCCCGCTACGGACCGGCCGCCGACGTCCCGGTGGAGCTGCGCGGCACCGGCAGCTGCTCCCGCCAGGTCAACAACTTCGGTGCGGCGGGGGTCTTCGAGTGCGACAAGCTGATCGCGGTCGAGGTCGTCACCCCGGGCGGCAACTGGTCGTCCTTCCCGCCGCACAAGCACGACGAGCACCGGCCGGGCGAGGAGTCCGTGCTGGAGGAGATCTACTACTTCGAGTTCGCCGGCCACGACGGCACCCCCGGCCTCGGCTACCAACGGGTCTCCCCCTCCGGTCCGGGCCGCGACACGGACGTGCTGGCCGAGGTGCGCGACGGCGACGTCGTCCTCATCCCGGACGGCTGGCACGGGCCCTCCATGGCCGTGCCGGGCCACCACATGTACTACCTCAACGTCATGGCGGGCCCCGGGGCCGAGCGCGCCTGGCTGATCTGCGACCACCCCGACCACGCCTGGATCCGCGGCACCTGGCCGGACCAGCCGGTCGACCCCCGACTCCCCCTCTACACCGCCCCCGAGAGGTCCGCATGAGCGCCACCACCCGCCGACTGACGACCGCCCAGGCGCTGGTGCGGTTCCTGTCCGCCCAGTACACCGAACGCGACGGCGTACGGCGCCGGCTGATCGCGGGCACCTGGGGCATCTTCGGCCACGGCAACGTGGCGGGCGTCGGGCAGGCGCTCGTCGAGTACGCCGACGTCATGCCGTACCACCAGGGCCGCAACGAGCAGTCGATGGTGCACGCCGCCGTCGGCCACGCCCGCCAGCTCAACCGCCTCTCGGCGCAGGCGGTCACCACCTCCATCGGCCCCGGCGCGACCAACCTGGTCACCGGCGCCGCCCTCGCCACGATCAACCGGCTGCCGGTGCTGCTGCTGCCCGGCGACTACTTCGCCTCGCGCGCCGCCGACCCGCTGCTCCAGCAGCTGGAGCACCCGGTCGCGGCCGACGTGTCGGTCAACGACACGCTCCGCCCGGTGTCGCGGTACTTCGACCGCGTCACCCGCCCGGAGGCGCTGATCCCCTCCGCGCTGAACGCGATGCGGGTGCTCGCCGACCCGGCCGAGACCGGCGCCGTCACCCTCGCGCTGCCGCAGGACGTGCAGGCGGAGGCGTACGACTGGCCGGAGGAGTTCTTCGCCGAACGCGTCTGGTACGTGCGCCGCCCCGCCCCGGACCCGGTGGAGCTGGCGGCGGCCGCGCAGGCCGTGCGGGCCGCGCGGCGCCCGCTGATCGTCGCGGGCGGCGGCGTCCACCACGGCGAGGCCGAGGAGGCCCTGAGGGCGTTCGTGGACGCCACCGGCATCCCGGTCGCCTCCACCCAGGCCGGCAAGGGCTCCCTGCGCCACGACCACCCGGCCGACCTCGGCGGCATCGGCCACACCGGCACGGCGGTGAGCGACGCGCTCGCCCGCACCGCCGACCTGGTGATCGGCGTCGGCACCCGCTACACCGACTTCACCACCGCCTCCGGCACCCTCTTCCAGAACCCGGACGTCCGCTTCGTCAACCTCAACATCACCGGCTTCGACGCGCACAAGCTGGCGGCGCGCACCCTGGTGTGCGACGCGCGCACGGGGCTCGAGAAGCTGGCCGAGGCGCTGGCCGGCCACCGCGTGGAGCCGTCGTACGAGGCGGAGTACCGCGCCGGCAAGGAGCGCTGGGAGCAGGTCGTCGAGACCGCCTACCGGGCCGGGGACGACGCGGCCGTGCCGACCCAGACCCAGGTCCTCGGCGCGCTCGACGCGGTCGTGGGCGACGAGGACGTGGTGATCAACGCGGCCGGCTCGCTCCCCGGCGACCTGCACAAGCTGTGGCGCGCGCGCAGCCCGCGCCAGTACCACCTGGAGTACGGCTACTCCTGCATGGGGTACGAGATCCCGGCCGCCCTGGGGGTCCAGCAGGCGGCACCCGGCACTCCGGTGTGGGCCCTCGTCGGCGACGGCACCTACCTGATGATGCCGACGGAGCTCGTCACGGCGGTGCAGGAGCGCCTGCCCGTCAAGGTGGTGCTGATCCAGAACCACGGCTACGCCTCCATCGGCGGCCTCTCCGAGGAGACCGGCGGCGAACGCTTCGGCACCGCCTACCGCCACCGGGCCGACGACGGCACCTTCACCGGTGCCCCGCTGCCCGTCGACCTGGCCGCCAACGCGGCCAGCCTCGGCATGGACGTGCTGCGCGCCAAGACCGTGCGGGAACTGCGCGACGCGCTCGCGAAGGCCCGGGCCTCCGACCGTCCGACGTGCGTCCACGTCGAGACCGACCCGACCCCCACCGCTCCCCCGGCCGAGGCCTGGTGGGACGTGCCGGTGGCCGAGGTGGCGTCCCGCGAGGCCGCCGTGGCGGCCCGGGAACGGTACGAATCCCGGGTCGCCGGACGCCGTCGCCACCTGTAGGCACCTCCTCCCGCGGAAGGCCCCGCGCCCCCGCGGCTCCCGCCCCGCCCGCCCCCACGTCAGGGAGGTACGTCCATGGCGAAGACCGGTGGCCCCGCACGCGCCGTGACCGGACCCGCGCACCGTTCACTGGACCTCGCCCTGGACCGGGGCAGTCCGGTACCGCTGTACCACCAGCTCGCCCAGCAGCTGGAGGCGGCGATCGAGCAGGGCGTCCTCGCCCCGGGCGACCTCCTGGGCAACGAGGTCGACCTCTCCGTGCGCCTCGGTCTGTCCCGCCCCACGGTCCGCCAGGCCATCCGGTCCCTCGTCGACAAGGGGCTCCTGGTCCGGCGGCGCGGGGTGGGCACCCAGGTGGTGCACAGCCAGGTCAGGCGCCCCCTGGAACTGAGCAGCCTCTACGACGACCTGGAGGCGGCCGGCCAGGGACCGAGCACCCAGGTGATCCGCAACGAGACCGTCCCGGCCTCCGCCGACGTGGCGGCCGCCCTGGGCCTGGCCGAGGGCGGCGAGGTGATCGTCCTGGAACGCCTGCGCCGCACCCACGGCCAGCCGGTGGCCCTGCTGCGCAACCACCTCCCGCCGGGCCTGCTGGACCTGGACGGCGCCCGGCTGGAGTCGACCGGCCTGTACCGCATGCTGCGTTCGGCGGGCGTCACCCTGCACAGCGCGCGCCAGACGGTCGGCGCCCGCTCGGCCACCGCGCAGGAGGCCGCCCGCCTGGACGAGGAGGAGGGCGCGGCCCTCCTCACCATGCGGCGCACGGCCTACGACGACACGGGCCGCCCGGTGGAGTACGGCGCCCACCTCTACCGGGCCTCACGGTACGCGTTCGACTTCCGGTTGCTGGTCAGACCCTGAGGCCCGCGCTGAAGGGCGTGACCGGGCGCTGGAGCAGCTCACCGTCCACGGTGATGTCGACCACCTCGTTGAAGAAGGCCGGCCGCCCCTTGATCGCGGCCACGGCGGGCAGGGGGTCGGGATAGCTCCACACGAGGTTCGGCGGTACGGCGGCCCCGCCGCGCCAGGACCAGTACTGGCCGGCCGTGCCCTTGTACGGGCACCGGGTGCTGTGGTCCGTGGCCTCGAAGAGGTCCAGGCGGACGTCCCGGCGCGGAATGTAGTAGCGGGTCGGCAGGGAGGTCTCGAAGAGCAGGACCGGGTCCCGGGTCTCGGCGACGACCGTGCCGTCGATCTCGACCCGGACGTGGCGGCTGCTCGGCAGCGCGTCGACCCGTTTGTGCGGATCGCGGGGGTGGACGAAGATCTCCTCCTCTTCCTCGTACCAGTGGTCGAGTCCGGTGCCGGTGCGCGGGAACCACGCGAAGGCGACGTGGCCGGCCAGGTCGTCCGCGGGGAACGTCCAGGCCGCGTTCGGGCGCGTTTCGCCGTCGGCCTCCAGGTCGTAGAAGACCGTCGGCCCCGTGTGCCCGCCCCGGGGCGGGTTCTGTGCGGGGTGCAGGAGGTCCGTGCGCACGTCCGCGCGGGGGAAGGCGTACTGCGGGACGGGCAGGTGCGGCTCCCAGACGAGGACCGGGTGCCGGCTGTCGACGACGGTGACGTCGCCCCTGCGGCCGCGCACCCAGCGCTCGCTGGGCTCCCACAGGAGGCCTTCGGGGGTGGTCCGCATGAGGGGGACGGCGGGATGGCTGGTCATGGGAGGCGCTCCCTTCCGGATGTCCGGCTGCCCCTCCCACGGTCGCACCGGCGGACGCGGATGTCTCAGTGCGCCCCGTCCAGCCGGGCCCGCTGCTCCGCCGTCAGCTCCAGGTCCACCGCCGCCAGGTTCTCCTCCAGCTGGGCCACCGAGGACGCCCCGACCAGCGGGACGATCGGCAGCTCGTGGCCGAGCTGCCAGGCCAGCACCACCTGGCCGGCCGTCGCCCCGGTCTCCCGGGCGACCTCGTGCAGCACCGCGAGCCGGGCCGGGGTGCCCGGGTGGTCGTAGTCGTGGGGCAGCCGGTCGGGGCGGGCGTACGCGCCCTTGAGCAGCGGCGAGTAGGCGACCAGGGTCAGCCCGGGCTCGGCCCGCAGGTAGGAGGCCGTTTCCGCGCCGGCGTGACCGAGGCTGCCGTCGGGGAAGAGGCCCTCCGGCACGTCGGTGCGGGGACGCAGGTAGCTGTGCTGGTACTGGAGCACCTCGTAGCCGGGCAGCCCGGCCGCCGCCGCGAGGGCGCGGGCCCGCTCCACCCGCCACACGGCCTGGTTGCTCACGCCGAGCAGCCCCACGGTCCCCTCGGCGACCAGGGCCGCGAAGCCCTCGACCGTCTCGCGCTGGGGGACGGTGTGGTCGTCGATGTGCGCGTACAGCAGGTGCAGCCGTTCCATGCCGAGCAGTTCGCGGCTGCGGTCCGCCGCTTCCCGGATCACCTCGGCCGACAGGCCCTCCGGGTTGTCGACGTAGCTCGTGCCGGGCGCGAGGGGACGGGCGCCGAGCTTGGTGGCGACGGTGATCTCGTCGCCGACGCCGCGGCTGCGCCGCCAGCGGCCGAGCAGTTCCTCGCTCTGCCCGCCCTGGCCGCCGTCGATCCAGAAGGCGTAGTTGTCGGACGTGTCGACGAAGTTCCCGCCGGCCTCGACGTAGCGGTCGAGGATGGCGAAGGAGGTCTTCTCGTCGGTCACCGACCCGAAGAGCATCGCGCCGAGCGCGAGCACGCTCACCTCGCGGCGGGTCCGCGGATCGGTGCCGATGGTGCGGTACTTCATGACGGTTCCCTCCCGTTCGCACCCCGTTGTCGGGGATCGGAGCGAGAGTCTTCCTCTTGAAGTGCTCTTCAGGTCAAGCGCGCCGGAAGGGAATCGGGGATCGCCCGCCGGCGCGCGGACGGACCGGGCCCCCGGCTGACCGATCGCCCCCGAACCGACGCCCGGCGGCCCACGGGCTGGACGGGCGCGGCGCGCCGGCCCGCCGTGCGCCGGCGCGGCCGCCGGAGGATGATGGCCGGCATGCGGCCCCGCCCGACCGCGGTGCCGGAAGGAGGCGGCCATGCTCCGCACGCCGCTCTGCGACGTCCTCGGTATCGACGTGCCCGTCATCGGCGCGCCGTACGGACCGTACGAACAGGTCGCCCTCGCCGCGGCCGTGTGCGGAGCCGGAGCCCTCGGCAGCCTGGGGACGGCGGTGCGCCCGGTCGCCGACCTGCGGCGCCAGTGGGCCCGGATGCGGGAGCTGACCGACCGGCCCTTCGCCGTCAACCACACCCTCCGCCCCCTGGACGAGGAGGCGTTCCGGGCGACGCTGGACGAGCGTCCGGCCGCGATCTCCTTCCACCTCGGGGTGCCCGGCGACCTGATCGGACGCGCCCACGACGCGGGCATCCTGTGGATCCAGCAGGTCATGGACGTCCGGCAGGCCGAGCAGGCCGTGCGCGCGGGCGCGGACGTCGTCGTCGCCCAGGGCGGCGAGGCCGGGGGCCAGGGCGGCGAGGTGGCCACCATGGTGCTGGTTCCGCAGGTCGTGGACGTCGCGGGGACGATCCCCGTGGTCGCCGCGGGCGGCGTCGCGGACGGACGGGGGCTGGCGGCGGCGCTGGCCCTGGGCGCCCAGGGCGTGGTCCTCGGCACGCGCCTGCTCGCGTCGGTGGAGATGGACATCGCCGAGGAGTGGAAGGCCCGGATCGTCGCCGCCGAGGCACGCGACACGATCAAGTCGGCCCACAGCGACAGGTTCATGCCGCCGTTCTCCCGGCCCGGCGCCTACGGCTCCCCCAGGTCGCTGCGCACGCCCTTCCTCGAGGAGGTGGAGGCGCACCCCGAGCGGGTACGGCCGGCCGAGGCCGGCCCCCGCGTCGTGGAGGCCGTGCTCACCGGGCGCGGGCACGAGTTCCTGCCGCTCACCGGCCAGTCCGCGGCACTCGTCCACGACGTCCTCCCGGCGGCCGAGATCGTGCGCCGGATCACCGACGACGCGGAGACGATCCTGCGCCGGACCGCCGACGCGTGTCGCGCGGACGAAACCAGCGGACCCGCCGTTTCCGGCGGATCCGCTGGTGAGAACCGTCGGGACGACAGGATTTGAACCTGCGACCCCTTGACCCCCAGTCAAGTGCGCTACCAAGCTGCGCCACGTCCCGGTGCGCTCCCCCGCGGTGACCCGCGTGATCGCGCGAACAGCACTTTACCCCACACCGCGCCCACGCCGAAGCGGGGCCGGGCGCGGGACAATCGGCGTATGGACAGCACGGACAGGACATCCCCGGACCGGACGGCCGTCGCGCGGGACCGTGACGGCGAGGGGCGGGCGCGCAACGCCCGGCCGCGGGACGGGCTGGGGCGGCCCCTGCCGTACGGCGCGCAGGGGGTGCCCCGGCAGCCCGAGGGGGTCGTCCGGCGGCCGGAGGAGAGCGTCGCCGAGGCGCAGCGGCTGCTGGACGAGGGCAAGCCGTTCCACGCGCACGAGGTGTTCGAGGACGCCTGGAAGTCGGGGCCCCGGGAGGAGCGCGAGCTGTGGCGGGGCCTGGCCCAGCTCGCCGTGGGGCTCACCCACGCCGCGCGCGGGAACGTCACGGGCGGGGCGCGGCTGCTGCGGCGCGGGGCCGGCGCGGTCCAGGGATGGGCGGCGGGAGGCGGGGGCGAACGGCGTCCGCACGGGATCGATCTCGCCGGTGTCGTCGCCTGGGCCCGGGAGCTGGCCGCGGAGGTCGAGCGGGGCGGCGGCGCGCCCGTGGACCCGGCGGCGCGGGCGCCCCGGCTGCGGAAGCCGGCGTAGGGGACGGGCCCCCGGCCGGGGTGCGGTGAGAGGGGTGCCGGTGCCGTGCGGCAGACTCGGGGCGTGCGAAAGATTCATGTCATCGGTATCGGCGCGGGCGACCCCGACCAGCTGACCCTTCAGGCGGTCAAGGCGCTGCGGGACACGGACGTGTTCTTCCTCCTCGACAAGGGCGAGGTGAAGGCGGACCTCACCCGGCTGCGCCGGGACATGCTCGACGCGCACGTGCCGGAGGGGACGTACCGGGTCGTCGAGGCACGCGACCCGGAGCGGGACCGCTCGGCCGGCGGTGCGGCCTACTCCCCCGCCGTCGGGGACTGGCGCAGCGCCCGCGCGGACATCTACGAGCGGCTGATCGCCGGGGAGCTCGGCGAGGACGAGACCGGCGCGTTCCTGGTGTGGGGGGACCCGTCGCTGTACGACAGCACCCTCGCGATCCTCGAGGAGGTGCTGGAGCGGGGCGCCGTCGCCTTCGCGTACGACGTCGTGCCGGGGATCAGCAGCGTCTCGGCGCTGGTCGCACGGCACCGGACGGGACTCAACCGCGTCGCCCGCCCGGTCCAGATCACCACGGGCCGGCGGCTCGCCGAGGGCTTCCCCGAGGGCGTGGACGACGTGGTGGTGATGCTGGACGCCCACCAGACCTTCCGGCAGTACGCCGACGGGAACGGTGCGGACGGCGAGGACGGCGAGGACATCGACATCTACTGGGGTGCCTACATCGGCACCCCGGACGAGATCCTCGTCTCCGGCCCCCTCGCCGAGGCCGCGCCCCGAATCGAACGGCTCCGTGCGGAGGCCCGCGAGCGCAAGGGCTGGATCATGGACACGTATCTGCTGCGGCGCAGGGCGTCCGAGCGGTAGGCGGTGCGCGGGCCGGACGTGCGCGAGGCCGTCCCGCCCGTCGCCGCGGGTCCGCCGGTCACGGCCGGCCGAGGGCGTCCAGCCAGTGCAGGGCCTCCGGGACGCCGGGAACCGCGATCACCCCGTCCGGGAGGGGCGGGCGCCGCACGACCACGACCGGCAGCCCGAGGTCGCGGGCCGCGGTGAGTTTCGCGGACGTCGCCGTTCCGCCGCTGTCCTTCGTCACCAGCACGTCGATGCGGTGCTCGCGCAGGAGCGCCGTCTCGCCGGCCACGGTGAAGGGGCCCCGGGCCAGCAGGACGCGCGCGTGCGGCGGCACGGGCGGCTCGGGCGGCTCCACCGACCGGACGAGGAAGCGCAGGTGCGTCAGGTGGGCGAAGGCCGCGAGGCCCAGGCGGCCGGTGGTGAGGAAGACCCGGTGTCCGAGCCGGGGCAGCAGGTCGGCCGCCGCGGCCTGCGAGGGGACCGGATGCCAGTCGTCGCGCGGGCCCGGGCGCCAGCCCGGCCGGCGCAGGACCGCCAGGGGCAGCCCGGTCGCGGCCGCGGCCCGTGCCGCGTTCTCCGTGATGGTCCGCGCGAAGGGGTGCGTCGCGTCGACCACGGCGTCCACGCGCTGCTCGCGCAGCCAGCGGGCCAGCCCCTCCGCGCCGCCGAAACCGCCGACGCGCACCTCGCCCGCGACGGCTCCCGGCCGTGCCACGCGTCCGGCGAGCGAGGTGGTCACCCGGATGCCGGGACGGGCGGTCAGCCCGGTGGCCAGTGCGCGTGCCTCGGTGGTGCCGCCGAGGACCAGGATGTGCGGGGACATGGCGCCGAGGGTACGAGGCCCGGACGCCCTCCCCGGCACCGGCCCGTCCGCCTGTCCGTCCGCCGGTGACCGGCGCCCGGAATCCGGCCGCACACCCGTGCGCACACGTCCTACGATGACGCCGGCGACTGGAGGAATCATGGCCGTGGACTTGAGCAGGCGGGGCTACCGCGCCCAGCGGTGGGCGGCGCGGGGGGCGCTGGCCGCCGCCGCGCTCGCGGTGGTGGCTCCCCTCCTCTACGGCGGGCTGCGCGGTCTGCTGCTGCTGGTCTGCGGGATCGCCGGGCTGGGGCTCAGCGCGGCCGCCGTGTGGTGGACGCTGACCCTGCGGGGTCCGCTGCGGTGGGGCGCCGCGCTGGTCGCCGTGTGCGTGCCCGCCGCCGTGCTCGGCCTGTTCGCCGCGACCCTGTTCTGGGCGTTGCCGGTGTCGCTGGCCCTGTGGGTCCTGGCGGTGTGGTGCGGCCGGTTCGCGCTGCGGGGCACGGGCAGCGAGCGGGCCCGGGTGCGGGAGCGGCGGCTGCCGCCGCCCCGGCGGCCGGTGCTGATCATGAATCCCCGGTCGGGCGGCGGCAAGGTGGGCCGGTTCCGGCTGCGGGAGAAGGCGGAACGCCTGGGGGCACGGGTCGTGCTGCTCGACCCGGACGAGCGGCACGACGTCACCGAGCTGGCCCGGGCCGCCGTCGCGGACGGCGCGGACCTGCTGGGCGCCGCGGGCGGCGACGGCACACAGGCGCTGGTCGCGGCCGTGGCCGCCGAGCACGACATCCCGTTCCTGGTCATCAGTGCCGGGACGCGCAACCACTTCGCCCTGGACCTCGGCCTCGACCGCGGCGACCCGGCCGCCTGCCTCGACGCGCTGACGGACGGCGTCGAGCTCCGCGTCGACCTCGGGTTCGCGGGTGAGCAGCCGTTCGTGAACAACGCCTCCTTCGGCGCGTACGCGGCGATCGTGCAGAGCCCCGCCTACCGCGACGACAAGCTCGGCACCAGCCTGGAGATGCTGCCCGATCTGCTCACCGGTCAGCAGGGGCCCCGGCTGGTCGCCCGCGTGGGGGACACGACGCTCACCGCTCCGCAGGCCGTGCTGGTCAGCAACAACCCGTACCACACCGGTGATCCCTTCGGCCTGGGCCGGCGCGAACGGCTCGACTCCGCCGTGCTCGGTGTCCTCGGCGTCCGGCTGGAGGGCGCCGTCGACGCCGCCGCGCTGCTGCTGAACCCCGATCCGAGCGGACTCACCCTGCTGACCGCCCGCGAGGTCGTCATCGAGGCGGACCGCGCGCAGATCGAGGCCGGGGTCGACGGGGAGGCCATGGTGCTGCCGGCGCCCGTGCACTGCCGGATCGCACCGGGCGTGCTCCGCGTGCGCGTCCCGCGCAGGCGGCCCGGCGTCAGGAGGCCTCCGCAGCGACTGGACTGGCGGCGGCTGCGCAAGCTGGCGGCGACCGTCGGCCGCACGGCCGCGCCCGGCCGGCTGCGCCACCCGGACGGCTCACCGGCGAACCCGTACGGACCAGTCGCCCCTCACGGACCGGCCGGCCCTCACGGACCGCACCGGTCGGACGGACCGGACGGGGCCGACGGACCGGCCGGACCGTCGATCGCGCCGCCCGCGCCGGCTACCCCGGCCCCGCCCTCCTGACCGGCCTCCCGGCCACCTCCCCGCCCCCGCCGGCCGCGCGGCTCAGCGCACCAGCAGTTGCAGGCCGCCCACCACCGTCGCCGCGATGACCAGGTGCTCGAAGAGCCGCTGGTTGATCCGGTCCACGGCCCACTTGCCGAGGAGCGCCCCCGGCACCACGAACAGCACGAGGGCCGCGTCGAGCAGCAGCGACTCGGCGTCGATCAGGCCCAGGCCGACGCTGAACGGCAGCTTGGACGTGTTGACGATCAGGAAGAAGAAGGCCGAGGTCCCCAGGAAGCCCATCTTCCGGAAGCCCGCGGAGAGCAGGTACATCGACATCACCGGCCCGCCGGCGTTGGCGACCATGGTGGTGAAGCCGCCGAGGACGCCGTACGCGCGGGCCTTGGCGCGGCCCGCACGGGTGGCGACCGCGTCCGGTTCCTCCTCCGCCCCGGCCTTCCGCCGCCGCCACACCGTCACCGCGGCCATCAGCAGCAGGATCGCGCCGATCGACGTCCGCACGATCCCGTCGTCCGCCCACATCAGGAACACGGTGCCGACGACGACGCCCGCCGCGACCGCCGGGAACAGCCGCCACAGCGTCGGCCAGTGGGCGTGCCGGCGGTAGGTGAGGACGGCGAGGACGTCACCGGCGATCAGGATCGGCAGCAGGACGCCGGTGGAGGCGCGGGCGGGCAGCACCGCGGCGAAGACGGCGAGGCTGACCGTGTTGGCCCCGCTGACGGCGGTCTTGGAGAAGCCGACGAGCAGGGCCGCGAAGGCGAGCGCGGCGAATTGCCAGCCGTTGAGGTCCCAGAGGGTCATGGTGTTCATGCGGGGACCGATGCTATGCGCAGGCACCCGGGACCCGTGCGGCCCGTCCCGCCGGCGGCGCCCGTCGCCGGCGGGAGCCCGTGCGCCTAGTGCCTCTCGACCAGCACCGCGCTCCCCTGCCCCACACCCACGCACATCGTCGCCAGCCCGCGCTCCGCGCCGGTGCGCCGCATGCGGTGCAGCAGGGTGGTGAGGATGCGGGCGCCGGAGCAGCCCAGCGGGTGGCCCAGGGCGATCGCGCCGCCGCTCGGGTTGACCAGGTCGGGGTCGATGCCGAGCTGGTCCACGCAGGCCAGGGCCTGGGCCGCGAACGCCTCGTTGAACTCGGCCTCCCGGAGGTCGCCGATGCTCCAGCCGGCGCGCGCGAGGACCTTGCGCGTGGCGGGGACCGGGCCGATGCCCATGACGTCCGGGTGGACGCCCGCGGAGGCGCCGGCGACGTAGCGGCCGAGCGACTCCAGCCCCAGCTCGTTCAGGGCCTCCTCGCTGACCAGGATCAGTCCGGCCGCGCCGTCGTTCATCGGGGAGGCGTTGCCCGCCGTGACGGAACCGCCCTCACGGAAGACGGGCTTCAGCCGGGCCAGCTTCTCGAGCGAGGTGTCCTCGCGGACGCATTCGTCGGCGTCGACGACCACCCCGTCCGGGCGGCTCACCGGCAGGAGTTCGTCGTCGAAGTGGCCGTTCTTGCGGGCGTCGGCGGCCCGTCGGTGGCTGCGCAGGGCGAACTCGTCCTGGCGCTCGCGCGCGATGCCGTACCGGGCGGCGACCTCCTCCGCCGTCTCGCCCATGGACAGCAGGCCGTGGAGGTCCTTCATCGCGGGGTTGACCAGCCGCCAGCCCAGCCGGGTGTCGGCGGTCTCGACGCGGTGCGGGAGGGCCTCGTCGGGGCGGGGCAGGACGAAGGGGGCGCGGCTCATCGACTCGGAGCCGCCCGCGATCACGATGTCGGCCTCACCGGCCGCGATGGTGCGGGCGGCGGCGGTGACGGCCTCCAGTCCCGAGGCGCACAGCCGGTTGACCGTGGCGCCGGGGACGGACTCGGGGAGCCCGGCGAGCAGCGCGGCCATGCGGGCGACGTTGCGGTTGTCCTCGCCGGCCTGGTTGGCGGCACCCCAGTAGACGTCGTCCACGCGGGCCGGGTCCAGCGCGGGCACGTCGGCGACCAGGCCCCGGATCACGGCGGCGGCGAGGTCGTCGGGCCGTACCGGGGAGAGGGCGCCGCGCAGTTTGCCGATGGGGGTGCGGCGGGCGGCCGCGAAGTGGACGGGACGCACGAGGAGGACTCCTGACCGGATGCCGGGGACTGTGCCGTGACCGGCGGCTCACTTAATTAGCACCGCTAGTTTCCGACTATAGACCGCCGGCCGGTCCCCTGGGAAGATCCCGGGGACCGCGCCGATCCCGCCCGGAGGTTCCATGCCCGACGCCCGCGAGCACGTCCTCACCGGCACCCGGGGCGCGATCACGGTACGCGAGTGGTCCCGCGGCGATCCCCGCTACCTCGCCCTCGTGGTGCACGGTTACGGGGAGCACGTCGGCCGCCACGCCGAACTGGCCGGCGTGCTCGTCGCGCACGGGGCCGTGGTGGCCGGCCCCGATCACCTGGGGCACGGCAGGTCGGCGGGCGAACGGGTGCTGATCGAGGACTTCGAGGACGTGGTCACCGACCTCCACTCCGCCGCCGGACTCGTGCGGGGCGCCCACCCGGACCTGCCGGTCGTCATGATCGGCCACTCCATGGGCGGCCTGATCGCGGCCCGCTACGCCCAGCGGTACGGCGCGTCACTGGCCGCGCTGGTGCTGTCGGCGCCCGTGATCGGCACCTGGGAGCTGCCGGGGCGGCTGCTGGCCCTCGACACGATCCCGGACACCCCGATCAGCCCGGCGGCGCTCTCCCGCGATCCCGCGGTCGGCGCGGCGTACGCGGCGGATCCGCTGGTCTGGCACGGCCCGATGAAGCGGCCGACGGTGGAGGCGTTCGCGCGGACGCTGGACACCGTCGCGCGGGGCGGCGACGTCGGCCCGCTCCCGCTGCTGTGGCTGCACGGCGACGACGACCGCCTGGTGCCGCTGTCCGGCAGCCGCGTCGGAGTGGAGCGGCTGAGCGGCGGCCGGCTGACCGAGTGCATCCGTCCCGGCGCCCGGCACGAGGTGTTCCACGAGACGTGCAGGGCCGCGGCGTTCGACGGTCTGACGCGCTTCCTGGACGGCGTTCTCGCAGGCTGAGACGCCCCTGACCGCTGGTCGGGCCGGGTTTGTGCCCGGAGGGCCGGGGCACTCGCGCGTTCACGGAGTGGTTGCGGAGCACCGCCCGCGCGGGCGGGGACTCCGGCTCGTCCCTCCCCTTCGGCGAGGGCACCCCTCCGTACGACCACCGACGCACCGAGGAGGATCAGCACCCCATGACCGTTGTGAGGAGCACCCTGCCCGACGAGGCCCGCCGGGTCTCCTGCGAGGCCCTCCAGGACACCCTGGTGGACCTGCTCGGGCTGTCACTGATCGGGAAGCAGGCGCACTGGAACGTCGTGGGTCCGCGCTTCCGCTCGATCCACCTCCAGCTGGACGAGGTGGTCTCGGCCGCGCGCGCCCAGGCCGACACGGTGGCGGAGCGGGCCGCGGCGCTCGGCGTCCCGCCGGACGGCCGCCCGGAGACCGTCGCCAAGGCCTTCTCCCTGCCGTCCCCGAAGGAGGGCTGGCTGCGCGACGCGGAGGCCGTGCGGGTGCTGACCGAGGCGCTCGGGGCGGCGATCACACGCCTGCGCGAGCGCATCGACGCCACCGAGAAGGCCGACCTGGTCACCCAGGACCTGCTGATCTCGATCACCGCGGAGCTGGAGAAGCAGCGGTGGATGTTCGAGGCGGAGAACTTCCCCGGCGAGTCCTGACCGCCGCCGCAGCCGCACGGAACGGGCCGGCGCCCGGTGTCCGCGTCCCCGCGGGCCCGCGCCCGGCCGGAGCACGGACGCACGTAAGGGGCACATCATGAGCGACGCCCTCGACATCGAAGCGCTGTGGACGGACTTCCACCGCGTGGTGAACATGACCTCGGCGGAACTCGCGGCCTGGCTGCGGGTGCGCGACGCCGGCGAGGAGACGGAGCCGCTGCCGGACCGGACGGGCGACGACATGGGGCAGCACGTCCTCTCCATCCTGCAGAAGCGGCGCACCGACCTCACCGAGGACGATCTGCGGGTGATGGAGGAGGTCGTGGACACCGTCACCGCGCAGACGGACGTGGAGAACGAGCCCGTGGCCGAGGACACCCCCCGCAGGCACCGTCTGATGTCGCTCGGCCACGACCCGCTCAAGGCGTAGCCGTGGCCGGGCGCGACGAGCGGGTCGTCCGCGCGCTCGTCGACGCCCACGGCCGGACGTACGCGCAGGAGGCGGGCATCCGGCTGAAGGACACCCCGCGGCCGCTGTACCGGCTGCTGGTGCTGGCCCATCTGCTCAGTGCCCGGATCCGCGGGTCGATCGCCGTGGCCACCGCCCGTGCCCTGCACGAGGCGGGGCTGCGCGATCCCCGCCGGATGTCCGGCGCCGACCGGCAGGAGCGGGTGGACGCCCTCGGCCGGGGCGGCTACCGGCGCTACGACGAACGCACCGCGACCCAACTGGGCGACGGCGCCCGGCTGCTGATCGAACGCTGGGGCGGTGACCTGCGCAGGCTCCGCGAGGAGGCGGGCGGCGAGGTCCCCGAACTGCACCGCCTGCTCCAGGAGTTCCCCGGGGTGGGCCCGGCCGGCGCCGGCATCTTCCTGCGCGAGGTCCAGCGCGTGTGGCCCGGGACGGCCCCCTACCTGGACGCCAAGGCACTGCAGGGCGCGCGGCGGCTGGGCCTGCCGCAGGAACCGGACCGGCTCGTCGCCCTGGCGGGGCGGACCGAACCGGCCGTCCTCGCGGCCGCGTTGGTGCGCGCGGCGATCGACGCGGACGTGGCCGGGGACGCGCTGGGCCGGGCCGGTTCCCCACCGGCCCCCGGCTGAACCGCTCCCTTCCCCCCGGTCCCCTCCCGGTCCTCCCGTTCACCGGACAACGTGATCATCACGCGGCACAATGACCGCGACGGCCGGATGCGGCCGTACCGGCAAGGGAGAGGGAGAGACCGTGAGTGAGAGCCACACCCCGCCGAGCGGCTCGGCGAGGCTGAACACCGGTGTGGCGCACAACGCGCGCGTGTGGAACTACTGGATCGGCGGCAAGGACAACTACGAGGTCGACCGGCAGGTCGGCGACCACGTCGCCTCGATCAACCCGGTCATCCGGGACATCGCCCGGGCGGACCGGGAGTTCCTGGGCCGGGCGGTGACGTACCTGGCCGGCGAGCGCGGCGTGCGGCAGTTCCTCGACATCGGCACCGGGCTGCCGACCGCCGACAACACCCACGAGATCGCCCAGCGGATCGCTCCCGACGCGCGGATCGTGTACGTCGACAACGACCCGATCGTGCTGGCGCACGCCCGCACCCTGCTCACCGGCACCCGCGACGGCGCCACCGACTACATCGACGCCGACGTGCACGACCCGGACGCCATCCTCGAGCGGGCCGCCGAGACGCTGGACCTCACCCGGCCCGTGGCGGTGATGATGCTGGGCATCCTCAACTTCGTCCTCGACACCGACGAGGCCCGCGGCATCGTGCGCCGCGTCATGGGCGCGATGCCCTCCGGGAGCTTCCTGGTCCTCACGCACCCCACCTTCGACCCCGAGGTCGGCGGCGAGAACCAGGTTCCCGCCATGAAGTTCTGGAACGAGAACGCCACTCCCCCGATCACGGCCCGCGGCGCCGCGGACATCACCGCGTTCTTCGAGGGGCTGGAGACGGTCGAGCCCGGTCTGGTGTCGTGCTCGCGGTGGCGCGCCACGTCCGATTCCGCCGTCGCGGTGCCCCAGTACGGCGCGGTGGCCGTGAAGCCCTGACGGGAGCCGGCGATCCGGCCTCCCGTCGAGGAGGACGCACGACCACCCCGGCCGGCCCCGTGCCCGGTGGACGTCCCGGTGACGTCGGGGCGGTCACCGCGCGCCGGCGGCGAGCCGGCCGGGGTGCGCACGGCGTCGTGCTGTCCCGCGTCGGCCCGGCGGGCGCCGGCGGGCGGGGCGGGACGGCGCCCGCCGGGTCCCCCGGCCGCCCGGCGGCGCTCCGGGCGGCGGACGAACGGCACGGGGCCGGTCACGATGGTTCGGAGCGGTCACTCCCCATGTCCGAACGGCTGAAAGTATGATCAAGCAATGTCTGACATGACCGAGATCACGCCCGGTTGGCTGTCCTCCGACGATCTGGAGATGGCGCGCGCCCGCATGCCGATCCTGTACGTCGAGGCCGTCCCCGTGCGCGTGGACGACAGCGGCGAAGTCACCAGCGTCGGCCTCCTGCTGCGCATCGGGCCCGACGGGACGGTCAGCCGGACTCTGGTCTCCGGCCGGGTGCTGCACCACGAACGCGTCCGCGACGCCCTCCTGCGCCATCTGGAGAAGGACCTCGGGCCGGTGGCGCTGCCCCGCGTCCCGGCGTCGCTCCAGCCGTTCACGGTCGCGGAGTACTTCCCCACCCAGGGCATCACCCCCTTCCACGATCCCCGTCAGCACGCGGTGTCGCTGGCCTACATCGTGCCGGTGACGGGCGACTGCCGGCCCCGGCAGGACGCCCTCGACCTGGTGTGGTTCAGTCCGCAGGAGGCCGTGTCGCAGGCGGTGCAGAGCGAGATGCCCGGCGGGCACGGGGTGCTGCTGAAGCAGGCCCTGGCCCACGCGGGCTGCGCGGTCTGACGACGCGGGCCCTCGCGCGGGGGCCCGCGGCCGTGGTGTCAGGGAACGTCGGTGCCGTCCGGGTGCGTGAGGTTCGCGCCGGTCGACGGGTCGAAGACGTGGGCCTTGGCCATGTCGACCCGGAGGTCCACGGGTGCGCCCTCGCGGGCGCGGGTGGCGGCGTCCAGCCGGGCCACGATCTGCGGGGCGGCCCCGGCGCCGGTGTCGCGCACGCCGGAGTCCGTGGCGAGCTCCTCCAGTTCGGCGGTCGTCACCGGCCCGCCCTCCGCACTGAAGTAGACGTACGCGTCCGAGCCCAGCGACTCCAGCACGTCCACGGTGGCGGTGATCACGGGGCCGCCCGTCTCGCGCGCCAGGCTCGCGTCCTCGAAGGCCTCCGGGCGCAGTCCGACGATGACCTCGCGGGGCGCGTTCCTCCTCTCCAGCACCCTGCGCACGCGGTCGTCGAGCGGCAGTTCGCCCAGCGGGGTGCGCAGGGTGCCGCCGGACAGGGAGGCGTTGACGAAGTTCATCGCCGGGGAGCCGATGAAGCCGGCGACGAACAGGTTGCGCGGCACGTCGTAGAGCTGGGCGGGGGTGCCGATCTGCTGGACCAGGCCCTGCCGCATGACCACGACCCGGTCGCCGAGGGTCATCGCCTCGGTCTGGTCGTGGGTGACGTACACGGTGGTGGTGCCCAGGCGGCGTTGCAGCCGGGAGATCTGGGTGCGCATCTGCACCCGGAGCTTGGCGTCCAGGTTGGACAGCGGTTCGTCCATCAGGAACGCCTTGGGGTCGCGGACGATGGCCCGCCCCATGGCCACCCGCTGGCGCTGGCCGCCCGAGAGGTTGGCCGGCTTGCGGTCCAGGAACTCGGTCAGGTCGAGCACCCGGGCGGCCTCCTCGACCTTGCGGTCGATCGTGGTCCTGTCCACCTTCGCCAGCCGCAGCGGGAAGCCCATGTTCTCGCGCACGCTCATGTGCGGGTACAGGGCGTAGCTCTGGAACACCATGGCGACGTCGCGCTCCTTGGGAGCCAGGTCGTTGACGGCCCGGCCGCCGATGCGCAGGGTGCCCTCGGTGATGTCCTCGAGCCCGGCGATCATGTTCAGGGTGGTGGACTTGCCGCACCCGGACGGGCCGACCAGGATCACGAACTCGCCGTCGGCGATGTCGAGGTCCACGTCCCGCACGGCGAGGGACCCGTCGGGATAGCGCTTGGTGACTCCCTCGAGGACGATCTCGGCCATGGGTGGTGCCTCCTTGCCTTCGGGCTCATCCCTTGACCGCCCCGGAGGTGAGTCCGGCGACGATCCGCCGCTGGAAGAGCAGGACGAAAACGATGATCGGGATGGTGATCACCACGGCGGCGGCGGCGATCGACCCGGTGGGCTGCTGGAACTGCGAGCTGCCGGTGAAGAAGGCGATCGCGGCGGGCACCGTGCGCGCGGACTCGGTGGAGGTCAGCGAGATCGCGAACAGGAAGTCGTTCCAGCAGAAGATGAACACGAGGATGGCGGTGGTGAACACGCCGGGCGCGGCGAGCGGCACGATGACCAGCCGGAAGGCCTGCGCGGGCGTGGCCCCGTCCACCTTGGCGGCCTTCTCCAGGTCCCAGGGGATCTCCCGGAAGAACGCCGACAGGGTGTAGATCGCCAGCGGCAGCGAGAAGGTCATGTACGGGATGATCAGCCCGAGCCAGGTGTCGAAGACGCCGACGGCCCGCTCGATGGCGAACAGCGGGGACACCAGGGAGATCGGCGGGAACATCGCGATCAGCAGGGACATGCCGATGAGGACCTGCTTGCCGGGGAACCGCAGCCGGGCGACCGCGTAGGCCGCCATGGTGCCGAGGATCACCGCGATCACGGTGGCGATCAGGGCGATGCCGATCGAGTTGACGAGCGCCCGGGTGAACTCGGACGTCTCGAAGATGCCCCGGTAGTTCTCCCAGGTCCAGTCCCGGGGGACGTAGTCGCCGTCGGTGAGGGTGCCGGGGTCCTTGAACGACAGCGCGGCGATCCACCACACCGGGAACAGGGCGTACAGCACCACCACGACGTTGACGACCCCCCACCGGGTGGCGTGCGTCTTGCCCGCGGCGGCCATCAGCGCTTCACCTCCGCGCCCGGTGCGGCGGCGCCGAACAGCTTGACGAAGGTGAAGGCGATGATCCCGACGCAGAGGAAGATCAGGACCGAGATCGCCGACCCGATGCCCAGGTTCAGCGCGGTGAACAGGTTGTTGTAGCCGAGGATGGACAGGGAGCCGGTGCCGTGGGCGCCCGCGGTCAGGACGTAGATGTTGTCGAAGATGCGGAACGCGTCCAGGGTGCGGAAGAGCAGCGCCACCAGGATGGCCGGCTTCATCAGCGGCAGCACGACCTTGGTGAACCGCTGCCAGGGGGTGGCGCCGTCCACCATGGCCGCCTTCAGGGTCTCCTCGGGGACCAGGGCGAGGCCGGCGAGCAGCAGCAGCGCCATGAACGGGGTGGTCTTCCACACCTCGGCGAGGATGATCAGCCACAGCGCGGACCACTGCTCGGTGAGCGGGGCCTCACCGCTGGGCAGCAGTTCGGCGAGGTAGCCGAGTTCGGGGGTCCAGGCGTACTGCCAGGAGAAGGCGGCGACGACGGTGACGATGCCGTAGGGGACGAGGACCGCGGTGCGGACCGTGCCGCGCAGGAAGAGCGTGCGGTGCATCACCAGGGCGAGCGCCATGCCGAGGACCAGCTCGACGGCCACCGACACGACGGTGATGAAGAGCGTGACCCAGAAGGCGTCCCACCAGTACGGGGAGGACAGCACCGCCCCGTAGTTCCTCAGCCCCACGAACTCCGCCCGGGCCGGGAACCGCAGGTCGTAGCGCTGGAGGGAGAGGTAGACGGCGTAGCCGATGGGGTAGGCGGTCACGGCGAGCATGACCAGGACGGCCGGTGCGCACAGCAGCCAGCCCAGGCGCCGCTCCTGTCTGGCTCCGGCGGAGAGGGCCGCCCTGCCCCGCCCCGGGTCTGCCATCGTGCTCACGGGATCACACCTTCGGATCGCAGGGCCTCGTCGATCTGTTCCCCGATGGTGTCGACCGCCTTCTCCGGCTGGATCCCCGACGGCGGGGACAGCGTGTGGGAGATGACGATCGACACGTTCTGGTAGGCGGGGGTGAGCGGCCGCACGCTCGCCGACTCCAGGGCGGCCAGCACGTCCTTGGAGAAGGGGTACTCCTTCACGAACGCCGGGTCGTCGTACAGGGCGCGCAGGGTGGGCGGCAGTCCGCCCTCGAGCGCGGCGGTGAGCTGGTTCTCCCGGTTGCGCAGGCACAGGGCCGCCTCGAAGGCCAGGTCCGGGTGCCGGGAGTGGGCGCTGACGGCGAGGTCGATGCCGCCGATGGTGGGGCGGGCCGGGCGGTCGGCGTCGACACGGGGGTAGGGCGCCCAGCGGAAGTCCTCGAACAGCCGCGGGTTGTTCGCCTTCATCGACGGATAGACGAACGGGTAGTTGAGCTCGAAGGCCGCCGTCCCCGACTCCATGGCGAGGCGGTTCTGGTCCTCCATCTGGTTGGGCAGGGAGGGGTCCGCGGCCGGCGAGCCGGCGAGGTCCCGCATGATCGTGGCGGCCCGCACGGCCGGCGGGCCGAGGGAGGGCTCGGTGGCGCCCGGGTCGAGCACGGAGCCGCCCGCGCTGTTGACCAGCGTGTTGAACCAGACGGTCAGGCCCTCGTACTGGGCGCCCTGGATCTCCACGTAGTGCGGCTTGCCCTGCCGGGCGAGGTCGCGGGCCGTGTCCAGCATCTCGGACCAGGTCCTGGGCGGGGTGGGCACCAGGTCCTTCCGGTACCACAGGAGCTGGGTGTTGGTGTTGTACGGGACGGCGTAGAGCCTGCCCTTCCAGGTGGCGGTCTGCAGCGGGACGCGCAGGGTGCCCTCGGTGGCCCGCCGCTTCGCCTCGCCCGTCCACTCCCGGATCCAGCGGGCCTCGGCGAACTCGGCGCCCCAGGTGACGTCCAGGCCCAGGATGTCCATGGACTCGTCCTCGGCGGCGAGCCTGCGCACCAGCTGCTGGCGCTGGCCGTCGGCGCCCCGGGGCAGTTTCCGGTAGCTGATGCGGTAGCGGCCGCCGGACGCCTCGCTGCAGCGGTCGGCGGCCTTCTGCAGGGCGCCGGAGTCGTCGGGGAAGTTGTACCAGTCGAGGGTGGGACGGCCGCCGCCCTCGTCGCCGCCGCACGCGGCGAGCGCGGAGGCGAGCAGGGTCAGCGCGACCAGCGCCCGCGTCCGTCGCGCCCCTCGGGGGCATCCGCGATCCCCGGCGCTCCCCGCCGCCGGCCGGCACCGGCACCTCGCGTGCACGCGCTCCACACCTCGCTTCCGGGACGGTGCCGCGCGTGTCCCACCCGCGGCGGCACTTACCCGGCGAACGTTAAGCATTACATATCGCGACATCAAGGACATTCATGGACGGACATCCCAAAATGTGGGGCGCGCGGAGCGGTGCCGCCGTGAGCGCGCCGGCGGCCGCGACGGCGGGATCCGCGACCACGCGACCGACGCGGGCACCGGCCGCCGGGCCCGTCGCACCCGTAGCGCGCACGCTCCGCCGGCACCCTGTCCGCCGGTCCGCCGAACTTCAGCACCCTGTTCCGCGGGTTCAGCGATCACCGTGACCCCGGGAGTCCCGAGATCGAGCCCGTCCACGAGGACGGCCGGACCGTCCGGTTCACCGACGACCCGGCCGCCGGGGCGCCTCCGGCGGACCAGCCGTGGGACGGTACGAGGGTGCTCCACCTGACGCACCCCTCCGATCCGATCGTCCGCTGGAGCCCCCGGCCGGCCGGGTCCACCGCGCAGGACCTCGACCGGCTGAAGGACGTCATCCGGCCCGAGGGCTGAGAACCCGACCGCCGCGGGGCCTTCGCCGCCGTACGGTCAGCGCAGCAGGAACCCGGCGACGTAGCCGAACGCGTTGACCGCCCAGTGCAGGCCCATGGGCGCCAGCAGGCTGCCGCTGCGGCGACGCAGTTCGCAGAACAGGACGCCCGCGGCCGCCGTGAACAGCACGGTCGCCGCGACCACCGGGGCGGCGCCGAGCACGGCGTCGCCGGAGACCGCGGTCAGAGCGGGTTTCGCGGTCGCCAGGTGCAGCGACGGCAGCACGTGCCAGAGGCCGAACAGCAGGCTCGACACGGTGGTCGCCCGGACCGCTCCGCGGGCGCGGCGCACCAGACCGTAGAGCACGCCGCGGAAGGCGATCTCCTCCACCAGGACGGTACCGACGGGGACCAGCACGAGAACACGCACCGCCAGCTCGCTCGCGCTCATCCCGTCGTACCGCCGGTCCTCGAACAGCGTGCGGGTGGCCGGCAGCAGCGCCCCGGCCAGGTAGACGACGCCGACCAGGCCCATCATGGCCAGCGCCCAACGGGCACCGCGGGCCAGGGTGCCGGGCCCCAGACCCGCGTCCGCCCAGGTGCCTCCGGCCCGGCGGAGCACACCGAGCAGCAGCACGCTGGCCACGACCGCCGTCACCAGGCCGAACGGGCCGGACCAGCGGTGCAGGGCCGAGTTGGCGGCGACGAGGACGGCCACCGTGAGCCCCACGGCCGGCCAGGTGCCGATCGGCCCCCGGCAGCGGCCCCGCGGCGTGCCGCTCGCGGTGCGGCGCCCCCGCGCCACGCGCCGCTCGGCGTCATCGGGATGGGAGCAGGACACAGAAGTCCGTCCTTCGCTTCCGCCGACGGTTCGTCTCGTCTCCCCTCGGCCCCACGCTACCGGGCGCCTCCCCGGGGCGCCCGGTCACGAAAGCCCCCTGCCGGACGGGCACCGGGCCGCCCACCCGATCGGCGCGGCCTCGGCCTCCCCGGCCCCGGACGCGCTGAAGGCCGCCCTCCACGAGTGGGAGAACGGCCTCCGACATGCCAAAAGCACAGTCGGGACGACAGGATTTGAACCTGCGACCCCTTGACCCCCAGTCAAGTGCGCTACCAAGCTGCGCCACGTCCCGTTGCCCGCCTGACCTGGGGATTCCCCCGGCCGAACGTGCACGGAAACCATACCGCACTCGGAGTGGTGATCGCGCATCCGTTTACCGGGGCCGGTGCCGGGCGGGGCTTGACCTCAAGTTTGGTCGAGGTTGCACGATCGCCGTATGACGATCACCGGGGAACACACGCGTACGTACGGATACACGGACCTGCCGGCGCTGATGGGGCTGATGACCGGCGACGAGAAGCACGGCCCGGCCGCGACGTCCACGCTGGACGTGCTGTGGGTGCTCTACGACCGGGTGCTGCGGGTCGGGCCGGAGCGGATGGACGACCCCGGGCGGGACCGGTTCCTGCTGTCGAAGGGCCACGGGCCGATGGCGTACTACGCCGTGCTGGCCGCCAAGGGGTTCCTGCCCGTGGACTGGCTGCCCGGTTTCGGCTCGTACGACTCGCCGCTGGGCCACCACCCCGACCGCCTCCTGGTACCGGGCGCCGAGATCGGCAGCGGGTCACTGGGGCACGGGCTGCCGATCGCGGTCGGCACGGCGCTGGGGCTGCGCGCGCAGGGACTGGACGAGCCGCGGGTGTGGGTGCTGATCGGGGACGCCGAGCTGGACGAGGGGAGCAACCACGAGGCGATCGCCTTCGCCGGGCCCGCCGGTCTGGAACGGCTGCACACCGTGGTCGTCGACAACTCCTCCGCCAGCCACGCCCGGCCCGGCGGGATCGCCGCCCGCTTCGAGGCGGCGGGCTGGTCCGCGCTCACGGCCGACGGCCGGGACCACGAGGCGCTGCACACCGCGTTCACCGCACCGCATCCGGGCCGGCCGCACGTGGTCGTGGCCCGGGTCGAACCCAAGAACGCCTGAACACCCCCGCGTCTTCCTCCTGTTGGTCCGGATCGTGGAAAGGAACGATTCCGTGGACACCATGCGTGACCGTTTCGCCCCCGCCGTCACCCGGCTGCTCGACGAGGATCCGCGGGTCGCGGTCGTCCTCGCCGAGATCGGCAGGGACGGCTTCACCGAGGCCCTGCGCCGGCACCCGGACCGGGTGGTCAACGTCGGCATCCGGGAGCAGCTCCTGGTGGGGGCGGCCGCGGGGATGGCGCTGACCGGGCTGCGGCCCGTCGTGCACACCTTCGCGAGCTTCCTCGTCGAGCGGCCCTTCGAGCAGGTCAAACTGGACCTCGGGCACCAGGGCGCGGGCGCGGTGCTGGTGAGCGCCGCCGCCTCCTTCGACTGGCCGGCCGGCGGGTACACGCACATGGCCCCGGGTGACGTGGCGCTGCTGGACACCCTGGACGGCTGGACCGTGCACGTGCCGGGGCATCCGGACGAGGCCGAGGCGCTGCTGCGGCACGCGGTGGCCGCCGGCGACGACAAGGTGTACGTGCGGCTGTCCGTGCAGTCCAACGCGCGGGCGCTGCCCGTGGCCGGGGAAGGGTTCCGCACCGTCCGCGAGGGGCGCTCCGGTGTCGTGGTCGCCGTCGGTCCGGTGCTGGACGCGGTGCTCCACGCCACGGAGGGCCTCGACGTCACCGTCCTGTACGCCACCACCGTCCGCCCCTTCGACGCGGCCGGTCTGCGCCGCGCCACCGGGTCGGCCGGGACGGACGTCGTCCTCGTCGAACCGTACCTGGCGGGCACGTCGACGGCGGCGGCGAACGACGCGCTCGCCGACGTGCCGCACCGGGTGCTGGGGCTGGGCGTGGGCCGGGCCGAGCTGCGGCGGTACGGGCGGATCGAGGAGCACGTCGCCGCGCACGGCCTCGACGCGCGGTCGCTGCGGGGGCGCATCGGGGGGTTCCTGGGCGCGGGCGGGGCGGTGCCGGTGGGGGCGTGAGGCGGTCGCGCTCCCCGCGCCCGTCACGCCGTCACCGCCGGGTTCCACCGCGTCGTGCGCGGCGTCTCCCCCGCCACCGGGCGCCTTCCCGACGGCTGTGGTGCCGTCATCCCCGCGTACGCGCCTCACCGCCCACCCGTCCGCCACGACGGCCGGAGCCCCCCTCCTGCCCCGGCCGCCGCGCACGGTCCCGGATCATGCCACGGGGCACTGACAACGCCCCGGGACTCTCAGTCCGCGGGCGGGAGACCCAGCCGGGGGTGCGCCTCCAGCAGGCGCGGCGGGGCCGCCTGGCGCCAGGAGTCGGCGAGGATGTCGCGCAGTTCGGCCTCGTCCTCCAGGGCCGCGAGGCGGACCCTGACCCAGGCGAACTGCGCCTCGTGGCCGGCGATCCAGAACTTCTCCGGCTCGGCGAGGGCCAGTTCGTCGCGCTCCTCCTTCGGGCAGCGCACCGCGAGGGAGGTCTCGTCCTCGGGCAGGGTGGCGAACATCTTCCCCGCCACCCGGAACGTGGGCATGCTCCAGGCGACCTTCTCCGTCGTGTCCGGCAGGGACAGGGCGATCCGTCGTACGTCTTCGGCATCGGGCATGGCAGGGACCGTAGCGGCCGCCACTGACACCGGTGCCGGCGGGCGGGTCCCGGTGGCCGTGGCTCCGCCGCTGACCGACGATCACCTGGCGGGAGGGGGCACCGCGCCCGCCCCCAGGCGCTTGTAGTAGACCGTCGTCGGCCGCAGCGTCCCGCCCGGGTCCGCCGCGTAGTCGGGGATCGCGCCGACGGGGGTCCAGCCGGCCGAGCGGTAGAGGCGCTCGGCGGGGCTGCCGGTCTCGGTGTCCAGGTGCAGCAGGGTGAGGCCCCGCGCGGCGGCCTCCTCCTCCGCGACGGTCAGCAGCCTGCGGCCGAGCCCCCGGCCGCGGGCCGTGCGGTGCACCATCAGCTTCACCAGTTCGGCGCGGTGGCGGCTGTTGGGCCTGTCGGGCAGGGCGAGGCTCACCGTGCCCAGCACCCGGCCCGGCTCCTCGTGCGCCACCCACACCACGAGCCGGCCCTCGGCGACGGCGACGGACCGCTCCCGCCACCACGCGACGGCCTGCGCGCGGTCGAGCGGGGCGAGGAAGCCGACGGAGGCTCCGCCGTCCACGGCGTCGGCCAGCAGGTCGGCCAACTCGCCTGCCTGCGCGAGCAGTCGGGTCCCGTCCGGGCGAGTGATGTTCACGGCCGCACCACCGCCAGGACGTAGCGCACGTCTGCGGGCCCGGGGCAGCGGAACCGGGTGGGTCCCCAGACGCGCAGTCTGAGGCAGTCGCCGCCGGCGAGGTGGTGCTCGACGTCCTCGGCCGTCACGGCGAGGGCTCCGTCCAGGACCCAGATGTGCTGTTCCAGGCCGGGCACGGGCGGCCGGTCGTAGGCGAGGTCCGCGCCGGCGACGAGCCGCCCCTCGACGAGCTCGCCGCGCAGCCCGCCGTGCGGCGGGGAGACGGACCGGCGGACGAAGCCGGAGGCGCGGTCCTCCCACACCGGCTGATCGGCGGCCCGCACCACCGGCTGGGGCTCCGCCTCGACCTCGCTGAGCAGTTGGGACATGGTCCGTCCGTAGACGGCGCACAGGCGGTTCAGGAGGGAGGCGGTGGGGCTGGTCTCCGCCCGCTCGGCCCGGGACAGGGTGGACCGGCTGATCCCGCTGCGCTCCGCGAGCTCTCCGAGGGACCAGCCGTGTTCGCCCCTGAGTTCGGCCAGTCGCGCGCCGAGCCGGACGTCGACGGGGTCCGGAACCGTCCCGGCTTCGTCATGTTTCATATGTGGGATGCTATCCCGAATCAGAGACGAAGGGGCGTGGTCTCCGCCACCGGCGGCGGAGGCGGCGACGGCCGCTCCCCGTCCGACGCCCCGTCACTCCCCCGGGTCGGCGGACGACATGGCGGGTGACGTGCGGTCCGCCCACGGCGGTGCGGACGCCCCGGGCACGGAAGCGGCCGGCGAGCGTCGCCGGGCCCGGGGGCGGAAAAAGGGGAGGGCCCGACGGGCCGGAACGGCCGGGTCCGGAAGGACCGTCGTCACGCGCATGACGGCCCTGGCCGTCCGCGGACGGTGGCCGTTCCCTACGCCTCCGCCGCCGCGCGGAGCGCGTCCAGCACCGGCCGGATCAGCGGGTGCTCCTCGGCGCCCCGGCGCACGGCGGCGAAGACCCGGCGGGTCGGCGCCACACCGTCCACCGGGCGGACGACGACGCCCGCGAGATCCATGCCGCGCAGCGCGGAACGGGGCACCAGCGCGACGCCCACGCCCGCCGAAGCGAGGGCGACCACCGCGCGGAAGTCGTCCGAGGAGTGCTCCAGGAGGGGCTGGAAACCGGCGTTCTCGCAGGCCAGGACGACCACGTCATGGCAGGGATTGCCGGGGTAGGGGCCGATCCACGGGTCCTTGGCCAGCTCGGCGAGCGGCACCTCGGCACAGCCGGCCAGCCGGTGGGTGACGGGGACGACCGCGTCGAACGGCTCGGCGTACAGCGGTACGTGGGTGAGCCGGGGGTCGTCGGCGGGCGGTGCTCCGCGGTACTCGACCGCCACGGCGACGTCGACCTGCCGGTCCAGCACCATCGGCAGGCTGGCGTCGCCCTCGGCGTCCTGGACCCGGATGCGGATGCCGGGCGCGGACCCGGCGAGACGGGCCACCGCGGGCGCGACGACCTCGGCGATACCGGTCGCGAAGGCGGCGACCGTGACGGTGCCCGCCTCGCCCGAACCGTACGCCGCGAGTTCCGCCTCGGCCCGCTCCAGCTGGGCGAGGACCGCGTTGGTGTGGCTGAGCAGGATCTCGCCGGCCGGAGTGAGCCGTACCCCCTTGGCGCCGCGCTCCACGAGCCGGTGGCCCGTCTCCTGCTCCAGCGCGGTGAGCTGCTGGGAGACGGCCGAGGGGGTCAGGTACAGCGCGGCGGCAGCCGCCGTGACCGTGCGGTGGTCGGCCACCGCACGGAGGATGTGGAGCCGCCGCGCCTCGATCATGGGAGCGATTGTCTCAAATGCAGCGGTGCGCTCCGCTCAGGCGTCGAGCTCCGCCCGCGCCGCCACGAAGGCGTCCACCGCGCGGTTCACGTCCTCGGTGGAGTGCGCGGCGGACAGCTGGACGCGGATCCGGGCCTGGCCCTGCGGCACCACGGGGTAGGAGAAGCCGATCACGTACACGCCGCGCTCCAGCAGCAGCTCCGCCAGGCGTCCGGCGCGGGCCGCGTCACCGATCATCACCGGGGCGATGGCGTGGTCGCCGGGGAGGACGTCGAAGCCCTCCTCGGTCATCCGGCGGCGGAACAGCGCCGTGTTCTCGGCGAGCCGGACGCGCAGGTCGTCGGCCGACTCCAGCAGGTCGAGGACCTTCAGGGAGGCGGCGGCGATCACCGGGGCCAGGGTGTTCGAGAACAGGTACGGGCGGGAGCGCTGGCGCAGCAGGGCGACGATCTCCGCGCGGGCGGCGACGTAGCCGCCGGAGGCCCCGCCCAGCGCCTTGCCCAGGGTGCCGGTGATGATGTCGACGCGGTCCATGACGCCGTGCAGCTCGGGCGTGCCGCGTCCGCCGGGGCCGACGAAGCCGACGGCGTGCGAGTCGTCGACCATGACCATGGCGCCGTGGCGGTCGGCGAGGTCGCAGATCTCGCGCAGCGGGGCGACGTAGCCGTCCATGGAGAAGACGCCGTCGGTGACGACGAGGATGCGCCGCGCGCCGCCCCCGGCGGCCTCCTTCAGCTGCCGCTCCAGGTCCGCCAGGTCGCGGTTGGCGTAGCGGAAGCGGCGGGCCTTGGAGAGCCGGATGCCGTCGATGATCGACGCGTGGTTCAGGGCGTCGGAGATCACCGCGTCCTCGGGACCGAGCAGCGTCTCGAACACGCCGCCGTTGGCGTCGAAGCAGGAGGAGTACAGGATCGTGTCCTCCTGGCCGAGGAACGCCGACAGCCGCGCCTCCAGCTCCTTGTGCACCTCCTGCGTGCCGCAGATGAAGCGGACGGACGCCATGCCGTAGCCCCAGCGGTCCAGTGCCTCGTGGGCGGCGGCGACGACCTCGGGGTGGTCGGCGAGGCCGAGGTAGTTGTTGGCGCAGAAGTTGAGGACCTCGCCGGGACGGCCGCCGGCGGTGACGTTCACGGTGGCGGACTGCGGGGTGTCGATGACGCGCTCGGGCTTGTGCAGGCCGGCGGCGCGGATCTCGTCGAGGGTGGCGCGCAGGTCGTCGCGCACGGAGTCGAACATGGGAGGCTCCCTGAAGGTGCTCGCGGATGAGGTGGAGGGGTCAGACGGTCCAGTCGAGGATGACCTTGCCGCCCTTGCCGCTGGCCGCGTCCTCGAAGGCGGCCTCGAAGTCGCGGTACTCGTAGCGGCCGGTGATCACCGGGGCGAGGTCCAGGCCGCCCTCCAGCAGGACCGACATGGCGTACCAGGTCTCGAACATCTCACGGCCGTAGATGCCCTTGATCGTGATCATCGAGGTGACGATCCGGGCCCAGTCGACCGGGAACTCCTCGGCGGGCAGGCCGAGCATCGCGATGCGGCCGCCGTGCGTCATGTTGGCGATCATGTCCCGCATGGCCTCGGGGCGGCCGGACATCTCCAGGCCGATGTCGAAGCCCTCGCGCAGGCCGAGGGCGTGCTGGCCGTCGGCGATGGCCGACTCGGCGACGTTCAGCGCCAGGGTCGCGCCGATCTTGCGGGCGAGTTCCAGGCGCTCCTCGCTGACGTCGGTGATCATGACGTTGCGCGCGCCGGCGTGCCGGGCCACCGCGGCGGCCATCAGGCCGATCGGGCCGGCCCCCGTGATCAGGACGTCCTCGCCGACGAGCGGGAAGGACAGGGCGGTGTGCACGGCGTTGCCGAACGGGTCGAAGATGGCGGCGATGTCGAGGTCCACGGGGACGCGGTGCACCCAGACGTTGGTCGCGGGAAGCACGACGTACTCGGCGAAGGCGCCGTCGCGGCCGACCCCGAGCCCGACCGTGGCCCGGCACAGGTGCCGGCGGCCGGCCTGGCAGTTGCGGCACTTGCCGCACACCAGGTGCCCCTCGCCGCTGACCCGGTCACCGGCCTTGACGTCGGTGACGTCCCGGCCGGTCTCGACGACCTCGCCGACGAACTCGTGCCCGACGACCAGCGGGGTGGTGATCGCCTGCTGGGCCCAGCCGTCCCAGGCCCGGATGTGCAGGTCGGTGCCGCAGATACCGGTGCGCAGCACCTTGATCAGCACGTCGCCGGGCCCGACGGCGGGCTCCGGGACGTCCGCGAGCCACAGCCCGGGCTCCGCCTTCTCCTTGACCAGCGCCTTCAACGCTACGGCTCCTGAGGGTGAGTGCCGGAGCCGGGCATGCCGAAGGGGCCCCGGTCCGGGAAGGGAAGTGGAATCGCACTGCAATCTGCCGTACAACACCCTCACCGGTCCATCGAGGTTTTCTTAAGCGCGGCCACAGCTTTCCTTCACGCCGTCACCCGTCCGGCCGCACCGCCCGGCCTCACCGCGGCAGCCCGTCGTCCTCCCCTCGCTCCAGCCGTACGACGAGGTCCGCGGCCTGCTCCTTGATGGCCGCGAGCCCCGGCTGCCCCCAGGCCCTGGGCCGGACGTCGGTGACCGAGACGGTGCCGAGCACCGTGCCGGTGCCGTCGACGAGCGGTGCGCCCAGGTAGGAGCGGATGCCGAACTCGTCCACGACCGGATTGCCCGCGAACCGCGGGTAGTCGCTCACGTCCTCCAGGACCAGCGCCTTGCGCCGGGCCACCACGTGGGGGCAGAAGCCGTGGTCGCGGGGCAGCACCCGGCCCAGCAGGGCGCCGGCGCCGTCACCGCGTACGACCGGTGCGACGGCCGGGGTGTGCAGGCCCGCGAAGAACTGCGCGTCCTCGCCGAGGAAGTTGACCATGGCGTACGGCGCTCCCGTGAGCTCGGCGAGGCCGTGCGCGAAGGCGTCCAGCGCGGGATCGGGGCGGTCCCCCAGTCCCAGCCGGCGCAGCCTGCGGGTGCGTTCCGGGGCCTCCTTGTCCTCGGGGGTGAGCAGCAGACGACCGGCCGGGCGCGGCGGGTCGTAGCTCATGGGCGGGCTCCCGGGATACGGGTGGAGATCATGTACGGACTCCGTGAGGTGTGCGGGGATCACATGTGGGCGCCGTACCCCGTCGCGGGGGCGGGGGCATGGGCGATGAGGTGCCGGACGAGGGTCAGCAGGGTCTGGACGCCGGAGCTGGAGATCCGGGCGTCGCAGCACACCACGGGGACCTCCTCGGGGAGATCGAGGGCGGCGCGCACCTCCCCGGGGTCGTAGCGGAAGGCACCGTCGAACTCGTTGACGGCGATGACGAAGCCGAGGCCGCGCTGCTCGAAGAAGTCGACCGCGGCGAAGCACTCCTCCAGGCGCCGGGTGTCGGCGAGGATCACCGCGCCGAGCGCGCCCTCGCACAGCTCGTCCCACATGAACCAGAACCGCTCCTGGCCCGGGGTGCCGAACAGGTACAGCACGTGCTCCGCGTCGAGGGTGATGCGGCCGAAGTCCATGGCCACGGTCGTCTCGACCTTGTTCTCGATGCCGTCGAGGTTGTCGGTGCCGGCACTGACCGTGGTGAGGAGTTCCTCGGTGCTGAGCGGCGCGATCTCGCTGACCGCGCCGACGAAGGTCGTCTTGCCCACGCCGAACCCGCCCGCCACCAGGATCTTGAGTGCCGTGGGGAACGGTTCGGCACCGGGGCCGGCGCCGTCGACGCGGTCAGAGCTGTCGTCGTAGTCCATCGAGCACTGCCTCCAGAAGGGCCCGGTCCGTCGGGGTGTGGTGGAACGCGGGGGGCCGGTCGGTCAGCGCCCCGCAGTCGACGAGGTCCGCCAGCAGCACCTTGGTGACGGCCACCGGCAGCCTGAGATGGGCGGCGACCTCGGCGACCGGGACGGGCGCGCGGCACAGCTCGAGCGCCTGCGCGTGTTCGGGGCCGAGGTAGCCGAGAGGGGTGGAACCGGTGGCTCTCACCTGCGACATGAGGTCGAGCGCGACGGTGGGCCGGGTGCGGCCGTTGCTGACCGTGAAAGGGCGCACCAGCCGCCCGGCCGCGTCGTCGAGCCAGGGCCCGTCACCGGCCGCCGTCACGCTCGAGGCCTCATCACCGGGGGTTCGGCGGCCGGCTGCCGGGGGGCGGTCATCAGATACGGCCGGACGCTCTTGACCAGCATCGCCATCTCGTAGCCGAGCACCGCCGCGTCGGCCTCGCGGCCGGCCAGCACGGCGAGGCAGGTGCCGGAGCCGGCGGTGGTGACGAACAGCAGCATCGAGTCGAGCTCGACGACGACCTGGCGGACGTCGCCGCCGTCGCCGAAGCGGACGCCCGCGCTGCGGCCGAGGGAGTACAGGCCGGACGCCAGGGCGGCCATGTGGTCGGCGCTGTCCGCGTCGAGGCCGTGCACGGACTTCACCAGCCCGTCGCACGAGAGCAGTACGGCGCTGCTGGTGTGCGGCACCCGTTGCACGAGGCCGCTCATCAGCCAGTCGAGATCGGACACATGGGCGGTCGGCGCATCGCTCGCCATGGGGGATCGACTCCTTGGGGTACGAAGGTCTGCGGGAGCGCTGGGCAGAGGAGTGGGGGTGGGGGTGGACTCCGGGACGGAGAGGGACGTGGTCATCCGGCGGGCGCGCTCCCGTCGTGCCGGACGGTGTGGTCGGGGTGGTCGGTGCGGGGTCCGGGCACCACGGGCCCGGACCCGTCGGGTGCGGGGCGCTCGTCCGCGGGAGGGACGGGGTCCGCGTGGCCGCGCTCCATCTGCAGCCGGGATTCCGCGAGGCCGAAGCCCCGTTGGAAGGCCGCCATCAGGTCGGGGTCGTGGCCGGCGACGTGGTCGGTGTCCTGACGGGGTGCGGGGGCGTCGCGGAGCTGGGGTGCGATGTGCTCCTGGGCGCGGCGGCGGGGCAGCCGGGGTCTCTCCATCGTGCCGCGCACCGTGCCGGTGCGCGGGGTGAGGGGGGCGGTCCCGTTCTCCGCGAGGTCGTGCCGGTCGTCGTGGCGGACGCCTGGCACCGCCTCGGCGGAGCCGGGCCGCACCGTGCGGGCTCCCCGCACGGGCAACGGCGGGGCGCTCGTGCCGTGCCGCGGTGACGCGGCCGGGGCGGGGGCGTTCCCCCGGTGCTGCCGCTGCGGGGCGGCCGGGGGTGCCACGGGGGTGAGGGGCGCCCCGGGGCCCGGCACCGGTCCGCCGCCGTGCGCGGTCCCCGGCGCCGGCGCGTCCCCGGGTGAGGGGGCGGACGGTGTGTGACGGGGCGTCAGGACCGCGCCGGTGCCCCCGTCGTGCGGCTGCCGGCCCGCGCCCCGTCCGCCGCCGACGGCCCCCGGCTCCGTGCCGAGCAGTGCCTGCGGCACCACGAGCACGGCCTGGACCCCGCCGTAGATGTTGGTCTGGAGGCGGACGTGGATGCCGTGCCGCTTGGCGAGTTGCGAGACCACGAACAGACCGATGCGGCCGTCGGCCAGCAGGCTGGCGACATTGACCTGGTCGGGATCGGCGAGCAGGGCGTTCATCCGGTCCTGTTCACCGGCCGGCATGCCGAGTCCGCGGTCCTCGACCTCGACGGCGAGCCCGGCGGTGACGAGGTCGGCCCGCAGCAGCACCTGGGTGTGGGGGGCGGAGAACACCGTGGCGTTCTCGACGAGTTCGGCGAGCAGGTGGATGACGTCGGCGACGGCGTGCCCGCGCAGGGTGCCCTCGACCGGTGGCACGAGCTTGACCCGGGAGTACTGCTCGACCTCGGCGATGGCCGAGCGCAGCACCTCGGTCATGGGGACCGGGTTGCTCCACTGCCGCCGGGAGACGGCCCCGCCGAGCACGGCGAGGTTCTCGGCGTGGCGGCGGATGCGGGTGGCGAGGTGGTCGACGTGGAAGAGGCCCTTGAGCAGGTCGGGGTCCTCGATCTCGTTCTCCAGCTCGTCGAGGATCAGGATCTCCCGGTGCACCAGGGACTGCAGGCGCCGGGCGAGGTTGACGAACACCTCGAGCTTCTGTTCGCTGCCCGCCTGGCTGGAGAGCCGGGACGCCTGCACGACGGCGGTGACGGCACCGTCGTGCGCGCGGGCGAGGTCGGCGGCGAGCAGGTCGAAGTCGTCGGCGTCCCCGGCCGGTGCCCCTGGCCGCCGGTGCGGGGGCGGGCCGTCCCCGCGGCGCAGCGCCTCGACGAGGGCGCGCAGGTCGGCCTCGCGCCGGGCGGTGCTCCGGCGCAGCGTGCCGACGCGGTCGTGCACGGACCGGGCGGCGCGGTCGGCGGCCACGGCGGCGATGCCGATGGCGGCGAGCGTCACCGACGTCGCGCCGCCGAGCACGCCCCACAGGGTGAGGCCCGGCCGCACCCCGGACGAGCGCACGAGGAACAGCACGGCCGCGCAGGCGCTGAGGGCCACCGCGACGGGCGGCAGGACGGCCAGACGCAGCAGCTGGGGCCGTATGTGCGTCTCGGGCAGCGCGGGAGCGGTCCGCGAGGGCGGACGGCCGTGGCGGCCGCCCTCGCGCCGCTCCGGGCGGGCGGCCGGAGCACGCGGGTCGGGCACCGGCGCCCCCGGACCGGTCCGCCGGCCCTGGCCTCCGGGAGGGGGCGCGGCGGTACGGACGGGCTCGCGGGCCGCGGTGCCGGCGGGCACCGGCGTGCCGGTCGTGCCCGGGGCGTTCGCCGGGCCCTGGCGGCGGGGCCCGTCGCCCCGTCGGCTCCCTCGTCCGCCTTGTGCCTGCACGTGCCCGTCCCCGCTCCCTGATCCGACCTGCTCCGCACCGATCGACGCGGTCCGGCGGCGCGGTGCGCCCGTCGGCCCGAGTCGTCAGCGGTGTCGCCGTACCGGCCGGGAGAGCCCGGGCAGGCCGAAGGAGTCGGCCGTGCGCCGCCCGACCGACACTCACCGTAGTCACCACCGCATCATGTGCGGTGGGCAGTTGACAAACTCGTGCGGACAGCATCCCGCTCTGGTATGAGGTTTCGTACGACAGACCGATAACCCTTTTGAGCACGGAGCCCATGAACGGAAAGAGGGCGATCCTCGCTGGTCAAAAGCGGTCACAAAGAGACCGCGGCGACCGGGGGGCCCTGAGCCCTCGGTCGCCGTCACCCCTGCCCCGCCCCCTCACGGCCGACCCTCCGGGCCCTTTGGGGGAGCGCGGGACCGCCCCTCCCATCGGCCAGAGCATGACTCCGAGTAGTCGCCGACGCTCGGTGCGGGGCGCGTGGATCCACCGGTGCGGACGGCCGGCCCGGTCCGGCTTCGGGGTACGCGTGACCTCCGTGCCGGGGTCTCCGGAGTTGTGAGAAATCGGCGGCTCGGGCAGGCCCGGTCACCTCGGTGCCGCGCGAATCGTCGCCGACGGCCGAAGCCAATGACGCGACGAAGCCGTCCCGTACGGTCACCCCCCGCCCTCTGCCTCCTCCGCGGGCAGGCGGCGTTCCTCATCACGCCACGACTCGTACACCGGCGGGCCGGTGTCCGGCCGCGCGCCGAGCGGCACCCACCGCCCGGTGAGGCGCGGGTTCGGAGCAGCCGCTCGGGGGCCGCTCCGAACCCGCGGGCCGGTCAGTTGACGGTCAGGACCGCCGTGTTGTTCGTGGGATCCGGGTCGAAGCCGAAGGGGTGCTCGCCGTACGGAGGGTGGATGCTCACGGCACCGGTCGCACCGGGTACCACGGTGTCGACGCGCACGGAGAACGCGAACGTGCGCTGGGTGTCCTCCAGCACCCAGTACCGCAGGTTGCAGTCGTAGCGCGGGGCGCCCGTCTGTTTCGGGTAGGAGCCGCCGTCGAGGGTGCGCGGGTGGCAGCCGGACGGCACGCCGGTGACCTCGGTGCCCTCGGGCACGACCAGCCGGACCTCGGCGACAGGGTCTCCGGAGCCGAGGTTGCCGAGCCAGGCCGGTCCGTGGTTCTTGAACGTGAGCTCGGCCGTGGCCGTCTCGCCCGCCGCTGCGGAGACGGCGTCACCGGTCACGGAGAAGTCCGCGGTGTTTTCCGCGCCGATCTGGAGGACCGCGTAGTCGTTCCGGGAGTCGATGTCCTGGGCGCCGTCGCCCGGCTCCACGCCGATGTCGAGCCGCTCGTTCAGTGCGTGCGGGGCGAGTCGCACCGTCAGCGGCTCGGGCAGCTCGAAGGAGTCGCCCGGCGCCAGCACCTGGTCGAACGTGCAGAGCGCCTTGTTCGACGGTGCGTAGTCGTTGCCGTCCGTCGTGGTGTAGGTGCAGGCGTCGTAGCGGGTCAGATCCGTCAGGCCGTACGAGGCGTACAGCTTGACGGTGAATCCGTTCGCGCGCTCGTTGCCGTTGTTGGTGACCTTGAACGGGATCGTCCGCTCGTCGCCGGGCAGACCCTCCTCGACGCCGGCGACGGGGTCGACGGCCAGGTCGGGTCCGGAGCCGACGGTGAGCGTGGTGTCGAAGCTCTCGTGCGGCGCGGTGAGCGTCCCTTCGGGGCCGCCGGTGGCCGTCGCCTCGTAAGTGATCCTGCCCTGCGCGCCGACTTCGGCGCCGTCGGCCGCGCGCACCGTCAGGAACACCTGGTCCTCGTAGTCACCCCCGATCGCGGGCACCACGGGGATGTCGCACACCGCGCCGGCGCCGCTCGGCGTGCAGTTGTCGGACCAGGTCACCTCGGCGACCCCGGCGAGGCCGGAGACGTCGATGGTGAGCCTGCCGTCGGTCACCGTGAAGTTGTCGTTGTCGTGGTAGATGCCGACGCCGAGGGTGCGGGACTGCGGCTGACCGCCGTCGGTACCGATCGGCAGCGTCTGCTCGTACGGCGTGTTGATCCACAACTGGTCGGTCTGCGGCGGCTCGTCGGCGGCGGACGCGGGTGCGGCGAGGCCGACCGTCAGCAGACCGGCTGCCACCGCCACGGCGGCACCGGATCTGAGACGTACCGGGCGTCCAACGGATAACAGGCTCATTGCTGCCCCCAAGGGTGCGGTAAGGCGACCGGTGCGCCGGGAGATCCGGCACACCGGAAGGATCATCACATGACGGGGAAGCCCGCCGCGCGCGGGTTTCCGGCTCCGTTGGGGAACACTCGGAACCTTGCAGCCTGTCCCGTGATCAACGCCTGAGGGTGCTCCGGCTCGCTGGTACTCCGGCGGCACTTTGGCCGGCCTCCTGGTCGCACGGCGTTTCCGCCGCGCCCACCGGGCCCCTGCGGGTTCCACGCGACAGGTCCGACGTCTTCTGCAGCCCCTGTCCGGCGCCGACTTCCACGTCGTCGAGGTGGGGGTGCGGGGCCCGGAGCAGGAGTGGTGGGTGGTGCCCGGCTGTACCTGTCCGGGGCCGCAAGCAGGGTCGACGGCGCGTTCTGCACCGGGCGGACTCGCTGACCACTGCCCGGAGCCGGCCCGGGCGAGCCTCGGTCCTCGCCCGGGCGACCGGCAGGTCGACGCACCTCCAGCCGGTCGGCGCCGCGGCGCCTGGCCTCACATGGGGTAGCAGTTGCGCACCGGATTCGTCTCGCTGTAAATGGCGGTGTCCTTCATCCAGCCCAGCCGACCGTTGTCGGCGACGGTCATGAGCCAGCGCGTGGGGTGAGGCCCGCCCACGTAAGCTTGTCCGTCGACCTTGCAGTAGAACCAACTGGGATTGGAATACATGATTCCGACTGTCTCGTCGGGATTGGGATACAGGCGGCTGTTTCCTATCGACCCGTAGACCGGGGCACCGGAGACGTTCTCGCACCAGTGCCTGATGCCGTCGCCGTCCGGCCAGCAGTCGCCGGCGGCGGACGCGGCGGACGCGGCGGGTGCCGCAACCGTTGTGCCGAACACCGCTGCGAGGCCGGCGACGGTGACCGTCAACCGTCGAAATCTCATGTGAGCGTTCCTTTCCCTGTCAGGCGTGCGTGTGCGTCAAGTGCGGAGGGCCCCTGACGTTGTACGGACAGCGGCCGGTCCCGGCTCCTGGCCGTGGCCGGTCCCGGCGGCGGGCGAAGGGGTCGAGCAGCAGGTCAGCCGCAGATCTGGCGCCCGGTCTCGCCGTGGGGACGGGCATGGGTGGCGCCGGTGTCTGCGCTGCCGGTACCGCAGGAGCGGGTGTCGGGGGTGTGGACCGTCAAACTCCACTGGTGGGGCTCACCGGCGGCCACGTTGCCGCGTCCCACTGTCGGGGCCGGGCCGTCCACGCCGACGGGTCGGGCCGTCTCCGCGTCGTTGCGGCAGAGGTGAGGACTGCAACCGGTGTTGCTGAAGCAGACGCGGATCCACTGGGTACTTGCAGCCAGGAGCCCGGAGCGCTGCCGGTGACCGTGGTGCGGTTCATCCGGTCGCCGCCGGACGTCCGGCACCGGTGTACCGCGGCGTCCGCCGGTGCCGCGGTCCCCGGCGTCACCGCGGCGGCGGGTGTCTTTTCGGCAGCCCCTGTTCATGTCGGACACGTCCTTCGCTCCGGTTCGGCCCTGTACCGCAGCTTGCCGATCCGCGGGGAAAACCGCGCTGCCTTTCGGTCTGGGCCGAAACCCCCTGGTACAGGTCCCGACCGTGCGGCCGCGAGGGGCGGGCGGGCAGACGTCGCCGCGCAGGCGGCGTCTGCCGCCCCGGCGGCCGTCCTGGGCTCCGGCACGGTCATCCGGACGTGGGCGGCGGTACGGGTGCGGCGGTCCCTGAATCGCCGAGCAGCGGCGTCACGCTCCACCCGGGGCCCCCGTCCAAGGCCCGGACCACACCGCCGCTCCCCTCAGCCGGGAGACGCTCCCGCATCCGAAACCGCCCCGCGCCCGTCCCCGACCGACGTCACCGTTCACCGGCGAGGTCGAGATCACCGCTGCTCATCTCCGCCGCGGCCCCCGCACCCCGCGGACGCCGCCACGGCTGCGCGATCGGACCGGACACCGCCCGCCACCACGCCTCCACCGGCAGCTCGCCCGCCGGCTCGAACGGCTCACCCGGCCGCGGGAACACCGCCGCCTGACCGGCCTCCTCCGCGACGTCCTTCATCCACTCCCCCGGCTCCGCCCACGCGTGCGGTGCCAGGTTGAACGTCCCCCAGTGGATCGGCAGCAGCACGCCGGCCGGATCGCCGCCCTGCAGGTCGAGATGCGACCGGACGCCCTCCTCGGGCGTCATGTGGATGTCGGGCCAGAACTCCGAGTACGCGCCGACCTGGATCATCGTGGCGTCGAACGGGCCGTGCCCGGCGCCGATGTCCTTGAAGCCCTCGAAGTAGCCGGTGTCACCGCTGTGGTAGATCCGGTGCTCCTCGCCCGCGACCACCCAGGAGGCCCACAGGGTGTGCTGGGTGTTGCGCAGCCCCCGGCCGCAGAAGTGGCGGGCCGGGGTGGCGGTCAGGGTGAGTCCGCCGATCCTCGTCGCCTCGTGCCAGTCCAGCTCGCGCAGCCGGCCGGCGGACACGCCCCAGCGCTCCAGGTGCGCACCGACGCCCAGCGGCACGGCGAACAGGGTGTCCGTGCCGGCCAGCGCCTTGATGCTGGGCAGGTCCAGGTGGTCGTAGTGGTCGTGCGAGATGACGACGGCGTCGACCGGACCGAGCGCGGCCAGCGGCAGCGGCACGGGGTGCAGCCGCTTGGGCCCGGCGAAGGGGAACGGGGAGCAGCGCTCGCCCCACACCGGGTCGAACAGGACCCGGTGCCCGTCGATCTCCGCGAGCACGCTGGAGTGGCCCATCCAGGTCAGGCGCAGCCCGGTGGCGGGGGGCCGGGAGAGGTCGGCGAGGGTGGTGGCGTGCACCGGCACCGTGCCCTTGGGTGTGCGCCGCGAGCGGGAGTCCTTGTCGAGGAAGACCTTCGCCAGGTCCCGCGTCGAGCCCGACGGGCGGGTCCGGGCGGTGCCCCCGGGGTTCTGGAACACCCCGTCCTTGAAGTGCGGGGATCTGCGGATGCGCGCCATGCGCTCACCCCTGGGGTCCGCGCCGAAGGCCGCGGGCCGCAGCGCGCGGAGCCCGGGACTCTGAGAACGGAAACCGGCCACGGTGCCTCCAGGTGGAGTCGGTCAGACATTCCATTATGGGCGGACGGTTCGGCACCGGGATGCCGGACCGGGTGGTACGGGGTCCGCGGGACGACCCGTGATCACGGCCCGCGAGGACGGTCCCTCATGTGAACCCCCTCGAGGAGCGAGGGCGTTGGGCGGCGTACGGGGCCGCGGGCCGGGGTGAACGGCGTGACCGGGGGCGGGGCCGGTGCCCGGTGTCCCGCGCACGGCCGGCCGGCTTCCGCGGCACGCCGCGTTTCCGGCGGAGCCCCGGGGATGCGCCGGTGGGCCGCGTCCCGTCGTCGGGTGACGCGGCCCACCGCACCGTGTTCACCGCACCGCGGCTCACGCCACCGCCGCGATCCGCACCTTGATGTCGTCCGGCGACAGGGTCCCCTTGGCCGTCACGTGGTCGCCCGACGACTCCCCGCGCAGCCGGCGCCCGATCCACGGCACCAGGTACTCGCGGGCCCACTGGACGTCGTCCCGCCGGACCTCGAAGGTGCCGCGGGGCGGCAGGGGCGGCCAGGGCTGCTCCGGGTCGGCCGGGACCTCCAGGCCGAGGACCTGCCCGGCGCGGAGTGCCACACGGGTGTGCCCCTCGGGCGACAGGTGCAGCCGGTCGGCGTCCCAGGCCCTGCGGTCCTGCACGCTCCTGAGGGACCACAGGTCGAGCACGGGACAGCCGTACCGGTCGGCGATGGCCCGCACGTGCCCGTTGTACGTGGCGATCTTGCCGCGCAGGTGCTTGAGCACGGGCACGCCACGGGTGTCGAACCCGGTCGTCACCATGACCGTGCCGGACACGGCCGTGAGCGCGGCGATCGCCCGTTCGAAGCGCTCGGCCACCTCGTCCGGGTCGGTGCCCGGGCGGATGATGTCGTTGCCGCCCGCGCAGAAGGAGACGAGATCGGGGGCGAGTTCGACGGCCCTCGGGACCTGGTCCGCCATGATCTGGTCGAGCAGCTTTCCGCGCACCGCGAGATTCGTGTACCGGAAGTCGCCTTCGGGCCGGCGGTCGGCGAGCAGCACGGCGAACCGGTCGGCCCAGCCGACGAACGCCCCGTCGGGGCCGGGATCACCGACGCCCTCGGTGAAGCTGTCCCCCACCGCCACGTACGACCCGATCACTGTTCTGCTGTCACTCTTCGAATCGTCTGCCACAGCAGCACATGATTCACCCTCGAATGTGACCTACGCGACCGTAGGAAAGAGTTGACGTGCGGTGAGATAAGCCACTCTCAAAAAACCGCCCGTTCCGGAATACGCCGAAGGCCGGACCCGGGAATCGGGATCCGGCCTTCGGCGGCGTGTCAGGCAGGTCGTCTCGCGGGGGTCAGAGGGAGACGCCCTTCGAGCGGAGGTAGGAGACCGGGTCCACGTCCGAGCCGTAGTTCGGCGAGGTGCGGATCTCGAAGTGCAGGTGCGGACCGGTCGAGTTGCCGGTCGAGCCGGAGAGGCCGACCTGCTGACCGGCGCTCACGGTCTGGCCGGCCGAGACGGACAGCGAGGACAGGTGGGCGTACTGGGCGTAGTAGCCGTCGTCGAGCTTGATGACGACCTGGTTGCCGTACGCGCCGGCCCAGCCGGCGGAGACGACCGTGCCGGCGCCGACGGCCTTCAGGGAGGTGCCGGTCGGGACGCTGAAGTCGACACCGGTGTGGTAGCCGCTGGACCACATGCTGCCGGCCACCTTGTAGCCGGTGCCGACGCCGCCGCCGGGCACCGGGGAGCTGTAACCGGAGGCGTTCGCGGCCCGGTCGGCGGACCCGGCGTCCGAGGGGGCGGACTGCGCGGGCTGCTCCGCCTCGGCGGGCTGCGACGACGGGGCGGAGGGCTCCTCGGGCGACGAGGCCTTCGACGCGCCGGAGGGGGCGGACCCGGACGCCTTCGGCGCGGAGGACTCCTCCGTCGCGCCGGCGGCGGCCTTGCCGTCGACCGAGAGCTTCAGGCCGGGGTGGATGAGCGAGGGGTTCTCACCGATGGCCTCGCGGTTGTCCGTGTAGAGCTTCTTCCAGCCGCCGTCGACGTCCTCGTCCTCGGCGATCTTCGCGAGGTAGTCGCCGGCCTTCACGGTGTACGTGCGGGCGTCGCCGCCCTTGTCCGCGGCGGCCTTGTGGCCGGTGGCGGAAAGGGACTGGACGGCCTTCTCGGGAGTCGTCTCCGGCGTGGCGGCGTGCGCGCCGGTGGCACCGAGGAGCGGCAGGGCGAGCGCGGCGCCACCGGTTCCGGCGACGGCGATGGAGCGGGTGAAACGCTGGGTCTTGGGACGGCGGTGCTTACCCTTCGCGGGCATGGTGAATTCCTCTCCGGCGCCTGCGAGGTGAGCTGTCGGGTTCGGGCTGGAGGTGCCCGGCCGCGCTGCGACGCGACTTAACCCCAAGCCGTTCCGGAGACCGGAACAGGCAGTCGTACCTGTGGGTCCCCCGCTCCTGCCGTACACGGGTCAGTGTGTGTGTGCGGGCTCCGGGCGGCGGCAGGATTAGGCGTCCGTCCGGATCGGTGGTGAACGTAAGCGACCGCGACGCAAAGGGACAAGCGCGGGATTCTCCGCGAACCTCTTTTTCCGTGATCCACAGACACGAAAGACGTCACCGAGCGTCAACCGGGATTCCCGTTTCCCCCCGAATCCCCTTGCCGCACAACCGAATTACGTGGACATGGCGATAACGCCGCGTCACGGATATGACGATGCTCACGCACCCCGACCCCATCTCCCTTTCTATCGGGGCACGTTATGGCGAACCGCCTTAATCGGACAGAACGCCCCAATCGCCAGATCACAGGCGTCGCAACCGGAACACCGCGGCGTCCAGGTCGCCGCGCAGCCCCGTGCGCAGCCCGTGGTGCAGCAGCACGGCACCCCGGTGCACGCCGCCCTCCCCCGAGCTCTCGGCTCCGCTCGGGCAGGGGGGACCCCAGGCACGGCATTCGTACGCGGACGCCGCGTCGAGGCCCCGCAGCCGGAGTGCGGGGACGGGCTCCCCGTAGTGCTGCGCCTGGAGGCAGGCCAGGACGACGCTCTCGTCACCGAGGACGTACTGCACCGCGCTCAACCCGCCCTCCGGGGCGCGCAGGCGGTACAGATCACCGCGCTGGACGACGGGCCTGATCTCCTTGTAGAGCGCGACCCACTCGCGCGCCTCGGCCAGCTCCTCCTCGGTCCACCGCGTGAGGTCGCCGCCGACCCCGAGCACCCCGGCCATGGCGCTGACGAACCGGAAGCGCAGGGAGCTGACCCGTCCGTTCAGCATGGCGTTCGGGCTGTCGGTGACCCAGGCGGCCATGACCCGCGCCGGGTGGATCTGGCTGAAGCCGTGCTGGATGGCGAGCCGGTCGAGCGGGTCGGTGTTGTCCGAGGTCCACACCTGGTCGGTGCGGCCGAGGATGCCGAGGTCGATCCGCCCGCCGCCGCCCGAGCAGGACTCGAAGGCCACGCCCGGGTGGGCCGCGCGCAGCCGGTCCAGCAGGGCGTACAGGGCGTGCACGTGGTCGGTCCACAGCCGCTGCGGGTACGGGTCGCCGGGCCAGCCCGCGTCGGTGAAGCAGCGGTTGAAGTCCCACTTCACGTAGTCGATCGGGGCGTCGGTGAGCAGCGCGTCGAGCTGTTCCCAGAGGTGCTCCCGGACGTCGGTGCGGGCGAGGTTGAGGACGAGCTGGTTGCGGAACTCCGTACGTCTGCGCCCGGGCCGGAACTGCACCCAGTCCGGGTGGGCGCGGTACAGGTCGCTGTCCGGGTTGACCATCTCCGGCTCGACCCAGATGCCGAACCGCATGCCCAGCCCGTGCACGTGGTCGGCGAGCGGCCTCAGGCCGCCGGGGAAGCGGCCGGGGTCGGGCGTCCAGTCCCCGAGTCCGGCCCGGTCGCTCGTGCGGGCCCCGAACCAGCCGTCGTCGACCACGAACAGCTCCACGCCCATCGCGGCGGCCCTCTCCGCGAGCGCCCGCTGCTGCTCCTCGCGGATGTCGAACCCGGTGGCCTCCCAGGAGTTGAACAGCACGGGCCGGTCCCGGTCCGCGTCCGGGACGACGTGCCTGCGCTGGTAGGCGTGCCACGCGCGGCTGGCGCCGCCGAAGCCGCCGTCGCTCCACAGGCCGGCGAAGACCGGAGTGACGTGGGTCTCCCCCGTGCCCAGCATCAGCAGGCCCGAGTCGTCGTGCCCCGCGCCGCCGGTGATCTGCACGCGCGCGTCGGGAAGCCGGGCGACCGCGATCCGCCAGGAGCCCGACCAGCCGAGGGCGCAGCCGTAGACCTCGCCGCGCTCCTCGGTGGCGTCGGTGTCGAGCGCGACCCACGGCAGGTGCTGGTGTCCGGTGTGGCCGCGGCGGCTGCCGACGACCACCTCGCCGTGGTCGAGCGGGGAGCGGGCCAGCCGGGACTCCGCGGCCCAGCGGCCGTGCAGCCGGGACAGCCGCCAGGACTCGCGGTCGGGGAGGGTCCAGGTGGCGGAGTCGGCGCGCAGCACCTCGACGGCCGGTCCCCGGTTGTCGAGGGTCACCCAGCGCTCGACCACGTCGTCGCGCATCCGGTAGTGCAGGGTCACGGTCAGCCCGCCGTCGCGGAAGCGGAGCCGGAGCTCGCCGTCGTCGCTCTCGTCGCCCTCGAAGGCCCACTCGGTGCCGCGCCCCTCGCGCGTGCGCACGGACAGGGCGGGGCGGACGAAACGGGGGCCGCCCTCGACGGGGTACTCCTCGCGCCCGTCCAGCGGGGACTCGAAGGGCCAGTAGTCCGGCAGCGGACGCCGGGCGAGCGCCCGGGCGTCGGCGAGCCCGATCCTCGGGCCCCAGTGCAGGTGCACCAGCTCGTCGCGGTCCGTGAGGTGGACCGCGTAGCTGCTCGTCGGCCCCGACAGGAGCCACGTACGACCGTCCTGCGACACCTTCGGCATCGATCCCCCACAGAGGCGAACAGACACGACCAGACATCAACATCATCGAGGTCGCCGGGGGCACCGGCAATGCCTGTGGACAACTCATTGCCCCGGGCAGCCGTGTCGTATCGTCAGGTGATGCCCGTCGACGAGCCGCGCGGCGGCACCGAGTGGGAGGAGCCCTACGTGACGCAGCAGATCCCGTCGACCGAACCCGAGCTGGCCGGTGTGCGCAACTTCCGCGACGTCGGCGGACTGCCGACCACGGACGGTCGGCGGGTGCGGCACGGGGTCCTGTTCCGCAGCGGTCACCTCGCCCACGCGACCGCGGAGGACGCCGCCTTCCTGTCCTCCCTGGGGCTGCACACGATCTTCGACTTCCGCAACGCGGCCGACCAGAAGCTCGAGGGGCCGGACGTCGAGCTGCCGGGCGTGCGCAACGTGAACCTGCCGCTGAGCGACCCGGCCGACGGCGCGGAGTTCTGGAAGATGGTGCGCGACGGCGATCTGGACCAGCTGCGCTCGATCCTCGCGGACGGCAAGGGCGCGGACCGGATGATCGCCTCGTACCGCACGATCATCAGGCAGCGCACCGCCGAGCACTCCCGGGTGCTGCTCTCGCTCGCCGAGGACAGCGTCCCCGCCCTGATGCACTGCGCGGCGGGCAAGGACCGCGCGGGCCTGTCGGTGGCGGTGACGCTGCTCGCCCTGGGCGTCGAGCGGGACGCGATCTTCGACGACTACCTGAAGTCCAACGCCGGGCACCGCCGCTACAAGGTGCAGCGCAGCGGCAGCTCCGCCTCGGCCTACTCCCCCGAGGTCATGGAGCTGCTCAGCCCGCTGTTCGACGCGCGCGCGGAGTACCTGTCGGCGGCGCTGGAGACCGTCGAGGAGACCTGGGGCGGTGTGGACCCCTACCTGGAGAAGGCGCTCGGGCTCACCCCCGGGATCCGGGAGCGGCTGCGCGAGCGCCTCCTCGACTGAGGCCGGGGCCTACTTCTTCGGGGCCACCTCGAACAGGAAGTAGACGAAGGCCGCGAAGAGGTGCCCCACGACGACGTAGACGATCAGCCTCACCCACAGGGCGCGCGGGAACTTCTCCTCCATGTCCTTGCCGGTCATGGCGCCTCTCCGTGGGTCGGGCCCAGGCACAGCGCGGCCGTGGGACTCTGCAGCAGGGTGTGGACGAACAGCAGCTCGACCCCGTCGGGGCCGGCGGCGGCGATGCGGTGCGGGGTCAGCGAGTCGAAGTGCGCGCTGTCGCCCGGGCCGAGCCGGTGCAGGGTGTCGCCGAGGCGCAGCCGCAGCCGCCCCTTGAGGACGTACAGCCACTCCTCGCCGGGGTGGACGCGCACGATGTCGCCCTGGGAGCCGTGCGGCACGCGCACCCGCAGGGCCTGCATGCCGCGTCCCGGGGCGCCGGCCGGCCAGTACGTCCAGCCGCCCGCGGCCGTGGGCTCCATGTCGGCGGCGCGCACCACGGCGTCCCGGTCGGCGGCCGTCTCACCGAGCAGTTCGGAGACCGTCGTACCGTAGGTGCGGGCGAGGGAGAGCAGCATCGGGAGCGAGGGCTGGCGCTGCCCCGTCTCCAGTCGGGAGAGGTGGGCGGGCGACAGTCCCGCGTCGCGGGCGGCGGCCTCCAGCGTCAGGGAGGCCCGCCGCCGCAGGGCGCGCAGCTGTGGCGCGACCACGGGGAGCGCGCCGGCCGGCTCGGCCGGCGGCTCCGTCTCGGAGGAGCTCATGCCTCCATTCAGCCGGAGATTTACCTCAGGGGCAATTTTCTTGCCTCATAGGCAAAACCCGCCGGGCGGGATCAGCGGTGCGAGACCGCCTGCCTCACCAGCGTCCTGCCGAACTCCCACACCAGGCCGCCCTCGTGCGCGTCGTCCATCACCGCGGTGAAGGCGTCCACGAACCGGTCCACCTCCCGCTCGCCGATGATCAGCGGCGGGATCAGTTTGATCACCTCCATGTGGTCGCCGGAGACCTGGGTGAGGATCCGGTGCCGTTGCAGCAGCGGTACGACCACCATCTGCGCGAAGAGCCCCTTGCGGGCGGCCTGGAGCATGGCCCAGCGGCCGCGCAGCTTCAGCGACCGGGGCCGGCCGAACTCGATGCCGATCATCAGGCCCCGGCCCCGGACGTCGGCGAGCAGCTCGTACTTCCCGGTCAGCGCGGTCAGCCGGGTCCGCAGCAGCTCTCCGGTGGCCCGGACGTTCGCGACGATCTGCTCCTCCTCCATGACCGACAGCACCGCGAGGCCGGCCGCCATCGCCTGGGCGTTGGCCCCGAAGCTGGCCGAGTGGACCAGCACCCGGTCCATCGACGAGTAGACCTTCTTGAAGATCCAGTCCTTGCCGATCGTGGCGCCCACCGGCACGTATCCGCCGGAGAGCGCCTTGGCCACGCACACCAGGTCCGGTTCGACCCCCTCCTCGTGCTGGTAGGCGTAGAAGTCGCCGGTCCGCCCCAGCCCGGTCTGCACCTCGTCGGCGATCAGCAGCGCCTTGTGCCGGTGCAGCAGTTCCTGCGCCGCGCGCAGGTAGCCGGGCGGGGCCTCGTGCACGCCCTTGCCCTGGATCGGCTCGACGATCAGTGCGGCGACGTCTCCTTTGCGCAGCTCCCGTTCCAGCGCGTCGAGATCGCCGAGCGGTACGGCCGTGTCGGGCAGCAGCGGGGCGAACCCGTCCCGGAAGCCGGACTCGCCGTTGACGGACAGGGAACCGGTGGTCAGACCGTGGAAGGCGTGCGCGCAGTACAGGACGCGCGGCCTGCCGGTCGCGTACCGGGCGAACTTCAGCGCGCCCTCGACCGCCTCCGTACCGCTGTTGCCGAAGAAGACCCGGTCCAGGTGGGGGCTGTGCGCGAGCAGCCTCTCGGCCAGCAGCCCGGGCAGCGGCTGGCAGTCGAAGCGGGTGAGGTCGGCGAGGGAGGCGTCCAGGACGTCGTGCAGCGCCTTGCGGACCACGGGGTGGTGCCGGCCCAGGCCCATCACCCCGAACCCGGCGAGCATGTCCAGGTAGTCGTCGCCGTCCGCGTCCCAGAAGTAGGCGCCCTCGGCACGCTCGTAGACCTTGTCGAAGCCGATGGTGTGCAGCATGCGCGGGAGCTGGTGGTTGAGGTACCGGGTGTGCAGCTCGTAGCGCTCGGCCCCGCGCTCGGCCAGCAGCGCCCCGAGGTCGAAACCCCCCGTCCGTGACGACTCCGACGCGGACTCCGCAGTGGTCATGCCTGGTGCTCCTGTCGGTCAGGTGACTGTTTCGACGGCTCCGCCCCCACGGCGAGGCTCGCGCTGATCCGTCCGGCGACCTCGACGGGCGTCAGGCCGATGTCGGCGAGGACCTCACCGCGCTTGGCGTGCGCGAGGAACTGCTCCGGGATGCCGAACCGCCGCACGGGCACGTCGACCTCGGCGTCGCCCAGCGCCAGCGCCACCGCCGAACCGACCCCGGCCGCCCGGCTGTTGTCCTCGACGACGGCCACCAGGCGGTGCCGGGCGGCCAGTCCGGGCAGGGCCGGGTCGACGGGTTTGACCCAGCGGGGGTCGACCACGGTGCACCCGATGCCGCGTTCCCGGAGCAGTTCGGCGGCCTGGAGGCAGACGGGGGCCATGACTCCGACGGCGACCAGCAGCACCTGGGGATCGTCGGCGCGGTGCAGCACGTCCAGGCCGCCGACCCGGTCGAGCGCCGGGATCGCCGGGCCGACGGACTCCTTCGGGAACCGCAGCAGGGTCGGCGCGTCGTCGACGGCGACCGCCTCGCGCAGCTGGGCGCGCAGCTGGTCGGCGTCGCGGGGCGCGGCGATGCGCAGGCCGGGGACGACCTGGAGGACGGACAGGTCCCACATGCCGTTGTGCGAGGGCCCGTCGACGCCGGTGACACCGGCCCGGTCCAGCACGAAGGTCACCCCGCAGCGGTGCAGTGCCACGTCCATCAGCAGCTGGTCGAAGGCGCGGTTGAGGAAGGTGGCGTAGACGGCGACGACCGGGTGCAGGCCGCCGGTGGCCAGGCCCGCCGCGGACACCGCCGCGTGCTGCTCGGCGATGCCCACGTCCCACACCCGGTCGGGGAACCGCTCGGCGAAGGCACCGAGGCCCACCGGATGCAGCATGGCGGCGGTGATCGCCACCACGTCCTCGCGTTCCTCCCCGATCCGGACGATCTCCTCGCCGAACACCGAGGTCCAGGACGGTCCGCCGGACGGCGCGAGCGGCGCGCAGGTGAGCGGGTCCATCACGCCGACGGTGTGGAAGTGGTCCTCCTCGTGGGCGAGGGCGGGTTCGTAGCCCCGGCCCTTCTCGGTGAGGCAGTGGACCAGGACGGGACCGTGGAAGCGCTTGGCGCGGCGCAGCGCGGACTCCACGGCCTTGACGTCGTGCCCGTCGATCGGCCCCACGTACTTCAGGCCCAGGTCCTCGAAGAGGCCCTGGGGGGCGAACGCGTCCTTGAAGCCCTTCTTCGCGCCGTGCAGGGCCTCGTAGACGGTGGGGCCGACCACGGGTGTGCGCTGGAGCACGTCCTTGCCCCAGGCCAGCACGCGTTCGTAGCCGTCGGTGGTGCGCAGGGCCGCCAGGTGGTTGGCGAGGCCGCCGATGGTCGGGGCGTAGGAGCGCTCGTTGTCGTTGACGACGATGATCAGCGGGCGGTCCTTGGCGGCGGCGATGTTGTTCAGCGCCTCCCAGGCCATGCCGCCGGTCAGCGCGCCGTCGCCGATCACCGCGACGACGTGGCCCCCCTCCCCCCGCACCTGGCGGGCCTTGGCGAGCCCGTCGGCCCAGCCGAGCGCCGTGGAGGCGTGGCTGTTCTCGATGACGTCGTGCTCGGACTCCTCGCGCGAGGGGTAGCCGGACAGGCCGCCCTTGCCGCGCAGCTTGGAGAAGTCCTGACGGCCGGTCAGGAGCTTGTGGACGTAGCTCTGGTGCCCGGTGTCCCACAGGATCCGGTCGGCCGGGGACTCGAAGACCCGGTGCAGGGCGACGGTCAGCTCCACCACCCCCAGGTTGGGACCGAGGTGACCACCGGTCCTGGCCACCGCGTGCACCAGGAACTCTCTGATCTCTTGGGACAGTTCGCCGAGTTCCGCCTCGGACAGCGCCTTCAGGTCACGTGGTTGCCGGATGGTCTCCAGGATCGTCACGCTCGGGCCCCCTTCGGATTCCGTGCTGTTCAGGTCACGGTGACGGCCGGCTCCCCCGGCGCTGTGCCGTCCTTCTCCATCTGCTCGGCCAGCTTCATGGCCTCTTCGATCAGCGTCTCGACGATCTTCGACTCGGGCACGGTCTTGATCACCTCGCCCTTGACGAAGATCTGCCCCTTGCCGTTGCCGGAGGCCACGCCCAGGTCCGCCTCGCGGGCCTCGCCCGGGCCGTTGACCACGCAGCCCATGACCGCGACCCGCAGCGGCACCTCCATGCCGGTCAGGCCCGCGGTGACCTCCTCGGCCAGCTTGTACACGTCCACCTGGGCGCGCCCGCAGGAGGGGCAGGAGACGATCTCCAGCCCGCGCCGGCGCAGGTTGAGCGACTCCAGGATCTGGATGCCGACCTTGACCTCCTCGGCCGGCGGGGCGGACAGCGAGACGCGGATGGTGTCGCCGATGCCCCGGGAGAGCAGCGCGCCGAAGGCGACGGCCGACTTGATCGTGCCCTGGAAGGCGGGGCCGGCCTCGGTGACGCCGAGGTGCAGGGGGTAGTCGCACTGCTCGGCGAGCTGGCGGTAGGCCTCGATCATGACGACCGGGTCGTTGTGCTTGACGGAGATCTTGATGTCCCGGAAGTCGTGCTCCTCGAACAGGGAGGCCTCCCACAGCGCGGACTCCACCAGCGCCTCGGGGGTGGCCCTGCCGTACTTCTGCAGCAGGCGCCGGTCCAGGGAGCCGGCGTTCACCCCGATGCGGATGGGGGTGCCGTGGTCCCTGGCCGCCCTGGCGATCTCCTTGACCTGGTCGTCGAACTTCTTGATGTTGCCGGGGTTGACCCGGACCGCCGCGCAGCCCGCCTCGATCGCGGCGAAGACGTACTTGGGCTGGAAGTGGATGTCGGCGATCACCGGGATCTGCGACTTGCGGGCGATGGTCGCCAGCGCGTCGGCGTCGTCCTGGGTGGGGCAGGCCACCCGCACGATCTGGCAGCCGGACGCGGTCAGCTCGGCGATCTGCTGCAGCGTGGCGCCGATGTCGGACGTGCGCGTCGTCGTCATCGACTGCACCGACACCGGGGCGTCCCCGCCCACCGCCACCGACCCGACCTGGATCTGCCGGCTCCTCCGGCGCTCGGCGAGCGGCCGCGGGGGCACCCCGGGAACTCCGGGGGAGACGGCCGTCACGGCCTCACCCCCGGTTCCCGGAGACGGTCTCGCGCAGGGCGCGCAGCGACTCCTTCAGGGACCCCATGGTGGCGAGGACGGCGGTGGGCTCGTAGCCGCAGTGCGCCATGCAGTTGGCGCAGCGCGGGTCCTTGCCGCGCCCGTACCGGTCCCAGTCGGTCTCCTCGATCAGCTCCCGGTAGGTCGGCACGTACCCGTCGCTCATCAGGTAGCAGGGGCGCTGCCAGCCGAAGAGGGAGTAGTTCGGGATCGCCCACGCGGTGCACGGGAAGTCGACCCTGCCCTCGAGGAAGTCCAGGAACAGCGGGGAGTGGTTCAGCCGCCAGCGGCGCCGGTTGCCGCCCGCGAAGGCCTTCCTGAACAGCTCGCGGGTCTGCTCCACGCCCAGGAAGTGCTCCTGGTCGGGGGCCTTCTCGTAGGCGTAGGCGGGCGAGATCATCATCTCGTCGACCTCGAGGTCGTCGTTGAGGAAGTCGAGCACCTCGACGACGGTCTGCGGGGTGTCGGTGTTGAAGAAGGTCGAGTTGGTGGTGACCCGGAAGCCGCGCCGCTTGGCCTCCTTGATGGCCTCCACGGCCTCGTCGAACACCCCCTCCTTCGCGACGGACTCGTCGTGCCGTTCCCGCAGCCCGTCGATGTGCACGGCGAACGCGAAGTACCGGGAGGGGGTGAACCTGTCCATCTTCTTGCGCAGCAGCACGGCGTTGGTGCACAGGAAGACGTACTTCCTCCTGGCCACCAGCTGCCGCACGATCTCGTCGATCTGCGGGTGCATCAGCGGTTCGCCGCCGGCGATCGACACCATCGGGGCACCCGACTCCAGGACCGCGCCCACGGCCTGGGCCACCGGCATGCGCTGCTTGAGCACCCCGGCCGGGTGCTGGATCTTCCCGCAGCCCTCGCACTTGAGGTTGCAGGCGAAGAGCGGTTCCAGCTCGACGATGAGCGGAAACTTGTCCCGCCGGCGGAGCTTCTGTTCGGCCAAGTATGTAGCGACCTTGATGGACTGGCGCAGCGGCATGGCCATCTGGCTCACCTCCTGGGGAGCAGCGAGGAACGGTGCCATTCATAGAAAGCCGGAAGTACGGAACGAAGAACACGGAAAGCCGATATTCCACCGCGCACCGTGCCGATCCGGACCAGCTCGTGTTCCGGAGCGTCCACGACCACCCGGACGGCCGCAACCGGGCGCTCACCCACACGGACGGCACTCAGCAGCGTGGCCGCCGACTCCATGTCGACCGCGATCGCACCGGTCGCGAGCAGATCGGACCGTTCCTGACCGCGCACGACGTGGTCGGATCCGGTGAGCGGACCGGTGTGGACGGTGCGGCCGGGCACCGTCCGCACCAGCTCCTTCACCAGCAGGTCGGTCCCGGTGCACGGCACACCGCCGCGCGGGTCCCGGGTCTCCTCGGCGACGACCAGGTCGCCGGGGTGCATGCCGGGGGCGAGCCCCGCGCAGAAGCCCGTGGCCAGGACGGCCGCCCCGCGCAGGGCCGGGTCGGCGAGCACCCGGGTGACGGAGCGCTCGGCCGCCGCCGGCCCCATGCCCGTGCGCAGGACCGTGACGGGCCCGCCCGCGCCGCCGCGCTCGCCGGAGCGCAGGGCGAACTGCTCGATGCCGAGCGCACAGGCGATCAGCAGCGGAGCCGGAGCGGGCCGGGCGCCCATCAGCTGCCCTTCGCCTCGGCGAGGGACTGCTCCTGGCCGGCGTCCTCCCGCAGGATGCCGGTCTTCGCCGCCAGGGGCTTCTTGGCGAAGGGCTCCCCGTTCACGTACCGGCCGAGCGCGGTGAGCGGGAAGACCTGCCGGTAGAGGTGGTAGTTGATGGAGAAGTCCCAGGGGAAACCGGTGCCGGTGAAGTACGGCTCGTCCCAGGAGCCGTCCTCGCGCTGGGTGGCGGCCAGCCACTCGATGCCGCGTTCGACGGCCCGGGACTCCCTCTCCCCCGCCGCCAGCAGCGCCATCAGCGCCCATGCCGTCTGCGAGGCGGTCGAGGCGCCCCGGCCGCTCCACTGCCTGACGTCCCGGTAGGAGCGCAGGTCCTCGCCCCAGCCGCCGTCGTCGTTCTGGACCGACTCCAGCCAGGCCACGGCCCGCCGGATCGCCGGGTGCGAGCCGGGGATCCCGGCGGCGACCAGCGCGGGGACGACGGAGCCGGTGCCGTAGAGGTAGTTGACGCCCCAGCGTCCGAACCAGGAGCCGTCCGGCTCCTGCTCGGCGAGCAGCCACCGGATGCCGCGCCGGGTGCGCGGGTCGTGGGCGAGGCCCTCGACGGCGAGCATCTCCACGACGTGCGCGGTGACGTCGGCGGACGGCGGGTCGACGACCTCACCGAAGTCGCAGAACGGCAGCCGGTTGGGGAAGGGGCTGGTGTTGTCCACGTCGAAGGCGCCCCAGGCGCCGTTCCTCGACTGCATGCCGAGGTTCCAGCGCACCCCGCGACCGATGGCGTTGTCCACCCGCTCGGGATCGTGGTGCTTGACCCGGCGCAGCGCGAGGACCACCTCGGCGGTGTCGTCGATGTCGGGGTAGTTGTCGTTGTGGAACTCGAACGCCCAGCCCCCCGGCGGCAGGTGGGGTCTGCGCACGGACCAGTCACCGGGCCGCACGATCTGCTCGCCCAGCATCCAGTCGGCCGCCTTGACCAGTTGCGGGTGGTCGGCGGGCAGGCCCGCGTCGGCCAGCGCGATGGTGGCGAGGCAGGTGTCCCACACCGGGGACTGGCAGGCCTCGATCATCCGGGCCCCGTCCTCGCGCCACACGGCGAACCGGTCCAGCGACTCCAGCCCGGCGCGCATCACGGGGTGGTTCAGGTCGTAGCCGAGCAGGTGGAGCGCGATGATCGAGTACACGGCCGGGGGCTGGATGCCGCCCCAGCAGCCGTCGTTCTCCTGGCGCTCGACGATCCAGCGGGCGGCGGTGTTCATGGCCGCCTCGCGCAGCCGGCGCGGGACGGCCCTGCGCAGGACGTGCAGGGCCTTGTCCAGCCGCTGGAAGGCCCCGTCCCAGCTGGCCGCCGGGGCGAGGGGCCGGGGCGGGGCGGGGCGGGCGGGGTCGGTGTGCAGTTCGTCGAGCGGGAACGGGGCGGGGCGCACCGGGCGCTTGGCGGAGACGATCGTCAGCGGGACGATGGTCTGCCGGGCCCAGCAGCCGAAGTCGTAGATGTTGAGCGGCATCCAGGACGGGAACCAGATCAGCTCGGGCGGGAGCTCGGGCAGGTCCTCCCACTTCCACCAGCCGAACAGGGCCAGCCAGATCCGGGTGAAGACCCGGGAGGCGGCGACGCCGCCCCGCTCGCGGACCCAGGCGGAGGCCCTCGCCATGTGCGGGGCGTCGGGCGGGTCGCCCGCCAGACGCAGTGCGACGTACGCCTCGATGGTGGTGGAGAGTTCCCCGGGTCCGCCGTGGAAGGTGGCCCAGGTGCCGTCCGCGCGCTGCTCCCCGCGGATGAACAGGGCGGCGGCGCGGGTGGTCCCCTCGTCGAGGATGCCGAGGAACTGACGCAGCAGCAGGTCCTCGGCGTCCATCGTGACGTTGGTCTCGAGGTCGCCCTTCCACCAGCCCTCGTCGTCCTGCCGGGACAGCAGGAAGTCGGTGGCGCGCCGCATGGCGCGGGCGGCGATGTCGGGAACCCCGGCCGCCTCGGGGATGTCGGTGTCTTCTTCGCTGGCCGCGGTCACGCGGGGCGGCAGGGCCGCCCCGGTGCTTCCGTCGGTCGTCGCTGTCATGGCTTCCCCTTCGTGCAGTCCTGCAAGTCGTGCGTCTGCTGTGGGTCCGCCGTCGGCCGGTGCCGTTCTCCCCGCAACACCGGCCGGCGACTACGCGAGGGCTATTCGACCGATAGTGATCATCTCTTTCGTACGACGACGAAGTCCGCGAGCGCCGTGAACTGTTCCCGCACCCGGTCGGGCATGTCGACGGCGTCGAGGGCTTCGATGGCGATGGTGTGCTGACGGCGTGCCTCTTCGGCGGTCCACTCGCGGCCGCCCGCCTCCTCGATGAGGGCCGCGCGGGCCGCGAACTCCTCCTCGGAGAAGTTCGCGAAGTCGCTGCTCTTGGCGTCGGCGGCGAGGATCTCGCCGAGCCGCACGGAGGCGTCGCCGCCCGCCGCGAGCGCGGCCACGACCGGGAGGGACTTCTTGCGCTGGCGCAGGTCGCTCCAGGTCTGCTTGCCGGTGGCCTCCGGGTCGCCCCAGATGCCGAGGAGGTCGTCGACGGCCTGGAAGGCGAGGCCGAGGTGGTAGCCGTACCTCTCCAGGCTGTCGGCGGTGCGCTCGTCCGCACCGCCGAGCACCGCGCCGATGGAGCTGGCGCAGGCGAGCAGGGCGCCGGTCTTGTTGCCCTCCATCTCCAGGCACTCCTCGACGCTGACGCGGTCGCGGTGCTCGTAGGAGATGTCCTGCGCCTGGCCGTCGATGAGCGCGCGGCTCGCGGTGGTCAGCCGGCGGGTGGCGCGGCCCGCCTCGACGGTGCCGAGTTCCAGCAGCACCTCGTTGGCCAGCGCGAACAGGGCGTCGCCGACCAGGATGGCCTGGGCGGGACCGTGCACCTTCCAGACCGTGTCGCGGTGCCGGCGCTGTTCGTCGCCGTCCATCAGGTCGTCGTGCAGCAGCGAGAAGTTGTGGACCAGTTCGACGGCGACCGCGCCGGGGACACCGGTCTCCGGCGCGGCCCCGGTGACCTCGGCGGACAGCACCGCGAGCGCGGGACGCACGGCCTTGCCGCCGTCGCCGTCCGCGGGACGGCCCTCGGCGTCGATCCAGCCGAAGTGGTAGGCGGCGACCGTGTCCATGGGAGGCGCCAGACGGTCGACGGCCGCCCGCAGTACCGGCGTGGCCAGGGTCCGGCCGCGCTCCAGGAGCGCGGACACGTCCGCCGCGGTCCTTCGAGCGGCCTGCGAGGCCGGGGGCACAGTGGGCACAGTCTCTCCTCTTGTTGCTTTACCGGGGGTGCGGAGGTCTGCCGCGCCGTGCTGGTGGAGCGTCACGCCGCCTCCTCGATCGCGAAGAGGTGGCGGGGGCGGGGCCGGCCCAGGGCGCCCAGCGCGGCGTCCGCCGCGCCGACGCCGCTGCGGACCGCACTCTCCATGGTCGCGGGCCACCCCGTGGCGGTCCACGCGCCGGCCAGGTACAGGCCGGGTGCCTTGGTGCGGGCGCCGGGCCTGAGCCGTCCGACGCCGGGAGCGGGAACGAACGTGGCGGCGCGTTCCCGGGTGACGAAGAAGTCCTTCACGCGGGCGCCGCGGGTGCGCGGCAGCAGCCGGTGGAGTTCGGGCAGGTAGCACTCGCGCAGCGCGGCCACGGGCTCGTCGATCTCGTCCTGGGCGACCGACTGGGACAGCGCCAGGTACTGGCCCTCCTTCAGCCCGGACGCCTCGGTGCGGTCGAAGACCCACTGCACGGGGGTGCCGAGGGCCGCGAGGAAGGGCCGCGCGAGGACCTTGCGGTCGTAGACGACGTGGACGTTGAGGATCGGCGCGGTGCCGATGCCGAGCAGCCGCTCGGGGGCGTCCAGCGCGCCCGCGGGCAGCAGTCCGTACGCCTCGCCCTGCGGTACGGCGAGGACGACCGCGTCCGCGTCGAGGGTCTCGCCGGCGGCCCGGACGCTCCACCCTCCGTCGCCGTTCGCGAAGACGGAGGTGACCCGTGTGCGGACCTCGGTGCGCACGCCCGCGGAGTCGAGCGCCGCGCGGGCGAGCCGGTCGTGCAGTTCGCCCAGGGGCACGTGCGCCCAGCCGATGTCGGCCGCGCCCGGGTCGGACAGCAGACCGGTCTTGAACACCATGGCGGCGAGCGACAGGGAGGCGTCGCCCGCGACCGCGTTGAGGGTGGCGACCCCGACCAGGTCCCACAGGGCCTCGACGGCGCGCGCCGACTGGCCGTGCGCGGTCAGCCAGCTGCCGAAGTCCTGGGTGTCCAGGGCCGGATCGGCGAGGTCGAGCCCCTTCAGCGCGAGCGCGGCCCGGCCCACCCTGGCGCGGTCGGCGAGCGAGAGGTGCGGATACGCGGCGAGGCTGCGCCCGAGGTGCAGGGGCACGGGCAGCGCGTCGCGCCGCAGCCGGCCGAGCCGCCGTCCCTCGGGACGCGTGACGTCGACGACGGGCACGTCGAGACGGTCCTGCAGCGGTGCCAGCGCCGCCCCGCCGATCCGGTCGAGGAACCAGCGGTAGGCGGTGCAGCAGCGCAGGTAGACGTGCTGGCCGTTGTCGACGGTCAGGTCGCCGCGCCGGAAGGAGAAGGCGAGTCCGCCGAGGCGGGGCCGGCCCTCGAGCAGGGTGACGCGCACCCCGGCGTCGGCGAGCGCGAGCGCGGCGGTGACGCCGGCGAGCCCGCCGCCGACCACGACGGCGTGCCTCCCGGCATGTACCGGGCCGCCCGCGGGCGGCCCCTCGGATCGTGTGCCGTGGGTCATCGTGCGCCCTCCCCTGCCCGGCCGCCGTGCCGGAGCGGTGCACGGCCGGCCGTCTCCGTCTGGGACGCGGCGTCGTGGCGGAGGGTTGCCCGCCGCTTCTCGCCGGGGGCACCGCCTGGGAGTGGTGTGTCCATCAGGTGCGCCTCCTGACGGTCCGCCGGGTCACGTGCCGGGTGTCCAGTCCGGACAGGCCGCGCACCGCGACGTACGCCTTCTCGCGTCCGGGCAGGGAGACCCGGCCGCGCAGCACGGCCCCGGGGTCGCGCTCGATGCGGTCGAGCAGCCGGCGGTAGATGCCGGCCATGGCGGCGACGCAGGCGCCGCTGCGCCGGTCGAGCAGGGGGAGCAGCCGGTAGCCCTCGGCGAAGAGGGCGCGGGCCCGGCGCACTTCGAAGTGCACGAGGCCCGCGAAGTCGGAGCCCTCCGGTGGGGTCGGTCCGCCGAACCCGGCCGAGCAGCCGAACTTGGCGAGGTCGTCGGCGGGCAGGTAGGTGCGCCCGCCCTCGGCGTCCTCGCGGACGTCCCGGAGGATGTTGGTGAGCTGGAGCGCGAGGCCGAGGGTGTCGGCGTACTCGGGTGCGCGCTCGGCGCCGCGCGCGCCCCGCTCCGTGCCGAACACGCCGAGCGAGAGCCGTCCGATGGCGCCCGCGACACAGCGGCAGTAGACCTTCAGGTCGTCCCAGGTCTCGTAGGTCTCGCCGCGCAGGTCCATCTGGACGCCGTCGATGAGTTCGTCCAGGCCGCCGAGCGGGATCGGGAAGTGGTCGGCGGCGTGGGCCAGGGCGACCGCGACCGGGTCGGTGTCGTCCTCGTCGACCGCGCCGGCGCGGATCCGGGCGAGCAGCGCCCGGGTGTCCTCCAGCCGGGTGACCTTGACGTCGTCCGCCAGCGCGCCGTCGCCGATGTCGTCGACGCGCCGGGAGAAGGCGTACAGCGCCGACATCGCGCGCCGCTTGGGCGTCGGCAGCAGCCGGATGCCGTAGGCGAAGTTGCGGGCCTGGTGTCCGGTGACGGCCTCGCAGTAACGGTAGGCGGCGAGTACCGGTGCGGATGCGTGCGGTTCCGACTCCACGGCCCGGATCACCCCTCTCCTCGCAGAGTCGTGCCCGCCTCGCGCAGCAGCCGGAGCTTGCCGGGCTTGGGCGGGCCGGGAAGTACGTCGTATCCGGCGGCGGCGATCGCGTGGACGGCCGCTCTCCCCCCAGCCACGAACCCCGCGAGCAGCAGCCTCAGTCTGCCGTGGACGCTACCCACCAGGGGGGCGCCTTCATCCAGCAGCTCCCCGGCGCGTTGGGCCTGGTACGCGACCAGTGCGCGCACCGATGCGCCGGCGGTGTCCGCGGCGAGGTCCGCCTCCTGGACGTGAAAGCGCTTCATGTCCGCGGCGGGCAGGTAGATGCGGTCGCGGCCGAGGTCCTCGGCGACGTCCTGGAGGTGCTCGACGATCTGCAGGGCCGTGCAGATCGCGTCGGAGCGGCGGACGCGCTCGGGCGTCGAGGTGCCGGTGACGGCGAGGACGAGGCGGCCGACGGGGTTGGCCGACAGCTCGCAGTAGGCGAGCAGGTCGTCGTAGGTCTCGTACCGCTTGACCAGCTGGTCCTGGCGGTTGGCGGCGATCAGGGCGAGGAAGGGCTCGGGGGTCAGCGCGCGGCGGCGGACCGCCGGCCGGAGCCTACGCAGCAGCGGATGGCGCGGCCCGGGGGCGGACGCGTCGAACACGCGGCGCAGATCGGCCTCGAAGGCGTCCAGCAGCACCAGCCGGTCCTCGGCCTCCTCGGCGCGGACGCCGAGGAGGCGGGCGTCGCCGCCGCCGGGGGCCAGGTCGCCGTCGCCGATGTCATCGACCAGACGGGCGAAGCCGTACACGGCCATGAGGTCGTCGCGCCAGGGCCTGGGCAGGAAGAAGGGGGCCACGGGGAAGTTCTCGGTGGCGGCCTTGTCGAGCGTGGCGCGCTCGGGATCGACGGCGCGCGCCGTGCCGGTGGACGTCACCGCGGGCTGCCCTGGGCGGGGACGGCACATGCTGCGCTCAGCCGGGGAGTCTCCGTAGCCATTGCCGTCACATCTCCCGTTCTACACTGCCAACCCAATGCACACTATTTCGGACACGCCCGCCCGGGCTCCCGCCCGGCGGCCTCGCTGGATGGTGTCGGGCATTATGGCCCTGATTGCCGCCTTTCGGGACCGGTACAGCTTACGTTGTACAACGCGGCGTGTTCCGCCGGGGGTCCGGCACATCACAACAACACACCGATCGGCGTCAAGATTCCTCGCCCGCACGGGAGTTGGCCCCTCCTTCGCAGACGCCGGGCCCCACCGGAGCAGTTCCGGCGGGGCCCTGGCCGCATCGGGCTACTTCCCGGTGAACTTCTCGTACTCCTTGAGCACCTCGTCGGTCGGCCCGTCCATGCGCAGCTCACCGCGCTCCAGCCACAGGACGCGGTCGCAGGTGTCGCGGATCGACTTGTTGTTGTGGCTGACCAGGAACACCGTCCCGGCCTCCTTGCGCAGCTCGCGGATGCGCGCCTCGGAGCGCTTCTGGAACTTGCGGTCGCCGGTGGCCAGCGCCTCGTCGATCATCAGGACGTCGTGGTCCTTGGCGGCGGCGATGGAGAAGCGCAGCCGGGCCGCCATGCCGGAGGAGTAGGTGCGCATCGGCAGGGTGATGAAGTCGCCCTTCTCGTTGATCCCGGAGAAGTCGACGATCTCCTGGTAGCGGGCCTTGATCTCCTCGCGGGACATGCCCATCGCGAGCCCGCCCAGTATGACGTTCCGTTCACCCGTCAGGTCGTTCATCAGGGCGGCGTTGACGCCGAGCAGGGAGGGCTGGCCGTCGGTGTAGACCTTGCCCTTCTCCGCGGGCAGCAGGCCGGCGATGGCCCGCAGCAGGGTCGACTTGCCGGAGCCGTTGGAGCCGATCAGGCCGATGGCCTCGCCCCGGTAGGCGACGAAGGAGACCCCGCGCACGGCGTGCACCTTGCGCACGCCCCGCGCCTCGTCGTCCTTGCCCCGCCTCAGGATGCGGCTGAGCGCCGCCGTGGCGGATCCCTTGCCGGTCTTGGCACCGTTGACGCGGTAGACGATGTGCAGGTCGTCCGCGATGACGGTGGGGACGCGTGCGCCCGTCGTCTCGTCAGCCACGGCCGTACCTCTCCTCAGCCTTCCAGAAGTAGACGAAGCCGACCGTGCCGGCCAGTACCGCCCAGCCCGCCGCGAACGCCCACACGTGCGGGGGCAGGTACGAGGAGCCGTAGTCGTCGATCATCGCGAACCGGACCAGGTCCATGTAGACCGCGGCCGGGTTCCACTGCAGCACGTCCGCCAGCCAGCCGGGCACGTCCTTGTCCGCGAGCATCGCCGGGATGCTGAACATCACGCCCGAGGCGTACATCCAGGTGCGCAGCACGAACGGCATCAGCTGCGCCAGGTCCGGCGTCCGGCTGCCCATCCGCGCGAAGATCAGCGCCAGCCCGGTGTTGAACACGAACTGCAGCAGCAGCGCGGGCACCACCAGCAGCCACGACAGGGCCGGCGGACTGCCGAACGCCAGCACCACCACGACCAGCACCAGCATCGAGAACAGCAGCTGCTGCAGCTGCTGCAGCGCGAAGGAGACCGGCAGCGAGGCCCGCGGGAAGTGCAGCGCCCGCACCAGCCCCAGGTTCCCGGAGATCGCCCGCACCCCGGCCAGGACCGAGCTCTGCGTGAAGGTGAACACGAACACGCCCGTCACCAGGAACGGCACGTAGACGTCGCCCGGGATGCCCCGGTTGGCGCCCAGCAGCAGACCGAAGATGAAGAAGTACACGGCCGCGTTCAGCAGCGGCGTCGCCACCTGCCACAGCTGCCCGAGCTTGGCCTGGCTGTACTGGGCGGTCAGCTTCGCCTGCGAGAAGGCGACGATGAAGTGCCGCCGCCCCCACAGCTGACGGACGTACTCGGCCAGCGACGGCCGGGCACCGCTGACGGACAGCCCGTACTTGGCGGCGAGCCGTTCCGCCGTGAGGCCCTCGTCGGGCGGCACGGGCGCGCTCACCGCGACCGTGCCGTCGTGCGTTGTCTCACTCACTGGTGGAAAACTTTCGTCTTCGTGATGCGCGGCCTGTGCGGGCCTGGCATGAGCCGGGGAGCCTGGGTACGGCCCCGATGTTCCCGGATACGAGCTTGTCAGATGACGGGGGGCCGGCCCAGTCGGGTCAGCCGCCACACCGTACGCCACTTCATGGGCCGGCGGGATCCGCAGGAGGTGGCCCAGCCCTCCCGGAATCCGCCGAACCACGCCTTCAGGGCGGGACGCGAGGGGCGGCGCAGGAGAGTGAGGAGCATCCAGACGCCCAGGTAGACCGGGACCAGGAGCGCGGGGAGGTTGCGGCGGGCCAGCCAGACGCGGTTGCGGGCGACCATGCGGTGGTAGACCGCGTGCCGCGAGGGGGCGGTGGTCGGGTGGTACAGCACCATGTCGGACCGGTAGTCGATCATCCAGCCCGCGTCGAGCGCCCGCCAGGCCAGGTCGGTCTCCTCGTGGGCGTAGAAGAACTCGTCCGGCAGTCCGCCGACCTCGGCGAAGACCCGGGTGCGCACGGCGTTGGCGCCGCCGAGGAAGGTGGTCACGCGGGAGGAGCGCATCGGGTCGGAGGCGCGCAGCCGGGGTACGTGACGGCGCTGGGTGACGCCGGTCTCCGGGTCGGCTATGCGGAAGCTGATGATGCCGAGCCTCGGATCGGCCGCGAAGGCCTCGCGGCACAGCTCGGCGGTGTCGTGGTGCGCCAGCAGTCCGTCGTCGTCGAGGAACAGCAGGACGTCGACGTCCCGGCCGCCGGGGCCGAAGGCCTCGATGCCGACGTTGCGGCCGCCGGGGATGCCGAGGTTCTCCGGCAGCTCGATCGTCCGCACGCCTTCGGGGACGTCCGGGACGGGCGAGCCGTTGCCGACCACGACGACCTCGACCGGGTCGCCGTCCTGCTTGGCGACCGAGTCGAGCAGGGCGCGCAGCTCGTCGGGGCGGTTGCCCATGGTGATGATCACCGCACCGACCTTCATGCGGGCGCTCACTTCAGCCTGCTGGAGGCGAGGATGGACACCAGGTGCAGCAGGGTCTGCAGCAGGGCGATGCCGGCGAGGACGGCGGTGCCGAGCCGGGTGAAGAACAGGTCGTCGCGGACCGCGTCCGCGATCGCGAGGACCAGGATCAGCAGGGACGCCTCGATGCCGAGGATCAGCCGGTGGAACTTGAGCGCGGCGGCCGCCCGGCGGGCCAGCGCCATGCCGGAGGAGCGCGGCTCGGACGCGGCCTCCTTGACGGGCGGCAGGCCGCCCTGGTGGCGGGCGACGCCGACGAGGTCGGTCTCGGCCTTGACCAGGATCGCGCCGAGCGCGGCCAGGGTGCCGAGGAAGGCCCAGAGCCAGTCGACGCGCCCGGTGCCCCACAGGTCGGCGGCGCGCAGGCCCAGCCCGACCAGGACGGCGGCGTCGCACAGGTAGGCGCCGACCCGGTCGAGGTAGACGCCGCCGAGCGAGTACTGCTTCTTCCAGCGCGCGATCTCGCCGTCGACGCAGTCCAGCAGGAGGTACAGCTGGACCATGACCACGCCGAGGACGGCCCCCGTGATCCCCGGCACCAGCAGCGCCGGGGCCGCGAGGACGCCGAAGACGGTCATCAGGTACGTGAGCTGGTTGGGCGTGACCCTGGTGTTCACCAGGTAGCGGTCCACCCGCAGGGACACCTCTCGCATGTAGAGGCGGCCCATCCAGTGCTCACCGCTTCGCCGGTCCTTGACCCCCGGGGGGTGCACGACCGGACGGAGTTCAGCTACCGATGGCCTTGACATAGTCGGCGTAGACGTCCTTGATCTGTTCGGTCTTCAGGTCGAGATGCTCGAGGATCGTGTAGCGGCCGGGCCGGGTCTCCGGGGCGAACTCGACGGCCCGGACGAACTCGTCCGGCGTGAATCCGATCTCCTGAGGCAGCACCGGCAGCCCGTGCCGGCGCAGTACCTCGGCCATGTACGCGGACTCCTCGTGCGCCCCCCGCAGGTACATCGCGAAGGCCGCGCCCAGTCCGCACTGCTCGCCGTGGGCGGCGGCGCGTCTGGGGAAGAGCAGGTCGAAGGCGTGGTTGATCTCGTGGCAGGCCCCGGAGGACGGCCGCGAGTCGCCGGAGACCGACATGGCGATGCCGGTGAGGACCAGTGCCTCGGCCAGGACCTGCAGGAAGGCGTCGTCGCCGACACCGCCCGGGTGCCGCAGCACCGCCTCGCCCGCCTGCCGGGCCATGGCCGCGGCGAGGCCGTCGACCTTCTCGCCCTTGACCCGGTGGGCGAGCTCCCAGTCGGCGACCGCGGAGATGTTGGAGATGGCGTCGCCGATGCCGGAGCGCACGAAACGGATGGGTGCCTCACGGATCACGTTCAGGTCGATGACGACCGCGATCGGGTTCGGCACACCGTACGAGCCGCGGCCCGCGTCGTTGTCGAGCGTGGCGACCGGCGAGCACAGGCCGTCGTGCGCGAGGTTGGTGGCGACCGCGACCAGCGGGAGGCCGACGCGGGCCGCCGCGAACTTGGCGCAGTCGATGATCTTGCCGCCGCCGAGGCCGACGACCGCGTCGTAGTGGCCGGCCTTTATGGCGCCCGCCAGCCGGACCGCGTCGTCGATGGTGCCGCCGCCGACCTCGTACCAGGTGGCGCCGGGCAGACTCGGTGCGATGCGCTCGCGCAGGCGGGCGCCCGATCCGCCGCTGACCGCGATGGCCAGCCTGCCGGAGTGCGAGATGCGCTCGTCGGCGAGGACGCAGCCCAGGTCGTCGAGGGCGCCGGGGCGGATGTCGACGACGAGCGGGGAGGGGATGAGCCGGGTCAGTACTGGCACGCGATCTCCCGTCCGCGGGCGAGGTCGTCGTGGTTGTCGATCTCCACCCACTTGACGTCGCCGATCGGCGCCACGTCGATCCGGAAGCCTCGGTTCACGAGCTCCTGGTAGCCGTGCTCGTAGAACTGCTGCGGGTCGGTCTCCCAGACCGTCCTCAGCGCGTCGGCGAGCTCGGGGGCCGCGTCGCCCTCGATGAGGGTGACGCCGATGTACTCGCCGGTGGCCTCGGCGGGGTCCATCAGCTTGGTGATCTTCGTCATGCCCCTGTCGGGGTCGACGACGACCTTCATCTCCTCGTCCGCCAGCGGCTTCACGGTGTCGAGGGCGAGGATGATCCTCCTGCCGTCACCGCGGGCGGCGAGCAGCGTCTTCTCGACGGAGACCGGGTGGACGGTGTCGCCGTTGGCGAGGATCACGCCGTCCGCGAGGGCGCCACGGCCGCACCACAGGGAGTAGGCGTTGTTCCACTCCTCGGCCTTGTCGTTGTCGATGAGGGTGAGCCGGAGACCGTACTTCTTCTCCAGGGCCGCCTTGCGCTCGTACACGGCCTCCTTGCGGTAGCCGACGATGATCGCGGCCTCGGTCAGGCCGATCTCGGCGAAGTTGCCGAGGGTGAGGTCGAGAACCGTCGGTTCGCCGTCTATGCCCGCGGGCCCCACCGGCACCAGCGCCTTGGGAAGGCTGTCGGTGTAGGGGCGAAGACGCCGTCCGGCGCCGGCCGCCAGCACGAGGCCGATCATGCGGGTTCTCCTTCATCGTGTACGGCAGGTGCCCCGACCCGGTGGGCGGACACCCAGAAGCGGATGCTCTCGGCGAGCACCAGCAGGGCCACGGCCACGGCGAGCACCGTGAGCGCGACCGTGAACTGCGGGGCGGTGAGCAGGGCCGCCAGGACGGCGACCGCCAGGACGCGGCCCTCGTGCCCCCCGATCGCCCGCACCAGCCAGTGCGGGGGCGCGCCGGCGTTGCCGCGGATGCGGTAGACCGTGTCGTAGTGATGGTAGGCGACCGCGGACACCAGCCCGTAGGCCGCGGGAAGCGCTCCGTTCACGTCCGCGTCGGCCGCCAGTGCCAGGACGGTGCCGTACTCGGCGGCGCGCAGGAAGGGGGGGACGAGCCAGTCGAGGGCGCCCTTGAGGGGGCGGGCGACGGCCAGGGCTGAGGTCAGGACGTAGGCGCAGGCGGCGACGGCCGTCCACGGGCCGCCGAAGCCGGTGGACACGGCCGTGGCGACGACGGCCAGGCCGCCGAGCAGCGCGACGGCGGGGGCGGCGACGCCGGGCAGCCGGCGTGCGGGGGCCCCCAGCGGACCGGCGAGGGCCTCGGCGAGCGGGCCGGAGTCGGCGAGGTCGGCGAGCGCGCGGGCCGCCCGGTCGGTGCGGCGGGCCCTGCGGGTCAGCGAGCGCAGGACGCGGCCCGCCGTGGTGTACGTGGCCGCGAGGGCGCAGCCGGCCAGCAGGGCGTAGAAGGTGATCCGGGGGGTGGTGACGGCCGTGAGGACGGCGATCATGGCCCAGCGTTCGCCGATCGGCAGGACGATCATGCGGCGCACCCAGACCGTCCAGCCGACGCTGTCGAGCCGGTCGGAGAGGGCGGCGGTGGGGCTGGTGTTGGCGGTGGCGTCGTGGTTGGCCTCGTTGAACGAGAAGTCGACCACGTGCCGGCAGGTCTGCAGGACCATCGCGCCGAGGGCGAGGGCCCACACGTCGTCACCGCCGCGGGCCGCGCCGAGGGCGAGGCCCGCGTAGTAGGCGTACTCCTTGGCGCGGTCGAAGGTGGCGTCGAGCCAGGCGCCGAGGGTCGAGTACTGCAGGGAGTAGCGGGCGAGCTGGCCGTCGGTGCAGTCCAGCACGAAGGAGGCGATGAGCAGCACGCCGGCGGCCACGAAGCCGCCGCGGGTTCCGGTGGCGGCGCAGCCGGCCGCTATGAGCGCGGTGAGCAGCGAGGCGGTGGTGACCTGGTTGGGGGTGAGGCCCCGGCGGGCGCACCAGCGGGCGATGTAGCGGGAGTACGGGCTGATGAAGTAGGTGGTGAAGAAGCCGTCGCGGGCCTTGACCGCCGACTTCAGGCGGACGGCCTCGTCGTCGACGGCGGCGACGGCCCGGCGGGCCTCGTTGCGGGCCTGCGGGTCGCCGGGGACGGTGGCGACGAGGCGGCCGAGCTCGGGCCGGTGCACGTCGGCGCCGTCGGTGTCCAGGGCGCCGGCGATGCGGTCGGCGAGGCCGTCGACGAGGGTGGTGCCGCCGGCCGCCGGGCCGTCACCGGCGGTCTCGGCGGTCCGGCCGCCGGCCGCGGAGTCCTCGCGGGCCAGGGCGCGGGCCAGGGCCGCCCGGCCGGCCGGGCGGGCGGTGACGGCGCCCGGGATCGCGGCGAGCTCGAAGCGGGGGTCGGTGAGGCCGAGGCGCAGCGCGTGCAGATGGCCCACGAACCGGGCGTCGACCACCGCGACCCGTTCCCCCGCCGGCACCGCGGCGAGCAGGGCCTCGGCCTCGGCGGTGCCGGACGCGGTCCGCACGTCGAACCCGAGGGAGCGCAGATCGCCCTCGAGCGACGAACCGGGGACCGGCTGACCGGTGAGGATGGCGGTCGACAACCGAACTCACTCCCTGGGTGCCGACGCGTCCACGTCGGTCATGTACATGGTGGGGCGCCCGTGCGGTGACCTCCGGGCGGCATGTCGGCAGAGGCTATCGGATGCCCGGAAGCGCGTGTTCACCGCCCGTTCGACGGCTGGATCGACGCGGTTCGCCCACACCGCTGCCGCGATCATCATCGGGGATGCGGGGCCCGCCCCACAAACCGTGCCGCCAGAAGGGACACCGGGGCCCATGCGGGACATTGCGGGCCGCCCGGCCCGCTCGGCATAGGGTGGGCGACCATGACATGGCTGATCACCGGCGGAGCCGGTTACATCGGGGCACACGTGGCGCGGGCCATGGCCGATGCCGGGGAGCGCGTCGTCGCGCTGGACGACCTCTCGGCCGGGGTGCCCGCGCGGCTTCCCGCCGACGTCCCGCTGGTCAGGGGCTCGTCGCTGGACGGCGACCTGCTCAAGCGGGTCCTCGCGGAGCACGGGGTGACGGGGGTCGTGCACCTCGCCGCGCGCAAGCAGGTCGCCGAGTCCGTGGCGCAGCCGACCCGGTACTACCGGGAGAACGTCGGCGGTCTCGCGACGCTCCTGGACGCCGTCGCGGAGGCCGGGATCGAACGCTTCGTGTTCTCCTCCTCCGCGGCCGTGTACGGCGACCCCGGTGTGGACCTCATCACGGAGGACACGCCCTGCTCCCCGGTGAACCCGTACGGCGAGACCAAGCTGGCCGGCGAGTGGCTGGTGCGGGCGGCGGGCCGCGCGCACGGGATCGCCACGGTGTGCCTGCGCTACTTCAACGTGGCGGGGGCGGCGTCGCCGGAGCTGGCCGACACCGGGGTCTTCAACATCGTGCCGATGGTCTTCGACCGGCTCACCCGGGACGAGGCCCCGCGGATCTTCGGCGACGACTACCCGACCCCGGACGGCACCTGCATCCGTGACTACATCCACGTGGCCGATCTGGCGGACGCCCACCTGGCGGCGGCCCGCCGGCTGTCCGGCGGGGGCCCCGCCGGCGACCTGACGGTGAACATCGGCCGCGGCGAGGGCGTCTCGGTGCGCGAGCTGATCGCGGTCATCGGCGAGGTCACCGGTGACACCCGCGCCCCGCTGGTCGAGGGCCGCCGCCCCGGTGACGCGCCCCGCGCGGTGGCGTCGGCCACCCGGGCGGCCGAACTCCTCGGCTGGACCGCCCGGCGCTCGGTGCACGAGATGGTCGACTCGGCCTGGCGGGGCTGGCGGGCGCACCGCGGCAACTGACCCGCCCCCGGGTCCCCACGGCCCTGACCTGCGAGGCGTTTGCGCAGGTCAGGGCACATGACAACGGTGTTCAGTGCCGCGTTGCCGGATACCCCCGGCCCGTAGTTGACTGTGATCCGGACAGATCACGGAAGGGCGGCTTTCATGGGGGCTGGGCACGATCACGGGCACGCGCACGGCGCGTCCGCCGGCGGTACCGCGAGCGCGGCGTACCGCGGCCGGCTGCGGGTGGCGCTGGCGATCACGCTCGGCGTCATGGTGACCGAGCTCGTCGGCGGTGTGCTGGCCGACTCGCTCGCCCTGGTCGCGGACGCGGCCCACATGGCGACGGACGCCCTGGGCCTGGGTATGGCGCTGCTCGCGATCCACTTCGCGAGCCGCCCGCCGAGCGAGCGCCGCACCTTCGGCTACGCCCGCGCGGAGATACTGGCCGCGCTGGCCAACTGCCTGCTGCTGCTCGGCGTCGGCGGTTACGTGCTGTACGAGGCGGTCCAGCGGTTCATCACCCCGGCCGGCACCGAGGGCGGCCTGACGATGGTGTTCGGCGCGATCGGTCTGGTCGCCAACCTGGTGTCGCTGACGCTGCTGATGCGCGGGCAGAAGGAGAGCCTGAACGTGCGCGGCGCCTTCCTGGAGGTGGCGGCGGACGCGCTCGGCTCGGTGGCGGTGATCGTGGCCGCGCTGGTGATCCTGACCACCGGCTGGACGGCCGCCGACCCGGTCGCCTCCCTGGTGATCGCGCTGATGATCGTGCCCCGCACCTGGAAGCTGCTGCGCGAGACCCTGGACGTGCTGCTGGAGGCGGCGCCCGAGGGCGTCGACATGGCCAGGGTGCGGGCGCACATCCTGGCCACGGACGGCGTGGAGGACGTCCACGACCTGCACGCCTGGACGATCACCTCGGGGATGCCGGTGCTCTCCGCGCACGTGGTCGTCAGCTCCGAGGTCCTGAACGCCATCGGGCACGAGAAGATGCTGCACGAGCTGCAGGGCTGTCTGGGCGACCACTTCGACGTGGAGCACTGCACCTTCCAGCTGGAGCCCCACGGGCACGCGGAGCACGAGGCGCGGCTCTGCCACTGACGCGTCCCGGCCGGGCGCGCGGGCGCGCCCGGCGGGCGGGAAACGCCTCCTTCCGCCCCCCTCGGCGGCGTCCCTGCGCCCACGGCGCCCGGTGCGGACGGTTCCCCTCCGGCCGCTGCGGGCACGATCGCCTTCCGGGTCACGCTTCCGGGCCCCGCCTTCCGGTCTCCGGCCGGTGCCGTCCGCCTCCCGCGCCGTCCCCGGGACATGCGGGTGTGCGGCGGAGTGCCGGGAGTGCCGGATTCGTGCGGCAGACTTGGGGCGCGAGGACCGAGTGAAGGATGGGTATGCCGATCACACCTGCCACCGCGACGCACGGCGCGTCGGACGGCACCGCAGAGGCGATTTTGCTGGAACTGGTCGACGAGGACGGTGTGACGATCGGCACCGCGGAGAAGCTGGCCGCCCATCAGCCGCCGGGGCGGCTGCACCGGGCGTTCTCGGTCTTCCTGTTCGACGAGTTCGGGCGGCTGCTGCTCCAGCAGCGCGCGCTGGGCAAGTACCACTCCCCCGGTGTGTGGTCCAACACCTGCTGCGGTCACCCCTATCCCGGTGAGGCGCCGTTCGCGGCGGCGTCCCGGCGGACGTTCGAGGAGCTGGGGGTCTCGCCCTCCCTGCTCGCCGAGGCCGGCACGGTCCGCTACAACCACCCGGACCCGGCCTCGGGTCTGGTGGAGCAGGAGTACAACCACCTCTTCGTCGGCATGGTGCAGTCCTCGCTGCGGCCGGACCCGGCGGAGGTGGCGTCGACGGCGTTCGTGACCCCGGCCGAGCTGGCGCGGCGGCACGCGAAGGACACGTTCTCGTCCTGGTTCATGACCGTCCTGGACGCGGCCCGCCCGGCGGTCCGGGAGCTGACGGGGCCGTCGGCCGGCTGGTGACCGCAGGACCGGCCGCCGGCTAGAGCTGCGCGGGTTTGAGCGGCAGGGCGGCCCAGATCACCTTGCCGCCGCTCGCGGTGTGCTCGACGTCGCACACCCCGCCCGCCTCACGGGTGATCTCGTACACCAGGAGCAGCCCCCGGCCGCCGGTGCGGCCGTGGTCGGCCTCCAGGGCGGTCGGGCGGTAGGGGTGGTTGTCCTCCACGGACACCCGGATCCACTCGGCGCCGACGGCGACCTCGACGGCGAGCACCGGGGACAGCAGCGCCGCGTGCCGCACGGCGTTGGTGACCAGCTCCGAGACGATCAGCAGCAGCCCCTGCAGCACGTCGTCCGCGACCGGCACCCCCTGGCGCAGCAGCAGGTCCCGCACGGCGTGGCGGGCCTGCGGGACCGAGACGTCGACGGCCGGGGCGGTGAACCGCCAGACGCCTTCGTACGGCAGCGGACCCGCGCTCCCCGCCTCGACGGGGCCTTCCGCGCCCTGTGGGCGTGGGCCGGGCCCGCGCCCCTGGTCGTCCATCGTCCGGTCGCCACCCTCGCGCTCGATTGTCGCCACACGTCGAGTGTTGGTAAGGATCCGCTCCGCACCGAAGCGCTGAACACAAGTGGGCGCATATCGAGCGCTTCTGACCGTTGGCGTATGACACCGTCGATTGCGGGACTGTTCCGGTCCGCCGTGTGCCGTGTCGGCGAACTATTCGGGTTGTACGGGTTCGGCGGCCGACGGGTCCGTCCCGTGCGGCCGCTCCCTCCGCGTCCTGCGTGCGTCCTCCTCACCGGCCAGCCGGTCGGAGACCATGCCGACGATCCTGCGTCCGCCGTAGCCGGTGGCGATCAGGCCGAGCCCGTCGAAGAGCAGGGCGAGGGAGAAGAACGTACCGATGACGTACCGGCTGCTGCTCGGCCAGGAGGCCAGCACCAGGATGCCGAGGAGCAGTCCGAAGGCTCCCTGCACGAGCGTCCAGCCGAACTGCGGTCCGCGCACCACCAGGCTGCCCACGAGCCGGAACACCCCTCCGGTGAGGAACAGCAGCGCGGCGAACATGGTCAGCGCCTCGGCCGAGGCCTCCGGGGTCTTCAGGACCACCACGCCGGCCGCGATGTTCAGGGCCGCGACGACCACGCCGAGCCAGAAGAAATTGGTGTGCCGGGCCTGGACGGCGTGCAGCAGCCCGACCACGCCGCCGATCAGCAGCAGCCAGCCGAACAGCAGCATCGTGGTCAGGGTGGCGACGGCGGTGTGGACGAGGCCGGCCAGCCCCGCGAGGACCAGGATCACTCCGAGCACGGCGAGCCAGCCGAAGCCGCGGCTCAGTTTCGCCGCCTCGCCGTGGGGCTTGGTGGAACGGGTCATGAGCGCCTCCTCGCTCCCGTGCCCCCTCTCCCCAGTCTCCGCCGTCCGCCCGTGCGGCGCCGAGCCGACTCCCGCCGATCAGCGCTCCAACCGGGGCGGATAGCATCCGGCGCATGGAGGAGCCCCAGCTGCTGCACGGCGTCGCCGACTCGGTCGCCACGGTCGTCATCCGTCATCCGGCGAAGCGCAACGCCATGACGGCCGCGATGTGGGCCGCCCTGCCGCCGCTGCTCGACGCGCTGGCGGCCGACCCGGGGGTGCGGGCGCTGGTACTCACCGGCGAGGGCGGGACGTTCTGCGCGGGGGCCGACATCTCCACGCTCCAGGGGTCACCGCTCCGGGCCCAGCGGCTGGCCGTCGCGGCGGAGGAGGCGCTCGCCGCCTTCCCCAAGCCGACCGTGGCGGCGGTCCGGGGGCACTGCGTGGGCGGCGGTGCGCAGCTGGCGGCGGCCTGCGACCTGCGGTTCGCGGAGCGGGGGGCGCGGTTCGGCGTGACGCCGGCGAAGCTCGGGATCGTCTACCCGGCGTCCTCCACCCGGCGGCTGGTGTCGCTGGTGGGACCGGCGACCGCCAAGTACCTGCTGTTCTCGGGCGAGTTGATCGACGCCGAGCGGGCCCTGCGCGCCGGCCTGGTGGACGAGGTGCTGCCCGGGGGCGAACTGGACGGGCGGGTCGCGGAGTTCACCCGGATCCTGGCGTCCCGCTCGCAGCTGACGCAGGCCGCGGCGAAGGAGTTCGCGGACGGCCGCACCGACCGCGACGCCCACTGGGAGGAGCAGGCGCGCGGAAGCGGCGACGCCGCGGAGGGGGTCGCCGCCTTCCTGGAGCGCCGGCCGCCGCGCTTCACGTGGACCGCGGCTGCTCCAGGATGAAGCGGCTCCCCGACCGGAGCCTCTCCACGAGATGCGCGGGCGCCTTCCCCGGCGATCCCGCGTCGTAGGGCGGCTGGGGGTCGTACTCCGTGGCGAGCTGGACCGCCTGGGCGTGTTCGTCCCCGGCGATCCGGCCGAGCAGGGTGAGGCCCATGTCGATGCCGGACGAGACGCCGGCCGCCGTCATGTACTTGCCGTCGGTGACGACCCGCTCCCCCGTCGGTTCGGCGCCGAACCGCCTCAGCTGGTCCAGGGCCAGCCAGTGCGAGGTCGCACGGCGCCCTTCGAGGAGCCCGGCGGCGGCGAGCAGCAGGGAGCCGGTGCACACGGACGTCGTCCAGGTGCTGGTGGCGTCGGCGGTGCGCAGCCAGTCCAGCAGGGCCTCGTTCTCCATCTGGGGCGTCTGCCCGGGGCCGCCGGGGACGACGACGATGTCCGGGCTCTGCACCTCGGCCAGGGTCCGGTCCGCGGTGAGCGCGAGCGCACCGGTGTCGGCGCGCACGGGTCCGGTCCGCTCGGCGACGAAGACGGTCCGCGCGTCCGGGAGGCGGCCGAGGGTCTCGTACGGGCCCACGGCGTCGAGGGCGGTGAAGCGGTCGAAGAGGACGACGGCGATCTGCATCGGTGGCCTTTCAGGGGCGGGCGGGCGTGGGAGCGGGCCGGAAGCGGCGTCGGTACTCCGCCGGTGACGCGCCGAGGGCGCGGACGAAGGCGCGCCGCATCGCCTCGGGGGTGCCGTAGCCGCTGGCGCGGGAGATCTCTTCGACGCCGTCACCGGTGTCCTCCAGCAGGCGCCGGGCGTGCTCGAGGCGTACCCGGTCGACGTAGCGGCCCGGCGTCGTGCCGGTCTCGGCGCGGAAGGCGCGGGCGAAGTGGCGCGGGGAGAGGGCGGCGCGGGCCGCGAGCGCCTCGACGGTCAGCTCGGCGTCGGGGTGCTCGGTGATCCACTGCTGGACCTCGCGCAAGGGCTCGCGCCGCGCGGTCTGGGCGGCGAGCTGGGCGCTGAACTGCGCCTGGTTCCCGGGGCGGCGCAGGAACACCACCAGGTGCCGGGCGACGGTGAGGGCGGCCTCCCGGCCCAGGTCCTCCTCGACCAGGGCGAGCGCCAGGTCGATGCCCGAGGTGACGCCGGCGGACGTGGCGACGCGGCCGTCGCGGACGTAGATGGGATCGGGGTCGACGTCGACGGCCGGGTGGTTGCGGGCCAGCGTGTCGCAGTAGGCCCAGTGCGTGGTGGCGCGGCGGCCGTCCAGCAGCCCGGCCCCGGCGAGCAGGGCCGCTCCCGTGCAGACGGAGACCAGGCGCTCGGCGCGCGGGCCGTGCCGGCGCAGCCAGTCGGTCAGTCCCGGATCGGGCCGGCGGGTGCCCCGGCCCCCGGGGACCAGGAGCGTGTGCGGGTCGGGCGCGGCGTCCAGGGCCCCGTCCGGTACGACGGTCAGGCCGCTGCCGGTGCGCACGGGAGCGCCGTCCAGGGAGGCGGTGCACAGCCGGTACGTGCCCGGCGTGTGCGTCTCGGCGCCCGCGAAGACCTCCACGGGGCCGGTGACATCGAGGCTCTGCACGCCGTCGAAGAGGACGACGAGCACGGTTCGCTGCGCCATGCGGTCGATTCTCGGCGGGGCCGCGTCATGGCCGCAATGACGGGTTCCCCACCTTTCCTGCCATGCCCGGCAGGCAGGCAGGGGGCGGCATGCATGTTGAAGCGTTGACGAGGTACACGCTCCGTCACGAAGTCCGTCCCGGCCGCCGCGGCCGGGAGACGAAACGGAAGGGGAAACACGTGTTCCGTGCCATCGCAGACGTCCTGCGCCAGATCGGCGGCGCCGTCGCCACCGTCGTGACACTGCCGTTCCGGGCGCTGGCCCGGCTCTTCGGCGGGGCCTCGTCCACCGCCCGCGGCCACCGCGCCTGACACCGCCCCCGCGGGGCCCGGGCGGGTCGCCGCCCTGATCCCCGGTTGTCGGCTCCACCTGCCACAATTGCCGCGCAACCTCAGTGGAGAAGGCGGTACGGGAACGTGACGACACCCCTCGCAGGGTCCATCGAAGGCAGGATCGCCGAGGAGCTCGGCGTACGGGAGCGGCAGGTCAAGGCCGCCGTGGAACTGCTCGACGGCGGTTCGACGGTGCCCTTCATCGCCCGCTACCGCAAGGAAGCGACCGAGATGCTCGACGACGCGCAGCTGCGCACGATCGAGGAGCGGCTGCGCTATCTGCGGGAGCTGGAGGAGCGCCGGACGGCGGTCCTGGAGTCGGTGCGCGAGCAGGGCAAGCTCACCGCCGAGCTCGAGGCCCGGATCCGGGGCGCGGAGACCAAGGCGCGCCTGGAGGACGTCTACCTGCCGTACAAGCCCAAGCGGCGCACCAAGGCGCAGATCGCGCGCGAGGCGGGGCTGGAGCCGCTGGCGGAGGGGCTGCTCGCCGATCCGGGTGTCGAGCCCCTCGCCGCGGCCGCCGCGTTCGTGGACGCCGGCAAGGGCGTCGCCGATCCGCAGGCCGCCCTGGACGGCGCGCGGGCGATCCTCACCGAGCGGTTCTCGGAGGACGCCGACCTGATCGGCGAGCTGCGCGAGCGCATGTGGGTGCGCGGCCGGCTGGCCGCCAAGGTGCGCGAGGGCAAGGAGGAGGCGGGCGCGAAGTTCGCGGACTACTTCGACTTCGCCGAGCCCTTCACCGAGCTGCCCTCGCACCGGGTCCTGGCGATGCTGCGCGGCGAGAAGGAGGAGGTCCTCGACCTCGTCCTGGAGCCGGAGGAGCCGGTGGACGGTCCGTCGTCGTACGAGGGGATCGTCGCGAACCGGTTCGGGATCGCCGACCGGGGGCGTCCGGGCGACAAGTGGCTGCTGGACACGGTCCGCTGGGCCTGGCGCACCCGCATCCTGGTGCACCTCGGCATCGACCTGCGCCTGCGGCTGCGCACGGCCGCCGAGGACGAGGCGGTGCGGGTGTTCGCGGCCAACCTGCGCGACCTGCTGCTGGCCGCACCGGCCGGCACGCGCGCGACGCTCGGCCTCGACCCCGGCTTCCGCACGGGCGTGAAGGTCGCCGTGGTCGACGCGACCGGCAAGGTCGTGGCCACGGACGTGATCCACCCGCACGTCCCCGCCAACCGGTGGGACGAGGCGATCGCCAAGCTGGCCCGGCTGGCGAAGGAGCACGCGGTCGAGCTGATCGCCATCGGCAACGGCACCGCCTCGCGCGAGACCGACAAGCTCGCCGGCGAGCTCATCACCCGGCACCCCGAGCTGAACCTGACGAAGGTGATGGTGTCCGAGGCGGGCGCCTCCGTGTACTCGGCCTCCGCCTTCGCCTCCCAGGAGCTGCCGGACATGGACGTGTCGCTGCGCGGCGCGGTCTCGATCGCCCGCCGGCTCCAGGACCCGCTGGCCGAGCTGGTGAAGATCGACCCCAAGTCGATCGGCGTCGGCCAGTACCAGCACGACCTGTCCGAGGTGAAGCTGTCGCGTTCGCTGGACGCGGTGGTGGAGGACTGTGTGAACGGCGTGGGCGTGGACGTCAACACCGCGTCGGCCCCGCTGCTCGCCCGGGTCTCCGGCATCACCTCCGGGCTCGCCGAGAACATCGTGGCCCACCGGGACGGCAACGGGCCGTTCCGGTCGCGGGCCGAGCTGAAGAAGGTCCCGCGGCTCGGCCCCAAGGCGTACGAGCAGTGCGCGGGCTTCCTGCGGATCCGCGGCGGCGACGACCCGCTGGACGCCTCCAGCGTGCACCCGGAGGCCTACCCGGTCGTCCGGCGCATGGTGAAGAGCTCCGGCCAGGAGGTCGCCTCCCTGATCGGCAACACGGCGGTGCTGCGGTCGCTGAGGCCGCAGGACTTCGTGGACGAGAAGTTCGGCCTGCCGACGGTCGGCGACATCCTCAAGGAGCTGGAGAAGCCGGGCCGCGACCCCCGGCCGGCGTTCAGGACGGCCGCCTTCAAGGAGGGCGTGGAGAAGATCTCCGACCTGGCCCCCGGGATGGTCCTGGAGGGCGTGGTGACGAACGTGGCCGCCTTCGGGGCCTTCGTCGACGTCGGTGTCCACCAGGACGGCCTGGTGCACGTCTCCGCGATGTCGAAGACGTTCGTCAAGGACCCGCGGGACGTGGTGAAGCCGGGCGACATCGTCAAGGTGAAGGTCCTGGACGTGGACATCCCGCGCAAGCGGATCTCGCTGACGCTGCGGCTGGACGACGAGGCGTCCGGGCAGGACCGGGCGGGCCAGGCGGGCGGCGGTGAGCGCCGGCAGCGCGGCGGGCGTCCGCCGCAGCAGCGCCAGGGCCGCCGCGGCGGCGGTGGCGGCAACGGCGGCGGCTCGCGCCAGGCGCCCGCGCCCGTGAACGGCGCGATGGCCGACGCCCTGCGCCGGGCCGGCCTGGTCGACCCGAAGAACGGCGGGCGCTGAGCCGGCTCCCCCGCGCCCGGGTCCCGCGCCGCGGGGTCCGGGCCGCACCGGGCCCCGGGTGAGCGGGGGTTCCCGGTGCGCGGGTCTCCGTGCCGGCCCCGGCCGTACGGCCGTCGCGGCGGACGTGCACCCGCCGCGGCGCGGTGGGGACGGGCGTCCGGGTGCGGGCGCACGCCCGCGGTGGCTTCCGCGCGACGCGGGGTCCGGCGGTGACGGCCTGGTGGCCGGCCGGCCGCGCCCGGCCCGGCGGCTGACAGTCCGTCAGCTCTCGGTCACCTTGCCCCCGGCCACCTCCAGGCGGCGGGTCACGCGGACCGCGTCGAGCATGCGGCGGTCGTGGGTGACCAGCAGGAGGGTGCCCTCGTAGGCGTCGAGGGCCGACTCCAGTTGCTCGATGGCGGGCAGGTCGAGGTGGTTGGTCGGCTCGTCGAGGACCAGGAGGTTGACGCCCCGGCCCTGGAGGAGGGCGAGGGCGGCGCGGGTGCGTTCGCCCGGGGACAGGGTGGCCGCGGGGCGTGTGACGTGGTCCGCCTTGAGACCGAACTTGGCCAGCAGGGTGCGGATGTCGACCGGTTCCAGGTCGGGGACCGCCGGGCGGAACGCGTCGAGCAGTGCCTCCGGGCCGTGGAACAGCGCGCGGGCCTGGTCGACCTCGCCGAGCAGCACGCCCGAGCCGAGGGCGGCGTGCCCGGCGTCCAGCGGCACGCGGCCCAGCAGGGCGCCCAGCAGCGTGGACTTGCCGGCGCCGTTCGCGCCCGTGACGGCCACCCGGTCCGCCCAGTCGATCTGCAGGGACACCGGGCCCAGCGTGAAGTCGCCGCGCCGGACCTCGGCGTCCCGCAGGGTCGCCACCACCGCGCCGGAGCGCGGGGCCGCCGCGACCTCCATGCGCAGCTCCCACTCCTTGCGCGGCTCCTCGACGACGTCGAGGCGTTCGATCATGCGCTGCGTCTGGCGGGCCTTGGCGGCCTGCTTCTCGCTGGCCTCGCTGCGGAACTTGCGGCCGGCCTTGTCGTTGTCGTTGCCGGCCCTGCGGCGGGCGTTCTTCACGCCCTTGTCCATCCAGGCGCGCTGCATCTGGGCCCGCTCCTGGAGCGCGGCCTTCTTGTCGGCGTACTCCTCGTACTCGTCGCGGGCGTGCCGGCGGGCCACCTCCCGCTCCTCCAGGTAGGCCGCGTAGCCGCCGCCGTAGAGGTTGATCCGCCGCTGGGCGAGGTCGAGTTCGAGGACCTTGGTGACGGTGCGGGTGAGGAACTCCCGGTCGTGGCTGACGACGACGGTCCCGGCGCGCAGGCCGCTCACGAACCGTTCGAGGCGTTCCAGGCCGTCCAGGTCGAGGTCGTTGGTCGGCTCGTCGAGGAGGAAGACGTCGTAGCGGGAGAGGAGCAGGGAGGCCAGGCCCGCACGGGCCGCCTGGCCGCCGGAGAGCGCGGTCATCGGCTGGTCCAGGTCGACGGCCGGGCCGAGGGAGCCGGCCACCTCCTCGGCCCGCTCGTCGAGGTCGGCGCCGCCCAGGGACAGCCACCGCTCCAGGGCGGTGGCGTACGCGTCGTCCGCGCCCGGGGCCCCGTCGACCAGGGCCTGGGTCGCCTCGTCCATGGCCCGCTGGGCCTCGGTGACGCCGGTGCGGCGGGCCAGGAACGCCCGTACGGTCTCCCCGGGCCGGCGCTCCGGCTCCTGCGGGAGGTGCCCGACGGTCGCGGTGGGCGGGGAGAGGCGCAGCTCGCCCTGCTCGGGGGCGGTGAGCCCGGCGAGCAGGCGCAGCAGCGTGGACTTGCCCGCGCCGTTGGCGCCGACCAGGCCGATCACGTCGCCGGGGGCGACGACGAGGTCGAGGCCGGTGAACAGGGAGCGGTCGCCGTGACCGGCGGCGAGGTTCTTGGCGACGAGGGTGGCAGTCATCAGACCGCCGATCCTAACGGCCGCGCGCCTCCGGACGCGCCCCGGTTCTCACCGCCCCACGGCCGCCACCAGCACCGTCCCCCCGGTGCGCGCCACGACGAACGCCTCGCCCTTCACCGCCTTCGGGTCCAGCGGGACGCGGTGGCGGCCGGGTTCCAGGACTCCGTCGAAGAGGTCCTGGGTGCGGGCGCGGGAGAGGCGGTCGACGCGGTACGCGGTGAGCCGCACCCGGCAGGACGAGGTGACCTCCACCTCCGCCGCGTCGCCGGCGGCGGTGAGGTCCGTCAGGCGGCGCCGTTCCCGCGGGCTGCGGTCCAGCGCCTGTTCGGTCCGGGCGACGAGGAGCGGGACGACCGGGACGGAGCCGTCGACGCAGGGCACGTCGACACCGGCGGCGGCGAAGGCGCGGCGCACGGCGTCGCGTTCCCCGGCACCGGCCGACCGGCCGAAGACCACGGCGCCGTAGGCCCGCAGCTCGTCGGCCGGGACGCCCTCGGCGTCCTGGGCGATGTCGGCGCCGATGCCGATGGTGCGCAGTGCCGCGGCGAGCCTGGCGAGCAGGGCGACGCGGGATCCGATCAGCAGGACCCGGCGGCGGGTGCCCGGGGAGCCGCCGTCCAGCAGGGCGGCGAGGGCCGTGCGGTACTCGGCGCCGCGGAAGCGGAACGGGCCTATGCCGTGGTAGCCGTTGAGCTCCAGGTCGGCGTGGACGCCGGTCTGCCAGGCGAAGTCCCGCCAGACGAAGTCCTCGCCGTCGCGTTCGATGACCGCGGTCACCGCGCCGCAGGCGAGGTCCGCGCACTCGGGGCAGCCGTAGACGATGTACCGGCCGGCGGGCAGCGGCGCCTCGGCCTCCAGCAGCAGGCCGCGGACCTGGGCGGTGAAGATGGCGGGCGGGACGTCGGAGGCGAGCGGGGAGACGGCGTCCAGGTCGGAGAGGCGGAAGAGCAGCGGGCGTCCGTCGACGACGAAGTCGACGAAGTCCCGGTGGACCTGGTAGTCACCGCCTGCGAGGAGTCCACCGGCCCTTGTCGCCGGTGTCAGGCCGAAGGTCGCGTACTCGGCAGCCATGGCGTGAGTATTCCCACCGCGGCACGGACCTGAGCACGGCATGACATATTCCGCTAACGTCCCCCGGATGGAGAGCGAACCGGACTGCGACGTCCTCGTGATCGGCGGTGGGGTCGTCGGGCTGACGACGGCCGTGGTCCTCGCCGAACGCGGTGTGCGGGTACGGCTGTGGACGCGGGACCCGGTGGAGCGGACCACCTCGGCGGTCGCGGGCGCGCTGTGGTGGCCGTACCGGATCGAGCCGGTGGCGTCGGCGCGCGCGTGGGCGCTGCGGTCGCTGGAGGTGTACGAGGAGCTGGCGGAGCGCCCGGGGACCACCGGCGTGCGCCTGGTCGAGGGAGTGCTGGGCGAGACCTCGCCGGACGAGGTCGGCGCGTGGGCCGCCGCGCGCCTGCCGGGGCTGCGCCGGGCGACGGCCGAGGAGTATCCCGCCGGGCCGGGGGTGCGGGCCCGGCTGCCGCTCATCGACATGCCGGCCCACCTGCCGTGGCTGCGGGAGCGGCTGCTGGCGGCGGGCGGGACGGTCGAGACGCGTACGGTGACGGACCTCGCGCGGGCCGGCGCGCCGGTCGTGGTCAACTGCGCGGGGCTGGGGGCGCGGGAGCTGGTCCCGGACGCGTCGGTGCGGCCGGTGCGGGGGCAGCTGGTGGTCGTGGAGAACCCGGGGATCGACACCTGGACGGTCTCCACGGGTCCCGACGGCGAGATGGCGTACTTCTTCCCGCAGCCCGGGCGGCTGGTGCTGGGCGGCACGGCGGAGGAGGACGCCTGGTCCCTGGAGCCGGACCCGGCGGTGGCCGAGGCGATCGTGCGGCGGTGCGCGGCCCTGCGGCCGGAGATCGCCGGCGCGCGGGTCCTGGAGCACCGGGTGGGGCTGCGCCCCGCCCGGGACACGGTGCGCCTGGAGCGCGAACCGCTCGCGGACGGACGGCTGCTGGTGCACAACTACGGCCACGGCGGCGCGGGCGTCACGGTGGCCTGGGGCTGCGCGGACCGTGCGGCGGCGCTGGCCGCCCCCTGAACCGGGGAGGCGGCGGGCGGGTGCCGGCGCGCCGGCCACCGGTGGCGGCCGTCGGCCGGGAGCGGCCCCGCCCCGGCCCGGGCGGCCCGGGCCGGGGCGGGGCCGCGGGGGTCAGTGCTTGCCGATGGGATCCCCCTCCACGTCCGGGCCCCGGCCGGGGCCGATGCGGAGTTCGAACTCGCCGTCGTACTTCTCGTGCCCCTGGATGACGGCGAGTTCCACCGCCTCGGAGCCCATCTCGCCGCGCACGATGACCGGGTCCCGGCGCAGGTCGCGCATGAGTGCCACGCACATGAGGATCATCACGACGACGAACGGGGCCGCCGCGAGGATCGTGAGGTTCTGCAGGCCGGTCAGCGCGTCGCCCTGACCGCTGCCGACGAGCAGCATGATCGCGGCCACCGCGCCGGTGACGACGCCCCAGAACACCACCACCAGGCGGCCCGGCTCCAGGGCGCCCTTCTGCGAGAGGGTGCCCATGACGACCGAGGCCGCGTCCGCGCCCGAGACGAAGAAGATGCCGACGAGGACCATCACCAGCAGGCTCGTGGCCGTGGCGGCGGGGAACTCCTGGAGCACGGCGAAGAGACGGCCCTCCGGCGTGGCCTCCTTCCCCAGGTCGCCCTGCTCCTGGAGCCTCATCGCGGAACCGCCGAAGACCGCGAACCAGACGAGGCTGACCGTGCTGGGCACGAGGATCACCCCGCCGATGAACTGGCGGATCGTACGGCCCCGGCTGATGCGGGCGATGAACATGCCGACGAAGGGCGTCCAGGAGATCCACCACGCCCAGTAGAAGACGGTCCAGCTGCCCAGCCAGTCGGCGACCCCCTCGCCGCCGCTGGCCTCGGTGCGGGCGGCCAGCTCGGGCAGCTCGCCCAGGTAGGAGAAGACGGAGGTGGGCAGCAGGTCGAGGACGATGATCGTCGGGCCGGCCACGAACACGAACAGGGCGAGGACCAGCGCCAGCACCATGTTGGTGTTGGAGAGCCACTGGATGCCCTTCTCCACGCCCGAGACCGCGGAGGCGACGAACGCCACCGTCAGCACCGCGATGATGCCGACGAGCAGCCCGGTGCTCACCTCGTCCATCCAGCCGAGCTCCCGCACGCCGGAGCCGATCTGCAGCGCGCCGAGGCCCAGCGAGGCCGCGGAGCCGAAGACGGTGGCGACGATCGCGAGGATGTCGATGACGCGTCCGCCGGCCCCGCCCGCGTGCTTCTCGCCGATGAGCGGGGTGAAGACGGCGCTGATGGTCTGCCGGCGGCGCCTGCGGAAGGTGCTGTAGGCGATGGCGAGACCGACCACGGCGTAGATCGCCCAGGGGTGGAGCGTCCAGTGGAACAGCGTGGTCGCCATGGCCGTCTCCATGCGGTCGCCGGAGTCGGCCGGGGCGGTGCCGGGCGGCGGCGTGACGTAGTGCGCCAGCGGCTCGCTGACGCCGTAGAACATCAGGCCGATGCCCATGCCCGCGCTGAACATCATCGCGACCCACGAGACGGTGCGGAACTCCGGTTCCTCGCCCTCGGCACCGAGGTGGATCCGGCCGTAGCGGCTGGCCGCGAGCCAGAGGGCGAAGACGACGAAGCCGGAGGCGGCCAGCACGAACGCCCAGCCGCCGTTGTGCATCAGTCCGCTCAGCATGCTGCTGGAGACGTTCTCGAGCGAGTCCGTCGCGGTGGCGCCCCAGATCACGAACGCGAGGGTGAGCACGGCCGTGACGCCGAACACCATCCGGTCGGTCCGGGGGCGCTCCCGGCCGGGCAGGCCCGCTTCCGAGCCCGGGAGCGGGCCTGCCGTGTGGTCCTTGTCGCTGTGGTGGTCCTGCGCCACGGGCGGCACCTTTCTTCAGAGCCGTTGGGCGGAGAGCACTCCTCCCGTTACGCCCCTACCACCTTTGGCGCAAAACTCACCTGTTCAGCACGACGCGTCGGGCTCCCCCTCCACCAGGTGGTACGCGGCCCGCTCGTCCAGGAGCAGCGGAACGAGCGCGCGCAGCGGCTGCCGCAGGGGGACGAGAACGCCGTCGCCGTCCGGCCGGACGCGTACGCCGTGCAGGGCCAGCTCGTCCCCGGCGTCCGCGTACTGACCGGCCGTGAGGCGGTAGCCGCACGGCGGGTCGGCGATCACCTCGGACGGTTCCGGCGGGTCGTTGTCGGCGCCGCCCAGATGGACGGGGCCGGTGTCGGAGTACCCGGCGGCGCGGGCCCCGGCGGTGGCCGCCTCGACCTCCTTGCGACGTTCCCCGGCGAATCGGATCAGGCCGTCGAGCGCGGCGAGCTGGGATCTCACCCTGCGCCGGTTGTTGAGCGCCTCGTCGGACCGCTCCGCCTCGGTGAGCGGGTCGACACGGCTCTCGATGAGCAGGCCGACGCCGTGCTTGATCCCGGACATGTTGCGCAGGATGCGTTCCTGTCCGTCGCCGGCGGTCTGGCGGACCGGTTCACCGGTGACGGGGTCGGTCCAGATGCCGTACGTGCCGGTCGAGTACCCGGCGGCGCCGGCGGCCGGGCGGACGTAGTCGCCGGACAGGGTCCGTGCGGCGTGGTGGACGGCCGGGTGGGTGTTGAGGTTGCGCGGCCACAGGTCGAACAGGTCCTTGTCGTAGAACCGGGGTGTGGCGCCGTACTCGTGCAGGTCGTAGACGACATCCGGCCACCGGTCGCGGACGACGGCGGCCAGGGCGCGGCCCTCGGCGGTCCGCAGGGCGAGGTGGTCGCGGTTGACGTCGACGCCGTCGCCGTTGCCGCGGGTGCCGGCGGCCCGGCCGTCGGGGTTGGCGGTCGGGACGACGAGCACCGTGGTGCGCTCCAGGAAGCGGCGGGTCCGCCGGTCCCCGGCGAACGCCAGGTCGCGGATCGTGGTCAGGCAGGCCTCGCGGCCGGCGGGCTCGTCGCCGTGCTGGCTGCACACCAGCAGGATCGTGTGGGGGGCGGCTCCGGTGCCGACGCGGACCAGCCGGAGCGGCCGGTCCTGTTTCGTGGTGCCGATCCGGCTGACGGAGACCCGGCTGCTCGCCCGGTCGACGGCGGCGAGGAAGCGCCGCTCCTCGTCCAGGGTGGTCCAGCGGGCGCCGTCGCTCGCCTCGAACCCGGTCCGGGGCGGGGAGTCCTCCCCGGCCTGTGCCGGTGCGGTGACGAGGGAGGCGGCGAGGACGGTGGCGGCGAGGGCGAGGGCGCGCTTCACCGGGTCGGCCCGGGGACGCGGTGGGTGGTGGTGTCCGGCCGGTCCACGCCGTCCAGGACCGTGTCCCGGGCCTCGGCGTGCGAGCCCGCGGTGGCGCGGGCGAACGCGGCCGTTCCGCCGACGAACGGGACGCGCGCGACGGTGCGGGCCAGGTCGAGGGTGAGGGTCGGGGTGTCGGCCGGGGGGTCGATCAGGCCCCGGTCGGTGCCCGCGACGATCAGCGCCAGGCGGTGTCCCTCGGGCACGACGTGGTCGGTGGCCGCCAGGTCGAGCGTGATCGTGTACCGCTTGCCGGGGGTGAGGGGCTCGCCCTCGGCGCTGTTCGCGTGGGTGCCGAGATCGGCCCAGCCCCGGCTGACGACGGTGAAGCCGACGTCGGTGGTCTTGGCGCGGGTCTCCTTGAAGCAGGAGCTGTCGCCCTCGGTGCTCGCGCCCCAGCAGGTGCGCTCGGTGAGGGTGGTGATGCCCTCGCCCTCGTCGGCGTAGTCACGGACGGTGTCGGGGCCGAGGTCCACGAGGACGGCGGACAGGTGGGCCGTCGGGGTGCTGGGGGCGGCGGTGACGGTGACCCGGGAGGAGCCGGACAGCCGCAGGTCCCGGGTGAGCGGCCCGGTGACGAACCCGGCCTTGTCCGGGGTCGGGGTGTCGACCCGCGCGGCCCAGTCGGTCTCGCTCAGCCGCGGGTCGTCGGTGAAGGTCTCGGTGCCCCCTCCCCCGCGCAGGCCCAGGGTGCCGACACCTGCCTCGGTGCCCTGCGCGGGGCGCAGGGCCGCGGTGCGCGTGCCGCGCGGCGGCCAGGTCGCGGAGGTGGCCCACTGGTCGGGCCGGCGCTCGATGTCGGCCATGGGCTCGCGGTCGACGCCGTTGTCGTAGCCGAGCAGTTCGTGGTCGAACCAGCGGTGCAGGGTGTCGACCCACTCGGCGCGGCGGAAGTCGAAGGGGTCGACGTGGCCGGTCTGGGAGAGCCAGATCTTGCGCTCGACCCCGTTCTTCGCGAGGGCGTCCCACCAGGGGCCGACGTGCTGCATCCGCACGTTGAGGTCCTGCATGCCGTGCACGAGGAAGACGCTGGCCCTCACCTTCTTCGCGGCGCGCACGTAGTCGCGTTCGGTCCACAGCGGCGTCCGGTCGCCGGTGCGCGGGGCGCCGTCGACGAGTTCGCGCTGGACTTCGGCGCACCCGGTGCGGGCCTCGGGGCTCTCGACGTAGTGCGACAGCCAGTCGGGGCCGGAGTCGTAGAGCGGGGCGCCCCGGGTGAAGTAGTAGTCGTACCAGGAGGAGATGGCGGCGATCGGGACGATGGTCTCCAGGCCCTCGACGCCGGTCGCGGCGACTCCGTTGGCGATGGTGCCGTCCCAGCTCTTGCCGATCATGCCGGTGCGGCCGTTGGTCCAGTCCGCTTCGGCCCGTTCGGTGCCGGTGCGGGTGGTGTAGGCCCTGCCGCGGCCGTTGAGCCAGTCGACGACGGCCTTCGCGGACCGGATGTCGGAGCGCCCGCCGACGTCCACGCAGCCGTCGGACCGGTTGGTCCCGGCCAGGTCGACGCCGACGACGGCGTAGCCGCGCGGCACGAAGTAGTTGTCGTAGAACAGCGGCATCCGCACGACGTCGCCGTTCGCGTCGTACGTCTTCCTCTGGCTCTCGTTGCCGCGTCCGCAGCAGGAGTAGTACGGGCTGGCGTCCATGATGACGGGGACCTTCCGGCCCCGCTGTGCGGGTTCGCGGGGGCGGACGATGTCGACGGCGACCCGGTCGGTCCTCCCGTCGCGGTCCTCGTCGAGTCCGGTGTCCACCCAGACGGCCTCGCGGACGGCGTCGGCGTAGGAGTGGACGGGCAGGCTCTCGCGCGGTGCGGCCTCTGCCGCGGCCGGGGTGAGCAGCGTGGCCGTCAGGGCGGCGGTGGCCGCCGTCGCGAGCGGTCTCCAGGTCGTGAAGCGCGTGCGTTTCGGCATGCGCGGACGGTACATCGGTCAACTCGGGTGCAGAAGAGGGCAGCTGACGTGTCGTCGGAAAAGGGTGACCGAAAGCGCGTCCGTGTCCGGTGGTTCACGGCGGCCGGACGGCGCTCGGGTGACGGCGGGGGCGCAAAAGCCCCGGGCCTCCTCGGCGGCCCGGGTGCCGCCGAGGCCGCGGCAGGAGACCGCCGCGGCGCACGGGGGCACGGCGACGGGCACCGGCGCCGGCGCTCCCGCGCCTCGCGCTCCGGCCGAGGACGCGCCGCGGCCCGCCCGGCGGTCTACGGTGGGCTCATGCGCCGGCTGCGCGTGCGGGCCGGCCGGCGCCGCCGGGCGGACGAAGGAGCCGGACGTGCGGGACGTGGCGATCATCGAGGCACCGTCCGTGCTGGGGCTGCGGCCGACCGGGGTCGAGGACCTCCCCGGTGCCCTGCTGGACGCCGGGCTGGCCGAGGGGCTCGGGGCGGTGCGGGCGGGCCGGGTCGAGCCACCCGGCTACGACCCCGTGCGCGACCCGGTCACCGGGGTGCTGAACGCGCCGGGTATCGCCGCGTACTCGGTCGCACTGGCCGACGCGGTGGGTGACGTGCTCCGGGCCGGTCGCTTCCCGGTCGTCCTGGGCGGTGACTGCAGCGTGCTGCTCGGCAATCTGCTCGCCCTGCGCCGCGGGGGGCGGTACGGGCTGCTCTTCCTCGACGGCCACACGGACTTCTACCAGCCGGCGGCGGAACCGGCCGGCGAGGTGGCGTCCATGGAACTGGCGCTGGTCACGGGCCGGGGACCGGAGGTGCTGACCGACCTGGAGGGGCGCCGCCCCCTGGTGCGGGACGAGGACGTGGTCGCCCTCGGTTTCCGGGACACGCAGGAGTCGACGGCGGCCGGGATGCAGCCGCTGCCGCCCGCGCTGCACGCCATGGACCTCGACGCGGTACGCGCGTCGGGAGCGGCGGAGGCGGCGCGCCGTGCGGTCGGCCTGCTGGGCCGCGCGGGCGCCGGGTACTGGGTCCACCTCGACGCCGACGTCCTGGACGACGCCGTCGTGCCCGCGGTGGACTACCGCCTCCCGGGCGGGCTGACCCGGGAGGAGCTGGAGACGGTGCTGCGCACGGCGCTGACCGGCCGCGGTGCGGTCGGGTTCGACGTGACCATCCTCAATCCCCGCCTCGACGAGGGCGGGGTCGTCACGGCCGGCCTCACGCGGTGCCTGCTGCGGGCGTTCACGCCGGAGGGCTGACGCACCGCGGCCCGCTCGGTCCCCGTGGTCGTGCGCGGTCACGGGCGTCCCGCGCCGCACCGGGCCCTCGGTGACCGGGGGCTCGGTCCGGGACCGCTTCCCGCCGGCCGGCCCGCGGCCGGTGCGGGGCCCGTGGACCGGGGCGCCGAGGCCGGCCGCGTGGCCGGCGAGGGCGGTGCCGATCCGCCTCGTGGCGGACGGGGACGCCCCTGCTGACGCCCTTCACCGACGGGGCGGTGGCGTCACCCCGGACCCGGGTGATCCCCGGCGTGACGCCACCGTGGGCGCCGCCTCCGACGGCGCCCTGCGACCCGTTACTTCGCGGTGCCGGTGAGGCCGCCCGGCTCGCGCTCGGCGATCCGTCCGACCCGGCGGCGGACGCCGTACCAGCCCGCGACCAGCATCGCGGCGATCACGGGGACGAGCAGCAGTGTCTTCCGGCCGATCTCGGGGTCGTTCCACATCAGGCCGAGCACGGCCACCAGGAAGGCGATGGTGACGATCTCGGTGACCGGGCTGCCGGGGAGGCGGAAGGACGGGCGGGTGACCAGGCCCGCGCGGGCACGGCGGACGAAGACCAGGTGACAGATCATGATGATCACCCACGTGCTGATGATGCCGAGCGAGGCGACGTTCAGCACGATCTCGAAGGCCTGGCTCGGCACCAGGAAGTTCAGGCCCACGCCGAGGACGCACACGCCGCAGGTCAGCAGGATGCCGCCGTAGGGCACCTGGCTGCGGTTCATGCGGGCGGTGAACCTCGGGGCGGAGCCCGCCATGGCCATGGAGCGCAGGATGCGGCCGGTGGAGTACAGGCCGGAGTTCAGGGAGGACATCGCGGCCGTGAGGACGACCAGGTTCATCACGTCGCCGGCCGCCGGGACGCCGATCTTCGACAGGACGGTGACGAAGGGGCTCTCGTCGGCCGAGTACATCGAGCCGGGCAGGAGGAGGGCGAGCAGGACGACGGAGCCGACGTAGAAGAGGCCGACGCGCCACATGATGGAGTTCACCGCGCGGGGGACGACCTTCTGCGGCTCGGCGGTCTCGCCCGCGGCGACACCGACCAGCTCGAGGGCCGCGTACGCGAAGATCACGCCCTGCATGACGAGGACGACGGGCAGCACGCCGTGCGGGAGGACGCCGCCGTTGTCGGTGATCATGTTCGGGCCGGGGGTGCCGCCGCCCACCTCGTGCTGGGTGGCGAGCAGGAAGACGCCGACGAACATGAAGGCGACGAGGGTGGCCACCTTGATGATCGCGAACCAGAACTCCATCTCGCCGAAGATCTTCACCGAGATCAGGTTCACGGCCAGCACCACCGCCAGCGCGATCAGCGCGAGCGCCCACTGCGGGATGTCGGTGAACAGGCTCCAGTAGTGCGTGTAGAGCGCGATCGCGGTGATGTCGGCGATGCCGGTCGTCGACCAGTTCAGGAAGTACATCCAGCCGGCGACGTACGCGCCCTTCTCCCCGAGGAACTCGCGCGCGTACGACACGAAGGAACCCGACGACGGGCGGTACAGGACCAGCTCGCCCAGGGCCCGCACGACGAAGAAGGCGAAGACGCCGCAGACCAGGTAGGCCAGGGCGAGCGCCGGGCCCGCGTCGCGCAGACGGCCGCCGGCCCCCAGGAAGAGCCCGGTGCCGATCGCGCCGCCGATGGCGATCATGTTGACGTGGCGGGCCTTGAGGTCCTTGCTGTAACCGGCGTCGCCCGCGTCCGCGGGCGTCGTGGCCGTCGCGGTGGGGGGTGCGGCCGTTGCCGTCGTCACGGCGTCCTTGCTCACGGTGCTCCACTCTCTGGTGCGCACGGGCGGGTGGCGCCCGGCTGTCCTGATTGCTCGGCCGGCGCTCTCGGATCAAGGCACAGACCAAGGGGGCAGCTTCCCGCACGCGCGGCCGCGTATGCGATGGCAAACGTCACATCGCGGAACATCTCACAGGCCGTTCGGGGGTCGGCCCCGTGTCACGGGGCCGGTGGTACAGCACCGGTGGTACAGCGATACTGCTGCGCATGACGACCGAGACCGAGGAGCCCACCCTCACGATCGACGAACTGGCGGCCCGGGCCGGCGTCACGGTGCGCACGATCCGCTTCTACGGCACCAAGGGCCTGCTGCCGCCCCCGGTGATCGGCCCGCGACGGGTCGGCCACTACGGGCGGGAGCACCTGGCGCGGCTGGCGCTCATCGAGGAGCTGCAGCACCAGGGCATGACGCTGTCGGCCATCGAGCGGTACCTGGGGCAGCTGCCGCCGGACCTGACCGCGCGGGAGCTGGCGATCCAGCGGGCGGTGGTGGCCTCCTGGACGCCGAAGACGGCGGAGACGGTGTCCCGCGCGGAGCTGGAGCGGCTGGCGGGGCGGGCGCTGACCGAGGAGGAGGTGGGACGGCTGGCGGCGATGGACGTCGTCGAGCGGGACGGCGAGGCCTTCCGGGTCGACGCCGGTCTGCTGCGGCTCGGCGTCGAACTGCTGGACGTGCCGCTGTCGCAGGAGACCCTCCTCGCCGCCCGGGCCACGCTCACCGAGCACTCCCGCGCGGCGGCCCACGAGCTGTCGCGGCTGCTGCGCGACGCGGTCGCGGAGCGCGACGCGCGGGACGTGAGGTCGCTGTCCGCCCACATGCAGCCGCTCGTGGTGCAGGCGCTGCTCACGACCTTCCAGCGGTCACTGAAGGAGGAGCTGCGGGAGTGGATGAGCGGCGACACCCAGGGGCGAGGGGACGGCGGCCAGGGGTGAGGGGGCGACTGCCAGGGGTGAGGGGGCGGCGCCCGCCCCGCCGGGGGTGACGCGGCGCGTCGTTCCCGGCGGGGCGGGCGCGCGCCGTCAGCGCGCGTCCGTGAAGGTCTCCCCCTTCTCCGCCTTCTCCACCAGCAGCGCCGGCGGGGCGAAGCGCTCGCCGTAGCGCTCGGCGAGTTCCCGCGCGCGTGCCACGAAGGCCGGCAGCCCGGCGCCGCCGTCGTAGCCGTTGATGTACTGCAGGACGCCGCCGGTCCACCCGGGGAAGCCGATGCCGAGGATGGAGCCGATGTTCGCGTCGGCGACGGAGGTCAGCACGCCCTCCTCCAGCAGCCGCACCGTGTCCAGCGCCTCGGAGAAGAGCATGCGCTCCTGCATGTCCCGGAACGGGATCTCGTACCCGGGCTTGGTGAAGTGCTCGCGCAGTCCCGGCCACAGGGCGCCGCGCCGGCCGTCCTCGCCGTACTCGTAGAAGCCGGCGCCGCCGCTGCGGCCGGGGCGGCCGAACTCGTCGACCATGCGGTCGATGACGGCCTCGGCCGGGTGCGCGGTCCAGGTGCCGCCCGCCTCCTCGACCGCCCGCTTCGACTCGTTCCTGATCTTGCGCGGCAGGGTGAGCGTCAGCTCGTCCATCAGGGAGAGCACCTTGGCCGGGTAGCCCGCCTGGGCGGCGGCCTGTTCCACCGACGCGGGCTCGACGCCCTCGCCGACCATCGCCACGCCCTCGTTGATGAAGTGGCCGATGACGCGGGAGGTGAAGAAGCCGCGGGAGTCGTTGACGACGATCGGCGTCTTGTTGATCTGCCGGACCAGGTCGAAGGCGCGGGCCAGCGCCTCGTCGCCGGTGCGCTCGCCCTTGATGATCTCCACCAGCGGCATCTTGTCGACGGGCGAGAAGAAGTGCAGGCCGATGAAGTCGCCCTGCCGCTCGACGCCCTCGGCGAGGGCCGTGATGGGCAGGGTGGAGGTGTTGGAGCACAGCAGCGCGTCGGGGGCGACGACGTCCTGGACCTCCTGGAACACCTTGTGCTTGAGGGAGGTGTCCTCGAACACGGCCTCGATGACGGCGTCGCAGCCGGCGAGGTCGGCGACCTCGGCGGTGGGCGTGATACGGGCGAGCAGCGCGTCGGCCTTCTCCTGGGTGGTGCGGCCCTTGGCGACGGCCTTGGCGCACAGCTTCTCGGAGTAGCCCTTGCCCTTGACGGCCGCCTCCGGGGAGACGTCCTTGAGGACGACGTCGATGCCCGCGCGGGCGCAGGAGTAGGCGATGCCGGCGCCCATCATCCCGGCGCCGAGGACGGCGACCCTGCGGACCCGGCGCGGCTCGATGCCCCGGGGGCGGTTGGCGCCGGAGTTGACGGCCTGGAGGTCGAAGAAGAACGCCTGGATCATGTTCTTCGACGTCTGTCCCGCGGCCAGCTCGACGAAGTAGCGGGCCTCGACGACCTGGGCGGTCTCGAAGTCGACCTGGGCGCCCTCGACGGCGGCGGCGAGGATGCTGCGCGGGGCCGGGTAGGGGGCGCCGCCCGTCTGCTTGCGCAGGGTGGCCGGGAAGGCGGGCAGGTTGGCCGCGAACTTGGGGTTGGCCGGGGTGCCGCCCGGGATGCGGTAGCCGGGCCGGTCCCAGGGCTGGGCGGACTCGGGGTGGGCGTCGATGAAGGCGCGGGCCTTGGCCAGCATTTCCTCCGGGGTGTCGGCCACCTCGTCGACGAGGCCGTTCTCCAGGGCGCGCCGGGGGCTGTACTGGGTGCCCTGGAGGAGCACCTTGAGCAGGGCGTCGGCGATGCCGAGCAGGCGGACGGTGCGGACGACGCCGCCGCCTCCGGGGAGCAGGCCGAGGGTGACCTCGGGGCAGCCGATCCTGGAGCCGGGGGCGTCGAGGGCGACGCGGTGGTGGCAGGCCAGGGCGAGCTCGTAACCGCCGCCGAGGGCCGCGCCGTTGATCGCGGCGACGACGGGCTTGCCGAGGGTCTCGATGCGGCGCAGCTGGCGCTTGATCGCCATGCCGCCGTCGAACAGGTCCTGCGCCGTCTCGGGGGTGACCCGGATCAGGTCGCGCAGGTCGCCGCCGGCGAAGAAGGTCTTCTTGGCGGAGGTGAGGATGATGCCGCGGACGGAGTCGGGATCCGCCTGGAGCTCCGCCTCCAGACGGTCGGTGACCGCGGCGAGGGAGTCGCGGAACGCCTGGTTCATGGTGTTCGCGGACTGGGCGGGGTCGTCGAGGACGAGGGTGACGACGCCGGTGTCGTCCCGTTCCCAGCGGATGGTGGTGCTCTCGGTCATGAGGTCTCCGGGTCTTCGTGGAAGTCGCGTGCGGTCGCTGGGATTCAGAGGCGTTCGACGACGGTGGCGATGCCCATGCCGCCGCCCACGCACAGCGTGGCGAGGCCGTAGCGCTTGTCCTGGCGCTCCAGCTCGTCGACGAGGGTGCCGAGGATCATCGCGCCGGTGGCGCCGAGCGGGTGGCCCATCGCGATGGCGCCGCCGTTGACGTTGACCTTGTCCAGCGACAGGCCCATGTCCTTCACGAAGCGCAGCACGACCGCCGCGAACGCCTCGTTGATCTCGACGAGGTCGATGTCGTCGATGGTCAGGCCGGCCCTGGCGAGCGCCTTGCGGGTGGCCGGGGCGGGGCCGGTGAGCATGATGGTGGGCTCGGAGCCGGACACGGCGGCGGAGACGATCCGCGCGCGCGGGGTGAGCCCGTAGCGCTCGCCGACCTCCTTGGAGCCGATGGCGACGAGCGCGGCGCCGTCGACGATGCCGGAGGAGTTGCCCGCGTGGTGCACGTGGTCGATCCTCTCGACCCAGTGGTACTTCTGGAGCGCCACCGCGTCGAAGCCGCCCAGTTCGCCGATGTCCGCGAAGGACGGCTTGAGACCCGCGAGGGAGTCGGCGGTGGTGCCGGGGCGCATGTGCTCGTCGTGGTCGAGGACGACGAGGCCGCTGCGGTCCTTCACCGGGACGACGGACCGCTCGAAGCGGTTCTCCTTCCAGGCGGTGGCCGCGCGCTCCTGGGACAGGGCGGCGTACTCGTCGACGTCGCGCCGGGAGAAGCCCTCGATGGTGGCGATCAGGTCGGCGCCGATGCCCTGCGGCACGAAGTTGACCTGGAGGTTGGTCATCGGGTCGTTGAACCAGGCGCCGCCGTCGGAGGCCATCGGCACCCGGGACATCGACTCGACGCCGCCGGCGAGGACCAGGTCCTCCCAGCCGGAACGCACCTTGGCGGCGGCCAGGTTGACGGCCTCCAGGCCGGAGGCACAGAAGCGGTTCTCCTGCACGCCGGCCACCGTGTCGGGCAGCCCGGCGGCGATGGCGGCGATGCGCGCGATGTCGGAGCCCTGGTCGCCCACGGGTCCGACGACGCCGAGGACGATGTCGTCGACGGCGGCCGGGTCGAGGTCCGGGAAGCGCGCGCGGATCTCGTGGATGAGGCCGACGACCAGGTCGATGGGCTTGGTGCCGTGCAGGGCGCCGGTCGCCTTGCCGCGCCCGCGCGGGGTGCGGATCGCGTCGTACACGTACGCTTCGGTGCTCACGGGGAGGCCTTTCACTGGGGGTTCGGGGGCGAGGACAGCAGTCGGGGCACGTCCCAGTCGCGGGCCACGCCGGCGGTGTCGGCGCCCGGCCGGGCGGGCCCGGTGCGGACGGTGGCGGGGGTCGCGGAGAACCGCGGGGCCGGTGCGGGCTGGGTGATGCCGCCGTGGTCGGTGAAGGTGGAGCGGGCGGCCAGGTGCGGGTGGTGCGGGGCCTCGCGCAGGGACAGCACGGGCGCCACGCACGCGTCGGAGCCCTCGAACACGGCCGTCCACTCGTCGCGGGTGCGGGACTTGAAGCGGGCGGCGACCTGTTCGCGCAGTTCCGCCCACCGGGTGACGTCGGTGTGGGCGCCGGCCTGGTCCTCGACGCCGAGCAGGCGCAGGAACTCGGCGTAGAACCGCGGTTCCAGCGCGCCCACCGCCATGTGCCGGCCGTCGGCCGTCTCGTACGTCCCGTAGTACGGGCAGCCGCCGTCGAGGAGGTTGGCGCCGCGCCGGTCCTGCCAGCCGCCGGCGGCGAGCATGCCGTGGATCATCGCGGAGAGGTGGGCGGCGCCGTCCACGATGGCGGCGTCGACGACCTGACCGGTGCCGGTGGCGCGCGCGTGGTGCAGGGCGGCGAGGACGCCGACGACGAGGTAGAGGGAGCCGCCCGCGTAGTCGCCGAGGAGGTTGGCCGGGACGGCCGGGGGCCGGTCCGGGTCGCCGATCATGCCGAGGGTGCCGGTGAGGGCGAGGTAGGCGATGTCGTGCCCCGCGCGGTCGGCGAGGGGGCCCTGCTGGCCCCAGCCGGTCATCCGGCCGTAGACCAGGCGCGGGTTGCGGGCGTGGCAGTCCTCGGGGCCGACGCCGAGGCGCTCGGCGACGCCGGGGCGGTAGCCCTCGACGAGGACGTCGGCGCGTTCGGCCAGGTCGAGGACGCGGGCGGCGCCGTCGGGCGCCTTCAGGTCGACGATCACGGAGCGCTTGTTGCGGTTGGTGACGTCGTACGCCGCCTCGATGCCGAGTCCCGGGCCCCCGGGGCGGTCCACGCGGACGACGTCGGCGCCCAGGTCCGCGAGGAGCATGGCGGCGAACGGGCCGGGCCCGATGCCGGCCAGCTCGACCACGCGCACGCCGGTGAGCGGGCCGTGTCCCGGTGCCTTCGCCTCCGCCATCCGCAGCTCCTCGCCCCGACCGTGACACAAACGATGTAACACCAGTGATGCTAAGAACGCGTTCCACCCGGCACAAGACCGGGCAAGCAAGCGCTTGGAAACTTTACGCGCGGACGGCTGCGGACCTCCGCCCGCCGCGGCGCGCGGACGGCTCCGGTCCCTCGGTGCCGGGGCCGGGCGAGGCCGTGTCCGGGTGCTTTTTCCCACTTCTTCAGGGCGTTCCTGGGCACGGCCATCGGCTTCCTCCGGGCTCGTCGTCGCGCTCCGCACCCCTCACGCTAGCCTCGGCGACCGACAGCGGCGCGGCTGCACGACCAAGGGGTGTCTCATGAGCAGGCTGAACGGGACGGACCGTCCGTACGACATCGTGCTCTTCGGAGCCACCGGCTTCGTCGGGGCGCTCACCGCGGAGTACCTCGCCGCCCACGCGCCCGCCGGGCTGCGCTGGGCGGTCGCGGGCCGCAGCGCGGGGAAGCTGGAGCGGCTGCGCGAGCGGCTGCCCGGGGGCGAGCAGGTCGGTCAGCTGCGGGCGGACGCGTCCGACCCGGCCTCGCTGCGCGAGCTCGCCGAGCACGCGCGCGTGGTGGCCACGACGGTGGGCCCCTACGTGGAGTACGGCGAGGAACTCGTCGCCGCCTGCGCGGACACCGGCACGGACTACGTCGACCTCACGGGTGAGCCCGAGTTCGTGGACCTGGTGTACGTCCGCCACGACGCACGCGCGCGGGAGACCGGCGCGCGGCTGGTGCACGCCTGCGGCTTCGACTCGGTGCCGCACGACCTGGGCGCCTACTTCACCGTGCGGCAGCTGCCCGAGGGGGTGCCGCTGACCGTGGACGGCTTCGTGACCGCCGACGCGGCCTTCTCCGGCGGGACGTTCGCCTCGGCGCTGGGCCAGTTCGCCCGGCCCCGCCGGCTGCGTGCGGCGGCCCGGGACCGCCGGCGCCACGAGCCGCGGCTGGTGGGCCGCCGGGTCTCGACACCGTCGGGCGCGCCGCGCTACGCCCCGGAGGTGGGCGCCTGGGCCCTGCCGCTGCCGACCGTCGACGCGCAGATCGTGCGCCGCTCGGCGAGGGTGCTCGACCGGTACGGCCCCGACTTCCGCTACCGGCACTACGCGGCCGTCCGCCGCCTTCCCGTGGCGATCGGCGGGGTCGCGGCCGTGGGCGCGCTGGTGGCGGCGGCCCAACTGCCTCCCGTGCGGCGCGGGCTCTCCGGCCGGCTCAGGCCCGGTGACGGGCCGAGCCCCGAGAAGCGCGCCCGGAGCTGGTTCACCGTCCGCTTCGTGGGCGAGGGCGGCGGACGGCGGGTGTACACGGAGGTCTCGGGCGGTGACCCCGGCTACGACGAGACGGCGAAGATGCTCGCCGAGGGGGCGCTCTGCCTGGCCCTCGACGACCTCCCGCGGACGTCCGGACAGGTCACCACGGCGGTGGCGATGGGCGACGCGCTGGTCGAGCGGCTGCAGACCGCGGGGATCCGCTTCCGCGTCGCCGCGACCCGCTGAGGGGGCGCGCTACAGCGGCCACCCGAGCACGGTGCAGACCATCCCGGCGATCCAGCCGAGCCCGGCCGGTACGGCGAGGATCAGCCCGATCGTCACGGCCCGCCCGACGGGCTGGGCGGGGGGTGCGACAGGCTCGGGCGTGCGGTGCGTCGTCATGCGCCCCAGCCTGCCGCCGGGGGCGTCGGCCGGGCATCCGTACACCTACTCAGTCCGTACATGAGTGCCATGAACAGGTACGCGAGGGGGGCCGCCGCGCGACCCCTCCCCACGATCGGCGCCCCCGGAAGCGGCGATCCGGGCCCCGCCGCCCGTTCGGCGTCCCCCCGGCTTGGGACTTTCGGGCCGATCCGGCCGGACACCTCCACGTCAGCCGGCGGGAGCGCGCTCCCAAGTGCCAACAAGGAGTTCAATGAAATCCTTGAAGGCATGCGATTCCTTCTCGAAGTCACCATGGACGGCGAAGCGTTGGCGAAGGACCCGGCCGGGGAGCTGGGGCGGATCCTGCGGTACTGGGCGGGGAACCTGCGCCACTACCCGCTGGAGCCCGGCGACGGGTCGGTGGTCTACGACTCGGAGTACCGCGAGGTGGGGCGGTGGGGGATCGAGGCGGCGGAGGCGTCCTAGGTCCCGCGGCGCACGGCACCGGCCCGGACCGGGCCGGTGCCGTGCGCCGAGCCGCCCGGTGGAACCGCCCGTGCGGCGGTCGAGGACGGCGGCCCCCGCCGTGACGCCGCCGGGCACCCGGACGCTCGCTCCCCGCGGACGAGATGCCTCCGGGTCCTGCCGGGCGTCAGGAGCGGCACTCGCGGATCTGCTGCTTCCAGACGTCGGGGTGCCCCGTGTTCAGGTACCAGTCGTTGACCCAACCCGAACGACTGTTCGTGAGCTCCACGGACATCCAGTAGCGGTAGCCGGGGTTGTCGTAGGCCCCGTCGCCCAGCTTCCAGCACGACAGGCCGACCTCGTTGCCGTTGTACAACCTGCTGTAGGCGGCGTCGATGGGGCCGTACGCGTAGCCGGGGCCGGTGCGCACCATCAGGTACGAGCCCGGATCGATGCCGGTGACCGTGGTGCAGTTGATCCAGCTGCCGGACCTCATGCACTGGTGTATCGCGGCGTTCGCCGGTGCCGCCGTTCCCAGCAGCGTGGTCACCGCGGCGGCCGCCGTGACCACCGCGGCCGTCACCTTTCGACGTCCCATGCCCATGTCGGACACTTCCCTTCCTCCCGGTCCGGTCCTGCACCGCAGCCTGCCGCCCCGCGGGGAGATCCGCGCTCCCTTTCGGTCTGGGCCGAAACCACGTGGTGCGGGCCCCGCCGACGCGGCCGCACGGGTGACGGCCGTGGCCCGCCGGCCTGCCGTGCCCCGCGGACACGCGTCCCGCGCGATCACGGCGGCCACGGACTGCCGGACTCCTTCCGCCCCCTGACGGACCGGCGGCCGCCCGTGCTGCACGCGCGCCACCCGGAGGACCGGGACCCGCGCCCGGGCGGACGCGCCGTGCGGCTGGTCCCCTCCCACCGGGAAGACGTCCACCACCAGGCGGGATCATCCGACGTGACCCGCCCCTGCCAGGCCCCGGGCCTAGGCCGGGGCCGTCCCGCGCAGCGCCCTGCGGCACAGGGCGTCCGCCCTGCGGGTGGTCTCCGGGAGACGGTAGGCGGGGGTCAGCGCGAGCGTGTGGGCGCAGGCGTTGTCCAGGCTCACGCGGTGGCCGACCGAGACGAAGACCGGCTTGACGGCCTCCCTGGTGCGCAGGGCGCGGCCGACCTCCTCGCGGCCGTCGAGCAGCGGCGCCGTGCTGCCGCGCGGGGTGTCCGGGTCGTCGTGGGTGAAGGTGAAGGGGTTCTTGGCGACGCCGATCGTCGGCAGGCCGGTGAGGACGCCGAGGTGACTGGCGAGGCCGAAGCGGCGGGGGTGCGCGAGACCGTAGCCGTCGCAGACGACCAGGCCGGGCGGGCGGGGCAGGGCGTCGAGGACGGCGAGGACGGTGGGGAGCTCGCGGAAGGCGAGCAGCCCGGGCACGTACGGGAAGGAGATCCGTCCGACGGCCGTGGCCTCGGCGACGACGTCCAGGCTCTCCGCGTCCAGGACGACGGCCGCCGCGGCGACGACGTCCCGCTCGTCGTCGTACGCCACGTCGACCCCGGTGACGTGGCCCGTCCCGGGCGGCGGGCCCGGCTCGTCGAGCACCACCCGCGCGCGGAGCGCGTCCTGGACGGCGCGGGCCTGTTCCTCGGTTACGGGCCAGTCGGCCGGTATGCGTACGGTCGTCATCGTGCCCCGAGCCTACGGGGCGTGCGCGTTCCGCGGGGAGGGCGTCCCCGGTCCCCCCGCGCGGCGGGCCCCCGCCCACGGGAAGGGACGGGGGCCCGCCGCGCGGACGGCTCACTTGCCGAGCGCCCGCTGGAGCTGGCTCTTGTTCATGCTCGAACGGCCTTCGACGCCACGGCGCTTGGCCTCCTCGTACAGCTGGTCGTAGGTGGGCCCCTGGGAGCCCTTGCCGGACCGCTGCCCGCCCCGCCGGCCGGACGACATGTCCTGGGTCGAGGTGCGGCTCGCGCTCTTGGACTCGCCGGACCGGGCACGCTCCTTGTTCACCGTCCGCGCGGCGATCTCCTTGGCGCGTCCCGCGCTCTCGCCCCGGTCCTGCGCGCTCTCCTTGATGTGCTCGTACTGACGCTCCCGTTTGGGACTGGAACCGCGTGGCATGTCCGCTCCCTTCCTCTCGCTTTCGGCGGACGGGTACCCGCGTCGGCGGCAGACAGGACCCCCGCATGCGTCAGTACTCCAGACGGGCGACCCTCCCCTTCTCCCCCGCGGCCCAGCAGCCGCGGTCGGGTGCGCAGTCCACGGTGTCGTACGAGCCGGTGTCGACCGTCCGCCAGGTGCGGCCGGCGTCGGTCGTCAGGTCGGTGCCGGTGGGGCCGACCGCGAGGGCGGCGGTGCGGCTGTGCGGGAGCCAGGCGACGCCGGAGCGGTAGGCGGGCGGGGAGGTGGTGGCCGGGCGCCAGCCGCGGCCGCCGTCAAAGGTGCGGGCGGCGGCGTGCGGCGAGGCCCGGTCGGGGCGGAAGTCGCCGCCGACGGCGAGGCCGTGGGCGCGGTCGCGGAAGGCGAGGGCGAAGACCCCGCGCGCCGGATCGCCCCCGGGGACCGGGGTGCCGGTGACCGTCCAGGTGTGCCCCCGGTCGGTGGAGTGCAGCACGCGCGCGCGTGCCGCTCCGCCGGTGGCCAGCCAGACGTCCTTCGGTCCCGAGGAGACCAGGCACTGGCCGCTCGCCGCGAAGCCGGCCTCGCCCTCCAGCGCGGGCGGCATCCCGGTGTCGGGCAGCACCGTCCAGGAGCGGCCGCCGTCGCGGGTCGACAGGATGCGGAACCTCCCGTCCACCGGGTCGCTCATCGCGAGGCCGTGGCGGCGGTCGAAGAAGGTGAGGCAGTCGTAGAAGGCGCGGGGATCGGCGTTGCGGAAGGACTCCGTCCAGGTCGCCCCGCCGTCGTCGGTGCGGTAGACCCGCGACGCCTCGCCCTCGCCGATGGCCAGCACCACGGCCCGCCGCGCGTCGAACGCCTCGACGTCGCGGAACTGCAACTCCCCGGCGCCCGGCGGCGAGACGTTCCGCCAGCTCTCCCCGCCGTCGGTGGTGCGCAGGACGGTGCCCCGCGTCCCCGCGAGCCAGGCCGTGTCGCGGCCGACCGCGGCCAGACCGCGGAACCGCACGTCCGGGGTGCCGCTGTCCTTCGGCGCCCAGTGCGGTGCCCGGTGCCCCGGCGCGGGCCCCCCGGCGTCCGCCTGCGCCGGTACGGTCGTCAGGGCGGCCAGTGCCGCCGCGCACACGGCCGCGGCGGTCGCCCGGCGGTGCGTCGGTCTCGTCCGTCTCGTCGGTCGCGTGCTCCTCCAGCGCCTCATGGCGGGCGAAGCTAGTCCACCTTCCGGGGGCCGTCCAGACGGCCGCGCGGACGGACCGGTGTGCGACCGGTGTGCGCGAGAACGACACAAGTGCCTCACGAAACGCGCGCGGAGGGCCGCGTCACTCGGGTGCATGAAGGCGGTGACAGAGGTCACTCGCTCTCCATGTGCACGGATTGACTCGTTCCGTCGTCTCTTCCAGTAGGGCCCGTCTCGGGTTGTGCGCGGCACCGCGGTGCCGCGCACAACCCGAGACGGGTCTGAGGCCCGATCCGCCCGGAAGCCCGTCCAGCCGTCACGAGGGAGCAAGGCGTTGTCCACCGTCATCGAGCAGCCCGTCGAGGCCCGTCTCGTCGCCGCCGCGCCGCGGATGCCGAGCATTCCCGCCACCCTGCACTACGACCGCGACGATCCGTTCGCCGTCCGCATGACCTTCCCCGCACCCGCCACCCTGGAGGGCGTGGAGGTCTGCTGGACGTTCTCCCGCGAGCTGCTCACCGCGGGGCTGCGGGGTCCCGAGGGCCACGGCGACGTACGGGTGCGGCCGTACGGCTACGACCGGACCGTGCTCGAGTTCCACGCCCCCGAGGGCACCGCCGTGGTGCACGTCCGCTCGGGTGAGGTGCGCCGGTTCCTCCAGGCCACGAGCGAGCTGGTGCCGGCCGGTCTGGAACACCTCCAGCTCGACCTGGACCGCGACCTGGCGGAGCTGATGCGCGACGCCTGACCGGACCGGGACGGAGGTGCCGGCGGGCTAACTCCCGTCGCCCATGAGCGCGTTGAGCGTGCCGTAGTCCAGTCCCCCGGCCATCGCGCCGTACGTCCCCGCGCCGAGCAGCTCCCGTGCGGCGCGGCGGACCAGGGCGTGCGCGGCCTGGGCGATGCCGGAGCCGACGCTGACCCGCGCGACGCCCAGGGCGGCGAGGTCGGCGACCGGCGGTGCGCCGGGACCGGCCATCACGTTCAGCGGCCCGTCGATGCCGGCGGCGAGTTCCTCGACGGTCTCCGGGTCGACGGCTCCGGGGACGAAGATCCCGTCGGCGCCCGCGGCGCGGTAGGCGGCGGCGCGCTCCAGGGTCTGCTCCACTCCCCCGGCACCGCGCAGGAAGGTGTCGACACGGGCGTTGACGAACAGGGGCACGCCCGCCGCGTCGGCGGCCCGGCGGGCGGCGGCGACGCGCTCGGCCTGCTCGGCGACGGGGCGCAGCGGTCCGCGCCCCGCGCCGTGCAGGGCGTCCTCGATGTTCACCCCGACCGCGCCCGCCGCGAGCACCGCGCGCACGGTGCCGGCGACACCCTCGGGGTCCTCGGCGTAACCGCTCTCGATGTCCGCGGTGACGGGCACGCCGACGGCGCCGGCGATCCCCGCGACGGCCGCCAGGGCCCGCTCGCGGTCCATCCGCTCCCCGTCCGCCGCTCCGAGGGCCCAGGCGAGGCCGGCGCTGGTGGTCGCCACGGCTGCGGCGCCCGCGTCCTCGACCAGCCGGGCGCTCGCGGGGTCCCAGGCGTTGGGCAGGACCAGCGGACGGCCGGGGAGGTGCAGCGAACGGAAGGCGAGGGCACGGTCACGAAGGACGGTGGTGGGGTGCGTCATGCGGGCCACTCAACCAGCCGGGCCGGGCGATGACCGGCAGGAATCCGACAGGGACGCACGGCTGCCGCCGGCCGGGCGGGGTTTCCACCGGGGCCCCGCCCGGCGCCGTCGGACGCGAGCGGGCGGGGCCGCGCGCCGGCGACCGGTTCGCCGCGCCCGCGGGCAGGCCGCGGGCCGTGGGCTTCATCCGCCGGCGGTGAGCGACGGCACCGGCCCGGCGGCGGTCAGCGCGGTGCGCAGTTCGCGGACGATCCGGCCCAGTGCGGGCGTCGCGGCCCCGCCGCGCTCGGCCAGGTCCTCGACACGCCGTCGCCGGCCGGCCCGGTCCCTGCCCGGCGGCAGGGTGCTCAGTCCCGCCGAGGCCCCCAGGGCGACGACCGCCGCGTCCGTCTCGGGGACGTCCTCGGCCGGCCCGGGGCCGTCGAGGATCCGCCGCGCCTCCTGCTGCAGGTGCCGCACCCGGGCCACGTCGTCCAGGACGTGTTCCACGGTGGGGAACACGCCGAGGACCCGCCGCCGCTCGGCCCGCAGCACCCCCTCGGCCACCAGTTGCTCGCGGACCGCGTCGAGGGTGTGGCGGGCCCGCAGCGTCACCCAGGTGCGCCAGGAGTGCGGGCAGGACTCGCTGACGAGTTCCAGGAGCCCGTCGAGGACCGCGTCCCCGGTGCGGGAGTCCAGGTCGCGCGGCGTGGTGACGCCGTCGTCGTCGATCAGCAGACCGCGCCGGGCCAGGTCGGCGAGGGCACCGGCCCGCACCAGAGGGGACAGGCGGGCCGGGTCGGCGACCTCCCGTCGTGCGGTGTCCCAGGCCAGCAGGTAGAGCCGGGCCGGCGGCGAGAGCGAGCAGTCGGGCTCGGGGCGCGCGGGACGCACGGGGCCTCCTCGGGGTTCGGGTCGGGTACCGGAAAACGGCGTTGACAGCCCATCCGGCCGGCCGTACGGTGTACAGCGCTTCTGTTGCCGTCGAATGGAGAAGGACGTTGCTCGTCTGAGGTTCTGAGACACCGCGTCACACCGGTGAGGTGTGTGCGTCGCGTGCGACCTCGGCGTTCGAGCCGTCCTTGCGATCCCTGCGGAACAGGGCTCTCCTCATGCCCAGGGCATGTCCAGGACCTCCCTCCGGCTGCCGGTCGTCGTCGCGCGGTGTCTCCATACGCGTTTGCCCCTGACCGCCCCGAGCAACCGCGGAGGCCCGCATGTCAACATCCATCACCTGTACCTCCCTCGCCTTCACCTGGCCCGACGGCACCCCCGTCTTCGAGGGCCTCGACGTCTCCTTCGGACCCGGCCGGACCGGACTGGTCGGCGTCAACGGCTCCGGGAAGTCGACCCTGCTGAAGCTGATCGCCGGTGAGCTCGCACCGGCCGACGGCGCCGTCCGGGTGGCCGGCGAGGTGGGGTACCTGCCGCAGAACGTGACGCTGGACACCGCCCTGCGGGTCGACGAGGCGCTCGGCATCGCCGCACGGCGGGCCGCGCTGCACGCCATCGAGGCGGGCGACGCGTCCGAGCAGCACTTCGAGACCGTCGGCGACGACTGGGACGTCGAGGAGCGCGCCCTGGCCACGCTCGGCGAACTCGGCCTCGGGCACATCGGGCTGGACCGCACGGTCGGCGAGGTGTCGGGCGGCGAGTCGGTGCTGCTGCGGCTGGCCGCGCTGCTGCTGCGCCGTCCGGACGTGCTGCTGCTCGACGAGCCCACCAACAACCTCGACCTGTACGCCCGCAAGCGGCTGTACGCGGCCGTCGAGAGCCGGCCGGGGGTCATGGTCGTGGTGAGCCACGACCGCGAACTGCTGGAGCTGGTCGACCAGATCGCGGATCTGCGCTCGGGAGAGGTCACCTGGTACGGCGGCAACTTCTCGGCCTACGAGGAGGCCCTGGCCGTCGAGCAGGAGGCGGCCGAGCGCACGGTGCGGGCCGCCGAGGCGGACTTCCGCAAGCAGAAGCGCGAACTGGCCGACGCCCAGGTCAAGCTGGCCCGCCGCAAGCGGTACGGGCAGAAGATGTGGGACAGCAAGCGCGAGCCGAAGATCGTCATGGGGGCGCGCAAGCGCGCGGCGCAGGAGTCCGCGGGCAAGCACCGCATCATGCACGAGGAGAAGCTCGCCGAGGCCAGGGAGCGGCTCGACGAGGCGGTGGAGGCCGTACGGGACGACGACGAGATCCGCGTCGACCTGCCGTACACGGCCGTGCCGCCCGGGCGCACCGTGCTCACCCTCCAGGACCTGGAACTCGCGTACGGCGCCCGGGTGAACGGCGGCTTCGACCTGCGGGGACCGGAGCGGGTCGCGCTGATCGGGCGCAACGGCGCCGGCAAGACGACGCTGCTGCGCACGATCGCCGGGGAGCTGGAGCCGGTGTCGGGCGGGACGACGGCGCACGTCCCGCTGCGGTTCCTGCCGCAGCGGCTCGACGTCCTCGACGGCGAGCTGACGGTCGCGCAGAACGTGGCCCGGTTCGCCCCGGACGCCACCAACAACCGGGTCCGGGCACGGCTCGCCCGCTTCCTGTTCCGGGGCGCCCGGGCCGACCAGAAGGCGGGGACCCTGTCCGGCGGCGAGCGCTTCCGGGCCGCACTGGCCGCGCTGATGCTGGCGGAGCCGGCGCCGCAGCTGCTGATGCTGGACGAGCCGACCAACAACCTCGACATGGCGAGCGTCCGGCAGCTCACCACGGCGCTGGAGTCGTACGAGGGGGCGCTGATCGTGGCCAGCCACGACCTGCCGTTCCTGGAGTCGATCGGGATCACGCGGTGGCTGCTGATGGAGGAGGGAGAGCTGAAGGAAATCACGACAGAAGCTGTCGGGTATCCCGCCTAGCGTCGGCGGCATGAACCAGTCGAACGAGTCCAGCGCGTTCATCACCCTCACCGGGGCCAGGGAGAACAACCTCAAGGACGTCACGCTCCGCATCCCGAAGGGCCGGCTGACCGTGTTCACCGGCGTCTCGGGATCGGGGAAGTCGTCGGTCGTCCTCGACACGATCGCGGTCGAGTCGCAGCGGCAGCTGAACGAGACGTACACCTGGTTCGTCCGCAACCGGCTGCCCAAGTACGAACGGCCGCACGTGGACGCCCTGGAGGACCTCACCCCCGCGATCGTCGTCGACCAGCGGCCCGTCGGCGGTCACTCCCGCTCGACGGTCGGCACGATGACGGACGTGTACGCGGTGATCCGGGTGCTGTTCTCCCGCCACGGCACGCCGAGCGCCGGGCCGGCGACGGCGTACTCGTTCAACGACCCGTCGGGCATGTGCCCCGAGTGCGACGGCCTGGGCCGGACCGTGCGGCCGGACTGGGACCGCATCCTCGACGCGGACCGCTCCCTCGCCGAGGGGGCGGTCCGCTTCCCGCCGTTCGCCGCGGGGACGTGGCAGGGGCAGGCGTACACGAACAGCGACGAGCTCGATCCGCACAAGCGGGTGCGCGAGTTCACCGCGGCCGAGCGGGACTTCCTGATGCGCGGGCGCCCCGGCAGCAAGGTCACCGTGAACGGCACGGGCGGCACCTGGACCACCGAGTACGAGGGGCTCGCCGACCGGTTCGAACGGCTGTACCTGAAGCGGGACCTGGCGGCGATGAGCCAGAAGACCCGCGACATGGTGCGGGAGTTCCTGGCCGAGGGCGTCTGCCCTGCCTGCCGGGGCGCCCGGCTGAACGAGGCGGCGCTGGCGACGCGCGTGAGCGGGCTGTCCATCGCCGACTGCACCCGGATGCAGGTCACCGACCTCGTCACCGTGCTGCGGGGGATCGACGACCCCCTCGCCCGGCCGATCGCCGGGGCCGCCGTGGCCGCGCTGGAGCGGATCGAGGCGATCGGCCTCGGCTACCTCAGCCTCGACCGGGAGACGTCCACCCTCTCCGGCGGCGAGGGCCAGCGGCTGAAGACGGTGCGGCACCTGGGATCCAGCCTGACCGGGATGACGTACGTCTTCGACGAGCCCAGCGTCGGACTGCACCCGCGCGACGTGCACCGCCTCGGCGAACTGCTGCTGCGGCTGCGGGACAAGGGGAACACCGTGCTGGTCGTCGAGCACGATCCCGACGTCATCGCGCTGGCCGACCACGTCGTCGACATGGGCCCCGGTGCGGGCGCCGGCGGCGGCCGCGTGGTGTTCGAGGGGACGCCGGGCGAACTGGCCGCCTCGGGCACCCTGACCGGGCGGTGCCTGGGCCGCCGCACGGCGGTCAAGGACGTCGTGCGGGAGGCGACCGGCGAGCTGTGGGTGAAGGGCGCCGACCGGCACAACCTGCGCGACGTCACCGTGCGGTTCCCGGCCGGGGTGCTGACCGCGGTGACCGGGGTCGCCGGGTCCGGCAAGAGCACGCTGGTCGCCGAGTTCACCGCCGCCCACCCCGACGCGGTGGTCGTCGACCAGTCGTCCGTCGGGATCTCCGCGCGGTCCACCCCGGCGACGTACCTCGGGATCATGGACACGGTACGGAGGATCTTCGCCCGGGAGACGGGGCGGGACCCGGGGCTGTTCAGCTTCAACTCCGCCGGCGCCTGCGCGACCTGCGGGGGCCGGGGGATCATCCACACGGACCTCGCCTTCATGGACCCGGTGACCACGACCTGTCACGACTGCGAGGGCCGGCGCTTCAAGGAGGAGGTGCTGCGGCTGACGGCCGGCGGCCGCTCGATCGCCGACGTGCTGGGCATGACGGCCGGCGAGGCGCTGGACTTCTTCGACGACCCGGGCGTACGCCGCCGGCTGCGCGCCCTGCGGGACGTCGGCCTGACGTACCTCACCCTCGGACAGCCGCTGTCCACGCTGTCCGGCGGAGAGCGGCAGCGCATCAAGCTGGCCACCCGGCTGCACCGCACGGGCGTGGTGTACGTCCTGGACGAGCCGACCACCGGGCTGCACATGGCGGACGTGGACGGCCTGGTCGCCCTCCTGGACCGGCTCGTGGACGCGGGCAACACCGTCGTCGTGGTCGAGCACGCCCTGGACGTGATCGCCCGCGCCGACTGGGTGATCGACCTCGGCCCGGACGGCGGACGGGACGGCGGTCGGGTGATCTTCGAGGGGACGCCGGAGCAACTGCTGGCGGCCCGGGAGTCGTTCACCGGCGAGCACCTGCGGCGGGCGGTGCGGGGACGCTGACCGGGGGCCCGCCGCGGGCGCGGGCCGGCGGGCGAGGACCGCCGAAATCCGTTACCCGCGGGTACACCCCATCGTCGCCAGGGGTGGCCCTGTCCCGATTCGCCCTGCATGATGGTCCGCCGACGACCGAGGGCGTCCCGGCCGCCCGCGGAGGCCCTCGGCGTGGTCCGACACGCCCCGTCCCACACGGAGTCACGCTCGTGCCCAGCAAGAAGGCCCTGGTCCGCCGCCCCGGCCCCCGCCTGGCCGAGGGGCTGGTGACACACGCCGAACGGGAGGCGGTGGACGTCGGCCGGGCGACGGAGCAGTGGGAGGCGTACGTGGGGGCGCTGCGCGCCCACGGCTGGGAGACGGTCGAGGTGGCCCCGGCCGACGACTGCCCGGACTCCGTGTTCGTCGAGGACACGGTGGTGATGTACCGGAACGTGGCGCTGATCGCCCGGCCCGGCGCCGAGTCGCGGCGCGAGGAGACCGCCGGCGTCGAGGAGACCGTGGCGTCCCTGGGCTGCTCGGTGAACTGGGTCTGGGAGCCGGGCACGCTGGACGGCGGCGACGTGCTCAAGATCGGCGACACCGTGTACGTGGGCCGCGGCGGGCGCACCAACGCGGCCGGGGTCCAGCAGGTGCGGGCCGCGTTCGAGCCGCTGGGCGCGCGGGTGGTCGCCGTGCCGGTCACCAGGGTGCTGCACCTGAAGTCGGCGGTCACGGCGCTGCCGGACGGGACGGTCGTCGGGTACGTCCCGAACATGGACGCGCCCTCGCTGTTCCCCGGCTTCCTGCCGGTGCCGGAGGAGTCCGGGTCGCACGTGGTGCTGCTCGGCGGGGACAAGCTGCTGATGGCGGCGAGCGCGCCGAAGACCGCGGAGCTGTTCGCGGACCTCGGCTACGAGCCCGTCGTGGTGGACATCGGCGAGTTCGAGAAGCTCGAGGGCTGTGTGACCTGCCTCTCGGTGCGCCTGCGGGAGCTGTACGCCTGACCGCAACTCCCTTCCCCGATACGGCTCGTGGACCTGCGGCGTCCGGCCCGTCCGCACCGGGGAGGCCCGCGCGGCCGTACGGCCTGATCAGCGATCTTTACGGTGTCCTTAATCTACGACTACGTAACCTACGGTTTCGTAGCCTACGATTCCGTAGGTTCCGGCGCCGCTCGCCGGTCCCGTCGTACCCGCACCGTCCCCTGGAGTTCCTGTGACGCTCACTTCCCCTCACCTCGGCAGCCCCTCCGTCTGGACCGACGCGAGGCTGTTGTACGCACTGGAGGAAGTGGTCGAGAAGGAGCTCGACCGGCACCTGAAGGTCGCCAAGGACTGGATGCCGCACGAGTACGTGCCGTGGAGCGACGGCCGCAACTTCCCCGGTCTCTTCGAGGACGGCGAGGCCTGGGACAAGGAGCAGTCCAAGGTCACCGAGGTCGGCCGGATCGCGCTCGTGGTGAACCTGCTGACCGAGGACAACCTCCCGAGCTACCACCACGAGATCGCCACCCTGTTCGGCCGGGACGGCGCCTGGGGCACCTGGGTGCACCGCTGGACGGCCGAGGAGGGCCGGCACGGCATCGTGATGCGGGACTACCTGCTCGCCTCGCGGGCGGTGGACCCGGACAAGCTGGAGGAGTTCCGCATGGCGCACATGAGCGAGGGCTTCGAGTCGGACAACCGGCACTCGATGCTGCACTCGGTCGCCTACGTCGCCTTCCAGGAGCTGGCCACCCGCATCTCGCACCGCAACACCGGCCACCAGTCCGGCGACCCGGTCTGCGACCGCATGCTGGCCCGCATCGCGACCGACGAGAACCTGCACATGGTCTTCTACCGCAACCTGCTGAAGTCGGCGTTCGAGCTGGCCCCCGACCTGACGATGCAGGCGGTGCGGGACGTGGTCGTGAACTTCCGGATGCCCGGACACGGCATCCCCGGCTTCGAGCGGGCCGCCGCGCAGATGGCCATCGGCGAGGTCTACAACCTGCGCATCCACCACGACGACGTGCTCCAGCCGGTGCTGCGCTTCCTGAAGGTCCTGGAGATCGACGGCCTCGGCCCCGAGGGCCTCAAGGCCCAGGAGGAGCTCGGCCTGTTCATGGGCGGCCTGGACGCGGAGGCGCGGAAGTTCGACGAGAAGCTGGCGGCCCGCAAGGCCCGGATGGCGGCGCGCGCGCCGCGCTGAGACCGGGCCGGGACCGGCCCGAAGCCGCCCGGACGGGCGGGCCGCCGACGCCGCCGGGCCCCGGTCTCCCGGGCCCGGCCGCTCAGCGGCCCGCCCGCCGCAGTTCCAGCCGCTCCCTCTCCGACAGGCCGCCCCAGACGCCGAAGCGCATGTCGTGGGCCATGGCGTAGTCGAGGCAGGCGGCGCGGATGGGGCAGAGACCGCAGATCCGCTTGGCCTCACGGACCGAGCTGCCCGGCTCGGGGAAGAAGAAGTCTCCCCCGGTCTGCGCGCACAGCGCCTGCTCCTGCCAGGTGAGGTCGGGCGACGGCAACGTTTCGGTGTACATGGCCAAAAGCGTGGCGGGCGGCGAAAAACGTTCGATCAACGCCGCATCAACGCGGCCCGGCACCGCTCGTCCGTCCGTGTGCGTGTCCGCGCCGGCGTCCGTGTCCGTGTGTGTGCCCGTCTCGGCGTCGGCGTCGGCGTCGGCGTCGGCGTCGGCACGATGATGGCGTCACCCCGGCGGGGAACACACGGCGGCGCGCGGGGGAACCGCCGGTTCCCCCCGCCGGACCCGGCTCGGCGTCAGGTCTGCCGCGGATCGCCCCTGAGGACGGCGAAGCGCGCGCCGTACGGGTCCTCGAGGCGGGCCAGGCGGCCGACCCCGGCCAGGGAGGTGGCGGGCATCCGGACCCGGCCGCCCAGTTCGACGGCCTTGGCGACGGCGGCGTCCGGGTCGTCCACCCCGATGTAGGGCAGCCAGTACGGCTGTCCGGACTCCGCCTCCGTGGGATCGTCGGCCAGGGGGACCAGGCCGCCGAAGAAGCCCTCCTCCCCGGTCCCGGCGGGGTTGACGGAGGTGTAGACGCCGCCGGGGAAGGTCACCGCCGAGGTCTCCCAGCCGAGGACCGCGTGGTAGAAGGCGGCGGCCCGGGCGATGTCCGGCGTGTACAGCTCGACCCAGCACAGCGAGCCGACCTCGCCGGCGGCCTCGATGCCCTTGCGGAGGCCGGGCTCCCAGACACCGAAGGAGACGCCCGCCTGGTCGGCGAGGATCGCCGACCTGCCCTGGTCCGCCACGTCCACCGGCGGCACGGGCACGCCGCCCCGGGCCTGCCGGGCGGTCCGCGCCGTGGCCTGCGCGTCGGGGCTCCGGAAGTAAACGGTCCACGCGGGCGGCCCCTGCTCCGGCGTGGTCCGCATCGCGCCCGCGACGATCCTGCCGGCCATCTCGAAGAAGCCGTAGCCGCCGGCGTCGGGTCCCGCCGACCGGAACTCCCAGCCGAAGAGGCCGCCGTAGAAGGACGTGGCGCCCTCGACGTCGGGCGTGCCGACGTCGATCCAGTTCGGGGCGCCGTCGACGAAGCGGGTGGTGAGCATGATGCCTCCTGCGAGGGGTCCCGTCGCCTGCTCCGCCGAGTCTTCCACCGTCCGCCGGCGATCCGCCGCCGGAACACGTGGACGGGCGTGTCCGAACCTCACGCGGAGGCGCGCCGCACCAGGGTCGTCGGCAGGATCACGCTGGAGGGGGCGCCGCCCACGTCCTCCGGTGCGGCCGCGGTGCGGTCGAGGTCGCGCAGGAGCAGACGGGCCATCAGGCGGCCCATCTCCTCGATGTCCTGGCGGACCGTGGTGAGCGGCGGGTCGGTCTGCTCGGCGATCGGCAGCATGTCGTCGAAGCCGACGACCGCCACGTCGTCCGGCACCCGCCGTCCGTGCTCGCGCAGCACGCGCAGGGCACCCGCCGCCGTGAGGTCGTTGGCGGCGAACACCGCGTCCAGGTCGGGACAGCGGCCGAGGAGTTCCCGCATCGCCCGCTCGCCCGCGGCCGGGGTGAAGTCGCCCTCCACGACCAGTCGCGGATCGGCGTCGACCATGACGTCCCGGAAGCCGTCGAGCCGGTCCACCGCGGAGGTCTGGTCGAGGGCGCCGGTGATGTGCGCGACGCGGCTGCGGCCGAGGCCGAGCAGGTGCCGTACGGCGTCCCGGGCGCCGCCCCGGTTGTCGCTGTCGACGTAGACGACGCCGTCCCTGCCACCGCCCCAGTCAGGGCGGCCGCCGAACACCGTCGGCAGCCCGGCACGCTGGATCAGTTCCGGCAGCGGGTCGTCGATGTGCAGCGAGAACACCAGCGCGCCGTCGACATGGCCGCCGGCCAGGTAGCGCCCCACGCGCGCGTGGTCGTCGCGGTCCTCGGTGAGCAGCAGCACGAGCTGGTTGTCGTGGGCCGTCAGCTCCTTGCTGATGCCGCGCAGCTGACGGGCGAAGAAGGGGTCGGCGAAGACGCGGGTCTCCGGTTCGGCCACGATGACGGCGACGGCGTCGTGCCGTTTCGTCACCAGGCTGCGGGCGGCCTGGTTGGGCACGTACCCGAGTTCGTCCACGGCTCGTCTGACCCTCTCGGCCAGGGGTTCCCTGACCCCGTCGGCGCCGTTGACCACGCGGGAGACGGTGGCCCGCGAGACCCCGGCCCGCGCGGCCACGGCCTCCAGGGTGGGGCGCGGCACTGTCTCGGTCACGTCGGGGCTCCTCACCTGCGGCTGCGGGACAGGATAGCCCCGCACCCGCGGGGGCGAGAGCGCTCTCCGATCACTCGGCCCGGTCCGCCGGGCCGTCCGCCGGACCTCGGAATCCGCCCGTGCCGGGCGCGGGCCCCTCCGGGGACCGCCGGACGACCGCGCGAAGCCCCCGGCCGCCGCCCCGCGCCGTACGCACGGCTCCCCGGCGCGTCGTCCGCCGAGAACCACTCCGCCGTGCCCGGAAGGGGCCGCACGCGGAACGACCCGTCCTCGGCGTCGGCGCCGGGTGAGCCCCTCCCCGTTCGCGAGCCGTGCGCAGGCCGTCAGTGCGCGTGTTCCTCCGCTCCCCCGGAGTCCGCGCCGTGGTGGTGCTCGTGCGGGTCGTACCCCGGGATCGTGCCGTCCGGTTTCTTCACCAGGAACAGGCCCACCATGCCCATGTCGGAGTGGCTCTGGACGTGGCAGTGGTACATCCAGGCACCCGCGCCGACGCCCTCCCCCGCGATCACCTGGAAGCCGAAGGAGTCCGCCGGGCCGCAGATCTTGTTGTCGATGACCTGGCTCGGGTCGTCGGGACCGGTGAGCATGCCGGTGCGGTTGTCGGCCCAGCGGTGACCGTGCATGTGGAAGGTGTGGTAGAACTCGCCGTGCGTGATCATGACGAATTCGACGCGGTCGCCCACGGTCGCCTCGAAGTCCGGGCCGGTGTGCGCCGGCCGGTTGTTGATCGTCATGTCGTTGAAGACGATCGTGTGGGTCGCGTCGGGCAGCACGTCGCCCTTGCGGCGCACGACCACCGGGCCGTACAGGCCGTTGCGGATGCCGCCCGTGCCGTGTTCCGTGCCGACCACGTGGTCGTGGTAGTGCCAGTAGCCGGCGCTGCCCGCCCGCCAGGTGCCGTCCTTCCGCCGGCCCGGGGCGTGGGTGCGCCAGGTGTAGGTGCGGGTGCCGCCCGGCTCGACGTCGCTCTTGTTCTGCTTGGTGCCGTCGCTGGAGATCTCGTAGTCCAGGCCGTGGACGTGCAGGCTCACGGGTACGTCCATGGTGTTCTCGAACTCGACGTGCAGCGTGTCGCCCTCGTTGAGCTCGATGAGGGGACCGGGGATCGAGGCCTTGCCCTTCTCCAGGCCGTAGCCCATCCGCCCGCCGTCCAGTCTCTCGGCGTACAGCTTGATCCGCTTCACCTCGCCCCCGGCGGGCGCGGTCTTCGCCGGTCCGCCCGCGCCCACGGCCTCGGGAGCGAGGGACAACGATGTCGCGGCGGCCGCGCCGCCCAGCAGCACCCGCCGGTTGAAGCCGCGTCTGTCCATGCCGGACTCCCCACGTAGCTGTCATGAACCTGTGGAACCGTACCGGCCGCTTTCTTGTTTATCCACACTCAGGACAAAGTTTGTTTCATTGCGGCCATAGGTATTGGCGTGTGGCGCAAAGAGGTCTAGCTTCCTTGACGCTGTTGCCGCGACCGAGGAGGGGTGGGTGACCACATGCGGTTGACATCGCATCAAGGTCCCATGCACTTACGAGGGTTGATCACGAGAGGCCCGAGAACGGCCGGTGCGGGACGGCGGGCCTGGGCGGCCACCGTCACCGCCGGGATCGTCGCCGCCGGACTGATGTCGGGCCCGGCCGCCAGTGCGCGCCCGGCGCCGGATCCGTCCCTGACAACGATGTCCATCAAGTCGCCCCCGGGCGGCGCGAACGTGCGCGTGCTGCTGTTCCACGGCTCGGCGGCGGGCGGCGAGGAGTCGCCGCTGGTGAACGCGGGGATCGAGGCGATCGAGAAGATCGGCCTGTCCGGCCCGGCGGACCAGCGGTTCAAGGTCACCGCCACCGACGACGCCTCGGTCTTCACCGACGACAAGAGGCTGGGGCGCTTCAACACGATCGTGTTCCTGACCGGCGGCGGGGACGTCCTCGACCCGGACCAGGAGGCGGGTCTGGAGGCGTACATGGAGGCCGGCGGCGGTTTCGTCGGCCTCCACGACGCGGCCCGCGCGGAGCCGTACTCGGACTGGTTCACCGGTCTGATCGGCGCACGCCCGGCCGCTTCGAGTCCCGAGGGGGTGCAGCGGGCCACCGTCGAGGTGGGCGACCGGCGGCACCCGGCGACCAGGAGCCTGCCCCTGCAGTGGAAGCGGCCCGACAAGTGGCTGAACTGGGTGAAGAACCCGTCCGGCGAGGTGCACACGGTCGCCAGGGTGCGCGAGTCGACGTACGCGCCCGGTGCGGGCGCCAACGGCTGGGACCACCCGGTGAGCTGGTGCCGCGACTACGACGGCGGCCGGTCCTTCTACACCGGCATGGGCGGCACGGTGTCGTCGTACGACGAGACCGACTTCCGCGACCACCTGCGCGGCGCCCTGCTGTGGACCACCCGGCTCGTGCGGGCCGACTGCAAGGCCACGATCACCGGCAACTACGAGGCGAAGCGCCTCACCCGGCCCAACCAGCCGGGCCGCAACGACCAGATCGGCGAGCCGCACGGCCTGGTCACCGCCCCCGACGGCCGCGTCTTCTACATCGGCCGGGGCGGCGCCGACGCCTCACGGCCGGTGGTCACCGACTGGAACGACCCGGACATCGGCAAGGGCGAGGGCGAGATCCACGTCTACGACCCGAGGACCGGGAAGGTCACCCTCGCCGGGACGCTCACCGTCTTCGGCAACAAGGGCGGCGGCGACGAGCTGCAGAAGGTCGAGGAGGGGCTGCTCGGCATCGAGCTGGACCCGGAGTTCCAGGAGAACGGCTGGGTGTACCTGCACTACACGCCGCACTCCGGGATCGACCGGGACACGCACATGGCCGAGCGGCGGGTCTCCCGCTTCACGTTCGACCACGCCACCGGCAGGCTGGACCCCGGCAGCGAGAAGGTGCTGCTGAAGTGGCCGGTTCAGATCCACAGCTGCTGCCACGCGGGCGGCGGGATGGCCTGGGACTCCGAGGGCAACCTGTACATCGCCACCGGTGACAACAACTCCAGCGGCTTCAGCGGCGGTTACTCGGGCAACAACCCCGAGCCGAACTTCAAGGGCGTCTCCTTCGCGGACGCGCGCCGCACGGCCGGCAACACCAACAACCTCAACGGCAAGATCCTGCGCATCCACCCGGAGCCGGACGGGACGTACACCCTCCCCGAGGGCAATCTGTTCACCGGGAAGGAGACCGCCGAGGGCGGCGGGAAGACGCGCGGCGAGATCTACGTGATGGGCGTGCGCAACCCGGCGCGCATCTTCGTCGACAAGTCGACCGACATCCTCTACGCGGGCTGGGTCGGCCCGGACGCCGGCCAGCCGTCGACGACCTGGGGTCCGGCGAAGTACGACACGTTCGCCGTGATCACCAAGGCGTCCAACCGGGGCTGGCCGTACTGCATGGGCAACAAGCAGCCCTACCGGGACCGCAACCTTCCCGACCCGTCCAAGCCGCTCGGCTGGTACGACTGCGACCACCCGAAGAACGAGTCGCCGAACAACGACGGCCTGGTCAACCTGCCGCCGGTGACAGGCAACAACATCTGGTACTCGCCGCAGGGCGGCGGCCCGGACTTCCCCCGGGACGCGAACGGCGTCCCGTCGTACAAGGCGGAGGAGACCTCCTACCGGCTGCCCTGGCTCAAGGGCGGCGGCCAGGCCGCGATGAACGGGCCGGTCTACCGCTACGACGAGGCGAGCACGAGTGGCACCAAGTGGCCGGCCTACTGGGACGGCAAGTGGTTCGTCGGCGACTTCTACGACGCCGACCAGCCGCGCAACGCGGTGGTGATGGACCCGAAGACGCAGGGAGACGGCGGTCTGCCGGTGCACTCGGAGTCGCTGAAGAAGATCGTGCCGGTCGGCAACGACGGCATCAAGAACCTGATGGACTGGAAGTTCGGTCCGGACGGGGCGCTGTACGTCCTCGACTACGGCCGCGGCTTCTTCACCTCCGACTCCAAGTCCGCGCTCTGGCGGGTCACCTACACGGGCGGCGGCCCGACCCCGGCCGCCGGCCAGCTGGCGAGGGAGGCCGGATGAGACCAGTGACACGACGGCGAAGGGTGTGGGCGGCCCTGCTGGCCGCCCTGCTGACGATGCTCGGCCTGCAGACGGCCTCCACGGCCGGCGCGTCCGGGGCCCCGGACGCCGGGGCGGCCCAGCAGGTGCTGACCTGGACCGCGGGGAACGACATCGACAGGTACCTGTCGGCGCCGGCGACGGCGGTGGCGGGCCCGGCGACGATCGTCTTCGAGAACAGCGCGGCCACCGGCAACACCACCGGCATGCCGCACACGCTGACGTTCGTGACCTCCGACCCGGAGTTCAACGACGACGTCCAGCTGAACATCCTGGCCAACCCGAACGACGCCCAGGGCGGCAAGCACACCGCCGAGGTGACCCTCACCCCGGGCCGCTACCTCTACCACTGCACCATCCCCGGCCACGGCCAGATGCAGGGCATCCTGACGGTGACCGAGGGCACGGGTGAGGACACCACCGCGCCCGAGGCGACGGCGGAGGTGACCGGCACGCGGAACGCCGAGGGCGCGTACGTGGGTTCGGCGAGCGTCGGCATCGAGGCCACCGACGAGGGCTCGGGCGTCGACCGGATCGAGTACGCGATCGGCGCCGACGGCGCCTGGCAGCCCTACACCGCCCCGGTCGTCGTCGACCAGGTCGGCACGCACACGGTGCGCTACCGCGCCCTGGACAAGGCGGGCAACGTCTCGGCGGAGAAGAGCGTCGGGTTCACGGTCGTCGCCCGGCCGTCGGACGACACCACGCCGCCGGAGACCTCGGCGACGGTGGACGGCGAGAAGAACGACGACGGTGCCTACGTCGACATGGCGACGGTCACCGTCACCGCGTCCGACACCGGTTCCGGCGTCAACACCATCGAGTACGCGATCGGCGCCGGCGGTGCCTGGCAGGCGTACACCGGCCCGGTGATGGTGCACCAGGCCGGCACGCACACCGTGCGCTACCGCGCCACCGACAAGGCGGGCAACGCGGCGGCGGAGAAGAGCGTCGGGTTCACGGTCGTCGCCGCTCCCCCGCAGGACACCACCCCGCCGGCGACCGGCGTGACCGTGGAGGGCACCAGGAACTCCGACGGCGCCTACGTCGGTGACGCCACGGTGACCATCAGCGCGGACGACGGACACGCAGGCTCCGGTGTCGCGGCCGTCGAGTACTCGCTCGACGGCGGGCCGTACCTGGCCTACACCCGGCCGGTGGTCGTCGACCGGGCCGGCAGGCACACCGTGGCCTACCGGGCGAGCGACAAGGCCGGCAACACCTCCCAGCCGCTCACGGTGAGCTTCACGGTCGTGGCGGACGGCGGGGTGCCCGCGCCGAACTGCCCGGAGTACGACGAGCGGCTGACGGTGATCGTCGGCACGGTCGACTCGGGCGTGCCGAACCGGGTCACCGGCAACCGGTGCCGGATCGGTGAGCTGATCGAGGACGAGAAGGAGTGGACCTCGCAGGCGCTGTTCCTGAAGCACGTGACGAGCGTCCTGGACGAGCTCCGGGAGGAAGGGGTCGTCGACAAGCGGGAGTACCGGGCCATCAACAGGGCGGCCCGCCAGTCCGGCATCGGCAGGCCCGGCCAGACCGAGGGCTACCGCAAGATCCTCGACGGCAGCGAGGAGTCGTTCGCCGAGTGGGAGCAGGTGGGCGGCGGTTCGTTCGCGCTGAACCCGGACGGCTCGATCACCTCCGGCACCACCCGGGGCGGGCTCGGCATGCTGTGGTTCCCCGAGCGCAAGTACGGCGACTTCTCGCTGAGGCTCCAGTGGCGGGACGACGCCCCGGGCACCGGAAACGCCAACTCCGGTGTGTTCGTGCGGTTCCCGCAGGTCCACGACCACCCGGAGGAGTCGCGGCCGGAGTGGGTCGCCATCAAGTACGGGCACGAGGTGCAGGTGTTCGACTCGCCCGCCGGCGACATGTACAAGACGGGCTCCGTCTACGGCTTCGACCGGGTCGGCCTGGCCGGCGCGGGCGTGACGCAGAAGGGCACCTGGAACGACTACGAGATCCGCGTGGTGGACCAGCACTACTCGGTCTACCGCAACGGCGTGCTGATCAACGAGTTCGACAACACCGGCGGCCAGGACTTCACCCCGCCGCGCTCGGACGACCCGGGCACGGACGGGCGGCGGTTCGCCTCCGGCTACATCGGACTGCAGGTGCACGGCACGACGGACGTGGTCTCGTACCGGGACGTCCGGATCAAGGAGCTGCCCTGACGCGGCTCCGGCACCGCCCCGGCACGGCGGTGACCGGGAAGCCGCCGGCTCCGGCTTCCTGACCCGGCTCGGCCGCACCCGCCCCGGCTCCCCCGGCGTCGCCGGGCGCCCGGGCGGGTGCGGCAGGCCGTCCGCGCCGGACCGGCGGAGGCGTCAGGCGCGGGTCACGGCTGCATGAGCACCTTGACCGCGCCGTCCTGCTTGCGCTGGAACATGTCGTAGGCGTGCGGCGCCTCGGACAGCGGCAGGCGGTGCGTGGCGAAGTCGTCGACGCCGAGGGGATCCTCGTCGGTGAGGTACGGGATGATCTCGTCGCTCCAGCGGCGGACGTTCGCCTGCCCCATGCGCATCTGGATCTGCTTGTCGAACAGGGTGAGCATCGGCATCGGGTCGGCCATGCCGCCGTAGACGCCGACGAGCGAGAGGGTGCCGCCGCGCCGCACCAGGTCGATCGCGGTGTAGAGGGCGGCGAGCCGGTCGACGCTGAAGCGTTCCGCCATCGGGCCGCTCAGTTTGCGGGGCAGCACCGACGAGACGTTCTGCACCATGCGGGCCGCCGCGCTGCCGTGCGCCTCGGTGCCGACGGCGTCGATCACGGCGTCGGGGCCGCGGCCGTCGGTCTGGTCGCGGATCGCGGCGACCAGTTCCTTCTCGTCGTCGAAGGAGCGCAGGTCGAAGGTCTCCACGCCCCGCTCACGGGCCCGGCGCAGCCGCTCGGGGACCAGGTCCACGCCGAAGACCCGCCCGGCGCCCCGTACCTGGGCGACCCGGCAGGCCATGTCGCCGATGGGGCCGAGGCCGAGCACGGCGATGCTGCCGCCCTGCGGGATCCCGGCGTAGGCGACCGCCTGCCAGGCGGTGGGCAGCACGTCGGAGAGGTAGACGAACCGGTCGTCGGGCGGCCCCTGGGGGAGCTTGATGGGGCCGTACTGCGCCTGCGGGACCCGCAGGTACTCGGCCTGGGCGCCCGGCACCGCGCCGTACAGCCGGGTGTAGCCGAACAGGGCCGCGCCCATGCCCTCGGCGCCGACCTGTGTGGTCTCGCACTGTGTCTGCAGTCCGGTCAGGCACATCCAGCAGTTGCCGCAGGCGATCTGGAACGGCACCACGACCCGGTCGCCGGCCTGGAGGTCCGGCACCCCGGCACCGACCTCCTCGACGATGCCCATCGGCTCGTGGCCGAGGATGTCGCCGGGGGTCATGAACGGGGTGAGCACCTCGTACAGGTGCAGGTCGGATCCGCACAGTCCGGTGGAGGTGATGCGGATGATCGCGTCCGTCGGCTCCTCGATCCGTGGGTCGGGCACGTTCTCCACCCGCACGTCCCGCTTGCCCTGCCAGGTCACAGCCCTCATTGCCGCCCGCTCCCTCCGTCGTGGCCGGTGTGTCGCTGATGCGGTGGGGCCCCGGGTACCCGAGCGGCCCGGACCGAACCGCGCCGCTGCGCCGATCGGCGCAATCACCGCGCGGCACCGCCGCTGACCGGGTATGGCCACCGACGATCGGAAAAGCGCACAATCAAGACAGCCGAGGACACGAGGCGGGCACGGTGGCGACGGTGGGCACGGGACGAGGAGCGCGCACGCGGCGCGGCACGGCGGCGAGGGCACTGTCGGCCGTCCTGATGGCGGCCGGTCTGGCGGCCGGCTGCACGGCGTCCGGCGGCTCGACCGACGACGGACGCGGGTCGACGGCGCCGTCCTCGCGGGATCCGCGGCCGAACGGGGCGGACGGCCCCTCCGTGCTCGCGGTGAAGATCGACAACGTTCCCGCCGCCCGGCCCCACACGGGCGTGGACGCCGCGGACGTGGTGTACGTCGAGCAGGTCGAGGGCGGGCTGAGCCGGCTGATGGCAGTGTACGCCACCCGGCTTCCCGAATCCGTCGGGCCGGTGCGCAGCGCCCGGGAGTCCGACCTGGAGCTGCTGCGCCAGTTCGGCCGGCCGGTCCTGGCCTTCTCCGGGGCGCAGAGCAGGCTCCTGCCGCTGATCGACCGGGCGCCGCTGGAGGGGGTGACGCCCGAGTCGTCGTCCGGCGCCTTCCGCCGGGGCACGGACCGCTCCGCCCCGCACGACCTGTACCTGCGGCCGGAGCGGCTCATGGACGACCCGCCCGGCCGGGCCGCCCTGACCACCGGCTTCCGCTTCGGCCCGCCGCCCGCGGGCGGCGAACCGGAGGACGCGCTCACGGTGCGCTACCCGGCGGCCCGCTTCACCTTCACCTGGTCGGACGCCGACGGCCGCTGGCCGGTCTCGTTGGACGGCGTCCCCGCGACCACCACGGAGGGCGACCGGCTGGCACCCGCGACCGTGGTCGTGCAGTACGTGACCGTGCGCCCCTCCGACTACGGGGACTTCCTCGGCAACAACACCCCGTACACCGAGACGGTGGGCTCCGGGGAGGCCACCGTGCTGCGCGACGGCCGCGCGTACGAGGCGAACTGGAGCCGCCCGACCGCCGAGGACGGCACCTCGTTCACCACCGAGGACGGCGAGCGGATGGACTTCGCGCGCGGTCAGGTGTGGGTGGTGTACGCGCAGGCCGCCTGATGGCCGCGGGTCACCGTGACGGCACGGGTCCGGCGTCCGCCGCCAGTTCGGCCAGCGCGCGTCGCGTCAGGCCGTCCGCGCCGCAGGAACGCGCCAGCGCGAGGCCCCGCTCGAGATCGGTCCGGGAGCGGGCGAGGACGCCGTACTCGACGCGGGCCGCGGCGTGTTCGTACTGGCAGGGCGACGACTCCAGGTACCTGACCGCCTGGGCGGCGAGGCGGACCGCGCGCTGGCCGGTCTCCAGGGCGGCGGCGACGCGCAGGGCCTCTCCTATGGCGGTGTCCGTGCCGAAGCGCTCGGCCTGCCGGCGGACGTCGACGGCGAGCCGGGCGGCGCGGGCGGGGTCCTCGCCGGCGAGGGCACGGGCGAGGTCCACGGCCCAGGAGACGTGCACCGGGTTGTGGTGGCCGCGGGCGTCCGCCGCCTTCTGAGCCGCCTCCAGTTCGTTGACGCCCTCCTCGGTGCGGCCGACGGCGAGCAGCAGCCGGCCGCGCACGGAGCGCAGGTCGGGCAGCACGACGGTGGACGGGTAGGGCGGTGCGAAACCGTACCGTTCGGCCGCCGCCCAGGCCTCCTCGACGTGGCCGCGGGCGAGCAGGGTGTCGACGAGGTTGCAGGTCACCGTCCAGTGCAGGGGCAGTCCGCGGCCGACGCGCTCGGCGAGGTCCAGGGACTCGCGCAGCGACTGCTCCGCGGCCTCCAGCCGGCCCCGTCTGCGGTGGCAGAGACCCACGTAGGCCTGGGCCAGGGCGAGGTGGCCGCCGCTCCAGCCGGCGGTCTCGTAGGCGCGCAGGGCCTCGTTGCACAGGCTTTCGGCGCGGTCGAGGCGGTCGGTGTAGGCGTAGGAGCTGGTCAGCATCAGCAGCAGTTCGACGCCCCACTCGGAGTCGGTCCAGCCGAGGCCGGGGGCGAGGCGGCCGTTGACGAGGGCGCGGTCGCAGAGTTCGACGACCACCTCGGCGTTCTCGCCGCGCATCATGGCGTCGAAGGCGCGCAGGATCAGCAGCGCGCGTTCGGAGTTGTCCCGGCCGGTGCAGGTGGCGGCGAGTTCGGCCAGCCGCTCGGAGCGGCCCGGGGAGAGGGCCTCGCCGGCGTGGATGCCCTCCCACATGAACTGCACGGCCCGCAGCCGCAGATGGGCGGGGCCGGTGCCGAGCCGGGCGGCCTCCGCCTCGACGGTGCGGACGGCCTCCTCCATCTGGTCGTTGTGCAGGAGCGCCTGGGACAGCCGGACCACGGCGTCCACCCGCTTCTCGCCGTCGAGGCCGGGCATGCCGAGCGCGGCCCGCAGATGGCCGATGGTCCGGGCGGGCGCGGTGAGGAAGGTGGCGCAGCCCAGTTCGTAGAGCACGTGCGCGTGGACCTCGGGGCGGGGCGGTTCCTCCAGGGCGCGTTCGAGGCAGCGGCGGGCGGCGTCCGGGGCGCCGACGGCGAGGTGTTCCCGGGCGGCCTCGCGCAGTTGCCAGACGAGTTCCTCGTCGTCGTCCGGGTGCACTTCGAGGAGGTGGCGGGCCGCCGCCGCGGCGCAGGGCGTCGGGGATGGAGTTGTAGACGGCGGTGGCGATCAGCGGGTGGACGAACTCGAGGTCGGCGGGCCCGGTGCGGCCCGTGGCGGCCGGGTCGGGGACGGTGAGGATGCGGGCGCTGCGCAGGAGTTCGGCGCAGCGGACGGCGTCGTCGTGGTTCAGGGTGGCGAGCCGGGCCACCAGGTCGACGGTGATGTCGGAGCCGAGGATGGCGGCGGCCCAGGCGAACCGGGTGGCGTCTATGCCGAGTTGTTCCAGGCGGGCGACGAGGCCGCCGCCGCGGGCGGAGCGGTTCAGCTCGCGCAGTTCGCCGGCGTGGGCCTCGACGGGTTCGAGTTCGCTGTCCTGGACCTTGGCGAGCAGTTCGACGGTCTCGTAGGGGTTGCCGCCGGTGACGGCCCACACCTCGCGGCAGAACGCGGCGTCGGCGTGCTCGCCCAGCGTGGCGCGGGTGAGTCCGGCCGTGGCGGCCGGGGTGAGGGCGCTCAGGGTGGTGACGGGGCGGTCGGCCGCGGCGGCGACGGCGTCCAGGTGGCGGGCGCTCGCTCCGGAGACGTCGCCGGGCCGGCGGGCGACCACGACGAGGACGGACAGGTCCGCCAGGCGCTCGGCGAACCCGGCGAGCCAGTGCAGGGTCTCCTGGTCGGCCCAGTGGGCGTCGTCGATCAGCAGCACCAGCGGCCAGTCCCGGCGGGCCAGCCGGCGCACGGCGGCGGTCAGTCCCTCGCACACGCCCTGCGGGTCGGCGTGCCGGGTGCCGGGCTCCGCTATGCCGAGGGCGGGGCCGGCGATGTCGTACCAGTCTCCGAGGTACTCGCGCGCCTCCTCCGGCAGCATCGACACGAGGGCGGGCTGGAGGAGTTGGCGGACGACGTTGAAGGGGACGGAGCGCAGGGTCTCGCCGCCGCGGGCGGACCACACGGTGCAGCCGCGCTGTTCGGCGATGCGCCGGGTCTCGGCCAGCAACGAGGTCTTGCCGAGACCCGCCTCGCCGCGGAGCACCAGCAGGCTGCCGGGCGAGGAGCGGTCCGCACACAGGGTGTCGACCGCCCGTGCGAGGGCGGCGACTTCCTCGTCGCGCTCCCACAGGGAAGCCGAGGCCGCGGCCGTGGGCCGTACCTCCGTCATCCCGCTACCTCCCCAGTCGCCCGAACGACGTACAGACCTCGAGCGTAGTCCTCCGGCCGCCCGGGCGGTGGCCGGTCGGGGCAGCTGTTGCCGTGACGGGTGACACCGGGGGCGGGGGGTCGACGCGCTCCGCCCTCCCACCTGGGGTGCCGACGGTCAACACCCGGCGGGGTTCCGGTGAACGACGAGCGCGGGGCGGGCGCGGGCGCACGGCGGTGGTGCGACCGGCGCGCCGGGGCGAGGGTGTCCCGCCGGACGCTCCGCACGGCCCTCGGGGCACAGGACGGACCTCTCTCATCCGGCTTTCACCGTCGCCTCATACGGTGGGGGCATGACGCAGGTGACTCCTCCCGGGTGGTACCCCGACCCCGGGCAGCAGAATGACGGGCCGCCCACCGAGCGCTGGTGGGACGGCGGGGCCTGGACGGACCAGGTCCGTCCGGCGGGACCGGCCGCCGGCTGGGGTCCCCCGGCGGCGGGCGGCGCGGCCGGGCAGGGGTACCCGGCCCGTCCGGCGTACCCGGTGCATCCCGCGCAGACGCCGTCCGGCCGGGGGCGCGGGGTGCGGATCGGGATAGCCGTGGCCGCGGCCGTCGCCGTGCTGGCGAGCATCGGGGTCGGCGTGTACGCGTTGACCGACGACGGCGGGGGCGGCAGCTCCGCGGCCTCTCGGGGACCGGACACGGAGGACGGCGGGCCGGGCGGTGGCGGTGAGAGCCCGGGGCCGGACTCGTCCGGACCGCCGCGGGTGGAGAGCGGGTCGGTGACCGACGGGCTGAGCGGGATCAGCCTGCCCGTCCCGGACGGCTGGTACGGCCAGGAGCTCCAGGGAGGTGCCGCGGTGACGTCGGAGGACGCGTACGACTGCCCCGGCGACACCTCCAAGACCTGCACCAAGGGCGGGGCGTACTCGGCCCCGGCCCTGGCCCTGGGCACGCGCGGCTCCACCGCCGAGGAGGTCGCCAAGGCGGACATCTCCGCGAACGCCGAGGAGTCCTACGGCGGCGACTCCTACGGGGGGATCACCTCGCACGAGGTGCTCGCGTCCGAGGCGGTGACCGTGGCCGGACAGAAGGGCTACCTGGTGCGCTGGAAGGCGGTCACCGGCAAGGGCGCCGACGGGTACGTCCAGTCGCTGGCCTTCCCCTCCCCCGCGCGGCCGCAGCAGATCGTCGTGGTCCGCTTCGGCGTGGACACCGATCAGACGCAGTCCGTCATCGAGGAGATCACCGAGGGCATCGAGGCGGCGTCGGGCGGCGGCAACGGGCAGGACGTCTGACCCGGGACCCGCGGCGGCCGGGTGGGGCTCCCCTCCGCTCAAGGGGAACCCCACCCGGCCGGGGGGTGCGCGCCGCCCCCGTCCCCACGGTGCGGCGCGGTCGGGCCGCCGTCCGGTCATCCCGGGGACGGCGGACCGGGTCTCATCGCAGGCCGAGTGCCGGCAGCACGGCGGCCTCCACGAACCGGAGCAGGTAGTCCGGGTCGGCGTCGTTCCCCTCCAGGATGGGGCGGACCCGCAGCACGCCGAAGAGCTGGGCCGGGATGTACTCCAGCGCCGGGTTGCCGGCCGCGACCTCCCCGCGCTCGACCCCGCGCCGGACGATCTCCCGCAGCGCGGCGATCTCCGGCTCGACCAGCGCCTCGCGCAGCGCCCGTGCCAGTTCCCGGTCCTGGAGGACCGCGTGCCCGAGCGCCTGGAGCAGCGTGGTGTCCTTCGCCGACCACTCTCCCGCGCACCGCGCGGCCTCGCGCAGGTCCCCGGCGAGCGTGCCGGTGTCGATGCCGGCGAACCGTGCCCGCCGGCTGGCGCGGAGGGCGGCGGCGACGAACTGCGGCTTGGTCCGCCACTGCCGGTAGAGCGTGGACTTGCTGCACCGCGTGCTGGCGGCGATCCCGTCCATGGTGACGGCGTCGTAGCCGCACTCGCGGATCTGGTGCAGCACGGCGTCGAAGAACTCCTGCTCACGCTCGGGCGTGATCTTGGAGCGGCGCGAGGTGCCGACCGGCTCGGGTCGGTCCGCGGCCTGCGACGTCATCGGCTCGGCTCCCTTGCCCTTCGTCCTCTTGCCCGGTGAGCGCGCCCGGGGCGCGCACTCCAGTGTGTCCCATGCCAATCGATACGCCAGTGTACCGGTACGGGAACGTATCGGTACACTGACGTATCGGTACGGACTCGTATCGATGAGAGTCGGTACCCGCACGCGCCGACGGAGCCGGACGGTCCACGAACCGGCGGCTCCGCCGGCACCACGACAGCACCACCGCCAGCGAAAGGGCCGGGGGATGAATGCCCGCGAGGAGCCTGAACCGGCGGGGCCCGACGCATCGGCGCGCCCGCCACTCGTCCGCGAACTCCTGCTCGTGGCGGGATTCTTCCTCGTCTACAAGCTGGGCCGGCGGCTGGCGGCCGGCCACACCGGCGAGGCCTACCGCAACGGCCACGACGTGTGGGACCTGGAGCGCGCGCTCCACCTGCCCGGCGAGGGCTCCGTGCAGTCCCTGCTGCTGCACGGCGACGGGCTCGCGCACCTGGCGAACACCTACTACGCGGCCGTCCACTTCCCGGCCACCGCGGCCTTCCTGATCTGGCTCTATCTGCGCCGCCCGGCCCACTACGTCTGGGCGCGCCGGATCCTGGCGGCGGTCACCGCCGCCGCGCTGGTGCTGCACCTGGTGTTCCCCCTCGCCCCGCCGCGGCTGCTCACCGCCACCGGCCTGGTGGACACCGCGCGGGTGTACGGGCCGTCGGTGTACGGCCCGCCGCGGACCGACGGGCTGTCGAACCAGTTCGCGGCGATGCCCTCGCTGCACTTCGGATGGGCGCTGATGGTGGCGGTCGGCCTGATCGCCGTCGCCCGCGCGCGGTGGCGGTGGCTGTGGCTGCTCCATCCGCTGCTGACGCTGCTGGTGATCGTCGGGACGGCGAACCACTTCTGGCTGGACGCGCTCGTGGCGACGGCGCTGCTGGGCCTCGCGCTCGCGGTGCTGCGCCCGCCGGGGCGCACGACGGCGGCGCCGGCGACCGGAGCGGGACGCGTGCGGGCCCCGCGGACACCGGCGGAGGACCGGGCGCTCACGGGGACGGGCCGATGAGCGCCGTCCTCGTGGCCGTCCTGCTGTCCCTCGTCTCCGCCGTCGCCTACGCCGCCGCCGCGGTGGTCCAGGAACGGCTCGCCTCCCGGGCCTCCGGCACCGGCACGCCGCGGCTGCCGGCCGGCGGCGCCTGGTGGTGGGCGGTCGCGCTGAACGCCTCGGCCGCGCTGCTGCACGTGGTGGCGCTCAAGTACGGCCCGCTCACCGTGGTCCAGCCGCTCGGCGCGCTCACCCTGGTCGCGGCGGTGCCGATGGGGGCGCGGATCGCGGGGCGAGCGGTGAGCGCGGTGGAGTGGCGGGGGACGGCGCTCACCCTCGCCGGTCTGGCGGTGGTGCTGGTCACGGCGTCCGGGCCGGCGCCCGACGACGTGCTGAGCGTGTCCGAGGCGCTGGTCGTCGCGGGCGGCGCGGCTCTTGTGATCGGGATGCTGGCGTGGCCGCCTTCGCGGCCCGGCCTGCGGCACGCGATCGCGTCGGGCATCGCCTCCGGGGTGGCCTCGGCGCTCACCCAGACCGTGACGGTCGCGGTGACGGACCGGTCCGGTCCGCTGCTCGGCGTCCGGGTGGTCGCGGTGGCGCTGCTGGTGGCCGCCTTCGCGGCCGGCGGACTGCTCCTGTCGCAGACCGCCTACCGGGGCGGCCTCGGCGCCCCGCTCGCGGTGGTGACCCTGGCGAACCCGGTGGCGGCCGCGGTGATAGGCCTCTGCCTGCTCGGCGAGCGGCTCCGGGGCGGCCCGGTGGGCGTCCTGCCGGCGCTGGCCGGCGCGGCGCTCGCGTCCTGGGGCGTGCTCCTCCTGACCCGGGCGGCCTCCCACCGCGCGGGAGCACCCGCGGTCCCGAAGGCCCCGCCGGAGCCGTTCGGCCCGGTGAGCCCGGCCGGCCCGGTGGTGCCGGCCGCCCGAGGGCACCGGGCCGCGGAGGTGGCACGTCCGCAGGGACGTGTCACCTCCGCGAGCCCGTGACCCGGGCGCGTGGACCCGCCCACGGCGGCGCCCACGCCGCCGGCACCGTGCCGGAGGGCGGTCAGTCCGTCCTGATCGCCGGGTCGCTGACGCCCGGCCGGCCGTTCTCGACGTGCCCCGCGAAGCGGCGCAGGTACGCCGGGTCGGCCGGGGAGGTGACCGTCAGGTCGTACCAGCGGTGGCTCGTGCGCAGGTCGACGGTGCGGTGCACGGTGGCGCCGGGGCGGACGGCGACGGTCGCGGGGCGGCCGGTGTAGCCGTCGGCCAGCCGCAACCGGGCCGTACCGGACCCCTTATTGACGAACGTCAGCCGGACGTCGTCACCGGTGTGGCGGGCGGTGACCTCGCAGCCGGCGGACCCGTTCGCCCCCCGGAAGACACGGAGGAACCCGTTCGGGCCGTGCACGGTCAGGTCGTACGAGCCGCCGGAGTGGGCCGAGTTCCAGGTGTCCGAGATCTCCTTGCCGGCCTCGGTGGTGTAGGTCCAGGGGCCGTCGGCGCGGTTGCCGGACGTGACCAGGAAGGCGGCGCCCGCCCTGGCTCCGGAGGCGAAGGTCAGCGTGAACTTCCCGGCCGCCGGGTCGACGGAACCGTCCACCGCCGGGGCGTACTTCAGCGGACGGGCCGGGCGCAGCCCCCGCTCCTGCCGGGGCAGGCTGGGGTCGGCCGGGGGCGTGGGCCGGTAGTCGGGGTGACGGTCCCGGTCCTGCGGCTCGTAGGCGTCGGTGTCCGGCAGCCGGGCCGGCCGGCTGTCCTTGCGGGAGAAGTCGAAGGCGGAGGTCAGGTCGCCGCAGATCGCCCGCCGCCACGGCGAGATGTTCGGCTCGCGCACTCCGAACCGGCTCTCCATGAACCGGACGATCGAGGTGTGGTCGAACGTCTCGGAGCAGACGTAACCGCCCTTGCTCCACGGCGAGACGACCAGCATCGGCACGCGCGGGCCCAGCCCGTAGAAGCCCTCCCGGTGGGTGGCGCTGCCCTTGAAGACGTCCAGCGAGACGTCGACGGTGGACCGGCCCCGCGCGGCGGACTTCGGCGGCAGCGGCGGCACCACGTGGTCGAAGAAGCCGTCGTTCTCGTCGTACGTGATGAACAGGGCGGTCCTCGCCCAGACGGCCGGGTTGGAGGTGAGCGCGTCCAGGACCTGGGAGATGTACCAGGCGCCGTAGTTGGACGGCCAGTTGGAGTGCTCGGAGAAGGCCTCGGGGGCGGCGATCCAGGAGATCTGCGGCAGCCGGCCGGCCTTGACGTCGGCGCGGAGCCGGTCGAAGTAGCCGTCGCCGTTCTTGACGTCGGTGCCGGTGCGCGCCTTGTCGTACCAGGGGTCACCGGGCTCGGCGTTGCGGTACTTGTTGAAGTACAGCAGGGAGTTGTCACCGTAGTTGCCGCGGTAGGCGTCCTCGATCCAGCCCCAGTGGCCGGCCGCGTCCAGGCCGTCGCCGATGTCCTGGTAGATCCTCCAGGAGATCCCGGCCTCCTCCAGGCGCTCGGGGTACGTCGTCCAGTCGTAGCCGAGCTCGTCGTTGCCGAGGACCGGGCCGCCGCCCCTGCCGTCGTTGCCCGTGTGACCCGACCACATGTAGTAGCGGTTGGGGTCGGTGGAGCCGATGAAGGAGCAGTGGTAGGCGTCGCAGACGGTGAAGGCGTCGGCGAGCGCGTAGTGGAAGGGGATGTCCTCACGGGTCAGGTACGCCATGGTGGTGGTGCCCTTGGCGGGCAGCCAGCGGTCGTACTTGCCGTTGTGGTAGGCCTCCTGGCCGTCGGGCCAGCCGTGCGGCAGCCCCTCCAGGAACTGCATGCCGAGGTCGTCGGCCTCCGGGCGGAAGGGCAGCACCTCCGTGCCGTCGCCCTTGGTCTGGTGCCAGACCGACCTGCCGCCGTCCAGGGTCACCGGGTGCGGGTCGCCGAAGCCCCGGACGCCGCGCAGCCTGCCGAAGTAGTGGTCGAAAGAACGGTTCTCCTGCATCAGGACGACGATGTGCTCGACGTCCTCGATCGTCCCCGAGCGGTGGTTCGCCGGGAGCGCGGCGGCCCGCTCGATGCTCGCGGACAGCGCGCTGAACGCCGTGGTGGCGCCCGCGAGTTGGAGGAAACGGCGCCGGTTGACTTCGGGCATGGCGTGAGGAGCCTCTCGGAGGTGCCGGATGATGACGGAACGCGCGCGAGAGGAGTGTTCCAGGGGCGGCGAACGTCAGGGAAGGGTGCAGTGGCGCCGGCGTGAAGGTCGTCGGTACGTGAGGTGCGGCCCGCACCCGCCCGGTCACCGGGGCACGGCTCACCCCGACAGGTCCCGTGGCGCAGGGCCGCTTCGAGGGGACCTGTTCGGCGGAGGGACCGGCGGGCAGGGCGGCCGGGGCGGCCCTCGCGCTCGCCCACCGCGGCCTCCCGGTCAGCCGGACTGCCGCACCGGTTCCGGTGCCTCCGTTCGCGCGTGTGCCGCCCAGTCCACGATCCGTACCGCCGCGCCGGCGGCCTCCTCGCCCCGGCAGTGGGCGTGGTGCCTGCGGGCGATGCCGTCCAGGTCGAGGTGGGAGCCGAAGGAGGGGCGCGCCGCCAGCCGTCGTGCGTAGGCCCACAGACGGGGGTGGTCGGTGATCCGGTGCACCGCGGCGGCATCCAGGTGGTGGCGGTGCACGGTGTCCAGCTGCACCAGTGTCACCCACACCTGCACGTCCGCGAGGGTGAGTTCGTCACCCAGTACGTACTCCCGCGAGGCGAGCCGCAGCTCCAGCAGGTCCAGCGCACCCAGCAGGGCGGCCAGCGCGGTGTCACGTGCCGCCGAGTCACCACCGGGCTGCCCGGCGCGCTGGGCGGCTGCGGTGATGCCCTCCTCGCAGAGCCGCCCGACGGCGGCGATCGGTCCCCCGGCGCCGCGCGGGTGGAGGCAGGGACCACGGCCGGCGAACCGCCGGGCGAGGTCCCGCAGGATGTCGGGGGCATGGGTGCTCACGATCCGTCCGCTCCAGCCGTCGCTGAGCACCGGCGCCACGGCCGGTCCGGGGGTCCGGTGCGAACTCGCCTCGTACAGCGGGCGCAGCGCCCGGTACCCACCGCCGGGTGCGTCGGGCACGGCGGGCAGCAGCGTCACCGGCAGGGTGTCGCCGAGGCCGAGCAGGTCGTGCGTCACGGCGATCTGCAGACAGCGCGGACAGGACGGCGCGAGGTGGAGCCGGTAGCGGTGCGGCACGGCGTAGTAGCCGCTGCGCGCGTCACCGCCGATCCTGCTCCGGAAGGACGGCACGGCTGTCGGGGACGGGGCGGACATGCGTCTCCCTGGGGTGCTCGGGCACGGGCGTACGGGCATGCGGAGCCGCCGGCACACGGCGGCTCCGGCGCGGCCGGGATCGGGATGCGGTATCTGCGCGGGAGGGTCAGGCGCGACCGGAGGCCGGGCCGCCGTCGCGCGGGGAACTCGCCGCACTGCACACGCGCACGAGATCGATGTGGCGGCGGGACGTCAGCAGGGGCAGCTGCCGGACGGCGACGCGGACGTCGTCGTCTCCGGGGTCCGGCTCGGCACGGCCCATGATTCCCTACCAGTTCACTAGGATTCCCGTAGTGGAGTGTCAGGCCGTGCCCGAGCTGCGTCAAGAGGGCCGTCCGACCGGCGCCGGGACGTCTCACCACGTGAGAGGATCCCTGCCCCTCCGGTGCGGCCGGGCCATGCGGGCGGCGAGCCGCGCGCGGACCGGGCGCGCCGGCTCGCCGGCCTCCTGCGTCACCGGCTCCCCACCGGGGTCTTGCGGCCCGCGGCACTTTCCACGCGGGCCGCGGCCGTGACCGCCGCGCCCACGGCGGTCCGCCGCGGCCCCGGGTCGAGCACGGGCCGCGGCGCCTCGTGAACGACTGCGTGGCCCCACCGGGTCCGGCGCCCGGCTGTCGCCGGCGCTCGAGGCGTTCGAGCGGATGCGCGTCGCCGTCGCGGAGGCCCCGGCCGCCGCGGGCCCGGACCCGGGCGCGGACGTCAGGGCCCGTGCCGCGCGGGCGCCGTGATCGCGTCCCGCCGTGACGCCGGTCCTACCGCGCGGCCAGGAGACGTCCCGCGTTCCGCAGGACGTACCGGGCGACGTTCTCGCCGAGTGCGATCCCGGCCTCGTCGGCCGAGCGGGTGTGGATGCCGGAGAAGACCCGGGCGTCGACGTTCTCGTCCGAGAGTCGCTTCCACGTGGTGTACGTCCTGGTCACTCCGGGGGCGGTCGGGCTGGTCAGGTCGAACGGGGCGGTAGGCGGCCCCACGAGCGCCGACAACACGGTCTCCGCCGCGCCCGAGTAGGTGTTGTGACCGCTCGGGTAGTCCGGATGCGCGGGGGTGGTGTGCAGTGGTGTCCAGTCCGGGTCGGGGTCGATGGCGCCGGTGCGGATCGCCGTCACGGGGCGCCAGCGCTCGTAGGCGTACTTGGTGTCGGAGGTCGCGATCTGCGTGTCCACCAGCGCCACGTGGAAGAGCGCGACCAGGCGCGCCTGCCCGGCGACTCCCCGGTCGGTGCGCGAGAGCGCCACGCGCAGCGGCTCGGTGTAGAGGGTGAGGGAGGAGCCGAGCCAGAAGGCGGCGGTCTCGGTCTGGTGGGCGCTGCGCACCGTGCTGTCCGCGGCACCGTACGCCCGCACCTCCTCGAGGTCGGCGGCGTAGCGCCTGGAGTCCAGGGCGGGCGGCGGGCCGAGCCGGAACTGGCTCTGCGTCGTGAGCACGAACGGCTCGGCGAGGCGGTTGCCGTACTGCGCCGCGGGGGCGTAGGCGGGTGGTGTCGGCTGCCACACGCCGGGCGCCGCCGGGCGTACCGGAGCGGGCGCGTTGACGGAGGCGGGGTCGAGGCCGTCGCCTTCCCTCGATTCGAGGACGAGGTCCGCCTGTCGCTCCCCTGCCACGACGCCGCGCTCCTCCGCGGGGCCGTCGGGGATCGCGTCGAGGGTCTCCTCGTACGTCGCGTCGAGCTGCTCGGTACGGCTCGGTGCCAGCGCCACCAGTGCGCGGTGCACGGCCGCCGCGAGCGCCGCCTCCTGGTAGGCGCCGCGCTCCACACCCGCCGGCACGCCGCGGGTGGCCCGGGCCGCTGCCAGCCAGCTGACGGCCCAGATACGGTTGTTGGTGATCTGGGTGGGCGCCCCGGCGGCCGCGACGGTCTCGGCCGTCACGTCGTACCAGGTGAGCGCCGTGGTGGTGCGGTCGGCCGCGGTGGCCCGGGGTACGGCGACGGACGCGGTCAGCAGCGCCGTCGCGCCCAGGGCGACCAGGGTGGGGCGGGTTCTGAACGGACTCATACGTTCTCCTTCGGTTCCGGCGGGGTCGGTGAGGGCGGCGCGGAACGGGCCGCGCGCACGCGGGACCGGCACCGCCCGGCCGGTGAAGAGGCCGAAGCCGCCGAGCGGCCAGGGCAGCATGTTGTCGGAGCCGCCGGTGCTCCGTGGGTCACCACACCGGGCGCGGCGGAAAGCGGCGGGGGAAATCGAGGCGGCCGGGACCGGGACGGGGCCGAGGGTGCCCGGGGGGTGTCAGGCACGGGCGGACTCCGGGGTGAGCGGTGGCGCCGGGAGTACGGGTCCCCATGCGAACGGCGGGTCCGGGATCTCGCGGCGCAGCACCGGGGCGACTTCGGACTGGAACAGCTCGAGGGAGTCCCGGTGCCGGGCCTGCGTCAGCCCTCCCGCGTCGGCGTGCACGTGGAGCACGGTGTGCCCGAGCCGTTCGTGGTAGCGGCGCACCTTCTCGATGACCTGCTGCGGGCTGCCGATCAGAGCGGAGCCGCGTTCCACGAAGTCCTCCAGGGTCTCGAAGACCACGGGGAGGCCCGCCTGCCTGGAGAAGGCCAGACCGGCGTCGAAGACCGGCCGGTACGCGGCCAGTGCCTCCTGGGATGTCGGTGCCACGCAGATGCCCGCCGTGCCGGCCCCGACCGCGATGCCGGCCGGGTCGTGGCCGTAGTGCTCCCAGCGTTCGCGGTAGTGGCGGATCAGCTCGGCGTACGGCTCGACGGGATGGGTGACGTTCGCGGAGAACAGCGGGTCGCCGTGGCGGGCGGCCAGGTCGACCGACTCCTTGCTGGTGGCGCTGCCGTGCCACACCCGGACGGGCTGCTGGTACGGCCGCGGCCACACCTCCGCGTCCGTCAGCGGCGGCCGGAAACGGGTCGCCGCGGTCACCTTGTCCTGCCTCCAGAGCCTCCGGAACACCTCGTAGTGCTCGGCGTTGCGCTCCCACTGCTCCTCGGGCGTGACGTGGAACAGTTCGCGCTGGGCGGTGCCGTTGCCCTTGCCGATGATCAGGTCCAGCCGGCCCCCGGAGAGGTGGTCGAGGGTGGCGTAGTCCTCGTAGGCGCGCACCGGGTCGAGCAGGCTCAGGGTCGTCACCGCGGTGAAGAGGCGGATGCGTGTCGTCAGCGCGGCCACGTGGCTCAGCACCACGGTCGGCGCGGAGGAGAGGAACGGCCGTTCGTGCCGCTCCCCCACGCCGAAGCCGTCGAAGCCCAGTTCCTCGGCGAGCAGGGCGCTGTCGACGACCTCGCGGAAGCGCTCACGGGTCGGCTTGCGCACGCCGGTGACCGGGTCCGGGTGGTGCGCGATCAGCGTGACGGCGAGGAACTTCACGACGCCGCCCGCTCGCTGCGCGGGCCGTCCGGACGCGCCAGGCCGAGGTGGTCGCGCAGGGTCGTGCCCTCGTACTCCGTGCGGAAGACGCCCCGCTCCTGCAGCAGCGGGACGACCTTGTCGGCGAACTCGTCCAGGCCGCCCGGGGTGAGGTGCGGGACGAGGATGAAGCCGTCGCAGGCGTCGGCCTGGACCAGGTCGTCGACCGCCTTCGCGACGGTGGCCGGGGAGCCGACGAAGTTCTGCCGGTTGCCGGTGTTGATGACCAGGTCGCGGATGGACCACTTGTTGGCGGCGGCCAGCTCCCGCCACTCGCGGGCGGTCGCCAGTGGGTCCCGGTACATGCGCACCTGGGCGCGGCCCTTGGAGAGGTGGTCGTCGCCGACATGCGGGTCGATGTCGGGCAGCGGCCCGTCGGGGTCGTACGCCGACAGGTCCCGGTTCCAGACGAACTCCAGGTGCCGGAGGGCGGTGGCCCCGCTGACCTGCCGGCGGCGCACCTCGCGGGCGAGTTCCTCGGCCTCGGCGTCGGTGTCGGCGAGGGCGAAGGTCGCGGCGGGCAGGACGAGCAGCTGGTCGGGGCGGCGGCCGTACTTGGCCAGGCGGGACTTCACGTCGGTGCAGAAGGCCCGGCCCGCCTCGAGGGTGCCGTGCCGGCTGAAGACGGCGTCCGCCTCGGCGGCGGCGAACTCGCGGCCCTCGTCGGAGTCGCCGGCCTGGAAGACGACCGGGCGGCCCTGCGGGGAGCGCGGGACGTTGAACCGGCCGTGGATGTCGAAGTGCCGGCCCGTGTGCGCGAAGGCGCCGGCCTGGGCGTCCCGCAGGAAGGTGCCGGTCTCCTGGTCGGCGAGGATCTCGTCGCCGCGCCAGGAGTCGAAGAGTTCGTTCGCCGTCGCGAGGAACTCCTTGGCGCGGGAGTAGCGCTCCTCCTGCGGCAGGAAGCCGCCGCGGCGGAAGTTCTCGCCGGTGAAGGCGTCCCAGGAGGTGACGACGTTCCAGGCGGAGCGGCCGCCGGAGAGGTGGTCGAGGCTGGCGAACTGCCGGGCCACCTCGTAGGGCTCGTTGAAGGTGGAGTTGATGGTGCCGGCCAGGCCCAGGTGCTCGGTGACGGCGGCGAGCGCGGCGAGGACGGTGAAGGTGTCGGGGCGGCCGACGACGTCCAGGTCGTAGATCCTCCCGCCCTGTTCGCGCAGCCGCAGCCCCTCGGCGAGGAACAGGAAGTCGAACCTGGCGCGTTCGGCGGTCCGCGCGAAGTGCACGAAGGAGCTGAACTCGATGTGGCTGCCGGCCCGCGGGTCGCTCCACACGGTGGTGTTGTTGACGCCGGGGAAGTGGGCGGCCAGGTGGACCTGCTTCAGCGGCTTGCTCATGGTCGTGGCGTCCCTCGGCTCAGGCGGTGGCGGCGGCGAAGCGGTTGGCGGGGCGGGGCAGGCCCAGCAGGCCGCGCAGGGAGCCGGCCTCGTAGGCGCGGCGGAAGACGCCCCGGCGCCGGAGTTCGGGGACCAGCCCCCGGGTGATCGCCGGGAGGTCGTGTCCGGCGACGGCGGGACGCAGCCGGAAGCCGGTGAGACCGGCGCCGTGCCACTCCACGAGCAGGTCGGCCAGTCGGGACGGTGTCCCGGTGAAGACCGGGGCGTCACTCGTGTACGGCTGTCCCGCGAGCGCGTCGAGCCGTTCCCTGCGTGCCGTCGCGGTGGCCGGGTCCTCGTCGAGGAAGACCACCAGGTCGCCGAAGACGTGCAGGGGTTCGGCGGCTCGCCCCGCCGCTTCCTGCTCGGCGCGGATCCGGGCCACGACGGCGCGGGCCTCGTCGGCGTCGTGCGGGGTGACGTAACCGATGTCGGCGGCGCGGGCCACGAGCCGGTACGGGAGGGTGTCGTGGGCGAGGGCGGTGACGAGCGGCTGGCCCTGCGGCGGGCGGGGCGTGACGGAGGGGCCCTTGACGCTGAAGTGCCTGCCCTCGAAGTCGATGTGGTGCAGCTTGCCGCGGTCGATGAAGCGGCCGGTGGCGGCGTCGCGGATCTCGGCGTCGTCCTCCCAGCTGTCCCAGAGACGGCGCACGACCTCCACGTAATCGGCGGCTTCGTCGAACAGGTCGGTCACCGCCTGCCGGGCCGCCGGGCTGTCGTGGGCGTCGATGCGCGGGACGGTGCGGCGGCCGAAGTGCGCGGCCTCGTTCGGGCGCGCGGTGATCTGCACGCGCAGGCCCGCGCGGCCGGTGCTGACGTGGTCAAGGGTGGCGATCGCCTTGGAGATGTGGAACGGCTCGGTGTGGGTGGCGACCACCGTCGGCACCAGACCTATGTGCCGGGTCAGCGGCGCGACGCGGGAGGCGACGAGGACGGCGTCGAGACGGCCGCGTACCTGGTCGGTGCGGTCGTCCGGGTCCAGGAAGCGGGAGGACTGCGGGCCGAGTCCGTCCTCGACGGTGACGAAGTCGAGCAGGCCGCGCTCCGCCTCGGTGACGAGGTCGGTCCAGTAGGCGGCGGTGAACAGGTCCCGGGGGCGGGCCACCGGCTCGCGCCAGGAGGCCGGGTGCCAGCCGGTGCCGTCGAGGGCGACGGCGAGGTGCAGGTGACCGGGGGGAGTCGAGAACACGAGGGATGCCTTCCTGGAGGTCCGTCCGTGCGGATCGCCGGCTCGTCCGGGGCGTGGGCGCGGCGGCGGTGAGCCGACGGGTCGGGAACGACGGAGCGCGCCGGCCACGCGCTGCGGATCGGTGTGCGGCCGGGAGCGGGGGCGGACGGGGCGGCGCGGGTTCGGGGTGCGGGGGGCCTCGGCATCGCCTCGAGGGTCGAAGGCGGTCCGGGACGGTCGCACCTCGCGGGTGCGGGTTCGGGTCCGGTGGGGGCGCGGAGCCGTGCTCCTCCGCGCCCCCGGCCGGCTACCGGCCGGTCCTGGGCAGTCCGGGCGGGTTGATCTCGGACTTGGTCACGGCCTCGTCGGACAGGCCCCAGCGCTCCAGCACCTTCGCGTACGTGCCGTTCTCGATCACGTGGTTGAGCGCGTCGGCGAGCGGTTCGACCAGTCCGCTGTCCTTCTTGGTGGTGGCCGCGATGAGGCCCTGGAGGGTGGAGCCGGCGCCGGAGTACGTGCCGACGACCTCCGTCTTCCCGGTGGTGGCCGCGTGGTAGGCGGCGGTGGGGTTGGGGCCGAGGTAGAGGTCGATCCGGCCGGACTGGAGAGCGAGGTAGGTGTCGCTGTCGTTCTGGTAGTACTTGATGTCCACCGGCTTCCGGCCGGCCTTCTCGTTCTCCTTGCTCCATTCGATGAGCAGCTTCTCCTGGTTGGTTCCGCTGCTCACGGCGACGGTCCTGCCCGCCACGTCCTCGGGGCCGGTGACCTTCAGCCCGCTGCCCTTCTTCGCCTCGAAGCCCAGGTTGTCCTCGCGGTAGGTGGCGAAGTCGTACTTCTCCTTGCGTTCCTCGGTGACGGTGATGTTGCTGAAGCCGACGTCGTACTTGGCGCTGTCGAGACCGACGAAGATGTTCTCCCAGGAGACCGTGTTGATGTGCGGCTCGAGGCCGAGCACGTCGGCGACCAGGAAGGCGATGTCGGGCTCGACGCCGATGACGGTCCTGTTGTCGGTGGCGTGGAAGGTCAGCGGCGCCGCGGAGCCGGAGGAGTCGACGATCTCCAGGGTGCCTCTCTCCCGGATCGCCTTCGGGACCTTGGCCGCGATGGAGTCGACCTCGGCGGTGGTGACGCGGTCCTGGTCCGGGCTCAGGTTGATCTTCGTCCTGCCGCCCGACGCGGCCGCGACCTCGGTCGTGCCGCCGTCGGAGGGGTTGCCGCACGCGGCGAGGGCGAGGGCCGCGGTGAGTCCGAGTGCGGCGGTGGCGCGGCGGGTGGTCGAGGTGGACACAGTGGTGCTCCTTGCGTCGGAGGGCGGGGAGGGGGTCCGGCCGGATGCCGGGTTCAGAGGACCTTGGAGAGGAAGGCGCGGGTGCGCTCGTGCCGCGGGGCGTCCAGGACGGCCGCGGGCGGACCCTGCTCCACGACGACGCCGCCGTCCATGAACACCACGGTGTCGGCGACCTCGCGGGCGAAGCCGATCTCGTGGGTGACGACGATCATGGTGGTGCCGGTGCGGGCCAGGTCCTTGATGACGTCGAGGACCTCGCCGACCAGTTCCGGGTCGAGCGCCGAGGTGGGCTCGTCGAAGAGCAGCACCTTCGGTTCGAGGGCGAGCGCGCGGGCGATGGCCACGCGCTGCTGCTGGCCGCCCGAGAGCTGCCGCGGGTAGGCGTCGGCCTTGTCGGCGAGACCGACACGGCCGAGAAGCCGGCGGGCGGTCTCCTGCGCCTGGCCGCGCGGGCGGCGCAGTGCGGAGACGGGCGCCTCGACCAGGTTCTCCAGCACGGTCAGGTGGGGGAAGAGGTTGAAGTTCTGGAAGACGAACCCGATGTGGGTGCGCTGCTTCAGGACGTCCTTCTCCTTCAGCTCGTGCAGCCTGCTTCCGGAGCGGCGGTAGCCGATGAGTTCGCCGTCGATGCTGACCCAGCCGCGGTCGACCTTCTCCAGGTGGTTGATGGTGCGCAGCAGCGTGGACTTGCCGGAGCCGGACGGACCCAGGACGACGGTGACCTCGCCGGCGCGGACCCGGAGGTCGACGCCGCGCAGCACCTCCAGCGGGCCGAAACTCTTGTGGACGCCGTGGACGTCCACCATCACCTCACTCATCGGCTGTCTCCCAAGGGTCCGGGGGTCTTCAGGGCGGCGACGGGGCGGTGGCGCCGGGCCGCCTCCGCGCGCAGGGTGCGCACGAGGCGCCGGGCGCGCTGGAGGGGGGTGGGCGGCGGCGTGCGGTCGGCGCCGCGGGCGTAGCGGCGTTCGACGTAGTACTGGGCGACCGACAGCAGGGAGGTCAGCACCACGTACCAGGCGGTGGCGACCAGCAGCAGCGGGATCACCCGGCCGTTGCGGCCGTAGATCACCTGCACCTGGTAGAACAGCTCGCCGATGGACATCACGTAGACCACCGAGGTGCCCTTGAGCAGGCCGATGATCTCGTTGCCGGCGGTGGGCAGGATGGCGCGCATGGCCTGCGGCAGCACGATCCTGCGGATCTGCCGCAGACGGGGGATGCCCAGCGCCGCGGCGGCCTCCAGCTGTCCGTGGTCGACGGCGATGACGCCCCCTCGGACGATCTCGGCCGCGTACGCGGCCTGGTGGAGCGTCAGCCCGATGATCGCGGCGCCGATGGTGCCGATGAGGCTGTTGCTGTCGACGGACCAGAACACCGGCCCGAAGGGGATGCCGACTCCCAGTTCCTCGTACAGGGCGCTCAGGTTGAACCAGAACACCAGCTGGACGATCATCGGGACGGACCGGAAGATCCAGACGTAGGTCCAGGCGACGGTCTGCAGCACCGGGCTGCGCGACAGCCGCATGAAGGCGAGCACGGTGCCCAGGAGGAAGCCGAGGACGGTGGCGTAGGCGGTGAGCTGGAGGGTCACCCACACCGCCTGGACGATCGTCTCGGACAGGACGTAGGAGCGGAAGACGCCCCACTCCCAGACCGGGTTGGTGGCCAGGCCGTGCACGAACTGGGCGCCCAGCACGATCACGGCTGCGGCGGCCGTCCAGCGGGCGTAGTGGCGGGCGGGGACGACCTCGAGGGAGGCCGGGCCGTCGGGGGCGGGCGGGGCGCCGGGGCGGGTGCCCGCGGAGGCCGCGCCGGGCGGTGCGGCGTCGGTGGTGGATGCCATCGTGATGTTCCTGCTCAGCTCTCGGGTGCTCGGGCGGGTCTCATGTGTGCTCGCGCGGGTTGATGCGCGACGTCTCGATCGCCGAGGCGCTGGTGCCCCACTTCCTGAGGATCCGGGCGTAGGTGCCGTCCTCGATCAGCTCGTTGACGGCGGCCTGGAAGGCCTTGGTGAGCGGGGAGCCCTTCTTGAAGGCGAAGCCGACGTCGAGGCGGTGGTACTCGCCGAGGAAGGTGGTCCGGGACGCGGGCTGGGCCGCCTGGTGGCGCAGCCCGTTGATGGTCGACATGATCACGTCGATACGGCCCTGCTGGAGCGCGGTGAGGGTCGCCGCGTTCTCCGAGTAGACCTTCACGTCGTACGGCTTCCTGCCCGCCTCGGCGCACACGCCCTTCTGCGCGGTGAGGGTCGCCTCGAAGGTGGTGCCGGCGCCGGTGCCGATGGTCAGGCCGCACAGCCGGGTGAGGTCGGTGACCTTCGTGGTGAGGGTGGTGTCGCCCTTCCTCACCGCGAAACCCTGGCCGTCGTTGATGTAGGTGACGAAGTCGATGGTCTTCAGGCGCTCGGTGGTGACGCCGAAGTTGCCGGTGCCGACGTCGTACTTGCCGCTGCCGAGGGCGGGCAGGATCGTCTCGAAGGACGCGTCCTGCCGCTCCAGCCGGACGCCGAGGACCTTGGCCACCGCGTCGGCGAGGTCGATGTCCTGGCCCGCGGGGGCCTTGTCCGCGCCGTTCGGGTAGTACGCCCCGGGCGGGAACCCGATGGAGCTTCCGACGCGCAGCGTGCCCGCCTCGCGGACGTCGGCCGGCAGCAGGGCGGCGACGGAGTCCACCTTCCGTACGGCGGCGACCGGGTCGTCGGTCGGCGCGGGGGAGCCCTGGGCGCCCACCGCCGCCGTGCCGTCGGTGTCACCGGAGCCGCAGGCGGTCAGCGCCAGCGGCAGCAGCGCGAGGAGGGCGGCGCCGCGCAGGCGCCTTCTGATTCCGGGCGGATTCACAGGTCGGTGGCCTTTCCGGTGGACGTCGTGACGGCGAGGTGCTTCTCGAACGGCAGCGGGCCGATGGACTCCGGGTCGGCCTGCGTGTCGAACAGCGGGGTGTACCCGGTGGCCAGGTACAGGCCGCGGGCTTCCGGCTGGCGGGGACCGGTGGTCAGGTGGATCCGCCGGTAGCCGCGGATGCTCGCCTCGCGCTCCAGCTCGGCGACCACGCGTCGCGCGAGGCCGCGCCGCCGGTGCGCGGAGTGCGTCCAGATCCGTTTCAGCTCGGCCGTGGTCGCGTCGTAGCGGCGGAAGGCACCGCCCGCGACGGGTTCGCCGCGCTCCAGCAGCAGCAGGAGCAGGCCGCCGTACCGCGGGGTGAACTCCTCGTCGGGGTAGCGGGAGATCTCGGCGTGTGCGTCCTTGCCGTAGCGCGTGGAGTACTCGTGGCCGAGTTCGCGGAGCAGGGGTCTCACACGCGGGTCGGACACCGGTACGTGAACGACCGTCAGATCCGTTTTCCTGCCCGGCGCTTGAGCCGCGGACGTCATTCGCCCACCGCCGCGAGGCTGCGCGTACCGCGTGCCAGGCGTTCGGCGTCGCGCCTGGCGACCTCCTCGCGGACGATCGGGATCACGTGGCGGCCGAAGTCGACGGCGTCGTCCAGCAGGTCGTAGCCGCGGGCGGAGAGGATGTCGACGCCGAGGTCGTAGTAGTCGAGGAGCGCCCGGGCCACCGTCTCCGGGGTGCCGACCAGGGCGTTGGAGTTGCCCGCGCCGCCGGTGGCGGCGGCGGTCGGGGTCCACAGGGCGCGGTCGTAGCGCTCGCCCGCCTCGGCGATGGCGATCAGCCGCTGGGAACCGGTGTTCTCCGGAGCGCCGCTGCGGTGGTGCCGTACGAGCCCCGCCTCGCGCCGTTCCCGGATGGCGCCGAGGGTGCGGTGGGCCTTCTCCCAGGCCAGTTCCTCGGTCGGGGCGATGATCGGGCGGAAGGCGACCTGGATGCGGGGCACGTCGGTGCGGCCCGCGGCCTTCGCGGCGGCCTTCACGTTCTCGATCTGCTCGGCGGTCCTGGCCAGGGGCTCGCCCCACAGGCAGTAGATGTCGGCCTCGGCGCCGCCGGCCTCGTACGCGGCGGGGGACGAGCCGCCGAACGACACCTGCGGGCGGGGCTGTTGGACCGGGAAGACGTCGCTGACGAAGTCGTGGAAGCGGTAGTGCTCGCCCTCGTGGTCGAAGGGCTCGTGGGTGGTCCAGATCTTCTTGACGATCCGGATGTACTCGCGGGTGCGGGCGTAGCGCTCGTCCTTGGGGAGGGTGTCGCCCTCGCGGGCCTGCTCGTGGTCGTTGCCGCCGGTGATGAAGTGCACGGTCAGCCGGCCCTCGCTGATCCGGTCGAGGGTGGCGAAGGTCTTCGCGGCGAAGGTGGGGTACGAGACGTTGGGCCGGTGGGCGAGCAGGATCTGCAGGCGGTCCAGCCTGCTCGCGACGTACGCGGCGGCCGGCGCGGGGTCCGGCGACCCGGAACCGTAGGCGAACAGCACCCGGTCCCAGCCGTGGTCCTCGTGGGCCCGGGCGAGACGGAGCGTGTACTCCTTGTCGAAGGCGGCGCCGGAGCGGGGCGTGGTTTCGGAGCCGTCGTTGGTGGCGGCGATGCCGAGGAACTCCACGGGCATGGGTGATGGCCTTTCAGGGAATGCGGCGGCACGCGGACACGGATCGACGGCCGTGCTCGCGAACGGTGCGGTGACAGGCGAGGTGTGGTGACGGACCGTCAGATCGACGGTCCGGTACAGGCGTGACGACGCCGGGCGTCGGGGGAAACAGCGGTGCGGCAGCGCGCGCAAGGGGAGGGTTCGGCCCGCGACGGGGTCACCGAAGGAGGGAAGGGCCGGTCAGACGGCCCGCTGCCGAGTCAGGCGCAACACGCCGCGGACCACACCCGACCGAAGTCGATGTGGTCGCGCGAGACCAAGCGCTGCTGGGCATCCATGCGGACCATTGAGCAGGACATCCCGCGTCCCGTCAAGCAGCGCCCGGATGCCGGACCGTCTTCTCCGGGCCTCCTCCGCGTTGTTGACACATCCACGCCGTGGGCACATACGATCGACGACGGAACGGCTCCGCCCGCGCGGCAGCCCCTCCGGCCGCGTTGAGGGACGCGGCGCACGTGACGACGCCCCACCCCGGCCGCACCGCCCCGCGCAGCGCCTGTGCCGCTGCGCTCCCCGCGGGTGCCACCGGATGGTCACCCACGCCTGCGATTCCCTCCCCCGGAGAGCCTCCCGATGGTCATGCCTTCCGACGTCACGTCCGCCCCCGCCGGGAAACTCCCGGAGCGCGCGGACACCACCGACCCCGACCTGCCGCGGATCGTGCCGCGCCGGCACATCGGCCGCTGGGCCACCGCTGCCGCCGCACTGCTGGTGTTCGCGATGGTGCTCAACTCCGTCGTCCACAACCGGGCTTTCCGGTGGGACGTGGTGGGGCGCCACTTCACCACCGCCGCCGTCCTCGACGGGCTGCTGCTCACCCTGTGGCTGACCGGTGCGGTGATGGTGCTCGGTTTCCTGCTCGGCACCGTGCTGGCGGTGATGCGGCTGTCGGGCAATCCGGTGCTGCGCACGCTGAGCTGGGGCTACGTGTGGATCTTCCGGTCCACACCGCTGCTGGTGCAGCTGCTGTTCTGGTTCAACATCGGCGCCCTGTACCCGGCACTCGGGCTCGGCGTCCCGTTCGGACCGGAGTTCGTCACCGTCGAGACGGTCAACCTGCTCGGCCCCACCCTCACCGCCGTCATCGGCCTGACCCTGCACGAGAGTGCCTACGCCGCCGAGGTGGTGCGCGGCGGCATCCTCTCCGTCGACCCCGGTCAGACCGAGGCGGCCCAGGCGCTCGGCCTGAGCGGACGCCGCACCCTGCGCCGCGTCGTCATCCCGCAGGCGATGCGCTCCATCGTGCCGACCGCCGGGAACATGCTGATCGGCACCCTCAAGGGCACCAGCATCGTCAGCGTGCTGGCCGTGCACGACCTGCTGTACTCGGTGCAGCTGATCTACAACCAGACCTACCAGGTCATTCCGTTGCTGATGGTCGCCACGCTCTGGTACGTCGCGGTCACCAGCGTGCTCAGCGCGGGTCAGTACTACGTCGAGCGGTACTACGCCCGCGGCGACTCCCGCACGCTCCCGCCCACCCCGCTGCAGCGGCTGCGCGGCCGGCTCTCCGCCGCACGCACCCGGCTGAGCGCGGCGACGGCCCCCGACGCCCGCCCCGCGACCGGCGGTGACCGGTGAGCGGCACCCCCTCCACGGCCGTCCTGGTCGTCGTCGGTGCGGGCCCGCGGGCCACCGGCCTGCTGGAGCGCATGGCGGCCAACGCCCCCGAACTGTGGGACGACGCCCACCGGTTGCACATCCACCTGGTGGACCCGCACCCGCCCGGCCCGGGCCGGGTCTGGCGGCACGAGCAGTCACCGCTGCTGCGGATGAACTCCATGGCCGAGGACGTCACCATGTTCACCGACGAGTCCGCCACGATCGAGGGCCCGGTGCGGCCGGGTCCTTCCCTGGCCGAGTGGGCCGCCCAGTTCTCCGGCCGGGGCCCGCGCCACGCGCCGTTCGCCGAGCCCGCCGACCCCCGCGTACTCGCCGAACTGCGCACCCTGAGCGGGACCGACTTCCCCACCCGCCGCGCCCAGAGCGCCTACCTGGACTGGGTGTTCCGCCGGGTGCTGGCCGAACTGCCGCCCTCCGTCACCGTCGAGTGGCACCGCGCCACCGCGACCGCCGTCACCGGCCCCCCGGACGGTCCGCAGCGGGTGCACCTGGCCGGCCGCCCCACCCCGCTCACCGCCGACCTGGTGGTCCTCGCCCAGGGGCACATCGGCTCCACCCCCGCCGCCGAGCACCGCGACCACGCCGCGTTCGCCCGCCGCCACGGCCGCTTCCACCTCCCGCCCGAGTTCTCCGCCGACGCCGACCTGTCCGGGCTGCGCCCCGGCGAACAGGTCGTCGTGCGCGGCTTCGGGCTGGCCTTCATCGACCTGATGGTGCTGCTCACCGAGGGTCGCGGCGGCACGTACCGCACCGAGGCCGACGGCACGCTCACCTACCTCCCGTCCGGCCGTGAGCCCGTCCTGCACGTCGGGTCGCGGCGCGGGGTGCCGTACCACTCCAAGACCCGCTACCGGCTCCGGGGTCCCCGGCCCGCCCTGCCGCGCCACTTCGGGCCCGAAGCGGTCGACGCCCTGCTCGCCGGGGCCCGCCCGCTGGACCTGCGCCGCGACGTGTGGCCGCTGATGGCCAAGGAGATCGGATTCGGCCACTACCACGAGCTGTTCCACGCGCACCCCGACCGCACGGCCCTGGCCTGGTCCGACTTCGCCGCCGCCTACGACCGCCTCGACTGGTACTCGGACGACATGGCCGCCCTCGTCACCGAGGCCGTGCCCGACCCGGCGGACCGACTGGACCTCGAGGCCCTCGACCGCCCGCTGGACGGCCTGTCCTTCCCCACACCGGACGCCTTCCGGGACCACCTGCTCGACCACATCGCCCAGGACGTCGCCCGCCGCGAGGACCCGGGGTTCAGCGCCGACCTCGGCGCGTTCCTCGCCCTGCTCTCCGTCTACGGCCAGCTGCCCCGCCTCGTCGCCTCCGGTCGTCTCACCGCCCGCTCCGTCGCCGACGACCTCGACGGCTGGTGGCACGGCTTCTTCAGCTTCCTCGCCTCCGGCCCGCCCGGCTTCCGTCTGCGCCAGCTCCTCGCGCTGTCACGGGCCGGCGTCGTCCGCTTCGTCGGCGCCGGCATCCGGATCGGCACCGACGAAGCCACGGGCACGTTCACCGCGACCAGCCCCACCGTCCCCCGCCGCACCGTCCACGCCACGGCCCTGATCGAGGCGTACCTGCCCGGTCCTTCCCTGGCCCGCACCGAGGACCCGCTCCTGCGCGGCCTGTACCGGGAGGGCGCGCTCGCCGAGGAGGTCATCGCCGACCCCGCCCACACCCACCGCTCCGGTCTCCTGACCGTCTCCCCCGCCGACGGCCACCTCGTCGACCCCGCCCTGGGCGGCCCCCACCCCCGCCGCATCGCCCTCGGCGCCCCCACCAACAGCCGGGCCGTCGCCGCCTTCGCCCGCCCGCGCACCGACGCCCCGGCCTTCCGCCAGAACGACGCGGTGGCCCGCGGGCTCCTGCGCGCCCTGAGCGCCGTCGGGACCGGGACGGCGACGCCTCCCGGGGACGGGCGGCCTCTCAGAGTGTAAGAACTTCCCTACTTTTCCTATCGAATTACTAGGGAAACCTTGACTGTGTACAGCAGAAATGCGCAGCATGATGAACATGTCCCCCGGGAAGCAACGACTCGTTCGCCGCCGGCATGTCGACTTCGGTCACGTCGCCGGCGCCGCCCGCCGTCAGGCGTGAGCCGTGAGGCACACGGCCCGCGCGTTCGCCCGTGTCGCTCCGCCCTCCCTTCCCGGGCGGTCGGGCGGATCCGCCCACCGCGCCTGACGGACCGACACCCTCCCGAGGGACACCCCCCATGACCACGGCACTTGCGGCCCGGGCCGCTCCGAACGACCGGTCACGTCCCGGCGCGCCCCGCCTTCACCCGGCGGGCGGCGCCGCACGCCACGCCGCCGGGGCGGACGGACCCGGACCCGTCCGGCTGGCGCCGGAGGTGCCGGCACGTTTCGTTCCGCCTCCCCGCCACCCGCGTCCACACGAGCGGCCGGCGGCCGCCGTCCGGGGCCACGACCACGTCGGCGACGGCCGCACCGCGGACGTCCCCCTCGCCCGCCCGCACCGCGGACCGGGCGAGGCCCACCGGCACCCGATCGCCACCGTTCGGCGCACGGGCCGCACGGACGCGCCCGACCAGGAGAGCCCCGACGCCGCACTCCGCGGCCGACCTCGAGGAGACCACTTCCATGGGCCTTGCCACCGCGCCGTCCCACCCCACCTCGCCGCCCGACCGCACCGGACCCGGCCGCGCGCACTGGCTGCGCGTGGCCCGCGAGGCGGGGGACGACCTGGCCACGGACGCGGTGGCCAGGGAGCAGGCGGGCAAGGCCCCGGCCGACGAGGTGTCCCGGTTGCGCGAGGCGGGACTGCTGACGCTCCTGGTGCCGGCCGGATCCGGGGGAGGCGGCGCGGACTGGCCCACGGCCTACGCCGTCGTCCGGGAGATCGCCACGGCCGACGGCGCGATCGGGCAACTGCTCGGCTGTCACTACTTCCTGTCGTGGAGCGCCCGGTTCTTCGCCGGGCCCGCCCTCGCCGCACGGACCGAGGAGCGGTCCGCGGCCGAGGAGTGGTGCTGGGGTGGCGGTTTCGCCCTCCGGGAGCCCCCTCTGAGGCTGGCCAGGACCTCCCGCGGCCTGGTGCTCGACGGCCGGCAGAGCTACACCACCGGGGTCCTGGTCGCCGACCGCCTCGCCGTGCGCGCCGTGCGGGAGGACACGGGTGAACCCCTCGCCGTCGTGGTGGACCCCACCCGTCGCGGCGTCCGGATCGACGACGACGCCGACACCTTCGGCCAACGGCTCGCGGGCGGCGGCAGCGTGGAGTTCGACGACGTACCGGTCGCCGACGACGACGTGCTCGGCTCCCTGTCCGCGGACGAGGACTTCCTGTCGCCCCGGGCCGCCCTGGCGTTGCCGTTCGGGCACCTCGTCTCCGTCCAGCTCCTCCTCGGCATGGCCGAGGGAGCGCTCGCCGAAGCCCGTGAGTACAGCAGGGCGGGCCACGCCCCCTGGCACCCCGCCCGGCCGGCCGGCACTCCCCGCGACCCGCAGCTGCTGACCGCCTACGGGGAACTCACCGTCCTCACCCGCTCCGCGTCCGCACTCGCCGATCAGGCGACGGAAGCCGTGCAGGGCGCGCTGGCGCTCGGCGAGGACCTCACCTACGACGAGTACGCGGACGCCTCCGCCCTCGTGGCCATGGCCGAAGCCGCCGCCTCCCGAGCCGCGCAGGAGTCCACCACCCGCGCCCTCGACATCATCGGTCCCCGCTCCACCTCCACACGGCTGGGCCTGGACCGCTTCTGGCGCAACGCCCGGACCCACACCCTGTACGAGCCCGTCGCCCACCGGCTCCGCGACGTCGGGGACTACTTCCTCAACGGCGCCCACCCCCCGTTCGTCCTGCCCGCCTGACCCGGAGGCGGTGACGCCCGGGAACCGATTCCGCGGCATCCCCGCACCCGTGACCTGCGCCGCGGCGGATGCCGGCCGGAGCCGTACGGGATAATGGACGCATGCGGATCTCAGCCAGGGCGGACTACGCGGTACGTGCCGCGCTGCAACTCGCCGCGTCACGGGACGACGGGCCGCTGAAGGCCGAGGCCATCGCCGACGCCCAGGACATCCCGCACAAGTTCCTCGAGAGCATCCTGAACGACATGCGCCGGGGCGGTCTCGTGCTCAGCCAGCGCGGCGGCAACGGCGGCTACCGGCTGGCCAAGCCCGCCGGGTCCATCAGCATCGCCGACGTCATCCGCACCGTGGACGGGCCGCTGGTCTCGGTGCGCGGGGTCCGCCCGCCGGACCTGTCCTACACCGGCCCCGCCGAGTCGCTGCTCCCCCTGTGGATCGCGCTGCGGTCCAACGTGCGCGAGATCCTCGAGGGCGTGTCGCTCGCCGATGTCGCGTCGGCCCGGCTGCCCGCCGACGTGGTCGCGCTGACCGACGCCCCGAAGGCCTGGGTGAACCCCTGACCCACCGGGCCGTCGGCCGACGATCCCGCAGAGCGAGATAGCCGCGTCCGCGATATGAACACCCCCTTGGGGCGGGCGCCGCCTTCTGCCACGATCCCTACCAACCAGCTAGGAAAACTAGGGATCCGTGGGGGGGCCATGGGAACGCTCGACCGCGCAGACCTGTCATTCCCCCTGCTGACCTCGCGCCGCCACATCGACCTCGGCCGCACGTCCAGCGCCATCTGTCGGCCCGCCTGAGACCGTCCGCGGAACATCCTCCGGCCGGCGGCGCCACTCGCCCGCCGCCCCTTCCCGCACACCTCCGCTCCCGGACCCGCGCCGGCGCTCCGGCCGCCGAGGGCCTTCGCGCGGAGTGCCGGCGCGGGTCCGCGGGCTTTCGCCCCGCGCCTTCCCCACCTCCTTGACCTGCTTGACCAGCTCTTCACCTGAGAGGACACCTCCGTGTCTGCCGCAAGACCGCTCACCACCCTGCGCGCCCTCGCCGCCCTGGCGGCGCTCCCCCTCCTGCTCACCGCCTGCGGCTACGGATCCGACGCCGCCGAGGACGACAAGCGGACCGAGGTCGCGGCGGACGCCGAGAAGCTCTCCGCCGAAGAGGTGAGGATCGGCTACTTCCCCAACCTCACGCACGCCACCGCCCTGGTGGGCGTCCAGGAGGGCCTGTTCCAGAAGGAGCTCGGCGGCACCAGGATCAAGACCTCGACGTTCAACGCCGGCCCCTCCGAGATCGAGGCGCTCAACGCCGGGTCCATCGACATCGGCTGGATCGGCCCCTCCCCCGCCATCAACGGCTACGCCAAGTCGAACGGCAGGAACCTGCGCATCATCGGCGGTTCCGCCTCCGGCGGCGTGAAGCTCGTCGTCAACCCGGACAAGATCAAGACCCTGGACGACGTCAAGGGCAAGCGGATCGCCACGCCGCAGCACGGCAACACCCAGGACGTCGCGTTCCTCAACTGGATCGCGGACCGGGGCTGGAAGGTCGACGCCCAGAGCGGCGCGGGCGACGTCTCCGTCGTCCGCACCGACAACAAGGTCACCCCGGACGCCTACGCGTCCGGCTCCATCGACGGCGCCTGGGTGCCCGAGCCGACGGCGTCCAAGCTGGTCACCGAAGGCGCGAAGGTGCTCCTCGACGAGGCCGACCTGTGGCCCGACAAGAAGTTCGTGATCACGAACATCATCGTGTCGCAGAGCTTCCTGAAGGAACACCCCGACGTCGTCGAGGCCGTGCTGCGCGGTTCGGTGAAGACCAACGAGTGGATCAACGCCAACCCGGAGAAGGCGAAGGCGTCCGCCAACGCGGCGCTGGAGGAACTGTCGGGCAAGGCGCTGCCCGCCGACGTCATCGACCCGGCCTGGAAGTCCGTCACCTTCCTCGACGACCCGCTGGCCGCCACCCTCGACACCGAGGCCGAGCACGCGGTGAAGGCCGGCCTGCTGGAGCGGCCCGACCTGACGGGCATCTACGACCTCACCCTGCTCAACAAGGTCCTCAAGGCCGAGGGCAAGGAAGAGGTCGACGACGCCGGTCTCGGAGCCGAGTGACGGCACCCGGATCCGAAGCCCCCGGAGGGTGACGGCCGTGGCCGCCGCGATCGCCGGGACGGCCGGGGACGCCACGGCGGTGACGCACGCCGCCCGTGCCGAGCACGCCCCGGAGTCCTTCCTCGCGCCGGGCACGCCCGGTGTCGCACCCGGCGAGTCCGTCACCCCTCCGGGGCCCCCGGCCGCGGTGGTCCCGCCCTGCTCGACCCGGCCGCCGGGCGGGACCGGCCGGGCACCCGCGCGGCACCGCGCTCCGCCGAGCCGCGGACCCCTGTGTACGAGCGGGTCCGGACGGCGGAGCGCGGGACGGCCGCGGCCGGCCGGTCAGCCGTCTTCGTCACCGGTCAGCCCCGCGCCAGGAGGCCGTCGGTCCTGCCGGAGGCGTCCTCCAGGAGCCGGTCGATGTCCGCGTCCCCCTCGGTGGGGGCGACGGAGCCGACCGTCCCCCGGTCGAAGGCGCCGTCCCGCAGCCGCTCCGGCGCGGCGTGCGCCGTTCAGTCGGCGGCCGGGACCACCCTGAGGTGGGAGGCGGCGCGGCGGACCCCGCGGTTCCGCGCGGGGGCCCGGCGCGCTTCGCGCAGGACCAGGGTCAGCCGGGTGCAGTCCATGCCCTGGAGGGTCCTGGTGGTCTCCGCGACGATGCGGCAGTCGGTGGCGCCCCAGCGCGGGTCGGGGTGCAGCAGCGGCCGTACGGCGCCGTCGTGTTCGGCGGCCTGCTCCCCGACGGCCCTCAGCCAGTGCGGCAGACCGTGCCGGTAGGCGACCTCCATGATCGGGTCCTGGGCGATGTCACGGCGGATGGCCTGCAGCCCGTGGTCGTGCCCGTGGCGTTCGACGGACTTGGCGAAGTGGGCCAGCATCGGCAGGCACCAGCTGGACTCGTGGTCGCCGAGGACCGCGGCGGCGTCCGGGTGGAAGAGGACGAACCGGAGGAAGTTGTCGGCGGGCTGGGCCGTCGGATGCGGTCCGACCTCTCGAAAAAGTGTCCGGAAAGCACTGTTGGTCAGCAGCACGTCCCAGCGGTGGTCGACCACCAGGGAGGGAAAGGGGACGGCTTCGAGGAGCGCGGCGTAGTCCGCCAGGTAGGCCTGGGCCTCGGGAGTCTCGGGGACGGGCCGCGGTGCCGGCCGCTGCCCTCCTGCCTGATAAGTCATCGGGAGGTCACCCCTCTTGCCTGTGCGGCCCTGACGCGGCGCCCCGATCCTGCTGCCCCGACGCGAGGCGTGTCAACTATCGTGGCATTTCATGCCGGTTGACGGCTGAAATTGGCCACAGTTGTGGCGAGACCTGGATGTGAGTTCGAAGCACCGGCTAGTCTCCGTGAAGTTCACGGCAACCGCTTGTGAGAAGCCTGTGAGAGACGTAGGAGATCTGTCGGTGACGGGTGGCTTCGAGGGTCCGGGCACCGCGCCGACGACCGCGCTGCCGGCCGTCGTCGCCCGCGTCACCGCACTCGCCGACCGGCTCGGCGTGCCGCACGCCGAGGTCTTCGACGTCGGCCGGCTGTCCGCCGCCTCCGGTGTCCCGGAACCCGTGGTCAGGGCGCTGCTGAGCGGCCGGCCCGCGGGCGAGCCCGATGTGCAGGCCCGGTTCGTGCAGCGGCTGGACCTGCTGCGCCGCACCCGTCTGAAGCCGAACGGCCGCAGGTACACGCAGCAGGAGATCGCCGACGGCGCGGGCATGTCCCGGCAGCAGGCCGGCGCCCTGATCAACGGCGACCGGCGCCCCACCATGGAGCACTGCGACGCCATCCAGCGGTTCTTCCGGGTGCACGCCGGTTTCCTCACCGCCGAGGACCCCGAAGCGCTCGCGAGCGTGCTCCAGCACACCGAGCAGGAACTGCTGCAGAAGCTCGCGGACCGCGAGCGGAGGGCGGCCGCGGCGGCCGACGACCCGCTGGAGCGGCTGCTGCAGGACCACGGGGTGCGCGGGATCGCGTGGCGGGCCGCGCAGCTGCCCACCGACCAGCACCGCGACAAGGTCGCGGAGTGGCTGGACATGCTCCTGGAGAACGTCCAGCGGCCCGAGTCGTGACCGGGGGAGAACTGTGGGCATCGGTAGGGAAATGCGCCGCCTGTGCGGTGAGTTGGTGGCGGAGCTGACGCTTCCCGTCCCGGCGCGGCCCGCCGATCTGTACGCCGCCCTGTGCGACGCGATGAGCAGGCGCCGCGGCCGGCCCGTGCAGTTCCGTACGGCCGCGTTCCCACCGGGGACCGCGAGCGGGTTGTGGCTCGACATGGCGGACCGGGACCTCGTCGTGGTCGAGGAACGTACGGCACCCGACCACCAGCTGGTGATCCTGGGCCACGAGCTGTGGCACATGAAGGCCGGGCACTGCGGCCGTCACGTCCGGGGCGCCGAGGTCGCGACGCGCTTACTCGGCGAGGACACCGACGAGGAGGCGCTGCGGGCGACCGTCCTGAGGGTCGCCGCGCGCACCCGCTTCGACCTCGCCGACGAGAAGGAGGCCGAGGCCTTCGGCCTGCTGCTCGCCAGCAAGTGCCGGACGTGGCTCGCCGGTTCGTCGCTGCGGGGACCGGTGCAGCGCGACCACCTGGCGGGCCGGATCGAGGCGTCGCTGGGCTACCTGGGGCCCCAGGGCTGAGGAGGCGGCGCCCGCGGTCAGGGCAGGCGGGCGCGCGGTGATCCCGTGCTCCGGCGCGCGAGCCCCCTCTCCCCCGCTCCCTTTCGCCGTCCGTCTCCGCCGGCCGGGCGAACCGGCGTGCGGCGGAACCCGACTGTCAGTGGTGGACGGCAAGCTGGGGGGTGCGTCCCCTCGGTGCGGGGCGCGGACCCACGACCACGAGACGGGGAGAAGCGAGCGATGCCCACCGCCGTACTGACCGACCGCGAGCGCACCGCCGTCCAGGCCTATCTGCGGCTGCTGCACACGGTGCGCGCCGCCTTCGACGCGCGGTCCGGCCCGCCGGAGGCCCCGAGGCCCCCGCTCGTGCCGCCCTCCGTCCTCGCCGAGGCGGAGACCGCCCTGGCCCGGGCGGGGCTGACCGGCAACGAGGAGGAGTTCTTCCGCATGGTGCGGGACTGGTGCCCCGAGCCGTGACCGCACCGGGCCGCGCCCCGGCGCGCCCGCCGTCGGCGCGACCCGGTGCGGGGCGCGGGGTGCGGTCAGCCGTGCGGTACCGCGACCGCCGTCGTGACCAGTCCCCCCGCGGTGGTCCAGCGGCCGTCGAAGTGGCCGAGGCGGCGGTCGCCCACCCGGGGGCCGGGGACGAGGAGCGTGGCCCGGAAGCCGCCGCGCGTCCGCTCGCCGGGGTCGCCGAAGAACTCGATGTCGGCCTCCAGGAAGTCCAGCCACTTCCCGGTGAGCGGGAACCACGCCTTGTAGACGGACTCCTTGGCGCTGAACAGCAGCCGGTCCCAGTGCACCGCGGGCCGCTCCGCGGACAGCCGCCCGATCCGCGCCGCCTCCCCCGGCAGGGACACGGCGTCCAGGACGCCCTCGGGCAGCGGACCGTGCACCTCGGCGTCGATGCCGAGGGAGGCCAGGTCGGCGGCGCGGACGAGGGCGGCGGCGCAGTAGCCCTCGCAGTGGGTCATGCTGCCGGTCAGCCCGTCCGGCCAGATCGGAGCCCCCCGCTCGCCGTTGAGCACGGGCCGCGCGGACACGCCCAGCTTCTCCATGGCCCGGCGGGCGCAGGAGCGTACGGCGGTGAACTCCCGGCGGCGCTTGGCCACCGCCCGCTCCACCAGCGCCTCCTCCTCCGGGTAGAGCGGGGCGTCGGTGCCCTCGTCGCCGTAGGCCTCCACCGCGACCACCGTCTGCGGCAGCAGTTCCTCGATCATCGGTCGCCGTCCTCCCTGGGCACGATCCGGCGCAGCCTGCCCGGCGGTCGGTCCCGCTTGCGCCACTCGCGGGGGTAGCCCACCGAGACCTCCTCGAAGCGGACGTCGTCCTGCCATGTGGTCCGCGGGATGTGGAGGTGGCCGTAGACCATGGTGTGGACGTTGAACCTGCGGTGCCAGTCGTCGGTCAGCGTGGTGCCGCACCACATGGCGAACTCGGGGTACCACAGGACGTCCGTGGGGTGCCGGTGCAGCGGATAGTGGTTGACGAGGACGAGGGGGAGGTCGTCCGGCAGTTCGGCGAGCCGGCGTTCGGTCTCGGCGACCCGGGCCCGGCACCAGGCCTCCCGGCTCGGGTACGGATCGGGGTGCAGCAGGTGCTCGTCGGTGCAGACGACGCCGGTGCCGTGCGCGTACTCCAGTCCCTCGTCCTTGGTGGCGCACCCGGCCGGCAGGAACGAGTAGTCGTACAGCAGGAACAGCGGCACGACGGCCACCGGGCCGCCGGGGCCGTCCCAGACCGGGTAGGGGTCCTCGGGCGTGGTCACCCCCAGCTCGCGGCACTGCTCGACGAGGTGCTCGTAGCGGGCGACGCCGCGCAGGGTGACGGTGTCGCTCGGGTGGGTCCACAGCTCGTGGTTGCCGGGCACCCAGACGACCCGGGCGAACCGGCCGGAGAGGGTCTTGAGGGCCCAGCGGACGTCCTCCACGGTCTCCGCCACGTCACCGGCCACGAGCAGCCAGTCCCCGTCCGACTCGGGCCGCATCCGTTCCACCAGGGCACGGTTCTCGTCGTAGCCGATGTGCAGGTCGCTGATGGCCCACAGTTGTCCGCCGCCACCGGTCCCAGCCGTCATCCGTCGCCCCCTCAGCGATCACGATCGGCACCACGAGACCACATCCGTGCCGCCGGAACAAGGGCGAACCGCCGTCGCGCGCGCCGCCGGCCGGGGCCGTCCGGGGGATGCGTGCCGCCGCGGCGGCGCCCGCGCCCCGTGGCGGGCGCGTGGCGCGGGACCGCCCGCCGAAGCCGTATGATCTGCCCGACACCACCGCCATGACATGCCCTTCGCACAGGGCGGTTCGGTGACCCTCCATACGTCCTGCCCGGGCAACGGGCCGCCGAGCCCTGCCCGCGAACCCCGAAAGGCGGCCTGCATGGTCTCTTGCGTACGCGTCTGGCTCAACCGCACGTACGCGGAGAACGTGTTCTTCATGGATCAGCTGAGGAGAAATCCCAGCGACCGGGCCGTAGAGATCCACGCCACCCACGGCGACCCCGACTCGCCCGTGCTGGCCGCCGCCGACACCGCCGAACTGGAGCCCGAGGGCCTGTCCCCGGCGGCGTACGTCGAGTACGCGCTCGCCCAGTGCGAGCGGCGCGGCATCGACGTGTTCGTGCCCCGGCTGCACCAGTCGGCGATCGTCGCGCACCGCGCCGAGTTCGAGGCGGCCGGTACGGCGCTGCTGGCACCGCCGCCCGAGGCGGTGGCGGTCTTCCGGGACAAGGTGATCGCCTACGAGGCGGTCCAGGCGATCGGGGTGCCCGTGCCGCCGTGGTGGCGGGTCCGGTCCGCCGAGGAACTCCTCGCGGCCGTCGAGGAGTTGGAGGAGCAAGGACACCGGGCCTGTCTCAAGCCGGCGTCCGGCGCGGGAGGAGTGGGCTTCCGCGTGATCACGCGGGAGCCCTTCTCGCTCACCCAGCTGAGCGGCTTCCCGAGCCCGTACGTGCCGCTCGACCTGGTGCTGGAGGCGGTGCGGCGGGCCGACCAGCCGGTGGACTGGCTGGTGATGCCGCGTCTGGAGCAGCCCGAGGTGTCGGTGGACTGCCTCACCGGGCCCGACAACCGGATCCGGCTGGCGGTCGGCCGCACCAAGGACGGCCGCCGCAGGGGCTTCACGCTGCACGAGCGGTGGCTGGAGCCGGCCCGGCGGATCGCGGAGGGCTTCGGCCTGCACCACCTGTCCAACATCCAGTTCCGGATGCTCGGCGAGCGGCCCGTGCTCATGGACGTCAACACCCGGCCGGCGGGCGGTCTGCACCAGCTGTCGCTGTGCGGGGTGAACGCCCCGTGGGCCGCGGTGCGGCTGGCGCTCGGGGACGACCCGGGCGAGATGACGCCGCCGTTCCTGGGCCAGGACTACACGGTGGTGTCCGGACCGCGTCCGCTGCGCCCCGCGTCGTTGTCGCAGCGGCGCGCCGGCGCGGACGCCCCGGGGGCCGGCGCGGACGCCCTGGACGCCGTACCGGCTCCGGCGGCGCCCGTGGAGCCGAGGACGGCGGCCGCTCCGGGCCGGCTGAGCGCCTCCGCCGCGGACACGGCGGCCGGGGCACCCGCCTGAGGCCGTCGTCCCGCGGGCGGGGACCGGTCCCGCGCGGCGGCGCGACGGGCCACCGCTCCGGTACGGGCCCCGGCACGCTCACCGTGCCGGGGCCGGATTTTTTTCCGGGGAATTTCTCCGTGGGGTGTATCAGGCGCCGGGTCGCGTGCTCTTAACGGTGTAGGGCGACGGGGGAATCCGCCCGGGGGGACGGGGGAAGCACGGGGGAACGGGGGGCTCGGGTCGGTCGGCCGCTGTCACGGGGGGCGACCGGCCGGCCCGAAGCGGGTGCGTTCTCCCGCCGGATCCTTCCGTCCGGGTCAGGTGAGGTACGCGAGGCCGGGGTGGACGGCGGTGTAGCCGTCGAGGAGCCGGCGGGCCACGTTCACGGAGTCGACGAGCGGGTGCAGCGCGAACGCCTTGAGCGCCGTCGCGCGGGAACCGGACTCGGCGGCGGCGAGCACCTCGCGTTCGACCGCCTTGACGGCGCACACCAGGCCGGCGGCGTGGCCGGGCAGCGGGCCGGCGGGGACGGGGTGCGCGCCGCCGGCGTCCACACGGCAGGGGACCTCGACGACGGCCTCCTCGTCCAGCGGCGCGAGGGCGCCGCGGTTGCGGACGTTGAGGATCAGGGTGGTGCGTTCGTCACGGGCGATGGCCCGCATCAGGGCGAGGGCCACCTTCTCGTAGCCGCCGGACAGGTCGTCCTCCTCGCGGTCCCCGGCGCCGGCGGTTTCGCGGTTCTCGGCCATGTAGGTGGCCTCGCGTTCGGCGCGGGCGCGGTTCCAGAGTTCCAGGGCGGAGACGTCGGGGTCGCGCGTCCCGGCGTAGAACCGGGCCTGCTGGTCGAGCAGGAAGGCGCCCCGGGTCCGCCCGGCCCGCCGGGCGGAGCGGACGGCCTCGCGGTGGAAGTAGTAGTAGTGCAGGTACTCGTTGGGGATCGCGCCGAGGGACCGCAGCCAGTCGGCGCCGAAGAGCCTGCCCTCCTCGAAGGAACCGAGCAGTCCGGGGTCGGCGAGCAGGCGCGGGAGTTCGTCGCGGCCGGCGACCCGCACCGCGCGCACCCAGCCGAGGTGGTTGAGGCCGGCGTAGTCGATCCACGCCTCGTCGGGGTCCACGCCGAGCACCCGGACGATGCGGCGGCCGAGGCCCACCGGTGAGTCGCAGATGCCGATGACGCGGTCGCCGAGGTGGCGGGACATGGCCTCGGTGACCAGGCCGGCGGGGTTGGTGAAGTTGATGACCCAGGCGTCGGGGGCGAGGCGGGCCACCCGCCGGGCGACGTCGACGGCGACGGGCACGGTGCGCAGACCGTAGGCGATGCCGCCCGCGCCGACGGTCTCCTGGCCGAGGACCCCCTCGGCGAGCGCGACCCGTTCGTCGTGCGCCCGGCCCTCCAGGCCGCCGACGCGGATGGCGGAGAAGACGAAGTCGGCACCGCGCAGCGCCTCGTCGAGGTCCGTGGTGACGGTGACCTCGGGGGCACCGGGCACTGCGGCGGCCTGCTCGGCCAGGACACGGGCGATCGCACGCAGCCGGCCGTCGTCCGGGTCGTGCAGCACGACCCGGGTCACCCGCCCCTCGGCACGGTCCCCGAGCAGCGCCCCGTACACCAGCGGCACGCGGAATCCCCCGCCGCCCAGAATCGTCAGCCTCACCTCTGCACCCTTCCGTGGCACCGCCCGGTCACCGGCCCGGACCGGGGTGCTGTCGACCGGCACCCCGACGACCTTACTCGCGGCACCCGGCGCACCGGCTCGTCCCCGGCGCCCGGCGCGGGCCCGCTCGCCTCCTCCACCCCGTACACGGTCACCGGGCCGGCCACGCCGCGGCCGCCGACCGAAGCGCGGCGCCCGGTGTCACGGTGAGTGACCGACGGGTCACGCCGGACGCACCGGCCCGGAGTGCGGACCGGGCGGGCCGCTCATCCCCGCAAGGCCCGTACGCCCCCGGCGCGGCGCCCGCCTCCGTGGCCGAACGGGACGCCGTGCGCGGCGCCGGGCCCCCGACGGGTGCCGCGCACGTCGTCCGCCGCGGCGCGCTTGCACCCATTCGTGTCATTCATGAGGTGAACCCTCCCCGCCCGTAAGGACTTTCTCGGCTACACCTCTTGACGGCGCAGGGGCCTCAGAGCACATTGGCGTCACTCTGAGAGCGCTCTCACGAAGCGCGTCCGCGCTCTCGACGTACTCCCCGCACCGACCATCCGTACCCGAGAGGCATCCCCACATGAGCGACACCTCCGGCATGCCCCGCACCTCCCGCAGACCCCGCCCCGTGAGGCGGGCGCTGCTCGCCGTCGTGACCACGCTCGGTCTCGCGGCGGCCGCCGCGACCGCCGCCGTCCCGTCCGCGAGCGCTTCCGCGCCGCCTCCCCCGTCGGGCTGGACCCAGGTCTTCGCCGACGATTTCAACGGCCCGGCGGGCAGCGGCGTCAACACCTCCAACTGGCAGTACGCGACGGGCAAGGGATACCCGGGCGGCCCCGCCAACTGGGGCACCGGCGAGATCGAGACCATGACGTCCAGCACGGACAACGTCTCGCTCGACGGCAACGGCAACCTCCGCATCACCCCGCGCCGCGACGCCTCCGGCAACTGGACCTCCGGCCGCATCGAGACCAACCGCACCGACTTCCAGCCCCCGGCGGGCGGCAAGCTGCGCGTCGAGGGCCGTATCCAGGTGCCGAACGTCACCGGTGCCGCCGCCAAGGGCTACTGGCCGGCGTTCTGGATGCTGGGCTCGCCCTACCGGGGCAACTACTGGAACTGGCCCGCCGTCGGTGAGCTGGACATCATGGAGAACACGCAGGGCAACAACACCGTGTTCGCCACGATGCACTGCGGCACCTCGCCGGGCGGCCCGTGCAACGAGACCAGCGGCATCGGCGGTTCGACCACCTGCCAGGGCACGACGTGCCAGGCCGGCTTCCACACCTACCGCATGGAGTGGGACCGCTCGACGAGCGTGGAGGAGATCCGCTTCTACCTGGACGGCAACAACTTCCACACCGTGCGGGAGAACCAGGTCGACGCCACCACCTGGTCGAACGCCACGGACCACGGCTACTTCATCATCCTCAACGTGGCGATGGGCGGCGGCTTCCCCGACGCGTTCGGCGGCGGCCCGGACGCCGGCACCCAGCCCGGCCACTCGATGCTGGTCGACTACGTGCAGGTGCTGACCTCCGGTGGCGGCGGCACCACTCCCCCGCCGACCGGCAACCGCGACGCCTACGGCACCATCCAGGCCGAGTCCTACGACGCCCAGTCCGGCACGATGACGGAGACCACGTCGGACTCGGGCGGCGGGCAGAACGTGGGCGCGCTGGCCAACGGTGACTGGCTGCAGTTCAAGGGCGTCAACTTCGGCTCGACCGCGGCCCGGCAGTTCTCCGCGCGGGTGGCGAGCGGCGCGGCCTCCGGCGTCAGCGGCCTGGTCGAGGTGCGCCTGGACAGCCGGAGCAACGCGCCGATCGGCAGCTTCGCGGTGGGCAACACGGGCGGCTGGCAGTCGTGGCGGACCGTCCCGGCGAACATCAGCTCCGTCACGGGCACCCACGACGTCTACCTGACCTTCACCAGCGGCCAGCCGGCGGACTTCGTGAACGTCAACTGGTTCACCTTCGGCCACTGAGCACCTCCCGCACCGGCCCTCCCCGGCCGGGCAAGGGGCTCCACGCACGCGTGGAGCCCCTTTCGCGTGCCCGGGGGCGGCGGCGGACACCGCGCGGGCGAGGTGAGGGGCATGATCAGCACGGTTCCGCGGTACTCGCCGCTGCGCGAGGAGCGGTGGCGACCGGAGCCCGTCGGGGCGGCCCGCACTCCGGCCGGCACCGGGGACGCTCCGTGCGCCCGTCCGGCCCCGCGCGGCCGGCGCTCACCCGTCCGGGTGTACCGGCGCACGGGGTGCCGCCGCCGGCCGTGCGGGCCCGCGTTGCGGTCGGAGCCGGAGGGGGACCGACGTGGTACCGGTTCACAGGTGACGCGGGAAAGCGTCGTCTCCGCCGAACGGATCACGAAGGAATTCCTCACCTCCGCGCACGGTTGACGTGACCGCGAGAAAGAAGATGATCATAGTGACCGAAGCAACCGCGAGCGCGGGAGCAGGGCAGCGGCCGCCCGGCGAGGCCGTGCGGACGACGACCACCTCGGGCGTCCGTGCCGCCGACGGCGTCCCGCGGCCCCCGCACGAGGTGACCGGCGGCCGGGACGGCCGGGTCCTCCCGCAGGCCGGTCCGAGGCTCGCCCGCGCCACCGCGGCCCCCTCCCCCGCCGATGGCGGGACCGGCGAACGGCTGAATCCGGCGTACGAGGAAACCCGGTCCGTGACGGAGCCGGCCGTGCCCGGCGCCGTGGCCACGGTGCCCGAGGCCGCGCCGTACGCCACCGCCGCCCGCGGGACGCTCCGGAGCGCCGCCGTCACCGGCGGTGACGTCCGGTCCCGCACCGCCCCGGCCGCCGTGCGGCGGCTCGGGCCCCCGTACGACGAGGCGGTGCGGCCACAGGCGGACGAGGGCGCCGCGCGGTCCGGGGACGCCCGGCGGGACCCGCTCGGAGCGGTGACGAAGTCCCTCGACGACATGGGAGTTGACGCGGAATGACCGACGAGACGACCGGACCGCGGACGGACGCCGCGGTGACCGGGGAACAGCGGGCGCCCCGGGCCGACGCGGCCCTGCGCGCCCCCGCGGCCGGCTGGGCCAACCCCCTGCGCGACCCCCGTGACCGCCGTCTGCCCCGGATCGCGGGCCCCTCCGGGCTCGTCATCTTCGGGGTGACCGGCGACCTGTCCCGCAGGAAGCTGATGCCGGCCGTGTACGACCTCGCCAACCGGGGACTGCTGCCGCCCGGCTTCTCGCTGGTCGGTTTCGCCCGGCGGGACTGGGAGAACCAGGACTTCGCCCAGGTGGTCCACGACGCGGTCGAGGAGCACGCCCGCACCCCCTTCCGCGAGGAGGTCTGGCAGCAGCTCGCCGAGGGGATGCGGTTCATCCCGGGCGACTTCGACGACGACTCGGCCTTCAAGCAACTGCGCTCCGCCATCGACGAGTTGGATGCGTCCCGGGGCACCAGCGGCAACTACGCCTTCTACCTCTCCGTACCGCCGAGGTTCTTCCCGAAGGTCGTGCAGCAGTTGAAGCGGCACGGGCTGGCCGACGCTCCCGGGGGATCGTGGCGCCGCGCCGTGATCGAGAAGCCGTTCGGGCACGACCTGCGGTCGGCCGAGGAGCTGAACGCGATCGTCCACGAGGTGTTCGCCCCGGACCAGGTGTTCCGGATCGACCACTACCTGGGCAAGGAGACCGTCCAGAACATCCTGGCGCTGCGCTTCGCCAACCAGATGTTCGAGCCGGTCTGGAACCGGTCCTTCGTCGACCACGTGCAGATCACCATGGCCGAGGACATCGGCATCGGCGGCCGCGCGGGCTACTACGACGGCATCGGCGCCGCCCGCGACGTCATCCAGAACCACCTGCTCCAGCTGCTCGCGCTCACCGCGATGGAGGAACCCTCCTCCTTCGACGCGTCCTCGCTGCTCACCGAGAAGCTGAAGGTGCTCCGGGCGGTGAGGCTGCCGAAGGACCTGGGCCGGGACACCGTGCGCGCGCAGTACACGGGCGCCTGGCAGGGCGGCGCGAAGGTGCGCGGCTACCTGGAGGAGGACGGCATCGACCCGGCCTCCACCACCGACACCTACGCGGCGATCAAGCTGGGCATCGACAACCGCCGCTGGGCGGGCGTCCCCTTCTACCTGCGCACCGGCAAGCGGCTGGGCCGCCGGGTCACCGAGATCGCGGTGGTCTTCCAGCGCGCCCCGCACTCGCCCTTCGACACCACGGCCACCGAGGAGCTGGGCTCCAACGCCGTCGTGATCCGCGTCCAGCCGGACGAGGGCGTCACGGTGCGCTTCGGTTCCAAGGTGCCGGGCACGTCGATGGAGATCCGGGACGTGTCGATGGACTTCGCCTACGGCGAGTCGTTCACCGAGTCCAGCCCGGAGGCGTACGAGCGGCTGATCCTGGACGTCCTGCTGGGGGACGCCAACCTGTTCCCCCGTCATCAGGAAGTGGAGGAGTCCTGGAGGATTCTCGACCCGATCGAGGAGTACTGGGCGTCGCACGGCAGGCCGGCGCAGTACGCCTCGGGCAGCTGGGGACCCGCGGAGGCCGACGAGATGCTCGAGCGAGACGGACGGAGCTGGCGCAGGCCATGAAGATCGATCTGACCGACACCACGGCAAGCAAGATCAACAAGGCGCTGGTGCAGGGCCGCCGTGCCATCGGCACCCCGGCCGTCGGCATGGTCCTGACGATGGTGATCGTCACGGACGAGGAGAACGCCTACGACTCGATCAAGGCGGCCGAGGAGGCCTCGCACGAGCACCCCTCACGCACCCTGGTCGTCATCAAGCGGCACGCCCGCACCCCGCGCGAGCGCACCCACCCCCGGCTGGACGCGGAGGTCCGCGTCGGTTCGGAGGCGGGCACCGGCGAGACGGTGGTGCTGCGGACCTACGGCGAGGTGTCCGAGCACGCCGACTCGGTGGTGCTGCCGCTGCTGCTGCCGGACGCCCCGGTGGTGGTGTGGTGGCCGGCGGACGCGCCCGAGAACCCGGCGAAGGACCCGCTGGGCGCGCTGGCCCAGCGCCGGATCACCGACCTGTACGCGGTCGAGAACCCCCTGGACGTCCTGGAGGCGCGGGTGCGCTCCTACGCGCCGGGCGACACCGACCTCGCCTGGACCCGGCTGACGCCCTGGCGCTCCCTGCTGGCGGCCGCCCTGGACCAGGCCCCGCCGGCGGTGACCTCGGCGGCCGTGGAGGCCGAGGCCGGCAATCCGGCCGCGGAGCTGCTGGCGCGCTGGCTGGAGGCACGGCTGCGGATCACCGTGGACCGGGTGGTGACCGACGGGCCGCTGGTCACGGCGGTCCGTCTCGGCACCGCGGACGGCGAGCTCGTCATCGACCGTCCCGAGGGTCCGCTGGCCACGCTGTCCCTGCCGGGCCAGCCGCCGCGCCGGATGGCGCTGAAGGTCCGTGCCACCTCCGAACTCATCGCCGAGGAGCTCCGGCGCCTCGACGCGGACGAAATGTACGCCGTCGCCCTGCGCGGCGAGGCCACCGAGGAGGTCCCCGCCCATGTCTGACGCCCCCGAGCCGACCCGGCTCCCCCAGTGGGCCGCCCTGGAGAACCACCGCGCGGACACACTGCCGCGGCCCGACCTGCGCGAGCTGTTCGCCGCCGACCCCTCCCGCGCGGAGCGGTACGTGGTGCGCGTGGGCGATCTGCGCATCGACTACTCCAAGCACCTGGTCACCGACGAGACGCTCGCCCTGCTGCGGGAGCTGGCCGAGGCCACCGGCGTGTTCGGGCTGCGCGACGCCATGTTCCGCGGGGAGAGGATCAACACCACCGAGGACCGGGCCGTGCTGCACACCGCGCTGCGCGCCCCGCGGGACGCGGTGATCGAGGTCGACGGCGAGAACGTCGTCCCGGCCGTGCACGCGGTGCTCGACAGGATGGCCGACTTCGCCGGGCGGGTCCGCTCCGGTGAGTGGACCGGGCACACCGGCAGGCCGATCCGCAACGTCGTCAACATCGGCATCGGCGGCTCCGACCTGGGCCCGGCGATGGCCTACGAGGCGCTGCGGGCGTACACCGACCGCTCGCTGACGTTCCGGTTCGTGTCCAACGTGGACGGCGCCGACCTGCACGAGGCGGTGCGCGACCTGGACCCGGCCGAGACGCTGTTCGTCGTCGCGTCCAAGACCTTCACCACCATCGAGACGGTCACCAACGCCACCTCGGCGCGCTCGTGGCTGCTGGCCGGCCTGGGGGGCGACGAGAAGGCGGTCGCCCGGCACTTCGTGGCCCTGTCGACCAACGCGGACAAGGTCGCCGAGTTCGGCATCGACACGGCGAACATGTTCGAGTTCTGGGACTGGGTCGGCGGGCGCTACTCCTACGACTCGGCGATCGGCCTGTCGCTGATGATCGCCATCGGCCCGGACCGCTTCCGGGAGATGCTCGACGGGTTCCGCCTGGTCGACGAGCACTTCCGCACCGCGCCCGCCGAGGCCAACGCGCCGCTGCTGCTGGGCCTGCTGGGCGTCTGGTACAACAACTTCCTCGGCGCCCAGTCGCACGCGGTGCTGCCGTACTCGCACTACCTGTCGAAGTTCACCGCCTACCTCCAGCAGCTCGACATGGAGTCCAACGGCAAGTCGGTGGACCGCCGGGGCCGCCCCGTCACCTGGCAGACGGGACCCGTGGTGTGGGGCACCCCGGGCACCAACGGGCAGCACGCCTACTACCAGTTGATCCACCAGGGCACGAAGCTGATCCCGGCGGACTTCATCGGCTTCGCCCGGCCGGTCGCCGAGCTGAGCGGTGAACTCCAGGCCCAGCACGACCTGTTGATGGCCAACTTCTTCGCCCAGACCCAGGCCCTCGCCTTCGGCAAGACCGCCGAGGAGGTACGGGCGGAGGGCGTGCCCGAGGAGCAGGTGCCGCACCGCACCTTCGAGGGAAACCACCCCACCACGACGATCCTGGCCACCGAACTGACCCCGTCGGTCCTCGGCCAGCTGATCGCGCTGTACGAGCACAAGGTGTTCGTGCAGGGCGCCGTCTGGGACATCGACTCCTTCGACCAGTGGGGCGTGGAACTGGGCAAGGTGCTCGCCAAGCGCGTCGAGCCCGCCCTCACCGAGGGCGCCGACGTGCCCGGCCTCGACCCCTCCACGGCCGCGCTGGTGGCCGCCTACCGCGAACTGAAGGAAGTGAACTGACATGCAGATCGGTCTCGTCGGCCTGGGCAAGATGGGCGGCAACATGCGCGAGCGCATCCGCAACGCCGGCCACACCGTCGTCGGGTACGACACCGACCCCGAACGCTCCGACGTCAGCCACCTGTCCGACCTCGTCGACCGGCTCGACAGGCCCCGGGCGATCTGGGTGATGGTCCCCGCCGGCAGCGTCACCCAGCAGGTCATCGACCAGCTGGCGAGCCTGCTCAAGCCCGGCGACCTCGTCGTCGACGGCGGCAACTCCCGCTGGACGGACGACGAGAAGCACGCCAGGGAGCTGGGCGCCCGGGGCATCGGCTTCGTCGACGCGGGCGTCTCGGGCGGCGTGTGGGGCCTGAAGAACGGCTACGCCCTCATGGTCGGCGGCGACGAGGAGCACGTGGACCGGCTGAAGCCGGTCTTCGACGCGCTCAAGCCGGAGGGCCCCTACGGCTTCGTCCACGCGGGCAGGGTCGGCGCCGGGCACTTCGCCAAGATGGTCCACAACGGCATCGAGTACGCCATGATGCAGGCCTACGCCGAGGGCTGGGAGCTGCTGGAGAAGGTCGACTCGGTGGACAACGTCCGCGAGGTGTTCCGCTCCTGGCAGGAGGGCACCGTCATCCGCTCCTGGCTGCTCGACCTCGCGGTGAACGCCCTCGACGAGGACGAGCACCTGGACCGGCTGCGCGGCTACGCCGAGGACTCGGGCGAGGGCCGCTGGACCGTGGAGGCCGCCATCGACAACGCCGTGCCGCTGCCGGCGATCACCGCCTCCCTCTTCGCGCGGTTCGCCTCCCGTCAGGAGGACTCGCCGCAGATGAAGATGATCGCGGCGCTGCGCAACCAGTTCGGCGGCCACGCCGTCGAGTCGGCGAAGAAGGCGTGAGGGACGTGGGGGACCTGCTGCTCGCCCGCCACGGCGAGACGGAGTGGAGCAGGTCGGGCCGGCACACCGGCCGGACCGATCTGCCGCTCACCCCGCACGGCGAGGAACAGGCCAAGTCCCTGGCCCCGCTGCTGGCGGGCAGGACCTTCGCGCTGGTCCTCACCAGCCCGCTGGTGCGCGCCCGGCGCACCGCCGAACTCGCGGGCCTGTCCGGGGCGGTGACGGACGCGGACCTGCAGGAGTGGGACTACGGCGCCTACGAGGGCGTCACCACCGCCGACATCCGCCGCAGCCGGCCCGGCTGGGACCTGTGGACCGACGGCGTACCGCCCGGTCCGGACCTCCCCGGCGAGTCGCCGGAGCGGGTGGGCGAGCGCGCCGACCGGGTGCTGGCCCGGGTGGCCGGGGCGCTCGAGGAGGGCGACGTGATGCTGGTGGCCCACGGCCACCTGCTCCGCGTGCTGACGGCCCGCCGCCTGGGGCTGCCGCCTGCCGAGGGACGCCTGTTCCGTCTGGAGACGGGCACGCTGAACCGGCTGTCGCTGGAACACGGCAGGCCCGTGATCGCGGAGTGGAACACCCGGCCGTGAGCGGCGGGCGGCGCCGGCCCCCCGTACGGCCGGCCGCCTCCGCGCGGCCGGAGCCGTCAGCCGCCGGCCGGCATCCGTACCCCGTGCTGCGCGGCCAGCCGCACCGGCGCGTTGCGGGCGCCGTAGCCGCGGTGGCCGCCGTCGCGCTGGAGGAGTTCGAAGAAGACGCGGCCGACGGTGCGGGTGTAGCAGTGCCGCAGGACGCCGTGCTCGTCGCGGTCGTAGAGGATGCCCAGCTCGCGGTAGGTCTCCAGCTCGCCGTCGGCGAACTCGTACCGGGCGGCGAGGTCGTCGTAGTAGTTCGCCGGGATCGGCAGCAGGTGGCCGCCGGCGTCGCGGAAGCCGCGGGCCGCGGCGACCACGTCGTCGGTGGCGAGCGCGATGTGCTGGGCGTGCACGGTGTCGTCCGTGGGTGCGGCCCCGACGGTGAGGGCGATGCGGACGCTGCCGTCGGCGTTGCTCACCGCGCGGCTGCGGAGCAGTCCGTAGGGGTCGGCGAGGTCCACGCTGTCCTCGGCGCGCAGCCCGAGCACGCTGCGGTGGAAGAGCGCCGCCTCGTCGAAGTGGTGCCAGGGCTGGGTCAGCGCGACGTGGTCGATGCGGCGGACGGACGGGGCGGCCGGCGCGTGCGCGACGTCCTCGAAGTCGGACCGCCAGCCGCCCGGCCGGGTGGAGCAGAAGAACAGCTCCGTGCCGTCGGGTGCGGCGACCGCGTCGAGCGGGGCGTCCCCGGGGGCACGGCGGCGCGGCAGCACGGGCGCCAGCAGGGCCTCGGCCCGGCGGGCGGCGCCGGCCGGATCGGGTGACTCCAGCCCGACGGCGGCGAGGCGGGTGCCGTCACGGCGTACGGCCGCCCCGGTGTTGACGAGGATCCGGGCCTCGCCCTGCTGCCACAGGTCGACGGGTTTGCCGCGGTGCCGGGCGGTGCGGGCGAAGCCGAGCGCGTCGAGCAGTCCCGCGAGGGGCGCCGCGTCCGGCGCGACGAGTTCGGCGAACGCGAACCCCGTGGGGACGACGGCGGGGGGCGGTTCGGCCGCTCCCACCGCCTCCTGGAGCACCAGCAGGGAACGGCGGGCGTCCACGGCGGTCGGGCCGGCCTCGGCCTGCCGGAAGACGTCGTTGAAGACCTCGAGGGAGAGCGGTCCGTCGTAGCCGGTGCGCAGCACGTGCCGGACCAGCCCGGCGACGTCGAAACCGCCCTGGCCGGGGAAGCAGCGGTGATGGCGGCTCCACTGCAGCACGTCCATCGCGAGCAGCGGGGCGTCGGCGAGCTGGAGGAAGAAGATCTTCTCGCCGGGGATGCCCTCGATGCCCCGCGGGTCGGAACCGCGGGACAGGATGTGGAAGCTGTCCAGGCAGGTGCCGAGCGCGGGATGGCCGGCCGCCTCGACGATGCGCCAGGCGTGGTCGTACGTGCTGACGTGCCGGCCCCAGGCGAGCGCCTCGTAGGCCACCCGGACGCCGCAGTCGCGGGCGAGGTCGGCGAGGTCCGCCAGCTGCTCGGCGGCGAGGGCGTCGTCGTCGACGGCGAGCGGGTCGACGCTGGAGCAGACGAGGACGGTGTCGGCGCCGAGCCTGCGCATCAGCTCGAACTTGTGCCGGGCGCGGCGCAGGTTGCGGGCGAACACGTCCGCGGGCACGGCCTCGACGTCCCGCAGCGGCTGGTAGAGGTCGACGGTCAGGCCGAGATCGGCGCAGCGGGCGCGGATCTCCTCCGGGGTGAGGGGGGAGGCCAGCAGGTCGTTCTCGAAGATCTCCACCCCGTCGAAGCCGGCGCGGGCGGCGGCCGTGAGCTTCTCGGTGAGGGAGCCGCTGAGCGAGACGGTGGCGATGGACGTGCGCACGTCGGTACCTCTGCTTCCGTGACGTTGCGGGTTCTGGGACTACCGGGGTGCTCCGACGGCACCGCCGGTCAGCTCGGTGAGGTCCGCGAGCATCCGGGCGGCGTCGGGGTCCCGCCCGGTGAACAGCCGGAACGCGTCCGCCGCCTGGAACGCGGCCATCCCGCCGCCGTCGAGGACGGGGCAGCCGGCCGCGCGGGCGGTGCGCAGCAGGTCGGTCTCCAGGGGGCGGTAGACCACCTCGGCGACCCACAGCCCCGGGTGCAGCAGCTCCGCCGGCAGGGGCAGCCCGGGGTGGGCGGCCATGCCGGTGGGGGTGGCGTGCACGAGTCCGCCGCCGCCGACGGCGGCGGCGAGGAGCTCCGGCAGCCGGTCCGGGGGTGCGGCGGCGGCGCGGTCCGGTCCGAAGGTCCGGTTCAGGCCCTCGGCGAGTTCGGCGGCCCGTTCGGGCAGCGCGTCCACGACGGTGACCCGTTCGGCGCCCAGGGTGAGCACGGCGTGCGCGACGGCCGCGCCGGCGCCTCCCGCGCCGAGCTGCACCACCCGCTCCAGCGGCGCGTCGGGCAGACCGCGGGCGAAGGAGGCGGCGAAACCGGTGACGTCCGTGTTGTGGCCGACGGCGCGGCCGTCCTCGAAGACCACCGTGTTGACCGCGCCCAGCGCCTCCGCCCGCGGATCGAGGGCGTCCAGGTGCTCGACGACGAGCCGCTTGCACGGGTGGGTGATGTTGAGCCCGTCGAAGCCGAGGAGCCGGGCCGCGTCCAGCAGTTCGCCCACCGCCTCGGGCGGTACGCCGATCGTGTCGAGGTCGAGGAGCCGGTACAGACAGCGCAGGCCCTGGCGGTCGGCCTCCCGCTCGTGCAGCGCGGGGCTGAGCGACGGGCCGATGCCGGAGCCGATCAGCCCGACGAGATACGAGTCCTTGGGCACCGCTGACCTCCAGAGACGACCAGTAATGTACGAACCAGTACGTTAGCTATATCAGCGGCGGAGAGCTCAGGGGAAGACCCGGCGGCCGCGCGGCGGCCTGCTTCTACAATCACCGGCACCGGCCCCTCGCCCGAAGGAAGTCCATGACCAGCGTCGAAGAACCGGCACGGCCCGGCGAGCGCATCCGTGACGCCGCCCGCACCAGGGCCGAGATCCTCGACGTGGCGACCCAGGAGTTCGCCCGGGCCGGCTTCGACGGGGCCCGCGTCGACGAGATCGCCGCCCGCACCCGCACCACGAAGCGGATGATCTACTACTACTTCGGCAGCAAGGAGCAGTTGTTCACGGCCGTCCTCGAGCGTGCGTACGGCGTGATCCGCGAGGCCGAGCAGCAGCTGGACGTCGACCACCTGGACCCGGTGGCCGCCATCCGGCGGCTGGCCGAGCTGACCTTCGACCACCACGAGCGGCACCCCGACTTCATCCGCCTGGTGAGCATCGAGAACATCCACGGCGCCGAGCACATCGCGGCCTCGGAGGAACTGGCCCGCATGGGGTCGCCCGCGCTGGCCGTGATCCGCCGGATCCTGACCGCCGGGCAGGAGTCGGGCCTGTTCACGGCGGACGTCGACGCCGTCGACCTGCACGCGATGATCAGCGCTTTCTGCTTCTTCCGGGTGTCCAACCGGCACACCTTCGGCGCGCTGTTCGGCCGCGACCTCGTGGCCCCGGCCCAGCGCGAGCACTACCGGGCGATGCTGGGCGACATGGTGATCGCCTACCTGACGGCCGAGCGGTCGGCGGACTGACTTCGCACGACGCGACCCCTTGACACCGCGAACGGTCGGGCGCAGCATCCCTACCCAGCCGCGACTAACTACCCAGTGGGTTAATTAGCGCACCGGCACTTCTCCCCTCCGCTCGCCCTCCACGTACCGTGGAGCCCCCTCGAAGGAGCACGCCGTGTCCGTCCCCGCCCCGCCCCGCGACGCCTCCCCGCCCGGACAGCCGAAGAAGGCCGCGACGGCCGCCTGGATCGGCAGCGCACTGGAGTACTACGACTTCTTCATCTACGGCAGCGCGGCCGCGCTGATCTTCCCCGAGGTCTTCTTCGACGAGTCCGACCCGGCGACGGCGACCCTGCTGTCGCTGGCCACCTTCGGGGTGGCGTACGCGGCCCGGCCGCTCGGCGCGCTCTTCCTCGGCCACATCGGCGACCGGCTCGGCCGCAAGAAGATCATGGTCTTCACGCTGATGCTGATGGGCCTGTCGACGTTCCTCATCGGCTGTCTGCCCACCCGCGACCAGGTCGGCACGCTCGCCCCGGTCCTGCTGGTGCTGTGCCGCGTGCTGCAGGGCGTCTCGGCGGCCGGCGAACAGGCCAGCGCGAACTCGATGACCCTGGAACACGCGCCGCCCCACCGGCGCGGCTTCTTCACCAGCTTCACCCTCAGCGGCACCCAGGGCGGGCAGCTGCTGGCCACCCTGGTCTTCATCCCGGTGGCCGCGCTGCCCGAGGAGCACCTGCTGTCCTGGGGCTGGCGGGTGCCGTTCTGGCTGAGCGTCGCGGTCGCCGTGGTGGGCTACGTCATCCGCCGCAAGCTCGACGAGACGCCGGCCTTCGCACAGCAGACCGCGACCGAGGGGGTCGTGAAGCTGCCGCTGGTGGTCCTGGTGCGCGAGCACTGGGCGGACGTCCTGCGGGTGGTCGCCGGTGCGCTGATCGCGTCCGTCAGCACGATCTTCACCGTGTGGGCGCTGGCCTACGCGACCAGTGACACCGTCGGCATGTCGCGCTCGTCGATGCTGTGGGTGGGCGCGCTGGCCAACGTCGTCGCGCTGGCCGCGATCCCGCTGTGGGCCGCGCTCTCCGACCGTGTCGGGCGGCGCCCGGTCTTCCTGATCGGCGCGGTCGGCAGCGCGGTGACGATGTTCCTCTACCTGTGGGCGATCTCCACCGGCAACTACGCGCTGACCCTGCTCCTCGGCGTCCTCGCCTTCGGTGTCGTCTACAGCGCGGCGAACGGTGTGTGGCCGTCCTTCTACGGCGAGATGTTCCCGACCCGGGTCCGGCTCTCGGGAGTGGCGATCGGCACCCAGATCGGCTTCGCGGTGGCCGGCTTCGCCGTCACCTTCGCCGCACGGATCGCCGGCCCGGACGGCGACGACTGGTCCGCGGTGGCCCTGTTCACGGCGGCCCTGTGCGTCCCGCCGGTGATCGCCGCGCTCTCGGCCCGCGAGACCCACCGGGTCCCGGCCGAGCGGCTCGGCACGCGCGCGGTGCGGGAGGACGCCGCGCAGCCGGAGAAGGTGACGGCCTGACCCGTGTGCGCCCCGCCCCGGAGGCCGTGCCGCCTCCGGGGCCCCGGCCCGCCGCCCCGCCCGTCCGCCGCGCCGGACCTACGACCCGCCGCGCCGCGGGATCCCGTACACCCGCTCCACCCGCAGCCGCAGCACCAGCCGCCGGTCGCGGACCATCGCGGCGCGGTAGTCGTCCCAGTCGGGGTGCTCGCCGTTGACGTCGCGGTACAGCCGGACGAGTTCCTCCACCGTCTGGTCGTACGGCTCCTCGGCGACCGCCGTAAGCTCGGCAGTGCCCTCGGCGACCGCGTAGGCCCACCGGTCGGAGGTGGTGACGTGATAGGACACCCGCGGGTCCCGCCGGGCGTTGCGGGTCTTGGCCCGGCCGTCCGTGACCGAGACCCGGACGACCCGCTCGTCCGGGTCGTACGCGTGGTTGACGTTCGACAGCTGGGGCCGCCCGTCGCGCTTCAGCGTGACGAGCACTCCGCTGTTCCCCTCGGAGAGCAGCGAGAGCAGTGCGTTCTGCTCGGCGTCCTGAGTCATACCCCGGTCAACGGCCCGCGCGGCCCCGGCGTTCCCGCCGGCGCCCGGCGGGGTATGCCGGACTCACCTCGATGATCGGGAGCGGAGGAGAAGGATGGCACTGCTGCGGCAAGAGGTCGGCCCGGAGGAGGCCGGGCTGGACGCCGGCGCGCTGGAGCGCCTGGACCGGCATTTCGCGCGCCGGGTCGACGAGGGGCGGCTGCCCGGCTTCCTCGTGGCCGTCGCGCGGGGCGGACGCGTCGCGCACCTGACGGCGTACGGGGCGCGGGACGTCGCGGCCGGGCTGCCGGTGGAGAGCGACACGCTGTGGCGGATCTACTCCATGACCAAGCCGGTGACGTCCGTGGGCGCGCTGACGCTGGTGGAGGAGGACCGGCTGTCACTGGACGACCCGGTCGGGCGCCATCTGCCGGCCTTCGCCGAGCCCCGGGTGTACGAGGGCGGTTCCGGTGACGACGTGCTGACCCGGCCGGCCGACGGGCCCCTGCTCGTGCGGCACCTGATGACCCACACCGCCGGGCTGACGTTCGGCTTCTACCACGCCCACCCCGTCGACGCGCTGTACCGGGCGGCCGGGCTGGAGTCGTCGGTGGTGCCGGGGGCCTCCCTCGCCGAGACCGTCGACCTGTACGCGCGTCTTCCGCTGCAGTTCGACCCGGGGACGCAGTGGAACTACTCGGTGGCCTCCAACGTGCTGGGGCGGATCATCGAGGTGGTGTCCGGGCAGCCGCTGGACGCCTTCCTCGCCGAGCGGGTCTTCCGGCCGCTGGGGATGACGGACGCCGGGTTCGAGGTCGCCGACGAGCAGGCGGGGCGGCTCGCGGAGATGTACGGGGAGGCGGAGGGCGGGGGCATCGAGCCCATCGCCGGGCTGCCGCTGCGGGGCCGGCCGCGGTTCCTGTCCGGCAGCGGGGGGATGGTGGCCTCCGCCCACGACATGCACCGGTTCACGGAGATGCTGCGCCGGCGCGGCGAGCTCGACGGGGTGCGGCTGCTCACCCCCGGGACCGTGGACCTGATGACCCGCAACCACCTCCCCGGCGGCGCCGATCTGCGCGCCTTCGGCAGCCGCCCCGCGCACGACGATCCCGGCAACGACGGCGTCGGCTTCGGGCTCGGCGTCTCCGTCGTCGTCGACCCGTCCCGCACCCAGACCCCGTCCGGCCCCGGCACGTACGGCTGGAGCGGAGTGGCCACCACCACCTTCTGGGTCGACCCGGGCCGCGACCTGACCGTGCAGTTCTACACGCAGGTGCGGCCCAGGTCCTCCAACCCGGTGTTCCGGGAACTGAGGCGGCTGGTGCACGACGCCGTGGCCGGCTGAACGCGGACGCGGCTCACGGCGCCGGTCACGACCAGTGCGCCACCGCGTCGAGGTGGGGCAGGTGGTGGTCGAGGCGTTCCCGCTTGGTGCGCAGGTAGGTGATGTTGTTCTCGCACGGCGGTATCAGCAGCGGCACCTGCTCGGCGACCTGGACGCCGTGCCGGACCAGCGCCTCCCGTTTGCGCGGGTTGTTGGACATCAGCCGCACCGACCGCACGCCCAGGTCCTGGAGCATCCCGGCGGCGACGGCGTAGTCGCGGGCGTCCACCGGCAGGCCGAGGGCGAGGTTCGCCTCGACGGTGTCCAGGCCCTCCGCCTGGAGGGCCATCGCCCGCAGCTTGGCGAGCAGGCCGATGCCGCGGCCCTCGTGCCCCCTCAAGTAGACGACCACGCCCGCCCCTTCGGCGACGACCGCGCGCAGCGCCGACGCCAGCTGGTCGCCGCACTCGCAGTGCCGGGAACCGAAGGCGTCGCCCGTCAGGCACTCCGAGTGCAGCCGGGTGAGGACACCGTCCGTGCCGATGTCGCCGTACACCAGGGCCACTTGCTCGTCACCGCGGTCGTGGTCCAGGTAGCCGACCGCCTGGAATTTCCCGTACACGGTGGGCAGCGGCGCATTCACGACGCGTTCCACACCGGTCCGCTGCGGGGACTTCTTGCCGAGTACGCCTACTTTTTCTGTCATGATTCTCGAGTTCCTCAGCTCTGAGCAGAGACGAAAGGCCGTGACGATATGGGTGGTTCGCAAAAACGGTCGGCGGCGCACGGCCCGGGGTACGGTCTGTTGCCGGCGGACACCACGGAGGATGTACGGACGCGGGGCGCCGGAGTCTCACGGCAGGTCGCGGTTCTTCCCGTCGGGAGTTTCGAGCAGCACGGTCCCTTCCTGCCGCTGGCGACCGACACGCTGGTCGCCTGTGCCGTCGCGCGGGAGATCGCCGACGCGTACCCGGTGCACCTCCTCCCTCCGGTGACGGTCTCCTGCTCGCACGAGCACGCGGCCTGGCCGGGGACCGTCTCCCTCTCCTCCGTGACCCTCCACGCGGTGATACGGGACATCGCCGACTCGCTGCGCCGGTCGGGCGTGGACGCCCTGGTGCTGGTCAACGGGCACGGCGGGAACTACGTACTCGGCAACGTCGTCCAGGAGTCCTCCGCGCGCGGCGAGCGGATGGCGCTCTTCCCGGCCCCGGAGGACTGGGAGACGGCGCGGCGACGGGCCGGTGTCGCCACCTCGTTGCTCACCGACATGCACGCGGGGGAAATCGAGACCTCCATCCTTCTGCACACTCATCCCGAATTGCTCCGGCCCGGTTATGAGACCTCCGATTCCGTCGCGGACGACCGGCGTCATCTGCTCACCCTGGGCATGTCCGCCTATACCGATTCCGGTGTCATCGGCCGTCCCTCACTGGGTTCGGCGGAAAAGGGCGAGGAACTGCTGGCGAGCCTGACGGATTCCTTCGGCGCGTATTTCTCCCTGCTGACCTCGGAGGGCGCTGCGGCGGGTACGTCCGGCGCGACGGGCGCGGCGGACCGCGGGTAGGCGCCCTCCCGCGCGCCGGGTGACGCGGTGGTCCGGGACCCGGCGCGCAGCCCCGCGTACCAGCGGGCGACGAGCACGGCGACCCCGGGCAGGCTCGCCACGAGGCTGAGCACCCCGTAGACCACCGCGACGGCCAGGCCCCGGCCGGCGCCGAGCCCGGCGGCGCCGAACGCCCAGGCGGTGACGCCCTCCCGGGGGCCCCAGCCGCCGACGTTCAGCGGCAGCCCCATGGCGAGCAGCGCCAGCACGGCGAGCGGCAGCAGCTCGGTCACGGAGGCCCCGGCCCCGACGACACGGGCGGCGAGCACGAACATCGCGACGTAGCCGGCCAGCACGACGAGGGAGGAGACGAGGACCCCGGGCGCGTTGCGCCGGGACAGCAGTCCCTCGCGCGCCTCGGCGAGCGCCCCGCGCAACGCCCGCCGCCGGCGCGACGGCGTCCGGTTCATGCGCAGGGCGAGCGCGACGGCGCAGGCGCCCAGCGCGGCGAGACCGGCGAGCGGGGCGGCGTGCCGGACCTCGTCCCGTACCGGGGACGGCGCGGTCAGCAGCACCACGGTCCCGGCCGCGCACAGCGCGAGCTGCCCGGCGGTCCGCTCCAGGACCACCGCCCGCACCCCGCGCCCCAGGTCACCGGTGCTCCGCCCGTGCCGCACCGCCCGGTGGACGTCGCCGAGGACGCCTCCGGGCAGGGCCGCGTTGAGGAACAGGGCCCGGTAGTAGTCGGCGACGGCCGGTCCGAGCGGCAGCCGGATCCTCAGGCCCCGGGCCACCAGCGCCCAGCGCCAGGCGCTGAAGACCGTGGTCACCAGTCCGATCCCGAGCGCCGCGAGCAGCGTCGGCCCGTCGATGCGGCGCAGTCCGTCCAGGAAGGCGCCGGTGCCCAGACGCCACAGCAGGACCACGAGGACGGCGGCACCGGCGAGGGTGCACAGGCGGGTGCGCACGGTGCGGGTGGTGAGACGGGCGAGGAACCCGCGGGACGCGGCCGCGCCCCGTGCGGCCGGTACGGGCGCCCCCACCACGGGGACCCGGGCCGTCCGCGCGCTCACGCGGCCCCGTCCACCGGCCGGCACAGGGCGAGCAGGTCGCCGTGGTGGACGACGACCCGCAACTCCCCCGCCGCACACGCCGACAGACGCTCGGTCAGGTAGCGCTCGGCGCGCTCCGCCAGTTCGGGCCGTTCCTCGACCGCCGCGCCGACCCAGCCCCGCAGCCACTGCTCGGTCAGCGCGGCCTGCCCGGGACCGAGCCGCCAGGGACTGGGGCTCAGCCGCACCGTCGCGCCGTGCTCGCCGAACACCTCCGCCGCCACCGTGACCGCGTCCGGTCCGAGCAGGCCGCCCCGGCGCTGGTGGGCGTTGAACGCCTCGGTGATCTCCCGGTCCATCGGGTGCGGCGCGGTCAGTTCGACGCGCCCGGTGACGGACAGCGTGAGCAGGGCCGGGCAGCCGGCTCCGGCGCAGGCGGCGGCGAGGGCCTCGACCTCCTCGCGGGTGAGGACGTCGAGCAGCGCGGACGCCGTCACCAGGGAGGCGCCGGCCAGCGCGTCCGGGGTGAGCCGGGCGACGTCGCCGCGCCGGGTCTCGACGGTGACGCGGCTGCCGTCGGCGGCGGAGCGCGGGGAGGCGGCGGCGGCGAAGTGCAGCAGGTAGGGGTCGCGGTCGTGCAGGATCCAGTGCTGGGCGCCGTCCAGGTGGGGCGCGAGCCAGCGGCCCATCGAGCCGGTGCCGCAGCCGATGTCGTGGACGACGAGTCCGCCGCCCCGCCGCGGCAGGTCGGCGAGCCGGACGCGCAGCGGGTCGAGCAGGTCGTGCGCGCGGGCGTCGGCATCGGCGGGCTCGCGCAGCTGGAGCCACTCGGGCGCGTACCGGGGCGGTTCCCCGGCCCCGTCGCCGTCACCTTCGCCGTCACTGGTCCCGTCACCGGTCCCGCGCAGGCGCAGGGTGGCCCGCTCCCCGGGGCGGGGCGCGGGGCCGGCGCCGGGGATGACGGAGGGCCGGGCGGTGCTCGTGGACTCCCCGGTGTTCCCTCGCCGGCCGGCCGCGGCCTCCGCGACGTCCCGGGGGCCGGGCGGGGCCGGGATCGCGCCGCCGTGCCGAGTGGTGGTCGCCGGTTCGGTCATGCCGCCCTCCGGGGTTCGGTCGGGAGCCGGCGCAGTACCGCCGCCAGGCTCTGCGCGGTGCTCGCCCAGCCGCCGAGCGCGGCACGCCGGCCGCGGGCGGCGGCCTTCAGCCGGCGCCGCACGTCGGCCTCGCCGAACCAGCCGCGCAGTTCGGCGGCGATGGCCGCGGGGTCCTCCGGCGGGACGAGGATGCCGGGCACCGAGCCGTCGGGCGCCCGGCCGACCGCCTCGGGCAGCCCGCCGACGTCGGTGGCCAGCACCGGGATGCCGCGCGCCAGCGCCTCGGTGACCGCCATGCCGTACGTCTCCGCGTACGACGTGAGGACCATCAGGTCGGCGGCGGCGTAGGCGGCGTCGAGTGCGGCGCCGGACCGCGGTCCGGTCAGTTCGAGCCGGTCCTCGAGGCCGTGCTCACGGATCAGGGACCGCAGACGGGCGACGTAGTCGGGGTCCTGGGTGATCCCGCCGACGAGCGCGCAGCTCCACGGCAGGTCGGCCACCGCCGCCAGCGCCTCCACCAGCCGGTGCTGTCCCTTGCGCGGCGTCACGGCGGCCACGCACAGAAGACGTGAGACGCCGTCGGTGCCGGGCGCCAGGGGCGCGATGTCGGCGCCGGGGGCGGCGACGTGGACGCGGTCGGGGGCGAGGCCGTGGTGGGAGACGAGGCGGCGCACCGCCCAGTCGCTGGTGGCGATCACGGCGGGCACCGCGCGCAGCACCGCGCGCTCGCGGGCGTCCAGGTCGGCGGCGACGGCCGGGTCGAGCCCGGTCTCGTCGCCGAGCGGGAGGTGGACGAGGACGGCCGTCCGCAGCCGCTGCGCCTCGGGGACGACGATCTCGGGAACCCCGCAGGCGACCAGCCCGTCGAGCAGGACGACGGCGCCGTCCGGCAGTTCGCGCAGGGTGCGGGCGAGCGCCGTGCGGGCGGCGGCGCCGGGCCGGGGCCAGTCACCGGCCACGGCGTGCCGGTCGACCTGCCAGCCGAAGCCGGGCAGGTCCAGGCACGCCCGCCGGTCGTAGGCGTTGCCGCCGCTCGGCGCGGCCGGGTCGTCGACACCGCCCGGCATCACGAAGTGCACCGTGCGCAGGGACATGGGGATGATCCCGTCGTTCCTCGGGAAGGACGCCTGCCGGGGGACGTAGTCCAGGCGTGCGGCCCCGGCCCGGTCGATGGTCGTGTCGGTCACAGCGCACGCTCGTAACTCGCCCAGGCGATGTGCGACTCGTGCAGCGTGACGGCGATGTGGGCGATGCCCTTGGCGCCCTCGCCCAGCGCCCCCTTGTGGACGCGTTCGGCGAGGCGGTCGGCGATGACCTTGGCCAGGTACTCCGTGGAGGTGTTGACCCCCGAGAAGTCGGGTTCGTTGTCGAGGTTGCGGTAGTTCAGCTCGCCGACGACGGCCCCGAGTTCCCGTGTGGCCAGCCCTATGTCGACGACGATGTTGTCCTCGTCCAGCTGTTCGCGCCGGAACGTGGCGTCCACGAGGAACGTGGCCCCGTGCAGGCGCTGGGCCGGTCCGAAGACCTCGCCGCGGAAGCTGTGGGCGATCATGATGTGATCGCGGACGGTGATGCTGAACAACGGACGACCCTCCAGGTGCGGCGCGTCTGCTCCCCGGCCGATCTCCGCCGGGGATGCCGTGTAGTACGGCCGGCCGCCTTCCCGCGTTCAGTCCTCGCTCCGCCTTTTCTCAGGTCAGGCGCGCCTGTTTTCCCGCGGCACCGTCATGCGGTGTCGTAGCGCACGCGGTGGCACAGCGCCGGGATCTCGCCGGAGGCGAGCCGGGGCATGACGTCGGGCAGTTCGTCGAAGGCGGACTCACCGGTGACGAGGGCGTCGAACGCGGGGTCGGCGAGCAGGTCGAGGGCGAGGGCGAGCCGGTCGGCGTAGCTGCGGTTCGCGCGGGCCGGGGAGACGGTGCCGACCTGGCTGCCGCGGACGGTCAGCCGCCGGGAGTGGAAGGCCTCACCCAGCGGGAGGCTCACCTTGCGGTCGCCGTACCAGCTCAGTTCGACGACCGTGCCCTCGGCACGGAGCAGTTCGAGCGCCCGGCCCAGCCCCTGCTCGGTGGCGCTGGCGTGGACGACCAGGTCGCAGTCGCCGAGGGCGTCCCCGGGGAGGGCGAAGCCGGCGCCGAGCGCCTCGGCGGTCCTCGCCCGCGCCGGGTCGGCGTCGACGAGCTGGACGCGTACGCCGGGGAAGCGCGCCAGCAGCGCGGCCACCGAGCAGCCGACCATGCCGCCGCCGACCACGGCGATCCGGTCGCCGACCAGCGGTGCCGCGTCCCACAGGGCGTTGACGGCGGTCTCCACGGTGCCGGCCAGCACGGCCCGTCCGGCGGGCACCCCGTCGGGCACGGGCGTGACGGCGCCCGCCGGGACGACGTAGCGGGTCTGATGCGGGTAGAGGCAGAAGACCGTCCGGCCGGTGAGCTCCTCGGGTCCCTCCTCCACCACCCCCACGTTGAGGTAGCCGTACTTCACGGGCCCCGGGAAGTCGCCCTCCTGGAACGGCGCCCGCATGGCCGCGTACTGGCTCTCCGGCACCCCGCCGCGGAAGACGAGCGTCTCCGTGCCGCGGCTCACCCCGGAGCACAGCGAGCGCACCAGCACCTCCCCCTCGCCGGCAGCCGGCAGGGCGACCTCGCGGATCTCCCCCCGCCCGGGCGAGTCGAGCCAGAACGCACGGGCGGTGCGATTCATCGAAGTCCTCCTGAACGGTCGGGAAGCGGCCCGCGTACCGAGTGGTGCACAGGCCGCGCACAAGGTAGCGGCGCTGATCGACTCTGTCACACGGCCGGAGGATGCTCGGTGGCCCTGAACAACAGTCACGACGCGAGGCTCGTACAGCAGGAGACCGCCGTGGGGGCGGGCGTGCAGATCCTGTTGCTGGCCCTGATCGGTACGGCGGTCGGCATGGGCCCGGCGGGCTGGCTGACCGGCCTCGCGTTCGCCGCCGCCACCTGGGCGGTGCTCTCCCGGGCCCTGCACCGGTCCCGGCCGCGCTCCTTCGGCGCGGCCAACCGGGTCACCCTCGGCCGGGCCACCCTGGTCGGCGGGGTGACCGCGCTGGTCGCCGACTCCTTCCAGGACTCGCCGCCCGTCTCCCTCCTCGTCGGCCTGACCGCCGTGGCACTGGTCCTCGACGGCGTGGACGGGAAGGTGGCGCGCAGGACCGGTACGTCGACCCCGCTGGGCGCCCGCTTCGACATGGAGGTGGACGCCTTCCTGATCCTGGTGCTGAGCGTGTACGTGTCGACGGCGCTGGGGCCGTGGGTGCTGCTGATCGGCTCGATGCGGTACGTCTTCGTCGCGGCGGCGCGCGTGTGGCCCTGGCTGACGGCGCCGCTCCCGCCGAGCACGGCCCGCAAGACGGTGGCCGCGCTGCAGGGGGTGCTGTTGCTGCTGGCGGGCGCGGACCTGCTGCCGCACGGGGCCAACGTCGGTGTGGTGGCGCTGGCGCTGGGGCTGCTGGTGTGGTCGTTCGGACGCGACGTGCTGTGGCTGTGGCGGACGTCGCGGGTGCGGGTGCCGGCTCCCGCCGCCGAGGTGCGGGAACTGGTCGCCGGGTGACACGGGGCGAGGCGCGGGGCGGGTGGGAGGCGATGCGCGGGGCGGGGTGAGCGGGGCGCGAGGTGCTCACGGGCGCCTCCCCGGGAGCAGCACCGCCGCCACCGCGGCCGGCACCAGCCACGGCACCGCCGGCGGCAGCCCCGCGTGCAGCAGCGCCCCGGTCGCCGAGCTGCCGAGCTGCCGAGCAGGACGATCAGGCCGGGGACCGAGGACAGCGCCCCGGTGCAGAGGCCGGGCCGGCCCTCCTGGGCGAGGTCGGGCACCCAGGCGCGGGCCACGGGCACGACGAGCATCTGGCCGGGGGTGAGCAGGACGACGCATCCGGCCGCGGGCACCACTCCGGCGGCCCCCGACCACCCGGCGGGACGCGCCGCCGCCACGACGGCGGAACCGGCCGCGGCCAGCAGCAGCCCGGCCGCCACTGCAGCTACGCACTTGCAATCCATACGCATCAACCCTTCCGAGTCGATCGGGCGGATGAAGATCAGCCGACACGGGCGGAGGAGTTTGACACCTCCCTATGCCGCACCCTAGAACCTACTCACATGACATTCATTTTCAAAAAGGAGGGGTGCCGGTGAGAATCGCCTTCGTCGGCAAGGGCGGCAGCGGCAAGACGACCCTGTCCGCCCTGTTCGCCCGCCACCTGGCGCGCGACGGCGCTCCGGTCCTCGCCGTCGACGGGGACATCAACCAGCACCTGGCGCAGGCGCTCGCCCCCGGTGAGGACACCCCCGCGACGCCCCCTCCCCTGGGCCCCCGTCTGCACGACATCAAGTCCTTTCTGCGCGGCACCAACCCCCGCATCGCCTCTCCCGAGTCCATGATCAAGACCACTCCGCCCGGCCGCGGTTCACGCCTGCTGCGCCTCCTCGGCGACGACGAACTGCACACGCGGCACGTCTCCCGGGCCGGCGGGGTCCCGCTGATGGTCACCGGCGAGTTCGAGGAGAGCGACCTGGGAGTGGCCTGCTACCACTCCAAGCTGGGCGCGGTGGAGCTGTACCTGGGCCATCTGGTCGACGGCCCCGGCGAATACGTGGTGGTCGACATGACCGCGGGCGCCGACGCCTTCGCCTCCGGCCTGTTCACCCGCTTCGACATGACCTTCCTGGTGGCCGAACCCACCCGCAAGGGCGTGTCGGTCTACCGCCAGTACCGTGACCACGCACGCGAGTTCGGCATCCGCATCGCGGTCGTCGGCAACAAGGTGACGGGCGAGGACGACCTGCTCTTCCTCAAGGAACAGGTGGGGGACGACCTGCTGACCCACCTGGTGCACTCGGACTGGGTGCGCGCGGCGGAGCAGGGCCGGTCCGAACCGGACGGCCTGGACTCCCTGGAGCCGCAGAACCGGCACGCGCTGAACCTCCTGCGCGAGGCCGTCGACGCCCACCCCAGGGACTGGGACCGCCTGCACCGCCACGCCGTCGAGTTCCACCTGCGCAACGCCCGCGCGTGGGCGGACGAGCGCACGGGCGAGGACCTGGCGGCCCAGGTGGACCCGGACTTCGTGCCGGGCCCGGCGGCACTGTCCTGACGCATCACCTCCTCATCGACCCCCACCCCCCCCAAAAAGAACGGACCCCTTCATGTCCCTCGACGTCTCCCCGAAGCTCCTCACCGAGGCCGAGCACGGCGACATCCGCGAGGAGGACTTCGTGGACACCGTCCGCACGTCCCTGCCGTACGCCTACGACCTGATCGCCTCCCTCGCCGCCGAACTGCGGGACGGCGACGCCGACTTCACCGACAACCGGACTCCTCCGCCCTCGGAGGGGGAACGGGGGCAGCTGCTGCGCGCCCTCGCCAGCGACGCGATCCGCGGCAGTCTGGAGCGCCACTTCGGCGTGGCCCTGGCCTTCCAGAACTGCCACCGGGTGGCGGCGTTCCGTCCGGAGGCGAGGGGTGGAAAGACGCACGGGCGGTTCACCTCGGTGCGGGCACAGGTGCTGAACCAGTCACCGGAGTTCAGGGACTGCTGACCCCCCGGCGACCACCGGCGGCCCCGCCACCCCGCCGCGTCGCCCCCGCCTCGTCACCCCACCGGCTACTCGACGCCCGCCGCGTCGAGCAGCCGGGCCACGTCCTTGCGCCCGTAACCGAGCAGGCGGGCCCGGTGGGCCGCCGTCAGCACCAGGTGCGCGACGGTCTGCGCCGCGTACCCGTTCTTGTCGTCGGCGTCGAACCACTCCCCCGGCTTCTCGACACCCAGGCCGTTCATCACCAGCCCGTGCTCGCGGCGGACCTCCGCGACGGTGCCGGCGACCGCGTCCAGGAGGGTCCTCCCCGGGCGCTCGCACTCCAGGGCGAAGCACCCCCGGTCGACCGGCACGCACCCCTCCGGCGGACGCGCCCGCAGCCCCGCGTACCGCTCGTCCCCGAACCCGGCGGCCCGGAACTCGTCGTGCACCAGCGAGAACCGGTGGAAGCCGGGCGGCACCGGAGGCGGTGGCGGCGTGTACTCCCACCCCGCGTCCTCGTACAGCAGCCTCTTCACCTCCTCTTCGTCGGTGTGCGTCACCGTGAACCCGGTGACGTCGTTGCGGCCGGTCGTCGTGCCGTCGGGGTTGCGGTGGAAAAGCAGGCTCATGACGCGCTCCGTCGTCCGTGTTCGCAGTGAAACGGGATGCCCCCGTCACCGGATCGAACGGACCGCCGTCCCCGCACGTGCCCGCATCGCACAGCATCACCCGATCGCGTGACACCACGCGCCGGCGGCACCGTCCGCCGGCCCGGCATCACCACCGCGACGGACCCCCGTTCCACCGGGGGCGGTTGTCAGGGGTGGGCGTTATTCTCACAAAGCGCTTGTGACACATGTGTCTTACGACCACGGGGGGTGTCCATGCACGACCGCGACCAGAGCTTTCCTCAGAACTGCCCGGGCGGTCACCCGGGCATGTCGACCGAGGCGGGGATCGACGTCCAGCGACAACTGGAGTCCCTGATCCAGGACTTTCGGACCAGCGATCCCCCGATGCCGGTCATCGTGCTGCACGCCGAGGACCCCGCCGACGACGACCGCGTCACCGAACTCGTCGACGAGCTGCGCGAAGGACAGCAGCGTCACGGCACGCGCCTGGCCGTCGCCCCGACCGAGCCGCAGCCGGGGGACTCGGATCCCACGGCCCGGGCCGCGCGGCTCCTGCGCGATCTCGGCGACTCCAGGAAGTGGGGCGACCGGTCCGCCGCCTACCGGCCCTACACCTTCCCCCGCCTGGGCCTCGTGCGCGCCCTCCAGGAGGCCACCGACGATCCGGAGATGCGCGAGCACTGGCCGACCGCCCCCGCCGGCACCCCGGACGGGAACGCCCAGCGGGAGCAGGCCCAGACGCACCTGCTGCGCATCCTGGCCCGGCAGCGCTGGCGTCCCCGCAGACCCTCGCGCCGGCACCGGCGGATGCTGCTCACCGACGTGCAGCAGTTCCTCCCCATGGGCGTCCTGGGCGCCTTCACCGCGCTGCTCACCCGCCCCGAGTGGTACATCGCCGTTCTGGCGGGCATAGGGCTGATGATCCTGCTCGCCGTCCTGAACCACGTCCCCGGACGCGCTCCCCTCTTCCTGTGGCTGCGCAGGGAGAGCCGGTGGTTCCTGACCACGACGTTCCTCCAGTCCGCCGCCCGTCGCCAGTCGACCAGCGTGCGGCTGCTGCGGCCCGTCCGCTCCTGGAGGGCCATAGCGGCCCGCGCCTACGACGTGGCCGAGGCCATGCGGGAGGGCGGCCCGTTCCCCCTCCAGCTGTACGTGCTGGCGCTCTTCGAGGACCTGCGGGACAACCACCGGCGCGGCAGCTGGGACCTGCGGGGGTTCAAGCGGACGCGTCCGCCGGTGCTGTTCCTGCGCCGGATAGGCCGGGAGAACGGCGGCATCGAACTGATCAGGGCGGTCAGCGACGTCCGCAGCCGGCGCAGCGAACTCGACCCGCTGCTGATCGTGGCGGGCGTGGCGGCGGACGACGCGGCCCTGCTCGACCGGGACGCGGACGGCAATCCGCCGGCCGGCCGGCCGCAGCCCCGGCCCCAGCCCTCGCGCCTCCAGCAGCGGCTGCGGCACTGGTACGACGAATGGGCCGGGAACCTCCGGGCCGACCAGTCGCCGAGCAGGACGAACGCCCTGCCCTGGGTGCTCAGGGTCCCGCTGCCCCGCGGGGAGCTGGTGCAGCTGCGGCAGACGGACTGGCGGTGCGTCAGGGCCAGGCACCGGCCGCCCCTGGCCCGCGTGGTGTGGTCGGCGTACAGCCTGCTCCTCGTCCTCGCCCTCGCCGTCACCGCGGGCGTCGTCCACTCCCGCGAGCTGCACCGGACGTACTGTTCGGCGGGCCTGCTCACCGCCGATCGCGACACCGAACGGCGCCCCGCGCCCGGCGGGGGCACGGAGTGCGTCGGGATAGCCACCGGAGACGTCCGGTTCGGCGCGCACCTCCGGGACGGGGCCGACGGGGAGAGCAGGAGGCTGCGCGAGCTGGAGAAGCTGGTGCGCGCCGAGAACGCCGAGGTGCTGCGCGACCATCCCGACGCCCACGTCACGGTGGTGTACGCGGGCCCGCTGAGCTCCTCCACGGTGGACCCCTCGCTGGTCAAGGGGGCCGAGGAACTGGCCGGCGTGTACCTCGCCCAGCGCGTCGTCAACGAGAACTACACGGTGAAACTGCGCGTGCTGCTCGCCAACGGCGGCGCGGACATGGGGCACCAGCGCGTCACGGCCGACGCGATCGCCGAGTACGCCGACCGCGACCCGACCGTCGTCGGCGTCGTCGGCTTCGGCCGTGACCTGCAGAGCAGCCCCGACGTCACACGCCGGCTCCACGCGGTGGGACTGCCCATCGTCTCCGGCACCAACTCGGCGACCTACCTGCCGAAGGAGTTCTCCAACTGGTTCAGCCTCGCGGCTCCCGACGAACACCAGGCGAACGCGCTCGGTCTCGTCGCCCGGCAGCTGCGCACCCGGGACAGGGCCCCGCGCGCCCTGGTGCTGGCCCGCGACACCGAGGAGTCGCAGGACCGTTACACCAGCGAACAGGCCCTCTACGGCGGGGAGATGCTGCAGCGGGAGGGCTTCCGGCTGCTGCCCCCGCAGCGCTACCGGGTGGCGAACGGCAAGCCCGAACTGCGGCTGCACGCGGAGAGCATCTGCCGGGGGGAGAGCGTCCCCTCGGTGATCTACTTCGCCGGACGGGTCGAGGACATCGGCCCGCTGATGACCCAGCTGAGCACCGAGCCGGGATGCGCGAACCGGGAGATCTCCATCCTCACGGGCGACGACCTGAGCAAGGCCAGGTTCTCCGGCACGGGCGGCCGCGACGGCGTTGCCCCGCGGATCACGCTGTACCACGCGGCCCTGGCGGAGCTGAGACGGGCCGCGTCCGGGACCGCCTTCTACGAGGACGCCGCCAAGCACCTCCCCTGGCTGGAGGACGGGAAGGCCACGTACGACGCCGCCGACTTCGCCAGCGGGCAGACGGCCCTCTCCCACGACGCCACGCGTGCGCTGTACTGGGCGGCCAGCCTCGGGGACGTGCGCCAGAGCCGCGCGGCCACCTGGGTCAACCTCAGAAGCGTCAAGCTCGACGGCATGGCCACCGGGACGATCGACTTCACCGACGCGCCCCTGTACGGCGAACGGCACGGCCACAGCATCGTCCTCAAGCGGGTCCGGAGAACCCCGGAAGGCGTCTCGGAGGCGGAGGTGCTGTGCAGCAGAACGGCCGGCAGCACCGAGCCGCTCGACGTGAAGGAGTGCTCGATCGGGTGAGCGGCGACCGGGACGGGGCCTCCGGTCGCCCGTCCCGGAGAAGCACGAGGACGGCCGCGGGGCACAGGACCGCCCGCGCCCGGCGAGGGCGGGTCCGGGACGAGGGCGTGCGAGGGTCGCCCGCATGACCGAGAAGCAGTGCGCCGGTCTCCTGGCCGGTCTGGACGAGGCGGACCGGGCCCGGCTGGAGCACGCCTACGGCAGCGCCGCGGACGTCCCCGGACGGCTGAGGGACCTGTGCGGCGACGACGAGACCGTCCGCGGCAAGGCCCTGAGCGGGCTGTTCACGAGCATCTTCCACCAGGGCAGCCGCTACGAGGCCTCGCCCCACGCCGTGCCCTTCCTGGCCCGCATCGCGGTGGCGGGTCCGCGGCCGGTCCGGGTGGACGTGCTGTGGCTGCTGACCCGCCTGGCGGTGGACTGGCACGACGAGTACGACCTGCCCCGCGGGATCGACACCGCGGCCTGGCGCGCGGTCGCCGCCGAGCACACCCCGGAGAACCTCCTGCCCTGGTACGACGAGCAGCTGGCCGTCGAGCGGGACGAGGAGCGGTGCCGCCGGCTGGAGGAGATGCGGGAGTACTGCGCGGCCGGGAAGCCCGTCGACGCGCGGGAGGGCGCCCTGCGCTCCTACGACGCGGTCCGGGCCGCCGGCACGGCGGTTGTTACGCTCCCCGGGTGAGGATTCCGGGACCCGAAGAGATCCGTGCGCTGCACGAGAAGTACGCGCCCACCGCCGAGGCGTTCGCGCTCGTCCACACGCACTGCGAGATCGTCTGGAGCATCGCCGAGCAGCTCATGTCGGCCGCGCGCCTCGACGTCGACGCCGAACTGGTCCGGGCCGGCTGCCTCCTCCACGACATCGGCGTCTACCGCCTCTACGGGGACGACGGACGGCTGGACCACGGGAACTACATCCGGCACGGGCTGCTCGGCCAGCAGATCCTCGAAGAGGAGGGCTTCCCCGAGGTCCTGTGCCGGTTCTGCTCCCACCACACCGGAGTGGGGGTCACGAAGGACGACGTCCTGCGCCAGGGCCTCCCGCTGCCTCCCGCCGACTACCTGGCGGTGACGGAGGAGGAGAGGCTGGTGATGTACGCGGACAAGTTCCACAGCAAGTCCCGGCCGTCGGCGTTCCTCTCCCCCGACGAGTACGCCGCCCACGTCCGCCGCTTCGGGGAGGAGAAGGTGACGGCCTTCCAGGCGCTGCGCGCGGAGTTCGGCGACCCCGACCTCACCCGGCCGGTGCCGGAGGGCGGTGTGTCCGTCCGCCCGTGACCGTCGCCGGGCACCGACCGCGGCGGGGACGGAACTTCCGCCGCTGCGGCCGGAGAGGACCGGTGCCGACCGGGGAGGCCGGTGCCGACCGGAGTCAGGTCAGGTCAGGTTCTTCCGCAGGACGTCCCATTCGGTGGAGCACAGCCCGCAGTCCGGCCCGACGAACTCGGCCCGGGCCGCGGGGTCGTCCTTGAGCTGCCACTTCAGCCAGTTCACGCCGACCCGCCCGAACTCGCCGCCGTTCGGCTCCGCGTAGGTGCCGTAGTGCCCGACGTCCAGGTTGCCCATGAAGGCGGGCAGCCCGGCGGGGAGCCGGTCCCAGTCGTCCATGGCGTTCCCGTACGCGATGTCCTCCGGCCCGCCGGCGAAGTAGGCGATCGGCGCGTGCAGGTCGGGCAGTTGCGTCCACTTGTCGAGCAGGCTCATCAGGCCGCTGTTCCACATGACGGTCGTGTCGATGCGCGGGTCGCCGGCCACCTCCATGGTCTCCGGTCCGCCGCACGACTGGCCCATCACCGCGACTTCGGACGTGTCGGTCTTCCCCTTGAACTTGCTGTACGGATCGCTGTTCTCCGCGACGGCCCAGTCGACCGCGTCGGTCAGCATGTCCGAGGAGGTCCGGCCCGAACCACCGGGTTCCCCGTTGGCGACGACCAGGAAGCCGTGGGAGGCGAACTCGGTGAGGATGTTCTCGAACCACGTGCCGTCCGCGCGGCACGCCCCGCTGCCCCAGGCCACGACCGGCAGTTCCTCGTCCGTGGGCAGGGTGTCGGGCCGGTAGACGGTGTGGTCGGGCAGGTCGGACACGGTCTCGTGGCCGGCCGGGTGGGGCCCGTCCCGCCCGCTGCCGCGGCGACCGTGCCCGTGCGGTCCGCGGTGTCCGTCGGGGCCGCTGCCGCCGGTGGGACCGGGGCGAGGAGCACGCCGGCGAGCAGCCCCGCCGCCGCGCCGACGACACGGCGCATCGATCGTCTCGTTCCCATGACACCTCCTGGGTGGGGGTTCCCGTCGCTCCAGCAAGCCAGGGACGGGATCCGGGCGGTGTCACCGGCGGGGCCGGAAGACCGGCGAAAGTACCGATGGCGACGCGTCGGGCTGCGGTCGGTTCCGGTCACGGCACGCGGCGCGCGGGTTCGTGACGGGGCCGCGGTTCACGCGTAGTGGCCGGGGATCACCTCGGTCGCCGACTCGAGGACCTTCTCCACCCGCAGGACCGCACTGCGCACGGCTCCCGACTCCGCGACCAGCACGTCGGGGACGTGGGACTCGTGGAAGCGGAGGTACCCGACGGTGCCCTCGGTCGTCGTGCGCGCGCCGAGCCACAGCACCATCCGGCGCAGGTCGTCGAACTCGTCGGGATGAGCCTCCTGCCGCACGGTCAGCGCCCACTCCGGACCGTCGGAGCACAGTTCCCCGACCAGCGCGCCCCCGATCCGCAGCGCCGGCCCCCGGTCCCTCCAGAGGGGGTACTCGTACCCGTCGTCCTGCCGGCCGCCCTCCTCCCCCAGGTGCCAGCGGAGCAGGGCGAGGTCCCGGGGCGGGAGCGAGCCCGGCAGGTCGAGCGTGAGCTGGAGTTCGTAGATGTCGGCCATGATCAGAAGGCTACGAGTCCCCGTGCAGGTGTTCTTCACGGCGGTCCGGGGAGGACACCGAACACGGCGAGGACCCCGCCCCGTCACGCCCGTCGGTCTACTGTGACGGCATGACGACGAAGTCTCTTCCCCACCTCACTCCGACCGGCACCCGCTGGTGCGGCCGCGCCAAGAAGGTCGGAACCGGATCGTTCTTCGCCCCCGGCCACGACAAGGTGGCGGAGGCGGCACTGCTCGCGGTCGAATACGGTTCCTCCGTCGCCCAGTTGCCGCACGGGCACGGGTACGGCCCCGGGCACTCGGTGAGCACGCGTGCCGTGTCCGAGGGCGTGCGGCGGAAGTGCTCCGCGTGCGACTACGTCGGCGCACCGGCGAGCATCGCCCACCACACGAAGAAGGCGCACGCCGTCCCCGTCGGCGAGCAGGCGCGGGGAGCGGAGCGTTGACCGAACCCGCCTCCGGCCGGCGCGCCGGCCTCGAGAAGGCCGTGCGCACGTACGGCGGCTGCCGGGACACCTCACGCGGCCTGCGCGCCCTGCGCGACGCCGGGCACGATCCGCAGGAGAAGCACACCCGCCGGATCCTGCGCGACCTCGCGGACGAGGGCCTGCTGGTGAAGGTGGAGGACCGGCCCGTCAGCTACCGCCGTGCAGGGGCGGACCAATAGGAGAAACGCCCTCTGCGCATCGCGTCGGATCCGGCAGGTGGACACCAGGCGGGCAGTGGTTGTGCGGTAGGGGCGGTGGTGTGTAATGAAGCTGGTGGGATGCACATGGTGTGTCAGGGGGGAGCCTGATGGAAGGGCTTGAGCCGACCGATCCGCAGCAGGTGAGCCGGTACCGGATCTCCGCGCTGTTGGGCACCGGCGGGATGGGACGGGTCTTCCTGGGGCGTTCGCCCAGCGGGCGTCTGGTCGCGGTGAAGGTCGTACGGCCGGAGTTGGCCGAGGACCCCGGCTTCCGCCGCAGGTTCGCCCGGGAGGTGGCGGCGGCCCGGAAGGTCACCGGCTTCTTCACGGCCGCCGTGGTCGACGCCGACCCCGACGGATCACCCCCGTGGCTGGCCACCGCGTACGTGCCCGGCATGGCCCTGGACCAAGCCGTCGCGGCGCACGGCCCGTGGCCGACCGAGTCGGTGCGCGCGCTGGGTGCGGGCCTGGCAGAAGCCCTTGAGGCCATTCACGCGGCCGGTCTGGTCCACCGGGACCTGAAGCCCTCCAACGTGCTCATCGCTCCCGACGGACCCCGGGTCGTCGACTTCGGAATCTCCGTGGCGACCGAGTCCACCTCGCTCACCCGTGCCGGAACGATCCTGGGCACCCCCGGCTTCATGGCTCCCGAACAGCTCACCGGCGGCTCCGTCACACCGGCCACCGATGTGTTCGCGTTCGGCGCGGTGCTGACGTACGTGGCCACCGGTACCGGCCCCTTCGGCACCGGCTCGGCACAGTCGCTCAACTTCCGTATCGCGTACGAGGAGCCGCGTCTCGACCAGCTCCCCGGACCGGGCCTGGAGATCATCGCCCACTGTCTGGCCAAGGAGCCCGCCGACCGCCCTTCGGTGAACGAACTCATCGGGGAACTCGCCCAGCTGGCAGACCCGAGCGGTTACACACCCACCGAGGTCGTCACCGAGGCCGCCGTCTGGCTGCCCGACCAGGTAGCCCGCGCCCTGCCCGCCACCGTCGGCGCACCCGCCGCACCGGCGCCCCGCACGCCGAAGCCCGATGTCGCGCCCCCAGCCTCCCCGCCGGCCCCGCCGGCCCGATCCAGACGCGGGGCTGCCCCGTCGATCTCCGACCGTCCCACGACGGTCGGCCCCGCCACCACCCCTGCCCAAGCCACCCGCTCCACGCCGGGCGCGGCGGCACGGCCCGAGCCGTCCACCCGACCGGCAACAGCCACGAAGGCCGCAGGCACACGCCCCCGCCCCGCACGGGCCGCGCAGGCACCCGTCGTGACCGCACCGCCCTCGGCGCTCCGGCGCGCTCTGCCCTTCTGGGTAGCCGGAGCGGCCCTGGTGCTCTCCCTGTTCCTGCCCTTCTACTGGGGTACGACCGTCCTGACGAGCCTGTTCGTCCCCTATTGGATGTTCTCGGAGGCGTGGGTGCTCGGCGGCGCATGGCCGTTCGCCCTGGTCGCCGTGTTCGCCGGGGGCACCTGTGCCGCGGTGTTGCTCGCACTGCGCCGCTCGCCCTGGGGACCCGTACCGCGGCGGATCCGGCTCCTGCACCTTCTGAGCACCACGCTCACCACCGCGCTGTTCGCCTTCTGGGTGGGCATCCAGCTCGCCGACTCCAGCGGCCTCTCCTACTTCGGCTCGGGCGCGTGGTTCCTCGCCCTGGGATGCGCGGCGCTGATCCGCAGCGCATTCCGGCTGCGGGTCCCGAAGCGCGTTCCCACGTCCTGACGCCGTCGTCGCGGAACACCGCCCGGTCGCGTGTCCTGCACACCGGGTGGACGTGGCAGTTTCTTCGAGGGTTCCCGCGGTTTACCCGGTCCGGGAAGGGGTCGGTCGAAGCAGCACGACATGCCCCGGGCGAGCGGTGGCCGAGCGGGTGGAAACCGCCCGGCCGCCTTGCGGACTGGTTCCTCAGCCCTTTCCCCGTGGTGCTACGCAGGTCCGTGGAGTGAAGACCCACCTGTTCTTGGTGTGGGTGGCCCCGAGAACTCGTCCGTTCTCCCGCAACCACGGGTAGCGGCTCTGCAGTTCGACGTAGTTGTCGTTGGTGACGACGACCGCACCTGACTCATCGGCGATGGCCACGACCAAGGCGTCGCCCTTCCCCTCCGTACCGGCCGGCGGCTGGAGGATGTCTCCCTTGCTGAGCGCGGCGGTCACGGCAGCTCTCTCCTCCTCGGCGACTTTGTGCCTGAAGGTGGCATCCACGACGACATGGATGTCCGCTCGGGGATATTTGGCTGCCAACGCTTCTCGGGCACCGAGGAGTTGGGTGAAACTCGGTCGGTCCTCCTCCTCGTAGACGCCGGGACGGACGGGCGAGTGCCCGATCCACGCCAGGTTGGAACCGTCGACCACAAGGGTGTGCACTTCTTCGCCCCGGCCGGAGTCACCCGCACCGGAATGGGACGGAACGGGCCGATCCTGCGGGTCGGAGCGGTTGGCGGGCAGGATGTGCGACGACGCGGGGTTCACCGTGAGCAGGTCGTCGAGCTCCTTGCGCACCTCCGGGGTCGGCCCACCGGAACCGAAGCTTTTCACCTCCTCGTCGACGACGACTTCACCCGTGTGCTCCAAGGTGGCCTTCACGTGCAGCAGGCCGTCGGAGTCGTACGTGTACTCCAGGTCGAACCTGGATTCCTCGCGCACGCGCGGTGTCGGGTACTCGAGGGTCAGTTCGGTGAGCTGAACGTTGTCGGAGTCGGCCAGTTCCTTGTCCGGGTCGCCCTCCCAGATCTCCACCGTGAGCTTGCGCTCGTAGTCGCGGGTGGGCGTGTAGCTCTTCCGCTCGCTCCAGGGCAACGGCGAGTTCCTGGGGATGATCTCGCTGAACTGCCGACGCCCGTCGGGCTTCTTGGTCACGGTCCCCAGTGCGTGGCTGTTGGCCACCTGGATGACGCCGGGCGCCTCCTTCGCCAGGACGGCCGCGGCGATGGCCGCGCCCCGTGCCACGGCGGTCATCGGATCGCACAGGTGGGTCGGGACGGGTTCCGTCTGCAGGGCCTCCGCGACCGCCGCACGGACGCTCGGGATCTGGCTGGTGCCGCCGATCATGAGGACGTCGTCGACGTCGAGCGGGGCCATGTGCAGATCCCGGAGGCACTCCTCCACCGGGGCGAGGGCACGGTCGACGAGGTCCGTGATCGCCTCCTCCAGTTCCCCCTGGAAGATCTCCACCTCCCTGTCGTCCGGCGTACGGATCTTCACGGAGGGCTGGGAGGACAGCAGGATCTTGCTGCGCTCGACGTCGAGCCGGAACTGACGCTCCTGCGCCGGCGTCCATGCGCGCCGTGCCGGCGCCCTCTCCAGAACCAGTCCGCGCAACCGCCGGTCGATCTCGAGACCGCCGAGCTCCGTGACGCCCCGCGAGGCGCGCTCCTCGAAGAACCCGTCCACGTAGTCGAGGACGGTGACGTCGATGGTCCCTCCGCCCCAGTCGAACACGAGGATCTGCATGTCCTCGCGCATGTCGTGCGCGTACGACATGGCGGCGGCCGTCGGCTCGTTGAGGAGCGCCTGGACGTCGATACCGGCGAAACGGGCCGCGGCGCGCGTCCGGTACCGGGCAGCACCGGTGGCGTTCGCGGGCACCGTGATCACGGCCCGGTCGATCTCGGTGAGGTTGTGCCGCGCACCGTCCTTCATGGCGGTGAAGACACCGGCCGCCACGGTGGTGGCCGCGAAGCGGCGGTCCTGCACGTTGACGTACTCGTCGCTCTTGAGGAGACGCTTGCACGCCTCGGCGGCCTCCTCGGAGCGCAGTTTCGCCTCCCATCCGAAGAGGGGACCGCTGCGCAGCGAACTCATCCCGACCACCGAGGGGAAGAGCAGGTCGAAACCGGGACGGCGCCAGTCGGCGTCGAGGTGGTGCGCGTCGAGCGGCAGCACCTCCACGTCGTCGCCCTGCCACTGGGCCACCACGGAGTTGGTGGTGCCGAAGTCGATTCCGGTGGCGGTCACGGCTTCTCCTCCGTCGTCGTGGCGTCCTGGACACCGGTTTCACCGTCAGCCCGCTGACCCGGGACGAACACGCGGCGCAGCTGGCCGGAGAGGATCAGCTTTCCGGTGGCCTGGTCCACGTAGGCCGGACGAACGACCTCGAAGCCGTCGCCCTCGCCCTCGACCACCACGAAGTGCTCCCGCTCGTCGCTCGACTCGACGACGCGAACCCCGGAGTCGACCAGCGATGTCCGGATGGCGCGGCGCAGACTCATCGCGGACGTTCCGGCCTCCCAACCGGTGACGTCCGTTTCGACCAGCCGTGCCACGTACTGTTCCCGTGTCCTGAACGCCTCGAGAACGGCCTGGCGCAGTGCCGAAGTCACTTCGGCGCTGCTGGGGCGGTGTGCGTCCGGTACCTGTTCCAGCAGTTCCCGGGCCCTCTCGGTGAACTGCGCCAGCAGTTCCGCCGGGTTGAGCAGTTGTTCGGGCCGGTACGTACGGAGTTCCATCTCCGCTTTCCAGGCCCGGGCCTCCCTCCTTGCTTTGAGGCCGGTGGGCTTCTTGGGCGCCATGCTGCTCATGTCGTCGTCCTGTGCTGGTGATCCGGGCGCCGGGGCGCGTTGAGGAGGGTGGGGAGGAGGTCGGCGACCGCTCGGCGGCGAATGGCTTCCGCGTCGCCGGGGTCGTGAGAGGCCGTCTGCCGGGGCATCGGCTCGACCGGTGGTACCAGGGTGGCGGGCGGGTCGTCGGGAAACGCGAACACCGATGCGTCCAGCGGCAGGACGAAGAAGTCCGACCAGTCTTCACGCTGTTCGGCCTGTTGGATGCGGCGCATGGCCCGGTTGAGCCGGGCCGCTTCCTCGCGGTCGTCGGCGAATTCGCGCCGAAGGTCCCGGTACCGCTGTTTCCAGACGGCCGACTGGTTGGGCAGGCCGAGTTCCAGGTACGGGTTGGAGGGATGCGGCCGGTCGTTGCGCGGCATGGCCTGCCGTCGTGTGACGAGGGCCAGGTTGGACTCCGCTGCCGGCTGGAGGGGGAGGACACGGGTCAGGGCGGTGAGCGCACTGTCCAGGTCCTCGTCCAGGAGCGCCAGGTAGGCGGACATGTTGCGCGCCTCGGCGTTCTGCAGTGGGTCCCCGCCTGCGTGTTCCAGGAACTTGTTCACCTGGGCCCTGGCCCTCTTGAAGTCGCCTGCGCAGATGGAGTCGTAGGCATGGCGCAGCGCCGCCAGGGCGTGGAAGGCACTGCGCCGGGGCTGGACGGCGGCCTTCGGCTCCCACAGAGCCGACATGAGCCGCCACAGCCCGCGGTCGGCCAGCACATCCGGCTCCCAGTTTCCGGTGAGGGCCCCGTCCTTGACATGGCGCAGCTTCAGCACGAGGGTGCGCGGGAGGGCGTACTCGAGTTCCTTGAGGACGGTCGTATCGCCCTCCGCGGCCCGCTGGAGCAGGTCGTAGAGGTCTCCTTCCTCACCCTCCTCGTACTCTCCGTCGAGGAACCGCTGCCGTTGCAGGAACTGCTGCCACCCGAGCGCCTCGGCGGTGTCCCGGTCCGCCAGTTCGGGCGCGAGCCGGGCCTTCAGGTAGTCCCGTTCTCGCCGGTCCGAGCGCAGCCTCCAGGGCTCGTCGTCCCGGGTGATCAGCTCGGCGTCGATCAGGTCGTCGACGACCCCGAGGGGCGCCCAGGGCAGGGCCCGGGTGCGCAGGTTGCGCGGCAGTGCGGTGAGTTCGTCGTAGCGGAGGGCGTACTGCAGGGCGAAGGCCCCCGAGACGTCCTCGGACACCGAGGGGCGGGTCTCCCGCGGCAGCACGGTGGGCGCGGAGCCCATGAGGTGCTCGAGCCGCACCTGACCGTGCGGTGTCAGCCAGGGCAGCCCGCACTCGTGGATCAGGGTCATGGCCGCCACCGTGTCACCGGCCGCACGGTTCTCCAGGACGGCGCGGACGGCGGAGGGCAACTGCGCGACCGGGTCGCCCTCAAGGCACTGGCGCAGTGTGCCCAGTGCCCATTCGGGCTCTTCTCCCGCACCGGAGGGAGTCCGGGCGAGGTCGGTCAGAAACCGTTCCACGCGTTGCACCGCGTCCGCGCCGAACACACCGGCCCTGCGCCATCTGCGCAGGGCGAACCCGTCCGGGCCGGTCGTCCCCGGGGCGGCGGTGTCCGGCCGGGTGCGCCGTGCGCGGCGCCGCTCACGCCATGCCTCGACCATCTCCGACCGGGACATCGAGGCGTCCAGCTCAGGGCCGGTGTCCGGCCGTTCCTCATGTGTCATCTGTTCTCACATCACTTGCCCGGGACGTTTCGCCCCTCGACGGACACGAGTCCGCCGTCCGGTACTTCCCCGCTTCTCGACCGGCGTCGCCACCGGCGTCACGACACGGCGTACTCGTCCGGCGACGTGTGCCGGATGTGCCGTGCGCCGGGTCCGGCCCACGCGTCACCGTCCCGCCAGGCCAGGTCCACGCTGAATGCACGGTCGCAGGCGCCGACGGCCCACGGCTCGGCCGGTGGCTCCCGGAGCACGACGACCAGGTACTCGGCGGGCTCCTGGGGGTGCAGGCTGGAGGCCTCCAGCAGGTGCAGGGCCGCCTCGCGGATCCGCCCGTACGTCGGCGCGCCGTCGGCCAGCACCTCGAAGAGGGCGGTGCCGTCTGGCCCGTGGATCCACGCGTCGACGTGCGCGGTGTCCCCCACGTCCTCGAAGCCCTCGTAGAGGTCGGCCAGCAGCCTGTGCCGCAGGCTCTCGTGCACACGGTCGGCCCGAGCCGATCGTTCGCGCTCCGCGACCATGTCGGCCAGGCCGGGATCACCGCTCGGCGCCGTGACGCCGCTCGCGGCCTCTTCCCTGATGCCGGTCGTCGGCATGTCCTCCCCTTCACGTGCGGGATCGTCGGCTTCCCGTGCCTCGAATCCCCGGTAGATCTCGCTCCCGGCTCTGCGGACCGTCGTCAGTACCCGGCCGTCAGACCGCAGCCACCACTGGTGGCGCTCGCCCTCGACGACCAGGCGGTTCCCCACCCGCTCGATCCGGCCCGTCGAGAGGTCTGCCGCGAGTTCTTCCCGGAGCCTTCGCATGAACGCGTCATCCGGCAAGTGTCCGGACGGGGAGAGCCGCTCGAAGGTGATGCAGGCGCCCTGAGTGGCGTGGAGTTCGTCCGGGTTCACCGCGCGCACGGCGGCGTCGTCGGCCAGGGCCGCGCCCGGCTCGGCCTCCGGAGGTGTGAGAGCCGATCGCCGCTCCCCCCGCGCCTGCTGTCCCACTCGCGAGGGGACTCCTGCGGCCACCTGCGCGTAGCTGCGTTCCGGGTGACCCGTGACGTACGCCTTCACGGCTCGCGCGTCGGCGTCGAGTACGAGGCGGTAGCCCTCCAGGTCCAGGAGCCACCCGTCCGGGGAACGGAAGTGGCGGCCTCCGGCCAGGAACGGGGCGAGCATCGCGTGGAGTTCCACGGCCGCCTCACCGAGACTGCCCCGGTGCCGGACCACGAAGGCGCCGCACGCGGCCGAGGTGATGCGGATGTCGGCGATCTGTTCGGGTGTGAGTTCGAGCCGTGTCTCCGTCACCTCGTCCCTGGGCACGCCGAGGTAGTCGCTCCGGCCGAGGGGCGCGGGCTCCGCCGTGCGGAACCCTCCGCATCCCGGCTGCCGGCACCATCCGTCCGCCTGCCGTGTCTCGTTGGCGCACCGTGTGCCGTCCGACCGGTACCGGGTGCACAGGCCGGACGTCCCCTGCGGGCTCTTCCTCCTGCTGACCTGCGCCAGGAACTGCTTGGGGGTGGGCACGGGGTTCACCGGCCCGCCGATCCACCGGGGCAGGGGCCGCCGGTGCACCACCGTCAGGGACTGGGTGCACCGGGTGAGGGCCACGTACAGGCGACGGGGTCCGGCCGGGTCGTCCGCGACGATCGCCGCCGGTTCGGCCACGACGACGTGGTCGAACTCGAGTCCCTTGGCTTCCTCGGCGGTGAGCACCGAGACCGACTCCTGCTCGGAGACGGCGGCGGCCACGGTCTCCTTCCACGAAGCCGTGTCGGGGACGATCACCACGGTGGTCCGGTCCCGGTCCGCGCCGTTCGGGCCCGTCGCGAGGGTCAGCGCGCGCTCGACGGCACGCTGTGCCGGGTCGTCGCCCCGCACGACGTCCACCTCGGTGCCCGTCCGCCGTACGGAGTCGGGGACCCCGACCCCTGGTGCGCAGTGCGCGCCGAGGGGCCGCACGTAGTCCATGACCTCACCGGGCACGCGGAATCCGGTCAGCAGTTCCGTCACGCGCCAGCCGTCCCTGCCGGTGAGCGTCGTGCCGAGCTCCTCCCAGTCCTGGTAGGGGAAGGGGCCGGTCGCCTGGGCGAGGTCTCCCAGGATGGTCATGGATCCGCCGGGGCAGCGGCGCGACAGCGAGCGCGCCTGCATCGGCGTGAGGTCCTGCGCCTCGTCCACGACGACATGGCCGTAGGTCCGCTCGGGGCGCCCGGACAGCAGGTACTCCAGCTCGTCCAGGCAGACCAGGTCCTCGAGGCTGTGCTCCCCGGTCGTCCGGGCACGGGGGTGGCCGTCCTCCTGGGCCACGAGGGCCGCCTGCTCCGCGGGAGTCAGGATCCCCTCGGCCGCCGCGGCCAGGGCCGCGCCGCCGGAGAGGAGCCGGCGCAGCACGTCGCGGGCCGAGAGCTCGGGGGCGACGCGGCGCAGCAGCCGGGTGACGGGACGCAGCTGCCGTATCTCCGCGAAGTAGTCGGTGTCGGCCGGTCCCGGGAGCAAGCCGACGTAGGCCTGGGTGAGGTGGTGCACGAGCCGCTGGACACAGCGTTCCCGGCGCACGCGGTAGGGACTGTCGCCGGCGAGGGCGTCCGCCGCGACGGCCGCGATCTCCGCGACGGGCACGACGACTTCCCGGCGGCGGAGTTCGAAGACGAACTCCGGACCGCCGACGAGTGCTTCGAGGCGTTCGGCCGCCGTGGTGGTGTGGTGGTCGACGGCGCGCTGCAGGACGCGGGCCATCCGCGCGTCGGACTTCACGACGGCGACCTCGTGCCGGTCACGGCGGGCCCTCCCGCCCGACCACAGCGCGGGCAGTTCGAGCATGGTCACGCCCCTGCTGCCCAGCTCGACCAGGGCCCTGCCCGCGTAGTCCAGGAACCCGCGGCTCGGTCCGACCACCAGGATGTCGTCCGGTGTCACGTGCCGGTTGTCGAGCAGCCAGCTCACGCGGTGCATGCCCACGGCGGTCTTTCCGGTGCCCGGGCCGCCCTGGACGACCAGCACGCCCCGGGGCTGCTCCGAGACGAGTCGGAGCTGGTCCCGCTGGATCGTCTCGACGATGTCGTGCATGGCGCCGTCGCGCGCCCGGTCCAGCTCGTCGAGCAGCGGGTCGTTCCACTCCGGCCCCTCGGCCTCTTCGGCCTCCCCGGGACCGTGGACCTGCCCGCCGTGTTCGGTGGTCCCGCCCTCGGCGCCCGACTCCGCGGTCCGCTCCCGCTCCCCCCGCGCGGTCGGGGACGACGGGCTCGCACCGTCCGTCCCGTGCAGGTCGAAGTACCGCTGGACGACCCGTTCGTCGCAGACGATCCGGCGCAGCAGGCGCACGTCTCCCGGTTCCTGCTCGCTGGTGAGCCTCCACTTGATCGCGGCGGGGGCGTTCCAGGAGATGACGGCGGGGTTGTGCTCCTCGTCGAACACGGCTCGCCGTCCGATGTACACCGTCTCGCGGCCGGTCCCCTCGTCGACGTCGGCCCGCATGAACACGAGGGCGTTGCGACCGAGGTCGAGGCGGTCCAGTTCGCGCTGCCACGTCCGGTTGACGTCGATCGCGTCCTTGCCGCTGGCGGCGGCGGCCACTCCTTTGAGCCGCTCGGCCTCACGCCGTGTGCGTTCCAGGCAGCGGTAGGCGTGGTCGACCGCCCGCTGTTCCACAGCAAGCACATCGACCCGTCGTGCGCGCTTCGGCATGCCGTCCGTTCTGCCTTTCTCCCACCGCTGTGCTCCGCCGGTTCCGGAACAGACATCGGACGTCGGCTCATACTTCGACTTCGCCGAACCCCGTCTGGTTGTTGTGATGCTCGTCACCTCGTGGAACGCCGGGGCTCAGTCGGCCCTCTTCCACTCTTCGCACCGATCGACCCTGAAGCGCTCGCCGCCGTTGACCGCCACCCACCCCTCCCCGTCGGGGTTGCCGCGGGCGATGGTCGATCCGAGCTCACCGCCGCCGCTCCTGCTCCTCTCCCAGCAGCGGCCTCACTCGTCTCGGGCCCGACCGTCGGCCCGGCGACATGTAGGCACCGGCGGGCGGACGGCGATGGACGCGACGGCCTCCTCACGGAAGCCAGCGACTCCCTTCCGGAAGCATCAACAGAGAAGCATGACCATGGAAGCATCGTCAACGGATTGACAACCCCGATGGGCACGGTAGGTTGTTGACCGTTCGCCCCAAGAGACCCAGGACCCCCGCCGTGCTCTATGGGGCGATGCCCCTTTCGCCCTTCGCGTCCCCGTCCCTGATCCCATCCACTACCGTGTCTCCGGGCGCGCATCGCGGCCGGTCGGGCGCCCGCCATGATCGAATGTCGAGGACACACGTGCAGATCACGCCCCTGAACCCCGAGGACCCGCCCTCGATGGGCGACTTCGAACTGCTCGGCCGGATCGGCCAGGGCGGCATGGGCCAGGTCTACCTGGGGGAGTCGCCCGGCGGTGAGCCGGCCGCGGTGAAGGTGATCAAGCCGTCGGTGGTGGACTCCGAGTCCCGTCGCCGGTTCGCGCAGGAGATCGAGGTGCTCAAGACCATCTGGGGTCCGCGCCTCGCGGCGTTCCTCGGGGCCGACGCGGAGGCGGAGCAGCCGTGGCTGGCCACCGAGTACGTGGACGGCCCGGACCTCGCCCGCCACGTGGAGACGCACGGGCCGCTGCCGTCCGTCCTCGTCGCCGCTCTCGGTGCGGTCCTCGCCGAGGCGCTGTCGGCCGTGCACACGCAGGGTCTGCTGCACCGCGACCTCAAGCCGGCCAACGTCCTGCTCGGCCCGAACGGTCCGAAGATCATCGACTTCGGTCTGGCCGCCTTCACCGAGGCGAGCGTCTCCCTCACCGCTCCCCACCAGGTCGTCGGCACCCCGGTCTGCATGGCTCCCGAGCAGGCGGCCGGGGTGCGGCCGCTGACGGCGGCCGTGGACGTGTACGCGCTGGGCGCGCTGCTGCTCTTCGCCGCGACGGGTCACTACCCGCACGAGGCGGCCACCCCGTACATGGTGTTCCACCTGGTCACCAGTTCCGACACGGCGCCGGACCTGTCGGGTGCGCCCGGCGAGCTGGTGCCGCTGCTGACCGCCATGCTCGCCCACGACGCCGGGGACCGGCCCCCGCTGACCGACGTGGTGCGCCGGTGCCGCTCGGTGATCGAGGCCCAGGGCATGAGGATCGCCCAGGCGCGCCGCAGGCTCACCGCGCACACCGCGGGCCAGCGGAACGGGGCGGCGTCCGCCGTCGCTCCCCCCACCCTCCCCTGGCCCGCCCCCGTGAGCGACACCCCGGGCACCGAGATCACCCCGGCCGACCTGGACGCGCCGGCCCCGTCCGATCCCCCGGCGCCGGCCCCCACCGTGGCCGAGACCGTCCCCGGTCCCGCCGACCCGGCGGTGCGGGACTCCCCCGCCCCCGCGCCTCCCGCCCGGCCGGACCCCGCCGAGCCCTCCGACGCTGCCCGACGCGAGCAGCCGGGGCCGGGCCGGCCGCCCACGGCGTCCCGGCGGCCCGGGGAGGGAACGCGCACGCCGCGCCACTCCGTGCAGGCCCGCAGGACGGCGGAGCGCCTGCGCGCCGCGTACGCGGCGAAGGCCCCCTTCTGAGACCCGGACCCGGCCCGGCCCCACCGGGCCGCACGGCCCCTCCCCCCGCCCCGCGTCCCGGCGGCGCCCCGTCGGCCGCCCGGAACGGGACACACCCAGCAGCCCACCGACACGAGAGCCCAGGAGGCACCCGCGTGACCGCCGACTTGAGCACCGCCCCCGCGACGAGCGGCGAGGACGCCCTCTTCCCGCCGGGCGCCCAGGTCCTCGTACGGGACGAGGTGTGGCTGGTGCGCAACGCGACGCGGACCGAGCACGACGGGGTCCGGGTCGAGGCGGTGGGCGCGTCGGACTTCGTGCGCGACCAGGAGGCGGTGTTCTTCACCGCCCTGGACCGGGTCGAGCTGCTCGACCCCCGGCGGACCCGGCTGGTGCGGGACGACTCGCCGAACTTCCGCCGCTCGCGCCTGTTCCTGGAGGCGGTGCTGCGCAAGACGCCGCTGCCGCAGGCCGAGCGGGGCCTGGCGCTCGCGGACTCCTTCCTCCTGGACCCCCTCCCCTACCAGCAGCGTCCCGCGCAGCTCGCCCTGTCGGGCCGCAACCTGCGCCCCCGGATGCTCATCGCGGACGTCGTCGGCCTCGGCAAGACCCTGGAGATCGGCCTCACCCTCGCCGAGCTGATCCGCCGCGGCCGGGGCGAGCGCATCCTGGTCGTCACCCCGCAGCACGTGCTGGAGCAGTTCCAGCACGAGCTGTGGACGCGGTTCGCGATCCCGCTGGTGCGCCTGGACTCGGTGGGCATCGAGCGGATCCAGCGGGAGATCCCCGCGGGCCGCAACCCGTTCACCTACTTCAAGCGGGTCATCGTCTCCATCGACACCCTGAAGAACACCGACCAGTACAAGCACCACCTGGAGCGGATCACCTGGGACGCGGTCGTCATCGACGAGTCGCACAACCTCATCAACAAGGGGTCCCTGCGCAACCAGCTCGCCCGCACCCTGGCCCCGCACACGGACGCCCTGCTGCTGGCCTCCGCGACCCCGCACAACGGTGACGCCCGCTCCTTCGCCGAGCTGATCTCCCTGCTCGACCCGGCCGCGATCCGCGACCCGGAGCACTACCGCGCCGACGACATCAAGCACCTGTTCATCCGGCGCACCAAGGTCAGCCCCGAGGTGCGGGAGCAGATGAAGGGCCAGTGGGCGGACCGCGGCCCCTCCCGCTCGATCCGGGTGGCGGCCACGCCCGCCGAGGAGAGGATCTTCGAGGAGCTGGCCGCGGTCTGGCTGCCGTCCGACGGCTCGAAGTCGGTCAGCGACGTCCCCCTGTTCCCGTACACGCTGCTGAAGTCCTTCCTCTCCTCCCACGCGGCGCTGAAGGCCACGGTCAGCACGCGCATCAAGACGTTGGAGAAGAAGGACGACCCGGAGGCGACGGCCGCCGAGCGCGCGGCCCTGCACCGGCTGCTCGAGCTGGCGTCGGACATGACGGAGGCGGACTCCGGCAAGTTCGGGGCGCTGGTGGAGCAGTTGCGGGAGATCGGGGTCGGGCCGAAGTCCGACACCCGGGTGGTGGTGTTCTCCGAGCGGGTGCAGACCCTGGAGTGGCTGGCGCGGACCGTGCCGGCCGCCCTCGGCTTCAAGGGGAAGGCCGCCGAGCAGGCGGCCCGGGTCATGCACGGCGGCCTGTCCGACGAGCAGCAGATGCAGTGCGTGGAGGACTTCGGCCTCGCGGACACGCCCGTGCGGATCCTGTTCACCGGCGACGTCGCCTCCGAGGGCGTCAACCTGCACCGCCAGTGCCACCAGCTCGTCCACTACGACGTGCCCTGGTCGCTGATCCGCATCGAGCAGCGCAACGGCCGCATCGACCGCTACGGGCAGCCCCACCGGCCGCAGTTCCGGGCGCTGATCCTCACCAGCTCCGTCGACGGCGCCAAGGACGACACGCTCGTCTCGGAACGCCTGCTGGAGCGGGAGGCCCAGGCGCACCGGGCGCTGGGCACGGCGGAGGCGGTGTCCGGCCTGTACCGGGCGGAGGCCGAGGAGAAGTCCCTCATCCAGGACCTGCTGCGGGGCCGCACCGTGGACGAGTCCCTGGACACCGACCGCACCTCCGGCACCGGCGACGGCGTCGGCGTGGACGACTTCCTCGCCGACTTCTTCGGCGCCGTGAACGACGAACCGGAGGAGGACGCCGCCGACGGCGACGCGAGTGGCGGCGGGGCGGTGCCCCGGGCGGACGTGCCCCGGCTGTTCGGCTCCGCCCGCGAGTTCCTCGACGAGGCGCTGCGCGAGGTCTACCCGGACGCCCACGCCCGCCTGGACCTGTCCGTCGACCCCGAGCAGGGCCTGCTCTCCTTCGTCCCGCCCTCCGACCTGGTCCACCGCCTCAAGGCGCTGCCCCCGGACTACGTCCGCGAGCAGGGCCTGCGCGACCGTCTGAAGGTCACCTTCAACCGGCGGCTCGCCGACAGCAGCCTGGCGCGCGCCCGCGCCTCGGCGACGTCGAGCTGGCCCGACATCTCCCTGCTGACCGACCTGCACCCGGTCATGGAGTGGCTCACCGACAAGGTCCTGGTCCGCCTGGACCGCCAGGAGGCGCCGGTGCTGACCGCCGACGTGCAGCGGCCCACGTACCTGGTGCAGGGCATCTACTCCAACGCGCTCGGCCGCCCGACCGTCGTCAAGTGGATGGCGGTCACCGAGGACGGCGAGGTCGACGACGACATGGTGGCGGTGCTGCGCCGCGCCCAGGTCGGTCCGACGATGGCGAACCCGGGCCTCGCCCACGACACGGCCGGCCTCGCCGAGGCGATCCCCGCCGTCCTGGACACCGCGGAGGCGTTCCTGGAGCTCCGCCGCGAGGCGTGGGACGAACCGCTGCGGACGCCCATCGAGGAGTACAAGGCCCGTCTGGGCGCGTGGGAGCAGCCGACGCTGACCGGCGGCGCCTCACCCACCCACACCCGCGAACGCCTCGCCTCCCTCGCGGACTCCCTCCTCACCACCGGCCGCCCGATGCTGCGCCTGCTCGCCGTGCTGGCGCCCACCACGACCCACGCCGCCTGACCGCACCCCCGCAGAGGTTCTCGAAGATGACGTACGACAGCCTGGTCAACCGTGGCGACTACTTCTCCGCGCACTACCTCGCCGAGGTCCTCCCCAAGGACCTCAAGTCCGGCCTGCTCGCCGAGTGGAAACAGCGCGAGGAGGACGCCGCCGGCACCGAGCGGCCCGAGGGCGCCCTGCCGGTCACCCCGCGCGCGGGCCTGCGGGCGCTGCGCCGCCCCTACTTCGCGGCCCGCTCCTACTTCACGATGGACGAGGAACGGGCGGCGACCGGCGACGACGCCGTGACGTACGACGCGCCCGGGTGGCGCGACCGCGTCCGCGCGCTCAACGCGCAGGTGCTGCACGCCCTCGGCTTCGACGCCAAGCCGGGCACGCTCACCGTCGTGCGCGCCGACCAGTCCCACGAGGTGACCGTCGCGCACGCGGAGAAGGACCTCGTCGCCCTGGACTGCGGCTGGTCCGCCGAGCCGGACGACGCCCTGGACCCCGACGGCGCCGGACGCCTCCTGGACGAGCTGCGCCTGGACGGCCAGCACACCGTCACCACCGGTTCCAAGCTGGCCTCCTTCCTGTTCGCCTGCGAGGACGCCCCGCGCTACGTGCTGCTGCTGGTCGGCGGCGTCGTCGTGCTCGCCGACCGGGCCGCCTGGGGCGAGGGCCGCTACCTGGCGGTGTCGCTGGACCGGGTGCTGGAGCGCAACGACACCAAGGCGGGCGGCGAGATCGACACGGTGGCCGCCCTGTTCGGCGCCGACTCGCTGCGCACCCCGGAGGAGGGCGGCGAGAACCCCCTCGCCACGCTCCTCGACAAGTCGACCAAGCACGCGGTGGGCGTCTCCGGCGAGCTGCGCGACGGCCTGCGGCTGAGCGTGGAGCTGATCGCCAACGAGGTCCTGGACCGCATCCGCGAGGCCGGCGTCCGCCCGGAGCAGGTCAAGGAACTCCCCGAGCTGGGCCGCCAGCTGACCCGCGAGTCGCTGCGCTACCTGTACCGGATCCTGTTCCTCCTGTACGCCGAGGCCCGCCCCGAACTGGGCATCCTGCCCTCGGACTACCCCGAGTACCAGCAGGGCTACGGCCTCGGCCGCCTCGGCGAACTGATCGCCGAACGCGACCTGGTCGACGAGAAGTCCCGCAAGGGCTTCTACCTCTACGAGTCCCTGGACCTGCTGTTCCGCAAGGTGCAGGAGGGCCACCGCCCGCGCCGCACCCACGGCGCGGACGCGGAGGCCGCCGACGCCGTGGGCGCGAAGACGTCGGAGGACGTCGGCCTGCGCTTCGAGCCGCTGCACTCCAAGCTGTTCGAGCCGGACGCGATCGAGCTGATCGGCCGGGGCGTCGTCCCCGACCCGCGCGTCGACACCGACGCCGAGGCCGCCGGCGGCGACTGCGAGGGCGGGGAGCGGTTCCTGGACACCCGGCTGCGCAACGAGACGCTGTACCGGGTGCTGCGCCTGCTGATGCTCACCCGCGGCAAGAAGCGCGAGCGCGGCGGCTTCATCTCCTACGCCCAGCTCGGCATCAACCAGCTCGGCGCGGTGTACGAGGGCCTGATGTCGTACTCGGGCTTCGTCGCGGGCGAGGAGCTGTACGAGGTCGCCAAAAACGGCGACCCCAAGGACGGCTCCTGGCTCGTCCCGGCGACCAAGGCCGATGAGTACCCCGACAGCGTGTTCGTCCGGCACAGGGACGAGGACACCGGCGAGGAGCGGCGCGTGCGGTACGCGCCGGGCGCGTTCGTGTACCGCCTGTCGGGGCGTGACCGACAGACGTCGGCCTCCTACTACACCCCGGAGTCGCTGACCCGGGTGACGGTCCAGCTCGCCCTGCAGCACCGCCTGGACCAGGACGACACCGTCACCGAGGCGCGCGAACTCCTGGAGTGGAAGATCTGCGAGCCGGCGCTCGGCTCGGGCGCGTTCCTCAACGAGGCGATCAACCAGGTCGCCGCCGAGTACCTGCGACGGCGCCAGGACGAACTCGGCACCGCCATCGACACCGAGAAGTACGCGGTCGAGCTCCAGAAGGCCAAGGCGTACATCGCCCTGCACAACTCCTACGGCGTCGACCTCAACGACACCGCCGTGGAACTGGCGGAGGTGTCGCTGTGGCTCAACACGATGCATCCGGGGATGGAAGCACCGTGGTTCGGACTGCACCTGCGGCGCGGCAACTCCCTCATCGGCGGCCGGCGTGAGGTCTACCCGGCGGAGAAGCTGAAGAAGGGCGGCTGGCTGGGCACCACCCCGGAACGCTTCCCGCTGTCGGAGGCGCTGGCGGGCACCCCGCTGCCGGAGGGCGCGGTGCACCACTTCCTGCTCCCGGCGAAGGAGTGGGGCGCGGTCGCGGCCGAGAAGGAGGCCAAGGCGCTGGCCCCAGCGGAGGCGAAGGCGCTGGCCGCCTGGCGGAAGGCGATCACCAAGTCGCCCAACGCCACGCAGACCAAGCGGTTGCAGGGTCTCGCGCGGCGGGCGGAGTACCTGTGGGGGCTGGTCGTGCGCCGGCTGGAGATCTCCGAGCGGGAGATCTCGCGGCGGATCGACGTGTGGGGCGCGGAGGACGGCTGGCTGCGCTCGCCCGAGGTCGCGGTGCCGAGGGAGAAGGTCAAGGCCGACCTGGAGGCGGTCGACACCCCGTACTGGCGCCTGAAGACGCTGATGGACGCGTGGTGCGCGCTGTGGTTCTGGCCGGTGCAGAGCGCTGCGCTGCTGGACGGCACGCACGCGTCGTACGCGCGGGCGGCGGAGGTCGCCTCGCAGTCGGCGGGGTGGACCGTGACGGCGGCTCCGGTCCCGGCCCAGTCGGGTGCGCCCGCGCGGGAGACGTACGAGTCGGAGGACCTGTTCGGTGACGTCCAGGTCGTCGAGGTCAAGTCCAAGGCCGCGCGGGGCGGCAGCCGCAAGGAGCAGATCCGGGGCGAGCGCCGCCCGGTGATCCCGCTGGCCTCGCTGGACGACTGGCTGGACTTCGCCGAGTCGCTGCTCGGCACGCAGGACGTGGCCGCGGACTCGCTGGTGGCCCAGTTCGACACGCTGGACGCACTGGAGCGGTACGAGGACGAGCTGCCCGAGTGGATGGGCATGGAGCGGTTCACCTCGCTGGAGTCGCGGTATCCGTGGGCGGCGGTCGCAAGGGACGTGGCTGAGCGGCAGGGGTTCTTCCACTGGGAGTTGGAGTTCGGGCAGGTCTTCGGTGTGCGGGGCGGCTTTGATCTACAGGTTGGGAATCCGCCTTGGGTGCGGCCGCGGTGGCAGGAAGACCAGATTTTGGCGGAACTGGACCCGTGGTTCATGTTGGCGCATAAACCTAGTGCGGAGGAATGGCGCCTCCGCAAAGAAGAAGCACTGGGGAGGCGTACGCAAGCCTTCTTCATCGGCGAGTTGGCCACTCATGCTGGAGCCGTTGCCGTGCTAGGTAGCCCAGCCACATATCCACTCCTACTCGGCACACAAGGCGATTTGTACCGGGCGTTCATGGCGCAGGTATGGCAGCACATCGCACCGCGCGGCAGCGCGGGCATGATCCATCCGGACACGCACTTTGGTGGCGTACGCGAAGGTGTTATTCGAGCTGCCGCGTACCGACACCTCCGGGTTCATGCTCACTTTGTAAATTCATCTAACTGGGCTTTTGACGACCTGAACCGGTCAGCAGAATTCGGCATGCACATCTACGGGACACCACAGGATCCTAACTTCCTTCATGTTAGCGAGCTACGCGGGGCCGAAGTCCTGACCAATTCATTGACGCACGACGGACGAGGCGCGGCGCCTGGTATCAAGCACAATGGATCGTGGGACATAAGGCCGCACCGGGAGCGCGTGGTCCATGTGAACACTGCTCTTCTCACCAGTTGGCAAGCCCTAAGGGCTTCAGCAGGTGAAGTGACGCAGACTCCTTTGCTATACCCAGTCCTCGTTGGCGAACAAGGAGCAATCGAGGCGCTGGCTAGCTACGGAAGCACTCTGGCCGACTACAGACCGATGATTACGAGAGGGTATGACGAAGCAAACGCAAAGAAGGAAGGGCTGATCCGCTGGGGTAACCAGACCGTCCCAGAACTAGCAGACGTCATCATCCAAGGGCCCCATTTCGCGTCGGCCCTTCCATTCTCCAAAGAGCCGCGAATTCCATGTCGGAGCAACAGGGACTGGGATTTGCTTGCACCTACACAACTTCCCGAGAAGTATGCCCCTGTAACCAATTATGTACGGGCTACCGACGAGGATAGATTCTTCGCAGCCCAAGACTCCTGGCTTGGAAAGCCATTCACCAGTTTCTTCAGGCTAGCTTGGCGGGCTATGATCCCCTTCGATAGTAGCCGTTGCTTGCACGCCGCTCTTATTCCTCCTGGCCCTGCACACGTCCATACCGTGCACTCGACGGCCCTGACAGACCAGCGTCTCACCGCTCTTAACGCAGGATTTTGGGCCTCGCTGCCCCTCGACTACGTACTACGCATCATTGGCCGCCCGATTCTCCAGGTCGCCGAGGCTCTAAAAATGCCAGCCCCCACGCCAAATCACCCTCTCGCCCCCTCTCTACTCCTACGTACCCTCCGCTTGAATGCCCTCACCGCTCATTACGCTCCTATCTGGGAAGACCTATTCGACCCTCAATGGGCGGGCTATGAGGATTGGGCCAACCCCCAATGGCCCCGCATCAAGCCCTTGGCCGCCAATCTCAACTCGACTTGGGAGTACTCAACCCCGCTTCGCACGGAGTACGAGCGCCGCGCCGCGCTTGTCGAACTGGACGCCCTCGTTGCCGTCTGGCTCGGCATCACCGCCGACCAGCTCGCCGCAATTTTCAAGTCGCGCTACCCGCAGCTGTACGACTACGAGTCTGCGACCTACTTCGACGCCAACGGACGCAAGATTGCCGCAGACTTCAACACCTACGGCCACGGCCAGACCAAGCAGGACTACATCGACCTCATGGCCCACTTGGAAAACCCGGAGACCACTCCGCCTCCGGCTGGCTATACCGCTCCCTTCTATAAGGCTGACCGTGAGGCCGAGATGCGCGCTGCGCACGCCCACTTCCAAGCTCGCTTGGACCAGGAGATCGCCGCTGGCCGCTGGACTCCGCCTGGGAGCCGCAAGGCGTGAGTGCCGCTTCTCATAGCGAAGGTGGGCGCTTCCCCTGGGGAAGCGCCCACCTCGCGAGCCGTCGTATGTTTCCGTTCAACCGGCTATGGATGGTCGACTCATGACGGCAACAAGCTCACATCGCCGCAAGCAACGCTGACCACGCCGTCAAGCCGACCTGCAGCACAGGCCCACCCTGCGCTACCTGCTTCGAGTCACGCACGTGAACAGCGGTAACCTCCACAGCAACCTCAACGCACTCGCCGCCCGCGCCGCTGCTGTAGCTACTCGTAAGCCAGCACAGTTCCGAGCGGGGCTGGAGGCTCGCGTCTTCCGTGTTCATAGGTCTCCCAACAGCTTCTGAACGAAGGCCAGTGACTCCGAGGGCGTAAGGCCCTGGGCTCGCAGGATGCCGTACCGCTCTTCGAACCCCCGGACCACCGGCCGCTCACTGTAGAGGTGGCTGTGCTCGTTCACCTCCACATAGGCGATCCTCTGCGCCTTGCTCGTCTCCATCAAGGTGAACGGTCCACCCATCCCGGCATGTTGACGCCGGTCAGTCGGCATGACCTGAATCTCGACGTTGCGCTGCTGGCCGTAGAGGAGGATCTGCTCCAACTGGGCTCGCATCACCGCGCTCCCTCCCAGCGGCCGACGCAGCGTGCTCTCCTCGATGACGAAGCTGATCGTCGGCATGGGCCTGCGTGAGAACAACTCCTGGCGGGCCAACCGGGCGGCTACGCGCTGATTCACGGTCTCCTCGTCCAGCAGGGGGCGCCACATCTCGAACACGACCCGCGCATACTCCTCGACCTGCAACAACCCCGGCACGGCCTGGTTGGCATACACATGCAGCTCAACCGCCTCCGCCTCCATCTTCGCCGCATCCCGGAAGAACGCCGGGTACCGCGCCCGCGCCACCTCCTCCTTCATCACCGTCAGCAGGCCGCCGGCCTCCAGCACCGCGTCCGCCCGCTCGATGAACTCCGACCTGGGAATGCGCCGCCCCAGCTCCACCGACGTCACCATGTCCTCGCCGTACCCGAGCTTCGCGCCCAACTCCGCCCGCGTCAGCCCCCTGCTCGTCCGCAGCAACCGCACCTGCTGCCCGAAGCACCGCAGGATGCCCGTCTCACCCTCACTACCCTGAGCCGTCACCGGTGACCACCTCACCCACCCGCACAGTGGCGCCCACCCCTCGACCCACCGCAGGCACCACACCCATCCGTCACTAACGGATCACCCTAGAGACACGCACCGTAGCTTTCGCGCCGCTTCGGCCTGCTTCCCCCGTACCGGGGACGAGCCCTCACCCTCCCCTGAGACGTCGTTCCCGTCGCTGCTGATGGTCCCCGCCAAGGGCCGCCCGGCATCCGTCGGTCGCAGGTGGGACGAGCCTGCACGGCTCGGCTGACGCGGAGGCCCGCACGCGTCCTCAGCCGACCTCCCGCACGCGTGCGGCGGTCCGCTCGGCGAGCTCGCGGACGCCCTTGGCGGCGTTGTCCGAGAGCTCGCCGAGTACGGCGTCGGCGGCGGTGAGGAGGGCGCGGGCCTCCTCGGGGCGGCCCGCGTCGGCCAGGGCGAGGGTGAGCCGGTAGTGCTCCTCGGCGATGAAGCAGCCGAGGTTGATCCGCCGCCAGTGGCGCAGCGAGTCGTCGCCCGGGGTGGCCAGGGCCTCGCGCACGGCGGCCAGGCTGTCCACCGCCTGCGGCAGCCGGCCCGCCTTCCGCTCCAGGCGGGCGAGGGTGCGTCGGGCCGAGGCCCGGTCCCATGCCGTCTCCTGGAGGGCGGCGTACAGGCGTTGGGCCCGCAGCGCCTGGGGGAGGTCGCCGAGTTCCTCGAAGTCCCGGGCGAGCCCGCTCAGCGGAGCCGTGGCCAGGGTGTGGGGCGCCCCGGGGCGGCGGAGTCTGCTCTGGTCCATGACGATGCCGTCGAGTTCGCGGATCAGCGTCACCCGCGCGAGCTCCGTCATCCCCTGGTCCCGCGCCAGGTCGGTCCAGGTGGAGACCGGCTCGTCCGACGGGTCCGTCCCGAACACCGACGCGTCGAGCTCCCGCGCCCACCGTCGCAGCTCGTCCGCGCTCGCCCCCGGTTCCGGCACACCGCCCAGGCCGCACGCCGTGTCGAAGTCCGTCTCCCGGACCTCGAGCAGCAGCGGCAGATCCCCGGTGTCCCCGTGCAGCCCCACCAGCACGGCCGCGAGCCGCAGTTCGTCCGTCATCGAGGACCGTGTCTCGTGCCGCAGCAGGTGCCGCAGCAGGTGCCGCAGCAGCTCCAGGTCGCCCTCGGCACGGTCGAACTGCGCGGCCCGCAGGGTGATCCGGCGCCGGACCGGGTCCTCGGCGACTTCGCGCCATGCCGTGCGGTCGCCCTCCCGTAGGCGGGCGAGATCGGCGCGGCCCGCCGCGAGCACCGTCTCCCACAGCGGGGGACCGTCCGGGCCCAGCCGGTCGTAGGCGCACCCCTCGTCCGCGTTGAGCAGGACGAAGTCCGGCTCGGTGCGCAGCAGCGCGGCACGCAGTCTGCCCACCAGCTCGACCGGGGAGCGTTCCGGGAAGCCCAGCGCCGCACGGAGTTCGGCCCGCTCCTCGTCGATCCCGTAGTACTCGCTGATCTCGTCCTCGGTCTCCGCGACGCACGCCAGGATCTTCTCCTCGCCGTCCTCCGGCGACAGGTGTGTGTAGTCGCGCCAGCCGGGCAGGCCGATCACGAGCTCCAGGGCCTCGTCGACACTGGAGCCGATGATCCCCGCGGTGCCCTCCGAGTCGGCGTAGAGCACCGAGCCGTCCGCGCACACGAAGTACGTGCCGCCGGTGTCGTCCCCGGCCACCGTCTCCAGCGGCCCGCCCGAGGCGAGGCGGACCTCCTCGACATGGCCGTGGGCGGCGCGGTCGAGGTCGAAGCCGAAGGGGAAGGCGGCCAGGTCGGTCAGGCGGCGGTCCTGCCGCAGCAGCCGTAGCGCGTGATCGGTCATGTCGCGGAAAGTAACACTGTCCGGGGCCGGTACCGCCTTCACGGCCAGGGCGGCCGGCGCGCGCAGGGCGCGGCCTCGGACGCCGGCCCATGGGCCGGCCTGGACGATTCCGGCGTAGGCCTGCGGGTCGGGGTGTTCGGTCGGCGCCTTCCACCGACGCAGGGCGTCCATGGCGCCGTACGGCCAGGAAGCCTCGTCCTGGTCGGCGAGAGGGTCGTCATCCGTCGCAGCAGGAGATCCTGGCGCACCAGGATTCCGGTTCCGTCCTGCGGTTCATGTCCGGTCAGGCGAGGGGCATGCGCTCGCCCGCGCCCCGGGAGCGGGGATGACCCTGCTCGCAAGCCGGCCAGGCGGCGTACTCGGACGCGACCGCACCCTCGGTACAGGACCCGAGCCGGACAGTCGAGCGCTCCTGACGCCTCACCAACTCGGTGCGGACCCAGGCACCTTGCCCGATGACGGGAGTGGTTGACTTGCTGCCGGTTCCCGTGCCGGGATCGCCCGCCCGTAGACCGAAGGAAGCCGTTTCGATGACCGCGTCCGCTCCCCTGCCGCCCCCTCCCTCCCACCCGCCGACCCCCGCCACCGGTCGTCGCGCTCCCTCCCGGTGGATCGTGCCGTGCGTGGCGGCCGTCGTCGCCGCCGGTGCGGGCATGGGCATCGGCTGGCTCCTGTGGTCCGGCCCGGACAGCGCGGCGTCCGGGACCGGCGTCAACAACGCTGCAGCCGATGCGGTGGGTGCCTGCCAAGCGTGGAAGCGTGTTCCGTCGCTCGGTTCGATATACGACAACGACGACAAGGACGACAGGATGGCCCACTACGAGCGCGCCGTCGGTGCTGCCACTCTGGCCCAGTCCGCTGCCCGGCTGGACAACCGCTACGACGCTCTCGGCAAGGCCTTCCAGAACGTCAGCGTGCGCCTGCAGACCTACGACATGAGGGGCGCCGAAGCGGAGGCGGCCCACGAGAAGGTGACCACCCTCTGCGCCGAGCTGGACGACTGAGAACCGAACGTCACCCGCCCACCCCGCCGGTGGCGAACCGGCTGCGCTTCCGGGTTCCTCGACGTCGACGGCGTCCTCGTCGTAGCCGACCGCACCGGTGGTCGGGGCAGCCCTTCCCGGGCGGCCGCGGACCGGGGCCGGCGCAACCTCGGAATCCGTCCGCCCGGGGATTCCGGAACGCCGGTGGGCGGACGGCGTCGCGGGGGAGGATGGCCGGCATGACGGCTGAAGGCTCCTCCATCGACTCCACCAGGCCCAGCATCGCCCGCGTCTACGACTACCTGCTCGGCGGCAAGGACAACTACGCCGTGGACCGGGAGGTCGGCGACGTGTTCTTGCGGGACCTCCCCGGTTCGGTGGCCATCGCCTTCGCCAACCGCGCGGCCCTGACGCGGGCGATCGCGCAGATCGTGACGACCACCGGCGTGCGGCAGTTCGTCGACCTGGGCAGCGGTCTGCCGACCGCCGACAACGTCCACCAGGTCGCGCAGCGGCACGCCCCGGAGTCCCGGATCGTGTACGTCGACCACGACCCCCAGGTGCTGGTCCACGGTTGCGCGCTGCTGGAGCAGAACGACCGGACCCGGGTCGTCCGGGCCGACGTCCGCGATCCCGAGGGCGTCCGCACCCACCCGGACACCCTGGAACTGATCGACTTCGACCGCCCCGTCGCCGTCATCTTCAGCGCCGTCCTCCACCACGTCAACGACGAGGAGGATCCGGCCGGGATCGTCCGCCACTGGCGCGACCACGTGCCCTCCGGGAGCCACTTCTTCGTCAGCCACTTCCGTTCCGGCGACAACCCGGAGACCGCGGAGGCCGAGCGGGTCCTCCAGCAGACCTTCGGCCGCGGCCGGTGGCGCACCGACGAGGAGATCGCCTCCCTGCTGGACGGCCTGGAGATCCTCGACCCCGGGATCGTCCCCGCGCCCCTGTGGCGTCCCGACACGGGCGCCAACCCGTGGAGCGCCGGCGGCGCGGAACGGGAGCTCAGCGTCTGGGAGCGTCTCATCGTCGCCGGGCTGGCCCGGAAGGCGTAGTGGCCCCCGGCGAGCGACGGTCCATGAGGGCTGGACCCGGGTGGGGCCGACAGGGGCGGGACAAGGGAGCCGGGCTCTCGACGGCACCAAAAGGGTTAATATCGCCTGAGTCTCGGCGGGGGGAGCGTTGTGGCAGGCACATCCGATGATCATTCCGCTGCCAAGGTGTGGGCACTGATCGGCGGAATCGCATCCGTGCTGTCGATCCTGGCCTGGCTGGGGGTGAGCAACGCGGCGGAGCTGAAGGACCTGTTGGCCGGCTCTCCCCCGCCCAGTTCCAGCCCGACCCCGTACACGCCCTCGCCGACCGTCCGCACCCCCGATGACCCTGGCACCAGTAAGGGGAGCACTGCCGAGTCCGCCACCGGGCCGTCGACACCCTCTCCGGACCCCACCGAAGAGGCGTTCGAAGCCATCTCGGCCGGCGACTGCCTGGCGGTCTACGACACGGGCCGCGGGGGCACCGCCGGCATCGACTGGAGCGTCGATGTTCCGCCGGACCCCGTGTCCTGCGCCGGCGAGCAGGCGCAGGTCCAGGTGACCGCCACCGACACGGACTGCCCCACCGGCTATGGGAAGTCGTACTGGAGTTACCACTCCTCCACCACCGGCGACACCACGAAGCTCTGCCTCAGCCGTATCTACCACACCAACTATTGCCTGCTCGGGCAGCAGTCCGGCGACTCGATCTCCCTCGGCCTGATGACGGCCGTGGCCTGCCGGCGCGAGCCGGTACCCGTCCCGTACAACCAGATCATGCACATCACCGGCGTCTACCGCGCCCCGGCGGGCGCCGACGCGAACAACTGCCGTCGGGTGACAGGCGACCAGACGCGCTACTGGGCCGCCCTGGTGGACGACGGCGCCACGCTGCTGTGCACCACGATCTACCAGGGCGGCTGATTGACAGCTCAGCGCCCCCCAGCCACCCGAGTACGCTCGTGAGAGGGCTGGTTCGGACCCGCCCGCGTCGTCGTGACGGCCGTCGGGCCCGGCCCGCCGAAACGGGCGGCGTTGTCACCCGAAAGCCCTCACCCCGGCATCCGGTGGGCAGCACGTGCTGGATCGACGGTGTCCGGCGCCCCAACCGTCCCGAAGTACCGTTCGGCCTGGCGAGCCGACTTGCCTGCGACCGAGTGCTGACCACCCTCTGCGCCGAGTGGGACGACCCAAAGCCGGACGCCGCGTCCCGCCGCGGGCGCCCGGCCGTCGCCCCCGGCTCGCTCCGGGGGCACGCACCCCGGCCCTCCCGTCAGTCCGGGCTCTTCCCCCGTACCGCGCACGGACGTCCCGCCCTTCCGCGTACAGCACTCCCCCGTACACGTCCCCACGCCACGGACCCCTCCCCGTCCGCCCGTTCAGGGGATGTCCCCGACCGTGCACCGGCCCTCCCGCGACGACAGCGGCGGCACGATCCGGCCGGGCGGCGCTGGCCTCGGTGCTCGGCAACGCGCTCGGCGGCTACGCCCTCGTCGTCGCCATGGCGTTCGGGGTGGGGAACGTGGTGGCGAGGTCGGCCCTCGCCTCCAGCGTGATCAAGATCGCCGGGGCCGCTTACCCGGGTCTTCCTCGGTGTCCAGGCGATCCGGCACAGCCGCACGCCTCCCCGGAGCCCGGCGCCGCGCGGGCCGTCGCCCGCGGAACGCTCCGGCAGACGTGGGAGGGGTTCACCGTCGGGGTGACGAATCCCAAGAGCATCGTCTTCCTGACGGCCGTGCTCCCGCAGTTCGTCGACCGGGACGCGGGTCACGTCGTCGGGCAGATCCTGCTCCTGGGGCTGGCCGGGGCACTGCTCCAGCTGGCGTCCGACAGCGTCCGGGGGCTGACGGCCTCCGCCGCGCGGTCCTGGTTCGGCCGTTCCCCACGCCGGATGTCGCTCGCGGGCGGCGCCGGCGGCATGACCATGATCGGACTCGGAGTCACGGTCGCCGCCACCGGCCGGGCGGACTAGGTGTGTCGACCACGAGCGTTGTCGACAGGGGGCGGGAACGCCCTCCGCCGCGATCATGGTCGGGGTGGTTCCGTGCTGGTGCGAGCCGAACCGCGCGCATCACCTCACCCACCGCGAGAGGCCGCGACCACCGGTCGGCGGCCTCTCGCCCGTACTCACCCGTTCCCTGTCGAGTACAGCGTGGTAACCGCCGGAGGACGCGGGCGTGTGCAGGGGCACCGGGGAGTCGCAGCAGCCGCCTTCCGGCGCTTCCGGTCCCGGACGGGGCGGCTCGACTTCAGCGGCTCACCGATCCCCGGTGAGCGGTCGGCGAACGCGGTGTTCGCGGAGCGGTCCGCTCACTGTGGCCCGGCTGGTGTGCGGTCAGCCGGTGGAGACGGCCTCGGCGGGGTCCGTCTCGTCCGCGACCGCGGAGGGTGTGTCCTCGGGACCGCAGAGGACGGTGTGCGAGGCGGGCCGTCATCCGCTCGGAGATGACCGTCTCGTCCAACAGAGGGCGCCGCGCGTCGAACACCGCCCGCGCGTACTCCTCCGTCTGCAACAACCCCGGCACAGCCTGATCGGCATACACATGCAGCTCAACCGCCTCCTCCTCCAACTTCGCCGCGTCCCGGAAGAAGGCGGGGTACCGCGCCCTGGCCACCTCCCCCTTCATCACCGTCAGCAGACCGCCGACCTCCAGCACCGCGTCCGCCCACGCGCGTACAGCCCCCGCCTGTACACCTGCGCCCCGTGTCCCAACACGGCGCCGGTCGCGTGACGAAACGTTAGAGTTGCGCCTCTAGGGGAGGACGTCGAGTGGCCGTTGTGCCGCTCGCCGAAGCAACGCGCGGAGACGGCAGCCGGGGCCCGCGCCCCGCGGCTCGGCCGACCGCGGAACAGTCTGGGGGGAACGCGCCGTGACAGAAGCGCCGACGCACGCTGCCGACACCGACACGGACGGAGCCGACGACACCGCCGACCGGAAGGTCGTCGAGCAGGAGCAGGCCGAGATCAAGGACTTCGTCAAGGGTCTGAGCGCGGACGACATCAAGTCGGGCAACTGGTTCACCAAGCTCGCCGCTCATGCCATGAACGCATACACCGAGAAGGTCGACTGGCAATACTTCCAGGACCGGTACGCGGGTGTGCCCGCGGACGCCATCGTCGATCAGCGGATCAAAATGGCGGCCCGGTATGCCGCGCTCGAAGGCGGTCTCTCCGCCGGGGCATACACGGCGACCGTCGCCGCCACCATCGGCAGCCTCGGGGGTGCCTCACCGGCGACCGTCCCCGCGGCCGCGGCGACCATGATGGTCGACGTCGCGTTCATCACCCAGCTCCAGCTCCGCCTGGCCTACGACATCTCCGTGCTCTACCGGGTCCCGCTCGACGTGCACGACCCCGAGGACCTGTGGAAGCTCATCCGCGTGGCCTTCACCATCAAGAGCGGGGAAGCGGCCAACAAGACCGTGGTCAAAGCGGTCCCAGCCCTGGTGCGACCGTTGGTCAAGCGGTTCTACTCGAATTCGGTGCTCACCGCAGGAAAGGCGCTCCCCGTCGTCGGGAAGCACCTCCTGCAGCGCAACGTCATCAAGATCGGCATTCCCCTGGTCGGCGTCCCCCTCGCCGTCCTGCTGAACCGCTACACGACCCTGCTCGCCGGCCGGCACGCGCGGGCCGTCTTCCGGAACGAGGCGCGGGTGATCGAACTCGCCGAGGGACTGAGCGAGCGCAGCCGGCACCCGCAGTTGATGCTGTGGGTCGCATGGCTCGTCATCAGGGCGAACCCCAAGATCGCGGACGACGAGGCGCTGCTGATGCGGCACCTGGTGAGGCTGGTCCGGGAGCGGCACGAGGTGGTCGACGAGCAGCTCGCGCACGTCGTCGACATCGACCCTGCCGAGGTGTGGAGGCGCGTGGACGCCGAGCCGGGCGATCTCGGCGACGTGCTCGACGCGGCGGAGCGCGTGGCCACCGTGGACGGTGACGTCGACTCCCGTGAGAAGGCAGTCCTCACGGAGCTTCGAGAGCGGTGCCGCCGGGGCTGACGCCGTCGTGCGGCGCGGCTCGCACGCCACTCCCCCGCCGTGGCTCGGCGGCTGTGTACAGCGCACGGCCGTACAGGCGTCGTCGCTGGTGACACGCCCGACGCAGCCGCAACGCTGGCCCCATGCACACGACGCTTTTCCCTCTCCCCGGCCCCACGGGAACCAGTGAGTTCGCGATGTCGTTCACCTCGACCCCACGGGGCGCCCGGCTGGCGCGGCTGTTCGTCGCGCGCTGCCTGGACGCCTGGGGCCACCCCTACGCCAGCGAGGTCAACGAGACACTGACGCTGATCACCGCCGAGCTGAGCGCGAACGCCGTGCGGCACGGGCGTGTCCCCGGCCGGGACTTCCACGTGCGGTTGGCCGCCCAGGAGAGCGGCGAATTGCGGCTGGAGGTCTCCGACGCCCGCGGCGAGCGCCGGCCCGCCGTCGTCCCTCCCGCGGACCCCGACACCGAATCCGGCCGCGGGCTGCTCCTCGTCGCCGCCCTGGCCGACGACTGGGGCGTCACGGACCGCCGTGGCGGCCCGGGCAAGACCGTCTGGGCGTCGCTCAAGGCGGGCCGGCGCCCGGCGGAGGCGACCGTGGCGGATCGATGAACCGATGTCAGCCGTGGCGGATACGCTGAGCCACGATCGTCCACGGATGGTAGATCACCGTCCGTCCATGGACGCACGACATGACGGAGGAGGCGCGATGCCCGTTCACCGGGACGTCCGCGAGCAGCGCTCGCGCAGGAGCGCGTACCTCGCATCGCCACCGTCCACGCCGGCGTTTCCGCCGTACCGTGCATCGACTCGATAGGTTGCCCATGCCCGGCCGTCTGCTAGAACTCCACGTCGAGAACTTCCGCAGCCTGCGCGACGTGACCGTGCCGCTCGGTCCGCTCACGGTGTTAGTGGGCCCGAACGGCGCGGGCAAGTCGAACGTGCTGAAGGTGTTCGACTTCCTCGCCGACATCATCCGCACCGACCTCCAGCCGGCGCTGGACTCGCGCCGCGGATTCGACGAGGTGGCCTTCTGGGGCGGGAGCAGGCCGCCGACCTCGATGCGCATCCATCTGAAAGCCACCTGGACCAGCAACGCCTCGCTCAACGCACCGGACGAGTACAACCTCGTCATCCGGCGCCGCTCCCTGCCGTCGAACCGGGACGGCAGGGGGACGCGGTACACCCTGTCCCGTGAGGAGAGCTTCGCGTTCAAACGCAAGCAGGGACGCGGTCGGCGCATCACCATCGCCGGCGAGGAAGCTCGCGTCGTCGACGAACGGGCGGGACAGACGAAGGACAGCGGCAGCTTCGGTATCCGCAGGCTCAGCAGCGGTCTGTCCACGCTGCCCCGCCTCGGTCCCGCCGACGGCGGCGACGAGGTGACGCGGGTCGCGGACCGGCTGTCGTCGTTCCGGGTCTTCGACGTCGACGTGGCGGCCGCCCGCCAACCGACCCGGCTGCGCGGGGCGGACTTCGACACGCTCTCGCCCCACGCCGAGAACCTGGCCGGGTTCTTGATCCATCTCAGCGGCCGTGAGGAGATCTGGGACGATTTAGTCACCGACGCCCGGACCGTTCTGCCGCAGTTGGAGAACATCGAGTTCGAGGAGGTCGGCGGCTCCACGGACCAGTTGACCGTCGTCCTGCGTGAACGCGGCCTGCGCCGGCTCACGCCGCTCGCCGACGCCTCGTACGGAACGGTACGGCTGCTCGGACTGCTCGCCCTGCTGTACGACCCGAACCCCCCGGCGTTCACCTGTATCGAGGAGATCGACCACGGGCTGCACCCGCAGGCGCTCGAACTCGTCGTGCAGCGGCTGCGCGAAGCCGCAGAGCGGACGCAGTTCATCGTGGCCACCCACTCCCCCGCGCTCGTCAACCGGCTGCGGCCGGAAGAGTTCGTGGTGTGCGACCGCGACGACGACGGTGCGTCGATCATTCCCGCGCTGACCGTGGACGAGGTGAAGGCCATCGTCGAGGAATCCGGCGAACAGCCCCTCGGGGAGCTGTGGTTCTCGGGTGTCCTCGGTGGCGACCTCACCGGAGGTGAACTGTGACCCCGGGCGGGCGACACGGCAGCGGGCGGACGTCCAAGGGTCAGGGGCGGGGCGTCATCGTGCTGGCCGGTGAGGACCAGAACGACTGCCAGATCCTCGCCGAGCTGATACGGGCGCACCGGCCCGATCTGAGCGAGACCGCCAAGCTTGTCCGCATCAACGACCCGGTGCGGCTGCGCAGGAAATCCGGCGCGGAGCTGGCCGCCGCCGTGAAGACCCTGGCCGGGAAGGCGCGTGCGAAGGCCCTCCGGGAGCGCGCGGAGTTGCTCGGCTTCGTCGTCCACGAGGACCTGGACGGGTACGCGGATGCCGGCTACAACCGGATCCGCAAGGCGCTCGCCGACGAACTGACCCGCCAGTGTCCGGAGTTCCGCACGGCTCTCGCGCTCGCCGCCTGGGAGAGCGAGAGCTGGTTGCTGCTGTTCCCGGACGCCTTCCCTCATGTGCGTCCGCGCTGGAAGGTGCCCGCGCGACTCCTGGACAAGGACACCGGGCGCATCAGGGACGCCAAGCAGGAACTCAAGCACGGGCTCGGCCTGCCGGTGTTCCGGGAGAGCGACGGCCCGGCCGTGGCACGCGAGGCGCACGCCCGGCGGCTGATCCCCTCCCCACGCGGCAGCAACCGCTCGTACGCGGACTTCGTCGAGGACCTCACGGGCTGGGCCTGACCGCCGGTCGTGGAAGTCCGGGCGTGCGGTGCCGCGCGCCTCGCGTCAGTCGTCCTCAACCTGGACCAGCACGACGAAGCAGTGACCGTGACTGTCGGTGAGGAAGGTGTCCGTGGTGACCTAGGTGACACCACTCACGCCGACGTCGTCCCGCTCGGACCACCAGCACGCCCGGGATCCGAGTGCGGTCCCCACGCGCCGGGTCACGGCGTCGGCCCCGTCGCGGCCCCCGTACGCGCACGACGGCCACAGCAGACCCACCGGGCACGTTCCCCATCGGCACGGTGGCGTCCGGGGCGGCCGACGACACGAGCGACGCCTCGGCCCGCCCGACGGGCACCGGGTCCGAGCCGTACCGGTGCCCGTGCTCCTCGTGCGGCCTCCTCCGCCGGGCTCGAGTGAGACTCAAAGGCATGACGGATCCCAGGCTCGGCAACGGCTCGTTGCGTTCAATGCATTGACACGTGCATTACATGGGCTTTACGTTCCGGCCATCTGAGAGCGCTCTCAGAACCTCCCCCTGTCACGACTTGAGGTGACACATGCCATCCCCACGCACCAGACCGGCAACCGTTCTGCTGCTGGCCTCAGCTCTCGCCGCCGTCGGCCTGGGCCCGGCCGCCGCACCGGCGGCCGCCGCCACCGTTCCCGTAGGCTCCGGCAGTTACTCCGACGCCCGGCCCCCCGGCACGTCGGGTCCCACCACCCACACGGGAACGCCGGTCACGCCCAAGGTGACCGCCGCCGCCAGGAACCGGCCCGTGCCCACCAACGACTGGTGGTCCTCCCTCGCCTTCCAGCGCTACGGCGACAACCCGTACTCGACCCCCATGTACGGACACCCCCTCACCTACCAGGCCACAGCCGGCGGGCTCGACGTCGGCTACCCGACGACCCCCACGATCACCGGTGACGGCCGCCAGTACGAGTACGCCCACAAGCGCGACCTCACCATCGGCCTGACGGGCCTCAACTCCCCCGACACCAGGGCCGACGACTGGTCCGACTGGACGGTCACCCCCTACTGGTCCGACGGCGCCCGCACCCTGCGCACGACCATCGGTCACGGCTCCCCCTTCGTGTACGCCAAGGGCTCCGGCGGCAACGCCCAGATCACCACCGCCGGCGCGCCCACGGTCTTCGCCGACCAGGGCAACGTCCTCGGCATCACCGTCGCCGGGCACCACTACGCCCTCTTCGCGCCGACCGGCAGCGACTGGAACGTCGCCGGATCCACCGTCACCGCGGGTCTCGGCTCCAAGGACTACTTCTCCGTCGCCGTGCTGCCCTCCACCGGCGCGCTGGCGACGTTCAAGAAGTACGCCTACAGCTTCGTCACCGGCTCCAAGGTCACCTGGAGCTACACCGGGGGCACCGTCAGGGCCACCTACACGCTCACCACCGAGGCGAAGGAAGGCACCGAGCGCGGCACGCTCCAGGCCCTCTACCGCCACCAGTGGCTGAACACCACGGACCCCCTGACCTCCTACACCTACGTCTCACCGCGCGGCACCATGAAGGTCCGCGAGTCGGCCTCCTTCACCACGAGCCAGAAGGCAGCGGCGGTGCTGCCCGCGCTGCCCAAGTCGAACGGCGTGGACGCCGCCCGGCTGCGCGGATACCTGAACGACGTCGTGAACGCCGCCGACCCCTTCTCCGGAGCCACCGACACCTACTGGACCGGCAAGGCCCTCGGCCGTCTCGCCCAGCTCGTCCCGGTGGCCGACCAGACCGGTGAGACCGCCGTCCGCGACCGGATGCTCGGCCTGATGAAGGCCAAGCTTCAGGACTGGTTCACGGCGGGAGGCGCCAACGAGTTCAGCTACGACAAGGACTGGAAGACGCTCACCGGCTACCCCGCCTCCTACGGCAGCGACACCGAACTGAACGACCACCACTTCCACTACGGCTACTACGTCTACGCGGCGGCGATCATCGCGCAGTACGACCCGGCATGGGCCGCCGACTCCGCCTGGGGCGGCATGGTCGAGACCCTCGTACGGGACACCGCCAACCCCAGCCGCACCGACACCGCCTTCCCCTTCCTGCGCGGCTTCGACGTCTACGCGGGTCACGGCTGGGCCTCCGGTCACCAGGGCTTCGCCGCCGGCAACAACCAGGAGTCCTCCTCCGAGTCCACCAACCTCAGCGCGGCCCTCGTCCTGTGGGGCTCCGCGACCGGCGACACCTCGCTGCGCGACCTCGGCACCTTCCTGCTGACCACCGAGTCGGAGTCGATCGCCCAGTACTGGTTCGACGCCGACGAGCAGGTCTTCCCCTCCTCGTTCGGCCACGACGCGGTCGGCATGGTGTGGGGCAGCGGCGCCGCCCACTCCACCTGGTGGACCGCCAACCCCGAGGAGATCCACGGCATCAACGTCCTGCCCGTCACCGGCGGATCGCTCCACCTCGGCGGTGAGAAGGCCGCGATCCGGCGCAACCTCGCCGAGATGGAGCGGGAGAACGGCGGTCCGGCCGTCGAATGGCGCGACATCCTCTGGGAGTTCCAGTCCTTCGCCGACCCGGGTGCGGCCAAGGCGAAGTGGGACGCGGGACACGCCGGCTACACCCCGGAGGAGGGGGAGTCGAAGGCGCACACCTACCACTGGATCGACACCCTCGACACCCTCGGCGCGCCCGACGCCACCGTGACCGGTGACATCCCCACCTCCGCCGTCTTCACCAAGGGGACGACCCGGACCTACGCGGCCCACAACCATGGAGCCACGGCCCGTACCGTGACCTTCTCCGACGGCAAGACCCTCTCCGTGCCGGCCCGTTCCACCGCGACCGGCACCGGGACCGGATCCACGGACCCCGCTCCCGACCCGGAGCCGCCGACCGGCAACACCTTCCAACTGCGCAGCGGCGGCGCCCTGACCACGGCGACCGGCGGAACGGCGGGCAGCGACACCATCGCCTCCGCCGGCGGCACCAACCGCGACGGCACCCCGTACCAGCCCCTCGTCTACGAGGTGCGCGGCGTGAACGGCACGCTCACCCCGGGCGCGCAGACCGCCTTCCGGCTCCAGGTGGACGCGGGCGGCACGGTCGGGCTGGGCCAGCAGACCCGGATCAGCTACGACTTCACCGGTGACGGCAGCTTCGACCGGACCGAGACGTACCACTACTTCGCGACCGACCCGGTCACCGGATGGGAGGAGTACACGCAGGCACGCGGTCTCAAGGCGTCCACGGGCACACCGGGCGATCTGCACGGCGGCACCGTACGCCTCGAGGTGTGGAGCGCCATCGGCAACGGCACCTCGAAACTCCAGACGGGCACGGACAAGTCCGTCCTGGTGATCCCCTACAGCTGAACCGGCGGCGGGCATCGGCGTCCGGCCGATGCCCGCCGCACCGGCACGGCCGGCACCCGCGTCCCGCGCGACCGGATCGGTCCGGGATTCGACCGAGCGGGTACCGTTGTCCGAGGTGGGCGTTATTTTTGACGCTGATCGTCACGGTGCCTTCGCCGGCTGTCACGGCGCGGCGCACCCGGCGGTCACGGTAACCGTCCTGCCCGAAAGGTCCTCGTGAAGCCCACCCTGGCCGCCGCGCAGCTCCGCGGCAGTCTGACGCAGTACCTCACGACGACGTACGCGCTGGCCGACGAGGACACGCGGCTCGCGCTGGAGCGGTTCCTCGGGGACCCGGACACGGGCATCTTCCGGGGGCCGTACCTGCGGATCAGGACGCCGTTCCACCCCGCCGACGACGGGTGGCGATCCGCGCTGGAGTGGCAGCCGGCGTTCACGCCGTGGCGGCACCAGGCGAAGGCGTGGCAGCGGCTGAGCACGTACGACGGGCCCGCCGAGCCGACGCTCGTGACGACCGGCACCGGGTCCGGCAAGACCGAGTCGTTCCTGATCCCCGTGCTCGACCACTGCCGGCGGCAGAAGGCGCTGGGCCGGCGCGGGGTGAAGGCCGTGCTGCTGTACCCGATGAACGCGCTCGCCACCGACCAGGCCGGCCGCATCGGGGACTACCTGGCGCAGCCGGAACTGGCACAGGTGACGGCGGGCCTCTACATCGGCGACAAGCCGGACACGGACTTCCGGCGGGTGATGACGCGGCGCGAGGAGATGCGCCAGTCGCCCCCGGACGTGCTGATCACCAACTACAAGATGCTGGACCTGCTGCTGCAGCGGGCCGAGGACCGGCCGCTGTGGGAGGGCGCGGACCCGGCGTACGTGGTGCTGGACGAGTTCCACACCTACGACGGCGCGCAGGGCACGGACGTGGCGATGCTGCTGCGGCGGCTGGCGTCCGCCGTGGGCGCCCCGAAGCCGGAGCGGCCGCTCGGTTCGATCTGCCCGGTGGCGACCTCGGCGACCCTCGGCGAGGGCGGGGGCGACACCGACGGCATCCTCACCGTCGCCGAGCAGGTGTTCGGCGTGCCGTTCGGTCCGGACGCGGTGATCGGCGAGGAGCGGCTGAGCGCCGACGACTTCGTCGGCGACATCGACTACGAGCTGCCCGAGCCGCCCGGCCCCAAGGAGGTCATCGAGGTCTCCGGCGGACCGGGCGTGGAGTCCGACCCGGACCGGCTCGACCTGGACGGGCTCGCCGAGCGGCTGCTGGGACGGCGTGGCCTGGACGCCTTCCAGATCGGGCGGCTGCTGAAGAAGCACGACTTCACCCACGGGGTGCTCGCGCTGCTGAACGGCGAGCCGCTCGACGAGTGGGGGCTGCGGGACCGCATGGCCCGCTTCGGGTACGCGTGGGCGCGCACCGCGCGGGAGAACCCGCGGCTCGCGCTGGAGGCGCTGTCGCGGTTCGTGGCGCTGCTGTCGTCCGCGCGGGACCCCCAGTCCGACGAGCGCCGGCCGCGCCCGCTGCTGCACATCGAGGCGCACCTGTGGGTGCGGCCGGTGGGGCGGGTGCTGAGCGGGGTGAGCGGCCGGCCGGAGTTCCGCTGGTACGAGGACGAGCGGACCCTCGCGCGGCGCTCCGCGCTCACCGCGGCGTCCGCGTCCGAGGAGTCGTCCGACGACGACGCCTGGCCGGCGGACTCGCGGCGGCCCGAGGCGCTGCCCGGTTCGGACACCGTGCAGCGGCCGGCCCAGGCCCACCTGCCCGCGGTCTACTGCCGCGTCTGCGGCCGCTCGGGGTGGGCGGCGCTGTCCCCGGAGGCCGATCCGCGGAAGCTGGAGACCGGCCCGCCGAAGATCTGGCAGGCCGCCGTGGGCCGGGACAAGAGGCGGCTGCGGTACTTCATCGCGGCGACGCCGGCCGAGGCGCGGGACGCCCTCGCGGCGCTCACCGGCGCCGCGCCCAAGCAGGCCGGCGGCGTCGACCCGCAGTCCGTGGTGGTGCTGGACGGGGCGCAGGGCACCTACCGCATGCCCGTCGCCGAGGACGCCGAAGGGCTGCAGGACGCCTGGTTCGCGCGGGCCGTCCTGGACAAGAAGACCGCCGACCAGGCCGCCAAGGACGACACCTGCCCGGCGTGCGGCACCGACAACGGCATCCGGTTCCTCGGCACCGCGCTCGCCGCGCTGGCCTCCGCCGCGGTCACCCAGCTGTTCACCGGCGGCCAGGAGATCGCGCTGGCGCCGGAGGAGCGCAAGACGCTGCTGTTCAACGACTCCACCCAGGACGCGGCGCACCGCGCCGGGTACGTCGCCAACGCCTCGTACAAGTTCTCGCTGCGCTCGCTGCTCGCGCACCGGCTGGACGACTCCGGGACGCCGCTCCCGCTCAACGACCTCATCGGCGACGTCCTGGACTCCGTGGACGACCCGCAGACGCTGGCCGCGGTCGTCCCGCCGGACCTGCACGACGAACCGGGCGTGGACCGGCTGCTGTCGGGACGCGGCACCGGGGACGCGCGGACCTGGAAGCTCATCGGGGAACGCCTCGCGTTCGCGGCCGTCATGGAGTTCGGGCTGCGCTCCCGGCTCGGTCGCACCCTGGAGCTGACCCGGACCACGGCCGCGGAGGTGGTGGTCGCCGACCCGGACCGGATCGTCGCGCTCGCCCGCGACCTGCACCTCGCCCTGCCCGGGCAGCTGGGCCTCGAGGGCGGGCTGCCCACGCCCGAGCGGTACCTGGCGTACGTGCGGGGGCTGCTGGAGCGGCTGCGGCTGCGCGGCGGCGTGCGGCACCGGTGGCTGGACACCTGGATCAGGGAAGCGGGCGTCAACCAGTACCTGATCTCCGGCCGGCGGCCGGAGGGGATGCCCGCCTTCCCCGAGGGGCGGGTGGCGCCGCCGAGGTTCCTGCTCGACCGGCCCAAGGAGAAGACGAAGTTCGACACGGTCACCGGCAAGAACAACTGGTACCAGGACTGGACCCGGCGCTGCCTCGGCCTGGACGCGGCGCAGGCGACCGAGTACCTGCGCCGGCTGCTGCCGGTCCTCGCGGACGAGGGCGTGCTGTCGGTGCGCACCGCCAAGGACCGCGCCACCCGCGTGTACGGGCTGCAGCCGGGCCACGTCCACGTGCGGCTGCTGACCGACGACCTGGTCAACAAGGCGTTCGTGTCCTGCGAGGAGTGCGGCTGGCAGCAGGTGGTGCCGCCCGAGCGGCGCACCCGCTGGTACGGGCACCCCTGCCCGCGCTGGCGCTGCACCGGCATCCTCACCCCGCCGCAGCACGGCACGTCCCCGACCGGGGCGGGCAGCGGCGGCTTCGGCGGAAAGCTGGAGCGGGACTACCGGGCCGACTACTACCGCCGCCTGTACCTGACCGGCGGCACCTACCGGGTCGTCACGGCCGAGCACACCGGCATGCTGACCCGGCCCGAACGCGAGCGCGTGGAGCGGACGTTCCGGCAGGGCGCCCACTACACCGACCCCAACGTGCTGTCCTGCACGCCCACCCTGGAACTGGGCATCGACATCGGCGACCTGTCCGCGGTGCTGCTCGGCTCGCTGCCGGGCGGCCCGGCGAACTACGTGCAGCGCGCCGGCCGCGCCGGCCGCCGGACCGGCAACGCGCTGGTGGTCGCCTTCGGCGGGCGCCGGGCCCGCGACCGGTACTACCTGGACGACCCGACCGAGATGATCGCCGGCGACATCGTGCCGCCGGGCTGCTACCTGTCGGCCGTCGAGATCCTGCGCCGCCAGTACACGGCGCATCTGCTGGACCGGGCGGCACGCGGCGAGCTGACCACGGCGGACGGCGAGCCGCTCATGCCGGTGCCGCGCCTGTCGTCGGCGCTGTTCGGCACCACCGGCTGGTGCCAGGACCTGTCGGACGCGGCGCTCACCCACGGGGCGCGGCTGGTGGAGGAGTTCCTGGCGCTGTTCCCACAGGCGTCCGGCGGCCCGGACGACGACCGGGGGGTGTCCGCGCACGCCGCGGACGAGCTGCGCGCCTACGCCACCGGCGGCATCGCGCGCACCCTGCAGGAGGCCGAGGAGGAATGGACGGCGCGCCGCGAGGAGCTGCGCCGCCGCATCGCGGCCATCGACACCGCCGTGGACGGGCTGCTCGCCGAGGACCGGGAGCAGGGCGCCGAGCGGCGCGAGCTGCTCGCGGAACGGCGCGCCACGGGCGAACTGCTGCGCCAGCTGAGCCAGACCAGCGCGCACGGCGCCCTCGTCGAGCTCGGTCTGCTGCCCAACTACAGCCTCACCGACACCACGACCTCGCTGGAGGCCACGCTCTACTGGAAGGAGGCCGCCGGGGACGACGAGGGAGCGGACGCCCCGGAGGGCGACGACGACCGCCGCGAGTGGGCGTACCGCAGCGAGACCCGCGATTACGAGCGGTCCCGCAAACTGGCCCTGACCGAACTCGCGCCCGGCAACAGCTTCTACGTCAACGGCTACCGGCACGTCGTGCGCGCCCTGGACATCGGCAGCCCCGAGCGGCGCGCCTGGGCGGTGTGGCGGCTGTGCCCGGCCTGCGGGTACGCGCGCACCCACGGCGACCCGAAGAACGACACCTCACCGTGCCCGCGGTGCGGCTCGCGGGAGATAGCCGACGCGGGCTGCGTGCACCACGTGCTCGAGCCCCGGCGCGTGATGTCCCGGGACAAGCGGGACGACGCCCGGGTGCGGGACGACCGCGACGAGCGGGACCGCAAGCGGTACGCGGTCCTCACCACCGTCGACATCGATCCGGAGCACCTGGCGTCCGGCTCGTGGCGGCACGACACCGCGGTCTTCGGTGCCGACTTCACCCGCCGGGCCGTCGTGCGCACCCTGAACCTGGGGGTCGACCGCCAGGACGGCAGCAGCACGGTCCCGCTGGCCGGGGACGACGTGCGCCTGAACCCCTTCTACGTGTGCACCGGTTGCGGCGGGGCGACGGCCGACGGGCGGCCGGTCGTCGACCAGTCGCAACACGCGCTCACCGCGTCCCTCGCCCAGTCCACGCGGGCCAGCGCCCACCACCAGCTGTGGTGCCCGCGCCGGCGGCTGCGCGGCAGCGGGGAGGAGCAGGGCGCCGGCCTGGACGTGCCGCTGCTGCTGGCGCACGAGTTGACGACGGAGGCCGTCCGCATCCTGCTGCCGGCGTCCGTGGCGCGGGCCAAGGAGCGGCTCGCCTCGTTCACCGCCGCGCTGTTCGCGGGCATAGCCGCCCGCTACGGTGGCGACCCCGACCACATCGACATCACCTCCGCGTCCATGCCCGACGGCGAGGACCGCGACTGGCCGCGCCGGTTCCTCGTGGTGTACGACCGGCTGCCCGGCGGCACCGGCTACCTGCACCGCCTGGCGACCTCGGACGGCTTCCGCGAGGTCCTGCTGAAGGCCCGCGAGGTCATCGAGAACTGCGACTGCCTGCGGAAGGGGTTCGACGGCTGCCACCGCTGCCTGCTGCGCCGCGTGCCGCCGGCCGACTACGACAAGGTCAGCCGCAACGAGGTCCGGCAGATGCTGGACGAGCTGCTCGGCGCGGACGGCGAGCGCTGGCGCACCTCGCCCGTCGCCACCACCCGGCACATCCCGATGCACCGGCAGGCCGAGAGCGACCTCGAGGTCCTGTTCGTCGACACGCTGCGCGAGTGGGCCGCCCTGCCGGAGAGCCGTGCCAGCGGCGACGCCTACATCACGCCCGCCGGCACCCACGCGCTCGACCTGCGGCTGACCGCCGCCGACGGGACCACGCTGAGCTGGCGGGTGTCGCAGCAGCGCGTCCTCGACGGCACCCGCCCCGACGTCCTCTTCGAGCGCGTCGACGCGCCCGGCCCGCGCGTGGCGGTCTACCTGGACGGTTACGAGTTCCACGCCGGCCGGGAGCACAACCGGGTCGGCGACGACGCCGACAAGCGCACGCGGCTGCGCGCGGAGGGACTCAGGGTCTTCCAGCTCACCTACGCCGACGTGAGGGAGTGGCAGCGCCGCGTCCGGGACACCGGCCACGCGGGCGCGGGACCGGCCGACCCGGTGTGGGAGCCCTACGGGGACAAGGCCTGCGGCAAGGCCCGCGACTACTACGCCCAGGTACGGGGCGGTCTGCCCGGTGAGCTCGCGGAGACGGTGTGGGTGAACCCGGCCGTGCAGCTCGTGGAGTACCTGCGCCGGCCGGACGCCACGCTCTGGCAGTGGCGGGCGGAGGCCGCCCTGGCGGGCTTCATGGGCGCCCGGGCCCGCCCCGTCGCGCTGGCGCCGAACGTGCTCGGCGAGCAGATCACGGCGGCGCTGCGCGGTGGAACGCCCGCGGGGCCGCGCGGCCCGGTGCAGCTGTTCGTGGTCACCGACGGCTCGGGGCTGCCGCTGGTGTGCGCCGCGGACGGCCGGGCGAGGCCCCCCGCGTGGACCGGCATCGCCCTCCTCGACGACGCGCCCGGCGTCCACGCCCGGGAGGGGGAGCACAAGCGCCGCTGGCGGGCCTGGCTGTACTGGTCCAACCTGCTGCAGTTCCTGGACGCCGGTGGCGGTGATGCCGTCCAGCTCACGACCGGCCGCCTCGACGCCTTCCCCGTCGAGACCCTGGCGGTCACGGGCGGCGGCGGTGTCCTGGAGAGCCTCCGCACCCCGCTCGCCACCACTGCGACGACCGCCACGACGACCTCCGCCGGCACGCCCGCGCCGGCCGGGACCTCCGCCGCGCCTTCGCCGCAGGCCCCGCCCGCCGCGGTCGCCGTTCCGCCCGCCCGGGACGCGGCGTGGGACCGGGTCATCGAGTACCTCGACCCGGACGAGCCCGGTCTGCTCGCGCTCGCCGAGGTCCTCGCCGCGCGCGGCGTCCCGGCCGCCGAGGACGGCTACGAACTCGACGAGAACGGCTGGCTGGCCGAGCTGGCCTGGCCCGCCGCACGCGTCGGCGTCGTCCTCGCCCCGCGCCCGCCGGAGGGCGAGGACGAGGATCCGGAGGCCGCCGACCGCGACCGCGCGTTCGCCGCGGCCGGCTGGGAGGTGCGGCCCGCCGCCGACTGGACCCCGGACGACCTCGCGGACCGCCTCGGCGGCGCACAACCATCCGGCGACCGGAAGGGTCGTAACCAGCCAGACGGCACCACCACGGAGAACGGGGAGAACGCACAACCGTGACAGGCAAGAACGCGACTCTGCGCCTGCTCGACAAGGCGGACAAGGAGATCCTCAAGCTCCCCCGTCCGGTCAAGGGCGCGATCTACGACTTCCAGCACAAGTTCAAGACCAACCCCGACTCCGCCGGCCTGCGCCTCAAGCAGCTCCAGGGACACGACAAGCTGTACTCGGCACGCGTCAACGACGAGTACCGCGCACTGCTGCTGCGCCTGGCCGACGACGACTGGCTGATCGTCTCGGTCAAGCACCGCAAGGACGTGTACGCACACCTGGACCGGCTCGCGTACTCGGTCAACCGCGTCACCGGCGGCATCGAGTACGTGGACCTGCAGGTCGTGCAGGAAGAGGTGCTCAGTCCCGCGGCCCCGCGGAGCGTCGCACCCACCGGGCCCGTCATGCCCACCGAACCCGTCGAGCCCGCCCCTCCCGTGGAGTCGACCGCTCCGGAGCCGCTGTTCGCACGGTGGTCGGAACAGCAGCTCACCGACCTGGGCGTGGCGTCGTCCCTGGTCCCGGTCGTCGCCGCGCTGACCACCGAGGACCAGCTCCTCGGACTGGTCGAGCACGCGCCCCAGCTCACCGGCGAGGTGCTGCTGGCGCTGTACGACGGCAAGGCGTACGACGACGTCCTGGAGCAGGTCACCGCTCCCGTCGCGGCGCCGGAACCCGTCGACACCGAGGACTTCCGGGCCGCCGCCGAGCGTCCCGCCACCATCGTCACCACGACCGACGACGCGCTGCGCGAGGCGTTGGAGGGCGAGGACTTCGGGCGCTGGAAGGTGTTCCTGCACCCCACCCAGGCCAAGCTGGTCGCCCGGGACTACAGCGGTCCGGCGCGCGTGGGCGGCGGGCCCGGCACCGGCAAGACGATCGTGGCGCTGCACCGGGTCAAGCACCTGGTCGAGCGGCTCCCGGCCGGCCGGACCAAGCCGGTCCTGCTGACCACGTACAACAAGAACCTCGCGGCGGACCTGCGGTCCCGGCTGCTCGCGCTCGGCGGCGAGGCACTGCTGTCGCGCGTCGAGATCAGCCACGTCGACCAGCTCGCGCTGCGCACCGTCCGGGAAGCGGAGCCCGGCAACCGCAAGCGGATCGTCGACGAGGCGCAGGCGGTCCGCGAATGGCGCTCGCTCCTGGACGAACTCGGCGAGGACGGCTGGGACGCGGAGTTCCTGAACGACGAGTGGACGCAGGTGATCCTCGGCCAGGCCGTCACCTCCCGCACGGACTACTTCCGGGCGCGCCGCGCCGGACGCGGGGGCACGGTCACCCGTGCCCAGCGCGCCGAGATCTGGCAGCTCACCGAGCGGTTCACCCAGCGTCTGGACCGGCTCGGGATCCAGACCTGGGACCAGATCGCGGAACGCGCGGCGCAGTTGGAGGCGGAACGCGCCCGGCGCATCCAGGCCATCGACCGACAGCGGGAGGAGGCGGGCGGTCTGGACAACATCCACGTGGCCGACGGCTCGGGGGGCTGGCTGCGCTACCGGTACCGGCACATCGTCGTCGACGAAGCCCAGGACCTGCGGCCCGCGCACTGGAAGATGCTGCGCGCCATGACCGCCCCGGACCGCAACGACCTCTTCCTGGTCGGCGACACCCACCAGCGCATCTACAAGAACCAGGTGACCCTCGGCAGCCTCGGCATCAACATCCGGGGCCGGTCGTCGAAGCTGTCGCTGAGCTACCGCACCACCCGGCAGATCCTGCGCTCCGCGCTGAACGTGCTCGGCGAGGAGACGTACGACGACCTCGACGGCAGCACCGAGACGCTGGCCGGGTACCGGTCCGTGCTCAGCGGCGCCGTCCCTGACCTGCACCGGCTGGACGACTGGGAGGGCGAGCGTGAGGCGATCGCCGCGCTGATCGAGTCCTGGGGCCAGGTGCCGCACGAGCAGATCGCCATCGCCGTGCCGACCAACCACATGGCGCGCGAGGTCGGGGACACGTTGGCCCGGCGCGGTATCCGGGCGCTGGAGATCGGCCCGGACGGGCCCCTCGGTGACAGCGGCGTCCACATCGGCACGATGTTCCGGTTCAAGGGGCTCGAGTACCAGCACATGATCATCGCGGGGGTGTCCGACGGGCTGGTGCCGCGCGCGGACGTCCAGCGGCGGCGGACCACGGACCCGGCGCGCCACCGGGCAGAGATGCAGCGCGCCCGGTCCCTGCTCTTCGTGGCGGCCACGCGGGCCCGGGACAGCCTGGACATCTTCTGGCACGGGGAACCCAGCCCGTTCCTCAGGGAACTGATCGAGGTCCGGCCGCCGGTCGCGGCCTGACCGGCCCCGATCGTGCCGCGGTCCGCTTCGGCTAGCGCGGCACGACCGGCCCCTGGGGCACGAGGAACGGCCGCCGGGGATCCTCCGGCGGCGTCCTGCGGGTCGCGAGTGCCGGATCGGGGGCCGGCAGGTGCGGGGCGAGGGCCGCGTACACCTCCGCCGCACCGCCGGGACGGTCCTCGGGACGTTTGGCCAGCAGCGCGTGCAGCAGGTCTTGGAGCGCGGTCGGGGCGTCGACGCCGTGGTCGGCCAGTCGCGGCGGGGGCGCGGTGAGGTGCCGGGTCACCAGCTCGGCGATGCCCTCGCCGGGGAAGGGAGGGTGGCCGGTGAGCATGTGGTACAGCAGGCACCCCACCGCGTACAGGTCGCTGCGGCCGTCCAACGGCTTGTCACCGGCCAGGAGTTCGGGTGAGGCGTAGGACACGTTGCCGAGCGTCTCCCCCGTCATGGTGAGCTGGGGGTCGGTGTTCGAGAGGACCTTCACGAGGCCGAAGTCGAGGATCTTCACCAGACCGCTGGTGCGGACCATGACGTTCTGGGGTTTGAGGTCGCGGTGCACGAGGCCGGCCGCGTGCGCGGCGGACAGCCCCGAGCACAGCTGCGCGGCCACGGAGACCGCGGCGGGCAGGGGCAGGCGCCCGTCGTCGGCGCCGTCGACCACGTTGTCGAGGGTCGTCCCGTCGACGAGCTGCATCACCAGGCAGCAGACGTCCTCGGTGACGGCCGCGTCGTAGACGGTGGTGATGTTGGCGTGGTCCAGGCGAGCGGCGGCCTTGGCCTCCCTCTCGAAGCGTGCCAGGGCGGTGGGACGCCATTCGGGCAGGGCCAGGAGGTCCGCGGCGATGGTCTTGACCGCGACGGGACGCTCCAGATACACGTCCGTCCCCTGCCAGACGTGCCCCATCGCCCCTCTGCCCAGGATCCGGTCCAGCCGGTACCTGTTGCGCAGGACCTTGCCCGCGGCGAACTGCTCCACGTTCTCTTCCCTCGGTGAGCCCCAGTGACCTGTCGGTGCGGGGACCACCCGGCCGGAGGTCCGGCGCCGACGGCCCGCGCAGGAGAAGTCAACCAGCCTCCCTCCCGGACACGCCGGGGAGATCACCCCCGGGCCGCGGAACCACACGGGACGCACAGAGGCGGCGTCGGGCATTCCACACCGAGGCGGTGGGCCGTCCGCTACCGGATGCTCTGCAGGAGTTGGCCCGTGGCGCTGACGGTCCAGAACGTCCATCCGTTGCGGTTCGGGTTGACGTGCGGATTGAGGGCCCGCACCACGGCTACTGCCGCCCCGCTGGGAGTCTCGTACTCGCCGCGGCCAGGACCGGAGGGGATCGTCACGGTGCGGGACGAAGGGTCGTAGTAGGCAGGGGTACGTCGGCCTTCGTAGATCGCGTGGATTTCGACGCCCTGCTCCGTGCGAAGTTTTTGGACTTCCGCTCCGACGAGCGTAGGCGCGGCCGGATCCTCCACGATCAGCTCCTCGTCGGCGGGCAGCTCGTCGGTGTCCCGGTGGGCGGCCTGCGCGTCGTAGCGGGGAAGACCCAACAGCTCGTTGAGGACGTTGGCCAGCAAACCCCTGCGCGCGGCGAGGAAGTCGGGGAACCGGTCCAGGGACCGCAGCTCCGGATCGTCGGGAATCCACTGTTCGGCCAGGCGCTCCGGCGCGATCCCCGCCATGTACTCGACGGGCAGCCTGGAGGAGATCATCCTGTTCGTCTGGCCGGTGACGAAGGCCAGGTTGGCGAGGCTGTTCCACTCCTCCTTCGCGTACGTCCCCTGAACCCGGGCGCGCGGGAACACGTGGTGGAACTCGATCTTGGCACCGCTGTTCATCGGCTGGTCGCTGATGGCGATGTTGGTCGCCCAGTCCCGCGCCGTGCCCCGCAGCGCGGCAACGTAGAGCAGCTTGAAGAAGGGATGCGTGGAGTACTTCTGCTCCAGGTCCCTCGGGTGGAGGGCACTGTCCCGGGACCGGGTGCCGGAGGCCCGGCGGATGAGCTCGGCGAACAGGCCCTCCCTCTCACGCGTTCTGATCAGCCTGGCCTCCGCATCGAGCTTGCCCTCGACCTGCAGCGAATAGTGGCTGAACGCCATCGCCGTGTACACCCAGCGGCGCAGCAGCTGGGCCTCTCCCGGACGCAGCTTGCCGTCCCGGTGGTGCAGCAGCAGGGCGGGCACGATGGTGACGTTCGGCGACGAGAGGACCTCGGACCGGGTGATCGAGCACTCTCCCTTCAGGAAGTCGATGGCGAAGCGCAAGGCCCTTTCCGTGGCATGCCAGGCCTCCTTCAGCGCGGCCTCGTCCACGTTCGCCCCGATGAGCTTGATGTGATGGGCGCCGGTTCCCGCGAGGAGGCTCATGAGGCGCAGGACAGCTTCCCTGTTCAGGGCGAAGTTGCTGTCCTGCAGTTCCTGGTGGAAGGCGTCCATGGTGTCCAGGCCCTCGGCCCAGCGGGCCGCGATGGCGCTGTAGACGAGGTCGCCCTTGGACAGCCTGCGGCCGCCCTTGTTCAACCGGGCGAAGAGTTCGGCGACCTCCTCGTAGTCGTCGGACTCGTAGGTGATGACGGCGATCTCCTGCCTGCGGATCTCGTGCACCTTCTGCAGACGCTGCATCCACGCGCCGAAGTGCGGGTCGGAGTACTCGACTCCCGCCGCGTTGAGCACCTCGTGGTACTGCACGTTCTCCTGCAACAAGGTGGAGACGCGGAACAGGAGCGGGTCCTTGCCCTGGATCGCGCTCGGGTTGACGAACTGCTCGGTGCGCACGTCGAAGCGCAGGTCGATGAGCCGGCCGTCGGCCTTCGACTCCGGCCGGTACACCCAGGCGAGGGAGGTCAAGCGCTGCTGCCCGTCCAACAGGTAGAGGGGCTGGTGCGCCGACTTGTCGGCCTGGACGACGGCGGCCGTCTTGAAGGGGACGGTCAGATTGGTCTTCCACAGCAGCAGGGCACCGACGGGGTAGCCCCGGTAGAGGGAATCGAAGAGATCGCGTACGTCGGGTCTCATCCAGACGAAGTCGCGCTGGATGGAGGGAATGACAACCCTGCCCTGCAACAGGTCCTCGATCTGAGAAACGATCTTTTCGTTTGCCAGCCCCATGCTGCCCCCACCTTGCGGGTGATCCGCTGCACACACGATATCCACCGCCGAACCAAACGACGGCTTGATCGACCAGATACGGTCCGGTCCTCACGAGGACGGACTCCGGCTTCCGGATGCGCGCGCACTCCTCATACGCTCAGGAGACGATCCGCACCGGCTCATGTTCCTCACCGGCGCACAACCATGCGCATCGGGTCCCGGTTACACAAAGACTCCTTCTGAAAGGCACCTTCCACTTACAGCGTGTTGTGACTTCCGGTCGGCGGTCGACGTCGACTGCGTCGCAACGGTCCGGCAATGCGCCGGAGCCGGGGAACCTGGGATTACACTCCCGGTCCCCCTGCCGTTGACGCAGATCGGCGGCCGGCCGGACGGTTCGGGAACCGAGACCCGCTTCCACGCGCTCGTCACGGACCTGTCGAGCGCACCGGTCGAGTTGGTCGCCGAGAACGGCGAACTGGTGTGGCAGCGACGCACCACCTTGTGGAGGCTGAGGCTGCCCGCCGAGACCACGTCGGCCGCCCGGTCCGGTGCCGAAGCGGACTGCCCGCTGCGCTTCCCGGGCCAGTACGCCGACGCGCAGACTGGTCGGTACCACAACCACCACCGCTACTGCGCCCCCGGGACCGGCCACTACACGCCCCCTCCGGCCCGCTCGGTCTCGGCCCCGCACCCAACGACACGGCCCACCTCCCCAACCCCTACCGCTGGGTCTGTACCGCGACTCCGGGAACGGCAGCTACGCGGGGGATCCGGACGCCCCCGAGACGAAGCACAACCGCAAGAGCGAACACCCTGCGAGCTACCGGGGTCGACCCGTGACGAGATGGCCAAGAACCGGGCCCCTCAGGGAGCGCAGCAAGGACAGCGACCGGGCGGTTTGCAACGGCTTCCACAACGACCCCGACAACACGGAGGCCACGGGCAAGGGCCGGGACTCGAGCGGAGACGCCATTCTGGAGGCCCGCTACGACCAGGAGACAGGTCCGGACTGCTCCTGCGTCTGACCCCGCCCGGCTCGCACCGGGACTTTCCCGATCACTCCGGAAGGACCCATGGATCTGCAGATCACCCTCGCGGGTTTTCCCGATGCGGCGCTCGGTGAGGTCGCCGAAGCGATGCTGAAGCTCGGATAGAGGGACATGGCGGATGCCGCGCGGGTCCGGCCTCGGGGCACAGGGATGCGGCCCTGGTATCCGGGGAACTTCGGGGCCCGGACACCGGGTGCCGCCCATCGGGTGCCGCCGTGGCAGGTGACGTCAGCACGCCCGCGGACCAAGGCGAGGCGTATCGACGGGTGGTGTCGGTGACTCCACGCGCTCCCGCGGTGGCGAAGGGCGCCCACGGTGAGCTGCGGGGCTGCGGATAGCGTCGCGGGCATGGTGACGACGGGGAAGCGACGGGTCCTGTACCGGCAGGGCAGCGGATTCCGGCGGATGACGGCGAAGGGGGCTGGTCTTCGGGGCTCTGTCTCTGCTGGATGGCGGGCTGATCCGTTCGTGGGGCGACGCTCTGGCCTGGCCGATGTTCGGGATCCTGCTGTGGGTGCCGGTCGGGATCGGTGTCGTCTGGTACCCGAAGAGGGACCAACGCGTCGCGCTGACGGCGCGTGAACCGCGGGTGCGGCGGAAGCGGTTCCCGATGGAGAAGGTGGACCTGCTGCACGTGGCGCGGCTGTGACTGGAAGGGCGGTCGACCGCAGACGACCAGCCGGTGCTGGAATGGACACGGCACGACCGGGTGGTGCGGGTGCCGCTGCGGGACGGCCGAGCGTTCGGCGTGGAGTTCCGCGACCCGGCCGCGTTCGCCGAGGTCTTCGGCGCCTTCGCGGTCGCGGCGTGCGGCGGGTCCGACATCGTCCGCGCGAGGGCCGCAGCGGAGACCCACCCGGATCCGGTTCCGATGCGGCCCCGCCCCGCCGGCGACGTGGGCTCCCGGCTGGACGTCCTGGACCTCTTCGGCTGACAGGCGGAAACGCCGGCAAGGGGCAGCGCTCCGTCAGGGACGCGGGGAACTGTCACAGGGCCGGCGTTCTCGACCGGCTCCCTCAGGGGGCGTTTCACACAGGCGCCTCCTGCTGCCTGCCGGACTTGCCTGCACCCCCGGAACTCCCAACGAAATGATTTTCGAGGTGGTTGGGGCACTCCGGAACCGCTGATCCGGGGGTGCGGTGCGGCTCGGCCGGAGCCGTGGGAAGCCGACGACGGGCTGTGGCGGTGCGCGGTGCGCCGAGAAGAACGGCCGCACCACCGCCGCGGCCCTGCGCCCCGGGCCGGACGGTGCCCTGAGAGGCCCGTACCGGCGTGCCCCGAACTGCGTCACCGGAACCGGTGGAAGATAAATACGTCGACAGCGCCCCTCGGTACTCGGCAGAGTGGCCGCCCGTGACGAGCAGTGAACTGTGGACCCGCGCGACCGCTGACCGCTACGACGCCGAGGAGACCGAGATGTCCTCGGCTGCCGTTCTCGGGCCGACTCTCGACTTCCTCGCCGAGCTCGCCGGAGACGGCCGGGCACTGGAGTTCGCCATCGGAACCGGACGGGTGGGCGTCCCGCTCCGGGAACGCGGCGTTCCGGTGGTGGGCATCGAACTGTCCGAGCACATGGCAGCGGTCCTGCGGCGCAAGGTCGACGAGAGCACGCTTCCGGTGGCCATCGGGGACATGGCCACCACCGTGGTCCCCGGCGAGTTCACCCTGGTCTATCTCGTCTACAACACCATCACGAACCTGCTCACGCAGGACGAGCAGGTCGAGTGCTTCCGCAACGCCGCACGCCATCTGGAGCCCGGCGGCCGATTCGTCATCGAGCTGGGCGTGCCGCCGCTGCGGTTCCTGCCGCCCGGCCAGGTCGCGGTGCCGTTCGACGTCTCCGAGCGGCATCTCGGCTTCGACACCTTCGACCTGGTGGAGCAGATCCTCGTCTCGCACCACTTCACCCGCGACGGCGACGACGGCCGCTACCGTCGCGGCAACTCCCGGCACCGGTACGCCTGGCCGGCAGAGCTCGACCTGATGGCCCGGATCGCCGGGCTCGAGCTGGAACGTCGCGTCGCGGACTGGGACGGGGCGCCGTTCACCCAGGACTCCGCGAAGCACATCTCCGTGTGGCGCAAGCCGGCCTGAGGGCCGCCCCCGGGCTGCCGATGTGAGCCGTGCTCGTGCGGAAGGGCACGGAACCGGCGAAGCCCCTCGTCGTCGGCGTGCCGAGTGAGATCACCACACCGACGACGAGAGGCGAGGGACGCAGAGGCGTGCCTCCGTGCGTCACCAGATGCGGAAGGAGACCGCCCGGTCGTTCATGTCGTCTCCCACGTACTGGACGCCCCCCACGTACTCCCTCGAGGTGCCGTAGCAGTTACCAGCCGTGTACAGGCGGACAGTGGCGGAACCGAATATCGAGGAGACGCGTTTCTGCCACTCCGGGGGCAGGTTGTAGCACGTCCCGCCCGACCCCGACCGCTCCAGGCCGGCACCCCTGTGACCGGAGTGCTCGTAGAACGTGGTGATGCTGCTCGCGCCGGACTCACCGGCCTGCGCGGGCACGATTCCCCCGAGCCCCGTGAACGTGAGGGCGGCGGCTCCGGACAGGATGGTCGAACGCACTCTCATAAAAGGGAATCCTTTCGTTCCACGCGACATGGCGCGCGCCTGGGCGTGCAGACCCGCAGCAGAGAACTCACGCGTTCCTGCCGGTGCTCAACCGGCACGACCGCTGTCGCTTGCACCGCCGCGGCGGGTGGTCGATCGCAATCGATCCTGCTGGACCGCGTCGCGTCGGGCAATCTTTTCGATGTGTCCCGAAAAGGGTTGCCTGTCCGGAGCCCGCGGGGTAAAGGGAACCGCACCACGACCTCCGGCCGGCAGGCGGTGCGGGCACCGGCCCCGGTCAACCGCGCCTTCGTCGGGCGACGCTCCGGCAACGCCGTCGCACCGGAAACCCCGTCCGGCCCGGCGAGCCGGTGCACCACCCGGACGACGGAAGTCGGCCCGGACGCGACCGGTCGTCGCGGCACCGGCTTCCCGGGTCGACGGCGGACGTTCGTTCAGGGCTTCAGGGGGCGCCCTCGACAAACCGGGGAAACCGCTGACACTCTCCCGCCATGCCTCTCGCACCTCGTGTTCCGCGCCGCGTCCTCGCCGGCGCCACCGTCGCCCTCCTCGCGGCCGCGGTCGGCTGCGCCCCGCAGCCCGAGGCCGACGCGCCCGCCGGGTCCTCCGGTCCGACCAGCTCCTCGTGCGCCGAGGGCGAACTCCCCACGAAGACCTCCGGCGAGCTGACGATCGCCACCGACCAGCCCGCCTACGAACCCTGGTTCAAGGACGACGACCCGTCCAGCGGCGAGGGCTTCGAGTCGGCCGTCGCGTACGCCGTGGCGGAGAGGCTCGGGTACGGCGAGGACGCCGTGGTCTGGCAGAGCGTGCCGTTCAACAAGGCCTTCGCCCCGGGTGAGAAGACCTTCGACTTCGACATCAACCAGGTCTCCGTCAGCGACGAGCGCAGGAAGGCCGTGGACTTCTCGTCCGGCTACTACGACGTGCGCCAGGCCGTCGTCGCGCTGAAGGACTCCGAGGCCGCGAAGGCGACCGGCGTCGCGGACCTCAAGGGCCTCAAGCTGGGCGCCCAGGTGGGCACGACGAGCCTCGCCGCCATCGAGGACGTCGTGCGGCCGACCCGGGACGCCGCCGTCTACGGCAAGAACGACCAGGCCAAGTCCGCGCTGCGGAACGGCCAGGTCGACGCGATCGTGGTCGACCTGCCGACCGCGTTCTACATCACCTCCGCCGAGGTGACCGACGCCGAGATCGTCGGCCAGCTCGAGAACCGGGGCGGCGCCCCGGAGCAGTTCGGCCTGGTGCTGGACAAGGGCAGCGCGCTCACCCCCTGCGTGACGGACGCCGTGGACGCGCTCCGCGAGGACGGCACCCTGGCGAGGCTCGAGCAGCGGTGGCTGGCCGACGCGGTCGACGTCCCGGTGCTCAAGTGACCGTCGTCGAGGGCGGGTCCGGCCGCGACGGCGCGGACGACGGGAAGGACGAGGACGGCGGGGGCGGCGCGGCCGGCTCGCCCGGCACGGCGGACCCGTACGTCCCGTCGCCGCGCCGGCTGGAGCGCGAGCGGTACCGGCGGGCCCGGGCCCGTCGCGCCACGGCGGTCGCCGCGCTGTCGACCCTGGTCACCGGGGCCGCCCTCTACCTGCTCGTCGTCAGCGCGCCCGGCTGGCCGCGCACCAGGGAGACGTTCTTCGACCCGGAGTACGCGCGCGAGGCGTTCCCCAAGGTCCTGGAGGGCCTCTGGCTGAACCTGCGGCTGCTGCTGGTGTGCGGCGCCGCCGTGCTGGTCCTCGGCATGCTCATCGCCGTGGCCCGCACCCTGCGCGGCCCGGTGTTCTTCCCGCTGCGGGTGCTGGCCGCGGCGTACACGGACTTCTTCCGCGGGCTGCCGCTGATCATCAACCTGATGATCGTGGTGCTGGGCGTCCCGGCGCTGCGGCTCCAGGGCGTCACGGTCGATCCGGTGCTCCTCGGCGGCACGGCGCTGACGCTGACGTACTCGGCGTACGTCGCCGAGGTGTTCCGCGCCGGCATCGAGTCGGTGCACCCCTCGCAGCGCGCCGCGGCCCGCTCCCTGGGCCTGACCAACCGCCAGGCGCTGCGGTTCGTGGTGCTGCCGCAGGCGGTGCGCCGCCAGGTGCCGCCGCTGCTGAACGACCTGGTGTCCCTGCAGAAGGACACCGGTCTGGTGTCGATCGGCGGCGCGGTCGACGCCGTGCGCGCGGCGGACATCGTCGCGGGCCGCAGCCTCAACTACACGCCGTACATCGTGGCCGGGCTGGTGTTCGTCGTCCTGACCATCCCGATGACCCGCCTCACGGACTGGGTGACGGCCCGGACGGAGCGCCGGCGGGCGCAAGGAGGAACGACGTGAGCGACGACGTGCCGGTGCTGCGGATGGAGTCCGTCCGCAAGACCTTCGGCGGTTCGGTCGTCCTGCGGGACGTCGACCTGGAGGTCGCCCCGCACACGGTGACCGCGCTGATCGGCGCCTCCGGCTCCGGCAAGTCGACGCTGCTGCGGTGCGCCGGACTCCTGGAGGACGTCGACGACGGAGTGATCCGGCTGGACGGCGAGGAGATCACCGACCCGCGCGCCGACCAGGACGCGGTGCGGCGCCGGATCGGCGTGGTCTTCCAGGCGTACAACCTGTTCCCGCACATGACGGTGCTGGAGAACATCACCCTCGCCCCGCGCCGGGTGCACCGCGTCCCCCGCGCCCGGGCCGAGCAGCGGGCCCGGGAACTGCTGGAACGGCTCGGGCTGGGCGCGAGGGCGGGCGAGTACCCGGACCGGCTCAGCGGCGGCCAGCAGCAGCGGGTGGCGATCGCGCGCGCCCTCGCGGTGCGGCCCCGGCTGCTGCTGCTCGACGAGATCACCGCGGCCCTCGACCCGGAGCTGGTCGGCGAGGTGCTGGACGTCGTGCGCGGCCTCAAGGGCGACGGCATGACCATGGTGCTGGCCACGCACGAGATGGGCTTCGCCCGCGAGGTCGCCGACCAGGTCTGCTTCCTGGACGGGGGCGTGGTGCTGGAGCGCGGCACCGCCGAGCAGGTCTTCGGCGACCCGCGGCAGGACCGCACACGGCGCTTCCTGCGGCGGATCGTGGAGGCGGGCCGCCTGTGAGGGGCCGAGGCGGGCCTGAGCTAGGCAGTTTCGTTTGGATCACCGGGCGGACCAGAGGAAGATTCCGGCGATGTGGAGTCCGGCGAGGTAGACGATGGCGGTCTTTTCGTAGCGGGTGGCGATGCCGCGCCACTGCTTGAGGCGGTTGATGCACCGCTCCACGGTGTTGCGCTGCTTGTAGGTCTCGCGGTCGAAGGCCGGTGGCCTGCCGCCGCGGCTGCCCCGACGTAGCCGGTGTCTGCGCTGGTCGGCGGGGACGGGGATTACTGCCCGGATGTCGCGCCTGCGCAAGTGCTCGCGGATCGCGCGGGAGGAGTACGCCTTGTCGGCCAGGACCACGTCCGGCCTGGTGCGGGGCCGTCCTCGCCGACGGGGAACGCGCAGGCGGGCCATGACGTCGGTGAATGCGGGTGCGTCACCGGCCTGGCCTGCGGTGAGGACGAACGTCAGCGGCCGGCAGCGGTCGTCGGCCGCGAGGTGGATCTTCGTGGTCAGTCCGCCACGGGACCGGCCGATGGCATGGTCGGCCGGCTCGCCGGCCGGGACCCCTTTTTGCGGGCCCCGGCAGCGTGCTGGTGGGCTCGCACGATCGTGGAGTCGACGGAGACGGCCCAGTTGAGGTCCTCGTCCGCGTCGGCCTGGGCCACCAGGGCGGTGAACACCCGCTCCCAGGTGCCGTCGACAGCCCACATCCGCAGCCGGTTGTAGACCCCTCGCCAGTTGCCGTACTTCTCCGGCAGGTGAACCCACTGCGTGCCGGTCTGGAACTTGCAGGCGATCGCGTCGATCACCTCACGACGGTCCCGCCAGCGTCCACCCCGCTTCGGCGTCCGGTCCGGGAGCAACGGCTCGATCCGCGCCCACTGCGCATCAGTCAACGGCACACCCGGACCAACGACCAACTGATCCAAACGAAACTGCCTAGGTGCTGGACCCCCGGATCGTCGCCGGTCCGGTCAGAGCCCCGCCCGCGCCAGCAGCACCACAAGCGCCTCCGGCTTCACCGTCTGCACCGACCGCACCTGCCCGAGCCCCAGTTCGTCGCGGCCCACGGGATCCCGGTACAGCGCCTTCGTCGCCTCGGGGAGCAGAGTCGCGCCGACCAGGTACGGGACACCGGGGTCGTCCAGGTTCTCCCAGGGCTCCTCGTCGACCTCGGCCACCGCGGCGACCGCCGACTCCGGGTGGGTGAAGAAGAACCAGAGACGGTCACCCTGTTTCATGCGGTTGCGGCGACCGAGCCAGAGTTCGAGACCGGGATCCTCCTCCGCCAGCCGATGCATCGTCTCCTTGTCGGACGGTTCCCCGTCCAGTGTGTCCTTGTTCGGGTTGAGGATGTAGATCCAGTCCACCACGGTTCCCCCTCGGTCGGCACACGCAACCCGTCACCGGACCACACATGCACGTCATGCACCGCTCACACAGCGATCGCCACGCCATATGGTGCCAAGTCACTCCGGTATCCGCAGCCTCCGGTTCCCGACAACTCGCACTTCGTGTCCGGCATGATGGCCACCATGCACGGTGGGATGGATGTGTGGGCGGCGGTCGCCGCCTTCGACCGGGGCACGGTGACCGAGGACGAGGCGCGGGCCGACGCGGAGCGCGAGCAGGTTCTCGCCCAGTTCCCTCTGGAGGACTGGCCGGCACTCCCCTGGAACGCTACGCCCTCGGAGTGGACGTGCCCGCTGCACAAGCACCGGGAACGGGGTACTGCCGCCTGATGGAGTTCGCAACACCGTGCCTCGGGAGCATCAGGGGCGGCAGCGCCGCCAAGCACATCATGTACCGCCACAACTCCGGCGAATGGCGGATGGCGGCTCCCCTGCGGGGCAGGGAACCGCAGGAGGCGTGGGCACGCCTGCGAACGCAGTTCCTCCAGGCCTTCGAGGCGGTGGACCGCCAGGACTTCGACGCGCTGGACGGACTCGACCTGCTGCGCTTCGGCCCGGCCCTCGTGACGAAGTCCCTGGCCGTCTACTTCCCCGGTCACTTCCTGCCCGTCTACTCGGCCGAGCACCTGCGACACTTCCTCCTCCTGCTGGGCGGCACGGCCGAGGCGGACTCCCCCGCCTGGCGCAGCAACCGCCGACTGCTCGAACTGATCCACTCACGGCCGGAGTTCGACGGCTGGAGCGGACAGCAGGTGATGCGCTTCCTCTACCGGCACCACGACCCCCGGTCCAAACGACGCACCATCTGGAAGATCGCCCCCGGCGAGCGGGGAAGCCGCTGGGACGAGTGCCGTGAGGGCCGGTTCATCTGCGTGGGCTGGGACGCGTTGGGAGACCTGGGCCAGTACCAGAACGACACCGAGCTCAGGGCAGCGCTCGACCGGCACTGGCCCGGGAGGAACGGCGGCAGTCTGACGCTCGCCCGGCGGCTGCTGGCCTTCCGGGACCTGGAGGCGGGCGACCGGATCGTCGCGAACCGGGGAACAAACGAGGTCCTCGCCACGGGCACGGTCACCGACAGCTACCGGTTCGTCCCCGATCGCGCCGAGTTCCAGCATGTCGTGCCGGTGGAGTGGGACACCTCTCACGCGCGGAGGCTGGACAGGCCCCATCACGGCTGGCGGTCCACCTTCGCCAAGGTCGACCCTGCTCTGTTCGCCAAGTTCACCGCGCCCCGGGCCGACGCGCTCGCCGGCCCGGGCGAGGAACGACGGGGTGATACCGCGACCGCCTTGCCCGACGACGTGCAGGCCGTCCTGGACGCGTTGGAGCGCAAGGGGCAAGTGATCCTGCACGGGCCGCCCGGAACGGGCAAGACACGGCTCGCGCTCGGCGCGGCCCTCGCCCTGACCGGCCGCACTGACGCCCTCGGTACCGAGCCGCGCGAGCGCGCCGAGGCCCAGGCCGAGATGCTGCGCGGCGGCAGTGTCCGCTTCGTCACCTTCCATCCGTCGTACGGCTACGAGGACTTCGTCGAGGGCTTCAAACCGGACCTGGACGCCACCGGCCCCGGGCTCACCCTCGCTCTCAAGGACGGCCTGTTCCATGACCTGTGCCGCCGGGCCGTCGACTGCCCCGACCAGCCGTTCCTGCTGGTCATCGACGAGATCAACCGCGGCGACCTGCCCCGCGTCCTCGGCGAGCTGATCACCCTCCTCGAGCTCGACAAACGAGGTCTGCCGGTCACCCTGCCCGTCAGCGGACGCAGCTTCCACGTGCCGTCCAACGTCAGGATCATCGGCACGATGAACACCGCCGACCGCAGCGTCAGCCACCTCGACGCGGCGGTCCGTCGCCGCTTCGCCTTCCTGCCGGTCGACCCCGATCCGGACGCCGTTTCGGGAACGATCGGCCCTCTCGACCTGGCGGCCTTCTTCGAGGCCCTCAACACCCGGATCGCCCGCCACCTCGACGCCGACCACCAGATCGGGCACGCCTACCTGTTGCGCGACGACGAGCCGATCGCCACGGAGGACGACCTGGCGGCCGCCTTCCACCACGAGGTCGTCCCCCTCCTGGAGGACTACTGTCTCGGTCGGACCGATCTGCTGCGGCGCGTCCTGGGCGATCTGGTCGACGCCGACACCGGACGCCCCCTGCAGATGTCCCCGCAGGACCTCGCCGACGCGCTGACGACCGAGTTCACCGGCGGCGGCTCCGGCACCGATGTCTGACCGCCCGGTCATCCGGCTCGCCGAGTACCAGAGCGTCCCGCTGGCCAAGGACCGGCTCACTCCACGGGACGTGGACCGGTTGCACGCCCTGCAGGCCCACGGCTGCGTGACCCTGATCGCGGATCACTCCGGTTGGCGGCTCAGGGCCGAGTCGACCGTCGGAGTCCTGGTGCTCGACCGCCTGCGGCTGGTCATCGAGCCGAAGTTCGCCGTTCCGGGTGAGCGGCTGATGAGCTGGCTCGGCTACGCCCTGCACGCGCCCCGCCCGCTGCGGTCCCCCACCCGGCGCTGGACCACCGAGCCGGACGGCTACGCGGAGCTCGTCGCGGCCGCGCTGCTGGAGCAGTGCGAGCACCTCGTGCACGACGGCCTGCGACGCGACTACATCCGCCGTGAGACCCTCGAACCGGTACTTCGGGGGCGTCTCGACGTGGCAGCCCAGGCCCTGCGCCGTTACGGGCAGCTGGACCGGTTGCACGTGCGCACGTTCGACCGGGAGACCGACATCTGGGACAACCTCGTCCTGGGAACCGCGCTGCGAACCGCGCTGCGGCTGGTGACCCATCCTGAGCTCGCCCGCAACCTGCACGATGCCGCCGCGGCCTTTCCCGCGGCCGCCTCCCCCACTGCTGCGCTCGACGCTCTGGACCGCATCCACTACACCAGACTCAACGCGCGCTACCGCGCCGCCCACATCTGGGCCCGCCTCGTCCTGCGCGGCGGTGGCGTGAGCGATCTCCTCACCGACCGGGGCACGGCGGCCGACGGACTGCTCCTGCGCATGCCCGCCCTCTGGGAAGCCGTCGTCCGGCGCCTCATGGCCGAGGTCGCCGCCCGGCACGGCGGCCGGATCCTTCCCGGAAACGGCGGTACCGGAATCACCGTCCGCGGGGATCTGGGCAACGCCTCCGCCTTCCGGCCCGACGTCCTGTTCGAACTCCCGGGCCGGAACGGCTCCACCCGCTCGCCGCTGCCCGTGGACGCCAAGTACAAGCGCTACGACCGCCACGGCGTCAGCGCCGAGGATGTCCACCAACTGTTCACCTACGGTGTCGGCTACAGCTCTTGCACCACGGCGAGAGCCGTCATCGTGCATCCGCAGCCCGGTGTCCGCGCCCACCGCCTGCTGGAAGTCAACGGCCCGCAGGGCACGCTCGCCATGCTCCACGTCATCGGCATCGACACCGACGCGCATCCCGAGCAGGCGGTCGCGTGGATCGGGGACACGCTCCTCTGAGCCGACCGCCGACCGACAGGCGCATCTCGGCGGTTCTCCGTCGTCCTCCTTTCAACGTGCGTAACCGGTCAGCACATCGAACACCTCTCCACGCGTACACATTTTCGAATCAATCGATCCTTCCTAATGTGTTGACGATGCTCACAAGTAAAAGTAATCCTCATTACGCAAACAAGGTGCCCGCCGTTCTCAGGCACACCTCATCTCGCACCACCGTGGAAGGGACAGTTGTGACCGACCCGTCGCAGGCCTCCGCCGACTCGCCCGCCGACCCCTCGACCTCCGTGCGTGGGCTTCTCCTCGACCGACTCGACGGTTCGAACCTCACTCCAGAGGCACGGTCCCTGCTGCGTGAACTGCTGCCGGACGAGCGGGTCCGGAGCGGTGAAGGGCGAGCGAGTCCGGTGCAGCTGCGGTCCATCACCGCGGCCGGCTGGCGGGGCATCGGTCCACGGACCACCCTCGAACTGCCGCCCGGCCCCGGCCTGGTCGTCGTCGCGGGACCCAACGGCTCGGGCAAGTCGAGCTTCGCCGAGGCTGCCGAGACCGCGCTCACCGGGCGCAATTCCCGCTGGGAGGGACGGCGGGCCGGTGACTGGCAGAAGGGCTGGCGCAACCTGCACAGCCCCGACGTCACGCCCGAGGTCGGAGTCGAACTGGCCGTCGGCGAGCGCGGCGAGGCCGTCACCGTACGGCGGACCTGGTTCGGGGCCAAGGTCGACGAGGCCCGGACCGAGGTCGAAGCGGCGGACAGCTCGGAACGGAGCCTGGACGAGGTCGTCGATTCCGAGGCGTTGGAGCTCGCCCGGCCCTTCCTGCCGTACAGCGAACTCGGATCGATGATCAACGGTACGCTCGGCGGGCTGCACGACGCCTTCTTCAAGCTCCTCGGGCTCGAACTGCTCGCCGAGTTCGACGGCCGGGTCAAGGACGCGGTGAGCGAGTGCGAGCAGACGATCAAGCGGGCGGACGCGCTCACCTCGCAGCTCCGTGACACGTTGGCCGCACTCGACGACCCCAGGGCCGGCGAAGCCGTGCAGGCCCTGTCGGGCACCCGGCCCGACCTCGGCCGGGTGCGGGCCCTGCTGGGCAGCCGTACCCCGGCCGCCGAGGCCGAACTGGCCCGGCTCCGGCAGCGGGCGAGCCTGGCCGGTCCGGATCTCACCGAGGTCGGCGGAGCCGTGGCCCGGTTGCGGAAGGCCGCCGAGGAGGCCGAGGAGGCCCGGTTCAGCAGTGCCGAGGAGGCTCGACGTCTGGCCCGGCTGCTGGAAGCGGCCATCGAGCACCAGCGGCGCTCCGGAAGCACGGACTGCCCGGTCTGCGGCGCGGGGAACCGGCTCGACCGGGTGTGGGCGGAGCAGGCTCGGACCGAAGTGGAACGGCTCCGGGCCGAGGCCGCCGACGCGCAGGCCACCCGGCACGACGTGGCAGTGGCGGTACGGGCCGTCCACGACCTCGTACAGCCGGTCCCGGTGTGGCTGCGCGGTGAGACGTCCCCTCTCGCCGCGGTGTGGCAGGAGTGGGCGCAGTGCCGGGACGTCGCACACCCCCGCGAGCTGGCGGACCGCGTCGAGCGTGCCGCGGCCGCCCTGGACGATACCTGCCGACAGGTACGGGAGGAGGCCTCCCGGCACCTCACCGAGCACGACGGTGCCTGGCAGCCGGTGGCCACGCGGCTCGCCGAGTGGTTGGGCGCGGCGGAGTCCGCGGAAGGGGCGCGGGAGCGGCGCAAGCACGCACGGAAGGCCCGCAGCTGGCTGCGGCCGATCATCGACGAGCTGCGCGACGAGCGACTGCGCCCCTTCGCGCAGCGGTCGCAAGAGGTGTGGCAGAAGCTGTGCGAGCACAGCAGCGTCACGCTCGGTTCCGTCACCCTCGCCGGCACCCCCGGTCGCGGCAAGGTCGAACTGGGCGTCTGTGTGGACGACATGGACGCCCCCGCCTACAGCGTGATGAGTCAGGGCGAGCTGCACTCGCTGGCCCTGTCACTCTTCCTCCCGCGTGCCACACACGCGGCCAGCCCGTTCGGGTTCCTCGTCATCGACGACCCCGTGCAGTCGATGGACCCGGAGAAGGTCGAAGGGCTGGCGCGGGTTCTCGACGCCTGCGCCCGTGACCGGCAGGTGATCGTCTTCACCCACGACACCCGGCTCCAGCAGGCCGTCGTCCACCTCGGCATCAAGGCGACCGTGCTGCGGGTCACCCGTCAGCCCGACTCGGTGGTGGGCCTGGAGGTTCTGACCGACCCTGTGGAGCAGGCGCTCAAGGAGGCGCGGGACATCTCCCTGGACCCGAACCTTCCGCGTGACGTGGCCGATCACGTGCTGCCCGCCATGTGCCGGGTGGCGGTGGAGGCGGCCTGTCTGGAGACCGCGCGGCGCCGACTGCGTGACGAGCGGGAACTCGGTCTGCGGGACGTCGAGGAGCGCGTCGCCTCCCTGGACCGCACCAAGACGTACGTGTCCCTCGCGCTGCTCGGGGACGAGCGGCAGCACGCCCGCGAGGCCGTCGAACGGATCTGTGCGGGTGGTTGGGCCCTGGTCGAAGCCTTCAACTCCGGTGCGCACGAGTCCCTTCCGACGGTGGAGGACCGCAAGGGACTGGTACGCCGGACCGAGGCGCTGGCGGCCGCCATCCGGCGCAGCGGCGAATCCGGCAGCGTCGGGGGTGTCCGGTGAACGTGTCCCCGCAGGCCCTCGTGACCGCTGCCCACCGCCTCCTGCTGCCCGGACCAGGCACCGTACACACCCTGGCACCCGGTCTGCGCGCCCGCGCCGCCGCCGTGTTGCTCTGGATGGCACTCGACGAAGCACTGGACGCGTACTGGCGGCGGATCACCCCGTCGATGACACGGGTCGGCAAGCACCGCCTGCTGTGCCTGGGCTGGTACGCGGGCCACGAGACGGCCCGCCGCTGCCACACCACCTGGTCCGCCCTCAGTGCGGCCTGCCACTACCGCCCCTGCGAACTGACTCCGGCCCCGGCGCAGATCCGCACCCGTCTGCGGGAGGTCGCCGACCTGCTGACGGCGCTCGGCGCCGCGGAGGACTGAGCGGTCGCGCCGTACACCCCGCACATCTCCGGACACGAGGATTCACCTTGGACACCCGCCGATACCGCATGGTCGTCACCAGCGGACTGGACTACGTCGCGACCGGCGCACAGGTCGACGACCGGCTGCGCCAATGGCTCAAGGACCCCCCGAAGAGCTATGACGCCGACGCCTTCACCGAGGGCCGCAATGAGATAGCCCGCGGCGTCACCCTCGACCACGACTCCGCCACCGGCACTTCGGGGGCGTACGGCCGCTGGCGGTTGCGCGAGGCGCTGCCCGGCGGAACCTGGCAGACCACGCTGGTGATCCGCCAGGCCGGAGACGGCCCGACCAGGGTCCAGCTGGACGTGGAACACCTGCCGGACGACCCCGAGGCCGTGCCCGTACCGGCCAAGACGCCCCGGCTCGCGCGCGGTCTCCTCGAGGTCCTCGACGCACGCGACGGCCTCGCCGACGTCACGGCCGAGCCCCAGGTGGTCGAGGCGGAGGACGTCGACGCCGTCATAGACGAGCTGTGCGACGAGACGCGGCGCCTGCCGGTCGTCGTGGCCAGCACACCGTACGGGGCCGACTTCGACGCCTGGCTGGAGGGCACCGTGGACCCGCTGGTCCGGCCCCTGGCGGGTCTGGCGATCCTCTACGTGCTCACCCCGGAGGCGGAGGCCCGCTTCAACCACGCGCTGGAGTACCACCGGGTCTACGGCGGCGGGGTGCGCACCTACCTCCCGGGAGTCGACCCGGCCTGGCCCGCCGACGGGCAGCGACACCGGGTGATGTCCCGCAGGCTGATCACCGACCGCCCGTCCCAGGCCCGCAGGATCATCGCCCAGCTGCCCCAGCGGCTGGCCGCCCGTGCTCCCCTGCCCGCCGAGCTCGACTCCGTGCCGGTCATGCGGACCCGCGCACTGGGTGACTCCGCCGCGCCCGAACTGGAACGGCTGCGCGTCGAGAACGAGACCCTCCACGAGATCCTGGAGGAGGCGGGGCGGGAGCAGCGTGTACGGGCCGACGAGATCCGCGACCTCAAGTACGAGCTGCGGAAGGCCGAGGACAACGAGACCCTGCTGATCGCCGAGTACGACGAGCAGTACCGGGAACTGCACGCGGTCCGGGCGCAGTTGCAGACGCTGCGCAAGCAGATGGTGGAACTGGGTGCCGCCGCGGCCGCGTACGCCCCGCTCACCGCGCCAGAGGGCGAACCGGACTCCTTCGAGGAGCTCCTGCAGCGCCTCGACGCCCTGCCCCGCCTGCACTTCACCGGCTCCCGCAAGGTGACGCTCGACCTCGACGCGCAGGCGTACGGCTCGTCCTGGGTGCGCATGACCTGGGACGCGCTGCTGGCGCTCGGAGACTTCGCCCAGGCGGCAGCCGCCGGGCGGGTCGGCCGGGACTTCAAGCAGTGGTGTGCCGACGCGCCGGGCGGGGTCCGCACGATCTCACCCCGGAAGATCGTGCGGGACGAGTCCAAGTCGGTGAAGGGCAACTCGAGCTGGCGCCGGCAGCGTACGTTTCCCGTGCCGGAACACGTCGACCCGGCACGAAAGGTGTTCATGGGCGCGCACGTACGCGTCGGCGGCGGCAACACGATCGCACCGCGGCTGCACTACTTCGACGGGGCGTGCAGCGAGTACGGCATCTACATCGGATACATCGGACCCCATCTGTCCAACACGTTGACGTGACAAGCCACTGACGGCCGGGAGGCGTTCAGAGAGTCAGCTGCGGGTCGGCCCTCCCCTCGGCGAAGGCCCGCCCACCGATGTCGGCGAGGCGTCCGTCGGCGACTCCCTGCCAGTAGCCGGTGCCCTTGAACTTCGTGGGACGCGCCTTTCCCAACCTCGGGTAACGCTCGTTGAGCCGTGCCTCGACAACGGCCGACCGGTCGGCGAGGACGAGTTCGACGCTCCGTCCGGCCTTGCCCTCTCCACCGATCACGGGCTCCTGGTCCGCAGCCTCGCTCGCCGCCCGCTGAGCGGCGCCGATGCGCGCGGTCACCTCCCGGATGAAACCGAGCATCCAGGAACGCTTGTAGGCGCGGGCGTCCTCTCCCACCGGTCGGTGCCGCCTGTCGGCCTGCTCCGCACCGGCGAGCATCTGCAACCGCAGGCTGGCGAACAGCACTTCGCTCGCCTGGATGTCCGACTCGTATCCGAAGATGTGCAGGCGGCGCCGGTTGTCCCTGGTGTCGATGAGCACGCTCTGGCAGCGCATCTCCTGTGCGATGCGGACGAGCAGCCGCCGCACCTCCCTGGCGTACGGAGGATGCACGTCGATCATTCTGTCGACGGGTCGGGCCGGTTCACCGATGTCGTCGAGCTTGGCCCGTTCGATCCCGTACTTGGCCATGAGTTCCATGGCCTTGTCCAGGAAGGCACGGCTCTCCTCCTCCGTCGCTCCCGGGTCCTCCGCCTTGCGCAACAACGCCTTGACCTTGGTGAGCAGTTCCGGAGACATGGCACCGCGGGTGGCCCCGCCACCAGAGGCGGTGGCACCGGCACCGGAGGAACCGGAGTCGGAAGCGCCCGGACGAGGGGTGTCCGCCTCCGGCTCTCCCCACTCTTCCCCGTCCTCGCCCGATCCGGTGATCAGGTCGGCCAGGTCCTCGGGGTCGGGAGCGAGTTCGGCCAGCGAAGCGAGAGCCCACCGCCGCCAGGCGTCCGCGTCGTCCTTGCGGACTTGTGCGCGGACCGTGCGAAGACGACCGATGCCGCCGTCGGCCCTGGGGACCAGGAACTCCAGGCGTGCGTGGCCGAGCTGTGCCACGGCGAGCAGTGCGCACAGGCCGGCGGCGTCGTCCGGCTCGCAGCGGACGACGACACCGGGATCCGGGTACCAGTCGGTCTCTTCCTCGGTCTGGCCCCACGTCTCGTCGTCCCACAGGTCGAAGCCTGTGCTCGGCTCCTCCTCGCCGGTCCGTACGCGGACGACAGATGTCGAAGGTCGCCCTGAATAGGCCAGGGCAGCCGCTCTCTCCTGCCGGGAGGCGACGATGTGGTACCAGACGGGCGTGGTGCCGACCATGCCCTGCCACGTCGTCTCGTTCCGCTCGTGGCGTTCCCGTGCTTTCCGGGCGATGTCACGGCCCAGGTCGTCGTCCTGCCAGGCGTCCTCGTCCGGCTGCTCCTGCCAGTCGAGGAACGCCTCCAGGTAGTCGGTCGCCGTGCGTCGGGCGCCGGGCCTGCTGTCGTTCAGCAGGGCTCGCTCGCAGACCGAAAGGGCGTCGATCGCGGGTTGGAGGACGAGCGACATGTAACGCTTGACCGTCTCGGAGAATTCGGTGAGAAACGCCCGCGTGGCCTCGGAGCCGGTCTTCTGGTGCTCGCGCCGCCATGCCTCCGCCTGCTCGACGCGGGCCTGCTGCTCGGCCAGCCATCTGAGATGCCCTGCGCCTTGGAGATGCTCCTCGCGCAGAAGCACGGCGTCTTCGACCGCGGCAACCGTACGGGGCTCTCGAAGGACCGCCTGTGCCAGGAGCCTGAGCGGCTCCGGTTCGCGGGCGAAGAAATCCGCGGGGGCGACGAGGGTGCGGCCGTGGCGGCGAGGAGCCCACTCCGGCCGGTCGATGTCGCCGTTCCAGGGAACGTCCGCGGACCAGCGCGCCCGCCACTCGGCGAAGTCCCGCTCGGGGTCACCCGTTCGCTGCTGGTGGCGTCGCCACCACCACAGGAGCATCTCCTCCCAGCCTTCGGCGTTCCAGGCCCACAGGGCGGACTCGCCACCGCACGCGGTCAGCGATCGGACTGCGCGGACGTCCGCCACCAGGTCGTGCCGGTACCCACCGGGTATCAGCCGCTCCAACCAGCCGACGGTCTCGGCCACCGGCTGTGCCCGCGCCTCGTCCGCTGCCATCCTCACGACGGTCACGGCCGCTGCCGTGCACCGGTCGCCGAGGTCGGTGGGCAGCAGCTCGTACAGGTCCGGGGCGGTGTCCCTCATGACGATGGCGAGATCTTGAACCCTGTCCTGGAGCCATTGGAAGCGTGCTCGCCGGAACTCCTCGGCCACCGGGCCGTCCCGTCTGTCGTCCGTCACGTGTCCCCCTCCGGCGTGCTCCGCCACTGGCGGATCATCCTAGGCAGCAAGGCAGGGACGACCGAAGCAAGGGTGTCCGTGCCTGCCAGTACGCTGCAGACGGAATCGAGCAGCAGGCGCGAGGGGGTCCCATGGCCGACGAGTATCCGGAGTTCCGGCTCCGGCTGCCCAACGGTGACGGCATCGACCGGGCACGCGGGGTGCTCCTGGACGAGACGGGAACCAACGGCAGCCGGAAGTTCCTCGTTCGGGCCGGCTCTCCGGCGCGGGATCATGTGATGCCCTCGCTGGGCAAGCATTTCAAGGCGCCGACCAAACGCCGTGAGGAGCTCCGGGCGCAAGGCGTGCTGGTGCCGTCGGCGCGCTGGCCGGGCTGGCTGGAGCTGACCGAGGACGTGGTGTTCGGTTCCCCCTCCTTCGCCGCCGTCGTGCTGGTCGGGGCGCCGCGCAACGGGTGGGAGGAGTGGCGGACCGAGGACGACAGGCCCCTGTCCGACTTCATGTCCGGAGTGTGGGCGGGCCCCAACCGGTCCTGGCTCGTGCGTGGTTCCAACGTCACCGGTCTGGACCTGGTCCAGCGCCTTTGGCTGCCCGAGGGGCGCGTCACCCTCGCCGCCTCCCGGCTGCGGCAGGGCGTTCGGCGGGGCGTCAGCAAGGACGAGCTGCGCACGCTGGTCCAGGAGGACTACGAGTCGACCGCCACGTACAGCCAGCGGCAGCAGCTCGTCGAGGACCTTCACGCCTTCCTGTCGCGCATGAAGCCCGGCGACACCGTGTGCACCATCTCCGGCGGCCGACTGTACGTGGGCGAGATCACCGGTGAGGCCGAGCAGACGGAGTCCGAGGACCGCCGGTCCAACCTGCGCCGCCCCGTGGAGTGGCAGCCGACCGGTTTCCCCTACGACGACCTGCCCGAGGAGCTCCAGCAGAAGCTGTCCGTCCAGCACGACGTCGTCGACCTCTCCGCCGTCCAGGCCCACGTCGAGGGGCTTGGTCTCACCGACCAGGAACTGGCCGAGGAGGCGGGGGTGACGGAGCGGGACCCGAGCGTGGAGATCCCCGCGCTCGCCGCCCGCCGCGAACTGGAGCTTCCCGAGCCCACGGACGATCTGGCCGACGAGTTGCTCGTGCACGACACCGAGTGGCTGCGTGAGGTGCGTGATCTGCTCTGGGACGAACGGCAGCTCGTGCTCTACGGTCCGCCGGGCACCGGCAAGACCTACCTCGCCCTCAGGCTTGCCGAATTCCTGGGCGGCGGTCCCGAGCAGGTGAAGCTCGTGCAGTTCCACCCGTCCTACTCCTACGAGGACTTCTTCGAGGGCTTCCGGCCGCAGGAGGACGTCGAGACGCGGCAGGTCGCCTTCCGGCTCACCGCCGGTCCCCTGCGCGAACTCGCCGATCTCGCCTCCCGCGAGGGCAACCGGCACATCCCGCACTTCCTGATCATCGACGAGATCAACCGGGCCAACCTCGCGAAGGTCTTCGGTGAGCTGTACTTCCTGCTGGAGTACCGCAACAAGTCGGTGCGGCTGACGTACTCCGGCGACGACTTCGCGCTGCCGCCGAACCTGTTCGTGATCGGGACGATGAACACCGCCGACCGGTCCATCGCCCTCGTGGACGCGGCGATGCGCCGGCGCTTCGCCTTCGTCGAGCTGTCACCGCGCACCGAGCCGACGAGCGGTCTGCTGCGCCGGTGGCTGGAGCGGGAGGGCAGGGACTCGGAGCCGGCGGATCTGCTCGACGCGCTCAACGCGCGGATCGGTGATCCGGACTTCCGCATCGGGCCCTCGTACCTGATGAAGAAGGGCGTGTACCGGGAGGGCGGTCTGGAACGGACCTGGCGGACGAAGATCCTGCCGCTGCTGGAGGAGCACCACTACGGCGAGGGCGTGGACGTCGAGGAGCGGTACGGGCTGGCGGCACTGCGGGAGTCGCTGGGGTGACGTCGGTCGTCGAGCTCGTCGAGCATGCGCCGGCGGTCGGCGTCGCGCTGCCCGATGCCGTGGGTCGGGCGCTCGCCGCGCTGCGGATCGTGGACGCGGTGCCGGACCCGTACTCCCCCGGCCGTTGGTCTCTGCGGGCGGGGAGCAGGGTCGGGGCCGTCACGCTCACGGCGCCGGGACACGATGATCCGCTCACGCTCCGTATCGTGCCCAAGGTGCCGATCGCCCGTCTCTTCTTCCTGCTCGGCTACAGCCTCGATCCCGCCGGTGCCTGGCGGGACGGCGAGGTCGACGTGTCCGAGCACCGGGACGTGCTTCCCGCGCTCGCCCATGCCGTGGAGCGGCAGGTGGACCGGGCCCTGCGGCAGGGACTGTTGCAGGGCTACCGGGTGACGGACGAGACCTCGCTGGTCGTACGGGGCCGGATCCGGGAGGCCGATCAGATACGGCGCCGGTTCGGGGCGACGCTGCCGGTGGAGGTGACGTACGACGCTTTCACGACGGACATCGCGGAGAACCGGATCCTGCGGGCGGCCGTCGAGCGGGTGCTGCGGCTGCCCGGCGTGCCGCGAGAGGTGCGCCGACGGCTGTTGCACCAGCGGGCGCGGCTGGCGGACGTCCCGGTGCTCGTGCGCGGCCGGCCCCTGCCCGAGTGGCGGCCGAGCCGCCTCAACGCCCGGTACCACCACGCCCTGCACCTGGCACGGGCCGTGCTGGAGGACGCCTCCCCGGAGCACGGGCCCGGTGGGCTGCGCATCGAGGGGTTCCTGTTCGACATGAACAAGCTCTTCGAGGACTTCGTGACCGTCGCCCTGGGGGAGTCGTTGCGCGGTTCCGGGTACGTCGCGCGGTTCCAGGATCCGCTGCACCTGGACGAGGCGCGGATGATCCGCATGAAGCCGGACCTCGTCCTCCACGGGCCGGACCGCGTGCCGTGCGCGGTGGCCGACGCCAAGTACAAGGTGGAGAGACCGGGCGGCTACCCGGACGCCGACCTGTACCAGATGCTCGCCTACTGCACCGCCCTCGGGCTGGGCGAGGGGCACCTGGTGTACGCGAAGGGCAACGCCGACCACGCCGCTCACCGGGTGCGGCACGCGGGCATCGTCCTCCATCAGCACGCCCTGGATCTCGATCAGGATCCGGTGGAGCTGCTCGCCGACGTCGCGGAGGTGGCCGCCCGACTGGTGAAGACGCCGCGCGTATGATCAGCCTGCAGTGACCGTCCGGGGCGGGGAGAGCACGTCGTGCCGCAGCTGGCGTTCGCCAACAGTTTCTGGGAGAGCTACGGCCTCCTGGAAAAGCCCGTGCGAGCCGGCGTGCGCAAGGCGATGCAGAAGTTCCAGCAGCTCACCGTTCCCGAGCTGCAGGCGGACAAGGGCCTGCACCTGGAGTCCGTCGAGAAGGCCCGCGACCCACGGATGCGGACCATCCGCATCAACGACTTCCGGCGCGGTGTGGTTCTCGCGCCCGACGACGGCAGTGACGTGTTCCTGCTGGTGAACGTCGTCCGGCACGACGACGCCTACACCTGGGCCGCCAAGCGGCTGTACACGACGAACTCCGCGACCAGGGCGCTCGAGGTACGCAACGTGGTCGCACTCGAGCAGCTGACACCGCAGTGGGAGAAGGCCGCTGCCGGCTCCCTGCTGTGCGTGGCGTGCACGAGGGCGCGGGAGGCGCTCGCGGTGTCGTGGAGCGGGACGGCCAGTCCGTTCCTGCCCCGGTGAGTCGGAGCACCGTCGGTCCCGATGACCCCGGGGCGCCGCGCGTCGCGTCCGGTCAGTCGGTGGGCTTCAGGGCGCCGTTGCTGAGTCCGTCCCGCGCCAGTGCGGCGATCTGCCTGCTGAGCTCGGCCACCCTCCGCGTCCGCTCCTCGAACTCCCTCAGCGCGTGGAACGCGGCCCCGTAGCGGCGCTGTGCGGTGATGTCCATCTGGGGGATGCGGGCGCCCTTGCCGTCGAAGCGGAAGGTGCCGCTGGCGCTGGTGGAACGGCGGCTGTTGGCGGCGCTGTGCAGGAAGCCCCGGAGGAAGTCCGTGTCGAGCTGATCGCTGACCGAGACCGGCTCCGGGTCCGCCTGCCGGACCAGTCCGGCCCGGATCAGGTCGGCGACGCTGACGCTGGCCCCGTCCAGGACACCGGATCCCTCGCCGGCGACCAGGTGCGGCAGCAGTTCGCCCAGACGCCGCACCTGCTCGGCCAGCTCCCGGCGCAGTGCGTCGTACTCGGTGACGTAGTCGCGGTGGGACTCCTCGACGTGGCGGCCCGGGGTGAGGTCCACCAGATCGTCCAGCAGATCGATCTGGGCGACCTCGGTGACCTGCTCGGGCCTCGGCTCCAGCGGGTCGTCCGGGTCGTTGGCCGTCAGGTCGATCATGCGCACCGTGGTGGCGGCGTCGTCCGGTGTCCGCGGCCGCCGCAGCTGCCACACGTGCACGGGGAGGGCGTGCGCGGCGGCCGTGCCCGGGGGCAGGGCGGTGACCTGGGTCAGGATGCCGCGGCGGACGAGTTCGGCGCGGATGCGGCGGCCGGCCTTGCGGTAGGCCACCGAGGCGGGCATGACCATGATGACCCGGCCGCCGGGCGCGGTGTGCGCGTAGGCGTGCTGCAGCCAGGCGAGCTCTCCTTCGGCGCGGGAGGGTGTGCCCAGTTCCCAGCGCGGGTCGAGGAGCAGGTCCTCCCGCCCCCAGTCGGTGTCGCTGACCGGCGGGTCGCAGACGACGAGGTCGGCCTTGAGGTCCGGCCACTGGTCGGCGCGCAGGGAGTCGCCCTGCCTGACCTCGATGTGGGCCGGTTCCGCGAGCGCGGCCCGCCACCGCGCGAACCGTGCGCTGCGGGCGTCCGCTTCCTGGCCGTGCCGCCTGGTGCCCCGTTCGGGGCCGACGGCGAGGAGGAGGGTGCCGATCCCGCAGGCCGGGTCGAACAGCACCGCGTCGGCCGCCACGTCACCGGCTTGGTGCCGGACGGCGCGGACCACGCGGGGCGAGGTCACCTGATCGGATCCGGCTCGCCGCACGGACTCCGTGAACCTCTCGGCGAGGCCGTTCACCGCCTCGGCGGGGGAACGTTCCTCCGCCATGCGGCGGGCCAGGCGGACCGCCTGGTCGGGCAGCGCGGACGGCTTCTCGTCCTCCGGGGCGGCGAGGGTCTGCGCGATGTCCGCGAGCCCGCCGAGGATGTCGTCGCCGTAGACCCCGCGCAGCACCTGCCACAGGTGGACCTCGTCGGTGACGTCCTGTCCCTTGTGCTGCTTGTCCAGCCATGCCTGTACCTCGGCCAGATCGAACAGGGGGCTGTTGGCCCCGCCCCCGACCGGCGCCGGGAAGTCGTCGTACCGCCGCCTCCAGTTCGACACGGCGGCACGGGTGACGCCCGCGATACGGGCGATCTCGGAACCGGTTACCAACGGGTTCGTCGGAGTGGCCGGAGTCTGTGGCATACCGCCCACCGTACACAGCGCGGCGTCGGGCATCAATAAGGGGTGGCCGTTGACGTCGTCAACGAAGAACGGAGGTTCCGGGCGTCCGGGCTCCCTCGGCGCCGCACGGCACGCACCGCAGCGGCACCCCCGCCCGGCCCGGCGCGGAGGATGCGACCGGTGGGAGAGCCCGGCGATCCGCCGCCGTACGGGACCAGCCCGTCAGGCACCCGCTCCCGGCCGCCGCACGGTGCGTTCGGCCTTGTCCAGCCAGTCGGTGTACCAGCGGGCGAAGGTGACCGGCCTGCCCTCGGGGTCGAGGAGGGGCTCGAGGTCGGCGTCGTCCGCCCGGGGGTCGGACCAGACCGTGCCGCGGTGAGGGCCGCTGATGACCAGCCACTCCCGCAGGGCACAGCCCAAGTGGCAGATCACGACGGCGCCGGCGGTGCGGGCGGGGGCGAACAGGACGGCGTCCCATCGCTCGTCCCACGCCTCGACGGCGTCGTCGAAGTCCTCGATCTCGTCGAAGTCCTCCTCCTCGGGGCGCTCGGCCAGCAGCGCGTCGAGGAGTCCGGGGTCGGGCCCCTTCTCGGGGAACGGCTCGGCCAGCGCCGAGAGGTCCGCCAGGTCGGCGCCGTCACCCTCCCAGCGCCAGCGGCCCCGCACGCGCCGCACCGGGAAGACACCGTGGGCGGGTCCCGCGCCGCCCGCGCCGACCTGTGTGAGGAACGTCCGGTACTCCTCGGGCAGCCTCACACCCAACTGGGTCTCCAGTTCGGCGAGTTCCTCCTCGACGAGCGGATCCTCCAAGGTCCAGCGGTGCCCGGGCGCCCCGAACACCTCACTGCTCGCCGGCAGCGCGGCCAGCGACGTGACGCGCTCCCGCACCCCTGTCCACTTCCGGTCAACCATGCGCAGACCCTATGCGCCCCCACTGACACGACGGGCCGCGCCCGTCCGAGGGCCCTCCGGAGCACGTCGAGGTGCCGGGCGGCGAACTCGTCGCCGACGGGAGCGACCTCGCGTCCTTGGGGCCGCCCCCGTCGGGCGCACACCCCCGGCCGGCCAGTCCGGCGCCGCCCGTGAGGACGCGCGCGGTCGGCCGGGACGACGCCTCACTGTTCCGTCAGACCGGCAGAGCCCCGGGCGGGTGGCCGTGCTCCCGGCCGCACGCGGTCAGGGCGAGCACTCCGTGGCCGGTGACCGCCGTCCGGGGTCCGGGGGAACCGGGATCGACCGACAGCCGGGCGGCGATGTCGACGGCGTAGCAGGTGTCGGGGATGTCGAGTTCTTCCTTCACCTCGCGGTACCTGGCCTGGAACGCTTCGCCGTCCGACAGCTCCACCCCGTCGAAGGCGTCGTCGGGGAAGCCGTCCTGGTGCGGCAGCAGGTAACCGGACTCGGCCGGGTGCCCCGGCCGGCCCTCGTCCCCTTCGCCGCCGTCCTCCTCGGCGTCGAACGCGTCGTAGAAGCGCACCACTTCACCGCCCTCGGCGATGCACCAGGCGGTCCAGTCGTCCCCGCAGCTCATCCCGTACCACTGGGCCGCCCCGAACCGGTCGCCGAGCGCGGCGCAGCGCTCCCGCACCACATCCGCCGTGATCTCGTCGCGGGAGTCGTCGTCCTCGGCGTCCTCGATGCGGTGGGTGTCCTGGGAGGACTGGCCGAAGACCAGCGTCCAGCCGTCGAGCACCGGGCTGACGAACACCCGGGCGCAGGTCTCGTGTTCGCGACGCGTCCGCCAGTTGTGGTGGTCGTGGTTCCAGGCGGCCGCACCGGTCCGCAGGGTGACCGGCTCGGGGGCGCCCAGGTCGAAGGCGTCCAGCACCTGCTGCGTGTCGGCGCACGGCACCGCGTACCAGGACCCGCACAGGTGCATGCCCTCCGGCACCTCCGTGCGCTGCTTGATCCGGGTCAGCCGGCGCACCGCGTCCAGGTCCGTGGAGTCCAGTGCGGCCGGGCCGCCGACGGCGGCGAGCGCCTCCAGCGCGCCGGCCCGCAACCGCCGCCCGCGCGCCGGCGTCCGGCGCACCCGGCGCAGGACGGGAACCGCTGCGGAACCGATGGCCTCGAAGGCCCACACGGCCCGCTGCCGCACCCCCCGGTCGGGGTCGCCCAACGACGGCAGCAGCCGGTCGGCGAACCGCAGCGCCGCCTCCTTCCGGCACCGGAAGGCGAAGAGGGCGTCCTCGCGGACCTTGGGGTGCGGATGGGCCAGGAGCGGCACGAAGACCGCCGGGTCCTCGACGCGCAGGCGCCCCAGTGCCCACCCGGCCCTGCGGGCCACCTCGGGCGAGGAGGCCGAGGCGACGGCCGCGGCCAGCGGGGCGAGCGCGGGCTCGCCGATCCGGCACAGCACGTCCGCGGGAACGGCCCAGTCGACGGGCGACCGCTCGTCGCAGAGCACCTCCACGACCGGCGCCACCGCCTCGGCGCCCCGTGCCACGAGGGCGTCGCGGGCCGTCCTGGTCTCCTCCCAGGAGCCGGTGAGCTCTTCCAGCAACAGTTCTCTGTCCACGGCGGCACCGTAACCACGGCCGCTGACATCGGCGGGGGCGGTTCGCCGCCCCCGCGTGGGAGGCCGTCGCCGGCCGCCGACGGAACCGGGTTCGGCCGTCGGCACCCCGGGCATCGAGCAGCATGGCGGGGAGGCGTGCGGTCCGCGTTCCCGGTGCGCCCGGCCACGGGTCCCCGATCGCGGCTCAGGTGTAGGGGAACTCCTCGGACGCCACCTCGACGACCTCGTCCACCCGCAGGAAGGCGCAGCTCACGGTTCCCGACCGGGCGATCAGCATGTCGGGCACGTGCGACTCGTAGAAGCGGAGGTACCCGATGGGGCCCGAGGTCGTCGTCCTCGCGCCGAGCCACTGCACGATCCTGCGCAGATCGTGGAACCCGTCGGGATGCGCCTCCTGACGAACGGTCAGCGACCACCCTCCGTGGACCGGGCTCAGCTCCGCCACCTGAAGGCCCCCGATGCGCGGCGCCGGCCCCCGGCCGTCCCACAGGGGGTACTCGTAGCCCTCGTCCTGCCGACCGCCTTCCTCCGCCAAGTGCCACCGCAGCAGGTCGAGTTCGCGGGGCGAGAGGGAGTCCGGCAGGTCGAGCGTGAGCTGGAGTTCGTAGGTGTCGGCCATGATCGAAGGCTACGCGCTCAGTCCGGTGCCGTCCGGTGCGGGTACTCGTGCCAGGTCCGCCTGTGACGGCCCTGCCCGGCGCCGGACCCGCTCCTGGCGGAGCCCTGCCACCGCAGGGGGCGCGGGCCGCGAGGTGCCGGGCTCGGACGCGGAACAAACCGATCGCTCCCACGTCGACGTTCCCGTAAGGTGCGCGGGTCGTCGTGGCGGAGAACGGTTCGGAAGGCGGTTCGGAACGTGGCACCCGGGGCAGTGACGCGGGAGCGGTTGGCGGGTGCGGCGCGGGCCGCGCTGGGCGGCGGGCGGCGGCTGGAGGCGGTCGAGCGGGTCGCGGGCGGCAGCAGGAAGGGCGTGTACCGCCTGGTGATGGACGACGCGACGACGGTGATCGCCTACCTGTGGGAGGAGTCGGAGAACCACTGGCCGGCGGCCGAGGGCGACGACGACCTCACCGACCCGCTCTCGCCCGGCCACGGGCTCGACCTGTTCGAGGCCGCCCACGCACGGCTGGACGCGCTCGGCGTCCGTGTCCCGGCGATCCGTCTCGTCGACCGCGAAGGCGCCCACGGCCCGGCCGGTCTCGCGGTCGTCGAGGACCTCCCGGGCGAGAACCTGGAACGGCTGCTCGCCCGCGACCCGGAGGCGGCCGCCCCGGTCGTGGCCCGGCTCGGGGAGGCGCTCGAGGCGATGCGGGGCCATCGGACGTCCGCGTACGGCAAGGTGGCCCTGGTCGACGGAGGAGGCGTGTCGCGCGGGACGTCGTGCGAGGGGGTCGTCCTGGACCGTGCGCTGCGGGACCTCGCCGAGGCGGCGTCGCGCGACGCGCGGATCGCGCGAGTCCGCGACCGGCTGGAGGAGCGGCTGCTGGGTCTGGCGGCGACGGTACGACCGCGCGCGCAGTATGCGGTCGTGCACGGCGAACTGGGGCCCGACCACGTGCTGGTGGACGCGGCCGGGAACCCGGTGGTGATCGACGTCGAGGGCTCGATGTACTTCGACGTCGAGTGGGAGCACGTCTTCCTGCGGATCCGCCTGCACGACGCCTACCGGTCGCTGGGGGTGGACGGACTGGACGAGGACCGGCTCGCGCTCTACACGCTCGCGCAGCGTCTCTCGCTGACGGCAGGCCCGCTGCGGCTGCTCGACGGGGGCTTCCCCGACCGGGCGTCCATGGCGGGCATCGCCGAGCACAACCTGAGGAAGGCGCTGGAGCTGCTCCGCGCGTGAACGCCCTCGGTACGACCGGGACGGACTCCGACGGCGACGGACCCCGACGGCGCTGCCGCGGGCCGCGGCGGACGACGGGTGACCGGTGGCGGCGGACGACGGGCGGTTGGTGCCGGCGGACGGCGGACGATCGGTGCCGGCACCGGCGTCGGCGTGCCGGTCCACCGCCGGGGCGCTGACCAGTCCCCCTTTGCCCCGGCGGCGTTGTCAGTGGGCGCCGATAGGTTCGATCACGTTCCGCCGGGGTGGCGTGAACGCCCCCTTTCGCATGCATGGGAGATGGTGCGTTGTCGGTCTGGGAGAAGTCGAGCACGGCGCGGGTGGTGCCGTCCGCGCGGCCGCGGAAGCTCGCCAAGGTGCCGTTCGTGGAGCTGGCCGACGGGCGCCTGCAGGGTGTGGTGTCCAGTGGGTCGGACATCGGGCGCGTGTACGTGTCGTCGGTCGAGGCGGGGTCGTACGCGTTCGCGTGCAGCACCAACAACAACCGTCCGTGCGGCGGGGCGCGCGGGATGTTCTGCAACCACATACGCGCCCTCGTCGGTGAGGCCGTGCTGCAGTACGGCGCCGGGCGGGTGGCCCGGTACCTGAAGGTCGAGGTCGACGCCGAGGAGCCCGACGCGCACTCCGTCACCGCGGCCATGACCGCCACGCACCCCGCGCAGGCCGGCAGTTCGGCCGCGGCGCAGGTGTTCAGCCGGTTCCTGCGGCACCTGGCCTATCTCGAACTGGCTCCGGCCACCGCTCCGTTGCCCGAGATGCAGTGGTTCCCCACGACGAGGGCGGTGGCCTGATGCGTGCCGATCTGCTGACCGACGCCGTCGACGGGCTCGACGAGGCCCTCGCCGCCGTGGACGGCTTCGACGAGGCGCTCGTCGGCGGGCTGCTCCGCCCGCAGCCCGGTCAGGCCGGCGCCCTGGCCGGGCTCGCCGACGCCGTCGCCGGGTCGCCGCTGGCCTCGCGGGTCGCCGAGGCGGCCGAGAAGGCGGCCGCCGGGGCCGCCGGTGAGGACCACTTCGTCGCGCTCGCCGCCGCCCGCACCGCGCTGCTCGGTTCCGTGCACGACGCGCTCGTCGTCCGTGTCGAGGAGGCCGTCGGCCGGCCCCGGGCCGAGGAGAGCGGCGCCGCACCGGCCGGCGGCGGGGGGCACGCGGCGAATCTGCTCGCCGCCGCCCGCAGCTGGCTGTGCGACCTCGCGCGGGCCGGCTGGCGGGGCATCGACCACGAACTCGTGAGCGGGGCCGCGCCCGTCGTCTCCGCGATGCTGCCCGATCCGGCGCTGCGCCGCCCGGCCACGCTGCTCGACGGCTTCGCCGCCGAACTCGCCGCGTCCTGCCCGGGGGCGACCCTGGAGCGGGTTCCGGTGCGCCGGTGGGCCGACCTGTGGTCGCGCGCCCTGCTGCTGACGCTGCCCGGTGCGGCCGCCGCCCCCGCCGTGGCCGAGGCGAGCGGCCGGCTGCTGCCGCTCGGTGTCGACGTCCAGGAGCACGCCACCGCCGTACAGGCGCAGGTGCACGCGGTGTTCGAGCCCGCGGACGGCGGCACGCCCCGGCTGGTGCGGGCCTCGGTGTCCGCGCCGAAGCCCGACACGGTCGTCGGGGCGGGGCTGTGGCAGCTGCTGCGGCCGCACATGTCGCTGCTGGCCGCCGTGAGCGAGGGCCGCGCCGTGGAGCTGGACGCCATGCCCCTCACCGCCGAGGGCGACCTGGTGTGGGACGACGCCCGTGCCCGTGCGGGCGAGCCCGCCGAGGTGTTCACCACCGCCCGGGTGGCGCTGCCGGCCGCGGCCGCCTTCCCGACCTCGCCCCTGGACCGGCACCCGGCCCGGATCGCGGTGCCCGTCCTGCTCGAGGGGTACGCCGTGGAGACCGGGGACGAGGAGGACGGCGGCACGGTCGCCCTCCAGGTCGCCGGGCGGCGTCTCGCCGTCGACACCGACCGGGTGCCGGCCGCCGGTCCGCTCACCCCGGAGGCCGTCGCCTCGTCGGGGGCGTGCGTGGGGCTGCTGCGGTGGGACGCCGGGGAGTTCCTGCTCCAGCCGCTCGCCGTGGAGCGCACCGTGCGCAAGAAGGCCGTCGCCGTCCACGCCGGGGCCTGGGCCGGGGGCACGACCGACAAGGCCGGGGTGCGGGCCGAGAAGGCCGCCACCGACGCCGTCACCGTGCTGCGCGAGCGTGCGGGAAGGCTGCTGCGGAAATGACCGAGCCCACCACGGGACAGGACGTCGCGCCCGATCCGTACGACAACCGGCGGCAGGTCCTCTACTGGCGCCTGCTGGCCCGCCTCTTCGACCCCGAGGAGCAGGCCACCCTGGAATCGGCCAGTCTCGCCGTGGTCGAGGACATCGGCCTGCCGCCGGCGCTGCTGGACCCGGGGGCGTCCGTCGACTCCGTCGTGCAGCGGCACCCGGAGCTGGCCGCCGAGTTCGAGGGGCTGATGACGCCCGGGCCGGACGAGGACGGTGTGCGCGACCGGGCCGCCGAGGTGCGGCGCGCGGCGCTCGCGTCGAAGGTGCTGCTGAACGTCTTCGCCTCCCGCCCCGGCACCGTCACCGCCGAGCAGCTGGCCCGCTGGCAGTCCGACGCGGGCTGGCTGGAGCGGGCGCTGGGCTGCCGGCCCGGTGAGCTGCGCGGCGGTCGCGGCGGGGCTCACCGGGCGGGGGCCGGAGGGGGCGTCAGCCCGACCGGCACCGGCGTCGGCGGGCCCACGCCCGACCTCAGCCGGCTCATCCCCGGGATCGGCCCGGAACTCGGCTCCATCGAGGCCGGTCTCGTCAAGCGCATGCACCTGCGCGAGGTGCTGGCCGATCCGCAGCTGGCGTCCCGGCTGACCCCGAGCATGTCCCTGATCGAGCAGCTGCTGCGCGACAAGAACAACCTCTCCGGTGTGGCCCTGGCCAACGCCAAGGCGCTGATCCGCCGTTACGTCGACGAGGTCACCGAAGTGCTGCGCACCCAGGTGGAGAAGGCCACGGTCGGCGAACTCGACCGGTCCGTCCCGCCCAAGCGCGTCTTCCGCAACCTCGACCTCGACCGCACCATCTGGAAGAACCTCACCAACTGGGACCCGGAGGAGGAGCGGCTCTACGTCGACCGCCTCTACTACCGGCACACCAGCCGCAAGACGACGCCCCAGCGGCTGATCGTGGTCGTGGACCAGTCGGGTTCCATGGTCGACTCGATGGTCAACTGCACCATCCTGGCGTCGATCTTCGCCGGGCTGCCGAAGGTGGACGTCCACCTGATCGCCTACGACACGCAGGCGCTGGACCTCACGCCCTGGGCGCACGACCCGTTCGAGACGCTGCTGCGCACCAAGCTCGGCGGCGGCACCGACGGCACCGTCGCCATGGCGCTCGCCCAGCCGAAGATCGCCGAGCCGCGCAACACCGTCGTGGTGTGGATCTCCGACTTCTACGAATGGCGGACCCACGAGCTGTTCGAGAGCATGGCCGCCGTCCACCGCTCGGGGGCGAAGTTCATCCCGGTGGGGTCGGTGACCAGCTCCGGCCGCGGCAGCGTCAACCCGTGGTTCCGGGAGAAGTTCAAGGACCTCGGCACGCCGGTGATCTCCGGCCACATCAAGAAGCTCGTGCACGAGCTCAAGACGTTTCTCACCTGATCACCGGACGCGCGTCCCGGCACCCGTCCCCCCTCCCCGCACGTCCCCTTCGTGATCACCGTACGGAAAGGCTTTCCCCTCATGTCCGACCTGCTGCGCGCCCCCGCCGAGATCAAGTACGCCGAGGAGCTCGACTGGCTGGAGTCGATCGACGACAACCCCAAGCCGTTCTCGTGGCGCCTGTCGCCGAAGATGGTCCGCCTGTTCATCTGCGGCTCCGAGCGCTCCGACGGCCTGGACCGGGAGGTCTCGCAGAAGTGGTTCGGCGACCGCAGCTTCGTGGAGCGCTCGATCGTCACGCTCGCCTCCGACCGCGGTCTGCTGCTCATCGGTGACCCCGGCACGGGCAAGAGCTGGCTGGCCGAGCTGCTGTCCGCCGCGATCTGCCGCAACTCCACGCTGGTGGTGCAGGGCACGGCCGGCACCACCGAGGACCACATCAAGTACTCCTGGAACGTGTCCATGGTCATCGCCAAGGGCCAGTCGCGGGAGTCGATGATCCCCTCGCCGATCATGACCGCGATGGAGGCCGGCTCCATCGGCCGCTTCGAGGAGCTGACCCGCTCCACGAGCGACGTCCAGGACGCGTTGATCTCCATCCTCTCCGAGAAGTACATCTCCGTCCCCGAGCTGGAGAGCGACAACATCGTCTTCGCCAAGCCCGGCTTCTCGGTCATCGCCACGGCCAACAGCCGCGACCGGGGCGTCAACGACCTGTCCTCCGCGCTCAAGCGCCGCTTCAACTTCGTCCGCATCCCGGTGGTGACGAACAAGAGGAGCGAGGCGGAGATCGTCCGCTTCCGCACCGAGGAACTGCTGCGCCGGCACTCGATCGACCTGGACGTGCCGCCGACGCTGCTGGACGTGCTGCTGCAGAGCTTCGCGGACCTGCGCGCGTCCGCCGCGGCGGCCGGCAGCGACGACGAGAAGCTGGAGTCCGCGCTGTCGACGGCCGAGCAGATCGGCGTGCTGGAGGACGCCGTCCTGCACAGCAACTTCTTCGGCGAGCGCACCCTCACCGCCCGCACCCTCGCCTCCTCGCTCGTCGGCTCCCTCACCCGCCGCGAGCCCGAGGACCTGGCCATCCTCAACAAGTACCTGCACGGCGTCGTCGAGCCGCGCAGCAAGGAGGAGGGCGGCTCCTGGCCCGAGTTCCTCGAGGGCGGCCGTGACGCGATCGCCACCCTGTCGTGAGCGTCATGGACGAGACGAACGGGACGGACACGACGAGCGCGTCCGCGCAGAGCACGTTCGCCGCGCTGCGCGGGCAACTGCAGGAGGCCGCGGCCACGTTCGCGGGCGGGCCCGACGCCCTGGAGGGCATCCTCCTCGGCATGGTCGACGACGTCGACCGGGCGGTGCGCGAGCCGCTGGAGATCTTCCCCGTCTGCCACCACTCCCCCGCCTCGGCGCTCGCCATGGCCCGCCGGCTGCGCGAGAAGCAGCCCAAGGTCGTCTACCTGGAGCTGTGCGAGGACATGGCGCCGCTCCTGACCGAGCTGCGCAACTGCCGGCTGCCGGTGGCGGTGCAGGCGTTCGCCGGGAACGTCGACGGCTTCCCGGCCGAGTGGGCGCCGCTGTCGGTCGTCGCGCCGATCACCGAGGCGTCCGCCGAGTACCAGGCCATCGCGTACGCGCTCGACACCCCGGGCGTCGAACTGGTCCTGGTCGACCGGTCGTCGGACCACGTCTTCCAGTGGGACGCCCGGGGCGGGCGGACGGCGGAGGGCGCCGGCGGCGGCCCCGGCACGCCTCCGGCCGAAGCGCCCGAGGCGGAGGCCGCGCTGCACGGTGAGGCCGTCGGCGTCGAGATCGGCGACCTGCGGCCGCGCTTCGCCGAGCTGGAGGAGCACCTGCTGCGCCACGGCAGGGTGCGGCACTGGTCGGAGTGGTGGCACCAGTACGTCGAGGTGCCGCTCGGCGACAGCGACCACGCCACCTACCGCCAGGTCATGTTCCTGATCGGCAGCCTGTTCCGGCGGCTCGCCCCCGGCGACGGCGCCCGGCTCCGGGTGGACGAGGACCGCGAGCGGTACATGTGGACCCGGATGCGCGAGCACCTGGCGGCGACCGGCACGGACCCGGAGGACTGCCTGTACGTCTGCGGCGCGTTCCACGCCGCCAGCCGCGTCGAGGAGTTCGGGGTGCACGGCGGCACCGGCACCTTCACGATCTCCCCGCGCACCGCCACCAACTGGCAGTACGGGCTGATCCCGTCCAGCCACGCGGCGATCGAGGCGCAGTTCGGCCTCGCCTCGGGCTCGGTGTCGATCGCCTCGACCGAGTGGGCGAAGTCGCTCAGGCGCACGGGTGTGCAGCCGTACCGGCTGGAGGGACAGGCGGGAGCGAAGAAGTCCACGGCGAAGGGGCCCCGGGGCCGGCAGGTGGCGGTCCCCGCGCAGGAGCCGCCGGCCGCCGACCGGCTCTCCGGCTTCCTGCGCCGGCCGCCCGTCCTCGACGGCCTGGACGAGGCCGAACTGCTCGGCTGGTCGGTGGACATCGTGCGCGCCGCCCGGCGCAACGGCTACCTGGCCTCCACCGCCGACGCCATCGCGGTCTTCGAGACGTCGATCCTGCTCGCGGGGATGCGGGACCGGGCCAAGCCGACGCCGTACGACTTCCAGGACGCTGCGGTCACCTGCATCGAGAAGGACAGGGTGCCCGGGCGGCGGGACGTGGGGCGCCTCGTCGAGATCATGATGGGCGGGGACCGGATCGGCCAGGTGGGCTACGAGGCGCTGCCGCCGCTCGCCCGCGACGTGTACGACCGGCTCGCACCGCTGGGGCTGAAGCTCCAGCAGCGCGGCGTGCAGCGTGCCCTGCTGGACATGGCCTCCCGGCCGGAACTGCGGGCGTGCTCCGACGTCCTGTGGATGCTGCGGCGTCTGATGCCGCACGGCGTGGCACGGCCGATCATGGGTGAGCGGCGGCTCGGCGAGCGGTCGATCCAGGAGTCGTGGGACCTGGCGATCGGCACCCACCAGCGGGCCCTGATCGAGCTGGGCTACGAGGGCGTCAGCCTCGAGCAGGTCCTGGAGCAGCGGCTGCGGCGTGAGGCGTACGGTCCGCAGGCGACCGCGGCGACCGTGCTGGCGGCGGTCGAGGACGCGACCCTCTACCTGGGCAGCCGCCGCCTCGCCGACGAGCTCGGCACGCACGCGCTGAAGGTGCTCGCCGCCGAGCGCAGTGTCGACGGCGCGCCGGAGGTGCTGCGCCGGGTGCGGAGGCTGCTGGCGTACTACCGCACCAGCGAGCCGGTGCTGCCGCAGTGGATCGAGTCCTTCGCCAAGACCGGTTACGCCCACTACTGCACCCTGCTGCCGACGGCGTTCCGGGACGAGGACGCCACGGTGGGGCAGGTCGCGGCGATGCTCGGCTTCCTGTTCTCCATGGAGAGCCTCGCGCTGTCGCTGGGCTGCGACCGGACCCAGCTGGAGCTCGCGGTCGCCCAGTCGCACCCCGAGGACCCGCCGAAGACGGCGCTGCTGTGGGCGGCGCAGGTGCAGCTCGGCACCCTGTCCCGGACCGAGCTGCGGGCCCGGTGCGGCGCACTGCTGGACAACCCGCTGGTGGTGCCCGCCTATCCGCACTACCTCAGCGGCTTCGTGCACGCGCTGGAGCCGGTGCCGGGGCTGGCGGACGTGGTGGTGGAGGCGGTGTCGAACGCGTTCGGCCGGCTGCCGGACGCGGTGCTGCTGCCGTGGCTCCCGCTCCTGATCACCACCCTGCGCTCCGGCGCGGCGGACCTCGCCCCGCTGCTGATCCGCGAGGCCGCACGCATCTTCCCGGGCCGGCTGGAGGCCCTGGACGCGTGGGTGCCGCCGTGGCGGGCACCGCGGCAGGATCCGTTCACCGCCCGCCGGGCGAAGCCCGCCGCCCCCGCTCGCCGGGGCGCCGCGGTCCTCGCGGCCCATCCGGCGGCGTGCGACGCGGTGGCGGGGCTGCTGGGCTGCACCGGGGGATGGACACGGTCCGAGTCCGACGCCCCGGCCCGGTCGGGCGTGGGGCTGCTGGCCGCGCACCCCGCGACGTGCGACGCGGTCGCGGACGTGCTGGGCTGCGAAGAGGAGTGGACGACGGCCGGTCCCTCCCCGTCGGGCGCCGCGCTCACGACGCGCCATCCGGCGACGTCGGAGGCCCTGAAGTCACTGCTCGCGCGCGCATGACGGCGTCGGCCGGGGCCCGGATCCCCGGGTCCCGGCCTCGCCTCCTCGTCCGCTGCTCGCAGGTCACGGCGGTTGTTCCCGGTTCGCCGGACGGCCCCTCAGCCGTAGCAGGCCGGCAGGGGCTCCAGACCCTCCGGCAGCCCGTACCTGAGGACCGCCGTGTACGCCTCCGCGATGTCGCAGCCCTGCTCGGACCACGGAAAGGCGAACAGGCTCCAGCACGCGAAGACGGCAACGAGCGTCCGGCTCGTCTTCTTTGACGTGTGCAGATTGTTCCGTCACGCGCAGCGGAACATGCCGTGCCGCTGATCACGGACCAGATCCACGCCCACGACCCGCTGCGGACGTTCAGCCTCGGCGGCCGTCCTTCCACCCCCGCTCGGCGTCGCCCTCCACCACGCGATCCCACCGACGAGATCCGCACCCGGCCCGCACACCCGGAACCGGGTACCCCGGATCATGCGGGCCGGCGGCGGCACAGGGAAATCAGCCCTCGACGCACCGGGGAGATCACCCGTGCGGAAGGAGGGACGGCGAACCGGGGACCGTCCTGCTGCTCGGCGTCACGTACGCGCACGACTCCGGGAGCGTGCGCGGCCCCCGCGCAGTCGTCGCCCCCGGACCCGCCGTGGCCGCTCTTGAACCGGTCCAGCTCGCCGGCGGTGCCCACAGCGCTCCTCGCGTCCTCTGCGACAACTCCACCGAGTCCGCCGGGGACAGGGCCCGCGAGCGCATCACGGCACAGCGCGTCCGCATCACCCTCACAGCTTCCCGGCCGGAGGCCGGCTGCCCGGTCCTCTGCCCGTCCGAGTACCGAGCCATTGGCGCCCCGGGGTCTCCAGAAGCCGCACGGGGCCGTCCGTGCCCGCCTGGTGCGGCTGCCGCAGCGGCCCGGTCTGCAGCTCCACGTTCCACGGCTCCGCGCGGGCGAGGAGGGCGACGCCGGGGAGCAGCCGGAACCGGACAGCGGGGAAAGCGCCATGACGCCGATCATCCGAGGTCACGCGAGAGGGCGGACATGGTGGGTGTCTTGCAGCAACCCGGCTCCTGGGCAGTCGAGTTCCCGGCCGGACGCGCGTGCGTCCGGGCGCACCGTGCGGGCTCGTCCTCCACACCGCCCCCGTGGCCCCGTCGGTACGGCTGCGGCCGGTGGACCACGGCCGGCGCCCTGCTCGCCGTGTGCGGTCCGGACCAGGCCGTCGCGGCCGCCGTCCAGGGCTGCGGCCGTGGCCGGGCCCCTCGCCGACGTCCGGGACGCCCTCCCTGAGACCTGACCCTCCATCCGGGATCATCCGGTCGACAGGGGGCACAAGTCATGCCGGACCCGGAGGCACTCCCGCCGGACCGTGAAGGACACGGCGGGAAAAGCGGAACCCGACGCGGCAGGTAATCACATCCGCGGCGTTTGAAAGCGGCCCGACGGTAAACACGGTGAACTAACAGAAACTTTATACGACGAGGTAGGAGACCTGTTATGGGCATCATCGCTTGGATCCTCATCGGCCTGCTCGCGGGCTTCATCGCCAAGGCCCTGATGCCGGGCAAGGACCCCGGCGGCGTCATCATCACCATGCTCATCGGCATCGCGGGCGGCCTCCTCGGCGGCTGGCTCGGCAAGGTGATCTTCGGCGTCGACTCCATCGACGGCTTCTTCGACCTGTCCACCTGGATCGCCGCCATCGTCGGCTCCGTCATCCTCCTCATGCTCTACCGCCTGATCACCGGCAACCGCCACACCCACCGCCACGCCTGATCCGGCACCCGCACCGCACGGAGCGGCTCCTCGTCCCCCGCGACGAGGAGCCGCTCCTCTTTTCTGGCCCCGGAGTCCGGCCGGCCGGCGGAGGCCGCGGCGGGCGTGTCCGTCATGCCGCCCCCGGTGCCCATGACGGCGGGGGAGGCGACCGGGCGCCAGTACGGGGCGTCGGAGCCGGCCTGGACGGCGAAGGCGAGGAAGCCCGCGACGGCGACCAGGACGCCGGGCACGACGACCGCGCGCGGCGCCACGCGGTCCGGGATCCGGCCGGAGGTCCGCGTCACCGTCGGGGCGGAGGAATTGATGAGCCGTCAGCAGGCCGGCCCGTGTGGCGGACGGACCGGAACGGGCGGGAGGACACGGCCGCCCGCAACACGGGAACGCACCCCCGTCACGGGTCAACACCCGTCCGGACCGGTTCCGCTGTCCAGTCCGTGGAACCGGCGTCTCGACCGTCACCTGCGATGTGTATAGTCCCGCCCCATGGAATCCGGCGTCGAGCTCGTCAAGCGCGCGCACATCGACCTGCTCAGGGTCGCCGCAGCGCTCTGTAGCTGATCCCGCACGCCCCTCAGGGCCTTTCCTCCCTCGTTCTCCCGGTTTCGCGCACTCCCGGCACGCCCGGTGTGGTTCAACGTTGCATCCGCACCGCGGCCGTCGACCACCCGTGACCGCCGGAGCCTCCCCCGCTCCGCCCCCTCCGCTCCGAATCCCGTAATCCGGGAACCCTCTTGGAGACCTCATGACCGTGCGCCTGCACTGGTTCCTGCCCACCACCGGCGACGACCGCGACGTGGTCGGCGTGACCGCCCGCGACTCCCTCCAGTCCCGCGCCACCACCCGCCCGCCCACCCTCGACTACCTCACCCAGGTCGCCCGCGCCGCCGAGTCCGCCGGGTTCGAGGCGGTGCTGACCCCGACCGGCAGCGACTGCGAGGACTCCTGGCTGACCACGGCCGCGCTGATCCCGCAGACCGGCCGGCTGAAGTTCCTGGTCGCCTTCCGCCCCGGCGTCATCGCGCCCCCGCTCGCCGCCCAGATGACCGCCACCTATCAACGGCTGTCCGGTGGGCGCCTGTTGCTCAACGTCGTCACCGGATCGGACGCCGACGAGCAGCGCTCCTACGGTGACTTCCTCGCCCACGACGAGCGCTACGCCCGCACCGGCGAGTTCCTCCACCTGCTGCACACCGCCTGGAGCGGGGAGGCGTACGACTTCGAGGGTGACCACTACAAGGTCGCGGGCGGACGCCTGCGCAGGCCGCCGCTGGCCCGGCCCCCGGTCTTCTTCGGCGGCTCCTCCGAGGCCGCCCTGCCGGTCGCCGCCCGGTACGCCGACACCTACCTCACCTGGGGCGAGCCCCCGGCCGCCGTCGCGCGGAAGATCGCCCGAGTGCGCGATCTCGCCGCCGCGGAAGGCCGCGAACTGTCCTACGGCATCCGGCTGCACGTCATCAGCCGGGACACCGCGGCCGGGGCGTGGGCGGAGGCCGACCGCATCCTGGACGCCCTCGACCCGGCCGCGATCCGGGCCGCCCACGAGCGCTTCAGTCGCTCGGAGTCGGCGGGGCAGCGGGCGATGGCCGCGCTGAGCGGCGGACGCACCGACCGCCTGGAGATCCATCCCAACCTGTGGGCCGGCTTCGGCCTGGTCCGCCCCGGCGCGGGCACCGCGCTCGTCGGCAGCCACGAGCAGGTCGCCGAGCGGATCGAGGAGTACGCCGCCCTCGGCATCGAGCACTTCGTCCTCTCCGGGCAGCCGCACCTGGAGGAGGCCATCAGGTTCGGCGAGTGCGTCCGGCCCCTGCTGACCCGCGAACCCGCCCTCGTCTGACGCACGTCGGCACCCCCTCCCCGAGACAAGGACTCCCCCATGACCAGTTCCCTCGACAGAAGGTCCGCCCTCCGCCTGTTCGGCGCCGCGGGCCTCGGCCTGGGCCTCGCCGCCTGCGCCGGACCCGGCGGCGGCTCCGCCTCCACCGCGGGCAGCGCCTCCCCCTCCGGCCTCGCCACCTCCGGGGCCGTGAGGGGCACCGTCTCCTTCGCGCACTGGCGGGCCGAGGACAAGGCCGTGCTCGCCGACCTGATCAAGGCGTTCGTGAAGGAGCACCCCGGCGCGGGCGTCGAACAGGACATCGCCCCGTCCGCCGACTACCAGTCCACCGCCCTGCGGCGCATCCGGGGCTCGAGGACCGGTGACGTGTTCACCGCCTTCCGGGGCGCGCAGTTCGAGCAGATCGTCAAGGCGGGGGTGTACGCGCCGCTGACCGGCACCGGCGTCGTCGACAGGTACCAGCGGAACCTCATAGGCCCCGGAGCCCAGGACGGCACCCAGTACGGCCTGCCCTACCAGCTCGTCTTCAACATGCCGCTCGCCAACACCGACGCCCTCGACAAGGCCGGTCACACCCGCGCGCCCGGGGACTGGGACGGCTTCCTCCAGCTCCTGGACGACCTGAAGGCCAAGGGCTACACCCCGCTCGCCTGGCCGGGCGGTGACGCGGCCAACTCGGGCCAGCTGCTCAACGTGATGGTGATGAACAACGCGCCGGGCGACGACGCCTTCAGCCGGATCGAGTCCGGTGACGCCAAGGTCACCGACGACTGGTTCCTCACCACGCTGGAGCAGTACGCCGCCCTGCGGCCCTACGTCCAGGAGCGCGCCACCGGTTCCTCCACCGACGCCGTCACCCGGCTGTTCGCCGAGGGCAGGGCGGGCCTGCTGGCCACCGGCTCCTTCCAGATGGCGGGCGTGCGCGCGCTCGGCGCGAAGTTCCCCTTCGACCTGGTCGCCCCCATCACCACCACCGCCGCGGCGGCGAGGTACGAGGGCGTCTTCAACACCACCTTCGTCCTCGGCGTCAACAGCGCCTCGAAGGTGCAGCCCGCCGCCTACGCCTTCCTGGAGTTCCTCAGCGACCCGGAGAACGCCGGCGCCTACGCCGACGGCACCGGGCAGCACGTCACCGTCGAGGGCGTGGAGTACGCCAACGCCGACCTCAAGGCCCTCGCCCCCTGGCTGACCAGGAGGACGCTGCTCGCCCCGCGCTTCCAGTTCCTCGACCTCGACATCCGCACGGCCGTGGAGAACGCGACCGTGGCGGTCGTCGGGGGGAAGAAGCCCGAGCAGGCGGCCGAGGAGGCCCAGCGTGTCATCGACCAGAAGCGGTCGTAGGCGGCGCACGGCGCGGGCGCTGTGGCTCTTCCCGGTGCCCGCCCTCGCCCTCCACCTGTTCCTCTTCGCCTACCCGGTCGTCCAGGCGGTGCAGTACGCGCTGACCGACTGGGACGGCTACAGCGCCGCCTACGACAACGTCGGCCTGCGCAACTTCGCCGAACTCGCCACCGACGACGACACGTTCGCGAACGCCGCCGGGAACAACCTGAAGCTGACCCTCACCGTCGTCCTCGCCCAGACCGCCCTGGCCCTGCTGCTGGCTCTCTGGCTGGTCCGCACCACGCGGGCGTCGACGCTGCTGCGGGCCGTCTTCTTCCTGCCGACGGTCCTGTCGTCGGTCTCGGTCGCCTTCGTGTGGCGGTTCGTCTACGACCCCGACGGCGGCCTGCTCAACTCCGCGCTGCGCGCGGTCGGGCTGGACTCCCTGCAGTCGGTCTACCTGGGCGACCCGGACACGGCCGTCTTCTGGCTGGCGCTGACCCAGGTGTGGTTCCACGCCGGGCAGATGATGGTGGTCTTCATCGCCGGGCTCCAGGCGATACCGAAGGAGCTGTACGAGGCGGCCGAACTGGACGGCGCCGGTCGCCTCACCCGGTTCCGGTACGTGACGTGGCCGCTCGTCGCCCCGGCCACCGGCATCGTCGTCGCGTACACCACCGTGCAGTCGTTCAAGGCGTTCGACCTCGTCCTCGGTCTGGCGGGCAATCCGCCGGGTCCCGCCCTCGACATCCTGTCCACCCGCGTCTACACGACGTTCTCCAACAACCAGTTCGGCTACGCCGCCGCCCAGTCGCTGGTGTTCATGGTGCTCATCGCGCTGCTCACCTGGGTGCAGCGGCGGGCGATCGGAAGGGCCACCCGATGACCAGGACCGCCAGGACCCTCCGCCCGGTCGCGCTGCTGGCGGGCGCCGCCGTCGTCCTGCCGCTGCTGGTGGTGGTGTTCGGCGCCTTCAAGACGCTGCCGCAGCTGTTCGACGCGCCGCTGGCCCCGCCGTCGTCGCCGACCCTGGACAACTACCGGCGGGCGGTGCAGGAGGGCGGCCTCGGTTCCGCGTTCGCCAACAGCGCCGTCGTCACGGCGGGCGCGGTGACGCTGACCCTGGTGGTGGCGAGCCTGGCCGCGTTCTTCTGCGCCCGTGTGCCCGGTCGGGCGGGCTGGGCCGTCTTCGGCGTCCTGGTCGCCGGGCTCGCGGTCCCCGCGCAGGCGGCGATCGTCCCGCAGTACGTCCTCTTCGACCGCCTCGGGCTGACCGACAGCCTGCTCGGCCTGGTCCTCGTCGACACGGTGACGACCCTGCCGACGGCCGTGTTCGTCCTGGGCGGTTTCCTGCGCACCGTCCCGGAGGAGCTGTACGAGGCGGCCGAGCTGGACGGCGCCTCGCCGTTGCGGGCGTTCCGCTCGATCGCCCTGCCGCTGATCCGCCCCGCCCTCGCCACCACCGGCATCTTCCTGTTCGTGATGGACTGGAACGACCTGCTCCACCCCCTGCTGTTCATCCGCTCCCAGGAGCACCGCACCCTGCCGCTGGCGCTGCTCGACTTCCAGGGGGAGTTCCTCACCCAGTACCCCCTGCTGTTCGCCGGCGTCGTCATCGCCTCGGCCCCCGTGGTCGTCGTCTACGTCCTGCTGCAGCGCCACTTCGTGGCGGGCCTGACGACGGGGGCGGTACGGGGATAGGGGGCGGAGGGCCGGCCGCCCCGGGGGCGCGTACCGCGGCCGGGCGGTGTCAGCCGCTCTCCCGCACCACCAGCCGGTGCCCCGCGCGCAGCACCCGCGGCCGGGGCTCGCGGGCACCGTCGACGCCCTCCAGCAGGGCGGTGACCGCGAGCCGGGCCAGCTCCTGCTTGTCCGGGGCCACGGTGGTCAGCGGCGGCGCCGTGTAGCGGGCCGCCTCGATGTCGTCGAAGCCGACGACCGCGAGGTCGCCGGGCACCGAAAGACCGCGCCCGCGTACCGCGTGCAGCACTCCCTCCGCCAGCGTGTCGGCGAAGCAGAACACCGCGTCGGGCGGCTCGGACCGGTCGAGCAGCGCGTGCGCGGCGGCGGCGCCGTCGGCCCGGTGGTAGGCGGCGACGGGCGGGGCGAGCGTCTCGTCGTAGGCGAGGCCCGCCGCCGCGAGGGCCTGGCGGTGCCCGGTCAGCCGGGTGGCCGAGGTGGCGGCGTGCGGTGCGGTCTGCCGCCCGACCACCGCGATCCGGCGCCGCCCCCGGGCCAGCAGGTGGGCGGTCGCCTCCCGGGCCGCACCGGTGTTGTCGACGGTTATGTGGGGGCAGGGCAGGTCGTGGACGCGTTCGCCGAGCAGCACCAGCGGCGTGGGGTCCGGGGCGCGGGCGGCGGCCCGGTCGTCGAGCGCGAGCGGACTGAGGATGACCCCGTCGACGAGCGGGTCCGTGCGGCCCAGCGCGATCTCCAGCTCCGCCTCCGGACGGCCGCCGGTCACCTCCACGAGCAGCGTGCAGCCGTGGGCCGCCGCCTCCCGCAGCAGGTGCCCGGTCAGTTCCGCCCAGTACGGCATGGTCAGTTCGGGCACGGCCAGCAGCAGCACCCCGCTGCGGCCGGTGCGCAGCCGCCGGGCGGCCGTGTTGGGCCGGTAGCCCAGTTCCTCCACCGCGCGCAGCACCCGCTCCCGCGTCGCCTCCGAGAAGCGGCCGGTGCCCCGGACCACGTTGGAGACGGTCCGCATGGACACCCCGGCCCGCTCCGCCACCTCCCTGAGCCCTGTCACCGCGCGCATCGCGTCAGGTTAGAGCCGGGGAGGGCGGGCGGGAACCCGGGGGTGGGCCGGCGGGGGGGCACTGTCACGAGCCGTTCACGCGCCGGGCGCGGTCCACGGGTGCCGCGCCGCCGGAGCGGTCTCGCCCCTCATGACGACCGAGTGTCGACTTCCATTGGCTTGTGATCGTTTCATTTCGTTCTTGTGGCAGAACGGTCCGAAGCGGCGGGGGGTGAGGCAGGGTGAGCGCGGGTGATCCCCCCATCCCCTCGCACCTTCCCTCCCCCCGGAGTCGACCTCCGCCCGCACGAAGGAGCACCGACCGTGCACTCCACGCACCGCCGAAGAACCGGGGCGACCGTCGCGGCCGCCCTGCTGGCGGGCCTGCTCGCCTCACCCGCCGCCGACACCGCCACCGCGGCCGCGACCCCCCGCCGGGTGGTGGAGGACCTCGACCGGGGCCTGGTCGCCGTCCCCTCCGGCGGAGGAACCTTCCTCAGCTGGCGCCTGCTCGGCACCGAGTACGCGCGCAGGGGCGACCGCATCGCCTTCAACGTGTACAAGAACGGGCGCCGGCTGAACCACACGCCGATCACCCGCTCGACGACCTACCGGGACGACACCCGGGGCGAGGGCGCCTACACCGTCCGGGCCGTCGTCGACGGCCGGGAGCGCCGGGCGAGCCGCGCCGCGTTCGAACTCCCCGTCGGCCACGCCGAGATCCCGCTCGCCGCCGCCGACGGCTACACCGTCCGGCACGCCTGGCCGGGCGACCTCGACGGTGACGGGCGGTACGAACTCGTCGTCAGCCGGCTGTCCGCCGACCGCTCCGGCACCGACCTGCTGGAGGCGTACGCGCTCACCGGCGAACGACTGTGGCGCGTCGACCTCGGGCCGGGCTCGCTCGCCCAGGTGCCCGGCAACGGCGCCAACGATCCGGCCCCCGCCGCCATCAGCGGCTCGACGGCCGTCGGCGGTTACCGCAACGACGACAACGTCACCGTGTACGACCTCGACGGCGACGGCCGCGCCGAGGTGCTGCTGCACACCGCCGACGGCACCACCTTCGCCGACGGCTCCCGGGTCCACGCCGCTTCGCCCGCCGACCAGTTCGTCTCCGTCGTCGACGGGGCGACCGGCGCCGAACGCACCCGGCAGCCGGTGCCCGACGACTTCACCGCCGACGGCCCCTCCGGCGGCCACTTCGGCATCGCGTACCTCGACGGCGAACGCCCCAGCCTGGTCACCAAGCTGGTCACCCGTGTCGGCGCCCGGCGCGGCACGTTCCGCACGCTGTTCCAGACCTGGGACTTCGACGGCACCGACCTCACCCGCCGCTGGAAGTACGTGGTGCCCACCGACCGCGGCGCGAGCAGCTTCCACCAGATCCGCACCGTCGACCTCGACGGGGACGGCCGGGACGAGATCGCCGACGGCAACTACGTCGTCGACGACGACGGCAGCCTCCGCTACGTCGTCGACGGCGCCGGACACGGCGACCGCTTCGACATCGCCGACCTCGACCCCGCCCGGCCCGGCCTGGAGGGCTTCGCCGTCCAGCAGTCCGAACTGGGCGTCGTGTCGAACTTCCCCTGGTACTACTACGACGCCGCCACCGGCGAGCGCCTCACGACCGGCGCGCACCCGGCGGACCCGGCGAGCGAAACCGACCTGGACGTCGGCCGCGGCAACGCCGCCGACATCGACCCGGGGCACCCCGGCTACGAGTACTGGACCTCCACCGCCGACGTCACCCGGCCCGGCGCGGGCGTCTTCAACGTCCGCGACGGCAGGATCGCCACGACCGCCCCCAGCGTCAACTTTCGCATCTGGTGGGACGGCGACAAGGCCGCCGAGCTCCTCGACTTCACGCACGTCGAGAAGTGGACTCCCGCGACCGGGACCAGCGCCACGCTCTTCGACCCACCCGGTGTCGTCTCCGGCGCCCGCAACGCGACCCCGTTCCACGGCGACCTGATCGGCGACTGGCGCGAGGAAATCCTCGCCGAGACGGCCGATCACACGGCCCTGCGGCTGTACACCACCACCGAGCCGACCTCGACCCGCCTCTACACCCTCGCGCACAACCCGGCCCACCGCCTCGGCTGGACCGTGCGCGGCTACCTCCAGTCCACCTACACCGACTACTACCTCGGCACGGAGACCCGCCGCGTCCCGAGGCCCGCTGTCACCACACCCCGAGGAGCCGTGTCCCGTGACCACCACCCGTAGAGCCTTCGCCGCCCTCGCGGCGGGAGCCGCCCTGACCGCCGTCGCCCCGGCCGGCGCACAGGCGTCCCCCGCCCGCCGCGGCCGCGGACGTCTCCTCGCCCGCGACGACTTCCGCCACGGACTGCGCCGGTGGGCCGTCGAACTCCAGGACGGCGGCACCGTCACCGCCTCCCGCGGCATCCTGGAGATCGACGTGCCGAGCGGTGCGACCGTCTGGTTCAGGCAGCGCCTGGAGGGGCCGTACGTCCTGGAGTACACCGCCACGCCGGTCGCCGAGGGCGGTGCCAACGACCGCGTCTCGGACCTCAACAACTTCTGGAACGCCACCGACGTCCGCTCCCCGCACGACCTCTTCGCCACCCGCCGCGGCGGCGCCCTGGCCGAGTACGACCACCTGCGGACGTACTACGTCGGCTACGGCGCCAACACCAACACCACGACCCGGCTGCGCCGTTACGTCGGCGAGGCGGGCGTGCGCCCGCTGATCCACGACTACACCGAGCCGCTGCTCGTCCCCAACGAGCCGCACCACGTCCGGATCGTCTCCGACGGCTCCACCGTCCGATGGTGGAACAACGGCCGTCTCGTCTTCGACCACCGGGACCCGGAGCCGTACACGGCCGGGCACTTCGCCTTCCGGACCACCTGGAGCCGCTTCCGGATCAGCGACTTCCGGGTGTGGCGCGCGCAGTCCCCCGGGCGCTGACCGGGAGGAGGCCGCCGGCACGGGCCGGGTGGGACCTGCCGCCCGGTGAGGCCGGCCCCACCGGGCGGCAGGTCCGCTACCCCTTCTGCTCCACCCGCACCCAGTCCACCTCCGCCCGCACTCCCCCGGCCGCGATCCGGTCCACGCTGGACTGCGGCAGACCCCAGTAGGGGGCCGTGACCTTGTTCCAGCCGGCCGGGTAGGCGCCGCCCAGCGCCAGGTTGAGGATCACGTACTGGCGGTGGTCGTAGACCCACTGGCCGCGCGTCGACTCCAGCTTGTTGCGGGTGGTCTCCTGGACCAGGCGGTCGTCGACGTGGAAGCGCATGCCCGTCGGGGTCCACTCGACCGCGTACGTGTGCCACTGGTCGGCGCGGCCGCCGTTCGGGTAGGTCTGGCGGGCGCCGATGTTGCCGTCGGCCGAGTAGCCGGGGCCGTGCAGGGCGGTGCTGGTCCAGTCCGCGTAGCCGACGTTCTCCATGATGTCGGTCTCGCCGGAGGACGGCCACCCGACCGACGGGTCGTCCACGTCGCTGCCGAGCAGCCAGAACGCGGGCCAGAAGCCGTCGCCCACCGGGAGCCTCATGCGTGCGCTGACCCGGCCGTACGTGAAGTCGAACCTGGTGTGGGTGTCGATGCGGCCGGAGGTGAAGTCGTACGTGCCGCCGCCTGCCCGGGTGCAGCCCTTGCAGTGCTTGGCCTCCAGGACCAGGTTGCCGTTCTCCTGGCGGATGTTGTCGGTGGAGTCCACGTAGGCCTGGGACTCGCCGTTGACCGGGCCCATCTCCGTGCCGGTGCGGACCACGCGCCACTTGGAGCGGTCGAGGGACGGGGTCGTGAAGTCGTCGAAGAACGTGGTGCGGTAGGTGCCCGGCTGGTCGCCCGGCAGTGCCGGGTAGGCCGCCGCCGCGCTGCCGCCGGTGCCCCAGACCTGGAACTCGTAGAGCGAGTAGCCGAACTGGGCGGTGGACGGGGCCGGGTTGTGGAAGGAGCGGCGTTCCTTGCCGAGCATGCGGACGTAGCGGCCGGTGACGGGCTGGGGCAGGCGGATCGAGTCGTGCAGGCCGACGGCCTCCCCGGGGGACTTGACGTCGGCGCGGCGGGCGGCGACCTCGGAGGCCGAGGGGCGGTACACCGTGCGCCAGGTGCGGTTGTCGTCCGACACCTGGAGTTCGTAGTCGACCGCGTACGCCGCCTCCCAGTAGAGGTCGACCGTGTCGACCGTCGAGCGGGCGCCGAGGTCGACCGAGATCCAGCGGTCGGCGTTCCAGTCGCTGGACCAGCGGGTCCGGTCGGCCTTGAGGTCGGCCGGCCGGCCGCCGTCGGTGACGAACGCCGGTGAGTTGCCCGCGTGCTGGTGGTAGTTCGCGTAGGCGGGGTGGTTCAGGGCCAGGTTGGTGCGGGTCGTGGAGGCCGGGGCCGGTTCGCCGCCGTAGACCTTGAAGGAGTAGAGGGAGTAGCCCCAGGGTGTGGCGCGTTCCACGCCGCGCATGCGGACGTAGCGGGCCGTGACCTCCTGGGGGTACGTGTGTGCCGTGACCGATCCCCCGGTGCCCGCGGTCTCCGTGTAGAACGGGGTCCAGTCCGTGCCGTTCCTCGAGGCCTCGAGGACGTAGCGCTTGCCGTAGGCCGCCTCCCAGTCGAGGACGACCCGGTCGACGCGGATGGTGGAGCCGAGGTCCACGCGGATCCAGGCGTCGTCCGCGAAGTCGCTGGACCAGCGGGTGGCGCCGTTGCCGTCGAAGGCGCGGGCGGGTGCCGTGTCCGCGTTCTCGCTGCCGGAGGCGGCGACGCCGGCGGGGTCGGCGGCGTACGCGGCCGCCGCGCGGTCGGTGTCCCAGGCGGCCGCCACCGCGGCCGTCCTTGGAGCCGGTGCGGCGAAGGCCGGGCCCGCGGACAGTACCGCGGCCGTGGTGAGGGCGGTCAGGAGGATGCGGGGGGTACGGGATGGCATACGGCTCTCCTCGGGGAGGTGGGGGCGCCGATCCCCGTCATGGATGATGAATGTCGCGCTCATGACATACAGGTGGGGGTGGCCCCGGTGGGCGCGGGTCGTCCTCCCGCGCCCACCGGGGACGGCGGGGGTCAGGCCGCGCGGCGGATCCGCTCCCCGTGCCCGCGGATGATGTCCGCGTACCGGTGACCGGTCCCCTTGATGGTGCGGACCTGGGTGGCGTAGTCGACGTGGACGAGGCCGAAGCGCTTGTCGTAGCCGTACGCCCACTCGAAGTTGTCCAGCAGCGACCAGGCGAAGTAGCCGGCCAGCGGGGCGCCCCTGCGGGCGGCGGAGGCGCAGGCGGCCAGGTGCCGCTCCAGGTAGTCCTGGCGCTCGGGGTCGTCGATCGTGCCGTCGGGGCGGACCACGTCCGGGAAGGCGGAGCCGTTCTCGGTGACGTAGAGCTCGCGCGCGCCGTACTCGTTCGTCAGGCGCAGCAGCAGGGTCTCGATGCCGCTCGCGTCGATCTCCCAGTCCATGCCGGTGCGCGGCACGCCCTCGCGGCGGACGAACGCGGCGAACGGCGCGGGTCCGTCCGGGTCTGCGGCGACGACCTGCGGGAAGTAGTAGTTCAGGCCCAGCCAGTCGAGCGGGGCGGCGATGGTCGACAGGTCGCCCGGCTTCTCCGGGAGTTCGACGCCGTAGACCTCGCGCATGTCGGCCGGGAAGCCGCGGCCGTGGACGGGGTCCAGCCACCAGCGGTTGGTGTGGCCGTCCATGCGGACGGCGGCCGCCCGGTCCTCGGGGCTGTCGCTCGCGGCGTGGATCGTGGAGAGGTTGTTGACGATGCCCACCCGGGCGTCCGGGGCCGCCGCACGGATGGCGCGCGCCGCGAGGCCGTGGCCCAGCAGCAGGTGGTAGGACGCCCGGACGGCTGCCGTCAGGTCCGTCCAGCCCGGGGCCATCTTGCCTTCCAGGTGGCCGATCCAGGCCGAGCACAGGGGTTCGTTGAGCGTGGCCCAGTGGTGCACGCGGTCACCCAGGCGCTCCGCGACCACCGAGGCGTACGCCGCGAAGTGCTCGGCGGTGTCGCGTTCCGGCCAGCCGCCGCGGTCCTGGAGAACCTGGGGCAGGTCCCAGTGGTAGAGGGTGACCGACGGGGTGATGCCGGCCTGGAGCAGGCCGTCGGTCAGCCGGTCGTAGAAGTCCAGGCCCTTCGCGTTCACCGGGCCGTCGCCGCCCGGCACGACGCGCGGCCAGGCGATGGACAGGCGGTAGGCGTTCGTGCCCAGGCGGCGCATCAGGTCGATGTCCTCGCGCCAGCGGTGGTAGTGGTCGCAGGCGACGTCGCCGTGGTCCCCGTTGTCGGTCTTGCCGGGGGTGTGCGAGAAGGTGTCCCAGATCGACGGCGAACGGCCGTCCTCCGCCACGGCTCCCTCGATCTGGTACGCCGAGGTGGCCGTGCCCCACAGGAAGTCGTCGGGGAGGGCGGCGTAGTCGATGGTCACGGAAGTCCCTTCGGGTTCGGGGGAACCGGTCACTTGACGGCTCCTGCCGTCAGGCCGGCGACGAGGTAGCGCTGCAGGAGCAGGAAACCGGCGACCACGGGGACGCTCACCACGAGCGAGGCGGCCATGATCTGGTTCCAGTACACGTCGTTGAGGGTGGAGTAGCCCTGGAGGCCCACGGCCAGGGTGCGGGTGGTGTCGTTGGTCATCACCGAGGCGAACAGGACCTCGCCCCAGGCGGTCATGAAGGCGTAGACGGCCACCGCCACGATGCCGGGGACCGCGGCCGGCACCACGACCCGGAACAGCGCGCCGAGCGGGCCGCAGCCGTCCACCATCGCCGCTTCGTCCAGGTCCCGCGGGACCGAGTCGAAGTAGCCGATCAGCATCCAGATGGAGAACGGGAGCGAGAAGGTCAGGTACGTCAGGATCAGGCCGCCGCGCGAGCCGAACAGGGCGATGCCCGTGGCGTTGCCGATGTTGACGTAGATCAGGAAGAGGGGGAGCAGGAAGAGGATGCCGGGGAACATCTGCGTGGAGAGCACGGTCACCGTGAAGACGCGCTTGCCGCGGAAGGTGTAGCGGCTGACGGCGTAGGCCGAGAAGACCGCGATCACCACCGAGCAGACGGTCGCCGCGCCCGCCACGATCAGCGAGTTCACGAAGTAGCGCCCCAGCGGGACCGTGGACCAGATGTCGATGTACGGGCGGACCGTCAGCTCGGTCGGCAGCCAGCGGAACTTGCCCGTGACGTCCGCGAGCGGCTTCAGCGAGCTGGAGACCATGACGTAGACCGGGACCAGCACGAAACCGGTGAGCAGGGTCAGGAAGATCCGCCGGGACCACAGGAACGAGCGGGGCGGGGCCATCGGGGAGGCCGCCGGCTTCCTCGCCGCGGGGGCCGTTGTCGTCGGGGAGCTAGGCATGCGGGGCCCTCCGTCCGCGCGAGGTGAGCACGAGGTACGCGCCCGTCACGACGAGCAGGAAGAGCAGCAGCAGGACCGACATCGCGGAACCGGTGCCGAAGTTCCAGGTGACGAAGGACGCCTGGTAGATGTGGACCGAGATGAGGTCCGCGGCCTCGGGGGCGGTCTTGCCGAAGAGGACGTACGGGGTGTTGAAGTCGTTGAACGTCCACAGGAACAGGACGAGGACCAGCACCTGGTTGACGGGGCGGAGCGAGGGCAGGGTGATGCGGCGGATCTGCTGGAGCATTCCGGCGCCGTCGAGGGCGGCGGCCTCGTACAGCTCGCGGGGGATGTTCTGCAGGCCGGCCATCACGATGAGGAAGGCGAACGGCCAGCCCTTCCACACCGACACCGTCAGCAGGGCGACGAAGCTGTTGTCGCCGATCAGCCAGAAGGACGGCTTGTCGGTGAGGCCGAGCTGGTCGTGCAGGACGTGGTTCACCAGGCCGTTGTCGTGCTGGAACATGAACACCCAGGTGATGACGGCCGTGTAGACCGGCAGGGCGTACGGGACCAGGAACAGGGCGCGCAGCAGGCCGCGGCCGCGGAAGGTGTCCTGCAGGCAGATCGCGGCGGCCGTGCCGATGAGCCAGCACAGGCCGACCGACAGCAGGGTGAAGGCGATCGTGACGAGGAAGGAGTGGAGCAGGGCCTCGCCGACGGGGGCGTCGAAGTCCACCGACACCTTGTAGTTGTCCAGGGCGGCCCAGGGGGCGGTGCCCCAGTCGCGGATGTAGAACTGGGTGAGCTCCTTGAAGCTCATCACGATGCCGATCACCATCGGCACCAGGTGGACCAGGAGTTCGAGGAGCAGGGCGGGCAGGAGGAGCAGGTAGGGCAGTCCGATGCGGCGGATCCGCCCGGGGCGGCGGCGGGGGCCGCGCGCCGCACCGGGGGAGCTCTTCCGCACGGCGGCCTCTGCTGCGGGTGCGGTGGCGGTCATGGCGGTGTCGGGACTCACTTCTTGGGCATCTGCTGCTGCGCCTTGGTGAGCGCGGCCTTCACCGAGGCGGTGGTCACCGCGCGTCCGGCGGCGGCGTCGGCGAACAGTTCCTTGACGGCCGTGCCCACTGCGGTCTCGAACTGGGACTCGTCGGGCACCTGCGGCAGGGCGACGGCGCTCTTGGCGAGGGTGTCCTTCAGGACGGCGTCGGCCGGTGAGTCGAAGGCCGCGTCCTGCTGGGCGGCCTTGACCGGCGGGATGGAGCTGTAGGCGGTGTTGAGGATCTTCTGCTCGGCGTCGCTGGTCATGAACTTCACGAACTTCGTGGCGCCGTCGAGGTTGTCGCTGTTCTTGAAGACGGCGAGGTTGATGCCCGCGACCATCGAGTTGACCTGCTTGCCGGCGCCGGGGGTGCCGGACTGCACGGGCACCGGGGCGATGCCGTAGGCGTCCTCGCTCATGCCCTGGGACTCGAGGTTGGCGGAGGCGGACTGCCACAGCAGCATGCCGGTCCTGCCCTTGGCGAAGTCGCTCACCGACTGGTTCTGGGCGTACTCGGCGTTGCCCGGGGCGATGATCTTGTCCTTGGCCATGAGGTCGACGTACTGCTTGACCGCGGCGACCACGCCGTCGTTGGTGAAGTCGGCCTCGCCGTCGGCGGTGAAGAAGTCGGCGCCGTGCTGCTTGGCGAAGACGAAGGCGTGGTGGATGTTCTCGGAGGGGTTGGAGCCCTCCACACCGATCCCCCACTTGCCGTCCTTGGAGAGCTTCTTGCCGGCGGCGACCAGCTCGTCCCAGGTGGCCGGCGGTCCGTCGATGCCGGCGTCGGCGAACATCTGCTTGTTGTAGTAGAGGGCGTACGCCATCGAGTACAGCGGGACGGCGGCCGGGTCCTGGCCCTCGACGCCGGTGGAGCCGAGCGCGGATTCGACGAAGCGGTCCTTGCCGCCGATCCTGTCGAAGTTCTTCGCGTCCCAGGGCAGCAGCGCGCCGGTCGCCTGGAGCGAGGCGGACCAGGTGTTGCCGATGTTCAGCACGTCCGGTCCCTGGCCGGAGGTGGTCGCGGTGAGGATCCGGTTGAGCAGGTCGGACCAGGGGACGACCTCCAGCTTGACCTTGATGCCGGTCTGCTTCTCGAACTTGTCCAGCTCGGGCTGGAGCACCTTCTTGTCGATCTCGATGCTCGCGCCCTGGTTGGACGCCCAGTAGGTGAGCTCCTCGGGCGAGTCGTTGGACCCGCCGCCGGTGCTCGATCCGCCTCCGCAGGCCGAGGCGGCGAGTGCGAGAGACAGGATGACGGCGCCTGTGGCCGCGGCTCGGATGCTGCGCATGGCTCCTGGTGTCCCTTTCCGGGAATGCCGACTGCCTCCGGGAAGACCCGAGGACAGTTCCTCATGGCTTAATTTAGGACGTGAGTTAAACCTTCGGACGGGACCACGTCAAGGGTTTGGACGGGCTCACCCAACTCTCGCCGCACCTCTTGACTCATCTGTTCCAGGGATGAACCATTCAGCGGCGAGAGAGCGCTCCCAACTCCCCCACACCGTTCACTTCCTGAACCAGGAGAGCCGCCCCATGACGTCCGACTCCCCGTCGACTCCGCAGTCCGCCCCCGGTCGCCGTACCGTGCTCGGTGCCGCCGCGGCCGTTCCCGTGCTGGCCGGCCTGCCCGGCACGGCGTCCGCCGCGCCGGCCGCGCGCAAGAAGCCCCGGCGGCTGAAGGGCGGTGGCGACCTCGGCCCCAACGTGATCGTCTTCGACCCGTCCACGCCGGGCATCCAGGCCAAGCTGGACGAGGTGTTCGCCCGGCAGGAGTCGGCGCAGTTCGGCACCGGCCGCCACCAGTTCCTCTTCAAGCCGGGCGCCTACCACGGGCTCAACGCGCGGATCGGCTTCTACACGTCCGTCTCCGGCCTCGGCCTCTCCCCCGACGACACCACCCTCCACGGCGACGTGACGGTCGACGCCGGCTGGTTCGACGGCAACGCCACGCAGAACTTCTGGCGTTCGGCGGAGAACCTGGCCCTCGTCCCGGTCTCCGGCACCAACCGCTGGGCGGTCGCCCAGGCGGCCCCCTTCCGCCGGATGCACGTGCGCGGCGGCCTCGATCTCGCTCCCTCCGGCTACGGCTGGGCGAGCGGCGGCTACATCGCCGACAGCCGGATCGACGGCACGGTCGGCCCGTACTCGCAGCAGCAGTGGTACACCCGGGACAGCTCGGTCGGCGGCTGGACCAACGCGGTGTGGAACATGGTCTTCTCCGGCGTCGAGGGCGCCCCCGCGCAGAGCTTCCCGAACCCGCCGTACACCACGCTGGACACGACGCCCCTGTCCCGCGAGAAGCCCTTCCTCCACCTCGACGGCGACCGGTACCGCGTCTTCCTGCCCGCGCTGCGGACCGGCGCGCGCGGCGTCACCTGGGGCAACGGCACCCCGCGCGGCACCTCACTGCCGCTGGACCGCTTCTACGTCGCCAGGCCCGGCGACTCGGCGGCCACCCTCAACCAGGCGCTCGACCAGGGCCTGAACCTGCTGCTCACGCCCGGCATCTACCACGTCGACCAGCCGGTCCGGGTGAACCGGCCGAACACGGTCGTCCTGGGTCTCGGCTACGCCACCCTCATCCCCGACAACGGCGTCACCGCCCTGAAGGTCGCCGACGTCGACGGCGTACGGCTGGCCGGCTTCCTGGTCGACGCCGGGCCGGTCAACTCCCCGGTGCTGCTGGAGGTCGGGCCGGCCGGCGCCTCCCGGGACCACTCCGCCAACCCCGTCACCGTCCAGGACGTCTTCATCCGGATCGGCGGGGCCGGGCCCGGCAGGGCGACCACCAGCATGGTGATCAACGCCCGGCACACCATCGTCGACCACACCTGGGTCTGGCGCGCCGACCACGGCGAGGGGGTGGGCTGGGAGACCAACCGCTGCGACTACGGTGTCGTGGTCAACGGCCACGACGTCCTCGCGACCGGCCTGTTCGTCGAGCACTTCAACAAGTACGACGTGCAGTGGAACGGCGAGCGCGGGCGCACCGTCTTCTTCCAGAACGAGAAGGCGTACGACGCCCCGAACCAGGCCGCCGTCCAGAACGGTCCGCTGAAGGGCTACGCCGCGTACAAGGTCGGCGACCACGTCACCGCCCACGAGGGCTGGGGCATGGGCAGTTACTGCTACTACAACGTCGACCCGACGATCGTCCAGCACCACGGCTTCGCCGCCCCGAACCGGCCCGGTGTGCGCTTCCACCACCTGCTGGTCGTCTCGCTGAGCGGACACGGGCAGTACGAGTGCGTCATCAACGACACCGGAGCGCCGACCTCGGGCACGAACACCGTGCCGTCGACGGTGGTGTCCTACCCCTGATCCCGGCCCGCCGGGGCACGTCCCGACCGACGCCGACGGTCGGGCGCGCCCCGTGCGGCGCCGGTGGCGGCCCCTCCCACTGAGTCGGGAGGGGCCGTCGTGCCGGTCACCGCACTACCGCACTACCGCGCGGGCGCCGCGGCCGGTGCCGGCGCGTGGCCGGCCGGCCGGGTGGTGAAGGTGCCGCGGCCCTGGGTGCGGCTGCGCAGCCGGGTCGCGTAGCCGAACAGCTCGGCCAGCGGCACGGTGGCGGTGACGACCGTCGCGCCCGCCCGGGTGACCGATCCGGTCACCCGGCCGCGGCGCGCGGCCAGATCGCCGAGCACCCCGCCCACCGCGTCCTCGGGCACGGTGACCGTGACCTCCACGACCGGTTCCAGCAGGACCATCGCGCAGGCGCGCAGCGCGTCCCGCAGACCGGACCGGCCGGCGGTGCGGAAGGCGGTGTCCGAGGAGTCCTTCACATGGGTCGAGCCGTCGGTGAGGGTGACCCGCAGACCCGTCACCGGATGCCCGCCCAGCGGCCCCTCGGCCAGGGCGTCCCGGCAGCCGGCCTCGACCGCGCGGACGTACTCCTGCGGCACCCGCCCGCCGGTGACCACCGAGCGGAACGCGAAACCGGCCTCCGGCGTGTCCAGCGGCTCGACGTCGAGCACGACATGGGCGAACTGCCCTGCCCCGCCGTCCTGTTTGACGTGCCGGAACACGAACCCGGACACCCCGCGTCCGACGGTCTCCCGGTGGCTGACCCGGGGGCGGCCGACGTTGACGCCGAGCCCGTGCTCACGCCGGATCTTCTCCACCGCGACCTCCAGGTGCAGCTCCCCCATGCCGGACAGCACCGTCTGGCCGGTCTCCGGGTCGGTGCGCACGACCAGTGACGGGTCCTCCTCGGCGAGCCGCCCGAGCACCGACGCCAGACGCCCGGTGTCGGTGCCCCGGAGCGCCTCGACCGCCACGGAGACGACGGGCTCGGCGACGCCCGGAGGCTCCAGGACCAGCGGGGCGTCCGGCGCGCACAGGGTGGAACCGGCGCGGGCGGACTTCAGTCCGACCACGGCGACGATGTCCCCGGCGACCGCCCGGTCCACGGGTGCGTGCCGGTCGGCCTGCACCCGCAGGATCCGTCCGATCCGCTCGGTGCGGCGCGCGGTCGCGTCCCACACGGTGTCTCCCTTCTCCATCGTCCCCGCGTACAGGCGCAGGTAGGTCAGCCGCCCGGTGGCGGTGGCGTTCACCTTGAACGCGAGGGCGGCCAGCGGTGCCGCCGGGTCGGCGGCCCGCTCCCGTTCCCGGCCGTCGCCGTCCGTCGCGCGCACCGGCGGCACGTCGAGCGGTGACGGCAGGTAGGCGAGGACCGCGTCCAGCAGCGGTTCGACGCCGCGGTTGCGGTAGGCGGAGCCGCACAGCACGACCACGGCGTCACCGCCGAGGGTCAGGTCCCGCAGGGCGGACACGAGCGTCCCGGTGCCGAGCGAGCCGGTGTCGCAGAACTCCTCCAGCGCGCCCGGGTGCAGCTCGGCGACGGCCTCCTCCAGCAGCCGGCGCCGCCGGTGGGCCTCGGCGCGCAGTTCCTCCGGCACCGGGGCCTCGCCGGCGGCCTCGCCGTCGCCGTTCCAGGTCAGCGCCCGCATCCGCAGCAGGTCGACGACGCCGGTGAAGGCGTCCTCCGCGCCGATCGGCAACTGGACCGCGAGGGGCGCGGGGTGCAGCCGCTCCCGGATCGACGCGACGGCCGCGTCCAGGTCGGCGCCCGCGCGGTCCATCTTGTTGACGAACGCGATCCGCGGCACGCCGTGCCGGTCCGCCTGCCGCCACACCGACTCGCTCTGCGGTTCCACGCCGGCGACCGCGTCGAACACGGCGACCGCGCCGTCGAGGACGCGCAGCGAGCGCTCCACCTCGTCGGCGAAGTCGACGTGGCCCGGGGTGTCGATGAGGTTGACGCGGTGTCCCTCCCAGACGCAGCTGACGGCGGCGGCGAAGATGGTGATGCCCCGGTCGCGCTCCTGCGGGTCGAAGTCGGTGACGGTGGTGCCGTCGTGGACCTCCCCGCGCTTGTGCGTGGTGCCGGTCGCGTACAGGATCCGCTCGGTGACGGTGGTCTTGCCGGCGTCGACGTGGGCGAGGATGCCGAGGTTGCGGACGGTGGCGAGGGGGTCGGCGTTCATCGGGGTGCGCATGGCACACGGCCTTTCGGATGTTCCGGAAAAGGGCGGCGCGATTTCCCCGGCGCACGACGGCGCACGCCCTCGACGAACGGGGGGTGCGGGGGTCAGACGTGCGTCACGGGCCTCCGGTGCCGGCCGCGCAGCGGGCACCGGACGGCCGGGGACACCAGGATCACCACGGACCGACGGGACCGGGAACGGGGAGCGGCGGCAACGGTGCGGTCACGCACGGCCGGTCTCCCCTCACTGGTCACGAACGCACCACCCGACGAAGGGCGGCGCCTGCCCGGTGAGTGTAGGGACGGAGGGAAGGGCCGGGCCACGCAATATGCGCGTCTCAGATCTTGGTACAACGTTCCTGATTGATGAGATGTCTGAGATCGTTGTACGGCCCACACTGTTCGCGCGGCCCTCCCCGAGGACGCGTGGCGCCGTGCGGGCCGTCGGCGCACGCCACCGGCGACCGTTCCCCCCTGGAAAGACCGTGAAATGCCCGCACCAACCAGCAGTCCGGCCCCGGCCCCCGTCAACTCGCGGTCCCGCGTCCTCATCGCGAGCCTCATCGGCACGACGATCGAGTTCTACGACTTCTACATCTACGCGACCGCCGCCGTCCTGGTCTTCCCCACGCTCTTCTTCCCGAGCAGCGACCCGACCACGGCGCTGCTGTCGTCCTTCGCGGTGTTCGGTGCCGCGATGGTCGCCCGCCCGATCGGCGCCGTCGTCTTCGGACACCTCGGCGACCGGCTCGGCCGCAAGGGCACGCTGGTGGCCTCGCTCCTCACCATGGGCATCGCCACCTTCCTCATCGGCGTGCTGCCCACCTACGAGCAGGCCGGCTGGATCGCCACCGCTCTGCTGGTGCTGATGCGGCTCGCGCAGGGCTTCGCGCTCGGCGGCGAGTGGAGCGGCGCCGCCCTGGTCGCCACCGAGAACGCCCCGAGCGACAAGCGCGCGCTGTACGGCACCTTCCCGCAGCTGGGCGCCCCGCTCGGCTTCATCATCGGCAACGGCCTCTTCCTGATCATCGGCGCACTGCTGCCGTCCACGGCGGGTGCCGACCCGTCGCAGCCCTCGGAGGCCTTCCTGAGCTGGGGCTGGCGCGTGCCGTTCCTGTTCTCCGCCGTGATGGTGGCGATCGGCCTGTGGGTGCGCATGCGCCTGGTCGAGTCGACGGTCTTCTCCAGGACCCGCGAGGCCGGGCTGGTGCGGAAGCTGCCGCTGGCCACCGTCTTCCGCAGCCACTGGAAGCAGCTGGTCCTCGGCACCTTCTTCATGCTGGCGACGTACGTGCTCTTCTACCTGATGACCACGTTCTCGCTGAGCTACGGCCGTACGCCCGAGGACGCCGCCGTGCCGGGCCTCGGGTACAGCTACACCACCTTCGTGCTGATGATGATCTTCGGCGTGCTGTTCTTCGCCGTGTTCACCCTGGTCTCCGGCCCGCTCGCCGACAAGTACGGCCGGCGCAGCACGCTGATCCTGGTCACCGCCGGGATCCTGGTCTTCGGGCTGGCGTGGGCGCCGCTGACCGGCATGGGCACGCTCGGCGTGGTGCTGTGGCTGGTGCTCGGCTTCACCCTGATGGGCATGACCTTCGGCCCGATGGGCGCGCTGCTGCCGGAGCTCTTCCCGACGAGCGTGCGCTACACGGGCTCCGGCATCTCGTACAACGTCAGCTCCATCCTCGGCGCGGCCGTCGCCCCGTTCATAGCGGTGGCCCTGTGGGAGGCCGGTGACGGTTCCCCGTGGCTGGTCGGGGTCTACCTCTCCGCGATGGCACTGCTGACCCTGGTCGCGCTGCTGATCGGCAAGGAGACCAAGGACGTCGCGCTCGACGCGGGCGAGGTCCCCACCGCCCCCGCCCGGGACGAGGACCGCGCCGCCACCACGGCCTCCTGAACCGTCCGGGCGCCCCGCCGCGGCCCCCTGCGCCCCGTACACGGGCACGGGGGGCCGCGGTGTCTCGGCCCGCACACGGCGGTGCCTCATGTGCAGAACCGCGGCCCGGCACGCGTTGTCAGTGCCCCTCCATAAAGTGATGCCATCATCTGGACGGGCCGGACGGCGACCGGTGAGTCGCCGTCAGAAAGCCGTGTCTCCGCAGAGCGCTGCTGTGGTCCGGGGGAACGATCAGAGGGGGTTGGCACGTTGGGCGCCACGGTGAAGGACCGGCTCAAGAAGCACTTCGTGAACCACGTCGCTCTCGTCATCGACAAGTCCGGCTCGATGCGGGGGCACTCGGAGCAGCTCATCCGGGTGGTGGACGAGTTCGTGAAGGGGCTGAAGGAGGAGTCCGACCGGCTCGGCCACGAGACCCGGATCAGCCTCTACGCCTTCGACCACCTGGTCGAGAACCTGGTGTGGGACATGGACGTCAAGCACCTGCCGTCCATGCGGGGCCTGTACACCGTGGAGAACGGCGCGACGGCGCTGATCCAGGCGTCGGTGAAGGCGCTCGACGACCTCGGCCACATATGGGAGGAGTACGGCGAGCACAGCTTCCTCCAGGTCGTCGTCACCGACGGCGAGGAGAACGCCTCCGGTGCCGACCGGACGGGCGCGCGCCACGACCGCCTTCCCGACGGCCGCGCCGTCCTGGACGAGTGGCTGAGCAGGATCGCGGACAAGATGAACAACCTGCCGGACCACTGGACCTCGGCCATCATGGTGCCGAACTCCCTGGCCAAGCGCACCGCCCAGCAGTACGGCTTCCCGACGGGCAACATCTCGATCTGGGACGCGGACTCGGCCCAGGGCGTCGAGGAGGCGATCGGCGCCGTCAAGACGGCCGCCACGAAGTTCCTGCGGGACCGCGAGCAGGGCGTGCGCGGCACCAGGAACCTCTTCGCGATGGGGCAGGACCTGAGCACGGCCGACGTGAAGTCCAGCCTCCAGGCCCTGGACGCCGGCAAGTACGTGCTGATCCCCGTGGACCAGCAGACGTCGATCCGCGATTTCGTCACCAGCGCCGGGCACCCGTACAAGACCGGCTGCGCCTTCTACGAGCTGTCCAAGCGCGAGAAGATCCAGGCCGGCAAGAAGATCGCCGTGGCGGAGAAGGACCCCGCCACCGGCCGGATGACCGGGAAGGTGTTCACCGGCCCCGCCGCCCGGCAGCTCCTGGGCCTGCCGGCGACGGAGGTCACGGTGACACCGGGGAGCAATGCGGCCTACACCGTGTTCGTCCAGTCGACCTCGGTCAACAGGAAGCTGGTTCCGGGGACGAAGCTGCTCGTCCTGCTGTAGCGGGGGTGCCGGCGCCCCGCCCATGATCCGGAATCGGCGAGCACACCCTCAGGAGGTCTTCCCGTGCCCTCGCTCCATGACGCCGCCACCTGGCGGCCCCTGCTGCGCCTCCTGTGCGCCGCCCACGCGGAGACGCTCTCCGCGCCCGGCGGGCACGTGGCGGGACAGATCGGTCCCGGGGCGTGGAGTGTTCCGCTGCCGCACCGGCCGCCGCGGCCGGGGCGTGCCTCACCGGTCTCCGACCACCAGGAGGAGCTCGACGCGGTGGGCCTGGTCGCCGAGGCGCTCAAGGAGGACGGGAGCGACGGTGTCTCCTTCGTCGTCGAGGCCTCCTCCGCCCCCGGTGGTGTCCGGCTGCACCTGATCGAACCGGGCTCCTCCGTGGAGCCGGGTATCGCGACCGCGCACCCCGGCACGCTCCTCCTCGCGGACGGGGCGCTGCCCGAGCCGGTGCGCCGCCTGCCCGATCCGGTGCCGGACGCGGTGCCGGCTCCGTCCGCGGACGTGGAACTGCTGCAGCGCACTCTTCGCGAACGGCTCCCGGACGCGGTGGGCGCCTCCGAGGAGGAGATCGCAGCGGCCGAGGCGCGCCTGGGCGTGCCGTTGCCGCCCGAGCTGAGGGCCCTGTACCAGGTCGTCCGGGGCCGGTACGAGGACTGGGACGACTTCCGGGACCCGTACGACACCATCGGCTGTGAACTGTTCCCCCTCGGCAAGGTGTACGTCGCCGACGCGGCGTCCCGGAAGGTGCTGTGGCGGTTCGGCGCCATGGAGGCGGTCGAGACGGGACCCGAGGACGCCGTGCAGCAGCTTGTCGGCTCGCCGGGCTGGATCGTCTTCGGTGACGACGGCGGCGGGGACCGCATGGCCGTCGATCTCCTGCCGGGTCCGGACGGGCACGTCGGACAGGTGATCGTCATCGGTCACGAGGGGAACATCGGTGCCGGGCTGGTCGCCGACTCCCTCACCGACATGGTCGTCCACCGTCACTTCGACGGCCGGCCGGTCCCGAGGGCCGAACGGCCCCCGCTCGTCGCCCACGTCAACCGCGCCTCCCTCCCCGGCATCGAGGCAGCCGCCCACCCCGCCCTGGAGGTCCTCAGCATCGGGGCGTGGGAGAAGGAGCCCCTCAGCCTCGCCCCCGTCTTCGGCCTGCCGCGCCTGCGGACCCTCTGTGCGCATGCCGGTACCCTCGCCGATCCGTGTGAGATCTCCCGGCTCCCCCACCTCGAGTACCTGGAGCTCCCGCCCGCGGAGTGGCGTGTCCTGCTCGACTCGGGGGCCGTGCCCACCGGGCTCCTCGCCGCGGGCATCGAGGCCCACCGGCAGCGGGACAACCCGTTGCGGACCATCGCCCTCGCCAACGAGATCCTCGCCCTGTACGGCCGGCCGCCGATCGCCTGCATCACGGTGCCTGAGGGAGCGGCCCGCACCGGGAGCCGGAGCCCGTCCCCGGACTCCTGAGGGGAACGGGGCGGCAGGTACGGCCCGGGACCTACAGGATCTCGACGGCGCCCGGCGGGACCGGGCCCTCACCCGCGTAGGAGCCGCCGCGTGGTGCGGACGGGGCGTCGTCCTCCGCGACGGTCAGTGTGGGCCAGGGGGCTGCCAGGGTCGCGTCGTCCAGGGTGAGGCCGAGGTGGTCGAGGACGAGGGCGACCACGGGAGCCATTCCGGAGCCCTCGCCCTCGGCCAGGGCTTCCTGAACCCTGTCCCACCAAGGACCGGGATGCTCGGACGGGGGTTGTTCCAGGTCGGGTTCGAAGTTCTCCAGGCACCGGCCGTCGCGCCAGTGCTGGAAGACGGCAAGGCCCTCGGTGGACAGGACGCCGTAGGTCTCGGTGCCGCGGGACAGCGCGGAGAGGAGTTCGGGCCACGAGCCGATGACGCCGTCCTCCTCGACGCAGAACGTCCAGTCGCCGAGCCTCCCGGACCGCAGGAGCGACACCGCTCCGGCGGCGAACTGCCCCGTGGGCAGGTCGGACGCGGCGTCCGCGTCGAGCAGGCGGGAACGGGCCGGGTCGGCGCCGTAGCGGGTGAACACCTCGGCGGGGTCCAGCCCCCGGGTGAAGGTGACGCACATCTGGTCGCCCGCCCAGTCGAGCGCGTCCGCTGCCATGTTCTGCTCCCGTCCCGTCCATCGGCTCCGCCTGCCGGATCGTGCCTGCCGGGCCCCGGTCCGTCAAACGAACGGTGCGACCGGGGTGGTGGGGTCACCGTCGGGCGGCCGGGAGCCGGCCGAAGAAGGACGAGAAGACGGGTGAGCCGCTCACGGAGAAGGAGAGCGTCACGTTCGTGGGGAACCCCGGGAACGTCGCGCAGCGACCGCGGAACGCGGAACCCGGCGCCGAGACGGCGCTCCGCGCATCCCTGGGGACCACCATCGGCCGCCGAAACGCCGCGAGGACCGCGACCGTCAGGTCGAGGTCCTCGAAAGCGTGTCGTCCAGCTGTGTGTCCGAGGGGGGACTTGAACCCCCACGCCCGATAAAGGGCACTAGCACCTCAAGCTAGCGCGTCTGCCATTCCGCCACCCGGACCAGGTGTCTGCCGCCTTGCCGGGGTGTTCCCCGCGGCGACAGGGACAACCATACCAAGGTTTCGCAGCGCCTTTCACCTGCGTTTCCGTCCCTCGGGCGACGGTCCGGCGCCCGGGTTCTCAGGGAACCCGGAGCCGCACCGCGTGCGACCGCGCGGTCACTCGCGGTGCGCGAGCGGTGGTCCGTCCGGCTCCTCACGGAGTGAGCCGGCGCTCCGGGGAGGCGGGCGGCCGCTCCCCCGCCGGTCCCCGGGCCCGCGGGCCGGGCGGCCCCTCCCGCGGGGTGCGGGAGGAGCCGCCCGGTCCGTGTTCCCGGTCAGCGGCGCCGCTTGCGCAGGGCCGCCATGTTGTCGTAGCCGATCTTGGCCTCCCGCAGCGACTGCCCGGGGTCGGTGGCGCTCGGGGCGTTGTCGTCCTCGATCATCGGGTTGTGGTAGTTCCGCTGCCCGACCCGTGAGAAGAACGCCGTGTAGTCGATGACGCCGGTTCCGAAGGGCACCATCTCGTAGCCCATGCCGTTGGTCGTGCTGACGACGCCGTCCTTGGCGTGGAACAGCGGGTAGCGCTCGTTGTTGCGGGCGACCAGGCCGGCCGGGTCGAAGACGTCCCTGCGGGTGGAGCCGTCGTGGGCGGTGTACGTGTGGAACTTGTACTGGGCGACGTGGGCCCAGAAGACGTCCATCTCCAGCCAGACGAGCCGGGGGTCGGTGACCTTCAGGAAGTACTCCAGCTTCCGGATGCCGGAGCTGCGGGTCGGCCGGCCCTGGTCGTCCAGCGGGCCGCCGTCGAGCAGGAAGCCGTAGGCGCCGTCGTGGTTGTGGGTGTAGAGCTTGATGCCCTCGCGGCGGGCGATCTCGCCGAGGGCGTTCCACTTGTCGGCGGCCACGTCCCAGTCGGCGCGGTGGGAGCTGCCGGTGGGGTCGCCGCCGGTGCCCATGTGGTCCATGCCGATGATGTTGGCGATCTCGAGGTGCTTCTTGAAGGTGTCCAGGTCCGCGGTGGTCAGCGGCCAGGACGGCGGGATGAAGCCGTGGTTGCCCTGGGCGCGCAGGCCGTACTCGTCGAGCCAGGAGCGCAGCAGCCTGGCGCCCTCGACGGTTTCCAGGTCGGCGCCGCCGGGGGCGTTGGCGTGCTGGCGGTAGCCGGCGAACTCCACCTGGCGGTAGCCGTGGCGGGCCAGCTGCCTGAACACCTCGCGGAAGCCGGAGGGCAGGTCGGTGGAGAGGGGGTCGCGGCCGACCGCGTCCCGGACGGTGTAGAGGATGATGCCGCGCTTGTGCGGCGGGACGAGGACCTGCCCGCCGTGCCCGTGACCGTGGTCTCTGCCGCGGTCCCGGGCCAGGGCGGGGGAAGCGCCGAAGACGGGGGCCGCGACGGCCCCGGCCGCCACGGCGGTGCAGGTGCTGAGGAAGCGGCGGCGGTCCACGCCGAGGGTGCGGCGCAGCCCTTCGTCCGGGGCGGCGGAGGCGGTGGCGGCCTCGGTGCGGGAGGGGTCGGAGTACAGGGTCACGGGTGCCTGCCTTCTCGGTCGTGGCCGGTTCCGGTGCCGCCGGGACCGGCCGTTGCCAGTGCCGTGTGGTTCACTCCCGGTAGTCGGATCTCGGGAGCCGTGCCCGCTGGTGCGTCAGCCGAGTCCGGCGAGCCGGAGCAGGAGCTGTTTGACGTCGGTGGCCGCGACGCGGTCACCGACGGCGCGGGGGGTGGAGCAGATGAGGAGCGGACCGTCGTCGTCGCTCGCGGGGAGCCGGCCGTGGCTGCCGCGAACAGGTGACGGGTCGAGGGGGACGACCGCCATGCGGTAGCGCATGCCGAGCTTCTTGCGGGCCAGCGCGGTGGCCGCCTTGACCTTGACGTACGGGTCGAGGGGATCCATGAAGAGTTCGACCGGGTCGTAGCCGGGTTTGCGGTGGATCTCCACGAGCTGGGCGAAGTCGGGGGCGCGGGCGTCGTCGAGCCAGTAGTAGTACGTGAACCAGGCGTCGGGTTCGGCGACGGCGACCAGTTCGCCGGCGCGCGGGTGGTCGAGCCCGTTCGCCTTCTTGCCCTCGTCGTCGAGGATCTCGTCGATGCCCGGCAGGCCCTCCAGCGCCTCGCGGGTGGCGTCCAGGTCCTCGGGGCGGCGGACGTAGACGTGGGCGACCTGGTGGTCGGCGACCGCGAAGGCGCGGGAGGCCATCGGGTCGAGGTACTCCATGCCGTCCTGGGTGTGGACCTCGAGCAGGCCGGCGCGGCGCAGGGCGCGGTTGATGTCGACGGGGCGGCTGACGCGGGTGATGCCGTACTCGGACAGGGCGACGACGGTGCGGCCCTCGGCGCGGGCGTCGTCCAGGAGCGGGGCCAGGGCGGCGTCGAGGTCGGCGGCCGCCCTCAGGGAGCGGGGGTCGTCGGGGCCGTAGCGCTGCAGGTCGTAGTCGAGGTGCGGGAGGTAGCACAGGGTCAGGTCGGGGTGGCGGGTGCGCATGATGTGGCGGGTGGCGTCGATGATCCACTTGCTGGAGACGAGGTCCGCGCCGGGGCCCCAGAAGTGGAAGAGGGGGAAGGTGCCGAACTTCTCGGTGAGTTCGTCGTGCAGGGCGGGCGGGCGGGTGTAGCAGTCGGGTTCCTTGCGGCCGTCGGCGTAGTAGACCGGGCGGGGGGTGACGGTGTAGTCGGTGTCGGCGCCCATGGCGTACCACCAGCAGATGTTGGCGACGGTGTAGCCGGGGTGGGCGCGGCGGGCGGCGTCCCAGAGCTTGTCGCCGGCGACGAGCCCGTTGTGCTGGCGCCACAGCAGGACGTCGCCGAGTTCGCGGAAGTACCAGCCGTTGCCGACGATGCCGTGCTCCGAGGGCGTGGTGCCGGTCAGGAAGGTGGACTGCGCGGCGCAGGTGACGGCCGGCAGCACGGTGCCCAGCGGCGCGCGGGAGCCGGACCGGCCGAGGGCCCTGAGGCGGGGCATGTGGTCGAGCAGGCGGGGGGTGAGGCCCACGACGTCCAGGACCAGAAGGGGGACGGGGCGCTTGTCGCTCATGGCAGTTCCTTCAGACCGAGGTCGGTGAGCAGGTCGCGGGCGAGGGCGAGTTCGGCGGCGATGCCGTCGGCGAGCTGGGCGCGGCTGCGGGGGCGCAGCTCGGGCGGGAGGGCCTGCCAGGTGTAGGTCTCGACCTCCAGGTGGCGGGTGAGCGGGTGCGGGCCGCCGACGAGCCGGGTCAGGGCCGCCTTGAGGACGGACAGGGTGGAGGTGAGGGGCGCGGCGGGGGCCGCGTGCAGGGGGACGTGGAAGTGGGCGCGCCAGGGCGCCGTGCCGGGCAGCGCGTCGCCGGCCAGGGCCTCGCCGAGGTCGTCGGTGCCGCGCAGGCCGGCGGCGGTGAGGGTGCGGGTCTGGTGCAGGAAGCGGGGTTCCGCGAAGGCGGCCAGGGCCTCGCGGACCTCGGGAAGGTGGGGCTGCTCGGCGTGCAGGGCGGCGGAGAGCTGGGACTTGACCACGGGGACGCCGGCCCGGGTCAGGTCGTCCAGGGCGGTGTGCGGGTCTTCGAAGGAGGTGGCGAGGTGGCAGGTGTCGACACAGATGCCGATGCGGTCGTGGGCGATCTCGGTGAGCGGGGCGATGGCGTCGCGGGTGGTCTCGACGACGCAGCCGGGCTCCGGTTCCAGGGCGACGCGGACGGAGCGTCCGGTCAGCTCCTGGAGCGCGTCGAGGCGTTCGGCGAGGGTGCGCAGGGCCGCGCGGGCCGTCCCGGCGCGCTGCTCGTCGTGGGCGGTGCGCCAGGCGAGCGGGAGGGTGGAGATGCTGCCCTCGGTGACGTCGTCGGGGAGCAGTCCGGCGAGGACGCGTGCGAGGTCGGTGGTGTGCGCGAGGCGTTCGGTGTCGGCCCAGTCGGGCTTGTAGACGCGGTACTTGACCTCCTCGGCGCCGAACCCCTCGTAGGGGAAGCCGTTGAGGGTGACGACCTCCAGGCCGCGCCGGTCCAGCTCGGTCCGAAGTCCCCGCAGCGCCGCCGGGTCGGTGACCAGGGCACGGGCGGCGTCCCTGGCGAGCCACAGGCCGATGCCGAGCCGGTCGCGGCCGAGGCGGCGGCGGACGGGCTCGCAGTGGTCACGGAGCTGGCCGAGGACGCCGTCGAGGCTCTCGGCGGGGTGGACGTTGGTGCAGTAGGCGAGGTGGACGGTGGAGCCGTCGGGGTGCCGGAAACGCATCCGCTGCTCCCCTCATTCCCCGCCGCGCAGGATGGAGTTGCCCTCGTGCAGGTCCTGCGGTTGCGGGACGTCGAGGTCGAGGCGGCCGCTGAGGGAGTAGAAGGCGACCGGGTTGCGCCACAGCACGAGGTCCACCGTGTCCTCGCCGAGGCCGGCGGCGAGCATGGCGTCGGCGACCTTGCGGGTCTTCAGCGGGTCGCTCCTGCCCCAGTCGGCGGCCGAGTTGACCAGCACCCGCTGCGGGCCGAACTCCTGGAGCACCGCCACCATGCGCGCCTCGTCCATCTTGGTGTCGGGGTAGACGGAGAAGCCCAGCCAGCAGCCGCTGTCCCGGGCCGCGGCGACGGTCGTCTCGTTGAGGTGGTCCAGCAGCACGTGCTCCACCGGCAGGTCCGACTCGCGCACCACGTCCAGGGTGCGGCGCAGCCCGGCCAGCTTGTCGCGGTGCGGGGTGTGCACCAGCGCGGGCAGGCCGTGGTCGGCGGCGAGCTGCAGCTGGGCGGCCAGCGCGGCGTCCTCGGCCGGGGTCATGGAGTCGTAGCCGATCTCCCCGACCGCCACCACGCCGTCCTTGACCAGGTAGCGGGGCAGCTCCTCCAGGACCGGCGTGCAGCGCGGGTCGTTGGCCTCCTTGGGGTTGAGGGCGAGCGTGCAGTGGTGGGCGATGCCGTACTGGGCGGCGCGGAAGGGCTCCCAGCCCAGCAGGGCGTCGAAGTAGTCCAGGAAGGAGGCCACCGAGGTGCGGGGCTGGCCGAGCCAGAAGGAGGGCTCCACCACCGCCCGCACCCCCGCGGCGTGCATCGCCTCGTAGTCGTCGGTGGTCCGCGACGTCATGTGGATGTGCGGGTCGAAGATGCGCATCAGGACTCCTTGCCGTGGGGGTGGTCCGTGCCGTGCGGCGGGTTCGCGGTGGCGGACCCGGTCAGGGCCAGGACGCGGTACAGGTCCTCCGGGACGGCGCGGCCGGCGGCGGTGCGCTCCTCGGCGTAGTCGCCGAGCATGCGGGCGAGCTCGCCGTCGCCCCGGGCCCGCCGGTCCAGGTCCGCCACGTGGTCGAGGCCGACGCCGGTGAACAGGCACTTGAGCACCGCGTGCCGCCAGGCGTGGGCGTCCAGGTGCCGGGCGGCGTACGGGCCGACGGCGGCGGCGAGCAGACGGGTGTCGTTGGTGCGCAGGGCGTCCTCGACGAGCGGGAGGGCGTCGGGGCCGGGCACGAGGTGCGGCAGGGCGTGCAGGACCGCGCGGCGTTCGTCGGCGGTGCCCTGGTGGTAGACCCGGGTCAGGGCGTCGGCGTCGGCGTGGGCCGCGTGCAGGATGAGGACGCGGGCGGCGTCGGCGTGGGCGGGACCGCAGCGGCGGCCGGCCTCGGCGAGGCGCAGCTCCCAGACGGAGATGGGCCCGTGGGCGCCGGGGTGGGCGGCGGCCTCGTCGAGGGCCTGGTCGAGCCAGGCACGGGCGGCTCCGCCCAGGCGTTCGGCGAGGTGGCGGTGCAGCTGGGCGGGCGGGGCGAGGGCGGGGGCGGTGTCTTCACCGGGGGTCGCCCGGCTGCCGGTGGTGCCTGTCTCCGGGGTGGCCGGGGCGGCATGGGGGCGGTTCACGGGGTGCTGCTCCCTTCGGGGGTGGCGGAGGGATCGCCGTGCGGGGGGACGGAGGGGGTGGCGGTCGCCGCGGACCGGGCGGCTCGGCGGAGGAACGGGAGGGAGTGGGCGGCGAAGTGGGGGCCGGCGTGGGAGTGGCGGGGCAGTTCGACCACGGTCAGGCCCCGGTAGCCGGTGGCGGCCAGGGCCGCGAGGACGGGCGGGAAGTCGATCTCGCCGTCGCCGAAGGGGAGGTGTTCGTGGACGCCGCGGCGCATGTCCTCGATCTGCACGTGGCGCAGCCAGGGGGCGGCCTGGCGCACGCAGTCGGCGGGCGGGTCCGGTTCGAGGCACTGGCAGTGGCCGATGTCCAGGGTGAGGCCGAGGGGCTCGGGGTCGCCGAGCGTGCGGCGCAGGTGGTGGAAGTCGGCGAGGGTGGCGAGCAGGTGGCCGGGTTCGGGTTCGACCGCGAGCGGGACGCCGGCGGTGGCGGCGGCGTCCAGGACGGGGGTGAGGGTCTCGGCGAGGCGCTTCCAGGCGGTGTCCGCGTCGGTGCCGGCCGGCGGGACGCCGCTGAAGCAGTGCACGGCGTGCGCGCCGAGGTCGGCGGCGACGCGGACGGCCCGGACGAGCAGGTCGACGCGGCGGGCGCGGTCGTCGGGGTCGGGGTCCAGCAGGGACGGGCCGTGCTTGCGGCGCGGGTCGAGCACGTAGCGGGCCCCGGTCTCCACGGTGACGCCCAGGCCGAGCGCCTCCAGCCGGCGCGCGACCCGGGCGCTGCGGGCGGCCAGGCCGGGGGCGAGCGGGTCGAGGTGCATGTGGTCGAGGGTCAGGCCGACGCCGTCGTAGCCGAGGTCGGCGAGCAGGGCGAGCGCGTCGTCCAGGCGCAGGTCGGTCAGCCCGTTGGTGCCGTAACCGAAGCGGAAAGGGGGCGGGAAGGCGCCGTCCGGGTCCGGCTGCGGGCCCGCGTCCGCGGCCGTGGCCCCGTCGGGCTCTCGATTCGGGTTCCGGTTCACGTGATGCTCACCTTCCTCATGCCGGCCCTCCTCGCGACCATCCGGCCGACCGGGGCCAGGGCGGCGACCAGCAGGGACGTGGCGGCCGCCCCGGAACGGGCGGCGAGCGCGGCCTGGAGCGGGATCGTGGCCCGGATGCCGCCGCCGACGGCCCGCTGGGTGAGCGGGGGCGAGGGGTTGAGCGCGGCGTGGAAGTAGGGGCGGGCGGCCGTGGCGGCGTAGGCGGCGCCCAGGGCGGTGGCGAGGGCGCCGGTGGCCCGGTGCGGGGGTTCCGCCGGGCCGGGACCCGGCAGGCCGGGGGCGGCTGCTGCCCGCCGGCCTGCCGGGAGTCGGGTGCGGCGGTGGGTGACCAGCCGGGTGAGTGCCCCCGTCGTCACCAGGGCCGCCAGCGGGACCAGGGCCGAACCGCCGCCGGTCTCCCGGCGGGACACGGCCGTGACCGCGAGGGTGTGGGTGCCCAGCAGCGCGGCGGAGGGCAGCGCGGCGCGGGTGCCGCCGCCGGTGGCCGCCGCGCCCAGGAGCAGGTCGAGGCCGCGGGCGGCCGCCATGGCCGCGGGACCGGCGAACGTGTGCTTCAGCCTCAGGTCGTAGGCCCAGACGGTCGCCGCCAGGGGGGCGGCCACCGCCAGGGCGGGTCGTCCCGCGCCGGCGGCGAGCACCAGACCGGCGCCGGTGAGGCCGCAGGCCGCGGTGAGGGCGGCGGCCGGTCGGATGCGGCCGGACGGAAGCGGGCGGTGCGGGCGCTCCACGGCGTCCTCGGCGCGGTCCGCCCAGTCGTTCAGGGCCATGCCGGCCTCGTACAGGCACAGCGAGGACCCGATGGCGAGCAGGGTGCGGGGCCCGGGGCGCGCGCCGGCCGCCGCCGCGCCGGCCAGGGCGTCACCGGGGACGGTGAACAGTGCGGGCAGGCGCAGCAGCTCGGCCCAGGCGCCCGCGCGACCGGGGCGGGGACGGGGTGCGACGCCGCCGGGGGCCGGGGCGGCGTCCTCGGGGGCCGGGCCGGCCGGCGCCGTCGCCCCGGCCGGCGCCGTCGTGTCCTGCGCCGTGGCGGCCGGGCGGCTCACCGCTGCGCCCCGTGACCGTCGGCGTCGTCCCGCAGCCGCTCGGCGAAGCGTTTCAGCTCCGCGTACTGCTCGGCCAGTGACGACGGGCCGTCCCCGACCGGGTCCTTGAAGTAGAAGCCCAGCTCGCCCAGCGGACCGGACAGGCCCCGCTCCTGGGCGCGGGCGACCAGCCGGGCCAGGTCGAGGACGAGCGGCGCGGCCAGCGCCGAGTCGCAGCCCTGCCAGATGGTCTGCAGGATCATGCGGGAGCCGAGGAAGCCCTCGAAGGCGATGTGGTCCCAGGCGGTCTTCCAGTCGCCGAGCGCGGGCACGTCGTCGATGTGGACCTCGCCCTGGGGTACGGCACCGAGGGTGTCGGCGAGGACGCGTTCCTTCCCGGCGTTCTTGGCGGCGGCGGCCGCGGGGTCGGCGAGGGCGGCGCCGTCGCCTCCGCCCAGGAGGTTGGTGCCGGACCAGGCGCGCACGGCGAGGGCGCGCTGCAGGAACATCGGGCCGAGCACGGAGCGCAGCAGGGTCTGTCCGGTCTTGCCGTCGCGGCCCGCGTGGGGGACGGAGGCCGTCGCGGCCTCGCCGGCCAGCGCCGGGTGGTGCAGGCCGGTGGAGGGGGTGAAGTTGACGTAGGGGCAGCCGGCGCGCAGGGCGGCCGCCGCGTAGAGGGAGCTGGGCGGCAGTGCGCCGTCGGTGGGAGCGGGTTCGGTGGAGGCGACGTTCACCACGACGGCGCCCGCGAGTCCCCGGCGGCGCACGAAGTCGCGGATGTCGGTGGCGAACACGTCGATCCAGTCCTCGTCGGTGCGGGCGGGGCCGCCGTCCGCGTCACCGGGCAGCGGGCCGCCGGGCCGGATCTCCCGGTCGGCGGCGACGAGTTCGGCGTGCACGGCGGACGGCAGGCCGTGCGGCAGGACGCCGTCGGCGGCGAGGTGCTCGGCGCGTTTGGGCAGCGGGCAGTCGACGGTGTCGTGGCCCCGAAGACGAGGGACGACAGCGCCGGCAGGCCGCACGAGGTGAAGGGCGGGGTCTCGGTGACCATGCCGGTCGGCGGACGGAGCCCGGCGGTGACGGCGGCGCAGCCCGCGATCGCGGTCGTGGCCACGGATCCGCGCGCCCCGATGAGCCAGACGCCGAAGCGCGGGGCCGAGGAGGGGGTGGGGAGGGACGGTTCGGCGGACATGGGCAGCCTCCTTGTCGTACGCGAACCGGGTGCGAGCGCCGGAAGCGGGGTGCCGGGCGCGGGGCCCGGGGAGACGGCGGGCGGAGGTCCGGCGTCCTCCGCCCGCCGCCGTTCTGGTCGCCCCTAGGAGGGCAGTTCCTTCAGCTGGATGTTGCGGAAGGAGACCTGGTCGTCGGCGCCGTGGTTCTGCAGGCCGATGTAGCCGTCGGTCAGGCTCCGCTCGGGGTCCTGGTTGGTGAAGTCGTTGATCTTGACTCCGTTGAGGAACACCTGGAGGCGTTCGCCCTGGACCTTGATCTCGTAGGAGTTCCACTGGCCGGGCGGCCGCAGGACCTGGTCACGGGCCTTGGTGTTCGCCGACTGGAACGAGTAGACGGAGCCCGTGGTGCGGTCGGGCGCGTCCGTGGCGTCGATCTGGATCTCGTAGCCCTTGTTCACCGCGGACCAGGGGTCGTCGGAGGCGGGGAAGCCCACGAAGACACCGGAGTTGTCGTCGCCCTGCATCTTCCAGTCGAGCTTGAGCGAGTACGACGTCAGTTCCTTGGCCTGGTACCACAGCAGGCCCATGCCGCCCTCGGACTCCATCACGCCGTCCCTGACGACGAACTTGCCGGGGCCGGCCTGCTTCCAGCCATCCAGGGTCCGGCCGTTGAAGATGTCCCGGTGGCCCTTGGCCGGCTTGCAGTCCGCCTTGACCTGGCCGGTGGCGTACTGCAGACCGCCGAGCAGGTGGGCGCGGAAGGCCTCCTCCGCGTAGGACTCCTTGGTGTGACCGCCGCCGGTGTAGAAGGAGCGGCCGCCGCCGTAGCTCTGGCACCAGGCGATCGGGTGGTCGCCCTTCATGGTGCCGCCCTGGTAGGTGGTCTCGTCGAGGGTGGCGAGGACCTTGGCCTGCTCACGCGGGTTGGTGCGGTAGTTGTACCACTCGTCGGTGCGCTCCCAGGCGTCGTCCAGGTGCGCGGTGGACGGGTGGTCGTGGTCGTGGACGCGCACGGTGGCCTTCTGGATGGCCGGGTGCGAGTCGAAGTAGGCGCCGACGAGGCCGCCGTAGAACTCCCAGTCGTACTCGGTGTCGGCGGCGGCGTGGATGCCCATGTAGCCGCCGCCGTTCTCGACGTAGTCCTCGAACGCCTTCTGCTGGTCGGCGTCGAGGACGTCACCGGTGGTGGACAGGAAGACCACCGCGTCGTACTTGGCGAGGTTGGCCGTGGTGAACTGCCTCGCCTCCTCGGTCGCCGTGACCGAGATGCCGGCCGGGGCGCCCAGCTCCTTCAGCGCGGCGACGCCCTCCGGGATGGAGTCGTGCCGGAAGCCCGCCGTCCTGGAGAAGACCAGGACCTTCTTGCCGGCCTTGAACGGCTCGGTGGAGAACTCGAAGTCGTCCACGTCGTAGAGCGCGCCGTCGCCGCCCCGGAAGACCAGGTAGATCTCCGTGGTGCGCTTCGGCAGCGACCGCAGCGGCACGTCGACGTCCTGGAACGTCTCCCAGCCGCCGGTCGGCGGGATGTACGCCGAGCCGTGCAGCGGACCGTCGGGCGAGCCGGTGCGCAGCTCGACGAAGCCGCCCGCGCCGCCGGAGGAGGCCCGCACGGTCATCTTCTTCTGCCCGGCGAACCGGTAGGGGCCGAAGGAGATCCAGTCGCCGTCGTCGATGTCGCCGACGGTCTTGCCGCCGTGGGCGGCGGACTTGTCGTAGGTCCGCACGCCCGACTGGGCGGTGAAGTGCTCGGCCTGGCGGTGCAGCGGCTGGAGCACGGTGCGGGCGGTGCCGGTCAGGGCCTCCTGGCCGTTCGCCCCGCCGTCGGTGTAGCTCGCTCCGACGACGCCGTAGATGTTGGCGTTGGGGTCGTGGCCGCCGTCCCCGGCGGGCGGCTCGAGGGTGCCCTCACAGCCCGTCTCGCTGGTCAGCTCGTGGGCGTGGGAGTCGTGGCCGAGGCTGTAGACGACCTTGACCTTGGAGCAGTCGACGGTCTCCTCGGGGTCGGTGACGGTCACCTTGAACGGGACGGGCTCGCCGAAGGCGGCCAGGCTGCCGTTGCCCGGGACCTCGATCTTCACCCTGGGCTCGGTGTTGCCGACCACGATCCGGGTGCTGGCGTTGCCGGTGTTGCCCTCGGGGTCCTTCGCGGTGAAGGTCGCGGTGTAGGTGCCGGCCTTCTTGTACCGGTGGGTGGGGGTGAGTCCCTCGCCCTTGGTGCCGTCGCCGAAGTCCCAGCTGTAGGTGAGGTCCGGGGAGTCGGCGTCCTTGGCCGTGGCCGTGAACCTGACCTTCAGGCCGGCCGCGCCGGAGGTCCTGTCGGCGCTCACCTCGGCGATCGGGGAGAAGCCGTCCTCCGCGTTCTCGATCCGGTACAGCGCGGAGTTCTCGTCGCCCTGGAACCAGGAGACGCCGTAGTCCAGGACGTAGAGCGCGCCGTCGGGCCCGAACTCCATGTCCATGATCTGGGTGCCGGTCCACGGGAAGTCGTTGATCTTCGCGACCGTGCCGTCCTCGGCCTGCTCGATCCGCTTGATCCAGCGGCGGCCGAACTCGCCCGCGAAGAAGTCGCCGTCGTACGCCTCGGGGAACTTCACCGAGGACTCGAGCTCGGGGTCGTAGCGGTAGACCGGGCCGGCCATCGGGGACTCGGAGCCGCTGCCGAACTCGGGCACGGAACCGCCGTCGTACGGGATCCAGGCGGGCTGGGCGGGCGGCAGGTCGACGAGGCCGGTGTTGTGCGGCGAGGTGTTCTTCGGGGCGTCGCAGTCGAACTTCCCGCCGGAGGCACCGGAGGCGAAGTCGTAGTCGACGTAGGCGTCGTTGTCGCCGGTGCAGAACGGCCAGCCGAAGTTGGCGGCCTCGGTGACCTTGGCGAACTCGACCTGTCCCGCCGGGCCCCGGTCCGGGTCGGCGGCGCCGGCGTCGGGGCCGTAGTCGCCGACGTAGACGACGCCGGTCTTGTCGTCGACGCTCATCCGGAAGGGGTTGCGGAAGCCCATGGCGTAGATCTCGGGGCGGGTCTTCTCGGTGCCCGGGGCGAAGAGGTTGCCCTCCGGGATCGTGTACGAGCCGTCCTCGGCGACCTTGATGCGCAGGATCTTGCCGCGCAGGTCGTTGGTGTTGCCGGAGCTGCGGCGGGCGTCGAAGGCCGGGTTGCGGTTCGGCCGCTCGTCGATCGGCGTGAAGCCGTCGGAGGCGAAGGGGTTGGTGTCGTCGCCGGTGGAGAGGTAGAGGTTGCCCTCGGCGTCGAAGTCGATGTCGCCGCCGACGTGGCAGCAGGTGCCGCGGGAGGCCGCGACGTCCAGGACCTTCTTCTCGCTGGCCAGGTCCAGCGTGCCGTTGGGGTTGAGGACGAAGCGGGAGAGGCGGTTGACGCCGTCGAACTTCGCGAAGTCCTCGGCGGTGCCGGTCTCCGGGGCGTCGCCCGCGGGGGTGTCGAGCGGCGGGGCGTAGTAGAGGTAGATCGCCCGGTTGTTCTCGAAGTCCGGGTCGACGCCGACGCCCTGCAGGCCCTCCTCGTCATGGCTGTAGACGTCGAGCTTGCCGGCGACCTTGGTGACGCCGCCCTGGTCGGTGAGGCGCAGCGTGCCGTCGCGCGAGGTGTGCAGGACGCTGCGGTCCGGGAGCACGGCGAGCGACATCGGCTCGCCCGTCTCCGGTTCGCCCTTGGCGAGCGGCACCTGCTGGAACTGCCCCTCGGCGGCCGCCGGTCCGTCGTGTTCCGGGTGGCCGGGGTGGGCGCCGGCGACGGTCGCCGGGGTGCCCACGGCCAGCATCAGGCCGGTGAACAGGGCGAGGGTGGTGCGGAGTCCGGGACGCCTCGCGGTGGTGGTGCTTCTGAGTCTGCTTCTGTGCACGAAGTCCCTCCGGGAACGGGATGGCCGTACGGAACGGGTGCGTGGAGGTGCGGTGCGGGCGCCGGGGTGCGCCGTCACCCCGGAGACGTGTGTGTCCTGAACACTTCAAGGACGGTAACCGCGTTCCCTCGAGGCGGACACCCCTTGACCCAGGACTGGTCGAACTTTTTCCCATCTCAGGACAAAGTGGCGTCCGGGCAGGTCGGACCGGGGACCGGCGGATGTTCCGGTCCCCGTTCCGGCCCGCCGCCGGGCGCGCGGATCAGCTGTTGAACGCGGCGTCGAAGGACGCGCTGGGCGGGTCGAAGTCGAAGGCCTTCAGGCGGGTCAGCGCCTCGGGAGCGCCCTGGAGCCGGTCCATGCCGGCGTCCTCCCACTCCACGGAGACCGGACCGTCGTACCCGATCGACCGCAGCATCCGGAACACGTCCTCCCAGGGAACGTCACCGTGCCCGGCGGAGACGAAGTCCCAGCCGCGCCGCGGATCGCCCCAGGGCAGATGCGAGCCGAGACGGCCGTTGCGCCCGTCCAGCCGCCGCCGGGCCTCCTTGCAGTCCACGTGGTAGATCCGGTCCCGGAAGTCGTAGAGGAACCCCACCGGGTCCAGGTCCTGCCACACGAAGTGCGAGGGATCGAAGTTGAGCCCGAAGGCCGGCCGGCGGCCGACCGCCTCCAGGGCCCGCACGGTCGTCCAGTAGTCGTAGGCGATCTCACTGGGATGCACCTCGTGCGCGAACCGCACGCCCTGCGCGTCGAACACGTCCAGGATCGGGTTCCACCGCTCGGCGAAGTCCTCGTAACCCCGCTCGATCATCGACTCGGGCGCCGGCGGGAACATCGCCACCAGGTGCCAGATCGACGAACCGGTGAAACCGACGACCGTGTCCACACCGAAGGCGGCCGCGGCACGCGCGGTGTCCCCGATCTCGGCCGCGGCGCGCCGCCGTACGCCCTCGGGCTCGCCGTCGCCCCAGATCCGGGCGGGCAGGATGGCCCGGTGGCGCTCGTCGATGATGGCGTCGCACACGGCCTGGCCGACCAGGTGGTTGGAGACCGCCCAGCACTTCAGGCCGTACTTGTCGAGGAGCCGGTGGCGGGACGCGAGGTAGGAGGGGTCGGCCAGGGCCTTGTCGACCTCGAAGTGGTCCCCCCAGCAGGCGAGTTCCAGCCCGTCGTAGCCGAAGTCGCGGGCCAGGTGGCAGACCTCCTCCAGCGGCAGGTCGGCCCACTGACCGGTGAACAGCGTGAAGTTGCGCGGCATCCGTTCTCAGCCCTCCTTCAGGCGGCGATCGGCGTGTAGACGGAGTTCTTCCCGGCACTCTCCTCCACCGCGGCCAGCACCCGCTGCACCTGCAGCCCGTCGGCGAAGGAAGGCTCGGGCGTGCGCCCCTCGGCGACCGCGTGCACCAGATCACGGGCCTGGTGCACGAAGGTGTGCTCGTAACCGAGACCGTGGCCCGGCGGCCACCAGGCGTCCAGGTAGGGGTGCTCGGGTTCGGTGACGAGGATGCGGCGGAAGCCGGCGTGCGCCCCGGGCTCCGTGCCGTCGTGGTACGACAGCTCGTTGAGCCGCTCCAGGTCGAAGGCCAGCGAACCGCGCTCGCCGTTGAGTTCGATGCGCAGGGCGTTCTTGCGTCCGGTGGCGTAGCGGGTGGCCTCGAAGGAGGCGAGGGCGCCGGAGGCGAAGCGGCCGGTGAACAGGGCGGCGTCGTCCACGGTGACCTGCCCGGTGCCGGCGGCCGAGACGGCGGCCAGGCCGCTGCTGGGCGCGGTGGGCAGCGGCCGCTCCCGTACGAAGGTCTCGGTGAGCGCGGAGACGCCCGCCAGCCGCTCGCCGGCCAGGTACTGCGCGAGGTCGACGATGTGCGCCCCGAGGTCGCCGAGCGAGCCGGAGCCGGCGTGCTCGCGGCGCAGCCGCCAGGTCAGCGGGAACTCCGGGTCCACCAGCCAGTCCTGCAGGTACGCCACGCGCACGTGCCGCAGCCTGCCGATCCTGCCCTCGGCCACCATCCGCCGGGCCAGCGCGGTCGCGGGGACCCGGCGGTAGTTGAAGCCGACCATCGCCAGCCGGCCGCGCCCGTGTGCCTCTTCGGCGGCACGGGCCATCGCCTCGGCCTCGGCGACGTTGTTGGCCAGCGGCTTCTCGCACAGCACGTGCTTGCCCGCGGCGAGGGCGGCCAGCGCTATCTCGGCGTGGCTGTCACCGGGGGTGCAGATGTCGACGAGGTCGACGTCGTCCCGTTCGACCAGGGCGCGCCAGTCGGTCTCGGTGGCCGCCCAGCCGTGCCGGTCGGCCGCCGCGCGCACGGCGTCGGCGTTCCGGCCGCAGATCACGGCCAGTTCGGGGCTCAGCGGCAGGTCGAAGACGCGGCCCGCGGTGCGCCAGCCCTGGGAGTGGGCGGCGCCCATGAAGGCGTAGCCGACCATGCCGACGCGCAACGGCGGCTTCCCCGTGTCTGCCCCTTCTGGCTGCTGCGGCTGTGCCATACGGATGTCCTCCTCGTCGTCGTGGCGGGTGGGGGGTGGGCCCCGCCCGGTGGGCTGGTCAGGCCCGTGGGGCGGGGCTCCTCACTTGAAGCCGGTGGACATGTACTGGTCCACGTTCTCCTTGTCGACGACGGCCGAGTACAGCGTGATCGACGCCGGGATCTCGAACTCGGCGAGACCGCCGACGCCCTTGCCCTGGCCCAGCGCCCGGGCGAGGTCGATCGCGGAGGCGGCCATCGTCGGCGGGTACAGGACGGTCGCCTTCAGGACGCCGTTGTCGGCCTTGATGGCGTCCATCGCGGACTTGGCGCCCGCGCCGCCGACCATCAGGAAGTCGTCGCGCCCGGCCTGCTCGATGGCGCGCAGCGCGCCCACGCCCTGGTCGTCGTCGTGGTTCCACAGCGCGTCGAACTTCGACTGCGCCTGGAGCAGCTGGGCCATCTTGGCCTGACCGGACTCGACCGTGAAGTCGGCCGCCTGACGGGCCACCTTCCTGATGTTGGGATAGTTCTTCAGCGCGTCGTCGAAGCCCTGGGTGCGCTGCTTGGTGAGCTCCAGGTTGTCCAGCCCGGCCAGTTCCACGACCCGGGCGTCCGGCCTGTCCTTGAGCTTCTCCCCGATGTAGTGGCCGGCGTTCAGCCCCATGCCGTAGTTGTCGCCGCCGATCCAGCAGCGGTACGCCTGCGGGGTGTTGAAGATCCGGTCCAGGTTGACCACCGGGATGCCGGCGCGCATCGCCTTCAGCCCGACCTGGGTGAGCGCCTTGCCGTCGGCCGGCAGCACCACCAGCACGTCGACCTTCTTGTTGATCAGGGTCTCGATCTGGCCGATCTGCTGGGCGGTGTCGTTGGAACCCTCGGTGATCTCCAGCGTGACGTCGGAGTACTTCTCCGCGCGCTGCTTGGCGTTCTGGTTGATGGCGTTGAGCCAGCCGTGGTCGGCCTGCGGCCCGGCGAAACCGATCGTGACCGGCTTGCCCGGCTTGTCGTCGGCGGCGGGCTGGTCGTTCGCGGCCGGCTCGTCGTCGGACTCGTTGCTCGTGCAGCCGGTGAGGAAGGCACCGGCGGACACGGCGGCGGCTCCGAAGAGGAGCCCTCTGCGGCTCGCGAAAGGCGTGGGCTGTGGCATGGCGGTGAACCCTTTCCTCAGGTCGTGCTCGCGGTACGGCGCTGGACCAGCACGGCGGCGACGATGATCGCGCCCTTGGCGATCTGCTGGACGTCGCTCTGCAGGTTGTTCAGGGCGAAGATGTTGGTGATCGTGGTGAAGACCAGGACACCGAGGACGGAGCCGACGATGGTGCCCCGGCCGCCGGTGAGCAGGGTGCCGCCGATGATCGCGGCGGCGATGGCGTCGAGTTCGTAGAGGTTGCCGTTGGTGTTCTGGCCGGAGCCGGACAGCACGATCAGCAGGAACGCGGCGATGCCGCAGCACAGCCCGGACAGCAGGTAGAGGTAGAGCCGCTGGCGGCGGACGTCGATGCCGGCGAGCCGGGCGGCCTCCGCGTTGCCGCCGACCGCGACGGTGCGGCGGCCGAAGGTGGTCCGGTTGAGCACCAGCCAGCCGATGACGGTGACCGCGGCGAACACCAGCACCAGCGGCGGGACGCCGAGCACGTAGGCGTCGCGTTCGCCGAGGTCGAGGACGCCGTCGACGGTCACGATCTGCGTCCGCCCGTCGGTGATCTGCAGGGCCAGGCCCCGGGCCGAGGCGAGCATGGCGAGCGTGGCGATGAACGGCACCATCCCGCCGTAGGCGATCAGCACCCCGTTGACCAGGCCGCACCCCACTCCGACGAGGACGGCGGTGAACAGGATGCCGCCGAAGCCGTACTCCTGGGTGGCGACCGTGGTCGCCCACACCGAGGCGAGGGCGACGATCGCGCCGACCGACAGGTCGATGCCGCCGGAGATGATGACGAACGTCATGCCGACGGTGACGACACCGATCACGGAGGCCTGGGTGAGGACGAGCTGCAGGTTGCGGGTGTCGAGGAACTCGTCCGGTTTGGTGACGCCGCCGATGAGGATCAGTACGGCGAGTACGCCGAGCAGCGACCACGTGCGGACGTCGGCGCGGAACAGCACGGCGCGCCAGGCGGGTGTTTCGCCGGCCGACGGCACCTTGGGGGTGCTGTCCCGCGGCGGGGAGACGGGCTGCGTCATGACGCCGGGCTTCCTTCCATGACCAGGTCGAGTACACGGTGTTCGTCGAGTTCGCGGGCGGGCGCCGTGTGGACGACCCGGCCCTCGCGCAGCACCAGGACGCGGTCGGCGAGGCCGAGCACCTCGGGCACCTCGCTGGAGACCAGCAGCACGGCGAGGCCTTCGTCCGCCAGCCGGCGGACGACCGCGTACAGTTCGGCGCGGGCGCCCACGTCGACGCCGCGCGTGGGTTCGTCGAGGAGCAGGACCCGGCAGCCGCGCAGCAGCCAGCGCGCGAGCACGGCCTTCTGCTGGTTGCCGCCGGACAGCGTGCGCACGGGCACGTCCGGGTTGTCGGGCCGCAGGGACAGTTCGCGGGTCGCCGCGCGCGCCGCCCCCAGTTCGGCACCGCGGTCGATCCAGCCGCCCCGCGAGAAGCGGGACAGGGAGGAGACCGACACGTTGCGGGTGACGGACTCCAGCATCAGCAGCGCCTGCGCCTTGCGCTCCTCGGGGGCGAGGCCGATCCCGGCGCTGACGGCCGCCCGCACGCTGCCCGGCTTGAGGGGCCGCCCGTCGACGAGGACGCGACCGGTGTCGGGCCTGCGGGCGCCGTAGACCGTCTCCAGGATCTCGGAGCGTCCGGAGCCGACGAGCCCCGCGAGCCCGACGATCTCGCCGGGGCGCACCTGGAGGTCGAGGGGGGCGAACTCGCCGTGCCGGGACAGCCCTTCGACGGTGAGCACCGGTTCGGCCCCGGGCGCGGAGGCGGGCCGCTCCGGGAAGACGTACTCCACGTTGCGTCCCGTCATCAGCGCGACGACCTCGCGGGTGGGCGTCGACTTCGCGGGCAGCCCGCCGGCCACGGCCCGGCCGTCCTTCAGCACCGTCACCCGGTCGCCGATGCGCCGGATCTCCTCCAGCCGGTGCGAGATGTAGACGACGGCCACTCCGTCGGCGGTGAGGTCGGCGACGATGCGGAAGAGGTTGTCGACCTCGTCCGGGTCGAGGGCGGCGGACGGCTCGTCCATCACGATGAGCCGTACGTCGTGGGACAGCGCCCGCGCCATCGACACGATCTGCTGCTGCGCCGCCGACAGCTCCCCGACCAGGCGGGCCGGGTCGATCTCCGGGTGCCCGAGCCGCTCGAGCAGCTCCGCGGTCGCGGTACGGGCGGCCTTCCCCCGTACGACGAAGCCGGCGGCCGTGGGTTCGTGGCCGAGGTGGACGTTCTCGGCGACCGACAGGTGCTCCACCAGGTCGAGTTCCTGGTAGATGGTGGCGATGCCCAGGCGCATGGCGGCGATCGGCGAGCGGAGCGTGACGGCCTCCCCGCGCCAGCGGATGGTGCCCGTGTCGGGCTGGTGGGCGCCGGCCAGCACCTTGATCAGGGTGGACTTCCCGGCACCGTTCTGGCCGAGCAGGCAGTGCACCTCACCGGCCTGGACGTCGAGGTCGACGCCGTCCAGGGCCCGGACTCCGGGGAACGACTTGGTGATGCCGGACATGCTGAGCAGCGGTGGTTCTGGTGCCATGCGGATTCCCCTCGGCGGGCGTGCGGCCGGTTCAGGGCACGGTCGGGCCAACGTTGTCAGGGCAGGGCGGAGCAGCGGGGTGGTGCCGGTGGGACGTGCGGTGGTGGTGCGGTGCGGTGGGTCCTACGCGGGTGAGAACAGGTGGTCGCTGATGAGCCGGGCCGCGCCGATGACGCCGGCGGTGGGGCCCAGTTCGCCCAGGACGATGGGCAGGTTGCCGGTCGCCAGGGGCAGTGACTGGCGGTAGACCTGGGTGCGGATCGCGGCGAGCAGGGTGTGGCCGAGGCCGGTCACCCCGCCGCCGATCACCACCAGGCCGGGGTTGAAGAAGCTGACCAGGCCGGCGATGACCTGGCCGGTGCGGTTGCCGCCCTCGCGGATCAGGTCGAGGGCGCTCGCGTCCCCCGCGGCGGCCGCCGCGGCGACGTCGACGGCGCTGAGCGTGCCGTTGGTCTCCAGGCGGCTCGCGAGTTCGGCGGAGAGCCCCTGCTGGGCGGCCTCCATGGCGTCCCGGGCGAGGGCCGCGCCGGAGAAGTGCGCCTCCAGGCAGCCCCGGTTGCCGCAGGCGCACGGGCGGCCGTCGGGCACGGCCTGGATGTGCCCGATGTCGCCCGCGCTGCCCGTCGTCCCGCGGTAGACCTCACCGCCGACGACGATGCCGCAGCCGATGCCGGTGCCGATCTTGACGCAGAGGAAGTCGGCGACGGTGCGGGCGACGCCCGCGTGCTGCTCCCCCATCGCCATCAGGTTCACGTCGTTGTCGACCATGACCGGGCAGCCGAGGTCCTGGCTGAGCGCCTCCCGCACGGGGAAGCCGTCCCAGCCCGGCATGATCGGCGGGGCCACCGGGACGCCCTCGGGGAAGCGGACCGGACCGGGGACGCCGATGCCGGCGCCGTCGAACCCCTCCGCGAGCCCCGAGGCCCTCAGCTTGGCGGCCATGGCCAGTACCTGTTCGAAGACCGCGACCGGCCCCTCGCGGACGTACATGGGCTGGTTGATGTGTCCGAGGATCTCCAGCTCGGCGTTGGTGACGGCGACGTCGACCGAGGTCGCGCCGATGTCGACGCCGAGGAGACGCAGGCGCGGGTTGAGCCGGATGTTGTGGGACCGCCGGCCGCCGCGCGAGGCGGCGAGTCCGTCGGCCACGACGAGTTCCGTCTCCAGCAGCCGGTCCACCTCCACGGCCAGCTTCGACCGCGAGAGGTCGACCTGGTCGCCCAGCTGGGCACGGGAGTTGGGACCGCCGTCGCGCAGCAGCCGGAGCAGGCGGGCCTGGTGGGCGTTCGCGGGTCGCGCCGTCATACGTCTCACGAGCCCCTCCCCGCCTCAATCGGCCTGTGCGTGCCGGATCCCGGCCACGTCGTGGCGTGCTTTCGGAGGGAAAGTAGCAGCGGCTGCCCGGGGTGGGAAGAAGTCGCGCAGGAATTGCCCCCGACTTTTTCCACTCGCAGGACAAAGAAGTCCCGGAGCGTCCGGATCCTCCGGCGCGGCGACCGGCCGTGCGCACGGCCGGGCCCCCCGGCGCCGCGGGGCTAGGACTTCGTCCGCGCGTGGTACGAACGCCGGGTGTGCTCGGTGTGTTCGCGCATGAGCCGGGTGGCCAGCTGCTCGTCGTGGTCCGCGATGGCGGCGATCAGGTCACGGTGCTCGACCCAGGACTGTCCGCCGCGCTGCCGGGCGATCGGCGTGTAGTACCAGCGCACGCGCCGGTCGACCCGGGCGGCGAGCTCGGCGAGCACCGCGTTGCCGGCCAGCTCCATGACCGTGGCGTGGAAGCGGGCGTTGAGGGCGACGGCGGCGTCCACGTCGTCGGAGGCGACGGCTTCGAGACCCTGCGCCAGGATCTCCTCCAGGGCCTCGACGCCCGCGCCGTCCGCGTTGAGCGCGGCGAGCCGGGCGGCCTCGGCCTCCAGCAGCGTGCGGACGGTGAGCAGCTGGTCGGCCTCCTCCTCCGTCGGCTCGTGCACGAACGCGCCCTGCGCCGGGCGCAGGTCCACCCAGCCCTCGGTGTTGAGCCGCTGCAGCGCCTCGCGCACCGGCTGGCGGGAGACCCCGAGGTGGCCGGCGAGTTCGCTCTCGACCAGGTGTTGGCCGGGCTGGAGGGCGCGGGTGGTGATGAGTTCGAGCAGCGCCTCGTAGACGCGGTCGCGCAGCGGGCCGGGCCGTTCGAGCCTGGGCACCGCCCCCTGGGGCAGTCCTGTCGACAACATCGCGGTCCCTCCTCGGCAGAACCGTGCACCGCCGCAGCGCCGGTAGTGATTGTCTTTCGTCTACAGTCTACGGCGCGCACGTGCCAGGGGGCGGGGAGTCGGCCTCGTCACACCCGCGCGGGGAGCGCTCAGGGACAGCGGACGACCTGTCCCGCGTACGACAGGTTCCCGCCGAAGCCGAACAGCAGCACGGGATCGCCGGTCGACACCGAACCCCGCTCGACCAGCTTGGAGAAGGCGAGCGGGATGCTCGCGGCCGAGGTGTTGCCGGACTCGGTGACGTCACGGGCGACGACGGCGTGGACCGCGCCGATCCTGAGCGCGAGGGGCTCGATGATCCGCAGGTTGGCCTGGTGCAGCACGACCGCGGCGAGTTCCTCGGGGGCCACTCCCGCCTTCTCGCAGGCCCGGCGGGCGATGGACGGCAGCCGGGTGGTCGCCCAGCGGTAGACGCTCTGCCCCTCCTGCGCGAACCGCGGCGGCGTCCCCTCGATCCGCACCGCGTTCCCCATCTCGGGCACCGATCCCCACAGCACGGGCCCGATCCCGGGTTCCCCGGCGGCCTCCACCACCGCGGCCCCCGCGCCGTCACCGACGAGGACGCAGGTGGAGCGGTCGGTCCAGTCGGCCACGTCGGACATCTTGTCGGCGCCGATCACCAGGGCGCGGCCCGCGGCGCCGGCCCGCACGGCGTGGTCGGCGGTGGCCAGCGCGTGGGTGAACCCGGCGCAGACCACGTTGAGGTCCATCACCGCCGGCCCGGGCATGCCGAGGCGCGCGGCGACCCGGGCGGCCATGTTGGGCGAGCGGTCGATCGCGGTGGAGGTGGCGACCACCACCAGGTCGATGTCGGCGGGGGCGCGGCCGGCCGCCGCCAGGGCCTTGGCGGCGGCGTGCGCGGCCAGTTCGTCGACCGGCTCGTCGGGGCCGGCGATGTGACGGGTGCGGATGCCCACCCGGCTCGTGATCCACTCGTCGCTGGTGTCGACCATGCCCGCCAGGTCCTCGTTGGTGAGCACCCTGGCGGGCTGGTAGTGGCCGACGGCGGCGATGCGCGAGCCGATCATGAATGGGCCCCCTCTGGTCCGGTTGCGGGATGCACCAGTCTGATCAGTGACTCACGGGTACGAGGGCAGGTGAAGCGACAGGAAACGGGTGCCGGGCTTGTCGGCTTCGGTCAGGCCCCGCACCCGGCCGCCCGGCGCGCCGCGGTCACCCGGTGAACAACTGCGTCGCCTTCCGCACGAGCTCGTAGAGGCCGTAGGCGAGCGGCACCCCCACCCACAGCCAGGCGAGGGCGATCAGCCCGCGGCGGCCGGGGCTAGGCGGACTCTGGCTGCTGTCGCCGGTCATCGGCGGCCTCCTTCACCGTGTCGGGTTCCGGGACGTGGTGGCGGGGATGGACGGGGCGGACGAGCTCGTTGGCGACGAAGCCGACGACCAGCAGTCCGATCATGATCAGCAGCGACAGCCCGTACAGCGACGAGCCGTGCCGGCCCGCCTCCTCCTGCCGGTCGGCCACCCAGTTCACGATCAGCGGTCCGAGCACGCCGGCCGTGGACCAGGCGGTGAGCAGCCGCCCGTGGATCGCGCCGACCTGGTAGGCGCCGAACAGGTCCTTCAGATACGCCGGGACCGTCGCGAAGCCGCCGCCGTAGAAGGAGAGGATCACCAGCGCGCACAGCACGAACAGCGGTTTGGAGGAGTCGCCGAACAGGGCGATGAGCGCGTACATCAGTGCGCCGGCGCCCAGGTAGAGGCGGTAGACGTTCTTCCGGCCGATCAGGTCGGAGGTGGACGACCAGCCGATGCGGCCCGCCATGTTCGCCGCCGACAGCAGCGCGACGAAGCCGGCCGCGGCCGTCGCCGACACCGGGGCGGAGGTGTCCGCGAAGAAGTCGGTGATCATCGGCGCGGCCTTCTCCAGGATGCCGATGCCGGCGGTGACGTTCATGCAGAGCACGATCCACAGCAGCCAGAACTGCGGGGTGCGCACGGCGCCGCGGGCCGAGACCTGCGGTCCGGTGAGGACGGCGGGGCCGCCGGCCACCGGCCGCTCGGTGCGCGGCACCCGTACGAGCACCACGCCGAGCAGCATGAACACCGCGTAGGTCAGCCCGTGCACGAGGAAGGCGAGCGCGATGCCGTCGCCGTCGGTGCCGAAGGACTCGAGCATCCGCGCCGACCAGGGCGAGGCGATCAGCGCGCCGCCGCCGAAGCCCATGATGGCGATGCCGGTGGCCATGCCGGGCCGGTCCGGGAACCACTTGATGAGCGTCGACACCGGCGAGATGTACCCGATGCCGAGGCCGATGCCGCCGACGAAGCCGTAGCCGAGGACGATCAGCCAGTACTGCCCGGTGGCCGCGCCGAGGGCGGAGAGCAGGAAGCCGGAGGAGAAGCAGACCAGGGCGACGGTCATCGCCCAGCGCGGGCCGTTGCGTTCGACGAGGGTGCCGCCGAAGGCGGCGGACAGGCCGAGCATGACGATGCCGAGCTGGAAGGGCAGCGCGCTCTGGGTGCCGCTGAGGCCGAGCGCGGACTCCAGCGGCGGCTTGAACACGCTCCACGCGTAGGCCTGGCCGATGGAGAGGTGAACGGAGAGGGCGGCGGGCGGAACCAGCCAGCGGCTCCACCCGGGGGGTGCGACGGGGGGACTCATGATCCCGGACGGTAGGAAACGCGGCCGGAGTTGAGAAGGCGTCAGGTCGACCGTATGCGGTGAACGGTACGCGGAGGGCGACGAACGGTCGCGCGCACCCTTGTCGCACCCATCTCCATACTGTAGACAATATTTCGTCGACATCGTCCGGCGCCCCGCGCTCCGGCGCCGACAGCCACCTCCGCGGTATCCCTCGAACCGAACGGAGCGTTCCCGTGAAAGTCGCAGTCCTCGGCGCCGGGGCCATCGGCGCCTACGTCGGCGCCGCGCTCCACCGCGCGGGTGCCGACGTGCACCTCATCGCCCGTGGACCGCACCTGGCGGCCATGAGGCGGCACGGCGTGCGGGTGCACAGCCCACGCGGCGACTTCACCGCACACCCCCGCGCGACCGACGACCCGGCCGAGGTCGGCCCGGTCGACCACGTCTTCCTGGGCCTGAAGGCCCACGCGTACGCGGCGTGCGGGCCGCTGATCGCCCCCCTGCTGCACGACACCACGGCGGTCGTCGCCGCCCAGAACGGCATTCCCTGGTGGTACTTCCACCGGCACGGCGGTCCCTGGGACGGCCACCGCATCGAGAGCGTGGACCCGGGCGGCGCGGTCAGTGCGGTGCTCGCGCCCGAACGGGCCGTCGGCTGCGTCGTCTACGCGGCCACCGAGCTGGAGGGCCCGGGCGTCGTCCGGCATCTGGAGGGCACCCGGTTCTCCGTCGGCGAGCCCGACCGCAGCGTCTCGGCGCGCTGCCTGGAGTTCGGCGCGGCCATGCGGGCCGGCGGCCTGAAGTGCCCGGTCGAGCCGGACCTGCGCAACGACATCTGGCTGAAGCTGCTCGGCAACATCTCCTTCAACCCGATCAGCGCCCTGGCCCGCGCCACCATGCGGCAGATGTGCGCGCACGGCGGCACCCGCCGGGTGATCGAGACGATGATGGCCGAGACCCTGGCGGTCGCCGAGGCCCTCGGCTGCGAGGTCGGCGTCTCCATCGAGCGCCGGCTCGCGGGCGCCGAGAAGGTCGGCGACCACCGCACCTCCACGCTCCAGGACCTGGAGCGCGGCAAACCGCTGGAACTCGACGTGCTGCTCGCCGCGGTCGTCGAGCTCGCGGAGACCACCGGCGTGGAGGTGCCCACCCTGCGCACCGTGCACGCCATCTCGGACCTGCTCGCGCTGAGGAGCGCCGCATGAGGAAGCGTCGGCCGAAGACCTACACCCGGCTCACCCACCCCCTGGTCAGGGACTCCCGCGACGAGCCGCTGAGGCGGGCGACCTGGGAGGAGGCCCTGGACCGGGCCGCCCGCGGACTCGGCGCCGCGCGCGGCGCGTTCGGGATGTTCTCCTGCGCCCGCGCGACCAACGAGATGAACTACGTGGCGCAGAAGTTCGCCCGGGTCGTCATGGGCACCAACAACGTCGACTCCTGCAACCGCACCTGCCACGCCCCGTCCGTGGCCGGTCTGTCGGCCGCGTTCGGCTCCGGCGGCGGGACGTCGTCGTACGAGGAGATCGAGCACACGGACGTCATCGTGATGTGGGGCTCCAACGCCCGCTTCGCGCACCCGATCTTCTTCCAGCACGTGCTGAGGGGCATCCGGGGCGGCGCCCGGATGTACGCGGTCGACCCGCGCCGGACGTCCACCGCCGAGTGGGCGGAGAGCTGGCTCGGGCTGAACGTCGGCACCGACATCCCGATGGCGCACGCGATCGGCCGCGAGATCATCCACGCGGGCCTGGTCAACGAGGCGTTCGTCCGGCGGGCGACCACCGGGTTCGAGGAGTACGCGGCGCTCGTCGAGCCGTGGACGCTGTCCCTCGCCGAGAAGGTGACCGGCGTACCGGCCGCCGCCATCAGGGAGCTGGCGCACGCCTACGCCCGCGCCGAGCGCGCCCAGCTGTGCTGGACCCTCGGCATCACCGAGCACCACAACGGCACCGACAACGTCCGCGCCCTGATCAACCTCTCCCTGCTCACCGGGCACGTCGGCCGCTACGGCTCCGGCCTGCAGCCCCTGCGCGGCCAGAACAACGTGCAGGGCGGCGGCGACATGGGCGCGATCCCCAACCGCCTGCCCGGCTTCCAGGACATCCTCGACGCGGAGGTCCGGCTGAAGTTCGAGTCCGCCTGGAACACCGTCATCCAGCCCCGCTACGGGCTGAACCTGACGGAGATGTTCGAGGCCATGGAGGACGGTTCGCTGCGGGCCGTCTACTGCATCGGCGAGAACCCGGCCCAGTCGGAGGCGGACAGCGAACAGGCCGTACGGCGGCTGCGGCGACTGGACTTCCTCGTCGTGCAGGACATCTTCCTCACGAGGACCGCCGAGCTCGCGGACGTGGTCCTGCCCGCGACCGCCGGCTGGGCGGAGACCGAGGGCACCACCACCAACAGCGAGCGGCGGGTGCAGCGCGTCCGCAGGGCGGTCGCCCCGCCCGGCGAGGCGCGCGAGGACATCGACATCATCTGCGACCTCGCCGCCCGTCTGGGCCACGGCTGGAAGTACGCCGACGCCGAGACCGTCTGGAACGAGCTGCGCTCGGTCTCGCCGGACCACTACGGGATGACGTACGAGCGCCTGGAGGAGCACCAGGGCATCCAGTGGCCGTGCCCGAGCACCGGCGCGCTCGAACCGACCTATCTGCACGGCCGGCTGTGGGAGAGGGACCCGGTGCGGCGGGGCAGGCCCGCGCCGTTCGGGATCGTGCGGCACGATCCGCCGGTCGACCTCACCGACGAGCAGTACCCGATCCGGCTCACCACCGGGCGGCGGCTCGACTCCTACAACACCGGCGTGCAGAGCGGTGGTTACTCCTCCCCGCTGCGCCGCGGCGAGCACGTCGAGCTGTGTCCGGAGGACGCCGAGCGGTACGGGGTCGTGGTGGGCGAGGAGGTGCGGGTGACCTCCCGCCGCGGGTCCGTGCTGGCGCCGGTGTGGATCGACACCGCGCTGCGGCCGGGGCTCGCGTTCATGACGTTCCACTTTCCCGACGAGGTGGACACCAACCGGCTGACGATCGAGGCGAACTGCCCGATCGCGGGGACGGCGGAGTTCAAGGCGTCGGCGATCCGGATCGAGAAGCTCCCGGCTGCGAGCCCTGCGACCCCTGTGAGGTGACGTCAAGTGGACCTGCGCTTCGGTGACGGCGAACCGACGGACGAGGAGCGGGCGGCGATCGACGCGCTGCTCGGCCCTCCCCGGTCCTCCTGGGAGGGCGCCGCCCGCGACGGGACGGAGGCCGCCGACCTGAGGTGGGCCCGTGGCGGACGGGAGGCCCGGGACCGCCGCGACCTGCTGCTGCCGGGGCTGCACGCCGTCAACGACCGGATCGGCTGGATCAGCGAGGGCGCCCTCGGCTACCTGTGCCGCCGGCTCACGGTGCCGCCGGCGGAGGCCTACGGGGTGGCCACGTTCTACGCGATGTTCTCGGTCCGGCCGCGTCCGGCGACCGTGCTCCACGTCTGCACGGACCTGGCGTGCGCGGCGGCCGGGGCGGACGGGCTGTGCGCCGGCGTCGAGTCGCGGCTCGGTCCCGGCAGCGGGGTGTCCGTCGAGCGCAGCCCCTGCCTGGGCCTGTGCGAACGCGCTCCCGCGACGCTGGCGATCAGGGCCGGGGACCCCGTGCGGACGGCCGTGTCGGCCCCGGCGACCGTGGAGGCGGCCGTGCGCGCGGCGGGCGCGCCGGACGCCGCGCCCGAGGAGCCGCCGGCGGTGACGGCGGTGCCGCAGGCGGGTGACCCGTCGCTGACCCTGCTGGGCCGGGTCGGCGTGGTCGATCCCGCGTCGCTGGACGACTACCGCGCCCACGGGGGTTACACGGCGCTGCGCCGGGCCTTCGAGCTGGGGCCCGCCGGAGTGATCCGCGAGGTCACCGACTCGGGCCTGGTCGGGCGGGGCGGCGCCGCCTTCCCCACCGGCCGCAAGTGGCAGGCCACCGCGTCCCGGCCGGACCACCCGCACTACCTGGTGTGCAACGCCGACGAGTCCGAGCCCGGCACCTTCAAGGACCGGGTGATCATGGAGGGTGACCCGTACGCGCTGGTGGAGGCGATGACGATCGCGGCGTACGCGATCGGCGCGCACACCGGGTACGTCTATCTGCGCGGTGAGTACCCGAGGGCGACGCACCGCCTGCGGCACGCCGTCGACCAGGCACGCGCCCGCGGTCTGCTGGGCGACGACGTCCTCGGTCAGGGCTACGCCTTCGACATCGAGATCCGGCGCGGCGCCGGCGCCTACATCTGCGGCGAGGAGACCGCGCTGTTCAACTCCATCGAGGGCTACCGGGGCGAGCCCCGCTCCAAGCCCCCCTTCCCGGTGGAGAAGGGCCTGTTCGGCAGGCCGACGGTGGAGAACAACGTCGAGACGCTGGTCAACGTGCTGCCGATCCTGACCGGGGGCGCCCCGGCGTACGCGGCCGTCGGCACCGGGCGGTCCACCGGGCCGAAACTGTTCTGCGTCTCGGGCGCTGTGGAGCGGCCCGGGGTCTACGAGCTGCCGTTCGGCGCGACGCTCGGCGAGCTGCTGGAGCCGGCCGGGGTGCGGGAGGGGCTGCGGGCGGTCCTGCTCGGCGGGGCGGCCGGCGGGTTCGTGCGCGCCGACGAGCTGGACATCCCGCTCACCTTCGAGGGCACGCGCGAGGCGGGCACGACGCTCGGCTCGGGGGTCGTGATGGCCTTCGACGACACGGTGCCGCTGCCCCGCCTGCTGCTGCGCATCGCCCGGTTCTTCCGGGACGAGTCGTGCGGGCAGTGCGTGCCCTGCCGGGTGGGGACCGTGCGCCAGGAGGAGGCGCTGCACCGGATCGTCGAGCGCACCGGCGCCGACGCCGCCGGTGACGTCGCCCTGCTGCGCGAGGTCGGCCGCGCGATGCGGGACGCCTCGATCTGCGGTCTGGGACAGACCGCGTGGAACGCCGTGGAATCCGCCATCGACCGTCTGGGGGCGTACGAATGACCGTGACACCGCTGGGGATCCCCCGCCGTCTGCTGGAGTTCACCCTCGACGGCGAGCCGGCCCGGGTTCCCGAGGGGGCGACGGTCCTGGACGCCTGCCGGGCCGCCGGGAGGGACGTCCCGACGCTGTGCGAGGGCGACACGCTGACGCCGAAGAGCGCCTGCCGGGTCTGCGTGGTGGAGGTGGAGGGCTCGCGCACCCTGGTCCCCGCCTGCTCGCGCCGGGCCGAACCGGGCATGGAGGTGCGCACCGGCACCGAGCGGGTCCGGCACAGCCGGAAGGTCGTCCTCGAGCTGCTCGCGTCCTGCGTCGACCTGTCGACCACCCCCCGGGTCTCCGGCTGGGTCAAGGAGTACGGGGCGAAGCCGGACCGGTTCGGCCCGGACGCGGCCCGCCTCGACGAGGAACCGAGGGTCGACAACGACCTGTACGTCCGCGACTACGGCAAGTGCATCCTCTGCTACAAGTGCGTGGACGCCTGCGGCGAGCAGTGGCAGAACACCTTCGCGATCTCGGTCGCGGGGCGCGGCTTCGACGCCCGCATCGCCGTGGAGCACGACGCGCCGCTGACCGACTCGGCGTGCGTGTACTGCGGGAACTGCATCGAGGTGTGCCCGACGGGCGCGCTGTCGTTCAAGTCGGAGTTCGACATGCGGGCGGCGGGTACGTGGGACGAGTCGAGGCAGACGGAGACGACGACCGTGTGCGCGTACTGCGGCGTGGGATGCAACCTCACCCTGCACATGCAGGACAATGAGATCGTGAAGGTCACCTCGCCGCACGACAACCCGGTGACCCACGGCAACCTGTGCATCAAGGGGCGCTTCGGCTACCAGCACGTACAGAACCGGGACTGATCGGGACTGGGGACATGGGACGAGTCACGGAACGACGCAAGGTGATCCGCATCCGGGACGGAGTGGTGTCCGGCCGTCCGGACACGCTCGTCGCCGAGGAGCCCCTGGAGATCCGGCTGAACGGCAGACCGCTGGCGATCACCATGCGCACGCCGGGCGACGACTTCGCGCTGGCGGCCGGGTTCCTGGTGAGCGAGGGGGTCCTGGCCACCGCGTCCGACCTGCAGAACATCGTCTACTGCGCCGGGGCGACGGCCGACGGGTCCAACACCTACAACGTGGTGGACGTGAAGACCGCGCCCGGCGTGGTGGTCCCGGACATCACGCTCGAACGCAACGTCTACACCACCTCGTCCTGCGGCCTGTGCGGCAAGGCGAGCCTGGACGCGGTGCGCACCACGGCCCGCCACCCCCTCGCCGACACTCCCCCGCTGCGCCTGACCCCGGAGCTGCTGGCGGGCCTGCCCGACCGGCTGCGCGCGGCCCAGCGGGTCTTCGACCGCACCGGCGGCCTGCACGCGGCGGCGCTGTTCGACGAGGAGGGCGGGCTGCTGGACGTGCGGGAGGACGTGGGCCGGCACAACGCGGTGGACAAGGTCGTCGGCCGTGCCCTGCAGGGCGGCGGGCTCCCGCTGTCCCGGACGGTCCTGCTGGTCTCCGGCCGGGCCTCCTTCGAGCTGGCGCAGAAGGCGGTGATGGCCGGCATCCCGGTCCTGGCGGCGGTCTCCGCCCCGTCCTCGCTGGCCGTGGACCTGGCCGCGGAGACGGGCCTGACGCTGGTGGGCTTCCTGCGGGGCAGTTCCATGAACGTGTACGCGGGTGAGGACCGCATCGCCCTGCGGACCGCGGCCGCCCGGGGCTGACCGGTCTCCCGCGACACGGCGGCGGGGCCCCGGCCGGCGGGGAGCGCCCCCTGCGCCGCGGGGCCCCGCCTCGGGGCCGGCGGACCGGTGGCCGCACCGGCGCCTCCGGCCCGCACCGGCGCCCCGATCCGCACCGGTCCCCTCCGGGCCGTGGCAGGGCCCCCGGCCGTACCGGGCCGCGAGCCGCCGACGCCCCATGGACCGGAGCCACTTCGGCCACTAACGTCGCGGAGCGTGCCCGACGACGCAGCACGAGCACGACAGCGCACGGGGACCGGGATCGCCCTGGTGCTGACCCTGGTCCTCGGGGCCCTGCTGGTCACCGGTCTGCCGCGGGACGGCGACCGGCGGCCGGACGGCGGCGCCTGCGCACCGCGCACCGTCGCCTCCTGGTCCGCCGACTCCGCCCTCACCTCCGAGTTCGCCCGCTACGGCGACGACGACGCCCGCGGCGACGACTGGACCGGCGGCGACGGCACCCACTCGGTTCGGCTGCCCGACGGCCGGCTGCTGTGGCTGTTCTCCGACACCTACCTGGGCCGTGTGCACCGTCCGCCCAACCCGGCCGGCGAGTCCCACGCGTGGCGGGACGCCACCGCCCCGCTGGTGCGCAACTCGGCGGTGCTGATGCGCGGCGGCCGCCTGGAGCGCACCCTGCCCGCCCCGCTCTTCCCCGACCCCGCCCCGAACCGGTGGCGCTGGCCGGTGGCCGCCCGGGTCGAGCCGCGCTCCCCCGGCTCCGCCGAGCAGGTCGTGAGGGTCCTGCTGTGGGTGCGCACCGCCGGGCGGTCCCCGTGGATCTACGGCGTGCCCACCGCCACCGAGGTCGCCACGCTCTCGCTGCCCGACCTGCGCCCGGAGTCGGTGGTGACGGTGCTCGACCAGCAGCGCGTCGCCGACCCGTCGCGGCGGGTGCTGTTCGGCACGACCCTCGTCGAGGAGGACGGCTGGACGTACGTCTTCGGCGGCGACGACGGCCGCCCCGCCTCCCGCCCGGCCTCGCACGCCCACGTGGCGCGCGTCCCGGAGGGCGGGCTGGCGGACCCGGCGGCCTGGGAGTACTGGAACGGTTCGGCGTGGCAGACCCGGACCCGCCCGCGCCCGGTGCTCGGCGACGGGCGGCGCACGGGCGTGGGCAGCGCGTTCTCCGTGGTGCGGACGGACGGGACGTACGTGCTGTTCACTATGGCCGCGGGCGCCGAGGGGCTGACCACGGTGGCGGCGTACTGGGCCTGCTCCCCGACCGGACCGTGGCACGGGCCGACGGAGGAGTTCCGCCCCGCGCTGCCGCAGGGCGGGACCGCCGCCTACAACCCGCAGGCGCACCCGGAGCTGAGCGACGGCGGGCGGCTGGTGCTCAGCTACGACGTGAACTGGCTGGAGACGGCCGGGGCCGCGGTGATGCTCAGCCGGAACGTGTCCCTGTACCGACCTCGGTTCGTGACGGTCCGGCTCGGTCCGCCGCGCTGACCTCGACGGGGTCGTGGGAGCGGCGCCTGGCGATCACCGCGCACACCATCAGCTGCATCTGGTGGAAGAGCATCAGCGGCAGCACGGCCAGCGAGGCCTGCGTCCCGAACAGCACGCTCGCCATGGGCAGCCCGGCGGCCAGCGACTTCTTCGAGCCGGCGAACTGGATCGCGATCCGGTCCTCCCTGCCGAACCTCAGCGCCTTGGCGCCGTACCAGGTCAGCAGCAGCATCACGGCGAGCAGCACGGCCTCGACGACGAGCAGCCCGCCGAGCCGGGCCGGACTCACCCGGCCCCAGATGCCCTGGACCATGCCCTGGCTGAACGCGGTGTAGACGACGAGCAGGATCGAACCCCGGTCGACCAGCCCCAGCACCCTGCGACGGCGGGCGACGAAGGACCCGATCCAGCGGCGCAGCAGCTGCCCGGCGACGAACGGCACCAGCAGCTGGAGCACGATCCTGAGCACCGAGTCGGCGGAGAACCCGCCCGCGGCGCCGCCGAGCAGGGTCGCCGCGAGCAGCGGGGTGACGACGATGCCGGCCAGCGAGGAGAAGGAGCCGGCGCAGATCGCGGCGGGCACGTTGCCGCGGGCGATCGAGGTGAAGGCGATCGACGACTGGATGGTGGAGGGGACCAGGGTGAGGAAGAGCAGGCCCTGGTACAGCGGGTCGGCCAGGAGCACCGGGACGAGTCCGCGGGCGGCCAGGCCCAGCACCGGGAAGACGACGAACGTGCAGGCCAGGACGGTGACGTGGAGGCGCCAGTGCTTCAGGCCGTCCAGGGCCTCACGGGTGGACAGCCGGGCGCCGTAGAGGAAGAACAGCAGGGCGATCGCGGCCGTGGAGGCGCCCGAGGCGACGTCCGCGCCCGTACCGCGGGCCGGGAGCAGCGCGGCGAGGCCCACCGTCCCGAGCAGGAGCAGGATGTACGGGTCGATCGGCATCCAGGCCGGCCATCGCAGGCGTGTCACGGTGCTCCACTTGCTCGGTCGTGCGGGCGGTGCGCCCACGGACGCGCACCGGGACGCGCTCGGCGTCCCCGGGCCGCGCGGGGACGAGGCGTCCCCTCTCCATCCTGCTCCCTCCCGTCGTGATCGGGAATCCGGTACACCGCTCTGACTGTCATCACGGTCCGCGATGACCGCGGTAGCCTGCCGGGATGTACGACCCGACGCAGCTGCGGACGTTCCTGTCCGTGGCGCAGACGCTGAGCTTCACCCAGGCGGCGCGGCGGCTCGGGCTGCGGCAGTCGACCGTCAGCCAGCACGTGCGGCGGCTGGAGGACGCGACCGGGCGGCAGCTGTTCACCCGGGACACGCACTCGGTGGAGCTGACCGAGGACGGCGAGGCGATGCTCGGCTTCGCGCGGCGGATCCTGGCCGCGCACGAGCAGGCGACGCAGTTCTTCACCGGCACCCGGCTGCGCGGGCGGCTGCGGTTCGGCGCGTCGGAGGACTTCGTGCTGACCCGGCTGCCGGAGATCCTCGAGCGGTTCCGGCACGAGCACCCGGAGGTCGACCTGGAGCTGACGGTCGAGCTGTCGGGCACGCTGCACGAGCAGCTCGCCGCGGGAAGGCTGGACCTGGTGCTGGCCAAGCGGCGACCGGAGGACCCGCGCGCCGATCCGCACCGGCTGGTCTGGCACGACGAGCTGGTGTGGATCGGCGCGCCGGGGCTGCGCCCGGACCCGGACCGCCCGGTGCCGCTGATCGTCTACCCGCCGCCGGGCATCACCCGGGCCCTGGCGCTGCGGGCGCTGGAGCGGCAGGGCAGGCAGTGGCGCGTCGTGTGCACCAGCGGCAGCCTCAACGGCCTGCTCGCGGCGGCCCGCGCCGGGCTGGGGGTGATGGTGCACGCGCGCGGGCTGATCCCCCCGGGGCTGGTGCGGGTGCCGGAGCGGGCGGGCCTGCCGGAGCCGGGCGAGGTGGACTTCGTGGTGGCGCACGGCCGGCACCGCCCCTCCGCGCGGGGGGCGGCCGACGCCCTGACGGCGGCGATCCTGGCGGGCGGCGACCGGCTGCACCGCAGCGGGCGGTGACGTTTTCGTCCGCGCGCACGCTGGGGTGGGTGGGACCCGGTGGCGCGCCCCAAGGGACGGTCATGGGGCCGTACAGATTCCGTGGAGATTACGGCGCCGAAACTTACTCCACCGTCAGCTTTCTGTCCGGCCCTTCCCCATGTGCGCGCATTTTCCCCCGCTGACCAGCGCGGACGAGAGCCCTGCCCGGTTTTCGGACCCCCTCCCGCACCCCGGCCCGGTGGGGTAGCTTTCACGGCGCTGTGCGGGACGTCACTCTCCCGGACCGGCCCGGGCCGGTCCGGCCGGTCCCGCCGGTCCGAGCCAGTCCGAGCGCCGAGGAGCGGGAACGGGGAGCGGGATTGCGCGAGATCACCAGCCCTCCGCTCGCGTCGGCGCCCGCGGCCGGCGGTCTGGCCGACGTGGTCTTCCGGTACGCCGAGGAGGACCCCTCGTACGTCGCGCTGGGCCGCAAGGACGCCACCGGCCGGTGGCGGGACGTGACCAGCGCGGAGTTCCGCGACGAGGTGCTCGCCCTCGCCAAGGGCCTGCTCGCGGGCGGGGTCCGCTTCGGCGACCGGGTCGCGATCATGTCCCGTACCCGCTACGAGTGGACGCTCTTCGACTTCGCGCTGTGGGCGATCGGCGCGCAGGTCGTGCCCGTGTACCCCACGTCCTCCGCCGAGCAGTGCTCCTGGATGCTGCACGACGCCGGGGTGACGGCCGCCGTCGTGGAGCACGAGGACCACGCGATGACGATCGCCACCGTCATCGACCGGCTGCCCCGGATGCGCCGGCTGTGGCAGCTCGACGCGGGCGCGGTGCAGGAGCTGTACGACGCGGGCGCGCACCTCGACGACGAGGTGGTGCACCGGCACCGGCGGGCGGTCACCCCCGAATCGGTGGCGACGGTCATCTACACCTCGGGCACCACGGGCCGCCCCAAGGGCTGCGTCCTGACGCACGGCAACTTCATGCACGAGGCGGACACCGTCGTCGCGCGCTGGGAGCCGGTGTTCCGCTCCGGGAAGAGCGACCGGGCGGCGACGTTGCTGTTCCTGCCGCTCGCGCACGTCTTCGGGCGGATGGTGCAGGTCGCCGGGATCCGCGGCAGGGTGAAGTTCGGCCACCAGCCGCAGCTGAACGCGGCGGCCCTGATGCCCGATCTGGCCGCGTTCCGGCCGACGTTCATCCTGGCCGTGCCGTACATCTTCGAGAAGGTGTTCGACGCGGCGCGGCGCAAGGCGGAGCGGGAGGGCCGTTCGGGGCCGTTCGAGAAGGCCGTCGAGGTGGCCGTCGCGTACGCGGACGCCGTCGAGACGAAGGCCTGGGGCACCGGCCCCGGCCCGTCCGCGGCCCTGCGGATGCAGCACCAGTTCTTCGACAAGCTCGTCTACTCCAAGATCCGCGCCGCGATGGGCGGCCGGATCCGGCACGCCATGTCGGGCGGCTCGGCGATGGACCGCCGGCTCGGGCTGTTCTTCGCGGGCGCCGGCGTCCACGTCTACGAGGGGTACGGCCTCACGGAGTCGACGGCGGCCGCCACCGTCAACCCGCCCGAGCGCACCCGTTACGGCACGGTCGGCCGGCCGATCCCCGGGGTCACCGTGCGCATCGCGCAGGACGGGGAGATCTGGCTGCGGGGCGACACCGTCTTCCAGGGCTACCTCAACGACCCCGGGGCGACCGGGGAGACCCTGCACGACGGCTGGCTGGCCACCGGCGACCTCGGCTCCCTGGACGAGGACGGTTACCTGACCATCACCGGCCGCAAGAAGGAGATCCTGGTCACCTCGAGCGGCAAGAGCGTCTCGCCGGGGCCGCTGGAGGAGCGGGTGCGGGACCATCCGCTGGTCAGCCAGTGCATCGTCGTCGGCAACGACCGCCCGTACGTCGCCGCCCTGGTCACGCTGGACCCGGAGGCGGTCGAGCACTGGCTGACCGTGCGCCGCAAGCCGGGGCTGTCACCGGCCGAGCTGGTGCGGGACCCGGACCTGGAGGCGGAGGTGCGGCGTGCGGTGGTCGCGGCCAACACCCTCGTCTCGCAGGCCGAGTCGATCCGCACCTTCCGGATCCTGGCGCAGCCGTTCACCGAGGAGCACGGGCTGCTCACGCCGTCGCTGAAGCTGAAGCGGAAGGCGATCGAGAAGGCGTACGAGGAAGAGGTCGAGGCGCTCTACCGCGTGTGAATTCTCCCGTCAGGAATGCATCACGGGCCGTGATCGTTGACGATGGGAGTACCACCTGACCACAACCGAAGGATCGAGAGCTCGTGAGCAAGGTCCCCCCGATCATCCTGAACAACGGTGTCGAGATGCCCCAGCTGGGCTTCGGCGTCTGGCAGGTGCCGGACGACGAGGCCGAGACGGCCGTCGCGACGGCGCTGGAGGTCGGCTACCGCAGCATCGACACCGCGGCGATCTACGGCAACGAGGAGGGCACCGGCAGGGCCGTCGCGCGGTCGGGCGTCCCCCGCGAGGAGCTCTTCGTCACCACCAAGCTCTGGAACAGCGACCAGGGGTACGACGCGACGCTGCGCGCCTTCGACGCCTCCGTGTCGAAGCTGGGCCTGGACTACGTGGACCTGTACCTCATCCACTGGCCGACGCCGGAGCGCGGCCTGTACGTCGACACGTACAAGGCGTTCGAGAAGCTGCACGCCGACGGCCGGATCCGCGCGATCGGCGTGTCCAACTTCCTCCCCGAGCACCTGGAGCGGCTGATCGGCGAGACGTCGGTGATCCCGGCCGTGAACCAGATCGAGCTGCACCCGCACCTGCAGCAGCAGGCCGCGCGCGAGTACCACGCGCAGCAGGGCATCGCCACCGAGGCCTGGTCGCCGCTGGGCCAGGGCAAGGGCCTGCTGGAGGTCCCGGCGATCGTGGCCATCGCGCGCAAGCACGGCCGCACCCCGGCCCAGATCGTCCTGCGCTGGCACATCCAGCTGGGCAACGTCGTCATCCCGAAGTCGGTGACGCCGTCCCGGATCAAGGAGAACATCGACGTCTTCGGCTTCAGCCTGGACGACGAGGACCTCGCGGCGATCAGCGCCCTGAACGAGGACCGGCGGCTGGGTCCGGACCCGGCGGCGTTCAACGGGGCCTGACACCCCGCCGCCGGCGGCCTCCCCGAGCCCTCCGGGGACGGGGAGGCCGCCGGACGTCCGCGGGGAGCCGATCAGTTGGGCTGGCCGACGGGCCGCACCACCACGGTGTTGACGTCCACGCCGGCCGGCTGCCCCAGGGCCCACACGACCGAGTCGGCGATCTGGTCCGCGGTGAGCAGGTGACCGGGCGGGAGGCTGCCGTAGGAGTCCCAGAACGGCGTCCTTGTCCGGCCGGGCGCGATCAGCGTCACGCCCACGCCCCACTCGGTGACCTGCCGCCGGGTGTTCTCGGCGAGCCCGGTCACCGCCCACTTGGTCGCCCCGTAGATGTTGCCGGGGCCCGGTACGAACCCGGCGACGCTCCCCACCAGCACGATCCGCCCCCGGGTCTCCTTCAGGGCGTCGATCGAGGCCCTGATCAGCAGGGCGGGACCGAGGACGTTGGTCAGCACCATCTCGGTCCACCCGGCGGGGTCGCCCTCGGCGACCGAATCGTGGGTGGCGAAACCGGCGTTGGCGACGACGGTGTCCAGCCGGCCGAACTCCGCCAGCACGGTGTCGACCGCCGACCGTACGTCGTCGTACACAGCCGCGTTCCCGGTGAGCGTCAGCAGCCCTGCGGGTTCGCCGAGTTCCTTCGCGAAGCCGCGCAGCCGCCCGGTGCCGCGCCCGGTGACGGCCACCCGCTGCCCCGCGCCCAGCAACCGCCGCGCGACGGCGGCGCCGATACCGCTGCCTCCACCGGTGACGAGCGCGACCGGAGAGTCGGTCATGGTTACCCCCTGGTGTCGTTGTCCGCCGGGGAGTCCATCACCTGGAGGGCTCTCGAAGTCAAGGGCGTGGTCACACGGGCCGCACCGCCGCGTGGACCGTGTGGGCCGCCAGGACGAACACGTCCGGGCGGTGGTGCAGGCCCGCCTCGTCGTCGGGGTCGAGGAGGCGGTCGAGGGTGGCGCGGTCCTCGGCGTCCAGGCGCTCGGCCATGGCCTCGCGGATGCGTCCCAGGGTGGCGGCCACGTAGGCGCGGGCGCGGTCCGTGGCCGGTGCGGGGAGGTCGAGGAGGAAGGTGCGCGAGCGGGTGTGGTGCAGACCGGCCGAGGCCAGCAGGGCCGGCCAGTCCTCGGTGTGCGCGACGGAGCCCGGCAGGTCGGCGCGCATCCGGGCGAACCACTCCTCCTCCACCGCGTCGATGCGCGCCTGGAGTCCGGGCCGGCCGAAACCGATGTCGCGGGGCAGGAACCGGGCGGGCAGACCGCCCTCCATCACGGCGAGCGTGCCGCCGGGCGCGAGCCGCCGGGCGAGGGCGGCGAGCGCCGCCTTCTGGTCGCCGAGGTGGTGCACGCTGCGGCTGGCCCACAGCAGGTCGGCCGGGTAGTCCAACGCGTCGAGCACCTCGGGCAGTTCACCGGCGAGGGTGCCGAAGCGGTCGGCGACGCCCTGGCGGGCGGCCCGGGCCGCGGCCCGCTCCAGCAGCGGTCCGGAGCCGTCGACGGCCACGATCCGCGCGCCCGGGAAGGTCTCGGCGAACAGGCAGGAGATGACGCCGGGCCCGCTGCCCGCGTCGACGACGAGTCCGGGTCCGGTCACCTCCTTCGCCAGCCAGCTCAGGGCCCGCTCGTACAGGGGGGTGAAGAGCTCCGCCTGGGATTCGAGGAGGGGGCCATCTCGGCCCAGTCGATGTCGGCGTGGTCGTGGTGGCCGTGGTCGTGGTGGCCGTGGTCGTGACCGTGGTCGTGGTGGTGGTGCGCCATGGTGGACAGCCTCTCCGCTCGGGTGCCGCCAGGGTGCTCCGGCGCACCGGACGGGAGCAAGCGGTGTTGCCGCTCCCGCAAAACGTGCCTCGCGGGAGCGGCGGAACCGCCGGAGGGGCGTGTGCGGCCCCGCCGGGGACGGGCCCGGCGGGACCGTCCCCGGCGGTTCACAGCGGCCGGCCGGTCAGGACAGCGGCGGGTACGCGTTCTTCATCAGCTCCTGGAACTGGGCGGAGAACCAGTGCCCGGAGATCGGGGCGTCGGGCAGGGCGCCCGACATGTTGTTGTCGTTGCGCGGGTTGCCCGTGTACGTCGGGTCGCACATCCGGTCGAAGCCCTTGCCCTCGTCGTTGTCGATGGCCTTGCTCGCCCCGTCGGACTCGCCCGGGGGCTTCATCCACACGTAGGCGTCGATCCCGGGCTCCGGCGAGGCCTTCGGCCGCTCGCCGAGTCCCGCGCCCTTCTGGTTGCACCAGTTGCCCGTGTTGAACCGGCGGTCGTAGCGGCCGCCGTCGACGTAGGTGTCCACGCTGGTCGTGGCGCCGGGCCCGGTGGGCCGGGCGGTGCCGCCCCAGCCGTTGCGGGAGGTGTCGATCAGCATGCCGATCTTCGAGTCGAAGCCGAGCGAGACCAGCTTCTGGCGCAGGGCCTGGGCGTACGACAGCTCGTCGACGTAACGGTTCCAGCTGACCCACTTGGACTCGCGCACCGACTTGCCGGCCACGGTCTGGTCGACCGAGAAGTGGTCCTCCTTCAGCGCGCTGTAGTTGGCGGTGTTGGCGATGAAGCCGTGCACGTCGGCGACGGTGGCGCCCTCGGCGGTGGCGGCCTGCTTGAACATCTCCGCGGAGGCGCCGAAGTTGTCGTCCCAGCCGAGCCAGCCGTGGTGTCCGGCGTCCACGTAGTTGTAGACGTTGGGCACGTCACCGAGCTTGTTCAGGGCGTAGCCGACGCCCTTGACGTAGTTGCCGTTGGCCTTCATCACGTCGCAGTTCGGCGTGGCGGTGGGCCGCGGGGAGACGTTGGTGACCAGGTTCGGCAGGGAGTCGATCTCGACCGTGGTGACGATCCGCAGCGAGGCGTACTTGGGGTCGGCGAGGATGGCCTTGATCGGGTCGATGTACTGCGTCTTGTACTTGTCGATCTCCGTCGGGCCGAGTTCGCCGTTGGAGGCGAGCGCGGCGCAGTCGCGGCCGGGCAGGTTGTAGATGACCAGCTGGACGACGAGCTCGCCGGAGCCCTTCTGCCGCAGGGCCTCGTCGAGGTGGTCGCGCAGGCCCATGCCGCCGTTGACGCCGTTGATGGCGGCGGTGCGGTCCAGCCAGACGCCGGTGGGCTGGTTGGCGATGCGGCTGCCGCCCGGCTCGGCGGCGGCCTTGGCGGACCACTCGGGGTTCACGTACACCTTGGCGCCGCTGTAGGGGTTGTCGACCCGGTTGCCCGTGGGCGGCGGGTCGGTCGGGTCCGGCGGGTCGGTCGGTCCGCCGGAGTCGACGTTGCAGGTCACGCCGTCGAGGGTGAAGGTGGCCGGGATCGCGTTGGTGCCGCTGTAGGAGCCCTGGAAGCCGAAGGTGGCCGAACCTCCGGTGGCCAGCGTGCCGTTGTAGGACTCGTTGGCGGCGGTGACGTCGGCGCCGGACTGGGTGACCTTGGCGTTCCAGCCGCTGGTGACCTTCTGGTTGCCGGCGTACGACCACTTCACCGCCCACGACGACTTGGCGGCGCCGTTGTTGGTGACCGTCACGGACGCGGTGAAGCCGGTGGACCACTGGTTCTGCACCTTGTAGTCGACGGTGCAGGGGACGGCGGCCGCGCCGACGTCGCCGGGGATGGCGGCGAACGCCGTCCCGGTGGCGCCGGCGACCAGCGCCATGGCGGCGAGGAGCGCGGTTCTGGTGCGACTCATGAGTGCGGGTGTCCTATCCGTAGGGGGCTGTCCTTCGAGGGCGTGCGCGGGGGCCGCGCGGCCCGGTGCCGTACGGGGTGGGAGTGCCGTCGTGACCCGGTCCAGGACGGGCCCGTGGTGCCGCCGGGGGTGTTCTCGGGCAGCACGGACGACGAGGGGTCCCACGAAGGTGCGCCGGCCCCGCGCCCGGGGTGCGGGTGGTGCCGTCGAGCCGGATCGCCGCCGTCCCGGTGCCGCCGCCCGCGGAGGGGGGCGTGGCGGAGCGCTCCGCCGTGCACGGGAATGGCTAAAAGTACTGAACGCGGGGGGTGGCGCATGAGCGACTCCTTGCAGTGCGAAGCGCGCCGTGACGGACGCGCCGACTGGTGGAACCGCTCCCACTGGTGTTCATGAAGCTAGCGCCAAGTGACGGCGAAGAACAGAGGGTTGTCAACTTTCCCCGCGTCTCGCCGCGTCGAATCTTTTCGACTCTCCACAAACCTTGACCGCCCCCGACCCCGTCCCCACTATGGGAGCGCTCCCACTGGTTCAAGCCTTGACATCTCCGAGTCGCAGGAGGAACCAGCACCATGCATCCCCCACCCAGGAGACGCAGAGGCGTCCGGCGGTTGTGGACGGCCGCCGCGGCGGCTCTCGCGCTCCCGCTGACGATGCTCTCCTCAGGTTCAACTCCCGCTCAGGCGGCGGCCGTCCAGTGCAGCGTCGACTACCGGACCAACGACTGGGGCTCCGGCTTCACCGCGGAACTGACGCTCACCAACCGCGGCACGGACGTCATCGACGGCTGGACGCTGACGTACGACTACGCGGGCAGCCAGAAGCTCGTGAACGGCTGGAACGGCAGCTGGTCGCAGTCCGGGAAGACCGTGACCGTGAAGAACGCCGGGTACAACGCCCGGATCGCCGCCGGCGGCGCCGTCACGACCGGCGCCCAGTTCTCCTACAGCGGATCCAACGCCGCGCCCACGTCCTTCGCGATCAACGGCACCACCTGCGTCGGCGCCCACCAGCCGCCGATCACCGTGCTGACCAGCCCCGAGGCCGGCGCCGTCTACACCCAGGGGGAGACCGTCCCGCTCGCGGCGACCGCGGCGGCGGCCGACAACGCCACGATCACCAAGGTCGAGTTCTACGACGACACCGAACTGCTGGGCACGGACAGCAGCGCCCCGTTCACCCTGTCGGTCGCCGGTTTGACCGTGGGCAGTCATTCGCTGGTGGCGAAGGCCCACGACAGCATGGGCGCCTCCGCGAGTTCGACCCCGGTCGGCATCACGGTCGCCTCGGGCCCCACCGTGGTGGCCACACCGTCCCAACTGGGCGTCCGGCAGGGCGAGTCGGGCACGTACGAGGTGAAGCTGTCGAAGCAGCCGAGCGCGAACGTGACCGTCACGACGGCCCGCGCGAGCGGCAACTCGGGGCTGTCGGTCACCGGTGGCGCCTCGCTCACCTTCACCCCGTCGAACTGGAACACCGCGCAGAAGGTGACCATCGGCGCCGACTCCTCCGGCACCGGCTCGGCGGTCTTCGAGTCGACGGCGCCGGGGCACGGCAAGGCCGCGGTCACGGTGACGCAGCTGGGTGCGCAGAAGGCGTACGACGCGCGCTTCCTGGAGCTGTACGGGAAGATCACCGACCCGGCGAACGGCTACTTCTCGCCCGAGGGCATCCCGTACCACTCGGTCGAGACGCTGATCGTCGAGGCGCCGGACCACGGCCACGAGACCACCTCGGAGGCGTACAGCTACCTGCTGTGGCTCCAGGCCATGTACGGCAAGGTGACCGGTGACTGGTCCAAGTTCAACGGGGCCTGGGAGATCATGGAGAAGTACATGATCCCGAACCGCGCCGACCAGCCGACCAACTCCTTCTACAACGCCTCGAAGCCGGCGACGTACGCGCCCGAGTACGACACCCCGAACGAGTACCCGTCCGCGCTCGACACGGGCGTCCCGGTCGGCCCCGACCCGATCGCGGCCGAGCTGAGGTCCGCCTACGGCACGGACGACGTCTACGGCATGCACTGGATCCAGGACGTCGACAACGTCTACGGCTACGGCAACTCGCCCGGCAAGTGCGAGGCGGGTCCGGCGGACACCGGACCGTCGTACATCAACACCTTCCAGCGCGGCCCGCAGGAGTCGGTGTGGGAGACCGTCCCGCAGCCCACCTGCGACGCCTTCAAGTACGGCGGGAAGAACGGCTACCTGGACCTGTTCACCAAGGACGCGTCCTACGCCAGGCAGTGGAAGTTCACCAACGCCCCGGACGCCGACGCGCGCGCCGTGCAGGCCGCGTACTGGGCGGACAAGTGGGCCAAGGAGCAGGGCAAGGGCTCCGAGGTCTCCGCGACCGTCACCAAGGCCGCGAAGATGGGTGACTACCTGCGCTACGCCATGTTCGACAAGTACTTCAAGAAGATCGGCAACTGCACCAGCCCGTCCTGCCCGGCCGGCACCGGCAAGGACGCCTCGCACTACCTGCTGTCCTGGTACTACGCCTGGGGCGGCGCCACCGACTCCTCGGCGGGCTGGGCCTGGCGCATCGGTTCCAGCCACGCGCACGGCGGCTACCAGAACCCTCTCGCCGCGTACGCGCTGAGCAACTACGCGCCGCTGAAGCCGAAGTCGGCGACGGGCGCGGACGACTGGGCCAAGTCGATGCAGCGGCAGCTGGAGTTCTACCGCTGGCTGCAGTCCGACGAGGGCGCCATCGCGGGCGGCGCGACCAACAGCTGGGCGGGCCGGTACACGACCCCGCCGGCCGGCACGCCGACCTTCTACGGCATGCACTACGACGAGAAGCCGGTCTACCACGACCCGCCGTCCAACCAGTGGTTCGGCTTCCAGGCGTGGTCGATGGAGCGGGTCGCCGAGCTGTACCAGCAGACCGGCAACGCGCTCGCCAAGTCGGTCCTCGACAAGTGGGTGGACTGGGCCCTGTCCGAGACCACGGTCAACCCGGACGGCACCTTCCGGATCCCGTCGACGCTGCGCTGGTCGGGCAAGCCCGACACGTGGAACGCCACGGCCCCCGGTGCCAACAGCGGCCTGCACGTCACCGTCGTCGACTACACCAACGACGTCGGCGTGGCGGCCGCGTACGCCAAGACCCTGACGTACTACGCCGACCGCTCCGGTGACACCGAGGCCGCGGCCACCGCGAAGAAGCTCCTCGACGGCATGTGGAACAACCACCAGGACGACCTGGGCATCGCCGTCCCGGAGACCCGCGCCGACTACAACCGCTTCGACGACCCGGTGTACGTCCCGAACGGCTGGACCGGCACCATGCCCAACGGCGACGTGATCAACTCCTCGTCGACGTTCGACTCGATCCGCTCCTTCTACCAGGACGACCCGGCCTGGTCGAAGATCGAGTCCTACCTGGCGGGCGGCGCCGCGCCCACCTTCACGTACCACCGGTTCTGGGCCCAGGCGGACATCGCCACGGCCATGGGCTCGTACGCGGAGCTTCTCGAATAGTCCCCGCCGGCGCTCCGCGTACCGGCCCCGGCACCTGACGCCGGGGCCACCCGGCCGGGCGGCCCCCCGGGCCCTGCCGCCGGACTCCCGTCCGCCGCACGACACCATGCACGCACTCTCGCCGCACCGGGCCCCGACCCGAGTACCTCCAAGTACGGGTTCGGGGCCCGGCACACCGAGAGGACGCTCCCCCGAGCTCTCGACTTCGCTCGAGCAGGGGGACCCCCATGGCGCCGCGCGGCCCGCCCTCCGGGCGGACGACGGGAGTCCGACGGCAGGACCCACGCACGGGGGGCCGCCCGGCCCTCGCACGCTTTCCGCCCCTCCCCCCACCCCGAGGAAGGAACGCACCGTGCGAAGAACCCGCATCCTCACGGCCGTGCTCGCCCTGGCGGCCGGCCGCGAGGGCGGCCCGCCCGCCCTCGCGGCCGGCGACGGCCCGGAACCGGCCGCGGCCACCCCCCTCGCCGCCGACACCTTCACCTGGAAGAACGCCCGCGTCGACGGCGGCGGGTTCGTCCCCGGCATCGTCTTCAACCGCAGCGAGAAGAACCTGGCCTACGCCCGCACCGACATCGGCGGCGCCTACCGCTGGCAGGAGGCGACGAAGACCTGGACCCCGCTGCTGGACTCGGTGGGCTGGGACGACTGGGGGCACACCGGCGTGGTGAGCCTCGCCTCCGACCCGGTCGACCCGGACCGGGTGTACGCGGCGGTCGGCACGTACACCAACGACTGGGACCCGGGCAACGGCGCGGTGCTGCGCTCCGCCGACCGGGGCGCGACCTGGCGGAAGGCCGGCCTGCCGTTCAAGCTGGGCGGCAACATGCCGGGCCGGGGCATGGGGGAACGCCTGGCGGTCGACCCGAACCGCAACAGCGTGCTGTACCTGGGCGCGCCCAGCGGGAAGGGGCTGTGGCGGTCGACGGACTCGGGGGCGAGCTGGTCGCGGGTCGCGAACTTCCCCAACCCCGGGAACTACGCCCAGGATCCGAGCGACACGTCCGGGTACGCCAGTGACAACCAGGGGATCGTCTGGGTCACCTTCGACGAGTCGACGGGCAGCGCCGGCACGGCGACGAGGACGGTCTACGCCGGTGTCGCCGACAAGGACAACGCCGTGTACCGGTCGACGGACGCGGGCGCCACCTGGCAGCGGCTGCCCGGCCAGCCGACGGGGTACCTCGCCCACAAGGGCGTCCTCGACGCCGGGAACGGCCACCTCTACCTCGCCTACAGCGACACCGGCGGCCCCTACGACGGCGGCAGGGGCCGGCTGTACCGGTACGCGACGGCGACCGGCACCTGGACCGACATCAGCCCCGTCGCCGGGGCCGACACGTACTACGGCTTCAGCGGACTGACGGTGGACCGGCAGGACCCGGGCACGGTGATGGCCACCGCCTACAGCTCCTGGTGGCCGGACACCCAGATCTTCCGCTCCACGGACAGCGGCGCGACCTGGACGAAGGCGTGGGACTACACGTCGTACCCGAACCGCGAGAACCGCTACACGATGGACGTCTCGTCCGTGCCGTGGCTCACCTGGGGCGCCAGCCCCTCCCCGCCCGAACAGACCCCGAAGCTCGGCTGGATGACCGAGGCGCTGGAGATCGACCCCTTCGACTCGGACCGCATGATGTACGGCACCGGCGCGACGGTCCACGGCACCGAGGACCTCACGAACTGGGACACCGGCTCGCGGTTCACCATCACGCCGATGGTGCGCGGTCTGGAGGAGACGGCCGTCAACGACCTCGCCTCTCCCCCGTCGGGCGCGCCGCTGCTCAGCGCGCTCGGCGACGTCGGCGGCTTCCGGCACACGGATCTCACCGAGGTGCCGTCGATGATGTTCACCCAGCCCGGCTTCACGTCGACGACGAGCCTGGACTTCGCCGAGTCGAACCCGGACACGGTGGTCCGGTCCGGCGCCCTGGACTCCGGCCCGCACATCGCGTTCTCCACCGACAACGGCGCCCACTGGTTCGCGGGCACCGACCCCTCGGGAGTCAGCGGGGGCGGGACGGTCGCGGCGGCGGCCGACGGCAGCCGGTTCGTGTGGAGCCCGCAGGGCACCGGCGTGCACCACACGACCGGGTTCGGCACGTCCTGGTCGAAGTCGGCCGGCATCCCGGACGGGGCGGTCGTGGAGTCCGACCGGGTGGACCCGAAGACCTTCTACGGCTTCAAGTCCGGCAGGTTCTACGTCAGCACGGACGGCGGGGCGACGTTCAGGGAGTCGGCCGCGACCGGACTGCCCGGCGGTGACAGCGTGCGGTTCAAGGCGCTGCCGGGCGCGAAGGGCGACGTCTGGCTGGCGGGCGGATCGAGCGACGGGGCGTACGGCCTGTGGCACTCCACGGACGCCGGGGCGACCTTCACCAGGCTGCCGAACGTCGAGGAGGCCGACACCGTCGGCTTCGGCAAGGCGGCGCCCGGATCCTCGTACCAGACCCTCTACACCAGCGCGCAGATCGACGGTGTGCGCGGCATCTTCCGCTCCACGGACCGGGGCGAGAGCTGGACCCGCGTCAACGACGACGCCCACCAGTGGGGCTGGACCGGCGCGGCGATCACCGGTGACCCGCGGGTGTACGGCCGGGTCTACGTGGCGACCAACGGCCGCGGCGTCGTCTACGGCGACACCTCGGACACCGGCGGCGGCACGGACCCGGATCCGGACCCGCAGCCCTCGGGCGCCTGCGCGGTGACGTACACGGTCGCCAACCAGTGGTCCGGCGGCTTCCAGGCCGAGGTACGGGTGACCAACACGGGGTCGAGCGCCTGGAACGGCTGGACGCTGAACTGGTCCTTCGCGGACGGGCAGAGGATCTCCCAGCTCTGGAACGCCGCCCACACGCAGTCGGGTCCGGCGGTCACGGTGCGCAACACCGACTGGAACGGCACCGTGGCGGCGGGCGCGTCGGTCGGCTTCGGCTTCACCGCGGCCGGATCGGCGGCGAACACCGAACCGGCCGCCTTCAGGCTGGGCGAGCGGACCTGCACGGTGCGCTGAGGGGACCGCCGGCGGGGGGACGACGACCGGCCCCCCGCCGGCGACAGCGGGGGAGCCACGGTGCACGGGCGGATCGTCTTCCTGAACGGCACGTCCAGTCCGGGGGGATCGAGCATCGCGAAGGAACTGCCGAACGTCCTGGACGAGCCCTGCTTCCCCCTGCCCGTGGATTCCTTCCACGCGATGCGGTCGCGCCGGGGGATCGACGCGGACCTGCTTCCCGACGTGCTGCACCGCACGTGGAGGGGGTTCCACCGGGCGGTCGCCGGCGTGGCCGCGGCGGGGAACAACGCGGTGGTGGACCACGTGCCGAGCGAGGAGTGGCGCCTGCTGGACGACGGTGCGGGCGCCCTCATCACGGACGGCCGGCTCACCGGGGCCGTGGCGCGCGTCCCCCTCGCCCGCCCGTACCGGGTACGGGCGGGCGAGGGGGACGAGGCCGCCGGACAGGCGCTGACGTGCCGTCCGCTCAGGGGGTGAACACCGCCGGTCGCGGTGGCGTGGGCATGCCGTCGCCGAGGAAGAAGCCGGTGTGCGGGGGCTGGTTGTAGCCGGTGTTCTGCCAGGCCAGGGACGTGCGGTAGAGGGTGTCGTGGAGGAGGGTGGTGATCCTGCGGTCCGTGGCGTGCGGGGTGGAGTAGATGCGCAGCGCCTTGTTGTCACCGGTGCGCCAGACGACCTCCTCGCGCCAGTCGCCGAGGATGTCGCCGGACAGGACGGGCGTGGACTTGGTGCCGTTGTTGGACGCGACGCCGGAGCCGGTCAGCAGGCGGGTGTCGGAGGACGTGCCGTACTTGTCGACGCGGGTGCCGTCGAGGAGTTCGCGCACGGGGTCGCCGTCCCACCAGGCGAGGAAGTTGGCGGAGGACGGCTCGCGGCCCTTGGTGGCGCCGCCCTCGTCGCGGACGGAGCTGTCGGACGAGGACCACATCTCCGGGCCGGAGTTGCCCGGCCAGATGTCCGCGGCGACGCCCCGGCCGTTGTCGCAGCAGGCGGCGAGCTTCCAGCGGACCGTGCCGTTCGCGGGATCGATGTAGAGGGCGGCGGGCCGGCTCGTGGACTCGGAGACCTTGTAGTACTCCAGGCCGGGGGTCGCCGGGTCGAGGTCGCCGAGGTGCTGGGCGTCGCCGTGGCCGGTCCTCGTGGTCCACAGGGCGTTGCCGTTGTCGTCGACGGCCATCGAGCCGTAGACGATCTCGTCCCGGCCGTCCTTGTCGACGTCCCCGACGGAGAGGCTGTGGGAGCCCTGGCCGTCGTAGCCCCTGCCGCTGTTGGCGGAGGAGTTGGTGTCGAAGGTCCAGCGGCGGGTGAAGGAGCCGTTCCGCCAGTCCCAGGCCGCGATCACCGTGCGGGTGTAGTAGCCGCGGGCCGTGATCAGGGAGGGGCGGGCGCCGTCCAGGTAGGCGGTGCCGGCCAGGAAGCGGTCGACGCGGTTGCCGTAGGAGTCGCCCCAGGAGGAGACGGAGCCGCGGGCCGGGACGTAGTCGACGGTGCCCATCGCCTTGCCGGTCCGCCCGTCGAACATGGTCAGGTACTCGGGGCCGGACAGGACGTAGCCGCCGGAGTTGCGGTGGTCGGCGGAGGAGCTGCCGATGACGGCGCCGGTGCCGTCCCGGGTGCCGTCGGCGGTCTTCATGGCGACCTCGGCCCTGCCGTCGCCGTCGTAGTCGTACGCCTGGAACTGGGTGTAGTGGGCGCCGGAGCGGATGTTGCGGCCGAGGTCGATGCGCCACAGCCGGGTGCCGTCGAGTCTGAGGCCGTCGACGACGGTGTTGCCGGTGTGTCCGGACTGGGAGTTGTCCTTGGCGTTGGTCGGCTGCCACTTCAGCACGAAGTCCAGGGCGCCGTCGCCGTCCAGGTCGGCGACCGAGGCGTCGTCGGCCTCGTAGGTGTAGGCGACGCCGTCGGGGGTGGTGCCGCCGGCGGGCGGGGACAGGGGCACGTCCCTGTAGCCGGCGCGGAACTGGACGGCGTGCACGGAGTCGGCCTGCTCGACGCCGTTCACGACCGCGCGGACCGTGTAGTCGGCCGAGTCGGGCGCACCGGAGTGGAAGTAGTTGGTGGAGCCGGTGACGGGCGAGGAGTTGACCTTGGTGCCGGCCCGGTAGACGTTGAAGGAGACGTCGTCCGGGTCGGTGCCCAGCCAGCGCCAGCCGACCAGGTTGCCGCTGCCGGTGTGGACGCTGACGACGCCCCGGTCGAGCTTCTCGACCTGCCGCGCGGTGGCGGCCTCGGCGGGCTCGCCGGACAGTGCCGTCGGACCGGCGCCGGCCAGCGTCGCCGCGGCGAGCGCCGCGGGGAGGAGGACACGGCGTCTGCGGTGCCTGCGGGGGTGCTTCACGGGGCGGACCTCCTGGGAGGACGAATGGGTTCCGCCTCTCGGTCGCCGCCGGCGCGCTCCGGGTTGCCGCTACAGCGGCTTCCGGAAGGCCCTGAGGGTGAACACCGGGTCGGGGCGCGGCCGGTCCTGGTCGGGGAGCCCGGCCAGCCGGGTGGCGAAGCGCTCGGCGATCGGTTCGCCGGGGGGCAGGGTGACGAACCAGCCGCGGCGCAGGTCGGCGATGGTGCGGCGGGGGCTGCGGCCCTGCCCGTGCCCCCGGAAGCGGGCCCGCCCGGCCGGGAGCAGGCCGTGCTCGGCGGCACGGGCCTCGACGTCGGCGGCGGCGTCGGGCACCGGGCTGTGCGGGCGGGCGGCGAGGACGGCGTCGATGTCGCTGCCGACGTTGTGGGAGGCGCCCTTGTCGACGGTGGTGACGTAGACCCCGCCGGGCCGCAGGACGCGGGCGCACTCGCCGACGGCGGCCCGCACGTCCTCGGGGCCGGGCAGGAGGTGCAGCAGCCACACGCTGACCACGGCGTCGAACCGGGCGTCGGCGAACGGCAGCCGGCGGATGTCGGCGCGGACCACGGCGCCGGGCAGGCGGGCGGCGGCCCTGCGGGTCATCGACGGGGCGAGGTCGGCGCCGGTCACCCGCAGGCCGTCGCGGGCGGCGGCGAACCGCCGGGTCACGATGCCGGTGCCGCAGGCCACGTCCAGCAGGTCCCGCGCCTGCTCCGGTATCAGGCCCAGCACGGCCGCCGCGGCCGCGGCGGCGCGTGGCTCACCGCCGCGCAGGGCGTCGTAGTCCGCCGCTTCCTTGTCGTAGTCCAGCACGCGCCTCAGTGTGCCCCGTGTCCGGGGGCGAGGTCCTCCACCCTGCGGGCGAGTTCGACGTCCTTCTCGGTGACGGCGCCGCCCGCGCTGTGGGTGTTCACGGACAGCGACACGGTGTCGTAGCCGAGGGTGAGGTCGGAGTGGTGGTCGAGCTCCTCCTGCACCTGGGCGATGTGGACGACCATCGCCGTCGCCGCGGAGTGCGACCCCAGCCGGTAGGAGCGGGTGAGGCGGTCCCCGTCGAGCGACCAGCCCGGCAGTTCGGCCAGCCGGTCCTCGATCTCCTTCTGCGACAGCGGTTCGACGGGCATGGGGCGCACTCCTTCACCGGTCCGGTCCCCTCGTCGCTCCCGCACGGGGGCTCGCCTCCCAGGCTGCCACAGAAGGGCGCCGGACACCTGGTCAGGAGCGTGCGGCTCCCCGGGACGGCCGTTTCTCGACTACGGTCCCGGTATGACCACTGCACCGTCCGGTACCGCCCCCGTCACCGAAGGGGTGGGCCCGCTGCTGCGGGCCTGGCGGGAGCAACGGCGGATCAGCCAGCTGGAGCTGGCCCTGCGCGCCGACTCCTCCGCCCGGCACATCAGCTTCATCGAGACCGGCCGTTCCCGGCCCAGCGAGGAGATGGTGCTGCGGCTGGCCGAGCACCTGGAGGTCCCGGTGCGGGAGCGCAACGCGCTGCTGCTGGCGGCGGGTTACGCGCCCCGGTTCCCGCAGACCCCGCTGGACGACCCGGCGCTGGAGGTGCTGCGGGACGGCATCGAGCGGCTGATCGGGGGGTTCGAGCCGTATCCGGCGCTGGTGGTCGACGCGATGTACGACGTCGTGGCGGCCAACCGGGGCGTCATGATGCTGTTCGACGGGGTGCCCGAGTCGCTGCTGGAGCCGCCGCTGAACGCGGTGCGGCTCACGCTGCACCCGCAGGGGCTGGCGCCGCGCATCCTGAACCTGCGGGAGTGGCGCGGGCATCTGCTGGAGCAGATGCGGCGGCAGATCGCGCTGCACCGCTCCGAGCCGCTGCGGGCGCTGTACGAGGAGGTGGCGGCGTTCCCGGTGCCGGACACCGGCGAGGGGGCCGGGGAGGAACCGGCGGAGCCGGTGGCGTACTTCGCGCTGCCGATGCTGATCGAGCACGGGGGGCGGACGCTGTCGTTCGTGTCGTCGATCTCCACGTTCAACACGCCCATGGACGTGACCGTCGCCGAGCTGGCCGTGGAGACGCTCCTCCCGGCGGACCCGGCGACGGCCAAGTACCTTCAGTCCTGGCTGAGCTGACGTGCCCTCAGCGCCATGTGCTGGAGCAGGGCGAAGCCGGCCACGGTCAGGGCCTGCAGGACCGTCCAGACCGCGCCCGCCGTGGTCGGGGTGAGCCAGAGCGCGAGGGCGGCCAGACTCACCGCCGTCCAGGCGAGGTTGGCCTCGACGACGATCCGCACGCCGAGGGCCGGCGGGTGCGGCCGGGCGGCCACCAGGCCCACGGCGGCCGCGTAGACCGCGAGGAACGCGCCGAGCCCGAGGAGCAGGCCGGAGCCGGCGCCCAGGAAGCGTCCGAGCGGGCCGGAGAGGGCGAGGTAGGCGAGCGCGTTGGCGCCGGTCACCGCGGCGTCGAGGGCCAGGAAGCGGCGCAGCGCGGCTTGCGGCTCCGTGGTCCGGGCGAGCGCGGTGAGCTGGGTCGCGGACATGACGCATCATCCTCCGGCGGATCGGGTGCGGTGGCTGGGTGCGGGTTCCGGGCCGGAGTGCGCCGGCCCGGAACCCGGTGCCCCCACGATCGCCCGGGGGACGGGGCCCGGTCGATTACCCACGGGGTAATGCCGCAGGGACCGGGCGGGCGGGGACGGGAGGAGGAAGTGATTGTTCCGCAACACGTGAGAGTGTGGGAGGAACATGACAGACTGATCGCAGGCTTGGGCGCGTTGGGGAGGCGTGGCGTGAGTGAGCGGCGGGCCGCACCCACGGTGGGCCAGGTGGTGCTGGGAAGGCGGTTGCAGGAGCTGCGGGAGGCGGCGGGCCTCGGGCGTGAGGAGGCCGCCCGGATCCTGCGGGTGGCGCCCGCGACCGTCCGGCGGATGGAGACCGCCGAGGTCGCGCTGAAGATCCCGTACGTCCAGATCCTGCTGACCGCGTACGGGGTGCCCGGAAGCGAGGCGGCGGCGTTCGTGGAGCTCGTGGAGGAGGCGAACCGGCCGGGCTGGTGGCAGCGGTACCACGACGTGCTGCCGGAGTGGTTCAGCCTGTACGTGAGTCTGGAGGGGGCCGCCCGGATCATCCGGTCCTACGAGCCGCACTTCGTGCCGGGGCTGCTGCAGACCGAGGAGTACGCGCGGGCCGTCCTGGAGGCCGGGACGATCGGGACCGCCGGGCCCGCGGCGGTCGAGCGGCACGTGTCGCTGCGCATGGAGCGCCAGCGGCTCCTGGAGCGCCGGGACCCGCCCCACCTCTGGGTGATCATGGAGGAGACGGTGCTGCGGCGCCCGGTGAGCGTCGACGGCCGGGTGATGCGCGACCAGCTCGACAAGCTCCTGGAGTGGTCCGCCCGGGACCGGATCACGCTCCAGGTCGCCGAGTTCGCCGACGGTCCGCATCCGGGGACGTACGCGCCGTTCTCGCTGTTCCGGTTCGCCGAGCCGGAGCTGCCGGACATGGTGTTCACCGAGTACCTGACGGGCGCGCTGTACCTGGACTCCCGCAAGGAGGTCTCGGTGCACCTGGAGGTCCTGGACCACATGACGGCGCGGGCCGCCTCGACCCAGCGCACGGAGAAGCTGCTGCGGGAGTGGCGGGAGAGGTACTGAGCGAGCGGGTCCCGCGGCGGCCGCACGGAGCAACCCGTGCGCCGGGTGCGGCGTCTTCGGTACGGCACCGCACGTCCCGCGCCGGGTACGGCGGGCCTTCGCACCACGCGAGTACAGCGAGCCCGAGTACAGCGAGCCTTCGCACCCACGAGGAGAAGACAGCGCATGACCGGATCCGACGCCGCGCACGCCCCCGTCGACACCAGCCGCCCGCACCCGGCCCGCGTCTACGACTGGTGGCTCGGCGGCAAGGACAACTACCCGGTGGACGAGGAGCTGGCGCGGAAGATCCTCGCGGCGGACGACACGGCGGTGCGCGGGGCGCGCGCCAACCGCCGGTTCATGCACCGGGCCGTGCGCACCGTCGCCGAGGCCGGGATCCGCCAGTTCCTGGACATCGGCACGGGCATCCCCACGGAGCCCAATCTGCACCAGGTGGCGCAGGGCGTCGCGCCCGAGGCGCGCGTGGTGTACGCGGACAACGACCCGATCGTGCTGCGGCACGCCGAGGCGCTGCTGCACGGCACCGTCGAGGGCTCCACGGAGTACGTGCACGCCGACGTGCGGGACGTGGACACGCTGCTGCGCCGGGCCGGCGAGTCGCTGGACCTGGACCGGCCGGTGGCGCTGTCGCTGGTCGCGCTGACCCACTACCTGGACGACGACCCCGACGGCGACAACGTGTACGGCCTGCTGGAGCGGTACGTCGCCGCCCTCGCGCCGGGCAGCCACCTGATCCTGTCCCAGGTCACCCCGGACCTGAACCCGGCGGCCGTCGGGCAGGCGGCGAACCTCTTCCGGCGCGGCGGCACGCCCTTCCACCCGCGCCCGCTGGCCGCGTTCTCCCGTTTCTTCGACGGGCTGGAGCTGCTGGGACCGGGGGTGATCCCGGTGCACGGGTGGCGTCCGGGGGCGGAGGACGTGGCGGCCCAGGCGGAGGGCATCGTGCCGGTCTACGCGGGCGTCGCCCGCAAGCCGTGACCCGGCGCCCCTCCCCGGGCCGCCCCGGGGGGACGGACCGCTCCCCCGGCCGCCGTCCCGCGGGGGCCGGGGAGCGACCTCCCGGCCGCACCGCCCGGGCGCCGGGGGGCGCCGCCCCGCGCCCGGGCCCCGGTGCGGGGCGGTCAGGCCGCGCCGTCGCGGCGCTCCCCGGAGTCCTTGTCGTCGTCGACGATCTCCGCGTCGACGACCCCTTCCTCCTCCTGCGGTGAGGTGTGCTGCGCGGTGCTCCCCGTCGGGTTCTGCCCGGCCCGCTCGTACATCGCCTGGCCCATCCGCTGGCTGACCGTGGCGAGTTTCTCGACGCCTGTGCGCAGGTCGGCCGTGTCGGGGGACTGCTGCTCCAGCAGCCGCTTCAGCTCGGTGACCGCCGAGTCGACCTCGGACCTGGTGTCGCCGGGGACCCGGTCGCCGTTCTCCCGCAGGAACTTCTCGGTCTGGTAGACGAGCTGCTCGGCCTGGTTGCGGGTCTCGGCCGCCTCGCGGCGCCTGCGGTCCTCCTCGGCGTACTGCTCGGCCTCGCGCATCATGCGGTCGATGTCGTCCTTGGGCAGCGCCGAGCCGCCGGTGACGGTCATCTTCTGCTCGCGGCCGGTGGCGAGGTCCTTGGCGGAGACGTGCATGATCCCGTTGGCGTCGATGTCGAAGGCCACCTCGATCTGCGGGACGCCGCGCGGGGCGGGCGGCAGACCGGTGAGGTCGAAGACGCCGAGCTTCTTGTTGTAGGCGGCGATCTCGCGTTCGCCCTGGTAGACCTGGATGCCGACCGAGGGCTGGTTGTCGGCGGCGGTGGTGAAGATCTCCGAACGCCGGGTCGGAATGGTCGTGTTGCGTTCGATCAGCTTGGTCATGATGCCGCCCTTGGTCTCGATGCCGAGGGACAGCGGGGTGACGTCGAGCAGCAGGACGTCCTTCACGTCACCACGGATGACGCCCGCCTGCAGCGCCGCGCCGACGGCGACGACCTCGTCGGGGTTGACGCCCTTGTGCGGGTCCTTGCCGGTGAGTTCGCGGACCAGTTCGGTGACGGCGGGCATCCGGGTGGAGCCGCCGACGAGGATGACGTGGTCGACGGCGGAGAGCTTCACGCCGGCGTCCTTGACGGCCTGGTGGAAGGGCTTCTTGCAGCGCTCCAGCAGGTCCTCGGTGAGCTCCTGGAACTGGGCGCGGGTGAGCTTCTCGTCGAGGTGCAGGGGGCCCTCGGCGGAAGCGGTGATGTAGGGCAGGTTGACGGTGGTCTCGGAGGACGAGGACAGCTCGATCTTGGCCTTCTCTGCGGCCTCCCGCAGCCGCTGCACCGCCATCCTGTCCTGCGCCAGGTCGATGCCGTACTGCCCCTTGAAGCGCTTGGTGAGGTACTCGACGACGCGCTGGTCCCAGTCGTCGCCGCCGAGGTGGGTGTCGCCGTTGGTCGCCTTCACCTCGATGACGCCCTCACCCATCTCCAGGAGCGACACGTCGAAGGTGCCGCCGCCCAGGTCGAAGACGAGGACGGTCTGGTCGTTCTCCTTGTCCAGGCCGTAGGCGAGGGCGGCGGCCGTGGGCTCGTTGATGATCCTCAGGACGTTCAGTCCGGCGATCTCCCCGGCCTCCTTGGTCGCCTGCCGCTGGGTGTCGTCGAAGTACGCCGGCACGGTGATCACCGCGTCGGTGACGTCCTCGCCGAGGTAGGACTCCGCGTCCCGCTTCAGCTTCTGCAGCACCCGCGCGGACAGTTCCTGCGCCCGGTAGCGGGTGCCGTCCACCGACCCCTGATCCGGGAAGCGCCACTGCGCGTCGCCCATGTGGCGCTTGACCGAGCGGGCGGTGCGGTCGACGTTCGTCACCGCCTGCCGCTTGGCCACCTCGCCGACCAGCACCTCGCCGTTCTTGGCGAAGGCCACGACCGAGGGGGTGGTCCGCGCGCCCTCCGCGTTGGCGACGACGGTGGGCTCACCGCCCTCCAGCACGGCCACCACCGAGTTCGTGGTCCCCAGGTCGATTCCGACCGCACGTCCCATCGCCGTCCCCTTCCGCCGTTCCGCCGGGGCACCTCTCCGGACTTCCAGCACAAAACTTGAGCGGCCCGTTGTCAATAGCTTGAGTGGGTCCTTGTCAACCGGCCGGCCGGCGGAAGCGGCGGGTGCGGACGGGCGCGGTGGAAGAGGCGGCGCGCAGTTCCACGGCGCGCCGCGGGCGGTCGGTGACCAGCACGTCCACCCGCGGGTCGGTGAGGAACGCGCGCAGCGCCGTGTCCTCGTTGACCGTCCACACCATGGTGAACAGCCCGTTGCGGGCCGCCTCGCGCAGCACCGTGGCACGGGCCAGGCGCTGGTGCACGGCGACCCCGTGGGCCCCGCAGGCGCGGACGCGGCGCATCGGCAGCAGCTCGCTCAGCCGGGTGGACACCAGCCGGCCGCGGCCGACGTCCTTGCCGTCCCGGCCGAGGGACAGCGCGGTGCGCACCCGGGGGAAGGCGCGGGTGACGGCCGCGAGGGACCGGTCCTCCAGCGTGGTGACCACGAAGCCGTCCTCGCCGAGCAGGGCGGTCGCGCGGTCGACCAGCTCCTTCTCGTGGCCCGTCTCCTTCAGGTCCAGGTGCCCGACGAGCTTCCCGGCGACCAGCGCCATGACGTCGTCCACGACGGGCACGGGATAGCCGGCGCGCTCGTCCAGTTCGGCGTGGGTGAGCGTGGACAGCAGGGGCCCGGTGCGGCGCACCCGGGCGTCGTGGTGGACGACGAAGACGCCGTCCGCGGTGCGCCGGACGTCGAACTCGGCGTACTCGGCGCCGGACGCGAGCGCGTCCTCGTACGCCTCACGGGTGGCCGGGGCGGCGCGTTCGGAGCCCCCCTGGTGGGCGGAGACGGCGGGGCGTGGCGTCATGGTGGTCGGCTCCCGGAGGGGGACGTGCCGCGGGCCGCCCCGGCCGGGGCGGCCCGCGGTGGTTCGACGCGGCGAGCGGGTCAGGCGAGCTTCGCCGTCAGGGTGATGTTCGTGCCCTTCAGCGCCTGGCTGACCGGGCAGTTGACCTTGGCGTCCTCGGCGGCGGCGACGAAGCCGGCCTCGTCCAGGCCGGGCACGGCGCCCTCGACGGTGAGGTGGATGCCGGTGATGCCCTCACCGGGCACGAAGGTGACGTCGGCGGAGGTCGTCAGACGGGTCGGCGGGGTGCCGGCCTTGTCGAGGCCGTTGGAGAGGGCCATCGAGAAGCAGCTGGAGTGCGCGGCGGCGATCAGCTCCTCCGGGCTGGTCTTCCCGTTGGCCTCCTCGGCGCGCGACGCCCAGGTGACCGGCTGCTCGCCGATGCTGCCGGAGGAGTCGAAGGTGACGACCCCGCTGCCCTTGAACAGGTTGCCTTCCCAAACGGTGTGTGCGGAGCGCGTGGCTGCCATGACGCATCCTTTCGAAAATGTCCGGCCCTGTGTCCGGCTGTGCTCGGTCCGGGAGCCCGGGCCACCGGGCTCCCGGCTCCATCCGATCACACTACGGCTCAACTCACCCGGAAGACGGGCCCCCTCGCGGTGAACGGCAGCCGCGCGCCCCGCGGGAGGAGGTAGGCGTGCTCGCGCCGGACCCGCAGCACGTCGCACCGGCCGTCGGTGATGACGAGGACCGGCGCGGTGGGCGGGAAGTCGTCCGCGCGCTGCAGCAGGTCGACGCCGGGCTGCAGGACGGTGCCGCCCCGGCCGTGCACCCGCACGCTCCCCCAGAGCCCAAAAGGCCTGGGAGGTGCCCCCACGGCGATCCCGGTGACCGGCAGGTAGCCGGCGTCGTGCGGCGCCGCGTCGCAGAACACCACGCGGGCGGCCGGCACGTCGCGGGCCTCGGCGTAGGAGGCGATGGCGCCGAGGGCCTTGCCGAGCAGGACCCGGTCCATGGAACCGGAGGTGTCCAGGACGACGCCGAAGGTGCAGCGCGCCGTCTCCTCGGGCGGGAAGTACCGCCCGGCGCGGGGGATGTCCGGGGTGGACGCCTGGCGGCGCGAGGGGCGGGCGTAGGAGCGCACCGGCTCGGGGCGGGGCACGAACTCGTCGAACCAGCGGGCGAGCCGCGCGTCCCAGGGCAGCGGCGGGTGGCTGAGCGCGCGGATCTCCTCGACCAGTCCGCCGGGCAGGAAGCCGCGCTCCTGCCGCTCGTGCAGGTCCAGGCCCTGGGCGAGGCCGCGGCGGTAGAAACCGTCGAGGTCGACGTGGTCGCGGGGCGGGCCGAGCGGACCGCCGAGGACGTCGCCGACGCCCTTGCCGCGCGGGGTGGCCAGGCGCCGCATGCGCCTGAGGTCGCCGGCGATCCGGTCGTGGACCTCCTCGGCGGACAGCCCGGCGAGCTCCCTGTCGTACAGCAGGCCCTCGGGCATGGTGCCGACCTGCATCTCGACGAGCCAGCCGTTGACGACGTAGTCGCAGGCGACGTTGAACAGGTAGGGGTCGCGGGCGCCGCAGCGGTCGCCGTGGCGCAGGGCGGCGTGCAGCATCTCGTGGGCGAGGACGAACCGCCATTCCTCGTCGTCGAACTGCCGCAGCGGGTTGACGTAGATCTCGCCCGCCCCGGCGTCGACGGCGGCGACGGAGATGCCGTGGGCGCGGGCGAGTTCGGCGTCGGCGACGAGGGTGATGCCGGCCGCGATGCCGCCGAGCAGGGGGTAGGAGGAGACGAACCAGCCGAGCGCCCGCTCCCAGGGACGCCGTGGGACCCTCTTGCCGTCCAGGCTGTCGAGGCGGCCGCCCGCCATGTCCATCGCGGCGGACACGGTGCGGGTGAGCGCGGTGGCGAACGCCAGCTGGTGGTCCGGCGGCTGCCCGTACCAGCCGTACCACTCCTGGAGGAACAGGTCCGCCTCGCCGCCCGCCGTGCCGCAGCGCTCGTACACGGCCGGGACCCCGTCCCGTCGCCAGCGCGCGGCGAGCTGCTCCTCGTCCCCGTCGGGGTAGGCGGCGGGCAGGTGGTCGGGCGTCCTGCCGACGGGGAAGCCGAGCAGGAAGCGGTTGACGACCACGCAGCGGGCGGCGAGCTCGCAGCGGTCCGGCTGCTCGCGCGTGCCCTTGGCGGCCGGGACATGGCCGAAGCCGAGGTGGAGGACGGCGTGGGCGAGGGCCCACGCCCAGGTGTCCGGGTCGGCCGTGCGGTCCGGGTGGGCGTGCAGGACGGCCTCGGAGTCCACGCGGACCAGCCCCTCCCGGGGGGCGAGCTCGCAGTTCTCCCGGCGGCAGACGTCGAAGTCGACGGCGGCCAGCGCGGGGTTGGCCCGCACCAGGCGGAGCCCGGCGTCGAACGCCTCCCCCGCGAGGTCCCGCTTCTTCCGCCCCTTCGTCCGGGGCCGGGTCATCGCCGCGCCTCCACCAGCCGGGGCATGTCGCGGGCCGCCTCGACCAGGAACCAGGACGGCAGGACCGGGTTGCCGTCGGCGTCGGAGGCGATGACGCTCTGGGCCACCTCGACGGAGATCTCGGCGAGCTGCACCAGCAGCGACTTGGCGCGGTACGCGGTCTGGCGGCCGTTCGCCGACATGTGCTCCCTGCTCGCCGGCAGTTCCTTGACCAGCCGGCCACGGAAGGACTCGGCGAGGTAGTACAGCAGGTCGCGGTCCTCCGGCCGGTGCGGCCAGCGGGCTTCGCCCTTGATGACGGCGTCGATCCCGAAGCGGCTGCGCACGATCTTGACGTAGCCGCAGAAGGCGGTGGCGTGCGCGGGGGTGAGCGTGCCGTGGGCGAGGACCCTCAGGGTGTCCTCGTCGAGGTCGCGGCCGAAGGAGTGCAGCGCGTCGGAGAGCATGTGCCAGGAGCGGGGGGTGGAGAACGGCTCCTCGGTCTTCGGCGGCTTGGACCACAGGTGGTCGGGCCGGTCGGTGAGGTGGTCGGTGATCCAGGGGTGGATGCCGTTGTCCGCCGCCCAGACCAGCCAGTCCTTCGGCGAGGCCTCCAGGTGGACGTGGGTGAGGCGGTTGACCAGCGCGGAGGCGAGGGGGCGGGCGAGCGCGTTGTCGGTGGCGCGGTTGCCGGCGCCGATGACGACGGAGCCCTCGGGCAGCTCGTAGTCGCCGATGCGGCGGTCCAGGATCAGCGAGTAGAACGCCTTCTGCACGTCCGGGGTGGCCGCGTTGAGCTCGTCCAGGAACAGGCAGTACGGCTCGTCGCGGGCGATCGCCTCCGGCGGGCAGAACACCGAGCGGCCGTCACGGATCTGCGGCACGCCGATGAGGTCCTCGGGGGCGAGCTGGGTGCCCAGCAGACTCACGCACTCCAGCCCCAGGGACTGGGCGAACTCCCTCACCAGGGAGGACTTCCCGATGCCGGGTGCGCCCCAGAGGAAGACCGGCCGCACGGTCGCGAGACCGAGCAGCAGCTCCGGGACGCGGGCGGGGGTGACGGTGACGGCTGCCTGCACGCAGCGGCTCCTGGGGGTCCGGGAAGGGGGGCGGGACGCGCGGCGGTGCGGCGTCCGGTACGGACAGTCTGGGCCGCGGCGATCACGCGCGCAGCCGAATTTCCGGCACCCCGGGGGCGAACGGCGCCCGCCGGGGCACCGGGGAGGGCTCAGGCCGCGCGTTCCCGGCGCGGTTCCTCGGGCCGGCGCGCGTCCCCCGACTCCTTCAGCCAGCGCCGCAGTACGTGGTGGACCTGCTCGGCGCCGGCGAGTTCCGCTCCGTCGGGGACCGGTGGGGACAGCGCGAGCGGGGACAGCAGGAACGGGCGGGACTGGGCGCCGCCGAGACCGCCGTGGGAACCGATCTGCTCCTCGAAGGCGAGGACCTCGCCGTCGGCCGGGTCGTGGAAGGAGTTGACCATGATGTCGGCGGTGTGCGGGAAGGTGTGGGTGCGGCGCACGACGTCCGCGGCGCCGGGGCCGAAGGCCGCGAGCGGCCCCGGGTCGTCGTCCAGCTCCGCCAGCGGGATCTGCGCTCCGTACGCGCCGAGCACGACCCCGCCGTGGACCTCGCTGCGCACCAGCAGGAAGCCGATGCCGGGGTGGTTGGCGAGGGTCGGCAGCAGCGCGGGGTGGCGGGCGTCGATCTCCTCCTTGGTCATCCGGTGCGGCACGTCCGGGAAGGAGACCAGGCCGAGGTTGCCGGAGGCGAGCACGACGGGCTCCGAGCCGCGGGTGGGCCGGTAGTGCTCGGCCCCCTCCTCGACCGGCCGGCGCAGCGCCGCCCGGACGGCCGCGCGGGCCTCCGCGCCGCTGTGGGTGCGGCGCGCCCTGCGCGGCACGGGCAGTCCGCAGCCGGCCCGCACCAGGTCGCCGAGGGTGAGGCCGTAGCGGGCGCGGAAGGTCTCACCGGGGCTCTGCCCGTGGTCGGACAGGACGACGATCCGGTACGGGCGCGGGGCGTGCTCGGCGACCTTCTCGATCAGGGCGAGGGCGCGGTCGAGGCGCTGGAGGACCTTCTCGGCGTCCCTGCTCGACGGTCCGGAGTGGTGGGCCACCTCGTCGTAGGCGACCAGGTCGGCGTAGACGGCGGTGCGGCCGGCGAGCAGGTCGCCCATGACGGCGGCGACGACGACGTCCCGCTCGACGACCGTGGCGAACGCCCGGACGAACGGGTACAGCCCGCCGCGGGAGACGCGCGGGCGCTGCTTCGCGAGCCGGGCCCGGGTGGACTGGCCTATCTCGCGGCCGACCTCGGCGACGAAGGACAGGGCGGTGCGCACGGCGTTGGCGGGGTCGGAGAAGTACGCGAAGTAGCCCGCGCGGGAGCGGGCCCCCGGGCCGCGGCGGCGGGTGGCGATGGACAGCACCAGGGCCTGCTCGTCGGCGCCGCCGCCGAAGAGGTTGCCGCGGCTGGCGCCGTCCTCGGCGAGCAGGCCGGCGTGCCCGGAGTGCTCGATGGCGCGGGCCTGGAGTTCGGCGGCGCTGGTGGGGCGGTTGCAGACCATCACCTCGCGGCGGGCCTTCTCGTACCAGCGGAAGGCGGGCACGTCGTGGTTGCTGCCGTGCAGGATGCCGAGCTGGCTGGCGCCGGTCTGGCTGGACCAGTCGGTGCGCCAGGGGATGAGCCGGTGGGTGGGCCGGTCGCCGGTGCCGGTGCCGAGCCAGCGGGCGACGGTGGGCATCAGGTCCTTGCCGACGGCGTCCAGCAGGACGTCGTGGCCGACGCCGTCGAGTTGCAGGAAGACGGTGCCGGGCGTGTCCGGGCAGGGCGGGTCGGTGCGGCGCCGGCGGTCGGCCAGGCGGTAGAGGCGGCGGCGGTAGGCGTCGTCGTCGCGTACGGCGAGGGCGGCGCCGGTGGCGGAGGCGACGGCGGACATCACGGCGGCCACCACCACCGCCGTCTCCGGGGCGGCGTCGCCGCGTTCGACGGGGTTCAGGCGCAGGGCCAGCCACAGCAGCGCGCCGTTGAGGAAGAACACCAGCAGGCCGAGGACGAGCGCCGGTACGAGCAGCAGCAGCCGCACCAGCAGCGGCCAGACGAGGGCGGACAGCAGGCCGAAGGCGCCGGCGCCGAGCACGGCGGTGACCGCGATGTCGGTGGCGCTGTCGCCGTCGGCCGAGCGCAGCCGGAAGTCCGGCAGGATCCCGGCGAGCAGCAGCATGGTGAGCGTGGAGACCACCCACACGGCGATGCTCCGCCCGATCTGACTGGCGATCCGCCGCCACCGCCCGCCACCCACCACGCCCAGCACACCTCACGTTCCGGCCCTAGCCCTCGTCCACCCTGTCACAACGGCCGGAAGGGGTGCTTCGTCCCCGGTCGCCCGGGCCGCCGGCGGCTCAGCGGCCGTCGTAGCCGGCGGTCGGCAGGGACAGCCGGCGGTGCACACGGGCCTTCATCGCCGCGTCGTACGACGGTTCGGCGCGGCCCACCGTCTCCACGCGCACCCCGCGCCGCGCGCACTCCGCGGTGAACTCCTCGACGGAGGACAGGGCGCGCTCCAGGACCCGCCGGCTGGGCGCCACGAACACGTCGGCGCCGGGCCGTACGCCCTCCCACAGGGCGCCGTGGTCGGGGCGCAGTCCCCGCACGAGCAGTTCCCGGGCCACCACGTAGCCGCGTTCGGCGGCCCAGCGGGCGCACATGGCGTGCTGGCTGCGGGAGTCCACCAGGAAGGGATCGGCGTCCAGTTCCTCCAGCGGCGTCAGACTCGCGATCGCCGTCACCCGGACCGGCCCCATGACGCCCCCTCATCTCCGGTCTTCGCCGCCGACCCTACTCCTGCACGTAGGCTTCGGGGAGTCGCGCGAAGGAGGCGGAGGAGTGCCGGTGGAGGTCACCTGGTGGGGTCACGCCACGTGCACGGTCGAGGACTCGCACACCCGCGTGCTCACCGACCCCCTGTTCGCCCGCCGGCTCGCGCACCTGCGGCGCCGGCGCGGCGCGGTGCCGCCGGCCGAGGCCCGGCACGCGGACGTGGCCCTGGTCTCCCACCTGCACGCCGACCATCTGCACGTGCCCTCGCTCGCGCGGCTCGCCCCGGGCACGCGCCTGCTCGTGCCCCGGGGCGCACGACGTGCCGTACCGGGGCTGCGCCGGCTCACTCATCTCGACGTGAGCGAGGTGGCGCCGGGCGACGTGACGACGGTCGGCTCCCTGGTCGTACGCGCCGTCCCCGCGCGGCACGACGGGCGGCGGCTGCCGGTCGGGCCGCACCGCTCCCCCGCCCTCGGCTACGTCCTGGAGGGCGAGGCGCGCACCTACTTCGCCGGGGACACCGGACTGTTCGACGCGATGGCCAAGGAGGTCGGGCCGGTCGACGTGGCGCTGCTCCCGGTGGGCGGCTGGGGACCCCACCTCGGCGAGGGGCACCTGGACGCGGGGCGCGCGGCCGAGGCGCTGGCCCGGCTGGGGGCGCGCAGCGCGGTGCCGGTGCACTACGGCACGTACTGGCCGATCGGGATGGACGCCGTGCGTCCGCACGAGTTCCACGCGCCGGGCGACGAGTTCGTGCGGCTGGCCGCCGTGCGGGCGCCCGGGGTGGCGGTGCACCGGCTCGGGCACGGGGAGAGCGTGCGTCCGGAGGTCGCGCGGTGATCCTGTCCACCGCCCCGGTCGGGGCGGCCGGGGCGCACCTGTCCGCGGCGGCCGTACCGGCGACCGTCCCGGTGACCGTGGTGTCGGACTCCACCCAGCAGGCGGTCGGGTATCCGTCGCTGTTCCTGCTGGTGCTGATCGGGGCGCTGGTGCCGGTGGTGCCGACGGGGGCGCTGGTCAGCTCGGCGGCCGTGGTGGCCCTCCACCGGGCGGCGCCGATCTCGCTGGCGCTGGTGTTCGTGACGGCGTCGCTGGCCGCGTTCCTCGGGGACGTGGCGCTGTACTGGCTGGGGCGGCGCGGGATGAAGTCGAGGAACGGCTCCCGCTGGCTGGAGGCGATCCGGGCGCGCGCGCCGGAGGACCGGCTGGCGCAGGCGCAGCAGAAGCTCGCCGACCACGGGGTGGCGGTGCTGGTGCTGTCCCGGCTGATGCCGGCCGGGCGGCTGCCGGTGATGCTGGCCTGCCTGGTCGCGAAGTGGCCGATGCGCCGCTTCGTCCGCGGCAATCTGCCGGCCTGCCTGGCCTGGGCGGTGACGTACCAGCTGATCGGCGTCCTGGGCGGCTCGCTGTTCGACGAGCCGTGGGAGGGCGTGGTCGCGGCGATCGTGCTGACCGTGCTGATCAGCGCGGTGCCGGGGGTGTGGCGGCGGCTGCGGGGGGCGGCGGGGCGGTAGCGCGCCGCCGCGGTCGCCGAGGGGTCGCGTCCCCGTCACCGAAGGATCCGGGACCCGCCCACCGGGAGGTCCCACAGGCGCTCGCGGGGCAGTCCCGCCTTCTCCCAGGCGGCGCGGACGCGGGTGAGGGGCTCCAGGACCGGTTCCGCGGAGAGGACGAAGGTCGCCCAGTGCATGGGGGCCATGTGGCGCGCGCCCAGGTCCTGTGCGGCGTACACCGCCTCCTCGGGGTCGCAGTGGACGTCCCTGAGCCACCAGCGGGGGTCGTAGGCGCCGATGGGCAGCAGGGCGAGGTCGATGCCGGGGTAGCGGCGGCCGATCCGGGAGAACCAGTGGCCGTAGCCGGTGTCGCCGGCGAAGTACACGCGCCGCCCGTCGCGGTCGGTGAGCACCCAGCCGCCCCACAGGGAGCGGCAGGTGTCGGTGAGGGTGCGCTTGGACCAGTGGTGGGCCGGCACGAAGTCGAAGCGGACTCCGTCCAGTTCGGCCGCCTCCCACCAGTCCAGCTCGGTGACGCGGGTGAACCTGCGGCGGTGGAACCAGCGGGCGAGCCCGGCCGGTACGAACACCGGGGTGTCGCGCGGGAGCCGGCGCAGGGTGGGGGCGTCGAGGTGGTCGTAGTGGTTGTGGCTGATGACGACCGCGTCGACGCGCGGCAGTTCCTCCCAGGCGACGCCGACGGGGGTGAGGCGGGCCGGGGTGCCGAGGATCCGGCGGGACCAGACCGGGTCGGTGAGCACGGTCAGGCCGCCGATCCGCACGACCCAGCTGGCGTGTCCCGCCCAGGTGACGGCGACCGTGCGGGCGTCGACGCGGGGCAGCGGACCGGGGGCGTACGGCAGCCCGGGGGCGTCGGCGAGGCCCTCGGGGCCCGGCCGTACGGCGCCCTCGCGGGCGAAGCGGGCCAGGGCCTTCAGCCCGGGCAGCGGGGCGGTCAGCCGGTCGTGGAAGGTGCGCGGCCACACCCGGCGTTCGGCGAGCGGACGGGGTTCGGCCAGCGGGGGGCAGGGGGGCGCGGGAGGGGAGAGGACGGCCGGGTCGCGGTCGTCGGCTTCCGGAGCGGTCGTGCCGGCGGCCGCGCCCGCCGCCGGTCTGCCGGCCGCGCCGGTGGCCGGTCCCCCGGTCGTGTTCGCGGTCGGTCTCCCGGTGGTGCTCGCGGTCGACTCGGACTGCTGCGTCATCGAGGAGGCTCCCATCGCTGAACGTCGTCGCGGAGATCGTCGAAGACCGACTTCAGGTGGATCAACGCACGGTGCACGTGCGGCAGTTCCAGCGGCTCGGGGGCGAGGAGGCATTCCGCGCGCCGTTCGGCGGTGTCACCGAGCAGGGGCGCGGTGGACAGCCGCACGCGGGGGGCCTCGAGGTCGTCGCCGAACCGGTGGCCGCCCGGCGCGGGCATGCCGAGCCGGTCGGTGAGGAAGTCCTCGAGCTCCTGGGCGTCGTCGACGCCGTGCGCGGCGAGCGCGGGGGCCAGGGGGGTGAGGTCGACGTACAGGTGCCGTCCGCACTGCGGGGGCCGGGCCACGGCCCCGGCGGCGACGACGGCGTGGTGGGCGGCGGCGGCCGCGCGCGCGTGCAGGCGCACGGCGGCGGCGACGCGCGTGGCGACCGGTTCCGGCTCGGACAGCGCGTACCCCGCCGCGGCGGCCACGGGGGCGGCCACGCGCGCGTCGAGGGCGGTGAGCACGTCCAGCACGCGCGCGTGGAGGGCGTTCCCCTCCTCGCCCGCCGGGAAGCGGGCGACGGCGGCCGGCCAGCCCGGCGGGAGCAGGGCGCCCGCCAGGTCGGTGACGACGGTGACCCGCTCGGGCAGCATCTCGGCGGGACTGAGCAGCACCGTGTCGTGCGGGTCGTGCAGGGTGTCCCGCCAGGTCTCGTCACTGACCAGGTGCAGCCCCTGGCCGACGGCGGCCTCGAGGGTCTCGTGCAGCAGCTCGGGCGGGGCGACGGTGGCGGTGGGGTCGTCGGCGACGGAGAGCACCAGCAGGCGCGGGTCGCCGCCCTCGGCGCGGACCCGGCGCACGGTCTCCAGCAGGGCGTACGGGTCGGGTACGCCGCCGCTCTCGGCCGGGGTCGGCACGTGGAAGGCGGGTCTGCCGAGCAGACGGGCGTAGGGGGCCCACCAGGCGGCACAGGGCCTGGGCACCAGCACGTCACCGCCGACGGCGGCGGTCAGGGCCACCAGCAGGGCGGGCGCCCCTGGGGCGACGGCCACCCGGTCGGGGGCGGCGGGCAGGCCGCGCCGGTCGCCGTAGCCGCAGGCGGCGTCCAGCAGGGCGGGGCCGCCGCCCACCGGTTCGGCGCCGGCCCGGGACGCCGCCGCGGCGAGGACGGCGGACAGCTCGGGCAGGACGGGAAGCCCGTCCTCGGGGACCGGCGGCCCGAAGCGGACGGGGCCGTGGCCTTCCGGGTCCGTCCGCCGCATCCGTACCTCCGCGCAGTCCGTGGTGCCCTGATGCCGTGTGCCGGTGCCCGCTCGTGCCCTCGGCGTGTGAGTACCCAGCGCACCGCCGGACATGGCCGCCGGGCCGGGTCGTGCAGCTCACAGCATGGGCGGCGGCGCCCGGGGGAAGGGGCGGTACGGACGTCAGCCGCCCGTGCGGGCGCTCCGGCCGCGGTACAGCCGGTGCGCGGCGGCGGCGAACGCCCCCGCGATCAGCAGCCCGCCGGCGGCCAGGGCGGGCACGGAGTCGGTGAAGGCCCCTCCCCCGCCGGCGTGGACGCCCCGCTGCACGGCCGCACCCGCGCAGCGGGCGTCCTCCTCCCGCGGTCCGGTGTCCCCCGGCGCGTCGTCCCCGGCCCCGGCCTCGTCCGGCTCGGTCTCCTCGAACGCGGTGCCTCCGGGTTCGGTCCCTTCGAACCCGGTCCCCCCGGGTTCGGTCACCCCAAGCCCGGTCTCCTCGAATCCGGTCACCCCGGGCCCGGTCCCCTCGAACCCGTTCCCTCCGGGCCCGGTCTCCTCGAACCCGGTCACCCCGGGCTCGGCCTCCTCGAACCCGGGCCCCCCGGGCTCGCTTTCCCCGGGTTCGGTCCCCTCGGGTTCGGTCTCCTCGGACCCGGTCCCCCCGGGCCGGCTGCCCGCGGTCCCGAAGGTGTCCGGTCCGGTTCCCTCCGAAGCGAAGGCGTCCCCCTCCGCGCCCTGGGGTGCGAAGGCGTCCGGCTCGGTGCCGCCCGGCACCGTGTCCTCCGGTAGCGAGGCGTGCGGCACGGAGCCGTCCGGGCCGGAGGCGTCCGGGCCGGAGGCGTCCGGGCCGGAGGCGTCCGGGCCGGAGGCGTCCGGGCCGGAGGCGTCCGGGCCGGAGGCGTCCGGGCCGGAGGCGTCCGGGCCGGAGGTGTCCGGCACGAAGCCCTGTGACTCACGCTCCTCCCACCGGTACCCCTCCGGTTCCGGGCACGGCGAGGAGGAGGAGGCGGCGGCGCCCGGGCCGGACCGGGAGAAGGTCCCCGGGGCGACGGTCCCCCCGGCGGCTCCGCCGCCCGGGCCGGCCTCCGCGGACGCGACCGGCGCGAGCACGCCGAGGACGGTGCCGGTGACGGCGGCGAGGGACAGGGCACGGGCGGTGCGGCGCATGGTGCGGGCTCCTTCGGGCGACGGCGGGGGCACGGCGATCGCGCCCGACGGCCGCGCGGGTGTGACCCACGTCGGCGGGGCACGGGGGTGGCGCCCCACAGCCATCACAGCCCGCCGGCCGCCGCACCGCTCGCGGCCGGGCACCATTCGCGGGACGGGCACGCCCGAGCGGGTGAAGGACCCCGCCGGACCGCGCCCCGCGTCCCGCTCGGCCGCTCCCTACCCGCCGTCGTCCTGCATGACCTGCTCCCGGACCCGGCCGCAGCAGCGGCTGATCAGGCGGGAGACGTGCATCTGGGAGATGCCCAGCTCCTCGGCGATGCTGCTCTGCGTCATGTCGCCGAAGAACCGCATGTAGAGGATGGTCCGCTCCCGTTCGGGCAGCGCGGCCAGGCGCTCCTTGACGGCCTCGCGGTCGACCACCGTGTCCAGCGCCGGATCGGGCCCGCCGAGGGCGTCGCCGAGCGAGTAGCCGTCGTCGCTGCCGGGCAGTTCGGCGTCCAGGGACAGCGCGGTGAAGCTCTCCAGCGCCTCCTGTCCCGTGCGGACGTCCTCCTCGCTCAGGTCGGTGTGCTCGGCGATCTCGGCGACGGTCGGCCGGCGGCCGGAGATGGTCTGGGACAGGTCCTGCGAGGCGAACCGGACACGGTTGCGCAGGTCCTGCACCCGGCGCGGCACGTGCAGGGTCCACATGTGGTCGCGGAAGTGCCGCTTGATCTCCCCGGTGATGGTGGGCACGGCGTAGCTCTCGAAGGCGTTGCCGAGCCCGGGGTCGTACCGGTCGACGGCCTTGACCAGGCCGAGTGCGGCGACCTGGCGCAGGTCCTCGAAGCTCTCGCCGCGGCTGCGGAACCGTCCGGCGAGACGGTCGGCCATGGGCAGCCACGCCTCGACGATCTCGTCGCGGAGCGTGTCGCGCTCCGCGCCCGGGGGCAGTGCGGCCAGCCTGCGGAAGGCGTCCGCGGTGTCGGGGGCGTCGTCGTGCGGGTGGTGCTTCGCGCTCGCTCGGGTCGGCATGGTGCGTCGCAACTCCCTCGGAGTGCTCGGGGACGGACGGTCACCGTGGAGAGCGCACCTGCGTTCGGGACAGGGGTCCCGGAGTGGTGCCACTACCCACGGGCGTGCCTGCTGTCCGAAGCACTGAGGGTGCGCCTGCCCGCACTCTCCGCCCGCAAACCCCCCGGCGCGGGCTTTCCGCCGGCGCCCCTGGCCGGCCCGTCCGGCCGCCGCGTCCCCTGCCCGCCTCGACCGCCCGGCGCGTCCCCGCACCCGGTCGGGCCGGTGTTCGCCACGGGGGCCGGGTGAAGCGCCGCAGGTCGCGGACGAGGTGAAGCGCCGCAGGTCGCAGGCGGGGGAAGCGCCGCAAGTCGCAGGCGGGGCGAGGAAGGCCCTAGGACCGCGCGGCGCGGTCTGCTTCTCCGTTCCTGACCGGGCGCGTGTGGATCTTGGCCATGCATGCCGGGAGGGCGGCGCCGTCGTCGTGGTTGCGGGCCCGGTAGGCGCTCGGGCTCTCCCCGACGAGCTCGGTGAAGCGCGAGCTGAACGACCCCAGGGACGTGCAGCCGACCGCGACGCAGACCTCGGTCACCGTGAGGTCGCCGCACCGCAGCAGCGCCTTGGCCCGCTCGATGCGGCGGGTCATCAGGTAGCTGTAGGGCGTCTCGCCGAAGGCGGCGCGGAAGCTCCGGGAGAAGTGGCCCGGCGACATCAGGGCGTCGCGCGCCAGTGCCGGGACGTCCAGCGGCTCGGCGTAGTCGCGGTCCATCCGGTCGCGGGCCCGCCGCAGGCGTACCAGGTCGTCGAGGTCCGGCCGTCTCATCCCGTCAGTCTCCCACGGGGCCCGCGCCCGGGGGACGCCCGCGCCCGGACGGATCAGGAATCGAGAAGCGCGGATCACCGGGCGGCGGCTAGCGTGACCGCGACGGAACGCCCGGCGAAGACGGTTCCACTCGGGACGGATGGGGAGACGATGAGCAAGGCCACGAGGACGGACGCGCAGTCACCCGCGCCGCACGCTGCCGACAGTCACGATCTGATCCGCGTGGTCGGCGCGCGCGAGAACAATCTCAAGGACGTCAGCATCGAGATACCGAAGCGCAGGCTGACCGTGTTCACCGGCGTGTCCGGCTCGGGCAAGAGCTCGCTGGTGTTCGACACGATCGCCGCGGAGTCGCAGCGGCTGATCAACGAGACCTACAGCGCCTTCCTGCAGGGCTTCATGCCGACACTGGCGCGCCCCGAGGTCGACGTGCTCGACGGGCTGACCACCGCGATCACCGTGGACCAGCAGCGGATGGGCTCCGACCCCCGCTCCACGGTCGGCACCGCCACCGACGTCAACGCGATGCTGCGCATCCTCTTCAGCCGGCTCGGGAAGCCGCACATCGGTCCGCCCGCCGCGTACTCCTTCAACGTGGCCTCGGTGAGCGCGAGCGGCGGGTTCACGGTCGACCGCGGTGCCGACAGGACCAGGACCGAGAAGGTGTCCTTCAGCCGCACCGGCGGCATGTGCACGCGCTGCGAAGGCCGGGGCACGGTCTCCGACATCGACCTCACCCAGCTCTACGACGCCTCCAAGTCGCTCTCCGAGGACCCGTTCACCATCCCCACCTACACCGGGGGCGGCTGGGTGGTGCGGATCATCGCCGAGTCGGGCTTCTTCGATCCGGACAAGCCGATCCGCGAGTACACCGAGAAGGAGCGGTACGACTTCCTGTACCGCGAGCCGACCAAGGTGAAGGTCAACGGCGTCAACCTCACCTACGAGGGGCTGATCCCGAAGATCCAGAAGTCGTTCCTCTCCAAGGACCGGGAGTCGATGCAGCCGCACATCCGGGCGTTCGTGGACCGGGCGGTGACCTTCACCGAGTGCCCCGACTGCGACGGGACCCGGCTCAGCGAGCTGGCCCGCTCGTCGCGGATCGGCGAGCTCAGTATCGCCGACGCCTGTGCGATGGAGATCCGCGACCTGGCCGAGTGGGTCCGCGGCCTCGACGAGCCCTCGGTCGCCCCGCTGCTCACCGCGCTGCAGCACTCCCTCGGCTCGTTCGTGGAGATCGGCCTCGGCTACCTCTCGCTCGACCGGGCCTCGGGGACGCTCTCCGGCGGCGAGGCGCAGCGCATCAAGATGATCCGCCACCTCGGTTCCCCGCTCACCGACGTCACCTACGTCTTCGACGAGCCCACGGTCGGTCTGCACCCGCACGACATCCAGCGGATGAACGGCCTGCTGCTGCGGCTGCGGGACAAGGGCAACACCGTGCTCGTGGTGGAGCACAAGCCGGAGACGATCGCCATCGCCGACCACGTCGTCGACCTCGGCCCGGGCGCCGGCACGGCGGGCGGCACCGTCTGCTTCGAGGGCACCGTCGAGGGGCTGCGGGCCAGTGACACCGTCACCGGCCGCCACCTCGACGACCGGGCGGTGCTCAAGGAGACGGTGCGCACACCCACCGGGGCGCTCCGGATCCGCGGTGCGACGGCGAACAACCTGCGCGACGTGGACGTCGACATCCCGCTCGGCGTGCTCTGCGTCGTCACCGGCGTCGCCGGCTCCGGCAAGAGCTCGCTCGTCCACGGCTCCATCCCCGCCTCGGAGGGGGTGGTGTCGGTGGACCAGACGCCGATCCGCGGCTCGCGCCGGAGCAACCCGGCGACGTACACCGGGCTGCTCGACGCCGTCCGCAAGGCGTTCGCCAAGGCCAACGGCGTGAAGCCGGCGCTGTTCAGCGCCAACTCCGAGGGCGCCTGCCCCACCTGCAACGGCGCCGGTGTCGTCTACACCGACCTGGGGATGATGGCCGGCACCGCCACCACCTGCGAGGAGTGCGAGGGGAAGCGGTTCCAGGCGTCCGTGCTGGAGTACACCCTCGGCGGCAAGGACATCAGCGAGGTGCTGGCGATGCCGGTGACCGAGGCCGAGGAGTTCTTCGGCTCCGGCGAGGCACGCACCCCGGCCGCCCACAGGATCCTCGGCCGGCTCGCCGACGTCGGGCTCGGCTACCTCACCCTCGGCCAGCCGCTCACCACCCTGTCCGGCGGCGAGCGGCAGCGGCTCAAGCTGGCCACCCACATGGGCGACAAGGGCGGCGTGTACGTCCTCGACGAGCCGACCACCGGCCTCCACCTCGCCGACGTCGAGCAGCTCCTCGGCCTGCTCGACCGGCTCGTCGACTCCGGCAGGACGGTCATCGTGATCGAGCACCACCAGGCGGTCATGGCGCACGCCGACTGGATCATCGACCTCGGTCCCGGCGCCGGCCACGACGGCGGCCGGATCGTCTTCGAGGGCACCCCCGCCGACCTCGTCGCCGCCCGCTCCACCCTCACCGGCGAGCACCTCGCCCAGTACGTCGGCGCCTGAGGCGGGGCGCTCCACGTCCCGCGGACGGACCGGTCCACAGGAGCCCGGGGATCCGGGGATCCGGGGATCCGGGGATCCGGGGATCCGGGGATCCGGGGATCCGGGGATCCGGGGATCCGGGGATCCGGGGATCCGGGGATCCGGGGATCCGGGTGCGGTGGCCGCGGATCACTCCGCGGCCACCGGCTCGGGCATGATGACCGGATAGATGCCGTGTACATCATCCTGCTCGGCATCCCGTGACCCACGTGCCCGAGGAGAGACGTCCGTTGAACCCCCGCACCCCGGCCCCCGGCAGCTACTACGAGCGCATCGACGAGCACCGTTTCAAGCCGACGGCCCACGCGGGCGGTGCCTGGCACCAGGACGAGCAGCACTTCAGCCCGCTCGGCGGGCTCGTCGTCCACGCCCTCGACCGCCACCTGGCCGAACGCGCCGACGAGGGTCTCCTGCTGTCCCGGATCAGCTATGACATCCTGGGGCGGCTCGCGCTCGACGAGTGCGAGATCCTGGTGGAGACCGTCCGCCCCGGCCGCACCATCGAGCTGCTGGAGGCCGTCGTGCGGACGGCCGGCCGCCCGGTGGTCCGCGCCCGGGCGTGGCTGCTCGCCGCCCTCGACACGTCCGCCGTCGCGGGCGGCGCCGGGGAGCGGCTGCCCCGTCCCGAGACCCTCGCGCCGTGGGCGATGTCCGAGCAGTGGCCCGGCGGCTACATCGCCTCGCTGGACGTCCGCCCGGTCGGGCCGCCCGCGCCCGGCCGCACGACCGCGTGGGTCTCCACCCGTCTCGCTCTGGTCGCCGGCGAGGCGAGCAGCCCGCTCGCCTCGTACCTGGCCCTCGTGGACACGGCCAACGGCATCGCGGTGCGCCGGCCGCCCACCGAGTGGATGTTCCCGAACGTGGACCTCACCGTCCACCTGCACCGCCGGCCCGGGGGCGGCTGGACGGGCCTGGACACCACCGTCGCCTTCGGCCCCACCGGCCAGGGCCTCACCAGCACCGTCCTGCACGACCTCGACGGCCCGGTGGGAACCGCCCAGCAGATCCTCACGGTCCGTCCGCAGCCGGGACGCCGCTGAGCCGGCCCCGATCAGACCGTCGGCGTGCGGCCGGCGGGATCGCCGGCGTCGGGCCGCCGGGACGGCAGCACCACTTCCTCGTAGCGGCCCAGCACCAGGACCACACCGAGCATGAGCAGGGGGAGGAGCACAGCGAACACCACCATGGCCTGACCTTTCAGGAGCCATGTGGGGGGCGGACGACCCGGGTCACCCGCCGGCGGGCGGTCAAACCGGGGCGGCGCCGATCCGCCGCCCGAACCCCGTGTCGGTGTCCGCTGGCCGGGTACGCGGTGCGGACCCCGAAGGTCTGGAGGGAGACATGCAGCGAGGCAGTGACCGGCTGAGCGTCCACCGTGACGACGAGATGAAGCACGAACTGCAGGGCCTGCTCAGGTCCGGGCACCCCACCCGCACCGAGGAGTGGCACGACCCGGAGCCGTTCGCCGACGACGACCCGGCGGTCGTGTACGGTCCGGTGACGCCGGGCCGCGGACCGACGTCGCTGGAGTCGTTGCGACTGGAACTGGCCCGGATCCTGGGCCGCGGGGCGTTCCCCGCGGGTCCGCGCGAACTGATGCGCACACTGAACCGGCGGTACGCGCCCGACGCGCTCGTCGAGGCGCTGGAGCGGCTGCCTCAGCAGGCCCGCTACAACAACGTGCAGGAGCTGGCCGAGGCGCTGACCCGGTCCCCGGAGACGGAGAACGCCTAGTCGGCCCGTCCGGGGCGCCGCGGCCGGCCCGCCCCGGGCCGGCCGCGGCGCCCCTGCGGCCGGGGAGCGGAGGGAAGGCCTCAGTCATGGCCGAGTTCGTCAAGGACGTGATGACTCCGGGCGTGGTCGCCGTGCGTCCGGACGCCTCGCTCGTCGAGGCGGCGCAGCTGATGCGCACCCAGAACATCGGCGACGTGGTGGTGGCCGACGGGCAGCGGGTGGTCGGTGTGCTCACCGACCGCGACATCGTGATCCGGTCGGTCGCGGAGGGCGCGGACCCGCTCGGCGTGAGCGCCGGGTCGGTGTGCAGCCCGGATCCGTTGACGCTCGCCCCGGACGATCCGGTGTCCTCGGCCGTCGCGCTGATGCGTGAGCACGCCGTACGCCGGATCCCGGTCGTCGAGAACGGTCTGCCCGTCGGGCTGGTGAGCCTCGGCGATCTGGCCCGGGCACGGGATCCGGAGTCGGCGCTGGCCGACATCAGCCGCGCGGAGCCGGACGAGAACAACTGAACGAAAGGACGTGGGACCCTCATGCGAATCGCGTTTCTGACCGCGCCCGAGGGCGTCGAGCAGGTCGAGCTGACCGAGCCGTGGCAGGCGGCCGTGGACGCCGGTCACGAACCCGTGCTCGTCTCGACGCGGTCGGGCGAGATCCAGGCGTTCGACCACCTCGACAAGGCGGACACCTTCCCCGTGCAGGAGGTCGTCGGCGAGACGTCGGCCGACACCTTCGGCGGGCTGGTGCTGCCGGGCGGGGTGGCCAACCCGGACTTCCTGCGCATGGACGAGAAGGCCGTGGCGTTCGTGCGGGACTTCTTCGAGCAGGGCCGTCCGGTCGCCGCGATCTGTCACGCCCCCTGGACCCTCGTCGAGGCGGACGTGGTCCGGGGCCGGGTGCTGACCAGCTGGCCGAGCCTGCGGACCGACCTGCGCAACGCCGGCGCGACGTGGGTCGACGAGCAGGTGAAGATCTGCGACCACGGGCCCAACAAGCTGGTCACCAGCCGCAAGCCGGACGACCTCAAGGCGTTCTGCGAGGCGTACCTGGAGGTGTTCGGGTCGGAAGGGGACTGAGGAGGTCCGGGCGGGCGGATCCGCCCGCCCGCTTCCGGGGCCCGCCTTCGCGCGGGCCCCTCTCGCGCGTCCGGACGGGTCCGGTCACGCGTCCCGTCCGGGCGGGCGCATGACCGGGCGAGGGTGCGGGCGCGTCCGGTCGTGCCCCGCGGGGGCGCCTGCGCACATCGGCGGGCGGGAGGGCACGCCGGCCGTCCGGGTGCGTCCGGGCAGTCGGAGCCGGGCGCGTTCAGGTGCCCGGGGTCGTGGGGGTCGCCGTGTCCGCGCCACCGCGTTCCCGGGCCCCTTCACGGGTGCGGCCGGCGGCCACCGGGCGGCGCGGGTTGCGGCGCAGGTACTCGCCCTCCAGCTGCGCCATCCGCTCGTTGTGGGCCCGCAGCGCGTCGTTGGAGCCGTACAGCAGCGTGTCGTGACGCGTGCGGTGGATGGTCTCCAGCTCCTTCATGAGCTGCTGGTCGTCCAGGCGGTTCGGCTCGACTCCGGTCATCGTGGTGCCCCGCTCGTCGTGTGCGTTCATGCGGTACGGGTACCCGCCCGGTCCGCACAAGCACTACCGAACGGCAACCGGGAGGGAGCCATGGAACTCGCTTTCCTGCATCCACTCTACGAACGTCCCGGCCCCTGGGCCTCCGTCTACGTCGACACCTCCCGGCACACGGAGAACACCCCCCACGAGCGGCATCTGACGGCCCGGGCGATGGCCCAGGAGCTGGCCGACCAGGGCGCGGACGAGGCCACCTGCGACGCGGTGCGCCGCGCGCTCGAGGAGCTGCGGCACTCCTCCGAACCGCACGGCCGCGCCCTGTTCGCCCAGGGCGGCGAGGTGGTCCTCGACCCGCCGCTGGCCCGGCCCCCGCAGACCGACTGGGCGCAGTGGGCGCCGCTGCCCAGGGTCGCGCCGCTGCTGGAGCTGGCCGGTGAGGACCCCGTGTGCGTGGTGGCCTACGTCGACCGCAAGGGTGCGGACTTCGAGCTGCGCAGCGCGCTCGGCCGGGACGACGCCGGCGGTGTCACCGGGCGTCAGTGGCCGGTGCACCGGACCAGTTCCGTCGACTGGTCGGAGCGCCACTTCCAGCTGCGGGTGGAGAACACCTGGGAGCACAACGCCGCGGAGATCGCCGACGCGCTCGCCGTGTGCCAGGAGGAGACCGGGGCCGACCTGCTGATCCTCGTCGGTGACAACCGCGAGCAGCGGGCCGTGCACGAGCGGCTCCCGCAGCGGTTGCACGACCTGGTGGTCGAGGCCTCGCGCGGCGCCGGCAGCAGGCTGCTCGACGAGGACGTGGAGCGGGCCAGGGCGGAGCACGTCCGCGCCCGGGCCGCGGCGGAGCTGGAGCGGTTCCTGGCCGCCCGCACCCCCGACGACGAGGGCCGCGCGGGCGCGGTGGAGGGTGTGCCGGCGCTGGTGGAGGCGGCGCGCGAGCACCGGATCGACGAGCTGCTGATCCGGCCGGACGGGCCGGACGCGCACCGCGAGGTGTGGATCGGGGAGGACCCGGACCAGCTGGCGGTGCGGCGCACCGATCTGAAGATCCTCGGTGAGCAGCAGTCGTGGTCGGCCCGCGCGGACGACGCGCTGATCCGTTCGGCGGTCGCTACGGACGCGGCCGCGCTGTCGGTGACGGCGGCGGCGCCCGAGGCGCCGGAGGACGCACCGGTGGGCGGGCTGGGGGCGCTGCTGCGCTGGAAGTGAGCCGCGTCGGCCCGCGGGGAAGCCTCCCGGTGCGGGGCACCGGGGGCTTTCGCCCGTCGGGACCGCCCGGCCGGCCGCGGCGGTCTACCGCGCCCGTTCCACCCGGCGTTCGTCCCACACCGGTTCCGGGGTCTCCCTGACCCTGCCGTCGGCGCCGAAGACCAGGAAGCGGTCGAAGGAGCGGGCGAACCAGCGGTCGTGCGTCACCGCGAGGACCGTGCCCTCGAACGCCTCCAGGCCCTCCTGCAGCGCCTCCGCGGACTCCAGGTCGAGGTTGTCCGTCGGCTCGTCGAGCAGCAGGGCCGTGACGCCCCGGAGTTCCAGCAGCAGGATCTGGAAGCGGGCCTGCTGGCCGCCGGACAGCCGCTCGAAGGTCTGCTCGGCCTGACCGGTCAGCTCGTAGCGGCGCAGCCGGGACATGGCGGCGCCCCGGTCCTGGGCGTGCTCCTTCCACAGGATGTCCAGGAGCGTGCGGCCCTCCAGCTCGGGGTGCGCGTGCGTCTGCGCGAAGTGTCCGGGGACGACGCGCGCGCCGAGGCGCCACTCGCCCGCGTGGGCCACGTCCTCGCCGGCGAGCAGGCGCAGGAAGTGCGACTTGCCGGAGCCGTTGGAGCCGAGCACGGCGACCCGCTCGCCGTAGAACACCTCCAGGTCGAAGGGTCTCATCAGGCCGGTGAGTTCGAGCCGCTCGCAGGTGAGCGCGCGCACCCCGGTGCGGCCGCCCTTCAGCCGCATCGTGATGTTCTGCTCGCGCGGCGGCTCCGGCGGGGGCCCCGCCTCCTCGAACCTGCGCAGCCGGGTCTGGGCGGCCCGGTAGCGGGAGGCCATGTCGTCGCTGTTCGACGCGGCCTGCCGCAGGTCCAGGACCAGCTTCTTCAGCTGGGCGTGCCTCTCGTCCCAGCGTCTGCGCAGTTCCTCGAAGCGGGCGAAGCGTTCGCGGCGGGCGTCGTGGTAGGTGGCGAAGCCGCCGCCGTGCACCCAGGCGTCGGCGCCCGCGGGACCGGGCTCGAGGGAGACGATGCGCCGGGCGGCACGGGCGAGGAGTTCGCGGTCGTGGGAGACGAACAGCACGGTCTTGCGGGTCTGGGCGAGCCGCTCCTCCAGCCAGCGCTTGCCGGGCACGTCGAGGTAGTTGTCGGGCTCGTCGAGGAGGAGGACCTGGTCGGTGCCGCGCAGCAGTGCCTCGAGGACCAGGCGCTTCTGCTCGCCGCCGGAGAGGGTGCGCACCTGGCGCCACTGCGCCTTCTCGTACGGGACGCCCAGCGCGGCCGTGGTGCACATGTCCCACAGCGTCTCCGCCTCGTAGCCGCGGGCCTCGGCCCAGTCGGCGAGGGCCTGCGCGTAGCGGAGCTGGGCGGCCTCGTCGTCGACCGTCATGAGGGCGTGCTCGGCCTCGTCGACGGCGCGGGCCGCCTCCCGGACACGGGGCGTGGCCACGGAGACGAGGAGGTCGCGCACGGTCGTCCCGTCCCGTACGGAGCCGACGAACTGGCGCATGACGCCGAGGCCGCCGGTGACGGTGACGGACCCGCCGTGCGGCTTCAGTTCGCCGGCGAGGAGGCGGAGCAGGGTGGTCTTGCCCGCGCCGTTCGGGCCGACCAGGGCCATGACGGCCCCTTCCCCCACCCGGAAGGACACATCGCCCAGGAGCGTCCTCCCGTCGGGGAGGTGGTACTCCAGGTGTGCGGCTTCCAAGTGACCCATGGCAGCCGATTGTGCGGACCGTCGATGCAGGTCGCAAACGGTTTTCCGGCCCCCTCCCGGCCGCCGCCGCCCTCCTCCCGCACGGTCGTTGACCAACATGTGGAACGCGGGTCTCATCATTCGGCCGCATTGCGTACGGTGAAGGTCATCTCTACGAGGAGAGAAGGGGTGGGTTCACCATGCCGGAAGCGCGGGAGACCGCCGTCTACACGCACGGGCACCACGAGTCGGTGCTGCGGTCGCACACCTGGCGGACCGCCGCCAACTCGGCGGCGTACCTTCTGGGGGCGCTGAAGCCCCGCATGCGGATCCTGGACATCGGGTGCGGGCCCGGCACCATCACCGCCGACCTGGCCGGACTCGTCCCCGACGGGCACGTCACCGGTCTCGACCGGGAGCCGGAGGTCCTGGAGCGGGCCCGGGCGGTGGCCGGCGAGCGGGGGCTGACGAACGTCGACTTCGCGGTGGGCGACGTGCACGCGCTGGACTTCCCGGACGACACGTTCTGCGTGGTCCACGCCCACCAGGTGCTGCAGCACGTGGGCGATCCGGTGCGGGCGCTGCGGGAGATGAGGCGGGTGACGAGACCGGGCGGGTTCGTCGCCGTCCGGGACTCCGACTACGCGGCGATGACCTGGTACCCCCTGTCATCCGGCCTGGACGACTGGCTGGAGCTGTACCGGCGGGTGGCCCGGGCCAACGGCGGCGAGCCGGACGCCGGGCGGCGGCTGAAGTCCTGGGCGCTCGCGGCGGGGCTCACGGACGTCACCGCGTCCTCGGCGACCTGGACCTTCTCGACCCCCGGGGAGCGGGCCTGGTGGAGCGGCCTGTGGGCGGACCGCACCGTGGCGTCGGCCTACGCCGGACGGGCCGTCGAGGGGGGCCACGCCACCCGGGAGGAACTGCGGGCGGTGGCCGGGGCCTGGCGGGAGTGGGGCGCGCGGGACGACGGCTGGTTCAGCGTGCTGCACGGGGAGATCCTCTGCCGCAAGGAATCCTGAACCACGTTTTCCGGGCCGTCGGAAGGCCGGGAGGCCGGCCCCGTGGTTCCCGTTCTGCCCGTTCCGCTCCTGGCCCTGGTCCTTTCCGGTGCCGGATGCGCGGTGGAGGCGCTCCGGTGGTGGGGTGAGGGGAGTTCCCCGGGACTCAGTCCCGGGGAAGCAGCGGTCCGAGCGGCCCGAGGTCCAGATTGAGGTCCTCGGGGCGCAGTCCGTAGCGGTCACGCAGCTCCGCCATCCGGTCCTCGAGCAGCATCAGCGTGAGGCCGACCCGTTCCTCCTGCTCCTCGGTCAGGTCCCCCTCGTCGAACCGGCGCAGCGCCTGGCGCTCCATGAGCTGGCGCAGCAGTTCGACGACCGTGAGCACCAGCTTGACCAGGTCCCGCTCGACCGTGTCCGGCTCCAGGTCGAGCCGCCGGCGCCGACTGCCGTGCGGCTCGACCTGCGACTCGACCCGGGGCTCGGCCTGCGGGGCGACCCGGGGTTCGGCCTGCGGCTCGGCCTGCGACGGGGCCTGCGGGGCGACCTGCGACGCGGCGTGCCGGTCGTCCTGGTGGGCCGTCAACGCAACTCCTCGAAGGGGGAGGGAACCTGCGCGTTCACCGAGCTGATGAGCGCGTTGAGATCGATGCGGACCAGATCGACGTCCGCGATGCGCAGCGTGATGTCACCCGTGATGACGACCCCGCCGGCCAGGAGCCGGTCGAGCAGGTCCACCAGGGCTATCTCACGGCGTTCGACGACGGTCACGGCTCCTCCCCCGAGGGTGCCGTTTCCTCCCCGGCGAAGGAATAGGCGGCCCAGGGGCCGGTGAGTTCGACGCGTATTCCGGGGACTCCGTCCTTGGTCCGGTCCACTTTTTCCACGAATTCCTCGGATTCGGCACGCGGCACGAGATAGGCCGCATTGAGCACGTTCCGCCCGGAGGCGCCGGAGAGCGCGGGATTCTGCGGCGCGTGCAGCCGGGAGTCCTCGGCGCACTCGGAGAGCGTCTCGTGCAGCCGGGTCGCGAAACTCTCGGCCTTCTGCCACATCTCCTCGTGCGATTTCGTCCGCGTGCTCCGCTGCCGCAGGTAGTCCCGGCCGGACGCCGGCTTCCGCTTCGGCTCGGCGGTCTCCGACTCCGGTTCCGGCTCGAGGTAGACCTTGACGCCCCACTCCACCCGCCCCGCCAGCCGGTCCAGGGTCCGCAGGAAGCTCTCCTCGCGCGCCTCCATCATCGTCCGTACGCCGCTGTCGTCCCGGAACACGGTGCCGAGCCGCAGCGGCAGCGGGGTGGTGACGGTGGTGAGCGCGTCGATCACGCCCTGGTGGGCACGGGCGACCGCGGTCAGCCAGTCGAGGTCCTCCAGATGCGCGCGGAGCGGTTCCTCGGCGAAGTCCGCCTCCGGCACGTGGCTGACCACGGCCACCAGGCCGTGGTGGGGCAGCAGCCGGGGCGGATCGCCGCCCACCCCCGTCAGCTGCGCCTGGAGCGGCGTGCCGAAGGGACGGCAGACGGCGTAGACGTACCGCAGTCCGGTCACGGTGCCTCCTCCTGCACGCGGCGGGTCTCCAGTTCCTCCAGCCGGGCCAGCCGCTCACGCAGTTCGGCGTTCTCCTTGGCCAGTTCGTCCCGACGGGCGCGCGAGGACAGCGCGGGGTCGGACTCCCACCAGTCGATCCCCATCTCCTTCGCCTTGTCGACGGAGGCGACGATGAGCCGCAGCTTGATCGTGAGCAGTTCGATGTCGAGCAGGTTGATGCGGATGTCGCCCGCGATGACGACGCCCTTGTCGAGCACCCGTTCCAGGATGTCGGCGAGGTTGGCGCCGCCGCCCTGGCCGTAGGGCTCGGGCAACCGGCTGGGCGTCGTCATCGGCGGCTCCCGCTCTCCGGGGACTCGTCGTCGTACGCGTCGTCGGCCTCGTCACCCTCGTCGTACGCGTCGGCCTCCTCGCCCTCGTCGTACGCGTCCTCGTCCTCGTCCTCGGCCTCCGCGCCGGGCTCGGACTCGTCCTCGTACTCCTCCTCGTCCTCCTCCGCGCCCTCGTCCTCGTAGGAGTCCTCGGCCGGCTCCTCGCCGGTGCCCTCCTCCGCTTCCTCGGATTCCTCGGATTCCTCGGCTTCTTCGGGCTCTTCGGCTTCCTCGGACGCCTCGGGCTCCGTGTCCTCCTCGCTCGCCTCCTCGGGCTCCGTGCCCTCGTCCTCCTCCTCGGCGAGGGCGTCCTCGTGGCTGCGGACCACCTCGCCGTCGCGGATCTCGCCGCGCCAGCTGTCCTCGGCCTCGCCCTTCAGGGTGATGAAGCGGGCGAAGTTCTTCAGGTCGAGCCGGGCCCGGCGGCCCTGGGCGCGCCAGATGTTGCCGGTCTTCTCGAAGAAACCCGTGGGGTAGTACTCGATGACCAGCAGGACCCGGGTCAGGTTGTCGGCGAGACGGTGGAAGGAGACGACGCCCTTGGTCGTGCCCTTGGCGCCCTCGGAGGACCAGGCGATCCGGTCGTCGGGGACCTGCTCGGTGGTCTTCGCCTTCCAGCTGCGGTTGGACCAGAAGACCTTCAGCTGCCAGTCCGAGGTGGTGTCGTCGGACTTGCCGGCGCTCTTGACGCCCTTGGCGAAGGTGCTGAAGTCCTGGTACTGGGTCCACTGGTCGTAGGCCGTGCGCAGCGGGACCCCGACGTCGATGTGCTCGATGATGACGGTGGGCTTCTTGCCCGCGGAGCGCTTGCGCTTGGCCTTGCCCCCGCCCACCCCCTTCAGCGCGCCCACCACGCTGTCCTTGGCACGGGAGGCGCCGAGCTCGACGGCGGTGCGCAGGGGGCTCTTGCCCTCGGCGAGCTTCCGGCCGCCCTCGAGGGCGAGCTTGGCGAAGCCCGGGCTGTTGCCCTCGGCGATGTCGTTGAGCTTGTTCGTGGTCTCGCCGAGCTTGCGGCCGACGCCGGTCAGCAGGCGGGTGGCCTGGGCCGCGAGGTAGTCCTGCAGCTCGGCCTTGAGCCGGTCGGCGGCCTCGCTGTGGGCCACGTCGGCGAGCGGACTCCCCTTCCCGCGCGCGCCGTCACGCGCGGCGGAGGTGGCCGATCCGAGTGTCTCGGTCATCCCTCACCGCCTCCCTTCCGAGTGCGGGAGCGGGCGCCCCGGGACGCGGCGGCGGTCTTCCCGGCGGCCGTCTTCCCGGCGGCCGTCTTCCTGGCCGCGGCCTTCTTCGCCGGGGCGGCCTTCTTCCCGGGCACCTTCCCCGCGGCCTTCTTGGCGGCCTCCGCCGGGGCCTTCCCGGCCGGGGCCTTCTTCGCCGGCGGTTCCTCGTCGTCCCGCGGTTCGCGCTCCTCCTCCTCGGCGTCCTCGTCGGCGCGCTCCGGCCGGGCCGCACCCGTCAGCCGGTCGCGCACGTCGGCGGTGCGGCCGTGCAGACGGTCGGCGAAGGCGTCGAGCTGCCGCTCGACCAGGGCGCCGGAGGCCGCCTTGCCGACGCCGCGCAGGTCACCGCGCAGCTGGTCGCCGAGCTCCTTGAACTGCGGGTTGTCCCGCAGCTGCTGGGAGACCAGGTCGGCGACCATCCGCGGGCTGAGGTTGAGCTTCTTCCCGGCCACCAGGCCGCCGACGGCGAGCGCCGCCTTCAGCTTCTTGGTGCGACCGAGAAGGTATCCGGCCCCGATCGCGAGGCCCAGTCCCGTTCGATTCACTGTCGTGCCGTCCCATCCCCTGTACCCGCGCCCGTGCGCGTTGCCGTCTCCAGCCGGTCGAGGAGTTCGTCCTCCTGCCGGTCGAACTCCTCCTCGGTGATCTCTCCGGCCTCCAGTTGCTCCTCGAGCCGTGCCAGTTCGGCACGGATGGTGGCGGGGTCGTAGTAGATGCGCTCCGCCTCCTGGATCACCTGCCTGATGGCCCAGGCGCTGCCGCGCGCCGGGGCGAACGGCAGCAGCAGCACCTCCGAGATCAGGCCCATGTCGTCACCCCGCTCCGGTGTCCGCCCCACCGGCCGTGGCGCCCGCCGGCTCGGCCGGACCGGGCTCGACGAAGCTGTACGGGGGCAGCGGACCGTTCAGGCGCACCTCCAGGTGGGGCATGTCCTTGCGGACCTGCTCCACGGCCGCCAGGAAGTCCTCCGCCGCGTCGCGCTTGACCAGGTAGGACACATTGGCGAGCCAGCCCGTGGACTCGGGTCCCACGCTCACGGCATCGGCGGCCGGTGCCAGCGCGCGCTCCAGCGCGGCGCCGTCCTCGGCCTCCCTGTCCTTGACCGCGGCGGCCACCATCTCACCGAGCCGGATCTTGTCGTCGTAGCTGCCGCCGCCCGACTGCCGGTTGGCCTCCGCGAGGGCCCGGATCTCCGGGTTGCCGGCCATGACGTGGTGCAGGACGGCCTCCTCGACGTGGTTGGCCTTGACGTTGTACTCGACCCGGCCGTCCAGCGCCCGCAGCCGCTCCTGGTAGTGCTCGGCGCGCTCGGCGAGGACGCCGGTGACGGTCTCGTCGTCCGGGGCGACGCTGCCGAAGCGCATGGGCAGCACACAGCCGGCCGCACCGGCCTCGCTGAGCACGTTCTGGTGGGCGAGCAGTTCCCTGCGCTTGGGCCGCAGATCCTCGGGGGCGTCGCTGACGACGGCCGCCAGCTCTCCCTCCCGCAGGATGCGCACCGGGCGCGGCGGGTCGCCGACACCTCCCATCCCCTCGGGGAGCGACGGGTGGGAAACCGCCGTGATGCCGTAGACGTACGTGCTCACTCCTCCTCCTTCCGGCGGACGGACGTGCTCTTGCGAGCACGCGGACGGGACTCGGTCTCGCGCTCGGAACCGCCCTCACGCGCCTGCCTGAACGCGTCGGAGATGGTTTCGGCGGCACCCGAGAGGGCTCCCTTGGACTTGCCGCGGGCGCCGGACTCGGTCACCTCGCCGACGATCTCGGGCAGACCCGGGCTCTTGCGGGGCCCGGCCTCGAGGTCGAGGCGGTTGCACGCCTCGGCGAAGCGCAGATAGGTGTCGACGCTGGCGACGACGACCCGGACATCGATCTTGAGGATCTCGATGCCGACCAGGGACACGCGCACGAATGCGTCGATGACGAGCCCCCTGTCCAGAACAAGCTCAAGGACGTCGTAGAGGCCGCTGCTGCCGCCTCCGCCTCCGGTCTGCTGTGCCGGTACGACTGTCATGCCGGCGATTCCTCCTTGTCTGTGGGTGTGGGTCCGGCCGGGCGGCCTAGCGGCCGCCGGGCCTGCGCGCGTCGGCCCGCCCCCGCTCATAGCGGCGGACACGCCGGTAACCGGTGAGCTCGCCGTCGAGATCCAGCTCCACCTGGTAACTCGCCATCAGGCTCATCGTGTCCGGGACGCGCTCGAGTTCGAGCACCTCGACCTCCAGCGCCCAGCCCTCCTCCGTCTGCTCGAAGGACGACACGGACTCGGCCTCCATGCCGGTGAGCTCCGCGAGCTGTGCGCGCGCCTGGCGCAGCACCTGCATCGGGCCCGGTCGTTTGGTGCTCGTGGTCTTCTCCTCGGCCTCCTCGGCCTTCGGATTTCGGCGGGACTCGGGAGATTCCTGGGTTTTCTGTGAACCGTGTGACTCTTCAGAGTTTTTTGTGTTCGACATGGCCACCTCCCCCTCCGTGTGGCCGCAAGTCTGTTCGTCAAACCTCCACAGGCTCACCCGATCGGCGGACTCCGCTCATCGCCCGGCCGGTTGCGGTGCCGCCCGGTCGCGCAGCGCCCGCAGCCGGCGGCGCGCGGGCCCCAGGGAGCGGCCCCGGTGCGGCGGTCCGGCCCACGGGTCGGTGCGCGCCTGCTCGACGGCGTCGGCGACGGTCCAGCGGCGGGCGTGCAGGTCCGGGTCGTCCAGCTGGTCCCAGGAGACGGGGACGGCGACGGGGGCGCCGGGCAGGGCGCGGACGGTGTAGGGGACGACCGCGGTCTGCGCGTAGGCGTTGCGCTGCACGTCGAGGTAGAGCCGGTCGCCGCGGTCCTTCTTGCGGGCGGCGGTGGTGAGCCGGTCGGGGTGGGCGGCGGCGAGGGTGTCGGCGACCTCGCGGGCGAAGGCGCGCACGTCGTCGAAGTCGTGGTCGCCGTTCAGCGGCACGATCACGTGCAGGCCGCGGGAGCCGGTGGTCATCAGCGCCGAGGGCAGGTTCAGCTCGTCGAGCAGCTCCCCCAGCAGCCGCGCCGCCTCCCGCACCGCCGCGAAGTCGTCACCCGGGGGGTCGAGGTCGAACACCAGCCGGTCGGGCCGGCCGACGTCGTCGGCGCGGGACAGCCAGCGGTGCAGGGTGATGCTCGCCTGGTCGACGAGGTACAGGAGGGTGGCGGTGTCGTCGCACACCGCGTGCCGGACGGTGCCGCCCTCCTTGGCGACCTCGACGCGGGTGATCCACTCCGGATAGCTGTCCGGCGTGTTCTTCTGCATGAAGGTGGGACCGTCGATGCCGTCCGGGCGCCGGTCCAGCATCAGCGGGCGGCCCCTCAGGTGCGGCAGCATGAACGGGGCGACGGCCCGGTGGTAGTCGACCAGGTCGCCCTTGGTGTACTCCCCGGCGTCCCCGCCGCCGGGGAAGAGCACCTTGTCCGGCCGGTGGATCTCCACCGTGCGACGGCCGGCCCGGACCGTCCGCGCACCGTCGCCGGTCACGGCACGATCGCCTCCTCCACCAGCAGCCGGCCGGCCGCCGCGATCGACTCGGCGTCGATGCCGGCGGCGTGCAGCTGCTCGTCCGGGGAGGCCGAACCCGGCATGTTCCGCACGGCGAGCCGCACCAGCCGCGGTACGGGGCGCCCGTCGGCGAAGGCGTCGAGGACCGCGTCGCCGAGGCCGCCCTCGGGGTGGTGGTCCTCCACGGTCACCAGGCACCCGGTCTCCTCGGCGGCCGTGCGCAGGGTCTCCCGGTCGACGGGCTTGACCGAGTACAGGTCGATGACCCGTGCGGCGATGCCCTGCTCCGCCAGGGCGTCCGCGGCGGCCAGCGCCTCGGGCACGGTGACGCCCGCCGCGACGAGGGTGAGCCGGTCGCGGTCGGAGGAGCGCAGCACCTTGCTGCCGCCGACGGGGAACTCCTCGTCGGGCCCGTAGATCACCGCGCTCTCGCCGCGCGAGGTGCGCAGGTAGCGGATGCCGTCGAGGTCGGCCATCCGGGCGACCAGCCGCGCGGTCTGGTTGGCGTCGCACGGGTACAGCACGGTCGAGCCGTGCACCGCCCGCATCATCGCCAGGTCCTCCAGGCCCATCTGGCTGGGCCCGTCCTGGCCGATCGCGACACCCGCGTGCGAGCCGACGAGGCTGAGGCGGGAGCCGCTGATCGACGCCATGCGGATGAAGTCGTGGGCGCGGGTCAGGAAGGCCGCGAAGGTGGAGGCGTAGGGCACCCAGCCGCGCGCGGCCATGCCGACCGCCGCGGCGACCATCTGCTGCTCGGCGATGTAGCACTCGAAGTAGCGCTCCGGGTGCTCCTTGGCGAAGAACTCCGCGCGCGTGGAGTCGCCGACCTCCCCGTCGAGGGCGACGACGTCGCCGCGCGCGGTGCCGAGGGCGGCGAGCGCCTCGCCGAAGGCGTTCCGGGTGGCCACCTCCTCGCCCTTGTCCCAGCGGGGGAGTTCGAGGGAGGCGGTGCTCCCGGCGGACGGCGCCCCCGCCGCGGGCGTGCCGGAGCCGGACGGGACCCGCACCCGGATCCGCAGGTCCCGCGGCCCGCCGAGTTCGGCGATCGCGTCCTCGGCCTCCGGCAGCGGCTTGCCGTGCAGGCCCTCGCGGTCCTGGACGGCCTCGACGCCCTTGCCCTTGAGCGTGCGGGCGAGGATCGCGGTGGGCTGGCCCCTGGTGGACAGGGCCTCCCCGTAGGCGCGGTCGACGGCGTCCACGTCGTGGCCGTCCACCTCCACGGTGTGCCAGCCGAAGGCCTGGAAGCGGCGGGCGTAGGCGTCGAGGTCGTGGCCGTGCCGGGTGGGGCCGCGCTGGCCGAGCCGGTTGACGTCCACGATCGCCGTGAGGTTGTCCAGGTGCTCGTACGCGGCCTGCTCGGCCGCCTCCCAGACCGACCCCTCGGCCAGCTCGCTGTCGCCGCACAGCACCCACACCCGGTAGTCGGCGCGCTCCAGCCGCATCCCGGCCAGCGCGATGCCGACGCCGACCGGGAGCCCCTGGCCGAGCGAACCGGTGGCCGTCTCGATCCACGGCAGCCGCCGGGGCGTGGGGTGCCCCTCGAGGCGGCTGCCGTGCTCACGGAAGGTGAGCAGCTCCTCGTCGTCGATGGCGCCGACCGCCTTGTAGACCGCGTACATCAGGGGCGAGGCGTGCCCCTTGGAGAGGACGAAGCGGTCGTTGCCCGGGTGGTCGGGCCGGTCGAAGTCGTAGCGGAAGTGGCGGGCGAACAGCACGGCCGTCAGGTCCGCCGCCGACATCGAGGACGTGGGGTGCCCGGAGCCCGCGGCGGCCGCGGCGCGGACGCTGTCCACGCGCAGCTGCTGTGCGAGCTCGACGAGTTCACCGGTGTTCATGAGTCTCCTTCGACAGGGTCGGCAGGGGTGTCGGTGCGCTTGACGGGGCCCGGAGCGGCGCCGGAGCCCGGGGGCGGCTGATCGGCGGGCGGCGCGGGAACGGGCTGGTTCCGCGCGGGCCGGTCCTTCGCCGGTTCACCGCCGGGCCGGCTCCCCGCGGGCTCGCCGCCGGGCCGGTCCCGGTTCTTCGCGGGCCCGGCGCCGGACGCCTCCGCGCCCCCCTGTTCCCGCCCCGGTCCGCCCGGTACCCGCGCCAGTTCCGGGGACGCCGTGTCCAGGGGCACCGACCACGACCGTACGAGCCCCAACTGCACCGCCTGGCGCGGCAGTACGGCGTCCAGGAGCCAGTCGGCGGCGACCCGCACCCGGTTGCCCGGCATCGCCGCGAGGTGGTAGCCGCGGGTGACCGCCCCCGCGGCCGGCCCGGTCAGGTGCACGCCGAGCGGGTTGGCGGCGGCCTTGACGCCGCCCAGGTCCACCACGAACCCCATGTCCTTGTGGCGGTAGGCGCGCCGCTCGCCGTCGCCGAACGACGCGGCGACGTTGTGCGCGCAGACCTTGCCCTGCCGCCAGGCGTGCTGCGCCGTCATCGGGGTGTACGCCCCGGGCTTCTCCAGGTCGGGCACCGCGGCCGCGTCGCCGCAGGCGAACACCTCCGGCCGGCCCGGCACCCGCAGGTGCGGGTCGACGAGCAGCCGGCCGCGTTCCATGGGCAGTCCCAGGGACTCGACGAGCGGGTCGGGCCGCACGCCGACGCACCACACCAGCGTGCGGGTCTCGACGAACTCGCCGTCGGTCAGCAGCACTCCGTCGTGCGTGGCCTCCTTCACGGAGGTGCCCATGCGCACGTCCACGCCCCGTTCGCGCAGCACCTTGTCGGCGGTGCGCGAGAGCCGTTCGTCCAGTTCGGGCAGGACCCGGTCGGCGACGTCCAGCAGCAGCCAGCGCGGCCGCATGCCCGTGCGCATGGGGTGCCTGCTCACCTGCGCGTCGGTGAACAGCTGCCCGTGCGCGGCGACTTCGGTGCCGGTGTAGCCGGCGCCGACCACCACGAAGGTGCAGCGGGCGGCACAGCTCTTCGGGTCGTCGGAGGAGGCCGCGAGCTCCACCTGCCGGGTCACGTGGTCGCGCAGGTACAGCGCCTCGGGCAGGCCGCGGAAGCCGTGCGCGTGCTCGGCGACGCCGGGGATGGGCAGCAGCTTGTTGACGCTGCCGGCCGCGAGCACCAGCCGGTCGTAGGCGAGGGTGCCGCCCCCGCCCTCGGGGCTCGTGTAGTGCACGGTCCGCCCGTCGAGGTCGATGCGGTCGGCCTCTCCCAGCACCAGCCGCACGTGCGGCAGCGTGCCGGACAGGGAGATCGTGACGCGGCGCGGCTCCAGGATGCCGGCGGCGACCTGGGGCAGCAGGGGCAGGTACAGGAAGTAGTCGGTCGGGTTCAGCAGGACGATCTCGGCCCGGCCCCGGGCCAGCCGGGACAGGGCCCGGGCCGTGCGGTACCCGGCGAAGCCGGCACCGACGATCACTATGCGGGGTCGACTCACGGTTCGCCTCCGGCGCTGTCGCGTACCTCGGGAGACTTCCGCGTCCCCCCGGCCGGGGGCGCCAAACGTCCGCCGGTTGCCGCCCGGCCCCCCGGGTACCCGGGTCCGGACCCGGACCTCCCACGTCCCGGAGGCGCCCCCCATGCCCGAGTACGGCTGCTTCCTCCCGTGCGAGCAGTACGGCCCCGCCGAGCTGGTCGAGCAGGCGCGGACGGCCGAGCAGGCCGGGTTCCGGAGTCCGTGGATCTCGGACCACTCCCACCCGTGGAGCGACGGACAGGGGCAGAGTCCCTTCGTGCGGTCGGTGATCGGCGCGCTGTCCGAGGCGGTGTCCCTGCCGGTGGAGACGGCGGTGACCTGCCCGACCGCGCACGTACGGCTGGAGGTGCTGGAGGAGGCCATCCAGGTGATGCGCCGGCTGTTCACGGGCGAGGAGGCCGACCACCACGGCACGCACTGCACGGTGGAGAACGCCCGGCTCCGCACCCTGCCGGACGAGCCCGTGCCGATCGGCATCCCCGGTTCCGGCCCGGCGGCGACCAAGCTCGCGGCCCGGGTCGGCGACGGCTACGTCACGACGATGCCGGACGCCTCGGTGGCGGAGCAGTACCTCCCCCACGGCCCGAGGGGCGTGGGGGCACCCCCCACGGGCGGGGGCGGCGGCAATCCGGTGAGCGGCGGCACCGAGGTCTGCCACGGCACCGACCGGGAGGAGTGCGTGCGCACCGTGCACCGCCAGGAGGAAGGGCCGACGACGAGGCGGAGGAGCGGCTGACGATGGAACTGCACCGACCCGGCGTCTCCGTGTACACGGTGCCGACCGACGCCCCGGAGGCGGACTCCACGCTGGCCTGGGAGGCCACGACGGTGGTGATCGCCGAGGTGTCGGCGGGCGGCGCGACCGGCACCGGCTGGACGTACGGCCCGCCCGCGGTCGGCGACTTCCTCGAGGGGCACCTCGCCCCGCTGGTGGAGGGCCGGAGCGCGCTGGACATCCCGGCCGCGCACGACGCGATGTGCCGCTCGGTCCGCGACATCGGACGCCCGGGCATCGCGTCCTGCGCGATCTCGGCGCTGGACATCGCCCTGTGGGACCTCAAGGCGCGCCTGCTGGAGCTTCCCCTGGTGCGGCTGCTGGGGGCGCGCAGGGAGCGGGTGCCGGTGTACGGCAGCGGCGGGTTCACGACGTACCACGACACGCACATGGCCGCGCAGCTCAACGGCTGGGTGCACGGGCAGCACATCCCGCGCGTGAAGATCAAGGTCGGTGAGGGCTGGGGCCGGGAGGTGGTGCGCGATCTGCACCGGGTGCGGACCGCCCGGCACGTCATCGGCGAACACGCCGAGCTCTACGTCGACGCCGACGGGGCCTACACCCGCAAGCAGGCGGTGCGGGTCGGCCGCGTCCTGGCCGAGCACGGGGTGGGCTGGTTCGAGGAGCCGGTGTCCTCGGACGACCTGACCGGGCTGCGGCTGGTCCGCGACGCGGTGGTGAGCGATGTGACCGCCGGGGAGTACGGGTTCGACCTGCCGTACTTCGCGCGCATGATCACGGCCGGGGCGGTGGACTGCCTCCTGGTGGACGCGACGCGCTGCGGCGGTGTGACCGGGTTCCTGCGCGCGGCGGCCCTGGCCGAGGCCCACGGTCTGGAGGTCTCCGCGCACTGCGCCCCGCACGCCCACGCGGCGGTCGCGGCGGCCGTCCCGAACCTGCGGCACATCGAGTGGTTCCACGACCACGTCCGCGTCGAGGACATGCTCTTCGACGGCGCACTGGACCCCGCGGGCGGCACGGTCACGCCCGCCCGGGGCCTCGGTCACGGTCTGACGCTGCGCGCGCAGGACGTGACGGAGTACCGGGTGGGCTAGGCCCCGTCCGGTGCACCGGACGGGCGGGGCGGGTCAGCCGGCGGGCGGCCGACGACGGGCGCGGCGGCCGCTCCGCCCCGGTCACGGGGCGTCACGCCCGCGGCGCTCCGGGGCCCTCACCGCCGTCACCGGCGCCGGCGTCCGGCCGTCGCGGCGGTGCGGCGCCCGTGGCGGGCGGGAAGGACGGCATCGGCGGAACCGGGGCCGCGGTGGCACCGGGGGCCGCGTGCCGCTGTCCGGGGACGGCGGCCGGCCCCGGGGCGGGCCGGGGGGCCGAGGGCCGGGCGGCGCCGCGCAGGGCGTGGGCGAGGGCGCCCAGGAGGACTGCCGTGATCAGCGCGGCGGCCCAGTCCGGCAGGACCAGGGCGAGCGCGAGCCCCACGGCCAGGGCGACGGCCGCGCCCGCGTACAGGGCCACGGCGCCGGACGCGGCGTACAGCGCGGCCTTGCGCCGCTGCTTGCGGGTCTGTTCGCGCAGTTCGTCGCGGACGGTCTCGCGCGCCACCTGGGCCAACTCGTCGACCAGGTGCTTGTCCAGATGCTCCAAGTGCTCCAAGCGCTGCATGGCCGCCGGGTACCCGGGGGCCGGGACGCGTAACGCCGCCGGGGGCGGGGTGTGGAGACCGTCCGGGAGCGGTCCCCGGCCCGGTCCGCCCCAACTAGGCTCGTGTCCATGGAGATTCTGGGTGCCACACTGCGCGTCTGCGTCGACGACATCGAGACCGCCATCCCCTTCTACGAGCGTCTGGCGGGCGGCCGGGCCCTGCGGTTCGAGCGGGGCGGCGTCCAGGTGGCCGCGGTGGGCTGCTTCCTGCTGATGAGCGGCCCCGCGGCCGAACTGGAGGTGCTGCGCCGGGTCGCGGCGACCATCGCGGTGCAGGACGTGGAGGAGACCCGCCGGGTGCTCGCGGAGATGGGCGCCGACATCATCGCGGGCCCGGTCCCCACGCCGGTGGGCCGCAACCTCATCGCGCGCCACCCCGACGGGGCGGTCTACGAGTACGCGGACCGCCGCGCCTGACGGCCGCTCAGGGCGCGGGCCGCATGCGGAAGTCGTAGCGCCGCGGCAGCGGTTCGCCGGTGAGCCCGTTCCACAGCCGCCCGACGGCCTCGTCCCCCTCCCGCAGGTCGGCGACCTCGAAGCCCGCGTCGAACACGGCGCGGGCCTCCTCGCGCCGTCCCTCGGCGAGCAGCAGCCCCGCCTCGACCAGCCGGAACCGTCCGCGCGCCCGGGTCCCGGGGTCCAGCCGCGTCCACACGGACCGCGCGTCCGCCGTGCGTCCCGCGGCGAGCAGCGCCTCGATCGCCTCCCGCCCGAGCGCGGCGGTGGCGGCGGTCCAGGAGCCGTCCTCGTCGCCGGCCTCGCGGCGCTCCCGGCACAGCTCGTCGAAGGCCCGCGCGTAGCGCTCCGCGGCCCGCTCGGGGTGGCGGGCCTCCTGGTCGGCGACCGCGAGGCAGCGCAGCACCGGCCACGCCGACGGGGCGTGCCGCAGCCCCCGCTCCCAGCTGCGCACCGCCTGCGCGAGGTCACCGGCGTGCCACTGGGCGACGCCGAGGTGGTACTCGGTGAGCGCGGCGAGACGGGAGTCCCCCCGCCCGGAGGGCGGGGTCGCGGGCGCCGTCTCGAGCATGTCCCGCCAGTGCGGGGCGACCAGCGTCCCGCCCGGCGGCCGGCCGTCCGCCGGTTCGGGGAGGGATCCGGCGCGCAGCAGGTGCAGCCAGGGCTCCTGCTCCTCGCCCAGGGTGGCCTCGTCGAAGGGCGTGCCGGGCAGTTTCCAGCCGGCCCGCAGCACCTCCAGCGCGCCCCAGCCGGAACCGGTGGCGAGCCTCTCGCCTGGTTCGGTGTCGGCGTACGGCCGCCAGGCGGCGTGCGCGGCGTCGACGCCGGCGCGGGGCAGGACCGCCTCGAGCCGGTCCTCCGCCTCGCGCAGCACGCCGGTCCACTCCCCGTCCGGCCGTGCGTCGAGGGGGCCGTACGCCTCCAGCCAGGACACCTCGCTCCCGGCCTCGAGGCGGACGTGTTCCAGCTGGGTGCGGGCGAGCCCGGCCTGGATCTCGCAGTAGCCGCCGGTGCCGGGCTCGGTGAGCCACTCCTGCCAGCGCCGCCCTCCGGGTCCCCTCCCCCACACGAACAGCTTCCGGCCGCGCAGCGCGTCGGTCGAGGTCTGCACGAGACCGTGGCCGTCGGCGTCCAGGGCGGCGATCCACCGCCTGCGCCGCTCGGGCAGCTCGTAGAAGTAGTCGGCCGCGTAGGTGCTGTGGGGTGGGTAGGTGCGGTCGACGCCGTCGTGCACCGGGACGGGCACCCGGCGCAGCCGGCGCCCGTAGCCGAAGTGCCAGGCCTCCTCGGCGGGGGCGAGGACGCGGCGGTCCTCGGGGACGGCGGTGTTGGACCACCAGTACGTCGGCACCGGCTTCTCGTGCGGATTGCGGATCCGGACCCCGGCGTACAGGAAGTCCGAGCCCTCCGGGAGCCACAGGTCGACCTGGAAGGGCAGGTCGCGCAGCCGCTCCCACTCCCACAGGCGGAGCATCTCCCCGCCGTCGGGGGCGGGGACGCGGGCGGCGTGCACGGGTGAGCAGGACAGGGTGGTGTGGCCGGTGGCGCCGATGTTCCACTCGATGCCGCCGGAGAACCAGGCGCCGTTGAGGGCGAAGTTGGCGGGCTGGAACACCGGGTTGCGGTAGAGGAGTTCACGGCCGGTGGGCTTGTGGACGAGGGAGCCGACGCGGCCGCCGAGGGCGGGCAGCACGGTGGCGCGCAGCCGGTCGTTCTCGATCACGAGGGCGTCGACCGGGCGCGGCTCGCGCCGGCGGTCGTAGCCGTCGCGGACGCGGACGGGCAGCAGGCTGCGCAGGGGTGCGCAGCCGATCTGCCGGGCCATGTCGCGCGGCAGGTCCTGCCTGTCGCGGTCCTCGATGCGGTGCACCTCGTCGAGGGGCCGCAGCGGGGGCAGCGGGTTGTCGGGGCCCAGGTGTGCGGCGGGCAGCGTCAGTACCTCACGTCGGATCGTCGTCACGATCTCCATGGAAGCCGCCGCGGGCCCGCCTGAACAGGGGCGCCACGGGCCGGGTTTGCGCAGGGGCGGACACCGCGGTGCCGGCGGGGGCCCGGGGGGCGGTCAGCCGGAGGCCGTCATCTCGCTGGTGATCGCCCAGCGTTCGTGGTCGCGCCAGGCCCCGTCGATGAAGAGCATGTCCGGCGAGAAGCCCTCCAGGCGGAAGCCGCAGGCACGGGCCAGGGCGATGGACGCCGCGTTGCCGGGCTGCACGTTGATCTCCAGCCGGTGCAGCCGCATCGGACCGAAGGCGTGGCGCACGACGAGGTCCAGCCCCTCGCGCATCAGACCGCGCCCCGCCGCGTGCGCGAAGGCCCCGTAGCCCAGCGCCCCGCACCGGAAGCCGCCCCCGACGATGTTGTTGATGTTGATGAACCCGGCGAGGGCGCCGTCCGCCGCCTTCTCGCAGACCAGGAACCCCGCCTTGGTGGGATCCTCGATCAGCCGCCCCGCGTACGCGGCGTACGTCTCGGCGCTGTCCGGCGGGAAGAGCCAGGGGTGGTGCAGGGCCTTGCTCTCCCGCACGCGGGCGGTGAACTCGGCGCCGTCCGCCTGGGTGAAGTGGCGTATGCCCACGCGGGGACCTTCGGCGAGGTAACGGGAAGCGGTGTGCGACACCCTGCCACCCTACGACGGACCCCCGGGGCCCCGCGCGGGCCGCTCAGACCAGCGCCGGCTCGTCCAGCGTCAGGGTCCCCGCGTCCGCGTCGAGTTCCGCCGCGACGCCGAAGGGCACGGTGAGCGCGTCGTCGCAGTGCCCGAACCCGAACTGCTCGGCCACCGGTACGCCGAGACCGCCGAGCCGGTCGGCTAGCAGCGCCCGCACCCCGTCGTACGGCTCGCACCGCGCCCAGGAGCCGAGCAGCAGCCCCGCGACCCCGTCCAGCCAGCCGGCCCGCAGCAGCTGGGTGAGGCAGCGGTCCAGCCGGTACGTCTCCTCCCCCACGTCCTCCAGGCACAGCAGCCCGCCGCGCGCGGAGCCCCTGGCGTGCGGGGTCCCGAGGTCGGCGGCGAGCAGGGAGAGGCAGCCCCCGAGCGTGACGCCGCGCGCCCGCCCGGGGACGAGCGCGGTCCCGTCGGAGCGGACGGTGCGGACGGTCTCGGGGGCGAGGAGGGTGGCCCTGAGGTGGTCCTGCGCCCGCGCGTTCTTGGTGAAGTCGACGCCCGCGGCCATCGGGCCGTGCAGCGTGACCAGGCCGAGCCGGACCGCGAACGCCTCGTGCAGCGCGGTGATGTCGCTGAAGCCGACGAACACCTTCGGCCCGGCCGCCCGCATCGCGCTCCAGTCGAGCAGGTCCACCATGCGCTGCACGCCGTAGCCGCCGCGGGCGCAGATCACCGCGTCGACGGCCGGGTCGCACCAGGCGGACTGCAGGTCGGCGGCCCGGTCGGCGTCGGCGCCCGCCAGGTAGCCGAACGCGCCGTGCCGGTCCAGGACATGGGGCGCCACCACCGGGTCGAGGCCCCAGCCGCGCAGCACGTCGAGCCCGGCCCGGAGCCGCTCCTCGGGCACCGGGCCGCTGGGCGCGACGACGGCCACCCGGGCGCCGGGGGCCAGCCGGGCCGGCCGTCGCAGCGGTTCCACCCGGCTCACCCCGCGAGCTCCAGGGTCGGGATGCCGGCCACCTTCAGCCCGAACACCTGGGCGTACAGGGAGAGTTCCGCCTCGAGGGCGCGCACCATGGTCTCCGCGCGGCGGAATCCGTGCCCCTCCCCCTCGAAGGTGAGGTAGGCGTGCGGTACCCGCCGGCCCGCCAGCCGGGCCAGGAACCGCTCGCACTGCACGGGCGGGCAGATCACGTCGTCCAGGCCCTGGAGCAGCACGAACGGCACGGTGAGCCGGTCGGCGTGGGCGCCGGGCGAGCGCTCCTCGTACCGCGCGGGGACCTCCGCGCGCGGGCCGATCAGGCTCTCCAGGTACTGGGACTCGAAGTCGTGGGTCTCCCCGGTGCCCCAGCCGGTGAGGTCGAGCACCGGGTAGATGACGGTGCCGCAGGCGTAGACGTCGGTCGTGGCGAGGGAGGCGGCCGTGGTCCAGCCGCCGGCGCTGCCGCCCCGGATGGCGAGCCGCTCGCGGTCGGCGGTGCCCTCGTCGGCGAGGGCCAGCGCGACGGCGGCGCAGTCCTCGACGTCGACCACGCCCCACTGCTCGCGCAGCCGGTTGCGGTACGCGCGCCCGTACCCGGTCGAGCCGCCGTAGTTGACCTCGACCACGCCGATGCCGCGCGAGGTGAAGTAGGCGATCTCCAGGTCGAGCACGAGCGGCACCCGGCTGGTGGGACCGCCGTGCGCCCAGACCACGTACGGAGGCCGTTCGTCCGCGGGACCGGCGCATCCGGGGTGGTGCGGCGGGTACACGTGGGCGTGGATCTCGCGGCCGTCCGGCCCGGTGAACGTGCGGCTGTGCGGCTCGGGGTAGTACGCGGGGTCCACGGCGTCCTCGTGCGCGGAGCCGATCACCCGGGCCCGGCCCGTCCTGGTGTCCAGCTCCACCACCTCGTGGGCGCTGCGCGGGCCGGCCCCGACGGCGACGACCCGCTCGCCGTGCGCCGCGAGGGTGGGCGCGAACTCGGTCCAGGGTCCGGCGGCGTCGACGACCTCGCCGGTCTCGGGGTCGAGCACGCCGAGGGCGGCGGCGCCCCGGCCGTGCACGACGGCGATCAGGCCGCCGTCCAGCGGGGCGAACCAGCGCGATCCCAGCTTCCACAGCGGCCCGCCGAACTCCTCCTCGCGCGGGCAGACCGCCTCCCCGTCCCGGTAGAGGTTCCACCAGCCGGTGCGGTCGCTCGCGTACAGCAGCCGGCCGTCGTGGGTCCAGTCGGCCTGGGCGACGGACTCCTCCGGTCCGCCGGCGACCGTCCGGGCGCCCCGGAGGGTGCCGTCGGGGGCGACGTCGGCGACGAGCAGTTCGGTGCCGTCCCACGGCATGCGCGGGTGGTCCCAGGCGATCCAGGCGGCGCGCCGTCCGTCCGGCGACGGGCGCGGCCCGGTGACGAACCGGTGCCGGCCGTCGCTCAGTTCGCGCACGGCGCCACGGTCCTCGGCGGCGGAGCCGTCCAGCGGCACGGCGGCCAGGACGCGGCGCACGTCACTGGGGCCGTCCCCGGTGAACTCCTCCAGCACGCACCACACCTCGCCGCGCTCCGGCAGCAGCACCGGCTCGGCCCAGCGCAGCCCCTGCCCGACCGGGGAGACCGGGGTGAGCGGGCGCGGCTCGCCGCCCGGCTCGTACCGGTACAGGCGCTGGTCGGCGAAGTTCGCGAACACCACGAGCGGGCCGTCGTCCCGCACGGTCCCGGCCCAGGGGCGGCCGCCGTACTCGATGACCCGGCTGCGCACGTTCCACGGCGCGGGCAGCACCGTCTCCTCGGTGCCGTCGGCGTGCCGGCGCACCAGTGTGCGCCGGCCGCCCTCGGCGGGCCGGGGCTCGGTCCACCACACCTCGTCCCCGACGAAGCCCGCGTACTCCGGGGCGCCGTCGTGCGCCGCGGCCGTGGCCGCGTCGATGGGCGAGGGCCACTCGCCGTACGCCAGGATCCGCACCGTCTCCCCCACCGCTCAGGCCGTCCGCAGGAACCGGTCGAGGACGCGGACACCGAAGTGGAGCGCCTCGACCGGGACGCGCTCGTCCACCCCGTGGAACAGGGCCTGGTAGTCGAGGCCCTCCGGCAGCTTCAGCGGCGCGAACCCGTAGCCGGTGATGCCGAGCCGCGAGAACTGCTTGGCGTCGGTGCCGCCGGACATGCAGTACGGCACCACGTGCCCCTCGGGCGCGAACTCCTCGACCGCGGCCCGCATCCGGGCGAACGTGGGCGAGTCCACCGGCGCCTGGAGGGCCACCTCGCGGTGCTTGAACTCCCAGTCGACGTCCGGCCCGGTGAGCCGGTCCATGGTGGCGCGGAACTCGTCCTCGACGCCGGACAGGTACCGGCCGTCGACGTACGCCACGGCCTCCCCGGGAATCACGTTGATCTTGTAGCCGGCGTCCAGCATGGTCGGGTTGGCGCTGTTGCGGACGGTGGCCTCGACGAGCTTCCCGGCCGTGCCGAGCTTGTCGAGCAGCGCGTCCACGTCGGTCAGGTCCGTCTCGATGCCGTACACGGCGGCGAGTTCGGTGAGGGCGGCCCGCACCGTCGGGGTGAGCCGCAGCGGCCACTCGTGCTCGCCGATGCGGGTGATCGCCGCGGCGAGGCGGGTCACCGCGTTCTCCCGGTTGACCTTGGACCCGTGCCCGGCCCGGCCGCGCGCGGTGAGCTTCAGCCAGGCCGTGCCGCGCTCGCCGGCCGCGATCGGGTACAGCTGCCGCCCGTCGCCGTCGTGGAAGGTGAACGCGCCCGACTCGCTGACGCCCTCGGTGCAGCCCTCGAAGAGGTGGGCGTGCCGGTCGGCGAGGAAGCCGGAGCCGTCCTCGGCGCTGTCCTCCTCGTCGGCGGTGAAGGCGATCACCAGGTCGCGCCGGGGCCGCACGCCGTTGCGCGCCCAGTCCCGCACCACGGCCAGGATCATCGCGTCCATGTTCTTCATGTCGACCGCTCCGCGGCCCCAGACGACCCCGTCGCGCACCTCGCCGGAGAACGGGTGCACGCTCCAGTCGGCGGCCTCGGCCGGCACCACGTCCAGATGGCCGTGGACGAGCAGCGCGTCGGCCGACGGGTCGGTGCCCTCCAGACGCGCCACGACGTTGGTCCGGCCGGGGGTGCGTTCGAGGAGCACCGGTTCCAGTCCCGCCCCGGCGAGCCGCTCTGCGGCGTACTCGGCGGCGGGCCGCTCCCGGCAGTCGCCCCCGCCCCGGTTGGTGGTGTCGATCCGGATCAGGTCGGACGTGAACGCCACGACCTCGTCCAGGGCCCGCCCGTCAGCCATACTGCTCCTCCACCGCGGCCGAGGCGATCGTGGTGACCGCTTTGAAGGTGCGGATCCCCTCGTACATGGTCGCGCTGGTGTACGCGACCTTCCGCTCACCGGTCCGGGCCACGCCCGGCACGACGGTCGCGGCCATCGCCAGGTGCTCGGCGTCGAACTCCACCGCGACGGTGAACGGTCCGCCCTCGACCGGTTCCCGGCGCACCGCCAGCGCGGCCGCCTCCTTGGCCGCCGCGCGGATGTCGGCGGCCGTCCGGGCGGGGGTGCGGCACACGGCCGCGTACCGCGACACGTGGTCCTTGACGGCGACCTTCAGCGCCTCGGGCGCGTAACCGAGCGCGTCCTCGCACGCCACGTCGTCGCCGGTGACCAGCACCACCGGCACCCCGTACTCGGCGACCACGTGCGCGTTGAGCAGCCCCTCGCTGGCCCGTACGTCGTTGACCCACACCCCGGTGATGGAGTTGGCGAGGAAGGTGTGCGCGAGGACGCCCTCCATGCCGGCGCCCGCGTGGTAGCCGACGAACGCGATGCCGTCGACGTCGCCGTGCTGCACGCCCTCGACCATGGACAGCGACTTGTGCCGCCCGGTGAGCATCCGGGCCCGCTCGTCCAGCCGCTCCAGCAGCAGGTTGCGCATGGTCCAGTGGGCCTCGTTGATCAGCACCTCGTCGGCGCCGCCGTCGAAGAAGCCCTGCACGGCCGCGTTGACGTCCGAGGTGAACATCGACCGGCACCGCTCCCACTGGGGAGTCCCCGGCAGCACGTCGGCCGGCCAGGTGACGCCGGTGGCGCCCTCCATGTCGGCGCTGATGAGGATCTTCATGCGGCACACGCTACGTGGTCCGGCCGAATCCCTGCCAGCCCGGGGACGACTCCCACTGGTCCAGACCAGTAGCGGCCCGGCCCCGCGACGCACCGGACGGGCGGCGGCCCGGCCCCGGCCGCGCCCGGACGGCCCCTCAGTCCTCGTGCCCCAGTTGGAGGTCACGTTCCGTGCGGCCCCCGCCGGCGACCTGGAGCACGGTGGCGACCGGGGGGTAACCGGCGGCGATGACGGTGTACTCGCCGGAGGCGAGGTCGACGAACCGGAAGGTCCCGTCGGGTCCGGTGGTGAGGGTGTCGACCACGTTGCCCGCCGCGTCCAGCAGGGTCACGCGCGCCTCCTCGACGGGGCGTCCGCCGCCGGCCCGCACCGTGCCGCGCAGCACCGCGCCGCCGGCGAGTTCGACGTCCTGGCGGGTCTCGCGGGCCGCCTGGACGGTGACGGGGAGGGCGGCCGGGCGGAAGGCGGGCGCGCTCGCGGCGAGGGTGTACTCGCCGGCCACCAGCTCGGTGATGACGTAGCCGCCCTCCCGGCCGCTGCGGGTGCTGGCGACGACCTCCCCGTGGACGTTGGTGAGCGTGACGGCGGCGTCCCGCACCGGGGTGCCGTCGGCGGTGAGGACGCTGCCGGCGAGGCGGCCCGCGCCGCCGAGGACGACGTCGAGCTCGACGGGCCGCTCGCCGACGGTCACGGAGACCGCCTGCGGCTGGTGGCCGCCCGCCGCGGCGATCAGGACGTACGCCCCGGGGCCGGGCGTGGCCAGCGCGTACCGCCCGTCCTCGCCGCTGGCGCCCCGCCCGGTCTGCTGCCCGGCGACGTCGATGAGGGTGAGTGCCGCGCGCGGTACGGCGGTCCCGTCGGGGTGCTGCACGGTGCCGCAGACGGGCACGCCGCCCGCGTACGGCGCGCGGGGCGAGGCGGGGGTCCCCCCGCCCGGGGAGTGGGGGCGGGCCTGTGGCACGTGCGCGGTGAGGCGGGGGGCTTCCTGTGCCGGGTCGGCGGTGGGGGCGTGGTGGGACACCAGTGGTTTCTCCTTGAGGAAGAAGGCGATGAGCAGGCCGAGGACGAGCACCGGCACCAGGTGGAGGAAGAGGCGCGGCATGGCGTCGGCGTACGCCCGGATGTAGGCGTCGCGCAGCTCGGGCGGCAGCGCGTGCACGAGTTGCGGGGTGATCGATGCGACGTCCGGCGCGGCGCCCGCGTGTGCGGGCAGGTGTTCGTCGAGCGCGTCGGTGAGCCGGCCGGCGAAGAGGGCGCCGAAGACGGCGGCGCCGACGCTGCCGCCGATCTGCCGGAAGTAGTTGTGGGCGCTGGTGGCGGTGCCGAGGTCGGAAGGGCGCACGGAGTTCTGCACGGCGAGGATCAGCACCGGCATCACCATGCCGATGCCGGTGCCGAGCACCGCCGTCCAGATGCCGTAGTGCAGCCGCGGCGTGCCGGTCTCGAGGCGGGACAGCAGCCACATGCCGACGACGGAGAGGGCGGAGCCGATGACGGGGTGGAGGCGGTAGCGGCCGGTGCGGCTGATGAGCTGCCCGGAGACGATCGAGGCGCCGACGATGCCGGCCGTCATGGGCAGCATCAGCAGCCCCGACTCGGTGGCGGTGGCCCCGTCGACCATCTGCAGGTACGTCGGCAGGTAGCCGGCCACGCCGAACAGTGCGACGCCGGTCACCAGGCCCACCAGACCGGTGACGTTGAAGACGGAGTCCCTGAACAGCCTGAGCGGGATGAGGGGTTCGGCGGCGAAACGCTCGACGACCAGGAAGAGGAGGCCGGCCGCCGCGGCGCCCGCGCCGAGGCCGAGGACGACGCGGGAGTCCCACGCGTACTCGGTGCCGCCCCAACTGGTCAGCAGCACCAGGCAGGTGGAGGCGGCGGCCAGCAGCAGGCAGCCGAGGACGTCGAGACGGGGCCGCGCGGCCGGCTTCGGGAGCTCGAGCGCCACGGCGACGACGGCCAGCGTGACGATCCCGAAGGGCACGTTGACGTAGAAGCACCAGCGCCAGGAGAGGTGGTCGGTGAAGTAGCCGCCGAGCAGCGGTCCGGTGACCGACGCGAGGCCGAAGGCGGCGCCGATCAGTCCCATGAAGCGGCCGCGCTCCCGTGCCGGCACGATGTCCGCGATGATCGCCTGGACGCCGATCATCAGGCCGCCCGCGCCGACGCCCTGCACCGCGCGGTAGGCGATCAGCTGGTCCATGGTCGACGCGCGGCCGGCCAGCGCGGAGCCGACGACGAAGACGACGATCGCGAACTGGAAGACGCCCTTGCGGCCGAACAGGTCGCCGAGCTTGCCGTAGACCGGCAGGCCGATCGTGGCGGTGAGCAGGTAGGCGGTGATCGCCCAGGACATCCTGTCCAGCCCGTGCAGCTCACCGACGATCTCCGGGAGCGCGGTGGCGACGATCATCTGCTCCAGGGCGGCGAGCAGCAGCGCCAGCATCAGCGCGAAGAAGACCCACCGCACGCGGCGCGGACTCGGCCCCGGTCCCGTGACCGGTTCCGGGGCCGGTGGCGGCCCCCCGGCCGACGGCGCCGTGTCCGCCGCGGCCGGTTCGTCCTGCGCCAGAGTGATCCCGCCCACGTGCCGCTCCCCTCGTCGCACTGCGCACAGTTCCCGCGCGAAAGCGACAACTACGAGCAAGTGCGACGAGTTACGGGACCCGGAAAGGTCAAGAAGAGATCACTCGAACCGGTGAGAGGCCAACTCCCGCCTGTTCCTTGGCGTTTCGCACGCCCTACTTCTCGACCTCGGCGGCCAGACTGGCCAGCACCGCGTCGTGGATGCGGGCGAGGCCCTTGGGTGCGAAGGTCCTCTCGAAGAAGCCGCCGATGCCGCCGGCGCCCTGCCAGGTGGTGGTCACGACGACCCGGGACCGGCCCTCGCCGGCCGGGGTGACCCGCCAGGTGGTGACCATGGAGGAGTTGCGGTCCTTCTCGACCAGTTCGCCGTCGCTCGGCTCGGTGACCTCCAGGAGGCAGTCGCGGACGCGCTTGCTGGTGGCCTGGAGCTTCCAGTGGACGAGGGTGCCCTCGCCGTCGCCGCCCTCGCGGACCTCGTACTCGCTGTACTGCTCGGGCAGCAGCCTCCCGCGCGTGCCGCTGTAGTCGGCGAGGGCGTCGAACACCGTTTCCGCGTCCGCCGCGACGATCCGCTCCGTAGTGGCCTCGACCTGCGCCATCGCTTTCCTCCAGGGCATGGGTTCTCGGGGTCGGGGCAAGCCAACCACCCCCCGCCCGGCCGCCCAAATCGGGGGTCCGTTTGTGATCGGAAGGGTGACCGAACATGTCGCTCGCACGATCAGAGGAACACTTGTTCTATTCTGTGGCCCAGTGCTACCGAGGAGGCGTCATGCGCTGGGAGAACCTCGCCACGGGCTCCGAACACAGCCGGGCCGACGCCGCGCTGTTCGGCGCGGAGGCGGTGACCACCCGCACCTTCGACACGCCGGAGTTCCGCGGAATCACCTTCCACGAGATCCGGGCCCGCTCGGTCCTCAACCGGGTGCCCGGGGCCTCCCGCATGCCGTTCGAGTGGACGGTCAACCCCTACCGGGGCTGCACGCACGCGTGCGTCTACTGCTTCGCCAGGAAGACGCACAGCTATCTGGACCTCGACACCGGCCTCGGCTTCGACAGCCAGATCGTGGTCAAGGTGAACGCCCCCGAGCTGCTGCGCCGTCAGCTCGCCTCCCGCAACTGGCGGGGCGAGCACATAGCGATGGGCACGAACGTCGACTGCTACCAGCGCGCGGAGGGCCGCTACCGGCTGATGCCGGGCATCCTGGCCGCCCTGCGCGACCGGGCGAACCCCTTCTCGCTCCTCACCAAGGGCACGCTGGTCCTGCGCGACCTGGAGCTGCTGAAACAGGCCGCCGAGGTCACCGACGTCGGCGTCTCGGTCTCCGTGGGCTTCACCGACGAGCGGCTGTGGCGCACGGTCGAACCGGGCACGCCCGCGCCGGAGCGCCGGCTGGAGGTGGTCCGGACGCTCGCCGCGCACGGCATCGGCTGCGGGGTCCTGATGGCCCCGGTGATCCCGTTCCTGAGCGACGGGCCGGACCAACTGCGGGCCACCGTACGGGCGATCGCCGCCGCCGGCGCCACCTCCGTCACCCCTCTGGTGCTGCACCTGCGGCCCGGCGCCCGCGAGTGGTTCCTGTCCTGGCTCGGGCGGCACCACCCGCACCTGGTGAACCGCTATGCGCGGCTGTACGCGGACGGCGCCTACGCCCCGAAGTGGTACCAGCGCCGGATCACCCGCCAGGTGCACGACCTGGCCCGGGAGTACGGCATCGGCCCCGCGCACGCGGGGATGCCGCGACGGACCGGGACGCCCGGCCCGGTCGAGGCCCCGGTGTCCGGGCCGGTCCAACTCACGCTCACCTAGGAGCGTTCGAGCGCATCCGGCGGCGCAATCGGGTCAAGAACCGCTCGAACGCGTTCGTCCGGTGCCCTCTCCCGGGACGATGCGGCGTGGACCGTGCGTCACGCGGTCCGCAGCCCCTCGGTCCCGGGAGGACTCCATGAGAAGACGCGCAGCCGTGCTGTGCGGTGCCGCCGTCGTCATGGCCGCGGGTCTCACGGCCGTGCCCGCCGAGGCCGGCGCACCGCGGGCCGCGGACACCGCGCACACGGCGGACACCCCGCGCGCCGCGGAACCCGCGTGGCGGAAGTGCCCCACCAAGGGCTACCCGACCCTGCAGTGCGCGTCCGTCGAGGTGCCGCTCGACCACGCCGACCCCGGCGGGCGGAAGATCACGCTCGCGCTGTCCCGCGTTCCGCACACCGCGAAGAAGTACCAGGGCCCCCTGCTGGTGAACCCGGGCGGCCCCGGCGGCAGCGGCCTGACGCTCGCCGGGTTCGTCGCCGCCTCGCTCCCCGCGGAGGTGGCCGCCCAGTACGACGTCATCGGCTTCGACCCGCGCGGGGCGGGGGCGAGCAGGCCCGCGCTGGACTGCCGGCCGGCCCACTTCGCCCCGGTGCGCCCCGACCCGGTGCCGGCCACGCCCGCGGTGGAGCGGGCCAACCTCGCGCGTGCGAAGTCCTTCGCCGAGTCCTGCGGCAGGAAGCACCCGGACCTGCTGCCGTACATCGACACCGTCAGCGCGGCGCGCGACCTGGACGTGGTCCGGCGGGCCCTGGGCGCGAAGAGGATCAACTACTTCGGTTACTCCTACGGCACCTATCTGGGCGCCGTCTACGCCAAGCTGTTCCCGGAGCGGGTGCGGCGCCTGGTGCTGGACTCGGTGGTCGACCCCACCGAGGTGTGGTACGACGCCAACCTGAACCAGGACCGCGCCTTCAACGACCGCCACCGTGCGTTCATGGCCTGGGTCGCGCGGCACGACGCGCGGTACCGGCTCGGCACCGACCCGGAGAAGGTCGAGGCCGAGTGGTACGCGATGCGCGCGGCCCTGAAGGAGAAGCCGGCCGGCGGCACGGTGGGCGCCGCCGAACTGGAGGACACCTACCTTCCCGGCGGCTACTACAACGGCTACTGGCCCTATCTCGCGGAGGCGTTCGCGGCGTACGCGAACGACGGGGACACCGAGCCGCTGATCGAGGCGTACGAGAACTTCGGCGCCACCGACGCCTCCGGCGACAACGGCTACAGCATCTACACCGCCGTGGAGTGCCGGGACGCCCTCTGGCCGCGCGACTGGGAGCAGTGGCGCAAGGACAACTGGGAGGCGTACGAGCGGGCGCCGTTCATGACCTGGAACAACGCCTGGTACAACGCGCCGTGCGCGTTCTGGCCGACCGGGTCCCTGCGGCCGGTGCGCGTCGTCAACGGCGGACTGCCGCCGGCGCTGCTGTTCCAGGCGACGCACGACGCGGCGACCCCGTACCGGGGCGCCGTCGCGGTCCACCACCTGCTGGCGCGCTCGCGCCTGGTGGTCGAGCAGGGCGGCGGCAACCACGGCGTCACGCTGAGCGGGAACGACTGCCTGGACAGGCATCTGGCGGCCTATCTGAGGGACGGGACCGTGCCGCGCGGCGGTCGCGGCGAGGCCGACGCGTCGTGCGCGGCGCTGCCCGACCCGAAGCCGCTGACGTCGAGGGCGGTACCGGCGACCGCACGCGGCGCGACGCTGCACGGCCTGCTCGGCTTCCGCGGCTGAGCGACCGGGCGGTCACCGGGGGCGGCCCCGTCGGACCCGTGGTCCACCATGGGGTCATGAGCGAACCGATCAGGATCCCCGCCCCCGCCGGGGTGTTCCCCGCGTCCCAGTACACCCACGTCGTCACGGGCGCGGGCCGCGTGGTCGCCGTCTCCGGCCAGCTCCCGCTGGACGAGGAGGGCAGGCTGGTCGGCGAGGGCGATCCCGAAGCCCAGGCCCGCCAGGTCTTCGAGAATCTGAGGCGCTGTCTGGCCGCCGCCGGGGCGGCCTTCGACGACGTCGTGAAACTCACTTTCTTCGTCACGGACATGGCGCACATGCCCGCCATCCGCGCGGCCCGCGCCGCGCACATCCCCGACGACCGGCTGCCCGCCGCGTCCGCCGTCCAGGTCGCGGCCCTGGTCCGCCCCGAGTTCCTGATGGAGATCGAGGCGTTCGCGGTCGTCCCCGGATAATCCCGGGCCGCCGCGGCCGCGGTCGCCTAGGGTCCCGCCATGGACAGCGACCGTCCCGACATCCGGGCCATGACCGCGGACGACTGCGACCGCGTGGCCGAGATCCGCGTGCGCGGCTGGCAGCACGCCTACCGCGGGCTCGTCCCGCAGCCGTACCTCGACGGCCTCGACGTGGCGGCGGACGCCGAACGCCACCGCGCACGCCTCCTGCACGGCGACGGCAGCGTGGTGAACCTGGTCGCCGGCACCGCCGGCGGCGGGCTCGCCGGCTGGGCGGCCTTCGGCCCGTACCGGGACGGCGACACCCGCACCGGGGACGCCGAGCTGTACGCCCTGTACCTGCGGCCCGAGTCCATCGGGCGCGGCGTGGGCAGGGCGCTGCTCACGGAGGCGGTCCGCCGCTGCTGCGCCGACGGCCGCGCCCGCATGTACCTGTGGGTCCTGAAGGGCAACACCCGCGCCCGCCGCTTCTACGAGCGGGCCGGCTTCGCCGCGGACGGCGGCGAGGAGCCCTTCGAGGTGGGCGGGGTGGCCGTGCCCGAGGTGCGGTACGCGAAGGACCTCCCCGCCCCGCCGGACTGACGGCGCTACCGCTGTCCCGGGATCCGCCCCCCGGAGGATCTGCGGCGGGGGATCCGCGCCAGCGCGCGCACCGCCGCCTCGGCCAGCGCCGGGTGGGCCAGGGCCCGGTCCAGCACCGGTCCGGCGCGGGCGTCGCCGAGTTCGCCCAGGCCCTCCACGCAGGCGAGCGCCACCCGCCGGTACGGGTCGTGCGGGTGCAGGCGCCGCTCCAGCGTGGTGATCAGGGCGGGCACGGCCTCGGGGGCGCGGAGCCGGACCAGGAGGCGCACCGGGTGCAGCGCGTAGGCGACGCGCAGTTCGTTGGTGGCGAGGGCGGCGGCCGCCCGGGCGGTGCGCGGGTCGCCGAGGTGGGCGAGGGCGTGCGCGGCGGAGGCGCAGCGCGGCGGGTCACGGTGGTTGAGGAGGAGCACCAGGGTCTCGAAGGCCCGCCGGTCACCCGCGAGTCCCAGCCGGAACGCGGCCAGTTCCCGGGCCCACAGCGGCTGTCCGGGTTCGGTGAGGACGGCGGCCAGGGTGTCGAGGTCGTCCGTGGCCACGAGACGGTCGTACGCCGCCGATCCGCCCGCCTCGGCCCGTAAGCGCTCCGTGATCGATCGCGACTCTTCGTCCATGTCCCAGAGATTAGGGGTGCGGTGGGCCGCTCGGGACCTACATCACAAAGCCGGGGGCTGGCGCGCTCGTTACCCGCGAGTTAAGCTCAGACGAGCGAGTCACCCACTCGCGACCCTCCTCACGGCGGTCTGGTGACGCGGCCGCCGTCGGGGGCACCTCCCACGCCTTCGAGGCAGTGGGGGGAGGCAGTCGGTTCGGTACCCCGTGTACCGCAGTACGGCTCGGCCTCGGGACAGGGCCGGTCGGATCCGCCGTCGTACCAGGGCGTGTGCACGCCCTCCCCCGCTCCCGGTCGTCCGGGCGGGGGCCCGGCCGACGGCACCGGGCGTGTGCGCTCGCTGCCCGGCAACACCCGCACTCCCTCCGCACGCACCCGGTGCGCCCTTCGGCGCACCCGGGCGTGTTTCCCGTCGTCACCCTCATTCCTGGAGTCCCGCGATGGCCACTCCCCTGTCCCCCACCCCTCCGTCCCCGCTGCGGACCGTCGCCGTCGTCGGCCTCGGCACGATGGGCACCGGCATCGCCGAGGTCCTGGCCAAGGCCGGCCGCGAGGTCCTCGGCATCGACGTCAGCGAGGCCCAGGCCGCGAAGTGCGTCGCCGCGCTGGAGGCCTCGACCGCCCGTGCCGTGGAGCGCGGGCGCCTGACCGAGCAGGAGCGCGCGGACGCCCTCGCCCGCGTGAGCACCTCCACCGACCTCACCGCGGCGGCCGGCGCCGACCTGGTGATCGAGGTGGCGCCGGAGTCGTACGAGACCAAGCAGCAGATCCTCCGCGAACTCGACCGCATCGTGCGGCCGGAGACCATCCTGGCGACCGGCACCAACGCCCTGTCCGTCACCCGGCTCGCCGCCGACTCGGCCCACCCCGAGCGGGTGCTGGGCATGCACTTCTTCAACCCCGCCCCGGCGATGAGGCTGGTGGAGATCGTCTCCTCCGTGCTGACCGCCCCGGCGGCCGTCACCGCGGTCACCGACCTCGCCCTGGAACTCGGCAAGGAGCCGGTCGCGGTCGGCGACCGGCCCGGATTCGTCGCGGACGGGCTGCTGTTCGGCTACCTCAACCAGGCCGCCGCGATGTACGAGGCGCACTACGCCTCCCGCGAGGACATCGACGCCGCGATGCGGCTCGGCTGCGGGCTCCCCATGGGCCCGCTGGCACTGCTCGACCTGATCGGCGTCGACACCGCGCGCACGGTGCTGGAGGCCATGTACGCCGAGTCCCGGGACCGGCTGCACGCCCCCGCCCCGATCCTCAAGCAGCTCAGCGAGGCGGGCCTGACGGGCCGCAAGGCCGGGCGCGGCTTCTACACGTACGAGGCGCCGGGCAGCGCCGTCGTCGTGCGGGACGCGCTGACCCCGCCGGAGGGCGGTTCCCCCGTCGCCGGCCGTCCGGTGCGCTCGGTGGGCGTCGCGGGCTCCGGCACGATGGCCTCCGGCATCGCCGAGGTCTTCGCCAAGGCCGGTTACGAGGTGGTCCTGGCCGCCCGCAGCGAGGAGAAGGCACAGGCGGCCAGGGCGCGCGTCGGCAAGTCCCTGGCGCGCTCCGTCGACAAGGGCCGGATGACCGCCGAGGCCGCCGCGAGGACCCTGGAGCTGATCCGGCCGACGGGCACCTACGACGACTTCGCCGACGTCGACCTCGCCCTCGAGGCGATCGCCGAGGACCTGGAGGTCAAGCGGCAGCTGTTCGCGACGCTGGACAAGGTCTGCAAGCCGGGTGCGGTGCTCGCCACCACCACCTCCTCCCTCCCGGTCGTCGCCTGTGCCCGCGCCACCTCGCGCCCGCAGGACGTGATCGGCATGCACTTCTTCAACCCGGCGCCGGCCATGAAGCTGGTCGAGGTCGTGCGCACGGTGCTGACCGCCGACGACGTGCACGCGACGGTGCGCGAGGTCTGCGGGAAGATCCGCAAGCACGCCGTGGACTGCGGCGACCGGGCCGGCTTCATCGTGAACGCGCTGCTGTTCCCGTACCTCAACAACGCGATCAAGATGGTGCAGGAGCACTACGCGTCCCTGGACGACATCGACGCCGCGATGAAGCTGGGCGGCGGCTACCCGATGGGTCCCTTCGAGCTGCTGGACGTCGTCGGGCTGGACGTCTCGCTCGCCATCGAGAAGGTCCTGCACCGCGAGTTCCGCGACCCGGGTCTCGCCCCGGCGCCGCTGCTGGAGCACCTGGTGGCCGCGGGCTGCCTCGGCCGCAAGACCGGCCGCGGCTTCCGCGAATATGCCAAGCGCTGAGCGGCGCTCCGGCGACCGGTTCCAGGACGGCGCCCAGTGGGGCGGGCTGCTCGACCCCGACCGGCTCCCGCCGTCCGCCCGCACCGGGCCTCCCCCGTCCCCCGGGGACGGGGGAACCCCCGGTCATGCGCACCGAGCTGCGCACATGCAGTACGTTCGGGGCATGTCCCAGCCCGCCAAGTCCGTACGTACACCCGCCACGACCGAGCCGCCGGAGAGCTCCGCAGGCTCCCGCGCCGCCGCCCAGCGGCTGAAGATGCGCCGGGAACTGGCGGCCGCCGCGATGGAGCTGTTCGCGACCAAGGGGTACGAGGCGACCACCGTCGACGAGATCGCGGCCGCCGCCGGGGTCGCCCGCCGCACCTTCTTCCGCCACTTCCGGTCCAAGGAAGAGGCGATCTTCCCCGACCACGACGACACCCTGGTCCGCGCGGAGGCGGTGCTCAACGCCGCGCCCGCCCACGAGCATCCGCTCGACACGGTGTGCCGCGGCATCAAGGAGGTCATGAAGATGTACGCGGCGCGGCCGGAGATCTCGGTCGCCCGCTACAAGCTGACGCGCGAGGTGCCCACCCTGCGCGAGGCGGAGATCGCGTCGGTGGCGCGCTACGAGCGCCTCTTCACCCGCTACCTGCTCGGCCACTTCGACGAGCACGCGCACGACGACGACGCCAACGACGACCCGCTGCTGGCGGAGGTCGCCGCGTCCGCCGTGGTCACCGCCCACAACCACGTGCTGCGGCGCTGGCTGAGGGCCGGCGGCCAGGGGGACGTGGAGACCCAGCTCGACCACGCCTTCGCGATCGTCCGCAAGACCTTCGGGAGCGGCATCATGGCGGGCCGCCGCACCGCCGCCCCGCAGCCGCCCGCGGCCTCGGTGCCGGCGTACGGCGAGGTGCTGGTCACCGTGGCCCGCACCGACGCCCCGCTGGACGAGGTGATGCGGACCATCGAGCAGGCGCTGAAGGAGCGCTGAGCGCGCCACCGGCACCGTGCCCCCGGGCACCCCACCGCTGTGACGACGGCCACCCCACCGGGTGGCCGTTTTGGCATGTCGGAGGCCCTTTTCGACCTCCTTGCGGACCCGGTTCGATCGATCATCGCTCATCTGTTACGTAAAGATTTCATCTGAGAGCAATTTCTGGCACCGAGTGCCTTGCCGGATGACACGGGGTGCCATACGTTGAAGGAGTCCGGGCGGCTGTCCCGGCGGGCTCACTGGCCCGTACGTCCGGACGCCTGCGTCACAGGCAACCTCCCGCGCCACAAAGCGCCGCCGAAGCACCACCACCGCCGAACCGACGGCACCCCCTCACCCACCCTCAGCAGCACCGACGCAACCCTCAGCGCCCCTCCCTCAGGGCGCTCACCGCCGGAGGCAATACCGTGACCGTGAAGGACATCCTGGCCGCGATCCAGTCGCCCGACTCCACGTCGGAGGACTTCGCCGCCCTGCCGCTGCCCGAGTCGTACCGCGCGATCACCGTGCACAAGGACGAGACGGAGATGTTCGCCGGGCTCGCCACGCGCGACAAGGACCCCCGCAAGTCGATCCACCTCGACGACGTGCCGCTGCCCGAACTCGGCCCGGGCGAGGCCCTGGTGGCCGTCATGGCCTCCTCGGTCAACTACAACTCGGTGTGGACCTCGATCTTCGAGCCGCTGTCCACCTTCGGGTTCCTCGAGCGCTACGGCCGCACCAGCGAGCTGGCCAAGCGCCACGACCTGCCGTACCACATCATCGGCTCCGACCTCGCGGGCGTCGTGCTGCGCACCGGCCCCGGCGTCAACTCCTGGCGGCCCGGGGACGAGGTCGTCGCCCACTGCCTCTCCGTCGAGCTGGAGTCCAGCGACGGCCACAACGACACGATGCTCGACCCCGAGCAGCGCATCTGGGGCTTCGAGACCAACTTCGGCGGCCTCGCCGAGATCGCCCTGGTGAAGTCCAACCAGCTGATGCCGAAGCCGGACCACCTCAGCTGGGAGGAGGCCGCCGCACCGGGCCTGGTCAACTCCACCGCGTACCGGCAGCTGGTCTCCCGCAACGGCGCCGGCATGAAGCAGGGCGACAACGTGCTCATCTGGGGCGCGAGCGGCGGACTCGGCTCCTACGCCACCCAGTTCGCGCTGGCCGGCGGCGCCAACCCGATCTGCGTCGTCTCCAGCGAGCAGAAGGCGGACATCTGCCGGTCGATGGGCGCCGAGGCGATCATCGACCGCAGCGCCGAGGGCTACAGGTTCTGGAAGGACGAGAACACCCAGGACCCGAAGGAGTGGAAGCGCTTCGGCAAGCGCATCCGCGAACTCACCGGCGGCGAGGACATCGACATCGTCTTCGAGCACCCCGGCCGGGAGACCTTCGGCGCCTCCGTCTACGTCACCCGCAAGGGCGGCACCATCACCACCTGCGCCTCGACCTCGGGCTACATGCACCAGTACGACAACCGCTACCTGTGGATGTCGCTGAAGCGCATCATCGGCTCGCACTTCGCCAACTACCGCGAGGCCTGGGAGGCCAACCGGCTGATCGCGAAGGGCAAGATCCACCCGACCCTGTCGAAGGTGTACTCCCTGGAGGACACCGGCCAGGCCGCCTACGACGTGCACCGCAACCTGCACCAGGGCAAGGTCGGCGTGCTGTGCATGGCGCCCGAGGAGGGCCTGGGCGTGCGCGACCACGAGAAGCGCGCCAAGCACATCGACGCCATCAACCGCTTCCGGAACGTCTGAGGGCCGGCAGATGACAGAGCGCCAGAAGGACCGTCCGTGGCTCATGCGGACCTACGCCGGTCACTCGACCGCCGAGGCGTCCAACGAGCTGTACCGGCGCAACCTCGCCAAGGGCCAGACCGGGCTGTCGGTCGCGTTCGACCTGCCGACCCAGACCGGGTACGACTCCGACCACGTCCTCGCCCGCGGCGAGGTCGGCCGGGTCGGGGTGCCGGTGGCCCACCTCGGTGACATGCGCCGGCTGTTCCAGGACATCCCCCTGGAGCAGATGAACACCTCGATGACGATCAACGCCACCGCCATGTGGCTGCTGGCGCTCTACCAGGTCGTCGCCGAGGAGCAGGGCGCGGACATCACCAAGCTCCAGGGGACGACCCAGAACGACATCGTGAAGGAGTACCTGTCCCGGGGGACCCATGTCTTCCCGCCGGGGCCGTCGCTCCGCCTCACGACGGACATGATCGCGTACACGGTCTCCCACCTCCCGAAGTGGAACCCGATCAACATCTGCAGCTACCACCTGCAGGAGGCCGGGGCCACACCGGTGCAGGAGATCGCGTACGCGATGTCCACCGCCGTCGCCGTCCTCGACGCCGTCCGCGACTCGGGCCAGGTGCCGCAGGAGCGCATGGGCGACGTGGTCGGCCGGATCTCCTTCTTCGTGAACGCGGGCGTGCGCTTCATCGAGGAGATGTGCAAGATGCGGGCGTTCGGCCGCATCTGGGACCACGTCACCCGCGAGCGGTACGGCATCGAGAACCCCAAGCACCGCCGCTTCCGCTACGGCGTCCAGGTCAACTCCCTCGGCCTGACCGAGGCGCAGCCGGAGAACAACGTCCAGCGGATCGTCCTCGAGATGCTGGCCGTGACCCTCTCCAAGGACGCCCGCGCGCGTGCCGTGCAGCTGCCGGCCTGGAACGAGGCCCTGGGCCTGCCCCGCCCGTGGGACCAGCAGTGGTCGCTGCGCATCCAGCAGGTGCTCGCCTACGAGAGCGACCTGCTGGAGTACGACGACATCTTCGAGGGCTCGAAGGTGATCGAGGCGAAGGTGGAGCAGCTGGTCCGGGACTCGCTCGCGGAGATGGAGCGGATCCAGGAGATGGGCGGCGCGATGGCCGCCGTCGAGTCCGGCTACCTCAAGTCGCAGCTGGTCTCCTCGCACGCCGAGCGCCGGGCGCGGATCGAGTCCGGCCAGGAGAAGATCGTCGGCGTCAACATCTTCGAGGGCACCGAGCCCAACCCCCTCACCGCCGACCTGGACACCGCGATCCAGACGGTCGACCCGGCGGTCGAGGCCCGCGTCGTCGAGGCGCTCCGGAACTGGCGCGACACCCGCTACCAGCCGCCCTTCAACCACCCGCGCCCCTGCAAGGCGCTGGAGAGGCTGAAGGAGGCCGCGCGCGGCACCGACAACCTCATGGAGGCCACCCTGGAGTGCGCCCGCGCCGGCGTCACCACCGGCGAGTGGGCCGGGGCGCTGCGCGAGGTGTTCGGCGAGTTCCGGGCACCGACCGGTGTCTCCTCCGCCCCGGTGGCGGTGGCCGCCGAGGAGGGCTCGGCCCTGTCCGAGGTGCGCCGCAAGGTGGACCTGACGGCCAGGGACCTGGGCGTGGGCAAGCTGCGCTTCCTGGTCGGCAAGCCGGGCCTGGACGGCCACTCCAACGGCGCCGAGCAGATCGCCGTACGGGCCCGCGACGCCGGGTTCGAGGTGGTCTACCAGGGCATCCGGCTCACCCCGGAGCAGATCGTGGACGCCGCGCTGGCGGAGGACGTGCACGCGGTGGGCCTGTCCATCCTCTCCGGCTCGCACGCCCAGCTGGTGCCGGACGTACTCGAACGGCTCCGTGTGGCCGGTGCCACAGATATACCGGTGATCGCCGGTGGCATCATCCCGAACGGTGACGCCGAGGAGCTGCGGGCCGCCGGAGTGGCCGCGGTCTTCACCCCGAAGGACTTCGACATCACCGGGATCATCGGCCGCATCGTCGACGAGATCCGCAACGCGAACAAGCTCGACCCCCTGGAGGTCCCCGCATGACGGTCAACCGCCTTCGCCCCCGGCGTTCCTGCCTGGCGGTACCGGGCTCGAACCCGCGCTTCCTGGAGAAGGCCCAGGGCCTCCCGGCGGACCAGGTCTTCCTGGACCTGGAGGACGCCTGCGCCCCGCTCGCCAAGCCCGAGGCGCGGCACACCATCGTGAAGTTCCTCAACGAGGGCGACTGGACCGGCAAGACCCGCGTCGTGCGCGTCAACGACTGGACGACGGAGTGGACGTACCGCGATGTCGTCACCGTCGTCGAGGGCGCCGGCCAGAACCTCGACTGCATCATGCTGCCGAAGGTCCAGGACGCCCGGCAGGTCGTCGCCCTGGACCTGCTGCTGACGCAGATCGAGAAGACCATGGGCTTCGAGGTCGGCAGGATCGGCATCGAGGCGCAGATCGAGAACGCGCAGGGTCTGAACAACGTCAACGAGATCGCCCAGGCCTCCCAGCGCCTGGAGACGATCATCTTCGGCCCGGCCGACTTCATGGCGTCCATCAACATGAAGTCGCTGGTGGTCGGCGAGCAGCCGCCCGGCTACCCGGCGGACGCCTACCACTACATCCTGATGAAGATCCTGATGGCCGCCCGCGCCAACGACCTCCAGGCCATCGACGGCCCCTACCTGCAGATCCGCAACGTCGACGGCTACCGCGAGGTCGCCCGGCGCGCCGCGGCGCTCGGCTTCGACGGCAAGTGGGTGCTGCACCCGGGCCAGGTCGAGGCGTCCAACGAGATCTTCTCGCCGTCGCAGGAGGACTACGACCACGCCGAGCTGATCCTGGACGCGTACGCGTACTACACGTCCGAGGCGGGCGGCAAGAAGGGCTCCGCGATGCTCGGCGACGAGATGATCGACGAGGCCAGCCGCAAGATGGCCCTGGTCGTCGCGGGCAAGGGACGCGCCGCCGGCATGCGGCGCACCAGCACGTTCGAGATCCCGGAGGCGTGACGGCCATGCAGTTCGGACGCACCTACGAGGAGTTCGAGGTCGGGGCGACGTACAAGCACTGGCCGGGCAAGACGGTCACCGAGTACGACGACCACCTCTTCTGTCTCCTCACCATGAACCACCACCCGCTCCACATGGACACCAACTACGCCGAGAAGACGACGGACTTCGGCAAGAACGTGGTGGTCGGGAACTACGTCTACTCCCTGCTGCTCGGCATGAGCGTGCCGGACATCTCCGGCAAGGCGATCGCCAACCTGGAGATCGAGTCGCTGAGGCACGTGGCCCCGACCTTCCACGGCGACACCATCTACGGCCAGACGACCGTCCTCGACAAGTGGCCGTCGAAGTCGAAGAGCGACCGCGGCATCGTCCACGTCGAGACCAAGGGCTACAAGCAGGACGGCACCCTGGTCTGCGTCTTCCGCCGCAAGGTGATGGTGCCGACCGAGACCTACATCAAGGAGCGCGGCGGCGAGCAGCCCGGCCGCCCGGAGCTGAAGCAGCAGGAGAAGTAGAGATGAGCCGCCTCGCCCAGACCCACGGCCTCACGGACGTCCAGCAGGAGATCCTGTCCACCGTCCGGGACTTCGTGGACAAGGAGATCATCCCGGTCGCGACCGAGCTGGAGCACCGCGACGAGTACCCGCAAGCGATCGTCGACGGCCTGAAGGAACTCGGCCTGTTCGGCCTGATGATCCCCGAGGAGTACGGGGGTCTGGGCGAGTCGCTCCTCACCTACGCGCTCTGCGTGGAGGAGATCGCCCGCGGGTGGATGTCGGTGTCCGGCATCATCAACACCCACTTCATTGTGGCGTACATGCTCAAGCAGCACGGCACCCAGGAGCAGAAGGACCACTTCCTGCCGAGGATGGCGGCCGGCGACATCCGCGGCGCGTTCTCGATGTCGGAGCCGGGCCTGGGCTCCGATGTGTCGGCCATCACGTCGAAGGCGGTGAAGGACGGCGACGAGTACGTCCTGACCGGCCAGAAGATGTGGCTCACGAACGGCGGAACGTCGTCGCTGGTGGCCGTTCTGGTGCGAAGTGACGAGGGTCACTCCCCTTCGGAAACGGCCACGGCGCCGCACAGGTCGATGACCACCTTCCTGGTGGAGAAGGAGCCCGGCTTCGGCGAGGTGCGCCCCGGCCTCACCATCCCGGGCAAGATCGACAAGATGGGCTACAAGGGCGTCGACACCACCGAGCTCATCATGGACGGCCTGCGCGTTTCCGCTGATCGGGTGCTCGGCGGGGTCACCGGACGAGGTTTTTACCAAATGATGGACGGTGTCGAGGTCGGCCGCGTCAACGTGGCGGCGCGTGGCTGCGGCGTCGCTCAGCGTGCCTTCGAGCTCGGCGTCCGGTACGCCCAGCAGCGTCACACTTTCGGCAAGCCGATCGCCCAGCACCAGGCCATCCAGTTCAAGCTGGCGGAGATGGCTACCAAGGTGGAGGCCGCGCATGCGATGATGGTGAACGCAGCGCGCAAAAAGGACTCCGGCGAACGAAACGACCTTGAAGCAGGGATGGCGAAGTACCTCGCCTCCGAATACTGCAAGGAGGTCGTGGAGGACGCCTTCCGGATCCACGGCGGCTACGGCTTCTCCAAGGAGTACGAGATCGAGCGCCTCTACCGTGAGGCCCCGATGCTGCTGATCGGTGAAGGCACCGCCGAGATCCAGAAAATGATCATCGGCCGGCGGCTGCTCGAAGAGTATCGATTCCAGGGCTGATTGCCCGGATACGGGGTGTTTTCTTGGAGAAGAGGATCACACCCCGTATGCACTCTTCGGCCGTCGACTCGGTTGCCTGGCTTACCCAGTTGCGGCCGGAAGCCGCTACGATCGCCGGAAAGCCGCCGTCCCCCGTCACTGCGCGGCATCATCCGCTACGAAGGTCATCCATGCCCCACAGCCAAACCTCTGCACCTCGCGACAGCCTCGCCGGCGTACGCCTCGCGCGCGGAGCATCGCCGTGGCTTCTGCCGACCGTCGCCACCGCAGCCGTCAGCCTTCTGCGCGCCCGCCGCTCGGGTGCCGCCAAGGCCGTCGCCGTCCCCGCCACCGCCCTGGCGGCGGGGATGCTGTGGTTCTTCCGCGACCCCGAGCGCGAGATCGCCCAGGGCCGGGTCATCTCGCCCGCCGACGGTGTGGTGCAGAGCATCATGCCGTGGAAGGACGGCCGTACCCGCGTCGCGATCTTCATGAGCCCGCTCAACGTCCACGTGAACCGGGCCCCGCTGTCCGGCACGGTGACGTCGGTCGAGCACATCCCCGGTGGTTTCGTTCCCGCCTTCAACAAGGAGAGCGAGAACAACGAGCGCGTCGTCTGGCACTTCGACACCGAGCTCGGCGACATCGAGATGATCCAGATCGCCGGTGCGGTGGCCCGCCGCATCGTCCCCTACGTGCCGCAGGGCACCAAGGTCGAGCAGGGCGAGCGCATCGGTCTCATCCGGTTCGGCTCCCGCGTCGACCTCTACCTGCCCGAGGGCGTGGAGGTGGCCGTCGAGGTCGGCCAGAAGACCGTGGCTGGGGTGACTCGCATTGACCGTGATTGATCCCGACACACAGGCGGGCTGGGTGCCCGAGGCCGACGAGGCGGACGACGAGGAGGAGATGCCCCTCTCGCTCCGCCTGTCGATAGCGGACACCCTCACCCTCGGCAACGCCACCTGCGGCTTCATGGCGGTGTACTTCACCACCACCGGCATCCTGATCCCGCACCTCACGGGCAGCCAGGAGACCGGCATGGCCCGCCACAGCGCGGCCACCGCGGTCATCCTGATGCTGTGCGCGGCGGTCTTCGACCTGTTCGACGGCCTGGTGGCGCGCAAGCTGCGCTCCTCCCCCATGGGCGCCGAGCTGGACAACCTCTCGGACCTGATCAGCTTCGGCCTGGCACCGGCGTACTTCGTCCTCGTCTACGGCATGGTCGCGGACGACGCGCACCAGAGAGTGGCCGCGGTCGGGGCGATCGTGGTGCTGCTGGCGGTGGTGCTGAGGCTGGCGAGGTTCTCCTGCGTCACGGTGAAGGACGGCACCTTCCAGGGCATGCCGTCGCCGTTCGGCGCGCTGACCGTCGTCTCGATCGTGCTGCTGGAGCTGCCGTTCGTGGCGACGCTGCTGGCGATCCTGGGCACCGCCTGGCTGATGGTGAGCCGGGTGGAGTACCCCAAGCCGCGGGGCCGCCTCGCGGTGGCGATGCTCACCTGGATCGTGCTCAGCATGGGCATGCTGGCGGCCTGGGCGTTCGACGCCCCCAGCGGGCAGCTGCTGCTGCAGACCGGTTGCGCGCTGCAGCTGGTGATGGGCGCGGTCATCCCGCTGTTCGCGACGGCGCGGCGGGTGAACAACTTCCGCGACAACCGGCGGGAGGCGCGGGCGGCGCAGCTGCCGTAGCGGTGCTCGAGCGGGTGGAAGGGTCCCGGACCTCGTCGGTCCGGGACCCTTCGCCTTTTCCGTGCCCGGCGCGGGCACGGGCCCGGCCGGCCCGTGCCGGCGCCGGGCCCGTTCCGGGCCGTCCCCGGAGGGTCCGGAAGGGCAGGGGCGGCGGGGCGGGAACCGCCCGGGCCTCAGCTCAGGAAGTCGCGGGCGATCCGCTCCGCCGTGCGCTCCAGGACCGGCCCCGCGTCCGCGATGCACTTCGCCACGTCCGGCTCGATGTCCGTCAGCGCGTAGGCCCGCCGGATCCCCGCCCGGCCCAGTTCCTCCGGCGGCAGGGCGAGCCGCCCGCACACCGCGACGACCTCCTTGCCCGCCGCCCGGGCGGCGGCGGCCACGCCCGCCGGCGCCTTGCCGTGCAGGGTCTGCCGGTCCAGGGACCCCTCGCCGGTGATGACGAGATCGGCCCGCTCGAGCGCGGGCGCGAAGCCGAGCACGTCCAGCATGACCTCGATCCCGGGCCGGAAACCGGCCCCGAGCAGCAGCGCGCCGTAACCGATGCCGCCCGCCGCGCCCGCGCCCGGCGAGGCGGCGTACTCGGCGGCCCTCGGCCCCACCGCCCCCTCCAGCACCTCCGCGAAGTGCGCGAGGGCCGCGTCCAGCCGCTCCACGTCCTCGGGGGAGGCGCCCTTCTGCGGGCCGTAGACCGCCGGAGCGCCCTTCGGGCCGGTCAGCGGGTTGTCGACGTCGCTCGCGAGGACCAGCTCGACCTCGCCGAGGCGCGGGTCGAGACCGGACAGGTCGGCCGAGGCCAGCTCGGCGAGCCCACCGCCGCCCGGCGCCACCGGCTCGCCGTCGGCCCGCAGGAAGCGGGCGCCCAGCGCCGACAGCATGCCCGCGCCGCCGTCGGTGGTGGCGCTGCCGCCGACCCCGAAGACCAGGGTGCGCGCCCCCGCGTCCAGCGCGGCCCGCAGCAGTTCGCCGGAGCCGTACGTGGACGCCGTGAGCGGCGCGAGGACGCCCTCCGGCAGCCGCTGCAACCCGCTGGCCTCCGCCATCTCCACGACGGCGGTGTCACCGCGCAGCGCGTACGCCGCCGTCACCTCGTCGCCGAGCGGACCCGCGACCCGTGCCTCCCGCCGTTCGAACCCGGCCGCGACCGCCGCGGCCACGGTGCCGTCACCGCCGTCGGCCACGGGCAGCGCCTCGACCACCAGGTCCGGCACGATCCGGCGCAGCCCGGCCGTCACCCGGTCGGCGACCTCCACCGCCGTCAGCGATCCCTTGAACTTGTCCGCGGCGACGAGCACCCGCCGTGCCGGCTGCGCCGTACGAGTGCCGTTTCCTGCAGCGTCCGCCACTTGCATTCCCCTCGTTCTCCGGGCCTCGCGCGTGTCAAGGCCAGTCGCGCCGCTGTGACCCTAACCGGCGGGCGCCGCCGCCGTCATGCCCCGCCCAGCCCGTGGAACGGCCGTGCGCCCGGCGCGGGGACGCGCGGCCGCGCCGGGATTCGGGTAGACCGGATCCATGACCGCTGTGGGCACGGAGTCGCGACTGGCCGACCGCATCCTCGGGGGCTGGATCGGCCGGATCGCGGGCAACATGCTCGGCAAGCCGGTGGAGCAGGGCGAGGTGTGGACGCGCGAGCGCATCGACCGCTATCTGCGGCGGGCGGACGCCCTGCCCCTCACCGACTACCTCCCCGAGCCGCTGAGCGAGAGCGAGGGCCTCGAGCTGCGCCCCGAGTGGCGCGCCTGCGTCCGGGGCCGCATCCGCGGCAGCTGCCGCGACGACGACATCGACTACGCGATCCTCGGCCTGGACCTGCTGGAGACCCACGGCTTCGGCTTCAGCACCGAGCAGGTGGGCGACCTGTGGCTGCTGCGGCTGCCGTACCTGCAGACCTTCACGGCGGAGCGGGCGGCGTACCGGAACCTCGCGAACGGTCTCAGGCCGCCGCTCACGGCCACCTACGACAACCCCTACCAGGAGTGGATCGGCGCCCTGATCCGGGCCGACATCCACGGCTGGACCTCGCCGGGCGCCCCGGGCCGCGCCGCCTCGCTGGCCCGCAGGGACGCGGTGCTGTCGCACACGGGGAACGGCGTGTACGGCGCGATGTGGGCGGCCGCGCTGGTCTCGGCGGCGTTCACGGCGCCCACGGTGCGGCACGCGGTGGACGAGGCGCTGACGGTGATCCCGGCGAGCAGCCGCCTGGCCCGCACCGTACGCCGGGTCGCCTCCCTGCACGACAGCGGGCTGGCCTGGGAGGACACGCTCACGACCCTCACGGAGGAGACCGCGGGCCTCGGCTGGATCCACACGGTCCCGAACGCCGCCGTGCTCACCGCCGGGCTGCTGTACGGCGACGGCGACTTCACCCGAACCATCGCCCTGACCGTGCGCGGCGGCCTGGACACCGACTCCAACGGGGCGACGGCGGGCTCGGTGGCGGGCGTGCTGTGCGGCGCCCCGGCCGTCCCGGGACAGTGGAAGGACCCCCTGGAGGACACGGTGCGCAGCGCGGTCTTCGGCTTCGACGGGATACGGATCAGCGAGCTGGCGGAGCGCACCCTGAGGCTGGCGCGGACGCGGACCTGACCCGGCCCGGCCCCGCGGCCGGGCGCCGGGGAGGCGGGTCCTGCGCCGCTGACGCGTCCGGCGTGCCACCGGCGCGTGCGCCCTCGGTGCCGGTCACGGGACGGCGCGTGCCGCCGTGCGCCCCGCGGGCCGGCCGCCGTCCCCCGCGGCGGTGCCCGGCGCCGCCGTTACCCTCCCCTCATGACCACCACCCAGGACAACCAGGACTTCGCCGCCTACCTCGCCTCTCTCCCCCGGGTCCTCGCCGGGGCCGCCGTGCTCTTCCGGGACGCCCAGGGGCGGGTGCTGCTCGTCGAGCCGAACTACCGGGAGGGGTGGGCGCTGCCCGGCGGCACGGTCGAGTCGGACGACGGGGAGAGCCCGCGCGAGGGGGCGCGGCGCGAGACGGCCGAGGAGATCGGGCTGGACCGGGAGCCGGGCCGGCTGCTGGCCGTGGACTGGGTGCGGGGCCCGGGGCGGCCGCCGCTGGTGGCGTACCTGTACGACGGCGGGGTGCTCGGCGAGGACGACCTCGGGGCGATCCGGCTGCAGGAGTCGGAGCTGCTGTCCTGGCGGCTGGTGCCGCGCGAGGAGCTGACCGGGTACCTCCGGGGCTCCCTGGGCCGCCGGGTGTCGGCCGCGCTGGACGTCCTCGCCGACGGCTCGGGCACCGCGGAGCTGGAGGACGGGCACCGGGTGCACTGACCCGGCGCCCCGGGTCCGGGCCGGTCCCGGCCGATATCCGCTCGCCGGACCGGTGTCCGGCGGCCTACCCTCGGCCGCATGAGCAAGCCCCTCGTCGCCCTCCTCAGCGGCGCCGGTGTCAGCACGGACTCCGGCATCCCGGACTACCGCGGGCCGAACGGACTGTGGCGCCGCGATCCCGGGGCCGAGAAGCTCGTGACGTACGAGTACTACATGGGCGACCCGGAGATCCGCCGCCGCTCCTGGCGGATGAGGCGGGGGAACCAGGCCCTGCGGGCGGAGCCGAACGCCGCGCACCGGGCCGTGGCCGAGCTGGAGCGGTCCGGGGTGCCGGTGCGGGTGATCACGCAGAACGTGGACGGGCTGCACCAGCTCGCCGGGATGCCGGCCCGCAAGGTGCTCGAACTGCACGGCACGGCACGCGAGGTGGTGTGCACGAGGTGCCACGCCCGCAGTCCGATGGAGGACGCCCTCGCCCGCGTCGAGGCCGGCGAGGAGGACCCGCCGTGCCGGGACTGCGGCGGCGTCCTCAAGGCGGCGACGGTGATGTTCGGCGAGCGGCTGGACCCCGTGGTGCTCGGCGAGGCGCTGGCCGTCAGCAAGGCCTGCACCGTCTTCGTCGCCGTCGGCACCAGCCTCCAGGTCCACCCCGCCGCCGGGCTCGCGGGCGTCGCCGCCGACCACGGCGCCCGGCTGATCATCGTCAACGCCGAGCCGACACCGTACGACGACCGCGCCGACGAGGTCGTCCGCGAGCCGATCGGCACGGCCCTGCCCGGACTGCTGCGCCGGATCGCCGGCTCGGGCCGCTAGAACAGGGCCGTCCCCCGTTCGAAGTCCAGCAGGCGCCGCTTGCGGTCCAGGCCGCCGCCGTAGCCGGTGAGGCCGCCGGTCGCGCCGACGACGCGGTGGCAGGGGACGATGATGCCGATCGGGTTGCGGCCGTTGGCGAGGCCGACCGCGCGGGAGGCCCTGGGATTGCCGAGGGCGTCGGCGAGCCGGCCGTAGGAGCGGGTCTCGCCGTAGGGGATGCGGGTCAGCGCGTCCCAGACGCGGCGCTGGAACGGGGTGCCGTGCAGGCGCAGCTCGAGGGTGAACTCCTTCAGCTCGCCCGCGAAGTACGCCGCCAGCTGTTCCTCCGCCTCCGCGAAGGGCGTGCCGTCCCGGTCGCCGAAGGTCTCCTGCGGGGGGCGGTGGCGCTGGTCGGTCATGTAGAGGCCGCACAGGACGCCGTCGTCGGCGACGAGCGTCAGCGGGCCGTAGGGGCTGTCGGTCACGGTGTGCTGTCTCATCGGCTGCGGCTCTCCGTCTCTCCCACGGGTGTCCTCACACCGGCAGGAAGTTGATCGGGTGGCTGTCCGTCGCCCACAGGTACTGGACCGCGTACGCCCGCCAGGGCCGCCAGGCCGCGGCGCGGGCGGTGAGCGCGGCCGGGGTGGACGGCAGGCCCAGTTCCCGGGCGGCGCGGCGGATGCCGAGGTCGGTGGGGAGGAAGGCGTCGGGATCGCCCAGGGCGCGCATGGCGATGACGTCGGCCGTCCAGGGGCCGAAGCCGGGCAGGGCGAGGAGCCGCTCGCGGGTCTGCGGCCAGTCGCTCTCCATGCCCAGGTGGAGCTCTCCCTCGGCCAGCCGGCGGACCAGGGTGGTGAAGGTCGTGCGGCGGGTGCGGGGCATGGCCAGGGTCTCGGGGTCCACGGCGGCCAGTGCCCCGGGGGACGGGAAGAGGTGGGTGAGTCCGCCCTCGGGGTCGTCCACGGACTCGCCGTGCGCGGTGACCAGGCGGGCCGCGTGGGTGCGGGCGGCGGCCGTGGAGACCTGCTGGCCCAGGACGGCCCGTACGGCGAACTCCTCCTCGTCGACCGTGCGCGGGACGCGGCGGCCGGGTGCCTTGTCGACCAGGGGCGCGAGCACCGGGTCCGCGCGCAGCTGGTCGTCGACCGCGACCGGGTCCGCGTCCAGGTCGAGCAGGCGGCGGCAGCGGCTGATGGCGACGGGCAGGTCGCGCAGGTCGCTGAGGGTGAGGCGGCAGGCGATGTGGTCGGGCCGCGGGGCGAGGGCCACGATGCCGTGGCCGTAGGGCAGCCGCAGGGTGCGCCGGTAGGCGCCGTCCCGCCACTCCTCCACCCCGGGCACGGCGGTCGCGGCGAGGTGGCCGAAGAGGTTGTCGGGGTTGAGCGGTGCGCGGAACGGCAGGCGGAGCGACAGCGCGCCGGGGGTGCGGTGGGGGTTCTTCGGTGCCCGGGCGCGCAGGTCGCTCGGGGAGAGGGCGAAGACCTCGCGCACCGTGTCGTTGAAGGTGCGGATGGAGGAGAAGCCGGCCGCGAAGGCGATCTGGGCCATGGGGAGCGCCGTCGTCTCGATGAGCAGCCGCGCGGTCTGGGCGCGCTGGGCGCGGGCGAGCGCGAGGGGGCCCGCGCCCAGCTCGGCGAGCAGCTGGCGTTCGATCTGCCGGGTGCTGTAGCCGAGCCGGGCGGCGAGGCCGGGTACGCCCTCGCGGTCCACCACCCCGTCGGCGATCAGCCGCATGGCGCGGGCCACGAGGTCGGCGCGGTGGTTCCACTCCGGTGAGCCGGGGCTGGTGTCGGGCCTGCACCGCTTGCAGGCCCGGAACCCGGCCTGCTGGCAGGCCGCCGCGCTCGGGTGGAAGACCATGTTCTCCGGCTTCGGCGGCACCACCGGGCAGCTGGGCCGGCAGTAGACGCCGGTGGTCAGGACGGCGGTGAAGAACCAGCCGTCGAACCGCGCGTCCTTGGACTGCACGGCGCGCACGCAGCGCTCCGTGTCGGTGTGCATCCCCTTCTGCATGCCTCAAGGATCGGGGACGGGACGCCGCCGGTCTGGCAGTAATCCGACATCGACCTCATGTGTCCTGCGGTTGTCCGGATCGCCATGCCGACTCGCGCAGCAGCCGCAGTCCGTTCAGGCCGACCAGCACCGTCGAGCCCTCGTGGCCGGCGACGCCGAGCGGGAGCGGGAGGTGGCCGAGGAGGTCCCACAGGACGAGGCCGGTGATGGCCGTGCCCGCGATGACGAGGTTCTGCAGCACCAGCCGGCGGGCGGTGCGGGACAGCCGCACCACCGCGGGGACGGCCGTGAGCTCGTCGCGCACGACGACCGCGTCCGCCGTCTCCAGGGCCAGGTCGGAGCCCGCGCGGCCCATGGCGACGCCGGTGTGGGCGGCGGCGAGGGCGGGCGCGTCGTTGACGCCGTCGCCGACGAACAGCACCTTGCGGCCGGTCGCCTGGAGGTCCCGTACGGCGTTCACCTTGTCCTCGGGCAGGAGGCCGGCGCGGACGTCGGTGAGGCCGGTCGCGCCGGCCACGCGGGCGGCGGCGTGCGCGTTGTCGCCGGTGAGGAGGACGGGCGCGGTGCCGGTGAGGGACGTCAGGGCAGCGGCGGCGGCCGGGGCGTCGTGACGGAGCCGGTCGGTCAGGGCGAGGGTGCCCACGGGGGCGCCGTCGCGGGTGACGCGGACGACCGTCTCGCCGTCCGCCGCCTCCGCCGTCTGCGCGCGTCCGACGGTCACCGTCCGTTCCGCGACCGTGGCGGTGATGCCCCGGCCGGGCGCGGCGGTGAAGTCCGTGACCGGGGCGAGGGACAGGCCGCGGGCGTGGGCCGCGGCCACCACGGCCCGGGCCAGCGGGTGCTCGCTGGGGTGCTCGGCCGCGGCGGCCAGGGCGAGGAGGGCGTCCTCGTCGAGGCCGGAGCCGGGCAGCGGGCGCACGGCCGTCACCTCGGGGGTGCCTTCGGTGAGGGTGCCGGTCTTGTCGAGGGCCGCCGTGTCGATCTCCCCGAGGCGTTCCATCGCGACGGCCGACTTGACCAGGACGCCGTGCCGGCCGGCGTTGGCGATGGCGGAGAGCAGGGGCGGCATGGTGGCGAGGACGACGGCGCACGGCGAGGCGACGATCATGAAGGTCATCGCCCGCAGCAGGGCGTCGGTGAGGTTCTCGCCGAAGGCGAGCGGCACGCCGAACACCGCGAGGGTGGCGGCGACCACGCCGACCGCGTACCGCTGTTCGATCTTCTCGATGAAGAGCTGGGTCGGCGCCTTGGTGCGGGAGGCCTCCTCGACCAGGGCCACGATGCGGGCGATCACCGAGTCGGCCGGGTCGCGCTCGACCCGCACGCGCAGGGCGCCGGTGCCGTTGAGGGTGCCGGCGAAGACCTCGTCGCCGGGACGCTTGACGACCGGCAGCGACTCGCCGGTGATGGTGGCCTGGTCGGCCTCGCTGACGCCGTCCCGGACCGTGCCGTCGGCGCCGATGCGCTCGCCCGGACGGACCAGCAGGACGTCGCCGACGGCGAGTTCGGCGGTGGGCACGGTCTCCTCGCCGCCGTCGGTCAGCCGGGTCGCGGTGGTGGGCGCGAGGTCGAGCAGGCCGCGCACGGAGTCCGCGGTGCGGGCGGTGGCCAGGGCCTCCAGCGCGCCGGAGGTCGCGAAGATGACGATGAGCAGGGCTCCGTCGAGCACCTGGCCGATCGCGGCGGCGCCCAGCGCGGCGACGATCATCAGCAGGTCGACGTCGAGGGTCCTCGCGCGCAGTGCGCGCAGTCCCTCGAGGGCCGGTTCCCAGCCGCCGGACACGTAGGCGACGGCGTACAGGACGCCGCCGGCCCAGGGCGGCGCGCCGCCGAGATCCGCGGCGAGCCCGGCCAGGAAGGCCACGAGCGCGGTGAGCGCCCACCGCGCTTCGGGCAGGGCGAGGACACGGGTGCGGCGGCGCGCCGGGGGAACGCCGGCGGACGCCGTGGACGAGGGGGTGAGAGTCACGGACACCCGGCCACCATACAGGAACACATGAAGAGTCATTCATTCGTTCATGTGTGATGAGTAGGATGTCCGCATGGGTCATGGAGCCGTCACCGCCGCACAGGACGACGCCGAGCGCGTGCGCCTGGACGCGGACAACGTCGCGAAGGTCGCCACCACGCTCCAGGCCCTGTCCACGCCCTCACGCCTGCTGATCCTCGCCCGGCTGCGCGAGGGCCCGCTGCCCGCGACGGAGCTGGCGGCCGAGGTGGGCATGGAGCAGTCGGCCTGCTCGCACCAGCTGCGCCTGCTGCGCAACCTGGGCCTGGTGGTGGGCGAACGACGCGGCCGCTCGGTCGTGTACGCGCTCCACGACCACCACGTCGCCGAACTGCTCGACCAGGCCGTGTACCACGTGGAGCACCTGCGGCTGGGGATCAGTGACGCCGCCGGGTGAGGCCCGGCGGCGCCGCCGGCGGACCGCTTTCGTTCACTCCCCCGCGGTGGGCCGGCGGGAGAGCGCCGTCGCCTCGGCCACGTCGGTGAGCGGGCGCAGCCGGTAGGTGTAGGCGTAGTCGCGGTCGGCGAAGAGCTTGAACTCGTCGTGGGTGTGCGCGCCCCAGCTGTTGTCGCCGCCGACGCCCATCTGCCGGTGGCTGACCCGCAGGACGACCGCGTCCCGCGGGGTCAGCTGGTAGTCGTGCCGGGCCCCGGCCGACAGGTCCTCCGGGGTGAAGTGCGAGGCGTTGATCTCCAGGAGGGGTTCGCCCGACACCAGCAGGCCGCGCCCGCCGCCGTCGGTCAGGGCGGCCCAGCGGACGTCGGTCCTGTTGCCGTTCTCCTGCGGCCGGATGTAGGGCGTCCGCTGGCCGGCCACGGTCGAGGCGTAACGGCCCACGTCGGTGCCGGTGTTGCGGTCCCAGTGGTTCTCCTCGGGGCCGCGGCCGTAGTAGTGCAGGCGGTCCAGGCGGCGCGGCAGGAACAGCAGCGTGCCGACCTCCGGGATGTACGGCAGGTTCGCGGCGCCCGGGTGCAGGGTGTTGTCGACCTTGATCTCGCCGTTGCCGAACACCGTGTAGGTGGTGGTGTACGCCGACTCCACCGTGGTGGGCAGGGTGCCGCCGACCTCGATCTCGACGGCCCGGTCCCCGAGGGCCCGCACGGTGACGTCCGTGACCTCCCGCCGGGCGCCCGCGTCGCGCCAGGTCTGGTTGCGGACGTGCTGGCCGTTGCCCCTGTCGTTGTCGGTGGGCGCCCGCCAGAAGTTGGGCACGGGACCGGAGGTGATCAGGCGGGTGCCGCCCGCCTCGTAGGAGGTGAGGGTGCCGCTGCGTCTGTCGACGGTGACCGAGAAGCCCTCGCCGGTGATCCTGACGTCCTCCTCGCGGTCCTCGTGGCGCAGGGCCGGGACGCTCCGCAGGGGTACGGGGGTCACGGCGGGGCTCCCGGCGTCGAGCGGGAGCTGCTGCCGGGCCACCTCGAAGCCGGCCTCGGCCCACTGCGTGGACTCCTTGGTGGTGAAGGAGAGCTGCAGGAAGTACTCCGTGCCCGGGGCCGGGTCCCCCGGCAGGCGTACGGGCAGGGTGATGTCCTTCCCGGACAGCGGCGCCACGTCGAGCTGGTCCCGGGTCAGCCTTCCGCGCCGTACGACCTCGCCGTCGGCGACGAGTTCCCACCGGCCGTCGAACTCGTGGAGGTGGGTGAACAGGTACTCGTTGGTGAGGGTGACGGCACCGGGGCCGCCGCCGGGGGTGCGGGCCGCGCCGATCGCCTGGTGGACGCGCTTGACCTCGGCGGCCTTGCCGGTGTGCCCGCGGTCGGCGGTGACGACGCCGTCCGCGACGAAGGCGCCGTCGTTGGGGTTGTCGCCCCAGTCGCCGCCGTAGGCGGGGAACCTCCTGTCCGCGGACCGCTTCCTCTCCACCCCGGCGGTGGCGGCGTCGAACCAGAACCGCACGCCGTCGTCACCGGGCCCCCGGTCGTCCGAGGCCAGTTCGGCGGCGGTGAGGGCGCGGGCGTGGACGCGGGCCCGGCGGACGGTGCCGCTGAACTCCCGGGTCTGCGCGTCGGCGTCGGTGGCGAGCGCGAGGGGCGCGGTGTTGCTGCTCGGCCGCCGGGTGGTGGTCCGGGTGGCCCTCACCGCACCGTCGACGTACAGGGTCAGGGTGCCGGCGTCCGCGTCGAAGACGCCCGCGACGTGGTGCTCGCGGCCGGTCCAGTCGTCCGGCAGCGCCCAGCTCGCGGTGATCCACTGACCGCCGGAGTGGATGAAGAACTCCAGGTTCCCGCCGGTCTGCTTGAGCGCGTACTGGGTGTCGCCCTTGGTGAGGATCGGCTGGTGGTAGCCCGTCACGTCCGGGGTGACCCAGGCCTCCAGGGTCAGGGAACCGGTGAGGTCGAGGCTGTCGTGGCGGGCGAAGACCGTGCCGCCGGTGAGGCCCCTGCCGGGGTCGAAGCCGCCGCCGGGGGCGAGGATCTCGCCGCGCAGCCCGGCCGGCCCGGACTCGGTCAGCAGGATGCGGGCCGGCACGGGCCAGTACAGGGACTGGTCGGCGAAGTCCCAGATCCAGCCGCCCTGGAGGACGTCGTGGCGGCGGACGACGTCCCAGTACTTCTTGAAGTTGCCGTTGGAGTTCCCCATGGCGTGGGAGTACTCGATCATGACGTACGGCCGGGTGTCGGCGGTGTCCCTCGCCCGCTGCTCGACGCGGGCCGGACTCTCGTACATCTCCGAGCGGATGTCGCTGGTCCCCGGCCGGTCGTCGCCCTCGTACTGGATGACGCGGGTGGGGTCGCAGGAGCGGATCCAGTCGTGCATGGCGCGGAAGGCGGTGCCGCCGCCGGCCTCGTTGCCGAGCGACCAGATGACCACCGAGGCGTGGTTCTTGTCGCGGTGGACCATGTTCTGGGCCCGGGCGACGCAGGCCTCGGTCCACTCCGGGTGGTCGCCCGGGTACTCGGAACGGATGCCGTGCGTCTCGAGGTTGGTCTCGTCGACGAGGTAGAGGCCGTACTCGTCGGCGAGTTCGTACCACAGCGGGTTGTTCGGGTAGTGCGAGGTGCGGACGCTGTTCATGTTCAGCCGCTTGATGAGGGTGATGTCCTCGACCAGGTCCTCGCGGGTGAGGGCGGTGCCGCGGGCCGGGTGCATCTCGTGGCGGTTGGTGCCGCGGAACGAGACGGGCTTGCCGTTGATGCGCATCAGCCCGTCCTTCAGCGCGAACTCGCGGAAGCCGACGCGGTGGGACAGGGTCTCGATCACCTCGCCCGCCGGGTCGCGGAGCCTGAGGACGGCCGTGTAGAGGTTCGGGTGCTCGGCCGACCACAGCCCGGGCCCCGGTACGGCCTTCGAGGCCCGCACGGTGACGTCCGCACCGGCGTCGGCCGTGCCGAGGTCGGCGGTCTGCCGGAGCGGGCGGGACCAGACGGCGTGGCCGCGGGCGTCGTAGAGCTGGGTCTCGACGGTGTACCGCCCGGTGCCGGCGCCGCCGTACGCCCGCACGCTCGCGGTGACCGCCAGCTCGGCGTCCGTGTACGTGTCGTCCAGCGGGGTGTCCAGCTTGAAGTCGCGCAGGTGCACGTCGGGGGTGGAGTAGAGGTAAACCGAGCGGAAGATGCCGCTCAGCCGGATCATGTCCTGGTCCTCCAGCCAGTCGCCGTCGGAGTAGCGGTACACCTCCACGGCGATCTGGTTGGTGCCGGGCTTCAGGTGCTCGGTGATGTCGTACTCGGAGGGCGTGAAGGAGTCCTCGTCGTAGCCGACCAGTTCGCCGTTGATCCACACGTAGTGGGCGGACTTGACGCCCTCGAAGTGCAGGAAGGTGCGGCGGCCCCGCCAGTGGCGCGGGACCGTGAAGGTGCGCCGGTACTGGCCGACCGGGTTGTACCGGGTCGGGGCGGCGGGCGGCTGCGGCTCCTCGCCGCGGCCGTTGGGACCCCAGTACGGGTAGGTGATGTTCAGGTAGATCGGGAAGTCGTGGCCGTGCAGCTGCCACACGGACGGGACCGGGATCGTGTCCCAGCCGCTGTCGTCCAGGTCGGTGCGGTGGAAGTCGGCGTCCCGGTCGTCGGGGCGGTCGGCGTGGGCGAACTTCCAGGTGCCGTCGAGGCTCCGCCGGTAGGGCGAGCGGGTGCGGTCGCCGGCGAGGGCCTGTCTCACGTCCGCGTACGGCATGAGCGTGGTGTGCGGCGGCTGGGTGCCGAGCCGGAAGACTCCGAAGTCGTTCCACTCCGGGGCCCCGCCGGCCGCCGGCCGCCGGCCGCCCGCGTGCGCCGCGGCGGGCGGTGCGGACAGGGCGAGGGCGCCGAGCACGGCGGCGCCGGACTCCAGGAGGCGGCGGCGGCTGACGACCGGCCGCCCCGGCTGGGGGGACCGGCCGGCGGGAGACACGTGCGGGTGCGGCATGACCGTGGCCTTCCTCGGTACGACAGGGCACTGCACGGACTGAGGGCACGTCGGACTCCCCTCGACGCGCCGCCGGGCGGAAGGCGTTGCGGCAGGGAGAGATCACAACTGTTGGTGACGGAGCAACTACCGAGCCAGCCACACCCTAGGACTCGAACACAATCGAAGCAATGATGCCGTCGGGGTTTGTGCGGTCCTGGTGGTCCGGCCGGGACCCCGGCGCATCCGCCGTCCGGAGTGATCGGGACACGTCACGAAGGCGTCCCCGGCCCCCTCCGCCCTGCCGGCCCGGGGCACGTGTCCGCCGGGCGAGGGCGGGCACCGCTCCCCCGGGGCACGCGCGCGCGGCGCCGCGGGGAGGTCAGTGGACGTGCTCGGCGAACGCCGTGTACGCACGCTCGTCGAAGAGGACGAAGGTGACCTCCTCGACCGCCGTCCCGGTGGCCCGGACGGTCTCGACGGCGATGCGGGCCGCGTCCTCCACCGGCCAGCGGTAGACACCCGTGGAGATGGCGGGGAACGCGACGGTGCGGGCGCCGAGCTCGTCGGCGACGCGCAGGGACTCGCGGTAGCAGGAGGCGAGGAGGTGGGAGCGGTCCTCGCTGTCGCTGAACACCGGGCCCACGGTGTGGATGACCCAGCGGGCGTCGAGGTCACCGGCCGTGGTGGCGACGGCCTGCCCCGTGGGCAGCCCTCGGCCGTAGCGCGAGGCGCGCAGCCTGCGGCAGTCCTCGAGGATGGCCGGGCCGCCGCGGCGGTGGATCGCGCCGTCGACACCGCCTCCGCCGAGCAGGGACGAGTTCGCCGCGTTGACGATCGCGTCGGCGCTCCGGCGGGTGATGTCGCCCTGGACGAGGGTGACGGTGGTGGTCATGTCTGTCGCAGCCTCCTCCAGACGGCCTTCGCCGCGTTGTGTCCCGACATGCCGTGCACTCCGGGGCCCGGCGGGGTGGCCGACGAGCAGATGAAGACCGCCGGGTGCGGGGTGGCGTACGGGAACAGGGACGGTCTGGGGCGCAGCAGGAGCTGGAGGCCGGAGGCCGCGCCGGTGGCGATGTCGCCGCCGACGTAGTTGGCGTTGCGGGCGGCGAGTTCCGGCGGTCCCGCGGTGGCGCGGGCCAGGACGCGGTCGCGGAACCCGGGGGCGTAGCGCTCCAGCTGGCGCTCGACGGCGTCGGTGAGGTCGCCGGTCCAGCCGTGGGGGACGTGGCCGTAGGCCCAGAAGACGTGCTTGCCCGCCGGTGCCCGGGTGGGGTCGGCGACACCGGGCTGCACGGTGATGAGGAACGGCGGGTCGGGGGCCCGGCCCTCCCGGGACGCGGCGCGCAGGGCGGCGCCGATCTCGCCGCTGTCCGCGCCGATCTGCACGGTCCCGGCGACGCGGGCCTCGGGCGCGGTCCACGGCACCGGGCCGTCCAGCGCGTAGTCGATCTTGAAGACGCCGGGGCCGTACCGGTAACGCGCGTAGTGGCCGCCGAAGCCGGCGATGCGGGCCAGCGCGGTGGGCGAGGTGTCGAAGACGTAGGAGCGGGCGGGCGGCAGGTCGTCGAGGCGCTTGACCTCGTAGTCGGTGTGGACGCTGCCGCCGAGGTCCTTCAGGTACGCGGCGAGGGCGTCGGAGAGGGCCTGGGAGCCGCCGCGGACGACGGGCCAGCCGCGGGCGTGCGCGGCGAGGGCGAAGACGAGGCCGACGGCGCCGGTGGCGAGGCCGCCGAGAGGGGCCATCACGTGGCCGACGAGACCCGCGAACAGGGTCCTGGCCCTCTCGTCGCGGAAGCGGCGCATGAGCCAGGTCGACGGCGGCAGGCCGACCAGGCCGAAGCGGGCGAGGGTGACCGGGTCGCGGGGCAGCGCGGTCAGCGGCAGGGACATGAAGTCGCGGACCAGGGTGTCCCACTTGGGCAGGAAGGGCTCGACGAGGCGGCGGTACGGGCCCGCGTCGCGCGGGCCGAAGGAGGCGGCCGTCTCGCCGACCGACCGGGACAGCACGGCCGCCGTGCCGTCCGGGAAGGGGTGCGCCATGGGGAGCTGCGCGTGCAGCCACTCCAGGCCGTAGCGCTCCAGCGGGAGGGCCCGGAACGCGGGCGAGTTGATGCCGAGGGGGTGCGCGGCGGAGCACGGGTCGTGCCGGAAGCCGGGCAGGGTGAGCTCCTCGGTGCGGGCGCCGCCGCCCACGGTGCCCCTGGCCTCGAACAGGGCCACCGAGAAGCCGCGCCGGGCCAGCTCCACGGCAGCGGTCAGTCCGTTCGGCCCCGCACCCACCACGACCGCATCGAGCATCGACGGCACCTTCGGACTCCTTCGTCAGCCGACGGCCACTGGGGATCAGGATATGCCGGGGCGCCGACGGCCCCCGGCCTCGGGTAGCGTCCGGGGCGTGACGCGGTGGCTGCGGTTCCCGGTGCTCGAGGAGGGCGCCCGGTACTGGTACGAGCCCGACGACGAGGGGCGGGCGCGGCGCCAGGTCGTGTTCGAGCGCTCCCTGCCGGTACCGCGGGCCGGACATCCGCCCGCCGAGGTGGCCGGTTCCCCGGACGGCGGGGCCTCGGTCGCCGCCTCCCGTGCCGGCCTCGCGCTCGTGCGGGAGAGGTTCGGCGCGCGGGGAGTGCGGTTCCGCGAGACCGTGTACGGCGTGCTCACGGACGGCCGGGTCCGCGTGCCCGGGGACGCCGAGGACGTCGGCGAGGCCGCGCTCGCGCGGGCGTGGGACTCGGCGAGACGGCAGCGCCGCTTCACGCGTCACCGCACCGGCCCGCTGCCGGAGGGCACGGTCGTCACCGGCACGGTCACCGCCCTGCCGTGGGGTCCCGGACGCACCGGTCCGGTGGTGGACGCCGGCAGGCCCGGCCGGGGGTTCGTGGACCTCGGCGGGCTGCCCCCGCGGACGGAGGACTGGCCGCCGGTCGGTACGGTGACCGAGTTCGAGGTCGTCGCCCTCCGCATCGACACCTCCGGCGGCCGTGCCGATCTGGAGGTCAGGCTCCGTCCGACAGCAACCCCGCCACCCGGTGGGCCGTGGCCGCGTCGCGGGCCGCGGTGAAGGGGAGGGTGTTGCCTCCCGTGATGCGGAAGGGTTCGCCCGCGCGGGTCAGGTGGGTGCCGCCCGCCTCCTCGACGAGGAGCAGGCCGGCCGCGTGGTCCCAGGCGGCCTCCCAGGAGAAGGCCGTCGCGTCGGACTCGCCGCGGGCCACGGCCAGGTACTCCAGTCCGGCCGAGCCGCAGGAGCGGGGTGCCACGCCCTCGGTCCACAGGCCGAGCAGGGCGCGCTTCTGCTCGTCCGTGGTGTAGTCCGGGTGGGAGGTGGCCACGCGCAGGTCGCGGCCGGGTTCCGGGGAGCCCGCGTGGAGCCGTTCGCCGTCGAGGTACGCGCCCTTGCCCCGGACGGCCGTGGCGAGTTGGTCGCGGGCGGGGGCGAAGGTCCAGGAGGCGTACAGGACTCCGCGCCGGACGAGGGCGACCAGGGTGCAGAAGCCGGAGTCGCCGTGCACGAACTGCCGGGTGCCGTCGACGGGGTCGACGATCCACACCGGCGCCTCGCCCCGGATCGCCTCGTACGACGCCGGGTTGGCGTGCACGGCCTCCTCGCCCACCACGACCGAGCCGGGCAGCAGGGCGGCGAGCGCCTCCGTGAGGTACAGCTCCGCCTTGCGGTCGGCGTCGGTCACCAGGTCGTGCGGGCCTGCCTTCAGTTCCACCTCGTGTTCGGCGAGCCGGCGCCAGCGCGGCATGATCTCCTGCGCGGCGGCCTTGCGGACGGACTCCTCCACGTCGTGGGCGTGCCGGGCGAGAAACTCGTCGATGGTTTCGCTGTCCTTGATCATGCCCCCATGACACCACGCTCCGCTGACGTTCCCCACCGGCCCGGTGTACTCCGGGTGGAACCGGCGTGAAGACGGGGCGCCGGACCGGAGGTGTGCGGGGTCAGCGGCCCACCGCGTAGCCCTGCATGCCGCGCGGGTTCGCCGCCGCCGAGAGGACGCCCGTCCGCGGGTCCCGGGCGACCGCGCACAGCCGGCCCTCCGACCAGGCGTCGCCGACCGTCACGTCGTGGCCGCGGCGCCGCAGCCCCTCCACCACCGCGGGGTCCGTGCGGGCCTCGACGGTGACGCTGCCGGGGCGCATGCCGCGCGGGTAGAAGGAGCCGGGGAAGCTGTCGTTGTGCCAGTTCGGTGCGTCGATCGCGCCCTGGAGGTCGAGGCCGCCGCGCACCCGCCCGCGCAGCGCGACCGCGAGGAAGAAGTGCAGTTGCCACTGGTCCTGCTGGTCGCCGCCCGGCGTGCCGAACGCCATCACCGGCACCCCGTCGCGCAGCGCGAGGGACGGCGTGAGGGTCGTCCGGGGGCGGCGGCCCGGGGTGAGCGTGTTCGGCAGGCCGTCCTCCAGCCAGGTCATCTGGAGCCGGGTGCCCAGCGGAAAGCCCAGCTCGGGGACGACGGGGTTGGACTGGAGCCAGCCGCCGCTGGGCGTGGCCGCGATCATGTTGCCCCAGCGGTCCACGACGTCCAGGTGGCAGGTGTCGCCGCGGGTGGAGCCGTCCCCGGCGACCTCGGGTTCGCCCGGCACGGGGGACGTCGGCAGCTTGGCGACCGTCGGCTCGCCGGCGCCCACCGGACTGGGGCCGGGCGCGCCGGTGGCCGCCCGGCGCGCGTGGGCGCTCAGCCGCGGGACGCGGCCGCCGGGGCTGCCGGGCCGCAGGTCGTGGGAGGCGCGGGGGCCGATCCTGGTCCGCCGTTCGGCGTTGTACTCCGCCGACAGCAGGTCGTCGAGCGGCACTTCGGCCGCGTCGCCGTACCAGGCCTCGCGGTCGGCCATGGCGAGCTTGCAGCCCTCGACCAGCAGGTGGACGTAGTCGGCGGAGCCGTAGGGAGGCAACTCCGGTGGGAGCAGGGCGAGTTGCTGGAGCAGGACCGGGCCCTGGCTCCAGGGGCCCGCCTTGCACACGGTCCAGTCGCCGAAGTCGTACGTCACCGGGGCCTCGTAGGCCGCGGACCAGCCGGCCAGGTCGGCGGCGGTCAGCGTGCCGGTGTGGTGCTCGCCGCTGGTGTCCAGGGTGGGGCGGGCGGCCTGCCGGACCAGGGCCTCGGCGATGAACCCGGTGCGCCACACCTCCCGCGCGGCGTCGATCTGCGCCTCCCTGTCCCCCGCCCCGGCGGTCTCGGCCAGCAGCCGCTTCCAGGTGGCGGCGAGGGCGGGGTTGCGGAAGAGCTCGCCGGGGCGCGGCGCCCGGCCGCCGGGCAGGTACACCTCGGCCGAGGAGGTCCACTCCGTCTCGAACAGCTCCCGCACCGTCTCCACGGTCGCGCTGACGTTCTCCACGGGCGCGTGCCCGTGCTCGGCGTAGCCGACGGCGTACTTCAGGACGTCGGCGAGGGACCTGGTGCCGTGGTCGCGCAGCAGGAGCATCCAGGCGTCGAAGGCGCCGGGGACGGCTGCGGCGAGCGGTCCGGTGCCGGGGACCAGGCCGAGGCCGAGTCCCCGGTAGTGGGCGGCGCTCGCCCCGGCGGGCGCGACGCCCTGCCCGCACAGCACCCGTACCCCGCCGCCGGCCGGGGCCAGGAGGATCGGCACCTCTCCGGCCGGGCCGTTGAGGTGCGGCTCGACGACGTGCAGCACGAAGGCGCCGGCCACGGCCGCGTCATAGGCGTTGCCGCCGTCCTCCAGCACGGCCATCGCCGACTGCGAGGCCAGCCAGTGGGTGGAGGACACCATGCCGAAGGTGCCGCTCAGGGTGGGGCGCGTCGTGAACTGCATGTCTGCCCTCGGTGTTCGTGTACGCCGGTCGGCCGGTCCGACAACGGCACCGACGCTACCCCGTCCGGCCGAGCCCGGTGGACACCCGGTCGGGTGCCGGAACCCCCTGACGCACGGGCGCCCTGCACGGAGCCTGCCGGGAAGTCCCCCTGCGGGGTGCCGGTGCCGTCGGAATCGACGTGGGTGCCGGGGTCCTGCCGCCGGAAGGCGGTGACGACGCCGCTCACGGAGGCCTCGTGACGGTGGCTTCCGTACGCGGCGGGACCGGGCCGGGGCCGGCGGAGTGCCGGCGAGGCCGGACCCGGAGTGCCCGGCGACATCACCGTGGCCGGGTACGACGGCATCGAGTTCGCCGCCCCCGCCGTCGTGCCCCTCACTTCGGTGCGCCGGCCGGCCACCGCGACGGGCGGACGGGCCGGCCGCCACCTCGTCGAGGACACGGCCGGCGGCTCCCCCCGCGGACACGCGGGTGCGCACGACCCGGGACGATGACGCCCTCCCGCCGCCCCGCTGCCCACCGGTGGCACGATCCATGTACCGGATGCCTTCGATCCAGCCGGTGGATGGTTCCGCGCTCCTGCGGCCGTGCGCGGTTCACGCCTCCGTCACGCCGGCCATGCGGCTGCCGACCCGGGCGGCGGTCTCCCGCAGCCAGATGTGGGCCGCGTCGTGGGTGTGCACCGGGTGCCACCACAGCGCCTCCCGCAGGGGTACCGCCTCGTAGGGGGGCTCGACCACCCGTACGGCGGCGAGCGGCGCGAGGAGCCGGGCGAGGCGGGCCTGGATCAGGGCGATGCGCCGGGTGCCGGCGACCAGCAGCGGCATGAGCTGGAAGCTGTCGACGGAGACCTCGACGCGGGGCTCGACGCCCAGCATGCCGAGCTGCCGGACGGCCGGGGCGTCGTAGGTGCGCTGGTAGGTGACCCAGGGCAGCCGGGCCAGGTCCTCCCGGGTCAGCCGGTCGTCGACGCTCGGGTGGTCCTCGGCGACGAGGAAGACCCACCGGTCCTGGTAGAGGTCGGTGGCGGGGAAGTCGCTGACCACGCCGTGCGGCATGAGCAGGCCGTCGGTGGTGCTCAGCAGGGTGTCCGTGGCGTCCACCACGGTGGTCGGCGTCTGGGCGAACCGCAGCCGGATGCCGGGGGCCTCCTGGTGCACGACCCGGGCGAGTTCGGCGCCGAAGACGGCGACCGCGTAGTCGGACGCCACGAGCCTGAACTCACGGCTCTCCTTGGCCGGGTCGAAGCTCGCCTGGCTGGCGAAGAGGCGTTCCAGCAGGTCGTACGCGGTGGACACGCGGTCGAGGAGGACCTGTCCGAGGGCGGTGAGTTCGTAGTGGCCGCCGACACGGGCCAGCAGGTCGTCGTCGAAGTGCCTGCGCAGGCGCGAGAGCGCCGCGCTCATCGCCGGCTGGCTCAGACCGACGCGCTGCCCGGCGCGGGTCACGTTGCGCTCCTCCAGCAGGGCGCGCAGGGCGACGACGAGGTTGAGGTCGAGGCGACTGAGATTCACGGCGGTTTCCCTGGCTGTCGGGCGACGACCTGCGGAAATTCACCCGACGGATGATCACCATCCATGGAATTGATTTCCGTGATCGCTGGCGGCGGGTCCAGATTAGTGCCACCGCAGTCAGGAGGACATGTCCGTGAAACCTGAAGCCGCGTCCGCCCTCTTCGCCGGACCCTTCGCCCTCGCCACCCTCTCCGCCCCCGAGGGGGCCGCCTTCCCCGCTCTCGTCACCCCCGACGCCCAGGTGATCGACCTTCGACCGGCCCTGGGCGACGCCGACTTGACCATGCGGGGAGTCCTGGACGACTGGGACGCGGTGCTGCCGCGGCTGGCGGCGCTGGCCGGTGACGGCGCTCCGCGGCGCGGGCCGCTGGCGGAGTTCCGGGTGCACGCGCCGGTCGAGCCGCGCCAGGTGTTCCAGTCCGGCGCCAACTACCGCCGGCACGTCATCGATCTGCACGTCGCGCACCGGGCCCCGGGCGATGACCGGCCGGAGGAGGAGCGGCGCGCGGAGGCGGCGGAGATCATGGACCGGCGGGCGGCGGAGGACCTGCCGTACGTGTTCGTCGGCCTGCCGAGCGCGATCACCGGACCGTACGACGACGTCGTGCTGCCCGCCTGGGCCGAGAAGCCCGACTGGGAACTGGAGCTGGCGGCGGTGATCGGCCGCCCGGCCCACCGGGTGTCCGTCGAGCAGGCCCCGGACCACATCGCCGGCTACACCATCGCCAACGACCTGACCGACCGCGCCACCGTCTTCCGCCGGGACATGCCGCAGATCGGCACCGACTGGCTGCGCAGCAAGAACGCCCCCGGGTTCACGCCGCTCGGCCCGTGGATCGTGCCCGCCGCCTCGGTCCCGGACACCGGCGACCTGCGGCTGACGCTGAGGCTGAACGGCGAGACCATGCAGGACGAGTCCACCGAGGACATGGTCTTCGACGTGGCGCGGATGGTGTCCTACGCCTCGCAGACCGCCCGTCTCCTGCCCGGCGACCTGGTGCTGACCGGTTCCCCGGCCGGCAACGGCATGCACTGGGGCCGGCTGCTGCGCGACGGCGACGTCATGGACGCCTCCATCACCGGGCTCGGCGCCCAGCGCACCCGTTGCGTGGCGGAGGCGGCCCGGTGATCCCGGACCGCACCGACCCCGAGGGCTCGATCGCCCGCGCCGCGAAGGCGTGCTCCAACTGGGGCCGTTGGGGCGAGGACGACGTGCTCGGCACCCTCAACTTCCTCGACGAGGCCAAGCGCCGCGAGGGCGCCGCGCTCGTCCGGCGGGGCGTCAGCTTCTCCCTGTCCCAGCGCTTCGACATCAACGGCCCGCAGAAGGGCTGGCGACGGCGCACCAACCCGGTGCACACCATGCTCGACACCGGTACCGACGCCGCGCTGGGCAACCAGGGGCTGCCGCACGGCATCGGCGGCGCCGACGACGTGATCGCGATGCCGTTGCAGTGCTCCACGCAGTGGGACGGGCTCGGACACATCTTCGACCACGGCAGGGCGTGGAACGGCCGCCGGGCCGAGAAGGTCGTCACCTCCGACGGCGACCTGGTCACCGGCGTCGAGCACATGGCCCCGCACGTCGCCGGACGCGGTGTGCTCCTGGACGTCGGACGGGTCCTCGGCGAGGGCGGGGGCACCTCCCGCTCGGGCGAAGCCGGGAGCGGGGGAGAACTGCCGGACGGTTTCGCGATCACGGAGGAGCACCTCACGGCGACCGCCGAGGCGCACGGCGTGCGGGTGGGGCGCGGTGACATCCTGCTCGTCCGCACCGGCCGGCTCACCCGGGCGCGCCGCGACGGCTGGGGCGAGTACGCCGGAGGACCCGCCCCCGGACTGTCGTTCACCACGGCCGGCTGGCTGCACCGCACCGAGATCGCCGCGATCGCCACCGACACCTGGGGCTTCGAGGTCCGGCCCAACGAGTTCGAGCACGCCTTCCAGCCCCTGCACCAGGTCGCCATCCCCCACATCGGCCTGCTGATCGGCGAGATGTGGGACCTGGACGCGCTCGCCGAGGACTGCGCGAACGACGGCCGGTACGCGTTCTGGCTCACCGCCGCGCCCCTGCCGATCACCGGCGCGGTCGGCTCCCCCGTCAACCCGATCGCCGTCAAGTAACCACCGGAACAAGGGAGTTCCTCCATGAGCACAGCCCGTACGGTCCTGGTGATCGGCGGTGGCGCGGCCGGCAACGCCGCGACGGTCCTGCTGCGCCGCGCCGGACTCGCGGTGGACCTGGCCGAAGCCAAGGACGACTGGAACGCCACCGCGGGCTCCGGCATCACCCTCCAGGGCAACGCCCTGCGCGTCCTGCGCGAACTGGGCGTCTGGGAGCAGGTGGAGGCATCCGGTTTCGGCTTCGGCTCGGTCGGCATCACCGCTCCCGACGGCACCGTCCTGCACGTCCAGGACGACCTGCGCACCGGCGGCGACGACCTGCCCGCCGCCGTCGGCATGCAGCGCCCCCGGCTCCAGCGGATCCTGATCGACGCCGTGCGCGCCAGCGGTGCCACCGTCCGTCTCGGCACCACCGCCGAGATCCTGGACCAGGACGCCGACGGGGTCCGCGTCCGGCTCTCCGACGGCACCGAGCACCGCTACGACCTGGTGGTCGCCGCCGACGGCCTCGGCTCCGCCACCCGCGCCGCGATCGGCATCACCGACAGGCCCGAGCCGACCGGCATGGCCATCTGGCGCGTCGCGGCCCCGCGCCCGGCGGGCGTGACCCGCACCGACCTCGCCTACGGCGGCCCGGCGTACATCGCCGGCTACTGCCCCACCAGCGCGACCACGCTGTACGCGTACGTCGTCGAGGCCAACCGCGACCGCGCCGGGATACCGCCCGCGTCCCACGCCGACGAGATGCGCCGCCTCACCCGGCACTACGGCGGCTTCTGGCCGGAGATCACCGCGCACATCACCGACCCGGCGAAGGTCAACTACACCTGGTTCGACCGGATGCTGGTCGAGGGGTCCTGGCACCGCGGCCGGGTCGTGCTGATCGGCGACGCCGCGCACTGCTGCCCGCCCACCCTCGCCCAGGGCGCGGCCCTGTCCCTGGAGGACGCGTGGGTGCTCACGCAGATGCTGACCGCCGCGGACACCTGGGACGACGCGCTCCTCCGGGCCTATCACGAGCGGCGGATCTCCCGCGTGCGGCCGGTCGTGGAGGCGTCCGTCCGGATCGGGCAGTGGCAGCTCGACGGGGTGCGCGACGCCGACGTGCCCGGGCTGATGGCCCGCACCATGACCATGCTCCGGGAGCTGCCGTGACCGCGCCGGAGCCCCGGACGGCCACTCCCACCGTCGACGTCCACGCGCACGTCCTGCTTCCCGAGATCGAGGCGCTGGTCGAGGAGCGGCCCGAACGGGCCGAGGCGCGCGCGCTGGACGCCCGCCGCAACGGCCCCGCCGCCCTCGCGGTCAGCGGCCCCATGGTGCGCGAGCGCGCCCCCCGGATGACCGACCCGGCCGTGCGGCTGGCCGCGATGGACGCCCAGGGCGTGGACGTCCAGCTGGTCAGCCCCTCACCCTCGCACTACCACTACTGGGCCGGCGAGGAGACGGCCGAGAAGGTGTACCGGCTGGCCAACGAGGCGACCGCCGCGCACTGTTCGGCCGCACCCGGCCGACTGCGCGGACTGGGCCTGGTCCCGCTCCAGCACCCGGCGCTCGCGGTCGACGCGCTCGACCACGCCCTCGCGCGGGGGCTGCTCGGCGTGGAGATCTCCAGCCACGCCCCCGGCCGCGAACTCTCCGACCCGGCCTACGAACCCTTCTGGGCGCGGGCCGAGGAGACCGGCGCACTGCTCTTCCTGCATCCCTTCGGCTGCACGCTCGACGAGCGGCTGGACCGCTGGTACCTGTCCAACACGGTCGGGCAGCCCACCGAGAACGCCGTCGCCCTCTCCCACCTGATCTTCTCCGGGGTCCTGGACCGGCACCCCGGGCTCAAGCTGATCGCCGCGCACGGCGGCGGCTACCTGCCCACCCACATCGGCCGCTCCGACCACGCCTGGTCCGCCCGCTCCGACGCGGGCGCCGGCTGCGCCCACCCGCCCAGCAGCTACCTGAAGCGCCTGTACTTCGACTCCCTCGTCCACGACCCGCACGTCCTGCGGGAGCTGGTCCGGGTCGCCGGCCCCGGCCGGGTCCTGCTCGGCTCCGACTTCCCCTTCGACATGGGCACCGAGGACCCCGTCGGCGCACTGCGCGCCGCCCGCCTGCCCGACGCCGACTTCCACGCCGTACGGGGCGGCAACGCCGCCGCCCTCCTGAGGAAGGACTGACACCATGCGCCTGCTCACCCACCTGCGGCACGTCGACCTCGCCGTGCCCGACTACGACAAGCAACTCGACTTCTACGCCGGCGTCTGGGGCCTGACCAAGGTCGCCGAGGACTCCGGCATCTCCTTCCTCGCCGCCGAGGGCTCCCCGAGCAGTACGTCGTGCGGCTGCGCAAGGCCGACGAGAAGCGCCTCGACCTGGTCTCCTACGGCGCCGCCTCGCGCGAGGACGTCGACACCCTCGCCGAGCGACTGCTCGCGGGCGGCGTGCGGCTGATATCCCGGCCGGGCAGGGTCGACACCCCCGGCGGCGGCTACGGCTTCCGCTTCTTCGACGTGGACGGCCGCACCATCGAGGTCTCCGCCGACGTCGAGGTGAGGCAGCACCGCAGGATCGAGGAGAAGGAGGCCATCCCGGTCAAGCTGAGCCACGTCGTCCTCAACTCGCCCGACCTGAACCGCACCCGCGAGTGGTACGAGCGCCACCTCGGCTTCCGCCTCTCCGACACCCTCAGCTCGCCCCACATGGGCGAGGTCATGCACTTCATGCGGATCTCCACCCAGCACCACTCGATGGCGCTGGCCAAGGGCCCGCACACCTCCCTGCACCACGTCTCCTTCGAGATGCGCGGCCTCGACGAGTACATGCGCGGCTCCGGTCGCGTCATCCGGGCGGGCTTCCGGAAGATCTGGGGCCCGGGACGGCACATGGCCGGCGACAACACCTTCACCTACTTCCTCGACCCGCACGGCAACACCGTCGAGTACACCACCGAGCTGGAGTGCCTGGACGAGGACACCTGGCACCCCCACGTCTACGACTTCTCCCGGCCCGAGGTCACCGACCAGTGGGGCACCGCCAACCCCATGAACGAACTCGTCGCCAAGGAGTCCTTCAACGACCCCGACCGCGGCGTCTTCGTCGCCCCTCCGGTCTGAACCGCCCCGCCGGCTCCGGGACGCGGCAGTACGGCCCCGTCCGGGCGGCCGGCCGCCGGGACCGCGCCGCCGTGGGCCACGGCCTCGTCCGCGTCCCCTCTGTCCTGATCGCACTCCGCTGGAGCCGCACCATGCGTTTCGCCGCTTACGAACACCGAGGCCGCCGCCGGGTGGCGGTCGTGGAGGGGGACGGCGTCCTCCTCCCCCTGCCCGGTGTCACCTCGCTCACCGCGCTGATCCAGGAGACCGGCGGGCTCCCGGGACTGCTCGCCGCCGGCTCGGCGGCCCTCGGCGTGCCCCCCGGCCCGCACGTCTCCCGGGTCCGGCTGCTGCCCCCGCTCCGGCCCGCCTCGGTGCGGGACTTCGTGACCTTCGAGGAGCACGTGGAGGGGGTGCGCCGGTCCGTGGAGGGCACCGGCGGCGTCCCCGAGCAGTGGTACGCGGCCCCGACGTTCTACTTCACCAACCCGCACGCGGTCCACGGCCACCGCGACGGCATACCGGTCCCGCCCGGGTCGGCCGTGCTGGACTTCGAGCTGGAGGTGGGTGCCGTGATCGGCCGGGAGGGCCGGGACCTCACCCCCGGGCAGGCCCGCGACCACATCGTCGGCTACACCGTCTTCAACGACTGGTCCGCGCGCGACCTGCAGTCCGCCGAGATGAAGGTGGGCCTCGGCCCCTGCAAGGGCAAGGACACCGCCACCACCCTCGGCCCGTACCTGGTCACCGCCGACGAGCTGGAGCCGCACCGGGACGCCGACGGCTTCCTGCGCCTCGCCATGACCGCCGAGGTCAACGGGCAGGTCGTCGGCGAGGACCTGCTGTCCCACATGAGCTGGACCTTCGAGGAGATGACCGCCTACGCCTCCCGCGGCACCCGCGTCGTGCCCGGTGACGTCCTCGGCTCGGGCACCTGCGGCAACGGCGGCTGCCTCGCCGAGCTGTGGGGCCGGCGCGGCGAGCGGACCCCGCCGCCGCTGAAGCCCGGCGACACCGTCACCCTCACCGTCGAGGGCCTCGGCACCCTCACCAACACCGTCGTCCCCGGTGTCGAGCCCGTCCCGCTGCCGGCCGGCCGGCGCCGGTCCCGGGAGCGGCCGTGAGCGACCCGCGTCCCGGGAGGCTGCTCGGCAAGGTCGTCGTGGTCACCGGCGCGGCGCGCGGCCAGGGCGCCGCCGAGGCCGGTGCGCTCGCTCGCGAGGGCGCGCACGTCATCGCCACCGACGTGACCGGGGCGCCCGGCTGCCGGCGCCTCGACGTGACCAGCGGGCAGGACTGGGCCAAACTGGCGGCCGAGCTGCGGGAGTCGTACGGGCGGGTGCACGGCCTGGTCAACAACGCCGGCATCACCTGGCGGGCCCGCCTGGACGAGGTACGCCCCGAGGACATGGCCCGCGTCCACGCCGTCAACGTCACCGGTCCGCTCCTCGGCATCCAGCACCTCGCGCCGCTCATGCCGCCCGGCTCCTCCGTCGTCAACGTCGGCTCCTCGGCGGCCCTGACCGCCCACTACCCGGTCGCCTACACCGCCAGCAAGTGGGCGCTGCGCGGCCTGTCGAGGACCGCCGCCCTGGAGCTGGGCCCGCGCGGCATCCGCGTCAACACGATCCACCCCGGCTACATCGAGACCGGGATGACCGCCTCCGCCGCGCCCGCCTTCCGCGAGGCCACCATCCGCGAGACGCCGCTCGGGCGCACCGGAACCGTCGGCGAGGTGGCGCCGCTGGTGGTGTTCCTGCTGTCCGACGACGCGTCGTTCGTCACCGGCGCCGACATCCCGGTCGACGGCGGGCTGACCGCGCACGGCGGCGTCAAGTCCGTCTCCGACGCGCTGCGCGAGGGGACGCCGTGAAACGGCCGGCGGGCAAGGGGGCGCCGGCCTCGGGGACGGCGCGCGGCCGGGGCCGGACCGCCGCGCTGCGGTTCGCCGCCGGGGACGCACTCGTGGCCGGCGGCGGCCTCCTGCCCGAGGAGCCCGAGGAGGCCGCCGGCCGTTCGGCCGTGAGGGGAGGGCGGGCTACCGGTCGGCGCCGGCACCCTCACGGCCCGGTGCGGTTCCGGTGCCCTCGGCGGCGCGCCGGCGGGCGTCCTCGTCGGTGCGGGCGTCGTAGCTGATGAGCTTCGGCAGCGCGGCGGCGAGCAGGGCCACCGCCGCGACGCACGCGAGTCCGCCCGTCCAGATCGCGGGGCGGACGCCGGTCCAGCCGGCCATCGCCCCGGCGCGGACCTGACCCAGCTGCGGGCCGACGCTGTAGGAGAGGACCTCGATGCCGGCGAGCCGGCCGCGCAGCCGGTCCGGGACGGTCTGGTTCCAGATGGTGGAGCGGCCCAGTCCGCTCACCATGTCCCCCGCTCCCGCCAGCCCGAGGCACAGCAGCACCAGCCAGACGTTCGACGTCCAGCCGGCCGCCGCCATCGCCAGGCCCCAGCCGGCCGCGCCGAACACCACCAGCAGGCCGTGCCGCCGCGTCCGGGACACCCAGCCGCTGGTCAGGCTGACCAGCAGCGACCCGACGGAGCCCGCCGCGTACATCAGGCCCAGCGACCAGTCGGCGTCGAGCTCGTCGGCGAGGAAGGGGAAGACGGTGTTGGGGAAGGCGAAGAACATCGCCGCCAGGTCGACCGCGTAGGTGCCCAGCAGCACCGGCCGGGACCAGGCGTACCGGGCCCCCTCCGCGATGCCGCGCAGCGACGGCCTGGCCGCCTGCTCGACCGGCGGCACCGGCGCCAGCCGGCGGCACATCAGGACCGACACCGTGAAGCTCGCCACCGTGACGGCGTACGCGGTGCCGTTGCCCGCGTACGCGACGACGAGGCCCGCCAGCGCGGGTCCGGCGATCGCGCCGGTCTGCCAGCGCAGCGAGTTCAGCGCGGCCGCGGCGGCGAGCTGGTCGTGCGGGACGATCCGGGCCAGCAGCGAGTCCAGGGCGGGGCGCTGGAGTCCGGCGAGTGCCGCGACACCGGCCGCGACCACGTACAGCGGCCACAGCATGGGGCTGGGCAGCAGCGCGTTCAGCAGCAGGACGGCGGCCAGCAGTCCCAGTCCCGCCTCGGTCAGCACGATGACCTTGCGCCGGTCCACGGCGTCGGCGAGCGCCCCGCCGTACAGGCCGAAGACCATCAGCGGCACCAGTTCGACGGCGCCCATCGCGCCCACCGCGAGCGGTGAGCCGGTCAGTTCCTTGATCTGCAGCGGCAGCGCGATCAGCGCCATCACGCTGCCGACGTGGGTGACGACGCCCTGCGTCCAGAGCAGGCGGAAGTCGCGGGAGGAGCGCCAGGGCGAGAGGTCGGGGAGCACGGCGGCGAGTCTGGCGTGCATGGTCAGCGGCTCCCGGCCGACTCCGCCGCGGGGGCGGCTTCCGTGTCCCCGGTCGTCGCGTGGTGGCGTCCGATCGGCAGGACGAGGGGCTTGCCCGAGACCGGGTCCTCGATGACGCGGCTGTCCATGCCGTAGACGGCCCGGACCGTGTCCTCGGTCATCACCTCCTGGGGCGTTCCGGCGGCGTGCAGCCGTCCGCCGGCCAGGGCGACGAGCCGGTCCGCGTAGCGGGCGGCCAGGTTGAGGTCGTGCAGGACCATGACGATCGTGGTGCCGCGGGTCCGGTTCAGGTCGGTCAGCAGGTCGAGGACCTCGATCTGGTGGCTGATGTCGAGGAACGTGGTGGGCTCGTCGAGCAGCAGCAGGTCGGTCTGCTGGGCCAGCGCCATCGCGATCCACACGCGCTGGCGCTGGCCGCCGGAGAGTTCGTCGACCGCCCGGTCCGCCAGTTCCGTCGTGCGGGTGGCCTCCAGCGCGGCGGCGACCGCGGCGTCGTCCTGGGCCGTCCAGCGGGAGAAGGCCCGCTGGTGGGGGTGGCGGCCCCGGCCGACCAGGTCGAGGACGGTGATGCCCTCGGGGGTGACCGGTGACTGCGGCAACAGGCCGAGGGTGCGGGCGAGTTCCTTGGCCGGGGTGCGGTGGACCTCCTTGCCGTCCAGGACGACCCGGCCGGTGCGCGGGACGAGCAGCCGGGACATCGAGCGCAGCAGCGTCGACTTGCCGCAGGCGTTGGCGCCGACGATGACCGTGATGCGCCCGGCCGCGAGGGTCAGGTCCAGGCCCTGGATGACGGCGCGGTCGCCGTAGCCGAGCGCGAGGTCCTCGGTGGCGAGGGTGTGGGACGCGGTCACAGTGAGCCTCCGGCCCGGTTGGTGCGGACGATCAGGTAGACGAGGTAGGGGGCGCCGAGGACGCCGGTGACGACGCCCACGGGGTAGCGGGTGCCGAAGGCGTACTGGCCGGTGAAGTCGGCGACCAGGACGAGCAGGGAGCCGACCAGGCCGGCCGGCACCAGCAGGGAGCCGCCGGTTCCGGTGAGCCGGGCGGCGATCGGCCCGGAGAGGAACGCGACGAAGGCGATCGGTCCGGCCGCCGCCGTGGCGAACGCGATCAGCCCGACGGCGGCGACGATCACGGTGACGCGGGTGCGTTCGACGCGGACGCCGAGCGCGGAGGCCGTGTCGTCGCCCAGGCTCAGCGCGCTCAGGTTGCGGCCCTGGAACAGCAGCACCGGGCCGAGCGCCAGCACGGCCAGGACGGTGGGCACGGTCTCCTCCCAGGTGGTGCCGTTGAGGCTGCCGGTGAGCCAGCGCATCGCCGCCTGGAGGTCCCACTCGCCGGCCCGGGACAGGACGTAGGAGGTGACGCTGTCGAGCAGGGCGGCGATGCCGATGCCGATCAGGACGAGCCGGGTGCCGGCGACCCCGTCGCGGAACGCGAGGACGTACACCAGCAGCGCCACCCCGAGCGCGGCGGCGATCGCCAGCGCGGACACCTGGGTCTCGCTCAGCGAGAAGGTGACGATGGCGATGGCCGCAGCCGCGCTCGCCCCCGCGCTGATGCCGATGACGTCGGGGCTGGCGAGCGGGTTGCGGAGCATCGTCTGGAAGGCGACGCCGGCCATGCCGAAGCTGAACCCGGCGGTCAGGGCCAGCACCGCGCGCGGCAGCCGCAGCGTGCCGACGGTGAAGGAGGCGCCCGGCACCTGCTCGCCCGTGATCACGCGCAGCACGTCGGAGGCCGGGTAGAAGGTGTGCCCGGCCATGAGCGTGGTGGCGAACGCGGCGACGACGAGGACCAGCAGGGCGCAGACGATCAGCCGTCGCCGGTACGCGCGGCGGACCCGCGTGCGGGTGACCGTGCGCAGTGCGGTCGGGGCGGTGACGACGGGGGCGCTCACAGTGACCTGACCTTCTGCCGGCGGACGATGTGGATGAAGAAGGGGGCGCCGACGAACGCGGTCACGATGCCCACCTCGATCTCGGACGGCCGGGCCACGACCCGCCCCAGCACGTCGGCGACCGTCAGCAGGACGGCGCCGCTCAGCGCGGAGAACGGCAGCAGCCAGCGGTGGTCCACGCCCACCAACAGCCGGCAGGCGTGCGGTACGACGAGCCCGACGAAGGCGATCGGGCCGGCGACGGCGGTGGACGCGCCGCACAGCACGACCGCGCCGAGCGCGGCGACGGCCCGCACGAGGGCCACCCGCTCGCCGAGTCCGGCGGCCAGCTCGTCTCCCAGGGCGAGGGAGTTGAGGGCGCGGGCGGAGGCCAGGCAGACGACGAAGCCGACGGCGAGGAACGGCAGGACGCTGCCGAGCTGCGCGTGGGTGGCGCCGCCGACTCCGCCGATCTGCCACAGCCGGAAGGTGTCGGAGACGTCGTTGCGCGGCAGGACGACGGCGCTGACCAGTGAGGCGAGCGCGGCCGAGATGGCGGCACCGGCGAGGGCCAGCTTCAGCGGGGTGGCGCCGCCCCGGCCCAGCGAGCCGACGGCGTACACGAACCCCGCGGTCACGGCCGCTCCGGTCATCGCCGCCCAGATGTATCCGGACACCGACGCCAGGCCGAAGTGGGCGATGCCGGTGACCACGGCGAGCGAGGCGCCCATGTTGACGCCGAGGATGCCGGGGTCGGCCAGCGGGTTGCGGGTGACGCCCTGCATGACCGCGCCGGACAGGCCCAGGGCGGCGCCCACGGTGACGGCGAGGAGGGTGCGCGGTACGCGGTTGGCGACCGCCGCCTCCTCCAGGGTGGCCTCCGCTCCGCCGAGCGCCGCCCAGACGTCGGCCCAGGCGACGTCGCGGGAGCCGAAGGCGAGGGAGGCCGTCATGGCGGCGAGCAGGACCGCGGCGACGACGAGGAGCCAGGTGACGCGCACGCGCGCCGGACGCCGCAGCGGGGCGGTGTCCGGCGCGGGCGGGGTCTCGGTGACGGTCACGCTGCCTTGTCCGCGGCCTCGGCGAGCGCCTTCACGTAGTCCTCCAGGACGTACGGGATGGACAGCGGGGTCGGGTTGGCGGCGGTGGCCAGCGGGGTGCTGCCGGGCAGCAGGTAGACGGAGTCCCGCTTCACGGCGGCCAGCTTGGAGGTGAGCGGGTCCTTCTGGAGGGCCTTCAGCAGCTCGCCCTTGTCGTCCCCGTAGCCGGTGATGATGTCGACGTCGTCGAAGTCGTCGATGTGCTCGGCGCTCTTGGTGAGGACGAACTTCTTCGTCGACCCGGACGGTCCGGAGACGCTGGCGGGGATCTTCAGGCCGAGGTCGGTGAAGAACTGCGTGCGGGTGTCGTGGGTGGTGTAGAAGCCGACCTGGCTGACGTTCTTGGACGACACGTGCGTCATGAACATCGCTGTCTTCCCCTTGAGCTGGGGGTACTTCGCGGCGGTCTTCTCGATCCGCCCCTCGAGGTCGGCGATCAGTTCGTCGCCCTCGTCGGCCAGTCCGATGGCCTTGCTGTTGAGGCGGATGATGTCGCGCCACGGGGTCGCCCAGGCGGCCTCGGGGTAGGCGACCACGGGGGCGATCCGGCTGAGGGTCTCGTAGTCCTGCTCCGTCAGTCCGGAGTACGAGGCGAGGATGACGTCGGGCCTGGTGTCGGCGACGGCCTCGAAGTCGATGCCGTCGGTCTCGTCGAACAGCACCGGGGTCTTGGCGTTCAGTTCCTCGAGCCGCTTCTCGACCCAGGGCAGCACGCCGTCGCCGTCGTCGTCGCCGAAGTCGGCCCTGGCCATGCCGACGGGGACGACGCCGAGGGCGAGCGGCACCTCGTCGTTGGCCCAGTTCACGGTGGCGACGCGCCGGGGCTTGGAGGGGATCTCGGTGGTCCCGAGCGCGTGCTTGATCGTCACGGGGAACCGGCCGGCGCCGTCGGCGCCGGCGGGACCGCTGTCGTCCGTGTCTCCGGATCCGCCGCCGCAGGCGGTGAGTCCGGACAGGAGGGCCGCCGCGAGGGCGAGCGCACGGAGGCGTGGGGTTCTCATCGACCCGGTTTCACTTTCGGTCGGGGGTGCCGGGACTCGCACGTCCGGACCGCGGACTGTGGGTCGTGGAGCAGGGCACCGGACTTGCTACGGCAAGTTAGGTAAGGCTTGCCTGCACAGAGTATGGAGCGAAGGCGCGCTGATCAATCGAGCCTTTTCGACAGCCCTTGTAGCGATCGGGACACGCGGGCGGGTGGCTCCGCCGCAGGGGAGGCGTCCGCCCCGGCGTTCTCAGCGCGCCCGGAACCTGCCGGGCGTCATGCCGGTCGTCCGCCGGAAGGCCGCGCCGAAGGCGCTCGCCGAGCGGTAGCCGACCGCGTCGGCCACCACGTCGACCTCGTGTCCGAGGGAGAGGAGCTGCACGGCGTGCTGGGCCCGGACCGAGGCGACCCAGCGGGCGAAACTCGTGCCCGTCTCGGCGCGGAAGGCGCGGGTCAGCGTGCGCGCGCTGCAACCGAGGGCGGCGGCCCAGCCGGCCAGCGTCCGCTGGTCGGCGGGGTCGGCCCGCACCCCGTCCACGATCGGCCGCAGCAACGGGGACGTGGGCAGCTGCACCAGCAGCGCCCGGGGCGACGGCCGCAGGACGTCGAACACCATCGCCTCGGTCACGGCCCGGGAGCGCGGCGGCAGCTCCGCCTCCTCGAGCCGCTCCAGGAGCAGCCGGAGCAGCGGGGTGATCTCCACGGCCACCGGCACGTCGGGCAGCGCCGACTCCGTGCCGTGCCGGAAGAAGTGGGCGCGGTAGGAGGTGCCCGCGACCGCGGAGGCGGAGTGCAGCTGCCCGGCCGGCATCCACAGTCCCAGCGTCGGTGTGATGCACCACACCTGGGAGCCGACCACGGCGGTGGACGTGCCGTGCTCGTTCCAGAGGAGTTCGTGCCACGGGTGCGAGTGCTCGTTCCACGCGGTGTCGGCGTCGACGACCTCCTCGTACCCCTGGATCACGAAGGGCACGTCCACCTCGCCGGCGGCGAGCGCCGGCAGGTCCCTGGTGACACGCATGCGCCCAGGCTAACCGGAGCCGGATCTTCACAGTCGCGCGTCCCGCCCCGGGGCGGCGCCGGAGGACCGGACCGGCGCCGGAGGGAGGCGGATCCTCCCGGCCGCCGGGTCGAGCGGTCCGCTGCCGACCGCGGCGTCCGGCGCCGGCGGAGCACCGATCCCCCGGCGGCCTCCACCGCCCTCCGGACGTGGACCCTCACCCGCCGGCCCCGACGACCGGGCCGCCTGTCCGGGCGGGCCCCGACGGGCTCAGGGCGCCAGCCAGGCGAGCGCGGCCGCGGTGACGCCGGTGTCCAGGGTGGGCTGGAGCACGGGGGCGAAGCGAGGGCTGTGGTTGACCGGGACGTCCTGGGCGACGGTGCCCCTCCTCAGGGCGTCCTCGTACAGGACGGGGTCGGTGCCGCCGATGCACCAGTAGGTGTACGGGACGCCGAACGCCGCGGGGATCTCGCTCATGTCCTCGCTCGCCGTCTGCAGGTCGGCCGTGTGCACGCCCCGGCCGAAGCAGGCGGCGAAGGCACGGGTCACCGTGTCGGTGGCGTCCTGGTCGTTGACGGTGGGCGGGAAGGAAGACAGGTGCTCGAACTCCGGTTCGCGGGGCGCGCCGGCGGCCCGCGCCTCCGCCCGCACCATCCGCTCGATCGCCGCGAGCACCTGCTCGCGGACGGCCGGGTCGTAGGTGCGCACGTTCAGCTCGAGCACCGCGCGGTCGGGGATGACGTTCGGCCCCGTTCCGGACCGGATGCTGCCGACGGTGAGCACCGCCGGAGTGGTGGCCGACAGCTCGCGGGAGACCACCGTCTGCAGGCGGACGACGCACAGGGCCGCCATGACCACCGGGTCGACGGCCGCCTGCGGCGCCGAACCGTGGGCGCCGCGTCCGTGCAGGGTGACGCGCAGGCTGTCGGCGGCCGACAGGAAGGAACCGGCCCGGGTGCCGACGTAGCCGGCCGGACAGGGCAGGACGTGCTGCGCCAGGACGACGTCGGGGCGGGGCACCCTGTCGGTCAGACCGTCCTCGATCATGGCCCGGGCGCCGTTCCCGTTCTCCTCCGAGGGCTGGAGGAGAACCACGACGGTGCCCCGCCAGACCTCGGGCGCCCGGGCCATGAGCCGGGCGGAGCCGACCAGCGCGGCCACGTGGACGTCGTGGCCGCAGGCGTGCGCGACCGGCTGCTCGACGCCGTCGGCGCCGACGGCGGTGGCCGTGGAGGCGTACGGCAGCCCGGTCTCCTCCTTCACGGGGAGCGCGTCCATGTCCGCGCGGAGCATCACGGTCGGGCCGCTCCCCCGCGTGAGCACACCGACGACGCCGGTGCCGCCGATGCCCTCGGTCACGGCGTAGCCGGCCGCGCGCAGGGCCTCCGCCGCCTTCCCCGCCGTGCGGTGCTCCCGCAGTCCGAGCTCGGGGTGGGCGTGGAGGTCCCGGTAGAGGGCCTCCACGCCGGGCCGGACGCCGTCCAGACCGGCGAGGACGGTCGTGACACTGTTCATGGCGCTCAGCCACCCTCCGGCACGTGCTGCGGGGACACACCACCATCATGGTGTCCGCCCCCGGCGCACCGCGCCCGGGCCACCGCGCCGTGACGACGGGCCCGGCGTCCGTCGGTCAGGACGTGAGGCCGGCCGCGAACGCCCGGGTCAGTGCCGTCGGTGCCGTGATGGCGGTGCCCACGACGACGCTGTGCGCGCCCACCGCCAGCGCCTCGGCGGCCTGCTCCGGGGTCGCGATCCGGCCCTCGGCGATCACCGGGACGGAGACCGCCGCGGCGAGGTCGGCGACCAGGGCCAGGTCCGGGGCGCTCCGGCGGGGGGATCCCGGCACGTACCCGGAGAGGGTCGTCCCCACGAAGTCGGCTCCCCGCGCGGCGGCCTCACGGCCCTCGTCGAAGGTCGACACGTCGGCCATGACCAGGGCGCCCGCCGCGTGGACGGCCTCGACGAGCTGTGCGAAGGTGCTGCCGTCGGGGCGCGGACGCGCGGTGGCGTCGGCCGCGACGACCGCGGCCCCCGCCTCCACCAGGGCGAGCGCGTGGCGCACGGTCGGGGTGATGAGGACGCCGCCGCCGCCGTCCTTCCACAGGCCGATCACCGGGAGGTCGACGGCCGCGACGGTGGCCGCGACGACCTCCGGGTCGTTGACCCGCACGGCCGCCGCGCCGCCGGCCCGCGCCGCGAGGGTCATGCGGACCAGGGTGCCGGTGTGGCGCATCGGGTCGCCGGGCGGGGCCTGGCAGGACACGATCAGCCGGCCCTTGAGGGTGTCGGCCAGGGGCAGGGTCATCGGGGGGCTCCGGTGGTGTGGGGGTGGTGCAGGGGCAGTGTGCGGGGCAGGGCGGCGGCGCCCAGGACCGCGGCGTCGGGGCCGCCGCGGGGCGGGACGGGACGCAGCTCCCGCAGCGGGGGCATGAGTTCGGCGGTGAAGGCCGCCTCCAGGGCGTCCGTGTACAGCGCGCCGATGCGCGGCACCCCGCCGCCGACGACGACCCGGTCGGCCCCCAGCGTGTTGGCGAGGCCGCCCAGGGCGCGGCCGACGGCCCCGGCTCCGAGGACGACGGCCGCGGTGGCGTGCGGGTCGCCTTCGGCCGCGCGGGCGGCCACGGTCTCCAGGCGGTCGGCCGGGACCCCGCTCGTCCGCGTGTAGTGGGCGGTGATGGCGGGGCCCGCCGCGATCGCCTCCAGGTGGCCGGTGGCGCCGCAGGTGCAGGGCAGTCCGTCGGCCTCGGGGCTCGGCAGGTGGCCGAGGTGCCCGGCGACGCCGGCCGCGCCGTGCAGCATGCGCCCGGCCGCGGCGACGGCGCCGCCCACGCCGGTGCCGACGGCCGCGTAGATCAGCGTCGTCCCGCCGTCGTGCGCGGCGCCCCTCCCGTCCGCGGCTCCGCCGGCGCGGCCGGCCTCTCGCCCGCGCGGGCCGGACAGTTCCGTGGTGGCGGCGGCGCGTACGTCGTTGTCGCAGGCCACCGGGAGTCCGGTGCGGGCGGCGAGACCGGCGGCCAGGGCGGTGCCGGCCCAGCCGCGGAGGGTGCCGGTGGCGCTGGTGACGGTTCCGGTGACGGGGTCGATCACTCCGGCGGCGGCGACGCCGAGCGCCGTGGCCTGCGGCGTCCGGACCGCCCGGGCGGCCTCGGCCAGCGAGTCGAGCACCGCCTCGGCGCCCTCGGTCGCCGGGGTGGGCAGGGAGTGCCGGGCCAGGACGGTGCCGTCGCCCGCGACCAGGGCGGCGGCGATCTTCGTGCCGCCCAGGTCGAGGCCGATCACCGGCGCGTGCGGGTGCGGTGCCGTCATCGGACCGGGAGCAGTCCGGCGCCGCGCAGCCGCTCCTCGACGAGGGCGATCGACGCGTCGTTCAGCTGGATCTGCGGGGCGGCGGTGGTGCCCCCGGCGAACACCCCGAGCAGGCGCAGCGCGTGCTTGAAGGCGCCCATGGCGGAGGAGTTGCGGCCCATGTCGGCCTCGGGGCCGGCGTCGACCATGCCGAACAGCTCGACGAGCCGCTCCTGCTCCTCGACGGCACGGCCGAGGTCGCCGCCGCGCACGGCGTCGTAGAGGCGCACGTACCCGGCGGGGTCCACGTTGCCCAGGCCCGGCACGACACCGTCGGCGCCGGCCAGCAGGGCCGCGTCCACGGTGAGCTCGGAGCCGGTGAGGATGCTGAAGGAGGGGGCCGGGCCGGCGGCGCGGCCGTGGCGTCCGCCGAGCCCGACGATGAGCTTGCGCAGGGAGCCCTCGTCGCCGCTGCTGTCCTTGAGGCCGGCCAGCGTGCCGTCCACCGCGAGTTCGCGCAGCAGGGCGACGGAGAGCTTGCTGTGCACGCAGACCGGCAGGTCGTAGGCGTACAGCGGCAGGTCGACGCGGGAGCGCAGGGTGCGGAAGTGGTGGGCGATCTCGACGGGGTGGGTCCGGGCGTAGAAGGGCGCGGTCGCCACCAGGGCGTCGGCGCCGGCCGCGCGGGCGGCCTGGGCGTGGGTGATCACACGGGGCGTGGTCATGTCGATGACGCCGGCGAGCACGGGCACGCGGCCCGCGACGGCCTCGACGACCGTCTCCAGGGCGACCGCCCGCTGCCGGTCGGTGAGGAAGGCGACCTCGCTGCTGGAGCCGAGGGCGAACAGACCGTGCACGCCCCCGCTCACGAGGTGCTCGACGTGCCGGGTGAGCGAGGCGGTGTCGACCTCGCCCGAGGCGTCCAGGGGGGTGCAGACGGGCGGCACGACGCCGCGCAGGGGCTGGGACGAGGACATGGGAGGGGCTCCTGGGTCGTGCGGTGAGGCGCGGGTGGTACGGGAGGGAGGGGGCCGCCCGCGCAAGGCGTCGCGCGGGCGGCCCGGGTCGGACTAGGGAGCGGTGACGGTCAGCGTGCCGTCGCCGTAGGACCGCTGCCGGCCGCGCACCAGGTAGGTGGCGGTCGTCTGCACGGCGCCCGCGGTGGCGTCCGCCGGGACGGTGACGGGGATCTTCATGTTCGCGCCCTGGCCGGGCTTGAGCACGGGCACGGTGACGGCCGGGGCGCTCCAGCCGGACGGCAGCTTCAGGGAGACCGGACTGGCGGGCAGGTCCTTGTCGTTCTGGTTGACGACGCGGACGGTGACGTCGGTGGTCCTTCCGGCGGGCAGGGAGGCGGGCGGGGTGACGGTGACGGGCGCGCACACCCCGCCGAGCCACTGCAGGTCGAAGGAGGAGTAGGTGATGTGCCGGTAGTCGGCACGCTCCCACAGCACGCCCACCCGGGGGTTGGAGCCGGTGCCGTCGGTGAGCGGGGTGAGCGTGGAGTAGGCGGCCGGACCGGTCTCGGCGGTCTTGCGGATCGGCCAGTTCTGCCCGTTGTCGCAGGAGAGCCGGATGGTGAGGTTGCTGCGGCTGTTGGTGGTCGCCGTGTTGCTGAACATCAGCCAGGAGGCGCGCGGGTGCGAGGCGTCCACACCCGGCGCGAAGCGGATGACGGAGCCGTTGTTGGCGGGGTCGGGCAGTTCCTTGTCCTGCTGGAGCGGGGTGTAGGTGACGCCGCCGTCGGAGGAGTGGGCGACCGTGCGGTAGGGCGCGGAGCGGTTGTTGAGCATGACGCGGCCGTCCGACAGCTCGACGGTCTTGTTCTCGTCGCCGCCGGGGCCGACCGGGGTGCCCGTCTTCCAGGTGGCGCCGTGGTCGTCGCTGTAGGCGCTGACGGCGTAGTTGGCGCCGTTGTCGCGGATGGCGTACTGCTGGATGAGGCGGCCCTTGTAGGTGCCGTGGCGCAGCTGGATGCCCTCGCCGGAGGCCGCGAACATGCCGGCCCAGGCCGGGTTCTTGATCTCGGCGGTGATCCGCTCGTGCTTCCAGGTGAGGCCGTCGTCGTCGGAGTAGCTGTAGTCGGCCTGCAGGACGTTCGGGTCGCTCTCGTCGTTGCCGGTCGCGGAGCCGAAGAAGCCCTGGTTCACGGAGGCGGCGTAGAAGACGAAGATGCGGCCGGTCTCGCGGTCGACCAGGAGGCTGGGGTCGCCGAAGCCCTTGGGCGCGGCCTCCTTGCGCACGACCTGCTGGGCCTGCCAGGTGACGCCGCCGTCGGTGCTGCGCCGCAGGACGACGCCGAGGTTGCCGGGCAGGTCGGCGAGGGTGGGGCGGGCGTCGTAGGCGGCGAGCAGGGTGCCCTTGGTGGTCCGGGTCAGCGCCGGGATCCGGTAGTAGGGGGACCCGGTGCCGGCGGTGGCGATGTCCTGCGAGGTGAGGGTGCCGGGAGCGGGGGCCTGCTGCTCGGCGGTGTGCGCGGCGGGCGTGCCGGCGGCCAGCAGGGCCAGGGCGGCGACCGCGGTGGTGGTGGCCGGGGTGACTCTGCGCTGCATGGACGGGCCTCTTCTCGGGTGAGGGGTCAGGCGAGCCGGGGGTCGTGCAGGGTGGAGGGATCGGGTGCGTCCAGGAACGGGGATGAGGCGAACAGCTCCCGGACCCGGGCGAGTTGCTCGCGGCGGTGGTGGCCGCCGCCGCCCTCGTGGCCGTTGAACTCGTAGACGCGCAGGTCCTTGGGGCCGCCGTAGCGGTGGTAGGCGGCGAAGCAGGTGGAGGGCGGGCAGACCTCGTCCATCATGGCGATGGAGAAGAGCGAGGGGGCCGTGGCGCGGGAGGCCAGCAGGGCGGCGTCGACGTAGGAGAGCGTGGTGAGGACGGTCTCGGCGCGGTCGCGGTGCAGGCTCAGGTACTCCGCGATCTCGGTGTAGGGCGGCGCGCCGGCGATCAGTGCCCCGCGCCGGATGTCGCACAGGAACGGGGTGTCGGGCATGACGCCCGCCAGGCCCGGGACGAGTCCGGCCACCGCGAGCGAGATGCCGCCGCCCTGGCTGTGCCCGGTCACGACGATCCGGTCCGGGTCGACGGCCGGGTGCTCGCGGGCGGCCTCGACGAAGCGCACGGCGTCGGTGAACACGCGCCGGTAGTAGTGGTCGTGGGGGCTGTCCACGCCGCGGGTCAGGAAGCCGGGGACGTCGCCGTTCAGGCGGACCGTGTCGGGGGTGTCGCCGCCGGCCGTGGACCAGCCCTGGCCCCGCGTGTCCATGATGAAGTGGGCGTGGCCGGCGTTCGCCCAGAGCACCTGCTCGTGCGGCAGGCCGCGTCCGCGTCCGTAGCCGAGGAACTCCACCACGCAGCCGAGCGGGCCGCCGGCCCCGGCGGGCAGGTGCAGCCAGCCCCGGACGGGCTCACCGGCGAAACCGGGCACGGTCACGTCGTAGGTCCTCACCTGGGTCAGGCCGGTGTCCACGGGGGTGAAGCGGGGGGTCCCGCCGGCCGCTCGGGCCGTCCGCAGGGTCTGGTCCCAGAACGCGTCGAGGTCGGCGGGTTCGTCGAGGTCGGGCCGGAGCGCGAGGCACTCGGCGAGGGTGAGGTCCGTCAGTGGCATGGAGAGGGCCCCGGTGGGTGAGGCGTGCGCGCGGCGCAGCGCGGGGGAACGGGAGGGGATCTCCCCCGGAGAGCGGACGGGGGTGTCCCTTGTCAGCAGACGTCTGATGTCTGTTGTCCTGGGACCTTAAGGACCCCGAAGACGGCCGTCAAGTACCCGCCCCGCCGGCCCGCCCGGTTCCCACGGAGGCGGGACGCCCCCGTACGGCACGGTGGGGGCGGCCCCGGCACGGGGCCGCCCCCACCACCGCGGGGAGCGGGTCAGCGGCGGGCGCGGGCCTCCGCGATGCGCCGGCGCACCGGTGCGTAGTGGTCGGTCAGCGCGGCCGCGAACTCCACGGGGTCCCGGTCCCGCACGGCGTCCACGATGCGCTGGTGGCTGGCGATGGTGGCCGCCTCGTGTTCGCGGGTGAAGACGTCGAGGTGCGGCGCGACGATGACGTAGACGTCCCAGAACGCCGTGGACAGCTGCCCGATGAGGTCGTTGCCGAGGGGGGCGAGGAGCAGGGTGTGGAACGCGCGGTCGGTCTCGACGAAGCCGTGCCCCTCCCCGGCGCCGGCCTTGCGCATCTCGTCGACGAGCGCCGCCAGGCGGTCGATCTGCTCGTCACCGAGGGACCGCACGAGCCGTTCCGCCATGCCGCGCTCGAACAGCTCGCGCACCTCGATGAGGTCGGACATCACCTGGAAGTCGTCGTCGGGGCTGAGCAGGCCGCGGAAGGCCAGGCTCTCCACCAGGGCGGACAGGCTCAGCCGGCCGACATAGGTGCCGTGCCCGTGCCGCACCTCGACGATGTCGAGCGCGGTGAGGATCCTGATCGCCTCGCGCACGCTGGAGCGGCTCGCGCCGAGCGCCTCGCACAGGGCGGGCTCGGTGGGCAGCGGGTCCCCCGGGCGCAGCTGGTTGTGCAGGATGTAGGACTTGATGCCGTCCACGACCTCCTGTCGCAACGGTTGTCGTGCCGCTTTGGGCTCCGGCGCCGCACGCCGGATCGCCCCTTGTCCCACCGCCACCTCTTGACCCCTCTCCTTCGCCGGGCTACGTTCCCACGCTATCAAGCATCAGACATCAGACGTCTGATGCATTCCCGATGACATGCGTTCGCGCCCGCCCCTTCCCCGATTCACCCACCATGTCTCCCCGCCAGGAGGAACCCTTGTCCGCGCGCAGTGCAGCCGGCGTCGACCGCCGCACCTTCATGAGATACACCAGTGCCGTCGGTGCGGCGACCGCGATCACCGCGGGCCTGTCCGCCTGCGGCGGCCCCGGCAGCACCGGGAACGAGTCCGGCGGTTCCGGCAGCGGCACCGACACCATCGAAGCCGGCCTCTCCTACCCCCTCTCCACGGGCTTCGACCCGATGATCACCTCCGGCGCCACCCCGTACGCCGCCAACATGCACATCTTCGAGGGCCTGGTGGACCTCGACCCGGCCACCCTCGTCGCCCGGCCGGCGCTGGCCACCCGGATGCCCGAGAAGATCAACGCGACCACCTACCGGGCCACCCTGCGCAAGGGTGCCACCTTCCACGACGGCTCGGCGGTCACCGCGGACGACGTGGTGTTCAGCTTCGAGCGCGTCCTCGACCCGGAGAACGCCTCGCTGATGGCGCAGTTCGTGCCCTTCATCGACCGGGTGAAGGCGATCGACGGGGCGACGGTCGAGTTCAAGCTGAAGCACCCCTTCGCGCTCTTCCCCTCGCGCATGTCCGTGGTGCGCATCGTGCCGGAGAAGATCGCCGGCGCCGACGCCAAGGCCTTCGACGCCGAGCCCGTGGGCTCCGGACCGTACCGCTTCGTCTCGGCGGTCCGCGAGGACAAGATCGTGATGGAGGCCTACGACAAGTACAACGGGCCGCACCCGGCCAGGGCCGGGAAGATGGTCTGGCACCTGATGTCCGACCCGTCGGCCCGGGTCAGCGCGCTCAAGTCCGGCCGCGTCCAGGCCATCGAGGACGTGCCCTACATCGACGTCGACGGCATCACCGGCAAGGACAGGGTGGAGTCCGTCCAGTCCTTCGGCCTGCTCTTCCTGATGTTCAACACCAAGGACAAGCGCTTCGCGGACAAGCGGGTGCGCCAGGCCCTGCACTACGCGCTGGACACCGAGAAGATCATCTCCACCGCGCTGCTGGGCAACGCCGAGCCGGCCACCGGATACGTGCCGGCCACCCACCCGGACTACCACGAGGCCGCCACCGTCTACGGCCACGACCCGGCCAGGGCCAGGAAGCTGCTGGCCGAGGCGGGCGCGGGCAAGCTCTCCTTCACCCTGCTGCTCACGGACACCGGCTGGGTCAAGGACATCGCGCCGCTGATCAAGGAGAGCTGGGCGGCGATCGGCGTCGAGGCCGACCTGAGCATCGCCCAGTCCCCCGCCCAGTACGCCAAGGTCGACAAGGGCGACTTCGCGGCGCTGGCCGCGCCGGGCGACCCGTCCGTCTTCGGCAACGACGCCGACCTGCTGCTGCGCTGGTTCTACTACGGCTTCTGGCCGGAGAAGCGGTACGGCTGGACCGGCTCCGCCGCCTACCGGAGGACCAGGTCCCTGCTGGACAAGGCCGCTTCGGAGGCCGACGCCGAGCGCCGCAAGGAGCTGTGGGCCGAGGTCACCGACCTGGTCGCCGACGAGGCGGCCCTGTACCCGATCCTCCACCGCAAGCTGCCCACCGCCTGGCGCGAGGGAGCGCTGAAGGGCTTCAAGCCGCTGCCCACCACCGGTCTGTCCTTCGTGGACGTCGGCCCCGCCTGAGCCCGAACGCCCGTCGACGGGCCGCCGCGGCTGCCGGCCTGGGCAGCAGCGGCGGCCGGCCCCAATCCCTAGGAACCTCACGATGGTTGCATTCCTCCGGCTCGCGCTGCGCCGCGTCGCGATGATGCCGGTGATGGTGCTCGGCATCGCCCTGCTGGTCTTCGTGGTGCTGCAGTTCTCACCGGCCGACCCCGCGTACAACGCGCTCGGCGACAGCGCGAGTCCCGAGGCCCGTGCCGCGTTCGCCGAGGCGCACGGTCTCAACGACCCGCTGCCGGTGCGGTACTTCGCCTTCCTGACCGATCTGGTGCAGGGGGACCTCGGCGTCACCGTGCCGCCCAGCCAGCCCGTCGCCGACCGGATCGCCACCGCGTTCCCGCTGACCCTGCAGCTGACGCTGCTCGGCCTCACGCTGGCCATCGTGCTGGCCCTGGTCTTCGGCGTCACCAGCGCCGTCCACCGCGACCGCTGGCCCGACCAGGCCTTCCGAGTGCTGTCGATGATCGGCATCGCCCTGCCCTCGTTCTGGATCGGTGTCCTGCTCATCCAGCAGTTCGCGCTGAACACGCCGCTCTTCCCGACCGGCGGCTACGTCAACCCGGCCGACTCCTTCAGCGGCTGGCTCAGGAGCCTCACGCTGCCCGCCGTCGCCCTCGCCCTGCCGGTCGCCTCCTCGCTGGCCCGCCTGATCCGCACCTCGATGGTCGCCGAGCTCGACCGCGACTACGTGCGCACCGCCCGCGGCAGCGGCCTGCCGCCGTTCCTGATCATCCGGTCGGTGCTGCGCAACTCCCTGATCACCCCGCTGACCGTGCTCGGCGTCAAGGTCGGCTACATGCTCAGCGGCGCCGTCGTCATCGAGGCGATCTTCGACCTGCCCGGCATGGGCAAGCTGATCCTCGAGGGTGTCACCGGCGGTGACGTCGGGCTGGTCCAGGGCACCGTGCTCACCATCGCGGTCGCCTTCCTCGTGGTCAACGTCGTCGTCGACCTGCTCTACCTGCTCGTCAACCCGCGCATCAGGACGGTGTGATGTTCGCCCCGCGCTCCCTCGCCGAACGGCTCCGGCCGGGCACCCGCCTGCGCCGCCTGCCCGTGCCCTCCCGCATCGCCCTCGGGATCCTCCTCGTCGTCGTCCTCGGCGCGGTCTTCGCCCCGCTGCTCACCCAGGACCCGCTCGCCACCGGCACCCCCGCCCGGCCCCCGGGCGCCGACCACTGGTTCGGCACCGACCGGGCCGGCCGCGACGTGTTCGCCCGGGTCGTGCACGGTGCGCGCTACTCCCTCGTCATCGGCCTCGGCGCGACCCTGCTCGCGCTGGCCGTCGGCTCGGCCCTGGGCGCCCTGGCGGCCACCTCGCGCAAGCTCGCCGACGAGTCGGTGATGCGCACGCTCGACGTCGTGATGTCGTTCCCGCCGATCGCCCTGGCCGCCGTGCTGGTCGCCGTGTTCGGGCCCAGCGTCCCGGTCATCATCTTCACCATCGCCTTCGTCTACTCGCCCTCGCTCGCCCGTGTCGTGCGGGCCAACGTGCTGGAGCAGTACGGCGAGGACTACGTCGCCGCCGAACAGGTCATCGGCGCCCGCCGCGGCCACATCGTCGCCCGGCACGTCGCCGTCAACTGCGCCGCGCCGGTCCTGGTGTTCGCGACCGTCATGGTGGCCGACTCGATCATCTTCGAGGCGAGCCTGTCCTTCATCGGCGCCGGTGTGCAGGACCCCGACCCCAGCTGGGGCAGCGTCCTGGCCTACGGCCGGCAGCTCCTGCTCTCGGGCGGCTGGTGGGCGACCCTCTTCCCCGGCCTGTGCCTGCTGATCACGGTGCTCGCGCTGAACGTCCTGTCCGAGGGCATGACGGACGCCGCCGCGGCTCCGGACAAGGCCCGCACCGGTGGCGGCGACTCCGACGAGAGGACCGCCGCCGCCGAGCCGGCCGCCGGCCGGGCCGAGGCGGACGCCGCGCTCGCCGAGCTCGCCGCCCGGATCGAGGCGACGGAGCCCGCCGTCAGGCCGCTGCCCGACGGCGCCCCCGACCTGCTCGTCGTACGCGACCTGTCGATCCGCTTCCCCGACCGCTACGGCGACATCCGCGTCGTCGACGGCATCTCCTTCACCGTCCGCGAGGGCGAGACCCTCGGACTGGTCGGCGAGTCCGGCTGCGGCAAGTCGATCACCAGCCTCGCGATCATGGGCCTGCTGGCCCGCAACGCCGAGGCCGAGGGCGAGATCCTCTACCGGGGCCGCGACCTGCTGAAGCTGTCGCCGAAGGAACGCCGGGCGCTCATGGGCCCCCAGATCGCGATGGTCTACCAGGACGCCATGTCGTCCCTGAACCCGTCGGTGCTGATCGGCACCCAGCTCAAGCGGCTCACCTCGCGCGGCGGCACCCGCACGCCGGCCGAACTGCTCGAACTGGTCGGCCTGGCCCCCGAGCGCACCCTGCGCAGCTACCCCCACGAGCTGTCCGGCGGGCAGCGCCAGCGCGTCCTGATCGCCATGGCGCTCTCCCGCAGCCCGCGGCTGCTGATCGCCGACGAGCCGACGACCGCGCTCGACGTCACCGTGCAGGCCCAGGTCGTCGAACTGCTGGTCAGGCTGCGCGACGAGCTCGGCTTCGCGATGGTCCTGGTCTCGCACGACCTCGCCCTGGTCGGCGACCTCGCCCACCGGGTCGCGGTGATGTACGCGGGCCAGGTCGCCGAGGCCGGCGACACCCGCTCCCTGCTGACGGACCCGGCGCACCACTACAGCCGCGGGCTGCTCGGCTCCGTCGTCTCCCTGGAGGCGGGCGCGGACCGGCTGCACCAGATCCGCGGCGTGGTGCCCGCGCCCAAGTCGTTCGGCCCCGGCTGCCGGTTCGCCTCCCGCTGCGCCGCCGCCACCGAGCTGTGCGCCACCACCCCACCGCCCGCCACCGACCGCGACGGCGCGCGGGACCACCTGTTCGCCTGCCACCACCCGGCGCCCGCGCACCCGGCGGCCAGGTCGCTGGAGGATGCCCGATGACCGCCCCGGAGGACACCACGATGGACCCGCTCGTCCGCCTCGACCGCATCCACGTACGGCACAAGGCGCGCAGCGGCGGCCTCCTGCGCCGGGACGCCGTGCACGCCCTCACCGACGCCTCCCTGGACGTCCGGCGCGGCGAGATCCTCGGCCTGGTCGGCGAGTCGGGCTGCGGCAAGTCCACCCTGGCCCGCGTGGTCACCGGACTGCAGCGGCCGACGGAGGGCGACGTCCGCTTCAAGGGCCAGGACCTGTGGCGGATGTCCGCCGCGGAACGCCGTACCCGCTTCGGCGCCTCCGTCGGCGTGGTCTTCCAGGACCCCTCCACCGCGCTCAACCCGCGGCTGCCGGTCCGCCGGATCCTGCGCGACCCGCTGGACGTGCACGACCGCGGCACGAAGGCCGAGCGCGAGCAGCGCGTCGAGGAGCTGCTGGACCTGGTCGGCCTGCCCGGCCACACCCTGCGGGCGCTGCCCGGCCAACTCTCCGGCGGCCAGCGCCAGCGCGTGGCCATCGCCCGCGCGCTGGCACTGGAGCCGGAGCTGATCGTCGCCGACGAGCCCACCAGCGCCCTGGACGTGTCGGTGCGCGCCCAGATCCTCAACCTCCTGGTGGATCTGCGCACCCGTCTCGGCCTCGCCATGGTGTTCATCTCGCACGACGTGCAGACCGTGCGCCACCTGGCCGACCGCGTCGCCGTGCTGTACCTCGGCCGCATCCTCGAGGAGGGCCCGGCCGCACGGGTCACCGGCGACTCCCGGCACCCGTACACCGAGGCGCTGCTCTCGGCCACGCCCAGCCTGCTGGAACGGCCCGAGCGCATCGTGCTGCACGGCCCGGTGCCCTCGGCGACGAACCCGCCCTCCGGCTGCCCGTTCCGCACCCGCTGCTGGAAGGCGGACGACGCGTGCGCCACCGCGTTCCCGGCCGCCTCCGACGGCCCGGACGGCCACCGCTGGCACTGCGTGCACCCGCAGGGCGGGACCGCCGCGGCGTCCCTGCCCGAAGGCGCCGCGCACGGCGCGTGACGGCCACCGGGCGGTGCGCCGCTCCGGCGCACCGCCCGGTGAGCGGGTCGTCGCCCTCCCCCGGTCTCCGGGCGGCCGCCCGGATCGCGGGCGCCCGGCGGCGTTCGACCGGGGCGGAAGGGGAACCCGGGGCGGGAGAAGTACGGAGGGAGCCTGAGATGGCGGACGACGACTTCTACACACGTGACCGCCCGGACGACCCGGCACTCCCGGAGGACCGCCCCCGGGGCGGAGGCCCGGAGGACACGTCGGCCCGGGGCGGGATCCTGCGGGGAAAGCCCATATGGGTCATCATCGCGCTCGTCGCCCTTGTGGTGATCTTCCTGGCGCTCTTCATGCCCTGAGCCGCCGGGACGGGCCGTGACGGCCGGTGCGGACCGCGACCGGCCGGGGTCCCGCACGTCCCGGCACGGCCGGGAACACCGCGGCCGCCTCCGCTGTTGACGCACAGCGGTACAGCGAAAGGCGGAGCCGTGCACGGTGAGTACAAGGTTCCCGGCGGCAAGCTGGTCGTCGTGGACGTGGACGTGGAGGACGGCGTGCTGCGCCGCGCGCGCGTGGCGGGCGACTTCTTCCTCGAACCGGACGAGGCGCTGGACGCCGTGAACCACGCCCTGGACGGCGCCCCCGCCGACACCGACGCGGCCGGGCTCGCCGCGCGGATCGACGCGGCCCTCCCCGAGGGGACCGTGATGTACGGGCTGACCTCGGAGGGCGTCGGCATCGCGGTGCGCCGGGCGCTCGCGCACGCCACCGACTGGACCGACTACGACTGGCAGCTGGTCCACGAGGGTCCGCAGGCCCCGGCGCTGCACATGGCGCTGGACGAGGTGCTCACCGCCGAGGTCGCCGCGGGGCGCCGCCCGCCGACGCTCAGGGTGTGGGAGTGGGGCGCCCCCGCGGTGATCATCGGCAGCTTCCAGTCCCTGCGCAACGAGGTCGACCCCGAGGGCGCGAGGCGGCACGGCATCGAGGTCGTGCGCCGGATCTCCGGCGGCGGGGCGATGTTCGTGGAGCCCGGCAACACGATCACGTACTCGCTGTCGGTGCCGGAGGCGCTGGTGCAGGGGCTGTCCTTCCAGGACAGCTACGCCTACCTCGACGACTGGGTCCTCGGCGCGCTCGGCGACATGGGCATCGGTGCCTGGTACCAGCCGCTGAACGACATCGCCACCGACCAGGGCAAGATCGCGGGCGCCGCCCAGAAGCGGATCGTGGGCCCGGACGGCGGCCCCGGCGCCGTGCTGCACCACGTGACCATGGCCTACGACATCGACGCCGGCAAGATGACCGAGGTGCTGCGCATCGGGCGGGAGAAGCTGTCCGACAAGGGCACGAAGAGCGCGAAGAAGCGGGTGGACCCGCTGCGCCGGCAGACCGGTCTGCCGCGCGAGGCCGTCATCGAGCGGATGATCGACTCGTTCCGCCTCCGGTACGGGCTCGCCGACGGCAAGGTGACGGACGAGGAGCTGGCCCGCGCGCAGGAGCTGGCCCGGACGAAGTTCTCCTCGCCGCGGTGGACGGCCCGCGTGCCCTGACCGACGCGCCTTTCCCTCCCCGCGCATCGCCGCGCCGCACCCGCCCGGCGACCGACCGCACGGCAGAACGGCGGCACGGACCGGGTCCAGGCGGTGCGGCCGGACCCGCGCCGCAGCCTTTCGGTGAGGGCCGGGCCCTTCGCCCCGGTCCGGGCGGACTACGTTCCCGGGTCCGGCCCGGCCCCACGTCGACGCGGCACGAGGGAGGGCCGGACGGCCGCGCGCGGGTGTCCGCCGGAGCTGACAGACCGTCGGAGCTGACGAGCCGCCGGAGCTGACAGGCCGTCGGCGTCGCCGCGACGGGGCAGGAGAGGCGTGCCGTATCGTCTCCGTGGCACATCGAATGAGTGTTTGATGAGGAAGACGTGAATACAGAGAGCAACATACGCCTGCTGGTCGACACGTTGACGACGCAGCGCGACGAGTTCCTCGTCCAGTGGACCCGGACCGTGGGCGAGGAACTGCGCGGCAGACTGAGCGTGGCCGAGCTCGGGCGGGAGCTGGGCGAGCTGTACGACGCCGTCCTCGACGCCATGGCCGCCGGATCGCTGGACAGCCGCCGGGAGGAGTTCGGCGAGGTGCGCAGCCTGCTGATCGAGCTGTCCCGCAACCGCGCCCGGCAGGGCTTCAGCCCCACCGAGACCGCCCGCAGCGTCTTCGCCCTCAAGGAGGTGCTGGAGCCCTCCCTCACGGGCGACACGGACAGCGCCCGGGCCTACCTCCAGTTCGCCCATCTGCTGGACGGCCTCGGCCTGCTGACCTCCGAAGCCTATCTGCGCACCCGTGAGGAGATCATCTCCTCCCAGGCCGAGCAGCTCCTCGAACTGTCGACGCCCGTGGTCAAGCTGTGGGACGGCGTCGTGGGCGTCCCCCTGGTGGGCACCCTCGACTCGGCCCGCACCCAGGTCGTCATGGAGAAGCTGCTGCAGACCCTCGTCGACACCGACTCCACGCACGCCATCATCGACATCACCGGCGTCCCGACCGTGGACACCCAGGTCGCGCAGCACCTGCTGAAGACGGTGGTCGCCGCGCGCATGATGGGTGCCCAGTGCATCGTCTCGGGCATCCGGCCGCAGATCGCCCAGACCATCGTGGCGCTCGGCATCGAGTTCGGTGACATTCCCACCAACTCCTCGCTGTCGGACGCGCTGCGCCAGGCACTGAAGGAGATCGCGCTGGACGCCGAGGACGACGTGCGGGGTCTCCTGTGACCGACCGCGTTCCCGTCCTCAAGATCGGCGAGGTCCTCCTGGTCTCCATCCAGACCGACCTGGACGACCAGATGGTCCTCGACCTCCAGGAGGACCTGTCCCAACGCATCGTCACCACCGGCGCCAAGGGCGTCGTGATCGACATCTCCGCCCTGGAGATCGTCGACTCCTTCGTCGGGCGGATGCTGGCCAACAACGCCGCCGTCTCGCGCCTCCTCGGCGCCGAGACCATCGTCGTGGGCATGCGGCCCGCGGTCGCGATGACCCTGGTCGAGCTCGGGCTGTCCATGAACGGCGTGCGCACGGCCCTCAACCTGGAGCGCGGGCTCAAGCTGCTACGGCGCATCGCCGCGGGCCGCGCATGAAGGACTACGCGGCCGCGAGCACCTCGACCGAGACCGCGTCGGTCGCCACCAGCGGCGACGTGGTCAGCATGCGGCAGATGGTGCGCACCCTCGCGCAACGGTGCGGCCTGTCGCTGGTGCACCAGACGAAGCTCGTCACGGCCGCCAGCGAGCTCGGGCGGAACATGCTGGTGTACGGCGGAGGAGGCGTCGTTCGCGTGGCCCCGGTCGTCGACGTGGGCCGCTGCGGCGTCTTCGTGGAGTTCCGGGACAAGGGTCCTGGCATAGCGGACATCGAGCTGGCGCTGACCGACGGCTGGACGTCGGGCAACGGCATGGGACTCGGCCTCAGCGGCGCCAAGCGGCTCGTGGACGATTTCGACCTCGAGTCCGGGCCGTCCGGTACGACCGTGCGCATTGTGAAGTGGGGCAGGTGAACGACGACCTCGTCGTCGAGGCCGGCGACGTGCACTGGCTGCGCGCGGACGTGGCGCTGGCCGCCGCCGCCCGCCGCCAGGCCGCGCAGCTCGCCCGCGGCCTCTGCTTCTCCGAGGACCGGGTGGCACGTGTCGAGCTGTGCGTGACGGAGATGGCGACCAACCTCCTCAAACACGCGCACGACGGCTCGCTGGCCCTGCGGGTGGTGCGCACCGACGGCCGTGCCGCCGTGGAGTGCCTGTCCCTGGACAACGGGCCCGGCATCGACGACCTGCACCGGGCCCTGCTCGACGGCACGTCGACCGCCGGCAGCCTGGGCATCGGCATGGGCGCCATCGGCCGGCTCGCCGACGTCAGCGGCGTCCACTCCCTGCACGGCCGGGGCACGGTGGTCCAGGCGCGCTTCTGGACCGACGGGCAGGTGCCGGCTCCGCGTCCGGTGGAGGCCGGCGGTCTGACCCGCCCGATCAGCGGCGAGCGGATGTGCGGCGACACCTGGAGCGTGCGCACCGCGAACGGTCACGGCCCCGACGCCCTGCTGCTGATGATGTGCGACGGGCTCGGACACGGCCCCCTGGCGGCCAGGGCCGCCGAGCGGGCCGGCAGCGCCTTCCGCGAAAGCACCCGGACGAGTCCGGCCGACGTCCTGCAGGACGTCCACCAGAACCTGCGCGGCACCCGCGGCGCGGCCGTCGCGATCGCCCTGGTCGACGTCGCCGCCCGGCGCGTCCGCCTGAGCGGGGTCGGCAACGTCACGGCGCTGGTCGCCACCGCGGACACCCGGCACGGTCTGCTGTCCATGCCCGGCATCGTCGGGGTGCAGATGCCCAGGCCGCGCACCTTCGAGGCGGCCTTCCCGCCGGGAGCGGCCCTGGTCATGCACACCGACGGCCTCAGCGGCCGGTGGAAGCCCGCGGACTTCCCGGGACTGTTCGCCCAGGCCCCGGTCGTGGCCGCCGCGCAGATCCTCAACCAGGCCGCGGTCCGCAGGGACGACGCCGGGGTCGTCGTCGCCGCGTACAGGCAGCGATGACCGCCGGGGCACCCGTCCACGAATTGGCCACCCTCCTCCTCATGGAGGAGGGGGACGTGGTCACGCTGCGCCGGTGCACCCAGACCGCCTGCCGCGCGGTGGGCCTGACGGGCAGTTCCCTGGTCCGGCTGACCACCGTGGTGAGCGAGGCCGGTGAGCACCTGAAGGGCGCCTCGGACCTGACCGCGCAGCTGTGCCTCGAGGAACGGGACGGGCTGCGCCTGGCCGTGCGCTTCGACTGGCGGGAGGCCCACCGGCCGCCGTCGACCCTGCTGACCGCCGCCTCCCGCCTGCTCGACGGCAGCTCCCTGGAGCTCTCGGACGGGGACGGCCGCCACCGGCTCGTGCTCGCCCAGCGCATCCCCGCGCCGACGGCGTCCGCCGCCGAGCTGGCCGGCGAGGTGCGCGGTTCGCTGGTCGGCGCCGACACCGCGGCCGACCTGATCGAGGCCCTGCGCACGCAGAACCGTCACCTGCTGGCCGCGCTGGAGGAGTCCCAGCGCCAGCAGGAGGAGCTCCAACGGCTCAACGCGGAGCTGGAGGAGACCAACGCCGGCGTCCTCGCGCTCTACTCCGAGCTGGCGAGCGAGCTGGAGGAGACCAACAGCGGGGTCGTCGCCCTCTACGCGGAGCTGGAGGACAAGACCCGCCAGCTCGAACTGGCCGACGAGTACAAGACCCGCTTCTGGGCCAACGTCAGCCACGAGCTGCGGTCGCCGGTGAACTCCGTCATCGCCCTCGCCCGGCTGCTGCTGGACACGGCGGCGGACCCGCTCTCCGACGAGCAGCGCCAGCAGGTGGCCATGGTGCACGCGTCCGGCAGCACGCTGCTGACCCTCGTCGACGAACTCCTCGACGTCGCCAAGGCCGAGTCCGGCCGTCTGGAGCCGCACCTCGCCGAGGTGGACCTGCGCTCGCTGCTGCACCAGTTGCGCGGCATGCTGCAGAGCACGGCGCAGCCCGGGGTCGACCTGCGCATCCCGGACCCGGCGTCGCACGGCACGCTCGTCACCGACGAGGTCATGCTGACCAGGGTCCTGCGGAACGTGCTGTCGAACGCGCTGAAGTTCACGGCCGACGGCTCGGTGGTACTGGACGTCGCCGAGGAGGAGCGCGAGGACGGCGTCCACGCCGTCTTCCGGGTCGAGGACACCGGCGTCGGCATCCCGACCCATGAAATCGAGCGTGTGTTCGAGGAGTTCTACCAGGTGCGCGGGCCGCATCAGCGGGGGCGGCCCGGCACCGGCCTCGGGCTGCCGTACGCCCGCAAGCTGACGGAACTCCTGGGCGGCACCCTGAGGCTGGACAGCGAGGTGGGGCTCGGCACCCGGGTGGTCATCGAGATCCCCGCCCGTCCCAGCCGGCCGGCGGCCCGGGGGAAGCAGGCCACGGCCGTCCGCGGCCCGGTGCGCTCCGTCCTGGTGGTCGACGACGACGAGGCCTTCCTGACCGGTTTCCGGGCCGTGCTGAAGGGCCTGGTGGAGACGGTCACCACGGTCACGGACAGCGCCGAGGCCGTCGCGGCCGTCGAGCGCGGGCGGCCCGACGTGGTCTTCCTGGACCTCAACATGCCCGGCCCGGACGGCTACGAGGTCCGGCGGCTGCTGGCCCGCGAACCGGCGACGGCCGACGTGCCCGTGATCGTCCTGACCGCGCTCGAACCCGCCCTCGTCGACCGGACGCGCCTCGCGGGCACCCACGCCGTGCTGAACAAGTCACGCCTGACCGCCGCGGCCCTCGCAGACGCCCTGGAGCGGCTGCCGGCCGGGCCGCCCGCGGCGCAGGAACCCCTTCCCGCCCAGCCGAAGTCGTCCACGGCCAAGGAACACCCATGACCCTTCCCCTCGACGCGGAGAACCGTCCGGCACACATCCTGGTGGTGGACGACATCCCCACCAATCGCTACGTCCTCGCCACCGCCCTGCGCCGGGCCGGGCACGAGGTCACCGAGGCCGAGGACGGCACCCGCGCGCTCGAACTGCTCGACGGGCCGGGCCCGCTGCCGGAGCTCGCCGTCGTCGACGTCCGGCTGCCCGACATGACCGGCTTCGAGGTCTGCGAGCGCATCAAGGGCAACCCCGCCACGGCCGCGGTCCCGGTGATCAACATCTCCGCCTCCGCCATCACCGTCGACGACCGGGCGCAGGGGCTCTACCGCGGGGCCGACGCGTATCTGGTCGAACCCATCGCCCCCGACGAACTGCTCGCGACGGTCACCGCCAACCTGCGCTACGCCCGGGCCCGCCGCCGCGCGGAACTCCTCGCGGACCGCCTGAGCCTGCTCAACCGCACCACGCTGGCGCTGTACAGCGCCGCCGACGCGCAGGAGCTGGTCAGGGTGGCGGCCGAGGGGGCGGCGGCCGTCTTCCGCTGCGAGGCGGCGGCCTTCCTCACCGCGCCGGAGGGCGGCGCGCTGGTCGCCCACACCTGGCACGACCGGGACACCTCCACGCCGTGCGACGGGCCGCGGGTGCACACCGTCCCCGGCTGGTCGCACCGCGGTGACACCCCCGCCCGGGCGCGGCCGGGGCAGGCGGCCGCAGGCGACCTGCCCTGCCTGCCGCCGGACCTGAAGGACCCGGAGGGACGGCGCACCGCGCTCGGCCGCGCCAAGCCCGACCGCCCGCCCGTCGCCGTCCTCACCCCGGCGGACGCGGTCGTCACGCCGGACGACGAGCAACTGCTCGACCAGCTCGTCCAGGCCAGCGCGCTGGCCCTGGAGGCGCTGCGCAGCTACAGCGAGGAGCACGCGCTCGCGCTCACCCTGCAGCGCAGCTTCCTGCCCGAGAGCCTCCCGGAGACCGGGCACGCGGAGCTGGCGGTGCGCTACCTGCCCGCCGGCGAACACACCGAGATCGGCGGTGACTTCTACGAGGCGATCGACACGCCGGACGGCCTGGTCGTGGCGGTGGGCGACGTCGCCGGCCACTCCCTGGACGCGGCCGTGGTGATGGGCCAGGTCCGGCACGCGCTGCGCGCCTACGCGGTGGAGGGGCACCCGCCCGAGGCGATCCTCGAACGGCTCGACCGCCTGCTGACCTCCGTCGAACCCGGCGTCACGGTGACGTTGTGCATCATCCTGATCGAGTCCGGCTCCGACGCCATCCGCGTCGCGAACGCCGGGCATCTGCCGCCGCTGCTGCGCAGCCCGGACGGCACGACCGCCTACCTCTACGAGCACGGACCGCTGCTCGGCCTCGGCCTGCCCCACCCGGCGGCCCACAGAGTCGCCGTGACGCCCGGTTCGCTGCTCCTGCTGGTCACGGACGGGCTGATCGAGCGCCGCCACGTCCACCTCCAGGACTCACTGGACGTCCTCGCCTCCGTGGTCGGCAAGACGTCCAGTGACCCCGAGGAGGCCTGCGCCCAGCTGCTGGAGTGGCTGCCGCCGGACGGCAGCGACGACGTGGCCCTCCTGGCGGTACGGCTGAACGGCACGCGGGCCGACCGGCCGGCTCCCGGACCGGGCGGCCGGCGAGCCGCCCCTGGGGGCGGCCGGGCGTGAAGTGCCCCGCGCACGGGCGGTCGACGACGATGCCGGGACGGCCGATGGACAGGCCCGGGGCCGGGGAGACCGGGACGGTGCGCGGCAGTGTCGTCCCGTGTCCGTCGCGCGGCAGGACCGCTGCCGACAGGGCGATCCGCCCGCCCGCCGGACGCACACGGCCGCACCGCTCGCGGACGGCGAGGACCGGCTCGGCCAGGTGCCGGTGCTGACGGACGATTTCGTTCACCCGCGCTCCCCCGTGCGCGTACGCCGTGCCGCCGCTCGACGGAGACCGGGACGTCCGCGCGCGGTCGCCGCGGCGGACCGTGCGCGGGGGGCCGCGGCGCGCGCCGCCGCAGGTGCCGCTCCCGCTCCCCCGGCGGTGACGTACCGCTGGCCGGTGCGGGCCGGGCGCAGGTGCAACCGCAGGACCGGACCGGGCACGCAACGCCTTTCGTCGTCCTCCGGCACCTGACCGCGCGTCACGTACGCCCGCCCTGCCGCATCACCGTCCCGCCCGGAACCCTCCCGCCCGGCGCGGGCCGTGGGCCGTCCCGCGGGCAAGTCGCCCTTGTCCCGCCGAAACGCGCCAAACGAAACCGCCCGGCGGTACGCCGCCGTCACCGCCCGCCTACGGAGCGAGTTGACCCTTCCGCACCACACCGATGCGTGTGACACTGGCGTCCCGTCCGCAGTGCGGACTCCCTCCGCACCGTCCCCCACGAGAAGTGCGCCGTGCGTTCCTTGCCTCTGCCGCTCGCCCTGACCGCACGCCTGTCCCCGGTGGTCGTCCTCGCCGCGGCGGGCTGGGCGTTGTCCTCCGGCCCGTCGGCCGCACCGCAGGCCGCCGGGAACGAGTCCGCGGACAGGACGGAGAACCGGTCCGCCTCCGCCCCGTCGGCGACGCAGGCGGCGAAGACGTACACCGCCGCGCCCGCACCGTGCACCGCGCTGGCGGAGAAGACCGTCAAGACCCTCGTGCCGGGCGCCAAGACGGCCGGCAAGGAGATACCGTCCACGGACGCCGAGCTGCGCCGCACCTGCTCCTGGAACGCGCTCGAGGGCTACGAGTACCGCTGGCTCGACGTGTCCTTCGAGGTGCTGGAGTCGGACGAGGCGGCGGAGCGGTCGTACGGGGGACGCCTGGCGGAGAAGAGCGGCGGGGGCCCGGTGCCCGGGCTCGGCGACGCCGCGTACTCCGTCGTGAACCTCGCCACCGAGGACAAGCAGCAGACCCGGGAGGGCGTGGTGGTGGCCCGCTCCTCCAACGCGCTGGTGGTCGTGACGTACAACGGCAGCGACTTCGAGTCGAAGAAGGCGCCCGGCACGGACGAGATCAACAAGGGGGCCATCAAGGCCGCCAAGGAGGCGGTGGCGGCCCTGGAGGACGGGCAGGGCTGACCCCCTCGCTCCCGGGGCGCGTCGGGCGGACCGCCCGCCCCGGCCCCGGCCCGCGGTCCCGATCGCCCCGGCGTCCCCCGGCGCGCTCCTGGGCCTCCGGCACCGGTCCCGGTCTCCCACACCGGTCCGGAATTCACGATCCGGTGACATCTGTCACACGTGTCCGCGATCTACGCAGACCGCTTAGTAGAACCCGCTCCGACGACATAAGGGATTTGTCCGTCTTGCCGCGAACGTGGAGCGGGCCGCGGCGGGCGGGGCCGGGCGGGGAGCCGGGGGACGCGCTTCTTTCGCCGTGCGAAGGCTTCTGACGGGACGGCAGACACCCCGGGAGGATCTTCGAGAGCAGGTCGGCACGCTCTTGCGCTCATCGCAAGACCCCCGCAGACCTACGAAGCAAAGTAGTGCAAAGGCCCTTTGCGCCCGCTGTCGGACCGTCCGAAGAATGACCAGCCTCCGGACAGCAGGGGTGAGGTCACGCATGGGAAAGCATCGCCATCAGCACCAGTACCGGCGGACGGTCGTCGCGACAGTCGCCATGGGGGTCATAGGGATACCCTCCGTCGCCATGGCCTGCGCCGACTGGCCCGGTGACGGGCAGCCGCAGGACCGGGCCGCCACCGCCTCGGCCGCGGCCGAGGACAAGTGGGACGGTGCCGACTGGTACAGCCAGTGGAGCAGCCGGCAGCACGACGAGCCCCCGGCGGCACCGTCGGGCACGCCGACCGCCACCGCGAGCGCTTCGCAGAGCGGAGCGCCGAAGCACGGCGGCACCGATCCGTCGCACGAGCCGAAGCCGCACCAGCCGAAGAAGACGGCCTCCGGGGCACCCGCCTCCAAGCCCACCACCGCGGCCCCGAAGCCCACCGCCACCGCTCCGAAGCCCACCGCCACCGCTCCGAAGCCCACGGCCACCGCTCCGAAGCCCACGACGGCGGCCCCCAAGCCCACCACCGCCGCCCCGAAGCCCACCACCGCGGCCCCGAAGCCCGCCGCGACGGGCGGGGCCACGTCCTCCGGGGCCGTCGCCAAGGTCGTGGAACTCGTCAACGCCGAGCGCGGGAAGGCCGGTTGCTCGCCGGTGAAGGTGAACACCGCCCTGACCGAGGCCGCGCAGAACCACAGCGAGGACATGGCGGCGAGCGGCACCATGTCGCACACCGGCTCGGACGGGTCCTCGCCCGCCGACCGCATCACACGCGCCGGCTACAGCTGGAGCACCTACGGCGAGAACGTCGCCCACGGCTACTCCACTCCCGAGCAGGTGATGGCCGGCTGGATGGCCAGCCCCGGGCACAAGAAGAACATCCTCAACTGCTCGTTCAAGGAGATCGGTGTCGGTCTGGCGCAGCCCGGCTCCTACTGGACCCAGGACTTCGGCACGGCCCGGTAGCCCCCGGTACGCTCACGCGCGCCGGTGGCCCGCCATCAGCGCGCCGTACACGACCAGCGACGCCGCCAGACCCACCGCCCAGCCGTAGTCCGCGAGGGGCTTCAGGAAGGGGATCAGCCCGTCCTCGGGGAAGGGACCCTTCCCCGGGGCCGAGTGGGAGCCGCCCACCGCGAGCACCCCGCCGGCCAGGAAGGCGGCGACGGCGCGCAGGTTCCAGCCGGACGTGTACCAGTACCGTCCGGCCGGCGTGTACAGGGCGGGCAGGTCCAGGACGGTGCGGCGCACGAGCCAGTAGTCGGCGATGAGGATCCCGGCGACGGTGCCCAGCAGCCCTCCGACCAGGCCGAGCCAGGTGAAGATGTACAGCTCGGGCGTCTCGGTGAGCTTCCACGGCATGATCAGCACGCCGACGACACCGGTGATCAGCGCGCCGGTGCGGAAGCTGATCAGCCGCGGCGCCAGGTTCGCCAGGTCGTACGCCGGTGAGACCACGTTCGCCGCGATGTTCACCGAGATGGTGGCGACCAGCACCGTCACCAGGGCGAAGAGCAGTCCGAAGACGTTGTCGGTCCTGGCGGCCAGTGCGACGGGGTCCCACACCGGGGCCCCGTACACCGCCTGGCTGCCGGAGGTGACGAACACGGACAGCAGCGCGAACAGCGTCATGGTGGTGGGCAGTCCGAGCGTCTGGCCCCGGACCTGGGCGCGCTGGCCCGCGCCGAAGCGGGTGAAGTCGGGGATGTTCAGGCTCAGGGTCGACCAGAACGCGATCATGCCCATGAGGGCCGGGAAGAACACCGGCCAGAAGTCGGCGCCCCAGCCGAGCCGCGAGGGCTGGTCGAGCAGCGGCCCGAGACCGCCGGCCTCGTTCGCGATCCAGGCCAGCAGCACCAGCGCGCCGACGATGACGAACGGCGCGGCCCAGTTCTCGAACCGGCGCAGTGTCTCCATGCCCCGGTGGATGATGGCGAGTTCGAGGGCCCAGAACAGCACGAAGCAGACCCACAGCGTCCAGGGCTGCCCCCCGATCTCCGACGCCTCCGCCCAGCCGCCGAACACCTTGCCGAGCAGGACGAAGATCCCCTGGCCGCCGATCCAGGTCTGGATGCCGAACCAGGCGCAGGCCACCCCGGCCCGGATCATCGCCGGCAGGTTGGCGCCGCGCAGCCCGAACGAGGCACGGGCCAGCACCGGGAACGGGATGCCGTACTTGGGGCCGGCGTGACCGGTCAGCAGCATCGGCGCGAGCACGATGACGTTGGCGAGCGCGATGGTGAACACGGCCTGCCTCCAGTCCATGCCCAGGGCGACGAGACCGGAGGCGAGCAGCCAGGAGGGGATGTTGTGCGCCATCCCCACCCACAGGGCCGCGAAGCTGTACGTCGTCCAGCGGCGGCGGGCCAGCGGCACGGGCAGCAGGTCGTCGTTGACGAAGCGGTGGTCGGTGAGGGTGACGCCCGGCGGGAGCTCGACGCGTCCCGCCGGGTCGGGTATGGGGCTGCCGGGTGGCACGGGCGGGGTGGGCGGGACGGTCGCGGTCATGGGCGTGCCCTTCGGCGGAGGTACCGGTCAGCGGCTGAGTGCCGGGATGATCTCCGCGCCGTACGCGTCGATCGTCGTCTCCTGCGCGTCGTGCATGTCGTACACGGCGAACTGGTCCACGCCCAGCTCGCGCAGCGTCTTCAGCTTCTCGATGTGCGCCTCGGCCGGGCCGAGCAGGCAGAACCGGTCGACGATCCCGTCGGGGACGAAGTCCGCGGACGGGTTGCCGGCCCGCCCGTGGTGGCTGTAGTCGTAGCCGTGCCGTTCCTTGATGTACGACGTCAGCGCCTCGGGGACCAGGTCCGAGTGCTCGCCGTAGCGGGCGACCAGGTCCGCGACGTGGTTGCCGACCATGCCGCCGAACCAGCGGCACTGCTCGCGGGCGTGCGCCAGGTCGTCGCCGACGTACGCCGGGGCGGCGACGCAGACGGTGACGGAGGCGGGGTCGCGCCCCGCCTCGGCGGCCGCGTCGCGCACGGCCTTCACCATCCACTCGGTCAGGTACGGGTCGGCGAGCTGGAGGATGAAGCCGTCGGCCTTCCGCCCGGCGAGGGCGAGCGCCTTCGGCCCGTACGCCGCCATCCAGACGGGCAGCTTCCCGTCCCGCACCCACGGGATCCGCAGCGGCTGCCCGTCGACCTCGGCCTCGCGCCCCTCGGCGAGGTCGCGGATCACGTCGATCGCCTCGCCCAGGCGGGCCAGCGTGTTGGGCCTGCGGCCGGCGACGCGCATCGCGGAGTCGCCCCGGCCGATGCCGCAGACGGTGCGGTTGCCGAACATGTCGTTGAGGGTGGCGAAGGTGGAGGCGGTGACCTCCCAGGTGCGGGTGCCCGGGTTGGTGACCATCGGGCCGACCCTCAGTTTCGTGGTGTTGGCCAGGATCTGGCTGTAGATCACGAACGGTTCCTGCCACAGCACGGCGGAGTCGAAGGTCCAGCCGTGGGTGAAGCCGCTCCGCTCGGCGCGCTTCATCAGGCTGACGACCCGCGAGGCCGGCGGGTCGGTCTGCAGAACGAGTCCGAAGTCCATGCGCACCGCTCCTAGGTGAGGTACTGGCAGGTGGAACGCGGGAGGTAGGCGCCGTGCCCGGCGCGCCCGGTGTACTCCCGCTCGGTGATGACGGGTTCGCCGCGCGAGAGGACGGTCTCGACCCGGCCGGTGACCCGCTTGCCCTCGTAGGCCGAGTAGTCGACGTTCATGTGGTGGGTCCCGGCGGACATGACCTGCTCGGCGTGCGGGTCGTAGATCACGACGTCGGCGTCGGCGCCCGGCGCGATCGTGCCCTTCTTCGGGTAGAGGCCGAACATGCGGGCCGGGGTCGCGCAGGCGATCTCGATCCAGCGGCGGCGGGAGATGTGCCCGTCGAGGACGGCCTGGTGCAGCAGGTCCATGCGGTTCTCGACGCCCGGCAGACCGTTGGGGATCTTCGAGAAGTCGCCCCGGCCCAGCTCCTTCTGTCCGGTGAAGCAGAAGGGGCAGTGGTCGGTGGAGACCACCTGGAGGTCGTTGGTGCGCAGCCCCTTCCACAGGTGCGCCTGGTGTTCGCGCGGCCTCAGCGGGGTGCTGCACACGTACTTGGCGCCCTCGAAGTCCGGCTCGGCGAGGTTGTCGGTGGACAGGAACAGGTACTGCGGGCAGGTCTCGCCGAAGACGTTCAGGCCCTCGTCCCGGGCCCGGATCAGCTCGGCGACGGCTTCCGTGGCGGAGACGTGCACGACGTACAGCGGGGCGCCCGCGACCTGGGCGAGCCGGATGGCGCGGTGGGTGGCCTCGGCCTCCAGCAGGGCCTTGCGGACCTCGCCGTGGTACCGGGGGCCGGTCTCGCCCCGGGCCAGCGCCTGTTCGACGAGCACGTCGATGGCGATGCCGTTCTCGGCGTGCATCATGATCAGCCCGCCGTTCCCGGCGGAGCGCTGCATGGCGCGCAGGATCTGGCCGTCGTCGGAGTAGAAGACCCCCGGGTAGGCCATGAACTGCTTGAAGCTGGTCACCCCCTCCTCGATCAGGAGGTCCATCTCCTTCAGCGTCTCCGGGTTCACGTCGGAGACGATCATGTGGAAGCCGTAGTCGACGGCGCAGGTGCCCTCGGCCTTGGCGTGCCAGGCGTCCAGGCCCTCGCGCAGGGAGCGGCCGACGCTCTGCACGGCGAAGTCGACGATGGTGGTGGTGCCTCCCCAGGCGGCGGCCCGGGTGCCCGTCTCGAAGGTGTCCGAGGCGAAGGTGCCGCCGAAGGGCAGCTCCATGTGGGTGTGGGCGTCGACCCCGCCCGGGATGACGTACTTCCCGGTGGCGTCGAGGGTCCGCTCGGCGGTGAGGGCCCCGGCGGCCGGGGTGCCGGAGGCGGCGAGGGCGGCGATGCGGCCGTCCTCGATCAGGACGTCGGCGTGGATCTCGTCGGAGGCGGTGATGACGAGGCCGCCACGGATGACGGTACGGCTGCTCATGGTGCTCCCTCTCCTCGCGTGCTCGGTGCTGTCAGGGGGCGGTCAGCGGTCCGTAGGCTCCCGGGGCGCGGTCGCGGTAGAACTGCCAGCGGTCGCGGACCTCGCGCAGCTTGGCCAGGTCCAGGTCGCGGACGACGAGTTCGCTCTCCTTGTCGCTCGCCGGCTCGCCGACGAACCGGGCCTCGGGGTCGACGAAGTAGCTGGTGCCGTAGAAGTCGTTGTCGCCGAGCTCCTCGACGCCGACCCGGTTGATCGCGCCGACGAAGTACTCGTTGGCGACGGCCGCCGCCGGCTGCTCCAGCTGCCAGAGGTAGCCGGAGAGGCCGCGGGAGGTGGCCGACGGGTTGAAGACGATCTCGGCGCCGGCGAGTCCCAGCGCCCGCCAGCCCTCCGGGAAGTGGCGGTCGTAGCAGATGTAGACGCCGATCCGGCCGGCCCTGGTGTCGAAGACGGGCCAGCCGCCGTTGCCGGGCCGGAAGTAGAACTTCTCCCAGAACCCCTTCACCTGGGGGATGTGCGTCTTGCGGTACTTGCCGAGGTAGGAGCCGTCGGCGTCGATCACCGCGGCCGTGTTGTAGAGGACCCCGGGCTGCTCCTCCTCGTACACCGGCAGCACCAGGACGATGCCCAGCTCCTCGGCGAGCGCCTGGAAGCGCCGCACGACCGGACCGTCCGGGACGCGTTCGGCGTAGGCGTAGAACGCCGGGTCCTGCACCTGGCAGAAGTACGGTCCGTAGAACAGCTCCTGGAAGCACAGCACCTGGGCGCCCTGGGCGGCCGCGTCGCGGGCGGCCCGCTCGTGGACCTGGATCATCGACTCCTTGTCGCCGGTCCAGGCGGTCTGGAAGACGGCGGCACGGATCACTGGGCTCATCGGGACCTCCGGTCGCTCGGTGTCCGGCGAGCCTAGGAAGCGGACGCGCCCGCTTTGAGTGGCACCGTGTCACGTCTGCGGGGGCGCCGCGTGCCACCGTGTCACCTTGGAACGAGCCCATGTTTAACCGCCATTGTCACAGGTGGTCCGTCGTTTCACTGCTGTTGCGCGTCGTGCGCGAGGAGCGCGATGTGCACCGAGGCGGCCTGTTCGAAGTCGTCGAGGTCCACGCCGAGTCGGGCCTGTATCGCCTCCAGGCGGCGGTACAGCGCGGGCCGGGAGACGTGGTGCAGCTGCGCGGTGCGGGACTTGTTGCGGCCGGTGGCGAGGTAGGTCCGCAGCACGGACAGCAGGTCGTCGTCCGGCCCGCGCAGCAGCCCGTCCAGCTCCCGCTCCGCGAAGGACTGCACCCGGGGGTCGTCCCGCAGCAGCCGGATCAGTCCGCGCAGATGGACGTCCCGGAGGCGGACCACGGCCGGCAGGTCCAGCGCGGCGGCGGAGCCGGCGACGGCGTCCACCACGTGCCGGGCCTCGCGCAGCCCGGCGGGCACGTCGTCGAACGCGGTGCGCGCGTCGGCCGCCGCCACCACGACCGGGTCCGCCCCCGGCTCGGCGCGCAGCCGGGCCGCGAAGTGCGCGGTGAGCGCCTCGGCGTCCTGGTCCCGGGCGAGGCTGAGCAGCACGGCGGTCACCGCGTCGGCCAGCTCGGCGACGACGCCGGGCAGCCCCAGCAGGCGCAGCACGCGATCGAGCCGGTGCGCCTCCCGGCCGTGCACGACGAGGGGGACGAAGGTGCGCCGGTTGACCGGCAGCCCGGCCGCGCGGGCCCGGGGCAGCAGCCGCCGGGCCGGTACGGTCCCGCCGACCAGGTCGGTCAGCAGGCCCTGCGCGGACTGCTCCTCCCAGGAGCGGGCGGCGTCGCCGCCGAGCATGCGGTGCAGGACGAGGGCCTCGGCGGCGCGGTCGGCGAGCAGCCGTCCGGTGGCCCTGTCGCCGCGGTAGCCGCACAGCACGATCCGGCCCCAGTGCTCCCCGCGCCCGCCCAGTTCGGCGCGGATCCAGCCGTCGCCCCCGGTGCCGCCGGCCTGGCGGGCGATGCGCTCCCAGTCGCGCAGCACGTCGTCCACGGCCGGCCGCTCCCCCGCCGTGCCGAGGACGCGGTGGGCGAGGTTGGTGACGACGACGGGGCAGCCGCTGTGCCGGGTGACCTCGTCGAGCAGGCGCTGCAGCGGGGCGCCCGCGGTGATCAGCGCGGTGAGTTCGCCGCGCACGGCCTCGGAGAGGCTGACGGCGGCGAACTTCCGCCGCACCAGGAGGGACTGGACCTCCTCGGTCAACTGGGCGAAGGGGGAGGGCCGGTGGAGCACCACCAGGGGCAGTCCGCAGCGCTCGGCCATGCGCCGCATCGCCTCCGGCGGGGACGGGAAGGCGCGGCCCAGTCCGAGGACCACGGCGGCGGCCTCCGCGCGGTGCAGGGAGCGGACGTACTCGGCCTGCTTGTCCTCGTCGCCGGCGAGCAGCACCCCGGTGGTCAGCACCATCTCGCCGCCGCTGAGCATCACCCCGACGTCGGCCGCCTCCGCGACGTGCACCCAGCGCACCGGCCGGTCCAGCCGGTCGGCGCCGGCCACCACCTCGGGCTCACCGGCGAGCACCCGCTCCAGCGCGAGGACCTGCCGGACCGACAGCGCCGGTGTCGACGGCTCCCAGGTGGTCATGGCGGTGTCCCTCCGGTCGGTGTGCCGCTACCGGATGCTCCTCAGAGCCCGCTCGAGGATCGCGGCGCCCTCCTCGGCCTCCGCGACGTTCAGGGTGAGCGGCGGGGCGATGCGCAGGGCGCTGGTGTCGTGTCCGCCGCCCTTGCCGACGAGCAGCCCGCCCGCGCGGGCCTCCTCCAGCACGGCGGACACGGCCGCGTGATCCGCCTCGTCGGTGCCGGGCCTCGTCAGCTCGATGCCGATCATCAGCCCGCGTCCGCGCACCTCGCGCACGGCCGGGACGTGGGCGGCGACGGCGCGCAGCCGCTCGATGAGCAGGCCGCCGACCCGGCGGGCGTTGCCCTGGAGGTCGTGTTCCAGGAGGTAGTTGAGGTTGGCCAGGCCCGCCGCCATGGTGATCTGGGTGCCGCCGAAGGTGGAGATGCTGTTGGCGTCCAGGCAGTTCATGATCTCGGCGCGGGCGACGACGCCGCCGATGGACATGCCGTTGCCGATGCCCTTGGCGAAGGTCAGCATGTCGGGCGGGCCGCCGCGGCCGTGCGCCTGCCAGCCCCAGAAGTGCTCGCCGGTGCGGCCCCAGCCGGTCTGCACCTCGTCGGAGATCCACAGCACGCCGTGCTCGTGCAGCACCTCGCGGAAGGCCGCGTACAGGCCGTCGGGAGGCGAGGTGAAGCCGCCGACGCCCTGGATCGGCTCGGCGATCAGCGCGGCGGGCGGGCGGGTGTGGCCGAGGAGGTCCTTCAGGTCGTCCACGCAGGCCGCGACGAAGTCGTAGTCGTCGAGGGCGGCGAACGGCCCCCGGGTGCGCACTCCGCCGTGGACGTACAGCGTCTGGAGCGGGGAGAGCGCGGTCGGGGACCAGCCGCGGTTGCCGGTGACGCCGACGGCGCTGAAGGAGCGGCCGTGGTAGCTGTTGCGCATGGCCAGGACGGTGTTGCTGCGCCGGTGGGTGGTGGCGAGCAGCAGGGCGGTGTCGTTGGCCTCGGTGCCGGAGGTGGTGAAGAAGACCCGGGCGTCCGGGATGCCGCTCAACTGGGCGATGCGTTCGGCGAGTTCAACCATCGGCCGGTTGAGGTAGAGGGTGGAGGAGTGGATGATCCGCCCGGCCTGTTCGCTCACCGCTTTGGTGACCTCGGGCAGGGCGTGGGCGGTCGCCGTGGTGAGGATGCCGCCGAAGAAGTCGAGGTAGCGGTTGCCCTCGGAGTCCCAGACGTGGCGGCCCTCGCCGTGGGTGATCTCGATGGGCTCCTCGTAGTAGAGGGCGAGCCAGTCGGGGAGCACCGAGCGGTGGCGGCCCAGCAGGTCGTCGGTCACGGCCGTACCAGCCCTTCGTAGGCGTCGGGGCGGCGGTCGCGGTAGAAGGCCCACGTCTGCCGCACCTCTTCGATGAGGTCGAAGTCCAGGTCGCGGACCAGGAGTTCCTCCTTGGTGTCGCTGGCGACGTCACCGACGAACTGTCCGCGCGGGTCGACGAAGTACGAGGTCCCGTAGAAGTCGTTGTCCCCGTACTCCTCCACGCCCACGCGGTTGATCGCGGCGACGAAGTACTCGTTGGCGACGGCCGCCGCCGGCTGCTCCAGCCGCCACAGGTGGGACGACAGGCCGCGGTGCGTGGCGGACGGGTTGTACACCAGCTGGGCCCCGTTGATCCCGAGCTGCCGCCAGCCCTCCGGGAAGTGGCGGTCGTAGCAGATGTAGACGCCGACCTTGCCGACGGCGGTGTCGAAGACCGGCCAGCCCAGGTTGCCGGGCCGGAAGTAGAACTTCTCCCAGAATCCCTTGACCTGCGGGATGTGGTGCTTGCGGTACTTGCCGAGGACGGTGCCGTCGGCGTCGATCACGGCGGCGGTGTTGTAGTAGTAGCCCGACTGCTCGATCTCGAACACCGGCACCACGATCACCATGCCGGTCTCGCGGGCCAGCTCCCGCATCCGGCGGGTGGTCGGGCCGTCGGGGACGGGCTCGGCCCAGCGGTAGTGCTCGGCGTCCTGGACCTGGCAGAAGTAGGGGGAGTTGAAGACTTCCTGGAACCCGATGATCCGCGCGCCCCGCCGGGCCGCCTCGCGGGCGTGCTCCTCGTGCTTCGCCAGCATGGACTCGGTGTCGCCGGTCCAGGTGGCCTGGACCAGAGCGGCACGTACGACGTTGGCCATGAGCTGCTCCTTCGACGCGACGTCAGCGCCTCTACGCCCGTAGAAACGGTCGTAGAGGGACGAACGTAAGCCTCTCGGGCGGGCTTGCCAAGACCATCGTCGTCGAGGCCGTGGAGTCGATCACGTTTCACACTCCGGTGGGTGAGCTCCGGGGCGGGCGGGAGGGCGCCCGGCCCGGCCCGTTCAGACGGCGGACCCCGCGACGCGCAGGGCGTGCAGCACGTCCCGGTGCCGCTCCTCCGAGACGTCCCGGGCGGCGGCGAGGAGCAGGGGGACGAGCCGCCGCGGGTCGGCGGCGGCCGTGCGGGCCGCCTCCTGCGGGGTGCGCACGCGGACACAGGCGCCGAGCAGCGCGCGCACCTCGCGGTGCCGCTCCTCGAGGGCCAGCGCGAGCACCGCCCGCCCGATCTCGTCGGCCGGCCGGACCACGCCCTGCCGCAGGATCTGCTCCCCGTCCGCCGCCCGGCCCGCCGCGGTGAGCGCGTCGGCCGCGGCGACCAGCCGCCCGGCGGGCAGCGAGGCGGCCTCCCACAGCAGGGTCGCCCAGTCGGCGCCGAGACCGGCCCGCTCCAGCCCGGCCGCGAGCAGCGGGAGGCGGGCGGCGGGCCAGTGCGCGGCGTCGATCAGCAGGGCGTGCGCCTCCCCGCCGCGCCCCTCGCCGCGCAGCCGCGCGAGCGCCTCCACGACACGGTCGACCTCGCGCCGGTCGCCCGCGTCCACGGGTGGTCCGCCGCGCGCCTCCGCCCGCCGGCCCACCTCTTCGGCGGCCCCGGCGAACCGGGCTCCGCGCGGGGTGCGGCGCGGGCCGGGGGCGGGCGCGGGAAGGGTCGGGGCGTCCGCCGGGGAGGCGACGACGGGGGCGGCGGCCTGCTCGTCGGCCATCCCGGCGAAGCGGGCACCGCCGCGGCGGCGCCTGCGCGAAGCGGGAGCAGGAGTGGGAGTGGGAGCGGGAGCCGTGGCGGGCCGTTCGGCGGCACCGTCCGGGAGCGCCGGCACGACGCGCTGCCGCGGCGTTCCCGCACCGTCCCCGTCGCCGCCGGGCCCGGCCGGACCCGCGCCGTCGCGCGACGGCCCGCCGGGGGCGCCGCCCGGCGCCGTGCCCTCCCGCGGACGCGTGTGCGGCGCCCCGCCGGACGGGCGGTGGGCGGGGTCCGTGTCCCCCGTCCGCCCGTCCAGGGCGGCCAGTCGCGCCCGGAGTTCCGCGCAGCGCGCGGTGGCGCGTTCGTGGTCGTCCCGGGCCCAGGCGAGGTCGGCGCGCAGGGCGTCGGCCTGCTCGCGGGTGGCGGCCGAGGCGAGCGCCCGGCCCAGTTCCGTCCACCGCTGCGCCGCGTGCCTCTGCTCGCGGAGCATGACGTCCAGGCGGGCGCCGACGGCGTCCCGGGCGCCGGGACGGGCGTCGTGTGCGGCGAGGGCCGCGGCCCGCAGGACACGGGCCCGCCGGGCCTCGGCCTCGGCGGCCGGGGGGCCGTGCGCGACGGCCAGGTCCTGGAGCAGGGACTCCACCACGTCCCAGGGCGGCGGCTCACGCCCGTCGAGGCAGGCCCGCATGCCCTCGGGATCCCGGTGCCAGAACACCGCGCACCAGCCGCCGGACTGATCCAGGCGTGCCAGCAGACCCCGCAGGTAGTTCGTGAACTCCCGTATCCCGTCCGGGAGTCGCTCCGCCGCCATAGCCAACTCCCGCCAGAACTGGAGCACTCCGCCCCGTAGGTAACACCAGTCGTGTTACGGCGGCGCTACGGAGAGTTTTCCGGCAGGAAGTGGGGGACGCGCCGGCGCCCCGGCGTCCGGGCGGGCATCGCGGAGGTGACGCCGGGGCCGGTCGCGCGGGCGGGCCCGGCCGGGCCCGCACGACTGCGCGGGGCGAAGCGGAAGGCGCGTGGTGCGCGTCGGCGGGTCATGGATGCGCCCCGGCGGCTCCCTCCCGCCGGCCGTGGAGCACCCGGTGCCGCCGGCCGGGGGTTACGGGCCGGGGCGCACGTGGGAACGTTTCTCCGCGCGGAGGTGCGAGCGGACGCCGTTCGCCCGGTCGACGGCGCGGGACGGAACCGGACCCGCGGTCGGCCGAAATCGTCCGCCATTAACTCATGATCATATTTTTCTGCATCCTCTTGCCAGACCGCGCGGTTCTGCCGCTAGCTGGGTGCCGCACCGCTCCTCGCCCCGGCTCCCGATGGGCAGGGGCACGCCCGACGGCCCGCCGGAGACGGCGACGCCGCCGGCGAGGGGAGCGGACCGCGCACCAGCACGCGAGGAGAGTCATGAAGAAGGCCTACGAAGCGCCGACGCTCGTCCGTCTCGGTACGTTCCGGAAGGAGACCGGACTCCTGGGCAAGAGCGGCAACGACCGGCTCATCCTGAGCAAGAACTGACGGGCGACGGCACCGACCCGACGTCATGACACCACTGCACGCATGTGCGGGGACGGGCCCCGGCGACGCGCACTTCGCGGTCTTCACCGACAGCGAGGACGCGGCCGCCGTGGCCCGCTCCTTCGCCCGGCCCGGCTGCCGGATCGTGAACCATCCGTCGGGCCGGCCCTGGCTGGTCGGCCACTGGCACGACGACGAGGCCGTCACGGCACGGGCCGGCGACACCGCCCTGGCCGTCATCGGCTGCTGCCCCGTGGAGGCGGACGAACTGCGGCGCAGGGCGGCGCGGTTGCGCGACCTCGCCGGGACCGACGCGCTGGCCCGCTCCCTCACCGGCAGCTTCCACCTGGTGGCCGCCCTCGACGGGCGGATCCGGGTGCAGGGCACCGCCTCCGGCCTGCGGCTCGTCTTCCACGCCGAGATCGCCGGCACCAGGGTGGCCGCCACCCGGGCCGACGTGCTCGCCGACGCCCTCGGGCTCGACCCCGATCCCGGGGAGCTGGCCGTCCGGCTGCTGTGGCCGGCCCCCCATCCGCTGTACGAGACGTCCCTGTGGCCGGCGGTCACCGCCGTACCCCCGCAGGACGCCGTGGTCGTCGCCTCGGACGGGCGCACCGCCCGGCACACCCGCTGGTGGACGCCGCCGGAGCCCGTCGTGCCGCTGGCCGTGGCGGCCGGCCCGGTCCGCGAGGCGCTCCAGGAGGCCGTCGACGCACGGACCCGGCGGGGCGGCGTGGTCAGCTGCGACCTGTCCGGCGGGCTGGACTCCACGTCCGTCTGCTTCCTCGCCGACCGCTCCCCCGCGCGCGTGGTGGCGGGCACCTGGCCCGGCCGCGACCCCGCGGACACCGACCTGTACTGGGCCGAGCAGGCGGCGCGGCACCTGCCGGACGTCGAGCACGTCGTCTGGGACGCCGACGCCTCGCCGCTGGTCTACGACGGCCTGCTCGACATCGACGACGTCCTGGACGAACCCACCATCGGCGTGATGGACCGCGCCCGGGCCCTGCACCACCTGCCGGGGCTCGCCGCGCGCGGCAGCCGCGTGCATCTGACCGGCATCGGCGGCGACCACGTGGCCTGGTGCTCCGAGGCGTACTACCACCGGCTGCTGCGCACCCGTCCGCTGCACGCCCTGCGGCAGCTGCGCGGGTTCCGGGCCCTGTGGCGGTGGCCGCTCGGCGGCACGGTCCGCGCCCTGGCCGACACGCGTCCGTACGGGACGTGGCTCGCCGACGCGGCCGGCCGGCTGCGGGAGCCGGCGGCCCCGTCCTCCGTCTCCACGGGACTCGGCTGGGGCACGGCCCCCCGCCTGTTCGGCTGGGTGAGCGCGGACGCCGAACGGCTGGCGCGGCGGGCGCTGCTCGACGCCGCCGCGACGGCCACGCCCCTGCATCCCGACCGGGGGATGCACGCGGACCTGGAGCAGATCCGCTCGACCACGCGCGTCATCCGGCAGTGGGACCACATGGCGGCCCGCACCGGCCTGCCGATGGCCTCCCCTTTCTTCGACGACCGGGTCGTCGAGGCGTTCCTCGCGGTGCGCCCGGCCGAGCGCGTCACGCCGTTCCGGTACAAGCCGGTGCTGACCGCGGCGATGAGCGGGGTGGTTCCCGAGCCGTGCCTGCGCAGGACGACCAAGGCCACCGCCTCCATGGACGCCTCCAACGGACTGCGCGAGAACCGCGCCGACCTGCTGGCGCTGTGGGAGGACTCCCGGCTGGAACGGCTGGGCCTGGTGGACGGGGCCGAGCTGCGCCGCCTCGCCCGGCGGCCGGCCTCCCCCGGGCTGTCCGACGCCGTCCTCTACTCGACGATCGCCGCCGAGGTGTGGCTGCGCGGGCTGTCCCGCAGCCGCGGCGGCGCCCGTGTCCCGTAGCCCTCCGCGGCCGCGGGGTCCCGCCCCGCGGCACAGAAAGGCGATGCCATGCCCCTGCGTTTCGACGCACACGTCTCCACGGCCGAGACCGACTACGGCACCGTGCTCCTGGACGAACGGGCCGGGACCTACTGGGAGCTGAACCCCACCGCCACCCTGGTGGTGCGGACCCTGCTGGACGGCGGCGAGGCCGCCGACGCGGCCGCCGCCCTGGTCCGCGAGTTCGACATCGAGCGGGCGCAGGCGCTGCGGGACGTCGAGGCACTCGTCGGCGACCTGCGCGAGGCGGGGCTGGCCTCATGACGACGCCCAGCGCGCTGGAACGCCCCGCCGGGGTGCCGCCGGGGCGGCGCCTGGCGGCCCGCCTGGTCCTGCTGCCCGCCGTCGCGCTCGCCCTGCTGCCGCCCCGGCGCATCCGCGCCGTGCTCCGTGTGCTGCGGCGCGGCGCGGCGCCCGCCACCGCCGCCCAGGCGCAGGCCGCGCGCGACGCCCTGTGCGCCGTCAGCCTGCACTGCACCGGGCCGAAGGGGTGCCTGCCGCGCTCCCTGGGGGCCGCGCTGCTGTGCCGGCTGCGGGGGACGTGGCCGACCTGGTGCGCCGGGGTCCGCGTCGTCCCGCCCTTCACCGCGCACGCCTGGATCGAGGCGGAGGGCCACCCCGTCGGCGAAGGGGTGCCGGACGGCTACTTCGCCCGGCTGGTCCGCGTCGAGCCGCCGGCCCGGTGACCGCCGGCCCTCCGGCCGGGGCCGGGGACGGGCCACCCGGGCGGCGGTGGTCGCCCACCGCCTGTCCACGGTGCGGCCCGCCGGCCCCGTCGTCGTCCCGGGCCGGCGGCGCACCGCCGGCCCGGGGCGGCACGGGGAACCGCCGGCCACCGGCCCCCTCCACCGCGAGCCGGCCCGGAGCCGGACGCCGTGGCCGTGCCCGGTCGCCTTCCTGGACATGCCCGCCGAAACGGAACGTGTCATCGTGGCATGAGCGGGCCCGGACCGGGTTACCCGGCCCCGGCACGTCCACCAGCGAAGGAACGGATGACGATGACGAGTGGCTTCATCGGCCCGGAGGGTGACCCTTTCGCAGAATTCCTCGCGCGCTTCTTCGGCGGACCGCGCCCCCGTCAGATCGACATCGGCAGGCTGCTCAGCCAGCCCGCCCGGGAGCTGGTACGCGGCGCCGCCCAGTACGCCGCCGAGCACGGCAGCCGGGACCTGGACACCCAGCACCTGCTGCGCGCCGCCCTCTCCGCCGAGCCGACCCGGAGTCTGCTCAGCCGGGCGGGCGCGGACCCCGACTCCCTGGCGTCGCAGATCGACGACCGTTCGGGGCCGGTCCAGTACGGGCCCGGTGACGCCCCGCCGCCGACCTCGCTGTCCCTGACCCCCGCCGTCAAGCGGGCCCTGCTGGACGCGCACGAACTGGCCCGGGCGAGCGGTGCCGGCTACATCGGCCCGGAGCACGTGCTCAGCGCCCTGGCCAACAACCCCGACTCGGCCGCCGGGCACATCCTGGGCGCGGCCCGGTTCGCCCCCTCCGGCCCGCAGGAGGCGCCGGAGGCCCCGCCGGCCCGCGCCGAACGGCCGCGCCCCGCGACGGGCACGCCGACCCTGGACAAGTACGGCCGCGACCTCACCGAGCTGGCCCGCGAGGGCCGCATCGACCCGGTGATCGGCCGGGACCAGGAGATCGAGCAGACCGTCGAGGTGCTCTCCCGGCGCGGCAAGAACAACCCGGTGCTGATCGGTGACGCGGGCGTCGGCAAGACCGCCGTCGTGGAGGGCCTGGCCCAGCGGATCGCCGAGGGGGACGTGCCCGACGTGCTCCTGGGACGGCGCGTGGTCTCCCTGGACCTCACGGGCGTCGTCGCCGGAACCCGCTACCGGGGCGACTTCGAGGAGCGGATGAACAACATCGTCGAGGAGATCCGCTCCCACTCCGACCGGCTGATCATCTTCATCGACGAGCTGCACACCGTCGTCGGCGCCGGGGGCGGCGGCGAGGGCGGTTCGCTGGACGCCGGCAACATCCTCAAGCCGGCCCTGGCGCGCGGCGAACTGCACGTGGTGGGCGCGACCACGCTGGGCGAGTACCGCCGGATCGAGAAGGACGCGGCGCTGGCCCGCCGCTTCCAGCCGATCATGGTGCCGGAGCCGACCCCCGCGGACGCGATCGAGATCCTGCGCGGCCTGCAGGACCGGTACGAGGCCCACCACCAGGTCCGCTACACCGACGAGGCGCTGGTGGCGGCCGTGGAGCTGTCCGACCGCTACCTGAGCGACCGCCGTCTGCCGGACAAGGCCATCGACCTCATCGACCAGGCCGGGGCCCGGGTACGGCTGCGGGCCCGCACCAAGGGCACCGACGTACGGGCCATGGAGCGCGAGGTCGAGCAGCTGACCTGCGACAAGGACCAGGCGGTCGCCGACGAGCAGTACGAGCGGGCCACCCAGCTGCGGGACCGCATCGGCGAGCTGAAGCTGCGGATCGCGGACGCCGGCGGCGACGGCGAGGTCGACGAGGGACAGAGCCTGTGGGTGGACGCCGAGGCGATCGCCGAGGTGGTGTCCCGGCAGACCGGCATCCCGGTCAGCCGCCTCACCGAGGAGGAGAAGGACCGGCTGCTGAACCTGGAGCGGCACCTGCACCAGCGGGTCGTCGGCCAGGACGAGGCGGTGCGCGTCGTCTCGGACGCGGTGATGCGCTCCCGCGCGGGTCTCGCCAGCCCCGACCGGCCGATCGGCAGCTTCCTGTTCCTCGGGCCGACGGGCGTCGGCAAGACGGAGCTGGCGCGGGCGCTCGCCGAGGCGCTGTTCGGCAGCGAGGACCGCATGGTGCGCCTCGACATGAGCGAGTACCAGGAGCGGCACACCGTCAGCCGGCTGGTCGGCGCCCCGCCCGGCTACGTGGGGCACGAGGAGGCCGGTCAGCTGACCGAGGTGGTGCGCCGGCACCCGTACTCGCTGCTCCTCCTCGACGAGGTGGAGAAGGCGCACCCGGACGTCTTCAACATCCTGCTCCAGGTCCTCGACGACGGCCGGCTGACCGACTCCCAGGGCCGGACGGTGGACTTCACCAACACCGTCATCGTGATGACCAGCAACCTCGGCTCCGAGGTGATCACCCGGCGCGGAGCGACCCTGGGCTTCGCGGCGGGCGGCACGGGCGCGGACGAGGAGGCGCGGCGCGAACAGGTCCTGCGGCCGCTGCGGGAGCACTTCCGGCCCGAGTTCCTCAACCGGATCGACGAGGTCGTGGTCTTCCGCCAGCTGACCGCCCAGGAGCTGCGGCAGATCACCGACCTGCTGCTGGAGGGCACCCGGCGCGGGCTCAAGGGCCAGGGGATCGCGGTGGAGTTCACCGACGCGGCCGTGGACTGGCTGGCCGAGCGCGGCCACCAGCCCGAGTACGGCGCCCGGCCGTTGCGCCGCACCATCCAGCGGGAGGTCGACAACGAGCTCTCCCGGCTGCTCCTGGACGGCCGCGTCAAGGAGGGCGGCCGGGTGACGGTGGACGCGCAGGACGGCAGGCTCCTCTTCCGCACCCAGGAGACACCGTCCGCCGAGCTGTGAGCGGGTGAGCGAGGACGGGCGCCCCCGGCGTGTTCGCCGGGGGCGCCCGTGTGTCTGTCCGCCGGGACGCCTACCGCGCCGGGCGCACGACCATCGCCGAGCCGCCGCCCCTGCGCACCTTCTCCGCCGCCGCGAGCCACTTGCCGCCCGGCAGGCGCTGGACGCCCGTGGTCGCGCCGATCTCCGGGTTCTCCCGGAAGGAGTGCCCGACGGCTTCCAGCTCCTGCCGCACCTCGCTGTCGTACAGGCCGGGTTCGAGGTCCGTCAGCGCCGTGTTGCGCTGGCTGGCGCGGGGCGCGGCGATCGCGTCGACCAGGGGCAGTCCGCGGTCGAGGAAGCCGGTGAGGGTCTGCAGCACGGTGGTGATGATGGTGGACCCGCCCGGTGAGCCGAGGGCCACCACCGGCCGGTCGTGCCGGTCGAGCACGATCGTCGGGGACATCGAGGACCGGGGCCGCTTGCCGGGGCCCGGCAGGTTCGGGTCGTGCACGGCGGGGTCGGCCGGGGCGAAGGAGAAGTCGGTCAGCTCGTTGTTGAGCAGGAACCCGCGGCCGGGCACGGTGATCCCGCTGCCGCCGGTCTGCTCGATGGTGAGGGTGTAGGCGACGACGTTGCCCCACCGGTCGGCGGTGGTGAGGTGCGTGGTGCTCTCGCCCTCGTACGTCGTCGGGGCGGCCCTGCCGCCGCTCGCGCAGGGCCGCGGGTCGCGCGGGTCGCCGGGGGCGAGCGGGCTGGTGAGGACGGCGTCGTCCCCGATGAGGCACTCGCGGGAGTCGGCGAACCGCTGGGAGAGCAGTTCCTTCGTCGGTACGTCCTCGAAGGCGGGGTCGCCGACCCAGCGGCCGCGGTCCGCGAACGCGATGCGGCTCGCCTCGATGAAGCGGTGCAGGTACCGGACGTCGCTCACCTTCGACAGGTCGGTCCGCTCCAGGATGTTGAGGGCCTCGCCGACCGTGGTGCCGCCGGAGGAGGAGGGCGCCATGGAGTAGACGTCCAGGCCGCGGTACGAGGTCCTGGTGGGCGCCTGCGACCTGGTGCGGTAGGCGGCGAGGTCCCGGGCGGACAGGTCGCCGGGGCGGGCGTTCCAGTCCGAACCGGGGTCCACCGGCGGCTTGTTGACCGTGTCGACGACGTCCCGGCCGATGTCGCCCCGGTACAGCGCGCCGACGCCCTTACGGCGCAGCTCGGCGTAGGTGCGGGCGAGGTCGGGGTTCTTGAAGGTGGAGCCGACGGCCGGGAGTTCGCCGCCCGGCAGGAACAGCTCGGCGGTGTCGGGGAAGTGGCGGAAGCGGGTCTCGTTGGCGGCGGTCTGCGCGCGGAAGGTCTCGTCGACGGTGAAGCCGTCGCGGGCGAGCCGCTCGGCGGGTTCCAGGACCGTCCCGAGTTTCCTGCTGCCCCACGCGTCGAGCGCCCGCTGCCAGGTCGCGGGGGTGCCCGGGGTGCCGACGGCGAGACCGCTGCTGACGGCTTCGGCGAAGGGGATCGGCGCGCCGTCCTCCAGGAACAGGCCGGAGTCGGCGGTCAGCGGGGCGGTCTCGCGGCCGTCGATGGTGTGCACGGTGCGGGAGCGGGCGTCGTAGTGGACGAAGTAGCCGCCTCCGCCGATGCCGGCCGAGTAGGGCTCGGTGACACCGAGCGCGGCGGCGGTGGCGACGGCCGCGTCGACGGCGTTGCCTCCCTTGCGCAGGACCTCGATCCCGGCGGCGGAGGCGTCGGCGTCGACGCTGGAGACCGCGCCGCCGTGTCCGACGGCGACCGGGACCTTGGGGGCGCGGTCACCGGGCGTGCCGTGCTGGGTGGGGGGTGCCGCCGCCCCCACCGAGACCAGGGCGGCACAGACCGCCGGGACCACCAGTTTCCGAGCGACGGGACGACGCATCCGCACCTCCGGTGACAGGCCGTCCGCGCAGCCTAGTTCAGCCGGCGCGGTCCCGTCAGGAACCTTGCGGGGCGTGCCGCCGCGGATCCTCGGGCGTGCGTGCGGACCTCGTGTCGAACACGGGTTTGTGTGAGCCCGCTACCATGCGCGCCCATGACTGACGACGTGCGCAACATCGTTCTGGGTGTGGTGGCCGCCGGCATCAGCGCCGCGCTGGGCTGGATCGCCCGTACCTACCTCTGGAAGCGGAAGCTCCGGCGCAAGCAGGCGTTCTTCGGCCTGCCGGAGAACGCCGAGTCGCTGCTCGTCGTCAACCGCGATCCCGCCGCGACGGAGCCCGCGGTGCACCGCTTCGACGTGTTCGCGCTGCTGGAGCTGTCCGCGCTGATCAAGGACTGCGGGGCGCACGTCCAGGTGGTGACGCAGGACGCGGCGCACCAGGGGTTCGGCGAGCGGACCGAGTTCTGCGTGGGCGGCCCGGGGTCGAACCGGCGGATGGCGGCCCACATGGCGGCGATGCTGCCGGGCGTGCGGGTCAACGTCGACCCGGAACCGGGCCCGGACCGGGGCGCCTTCCAGATCGGCACCGAGCGCTACCGCATGGACCCCGGCGTCACCGAGTACGTCCTGCTGGCCCGGCTGACCGCCGGTGACCGGCGCGACACCCGGCCGGTGTTCCTGTTCTGCGGTCAGCGCGCGATCACCAACCAGGCCGCCACCCGCTACCTCGCCCGCAACCACGAGCGGCTGGCCCGCAAGCACGGCTCCGGCTCCTTCGTCCTGCTGCTGAAGGTGGTCAACTCCCAGGCGTACGGCCCCGATGTGGTCGAACTGGTCGCGGACGTGACCCGGGCCGCGCAGACCCCGCTGCCGGCCGCCGCTCCCCGCACGTCGCACCGGGCGTCCTGAGGGACGCCGTGCGCTCCGCCTCGACACAACCCGTCCGGCGCGCAGCTGACCTTCTCCTCGCCGGCGGACGACTCGTCGTACGTGTCGGTTCCGCCGCCCGAGCAGTGATCTCCGGCTGCCGCCGGACGGGACTGGCCGATGTGAACCGCCGCTCCCCGCGGGCCGGGGGCGGTGGGTCCCTCCCGGCGGCGGCGTCCCCGCCCCTGTGGCGAAGCCCCCTCCCCCACCGGGACGGAGGGAACATCCTAGTCGAGGTCCGGGCGGACGGACCCGCGGACCTCGAACCGCTCCGGCGGGACGTGCTGCGGCACGGTCCCGTGCGCGCGGAGGTCGCTGTCCCGCAGGACGCGCGGGTTCCCGAAGTACTGGTTGACGTCACGCGGTTCGATCAGCGGATCGACGGCCATACCCACCCTCTGCCTGCCTCGGGACGTGCGGTGGCTGCCGCACCGTATCCGGGCAAGATCGCCGGGACGGCGCGACACGCATTCCCCGGCCATTAGCCTTATTTACGCCTCCGCGCCTTCCCGCCCCCACGCCCCCACGCCCTTGTGCCTTCGGCACGGCGTGCCTTCGCGTCTTCGCCCCGGACCGCCGGCCGGGGTCCGGGTGTCTCACACCTCCGCGACCTCGGCGTACAGCTGCGACAGCTCGGGCACGCCGTGGGCGGCCCACGCGTGTCCGGAGTCCACGACGTCGAACTCCCGGCCGGAGGCGAGCCGTACGACGGGCTGTCCGTCGGACCGGATCTCCCAGGCGGCCCCCGGCACGGTGCGCACGATGACGGTGCCCAGGTACAGCCCGGCGTCGTTGCCCAGCCAGGTCAGGGTCTCCTCGTCGTCCCGCCAGCCCGGCACCAGTTGGTCCAGCGCCTCCAACGAGGCCGGGGAGTCGTCCAGTCGGACACCCGCCCGGAAGGCCTGGGAGCGCAGCAGTTCACACTCCGCGAGGAGGTCCGCGATGCCCTCGGGGCCGGGAAACCCGATCTTCCGGCGCCGGTTGCCCAGGAAAGGGATGTTCATACCTCCAGCCTGTCATTCGTGCCGTTCTCCGCACCACAGGCGCGCGGGACCGGACGGGCCGGCGGGGAGGCGCGGCCGGCCGCCGCGGGCCGGAGGTCACACGTCCAGGTCCACCACGACCGGCGCGTGGTCCGAGGCGCCCTTGCCCTTGCGCTCCTCGCGGTCGACGTAGGAGTCCGTGACCGCCTTGGCGAACGAGGCGTTGCCGTACACCAGGTCGATGCGCATGCCGCGGTTCTTCGGGAAGGCGAGCTGGCGGTAGTCCCAGTACGTGAACGGGTGGTCGTACTTGAGCGGGCGCGGGACGACGTCGGACAGGCCGGTCTCGCGCAGCGAGGCGAGGGCGGCGCGCTCGGCGGGGGTGACGTGGGTGGAGCCCTCGAAGACGGCCCGGTCGAAGACGTCGTCGTCGGTCGGGGCCACGTTGTAGTCGCCCATGACCGCGAACGGGCGGCTGCCCGCCGCGTCACCGGCCACGGCCGCCTTCAGGGCCTCGAACCACTGGAGCTTGTACGCGTAGTGGGGGTGGTCCACCTCACGGCCGTTGGGCACGTAGACCGACCAGACGCGGACCGGGCCGCAGGTCGCGGAGACGGCGCGCGGCTCGACGGCGCCGTCGTAGCCGGGGTCGCCGGGCAGGCCCTTGACGACGTCCTCCAGGCCGACGCGGGAGAGCACCGCCACGCCGTTCCACCGGCCGGTGGCGTTCACCGCCGACTCGTAACCCAGCTCGCGCAGCTCCTCCACCGGGAACTTCTCCTCGGCGACCTTGGCCTCCTGGAGGCACAGCACGTCCGTGCCGCTGCTCTCCAGCCAGGCCAGGAGCCTCGGCAGGCGGGCGGTGATCGAGTTCACGTTCCAGGTCGCGATGCGCATGTCCCACAACCTACCCGGCCCCTGTGACAACCCGCGGCAGCCGCCCGCCGGCTCACACGTCGGCCGACGCCCCCGGTGCGAGCCGCAGGTGCTCGGAGCCGCCGAGCGCGCCGATCTGGCGGTCGTAGATCGGGCGGGCGAGGTCGGTGAGCAGGGCGTCGTGGATGTCGTAGGCGCGCCGCGGCGCGACTTCGCGGACGTAGTCGATGACCTCCGAGATCTTGTTCCAGGGGGCCATGACGGGCAGCATCAGCGTCTCGACCGGGTGGTCGGGGACGGTGAGCGCGTCCCCGGGGTGGAAGAGCTTCCCGCCGTCGACCAGGTAGCCGACGTTGGTGACGCGCGGGATGTCCGGGTGGATCACCGCGTGCAGTTCGCCGTGCACCTGGACGTCGAAGCCCGCGGCGGTGAAGGTGTCGCCGTGGCCGACGGTGTGCACCCGGCCCGGGAACGCCGCCGAGATCCGCTCCGCGACCGATCTCAGGGTCCAGACCTCGGCGGCCGGGTCGGCCTCCAGGGCGGCGCGCAGCCGGCCCTCGTCGAAGTGGTCGGGGTGCTCGTGCGTGACCAGGACGGCCTCCGCGCCGAGGGCTGCGTCCTCCTCGCTGAACCCGCCGGGGTCGAGGACGAGGGTGCGGCCGTCCTTCTCCAGGCGGACGCAGGAGTGCGACTTCTTCGTGAGCTTCATGGATCCATCCTGTGCTTCGTGGGGCCGTCCCGCCCCGGTGCCCGTCGCCGTGCGGCGCGCCGGGGCGCCCGGGGTCACTCCTGGGGCGTGGTCTCCTCGCGGACGACCTGCTGGGCCACCCGGAACGCCCTGTTCGCCGCCGGGACGCCGCAGTACACGGCCGCCTGGAGCAGCACCTCCTTGATCTCGTCCGGGGTGAGGCCGTTGCGCAGGGCGGCCCGGGTGTGGGAGGCGAGGTCCTCCAGGTGCCCGCCGGCGACCAGGGCGGTGAGGGTGACGCAGCTGCGGGTGCGCCGGTCGAGTCCGGGCCGGTCCCAGACCTCGCCCCAGGCGTAGCGGGTGACGAACTCCTGGAAGTCGCCCGAGAACGCGTCGGCCTGCGCCAGCACCCCGTCCACGTGCGCGTCCCCCAGCACCTCCCGGCGGACCTTGATCCCGGCGTCGTACGGGTCGGGCCTGCCCTGCGCCTGCGGCCCCGCGACGGGCGGGGCGATCTCGGCGACGGGAACGGGCTGCGGCGGGGCGGCGGCCAGGACCGGTCCGGCCGCCGTCGCGGGCAGCGCGGTCTGGCCGGTGGCGGTCTCGAACGCCGGCTGCCAGGCGGTGGAGAAGTGCCTCACCAGCAGGTCGGTGACGGCCGCGGGCTGCTCCACCGGCACCAGGTGGGAGGCGCCCGGCACGACGGCGAGCCGGGCGTCCGGGATCCCGGCGACCAGGGTGCGCGCCTCGGCGGGGCCGGTGACCTGGTCCTCGGAGCCGACCAGCACCAGGGTCGGCACGCCGACGCTGCCGATCTCCGCGCGCACGTCGAAGGAGGCGAGCGCCTCGCAGGCGGCGATGTAGCAGCCGGGGTCGGTGGTGCGCACCATCTGCACGGCCCACTCGGTGATCGCGGGCTGGGCGGCGGCGAACCCTCCGGTGAACCACCGGTCCGGCGCGGAGCGGGCGATGGGGTCGAGTCCGTTGGTGCGCACGACGACCCCGCGCTGGCGGAACTCGTCCGCCGTGCCGAACCGGGGCGAGGCGGCGATCAGCGCGAGGGAGGCGAGGCGCTCGGGATGGCGCAGGGCCAGCTCGATGCCGACGGCGCCGCCGAGCGCGCAGCCCGCGTAGCCGAAACGCTGCACGCCGAGGCCCTCGAGGGTGGCGAGCAGCCGCGCGGTGAGGTCGGCGACCGAACCCGCGGGGTACGCGGGGGCGCCTCCGTGTCCCGGCAGATCGAACCGGAACACGCGCCACTGCTGGGTCAGCTCGGGGACCTGCCGGTCCCACATGTGCCAGGTCGTGCCGAGCGACGGCCCGAGGATGAGGACGGGTGCGTCTTCCGGGCCGTCGAAGCGGTACTGGAGGGCAGGGGTGTTCGTCTCGCTCACCGCTCCACGCTAACGGGCGGAACGGTGCGTTCCGCCACGGGGCCCGGATCCTCACACCCGACACACCGTCAGGAACCGGCCACCGGCCGCCCGGTGCGGCCCGCCGCCGGGATTCACCGGACGGGTGAGCGGGGAACCCTCACACCGCCTTCACCCGGGCCCCACACCGCTCGGCCGGCTCCGCGGGGTGCGCGTGCCGCCCGTCGGCGGCGAGGCCGGGGCCCCGGTGTCACCCGGACGCGGTGCCCCGCCCCGCCCGTGTCCCCGCCGGCCCCGCGCGCCGAGGGGCCGGCGGGGACCGTCACCGGGGAGGGCGGGGGTCACCGGCCCTCGCGCGGCCCGCCCGGCGGGGTGCCGCGCCGGTGCCGGTCACGTGGACCACCCGACGGCCTCCCGGGTGCTCGGCCGGGACGCGCCCATGCCCTCGATGTCGCGCTCGGCGGCGTCCAGCAGTTCCTTGGCGAGCGCGGTCATGGCCCGGCCGGCCGCCAGTTCGTCGCCGATCCCGGGCACGTTCATGTCCGCGGGATGACAGTGTGCGGTCCCCTGGCCGGTGAGCTCCGTGGTGCCGGTGTCCAGCACCACGCGCGCCTTGGTCGTCCCCTCGTCGTCCTCGAAGAGGTGGAGTCGAACCTTCCATTCCACCGTGTGCATCATCGCTGCCCTCCTCGTCCCGGGCCGGGCGGCGGCCCGCCCTCGCCGGGTCCCGTCCGTCGGCGCGGGATCCCTCACCGGCCGGCCGTCGCACTCCACCATTCTGTCCGCGCGGCCCGGGCACGGCGCGTCGGCCGGGCTCACGGACGCGCGGGGGCGGCCGCGCCCCGCCCCCGGAGCCGGCGGGAGGCGGCTCCCTCCCCTGTCGTGGGGGTACGGGAGGGGGAAGCCCGGCCCGGCGGGTGCGGCGGAGCCGGGTCCGTGCGTCCTCCGCGGTTCGCCGGGAGGAGGGGGGCCGCGGTGCACGGCCGGGGGCCGCTCGACCCGGCGCGGCGAGGCGCGGCGTCACGTCGCGCTTCCTCGCCGGCCTCGCGCTGCCCGCGCGGCGCCGCGTGCACCTGCCGGGGGAACGGGCGCCGTCCCGTGGCGCTCCGGCCGAAGCCTTTCGAACCGATTCCGGTCGGACAGTCGTTCCCCGGCGCAAGCATCCGATCATTAAGGGACACCCGGGAAACACGCCCCTCTCGCACCGATGCCGCCTGCCTACGGTGCCACCACCGGGCCGGGCGGGAACCGCCGCCCCATCGAGGCCGGTGCGTTCGACGAGACGACTGGAGAGGGAAACATTCATGGCGAGTGTGGAAGTGTCGCTGAAGGAGATCATGACCGCCGTCGAGGGGGCCCTCGGAGCGGCCGTCGTCGACTACTCCAGCGGCATGGCCCTGGGGACGCTCGGCGGGGGCAAGGACCTGGACCTCACCATCGCGGCGGCCGGCAACACGGACGTGATCCGGAACAAGGTGCGCACCATGGAGATGCTGGGCCTGTCGGGCCGGATCGAGGACATCCTCATCACGCTCGGGACCCAGTACCACCTCATGCGGCTGGTCACCGGCCGGAGCGGCAGCGGCCTGTTCCTGTACCTGGTGCTCGACAAGTCCCGTTCGAACCTGGCGATGGCCCGGCACCAACTCAAGCGGATCGAAGACCAGTTGGAAGTGTGAACGCCCCGGGATCCAGGTCGACGCACGCCCGTGATGTGAAGATTTCTTCAAGTCACCACATCAACATGATCCCAATCCGTGGGTGCGCGCCACACCGAGCGAGAAGGATCGGACCCGAAGGACACACCGTGCGGCGGCGCCCGGGCCGGGGAGCCGCCGCACCCCGGAGAACATCCCCGATGCGGCAGGGAGCGCACACCCATGCAAGTTCCCCTCTACCAGGCCAAGGCGGAGTTCTTCCGCATGCTGGGGCACCCCGTGCGCATCAGGGTCCTGGAACTGCTGCAGCACGGGCCCGTGCCGGTGCGGGACCTGCTCGCCGACATCGACATCGAACCGTCCAGCCTCTCGCAGCAGCTGGCCGTGCTCAGGAGGGCCGGCATCGTCGTCTCGGTCCGGGAGGGCTCCACCGTCCGGTACGCCCTCGCCGGTGGCGACGTCGCCGAACTGCTCCGCGCGGCCCGCCGGATCCTCACCGAGCTGCTGGCCGGGCAGAGTGAGCTCCTGGCCGAACTCCGGCAGTCGGACGCACCCGTGGCGTCGGTCCCCAGGAGCGGGCGCGGCTGAGCGAGCGCGGGGAGACCGGCGGGACCGCGCCGGGGAGGGCCCTCGCGCGGCCGGCGCGGACCCACCGGCGGATCCGCGTGCCCGCCGCCCGGCGCCCCGCGGGGGCCGCCGGGCGGCGCGTCGGCCGGACCCTCACGGATCGCCCGGTGCGTCGAGACCGGTCAGCGCGCCGACGGGGTCCGGGTCGGGGGTGCCGCGGGGCCACCAGTCCTCCTGGCCCGGCTCGGACTCGTAGGCGTACCACAGGTGGTCGCGGCCGAGGCGGAGCTGGACGTGGCCCCGGGGGTGGGTGAGGCGGTTGCGCCGGGGACGGAAGGCCGGGAGGTCGGCGGCGAGGAGGAGCGGGCGGGCACGGTCGAAGCGGCCGGCCGGCGGGTCCCACGGCTCCTCCAGGACGGCGAGGCCCGTCGGGCCGCCCTGGCGCCAGGCGGCGACCGCGCGCGCCAGCTCGGCGGGGGTGCGTCCGGCGGCGGTGGCGAGGGCGGAGTACAGCGCGCGCGTGGCCGCGGTCAGGCCGGAGCCGGGGCGGGCGGCGGCGAGCCGCACCGCGTCCTGCCACAGGGTGAGCCCGCCGACCGGGTCACGGCCGGTGGTGAGCAGGGCGTGGGCGCGGGCGGCCGCGTCGGTGGCCAGCTGGTCCAGCGCGAACGGGTCCGGGCCGCCGGGGGACGCGGGGTACACCGGGGGCTGCTCGGGGTGCGCGGGCGCGGGCAGCGGGGCCGGGAGCGGCGGGAGGGCGCGCGGGGCGAGGGCGTCGACGGCCCGTACGCCGGGCAGGGGCTCCGGCTCCTTCTCCCGGGCGGCGCGGGCCGCGCGGGCGGCGCTCAGCCGGGACAGGGCGTCGATCACCTCGCGCTCGCCGCGTCCGCGCAGCAGGAGCAGCACGAACGGGTCGGCGTCGAGCAGCCGGGCGGTCTGGTAGCAGAGCGCGGCGGCGTGCTTGCAGGGGTGGCCGGAGTCCGGGCAGCTGCAGTGCGGGTCGAGGTCGCCGGGGACGGGCAGCAGGGGGACCCCGCAGTCGGCGAGGGACTGGGGCATCTCCTTGTCCAGCAGTGCCGCGATGTGGCCGGGCCGGTCGGCGGCGGCGTCCAGGAACCGCTCCCAGTCGGCGTCCCGGAACGTCCGCAGCCGCACCTGCACGCGGTACGGCCGCGGCCGGCTGCCCCGCACGTACGCGAGGACGAGCCCCGGGGTGACGGTGATCGCGTCGACGTGGCCCTGCTCGGCGTACCCGCGCCCGCGCGCCAGCCGTGCGGCGTCCAGCGCGCCCTCCTCGAGCGCGGTGACCCACGCGTTGCCCCACCAGGTCTCGGCGAAGCCCCCGCCGTCCGAGGCGCGGGGCGGGAAGGCGGGGAAGGTGCGGCGCAGGTCGCCGTCGCGCGCGGGGACGGCCATGGAGCGGGGGACGGCGTGCGGCGCGGCGTGGGGGACGGGGGACGTCGGCGGTGCGGTGCCGGGTCCGGTGTCCCGCCGGGTCCCGGGCGGGCCGGGGACGCCGGGGGGCGGAGTGCTCCGGTGGGCGCGGGGGCCGGCGTCGGGTGCCCGCTCCGGCTCGTCCGGCGGGGCGGGCATGCGGAAGGCGTCGGTGAGCGCCTCGCGCACCTCGCGCGCCCGGACGTCGGCGGCACGGTCGCCGCGGGTGGTGCGCGGCACCCGGGGGGCGGGGTGCGGGGTGCGCCGTGGGCGGGGCTCGACCCGCCCCTCCCGGTCGCCGGCCTCCGTGCGGACGCGCAGGGCCTCCTCGCGGGCGGAGCGCAGTGCCTCCCGGGCGATGTCCCCGGGGCGCTGTGCGGGGCGGTCCGCGGCCCTCTCGGCTCCGGGTCCGGCAGCGGCCGGCGCGCCGTCGGGCAGCTCGCCGGGCGGTGCGTCGTCGGCTGCCGGGGAGGCGGTCGTCGGGGAGACGGCTGCCGGGGAGGCGCCGGTGTCCTGCTCCGCGGGCGTGTCGGCGTTCTCCCCGCCCGGGTCGCCGAGGTCACCGGCCGCGGGGGCCGCGGCGCGCCGGGCCCGCACCGCGCGGCGCAGCGCCTCGCGGGCCGCGTCGCCCGGGCGCTGCTCCCGCTGCGCCGGCCGCTCGGGCCGCCGGGCGGCCGGGTCGGGGGCGGTCCGCCGGTCGGGGGTGCCGGGGGACGCGGGTTCGCGGCCCGCCCGCTCCCGCGCCGCGCGCAGGGCCTCGCGGGCCTCGTCGGACGGGCGGGGCGTCATGCCGGCCTCCGCAGGGACACCAGGTCGGACAGCTCGCGGTCGGACAGCTCCGTGAGGGCCGACTCGCCGGAGCCGAGGATCGCGTCGGCGAGGGCGCGCTTGGACTGGAGCATCTCGGCGATGCGGTCCTCGACGGTGCCCTCGGTGATGAGGCGGTGGACCTGGACGGGCTGGGTCTGGCCGATGCGGTAGGCGCGGTCGGTGGCCTGCTCCTCGACCGCCGGGTTCCACCAGCGGTCGAAGTGGACGACGTGGCCCGCGCGGGTGAGGTTCAGCCCGGTGCCGGCGGCCTTGAGCGACAGCACCAGGACGGGGGTCGCCCCGCTCTGGAAGCGGTCCACCATGCGCTCCCGCTCCGGCACCGGCGTACCGCCGTGGAGGAGGTCGACCGGGACCGCGCGCTCGGTCAGGTGCGCGGTGATCAGGCGGGCCATCCCGACGTACTGCGTGAACACGAGGGCCGAGCCGTCCTCGGCGAGCAGGGTGTCCAGCAGCTCGTCCAGCAGGGCGAGTTTGCCCGAGCGGGCGGCGAGCCGGCCGTCCCCGGCCCGCGCGTGCTCCTCCTTCAGGTACAGCGCCGGGTGGTCGCAGATCTGCTTGAGCGAGGTCAGCAGTTTCAGCACCAGGCCGCGGCGGCCCATGCCCCGCGCGGTCTCGATGGCGTGCATCGACTCGCGCACCACCGCCTCGTACAGCGCGGCCTGTTCACGGGTGAGCGGCACGGGGTGGTCCGTCTCGGTCTTGGGCGGAAGTTCGGGGACGATGCCGGGGTCGGACTTCCTGCGCCGCAGGAGGAAGTGGCGCACCAGGCGGGCGAGGCGTTCGACCGCCTCCTCGTCCTCGCCGGTCTCCACCGCGCGCGCGTGCCGGGCGCGGAAGGACTTCAGGGGGCCGAGGAGTCCCGGGGTCGTCCAGTCGAGCAGGGCCCACAGTTCGGAGAGGTTGTTCTCGACGGGGGTGCCGGTCAGCGCCACGCGCGCGGGCGTCCCGATGGTGCGCAGCGCCTTCGCCGTGGCCGAGTGGGGGTTCTTGACGTGCTGGGCCTCGTCGGCGACGACCATGCCCCAGGTCCGCGCGGCCAGCGTCGGCGCGGCGGAGCGCATGGTGCCGTAGGTGGTGAGGACGAAGCCGCCGTCCAGGTCGTCCAGGGTGCGGTCGGGGCCGTGGAAGCGGCGGACGGGGACGCCGGGGGCGAACCGGGTGATCTCCCGCTGCCAGTTGCCGAGCAGCGAGGCCGGGCAGACCACCAGGGTCGGTTCGGTACGGGCCCGTTTCAGGTGCAGGGCGATGACGGTGACGGTCTTGCCGAGGCCCATGTCGTCCGCGAGGCAGCCGCCGAGGCCGAGGGAGGTCATGAGGTCGAGCCAGGCCAGGCCCCGCAGCTGGTAGTCGCGCAGGGTGGCGGCCAGGCCGGGCGGCTGTTCGGCGGGGCCCACGCCGGCGGTCAGGCGGTCGCGGAGGACGGCCAGGGCACCGGTCGGCACCGCCTCGACCGTCTCGCCGTCGACCTCCGCACGGCCGGTGAGGGCGACGGACAGCGCGTCGACCGGGTCGAGCAGCCCCAGGTCGCGCTTGCGGGCCTTGCGGACGAGGGCGGGGTCGACCAGCACCCACCGGTCGCGCAGCCGGACGACCGGGCGGTGCGCCTCGGCCAGGGCGTCCATCTCGGCCTCGGTGAGCGGGTCGCCGCCGAGGGCGAGCCGCCAGCCGAACCGCAGCAGGTCCCCGCTCTCGAAGAAGCCGGTGCCGTCGGTCGCCGAGCCGGGGGCCGGGCGGACCACCGCCGTGGCGGTCAGGTCCTGGGCGAGGTCCCGGGGCCAGTGCACCGCGACGCCGGCCGCGGCGAGCCGGCCGGCCGCCACCCCGAGCAGGTCGTTCAGCTCGTCCTCGGACAGCGCCAGCACGTCGGGCACGTCCTGGTCGCGGAGCCGGTCCAGCGGCGGCCAGACGCGGGCCGCGCGGCGGACGGCGAGGGCGGCGTCCACCCGCGCGCGGGGACCGAAGGCGCCGTCCGCCTCGCCCGCCCACAGGGCGGCCGCGTCGGTCACCAGCGTGGGGTCGGCGAGGCTGTGCACCTGGACGATCGCCGCGCCCGCGCCGCGCGCGCCCGCCCCGTCGCCGTCCGCGCCGGCTCCCGGGCCGCCGCCGTCGAAGAGGTCGTGGGCGGACAGGTCGAGGCGGAGGGAGATCCGCACCCCGGCGTCCATCCCGGCGGCGACCTCGGCGGCCCAGTCCCGGGCGCCGGGCAGCCGCTGGGCCCCCCGGGCGGCGAACGGCGCTCCGGAGGCGTACGGCGCGGCCGGGGTGCGGGGCAGGGTGTCGGCGACCGCGTCCAGGAAGGCGCGCACCAGCGCTTCGGGCTGCGGCAGCCGGAGCGGGCCGGGCCCGGGCAGCGGGACGGCGTGGCCCTCGTACGGCAGGGCGGCGGCCACGGCGCGCAGGTGCGCCACGTCGTCCGGTTCGAGCGGGCCGGCGCGCCAGGCGTCGTGGCCGGCGGCGGTCAGGCCGGGCAGCAGCCGGCCGCGCGCCGTGAGCCGCAGTGCGTGCAGGGCGGCGGCGCCCCAGCAGGCGGTGGCGGGGTGGGCCGCGGGGTCGTGGCGGGCGCGGACCAGCAGGGGCAGTGCCTCGTCGAGGGGGAGCGAGAGGGCCGGGGTCGTCCGCCGGCGCACCCCGGCGCCGTGCGGGCGGACGACGGTGAGCTCGGTGCGCCGCGCGGGGGCCGCCGCGGTGTCCCCCGTCCCTGCGTGCCCCGCGTCGACGGCTCCGCCCTCGGGGTCCCAGAAGGCGATCCGGCCGTCGCGCGGGAGGGGGGCGGGCAGGAAGACGGCGGCGAGGCGGACGGGAACCTCCGGCCCGTCCGCGCGTGCCCCGGCCGTCCGCCGCCCGGCCACCGCGGTCCCCTCGCCCATGCGCCCCGTCACCTCCCGCCCGCGTGTCCGATCAGTCGTCCTCGACTCTACGGGCGGGGTCCGACAATCGGGCCCGGCGGCCTCCTGCGCGCCCGCCGGGGCCGGGGCGGCGCGGGATCAGGGCACCGTCCGGGAGACGACGTACACCCGGGGGTAGCCCGGCTTGTGGTGGTTGACGACGACGTCGTGGGTGGGTGCCGGGTTCTTCTGCTCGTGGACGAGGCCCGACCAGGTGCCGGGGCCGTCGAAGGTCCAGCCGGTGACGTGCCGGTCGCGCGCGCCGATGGTGAGGTCGTCCCGCTTCAGGTCGTCCGGCCGCACGCCCATGCTGGTGAGGAAGGCGTTCAGGCCCGCGTCGGTGGTCTCGAACTCGACGTAGAGGCGGCTGGTCTTCCAGTTGTTGGTCTCGTAGTACGCGACCCACCAGGCGGGGTGCGGGACGGGCACCTGGTAGATGCGGCGCTGCAGCTTCGACGGCCAGCCCTCGGTCAGGCCGGTCGCGGAGTACTTGGCCTCCTTGTCCTTGCCGCTGGCCCGGCTCTGGTTCGCGGAGATCACCAGATAGCCGGCCGGGATGCCGATGAGCAGCACGATGATCAGCAGGGTGAGGGCCCTGCGGCGGATCACGTGCCGGCGGTCCTCGGCCGGGCGGGACCCCTCCGTGCCCCCCGTCCGCTGGGGGAACTCACCCGTCACAGCGACTCCCGGATGGTGCGGCGGACCTCCGCGTACCGCTCGTAGCGCTCGTGGCGCTCGACCCGGCGGCGCTTGGCCCGGCGGAAGCGGCGGGCGACCAGGCGGGCGAGGTCGGCGGCGCCGACCATGCCGGCCTCGGGGCCGAGCTGGGCGCGGACGATGCGGGCCTCGGGGCGGTAGCCGCGGCCGGTGAGGTGGCGCTTGAAGGCGTCCCGCGCGGGGCCGATCAGCAGGTCGTCGGCGGCCGAGACGCCGCCGCCGATGACGAAGCAGGACGGGTCGAGGGCGGCGGCCAGGTTGGCGATGCCGACGCCGAGCCACTGCCCGATGTCCTGGAGCAGCTCGATGCACATGGCGTCGCCCTCGCGGGCCAGCTCGGTGATCATCGGGCCGCTGATGTCGGCGATGTTGCCCTTGACGTGCTCGATGATCCCGAAGGCGACCGGCGAGTCGGCGGCGGCCAGCTCGCGCGCCTCGCGGACCAGGGCGTTGCCGGAGCTGTACTGCTCCCAGCAGCCGCGGTTGCCGCAGGGGCAGCGGTGGCCGCCGGGGACGACCTGCATGTGGCCGAACTCGCCGGCGACGCCGTACCTGCCGCGCTTGACCTGCCCGTCCTCCAGGATCGCGCCGCCGATGCCGGTGCCCAGGGTGATCATGACGAGGTGGTCCTCGCCGCGTCCGGCGCCGAAGCGCCACTCGGCCCAGGCGGCGGTGTTGGCGTCGTTGTCGACCAGCACGGGCACGGACAGCCGCCCGGAGAGGCGGTCGCGCAGCGGCTCGTTGCGCCAGGACAGGTGGGGGGCGAACAGCACGCGGTTGCGGTCGGCGTCGACCCAGCCGGCCGCGCCGATGCCGACCGCGTGCACGTCGTGCCGGTCGGACAGGTCCAGCACCAGCTCGACGATGGTGTCCTCGACGACCTTGGGGCTCTTGGACTTGTCCGGGGTCTCCGCGCGGAGTTTCTCCAGGATGTTGCCGTCGGCGTCCACGACGCCCGCCATGACCTTGGTGCCGCCGATGTCGATGCCCACCGTCGGGACGCGGGGCGCCGTCAGGTGGGAGCGGCGCTCCCGCGTGCCGACGGTTCTGAGGACCGGGGCCCGGCGGGAGCCGATGGGGGCGGTGAAGTCGCGGTAGGTGCTCATCGTGTGCGATTGTGCCGCACGGCTCCGCCGGGTGCCGAACAGGCCGGGCTCGGGGCGGCACCGTCCGGTGCCGGGCGTGCCGGGCCGGTCGCGCCCGGGCGGCGGGGCGGCGCATCGGCACGGCCCCGCGCCCCGGGGCCTGTCGTTCGAATCGTGCCGCGGACGCGGGGCCCGGCACGGCGAGGTCACGTCACCGCCGATGCCCCGCGGCCTGATCCGGACGACGGCCCTGGCGGGCACGTCGCAGTTCGTGGCGCAGGCCGTCGAGCTCGTCGCCGCCGGCCATCTGCCTCGTCAGCTCGTCCAGGGTGATCTCGTCCCGCTCGTGGTTCCCCACCGCCGTGCCCCGCTTCAGCAGGACGAACCTGTCGCCCACCAGGTACGCGTGGTGCGGGTTGTGGGTGATGAGGACGACGCCCAGGCCCCTGTCCCGTGCCGCCGCCACGTACTTCAGGACCACACCGGACTGCTTCACGCCCAGGGCCGCCGTCGGCTCGTCCAGCACCAGCACCTTGGCGCCGAAGTACACCGCGCGCGCGATCGCCACGCACTGCCGTTCGCCGCCGGAGAGGGTGCCGATCGGCTGGTCGACGTCGCGCAGGTCGATGCCCATCCGGAGGAGTTCGGCGCGGGCGGTGCGGCGCATGAGGTCGACGTCCATCCGCTTGAAGGGGCCGACGCCCCTGCGCGGCTCGGAGCCGAGGAAGAAGTTCCGCCAGACCGGCATGAGCGGGACGACGGCCAGGTCCTGGTGGACGGTGGCGATGCCGCGGTCCAGGGCCTCGCGCGGGGAGGACAGGCGCGTGGTCTCGCCGTCCAGGGCCAGTGTGCCGCCGTCGTGCCGGTGCAGCCCCGCGATGATCTTGATCAGGGTGGACTTGCCGGCGCCGTTGTCGCCCAGCACGCAGGTGACCTCACCGGCGTGCACCCGCAGGGAGACCCCTTCGAGGGCGCGCACGTTGCCGTAGTGCTTGCTGACGCCGGACAGCTCCACCAGCGGCGTGCGGTGTGCGGTCCCGGTCATTTCACGGCCTCCGCGCGGCGGCGCACCCAGGTGTTGAGCAGGGTCGCGAGGAGCAGCATCCCGCCGAGGAAGAACTTGAACCAGTCCGGGTTCCACTCGGCGAAGACGATGCCCTTGCTGGTCATGCCGAACAGCAGCGCGCCGACCGCCGAGCCGACGGCGCTGCCGTGGCCGCCGGTGATCAGGCAGCCGCCGATGACGGCCGCGATGATGTAGACCAGCTCGTTGCCGACGCCCTCGCCGGACTGGACGACGTCGTAGCTGAAGAGCAGGTGCTGGCCGCAGATCCAGGCGCCGAGGGCCACGCCCATGTAGAGGCCGGTCCTGGTCCGGGCCACGGGGACGCCCACGGCGCGGGCCGCCCGCTCGTTGCCGCCGACCGCGAGGATCCAGTTGCCCGCGCGGGTGCGCAGCAGGATCCAGCTGCCGAGGGCGACCAGCGCGAGCCACCACACGACGGTGATCTTGACGGGGACGCCGCCGACGGTGAGGGTCGACGCGAACAGGGCCCGTGCGCTGTCGAAGCCCTCCATGTCGGCGATCGTCCTGGTGGAGACGGTGCCGCTGACGAGCTTGGTGAAGCCGAGGTTGATGCCGGTCAGCATCAGGAAGGTGCCGAGCGTGATGATGAAGCTCGGCAGCCGGGTGCGGGCCAGCATGATGCCGTTGAAGGCGCCGACGGCGAGCGTGACCAGCAGGGACACCCCGACGCCGACCCAGACGTTGGCGGTCATCTGGTAGCTGAACATCGACGAGAGCAGCGCCGACGAGGTGACCAGGACGCCGGCCGACAGGTCGAACTCGCCGCCGATCATCAGCAGCGCCACCGGGACGGCCATGATGCCGATCGTGGAGGACGCGTACAGCACGGTGCCGAGGCTGGAGGCGCGCAGGAAGCCGTCGGCGGCGAGGGCGAAGCAGCAGAAGACGGCGATCGCGCCGACGATCGAGCCGAGCTCGGGGCGGCTCAGCAGCCGCCGGAGCGGGGGCGAGGCGCGCAGAAACCTTTCATCAGAAACGTCGGGAGTCGTCGTGCTCATCGGGTGCCCCGCTTCGTGTACGCCTCGAGCGCGGCCGCGTCGGCCCCGGTGATGATCTGCGGACCGGTGAGCACCGGGCGGCCGCCGCCCAGGACGTCGGCGTTGTAGCGGTACAGCCACAGCAGGTCGACCGCCTCGTAGCCCTGCAGGTAGGGCTGCTGGTCGACGGCGAAGCCGAGGCTGCCGTCCTTGAGGCCGGCGGCGACCTTGGCGTTGAGGTCGAAGGTGTCGATCTCGGCGTCGCTGCCCGCGCCCTCCCGGGCCTTCACCGCGGTGTCGGCGTAGGGCGCGCCCAGCGTGACGACGGCGTCCACGTCGGGGTCGGACTGGAGCCGGGCCTCGATCGCCGACTGGACGTCGGGCATGCTCGTGCCGTTGACGTGGAGCCGGACCAGCGTGCCGTCGAAGGTCTTCGCCACGCCGTCGCAGCGCTGCTCGTGGCCGACGTTGCCCTGCTCGTGCAGGACGCACAGGGCCTTCTTCCGGCCCCGTTCGTCCAGCTCCTCGCCGACGGCCTCACCGGCGATCGTCTCGTCCTGGCCGATGTGGGCGAGCGCGCCGAACTCCCGGGACTCGGCCGAACCGGAGTTCACGGTGACCACCGGGATGCCGGCCTCGCGGGCCCGGGCGAGGACCGCCCTCATCGCGTCCGGCTTGGCGAGGGTGACGATGATCCCGTCCACCTTCTTGTCGATCGCCGCGTCCACGAGCTGTGCCTGCTGCTGGGCCTCGTCGTCGTGGGAGTACAGGAAGCGGACGTTGTCCTTCACCGCGGCCTGCTCCGCCCCGTTCTGGACGATGTCCCAGAAGGTGTCGCCGTCCCCCGCGTGCGTGATCATCGCGAAGGTCCAGCGGGGGGTGTCCACCGCCGCCCTGCCCTGGGCGGCCGCGGCCGCCCGGGCGTCCTCCGCCCGTTTGCCGCCGGTACTGCTGCATCCGGCGAGCGAGAGGCTCAGCGCCCCCGCCACCGCGACGCCCACCCAGGTCCAAAACCGTGCCACGAGGCCGTGCCCTTCTTGCTGTGTTCCGCCGTGCGTGGGACCGATGACCGCACCGGCCCCAAACGCCCCATTCTGGAACACGGACCTCAGAGGCCACCGCCCGGGGAGCGGGAACCGGTCACATTGTCCGGACATTGCGACGAAGGGCGGCGTCCGCCGCTTCCCGTCACCCCGCGCCGCGCCGCGGCCGTCAGGAGCGGACGAGCAGCTGGAACTCGAAGGAGTAGCGGGAGGGCCGGTAGGTGTGGGTGCCGAACTCCACCGCACGGCCGGTGTCGTCGAAGGTCACGCGCTGCATGGTGAGCAGCGGGGCGCCGGTCTGCTCGCCGAGGCGCTCGGCCTCGTCGGCGGTGGCGGCCCGGGCCCCGATGGTCTGGCGGGCGCTGTGCAGGGTGATCCCGGCGGCCCGCATCAGCCGGTACAGGCCGGTGGCCTCCAGCTGTCCGGTCTCCAGGTCGAGCAGGCCGGGCGGCAGGTAGTTGCACAGGTACGCCATCGGCTCCCCGTGCGCGAGCCGCAGCCGCTCGATCCGGTGCACCTCGCCGCCCTCGGCCACCCCGAGGGCGGCCGCGACCTCGCCGGGCGCGGCGACGACGGTGTTGACCAGGACCTTCGTGGCCGGACGCTGGCCCGCCGCCTCCAGGTCGTCGTAGAGGCTGCTGAGCTCCAGGGGGCGCTTGACCTGGCTGTGCACCACCTGGGTACCGACTCCGCGGCGGCGCACGAGGAGGCCCTTGTCGACGAGGGACTGGATGGCCTGGCGGACGGTCGGCCGGGACAGACCGAGCCGCGCGGCGAGCTCGATCTCGTTGCCCAGCAGGCTGCCGGGGGTCAGCGTGCCGTGCTCGATAGCGGCCTCCAGCTGCTGGGACAGCTGGAAGTACAACGGCACGGGGGAGCTGCGGTCCACGCTCAGCTCCAGCTGCACGGTCGGGTCCACTTCTGGTTTCGGCACGGCCCGAGCGTAGCTCCGTGCGCTGTTGACGGGAAGTTGTGTAGTCCGGTTGTCCGGACATGCGCATTGACAGGAGAGGGCGCGGACCGCACTTTGTTTCCATGCGCATCGGGGTCATCGGTACGGGCCGCATCGGCACCCTTCACGCCCGCACGCTCAGCAGGCACCGCGACGTCGGCTCGCTGATCCTCACGGACGCGGAGCCGGCTCGGGCCCGGGCGCTCGCGCACCGGCTCGGCGAGACGGCGGCACCCGGGATGGACGAGATCTTCGCCTGGGGAGTGGACGCCGTGGTGATCACGACGTCCACGTCCGCGCACGCCGAACTGATCGGCCGGGCGGCACGCGCGGGGCTGCCCGTGTTCTGCGAGAAGCCCGTCGCCCTGGACCTCGCGGGCACGTTGCAGGCGATCAGGGAGGTCGAGGCCGCCGGAACCGTCCTGCAGATGGGGTTCCAGCGCCGCTTCGACGCCGGTTACACGGGCGCGCGCGAGGCGGTGCGCTCGGGCCGGCTCGGTCGGCTGCACACCGTACGGGCGACGACCGGCGAGACGGAGCCGCCGCCGGCCGGGTACCTGGCGCAGTCCGGCGGGCTGTACCGGGACACCCTGATCCACGACTTCGACATCCTGCGCTGGGTGACCGGCCGGGAGGTCGTGGACGTCTACGCCGCCGGGTCCGACGCGGGGCCCGCGGTGTTCCGGGAGGCGGGCGACGTCGACACCGGCGCGGTGCTCCTCACCCTCGACGACGGCACGCTCGCCACGGTCACCGCGACCCGCCTGAGCGGCGCGGGCTACGACGTGCGCATGGAGCTCGCCGGGGAGCGGGACCAGATCGCCGTCGGCCTGGACGACCGCACGCCGATCGCGTCCACCGAGCCGACCGGGCCGCCGCCCGCGGACAAGCCGTGGACCGGGTTCCCGGAGCGGTTCGGGCCCGCGTACGAGGCGGAGCTGATCGCGTTCGTCGAGGTGGTGCGGGGCGAGCGGGCCAACCCCTGCGACGGGCGCGAGGCCCTGCGGGCGCTGCGGATCGCGGAGGCGTGCGAGCTGTCCCGGCGGGAGCGCAGACCGGTCCGGCCGGCGGAGCTCGCGGGCGGGGCGGACGCGGCGTTCGACTGACGGGCCCGCCGGGCCGGGGCCGCGTCGTCGGGGCGCCCGGCCGTGACGAGGCCGGGCCCGGGGGACGCGGTCGTGGAGAGCGGGGCGCCTTCGGTGGGCGAACGGCGGCGGACGGGGGCGGGCCGGGCACGCCCGCGCGGCGCTATCGCCCCCCGGCGTCCTCCAGGAGCCCGGCGTCGTGGGCGAGCAGGGCGATCTGCACGCGGTTGTTGAGCCCGAGCTTGGCCAGGATCCGGGAGACGTGGGTCTTGACCGTGGCCACGCTCATGAAGAGCCGCGCGGCGATCTCCGCGTTGGCCAGGCCCCGGCCGACCGCGACGGCGACCTCGCGTTCACGGTCGTTGAGGGCGGTGATCCGCTCACGCGCGCGCGTACGCCGCGTGTCGGCGGCGGTGCCGGCCGCGTGGGCCATCAACTGGCGGGTGACGGCGGGCGACAGGACGGGGTCGCCGGCCGCGACCCGGCGCACCGCGGCGAGGATCTCGGCGGGCGGTGTGTCCTTGAGGACGAATCCGGCGGCGCCCGCGCGCAGCGCCCGCAGCACCTGCTCGTCGGCGTGGAAGGTGGTGAGCACCACCACCTGCGGGGCGTCCTCGCGCCGGCGCAGCGCCTCGGTGGCGGCGAGCCCGTCCACCGTCGGCATCCGGATGTCCATGAGGACGACGTCCGGGCGGGTGCGGTCGACGAGCGCCTCGACCTCGCCGCCGTCGGCGGCCTCACCGACGATCTCGATGTCGTCGGCACCGCCCATCATGAAGGACAGCCCGGCCCGCACCAGGGGGTCGTCGTCGACGAGGAGCAGTCTGATCGCGGTCATGGTGTGCATGTCATCACGGTGGGGCGGGTCGTGAACACACCGAGCGGCCGCTCCGCCGGGCGCCGCCCGGCGGACGCCTCCCGCCGGCGCGTCCGGCGCTCCCGGCCCACGGCTCACCGCCGGTCCCCGGTCCCGGCCCCCGCCCGCCCCCAGGGCAGCCGTGCCCGCACCTCGAACCCGCCGTCGGACGTGGGCCCGTGGTCCAGGGTGCCGCCCGCCAGGGTGGCCCGTTCGGTGAGGCCGATCAGGCCCTGCCCGGCGCCGGGCACGGGCGGTGCGTTCCCCCCGGACGGGGGATTGCGCACGGTCACGGTGAGGCCCTCCCCCGGCCCGCCGGTGACCGACACGGTGACCTCCGCGCCGGGGGCGTGCTTGCGGGCGTTGGTCAGGCCCTCCTGGACGATCCGGTAGGCGGTGCGGCCGACCGAGGCGGGGACGGCGGCCGGGTCGGTGACCCGCTGCTCCAGGGTGACCCGCGCACCGGCCCGCCGGGACTCGGCGACCAGGGTGCGGAGCGCCGCGAGCGTCGGCTGCGGCCGGCCGCCGGCGTCGTCGGACTCGCCGGCCCGCAGCACACCGATGATCTCCCGCAGGTCCTGCAGTGCCCCGTGCGCGCTCTCCCGGATGACGCCCGCCGCCCGCGCGATCTCCTCGCGGGGCGCGTCGGGCCGGAACTCCAGGGCGCCCGCGTGCACGCTCAGCAGCGTCAGCCGGTGCGCGAGCACGTCGTGCATCTCGCGGGCGATGGCCTCGCGCGCGAGCCGCTGCGCCCGCTCGGCCCGCAGCAGCGCCTCCGTCTCCGCGCGCCGGGCCCGGTCCCTGAGGCTCAGCACGAGCTGCCGCTTGGACCGTACGAACATGTCCCAGCCGACGACCGCGACCATCAGCACCTCGAAGAGGACGAGCGAGGCGAGGTACGGCAGGTCGGGATCGGGGCGCCACCAGAAGTAGAGCGGGACGAGCACCACGTGGGCGCCGCCCACCCACGCCACGTACCGGAAGGGGCGGTGCACGGCGAGCGTGAACAGGGCGATGACGGCGACGCCGCCGGAGGTCTCCGAGACGAAGCTGACCGGGACCATGACCGCGGCCAGCCCGAGCGGCCACCGCCGGCGCAGCCAGATCGCGGCGCAGGACAGCGCGCCGAGTGCCTGGTCGGCGAGGGCCAGGGACCTCGGGACGGAGGAGCTGCCGGCGAGCGTCTCGGCACCCGCCAGGCCCACGAGGACGGCCAGCAGGAAACAGGAGAAGTCGACGGCCCAGTCGCGCGCGGTGCGCCGGGGCCGGCGCCCGGAACGGGCCCCGTCGGGGTCGAGTTCGTGGATGAGGGCGGACGGGAAGAACCATCTGCGGCCCGTGAACACCGGGACGGTCTGCGCCGCCTTGTCACCAGTCACGGTCGGCAAATCTACGCAGGGGGCACCCGTGCCGCCGCGGCGCGGACGAAATCACCCACCTACGTCGCACCGGCGCAGACTTCCGTCGCGCCGGACGGCACGGACCGTGGTCTTCCGTCGGAGCGGTCCGGCCTCCCGGCCGGTACCGGCCGGGAGGTCCGCGGGGCAAAAGTGGACGGCATGAAGCAGTTGCTGGGATTCCTGGGTTTCATCGCGGTGGTGCAGGGCGTGGCGGGCCTGGTGACCGAGTTCTCCGGCTGGCACTGGGGTCTGGTGCAGCGGATCGGTCTCCTCGACGGCTACGAGGTCTACGCGAGCGTCTCCCTGCTCGTGCTGGGCGTCGCGCTGTTCGCCGCCGCGGAGAGCCGGGGGGCCGGCTGACCGCGGGCCGGGCCCCGTCCGGGCGGCGTCCGCCGGCCGGTTCGCCGTCAGGGGTTCTCCGGCAGCTCGTACGAGCCGTACTCGGGGCGGCCCGCCAGGTCGTAGGACTGGATGGAGACGCCCGCGGCCGTGATCTGCCCGCCGGTGTGCCGGAACGCCGTCGGCATCGAGCCCTCCGGGAACAGGCGGCGCCCGGCGCCGAGGACGACCGGGAAGGTCAGCAGGTGGAGGGTGTCCACGAGGTCGAGCGCGAACAGGGACCGCGCGAGGGCGCCGCTGCCGTGCACCTGGAGTTCGCCGTCGGTGCGCTCCTTGAGGGCGGTGACCTCCTTGGCGAGGTCGCCGCCGACCACGGTGGTGCCGGCCCACCCGGGGTCGGTGAGGGTGCCGGAGACGACGTACTTCGGCAGGGCGTTCAGCCTGCCGGCGATCGGGTCGGCCGGGTCGGTCACCTTCGGCCAGTAGGAGGCGAAGATGTCGTACGTGCGGCGGCCGAGGAGGAAGGCGCCCACCCGGGAGAAGACCCCGTCGACGAAGCGGCCGAAGTCCTCGTCCCCGTACGGGACGCTCCAGCCTCCCTGCTCGAAGCCGTCCCTGGTGTCCTCCTGGGGGCCGCCGGGGGCCTGGTAGACGCCGTCGAGGGTGACGAAGGTGGTGACGACGAGCTTGCCCATGGCGGGTTCCTGCCTTTCGCTGAACGGGGGTGTGACGTCATCAGCTCAGACCCCGGCGGGGCCCGCAACTCATCGCTCGCGCGCCGGTTCGAGGTCCATTGGCCGCCGGCGCCCCGGGAGCGGGGGTGCCGGGACGGCCCCGTGACGTCGCACAACCCTGAGGAGGCCCTGCTCGGCAGGGCGGCCCTGGCGACCGGCGCAGGCCGCGGCACCGGCGCGGCGCGCGGGGGCGGTGCCGGGTATCGCGGCGGGGGCGGGCACCGCGGGGATGGCCGCCGTGCGGGGGTGGGCGCGCTGTCACGCCCGCCCCCTCCGGCGCCCCACGGGGTTTTCCGCGGGTCAGCCGCCCAGTTCCTGGTGGCGGGCCGCCAGGGCGGCCGCCCCCTGCTCGGTCAGGGAGCCGAACAGGCGCAGCCGGGAGATGCCGCCGTCGGGGAAGATGTCCACGCGCGCGTGCGTGCCGACCGCCGGTTCGGGCAGGACGAAGCGGTGGTCGGTGTCGGGCTGGAGGCGGGTGCGGGGCAGGATCTCCCGCCACTCGCCGTCGTCGCCGTCCTTCACCGAAACCGACGCCCAGCCCGCGCTGTTGCCCTTCAGGTAGGCGGTGTCGATCTCCAGGGCGCGGATCTGCGCCCGGGCGGTCAGCGCGTAGCGGATCCAGTCGTGGCCCCGGTCGCGGCGGCGCCGGGTCTCCCAGCCGTCGTCCATCTTGCGGGAGCGGCCGGGCCGGATGGTGTTGGTGGCCGGTGAGTAGAAGAGGTTCGAGGCGTCCTCGACCCGGCCGCCGTTCTCCAGGGCGACGACGTCGAAGGTGCCCAGCGCCGCCAGCCACGCCGGGTCCGGGACGACCTCGCCGTACACGCGCAGGCGGGCGATGCCGCCGTCGGGGTGCTGGTTGAGGCGCAGGTGGGTGAAGCGCTGTTCGGCCGCCACGGCGAAGCCGTTGGCGGCGTGGCCGCCCACCGGGGTGCGGGGGACGAGGGTCGTCCACTTCACGTCGTCCGAGAGCAGTTCCCCGGGGGACGGGGAGCCCGGCACCGAGGTGCCCTCGACGGACACGGCCTGCGGGTGGTTGCCGCGGAAGTGGGCGGTGTCCACGACGACGCCGCGGACGACTCCGGGCGCGCCGAGCCGGATCAGTGCCCAGTCGTGGTCCTCGGCGGCCGGCCAGGGGTGCTCGGCGGAGGTGCCGCGCCGGCGGCGGGTCTCCCAGCCGTCCATGACCTTGCCCTTGTTCCCGAAGTGCTCGGGGTCGAACTCGGCGCGCTCCGGCAGCAGCAGGTTCTCGCGCTGGGCGAAGAACTCGTCGTTGGCGGCGACGACACCGGCGCCGAGCCGGCGGTCGGCGAGGTCGGCGAGGTGGGTGAAGGGGAAGTCGGCGGTGCGGTAGTCGGCGTACGGGTCACCGCCGCCGTAGGGGTTCGCGTCGCCGGTGAAGCGCGGGGTCGCCGTCACGGTGATCTGGGCCTGCCTTTCGGGTCCGGGGTCAGTGGGAGCGGGTGAGCAGTTGGCCCTTCGGTTCGGTGAACTCGCCGCCGGAGACGATGCGCCGGCCGCGCAGCCAGGTGGACTTCACGACGCCGTACAGGGTCCTGCCCGCGTACGCCGTCACGGGGTTGCGGTGCTGGAGGGCCGCGGGGTCGACGGTGAAGGTCTCGTCGGGGGCGAGGACGGCGAAGTCGGCGTCGCGGCCGGGTGCGATGGCGCCCTTGCGCGCCTCGAGCCCGACGAGCTCGGCCGTGCGCGCCGACATCCAGCGCACGACGTCCTCCAGGCCGTGGCCGCGCCTGCGGGCCTCGGTCCAGACGGCGGGCAGGCTCAGCTGGAGGCCGGATATGCCGCCCCAGGCGGTCGAGAAGTCGTCCGTCTTGAGGTCGGCGGTGGACGGGGAGTGGTCGGTGACGACGCAGTCGACGGTGCCGTCCGCCAGGGCCTGCCAGAGCAGGTCCTGGTTGGCGGCCTCGCGGATGGGCGGGCAGCACTTGAACTCGCTGGCGCCGTCCGGGACTTCCTCCGCGGTGAGGGTCAGGTAGTGGGGGCAGGTCTCGACCGTGACGCGCACGCCGTCCGCCTTGGCCGCGGCGATCAGGGGCAGTGCGTCGCCGGAGGAGAGGTGCAGCACGTGCACCCGCGCGCCCAGCCGTCGCGCCTGGTCGACGAGGTGGGCGATGGCGGTGTCCTCGGCGTCCCGCGGGCGGGAGGCGAGGAAGTCGGCGTACTTCGGGCCGGCGTGCCGCGGGGCGGCGGCGAGGTGGCGGGGGTCCTCGGCGTGCACGATCAGCAGGCCGTCGAAGGCGGCGATCTCGGCCAGGGAGCGGGCGAGTTGCTCCTGGTCGAGGTGGGGGAACTCGTCCACGCCGGAGGGCGACAGGAACGCCTTGAAGCCGAAGACGCCGGCCTCGTGCAGCGGGCGCAGGTCCTCGACGTTGTCCGGCAGCGCGCCGCCCCAGAAGCCGACGTCGACGTGCGCCTTGTCGGCGGCGACCCGCCGCTTGGTGCGCAGGTGGCCGACCGTGGTGGTGGGCGGCAGGGAGTTGAGCGGCATGTCGACGAGCGTGGTGATGCCGCCGGCCGCCGCGGCGCGCGTGGCGGTCCAGAAGCCCTCCCACTCCGTGCGGCCGGGGTCGTTGACGTGCACGTGGGTGTCGACCAGGCCCGGCAGCAGGACGTCGTCGCCGAGGTCCGTCAGCCGTGCGGTCCCGGGGACGGGCGCGTCGTACGGCAGGACGGCCGTGATCGTGCCGCCGGCGACCGCGACGGACGCGGCACGTGTTCCCTCGGGGGTGATGACACGCGTCGAGCGCAGCACCAGTTCGGCGTCGGACACCCGGATCCTCCTGACCTTCCGTCGGCCTGGACGTGACGTCCACCTGCAAAATTCAACGTTCTGTTGAAGGAGTCTTCCCCTCCGGCCCCGCCCCGTCAAGGGCGCGCCTCCCGTAGCGGCGCACCGGCGGGCGCGTTCTGGACGATTCCACTAAGTGGAAATACAATTTCGACAAGCAGAACGTAGTGACGTACAAGCGGGCGGTCAACCGGCCGCCGGGTAGGCTTCTGCCCTTCCCGCCAGCCCCGAAAGGAACGCGCCGTGCCGACGTCCAGCGCCAGCACCACCGACTCCGCCCGGTCAGCCGCCAGTGGCGGTGTGCAGTCCCTCGAGCGCGCCTTCGACCTGCTCGAACGGATGGCGGACGCGGGCGGCGAGGTCGGCCTGAGCGAGCTGTCCGCGAGCAGCGGCCTGCCGCTGCCGACCATCCACCGCCTGATGCGCACGCTCGTGGCCTGCGGCTACGTGCGCCAGCAGGCCAACCGCCGGTACGCGCTCGGTCCGCGCCTGATCCGGCTCGGCGAGTCCGCCTCCCGGCTGCTGGGCACCTGGGCCCGCCCGTACCTGGCCCGCCTGGTGGAGGAGACCGGCGAGACGGCGAACATGGCGCTGCTCGACGGGGACGAGATCGTGTACGTGGCGCAGGTGCCGTCCAAGCACTCGATGCGGATGTTCACCGAGGTCGGCCGCCGCGTCCTGCCGCACTCCACCGGCGTGGGCAAGGCCCTGCTGGCCGGCTTCCCGCCGGAGGAGGTCCGGGCGCTGCTGGCCCGGACCGGCATGCCGGCCGCGACGGACAGGACCATCACCACCCCGGAGGGCTTCCTCGCGGCGCTGGAGGACGTGCGCCGCCGGGGTTACGCCGTCGACGACAACGAGCAGGAGATCGGCGTCCGCTGCCTCGCGGTGCCCGTGCCGGACTCCCCCACGGCGGCGGCGATCTCCATCTCCGGTCCCGCGGGGCGGGTCACGGACGCCGCGACGGAGCGGATCGTGCCGGTGCTCCAGCAGGTCGCGGCGGAGCTCTCCGAGGTGCTCACCGCGTCGGGCGCCGGCCCGACCTCCTGACCTTCCGCACCGGCGACGGACCTCCGGCCCCGGTGGACGCCGTCGGCGCGTCCGGCGGGCCGGGGCCCCCGGGGGCGCCGCTCCCCGGGGAAGTGGCGCACTCCGCGGCCGGCGCGCCCGGGCCGCCGGCACCGGCCCGCGGGCCCGGGTCCACCGGACGAACCGGCCGACGGCGTGCCGGTGAGCCGGACTCCCGGGCGCGCCGTCCGCCCGGGAACCCGCCGGAACCCGGGGGTCCCACCGCTCCGGGGCGTGCGCGGGTGCGCGTCAGCCCCGCGGCGGCTCCCCGAACAGCTCGACCGCGTCCCGCACCTCCCGCACGCCGTGCCCCAGCGCGCTCACCGAGCCGATCGCGCCCGCGATCAGTAACAGCGACCGGCGCAGCCGGGGCACCTCGAGGCTGCCGCCGGCGGCCAGGGAGTCCAGCGCGGCCAGTTCCTCCTCCGCGATGCCCCGGTCCGGGAACTCCACGGGATACGCGGCGAGTTGCCGGCGCAGCCGGGACACGGCGGAGCGCAGCCCCGTCACCCGTGGGTCCACGTGACCGTCGGGCGTCCGCCTCTGTTCCACGCTCCGCACCACAGTCCTCCCCCTGGTACGTCGTTGTGCGTCTCCCCGCCCGGCCCCCAGCACACCCCGCCGGTCGGTGCGCGCCAGTAAACGCCACCCCGGCACCCTCGCGCCAGTCCGCTGCGTCATCGGCCTGCTCCGCAGCGTGACATTCCGGCCGGGGCGACCGTCCCTCCGCGGCGCCCCGCCGTCCGCCGGCCGGTGCGGTATGCAGGACGCATGACGACACCTCACACGGACCGCGACACCCCCGCCGTGGCGGGACTGCTGCTGGCCGCGGGCGGCGGACGGCGCCTCGGCGGACGGCCGAAGGCACTGCTCGTCCACCGGGGGCGGCCGCTCGTGGAGCATGCGGTGCGGGCGCTGCGCGCGGGCGGCTGCACGCGCGTGCACGTGGTCCTCGGCGCGCGGGCGGACGAGGTGCGCGCCCGCGCCGCGCTGCCGGGCTGCGTGCTCGTCGACAACCCGGAGTGGGAGCGGGGCATGGGCACCTCCCTGCGGGCCGGGCTGGACTCGCTGGCCGGCACCGGCGCGCGCGCCGCGCTGGTCTCGCTGGTCGACCAGCCGGGGATCGGGCGGGAGGCCGTCGCCCGGGTCCTCGGCGCCTACGCCTCCCCGGAGTCGCTGGTCTCGGCCGCCTACGACGGCGTGCGCGGCCACCCCGTCCTGTTCGGGGCCGCGCACTGGGCCGGGATCGCCGCGACTGCGACCGGTGACCGGGGGGCACGCACCTACCTGAGGGAGCACGCGGAGCGCGTCGCGCTCGTCGAGTGCGGGGACGTGGCCGAGGCGTACGACATCGACACCGAGGCGGATCTGGCGCGCCTCGAACGAAGCTTCGACGACGGCGGGTGAGGTGGTGAGGGACAAGGCGGCGAAGGGCGGGGCGACGGCGGGTGACCGGGGCGGCACCGGGCGCCGCCTTCCCTCGACCCGGAGAATCTCGACATCAACAAAACATTGAACTTCCACTATGAGAAAACTACTATCCACTGCTCAGAAGCGCCCGGTCCTCGTGCGGGCGTCCGCCGCCGTACCCGGGTCGACCGGCACCCGGTGCCATGCACGCCGAAGGAAGTGACAGCTGATGTCCGCACCAGCGCCGTCCCCGCTGGCCATCGTCGACGCCGAACCCCTGCCCCGGCAGGACGAGGTCCTCACCGGCGCGGCACTCGCCTTCGTGGCCGAGCTGCACCGCCGGTTCACGCCCCGGCGTGACGAGCTCCTCGCCCGCCGCGCCGAGCGCCGCGCCGAGATCGCCCGCACCTCCACCCTCGACTTCCTCCCGGAGACGGCCGCCGTCCGCGCGGACGACTCCTGGCGGGTGGCCCCGGCACCGCCCGCCCTGGAGGACCGCCGCGTCGAGATCACCGGCCCCACCGACCGCAGGATGACCGTCAACGCCCTCAACTCGGGCGCGAAGGTCTGGCTCGCGGACTTCGAGGACGCCTCGGCGCCCACCTGGGAGAACGTGGTCCTCGGCCAGCTGAACCTGATCGACGCCTACACGCGGAACATCGACTTCACCGACCCGGCGTCCGGCAAGTCCTACGCCCTGCGCCCGGCCGGGGAACTGGCGACGGTCGTCATGCGCCCGCGCGGCTGGCACCTGAACGAGCGTCACCTCACGGACCCGGACGGCACCCCGGTGCCCGGCGCCCTCGTCGACTTCGGCCTGTACTTCTTCCACAACGCCGAGCGACTGGTCGACCTCGGCAAGGGACCGTACTTCTACCTGCCGAAGACCGAGTCCCACCTGGAGGCCCGCCTCTGGAACGAGGTGTTCGTCTTCGCGCAGGACTACATGGGCGTCGCGCAGGGCACGATCCGCGCCACCGTCCTCATCGAGACGATCACGGCCGCGTACGAGATGGAGGAGATCCTCTACGAACTGCGCGACCACGCCTCCGGGCTGAACGCCGGCCGCTGGGACTACCTCTTCTCCATCGTCAAGAACTTCCGCGACGGCGGGGCGAAGTTCGTCCTGCCGGACCGCAACGCGGTCACCATGACCGCCCCGTTCATGCGCGCGTACACCGAACTCCTCGTGCGCACCTGCCACAGGCGCGGCGCGCACGCGATCGGCGGCATGGCGGCGTTCATCCCGTCCCGCCGGGACCCGGAGGTCAACAAGGTGGCCTTCGAGAAGGTCCGCGCCGACAAGGACCGCGAGGCGAACGACGGCTTCGACGGCTCCTGGGTCGCCCACCCGGACCTGGTCCCGATCGCCATGGAGTCCTTCGACCGGGTGCTCGGCGACAGGCCGCACCAGAAGGACCGGCTGCGCGAGGACGTCGACGTCCGCGCGGAGGACCTCATCGCCATCGACTCCCTGGACGCCAGGCCGACGTACGCGGGCCTGGTCAACGCCGTGCAGGTCGGCATCCGCTACATCGAGGCCTGGCTGCGCGGGCTCGGTGCGGTGGCCATCTTCAACCTGATGGAGGACGCGGCCACCGCCGAGATCTCCCGCTCCCAGATCTGGCAGTGGATCAACGCCGGCGTCGTCCTCGACAACGGCGAGCGGGTCACCGCCGAACTGGCCCGCGGGGTCGCCGCCGAGGAGCTGGCGAACATCCGCGCCGAGATCGGCGACGAGGCGTTCACGGCCGGCAACTGGCAGCAGGCGCACGACCTGCTGCTGAAGGTCTCCCTCGACGAGGACTACGCCGACTTCCTGACCCTGCCGGCGTACGAGCAGCTCAAGGGCTGAGCCCCTCCGTGTCCGGGTGGTCCGGGGACTCCCCCCGGGCCACCCGGCCGCGCACCGGGCACGGCCGTCAGCCCAGGTGCGCCGACCAGTCCTGTTCCGCCGCCGGCTTGCCGTGCAGGTCCGGCACCCGCTTGAGCCAGTCGGGACGGCCCTGCTGCGTCCGCGCCGCGCGCCGGGCGTTCTCCTCGGCGAGCTCCCGGGCGCTCGGGAAGTCGGTGGGCAGCCAGTCCCCGGACGCCCGCACGCGCGCGTGGAGGTACGTCACGTACGCCTCACGGGCCTCGTCCGGCGTGGCGAAGCCCGGCTCGTCGGCCAGCCAGGCGTCGGGCACCTCCGCGAGGATCGACCGCAGCAGTTCCCCGGTCACCCGGGGGGCGAGTTCGGCGTCGGCGGTGCGGACGTCGGGGCCGTAGCGGCCGAGGGCGTGGTGGCGGAAGTCGTACGCCTTGCGCGGGTCGGCGCCGCCCCAGCGGTGGTGGAAGACGAGCGCGGCCCCGTGGTCGATCAGCCACAGACGCGGGGGCGCGATGCCGAACGTCGGCCAGACCATCAGGTTGGAGCTGTGGACGGTGCGGTCCACGTTGACGGTCAGCGCGTCCAGCCAGACGATCCTGCCCGCCTCCAGCGGGTCGACGGGGAACGCCTGCGCGACCTCGGGGGTGAGGTCGCGGGCGCCCGGCAGGTAGTCCATGCCGAGGTTGACCCCGGCGCTGGAGGCGTGCAGGTCCCGCACCTCCTGGTGCGGCTCGCTCCCGGCGACCGCCGGATCGAAGTGCACCAGGACCAGCTCGGGGAAGCGCAGGCCCAGGGCGCGGGCCAGCTCGCCGACGATCACCTCGGCGACCAGCGCCTTGTGGCCCTGCGCGGAGCCGGTGAACTTCACGACGTAGGTGCCCAGGTCGTCGGCCTCGAAGACGCCGGGGACGGACCCGCCGGACCGCAGGGGCGTGATGTAGCGGGTCGCACTGACCTCTCTCAGCATGTTCCAAGGCCCCACAAGTCGTATGCCTTATGTTCCATGACCAGCTCCGAGGTGACACATCCGCGGAAATCTCTCCGCCCGACCCGGGGAGTGTCCGGGGAATCCCGTTCGGCATGCGCGCCACCCTCTCTCCCGGCGGTCCGCCGGGAGCGGCGCCCCTCGCTCCCGGCCTCCGGCTCCCGGCATGAAGTGAGCATAGTAACCGAGCGTGACAACCGGGGAGAAGCTTCCGGATCCGCGCCCGGCGCCCGTGCCGGACGGGCGCTTCGCTCAGCGCTTGAGCGGCACGCGGCAGGCTTGCCCCGTGCAGGGCCCGCCCGCGCTGCCGGAGCCCGGCCCGGCGCCCCGTGCGCCCCGGCCGCCGGGCACCGGGCCGCACCCTTCGACCCCGGGTTCAAGGAGAGAGACCGTCGTGCGAATCGCCGTGACCGGCTCGATAGCCACCGACCATCTGATGTCCTTCCCCGGTCGGTTCACCGACCAGCTGATCGCCGACCACCTGGACCAGGTGTCCCTGTCCTTCCTCGTCGACCGTCTCGACGTACACCGCGGCGGTGTCGCCGCCAACATCGCCTTCGGACTGGGACGTCTGGGACTCACCCCCCACCTGATCGGCGCCGCGGGCCTCGATTTCGCCGAGTACGGGACCTGGCTGCGCGCCGCCGGGGTGAACACGGACGCCGTCAGGATCAGCGAGACCCTGCACACCGCCCGGTTCGTGTGCACGACGGACGAGGCGCAGAACCAGATCGCCACCTTCTACGCCGGCGCCATGGCGGACGCCGGAAAGATCGACCTCGCCGCGGTGGCGGCCCGCTGCGGCGGATTCGACCTCGTGCACGTCGGCGCCGACGCCCCGGAGGCGATGCTGCGCCACACCGAGACCGCACGGCGCGCCGGCATCCGCCTCGCCGCCGATCCCTCACAGCAACTGGCCCGGCTGGACGAAACCCAGGCCCGCCGCCTGGTGGACCGCGCGCACCTGCTGTTCACCAACGAGTACGAGGCCGCCCTGCTGCGGGAACGCACCGGCTGGAGCGAACGGGAGATCCTGCTCCGCGTCGGCACGTGGATCATCACCCGGGGCGCGGAGGGCGTCTCCCTGTCGCGGTGCGGGCAGCCCCGTCTCGACGTGTCCGCCGTCCCCACCGAGAAGATCGTCGATCCGACCGGCGTGGGCGACGCGTTCCGTTCCGGATTCCTCGCCGGCCTGAGCTGGGACTGGCCCGAGGAGCGCGCGGCCCAGCTGGGCTGCGCGCTGGCCTCGGTCGTCCTGGAGACGGTCGGCACACAGGAGTACAAGCTGCTCGCCGCGGACCTGATCGACCGTGTCGAGCGCGCCTACGGGCACGACACGGCCCGCGAGATCGAGCCGCGACTGGCGGGACTGGCATGAGCGGGCTGCGTGAGGCGCTCGCCACCCGTGTGGTGGTCGCCGACGGGGCGATGGGCACGATGCTCCAGGCCCAGGACCCCACGCTCGAGGACTTCCAGAATCTCGAGGGCTGCAACGAGATCCTGAACGTGACCCGCCCGGACATCGTCCGCTCCGTGCACGCCGCGTACTTCGACGCGGGCGTGGACTGCGTGGAGACCAACACCTTCGGCGCGAACCTCTCCGCCCTCGGCGAGTACGACATCGCCCACCGGATCGGCGAGCTGTCCGAGGCCGGTGCCCGCATCGCGCGCGAGACGGCCGACGACTACGCGCGGCGCACCGGACAGCAGCGCTGGGTGCTGGGTTCGATGGGGCCCGGTACCAAGCTGCCCACTTTGGGGCACATCACGTTCGCCGCGATCCGGGACGCCTATCAGCAGAACGCGGAGGGTCTGCTGGCGGGGGGTGCGGACGCGCTGCTGGTGGAGACCACGCAGGACCTGCTGCAGACCAAGGCCTCGGTCGTCGCCGCCCGGCGGGCGATGGAGGCGGCGGGCTGCGAGGTGCCGCTGATCGTCTCGGTGACGGTGGAGACGACCGGCACGATGCTGCTGGGCTCGGAGATCGGTGCGGCGCTGACCGCGCTGGAGCCGCTCGGCATCGACATGATCGGCCTGAACTGTGCGACCGGTCCGGCCGAGATGAGCGAGCACCTGCGCTATCTGGCCCGCCATGCGCGGGTGCCGCTGTCGTGCATGCCCAACGCCGGGCTGCCGGAGCTCACCCGGGACGGTGCGCGCTATCCGCTGAGCGCGCCGGAGCTGGCGGACGCGCAGGAGGCGTTCGTCCGCGACTACGGGCTGTCGCTGGTGGGCGGCTGCTGCGGCACCACGCCCGAGCACCTGCGGCGGCTGGTGGAGCGGGTGCGGGGGATGGCGCCGAGCGAGCGTGATCCGCGGCCGGAGCCGGGCGCCGCCTCCCTCTACCAGAGCGTGCCGTTCCGGCAGGACACCTCGTATCTGGCGATCGGTGAGCGCACCAACGCCAACGGGTCGAGGAAGTTCCGTGAGGCGATGCTGGCGGGCCGCTGGGACGACTGTGTGGAGATGGCCCGGGAGCAGATCCGTGAGGGCGCGCACATGCTGGACCTGTGCGTGGACTACGTGGGCCGGGACGGCGTGGCGGACATGGCGGAGCTGGCCGGCCGGTTCGCGACCGCCTCCACGCTGCCGGTGGTGCTGGACTCCACCGAGGTCGAGGTGATCCGGGCCGGGCTGGAGCGGCTGGGCGGCCGGGCGGTGATCAACTCGGTGAACTACGAGGACGGCGACGGCCCCGACTCCCGCTTCGCGCGTGTCACGCGGCTGGCCCGCGAGCACGGGGCGGCGCTGATCGCGCTGACCATCGACGAGGAGGGCCAGGCCCGCACCGCCGAGAAGAAGGTGGAGATCGCCGAACGGCTCATCGACGACCTCACCGGCAACTGGGGCGTCCGTGAGGAGGACATCCTCATCGACTGCCTGACCTTCACCATCTGCACCGGGCAGGAGGAGTCCCGCAAGGACGGCGTCGCCACCATCGAGGCGATCCGCGAGCTCAAGCGCCGCCACCCGGCCGTGCAGACCACGCTGGGGCTGTCGAACATCTCCTTCGGCCTGAACCCGGCCGCCCGCATCCTGCTCAACTCCGTCTTCCTCGACGAGTGCGTCAAGGCCGGCCTGGACTCGGCGATCGTGCACGCGAGCAAGATCCTGCCCATCGCCCGCTTCGACGAGGAGCAGGTGAACACCGCCCTGGATCTGATCTACGACCGGCGGCGTGAGGGCTACGACCCGCTGCAGAAACTGATGGCGCTGTTCGAGGGGGCCACCGCCAAGTCGCTGAAGGCCGGCAGGGCCGAGGAGCTGGCCGCGCTGCCGCTGGAGGAACGCCTCAAGCGGCGGATCATCGACGGCGAGCGCAACGGCCTGGAGGCCGACCTGGACGAGGCGCTGCGGACCCGCAAGGCGCTGGACATCGTCAACGACACCCTGCTGGACGGCATGAAGGTGGTCGGGGAGCTGTTCGGGTCGGGGCAGATGCAGCTGCCGTTCGTGCTGCAGTCCGCGGAGGTGATGAAGGCCGCGGTGGCGCATCTGGAGCCGCACATGGACAAGACCGACGACGAGGGCAAGGGCACCATCGTGCTGGCCACGGTGCGCGGCGACGTGCACGACATCGGCAAGAACCTGGTCGACATCATCCTGTCCAACAACGGCTACACCGTCGTCAACCTCGGCATCAAGCAGCCCGTCTCCGCGATCCTGGACGCCGCCGCCGAGCACAAGGCCGACGTGATCGGCATGTCCGGGCTGCTGGTGAAGTCCACCGTGATCATGAAGGAGAACCTGGAGGAGCTCAACGCCCGCGGCCTGGCCGCCGACTACCCGGTCATCCTCGGCGGCGCCGCCCTGACCCGGGCGTATGTCGAGCAGGACCTGCACGAGATCTACCAGGGCGAGGTCCGCTACGCCCGCGACGCCTTCGAGGGGCTGCGCCTGATGGACGCCCTGATCGGCGTCAAGCGCGGCGTGCCCGGCGCGAAGCTGCCCGAGCTGAGGCAGCGCCGGGTGCGGGCCGCCGCGGTGGAGGTGGAGGAGCGGCCGCAGGAGGGGCACGTCCGCTCCGACGTGGCCACCGACAACCCGGTGCCCGCGCCGCCGTTCTGGGGCACCCGGGTGGTCAGGGGCATCCAGCTCAGGGAGTACGCGTCCTGGCTGGACGAGGACGCCCTGTTCAAGGGCCAGTGGGGCCTGAAGCAGGCCCGCACCGGCGAGGGACCCAGCTACCGGGAACTGGTGGAGAGCGAGGGCCGGCCCCGGCTGCGCGGCCTGCTGGAGCGGCTGCAGACGCAGAACCTGCTGGAGGCGGCCGTGGTCTACGGCTACTTCCCGTGCGTGTCCAAGGACGACGACCTGATCATCCTGGACGAGCGGGGCAACGAACGCACCCGCTTCACCTTCCCCCGCCAGCGCCGCGGCCGCCGGCTGTGCCTGGCCGACTTCTTCCGCCCCGAGGAATCCGGCCAGACGGACGTGGTCGGCCTGCAGGTGGTCACCGTCGGCTCCCGCATCGGCGAGGAGACCGCCCGGATGTTCCAGGCCAACGCCTACCGCGACTACCTCGAACTGCACGGCCTGTCCGTCCAGCTCGCCGAGGCCCTCGCCGAGTACTGGCACGCCCGCGTGCGCGCCGAACTCGGCTTCGCCGGCGAGGACCCCACCGCCATGCCGGACATGTTCGCCCTCAAATACCGCGGCGCCCGCTTCTCCCTGGGCTACGGCGCCTGCCCCGACCTGGAGGACCGCGCCAAGATCGCCGACCTCCTCCAGCCCGAACGCATCGGCGTCCACCTGTCCGAGGAGTTCCAGCTCCACCCCGAACAGTCCACCGACGCCATCGTCGTCCACCACCCCGAAGCCAAGTACTTCAACACGGGAGGCCGTTCATGAGTTCCCTGCGCGGCGCGCTGTCGAGCGGCGTTCCGTCGTTCTCGTTCGAGTTCTTCCCGCCCAAGACCGACAAGGGCGACCGCACCCTGTGGGACACCGTCCGCCGTGTCGAGCCCCTCTCCCCCACCTTCGTGTCCGTCACCTACGGCGCGGGCGGCTCCTCGCGCGAGCGCACCGTCGAGGTCACCCGGCGCATCGGCGCCGAGACCACCCTGCGGCCCGTCGCCCACCTGACCGCCGTCGGGCACTCGGTGGCCGAACTGCGGCACATCATCGGTCAGTACGCCGACGCGGGGATCAAGGACGTCCTGGTTCTGCGCGGCGACCCGCCCGGTGATCCGAACGGTCCCTGGACGCCGCACCCGGACGGTTTCACGTACGCCTACGAGCTGGTCGAACTCGTCCGTTCCCTGGGGGATTTCACCATCGGCGTGGCCGCTTTTCCCGAGATGCACCCGCGCTCGCCGGACTGGGACAGCGACATCCGGCACTTCGTCGCCAAGTGCCGTGCGGGCGCCGACTACGCCATCACCCAGATGTTCTTCCACGTCGAGGACTACCTGCGGCTGCGCGACAGGGTGGACGCCGCGGGCTGTGACGTGCCGATCATCCCGGAGATCATGCCGGCCACCGACGTGCGGCAGATCCGCCGTTTCGCCGAACTGTCCCACGCGGCGTTCCCGGAGGACCTGGCGCACCGCCTCGAGGCGGTGCGCGACGATCCCGCCGCCGGTCACCGGATCGGCGTCGAGCACGCCACCGCCATGGCCGGACGTCTGCTGGACGAGGGTGCACCGGGCCTGCACTACATCACGCTGAACAGGTCCACGGCGGCGGTGGACATCCACCGCGACGTGCTCGGTTCGAGGAGCTTCCGTGTGAGCTGAGTCCACCGTGGGGAACGGCGCGGCGCACCGGTCCGCGGGCGCCCGACGGCACAGCGGCCGTCGGGCGCCCGGCGCGGCCGTCCTTCTCCCGTGCGGCGGGCGGTCAGGACGCCGCCCCGCCGCGGCCGGCGGGATCCGCCGGCCGCGGCGGGGTCTTCGGCGGTCGCCGGCAGGCTCCCGGCGCCGTCTCCTACGCGGGGTGCCCGAACCAGCACCCCAGCGCCCCGGCCAGGGCGTCCGCGTCCCCGCCGCCTCCCGGGGCCGACCAGGCGACGTACCCGTCGGGCCGCACCAGCAGGGCGTCCGCGCCGATCGGCTCGGCCGCCGTCGCGGTCACCACGTTCACCCTGGGCCGCCAGGGCTCCACGGTCTCGCGGAGGTCCTCGGAGTCGGTCAGGAGCAACAGCAACGGCCTGGCGTCGTGCAGGAGCTCGGCGAGGCTGGTGACCGAGTCCCCGGTCTTCAGGCGCACGTCGGGGGCGAAGCGGCCGGCGAGCGGGTCGCCGGGGTCGCCGGTGTCGTAGCGGACGTCGACGCCGCTGATCATGCCTCCGAGGTACTGGTTGACGTCGTCGAAGTGCATCATCCGGGCGAACAGGGTGCGCAGCGCGTCCATGCGGGGGTCGGGGTCCATCAGGGCGACCTGGGCGCGCACGTTCTCCAGGACCGCCTCGGCGACGGGCGCGCGTTCGGTCTCGTACGTGTCGAGCAGTCCGGGCGGCGCCCAGCCGTGCACCTCCGCGGCGAGCTTCCAGCCCAGGTTGACGGCGTCCTGCAGGCCGAGGTTGACGCCCTGGCCGCCGGCCGGGAAGTGGACGTGCGCCGCGTCGCCGGCGAGCAGGATCCTGCCGGCACGGTAGCGCTCGGCCTGGAGGGCGGCGTCGCTGAAGCGGGTGAGCCAGCTCGGCGAGTCCATGGGCACCGGGCGGCCCGCGATCCGCTCCACCTCCGCCCGGAACTCGTCCAGCGTCACGGGCGCCTGCCGGTCGGGGTGCGGGCCCCGGAAGTCGTACGTGCACACCCGGCTGCGTCCGAACGGGTTGAGCCACACCAGGGTCCAGCCCCGCGGGTTGCGCTGCCAGCCCTGCGGCGCGCGGGCCGGGTCCAGCAGGCGGACCTCTCCGATCAGGGCGCCGACGCGGGCGGGTGTGCCGGAGAACGGGATGCCGGCCAGCTTGCGGACGGCGCTGCGGGCACCGTCCGCACCGACCACCCAGGAGGCGCGCAGCGTGTGCGTGGCGCCCCGGGAGTCGCGCGCGGTCAGGCGCACGGCGTCCGGTTCCTCCTCGAGGCCGACGAGCTCGCGGTCGCGCCGTATCCGCGCGCCCAGCCGTTCGGCGTCGGCCGCGAACACCTCCTGTGCCCACGCCTGCGGGCTGCCCACCATCACGGGGCCCTCGTCGACGACCCGGCTCAGGTCGAGGTCGAACATGCCGGAGAAGTGGAACGGCACGGGGCCCCGCCCGACCGGCGGGGCCGGGGGGCCGGGCTGCACGGCCTTCAGCAGTCCGCGCCGGTGCAGCGTCTGGGCGGTGCGGGCGTGCAGCGTCCCCGCCTTCGACTCCCCGGTCGGTGCGGGGAGCTTCTCCAGGACGGTGACCTGCACGCCCAGCAGGGCCAGCTCACGGGCGAGCAGCATGCCGACCGGGCCGCCGCCGACGACGGCGACCTGGGTGTCCACGGCGGGGCTGTGCGGCATCGGGGCTCCTGCGGTCGTCTCGGCGCTCGTGGCGGTGGTCGTAACCCGTACGCCAGGAGGAACACCGGCCCGCACCGCCGGGTTGCGCCGGCTCAGCTGCCCGGCAGTCGCACCGACTGCCGGTGCCGGAAGACGTTCCCCGGGTCGTACGTCTGCTTGACCCGCTGCAGACGCCGGTAGTTGCCCTTGTAGTACAGGTCGTGCCAGGGCGTGTCCGAGCGGTTGTGCTCCGGGGAGCTCAGGTCGGCGTCGGGATAGTTGACGTAGCAGCCGTCGGTCACCTCGTTGGGGACCGGGACGCCGCCGGTGTCGGCGTACATGTCGGCGTAGAACTCGCGCAGCCAGCGCACGCAGTCCTTCTCGTCGGCGGGGTCGTCCCACCAGATCATCCAGGCCAGCTTGTACGCGGCGTCCCGGTGGGCGCTGGCCGTGGCGTCCTGGGCGACGGCCGACACCTGACCCGCGAACGAGCTGAGCATGACCGAGCCCGTGGGGTTGCCGACGTCCTCGCGGGTCAGGTGGCGGTACAGGGCGGACAGCTGGCGCTCGGGGAAGCCCGCCTTCATGTACGCCGACTTGAAGTCGCTCTTCTGGGTCGGGTCGTTGGTGGTGGGGTTCGCCGTGCCCAGGTAGCGGGCCGCCTGCAGCCACGGGAGGCGGCGCGGGGTGACCAGGTCCGGCAGCGCGGTCAGCTCGCCCATCCGCGTGGTGACCGGTCCCCGGGTGGCGTTGACGCCCTCGCTGACCTCCGTGAGGAACTCGTCGTGCAGCCGCGCGGCACCGGGCACGCTCGCGTCGACGTGGGTGATCAGGCCCACGGCCCCGTTCGAGACGTGGTTGAGGGAGAGCATGCTGCACACGGCGGTGGCCGGGTCGTCGGGGGCGGCGTGCCGGACGTGCCAGTCCGCGTAGTTGCGGACCAGGCGGGCGAAGGACCGCTCGTCCAGCTCGGACCAGTTCCAGGACACGGCGCTGACCAGGACCTCGGGCGGCGGGGCCGGCAGCAGCCGGGCCGGGTCGGTGCCGCTCGCGCCGGGACTGCGGAACCAGTAGCGGGTCACGATGCCGAAGTTGCCGCCGCCCCCGCCCGTGTGGGCCCACCACAGCTCCCGGTGGGGGTCGTCGTCCTCGCGGGTGGCGACGACGGTGCGCACCTTGCCGTCGGCGCCCGCCACGACGACCTCGACCGCGTACAGGTGGTCCACCACGAGGCCGAGCCGGCGGCACAGCAGGCCCCAGCCGCCGCCGCTGACGTGGCCGCCCGCCCCGACCTGGAAGCACATGCCGGCCGGCACGATGACGCCCCAGGTGCGGTACAGGCGTTCGTAGACGTCGAGGAGCTGGGCGCCCGGCTGCACCACGAAGGCGTTCATCGACGAGTCGAAGTCCACGTCCCGCATCGCCGACATGTCGACGACCACCTGGACGTCGGGGGTGAAGACGAAGTCCTCCCAGCAGTGTCCGCCGCTGCGCACGGTGATCCGCTTGCCGGCCCGGACCGCCTGCCGGACGGCGGTCGCGACCTGGGCGGTCGAGCGGACCACGTGGACCGCCTCGGGCCGGCCGACGTAGCGCTGGTTCCAGCCCCGGACCAGGTCCGGGTAGCGCGCGTCGCCCGGGGTGACGGTCACCAGCTCGTCCGGCGCGGCCGCTGCCCGGGGCGCGGGCAGCAGCATCCCGCCGCCCAGTGCGGCACCTGCCGCGAGCACACCCCGTCTGCCCACTCGTCCCGTACCGTGCGTCATTTCGTTTCCCTCCCGCTCTCCCGTGTGGATCACACGCGATGCGGTGACGCTAGGCATCCGGCCGCCGCCCCGGCACTCCGTATCTTGCGGCGATCCCGGGCCCCCGGCACCTGGCTCGATTCTTCAGCGGCCGCTGCGACAGTTCAGCCCGGGACCCCCTGCGGAATCCCACCCGAACTCTGTGACCAGGAACGAGGAGGGGTGTCATGTCGAGCATGCCGCTCACCGGTAAATCGGTGCGCCTCGCACGATTGTCCCGGCCGGGGGACGGCCGGTTCCTGTTCGTACCGCTGGACCACTCCGTGTCCGACGGGCCCGTCGCGACCGCCGCCGGATTCGGCGACCTGGTCCGCTCCATCGCGCACGGCGGCGCCGACGGCGTCGTCGTCCACAAGGGCAGGGCCCGCATGATCACACCGGAGCTGCTCACGCGGTGCTCCCTCGTGGTGCACCTGAGCGCGAGCACCGCCCACGGACCCGACAGCAACGCCAAGGTGCTGGTGGGCGACGTGGAGGAGGCGGTCCGGCTGGGCGCGGACGCGGTCAGCGTGCACGTGAACATCGGCTCCGACACCGAGGCGGACCAGCTCGCCGACCTCGGCGCGGTGGCCTCGGCCTGCGACCGCTTCGGCATGCCGCTCATGGCCATGATCTATCCGCGTGGTCCCCGTGTGACCGACCCGACCGACCCGACGCTCGTCGCCCACGTGGTGAACATCGCCGCGGACCTGGGCGTCGACATCGTCAAGACGGTGCTCGCCGACCCTCCCGAGCGCATGGCGGAGGTGATCGCCTCCTCCCCGCTGCCGGTGGTGGTGGCGGGCGGCGGGTCCACCGACCGGAGCCTGTTCGAGTTCGCGGTCACCGCCGTGGACATGGGCTGTGCCGGACTCGCCGTCGGCCGACGGGTGTTCACCAGCCCGTCGCCCGAGAAGGCGGTCCGGGAACTGGCCTCAATCATTCACCGACGCGAGCTCGCGTCCGAGCCCGCGTCGCAGACCGAGATGGCAGGTGTGTTGTGAAGTTTGCCTGGATCGACCTCCGTACCGTGCCCGCCGAGCAGCGCGAGGCGGTCGTCGACGCCGCGATCCACGCGCGGGTCGACGGCGTCGTCGACAGCGACCCGGAGCGCCTCGCCCTCCTGCCGAACACGGTGAAGCGCGTCCTCGCCCCGGGCGCGCCCGTCCCCGGCGAGACCCCCGAGGGTCTGATCGTGCTGCGCGAGGTCTCCGACGTGGACGGCCTCGGCGTCCTGGAGGCCCGGCACCGCGACGGCGAGAAGACCACGGCCGCCTGGGTGAACGTCGTCGACGACCCCACCCTCAAGATCGCCTGCGAGGCCGCCCGTGAACTCCCTTACACCGTGGTGGAGTTCAAGGACCCGACGAAGATCCCGCTGGAGATCGTGATCGCCGCGGCGGACGCCTCGCCGGGGCAGCTGATCTGCCAGGCCGCCGACATCGAAGAGGCGCAGATCATCGTCGACGTGCTGGAGAAGGGCTCCGAGGGCGTCCTGATCGCCCCGCGCTCCGCCAACGACGTCTTCGCGCTCATGGAGATGCTGCGGGTGAAGACCCCGGACCTGCAGCTGCAGACGCTCACCGTCGAGTCGATCGAGCACCTCGGTCTCGGCGACCGGGTCTGCATCGACACCTGCACGCACTTCGAGAAGGACGAGGGCATGCTGGTCGGCTCGTACGCGCACGGCTTCGTGCTGTGCGTGAGCGAGACCCACCCGCTGCCGTACATGCCGACCCGTCCGTTCCGCATCAACGCGGGCGCGCTGCACAGCTACGTGTTCGGAGCGGACAACCGCACCAACTACCTCAGCGAGCTGAAGGCCGGCAGCCCGGTGCTCGCCGTCGGCGCCGACGGCCGCACCCGTCGCATCGTGGTGGGCCGCATCAAGCTGGAGTCCCGCCCGCTGCTCGGCATCAAGGCGTTCTCGCCGGAGGGCGTCGAGGTCAGCCTGATCGTGCAGGACGACTGGCACGTCCGGGTGCTCGGCCCGGGTGCGGCCGTGCTGAACGTGACGGAGTTGAAGAAGGGCGACCAGCTGCTCGGTCACGTGGCCACCGACAAGCGCCACGTGGGCTGGCCGGTCGGCGAGTTCTGCGTCGAGAAGTAGGCGGAGGCGACCGGGGCCGCCCTCGCCGCGGCCCCGGCGCCGCGGCGAGGGGTCCGGTGGAGGCGATGACGCAACGGTCCTGGTGGGGTGCCGAGCTGCTCGGCCGCCACGCCGACGACGAGGTGTGGGCGCGGGCCGGCGACCACGAGGTGACGTTCGGCCGGCTCCGGCACGAGACGGCCTGGCTGGCCGACGTGCTGCAGAAGTACGGCATCGGGCCGCGCAGTACGGTCGCCCTGCGCGGCAGCGCGAGTTTCACACAGGTGTGGGCGCTGTTCGCCCTGTGGTCGCTCGGCGCCCAGGTGGCGCTGGTGGAGGCACGGCCCGGCCGGCGGGCGGGGGAGGTGCCCCCGATCCGGAGACGGTGCAGTTCTCGGTGTCCCTCGGCGAGGGCCGGGAACGGCCCCACGACTTCGTCGACGAGTGCGAGGTGCTGGTGCGCCGCCACGCCGGCGGCCGCCCGCGCGCGAGCGGTCACTGCCTCGTGCAGTTCTCCTCGGGGACCACCGGGCGCCCCAAGGCGGTCGGCCGGACCCCCGAGTCGCTGCTGGAGGAACTGGACCGGCTCGCATCCCTGGGGGACATGCCGCGGCACGGCGAACGAGTGGCCGTGCTGGAGCCCGTCACGCACTCGTTCGGGCTGATCGGCGGCGTGCTGCACGCCCTCGCGGCGGGCGCGACCGTGCTGATGCCGGTCGCCCGCACGGCGGCGGCGACGGTGCGGGCGGCGGCCGACGCGCACGTGGTGCTGGGCAATCCCCGGCATTTCCGCTGGCTGGTGCGGGCCGAGCCCGGACGGATGCCGTGGCTGCGGCTGGCCGTGTCGAGCGGTGACACGCTGCCGCCCGAGACGCCCGCGGTGTTCCGCGGCCGTCACGGCGTGCGCGTCGGTCAGGCCTACGGCACGACCGAGACCGGCATCATCGCGGCCGACCTCACCGGCCGCTTCGGCCCGCCCCACGTCGGCCCGCCCGTCCCCGGCGTCCGCACCCGTGTGGTCGGCGGAGTCCTGGAGGTGCACGTCCCCACGTCCCCGTACCTGTACGAGGACACGCCCTGGGACGGCGGCTGGATGTCCACGCGCGACCTGGTCACGTGTGATCCCGGCACCGGGGCCCTGCGGCTGCGCGGCAGGGTCCAGGGCGTCGGGGACACCTCGGTCGACCTGCTGCGCATCGAGTCGGTGCTGCGGGCCCACCGGCACATCACGGACGCGGTGGTCCTCGGGGTCGGCCCGATCGAGGCGCACGTGGCGAGCAGCGTGGAACTGGACGGCGGCGAACTGCACTCCTGGTGCCGCCGGTTCCTCGGCGGGGCGCCCGCGCCGGACCGCTACCACCTGCTGCGGGAACTGCCCCGCACGGCCAACGGCAAGGCCGTGCGCGACCGCAGCGTCCTGCGCCGTCACACGGCGCGCCCGCTCGAGGCTCTGACGAACGAGAGGCACGGAGCATGACGGTGACGACGGCCGCCCCGGCGGCATACGCCTGCGACGAGGCACGGTGGCAGGCCGTGCACGACCGGGACGTCCGCGCGGACGGCCACTTCTGCTACGTGGTCACCACGACGGGCGTGTACAGCCGCCCGTCGTGCACGGTGAAGCTGGCCCGCCGCGAGAACGTCCGGTTCTTCCCCACCCCGGAGCAGGCCCGTGCCGAGGGGTACCGGCCGTGCCGCCGCTGCTACCCCGACGACTCCGGCCGGCACGCCGTGGCGGTCCGGGCCGTCGCCAGGGCCTGCCGGATCATGGACGAGGCGTCCCTGCCGCCGAGCCTGGACGAACTGGCCCGCAAGGTCGGCTACAGCCGCTTCCACTTCCACCGCATGTTCAAGTCGTTCACCGGGATCACGCCGCACGCCTACCTGGCGGCGGCGCGCGCCCGCCGGGTGCGCGAGGCCCTGCCGCGGTCCGGGACGATCGCGGACGCCGTGTACAGCTCGGGCTTCAACTCCGGCGGTCACTTCTACGCGGCCGCCACGGAGATCCTCGGCATGACTCCGAAGGCGTACCGCGCGGGCGGCGACGGGGCGGTGATCCGGTACACGGTGGCGGGCTCGTCGCTGGGGCCGGTGCTCGTCGCGGTGACGGACAAGGGCGTGTGCGGGGTCCTGACGGGGGACGAGGCGCCGGCCCTGCTGCACCAGCTGCACGGCATGTTCCGGCAGGCTCTGCTGGTGCGCGCGGACGGGGAGTTCGCCGCGGCCGTCGCCGCGGCCGTGCGGGAGGCGGAGCCCCCGCAGCTGGGCCGTGAACTGCCCCTGCGGGTCCGGCGGGTGGCGCTCGCCGTGCGGGTGCGGCGGGCGGTGCCGGCGGTCTGCGCCCCGCACGGGTAGTCCGGGGCGCCCCGCCGTTCAGCCCTTGGTGTCCGGCTCCCCCGCGAGGACGGCCGGCTGCCGCCCGGGCGCCGGCGGACGCAGCCGTCCCGAGGCCCAGGTCGCGGGCAGTGCCGCCGCGCACACCAGCAGTCCGGTGAGCACCGCGTCCGCGGCGCCGCCGCGGGACACGGCCGCGCCGCCCGCGACCGCGCCGATCGCGATGCCCGCGTTGACCGCGGACGCGGGCAGCGTCGCCGCGAGGTCGCGTCCGGGTCCGGCCAGCAGCCCGACCCGGTACTGCAGCGAGGGGACGAGACCGAACCCGACCACGCCCCACACCACGAGGGCGAGGGCCACCAGGGTCCGGGAGGCGCCGGCGACGTGCAGGATCACCAGGGCCGCGACCAGGGCGGCGTTCGCCCCGACGAGCGCGCGTGCCGCGTCCCGGTCCGCGGCCCGGCCGCCCACGAACGTACCGAGGGCCGTCGCGGCTCCGTAGGCGAACAGGAAGACGCTCAGCCACGTGCCGGAGACCTCCGTGACCTCCTCCAGGAACGGCGTGATGTAGGTGAACGCCGCGAACTGGCCGCCCATGAGCAGGAATCCGACGCCGAGCACCGCCAGGACCCGGGGCGCCAGCGCGTGCCGGGACTGCGCCCACAGGCCGCTCGTCCCCGGGCCGCCGACCGGCGGGACGCACACCGCCGTCGCCAGCAGCGCCAGCGCGCCGAGGACCACGACGGCCGTGAACGCCGCACGCCAGCCCAGGTGCTGGGCCGCGAGGGTGCCCAGCGGGACGCCGAGCGCGGTGGAGACGGCGACACCGCCGAAGACCACGGAGATCGCGCGCCCGGTCCGCTCGGGCGGCACCAGGGCGGCCGCCACCGTGAACGCCGTGCCGAGGAACAGGCCCTGCAGCGCTCCGGTGACCGCCCGCGCCGCGATCAGCGTGCCGAAGCCCGGGGCGAGGGCGGCGAGCAGGTTGCCCGCGACGTAGCCGGCCAGGGACGTCCACAGCAGTGTGCGGCGCCGGATCCGGAGGGTGAGCGCCGTCAGGAGCGGACCGCCGACGCAGATGCCCAGCGCGTAGGCGGTGACCAGGGTGCCCGCCGTGTCCACCGACACGGCGAGGTCGCGGGCGACGAGGTTCAGCAGGCCGACGACGACCAGCTCGGCGCTGCCCATGACGAAGGTGCCGAGGAAGAGGGCGGCGAGGGCCGGGCCCGGTCGCCGCCGTACCGAAGGGGGGACGGTGGTCATGTCAGCGCCAGAAGTTCTTCCTGGCGTCGCGCAGCCCCTGGAAGGAGTCGAGGTCGGGGACCGTCCAGCCGTCGAGGTCGTACTCCCGGAGGCACTGTTCGGCGAATCCCTTGTACGCGTCGAGCTGGCCGGTCTCCGTCTGGGTCATGAAGATGTCGCTGCGCACCGCCTCGTGGTTGCCGGAGTAGTTGCGCTCGTACAGCTCGTGCCGGCCGCCGAACTCGGTGCCGATCGCGTCCCACAGCAGCTTCATCAGCTTGACCCGGCTGACGGAGTCGTAGCCGTTGGAACCGCGCACGTACTTGTCGAGGTAGGGGCGCACGTCGGGGTTCTTGAAGTCCTCGGCGCTGGAGTTGACGTAGATGAGGCCGCTGGCGACGTCCTGCTCGATGATCTCCTTGATGCGCGGGTAGCCGATGGTCATGAACCAGCGGTAGGCCATGCCGTACTCCAGGCGCGGCAGCAGGGCGCCGTCCTTCCACTCCTCGGGGTTGCGGGCGGCCGCGTCGGTCAGGGCCCAGAACATGTTGCGCCAGGCGAGCACCTCGCCGATCCGGGACTGGATGCCGCGGAAGTCCTTGGTGCCGGTCATCTCGACGGCCTTGGCCAGCAGCCCCGCGATGAAGTCGATCTTCACGGCGAGACGGATGCAGCCGTGGAAGGTCAGGCGCGGGATGAAGCCGGACTTCGGGGCGAACCCGTTGACCTGGTCCACGTCGCCGTAGAGGAAGACGTTCTCCCAGGGGATGAGCACCTTGTCGAGGACGAAGATGGTGTCGTTCTCGTCCAGGCGCGAGGAGAGCGGGTAGTCGAAGGGGCTGCCCATGACGGCGGCCGTCGCGGCGTAGGAGGGCCGGCAGATCAGCTTCAGGCCGGGCGCGCCCATCGGGATGGTCGCGACGAGCGCGAACTCCTTCTCCTTCAGGGGCAGTCCGTAGTGCGAGATGAAGTTGTAGTGCGTGATGGCCGAGCCGGTGGCCACGACCTTGGCGCCGCTGACCACGAGGCCGGCGTCGGTCTCCTTCTCCACGTGCACGAAGACGTCCTTGACCTCTTCGGACGGCCGGTGCCGGTCGACCGGCGGGTGGATGATCGCGTGGTTCCAGAACAGCACCTTCTCCTGGGACTCGCGGTACCAGCGACGCGCGTTGTCCTCGAACGGCGCGTAGTAGGCGGAGTTGGCGCCGAGCGTGCCGAGGAAGGCGGCCTTGTAGTCCGGGCTGCGGCCCATCCAGCCGTAGGTGAGCCGGGCCCACTCGGCGATCGCCTCGCGGTCCTCGACGACGTCCTGGACGCTGCGCGGAGTGCGGAAGAACTTGTGGGTGTAGCCGTCGCTCCCGGTGTCGGTGCGGGTGGTCAGCACCTCGCGGCGGGCCGGATCGTGCAGGGCGTCGTACAGGCGCGCCGTCATGCGGGCCGAGTTGGCGAACGCCGGGTGCCTGGTGACGTCGTCGACGCGCTCGCCGTAGATGTAGACCTCGCGGTCGTCGCGCAGGCTCTCCAGGTACTCGTCGCCGGTCAGGGGGCGGGTGGTGCGGGGAGCCGGTGCGGAGGCGGGGGCCTCGCCCTGCTGCAGCGTCATGGTGTGTCCTTGTCCGGTCGTGACGGTCAGTGACCCAGCGGGGAGTAAAGCGCCGCGGCTCCCGGCGACCACGCGCCGTCCGCCGGTCCGTCGAGCGTCCCGGTCCACGCGTGGTGGCCGGGAGCGGTGTCCAGGACCCGGAAGGCCCCGCCGTGGAAGACCAGCGGCTCCGCGTCCCGCGTGGTGAAGTCCCGCACCCGGCCGACGTGCAGCACGTGGTCGCCGCCGTCGTACGCGGCCCAGGGCACGCAGTCGAGGTGGGCGGCGCAACCGGTCAGGCTCGGGGTCGCCGCGTCGGGCTCCCAGGACACGGGGGTGTCCGCGGGCAGCGGCCGGCCCGCGAAGTGCAGGGCCAGGTCACGCTGGTGCGCGGCGAGGATGTCCACGCCGAACGACGGCGCGCCCGTGAGCAGGCCGCACATCCGGCTGCGGCGGTCCAGGGACACCATGACGAGCGGGGGTTCGAGGGAGACGGAGGTGAACGAGCCCACCGTGGCGCCGTGGACGCCGTGCTCGTGCTCGACGGTGACCACGGTGACACCCGTGGCGAACCGGCCGAGGCAGTCACGAAAACGGCGTTCTCTGTCGCCCATCGGTACCCCTCGAAAAATACGAGCCCTCGAATTCGGCACTTTCTCACGGCCATGGTGCCAACCGCCGCTGAAGGATCGGTCGAGAAGATCGGCGCGTATTTCTGCGCAATATCCAGGAGAGCGGAAGTGATTGACACCGGTGAGCGCGGACGCCTGTAATTCCTTCTCGGATTCGAGTACCCGACACGAGGTGGCCACCATGAGACTCCAGGTCGAGTTGACCGACGCACTCCAGGACTACGTCGCCGATGTCTCGCTGCGCGAGCCCGACCTGCTGCGCGAGCTGCGCAAGGAGACCTCGCGGCTCCCGCTGCACCTGATGCAGATCTCACCGGAGCAGGGCCAGTTCATGCGGACCCTGCTGAAGGCCACCGGGGCCCGGCGTGCCCTCGAGGTCGGCGTGTTCACCGGCTACAGCCTGCTGTCGACCGCGCTCGCGCTGCCCGACGACGGCCGGGTGGTGGGGCTGGACATCAACGAGGAGTGGGGCGCCATGGCGCTCGACTACTGCAAGCGGGCCGGCGTGGCCGACAAGGTCGACCTGCGCATCGGCGACGCCCGCGCCTCGCTCGAGCGCCTGCTCAAGGAGGAGGACGCCGCCGGCACGTTCGACTTCGTCTTCATCGACGCCGACAAGGAGAACTACACGGCGTACTACGAGTACGCGCTCCAGCTGCTGCGTCCCGGCGGCCTGGTCGTCGTCGACAACGTGCTGTGGCACGGCGCCCTGCTCGACGAGTCCGCCCAGGACTCCGAGACGCAGGCGCTGCGCGCCTTCAACCCGCGGCTGCACCACGACGACCGGGTGGAGCTGAGCCTGATCCCCTACGCGGACGGGCTGACGTTCGCCGTCAAGCGCTGAGGTCCGCGCCGCCGTACGGGCGAAGGCCGCCCCGGGAAGTCCGGGGCGGCCTTCGCGCGCGTCAGGGCAGGCGGACGGACTGGGCGTGGCGGAAGAAGTCCTTCGGGTCGTACTTCTTCTTCACGCGCTGCAGGCGCGGGTAGTTGTCCTTGTAGTACAGCGCGTGCCACGGCGTCGACGAGGTGTTGTACTTCGGGTCGTTCAGGTCGTTGTCCGGGTAGTTGACGTAGCAGCCGTCAGTGACGCCGTTGGGGACGGGCACACCACCGGTGTCGGCGTAGACCTCCGCGTAGCACTCCCGGTTCCAGGCGATGTAGGCGGAGTCCTCGGCCTCGTCGTTCCACAGGGACATCCACATCATCTTGAAGAACGACTCGCGGTGCGGATAACCGGTGGCCTCCGGGGCGACCCGGTTGACCTCGCCGCCGTACGAGCTGAGGGTGATCGAGGCGCCGGGCAGGGTGACGTCGGTGCGCGTGAGGTGTTTGTACAGGGCGGCCAGCTGGCGGGCGGGGAAGGCCGCCCGCATGTAGGAGGACTTGTACTCCTGCCGGAAGGTGGGGTCGGTGAGGTTGGTGTTGGTGGTGCCGAGGTAGCGGGTGGCCTCCAGCCACGGCAGTCTGCGGGGCTCGGCGTACTCGGCCATCGGACCGAACTCGCCGAACTGGCGGGTGACCGCCCCCGTCCGGACGTCGACGCCCTCGCCGATCGCGGCGAGGTAGTCGTCGAGCAGCCGGCGGGCGCCGGGCACGGTGGCGTCGACCTGGGTGACCATGGCGATCTGGCCGCTGGACCTGTGGGTCAGGACGAGGAAGCTGGCCAGGGCGAGTTCGGGGGCGCCCGGTGCGCTGTGCGCGGTGAACCAGCGCGCGTAGTTCTGCACCAGCCGCGAGAACCTCTCCTCGGTCATGCTCTCCCACGGCCAGGACAGCGCCGACAGGTACACCTCACGGGGCGGCTTGGGCAGCAGCTTCTTCGGGTCGGTGCCGGTGGCGCCGGGCGTGCGGAACCAGTAGCGCGTGACGACGCCGAAGTTGCCGCCCCCTCCGCCCGCGTGGGCCCACCACAGTTCCCGGTTGGGGTCGTCCTTGTCACTGGTCGCGACGACCGTGCGCACCTTGCCGTCGGCGCCGACCACGACCACCTCGACGGCGTACAGGTAGTCGATGATCAGGCCGAGCTGGCGGCACAGCAGGCCCCAGCCGCCGCCGCTGACGTGGCCGCCGGCCGCGACGGAGTAGCAGATCCCGCCGGGCACGGTGACGCCGTACACCTGGTACAGCAGGTTGTAGACGTCCAGGAGCTGGGCGCCCGTCTCGACGGCGAAGGCGCGCCGCCCCGCGTCGTAGTACACCCTGTTGAGCTGCGACAGGTCGAGGACCACCTGGACCTCGGGGTTGAAGACGAAGTCCTCCAGGCAGTGGCCGCCGGAGCGCACGGTCAGCCGCTTCCCGGCGGTGACGGCCGCCTGGACCACACCCGCCACCTGAGAGACCTCGTCCACGAGGTGGACCGCCTCGGGGCTGCCGACGTAACGGCGGTTCACGCCGTGCACGAGCTCCCCGTACTGCGCGTCCGCCGACGTCACGGTGACCGGACCGAATCCGGTGGTCGCGGCCTCCCCCGCGGCGGCCGCCGCCTCCGGGCCGAGGGCGCTGCCGAGGGCGGCCGTGCCGCCCAGCGCCGCGGCCGTGGTGAAAAACCGTCTGCGGGCTATCCCGTTCTTGCTGTGCACCTTGCGTCTCCCGTTCTCGCCATTCTCTCCGCACGTCTTCACGCGCTTTCCTGCGCCGCGACAGTACGAATGAGCCATGGCGGAAACACTCCGGATCTTGCGGTCGAATCCCGGAACGGCGCCTTCTGGGATACGACCGCAAGATGGGGAGTGTCGGACCGGCCAACGATCGCCACCATCGAAATCCAGGCTGAATTCACCATGGCGGAAGGAGGCGGCCGGTGACGGTCAGCGTCGGTGAGGTGTACGAGAACCCGCGGTGCAGGGAGCGGGTGGTGATCAGGACGCCGTCCTCGCACACGGGCGGGGAGCGCACCGTGATGGACGTGTACTCCGAGCCCGGCGGAGCGGTGTCGGGCGAGCATCTGCACCCGGTGAGCGAGGAGCGCTTCACGCTGGTGCGCGGCAAGGTCGCCTTCCTGATCGGCGGGCGCCAGGTGACCCTCGACAAGCCCGGGCAGAGCGTGCTCATCCAGCCGGGCATCAGGCACCGCTGGTGGAACTGCAGCGGCGAGCAGGCCTTCCACATATGCGAGGTGCGCAAGAACAGCGACCGCTTCGAGCAGCTGGTGCTGCGTCAGCTCTTCGGTCTCGCGCAGGACGGCAAGACCACGCCCGAGGGCATGCCCAAGCTGCTCCAGCAGGCGGTGACCACGCTGGAGTTCGGTGACGTCGTGCGGTTCACCTCGCCCCCGTGGGCGCTGCAGCGCGCCCTGTTCACCGTGCTCGCCCCGATCGCCCGGCTGCTGGGACACAAGGGCTGCGACCCCGAGTACATGGACCGCAAGCCGTCCGAGATCGCGGAGCTGGAGGAGCTCCCGGAGGAGGTCATGCGCTGGCACCGCTGACGCCGCGGCCCCGGGGACATCGCCTGCAACACCTTCGCGCCCGGCGGTGTTCCCCTTGCTGAGAGCACATCGCACTGCGCTCCTCCCCCTCCCGCGGGGCGGGGCCGACCATCGAGAAGGAACCCCATGGATCTGCAGCTTTCCGGCCGCGTCGCCGTTGTGACCGGCGCCTCCAAGGGCATCGGCCTGGCCATCGTCCGCACGCTCCTCGAAGAGGGCGCCAAGGTCGTGGCCACGTCGCGCAAGAGCACCCCGGAGCTGGACGCGCTGGCCGGCCCGAACCTCGTGCACGTCCCTGCCGACTTCATGGACGAGGACGCGCCCGCGCAGGTCGTGTCCCGCGCCGTGGAGCAGTTCGGCGGGCTCGACATCCTCGTGAACAACGCCGGCGGCCCGCCGCCCGGTGTGACCCTGCCGCGCGGCTCGTTCCTGCACGCCTCCGACGAGGAGTGGCGGGCCATGTTCGAGTTCAACCTGTTCTCGGCCGTGCGCGCCATCCGCGCCGCGATTCCGCACCTGCTGGAGCGCGGCGGCGGCTCGATCGTGAACATCTCCTCCGGCAACGCCCGCCAGCCCTCGCCGATCAACGTCGACTACGGCGCCGCGAAGGCCGCCCTGAGCAACATCACCAAGGTGCTCTCGGGCGAGTTCGCCCCGCAGGGCATCCGCGTGAACACGGTCTCCCCCGGTGTCGTGCGCACCCCGTGGTGGACGGACGAGGGCGGCGTCGCCGACATGATCGCCTCGCAGGCCGGCACCGACAAGGACAGCGTCATCAACAGCGTGGTCCCGGAGATGCTGAACCTGGCCACGGGCCGCTTCGTCGAGCCGCAGGAGGTGGCCGACGCGGTCGTGCTGCTCGCGTCGCCGCGCTCCGGCAGCACCACCGGCGCCGAGTTCGTCGTGGACGGCGGGCTCCTCAAGGAGCTCTGAGCAGCCCCGCGCGGGGGGCCGGCGCGCCCGGCCCTCCCCGCTCCGCCCGGCCGCCGCACGGCGGCCGGGCCGCACGACCGGGCCCGGCCGCCACGGCCGGGTGACCGGGCCGGCGCGGCTTCCGGCCGCCCCGGTGGAGTCTCCCGTACCTCCGCGCCCCCGGGCCCCGTGAGCATCTCCGGGGCCGGCCGTGCCGCCCGCGGCGGCACCGCCCCCTCCCGCGGCTCTCCGCCGCGCCGCGCCGTCACGGGCGCCTCCCCGCTCCGGGCCGTCGCCCGCTTCTCCTTCTTCGGCTTCGCCACGCCGTGCCGTCCCTCGGGCCCAGGACCCTGTTTCCCGCCCGGCCCGCTCCAGCGTCCGGTTGGCACCGTTGGCGTCAACCACCGGGAAACACCGTGGCCCTGCCCTCCTCCACCCGTTCACAAAACGGCGCGGCGTCCCTGCCCGACCGCCGGCTCCTCGCCCTGACCGTCCTCGCGCCCCTCCTCGCCAACGCCGACGCGGGCATCGTGACGCTCGCCCTCACCGACATCCGGCGCGACCTGTCGATGTCGCTCAGCAGCGTGCAGTGGGTGACCAATGCGTACGTGCTGCTGGTGAGCGGGCTCCAGCTGCTGGGAGGCCGGCTCGCCGACCTGGCCGGGGCCCGCCGTCTGTTCCTGCACGCCATGACCGCGTTCGCCCTGGCCTCGGCCGCGTGCGGGGCCGCGCCCAGCGGCCCGCTCCTCGTCCTGGCGCGCGCCGGGCAGGGGCTGGCGGCCGCCGTGCTCGTGCCCGCCGCGATGTCGCTGCTGGTGACCGCGGTCGCACCGCACCAGCGCGCCAGGGCCCTGGCGCTGTGGGCGGGTGCCGGCGGCGTCGGCTCGGTGGCCGGCGTGCTGTTCGGCGGTCTCGTGGTCAGCGGCCTGGACTGGCGGTGGGCCTTCTACCTCAACGTGCCGGTGATCGCCGCGGCGCTGGCGCTGGCCCGCCGCACCCCGCTGCCCGACCCGCCCCGGCCCGGCGGCGTCCGCCTCGACCTGGTCGGGGCCGCGGCCCTGACGGGCGCCCTGCTCGCCCTCGTGTACGCCCTGGTGCGCACGGCCGAACACGGCACGGACCGGGACACGGTGTGGTCCGCGTCCGCCGCGCTGGCACTGGGAGCCGTTCTCGCGTACCGGCAGCGCACGTGCCCGTCCCCGCTGCTGCCCCCCGCCCTGGTCCGTGACCGGGGCCTGGTGTCCGGTGCGGCCGGCGTCGTGCTCGTGTCGACGGCCGTGGCGCCCGTCGTCTTCCTCGGCGGCATGCAGTTGCGCGAGGCCCACGGCTACGGTGCGCTGGCCGCCGGCTTCGCCCTGCTGCCGCTGGTCGGGGGTGTCTTCCTCGTGGGCCGGCCCTGCAGCGCGCTGCTCACCCGGCACGGCGCCCGCCTGCCCTGCGCACTGGGCTGTCTGCTGCTGGGCGCCGGCCTGTGGACGCTGGCCGCCCGCTCGCACGTCCCGGAATACGCCACGGGCATGCTGCCGGGTCTGCTCCTCGCCGGGGCGGGACTGCCGCTGATCTGGATGTCGTGCGAGATCGTGGCACTGGCCCGGTTCGACGGACCGGGCGCGGGGCTGGCGGCGGGCGTCGTGCAGTGCGCGGGACAGCTCGGCACCGCCCTGGGCACGGTGCTCGCGGTGGCGGTGTGCGGTCGCGGCACCGGGGTGTCCGAGGGAGCGGGGCAGGCGTTCGCCGCGGCGGCCCTGCTGATGGTGCCGGCGCTGGCGGGCGCCCTGTTCGGGCTGCCGGACCGACGCCGGCCCGGTGCGGCCCCTCTCCCGCAGGCCGCGCCGAGGTCAGATCCTTACCAGTCCGCCGCTTCTGACGGAACCGCGCGAGGACGCGGCGGGGCGCTCGGCCAGCAGGTCGAGCGACAGCCGACCGCGCACGCTTGAGCTGGAGGGGGGCTCCAGCCGCGGGTGCCCGGAGAGGATGTGGGCGTGCAGGTGCTGCAGTCGCTCCGAGGGCCTGGTGTCGAGCTCCTCGCGCAGCCGGGCGCGCAGCCGGTGGTAGGCCATCAGCGCGTCGGCCTGCCGGCCCGACCGGTACAGGGCGAGCATGAGGTGCTCGACGAGGCCCTCGTGTGTTCCGTAGCGGTGCACCAGGGACGTGAGCTCCCCGAGGACCTCGTGGTGCCGTCCCAGGTGCAGCTCGGCGCGCAAACGCTGGTGGACGACGTCGAGCCGGTCGCGTTCGACGACCTCGATGGCGGCCCGCAGCCACGGCCCCGTGGGCACGTCGACCAGCATCGGCCCGGTCCACATCATCTCGGCGGCGCGCAACTGCTCGACGGCCTCCGCGTACTCGCCGGCCTCCAGGGTCGCGCGCGCGGCCCGCACCTGCTGCTCGTAACGGTCCAGGTCCAGCTCACCGCTGCCCAGCTTGAGCTGGTACCCCTGCTCGTGCGTCTGCAGCCGGCCGGGTTTCCGGCCCGGCCCCCGCCGGGCTCCGTCCAGGGCGCGGCGCAGCTGCATGACGTACGTGTGCACCGCCGCGACCGCGCTCGACGGCGGCCGGTACTCCCAGATCTCCTCGAGTATCTGCGTCACGGACACGACGTGGTTCGCGTTGAGCGCCAGGAGCGACAGCAATTGCCGCTGCTTCGGCGCGGTCGGTGTTTTGTGGCACTCCCCGTCACATATACTCAGAGGACCGAGGACGCGAAATTCCATATGACTCCCCCATCGTCGTCCGGGCATCGGTCGGCGGAAGGTCATCCCGTTGGAATGCCCGGTGAAACGGCGCGATCCACGCGCATTCTACCGTCGCTCGAGTCTCTCAATCCCAAAACCGCGCGCTGAATTGGTAATTCACCGCGGGCCGGCAGTCAGTCGTCGTCGGCACGGGTGTCCCCGTCCGTCCCGTGCCGCGCCCCGGTGATCCGCGCGAGCAGCGCCGCCGGGGCGCCGGGCTCCCGGTCGGCCCGCCAGGCGACGTGCTGGTCGGGACGGATCAGCACCAGGTCCCGTTCGTACAGTTCGCGTGCGAGCGGATCGTCGAGCGTGACCGTGCGCAGGGGCACGCCCCGGGCGCGGGCCGCGGCCTCGATCCCTCCCGTGTGCGGCGGACGCGGGCCGAGCCGCAGCAGCGTGAACCCGACGCCGAACCGGTCGAACAGCGAGCTGCCGTACGCGCGCCGGTCGTCGAGCCAGAGGTGAGGGGCGCGGCCGCCCGGCACGGCCGAGGGCGTGTACGCGGCGAAGGAGTCGGGTACCGGTCCGGACCCGTCCTCGGCCACGATCGGCGAGCCGTCGTAGCGGGCGCCCAGCTGCACGCCGAGCGTCTCCATGGTCCGCAGCCCGTACTCGGCGAGTTCCGCCCCGGCCTTGGCCCGGGCGGCCTCACCGGCCGCGGAGTCCTCCTCCAGGCAGGCGGGCCGGTCGATGGCGCCGAGCCCCTGGCCGAGGGTTCTGGCCGCCGCGGTGTTGCGCAGGGCGATCGGCCGGCGCTCGATGCCGTAGCTGTCCAGCAGCGCGCGGCCCGCCCATCCCTGAACGGCCGCCGCGAGCTTCCAGGCGAGGTTGGCGGCGTCGTCCACACCGGTGTTCATGCCGAAGCCGCCGTTGGGCGTGAACAGGTGCGCGGCGTCACCCGCGAGCCGGATGCGGCCCGTGCCGAACGACTCCGCGACCAGCGCCGCGCCCGCGGTCCACGGCCGGTGGCTGAGCACCTCCACCGGAAGGGGTTCCCCCGCCGCCCGCCGCACCAGCCGCACCAGGTCGGCGTCCGTCGCCGTGTCGGGATCGACGGAACTGGTGAGCAGGAAGAACTCGTCCACGCCGTTGAGGGCGATCAGGTTCAGCGCGAGGTCGGCGTTGACGACCCAGTTGCTCCAGGCGCTCCGGCCGCGCAGGAGGTCCCGGTACAGCGTGGGCACGCGCAGGTGGGCGGCGACGGAGCGGCGGCCGAGCACGTCCTGGTCGAGGGTGCCCTCCCCCTCGTACCGGATGCCGAGGTGACGCCGGACCAGGCTGTGCCCGCCGTCGCAGCCGGCCACGAAGTCCGCCCTGAAGGTGCGTCGGGCGCCCTCGCCCTCGGCCACGACGTCGACGTGCCGCGCGTCCTCCCGCAGGGCGGTGACCGTCCAGCCGAAGCGCAGGGTGATCCGCGGCCGGGTGCGGGCGTGGTCGAGCAGCAGCCGCTCGACGTACATCTGGTTCGCCCGGTGCATCGGCTCGGGGTCTGGTCCGTGCGGTCGGCCGCGGCCCGGCGGCGCAGCACCTCGCCGGTGCCCGGCCAGGGCAGCAGGGCCAGCTCGTGCGCGTTGTAGCGGGTGAAGAAGGAGATGCCGGCCGAGTGGTCGGCGGGCAGCCCGAGCCCGCGGATCCGCTCGGCCAGGCCCAGTCTGCGGTAGTGCTCCATGGTCCGCGCGTTGTGGGTGCTGCCGCGCGGCTGTTCGGGCACGGTCCTCCGGGAGTCGAACACGACGCAGGGCACACCGTGCCGGTCCAGGAGGAGGGCGAGCATCAGCCCGACCGGACCGCCTCCGACAACGGCGACCGGGGTGGTCAGCGGGTCGTCCATCCGACGCGGCCTCCAGCCTTCTCTCGATCGAACAGGCGCGATCGTCGCAACCCGCGCTGAAGAACGAAGCAAGATCGACGATCGGGAGGGTTTTCCATCGGCTCTTTAGCAGCCGGTTGGAGACTTCCCGGGAACCTTTCCCGAACCGCTGGGGTATCAGGGCCGCGATGTCTCACCGGTGACCGAAGAATTCGGCGCATCACTGCGGAGTGTGAGGTATTCCTATGTTCCTGTTCGGCACACACAGGTCCGTCGCGCAGCGTCTGCGTCTCTATGCCGACCGGGATTTGGGGGCGGGAAACTTCTTCTGGCACGCCTGGCGCGTCGCCCGCCGGCGGGACCGTCCGCTCCTGTTCCACCCCGACGTCTCCTCCCCCTCGTGGGCGACGGACGAGCCGAAGGGGATGTCGCTGGACGACATCCGCATCGCCGTGATCCGCCACGCCCACTGGTACCGCGGCCGCGGCGTGCGGCCCGGGGCGCACGTGGGCGTGCACACCCGCAACGGGCTGCTCGGCCTGATCCACCACATCGCCATCACGTCGCTCGGTGCGGCCGCCGTGCACTGCAACCCGAAGATGGCCCCGGCGACGGCCGCCGAGTACTTCCTGCGCACCCGCACCACGGTGCTGGTGGGCGACGCCGACCTCCTCAAGGGCCTCGCGGACGCCTGGGAGTCGAACTCCCCCGGGCGTCCCGTGCCCGAGGTCGCGGACATCGCCGAGCTCGACGCCACCGCTCCCCTGCCGCCCCGCCGGATGCCCGATTTCCCGCACCGGCACGCCGACGACGACCTGATCATGATCTCGCACTCGTCGGGCACCACCGGGCGGCCCAAGGCCCCGGTGTTCCACCACGGTTCGTTCTTCGCGGGCAAGCGCGAGCGGCTGTGGACCTTCCCCTCGCTGCGCTCCGACCGGCTGCTGACGGCGCTGCCGCACAGCCACTCGGCGGGCATCAGCTACCTGAGCATGGCGCTCCTGCTCGGCATCCCGACGCTGATCCTGGACGACGCCGACGGCGAGCGCGTGGCCCGGGCGATCAACCTGTTCCACCCCACCACCGTGCTGGGCTTCCCCCTCACCCTCGCCGAGATCCGCACCGAGGAGATCCGTCCCGAGGCCGCCCGGCACATCCACACCTGGCACGGCATGGGCGACGCCTCCCACGAGCGGCACATCCGCCCGCTGATCGCCCTCGGCCGGCGCACCGAGCGGGGGAAGGTGCTGAACGGCTCGCGCTACCTCGACGGACTCGGGTCGTCGGAGATGGGCATGGTGCTGTTCAAGCAGGTCTACACGCCCGAGACGACCCGGTACGCGCGCCACATAGGGGCCCCCGCCAAGGTGGTGCGCAAGGCGGCGGTGCTCGACGAGGAGGGCCGTGAACTGCCCGACGGGCAGGCCGGACGGCTCGGGGTGCAGACCCCGAGCGTGACCGCCGGCTACCTGGACGACCCGCACCTGACCGAGGAGTCCACGGTCAACGGGTACTTCCTCACCGGCGACATCATGCGCCGCGACAGCGACGGCACCTGGTACCACCTCGACCGCACCCCCGATGTGATCTCCACCGCCGACGGACCGGTCCACAGCCTCCCGGTGGAGGAGGTGGTCCTGCTCGCGACGCAGGCCCTGGACACGGCGGTCGTGGCGGTCGACGACCCCCGCTCCCCCGGCCGCTCCCGTCCCCTGGCGGTCGTCCTGTTCGCCGACGACGCCGAGCGCGACCCGGCCCGGCTGCTCGAGACGTGCAACACGGCGCTGGTCCGCGAGGGCCTCGCACCGCTCAGCGGCCTGCTGCTGGCCGCCGACCGCTCCGAACTCCCGGTCGGTGTCACGGGGAAGGTCCTCAAGCGCCTGCTGCGCGAGCGCCACCGCACCGCCCTGTCCCGCACCGGCGATCCCTCGCTCGCCGTGTCCGCTCCCACACGGAAGGCCTGATCATGCCCGGTACCGAGACCACGGCGGCACGTCGGGTGGTGGACCTGATCACCGGTACCTGGCGGGCGCAGGCCCTCTACGCGGCGGCCCGCCTGTCACTGCCGGACCACATCGCCGCCGGACACGGCACGGTCCCCGCGCTCGCCGAACGGACCGGCGCGAGCGAGGACGGCCTCGCCCGGCTGCTGCGCCTGCTCGCGGCGCTCGGCGTGTTCACCGGCGACGAGGAGGAGGGCTACGGGCTCACCGAGGTCGGCGCGCTCCTCGTCGGCGACGGCGAGCAGTCCATGCGCGACATGGTGCTGCTGTACGGGGAGGAGTTCCACCGCGCCTGGGGCTCGGTGGTGCCCGCGGTCCGGACCGGGACCTCCGGCTTCGAGCACGCCTTCGGCACCTCGCTGCACGCCTACCTGCGCGACGAGCCCGACGCGGGGCCGCGGTTCCTGCGCGCCATGAACGCCGGCAACGTGTTCTTCCCCGAGGCCGCGGCGGCCTTCGACTTCACGCGGGCGCGCACCGTGGTCGACGTGGCCGGCGGCAGCGGCCTGCTGCTGTCGGCCGTGCTGCAGGCCCACCCCCATCTGACGGGCACCGTCTTCGACCTGCCGCACATGCTGCCGGTGGCCGAGCGGCACCTGGGCGCCACCGTCGACGCCCACCGCTACGAGACGGCCGCGGGTGACGTCTTCGACAAGGTCCCCGCCGGTCACGACGTGTACCTGCTGTCCCGGGTGCTGCAGGACTGGGACGACGAGCGGTGCGTGACGCTCCTCGCCAACATCCGTGAGGCGATGCCGGACACGGGACGGCTGCTCGTCCTGGAACGGGTCGTCGCCACCGACGGCAGCGCGCCCGTGCTGCCCCTGCTGTGGGACCTGCACCTGCTGATGGCCGCGGGCGGCCGCGAACGCACCCTCGACGGGTACCGCTCCGTCCTGCGGGCCGCGGGCCTGCGCCTGGAAAGCGTCCGTTCCCTCGCCCTGGAGACGAGTCTGCTGGTCGCCGCACCGGTGTGAGGGCACGCCCCTCCTTCCCGGCCCTCCCCCCGATACCCATGGAGTATGCATATGCCCAGCGGTGACCTCGCCCTGTGTCTCGTCGGCGCGGGACCCCGCGGTCTGTCGGTGCTGGAGCGGCTGTGCGCCAACGAGCGCGCCGCGCCCGGGCACCGTACGGTCACCGTGCACGTCGTCGACCCCTACCGGCCCGGAGCGGGGCGGGTGTGGCGCACCGGGCAGTCGCGCCGGCTGCTGATGAACACGGTCGCCTCGCAGGTCACCGTGTTCACCGACGCCAGCGTGGAGATGGACGGCCCCGTCGAGCCGGGCCCGAGCCTGTACGAGTGGGCGCGCTCGCTCGGCGACGGGCCCGGCGGGGTGACGGTCTACGACGAGGCCGTGCTCGCCGAGGCGCGCCGCCTGGGCCCGGACGACTACCCCTCCCGCGCCTTCTACGGCCGTTACCTGGAGGACGTCTACGCCCGAGTGGTGTCCGGTGCCCCGCCGCACGTGCGGATACGGGTGCACCAGGCACGGGCGGTCGCCCTGCAGGAGCGCCCCGGTGACGGCGCGCAGCGGATCGTCATGTCCGACGGGGAGACCCTCGACGGTCTCGACGCGGTCGTCCTCGCGCAGGGCCACGTGCCGGCCGGCGTACCGGCCGCCCAGGAGGAACTGTCACGGCGGGCGAGGGCCCACGGGCTGCTGCACGTCCTGCCGGCCAATCCGGCCGACCTCGACCTGTCGGACGTGCGGTCCGGCGAGACGGTGCTGCTGCGCGGGCTCGGCCTGAACTTCTTCGACCACATGGCGCTGCTCACGGTGGGCCGCGGCGGCCGCTTCGACCGCGTCGGCGGGCGTCTCGTCTACCGCCCCTCCGGCCGGGAGCCACGCATCGTCGCGGGCTCCCGGCGCGGCGTCCCCTACCACGCGCGCGGCGCCAACGAGAAGGGCGCGCACGGCCGTCACGAGCCCCGCCTCCTGACCGAGGAAGTGGGCGCGGCCCTGCGCGAGCGCGCGGTGGACGGCGAGCGCGTGTACTTCGGGACCGACCTGTGGCCGCTGATCACCCGGGAGGTGGAGAGCGTCTACTACGGGGCGCTGCTGGCCGCCCGCGGCCGGGCGGCCGAGCGCGAGGGGTTCGTCCGGCGGTACGTCGCGCTGTCCGCGGACCCCGCCCGCACGGACGAGTTGCTCGACGCGTACGGCATCGCGCCGGACGAACGGTGGGACTGGGAGCGGATCCTCCGGCCGTACGGCGACCGGAGGTTCGCCGACCGCGCGGAGTTCCGCCGCTGGCTCCTGGAGCACCTGCGCGAGGACGTGCGCGAGGCGCTGGCGGGCAACGTGAACGGCCCGCTGAAGGCGGCCCTGGACGTACTGCGCGACCTGCGCAACGAGATACGGATCGCCATCGACCACGGCGGCCTGGACGGGAACTCGTACCGGGACGAGGTGGAGGGCTGGTACACCCCGCTCAACGCCTTCCTGTCGATCGGCCCGCCGGTCTCGCGCATCGAGGAGATGATCGCGCTGCTCGAGGCGGGTGTCCTCGACCTGGTCGGTCCGGGCATGCGGGTGCGCATCGACCCTGCGGCGGGGGCGTTCGTCGCCGAGTCGGACCGCGTGGGGGGACCCTCCCCGCACGCCCGGGTGCTGGTCGAGGCGCGTCTGCCGGAACCGGACCTGCGCCGGACCGCGGACCCGCTGCTGCGCGACCTGTTGTCCACCGGGCAGTGCCGGCCGTTCCGCATCCCCGGCGCGTGCGGCACGAGTTACGAGACGGGCGGGCTGGAGGTCACCGAGCGTCCGTACCACCTGGTCGACGCGTACGGCCGCAGCCATCCGAGGCGCTTCGCGTACGGGGTGCCGACGGAGGCCGTGCACTGGGTGACCGCGGCCGGCATAAGGCCCGGGGTGAACTCGGTGACCCTGGGCGACTCCGACGCCATCGCGCGGGCGGTGCTGGCCCTCTCCCCCGCCTCCCCCGGCACGTCCCCGCGGCGTTCCGGCAGGACCCTGACGCAGGCACCGGCATGACGGCGCACGCGGCGGGGCTGGACTCCGGGCTGCTCTCCCCCGTGCGGGCGGGCACCCCGGTGGAGCGGGAGGTCTCCGACGAAGCCTGGCTGCAGGCGATGCTGGACGCCGAGGCGGCGCTGGCGCGCGCCCAGGCCCGGCTCGGCACGCTGCCCGCGGGGGCCGCCGAGGCGATCACCCGGGCCGCCCGGGCGGAACGGCTCGACCTGCGCGCTCTCGCCGTCACCGCGCGGGAGAGCGCCAACCCGGTGGTCGGCCTGGTCCGCGCCTTGACCGCGGTCGTCGCCGAGGACGCCCCGGACGCCGCCGAGTACGTGCACCGCGGCTCGACCAGCCAGGACGTCCTCGACACCGGCGCCATGCTGGTCTGCGACCGGGCGCTGAACCTGGTGCACGCCGATCTGCTGCGCACCGCGGCGGCGCTGGACCGGCTGGCGGCGCGGCACCGGGACACGCTGATGGCCGGGCGGACCCTGACCCTGCACGCCGTTCCGACCACGTTCGGGCTCAAGGCGGCGGGCTGGGGGCTGCTGGTACGGGAGGCGGCCGGCCGCGTCGGCCGCCTGCTCGGGGGCGGGCTGCCCGTCTCGCTCGGCGGCGCGGCGGGCACCCTGGCCGGATACCTGCAGTACGCGACGGCGGACGGCGCGCCGGCCCCGGATCCGGCGGCGTACGCGGCCGCGCTGTCCGAGGCGTTCGCGCGGGAGACCGGGCTGGCCACGGCCCCGCTGCCCTGGCACGCGCTGCGCTCCCCCGTCGCCGACGTCGCCGCGGCCCTGGCCTTCACCGCGGGGGCCCTGGGAAAGATCGCCGTGGACGTGCAGTCGCTGGGCCGCACCGAGGTCGGTGAGGTCACCGAGCCGCCCGTGGCCGGGCGCGGGGCCTCCTCGGCCATGCCGCACAAGCGCAACCCGGTGCTGGCCACCCTGATCCGCTCCGCCTCGCTCCAAGTGCCCGCCATGGCCGGCGCGTTGACGCAGTGCCTGGTGACCGAGGACGAGCGCTCGGGCGGTGTCTGGCACGCCGAGTGGCTGCTGCTGCGCGAGTGCCTGCGGCTGACGGGCGGCGCCTCGCACACCGCCGCCGAGCTGTCCGAGGGACTCGTCGTCCACGCGGAGCGCATGCGGGCCAACGCGGCCGCGACCGGCGATCTGATGTCCTCCGAGCGGGTCGCCGCGGTCCTGGCCCCGAAGGTCGGCAGGGCCACCGCCAAACGCCTGCTGTCCGAGGCGGCCGCCGCGGCGACGCGCACCGGACGGCCCCTGGCCGAGACCCTCGCCGAGCAGCCCCAGGTCGCTCCGCTGCTGGACGCCGGTGAACTGACGGAGCTGCTCGACCCCGCCACGTACACCGGCGCGGCCGCCTCCCTGGTGGACCGCGCCCTGGAACGTCCCCCCACGAACTGACCCACGCCCTGTCGTCCCGCACTCCAGGAGCTCTCATGTCCACCCGGCTCTTCACCTCGGAATCCGTGACCGAAGGTCATCCCGACAAGATCGCCGACCGGATCAGCGACACGATCCTCGACGCACTCCTCGCCCAGGACCCCGCGGCACGCGTCGCGGTGGAGACCCTGATCACCACCGGCCAGGTCCACGTCGCCGGCGAGGTCACCACCTCCGCCTACGCCGACATCCCCGCCCTCGTCCGCGAGGCCGTCCTGGAGATCGGCTACGACTCCTCCACCAAGGGGTTCGACGGCGCCTCCTGCGGCGTGTCCGTCTCCCTCGGCGCCCAGTCCCCCGACATCGCCCAGGGGGTCGACACCGCTTACGAGAAGCGGGTCGACGGCGCCTCCGCGGCGGACGAGGAGAGCGAGCTGGCCCTGCAGGGCGCGGGCGACCAGGGGCTGATGTTCGGCTACGCCTGCGACGAGACGCCCAGCCTCATGCCGCTGCCCATCCACCTGGCCCACCGCCTCTCGCGGCGCTTGTCCGAGGTGCGGCGGAACGGGACCGTGCCCTACCTGCGCCCCGACGGCAAGACCCAGGTCACCATCGAGTACCTGGGCAGCAGGCCGAGGCGGCTGGACACCGTCGTCGTCTCCTCCCAGCACGCGAGCGACATCGATCTGGACTCCCTGCTCACCCCCGACCTCCGCGAACACGTCGTCGAGCACGTCCTGGACGAGCTGGCCGCGGAAGGCGTCAAGCTGGAGACCGAGGGCTACCGCCTGCTGGTCAACCCCACCGGCCGCTTCGAGATCGGCGGCCCGATGGGGGACGCCGGCCTGACCGGACGCAAGATCATCATCGACACCTACGGCGGCTACGCCCGCCACGGCGGCGGCGCCTTCTCCGGCAAGGACCCCTCCAAGGTCGACCGCTCCGCCGCCTACGCCATGCGCTGGGTCGCCAAGAACGTCGTCGCCGCGGGCCTGGCCACCCGGTGCGAGGTCCAGGTCGCCTACGCCATCGGCAAGGCCGAGCCCGTCGGTCTCTTCATCGAGACCTTCGGCACCGCCACCGTCCCGCAGACCGCCATCGAGAAGGCCGTGACGGAGGTGTTCGACCTCCGCCCGGCCGCGATCATCCGCGACCTGGACCTGCTGCGCCCCATCTACGCCCAGACGGCCGCGTACGGCCACTTCGGACGCGAGCTCCCCGACTTCACCTGGGAGAGGACCGACCGCGTCGACGCGCTGCGCCGGGCCGCCAGGCGGTAACCGTCCGTCCGCACGCGGCCCCGGCCCCTCGTGGTCCGGGGCCGCGTCATCGTCTCCTCCGGGCCGTGCCCCCTGGGAGTTGATATCCATGCGTATAGCCGTGACCGGCGCCATCGCGACCGACCATGTGCTGACCGTCGCGGGTCGGCTCACCGACGGCACGGCAGGAGGCCGCGGCGCCGCCGCGGTGCGTGCCGAGACCCTGCGCGTGCGCCGCGGCGGAGCGGGCGCCAACATCGCCGTGGGCCTGGGGCGTCTCGCCCTGCGCCCGCTCCTCGCGGGGGCGGTCGGCCGGGACTTCGCCGACTACGGCCGCTCCCTGCTGTCGTACGGCGTGGACCTCGAACTCGTCCGGGTGAGCGAGGAACTGGACACGGCGCGGACGGTGGAGATCAGGGACGCCGAGGACGGCCGGCTCAGGCTGTCGTACGACGGCGCCCAGACGGAGTCCCGGCACATCACCCTGCTGCCGGCCGCGCGTCGCATCGGCGGTCTCGGCCTCGTGGTGGTCGCGGCGGGGGACGTCGAGGCCATGGTGCGGCACACCGAGGAGTGCAGGCGGCTCGGCATCCCCTTCGCGGCCGATCCGGGCGACCGGCTGCCCCACCTCACCGGCCACCAGGCCCGCAGGCTCGTCGACGGGGCCCGGTACGCGTTCACGGACGAGTTCGACGTGCCGCTGCTCCAGGAACTCACCGGGTGGGGCGAGGCCGAACTGCTCGGCCGGGTCGGCACCTGGATCGTCACGCGCGGACCGCGCGGGGTGACCGTCGCGCGGCGCGGGCGTCCCGGCGCCCACGTCGAGGCGGTGCACGCGGCGCAGGAGGGCGATCCGTCCGGAACCTCCGAGGCGTTCCGCGCGGGTTTCCTGGCGGGCGCCGCCTGGGGGTGGCACGACGTGCGCGGGGCCCAGCTCGGATGCGCGCTGGCCGCGGCCGCGCTCGAGTCGCCCGACGCCCAGGCCTACCCGCTCGTGCGGGAGAGGCTGACGGTCCGCATCCGCTGCGCCTACGGCCCGGACGCCGCCGATCAAATAGCCGCCCAATTACCTCCCGGGAATACCCCGTAAAAAGAACCAGCCGGCCGACTTAATTCATTTCCGATCATCCTCGAGCTTGACGAGCAAATAATTCCTATTTACTCTCGAGCGAAATGAGTTGCCTGCTCAGAAGTGTTGCCTGATGACTGAGATGGGAATTCTTCATGAACTCAGGTGTTCTCGGCCCCCTCTTACTGTCGGACGCTGAGACGAGCCTCGTACCGAGCGCACCGAAACCACGCCAGCTCCTCGCGTTCCTGATGCTCAACGCGCCCCAGATGGTGCGGGTCGGGGACTGCATCACCGAGTTGTGGGGCTCGGCTCCCCCCAGGAGCGCGATGTCCACCCTGCAGACCTACGTGCTCCACATACGGCAGGCCCTGCGGGGCCCCCGCGTCGACCACAGCCGTCTGCTCGTGACGCGGAACCAGGGGTACCAGCTCACCCTCGAGACGACCGACTACGACCGCTTCCGGTTCACCGAGCTGACCGAGCGGGGCCGCGCGGCGACCGCTGCCGGGGATCACCGCGCGGCATCGGAACTGTTCACCCTGGCCCTCGCGCAGTGGCGCGGGCCCGCGCTGTCCGACGTCCGTACGGGGCCCCTGAGCTCACCGCACCTGGCGGAGCTGACGGAGACCCGGCAAGGGGTCCTGGAACAGCGCATAGAGGCAGATCTGGCCCTCGGCAGGCATCGCGAGCTGGTGGACGAGCTGAGTGATCTGACCGCCCGCCACCCGACCCACGAGAACGTGCACGCCCAGTTGATGGTGGCGCTGTACCGCTCCGGCGAGCGGAAGCGCGCCGGTGACGTCTTCCACGCGCTGCGCCAGGCGCTCGGCGACTCCCTGGGGATCGAGCCCGCCCCGCGCACGCAGCGCCTGTACCAGGCGGTCCTGGCCGGCAGCTCGGCGCTGGACGCCCCGGTCGCCTGCGGATGACCGCTCCCTCCCCTCCGTCTGCAACCCCCTGCCCCGGGACGGTGTTTGTTTCAGTGATGGACGACAAGGCCGAGCAGCTGACCGATCTCCTGGCAGTGGACCTCGAGGCCGGCTTCACCGAGCTGGTCCGGGTGCACGCCGGGGCGGTCCACGCGTTCCTGTACCGGGTCTCCGGCTCCTTCACCGAGGCGGACGACCTGGGCCAGGACACGTTTCTGCGCGCCTACACCGCTCTGCAGGGGTACGCCGCCGCACGGCGCCGTGAACTGCGTCCACGCGCGTGGCTGATGACCATCGCCTCGAACGTGTGGCGCAATCACGTCCGTACGCGTACACGGCGTCCGGTCACCGCCGGGCCGCCCGTGGAGGAGACCCTGGACGCCTGGCCGGACCGCACCCCCGGTCCGGAGGAGCGCGCGGCGACCGCGGAGGACCGGGCACGCCTGGTCACGGCGTTGTCGGCCTTACCCGAGCGCCATCGCATACCGGTCGTGCTCCACCATGTGATCGGGATGAGCTACGCCGAGGTGGCCGAGGTGCAGGGCTGCGCCGTCGGCACGGCCAAGGCGCAGGTGTCCCGTGGACTCGGCCACCTGCGGCGACTACTCGAACCGGAGCCGACGGCCCTGGAGGAGGTGACGATGTGAACGAAAGCGACGGCGACGCGCTCGCACGGCGTCTGCCGGATCTCGCACCGGGTGCACCGGAGGACTTCGCGCTGCGCGTGCTGCGCCGCGCGGGCGTCTCCGAGGACCACTACGACACGTACGTGCGCCTCGACACCGCCGCGGGCGGGCTGTTCGTGGCCGCGAGCCCGCAGGCCGTGACCGGCGCCTGCCTGGACTCGGCGGGTCTGACCGGCACGGGTTTCGAGGAGCTGCACCGTGCGCGCACCGGCCGCTCGGCGATCGCGGGAGGCAGGCCGCTGCCGGGGCTCGTCCCCGCGCTGCGCACCGGCCGGGCCCGTCGGCTGCCGATCGACCTGTCCGGCGTGCCGCGGGAACAGCGCGCGGTCCTGGAGGCCGTACGGACCATCCCCGCCGGGCAGCTGCGGCCGATCGGCTGGGTCGCCCGCGAGGCCGGCGCCACGGCTCCGGGGGTCCTGCGCGCGCTGGCGGCCAATCCCGTCGCCGTCCTGATCCCGTGCCACCGGGTCACCCACGACAGCGGGGCGCCCTGCGACGCCGCGTACCTGCCGGAGACGGGCGAGGCCCTGCGCCGGGCGGAGAACATCGACACGCGACGGGTGGCGGAGCTGGCCCGGGCGGGCACGGTGTTCCTCGGCAGCGACACCACGCTCATCTACTGCCATCCGACCTGCGCCCACGCCCGCCGCATCACCCCCGGGCACCGGGTGCCCTTCCGCACCGCGCGGGACGCCCACGAGGCGGGTTACCGCGCCTGCAAGAGCTGCCGGCCCGTCACCGTCTGACCCGGCGCACCACAGAGAGGTCCCCTGATGCCAACCCCGCCCACCGCGGCACTCGCCCCGCACCGCACCCCGCTGGGCCCGCTGACCCTCGCGGCCACCGACGACGCGCTGGTGCTGTGCGCCTTCGACGAGCGCGAGCAGGCGCAGGCACGGGTCGCGCGCGGTGGCCTCACCGCCGTGGGCGCCGACGCCGCCACCCCCGCGCAGCGGCGGATCCTCGAGGAGGCGGGGCGCCAGCTGGACGCGTATCTCGACGGCCGCAGCCGTGCGTTCACCGTGCCGCTGGACCTGCGCCTGGCCACGCCCTTCAGCCGCACGACCGTGGAGCGGCTGGACGGGCTCCTCCCGTACGGGTCGACGGCCACCTACGCCGAGCTGGCCGCCGCCCTCGGCCGGCCGCGGGCCGCGCGCGCCGTGGGCACCGCGCTCGGCGCGAACCCGCTGTGCGTGGTGCTGCCCTGCCACCGTGTCGTCGGCTCGGGCGGCCGCCTGGTCGGGTACGCCGGCGGCGTCGCGGCCAAGCGGTTCCTGCTCGATCTCGAATCCGGCCGCACCACGGCGGCCGCCCTTTGAACCGGCGGGCGTCGGAGCACATCCCCCGCCTCCGGCGCCCGTCCCCGTCCACGACCGCGGAGCCCACGCTGACCAGCTACGAAGCACCCCACCTGCCGGGCATCGAGGAGGGCCGCGCCCCCGGTGCGCCCGACGCCGGCACCGACGACACGATCGACCTGCCCGCCGTGGACTCACTGGACTGGTCCGCGCTGACCGCGGCGCTGGACGCCGAGGGCGTCGCCGTCACCCCGCCGCTGCTGTCGCCGCGCGCGTGCGAGGAGGTCCGCGCGCTGTTCGACCGGGACGACGTGTTCCGCAGCACGGTCGACATGGGCCGCCACCGCTTCGGCAGCGGTCGCTACCGCTATTTCGCCGCTCCCCTGCCCCCGGTGGTGCTCGCCCTGCGCAGGCGGCTGTACCCGCCACTGGCCCGGATCGCCAACCAGTGGGCGGAGCGCCTGGACGGGCCCCGGTTCCCCGGGACCCACGAGGAGCTGGCGGCGGCGTGCGCCGCCGCCGGGCAGCTGCGGCCCACGCCTCTGCTGCTGCGGTACGGCGCGGGCGACTACAACTGTCTGCACCAGGACGTCTACGGGGAGCTGACGTTCCCGCTGCAGGTGGCGGTGATGCTGGACCGCCCCGACGTCGACTTCACCGGCGGTGAGAGCGTCTTCGTCGAGCAGCGTCCACGCGCCCAGTCCCGTCCGGTCGTGAAGCGGCCGGCCCAGGGGCAGGGCCTGATCTTCGCGGTGCACGGCCGTCCGGTCCCGTCGGCGCGGGGGTGGAGCCGCGTCGTGCTGCGCCACGGGGTGAGCGCGGTGCACGAGGGCCGGCGGCACGTCCTCGGCGTGATCTTCCACGACGCCCCGTGACGCGGGGGCCGGCGCCGGGCGGTCGGTCCGCGCCCGGCGCCGGCCGGCTCACCCCGTCTGCCGCGCGTACCAGGCCCGGCATCCGGCGAGCTGCTGCTCGAACTCGGGCCCGGGCTCCTCGCCGGTCCGCTCCCACAGCTTCCGGCCGTCGTACCAGTGGTCCTGGGTGAGCAGGGCGTACTGGTGGTCGGAGAGCGCGGGCAGGGCGCGCGCCAGGCGGGCGCGGTGTTCGGCCGGGGAGATGCCGCCCGGCGGCAGCGGCAGCCCGAGCACGCGGTGCAGGGCGAGCAGCAGCCGGCTCAGCGGCAGCGGACACGGGTCGGCCGCGTGGTAGACCTCGGGACCCTCCGCGGTCCCGGGGCCGCGGACCAGCGCCGCCACGCAGCGCGCCAGGTCCCCTACGGAGATCAGTGAGGTGAGCGGCATCGCCTCCGCGGGCCAGTCCGGGACGCTCCTCAGCATCCGGGCGACGGTCGGGACGACCCAGCGGTCGCCCTCCCCGTAGACCAGGTGCGGCCGCACCACGATGCCGCCCGCGTCGAGGACGGCGTGCTCGGCGCGCAGCCGGGACTCGCTCGCCGGCGACCCGGGGCGTGGTGCGATCTCGCCCTCGGCCGCTCCGCGGTGGGGGCCGGTCCCGTAGACGGAGGCGGTGCTGACGTAGACGACGCGCTCGACCCCGGCGCGCCGGGCCTCGTCGAGCAGGGCCAGGGTGCCGAAGTGGTTGACCGCCCGGCAGCGGCCGGGATCGCGTCCCACGTAGGAGACGGCGTGCACCAGCGTCGTGACGTCCTCGCACACCCCGCGCAACGACTCGGGGCGGGTGAGATCGGCGCCGACGTGCCGCACCGTGCCGGGGCGCGGAGCGGCCGGCGCACCGCGGGAGGAGAGGACCCGCAGGCCCGGAGCGCCGGACGGCCCGGTGCGGGACCGCAGTGCGCGCACCACGGCGCCGCCGATGAAGCCGGTGCCTCCCGCCACGAGGACGGTGCCCGTCGCGGGCGCGGGGGAGGGGGCCGGTGCGGCCATGGGCCGCTCACTCCCCCGCCGCGGTGAGTATCCCGATCCGGCAGGCACCGGCCTCGCTCCCGTCCTGGTGGAAACGGACGGTGAGGGTGTGCCGTCCCCCGTCGCCGCGCTCCGGCTCGTCCGTGGAGACGAGGCAGGGCGTGTGGAACTCGACGTAGCGCCTGAACCGCGCCTCGCAGGCGACCAGCAGGCCCCGGGGGGCGCCCAGCGCCAGCAGGCCCGCCTGCCGTGCCGCCTCCATGAGCACCATGCCGGGGACGTGGTCCACCGGGTGGTCGAAGAGCACCGGGTGCTCGGCGTTGATCCGCAGGGGATGGACACCGGCGTCGACGGAGGCGCCCAGCACGACGTCGAACGCGCAGTCCCTGCCCACGAGCCGGGGATCGACCGGCTCGGCCGTGGCCTGCGGCGGGCGGGCCTCGGCCCGGTCGCCGCGCAGCCGCCGGTAGACCGCCGGCGAGGCGCACTTGCCCCTCAGCCGGCCGCTGCCGAGCCGCTTGCCGTCGCGATGGGCGACGACGTCGTAGGCGTAGGAACTGACCGTCCCGGCACGGCGTGTGACGTCACCGAGGCGCATGGCGAGGACCACGTGGGCGGGGCGGGCCGGCCGGGAGAGGCGCATCCCCTCCTCGGTGACCTCGAACGCGGTGGACTCGGTGAGGAAGCTGAACCCCATCGGAACGTCGAGGGCCTTGTGGGCGAGCAGCAGGCACGCCTGCCGAATCGTTTCAGCGAACAGCATCGGGTCGTGCCAGCGGCCGTCGACCGAGCCGTAGTAGCTGTGCCCCCGGGACCACTGCGCACCGACGTGGTACACGCCGTGACCGGGCTGCCATCCGGTCAGCAGCACCTCGGACACCGCGACCCGGTGGACGAGGCTGCGCGGGACGGTCTGCTCGAACAGCCCGGGACCACGCTGCCGCACTGCTTCAGAATGCGGACGGTCGGCTTGCAGAAGTGCACTCATCTTGACTCCCTGGAATGGAAGTGAACTGAAGAACGCGCTCTGAGCAGGACAAACACGGGATGGAAAGCACCGGGACGCACCGCGATCCCCGAGGGAGAATACTAGTCGACTGGTATTCTTTTGGTGGAGAGAACAGAATCGGGCGCATGAGGGATCGTGCTGATCACCGGAGGGGCGGAAGGCCGCCGTCCGCGCCCCCGGCGGGACGGAGAACGACTGTGGCGACGGGAACCAGAACTCGGCAGGAGCGTGCGGAGGCGACGCGGCAGGCGATCCTGGACGGCGCGGCGACCGCGTTCGACGCGGCGGGATTCGGCAGCACCAGCCTGACCGACATCGCCAACCACTCCGGTGTCACCAAGGGGGCCCTGTACTTCCACTTCCAGTCCAAGGAGGCCCTGGCCCAGGAGCTGATGACGGCGCAGTTCGACCTGGTGCCCTACGACGCCGACGCCGAACTCCCCGGCATGCAGCGGGCCATCGACCTCACGCACCGAATGGCCCACGGTCTGCGCTCCAGTGTCCGGGTGAGGGCCGGCATCCGGCTCGTCATCGAGGTCGGCTCGTTCACGGAACCCGACCCGACCCCCTACAACACGTGGATCGACTCCGTCCGCGACATGCTGACGCACGCCCAGGGCGCCGGGGACGTCAAGCCCGGGGTGAACATCGGCGATCTGGCGACGTACATCGTGGGGGCGTTCGCGGGCGTGCAGATCACCTCGCAGGTGCGCACCGGCCGGGAGGACCTCCACGACCGGGTCGCGGACATGTGGACGTGGCTGCTGCCCGGGGTCGTCCCGGCCCGGCGCCTCGCCCGGTTCGAACCCGCGGGGTCCGAGGGGCTGTGGGCCGCGATCAACGGCGACGGGACCACCGGCTGAGGCACCGGTCGTGCCGTTCGGCGGTGCCCCCCGCCCGGGGCCGTCACCGGACGGCACGACCGGCCAGGTCCCCCGGGGCCGTCACAGCCGGGATCCGCCCGAGGCGTCGATGCACTGGCCGGTGACCCACCGCGACGACTCGGAGGCCAGGAAGGCCACGATGTCGGCCACGTCCGACGGTTGTCCCAGCCGGTTGAAGACGGACCATGACGCCAGGTCCGCCGCCGCTTCCCCGGTGCGCCGCTTCCCCGCGTTCATGTCGGTCTCGACGAATCCGGGCCGGACGGAGTTCACCGTGATGGCGCGCGCCCCGACCTCCTTGGCCAGCGCCAGAGTGAAGGTGTCGACCGCGCCCTTGCTCATGGAGTAGACGAGGGACTCGGGGTAGGCGATGCGGGTCGCCGCCGACGAGATGTTGATGATGCGGCCCCCGTCCCGCATGCGCTTCAGCGCCTGCTGCGTCAGGAACACCAGGGACTTGGTGTTCACTCCGAAGATCCGGTCGAAGAGTTCGGGCGTCACCTCGTCGATGCGGGCGCTCCCGCTGACACCCGCGTTGTTGACGAGTACGTCCAGGCCCGGGTCCATGCCGTGCCGTGCCACTCCGGCGTCGAACCGGTCGTAGAGCGTCTCCACTCCGTCCGGCGCGCCCAGTTCCGCGCGGATCCCGAAGGCCCGCCCGCCGCTGTCGCGGATCGCCCCGAGGGTTTCGCCGGCCGCGCTCTCGTTCTCACGGAAGTGCACCGCCACCAGAGCGCCCTCCTGCGCCAGCTTCTGTGCGACGCCCCGCCCTATCCCCCTGCTCGCGCCCGTGACCAGCGCGATCTTCCCTGCCAACGAGCCCATGTCCCTCTCCCCCTCGAGACCTGCCGGGTTCCCGTCATCGAAACGTGCGGCGCCCGCCCGCGGCTCAAGGCATGCCCGCGGGGGCCGTGGTCCTGAGGCGCCGGAGACCGTCCGGCGACACCATGAGCGGAAGCATCAATTCCCACAGATGTCCCAGCCACTTGTCGCCCTCATCGGCCGACGCGCCCATCCACGCCAGGATCTCGACGCCGGAGACCGCCGCGGTGACCAGGGTGCGTGCGGACACGTCGGCGATGCCGGCGGCCAGTTCGCCGTTCTTGCGCGCCTCGTCGAGCACCTGCCACAGCCGCCCCAGCCACAGCGGGTAGAAGTCCATGGGGGTCGGGCTCCCGGCCGTCCGCTCCCGCGTGATCCGCACCCCGGCCCTGACGAAGGGGTCCTCACGCAGCATCCGGTTCAGCGCGTGCGTGGCGTTCACGACGATCTGCAGACAGGACTGCTCGGTGCCGGACATGTCCTCGATCATCGTCTCCAGGATGTCCTGGCCCCGCGTCTGCACGGCGGCCGCGAGATCGTCCTTGGTCGCGAAGTGGAAGAACAGCGCCCCCTTCGTGACACCGGCCGCGCGGCTCACATCGCCGAGCGTCGCCTTGACGAAGCCGCGGAGCGCGAACTGCTCGGCTGCCGAGACGACCAACTTCTCCAACGTGCGTTCGGAACGCTCCTGCTTCGCCATCGTCGTGCTCCCCCCCACCCCTTCGGGAACGGGCCGGCGGGACGCGCCGGCCCGCACACCCCGTGCGGCCTGTGACAGCGGTCCCGGCCGGGTCATGTCGGCGCGGCTCCCCCGCTCGCGACGCCAGATTAGAAACCGGTCGAACGGTATGTCAACAAAAACCGGTCGACCAGTATCTTTCGTGGCCGCCGCTTCCCCGCCGGTGGTCGAAGGGTGTCTCACGGGGAACGTCGTGGTGAACGCCGCCGGGCACGGGTCCGCCGCCCGCCCGGAGGACGTCCGGGCGGGCGGCGCCGTGCCGTTCGTCAGACGACCGCGGTGGTCGCGGGCGCCTCTTCCGCCTCGTCCAGCCACCGGGTCAGCGAGGTGCGGGCGCGGGCGACGCGCGAGCGCACCGTGCCGACCGGGCAGTCGCTGACGGCGGCGGCCTCCGCGTAGGGGAGGCCCAGCATCTGGGTCAGCACGAACGCCTCGCGCCGGTCGGCGGGGAGCGTGTCCAGCAGTTCGAGGAGGGCGACGCCCTCCTCGAAACCGGGCAGGTCCCGCGGCTGTGCGCGTTCGGCGGCCGTCTCCCAGTCCTCCCCGTCGGACAGGCGGGGGCGGGAGGAGCCGTGGCGGATGCTGTCGGCCACCGTGCGCCGGGCGATCGCGAGCAGCCAGGTGCGGGCCGAGGAACGGCCCTCGAAACGGTGCAGACTGCCCAGGGCCCGCATGAAGGTGTCCTGGGCGAGGTCGTCGGCGCTCTGCGGGTCGGCGCCGAGGAACGTCACGTAGTGGCGGACGTCCCGGTGCAGGGCGCGCACGAAGCGTTCGACGGCCTCGGCGTCTCCGCCGCGGGCCGCGAGGGCCCAGGCGGTTATCGACTCCTCCCCCGGCCGTTTCGGCGGGGTGAGCAGGGCGGCAGTGGTCACCTGTGTGTCCTTCGGGGAGTTCCGTGAACCGGCCGTCCGGGCAGGTGCGTGCGACGTGGCGGCGCGGCGCCGCGGGCACGGCACGCCGGTGCCGGTGAGGGAGGGGGCGGCCGGGCACGGCGGTGCGCGGCCGGTGCCCGAGGCGGGGCCGACGGCTCGTCGGCGCGCGGTGGCCTCGGGAAGCCGGCTGTCGTCAGGCGACAGCGACCCCCGCGGGCGGACCCCGGGACGTGAGGGAGTGGGTGAGCAGCAGCCCGCGCGGCTTCCGGTCCGCACGGGACCGGCGCGGGTGCAGGCGCCGGCGGTCCGGCACCACGGGCGCGGACGGCAGCGGGCGCAGGGGGGCGACGAGCCAGGCGGCCAGGGCCCGCAGGACGCGGAAGGCGGCGCGTTCGCCGTGCGCGAGCCACAGGCCGCTCAGCAGCGCGGCCAGCAGGTGGGCGGCGAGCATGCCGGCCGGGGACATGCCTCCCGCGCCGTGGTCCGTCGGGGCCGCCGCGCCCAGGGACGCCATGGCCGCCAGGTGGTCGGCGGCCAAGGAGTGCGCGACCTCCGCGCCGTGGCCCGGGACGTGCGCGGCGCCCGCGCCGTGCCCCGAGGACGGCGCGGACGCCGTGACGGTCCCGTGGCCGCCGGCGGGCGGGCGGCACAGCAGGTGGCCCAGCCACCGCCGGGCGAGGGACCCGCCGGCGGACCGCTGGGGGCGGACGAGCGCCTGGGCGAACGAGAAGGACGCGTGCAGGGCCGCCTGGGCGGCCACCGTGGCGCAGACGACCGGCACCGGCCCGCGCTCCCGGCCGGCGAGCCGCCACGCCGGGACCGCCGTCGCTCCCCCGCCGGCGGCCAGGGCCCACCAGGGCACCGGGGTCCCCGACATCACGACGTGCCCCAGGGCGGCGAGCAGCACGCAGAGGGCCGCGAACACCGCGGCCCGTGACGTGCGAGAACACCACCCAGCAGTCATGGCGGCCTCATCCTCGCATCCAGCTCTCACGCGTCACCGGAAGGTACGGACATGGTCCCGGCGTCCGACTCACCCCGGCCACTGTGATGCGCATCACATTTCACGCCGGGTGTTCGGCTCCCCGCCGGGGGCGCCGACGGGCACGGTCACGCCCGTGGGGCCATGCTCGAACGGCGGGGCACGGACGGCAGGACACGAAGGCGACGCCGGAGCGAACGCGTGGAGGGACGATCGTGGGCACGGACGGACAGCGGAACGCGGAGCGGCTGCACTGCCTGGTCACCGGAGCGTCCGGGTACATCGGCGGTCGCCTGGTGCCGGAACTGCTGGAGGCCGGCCACCGGGTCCGCTGCCTGGCCCGCTCCCCGGGCAAACTGCGCGACCACCCCTGGGCGGGGGACGCCGAGACGGTGGGCGGGGACGTCACGGACGCCGAGTCGGTCGCCGCGGCCATGCGCGGCGTCGACGTCGCGTACTACCTGGTGCACGCCCTCGGGACCGGATCCGGGTTCGAGGACACCGACCGCCGCGCGGCCCGGACCTTCGCCGAACAGGCGCACGCCGCCGGCGTGCGCCGGATCGTCTACCTCGGCGGGCTCACCCCCAGGGACGTGCCCGAACACTCCCTCTCCCCCCACCTGCGCTCCCGGGCCGAGGTCGGGCGCATCTTCCTCGACGCCCCCGTGCCCGCCACCGTGCTGCGCGCCGCGGTCGTCATCGGCTCGGGATCCGCCTCGTTCGAGATGCTGCGCTACCTCACCGAGCGGCTGCCGGTGATGGTCACCCCCCGGTGGGTGCACACCCGTACGCAGCCCATCGGGGTCGGTGACGTGCTGCGCTACCTCGTCGGCTCGGCCGCCATGCCGGCCGACGTCGACCGGGCGTTCGACATCGGCGGGCCGGAGGTCCTGACCTACCGGGAGATGATGCGCCGCTACGCCGCCGTCGCCGGACTGCGGCGGCGGCTCATCGTGCCGGTGCCGGTCCTCACCCCGGGCCTCTCGAGCCACTGGGTCGGCCTCGTCACCCCGGTGCCCGCCTCCATCGCCCGCCCGCTGACCGAGTCGCTGCGCCACGAGGTCGTCTGCCACGAGCACGACATCGCCCGGTACGTGCCCGACCCCCCGGGCCGGCCGATGCCGTTCGACGAGGCGCTGGCCCTGGCGCTGCGCAGGGTGCGGGAGGCGCAGGTCGCCACCCGCTGGTCGTCCGCCGCCGTCCCGGGGGCGCCGAGCGACCCGCTGCCCACCGACCCGGACTGGACCGGCGGCAGCCTGTACCAGGACGAGCGGCAGCTGCCGGTCGACGCGTCCCGGGAGGCGCTGTGGAAGGTGGTCGAGGGCATCGGCGGCGACAACGGCTGGTACTCCTTCCCGCTGGCCTGGGCGGTCCGCGGCTGGCTGGACCGGTTCGTCGGCGGGGTCGGCCTGCGCCGCGGGCGGCGTGACGCCGAGCGTCTGCGGGTCGGCGACTCGCTGGACTTCTGGCGGGTGGAGGAGATCGAGCCGGGCCGTCTGCTGCGGCTGCGGGCGGAGATGCGGCTGCCGGGCCTGGCGTGGCTGGAGATGTGGGTCGAGACGGACGCCGAGGGCCGCACCCGTTACCGTCAGCGCGCCCTGTTCCACCCGCGCGGCCTGCCGGGCCACGCCTACTGGTGGTCCGTCTCCCCGTTCCACGCCGTCGTCTTCGGCGGGATGGCCCGCAACATCACCCAGGCCGCCGCCAAGGGCATGAGCGCGCGCGGGAGCGCGTCGCACACCGGCCGCGCCCGGCGCCGTCGCGAGCGAGGGGCCCGGCGGTAGCCCACACGGCCGGACGCCCGGCCGGGCACCGCCACGACCGGGGCGACACGTGTGACGCCCCGTCACCCCCTTGCGACCGACTGCACGAGCGCGACGGCCTCCGCCAGCCCCGACGGACGCGGCAGACCGGACGCGCCCCGCCCGGCCCAGCCGGGCCCGAGCGTCAGGACGACCGGCTTGCGGCGGGCCCCGCGCACCCCCCACTCCATCGCGGCCACGTGCTGTGCCAGCGGCCGGCTCGCGGTGGTGCGGGACTGCGCCCACAGCCCCACCACGGCCGGCCCGGTCCTGCGCACCACCGCGACGAGCGACTCGACGGGCAGCGCGGCGCCGAACATGCGCACCGGGAGACCGCGTTCGGCCAGCGCGGCGGCCAGCGCCTCCAGCGGCAGCGTGTGGTTCTCCCCCGGGACGCAGGCGAGCACCGTGACGGCACCGGGACGGCCGGCGCCCGCGGGGGGCGCGCTGCGCCGCAGCGCACCGGAGACGTGCCAGGACAGGAAGTGCTCGACCTCGACGTACCTCTCGCCCGAGCTCTCCCACTTGCGGCCGACCGCCTGCAGCGTCGGCATGATCACCTCGGTCCAGGCGGCGACCAGGCCGTGCTCGGCGATCGCGGCCAGCAGCAGTTCCTCCAGGGCGGCGGCGTCGAGGCGCAGTGCGGCACGGGCGATCCCCTTGCACTCCTGGCGCACGTCGCCGAGCCGGAGGCCGCTGCCGGCCCGGCCGCGCTCCCGGGCCGGCGGTCGCGGTGACGGGGCGGCGTCCCGCCGGAGCGGGGCCGCGTCCGGGGACGCGTCGGCGCGCGCCACGCGCGCGGCCTCGGCGGGCGGCATCCCGGTCGCCGTCAGGGCGCACATCCGCTCCAGCCGCGCCACGTCCGCGGCGGTCCAGCGCCGGTGCCGGCCGCCGGTGTGCGCGTCCGGGCCGAGGCCGTAGCGGCGGTCCCAGGTGCGGACCGTGGTGGGCGCCACCCCGAGCCGCCTGGCCACCTCGCCCGTGGTCAGTCCTCCGCCGCCCCGCACGTCTTCGCCGTCCCGGCCGTCACCGGCCTCTCCGTTCACGTCCATGAGCCCACTGTACGACGCACAAACGACGCATGTTGTCTGCGTCGTTTGCGCGTCCCGAGACTGAGGACGTGCGCACGGCCACCCCGGCCCGCACGGCGACCGGCCCCGACCGGCGGACGGCCTTCCGTCCCCACACGGGACGCACGGCAGGAGGAACCGGGCCATGAGTACGAACACGCGCTCCACCGACACCCTCGTCCCGCCCGTGGAGGAGACGCGGTACGAGGACGAACTCGCCCGCGGCCTTCGCGCCTCGGACGAGAACGCGTTCGCGGCGATCTACCGGCGCTGGGGGCCCCTGGTCCACACGATGGCCACCCGGTCGCTCGGCGACACCCACGAGGCCGAGGACGTGACCCAGCAGGTGTTCCTCGGCGCCTGGCGCGGGCGGGCCGGCTTCCATCCCGAGCGGGGCACGCTGGGCGCCTGGCTCGTCGGCATCACCCGCCGCAAGATCGTCGACGCGCTGGCCGCCCGGACGCGACGGCCGGCGCTCACGGACTCGGCCGCCCTCGGCGCCGGCCCGGCCCCGCCGGGCGAGGCGGCCCCGGAGAACGTCCTGGACCGGGTGCTGCTGGTGGACGAGCTGTCCCGGCTGCCCCGGCACCAGCGGGACGTGCTGTGCCTGGCCTTCTACGAGGACCTGACCCAGCCCCAGATCGCGGAGCGGACCGGGATGCCCCTGGGCACCGTCAAGAGCCACGCCCGCCGCGGCCTGCACCGGTTGCGCGGGGCGATCGAACAGGGGCGCGTCCGGGGGACGGACGCCTAGGCGGGGCGGAGAACCGGAGGAACCGAAGGAACCGAACAAGTCGGAAGAACCAGGAGAAAGAGTGCCGTCCGCGCATCCGCGGCGGCACTCGCGCACGAATCAGGACCAAGACTCCACAACGAGCGAAGACCCCTTGCGAAGGGATGATCCCCATGACCCCCCGCACCCCCCTCGCCGTCGCCGCCTCGGCCGGCGCCTGTGCCCTGGTCCTCGGCGTCACCGCGCCCGCCGTGGCGGCTCCCGCCCAGGACGACCGGGCCATGGTGTCCGTCTTCCACGGCATCCCCGGGCTGACCGTCGACGTGTACGCCAACGGCGACGAACTGCTCGGCGACTTCGAGCCCGGCACGGTGACCGACCCGCAGGCCCTCGACGCGGGCACCTACGACATCCAGATCTTCGAAGCGGGCCAGGGCCCGGACGGCACGCCGGCCCTGGAGAAGGAGATCAAGGTGCCCGAGGGCGCGAACGCCACGGTCGCCGCCCACCTCGGCGCCGACGGCAAGCCCCGGCTGACGGCCTTCGTCAACGACGTCTCGCAGGTCGAGGCCGGCAAGGCACGGCTGACGGTGCGCCACGTCGCGGCCGCGCCCGCCGTCGACGTCCGCGCGGGCGGGCAGCCGGTCTTCACCGGCCTGGAGAACCCGAACGAGGACACCGCCGAGGTCGACGCGGGCACCGTGAACGCCGACGTCGTGCTCGCCGGCACGGACACCGTGGCCATCGGTCCGGCCGACCTGGACCTGAAGGAGGGGACCAGCAACGTCGTCTACGCCTGGGGCAGCGCCGAGGACGAGAACCTGGCCCTGAAGACGCAGACGTTCAGCGGCATGGAATCGGCGCCCAACGGCGTGAACGCGGGCGGCGACGGCACCGCCGTGACCGCGAACTCCTCCGACCGGTGGATGGCCTGGGCCGCCGCGGCCGGGGCGGTGACGGTGACGGGCGTGCTGGTGGCCCGCCGGGTCGCCGGACGGCGTGTCTGAGGGCCGGCTGCGGCTGTCCGGCCTGGCGGTGGCCGCCGCCGCCCTGGCGGCCGTGCTCGGCCTGGCGGGGGCGCCCCCGGATCCGGTGGCGCCCCCGTCCGACTTCGGCCCGGCGGCCCCCGTGCGCGACAGCGCGGCGGCCCGGTCGCCGGACGGCGCGCAGCCGCGGGCCGGGGCCCCGCGCCGGGACCCGCCGCCGCGGCGCGTCCTGGTGCGGGGCGTCGGCCTCGACGCCCGGGTCGAACCGGTCGGTGTGACCGCGCGGGGCGCCGTGACCGTCCCCGAGGACCCCTCCGTGGCCGGCTGGTACCGCTTCGGTCCGGCGCCCGGAGACGACCGGGGATCGGCCGTGCTGGTCGGGCACGTGGACGACGACACCGGTGCCCTCGGCGAGTTCGCCGCGCTGTACGAGGTACGGCGCGGCGACCGGGTCGAGGTGCGGAGCGCGGGAGCGGAACCGGCCGTCTACCGCGTCGTGTCGCGCTCGACGGTGCCGAAGGACGCCCTTCCCTCCTCCGTCTTCCGCCGGACGGGTGACCCGGTCCTCACGCTCGTCACCTGTGCGCCTCCGTTCGTCCCCGAGCGGGGAGGTTATCTGGCCAACCTCGTGGTCACGGCGGAGCCGGCCGGCCCCTGACGGCACGCGCGCGGACGCCGGGGCCGGACGCGAGCAGGGCGGGGAACAGGCATCGGGCACGAGCAACAGGGAGGGTACGGTGGCCCACGTCGAGCCGGCGCACCTGGTGGAACTGGCGCTGGGACACTCCGCTCACGACGACGCGAGCGCCCTGCGGCACATCGCGGTGTGCGACCGCTGCCGGGACGAACTGCGGACGCTCAGACGCGTGGTGACCGCCGCACGCACCGCGGACATCGTGGATCTGCCGGCGGCGCCCCCGGAGCACGTGTGGCGGCGGATCGCCCGGGAGCTGTCGGAGGAGGCCGGCGCTCCCCCGCCGCCCGCAGGGGCCGCCGGCCGCCGGTCTCCCGCGAGCGCGGCCGGCACGGCGGTGCCCGGCCGGACCGCCGGCGCCGTCAGGCGGGCGCGCCGGCTCGTGCCCGGTCTGCTCGCGCTCGGTCTGCTCGCGGGGATCGCCGTGCTCCGCCGGTCGGGACGCGGCCGTCCGGTCAGGGCTGCTTGCGGGCCTGTTCGGCGGCCTGGCCGGCGGCGCCGGTCTCCGTGGTGGCGCCGTGGGTGCTGAGCCTGCCGCCGCTCGACTCGAGGTGGGCGCGGACGAACCACTGGAAGAGCTCCAGACCCCGCAGCTGCTCGATCAGGATGTCCTGGGTGACGGGATCGGAGGTCTCGGTCTCCTTCATGGCCTCGCGGTGGTCCTCGATGACGGAGGTGTACACGAGGTCCAGGGCGCCGAGGTGCTCGATCGCCTCGGCGCGGCCGATCGAGTAGTCGTTCCAGGTCCGCTCGTTCACCAGCGCGCCGGGAGTGCCGTTGGGTTCGCCGCCGAGGGTGGAGATCCGCTCGGCGAGGTCGTCGGTCATGGCGCGGACCTGGTCGACCTGGGGGTCGATCATCTCGTGCACGGCGATGAAGTGCGGTCCGACGACGTTCCAGTGGATGTGCTTGAGGGTGAGGTGGAGGTCGTTGAGGGAGTGCAGACGCATCTGCAGCAGCGCGATGATGCGCTGGCTGTCCCGGGCGTTCATCCCCGGCACGGTGTACGGGACGCCCGAAGGCTGTGACGGCACGGTGGTGCTCCTTGCGCGGTCCGGTGCTGGAACCTCCAGACAAGCGGATCAGCCGTCGTCTTCGGCCGTTCGACGGCGTCCGGCGGATCCGATCTCACCGGTGTGGAGCAGAGGGCGGGAGGCCGCCGCCCCCTTGGGTCCCGGTCCCGCCGGCGCACGTCACGCCAGCGGGTCGTGGCCCCAGTTCATGAGCGAGTGCCTCCACCGGGTGTCCCGTGCGTCGCCGGAGGGCCGCTGGGCGAGGTGCCGGCGGACGTAGCCGACGACCTTCCGCATGTGCTGGTAGTCGTCGTCCGAGAGGTCGCCCTTCTTCGCGCGCAGGATGTCCACGATCCGGCGGCCGGAGGCGTGCCCCGTGGACTCGCCGCCGTCCTTGTGCTGCCCGGCGCTCTGCGACTGCTCCGAGGCCAGCCACTCCTCCAGCTCGGCCGGCTTCATGTTCACCAGCTCACGGAACTCGTCCGAGATCTCCCTGCGCTCGTCGTCGTCCACGCGGCTCACTTCTTCCTCTTCAGCGCGGACGGCTTGTGCACCGCGGACCTGCCGGACTTCTCGCTGCGGACCTGGTACTGCGGATCCTCGGCGGAGGCGTCCACCGTCCGTCCCGCGGCTTCCGTCCGCTCGGTGATCTTCTTCTCCACCTCGCCCTCGGCCTGACCGCCGTGGCTGCTCCAGGCGACCTTGTCGCCCTTCTTCAGGTTCTTGTCCCCGCTGTGGCCCTTCGTCATCCTGTCCTCCTTCTCGCGCGCCGCCGTGGACGGCTCGGTGCCCCTCCTCCAGGGTGCGGGCTCCCGGGCCGCGTCGCAGCTCACGGGCGGACGCGGCCGGACCGCCCGCCGTCCTGCGGCGGCGGGGGCGTCACGCCGTGACGGCCGGCGCCCTCCCCCGCCCGCACGCCCACCAGCGGATGCACCGGCCACCGGATGCCCCGATCATGGCGTTGCAGGCTTCGGCTCTCCGGCTCCCCACGGAACAGGCAGGACACATGGACAAGTCCCAGTTGATCCAGGCGACCGCGGACAAGGCGGCGGACGGCGGCGGCCGGCCCGGCACCGAGAACGTCGAACGGGTACTCGACGCCCTCTTCGGGACCGTGGAACACCCGGGTTCGATCGCCGAGGCCCTCCGCCGGGGGGAGACGGTCGTCCTGGGCAGTTTCGGCAGTTTCCACGCGGAGGGCGGGACGGCCGCGTTCCGTCCGGGCAAGGCCCTCACCGAGTTCCTCCAGGACGCGACGGGATGAACGGACCGCACGGCGCGCCCGCCCGGTCCCCCTCGCCGGCCCGTGATCCGGCCGCGCCGGCGGGGGCAATCCGGTCCGGCATGATCCGGAGCATCCTGCGCGGCGGTGTCGCGGGCGCCGCCGGAACGACCGCGCTGAACGCCGTGACCTGCGCCGACATGGCGTGGCGGGGCAGGCCGTCCAGCGAAGTCCCCGCCCGGGTCGTGGACAGGCTCACCGAGGAGGCGGGGCACCCCGTCCCGGGGACGGGCGGCACCCGTGACAACCGGCTCTCCGGCCTCGGCGCGCTCTCGGGCATCGCCGTCGGCTGCGGCATCGGGGTGGCCGTCTCGCTGCTGCACCGCGCCGGCGTCCGCGTGCCCGTGTGGCCGGGCGGCGTGGTCACCGGTGCGCTCGCCATGGCCGCCACGGACCTGCCGATCGCCCGGCTGAAGGTGAGCAGCCCGGCGGACTGGTCCGCCCGGGACTGGGCGTCGGACGTGGTGCCGCATCTGGCGTACGGACTGGTGACCTACGGCGTCGTGAGGGCCGCGGAACGTCCGTGAAGCGGGCACGGGACCGGGTGTGACGGCCGGCGGGTCCGCGGGCGGCCCGTGCCGCGGCCCGCCCGCACGGGGAGCGGGCCGGGGACCCGGTCCCCGGCCCGCTCCGCGCTACCGTCGTGGTCCCCCGGTCACGGCAGGGTCCATTTCTGGTTGGGGCCGGTGTGGCAGGTCCACAGGTGCACGGCGGTGCCGTCGTTCCAGGTGGAGCCGGAGGCGTCCAGGCACTTCCCGGACTGCGGATTGCGCACCGTGCCGTCCGGCTGCGCGGCCCACCGCTGCGCACCGGTGCCGTTGCACGTCCACAACTGGACCCTCGTCCCGTCCGCCGTCCCGCCGCCCGAGACGTCCAGACACCTGTCGAACGCCCTCAGCGAACCGTCCCCGGCCACCGTCCACCGCTGCGCACCGGTGCCGTTGCACGACCACAGCTGCACCTGCGTCCCGTCCGCCGCCACCGCACCCGCCACGTCCAGGCACTTGCCGTTCACCCCCCTCACCTCACCGGAACGCGGATCGGGGGGCGTGGTGCCGTCCCCCTGCTTGATCCGGACGTTGCGGAACGCCACCTCGTCGCCGTCCCCGTGGTTCTGGATGCCGACGTGGCCCTGGCGCAGGCTGCGCGCCGGGTCCGTGTTGGTGAAGTCGTTGATCCGCCGGCCGTTGAGGAACACCTCCAGCCGCTCCCCGGTGACCCGGATCTCGTACGTGTTCCACTCGCCCGGGGGGTTGAGCGCCGCGTCCCGTGCGGCGAGGTCGGCCGACCGGAAGCCGTAGACGGCGCCCGTGGTGCGGTCGGGGGCGTCGGTGGCGTCGATCTGGATCTCGTAGCCGCGGTCGACCGCCGACCACGGGTCGTCGGAGGCCGGGAAGCCCACGAAGACACCGGAGTTGTCGTCCCCGCTCGCCCTCCAGTCCAGCTTCAGCGAGTAGTCGCCGGTGAACTCCTCGGCCTCGTACCAGTACAGGCCGAGCCCGCCGTGGGAGGTGAGCGTGCCGTCGGCGAGGGTGAACCCGCCGGGGCCCGCCTGCTTCCAGCCGGTGGTGCCGGTGCCGTCGAAGAGGGGGCGGTAGCCCGTCTCGGGGCGGCAGTCGGCCTCGGTCATGCCCGCCGCCCAGCGGATGCCGCCCAGCAGGTGCCGGCGGAACGCGGGCTCGGCGTAGGACTCGTCGGTGTGCCCGCCGCCCGTGTAGAACGCGCGGCCGCCCCGGTAGTCCTTGCACCAGGCGATGGGGTGGTCACCGGACATCGAACCGCCCGAGTAGCTGGACTCGTCGAGCGAGGCCAGCACGTGCGCGGTGGTGCGGGGGTTGGTGCGGTAGTCGTACCACTCGTCGGTGCGCTGCCAGGTGGGGCCCAGGTGGGCGGTGGCGTCGTGCGCCCGGTCCTCGACCTCGACCGTGGCCCGCTGGACCGCCGGGTGGGACCGGAACAGCGCCCCGGCGAGCCCCGCGTAGAAGGGCCAGTCGTACTCGGTGTCGGCGGCGGCGTGGACGCCGACGTACCCGCCGCCGTTCCCGATGTACTGCTCCATGGCGGCCTGCTGGGCGTCGCCCAGCACGTCCCCCGTCGTGGACAGGAACACGACCGCCCTGTACTGGGCGAGGTTGCCGGTGGTGAACGCCTGGGCGTCCTCCGTCGCGTCGACGCCGAAGCCGTTCGCGGCGCCCAGCTCCCGCAGGGCCGCGATGCCGTCGTCGATGGAGGAGTGACGGAACCCGGCGGTTTTCGAGAAGACGAGGACCTTGTAGGCCGGGTCGGCCGCGGCCGCCCGGAAAGCCGGGGCGGGCCCGTCCGCCCCGGACCGCGGTGCCGCCCAGGACTGCGGTGCCGCGCACAGCAGGGCGCTCGCCACGAGGACGGCGGCCGCTCTCAGTCGGTTGCGCATGGGTGTCGCCTCCTTCCGCTAGGGCAGGGTCCATTTCTGGTTGGGGCCGGTGTGGCAGGTCCACAGGTGCACGGCGGTGCCGTCGTTCCAGGTGGAGCCGGAGGCGTCCAGGCACTTCCCGGACTGCGGATTGCGCACCGTGCCGTCCGGCTGCGCGGCCCACCGCTGCGCACCGGTGCCGTTGCACGTCCACAACTGGACCCTCGTCCCGTCCGCCGTCCCGCCGCCCGAGACGTCCAGACACCTGTCGAACGCCCTCAGCGAACCGTCCCCGGCCACCGTCCACCGCTGCGCACCGGTGCCGTTGCACGACCACAGCTGCACCTGCGTCCCGTCCGCCGCCACCGCACCCGCCACGTCCAGGCACTTGCCGTTCACCCCCCTCACCTCACCGGAACGCGGGCCGGGCGTGCCCCCGCCGGACGTGGTGAAGGAGAACTCGTCCACGTCGAACAGCGGTCCGCCACCGCCCTTGAACACCAGGTACAGGGTGGTGGAGCCGCCCGGCTGGTTGCCGAGGGGGGCGGTGACGTCCTGGAACGTCTCCCAGCCGCCGGTCACGGGTACGGTCGCGGTGCCCAGCAGGGTGCCGGTCGGGGAGCCCGCCCGGACCTCGAGGGTGCCGCCGCTGCCGCCGGAGGAGACGCGGGCGGTGAACGCGGTCGCGTTGCCCAGGGCGTACGGCGTGAAGGAGATCCAGTCGCCGTTCTCGATGTGGCCGACCGTCTTCCCGCCGTGCGCGGGGGCGTGGTCCACGACCTGGACCCCGAGGAGTCGCCGTGGTGCTCGCCCTGCCGGTGGGAGGGCTGGGTGATGTGCTGGTCGTGGGTGGTGAGCGCGGGCTGGCCGTTCGCGCCCCGGTCGGTGTACTCGGCGTCGAGCACGCCGAAGATGTTGGCGTTCGGGTCGTGCTCGCCGTCGGCCAGGGTCCGCAGGGTGCCGGAGCAGCCGGTCGCCGAGGTCTGCGGGTGGCCGTGGCTGTCGTGTCCGACGATGAAGGTGACCTTGACCCGGGAGCAGTCGATCGAGCCGTCCTCGGGGTCGGTCACCGTCACCTCGAACGGGATCGCGTCGCCGAAGTCGTGGATCGCGCCGTCCAGGGGCGCGACCAGCGTCACCTTCGGGGCCGTGTTGCCCACCGTGACGAGGACGGAGGCCGAGCCGGACTTTCCGGTGGGGTCGGTCACCGTCAGCGTCGCCGTGTACCGGCCGTCGGCGCGGTACGTGTGCGACGGGTTCGCCTCGGTGGAGGCGGCCCCGTCACCGAACGTCCACGCGTGGTCGAGCGCGTCGCCGTCGGGATCCGAGCTGCCCGCCGAGGAGAACGACACCGTCAGCGGTGCCCTGCCCGACGTGACGTCCGCCTTCGCCTGGGCGACGGGGGCGCGTCCGCCGGTGACGTGCTCGATGCGGTAGAGCGCCGAGTTCGCGTCGCCGTTGAAGTAGCCGGTGCCGTAGTCGAGGACGTACAGGGCGCCGTCCGGGCCGAAGGCCATGTCCATCACCTGGGTGCCGCTCCAGGGGAAGGCGTTGATCGACTGCACGGTGCCGTCGCCGCCGGTCTCGATCCGCTTGATCCAGCGGCGCCCGAACTCGCCCGCGAAGAAGTCGCCGTCGAACTCCTGCGGGAACTTCACCTCCGAGGCCGAGGAGGCGTCGTAGCGGTAGACGGGGCCGCCCATCGGGGACTCCGAGCCGCCTCCGAACTCCGGTACGGAGCCGCCGTCGTAGGGGATCCACGCCGGCTGGGCGGGCGGCAGGTCGGTCAGGCCGGTGTTGCGGGGCGAGGTGTTCCTCGGCGCGGCGCAGTCGAACGCCGCGCCGGAGGAGCCGGAGGCGAAGTCGTGGTCCCGGTAGGCGTCGTTGTCGCCGGTGCAGTAGGGCCAGCCGAAGTTGCCCGCCCTGGTGATGCGGTTGAACTCGACCTGGCCGGCCGGTCCCCGCGAGGCGTTCGCGGTACCGGCGTCCGGGCCGTAGTCGCCGAGGTACACGATGCCGGTGGCCTTGTCCACGCTCATCCGGAACGGGTTGCGAAAGCCCATGGCGTAGATCTCGGGGCGGGTCCGGGCCGTGCCCGGCGGGAAGAGGTTGCCGCCGGGGATCGAGTACGAGCCGTCCGCGTTCACCTTGATGCGCAGCACCTTGCCGCGCAGGTCGTTGGTGTTGCCGGAGGAACGCTGCGCGTCGTACGCGGGGTTGCGGGAGGCCCGCTCGTCGATCGGGGTGTAGCCGTCGGAGGCGAAGGGGTTCGAGTCGTCGCCCGTCGACAGGTACAGGTTGCCCTGCGCGTCGAAGTCGATGTCGCCGCCGACGTGGCAGCAGATGCCGCGCGAGGCGGGCACGTCGAGGACCTTCTTCTCGCTGGCGAGGTCCAGGGTGCCGTCGGTCCGCAGCACGAACCGGGACAGGCGGTTGACACCGTCGAAGGGGGTGAAGTCCGACGCCTGGCCGTCGGACGGGGCGTCACCGCCCGGCGTGCCGAGCTTCGGGGCGTAGTAGAGGTAGACGTACCGGTTGGCGGCGAAGCCCGGGTCCGCCGCGACGCCCTGCAGTCCTTCCTCGTCGTGGCTGTAGACGTCCAGCTTCCCGGCGACCTTCGTGGTGCCGGCGGCGTCGGTGAGCCGGAGGGTGCCGTCCCGCGAGGTGTGCAGGACGGAGCGGTCGGGCAGCACCGCCAGGGTCATCGGCTCGCCCGTCTCGGCCACCCCCTTGGCGAGGGTGACCTGCTGGAAGTCCTCGGGCGCCGCGGCCGCCGGGGGCGGGGCGGCGACGGGTTCCGCCGCGCCGGCCGCGGTCACCGGCAGGAAGCAGCCGGCGACGCACACCACGGCGAGCGTCAGTGAGCGGATCCGCCGGGTTCCCGGCGGACGTGGTCGTAACGGTCTCGTGCGCACAGGTGTCTCCCGGGTGTGGGGTGGTGGCAGGCCGAGTCGTCCTGCCGGGGAGTACAGGCGCGCGCCGTCGCGCCGTGAGATCACCGGCCGTCGTGAGCATGACCGGTACACTTCAAGGAAGTTAGCGGCCCCCGCCGGACGGCGTAACCCCTTCCGCGCGAGGACCGTCTTCTTTTTCCTCACCGGGGACAAAGCGCGCGGACCGGCCGGCGGGCGGGTGGAGCGGCGGGCGCGGACGGCACGCGTCGGGCACGCATGCCATTGTTGACAGGTTCATAACAGGTCGGCAAGCTGCGACCGACCGTTCCATCGATGTAAAAGCGTGGCGTGGAAGGGAACGAGGCCACGAGCCCTTCCCGCCTGCTCCCCGGCGCCCTCGCCCTCGTGCTGTCCGGCGTCTTCACCCTCGTGCTGTCCCTGTCCTGCGCCGGTCCGGCCCGGGCGGAGCAGACCGGCCTCAGGGCGGCGGACCCGAGCGTGCTGCGGGTCGGCGGCACCTACATCGCGGTGCAGTCGGCCGGTGACGGCATCGTCGTACGGCAGGCCCCGTCGACCGCCCGGTTGGGCTCCGCGCCCGCCCGGCGGGTCTGGTCGGACCCCCGCGGGCTCGGCGAGGTCTGGGCCCCGGAGATCGTGCGGGACGGCGGGCGCCACTACATCCACTTCACCGCCGGCCGCGGAGCGGCCCACCGGATGTACGTGATCAGCTCCGCCACCCCGGACAGCGGGTACACCGCCGGGACCGAGCCGGCCCTGCCGGACGACGAGTGGGCCATCGACGGGACCCTGTTCACCTTCAACGGGCAGCGCTGGTCCGGCTGGGCCGGTGACACCGACGTCGAGCAGAACCTCTACATCGCCCGCATGAGCAGCCCGACCACGCCGGCCGGCACGCGGTACGTCGTCTCGCAGCCGCGCGAGCCCTGGGAACGGGTGGTCGGCGACCCGTTCGTCAACGAGGCCCCCGAGGCCGTCAAGGACCCGAACGGACAGCTGCACATCGTCTACTCCGCCAACGGCAGCTGGAGCGACCGGCACTGCCTGGCCGACCTGCGGCTGCGCTCCGGCGGCGACCCGACGTACGTGTGGGACTGGTACAAGTCCGACGGCTGCCTCTTCGGCTCCCACCGCGCCACGATGACGGCCGGCTGGGACCCGACGCTGCACGCCGACGGACCCGGGCACCACAGCTTCGTCCTGCTCGACGGGGACATCGGCACGAGCCCGCCCGCCGGGCCGAGGTTCCCCCTGATGTTCCACGCGGTGCCGAAGGGCACGCCGTACGCGTGGGAGAACCGCTACGGGTACACGGGCACGTTCTGCTGGTGGGGCGGCACCACCTACAGCCGCGCCGACGTCCCCGGCCCGCACACCGACACGGGCTGGAGCCTCAAGTTCTTCGAGTGACCACCGGGTCACGGCTCCGTGCGGGTCCGCAGGACTTCCCGGGCGAACCGGTGGGTGAACGCCCGCCAGGCGGGCGTCGACGCGGGTTCGTCGGCCAGCGCCCGCTCGTACAGCCGGTCCCGGTCGAAGCCGTGCGCGGACAGCGGTCCGGCGTCCCAGCCGCGGATCCTCTCGGCGGTCACCTCGGGATGGAACTGCAGGCCCCAGGCGCACTCGCCCAGGCGGAAGCCCTGGTAGGGGCACCGCTCGCTGTCCGCCAGCCAGACGGCCCCCGCAGGGAGTTCGGTGATGGCGTCCACATGCCGCTCGATGACGGGCGTCACGGCGGGCAGTCCGCCGAAGAGCGCGTCCCCGCGGGCGTCGGCACGCAGCCGGACCGGCGTGCTGCCGTACTCCGGCTCGCCGTGCCGCCCCTTCACGGTGCCGCCCGCGACGTGGGCGAGGAGCTGACCGCCCAGGCAGATGCCCAGCATGGGGGTGGCCTCCCGGAGCGCCTGGCCGGTGAGGCGGCGCACGGCGGGGAGCCAGGGGGCGCGGTCGTCGTCGTACGGGAGGAAACCGCCGCCGAGGACGACCAGGGCCCGGTGGTCCAGGAGTCCGGGCAGCGGTTCACCGGCGTAGGCGCGCACCACCTCCAGGCGCAGCCCGGCCTCCCGCAGCCATGCTCCGACACGGCCGGGACCACCGGCCGGCGTGTTCTGGACGACGAGCACGCTCCGTCCCGGTACGTCCCTCATCGGCATCCGCCTCCCGGCTCGGTGCGCGGACATGCTAGTGGCGCCGGTGCGCGCCCGACAACGCGCCCGGGACCCGCCCGCCGGGAGAGCACCTCCCCGGTGCGGGCGCCGCGGCCGCCGCCGCTATGTCCGGTCCTGCTCCTCGATCGCGGCCGGGCGCAGCTGGGCGGCGCGGACGCGTCCGACGTCCAGCTCGGGACCGCGGTCGAAGCGGTGGATGCCGCTGCGTTCCTGGAAGACGTCGGTCAACTGGGTGTAGCAGTAGCCGAACATGCCACGGTCCCCCAGCAGCACGTCGGTGAGGCCGCCGAAGCGCGCGTGGAACTCCTCCTCGTCGCGGACCCGCTCGCCGTGGCCCCAGGAGACGGTGCGGTCCTCGCCGGACTGCCCGGCGGCGGCCTCCGGGTCCCACCAGATGCCGCCGCCGGACTGCCCGGCGGCGGCCTCCGGGTCCCACCAGATGCCGCCGAACTCGCTGACGAAGTACGGCTGGCCCCGGTACGGCTGCGAGGAGGCGGTCCCGTCCTCGTGGGAGTCGACGAAGGGGTCGCCCTGGGCGAGGTCCAGGTCGGCGCGGGCCTCGGCGCGGCTCACCTCGCCGTCGCCGAGGACGGCCCGCACCCGGTGCCCCGGGCGGTCGCCGGACAGGGGCAGTTCGAGGGGAAGGCCGAGCCTGCGAGGTCGGGGGTGATCCGGGGGCGCCGCAGGTGCACCTCGGGGACGGGCTCCGGCCACACGGTCTGCCAGATGCCGGTCACCCGGGTGTAGTGGCAGTCGTGGTCGGCGTACCGGACGGCCTGCTTGCCCCGGGCCTGCGGGCCGGACCCGGGGTCGCGCGCCCGGACGGTGACGACGACCTCCTCCCCGGCGACGTCGCCGAGGCCGGCGGTGAACGGCCGGCGGACGACCGCCGTGCCTGCGGGTGCGGCGAGGGGACGGGGCCGGGAACCGCCGGGGCCGGTGCGGCGCGGCCGGACAGCGGTCCCGCGGCGGCCGGAACGGCGCGACGGCACTTCTTCACATCGATGTACGCGGGCTGTGAAGAGCGCGGGACGGACGGCCGGGGACCGGGGACCGGGCCGTCACCGGGCGGCCCGCGCCCGGATCCGCGGCCCGCCGGACCCTGGACTCGGCGGCGGCGGCGAGGGGCAGGGAGGTTCCCGATGGCACGACCGAGGATCAAGGACGTCGCACGGCGCGCGGGGGTGTCGGAGAAGACGGTGTCCAACGTGATCAACGACTACGCCCACGTCTCCGACCGGACCAGGCGCGCGGTCCGGGAGGCCATCGAGGAACTCGGCTACCGGGTGAACCTGGCCGGCCGTCACCTGCGCAGGGGGCGCACCGGCATCATCGCCCTGGTCGTTCCCGAGCCGGACGTCCCCTACTTCGCCGAACTCGCCCGGCACGTCGTCCGCGAGGCCGAGCAGCGCTCCTGACCGTGCTGATCCACCAGACCGGTGCGGACCGCGCTCACGAGCTGGAGGCGCTGGCCGGCTTCGGCTCCGCCTTCGTCGACGGGGTCATCCTCAGTCCGCTCGCCCTCACCGCCGACGACCTGCGCGACCGCGCGGGCGCGCCGCCGACCGTGCTGCTCGGGGAACAGCTGGAGGAGGGCGCCGACCACGTCGCCATCGACAACGAGAAGGCCGCGCGGGAAGCGACCGAGCACCTGATCGGCCTCGGGTGCCGCACCGTCCTGGTGGTCGGCGGGCGCGACGACGCGGGCCTGGGGACGGCCGAGGCCCGCACCCGTGGTTACCGCGCCGCCCTCGCGGAGGCGGGCATCGCCCACGATCCGGCCGCCCTGCTGCCCGTCGCGTCCTTCCGGATGCCCGACGGCGCCGAGGCCGTCGCCCGGGCACTGGACGCCGGCGCACGGCCCGACGCACTGCTGTGCCTCAACGACCAGCTGGCGCCGGGCGCGCTGCACGAGCACGGCGTCCGGGTGCCCGAGGAGGCCGCCGTCATCGGCTTCGACGACGTGGAGGGCGGACGGTTCAGCATCCCGACGCTGAGCACGGTGGCGCCGGACAAGGCCGCGGTGGCCAAGGTCGCCGTCGAGCTCCTGCAGCGCCGCATGGAGGAGGAGGCGGGAACGGACGGGGCGGACGCCGCGCCGGCCGGCGGCCGGTCGCCCCGGGACCTGCTGGTGCCGCACCGTCTCGTCCTGCGCGAGAGCACCGAGGGCCCGGCACGGCGCTGAACGGGGGCCTCAGCCGGACCGCCCGTTCCGGAGCATGCGCAGCACGGCCCGTTCCGCGGGCCCCTGGGTGGCGGGGGTGCCGTAGGCGCCCTCGTTCCCGAGGTGGGGCAGCGCGGAGGCGACCGTCTCGCCCTCCTCGTACAGCTCGATCACCCGCGGGTTGATGTAGGAGGCGCGGCAGACCGCGGGTGTGTTGCCGAGGTACCCGGCCACCTCGCGCGCCGCCCGCGCGATGGCCCGGCGCCGGGCGGTCTCGCTGCGCGCGACGGGCTGCGAGACGGCCAGGGCCACGGCGGCCATGACGGTGGCGTGCCAGGTGCGGAAGTCCTTCGCGGTGATCTCCAGGCCGGCCAGTTCCTTGAGGTACGCGTTGACGTCCTCACCGCTGACCTCGTGCCAGGAGCGCCCTTCCCAGTAGGACAGGAGCCGGTCGCCCCCGCCCCGGCGCCGCATCAGGGCGGTGAGGCTGCGGCAGGCGGCGGGGTCCGCCACCGTCCGGACGATCTCCTTGCCGTGCTTGCCGCTGTAGGTGAACAGGACCGAACCCGCCCGGCAGCGGGAGTGCTCGCGCAGCAGCGTGGTGAGGCCGTAGCTGTTGTTCAGTTCGGTGTAGCGGTCGCTGCCGATGCGGAAGAAGCCGAGGTCGAGCAGGCGTACGGCGGTGGCCAGCACCCGCTGCCGGGTCAGCCCGCGATCGCCCAGGTGGCCCTCGACGGTCTCCCGCACCTCGGGCAGGACCTCGGCGACGTCGAGCACGTGCTCGTGCTTGGCCCGCTCCTGTTCGGCGCGGAACTGCGGGTGGTACAGGTACTGGCGGCGGTCGGCGGCGTCGGTGCCCACGGCCTGCAGGTGCCCGCTGGCCCGGCTGCAGATCCACACGTCGCGCCAGGCCGGCGGTATGACCAGTTCCCGGATGCGGGCCAGTTCCGCGGGGTCGCGCAGCGGTTCCCCGCGGGTGTCGAGGTACCGGAAGCCGCGCCCGTGCCGCAGGCGGCGGTACCCGGGGTCCGTGGGACGGCTGTGGTGAAGACGCATCCCGACCTCCTGTGCTCGCCCGGTGGGACCGGTGGGCGGGCCCGTCACCGCCGTCGCCCGGTGTTCAGCAGGTCACCTGGTTCCCCGTTCCCGTCCGGCCAATCGGACCGCGGACGCCCGGAGCGTTCACGACCGCCGCCCCGGTGGCACCCGCCGGCGCCGGCCGTGCGCCCGGGCGGGTGCCCGGCCGCCCGGGCCGCCGGCCGCTCCGGCGTTCACCCCCCGGCCAGCGGGTTGGGCAGCGGACGGTAGCGGGCGTCGGCGCCGTCCGCGCCGGTCCAGCGCAGCAGCAGGTTGGTCTTGCCGGGGAGGGTGGGCGCGGCGCGCAGGGCGGCGGCCTCGGGGAGGTCGTGGCGGGCCAGCTCGCGGTGCACGGCGGGCCACGGGTCGAGGCCGGGGTGGTGCTCGGCCAGGGCGGCGGCGATCTCGATGAGGTGGTTGACGACCAGGCAGTACGCCAGCCGCTCCCAGCCGGCCTCCCGGGACACCTCCGGCAGCGGGGAGGCGCCCCGTGCCGCCCGGGCCGCCTCCGGCAGGAGCTTCACCCCCTCGGCGTCCCGGAACAGCGCCTGTACGGGGGTGCCGCCGGCGTCCATGGCGACCAGGGTGTTCTGCAGGTGCGCCTCCAGGACGACGCCGTGTCCGGCGAAGGCCGCCAGGACCGGCGGCACGACCCGGGCCAGGTACGCCTCCCACCAGGCGGCCGGGTCGGCGGCGGCGGCGAGCGGATTGCCGTCGAAGCCCTCGACCAGTGCCGCCGCGAGGTACGGGGTCGCGCCGGGCAGCAGATGCGCGCGCAGTCCGTCGCGCACCACGACGGCCAGCTGTTCGTGGGCGAAGTCCGCGGTGCGGTGACCGCGGTCGCTCAGCCAGGCCGCCGTCCCGTCGAAGGCGGCGAAGGCGGAGCGCGCGGCCGTGTCGGTCCCGCGCAGCTTCAGCAGGTCGTGGCGCCACAGCCGGCGGATGTCGTTGGTGATGCGCACGTCCAGGCTGAACTTCAGGAACAGGTCGCTCCCGGGGGCGTACAGGGTGCGGACGGCGGCCGTGGGCCACACCGGGAACGCGGTCTCGCCCAGCCGCACCAGGCGGCCGTCGGCGAACGCGGGGGCGAGGTCCCGGGCGGCGAGGTCCAGCTGCCAGGGGTGGGCGGGCAGCAGGCGGTAGCCGGGCGGGGCCGTGCCCAGGCGGTCGAGGGCGCGGGTGTCGCCCTCGTCGACGACCGTGTCCTCGCGCAGCCCGAGCAGCGTCAGCGGGAAGCGGGCGTGCGCCTCGGGCGCGTACGGCAGCCAGCCGGGCGCGGGGCCGCCGCCCCGCGTCTTGGGGGCGGGATGGTGGGTGTGCCCGGTGAGCAGGGACTGCTCGGAGCGCAGGTACGGGTCGTCGGGCGGGGTGGCCCGGGCCCGCGCGGCGAGCAGCGCGGCCACCGCGTCCCTGCTGTCGATCATCTCGGCGGGCAGTTCGCGGTTGGACAGGCCGGTGTGCCGGCGCAGCTCCTCGGCGACGAGTCCGACCAGCTCGGTGTGGCCGATCCGGCGCCAGGCGCCGGCCGTGTACACCTCCGGCGCGGCGGGGCGCCGGGTGCCGCGCACCCGCAGCAGACGGTCCGTGCCGGGCAGGCGGTACGTCCGCGGCTCGCCGGGCCCCCGCACGGGCCGCGCGCCCGGGCCGGACGGGCCCGGCAGGGGCCGGGCCACCTCGCGCAGCAGGCAGTTCAGCAGCGGCACGGCCGCGTACGCGTCGGCGCGCCCGGCGAGTTCTGCGGGGTCGGCGAGACCGGCGCGGCGCACCGCGTCGTCGTCTGCGTGCGGGGGCAGGAGGTCCACGCGTTCCACTGGTTCCTTACGGTCTGTCCGGGCGGAGACGATCAGTATGTCTGTCGTCGTCCGCCCTTTCGTCCCACCGTGTGCGTACCCGAGGAGCCCGCCCGTGCACCGTCCCCCCACCGCCGAGACCGAGGTCGCCGACGAGCTGGCCGCCGTCCGGCCGGGCCTGCTGCCCCGGTACGCGGACGCGCTGCCCGGCGCCCGCGCGGCCGTGCTGACCCGTCTGTGGCGCGGCCTCGCGCACGAGCCGCTGCCGTGGATCGCCCGCCGCGAACCAGGCGGTGACGGGCTCACGCTGCGCCTGACGGACGGGCGGCGGCTGCACGGCCCGCGGGCGGACCCGTACGCGACCGGCGCGTACGTCACCGCCGTACGGCTCGACGAGACGGTGTACGACGATCCGGCACGGCTGATGACGGACCTCGCCGTACCGCACTCGGCGGCCTTCGCGGCCGAGCTCGGGCACAGCGCCGCCTCGCTGGCGCTCTCGCGGGCCGGCCGGACGGATCACCCGCAGGAGTGGCCGCGCAGCGACTGGGAGTGGGAGCAACGGGTGGTCGACGGGCATCCGTTCCATCCCGGCTGCCGTTCCCGGCCGGGCTTCTCGGTGGCCGACCAGCTCTCCTACGCGCCGGAGCACCGGCCGGTCGTGGAGCTGGAGCTGCTGCCGGTCCCGGCGCGGGAGTGCCTGGTGACCGGGGTCTGGCCGGACCGGCTGCGGGACGGTGGACGGGTGGTGATCCCGGTGCACCCCTGGCAGGCGGCGCACGTGCTGAAGCGCAGGGGCGCGGAGGGAGGGACGGGACGGGAGGGACGGGAAGGACGGGAGCGGCTCGCCGCGCATCCGCTGATGGCGCTGCGCACCCTCGCGCTGCCGGACGGGCCGCACGTCAAGACCGCGCTGAGCGCCCGTCTGACGTCCTCGGTGCGGGACATCTCGCTCGGCTCGATCGCCGCGTCGGCGGTGCTGTCGGACTTCGGGGAGGCGGTGGCGGCGCGGACGGACGGGCTGCTGCACGTCACCCGCACCCTGGGCGCGGCGGCCGCCGGCTCCCCCGACCTGGCGGCCGTCCTGCGCGAGTCGCCCCTGGTGCACGCGGCGGCCGGGGAGCGGGTGGTGCCGGTGGCGGCCCTGGCGACCACCGGACTGGCCCGGTCGGACGCCTGGCTGGCCGCGCTCGCCCGGCTCGCCCTGACGGTCGGGCTGCGGCTGCTGGAGCTGGGGGTGGCCCTGGAGGCGCACGGCCAGAACCTCCTGGTGGTGCTGTCGCCGGCCGGGGAACCGCTGCGGCTGGTCTACCGCGACCTGGCCGACATCCGGGTGGGCCCGGCCCGTCTGGCGCGGCACGGCGTCCCGGTCCCCGAGCTGCCCGCGCGCGTGGTCACCGACGACGAACGCGCCCTGCGGCGCAAGCTGTTCGGTTCGCTGGTGGCGGGCGCGCTGGCGGGGACGGCGGGTTCGGGACCGGCGCTGCGGGCGGCCCTGGAGACCGCCGTCCGGGATCTGCCGCGCACCCCGGATCTGGCCGCGCTGCTCGGTGAGCCGCTGCCCGCGAAGGCGCTGACGCTGATGCGGCTGTCCCCGGGGACGGCCGGGGACCAGTGGGCGGAACTTCCCAATCCCCTTCGCCCGGAAGGGTTCTGACCGCTCGTTCCGAGGACGCGGAGGGTGCCTCCGGCTCCCCCGTGCCGGCCGCTTCGGAGCCCGAGGACGGCTGGTCCTCCGGCCGGTGGTCCGACCGCTGGGTGTGGACGGCGGCGGATGTCGCCGGGTACCGCCCGGCCCGCGGGTCCCGGCGTCCGCCCCCGGGTGCCGCCGGGTGCGTGACGCCCGTCCGGAAGGCCCGCTCCGCGCGGGCCTTCCGCTTTCCGTCACGCCGTCACACGCTCACGCCGTCACGCCGTCACGCCTCCCGCAGGGTCTTGGCGAGCGTGCCGTCGCCGGTCACCTCGACCCGTCCGGCGCGCACCGCGTCGGCGACGGTCAGCTCGCCCCGGCTGATCTCCGTACAGGTCGCGGTGTCCAGGGCGAGCCGGGCGTCGGGCTCCCGGGGGGCGGGTCCGTCGCCGTACACCGGACCCTCCCCGGCACCGACGTGCAGATGGAACACCCCTTCCTCCAGCAGGACTTCGGCCAGGCCCTCGCCCTCCAGCGCCCGCAGCAGGGGCAGCGCGAACCAGTGCGCCCGCACCGCGTCCGTGGGCCGCCGCTCCCCCAGCCCGGCCTGCCCCCAGGCACCGAGGGCCTGGAGCACGGGCAGCAACTCCCGCCCCCGGCAGGTGAGTTCGTACACGTACGCCGCGCCGGGCGGGGGCAGCCGCCGCCGGGTCGTCAGCCCGTCGCGCTCCATGTCCTTCAGCCGCGAGGCCAGTACGTCCGTGCTGACGCCGGGCAGGTCCGCGTGCAGGTCGGTGTAGCGCCGCGGGCCGGCGAGGAGTTCGCGGACGATCAGCAGGGTCCAGCGGTCGCCGACGGCGTCGAGCGCACGGGCGGCGGAGCAGTACTGGTCGTAGCTTCGGCGAGGTGACATGCGACGCAGTCTAGACACGTTGTTGGACTTTCCAAGCTCCCACTTGGTAAAACCAAGCAACACCAGATGGCGTGAGGGGAAGCGGCGCATGGAGTTCCGGCAGTCGAGCAAGCTCAGCGAGGTCTGTTACGAGATCCGCGGTCCGGTCATCGAGCACGCCAACGCGCTGGAGGAGGCGGGGCACAGCGTGCTGCGCCTGAACACCGGCAATCCGGCCCTGTTCGGTTTCGAGGCGCCGGAGGAGATCCTTCAGGACATGATCCGGATGCTCCCGCGGGCACACGGCTACACCGACTCGCGGGGCGTCCTCTCCGCCCGCCGGGCCGTCGCCCAGCGCTACCAGACCCTGGGCCTGGAGGTCGACGTGGACGACGTCTTCCTCGGCAACGGCGTCTCGGAGCTGGTGTCGATGGCCGTGCAGGCCCTGCTGGAGGACGGCGACGAAGTCCTCGTCCCCGCGCCGGACTTCCCCCTGTGGACGGCGGTGACGACCCTCGCGGGCGGCAAGGCGGTCCACTACCTGTGCGACGAGCGGGCCGACTGGTACCCGGACCTGGACGACATGGCGGCGAAGATCACGGACCGCACCAGGGCCGTGGTCATCATCAACCCCAACAACCCGACCGGCGCGGTGTATCCGAAGGAGGTCGTCGAGGGCATCCTCGACCTGGCCCGCCGGCACGGTCTGATGGTCCTCGCCGACGAGATCTACGACCAGATCCTCTACGACGACGCCGTGCACCACTCGGCCGCCGCGCTCGCCCCCGACCTGGTGGTGCTCACCTTCTGCGGCCTGTCCAAGACCTACCGGGTGGCCGGGTTCCGGTCCGGCTGGCTGGTGGTCACCGGGCCGAAGCAGCACGCGAAGGACTACCTGGAGGGCCTGACCATGCTGGCCTCCATGCGCCTGTGCGCCAACGCCCCCGCCCAGTACGCGATCCAGGCCGCGCTCGGCGGCCGGCAGTCCATCCGCGAGCTGACCGCGCCCGGCGGACGGCTGCGCGAACAGCGGGACGTGGCCTGGGAGAAGCTGAACGAGATCCCCGGCGTGAGCTGCGTGAAGCCGAAGGGCGCGCTGTACGCGTTCCCGCGCATCGATCCCAAGGTGCACCCGATCCACGACGACGAGAAGTTCGTCCTGGACCTGCTGCTGAGGGAGAAGATCCAGGTGGTCCAGGGCACCGGCTTCAACTGGCCGGCGCCCGACCACTTCCGCATCCTCACCCTCCCCCACGCCGACGACCTGGAGGCGGCGATCGGGCGGATCGGGCGCTTCCTGGGCGGCTACCGGCAGTAGGGGGCCGGAAGGAGCACGGGGGCTCCGGCCCTACGGCCGCGCCCGCGTCGGCGAGGTGAGGATCTCGGCCCCGTCCTCGGTGATGGCGATCGTGTGCTCACTGTGCGCGGTCCGGCAGCCGGTCGCGCTCCGGAGCGTCCACCCGTCGGCGTCGGTGACGAGCCGAGCGGTGTCCGCCATGACCCACGGCTCCAGCGCCAGCAGCAGCCCGGGGCGCAGCCGGTATCCACGGCCCGGCCGCCCGGTGTTCGCGATGTGCGGGTCCTGGTGCATCGTCGATCCGATGCCGTGGCCTCCGAACTCGGTGTTGACCGGGTAGCCCGCCTCGCCGAGGACCGTGCCGATGGCATGGGAGATGTCGCCGACGCGGGCCCCGGGCCCGGCGGCGGCGATCCCCGCGGCCAGCGCGCGTTCGGTCGCGTCGATCAGCGCGACGCTCTCCGGGGACCTCGCGTCACCCACGAGGAAGCTGACGGCGGCGTCCGCGGCGACTCCGCCCCGGGAGACGGCGAGGTCGAGCGTCAGCAGATCGCCGTCGGCGAGCGCGTAGTCGTGCGGCCGCCCGTGGAGCACGGCGTCGTTGACGGCCGTGCAGATGTAGTGGCCGAACGGGCCGCGCCCGAAGGACGGCTCGTAGTCGACGTAGCAGGACGTGGCTCCCGCCTCGACGATCATGGCCTTGGCCCACCGGTCGATGTCCAGCAGGTTCGTGCCGATCGCGCTGCGGCTCCTCAGCGTCTGCAGGATGTCGGCGACCAGGGCGCCGGTGTCTCTCGCTCGGGCCAGCAGGGTGGGGTTCAGAATCTCGATCACGTGGCGCCCTTCCCATGCCGCCAATAACTATACCGGCAATACTATACCGGTACTAGAATCGGAGTCATGGTCAGGTTGCCGCTCACCCCCGAAGAGGTCGAACGCGGACAGCGCCTCGGCGCCCTCCTGCGCAGGGCCAGGGGAGAACGCTCGATGCTCGACGTCGCGCTCGCCGCACACGTCTCGCCGGAGACCCTCCGGAAGATCGAGACGGGCCGCGTGGCCACCCCCGCCTTCCCGACCATCGCGGCGATCGCCGACGTCCTCGGCCTCTCCCTGGACGCGGTGTGGGCCGAGATCAGCCGGCCCGGGGGCGGCGTCGGACCGACCGGCCCCGGTCACCCCGCCGGAGAGCGGCTGGCCTCGTAGGACCCGCTCCCGCGGCCGTGCGGAAGGCGCGGACGCGGCCCTCGTCCCGCGGCTTCCCGATCGGCACGGGGTGCGGGAGGACCCGGGCGACGCGGATGCGGGGCCCGCGCCGCGTCCCCGCACACCGGCGGACCGCCGCGCCGAGCACCCGGGACCGGACACGTCCCACGGGGCCGATATAAGTCATATATCCGGCTTATACGCCTGACAAGGGTAAGATCTCTGACGTGATGACCGACCCGAGGGCCCGTTACGGGCGCGGCATGCCCGAACGGCACGCGCCGTCCGAAGCCCTGCCGCTCGGCATATCCGCACGGCCGCTCTGAGAGACGGCCCGGACGCCGGCGCAGAACGCCCGCCGTCCGTACAGCCGGTTCCGCCACCCGCCGGATCGTGCTCATCACCTCGTCGGTGCCCCGCCAGGAGGAGTGCCTCCGGCCGTCCCGCCCTGCCCGGGCGGCGTGGCAGATCCACACGCCTTCATCTGCCTTCTCCCGCCTTCCCCCACCAGCGAGGTGCACCCCTTCATGCGCACGGACCACACCAGTCAGACCCCTCCCACCCGTCGCGCCGTGCTCGGCGCCGGGATCGCGGCCGCGGGCTCCGGGCTGCTCGCCGCCTGCTCCCCCAGCGGCTCTCGCGACCGGGGCAGCCCCGGCGCGACCGCGGCGGACACCGTCGACGGATTCGTCACGCCGCACGGCAGGGAGGCCGGCGAGCCGCGTCCGTCCCCCTCCAGGCCGCTGCGCAAGCACACCTTCAGGGCCATCCAGTCGCCGGTCGAGCTGGGCGCCGGGCGCACCTTCGGGTCCTGGACGTACGAGGGACGGCTGCCGGGGCGGGAGGTGCGGATCACCGCGGGCGACACCCTGGCGCTGACGTTCGCCAACGACCTGCCGGTGGCGACGACCGTGCACTGGCACGGCATCGCGCTGCGCAACGACATGGACGGCGTGCCCGGCGTGACGCAGCCACCGGTCGAACCCGGCGGGACGTTCGACTACCGCTTCACCGTGCCGCACCCCGGCACCTACTGGTTCCACCCCCACATGGGGGTGCAGCTCGACCGCGGAATGTACTCGCCGCTGATCGTCGACGACCCGAGGGAGCCGCTCGAGTACGACCACGAGTGGGTCGTCGTGCTGGACGACTGGGTCGACGGCGTGGACGGCTCCACCCCCGACGACGTTCTCCGCCAACTCCGCAAGGGCAAGCCCGTGATGGGCCACGGCACCGGGCCGGAGGGACCGGTGGACGCCGGCGGCGGGGCGCTCGCGGACGACGGGAAGGGCCCCGGAAGGGCGCCCTCGTCGTGGACGTACCGCGGGAAGGGGCCGAAGCGGCTGATGTCGGGCGCCACCAGCAAGCTGCTCGGCGGCCACGCGGGAGACGTCGACTACCCCTACTACCTGATCAACGGGCGCACGGCGGACGACCCCACGCAGTTCACGGCCAGGCCCGGCGACCGGATCAGGCTGCGCATCATCAACGCCGGCGGGGAGTCGGCCTTCCGGGTGGCGCTCGGCGGGCACCGGATGACCGTCACCCACAGCGACGGCTTCCCCGTGCAGCCCCACAGGACCGACGCGCTGGTCATCGGCATGGCCGAGCGGTACGACGTGCTGGTCACCGCGAAGTCCGGGGTCTTCCCGCTCGTCGCGCTCGCCGAGGGCAAGCGGGGCCGGGCGATGGCCGTCCTGCGCACCGGCGCCGGAGCGGTTCCCGGGCCGTCCGCGCACCCCGTGGAACTGGACCGCGAGGTGCTGGTGTCCGCCCGCCGGCTCCGGCCGGACGAGTCGGTCGCGATGCCCCGCCGCAGGTACGACCGTCTGATCAGGATCAAGCTGACCGGCGGCATGGAGGAGTACGACTGGGGGATCGACCACCGGCCCTACGACCCGGACAGGCTCCTCAAGGTCGAACGGGGCGAGCGGGTGCGGCTGGTCGTCATCAACGCCACCCACATGTGGCACCCCGTGCATCTGCACGGCCACACCTACTGCCTCGCCGGCACCGACTCCCACGGCGCCCGCAAGGACACGTCGATCCTGCTGCCGCACCACAAGATGGTGGCGGACTTCGACGCGGACAACCCCGGACTGTGGATGCTGCACTGCCACAACATCTACCACTCGGAGTCCGGGATGATGACGACCCTCGCGTACCGCGGGTGATCCGGCCCGTCCCGGAACACCGCCCCGCTCCCGCTCCGCCGCCGGTGCCGTGGGAGCGGGGCGCCCCGCTCCCACGGCACCGGCGGCCCTCACCCCCGCCTCGTCCCCGGGGCGGGCCCGGCACCTCGGTGACGGGACCCGGCGGCGTCCGCGGGAGGGGTGCGGCTCCGGACGGCCGGAGTGTCGGTCCCGGCCCCTACGCTTCGTACGAGGCCGTACCGCTCGTCCGCGGCCGTGTCCGAGGAAGCACCCACGGGGAGGCGCACGCCGTGACCCGACCGCCCACCGCCGCCCAGCGGCGCGTCATCGACGCCGCCGATCCCGTCACCGGGCGGCTGAAGGGGACGCAGGCGCAGCTCGCGGCGCTCGTGAGGCACGGGCTCGCCTTCCGGCACCCGAGGCCGCCGCACGACCACTTCCTCACCCCGGCGGGGCACCGGCTACGGGAGGCGGGGGCGGAGGCGGCGCCGGTGGAGGCGGAAGCGAGGGCACCGGCCGCGACCGGGGTGTTCGCGGCGCGCGTCGGCGGCGAGGACGCGGCGCCCCCGTCCGGTCCCGCCCGGCGCCGGGAGGTGCACAGTGCCTGGCAGGGCATGCTGGAGCTGCGCCGGATGACCAACCCCGACGGCGCCACGGACCGGCCCTGCGGCTGGGAGCGCTCGCACCTCGTGCAGGCCGCCGCGCTCGCCCTGGAGGCGGCCGGGCACGCCCCGGCCGGGCCGGACACCGAGGGCGGCTACCGGGTGCGGGCGACCCCGCAGCCGGAGGCGGTCGCCGTGTACGAGCCGGACGGCGGGGCGCTGCGGGCCTGCGCGGCCACGCTGGAGCGGGCCGGCTGGCAGGCCGGGGAGTACACGGAGCCGAGAACGCGGACACGCTATCTGCTGGCTTCCCCGCGCCGGGTGTGAGGCGCGTGCCAGGATCGGTGGGCAGGGCGTCGAACCGAGAAGACGTGAGGGGGACGCGGTGAGCGAGCCGTTTTCCGTCCGTGTGACCGTGCGCGGATACGAGACCGACGTACAGGGCCACCTCAACCAGGCCGTGTACCTCAACTACGCCGAGCACGCGCGCTGGTCGCTGCTCCAGGCGGCGGGGATCACCCAGTCCGGTCTCATCGCGCAGGGCGTGGGACCGGTCGCGCTGGAGACCACCGTCCGCTACCGGCGCGAGCTCCTCGCCGGCGACGAGGTGGACGTGAGCTGCTCCTTCACCTGGGGCGACGGCAAGACCTTCGGCATCACGCAGACGATCACCAAGTCCGACGGCACGGTGGCGGCCGAGATCACGGCGGTCGGCGGCGTGCTGGACCTCGGGCGGCGCAGGCTCGTGCCGGACCCCCGGGAGGTCTTCCGGGAGCTGGCGAAGGATCCGGGCGTGTTCGGCCTGTAGGACGGCCGGCGCGCCCGGACCGGGGCGCGCTCCCCCGGTCCGGCTAGGCGTCGACCAGGTCGGGATCGTGCTGGACGTCGTAGGCCGCGCGCGACTCGGCGATGTAGACCCGGTTGCGTTCGGCCCAGTCCGTCAGCCGCTGCAGCGTCTCGTGCAGTTCGCGGGCCGCCGGGGTGAGTTCGTACTCCACCTTCGGCGGCACCGTCGGGTACACGGTGCGCCGGACCAGTCCGTCGCGCTCCAGGTTGCGCAGGGTGAGGGTCAGCATCCGGCGGCTGATCCCCTCGATGCCGCGCTCCAGTTCGGTGAACCGGATGGGGCCGTGCGCGGCCGCGACCAGGATCTGCACGCTCCACTTGCCGGCGACCCTGTCAAGAACTTCCCGCACCGGGCACGCGTGCGCGTTCACCACCTGCGGGGTAACACCGGTGTTCCTCTGGGACATTCGACTGCCTCCTTACGGCCGCCTCCATGGTCACCCACGATGTACCCCGTTACAAGTCGTGCACCTTGGGGATCCATGCAGGAAGTGGAGGCCGTACTGCCATGTCGACCTTGACCGAGTCACCGGCACCGGTGTCATCACGGCGACCGTACTCCCGCTGGGCGTCCCTCGTCGTCCTGTGCGCGGGAACGCTGATGACCGTCCTGGACGGCAACATCGTCACCGTCGCCATGCCGGCCGTGCAGAGCGATCTCGGCTTCGACGCGCCGGGGCTGGCGTGGGTGGTCAACGCCTACCTCATCCCGTTCGGCGGCCTGCTCCTGCTGGCGGGCCGGCTCGGCGACCTGGTGGGCCGCAAGCGGATGTTCACCAGCGGGCTCGCGGTGTTCACCGCGGCCTCCGTCCTGTGCGGGGTGGCGACCGACCGGGGCGCGCTGATCGCGGCGCGCGCGCTGCAGGGCGTCGGCGGGGCGATGACCTCGGCGGTGGTGCTGGGGATGCTGGTGGCGCTGTTCCCCGAGGCGCGCGAACGGGCCCGGGCCATCGCGGTGTTCAGTGCGGTCGGGGCGGCGGGCGGCGCGCTCGGCACGTTCCTCGGCGGGGCGCTGACGCAGTCCCTGGGCTGGCACTGGATCTTCCTGATCAATCTGCCGATCGGTGTCGTGGCGCTGGTCGCCGCGGTCCGCGTGCTCGCCCCCGACCGGCCGGACGCCGGCGCGGGGTCGGTCCGGGAAGCCGACCACGCGGGGGCGGTGCTGGTCACCGGCGCGCTGATGCTCACCGTGTACGTCATCGTCGGCGCCGGCGAGCGGGCCCCGACCGGCACCCTGCCGCTGTCCGCGCTCGCCCTCGCCCTGTTCGTGGCGTTCACGGTCCGCCAGGCACGGGCCGCGCGTCCGCTGCTGCGGCTCAGGCTGTTCGGTTCGCGGATGCTGAGCGGCGCGAACGCGGTGCAGGTGCTGATGGTCGCGACGATGTACGGCTTCCAGTTCATCGGTGCGCTGTATCTGCAACGGGTGCTCGGCTACGGCGAGTTGGTCACCGGACTGGCGTTCCTGCCGGCCCCGGTCGCGATCGGGGTGCTGATGCTGGGCCTGTCCGCGCGCACCATCGACCGGTTCGGGGCCCACCGGGTGCTGCTGTCCGGGCTGGTGCTGATCGTCGCGGGGATGGCGCTGCTGAGCCGGGCGCCCGTGGGGGGCGCGTACGCCACGGACGTGCTGCCGCCCCTGCTGCTGCTCGCCGCCGGGTTCGCCGCCGCGATGCCCGCGCTGACCGGTCTCGCCATGGCGGGGGTGCGGGAGGAGGACGCGGGGCTGGCGTCCGGGCTGTTCAACACCACGCAGGTGGTGGGCGGTTCCCTGGGCCTCGCGGTGCTGTCGGTGCTCGCGGCGAGCCGTACGGACGGACTGCTCGCCGCGGGCGGTGAGCCGGTGCCGGCGACCGCCGAGGGGTACCGGCTGGCCTTCCGGGTGGCGACGGCGGTCGCGGTGGCGGCGCTGGTGCTGGCGGCGGCGGTCCTCAGGACGCGCCGCCGGCCGGCGGGCGTCGCGCCGGAGGCCGGCTGAAGCTTTCACGCGCTGAAAGTTTCCGCCATCCGGGTCATGAGCTTCCAGGCCATCGGCCCGGATGGTGGTACAGACCACCAGAGAAGATGGAAGCTCTTTACACACGTGGAAACAGCGTGCGTAACTTGTGACGCGCGCACGTCAAACATGCATGGATCTACCCGGGTAGATGACCGAGATCGTCTCCTTTCCCGCACCCCCACCTCTGTCTGGAGGCAGCATGTTCTCGCTCCGTCGCACCCTCACCGGCTCCCGCAGACGGACGGCGGCCGCTCTCGGTGTCCTGGGCACGGCCCTCGCCCTGACGGCGGCCACCGCGGGCGGCGCCACCGCCGCGTCCGAGCGGGCCGAGGACCCCGTCAAGATCAAGCCCGGCCAGGCCTACATGGGCGTCGGCATGAAGATCCACAAGAGTGGATCCGCCTCCGCCGGGACGACGGCGGGCATCCTGGCCCCGACCGACGGCGTCCAGGGCATCGACGTCTCGCACTGGCAGGGCGCCATCAACTGGGCCTCCGTGCGGGGCGCCGGCATCCAGTTCGCCTGGATGAAGGCGACCGAGGGCACCGGCTACAAGGACCCGAGCTTCAACACCAACTACCCCGCCGCGTACTACGCGGGCGTGATCCGCGGCGCGTACCACTTCGCGCTCCCCAACGCCTCCAGCGGTGCGACCCAGGCCAACTACTTCGTCACCAACGGCGGCGGCTGGTCGCGCGACAACCTGACCCTCCCGGGTGTCCTGGACATCGAGCACAACCCGTACGGGGCGATGTGCTACGGCCTGTCCACCACGCAGATGCGCACCTGGATCACCGACTTCTACAACACCTACAAGTCGCGCACCGGCCGCGACGTGGTGATCTACACGACGGCGAGCTGGTGGAACACCTGCACCGGCAACTGGACCGGCATGTACAGCAAGAGCCCGCTGTGGGTGGCGCACTGGACCACCGCCCCGTCCCCGACGATCCCGAGCGGGTTCCCCACCTGGACGGTGTGGCAGTACACCAGCACCGGTTCGGTCAGCGGCGTCTCCGGCAACGTGGACCGCAACCAGTTCAACGGCTCCCGCGACCGGCTCCTGGCGCTCGCCAACAACACGTGACGGCGCAGGCAGTACGCGATCACGCGGTGGGGCCGGCGGCCGTCCGCCGCCGGCCCCACCGCCTCCCCCACCGTCCCTCCCACCACGAGGAGTGATCGTGCACCCCGAGAACGCCCTGAGGCGCCGCCTCCTGATAGCCGGCGCGGCCGGCCTGGCCGCCGCCGGCACCGGCGCCCTGCCGGGCACCGCGCACGCCCGGGACGCCGTCGTCGAGCCGGACATCGACTCCACCGCGACCTGGGGCGCCCGGTCGCCCCGGGGGACCATCAGCGTCCTCCAGTACCGGCCGAGCAGGCTCGTCGTCCACCACACGGTGAGCGCCGACACCTCCGACTTCTCCCGCGCCCGGGCGCACGCCCACGCCCACTGGGTCCAGGACCTGCACATGGACAGGAACGGCTGGGTCGACACCGGCTACCACTTCCTGGTCAGCCGGGGCGGCTGGATCACCGAGGGGCGGCACGGCAGCCTCCGGGCGCTCACCGACGGGAGGAACTTCGTCCAGGGCTCCCACACCTCCGGGCAGAACAACCAGTCCATCGGCGTCGCGTGCGAGGGCGCCTACCACGACGGCGCGGTACCGCCCGCCGCCCAGTGGGAGGTCCTGGTGACCCTGTGCGCGTACGTGTGCGCACGGTACGGCGTTCCCTCCGCGCAGATATACGGCCACAAGGACTACGGCGACACCCTCTGCCCGGGGGTCCTCCACGACATGCTGCCCCGGCTGCGCGAGGAGGTGGCGGCGGCCCGGGCGGCCTGACGTCCTCCCGTCCGACGGCCCCACGACGCGGCAGCCCCGGCCCGTACGTTCCCGTCGGCACCGGGGCCGACGGACCCGGCCGGGGCGGGGCTGCCGCTGCGGGCGGTGGCGAAGGGCACCGTGCCGCGCGAGCCGGTGCCGCGGCGCCGGCGCCCCCCTCAGGCTCTCGGCCCCGCTCGAGCAGGCCGGGCCGTCCGCCCGCCTACGGCGTGGCCGGGGCCTTCGCGCCCGTCATCTCCTCGCCCGCCTCCATCGGGTGGGTGACGTCGGCCGCTTCGCGGCGGCCGTCGCCGAGGTGGTTGAAGACGAAGTTCAGCAGGACCGCCACCACGCATCCGGTGGAGATGCCGGAGTCCAGGACGATCCGCGCCGTCTCCGGGAAGGAGTGGTAGAACTCCGGCGCGCTGATCGGGATGATGCCGACGGCCAGCGAGACGGCCACGATCAGGACGTTGTTGTCCTTGTCCAGGCCGGCGCGGACCAGGGTCTGGATGCCGCTGGCGGCGACCGAGCCGAACAGCACCACGCCGGCGCCGCCGAGCACCGGGCGCGGCACGACGGCGATCAGCGAGGCGGCCATCGGGCACAGGCCCATCAGCACCAGGAAGCCCCCGCCGGTGGCGACGACGTACCGGCTGCGGATCCTGGTCATCGCGACCAGGCCGATGTTCTGCGCGAAGGCGCTGCACATGAAGCCGTTGAACAACGGGCTGAGCGCCGAGCCGAGGGTGTCGGCGCGCAGGCCGGCCGCGATGGTCCTCTCGTCCGCCGGGCGGTCGACGATCTCGCCGAGGGCCAGCATGTCGGCGGTCGATTCGGTCATCGAGACCACCATCACCACGCACAGCGAGACGATCGCGGCGAGCTGGAACTGCGGGGCGCCGAAGTGGAACGGCGTCGGGAAGCCGACGACCTCCGCCTCCGCGACCGGCGAGAAGTCCGTGATGCCGAACGGGATCGCGAGGAGCGTGCCGGCCACCAGGCCGAGCAGGACGGCGATCTGCTTGACGAAGCCGCGGGTGAAGCGGCGCAGCAGCAGGACCGCCAGAAGGGTGGCGGCGGCCAGGCCCAGGTTGGTCGCCGAACCGAAGTCGTCCGCCGCCGGGTTCGGACCCTGCGCCCAGCCGAAGGCGACCGGCAGCAGCGAGACACCGATGAGGGTGATCACCGTGCCGGTGACGACCGGCGGGAAGAAGCGGACCGCCTTGCCGAAGAAGGGGGCCGCGAGGAAACCGAGGAGGCCCGCGACGACGACCGCGCCGAAGATGACCGGCAGGGCGTCGTCCTTGTCGTCGGTGGAGGCGACGATCGCGGTCATGGGGGCGACACCGGCGAAGGTGACGCCGTTGACGAAGGGCAGCCGGGCGCCGATCTTCCAGATGCCGAGGGTCTGCAGGAGCGTGGCGAGGCCCGCGGTGAACAGGCAGGCGCCGGTGAGGAAGGTGAGTTCGGCGCCGGTGAGGCCGATGGCCGCGCCGACGATCAGGGGTGGGGCGACGACGCCCGCGTACATGGCGGCCACGTGCTGCAGGCCGGTGGTCGCCATCTTGAGCGCGGGGAGTTTCTCGTCAACGGGGTGGTCGGCCACTGCGGCTCTCCTCCGGTCGGGTACGCGTCGGCTCCGACGCGGGTGTCAAGGAGGTGGTGCGGGTGGGCATGGGGTACCTCCCGCTCGAGCGACGTCGAGAGAGGGGGGGAGGGACCGGGACGGGGAACCGTCCCGGGGCGCGCGCGTCCACGCGCGCGCCCCGGAGACGGCCGCCGCGGGCCCCTCGCGGGGACCGCGGTCACCGGCCGGGAGCCGTCCCTCCCGGCCGGAGCTCTCCGGCTGTTCAGCCCTGCGCGGCGATCCTCGCCAGCCGCCGCGCCTCGGCCCGGGTCGTGCGGGCGATCGTGTCCTCGTCGGCCGTGAGCAGCCGGCCGTTCTCCACGATCTGCCGGCCGTTCACGAAGGAGGCGGTGACCGGGGCCGCCGCGCCGAGGACCAGCGCGGTCACCGGGTCGGCGATGGAGGCGTGCGCGAGGGTGTCCATCCGCCACAGCACCAGGTCGGCGAGCTTGCCGGGCTCCAGTGAGCCGATCTCCTCCGCGCGCCCGAGCACCCGGGCGCCGCCGTACGTGCCGAGCCGCAGCGCCTGCCGGGCGTTCAGGGCGGCCTCCCGGTGCGCGCCGAGGCGGTTGACCAGCAGGGCGTTGCGCAGTTCGGTGTGCAGTTCGCCGGACTCGTTGGACGCCGTGCCGTCCACGCCGAGGCCGACCGGGACGCCGGCCGCGAGCATGTCGGGAACGCGGGCGATGCCGGCCGCGAGGCGGGCGTTGGAGGAGGGGCAGTGGGCGACGCCGGTCCCCGTGCGGGCGAAGGCGGCGATGTCGGAGTCGTTCATGTGGACGCAGTGCGCCATCCAGACGTCCTCGCCGAGCCAGCCGGTGGACTCGAAGTAGTCGGTGGGGCCCATGCCGAACAGCTCGTGGCAGAACTTCTCCTCCTCCACGGTCTCCGAGCCGTGGGTGTGCAGGCGCACGCCGAGGCGGCGGGCCAGTTCGGCGCCCCGGCGCAGCAGTTCGGTGGAGACGGAGAAGGGGGAGCAGGGGGCGACCGCGACCTGGGTCATCGCGCCGAAGGAGGCGTCGTGGTGCTGCCGCACCGTCTCCTCGGTGGCGGCCAGGGCGTCCTCGAGGGACTCGACGGCGAAGTCCGGGGGCAGCCCGCCGTCCTTCTCGCCGCGGTCCATGGAGCCGCGGGCCAGGGTGAAGCGGACGCCCATGTCGCGGGCGGCGCGGACGAGGGCGCCGGACAGGTCGCCGCAGCCGCGCGGGAAGACGTAGTGGTGGTCCATGGCGGTGGTGACGCCGCCGCGGGCCATCATCGCGAGCGAGCCCTGGGCCGCCGCGTGCACCATCGGCTCGTCGATGCGCGCCCAGGTCGGGTAGAGGGCGACGAGCCAGTCGAAGAGGTTGTGGTCGGTGGCCAGGCCCCGGGTGATCCACTGGTAGAAGTGGTGGTGGGTGTTGACCAGGCCGGGGGTCGCCAGGTGCCCGCCGGCGTCGATGCGGCGGACGACGTTCTGAAGGCTCTCGGGGGCCGGGCCCGCGCCGAGCGACTCGATGCGGTTGCCGGCGAGGACGAGGTGGCCGGAGGCGTACTCGGTGTCCTTCGCGTCGACGGTCGCGATCGCGCAGTTCTCGATGACGGTGCGCCGGTCTGCTGCCATGGTTCGTCCTTTTCGCTCGCACGGAGAGGGCACGGCAGGACCCTGGGGGATTTGAGTGCCGTGGCCGGGAAGGCGCGTGCTCCCCGGCCGCGGGTGCCGAAGGGGATGCGGTCAGAGGTTGGTCAGGTCCACCGGGATCCGCGCCTCGCAGCCCTCGCGCAGGACGGTGGCCTCGATCAGGCCGTAGGGCCGGTCGGCGGCGAAGTACACCTCGTTGTCGTTCTCGAGGCCGAACGGCTCCAGGTCCACCAGGAAGTGGTGGCTGTTCGGGAGGGAGAAGCGGACCTCGTCTATCTCGGCGCGGTGGTCGATGATCCTCGCGCCCATCTGGTACAGCGTCTGCTGGAGCGAGAGGGAGTAGGTCTCGGCGAAGGCCTGGAGCATGTGCTTCCTGGTCTGCTCGTAGGACCTCTCCCAGTCGGGCGCCTCCTGTTCGTCGTCGGTCCAGTTGAACCGCCAGCGGCCGGAGACCGAGGTGGCGAGGATGCGGTCGTGGGTCTCCCGGAGCGTCGTGTACTTGTCCTTGACGTAGCCCCAGAACTCGGAGTCGGTGGAGTTCATCACCGTCAGGTCCTTCAGCCCCGAGACGACCTCCCAGCCCTCACCGTCGTAGGTGATCTGCGTCAGGCGGGTCTCCTGGCCCTTGCGGACGAAGGAGTGCTCGGCCTCGCCGGAGGTCTCGATGCGCTCCCAGGCGTACTCCTCGATGCGGATGCGCGCCCGGTGGATGGGTTCCTGGGAGGTGACGAAGTGGCGGGCGAGGTGGATGCCGAACTGCTCGGCGGACTCGACGCCGTGCTCCTTGGCGAACGCGTACACCGTGTTCTTGGTGGTGTCGGTCGGCAGGACGCTGGCGTTGGAGCCGGAGTAGTGGACCTCCTCCATGTCACCGGACAGGGCGACGGAGACGTTCAGGTCCTTGATGTGGTGGGTGGCGCCGTCCCGCGTGATCCTGACGACTCGGTTCTCGGCCTTGCCGTACTGGTTCTGTCCCAGGATCACAGGGCGGGCAGGGCGGGAAGGGGTGGTCATTCCTAGCTAGCTCCCTCGGTAAACGGAGTAGCCGAACGGGTTGAGCAGCAGCGGCACGTGGTAGTGCTCGCCCGGCACGACGGCGAACGTGATCGCCACCTCCGGGAAGAACACCGCCGGGCCGCTGTCCCGATTCGCGGGGGCGTCCTGCTGCACATCGGCTTGCTTCTCGGCGAAGTACGGCTCCACGGCGAAGTCGAGCCGTACGTGGGTGGTCCCCTCCGGCGGCGCCGGAAGGTCCTTGCACCGCCCGTCCGCGTCGGTCGCGGAGCCGCCGAGCGCCTGCCAGTCCGCCTCCCGGCCCGGACGGGCGGAGAGCCGGACGGCGACGCCCTCGGCGGGGCGGCCGGCGCTGGTGTCCAGGATGTGCGTGGACACGGAAGCGGTGGTCTCGGTGCTCATGCTGCGTCAGTCCTCTTCGACGAGTCGGGCCAGCCGGATGCGGTTGATCTTCCCCAGTTCGGTGCGGACGATCTCGCGCTCCCGCTCCGGCGCGTTGCCGAGGCGTTCCCTGGCGGCGTCGCGCATGTCCTCGCCGGTCCGGCCGGTGGCGCAGATGAGGAACACATGGCCGAACTTCTCCTGGTAGGCCAGGTTCAGTTCGAGCATCTCGGCCTTGAGCCCGTCCGGGGCGCCGGCCATGCCGCTCTGCTCCCGGGCGGAGACCGGGTCCCCCGGCTCGGGGCGGCCGATCGGCGGGTGCCCGGCCATCGCCTCCTGAAGGTCCGCCGTGGTCAGCTCGGCCGTGGCGGCGTCACTGGCGGCGTACAGGTCCTCGGCGGTGGCGTGGGGACGGGCGGCGAGCAGCCGCCGGGCCCACGCCGTGGAGGCGCACACCGCGTGGAGCGCGGCGCGGGCCGCGGACTCCTCGAGGGCGTTGAAACGGGCCAGGCCCGGGGGCGTGGAAGTCGACGTCACGGGAGCCTCCGTGGCCGCGAACGGCCTTCGTGCTGAACGGGCGTGCCGACAGTGAACGCCGCCACGGGCAGCGCGTCAACAGTTTGTTGAAAATTCGGGGGAACAAAGAGGAGTACGCCGCGACCCTCCCTCCGGGCCCGTTCCAGCATGCGCCCACCACGTCACGGGCCGCCCCCGGATACCGGGGGCGGCCCGTGACCACGTCGACGAACTCCCTGCTCAGGAGCCCTTCTCGCGGTTGAGGTAGTTGTAGACGGTGAAGCGGCTGACCCCGAGCGCGCTCGCCACGGTCTCCACGCCGTGCCGCACGAAGAACGCGCCGCGCGCCTCCAGACTGCGTACGATCTCCTGCTTGGCCTTGCGGTCGAGGTCCGCCAGCGGCCTGCCCTTCCCGCGCTCCAGGGCCGCGAGGATGTGGTCGAGGGAGTCCGCGAGCTGCGGCAGGCGCACGGCGACGACGTCGGCGCCCTCCCAGGACAGCACGACGTCCTCGGCGCCCGCCTCGTCCGGCGGGAGCATCTCGCCGCCCATGGCGTCGACCAGCGGCTTCACCGCCGCGATGAAGGCCTCGTCACCGGTACCGGTCACCGCTCGCCTCCCTCCACCACGTTGACCTGGAGCGAGATGCGGGTGGCGCCGGCCGCCAGGGTCCTGCGCAGCAGCGCGTCCACGGCGGTGAGCACCGCGTCGGCACCGCCCTCGGCGGTGTTGCCGAACGGGCCGACGTCCACCGCGTCCAGTTCGGCCGCCTCGATGACCTCGCGGGCCACCACCGCGTGCGCGGGGGCCTCGTCGAGGTCGAAGGGCTCGGTCGTGAACTCCACCTTCAGTCGCACTGCGCCCCCATGGCATCCGCTGTGACCCGCGCGTCCCGCCGGGTCCGGCCCCGGGCCCGGACCGCCCGGCCGCTCGGGGAGACCCTAACGGACCCGCTCGGCGGACGGCGCCCCGGGAAATCCCGGTCGCGGACGACGGTCCGGGCCCGGACCGGGTCCGGACGCCGCCCGGCCGCACGTCACCGGGGTGGAGGGCGAGCGCTGCCGACGCACCGCGAGCGCCCCTCCCCGGCACCACGCCCCGCGCCCCGCACGGGGGCGCTTTTTTGCGGCCGCTCTTGACAGCCCCTTCACCCCGCGGGCAGTCTTCCAGTAAGCAGAAATCTACTTCCGTAATGCGAAATAACTGGGAGGAGCGCGGACCGATGGGCTTCGCCGACCAGCGCTTCAACGTCAACCTGTCGATCCTCTTCACGGAACTCCCGCTCCTGGAGCGCCCCGCGGCCGCCGCCGCGGCCGGCTTCACCGCGGTCGAGCTGTGGTGGCCCTGGGCCGACTCCCCCACCCCCGAGCAGTCCGAGCTCGACGCCCTGCGCGGGGCGATCCGGGACGCGGGCGTACGGCTCACCGGCCTGAACCTCTACGCCGGACGGCTGCCCGGCCCCGACCGCGGCGCGCTGTCCGTCCCCGGCGAGGAGTCGGAGCGGTTCCGCGCCAACGTCGACGTGGCCGCCGGTTTCGCCGAGTCCCTCGGCTGCACGGCCCTCAACGCGCTGTACGGCAACCGGGTCGACGGCGTGGACCCGGCCGAGCAGGACGCGCTCGCGCTGGAGAACCTCGCCCTCGCGGCCCGGGCCGCCGACCGGATCGGCGCGATCCTGCTGATCGAGGCGCTGAACGCGCCCGAGTCGCCCCGCTACCCGCTGGTGTCGGCGCCGGCCGCCGTGGACGTCGTCGACAAGGTCAACGCGGCCACCGGTCTGGACAACGCCCGCTTCCTGATGGACCTGTACCACCTGGCCATGAACGGCGAGGACCTGCCGCAGGTCATCGAGCGGTACGCCGCGCGGACCGGTCACGTCCAGATCGCCGACAGCCCCGGCCGCGGCGCCCCGGGCACCGGCTCGCTCCCGCTGGAGGACCTGCTCGACCGGCTGCGCGAGGCCGGATACGACGGCTGGGTCGGCCTGGAGTACAAGCCGGGCGACCGCACCGGCGCGGAGGCCTTCGACTGGCTGCCCCGCGAGGCCCGCTGACCACCGTTCCCGTACCGAGAGGCACCCTCATGAGCAGTCTTCCCAAGGTTTCCTGGATCGGCCTCGGCATCATGGGCTCCCCCATGTCCGAGAACCTGATCAAGGCGGGTTACGACGTCACCGGACACACCCTGGAACAGGAGAAGCTGGACCGGCTGACCGCCGCCGGCGGCACCGCCGCCTCCTCCGTGGCCGAGGCGGTCCGGGACGCGGACGTGATCATCACCATGGTCCCGGCGTCCCCTCAGGTCGAGGCCATCGCCTACGGCCCCGACGGCATCCTCGCGAACGCGCGCCCCGGCGCCCTGCTGATCGACATGTCCTCCATCACCCCGCAGACCTCGGTCGACCTGGCCGCCGCCGCGCGGGAGAAGGGCATCCGGGTGCTCGACGCCCCGGTGTCGGGCGGTGAGGCCGGCGCCGTCGAGGCGGTGCTGTCCATCATGGTCGGCGGCGAGCAGCCGGACTTCGACGAGGCGAGGCCGATCTTCGAGGCGCTGGGCAGGACCATCGTGCTGTGCGGCCCGCACGGCTCCGGCCAGACCGTGAAGGCCGCCAACCAGCTGATCGTCGCGGTGAACATCCAGGCGTGCGCGGAGGCCGTGGTCTTCCTGGAGAAGTCGGGCGTGGACCTGAGGGCGGCGCTGGACGTGCTGAACGGCGGCCTGGCCGGCTCGACCGTGCTGACCCGCAAGAAGGACAACTTCCTGGACCGGGACTTCGAGCCCGGCTTCCGCATCGACCTGCACCACAAGGACATGGGCATCGTCACCGACGCCGCCCGCGCGGTCGGCGCGGCCCTGCCCGTCGGCGCGGTGGTCGCCCAGCTGGTGGCGAGCCTGCGGGCGCAGGGCGACGGCGGCCTGGACCACTCCGCGCTGCTGCGCGCGGTCGAGCGCCTGTCCGGCGCGCGGGTCTGACGCGTCGCACCGACCCGCGCCGAAGACCTCCGGGCGGCGCCGGCGCCGACACCTGTCCTGTCGCGCCCAAGGCGGCGGCGCCGCCCGGAAACCCCGTCCTCCCGCTCCTTCGGCTTTCTCGGCAACCGCCTCCGCGCGCCGGCCCGGTCACGGCACGCGCGTGGGGGAAGCGGTCCGCGCCCCGCGCGAGGACTGCGTGCGACGACTCGCGTACGGCCCCTGACGGGAGGCCGGGGCCGTACGCGCGGCCCGCGGCGACTGCGGACGGCCCGGATGAGGGGTGGCCGTACGGAGTCCGCGGGCGGGTGAGGGCTCCGCGGCGGCGTGCGAGCCAGTGCGGTGGTGAAGGCACGGGACTCCTTCTTCGACCTGAGGGGAGGAGCCCCGGAGCCGTCGCACCCGCCGCGGTCCCGAGCCCTTCCTCCCACGGACCCCGTCCGGCGGCGCGAACGACCCGTCGCGCCCGGCCCCGTCCCGCCGGACGGCCCCGGCCGGACGCCTCGGCGCCGGGGGAAGCGCCCGGACGCGGACGGCCCCGCGTCCGGGCGCTTCCGGGTTCCGGGGCCCGGACGTCCGGGGTGCGGACCGGCCCGGTGCGCAGCAGCCTGGGGGCATGGCACATCCCACGGAGCATCCGCACATCGTGGTGCACCCTCCGGCCCTGGACGGCTCCCGGCGGGTCACCTCCGGCGACGAGACGCTGGGCATCGCCACGCACGTCGACGACGTGAGCGAGATCCTGCGGCTGGCCGACCTGTACGTCACGGACGTCGAGGGGACCGACGTCATCGAGTGGCAGGGCGGCGGCCCCGACGACTGGCCGGGCCTGTCCGAGCACCACGACGCCTGAGCAGGTCCGGCACCGGCGGCCCCGGGCCCGTCTACGGCTTCGGCCGTAGGCCGGCTACGGCACCCTCAAATCAAGCTCTGAACCGGGCCCCGGGAGGCTTCGACCGCCCCGGCCGACGGGCACACTTCCCGCACACGGGGCCCGCCGGCACGGGGGCGGGCGGGCCCCGGCTCAGGGGGTGCCACGTCATGAGCGACAGCACGGGCGTCCGGGGGACGCCGCACGAGATCGCCCTGCTGGCCGGAGGTCCGCGCGCCGCGGTGACGGTCGCCGTCGTCGCGCTGCACCTGCGGGGCGCCGTGGAGGCGGGCGCGCCGGGGACGCTGCGGGCGGTCGACGGGGAGGCGGGGCGGGCCCTGCCCGCGCTCCCGCCGCCCGGGGTCACCCTGGACCCGCGGTCCGCGGACGGCCCGGGGCCGGCGGATGCCGTCACCGGTGCGCGGCGGGCGCTGTACCTGGAGAGCGCGGTCCACTCCTGCCTCGCGGAGCCGTCCGAGGTCCGGGAGCTGCTGCGGCACCCGGACGTCCGCTGGGCCGTCGCCGAGGTGCGGGTCGGGCTCGCGGAGGCGGGGCTGCTGCGGTATCCGCTGCTGCTCGGGCCGACCGGGGCCGCCCGCCGGCGGCTGCGGGTCCTGCGGAAGGCGTATCCGGTGCCCGCGAGCCGGCGCGGCCTGCCCGACCGGGACAAGCTGCTCGCCGTCGCCCTGCACGGCGAGGCGGCGCTGCGGGTGCTCGTCCCGCGTTTCGCCCTGCGGGCGGGGCTGACCGACCGGGTGGAGGTGGCGGACAGGGGAATGCTGCGGCGCTCCCCGCGCGAGAGCACCTACGGCGGGGGCGGCGGCACCTACTCCTGCGGCGGCGGAGGCGGCTGCGGGGGCGGAGGCGGCGGGGGCTGAGCACAGGGGGGAAGGGCGGTCCCGTTCCGGGACCGCCCTTCCCCGTGCGTCCCCGTCCGTCAGGCCTTCAGCGTCCTGATCGACGTCGGGGCGTGCCCCGGCTCGGTCGCGAGCTCCTCGAACTCGACGACGGCGCCGATGTCGTTGGTCACCGACATGGAGATGTTGGTGACCCGCTCCAGGATCGCCTCGACGACGACCGGCACCCGGAACTCGGCCGCGAGCTTCTTCGCCTGCTCCAGGGCAGCGCCCAGTTCGTTCGGGTCGGTCACCCGGATCGCCTTGCAGCCGAGCCCCTCGGCGACCTTGACGTGGTCGACGCCGTAGACGCCCAGCTCGGGCGCGTTGACGTTCTCGAACTCCAGGTTGACCTGGAAGTCGATGTCGAACGCCCGCTGCGCCTGGCGGATCAGGCCCAGGTAGGCGTTGTTGACCAGGACGTGGACGTAGGGGATCCGGTGCTGCGCCCCGACCGCCAGCTCCTCGATCATGAACTGGAAGTCGTAGTCGCCGGACAGGGCGACGACCTGCGCCTCGGGGTCGGCCCTGGCCACGCCGAGCGCCGCCGGGACGGTCCAGCCGAGGGGGCCGGCCTGGCCGCAGTTGATCCAGTGCCGCGGCCGGTAGACGTGCAGCATCTGGGCGCCGGCGATCTGCGAGAGGCCGATGGTGGAGACGTACCGCGTCCCGGGGCCGAAGGCCTTGTTCATCTCCTCGTAGACGCGCTGGGGCTTGATCGGGATGTCGTCGAAGTGGGTGCGCCGCTGGAGCGTGGCCCGCCTCTCCTGCGCGGCGGCCGCCCAGGCGGAGCGGTCGGGCAGCCGGCCCTCGGCCCGCAGTTCCTCCGCGACCTCGACGAACAGCGCCAGGGCGGCGTGCGCGTCGGAGGCGATGCCGTAGTCGGGGGCGAAGATCCTGCCGATCTGGGTGGGTTCGACGTCGACGTGGACGAACGTCCGCCCGGCCGTGTAGACGTCGAGCCTGCCGGTGTGGCGGTTGGCCCAGCGGTTGCCGATACCGAGGACGAAGTCGGACTCCAGGAAGGTCGCGTTGCCGTAGCGGTGCGAGGTCTGCAGGCCGACCATGCCGGCGTTGAGCTCGTGGTCGTCGGGGATGACGCCCCAGCCCATCAGGGTCGGCACCACCGGCGTGCCGGTCAGCTCGGCGAACCGGACCAGCAGTTCGGCCGCGTCGGCGTTGACGACGCCGCCGCCCGCGACGATCAGCGGGCGCTCGGCGGCGTTCAGCATGCCGAGCGCCTTCTCGATCTGCGCGCGGGACGCGGCGGGCCTGTAGACCGGGAGCGGCTCGTAGGTGTCCGGATCGAACTCGATCTGCGTCATCTGGACGTCGACCGGCAGGTCGATCAGGACGGGCCCGGGGCGGCCGGAGCGCATCAGGTGGAAGGCCTGCTGGAAGACGCCGGGGACCTGCGCGGCCTCCAGGACGGTCACCGCCATCTTGGTGACCGGCCTCGCGATCGCGGCGATGTCGACGGCCTGGAAGTCCTCCTTGTGGATCACGGCGGTCGGGGCCTGGCCGGTGACGCACAGGATCGGGACGGAGTCGCCGGTCGCGGAGTACAGGCCGGTGATCATGTCGGTGCCGGCCGGTCCGGAGGTGCCGACGCAGACGCCGATGTTGCCGGGGCGGGTCCGGGTGTAGCCCTCGGCCATGTGCGAGGCGCCCTCCACATGGCGGGCGAGGGTGTGGGTGATCCCGCCGGAGGCCTTGAGCGCCGCGTAGAACGGGTTGATCGCCGCGCCCGGGACACCGAACGCGTCGGTGACCCCCTCGCGCTTGAGGATTTCGACTGCCGCGCGGGCAGCGGTCATTCGAGCCATCGAGTACTCCTGCTTCGGCTGTCGGATTCGCACTCCCGTCGCGCCCCGCGGTGAGCTCTTCCGTAATGCGGAAAATATATTCTGCAATCTGAAATGAATGTAGGGCGAGTGGCCGAAGCCGTCAAGAGAGCGGGCAAGTACCGGACACGCGGAGGACTCGTGCAGGACGATGGGGGCGCTGCCCAGAGATGCCGTCGTCCGGGAGTGGGCCATGCCCGAGAGCGTCCCGGTGCGCTGTCCCGCCTGCCGTCGCGCGCACCGTTACACGGCACCGCCGTATCCCTGCGCGTGCGGCGCGCCGGTCACCCCGCCGCTGGACCCGGACGCGGTGCCCGTCCCCGTGGGCCCCCGCGCCTGGCGGGAGGAGTGGGTCACCGTGCGGTGCGGGCACTGCGGACGCGACGGCGAGTGGCCGCGGCCGGAACTGGGGTGCCCGTGCGGGACGGTGCTGCGGATCCCGGTGACCGGCCCGCGGGCCGCCGCCCCGGCCCCGCCTTGGGGACGCCCCGCCTTCCGCCCCGTGCCGATCCGCACCGCGCGGGACGCGGTCACGGCCGCCGTGCTGTACCTGCGCCGGCTCGGCCACGAGGACGTCCGCCGCGCGGACCGGCACCCTCCGGCCGGCGTCGGGCTGGCCGGGCGGGGCGTCCTCGCCCGGGTCGACCCGTGGGCGCGTCCGGCGACGCCGCGGGACGTGGAGTGCCTGTGGCTGGCGGCGATGACGGAGTCCGCCCGGTGCCTGTACTTCTCCCTCACCGGATACGCCGAGGACGCCCGGACCCGCGCCGGCGCCCTGGGCGTCCCGCTGTTCCTGCTCGACCTCACCGGCGTCCCGCGGCCGGTGAACGGCCCCGCCGACGCGCTGGACGCCGACGGGGAGTGAGGGAGGGGCCGGGGGCGGGGCCGGAAGGGAGGGGCCGGAAAACCCGGCGACGCGTCCGGCGCGGGCGGCCGATACTCGGCGGATGCACATCCGCCCCGCCGCACCCGGTGACCTGCCCGTCCTCCAGGAGATCGAACGGGCCGCCGGCGCCCCCTTCCGCGACCTCGGCATGGACCGGATCGCCGACGACGCACCGCCCGGCCTCGGCGCCCTGGAGCGCTACCGGCGGGCCGGCCGCTGCTGGGTCGCGGCCGACGAGCGGGACCGGCCCGCCGCGTACCTGATCGCCGAACCGGTGGACGGCGCGCTCCACGTCGAGCAGGTCTCGGTCCACCCGCGCGCCGCCCGCCGGGGCGTGGGCCGGGCCCTGCTCGCCCACGCGGCCGGGTGCGCCCGCGCGGAAGGGCTGACCGCGCTGACGCTGACCACCTTCGCCGAGGTCCCGTGGAACGCCCCGTACTACGCCCGCCTCGGCTTCCGGACGCAGGCCGGGCCCGACCTCACGGCCGGCCTGCGCCGGATCCGCGCCGAGGAGTCCGCGCACGGGCTCGACCGGTGGCCGCGGGTGTGCATGCGCCTCGACCTCCGGCCGGGCGGGGCGGCCCCCGCCGGACCGCCCGGACGGTGACCGCACGCGCACGCGAGCGGGGCTTCCCGGCTTGCCCGGTCCGCGGCCCCGACCGAGCGGTGGTCCGGCCCCGTGGCCGGGGAGCCCGGTCCCCCCGGTGCCGTGCGCGAGCACGTCCCCCGGCTCCGTGGCGCTCGCCGCCGTCCCGTCGGGGCCGGTCCGAAGGGGCGGCCGGCCGCGGCGCCCCGTGCGGGCCGGCGTCCCCGGAGCGGGGTCAGCCGGCCGCGTACCGCTCCCGCAGTTCCACCTTGCGCACCTTCCCGGACACCGTCATCGGGAAGGCGTCCAGGAGCTCGAGCCTGGTCGGGATCTTGTAGTGGGCCAGCCGGTCCCGGCAGAAGGCGCGCAGGTCCTCCAGGGTGAGCGGGTCGGCCGGGTCGCGCGGGACGACGCAGGCGAGGACCTCCTCGCCGTAGCGCTCGTGCGGGACGCCGACGACCTGGACGTCCGCGACCCCCGGGTGGGCGTAGAGGAACTCCTCGATCTCGCGCGGGTAGATGTTCTCCCCGCCCCGGATGATCATGTCCTTGATGCGGCCGACGATCTCCACGTACCCGTCCTCGCGCATCACCGCGAGGTCCCCGGTGTGCATCCAGCCGGCCGGGTCGACGGCCTCGGCGGTCTTCTCGGGCTCGTTCCAGTAGCCGAGCATCACGCTGTAGCCGCGGGTGCACAGCTCCCCGGCGGCGCCGCGCGGCCGGGTCACCCCGGTGGCCGGGTCGACGACCTTGACCTCGATGTGCGGCAGGACCCGGCCGACGGTGCCGGTGCGGTGCTCCATGTCGTCGTCCATCCGCGTCTGCAGCGACACGGGGGAGGTCTCGGTCATGCCGTAGCAGATGGAGACCTGCTCCATGTGCATCTCGGCGACGACGCGCTTCATCACCTCCACCGGGCACGGCGAGCCCGCCATGATGCCGGTGCGCAGGGAGGTGAGGTCGTAGGACGCGAAGCCGGGGAGGTTCAGCTCGGCGATGAACATGGTGGGCACGCCGTAGAGCGAGGTGCAGCGCTCCCGCTGGACGGCCTCCAGGGTGGCCTCCGGGTCGAAGGAGGGCGCCGGGACGACGATGCAGGCTCCGTGGGAGGTGGCGGCCAGATTGCCCATCACCATGCCGAAGCAGTGGTAGAAGGGCACCGGCAGGCAGACCCGGTCCTGCTCGGTGTAGCCGATGGTGCGGCCCACCCAGTAGCCGTTGTTGAGGATGTTGTGGTGGGAGAGCGTGGCGCCCTTGGGGAAGCCGGTGGTGCCCGAGGTGTACTGGATGTTGACCGGGTCGTCGCAGCTCAGGCCGGCGGCGATCGCCTCGACCCGCTCCCGCGGCACGGAGGCCGCGCCCGCGGTCAGCGCGTCCCAGGAGGGGTCGCCGATGAAGACGGTCTCCCGCAGCTCCGGGCACTTCCCGCGCACCTGGTCCACCAGCGCCCGGTAGTCGCTGCCCTTGTGGGCGAGCGAGGAGACCAGCACGGAGATCCCGGCCTGCTCGAGCACGTACTCCAGCTCGTGCGCGCGGTAGGCCGGGTTGATGTTGACCATGATGACGCCGATGCGGGCGGTGGCGTACTGCACCAGGACCCACTCGGGGCAGTTGACCGCCCAGATGCCGACCCGGTCGCCCTTCACCACGCCCTTCGCCAGCAGTCCGCGGGCCACCTCGTCGACGGCGGCGCCGAACTCGGCGTAGGTCCAGCGCCGTCCGGAGGCCACGTCGACCAGCGCCTCGCGGTCGGGCCACGCGGCGACCGCCCGGTCCAGGTTGGCGCCGATGGTGTCGCCGAGCAGCGGGGTCGTGCTCGTGCCGTGGCTGTACGAGGCCCGTGCGGTCATCGGAAGTCCTCCTCGCGGTACTCGTTCACGGAACCGGCGGCCGTGGCCTCGCGCAGTTCGATGCGGCGGATCTTGCCGGAGACGGTCTTGGGGAGCTCGCCGAACTCCAGGCGGCGGATCCGCTTGTAGGGGGCGAGCACCCCGCGGGAGTGCTCGAAGAGCACCTTCGCGGCGTCGGGGCCCGGCTCCCAGCCCTCCGCGAGCACGACGTACGCCTTGGGCACGGCCAGACGCAGCTCGTCCGGGGCCGGCACGACGGCCGCCTCGGCGACCGCCTCGTGCTCCAGCAGGGCGCTCTCCAGCTCGAACGGGCTGATCTTGTAGTCGGAGGCCTTGAAGACGTCGTCCGCGCGCCCGACGTAGGTGAGGTAGCCGTCCTCGTCCCGGGAGCCGATGTCGCCGGTGCGGTAGTAGCCGCCGGCCATCGCCTCCGCCGTGCGGTCGGGGTCGCCGTGGTACCCGGTCATCAGGCCGACCGGGCGCTCGGCGAGGTCCAGCGCGATCTCGCCCTCGTCGGCGCCGGGCGCGCCGGTGACCGGGTCGAGCAGCACGACGCGGTAGCCGGGGCTGGGGCGGCCCATGGAGCCGGTCTTGAGGACCTGTCCGGGGCTGTTGGCGACCTGCACGGCGGTCTCGGTCTGGCCGAAGCCGTCCCGGACGGTCACGCCCCAGGCCCGCCGGACCTGCTCGATGACCTCGGGGTTGAGCGGCTCCCCCGCGGCGACGACCTCGCGGGGCGGGGTGCGCAGCTGGGCCAGGTCGGCCTGGATGAGCATGCGCCACACGGTCGGCGGGGCGCAGAAGGAGGTGACGCCGGCCCGGTCCATCTCGGTCATCAGCCGGGCGGCGTCGAAGCGGGTGTAGTTGTGCAGGAAGACGGTCGCCTCGGCGTTCCACGGGGCGAAGAGGTTGGACCAGGCGTGCTTGGCCCAGCCGGGCGAGGAGATGTTCAGGTGCACGTCGCCGGGTTTCAGGCCGATCCAGTACATGGTGGCCAGGTGCCCGACCGGGTACGACGTGTGGGTGTGTTCGACCAGCTTGGGCCGGGCGGTGGTGCCCGAGGTGAAGTACAGCATCAGGGGGTCGTCGGCGAGGGTGGGCCCGTCGGGCGCGAAGTGCTCGGCGGCGCCGTACGCGTCCGCGTAGGGCAGCCAGCTCTCGCCGGCCCCCTCCCCGACCGCGATGCGGGTGTAGTCGCCGGGCACCTCGTCGAACTTCGCGGTGTCCGCGGCACGCACGATCACGTGCCGGACCCGGCCCCGGTCGACGCGGTCGCGCAGATCGGCCGGCCCGAGCAGCGGGGTGGCCGGGATGACCACGGCGCGCAGCTTCATCGCGGCCAGGGCGGTCTCCCACAGCTCGGCCTGGTTGCCCAGCATCACCAGCACCCGGTCCTCGGCGGTCACGCCCCGCTGCCGCAGCCAGTTGGCGACCTGGTCGGAGCGGCGCGCCAGCGCGGCGAAGGACAGCCGGGTCTCGCCGCCGTCCTCCTCGACGAGGTGCAGGGCGGTGCGGTCGTTGCCGTCCGCGACCACGTCGAACCAGTCGAGCGCCCAGTTGAACCGCTCGGGCCTCGGCCAGGCGAAGCCCCGGTAGGCCGTGGCGTAGTCCTCACGGTGTTCCAGCAGGAAGTCCCGGGCCCTGCGGAACTCGTCCGTCGCCGTCGTCATCTGTCCTCCTCGCTCTTCCCGGACCATTGCCGGGCGGCTCGTCGTCATCGTGTAATCCGTGATGCAGGTCTCACTACCCCCGAACGGGGGGGTGCGCCCGTACAGGAGTCGCGGTGGAGGGGCGGACAGGTGACAGCTGACCCGATGAGGGAGGCCGACGCGGTGGAGATCCGTGGGGCGCTGGCCCGGCTGCGGCGCGCGACCGGACTGCCGGTCGCCTTCGGCGGTCTGGTCGAGCCCGGGCGGCGGCGGGTGCGGATCAGTGAGCTGAGCGGCACCGCGACGCCCGCGCTGAGCTCGCTCGCGGTGACCTCCGGCAACGGCCTCGGCGGCCGGGCGGTGGCGCTCGCCCGGCCGTGCGCGGTGACGGACTACTCCGTCTCGCGGCAGATCAGCCACGAGTACGACGCCCCCGTCGCCGCCGAGGGCCTGCGCGCCGTCCTCGCCGTGCCGGTGGTGGTGCGGCGGCGGGTGCGCGGCGTGCTCTACGGCGCCCTGCGCTCGGCCCAGCCGCTCGGCGACCGCACGCTGGGCTTGGCGGTGCAGGCGGCGCGGGACGTGGAGCAGACCCTGGTGGTGCGCGAGGAGGTGGGTGAGCTGCTGGCCGCGGCCCGTCCGGGGCCGGACCCGGGGCCGGACCCGGCGTCCAGGGCCGTCCGGGAGCAGGTGCGGGAGGCGCACGCGGCGCTGCGGGCGCTCGCCCCGCGCATCGCGGACCCCGCCCTGCGGACCGAGCTGCTCGAGGCGTGTGCCCTGCTCACCGCCGGCGCCGCCCCGGCCACCGGGGGGCGGCTCGCGCCCCGTGAGGTGGACGTGCTCGCCTGTGTGGCGGGCGGGGCGACCAACGCGGTGGCCGCCGAGCAGCTCGGGGTGACGGCCGAGACCGTCAAGGGGTACCTGCGCTCGGCGATGCGCAAGCTGGGGGCGCACACCCGTGGCCAGGCCGTGGTCGCGGCCCGCCGGGCGGGGTGGTTGCCGTAGGTTTGGGGCGTTTTCCCGGACTGGCCATTACCACGGGTACCGTGAGTGCGGCTTTGGATTTACCGTTGCCCGGCTCGCTGTTATTTCCCTCACCACACCGTCCGTCCGAAATTAAAGAGCCTGTTGCCTAATATTGGCCGGGACACGCCACACGGAGGGGAGCGGTGACCGTGCGCCGGGACTTCAAGGAGCCTGCCAGGTGCCGCCCCGACCTGGTCATCGGCCGGGAGGAGCTGTTCTCCGACGCGCGCGGGCAGCTCGCCCGCGGTGGAAGCGTGCTGCTCCACGGGCCCGCCGGAATAGGAAAGTCGACCGTGCTGCGGGCACTTGCGGCGGAAAACGCCGGCGCGGCGCGGACGGTGTTGCGGTGCTCCGCCACGGAGTCCGAATCCCATCTGCCGTTCCTGGCGCTGGCCGACCTGTTCGGCCTGGTCCTCGACGAGGTCTCCGCCCGGCTGCCCGTCGCCCAGCGCACCGCGCTGGAGTCGGCGCTCACCGGGCGCGGCGAGTCCACCCTCCAGCGGGACGGGCTCGCGCTGCGCCTGGCGGTGCTGTCCACGCTGCGCGCGCTGGCCGCCGAGGGCCCGGTCCTCGTCGTCGCCGACGACCTGCAGTGGCTGGATTCGGCCAGCGCCGAGCTCCTCGGCTTCGCGGCCCGCCGGCTCGGCGACGCCCCGGTGCAGATGGTGTGCGCGGTGCGCACGGAGGGCCAGGAGTACGACCGTCATCTGCGCGCCTGCCCGCCGGACACGCTCGCCGTGCGGCTGGGCCCGTTCTCCCGCACCCAGGTGTCGGCGCTGCTCGACCACCGCGGCTACACCGGCCTGTCCCGCTCCACGGTCCGTGACATCCACCGCACCAGCGGCGGCAACCCGCTCTTCGCCCTGGAGCTGGGCCGCGCCCTCGCCGAGAGCCCCGCCCGTCCCCGCCCGGGCGATCCGCTGCCGGTGCCGACCTCGCTGCGGGCCCTGGTGCTGAGCCGGCTGGAGATGCTGTCGGACGACGCGCGCCGCACCCTGCTGGTGGCCAGTGCGGGCGCCCGCCCCACCCTGGCGCTGCTGCACGCGGCCGGCCGGGACGACGCCGAGGCGGAGACCGCGCAGGCCGCCGCCCTGGGGCTGCTGACGACGGATCCGGAGGAGCCTGCCCTGCGCTTCGCGCATCCGCTGATCTCGGCGGCCCTGTACGCGGAGGCCCCGGCGCACGAGCGGCGGGCGGTGCACACCGCGCTGTCCACGGCCGCCTCCGACCCCATCGAGCGGGCCCGGCACCTGGCCCTGGCGACCACCGGCACCGACCCGGAGGTGGCCGCCCGGCTCGCCGGGGCCGCCGCGCTGGCCCGGGACCGCGGGGCGCCCTCGGTCGCCGCCTCGCTCGGGCTGCTCGCCGCCCGGCACACCCCGGCCGACAGCGTGCCGGGCCCGGACGAGCGGCGGCTTCAGGCCGCCGAGGACGCGATCACCGCCGGAGAGGCCGACCTCGCCCGGGACATCGCCCGGGAGGTGCTGACCCGGGCCACCGTGCCGGCGGAGCGGGTACGGGCCTGGATGGTGGTCATCGAGGCGGCCGGGCAGGCGCTCGGCGAGGTCGACGCCGTCTTCCCGCAGGTGCTGGCCGACGCCGGCGACGACCCCCGGCTGCTCGCCCTGGTCCACTACCAGCTGGCCTGGCGCGAGGTGGTGGTGGACGGCGACTTCGCCGAGGCCCGTCAGGAGGCCGCGCACGCCGCGGAGCTGGCCGCCCGGGCCGGGGACCGGCGCACCGAGCTGATGGCGCTCGCCTTCCAGGCCTCCACCGAGACCCTGATGGGCCACCCGGACGCCCCCGCCACCATCCGGCGGGCCCTGCAGGAACCCCAGGACCCCGACGTGGCCTGCCACCACAACGGCGCCGCCATGGCCAGGTTCCGCTGGCTGCTCATGAGCGACCGGCTGCCCGAGGCCCGTACGGCCGTCACCGCGCTGCTGCGGGAGGCACGGCGGCGCGGCATGGTCGAGAGCGAGGTGCACTTCCTGCGCATGCTCGCCGACACCGAACTGCGTTCCGGCCACTGCGGCCGGGCCCTGGACCTGACCCGTGAGAGCCTGCGGCTGGCCCGGGACTCCGGGATCGGCGAGAGCGCCTCGGCCATGCTCGCCTCCTTCGCGGAGGCCTCGGGCGGGGACGTGGACCGGGCGCTGGCCCTGGCCCGGGAGGCCGCGGACCACGCGGAGGTGGACGGCGACCAGTTGTACCTCTCCCTCGCCCTGGCCGCCCTCGGCTACGCCCAGTTGGTCGCCGGGGACGCGGCGGCCGCGGTCCGCTCGCTGCGCCGGGTGCGGGAGCTGGAGCACGCCATGGGCATCAGCGACCCGGCGCGGGGCCGCTGGCACGGCGATCTCGCCGAGGCGCTGGTGCGGATCGGCGAGCCCGGCGAGGCGCAGGAACTCATCGACGTCACCCGGGTGCACGCGCTGCGCCTGGACCGGGCGAGCGTGCTGGCCGCGCTGGACCGCGCCGAGGCGCTGGTGCGCGCCGCGCGCGGTGAACACCAGGCCGCACAGGCGCAGTTGGTGGCGGCGCAGGACCGATTCGGCAAGCTGGGCCACGGCCTGGAGGAGGCGCGGGCGGCGTTCGCGCTGGCCCGGCTGCGCGCCCGGGGGCCGGGACCGGCCGGATACGAGGAGGCCGCCCGGCTGTTCCGGCGCTGCCGCGCGCTGCCCTGGCTGCGCCAGGTGGACGAGGCCGTGGCCGCCGGCCCCTCGGCGGCGGCGACCGTGCCCGCCGCCGTACCGGCCGTCCTGGACGGGCTCGCCTCGATGGAGCGGCAGGTGGCCGCGCTGGTGATGGAGGGCGCCACCAACCGGGAGATCGCCGGCCGCCTGTTCATCAGCGTGAAGACCGTCGAGGCGACCCTCACCCGGGTCTACCGCAAGCTGGGGATCCGTTCCCGGGTCGACATCGTCCGACTGGCGGCGGGGCACCGCGCGCCGTGACGGACCGCGGTCCGCGCGGGGCGGGACCGAGGGTTTTCCCTGCCCAACTCCCTTAGGGGGTTCCCTCATTGGGAGCCCGCGCTCCGGCTCGTAGCGTGAATCCGTGCCGCTCGCCGGGCACACGGGGGCCGGTCCCGAGGCCCTCGTGCTCCACCCCACCCCGCGCGACCCCCACCGGCAACCCACGAGGAGACCCATGCCCGGGCTCACCCGCGCCAAGAAGGCCGCCGCCGTCGCGGCGGCCACCGCTGCCGCCGCCGCGACCGCTCTGCTCGCCGCCCCCTCCGCCGCCGCCGCTCCCCAGCCGATCGTCGGCGGTACGACGACCACGACGTCCACGTACCCCTTCATGATGCAGATCACCGACGCCTCGCAGAACCAGTTCTGCGGCGGCACCCTGGTGTCGCCCACCAAGGTGGTCACGGCCGCGCACTGCATGGTCGGCGAGACCACGAGCAGCGTGCGCGTGGTCGGCGGGCGCACCTACCTCAACGGCACCAACGGCACGGTGGCGAGAGTCAGCAGGATCTGGATCCACCCCGACTACAGAAGCGTCACCCGGGGCGACGACGTGGCGGTGCTGACGCTGTCGGCGTCGATGCCGTACACCCCGGTGGGGTACGTGTCGTCGACGGACACCTCGGTGTACGCGGCCGGCACCACCGCCCGCATCCTCGGCTGGGGCACCACCTCCTCGGGCGGCAGCTCCTCCAACCAGCTGCGCACCGCGACCGTGCCGACCGTCTCCGACACCGGCTGCCGCACCTCCTACGGCACCCGGTTCGTGCAGAGCGACATGGTGTGCGCCGGGTACACCTCCGGCGGCGTGGACACCTGTCAGGGCGACAGCGGCGGGCCGCTGCTCATCGGGGGCCGCCTGGCGGGGATCACCTCCTGGGGGGACGGCTGCGCGGCGGCCGGCTACCCGGGCGTGTACACCCGGCTGACCACGTTCTCCGGGCAGGTCGCGGCCCAGGTCAACTCGTAGGTCCCATCAGTTCCTGAGCACCCCTCAGGCAGCAGACCAGGGGGCGTTGCGGGCTTCCACGAGCAGCCCGCAACGCCCCCTCTCCACGCCCTACCCCCGCACCGTCCCGAAGCGGACGTCGTACGCCGTGTCCGGGTGCAGCACGCGCAGCGTCCGCTCCCCCTCGGCGGCGACCTCCTCCCGCCGGGCCGTGCCGAGCCCGCGGAACGGCTCGACGACGAGGGCGCCCTCCTCCAGCCGCCACAGGCCCGCCAGGAAGCCGTCGACGAGGAGGGCGCGGTGGGCGGTGTTCCCCTGCCAGGAACGGCCCCGGAACTCGGGCGGCACGACGCGGGTGCGGTCGGCGTGGGAGAGGAGCAGGTTGTCGAACTCGGGCAGGAAGCGCGGCGGCGCCGGGGTGTCCGGGTCGGGCCGGGGGGCGTCCGGGAGGTCGAAGAGCTCGACGCCCCCGGCGTCGCGGAAGGTGACGAGCCGCGGCCGGAGGCGTTCGAAGGCCTCGCGCAGCCGGGTCAGTCCGGCCCAGACCTGCATGTCCTTCACGGAGGCCGGGCCGAAGGCGGCGAGGTAGCGCAGCACGATGCCGTCGGGCTCGGGCGCGGGCCCGGCGGGGCGGCCCAGCCAGTGCTCCGCGGTGGTGAGCATGACCTGGCCGCTGCGGCCCCACAGTCCGCGCGGGGTGATCTGGACCAGGGGGAGCCTGCAGCGGGCGGCGACGGACAGGGCCTGCGGGTCGGCGTCGGGCCACTCCTTCAGCAGGGCCTCGCGCAGCTGCCCCATGGTGCGCGGCTCGTCCTCGACGAGCTCACGGACCAAGGCCGCAAGCCGGTCCGGGTCGACGCCGGCGAGCCCCTTGCGGAAACCGGTGAGCTCGCGGTCGCGGGCGGGCTGCACCCACGGCCGCAGGGTGAGGCAGTCGTCGGCGGTGTGGGTGTGGAGGGTCGAGCGCAGGGTGACGATGCGGACGACCGCGCGGTCGGCCATCGGCCGGGACAGCTCCTCGGGAGTGAAGCCGTCGAGCCGGGCGGCGAGCGCGTGGTACGGCGGCTTGACGTTCTGCGCCTGGAGCCCGACCAGGTGCGCGACCGCCGCCTCGGCGGACATCGGCGAGCGGCGCAGCAGGAGCTGCCGTGCGAGGGTGGCGCGGTTCAGGGCCCGGACTCCGAGCACCTCGCCGGCCGGCGGGGTGACGCTCCGCTTGGTCTTCGTCATGTCAGCACGCTAGCGGGGCTTGCGGTCACCTTCTGTCCGCAAGGGGTGCACCGTCCCGGGGAGGCCGCCGCTGAAGGGACCGACGGCGGGCGCCGGCCCCGGCCCCGGCCCGGCGGTCCCTCGCCGTCCGGGCCCGCGTCCGGCCGTCCCGGGAGGTGATTGCCCCCCGCCGGAGCGGGGCACCCGGTGGCACTGTGCACGGAACGGAACCCGCGCGACCGGAGAGGGTCCTGCTGACCGGGTGGTTCAGCTTCCCCGAGGGGGAGGCGACCGCCGGGGACGTGCTGGCGCTGCACCGGGTGGAGGAGGTGCTGCGCCGGGCCCGGATCCCCTACGACGTCGTCTGGAGCCCCGGCTTCCTGCCGGACGCCCGGCACCTGGACGACGTACGGCCCCGCGACTACTCCCACCTGGTGTTCGTGTGCGGCCCGCTGCACGGGCCGCAGGTCGAGGAGCTGCACCGGCGCTTCGCGCACTGCGTGCGGATCGCCGTGGGGACCTCCGTGGTCGACCCCGAGGGCACGGCCGTGACCGGGTTCCACCGCGTGCTGGCGCGGGATGCCCCCGGCAGCGAGCCGTCCGAGGACCTGGCGGCCCGCGCTCCGGCGGTGCCCGCCCGGCCCGTGGTCGGGGTGATCCTCACCCACGGGCAGCACGAGTACGGACAGCGGCGGCGGCACGGGCAGGTCGCGGACCGGGTGACGCGCTGGCTGGCCGGCAAGGACTGCGCCCGGCTGGAGCTGGAGACCCGGCTGGACACGCACGACTGGCACCTGAGCGCGACGCCCGCGCAGGTGCAGTCGGTGCTGGCCCGCCTCGACCTCGTCGTCACCGACCGGCTGCACGGGCTGGTGCTCGCGCTGCGGGTCGGCACGCCGGTGCTGGCCGTGGACCCGGTCGCGGGCGGCGCGAAGGTGACCGCGCAGGCCCGCGCCTGCGGCTGGCCCGCGCTGCTGGGCGCCGAGCAGCTGGACGAGCGCCGGCTGGAGCGGTGGTGGGACTGGTGCCTGACCTCGGGCCGGGTGGCCGCCCGGCAGGTCCGCGACGCGTTCCGGGAGGACCGTGTGCCGGACGGCGCGGACCGGCTCGTGGAGGTGCTGGCGTCCCGCGCCGCCCCCGGTTAGCGCGGCGCCCGCCCGGGCACCCGGGATCCCCGCGCCCCGGTCGCCCCTGGAGGAGAGACGGTGTCCCTCGGTCGGCTCCCCGCACACGAACAACGCGTTCTCGACGAGATCGAACGGACCCTGCGCCGCGACCGCCGGCTCGACCGGCGGCTGCGCACCCTGCGGCCGCGCCGGCGGCCCGGCGTGCCGCACCTGCTGCTGCGGGCCGCGTCGTACCGTCCGCGCGGCCGGACCGTGGCCGTGCTCCTCACGGTGTCGGTCACGCTGATGGTGACCGGGATGGTCACCTCGGCTCCCGGCGTGATCTGGGCGTTCGCGGTGGTGTGGCCGCCGACGCTGTTCGCGGTCTTCCGGCTGCTGTGCCGGTGGTCGGGCGGCTGAGCGTTTGCCCTCCGGGGGCGGCGGGGACCCGGCCCGGCAGGAGGTGATCGTCGTGCCCGAGCCCGGAAGCAAGAAGTACGACACGCGGCGGGCCAGGCTCCGCAAGGACGCCGAGCGGTCCGGTGTCTCCGACCAGGACGCCAACGCTGCCGCCAACGAGGAGCTGCGGGAGGGCGAAGGACTGCGCAGCCGCGGCCCGCGCACCGAGCGCGGCCGCGGGCCCAAGGGCGAGCGCCCGGAGAGCACCGGCTGAGTCCGCGCCACGACCGTGTCGCGTCGCGCACGCGGTGACGGGGCCCGCCCACCGGTGCCGGTGGGCGGGCCCCGCCGCCGTGCGGTGTGCCGGCCCGTGCGGTGGCGGGCCCGCGGGTCAGCCCGTGTAGCGGCGGGCCGTGGAGGTGCGCTGGGCCGGTTCCAGCAGGCGCAGCCGGGACTCGACCTCACGGGGCAGGACGCGGCGTTCGCGCAGGACCCAGGGCAGGGCGGCCGCCGCCTCGGCGAAGGCGCGCAGGGAGGTGGTGTCGCGCGGGACCGTGCGGGCGAGGTCCAGGGTGCGGCGCAGCGCGGGGCCGGCCGGGCGGCGCAGCCAGGTGAACCACAGGGTGTTGCGGATGCCGTGCATCCGGCGCAGCGTGGGGTCCCGTGCCGTGGAGGCCTGGTGGTGGACCGTCAGGTGATCGGCGTAGGTGAGCCACCAGCCGTCGGCCGCCAGGTCCGCGGCGAGCAGTTCCTCCTCCCCGCCGAGCCAGAGTTTCGGGTGGAAGCCGCCGGCGGTCCTGAAGGCGCCGGTGCGCAGGACGGTGGCGGCGGCGAGGAACGAACCGAGGGCCGGTCCGGGCAGCCAGGACGGGCCGGGCACGGGCGAGTCGCGCAGTTCGCGGACGATCGGGTCGTCGGTGCCGTCCGGTTCGACGATGATCCGTGCCGTGACCGAGCCGAGCGCCGGGTGCCGGTCGAGCAGGTCGGCGGCGCCGGCCAGGGAGCCGGGCGACCACCAGGAGTCGTCGTCGCAGAAGGCGACGTACGGCGTGCGGACCTCGCGCACCGCGAGGTTGCGGCCGACGGCGCCGAGGTTGCGGCCGGGGCGCAGCAGCCGCACCCGGGGGTGGTGACGGGCGACGGCCCGGGCGGTGCCGTCCGTGGAGCCGTTGTCGGTGACGATCACCGGTGGCCGCTCGGGGAGTTCGGCGAGGTGGCCGAGGGTGCGCAGGAGTTCGCCGCACCGGTTGTGGGTGATGACGACGACGGTCGTCCGGGGGTCCGTCACACGGCCCTCCCCTCCAGCATCCGGGCGGCCCGCTCCACGTGCGGGGGCAGGGGCCTGCGCTCGCGCAGGGCGGCCGGCAGCCGGGCGAGGGTCTCGCGCAGCGCGCGCCGGGCGTGGTCGTCGCCGCGGGCCTCGGTCGCGAGGGCCCCGGTGCGGGCGAGGGCGTGGGGGACGGGGCGCCGCAGCCAGGCGGTGAGGAGTTCGTTGCGGCGCTGGATCGCCGGGCGGCCGGGGCGGGGCGCGGGGGCGGGATGGTGGTGGGCGACGACGTCGGGGCAGTGGGTGACGCCCCAGCCGCGGGCGGCCAGGTCGTAGGCGAGCAGGGTCTCCTCGCCGCCGATGGACAGCAGCCGGTGGAAGCCGCCCGCGTCGAGGTGGGCCTCACGCCGCACCACGGCGCCGCAGGCGAGGAAGCCGAGCACCTGGGTGCCGGGGAGGTCGGTGGCCGGGCCGAGCGGGGAACGGGCGAGGACCTCGTTGAGCGGATCGGGGTCGGCGGCCGGGCCGACGAGGGTGCGGGCGGCGATCAGACCGAGCCGGGGGTGGGCGTCGAACAGCTCGGCCGCCCGGGCGAGGGCGCCGGGCGCCCACCAGGAGTCGTCGTCGCTGAACGCCACGTAGGGGGTGTCGAGGGCGCGGGCGCCGTGGTTGCGGGCGAGGGCGCCGTGGTTGGCGGGGAGCGCCAGCACGCGGACCTCGGGGAAGTCGCGGGCGAGCAGGGCGCGGGTGCCGTCGGTGGAGGCGTTGTCGGCGACGAGGATCTCGGGCCGCTCGGGCAGGGCGAGCAGGTGGCGCAGGGTGACGGCCAGCCGGTCGCAGCGGTCGCGGGTGGCGATGACGACGCCGAGGCGGCCGTCCGTGGGCGGAGTGGTCATGGTGTGTTCTCCCCTCCCGGGTGGCGGGGGCGGGCAGTCGGTCGAGGGCGTCCAGGACGTCGCCGGGGGTCAGGCGCAGCAGCGCCGGGTCGGGCCGGCGGCCGTGCGGGTCGCCCTCCGGTCCCCGCCACAGGGCGATGTGCCGCGGGTGCGCGGGCGGGCCCCAGCGGCGGGGCGGGACCGGGCCGAAGAGGGTGACGGTGGGGGCGGCGTGGGCGACCGCGAGGTGCGCGATGCCGGTGTCGCCGCTGACGACGGCGCGCGCGCCGGCGACCAGGGCGCGGAGCCGGTCGAGGGGGAGGCCGCCGCCGAAGACGTCGGTGTCGGGCAGGCGGGCCTGCTTGGCGAGCCTCGCCACCAGGTCCGGCTCGTCGGCTCCCCCGGTGACCACGACCCGCAGCCCGCGTGCGCGCAGTGCGGTCGCGACGGCCGCGTACCGCTCGACGGGCCAGCAGCGGGCGGGGGCGCCCGCGCCGGGGTGCAGGACGACGGCGCCGGGGGCGGGGGACGCGGCGCCCGGCGGGGGCAGCAGCAGGTCGGCGGGGTCGGCGTCGATGCCGTACCAGCGCAGCAGCCGGCACCAGCGGTCGCGCTCGTGCTCCTCCGCGTACCAGGCCGGGCCCTCGACCTCCGGGGTGCCGGGGTGCGCGAACGCGAGGAGCCGGGCGGGGGCGAGGCCGCTCAGCAGGCGGTGGCTGGGCGGTCCGTTGCCGTGCAGGTCGACGGCGACGTCCGGGGGAGGCCCGGTCCAGCCGAGCGAGCGGGGGACCGCCCGCCCGGGTGCGGAGGCGGGCAGCACCCGGTCCACGGCTCCCGTGGCGCCGGCGACCGGCGCGAGCTCACCGGGCACGGCCAGCACCAGCTCGTGCCCGGGGAACGCCCGGCGCAGCGCCCGCAGCGCGGGGACACCGGCGAGCAGATCGCCGAGGCCCAGCGCGCGCAGAGCCAGCAGGCGGGGCCGCGGGGCCGCGGACCGCGCCGACGGGGCGGGGTGCGTCCGCGGTGCAGCGGCGGGGCCCCGCCGTCCGGACGGCGGGGCCCCGCCCCCGCCCGGTTCCGGTTCGGCGCGGCCGGCACCGGGCACGTCCGGCACCGGCTCCCCTCCTGGCGCGGGGCCGACAGCCGACGCGGGCGCGTCGTCCCATGCGGCCGGTGCCTGGCCGGGGGACGGACCGGGGGCGGCGGTCTCCTCGGGCCGGGGCGGCCCCGGCCCGTCGGCCGTGGGGGTCTCGCCGCCGGGCCGCGGCACGGCGCGGCGCGGTCCGGTCATCGCGTCCCCTCCGCGGCGCGTTCCAGCATCCCGGTCGACGAGCGGCCGTCCAGGTACGGCAGGAGGACCGCCTGGCCGCCCCACTCCTCCAGCAGCACCGCCTCGGGGAGGTCGGCGGCCGCGTAGTCGCCGCCCTTGACCCAGACGTCGGGGCGCAGGTCGGCCAGGAGGCGTTCGGGGGTGTCCTCGTCGAAGACCGCGACGGCGTCGACGCAGGCCAGGGCGCGCAGCACGCGGACGCGGTCGGCGAGCGGGTTGACCGGGCGGCCCGCGCCCTTGCGGCGGCGCACCGAGGCGTCGGAGTTGACGCAGACCACCAGGCAGTCGCCGAGCTCCCGGGCGGCCTGGAGCAGCCCGACGTGCCCGGCGTGCAGGAGGTCGAAGCAGCCGCCCGCCGCGACGACGGTGCCGTGGGCGGTGCGGATCCGGTCCGCGAGGGCGAACGGGTCGTCGCCGTCCGCCGGCGGGAGCGCGGCGTCCGGCCGGGGCAGGGCGCCCGCGCCGCCCGCGCCGACGAAGTCGGTCGCCGCGGCGACGGCGGCCTCGACGGCCTCGCCCACCAGGGCGCCGTCGGCGAGCAGCCCGGCCGCCGTCGCGGCGAACCGGTCGCCGGCGCCGCAGCTGTCGCCGTGGTGGGCGGCGGAGGCGGGCACGAGCAGGGGGTGCTCGCCGTAGGAGAGGAGGGCGCCGCGCGCGCCGAGGGTGACCGCGACGGCGGCGGCCTTCCAGTGCCGCACGAGCGCGGCGGCGCTGTGGGCGGCGGCGGCCAGGTTCCGGCGCGGGGTCGCGCCGTCCGGCGCGAGGGCGAGCGCCTCCTTCTCGGCCGGGGTGACCAGCCGGGTGCCGGGCACCGGCGGGCCGCCGCGCGGATGCGGGTCCCACAGCAGCGGCGGGCGGGCGGCCAGGACGTCCCGGAGGGCGTCGGCGGCGCCCCGGCCGTAGTCGGAGACGAGGACGGCGGGCGCGGCGCGGACGGTCTCGCGGGCCCGGTCGGTGGCCTCGCGGGCGCGGCCGTCCCCCCGGTCCAGGCGGGCCACCGGGCGGTCCGCGGCCAGGACGCGGCTCTTCTCCGGGAGCGGCCCGGTCAGCGGCAGCGGGACCAGGGTGACCCAGGGGTCGAGGAGCCGCCGCAGTTCACGGCTCGCGGGGTCGTCGCCCACGCCGGCGACGAGGGTGACCTCGCGGCCGTCGCGTGCGGCGAGGTACGCGGTGAGCGCGGCGCCGCCGGGGCGGGTCCGCTCCCCGTAGTCGTCGACCACCGGGACGGGCGCGTCGGGCGCGAGCCGTTCGGCCCGGCCGGTCAGGTCGCGGTCCAGCAGGGCGTCGCCGACCACGACGAGGGGTGCCTTGCCGTTCATGTCACCTCCCGTCGCCCCGGCCGCCCCGGTGCCGCGGGTCCGGGTTCCGCCGCCTCCCGCTCTCCAGCGCCGCGTCGAACGCCGCGCACACCATGTGCACCGCCACCAGGTGGAGTTCCTGGACGGTGGCCGCCGTGGGCGCCTCCACGCACAGCGACTCGTCGCTGCCCGCCATCAGCGGGTTGGGGGCGGGCCCGGTCAGGGCCCACACGTGCAGGCCGGCCGCGCGGGCGGCGTCGGCGGCGGACAGCAGGTTGGCGCTGGCGCCGCTGGTGGACAGCAGCATCAGCACGTCGCCGGGGCGGCCGTGGGCCCGGACCTGGCGGGCGAACACCGCGTCGACGCCGTAGTCGTTGGCGATGGCGGTGGTGCTGGAGGTGTCGGCGTGCAGGGCGATCGCGGAGAACGCGGGCCGGTCGTCGCGGTAGCGGCCGACGAGTTCCGCGGTCAGGTGCTGCGCCTGGGCCGCGCTGCCGCCGTTGCCCGCGGCCAGCAGCCGGCCCCCGCCGGGGAGCACCTCGGCGAGCCGTTCGCCCCACCGTGCGGTGGTGTGGGCGGAGGCGCGGAACGCCCCCAGGGCGTCCTGGAGTTCGTCGCAGTGACCGGTGACGGGAGGGTGGACGGTCATCAGGCCACCTCCTTCGGGGTCGCGTGTGCGGTCAGGACCCGGCGGTGCACGTCCTCGACGCCGTCGGCGACGCGGCTCCACGTGTAGTGGGCCAGGACGCGTTCGCGTCCGGCGGCGCCGTAGCGGCGGCGCAGTCCGTCCTCGGCGAGGAGTTCGCGCACGGCGGCGGCGAGCGCCCCGGGGTCCTCGGGCGGGACCAGCCGGCCGGTGGTGCCGTGGGCGACGCTGTCGCGGTGGCCGCCGACGGCGGTGGCGACGACCGGCACGGCGCACGCCATCGCCTCCAGCGGCACGATGCCGAACGGCTCGTAGTCGGGGGTGCACAGCACCAGGTCGGCGCTGCCGATGAGGGCCGGCATGTCGGCCGGGTCGACCGCGCCGAGCAGCCGGACCCGGTCGGCCACCCCGACGCGGTGCGCCAGGTGCCACAGCCGCCGCGCCTCCGGGTCGCGGCCCAGTCGTCCGGTGGCGGGCCCCCCGGCGACGACGAGTTCGGCGTCCGGGATCGCCGTCAGCGCGCGGACGGCCCGGTCGTAGCCCTTGCGGCGGACCAGCCGGCCGCAGGCGAGCAGCCGGTGCCGCGCGCGGCGCGGCGGTGTGCCCGCCCCCTCGGCGCCGGGGCGGAAGTGGTCGGCGTCCACGCCGCAGGGCACCACCGACACCCGGCTGCGGTCCACGCCCATCTCGGCCAGTTCGCGCACCTCGTCGCCGCAGGTGGCGAGGACGCGCGCGCAGCCGCGTCCGATCTGCCGCTCGGCGGCGATGCGTTCGGGCGGGCTGGTGTCCCGCCACCCCTGGTGGCGGCGCTTGACGGTGCCGAGGGCGTGGAACGTCTGCACCACCGGGACGCCGTACGGGCGGGCGCCGGTCCGTGCGGCCAGGCCCGACATCCAGAAGTGGGCGTGCACGACGTCCGGCCTCTCCCGCCGCCAGGCCCGGGCGAGGTACGCGCCGAAGGCGGGCATGTGGGGCAGCAGTTCGTCCTTGGGGACGGCCTCGGGCGGGCCGGCCGGCACGTGCTCCACGACCGCGCCGCCGGGCAGCGCCACCCGGTCGGGCAGGCCGGCCGCGTCGCGGCGGGTGTACACCGTGACGCGGTGGCCGCGCCGGGCCAGCTCCTCGCTGAGCCGCGCCACGTACACGTTCTGGCCCCCGGCGTCGACGCCGCCGAGCGCGGCGAGCGGGCTCGCGTGCTCGGACACCATGGCGATCCTCATCGAGTCACCTCCTTCAGCAGCCGCTCCCAGTCGTCCAGGAAGCGGGACAGCCCGTAGCGGGACAGCGCCGCCGCCCGTGCGCCCTCGCCGGTCAGGCGGGCGCGCAGCGGGTCGGCGACGAAGTCCCTCACGGCTTCGGTCAGTACGTCGATCCGGTTGGAGACCACTCCGGCCCCGGGCGGCACGGCCTCGGTGACCTCGGTGGTGGCGAGCGCGACGACGGGCATGCCCAGGTGCATGGCCTCCAGCAGGGACAGGCCGAGGGAGGTCCAGCGCACGGGGTGGACGTAGACGCGCCGGCGGGCCATCTCCGTGTGCAGGTCGGCCTGCGTCAGTTCGTGCGCGCGGCAGCGGCCGGCGGGCAGCCCGAGGTGGCCGGCGAGACCTTCGGTGCCCATGCCGAAGACGTCGAGGGGGGCCGCCTCGGCGAAGACCGGCAGCAGGTCGGTGCCGGTGGTGCGGCCGCGCCGCACCGGCTCGTTGACGACGACGGCGGCGTGCGGCAGTTCGCCGGTCCACAGCGGACCGGGGTCGACGATGCCGTGCTCGACGACGGTGGCCGGGGCGGGACCGGCGTCCCACATCAGGCGGTTGAAGTGGGTGACGTGGACGAGGGTGGCGCCGGGGATGTCCGCGGCCGGGTGGCGGGTGTCGGGCACGTTCCCGTGCGGGGCGTTGTGCTCCAGGTAGACCAGGGGCGGGCGGCGGCCCAGCCACCGGTCGACGAGGGCGGGTTCGTGCGGCCGTTGCAGCACGACGACGTCGATGTCCGTCTCGCGCAGGCGTTCCGGGGGCACCTCGACGACCGAGTCGGGCCAGTCGAAGGTGCGGGCCCGGCCCAGTCCGTCGGGTCCGCGGTCCGGGGTGACGGGGACGACGTAGGTGTGCGGGCCCTGCACGAAGGCCGTGGTCCACGACCCGTGCACGTGCCAGAGCAGGATCCTCATGCCACCTCCACGAGCTTGTCGACGGCGGCGACGACGTCGAGCGCGGTCACGTCGTCCAGGCACGGGTGGCCGGGCACGGGGCACTGCCGGGCCCGGGTGCCGGCGCACGGCGCCCGCTGGTCGCCGAGCAGCACGTACGGCACGCCGTACGGCCGCCACCGCTCGGCCGGGACGACCGGCGCGAACAGGGACACCACCGGGGTGCCGACGGCGGCGGCGAGGTGCGCGGGCCCGGTGTTGCCGGTGACGGCGCAGGCGGCCCCGGCGAGCACTCCGGCGAGTTCGGCGGCGCCGGTGCGGCCGCCGAGGTCGAGGGCCCGGTCGCCGGCGACGTACGCGGTCAGGTCCCGCTCCCCCGCGCCGCCGGTGACCACCACCCGGCGGCCCGCGGCGGTGAGTTCGCGCACCGCCTGCGCGCACCGCTCGGGGCTCCAGGCGCGGGCGGGCACGCTGACGCCGGGGTGGACGACGACGTAGCCGGCCGGGCCGGTCAGCTCCTCGACCGGGGGCGGCGGGAGCACCCGCAGCCGTCCGTCGTCGGCCCGGGGGAAACCGGCGGCCTCGGCGAGGTCGAGCGCGGCCTCGGCCTCGTGGGCGTGCGGGGCGCGGTGGTGGCGCACGTCGAGGAGGGAGCCGGGGTAGTCCTCGCTGTCGGCGGCGAGGAACCGGATCCCGGCCAGGCGCAGCAGCAGGGCGGTGGGCAGCGGGGACTGGTGGAAGGAGGTGAGGATCAGCGCGGTGTCGGCCTCCACGGCGGTGACGGCGGCGACGAGTCCGTCGATCTCCTCGCGGCGGACCGGGGGCGGCTGGAAGCCGGCCCAGGGGGCGTCCCAGACCAGGACCTCGTCCACGCCGGGCAGCAGCCGGGCGGCGGGGGCCCCGTGCGGTCCGCACAGCAGCGTGACGGTGTCGGCCCGGGCGGCGACGGCGCGCACGGCGGGTCCGGCGAGCAGGACGTCGCCGAAGTTGTCGAGGCGGGTGACCAGGGCCTTCACGCGCGCCTCCCCGGTCCGGGGCGCTCCGCGCGGGGCACGGAGACGCCCGCGCGTCCGTCCCGCGGCGGTGTCTTCCCCGCGCGGTCCGCGACGGGCGGTGCGGCGGCCGCGTCCCGGTCGTGCGGCAGTCCGTCCAGCACCGCGCGCACCGCGGTCGCGAGGTCCGGCGCCACGTGTGCGGCGGCGGCCGTCTCCTCGGGGCGGGTCCGCGGGGTGGGGACGAGGATGCCGTGGGCGCCGGCCCGGCGGGCGGCCTCGACGTCGGCGCCGATGTCGCCGATGACGACGCAGTCGGCCGGGTCCGTGCGGATCCGCCCGGCCGCCCACAGGATCATGCCGGGCCGGGGTTTGCGGCAGGGGCAGCCGTCGTCGGGCCCGTGCGGGCAGACCGCCCACACGTCGAAGGGGCCGAGGAGTTCGTCGACGCGGTGGTTGACGCGGCGGACGTCGGCGTCGGTGAGCAGTCCGCGGGCGACGCCGGACTGGTTGGTGACGACGCCGGTGCGCACGGAGCGGGCGCGCAGCGCGTCGAGCGCCTCGCGGGCGCCCTCGACGGGGCGCACCCGCTCGGGGTCGGCGTTGTAGGGGACGTCGTGGACGAGGGTGCCGTCGCGGTCGAACAGCACCGCCCGCACCGGGCGCCCCGGGTTCGCCCGGCTCACCGGGCCGCCTCCGGCCAGGCGGGTGCGTGCCGGTGGCGCCAGGCCCCGGCCAGCCGGTGCCAGGTCGCGGCGGGCGGGATGAGCACGCTGGTGGCCAGCATGTCCGTCACCTCGTCGCGGGTGCGCGGCCCGGGGGCGATGCGGGCGCGGGCGAACTCGGCGGTCCCGGCGGCCCAGCCGAGGGCGCAGGCGGCGGCCGCCCGGCGGCGCCCGGTGAGGGCGAGGGCGCAGGCGGCCGCACCGGCGGCGGTGATCGCCGCGTGGCGGCGGATCCGGCCGCGCGGCGCGACCGCCTTGTCCCACCAGCCGGGTCCGTGCAGGCGCCGCATCAGGGCGTCGTCGGCGTTGCCGCGCTGCTGCCCCACCGACGCCCAGCGGGAGACGGGGCGCACGGGGTGCAGGGTGGTGCGCCGGCCCTGGCGGACGCGCCAGCCGGCGTCGAGGAGCCGCAGCGCGAGGTCGGCGTCCTCGCGGAAGGCGCGCGGGAAGCGCTCGTCGAAGCCGCCGACCTCCTCGAGGGCCTCGGTGCGGTAGGCCATGTCGGCGGTGATCCAGTGGGCCCGGGCGAGGCCGGCGGTGCCGCGTTCCCAGTCGGTGGGGCGGCGTCCGCCGGGCAGCGGCACGGTGATGACGCCCTGGACGCCGGCGGTGTCGGGGGACGCCTCCTCGAGGTCCTGGACGAGCTGGGCGCACCAGTGCGGGCCGACCTGGACGTCGTCGTCGAGGAAGGCGACCCAGGGCGCGGTGACGGTGCGCAGCCCGGTGTTGCGGGCGGCGGCGGGCCCGCGGCCCCCGCCGGTGAGGACGGTGGTGCGTTCGCGCAGGTCGCCGAGGACGCTCAGCGCGTGGTCCAGCACCCCGGGGCCGGGACCGGAGCCGGGCCGCCGGTCGTCGACGAGGACGATCGCGTCGGGGTGCGGCCCGTTCGCGGCGGCCAGCGCAGCGAGGCAGTCGGCGAGGGTGTCCCGCACCAGGGTGGGGATCACGACGGCGTACGACGTCATCCGAAGGCCCTCCCCCTGCGCACCGCGTACGGCCCGATCGCCAGCAGGTCCACCGGGGCGGAGCCGAAGCACTCCAGGGCGTCGCGCGGGTCGTCGACCATCGGCCGGCCGGCGGTGTTGAGGCTGGTGTTGACGACCACGGGCAGTCCGGTGCGCCGTTCGAAGCCGCGCAGCATCCGCGCGACCAGGGGTTCCCGGCGCTCCTCGACGGTCTGGATGCGGGCGGTGCCGTCGACGTGGACGACGGCCGGGATCCGCTCGCGCCACTCGGGGGCGACGTCGTGGACGAAGAGCATGTACGGACTGGGGACCGGGCCGCGGGAGAACAGCTCGGCGGCGCGGTCGGCGAGGACCATGGGCGCGACGGGCCGGAACTCCTCGCGGCCCTTGACGTGGTTGAGCCGTTCCAGGTTCTCGGCGCGGCCCGGGTGGGCGAGCAGGGAGCGGTGCCCGAGGGCGCGCGGCCCGTACTCGCTGCGGCCCTGGAACCAGGCGACGACGCCGTCCCGGGCGAGTTCCGCGGCGACGGTCTCGGCGATGTCGTCGGGCTCCTCGTAGGGGACCGCGGCCTGCTCGAGCCAGGCGCGCAGTTCGTCGTCGCTCCAGCCGCGGCCGAGGTCGGCGCCGGGCATGGGCTCGGGGGTGATCTCCTGCGCGGCCACGTGCAGGGCGCCGCCGAGCGCGGTGCCGGCGTCACCGGCGGCGGGCTGCACCCACACGTGCCGGTACGGGCCGCGCGCGGCGATCGCCGAGTTGGCGACGCAGTTCAGCGCGACGCCGCCGGCCATGGTGAGGGCGTCGCCGCCGGCCTCGCGGTGCAGCCAGTGCACGAGCTCCAGCAGCACCTCCTCCAGGACCGCCTGGGCGCTGGCGGCCAGGTCCGCGTGGTCCTGGGTCCAGGGTTCGTCCCCGGCGCGGGGCGGGGCGAGGGCGGCCCAGTCGACGCCGTGGGCGCGGAAGCCGCCGTGGCCGGTGGGGTGGACGTCCTCCCGCAGGCGGGCCAGGTGGCGCGGGGCGCCGTAGGAGGCGAGGGCCATCACCTTGTACTCGTCGCTGCTGCGCAGGAAGCCGAGGTGGGCGGTGAGCTCCTCGTAGACCAGGCCGAGGGAGTCGGGCAGCGCCTGGGTGGCGAGGGTGTCGAGCTTGCCGTCGCGGTAGCGGCCGGCCAGGTGGGAGGCGGACTCGCCGCGGCCGTCGAGGACGAGGACGGCGCTGTCGGGGTGCGGCGAGGCCGGTCCGGCGGAGGCGGCGTGGGCGACGTGGTGGGGGACGAAGACGACCCGGGCGGGGTCGAGGCCGGGCAGGGCCTCGGCGAGGAACTCGGGGGCGCGGCGCGCGTACTCCAGGCGCAGCGGGTCCCAGGGGTCGTCCAGGCCCATGTCGCGGGCGGGCCGGGCCAGCGCCGGGTCGAAGGAGTAGGTGACGGCGTCCAGGCCGGCGGGGGTGAGGCCCGCCTGCTCCAGGCACCAGTGCGCGGATCGCTCGGGCAGTTCCCAGGCGGAGAACGGCAGGGGCCGCTTGCCGTGCTTGCGCCGGCTGAAGCGCTCCTCCTCGGCCGCGGCCACGGTCCGGCCGTCGACGACCAGGGCGGCGGCGGGGTCGTGGAAGAGGGCGTTGATACCAAGGATGCGCATGGGGGTGTGCTCCGTCCCTGCGATACATGTGGTGCTCTCGGGACGCGAGTGCCGCACCGCAGTTGTCTCAAACACTTGGAGACAACTCGCATTGATATGTCCATATTTACAGCCTTATGCACCCGTCTCCGACCTGCGACGACGGCACGGATCGGGCCGGTCGGCGGCCCCGGACGGTGAGGGAGCGAAACGATCCGGCCAATGGGTTCGGACGGCGGCGACGGCGCGGGGCGGGCCGGCCGGCGGGCCCAGGCGGCCACCGCCCGCGTGAACCGGCCGATGGTGCGCCCCAGGCCCTCGCTCCGGCCGGCCCGGGGCCGCCGGCCGAGCCGCTCCCGGGCCGGCCGGGCGTCGGGGCCGGCGGCGTCGGCGCGGACGAAACGAAAGCCGCGGTACCGCTCCGGCTCGGCGACGTCGGCCCGGGAGCCGGTGGCCAGGTCGTCCAGGCACACGATCTCGGTGCCGGCCCCGGCCGGCCGTGCGCACAGGCGGGATCCGGCGCGTCCCGCCCCGCCGGCCACCAGGACCCTGCGCCGGGGGCGTTCGCTCACGGGGTCCCTCCCCGATCCCGCGCTCCCGTCGCAGGCGCCGGCGCCGTACGCGTCGGCGTCGCACGGGCCGGCGCCCCGCGCGCGGGCGTCGCACGGGCCGGCGCGAGTAACCCGGTGACGACTCTCACACGCCCCCGCCCCTCCGCCCGAGGGCACGCGAAACGGACTATACATCGCGCGTATAAACGCTGTGTACAGTCCCGGCATGCCTTCTCCGACCAGGAAGATGAAAAGACCGGGAGCCGCGTTCCGGGCCGTGGCGAGCGTGCTGGCGGTCGCGGCCGTGACGTCGGCGCTGGGCGGCTGCACGCGGATGGAGACCACCGCCCCCAGCGCCGTCCGGTCCGCGGACGCACGGGCCCGGTTCGGCACCGTCGACTGCCGCGAGGCCAAGTGCATCGCGCTCACCTTCGACGCGGGGCCGAGCGAGCACTCCACGCGGCTGCTGGACATCCTGAAGCGGGAACAGGTCCCGGCGACCTTCTTCCTGTTGGGCGAGCGGCACATCGAGAGGTACCCCGAGCTCGTCGCGCGGATGGCCGAGGAGGGGCACGAGGTGGCCGGTCACACCTGGACCCACCGGATCCTGACCGAGCTGGAGCCGGAGGAGATACGCGAGGAACTGGAGCGCCCCAACGAGGAGATAGAACGCCTCACCGGCCGCCGCCCCACCCTGATGCGCCCGCCGCAGGGCCGCACGAACGACACCGTGCACGAGATCTGCCGCGACCTGGGCCTCGCGGAGGTCCTGTGGAGCGTGACCGCGAAGGACTACCGGACCACCGACTCCGGCCTCATCACCCGCCGCGTCCTCGCCCAGTCCTCCCGCGACGGCATCATCCTGCTCCACGACATCTACGACGGGACCGTCCCCGCCGTGCCCGGCATCATCGACGCGCTGAAGAAGCGGGGGTACGTGTTCGTGACGGTCCCCCAGCTCCTCGCGCCCGGCGAGGCGGAGCCGGGGAAGGTGTACCGGTGAGCGCCGAAGGAGCGGGGAGGGGTCCGACCGGGTGACCCGCTCCCGGGACGCGCCGGCCGGCGGAGGGGATTCCCTAGGATCTCCTCGTGGCCACCTTCCTTGTCCAGCGCACGGCGCCCCTCCCCCTCGACGAGGCCTGGCGCCGGGTCACGGCGTGGCCGCGCCACGGCGAGGCGGTCCCGCTGACCCGGGTCACCGTGACGACCCCCCCGCCCACCGGCGAGGGCACGATGGTCGTCGCCCGCTCGGGGCTCGGCCCGTTCTCCTTCGACGACCCGATGGAGGTGACGGTGTGGCGGCCCCCGCGGGACGGCTCACCGGGCCTGTGCCGGCTGGAGAAACGCGGCCGCGTCGTCACGGGCTGGGCGGAGCTCGAGGTGCGGCCGGGGCCGGGCGGCCGGGCCCGCGTGCTGTGGCGCGAGGAGATCCGCGTCCGCGCCGTGTCCACCCTGTTCGACGGCGTGGTGGGGCGAGCGAGCCGCCATGTCTTCGGACGAGCGCTGAACCGGCTCCTGCGGCAGCCCTGAGACCACCGCCCTCCCGGGCCCCGCGCTCCCGGGCCCGCGCTCTCAGGCCACCGAGCCGATCCGGCCCGTGGGCGCGGGCCCGCCGTCGTGGTGGATCGGCGTGTGCGCGCCCGTGAGGGACGCCCCGCTGCCGCCGCGCCGGTCCGCGACGATCTCCGCCGCGATGGACAGGGCCGTCTCCTCCGGTGTGCGGGCGCCCAGGTCCAGGCCGATGGGCGACCTGAGGCGGGCCAGCTCCAGGTCGCTCACGCCGGCTTCGCGCAGCCGCGCGTTGCGCTCCAGGTGGGTGCGGCGGGAGCCCATCGCGCCGACGTAGGCCACCGGGAGGCGCAGCGCGAGCTTCAGCAGCGGCACGTCGAACTTGGCGTCGTGGGTCAGGACGCACAGGACCGTGCGGGCGTCGACGCCGGTGCGCGCGAGGTACTCGTGCGGCCACTCGACGACGATCTCGTCGGCCTCCGGGAAGCGGGCCCTCGTGGCGAACACGGGCCGCGCGTCGCACACCGTGACGTGGTGGCCGAGGAACTTGCCGACCCGGACCAGGGCCGACGCGAAGTCGACCGCGCCGAACACGATCATCCTGGGCGGCGGCACCGACGACTCGACCAGCAGCGTCAGCGGCGCCCCGCAGCGGGAGCCCTCCGCGCCGATCTCCAGGGTGCCCGTGCGGCCCGCGTCCAGCAGCGCGCCGGCCTCCGCCGCCACCGTGCGGTCCAGCTCCGGGTGGGCGCCGAAGCCGCCCTCGTACGAGTGGTCCGGGCGGACCACGAGCGCGCGGCCCCTCAGCTCCGCCGGGCCGCTCACGACCCGCGCCACCGCCGCCGCCTCCCCGCGCGCGGCGGCGGCGAGCGCGGACGCGAGCACCGGACGGGCGGGGTCCGCCGCCCGTACCGGTGCGACCAGGACGTCGATGACGCCGCCGCAGGTCAGACCGACGGCGAAGGCGTCCTCGTCGCTGTAGCCGAAGCGTTCCAGGACGGTTTCGCCGTCCCTCAGCGCCTGCTCGCACAGCGCGTACACCGCGCCCTCCACGCACCCCCCGGAGACCGATCCGATCGCCGTGCCGTCGGCGTCCACCGCGAGTGCGGCGCCGGGCTGCCGGGGCGCGCTGCCGCCGACCGCCACCACCGTGGCGACCGCGAAGTCGCGGCCCTGCCCGACCCACCGGTCCAGTTCCTCGGCGATGTCCAGCATGTCTCGGTCTCCTCGGGTTGCGCGGAAGGGGCTCGGGAGCGGCGGCTAGCGCACGCCCAGCCAGCTCTCGATCGGGGCGAGGGCGAAGTAGACCAGGAAGATCAGCGTCAGGCCCCACATGAAGGCGCCGATCTCCCGTCCCCTGCCCTGGGCGGTCCTGACGGCGACGTGGGAGACGACCCCGGCGGCCACCCCCGCGGTGATGGAGTACGTGAACGGCATGATCACCACGGTCAGGAACACCGGGATCGCGGTGGCGCGGTCGGCCCAGTCGACGTGGCGGGCGTTCATCATCATCATCGCGCCGATCACCACCAGCGCGGCGGCCGCGACCTCGCCCGGCACGATCGCCGTCAGCGGGGTGAAGAACAGACAGGCGGCGAAGAGCAGTCCGGTGACGACGGAGGACAGGCCGGTCCGCGCGCCCTCGCCGACGCCGGTCGCCGACTCGACGAACACCGTCTGCCCGGAGGCTCCCGAGACGCCGCCGATCGCGCCGCCGGCGCCGTCGACGAACAGCGCCCTGGACAGGCCCGGCATCCGGCCCTTGTCGTCGGCGAGCTTGGCCTCGGTGCCGACGCCGATGACGGTCGCCATGGCGTCGAAGAAGCCGGCGAGGACGAGCGTGAAGACGATCATGCCGACCGTCATCGCGCCGACCTCGCCCCAGCCGCCGAACTCGACGTTCCCGAAGGCCGAGAAGTCGGGCATCGAGACCGCGCCGCCGTGCAGTTCGGGGGCGCCGCCCGCCCACTGCCCCGGGTCGACGACGCCGAACGCGTTGAGCGCGACGGCGAGCACGGTGCCGCCGACGATGCCGATCAGGATGGCGCCGGGGACGCCGCGCGCCTGGAGCATGAAGACGGCGAGCAGGGTCACGGCGAACAACAGGACCGGCCAGCCCGCCAGTTCGCCCGCCGGGCCGAGGGTGACCGGGGTCGCCTCGCCCTGGTGGACGAAGCCCGCCTTGTAGAAGCCGATCAGGGCGATGAACAGGCCGATGCCCATGGTGATGGCGTGCTTGAGCGCGAGGGGGATCGCGTTCATGATCATCTCACGCAGGCCGGTGACGACCAGCAGCATGATGACCACGCCGTACATCACGCACATGCCCATCGCCTGCGGCCAGGTCATCTCGGGCGCGACCTGCGAGGCGAGCACCCCGGAGACGGACAGGCCGGCGGCCAGGGCGAGCGGCACCTTGCCGACGAAGCCCATCAGCAGGGTGGTGAGGGCGGCGGCGAACGCGGTGGCGGTGATCAGGGCGGTGCGGCCGAGGGTGTTCCCGGCGGCGTCCTGTCCGGACAGGATCAGGGGGTTGAGCAGGAGGATGTACGCCATCGCCATGAAGGTGGTGACGCCGCCGCGCACTTCACGTGCGACGGTGGATCCCCGGCCGGTGATGTGGAAGTACCGGTCGAGCCAGGACCGTCCGGCCGGGACGCGGGTTCCCGCGCCCGCGTCGTCGGCGGTGGTCCTGGGCTGCACTGACGGGTGGGTCATGGTGCCATCTCCCAAGGTTCACAGGGACACCCGGCGCCGCGCCTGCGGCGGCGACGCGGGATCTGGGAGGTGCCAGACCCGGGGGACGGCCCGGTACTGCACCTTTCCGTGGGGACCGGCGCCGGGGCGCCGTGGGTGCGGCGCGCCGTCCGGCGCCGGGGTGCCTCCCCCGCTCCCGGCTCCGTTCGGGCGGGGGGTGTCCCCACCGCCCGCCCGTGCCGCCGGGGTCCCCCGGGTCCTCGGGGCACGGGGGAGGCACGACTGCCCGCGAGGGCGGGTGGGTCACACGGTGCCCGTGAGGTGTTCCGGGCGGACCGGGGTTCTGTTCAGCTCCAGGCCCGTGGCGTCGCGGATGGCCGCCAGGACCGCCGGGGTCGACGACAGGGTGGGGGCCTCGCCGATGCCGCGCAGGCCGTACGGCGCGTGGTCGTCGGCGAGTTCGAGCACGTCGACGGGGATGGTCGGCGTGTCGAGGATGGTGGGGATGAGGTAGTCCGTGAAGGAGGGGTTGCGCACCTTCGCGGTCTTCGGGTCGACGACGATCTCCTCCATGACCGCCACGCCCAGGCCCTGGGTGGTGCCGCCCTGGATCTGGCCGACGACGGACAGCGGGTTGAGCGCCTTGCCGACGTCCTGGGCGCAGGCCAGCTCGATCACCTTCACCAGGCCGAGTTCGGTGTCGACCTCGACGACGGCGCGGTGCGCGGCGAAGGAGTACTGGACGTGGCCGTTGCCCTGCCCGGTGCGCAGGTCGAAGGGCTCGGTGGGCCGGTGCCGCCACTCCTCCTCGACCTCGACGGCCTCGTCGCCGAGGACGTCCACCAGGTCGGCGAGCACCTCGCCGCCGTCGGTGACGACCTTGCCGCCCTCCAGCAGGAGTTCGGCGGTGGCCCAGGCGGGGTGGTGGGGGCCGAACCTGCGCCGGCCGAGCTCCAGCACCCTCTCGCGGACCAGCTCGCAGGCGTTCTTGACCGCGCCGCCGGTGACGTACGTCTGCCGGGACGCCGAGGTCGAGCCCGCCGACCCCACCCGGGTGTCGGCCGGGTGGATGGTCACCCGGGCGACACCGAGCTCGGTGCGGGCGATCTGCGCGTGGACGGTGACGCCGCCCTGGCCGACCTCCGCCATCGCGGTGTGCACGGTGGCGACCGGCTCACCGCCGACCACCTCCATCCGGACGCGGGCGGTGGAGTAGTCGTCGAACCCCTCGGAGAAGCCGACGTTCTTGATGCCGACCGCGTAGCCGACCCCGCGCACCACGCCCTCGCCGTGCGTGGTGTTGGACAGGCCGCCCGGCAGCTGGCGCACGTCGGCGCCCTCGCTGGACTCCCACTGGCGCTCCGGCGGCATCGGCATCGCCTTGACGCGGCGCAGGAGTTCGGCGACCGGAGCCGGGGAGTCGACCGGTTGCCCGGTGGGCATGATCGTGCCCTGCTCCATGGCGTTGAGCTGCCTCAGCTCCACCGGGTCCATGCCGAGCCTCTTCGCCAGCTTGTCCATCTGCGCCTCGTAGGCGAAGCAGGCCTGGACCGCGCCGAAGCCGCGCATGGCGCCGCAGGGCGGGTTGTTGGTGTAGAGGGCGACGGCCTCGATGTCGACGTCGTCGACGACGTACGGCCCGATGCCGAGCGAGGAGGCGTTGCCGACCACGGCCGGGGAGGCGGAGGCGTACGCGCCGCCGTCGAGCACGATGCGGCACTTGACGTGGGTCAGCTTGCCGTCGCGGGTGGCCCCGTGCTCGTAGAACAGCTTGGCCGGGTGGCGGTGGACGTGCCCGAAGAACGACTCGAAGCGGTTGTAGACGATCTTGACGGGCTTGCCGGTGCGCAGCGCCAGCAGGCAGGCGTGGATCTGCATGGACAGGTCCTCGCGTCCGCCGAACGCGCCGCCGACGCCGGCCAGCGTCATCCGCACCTTGTCCTCGGGCAGGCCGAGCACGGGCGCGATCTGGCGCAGGTCGGAGTGGAGCCACTGGGTGGCGATGTAGAGGTGGACGCCGCCGTCCTCCTCGGGGACCGCGAGCCCGGACTCGGGGCCGAGGAAGGCCTGGTCCTGCATGCCGAAGGTGTACTCGCCCTCGACGATCACGTCCGCGCGGCGCCGGGCCGCCTCCACGTCGCCGCGCACGATGGGCTGGCGGTGGACGATGTTGGGGTGCGGGACGTGGCCGCTGTGGTGGTCGTCGCGGTTCTCGTGGACGAGGACCGCGTCGGGGGCCAGGGCGGAGGCCTCGTCGGTGACGACGGGCAGTTCGCGGTAGTCGACCTTGATCTTGGCGGCGGCGCGGCGCGCGGTCTCCGGGTGGTCGGCGGCGACGATCGCGACGGGCTCGCCGTGGTGGCGGACCTTGCCGTGCGCGAGGACCGGGGTGTCCCGGATCTCCAGGCCGTAGTGCTTCACGTCGGCCGGCAGGTCGTCGTACGTCAGCACGGCGTACACGCCCGGGGTGGCGAGGGCCTCGCTCGTGTCGAGGGACACGATCTCGGCGTGCGCGACCGTGGAGCGCAGGATCTGGCCCCAGAGCATGTCCTCGTGCCACAGGTCGGAGGAGTACGCGAACTCGCCGGTGACCTTGAGGATGCCGTCCGGGCGCAGGGTGGACTCGCCGATGCCGCCCCGGGTGCCGGAGCCCTGCGTGATCTTGGTGGGAACACCGTTCGTCGGCATGCTCAGACCCCCTCGGACTGGCGGGCGGCCGCCAGGCGGACCGCGTCCATGATCTTCTCGTAGCCGGTGCAGCGGCACAGGTTGCCCGACAGCGCCTCGCGGATGTCCGCGTCGGTCGGGTTCGGGTTGCGCTCCAGCATCTCGTCGGCGGCGACCAGCAGGCCCGGGGTGCAGAAGCCGCACTGGACGGCGCCCGCGTCGATGAACGCCTGCTGGACGGGGGAGAGTTCGGCTCCCTCGCCGGTCCGGGAACCGGTGCCGCCGGCCTCCCACTGCCGGGCGTCCTGGAGCGACGTGCCGCAGTCCCCGGTCCCGCAGCCCTCGGCGCGCTGCCTGGCGAAGTCCGCCAGGCCCTCCACGGTGACGACCTCGCGCCCCTCCGCCTGGCCGGCGGCGACGAGGCAGGAGCACACCGGCACGCCGTCCAGGCGGACCGTGCAGGAGCCGCACTCGCCCTGCTCGCAGGCGTTCTTGGAGCCGGGCAGGCCGAGCCGCTCGCGCAGCACGTACAGCAGGGACTCGCCCTCCCAGACGTCGTCGGCTTCCTGGGGGCGTCCGTTGACGGTGAAGTTGAGGCGCATCACGCGGCTCCCTCCGTGGTGCGGTGGGCGCCGCGGTACGACTCCCAGGTCCAGGTCAGGGTCCGGCGGGCCATGACGCCGACCGCGTGGCGGCGGTAGCTCGCGGTGCCGCGGACGTCGTCGATCGGGTTGCAGGCGGCGGCGCACAGGTCCGCGAACCGCTTGGCGACCGACGGGGTGACGATCTTCCCGTTGTCCCAGAAGCCGCCCTCCTCCAGCGCCGCGTTCAGGAACTCCTCGGCGGCCTTCGCCCGGACGGGGGTGGGGGCGGCGGAGCCGATGCCGGTGCGGACGGTCCGGGTCCCGGGGTGCAGGGCCAGCCCGAAGGCGCACACCGCGATGACCATGGCGTTGCGGGTGCCGACCTTGGAGTACTGCTGCGGCCCGTCGGCCTTCTTGACGTGGACGGCGCGGATCAGCTCGTCGGGCGCCAGCGCGTTGCGCTTCACGCCGGTGTAGAAGTCGTCGATGGGGATGCGGCGCGATCCGCGCACCGACTCGGCCTCGACCTCGGCACCGGCGGCGAGCAGCGCCGGGTGGGCGTCGCCGGCCGGGGAGGCGGTGCCGAGGTTGCCGCCGACGCCGCCGCGGTTGCGGATCTGCGGGGAGGCGACCGTGTGGGAGGCGAGGGCGAGGCCCGGCAGCTCGGCGCGCAGGTGCTCCATGATCCTGGAGTACGGGACGGAGGCGCCCAGCCGCACGCTCTCCTCGCCGACCTCCCACTCGTGGAGGTCGGCGATGCGGTTCAGGTCCATGAGGTACTCGGGCCGGCGGTGGTCGAAGTTGATCTCGACCATCACGTCGGTGCCACCCGCAATCGGCACAGCGGTGGGATGCTCGGCCTTCGCGGCGAGCGCCTCCTCCCAGCTGGCGGGGCGAAGGAAGTCCATGACCGGCTCTCTTCTTCGTCTCGTGGGGCGTACGGATCGAGCCAATCCGTGTGCGGCGGGTCCGGCTCGTTCATGTGCTGTTCACGCGGAGTGGCCTCAGTACACCGCCGTGTACTCCGCCGGTGTCAGTCACCGAAACCATGAAGGAGTTGGCTGGCCAGCGAAGGCATCTTGTAGATTCGTATGAACGGAGGTCATCGGTAACCTCCCCGCATTCCTCCGGAAACAGGGGACACAGCGCAGGAGACGGCCGGCACCACTGACCGGCCACCCACCGGGCCCTCGCCGGAAGATCCCTCCACGCTCCATCGTAGATATCGAGAAAAGAACGGCGGCGACGAGAATGCGGCTGCGCGCACTGCTGGACACCGACGCGCTGGGCCTGAAGCTGCTCGGCGGCGAGGACGAGCTGGACCGCACGGTGCGCGGGGTGATGACCACCGACCTCAGGGATCCCAGCCGCTACCTCTCGGGCGGGGAACTGGTGCTCACGGGCCTGGCCTGGCGCCGGGACGCCACGGACTCCGAGCCGTTCGTGCGGATCCTGGCGCAGGCCGGGGTGGCCGCCGTCGCGGCCGGTACGGCGGAGCTGGGCGACGTCCCGGACGACCTGGTCGTGGCCTGCGCGCGGCACCGGCTGCCGTTGTTCGCGGTGCACGAGTCGGTGGCCTTCGCGACCGTCACCGAGCACGTCGTGCGGCAGGTGTCCGGCGAGCGCGCCGGGGACCTCGCGGCCGTGGTGGACCGGCACCGGCGGATGATGACCTCGGGTCCGGCGGGCGGCGGCCCGGACGTGGTCCTCGACCTGCTGGGCTCGGACCTGGACCTGCGGGCCTGGGTGCTGTCGCCCGCGGGCCGGCTGATCGCCGGGCCGAAGGCGCAGGGGGCGTCGGCGGAGGAGCCGACGCTGCCCGCCGACGTGTGCGCGCGGCTCGCGGCGGAGCACCTGGCGGCCGGCCGCACCGGACGGCGCGGACCGCACCGGGTGACGGTGGGGCAGACGACGTACAGCCTCTTCCCGGTGCGCGCCGGCGGGCGGGCGCCGCAGGACCCGCCGGGCGGGCCGTCCGCGCGGGACGTGCGCGACGTGCGGGAGACGGTGCTGTCGGACTGGCTGCTGGCCGTCGAGGCGGACGCCGCGGACTGGGCCGGGGAACGGCTGGACCTGCTGCACGGCGTCACCCAGCTGATCGCGGTCGAGCGGGACCGCCGGGACGCGGCGCGCACGGTCCGGCGCCGGCTCGCGCAGGAGGTGCTGGAGCTGGTGCAGACGGGCGCCGCGCCCGCCGAGATCGCGGCACGGCTGCGGGTGGCGGCCCCGGTGCTGCTGCCCGGGCTCGGGACCGCGCCGCACTGGCAGGTGGTCGTGGCCCGCGTCGACTGGGACGGCGGCGAGGTGGCCGGCGGTCCGGTGGCCCAGGCGCTGCTGGAGGAGATCCTGGTCGACCCGGCGTCGACCGGGCCCGAGCCCTCGGACCGCATCGCGGTCGCCCACACCGGGGACGAGGCGATCGCGCTCGTCCCGCTGCCCTCGGTGGCGAGCGGCCACGCCGACTCCGGGACGGGGATCCTCGCCGACGCGCTCCTGGAGGCCGTACGGGACCCGCTCACGGCGGGTCTGGAGGACGACGGCCGGGTCACGCTCGGGGTCAGCGCGGCCGTGCACTCGGCGGAGGGCCTGCGCGGGGCCCTGGAGGAGGCGCGGCACGCGCGGCGCGTGGCCGCGGCCCGGCCGGGCCGGGTCTGCGCGGCCGGCCACCAGGAGCTGGCCTCGCACGTCCTGCTGCTCCCCTTCGTCCCCGACGACGTGCGCCGCGCCTTCACCGCCCGGCTCCTGGACCCCCTGCGGGACTACGACCGCCGGCACCGCGCCGAGCTGATCCCGACGCTGGAGGCGTTCCTCGACTGCGACGGCTCCTGGACCCGGTGCGCCTCCCGGCTGCACCTGCACGTCAACACGCTGCGGTACCGGGTGGGCCGCATCGAGCAGCTGACGGGCCGTGACCTGTCGCGCCTCGAGGACAAGCTGGACTTCTTCCTGGCCCTGCGGATGAGCTGAGGGCGCGGCGCGCACGGCGCGGCGCGCGCCGGGAGGTGGTGCGCGGGCGCCGTCCGCCGGTGCGGCGTTCGCGCCCGCCGCCCCACGCCTTTGTGAAATCTTTCACCCGTCCTCTTGGCCCGGCCCCGTGGTTCGTGCTGAGATGCGGCCACCACTCAACAGCTCGACGGCGTGCTCGGGGAGGCAACGTGGCGCATACCGCCATGTCTGGTAACGGAACGACCGCCGGTGACGATCCCCTCCAGACCGCGGTATGGCGGCTGCGCTCCCGCGCCTGCTGGGCCGACGCCGCCGCCCTGCTCGCACCCGACACCCCGGCCGCCGCCCTGCAGCGGGCGGCGCTGCTGGTGGAGCGGTGCCTGTACACCGAGGCGGGGTGGGAGGAGGCCGAGGACGCGCTGCGGACGGCCGAGGCGCTGGCCCACACCGACGAGGAACGGGGTGCCGCCGCTTGTGAACGCGGGTACGTGGCCTACGCCGCCACGCTGTTCGGCGTGCGCGACCGGTCCGACGAGGCGCGGGCCGCGCTCGGCCGGGCGGCGGCGCTGATCCCCCCGGGCGCGGCGGGGCGGGCGCTGCTGGACTTCCGGCGCGGGCTGATCGCCGAGAACCTCACCCGCTCCCCGCAGGCGGCGCGCGCCGCGTACCGGCGGGCGCACGCGGGCGCCACCTCCCACGCCGACCCGCTGCTGCTGTCCGCCACCTGGCGCCACCTCGCCGGACTCGCCCTGCGCGAAGGGGAGCTGGCGGAGGCGCGGCACGGCTTCGCGGAGTCCCTGCGGATCCGCGAGGAGCTGGGCTACCTGGTGGGCACGGCCCCGGCCCTGGTCTCGCTCGCCGACACGGAGACCGAGCCGGAGGCGTCCCGCCTGCGCGAGGAGGCCCGCCGCCTGTTCCGCCTCCTGGGCGGCGTCCCCACCTGGCTGTCCCGGCACCTGGCCCCACCGGCCACGGGAGCGGCGACGGCGTAGTCCGCGCCCGTCCACGTCCACGGGGGCGGCCCCGCCCGGCGCGAGCGGTCCGGGCGGGCGGGCCGCTCAGGCCGCCCCGTTGAAGTGCTCCCCCACCAGTGACCGCACCACGTCGAGGTCCTCCGCGATCAGCGCGTCCAGCAGGGCCGTGTGCTCATGGGCGTCGGCCACCAGTTCCGCCCGGCCGCGGACCCCGGGGACGGCGCCGACCAGGGGCCACTGGGCGCGGCGGTGGAGGTCCTCGGCGATCCGGACCAGCTGCTCGTTCCCCGCGAGGGCGAGCACCGCGCTGTGGAAGGCGCGGTCGGACTCGGCGTACGTGGCCCGGCAGCCGGAGGAGGCGGCGCGGACCGTGGCCTCGGCCAGGGGGCGCAGTTCGGCCCAGCGCTCGGCGGGCACCGTGCGGGCCAGCCGCAGCATCACCGGGACCTCGATCAGCGCCCGGACCTCGGCCAGCTCGGCCAGCTCCCGCGTGCCCCGCTCGACGACCCGGAAGCCCCGGTTCGGCACCACCTCGACCGCGCCCTCGAGCGTGAGCTGCTGCATGGCCTCCCGGACGGGCGTCGCGGAGACGCCGAACCGCTCGGCGAGCACGGGCGCGGAGTACACCTCGCCGGGCCGCAGGTCGCCCGTCACCAGCGCGGTGCGCAGGGCGGCGAGGACCTGCCCGCGCACGGAGGACCGCTGGACGGCCGGCCGGGGGGACGGGACGACCGGTTCGCCGTGGGTGTGCTCACCGCGCACGGCCCCGCCCCCGGCGCCCCGCGGCCGGACGCGCTCCCGGTCCGCGCCCTGCGCCCGGGGCTGGGCGGGCACCCGGAAGCGGCCCGCGCCGTCGCGGCCGGCGCCTTCCCGGCCCGTCCCGGTGGGGCCCTGCGTGTCCTGCTTCACGGGGTCCTCCTGCGGACGTGTCGGTACTTGGGGTCATTACGGCGGGTTGGCGCTCGTTCGTCAAGCACCATAAGCGCACCGGCCGCCGGTTCACATATCCGCGATCTTGGGTAAGGTGAGCCTTACCTTTATCGGCCCGGCTCTCCGAGACGTGGCCCGTCCGTCGTGGAGGGAAATCGCATGCCTGTGCCCGGTTCGGCCGTCGCGGACGCGTACGCCCGCCTGGCGGAGGCCTTCCCCGCGCTGGCCGTCACCGAGCTCGGCGCCGGCGAGGAGCTCCCCCGGGGCGGCGGCTGGGTCGCCGCCTCCGCGCTCGCCGAGGGCGGGGCCGCCCTGGAGGCGTTCCTGGCCTGGGACGACACCCAGGTGCTGCGGGACTACGGGCAGCAGGCCCGCCCGGACGTGATCGCGAGCTTCGGCCTGCACCGCTACGCCTGGCCCGCCTGCCTGCTGATCACCGTGCCGTGGTTCCTGCACCGCCGCGTGCCCCGCTACCCCGTGACGCACGTCTCGTTCGACCGCACCGCCCCCGGCCTCGCCGTGGGCCGCATGGCCGTGCGGCCGGACGGCTTCGCCTGCCTGCCCGGCGACCCCGCGGCCGCGCTGCCCGGCGCCCGGGTGGTGCCCGACGAGGAGGCGCTGCGGGCGGAGGTGCGGGCGGCGGTCGCCGGTCACCTCGAACCCGTCCTGGCCGGCTTCGGCCCGCGCATGCGGCGGCGCGGCCGGGCCCTGTGGGGCATGGCGACCGACGAGATCGTCGAGAGCCTGCGGTACGTCTCCCAGCTGCTCGGCGAGGAGGAGCGGGGACTGCGGGAGCTGGAGCTGCTGCTGCCGGGCGCGACCAAGCCGTACGTCGGCGCGGCGACCTTCCGCCGGCTGACCGGCCCCGGCGGGGAACCGGTGCGCACCCGGGAGCGGGTCAGCTGCTGCATGTTCTACACCCTGCGCCCCGAGGACGTCTGCGCCACCTGCCCGCGCACCTGCGCGGCGGAGCCGGACAAGCAGCTGGTCGCACAGGCCGGCTGACACCGCGTCGGGCGACGGCACCCCCGCCGTCCCGTAAGATCATCGGGCACCGGGGACACCCCGCGCGCACGGATGGTTCACCCTTTCCTCACCCGCCACGGGAACTTTCCGCGGAACCCCCCGTACGGGTAGTCTTGCTCGAACTCAACTCCCGCCCCTCAAGCGACAGTTCGAGCAGAACCCCGCCCTGGGCATACCCTCATACTTCCTTGGCGGCCTCTTGCCCCGAAACCCCCTGAGAGCCGGTGGGATTGGGCCACTATGGCGGGCGTTACGCCCTATCCCAATGCAAGGGACCCCTAGATGAGACTGACCGACATATCGCTGAACTGGCTGCTTCCGGGCGCCGTGCTGCTCCTGGGCATGCTGGCGGCGGTGGCGGTGCTGGCGCGCGGCAAGCGCTCCTCGGTCAAGGACACGAGCGCGGACGACTCGTGGGAGCGCAGCGAGGAGCGTCGCAGGCGCAAGGAGGCCATCTACGGCACCGTCTCCTACGTCCTGCTGTTCTGCTGTGCGGCGGTGGCCGCCGCGCTCTCCTTCCACGGACTGGTCGGCTTCGGCGAACAGAACCTCGGCCTGTCCGGCGGCTGGCAGTACCTCGTCCCGTTCGGCCTGGACGGCGCGGCGATGTTCTGCTCGGTGCTCGCCGTGCGCGAGGCCAGCCACGGTGACGCGGCCCTCGGCTCGCGGATACTCGTGTGGACGTTCGCCTTCGCCGCGGCCTGGTTCAACTGGGTGCACGCGCCCCGGGGCGTCGGACACGACGGCGCTCCCCACTTCTTCGCGGGCATGTCCCTGTCGGCGGCGGTGCTGTTCGACCGCGCGCTGAAGCAGACCCGCCGGGCCGCGCTGCGCGAACAGGGCCTGGTGCCGCGTCCGCTGCCGCAGATCCGCATCGTCCGCTGGCTGCGCGCTCCCCGGGAGACCTACCGGGCCTGGTCGCTGATGCTGCTGGAGGGCGTGCGCAGCCTCGACGAGGCGGTCGAGGAGGTGCGCGAGGACAAGATCCGCAAGGACGAGGCGCGGCAGCGCAGGCGCGACCAGCAGCGGATGGAGCGGGCGCGGCTGAAGGCGATCAGCCGCGGCCACCGCGGTCTCGTCGGCCGGGGCGGCGGACGCCGGCTGGAGACGCCGGCGGTGGAGCGCGGCTCCGACCTCGACATGGTCTCCGCGGAGCCTGCCATATCGGCGACGGAGGCCCTGCCCGTGCCCTCGCGTCCCTCCCTGCAGCCGGTGCGCGGCGGCTCTGACGCGGTGACCGTCGACCTCACCGCCGAGGACGACACCCAGGCGCTGCCGCGTCTGGACTCCCTGGAGCGCAAGCTCAAGGACCTGGAGCAGCAGTTCGGCTGACGGAACGGAAGACGTACGACGGGACGGGGTGCGGCCCGGTGCGGGCCGCACCCCGTCCCGTTCGCACGCCGGGCGGGCCTCAGGCGGCGTCCGCGTCCAGGGCGAACCAGACCGCCTTGCCCACCCCGTGCGCCCTGACCCCCCACGCGTCGGCGAGGGATTCGACCAGCACCAGGCCCCGGCCGTGCGTACCGTCGTCGGCGTCCGGTACGCACGGCCGGGGCTCGCGGGCCACGAAGTCCCGCACCTCGACCCGCAGTCCACGGGGTCCCACGGTGGCCGTCAGGACCGCCTCGCGGTCGGTGTGGACGAGCGCGTTGGTGACGAGCTCACTGGTGAGCAGTTCCGCGATCTCGGACTGCTCCGGCCTCCCCCACGGTCTGAGCAGTTCGCGCAGCGCCCTGCGGGACTCGGGCACCGCCCGCAGGTCCGCCCGCCCCAGCCGGCGCCTCAGCTGCGCCGCGGGCGCCCGCGCCGCCGCGCCCTCGGTCGTCACGCCGTCGGCGGTCGCACCGTCGGCCGTCGTCTCCACGGTCCTCGCCGAGGAGGCTCCGACCGTGGCGGAACCGCCTCCTCGTGCCTTCCTTTCCATGTCCCCCCGCCCGTGTGCCGATGTCGGTCCCCCTGCTGCTCGAACACGTTCACGGGAATGCTTGCCCCGTCATCCGCGCGGCAGTCATGCCGGACCGCCGGTGACCGGTTGTTGGCCGAAGTGCGATGGCCACACAACCGCGCGGGGCCGTCCTCCCGACCCCCGTGGCGAGAGGACGGCCCCGGCTCGCGCGGTGGCCGCGGCGGTCAGTACAGCTTGTCGACGGCCTTCGTCGTCGTCTTCCGGAAGGCGGTCACCGGGGCGTCGTCGAAGTCGCCCATCTGCCCCCAGCTCACGACGGTCACCGTCCTGCCGTCCCGTCCCACGGACAGCAGGTGGACGTCCGTGGCGCCCCAGGACGCGGCGGTGTGCAGACCGTGCACCTGCGCGCCCTCCTCGACCGGGAGCCAGCCGTAGAACCGGCCCTCGGCCTCGGTCTCCGGGTCGGCCTGCTCGATCCGGTCCGCGCAGGAGCGGATCTCCCTGTTCAGCAGGGCGGCCAGCGCCTTGGCCTTGGCCGCGGAACCCGTGACGACGGTGGCCTGCACGGCGCCGGTGTCCAGGTCGGTGGAGAAGACCCGGTGCCGGTAGTCGTAGGCCGGCACGCCCTCGCCCAGGCAGTAGGCGAGCTCCGCCGGGAAGCCGTCGGTGACCGGGCCCGCGGTCCAGTCGGACCAGGGGTGCGGCGGCAGTTCGGACGCCGCGAGGAACTCGGGCGCGGCCTCCTTCGGCGCGGCCCCGGCGGGCGCCGTGAGTGCCGTGCCGGCGGTGAGGGCGGCGACGGTGAGGGCGGCCAGGGCGGCGGCTCGGGTGCGCATGGGCATGGGCATGGGTGTCCCCCGTGAGGAGTGCGGTGTGGAATGCGTGGTGAAATGCGGAACGGCACGCCGGGAGGCGGCCGGGACGGTCCGTCCGGCAGCCGCCGGGGCGGTGCCAAGAGCATCGGCCGCCCGGGGGGACGGGTGCAAGCACCGCCGCCGGATTCACCGGCATGGAACCGTCCCACCCCTTCCGACGTGCAGGTATACGAGGTGCCTGGGATACCCGGGATGCCCGCGGGACCCGGTCCCCGGGGCCGGGCCGGGCCGGACGAGTGCGGGGTGACGGTGTCGGTACAGGACGACGTGGCGCGGTTCGCGGCGCTGCTGCGGGAGTTGAAGGAGCGCACGGACCGCAGTTACGGCTCGCTGGCCCGCCGCGTCCACATGAACACCTCCACGCTGCACCGCTACTGCGCCGGCGAGGCGGTCCCCGTCGACTTCGCGCCCGTGGAGCGCTTCGCCGCCCTGTGCGGTGTGTCGAGCGAGGAGCGCCTGGAACTCCACCGCCGCTGGCTGCTCGCGGTGGCGGCACGGCGCAGGCCGCGCACGGCGGAGGCGGCGGGGGCGGCCGGCGGTGAGGACGCGGGACCGGGCGCGGGCTCGGGTCCGGGTGCGGGTGCGGTCCCGGGCTCGGGCTCGAATCCGGATGCGGTCCCGGGCGAGCGCGCCGCCGCCGGGGAGCCGGTCGCCGGACCCGCCACTGCCGAGGAGCCGGTCGCCGGACCCGTCACCGACGGCGGGACGACCACCGGATCAGGCCACGCGCACGGGACGACCACCGCACCGGACACCCCGAGCCGGCCGGACGCCCCGGCGCGCCCCGCCGGAGGGGCGGGCGGCGGGTCCGGGGGATCCGGGCACACGAGCGACCCGGTGGCCGAGGGGGACGTCGTGAGCGGCCCCCGAGCGGACGACGCGCGCGGCCGGCCCTGGTACCGCCGTAAGCGCGTCGCCGTCGCACTGGCCGTCTCCTGTGCGCTGCTCGCCACCGTGGGAAGTCTCTCCGCCCTGCCCGGCGACGGCCGGCGCCCCTCCGCCGGCGGGGGACCCTCCGCCGGCGGAGGGCCTTCCGCCGCCCCGGGCGTCTCCGTGCCGGCGGATCCCGCGACGCCCCGCGCCCGTGCCTCGTCGCCCGCCCCGTCCGCTTCCCCGGCGCCGGGCAGGAGCCCCGTCTCCACCGGCGCACCGCGCGAGTCCTCCGCCCCGGCCGCCGGTCCGGCCACCCCGGCGGACCCGGCCCCCGCCGGGCCTCCCCTCACCTGGACGGTCGACTCCCAGGCGTGGGCGCACGGCTGCGGCCACGACTACGTCATCGCCAAGCCCCCGCAGCAGGTCCCCCCGCCGCCCGCTCCCCAGGACGCCGGGACCTGGGCGGCGACGCAGTCGGCCGTGCACGGGGGCGAGACGATCGTCGGGCTGTCGGTGCAGGGGACGTCCGACACGGCCGTCGTCCTCACGGCGCTGCGCGTCCGCGTGGTCGGCCGCGGCGCCCCCGCCCCGGGGAACGCGTACGCCATGGACCAGGGGTGCGGCGGCGCGCTCACCCCGCGGTACTTCGCCGTGGACCTGGACAAGGACCGGCCGCTCGCCCGCGCGGTCGCCGGGAACGACGCCGGCACGCCGATCCCGGCGGTGCGCATGCCCTACCGGGTCTCGGCGACCGATCCGGAGGTGCTGCTGGTCACCGCCCGGACCGGGACCTGCGACTGCCGCTGGTACCTGGAGCTGGACTGGTCCTCCCGGGGCCGCACCGGCACGGTCCGCGTCGACGACCACGGCCGCCCGTTCCGCACCAGCGGCATCGAGGGCCTGCCCCGCTACGAGTACGACACCTCGGCCCGCCGCTGGGCGCCCCGAACGGAGTGAACCCCCTTACGGGCGGGGCACGTTGCGCAGGTTGGACCGGGCCATCTGCAGCATCCGGCCGACCCCGCCGTCCAGCACGACCTTGGAGGCGGACAGGGCGAAGCCGGTCACCATCTCCTTGCTGATCTTCGGCGGGATGGACAGCGCGTTGGGATCGGTGACGACGTCGACGAGGGCCGGGCCCTTGTGCCTGAACGCGTCCTTCAGGGCCCCGGCGAGCTCCTTCGGCTTCTCCACGCGCACCCCGTGGGCGCCGCAGGCGCGGGCGACGGCGGCGAAGTCGGGGTTCCGCATGGCGGTGCCGTGCGAGGGCAGCCCGGCGACCAGCATCTCCAACTCGACCATGCTCAGGGAGGAGTTGTTGAACAGGACCACCTTCACCGGCAGGTCGTACTGGACCAGGGTGAGGAAGTCCCCCATCAGCATGGAGAACCCGCCGTCGCCGGACATCGACACGACCTGCCGGCCGCGGTCGGTGAACTGCGCCCCGATCGCCATGGGCAGCGCGTTCGCCATCGAGCCGTGGGAGAACGAACCGATGACCCGGCGGCGGCCGTTGGGCGAGATGTAGCGGGCCGCCCAGACGTTGCACATGCCCGTGTCGACGGTGAACACCGCGTCGTCGTCGGCCATGTCGTCCAGGACGGACGCCACGTACTCGGGGTGGATCGGCACGTGCTTGTCCACCTTCCGCGTGTACGCCTTCACCACCCCCTCCAGCGCGTCCGCGTGCTTCTTGAGCATCCGGTCGAGGAACCTGCGGTCGTCCTTGGCCCGGACCCGCGGCGTCAGACAGCGCAGGGTCTCCTTGACGTCGCCCCACACCGCCAGGTCCAGCTTGGAGCGCCGGCCCAGGTTCTCGGGCCGCACGTCGACCTGGACGATCTTCACGTCGTCGGGGAGGAAGGCGTTGTACGGGAAGTCGGTGCCGAGCAGGATCAGCAGGTCGCACTCGTGGGTGGCCTCGTAGGCGGCGCCGTAGCCGAGCAGTCCGCTCATGCCGACGTCGTAGGGGTTGTCGTACTGGATCCACTCCTTGCCGCGCAGCGCGTGCCCGACCGGGGACTTGATCTTCTGGGCGAACTCCATGACTTCGGCGTGCGCGCCCTTGGTGCCGGCGCCGCAGAACAGGGTGACCTTCCCGGCCTCGTCGATCATGTCGACGAGGCGGTCGATCTCGGCGTCGCCGGGGCGGACCGTGGGGCGGGAGGTGACGAGGGCGGTCTCGGGTGCCTGCTCCGGGGCGGGCTCGTCGGCGATGTCGCCGGGGAGGGAGACGACGCTGACGCCGGAGCGGCCGACCGCGTGCTGGATGGCGGTGTCCAGCAGCCGGGGCATCTGCCGCGGGTTGGAGATCAGTTCGCTGTAGTGGCTGCACTCGCGGAACAGCTGGTCGGGGTGGGTCTCCTGGAAGTAGCCGAGGCCGATCTCGCTGGACGGGATGTGCGAGGCGAGGGCGAGGACCGGGGCCATGGAGCGGTGGGCGTCGTAGAGGCCGTTGATGAGGTGGAGGTTGCCGGGGCCGCAGGAGCCGGCACAGGCCGCCAGCCTGCCCGTGATCTGGGCCTCGGCGCCGGCGGCGAAGGCGGCGGTCTCCTCGTGCCGGACGTGGATCCAGTCGATGGCGGAGTTGCGGCGCACGGCGTCGACGACGGGGTTGAGGCTGTCCCCGACGACACCGTAGAGGCGTTTGACCCCCGCCCGGGTGAGGATGTCGACGAACTGTTCCGCGACGTTCTGTTTGGCCATGGTTCTCGTCTGCCCCTTCGGGTCTCCTTGAAGGTCCCTCCGGGTTCATGAATTCACACCGGCCCCGCTCACGCCTCCCAGACGGCGACGGCCGTGCGGTCGTCCGCGTACCCCTTGACCCGTACCTGCGTGTCGGCGAGGAACGCGGCGAGGCCGGGCGGTTCGGGGCCGGACCAGCGGTCGGCCAGGTGGGCGCGGAACTCCTCCTCACCGCGCAGCGGCTCGGCGAAGCCGGTCCCGCACATCAGCAGGGTGTCCCCCGGCTGGGCTACGGAGGTGCGGAAGCGGAACGGTTCGCGGGGTGGTTCCGGGGCCGGTTCGTACGGGCTCGGGGGCGTGGGGATGCCCAGGTCCATGGTGAGGCGGTCGCCCTCGGGGGTCTCGGCGGGCGGCGAGCCGAAGCCGAGGACGGGCTCCCCCCTGACCTCGGTGACCCGCGGTTCGATGTCCTGCCACTCGCCGTCCCGCAGCCGGAACAGCCCGCCGGGGCCGACGCCGAAGAAGACGCGGGTGCGGCAGTCGGGGTCGGCGGGCAGCAGGAGGCAGCGCAGGGTGGCCGCGTAGGCGTCGGGTTCGAGGCCCTGCTCGGCCGCGCCGGCGCGGAGCCTGCCGAGACTGCGGTCGGTGAGGCGGTGCAGGCCGGACTTGAGGTCGCCGCGCCGGGCGGCCCTGATGTCCTCGACGAGGCGGGCGTGGCTGCGGCCCACCGCCCGGCCGATCCACCGGCAGGCCTCGGCCGCGGCGCGGTGCGTCCCGGGCGCGGCCCGGCTCCCCGTCGCGACCGCCACGAGGACCAGCGCCTGCTCCCCCGTCCCGAACCGCGCCGCCAGCAGGGCGTCGCGGCGCGGTTCCCCCCGGTACCGGGCGGAGTCCCCGCGCACGGAGGCGGCCCGCAGGGTGCAGGCCCCGTAGCGGGCGCCGTCCAGCACGGTGTCCGGGACCAGGTCGTCCAGCTCGTCGGGGTCGGCCGCCGGGAGGGCGGTGGGCTCGGCGTCGTACGTGGGCGGCCGGGACCCGACGTAGGCGAGGGAGGGGGGTGGGTCCGGGGGCGGTCCCGGGTGCGAGGCGCGGGGGCCGGCGGCGGTGGGGGCGGGAACGGCCGGCGGGGGGTCCTGCGGGACGGGGGGCACGGGCGGAGCCGGGGGCACGGGCGGAGCGGGGGGCACGGGCGGGGCGCCGTCCGGCACGGGGGGCACGGTCCGCGGAGGGGATCCGGCCGCCGTTCCCCGGTCTCCTCCCGACGTGGCCCCGCCCGGAAGGCCGGCGCCCGTCGCGAAGGTCACGGGGCCTTCCGGGGTGGTGGGCGGCTCCCACGGGGCGCGCTGCGGGGGTAAGGCCGGGCGGCGTGGGGGGTGCGCCGTCGCCCCGTCGGGGAAGGACCGGGGGGCCGGCACCCCGGGGGCGGCAGACGCGTCCGCCGGAGGCGGGTCCGCCGGCGCGCTGTCCGCCGGGGGCGGGTCCGGCGGGAGCGCGTCCGCCCGGGGCGGGTCCCCGTGCAGCGCTCCGGACGCGGAGGCGAAGCGGTCGTCCAGGGAATCGGGCCCGGTCGCGGGGCCCGTGTCACCGACGGTGGCGTCGCCGTACAGCTCCTCCCACCAGTCGTCCTCGCGACCGGTGGGCCTTCCCCCCTGCTGGCTCATGCCCCCGATTGTCCCCCGCACCGGCCGGATGGGAACGGGGCAACCGGAAAATCGGTGGCCCGCGCCGCGCACGGGACGGCCTGTCGGGTGACCGGTGGGACGGCTGTGCGAACGGAGTGCCGCGGCCGACCCGGCCGCGGGTGCGCACCGCGCCGACGAGGCCCCTCCCCGGCCGTCCCGCACCGCCCGCGCCGTCCTGCGCCGTGCCCCGGCCTCCCGCACCCTGGACAGATGGGAGCGTGGGACCTCCTGCTGGTCGGACTGGTGCTCCTGCTCGGCCTGTACGGAGTGCTGCTGCCCGGAGTACCGGGGTCATGGCTGGTGTGGGCCGCGGTCCTGTGGTGGGCGCTGGAGGACCCCCGGCCCGTCGCGTGGTGGGTGCTCGTGGGGGCGACCGCCGTGCTGTTCCTCTCCCAGGCGGTGCGCTGGGCGCTGCCGCCCCGCCGGCTGCGGGCGGGCGGTGACGACGGCCGGATGCTGGCGTACGCGGGCTGGGGCTCGCTCCTCGGTTTCGTCCTGCTGCCCGTGCTCGGCGCGGTCCCGGGCTTCCTCGCCGGGATCTACCTCGGTGAGCGGCTCCGTCTGGGCCGCCACGGCGAGGCGGTCACGGCGCTGCGCTCGGCGCTGCGCTCGGGCGGCTGGAGCGTGCTGGCCGAGCTGTTCGCCTGCCAGCTGATCACGGCGGCGTGGCTGGGCGCGGTGTTCTGGGGCTGACCCGCGTCACGGCCGCAGCACGCCCTCGTGCGTGAGCAGCCGCACCTTCCGCTCCAGCCCGCCCGCGTACCCGGTCAGCGACCCGTCGGCGCCGATCACCCGGTGGCAGGGGCGGACGATCAGCAGGGGGTTCGCGCCGATCGCCCCGCCGACGGCCCGCACGGCGGCCCGGGGCGCGCCGATCCGCGCGGCGATCTCGCCGTAGGACACGGTCGCCCCGTAGGGGACGTCGTCGAGCGCGGCCCAGACCTTCTCCCGGAAGGGGGTGCCGGCGGTGCGCACGGCCAGCCGGAACTCCTGGAGCTCGCCGGCGAAGTACGCGGCGAGCTGCTGTCCGGCCGCGCGGAACGGGCCGGGGTCGCGCCGCCAGCCGTCCTGCACGGTGCGCCCGCCTTTCTGCCCGGGCACGGAGAGCGAGGTCAGCTCGCCGGTCGGAGCGGCGGTGAGCAGGAGCGGCCCGAGGGGGCTGTCCGCACTCGTCCAGTACGTCGTGCTGGTCGTGGTGTTCGTCATCGTGCTCATCGGTACTCCAACTCCCCTGCCGCGCGCAGGTGGTTCAGGGCGTACGAGCGCCAGGGGCGCCAGCCGTCGGGGACGTCGGGGCCGGGCGGGGCCACGTCCGGGTCGCCGAGGGCGCGGGTGCGGATCTCGGCGATCGTGCGGGCGTCCAGGCCGGGCACGGCGCCCAGGGCGTCCTGGGCGCCGTCCCGGTCGGCGCCGGGGCCGAGGCGTACGGTGCCGTCGGCGAGGGCGGCGGTGAGCGCGCCCAGGGTGCCGCCGGGCTCGGCCTCGGCGAGGACGCCCGGTTCGGGGAACAGGTGGGTGAGGCCGCCGCAGGGGGCGTCGAGGACCTTGCCGTACCGCTGGACCAGCCGGGCGGCCTCGTCGCGGCCCACCAGGGCGCGCACCGCCAGCTCCTCCGGGTCGGCGGCCCCAGGCGAGCGCAGCCCGGGCCGGGCGGCGACCAGCGGGGCGAGCCGGGGGTCGGCGCCGAGCCGCTCGTCGACGGCGTACGGGTCGGCGTCCAGGTCGAACAGCCGCCGCAGCCGGTGTACGGCGGTGGTCAGGTCGCGCGGGTCGGTGAGGTGGATGCGGGCGTCGAGCCAGCCGCCGGGGTGGGCGCCCGATCCGGTGCGCGCGGCGCCGGGGCGCTCGTCGACGGCGACGATGCCGGTGCCGTAGGGGAGGCGCAGCGTGCGCCGGTAGGTGCGGGCGCCCGGAGCGCCGCTCACGTCCTCGACGCCCGGGACGGCCTCGCGTTCCAGCAGGTCGAAGACGGGTCCGGACGGGTAGGGGCCGCGGTGGGCGAGCCGCAGGGGGATCCCGGAGACGGGGGTGGCGGCGCGGCGGGCCGCCCGGCCGCCGCGGGGCGCGGTGGCGCGCAGTTCGCTGGGCGTGGTGGCGTACACGGCCCGGATGGTGTCGTTGAACTGCCGCACGCTGGCGAACCCGGAGGCGAAGGCGACCTGGGTGACCGGGAGCCCGGTGGTCTGGAGCAGCACGCGCGCGGCGTGCGCCCGCTGTGCCCGGGCGAGCGCGACGGGTCCGGCGCCGAGCTCCCCGGTGAGCTGCCGCTGCACCTGCCGGGCGCTGTAGCCGAGCCGTGCGGCGAGTCCGGCGACGCCCTCGCGGTCGACCACGCCGTCGGCGATCAGCCGCATGGCCCGGCCCACGACGTCGGCCCGCACGTTCCACTCGGCGGAGCCGGGGACGGCGTCCGGGCGGCACCGCCGGCAGGCCCGGAAACCGGCGCCCTGGGCCGCGGCCGCGGTCGCGAAGAACCGCACGTTGCGCCGGTTCGGCGTGACCGCGGGGCAGCTGGGCCGGCAGTAGATCCCGGTCGTCCGCACGGCGAAGAAGAACGCACCGTCGAACCGGGCGTCCCGACTGCGCACCGCCTCGTACCTGCTGTCCTCGTCCATCACACCGTCCAGTCTCCACCGGCCGGGGAGCCTCGGCTGGCGGAAACCGGACATGAAGGTGAGGGTGAGGGGGCGGTCTGCGGGGACCGCCCCTGCCCGGCTACTTCCAGCGGCCGCGCTTCGCCTCCATCGCCGCCCTTCCGATCGCGCCCTTGCGCTTCCAGTCCTTGCGGATCTCCGCGCGGAGCCTCGCGTCGGTCTTGGCCACGATGTACTGGTTCTCCCGCAGCAGCTTGCGGTAGCTCTCCAGACGGCGCTGCGGGAGGGCACCGTCCTCGACGGCGCCGAGGACCGCGCAGCCCGGCTCGCTCTCGTGGGCGCAGTCGTGGAAGCGGCAGCCCTCGGCGAGTTCCTCGATCTCGGAGAACACCTGGCCGACGCCGGTGCCGGCGTCCCACAGGCCGACGCCCCGCAGGCCGGGCGTGTCGATGAGGACGCCCCCGCCGGGCAGCGCCAGCAGGTTGCGGGTGGTCGTGGTGTGGCGGCCCTTGCCGTCGACGTCCCGGGTGGCCCGGACGTCCATCACGTCCTCGCCGAGCAGCGCGTTGGCGAGCGTGGACTTGCCCGCGCCGGACTGCCCGAGCAGCACCGACGTCCCGCCGGCCGTGATCGCGGCGAGGACGTCGAGTCCGTCCCCGTCCCTGGCACTGACGGGGAGCACCGGCACGCCGGGCGCGCTGGTCTCCACGTCCTGGACGAGGTGCGCCCGGGTCACCGCGTCCGGCACGAGGTCGGCCTTGGTGAGCACGACCACCGGCTGCGCCCCGGACTCCCAGGCCAGCGCGAGGAACCGCTCGATCCGGGCCAGGTCGAGCTCGACGGCGAGGGAGACGGCGACGACGGCGTGGTCGACGTTGGCGGCGAGGATCTGCCCCTCGGACCGCTTGGAGGAGGTGGAGCGCACGAAGGCGGTACGGCGCGGCAGGTACGCGCGCACGTAGCGCGGGTTCCCGCCGGGTTCGACGGCGACCCAGTCACCCGTGCACACGACCCGCAGGGGGTCGTGCGGGGTGACGAAGGCGGTGTCGACCTGCACGGTCCCGTCGCCGGTGACGACGTCGCACTGCCCGCGGTCGACCCGCACCACGCGCCCGGGCAGCAGCCCCTGCGCGCCGTACGGGGAGAACGCGGCCGCCCACTCCTCGTCCCAGCCGTAGGGAGCGAGAGCGTGCGAGGAAGCCGGAACGGAAGAGGAGAGATTCAAGGGAGACCCTTCGAAGGGCGGCCCCGGCACCGCGCGTCACGAGCGCGGCAGAGGAAGGAGTGTCAGCCGAGGGCCACGGAGGTGGGATGAACGAGCGTCCGGATGCGGTCAGCACCCCTCACAAAGACAGTCATCGGTCACACCTCCCTTTCACCGCACGCCGGTCACAGCAGCAGCCGACGGCCCTGCTCACTTCCGCGCCACAGCCTAGAGGCCCGACCACCCGGACGGCCAACCCTTTTTCCGGCATCCGTCCTCACCCCGTCACCCGGCCCGACGACGCCCCGCGCACGGTCCGGCTCGCGGCGCCCACCGCCGAAACCCCCGACCCGGCCGGCCCCGTCACGGTCCTGGTCCACGCCCGCAACCCCGCACCCGCCGAGCGCCGTTCACGCACCGGCCCGCGCCGCGCCGCGCCGGACGCACCCCGTCGCCCCGCGCCCGCGACAGGGCCGAAGGCGGCGCCGGACACGGAGCGACCGTGCCCACCGGCGTCACGCCCCCGATCGTCACCGACCGGCCCCGGTGTTCCGGTCCCGGCGTGAAATCAGCCGATCGGCCCAGCGCTTGCGGGATGGCCGGGAGTGTATGAGTGTGGTTGGTGGAACATCCGCTGCAGGGAGTCGGCTGAGCGCCCAGAAGCATCCGGGAGCGCGGAGCACGGCCAGCCACGAACCCCGTAGCCAGCAGCGTGATGTCAGGCTCCGCCCTTGACGGCGGGCGCGCTCCACTCCCCATGGACGGCACCTCGCACGCCGTCGCGCCCCTGCCCCGGCCTGCGCTCGTCGCGCACGGCCGTCGGAGCCGCCCTGAAGCACATCACCGCTCGATGGAGGCTGAAATGCCTACTCGCACCAGGACCACTCTCGGAGCCATGGCCGTCCTGGCCTCGGTCGCAGTCGCCGCGCCCATAGCGGTCGGCACCGCGGCGCACGCAGACCCCGACAACCCGAGGGTGGTTGTCAGCGGAACCGCGAGTTGCCTTCGGCAGGGTGACGACTCGAGCCCGACCAGGGTGTCGATCACCACCCAGCTCCCCCAGGCCACCGTCCGCTCGACCAGCATCAGCACCGAGGCCACGAGCGCGCTGTACAGCCTGACCTTCAACAACATCCCGGCGACCGGTACTCCGGCGACGGCGACGGTCACCTGCCAGGCCCCCGACGGCAACGAGACGAGCTTCCAGGTACCGCTCAGGGTGATCCGCCCGGCTCTCGCCGACGTCCTCACCCTGCCCAGGAACCTCGCCTGAGCGCGTCCTCGAACCCCGACGAAGTCGTTTCTCGTCGGGGTTCGTCGTGCCCGGTGCACAACAGCGGGCCGGCAGCAGCGGGTCGGGGTGCCGGCGGGACCGTCCTCGAGCACACCGCCGGTCGAGGTGACCCCGGCCCGCCCGGAGCCGGACGCGCGGCCCCGCGCGACCGGCTCCGCCCCGTGGGCGCCGTGGGACCCCGTCACCCGGTGGCGCAGGGGCGGCCGTTGAGGGTGATGTCGGTGGGCGGGGAGTTCCTGCCGGTCCAGGAGGCGAGGAAGCCGAAGGCGAGCCTTCCGCCCGCCGGGACCGTGCTGTTGTAGTCGGCGGCGGTGGCGGTGACGCGGGAGCCGTCCTGGCTCGCGGTGGCGTCCCACATCTGGCGGACCCGCTGGCCGTCCCGGAAGGAGAAACCGACGCGCCAGGAGTCGAGGGGTTCCCGTGGGGTGACGGTGACGGTGGCCTGGAAGCCGTCGGGCCACTGGTTGACCAGGTCGTAGACGACCCGGCAGGGGGCCTCACCGCCGCGGGCGGTGGTCTCCGGCGCGGCGGTGGCCGTGGAGGTTCCCTGGGGCTCGGGTTCGGGGCCGGGGCCCTTGCGGTCCGGTGTGCGCCCGGCGGGCCGCTTCGGGGCCCCGGAGGACGCGGAGGAGGACGCAAAGGACGCCGAGGGGGACGGCGCGGCGGGGGCGGGCGACAGGGACGGGCCGGGGTCGGCCGCCGGCCGGCGGCCGGTGCCGGGACGCGCGGCGCTCTCGGCCTCCGTGTCGCCGAACGGCATCAGCGAGACCGCGAGCGCGAGGGCGGAGACCAGGACGGCGGCCACCAGCAGGCCGTTGCGGGCGGCGCGCGCCCCGGCCGTACCGTCCGCCGGGTCGCCGTGCTCCGGGTCGGTCCCGTCCCGGCCTCCGGCCCCGAGCCGTGCCTCGGCGGCCCGGCGGCGGCGTTCCAGGTAGGCGAGGCCGCCCCAGCCGATCACCCCGCCGGCCAGTGCCCCGGGCAGTCCCCCGGTGTGCAGCCGCAGGCAGGCGGCGGCCTCGGCGCACGGCACGCAGGTGGCGAGGTGGCGGGAGAGGTCGCCGGGGGTGTCGGCGGCGGGCGAGCGGGTGACGGCGTCGAGCAGCCGGGCGTAGCTGCGGCACTCGGCGTCCAGCGGCGAGTCGAGGTGGTTGCGGTGGCAGCGGTTGCGGAACGCCTCGGCCGCCTGGGCGAGTTCGTCGGTCGCGGTGGCGGGGTCGAGACCGAGGCGGCGGGCCACCAGGGGCAGCGGCAGGGCCTCCACCTCGGCCAGCCACAGCAGTTCGGCGTCCGCCTGCTGCAGGTCGCGCAGGGCGCGCAGGGCGACCGGGCGCTCCAGGGGCGGACCCGTGTGGCGGGCGGCCCTGTCGGAGTGGAGCCACAGCCGCAGGTCGGGGTCGAGCCGGTGGCCCCGCCCCTCGTCCTCCCAGGCCGTTGCCGTGGTGCGGACGGCGGTCAGCAGCAGGGGTATCCGGGGCAGCCGGGAGGAACGGCGGCCGGTGCCGCGGACGGTGCCCGTCTCGGCGGCGCGGAGCTCCCGCACGCCCTGTGCGAACGCCTCGCGGGCCAGTTCCGCGGCAGCGGTGGATCCGGCCGTGCACAGGTCGGCGTAGGAGAGCACCGCGTCCCAGCACTCGGAGAACAGTGCCGCCTCGTCGGCGTCCTGGGGGCTCGGCAGGTCGGGCATGAGTCTCCCGCATCACGAAGGAGGTCAACTCGCCATAGCGGCATTGGAGTTGGGGAAACCTCGCGGCAGTGGCCGAGCTTTTCACGTTCCCGACACAACTGACAAGCGCCGCCCTTACTTTCCGTGGCGGCATCGCGGCCCCTCGCCGGGACCATACGCAAGGAAGGCCGGAACGTCTCGGTTCCGGCCTTCCCGGTCTTCCTTCCCGGTGCCTCAGACCGCCTCGACGGGCTCCTGGGCCGGGAGGCTGTCCATGAAGGAGCTGACGGAGAACACCGCCCGGCCGGGTCCGGGCGGGCCGTAGCCGGGGGGCGAGGACAGGCCGAAGTCGTCCATGGTGGCGCGGTAGGCCTCGAGCAGCCGGATGTGGTACTCCAGCGGGGCGCCCTGCGGGTTGGCCTTGCCGAGCGGGGTGGTCGGCTCCGGGCACCAGGTGGTGAACCGGGGCGTGATGCCGTGCGACATGAAGAAGCGCAGGCCCTCGGTGGTGGAGGCGATGGCCTCGTCGACCGTCTTGAAGCCGAAGGGCTCGGCCATCTCCACGCCCGCCACGAAGTTGGGGATCACGTTGCGCGCGCCGAAGACGTCGGCGGAGTCCAGGATGCGCCGGTGCCACTCGTCGCGGCCGACGTAGCGCTCCTTGCCCGGGCAGTACATCTTGAACAGGTACTCGTCCCACACCTCGTAGTTGGGGTGGTAGATCTGCACGCCGTAGTCCTTGAAGCGCTGCACGTCGTCCTTGGGCAGCGCCTGGGCGACGACCTTGCCGATCCAGCGGCCGGGGAAGCGCTCCTCGATGGCCTTGGCGTAGTGGCCGTAGAAGTCGGCCTCGTCACGGCCGCCGACGGTCTTGGTGACGGCGCCGCCGGTGAGGGTGTAGGCGGTGGAGGCCTTCGCCGTGTCGTAGCGGTCGATGATCTCCAGGGCCTCGAGGACCTCCTCGACGTCCTTCACCCCGGTGTAGGGCCGGCCGGCCGCCTTGTGCTGGCGCCAGTTGTGGTTGATGTCGCAGTACTGGCACTCCTCCTTGGCGCCGAAGTACTGGCAGACCCGGAAGACGGTCAGGTAGATCAGGTAGCCCCACTGGATGGTGGGCGCCACCTCCATGACCGACTTCCCGTTGGAGAGGGTGTGCCGGTAGTACTCGGGCATCGGCGGCACCCCGACGTCGGCGATCCGCTTCCCGTCGAGGTAGAGCCCGAGCACGCCGTCCCCGTTCGCGGCGACGCGGTACGGCGAGGAGGGGTTCACCCGCACCGAGACCACGGTGCGGCGCAGGTCGTAGGGGCCGCCGGTGAGGATGATCTCCTCCGGCGGGCGCCTCAGCGCGGCCTCGCCCAGCTCGGGCAGGGTGCCGTGGTCGAAGGAGAAGATGAAGTACGACTTCGGCTTGACCTCGCCGCTCTCGTTGTCGCTGAGGGCGGACGGGTCGAAGGCCACGCCGCCCCGGAGCAGGTCCTCCTTGAAGACGGCCTCCCGCGGCACGTGCGGGAACCGCTCCATCAGATCCTCGACCAGCGCGGTACGGCTGCCCATCTAGTGTCTCCTCCCGGCTCGGACGTACGACTCCTCACGGTATGCCCCCGCTCGGGCGTCCGGCGTGCCGGGTCCCCCCACGTGGCGTGGACCACTCCCGCGCGCCGGTGGAGAAATCGCTTGCCGACCGGTGGCGGGACCGGCTGTCCCGGGCGCGGGGGTGCGAGGTAGGTTCCGGCGGGGCCCTTTTCCGGCCCCGTTCCCGGGAAGGACGACCGATGACCGAGACCGTGACGAACTGGGCGGGCAACATCACCTACACCGCCAAGGAGCTGCACCGCCCGCACACCCTGGACGCGCTGCGGGCGCTGGTCGCCGGGAGCTCCCGGGTGCGGGTCCTGGGCAGCGGGCACTCCTTCAACGAGATAGCCGAGGCCGGCGAGGACGGCGTCCTGCTCTCCCTCGACGCGCTGCCCCCGCAGGTGGACGTGGACACCGCGGCCCGGACGGTCCGGGTCGGCGGCGGCGTGCGGTACGCCGAGCTGGCCCGGCGGGTGCACGGGCACGGGCTGGCGCTGCCGAACATGGCGTCGCTGCCGCACATCTCGGTGGCCGGCTCGGTCGCCACCGGCACGCACGGCTCCGGGGTCGGCAACGGCCCGCTCTCCTCGGCCGTGCGCGAGGTGGAGCTGGTCACGGCGGACGGTTCGACGGTGCGGATCGGCCGGGAGGACCGGGCCCGGTTCGGCGGGGCGGTCACCGCGCTGGGCGCGCTCGGGGTCGTCACCGCGCTCACCCTGGACCTGGAGCCGGCGTTCGAGGTCGAGCAGCACGTGTTCACCGAACTGCCGTCGGCGGGGCTGGACTCCGCCGCGTTCGAGGCGGTGATGTCGGCGGCGTACAGCGTGAGCCTGTTCACCGACTGGCGGGCGCCGGGCTTCCGGCAGGTGTGGGTGAAGCGGCGCACCGACCAGCCGCTGCCGGACTTCCCCTGGGCCGCTCCGGCGGCCGAGAAGATGCACCCGGTGCCGGGGATGCCGGCGGTCAACTGCACCGAGCAGTTCGGGGTGCCGGGGCCGTGGCACGAGCGGCTGCCGCACTTCCGGGCGGAGTTCACGCCGAGCAGCGGGGCGGAGCTGCAGTCGGAGTACCTGATGCCGAGGGAGTCGGCCGTCGCCGCGCTGCGGGCGCTGGACGGCGTCCGGGAGACGGTCGCCCCGGTGCTGCAGACGTGCGAGGTGCGGACCGTCGCCGCCGACGACCAGTGGCTCAGCCCCTCCTACGGGCGGGACACCGTGGCCGTCCACTTCACCTGGGTCGAGGACACCGCGGCGGTGCTGCCCGTGGTGCGGCGGGTGGAGGAGGCGCTGGCGCCGTTCGGGGCGCGGCCGCACTGGGGCAAGGTGTTCACCACGCCGGCGGCGGAGCTGCGCGCCCGCTACCCGAGGCTGGAGGACTTCAAGGCCCTGGTCCGCGCCGTGGACCCGGCGGGCAGGTTCACCAACGCGTTCGTCCGGGACGTCCTCGGCGACTGACCCCCACCGCCCCCGGCCGGGCTTCGTCGAGCCCCTTTGCGAACCCCTTGTCGAAGGTTCCGCCTCCTCGTAGCCTTGCCGCGCGTCGGTGCCGGGTCGGCCGGCCCGGCAGGGAGGGGGCGGCTCCGGTGAAGCGCACGTCGCGGGACATCCGCACGGCCAACCGCTACCGGGTGCTGCGCCGGATCGTCGCCGCGGCGCCGACCTCCCGGCAGGAGCTGGCGGCGGCCACCGGCCTCAGCCTCGCCACCGTCGCCACCCTGGTCGGCGAGCTGCTCGACCTCGGCATGATCACCGAGGTCGGCTTCGAGGACTCGGCCGGCGGCCGCCCCCGGGGCCTGGTGGCCGTCAACGCCTCGGGCGGCGCGCTGATCGGCGTCGACCTGGCGGAGACCTACGTCCGGGTCGAGCTGTTCGACCTGGCGCTGAACGTGCTGGCCCGCGCCGAGGAGGGCATGCGTCCCGGCGAGAACCGGCCCGGGCAGGTCGTGGACCGGGTCGCCGCGGCGGTCGGTTCGGTGGTGGCCCGGGCCGGGGTGGAGGGCACGCGGGTGCTCGGGGTGGGGGTGAGCATGCCGGGCCAGGTGGACCGGGACACGGGCGTCTGCGCGTACGCGCCGAACTGGGACTGGCACGACGTGCCCCTGCTCGACCTGCTCGCCGACCGCATCGCCCACCCCCTGCACCTGGACAACCCGTTGCGGGCCTGCGCGGTGGCCGAGCTGTGGTTCGGGGCGGCGCGCGGGCACGGGGACGCGGTGGTGGTCAACCTGGGGACCGGGGTGGGCGCCGGGCTGGTGCTGGGCGGCGAGGTGCACCGGGGCGTGAGCAACAGCGCCGGCGAATGGGGCCACACCACGCTCGTCCTGGACGGCCGCCCCTGCCACTGCGGCGACCGCGGCTGCGTGGAGGCGTACACCGGCGCACCCGGGATCATGCTCAACCTGCGGGAGACGAGCCCGGACAGCCCGCTGCTGCGGCCCGGGGACCAGACGGCCACCGTCGACGCGCTCGCCCGGGGAGTGCGGGCCGGCGATCCGGTGGCGGTACGGGTGCTCGGGCACACCGCCCGCTACCTCGGCGCAGGGGTCGCCGGCCTGATCAACCTCTTCAACCCGGAGGTGGTCGTGCTCAGCAGCTGGGTCGCGGCCGCGTTCGGCGAGCCGCTGCTCGACGAGGTGCGCGAGGCCGTCGCCCGGCACGCGCTCCACCGCCCGCTGGCCGCCACCCGGATCGTCCTCTCCCCGATCCCGACCGATCCGGTGTGCCTGGGGGCGGCGGCGTTCGCGCTGGAGGGCGCGCTGCAGTCGGCGGGACGGGGCAGCGGCGGACGCGCCGCACGCGCACGCCGGGCCTCTTGAAGAGCAACGCCCCACGCCGGGACCCTGAGGGGCAACGCCCCACGGCGCCGGGCCCGTTCACCATCACCAGCAGGCCCGCCGCGCGCCGAGCGGACTTCGTCCGACCCCTTGCCGAAGTGGTGGACGAAGGTTAACGTCCCGCACCGCAGGTCCCTGAGCGCCACCCGCCGCAGCCGCACCCGAGACAAGGACCGCCGACATGCCGGCACGGAGCACCAGCACCGCCGAACCGTCCGGCGATCCGGCGGCCGGCTCCGCCCGGCCGCCGCGGGACCCGGCGGTCACCGGCGTGGCGCGCACCGCCGGCTTCCCCCTCACCTCCGCGGCCACGGCCCCCTCCCTCCTCCCCCGGTGCGCGTGCCCCCGTCCCTCCGGCGCCGGCCGGTCCGGGGCGTCGCGCGGACGGGGACCGGGGGCCGGACCAGGACCAGGACCGAGCTAGGAGACCCCATGTCATCGCACACCCCGGCGGCCGGTCACGTCGAGGACGTCTCCCCCGGCCGCGGGACCCTGCCCCCGCGTGCCCGGTACGCGTCCTCGGACGCGGCGTCCCTCTCCCTGAACGGCGGCTGGCGCCTGCGGGTGTCCGCGACCGCCGACGCCGAGGACGACTCGTTCGCCGAGCCCGGGTACGACTGCGGGGACTGGGCGGAGGTGACCGTGCCCGGCCACTGGGTGCTCCAGGGCCACGGCGCGCCGATCTACACCAACCACCTCTACCCCTTCCCCGTCGACCCGCCGCACGTCCCCACCGAGAACCCGACCGGTGACCACCTGCGCCTCTTCGACCTGCCCGGGGACTGGCCGGACGAGGGCGGTGCCGTGCTCCGCTTCGACGGGGTCGAGTCGTGCGCCCGGGTCTGGCTGAACGGCACGGAGCTCGGGGAGTTCAAGGGCTCGCGGCTGCCGCACGAGTTCGCGGTCGGGCACCTGCTGGAGCCGTCCGGGAACGTCCTCGCGGTCCGGGTCCACCAGTGGTCGGCGGGGTCGTACCTGGAGGACCAGGACCAGTGGTGGCTGCCCGGCATCTTCCGCGACGTGACGCTGCTGCACCGCCCGGCGGGCGCCGCCGGGGACTTCTTCGTGCACGCCTCCTACGACCACGTCACCGGCGAGGGCACCCTGCGCGTCGACTCCGACGTCGATGGACGCGTGGTGGTCGAGGAGCTGGGCATCGACGTGGCGGCCGGCGAGCCGGTCACCCTCCCGGTCGAGCCGTGGACCGCCGAGACGCCCCGGCTGTACGACGGGGTGCTGGCCACGGCGGGCGAACGGGTCCGGCTGCGCATCGGCTTCCGCACGGTCGTCGTCAAGGACGGCCTGATCAAGGTCAACGGCACGGCGGTGCTCTTCAGGGGCGTCAACCGGCACGAGTGGCACCCGCGCCGGGGCCGTGCGCTGGACCCGGACACCATGCGTCAGGACGTGCTGCTGATGAAGCGGCACAACGTCAACGCCGTCCGCACCTCCCACTACCCCCCGCACCCGGCCTTCCTCGACCTGTGCGACGAGTACGGGCTGTGGGTGATCGACGAGTGCGACCTGGAGACCCACGGCTTCGTCGAGCAGGACTGGCGCGACAACCCCGTCGACGACGACCGCTGGACCCCGGCCCTGCTCGACCGCGCCGCCCGCATGGTGGAGCGGGACAAGAACCACCCGTCGGTCGTGATGTGGTCCCTCGGCAACGAGGCGGGCACCGGGCGCGGCCTGACCGCGATGGCCGGCTGGATCCACCACCGGGACCCCTCCCGCCCGGTGCACTACGAGGGTGACGCCGACTGCCGTGACACGGACGTGTACGCGCGGATGTACCCGCCGCACGCCGAGGTGGAGCGGATCGCCCGGGGCCTGGACGGCGGCACCCGCCGCAGGCGGCGACTGCCGCTCGTCCTGTGCGAGTACGGGCACGCCATGGGCAACGGCCCCGGCGGACTCACCGAGTACCAGGAGCTGTTCGAGCGGTACGACCGGCTCCAGGGCGGTTTCGTCTGGGAGTGGATCGACCACGGCATCGAGCACCCGGAGCTGGGCTACGCCTACGGCGGTGACTTCGGCGAGGAGCTGCACGACGGCAACTTCGTCTGCGACGGGCTGCTCTTCCCGGACCGCACGCCCTCACCGGGGCTGATCGAGTACAAGAAGGTGATCGAGCCGGTCCGGATCGAGGCCGGCGACGCGGACGGCACCGTACGGGTGACCAACCGCTACGACCACACGGACCTGTCCCACCTGGAGTTCGCGTTCTCCCACCAGGTGGACGGCCGGCCGACGGGAGGGCGCCGGCTCGCCGTGCCGCCGCTCGCCCCCGGGGAGTCGGCCGAGGTCGAGCTGCCCGGGGCGCCGGACGGCGGGGGCGGGGAGGTGCAGTGGACGGTGCGCGCGCTGCTCGCCGAGGACGCGTCCTGGGCCGGCCGGGGCCACGAGGTGGCCTGGGCGCAGCGGACGGTGGCCCGGCGCGCCCCGCTGCCGGCGGCGGCCGGCGTGCGGCCCCGCGCCGACGGGGACCGGATCACGCTGGGGCCGGCCGTCTTCGACGCCCGCACCGGCGCGGTGCGCACCGTCGCCGGTGTGCCGGTGCGCGATCTGCGCCTGGACGTGTGGCGGGCGACCACCGACAATGACGACGGCGCGCCCTGGCAGCCGGACACCCGGTACGGGCCGCTCTGGCGCGAGCTGGGCCTGCACCGCGTGCGGCACCGCCTGGAGGCCGTCGAGACGGACGGCGAGGCGCTGACCGTACGCACCCGGGTGGCGCCCGCCGGCCGGGAGACGGGCCTGCGGACGGCGTACCGCTGGACGTCCGACGGCACGCGCGTGCGGCTGACCGTGTCGGTCGTGCCGGAGGGCGACTGGCGGGTGCCGCTGCCCCGGCTGGGCGTCCGCTTCGGGCTCGAGGGGTCCCCGGGGGATCCCGTCCGCTGGTTCGGCGGCGGGGGCGAGGCGTACCCGGACACCGGGGCCGCGTCCAGGGACCTGCTGTGGGACGCGAGCGTCGAGGACCTGCAGACGCCCTATGTGCGCCCGCAGGAGAACGGTGCCCGCGCCGACGTGCGCTGGGCGGAGATCGGTGGTCTGCGGATCGACGGCGACCCGGAGTTCCGGTTCACGGCCAGGCCCTGGACCACCGAGCACCTGGACGCCGCCCGGCACCTCACCGACCTCGTCCCCGGCGACACGGTCTGGGTCACCCTCGACCACCGGCAGCACGGCATCGGCTCCCAGTCCTGCGGCCCGGGCCCGCTGCCCCGGTACTTCCTGTGGCCGGAGCCCGCGGAGTTCTCGTTCGTCCTCTCCGAGCCGGCCGGCTGACGAGCGGCTCCGGGGAACGGGTGGCGGTCGGCGGGGACCACCGCCGCCCGTTCCCTCAGTGGTCCGCGCAGCAGGGCGTGGGGTCCGGCGCCTCGAAGGGGACGAGGGTGCCGCCCAGGGCCGGGGTGGCGGCGAGGACGAGTTCGCCGCGCTGCCACTGCGGGCGCACGTGGTCGCGCGTCATCACGCGGGTGCCGGGGTCCGGGTCGCCGGGCGCGCCGAGGACGGTCACCCGGTCGATCGCGGAGCGCGCGAGCAGCTCCGCGACCGTCAGCGTGCCCGTCAGGGCCGGGGCGCCCGGGTAGAGCACCGCGCGCCCCGCCGGGTCGGGCAGGCCCGGGGACAGCTCGCCCCGCCCGGCGGCCGCGAGCCGCTCCCACGTCGTGCGCAGGAGCGGTTCGGACGGCAGGGCGAGGGAGAGGGCCACGCGCGGGCGGTCGCCGCGGACCAGGTGCGTGCAGCCCCACGTCCCCTCGGGCAGGGCGAGTCCGGCCGCCAGCTCGTGGAGCAGGTGGTCGGCCGCGCGCAGGTCCTTCACGCCCGCGTCCACGGTGAGGGCGTACGGCGTCACGAGGGCAGGACCCACACGGGGTTGGAGTAGAACCACAGGTCGCGCCACGGGTCCGCGTCGCCGACGACGTCGAGGGCGGGGCCCGCCGGGTCCACCTGGGCGCCCATCGCCCCGACGGCGGACCGGTTGCCGTCGGTGCCGCGCAGCCGGACGTACAGCGGGCGGTCGACCCGGCCGAGGTCGAAGGTGACCCGGACGGTGCCGGCCGACTTGCCGACGTCGTACGACCGGACGACCTTCGCGGTGGGCGCGGTGAACGTGTCCTTGTCGGCGACCGGGCCGGTCACATCGCCCTGGACGACGTCCACGCGGGCCAGCCGGGGCACGAAACCGGCCCAGTTGGGTCCCCCGGCGAGCGCCACGTCGGCCGTCAGCGTGACCTTGGTGCCCTTCTTCACGTGCAGCGCGCCGCCGAGCGTGGCCCAGCGGCCGCCGCCGGACACGCGGACGTCGAGGCCGCCGATGAGCTGCCCGTGGTCGACCCAGACGCGGCCGGCGCGGATGCCGTCCATGACGGCGGCGTAGGAGAAGCCGTCGGCGCCGACGTGGGTGCGGCTGTACTGGCCGGGCCAGTAGTCGCCCTGGGTGATGTCGATCCGGCCGCCGTACACCGGGTCCTCGTAGCGGCCGTCGGCGTTGAAGTCGCCGCCCGGGCCGCGCACCGCGGTGTCGGCGTAGACCTGGTGGGAGTCGGAGTTGGCGGTGATCCACCAGGGGCGGCCCTCGGCGAGGAGGCTGTCCCACAGGCCGCCGACGGTGGCGGTCATCCAGTCGAAGCCGCCCCAGGTGCGGTAGCTCTCCAGCGGGTAGCCGGGGAAGGAGTTGGCGCTGGGGTTGTTGTCGTAGATGCCGCGGGCGCGGCCCATGCCGAGCGGCTGCGGCAGGCCGGCCGCCTGGTGGCCGGGGGCGCCCTCGAAGCCGACGGCTATCTGGGGGTCGGTGCCGGTGGCGTCGCGCCAGGCCCGGATCTCGTGCGGGGAGTCGACACCGCGCCGCGCCGGGTGGTTGGCGAGCATCAGGGCGTCCTTGACCTTGCGCCGTCTCACCTGGTCGGCGAGGAAGTTGAGGCCGGCGACGGCGAGCGCCTCGTTGGCGGGGGTGGAGTCGGAGGCGCCCTTGACGCTGCCGTCGTAGTCGGTCTCGAACTGCTTGAGGACGGCGACCTCGTTGCTGCCGGGGTGGACGAAGACGGTGCCGTGCTCGGCGGCCGGGATGTTCCACTCCAGGCCCTGGAAGACGAGGGTGTCCTCGTAGGCGGCGCGGGCCTCCTTGATGTCCGGGTTGACCTTCTCCACGCCGATCTTCGCGTGGGTGGCGCTGCCGTGGTCGGTGATGACCAGCCAGTCCATGCCGTGCTTGGCGCCCTGGCGGACCTGGTCGACGACGCGGTACTTGCCGTCGCTGCTGTACTGGGTGTGGATGTGGTGGTCACCGGCGAGCCACAGGAAGCCCTTGCCGCGGCGGCCGTTGCCCGTGGCGTGCGCGGGAGCGCCGGCGCCGGCGGACAGCACGCTGCCGGCCGCGAGCCCCGCACCGAGGAGGCCCGCGCGGCGCAGCAGCGTACGGCGGGACTTCTGCTCGGGGCTGAGCGCCTCGTCGGGCACGGAGGTGTCGAAGGCGGCGGGCAGGGGCGCCGTCGTCTCGTGCTGGTGGTCGTGTCCGTGGTGGTGATGGTGGTGCGGCCCGTGTGCGTGCCCGTGACCCATGTGAAGTGCCTCCTGGATGCCGCCGTTTCGGTGCGGCTGCCTTCCGCGGCGCGACCACGCCGCGTGTGGAGGATCGAGGCACCCCGTGAACGTCGAACGACCTGCAGGTGAGCGGCGCATGCCCCGCGCGCGACGGCTCGCCCGCACCGGCTGGGTAGGCTGATCGCTCCCTGGACCCCCTAGGTTTCCCGGAGGCCCGCATGCCCCGCGCCGGACTCACCGCCGACCGTCTCGTCGCGGCCGCCGCCGAGCTGGCCGACGAGGCCGGGTTCGAGAACGTCACGCTGTCCGCGCTGGCCCGGCGCTTCGGTGTGAAGGACGCGAGCCTGTACGCGCACGTGCGCGGCCTGCGGGACCTGCGCGCCCGGCTGGCGCTGCTGGCGGGCACCGAGATGCTCGACCGGATCGAGGCGGCGGTCGCGGGGCGGACCGGCAAGGACGCCCTGGCCGCGTTCGCCGGCGCCTACCGGGAGTACGCGCTCACCCGGCCGGGCCGCTACGCGGCCGCCCAGATCCGGCTGGACCCGTCCCTGGCCGCCGACGCCGCCGCGCTGCGCCGTGTCCTGGACGTCATCCACGGCGCGCTCGCCGCCTACGGCCTCGAGGAGCCCGACCTCACCGACGCCGTCCGCCTGCTGCGCGCCACCTTCCACGGTTACTGCGCCCTGGAGGCCTCCGGCGCCTTCGCCGCCCCGCGCGACGTCCGGGTGTCCTGGGACAAGGCGGTCGACGCCCTGCACCTCGCCCTGGAGAACTGGCCTCGGGAGAAGGCGGGTTGAGCGCCGGGTGCCCGTGCCGGGTGTGAGAGGGCGAAAACAGCGGCACGGACGTCGAGTCGGAGCCGGTTTCCTGGGACGGGGCCTCGCGGGAACCGAGTGCCGCCGCCCAGGGGGAGGGAGCGCGCCTCGGCCCAGCCGCACCTCAGGCGCGGCCCGTCGAGGCGGGCACGCCCGGACCCGCCGCCGGGCGGACCGGACGACGGGGCGCCGCGCCCCGCGGCGCGGCCCTGGACGACTCGCCCACCTTGCGCACGATCTCGCCGAGCAGGCCGGTCTCCTCCTTCAGCTCGCGCAGCGCGCCGTCGCGGGCGTTCCCGTCGGGTTCGAGCCTGGCGCACGGAACGCCCCGCACCCGGGGCAGGAACCTCTCCGTCTCGCTGCGGCGCACCAGGAGCACGCGTCCCTCGTCGGCCGGCACGACCGCGGCGGCCGGCCGTTCCTCGCCGGGGATGCCCATGTCCATGGTCCCCGGTCCCTCGCCGGAGACGGGTCCGAAGGGCCTGGTACCCGCGGAAGCGTCAACCGTACCAGGGGCGTTCCGAGGAAGCCGTGCCGTCGTCCTCGTCGCGGGCACGGCGTCCCAGCGCCTGGACCTCGTCGTACGACGGCACCGCGCCCTGCGGGGCCAGGCCCGCCCGGATCCCGGCCGCCGCCTCCACCGCCGCGCCCAGCGCCCGCCGGTACAGCAACGAGCCGAGGCTGACGCGGCGTACGCCGAGGTCGGCGAGGTGGCGGACGGAGGGTCCGGCGGGTGAGTGGAGGATGTTGAGGGGGACGCCGTCCAGGCCGCGCACCAGGGCGGCGATCTCCCGCGGGTCGGTGAGCCCGGGCACGAAGACGCCGTGCGCGCCCGCCCCCAGGTAGGCGTCGAGGCGGCGTGTGGTGCCCTCGCCGTCGCCCAGCCAGTGGGTGTCGGTGCGGGCGTTCACGAAGAGGCCGGGGGCCGCCGCCCGGACGGCCGCGATCTTGGCGGCGTGCCGGTCGGCGGGGCCGAGCCCGTCCTCCAGGTTGATGCCGGCGGCGCCCGCCGCGCAGAGCTCCCGGGCCAGCCCGGCCACCTCGTCGGGGTCGTCGCTGAAGCCGCCCTCCGCGTCCACGGACAGCAGGAACGGACCGGGGCCGAGGGTGCGGGCGAGCCGCAGCGTCTGCTCCCGGGTCGCCGCCGCCCCGTCGGGCAGCCCGGCCGCCGCCGCGACGGCGAGGCTGGTGGTGCCGACGGCCCGGAAGCCGTGGGCGGCCAGGGCCAGCGCCGAGGCGTGGTCCCAGGCGCACGGCAGCAGCAGGGGTTCGTCCGCGTGGTGGAGGCCGGTGAAGGTGGTCATGGGACGCACCCTAGGAGCGGGACGCTTCGGTGCCGGCCGAAGCGTCCGCGCCCCGGTGGTCCGGCGGACCTGGGGCGCCCCGGTTCCGGTCGGAGCGCCCCAGGGGTTCATCTCATCCTGACTCCGCCCCCGGGCACCAGACGCAGGGCGACGAGTTCGTCGCGGACCAGGCCCGCGTACACGGTGGCGCCGTGCACGGAGGTGTGCGTGTTGTCCCGTTTCTCGTCGTGGAGGTACAGCGCCTTGGAACCCTCCACGCCGAGGGACTCCACCACCTCCTTGGTCCGCGCCGTGAGGTCGATCAGCGGGACGTCCCGGTCGGCCGCGACGGAGCGGACGACGGCCGGGTGGTCGACGCCGAGCCCGTTGACCAGCAGGGCCGTGTTGTTGTCCAGGGTTCCGTCGGCGTTGAACCAGCGTCGCACGACCGGGGTGACGAGGACCGGCACGCCGCCCCGCTCCCGCACGCCCGCCACCAGGGACTCGAGGCCTGCCCGGTAGGTCGTCCCGTCGGTGGTCTTGTCGTTGTGGGCGAGCTGGATCAGGACGAGGTCACCGCGCCGGATCAGCGGCCTGACGGTGTTCCACAGGAGCGGGTTCCCGAGATAGCTGACCGTACTCTCCCCGGAGTCCGCGTAGTTGGCCACGGACAGGCCCTTGCGCAGGTACCGGGGCAGTTGCTGGCCCCAGCCGGAGTACGGGTCGCCGGGCTGGTCGCAGACCGTGGAGTCGCCGACGAGGAGGACCTGGCGGGTGTGCCGGGCCGGGGTGACCCGGATGCCGGCGAGTGCGGGCGCGCTTCCGCCGACGGTGAGGTCGAGTCCGGGCGTGCCCTCCGGGCCGGTGGGCTCGCCCTCGGGGGTGCGGACGTTCACGGTGAAGCTCCGCACCACGCGTTCCCCGGCCGCCGCGGCGGTCTCCGGGAGCAGGGTGCGCCGGGTCTCGCCGCCGAGGGCGGTGCTGGACGCCCGGTCGCCGCCGAGGGTGACCCGCACGTCGTACGTACCGGGCGGCAGGTCGAAGTGGCAGGCGGTGGCCGTGCAGTTCTCGATGCCGGGGGCGGGCGCACGCCCCTGGTGCCGCTGCGCCTGGGCCGGTACGGCCGACAGGCCGGTGCCCAGTGCCACGGCCGCCGTCACGGCGGCCCGGCCGAGCGTGCGGCCCCGTCTCATGTCCCGCGTGTCCACTGCTGGTTGGTCCCTCCGTTGCAGGTGTACGTGATGATCGCGGCGGAGTTCGCGGTGGACGCGCCGTTCACGTCCAGGCACTCGCCGGTGGCGCGGGAGGTGACGCTGACGTAGGAGCCCGTGGTGGTGACGGACCACTGCTGGGCGGTCGCGGAGGCGTCGCAGTTCTCCTGCGTGACCGTGCTCGCGTTCTCCTGGACGCACAGGCTGCTGCCGCGGACCACCAGCTGGTGGTGGCCGCCGCCGACGGGCTTGAACCAGTACTTCTGGTTGCCGCCGCCGTTGCAGTCGTACTGCTTGATCTGCGCCCCCGGCCACATCGAACGGCCGGTCACGTCCGCGCACCTGCCGCTGTGCCGCGCGGTCAGCGTGTGGTATGTGGCGCCGGTGCCGCCGACCGTCCCGGCGGCCGTGTCGACGGTGATCTCCGGGGACCAGGACATCGACATCGACGTGGCGGACGGGAAGGTCAGCGGCAGCCACACGTACCGGGAGTCGTTGACGGTCCCGCCGAAGGAGTTGCCCCAGCGGTCGCCCATGTACAGGTACGAGGTGCCCGAAGTGCCCTGCACCGGCAGGACGTACGCGGTCTGGGAACCGAAGGCGGTCGGGTCGCCGACGTCGCGCATCGCGGACCAGGGGCCGGAGAGGCTGGTGGCGGTGGCGTACTGCTGCTGGTTGGGGTTCCAGCCGGTGGCGCCCGAGGTCAGCATGAAGTAGACGCCGCCCCGCTTGAACAGGGCCGGTGCCTCGCGGTGGCCGCCGGGCCAGGGGTTGGCGACCAGGCCCGCGATGCCGGTGTGGTCGGCGGTGAGCCGGTAGATGTGCAGGTCGTAGTTCTCGCGGGCGGCGGAGACCATGTAGCCGGTGCCGTCGGTGTCGGTGAAGACGGTGATGTCGCGGGACATGTGCTGCCCCAGCGGCCGGAAGCTGCCCCGCCAGGTGTAGTCGCCGTCCACGGTGTCGGAGACGGCGACGGCGGCGCGCGCCTCGCTGTAGTCGCTGCCGTTCTCCTTGTGCATCCACATCACGAACCGGCCGGTGGACGCGTTGTACATGACCTTGGGCCGCTCGATGTTGGCGGTGGCGAGCTCCGGGTGGCTGTCCTCGGTGAGGACGTGGTTGCGGAACTCCCAGTTCTTCAGGTCGGTGGAGCGGTAGGCGTCCACGGAGCGGAAGGTGTTGTCGGCGTTGCGGTGCTCGCCGAACCAGTAGTAGTACGCGCCGGCCCTGAGGACGCCGCCGCCGTGGGCGTGCACGGGGCTGCCCGAACGGTCGGTGAACTGGGTGCCGTTGGCGATCGTCTGCGGGGCGGCCCGGGCGGGTCCGGCGGTCGCGAGGGCGCCGGCGAGCGCGAGGCAGAGGGCGAGCAGCACCGCGCGGGCACGTCTCATGTCACGCCCCCTCCCCCGCCGCGGTGTCGGCCACGGGGACGCCGAAGTCGGGTGTGCCGTCCGGTTTCCAGCCGAGCTTCTGGACCCGGGTGTGGCGGTTGGGGTCGTCCAGCGGGTCGCCCACGATCTCCTTGTACTGGCGGGCGTGGTAGACGAGCACGTCGGTGCGGCCGTCCTCGGCGACCGTGAAGCAGTTGTGGCCGGGCCCGTACTGCCGGGTCGTGTCGTTGCTGGTGAAGACGGGGACGGGCGACTTGGACCAGCTCGCGGGGTCCATGAGGTCGCTGTCCTCGTCGGCGGTCAGCAGCCCCACGCAGTAGTGGTGGTCGGTGGCGCTGGCCGAGTAGGTCATGAACAGCCGCCCGTTGCGCTTCAGCACGTACGGACCCTCGTTGACCGCGAAGCCGACGCGCTCCCAGTCGTACTCCGGGGTGGACAGCCGCACTTGGGGTCCCGTCAGGGTCCAGGGGCCGGCCATCTCGGAGAGCCAGACGGCGGTGTTGTTGTCCGTTCCGGGTTCGTGCTGGGCCCAGGCGAGGTAGCGGGTGCCGCGGTGGGCGAAGGTGGTGGCGTCCAGGGAGAAGGTCTCCCAGGCGGTCTTGATCTGCCCCTTCTCGACCCAGGTGCCCCTGAAGGGGTCGCGGTGGGCGTTCTCCAGCACCCAGATGCGGATCGCCCACACGTCCTCGGCGGGGGCCGCGGCGAAGTAGACGTACCACTTGCCGCCGACGCGGTGCATCTCCGGCGCCCAGATGTGGGCGCCCATGTCCCCGGTGGGGTGCGCGCGCCAGATCACGGACTCGGCGGCGCCGCCCAGGCCGTTCAGGGTGCGGGAGCGGCGCAGGACGATGCGGTCGTACTCGGGGACGGTCGCGGTGAAGTAGTACCAGCCGTCGGTGTGGCGGGTGATGTGCGGGTCGGCGCGGTTGCGGACGAGCGGGTTCACGTGGGGGGCCGCCTTCGGCGGTGCGGCGTGGGCCGCCGCGGGCGCGGCGGCGGCCAGGGCGCCCGCGGCAAGGGCGCCCTTCAGCAGGAGTCTGCGGGCGGGGGGCGGGGGCAGGTCGGGCAGGTCCTCGGCGCGGCTCATGCGGTCTGCCTCTCGTGGGGGAGGGTGACGTGCGTTCGGCATTTCGGGCCTGTCGAGATGTCGAACGTCATCTGACATGACGAACGCCGAAAAGGTATGGGTGAGCCGGGGACAGGTCAACGGGTCCGGCGAGAGAAACAGATACCGCTTTCTACACGGGTGTGAACGCGTGCATCTCGTCCCCCTCGGGCTGCACGATGCCGTAGGTGCCCTCGGGGACCGCGTTCCAGGCACCGGGCAGACTGCCCAGGGGCTCGGAGACGATGAGACGGGTGTGGTCGGAGATCTCGCGCAGGAAGGCCACGTCCGGGTGGAGGGAGCGCAGGGTCTCCACGCGGGTGCTGTAGAAGAGCGAACGCGACTCCTTCTGGCTCGAGTAGCGGAACGCCCACAGGCGCACGCCGTCGGTCGCCGCGACCGTCATCTGCAGCGGGAACTCCACGCCGTGCTCGTGGCCGACGCGCTCCACCAGGCCGGCCATCCGGGCGACCGCGCCCGGCGGGTCCTCCTCCAGGCCGAAGGTGAGCGCCAGGTAGAACATCATCTCCGAGTCCGTGGATCCCTCGATGTCGGAGAAGAGGTCCGGGTCGACGGCCAGCGCGAGGTCGCGCCGCAGGCGGTGGAACTCGGCGATCGCGCCGTTGTGCATCCACATCCAGCGGCCGTGGCGGAACGGATGGCAGTTCGTCTGCTGCACCGCCGTGCCGGTCGAGGCCCGGATGTGGCCGAAGAAGAGCGGGGAGACGACGTGGCCGGCGATCTCCCGCAGGTTGCGGTCGCTCCACGCCGGGCCGATGTCCCGGATCACCGCGGGGCTGTCCTTGTCCGGCACGTACCAGCCGACGCCGAACCCGTCGCCGTTGGTGGTCTCGACCCCCATCTTGGCGTGCAGGCTCTGGTCGATCAGTGAGTGGACCGGCCGGTAGAGGATGCTGTCGAGCAGGATGGGAGTGCCCGAGTAGGCGAGCCAACGGCACATGTCCACCGCCTTCCTGGTCCCGCGGCCGCGGCCGGTGCCGCGCCCGCCGCGTCACGGACCGTCGTCCCGTCGGCCCCTCCCACGGACCGCGTCCGGCGCCGTCGCCCGCCGTCCCAGCGCGAGCCCGGCCACACGCAGCCAGTCGGGGGCCGCTCCGCCCCACCGCGTACCCACTCGGCGGCGCGGGACGCGGACCCGCAGCGCTCCGGGGACGATCCGGCACACCACCGGTGCCGGCAGCAGCACGTGCTCCCCGTCCACACCGGCCGGGACGGTGGGCGTGTCCGCCTCCACGACCACCTCCTCGGCGGTGAGCCGCAGCAGACCGGCCGCGTGGGGGCCGCGCACCGTCCCGGCGGCCCGCACCGCGCTGTCGACCCGCACCCCCAGCACCCCGAGCCGTCCGGAGTCCAGCCGCTCCCGGCGCCCCGGGTGGGCCGCGTCGACCGCCCGCAGGTAGGGGTTGTTGCTGACGAGCAGGGCCTGCAACCCGTCCGCACGCGTCCCGTCGGCCCGCATCCGCAGCCGGGGCGCCGACGGACCGGACAGCAGCCCGGGCAGCGTCCGGAGCGCGGTGCGGGTCTTCTCCTCGCGGTACGCGGGATCGCCCACGACCGCCGCGTACGTGCCGAAGGAGGCGTTGTTGACGAACACCCGGCCGGCGGCGAACCCGAGGTCGACGCGGAGTTCCACGCCGTCGGTCAGGGCGTGGAGGGCCTTCGCCGGATCCTCCCGGTCCAGCCCGAGGTCGAGGGCGAAGTGGTTGCGGGTGCCGGCCGGGATCACCATGAACGGGACGCCGTGCCGGAAGGCCACCTCCGCCACCAGGGCCTGGGTGCCGTCCCCGCCGGCCACCGCCAGCAGATCGGCCCCGTCGCGTACCGCGTCCTCGGCCAGCCCGGCCGCGTCCTGGTGCCCGGCGCCGAGCAGGACCACGCGGACCCCCGCCTCCCGCGCCCGGTCCACCAGCCGGAAGCGGTCGACCTTGCCGCCGCCCGAGCGCGGGTTCATCAGCGCCCAGGGGCGGCCCGGGGGCGGGGCGGGAACGGGTCCGTGTCCGCGCCCGGCGCGCTCCGGGGCCAGCGCCGCCCGTGCCGCCCCCACGGCCAGCACCCACAGCGCCATGGACAGCGCCGCCGGCAGCAGCATCCCGCCGACGGCGTACAGGGCCAGGACCGTCAGCGGGGCCACCACGCACAGCACCGCTCCGAGGACCCGCACCGTCCCGGAGCGGGCGAGCGTCCACCACAGCCCGACGGCCGCGAGGGCCAGTCCGGCGATGCCGAGCAGCGCCCAGAGCACGCTGCGCAGACCGGCGGCCACGAGCGGGACCAGCAGGCCCACCGCGAGGGTGAGGAGTGCCAGTCGCGCCCACGCCGCGCTCCGGCGGCCGACGGCCGCCCCCATGGGTCGGGGCGGCCGGTCTGCCCGCACCATGGGCCGGGGCTCAGCGCCCGGCGCCGGTGCGCGAACGCGACACGCACAGCGCCCAGATGATGAACCCGGAGAAGGCGATCATCACGACGGACCAGACCGGGTAGTAGGGCAGGGAGAGGAAGTTCGCGATGATGACGAGCCCGGCGATCACCACACCGGCGACGCGGGCCCACGTGGCGTCCCGGACCAGGCCGAGGCTGACCAGCACCGCGAGCACGCCGAGCGCCAGGTGGGTCCAGCCCCAGGCGGTGAGGTCGAACTCGAAGACGTAGTTCTGCGTCGTGACGAAGACGTCGTCCTCGGCGATGCCCATGATGCCGCGGAGGATGCCGAGCACCCCCGCGATCATGAGCGTGACGGCGGCGAAGACCGTCAGGCCCTCGGCCCACTGCCGTTTGGCCGAGGGCGCGTGTGCGCCGGTCGCGCCGCGTACGCCGTGTGTCGGGTGTGTCGCTGCCATCCCGGTACCTCGATTCGGTGTCGTGCGTGCTCAGCGTCCGGCGGAGGAGGCGAAGGGGCCCGGCTGTTCCGAGGAGCCGTGGCCGCTCAGGACCAGTTCCTTCGCCCTGCGGAACTCGTCGTCCGTGATGTCGCCGCGAGCGCGTATCTCGGACAGCCTGACGAGTTCGTCGACGCTGCCGGTCCGTCCGCCGGTGCCCCTGGCGGTCTCGCGGATGTAGCTGTCGAAGGCCTCCTGCTGCACACGCGCCTGCGCGATCTCGCGGCGCCCCATGTTCTTGCCGCGGGCGATCACGTAGACGAAGACGCCCAGGAAGGGCAGGACGATCGTGAACACCAGCCAGCCGGCCTTGGCCCAGCCGCTCAGGCCGTCGTCGCGGAAGATGTCGACGACGACCCGGAAGAGCAGGATGAACCACATGATCCACAGGAAGAACACGAGCATGGTCCAGAAGGCGCTCAGCAGCGGATAGTCGTACGCGAGGTACGTGGTCCCACTCATCTCTCCTCCGTTCCGGGCGGGTGCCCGGCATGCCGTTGCGTGCCGACCCCAGCGTGTGCCGGGCGGGGGGCGTGCCACCTCACCCGGGACGGGTGAAGCGGCGGGACGACTACGAGGGGGCGGCGTGCTCCCGTCCGGCGTCCGGGCCGCCGGGATCCACGGCGGCGTACACCGCCACGGCGGCCAGGACCACGAGGACCAGGACGAGGACGAGGACGACGGCGCCGACCGTGGGGTGGTTCCAGAGCACGAGCGTCAGCGCGCCCGCTCCGACGACGACGCCGGTGATCCACGCCCGGTGCCCGGCCGCCCAGCGTCCGGCCGCCCCGGTGCGCAGTCCCGCGCGGCCCAGCGCCCGGCCCGCGGCCGCGGCCCCGCGGCCGGCCAGGTGCCGCACGCGGCGGGCGATCCGGCCGGGTCCGTACAGGTGGGCGGCGGTCGCGGTGAGCAGGCCGACGACGAGGAGGGTGCGGGCGCTGTCGTGCAGGAACCTGAGGAAGGTGTCGAAGACGGCCGCCGCGGCGTCGGGGGGAAGGGCCGCCTCGGGGACCGAGTCCAGGTAGACACGGCGCACCACGGCCAGCGCGACCAGCAGGAGCGCCATCGCCGCGGCGACGCCCAGGGCCGTGACCAGCAGCATCAGCCGGTGCCGGACGGCGGTCCACACGGCGAGCGCGGCCAGGACGACCGCCAGCACGGGCAGCCAGGTGCCGACGACGTCCAGCAGGAGCATCGCGTCCTGGGCCCGGTCCAGCTTCTCGGTCCGGAACAACGTGATCGTCCGGTCGGTGTCCGGGATGGCGGCGGCCCGCTCGAACCCCGCGTCGACCAGGCGTTCGCGCACCTGGTCCACCACGGGCCCCAGGTCCAGCTGCACGGTGTCCCCCGTGGTGCTGAGCGCGCCCTCCCGCTCGCCGGTGAGCATGCCCAGCACGGCGGCGTGGGCCCGTCGGTTCGAGCCCCCCCACGCCTGCGGGAAGGCGTCGCTGTCGATCACGCCGCTGACGACGCGGTGCACGACGTCGGTCACCGCCGAGCGCAGCGGTCCGGCGAGGGCCTCGGCGCCCTCCACGACGCGCGGCGGTGCCCCGGCGTCGGCCAGCGCCTCGCCGAGCGCGTCCGTGACCGCCTCCACGTCCACGTCGGCGACGACCCGGGCGGTCAGCTTGTCGATCACGGCCTGCCGGACGGCCGGGTCCGAGGCGAGCGGGGCCACGGTCTGCACATAGCGGTCGGTGTCGGAGACGGTGTCCTGCACCCAGGCGGCGACGACGGCCAGGGGCGCCAGCACCAGCGTCAGCACCAGCAGGACCGAGGCGCCCGCCTGGCGCAGGCGCCGGTGGCGTACGCCCGCGGCCCGGCGCAGCCGCTCGTACTCGGCGCGCTGTTCGGCGGTCAGTGCCCGGTCGGCGGGGACGAAGCCGCCGGGGTCGGCGGGCCCGGGGGTGCGGGGCGTGCTCATGCCGCCTCCTTCCGACGGCGGACGGCGGCTCAGCCGGCTCCCACGGGCCGGCGGGACGCGCCCGCGACACCCGACCCGCGCAGCGCGGCGCGCCAGGCGAGGGCGACGGCCGCCTCCACGAGTCCGAGCAGGACGAGCCACAGGCCGAGCAGCCGGGTCAGCGCCCGGGCGGACTCGGCGGGCAGGGCCAGCACGACGACGCCCGCGACGACGGCGAGCACCGCGGCGCCGAGGACGACGCCGCGGTGGGGCAGGTCCCGCGCCGCGACGGCCGTGAAGAGGGTGAGCATCCCGGACACCAGCCAGACGGCCCCGACGATCAGGGAGAGGGCGGTGACGGTCTGCAGCGGGTCGCGCAGGCACAGCACCCCCGCCAGGACGTACAGCACCGCCAGCAGGAGCCCGGGCAGCCGTTCGCCCTGGTCCTCCCGTCCGAAGGCGCCGACGAACCGGAACGCCCCGGTCACCAGCAGGTACAGGCCGATGAGCACCGCGAGGACGTGCAGGGTGGTCTCCGGCCACACCAGCACGACGACCCCCGGCACGAACGTGGCGACGGCGGCGCCGAGGATCCACTCCCACGAGCGCCCGAGTGCCGCCAGGGTCCCGGCGGGGGTGCCCGGCGGCCCGGGGGCGGCGCCGTCGGTTCCGTGCTCCGGTCCGGCACCGGGTGCCGGACCCCGCGTCACGGCCATGGCTCCTCCTCACGCGATGCGTACGGGGTCCGCGGCGCCGTGCGCCGCCCCGCCGGACCAGCGTCCCGCCCGGCCACCGGACACCGGGTCACCCGCGGCGGGTGATCCGGCCGCGGCGCGGGCGGGGTGGGATGGGTGCGAGGAAGTCGTCGTGCGCGTGCGCGGACGGGAGACAGTGATGGCCGTACCGGGTTCGTTCAGTGCCTCTTCGTCCCCGGCCGAGCGGGCCGCGTACGGCAGGAACGCGCGGAGCCGTGCCCCGCGTTCGTCCCACGGCCGGTTCGAGGCGGCACGGGGCCGGCCCGACCCCGTCGACGTGATCGAGCGGCAATCGGCGACCCGGCTGCCCGAGTTGGTACCGGTCCGCTACGGCCGCATGCTCGAATCCCCCTTCCGGTTCTACCGGGGAGCGGCGGCGGTCATGGCGGCGGACCTCGGACCGGCCCCGGACACCGGTCTGACCGTGCAGCTCTGCGGAGACGCCCATCTGCTCAACTTCCGGCTGCTGGCCTCCCCGGAGCGCCGTCTGGTGTTCGACATCAACGACTTCGACGAGACCCTCCCCGGCCCCTTCGAGTGGGACCTCAAGCGGCTGGCGGCCAGTTTCGCCGTCGCCGGCCGGGAGAACGGCTTCACGGCCGGGGAGCAGAACGGCGCGGTGCGCAGCTGTGCGGAGGCGTACCGCCGCCGCATGCGGGAGTTCGCCGGGATGCGCACCCTCGACGTCTGGTACGCGCAGGACGACGCCGACCGGATGCGGGAACTCATGGCCTCCTCCATGGACCGCGGGGCCCGGCGCCGTACCGCCGAGGCGACGGCGCGCGCCCGGACCCGCACCCACCTCCAGGCCTTCGCCAAGCTCACCCGCGTCACGGCCGGCGGGCGGCGCATCACCCCGGACCCGCCGCTGGTCACCCCGCTGCGTGACCTCCTGGACGACCCCTCGGCCGAGGAGAAGGGCCTGCGCGGGGTCCTGGACGGCTACACGCGCTCCCTGTCGTCGGAGCGCCGGCACCTGCTGCGGTACTACCAGCTGGCCGACGTGGCGCGGAAGGTGGTGGGCGTCGGCAGTGTCGGCACGCGCTGCTGGATCGTGCTCCTGCTCGGCAGGGACGACGACGATCCCCTGCTGCTGCAGGCCAAGGAGGCGCAGGAGTCGGTGCTCGCCCCCCACACGGGCGGCGAACGCCACGACAACCAGGGCCGCCGCGTGGTGGCGGGGCAGCGGCTGATCCAGACGACCAGCGACATCCTGCTCGGCTGGACGCACGCCGTGGGACTCGACGGACGCCCCCGGGACTTCTACGTACGGCAGCTGCGCGACTGGAAGGGCATCGCCCGCCCGGAGACCATGGACCCCGGTCTGCTGCGGCTGTTCGCGCGGCTGTGCGGGGCGAGCCTGGCGCGGGCCCACGCCCGCTCCGGCGATCCCGTCGCCATCGCCGCCTACCTGGGCCGCAGCGACCGCTTCGACCGGGCGCTCGCCGGCTTCGCCCAGGACTACGCGGACCGCAACGAGCGGGACTTCGAGGCGCTGGGCGCCGCCGTCCGGTCCGGCAGGGTGCGGGCCTGGAGCCCGTGACGGCGCGCGGCCGCCGGGGTCATTCCGGCGTCTGGCGCAGCTCCAGGATCCGCAGGCCCAGGGACTGGCAGCGGGCCAGCAGCCCGTACAGGTGCGCCTCGTCGACGACGTGCCCGAACAGCAGGGTCTGACCGGACATCGTGACGTGGTCGAGTTCCGGGAAAACCCTGATCAGTGGTTCCGAGAGGTGCCCGTCGACGCGGATCTCGTAGCGCATGAGCTACTCCCCGGGTGGCCTGGGACAGGTGGCCGTGCCCGTACCCTGCGATCGTCCGCCGCCGGGCGGCCGCCCGGCTCACCCCGTACAGGTGATAGGCCGCCCGGCGGGCGCGCCGTCGTCCTCGGCGGTGCTCCGGCTCAGTGCTTGAGCCAGAACTTGCACGAGACGATCACCAGGCCGAGCACCAGGTTGACCGAGGCCGACACGGCCATCAGGCGCCACGTGGCGCCCGCCCGGCGGGCCGCCGCCGCCGACCAGCCCACCTGCCCGGCCACGGCGACGGACAGCGCGAGCCACAGGGCGCCCTGCAGCCCGAGGCCCAGCAGCGGGCTGACGGCCACGGCGGCCGCCGGGGGCAGGGCGGCCTTGACGATCGGCCACTCCTCGCGGCACACGCGCAGCACGACACGGCGGTCCGGCCTCCGCTGCGCCAGTCGTGCCCCGAACAACTGCGCGTGCACGTGGGCGATCCAGAACACCCCGCCGGTGAGCAACAGCAGCAGCACGAGTTCCAGGCGCGGGAACGAGCCGAGCGTGCCGGCACCGACGATCACCGAGGCGGCGAGCATGGATCCGTAGACGCCGCCCGTGTAGTCGGCGTGCGCCCGGCGTTCGGCGGTCCGTGCGGCACGCCCGGCCGCGGCGTGCTCGGTTCCGGACATCACGGCCTCCTCGGGGTCATCGGGGCGACGGGGCCGGACCGGCGGGCGTGCCGGCCTCGGCGCCGGGCCGCCGGGCCCCGGCCGGCCGCCCCGGCAGATGCGGTGTGACCAGGAGGCTCGCGAGGGTGATGCCGCCGGTGGCGAGGATCGCCGCCTTCAGGCCGTCGAGCTGCGCCGACGCGTAGGAGTCCGCCACGGCGTCCACCTCGGACGGCGGGAGCCCGGCGCGGGCGGCCGCCGCGCGCACCTGTTCGGTGGGGACGAAGGCGACCCCGGCCTCCAGGGCGACGCCGACCTCCTGCCGTGCCTCCTGCGACAGCCGCGCGTCGTCCTCCACGTGCGTGGTGAAGGCGTGCGCCAGGGAGCCGATGAGCAGCGAGCCGATCAGCGCGGTGCCGAGGGCCGAGCCCAGGTTCTGCGCCGTGTACTGGAGCCCGCCGGCCTCGCTGCGTTCCTCCTCCTCCACGCCGGACTGGACGACGTTGCCGAGCTGCGAGACGAACAGGCCCATGCCCACGCCGAGCAGCGCCATCGCCCCGGCGAACTGCGCGTCGTCGATGACCGGGTCGACGGTGGCCAGCAGCCACACGACGGCCGCCGCCACGGTGACCAGGGCCAGCCGGACGATCCGGCGGGGTCCGGCCAGGCGTCCCAGCCGGGCCGCGCCCAGGGAGGTCACGAGCATGGTGACGGACACGGGCAGCAGCCTGAGCCCCGTCTCGAAGGCGTCGAAGCCCTGCACGACCTGGAGGTACAGGGGAATGGTGAAGAACAGTCCCAGCAGGACCAGGTTCTGGCTCACGAGCGCCATCAGGCCGGAGCGCAGCGCGGGCCGGCCCAGCAGGGACAGGTGCACCAGCGGGTCGGCGCCGCGCGCGTCCCGGCGCCGCTCCCACCAGCGGAAGACCGCGAGGACGGCCACGCCGGCGCCGATCACGAATAGCGTCGGCGCGAAACCGAGGACGGTGAGGGGCGGGTTGCGCGGACGCACCCATCCCCAGGTGCTGCTCTGCAGGACACCGAGGACCCCGAGGGCCAGGCCCGTCGCGGAGAGCGCGGCGCCGACCCCGTCCAGCCGGGGGCGCGCCCCGGCCCCCGGTGTCTCGGTGATCGCGCGGCGGAGGAGGAGGACGGCCAGCACGACCACGACCTCCCCCGCGAAGACCAGCCGCCAGGTGAGGTACGTCGTCACCCAGCCGCCCAGCAGGGGCCCCACGGCGATCCCGGCACCGGCCAGTCCGCCCACGACGCCGTACGCGACGGCGCGGTCGCGGCCCCGGTAGGACTCGGCGACGAGCGCCGCCATGGCGGGAAGCACCATCGCGGCACCGAGTCCCTCGATGACCGACCAGCCCAGCACCAGCACCCACAGGGTGGGTGCGACCGCGGTCAGGGCCGAGCCCGTGGCGTAGACGGCGAGACCGCCGAGGAAGAGGCGCCGCCGTCCGAGGATGTCCCCCAGCCGTCCACCGATGATCATGAATGCCGCCATGACCAGCGCGTACAGCGTGATGACGGCCTGGATGGCGGTGACCTCGGTGTCGAAGTCCTCGACCAGCCGGCTGATGGAGACGTTCATGACGGACGTGTCGAGGACCATCAGGAACTGGGCGGTGCCCAGGACGATCAGCGCCCGCCAGTGCGTCACGGTGTCCACCTCGCCGGGTCGGCCCGGGACGCCGGTGGCGCCGGCCGGGCGGCGGACCGGCCCGGCCCGCCGCCCCCATGGCACCGCACCGGCCCGGCCCGCACCTCACCCACCACGGGCGAATCACCCGGGAGGGTCACAGCAGGTCCAGCTCGCGCGCCCGGCGCACCGCCTCGTTGCGCCGGTTGACCGACAGTTTCCGGTAGACGCCCTTGAGGTGGGTCTTGACGGTGTTCACCGACACGTACAGGTCGGCCGCGATCTCCTCGGTGGACATCGTCAGGGCCAGGCGGCGCAGCACGTCGCGCTCGCGCCCGCTCAGCTCCTCGACGAGCGGTGGCGGCGGCCCCTGCTCGTGCCGGGGCGGGCCGCCGGGGTGCCCGCCGTCGGGTGCGAGCCAGCCGGTCGCCGCGCCCTGCCGCGACGCCGTGTCCAGGTAGGGCCGGATCCACGGCCCGGCCTCGCGGAAGGGACGGCGCAGCCGCTCACGGCGTGCCTCCAGCAACGCCCGCGCCACGAGTCCGCGCGCGGTCGCGGCGTCCCCCGCCGCGTCCGCCGCCTCGGCCCGCACCAGCGCGGCCCGGACGGTCACCGCCGGACCCGAGCGTCCCTCCGGGTGCGCGCGGTCGAGCAGGCTCACGGCCGCCGCGGGCCGGCCGGCGGCGAGCTGCAGGCGCGCGGCCCCCACCGCGCACGCCACCTGCTCCTCGGGCACCTGCCGCAGCAGCCCGGCCGCGGTCTGCACCCTGCCCTCGGCGAGGTGGGCGGCGGCCGCGACGAGTGCGGTCTGCCCCTGTACCCAGGGGGAGACCGCGTCGGCCGGCACCTCCGGTTCCACCGCCTTGAGCGCGGCCCGCGGGTCGCCCCGCGCCAGGTGCAGGCGCGCGGCGGTGAGGGCGCGGCCCGCCTCCAGCACCGGGTCCCGCAGGGCGGGGTGCGACTCGGCCGACGCGTCGAGCAGGGCCTGGGCCTGTCCCAGCTCGTCGCGGTCCACGGCGACCGCGGCGAGGACGAGCCGCTCGACCCCGGAGCCGGACGGCCGGGACAGCCCGAACCGCTCCGTCTCCGTGAGGGCCGCCCGGGCCCTGCGCTCGGCCCCGCCGAGCCAGCCGTCCAGATGGTCGATCAGGGCCAGACGGCCCAGGGAGTCCTCGTGCGGGAGCGCCGTGGCCGCTTGCGCGGCGGAGTCGGCCACGGTGGACAGGGCGGCCCGCGCCTGGTCGAAGCGCCCGGCCCACAGCCGCGCCGAGCCCACGTGGTCCAGCAGCAGCGCGGTGAGTTCGGGATGCCGCTCCAGCAGGTCGGCGGGGACCAGCTCCAGCATCCTCTCGGCGACCCGGGCGGCGCTCTCCGCCCGGTCCGGCGCACCGGCCAGCCGGGCGGCCAGGGCCTCCAGCAGGGCGCAGCTCAGCCGGGCCGCCGCCGGGCCGACCGCGTCGCCCGCCGTGCCGCCGTACTCCGCCAGCCCCTGTCGCGCCCGGCGCAGGTGGGCCAGGCCGGCGCCGAGGTCGCGCCGGGCCAGCTCACGGGCCGCCCGCACCAGCTCCGGGGCCGTCCCCGTGGTCTCCCGCCGCATCCCGGAGAACAGCCCGGTCACCGCGTCGGAGCGCGGGCCGGTGAAGAACTGGCCGACGGCGAGGTCGTCGATCAGGGCGCCGGCGGTGAACCCCCAGTCGCCGCCGGCGGCACCGTGCCCGAGCGCCTCCGTGAGGTGTCCGGACCGCTGCAGCCACGCCGCGGCCCGCCGGTGCAGCTCGGGTTCCGCGTCGGGCTGCCGCATCCGCAGGTGCGCGTGGAGGATCTCCCTGAACAAGGGGTGCAGGCGGTACAGGCCGTGCTCGAGGTGTTCGACGAACGCGTTGTCGCGGCTCAGCCGGTCCAGGATGGCTCCGGCGTCGTTCCGCCCCGTGAGCGCGTTCGCCAGCCCGGGACAGAAACGGTCGAGCAGGCTGACCCGCAGCAGCAGGTCCTGGGTCCCGGGGTCCTGCCGCTTGAGCACCTCCGCCAGCAGGAAGTCGGCGATCGTGCTGCGGTCGGCCTCGAACTCCTCCAGGTACGCCTGCGGATCCCGGCTCTCCCCCGCCGCCAGGGCGCACAGACGCAGTCCGGCGGCCCATCCCCGGGTGCGCGCCACGAGCGCGCGCACCGCGCCCGCGGGCAGCCGCAGCCCGTGCAGCGCCATCAGCCCGGCCGTCTCGCGCGGGGTGAAGGCCAGCTCCGCGCCCCTGATCTCCGTCAGCTCCCCGGCGGCCCGGTAGCGGTGCAGGGGCAGCAGCGGCTCGGTGCGGGTGACGAGGACCAGCCGCAGCCCCGTCCCGGCGTGACGCAGCACGAAGTCCAGCTGCTCCGCGATCTCCGGGGCGGTGACCCGGTCGAACTCGTCGAGTATCACGATCACGGGCCGTTCCCGGGCGCTCAGCCCGGCGGCGAGCCGGGACGGCAGGGCCGGACTCACCCGGTGCGCGTCCGCCGGGAAGCCGATGTCCGCGGGCAGGGCGACGCCGGCGGTGCGGAGCGCCTGCAAAAGGTACGCCCAGAACATCCCGGCCCCTTCGCCGGCCGCGTCGGTGGTGAGCCAGGCGACGGGCAGCCCGTCACGGCTCTCCGCCCAGTCCGCGGCCAGCAGGGTCTTCCCCGCGCCCGCCGCGCCGTTGACCATGGTCAGCGGCGTCCGCAGGGCCCGGTCGAGATGCCTGGTCAGCCGCTCCCGCCGCAGGAACGTCACCGGGCGCGCGGGGACGGTGAACCGGGTGCGCAGATACGGGTCCCCGTGCGGGTCGGCGACCGGTTCCGCCGACGGCGGATCGTCCCCTTCGAGCCCGCTCATGGCACTCACCGCCACTGCTCGTCGGTCTCACGGTCGTGCTCCCTCCCAGCATCCCAGCACCGCGGCGGAGGCGCGCTGCGGGAGAGGGCTCGGCTAGCGTCGTCGGTATGAGCAGCGCCCCCGCCCTCACCGACGCCCTCGCCGGCGGCACCGTCGTCCTGGACGGCGGCATGTCCAACCAGCTCGCGGCGGCCGGCCACGACCTGGGCGACGAGCTGTGGTCGGCGCGGCTGCTCGCCGAGGACCCCGGGGCGGTGACCGAGGCCCACCTCGCCTACTTCGAGGCGGGCGCGGACGTGGCGATCACCGCCAGCTACCAGGCCACGTTCGAGGGGTTCGCCCGGCGCGGGATCGGCCGGGAGGAAGCGGCCCGGCTGCTCGCCCTCAGCGTGGAGTCGGCCCGGGAAGCGGCCCGGCGGGCGCGGGCGGCCCGCCCGCTGTGGGTGGCGGCCTCCGTCGGCCCGTACGGCGCGATGCTCGCGGACGGCTCCGAGTACCGGGGCCGGTACGGGCTGGGCGTCGCCGAGCTGGAGCGCTTCCACCGGCCCCGCGTGGAGGTCCTGGCCGCCGCCGGTCCCGACGTGCTCGCCCTGGAGACGGTCCCCGACACCGACGAGGCCGAGGCCCTGCTGCGCGCGGTGCGCGGGCTCGGCGTGCCGGCCTGGCTGTCGTACTCGGTGGCCGGCGGCCGCACCCGCGCCGGGCAGCCGCTGGAGGAGGCCTTCGCGCTCGCCGCCGACGCGGACGAGGTGATCGCCGTCGGCGTGAACTGCTGCACCCCCGAGGACGCCGACCGCGCCGTCGCGCTCGCCGCCCGCGTCACCGGCAGGCCGGCCGTGGTCTACCCCAACAGCGGTGAGACCTGGGACGCCGGGGCGCGGGCCTGGACCGGCCGGCCGACCTTCACCGCCGGGCGGGTCGCGGGGTGGCGGGAGTCCGGGGCACGGCTGATCGGGGGGTGCTGCCGGGTGGGACCGGAGACGATCTCGGCGATCGCCGGGGTGCTGCGGGAGCCGTAGCGCACTCGCGCCGGTCGCACCCGGGTGGTCCGGGCCGGGCCACAGCGGCAGCGAGGGCGGCGCGTGCCCCGGCGCCCCCCACCTCACCGTCGTTCCGGGGACCTGGGCGTTCTTCCCGTCCGTACCGTCCGGGAGCACCGGCGCGGTGCGGCCCACCGGGCACCGGACCGGACGTCCCTCATGGAGGACGTGGCACACGTCGTGCGGCGTCCGCGTTCCCCCTCACGCCTCACGCGCTGCCGCGTCCTGCGGGGCTCGAGGAACTGGGACGCCGCCACCAGGACGAGACCGCCCAGAACGAGCGGCATGTTGCCCCCGAAGGGCATGAGGTGTGCGGCCGCGAGCCCTCCGGCCAGCAGGAGCGCGCCGGCGCCCCACAGTCCGGGACGGCTCACGCCGTCGCGGAACCAGGGCAGTACGATCCGGCCGGTCACCAGGGCCACCGCCCCCGCCGCCCCGAGCACCAGCGCCATCACCAGGCCGACGGCCAGAACGAACGTGGACACGCGCCCCCCTCGATCACTCCCGAAATGATCATCTCAGAAGCTCCGGTCCCTCACCGCGGGGGACTTCGCCTTGGTCCGACGGCGGCGGCCCCTTGGCGGCACCGGCATCGGTCCGCCCCCGCGACCGCACGGCGCGGCAGCGGCTCGCGCGGGTCGCCCTCTCGCCAACATGCCTGTTCACCATGGGAATTGAGCAGGAAGTGCCCCTGCTATGGTGGGCCGATGTCATCGGTCAGGCAGTTCCAGGTCACCTTCGACTGCGCGGACCCCGAGCGCGTCGCCCGTTTCTGGTGCGAGGTGCTGGGATACGTCGCACCGTCCCCGAAGGGGTTCGCCACCTGGGACGATTACCACCACTCGCTGCCGCCCGGGAAGCGGGGTGCGTGGTTCGCGTGCAGTGACCCCTCGGGGGTGGGTCCGCGGCTGTTCTTCCAGCGTGTTCCCGAGGGCAAGGTCGCCAAGAACCGGGTGCACCTCGACGTGCGGGTCGGCACCGGACTCGTGGGTGAGGAGCGCCTGGCCACGCTCAAGGCCGAATGCGCGCGACTGGTCGCGCTCGGCGCGGTGTGCGTACAGGTCCTGCTCGCCGACGACGAGAACGAGTCGTGCATCGTGATGCAGGACGTCGAGGGCAACGAGTTCTGTCTCGACTGAGCGTTCTCCGGGACGGCGAGGCGGGAGCCGCCTCCCCCGGGTCTGCCCGGGCGCGTCGCGGCGGCGCCCGGCGCGGGTGAGGGCGAGGCCCCCCGCCACCGCGGGCCGGGGGTCCCGGTGGCCGCCCGGCGTGCCGGTGGGCCGCCCCGGCCGGTCGGTCAGTGCCCTCCGCGCGGCGGGGAGCCCCGCCGTCCCCCGGGCCCCGGATGCCCGGGCCGCGTCCCCCTCCGCTCCGGTCAGCCCCGGCGCAGCGCACCGCTGCGGCGCAGCCGGCGCACCACCGACCGGAGTTCCGGGGACGCGGCCGGAGCGGCCGCGGATCCCTCGGGGGCGGTGTCGGCCGTGGACCACAGGGCGAGCTCGCGGTCCCGCGGGCCGTGAACGACGTGCGGCTCGCCGTCGCCGAAGACCCGCACGGGATGCCCCGGGTCCCATCGCTCCCACCCCGGCGAACCGCCGGAGACGAACCGCACCCACGCTCCGTGCATCGCGTCGGCCAGCTCCTGCGGCGCGCCCTCGCCCGCGAGCCTGCGGGCGTCGGGCTCGTCGCCGCTGTCGAAGACGAACCCCAGCTCCAGGGCGTGGCAGGCGCCCATGCGGGGCCGGTTGGACGGCCAGGCGAACTCGTAGACGTACGAGGGCTCGGTGCGGCCGTCGGCCAGGCGGTGCAGCGGGATGCGCAGCAGGCGGTCGGTGACCATCTGGCCGACGATCTCGGAGGTACCGGCGTCCGGGCGCAGGGCGCGGTAGCCGCGCGGGACCTCGCTGCCGCAGCGGCAGCGGGCCATCGCGCCGGCGAGGGCGACCGCGCCGAGCCGGTCCACGCGCTCCAGCAGGCCGCCCGGGACCAGCCACAGCCGGTACTCGTCGCGGGTCCATCCGGTCAGGAGCCCGACGCCGGGGGCCGCACCGTCCGTCAGCGCCTCCAGGGGATCGCGCGGGACGAGGTCACCGTCGACGACGATGCCGAAGGCGGGGCCGCCGAGCACCGGGCTGCCGAGCCGGCCGACGTCGGCCTGGACGCGGAGCAGCTGCTCGCGGTCGACGCCGGCGAAGGCCTCGGCGGTGGCGGGGACCTTCAGCCGGTTCGCCATCCGGCGGACCATCCGCCGCACCTTGTCACGGTCGGTGACCTCGGGCGGCCCGCTCTGCAGGACGGCCCGCCGGACCAGTCCCCGGGCCTGCGGGGCGGCGATGAGCGCACCGGTGCTGATCGCGCCGGCGGACTGGCCGCCGAGGGTGACGCGGCCGGGGTCGCCGCCGAAGGCCGCGATCGACTCGTGGACCCAGCGCAGGGCGGCGAGCTGGTCGCGCAGGCCGGGGTTGGCGGGGGCGTCGGGGAACAGTCCGTAGCCCTCGACGCCCAGCCGGTAGTTGACCGACACGAACACCACGCCGTCGCGGGCGAAGGTCCGCCCGTCGTACACGGGGACCGAGGAGGCCCCCCTGGTCAGGGCGCCGCCGTGCAGCCAGACGAACACCGGCAGCCGGGCGCCGGGGGCGGGGTCGGGCGTCCACACGTTCAGGTTGAGGCAGTCGTCGCCGGGCACCACCGGGTCGGACAGGTACTGCGCGAAGGCCTCGGAGTACGGCGGCTTCGGGGCGGTCGGCCCGAAGGCGCCGGCGTCGCGCACGCCGTCCCAGGGCTCCGGCGGGACGGGCGGCCGGAACCGGCGGGGCCCGAAGGGGGGTGCCGCGTAGGGGATGCCGCGGAACACGGCGGCGCCCTGCTCCCACCGGCCGCGCACGGCTCCGTGCGGCGTCCTGGCCACGGGGTTCTCCCGGTCTGCCGTCATGTGCCCACCAGCCCTTCGCCGCGCCGCGCCGCGCTCGCGCACCGGCCGGACCCGCCGGTGACACAAGAGCGTCGCGGCGCTCGCCGGTATTCCGGATACGTGCGGAGGTTCTTCCCGCCCGGTGGCGGCGGATCTACAGTAGGAAGCGCTTTCTATCCGGTGGAGAGGCGGGTTCCCGATGGTCCGTACGGGGAGTGCCGGCACGGCGGCCGGGCCGACGCTGGCGGTGGTGGCCCGCGAGGCGGGGGTGTCGGTGCCGACCGCGTCCAAGGTGGTCAACGGCCGGGAGGACGTGGCTCCCGAGACCCGCCGCCGCGTCACCGAGGCACTGGACCGGCTCGGTTACATCAGGCGGCCCCGGTTCGACGGCGGGAGGGCGCCGCGCCTGGTGGACCTCGTGATGCACTCGCTGGAGACCTCCGGGTCGGGCGCGGTCCTGCACGGCGCGGAGGAGGCGGCGCACCGGGCGGGGCTGGAGATCGTCGTCTCGGCGGCGCCGGCGCGGAGCCGTTCCGAGCGCCCGGAGCGGGGCTGGCTGGACCGGCTCGTCCTGCGCGGTTCGCCGGGGGTGCTCTTCCACCTGGCCGAGGTGAGCGAGCCGCAGTGCGCGTGGCTGAAGCAGCACCGCATCCCCTTCGTGATGATCGACCCGGTCCTCGAACCGCCCGCGGGCGTCGTCTCGGTGGGCGCGGCGAACTGGCGGGGCGGGGTGACGGCGACCGAACACCTGCTGTCCCTGGGCCACGAGCGCATCGCGGTGGTCGCCGGGCCCCGGGACACGCTGTGCGGTGACGCGCGCATCGCCGGCTACCGCTCGGCCCTCGCCGCGGCGGGCGTACGGCACCGCGCCGAGTACGTCCGGCACACCGGTTCCGGGGAGACCGCGGCCCGCCGCATGCGCGAGCTCCTCGATCTGCCCGAGCCGCCCACGGCCGTCTTCGTCTGCTCGGACCGCATGGCGCTCGGGGTCTACGAGGCCCTGGCCGAGCGGGGTCTGCGCGTACCGGACGACCTGAGCGTGGTCGGTTTCGACGACCTCCCCGAGGCCCGCTGGCTCGCCCCGCCCCTGACGACGGTGCGCCAGCCGCGCGCCGAGATGGCGGCGACGGCGCTGCACCTGCTGCTGCGCATGATGGACGGCCACCGGCCGGAGAGCACCCGCACCGAACTGTCGACGCGCCTGGTGGAACGCGCGAGCACGGCGCCCCCGGGGTCCCGTCCGGGCGGCCGCGGCTGACGGGGGCAGCGCGCTCCGGCACGGCGACGCCCCGCCGTCCGGCCGGCGGCCGGGTCCCGTCCGGCCGGTGCGGCCCCGTCCGGCACGACGTGACGCAGGTCACTGCAGTGTGCGGCCCGATCTTGGAATGCGCGGCCCGCCGCCCTTGCTCCACTCCTCATGGGCTTGCCCCGTCCTGGGGCGCGCCGGGCAACGGTGCTCAGCGTGACCGGCCACGAGAGCCGGAGACGACCCCGGTCCTCCCCTCCCTCGCACCCTGGCCCGCTGTCTTCGAAAGGTTCCCCCGCACCATGCCACTGGCTCTGCTGGCCCTGGCCGTCGTCGCGTTCGGCATCGGCACGACCGAGTTCGCCACGATGGGGCTGCTGCCCCAGATCGCCGACGGGATCGGCGTCTCCGTGCCGGACGCCGGCAACCTCGTCTCGGCCTACGCGCTCGGCGTCGTCGTCGGCGCCCCCGTGCTGACGGGCATCGGTGCACGGGTGCCCCACAAGCGGCTGCTGCTGCTCCTGACCGGGCTGTTCGTGGTCGGCAACGTCGCGTCCGCGCTCGCCCCCACCTTCGGCCTGCTCTTCGGCGCGCGCTTCCTCGCGGGGCTGCCGCACGGGGCGCTGTTCGGCGTGGGCGCCGTCGTGGCGGCCCGGCTGGTCGCCCCCGACAGGGCCGCACGCGCCGTCTCGAAGATGTTCCTCGGACTCACCGTCGCGAACATCGTCGGCGTCCCGGCCGGCACGGCCCTCGGCCAGCAGCTGGGCTGGCGGTCCGCCTACCTCGCGGTCGCCGTCATCGGTCTGCTCGCCCTCGCCTCGCTGGCCCTCTTCGTCCCCCACCAGCCGCGCGGCCGGCAGTCCGGCATCCGGCACGAGCTGCGGGCGATGGGCAACAGGCAGGTCGCGATCGGCCTGGCCACGGCCGTCGTGGGGTTCGGCGGCTTCTTCGCCGTCTACAGCTACCTGGTGCCCATGCTGACGAAGGTGACGGGCGTCTCCGACTCCTCGACCACCCTGGTCCTCGCGCTCTACGGCGTCGGCATGACGCTCGGCACGCTGATCGCGGGCCCGCTCACGGACCGTGCCCTGCGCCCGACGCTGTACGCGGGGCTCGCCCTGCTCGCCGCCGCGCTGGTGACGTTCTACTTCACCGTCCACAGCACCCTGCCCGCCCTGGTGACGGTCACCTTCATCGGTGCGCTGGGTTCCTTCATCACCACGCCCGTCCAGATGCTGCTCATGGCCAGGGCGAAGGACGCCCCGACGATGGCGGCGGCCTCCAACCACTCCGCCTTCAACCTGGCCAACGCGGGCGGCGCCTGGCTCGGCGGCCTGGCCATCTCGGCGGGCTGGGGCTGGACCTCCCCCGCCCTGGTCGGTGCCGCTCTCGCCCTGGCCGGCTTCGGCCTCGCCCTCACGGGCGGCCTGACGGACCGGGACGGCCGTCGCTCCGAGGTGATCACTTCGTCCGGCACGGACGCCCCGGCGGAGGCCGGACGCGTCACCGGCCTGCCGGAGCGGCACGCCTAGGGTCTGCCGTCCGGATCGGGTCGCGGGGCGTCGGCGGTGACGTGCCGGGCCCCGTTCACGGCATGATCCCGGCAGGCCCTAGGGACGCGGGGCGGCCGCCCAGGTGATCCCGCCGAGCAGGTGGGCGCGGAAGGCGGGGTCGTCGTAGGCCTCGGCGGCGTGCCCGAGGGCGGTGTAGAAGACGCGCCCGGCGCCCTGGCCGCGGCACCAGGCCAGCGGGTGGTCGTCGCCCATGCCGCCCCCCTCGTACGACGACTCGTCGGCGCGGACGAGGACCCGCACGGCGGGGCGCGGGTTGGTCCGGAAGTCGTACCACTCGTCGGTGAACTCCCACACGGGCGGCAGGTGCCGGGTCGCCGGGTGGTCGCGGTCCTCGACGACCGCCCGGCCCGGCTGGTGGGCGGGGTGGCGGTCGAAGCGGGCGCCGAGCAGTTCGCCGTAGTACGGCCAGTCGTCCTCGGTGCAGGCCGCCGCGTGCACGCCGACGAAGCCGCCGCCCCCCTCGACGTACGCGGCGAGCCGGGCGCGTCCCGCAGGGGTGAGCACCTCGCCGCTGGTGGAGAGGAAGACGACGGCGGCGTAGGGGTCGAGGGGCCGCTCCAGGACCGCCGGGTCCTCCGTGTGGTCGGCCTCGAACTCCCCCAGCGTCCGCACGGCGGCGACGGCGGCCGGGATGGAGGCGTGGCGGTATGCGGTGGTGCGTGTGTAGAGAAGCAGTCGGGGCGCCATGACGTCCGACCCTAGACCGTGCCCCGCGGGGCGGTGGCTCCGCGGTCCCCGGCCCTCCACCGGTCCCGCGGGATCCGGCAGGTACGGGGGCGGGCGGATCCGCTCGCCATAGGCACTTCATAGATGTCTCCGGGATCATGTGCCGGCATCGACTGAGCGGATCTGTGACGGACGAGGGAGGCGGCTATGAGCGGCACGACGCCCCGAGGCGGGGAGGGTCGCGACAGCGACCGGGTGCTGGCGGAGCTGGAGGAGGAGATCACGTCCTGGCTGGAGCAGGGCGGGATGAACCTGATGACGGTGCTGAACGGCCAGGGCGCGGCCGACGAGGTGAACGCCAGGAGCACGATCCGGGGCCTCCTGGAGAAGGACGGCTTCGGCCGGACCGAGACCGTCGGCCGGGCCCCGGGGCTGCCGGACCGCAGGGGCGTCGGCTCCGACCTGAACTGGAGCAACGTGGTCGCCACCTACATCGACTACCTGAGCAGCTCCCTGCTGCCGTACACCGGCGACGGGGGCTCCACGATGTCGTTCGGCTTCGACGAGGGGCACGCGGGAGGGTGCGGCTGACCGCGTTCCGTCAGTGGGCGTGGTCGTGCTCGAGGGCGAAGAGGCGCACCAGCGGCCTGAGGCGGTAGCGCGGCGGGGTCGGGCCGGACACCTCCAGCAGGCGGGCACCCGCCAGCCTCTCCAGGGCGTCCTCGGCCTCCTGTTCCGGACAGCCGAGGATGTGCGCCGCCTCCTGCGCGGTGAAGACGCCGGGGCCGGCGGACGCCAGGACCACCAGGGCCCTGCGCACCGGCCCGGTCAGCCTGCGGCGGGCCGAGGACAGCGCCGCCCGGACGTCGAGGTCGCCCGCCCGCAGCTCGTCGAGCCTGCGGTCCTCCGGTTCGAGCCGGTCGGCCGCTGCCGCGAGCCGCCGGTGCGGGTGCGCGGCCAGCCGGGCCGCCACGATCCGCAGGGCGAGCGGCAGCCGGTCGCACAGCTCGACCAGGCGGGCGGCGGCGTCGGGCTCCTCCCCGACGCGTTCGGCCCCCAGGATCGCGCTCAGCATCCCGAGGCCCTCCCCGCCGCCCATCGGGCCGAGGGTGACCGGACGCGCCCCCGGCAGGGTGGCGAAGGAGTCCCGGCCGGTGATCAGCGTGCGGCAGCCGCCCGCCCCGGGCAGCAGCGGGCGGACCTGGCGGTCGTCGGCGGCGTTGTCCAGGAGCACCAGCATCCGGCGGTCGGCGAGCAGACTGCGGTAGAGCTGGCCGCGCTCCTCCGGGGAGGCCGGAAGGCTGTGCTCCGCGACGCCCACGGCCCGCAGGAACCCGCCGAGCACCTCGGCGGGCGAGCGGGGGCGTCCGGACTGCCCGGCCAGGTCGGCGTGGAGCTGGCCGTCCGGGAAGTCCCGCCGCGACCGGTGCGCGGCGCGCACGGCCAGGGCCGACTTGCCGGTGCCCGCGGCGCCCGTCACCACGGTGTGGGAGGGTTCCGCCCGCCGCAGGGCGTCCTCGACGGCGTCCAGCTCCGGGCGGCGGCCGGTGAAGTCCGCGACGTCGGCGGGCAGCATCGCGGGCACGACGCCGCTCCAGGCGCCGCGGTCACGCACCCGTGCCGACGGAGGGCGGGGCCCGCCGTCCGGCGGGACGAGCGCCGCCCCGGCGACCGCCACCGCGCGCGCGGCCGGCGTCGAGCGGGCGCCGGCCAGCACGGACCGCCGGACGTCCCGCAGGTCCGGGCCCGGCTCCACCCCCAGCTCGTCGCCGAGGACCCGCCGGCCGTGCTCGTACACCGCGAGGGCCTCCGCCTGCCGCCCGCACCGGTGCAGCGCGGTCATGAGCTGCCCGAGCAGCCGCTCGCGCAGGGGGTGCTCCCGCACGAGCCGCATCAGCCGCGGGACCGCCGCGGCGTGGCGCCCCAGCGCCAGCTCGGCCTCGATCGCGTCCTCCCGCGCGGACAGGAGTGCCTCGTCCAGGAAGGGCCGTTCTTGTTCCCTGAGGTGGACGGTGACGTTGGAGAGCACCGGCCCGCGCCGCAGCGCGAGCGCCTGCCCGAGGTGGTCGGCGGCCGCGGCGTGGTGGCCCGCCGTCAGCGCCGCCCGGCCGTGGGCCACCAGGCTCTCGAAGGCCGTCCGGTCGAGGAAGGCGGCGCGGGTGTCCAGCCGGTAGGCGCGGGCGTGGCGCTCCAGGCGCACGTGGGTGTGCAGCCGCTTCCTGAGATGGGAGACGTACGTGTAGAGCTGGGCCGTCGCGGTGGCGGGCGGCTCGTCCCCCCACAGCAGGGCCTTGAGCCGGTCGTCGGAGAGCGGCCGGCCCCCGGCGAGCAGCAGTGCCGCGAGGACCGTGCGCTGCTTCGTGCCGCCGAGGGGCACCGCCCGCCCGCCGGTCTCGGCCTCGACCGGCCCGAGCACGCGGAACGCGAACGGGCCGGCGCCGTGCGCACCCGCCGGTCCGTGGTGGACCGGGGGCCCGGCGGCCGGGCGCGGCTGCGCGCAGGGGCGCACGGCCGGCGGCGCGGCGGGCTGGGCAGCGGACGGCACGGCGGACCGGCGGACGGCGCCCGCTCCCACGGGGCCGGGTCGCGCGGAGCGGTCGCGCACGGTGTCGCTGTACCCGGGCATGTTCGTTCTCCAGTAGGTGGTTCAGCCCACGCGGTGGGCCACGAAGTCGCAGAGCCGCTCCAGGGCCCCGCGTGCCGGGGTCCCGGGCAGGGCCGCGAGGGCGGTACGGGCCAGTTCCAGGCGCTCGTCCCTCAGGGCTCCGGCCCCGGCGAACGCGGCGGAGTCCCGCAGGAGTTCCAGTGCCCGGCGGTGCGGGGGCGTCCCGGCGGCCGGTCCGGCGGCGATCAGGGCGCGCAGCTCCCCGTCGCCCGGGGCGTCACCGGCCAGGGCCAGCAGCACGGGGAGGCTGAGCACCCCGGCCCCCACGTCCATGCCCGGCTCCTTGCCCGTCGCGCGGGCGGTCGACCCGACGTCGAGGAGGTCGTCGGAGATCTGGAAGGCGAGGCCCAGTTGCTCGCCGTACTCGGCGAGGGCGTCGGCGTGCTCCCCGGGCGCGCCGGCCTGCAGGGCGCCGAGCCGCAGCGCCAGGGCGAACAGGGACGCGGACTTGCCCGAGATCACCTGGAAGTAGTGGTCCAGGGGGGCCACCCCGGGGCCCGGCCCGAGCAGTTCCAGGCTCTGGCCGCGCACCAGCCGGCCCGCCGCCGCCGCGTTCGCCCGCACCGCCTCGAGCCCGAGCCCGCAGGCCGTCCGGGAGGCCTGGGCGAGGAGCCAGTCCCCGGCGAAGACCGCGCGCCGCTCCCCCCAGCGGGCGTTGGCGCTGGCCGCCCCGTGCCGGGTGCCGGCCCCGTCGATGACGTCGTCGTGGTACAGGGAGGAGGCGTGGACGAGTTCGGCCAGGACGGCCGCGTCGACGACGCCCTCGCGCCCCGCCTCCCCGAACTCCGCCCCCAGCAGGACCAGCAGGGGCCGCAGCCGCTTTCCGCCGGTGGCCACGACGTGCCCGACGAGCTCGGCGACCCGGGGATCGGCGGTACGGGCGGTGCGCTCCCGAAGGCACCGCTCGACGCTCCGCAGACGCTCGGTCAGCCGGTCCCGCAGCGCCGGGTCGCCGGCGGCGAGTTCGGACAGGAGGGAACCGCGCTCCGGGGCGCTCAACACGTTCATCCGGGCTCCTGGGTGACGGGACACGGGGACTCCCCCGGCCGCGGGCACCACGGGCGGCCGCCTCGGGTGGCCCGCCCCTGACGGCCGGCCGCCCTCCCGCCGCCGCGGCAGGGCCCGGACGGTACGCGCGGCGGGCCGGGAGAGGGACGGTGTCCGCGGCGGATCGCGCTGCGGACACCGTGGCTGTCGCACCGGGTCGCGCTGCGGACGTCACGACTGTCACACCGGGCCCGGAGCGCGGACAACGGTCCTGGCAGGTTCTTGCCGCGTTGGCCGCGAGCCGTCGGCGGCGGCGCGCCCCGCGGCCAGACTGCGGAGGACCGGCGCCCCCCGTGTGCGGGCCCCGGTGTCCCCCGGCCCAGGAAGCACGAAGGAGCACCATGTTCGGACGGATAGGGCGGTTCGCCGTCGACCGGCCCTGGCTGACGATCACCGCCTGGGTCATCGCGACCGTCGCCGCGGTCGCGCTCGCCCCCCAGCTGAAGAGCACCAACGACCAGGCGGACTTCCTGCCGTCCCACTACGAGTCGGTGCGCGCCACGGAGCTGCAGCAGCGCGCGTTCCCGGCGGCGGAGCAGCCCAGCGCCGTCGCGGTGTTCCAGCGCGCCGACCGGGGCAGGCTCTCGCCGGCCGACCTGGCGGAGGTGACCCGGATCGCCGGGGCCCTGCAGGCCGAGGGCTACGACAAGGTGAAGTCGGTCCTGACGGGCCCCGAGGCGGTCTCGCCCAACGGCAAGGTGGCGCTGGCGAGCGTCTTCGCCACCACGGAGGACCACTACGACCGGGAGCTCTTCGAGTCGGTGAGGCAGCTCCGGGCGGACGCCCGGCCGTTGCTCGCGGGCACCGGCCTGAGCATGGGGGTGACCGGGCCGACCGCCAGCGGCCTGGACAACCTCGAGTCCTCCGGCGACACCGACGCCATGATCATGATGGCGACCCTGGTGCTGATCGTGGTGCTGCTGCTCCTGATCTTCCGCAGTCCGCTCGTCGCGCTGCTGCCGGTGCTGCTGATCCTCCTGGTGTTCGTCGTGGCCACCGGCCTGATCGCCACCGCCGCCGAACTCGGCGGGCTCCAGGCCGACAGCTCGGTCTCCGCCATCCTCATCGTGGTGCTGTTCGGCGTCGGCACCGACTACATCCTGTTCCTGCTCTTCCGCTACCGCGAGCTCCTGCGGGAGGGCCGGGCGCCCAGGGAGGCCATGACCGGCGCGGTGGCCCGGGTCGGCGAGACCATCGCCTCCGCGGCCGGCGCGGTCGTCGTCGCCTTCCTCGCCCTGGCGCTCTCCACCATGGGCATGCTGCGTGCCATGGGCCCGTCGCTGGCCATCGCCGTCGCCGTCACCCTGCTGGCCTCCCTGACCCTCGTACCGGCCGTCTTCTCGCTGCTGGGCGCCAAGGCGTTCTGGCCCTCCAAGGCGTGGAGGAAGCAGTCCGGGAGCGTCCTCGCCGACCGGCTCGGCGGCCTCGTCTCCCGGCGGCCCCGCCTGCTCGCGGGCCTCTCCGGCGGTCTGCTGGCCGTCATGAGCGTGGCCGCCCTCGGCTTCAGCGCCGAGTTCGACAGCGAGAGTTCGCTGCCGCGGGACCTGGAGTCCGTCCAGGCCTCCAGGGACCTCAGGCTCGGCTTCTCCGCCGGGCAGACCGACCCCTCCCTGGTGCTCGTCACCACCGGGGACGGCTCCCGGCTCGACCCGGCCGGCCTGGAGGCGTTCCGCAAGGAGCTCTCCGCGGTCGAGGGCGTCGGCGACGTCTCCCCGGCCGTGCTCGGCACCACCGGGGACGCGGCGCAGTTCAGCGTCGTACTGGACTTCCGCCCCGCCGAGGAGGCGGCGATCGACCTGGTCTCCGGAGAGCTGCGCGACACCGCGCACCGAGCGGCGCCCGAGGGCACCGAGGCGCTCGTCGGCGGCACCAGCGCCGTGCTCGCGGACATCCGCACCGCCGTCGACCGCGACTACTCGCTGGTCTTCCCGGTCGCCGGCGTCGCCATCATGGTGATCCTCGGGCTCCTGCTGCGCAGCGCCGTCGCGCCCTGGTACCTGATCGCGGCCGTGGGCCTCGGCTTCGGCGCCACCCTCGGCGCGGCCGTCCTGGTCTTCCAGCAGATCAAGGGCGAGAACGGGCTGATGTTCGCGCTGCCCGTGTTCGTCTACCTCTTCGTGGTGGCGATCGGCACGGACTACAACATCCTGATGGTGGCCCGCCTGCGCGAGGAGATCGCCCGGGGCCGGACCCGGCAGGAGGCCGTCCGGATCGCCGTGGCCCGGTCGGCGCCCACCATCGGGGCCGCCGCCGTCATCCTGGCCGGTACGTTCGGCGTCCTGGTGCTGGCCGCCAACAGCATGCTCCAGCAGCTGGGCTTCGCGGTGTCGTTCGGCATCCTGATCACCGCCTTCGTGATGGCGCTCGTCCTGGTGCCGGCGGTCACCTCGCTGCTCGGCGAACGGGCCTGGTGGCCGTCCGGCGACCGTCCGGGACCGGCGGACGGCGACGGCGCCGAGCCGGCACCCGAGCCGGCGCCCGAGCCGGCCACGGCGTGACCTCGTCACGGTGACCGCGTTCGTCGTCGTCCTGACCGCCGTGGGCACCATCGCCCTCGGCCTGGTCGTCCTCGGTGCCGGGGCGCGCAGGCTGCTCGGTCTCCGGATCGGCGTGCTGCGCTCCCTGCTCACCGGGTGCACCGGCCTGCTCACCACCGGACTGGTGAGTTCCGCGATGGGGCCCGCCGCGGCGGGCACCGTGCTGGCGACCGTCCCGGTGGGCTGCGCCCTGCTGGCCGCCATGACGTTCCTGGCCCTGTCCGAGGCGGTGGTGCCCAGCGGGTCGGTCGGCGGCATCGTCCGCTGGCCCCGGGCCGTGAGGCGCCGGGTGGCGCGCACCCAGCGCTTCACGGAGCTCAGCCGGATCGCCCTCCGGCACGGGCTGGGCCGGCTCCCTCGGCTGTCCGGCCTGACCGGCCCGGCGACCGGCGCGGCGCGGGCGGAGCACGCCCGCGCCCTCCGGCTGGCCCTGGAGGAGGCGGGCACCACCTTCGTCAAGCTCGGCCAGGTGCTCTCCACCCGCTACGACCTGCTGCCCGCCGAGTTCATCGAGGAACTGGGCCTGCTCCAGTGCGCGGTGGCCGCGGAGCCCTGGGAGGGCATCGAGCAGGTGCTCACCGAGGAGCTGGGAGCCCCGCCGGGCGAGGTGTTCGCCGCGTTCGACACCGTGCCGGTGGCGGCCGGCTCCGTCGCCCAGGTGCACCGGGCGCGGCTGCGGGACGGCCGGGCGGTCGCCGTCAAGGTGCAGCGCCCCCGGGCCCGCCAGGTGGTGGAACGCGATCTGGACATCCTCCTGCGGGTCGCCCGCAGGACCGGCGAGCGCACCGCGTGGGGCCGCTCCATCGGGGTCACCGGCCTGGTCCTGGGCTTCGCCGCCTCCCTCAGGGAGGAACTCGACTTCCGCACCGAGGCCCGCAACACCCGGGAGATGGCCGCCGCCCGGGAGGCCGACTCCGCACAGCACCCGCCGGAGGGCACCGCCCCGCTCCCGGCCGTGCGGATCCCCGCCGTCCACGACGCCCTGACCACCTCCCGCGTCCTGGTGGTGGACTGGCTGGACGGGGTGCCGCTCGACAAGGCCGCCGAGGCCGCCGACGCACGCGGACACGACCGGACGGCGCTCGCCGGAGCCCTGCTGGACTGCTTCCTCGCGCAGATCATGACCGACGGCGTCTTCCACGCCGATCCGCATCCGGGCAACATCCTGCTGCTGGACGACGGGCGGCTGGGACTGCTCGACTTCGGATGCGCCGGGCGCATCGACCGGGTGCTCCGTTCCGCGCTGCGCGACCTGCTGGTCGCGATCCACCGCAACGACCAGCAGGCCCTGTGCGACGCGCTGCTGGAGCTGGTGGAGCACCGGCCGGAACCGGCCGACGAGAACCGGCTGGCCCGCGAACTGGGCCGGTTCATGGCCCGGCACCTGGTTCCGGGGACCCGGCCGGACCGGGAGATGTTCGCCGCGCTGTTCCTGCTGGTGACCAGGTACGGGCTGGTCGTGCCCGGTGAGATCGCCGCCGTGTTCCGTTCCCTGTCGACGCTGGAGGCGTCCCTGGACCGGCTGGTCCCCGGCTACGACATCATCGCCGAGGCCCGCCGGTTCGCGGCCTCCCAGGTCCGGCGGAAGCTGGCACCGGGGAGCCTCGGACGGTCCGCCGCGGGCGAGTTGCTCGCGCTGCTGCCGGTGCTGCGCCGGCTGCCGCGCCGGGTGGACCGCATCACGGAGGCCCTGGAGCAGGGACGGCTGAGCGTGAACGTCCGGGTGCTGGCCGACGAACGCGACCGGGACTTCGTCCGGGGCGTCGTCCACGACGTGCTGCTGGCCTTCAGCGGCGGCGCGGCCGGGGTGGTCGGGGTGATGCTGCTGCGGACGCCCGGCGGGCCGGAGATCACCCCGTCGGCAGGACTGTTCGAGGTGCTCGGGTGCAATCTGCTGCTCGTCGCCTCGGTGCTGACGCTGCGCGTCCTGTTCTCGCTCTCCCGGGGCCGCCGCTGACGCCCGGTCACCGGCGCCGTCCGTGCGCGCCGGAGGGCCGCCGGTACGGCCGCACACGCGGTTCGCCCGGCCGGGGGAACCCGGCCGGGCGAACCGCGTGGACCACCCCGCGGGCGCGGGCCCTCCGTGGTGCGGGGGTCCTCAGCGGGCCGTCGCCGTGCTGTAGGCGCGGCCGGACAGCGGGATGACCACGGCGAGGATGCCGCCGATCAGGAGCAGCGACATCGCGACGGGGTGCTCGGCCGGCAGTCCCGTGCCGACGCCCACCGTGGGGTTGCCGAAGAGCTGCCGGCAGGCGGTGACCACCATGCTGACCGGGTTCCACTCGGCGACGACCCGCAGCCAGGCCGGCAGCCCGTCCGGCGGGACGAACGCGTTGGACAGGAACACCAGCGGCATCATCGCCATGAACGCCAGGGCGTTGACCGATTCGGTGCTGCGCAGCGCCAGACCGAGCAGCGCGCCGAGCCACGACATGGCGAAACCGAGCAGGAGCAGCAGCCCGAACGCCGCGAGGGCCTTGGGCAGCCCGTTGTGGATGCGCCAGCCGATGAGCCAGCCGACGCCCGCCATCAGCACGCACGACCAGGCGGCGAGCGCCATGTCCGCGGTGGTACGGCCGATCAGCACCGCGGAGCGGGAGATCGGCAGCGAACGGAAGCGGTCCACCAGGCCGTTGCCCAGGTCCCCGACGACGCCGAGGGCCGTCTGGGAGATGTTGGCCATCATCACCTGGATGAAGATGCCGGCCATGATGTACTCCTGGTAGCTGCCGCCCTCCACCTTCATGGCGCTGCCGAAGAGCATGCCGAAGATCAGCACGAAGGCGATCGGCATGATGGTGACGCTGATCAGCTGCTCGGGTATGCGGTAGATGTGCCGGAAGTGACGGCCCACCAGGGCCCGTACGTCACTCAGTGTCTCGGTCACGCCGATTCCTTCTCCTTGGCCGTCTGGCCGGTCAGCGTCATGAAGACGTCGTCGAGCGAAGGACGCCGGACGGCGAACTCCGCCACTTCGATGCCGAGTTCCTCCACCGCCGCGGCCGCGGCGGCGACCCCGGCCATGCCGTCGGGCAGCGGCACCGACACGGTGCGGCCGTCCTCGGAGACGGCCGGGGTGGCCGCGAGCCGGGCGCCGATCGCGGCGACCACCCGGGGGGTGTTCCCGGCGGCGAGCGCGGAGACCTCGAGGCGCTCGGTGCCGACCTTCTGCTTCAGCTGGTCGGCGGTGCCGTCGGCGATGACCCTGCCGGAGTCGATCACCACGATGCGGTCGGCGAGCTGGTCGGCCTCCTCCAGGTACTGGGTGGTCAGCAGGACGGTGACGCCCTTGGCCACCTGCTCGCGGATCATCCCCCACAGGACGACCCGGCTGCTGGGGTCGAGTCCGGTGGTCGGCTCGTCGAGGAAGAGGACCGGCGGGTCGACCATCAGGCTGGCCGCCAGGTCCAGCCGCCTGCGCATGCCGCCGGAGTACGTCCGCACCACCCGGCCGGCGGCGTCGGAGAGTTCGAACCGCTCCAGCAGTTCGTCCGCCTTCCGGTGCGACCGGCGCTTGCCCAGGTGCAGCAGGGTGCCGATGAGCCGCAGGTTCTCGCGGCCGGTGAGCCGTTCGTCGAGGGCCGCGTACTGGCCGGTGAGGCCGATCCGGCGGCGTACCTCCTTGGGCTGCTTCACGGCGTCGAAGCCGGCGACCGTCGCCCGGCCCTCCTCGGGCCGGAGCAGGGTGGCCAGGATGCGGACGGTGGTGGTCTTGCCCGCACCGTTGGGGCCGAGCAGTCCGAGGACCGTCCCCTCGGGCACGGAGAGGGACACCCCGCTCAGCGCCTCGTGTCCCTTGTAGCTCTTGCGGAGGCCCTCGGCCTCGATGGCGTTCGTCACGGGTTCACCTCGGTGGTTGACGGGGCCCGCCGGGTCCGCTCGTCCGGCCGCGGGACGCCGGTCCCGGGGGCGGACGGTCGGCGGCGCAGATGGAGGGCGGCGAGTGCCAGCGACGCGCCCCAGACGAAGAACACGGGATACCAGTAGAAGTTCCAGGGGCCGAAGGAGGCGGCCACCTCCGGGCTGGGCTCCACCCGGCCCACGGCGACGAAGAACCGCAGGTAGCCGTAGCCGAGGCCCCACAGCGCGAGCCCGGTGCCGCCGGTCAGGGCCGCCCCGACGCGCAGCCACCGGGGGAAGAGGTCCCCCCAGGGCCGGAAGAGGGCGGTGGTCGCGAGGGCGGCGAGCGCGGCGGCCGCCCCCATGCCCCAGAAGGCGATCATGCGCTGCCAGGCCACGTCCGGCACCGACTCGGGGGTGTCGGGGTAGGCGAACATGACGCCCATCCCCCACCACAGGTGCGGCAGGGCGTAGGCGAGCCCGGCGAACACCGCGCAGTGGCCGACGGCCCGCTCCCACCGGGAGACCGGGACCGCGGACGCCGGGCCGGCATCCACTCGTGCCTTCGACATCAGATTCCTTTTCCTTCTCTTCGGGACCCGGGGGCTCTTCGGGCCCCGGGGGCGAAGCGGGCGGCCCTCAGCTCCACCGGGCGAGTCCTTCGCGGTCCGCCTCGAAGCGGACGGGCAGGCTCTCCAGACCGCTGAGGAAGTTGGAGAACACCGGCTTCACCGGGCCGTTGGGCTCGACGCGGTCCACCACGGTCCGCAGCCCGTCGAGCATGGCGTTGATCTCGACGCGGCCGAGGAAGGCACCGAGGCAGAAGTGCGGCCCGTAGCCGAACGACACGTGCTTGTTGGGGGTGCGCGCCAGGTCGAACGTGTCCGGGGCGTCGAAGACGGCCTCGTCCCGGTTGGCGGAGGTGTTCCACAGGGTGACGATGTCGTCGGCGGCGATCCGCTGCCCCCCGACCTCGACGTCCCGCAGCGCCCGGCGGCCGAAGTGCATGCCGGGGGTCGTCCAGCGCAGCACCTCCTCCACGGCGCTCTCCACCGTCACCTCGCCCCGCTTCAGGGCGTTCCACTGCTCCGGGTGGCGCATCAGCGCCCGCACCCCGCCGATCATCGACAGCCGGCTGGTCTCGTCGCCGCCGATGATCAGGCTGTAGCAGTTCAGGACGATCTCGTCCTCGTCCAGCGGCTTCCCGTCGATCCGGCCGGTGGCCAGCACGCTGATGACGTCGTCGACCGGGTTCCTCCTGCGCTCCTCGGCCAGCTCGCCGAAGTACAGCAGGATCTCGTTGCGGGCGAGCCAGGAGTCCTCGGCGCTGGTGTCCGCCGTGCTGGAGCTGAGCGCCTCCTTGTTGAGGCCGAGCAGGAAGGCGCGGTCCGACTCGGGGACGCCCAGCAGGTCGCAGATGGTGGCGATCGGGATGTGCTCGGCGACGTCCCGCGCGAAGTCCGCCTCGCCCCGTTCCACCGCGTCCTTGAGGAGCGTGCGGGTGCGCTGCACGACCTGCTCCGAGATGTGCCGCAGGGCGCGCGGCGAGAACGACTTGAGCATCAGCTTGCGGATCGCCGCGTGCCGCGGGCCGTCGGTGACCGCGAGCATCTTGCCGGCCGCCGAGTCACTGCCGTGCAACAGCGTGACCAGCAGGTTCCCCCGCTCGGAGGTGAAGTTGTCGTCGTCCTTGTACACCTTCATGACGTCGTCGTACCGGGACAGGACCCAGAACTCGGGTCCGGCCGCGGTCGCCGGGTGGCGGTGCACCGGGCGCTCGCTGCGGAACCGGCGCCACATGGCGTGGACGTCGGTCGTCTGATAGGTCCCGGGGTCGGTCAGGTCGAAGCTGTCGAGCTCACGGTCCTCGACGTCGGCTCCGCCCGGTGCCGTCGCGGTGGCGCTGGTCATAGGGGCTTGCTCCAAGTGGGTGCGCTGTGGCGGGTCGTCGGTACGGTGGTGCTCCGGTGGTTCACCGGAGCTCGCGCAGCTGCGCTGCGAGTGCCCTGCCGATCTCGCCGATGGGACCCGGCCGGGTCAGCTCGTTGTGCCCGCAGTCGACGACCTGGATGTCGACCCGCCCCTCCACGAAGGGCTGCCACGCCGCGGCCATCGCCTGCGGGGAGGCGTGGTCCCGGCCTGCGACGGTCAGCATGACATCGCCACGGACGACGCCCAGTAGACCAGGGCTGTAGGGGTGGATGATGCTCCTCGACATGTTGGTGCCAACACGGGCGAGCGCGCCGATATGACGCTTTTCCAGTCCGGCCAGTGCGCTGTCCCCCGCCCGCAGGACCTCCATCACCCGCTCGTACTCCAGCGGTTCGGCCGGGTCCCGGTCCGCCGACCGGCCGCTGAGGTCCAGCAGCGTGGCCAGCACGTCCTGCTCGTCGTACGCGAGGCCCGCGTGCTCCTCGGCGGGGATGTCCGGGTCGGTGTCCAGCACGGCCAGCACACCGACCTGCTCGCCGGCCTCCTGGAGCCGGGTGGCGATCATGTGCGCGAGGATCCCGCCGAGGGACCAGCCCACCAGGTGGTAGGGGCCGGACGGCTGGACGCCGCGGATCCGGTCGAGGTAGTCGTCGGCCATCTCCTGGATGGAGGAGGGCAGTTCCTCGTCGCGGGCGAGCCCCCGGGCCTGGAGCGCGTAGATCGGGTGGTCGGCCGGGATGTGCCGCAGCAGGCCCGAGTAGCCCCAGCCGATGCCGGCCCCGGGGTGCAGGCAGAACACGCCCGGCTTCGAGCCGCCGGGCCGCAGGGGCAGCAGCACGTCGAACGGGTCGTGGTCGGAGCCGGCGGTGAGTTCGGCGGCCAGCGCGGCCACGGTCGGGTTCTCCAGCAGGCTGCGCACCGAGAGGCGCACGCCGAACGCGGCCCGCGCCCGGCTGATCACCCGGGTCGCGAGCAGCGAGTGCCCGCCGAGGTCGAAGAAGTTGTCGTCGACGCCGACCCGGGGCAGCGAGAGCACCTCGGCGAACAGACCGCAGAGCACCTCCTCCTCGGGAGTGCGGGGAGCGCCGCTGCCCAGGGACCCGGTGAACTCGGGGTCGGGCAGCGCCTTGCGGTCCAGCTTCCCGTTCGGCATCAGCGGGACCTCGTCCAGCCGTACGAACGCGGAGGGCACCATGTACTCGGGGAGCGTGCCGGCCAGGCCGTCCCGCAGCACGGCCGGCTCCAGCGGGCCGGCCGGTCCCCGCGGGTCCGCCGGGACGACGTAGGCCACGATCATCCGGTCGCCGCCGGCGTCCTCCCGCACCACCGCCACCGCCCGGCCCACACCGGGGAGCGCGGCGAGCGCCGACTCGATCTCGCCGGGTTCGACGCGGAAGCCGCGGATCTTCACCTGGTCGTCGGCGCGGCCGAGGTACTCCAGGGTGCCGTCCTCGGTCCAGCGCACCAGGTCCCCGGTGCGGTACATCCGCTCGCCGGGCCCGCCGTACGGGCAGGCGGTGAACCGTTCGGCGGTCAGCGCCGCACGGCCCAGGTAGCCGCGGGCCAGGCCGTCCCCGGCCACGTACAGCTCGCCCGGTACGCCGACGGGCACGGGGCGCAGCGTGTCGCCCAGCACGTAGACCCGGGTGCCGCGGACCGGCCGGCCGATGGGCGGGGTGCCCCCGCCCGCGGCCAGGGGCTCGCTGAGCGTCGCCGCCACGGTGGATTCGGTGGGGCCGTAGGCGTTGACCATGCGGCGGCCGGGCGCCCAGCGGTCCACGAGTTCGGCGCCGGTGGCGTCGCCGCCGACGACCAGGGAGCGGAAGTCGGGCAGCCCTTCCACGGGCACGGTGGCGAGCGCCGCCGGCGGCACCAGGGCATGGGTCACCCGCTGCTCGCGCAGCACCTCGGCGAGGGCCTCGTCGCCGAGCGGGCCGGGCGGGGGCACCACGAGCGCGGCTCCGGCCGGCAGCGCGGAGCACAGTTCCAGCACCGAGGCGTCGAAGCTCGGCGAGGCGAACTGCAGCACCCGGGCGGTGCCGTCCACGGCGAACCCCTCGGCCACCGCGGCGGAGAACGCCGCGAGCCCGGTGTGCTGCACCAGCACGCCCTTGGGCCTGCCGGTGGAGCCGGAGGTGTGGATGACGTACGCGGGATGCGCGGGCAGCAGCGCGGCGGTGCGGTCGGAGTCGGTCAGGTCGTGGGCCGGGAGCCGGGCGAGCTCCCCGGTGACGGCCGGGTCGTCCAGCCGCAGCACCGCGAGCCCGGCCGGCAGCGTGCCCTCCGGCACGGTGACGTCACCGGCGGTGACGGCGAGTGCCGGAGCCGCGTCGTCGAGCATGAACGCGATGCGCTCGGCCGGGTAGGACGGGTCCACCGGCAGGTAGGCGGCTCCGGACTTGAGCACCGCGAGCTGTGCCACCACGATGTCCACCGACCGGGGCAGCAGCAGGGCGACGATCCTCTCCGGCCCGGCCCCGCGCGCGGCCAGCAGCCGGGCGAGCCGGTTGGCCCGCTCGTTCAGTTCGGCGTAGCCGAGCAGGACCCCCGGCGCGACGACGGCGTCGGCGTCCGGGGTGCTGCGGACCCGCTCCTCGAAGAGGTCGGGGAAGGTGCGGGGCCGCGGGCCGTCGCCGCCGCGGCCCCACTCGCCGACGAGCCGCCGGTGCTCGTCGCCGGAGACGACGTCCAGCCGGCCGACGGCCTGCTCCGGATCCTCGACCACGGCCCGCAGCAGCGCCTCGATGCGCCCGCCCATCAGCCGCACGGTCTCCTCGGAGAACAGGTCGGGCCGGTAGCTCAGCCGCAGGTGCAGCCGGGGGCCGGGGACGGCCGCGAGGCTCATCGGGTAGTGGTTGGCGTCCTCCCCCACCAGCCCGGTGACCCGCAGTTCGTCCGGGTCGGCCGGGTGCCCGGCCGCCAGCGCGGAGGGGTCGACGGGGTAGTTCTCCGTCACGGTGAGCGTGTCGAACAGCTCGCCGACGCCCTCCTTCCAGCCGCCGAGGGACTGGATGTCGGTCAGGCTCAGCTGCTGGTGGTCCATGAGGGCGGACTGCTGCTTCTGCAGCCGGGCCAGGAGCCCGGCGAGCGACTCGGCGGGGTCGAGGGTGACCCGCACCGGCAGGGTGTTGATGAACAGCCCGATCATGTGCTCGACACCGGGCAGCTCCGGCGGGCGCCCGGAGACCGTGCCGCCGAAGACGACGTCGTCGCGGCCGGTGAGCCGGCCCAGCAGCAGCCCCCACACCCCCTGCAGGACGGTGTTCAGCGTCAGACCGCTCCCGCGGGTGCGGGCCGCCAGCGCCGAGGTGAACTCCTCGGACAGGTCCAGCGTGTGATGGCGCGGCCGGACCGGCCGGCGGTTCGGGTCCGCGGGGGCCAGCAGGGTGGGCTCGCAGACGTCGCCGAGCACCTCCCGCCAGGCCTGCTCGCTCCGTGCCCGGTCCTGCTTGGCCACCCATGCCAGGTAGTCGCGGTACGGCGTCACGTGCGGCATGCCGGACGGGTCGCCGTGCTGCCGGTACAGCGTGAAGAGCTCGCCGACCAGCAGCGGCGTGGACCAGCCGTCCAGCAGGATGTGGTGGTTGCTCACCACGAGCCGGTGCTCGCGCTCGCCGAGGCGCACCAGGGTGAAGCGCACCAGCGGCGGCCGGTTCAGGTCGAAGCGGCGCGCGCGGTCCTCGGCGAGCGCCCGTTCCAGCGCGGCGGGCCGCGCGTCCTGCGGCAGCCCGCCGAGGTCGACCTCCCGGTAGGGCGGCCGGACCCGGCTGCGGACGACCTGCACCGGGCGCTCCAGGCCCTCGTGCCGGAAGCCGGCGCGCAGGCTGGTGTGCCGGGCGACGAGCGCGGCCACGGCGGCCGTCATCCGCTCGGTGTCCACCAGGCCGGTCAGCTCCAGCACCAGCTGCACCGTGTAGACGTCCATCTCCTGCTCGTCGAGCAGCGCGTGGAACAGCAGCCCCTCCTGCAGCGGGGACAGCGGGAGCACGTCCTCGATCGCCGGCTTGCTCATCGGTTCCTCCAGTCGGCGCCGGCCTCGGCGTCGTCGTTTGTGTCGTGCTGGTCGTGCGGGTCCCGCCGGTCCTGGAGAGCGCCGGACGCGCCGGAACCGCCGGTGTCGTCGTCGCTGTCGTCCTCGAGGTACTCGTCGAGGTCGTCGAGGTCGTCGTCGAGCCCGTCGATGTCGTGCTGGCTCAGGGACACCAGCGGCAGGTCGGACGGCGTCCAGCCGCCGGCCTCCGGAGCGGCCGCGTGCTCGGCGAGCATCCGCAGCATGCGGAACCACCCCTCGGCCAGCGCGGCCACGTCCTCCTCGCCGAGCAGTTCCCCGGCCCAGGTCCAGGTGGCCACGAGCTGCGGACCCCCGGGGCCGTCCTGGGTGAGGGCGTTGACCTCCAGCGGGTGCGCCAGCGGCATGGCGTCGTCGCAGCCGCCGCCGAGCCCGCCGGACTCGGGGGCCGGGCCCCAGTCCGCGGCCCCGGCCGTGTCGCCGCCCCCGCCGAGCCGGCCCAGGTAGTTGAACCCGATCTGCGGAGGGGCGAGTGCGGCGAGGACGGGACGGGTGTCCGGGTTGAGGTAGCGCAGCAGCCCGTATCCGAGCCCGTTGTCGGGCACCGCACGCAACTGCTCCTTGATCCGCTTGAGGACCCTGCCCGCGCCCGAGCCGGTGGCGGTGAGCCGCTCCCAGTCCTGGTGGCCGGTCTCCAGCCGCACCGGGTGGAGACCGGTGAACCAGCCGACCGTGCGCGACAGGTCGCGGGCGGCGTCGCCGCCCGGTGCGGTCCTGCCGTGGCCCTCGAGGTCCACCAGGACGCCCCGGGTGTGCCGGCCCCGCCTCTCCTGCCACTCGGCGACGGCCAGCGCGAAGCCGGTCAGCAGCACGTCGTTCACCCCGGCGTGGAACGCGGAGACGACGGAGGTCAGCAGCGGTTCGGTGTGCTCGCGCGCGAGGGACAGGGTGAGGGTGCGCGCGGTCGCCTGGGTGTCGCGCGCCGGGTCGAGCGGACGCTCGCCGAGCAGCGGTTCGCCGTCGGCCAGCATCGTCGTCCAGCGGCTCAGGTCGGCGACGCGTTCGGGCCTCAGGGCCTCCTCGTTCAGCAGGCGGGCCCAGGTGCGGAAGGACGTGGGCACCGGTTCGGGCTCCGGCTTCCCGCCGTCGGCCAGGGCCCGGTACGCCGCGGCCAGGTCGGGGGTGACGACACGCCAGGAGACGCCGTCGACCACGAGGTGGTGGGCGATCAGCAGCAGCCGTCCCGGGTGGTCCGGGCCGGCGTCGAACCAGACCGCCTGGACCATGACGCCGTCCTCGGGCGACAGCCGGTCCCACGCCGCGGTGGCGTGTTCCTCCAGCGCCTCGGCGAGCGTCCCGGCCCGGACCGGTCCGGCCGGCAGCGCGACCCGGTGCAGTAGGGCGGCCGCGTCGGCCGTGCCGCGGTCCGGGACCTCCAGCGACCAGCCGTCGGCGCCGCGCGTCAGCCGCGCCCGCAGCATGTCGTGGTGGTCCAGCAGCGTCTGCAGCGCGCCCGTCAGGTGCTCGGCGGACGCGCCCGCGGGCACCTGGAGCAGCATCGACTGGTTGAAGCGGTCGACGGGCCCGCCCCGCTCCTCCAGCCAGCGGACGATCGGCGTCGCCCCCACCGTCCCGATCCCGGCGTCCGGGCCGTCCTCGGCCGTGCGGTCGACGGCGGCGGCGACACCGGCCAGCGCCTCGACCGTCTTGTGCTCGAAGACGTCGCGCGGGGTCAGGAGCAGTCCGGCCTTGCGGGCGCGGGCGACGAGCTGGATGGAGACGATGGAGTCGCCGCCCAGGTCGAAGAAGCCGTCGTCGACGCCGACGCAGGGCAGTCCGAGGACCTCGGCGAACAGTCCGCAGAGCAGTTCCTCGCGCTCGGTCCGCGCCGCGCGGCCTCCCGCGGCCGCGGCGAGATCGGGGGCGGGCAGCGCCTTGCGGTCGAGCTTGCCGTTGGCGGTCAGCGGCAGGTGCGGCAGCGTCACGAACGCCGACGGCACCATGTACTCGGGCAGTTGCGTACGGAGGTGCTTGCGCAGGTCCTCCGGCTCCACGGCCTCGTCCCGGGCCCGCGGGACGACGTACCCGACGAGCCTGCGCTCGCCCGGGCGGTCCTCGCGCACGACGACGGCGACCTGACCGGCCTGCGGATGCGCCGCGAGGCAGGCCTCGATCTCGCCGAGCTCGATGCGGAAGCCGCGGATCTTGACCTGGTGGTCGGCGCGGCCGACGTACTCCAGCTCGCCGTCCGCGTTGCGGCGGGCCAGGTCGCCGGTGCGGTACATGCGGGTGCCGGGCGGGCCGTACGGGTCGGCGACGAAGCGCTCGGCGGTCAGGGCGTGCCGGCCGAGGTAGCCGCGGGCCAGGCCCGCGCCCGACACGTACATCTCGCCGACGATCCCGGTGGGGACCGGTGCGAGGAAGGCGTCGAGGACGTGGACCCGCAGGTCGGGGATCGGCCGGCCGATGAGGCTGGCCGTCGCCGAGGCGGACCCGGCGGCGTCCAGGTCCCGGTGGGTGACGTGGACGGTGGTCTCGGTGATCCCGTACATGTTCACCAGCCGGGGGGCGTCCTCCGCATGACGGCCGTACCACTCCTCCAGCCGCCACAAATCCAGCGCCTCACCACCGAAGACCACGTACCGCAGGGACAACCGAGCGCCCAGGTCCGGACGCTCCCCCTCCACCCGCATCAGCTGGTAGAAGGCCGACGGCGTCTGGTTGAGCACCGTCACCCCCTCCGCCACCAGCAGCTCCAGGAACTCCTCCGGAGAGCGCGACACCTCGAACGGCACCACCACCAGCCGCCCGCCGTGCAGCAGCGGACCCCACACCTCCCACACCGAGAAGTCGAACGCGTAGCTGTGGAACAGCGTCCACACATCGTCCGGCCCGAACCCGAACCGGTCCTCGGTGGCGGAGAACAGCCGCACCACGTTGCCGTGCGGCACCACCACCCCCTTCGGACGGCCCGTCGAACCGGACGTGTAGATGACGTACGCCGCCGAACCACCGCACAGCACACCACCGCGCTCGGCGTCCGACAGGTCGCCGCCCGGCAGGCCGTCGACCTCCGCCGTGACGTCCGGGGCGTCCAGCACCACCACCGACGCGCCGCCGCAGTCCACCCCCGACAGATCCACCCCCGAGGCGGTCACCACCAGCACCGGAGCGGAGTCCGCCACCATGTGCGCCAGCCGCTCCGCCGGATAGTCCGGATCCATCGGCACGTACGCCGCACCCGACTTCACCACCGCCAGCAGCGCGGTCACCAGCTCCACCGACCTCGGCAGCGCCAGCCCCACGAACCGGCCCGGCCCCGCACCCCCCGCCACCAGCCGGCGCGCCAACCGGTTCGCGGAAGCGTTCAACTCCCCGTAGGAGACCGACCGGTCACCGCACACCACCGCCACCGCCCCCGGCGCCGCGGCCGCCCGCGCCTCGAACAACCCCGCCAGCGACACACCACCGGCACCCGCCTCACCCACCGCCCCGACGGCACCGGCGAGAACGGCGTCCCACTCGGCCGCGTCCAGGACGTCCACGTCGGCGAGCGCCCGGTCGGGCTCCTCGGCCCACGCGGACAGCAGCCGGACGAAGCGCGTGGCGAGGCTGTCGGCCGTGGCCTCGTCGAAGAGGTCGACGGCGAACTCCAGCGCGCCCGTGATCCCGGCGGCCGAGCCCTCCGGGGTCCGCTGCTCGGTGAGGCTCAGCGCCAGGTCGTACTTGGCGACGTGGTGCTCGACCGGGTGACCGCCGAAGGTCAGCCCGGGCAGGTCCAGGCCGTCCGCGGGAGAGGCCTGGTTGTGGAAGGTCAGGTTGACCTGGAACAACGGGTGCCGGGCCGCCGAGCGCTCCGGGTTCAGGACCTCCACGAGCCGCTCGAACGGGACGTCCTGGTGGGCGTAGGCGGCCAGGTCGGTGTCCCGGACCCGGGCCAGCAGCTCCCGGAAGGTCGGGTTGCCGGAGGTGTCGGTGCGCAGCACCAGCGTGTTGACGAAGAAGCCCACGAGGTCGTCGAGGGCGCCGTCGGTCCGCCCGGCGACCGGCGTGCCGATCGGGACGTCGGTGCCGGCGCCCATCTTGGTGAGCAGCGCGGCGGTGGCCGCCTGGAGGACCATGAACACGCTGGTGCCGGTGCGGCGTGCCAGCGCCGCGATCCGGGTGTGCAGCTCGGCGTCGAGCTCCAGCGGGACCAGACCGCCGCGGTGGGACGAACGCTGGGGCCTCGGCCGGTCGGCCGGCAGCGCCAGCTCCTCGGGGAGGTCCGCGAGCGCGGTGCGCCAGTGCTCGAGCTGGGCCGAGATCATGCTGTCCGGGTCGTCCTCGCTGCCCAGCACCTCCCGCTGCCACAGCGTGAAGTCCGCGTACTGCACCCGCAGGGGCTCCCAGTCGGGGGTCCGGGCCCGGCGGCGCGCCGCGTAGGCGGTGGACAGGTCCCTGGCCAGCGGCGCCAGCGAGGCGCCGTCGGCGGCGATGTGGTGCACCAGCAGGTGGAGCACGTGCCGGTCGGGGGCGAGGGCGAAGAGGTCCGCCTTCAGCGGCACGTCCGTCGTCAGGTCGAAGACGTGGCCGGCCGCGGCGCTCAGCGCGGCGGGCAGTTCGGCCTCGGTGACCTCGGTCACCGGCAGCTCGACGCCGACGGCGGAGGTCTCCAGCACCGACTGGCGCGGGCGCCCGTCGGTGTCGGGGAAGACGGTCCGCAGGCTCTCGTGCCGGTCGACCACGTCACGCAGCGCGGCGGCGAGGGCCGCCCGGTCCAGGTCGCCGGTCAGGCTCAGCGCCAGCGGGATGTTGTACGCCGTGCTCGGCCCCTCGAGATGACCGAGGAACCACAGTCTGCGCTGGGCGAAGGAGAGCGGGATCTCCGCGGGGCGTTCGACCGCGCGCACCGCGGGGCGGACCCCGGACGCCGGACCGAGCCGCCGGACGAGTTCGGCCACGGTCGGGTGCTCGAAGACGCTGCGCACCGGCAGCTCCACGCCGAGCTCCTCCCGGACCCGGCTCGCGAGACGGGTGGCCAGCAGGGAGTGGCCTCCGAGGTCGAAGAAGCCGTCGTCGACGCCGACGGACTCCACCCCGAGCACCTCGGCGAAGATCGCGCACAGCGATGCCTCCACGGGCCCGGAGGGCGCCCGTCCCGTGCCCGGGGTCCGGCCGTAGGCGGGTGCGGGGAGTGCGGTGCGGTCGAGTTTGCCGTGGACGGTGAGGGGGAGGGCGTCGAGGACGACGACGGCGGCCGGGATCATGTGGTCGGGCAGGGTGGTGCGCAGCCGGTCGCGCAGGAGGCCCGGTTCGAGGTCGGTGTCGGGGTCGGGGACGGTGTAGGCGACCAGGCGGCGGTCGCCGGGGCGGTCCTCGCGGACGGTGACGGCGGCCTGGCGGACGCCGTCGAGAGCGCGCAGGGCGGCCTCGATCTCTGCGGGTTCGATGCGGTAGCCGCGCAGTTTGACCTGGTCGTCGGTGCGTCCGAGGTATTCGAGGTCGCCGTCGGGGGTCCAGCGCACCAGGTCGCCGGTGCGGTACATCCGCTCCCCCGGCGCCCCGAACGGGCAGGCGACGAAGCGCTCGGCGGTCAGGCCGGGGCGGTCCAGGTAGCCGCGGGCCAGGCCGGTGCCGGCCACGTAGAGCTCGCCGGTGACGCCGGGGGCGACCGGGCGCAGTGCCGGGTCCAGGACGTAGGCGCGGGTGTTGGTGAGGGGGCCGCCGATGGGGACGGGGCCGGGCCGGGTGCCGGTGAGCGGGGTGCTCATGGTGGCGCACACGGTGGTCTCGGTGGGTCCGTAGGCGTTGATCATGCGCCGGCCGGGTGCCCAGTCCCGCACCACCCGGGCGGGGACGGCCTCGCCGGCGACGACGAGGGTGGTCAGGCCGGGCAGGTCGGCGGGGTGCATCGCGGCCAGGGCGACCGGGGGGATCGTGGCGTGGGTGACGCGCAGGTCGCTCACGGTGCGGGCCAGGTCGGGGCCCGGGCGCAGCCGGTCCGCGGCGGCGGTGACCAGGGTGGCGCCGGACAGCCAGGCGGTGAAGACCTCCGAGACGGAGGCGTCGAAGCTGGGCGAGGCGAACTGCAGCAGCCGGCTGTCACCGCTCAGCGCGAAGCGGTCGATCTGGGCGGAGGCGAGGTTGCCCACACCGGTGTGGGCGACCACCACCCCCTTCGGGCGGCCGGTGGAACCGGAGGTGTAGATGACATAGGCCGGATGCGCGGCCTCCAGCGGCGACAACCGCTCCCCATCCGTCGGATCACTGGCGGGGTGATGGCCGAGGGGGAGGTCTCCGATGTGCAGAACTGTGCGTGTGCCGGTGGTGGGCGGGAGGGGGACAGGTCGTGGGTGAGGACGAGGACGGGGTCGGCGTCGTCGAGGGTGTAGGCGATGCGGTCGGCCGGGTGGGCCGGGTCGACGGGCAGGAACGCGGCACCGGCCTTGAGGACCGCCAGTTCCGCCACGAAGAGCTCCACCGAGCGGGGCAGGACCAGGGCGACGACGCGTTCGGGTCCCGCGCCGTGGCCGATCAGGAGGTGGGCGAGGCGGTTGGCCCGCTCGTTGAGCTCGCGGTAGGTGAGGCTCTCCCCGTCCGCGCAGAGCAGGGCGGTGCGCGAGGGGGTGCGGGCGGCCTGCGCCTGGAACAGCTCCGGCAGGGTGCCGGTGAGGACCGGCGCGGTGGTGTCGTTCCAGGTGGTGAGGATCTGGGCGCGTTCGGCCGCGGACAGCACGTCCACCGCGCCCACCGGCGCGTCCGGATCGGCCACCACGGCCCGCAGCACCCGCTCCAGCCGCTCCACGAAGGTCTCCACCGTGGCCCGGTCGAACAGGTCCACGGCGAAGTCCACGAACCCCTCCAGCCCGGCCGGAGCCCCCTCCCCCACCGACCGCTCACCGAAGGTCAGGGAGAGGTCGAACTTGGCGGCGCCCGTGTCGGCGTCCTCGTTCCGCACGGTCAGACCGGGCAGGTCGAGGTCGCCCGCCCCCGCGTTCTGCAGGGTGAGCATGACCTGGAAGAGGGGGTGGCGGGACAGGGAGCGCTCCGGGCCCACCAGGTCCACCAGACGCTCGAAGGGGATGTCCTGGTGGGCGTAGGCCTCCAGGTCCCTCTCGCGGACCCGGCCCAGCAGTTCGCGGAACGTCGGGTCGCCGGAGGTGTCGGTGCGCAGCACCAGCGTGTTGACGAAGAACCCCACGAGGTCGTCCAGCGCGCTGTCGGTCCGCCCCGCCACCGGGGTGCCCAGCGGCACGTCCGTGCCGGCGCCCAGCTTGCCCAGCCACACCGCGACCGCGGCCTGCAACACCATGAACAGGCTCGCGCCGGACTCCCGCGCCAGCCCCGCCAGCCCCGCGTGCACCTGCGCGTCCAGCGCGAAGGGCACCACGTCACCGCGGTACGAGGAGTGCACCGGACGCGGCCGGTCCACCGGCAGCGGCAGCTCCTCCGGGATGCCCGCCAGCGCCTCGCGCCAGAAGGCCAGCTGACCCGAGACCAGGCTCTCCGGGTCGTCCTCGCTGCCCAGCACCTCCCGCTGCCACAGCGCGTAGTCCGCGTACTGCACCGGCAGTTCGCCCCACGACGGCGCCTCACCACGGCACCGCGCCGCGTACGCCACCGACAGGTCATGCGCCAGCGGACCCATGGACCACCCGTCGGCGGCGATGTGGTGCAGGACGAGCAGCAGCACGTGCTCCCGCTCGCCGAGCCGGAACAGCGTCGCCCGCAGCGGCAGGTCGGTGGAGATGTCGAAACCGCGCGCCGCGGTCGCGCCGAGCGCCGCCCGCAGGTCCTTCTCGGGGACCTCGACGACGTTCAGCCCGGGTGCGGCGTCGTCCAGGACGACCTGGACCGGGCTGCCGCCGATCTCGCGGAAGACGGTGCGCAGCGCCTCGTGGCGGCCGACCACGTCGTGCAGGGCCGCGGCCAGCGCGACGGGGTCGAGCACGCCGGTGAGCCGCACCGCGACCGGCAGGTTGTACGTGGCGGCCTGCGCGTCGTCCAGCCGGCTGAGGAACCACAGCCGCTGCTGCGCGTACGAGACGGGCAGGTGCTCGGGGCGCGGTGCCCGGGACAGGGCCCGGCGGGCCGGGCGGGCGTCGCCGAGCAGCGGGGCGAGTCCCGCCGGGGTGGGTGTCTCGAAGAGGGCCCGGATGGGCAGTTCGACGTCGGCCTCGGTACGGATCCGGCTGATCAGGCGGGTGCCCAGCAGGGAGTGGCCGCCCAGGTCGAAGAAGCTGTCGTCGGCCCCGGCCGGGGCGTCGAGTCCGAGGACCTCCCCGAACAGGCGGCACAGCAGGGCCTCCTGCTCGGTGGCGGGGGCGCGGCCGGGTTCCCCGGTCCGTGCCTCGGGGGCGGGCAGGGCCTTGCGGTCGAGTTTGCCGTTGGGGGTGAGCGGCAGGGCGTCCAGGGCGACGAACGCCGACGGCACCATGTACGCGGGCAGCGCGGCCGCCAGGTGCCCGCGCAGCACACCGGCGTCCGGAACCGGCCCGCCACCGGACACGGTGTAGGCCACCAGCCGCCTGTCACCGGGCCGGTCCTCACGGACCAGGACCGCCGCCCGGGCGACGCCGGGATGGGACACCAGGACCGACTCGATCTCACCGAGCTCGATCCGGAAGCCCCGCAGCTTCACCTGGTCGTCGGCCCGCCCCAGGTACTCCAGGGCCCCCTCGGAGTTCCACCGCACCAGGTCCCCGGTGCGGTACATGCGGGTGCCCGGACCCCCGTAGGGGCAGGCGGTGAACCGCTCGGCGGTCAGCGCCGGGCGCCCCAGGTAACCGCGGGCCAGCTGCTCGCCCGCGAGATAGAGCTCCCCCGCCACCCCCGGGGCGACCGGCCGCAGCGCCGCGTCCAGCACGTACACCCGGGTGTTCCACACCGGGTGGCCGATCGGGACGGCGCGGGTCCCCTCGGAGGGGTCGCAGGTCCAGTGGGTGACGTCGACGGACGCCTCGGTCGGGCCGTAGAGGTTGTGCAGCTCGGCGTCGAACAGTTCGAAGAAGCGGGAGCGCTGGTCGCCGGTGAGGGCCTCGCCGCTGCAGATCACCCGGCGGAGGGACGCCCCGCACCCGGCCGCGGCCGGCTCGGCGAGGAACGCCTGGAGCATGGACGGCACGAAGTGCAGCGTGGTGATCCGTTCGGCGCGGATCAGCCCGGCCAGGTAGACCGGGTCCCGGTGGCCCTCGGGACGGGCCAGGACCAGGGTGGCGCCGGTGATCAGCGGCCAGAAGAACTCCCACACCGACACGTCGAAGCCGGACGGCGTCTTCTGGAGCACCCGGTCGTCGGCGCGCAGCCCGTAGCGGTCCTGCATCCACAGCAGCCGGTTGACGATGCCGCGGTGCGGCACGGGCACGCCCTTGGGGCGGCCGGTGGAACCGGAGGTGTAGATGACGTACGCCGGGTTGCCGGGACGGGCGGTGTCCGGCAGCGGTGCGGCGTCGAGGGACCGGAGTTCGGCGGTCAGTTCCGCGTCGTCCAGGGCCAGGCGGGGGGTGCGGAGGTCCGGGAGCTCCGGGAGCCCGGCCGCCGCGACCGTGAGCAGCAGGGCGGGGCGCGCCTCGGTGAGCAGATGGCCGATGCGGTCGGCCGGGTAGTCCGGGTCGACGGGCAGGTAGGCGGCCCCGGCCCTGAGGACGGCGAGCAGCGCGACGACGAGCTCGGGAGAGCGCGGCACCGCGACGGCCACGGTCCGCTCCGGCCCGGCGCCCTCGGCGGCCAGGCGGCGGGCCAGGCGGTTGGCGCGGGCGTCGAGTTCGGCGTAGGTGAGGGTGGTGTCCTCGAAGACGAGGGCCGGCGCGTCCGGGGTGCGGGCCGCCTGTTCGGCCAGGAGGGCGTTCAGGGTGGTGTCGGGCACCTCGTGACGGGTGTCGTTGCGGCGCACGAGGAGTTCGTGACGCTCGACCGGGCCGAGGACGTCGATCCGGCCGATGGTGCGGTCCGCGTCCGCGGCGACGGCCTCCAGCAGCCGGACGAACCGGGAGGTGAACTTCTCGACCGTGGCCCGGTCGAACAGGTCGGTGCTGTACTCGACGATGCCGTCGAGCCCGTCGTGGCTGCCGTCGGCGCCGCGCTTCTCGCCCAGTTCCAGCGCGAGGTCGAAACGGGCCGAGCCGGTCCGCGCCGCGCGGGGCTCGACGCTCAGGCCGGGAAGCTCCAGGGTGGCCCGTTCGGTGTTCTGCAGCGTGAGCATCACCTGGAACAGCGGGTGCCGGGCGAGGGAACGCTCCGGGTTGAGGACCTCCACGAGCCGGTCGAAGGAGACGTCCTGGTGGGCGTAGGCGGTGAGGTCCGTCTCGCGGACCCGGCCCAGCAGTTCGCGGAACGTCGGGTCGCCGGAGGTGTCGGTGCGCAGCACCAGGTTGTTGACGAAGAAACCGACGAGGTCGTCGAGGGCTTCGTCCGTGCGGCCCGCGACGGCGGTGCCGATGGGGATGTCCTCGCCGCAGCCGAGCCGGTCCAGCAGGGCCGCGAGGCCCGCCTGGAGAACCATGAAGAGGCTGCAGCGGCTGTCGCGGGACAGCTGGACGAGCCTGCGGTGCAGCTTCGGGCTGAGCGAGAAGGAGACGACGTCGCCCTCCAGGCTCGCCTGCGCGGGGCGCGGACGGTCCGTGGGCAGCGCCAGCTCCTGCGGCAGGCCGGCCAGGGCCTGCTTCCAGTGGGCGACCTGACGCGCGCCGACGCTGTCCTCGTCGTCCTCGCTGCCGAAGAGCTCGTGCTGCCAGAGGCTGTAGTCGGCGTACTGCACCGGCAGCGGCTCCCACGCGGGGGCCGCGCCGGACCGGCGGGCGGCGTAGGCGGTGGACAGGTCGCGGGCGAGCGGTGCGAGCGACCAGCCGTCACCGGCGATGTGGTGCAGCAGGAGCAGCAGGACGTGTCGCCGCTCACCGAGGGCGAAGAGGGTGACCCGCAGCGGCGTCTCGGCCGCCAGGTCGAACGGGAGGGAGGCCGCCTCGGCGAGCCGGTCGTCGATGTCGTCGTCGGTGGCGGCGACCGGGAGGAGCGGAGCGGCCGGGGCCGGGTCGAGGACGACCTGGTGGGGCCGGCCGTCGGTCTCGGCGAAGACGGTGCGCAGGCTCTCGTGCCGTGCGGTGACGTCGGCCAGGGCCTCGGCCAGGGCGGTGCGGTCCAGTTCGCCGTCGAGCTGCAGGACGAGCGGGATGTTGTAGCCCGCACCGGTGTTGTCGAAGCGGCCGAGGAACCACAGGCGCCGCTGGGCGAAGGAGAGCGGGATCTCGGCCGGCCGCGGCCGGGGCTCCAGGGCCGGCCGGCCGTCCGCGGACCGCTGGAGGAGGGCGGCGAGCCCGGCCGGGGTGGCCGACTCGAAGAGGCTGCGCAGCGGCAGCTCGGCGTCGAACGCGGACCGCACCCGGCTGACCAGGCGGGTGGCCTGGAGGGAGTGGCCGCCGAGGTCGAAGAAGCTGTCGTCCACGCCGACGGACGGGCGGCCGAGGATCTCGGCGAACAGGCCGCAGAGGATCTCCTCCTGCGGTGTGCGCGGGGCGCGGCCGGTGCCGCCGGCCGGCTCCTCGGGCGCGGGCAGCGCCTTGCGGTCGAGCTTGCCGTTGGCGGTGAGCGGGAGTTCGTCGAGCACGACGAACGCCGACGGCACCATGTACTCGGGGAGCCTGGCGGACAGCTGGTCGCGCAGCGCCCGGGGGTCGACCGGCGGGCCCTGGACGTCGCGGGGGACGGTGTAGGCGACGAGTCGCTTGTCGCCGGGCCGGTCCTCGCGGACCAGGACGACGGACCGGCCGACCTGCGCGCAGTCGGTGAGCGCGGCCTCGATCTCGCCGAGCTCGATCCGGAAGCCCCGCAGCTTCACCTGGTCGTCGGCCCGCCCCAGGTACTCCAGGGTCCCGTCCTCGGCGGACCGCACCAGGTCGCCGGTGCGGTACATGCGGGCACCCGGGCCGCCGTAGGGGCAGGCGGTGAACCGCTCGGCGGTCAGCGCCGGGCGCCCCAGGTAACCGCGGGCCAGCTGCTCGCCCGCGAGATAGAGCTCCCCCGCCACCCCCGGGGCGACCGGCCGCAGCGCCGCGTCCAGCACGTACACCCGGGTGTCGTCGATGGGGGCGCCGATCGGAGGCGCCGTGCCGGCACCGGCCGTGAGCGGGGCGCTGATCGTCGCCACGACGGTGGATTCGGTGGGGCCGTAGGCGTTGACCATCCGGCGGCCGGGCGCCCAGCGGTCCACCAGGGCCGCGTCGGTGGCGTCACCGCCCACCACCAGGCTCCGGAAGTGCGGCAGGTCGGTGGCCGGCACCGTGGCCAGCGCGGCGGGCGGGATCAGGGCGTGGGTGATTTGCTGCCCGGCCAGCACCCGGGCCAGCGCCTCGTCGGCGAGCGGCCCCGCGGGCGGGACCACGAGCGCCGCCCCCCACACCAGGCTCATGCACAGCTCCAGCACCGAGGCGTCGAAACTGGGCGAGGAGTACTGCAGCACACGGCTGTCCGAGGTGACCTCACAACGCTCGGCGAGCACCGCGGCGAACGCCGCCAGACCCCGGTGGGTGACCACCACACCCTTCGGACGGCCGGTGGAACCCGAGGTGTAGATCACATACGCCGGATGCGCGAGCGACGGACCGACCGGCCCGACCGCCCCCGCCCCCGCCTCCGCGTCCGCCTCCGCGTCCGCCTCGTCCAGGAGCAGCCGGGGCACGCCCACCGACCCCGGAACACGCTCCGCCTCCCGGGAGGTCGTCACCACCAGGACGGGCCCGGCGTCGTCGAGCATGTAGGCGATGCGGTCGGCCGGATAGTCCGGGTCGACCGGCAGATAGGCGCCGCCCGCCTTCATCACCGCCAGCCGGGCCACGACGATGTCCACCGACCGGGGCAGCAGCAGCGCGACGATCCGCTCCGGACCCACCCCCCGCCCGGCCAGCCGGACGGCCAGCCGGTCGGCCCGCTCGTTCAGCTCCGCATAGGTCAAGGACTCCTCGTCGGACACCACCGCCAAGGCCCCCGGCGCACGGGCCACCCGCGCCTCGAACAACGCCGGGAAGGTCGCGGCGGGCACCGCGGGCCGGGCGCCCCGCCACGCCCGGAACAGGTGCTCCCGTTCCTCGTCGGTGAGGACGTCGAGGCGGCCCAGGAGCTGCTCGGGGGCCTCGGTGAAACGCTCCAGGACGTGCCGCAGCCGCAGGCCGACGAGTTCCACCTGCCCGGCGGTGAACAGGTCCGGGCGGTACCCCATCCGCAGCCGCATCCGCTCCCCCGGGAGGATCGCCAGGCTGAACGGGTAGTGGTTGTCGTCGGTGGTGTGCACGCCGGTGACGCGCAGTCCGGCGGCGGGCTCGGAGAAGCTCTCGGCGTCCACCGGGTAGCTCTCGAACGCCGTGATGGTGTCGAAGAGTTCGCCGCCGCCGAGGAGGGACTGGATGTCGGAGAGGCCGTAGTGCTGGTGGTCCATCAGCTCCGACTGCTGGTCCTGGAGCCGGCGCAGCAGGTCGGCGACCGGCCGTCCGGCGTCCAGGCGGACGCGGACCGGCAGGGTGTTGATGAACAGGCCGACCATGTTCTCCATGCCGGCCATCTCCGGCGGGCGGCCGGAGACGGTGCTGCCGAAGACGACGTCGTCGCGGCCGGTGAGGCGGCCCAGCAGGACGCCCCAGGCGGCCTGCACCACGGTGTTGACGGTGAGGTCGTGACGGCGGGCCAGGGACGCGACGGCCGCGGTCAGCTCCTCGGAGAGCTCGTGGTGGTGGTAGTGCGGGGGTTCGGTGGCGGCGGCCGGGGCGGCCGGGGCCAGCAGGGTGGGCTCCTCGACCCCGGCGAGGGCCCGGCCCCACGCCTTCGCCGCCTCGTCGCGGTTCTGGGCGGCGGCCCAGGCGAGGTAGTCCCGGTACGGCGTGACCCGCGGCAGGACGGTGGCGTCACCGCCCTCGGCGTACAGCACGAACAGTTCCCGCAGCATGATCGCCATCGACCAGCCGTCGAGCAGGATGTGGTGGTTCGCCAGCACGAAACGGAACCGCCGGCCCGGAAGCCGCACGAGGGTGAAGCGCACCAGCGGCGGCGCGGCCAGGTCGAAGTGCTGGGCGCGGTCGGCGGCCATGAGCGCCTCGAGGCGCCGCGGCTCGTCCTCGGCCGCCACGTCCGTCAGGTCGATCTCCTGCCAGGGGAGTTCCACCTCGCGGGGGATGATCTGCACGGGCTTGTCGAACCCCTCGTGCAGGAAGCCGGCGCGCAGGTTCGCGTGCCGCTTCAGCAGGGCGGCGGCGGCCGCCTTCAGGGCCGCCACGTCCAGGGCGCCCTCGAAGTCGAAGGCGATCTGACCGCCGTACACGTCGAGCTCCTGCTCGTCGAGCAGGGCGTGGTACAGCATGCCCTCCTGCATCGGTGACAGGGGGAGGACGTCCTCGAGTCCCGCACCATTCATGACGACTTCCTCCACGTGCTTTCCAGAAGATCGAGTTGTGCCTGCGAGAGGTTCACCAGCGGCATGTCCGACGGTGAGTGGCCGCCCGACTCCGGCGCGGCGGCGTGCCGGGCCAGCGCCTCCAGGGCGTCGAACCAGTGGTCCGCCAGGTCCCGCATGTCCCGCTCGGGGAACAGCCCGTCGGGCCAGGTCCAGGTGACGTTCAGTTCCGGACCTCCGGGAAGGTCCCTGACCAGGGCGTTGATTTCGATGGCGTGGGCCAGGCGGGTGTCCGGGTCGCCGGCGGCGGCTCCGGTCAGGGCGGCCGATTCCGGCGCCACGGCCCAGTCCTGTCCTCCGGCGCCCGGAGCGCCGATGCGCCCGAGGTAGTTGAAACCGATCTGGGGGTCCGGGTACGCGGCCAGCAGGGGGGCCGTGGCCGGGTTGAGGTGGCGGAGCATCCCGTGACCGATGCCGTGGTCCGGCACGGCCCGCAGCTGTTCCTTGACCCGCTTCACGGCGCGTCCCAGGGCCGCGCCGCCGGCCCGCACCTCGTCCCGGTCGAGCTGTCCGGGATCGAGCCGTACCGGGTACACGGTCGTGAACCAGCCGACCGTACGGGACAGGTCGGCGCCCCCGACCACGTCCTCGCGGCCGTGGCCCTCCAGGTCGACGAGGACGGCTGCGTCCTCGCCGAGCCCCCGGCGGCGGCGCCACTGGGCCACGGCCAGGGCGAGCCCGGTGAGCAGGACGTCGTCGACCCCTCCGTGGAACGCGGCCGGGACGTCGGTGAGCAGCGGCGCGGTGCGGTCGGCGGGCAGGCTCAGGGTGAGCGAGCGCGCCCCGGCCGCGGTGTCGGTCTCCGCGAGCGGGCGTCCGCCGAGCGGCACCTCCTCCTCGGAGAGCATCTCCAGCCACAGCTCCACCTCGTCCTCCCGCTCGGCGGCGGCCTCGGTGAGGCGCTGCGCCCAGCGGCGGAAGGAGGTGCCGACGGGGGCGAGGTCCGGCTGTCCGCCGCCGGCGGCGGCCTGCCAGGCGGCGGCGAGGTCCGGGAGCAGGATCCGCCAGGACACGCCGTCGACGACCAGGTGGTGGGCGGTGATCAGCAGTCGTCCCGGGTGGTCCGGGCCGGCGTCGAACCAGACCACCCGGACCATCCGTCCGGCGGCCGTGTCGAGTGCGCGCCAGGCGGCCTCCGCCTCGGCGGCGATCAGGGCCTCCAGGTCCGGGCCGGTGAAGCCGCCCGTGGGGACGCGGACGACGACCTCGGCGGCCGGGACGCTGCCGCGCGCGGGTATCTCCAGCGACCAGGGCGTGTCGCCCCCGCCGCGGGTCACGGCCATGCGCAGTGCGTCGTGGTGGTCCAGCACGGCCTGGACGGCCGTGGTCAGGTGCTCCAGGCCCAGTCCGGCCGGCACCTGCACCAGCATCGACTGGACGAACCCCTCGGTGGCCCCGCCGTGCTCCTGGAGCCAGCGGATGACGGGGGTGGCCGGCAGCGTGCCGACACCGGCGTCCGGGTCCTCCGCGGGGGTGTCCCGCGCCTGGCGGACCACGGGCGCCAGGGCGGCGACCGTCCGGTGCGTGAAGACGTCCTTGGGGGAGAACACCAGGCCGGCGGCGCGGGCCCGGGCGACGAGCTGGATGGAGACGATGGAGTCCCCGCCCAGGTCGAAGAAGCTGCTGTCGACACCGACGTCCGGCAGTCCGAGCACGTCGGCGAAGAGCGCGCACAGTGCCTGCTCGACCGGATCGCCCGCCGCGCGGCCGCCCGTCGCCCGCGCCGAGAAGTCCGGTGCGGGCAGCGCCTTGCGGTCGAGCTTGCCGTTGGCCGTCAGCGGCAGCGCGTCCAGCAGGACGACGGCCGCGGGGACCATGTACTCGGGCAGGGTCCGTCCGAGGCGTTCCCTCAGCACGGCGGGCTCCGGGGAGGCGCCGGCGGCGGGGACGGCGTAACCGACCAGCCGGCGGACGCCGGGAGTGTCCTCCCGGACCACGACGGCGGCCGCGGCCACGTCGGGGCCGGCGGTCAGCGCCGACTCGATCTCGCCGGGCTCGATGCGGAAACCGCGGACCTTGACCTGGTCGTCCGTCCGGCCCCGGTACTCCAGCAGCCCGTCCGCCGTGGCCCGCACCAGGTCGCCGGTGCGGTACATGCGGGAGCCGGGCTCCCCGAAGGGGTTGGCCACGAAGCTGCCGGCGGTCAGTGCGGGGCGGCCCAGGTAGCCGCGGGCGAGCTGGTCGCCCGCGAGGTACAGCTCACCGGTCCCGCCCGGCGGGACGGGCCGCAGGTGCCCGTCGAGGACGTGGACCCGGGTGTTGCGCACCGGCCGGCCCACCAGCGGCCTCTCGCTGTCCGCCAGGGGCAGGAACACCGTGTCGATGGTGGCCTCGGTCGGGCCGTAGAAGTTGTACGCGGTGGTGTGCGGGGCGGCGCGCAGACGCGACCACAGGTCGGGGCCGAGGGCCTCGCCGCCGAGCATCAGCACCGCCGGGTGGTGCCGGCCGTCGGCCAGCATCCCCGCCTCCACGAGCTGCCCGGCGAACGCCGGGGTGAGGTCGAGGAAGTCGATCCTCTCCCGGTCGACGTACCCGGCCAGGGCCTGCGGGTCGCGCCGGGTGTCGTCGTCGATCAGGTGGAGTTCGTGGCCGTCGAGCATCCACAGCACGCCGTCCCAGGCCGTGTCGAAGGAGAACACCGCCGTCAGGGCCACCCGGAAGCGGCCGTCGGGTCCGTCGGCGCGGGCGTGCCGGTCGAAGAGCGTCTCCTTGTGGCCGTGGAACAGGTTGACCAGGTTGCGGTGCTGGACGACCACGCCCTTGGGGCGACCGGTCGAACCCGAGGTGTAGATGACGTACGCCGGGGAGGCGGGCGTCAGCGGCGCGGTGCGGTCGGTGTCCGCCACGTCCGCCGGGTCGGCGGCGGCCAGCAGCCGGCCGGTCTCCTCCGTGTCCAGCACCAGGCGTTCGACGTCCCCGCCGAGCCCTTCCGCCGCCCAGTGGGCGTCCACCTCGCGGTCGGTGAGGACCACCGCCGGCGCGGCGTCCTGGAGGAGGTGGGCGACGCGGTCCGCCGGGAGCGCGGGGTCCACCGTCAGGAAGGCGGCACCGGCCTTCAGCACCGCGAACATCGCGACCAGCACCTGCGTGTCGCGCGGCAGGGCGAGCGCGACGATCCGCTCCGGTCCGACGCCCCGCGCGATGAGCAGCCGGGCCAGCCGGTTGGCCCGCTCGTTGAGCTCCGAGCAGGTCAGCGTGGTGTCGCGGAAGACGACGGCGGTCGCGTCGGGCGTGCCGGCGGCCAGGCGTTCGAGCAGCGTCTGGACGGGGTGCCCGGGCACCGGGTGCAGCAGCGGGTTCCCGCCGGTGCGCGCCGCCTCCCGCTCCCGCGCGGTCAGCACGTCCAGCCGGCCGACCGGACGGTCCGGGTCCTCGGCCACCGCTTCGAACAGCCCCGTCAGCCGGGCGGCCAGGTCCTTCGCCCGGTCCTGCGGGAAGCGGCCCGCGGCGTACTCCAGCCGCAGCCGGAGCCGGTCCCCGGGCAGCGCCGCGAGGGTGACGGGGTAGTGCGTGGCGTCCGCGCCGTCGACGTCGGACACCCGCAGCCCGGTGCCGGGGAGGTCCAGGACCCCGGCGTCCATCGGATAGCTCTCGAACACGGTGAGGGTGTCGAAGAGGTCGCCGATGCCGACGAGTCCCTGGATCTCGGAGAGCTGCACGTGCTGGTGGGGCATCAGTCCGCTCTGCGCGGCCTGGACCCGGGTCAGCAGGGCGGTGACGGTCTCCGCCGGGTCGACGGTGACCCGCACCGGCACGGTGTTGATGAACAGGCCGACCATCGACTCGATGCCGGGCACCTCCGGCGGCCGCCCGGAGACGGTGGCGCCGAACACCACGTCGTCCCGGCCGGTGAGACGGCCCAGCAGCACCGCCCACAGGCCCTGCACCACGGTGTTGAGCGTCAGTCCGGACCGGCGCGCCCACTCCTGGAGCGACGCGGTCAGCTCCTCCGTCAGCTCGAAGGGCAGCTGCCGCGGCACCTCGGCCCCGTGGCCCGCGCCCCGCGTCCCGGAGTCGTCCGGGACCAGCAGCGTCGGCTCCTCCACACCGTCCAGCGCGTCCCGCCACGCGTCCAGGGCGACGGCACGGTCCTGCCGGCCGACCCAGGTCAGGTAGTCGCGGTACGGGGTGACGCGCGGCAGTTCGCGGTCGGCGCCGACGTTGCGGGCGTAGAGGGTGAACAGTTCGCCGAACACGATCGGCATGGACCACCCGTCGAGCAGGACGTGGTGGTTGCTGAACACCAGCCGGTGGCGTTCACCGGCCAGCTTCACCAGGGTGAAGCGCAGCAGGGGCGCGACGGACAGGTCGTAGCGGACGGCGCGGTCCTCGGCGAGGATCCGCTCCAGTCCGGCCCGTCGTGCCGTCCCGTCCAGCCCGCTGAGGTCGGCCTCCCGCCAGGGCAGCTCCACGGCGGCGGGGATCACCTGGACCGGGCGGTCCGCGATGTCCAGGCGGAACGCGGCCCGCAGGTTGTCGTGGCGGGCCAGCAGCGACTCGGCGGCGGACCGCAGGGCGCCGGCGTCCAGCGGTCCGTCCAGGCCGAAGGAGAACTGGACGCTGTAGACGTCCGGTCCGCCCTCGTCGAACATCGCGTGGAAGAGCAGCCCCTCCTGGAGCGGCGCGACGGGCAGGATGTCGGACGGCGCGGGGTACGCCTCCTCGATCCGGTCGATCTGGTCCTGGCCGAGCCGTACCAGCGGCAGGTCGGCCGGGGTGAGGCCGCCCGCCCCGGGCAGGGCGGCGTGCGCGGCGATGTCCCGCAGCGCGTCGAACCAGTCGGCCGAGAGCGCCCTGACGGCGGCCTCGTCCAGCAGGCCCTCGGCCCACACCCAGGTGACGGTGAGCTCGGGACCCTCGCCCTGCCCGTCCCGGACGACGGCGCTGATCTCCAGCGGGTGGGGTACGGCCATCTCCGCGTCGGCGACGCCGAGGCCCAGCAGCAGGTCCGACTCGGCGGCCGGGGCCCAGTCGGCCGGGCCCGCGCCGGCGTCCATGCGGCCCAGGTAGTTGAACCCGATCTGCGGAGCGGGCAGCGCGGCGAGCACGGGCCGCGCCCCGGGATCGAGGTGGCGCAGCAGGCCGTAGCCGATGCCGTTGTCGGGGACCGCCCGCAGCTGTTCCTTGACCCGCTTCACCGCGGCGCCGGCGCCGTCCGTGCCCGCGTCCAGGCGTACCGGGAACATGCTGGTGAACCAGCCCACCGTCCGCGACACGTCGACGCCGTCCAGCACGTCCTCCCGGCCGTGCCCCTCCACGTCCAGCAGCACGTCGCCGCCGTCGAGGCCGCGGGCCCGGCGCCACCTGGGCACCGCCAGCGCCAGCCCCGCCAGCAGCACCTCGTTCGCCCGGGCGCGGAACACCTGGGAGACCTCGCCCAGCAGCGCCGAGGTCAGGGGGGCCGGCAGCGACACCGACAGCGACCGGGTGGTGCCCATGGTGTCGCGGGCCGGGTCGGCGGGACGGTCGCCCAGCAGTGGGTCGGGACCGGTCAGGGTCCGCTCCCAGAAGGGCAGTTCGCCGGCGCGGTCGGCCGTGTGGGCGGTGAGCTCCCGGGCCCAGGTGCGCAGCGAGGTCGGCACCGGGTCGAGCTCGACCGGACGCCCCTCGGTGACGGCCGCACCCGCGGCGGCCAGGTCGGTGAGGAGGATGCGCCACGACACACCGTCGACCACGAGGTGGTGGGCGACCAGCAGCAGCCGTCCCGGGGCCTCGTCCCCCGCGTCGAACCACACGGCCCGCAGCATCACGCCGTCCCCGGGGCGAGGGCGGCCTGCGCCAGGTCGTGGTGCCGGGCGACGGCCTGCCGCAGGGCGGCCCGGGCCATGCCGCGCGCGTCGGCACGCAGGATCAGGCCGTCGGCCCGCACCGCGTCGCGCGGGAGCACCTCCAGGGACCAGCCCCCGGCGCGGCGGTGCAGCCGGCTGCGCAGTGCGTCGTGACGGTCCAGGAGCGCCCGCACCGCCTCGGTGAGCTGCTCCCGGCGCATGCCGGCGGGGACCTGCAGCAGCATCGACTGGCTGAACCGGTCCGTGGGACCGCCGAGTTCGGACAGCCAGGCGACGATGGGCGTGGTGTCGACGGGGCCGACGCCCGCGTCCGGGGCCTCCGACACGCGCGCGGTGGCGGCTTCGGCGGCCTTCGCCAGCGCGGCGACGGTCTTGTGCCGGAAGACGTCGCGGGCGGTGATGCCCAGCCCGGCCGCGCGGGCACGGGCGACGAGCTGGATGGAGACGATGGAGTCGCCCCCGAGGTCGAAGAAGCCGTCGTCGACGCCGACGGACTCCACCCCGAGCACCTCGGCGAAGATCGCGCACAGCGATGCCTCCACGGGCCCGGAGGGCGCCCGTCCCGTGCCCGGGGTCCGGCCGTAGGCGGGTGCGGGGAGTGCGGTGCGGTCGAGTTTGCCGTGGACGGTGAGGGGGAGGGCGTCGAGGACGACGACGGCGGCCGGGATCATGTGGTCGGGCAGGGTGGTGCGCAGCCGGTCGCGCAGGAGGCCCGGTTCGAGGTCGGTGTCGGGGTCGGGGACGGTGTAGGCGACCAGGCGGCGGTCGCCGGGGCGGTCCTCGCGGACGGTGACGGCGGCCTGGCGGACGCCGTCGAGAGCGCGCAGGGCGGCCTCGATCTCTGCGGGTTCGATGCGGTAGCCGCGCAGTTTGACCTGGTCGTCGGTGCGTCCGAGGTATTCGAGGTCGCCGTCGGGGGTCCAGCGCACCAGGTCGCCGGTGCGGTACATCCGCTCCCCCGGCGCCCCGAACGGGCAGGCGACGAAGCGCTCGGCGGTCAGGCCGGGGCGGTCCAGGTAGCCGCGGGCCAGGCCGGTGCCGGCCACGTAGAGCTCGCCGGTGACGCCGGGGGCGACCGGGCGCAGTGCCGGGTCCAGGACGTAGGCGCGGGTGTTGGTGAGGGGGCCGCCGATGGGGACGGGGCCGGGCCGGGTGCCGGTGAGCGGGGTGCTCATGGTGGCGCACACGGTGGTCTCGGTGGGTCCGTAGGCGTTGATCATGCGCCGGCCGGGTGCCCAGTCCCGCACCACCCGGGCGGGGACGGCCTCGCCGGCGACGACGAGGGTGGTCAGGCCGGGCAGGTCGGCGGGGTGCATCGCGGCCAGGGCGACCGGGGGATCGTGGCGTGGGTGACGCGCAGGTCGCTCACGGTGCGGGCCAGGTCGGGGCCCGGGCGCAGCCGGTCCGCGGCGGCGGTGACCAGGGTGGCGCCGGACAGCCAGGCGGTGAAGACCTCCGAGACGGAGGCGTCGAAGCTGGGCGAGGCGAACTGCAGCAGCCGGCTGTCACCGCTCAGCGCGAAGCGGTCGATCTGGGCGGAGGCGAGGTTGCCCACACCGGTGTGGGCGACCACCACCCCCTTCGGGCGGCCGGTGGAACCGGAGGTGTAGATGACATAGGCCGGATGCGCGGCCTCCAGCGGCGACAACCGCTCCCCATCCGTCGGGTCGGTGCCCGGCTGGGCGCCGACCGGCAGGTCCCGGACGCACAGGACGGTACGGTCACCGGCCGCCCCGGCCACCGGCTCGCGCTGATCGGTGAGGACGAGGACGGGGTCGGCGTCGTCGAGGGTGTAGGCGATGCGGTCGGCCGGGTGGGCCGGGTCGACGGGCAGGAACGCGGCACCGGCCTTGAGGACCGCCAGTTCCGCCACGAAGAGCTCCACCGAGCGGGGCAGGACCAGGGCGACGACGCGTTCGGGTCCCGCGCCGTGGCCGATCAGGAGGTGGGCGAGGCGGTTGGCCCGCTCGTTGAGCTCGCGGTAGGTGAGGCTCTCCCCGTCCGCGCAGAGCAGGGCGGTGCGCGAGGGGGTGCGGGCGGCCTGCGCCTGGAACAGCTCCGGCAGGGTGCCGGTGAGGACCGGCGCGGTGGTGTCGTTCCAGGTGGTGAGGATCTGGGCGCGTTCGGCCGCGGACAGCACGTCCACCGCGCCCACCGGCGCGTCCGGATCGGCCACCACGGCCCGCAGCACCCGCTCCAGCCGCTCCACGAAGGTCTCCACCGTGGCCCGGTCGAACAGGTCCACGGCGAAGTCCACGAACCCCTCCAGCCCGGCCGGAGCCCCCTCCCCCACCGACCGCTCACCGAAGCTGAGCGCGAGGTCGAACTTGGCCGCCCCCGTGCCCAGCGGCAGGATCTCCGCGTCGACGTCGCCCAGGGGCAGACGGCCGTGCGCGTCGTTGTCCAGGGTGAGCATGACCTGGAAGAGGGGGTGGCGGGACAGGGAGCGCTCCGGGCCCACCAGGTCCACCAGACGCTCGAAGGGGATGTCCTGGTGGGCGTAGGCCTCCAGGTCCCTCTCGCGGACCCGGCCCAGCAGTTCGCGGAACGTCGGGTCGCCGGAGGTGTCGGTGCGCAGCACCAGCGTGTTGACGAAGAACCCCACGAGGTCGTCCAGCGCGCTGTCGGTCCGCCCCGCCACCGGGGTGCCCAGCGGCACGTCCGTGCCGGCGCCCAGCTTGCCCAGCCACACCGCGACCGCGGCCTGCAACACCATGAACAGGCTCGCGCCGGACTCCCGCGCCAGCCCCGCCAGCCCCGCGTGCACCTGCGCGTCCAGCGCGAAGGGCACCACGTCACCGCGGTACGAGGAGTGCACCGGACGCGGCCGGTCCACCGGCAGCGGCAGCTCCTCCGGGATGCCCGCCAGCGCCTCGCGCCAGAAGGCCAGCTGACCCGAGACCAGGCTCTCCGGGTCGTCCTCGCTGCCCAGCACCTCCCGCTGCCACAGCGCGTAGTCCGCGTACTGCACCGGCAGTTCGCCCCACGACGGCGCCTCACCACGGCACCGCGCCGCGTACGCCACCGACAGGTCACGCGCCAGCGGGGTCAGCGAGGAACCGTCGGCGGCGATGTGGTGCAGGACGAGCAGCAGCACGTGCTCCCGCTCGCCGAGCCGGAACAGCGTCGCCCGCAGCGGCAGGTCCCGTGCGAGGTCGAATCCGCGCGTCACCTGCTCGTCGAGGAGCGCGTCCAGGCCGGGGCCGGCCGCGTCCACGTCGACGACGGTCCACTCGGGCCGCGCGTCGCACGCGTCGAGGACCCGCTGGTGCGGCACGCCGTCGGTGTCGGGGAAGACGGTGCGCAGCGGCTCGTGGCGGCCGGCCACGTCGTGCAGGGCCGCGGCCAGCGCGGCGGAGTCCACCGGACCGGTGAGCCGCAGGGCGAGCGGGATGTTGTAGGTCGCGCCCGGGCCCTCGAAGCGGCCGAGGAACCACAGCCGCCGCTGCGCGTACGACAGCGGCACCGCCTCGGGCCGGGGCATCGGGGCGAGCGCCCGCCGGGCCACCGCGGTCCCGCCGTCCAGCAGGGCGGCGAGACCGGCCGGGGTCGGGGCCTCGAACAGCGCGCGCACCTGGAGTTCGGCGCCCAGCGCCGTCCGGATGCGGCCGGTGAGACGGGTGGCGAGCAGCGAGTGCCCGCCCAGGTCGAAGAAGCTGTCGTCGGGACCGACCTCGGGCACGCCGAGGGCGTCGGCGAACAGGGCGCAGAGGACCTCCTCGCGCGGGGTGCGCGGGGCGCGGCCGGTGCCGGCGGCGGTGTGCCCGGGGGCCGGGAGGGCCTTGCGGTCGAGTTTGCCGTTGGGGGTGAGCGGCAGGGCGTCCAGGGCGACGAACGCCGACGGCACCATGTACGCGGGCAGCGCGGCCGCCAGGTGCCCGCGCAGCACACCGGCGTCCGGAACCGGCCCGCCACCGGACACGGTGTAGGCCACCAGCCGCCTGTCACCGGGCCGGTCCTCACGGACCAGGACCGCCGCCCGGGCGACGCCGGGATGGGACACCAGGACCGACTCGATCTCACCGAGCTCGATCCGGAAGCCCCGCAGCTTCACCTGGTCGTCGGCCCGCCCCAGGTACTCCAGGGCCCCCTCGGAGTTCCACCGCACCAGGTCCCCGGTGCGGTACATGCGGGCACCCGGGCCGCCGTAGGGGCAGGCGGTGAACCGCTCGGCGGTCAGCGCCGGGCGCCCCAGGTAACCGCGGGCCAGCTGCTCGCCCGCGAGATAGAGCTCCCCCGCCACCCCCGGGGCGACCGGCCGCAGCGCCGCGTCCAGCACGTACACCCGGGTGTCGTCGATGGGGGCGCCGATCGGAGGCGCCGTGCCGGCACCGGCCGTGAGCGGGGCGCTGATCGTCGCCACGACGGTGGATTCGGTGGGGCCGTAGGCGTTGACCATCCGGCGGCCGGGCGCCCAGCGGTCCACCAGGGCCGCGTCGGTGGCGTCACCGCCCACCACCAGGCTCCGGAAGTGCGGCAGGTCGGTGGCCGGCACCGTGGCCAGCGCGGCGGGCGGGATCAGGGCGTGGGTGATTTGCTGCCCGGCCAGCACCCGGGCCAGCGCCTCGTCGGCGAGCGGCCCCGCGGGCGGGACCACGAGCGCCGCCCCCCACACCAGGCTCATGCACAGCTCCAGCACCGAGGCGTCGAAACTGGGCGAGGAGTACTGCAGCACACGGCTGTCCGAGGTGACCTCACAACGCTCGGCGAGCACCGCGGCGAACGCCGCCAGACCCCGGTGGGTGACCACCACACCCTTCGGACGGCCGGTGGAACCCGAGGTGTAGATCACATACGCCGGATGCGCGAGCGACGGACCGACCGGCCCGACCGCCCCCGCCCCCGCCTCCGCGTCCGCCTCCGCGTCCGCCTCGTCCAGGAGCAGCCGGGGCACGCCCACCGACCCCGGAACACGCTCCGCCTCCCGGGAGGTCGTCACCACCAGGACGGGCCCGGCGTCGTCGAGCATGTAGGCGATGCGGTCGGCCGGATAGTCCGGGTCGACCGGCAGATAGGCGCCGCCCGCCTTCATCACCGCCAGCCGGGCCACGACGATGTCCACCGACCGGGGCAGCAGCAGCGCGACGATCCGCTCCGGACCCACCCCCCGCCCGGCCAGCCGGACGGCCAGCCGGTCGGCCCGCTCGTTCAGCTCCGCATAGGTCAAGGACTCCTCGTCGGACACCACCGCCAAGGCCCCCGGCGCACGGGCCACCCGCGCCTCGAACAACGCCGGGAAGGTCAGGGGCTCGATCGCCCGGGGGGTGCCGTTCCACGTGTGGAGGACGCGCTCGCGCTCCGCCGCGGTGATGTGGTCCAGCCGGCCGACCGGGAGGTCCGGTTCGGCGGTGATGCGGGCCAGCAGGTCCGTCAGGCGGTCGGCCATCGCCTCGGCCCGGTCGGCCGGCAGCAGTTCCGGCCGGTGGTTGAGGCGCAGCTCCAGCCGCTCGCCCGGCAGGACGACGAACGTCACCGGGTAGTGGGTGGCGTCGCGGCCGTCGATGTGGGTGACCTCGAGCGCCCCGGGGGCCCGCAGCCTGTCCGGGTCCAGGGGGTAGTTCTCCAGGACCGCCAGGGTGTCGAAGAGTTCGCCGTGACCGGCGATGCGCTGGATCGCGGACAGGCCGAGGTACTGGTGGTCCATCAGCTCCAGCTGCTCGGCCTGCAGGCGGGTGAGCAGTTCGGCGACGGTCTCGTCGTGGCGCAGCCGGACCCTGACGGGCAGGGTGTTGATGAACAGGCCGACCATCGACTCGATGCCCGGGACCTCCGGGGGACGCCCGGAGACCGTGGCGCCGAACACCACGTCCTGCCGGCCGGTGAGCCCGGCGAGCGTCAGCGCCCACACGCCCTGGACCAGGGTGTTGAGGGTGAAGCCGTGCCGGCGGGCGAGGGCCGTCAGCCGGCCGGTGGACTCCTCGGAGAGCAGCCGGGAGACCCGGCCGGGCGCCACGGTCGGGTCCGTGGCCCCCGGCACGAGGCGGGTGGGCTCCTCCAGTCCGTCCAGCGCCGCGCGCCAGGCCCGTGTCGCCGGCTCGTCGTCCAGGCCGGCCCGCCACGTCAGGTAGTCGGCGAAGGCCGGGGCCGGGGGCAGTGCGGAGGCGTCCCCGCGGGTCTCGTAGAGCGCGAACAGCTCCTCGAGCAGGACGGGCATCGACCAGCCGTCGAGCAGGATGTGGTGGTTGGTGAGGAGGAGCCGGTGCCGGTCGGCGGCGAGCCGGACCAGGGTGAAGCGGATCAGCGGTGCGGTGGTCACGTCGAACCGGGCGGTCCGGTCCGCCTCCATCACCCGGTCGAGCTCGGCGGCGCGCTCGGCCTCGTCGAGGTGGGCGAGGTCGACGTCGGACCAGGACGGTTCCACCGCGCCCGGGATGAGCTGCACGGCGTGCGGCAGGCCGTCCTCGCGGAAGCAGGCCCGCAGGTTCGGGTGCCGCGCCAGGAGCCCGGCGGCCGCGGAGCGCAGCGCCGTGACGTCCAGGGGACCGTCGAGGTCCAGGTGGAGCTGGACGTTGTAGACGTCCGGGGCGCTGTCGTCCAGCAGGCTGTGGAAGAGCAGGCCCTCCTGGAGCGGGGCCGGCGGCAGGACGTCCGCGAGGCCGGGCCGGTCGGCCTCCAGCAGGTCGATGTGGTGCTGTTCCAGGGAGACGAGCGGCAGGTCGGAGGGGGTGAGTCCGCCGGCCGGGCCGGACGTGCCCGTCGGGGTGGCGAGCTTTCGCAGCGACTCGAACCACAGCCCGGCCAGTTCGCGGACCTCGGACTCGTCCAGGATCTCGCCGGCCCAGGTCCAGGTGGCCACGAGGTGCGGCCCGTCGGGGCCGTCCTGGGTGACGGCGTTGATCTCCACCACGTGGGGCATGCCCATGTCGTCGTCGGCGCCGCCGCCGATCACGCCCGCGTCGCCCGCCGGGGCCCAGTCCCCGTCGCCCGGGGTGCCGAAGCGGCCCAGGTAGTTGAAGCCGATCTGCGGGGTCGCCAGGCCCTGCAGCAGCATCGCCGTCTGCGGGTTGAGGTACCGCAGCAGTCCGTGGCCGATGCCGCCGTCGGGGACGGCCAGCAGTCGCTCCTTGACCCGCTTGACGGTCTCGGCGGGGTCCTGCCGGCTGTCCGTGTCCAGGCGTACGGGGTGCAGGCTGGTGAACCAGCCGACGGTGCGGGAGAGGTCCGCGCCGGTCAGCGACTCGTCGCGGCCGTGGCCCTCCAGGTCGATCAGCACTCCCGCGGCCGTGTCGTGGCCGCGGCGGCGGCGCCACTCGGCGACGGCGAGGGTGAGCCCGGCGAGCAGGACCTCGCCGACACCGGTGCGGAAGTCGGCGGGCACGCTGGTGAGCAGCGGCGCCGTGGTCCGCGCGGGAAGGGTCAGCGAGAGGCTGCGGGCGGTGGCGACGGTGTCCCGCCGGGCGTCGAGCGGCCGGTCGCCGAGCGGAGCGTCGGGCGCGGCGAGCATGTCGGTCCAGAACGCGAGCTCGTCGAGCCGCTCCGGCTCCTGGGCCAGGGCGGTGAGCTGCTCGGCCCAGCGGCGGTAGGAGGTGGCGACGGCCGGGAGGCGCGGGGTGCGCCCCGCACGGACGGCGTCCCAGGCGGCCGACAGGTCGGGCAGCAGGATCCGCCAGGACACCCCGTCGACGGCCAGGTGGTGCACGGTCAGCAGCAGCCGGCCCGCCGCGTCCGGTCCGGCGTCGAACCACACGGCCCGGACCACGGCGCCGTCCTCGGGCGCCAGCGCGGCCCGGGAACGCGCCGCGTGGCCGGCGACGAGCTCCCCGAACGCCTCGCCGCCCGTGCCGTCCGCGGGGACGCGGGTGAGCACGGACGCGGCGGTGACGCTGCCGCGTCCGGTCACCTCCAGGCCCCAGAGCGGCCCGCGGCGGGTCAGCCGGACCCGCAGCATGTCGTGCCGGTCGAGCACGGCCTGGAGGGCGGCGGCGAGGTCCCGCTCCGTCGCGCCGGCGGGGGTGCGCACCAGCACGGACTGGCTGAAGGAGCCGACGCCGCCGGACCCGGTGCGCAGCCAGTGCATGATCGGGGTGAGCGGCAGCGGGCCGAGGCCGTCGTCGGCGTCCTCCCGCACGTCCTCCCCCGGGTCCTCCCCGGTGGCACGGGCGACGACCGCGAGGGCGGCGGCGGTGCGGTGGACGAAGACCTCGCGCGGTGTGATGACGAGGCCGCGGGCCCGGGCCCGGGAGACGAGCTGGATGGAGACGATGGAGTCGCCGCCCAGGTCGAAGAAGCTCTTCTCGGCGCCCACCGAGGGAAGGCCGAGCACTTGGGCGAAGAGCTCGCACAGGATCTCCTCCCGCTCCGTCGCGGCGGCCCGGCCGGTGTCGGCGGCCGTCCCGGGGGCGGGCAGCGCCGCACGGTCCAGCTTGCCGTTCGGGGTCAGCGGCAGCGCGTCGAGCACGACGACGGCGGAGGGCACCATGTGGTCGGGGAGTTCGCGGGCGAGCGCGGAGCGCAGCTCCGCCGGGTCGGCCGCGGCCCCGTCGGCCGGCACCGCGTAACCCACCAGCCGGCGGGGGCCGGCGCCGTCCTCGCGCACCACGACGACGGCCTGGGCGACCCGGGGCAGCGCGCTGAGCACGGACTCGATCTCGCCCAGCTCGATGCGGAAGCCGCGCACCTTGACCTGGTGGTCGACCCGGCCGAGGAACTCCAGCTGGTCGTCGTGGTTCCAGCGCACGACGTCGCCCGAGCGGTACATCCGGGTGCCCGCCGGGCCGAACGGGTCGGCCACGAACCGGTCGGACGTCAGGTCCGGCCGGCCCAGGTAGCCGCGGGCCAGACCGGCGCCGGCGATGTACAGCTCGCCCGCGACGCCGGGCGGCACCGGCCGGAGGTTGGCGTCCAGGACGTACACCCGGGTGTTGACGACGGGACCGCCGATGGGCGGCAGTCCGCCGCCGGCGAGGGGGGCGCTCGTCGTCGCGCAGACCGTGGTCTCCGTGGGGCCGTAGGCGTTGACCATCCGGCGGCCGGACGACCAGCGCTCGACCGTCTCGCCGGCGGTGGCCTCGCCCGCGACGACCAGCGTCGAGACCGAGGAGAAGTCGCCGGGGGAGGCGGCCCCGAGGACCACCGGCGGCAGCGTCGCGTGGGTGACCCGGTGCCGGGCGGCGAGCGCCGCGAGCGCCGGACCGGGGGTGACCTCCTCCGGGGTGCCCACGACGAGGGCGGCCCCGGACAGGAGCGCCATCGTCAGCTCCCAGAACGCGGCGTCGAACGAGGGCGAGGCGAACTGCAGCACACGGCTGCCCGGCCCGACGTCGAAGCGCTCGGTCTGTGCGGCGATCAGGCTCGCCACGCCGGAGTGGGTGACCACCACGCCCTTGGGGCGGCCGGTGGAGCCGGAGGTGTAGATCACGTAGGCGGGGCTCGTGACGTCCGCCGGGACGACGGGCGCGAGGGGCCCGGCGAGGTCGTCCGGGCGGTCGACGAGCAGTCGCGGTACGTCGCCGGGGACCGCGTCCGCCGCCGACGAGGTGGTGACGACCAGCGCGGGGCGGGAGTCCTCCAGCATGTAGGCGACGCGGTCGTCCGGGTAGTCGAGGTCGACCGGCAGGTACGCGGCGCCCGCCTTGAGGACGGCGAGCACGGACACGACGAGCTCCGCCGAGCGCGGCATCGCCACGGCCACGATCTTCTCCGGGCCGATGCCCCGGCCGGCCAGCACGGCCGCGAGCCGGTCGGTGCGCTCGTCCAGCTCCGCGTAGGTCAGTGCCCGGTCGCCGAAGAGCACGGCCGGGGCGTCGGGGACGGCGGCGGCCCGCGCGGCGAACAGCTGCGGGAAGGTGTCGTACGCGACGTCGCGCGCGGTGTTGTTGACCCCGCGGACCAGGTGCTCGTACTCGGCCGCGGGAAGGACGTCGATGCGGCCCACCGGCTCCTGCGGACGGTCCGCCCAGAACGCCAGGACCGCCTGGAGGCGGCCCACCAGGTGCCGGACGGCGTCGGCGTCGAACAGGTCGGGCCGGTAGTTGATCCGCAGGTGCAGCCGCTCGCCGGGCATCACGGCGAGGCTCAGCGGGTAGTGGGTGGCGTCGCGGCCGTCGATGGCGGTGACGGCGAGGCCCGGCACCCTCAGCCGCGCCGGGTCCAGCGGGTAGTTCTCCAGCACGGTGATGGTGTCGAAGAGTTCGCCGATCCCGACGATCCGCTGGGCGTCGGCGAGTCCGAGGTGCTGGTGCTCCATCAGCCGGGTCTGCTCGTCCTGAAGCCGGGTCAGGAAGGCGACGGCGCTCTCCCCGGGCACGATCCGCACCCGCACCGGCAGGGTGTTGACGAACAGGCCGATCATCGACTCCACGCCGGGGACCTGCGGCGGCCGGCCGGAGACCGTGCCGCCGAAGACGACGTCGTCGCGTCCGGTCAGACGCCCCAGCACCACGGCCCAGGCGCCCTGGAGCAGGGTGTTGAGGGTGAGGCCGTGCTCGCGGGCGGCGCCCAGGAGCCGCGCGGTCAGATCGGCGGGCAGGTCGGCGAGCAGCTGGTCGGGGGCGACCGGCTGCCGGCCGGCGGCGGCGGGGGCGAGCAGGGTGGGCTCCTCGATCCCGCGGAGTGCCTCGCGCCACACGCTCTCGGTGGCGGACGCGTCCTGTCCGCCCAGCCACTCGAGGTAGTCCCGGTAGGGCGGGGCGCCGTCCGGGGTCCGGCCCGCGTAGAGGTCGAGGAGCTCCCGGACGAACAGCGGCATCGACCAGCCGTCGAGCAGGACGTGGTGGTGCGTGAAGACCAGCCGGTGCCGGTCGTCGGCGAGCGAGACCAGCAGGAAGCGCATCAGCGGAGGGGCCGCCGGGTCGAAGCGGGTGCCGCGGTCCTCCCGGAGCATCCGGTCCAGTACGGTCTGCTGCTCGGTCGCGTCGAGGTGGCGCAGGTCCTTCTCGGTCCAGGGCAGTTCCACCGACTCGGGGATCACCTGGACGGCGTGGTCCAGCCCGTCGAGCCGGAAGGCCGCGCGCAGACCGGGGTGACGGCGCAGCATCTCCTCGGCCGCGCCGCGCAGGGCCGCGGCGTCCAGCCGGCCCTCGAGGTCGTAGAAGAACTGGACGGTGTAGACGTCCGGTCCGCCCTCGTCGAACAGGGCGTGGAAGAGCAGGCCCTGCTGGAGCGGCGTCACCGGGAGGATGTCGGCGGTCGCGGGGTGCGCGGCCTCGATGCCGCGGATCTGCTCCTGGGTGAGCCGCACCAGCGGCACGTCGGAGGGGGTGAAGCCGCCCGCTCCGGGCTGGGCGGACGCGGCCGCGACCTCCCGCAGCGCCTCGCACCACAGGTCGGCCAGGCTGCTCACCTCCGCCTCGGTGAGCAGGCCGCCGGCCCAGTTCCACACGGCGGTGAGCACCGGTCCCTCGGCGGTCTCCCGGGTGTACGCGTTGAGGTCGACGGCGTGGGCGACGGACATCGACGGGTCGTCGGCGCCCGTCAGCGCGCGCTCACCGGCCACCGGCGCCCAGTCGCCGCCCGGTGAACCACCGATGCGGCCGAGGTAGTTGAAGCCGATCTGCGGCACGGGCAGGCCGGAGAGCCCGGCCCCCGCCACCGGGTGCAGGTGGCGCAGCAGACCGAAGCCGATCCCGTTGTCCGGCACCGCTCTCAGCTGCTCCTTGACGCGTCTCAACGCGTCCCCGGCGTCCTCCCCGCCGGCGTCCAGACGCACCGGGAACAGACTGGTGAACCAGCCCACCGTGCGGGACACGTCCACACCGTCCAGCACGTCCTCCCGGCCGTGCCCCTCCACGTCCAGCAGCACCTCGTCGAGGTCCACGCCGCGCGCCCGGCGCCACCTCGGCACCGCCAGCGCCAGCCCCGTCAGCAGCACCTCGTGCGCCCGGGCACGGAACACCCGCGCCGCCTCGCCCAGCAGGGCCGACGTCTCCCGCGCCGGCAGCGACACCGAGAGGGACCGCACCGTCGCCGCCGTGTCCCGCGCCGGGTCCACGGCACGGCTGCCCAGCAGCGGGTCCGGACCGGAGGCGATGCGCTGCCACAGCTCGGCCTCGGCCACCCGCTCGGGGCGGTGGGCCAGCCGCTCGAGCTCGCGGGCCCAGGTCCGGAAGGAGGTCCCGTACGGGGGGAGCGCGGGGCTGCGTCCGGCGGCGGCGGCCCGCCAGGACTCCTCGAGGTCGGACAGCAGGATGCGCCAGGAGACGCCGTCCACGACGAGGTGGTGGGCCACCAGCAGCAGCCGTCCGGGGGCCTCGTCCCCGGCGTCGAACCACACGGCCCGCAGCATCACGCCGTCGTGCGGGGCGAGTTCGGCGACGGCGGCGTCGGTCCGCTCGTCGAGCAGTCCCGGCGCGAGGCCGGCGGAGGGGTCCGGGACGCCGACGCGCCGCAGCGTGTCCCGGGCGTCGATCGTGCCGGCCGGCATCACCTCGAGGGTCCAGCCGCCGTCCGCGGTGGCGACGGCGCGCGTCCGGAGGGCGTCGTGGCGCTCCAGCAGCGCCTGGAGGGCCGCACCGAGGTGCTCCTGCCGCAGGCCGGCGGGGACCTGCACGAGGCTGGCCTGGTGGTAGCGGTCCATGGTGCCGCCGCGGCCGGCGAGCCAGTGGACGATCGGGGTGGAGACGAGCGGGCCGACCGGCTCGTCCCGCACCGTCCCGCCGGCCGCGGGGACGGCGGTCGCCACGGCCGCCAGGGCCGCCGGGGTGCGGTGCTTGAAGACGGAGCGGGCGGTCAGCCGCAGTCCGGCCCGGCGCGCCAGGGTGATCAGCTGGAGGGAGACGATGGAGTCGCCGCCCAGGTCGAAGAAGTTGTCGTCCGGTCCGACGGAGGGCAGGCCGAGCGCCTCGGCGAAGGCGGCGCAGAGCGTCTCCTCCGCCCGGGTGGCGGGGGCACGGCCGGCGGTGCCGGCGGCCACGGCGGGGGCGGGCAGCGCCTTGCGGTCGAGCTTGCCGTTGGCGGTCAGCGGCAGGGCGTCGAGCGCGACGACCGCGGTGGGCACCATGTAGTCGGGGAGCAGCGCGGACAGGTGGTCCCGGAGCGCGGCCTGGTCGCAGTCCCGGCCCTCGGCCATGACCGCGTAGCCGACCAGCCGCTTGTCCCCGGGCCGGTCCTCGCGGACGACGACGGCCGCCTGGACGACGTCGTCGTGGGCCTGGAGGCAGGCCTCGATCTCGCCGAGCTCGATGCGGAAGCCGCGGATCTTGACCTGGTGGTCGGCGCGGCCGACGTACTCCAGCTCGCCGTCGTCGTCCCAGCGGGCCAGGTCGCCGGTGCGGTACATGCGGGTGCCGGGCGGGCCGTACGGGTCGGCGACGAAGCGCTCGGCGGTCAGGGCGTGCCGGCCGAGGTAGCCGCGGGCCAGGCCCGCGCCCGACACGTACATCTCGCCGACGACGCCCGGTGCGGCGGGCCGCAGGGCGGAGTCCAGCACGCGTATCCCGAGGTCGGGGATGGCCCGGCCGATGAGGCTGCCCGTGGCGGACTTGGCGGTCAGCTGGTCCAGGTCCCGGTGGGTGACGTGGACGGTGGTCTCGGTGATCCCGTACATGTTCACCAGCCGGGGGGCGTCCTCCGCATGACGGCCGTACCACTCCTCCAGCCGCCACAAATCCAGCGCCTCACCACCGAAGACCACGTACCGCAGGGACAACCGAGCGCCCAGGTCCGGACGCTCCCCCTCCACCCGCATCAGCTGGTAGAAGGCCGACGGCGTCTGGTTGAGCACCGTCACCCCCTCCGCCACCAGCAGCTCCAGGAACTCCTCCGGAGAGCGCGACACCTCGAACGGCACCACCACCAGCCGCCCGCCGTGCAGCAGCGGACCCCACACCTCCCACACCGAGAAGTCGAACGCGTAGCTGTGGAACAGCGTCCACACATCGTCCGGCCCGAACCCGAACCGGTCCTCGGTGGCGGAGAACAGCCGCACCACGTTGCCGTGCGGCACCACCACCCCCTTCGGACGGCCCGTCGAACCGGACGTGTAGATGACGTACGCCGCCGAACCACCGCACAGCACACCACCGCGCTCGGCGTCCGACAGGTCGCCGCCCGGCAGGCCGTCGACCTCCGCCGTGACGTCCGGGGCGTCCAGCACCACCACCGACGCGCCGCCGCAGTCCACCCCCGACAGATCCACCCCCGAGGCGGTCACCACCAGCACCGGAGCGGAGTCCGCCACCATGTGCGCCAGCCGCTCCGCCGGATAGTCCGGATCCATCGGCACGTACGCCGCACCCGACTTCACCACCGCCAGCAGCGCGGTCACCAGCTCCACCGACCTCGGCAGCGCCAGCCCCACGAACCGGCCCGGCCCCGCACCCCCCGCCACCAGCCGGCGCGCCAACCGGTTCGCGGAAGCGTTCAACTCCCCGTAGGAGACCGACCGGTCACCGCACACCACCGCCACCGCCCCCGGCGCCGCGGCCGCCCGCGCCTCGAACAACCCCGCCAGCGACACACCACCGGCACCCGCCTCACCCACCGCCCCGACGGCACCGGCGGCCAGCACGGCCTCGCGCTCGGCGGCCGTGGCCACGTCGAGGGTGCCGAGGGCCCGGTCCGCCGGGACCTCGGCCAGCTCGGCCAGGAACCCGACGAAGCGCCGCAGGTGGGAGGCGAGTTCCTGCGCGGAGTACAGCTCGGGGTTCGCGTCGAAGTCGATCTGCAGGCCCTGGCCGTCGGTGCGGTCGTAGACGATGACCGACAGGTCGTCGGCGGGGCCGATGCAGAGGTTGTGGACCGTCGCCCGGTGCTCGCCGAAGGTGAGGTCGTAGTCGAACATCATGATGTTGACCTGGGGCCCGGTCAGCCGCTCGTCGCCGCCGAGGAGGCGGAGGTCGCGGCGCAGGTCCTCGTAGCGGTAGCGCTGGTGCCGCACGGCGCCGCGCATCTCGTGGGAGACCCGTGCGAGCAGCTCGGGGAGCGTGTCGGCCGCGGTCACCGGGACCCGCAGCGGCAGCACGTTGGAGACCATGCCGGGCACGCCGCGTGCGGCCCTGCCCAGCCGGGTGGTGACGGGGAGGCCGAGCACGACCTCGTCCGCGCCGGTGAGCCGGTGCAGATAGGCCGAGACGGCGGCGGTCATCATGCAGGGCCACGGCACCCCCGCGTCGCGGGCCGCGTCGCGCAGTCGCCCGGCCGTCGCGGCGTCCAGGTACTCGGTGCGCCGCAGCAGGCCGCGGGCGGCCGTGGGCTCCTTGGCGGAGAGGCTCACGGGCTCGGGCCGGCCGGCCAGTTTCTCCGCCCACCACGCGCGGTCGGCGTCGAAGGCGTCGGAGGAGCGGTAGGCGGCGTCCAGGGCGAGGAGGCTGTCGAGGGGGCCGAAGGGGTTGTCGCTCGTCCCCCCCTTCAGCAGAGCCGTGTAGACCTCGGCGACGCGCCGGGCGACGAGCGCCACGGTGAACCCGTCGACGAGCAGGTGGTGGTAGCGGTGCAGCCAGAACCAGCGGTCGTCGGCGGCCCGGAAGAGGGCGAAGAGGAACAGCGGTCCCGCCGACGGGTCCTGGGGGGACGCCAGGTCCGCGCGCATCCACGCCTCGGCGGCGGCCCGGGGGTCGGCCTCACCGCTCACGTCGACGACCTTCAGCTGCCACTCGGGGTCCGGGTGGAGGTACTGGCGCGGGCCGTCGGGCGTCTCGGCGAAGGTGACGCGCAGGTTCTCCGCCTCGGCCACAACCTGTCGCAGTGCGGCCTCGAATACCGCGACGTCGACGGCCCCGTGAATTTCCAGGTATTCGCCGGCGTTGTAGATCGGATTCGACGCGTCGAGTTGCTGGGCGAACCAGATTCCCGACTGCGCGGACGTAAGCGGTACTCCGTCACCAGCGAGCATGATTCTCTTCCACCTCTAGCGGATCGCCTTGGCAGGGATTACGCGATGTGTGTGCGGCAGATATCCCGGCGGTTGGATCCGCGACCGGACATGGCCGACGTTGGTCAATTCCGAGCACTGTGGCACCGGCTTCGGAAGACGGACAATGGCGGCTGCATCAAGCTGCCACCGGAAAGACGGGAAGAGGGCCCGGTGGGCGTCGCACCTCGCCCACCGGGCCCTCTGCCCGGGGCGCGGCCGGCCGGATCGGGGGCCGCGCGTTCCTGCGGGACGCCCTGGTCAGGCGTCCATGGCCGCCGCGAGGCTCCTGGGCCGCATGTCGGTCCAGTTCTCGGTGACGTGGTCGAGGCAGGCCTGCCGGGACGCCTCGCCGAACACGACGGTCCAGCCGGCGGGCACCTCGGCGAACACGGGCCACAGCGAGTGCTGGTTCTCGTCGTTGACCAGGACGTAGTAGCTCGCGTTGTCGTCTTCGAACGGGTTGGTCGCCATGTCGGGCTCCTTCACTGGGGCTCGGTGATCGGGATGTGCGGATGTGGTCGAAAGGGGCGACGGGTCGTTCAGGCGGCGCGGGAACGGACCGAGGAGACGAATCCGGGCAGCCGGTCCACTCCCCAGAACTTCTCGTAGCCGTCGATGAAGAACGGGACCCCGAAGACACCGTCGCGGTAAAGGGAGTCGAGGGCCCGCAGACCGTGCTCGCGGACGGCCGGATCGTCGCACGCGGTGGACAGGCGCACCGGGTCCAGCCCGACGCGCTCGGCGACGTCCGCGATGACGGCCGGGTCGGAGATGTCCCGGCCCTCCTCCCACCGGGCCCGGTAGACGGCCTCGATGAACTCCCGTCCGCGGCCCAGCTCGTCGGCCACCAGGTACGCCAGGTGCGACACCTCCCACCGGGGTTCGCGGTCGACCGGCCACACCATCTCCAGGCCGCGGTCACGGGCGAGCCGGCGCACGTCCTGGAGGATGTAGAGGTGCTTCTCCCTCGACATCGCCACGTACGGCAGCCGGACGCCGGCCTGCTCCAGGTGGTCGCTCGTCTCCGGGTCCGGCTCCCAGAAGGGGAACCAGTCGATGCGTTCCGCGACGTCCCGGTGGTCGGCCATCAGGTCCCGGTAGGCCATCCACGAGTAGGGACTGCGGAACGAGAAGTACCAGCGTGGCCTCTTTCGGGCCATCACCGCCTCCAAACATGCTGAGTGCTGCCGCCGGTCACGGATCGGGCCGGGGCGGACGGCCGGGTGTCGCGGGCCGTCCGGTGGTCAGATGGTGATGCCGCCGTCGATCTGCAGGACGGAACCGGTGATGTACTCGGCCTTGTCCGACACCAGGTACGCGACGAGGTCGCCGACCTCCTCGGCGCGGCCCATGCGGCGCAGCGGGATCGTCCGGGTGATGTCCTTGCGGGCCTTCTCGTTCATCGCGGCGACCATGTCGGTGTCGATGAAGCCGGGGGCGACGGCGTTGACCCGGATCCCGGAGCGGCCGACCTCCTTGGCCAGCGACTGGGACAGGCCGATGATGCCGGCCTTCGAGGCGGAGTAGTTGGTCTGGCTGGCGTGGCCGTACACCCCCGCCACCGAGGAGATGTTGACGATCGCGCCGGTGCGGCGCTTCATCATGGAGAAGACGACCGCGCGGCACAGGTGGTAGACGCCGTCGAGATTGGTGTCCAGGACCTGGTGCCACTGCTCGTCGTCCATCAGCACCAGGGGGTTGTCACGGGTGATCCCGGCGGCGGTGACCGCCGCGTCGACGGGGCCGAACGTCTCCTCCGCCTCCTCGACGAAGGAGCGCACGGCCGGGCCGTCGGTGACGTCCGTCCGCCGGGACATGACGCGCACGCCCAGCTGTCCGGCCTCCTTCTCCAGCTGCCGGGCCGCCTCCTCGTCGGCGCGGTAGCAGAAGGCGACGTCGAATCCGTCGCGGGCGAGCGACAGCACGCACGCCCGTCCGATCCCGCGTGATCCGCCGGTGACCAGGGCCACCCGGGAAGTGTTGTCCTGCATGGTCTTCGCTCAGCTCGCTTCGGGTCTCAGGACTTCGGCCGGGCGGAAGGCCATGACGATCCGGCCGACGGTCATCACCGTCTCGCCGTCCACCAGGCTCTCGCCCTCGAACATCACGGTGTCGTCCACCCTGCGTTCCGCCCGCACGCGGTGCTCCAGGACGTCGCCGGGCAGCACGGTGCGGTGGAACTCGACCCCGGTCATGCCGCCGAAGAGCATGACCTGGCCGGCCAGCACATCGGGGTTGGGGTCGTCCCAGGTGGCCAGGACGCCCGCGGACTGGCACCAGGACTCCACGAGCAGCGGTTTCGGGTAGCCGAAACCCTCCTCGGGGGTGTCCGGACCCAGGTCCGCGTACCAGGGCTCGTTGCAGGTGACCGCCTTGAGGGCGGTCAGCGCGCGGCCGGGTTCGACGTGCGTGACCCGGTCCACGAGCAGCATGGGGTAGCGGTGCGGCAGCCTGCCGCGGATCTGCGCCTGTCCGCTCACGCCGGCGCTCCGTCCGTGGTGCGGCGGTAGCGCAGGCGCACCGACGCGGCGTCGCCCCGGCCGGAGCGGACCTTCGCCCGGCACTGCCACGCCGGGCCGTCCACCGGCTTCCAGTCGATGTCCGCGCTCAGCGCGTCGCCCGGGTACACGGGCCCGGTGAACCGGGTGCTCTCCACGGCCACGAGCTCGGGCTCCGGCTCCCCGGCGGGGGCCGTGGCGAGCACGCTCCGGTGCACGTACTCGACGAGGCACACGCCGGGGAGGATCGGGAAGCCCGGGTAGTGACCGGGGAGGACCGTCTCGTCGGCGGACACGGTGAACCGGGTGGAGGTGCGCCCGTCCTTCTGCGCCGGCACGACCTCGACGGCGCCCGTCAGCGCCCCGGCGGCCCGCGGTCCGGACCGGGGCGCGGCGGGGTCCGGGGCGCCCGGACGCGTCTCGGTGAGGACGTCCATCAGACGGCCTGCAGCTTTCCGGCCAGCAGGTCGTAGGCGCTCTGCAGGGTGACGATCTGCCGCAGCTCGGACTCCGGCAGCTTCACCCCGTACTTCTTCTCCAGGACGACCACGATCTCCAGGGCCAGGAGGGAGTCGACCTCCAGGTCGTCGACGAACTCGGCGTCGTCGGTGATCTCGGCGACGTCGACGTCCAGCACCTGGGCGACGATCCGGCGCAGTTCTTCCTTGTCCAGCACGGTGGTACCTCTCAGCGTTTCGTTCTTCGGATACGGCGGTGGGGCGGACGGCCGGTCAGCGCAGCCGGAGCAGGGCGCAGCCGACGGTCCCGGTCCGGTCGACGGAGGTGACGAGGCCGACCTTCCCGGCCAGGGCGCGGTCGTCCTCCGCGTGCGCCAGCAGAGCGGCGGTCTGGAAGGCGGCGGAGGCGGCACCGGTGTCGCCGATCAGCGCGACCTGGGTCAGGTCGGCCGCGTCCACGCCGGCCAGCACCTCGCCGACGGCGGCGGCCTCGGCCTCGCCCTCCGCCCCGGGGGCGCCGGAGCGGGCGACGACGGCGATCTCCGCGAGGCCGGCGCCGGACCGGCGCAGCGCACCGTGCAGGCAGGCCGTGAGGCTGCCGGCCACGTCGTCGCGGAGCACGACGCCCAGCTCGACGGCCAGGATCTCGGCCAGCACCGGCTGCCCGGCGTCCTCGCCCGCCGCGGGCTCGACGAGGAGCACGGCGCAGCCCTCGCCGAGCGGCGCGCCCGGCGTGCCGTCACCGGAGTGGTGCTCGAGCCAGGCGCGGGCGGGGGAGTACTCCTCGGCGGCGCCGCACAGCACGGTCCGGGCACGGCCCGCGGCCAGCAGCCGGCGGGAGTAGTTCAGGGCGTGCAGCCCGGCCGCCCGGCCGCCCGCGATGGTCGTGTTGGGCCCCTTCAGCTGGTACCAGATGGCACTCTGGCCGGCCGCGCAGTTCATCACGGTGTTGGGGAAGCGTGCCGGGTCGACGAAGAACGGCTGCTCGCCGGTGAACGAGTCCCGGGTGAAGTCCATCATGCTCTGGGCGCTGCCGGTGGTGGTGCCCAGAGCCAGCGCGGCGCCCTCGCCGGTGCCGACGGCCCGGCTCCGTTCGGTGTCGTCGAGCAGCGCCCCGACGGCGGTGACCGCCAGTCCGGTGACCCGGTCCATGGACCGGGTGCCCTTCTTGCCGAGCACCGCGCGGACGTCGAAGCCCGGGACCACGCAGGCGTCCTCCCGGGGCCCGGCCCCGTCGAGCACGGAGACGGCGGGGCGCCGTTCGCGCACCCCCTCGGCGAACGCGGTCCGGCCGATGCCGAACGGCGACACCGCGGACCACGCGGTGATGACGGGGCGCCCGGCGCCCGTTGCGGTGGTGGTCATGTCCGCCACGCTTCCCTTCGGTTCACAGGTAACAGACCATTCGGTACTCGGGCCAGCGCAGGGCCATGGCGGCGTCGGGGACGGCCAGCACGCCGTCCAGCAGCCGGTCGGGGCCCAGCCCGTGGGCGGCCAGGCCGGACTCCTCGGCGTGGATCCGGACCCCGGCGTCCATGAGGGTGCGCAGGTCGCGGCGGGGGTCGGTGAGGGTGTCCACGGTGCGGCTGCCGATCCGCAGGGCCGGCACCGGCTCGGCGCGCACGCCGTAGGTGACGGCGCGTCCGCGCAGCAGCACGTCGAGCCCGCCGAGCTGGCGGTGCAGCTCCACCGCCAGGTACAGGGCGTCGAAGAACTGCTTCTCCAGCGCCCCGCGGTAGGCCTTCTCCACGACGGCCAGGGCGCGCGGTCCGGGCACGCCGGCCTCCTCGGTGGTCCGTGCGCCGGCCGTCACAGGACCCCCACCAGCAGGGTCCGCCCGGCCGCGGCCACGTTGGCGCCGTAGCCGGACGGGGGCCGCATGACGACCTGCGGCAGGTGGTCCGCGGCGCCCCGGTCGTCGCTGCAGAACCGGCAGCCGTACCAGTACAGCCGGCCGGGGAACGTCTCCAGCATGTCCTTCACCAGGGCCGCCGTGGACGGGTACTCCCCGTTCCAGTTCGCCAGGTTGCGCGGCTTGTCGTCGCCCAGCGCGTTCTGCGTGAGCAGGGTGGCGTTCCCGCAGGTCCACACCTGCACGGCGCGGCCCTGTTCCAGCAGCGCCTGGACCAGGCGCAGCGCGCTGGTGGTGCGGTCCGACTCGTGCGGCGAGCCCATGAGGGTGACCAGCACGTCGGTGGGCGGAACACTGCGTGCCATGTCAGTGCCACACCGCCCGCACGTCGGGACCGGTGATCCAGCCGGCCAGTTCGTCCATGTCCGAGACCTTCGCCCGGGGGCGCAGCGGGAGGTGTCCGATCCCCCGCTGCACGAGGGAGAAGCGGTCGACGGCCAGCCGGCCGCCCGCCGCCTCGAAGCGGTCCAGTTCCTCGTCGGTCCCGGGCCGGGCGAGGAGGCAACCGTCCTCCACCAGGTACATCAGCACCGGATACCCGGCCCGGGCCTGCGCCGTGGCGTCCCGCCGGAGGCCGGCGTCCACCGGGGCGCACGGCCCGTGGCTCTCGATCAGCAGGATCCGCGGCGTCTCCCCGCGGCCCCCGCTCCAGGCGTCGTTCACGGCTGCCGCGTCGTCCCGCCCAGTGCGTCCAGCACGTGCTGGTCGAAGTTCTCCAGCCGCCAGTCGCGGCGGTTGTCGATGACCGCGTAGCCGTGCACGATGGTGCCCGTGGCGGTCCTGAGGAGGCCGCCGTCGCGGACGACGTACCAGTTCATCCGGGTGGTGTAGGTGAAGTCCTTGAAGACGTCCTCCACCTCGTAGGTGGTGTAGAGGTCCTCCTCCATCATCGCCTCGTCGAGGATCCGGATCTCGGAGCGCGGCACGACGGGGATCCACCGGCGGTCGTCCAGCAGCGTCTTGATGGAGATGCCGCGGTCGGCGACGAACCGGTCCTTGCCCTCCTCCATCAGCCTCAGGTAGCCGGACATCTGGAGGCGCTCGGTGAAGTGGCAGTACGGGTAGGGGATGTTCCACTTCCACCCGTAGGCGTTCTTGCCCTCCAGCAGCTCCCCGAGGATCGCGTCCTCGGAGCTGAACGGGGTGAGCGGCGCGGGCTCCAGGTCGGCTCCGAGCCGGTCCACGGCGAAGCGGGCCAGTTCCCCGGGCACCTCGCCCGCGGAGTCGAGGTAGGTGTCGATCCGCAGGGACACGCGCACCTTGGAGGTGACGGCCTTGAGGATCTCCCCGCCGCGTTCCACGGACACGGTCACCTTGAAGCCCAGCGTGCCGTCCGCGTCCTTGGTGGACGGCACGACCTCGGCGGTGGCGACGTCGTCCATGTGGAAGGCGTGCAGGATCCGGGTGTCGATCCCGACGACGTCGAGGCCGAGGCCGTGCTCCTCGTACAGGCCCCGGGCCGGCAGGGCGGCCTGCCGGAAGTGGTCGAGGACCGCCTCCTCGACCATGTAGTTCACGTGCTTGAAACCGATCCAGGTGCAGATGTTGGAGCCCTCGTAGCGGGGGCGGACCTGGACGGAGGTCGTCTCGTTGAGGAGTGCCTTGACGGCGGTCTCCGTGACGATGGTCATCGGCGGTGCTCCAAAGCGGTGTCGGGGACGGGCTCGCGCTGCGGAGCGCCGGTCCCAAGGGAGTTGACGAAGGCGACGGTCTCGGAGGCGAACCGTTCCGCTTCCTCGATCATCGGGAAGTGCCCGCAGCCGGGGAGGACGAGCGCCCGGGCGTCCGGCAGCGCGGCGGCCAGCGTCACGCTCTCGCCGGGCGGTGCCGCGAAGTCGTTCTCGCCCCCCAGCACCAGGCAGGGCACGGTGACCCGGCCCGTCTGGAGCTGCGGAGTACGCAGGTAGAGCTCGAAGAAGCGCAGCCAGCCGTACGGGCCCACCCGGTCCCGTACCCGCTCCCCCATGGCCGCCCGCAGGGAGGCGGGAAGCCGGTCGCCGGAGTGGACCCGCAGGCCCTCCTCCATGATCAGGTGGAAGTCGTTGAGGTAGTGGCTGATGGTCTCCCAGTCGAACTCCTCGACGGTGCGCCGGTAGAACGGCGACACCAGCACCAGGGCGCGGATCCCGAGCCGGGCGAGGGCGTCACCGCCCTGCCGGCTCTCCCGGTCGACGAGGTCCAGCAGGACGTCCGCCGACATGGAGTGCGCCACCACGATCTGCGGTCCGCCGGGCACCGCGGCCAGCACCTGGGCCAGGGGGCCGACGAGATCACCGTCGACGCCCCAGTCGGGCACGCCCTCGGCGCTCCAGGGCAGCCGGGCCGACCACACCTCGTACGCGCGGGGCAGCAGCCCGACGCAGCGGTCCCACACGCTGTCGTTCGCCGCCAGTCCGTGGACCAGCAGCAGCCGGGGACCGCCGGTGCCGGCGGTGCGCCGGCGGACCGCCTCGGCGCCGGGGCCGTCGGGCGCGGGCATCAGCGGATCTCCGCGGCCGGGGGCTCCAGCAGCACGAGTCCGGCCGAGGCGTCGTCGGCGTCGGTGCCGCACACCGCGAACACCGGCCCCTCGCCGCATTCGTCGAACATGCCGACGGCCGTCGCGCACTGCAGCAGGCCGAGCGCGCCGGAGGCGCGGCCGAACCCCTCGGGCAGGGCCGTCCGCTCGACCCCGGGCAGCAGGCCGGCGCCGACGCCCCCGGGAGCCGCGTCGGGAAGGTGCCACCATGCGGGTTCCGGCACGCCGGAGGCGGCCAGCCGCTCCAGGACCGCCCCGACACCGGCCGCACGGACGTACCGGCCGAGCACGGCGCGGATCCTCGCGCCCCGCGCACGGGCCGCCCGCGCGTCCTCCAGGACGACGGCGGCGCCGCCGTCGACGGCGTGCCCGCCGCCGAGCAGCCGGCGTACGACCTCGTTGTCCGGTTCGACGCCGAGGACGAGCACCCGGTCCGCGCGGCCCGCCGTGATCATGGTGGCGGCCCAGTTGACCGCGTCCAGGCCGGAGGTCGCGCCGTTGCACACCATCAGGTTGGGGCCGCGCAGGCCGTAGCGGATGGCGGCCGAGGAGGCGATGACGTTGCTCGACGCGTTCGGCAGGTCCATCGGGCTGGTCGCCGTGACGGTGTGCTCCCGCAGGGTGTCCAGGGCGCGGGCGACGGTGTCCAGGTTGCCGTAGTTGGAGCTGACGACCACGCCGACGTCCCCGGAGGTCACCGTGCCGTCCTCGCCGAGGAGTCCGGCGTCGGCCAGGGCCGCGGAGGTCAGGCAGTAGCCGAGCTGCGTGGCCCGGTCCTTGTAGCGCAGGCCCTTCCTGCCCACCAGGGCGGCCGGCTCGACGGGTGCGGCGCCGGGCTCGGGGCCGGCGGCCAGTGCCTTGGCGGAGTCGGCCCCGGGGATCAGGACGGACACGCCGCTGACGACGACGCTCACGGGGTGGCCTCCACGATGGCGACGGCGTTGATGCCGCCGAATCCGAACGCGTTGAACTGCGCCACGTTCATCGACGCGGACGCGGCGTCGCCGGTCACGAAGCGGAAGCCCGCGGCCTCCTCGACCGGCCGTTGCAGACCGACGGTGGGCGGCACGCGCCCCTCCTTGAGGGCGGTGACGCCCACGACCAGGCCCATCAGCCCGGACGCGCCGGACGTGTGGCCGGTCATCGACTTGATCGCCGTCATCAGCGGGCCGCTCGCCGCGTCGCCCAGCGCGTCGGCCATCGCCGCCGCCTCGGCCTCGTCGTTGAGCAGGGTCCCGGTGCCGTGCAGCATCACCAGGTCGATGTCCTTCGGCTTGACGCCCGCCATGTCGTACGCGCTGCGCATGGCCTTCGCGATGCCCTCCGGGGAGGGCGCGGTGACGTGGAAGGCGTCGCAGTTGACGGCGACGCCGCGCAGCAGGGCGTGCGCCCGCCGGCCTCCGGTCTCCCGGCTGAGCACGACGGCGGCGGCGCCGTCGCCCATGAGGACGCCGGTGCGGTCCCGGTCGAAGGGCCGCACCCGGTCCGGCGGGGTCGGGTGGACCCGCTCCAGCAGTCCGTACATGCTCTCGGTGAGCACGTCCACGCCGGCGACGATCACCGTGTCCGGGGCGTCGTCGCCCTCCTGGGCCAGCAGGTCCGAGCCGAGCGCCAGCGCGTACAGCGAGGCGGAGCAGGCGTTGGAGAAGGTGTGCGTCACGTCGGCGCCGAACCGCTCGCGCAGCGCGGTGCCGAAGTGCAGGCCGGTGTCGTCCAGGTCGGTGTCCCCGCGCCACCAGAGCTCCAGGGAGCGCAGCTCGCGCAGCCCCGTCCCGATGAGCACCGGTGTGCCGGAGAGGTCCTCGCCCAGGCCCGCGTCGGCCGCCGCCTGGGCGATCGCCTCGACGAGCAGCGCGGTGGCGCGGGCGGGCACGTCCTCGCCCCGCGCGGGGCGGTCGTCCACCTCGTAGGCGTGCTGCGCCCGGAAGCGGGTGCGGTCGAACCCGCGCAGCTCGGCGCGGCCGGTGACGCCCCGGCACAGGTTCTCGAAGAGCGTTCCGACGCCTCTTCCGGTGCTGGCGACGGCGCCCATGCCGGTGATCGGACGGCTCAGCATGCTTCCTCCTCGTGGTCGTACCGGCCGAGGAGGACCACCGCGTTGTTGCCGCCGAACGCCAGACCGTTGTTCTGGACGACCCTGAGGTCGGCCTCGACGGCCCGGTTCGGCACGCAGTCGACGTCGCACTCGGGATCCGTCGTGACGTGGTTGATGGTCGGCGGGATGAAGCGGTTCGCGATGGCCAGCGCGCAGCCGATGGCGCCCAGGGCGCTGGCCGCGCCCATGCTGTGGCCGAGCATCGACTTCATGGACACGGTGCGCGGCGGGGTGCCGAACACCTCGCGGATCGCGCCCGCCTCGGTGATGTCGTTGGCCTTGGTCCCCGTCCCGTGGGCGGAGATCAGGTCCACCTCGGCCGGTTTCACGCCCGCGTTGTCCAGGGCCAGTTCCATGCAGCGCGCCACGCTCGCCCGGTTGGGCGCCACCTGGTGGTGGGCGTCGCAGTTGAGTCCGTAGCCGAGCACCTCGGCGTAGATGGTGGCGCCGCGTTCCAGGGCCGACTCCAGCCGTTCCAGGACGAGCACCCCGGCACCCTCGCCGGTCAGGATGCCCTTGCGGTCGGCGTCGAACGGCCGGCAGTGCTCCGGCGCTATGGTCCCCAGCCGGTAGAAGCCGGTGAAGGTCTTGCGGCACATGGCGTCCGCGCCGCCGCAGAACGCGTAGTCCGCCTCGCCGGAGCGCACCGCGTCGAAGCCGTAGCCGATGGCGTAGTTGCCGGCGGCGCAGGCGGTCGGAACCGTGACGGCTTCGACGTCGGCCAGTTCGAGCTCCTGGGCGACGGCGACCGAGAGGCGTCCGGCGGGGATCCGCCGGGCCGCCGTCGCGTCGAACGCCCCGGGCCCGTCCGCGAGTTCGGCCTCGACCAGCTGGTCGAGGTCGTAGGACTCGCCGTCGGTGGTGCCGATGGAGATCAGACCCCGCCGGCCGCGCAGATCGGCAGCGGCGAGGCCGGCGTCCTCCAGGGCCATCCGGGCCGCGGCGGCGGAGAACTGGGCCGCCCTGCCGAGCTGTTCCGTCTCCAGCGTGCGGATCCAGTCCAGCGGCTCGAACTCGACGACCTCGCAGCCGTTGGCGTGGGCGAACCCCTCGGTGTCGAACACCGTGATGGGCCGGGCCCCGCTGCGGCCCTCCTTCAGTCCCGCGAGAAACTCCTCCACCCCCAGCCCGATGCTGGAGACCACTCCGAGTCCCGTGAGGACCACCCGGTGCCGTCCCGTCGCCTCCGGACCGGCGTCGTGCACTGCCGACATGCCTACCTCCCTGTCCACGTCCGACCTACGCGCGCGCCGCCCGGGGGCGTCGCGGGCGGCTTACCAGCCGGCAGGCTCCGATACGACCTCGTACACGCCCTTGAGGTTGACCATCCGCGGCAGTTCGGACTGGTTGATCACCACGCCGAATTCCTTCTCCAGCGCCGCGAGGATCTCGATCGCGCGAAGCGAGTCGGCGTTGTGCTCCTCCTTGAAGAGGCTGGTCTCCGTGACCTCTTCCTCTTCGATCTCGAGAATGTCGCAGACGATTTCCTGGATGACGGAAAGACGCTCTTCACGCGTTGCAGCGGGCATGCTGCCACCCCTTTCACGAATTGCCCCCGCGGGCAATTTCATTGAGTTCCCGACGATTTTTAAGCCACCGCTGTCCCACGCGGCAAGGCGCATTGCACAAAGCTGCCAAGCGAGGTCGGGAGTTCCTGCGGGCAGCGGGTACGGGCGGGCGGGGCCCGGCCGTACGGGCGGGCGTCAGCGCAGACGGGACGCCACGTCGGCGACGAGTTCGTCCCGCCGCGGCACCAGGTAGAAGTGGTCGCCCCGCAGGACCTTCAGATCGAAGCCCTTGGGGGCGACGTCGGCCCAGGCGGCGACCTCGTCCACGGTGACGTTGGGGTCGCGGTCCCCGACGTAGCCGACGACGGGGCAGCGCACGGGCACGGCCGGCCGGGGGCCGTTCTCGGCGTACCGCCCGACGACGGCGAAGTCGGCCCGGAGCGCGGGCATCACCAGGTCCCGCAGGTCGGGGTCGTCCAGCAGCTCGGCGTCGGTGCCGCCCAGCCTGCGGACCTCGGCGAGGACGGACTCCTCGCCGTCCAGGTGCGCGGTGCGCGGCCGCTGTCCGTGGGGAGGCCGCTGGGCGGAGACGAGCAGCAGGCTCGGGCAGAAGCCGTGCCTGCGCTCCAGGCGGACCGCCACCTCGTAGGCGAGCGAGGCCCCCATGCTGTGGCCGAAGAGTGCCAACGGCTTGTCGAGGAGGGGCAGGACGGCGGCGGTCACCGCGTCGGCCATCTCCTCCATGCTCTCGAGGCAGGGCTCGGCGATCCGCTCCTGGCGCCCCGGGTAGCGGGCCGCCAGCACCTCGACGTCGTCGCCGAAGGCGTGGCCCCAGGAGTGGAAGAAACTCGCCGAGCCGCCCGCGTACGGCAGGCAGAGCAGCCGCGTCCGGGTCGGGGCGGACGGGGGGTGGCGCCGGAACCACGTCGCGTCGCTCCGGGAGGTGTGCTTCAGGGGGTTCATGGCACCGGGCTTCTCGTGTCGGGGAGTTCGGCAGGACGGCGGGGGCCGTACGGCGGCGAGACCTCCGGGGCACCGGAGGCCGTACGGCGGCGGGGCGTTCAGGGCGCCGGAGGTCGCACGGAGGCGAGACCTCCAGGGCGCCGGAGGGGGCGCACGGAGGCGAGGCCCTCCGGGGCGCCGGGGATCACGCGGCGGCGAGGTCCCTCAGGGCGCCGGGTCCGTCCACGGCGCTCACCTCGACGCCGGGGTCGATCCGGCGGATCAGGTTCGTCAGCACGCGCCCCGGGCCCAGCTCGACGAGCCGCCGGCAGCCGAGCCGTCCGGTCAGGGTCCGTACGCTCTCCTCCCAGCGCACGGGGGAGACCATCTGGCGCACGGCCAGGTCCGGCCAGTGGCCGCCGCCGGTGTACGGCTGCGCGTCCACGTTGGCGACCACCGGGAGGTGTCCCGGGGCGAACCGCACGTCCCGCAGGGTCCGGGCCAGGCGCTCGGCCGCGGGCGCCATGAAGGGGCTGTGGAAGGCGCCGCCCACGGAGAGGCGGATGAGCTTGGCCCCCACGCCCGGAGCCCTGTCCGCCGCCCTCGCGATGCCGTCCTCCGAGCCGGAGAGCCCGGTCTGGCCGGGAGCGTTGGCGTTGGCCACCCACACGTCGAGTCCTTCGGCCCGCACCTCGGCGGCCAGCGCCTCGGCCTGCGGGAGCCCGGCCCCGACGAGCACGCCCATCGTGCCCGGCCGCAGCCGCTCGGCGTCCAGCATGGCCTGCCCCCGGTCCCTCACCAGGGCGACGGCGTCGGGCAGCGTGAGCACCCCGGCCGCCGTCAGCGCCGCGTACTCGCCCAGGCTGTGCCCGGCGCACGCCACGGCGCCCTCCAGCGCCCCGCACCGCGCCGCCTCCGCGTGGGCCATCAGGGCCACCGTGAAGACCGAGAGCTGGGCCAGGTCGGTGCGGCGCAGCACGTCGGCCGGGGTCCGCAGCAGCAGTTCCTCGACGTCCTCGCCGCAGTGCCGGGAGACCTCGCCGGCCAGGCTCCACGCGGCGGTGTCCCGCCAGGGTTCGCCCATGCCTTGGCGTTGCGTTCCCTGTCCGGGGAATATCAGACCGATCGGCGTCGGGGTCACCTCTCCACACCTTCCACGGGGCGCTGGACGGAAACGGGGGCCTGTACCCGGCCGGGCCGGGTCTCGGGTGACAGGCCCCCGCCCATCGGTGCGTCACGGGCCAGGAGCGGGGGTCCCCGTGGCCCGCGGCGCACCGGATCACCGGCGACGCAGGGGAAGCGCAGGCCGCCGGAGTTCTCGGGTCAGGGGCGTCCGGCCGTCCGCCGGGGGCGGAGGCCGTTCGTGTCGTCCCTGTCTAACCGGCCCCGGCGCGCGGGGGCAACGACGGCTACAGGAAGCTGCCAGTGCCGGACCGGCCGTCGCGGGGAGTCGTGCCGCCCGCGTCGCGGGCGTCCCGCGCCGTCGGCCGGGCCGGCGCGTCCGGCCGCCGCGCGCTCCGCGGGGACTGCGGTCCGGACGCGTCCTTGGCCGGTCCGGCCGGCGGCTGTCCGGAGCCCTTGCGGCCCTTGGGCAGCAGCCCCAGCTCGGCCGCCCGGACGCCCGCCTGGAAGCGCGAGCTCGCCCCGAGGAGCGCCATGATCTCCGCGACGTAGCGGCGGTAGGTGCGCACCGAGACGGAGAGCTCGCGCGCGGCGACCTCGTCGGTGATGCCGCCCTGGAGGCGGACCAGGATCTGCCGGGCCACGTCGGCGCGGTCGCGGTCGCCGAAGTCGATCCGCTCCTCGACCGGGACCGCGTGGCGCCAGAGTCCGTCGAAGAGGGTGCCCAGCGTGCCGATCACGGTGCTGGCGCGGATCACCGAGGCCTGCCGTCCGACGACCGCCTGCGAGGTCACCAGCGCGGCCGCCCCGTCGACGAGCATCATCTGGAGCATGGGCACCCTGGCCACCCGCACCTCGTACCGCAGGCTCTTCAGCATGTGCGGCTGGACCACGCCGTCGTCGAGCATCGCCTGGGTGCACAGGAGCCGCAGCCGGACGTCCTTCCGGCAGCTCTCCAGCTCCCAGTACACGGAGTTGATCGCCTCGACGTGCTCCGAGTCGGCCAGCACGATGTCGATGGTGCGCTCGGCCTCGGCGACGAGCCGGAGGGCGGCCTCCGTCACCTCGCCCCCGCAGGCGGCGACGTTGGTGATCAGCGAGTCGCGCACGACACGGTCGCGGTGCTTGGCGACGGTGGCCTCGATCAGCCGGCTGACCTCCATGAGCGTCTGCTCCAGGTCGTCCGCGGGGCACTCGTCGGGTGGTCCGGTGTCCTCGGCCCGGTCGCGCGGGTCCTTCGCGGCGTACCGCGGCCGGTCGGCGGGATGGTGGTCAGCCATGGTGGCGCGACCCCCCGTGGGGGGCTCTGCCGGAGGCGCAGGTGCGCTGCGGGAGCAGCGCCATCTCCACGGCCCTGACCCCGGCCTGGAAGCGGGAGCTGGCTCCCAGCGCCTGCATGATCTCCGCGACGTGACGCCGGTAGGTGCGCAGGGACACCTGGAGTTCGCGGGCCGCCACCTCGTCGGTACGGCCCTCGCACAGCTGCTCCAGGATGCGTCGCACCGACTCGGTCCGCATCCGCGCGCTCGTGCGCTCGTACTCGGCGAGCGAGCGGGCGTTGGCCCACGATCCGGCGAACAGCAGGTCCAGTACGCGCGCCGACGCCGTGTCCTTGATGATCGCGGCGGGACCCGGCTTCCCGGGGGAGGCCGGCATCAGGGCGACCCGGCTGTCGACGATCAGCATGCCGCGCAGCTCGCCCTCGTCGACCCGGATCTCGCACCGCGTGTCCCGGAAGTCCTCGGCGCTCGGCCGGCAGTCGTTCACCGCCTGCGGCGTGCACAGCAGCCGGATGACCGGGCCGCCCCCGGCGCCCGTTCCGCCGCGCGCCGTCCGGCCCTTGGAAGGCGTGGCGTGGGCGGCGAGCGCCTCGAACACGGCGGACACGTTCTCGCCGGTGGACAGCGATACGGAGACGGAGTGGCGGGCCCGTCCGACGAGCCGGGCGACCGTGCTGCCGATGTCGGCGTCGTCGGCGCGCAGGACGAGGGATTCACGTACCGGCCTGGTCCGGTGCAGCGACATCGTCGATTCGATCAGCGCACGTGCCTGGAGCAGTGCGCTTTCCATCCTGTTGATGCCTTCGGCGCTGTCGACGGTGTCGCCGGTCGGCCCGCCCGGTGAAGGTGCCCCGATCACGACCGGCACAAGGCCTTCACCATGGGTTTTCAACGTGGAAGTATTCATTACACCGATCATTCCCCGTAATGCTCAGCGATACATCCTCGTCCTGGCCGAGGACTGAATTACCAGAATCGGCAGCAGGAACCGTATTCCTGTTTAAATGAGGGCTGTGACCCGCGGCTGTTGAAACTTAACCGAAAAACCGTCCATTCATCGTCAATTCACCCACCATGGGAAAACGGTTCACGACGCGGCGGTCAGGGCTCCGGAGGGGCCAAGTCCGCTCGGCTCCGAAGCTCAGACATTATGGGCTGGCCGCGAGCCAGTCAACGTGGGGGCGTTGGCATAGTCCAGGTAAAGTCTCGCCCCTGCGGGGCCCCGCCAGGCATTGCGCCCGAAACCTCCGGCCGGGCTGTCATTAAGTTGCAGCAATTCTGTCGACCGTCACGGAACCAAGCACCGGATCGGGCACGTATCGCATCCGGGCGGTGACAGCCAGTCGCACGCACGGTGTGTCACTGTCCACTTACTGTCATTCGCCTCGGGACCGGCCCGGCGTTCCGGGGCGCGGCTGCGCCCCGCGCCGGTGCCGAACCGGCCAGCGGCGTGCGGACGTCGGGAGTGCGGGAGGGGAGGTCCGTACGGCGACGCTCCGGGTGGGCGGGCGCGTGGCGGTGTCACGGCCCCCGGGCCGGCGGAGGGATCCGGCCACCGCCGACGCGGCCGCGTCGCCGCCGGGTGCCCGCCGGTGCGCCGGGTGCGATCCGGCCGCCGGCCCGCTCCGGCTGCGTGTTCGCACTGAAGGCGGAGTCCGCCCGGAGAAGCTACTTTCCGGTAATAGCGTGTCCCCCAAGGGGAGGCGCAGGAGTCGCTTGTAGCGGTACAGGTCAACGGCCGGGCGAGAAATGCCGGGTAATTGCGGGATTCGCTCGAGCGGGACCGGGTCAGCGGTAGTCGGACATCCGGGAGACGGTCCGCCCGATCACTCGTCCGCGGCGTCCGGGCCGTTCAGCGGACCCGATTCCCCCGGGGAGGACACGCACTCCGGTCCGCTTGTCACGTCACCGCTTCCGCAGATCAGGCAGGACGAATGCGCGGTCGGCGGACAGGCGCCGAGGGGGCTCGAAACACCGGTCCCTGTGAAGACCGTGTCCCGTCCAGGGGCCCGGGACCGGATCGGAAACCGGTGGTGGGCGGCCGGCTCCGGGACGCCGGAACGGGGTGACGGGGCCCGCCGGGCGCAGCCGCCGACCCGCACGTGGACGACGGCGGCGGACAACGTCCCCCTCAGGCGCGCCCCGCACCCCGCCGCACCGCGGACGCGCCCTCGACGCGGTGCCGTCCGGAGCGGCCGTCCTAGGGCGCGGATCCCGTGTCCGGACGGTGTGCCGCGGCGTCCTTGGTCAGCCGGACGGCCGAGAGCAGGCTGAGGCCGGGTGCCGCCTCGCGCAGGACCTTGACGGCCTGCACGGAGTCGGCGGGGCCCCGGTAACCGGCCGCGGCGAAGCGCTCGTGGACCCAGCGGGCGCGCAGCTCCGCGTCGGACGCGGCGGCGGCCCGCCCGGCCAGGGCGGCGGCGCGCTCCAGTCCGGGCCGCTGCTCGGGCGTCGCCTCGGCGAGCGCCCGGCGGATCCCGTCGGCGATGACGTCCGCGTCGCGCAGGACGAGGACGTTGAGTTCCGGTTGTCTGCTCCGTCCGAACATGGGGGTCATGGTCGACGCCGTGATCTGTCCGATCAAGCGACTTGAGGGGCTTCTGAGCCACGGACACCGGGCGGCCTCCCGCCCGGTGTCCGTTTTCTTCAAGACCGGCCCGCACGCCCCGCCTACGGTGGCCCCCATGACCGCACGATTCGACGCCATCGGCCTCGTCGTCTCCGACATGGCCGCCTCCGTGACCTTCTACCGCCGGCTCGGTTTCGCCTTCCCCGAGGGCTCCGAGGACCAGCCGCACGCCGAGGCCGGGCTGCCCGGCGGGATCCGGCTGCTGCTCGACACCGAGGAGACCGTCCGCTCCTTCCACTCCGCGTGGCGGCCGCCGGCCGGCGGCGGACGGCACTCGCTCGCCCTGCTGTGCGACACGCCCGAGGAGGTGGACGCGCTGTACGAGGAGCTGACCGGTGCCGGGTACCACGGCGAGCTCAAGCCCTGGAACGCCGTCTGGGGGCAGCGGTACGCCGTCGTGCACGACCCGGACGGCAACGGGGTCGACCTGTTCGCGCGGCTGGTGGCCTGAGCCGGGAGTCCTCAGGCGGACCACGGCCGCGGTTCACCAGTCCCGGCCGACGGGCGTCGGGGGACGACCGCGGGACGCGGCGGAGCACCACCGGACGCGGCGGAGCGCCCCTGGACGTGAGCGGCCAGCAGCTCGCCCAGGGGCAGGCCCGTCAAGTCCCGTACCTCGCGGGACAGGTGGGCCTGGTCGGCGTAGCCGGTCCGGGTGGCGGTCTCCGCGAAGGGGGTGCCGGAGCGGACCAGGGCCAGGGCGCGGCGCAGGCGGAGGATGCGGGCCAGGGTCTTGGGGCCGTAGCCGAACGCGGCCAGGGAGCGGCGGTGCAGCTGCCGTGCGCTCAGGCCGAGTCCGTCGGCGGTCGCGGCGACCGGGCGGCCCGCCTCCAGGGCCCTCACGACGCGGTCCGGCACGGGGTCGGGCGGGGCGGTGTCCGCGGCCCGGCGCAGGGCCAGGTCCTCCAGGCCGCGCGCCGGGTCCCCGGCCGCGTTCACGCGGGCGGTCGCGCGGCGCACCTCGGCCGCCGGCCAGAGGTCGGCCAGGTCGACGCGGCGGTCGCGCAGCTCGTGCGCGGGGACGCCGAGCAGGGCGGGGGCCGTGCCGGGGCGGAAGCGGATGCCCGCCCAGGTGCTCGGCGGGCCCCCGGTGAGGTGCGCGCGGGTGTCGGGGCCGGCGACCAGCAGGCGTCCCTCGTGCCAGAGGAGGTCCATGCAGCCGTCGGGCAGCACCCGGCCCTCCCCGGTCCCGGACGGGGTGCTGGTCCACACGGCCGCGCCGGCCAGCCGCGACGCCCGTTCGCCGTACATGCCGCCGAGGCTACGCCGTCCGCCAGTCCTGCGGGCTGACCCCGTACGTCCGCTTGAAGGCCGTCGACAGGGAGAACGCGCTGCCGTAGCCGACCCGGCGGGCGATGGCGCCGATCGTGTCGTCGGTGTCGCGCAGCCGGTCCGCGGCGAGGGCGAGGCGCCAGCCGGTGAGGTACGTCATCGGGGGCTCGCCGACGAGGTCCGTGAAGCGGCGGGCCAGGGCGGCGCGCGAGACGCCGGCCTTCGCGGCGAGCGCGGCGACCGTCCAGGGGTGCGCGGGGTCGTCCTGGAGCAGGCGCAGCACGGGGCCGACGACCGGGTCCGCCTGCGCCCGGTACCAGGCGGGCGGCTGCGCCTGCGGCCGGGCGAACCAGGCCCGCAGGGCGGCGATGACCAGCAGGTCGAGCAGCCGGTCCAGGACGACCTCCTGCCCCGGTGCGTCGCGCACGATCTCCTCCGTGAGGAGCGGGGTGAGCGGACAGTCCCACACGTCGGCGGTGAGGGAGAGCAGCGGCGGCAGGGCGTCCAGCAGCCGGCCGCCGATCTCGCCCCGCATCCGGTACGTGCCGATCAGCAGCACCGTCCCGCCGTCCGGCCGGTCGCCCCAGGTGCGGACGCCGAGGTCCATGACGCCGTTGAGGGGGCGGCCGTCGGGGTAGTGGCACTCCCCGCCCGGCAGGATCAGCGCCTGGGGCGCCGTGCCGGGGGCGTCGGCGCAGGTGTACGGGTCCGGGCCGCGCGCGACGGCGAGGTCGCCGGGGCGCAGCCGCAGCCGCTCGCCCCGGTCCGGCAGGACCCACGCCTCGCCGCGGACCGGCAGCATCACCGTCAGCGGGGCCTCGTCCTCGACGCGGATCGCCCACGGCGGGTCGAAGCACGCCCTGATCATGAACGCGCCGCGGGCGCGGGGGCCCTCCAGCAGGCCGGTGAGAGCGTCCATGGGGTCAGCGTAGACGCAGGCTCATGGGACGGAGCCGTTCGACGATGGTCCCGTGCGGTGGACGGGAGTTGACTCGTCGGCATGACACAGGACACCGGGAACACGACGGTCGTGGTGACGGGCGCGCGGGGGCGTACGGGCAGCCGGGTGGCGCGGGCCGCCCGGGCGGCGGGGCTCACCGTGCGGGCGGCGTCGCGGGCGACCGGATTCGACTGGGGGGACCGTTCGACCTGGGCGGACACCCTGCGCGGCGCCGACGCGGCGTATCTCGTCCATCCCTCGGACGTGGGCGCCCCCGGCGCCGCCGAGGCGGTCGGCGACCTCGCCCGCGAGGCGCTCGCCCTCGGCGTGCGGCGGCTGGTGCTGCTGTCCGCCCGGGGCGAGGACCAGGCGCTGCCCACCGAGGAGGCGCTGCACGCGTCCGGCGCGGACCGGACGGTCGTGCGGGCCGCCTGGTTCGCGCAGAACTTCAGCGAGGGACCGCTGGCGGAGGAGCTGCGCCGGAGCGGGGAGCTGGTGTTCCCGGCCGGTGAGGTGCCCGAGCCGTTCGTGGACCTGCGGGACGTCGCGGACGTGGTGGTGGCCGCGCTGACGGACGGGGAGCGGTACGCGGGGCGGACGCTCACGGTGACGGGGCCCCGGCTGCTCACCTGGCGGGAGGCGGTGGCGGAGATCGCCGCGGCGGCGGGACGCCCGCTGACGTACCGGGCGGTGCCGGCGCACGACTACGGCGAGGCGCTGCTCGCCCTCGGGGTGGAGCGGGAGGAGGCCGGCTTCCTCACCGGGTTGTTCGAGGACCTGCTCGACGGCCGCAACGCGCACCTGGAGGACGGGGTGCGGCGGGTGCTGGGGCGGGAGCCGCGGGACTTCGCCGACTTCGTGCGGGAGGAGGCGGCGGCCGGCACCTGGAAGGGGTGACGCCGGCCCGGAGGGGGCCGGCGCCTCACTTCTCCTCGTCGTCCGCCGGTCCCTCCCCGTTCCTTTGGTGGGTGGTCCTCACGTGCGTGCGCAGCCGTGCCGTGACGTCCTCCGGCGGCAGGAAGCGGGACCAGCGTTCGGGGAACTCGGAGGGCATGTCGGGGTCGGCCCCGCCGGCCGCGGCGGCGGTGCGGGCGACGTACTCGGCGACCTGGGCCTGGCGCAGCCGCTCGTTGGCCTCGCGGGCCGCGGCCGTCGCCGCGGCCGGCCAGACGCGGTCGATGGCGGCGTTGACCGCGGCGCCGACGAGGACGGCGAACGCGGACACGCCGATCCACAGCAGGACGGCGACGGGGGCCGCGAGGGAGCCGTAGATGGTGGGGCCCTCGACCGTGTTGGTCAGGTAGATCCGCAGCAGGAAGCTGCCCAGCACCCACATGGCGAGGGCGACCAGCGCGCCGGGCACGTCCTCGATCCACGGGGAGCGCACGGGCACGGAGACGTGGTACAGCGTGGTCAGGAAGGCGACGGACAGCAGGATCACGACCGGCCAGTACAGGATCTGGACGAGCGTCGTCGACCAGGGCACGATCCGCACGACCGCGTCCGGGCCGGCCACCATCAGCGGCAGCGCGACCGAGCCGATCAGCAGGGCCACGATGAACAGCAGGAAGGCCAGCAGCCGGGTCTTGACGATGCCCCGCACGCCGTCGAGGCCGTACATGACGGTGATGGTGTCGATGAAGACGTTCACCGCGCGGGAGCCCGACCACACGGCGATCAGGAAGCCGAGGGAGATGACGTCGGGCCGGCCGCCCTTGGTCACGTCCCGCAGGATCGGCTCCGCGACCTCCCTCACGCCCCGGTCGGACAGCACCGTGCGGGATGCCTCCAGGAGGTTGCGCTGCAGGCTCTGGATGGTGTCGGCGCCGGTCCAGGCGTCGACGTAGCCGAGCAGGCCGATCATGCTGAGCAGCAGCGGGGGCACCGACAGCAGCGTGAAGAACGCCGCCTCGGCGGCCAGGCCCAGGATGCGGTACTCCACGCACGAGTTGACGGTGTCCTTGAGCAGCAGCCAGGCCGTCCTGCGCTTGGAGACGTTCCGGTAGAGGGCCCGGGCCCGGTGGAGGCGGCCGGAGGGCGCGTCGGGGGTTTCACTTGCTGGCTGCACGCACTAAAGGTATCCGTCGCGCCCGGCCGCACTCATCCCAGGCGGAACCGCCGAGTGAGACGGGCTTACTGCGGGGTACGTTCGACGCATGGCACGCACCACGCACACCGTGACCAACCAGGCTCCACCGCTGGTGCAGTACGACGTGTTCGGCGCCGACCGCGCCCTGGCGGAGGCGGTCGGGCGGCACCTGGATCCCGGCCTGCTGGACGAGGCCCTCTCCGAGCTGTCGGGGCTGGGGCGGACCGCCGGGTCCGCGCAGGTGCAGGAGTGGGGTGTGCTGGCCGACGGGCATCCGCCGCGGCTGCGCACCCACGACCGCTACGGCCACCGGATCGACGAGGTCGAGTTCCATCCGGCCTGGCACCGGCTGCTCGGCAAGGGCGTCTCCGCGGGGCTGACGGCGGCCTGGGGAAGGCCGGGCGGGCACGTGCGGCGGGCGGCGGCGTTCGTGGTGTGGACCCAGGTGGAGGCGGGCAACGGCTGCCCGCTGTCGATGACCCACGCGGCGGTCCCCGCCCTGCGCACGGACCCGGAGCTGGCCGCCGAGTGGGAACCCCGGCTGACGTCGACGGTCTACGACCGTGAGCTGCGGCCCGCCCACCACAAGCCCGGCGTCCTGTTCGGCATGGGGATGACGGAGAAGCAGGGCGGCAGCGACGTGCGGGCGAACACGACGGCCGCCCGGCCGCTGGCCGAGGACGGCGCGTACGAGCTGACCGGGCACAAGTGGTTCTGTTCGGCACCCATGTCGGACGCCTTCCTGGTGCTGGCGCAGGCGCCCGGGGGCCTCACCTGCTTCCTGGTGCCGCGCGTGCTGGCGGACGGCACGCGCAACGTGTTCCTCATCCAGCGGCTCAAGGACAAGCTGGGCAACCGGTCCAACGCCTCCGCCGAGGTCGAGTTCGACGGGACGTGGGCGCGCCGGGTCGGCGACGAGGGCGCCGGGGTGCGCACCGTCATCGGGATGGTGGCGGCGACCCGGCTCGACTGCGTCCTGGGATCGGCGGGGCTGATGCGGCAGGCCGTGGCGCAGGCGGTCCACCACTGCTCGCATCGCGAGGCGTTCGGCGGGAAGCTCGTCGACAAGCCGCTGATGCGCAACGTGCTCGCGGATCTGGCACTGGAGTCGGAGGCGGCCACCACGCTGGCGCTGCGGCTGGCGGCGGCGTACGACGACGGCGGTGAGCAGGAGCGGGCGCTGCTGCGGATCGCGGTGCCGGCGGCCAAGTACTGGGTGACCAAGCGGTGCGCGCCGGTCGCGGTGGAGGCTGCGGAGTGCCTCGGCGGCAACGGGTACGTCGAGGAGTCGGGGATGCCCCGGCTGGTGCGCGAGTCGCCGCTGAACTCGATCTGGGAGGGCGCGGGCAACGTCCAGGCGCTGGACGTGCTGCGGGCGCTGCGCCGGGAGCCGGGGGCGCTGGACGCGTACCTGCGGGAGGTCGGGCAGGCGCGCGGGGCCGATCACCGGCTGGACGGGGCGATCAAGAACCTGCTGACCGAACTGGCGGACCTGGAGGGCGTCGAGGGACGGGCGCGGCGGCTGGTGGAGCGGCTGGCGCTGGTGCTCCAGGGATCGCTGCTGGTGCGGTACGCGCCGCCGGAGGTGGCGGACGCGTTCTGCGCGGCGCGGCTGGGCGGCGACGGGGGCGCGGCCTTCGGGACGCTGCCGCACACGCTCGACCTGGCGTCGGTGGTGGAGCGGGCCCGGCCGGTGTCCTGAGGCGCTCGTCCCGGGCGGCGGGCGCGACGCGGGGGTGGTGCTGCGCCGACACGGCACCACCCCCGCCGCACGGACCCCTTGAGAGCCGTGACCGCCGCTCGGGACGGCGTCGCTCAAGTTTCAAGCAATACGGGGCCGTCCACCAGGGTTGCAGGGGGTTGCAACTTGCCGCCGCCGTGCCGTACTGGGCATCTCGGCCGGGGGCAGACGGCAGTATGAGACCGACAGTCAGAACGGATCTCGGGGGCGCGGCCGGCGGGTCGTACGGGCGGCTGCCCTCCGGGCCCTGCCCCGGGAGGACCAGTGGCGCTCTCGCCGATGGACGTGACGCGGCTGACCGCCGTCGACACGACGCGGGCGGCCCGGGTGCTGAGCCAGGTCCGCTCCGCCGCGCTCGCCGGACAGCCCACGCCCGTCGCCCCGCGCCCGGTGATCGGGCAGTCCTGGGAGCGGATGCTGCGCAGCGGCGTCGACCCGGACCGCGACGTCCGCAGCGGGCTGCTGTCCCGCGAGGAGGTGCAGCGGCGGCGGGAGTCCTCCCGGCTGCGGCACGTGCTGCCGGTGCTGCGGGAGGGACTGCTGTCGGTCGCGGACGTCGCCCACCACATCATGGTGGTGGCCGACGAGGAGGGCCGGGTGCTGTGGCGGGAGGGCAGCGCGCCGGTGCTGCGCAAGGCCGACGGGCTGGGCTTCGAGGTCGGCGCGGACTGGCGTGAGGAGGTCGTCGGCACCAACGGGGTGGGCACGCCGGCGGTGGCCCGGCGTCCGGTGCAGGTCTTCGCCTCCGAGCACTTCGTGCGCTCGCACGCCACCTGGACCTGTGCCGGGGCGCCGCTGACGGACCCCCGGGACGGGCGGCTGATCGGCGTGGTGGACGTGAGCGGTCCGCTGGAGACGATGCACCCGGCCACGCTGTCCTGGGTCGACTCGGTGGCCAAGCTGGCCGAGGCGCGGCTGCGGGAGATGCACCTGGAGTCGCTGGAGCGGCTGCGCGCGGTGGCGGCGCCGGTGCTGGCCCGGATCGACGGGCGGGCCCTGGTCGTGGACCGGCACGGGTGGACGGCGGCGGTCACCGGGATGCCGTACACGCGGCGGCTGGCGCTGCCCGGGTCGGTGTCGGCGGGGATGCGGTGGCTGCCGGCGCTGGGGCGGTGCTCGCTGGAGCCGCTGGCCGGGGGCTGGCTGGTGCGGGCGGCGGACGAACCGGTGACCCGCGACGCGACCCGGATCGTGCTGGACCTCAGGGATCCGCGCCGCCGGTCGGTGGAGGTGTCCGACGGCGCGGACTCGTGGACGCGGGAACTGAGTCCGCGGCACGCCGAGTTGCTGTACCTGCTGGCCGTGCACCGCTCGGGGCGCAGCGCCGCCGGGCTGGCCCAGGACGTCTTCGGCGACCCGGCGCGCACGGTGACGGTGCGTGCGGAGATGTCCCGGATCCGGCGCTATCTGGGCGGTCTGCTGGACCACCGTCCGTACCGCTTCGTGGAGAACGCCGAGGTCGGCGTCCTCCTCCCGGACGGCCCCCGCGACCTCCTCCCCCACTCGGCGGCCCCGGCGCCGGACGGACGGCGGACGCGGGCGGCGGGGCGGTAGGACACCGCGCCCCGCGGGCGCTCACCCGCCCCGGCCCGCACGCCCGGGCCTGCACCCACATGCTCACCGCCTCACCCAGGAGGTTGCGGATTCCCCACATTTGCAGGGTCTTCGCCTTCCACGGCGCTCCCCTGCCGTAGCATCCCGGGACGGGCCACCCCATCTGCTCCACGGTCAACCCACGGATCACCGGACGCAGTTGGCTCGTCTCGGGAGGACGTCATGAAGCATCGCGGCAGGCACCGTCGGCGCAGGCGGGGCAGGGCGCTGCGGGCCGCGCTGGCCGGTACCGCCCTCGCGCTCACCGCGGCGGCCACCATGATCAGCGCCTCCCAGGCCACCGACGCCGACGATCCGGGCGCCTTGCGGCCCCTCACCGCGTCCGCCGGGACCGCGCCGCTGCGGCTGACCGAGCACCAGGTCCCGCGGGACTGGCTCGACCGGCTCTCCTCCGGGATGGGCCGGCCCGTCGGCGTCGGCGCCGTGCTGGCCGACCCCGACGGCGTCCTGCGCGACGCGCAGGACTGCCCGGCCGACGACCGGCGCGCCCTGCCGGTCGAGCCGGCCGCCACCCGGGCCTACTGCTGGGCCGGCACCGACGGCTGGCGGTCCGGCGCGGTCACCACCTCCGGGGACGCGGACGACGACGGGCGCTGGGGCGGGCACCGGGTGGTCCTCTCCGGCTGGAGCCACGAGGGCGCTGAGGGGACGGGGGACACGGCGGCGCGGGACGGCGCCGCCACCGCCGGGCGCGGGCTCGCCCGCGTCGCCTTCGTCGACGCCGGTGACCCCGCCGGCCTGCGCTACACCTGGGCCCTGCTGGCCGTCCCGGTGGACGGCGGCCGGGACTACCGCGGGCTCGGCTCCTCCGTGTCCGGCATGGTCTGGTACCAGGACAAACTGCTGGTCACCGCGGGACGCGGGGAGGACGGCGCGCTGTACGTGTACGACCTGGACCGGGTGCTGCGGGCCACCGTGGACGGCACGCCGGTCGGCCGGGTGCCCGGCGGCTGGTCGGCGGCCGGGGCACGGTACGTGCTGCCGGCCGTCGCCTCCTACCGGACGGCCGGCGCGGGCGCCCCCCGGCCGGGCGGCATCTCCCTGGACCGCAGCACCGCGCCGGACAGCCTGGTCGCGCACGAGGCGGTGCCCGAGGACCACGACGGGCCGACCCGGCTGTGGCGGTACGCGTTCAGCGACGCCCCGGAGCGGACGGGCCTGCTGGCCACGGACCCGGCGTCACGGGCGGAGGCGGTCGAGGCGTACGAGACGGAGCTGACCGGTGTGCGCGGCGTGCTGTCGTACCGGTCGGGCTGGTACCTGGGCCGGATGACCGGGACGCCGGAGGAGCGCGGCTCGCTGTGGCGGCAGGACCTGGACGGGGCCCGGCCCACCCGGTGCGGCGCGGACGAGACGCACCGCTGCTGGAGCGGCCGGGCGGCGTCCCTGTCCTACTGGCAGGAGACGGGCGAGGTCTGGTCCCAGTCCGGCCGGACGCTGTTCGCCCTGCCGCTGGCCTCGGTCGACCGCTCCCTGGACTAGGGGGTGTCGTTTGGATCTTGCCGGGGTCGCGGGGTCTGCAAGGCACCGTTGCCTGGAGTCGGCCTGATCCAAACGACACCCCCCAGGGCCGTCCGCGCCTTGATCAGGCGTTCGACAGGAACGCGCACCGGGTGGTTCCCTTTCGGACATGACGACCATCGCCGTGACCACCTGGTCCCTGGAGCAGACCGCGCCCACCGATCTCCTTCCGGCCGCCGTGCCCGAGGGGGACGTGCGGGTCGTCCGCTCCGAGGTGCCCTCGCCCGAGTTCAGCCGTTTCCTGTACGCCTCGGTCGGCGGTGACATCCGCTGGACCGACCGGCTGGGCTGGACGTACGCGCAGTGGCTGGAGCACCTGGACCGGCCCGGCGTGGAGACCTGGGTGGCCTACGACCGCGGGACGCCCGCGGGGTACGTGGAGCTGGAGTCCCAGGACGACGGGGTCGTGGAGATCGTCTACTTCGGGCTGCTGCCCGGCTTCCGGGGCCGGCGCATCGGCGGGCACCTGCTGTCGTACGGGACCGCCCGCGCCTGGGACCTGGCGGAGCGCTGGCCGGGGGTGAAGCCGACCACCCGGGTGTGGCTGCACACGTGCAGCAAGGACGGCGAGCACGCCATGGACAACTACCGGCGCCGGGGCTTCAGGCTGTTCGACACCAAGGTGGAGGAGGAGCCGGACGTGGCCACGCCGGGCCCGTGGCCGGGGGCCCGCCCCGCCTGACCCCGGCGCCGGGGGCCCGCCCCGCCCGGCGCCCGTGCCGGGGGCCCGCCTCCCCCGGCCGGTGCGGACAAGACCTCCCGCGGCATGTGTGACCAAGGACACCCTTGTCTCTCATGACGAGACAAGGGTGTCCACATCTTGGATGAAGGTGGACTGTGTCCAGATCGCCGTGACACGCTTCCGCCATGCCTGGAACTGGAATCGCCTTGGTGAGTCGGCGGCACGTCGACCTCGGCCGCATGTCCAGCGCCATCTGTCCGGCGCGCTGAGAGCACCCGGCAGCGCCCGGCACCCCTCTCCCCGCCCCCCCTCCCCGCGCAATGACGCGCACCTCTGACCTGCCCCCGTACGCGCAGGTCAGAGCCTTCCGCCCGTCGCCCGACCGCCACCTTGCACCGAGGGCGCCACGCACCGACACCATCCGTCGCTGTCCCGAAGGACGTATCCACCATGGCCGCCACCCCGCAGAAGCCCGCCGCCGCGACTCCCCGCCGCAAGGTGAGCCGTCACCGCGGAGAGGGGCAGTGGGCCGTGGGGCACTTCACCCCCCTCAACGGCAACGAGCAGTTCAAGAAGGACGACGACGGTCTCAACGTGCGGACACGTATTGAGACGATCTACTCCAAGCGCGGGTTCGACTCGATCGACCCGAGCGATCTGCGCGGCCGGATGCGGTGGTGGGGCCTCTACACCCAGCGCAAGCCCGGGATCGACGGCGGCAAGACCGCGGTCCTGGAGCCGGAGGAGCTGGACGACGAGTACTTCATGCTGCGGGTGCGCATCGACGGCGGCGCGCTGACCACCCGGCAGCTGCGGGTGATCGGCGAGATCTCGCAGGAGTTCGCGCGCGGAACCGCCGACATCACCGACCGGCAGAACGTCCAGTACCACTGGATCCGCATCGAGGACGTGCCCGAGATCTGGGACCGCCTCGAGGGCGTCGGCCTGTCCACCGTCACCGCCTGCGGCGACACCCCCCGCGTGATGATCGGCTCCCCCGTCGCCGGCATCGCCGAGGACGAGATCATCGACGGCACCCCGGCGCTGGAGGAGATGAAGCGCCGCGTGCTGAACAACAAGGCGTACTCGAACCTCCCCCGCAAGTTCAAGACGGCCATCTCCGGTTCGCCGGCGCTGGACGTGGTGCACGAGATCAACGACGTCGCGTTCGTCGGCGTCCGCCACCCCGAGCACGGGCCGGGCTTCGACCTGTGGGTCGGCGGCGGCCTGTCCACCAACCCCAAGCTGGGCGTGCGGCTGGGCGCCTGGGTGCCGCTGGAGGACGTCCCGGACGTCTACGAGGGTGTCCTGTCGATCTTCCGCGACTACGGGTACCGCCGGCTGCGCAACCGGGCCCGGCTGAAGTTCCTGGTCGCCGACTGGGGCGCGGAGAAGTTCCGTCAGGTGCTGGAGGACGAGTACCTGGGGCGCAGGCTGACCGACGGTCCCGCGCCCGAGCAGCCGGTGCAGCAGTGGCGCGACCACATCGGTGTGCACCGCCAGAAGGACGGCCGCTTCTACGTCGGTTTCGCCCCGCGCGTCGGCCGCGTCGACGGCACCACGCTCACCAAGATCGCCGACCTCGCGGAGGCCCACGGCTCGGGCCGGGTGCGGACCACCGTCGAGCAGAAGATGATCGTCCTCGACGTCGAGGAGGACCGGGTCGACTCCCTCGTCGAGTCCCTGGAGGCGCTGGACCTCAGCGCCAGGCCCTCCCCCTTCCGGCGCGGCACGATGGCCTGCACCGGCATCGAGTTCTGCAAGCTCGCCATCGTCGAGACCAAGGCGCGCGGCGCCTCGCTGATCGACGAACTCGAGCGCCGCATCCCGGACTTCGACGAGCCGATCACCATCAACCTCAACGGCTGCCCGAACGCCTGCGCCCGCATCCAGGTGGCGGACATCGGTCTCAAGGGCCAGCTGGTCCTCGACGACGAGGGCCGGCAGGTCGAGGGCTACCAGGTGCACCTCGGCGGCGCGCTCGGCCTTCAGGCGGGCTTCGGCCGCAAGGTGCGCGGCCTGAAGGTCACCGCGGACGAACTGCCCGACTACGTCGAGCGGGTGCTGAAGCGCTTCCAGGCGGAGCGCGAGGACGGCGAGCGGTTCGCCGCCTGGGTCGGCCGGGCCTCCGAGGAGGCCCTGTCGTGAGCGAGCGCGCGGCGCCCTTCTACTGCCCCTACTGCGGCGACGAGGACCTGCGCCCCGGCGAGGAGGGCCACGGGGCCTGGGAATGCGCGGCGTGCAACCGAGCCTTCCAGCTGAAGTTCCGCGGGCTGCTCGCCCGGGGGCTCGAGCGATCCGACACGGGAGGGGACCGGACATGACGGCTGTTCAGGAAGAGCGCACCACCGAGGACCTGAAGGCGCTGGCCGAGCGGGCCGGCCGCGACCTGGAGGACGCCTCCGCGCTGGAGATCCTCCAGTGGGCCGCGCGGACCTTCGGCAAGCGCTTCTGCGTGACCTCCTCGATGGAGGACGCGGTGGTCGCCCACCTCGCCTCGCGCGCCCTGCCCGGCGTCGACGTGGTGTTCCTCGACACCGGCTACCACTTCCCGGAGACCATCGGCACCCGGGACGCGGTGGAGGCCGTGATGGACGTCAACGTCATCACCCTGACCCCGCGCCAGACGGTCGCCGAGCAGGACGCCCAGTACGGCCCGAAGCTGCACGACCGCGACCCGGACCTGTGCTGCGCCCTGCGCAAGGTCAGGCCGCTGGAGGAGGGCCTGCAGGGCTATGTGGCCTGGGCGACCGGCCTGCGCCGCGACGAGTCCCCGACCCGGGCGAACACCCCGGTCGTCGGCTGGGACGAGAAGCGGCGGAAGGTGAAGATCTCCCCGATCGCCCGCTGGACCCAGGACGACGTGGACGCCTACGTCGCCGAGCACGGCGTGCTGACCAACCCGCTGCTGACGGACGGCTACGCCTCCGTCGGCTGCGCCCCCTGCACCCGCCGTGTGCTGGAGGGCGAGGACGCCCGCGCCGGCCGCTGGGCGGGCCGCGCCAAGACCGAGTGCGGGCTGCACGGATGACGGCCCCTCAGACTGCGACCCCTCACCCCCAGGAGAGTCACGTGACGACCGGAGCCACCGTCTGGCTCACGGGTCTGCCGAGCGCCGGCAAGACCACCATCGCCCACGAGCTGGCCGGCCGGCTGCGTGAGCGGGGCCGCCGCGTCGAGGTGCTCGACGGCGACGAGATCCGCGAGTTCCTCTCCGCGGGCCTCGGCTTCAGCCGCGAGGACCGGCACACCAACGTCCAGCGCATCGGCTTCGTCGCCGAACTCCTCGCCCGCAACGGCGTCACCGCGCTCGTCCCGGTGATCGCGCCGTACGCCGACAGCCGGGACGCGGTCCGCAAGCGGCACGAGGCGAACGGCACGCCGTACGTCGAGGTGCACGTGGCGACGCCGGTCGAGGTCTGCTCCGTGCGCGACGTGAAGGGTCTGTACGCCAAGCAGGCCACGGGCGAACTCACCGGGCTCACCGGGGTGGACGACCCCTACGAGGAGCCCGAGACGCCCGATCTGCGGATCGAGTCCCAGAACCAGACCGTGCGGGAGTCCGCGGCGTCGGTGTACGCCCTGCTCAGCGAGAGGGGACTCCTGTGAGCGACGCACGTGCGGCCACCCGGCCGCGGTCGACCACGAAGGCGGCACCTGCGCGCCGCACGGGCGGAGAAGCGAACGAAAGGGGCGCAGCATGACGACGACCGTCGCCACGGTCAAGGAAGGCGACGAGGGCGCGGCCGGTGCGGAGAGCCCGTACGCCCTCTCCCACCTGGACGCCCTCGAATCCGAGGCGGTGCACATCTTCCGCGAGGTGGCGGGCGAGTTCGAGAACCCGGTGATCCTGTTCTCCGGCGGCAAGGACTCCATCGTCATGCTGCACCTGGCGCTGAAGGCGTTCACGCCGGCGCCGGTGCCGTTCGCGCTGCTGCACGTGGACACCGGGCACAACTTCCCCGAGGTCCTGGACTACCGGGACCGCGCGGTCGCCCGGCACGGACTGCGCCTGCACGTCGCGTCCGTGCAGGACTACATCGACCGCGGGGTGCTCAAGGAGCGCCCGGACGGCACCCGCAACCCGCTGCAGACCCTGCCGCTCACCGAGAAGATCCAGGGCGAGCGGTTCGACGCCGTGTTCGGCGGCGGGCGCCGGGACGAGGAGAAGGCACGGGCGAAGGAGCGGGTGTTCTCGCTGCGTGACGAGTTCTCCCAGTGGGACCCGCGCCGTCAGCGTCCCGAGCTGTGGAACCTCTACAACGGCCGGCACGCCCCCGGTGAGCACGTGCGCGTGTTCCCGCTGTCCAACTGGACCGAGCTGGACGTGTGGCAGTACATCGCCCGGGAGGGCATCGAGCTGCCGGAGATCTACTACGCGCACGAGCGCGAGGTGTTCCGGCGCGGCGGCATGTGGCTGACCGCCGGCGAGTGGGGCGGCCCGAAGGACGGCGAGAAGGTCGAGAAGCGGCTGGTCCGCTACCGGACCGTGGGCGACATGTCCTGCACCGGTGCGGTGGAATCCGACGCCGACACCATCGAGAAGGTGATCGCCGAGATCGCCGCCTCCCGGCTCACCGAGCGCGGGGCCACCCGCGCCGACGACAAGCTCTCCGAGGCCGCGATGGAAGACCGCAAGCGCGAGGGGTACTTCTAGAGATGAGCACCACCACGACCGAGGAGCTCTCGGCCACCACCCTGCTGCGGTTCGCCACCGCCGGTTCCGTCGACGACGGCAAGTCCACCCTGGTGGGCCGGCTGCTGCACGACTCCAAGTCGGTCCTCGCCGACCAGCTGGAGGCCGTGGAGCGGGCGTCGGCGAGCCGGGGTCAGGAGGCGCCCGACCTCGCGCTGCTCACCGACGGCCTGCGGGCCGAGCGGGAGCAGGGCATCACCATCGACGTCGCCTACCGCTACTTCGCCACCCCGCGGCGCCGGTTCATCCTCGCCGACACCCCCGGCCACGTGCAGTACACGCGGAACATGGTCACCGGCGCCTCGACGGCCGAGCTGACCGTGATCCTGGTCGACGCCCGCAACGGCGTGGTCGAGCAGACCCGCCGGCACGCCGCGATAGCCGCCCTGCTGCGCGTCCCGCACGTCGTCCTCGCCGTCAACAAGATGGACCTGGTCGACTACCGGGAGCCGGTGTTCGCGAGGATCGCCGAGGAGTTCACGGCGTACGCGACCGAGCTGGGCGTCCCCGAGGTCACCGCGATCCCGATCTCCGCGCTGGTCGGCGACAACGTGGTGGAGCCGTCCGCGCACATGGACTGGTACGGCGGCCCGACCGTGCTGGAGCACCTGGAGACCGTCCCGGTCAGCCACGACCTGGCGCACTGCCACGCCCGGCTGCCCGTGCAGTACGTGATCCGCCCGCAGAGCGCCGAGCACCCGGACTACCGGGGCTACGCCGGCCAGATCGCCGCGGGCACGTTCCGGGTGGGCGACGCGGTGACCGTGCTGCCGTCCGGCCGGACGACGACGATCACCGGGATCGACCTGCTGGGCAGGCCCGTCGACGTCGCCTGGACCCCGCAGTCGGTGACGCTGCTGCTGGCCGACGACATCGACATCTCCCGCGGCGACCTGATCGTCCCGAGCAAGGACGCGCCGGCCACCACGCAGGACGTCGAGGCCACCGTGTGCCACGTCGCCGACCAGCCGCTGACCGTCGGCCACCGGGTGCTGATCAAGCACGGCACCCGCACGGTCAAGGCGATCGTCAAGGACATCCCGGCCCGGCTCACGCTCGACGACCTGTCCCTGCACCCGCACCCGGGACGGCTCGTCGCCAACGACATCGGCCGGGTGAAGATCCGCACCGCCGAGCCGCTGCCGGCCGACTCCTACTCGAACTCGCGGCGCACCGGCTCGTTCATCCTCATCGACCCCAGTGACGGCACCACCCTCACCGCGGGCATGGTCGGCGAGTCCTTCGCCGACCCGGAGCCCGTCAAGGACGAGGCCGAGGACGACGGGTGGGACTTCTGAGCATGAACCCCACCGATGTCTACTCCACGTTCGCGAAGGAGGGCGGCCGCGTCGGCAGCGGTGCTCTCGGCAGCGGGCAGGGCGGAGTGGCCCGATGTGCGCGATGACGTGCGCGCACCGCTCGCGCGCCCTCACCCCCCACCGCCGCAGACGAAAACCCGCCGATCTCCCGGCCACGACCTGAGAGACCGTGACCGCCGGGCCAACGAGAGGAAAGCCTCCCGTGCCTGCCACCACCGCCCTGCGCCGCGCCCTCGCGGTCATGGCCGTGCTTCCGCTGCTCACCCTGGCCGCCTGCGGCTACGGCTCCCAGGCCAAGGACGACGGCACCGCCCAGGTCGCCGCCGGGGCGAAGAAGACCGACGGCCTCGACGCCGTCAGGATCGGCTACTTCGGCAACCTCACCCACGGCACCGCGCTGGTGGGCAACAAGAAGGGCTTCTTCCAGAAGGAGCTCGGCGCCACCAGGGCCACGTACGCGGTCTTCAACGCGGGACCGTCCGAGATCGAGGCGCTCAACTCCGGTTCCCTCGACATCGGTTTCATCGGGCCGTCCCCGGCCGTCAACGGCTACACCAAGTCGGGCGGCAAGAACCTGCGGATCATCGGCGGTTCGGCGTCCGGCGGCGTGAAGCTCGTGGTGAACCCGGACCGGGTGGAGTCCCTGGAGGACGTCGAGGGCAAGCGGATCGCGACCCCGCAGCTCGGCAACACCCAGGACGTCGCGTTCCTCAACTGGGCCGCCGAGCAGGGCTGGAAGGTCGACGCGCAGAGCGGCAAGGGCGACGTGACCGTCGTCCGCAGCGACAACAAGGTCACCCCGGACGCCTTCGCCGCCGGCTCGATCGACGGCGCCTGGGTGCCGGAGCCGACCGCTTCGAAGCTGGTCGCGCAGGGCGGCGAGGTGCTGCTGGACGAGGCGTCCCTGTGGCCGGACGAGAAGTTCGTGATCACGAACATCATCGTGCGCCAGGAGTTCCTGGCGGAGCACCCCGAGGCCGTCGAGGCGGTGCTGAGGGCGTCCGTCGAGACCAACGAGTGGATCAACGCCCACCCGGACGAGGCGAAGGCCGCCGCGAACGAGCAGCTGAGGACCGACTCCGGCAAGGCGCTGCCCGCCGAGGTGCTGGACCCGGCGTGGGAGTCGATCCGGTTCACCGACGACCCGCTGGCCGCCACCCTCGACGCCCAGGCGGAGCACGCCGTCAAGGCCGGGCTGCTGGACGAGCCCGACCTGACCGGCATCTACGACCTCACGCTGCTCAACGAGGTCCTCGAGGCCGCGGGCGAGCCCGCCGTCGACGACGCCGGACTCGGCGCCGAGTAGTCCCGGATCAGCCAGGATCACGAAGAGTCCCCAGGAGGTGACGACCATGGCCACGACCCTCGCCAAGGCCGCCGACGACACCGGGGCGGCCACGCACGCCGCCCGGATCGAGCACGTCTCGAAGTCGTTCGCCGGCCCCGCCGGGCGACAGCTCGTGCTGGACGACATCAGCCTCGATGTCGCGCCCGGCGAGTTCGTCACCCTTCTGGGTGCCTCGGGCTGCGGCAAGTCGACGCTGCTGAACCTGGTCGCGGGCCTCGACCGCCCCACGGCCGGCACGATCAGCACGGACGGCCGTCCGGCGCTGATGTTCCAGGAGCACGCGCTGTTCCCGTGGCTGACCGCGGGCAAGAACATCGAGCTCGCCCTGAAGCTCAGGGGCGTGCCGAAGAACGAGCGCCGCGGCCGCGCCGAGGAGCTGCTCGAACTCGTCCGGCTGAAGGGCTCGCACGGCAAGCGGGTGCACGAGCTGTCCGGCGGTATGCGGCAGCGGGTGGCGCTGGCCCGGGCGATCGCCCAGGAGAGCAGGCTCCTGCTGATGGACGAGCCGTTCGCGGCGCTGGACGCCATCACGCGGGACGTGCTGCACGACGAGCTGACCCGCATCTGGAACGAGACGCGGCTGTCCGTCCTGTTCGTCACGCACAACGTGCGCGAGGCCGTCCGGCTCGCCCAGCGGGTGGTGCTGCTGTCCTCCCGTCCGGGCCGGATCGCCCGCGAGTGGACGGTCGGCATCCCGCACCCGCGCCGCATCGAGGACACCGCCGTGGCGGAACTGTCCGTCGAGATCACCGAAGAACTCCGTGGGGAGATCCGCCGTCATGGCCAGCACTGAGACCACCGCGAAGGACAAGGACGGGGGCGACCTCGCCGGACTGGAGGCGGGACTCGACGCCCTGGAGACGGTGCAGACCGGCCGCAAACCGTTCCGGCAGACCTTCGTGGAGAAGATCCTGCCGCCGGTCATCGCCGTCACCCTGGTGCTGGCGGTGTGGCAGGCCCTGGTCTCGTTCGGGATCGTCGACGACCCGACCAGGCTGCCCTCGCCGGGCGCCGTGTGGGAGGTCGTCCGGCAGGCGTGGCTCCAGGGGGAGCTGCTCGGCTACATCTGGACCAGCGTCTCGCGCGGTCTGCTCGGCTTCTTCTTCGCGCTGCTGATCGGCACCCCGCTCGGGCTGCTGGTGGCGCGGGTGAAGTTCGTGCGGGCGGCGATCGGCCCGATCCTGTCCGGTCTGCAGTCGCTGCCGTCGGTGGCCTGGGTGCCGCCGGCCGTGATCTGGCTGGGACTGAACAACCAGATGATGTACGCCGTCATCCTGCTCGGCGCGGTCCCCTCGATCGCCAACGGCCTGGTCTCCGGCGTCGACCAGGTGCCCCCGCTGTTCCTGCGGGCCGGCCGCACCCTGGGTGCGACGGGGCTGAAGGGCACCTGGCACATCGTCCTGCCGGCCGCGCTGCCCGGCTACGTGGCGGGCCTGAAGCAGGGCTGGGCGTTCTCCTGGCGTTCCCTGATGGCCGCGGAGATCATCGCGTCCTTCCCGGACCTCGGCGTGGGCCTCGGCCAGCTGCTGGAGAACGGCCGCAACGCCAGCGACATGGCCATGGTCTTCGAGGCCATCCTGCTGATCCTGACCGTCGGTATCGCCATCGACCTGCTGATCTTCAGCCCGCTGGAGCGGTGGGTGCTGCGCAGCCGCGGTCTGCTGGTGAAGGGCTGAGGCACACCATGCACCGTCCGGTCCGCCCCGTCCTGGTGGTCGTCGCCCACGGCAGCCGCGACCCGCGGCACGCCGCGACCGTGCACGCCCTGGTGCGGCGGGTGCGGTCGCTGCGGCCGGGGCTGCGCGTGGAGACCGGTTTCCTGGACTTCAACCTCCCCTCGGTGGAGCGGGTGCTGGATTCCCTGGACGCGGAGGGCGTCCGTGACGTGGTCGCCCTCCCGCTGCTGCTGACCCGCGCCTTCCACGCCAAGGCGGACATCCCGGCGGTCCTCGCCCAGGCGCCGCCGCGGCTGCGGATCCGCCAGGCCGAGGTGCTGGGCCCTTCGCCGCTGCTCCTCTCGGCGCTGGAGCGGCGCCTGTACGAGGCGGGCCTGACGCCCGCCGACAAGTCCTCGACCGGGGTCGTGCTGGCCTCGGCGGGATCCACCGACCCGGAGGCGATCGCAGTGATCGCAGAAATCGCGCGGGAGTGGCGGCACACCGGTTGGTGCGCCGTGCGGCCTGCGTTCGCCTCCGCATCCCTGCCCCGCACCGAGCAGGCGGTGAGCGAACTGCGCGCCCTCGGCTGCGCGCGCGTCGCCGTCGCCCCGTACGTCCTGGCCCCCGGTTTCCTGCCGGACCGCATCGCGCGGGGCGCGGCCCGGGCGGACGTCCTGGCGGACGTCCTGGGCCCGGCGCCGGAGGTGGCGCGGGTGCTGCTGGAGCGGTACGACGAGGCACGGGTGCCCGTGCCGGCGGCGGTCGGGGCCTGACCCGCGGGCACCGCCGTCCCCGGCCGAAGGACAGGCCGCCCGTCCGGGTCCGCTTCGGTTCGAGGAAGCCGGGGCCGGCGGCCGGGACCCGGAAGCTGTCGAGGAGTCCGGCCGCCCGCCCCGGGGGACGGCCCGCGGCACGGGGCCGTACCGCACCGTCCCGCCGGCGTGGACCGTGGGCGTCCCCACGTAGCCGCCCGAGTCCGGTTCCGTGCCCGCCTCGTGGCTGCGGCGGGGCTCCTCCCCGGGCCGCTTCCCGCTGCGCGTGCGCGTTCGCCCCCGGCGGTGTCGCGTTCAGGTACGGGTGAGCTCCACGAGTTTGAGGACGGTGTTCCAGTTGCGGGTGGTGGCGATCACGCCCCGGTTGACGCGGGGTCTGGCCAGCTGCTCGGCGAGCGCGGAGCGGCCCAGGCCGTTCGGCGCGTACAGGTAGAGCGCGCGGTCGCCCAGGCGGAACTCCTCGGGGAGGTGGGCCGCCCGGTCGATCCCGGCGAAGCGCTCGGGGCCGACGGGCGCGGAGAAGTAGGTGACGTGGAGCTGCCCGGGCTCCAGCTCGGCGGCCGGGAACGGGCAGGCTCCGGCGATCGCCGCCAGGTAGGCGTGGTCGCGCACGATCACGTCGACGCCGAAGCCGAAGTGCCTCTCGATCGCGGCCGCGAGTTCGGCGGCCAGCGACTCCTCGTCGCCGTGCCCGGAGGTGAACACCGCCTGGCCGCTCTGGAGGTGGGTGCGCACCCCGTCGTGTCCGAGGCCCTCCATGAGGGCGCGCAGGTCGGCCATCGGGACTCTTCTGCTGCCGCCCACGTTGATCCCGCGCAGCAGCGCCGCGTACGTCGTCGCCATGCACACACCCTAGGTCGGCCGTCGTGCCCCGTGGGGGCGGGCACGACGGCCGGATCCGCGCGGGCGGACTGCGCGGAAACTCTGTCGGAACGGCGGGTCCCGGATCAACCGCTACACGCCCCTGTGACTTATTCGACAGAGCCGTGGGAGGACAAAGAGGATCTCCGCCGACGGACCGGACACGGCCGGGCCGCGGGGCGCCGGACACCACCGGCCACGCGGCACCGGATGCGACCGGCCACGGGCGCCGGGCCCCGGCACCCTGATCCCCGCCCCGACGGCACCGGATAGATGTAAGGGACCGCGGTCCTCCCCAGTGGGGAGGGCGGCGGCGCCGAGGGGATGACTCCGGCCCTTCGAGCTTCACCGGACAGCACGACGAGACGGCCTTATCCGGCCCATACCTTCGAAGAGCGAAAGGTGGCGGCAGGAGGGTCGCTGCCGTACACGAGGGAGCGAACCCGTCATGGGGAACGGAGATTCGCGGGTACGGGGCTTCGCCGCCCGGGCCGGCGGCTGGAGCGCGCGGCACCGCTGGGCGGCCGTCGGCATCTGGGTGCTGTTCGTGGTGCTGGCGATGGGGCTCGGGTCGGCCGCCGGCCGGGTCGACGTCGCCGACAGCGACCAGCTCAAGGGGGAGACCAGCACCGCCGCCCGCATCATCGAGGACGCCGGGATCGAGGAACCGGCCAGTGAGACCGTGCTCGTCCAGGCCAGGGACGAGGGCCTCACGGCCACGGACGCCGCGTTCCGGTCCGCCGTCGCCGCGGTCGTCGCGGCCGTGGAGAAGACCGGTGAGGTCACGGAGGTGACGTCGCCGTACGAGAGCCGCACGATCTCGAAGGACGGGCGCAGCGCGCTGGTCCAGTTCGACATGCGCGGCGACTCGGACACCGCCGGTGAGCGGGTCGAGCCGGTGCTGAACGCCGTGCAGGAGGTCCAGAAGGACCACGAGTCGCTGCGGATCGAGGAGATCGGCGGCGCCAGCATGATGAAGACGTTCGACGACGCGTTCGGCGACGACTTCAAGAAGGCCGAGTACTCGGCGGTGCCGGTGGCCCTCGGCATCCTGCTGATCGCGTTCGGCGCGCTGGTGGCGGCGCTGCTGCCGGTGGCGCTGGCGATCACCGCGATCATGGCGACGATGGGCCTGATGGGCCTGGTCAGCCACCTGCAGCCGATGAGCGAGACCGCCAACTCGGTGATGCTGCTGGTCGGTCTGGCCGTCGGCGTCGACTACTGCCTGTTCTACCTGCGCCGCGAGCGCGAGGAGCGGGCGGCCGGCCGGGACGCGCAGACCGCGCTGCGGATCGCCGCCGCGACCAGCGGCCGGGCGATCGTGGTCTCCGGCGTCACGGTGTGCGTGGCCATGGCGGGCATGCTGTTCACCGGGCTCGCCGAGTTCGAGGCGATGGGCCTGGCCTCGCTGATGGTCGTGGCGGTCGCCATGGTCGGCTCCGTGACCGTGCTGCCGGCGCTGCTGTCGCTGCTGGGCGAGCGGGTCGAGAAGGGCAGGCTGCCGTTCCTGCGCAGGCGGCGCACGGGCGGCGGCAACGACAGCCGCTTCTGGGGGGCCGTGCTCGACCGCGTGCTCGCCAGGCCGGTCCTCGCCGTGCTGGTGGCGACCGGTGCGCTGCTCGCGGTCGCGGCCCCCGCGGTCGGCATGAAGACCCAGAACCTGACCCTGGACCAGGAGTTCGGCGACTCGCTGCCGATCGTGCAGACGTACAACCGGGTCAACGAGGCGTTCCCGGGCGGCTCCGAGCCGGCCGAGGTGGTCGTCAAAGCCGACGACATCAACGCCCCCGAGGTGAAGTCCGCGCTGGCCGAGTTCCGGGAGCGGGCGATCAGTTCGGGTGCCTCGCGCGGCCCGGTCGAGATCAAGCTGCACGACCAGCAGAACGTCGCCTTCGTCTACGTCCCGCTGGTCGGCGGCTCCGACCAGGACAAGGCGGGCGAGAGCCTGGACAGGCTGCGCGACGAGGTGCGGCCCGCGACGCTCGGCGAGGTGGACGGCGTCGAGGCGCCGATCACCGGGCAGGTCGCCGGTTCGAAGGACTTCAACGACCAGCTGGTCGGCTCCGTCGTCCCGGTCTTCGTCTTCGTGGTGGTCTTCGCCTTCCTGCTGATGCTGCTGTCCTTCCGCTCGCTGACGGTCGCGATCACCTCGATCGTGCTGAACCTGCTGTCGGTGGGCGCCGCGTACGGCATCCTGGTGGCCGTCTTCCAGCACGGCTGGGGCGCGTCCCTGGTGGGCGCGGAGGGCGTCGGCGCGATCATCACCTGGCTGCCGCTGTTCCTCTTCGTGATCCTGTTCGGTCTGTCGATGGACTACCACGTGTTCGTGGTCTCCCGGATCCGCGAGGCCCGGATGCGGGGCCGTACGACGCGGGACGCGATCCGGCACGGTGTGGTCACCACGGCCGGGGTCGTCACCAGCGCCGCGGTCATCATGGTCGCCGTGTTCGCGATCTTCGGGACGCTGTCCATGCAGTCCATGAAGCAGATGGGCGTGGGCCTCGCGGCGGCGGTGCTCATCGACGCGACGATCATCCGGGGCGTGCTGCTCCCGGCGGTGATGGCGCTGCTCGGCGAGCGCAACTGGTACCTGCCGAAGTGGCTGCACCGGATGCCCGACCTGACCCACGACGAGGCGCCGGAGGCGGTGGTACCGCCGAAGGCGCGGGACGACGAGGGCGAGCCGGTGCGGGTCTGATCCCGCGGCCGCGTGACGGGGCCCGGCGGTTCTCCGCCGGGCCCCGTGCGCGGGTGGACTACCGCCGCGCGGGCAGCTCCGCCTCGATGAGGTCGGCCGCCCTGCGGGTGCCGCCCTCCTCGGCCATGCCGGCCTGGACGTCCTTCAGCCGGCGGGCGACCTCCGGGTCGTCGACGAGGGCGAGGGCCGTGCTGCGCAGGGTCTCGGCGCTCGCCTCGCCGGTGGGGACGTGCCGGGCCACACCGAGCGCCTGGAGCATGTCGGCGTTGCCGAACTGGTCCACGGCCTGCGGTACGGCGATCATCGGCGTGGCGGTGGCCAGCCCCTCCTGGCTGCCGCCCGCACCGGCGTGGGTGACGAACAGGTCGGCCTGCTTCAGGACCGCGAGCTGCGGCACCCAGGAGCGCACCTCGACGTTCGCCGGTACGTCACCGAGCTCGGCGGGGTCGACGTGCCTGCCGATCTGGAGCACCAGGTGCCAGCCGGGCAGGTCGCCGAAGGCCTTGACGCACTCCCGGTAGAAGGCCGGCTGCTTGGTGAAGGACGACCCGAGCGACACGAGCACGACCTTCTCGGCGCCGGCGGGCCGCCGCCACGTCCCCTCGGCGCCGCGGTCGCCCTGGCAGGCCCCGACGAAGGAGTGCACGCGCTCGTCGACCCGGTCGGCGTGCGGCTGCAGCGCCTTGGGGATCAGGACGATCGAGCGGGCGGGGCGGCCCGTGAACGGGTCCGGGTGCTCGGTGATCCCGTTCTCCTCCAGCCAGGCGTGGAAGCGGGCGTAGTAGGCCCGCCCCCGCTCGGTCCTCTTCGGCTCCTCCCACATCGGCTCCGCGACCTCCTGCTCGTACCCGTCCCAGGCGACGAGGTTCGGTGAGAGGGAGATCGCCGGCACGCCCCAGCGGTGGGCCAGCACGCGCGCCGGGTAGGAGGTGATGTCGTGCAGGACGAGGTCGGGGGTGTCCCCCTCGTACGCCTCGATCAGCTGCGGGAGCGCCTGGATCGCGTCGTCGAGGAACGGCTCCACGTTGTCCAGCAGCGTGCTCCCCCAGGCCTCCGGGTCGGCGTCGGGGCCCGGCAGCGTGCTGTTCCACAGCTTGGGTTCGGCGCCGGTCTCGGCGACCTTCTCCGCGAAGAGCGGCGGGATCGCGTACGTCACCCGGTGCCCCCGCGCCACGAGCTCGCGGATCACCTCCAGGCTGGGGTTCACGTGGCCGTGCGCGGCGATGGAGAACATGGCGATGTGCGCGGGAGTGGTCATGCGCCGACAGTAAGCGAGACGAGACGTCTCGTGCAAATTCTTTTCGCTCACGCCGCCGGCGCCTCGTGCGGCCGCAGCCACCGCTCCGGCGCCACCTCACCGGCCAGACCCCCGGATCCAGCCGCGCCGCCGGGGACACGCCCGGCGCGGGGACGCGTGCAGCGAGCCGCCGGCCCCGGAGAAGCCCGGCTCGACCAGGCTTCCGCCGGCTGCCGGACGCGGCGGCGTCGAGCAGCAGCGGGACGAGTCCACCGTGCGGGACGGCGAGGCGGGCGGGACGGCGGGCGGTCGCGCGGCCGGCGGGGAAGTCCTGCGGGAGCGCGCGAGAGGTGGAGCCGGGGCGGGCCATGGCCTGCGGTCCTTGTCCTCCGTGAAGGGGAAAGGGCGGACGGCGGCCCCGACCGGAGGACGGGGGTGAGGAAGGGGGAGGCGCGCGAACGGCGGCCGCGCCGGATCAGCGGGCGTGACTCCCCGGGCCGGCCGGGGCTCCGGGGCCACGACGCATCCGGGCGACGTGCGTGCGGCCCCGGCCGGGGGACCGGAGTCGAAGATCGCGCCGGACGCTGCCCCGCGGGGGACGCCGGGCTCCGGGCGCGGCCGCGTGCGACGGGTCTGCGGCGGGCCGGCTCAGCGCTGGTAGCGGGCCAGCACCAGGTTGCCGTCCTCCTCCAGCCGTTCGCGCAGCGCGTCGAGGCCGATCGCCCCGCTGTAGTACTCCTGCAGGGCCGGGGTCGCCACCTTGTCCTTCCACTCGGGATAGCCGCGCACGGTCTGCGCGGGAGCCGGGCGCAGATGGGCGGCGAGCGCGGTGCCGGTCGCCCAGCCGTGTTCGGCGGTGCGCAGGGCGGGGTCGGCGAGGGCCGTGCGCCCGGTGGGCAGCATCCAGTCGCCGAGGGCGAGGCGGACCATGTTCTCCGGCTGGAGCAGGAAGTCGAGGAAGGCGGCGGCCTCCTCCTTGTGCGGGCAGTCCTCGGCGATGGAGAGCGTCTGCGGGCTGACCCCCTGGGTGAGTCCGCCGGCGCCGGCCGGGGCGGGCAGCACCTGCCAGTCGAAGCCCTCCGGCGCCTGCTGGACGATCTGCTGGCGGTAGGAGAAGCCGAGCGGCACCATCGCGTACCTGCCGGCGAAGAAGCCGGGCAGGGTGTCGGAGCCGCCGCTGCCGAGCGTCGTGGGCGAGGCGCTGCGGTCGGTGTTCACCTGCTCGTGCACGGTGCGCGGGACGACCTCGTCGCCCTCCTCGAACCGCACGGTCACCTTGCCGTCGGCGCCCCGGTGGAAGAGCCGGCCGCCGGCGGAGAGGGAGAGGTTGAGCGTGGCGGACACGGGCTCCTTGAGCGGCCAGGCGACGCCGTACCTGCCGTCTCCGCTGAGCCGCTTCGTCACTTCGCGGAACTCGGCCCAGCTCCAGGGGCGTTCGGGGGTCGGGACGCGGACGCCGGACTCCTTCAGCCGGGTGGCGTCGGCGATGAGCACCCGCGGCTCCTGGAGGAAGGGCACGCCGTGGATGCCGTCCCCGAAGGTGACGGTCTGCCAGCTGCGGGGCGGGATGTCGGACTTCAGCCGCTCGGACAGCAGGTCCGTCAGGTCGGCCAGGTGGCCGCCGTAGGCGAAGTCGGCGAGGTCGTCGGAGGCGTCGTGGATGACGTCGGGGGCCTCACCGCCCTCGAAGGAGGTGAGGAGCTGGTCGTGGACGCTGTCCCAGCTGCCCTGGACGTACTCCACCCGGACGTCCGGGTGGGCGGCGTTCCACTCCTCGACCAGTTCCCTGGTGGCCTCGACGGACTCCTGCTGCCAGGCCAGGGACTGGAAGCGCAGGGTGATCCGGCCGTCGTCGCGGGTGCCGCCGGAGGAGCAGCCCGCCAGGAGCAGGGCGACGGCCAGTGCCGCCACGAGGATCCTGGTCCGCATCAGCTCTTCACCGCCCCGGCGAGCATGCCGCCCGTGATCCGCCGCTGGATGATCGCGAAGACGGCCAGGGAGGGCAGCGTCGCGAGGAACGCGGCGGCCGCCAGCGGGCCGAGGTCGGCGACCCCCTCGGCACCGATGAAGTGGGTGAGGACGACCGGCAGCGTCTGTTTCTCCGGCGTCTTCAGCAGGACGAGGGCGAAGAAGAACTCGTTCCACGCGGTGATGAACGCGAAGAGCGCCGTGGCCACGATGCCCGGCGCGAGGAGCGGCGCCGTCACCGACACCAGGATGCGCAGCCGCCCGGCCCCGTCGACCGCCGCCGCCTCCTCCAGCTCGGCCGGCACGGCGCGGACGTATCCGGTGAGCATCCACAGGGCGAAGGGCAGCGCCCAGACCACGTAGACCATCACCAGGCCGGGCACGGAGTCGATCAGCCGCAGGTTCTTCAGCACGAGGAACAGCGGGATGATCAGCAGCACGAACGGGAACGCCTGGCTGACCACCACCCAGCCGCTCGCGGCCCGGGCGAGCGCGGTGCGGTGGCGGGCCATGGCGTACGCCGCCGGGGTGGCGACGACGACGGCGACGAGCGCCGCGCAGAGCGCGGCGAGCAGGGAGTTGAGGGCGGCCTGCAACAACGGCTGTTCGTCGAAGGCCTGACGGAAGTTGGCGAGGGTGGGGTCCTCCGGGATCCAGGTGGGGCGCAGGCCGGCCAGCTCCCGCGGGGGCTTGAACGCGGTGGAGACCAGCCAGAGGAACGGGAAGGCCAGGAAGACGAGGTACGCGAGCAGCGCGGCGTACTGTCCGGCGCGGGCACCCTTGCTCGTCCTCATGTCCCGTCACCTCCCCGCAGCCGGCCCACGAGGAAGACGGCCAGCAGGACCGAGACCGCGGCGACCATGACACAGCCCATCGCCGCCGCGTAACCGAACTGCCCGTAGCGGAAGGCCTCTTCGTAGGCGAAGAGCATGGGCAGCCGGGTGCGTCCGCCGGGCCCGCCGCTGGTCAGCACGTACACCAGGGCGAAGGAGTTGAAGTTCCAGATCAGGTTGAGCGCCGTGACGGCGAGGGCGACGGGGCGGATCGCGGGCCAGGTCACCGTGCGGAAGCGGCGCCAGGCGCCGGCGCCGTCCACCGCCGCCGCCTCGTGCAGCTCGCGCGGGGTGTTCTGCAGTCCGGCGAGCAGCGCGACCGTCGTCTGCGGCATGCCCGCCCACACCCCCACGACGATCACGGCGGGCAGGGCGGTCGCCAGACCGCTGAGCCAGTCCCGGTCGCCGCCGAGGCCGATGTCGCGCAGGGTCTCGTTGAGGACGCCGGCGTCCGGGTTGTAGACCAGCCGCCACATGATGCCGACGACGACCTCGGGCATCGCCCAGGGGACGATCGCCAGGGCGCGGGCCAGCCAGCGCAGCTTCAGGTCCTGGGCGAGCAGCAGGGCGAGACCGAGCGCGAGCAGGAACTGCGGCACCGTCACCCCGACCGCCCACACCAGGCCGATGCGGAACGACTCCCAGAACAGCGTGTCGTGCAGCAGGTCCCGGAAGTTGAGGGTGCCGATCCACCGGGTGGGCCCGGTGCGGCCCGACTGGGCGTCGGTGAAGGCCAGCAGGATGCCGTGGAGCAGCGGCCCCACGCTGAGGACGAGGATCGGGATCAGCGCGGGCAGCACCAGGAACCAGGGGCCGTGGTCGAGGGCACGCCGCGGCCCGCGCCCCGGATCGGGCACCCTGCCCGGCGGTCTTCTCACCTCGGTCACCGATGTCACCTGATCAGCCCCTTTGCGCGGCTCGGGTGGGCCAGGCCATGCTCGTGAAGGCGATCTGCCTCGTCAAGGCACCGCGCACACCGCCGGAGCTGTGCGAATGCGACACTGGCCGACGAATGGCCGGATCCCGGTGGTGCGCACGCGCACGGACCGCGGGCCGGCCGCACGGGCACGAGCGGTGCGACGAGGACGGACACGGAGGCGGACGGATGGACGAGGCGCGGGCGCGGGACGTACTGGCCGCTGCGGGCGTGCTGCCCGGTGCGGCACGGGACACGCGGCTGCTCGCCCTGGGCGAGAACGCGGTGTTCGCCGCCGGTGACCTGGTCGTCAGGGTGGGCCGCGACGCCGAACTCCTGGAGCGGGCCCGCCGGGAGCTGGACATCGCGCTGTGGCTCGCCGGGGAGGGCGTGCCGGCGGTGCGGCCGGCCGAGCCGGAGGCCCTGCTGGTCGAGGGGCACCCGGTGACCGTGTGGCACCGGCTGCCCGAGCCGGTGCGGCCCGCCGAACCGCGGGATCTGGCCGAACTGCTGCGGCTCGTCCACGCCCTGCCCGCTCCCCCCTTCGCGCTTCCGCCCCGTGACCTGCTGGGCGGGGTGGAACGCTGGCTGCGGCTCGCGGGTGACGTGATCGACCCCGCGGACGCGGCGTACCTGCGCGAGCGGCGCGACGGTTTCGCCTCGGCCGCCGCGGCGCTGACGCCCCGTCTGCCGCCGGGCCCGATCCACGGGGACGCCCTGCCCCGCAACGTGCACGTCGGAGCGGACGGTCCGGTCCTGGTGGACCTGGAGACCTTCTCGGCCGATCTGCGCGAGCACGACCTGGTCGTCATGGCCCTCTCCCACGACCGCTACGGACTGCCGCAGGAGGCGTACGCGTCCTTCACCGAGACCTACGGCTGGGACGTGCGCGCCTGGGAGGGCTGCTCGGTGCTGCGCGGCGCGCGGGAGACCGCCAGTTGCGCCTGGGTCGCCCAGCACGCGCCGAGCAACCCCAGGGCACTGGCCGAGTTCGAGCGCCGGGTGGCGTCCCTGCGGGACGGGGACACGACGGTCCGCTGGTACCCGTTCTGAGACGGCCCTCGGCGGGGGACGGTCAGACCGGTTCGCCCGCCGGCTCCCGCAGCGGCCAGGTGCCGTCGACCAGCGCGGTGGCGTCGCCCTTGCGGCGCAGGAAGTCCTGGAAGTCGGCCGCCCACGCGGCGTACCACTCGATCTGGCGCCGGTGCAGTTCCGCCGGGTCGAGGGCCGCGACCCGGGGGTGGCGGCCGGCTATCGCGCAGGCCAGGCGGACCGCGGCGAGGGCGTCGGCGGTGGCGTCGTGCGCGGCGTCGAGGACGACGCCGTACTCCGCGCAGACCGCTTCGAGGGTGCGCTTGCCCCTGCGGTAGCGGTCGACGGAGCGGTCGATCGTGTACGGGTCGATGACCGGGGCGGGGTCGGCGCCGCCCAGGCGCTCGCGCAGGGACGGCAGTCCGTACCGGCGCAGCTCGGCGGAGAGCAGGGTCAGGTCGAAGGCGGCGTTGTAGGCGACGACCGGGACGCCCGCCCTCCAGTGGGCGGTGAGGACCCCGGCGATCGCGTCGGCCACCTGGTCGGCGGGGCTTCCCTCGGCGGCCGCCCGCTCGTTGCTGACGCCGTGCACCGCCACCGCGTCCGCGGGGATCGGCACGCCCGGGTCGGCCAGCCACTCCCGGCGTCCCCTCGGCTCCCCGTCCCGGACCTCGATCACGGAGCCCGTGACGATCCGCGCCTCGTGCGGGTCGGTCCCCGTCGTCTCCAGGTCGAAGCCGATCAGCAGCTCCCGGTGCCAGCCCATGGGCTGCCCCCCTTCTGTGTGGTGCGTTCCCCCAGTGGTTCCCACCTTCGCACGCCCCACCGACAATCAGAGGATCGCGTTCCGCTTACCGCCCGGACAGTCCCCCGCAAGGGGGATCGGAGCGGAGCGTTCACGACACCGGTCGCGAATCCGCCCACATCTGCTCGAACTCCTCGCGGTAGGTGGGGAACAGTCCCCCCTCCTCGACCTCGCCCGGTTTGACCACCTTGGTCCCGTTGCGCAGGACCAGCACCGGCGCCTCCATCCCCCGGGAGCGGCGCAGGTAGTTCTGCACGACGGCGATCCCGTCCGCCCCGTCCCCGTCGACGAGGTAGGCCGTGCAGCGGGGCGTCTCGTCGTAGACCTGGATCTCGAAGGCACCGGGGTCGCGCAGCCGGGCGCGGACGCGGCGCATGTGCAGGATGTTCATCTCGACGGCGCGGCCGAGCTCGCCGCGTTTCATGCCGAGCTCGCGCTCGCGGCGCTTGACCGCGCTCGAGGCCGGGTTCAGGAACAGCAGCCGCACCCGGCTGCCCGACTCGGCCAGCCGCACCAGGCGGCGGCCGGAGAAGTTCTGCACCAGCAGGTTGAGGCCGATGCCGACGGCGTCGAGGCGGCGGGCGCTGCCGAAGATGTCCTCCGCCGGGAACTGGCGCAGCAGCCGCACCCGGTCGGGGTGCACGGCGACCACGTCGGCGTACCGGTCGCCCACCAGGTCCTCGACCGCGTCCACGGGCAGCCGGCGCGCGGACGGGACGTCACCGCCGGCGCCGAGCATCTCCAGCAGCCGCGCGGAGGCCCGCTCGGCCTGGCTCAGGACCGCCTCGGACAGCGCGCGGTTGCGGGAGACGACGTTCCGCGTGACCTCCAGCTCGTCCAGGGCGAGCTCGACGTCCCGGCGGTCGTCGAAGTAGGGCGCGAAGCAGGGCCAGTGCTGCACCATCAGCTCGCGCAGCTGCGGCAGGGTCAGGAAGGACAGGACGTTGTCGTCGGCCGGGTCGAGCAGATAGCCCTTGCGGCGGCTGACCTCGCGCACCGCGACCGCGCGCTGCACCCACTCCTGCCCGGCGGGTCCGGCGGCGGCGACCACCCAGTCGTCGCCGTGCACGGGCTCGTACACGGGACGCAGCACGGCGGCCACGACCGCGCGCAGCCGCTGCTCCACGAGATTCAGCCAGATGTAGGCCCGGCCGGCCCGCTGGGCGCGGGTGCGCACCTCGCGCCAGGCGTCGGCGCCCCAGTCCAGCTCCGGCCCGATCGAGCCCGCGTCCATCGGCCGTGCCAGGGACACCGCACCGGGCGGGACGTCCGTGGAGCTCCCCTCGTGACCCTCGTCACCAGGGGGCAGCTCCAGCCCTCCCGAGCCCACCCGCGCACCGCCTTCCGCTCCCCCGAGCACTCCCGTCCCGACGATCAAGGAGAGTACTCCGCATGCGGTGCGCGGTGCAGCCCGATGGACAGGGTCGTTTCCCAACTTCCTTCTTCCGCACGACCGTTCCCCCGCCGAGCTCCCGGGGAGTGAGCGGATTCATAGCGGTGGCACCGGGCCGGCGGAGGGCAACACCCCACCGGGAGAGGGGAATCGGCCATCTCCGTCGCCTCCGGGCCCGCGTGGCCGCCCTCTTGGGCCCGCCCGGCCTCCCGGACCCCGGTCTCCCCGCCCCCGACGGCCCTCCCCGCCGACGACGCACCGCGCGCGTCTTCCGCATCCCCGCACCCCTGCTCCCCCGCACTCCCCCGTTCCCCTCCTCCACCCCTGCTCCCCCTCACTCCCCTGCTCCCGTTCTCCGCCTCTGCTCCCATCCCCCTCTCCTGTCCCGTCTCCCCCTTTCGCACCTCCGACCCCACCCCCCTCGGGGGCACGAGACGTCCCCGCTGTTCCGGTCGGCGCGAAACCGCTGGTCGTCGGATGCACGGAGCACCGGACGGAGGGGCAGAGGTACAGGGGGTTCCCCCGCCCTTTCGGGGAGACTCGGGGACACTCGGAGCCAAGGCGCCCCACCGGCGCCGCACACCTGAAAGAGTCGTATCCATGCAGGTCTGGCCTGGCGAGGCGTATCCACTCGGTGCCACGTACGACGGCGCCGGCACGAATTTCGCGGTCTTCACGGAGGCCGCGGACCGAGTAGAGCTGTGTCTGCTGCACGACGACGGCTCCGAGACGGCGATCGAGTTGCGCGAGAGCGACGCGTTCGTGCGGCACGCGTACGTGCCCGGCGTCATGCCCGGGCAGCGGTACGGCTTCCGTGTGCACGGTCCGTACGCCCCCGAGCGCGGGCTGCGCTGCAACTCGGCGAAGCTGCTGCTCGACCCGTACGCGCGTGCGATCAGCGGATCGATCCGCTGGGGCGAGGAGGTGTACGGCTACCACTTCGACGCGCCCGAGCGGCGCAACGACCTCGACTCGGCGCCGCACACGATGACGTCGGTCGTGGTCAACCCGTACTTCGACTGGGGCGACGACCGGCGCCCCCGTACGGAGTACCACCACACGGTGATCTACGAGGCCCACGTCAAGGGCCTCACCATGCGCCACCCGGGGCTGCCGGAGGAGCTGCGCGGCACCTACGCGGGCCTCGCGCACCCGGCGGTGATCGAGCACCTGACCGGGCTCGGGGTGACCGCGCTGGAGCTGATGCCGGTGCACCAGTTCGTGAACGACCACCGGCTGGTCGACATGGGCCTGAACAACTACTGGGGCTACAACACCATCGGCTTCTTCGCCCCGCACAACGCCTACGCGTCCTGGGGCGACCGCGGCCAGCAGGTGCTGGAGTTCAAGTCGGCGGTGAAGGCGCTGCACGAGGCCGGGATCGAGGTGATCCTCGACGTGGTCTACAACCACACCGCCGAGGGCAACCACCTGGGCCCGACGCTCTCCTTCAAGGGCATCGACAACCCCTCGTACTACCGGCTGACCGACGACCGCCGCTACTACATGGACACGACGGGCACCGGGAACTCCCTGCTCATGCGGTCCCCGCACGTGCTCCAGATGATCATGGACTCGCTGCGCTACTGGGTCACCGAGATGCACGTCGACGGCTTCCGCTTCGACCTCGCGGCGACCCTGGCCCGGCAGTTCCACGAGGTGGACCGGCTGTCGTCGTTCTTCGACCTGGTCCAGCAGGACCCGGTGGTCTCCCAGGTGAAGCTGATCGCCGAACCCTGGGACGTGGGCGAGGGCGGCTACCAGGTGGGCAATTTCCCGCCGCTGTGGACCGAGTGGAACGGGAAGTACCGGGACACCGTGCGGGACCTGTGGCGGGGCGAGCCGCGCGCGCTCGCGGAGTTCGCCTCCCGGCTGACCGGCTCCTCCGACCTGTACCAGAACGACGGGCGGCGCCCACTGGCCTCGATCAACTTCGTGACCTGCCACGACGGCTTCACGCTGCACGACCTCGTGTCGTACGACGACAAGCACAACGAGGCCAACGGCGAGGACAACCGCGACGGCGAGAGCCACAACCGGTCGTGGAACTGCGGCGTCGAGGGCGAGACCGACGACCCGGACGTGCTGCGGCTGCGGGCCCGGCAGATGCGCAACTTCATCGCGACGCTGATGCTCTCCCAGGGCGTGCCGATGATCAGTCACGGCGACGAGGTGGCCCGCACCCAGCGCGGCAACAACAACGCCTACTGCCAGGACAACGAGCTGGCCTGGCTCGACTGGCCCGAGGAGGACGGGGAGGGGGAGGACGTCCGCCGGCAGCTGCTGGAGTTCACCCGCGCGATGGTGTGGCTGCGCAGGGACCACCCGGTCTTCCGCCGGCGCCGCTTCTTCCACGGCCGGCCGGTGGAGGGCACCCACGACGACCTGTCCGACATCGCCTGGTTCACCCCGCAGGGCAGGGAGATGACCCAGCGGGACTGGGACTCGGCGCAGGCGTCGGCGCTGACGGTGTTCCTCAACGGCAACGCGATCTCCGAGCCGGGGCCGCGCGGGGAGCGCATCACCGACGACTCGTTCCTGCTGATGTTCAACGCCTCTCCCGAGCCGCTGGAGTTCGTGGTGCCGATCGATCACGGCCGCCAGTGGCAGGTGGTCGTGGACACGGCCCGCACGGACGGCGTCCCCCCGGGCACCGGCCCCAAGGTGCAGGCCGGCACCCGGCTGACGCTGGCCGACCGGAGCCTGACGGTGCTGCAGCGGCCGGTGTAGCCGCACCCGGGAGCCACCCGTCCGGGCGACGGGCGGCTCGGTGGGGCGGGCGATGACACGAAAGGCGGCGGGGCGGGTACGTAGGTTCCCATGACCTTCGAGCAACCTGACCCGGCGGTGCCCACGGCCACGTACCGGCTGCAGCTGCAGCCCGGCTTCCCGTTCGCCGCCGCCGCGGCGGCGGTGCCGTACGTGGCCTCGCTCGGCGTGTCCCACCTGCACCTGTCCCCCGTCCTGGAGGCCGTGCCCGGCTCCACCCACGGCTACGACGTGGTGGACCACGGGCGCGTGCGGGAGGAGCTGGGCGGCGAGGAGGGCCTGCGGGCCCTGGCGCGCACCGCGCGGGAGCACGGGCTCGGCCTGATCGCGGACATCGTCCCGAACCACATGGCGATGTCCCCGCGCCACAACCGCGCCCTGTGGGAGGTGCTGCGCGAGGGGCCCTCCTCGCGCCACGCGCGGTGGTTCGACATCGACTGGGAGGCGCAGGGCGGCCAGCTGCTGGTGCCGGTGCTCGGCGGGCCGCTCGGCACGCAGCTCGACCGGCTGGAGGCCGACGGGGACGTGCTGCGCTACCACGACCACGTGTTCCCCCTGCGGGAGGGCACGGCCCGGCTGCCGCTGCCGCAGCTGCTGGACGCGCAGTGGTACCGCCCCGTGTGGTGGCGCCTGGCCCGGACCGAGCTCAACTACCGGCGGTTCTTCAGCATCTCCGAGCTGATCGGGGTGCGGGTGGAGGACCCGGAGGTCTTCGAGGCCACGCACGCCAAGATCCTGGAGCTGCTGCACGCGGGCGTGATCGACGGACTGCGCGTCGACCACCCGGACGGGCTCGCCGACCCGGACGGCTACCTGCGGCGGCTGCACGAGGCGACCGGCGGACGGTGGACGGTGGTGGAGAAGATCCTCTCCGACGGCGAGCCGCTGCCCGCCTCCTGGCCGGTGGCGGGCACCACCGGCTACGACGCCCTGCGGCACGTGGACGGCCTGTTCACGGACCCGGCGGGGCTCGGGGAGCTGCTCGGCCGGTACCGGCGCTTCGCCGCCCCGCAGACGGACCGGGGCGGCGACTGGGACGCCACCGCGCGGCGGGCCGCGTACAAGGTGATCACGCACGAGCTGGCCACCGAGGTCGACCGGCTGACCCGGGTGGCGAGCCGGCTGTGCGCGACCTCCCCGGAGCCCGCGCTGCGCGACCGCGCCCCCTGGGCGCTGCGGACGGCGCTCCAGGAGCTGCTGGTCCGGCTGGAGGTGTACCGCCCCTACGCCTCGGTGGACGCCTCCGCCGTGGTCACCGAGGAGGCCGCGGCCGAGGCCCGGCTCGCCTTCGCCGTCCCGGAGGAGGCCGGGGCGGTGGACGTCGTACGGGACCTGGTGCTCGGGCGGTACGGCGACGGGCCGGGGCAGGTGGAGTTCCGTACGCGTTTCGCGCAGACCGCGTCGGCGCTGCGGGCCAAGTCCGTCGAGGACACGGCGTTCTACCGCTACGTCCCGCTGCTGTCGGCGAACGAGGTGGGCCAGGACCCCGGCAGCCCGGCGGTGTCCCCGGAGCGGTTCCACGCGCACTGCGCGCGCGTGCAGCGCGACTGGCCGGCGACCGGGACGGTCGTCTCGACGCACGACACCAAGCGCAGCGCCGACGTGCGGGCGGCGCTGCACGTGCTCACGGAGTGCCCGCAGCGGTGGGCGGACGTCCTGGCGGAGGTGACGCGCACCGGCGAGGGCGTGCCGGACGCCCAGCTGGCGTGGGCGGCCTGGCAGACGGTGTTCGGGCTGGGGCCCGCCGACGGGGACCGGGTGGGAGGGGCGCTGCTGAAGCACGTGCGCGAGGCGGGGCTGTACACGAGCTGGACCGAGCAGGAGCCGCCGTACGAGGAGGCCGTGGCGCGGTTCGTGGCGGCGGGGCCGTGCGGGGCGCCGGGCGAGAGGGTGGCGGCGCTGCGCGCCTCGCTGGAGCCGCACATCCGGGCGAACGTCCTGGGCACGGCCCTGGTCCATCTGACGATGCCGGGCGTGCCCGACGTCTACCAGGGCACGGAGGGCGAGTACCGGGCCCTGGTGGATCCGGACAACCGGCGGACGGTGGATTTCCCGCCCGGGCCGTCCGAGCCGTCCGGTGACGGGGGCGGCAAGGAGGCGGTGACGCGGGCCGCGCTGCGGCTGCGGGCGCGGCGGCCGGACGTCTTCGGCGAGACCGCGTCGTACGAGCCGCTGGCCCCCGGGGGGCCCGCGGCGGCGCACTGCGTGGCGTTCGTCCGCTCCGGGCGGGTGCTCACCGCCGTCACCCGGCTGTCGCTGCGGCTGGCGGAGGCGGGCGGCTGGCGGGACACGCGGCTGGCGCTGCCGCCCGGGCGGTGGGCCGACGTGCTGACCCGCGGGCGCGCGTTCACGGGGCACGTGCGCGTGGCGGAGCTGTTCGCGCGGCTGCCGGTGGCGCTGCTGGAGCGGGTCGACGACGCCGGCGGTCAGGACGGCTGACCGCCCGCGCACGCGGGCCGCGGCCGGTCTCAGCCGCACGCCGGTGCGGGCGCCCGGCGGACCTCGTGCGAACCGGCGGGCGCGGCGGGTGCCCCCGGGAGCGGCCAGGCCTCCTCGAGCAGCTCGACGAAGGCCGCGGCGGCTCCGGCGGGCGGCACGCGGGTGAAGACGGTCAGGGTGCGGACCCAGGGCGGGTCGGGCGAGAGGACCACGCAGTCCTCCCCGACCGCGCCGGCCACGATGTGGGAGGGCGCCGTGCAGACGCCGACGCCGGCCGCGGCCATCCGCACGGCGGTGGAGGTGTGCTCGGTGAACACGGCGGTGCGCGGGCGGAAGCCGGCGTGTCCGCAGGCCCGGTCGAGGAACCGCTCGCCGTCGACGACGGGCTCCATGGCGCAGCGGACCCAGGGGCGGTCCGCGAGTTCGGGCAGCGTCACCGTCCTGCGCCCGGCGAAGCGGTCGCCGGAGGGGACCACCAGCACGATCTCCTCCCGGCCGACCTCGACGACGGTGCCGGGCCAGTCCGCGGGCGCCGGGCCCACGGCGAGGTCGGCGGTGCCGCGCTGGACCTCGTCCTCCAGTGCCTCGGTCGTGGCGTACTCGCGCAGGTGCAGCAGGACACCGGGGTGGGCGGCCCGCCACCGGGCGAAGACGTCCGGCAGGACGCCGACCGCGACGGAGTGCACGGCGGCGACGTGCAGTTCGCCGCCCTCGGCCCCGGCGGCGGCGCGGGCCGCGCGGCGGGCCTGGGCGGCGCTGCGGACGGCGAGAGCGGCGTGCGGCAGGAACGCGCGGCCCATCGGGGTGAGCCGCGCCCCGCGCGGCATGCGCTCCAGGAGCGCGCCGCCGACCGACCGCTCCAGGGCCTTGATCTGGTGGGAGAGCGCGGACTGCGTGACGTGCAGGAGCTCGGCCGCGCGGGTGAAGGACGCCTCCTCCACGACGGTCAGGAAGTACTCCATCTGCCGCAGGCTCATCCCCGCTCCCCCCCCCGGCCCGCCGGCGGGCCGTCACCGGCTCCCGCCGTGAACGCTCGGCACATGAACGCTCTGCATCGGACCCACAAGAACATTGCCTTGGACTCATGGCAAGGGCCGGGCCGAGGGTGGGGGCATGAACACACACGACGTGGTCGTCATCGGCGGGGGCACCGGTGGCTACAGCACCGCCCTGCGCGCCGCCGCCCTGGGTCTCGACGTCGTCCTGGTCGAACGCGACAAGGTCGGCGGAACCTGTCTGCACCGCGGCTGCATCCCGAGCAAGGCGATGCTGCACGCCGCCGAGCTGGTCGACGGCATCGCCGAGGCGCGCGAGCGCTGGGGCGTGAAGGCGACCCTGGACGCCGTGGACTGGCCGGCGCTGGTCGCCGCCCGCGAGGACGTCGTGGCCCGGAACCACCGGGGCGTGGAGGCGCACCTCGCGCGCGCCGGTGTGCGGGTGGTGCGGGGCAGCGCGCGGTTGACCGGACCGCGCACCGTGAAGGTGGACGGCGTGCGGGACCTCGCCGCGCGCCGGGGGATCGTGCTGGCCACCGGCTCACGTCCGCGCACGCTCCCCGGGATCGCGCCGGACGGGCGGCGCGTGGTGACGAGCGACGACGCGCTCTTCGCGCCCGGGCTGCCGGCGTCCGTCCTGGTCCTGGGCGGCGGCGCGATCGGCGTGGAGTACGCCTCGTTCCACCGCTCGATGGGTGCGGAGGTCACCCTCGTGGAGGCCGCCGACCGGCTCGTGCCGCTGGAGGACGCGGACGTGAGCCGCCATCTGACGCGCGGGCTGAGGAAGCGCGGCGTCGACGTGCAGACGGGCGCCCGGCTGCTGGACGCCGAGGTGCTCGACGACGGCGTACGCGCACGCGTGCGCACCGCCCGGGGCGGAACCCGTGCGGTCGGGGCCGAGCGGCTCCTGGTGGCCGTCGGCCGGGTGCCGGTCACCGACGGGCTGGACCTGGCCGCCGCGGGCCTGGGCACCGACGGACGCGGTTTCGTCGTACCGGCGCACTGGGACCGGCTGGAGACGTCGGTGCCGGGCGTCCACGTCGTGGGCGACCTGCTGCCGCCGCCGTCGCCCGGACTGGCCCACGCCTCCTTCGCGGAGGGGCTGCTGGTGGCCGAGACGCTGGCGGGGCTGCCGTCGGCGCCCGTCGACTACGCGGCCGTGCCCCGGGTGACGTACTCGGCGCCGCAGACCGCCTCCGTCGGCCTGAGCGAGGCGCGGGCACGCGCGCTCGGGCACGAACCGGCCGTCCGCACCATGCCGCTGACGGCCGTCGCCAAGGGGATGGTGCACGGGCGGGGCGGGATGGTGAAGGTCGTCGCCGAGGCCGGGGGCGGCCGGGTGCTCGGAGTGCACCTGGTGGGTCCGCACGTGTCGGAGATGGTCGCCGAGAGCCAGCTGATCGTCGGCTGGGAGGCCGAACCGTCGGACGTGGCCCGGCACGTCCATCCGCATCCGACGCTCTCGGAGGCGGTCGGCGAGGTGTTCCTGGCGCTGGCGGGCCGCGGACTGCACCAGCCGTGACCCCCGCGCGGCGGCCGCCGGCGGGGTGACCCCGGGCGCTCCCCGAAGCCTGCCCGGCCGCGCCCTTGACACCGCCTCGCGGCCGTGGGGTACTGCGCAGTGCGGAGTCACACGGTGGTGACGGGGGGTGGGTCCGCTGCCGCAGCTGTGCTATCCGACGGTGGCCGAACTGGTCTCCTCCGCCCGTGCGCTGACCGCGCGACGGCCCGATCTGTGCGTGCTGCGGCAGGTGGGGGTCTCCCGCGCGGGCCGGCCGCTGCACCTGCTGTCCGTGGGCCGCGCCCGGCGCGCCGTGCTGGTGGTCGCCGGCGCCCACGCCAACGAGTCGGCCGGCGGGGGCACGCTGCTGGCGCTGTCCCGGCGGGTCCTCCAGGAGCGGGAGCTGCGGGACGGCACGTCGTGGCACTTCCTGCTGTGCGCGGACCCCGACGGGGCGAGCCTCCATGTGACGTCGGCGCCGCGCAGCCTGTACGACTACCATCTCGGGTTCTTCCGTCCGGCGGGGCCGGAACAGCCGGAGTGGGCTCCGTCGGTGCTGCCGCCGGACCGGCTGCCGCCCGAGACCCGCGCCCTGATCGGGGTCATCGACGAGGTGCGGCCCTATCTCCAGGTGTCCCTGCACGGCACCGATCTGGGCGGCAGCTGGGTGCAGCTGACCGGGGACGTGCCGGGACTCGCCGAGCCGTTCGCCAAGTCGGCGGCGGAGCTGCACATCCCGGTGGAGGCGGGCGCCTCGGACGCGGCGGGCTGGCCGGCGTCCGGTCCCGGGGTGCGGGTGATGCCCGCGCCGGGGATCGGACCGGCCTATCCGAGCCTTCCGGACGACGCGCGGCACAGCACCTGGTACCACGCCCACCGGTACGGCGGTCTGACCGCGGTGGTCGAGGTGCCGATGTGGGCCGGCGACCTGGTGGACGACCCGGCGCCGCATCCGGCGCCGGCCGCCGCGCTGCGGGTGCTCGCGGACCGGCTGCTGCGCGACGCGGACGAGGTGCGGCGCGTGCTGCGGGACGCGCGGCCCCGCCCCGAGGGCACCGACGACCCTCTGCTGAGGGCGGCCACCTGGGGACTGGACCTGGTGCCGGGTCTGGCCGCCGACCTGGTCCGCACGCCGCCGGCCGACGGCACGAGGGCGTACGTGGGCAGCGTGGACGCGTTCGCGCGCCGGGTGCCGCTCAGGGCGGCGGCCATGCTGCGGCGGGCGCTGCGCGCCACCGACGCGCACGCGGCGGAACGCCTCGAGCACCTGGTCGCGCTGTGGAGCGACGCCTTCGCCGTGCGCTTCCGCGCCCGCTGGGTGCCCGTGGAACACCAGGTCGAGCACCAGTCCCGCACGGTGGTCGCGGCGGCGCTCCACGCGCGCGAGCGGGCGCTCTGAGACCGCCCGCCCCTCCTCGCGGACCGCCGGGCCCTACGGAGCGTCCAGCGCGAACACCGAGCCGGTCCGGGCGGCCATCATGCAGCGGTTCGGGAAGGTCTGCGTGTACGTGACGGGCCGTCCGCCCCACTCCCCGTGCGCGTGGGCGGTCACCGGGGCGTGGACCATCGGGCAGAAGACGTCCTTCGGCGGGATGTCGGCGATGCGCCCGTCCACCGCGGCCAGCTCCGCGCACGCGTCGGCGGCGCGCCGGTGGCCCCGGGGCGGATCGCACCGCAGCAGGCTGCCGCTCGCCGTGGCGGGCGGCTGCTGTCCGGGGCCGACCGCGAGCAGGAGCCAGTCGTCCGGGGTGGTGTGTCCGGTGTCCGCCGGTGCGGGGGCGGCGCAGGCGAGCAGGGCGACGGCGGCCAGCAGTCCGCCCCGTAGCGCTTTCAGTGAGATGTGCGTCATGCCCGGTGCATCGGCACGGCGGCCCCCGGACCGCACCCCGGCTCACCCGAACGGGAGCGTGCGCACGGGTGCCGCACGGCCGGCCCGCCGGCACCGCGGGCGGGGCGCGGGGAGGCGAAGTCCCGTCCGGCTCGGGTCAGTTCGCCGTGAGCCGGTAGGTGACCCGCCCGAAGCCGACCTGGTCACCCTCGCGGACGACCGCCGCGCCGACCACCCGACGCCCGTTCACCGTCGTGCCGTTGGTCGAACCGAGGTCCCGCAGCACCCACGTGCCGCCCTGGTGGCGGAGTTCGGCGTGCACCCGGGAGACCGTCTCGTGGGTGAGCCGCAGTCCGCTGCCCGGGTCGCGGCCTATGCGCAGCGGGTGGCCGGCCGCCGGGTGCGGCAGCAGCAGTTTGGGCAGCCGCTCGGCCTGCCAGGCCCTGCGCAGCCGCACGGTGAACCCGGAGACCGCCTCGACGGTGCCGAACACCAGCCGTGAGAGGCGGCTCTCCGTGGGCAGGTCGGCGGTGAGCGCGGCGAGCTCGTCGGGGCGGCGGGCGGCGAGCGCGAGTTCCATGCGCCGGACGTACGTGTCGTGGGACAGCCGGCCCGCGGCGACGCCGTCCCGCAGCACGTCCAGCGCCTTGTCGCGCTCCGCGTCGGAGAGCCGGGCGGGGTACGTGGAGAACTCGAAGGACGACGTCACGCCGCTGATTGTCGGTCAGCGCGGCCGGGCTGTCCAGGAATCCGGGAAGCGGCCGCCCCGCGCGCGCACCCGGCGGGACACGCGCGGGCTCCCGGTGAAACTTGCCGCGAAAGGGAGAATTCACCGGCGCGGCGATCATTCATGCAGCACGATGGACGGGCTACATCACGGTGAGCAGACGAAGGGGAACCGTCCGTGCAGTTCGAGGTGTGGGCACCGCAGGCCGGCCGAGTGACGCTCCAGTGCGACGGCGTCACGCGCGCGTTGGAACGCGATCCCGGACGGGAGGGGTGGTGGCGGGGGGAGGCCGAGGCGCACGACGGCTCCCGGTACGGTTTCGCGCTGGACGGCGGCCCCGTGCTGCCCGATCCGCGTTCGCGCCGGCAGCCGGACGGCCCCGACGGGCTGAGCGCGGTCGTCGACCACGAGCGGTTCGCCTGGCGCGCGCGGTGGGACGGGCGCCCGCTGCCCGGCGCGGTGCTGTACGAGCTGCACGTCGGCACGTACACGCGCGAGGGCACCTTCGACGCGGCCGCCGAGCGGCTCGGGCACCTCGTCGAGCTGGGCGTGACGCACGTGGAGCTGATGCCGGTGTGCCCCTTCCCCGGCCGGCACGGCTGGGGGTACGAGGGGGTGTCGCTGTGGGCGGTGCACGAGCCGTACGGCGGGCCCGAGGGGCTGAAACGGTTCGTCGACCGGGCGCACGCGCTGGGCCTGGGCGTCGTCCTCGACGTGGTGCACAACCACCTGGGGCCGTCCGGCAACTACCTTCCCGCGTTCGGCCCGTACTTCACGGACACCCACCACACGCCGTGGGGCGCGGCGGTCAACCTGGACGCCCCCGGCTCCGACGAGGTGCGCGCGTACCTCGTGGACAGCGCGCTGGCGTGGCTGCGGGACTACCGGATCGACGGGCTGCGGCTGGACGCGGTGCACGCGCTGGTGGACACGCGCGCGCACCACTTCCTCCGGGAGCTGTCCGAGGCCGTGGACGCCCTCGCCGCCGACACCGGCCGCCCCCTGTTCCTGATCGCCGAGTCGGACCTGAACGACCCCCGGATCGTCACACCGCGCGAGGAGGGCGGATTCGGGGTGCACGCGCAGTGGAACGACGACTTCCACCACGCCGTGCACACCGCGCTGACCGGCGAGTCGCAGGGCTACTACGCCGACTTCGCGCGCGCCCCCCTGGCGGCCCTGGCCAAGACGCTCACCGGCGGCTTCTTCCACGACGGCACGTACTCCAGCTTCCGGGGCCGGCGCCACGGCCGCCCCCTGGACCGCGACCGGGTGGCCGGGCACCGGCTCCTCGGCTACAGCCAGACCCACGACCAGGTCGGCAACCGCGCCCGGGGCGACCGCCTGGCCGCGCTGGTCTCCCCCGGGCTGCTGGCGTGCGCGGCGGCCCTCACCCTGACCGCTCCCTTCACGCCCATGCTGTTCATGGGCGAGGAGTGGGCGGCGGGCACCCCCTGGCAGTTCTTCACCGATCACACCGACCCCGAGCTGGCCAGGGCGGTGCGCGACGGCAGGCGCCGGGAGTTCGCGGCGCACGGCTGGGCCGAGGAGGACGTGCCCGATCCGCAGGACCCCGCCACCCGCGACCGCTCCTGCCTGGACTGGTCGGAGCCGGAACGCGACCCCCACGCGCGCGTGCTGGCCTGGTACCGGCGGCTCGTCGCCCTGCGCCACGAACAGCCGGACCTCACCGACCCCGACCTCGGCGACACCAAGGTGGCCCACGACGAGGAGCGGCGCTGGCTGGCCTTCCGGCGCGGGGACGTCCGGGTGGCCGTGAACCTCGCCGGGGAACCGGCCGCGATCCCGCTGGGCGCGCCCGGCGCGCGCGTGCTCGCCGCGTGGGAGCCCGTGCCGGCGCCCGGCGCGGACGGGGTGCTGCACCTGCCCGGGGAGTCGGCGGTGGTGCTGCTGCAGGAGTGAGGGCCGGGGCGGCGGGCCGTCCCTCAGAGCGCGTCGTCGCCGTGACCGAGGTCCGTCACCCGCTCCAGCAGGATCGGCTCCCAGGCGCGCCGCAGTCGGGCGCGCAGCAAGGGCAGCGGGTCGCCGCCCCGGCCGGCGAGCCCCTCGGCGAGGGCGAGGACGGCGTCGCAGCGGGCCAGCCACAGGCCGCGCAGGCAGGGGCGGGCACCGTAGCCGGCCAGGGTGGCGGCGCGCACGGCGGCCGGGGAGCCCACGGCGAGCGCGAGGCCCGCGATGTCCTCGGCGGGGTCGCCGATCACCGCCGCGCCCCAGCCGAGGACGCCGCGCACCCGGCCGTCGGCGCTCACCACGAGGTGCCCGCCGGTGAGCGCGTGGTGGACGAGGACCGCCGAACCGGACTGGGCGGCGAGCTGGGCCGCGGCGGGCGGGGTGAGCTGGTTCAGGCGGGCGGGGTCGAACTCGTCGGCCCCGGCGAGCCGTTCGGCGGCCCGTACGGCGGCCCGGCGCAGGGCCTCCAGGGAACGCGGGGGCGTCCGCGGCACGCCGAGCGTCTCCGCCTGCCGCACCGGCACCCCGCGCAGTCCGGTGAGCAGTCCGGCCAGGTCGGCCTCGCCGACGGCGGACACGGCGTGCTCCTCGCCCGTCCCGCCGGGCACCCTGGTGTCGAGGGTGCAGAGCAGACCGGGCGCCCACTCGCCGTGCGCCACGCTCGACGGCAGCGCGACCGGGACGTGCGGGCGGACGAGCTCGCGCAGGCGCAGTTCGCGGCGGTGCCGCGTGCTCGCCTCACGGTCCGGGGCGAGGCGCAGCACATGGCGGGTGCCGACCCACCAGGCGGCGGGCTCGGCGCCGCGCGCGGCGGGCCGGACCTCGGGTCCGGCCGCGGATTCCGCGCCGCCGCCCCCGCCGCCCCCGCCCTCCTTCAGCAGGGAACGGGCCAGTCGGCGGACGGTGTCCGCGGTGGGTGTCGGTGCCTGGGTCATGGTCGTGCCGTTGCCGTTCGGGGGACGGGGAGGGGACGGGAGGGAGCCGCTCAGTGCACTATGACCATCTCCCGCTCGGTGTCGTTCAGGCGCCGCCCGCCGTCCTCGGTCACGGTCACGATGTCCTCGATGCGCACGCCGAACCGGCCGGGCAGGTAGATGCCGGGTTCGACGGAGAAGCACATGCCGGGCACGAGGGGCTGCTCCTCGCCCTCGATCATGTACGGCGGTTCGTGCGTGGTGACGCCGATGCCGTGTCCGGTGCGGTGGATGAAGTACTCCCCGTATCCGGCGCCGGCGATGACCGCGCGGGCGGCCCGGTCGACCTCCTGGCAGGCGGCGCCGGGCCGTACGGCGCGGAAGCCCGCCTCCTGGGCCTCGCGCACGACGTCGTGCACCCGGCGCTCCTCGTCGGTGGGTTCGCCGACGTGGACGGTGCGGGAGGTGTCGGAGCCGTAGCCGTCCTTCAGGCCGCCGAAGTCGAGGACGACCATGTCGCCGTGTCCGATGACGCGGTCACCGATCTCGTGGTGCGGGTTGGCGCCGTTCGGCCCGGAGGCGACGATCGTGAAGTCGACCTGGGAGTGCCCGAACCGCCGCAGCAGCGCGGCGAGGTCGGCGGCGACGTCGGACTCCCGGCGGCCGGCGAAGGCGACGGTCCGGATCTCCTCGAACGCGGCGTCGGCGGCGGCCCCGGCGGCGGCCAGGAGTTCCAGCTCCGCCGCGTCCTTGACGGCGCGGAGCATCGGCAGGGCCTCGGTGAGGGAGGCGTACGAGGTGCCGGGCAGCGCCTTCTGCAGACCCAGCAGGTGCATGGCCCAGGTGTTGTCGCTGATGCCGTACCTGCCCTCCGCGTCCAGCAGGGCGGCGGTGGCGGTGTAGGGGTCCTTGCCGTCGGTCCAGTCGTGCAGGGTCAGCGCGCGGGCGCCGGGGGCCCGCTCGGCGTCCGGGGCCTCCAGGGTGGGGACGACCAGCGCGGGCTCCCGGTCCGCGGCCAGGACCAGCAGGGTGAGCCGCTCGGTGACCGCGGTGGGCGTGTACCCGGTGAGCCACACCAGGTCCGGGCCGGGGGCCACGAGCAGTCCGGCGAGTCCGGCCTCGGCGGCCTGTCGCGCCGCACGCTCCATGCGGGCCTGGTAGTCGTCGGCGGTGAAGGGCGCGGTACCGGTCATCCGGGCCTCCCGGGGCGGGCGTAGGGGCTACGGGCAGCATCCTGCCCGGCGGGAGGGGGCGACGCGAGCCGGTTCGCGGTGTTCGCCCGGGCGGTGCGCCGCGCGGCGGGCGCCTCCGCGCGGTCGCGCACCCCGCGGCACCCGGCCACGGGTCCGCCCCGGCTCACGGCGGAGCATTGATCATCCCCCACGTCTAATGCTTGGATGCCGTTCATCCATTACCCCGCCCGCGGCACCCGAGACCCCGGAGGCGTACGACCGTGCTCGTACTCGCACACATCAGCGATCTGCACCTGGACGGAACCGCGCGGGCGACGGAGCGTGCCCGGCGGGTGCGCGACCGGCTGTGGGAGCTGCCGCGCCGGCCGGACGCGCTGCTGGTCACCGGCGACATCGCGGACCACGGCGCGCGGGCCGAGTACGAGGAGGCCGCCCGCCTGCTGGGACTGCGCGACGGCAGCACGCCGTTCCCCGTGCTGACCTGCCCGGGCAACCACGACCGCCGTGCGCCGTACCGCACGGCCCTGCTCGGGCGGGCGGCCGCCGACGGGCCGGTCAACAGCGCACACGTGCTGGACGGCGGTGCCGTGCTGATGTGCGACTCCAGCGTCCCGGGCCGCGACGACGGGGAGCTGGACGAGGAGACCCACGCCTGGATCGAGTCGACGCTCGACGGACTCGACGGCGGCCTCCCGGTCCTGCTGGCCTTCCACCACCCGCCGGTCCCGCTGCACCACCCGCTGCCGGACTCCCTCCCCCTGCGCGGCCCGGGCCGGCTGGCCGCCCTGCTGGCCCGCCGGCCGCAGATCGCCGGGCTGATCACCGGTCACGCCCACACCCCGGTCGCCACGACGTTCGCGGGCCGTCCCCTGGTGGTGGGCCCCGGGGTGACCTGGACGCTGCGGCTGCCCTGGGAGGGCGAGCCGGTCGCGGACCGGGAAGCCCCGGCCGGGTTCGCCTTGCACGTGCTGGACGACGAGGGGCGGCTGACGAGCCACTTCCGCGTGGTCACGTGACGATGCCGGGGACGACCGTCAGCCGCTGGTGACCGCCGCCGCGGTGGCGCACCGTCAGGGTCACCTCCGCGCCCGGGCGGGCACGGGCGACGGCGCGCGCCAGGCCGGCGGCCGAGTCGACACGGGTCCCGCCGAACGCGAGGAGCACGTCGCCCCGCACCAGGCCGGCCGAGAACCCGGGGCCGGGCACGTGCACGCCGACGACGACCGCCCCCGGCCTCCCGTCGTCCGCCACCTCCACGCCGAGCCGGGCGACGACGGGCGCGGGCGGCGCCGCCGCGGCGGCCGGGGCGGCGCGCGGCGACGCGGGCACGGCGGCGGCCGGCTCGCCCGCCCGCCGCTCCGGCTCGGCGGTTCCGCCCGCGCCGACGACGGCGGCCCCCACCGCCCGAGCCCGACCCCGGACAGCACCAGGAACGCGGCGACGACCGCCCTGGACACCGCGGACACCAGCCGCCGCGGGCCGCGCGGCCGCGGTCCGCCGGACCCGGGCCCGCTCCCCGTGCTGTTCGCGCTCCCGCCCGGTTCCCGGCCGGGCATCGGCTTGGGCCGCAACACTGTCTGTTCCATGGTTCGTCTCGCCTCCGGCAGAAGTGCTACCCGGAACACCGGGGGACGACGAGCCACGAACGAGTGAGACTGACCGGGCGGGTGCGGGACGTCAGGTGAGGACGGGGAGCGCCGGCGGGCGGCCCGGGAGGAAGCCGTGGGCGCGGCCGGCCAGCCACTCGGCCTTGTAACGGTCCACGCTGCGGTGCCAGTTGAGGATGCCGGCCATCCAGTTCCGCAGGTCCGCCACATAGTCCCGCATGACCGCCCGGGCCTCCCCCGACAACCCGAAGTCCTTCTCGAGGACGGGCAGTTCGTGCTCCACGACGTGTTCGAACTGGCTCAGGCGCCGGTCCATCAGGTCGTGGACGATGCCGAGGGCCCGCGGGTAGTCGCAGCCGAAGAAGTTCTGCACGACCAGGATCGCGTTGTGGATCTCGCCCTCGTACTCGATCTCCTTCTGGTACGAGAAGACGTCGTTCAGCAGGCAGGCGTAGTCGACGGCGGAGTTCTCCAGGGAGCGGACCGGGCCGCTGCGGTAGACCTCGGGCGGGACGGCCGGGCCGTGGCCCATGCGGCACAGGCTCAGGGTGAGGTCGGCGCCGAAGGTCCGGCGGCGCATCTCCAGGTAGTCGACCGGGTCGGGGATGCGGTGGTGGATCTGGTTGGCCAGCTCCCACAGCCAGCTCTCGGTCATGACGTTCACCGCGTTCTTCAGCGTGCCGCGCGCCTCGGGTGTCATGGCCGCCGTGGTCCGCGCCCACAGGTCGGTCAGGGCGCGCTCCATGGCGTTGGCCGGGGGCGGTGCCGGCTCGCCGTCGACCGGCATGCAGTCCGCCAGCCGTGCCGTGGTCAGCCGGGCGGCGGCCAGGTCGCGGCGGTGGCCGTAGACCAGCGGGTAGTAGTCGTCGCCGTAGGTGCCGAAGGCGAGCCACTGCGCGCTGAGGTCGAGCGCCTCCGGGGTGGCGTCCGGGTCGAGGCCCGCCGAGCACAGCGCGAGGTCGTAGGCGGCGAGCTTGTCCTCGTCCCACACGCCCTCGCCGAGCATGCCCGTCCTGCGGCACCAGACGGCCAGGCGGGCGCGGGAGGCGTCGAGGTGCGGGCTGAGTTCGAGCGGGAACGGCATGCGGATGTCGGGGATCAGGGACGGACCGACCTTCCGGTACGGCACATGGGTGTGGGCCCGCGTCCGCCGCGTGCTCGCGCCCGCGGCCGCGAGCAGGGCGCGCACGTCGGCGGCGGAGGTGCCGGGCCCGCTCGGGCCCGCCCACGGGGCGGTCGTCCGCGCGCCCTCGTTCATGTACCGGCTGGAGCGCAGGTGCCACTCGTGGCCGCCGGACTGCCAGTCCTGCAGCCCCTTCGCGTACGCCGCCACGGCCGCGACCTGGTCCGGGGTGAGGCCCTTCTCCAGGGCGATCGCGGGGACCTCGGTGAACGCCGTGTGCTCGAACTGGTGGAGCCGTGAGGTGAGGACGTCGTTGACGGTGTCGGCGGCCTCCTGGGTGGTGCAGCCGAAGAAGGTCTCCAGGACGAGGACGCCGTTGCTGAGTTCGCCCTCGTCCTCGACCTCCCGCTGGTAGGAGAACAGGTCGTTGCGCAGGTGCACGGCGTCGGAGAACGTCTCCGTCAGCACCCTGAGCGGCCTGGTCCCGGCGACGGCGGCGGGCACCTCGGCGGTCGCGTACTCCACGAGCCCGGCCGACCAGGGGGCGCCGCCCACCTTGCGGCGCATCTCGATGTACTCGACGGGGTTGGCGATCCGCCCCTCGTTGATGTTGGACAGCTCCCACAGGGACTCGTTGAGCAGGTGCTCGGTGGAGAGGGCGAACCGGCGGCGCCAGTCGGCGGACATCGCCGGCACGGTGCGCGCCCACAGGTCGGCGAGGCCCGCCTCGACCGGGTTCTGCGGCTCGGGGACGGGGGACGCCGGGTCGAGCGGCATGAACAGCGGCAGCCGGTCCAGGTGGGCCTTGCCGCCGTCCCGGTCCCGGGTGCGTTTGAACTTCTCCAGGAAGTGGTCGTCGAAGAAGAAGACCCACACGTACCAGTCGGTGACGAGCGACAGGGCGGGTCCGTCGCAGTCGGGGTGGGTGTAGGCGCAGAGCAGGCCGTAGTCGTGCGCGTCGAGATCGGCCTGCTCCCAGACCCCGGAGCCCTCCAGCATGCCCATCTCGCGCGCCCACGCCGCCGAGTGGGCCCGGGCCTCGTCGACGTGCGGGTTGAGCCGCGCGGGGTGCGGCAGGTAGAAGTGCGGGAGTTCGAACGGCTGCGTCATGGCCGGGCCCTACCCGGGGGCCGGTGGCGGCATCCACCGGCCGGGACATGATCACACCATCGCGTGAACCGTTCCCGGTACGGGAGTTCCGGGCCTCATGTCCGCACCTGGATCAGCGCGTGCGTGCCGCTCGTGCGCCAGCGCTGCCGCTCCGCGGCCGTCAGCGCCGCCTCGGTGCCGGCCGTCAGACCGGTGACCACGTCGGACTTCAGGGTGCGCAGCGCGGCGACCGGACCCGGGAAGTACTCCGTGACCTCTGCGAACGGTGTGGTGGGCGGCCAGTGCCGGTCGCCCACCAGGCGGCGGTAGTTGAGGTCGCCCTTGACGACCGTCACCGCGGCCTCGGCGAAGTCGGCCGCGAGGTCGTCCGGCATGTCCCCGTACGGCAGCGGGGCGCAGGAGAAGGGGTGGGCGCGCAGCGCGAGGCGGCCGTCGGACATCGCGGCCCACAACCGGTGCCCGTACCGTGCCGCCGCTCCCCCGGCACCGGTCAGGCGGCGCAGCGCGTCGACGACGTCGGCGGGGGTGGCGTCGGAGACGTAGTACGGGTGGGGCTTGACGTGCAGCACCGCCCGGCCGATGCGGCCGTGGGCCAGCAGATGGGCGACGAGCAGCAGGTCGGGGACGAGTTCGCGGCCGGCGTTGTCGGCGACCAGGCACAGCGTGCCGGTGCCGGCGGTGTCGAGCAGCGACCACAGGCGCTCGCTGTCGTCGGCCACCAGAGCGGGCACCGGGGTCGCCTCCTCGGCGCCCTCGGCGGACAGCCGGAAGCCCAGGTCGGCGCGGTTGCCCCACAGGGAGCCGTGCAGCAGTGCGCGGTCCTGTTCCTCCGCCGGCCGGCCGGCGAGGCCGTCGAGCGCGGCGAGTTCCGCGTCGGTGGCGGGCGAGTCGAGTTCGGCGAGTTTGGAGGGGCGGAAGGGGTCGACGCCCTGCCAGGGGCCGGGACCGAAGTAGTCCACCGCGTCCAGCAGCCGGCGGTAGAACCAGCTCTCGGACCACAGCCAGGGCACGTCGTACCAGGAGCGTCCGGCCCAGGCGTCCATGCCCCAGGTCTCCCAGTGTTCCCGGTCGTGCGCGCCGGCGGGGAGGGGCTCGATCTCCCCCTCGGTGCAGTCGGCCAGCAGGGCGTCGAGCGCGCGCCGCTGCCGGGGCCCGTACGGGAGGGCGTCGCGCACCTGCCGGATGATCGCGGGGTGCCGCTCGGCCAGCACGCCGTGGGGGAACGAGCCGGGCTCGTTGCCGAGGATCACGGGGGCGGTGGGGATGTCGGGCATGCGGCTCACCGTAACGCGCGCCCGGCGCCGGGCGCCGCACGTCGCGGGCGAAGGGGCGGACGTCCGTCACGCCGGTGGCGCAGGACGTGCGGCGGGCCGGCCGGTGCCCCATCCGCACCGGCCGGCCCGCCAGTCGGTGCGGGCTAGAAGGTCAGCCGCCAGCCGTTGAGCCGGCCGGTGTCCGCCGACGCCGTGTCCTGTACCCGCAGCTTCCAGGTGCCGTTGGCGACCTCGGCCGAGGCGTTCACCGGGTAGGTGGTGTTGACGTCGTCCGCGGAGTCCGAGGAGGAGGCGGACTTCAGGCGGTACACCGAGCCGTCCGGCGCCACCAGGTCGACGACCAGGTCACCGCGGTAGGTGTGGGTGATGTCCACGCCCACCTGGAGGGCCGACGGGGCGTTGCCGCTGCGGCCGCTGACGGTGATCGGCGACTCGATCGCCGAGCCGTTGTCCGGGATGGAGACGGCGGTGGTGCTGGAGTAGGTGGTGCCCGTGGACGTACCGCCCTTGACCGCCTGGACCGTCTTGGCGGCGTCCGCGAGGCCCGCGCCGCAGCCGCCGGAGCAGGTGCCGGGCAGCGCGCGGGCGTTGGACTTGATCGCCGACTCGATCTGGGCCGGGGTGAGGGCGGGGCCGGCCGACTTCATCAGCGCGGCGAGGCCGGCGATGTGCGGGGCGGCCATGCTGGTGCCCTGGTAGTAGGCGTAGTTCTCGGTCGACGGGGTCCGGGTGCCGGAGTTCAGCGTGGACAGGATGCCGTTGGCCGCGGTCGCGGTCTCACCGCCGGGTGCGGCGATGTCCACGATCGTGCCGTAGTTGGAGTAGGAGGCGCGGTTGCCCGAACGGTCGGTGGCGGCGACGGTGATGACGTTGCCGCAGTTCGCCGGGGAGGAGTTGGCGGCGTTCTGGTTCTCGTTGCCCGCCGCGACGACCACGGTGGTGCCCCGGCTCACGGCGCCGTTGATGGCGCTCTGGGTGGCGGTGGAGCAGGCGCCGCCCCCGCCGAGGCTCATGTTGATGACCTTGGCGACGTTGGTGTTGGCGGGCACGCCGGAGACGGTGCCGCCGGACGCCCAGGTGATGGCGTCGATGATGTCGGAGTCGTAGCCGCCGCACTTGCCGAGCACGCGCAGCGGGGAGATCTTCGCGCCGTGCGCGACGCCGGCGACGCCCTTGCCGTTGTTGGTGGCCGCGGCGATGGTGCCCGCGACGTGGGTGCCGTGCCAGGAGGAGTTGCTGCCGACCGCGGCGCCGCCGCACTCGCCGGCGAGGTACCAGTCGCCGGGGTCGGCCGGGTTGCTGTCCCGGCCGTTGCCGTCGACGGAGACGGCGGTGTCGGAGATGAAGTCGTAGCCGCCGACGACGTTCGCGGCGAGGTCGGAGTGGGCGACGTAACCGGTGTCGATCACGGCGACGGTGACACCGGCGCCGGTGGCGAGGTCCCAGGCGCCCGGCACGCGCATGCCGGCGGTGGTCTCGAACAGGTCCCACTGCTTGGCGTACTCGGTGTCGTTCGGAGTGGCCAGCGGCTTGTTGAGGCGGTCCGGCACGACATAGGCGACCTGCGGGTCGCTGCTGTAGGCGGCGACGACGTCGGCGACGTCCGCCCCGGTGGCCTTCGCGCCCAGGTCGACGAGGGCGGCGCCGGTGCCGAGGCGGCGCCGGAAGTCGACGTCCTCGCCGGACTCCTCGCCCTTGGCGGCGGCGTCGGCGGCGGCCGCCTCGTTCGACCTGGCCTCGGCGGCGCCGGCCTTGTAGCCGACGATGAGCCGTTCGGCCGGGACGCCGGGCGCGGCCTCGGTCCGGGCCGCGGGGACGGCCGGCGCGCCGGAGGGGGAGTCCTGGGCGACGGCGACCTGGGCGGAGGCGGTCGTCAGCAGGGCGACGGAGAGGGCCGCGACGGATATCAGCTTCCGTCTCGGGGAGGAGCTCCGGGGAGAGCTCGGGGAGGAGGTACGCAAGGGTGTGCCTTTCGTGCCGTGACTCCGGGCGACGCGGAGTGGGGAGCGGGGATCGATTCGCTTCGTCCTCGAAGCGGCGGGGTGAATCGACGTGCGACGCGTCGGCCGGCCAGGCGCGTGCGGCGACCCGTCCGGGGTTACCTGTGGGTCGGCTGCGCTCGAACGATAGGCACGGCGAAGAGGCCCGGGATACGGGGGAAACCCTCGATCCGGCCGGGAACCCACCCTCGCCGCAAGGCGGTTGACCGGGAACGGGCCGCTATGCCCGTCTCGCCACGGAGGTGAACGCGCCGGGTGGTTCTCCTGAACCGTGCGGAAAGAACCGCCCCGCCCGGGTCCCGGCCGCCCGGACGGCGCCGTCCGGTCCCTCCGCCCCGCCGGCCGCGGCCGGTGCCGCCGTTTCCCCCCTCATCCCCCCACGGTTCATCACAATGCGGCAGCGGCACCTCACTTCGCGTGGCCGTTCACTTGACGACCGGTGGTGCGACACGGTTGGCTCCGGGCCAGTGAGAGCCACCCGGTCGGCGCACACCCGCGCGTCCGCCCGTGCTCTCCCCTGCTCTTGCTCTGCCGTACAGCGAGGTCCGCACCCCCCATGAACACTCGTCCTCCGTCGCACCGCGTCCCGGGGCGCACCGCCCGCGCGGCGGTCCTGGCAGCCGCCGTCGGCCTGCTGGTGACCGGCTGCTCCGCTTCCGGCACGGCCGGCGACTCCCCGGAGCCGGACGGCGCGGGTGCGGCCGGCGGCAAACGGACGAGGATCACGATGGTCACCCACGGGAGCGAGGGCGACGCCTTCTGGGACCGGGTGAAGAAGGGTGCCGAGGCGGCGGCCGCGAAGGACGGCATCGACCTGACGTACGTGAGCGACCCGGACCCGGCGGGGCAGGCCGAACTGGTCCGCGAGGCGATCCGCGACGGCGTCGACGGCATCGCGCTGACGCTGGCCAAGCCGCAGGCCATGAAGGGCCCGGTCAACGAGGCACGGGCCGCGGACATCCCCGTGGTCGGGCTCAACTCCGGCATCGACGCCTGGAAGTCGTCACGGCTGCTGGGGTACTTCGGGCAGGACGAGGGCCTCGCGGGCCGGGCCGTCGGCGACAAGCTGGACGGCCTGAAGGCCGGGCACGCCCTGTGCGTCGTCCACGAGCGCGGCAACGTCGCCCTGGAGGCCCGCTGCGCCGGGGTGAAGAAGACGTTCGGCGGGACGACCGAGAACCTCTACGTGGACGGCACCGACCTGCGCGCCGTCTCCGGCATCATCACCGCCCGGCTGCGGCAGGACCCGAGCATCGACCAGGTCGTCACCAACGGGGCGGACTACGCGCTCACCGCGGTCGACGCGGCCGAGAAGGCGGACAGCGACGCCCGTGTCGCCACCTTCGACCTCAACGAGGACCTGGTGGACGCCGTGCGCGGCGGCAACGTCCAGTTCGCCGTCGACCAGCAGCCCTACCTGCAGGGCTATCTCGCCGTGGACGCGCTGTGGCTGTACCGGACCAACGGCAACATCAGCGGCGGCGGGGTCGCGCCCGTGCTCACCGGGCCGGCGTTCGTCACGAAGACGGAAGCCGCCTCGGTCGCCGGGTTCGCCGCCGACGGAACCCGCTGACGCCCGGCACGTGAGTACTCCCCCGAACATCCGACCGCTCTAGGACGACGATGTCTCCACGGACAGGTGCCCGGCGCCGCCTCGGCTCCATACGTCTCTCGCTGGTCCTCCTGGCCCTGGTGCCCAGCGTCACCCTCGCGGCCATGTGGGGCGTGACGACGATCCAGATGTTCTCGGAGGGACTGCGGCTGCGGTCCCAGACGGAGCTGAGCCGGTCGACCGGCGCGATGGGCACGCACGCCACGCTCGCGTTGCAGCGGGAGCGGAGGCTGACCGCCGCCTGGCTGGCCGCGCCGCAGAGCTCCCGGTCCGCCCTCGAGGCACAGCGCGAGAGGACCGACGAGGCGGTGGCGAAGCTGCTCGGGCAGGCCGACGCGATCGCCGAGGCACCGGCGCGCATCTCGGACCGGCTGTACTCGGTGCTCGGCTCGGTGGGCAGCCTGGAGTACTACCGGGACCAGGTGGACGCCCCCAGCGACATCACCGCCGTGGAGGCGCTCGACCAGTACACCTCGATCATCGACGACCAGATCCACGCCTTCCAGGAGCTCTCCCAGGTCGACGACGGGGACCTGACCTCGCAGGCCGAACCGCTGATCGCGCTGGAGCACGCGGCGGAGCTGATCTCCCAGGAGGACGCGCGGCTCACCCTCGCCTGGTCCTCCGGGAGCCTCGACGCGCAGGGCTGGACGGAGTTCGCGGAGCTGGTCCACACCCGCCGCTGGCTGGTCGAGGACCAGATCGTGCCGTCCCTGCGCGGCAGCACCAAGACGCAGGCCGAGCGGATCATGCAGAGCCCCGAGTGGCGCGCCCTGCAGGCGGTCGAGGACCAGGTGCTCGCCACCCGGTCCGCGGGCGGGGGCCGCACCGTCGAGATGCCGGACGTCCAGGAGCGGTGGGACGAGGCCATGGACAGCGTCTCCCCGCAGTACACCGCCATGATCCGGCAGCAGACCGACGCGCTGCTCACCCGCAGCGCCGACGAGGCCCGCAGCCTGCTGCTGACCGCCGCCTCCCTGAGCGCCGGCGGACTGCTCGCGCTGCTGCTGTGCGTCGGCATGTCCTGGCGCATCACCCGCTCGCTGTCCCGCCGGCTGCGCGGCCTGCGCATGGCCACCCTCGGCCTGGCCGAGGAGCGGCTGCCCGACGTGGTGGCCCGGCTGGAGCGCGGCGAGAAGGTCGACGCGGAGTCGGCGACGACCGCGCTGGACTACGGCCACGACGAACTGGGCCAGGTCGCCCAGGCGTTCAACACCGCGCAGCGCACCGCCGTGCACACCGCGATCGAACTCGCCGACACCCGGCGCGGTTTCCAGAAGGTCATCCTGGGCATCGCACGGCAGAGCCAGAACCTGGTCAACCTCCAGCTCGGCAAGCTCGACGAGCTGGAGCGCCGGCACACCGACCCCGAGGTCCTCGCGGGCCTGTACGAACTGGACTCCACGGCCAGCCAGTTGCGCCGCTACGAGGAGAACCTGGTCATCGTCAGCGGCGAGCGTCCCGGCCGCTCCTGGAGCGAGCCGGTCGCGCTGATCGACATCCTGCGCAGCGCCGTCGGCGAGGTCGCCGAGTACCAGCGGGTGGAGGTGCACACCGAGGAGGAGGTCGCCCTGGCCCCGCCCGCGGTGGCCGACGTGATCCACCTGCTGGCCGAGCTGATCGACAACGCGACGACGTACTCGCCGGCGCCGAGTCCGGTGGGGGTGCGGGCCGCGATGGTGGCCAAGGGCCTCGTGGTCGAGATCGAGGACCGGGGCCTCGGCATGTCGGAGGAGGACTACGCCTCCCTCAACGACCAGCTGGGCCGGCCCCCGCAGTTCGACGTGGTGGCGCTCGCCGACGACCTCCGGCTCGGCATGTTCGTGATCTCCCAGCTCGCCCACCGCCACGGCATCACCGTCACGCTGCGCTCCTCGCCGTACGGCGGGACGACCGCGATCGTGCTGGTCCCGCACGAGATCGTGGTGCGGGACGTGCCGTCCGGCACCGGGCGGGAGGCCGCGGACGCCCGGGGTCCCGAGGCCCCGGCGGCCGCGGGCGGCGCGGCGGGCCGGGGGAACGCGAAGACCTCCGCGGGCGCGGACGCCACCGCGAGCGGGAGGGCCGCCGCGGGCGCGCGGACCCCGGCCGCCCGGTCCGCGACCGCCGTGCGGAGCGCCCCCGCGCCGGCCGCCGCCCGCCGCGACGGTCTCGCCCCGCTCCCCCGCCGGGTGCCGCAGACCAGCCTGGCCGCCGAGCTGCGCGAGGAACCCGCCCCGGCCACCGAGGACGGCCCCGGCGACGACGACTTCACCGCGGAACGCGCCGCCTCCTCCCTCGCCGGCTTCCAGCGCGGCACGCTCCGGGCACGTGACGACGACGGGGCCGGCGACGCCGGGGAAGCCGGTCCGCCGCCGCACGACGCCGAGGACGACACGGCGGCACCGGCGCCCGCGTCCGCCGCCTCCCCCGGGCCCCCGGCCCCGCCCTCCGACCACTGACCGCCGAAACGCCGACGTCGACCGCTCATGAAGGAACCCGCCATGACACGCCCCACCCCCGCCACCCACACCCAGCTGGACCAGCTGCTGACCGGACTCGTGGAACGCGTCGCCGACGTGAACCAGGCCGTGGTGCTCTCCGAGGACGGGCTGGTGGTCAGCAAGTCCACCGGCTTCCTGCGCGACGACGCCGAACGCCTCGCCGCGACCGCCTCCGGTCTGATGAGCCTCAGCAAGGGCGTCAGCATGGACTTCCGCGGCGGCCCGGTGCGCCAGGCGCTCATCGAGATGGCCAACAGCTTCCTGATCCTCACCTCGGCCGGTCCCGGCGCCCACCTGGTGGTGCTCACCGGTCCCGGCGCGGACGTCGGCGTGGTGGCGTACCAGATGAACATGCTGGTGAAGAAGATCGGCGAGCACCTCAGCGCGGCGCCGCGGGCCGCGGCCGGCCCCGTCGTCGACCCCGGCGTGTGAGGTGGGGGGAGGCGACTCGGCGGGCCGGCTCGTAAGGCCGTTCACCCTGACCGGTGGCCGGACCCGGCCCAGCCGCGCCGACTTCACGCTCATCACGACGGTGACGGCGGTGGACCCGCAGCCTCCGGCGGCCCCCCGGCCGCAGCCCGAGCACACACGGATCCTGCGGCTGTGCGCCGAGCCGGTCGCGGTCGCCGAGCTCGCCGCGCGTCTCGACCTCCCGGTGAGCGTGGTCGTCATCCTGCTCTGCGACCTGCTGGAGGCGGGCCGGATCACCGCCCACCCGCCGCACCCCGTCACCCGCACCACCCCGGACCTGGACCTGCTGCAGAAAGTGAGGGACGGCCTTGGCCGGCTCTGACACCGTCGCCCGGGCCGCCGCCGAGCGTTCGGCACCCGACACGGTCAAGATCCTGATCGCCGGAGGCTTCGGCGTGGGCAAGACGACCATGGTCGGCTCGGTCAGCGAGATCGTCCCGCTGCGCACCGAGGAACCGCTGACCATGGCGGGCCTGGACGTCGACGACCTGGACGGCATCGAGGAGAAACGTGCCACCACGGTGGCCATGGACTTCGGCCGGATCACCGTCTCCGACGACCTGGTGCTGTACCTCTTCGGCACGCCGGGCCAGCAGCGGTTCTGGTTCATGTGGAACGACCTGGCGCTCGGCGCGCTGGGCGCGGTGGTCCTGGTGGACGTGCGCAGGCCCGAGTCCAGCTTCGCCGCGATCGACTTCTTCGAACGCCGGGGCATCCCGTTCGTGATCGCCGTCAACGGCTTCCACGGCGAGCACCCGTACCCGGCCGAGGACATCCGGGAGGCGCTGACGCTGCCGGAGGGCGTGCCGGTGCTGCTGTGCGACGCGCGGGAGCGGGAGTCGTGCCGGGACGTGCTCATCGCGCTGATCGACCGGCTGATCGCCGAGGCGGCCCCGGCGCGGTGAGCCGCCCGTGGGACGCGGCGGGCCCGCCGCGTCCCACGGGGCGGTGCTCCGCCGGGCGTCAGTCCAGGCCGGCCGACTTCAGCCAGGCCTTGGCCACGTCCAGCGGGTCCTTCTTCTCCAGCTGCACCTGGGCGTCCAGGTCGAGGAGGGTCTCGGTGTCCAGCTTCGCGGAGACCGCGTCGAGCGCGTCGACGCCCTCCGGGGAGAGCCCGTCCTTGTGCACCAGCGGGGTCACGTTCGCGAACCCGAAGAGGTTCTCCGGGTCCTTCAGGACGACGAACTTCTCCTTGACGATGGTCGGGTCCGTGGTGAAGATGTCCGCCGCCTGCACCGTGTTCCCCGCGAGCGCCGCCTGGGTCAGCGGCCCGCCCGCGTCGAGCGCCTTGAAGGACTTGAACTTCAGGCCGTAGACGGACTCCAGGCCCTTCAGCCCCTGCCGGCGGGTCTGGAACTCCGGGGATCCGCCGATCACCATCCGCGGTGCGACGTCCTTGAGGTCGGCGAGGGTGGAGGAGGCCGTGAGGCCGTACTTCCTCGCCGTCCCGGCGTTGACGCTCACCGAGTCCTTGTCCTCGGCCGGCGACGACTCCAGCAGCGTCAGCCTCTTGTCCAGTTTGGCCTTGACGGCCTCGTTCACGGCCTGCGCCGACGTCTGCTCGGCCTCGGGGTCGAGGTAGGCGAGCAGCGAGCCGTTGTACTCCGGCAGGACCGTGATGGAGCCGTTCTTCATCAGGCCGTACGTCGTCTCGCGGCTGCCGATGTTGTGCTTGTAGGTGACCTTGATGCCCTTGGCCCGGAGCGCCTCGCCGTAGATGTCGGCGAGCAGGGTGCTCTCGGCGAAGTTGTTCGAGCCGACGACGACGGTGCCGGCCTTCGCCTTCTCGCCCGCCAGGGGGTTGTCGGAGGTGTCGCCGGAGGAACAGCCCGCGAGCAGCGCCACCGCGGCGGTGAGCGCGGCGGCCGCGCCGGTGTGCCTCGTCCTGGACCTGCTGCTCTGTGCGCTGGAAGTCATCCACCGATCCAATCCAGCCGCTTCACGGTCAGTCAAGAACATCCGGGTCACGGTTTCCGGAACCTGAGCGATCGTCAGTTCCTGCGCACCCCGGGCGACACCGCCAGCCGCTCCGCCGCCCAGAACACCGCGAGCGTGAGGAGCGCGAGGACGGCCACCAGCGTGGCGCCGCCGACGACCTTCTCGTAGTCGCGCTGGTAGAGCCCGTCGACGATGTACCGGCCGAGGCCGCCGAGACCGACGTACGCGGCGATGGTGGCCGTCGACACGATCTGGACGGCCGCCGAGCGCAGGCCGCTCAGGATCAGCGGGAGCGCCACCGGCAGTTCGACCCGCAGGAGGATCCGCGACTCGCGCATGCCCATGCCCCGGGCGGCGTCCACCGGGGAGGGGTCGACGGAGCGGACGGCCTCGTAGGTGGTCACCAGGATCGGCGGGACGGCCAGCACGACCAGCGGGATCATCACGGGCAGCAGGCCGAAACCGATCAGCAGGGCCACCAGCACCAGCAGACCGAAACTGGGCAGGGCGCGGGCGGCGTTGGCGACGAAGGCCAGTGCGTTCCCGCCGCGCCCGGTGTGCCCCGTCAGCAGCCCGACGGGCAGTCCGATCGCGGCGGCGAGGGCGAGGGCGAGCAGCGTGTACTGGAGGTGTTCGAGGAGGCGCCGCGGGATGCCGTCGTAGCCGTGCCAGTGGGCGCCGTCGCCGAAGAAGGCGTTGACGAAGGTGAGGACGTTCACCGGATCACAGCCTCGGGTCCGGGTCGCTGCGGCCGCGCGGCGGGCCGCGGACGCAGCCGTGCGCCGCGCGGCATCCAGGGGGTCAGCAGGGTCCGCAGCAGCACCAGCGCCGCGTCGCACAGGATCGCCAGGGCGGCCATGGTGAGCACGGCGTTCACCGCCAGCTCCGGCCGGTCGTACTTCTGCGCCGCCGCGAGCAGGTTGCCGAGGGCGCCCTGGTTGCCGATCAGGGCGCCGACGCTGACGAGCGAGATGCTCGACACCGTGGCCACCCGCAGGCCGGCGACGATGGCGGGCGCGGCGATCGGCAGCTGCACCTGGAGGTAGCGGCGTACGGGGCCGAAGCCCATGGCGGTGGCCGCCGCCAGGGTCTCCTGCGGTACCGAGCGGACGCCGTCGACGATCGCCGGGATCAGCACCACCAGGCTGTACACGGCCAGCGGGATCATCACGGTGAGCTCGGTCTGGCCGGTGTAGTCGATGAGGACGACGAAGAACGCCAGGGAGGGGATGGCGTACAGCACGGTCGCCGCCCCGAGCACGGGCGGGTACAGCCGGCGGAAGCGCACGCACAGCTGGGCGAGCGGCAGGGCGAGCAGCAGCCCGGCGGCCACCGGCAGCAGGGCCTCCCTGACGTGCAGCCCGATCAGGCCGGCCCAGCTGTGCTGGAGGTCGCTGGGGATGTCGAAGAAGCCGTTCACGGGGCGACCTCGGCCTTGTCCGTGCGGCCCCGGGCGTGGGCGGCGCGGATCGCCTCGCCGATGGCCTGCTGGGAGACGACTCCGGTGACCCGGCCGTCGGCGTCCACGGCGACGGCCCAGCCGGTGGGCGAGAGCACGGCGCAGTCGAGGGCGACCCGCAGGGAGTCGGCGCCGGGCACGAACGGCCGCCCGTGGGGCAGCAGCCGGTCCGCCCTGATGTCCCCGGCGGTCAGCTCGCCCGGTCCGGCCCAGCCGAGCGGGCGGCCGTCGGGTCCGGTGACGAGGAGGTACGGGGCGTCCGACGCGGCGATCCGCTCGGCGGGCGCGTCGGCCGGGATCACGGCGTCGGTGTTCAACTCCAGTGCGGCGGACGGGAGGAAGGACAGCCGCCGGATGCCGCGGTCGGCGCCGAGGAAGTCCTCGACGAAGCCGTCCGCGGGGGCGGACAGCAGTTCCGCGGGCGGCGCGTACTGGGCGAGCCGGCCGCCCTCGCGCAGGACGGCGACCATGGTGCCCAGTTTGACCGCCTCGTCGATGTCGTGCGTGACGAAGACGATGGTCTTGCCCAGCTCCTCCTGGATCCTGAGGAGTTCGTCCTGCAGCCCCTTGCGCACCACGGGGTCGACGGCGGAGAACGGCTCGTCCATCAGCAGCACCGGCGGGTCCGCGGCGAGCGCCCGCGCCACCCCGACGCGCTGCTGCTGGCCGCCGGAGAGCTGGTAGGGGTACCGCTCGGCCAGCGAGGTGTCCAGGCCCACCCGTTCCATCAGCTCCGCGGCCCGCTCCCGGGCGCGCCGCCTGCCCCAGCCGAGCATCCGGGGCACGGTGGCGATGTTGTCGACGATGGTGCGGTGCGGGAAGAGCCCGGCGTTCTGGATGACGTAGCCCATGGACCGGCGCAGGGCGGTGACGGGCTGCCGCTGGATGTCCTCGCCGTCGAGGAGGATCGTGCCCTCGGTGGGTTCCACCATCCGGTTGATCATGCGGAGGGTGGTGGTCTTGCCGCAGCCCGAGGGGCCGACGAGGACGGTGATCGAGCGGTCCGGGACGTCCAGCGAGAGCCGGTCGACCGCCACCGTGCCGTCCGGGTAGCGCTTCGTGACTGAGTCGATCCGTATCAAGACGCGGAATGCCCTTCGGACGGCGGGAGTTTCGGCCTAGGCCGTACGGTCTGTCGGTCTGTCGGTCTGTCGCCGGTCGAGTCTAGACGGCGCCTCCGGCAGAACCAGGAACGCGGCTCGCGCGCCGGACAGCCTGCCCCGCGCCCGCCACGGGAAACCCCGCCGTCCGCGACACCCTGCGGTCCGCGTCCACGGCGAACACCTCGCAACCCTCCCGCGCGGCGGCCCAGTCGATGCCCTCCCGCCCCAGGGCGAAGGCCGCCGTGGCGACCGCGTCCGCCTCGGTGAGGGTGGGGGCGACGACGGTCACGGCGAGCAGACCGGTCGCCGGGAGGCCGGTGCGCCCGTCGACGATGTGGTCGCCGCGCTCGTAGCGCGCGGAGGTCGCGACCGCGCCGTCGGTGAGCTCCAGGACGGTGCACAGCCGGCCGGCGTGTTCCGGGTGCCGTACGCCCACGCGCCACGGTCCGCCGGCCACGACCACGTCACCGCCGGCGTTGAGGCAGAACCGCCGTGCCCCGGCGGCCGTGAGCAGGTCGGCCGCCTTCTGCACCGACCAGCCCTTCACCACCGCGCAGGGGTCGAGGCGGCGGCCGGGCAGCCGTACGTCGAAGGCGCCCCGGGTCTCGGCCCGGTACCGCTCGCCCAGGGCGAGGACTTCGGCCAGTTCGCGGCTGATCCGGCCGGAGCCCGGTCCGCCCCGGTCCAGGCGGCGGACCTCGCTGTCCTCGCGGAACGGGCTGAAGCGGCGGTCCACCTCCCCGAGCCAGGCGAAGAGCCGGTCCGCCGCGGTCTCGTCGAACCCCTCGTCGTCGACGCGCAGCGACACCGGGAACCCCATGACGTGCTCGACGCGCCGCACCTCAGGGGTCCTGGGCGTCGAGGGCGGCCTGCAGCGACTCCCGGTAGCCGTCGCTGGTGACGGTGGCGCCGGAGACCGTGTCGACGTCGGCGCTCTGCGCCCGGAGCGTCTCCTCGATGAGGACCGGCACCGCTGCCGTGGTCTGCGGGTGGTCCGGCTGCCGGAGCATCCGTACGGCGCTGATGCGGTCGCCGTCGAGGGTGACCTCGACCTGCACGGGGCCCTTCTCGGTGTCGACGGCGGGGCCCGCGACCACCCGGGTGGTGCCGCCCGGCGAGGCCGGCGGCGAAGGGGCGGGCACGGGTCCGGCGGCCTGCGCCGTGGGCGAAGGGGTGTGGCGCCAGACCGGGATCAGGCCCGCGACGGCCAGGACCAGGACGGGAAGTGCTCGTCTCACGGTGTTCTCCTCGTTCTCGTCGTTCCCCGGTGCGCCGGTCCGCCGGTCCGCCCGGTTCGCCGCGCCCTCATCCGGCCAGGCTGAAGCGCTCGAAGTGGATCTGCCGCTCGGGTACGCCCAGTTCGCGCAGGCCGCGCAGCACCGCGGTGGTCATGCCGGGCGGACCGCAGACGTAGACGTCCCGGCCGGTGAGGTCGGGCACGAGCCGGGACAGTTCGCCGGGGGCGAGCCGGTCCGGTACGGACGGGCCGGTGATCAGGTGCAGTTCGGCGCCCCTGGCGAGGGCCAGTTCGCGCAGCTCGTCGTGGAGGACGGCGTCGGAGTCGCTGGTCACCCGGTAGAGGACGACGGCGTGGCCGTGCAGTTCCTCCAGCAGGGCGCGGATCGGGGTGACACCGACGCCGCCGGCGACGAGCAGGACGTCCGGACGGGTGCGGTGCAGGGCGGTGAAGGCGCCGTAGGGGCCTTCGGCGAACACGCGGGTGCCGGGCTTCAGATGGCGCAGGGCCGCGCTGCCGTCGCCGGCGGCCTTCACGGTGAGGCGCAGGGTGCGGCCGTCGGGTGCGGCGGACAGGGAGAACGGGTTGGCCTGCCACCAGCGGTCCCTGGTCAGGAACCGCCACAGGAAGAACTGGCCGGCGCGGGCGGGCAGCCGGTCCAGGTCGCGGCCGGTGATGTGGACGGACACCACGTCGTCGTTCTCGGGGACGACGGCCGTGACCCGCAGCCGGTGGCGCAGGTTCCGCCACAGCGGCAGGACGAGCCGGCCGGCGAACACCGCGGTCAGCGCGGTGCCCCACAGCCCGTACCAGTAGGCGGTGGCGGCCGGCGAGGCGGTGAAGGTGGAGCCGACCGCGACCTGGTGGGTGAAGGCCAGCACCACGGCGACGTAGGTGTACAGGTGGATGAAGTGCCAGGTCTCGTACGCCAGTCGGCGCCGGGCGCGGCGGGCCGAGACCGCGCCGACGACGAGGATCAGCGCCAGGGCGACGACGGCGCGCAGGACTCCCTCGACGGTCTCCGCGAGGTCGACGAGCTGGGTCACCGGGTCCGTCGAGGACATCCCGGCGTAGCCGAGGGTGAGGAAGACCGCGTGGGCCAGGAGCGTCCACAGCAGGCCGAAGCCGAGCCGGCGGTGCCACAGGGTCAGCCGGTCCATGCCGATCCGGCGGTCCAGCCAGGGCAGCCGGGCCACCAGCAGCAGCTGGAAGGCCATCAGCAGGGCGGCGTAGAGGCCGGTGAGGCGGCCCAGCAGGACGAGGACGTCCGCGCCGGGGCCGGACCGGACGAAGAGGACGGCGACGACCGCCGCGTTGGCGGCGAGGAGCGCGCACAGGCCGGTGCGCGCCACCCGTGCGGGGCGTCGCCTCGGGGCGGGGGGCGCGGGGGGCGAGTGGCCAGCTGTCACGCCGAGAGCTCCTTGATCGGGTCCTGGGACACCGAGCCTCGTCGCGGGCGCTGTCGTTCTCCTGTCGGCCGGCTTTCAGGTTCTTGTCGATCCGGGCCCTGCGGTGCACCGCCTCTGGTGCCGGGAGCCGCGTGCCGCAGTATGGGCGGGTGGAAAAAGTACGACTCCTCGTCGTGGACGACGACCCGCCCATCGCCGACCTGGTCGCGACGGTCGCCCGCTACGAGGGCTGGGAGGCGGTCACCGCGTACTCGGGCGAGGAGGCGCTGCGCCGCGCCGCCGGGTTCCGTCCCGACATCGTGGTGCTCGACCTGATGCTGCCGGACGTCGACGGCTTCGGCGTCCTCGACCGGCTGCGCCGCTCCGGGACGATGGTGCCGGTGGTGTTCCTCACCGCCCGCGACGGGGTCGCCGACCGGGTGGCCGGGCTGACCCGGGGCGGGGACGACTACCTGGTCAAGCCGTTCGCGGTGGAGGAGCTGATGGCCCGGCTGCGGACGGTGCTGCGGCGCAGCGCGGGGCCGGGGTACCGGCGGTCGGTGCTGCGGGTGGCGGACCTGACGATGGACGAGGACACCCGTGAGGTGCGGCGCGGGGAGCGGCTGCTGTCGCTGACCCCGACCGAGTACGAGGTGCTGCGCTACCTGATGCGCAGGTCGCCGACCGTGCTGACCAAGGCGCAGATCCTCGACCACGTGTGGGAGTACGGCTTCGGGGGCCGCTCCAACGTCGTGGAGCTGGTGGTCAGCCGGCTGCGGCGCAAGCTGGACGACACCGGTGAGCCGCTGATCCGGACCGTGCGGGGCTTCGGGTACGTGATACGGCAGGCCGCCGAGTGACCGGGGCGGTCCGGCGGCTGCGGGAGACCTACCGGCGGCTGCGCCTGGGCACCCGGCTGGCGCTGGGCCTCGGGGTGCTGTCGCTGGCGGTGTTCGCGGTCGTCGGCACGGCGCTCACCGCCTACATGCGGGACTACCTGGAGCAGCAGCTGGGCGAGCAGCTGAAGCTCGTCCAGACCGTGCAGTCCAAGGACGCGGCGGCGCACGGCACGGTGCGTCGGAAGCCGTACTACGGCTGGTACACGGCGGTGTACGACGTCTCGGACGACTCGGTCGCCCTGCGCGAGCCGGCCGACGTCCCCGGGGACACCCGTGCCTTCGCGGAGCTGGCGCGGGCGATGGCGCGCTCCGGCACCGAACTCACGGACACCGCGTGGATCCGCGGGGAGGGCAAGTACCGGCTGCGCGGGTGCGAGGTCGAGCCGGACGTGGTGCTGATCAGCGCGGCGCCCGTGGCGGACGTCGACGAGACCGTCGAGCGGCTGGTCACGGTGCAGGTCGTGGTGTTCGCGCTCGCCCTGCTGGCGCTCGTGGTGGTCGGGCGGCGGATGCTGCGGCGCGGGCTGGAGCCGCTGAGCGACATGGCGCGCACCGCGCACGGCATCGCCTCGCACGACCTGACCGAGTCGGCGGCCCGGCTGCCGCTGCGCGCCGACGGCCGGGACGGCGGCCCGGAGGTCGCGGAGCTGCGCACCGCCTTCAACACGATGCTGGAGCACATCGACGACTCCCTCGCGGTGCGCGCGCAGGCCGAGCAGCGGCTGCGCCGCTTCGTCGCGGACGCCTCGCACGAGCTGCGCACCCCGCTGATGTCGGTGCGCGGCTACGCGGACCTGTTCCAGTACGCCGCCGCCAACGCTCCCGGGGAACGCGAGCGGCACCTGGCCCGGCTGCGGGCGGAGGCCGCCCGGATGGGGGTGCTGCTGGACGACCTGCTGCTGCTCGCCCGGTTGGACGCGGCGGAGGTCGACGCACAGCTGCGGACGGCGGACGCGGATCTGACGGAACTGGTCCGGCAGGCCGCCGACGCGTTCCGCGCGAGCCACCCGGACCGTCCCCTGACGGTGTCGGCGGGCCCCGGGCCGCTGACCCTGCGCATCGATCCGCAGCGCGTCCGGCAGGTGCTGGACAACCTGCTCACCAACGCGGCGGTGCACACCCCGCCCGGCACCCGGGTGAGCGTGGAGGCGGGCGTCGAGGGCGGCGCGGCGCTGGTGCGGGTGGCCGACACCGGTCCCGGCGTCCCCGCCGAGGACCGGGAGCGGATCTTCGACCGGTTCTACCGGGTCGACAAGGCCCGCAGCCGCGAGCGGGGCGGCAGCGGGCTGGGCCTCGCGGTCGCCCGGTCCCTGGTCCGGGCGCACGGCGGCACCCTCGAGCTGAGCGGTGCGCCGGGGGCGACGGTCTTCACCGTGCGGCTGCCCCTGGACGGGTCGGGCGGTGCGGGTCCCGCCGACCGGTGACGTGCCGGGCGCGGTCCTCCCGCCGGGCGGCGGAGCCGGCCCGGTGCGGCCGGTGCGTACGGCGGCCCGGAGCCGGTGGTCACCGGCGGGTGCCGCCCGGGCGGCGTCCGCCCCGTCACGGCGGCCCCTCACGGTCGCGGGCCGGACCGGGAATCGGGGGCAACTTCGAGGACGGTTGCGGGAGTTCGCGGCGGCGGGGCCGCGCGGGGGGTGGTCCTCACCCCGGCGCCGTCGGCAGCCGGACCTCGAAGCGGCAGCCCCCGGCGACGTTGCGGACGGTGGCGCTGCCGCGGTGGGCCTCGACGATGCCGCGGACGATGGCGAGCCCGAGGCCCGCGCCGGCCGGAGGGGTGCGGGCGTGGGTGCCGCGCCAGCCGGTGTCGAAGACCCGGGGCAGGTCCTCCTCCGGGATGCCGCCGCAGCCGTCCGTGACGGACAGCACCACGCCGTCGGCGGCGTGTTCGACGGCGACGGCGACCGTCCCGTCGGCCGGTGTCCGGCGGATCGCGTTGACCAGCAGGTTGCCCAGCACCCGGCTCATCTCCCGGCCGTCCACCTCCACCGGCACCGGCTCGACCCGGGTGCCGACGAGCCGCACGCCGTGCTCCCGGGCGAGCGGGTCGGCGCCGGCGAGGGCGTCGCCGACCAGGTCGTACAGGGAGATCCTGGAGAGCGACAGGGACAGCGCGCCCGCGTGGATGCGGGAGAGCTCGAACAGGTCGCCGACCATGTCGTTGAGGCGTTCCACCTCGGTGCGGATCCGCTCGAGGTAGCGGCCGGGGTCGGCGGCGACCCCGTCCTCCAGCGCCTCGGCCATCGCGCGCAGCCCGGCGAGCGGGGTGCGCAGGTCGTGGGAGATCCAGGCCACGAGTTCGCGGCGGGACGCCTCCAGGGCCCGCTCGCGGTCCCGGGACTCGGCCAGCTTGACGCTGGTGGCCTCCAGCTCCCGGCTGAGCGCGGCGAGTTCGGCGGTGGACGGGCCCTCGGGCGCGGCGAAGTCCCCGCCGTCGCCGAAGGAGCGGGCGGCGAGCGCCAGCTCCCGGCTGCGGGCGACGACCCAGCGGCCGAGCAGCAGCGCGGTGACGGTGGAGACCACGGCGGCCATGGCGACGACGGTCGTCACGACGGTCAGGTCGTGCGCGGAGAGGAACATCGCCCGCGCCACGGCCAGCGTGCCCGCGAGCATCGCCGTCACCGCGACCCCGGCGACCACGGCGAGATGCGCGGTCAGCGACCACCGACGGATCAGCACCAGCACGCACGCGCCGAGCATTCCGGCCGCGGCGGCGCCGAGGAAGGCGAACAGGGCGATGAGCAGGGCGTCGCGCACGCTCACTCCTCCCCGGCAGAGGCGTCGAAGCGGTAGCCGACGCCCCACACGGTCCGGATGAGGCGGGGCCGCGCCGGATCGTCCTCGACCTTGCCGCGCAGCCGCCGCACGTGGACGGTGACGGTGGACAGGTCGCCGAAGTCCCAGCCCCACACCTCGCGCATCAGCTCCTCGCGGGCGTAGGCCCGGCCGGGATGGCGCAGCAGGAAGGAGAGCAGGTCGAACTCGCGGGCGGTCAAAGCCAGTTCGGTGCCGTTCCTGGTGGCGCGGCGGGCGGCGGGGTCGACCTCGAGCCCGGCGGCCCGCAGGATGCCGGGGAAGGGGGCGGACGGGCGGGCGCGGCGCAGCACGGACTCGACGCGCAGCACCAGTTCGCGGGGGCTGAACGGCTTGGTGACGTAGTCGTCGGCGCCGACCTCCAGGCCGAGGACGCGGTCGTCCTCGTCGCCGCGCGCGGTGAGCATGATGACCGGCACGGGCCCGTGGCCGCGCAGCCGGCGGCACACCTCCAGGCCGTCCATGCCGGGCAGCATCAGGTCGAGGACGACGAGGTCCGGCCGGTGCGCCGTCGCCCGGGCGAGCGCCTCGGGGCCGTCGCCGGCCCGGTCGACGAGGTAGCCGGCGCGATCGAGGTAGCCCGCGACGATCTCGGCGACGGTGGGGTCGTCGTCGACCACGAGGACCCGGGCCCCGGCCTGCGCGTGCGGTGGTCGCTGCTCCATGCGGACAGCCTCGCACCCCGCGCGCGGGCGCGGGGCGGCGGGCCGCCGGCGTCCTCGTTCCGTAAGGAACCGGTGTCCGGTGTGCGCTTCTCGCGCTCGCGGGGCGAGTGCCGCGGCCTCCTCCCGCCCCGCTCCCCGACCGCGTGCCGCCCACCGGCCGGTGAGCGGCACGCGCGTCAGCCCTCGGCGGCCCGCAGCCTCAGGGAGATGCTGTTGATGCAGTACCGCTGGTCGGTGGGCGTCGGATAGCCCTCGCCCTCGAACACGTGCCCGAGGTGCGAGCCGCAGCGGGCGCAGCGCACCTCGGTGCGCACCATGCCGTGGGACCGGTCCTCCACGAGCTCCACGGCGTCGGTGTCCTTCGGGTCGTAGAAGGACGGCCAGCCGCAGTGCGACTCGAACTTGGTGTCCGAGGTGAACAGCTCGGCGCCGCAGGCGCGGCAGGAGTAGACGCCCTCGGTCTTGGTGTCGGTGTACTCACCGGTGAAGGCGGGCTCCGTGGCCGCCTGGCGCAGGACGGCGTACTCGGACGGCGACAGTTCCGCGCGCCACTGCTCGTCCGGCTTCTCCACGTCGTACGGCATGAGCTTCGGGCCCCTCACTTCGACAGACGGTCCAGGATGCGCGGGCCGAGGTCGGTGACGTCGCCCGCTCCCATGGTGAGAACGAGATCACCGGGCTTCGCCATTCCCGCGACGGCCTCGGGGATCTCCGCCTCGTCGGACACCGCGGCGACGTCCGCGCCGGCCGCGCGGGCCGCGTCGACGATCAGCTCGCTGGTGACGCCGGGGATCGGGTCCTCGCGGGCCGGATAGATGTCCAGCACGAGCGAGGCGTCGGCCAGGGCCAGGGACCGCCCCATCTCCGTGCCCAGCTCCCGGGTGCGGGAGAACAGGTGCGGCTGGAAGACGACGAGGATGCGGGCGTCGCCGGCGGCGGCGCGCATGGCCTCCAGGTCGGCCGTCATCTCGGTGGGGTGGTGGGCGTAGGAGTCGATCACCTGCACGCCGGCCGCCTCGCCCTTGAGCTGGAGGCGCCGCTTCACACCGGTGTACGCGGCCAGCGCCGGGGCCAGCTCGGCGGCCGGGACGCCGAGTGCCACGCCCGCGGCGAGCGCGGCCACCGCGTTGTGCGCGTAGTGCCGGCCGGGGACCGACACGGTGAAGGTGAGCGGGGCGCCGTCCAGTTCGACGGTCACCTCGCTCCTCAGCCCCTGCGGGACGACCGAGAGGACCCGCACGTCCGCGTCGTCCGCCTCGCCGTACGTCACGGTCCGCACCGAGCCGTCCAGGCGCCGGGTCAGCTCGCGCGCCCCCTCGTGGTCCGCGGAGATCACCAGGGTGCCGCCGGGGACGACGCGGCCGACGAACGTCTCGAAGGACTGGTGGATCTCCTCCATGGACGCGTAGTTGGCGTGGTGGTCCAGCTCCACGTTGAGGACGATCGCGACCTCGGGCGCGTACTTGTGGAAGCTGCGGTCCGACTCGTCCGCCTCGGCGACGAAGATCTCGCCCTCGCCGTGCAGCGCGTTGGAGCCGGGGGCGTCCAGGTCGCCGCCGATCGCGTACGACGGCTCGCGTCCCAGCTCGGTCAGGGAGACGGCCAGCATGGAGGTGGTGGTGGTCTTGCCGTGGGTGCCGGCCACCGCGATCGGGCGCAGACCGTCCATCAGGGCGGCGAGGGCGTCGGAGCGGTGCACCACCGGGATCCCCAGCTCGGCCGCGCGGAGCAGCTCGGGGTTGTCCTCGCGGATCGCGGAGGAGACGACCACGCAGCTGGCGTCGTCGGCGAGGTGCTCGGCGGCGTGTCCGATGTGCACGGTGACGCCCAGCGCGCGCAGGGCCCCGGCGGTCGCGGAGTCCTTGGCGTCGCTGCCGGCCACCTTCGCGCCGCGCTGCGCGAGGATCTTGGCGATGCCCGACATCCCGGCGCCGCCGATGCCGATGAAGTGCGGTCGGTCCATGGCGGTAGGAAGGCCGGGTGCCATGCGTGTTCTCCCAGTGGTGCGACGAGCGGGACGGCGGTCTTCGCGCCCTCGGAGCGGAGAGCGCCGCCCCAGCCTATGCCTTGCTGTGGGAGAAGAGCTTCAGCACCGGCACCCCCACCTTGTGCCGGGCCCGGGAGGCCCAGTCGCGGTGGAAGAACTCCTCCACGTAGTGCGGGTCGGTCAGGACGATCACCTCGTCCGCCCCGACCTCCTCCACCAGGGACTTCAGCGCGTCCAGCGGGTGGTCCTCGACGAGGCGGCCCTCGGCCTCGTCGCCCGAGGCGCGCAGGGCCTGCAGGGAGACCTCCAGGGCCCGCTGCCCCACGGTCTTGGCCTCCTCGCCCTCGGGGGTCTCGCCCTCGCGGACGGCCTCGTCGATCTCGCCGAGCGCGACGTCGTCGATGGCCCGCAGCAGCCGGTCCGCCTGCTCCCCGCGCGGCTGGAGCAGCACGTGGAAGGAGACCGGTTCGTCGCCGTGCAAGGTGGTGACGAACTCCACGTCGGCGGACGTCAGGGCCTTCTCGATCATCAGTACGCTGGTGAACACCAGGCGCCCCTTTCCTCGAAGGGCCCGCGGGCCCTCTCCGCTCCGTGGGGCGAGCCGGGCCCCGCGGAAACCTCCTGCCCCGTGTTCGCACGGGTACCGCCGGAATCAGTGTGCCCGTCGCCACGCCAAGCGGAGCGGATTGTTCCGCCGATTACCGGACCGACGGCCGTCACCGGACGCCCTCCGGACGTCCCGGACCGCCGGTCAGGACCGCTGACCCCGCCGTTCCCGCCGGTAGCGCGTGAACAGGAACCCGTCCTCCTCCAACATCGACTTCAGCGTGAAGCGGCGCGGAATTGTTACCGAGGGCCCACCGGCGATGCGCTGTGCGTCACCGGCGGTGAGCGTCGGCGAGACCGTCAGGCAGAGCTCGTCCAGCACCCCGGCCGCCACGAACTGCCCCAGCAGCCGCGGCCCGCCCTCGGTCAGCAGCCGCGTGTGCCCCAGGTCCGCCAGGGCCCGGACCACCCGCGCCGGGTCCACGCCGGCGCCCTCCCCGGCGGTCACCACCCGCGCGCCCGCCTCCCGGGCGGCGGCGACGCGGTCCGGGGCGGCCCCGGCGCCCGTCAGGACCAGGGTGGGCACCAGGGGGGAGGTGAACAGCGGGAGGGAGAGGTCCAGGTCCAGGCTCGCCGTCACCACCGCGATCGCGGGCGCCGGCCCCTGCCCGGCCGCCTCCCGCAGCGCCGCGAAGTCCGCGCGCGCGCGTGCCGGACGGTAGCCCTCCCGGCGCACCGTCTCCGCGCCGACGACCACGACGTCGGCGAGCGCCCGCAGGGTGCCGAAGATCCGCATGTCGGCCGCGCAGGAGATGGGCTGGGAACGGCCGTCGTGCTGGGCGGCGCCGTCCAGGGTGGACACCATGTTGGCCCGCAGCCACGGCTCGCGTCCCCCGGATCCCGGCTCGGGGTAGGCGTAGGCGGCGGCCAGCTCGGCCAGGCTCCACTCCCGGCCGTCCGCCCCGCCGGGAGCTGCTGTTTCGTCGGTCACGTCGGTCACGGGGAACAGGCGTCGCATGTCACGCAGTCTTCCACGCCCCGTAGCATGGGGGACCGTGTCGTCCTCCTCCCCCGCCTCCCGTCCCGGCCCGACGGCCGACGTGGCTCCGCTGTCCCTGTGCGCCCGTGAGCCGCACGTCCCCGCGGACCGGCTCGTCGCCGAGATGGTGCCGCCGCCGCGGTTCGACTCGGTCCGCTTCGGCACCTACATACCGGACCCGAACCAGCCGAGCCAGACCGAGGCCGTGCGCGTCCTCGAGGACTTCGCGGCGGGCCTCGGCGGGGCGCCGGCCGGCGACCCGGGCAGGCGCAGGCTGTTCGGCTTCGGCAGGGCGCCGAAGAAGGCCCCGGCCGGCCCGCGCGGCGTCTACCTCGACGGCGGTTACGGCGTCGGCAAGACCCACCTGCTGGCCTCCCTGTGGCACGCCGCCCCGGCCGAGCCCTCGCTGAAGGCGTTCGGCACCTTCGTGGAGCTGACCAACCTGGTCGGCGCGCTCGGCTTCCAGCAGACGGTGAAGACCCTCTCCGGGCACCGCCTGCTGTGCATCGACGAGTTCGAGCTGGACGACCCGGGCGACACCGTGCTCGTCTCCACCCTGCTCGGCAAGCTGGTCGAGGCGGGCGTCGCGCTCGCCGCCACCTCGAACACGCTGCCGGGCAAGCTCGGCGAGGGCCGGTTCGCCGCCGCCGACTTCCTGCGCGAGATCCAGGGCCTGTCGGCCCACTTCCGCGCCCTGCGCATCGACGGCGAGGACTACCGCCACCGCGGCCTGCCCGAGGCGCCGCCCCCGTACTCCGACGAGCTGGTGACCCGGACGGCCCACGCCACCGAGGGCGCCTCGCTCGACGCCTTCCCGGACCTGCTGGAGCACCTGGCACGGGTCCACCCCAGCCGCTACGGCGCCCTGACCGACGGCGTCGCCGCGGTCTGCCTCACCGGTGTGCGGCCGGTGCCGGACCAGTCGACCGCGCTGCGGCTCGTCGTCCTCGCGGACCGGCTCTACGACCGCGAGGTGCCCGTGCTCGCCTCGGGGCTGCCGTTCGACCGGCTGTTCAGCGAGGAGATGCTGAAGGGCGGCTACCGGAAGAAGTATTTCCGGGCGATTTCCCGGCTCACCGCGCTGGCCCGGGACGCGGGACGGCTCGCCGAGGCCCGGTAGCCCCGTTTCCGATACCCGATCCAATCCCCTTTGATCAAGGGCCGGTTCGCGCCAATCCATCTCCGCTTTTCAGGCTCTCCGCGGCCCGAAACACGAAATTAACCCTGCAAAGGCCTTTGCAGGGTTAACGTGTTTCTTGACCAACCGTTGACCAAGCGTTGGTGTGCAGAAGAGGTGCGGACCGTCCTGGGGGAGAGGCATGTTCCGAGGTGAACGGGCTCCGCCCGCCCACCCGGCGCTCGCCGTCGCTTTACCCGCGCTTCACCTCCCCCTGCCTCTGCCTCCTTCGCACCCGCGTACACGGCCCGTCATGCAAGGGCCAGGACCCATCCAGGGACCCGCGGGTCCCCCCACCTTTGTCATGCCCGTCCGACGCGCCCCCACTGCGCGCCAGGAGGATCACCAGATGCAACCCCTCATCGACAACGCCCGTACGTTCGGACAGCGCCCTGAGGAGTTCGCCCGCCTCGCCGAGGGACAATCCCCCGACGTCCTGTTCATCACCTGCTCCGACTCCCGGGTCGTCCCGGCCCTGATCACGGGAGCCCGGCCCGGCGAGCTCTTCGAGCTGCGCACCGCGGGCAACATCGTCCCGCCCTACGCCTCACCCACCCCCACGGGCGAGAAGGCCACGATCGAGTACGCGGTGCAGGTGCTCGGCGTCCAGCACGTCGTGGTGTGCGGCCACTCGCACTGCGGTGCCGTCGGCGCGGTGGTGCGCCACGACGACCTGGCGGCCGTACCCGCCGTGCGCGACTGGCTCGCGCACGCCGCGGGCGAGCCCCGGTGCACCGACCCCGGCGACCCGGCGGTCGCCGAAGCCGTGCAGAACCACGTGCTGACGCAGCTGCTGCGGCTGCGCTCCTACCCGTGCATCGAGCAGCGCCTCGAGGCCGGTGAACTCCAGCTGCACGGCTGGTACTACGAGGTCCACACCGGGACCGTGCACGAACACCGCGCCGAGTCCGACACGTTCAAGGCGCTCTGAGGGAACCGGTGACCATGCTGTCGAAGTTCCCTCATCTGAGGCAGGACCTCCTCGCCTCCATCGTCGTCTTCCTGGTCGCCGTGCCGCTGTGCGTCGGCGTGGCGGTCGCCTCCGGAGTCCCGGCCGAGGTGGGCCTGGTCACCGGCATCGTGGGCGGACTCGTCACCGGGCTCATGCGCGGCAGCAGCCTGCAGGTGTCCGGCCCGGCCGCCGGCATGACCGTGCTGGTCTTCGAGGCCGTCAGCGAGTTCGGCGTGGCCACGCTCGGCGTGATCGTGCTCATCGCCGGTCTGCTCCAACTCGCCATGGGCTTCCTCGGGATCGGCCGCTGGTTCAGGGCGATCTCCGTCTCCGTGGTCGAGGGGATGCTCTGCGGTATCGGCCTGGTGATCATCGCGGGCCAGCTCTACGCGGCGGCGGGCATGAAGGCGCCGGAAACCGGCACAGGCAAGATCGTGGGGCTGCCCGGGGCGTTCGCCGACGCGCTCGGCAGCACGGAAGCCCTGGCCTCCCTCGCGATAGGCACGGGCACCGTCGCCGTCATCGTGCTGTGGAGGAAGACGCCGAAGGGGGTGCGGGCCCTGCCCGGCGCCCTCGCCGCGGTGATCCTGGCCACGGCCGCCTCCTCGGCCTTCAGCCTGCCGGTCGCCACCGTGCAGGTGGAGGGTCTGCTCGGTGTCGTCCAGCCGCCGGGGGCCGAGGCGTTCGGCGAGCTGGCCGGTCCGGCCGTCTGGGGCACCATCGTCGCGTTCGCGCTGATCGCCTCGGCGGAGAGCCTGTTCAGCGCGGCGGCCGTGGACCGGCTGCACAACGGTCCGCGCACCGAGTACAACAAGGAAATGATCGCCCAGGGCGCGGGCAACACGGTGTGCGGTCTGCTCGGCGCGCTGCCGATGACCGCGGTGATCGTGCGCAGCTCCGCCAACGTCAACGCGGGCGCGAAGACCAAGGCCTCGCGCGTGCTGCACGGCGTGTGGCTGCTGCTGTTCGCGGCGCTGCTGCCGTCCGCGCTGGCGCTCATCCCGCTGCCCGCGCTGGCGGGCGTCCTGGTCCACGCGGGCTGGAAGCTGATCCCGTTCCGCGGGATCGCCGCCCTGTGGCGGGCGCACCCGGGCGAGGCGCTGATCCTGGTGGTCACCGCCGCGTCGATCGTCGCGGTGAACATGTTCGAGGGCGTGCTGATCGGTCTGGCCCTGTCGGTCGTCAAGACGGCCTGGCAGGCCTCGCACGCGAAGCTGGAGGTCATAGACAAGGGGGCGGGACCGATCCAGGTGTACCTGTCGGGCAACGCCACCTTCCTGCGGCTGCCGAGGATCCTCGACACCCTGGAGGCGCTGCCCGAGGACCGCCCGGTCGAACTGGACCTGTCCGGGGTCCACCACCTCGACCACGCCTGCCGTACGGCGCTGGAGAACTGGGCCGAGCGGCACGGCGCGGCCGGCACGGCACCGGTGAAGGTCACCGGGGACGGGAAGGCCGCGCGGCCGGAGAGCGAGGAGCCGGTCACCGCCGCCTAGGGGGTGTCGTTCGGATCAGGCCGACTCCGGGCAACGGTGCCTTGCGGACCGACCCGAGCGGGGTCTGGTGCGTGCGGACGCAAGGCGGAGGAGGGCGCCGGGGCGGAGCCCCGGCAACCGACGACAACGCCGCAGATGCGCGTGCCGGGCCCCGCGGCCCCGGCAAGATCGAAACGACACCCCCTGGCGCGCCGCGGCACCGGCCGTCCGGTCCGGGGTCCGTGGCGTGGCCCCGGACCGGACGGCGGGCATATCGTTACAGGAACGGATGAAGGCGTGCGGAACGGACCTCTGGACGGGAGGTCGTCATGCTCGAGGAGCTGCTCACCGTGGCCGCCGCGGCCGGGGCCGCGGGCGCCGCGTACATCGTCGCCGCGGCCCGGGTCGTCAAGCAGTACGAGCGCGGGGTGGTCTTCCGCCTCGGCCGCCTGTACGGCGGCGTGCGCGCGCCGGGGTTCACCCTGGTCGTGCCCGGTGTGGACCGGCTGCGCAAGGTCAACCTGCAGATCGTCACGATGCCGGTGCCGGCCCAGGAGGGCATCACCCGGGACAACGTGACCGTGCGGGTCGACGCGGTCGTCTACTTCAAGGTCGTGGACGCGGCGGCGGCGATCGTCAACGTCGAGGACTACCGGTTCGCGGTCTCCCAGATGGCGCAGACCTCGCTGCGCTCCATCATCGGCAAGAGCGACCTGGACGATCTGCTGTCCAACCGCGAGAAGCTGAACCAGGGCCTGGAGCTGATGATCGACAGCCCGGCGGTCGGCTGGGGCGTGCAGATCGACCGCGTGGAGATCAAGGACGTCTCGCTGCCCGACACGATGAAGCGGTCCATGGCCCGCCAGGCCGAGGCCGACCGCGAGCGCCGGGCCCGCATCATCAACGCCGACGCCGAGCTCCAGGCGTCGAAGAAACTGGCCGAGGCGGCCCAGCAGATGGCGGAGACGCCCTCCGCGCTGCAACTGCGGCTGCTGCAGACGATCGTGGCGGTCGCCGCGGAGAAGAACTCCACCCTCGTGCTGCCCTTCCCGGTGGAGCTTCTGCGCTTCCTGGAACGGGCCCAGCAGACGGGGCCCGAGCACGCGGTGGAGGCCCGCGGGGAGCCCGGGGGCCGCACACCCGGCCCGTGACACACGCCACGCGCGTGGTTCCCGTGATCCGCACCAGGTGGTAGACACGGCGGGGTCACAGTTCCTGTCCGCCAGCAGGAAGGTTTCCCCATGTCCGAAACCCGGTCTGCCTCCGGCTCCCCCACGACACGACGTCAGCTGCTCGCCCGGTCCGGCGCCCTGGGGACCGGCATCGCGTTCTCCGGCGCCCTCTCCGAACTGTTCACCGGCACCGCCTCCGCGCGGGACCTCGGGCACGGCGGCTACGGCCCCCTGGTTCCCGACCCCGACGGGCTGCTCGACCTGCCGAAAGGTTTCCGCTACCGGGTGCTCTCCCGCGAGGGCGACCGGCTGCGCTCCGGCGAGGGACCGGTCCCCTCCCACCACGACGGCATGGCCGCCTTCGCGGGCGGACACGGCCGCGTCCACCTCGTCCGCAACCACGAGAACCGCGCCACCGCCCGGATCCCGGTCCCGGCGGTCGAGGGCCTGACCTACGACCCCGCGGGCAGGGGCGGCTGCACGGCGCTCACCCTGGACTCCCGCGGCGAGGTGCTGTCCGAGCGGGTCGCCCTCGCCGGTACGGCCGTCAACTGCGCGGGCGGGCCCACGCCTTGGGGCACCTGGCTGACCTGCGAGGAGACCGAGGACAAGGCGGGCACCAACGGCTGCACCAGGGACCACGGCTTCGTCTTCGAGGTCGACGGCGCCGACCCGCGCCGCACGGGCGCCGTACCGCTGACCGCGATGGGCCGCTTCCAGCACGAGGCGGTCGCGGTGGACCCGGGGCGGGGCGTCGTCTACGAGACCGAGGACGCCTTCGAGCGGCCCTTCGGCCTGTTCTACCGCTTCCTGCCGAAGAAGCCGCTCGGCGGCACCGGTTCGCTGCGCGCGGGCGGCCGGCTCCAGGCGATGCGGGTGCCGGGGGTGCCGGACCTGTCCTCGATCCGGGAGACGGGCACCCGCTTCGACGGCATCGAGTGGGTGGACGTGCCGGATCCGCTGGCCGCCGGAACCCCCATCCGCCACCAGGACTTCGGACGCGGGGGCATCACCCACGCCCAGAAGCTGGAGGGCTGCTACTGGGGCGGTCGCTCGGTGTACTTCGTGTCGTCCTTCGCCCGCAGCGCGGAGGGCTCGGCGGGCGACCACTACGGGCAGATCTGGCGCTACGACCCGGACCGGCGCCGGCTCACCCTGGTGATCGTCTTCGGTCCGGACACGGACGTGCGGCTCCCGGGCGAGTCGCCGGACAACATCTGCCTCGCCCCGGGCGGCGGCCTGATGGTCTGCGAGGACGGCGGCGGCGCCCAGCACGTCTACGGCGTCACCCGGCGCGGCGAGGTCTACCCCCTGGCCCGCAACCGCCAGGCGGTCCCCTCGGCCGCCCCCGCGGCGGGGGGCACCGCGCAGGAGCCGGAGTGGGGCGAGTTCGCCGGCGTCACCTTCTCCCCGGACGGCCGGACGATGTACGTCAACTGCTACGACCCCGGGACGACGTTCGCGGTGACGGGGCCGTGGCGCAGGTGACCGATGACGGCCGTGGCGCAGGTGACCGGCGGCGGCCGGTGAGCGGCCGGGACGCGGACGACCGGTGAGGGGCCGGGACGCGGACGACCGGTGAGGGGCCGGGACGGGAGGGTGCGGAGCTCCCCCGTCCCGGCCGCCGCCGCGGGGGTCAGCCCGCCAGCACGTCGTCCATCTGCCCGACCGCCGCCTTCAGCCCCTCGACCATGCCCATCTCGGCCAGCCGGTCCATCTGCTCCCGGCTGTCGAAGACCGAGCGCAGTTCCATCCGGGTGCCGCCGTCGCGCTCGGCGAGCGTCATCCGCACCGTGGTGGTCGGCATCTCGGGGTTCGGCTTGCCGTCCTGGTCGGAGAAGCCGTCGGTGAACTCCAGCGAGGTCGGCGGCGTCACCGAGGTGATCCGCCACCAGCCTCCGTACTTCTCGCCCTCCGGGCTGGTCATGTAGTACCGGACCTCCCCGCCGGGCGTCAGGTCGTGCTCCTCGAAGGTCGCCGGGTAGGCGGGCGGTCCCCACCAGCGCTCCAGCAGCCGCGGGTCGGCCCACAGCCGCCACACCTGCTCGACCGGGGCGGTGAAGTCGGCGACCAGGGTGAGGGTGAGGTTGTCGACGTCCTTGTCCACGCTGGTGACAGTCATCCGTCCTGTCCTTTCTCCGTGTTCGTCGTCGTGTTGCCGTCGGGGGCCGGGGCGGCACGGGGGGCGGCCCCGGATCCGGTGCCGTCGTCCGGGAGCAGGCCGGACATCCGGTCCACCCGCGCCCGCCAGGCCGACTCCAGTTCGTCGAGGGCCCGCCGCGCACGCCCCACCGCGTCGGGATCGGTGCGCACGAGCTGCTCCCGTCCGCGTCGCTGCTTGGTGACCAGGCCGGCCCGCTCCAGCACCGTGACGTGCTTCTGCACCGCGGCGAAGCTCATCGGGTACGCCGCGGCCAGACGCGACACGGACAGCCCGTCCCGCACACAGCGGCGGAGTATGTCGCGGCGCGTCGCGTCGGCCAGGGCCTGGAACAGCCGGTCCACGGCCTCGCCGGTTCCGTCGGTCACTCCATCTACAACCATTTGGTTGTACGTTAACTCCGCCCGTCCCCGCCCGCAAGGGGGGCGGGTGCGGGTCCACCGCGGGGCCACTGAACCCGGCACGCCGGGGTACTCGACGCCCATGACGGAGAAACAGCAGGTCAGAGGCTCGTACTGGCTCGAGACCGCGCCGGGCGGCCGGCATTCCGCACTGGCCGAGGACCTCGACGTGGACGTGGCGGTGATCGGCGCCGGGATCGCCGGGCTGTGCACCGCGTGGGAGCTGACGCGGGCCGGGAGGAGCGTCGCGGTGCTGGAGGCCGGGCGGGTCGCGGCCGGTGTCACCGGACACACGACCGCCAAGATCACCGCCCAGCACACGCTGGTCTACGACAAGCTGCGCCGCACCCGCGGCGTCGAGGGCGCGCGGCTCTACGCCCGTTCGCAGTCGGAGGCGATCGAGCACATCGCCGGCGTCGCGACGGAGCTCGGCGTCGACTGCGAGTGGGAGCGCCGCAGCGCGTACACCTTCACCTGCGACGCGGGCCGGGTCGACGAGCTGCGCGCGGAGGCGGAGGCCGCGCGGGAGGCGGGCCTGCCGGCCTCGTTCGTGACGGAGACCGGACTGCCGTTCCCGGTGGCGGGCGCGGTCGAGGTGACCGGCCAGGCGCAGTTCCATCCGCGCAGGTTCCTGCTGGCCCTCGCCGACGACCTGGTGGCGCGGGGCGGACGCATCCACGAGGACACCACCGTCCTCGGCCTGGAGGAGGGCGAGCCCTGCCGCCTGTCCACCGCGGCCGGGGCCACGGTGACCGCCCGGGACGTCGTGGTCGCCACCCACTACCCGATCTTCGACCGGGCCCTGCTGTTCACCCGCCTCTCCCCGCGCCGCGAACTGGTCGTCGCCGGCCTCCTCCCCGCCGGCCAGGACCCCGACGGCATGTACATCACCCCCGACGAGAACACCCGCTCGGTGCGCACCGCCCCCTACGGCGAGGACGGCACCCGGCGCCTGCTCGTGATCACCGGGGAGCACTTCACCCCGGGCACGGGCGACACCCGGGCCCGCTTCGACCGCCTGGCCGCCTGGGCGCGCGAGCACTTCCCCGACGTGGAGCTCACCCACCGCTGGGCCACCCAGGACAACGACCCCACCGACACCGTGCCGCTGGTCGGGCCGCTGCACCACGGCGCCCGGCACGCCTACGTCGCCACCGGCTTCGGCGGCTGGGGCATGAGCGGCGGGGTGATGGCGGGCCTGCTGCTCACCGCGCAGATCACCGGCGAGGAGCGCGAGTGGAGCGGGCTGTACGACCCGCGCCGGCTGGCCCCGGCCGTGCGCGAGGCCCCGTCCTTCCTCAAGACCCAGGCCGAGGTCGCCCGGCACTTCGTCGGCGACCGGCTGCGCCCCTCGCCGCCGGTGGAGGCCCTGCCTCCCGGCGAGGGCGCCGTGGTCCGCGCCGACGGCGGCCGGCTCGCGGTCTACCGCGACGAGGACGGCACCCTGCACGCGGTCTCCGCCCGCTGCACCCACCTGGGCTGCCTGGTCGACTTCAACTCCGCGGAACGCGCCTGGGAATGCCCCTGCCACGGCTCCCGCTTCGACACCGACGGCAAGGTCATCCAGGGCCCGGCGACCCGGCCGCTGGAGCGGCGGGACATCTGAGGCGACGCGAGGGGCGCGCCCCGGCCGGGTGAGGCGGGACAGGGGGCGTGCCCCGGCCGGGTGAGGCGGGACAGGGGGCGTGCCCCGGCCGGGTGACACCCGGCCGCGCTCCGCCCCGCAACGGGGACGATCCCCCACAATTTCTCATATTGTCATACAGTGATCGCCCTTGTACGAAGAGTGGCGGCCGTATGCGTCCTGGGCACCGCGCTCACCGCCTGCGCCACCGTCCAGCCCCCGCAGCAGCGGCCCCGCCCCGCGCCCTCCGCCTCCCCCGCCATGCCGTCCCCGTCCCCGCCCCCGCCCACCCTCGCCCCGGGCCCCTCGGGGCTGACCCCGGTGTTCCGCAACGGCCCCCGCACCTCCGGCGACAAGACGGTGGCCCTCACCTTCGACGCCGACATGACCGCCGGCCAGGGTCCGCGGGCGGCGGCGGGCGAGCGCTTCGACCACCCGCGGCTGATCGCCGCCCTGCGCGCGCTGAGGGTCCCGGCCACCGTGTTCATGACGGGACGATGGGCCGAGGAGTACCCGGACCAGGCCCGCTCCATCGGCCGGGACCCGCTGTTCGAGGTCGCCAACCACTCCTACAGCCACTACGCCTTCACCGACGACTGCTACGGCCTGCCGACCGTCCCCGCGGAGCGGATGCGGGCGGACGTGGAGCGGGCGTACGCCGTCTTCCGCGAGGTCGGGGTGGCGGACCCGATGCCGTACTTCCGCTTTCCCGGCGGCTGTTACGACCGCGCGGCGCTCGAGCAGCTGACCCGGACCGGCGTCACGGCGGTGCAGTGGGACGTGGTCGGCGGCGACGCGTTCGCCACGGACGCGCGGGCGGTGGCCCGGCAGGTGCTGGAGGGGGTGCGGCCGGGCTCGGTGGTCGTCCTGCACTGCACGCGCAGCGCGGCCCCGACGACCGAGCGGGCGGTGCGGACGATCGTCCCGGAGCTGCGCCGCAGGGGGTACCGCTTCGTGAAGGTCTCCGAGCTGATCAGGACGGCGAGCGGACGGGGCTGAGCGTCCTACGCTGGACGTATGAACGACGACGACTACTGCCTGATCGACGTGTCCAGGCCGCCGAAGGCCGACGGCCCGCCGTACGCGGAGTGCGTGCTGTGCCGGGAGCCGACGGAGTACCCGGAGTCGTACAAGGGCGTCACCCTGTGCCCGGTCTGCGAGTGGCGCGAGGCCGAGCGCACGTCCTGCTCGGGCTGACGGCGGTGCGCGGCCGCTTGGCAGACTGGACCCGTGAGCACTGATCAGACGCCTGCCGCCGACAGCCCCTTCCGCCCCCGCCCGGGTGCCCGCGACGAGGCACCCCAGTTCGTCCTGCCCCTGGTCGTCCGCATCGAGCGGGCGGCGCCCCCGCCCCGCACGGACGCCCTGGAGACGGCGGCCCGCGCGGTCCTGGTGATGCTGGCCGACGAACGCTCGGTGGGCGAGGGCGAGTGGGCGCGGGCGATGCGGGACTGGCAGGACGCCCGGATCCGCAAGGTGGTGCGCCGGGCACGCGGCGCGGAGTGGCGCCGCGCGGAGGCGCTCCCCGGCATCACGGTCACCGGCAAGTCGGCGCAGGTCCGCGTCTTCCCGCCCGTCCCCCTGGACGGCTGGCCCAAGGACCTGGCCCGCCTCCAGGTCTCCGGCACCGACCTCGACGACCCGCGGACCCCGCCCCCGGCGGACCCGGCCGCCCCCGTCCTCTGGATGAACCCCGACCTGGGCATGTCGGCCGGCAAGGCCATGGCCCAGGCGGGCCACGGCGCCCAGCTGGCCTGGTGGGAACTGCCGGACGAGGAGCGCGCGGCCTGGCACGCCGCCGGCTTCCCCCTCACCGTCCGCACCGCCGACCCGGCCCGCTGGGCCGAGCTGACGGCCGGCGGCCTCCCCACGGTGCGCGACGCGGGCTTCACGGAGATCGCCCCGGGTTCGTGCACGGTGGTGGCGGACCACCCGGCGCTCCGGTAGCGGGGGCCCTCGCGGCGACGGGCGGGCGGAAATTCCCTACCGCGGTGGCCGGAAAGGGCGGAGACTCGTCCCATGACCGACATGGGGGCGTTCCGGGAGGCGGTCACCGCGTGGGCGGCCGGTGGTCCGGGCGCCCCCGCGCGCGAGCTGGCCGCGCGGCTGTCCGTCCGGACGGCCGTCCTGCTCGAAGGGCCGAGCGACGTCTCGGCGGTCGACGCGCTGGCCGCGGGCCGCGGCCGGAACCTGGCGGCCGAAGGGGTCTGCGTCCTGCCCGTGGACGGTGCGATGAACGCCGGGCGCTTCGCCCGCCTCCTCGGGCCGTCCGGTCTGGGTCTGCGCCTCACGGGACTGTGCGACGAGGGGGAGCGCCCCCACTACGCCCGCGCCTGGGAGCGGGCCGGTGCGGCACAGCAGGAGTTCTTCGTCTGCGCGGCGGACCTGGAGGACGAGCTCATCCGCGCGCTGGGCGTGACCCGGGTGGAGGAGCTCGTCCGGGCGGAGGGCGACCTGCGCCCCCTGCGGACCTTCCTGCGCCAGCCCGCGCAGCGGGGCCGCACCTCGCAGCAGCAGTTGCGGCGCTTCCTCGGCACGAAGAAGGGGCGCAAGATCCACTACGGCCGCGTCCTCGCCGGGGCCCTCGACCCCGACCGCGTGCCCGGCCCGCTCGACGGCCTGCTCGCCGGCCTCTGACCGCCGGCCTCCGGGCGGCGTCGATCCGGGCGGCAGCGGGGCGACCGGGCCGTGGTGACGAGGCGGACGCACCACGGCCCTCGTTGCCACTGCCGTTGTCGCCGTCGTTGCCGCTGCCGTCAGGACCCTTGCGACGGCCGTGACGCGCGGTGTACCAATGGCGACGGAGAACCTGAACGTTGTTCAGATTCACCCGGGCGTCATGACGCGCGAGGCCCCGTCACACACCGTCAGTTCTCCGGACGGGCCGGCGCGTCCGGGATGCGCGTGCCCACGCGCTCCGCCCGTGCGCCGTCGGGCCGACCGAGCCGGAGGAGCAGCAGATGACCGCGGAACGCCCCCTTCGCAGCAGGCGTACGGTCCTGCGGGCGGGAGCCCTCACCGGCCTCGGACTCACGGGCACGGCGGTGGCCGGCCGGAGCCGCGCCGCCGCCGCACCCGCCGGTGACACCGGCTACCTCGTCGGCCGGGGCGTCGCCGACGCCACCGGTGAGGTGGCCGAGGTCGGCATGATGGGCTACGGCAGGTTCGACCAGCAGGCCACCGGACTGCACACCCGGCTGCGGGCGCGTGCGTTCGTCGTGGCCGACAGGGCGAGCGGCCGGCGGGTCATGCTGATCGTCGCCGACTCACCGATGATCTTCGAAAGCGTGCACCGGGCGGTGCTGCGGCGGCTCGCCGGGGCGTACGGCGACCTCTACACCGAGCAGAACGTGCTCGTCACCGCCACCCACACGCACGCCGGTCCCGGCGGTTACTCGCACCATCTGCTGTACAACACGACCACGTTCGGCTTCCACCGCAAGACCTTCGAGGCGGTGGCGGACGGCCTGTTCGAGGCCGCGCAGCGGGCCCACGACGATCTGGCGCCGTCCGAACTGGTGCTCAGCCACGGCACGTTGACCGGGGCCAGCGTCAACCGCTCCCGGTCGGCCTTCGAACGCAACCCGAAGGCGGACCGCGACCACTTCCCGGACGCCGTCGACCCGCTCACCACCCTGCTGCGGGTGGAACGGGCCGGGCGGACGGTGGGCGCCGTCAACTGGTTCCCGGTGCACAGCACCAGCATGTCCGGGGACAACCGCCTGATCAGCGCGGACAACAAGGGGTACGCGGCCTACCACTGGGAGCGCGAGGTCCACGGCGTCGACTACCTGTCCGGCGGCTCCCCGGCGTTCGTCTCGGCGTTCGCCCAGACCAACAGCGGCGACATGTCGCCCAACCTCGGCCTGGAGCCGCCCACGACGCCGGAGGACTTCGACCGCACCCGCGCCAACGGGCTCCGGCAGTACGAGGCCGCCGCGGCCCAGGCGGACCGGCCGGGCGTCCGGCTGTCCGGCCCGGTCGACTCCCGGCTGGTGTACGTCGACCTCTCCGACGTCACGGTGCGCCCCGAGTTCACCGGCGACGGACGCACCCACCGGACCTCCAAGCCCTGCGTGGGCGCCTCCATGGCGGCCGGCAGCCTGGAGGACGGGCCGGCCTTCCCCGGGTTCGAGGAGGGGGAGAACCCCTTCTGGGACGCCGTCTCCGACTCCGTGGTCTACACGGTCTCGCCGGAGCTGGCGCAGGCCCAGGCGCCCAAGGACGTCCTCGTGCCCATCGGGGAGATGAACCGCGTCTACCCCTGGGTGCAGGAGCGGGTGCCCGTGATGCTGGTCCGCATCGGCCGCCTCCACCTCATCGGCATCCCGGGCGAGGTCACCATTTGCGCGGGGCTGCGGCTGCGGCGCACCGTCGCCGGGATCGTGGGCGCGGACCTCGACGACGTACTGGTCGCCGGGTACGCCAACGCCTACTTCCACTACGTGACCACCCCCGAGGAGTACGACGCGCAGCAGTACGAGGGCGGGAGCACGCTCTTCGGCCGCTGGCAGCTCCCGGCGCTCCAGCAGACCGCGGCCGGACTGGCCACCGCGCTGCGCGACGGCACGGGCCTGCCCGTCGGGCCCGAGCCGCCGGACCTGTCCGGCAAGGCGCTCTCCCTGCAGCCGGGTGTGGTGCTGGACGCGCCGCCCGCCTTCCGGAAGTTCGGGGACGTGCTGGTGGCGCCCCGGGAGAACTACCGGGCCGGTGAACGCGTCGAGGCCGTCTTCGCGGGCGCCCACCCGGGCAACGACCTGCACCGGGGGGAGACGTACCTGGAGGTCCAGCGCCAGGAGTCCGGCGGGGCCTGGCGCACCGTCGCCGACGACGGCGACTGGGCGACCCGGTTCCACTGGGAGCGCGACGGCGTCGCCGCCTCCCGGGTCACCGTCACGTGGGACGTCCCGCAGGGGACCGCCCCGGGCGCCCACCGGATCGTCTACCACGGCGACGCGAGGAGCGTCACCGGCACCGTCACCCCGTTCACCGGTACGTCGCCGGTCTTCGTCGTGCGGTGACCCGCGGGCGGCGGCGGCCGGCCGCGGGGGCGACGCGTGCCGCCGCCGCGGGCACCGCCGGACGGCGGCGCCCGCACCCCGCGCCCGGCGTCAGGATCCCTTGATCAGCTTCTCGATCTCGGGGGGAAGGGCACCGCCGGAGCCGACGGCGACGAAGAGGACGCCGTCGGGTGCGTCGTCCAGCGCGATGGCGACACCGGGGTCCACCCCCTCGACGGCGTGGGCGACCACCGGCTCCGGCGAGGTCCGGCCGTCCCCGTCGCCCGGCGAGTCGTCGCACGGCGGAAGGACCGCCGGCCCCAGCTCCTCCCCGATCTCGAATTCGGCGCCGGCCACGTCCGCGTACACGCGCTCGTCGTACTCGACCCGGAACGCGCAGGACGCCTCGGGCTCGCCGCCGCCCGACGACCCGCAGGCGGCGGACACCGCGGCCGCGGCCACCGCCACCAGTGCTCTCCCGATCGCGCTCCGCCCGCTCCCGACCACGGTCCTCACCTGGATACCTCCTCCCGGAGCACCGGCTCCGGATCGATGGATGTCGCGGAGGCCGGGGGCGCCGCCGTCGCCGAGGGTCCGTGCCCCCCCCCGGCGCGGACGTCCTGCGGACCGAGGACGCGCCCGGCCTCATGAACACCGACGGAGCGGACGCCGTGTTCGTTCGGGCGACCGCCGGCCGTCCCGCCCGTGGAGCCGCGGCCCCGCCGCTGCCGCGCCCGGGACGGCCGCTCCCCCGGGCTTCCGGGGCGGCCGAGCGCCCTCAGGGGAGGTCGTGAGCCGGTCGTCGCTTCCGGCGGAGGCCGGGCGGACCCGCTTCCACGCACCGAGCGCTCCGGCCGGCCCGTCGGGCCGGCCGGAGCACTCGGTGGAGGTGCCGGGCGGAGCGGCCCCCGGAGGAGGGGTGCCGCCCCGGCGTCCGGTCAGCGCGTGGCGAGGAGCTCGAGCGTGTCGATCACGCGGTGGGAGAAGCCCCACTCGTTGTCGTACCACGCGACCACCTTGACGTGGCGGCCGTCGACGCGGGTGAGGGCGGAGTCGAAGATCGACGAGGCGGGGTTGCCCACGATGTCGGAGGAGACGAGCGGGTCCTCCGAGTACTCGAGGACGCCGGCGAGCGGCCCCTCCGCGGCGGCCCGGTACGCCGCCAGCACGTCGTCGCGCGTCACGTCGCGGGCGACGGTCGTGTTGAGTTCGACGATCGACCCCACCGGCACCGGCACGCGGATCGAGTCGCCCGACAGCTTGCCGTCGAGGTTCGGCAGCACCAGGCCGATCGCCTTGGCGGCGCCGGTCGTGGTCGGCACGATGTTGACGCCGGCGGCCCGGGCGCGACGGGCGTCGCGGTGCGGACCGTCCTGGAGGTTCTGCTCCTGCGTGTAGGCGTGCACCGTCGTCATGAACCCGTGCTCGATGCCGGCGAGTTCGTCGAGCACCTTCGCCAGCGGCGCGAGCGCGTTGGTGGTGCAGGAGGCGTTGGAGACGATCGTGTGCACGTCCGGGTCGTAGGCGTCGGTGTTGACCCCGAACGCGAGCGTGACGTCGGCGCCGTCCGACGGCGCGCTGACGAGCACCTTCTTCGCGCCCGCGTCGAGGTGGGCGCGGGCGGCCTTGGCCGAGGTGAAGCGGCCGGTGGCCTCCAGGACGATGTCGACGCCGAGTTCGGCCCACGGCAGCCGCGCCGGTTCCCGCTCGGCCGGCACCGCGATCCGGCGGCCGTCGACGACGAGGGCGTCCCCGTCGACGGTCACCGGACGCCCGAGCCGGCCGGCCGTGCTGTCGTAGGCGAGCAGCCGGGCGAGCGTGGCGGGCTCGGTCAGGTCGTTGACGGCGACGATCTCGAGGGCGCTGTCGCGCTCCAGCAGCGCGCGCAGCACATTGCGTCCGATGCGGCCGAATCCGTTGATGGCGATGCGAGTCATGAGTGGTGTCCCTTCCCTTCGCCACCAGGCTCGCCCGCGGCCCGCGCCGTTGACAGTGGCGGGATCGCCATCGTTCAAAAGAATCCCGCCACACGGCGCCGGGCGGGTCACTCGCCCCGGGTGAAGGTGCGCCGGTACTCGCTCGGCGTGGTGCCGAGGACGCGCTGGAAGTGCAGGCGCAGGTTCGCGCCGGTGCCGAGGCCGACGTCGGCGGCGATCTGTTCGACGCCGCGCTCGGAGCGCTCGAGCAGTTCGCGGGCCAGGTCGACACGGGCGCGCATCACCCACTGCATCGGCGTGTAGCCGGTCTCCTCGACGAAGCGCCGGGAGAACGTGCGCGGCGAGACCCCGGCCTGCCGCGCCAGCACGTCGAGGGTGAGGGGCTCGCCGAGCCGGTGCAGCGCCCACTCGCGGGTGGCGCCGAAGCGCTCGCCGAGCGGCTCGGGGACGCTGCGCGGCACGTACTGGGCCTGGCCGCCGCTGCGGTAGGGGGCCGCGACCAGGCGGCGGGCCGCGTGGTTGGACGCGGCCACCCCGAGGTCGCCGCGCAGGATGTGCAGGCACAGGTCGATGCCGGAGGCGGCGCCGGCCGAGGTGAGCACGCTGCCCTCGTCGACGAACAGCACGTTCTCGTCGACCCGGACGAGCGGATGCCTGGCCATGAGTTCCCGCGTGTAGTGCCAGTGCGTCGTGGCGCGCCTGCCGTCGAGCAGGCCCGTGGCGGCGAGCGCGAAGGCGCCCGTCGAGATGGCGGCGAGCCGCGCGCCCCGGGCGTGGGCGGCGATCAGCGCGTCGACGACGGCCCGCGGCGGGTCCTCGCGGTCCGGGAACCGGTAGCCGGGGACGAAGACGATGTCGGCCCACGCGAGCGCGTCGAGGCCGTGGGCGACGTAGTACGACAGGCCGTCGCCGCCGGTCACGAGCCCGGGGGCCGCCCCGCACACCCGCACCTCGTACGGCATGCTCGCGCGGGTCGTGAAGACCTGTGCGGGGATTCCGACGTCGAGCGGCTTCGCACCCTCGAGCACGAGGACGGCGACGCGGTGCAGGCGGGAGGCTGGCATGGGCAAGAGGCTACGCGGGGCGTGGCTCCGGCCCCCGGCTGCGGACACCGCACCACCGGGGCCGGCGGGTGAGCGCGTCGGCGGCCCGGCCGCCTCCGCTTCCGTCGCGCACCGGCTCCGGCTCCGGGGCGGGTGTGAACGGTGGGCCCCGGCCGCGCGTACTCACCGGCACCGGGGCCGGGCGGCCCGCCCCGAAGCTCAAATGTTGCTCTGAAGGTGCCCTCCACAGGATTCGGGGGTCTGCCGCGGGGCCATACCCCCGTCACGTCCGGCGGGGGCCGGGAGAACGGGGTGACCGGAGGGACCGGGTGACCGGGAAGCCGGGTGGAGGAGGGGACGAGGGTGCGACTGGGAACCGGGATCGGGTGGCGGCCGGAGATCGCCGAGGCCGTCGAGGACATGCCGGGGATCGACTGGGTGGAGGTGGTGGCCGAGAACGTCTGCCCCGGCCATCTGCCCGAGTCGCTGCTGCGGCTGCGCGAGCGCGGGGTGACCGTCGTGCCGCACGGGGTCTCGCTGGGGCTCGGCGGGGCCGAGCGGCCCGACGAGGGGCGACTGGCCTCCCTCGCCGAGCGGGCCGAGGCTCTCGGGTCGCCGCTGGTCACCGAGCACATCGCGTTCGTGCGGGCGGGCGGACCGCTGACCGCCTCGCCCCGGCTGGAGGCCGGGCACCTGCTGCCCGTGCCGCGCACCCGCGACGCCCTCGACGTGCTGTGCGAGAACGTCCGCATCGCCCAGGACGCGCTGCCCGTGCCGCTCGCCGTGGAGAACATCGCCGCGCTGATCTCCTGGCCCGGCGAGGAGATGACCGAGGGTCAGTTCCTGTACGAGCTGGCCGACCGCACCGGTGTGCGGCTCCTCATCGACGTGGCCAACCTGCACACCAACCACGTCAACCGCGGCGAGGACCCGGCCGAGGCGCTCGCCGGGCTGCCCCTGGAGGCCATCGCCTACGTCCACGTCGCCGGCGGCGTCGAGCGGGACGGCGTGTGGCACGACAGCCACGCCCACCCCGTCCCCGGCCCGGTGCTCGACATCCTCACCGACCTCGCGTCCCGGGTCTCCCCGCCCGGTGTGCTGCTGGAGCGGGACGAGAACTTCCCGGAACCGGCCGAGCTGGAAGGCGAGTTGGCGGCCATCCGGGGCGCCCTGGACAAGGGCGCCCGGGGACGGGCCGAGGCGGAGGCGACGACGGCGGGCGTTCCCGCCGCCCGCCCCGGGCGGCGGGAGCAGGGCTCCCCCGAGCCCGCCCGGCAGCGGCTCGCCCTCGCGCAGACCGCGCTGCTGTCCGCGCTCGTCGCCGGGACGCCCGTGCCCGAGGGGTTCGACCGGGTGCGGATGGGGGTGCAGGCGCGGGCGCTCGCCGCGAAGCGGGCGGACGTCGTCGCCAAGGTCGCGCCCGAGCTGCCGGTGGTCCTCGGGGCGGAGTACCGGTCCGCCTTCCTCGCCTACGCCCAGGTGCGGCCGATGACCGGCGGCTACCGGCGCGACGCGCTGGACTTCGCCGAGCACCTGCTGCTGGCCGGGCGGCCCCGGGAGGCGCGGGCACGGCGTGAGCTGCGGGAGTGGTGGCTGGAGCGGTCGGGTCCGACGCCCCGGTCGCGGCGGCCGGCGGTGCGGCTGGCCCGGGCGACGCGACGGGTGCTGCTGCGGCGGTGAGCCGCCGCGGCCCCGCGCCCGGACGTCCCGGCGGCCGGACGTCCTGGCGGCCGGACATCCTGGCGGAACGTCACATATGGACAACGCTGCGTCCCGGATGGTGAACGGGGCATGGTGCTCTCGCGACCATGTCCCTTACAAACAATCCATGTTCTGGGTGCTCCTCCTGCTGCCGGCCTGGGCCGTCGCCGATACGGCGTGCACACGGCTGTGCCTGGCCGCCGTCCGTGCGGCGGCCGTCGACCCCGGCCCCGCCGCCACGGCCGGCGACGGGGGGCGCGGTCCGGCTCCGGTCCCCCTGACCCTGTACGAGACCGCGTTCCTGTCCGGCGGGCCCCGGCGGGTCGCCGACGTCACGCTGGTCTCCATGGCGCGCCAGCGGCGCCTGCTGCTGGCCCGCACCGGCTGGGCCACCGTGGTCGATCCGCACGGGCGGGACGACATGGAGCGGTCCGTGATAGGGGCGATCGGACCGCGGGGGCAGTCCCGCATAGCACCCGTACGGGCCGCCGCGGCGACCGCCGACCCGGTGCGCGGCCTCGCCGACCGGCTGGTCCGCGCGGGGCTGGCCGTGCCCGACGGTCACGCCGGTACGACGATCGCCGACGCGGTCCGTCAGGTGCGGTTCGCCGCGGCGGCCGTGGCCGGGCTGGGCGCCGCCGCCCTGCTGCTGCCGGTCCCCCCGGACGTGCCGCGCCACCTGATCGCCCTGTGGTTCGCCCTGCCGCTCGTCCTGGCGCTGGGCTGCCTGGCGATGGCGCGGTTCGAGGTCCACCCGTACGCGCGCTGGGCCTCCCCCGCCGGTCAGCGGCTGCTCGAGGCCCTGTCCCGCGGGACCGACGGCGCCGGGGACGACCGCGCGTACCTCACCTCCGTCGCCGTGCGCGGCATCCGCGCGGTCGGTGAACCGGACCTGCGGGCGGCCTTCGCCCACCGCGAGCACGGCCACCGCGCCGGAGGCGAACGGGAGTACTGACGGCGACACCCGCGAGCGGTGCTTGCCTTACCCAACCACCGGACGAAACATCCCTTTTGTCGCTCCGTGCACCGAAGGGATACACGATGAGAACCGTCGCCGTCCACGTGGCCGCCGGGTCCCTGCTGCTCACCACCCTGGCCGCCGCCCCGGCCGGCAGTGCTCCCTCGGCCTCCCGGTCCGCTCCCGCCGCCCCGGGCGCGGCCGAGCTGCGCGGCACCGCGGTGGCCGCCGAGCGCGCCGCGCGCGAGGGCATCGCGTTCGGCGCGTGCCCGGACACGGAGGACCTGCCGCCCGGCGTCCGGTGCGGCACGGTCAGCGTCCCGCTCGACTACGCCCGCCCGAACGGCGAGCGGATCCGGCTCACCGTCAGCCGGGTCCGGGCCACGGGCAAGGACCCCGCCAACGGCAAGCGCAGGGTCCCCCGGCAGGGCGCCCTGGTCCACAACCCGGGCGGGCCGGGCGCGAGCGGCATGTACTTCCCGCTCCTCGGCGCGCTGCCCGAGTGGAAGCGCGTCGCGGCCGCCTACGACCTCGTCGGCTACGCCCCGCGCGGGGTGGGCCGTTCCGCGCCGCTGTCCTGCATGGACCCGAAGGAGTCCGCCGAGGGGCCCACGAAGGCGCCGACGCACCCCTCGGAGGCGTACAAGCGCCGGCGCGTCGCGCAGGCCAGGGCCCACGCGCGCGGCTGCGCCGAGCGGGCCGGCGGCGCGCTGCGGCACTACACCTCGCTCAACAACGCGCGCGACCTGGACGTGCTGCGCGCCGCGCTCGGCGAGAAGCGGCTGACGTTCCTGGGCGCGTCCTACGGCACGTACCTCGGGGCGCTGTACGCCACGATGTTCCCCTCCCACGTGCGGCGGATGGTGTTCGACTCGGCGGTGAACCCGGAGCCGGGGCAGATCTGGTACCGCAACAACCTCGACCAGTCGGCCGCGTTCGAGGACCGCTGGGCGGACTTCCGCGCCTGGGTCGCCCGGTACGACGAGGTGTACGGGCTGGGCGACACGCCGGACGAGGTGCAGCGCGGCTACGAGCGGGCGAGGGCCCGGCTGGCGGAGGAACCGGCCGGCGGGAAGGTCGGGCCGGGGCAGTTGCAGGAGGCGCTCCTGCAGGCGGCGTACTACGACGACTACTGGCCGCACCGCGCGCACGCCCTGTCGGCGTACCTGAAGGGCGACCCCGGGCCGCTGGTGGAGCAGGCCCAGGCGTATCCGGAGGCGGCGGTGGAGCAGGAGAACGCGCGGGCGGTCTATCTCGCCGTGGAGTGCAACGACGCGCCCTGGCCGACGGACTGGGCGGTGTGGGACCGGGACAACACCCGGCTCGCGCGCCGGGCGCCCTTCGAGACCTGGGAGAACGTGTGGACCAATCTGCCCTGCGCCTACTGGCGGGCGCCCCGGCAGCGGCCGCTGGACGTGCGCGCCGGGCGCGGTGAGCTGCCGCCGACGCTGATCCTGGCGGCCGAGCGGGACGCGGCCACTCCCTACGACGGTGCCCTGGAACTGCGCCGCCGGCTCGCGGGTTCGGTGCTGGTGACCGAGCGGGACGCCGGTGCGCACGGCATCGCGGGCGGTCCCAACGCCTGTGTCAACGGGCACATGGAGGCGTACCTGCTCGAGGGGCGGGTGCCGGAGCGGCGCGCGTCCTGCGCACCGCACCCGGAACCGAGGCCGGCGGCCGGCCCGGCCGGGAGGGCGCCGTCCGCCCGGCCGGCGGCCTGATCAGGCCAGGCCCGCGACCAGTTCCGCGACGTCCTTGCGGCGGCCCGTGAAGAACGGGACCTCCTCGCGGACGTGCATCCGGGCCTCCGAGCCGCGCAGGTGGCGCATGAGGTCGACGATGCGGTGCAGTTCGTCGGCCTCGAAGGCGAGGATCCACTCGTAGTCGCCGAGGGAGAAGGAGGCGACCGTGTTGGCGCGCACGTCGGGGTAGCCGCGGGCCATCTTGCCGTGGTCGGCGAGCATGCGGCGGCGGTCCTCGTCGGGCAGCAGGTACCAGTCGTAGGAGCGCACGAACGGGTAGACGCTCACGTAGTCGCGGGGCGTCTCGTCGGCGAGGAACGCCGGGATGTGCGAGCGGTTGAACTCGGCGGGCCGGTGCAGCGCCATGTTCGACCAGACCGGCGTGAGGGCGCGGCCCAGCCCGGTGCGCCGGAAGAGGTTGTACGCCTCCTGGAGCTGGTCGGCGGTCTCGGCGTGCCACCAGATCATGAGGTCGGCGTCCGCGCGCAGGCCCGACAGGTCGTAGGTGCCGCGGACCACGACGTCCTTGGCGGCGAGCTGGTCGAACAGCTCCTGGACCTCGTCGGCGTACCCGGCGCGGTCCTCGGGCAGCACGTCCTTCAGCCTGAAGACGGACCAGAGGGTGTAGCGGATGACCTCGTTGAGGTCCTTGGCCAGCTTGCCCTTGTTGGGGATCCGGTCGGGGGCGGGGGTGGTGGCGTCGTCACTCATGTCCCTCATTCTCCTGCTCCTCCGTGGAGGCTCTGCACCGGGTGGGCGGTGAGTTCCTGCACACCGCGCAGGTCACCGTGGATCTGTTCGACGGCGGCGTACGCGCTCGCGACGCACGCCGGGATGCCGACGCCGTCGTAGGCCGCGCCGCACACGGCGAGCCCCGGGAGGTCCGCGAGGTGCTCGCGGACGCGGGCGACGCGGGCGTGGTGGCCGACGGGGTACTGGGGCAGGCCGTCGTCCCAGCGGGTGACGCGGGTGGCGACCGGGGTGGCGTCCAGGCCGGTGGCCGCCTTCAGGTCGTGCCGGGAGACCTCCACGAGATCGGCGTCGTCGCGGCGGAGGACCTCGGTCTCGCCGTGGCGGCCGACGGAGGTGCGCAGGACGACCAGGCCGGGGTCCTCGTCGGCGACCCAGCCCCACTTGCTCGAGGCGAAGGTGGCCGCCTTGACGGTGCGGCCGTCGACCGGCGGCACCAGGAATCCGCTGCCCTCGGGGAGGTCGGTCTCCGCGCGGCGGTAGGCGAGGGTGACCAGCGCCATGGAGGCGTACTCGACCCCGGCCAGTTCGGCGGCGGCCCGGGGCGCCTCGGCGCGCAGGAGGCGGGCGGCGGCCGGGGCGGGGACGGCGACGACGACCGCGTCGGCGGACAGGACCCGGTCCCCGGCGACGACCCGCCAGCCGCCCTCCGGCGTCCGGCGCAGCTCCGTGACCGGCGTGCCGGTGAGGACGTCCCCGCCGCGCGCCCGCACCGACTCGGCGACGGCGAGCGGCAGGGTGCCCACCCCGCCCGCGATGCCCATGAACACGGGGCCGGTCTGCCGGGAGGCGGCGGACCTCGCCTGGATCTCGCGGACGCCCTCGGTCAGGGAGGTGTGGGTCCGGGCGGCCTCGAAGAGCTGCGGGACCGCCGAGCGCATCGAGATGCGGTACGCGTCGCCCGCGTACACCCCGCCCAGCAGGGGCTCCACCAGGCGGTCGACGACCTCGCGGCCCAGGCGCGCCGCCACGTACTCCCCGACCGCCACGTCGTCGCCGACCTCGGTGCGCGGCAGGTCGGCGTCGCGCCCGATCCGGGCGAGTCCTTCGTCGGACAGCACGCCGGCGAGGGCGGCGGCGGTGCCGGGCACGCCCATGACGTGGCCCTTGGGCATGGGGCGCAGGGCGCCGCGGGTCCACAGCGAGGCCGTCGCGGTGGCCGGGGGCTGGAGGCGCCCGGCGAGACCCACCTCGCGGGCGAGGTCCACCGCCTCGGGGCGGCGGGCCAGCATCGACTCGGCGCCGAGGTCGACGCGCGCGCCCGCGATCTCGCCGGGCAGCAGCTTGCCGCCGACCCGGTCCGAGGCCTCCAGCACCGTCACCCGCGCCCCGCGCTCCAGCAGCCGGTGCGCGGCGGCCAGCCCGGCGACACCGGCTCCGACGACGACGACCCGCCGGCCGGCGCCCCTGTGTGATCCGCTCATGGCTCCAGCTTCTCAAACACCGCCGGCGGCCCCACCAGGGCCGTACGGCCCTGACCGGTCCCCGGCGCGGCTGCGGGGCGTCCCGGCCGAGTCCCTACCGTGACCGCTTCGGGACCGTTTCGCGCCAACGTCCCGTGCCCGTCCGGCGTCGTAGGAACGTCAGTCGTCACGACCCCGGGGGGAACCCAGATGCGCACACGACGATCCGTACGACCGGCCCACGCCCTGGCCGTGGTCCTGCTGTCCGCGGCCCTGGCGGTCACCGGGTGCGGCGGCGCCGACGACGCCTCCGGCAGTTCGGCGGACGGCGACAACAAGGCCGCCGCGCAGGCGGACGCCGGGGCGGCGGCGCCGGAGGGCGCCAAGCAGGGCGCGCCCGGCGGCGCGGCGGACGGCGCCCGCACGACGGCGCCGCCGAAGGCCGCCGCGCAGCACATCATCCGCACCGCCTCGCTGACCGTGCAGGTGAAGGACGCCCCGAAGGCCCTGGACGAGGCCCGCGCCACCACGGAGAACGCGGGCGGCTACGTCGGCAACGAGACCACCACCCGCGACGAGGAGGGGCACGAGCACACGCGCGTGGTGCTGCGCGTGCCCGTCGAGGAGTACGAGGAGGTCCTCGCCGACCTGGAGGGCGCGGGCAAGCTCCTCGAACGCAGCGCGAAGGCTCAGGACGTCACCGACCAGGTGGTCGACGTGGAGAGCCGGATCACGTCGCAGCGCGCCAGCGTGGCCCGCATCCGCGAGCTGATGGACCGGGCCACCGAGCTCGAGGACGTGGTCACCCTGGAAGGGGAACTGAGCACCCGTCAGGCCGACCTGGAGGCCCTGCTCGCCCGCCAGGAGTCGCTGAAGGACCGGACGAGCCTGGCCACCATCACCCTGTCCCTGTCCGAGACGCCGGTGGAGAGGACCGCGCGGGACGACGACCCCGGCTTCGTGGACGCGCTCGCGGGCGGCTGGGACGCGTTCGTGACGATGCTGCGCTGGCTGGCGGTGGCGGCCGGCGCGGTGCTGCCGTTCGCGGCGGTGGCCGCCCTCCTCGTCCTGCTGTGGCGGAAGGCCGTGCGCCCGCGGCTGCCGCGCCGGCCGGCGCCGGTGTCCGCGACGAGCGCCCCGGGCCCGCGGCCGGCGGCGCGGCCGGCACCGCGGACGGGCGGGAGCGGGGAGGGCACGGAGGGCTGAAGGGCCCCGGTTCGGACCCGTACCGGGCCCGAACCACCCCGCCCCCGTAGCGTGTTCGCATGAGCATGAGCGATGCGCGGGGTGCGAGGGAACGTCTGGTCGTGATCGGCGGCGACGCCGCGGGGATGTCCGCGGCGTCGCAGGCCCGTCGGCTGAGGGGCCCGGACGAACTGGAGATCGTGGCGTTCGAACGCGGCCACTTCGCCTCCTACTCGGCGTGCGGCATCCCGTACTGGGTGGGCGGTGACGTCCCCGAGCGGGACCGGCTGATCGCGCGCACCCCCGAGGAGCACCGCGCGCGCGACATCGACCTGCGGCTGTGCACCGAGGTGACGGAGATCGACCTCGACCGGAGGCGGGTGCGCACGCGCGACGTCGACGCGGGCACCGAGTCCTGGACGTCGTACGACAAGCTGGTGATCGCGACGGGGGCGCGGCCGATCCGTCCGGAGCTGCCCGGCATGGACGCCCCCGGGGTGCACGGGGTGCAGACCCTGGACGACGGGCAGGCGCTGCTCGACACGCTGGCCCGCACCCGCGGGCGCCGGGCGGTGGTGGTCGGCGCGGGCTACATCGGCGTGGAGATGGCCGAGGCGATGATCAACCGCGGCTACGAGGTGACGGTCGTCAACCGCGGCAAGGAGCCCATGGCCACCCTCGACCCCGACATGGGGCGGCTGGTGCACGAGGCCATGGAGGGCCTGGGCATCACCATGGTCAACGACGCCGAGGTCACCGAGCTGCTCGTGGGGGACGACGGCCGGGTGCGGGCGGTCGCCACCGAGGACGCGGAGTATCCGGCGGACGTCGTCGTCCTCGGCATCGGGGTGCGGCCCGAGACGGCCCTCGCGCGGGCGGCGGGACTCCCCCTGGGGGAGCACGGCGGGCTGCTGACCGACCGCTCGATGCGGGTGCGCGGGCACGAGGACGTCTGGGCCGGCGGCGACTGCGTGGAGGTGCTCGACCTGGTCTCCGGGCAGGAGCGGCACATCCCGCTCGGCACGCACGCCAACAAGCACGGCCAGATCATCGGCGCCAACGTCGGCGGCGGTTACGCCACCTTCCCCGGCGTGGTCGGCACGGCGGTCAGCAAGGTGTGCGACCTGGAGATCGCGCGCACCGGCCTGCGCGAGAAGGACGCCCGCCGCGTGGGCCTGCGCTTCGCGTCGGTCACCATCGAGTCGACCAGCCGCGCGGGCTACTACCCGAACGCCTCCCCCATGACGGTGAAGATGCTCGCCGAAGTGCGCACCGGCCGCCTCCTCGGCGTGCAGATCGTCGGCCGCGAGGGCGCGGGCAAGCGGGTCGACATCGCGGCGGTCGCCCTCACGGCGGGGATGACGGTGGAACAGATGACGACCCTGGACCTGGGGTACGCCCCGCCGTTCTCCCCGGTCTGGGACCCGGTCCTGGTGGCGGCCCGCAAGGCGGCGGCGAGGATCCGGGACACCGCGTGAGCCGGCGCCGGCGTGCGCCTACGCCGTCCCGTTGATCCGGTCGATCACCTGGCGTGCCTGCTCGGCCGGGGGCCGGGCCGGCAGGGAGGACACCGACGCGGCGGACGCCACCGCCGGCGGCTGCTCCCCCGCCGGCTTCGCGTGCGCGGCGGTGGCCCGCACCGAGCGCAGGCGGTGGCTCGCCGCCTCGTCCAGCGTCACCGGCCGCTGCATCTGGGAGGCGAGCCGCCCCGCCTCCTGGCCGAGCCGGGCGACGTCCTCCCAGGGGAGGCGCACCACGAGCGTGAGTTCGGCCTCGCCGTCGGGCAGCGCGTGCATCGCGCGGGTCACTCGGTCGTTCATCGCCTGTTCCTCACGTCGGCCCCGCGGCCCCTTCCCCGCGCCGCGGGCGGTTGACGAGTGATACGCACGGCCGGACGGCGGTGTTCAGCGGCCCCGCGCGGATTCGCCGGCCGTCGCCCGGGCACAAGGGGGTCGTGGTCATCCCCGTCCATGACGTGAATCCGGCGCGGCGCACCCCCTGGGTGACGTACGCGCTGCTCGCAGCCAACTTCGCCGTCTTCCTGTTCCTCACCCCCGGCGTCGCCGGTTCGCTGACCGGCGAGAGCTCCCTCGCACGGCTGTGCGACCTCCAGGCGTTCCTGGAGCGGTACGCGGCGGTGCCGCAGGAGCTGATCCACCACCGGATGCCGCGCCTGGTGCCCACGGGCGACACCGGGGTGGGTCCGCAGGGCCCCGGGTGCGTGGTGGGGCCGCCCGGCTACGACAAGTCCCCGGAGCTGAGCGTCCTCACGGCGATGTTCCTGCACGGCGGCTGGCTGCACCTGCTGGGCAACCTGCTCTTCCTGTGGATCTTCGGCAACAACATCGAGGACCGCATGGGGCACGTCCGCTTCCTGCTGTTCTACGTCGTCTGCGGCTACGCGGCCTCCTACGGCTTCGCCCTGCTCAACGCCGGCTCCGGCGAGCCCCTGATCGGCGCCTCCGGGGCGATCGCGGGGGTGCTGGGCGCCTATCTGGTGCTGTACCCGAAGGCACGGGTCTGGGTGCTGGTGCCGTTCCTGATCTTCCTGCCGCTGCGGCTGCCCGCCTGGATCGTGCTGGGCCTGTGGTTCGTGCTCCAGGCGCTCTACTCCGCCGGCCAGGGCGTTTCCGACGCCGGCACCGTCGCCTACGTGGCCCATGTGGTCGGATTCGCGGTCGGCATGCTCCTCGCCTGGCCGCTCAAGCCCGGCACTCCCCCACCGCCGGAGCCGCGCGGCGTCCTCTTCGGCCGGCGGGCCCGGTAGGGGCCTGCCGCACGAGCGGGCAACACGAGGAAGGAACGGCGTTGTGCGGTGTGCCGGGCCGGGCCGGGGTACCCGGACCGAGCAGAAGGGCCCGGAGGACCGCAGGGACGCGCCACCGGCCCCCCTCTCCGGCGCACGAACGGGAGCGAGCCATGCCCAGGACCCTCAAGGACCAGACCGTCGAGCAGCTGGGGGGCCGCGCCAGCGTCCTGGCGCGGCAACGCCGTGACCACGAGGAGATGGACCGGCTGATGAACGAGTACCGGACCCTCGACGACGGCCCCCGGCGCGAACAGGCCCTGAAGCAGGTCGTCCAGCTGGTCTTCAGCCACGCCTTCGCGGAGGAGACCGTGCTGTGGCCGGCGGTGCGGCGCTCGGTCCCGGACGGCGAGGAACTGACCTCCCGGGTCGAGGAGGAGCACCAGCAGATCAACGGTCTCGTGGCGGACGTCGAACGCCTTCCTCCCGGCGACCCCGAGCGCGAGGACAAGGTGCGGGGGGCCTTCGCGCTGATACGGCAGGACATCAGGGACGAGGAGGACCTCCTCCTGCCCCGGCTGCAGGAGGCGATGGACCCCGTTCGGCTGCGCGCACTCGGCACCGCCTGGGAGACGGTGCGGCAGACCGCCCCCACCCACCCCCACCCCGTCGTCCCGCGGCGTCCCCCCGGCAACGCGCTCCTCGGCGTGCCGCTCAGCGTCCACGACCGCGTGCGCGACGCCCTCGGCAGCTCCGCCGCCGTGGCCAAGAAGGTGCTCGTCGGCCTGGCCGGGGCCCTCGTCGCCGCACTCGCGGCCGTCGCGGTGCAGCGCAAACGGCACTGAGGCGGCCCGCCCACCCCACCGCCGCGCACGCCCGGGGGCCGTACGCGGGGACCCCCGCGCACGGCCCCGGCCCGTCGACACGGGAGCACCCCACGACCGACCGCGACGACCACCGGCCCGCACCGGCATCCGGCACGCGCGCGGACCACGACGACCACCGCACCCGAGCCGGCGCGGCCGGCCCCGGCACACCGGAGCGGTGGACGACGCGCCGCCGGAGGAGGCCGGGAAGGTGACGCCGGGCCTCGCCGCCGTCCGGGGATCCCGCACCGCCTCCGACCGACCCGGCGGGCCGGCCCGGTGACGGGCGTCCCCGCCCGCCCCGAGCCGGAGCCATACCGGTTCGCCGGCTCGGGCGCCGATTGATAGAATTCCGTCGCCCTCCGCGGGAAATTCCCGTGAAACAGACCGCACGGTTCTGGTTTCCCCGCGACCGGCGAGGGAATTTCCCCTTTCTTCGCATCTAAACAGGTCGGCCCGCCTGGCCTTCCGCAGCCTCACGGACGTAGCATCGAGCCGGAGGCGTTCGCCCTGCGTCCTCATGCGGACGGCCGGGACGAAGGCGCTCCCCGCAAGGCACGTGCCCCCATCGGAGGGGGCAATCCCGGCAGACACGGAAGACACGCAAGTCAATCCGGGCGTACTCAACCGCGCGGTTCGGTTCGCACGGGGAGAGCGAGGTGTGTTTCATGGACACACTGGCCATGACAGTCCCTACGGTCGAGAACGGGGCCGCAGCGTGGCGCATCGCCCGTGATTCCGGGGTGCTCGACGTGAATTCCTCCTACAGTTACCTGCTGTGGTTCAAAGAATTCGCCCGTACGTCCGCGGTGGCTTTGCGGAGCGGTGGCGCGCCGGTCGGATTCGTCACAGGATTCCACCGTCCCGAGCAGCCCGACGCCCTTGCCGTCTGGCAGATCGCCGTGGATCGGGAGCAGCGGGGACACGGCATCGCCAGTGCCATGCTGGACCACCTCACCGCCCGGTTGGCGGCCGCCGGCGCCCTCCGGTACCTGGAGACGACCGTCAGTCCGGACAACGCCGCGTCGGACAGGCTGTTCCGGTCGTTCGCCAAGCGGCATGCGGCACCGCTCGAAAGGGACATGCTGTTCCCCGCGGAGCTTTTTCCCGATGCCCATGAGGCCGAGTTCCTGTACCGCATCGGACCGCTGCGCTGACAGCCGACGCGATCGACGGGACCGGCATTCCGTTTCCTTTCTCTTTCCCTCCGGAGGAGCGAGCCCTCATGGCAGCTGCAGATTCCGACCGGGACGTCTTCGAGACACTCGAGTCCGAAGTGCGCAGTTATTGCCGCAACTGGCCCACGGTATTCGACCACGCCAACGGCAGCCGACTGCACGACGAGAACGGCCGACCGTACCTGGACTTCTTCTCCGGTGCGGGCGCACTGAATTACGGACACAACAACCCGGTCCTCAAACGGGCGCTTCTCGACTACCTCGAGAAGGATGGCGTCACCCACGCCCTCGACATGTCGACGGTCGCCAAGCGGACTTTCCTCGAAGCTTTCCAGGAGATCGTGCTGGAGCCGCGCGGACTGCCGTACAAGGTGATGTTCCCGGGTCCTGCCGGCACCAATGCCGTCGAGGCGGCCCTGAAGCTGGCCCGCAAGGTGAAGGGCCGGGAAGCCGTCGTCTTCTTCACCAATTCCTTCCACGGCATGTCGTTGGGCTCCCTCGCCGTCACCGGCAACGCCTTCAAGCGGGCGGGCGCGGGCATTCCGCTGGTGCACGCCACCCCCGTGCCCTTCGACGACCCCCTGGACGACCGGACGTCCGGCTTCCTGTGGCTGGAGCGGTTGCTCGGGGACAGGGGTTCCGGCCTGGACACCCCGGCGGCCGTGATCGTGGAGGCCGTGCAGGGCGAGGGCGGGATCAACGTGGCGCGGGCCGAGTGGCTGCGTGACCTCGCCGAACTGTGCCGGCGCAGCGACATGCTGCTGATCATCGACGACATCCAGATGGGCTGCGGCCGCACCGGTGCGTTCTTCTCCTTCGAGGAGTCCGGCATAACGCCGGACATCGTGACGCTGTCGAAGTCCGTCAGCGGATACGGACTGCCGATGTCGCTGACCCTGTTCCGCCCCGAACTGGACATCTGGGAGCCCGGGGAGCACAACGGCACCTTCCGCGGCTTCAGTCCGGCCTTCGTGACGGCCACCGCCGCGCTGGAGGAGTACTGGCGCGACGACGGGCTGGAGAAGCAGACCCTGGCCCGCGGCGAGCAGATCAGGCAGGCCCTGGACACCGTCGCCACCGACGGGCCGGCCCGCGCCTCCGGCGTGCGCGGCCGGGGCCTGGCGTGGGGCGTGGAGTTCGCCGGCACCTCGTGCGCCTCCCTCGTCTGCGCCCGCGCCTTCGAACTGGGGCTGCTCCTGGAGACGTCGGGTCCCGACAGCGAAGTCGTCAAGCTGTTCCCGCCGTTGACCATCAGCGACGAGGAACTGGAGGAAGGGATCGCGCTGTTCGCCCGTGCGGTGCGGGAAGTCGATCCTTCGCCGCGGCCTCCTCGCCGCTGAGCGCGCGCAGCGCTGCGGGTCACGCAGGAGATCAGTCCCCCGTGGAAGAAAGGTGACACCACCGTGATCGTGCGTTCCTTCAAGGAGATCGAGGGCACCGACCGGCACGTCGTGGGCGCGTCCGGCACCTGGGAGAGCAAGCGCATCGTGCTGGCCAGGGAGCGGGTCGGCTTCTCCTTGCACGAGACGACGCTGTACGCCGGGACGGAGACCACGATGTGGTACGCCCATCACGTCGAGGCCGTGCTCTGTGTCGAGGGCGAGGCCGAGCTGACCGATGAGGAGACGGGCGAGAGGCACTGGATCACGCCGGGAACGATGTATCTGCTGGACGGGCACGAGCGGCACACCCTGCGGCCCAAGACCGACTTCCGCTGCGTGTGCGTCTTCAACCCGCCCGTGACGGGTCTGGAGGATCACGACGAGAACGGCGTCTACCCTCCCCCGGATCCGCATGCCTGGGGGGAGGCCACGAGCTGACGGAATCCGAGACCGCGGACATCCAGACCGAGGAGTCGTGAGGACGCCATGACGACGCTGTCCAACCCCCGTCGGACCACCGACCCGTACCCCACCCGTGGCAGGACCGAGGCCGTGGTGCCGCGCCGGGACCCCGTGGTGTGGTCCGCGCCCGGTACGCCGGGTCCCCTCGGGCAGGGCGAGCTGCTGGGCTTCGAGCACACCGGTTTCACGACCGTGGACGCACTGCTGGACCCGGACGAGGTGACCCTCCACCGGGCCGAGCTGGACGGACTGATCCGGGACCCGGCGGTCCGCGCCGACGAGCGCGCGGTCGTCGAGCCCGCGTCGCAGGACATCCGCTCGGTGTTCGAGGTGCACCGGATCAGCGAGGTGTTCGCCTCGCTCGTGCGCGACGAGCGCGTGGTGGGAACGGCCCGCCAGATCCTCGGCTCGGACGTGTACGTCCACCAGTCCCGCGTCAACGTCAAACCCGGCTTCGGGGCGAGCGGCTTCTACTGGCACTCGGACTTCGAGACCTGGCACGCCGAGGACGGCCTGCCGCGCATGCGGACCGTGTCGGTGTCGATCGCGCTCACCGACAACCACGACACCAACGGAAGTCTGATGATCATGCCCGGCTCGCACAAGACCTTCCTGAGCTGCGCGGGCAGGACACCGAAGGACAACTACAAGAAGTCGCTGCAGATGCAGGACGCGGGCACCCCGTCCGACGAGGCGCTGACCAGGATGGCGGGCGAGCACGGCATCAGGCTGTTCACCGGCAGGGCCGGCTCGGCGACCTGGTTCGACTGCAACGCCATGCACGGCTCCGGCGACAACATCACGCCCTACCCGCGCAGCAACGTCTTCATCGTGTTCAACAGCGTGGAGAACGCGGCGGAGGAACCCTTCGCGGCACCGGCACGACGGCCCGCGTTCATCGGAGCGCGGGACTTCACACCGGTGAGGTGAAGCGTGGCGGATCCTCGAAGCGACCCCGAGGCCGCACCCGACGCGCCGGGCGGTCCGCTGTACGTACCCGTCCGTCCGGAACGCGGCTACTTCGTGACCCGCTTCTTCCGCACTCCCTCCGGGCGCCGTACGGCCGTCGCCTTCACCACCTCCGCGCAGCTGCTGGCGACCCTCGGCCGGGGCCACCCCTGGATCAGGCTCTCCGCCGCCGCGCTGCGCTCCCTCACCTCACCCCTGGGGTGCCCCCTCACCGTCGACCCGCGGTCGTCGGCCCACCGGCTCCGGCCACCACGCACCGTGAGTCCCCCGCGGAAGGACGCACAGCGGCGGGGGTGACCGAGGCGCACCCACAGGGGGGCGCCGGGCGGTTCCGCGGTCTCGTCCGGGCTGCCGGTGCGGGCGGGTCCGCGGTCGCTGCCGCACGCGGTGGGCAGGAGCGCGGCGGCGCGTCCGGGCACGCCGCCCCCGCCCGAGCCGCGCGGCGTGCTCTTCGGGCGGCGCGCACGGCCGGGACGGCAGGGGCGTCCGCTACTCCCGGGCCGCGGGCCCGTGGCTCCCGGCCGGGGGCGCGGGCAGCCGCAGGGCCACCAGGGCCACGTCGTCGTCGTTGCCGACGGTCGGCAGACCGGCGAGCAGCTCGTCGCAGAAGGCCTCCAGCGGGCGCCGGGCGGCGGCCGACGCGTGGTGGCGCAGCCGCTCCAGACCGGTGGTGATGTCCTCCTCGCGGCGCTCCACCAGCCCGTCGGTGTAGAGCAGCAGGGTGGAGCCGGGGGGCAGCGGTTCCACCGCGCTGTCGTACTCGGGGTGCGGGACGAGCCCGAGCATCGGGGAGCGGCCCCGCGTCAGGAAGCGCGCGGTGCCGTCCGCTTCGACCAGCAGCGGCGGGGGGTGTCCCGCGACGGAGTAGTGGAGCTGGAAGCGGCCGGGCTCCGTGGGTTCGACCCGGCCCAGGACGCAGGTGGCGGTGCACTCCAGGTAGAGGGTCTGCACGGAGACGTCCAGGCGGCGCAGGATCGCGCCGGTCGGTTCCTGGCGGTCCAGGGTGAGTCCGCGCAGCATGTTGCGCAGCTGGCTCATGGTGACGGCGGCGGGCAGGTCGTGGCCGGAGACGTCGCCGATGGTGAGGACGGTGGCGCCGTCGCGCAGCACGAAGGAGTCGTACCAGTCGCCGCCGACCTCGGCGGCCGAGGTGCTGGGCCGGTAGCGGACGGCGATGCCGAGGCCGGGCACGTCCGGCGGATCGGTGAGCAGGCTGTGCTGGAGGGCCAGCGCCACCTGCCGGGTGCGCTGGTACTCCAGGGCCTTGCCGATCGGTGCGTGGGCGCGTTCCAGGAGGGTCCGCAGCAGGCTGATCTCGGGCCGGCCCAGGGGCGGCCGGTCGCCGCAGACGGAGGCGGCGACCAGGGCGGCGGTGGTGCCGTCGACGACGACGGGGAGCAGCACGACGCTGTTGGCGTCGGGGGCCAGCCAGGGCTCGGCGCCGGGCGGGGCGAGGTCGGGCGGGGGCGAGCCGGGCGGGAAGACGGCGTGGACCGGGCTGCGCCGGTCTGCGGCGCGGGCGAGCGGGCTGCCCGGCCCCAGGTGCTCCGCGTGGTGCGGGGGGAGGTCGGGGCGGTCCTCGCGGGTGAGGGCGGCGACGCGTTCGGCGGTCAGCGCGGTCCCCGGCGTGCGGTGCAGGGCCTGCGGGAGGAGGTACATGGCGCAGCTGTCGGCGATGTCGGGCACGATCACCCCGGTGAGGGCGGCGAGCATCTCGTCCGGCCGCACGGTGTCGGCGGTGACGGCGGTCGCGCGGGCCAGCAGTTCCTCGCGACGGGCGTCCTGCCACTCCTGCTCGATGTCCCGGCAGATGCCCACCCACTCGACGACCGTGTCGCCGTCGCGGACCGGTGCGGCGTTGACGGCGAAGTGGCGGTGGCCGCCCGTGGCCAGCCGCAGCCGGTAGGCGTGGGTGAACAGCGGCCTCACCTCGTCCAGGGCCCGGCGCCACTCCTCGACGATGGCGGCGCGGTCGTCGGGGTGGACCGCGTCGATCCACCCGTCGCCCCGGAACTCCTCCCAGCTCTGCCCGGTCACCCGCTGCCAGCCGGGACTCGGCTCGGTGACCCCGCCCTCGGGCGCGGTCACCCACACCATCTGGGATCCGGCGTTGACCAGGCTGCGGTAGCGCAGCAGCGCTCGGCGGCGTTCCTCGGACAGGACGCGGATCCGTTCCGCGGCGGTCACCTCCTCGGTGACCTCCACGATCACGCCCAGCACTCCCGGCCGGCCGTCGCTCATCGTGGCGTGGGAGACGCTGAACGTGAAGTAGCGCGTTCCCGCGTGCGGGAAGGCCAGGTCGACGGGCACGGCCGTGAGCACCTCGGGCTCCCCGGTGGCGAAGACCCGGTCGAAGATCTCGAAGTAGCCGGACTGCTCGAGGTCGGGGAAGGTCTGGCGGACGGGGCGGCCCAGCGGACGGTCGCCGAAGGTCTTGCGGTAGAGCTCGTTGGTGTACGCGAGCCGGTGCTCCGGCCCCTGGGTGAACACGACGCCGATCGGGGCGGGGTCGAACATTTCGAGCCGCATGAGGCCTCCACCTGGCCGGACCCGGGAGCGGACGTGGTGGGCAGCTGTATGCCCAGTACCCCGCACCCGGGTTCCGACGCGCGGCGGCGCGTGCGCGCGGGTCAGCGCGCGGTCTGCGTGTGGACGTACTCCACGAGGCGGGTCAGGGCGTCCGGGTCGGTGGACGGCATCACGCCGTGGCCGAGGTTGAAGACGTGGCCCTCCAGGCCGGCGGCCGTCCGGAGCACCTCGCGGGTCCTGGCCTCGACGGCCTCGCGGCCGGCGAACAGCACGGTCGGGTCGAGGTTGCCCTGGAGCGCCTTGCCGGGGCCGACGCGGCGGGCGGCCTCGTCCAGCGGGACGCGCCAGTCGACGCCCACGACGTCCGCGCCGGCCTCGCCCATCAGGCCGAGCAGCTCGCCGGTGCCGACGCCGAAGTGGATGCGCGGGACGCCGTGGCCGGCGACCTCGCGGAACACCTTCGCCGAGGCGGGCAGCACCGAGCGCCGGTAGTCGGCCGGGGCGAGCGCGCCGGCCCAGGAGTCGAACAGCTGGACCGCCGAGGCGCCGGCCTCGATCTGGACCTTGAGGAACCCGGCGGTGATGTCCGCGAGGCGGTCGAGCAGGTCGGCCCACAGCTCGGGGTCGCCGTACATCATCGCCTTGGCGTTCTCGTACGTGCGGGACGGGCCGCCCTCGACGAGGTAGCTCGCGAGGGTGAACGGGGCGCCCGCGAAGCCGATCAGCGGGGTGGACCCGAGCTCGCGGGTCAGCAGGCCGATCGCCTCGGTGACGTAGGAGACGTCCTCGGGGGTGAGGTCGCGCAACCGGGCGAGGTCGGCGCGGGTGCGGACCGGCTGCTCGACGACCGGGCCGACGCCGGGCTTGATGTCGAGGTCGATGCCGATGGCCTTGAGGGGGACCACGATGTCGCTGAAGTAGATCGCCGCGTCCACGTGGTGGCGGCGCACCGGCTGGAGGGTGATCTCGGTGACCAGGTCGGGGCGCATGCAGGACTCGAGCATCCCGATGCCCTCGCGGACCTTGCGGTACTCCGGCAGTGAGCGCCCGGCCTGCCGCATGAACCACACCGGGGTGTGCGGGACGGGCTCGCGCCTGCACGCCCTCAGGAAGGCACTGTCGTACGTCGCGGTCGGCTGCACACCCGCCGTCGGGCTCACGTTGGCACTCACACCGGCAAGTCTCGCACGGCCCGCCGGCGCCCCCGCACCGCAGGGCGTCCGGTGCGCGGCGCCCGCGGGACACGATCCGGACACCGTGGGGCGGCGAGGGTGTCCCTCCCCGCGCCGGGCGCCCGTTCCCCTTAATCTTCCCCGCATGGCTGCGGCTCAGGGACGACTGTCGGACGGCGCTGGCGGAATGGACGAACCGAAGGAGACCGGGACGGATCCCGGGCACGGGGGCACGCCCCCGCTGCCCTTCCGAGCCGCCGTCGACGCGCTGCGCGGCGCGCGGCTGCGGCCCCAGATCGAGGTGGAGCCGGCCCCCGCGCCCAAGCGGCTCGCGCCGTACGCGTACGCGCTGGAGGCGGCGGTCGTCGACGGCGAGCAGGACGTGGCCGACGGCCGGCTGGTGCTGCTGCACGACCCGGCCGGACACGACGCCTGGCGGGGCGTCTTCCGTCTGGTGACCCTGGTGCGGGCGGAGCTGGAGCCGGAGATGGCGGCGGATCCGCTGCTGCCGGACGTGTGCTGGTCCTGGCTGACCGGCGCGCTCGCGGCGCGGGGGCTGGCGTACGGCGAGCCGAGCGGCACGGTGACCCGTGCGAGCTCCCACTACTTCGGCGGGCTGTCGGAGCGGCCGGCCGCCTCGCAGATCGAGATCCGTGCGTCCTGGACGCCCCGGGAGGGCCCGGGCGGGGTGCCGGACACGGCCTCCCATCTGGTCGCGTGGTGCGACCTGCTGGCCCAGGTCGCGGGGCTGCCGCCGGCCGCCCCCGGGGACGCCTCGGTGGTGACGCTGCCGCAGCGCAGGGGGCCGCAGTCGCGGTGAGCCCCCTCCGGGGATCCCGGCGGCCGTCGACGCCGATCTCTTTCGCCGATCTCTTTGTCGATACGACCACTTTCGGAAGCGTTGTGACACGGAGCGAAACCGTTCGATCTTCGAATGATCGATCGTGCGTCCGAATTGCCCGGATTGTTACTCACCAGATCGTGATCATTCCCTAAAGGACAACAGGTTTGTTGCCGAAGACGACTGTGACCTTGAAAGCACGGTTAGTCCCGGCTACACCCCCCACGAGCCGGCCCCGTCCCGCACCCCAGGAGGCCTGGTGTCCGTTCTCCTCGAGCAGCCCTCAAGCCTGGTCGCCTACCGCCCGAACAAGCCGACCGCCATGGTCGTCGTGGCCGACCCCCGCGTCCGTTCCACCGTCACCCGCCACCTGTGGGCGCTCGGTGTGCGCGATGTCATCGAGGCCTCGTCCGTCGCGGAGGCCCGTCCCCGCGTCGGCAACCCCCGTGACATCTGCGTCGCCGAAGTCCACCTGCCGGACGGCTCCGGCCTCACCCTCCTGTCGGAGACCCGCGCCGCCGGCTGGCCCAACGGCCTCGCCCTGTCCGCCGCCGACGACATCGGCGCCGTGCGCAACGCGCTGGCCGGCGGAGTGAAGGGCTACGTCGTCACCGGCACCCGCACCAACCTCGGGCTCCCCACCCGACCCGGTGCCGCTCCCATCGGCGCCGCCGCCGCGCGCCTGCACCGCCGCCCCCCGGGTGCTCCGAGCCACCCGGGCGGCTACCGCGAACTGTCCGGCCGCGAGGTCGAGGTGCTGCGGCTGGTGGCGGAGGGCCAGTCGAACAAGGCGATCGGCGTCTCGATGGGCCTGTCCGCGCTGACCGTCAAGAGCCACCTCGCCCGCATCGCCCGCAAGCTCGGCACGGGTGACCGCGCCGGGATGGTGGCGGTGGCCCTGCGCACCGGCATCATCCACTGACCTCCCCCACCGCCCCGCCCCCGCCCCCGCCGGTCGGTTCGCCGGCGTGAACGGGACCGGCCGCTGCTCCCGGCCCGCTCTCCCGCGGGTCCGCGAGCCCGGTCCCTCACGTCCTGACCGGTTTGCGATCCCACGGCGCCCGTCGACGGAACGTTCCGTCGACGGGCGCCTTCGCGACACGGATACCCTTGACAGGTGACCGACGCCCACGACACCGCAGCAGACAGTTCACTGCGAACCACCGGAGGCGCCCCTCCGGACGACGGCGGATCTTCTGCTACGGAGGCGCCGATCCCGTTGCTCGAGCCCCGCGAGGGCGTTCCGCCCGTGATCGCGGACGAGGCCGCCCTCGCCGAGGTGGTCGCCGCCTTCGCCGCGGGCACCGGCCCCGTCGCCGTGGACGCCGAGCGCGCCTCCGGCTACCGCTACGGCCAGCGCGCCTACCTGGTCCAGCTGCGCCGCGAGGGCGCCGGGACCGCGCTGATCGACCCCGTCGCCTGCCCCGACCTGTCCGGCCTGGGCGAGGCGCTGTCCGGCGTCGAGTGGGTGCTGCACGCCGCCACCCAGGACCTGCCCTGCCTGCGCGAGATAGGCATGGTCCCCACCCACCTCTTCGACACCGAGCTGGCCGGACGCCTGGCCGGGTTCCCCCGGGTCGGCCTCGGCGCGATGGTCGAGAACGTGCTCGGCTACGTGCTGGAGAAGGGGCACTCCGCCGTCGACTGGTCCACCCGCCCGCTGCCCGAGCCCTGGCTGCGCTACGCCGCCCTCGACGTCGAGCTCCTGGTCGACCTGCGGGACGCGCTGGAGAAGGAGCTGGACCGGCAGGGCAAGCTGGAGTGGGCCCGGCAGGAGTTCGACGCGATCGCCTCGGCGCCGCCGGCGGAGCCCCGCAAGGACCCCTGGCGGCGCACCTCCGGCATGCACAAGGTGCGCCGGCGCCGGCAGATGGCCGTCGTGCGGGAGCTGTGGCAGACCCGCGACCGGATCGCCCGGCGCCGGGACGTCTCCCCCGGCAAGGTGCTCTCGGACGCGGCCATCGTGGAGGCCGCGCTCGCCCTGCCGGCCAACGTCCACGCCCTGGCCGCGCTGAACGGCTTCGGGCAGCGCGTGGGGCGGCGCCAGCTGGAGCAGTGGCAGGCGGCCGTCGACCGGGCGAAGGCGCTGAGCGAGTCGCAGCTGCCCCAGCCCGGCCAGCAGGTGACCGGTCCCCCGCCGCCGCGCGCGTGGGCCGACAAGGACCCGGCGGCCGCGGCCCGGCTCTCCGCGGCCCGGGCGGGGGTCGGCGCGCTCGCCGAGCGGCTGAACATGCCGCCGGAGAACCTGATCACACCGGACACGGTGCGGCGGGTGTGCTGGGAGCCGCCGAAGCCGGCCGACGACCGGTCGGTCGCCGCGGCGCTGACCGGGTACGGGGCGCGGCCCTGGCAGGTGGAGCAGGTGACGCCGGTCCTGGTCGCCGCGCTGGCCTCGGCGGAGAGCGCCTAGCCGCCCCGGGGCGCGTCACTTCGTCGCCCCCCTCGTGAAGCCGTTGTAGATGAAGCGCTGGAGGAACAGGAAGACGATCAGGGTGGGCAGGATGACCAGGACCGCGCCCGCCGAGATCGTCTCCCAGTGCGCTCCGAACGGGCCCTTGAAGCGGAACAGCGACGTCGAGATCACGCCAAGATCCTCGGAGGGCATGTAGAGGAAGGGGATGTAGAAGTCGTTGTAGACGTTGATCCCCTTCACGATCACCACCGTCGCGATCGCCGGCTTGAGCAGCGGAAGAATCACCTTGCGGTAGACCGTGAAGGCGCCCGCTCCGTCCAGCCGCGCCGCCTCGTCCAGGGAGACCGGGATGGAGCGGATGAACTGCAGGAAGATGTAGATCGACACGATGTCCGTGCCCATGTAGAGCGCGATCGGCGCCCACAGGCTGTCGAACATCCCGAAGCTGTTGACGATCTGGAAGGTCGCCACCTGGGTGGTCACCCCGGGAACCAGCGCGGCGAGCAGGAACAGCGCCACGACCAGCTTCCTGAGACGGAACCGGAAGCGGTCGATCGCGTACGCCGTCATCGAGCCGATGAGGATCGTGCCGCCGACGGCGACGACCAGGATGACCGCCGTGTTGCCGAAGGCGGACAGCATCTGCCCGTCCCGGAACGCGGTCACGTAGTTGTCGAGGTTCAGCGGGTCGTCGGGCAGGGCCAGCGCCCCGCTGCCGTTCGCCATCTCCTTCGAGGACTTCAGCGAGGTCAGGAAGATCACGGTGAGCGGCAGCAGCACGACCAGCGTCGCGAGGACCAGCGACAGGTGGACGAGGGCGCGGGCCACGGTGCGGCGGGTCATACGAGGTCCACCTTCTCGTCGGGGACGATGCGCCGCTGCACCCAGGTGACCGCCAGGACGATCAGCAGCAGCACGACGGCGGCGGCCGAGGCGAGCCCCGTCTTGTTGAACTGGAAGGCCAGCTTCACGGTCTGGATCACGAACGTCTCGGTACCGGTGGCGCCGCCGGTCATGACGTACGGGATCTCGAAGACCGACAGCGAGCCGGAGACGGACAGGACCACGCTCAGGCCCAGCACGGGCTTGATGCCGGGCGCGATGATGTGCCGGAACTGGTGCCAGCGGCCCGCGCCGTCGATCTCGGCCGCCTCGTACAGCTCGCCCGGGATGGACTGGATGGCGCCGAGGAACAGCACGAAGTTCAGGCCCAGGTAGCGCCAGACGGAGACGCCGGCGAGCGAGGTGTTCGCGGAGAACGGCGTGCCCAGCCAGGCGTGGTCGCTCTCCACGCCGAGCAGGCTCAGCACGGAGTCCAGGGTGCCGCCGTCCTGGAAGAAGTAGAGGAAGACGAAGCCGATCGCCACCCCGTTGATCAGGTACGGGAAGAACAGCACGCCTTTGAAGAAGCTGCGGAAGCGGACGTCGAAGCTCAGGACCGTGGCGAAGTAGAGGGCGAGGACGATCTGCACCACGGACGCGACGAGGTAGTAGCCGCTGACGAGGAACACCTCGAACAGCTCGGAGCGGGTGAGGAGTTCGGTGTAGTTCTCGGTGCCCGTGTAGTTCAGTTCCGGGCTGACGCCGTCCCAGTCGGTGAAGCTGTAGGCGACCATGTTGGCGATCGGCGCGTAGGTGAAGGTCAGCAGCAGGGCCAGCGGGGCGATCAGGAACAGCCAGGGGGTGAGGCGGCGCGACAGCCGGGCGCCGCGCGGGGCGGGTGCCCGCTTCGGCCCGGCGGGCGCGGCCGGGGGCACCGGCCGCGCCGCCCTGCGGGTGGTGTCCGTCATCAGGACCCCAGCGAGTCGCGCGCCTCGGCCCACCGCTTGCCGAGGTCGCCGAAGAAGCCGTCGAGGCTGCCCCGGCGCGCGCCGCGGGCCAGGTCGACGAGTTCCTGGCGGTAGTCGGGCTTGTAGATGCCGACCTCGGACCGGTTGTCGATGGTCTTCACCTCGCCGCCCTTGGTGTCGTCGAGGTCGATGAGCTTCACGCCCTGCTCCTCGTAGGGCTTCAGCACGTCGGGCAGCGGCGCGTCCCTCAGCGGGGACAGGGCCAGGTTGGCCGCCGCGTAGCCGGACTCGTCGGTGAACCAGTCGATCCAGGCGCGGGCGGCGGCCTTGTCGTCGGAGTGGACGTTGACGGCCTGCTGGTAGTCGGGGGAGGTCACCGCGCAGAACACGCCGTCCTTCTGGGCCGGGAAGGGCATGAAGCCGATGTCGGCGGGGTCGGCGCCGGCCTGCTTCGCGGCGTCCCGCATCTGCACGACGGCCCAGGAGCCGAGCCACATGGTGGCGATCTCCCCCTTGGCCAGCCTCGGCTTGGACGCCTCCCAGTTGGTGGTGGTCGGGTCCTTCTCGGCGAGGCCGCGGCGCACGATGTCGTGCAGCAGGGTGTCGCCCACGCGCAGGTCGGCGCCCTCGGCCCAGGGGTCGCCCTCGGCGAGCTCGGTGGTGGCGTCCGCGTCGCAGCCGACGGAGCCGTTGACGTTGGTCCACTGGGTCAGCGGCCACATGTCCTTGAAGTTGGTGTAGTACGGCACCGCGTCGGTCCTCGACCTGATCGCCTCCAGGTCGTCGAGGAACTCGGCGGGGGTGGTGGGCCAGTCGGTGACGCCGGCCTCGCTCCACACCTTCTTGTTGTAGACGAAGCCGGGGACGACGCCGATCGGGCTCTGGCCGTAGACCTTGCCGTCCACGGTGGCGTAGTCGGTGAAGCGGTACCTGGCGCCGCGCTCGGCCTCGCTGCCGAGGGAGGCGAAGAACTTCGGGTAGTCCTTCTTCTCGATCACCGCGGGGATCATCAGGACGTCGCCGTAGTTCTCGGTGTTCATCCGGATCTTGACCTCGCCCTCGTAGTCGGTGAGGGCGTCGAACTCGACCTTCACCCCGGGGTAGGTCCTGTTGAACTCGGCGGCGTACTTCTCCATCGTCCCGTCCTGCACCAGGTCGGTCCGGTGGGTGAGGACCGTGATGGAGCCCTTGGCCTCGGAGGGGTCCTCGGGCGCCTTCGCGTCCGCGCCCTTCGAGGAGCCCCCCGTGCCCGTGCAGGCGGAGGCCAGGAGGGCGAGGGAGGCGATCGATCCGGCGAGTACCTTGCGGCGGTTCATGTGCACCAGCTCCGTTCACGGGGCGGACGAGCACGAGTGGGTTGGCTGGTTCGGCACTCTGACAGCCCTTTACTGAACCGGTAAAGTCTCTATTGCGCCAACGGTGCCAAAACGTTGCCCGGACACGGGTGAACCGGTTTAGGGAGTGTGCATGCGTCAGGTCACACCGCTCACCGACGGATGGATTCTGCGCGACCCGGACGGCACGGGGGACCCGCTCCCCGCCGCGGTGCCGGGGTGCGTGCACACCGACCTGCTGGCGGCTGGGCTGATCCCCGACCCGTTCCTCGGCCGGAACGAGACCGAGGTGGCGTGGGTGGGCCGGCGGGACTGGACGTACGAGACGGAGCTGGCCGCCGGGCCGGGCGCGCACGAGCAGACGGACCTCGTCTTCGACGGGCTCGACACCGTCGCCGAGATCCTGCTCGACGGGCGGCCGCTGGGCCGGGTGCGCAACATGCACCGCTCCTACCGCTTCGACGTGACCGGGCTGAGCGGGCGGCTCGCGGTGCGGTTCGCCTCCGCCTACGCCGAGGCCGAGGCGGTGCGCGGCCGGCTGGGCGAGCGGCCCGGCGCCTACGCCGAGCCCTACCAGTACGTGCGCAAGATGGCCTGCTCGTTCGGCTGGGACTGGGGGCCGACCCTGGTGACGGCCGGGATCTGGCGGCCGGTGCGGCTCGAGCACTGGTCCACGGCCCGGATCGCCCGGGTGCGCCCGCTCGTCACGGCCGAGGGCGGCACGGGCCGGGTCGAGCTGGCCGTCGACGTGGAGCGCACCCGGGTCGAGGCGCCGCTCACCGTCGAGGCGGCCGTCGGCGGCGTGCGCGCCCGCGCGAGGATCGACGGGGCGCGCGGGACCGTGCGGCTCGAGGTGCCGGACGTGCGGCTGTGGTGGCCCCGGGGGTACGGCGAACAGCCGCTGTACGACCTCGAGGTGACGCTGCTGCACGGCGAGGAGCCACTGGACGCGTGGCGGCGCCGGATCGGGTTCCGCACCGTGGAGCTGGACACCTCGTCCGACGCGCACGGGACCGGGTTCACCCTGGCCGTCAACGGCGAGCGGCTGTTCGCGCGGGGCGTCAACTGGATCCCGGACGACGTCTTCCCGTCCCGGATCACCCGTGAGCGCTACCGGCGGCGGCTGGAGCAGGCGGCCGGCGCGGGCGTGGACCTGGTCCGCGTCTGGGGCGGCGGGATCTACGAGAGCGAGGACTTCTACGACGCCTGCGACGAGCTGGGGCTGCTGGTCTGGCAGGACTTCCCGTTCGCCTGCGCGGCCTACCCCGAGGAGCAGCCGCTGCGCGGGGAGGTGGAGGCGGAGGCCCGGGAGAACGTCGTACGGCTGATGCCGCACCCCTCGCTGGTGCTGTGGAACGGCAACAACGAGAACCTGTGGGGCTTCAGGGACTGGGACTGGGAACCGGGGCTGGCCGGGGACTCCTGGGGCGAGGGGTACTACCTGGGCCTGCTGCCGCGGGTGGTGGCCGAGCTGGACCCGACGCGGCCGTACACCGCGGGCAGCCCCTGGTCCGGCTCCTGGCTGCACCACCCGAACGACCCGGCGCACGGCACGCACCACTCCTGGGAGGTGTGGAACCGCGCCGACCACGCCGACTACCGGCTGAGCGTCCCGCGTTTCGTGGCCGAGTTCGGCTGGCAGGCGCCGCCCGCGTACGCCACGCTGCGGCGGGCGCTGCCCGGGGAGGAGCTCGCGCCGGACTCCCCCGGCATGCTGCACCACCAGAAGGCGGACGACGGCAACGGCAAGCTGGAGCGCGGGCTGGCCCGTCACTTCGCCGTCCCGGAGGGGGACTTCGACCGCTGGCACTACCTGACGCAGGTCAACCAGGCCCGTGCGATCGCCGCCGGGATCGAGCACTGGCGCTCGCACTGGCCGGTGTGCGCGGGCACGGTGGTGTGGCAGCTCAACGACTGCTGGCCGGTCACCTCGTGGGCCGCGATCGACGGGGACGGCCGGGAGAAACCGCTCTACCACGAGCTGCGGCGGCTGTACGCCGACCGGCTGGTGACCGTGCGCGCGCACGGTGACGGCCTGGTGGTCGCGGCGGTCAACCAGTCCGCCGGGGACTGGCACGGCACGCTGCGGCTGCGCCGGATGTCCGTCGACGGCACGGTGATCGGGGAGGCGAGCCCGGCGCTGGCCGCCGGGGGGCGGACCGTGGCCGAGGTCGGGGTCCCCCCGGAGCTGGTTCCCGCCGGGCCCGGGGAGTTCCTGGTCGCCGACGCGCGGGGGGAGGCCGGGGACGCGGAAGGGCTGCGGGCGCTGCACTTCCCCGCCCCGGACCGGGAGATCCCCTACCCGCGGCCGGAGTTCGAGGTCGCGCTCGCCCCGGACGGGATCACGGTGACGGCCCGCACGCTGGTGCGGGACCTGCTGCTGCAGGCCGACCGGCTGGACCCGGACGCCCGTGCGGACCGGGGGCTGGTGACGCTGCTCCCCGGGGAAGAGGTGACCATCGGGGTGCGGGGCTGGAAGACTCCGGACCCGGACACCGCCCGTTCCGCCCTGTACTGCGTGGAGCCCACTCGATGACGGCAACGCCGCCCCCTCGCGTCACCATCAAGGACGTCGCCGCGCGCGCCGGCGTGTCCAAGGGGGCCGTGTCCCTCGCCTTCAACCGGAAGCCGGGCCTGTCGGAGGCGACCCGGGACCGGATCTTCCGGGCGGCGCGGGAGCTGGGGTGGGCGCCGAGCCCGACCGCGCGGACCCTGGCCGGTTCGCGCGTGGACGTGGTGGGGCTGGCCGTGTGCCGGCCCGCCCGGCTGCTCGGCCTGGAGCCCTTCTACATGGAGTTCATCTCCGGGGTGGAGAGCGTCCTGGTCGAGCGGTCCTGCTCGCTGCTGCTGCGGCTGGTGCGCGGCCAGGACGAGGAGGTCGGGCTGATGGAGTCGTGGTGGCGGGGACGGCAGATCGGCGGGTCGATCCTGGTCGACTTCCGGGCCGACGACCCCCGCCCCGCGGTGGCCGGGCGGCTCGGGCTGCCGGTGGTCGCCGTCGGGCACCCCTCGCTGACCGGCGGGCTGACCTCCGTGTGGACCGACGACGCCACGGCCGTGACCGAGGCGGTGCGCTATCTGGCGGCGCTCGGGCACCGGCGGATCGCCCGGGTGGGCGGCGCGGCGGCGCTCGGGCACACCTCGATCCGCACGGCCGCCTTCGACGAGGCGGTCCGCGCGCTGGAGCCGGCCGCCCGGGCCTGGCAGGTGGCCACCGACTTCTCGGGGGACGCGGGCGCGCGGGCGACCCGCTCGCTGCTGGCCGCCGCGCCGCCGGAGAGGCCGACGGCGATCGTGTACGACAACGACATCATGGCGGTGGCCGGGCTGTCGGTGGCGGCCGAGATGGGGCTGCGGGTGCCGGAGGACGTGTCCCTGCTGGCGTGGGACGACTCCCAGCTGTGCCGGCTGACCCGCCCCACGCTCTCCGCGATGAGCCACGACGTGCACGGGTTCGGCGCGGACGTGGCGCGGACGCTGTTCGGGGTGATCACCGGGGAGGGGCCCGGCTCGCACCCGGTGCCGACGCCGCTCCTCACCCCGCGCGGCTCGACGGCTCCCCCGAAGGCGTGACGTCGGGGGCGTGACGCCCGAGGTGTGACCTTCACCGCTTGGGGCGGGGGGACTGGGCTGCTACGTTACCCACAAGTAGCATGGGTTCTGAGCGCGCGCTCAGCGCAACGCAGCAGTGCCATCCCGCACCCTGGAGGAGAGCCATCGTGCCTCGTACCGTCAGGGACGTCGTCTTCGTCGACGGCGTCCGCACCCCGTTCGGCAAGGCGGGCCCGAAGGGCATCTACCACGAGACCCGCGCCGACGACCTCGTCGTGAAGGCCATCCGGGAGCTGCTGCGCCGCAACCCCGGGCTCGACCCCAAGAAGATCGACGAGGTCGCCATCGCCGCGACCACGCAGATCGGCGACCAGGGCCTGACCATCGGCCGCACGGCCGGCATCCTCGCGGGCCTGCCCACCTCGGTCCCGGGCTACTCCATCGACCGCATGTGCGCCGGCGCGCTGACCGCCGTCACCACGGTGGCCGGCTCCGTCGCCTTCGGCGCGTACGACGTCGCCATCGCGGGCGGTGTCGAGCACATGGGCCGCCACCCGATGGGCGAGGGCGTCGACCCCAACCCGCGGTTCGTCTCCGAGAAGCTGGTCGACGAGTCCGCCCTGTTCATGGGCATGACCGCGGAGAACCTGCACGACCGCTACCCGCAGATCACCAAGCTGCGCGCGGACGAGTACGCGGTGCGCTCCCAGGAGAAGGCCGCCAAGGCGTACGCCAACGGCAAGATCCAGGCCGACCTGGTGCCGGTCTCGGTGCGCCGCACCAACCCGGAGGGCGGCGAGACCGGCTGGGGCCTGGTCACCGCCGACGAGCCGATGCGCCCGGGCACCACCCTGGAGAACCTGGCGGGCCTCAAGACGCCGTTCCGCGTGCACGGCCGGGTCACCGCGGGCAACGCGGCCGGTCTGAACGACGGCGCCACCGCCTCGGTCATCGCCTCCGAGGACTTCGCCCGCGAGAACGGGCTGCCGGTCAAGATGCGCCTGGTCTCCTACGCCTTCGCGGGCGTGGAGCCCGAGGTCATGGGCTACGGCCCGATCCCGGCCACGGAGAAGGCGCTCGCCCAGGCGGGCCTGTCCATCTCCGACATCGGCCTGTTCGAGATCAACGAGGCCTTCGCCGTCCAGGTCCTCGCCTTCCTGGACCACTACGGCATCGCCGACGACGACGAGCGCGTCAACCAGTACGGCGGCGCCATCGCCTTCGGCCACCCGCTGGCCTCCTCCGGCGTCCGCCTGATGACGCAGCTGGCCCGCCAGTTCGAGGAGCAGCCGCAGGTCCGCTACGGCCTGACCACCATGTGCGTCGGCTTCGGCATGGGCGCGACGGTCATCTGGGAGAACCCGCACTTCGAGGGGGACAAGTGAGCACCACCGCAGAGCTGCTGAAGGGTGCGGCCGAGCTGTTCCCGGGCGAGGTCGTCACGCAGGCGCACGTACGCCACTTCGACCTGCCGCTGGGTGCGGGCCGTTTCGCCCTGATCACCCTCGACAACGGTCACGACCACACCAAGCCGACCACGCTGGGCCCGCAGTCGCTGGCGAACATCGACGCCGCGATCGACCGGGTCGAGAAGGAGGCCGCGGACGGCGAGATCGTCGGCGTCGGCGTCACCGGCAAGCCGTTCATCTTCGCCGTCGGCGCCGACCTCAAGGGCGTCGAGCTGCTGAAGCGGCACGAGGACGCGCTCGCCATCGGCAAGGGCGGCCACGACGTCTTCAAGCGGCTGTCGAAGCTGGCCGTGCCGACGTTCGCGTACTACAACGGCGCCGCCATGGGCGGCGGCGTCGAGATCGGCCTGCACTGCACCTACCGCACGGTGTCCGCGGCCCTCCCGGCGTTCTCCCTGCCCGAGGTCTTCCTCGGCCTGGTCCCCGGCTGGGGCGGCTGCACCCTGCTGCCGAACCTGATCGGCGCCGACAAGGCCGTCTCGGTCATCATCGAGAACAGCCTCAACCAGAACAAGCAGCTCAAGGGCGCGCAGGTCTACGAACTCGGCATCGCGGACGCGATCTTCGAGGGCGCCGACTTCCTGGAGCAGTCGCTGATCTGGACCGCGGCCGTCCTCAAGGGCGAGATCGAGGTCGAGCGCCCGGTGATCGACCGCGGCGAGGCCTGGGACCAGGCCGTCGCCAGGGGCCGCTTCATCGCCGACTCCAAGGTGCACGGCGCGGCCCCGGCCGCCTACCGCGCCCTGGACATCATCGCCGCCGCCAGGAACGGCGACCTCCAGCAGGGCTACGACGCCGAGGACCAGGCCCTCGCCGACCTGATCATGGGTGGCGAACTGCGCGCCGGCATCTACGCGTTCAACCTGGTGCAGAAGCGCGGCAAGCGTCCCGCCGGCGCCCCGGACAAGAGCCTGGCGCGTCCGGTCACCAAGGTCGGCGTCGTCGGTGCCGGCCTGATGGCCTCGCAGCTCGCGCTGCTGTTCCTGCGCCGCCTCGAGGTGCCGGTCGTGCTGACCGACATCGACCAGGAGCGCATCGACAAGGGCGTCGGCTACGTCCACGCCGAGATCGACAAGCTGCTCGGCAAGGGCCGGATCAACCAGGACAAGGCCAACCGCCTCAAGGCACTGGTGACCGGTGTGCTGGACAAGGCCGAGGGCTTCGCGGACGCGGACTTCGTCATCGAGGCCGTGTTCGAGGAGATGGGCGTCAAGCAGCAGGTGTTCGCGGAGGTCGAGGCGGTCGCCCCGGCGCACGCGATCCTCGCCACCAACACCTCCTCGCTGTCGGTGACGGAGATGGCCTCGAAGCTGAAGCACCCCGAGCGGGTCGTCGGCTTCCACTTCTTCAACCCGGTCGCCGTCCTGCCGCTGCTCGAGATCGTCCGCGGCGAGAAGACCGACGACGCCTCGCTGGCCACGGCGTTCGGTGTCGCCAAGAAGCTGAAGAAGACCGCGGTGCTGGTCAAGGACGCCCCGGCGTTCGTCGTGAACCGCATCCTGACCCGCTTCATGGGCGAGATCCAGAACGTCATCGACGAGGGCACCCCGGTCGAGGTCGCCGAGCGCGCGGTCGAGCCGCTCGGTCTGCCGATGTCGCCGCTGGTGCTGCTGGAGCTGGTCGGTCCCGCGATCGGCCTGCACGTCTCCGAGACGCTCAACCGGGCGTTCCCGGACCGCTTCACGGTCTCCCCGAACCTCAAGGCGGTCGTCGAGGCGGGCAAGCGCGGCTTCTACGTCTACGACAGCGGCAAGCCGGAGCTGGACCCGGAGGTCGCGGCGCTGCTCGAGCAGGGCGACACCGTCCTGACGGAGGAGCAGGTGCGGGCCCGCGTCCTCGACGCGGTGGCGCAGGAGATCGGGCTCATGCTCGACGAGGGCGTCGTCGCCGAGGCCCAGGACATCGACCTGTGCCTGATCACGGGTGCCGGCTGGCCGTTCCACCTGGGCGGCATCACGCCGTACCTGGACCGTGAGGGCGTCTCCGAGCGGGTGAACGGGAAGCGGTTCCTGGAGCCCGGGGTGGCCTCGGTCCCGGCGTGACGGCCGTACACGGCTGAAGGGGGCCTCCGCACACCGCGGAGGCCCCCTTCGTCCTTGTGCCCTGCTTCCGGGCCGCCGCGGGCCGCGCCCGCGGCGAGGACCGCGGACACACCCCGCCGGGCATCCCGTCAGACCGCCTGCCACGCCCTGAGCGCCAGCCCCGCCTCCTCCTTCTGCCGCGCCAGCAGCAGCTGCCCGGTCGACGGCGACAGGCTCGCCGCGACCACGTCGCCGGCGGCGTCGCGCGCGAGGCAGACCACCGCGTCGGCCGGCAGCGCGGGACCCGACTCCGTCCACGCCGCGCCCCTCGCCTCCTGCTGTGTGGGGTACGCGGCGAAGGCGACGCGGCCGCTCGCCGAGCGCTGGGCGAGCACCGTGCAGTCGTGGCCCCCGACGACGCGGCGCACGGCGGAGACCGGGCCGGGGCCGGCCGCGGCGAGCAGGGGCACCGGTCCGCCGCCCGCGTCACCGGGCCGCCAGGCGCACAGCTCCCCGCGCCCGTCGGTGAAGAAGAGGGTGGTGTGTCCGGCGGAGGTGGCCAGCGCACGGAGGGTGCCCGGCCGTACGGACACGTCGGCGCGCTCCCCGCGCACCGGCTGCCCGCCGGGCTCCTCCTGGCGCCAGTGCAGGATCCCTCCGGGGACGGCCGCGTACAGCTCGACCCGCCCCGACTCCCCCGTCACGGCGGCGAGTCCGTCCCGGACGTCCTCCCCGCCGAGGTCCTGCCACGGGTTCCAGCCGCCCTTCTCCCGCTGCGCCAGCAGGCTCACCCCGCCGCCCCGGTTGCGGACGAAGACGTGCGCGCTCCCCCGGTCGTCGACGGCGACCGCCGGTGTCCCGGTGCGCTCGCCCTTCCCGTCGGGGTGGCCGGCCGGGTTCCAGTCCAGGGGGGCGAGCCGCGGGCGGAAGTGGGTGGAGTGCACCAGGCCCGACCCACCGGGCGCCGCGGGCCGCCAGGCGACGAGGTGGGCGTAGCCGTCGGCGCCCTGGCCGACGGCCGGCCCCGGGTGCAGTGCCTGGGTGCCGCCGACCCTGCGCGGCGCCCCCAGGGGCCGCCGGGGGCGAGTTCCGCGCGGCACAGGACGGCGTCGTCCGACGGCAGGTAGACGGTGAGGCGGCCGTCGCGGCCGCGGAGGAGCCAGTCGCCGTTCACCGCTTCACCCTACGCAAGCGGGTCCGCGCAGGACGGTCCGGGCCCCCGCCCGCCGGCCGCCGCGTGGGACCCTGACGGGATGAACGACACCGCCGCCCTGCTCGTGATCGTCGACGCCGCGAACGTCGTCGGGTCGGTGCCCGACGGCTGGTGGCGGGACCGCCGGGGCGCCGCGGAACGCCTGCGCGACCGGCTGGCGTCGGACCGCCTGCCCGGCCGCTCCGGCCCGGTGGAGATCGTCCTGGTGGTCGAGGGCGCGGCCCGCGGGGTGGAGTCGGTGCCGGGCGTCCGGGTGGAGTCCGCCCCGGGCAGCGGCGACGACCACGTGGTCGGCCTGGTGGCCGGGGCCGGCGACCGCCCCGTCCTGGTCGTCACGGCCGACCGCGCACTGCGCCGCAGGGTGACGGACCTCGGAGCGGAGGTCACCGGCCCGCGGTCCGTGCCCCGCTGAGCCCCGCGGCGCCTCCTGCCGCGCGGGCACCGGCCGGTACGGGGCCGCCGGCGCCGGGCGGCCCCGTGGTCCTCGCCGGAGCGGGACGCACGGGGCCGGTGCCGGGGCCGTGGGGCTCAGCGGGAGTCCGGACCCGGTTTCATGACGTCCTCGGGCCTCGTCTCCTCGCCGCGGGCCAGGCGGCTGTGGCCCCGGCTGTAGAGGAAGTAGACGACGAAGCCGACGGCCATCCAGATGGCGAACCGGACCCAGGTCTCGGCGGGCAGGTTCAGCATCAGCCACAGCGAGGCGGCGACCGACAGGATCGGCAGGAACGGCACCCAGGGGGTGCGGAAGGAGCGGTGCAGGTCGGGGCGGGTCCTGCGGAGGATGATCACGCTGATGGCGACGACCACGAAGGCGAACAGGGTGCCGATGTTCACCAGCGCGGCGAGTTCCTCCAGCGGGGTGAAGCCCGCGAGGACCGCGATGACCACACCGAGCAGGATGGTCGGGCGGTGCGGGGTCTTGAACCGGGGGTGGACCCGGGAGAAGAACCGGGGCAGCAGCCCGTCGCGGCTCATCGCGAAGAAGACCCGGGTCTGGCCGAGCAGCAGGATCATGCAGACGGTCGTCAGGCCGACGGCGGCGCCGAAGCTGATGAAGCCCGCGAACCAGGGATGCCCGGTGGCCTTGAACGCGTCCGCGAGCGGGGCGTCCACGCTCAGCTCGCTGTAGTGCTGCATACCGGTGACGACGATCGACACCAGGACGTAGAGGGCGGTGCAGATGAACAGGGAGCCGAGGATGCCGCGGGGCATGTCGCGCTGCGGGTTCTTGGTCTCCTCGGCGGCCGTGGCGACGATGTCGAAGCCGATGAAGGCGAAGAAGACGACCGAGGCCGCGGTGAAGATGCCCATCACGCCGAAGTTGGACGGGGCCCAGCCGAACAGCAGCTGGATCAGCGGCGCGTCCAGGCTCCGGCCCGCGTCCACCGGCTGCGCCTCCGGCACGAACGGGTCGTAGTTGTCGGCGGTGATGAAGAAGGCGCCCGCGATGATCACGACGAGCACGACGGTCACCTTGATCGCGACGACGACCGAGGTGACCCGGGCGGACAGCTTCATGCCGAGGACGAGGATGGCGGTGAGGACCAGCACCAGGACGGCGGCGAGGATGTCGAACCCGAAGCCGTCGGCGCCCTGCCGGCTGCCCAGCGCGGCGGGCATCTCCCAGCCCGCGTTGCCCATCAGCGACTGGATGTAGCCGGACCAGCCGACGGCCACCACCGCCGTGCCGAGCGCGAACTCCAGGACCAGGTCCCAGCCGATGATCCACGCGGGCAGCTCGCCGAGGGACGCGTACGAGAAGGTGTAGGCGGAGCCCGCCACCGGGACGGTGGAGGCGAACTCGGCGTAGCAGAGCGCGGCGAGCGCGCAGACGACACCGGCCACCATGAAGGACAGGGCCACGGCCGGACCGGCGTTGTTCTTGGCGACCGTACCGGTGAGGACGAAGATGCCGGTGCCGATGATGACGCCGACGCCGAAGACGGTCAGATCCAGCGCGGACAAGGTTTTCTTGAGCGCGTGCTCTGGCTCCTCGGTGTCGAGGATGGACTGCTCGACCTTCTTCGTCCGGAAGAGGGGGCTTGTCACGGGTACCTCCCACGCTTGTCGTCCTCGACATGATCGAGAGGGGGCGTAGGGCGTATGCCCCGGCGCGGGCGCCTTCACGCGGACGGGCCGCCCGTGCCACTCTTCACAGTGGCACGGGCGGCCCGTCCGGGCGACGCGTGGTGGCGGATCAGTCGCGGGCCGGCTCCACCGAGTCGACCGCCTCGGCGGCGGAGCGCTCGTACCGGCCGTCGAGCTTGGCCACCAGTCCGGTGACCTGGCGGGCGATGTCGGGGGCGGTCAGCCCGATCTCGGCCATGACCTCGGCGCGGGAGGCGTGGTCGAGGAAGCGCGGCGGGATGCCGAAGTCGCGCAGCGGCACGTCGACGCCGGCGTCGCGCAGGGTCTGGGCGATCGCGGAGCCGACACCGCCGACCCGGGAGTTGTCCTCGACGGTGACCACGACGCGGTGCTTCCCGGCGAGCGGGGCCATGGCCTCGTCGACGGGCTTGACCCAGCGGGGGTCGACCACGGTGGTGGAGATGCCCTGCCGGTCGAGGAGGGCGGCGATCTCCAGGCACATCGGGGCGAGCGCGCCCACGGAGACCAGGAGCACGTCCGGGGTGTCGGTGCCGGGCTCGCGCAGCACGTCCATGCCGCCGACGCGGCCCACGGCGGGCACGGCGGGGCCGACGGCGCCCTTGGAGAAGCGCACCACGGTCGGGGCGTCCTCCACGGCGACGGCCTCGCGCAGCTGGGCGCGGACCTGGTCGGCGTCGCGCGGGGCGGCCAGCCGCAGCCCGGGGACGACCTGGAGGATCGACATGTCCCACATGCCGTTGTGGGAGGCGCCGTCGGTACCGGTGATGCCGGCCCGGTCCAGGACGAACGTCACGCCGCACTTGTGCAGGGCCACGTCCATCAGGACCTGGTCGAAGGCGCGGTTGAGGAAGGTGGCGTACACGGCGAAGACGGGGTGCACGCCGGCGTGGGCGAGGCCCGCCGCGGAGACGGCGCCGTGCTGCTCGGCGATGCCGACGTCGTAGACCCGCTCGGGGAAGCGCTTGGCGAACTTGTCGAGGCCGACCGGCTGGAGCATGGCGGCGGTGATGGCGACGATGTCCTCGCGCTCCTCGCCGAGCGCGACCATCTCGTCGCCGAAGACGGAGGTCCAGTCGGCGCCGGAGGAGGCGATCGGCAGGCCCGTGTCGGGGTGGATCTTGCCGACGGCGTGGAAGCGGTCGGCCTCGTCCGCCAGGGCGGGCTGGTAGCCGCGGCCCTTCTCGGTGAGGCAGTGCACGATCACCGGGCCGCCGAAGCGCTTGGCGCGGGCCAGGGCGGACTCCAGGGCCTCGATGTCGTGGCCGTCGATGGGGCCGACGTACTTCAGGCCGAGGTCCTCGAACATGCCCTGCGGGGCGATGAAGTCCTTCAGGCCCTTCTTGGCACCGTGCAGGGTGTCGTAGAGGGGGCGGCCGACGACCGGGGTGCGCTCCAGGAGGTCCCTGGTGCGGGCCAGGAAGCGCTCGTAGCCGTCGGTGGTGCGCAGGGTCGCCAGGTGGTTGGCGAGGCCGCCGATGGTGGGGGCGTAGGAGCGCTCGTTGTCGTTGACGACGATGACGAGCGGGCGGTCCTTGGCGTCGGCGATGTTGTTCAGCGCCTCCCAGGCCATGCCGCCGGTCAGCGCGCCGTCGCCGATCACCGCGACGACGTGGCTGTCGCGTTTCTTCAGCTGGTTGGCCTTGGCGATGCCGTCGGCCCAGCCGAGGACGGTGGAGGCGTGGCTGTTCTCGATGACGTCGTGCTCGGACTCGGCCTGCGAGGGGTAGCCGGACAGGCCGCCCTTCATCTTCAGCCTGGAGAAGTCCTGCCGGCCGGTCAGCAGCTTGTGCACGTAGGACTGGTGGCCGGTGTCCCACAGGACCTTGTCCTTGGGGGACTCGAAGACCCGGTGCAGGGCGATGGTGAGCTCCACCACACCGAGGTTGGGGCCGAGGTGGCCGCCGGTCTTGGAGACCGCGTCGACGAGGAAGGCCCGGATCTCCCCGGCCAGCTGGTCGAGCTCCTCCGGGCTGAGCCGGTCCAGATCGCGCGGTCCCCTGATGCGGGTCAGCAGCGGCACCCGTGCCTCCTTGCAGTAGAGCTGATCGAGCTGTTGCCGGGCTCGTCGAGTCTAATGTTCCGCTCCTGCGGGCGACGCCCGGGCGGTGCGTCGTGCGTCACGCGTGGGGCAGTACCCGGGATGCGCCCGCCCCACGACAGGTTCCCCGCGGCAAAACCGTGCCCGGCACCCCCGCGCCCGCCGGGCCGCGCGCGGGATTCACCCCTCCCCCCCGGGCCTTCCCCGGCCTTCCGCGACGCCCTTCGGCGGGGTCCGGCCGGTGCGGCGGCGAGCCCGGCTCGGTGCGGTGACCGCGCGGCGGCACACGGGCCCAATGTTGTTGAAGTTTCACGCATCGGTTAGTGTCGATGTGAACTTGAAAGTTCAATATTCGATTCCTCCGTCCAGAAGGGCACCCGTCTGATGACTTCCACGCTCGACCGCACCGGCTCCTCCCCGGCCGTCGGCGTCGCGGGCTCCGCCCCGCACGCACACCACGACGCAGGACTGCTGGTCCTGCGCGTGGTCCTCGGACTGACCATGGCCGCGCACGGCACGCAGAAGCTGTTCGGCTGGTTCGGCGGCGGCGGGCTCGAGGGCACGGAGCAGTTCTTCACGGCGGTCGGATACCCCTCGGGCGGGGCCATGGCGCTGGTCGCCGGCCTCACCGAGACCCTGGGCGGACTCGCCCTCGTCCTGGGCCTGCTCACACCGCTCGCCGGCGCCGCCGTCCTCGGCACCATGATCAACGCGATGGCCGTCAAGTGGGGCGGCGGCTTCTTCGCCCCCGACGGCGTCGAGTACGAACTCCTGCTGGCCGTCGTCGCGGCCGGACTGACCCTCACCGGTCCCGGCGGGCTCGCCGTCGACCGCTTCCTGCCCGCGCTGCGGGTCCACCGGCTCACGCACGGCGCCGTCGCCGTCGCCGTCGGCGTCGTGGCCGCCGGCGTCGTCCTGCTCGTCCGCACCTGACGCCGCGGCGCGGGCGGCGCCGGGCCGGCCCGCGTGACCGCCCCGCCGCGCAGGACTCCGTCGCGCCCCGCCGGGGCCGGCGGGGCGGCACGGGGAAACGGCGAGGGCCTCCCTCGGCCGGCGGTGGATCCACGATCCACACCGGCCTCAGGAGGCCCTCGTCCGTTCAGATGCCCGGCACGCGCGTCACCGGCGTCCCGGGACGGCGCGGCTAGGCGCGGCCGGCCGTCTTCTGCGTCTTGCGGGTGACCGCGTCGATGACGACCGTCGCCAGCAGCACGCCACCGGTGATCATGTACTGCACCGGGGAGGCGATGCCCTCCAGCGCGAGGCCGTACTGGATCGAGACGATGACCATCACACCGAGCAGCGCGTTCCACGTGCGGCCGCGGCCGCCGAAGAGGGACGTGCCACCGATCACCGCGGCGGCGATGGCGTTCATCAGCAGGTCACCGCCGCCGGCGCCCTGGTTGGCGGAGGCGATCTTCGAGGCGATGAACAGGCCGCCGACCGCGGCGAAGGTACCGGCGATCGCGAAGACCGAGATCCGGACCATCTCCACGTTGATGCCGGCGCGGCGGGACGCCTCGACGCTGCCGCCCAGGGCGAAGATCTTGCGGCCGTAGGCGGTGCGGCGCAGCACGAAGTCCGTGAGCAGCAGGACCGCGAGGAAGATCACCACGGCCAGCGGCAGGCCCTTGTACTGGTTGAAGACGATCGCGACGGCGAACGCCAGGACGGCCAGCAGCACCGTCCGCACGATGATCTCGTTCAGCGGCCGGGACGGCACACCGGCGGCCTCACGGCGGCGGTTGTCGAAGAAGGCGGTGAGGAAGTACGCCGCCGTCACGACGATCGCCAGGCCGTAGGCGGCGGCCACGTCGGAGAAGTAGTAGCTGGTCAGCTTGGCGACCACGCCCTCGGAGTCGAGGTTGATGGTGCCGTTGTCGCCCAGGATCTGGAGCATGAAGCCGTTCCAGAACAGCAGGCCGGCCAGGGTGACGGCGAACGCCGGGACGCCGACCTTGGCGAAGAAGAATCCGTGGACCGCGCCGGCCACCGTGCCGGTGAGGATGGCCAGCACGAAGGCGAGCCACTCGTTCATGCCGTTGGTGACGCTCAGCACCGCGAAGGTGGCGCCCGCGACACCGCTGACCGAGCCGACCGACAGGTCGATCTCGCCGAGCAGCAGGACGAAGACGATACCGACGGCGATCATGCCCGTGCCGACCATGGCGACGGACATGTCGGAGAAGTTTCCGGCGGTGAGGAAGTTGGGGTTCAGGCCGGTGAAGATGGCCCAGATGACCAGCAGGCCGATGACGACGGGGATGGAGCCCAGGTCACCGGACTTCAGCTTTCGCTTGAACTCGCTGACGTAGCCCGCGAAGCCCTGCTCGCGCACCAGCAGCCGGGGGTCGACGACCGGGACCGCCGCGGCGGCCGCCTCGGGGTTCTCCACGGCGTGGTCCTCGACCGGCGTCTTGGTCTTTTCGGTGCTCACTTCGCGCTCTCCCCATTGGTGCGCGCCGCACGACGGGTCACGGCGTTGTCCGTGGCGCCCGTGATGGCGGAGATGATCTCTTCCTGCGAGGTCGACTTGACCTCGAACACGCCGTTGTTGCGCCCGAGGCGCAGCACGGCGACCTTGTCCGCCACGGCCTTCACATCGGCCATGTTGTGGCTGATGAGGATGACCGCGTGACCGCGCTCGCGCAGCCGCTCGACCAGGTCGAGGACCTGCGCGGTCTGCTCGACGCCGAGGGCGGCGGTGGGCTCGTCGAGGATCACCAGCTTGGGCTCGCCGAGCATGGACCGGGCGATGGCCACGACCTGGCGCTGACCGCCGGAGAGGGAGGCGATCGGGATCCGGACGCTCGGGATGCGGATCGAGAGGGTGTCGAGGAGCTCGCGGGAGCGGCGCTCCATCTCCACCTCGTCCAGGACGCCGCGCTTGCGCAGCTCCCGGCCCAGGTAGAGGTTGCCGACGACGTCGATGTTGTCGCACAGCGCGAGGTCCTGGTAGACCGTCGCGATGCCCAGGTTCTGGGCGTCGTGCGGCTTGTTGATGGTGACGGCCTTGCCGTCCCACTCGATGGACCCCTCATCGATGGGGTGCACGCCGGCGATCGTCTTGACCAGCGTGGACTTTCCGGCGCCGTTGTCGCCGACCAGGGCGACCACCTCACCGGCGTGGACCTCAAGCTCTACGTCGGTGAGCGCCTGGACGGCACCGAATCGCTTGGAGACCCCGCGCAACGCCAGCACGGGCGTAGCGGACACGTGAACCATCTCCTTCGCCGCCTGACCCGGCGGGAGGTTGTGCAGAAGTTTGGGGGGTGTTCCGTCCGGCGCCCCGCGTAGCTTGCGGGGCTGGTGTGTGCGGGGCGCCGGCGGAGCGCGTGGCAGTCGTCCCGGGCGGGAGTCCGGTCACGGACTCCCGCGTGTCTCACGGGACTCGGGGACTGCTTACTTCAGACCGATCTTGTCGCAGGCGGCCTTGTACTTGCCCGTGCAGATCTCCTGGACGGTGTAGATGCCGTCCTTGATCACGGTGTCGTTGATGTTCTCCTGGGTCAGCGACACGACCGGGACCAGGACCGACGGGATGCCCTTGTTGGTGGGGCTGTCGACCTTGTCCTTGGCGATGGAGTCCAGCGACTTGCCCTGGGCGAGCGCGACGGCCATCTCCGCGGCGACGTCGGCCTCCTGCGGGTACGGCTTGTAGACGCTCATGTACTGCTCACCGGTGACGATGCGCTGCACACCCGCGAGTTCGGCGTCCTGGCCGGTGACCGGGATGTCGTCGATGCCGGCGGCCTTGAGGGCGGTGATGATGCCGCCCGCCATGCCGTCGTTGGCGGAGTAGACGCCGACGATCTTCTTCTTGCCGAGGGCGGAGATGGCGCCCTCCATGTTGGCGTTGGCGTTCTCCGGCTTCCACTCCTTGGTGTCGTACTCGCGGCCGATCTTCACCTTGCCGTCGAGGACGGAGTGGGCGCCCTCCTTGAACTGGGCGGCGTTCGGGTCGGTGGCGGACCCGTTCATCATGACGATCTGGCCGTCCTCGGCCTTGTCGCCCAGCGCCTCCAGCAGGGCCTCGCCCTGCGTCTTGCCCACGGTCACGTTGTCGAACGAGGTGTAGGCGTCGATCGGACCCTCGGCCAGGCGGTCGTAGGCGACGACCGGGATGCCGGCGTCCTTGGCCTTCTTGACCGAGCCGGCGATGGCCTTGGAGTCCACCGCGTCCACGATCAGCACGTCGACCTTGTTGGTCACCATCGTGTCGACCTGCTGGTTCTGCAGGCTGGCGTCCTGCTTGGCGTTGGCGTAGACGACCTCGCCCTTGTTGTTCGTGAGCTCCTTGACCTTCTTCTCGATCAAGGGCTTGTCGAACTTCTCGTACCGCGCGGTCTGGTTCTCCGGCAGGAGCAGACCGACCTTGATGTTGTCGCCCTTGGCGGCGGAGTCGCCGGAGTCCTTCTTGTCGCCCGACTCCTTGGCGCTGCCGCAGGCAGCGAGCGAGACGGCCATCGCACCGGCTGCGATGGCGACGGCGGCACGACGCATACGCGTGTTCACTTCCAGAAACCTCCCTGACGAGGCCGCGTCGTTGCGGCCGAGGTGGCTGGAAGTCAACTCGGCCACACGTACGACGTCAAGAAGTAAATCCTTAACGAGATGGCAACGGTGCCATCCGTTCTCTAAGTGAAGGCAGGGGCCGCCACTGCGAGCGATCCGGTCGCGGTGCCGTCCAAAAGGGTCGAATCACCCATCTCGCTGAGGGCGAGGGCGAGTGCTCCGAGCACCTCCGCACGACCTCCAAGTGCCCCGGGAAGAACGGACAGTTGGCGCGCCGCGCTGGGGATCGCGTAGCGGCCGACGGACTCCCTGATCGGCCCGAGCACCAGCTCGCCGGCCTCGGCGAGATCACCGCCCAGGACCACCCGGCTCGGGTTCAGCAGGTTGCACAGATTGGCGACCCCCATGCCGATGTGGCGGCCGACGTCGGCGATCACCCGACGGCAGCCCGGGTCACCGTCCCGCGCCAGCCGCACGACGCCCTCCATCGTCAGATCGGTGCCGTGACTGGGCTGGAGCAGCGGCAGCACGTAGCGCGCGGCCGTGAAGGTCTCCAGGCAGCCTCGGTTGCCGCAGCGGCAGACGGGGCCGGATTCATCGAGTGTAATATGCCCGATTTCTCCCGCTGTGCCGCCGGGACCGCGATAGATCTTCCCGCTGATCACCAGGCCCGCGCCGACACCGCTGGCGACCTTGATGTACGCCAGGTCGCGCACGCCGCGGCCGCTGCCCCAGACCATCTCGCCGAGCGCGCCGAGATTGGCGTCGTTGTCCACGTGCACCGGCACGCCGAGCCGCCCCCGCAGTTCCTCGGCGGGTCTGGTGCCGGTCCAGCCGGGCAGGATCGCGGTCGAGCCGAGGGTCCCGGACTCCACGTCGATCGGCCCGGGCACGCCGAGGCCCACTCCGGCGACCTTGGCCCGGTCCACGCCGGTCGCCTCGATCAGCCGGTTGACCAGTTGTTCCGCCCGGTCGAAGCCCTGCGTCGAGGAGGCGTCCACGTCCAGCGGCTCGGACTCCTCGGCCAGCACCTGGTGGGCGAGGTTCCCGACCGCGACCCGCAAATGCGTGTGCCCGAAGTCGACGCCGATGACGATGCCGGCGTCCCCGCTCAGCGAGACGCTGCGAGCCCGGCGTCCGCCCGCCGACGTGGGCGTGACCTCGACCGTTCCGCCGTCCTTCAGTTCCCGGACGATGTTGGAGACCGTCGCCGCGGACAGGCCCGTCGTCCTCGCGATCTCGGCCTGGGTGAGGGAACCCGCAAGACGTACTGCTCGGACGACCCGCTCCAGGTTGGCTCGGTGCAGCGACGACTGCGACCCCGGAGTCTCCACGACGACCTCCTGCGCGCGGAGCCGCTTCGGCGAGACCCCGCTCATGTCCAACTAGTGAACTCTAAGCTGAGCTGTTCGGGTTGCCTCCCGTCAAGAGGTTGAACCGTTTCCGGGTGCATCCGAGTGCACGGACACATGCACGGACGCCGCCCCCGGGAACGGGAGCGGCGCGCGTGGGAGCGCTTCCGGAGGGTTACTTCAAGGTGGCCGAGGTGAGGCCCGCCTGGACCTGGCGCTGGAAGGACAGGTACACGACCAGCATGGGCACCATGGCGATCGTCACACCCGCGAAGAGCACCGGCAGGTCGGAGGCGTACCCCTGCTGCTGCTGGAGCTGGATGAGACCCTGGGTCAGCACGTAGCGTTCCGGGTCGTCACCGCTTTGCGGCTGCATCAGCACGGTCGGCAGGATGTACTGGTTCCACTGGCCCAGCGTGTTGAAGATGCCGACGCTCAGCAGGCCGGGCTTCGCCATCGGCAGCATCACCTGGAAGAAGGTCCGGGTGTGCGAGGCCCCGTCGAGGACGGCCGCCTCGAAGACCGCCGTGGGCAGGGTCCGGAAGAAGGCGTGCATGAAGAACACGGTGAACGGCATCGAGTAGGCGACGTACACCAGGACCAGACCCTGGTAGGTGTTCAGCATGTCCAGCCGTTTGACCATGAAGAACAGCGGCACCAGCGCGAGGAACACGGGGAACATCGCGCCGGCGACGAAGAAGTAGTACAGGAACCGGTTGCCCCAGAACTCGTACCGGGCCAGCACGTAGGCCGCCATCGAGCCGAGCAGCATGGTCAGCGGCACGGAGAAGACCAGCACGACGACGGTGTTGAGGAAGTAGTCCCCGATGCCCTTCTCCCAGGCGCGGGAGAAGACGTCCAGGTCCCAGTTCTGCGGCCAGCCGAAGGCCGAGCCGCCGATCTGGGCGTCGGTCTTGAAGGAGCTGAGCACCAGCCACACCAGCGGCAGCACGATCAGCACCGCCCACAGGGCGAGGAAGCCGTGCGAGAAGACGTTCAGCACGACGCCTTCGCCGCGCCGGTCGCCGGGGCGGACGGACGTCCTGCCCGCCGGCGGCGGGGGCGGGGTGGGGTCCCCCGTGGGGGCGGTCTCCTTGAGGGGTGCGCTCATCGTCGTTACTCCGCCTCAGAACTCGATGCGCTCACGACGGGTGGCGCGCAGCATGACCACGGACACGATCAGGGTCAGGAGCAGCATGACCACGCCCATGGCGCAGGCGTAGCCGCTCCTGCCGTACAGCAGGAAGTTGCGCATCATCACGGTGGACATGACCTCGCTGTGGTGGTCGGGGCCACCGCCGTAGTCCCCGGCGGTCATGGTCGACACCAGGATGAACATGTCCATCGCCGCGATGCCGAGGTAGACCCACGCGGTCTGCACGGAGTCCCACAGCAGCGGCAGGGTGATGCGGAAGAAGGACTGGGCGCGGCCGGCGCCGTCGATCAGCGCGGCCTCGTAGATGTCCCGGGGGATGGACTGCATGGCGGCCGAGAACAGCACCAGGTAGAAGCCGACGCCGTGCCAGACGACGACCGCGATCAGCGCCCACAGCACGAAGTTCGGCTCGTTGAGCCATTCCACGGGGTCGTTCTCGTCGACCAGCCCGAGTCCGACCAGGACGCCGTTGAGCATGCCGCCGCTGTCACTGCGGTACACCGCTCCGAAGAGCACCGCCATGATGGCCAGGGACAGCACCTGCGGGAAGAAATAGACGACCCGGTAGTACTTCGATCCGGCGACCCCCGAGACGCCTCCGGAACGTCCGCGTCCGCCCGCGTTCAGCATGAAGGCGAAGAACAGCGCGAGCAGAATGGTGATCACCGGGATGAACACCAGGAACAGGATGTTGTGCCAGATGGCTCCCATGAAGATGTCGTCCTCGAACAACTTGGCGTAGTTGTCCAGTCCGACGAACTCGAAGGTCTGCGACTGGCCCTTCCAGTCGGTCAGTGAATAACCGAACGTCTGGACGTACGGCCAGATCACGAAGATCAGGTAGAGCGCCACGGGAAAGAGGAGGAATCCCGCGACGAACCGGTGCTGCCCTTTGCGCATGACGTTCCTGCTCCTGGTGTCCCCGTTCCGGGCCGGGGAATGCCCCGGCCCGGAATCCGGTCGGTCGAGCGAGATCAGTCGCGGCGGTTCTTCTTGGAGGCCGGGTCCTTGGCCTGCTTGTCGACCGCGGCCTGGGCCCGCTTCAGCCACTCGTTCGGCTGAATGCGCTTGGCCATCAGCTCGTTGGAGGCGTTCTCGATGGCGGTGCCCATCTCGCTGTACCACTCGGTGTACAGGTAGCGGAAGGTGTTGTCGCCGGCCGCCTTGGAGGCCTCGACGGTGGACTGGGTGCCCGGCCTCAGCCGGACGTCCGGGTCGACGCCGTCCTTGAGGATGGTCAGCGAGTTCGCCTCCTTGGCGAAGGTGGTCGACCATTCCTTGGAGAGCATCATCCGCATGAACTCCTTGGCCGCGGGCAGGTTCCTGGCCTTGGACGGGATGATGAACGGCTCGCCGGAACCGGCCCGGATCGCCTCGAAGGGCAGTGCGCTGCCGGGCAGCAGCGGCATCGGCAGGAACTTCATGTCGAAGTCCGCCGGCGTCTGCTTGAGCTGCTCGTTCTCCAGCCAGGAGCCGCTGGTGATGAACGCGGCCTTGTACTGGTTCCAGCGGGTCTGCGACTCGTTGTGGGTCAGGCCGTTCGTACCGGGCATCAGATAGCCCTTCTCGACGACCTCGTAGACGGCCTCGACGGCCTCCTTGGCGGCGTCGGAGCCGACGAACGCCTTGGGGTCGAGGTTGTCGATCGCCTTCATGGCGTCCAGGCCGCCCTTCTTGGCGATCAGGTCCATGATGGCGACGTTGATGTAGTACGGGTACTTGCCCTGGTGGGCGAGGCCGCCGATGCCCTGGGACTTGGCGTCCTTGCAGATGGCGAGGAAGTCGTCCCAGGTCCGGGGCGCCTCCCAGCCCTTCTCCTGGAAGAGCTTGCCGGAGTACCACAGGCCCCACACCGTGTAGATGTAGTTGAGGGCGACGACCTTGCCCTCCTGCATGCCCGCGTCGAGCGTGCCCGGGATGAGCATGTCGCGGACCTTCTTGCCCGGGTCGTCGATCGACGGGGCGTCCAGCACCTCGGCGAGGTCGAGCAGCTGGCCGTTCTTGTGCAGCACGTCGATCGGGATCTGCTGGGCACCGGAGTCGTCCACGATGTCCGGCGGGTTGCCCGCGTTGAACCGGGGCTGGAGCTTGCCGGTGATCTCCTGGGTGCCGGTGTGGACGGAGGTCACGCCCCACTTCTTCTTGAAGGCGGCCTCCCACGCCTTGGCGTAGTCGTCCCCGTAGCCGCCCTTGAAAATGACGACGTCGAGTTTGCTGCCTTCCTTGACCCCGAACGGGTTGGACTCGGACGTCTTGCCCTCGTTCTCCCCGGAGTCGCCGTCCCCGCCCCCGCTGGCGCACGCGGACAGGAAGCTCATCGTCGGTACGGAAATCAGGCCGAGTGCGGCGGACCGCTTGATCAGATCGCGGCGGCCGACGCCGGTCGTGCGGTGGCCTCCGGTGCCGGTGTTCTCGGCGGAAGTGGATCCCATGCTCAAGTCCTCGCCTTCTCCAGGACTCAGGCGGTGAACCGGATCCTTCCCGGCACCGCGTTCGGGTCAAGCTGGGTCGTGCAGGAAGTGCGGCTGGTACATGGTCGGGTGCTGTGAAGATGCCCCGGAGTGCCGACAGGTATAGTCCACTTCACGCCGACGGAGCAAGATCGAATACAAGGTTCCCCTTCGGTCTTTTCCGAGTTGAGACCTCGCGGAAATATGTGCGACCGCCGCGTCCTCCGGCGGAAAAATCCTTGCCTGCGGGCGTGAATGCCACATTCAACCCCCTTGACACCACGGGCCACTTGACGCACTACTAGTCCTTGCGCATCACGATTGACAACGTTGTCCAGCGCAGGGAGGGTGCTCGCGCATGCAGCACGGAGTTCGGCACAGACCCCGGCACGGATGGGGGACGGCGGTCGTCGCGGCGACCGCCTTCGCTTTGACCGCGGGCTCACAGGGCGTCGCGGTGGCGCTGCCCCAGGCGCCGCCGAAGGCGGACCGCGGGTTCGCCTCGTCGTTCGAGTCCGGGGACCCCGCTCCGGACTGGTTGAACACCGTCGACACCGCACCGGGCGGCGGCAAGCTCGCCTCGGGCGTCGACGGCGGGTACAGCACCGGCATTCCGGGCAGTGTCACCGACCACGTCACGGACGTCCGCGCCAGCGCGGAGAACACCGGCGGCGGGGAGGTGAAGGAGAACCTCGTCGACGGCGAGCCGAGCACCAAGTGGCTGGCGTTCGCGTCCACGGGCTGGGTGGAGTTCGACCTGGACGCGCCGGTGAAGGTGGTCCGGTACGCCCTCACCTCCGCCAACGACCACGCCGAACGCGACCCGCAGGACTGGACCCTGAAGGGCTCCGCCGACGGCAGGGAGTGGACGACGCTCGACACCCGCTCGGGCGAGTCCTTCCCCGAGCGGTTCCAGACGAAGGTCTACGACATCGACGCGTCGGCCGCCGCCGAGTACCGGCACTTCCGCATCGACTTCACGAAGAACCACAGCGGCGGCATACTCCAGCTGGCCGACGTCCAGCTCTCCACCGGCGGCAGCGACGGACCCGTGCCGCAGGACATGCTCTCGCTGGTCGACCGCGGCCCGAGCGGCTCGCCGACGGCGAAGGCGGGCGCCGGGTTCACCGGAACGCGTGCCCTGCGTTACGCCGGCCGGCACGTCTCCGACGGGCGGGCGTACTCGTACAACAAGGTGTTCGACGTCGACGTGGCGGTCGGCCGGAACACCCAGTTGTCGTACCGCGTCTTCCCCTCGATGGCGGACGGCGACCTCGACTACGACGCCACCAACGTCTCCGTGGACCTCGCCTTCACCGACGGCACCCGTCTGAGCGACCTGCGCGCCACCGACCAGCACGGGTTCCCGCTGACCCCGCGGGGGCAGGGCGCGTCGAAGGTCCTCTACGTCAACCAGTGGAACAACGTGGTCTCCCGGATCGGCTCGGTGGCCGCCGGCAAGACCGTCGACCGCATCCTGGTGGCGTACGACTCCCCCGAGGGCCCGGCGAAGTTCCGGGGCTGGCTGGACGACGTGGCGCTGAAGGAGGCGGCGCCGGAGCGGCCGAAGGCCCACCTCTCCGACTACGCGGTGACCACCCGCGGCACCAACTCCAGCGGCGGCTTCTCCCGCGGCAACAACTTCCCCGCGACCGCCGTGCCCCACGGCTTCAACTTCTGGACCCCGGTGACCAACGCCGGGTCGCTGAGCTGGCTGTACGACTACGCGCGCGGCAACAACGCGGACAACCTGCCGACGATCCAGGCGTTCAGCGCGAGCCACGAGCCGAGCCCCTGGATGGGCGACCGGCAGACCTTCCAGGTGATGCCGTCCGCCGCCGCCGGAACCCCCGACCTCGGGCGTGAGGCGCGCGAGCTGGCCTTCCGGCACGAGAACGAGACCGCCCGGCCGTACTACTACGGGGTGCGGTTCGAGAACGGCCTGAAGGCCGAGATGGTCCCGACGGACCACGCGGCGATGATGCGCTTCACCTACCCCGGCGACGACGCGAGCGTGCTGTTCGACAACGTCACCGACCAGGCGGGCCTGACCCTCGACAAGGAGAACGGCACCTTCTCCGGCTACTCGGACGTCAAGTCCGGGCTGTCCACGGGCGCGACCCGGATGTTCGTCTACGGCGAGTTCGACAAGAAGGTCACCGGGGGCGACGCCGGCGGCGTCAAGGGCCATCTGCGCTTCGACGCGGGCGACGACCGCCGGGTCACCCTGCGCATCGCCACCTCGCTGATCAGCGTCGACCAGGCCGAGGACAACCTGCGCCAGGAGATCCCCGGGGACCGCGGCTTCGAGGCGGTCAGGAAGAGCGCCCAGCGCCAGTGGGACCGGATCCTCGGCAAGGTCGAGGTGGAGGGCGCCACGCCGGACCAGCTGACCACGCTCTACTCCAGCCTGTACCGGCTGTACCTGTACCCGAACGCGGGCCACGAGAAGGTCGACGGCGTGTACAAGTACGCCTCCCCGTTCTCGAGGATGCCGCAGCCGGACACCCCGACGCACACCGGCGCGAAGATCGTCGACGGCAAGGTGTACGTCAACAACGGCTTCTGGGACACCTACCGCACCACCTGGCCGGCGTACTCCTTCCTCACCCCGTCCAAGGCCGGTGAGCTGGTCGACGGGTTCGTGCAGCACTACAAGGACGGCGGCTGGACCTCCCGCTGGTCCTCCCCCGGCTACGCCGACCTGATGACCGGCACCTCCTCGGACGTCGCGTTCGCCGACGCGTACGTCAAGGGCGTCGACTTCGACGCGGAGGCCGCGTACGACGCGGCGGTGAAGAACGCCACCGTCGTGCCGCCGTCGTCGGGCGTGGGCCGCAAGGGCATGGCGACCTCGCCGTTCCTCGGCTACACCGGCACCGAGACCCACGAGGGCCTGTCGTGGGCGCTGGAGGGCTACCTCAACGACTACGGCATCGCGAAGATGGGCGAGGCCCTCTACGAGAAGACGGGCGAGAAGCGCTACAAGGAGGAGTCCGCGTACTTCCTCGACCGCGCCCAGGACTACGTCAACCTCTTCGACCCCGAGGCCGGGTTCTTCCAGGGCAGGAACGCCGAGGGCGACTGGCGGGTGGAGTCCTCGAAGTACGACCCGCGGGTGTGGGGCCACGACTACACCGAGACCAACGGCTGGGGCTACGCCTTCACCGCCCCGCAGGACAGCCGGGGCCTGGCCAACCTCTACGGCGGCCGGGACGGCCTCGCGGACAAGCTCGACGAGTACCTGTCCACCCCCGAGACGGCCTCCCCCGAGTTCGTCGGCTCCTACGGCGGCGTCATCCACGAGATGACCGAGGCGCGGGACGTCCGGATGGGCATGTACGGCCACTCCAACCAGGTCGCCCACCACGCCCTGTACATGTACGACGCGGCCGGGCAGCCCTGGAAGACGCAGAAGAACGTGCGCGAGGTGCTGTCCCGCCTGTACACCGGCAGCGAGATCGGCCAGGGCTACCACGGCGACGAGGACAACGGCGAGCAGTCGGCCTGGTACCTGTTCTCCTCGCTCGGCTTCTACCCGCTGGTGATGGGCAGCGGCGAGTACGCCATCGGCTCCCCGCTGTTCAAGAAGGCGACCGTGCACCTGGAGAACGGCCGCGAACTGGTCGTCAAGGCGCCGGAGAACAGCGCCAGGAACGTCTACGTGCAGGGCCTGAAGGTCAACGGCAAGCGCTGGAACTCCACTTCGCTGCCGCACTCGCTGATCGCCCGGGGCGGGGTCCTGGAGTTCGACATGGGCCCGCGTCCGTCGGCGTGGGGCACGGGCAGGAACGCCGCGCCCGTGTCGATCACCCAGGACGACGAGGTGCCGTCGCCCCGCGCGGACGCGCTGAAGGGCGAGGGCGCCCTGTTCGACGACACGTCGGCGACGGAGGCGGACGTGACCGCCGTGGACCTGCCGGTGTCGCAGGACGTCAAGGCGGTCCAGTACACCCTGACGTCGCCGAAGGACCGCACGAAGGCACCGACCGGCTGGAAGCTCCAGGGTTCCTCGGACGGCACCACGTGGCGGACCCTGGACGAGCGCTCCGGCGACTCCTTCGCCTGGGACCGGCAGACCCGGGCGTTCTCGGTGGAGGCACCGGGGACGTACGCGCACTACCGCCTGATCCTGGACGGCGAGCACACGCTGGCGGAGGTGGAACTGCTGGCGTGAGCGAATGACGTGAACGGCGGGTCCGGGGCCGTCCCGGGCCCGCCGTTCTCCGGTTTCCGAGGGAATTCCCTGCCGTGTGGTGACCCGGCGTCAGGAGTGGCAGAAAAGCACCATTCCAGACCTATACAAGGACATCGGCCGGTGCTTGAGTCGATTGCCAGGTGTTGCCGTTCCAAGGGAGCCGCAGAGGGAACATGGCCAGGCATCTCAAACCAGTTCTGCTCACCAGCGCGGCGGCCCTGGTCGTCGCCCTGCCCGGGATCGTGGCCGCTGCCGAGTGGAGGGCGCCGTGGCTGGCCGCGCTCGCCGTCGCCCTCGCCGCCGTGGTGGCCGTCTTCGCCACCTATTGGCAGGACACCTTGGTGCAGAGGTTCCAGCGGGACCAGGAGGCCGCGAACTTCGTGCGGGAGGGTTGTCTGACCACCAGGGGCGCCCTGCCCGTGGTCCGCCAGGTCGTCGAGCCCACCTGGCTCGGCGTGCACGCGGCACGCCGGGCCACCGGCCGTGCGGCGACCGCCCAGCCCCCGTACGTGCCCCGGGACATCGACGGCGAGCTGAGGGAGCACCTGGCCGCCGCCAACGCGTTCGTCCTGATCGTCGGGGACTCCACGGCGGGCAAGTCCCGGGCCGCCTACGAGGCGCTCACCGCCACCTTGTCGCACCACACTCTGGTGGCGCCGCAGCAGCGCAGCGCCCTGCCCTACGCGATAGAGCAGACGGCCGGCACGCCCCGGGCCGTACTCTGGCTCGACGACCTGGAGCGGTTCCTGGGCGACGGCGGGTTGTCCAGGAACCTGCTGACCAGGTTCCTGGACTCCGGCAGTCAGCACCGTGTGGTCCTCGCCACCATCCGTGCCTCCGAGCTGGACACCTATCTGCGCGCCGACAACGCCTCCCGGCCGCTCAACCGCGATGTGCTGGACGCCCTCGCCCTCGCCCACCGCATCGACCTGCCGCGCATATTCTCCGCCGCGGAGCGCAGCAGGGCCGCCACCCGCACCTGGGACCCCCGTATCTCGGCGGCGCTCAACCAGGCGGACCGGTTCGGTATCGCCGAGTACCTGTCGGCCGGCCCCGAACTGCTGCACCTGTGGCACGCGGCCCGGGACGGCGGGGACCACGCGCGGGGCGCCGCCCTCGTCTCGGCGGCCGTCGACTGCCGCCGGGCCGGAGTGACCGCCCCGCTGCCGCGGACCGCGCTCGAAGAACTGGCCGTGCACTACCTGCCCAACCGGGGCGGCATCCCCTACCAGGGCGAGGACCTGGTGCAGGCGTGGGAGTGGGCCACTGAGGTCCGTACGACGACGGCCCTGCTCACGCCGGTGGACGCCGACTCGGTCGACGTCTACGACTACCTGGTGGACGAGACGACCCGCACCGCCGCCCCCGTCTCCGACACCGTCCTCACGGCGGTGCTGGAGTTCGCCGACGCCGCCGACGCGATGCGTGTCGGCACCATCGCGCGCGCCCACGGCAAGTACGCCACGGCACTGCGCGCGTACGAGGGGGTGCGCAACGCCCGTATCGCCTCGCTCGGCGAGGACGCCCCGGACACGCTGACCAGCCGTGGCAACTACGCGGCCGTGCTGCGGTTGCTGGGCCGGCTGCGGGAGGCGGAGACCGAGCACCGGGCGGTCCTGGACGCCCGGTTGCGGGTCCTGGGCGTGGACGACCCGGCGACCCTGGTCAGCCGGAACAACCTGGCGCTCGTGCTGCACGACCTGGACAAGCTGGAGGAGGCCGAGGCCCAGCACCGCATCGTCAGCGACGTACGCAAGCGGGACCTGGGCGAGGACCATCCCGCCACGCTCACCAACCGCAACAACCACGCCTTCGTGCTGCACGACCTCGGTCAGGTCGCCGCCGCCGAGGCGGAGCACTGTGCCGTGCTCCAGGCCTACCAGTCGCTGCTGTTGACCGCCGAGGCCGAACTGACCGCCGGGTCGCCCAACACGGCTGCCGTTCTGCGGTCGCTGGGTCGGCTGGAGGACGCGGAGGCCGAGCACCGGACGGTCCTCGACACCAGCACCCGGGTCTTCGATCCGGACCATCCCGACGCCCTGACCAGCCGAGGCAGCCCGACACTCGTCCTGCACGCGGTGGAGCGGCTGGACGAGGCGGAACTGATGCACCGTTCGGTCTACGAGGGCTACTCCCGCGTCCTGGGCGCGGACCATCCCTCGACGCTGACCAGCCGGGAGAACCTGGCCGTGGTGCTGCACGCACGGGGCAAGGTGACGGAGGCGGAGCGGGAGCACCGGGCCGTCGTGGAGGGCTTCGCCCGGGTGCTCGGCCCCGAGCACCCGTCGACGCTGACCAGCCGGTCCAACCTGGCCGTCGTCCTGCAGGCCCTGGGCCGAACGGGCGAGGCGGAACAGGAGCACCGGGCCGTCGTCGACGACTTCTCACGCGTCCTCGGACGCGACCATCCCTCCACCCTGACCAGCCGCAACTACCTGGCCGCGCTGTTGCTCTCGCTGCACCGCACGGCCCAGGCCGAGACCGAACAGCGCGCAGTGCTGGAGGGGTTCCAGCGGGTCCTGGGACCGGCGCACTCCTCCACGCTGACCAGCCGCGGCAACCTCGGTGTGGTGCTGCACGCGCTCGGCCGGTACACGGAGGCGGAGGCCGAGCACCGGGCGGTACTGGAGAGTTTCACCGCGCTGCGCGGTCCCCTCCACCCCTCGACGCTGACGAGCCGGTCGAACCACGCCGCGGCCCTGCAGTCGCTGGGGCAGACGGCCGAGGCCGAGGCCGAGCACCGGGCGGTGCTGGAGGGCTTCGAGCGGGTGCTCGGCCCCGACCATCCGCGTACGGTACGCGCGCGGGCGATGCTGCGGCGCGGGCGGCGCTGAGCCGGTGGCCGTGCGGGGTGTCAGGCGGGATCCGCGAGGGTCTCCCGGCGGGCCGCTCCGAGATGTTCCAGCAGAGCGGTGAACTCGGTCAGGAGCGAGTCGCACTCCGCCGCCGAACGGCCGATCGCGGTAACGCCGATCTTCCCGAAGCGGCTGAGCGCCGGCCACAGGTGGGGCACGACGCCGCGGCCGGTGCGGCAGTCGAGGGCCAGCCGGGGCGAGCGGCGCAGCGCCGTGATCAGGTGGGCCGCCTCAATGCCCCGGCAGGAGGGGACGAGGACCGTGTCGGTGGCCCGGAAGCAGATCGGGCGGCCGTCGCCGCCGGTCAGTCCGCCGGAGGCGTCCCGGGCTCCGGGCAGTACGGCGCGGACGGTGCGGTGCGGATGCGTACTGCCGGTCTGACGGACGTTGATCTCCGTGGCGAGGAGGGTGCCGGCCGGTCCCGCGGGCAGGAAGTCCACGCCGACGTGGCCGATGACGCCGCGGGCGGCGAGTGCGGTGAAGACCCGGCGGGCCTGCGCACGGGCCACGTCGCGGTGTGCGGAGGCGGCGGGGTAGCGGCAGCCGAGGTAGTCGCCGCCGGCGCCGACGAGCTGGTCGTGCACGCCGAGCAGTTCGACCCGGGCGGCGCGGCCGGGGCGCGGGGTCAGATGGGCGAGGGCGCTGGGCTGCCTCCCGCCGGGCCCGACGGCACTGCCGAGGTGGCGTTCCACGACGGCTCCGGTCTCCGCCAGCCACTGGAGAAACCGGGACCGGCGGACGCCGGCGCCGAGCGGGAGCAGGCGGGTGCGCAGATCCCGCTCTATGGCGTCGGGACGGTCGGTGGCGATGTCGAGGAGGGCGTTGCCGTGTCCGGAGCCGAAACCGTGGTCCAGCTTCACCATCCAGCGGCCGGGTCCGTGTGCCCGGACCAGCGCCGCCAGTCGCGCGGCGAGCGAGGCGACGTCGTGGTCCGCGACATAGGACCCGGGTGGGTGGGGCACGCCGACCGCCCGGAACACCTGGCGGCTGCCGGACTTGTGGCCCCAGCCGAGGATCCGCGGGTCGGACTCCAGCAGCGGGACACCCAGGGCCGCGGCGAGGGCCGCCATCCGCGGGCTCGACGCGAAGCAGGCCAGGCCCTCCACGGTGTGTCCGGCCCGGTCCGCCAGCTCGAGGGTCCGGCGCAACCGGGCGATGAGCCTGTCGTCGGCCAGGACTTTCTCGCTCAGGTGCCGCTCGCTGTCGTCGTCCAGTTCCACGAGGGCATGCCGGGCCCGGCGGTCGGCCGGGGAGGTCGCCCCTGCGGGGACCAGTCGCAGCAGGTAGTCCTCCACGTCCGGTCCCACCGCCGGGGCCTGCACCATGACCAGGGCGAGGCGGTGGTCGCCGGACAGCCCGAGGGTCTCCCACAGCCCTCGGGAGGAGGAGAGCCAGCGACCCACACCGAAGGACATCTCCTCGGCGCTGAACTCCTGGGACGGGCACACGATCCGCAGACGCAGGCCGCGGCGGTCCGCGAGCGTGGTGTCGAGCCGGTCGAGCGGCGCGAGGACGACCTCCTGCGAGGTCACGTGCGCAGCGCCCAATCCAGCGCCGACTGGGCGTGGATCAGCGTGGTGTCGAAGACCGGCAGGGGGCTGGTGTGTTCGTCGATCAGCAGGCCGATCTCGGTGCAGCCGAGGATGACCGCCTGGGCGCCCCGCTCGGCGAGCGACTCGATGATCCTGACGTAGGTGTCACGGGAGGAGTCCAGGACCTGGCCGAGGCACAGCTCATGGTAGATGATCTTGTGTACCCGGGCCCGTTCCTCCGGTTCGGGCACCAGCACCTCGAAACCGCGCTCGGTCAGCCGGTCGCGGTAGAAGGCCTGTTCCATCGTGTAGCGGGTGCCGAGCAGGGCGACCTTGTCGATGCCCGCCCGCTCCAGCGCGTCTCCGGTCCCGTCGGCGATGTGCAGCACGGGAATGTCGACGCTTTCCTGGACCGCCGAGTACACGCGGTGCATGGTGTTGGTGCAGATCAGGACACATTCGGCACCGGCCATTTCGAGCTGCCTGGCGCGTTGGCCGAGGTATTTTCCCGCCTCCTCCCAGGCACCGCTCGCCTGCAGTTCCTCGATCTCGGCGAAATCGACGGAACGCAGTACGCATTCCACCGAGTGGAGCCCTCCGAGACGCTCCCGGACTTCACGGTTGAGCTGCTGGTAGTAATAAAGCGTGGATTCCCAGCTCATACCACCCAGCAGACCGATGACCTTCATTCTTCCGGTCCTTTCCTGTTACATGTTTCGAGAGCATCGTAAAATCTTTCGAGTATGACCCTCAGGCGTCGTCCGGACGTCCCGAAGTTGAGGCGGACGAAGCCTTCCAGGGAGGGCCCGAAAACCGTACCAGGCTGCAATGAGATCTTTCCTTCGTTCAGGAGAAGCGTGTGCACATCGGGGAGGGCCCGGACGTCTCGTAGATCAATCCAGGCGAGATATGTGGCGGCCGGCGGAAGAAAACGCACGCGGCCGACATGCGATAGAAAATCACTCACTATCGTGCGATTGACACTCAACCGTGCACGGAGTTGATCGAGCCATTCGTCACAGGATTCCCAGGCGGTGATCGTCGCCGTCACCCCGAGCGCTCCGGCCCCGCTGCGCAGGTGCCAGGGCATTGCGCGGAACAGGTCGTGCAGCGCGGCACTGCCGAAGTGGCCCACGGCGCAGCGCAGCCCGGCGATGTTGAAGGTCTTGGCGGCGGAGGTGAACACGACGGACCGTTCGGCGGCGTCGGGCACCGAGGCGATCGACGGGCAGTCGGCCCCCTCGTAGACGATCTCCGCGTGGATCTCGTCCGAGAAGATCACCGCGTCCCGGCGCACCGCCAGCCGGGCGATCACCTCCAGGGTGGCGGTGTCGAACACGTGCCCCGTCGGATTGTGCGGCTGACAGAGCACGATCAGCCGGATGCGCCGCTCCCGCTCGACGGCCGCCCAGGACTCGGCCGCACGCGCGTCACCGTGGTTCGCCACGGGCAGCAGGACGGGTCGACGCCCCAGCGAGCGGATCGCCTCCAGGAAGGGCGGATAGGTGGGGGTGTGCACGAGCACCTGGTCACCGGCGCGGGTATAGGCGAGCACGGCGCAGCACAGCGCCTGGGTGATCTGCGCGCAGATCTCCACGGCGCCGGGGTCCGGCTGCCAGCCGTGTTTGGCGCGCATGCGCCGGGCGAAGAGTTCGGCGAGCCGCACCGGCGTCCCGGCGGTGTAGTCGGGATAGCCGAGGTGGGAGCGGGTCACCGCGTCGCGCAGGACGGCGCGGATCGGCGGTGCCACGGCGAAGTCGAGTTCCGCGATGTCCGCGGGGATCACGTCGGGGCGGGCCCGGCCCCACTTCAGTCCCGGTCCGGCCCGTAACTGCCGGTCAGTGAGGGCTACCAGGCGCATACCGCTCCGCCCCCCGCGCGTCTCGGACCACAGCCGCGGCCCCGAGGGTCCCGGGCGTTCGGCTCGGATCGTTCCTGCTGGTCGTCTGGTGCACCGACACGACCCGGACGCGCGACCCCGCCGGCACGTCCTCGGTGATCCTGGCGCCGGCCTCGATCCGGCAGTCGTCCCCGATGGTGACCGGCCCGTAGACCCCGACATTGCCGGCGATCTCCACCCGGTCGCCGACCACCGGGTGCCTGCGTCCGGTCCACTGGCTCGGCCCGCTCCGGATCGACCTGCTGCCGAGGACGACGTTGTGCAGCAGGTAGCAGTCGGTGCCGATGCGCACCTGTTCGCCGATGACGGTGCCGAAGCCGTGATCGATGACCGTACGGCTGCCGATCACCGCGGCCGGATGGATTTCGATGCCCGTGGTGACCTTCGCGGTCTCCGCGATGCGGCGAGCGGCGATCGCCACTGCGTGGTCCGGGCGCCCGCCGTCGGGCATCGCCACGCCGACGCGGTACAGCCGGTGCGCCACCCGGTGCGCCAGCAGCGCCCGGAACCCCAGGTAACTCTCGTACACATAGACGACACTCGACCGGGCGGCCGGGTCGCGGGCGGCCAAGGCGTACAGGTCGTCGAGGACGGCCAGCGGCACGTCCCGCATCAGCTCCTGGGTGTACGACGGGGCGAGTCCGGCCTGGGCCAATCGTTTCCGCACGGGGCGCAGAATGCGCCGGACATCCGAATGGATTCGCTGGATCGACACCGCGTCGTTCATTCGTAGTCCTCTCCACGGTCGTAGAGAAAAGAGACACAGAGGGTGCCGGGCGGCTGGTGTCCCGGGTCCGGGGGCGGCATTTTCCAAACCGCCGCCGCATTGGCGCAGCTGCTCGGTCCGACGAACATCCGGTGTTCCTCGAAAAGTCTCCGGCCCGCTTCGGCGACCTCCTGGTCGGTGACCGGGACCACGGCGTCCAGTTCGGCACCGGGAAAGAACGGGGCCGCTTGCCCGACGGAGAATCCCTGGAGCGCGTGCGCGCCATGCACATCGGCGCGCAGATCGCAGTGGGGCGGCTCCACCCCGACCACCTCGACGGTGCGGAACCACTGCCGCAGGGCCCTGGAGACACCCCGCGCGGTCGCTCCCGTGCCGAGTCCGGTGACCAGGACCACCTTCGTGCCCCTGCCGTGTCCGCGGCCGATCAGTTGGGCGAGGATCTCGGCGCCGGTGCCCTGCTCGTGCGCGGCCGGATTGGCCTGGTTGCCGAACTGGTTGAGGTAGACGTACCGGTCGGGCTGCTCCCGCAGCATGAGCCGCACCGCCTCTTCGTTGTCGGCGCACTGCGGGAAGGCGGCCCCGCGGTCCAGCACGGTGGCACCCAGGCGGGCCGCCAGTTCCTTCTTCGTCTTCGAGTAGCCGGGGTCGGTGACGAGGACCAGCTCATGCCCCCGAATGGTGGCCTCGATCGCGAGGCCGATTCCCAGATTTCCACCGGTCCGCTCCAGAAGGACTTTTCCCCCTCCGCGTACCAACTCCCCCCGCTGTTCCGCGTCATCCACCAGTGCACGCGCCACTCTGGCCTTGTGACTGCGCCCTGGATGCAGAAATTCACACTTGAAGAAGGCGCCCGGGAATATCTCGATCAACGGCGTCGGCGGCATGGGTTCCCACATGATGAGAGAGTAGTGGCTGCCCATGGGGGCAGCAACCACCTCCCTTCCTCTTTCGGACAGGCAGCAATCGGAACGCCCACTTCTCGATCATTCGGAAATTCCGTGATTCTTTTTGGGACGGAGAAGTTCTCCTGGGGCGGAACGGGAAAGAGCCGCATCCCCTCACCGGGGAGGCGGACGACCGCGTCGTACTCGACACCGGTGTCACTGGTGACCTTCACGGTGCGTGAGGCGGTGCCGTCGTCGAGGTCGGTGACGTCGGCGCCCAGAACGGTGAGGCGTCCACGGGCCGGGTGCCGCAGTGCTCGTCGGAAGGGGCGTCAGGGGCGGGTCCGGATCCGCCCTTTCCACGGTTTTCCCCTGGCCAACGGCTACCTCTCCCGTCCCCGGTGCACCAGAATGGGAGCGGTTCCCGGGCTCTCCGGGCGGCGCGTCCAAGGGCGGGGGGAGGAGCGCGGACGACGGACTCCGGGGCCTTCGACGCGGCCCGGCTGCCGTCCGCCGCGTTCCGGGCGGTCGGCAGCCGGCGTGTGCTGTTACGCGCCGGTGCGGGGCCGCTGGTGGACACGGTCCACCACGAACTGGCCGACGCCTGCGAGCGGTTCGGTGGCCGGGTGGTGCGGGACGGCGCCGGCGGGGACCCCGGGCTGGTCCTCGAACTGACCGGGGGCGCTCCCGACGACGAGGGGTTCACGCTCGCGCGCCGGGCCGGGACCACGACCGTCACCGCGTCCGGCGGACGCGGGCTGCTGTACGGCCTGTTCCACGTCGTACGGCTCGGGGAGGACGCCTTCCGCGGTGAGCGCGCCCGCGAGGTGCACCGTCCGGCGCTCGCCTCGCGCGTGCTGGACCACTGGGACAACGTGGCCGTGCAACCCGGTCATGGGCCAGGTGGAGCGCGGCTACGCGGGCGGATCGCTGTTCTGGGCGGACGGGCGGGCGCGCGGCGACCTGGAGCGGGTGCGGGCGTACGGCAGGCTGCTCGCGGCGTGCGGGATCAACGCCGTCGCCGTCAACAACGTCAACGTGCACGAGACCGAGGCGCGCCTGCTGACCGACCGGATCGGCGACGTGGCCGCGATCGCCGGCGCGCTGCGTCCGTACGGCGTCCGCACGCACCTCTCGGTCACCTTCGCCGCGCCGATGGTGCTGGGCGGGCTGCCCACCACCGACCCGCTGGACGAGGCGGTGCGCGCCTGGTGGGCTCGGGCGACGCGCCGGGTGTACGAGGAGATCGGCGACTTCGGCGGATACGTCGTGAAGGCCGACTCGGAGGGCCGGCCCGGCCCGTTCGCCTACGGCCGCTCGCACGCCGACGGCGCGAACCTGCTGGCCGCCGCGCTGGAGCCGTACGGCGGCACGGTGCACTGGCGGGCGTTCGTCTACGACCACCGGCAGGACTGGCGGGACCGGACGACCGACCGGGCGCGGGCGGCGTACGACCACTTCACCCCGCTGGACGGGGAGTTCGCCCGCAACGCCGTGCTCCAGGTCAAGCACGGGCCGATGGACTTCCAGGTGCGCGAGCCGGTCTCCCCGCTGATCGGCGCGATGCCGCGCACCCGGCTCGCGGTGGAGGTGCAGGCCACCCAGGAGTACACCGGGCAGCAGCGGCACGTGTGCTGGCTGGGCCCGATGTGGAGCGAGGTGCTGCGCTTCCGGCCGGAGGGCGGGAGGGGCGCCCGGGTGGGCGAGCTGGCGCGAGGCGGGCCGGTGGCGGTGTCCAACGCCGGCGACGACCCGTTCTGGACCGGCCACCCCCTCGCCCAGGCCCACCTCTACACCTTCGGCCGGCTGGCCTGGGACCCGGCGGCGGATCCGCGGGCGGTCCTCGACGAGTGGATCGCGCTGACCCACCCGGGGGCCCCGGCCCGGCTGGCCGCCGGGCTGCACGCCGTGCTCGACGGCTCCTGGCGGACGTACGAGAAGTACACCGCGCCGCTCGGGGTGGGCTTCATGGTGCAGCCGGGGCACCACTACGGCCCGAGCGTGGACGGCTACGAGTACAGCCCCTGGGGCACCCACCACTTCGCCGACCGGGACGGTGTCGGCGTCGACCGCAGCACGGCCACCGGGACCGGGTACGCGGGCCAGTACGCGAAGCCGTGGGCCAAGGTGTACGAGTCGCCGGAGACCTGCCCCGACGAGCTGCTGCTGTTCTTCCACCACGTGCCGTACGGGCACGTGCTGCACAGCGGGAAGACGGTGATCCAGCACGTCCACGACACGCACTTCGAGGGGGTGGAGGAGGCGGAGGAGGCCCGCCGGGTGTGGGCGGGTCTCGCGGACCTGGTGGAGCCGGCCCGGCACGCGCGCGTGGCCGAGCGGTTCGAGGAGCAGCTGCGCGGCGCCCGCGAGTGGCGCGACCAGGTCAACAGCTGCTTCCTGCGCAAGTCCGGGGTGCCGGACGCGCGGGGGCGCACCGTCCACTGAGGCTCGAAGGAGCCGGGCGCCGTCCCCGGCGTCTCCCCCGCGGGGATCCGCGCGCTCGGCGAACCGGCGACGGCCGTCCCCGGGACCCGGCGGCTCCCGTGCGGACCGCGGCGCGGCACCACCCGCGTCAGCGGCTCGTCCGGACGGCCCCCGGGCGTGGCCCGCCGTGCGGGGTCACTTCCGGTCCTCGCCCCGGTGGGGGGCGGTGGGATCGCCGGTGTTCCAGGTGCGGTCGAGGAAGTCGGCGATCAGCGGGGCGATCTCGGGCAGGTGTGTCTCCAGGGCGAAGTGGCCGGTGTCGAAGAGGTGGAGTTCGGCGTCGGGGAGGTCACGCAGGTAGGCCCGGGCGCCGGCCTCGGTGAAGAACGGGTCGCCGACGCCCCAGGTGATGAGGGTGGGCGGGACCCGCACACGCAGCCAGGACTGCCACCGGTCGTAGCGTTCGAGGTTGGACCGGTAGTCGAAGGCCAGCGCCACCTGAGCGTCCTTGCGGCCGGGAAGGTCCAGGAAGTGCTGGTCGAGGGTCCAGCCGTCGGGGGCCAGCAGTTCCGGGTCGAGGACACCGGTCTCGTACTGGCCGCGGGTGCCGGGCAGGGTGAGCAGGTCGCGGACGGTCTTCTCGGCGCCCGGGGTCTCGGGGCGCAGCGCGATGAAGGCGCGGGCCGCGTCCGACAGGCCCTCCTGGTACGCATTGCCGTTCTGCACGACCAGGCCGGCGATCCGTCCGGGGTGCCGCTCGGCGAGGCGGAAGCCGATCGGGGCGCCGAAATCGAACATGTACAGGGCAAAGCGGGTCAGGCCGAGCCGCCGCACGAAGCCCTCGGTGATGTCGGCGAGACGGTCGAAGGTGTGGACGAAACCGTGCGGGGTCCGGGTGTGGCCGAAACCGGGGTGGTCGGGGGCGACCAGCCGGTAGCGGGAGCCGAGGACGTCGATCAGACGGCGGAACTGATGCGAGGCCGAGGGGAAGCCGTGCAGCAGCAGGAGCACGGGGGCGTCCGGACGCTCGGGAACCGACTCGCGGTAAAAGACACGGACGCCCTCGACATCGAGATGGCGGTGAACGGTGCGGGCCACCGGTAAATCCCTCATGACTAATCCCTTCTCTTGCTCTTGACGCATTAGATGTATCGCACGGCCGACTAACACGTCAAGGGCCTGTTGTACCGTTAGAAGCATGAGTGGTCCCGTCCCTCTGACCGGGGAGCCGCTGGCTCTGGACCTGGTCAACACCCATCCGTCCGCCGGTGACCTGCTGACCGGCCCCGACGGCCTGCGCGCCTGGCTGCTCCTGCAGGCCGACCGGTTTCCCGAAGCACGGGAGTTCGCCGCCGCCGAACTCACCGACGCCGTCCTGGAGGCCGCGCGTGATGTCCGCGCGCACACGGCCCGCGCGCTCGACCGCGCCCGCCACGGCGAACGGCCCCCGTCGGGAGCGCTGGACGCGCTCACCCGGGCCCAGGGTGCCGCGCCCGCCGTTCGGGAGTTGGGCTGGAACGGCACAGCCGTCACCGCCACCCGCCGCCGCACCGGACCGATCGCCGCGCAGTTGGCGGCCTGGCTGGCCGAAGCCGCCGCCGACCTGCTCGCCGACCCGGCGGTCGCCGCGGTCCGCCAGTGCGAGGCAGAGGACTGCGTCCTGCTGTTCCTGCCCGCCCATCCACGCCGTCGCTGGTGCTCGGCCGCCCGCTGCGGCAACCGCGTCCGCGTCGCCCGCCACTACCAGCGCCACCGCGCCACCTGACCCCCTCGGTCAGGTGGGAAACGGCTCCGTGTGTCGCACGCCGCTCCCCGCGCCGGCGGGGAGGACTCCTGCGCTGCCGGCCGGCGACCGTCGGCCCCCACGGGACACCCCCGCGTCGGCGGGGGTGTCCCGGCCGCTTCCGTCCTCGCCCACGGAGACGGCGTCCGGATCCGCAGGACCGCCACGCCGAGCGGGTCGGGGGTGAAGGGGCCCGCCCTGTTCGGTGCGCTTGCCGGTGAGCAGGTCGGTGGCGGGGGCGTGCGCGGTGCGGCGGGCCGGTCCGGGGGCGTGGTCGAGGAGGAGGAGCAGGCGGGTGCCGTCGGGGGCGATCCGGGTGGCCGTCTCCAGGGCGGGGTGGCCGGCGCACCGTCCGGCGAGGCGGGCGGCCGGCGCGGTGGGGAGCCGGCGGTACGCCGGTGGGCCGGGGCAGAAGGTGTGGCGCCGGCCGTAGCGGTGCCGGCGGCCCTCGAAGTCGGTGTGGTTGACCTCGGGGTACCGCTTCGCCGGCCAGGGCGGGAGGGCGGCGGTGCCGGTGGCGAGGCAGACCCGGCGGCCCGCTGCGGCAGCGCGGTCGAGGACGCGGTCCAGGACGGTGAAGTCGTGGGTTTCCTCGGCGGGTTGGGTGAGGGACCAGGAGAAGACCCCGACGGTGAGGGTGTCGATGCCGGCCCGGGTGAACAGGCGGTGGTCCTCGTCCCACACCTCCCGCGGCCGCTGTTCGGGGTTGTAGTCGCCGCCGTACGGGATCTTCGGGGTGGGGGCGGGGTCATGCCGTGAACTCCTCCTCGGTCTCGGCGATCACCGGGCGGCTGCCGTGCAGCAGGGAGAGCGGCAGCGGGGCGGCGAGCAGGGCGGGCAGGGCCTCGGTGAGCAGGGCGGTCCCGGCGGCCGTCAGGAGCAGCAGCGAGCCGGCGCCGAGGGTGGCGCGGCCTGCCGCACGAACGGCTGACCCGGGTGAACGCCGGGTACGCGCATCTGCTGATGGACAACCGGGGCCAGGGCGACCAGTACGGCTGCGGCGGCGACACCCCCGACCCGCACGCCGCCGCACCGGGCGGCCCCGGCCCGGCGGTCCGCGGCCTGCTCGCCCCGCGGGACCACCACTACCGCCGGCTGATCACCGACGCGGTGCGCGCGGTCGCCGCCGTGCGCACCCTGCCGGGCGTGGACCCCTCACGCGTCGCGGCGGCCGGCAACAGCCAGGGCGGGGGACTCGCGCCGGCGGTGGCGGGCCTGGTGCCGGACCTGGCGGCCGTGCTGGTCACCACCCCGCTGCTGTGCGGCATCCCCCGCGCCCTGGACCTCACCGACACGGGCCCGTACGGCGAGATCGCCGCCTATCTCGCGGTCCACCGGGGCGCCGAGGAGGCCGCACGCCGCACGCCCTCCTACGTCGAGGGCGTCTCCTTCGCCCGCCGCGCCCATGCCCCGGACCACTTCGGGGTCGGCCTGCGGGACACGGTCTGCCCGCCGAGCGGGGCGTACGCGGCGTTCAACCGCTACGCGGAACTGACGGCCGGGGAGCCGGACAAGGTGCTCCACGCCTATCCGTTCAACGGGCACGAGGGCGGGGACGCGGTGCGCGTGCGGCGTCAACTGGATTGGTTCGCTTCACTGTTGGGCGACTGAGGGAGGCGGGCGGCCCCGACGACGACCGGACGCGCCGCCGGGGCCGCCCGCGGGGGCGGTCCGGCCGGCCCGGCAGGGCGGGGCCGGCCGGACCGCGCGCGGGGAGACCGGACCGGGGCAGGGGGTCCCGCGCGGGCGGGGAGGACCGGCCCGGGGGCGGCACCACCTCGGATTACTGTCGTGGCCATGACATATCTGTCGGCCGCCGCGGGCTTGACGGGTCGTGCGCATGGACGCCCGGAGCCGGATGAGGTGGGGCGTCCCGACGGCGGGTTCCGGTCCACCGGAGCATGGGAGCGCTCCCACCTCACCCGTGAGGGGAAGGTAGCGCCGGACGGCGCGGTTGTAAACGGTTGCCGCGCGGGAGGCTCGCCCCGCCGGCCGGCCGGGGACGCCGGCCGGCCGGCGGGGAGGACGGCGCGGGCCGCATCCCCGGAGCCGGGGATGCGGCCCTGAACCGCCCTGCCGTACCGCTTACTTGCGGATCAGGTTGCGCAGCACGTACTGCATGATGCCGCCGTTGCGGTAGTAGTCCGCCTCGCCGGGGGTGTCGATGCGGACGACCGCGTCGAACTCGACGCCGGTGTCGGTGGTGACCTTCACCGTGCGCGGGGTGGTGCCGTCGTTCAGCTCGGTGACGCCGGAGACGGAGAAGGTCTCCTCACCGGTCAGGCCGAGGGAGTCGGCGGACTGCCCCTCCGGGAACTGCAGCGGCAGGACGCCCATGCCGATGAGGTTCGAGCGGTGGATGCGCTCGTAGGACTCGGCGATGACGGCCCTGACGCCGAGGAGCGCGGTGCCCTTGGCCGCCCAGTCGCGGGACGAGCCGGAGCCGTACTCCTTGCCGGCCAGGACGACCAGCGGGACGCCGGCGGCCTGGTAGTTCTGCGAGGCGTCGTAGATGAAGGAGACCGGGCCGCCCTCCTGCGTGAAGTCGCGCGTGTAGCCGCCCTCGGTGCCCGGCGCGATCTGGTTGCGCAGGCGGATGTTGGCGAACGTACCGCGGATCATGACCTCGTGGTTGCCGCGGCGGGAGCCGTAGCTGTTGAAGTCGCGGCGCTCGACGCCGTGCTCCGTGAGGTACTTGCCGGCCGGGGTGTCGGCCTTGATGGCGCCGGCCGGGGAGATGTGGTCGGTGGTGACCGAGTCGCCGAGCTTGGCGAGCACGCGGGCGCCGGCGATGTCCTCGACCGGGGCCGGCTCCATCTGCATGCCCTCGAAGTACGGGGGCTTGCGGACGTAGGTGGACTCGGCGTCCCACTCGAAGGTGTTGCCGGTGGGGATCGGCAGCGCCTGCCACTGGGCGTCGCCGGCGAAGACGTCGGAGTAGGACTTGGAGAACATGTCCTCGCCGATGGCGTTGGCCACGACGTCGTTGACCTCGGCCTCGGACGGCCAGATGTCCTTCAGGTAGACCGGGTTGCCGTCGGTGTCGGTGCCCAGGGCGTCCTTGGTGATGTCCACCTTCATGGAGCCCGCGATCGCGTAGGCGACGACCAGCGGCGGGGACGCCAGGTAGTTCATCTTGACGTCGGGGTTGATCCGGCCCTCGAAGTTGCGGTTGCCGGAGAGGACCGAGGTGACGGCGAGGTCGTGGTCGTTGACGGCCTTGGAGACCTCCTCCGGCAGCGGGCCGGAGTTGCCGATGCAGGTGGTGCAGCCGTAGCCGACGAGGTTGAAGCCGACCTTGTCGAGGTACGGGGTCAGGCCCGACTTCTCGAAGTAGTCGGTGACGACCTTCGAACCCGGGGCGAGGGTGGTCTTGACCCACGGCTTGCGGGTCAGGCCCTTCTCGACCGCCTTCTTGGCCACCAGGGCGGCGGCGACCATGACGTACGGGTTGGAGGTGTTGGTGCAGGAGGTGATGGCCGCGACCGTCACCGCGCCGTGGTCCAGCTGGTAGGTCGAGCCGTCGGGGGCGGTGACGGTGACCGGGTTGGACGGGCCGGGGCCGGGCACGACGGCGGAGTGCTGCGGGGCGCCGGCGCCGTTGTCGTCGTGGCCGTAGGCGGGGGCGTCGGAGGCCGGGAAGGACTCGGCGGACGCCTCGTCGACCGGGGACTCGACGCCGTGCGGCTGCTCCTGCTGCGGGACGCCCGGCTTGCGGTCGTCGCCGCCGGTGACGCCGGCCTCCACGTAGTTGAGGACGTCGGCGTTGAACTGCTCGGCGGCGCGGGACAGCTCGATGCGGTCCTGCGGGCGCTTCGGGCCGGCGATGGACGGGACGACGGTGGACAGGTCCAGCTCGAGCTTCTCGGAGAAGTCCGGCTCGGCCTTCGGGTCCAGCCAGAGGCCCTGCTCCTTGGCGTACGCCTCGACCAGCGCGACCTGCTGCTCGGAGCGGCCGGTCAGGCGCAGGTAGCTCAGCGTCTCGTCGTCGATCGGGAAGATCGCGGCGGTGGAGCCGAACTCCGGCGACATGTTGCCGATGGTGGCGCGGTTGGCCAGCGAGGTGGCGGCGACGCCCTCGCCGTAGAACTCGACGAACTTGCCGACGACACCGTGCTTGCGCAGCATCTCGGTGATGGTGAGCACGAGGTCCGTGGCGGTCGTGCCGGGCTGGAGCTCACCGGTGAGCTTGAAGCCGACGACGCGCGGGATCAGCATGGAGACCGGCTGGCCGAGCATGGCGGCCTCGGCCTCGATGCCGCCGACGCCCCAGCCGAGGACGCCGAGGCCGTTGACCATCGTGGTGTGCGAGTCGGTGCCGACCAGGGTGTCGGGGTAGGCCTTGCCGTCGCGGACCATGACGACACGGGCCAGGTGCTCGATGTTCACCTGGTGGACGATGCCGGTGCCGGGCGGGACGACCTTGAACTCGTCGAACGCGGTCTGGCCCCAGCGCAGGAACTGGTAGCGCTCGCGGTTGCGGCCGTACTCCAGGTCGACGTTCTGCTTGAAGGCGTCGTTGGTGCCGAACTTGTCGGCGATGACGGAGTGGTCGATGACCAGCTCGGCCGGGGCCAGCGGGTTGATCTTCGCCGGGTCGCCGCCCAGCTCCTTCACGGCCTCGCGCATCGTGGCGAGGTCCACGACGCAGGGCACGCCGGTGAAGTCCTGCATGATCACGCGGGCCGGCGTGAACTGGATCTCCTGCGACGGCTGGGCCTGCGCGTCCCAGCCGCCGAGGGCGCGGATGTGGTCGGCGGTGATGTTCGCGCCGTCCTCGGTGCGGAGCAGGTTCTCCAGCAGCACCTTCAGGCTGTAGGGAAGGCGCGCGGAGCCCTCGACCTTGTCCAGCCGGAAGATCTCGTACGACTCGTCGCCCACCTGCAGCGTGCTGCGGGCGTCGAAGCTGTTCGCCGACACGACAGTCTCCTTCATTGATGTGCGCGTACCACCACGATCCTGCCGCCACGGCATCTCGACCGATCCGCTAAGGTAAGGCTAACTTAGGTAACCCTTAGCAGGGTGGCGGCTGCGGTGCTCCTCGGCAGATATCTCGATGTCGAGATAACTCTAGTACACCGGGGCCGAATGGTCATGCCCGGGCCCGGTTGTCCGCTGCCGTCCGATCGAGCCGTTCGCCGTCCGGTCGAGCCGTTCGACGGCGAACCCCGTCGTCCCGGCCTCCTCGCCGGTGAACCCGGTCGCACGAGGGGACGCACCGGGGACTGGCACCAGGGGCCGTACCGGGGGCCGGGTGGCCGTACCGGTCGGGGTGGGTCTCACGGATCCGTACGTCGAGCTGTCGCACGTGGTGCTGTGCGCGCGCCGGCGGCGACCCCTGCCGGACCGCGTGACGGCCCGGTTCGAGGACGTGCCCGCGGTACGGCCGTTCCGCCGGTCGCGCGGTGAGCGTCACCTCCCGGGCCGGCACACGGCCCGCGACCGGGGCGGCATCACCCCATCGACTCCAGGATGCGGCCGAGTGTCCGGCGCCCCATGGTGCTCATCGCCGGATTGCTCTCGGCGTAGTACCAGACGACCCCCATCGCCTGCTCGAACGCCCACGCCTTGCCGCGCTCCCACTCCAGATCGTCACAGCCCAGTGTCCGCCGGAGCACTTCCCGCGGACCCGCCTGCAACAGGTGCCAGGCGCCGACCAGGTCCAGCGCGGGGTCGGCCGGGCCGAAGCCGCCGGTGTCGAGCACACCGCCGAGCCGGTCCCCCGCGACCAGTACGTTGCCGGGAATCAAGTCACCGTGGCTCATCACGTCGGCACCCGTGCGCGGCAACTCCCGGAAGCGGCTCCACACCCGGCGCAGCCGGGGCACGTCGAGCAGCCCCTCGCTCTCCTCGAAGCACTTCGCCATCCAGTCGTCGTGGTGAGCGAGAACGCCGCCACGGCCTCCGCCGCTGAAGAGCCGCCCCCGCGTGTCGGCGTCCCGCAGGGCCGCGATGAAGGCCGCGAGGTCCTCGGCGAAGGCGTCCGACCCGCTCGGGTCGGCGTCAAGGGCGACCGTTCCCGGCACCCACGTCTGGACCGACCACGGCATGGGGTAGCCCGCTCCGGGCTTTCCCAGGGCGACGGGTTCCGGGGCGGGGAACCGGGACACCCGTGCCAGTTCCGCGCTCGCCCGGGCCTCCTGTTCCAGAACCGCCAGCACCTCGGCGGGATCGGCCGGACGCAGGGGGAAACGCGCGGAGAGGTCGTTCCCGATGCGGAAGATGGCGTGGTCCGTCCCGGTCGACGACACGAGTCGGACCGCCTTGCCGCTCCACCGGGGGAACTGCTCCTGGATCAAGGCCGCAACGGTTTCGGTGGTCACGTCCACCTGGTCGTCGTGCATGGTCAATCTCGCGGGCCCTCCACTGGTCCGGTCCGGAACGCCGGGAGCGGACCGGATCGACTGGGACGACAGCCAGTATCCAGACGCCGGGATCCAGATCAACCGGGTTGTGCGGCCGCGTCGAAGGACACCGGCCCCACCCGGCCCACGCCCCGGGTGTCCGCGCGCCCGCGGCCGGCTCACAGCCCCGTCGCGCCGTCGATCCGCTCCCTCAGCAGGTCGGCGTGACCGTTGTGGCGGGCGTACTCCTCGACCATGTGCAGGAGGACCCAGCGCAGGGAGACGGTGCCGCGCCAGGAGTCGTGGCCGGTGACGTCGAGACCGGGCGCCCCGGCGCAGAACCGCTCGGCGAAGGCCACCTCCGCCCGCCAGGCCCTCCAGGCCGCCCCGACGGTGGCCGGGTCGCCGGCGGCGCCGTCGAAGTCCCCGTCGGGCTCGGCGGGGGACGTGAAGAGGGCCGGCGCGTCCTGCCCGGCCAGCACCCGCCGGAACCACCGCCGCTCCACCTCGGCCAGGTGCCGCACCAGCCCGAGCAGCGACAGCCCGGACGGTTCGACCGAGCGCAGCGCCAGTTCCCCCTCCCCGAGACCGGAGCACTTCACCTCCAGCGTGGCGCGCTGGGCGCCCAGGACGTCCAGGAGCATCGACCGCTCGTCACCGGTCGCCGGGCCGCCGAAGCGGCGGTCGCCCTCCGGGGCGTCGAACAGTTCGACTCGTCTGCGGGGTTCGCTCACGCGTCCATCATGACCCCGCCCCGACGGGGTAACCGTGCTGAGACAGGGTCACTTCCCGTGACATGGAGGGAGGCAGGGATGCCGCTCACATTTCGCAAGAGCTTTCGAATCCTTCCGGGGGTGCGGCTGAACATCAACAAGCGGTCGTGGTCCATCACCACCGGCGGCAAGAACGGGCCCCGCCACACCCACAGCAGCACCGGACGTCACACGACATCGATGGATTTGCCCGGTCCTTTCGGCTGGCGCCGCACCCGCCGCGCCAGGGGACACTGACGACATGTCACCCGAATGGACCCCCCAGGAGGTGCCATCTCATATCTGAGATAGCCTCAACCCCATGGCAGACGACTACCTCGTACGCATCGGCAAGCTCATCCGTGACGCCCGGCAGCACCGTGGCTGGACACAGTCGCAGCTCGCCGAGGCTCTCGGTACCAGCCAGAGCGCCGTCAACCGCATCGAGCGCGGCAACCAGAACATCAGCCTTGAGATGATCGCTCGCATAGGAGAGGCCCTCGACAGCGAAATCGTCTCCCTGGGCTACGCCGGGCCGATGCATCTGCGCGTGGTGGGCGGCCGCCGGCTCTCCGGCGCCATCGACGTGAAGACGAGCAAGAACGCGTGCGTGGCACTGCTGTGCGCCTCGCTGCTCAACAAGGGGCGCACGGTGCTGCGCCGCGTGGCCCGCATCGAGGAGGTCTACCGCCTCCTGGAGGTGCTGCACTCCATCGGCGTGCGCACCCGGTGGATCAACGACGGCGTCGACCTGGAGATCGTGCCCCCGGCCGAGCTGGACCTCGCGTCCATCGACGCGGACGCCGCCCGCCGCACCCGCTCCATCATCATGTTCCTCGGTCCGCTGCTGCACCGCCTGGACCGCTTCATGCTGCCCTACGCCGGCGGCTGCGACCTCGGTACGCGCACCGTCGAGCCGCACATGATCGCGCTGCGCCGGTTCGGCCTGGACATCGCCGCGACCGAGGGCCAGTACCACGCGGTGGTGGACCGTACCGTCAGCCCCGACCGCCCGATCGTGCTGACCGAGCGCGGGGACACCGTCACCGAGAACGCGCTGCTCGCCGCCGCCCGGCACGACGGCACCACCGTCATCCGCAACGCCTCCTCCAACTACATGGTCCAGGACCTGTGCTTCTTCCTGGAGGCCCTGGGCGTCAAGGTCGACGGCATCGGCACCACCACGCTCACCGTGCACGGCGTGCCCACCATCGACGTCGACGTGGACTACTCCCCCTCCGAGGACCCGGTCGAGGCGATGAGCCTGGTGGCCGCCGCCGTCGTCACCGAGTCGGAGCTGACGGTGCGCCGGGTGCCGATCGAGTTCCTGGAGATCGAGCTCGCGGTCCTGGAGGAGATGGGCCTCGACCACGACCGCACGCCGGAGTACTTCGCCGACAACGGCCGCACGCGCCTGGTGGACCTGACCGTCCGCCCCTCCAAGCTGGAGGCGCCGATCGACAAGATCCACCCGATGCCGTTCCCCGGCCTGAACATCGACAACGTCCCGTTCTTCGCGGCGATCGCGGCGGTGGCCCAGGGCAAGACCCTCATCCACGACTGGGTCTACGACAACCGCGCGATCTACTTGACCGACCTCAACCGCCTCGGCGGCCGCCTGCAGTTGCTGGACCCGCACCGCGTCCTGGTCGAGGGCCCGACCCGCTGGCGCGCCGCCGAGATGATGTGCCCGCCGGCCCTGCGGCCCGCGGTGGTCGTCCTGCTGGCGATGATGGCGGCGGAGGGCACGTCCGTCCTGCGCAACGTGTACGTCATCAACCGCGGTTACGAGGACCTGGCGGAGCGGCTGAACTCGATCGGGGCGCAGATCGAGATCTTCCGGGACATCTGACCGCTTGTCGGGAGGAAGCCGCCACACCTGGCCTGTTGCGACAAAGAACAGAGGGATGTGGCGGCATCCGGGAAACACGCCCGGGGCGGCTGCATTTCTTCCTGCTGCTCCACGGGGGACGTCTGCCTCCCGTTTCCACGATGCCGTCGCGCCCGGTCACGGACCGAGGTGCACATACGCCGCCCACACCTCCACGGCTTCCGGGCGTTCGCGGCGGCGTTCCCGCACCGCTGCGTGCAGGGCGTGGGCCGCGTCGCGGGCCGTCGGGGCGGGGCGCGGGTGGCCGGCGGTGGTGAGGGCTTCCAGCAGGTTCTCGTAGAAGCGGGTGGTGACATGCCTGGCGCGGAGGCTGTTCAGCTGCCACTGGGCGGCGACGACGTGCCGGAAGCCGGCGAGCAGGAGTGCTCCGGCCAGGCTGACGGGCTCGTCGGAGTGGGCCCGAGGGGCCAGGTGGGTCTGGCAGGCCGAGAGAAATGCGAGCTCGGCCTTGTCGAGGCGGAGACCGGCGATGTCCCGGATGCGCAGGGAGTTGCTCGTCGTGTGGTCCCACAGGTAGAGGAGTCCGTCGGGTTCCTCCGGATGCTGCTCGCCGTGCCCCGCGAAGTGGAACCATCCCCCGGCCCTGAGCTGCCTCAGAACGGTCGCCCGCAGCGCGTCCTCGTCGCGCAGCGGCCTGGCCGTGGGGAACAGTCGCGCCACGGCGTCGATCTCAGCGGCGACGTGGTGCAGCTCGGCCAGGTCCGTTCCCGGCGGGGTCCCACCGACACCGACGAGCAGCATGGGGCGCTTGACCCCGGATGCGGCCCGGTCGGCCTCGCGGGCGGTCTTGAGGGCGCGGAGCGTCGGTGTGTGACTGGAGACGAACCGGTCGGTGAGACTGTCGCCGTCCGGGCCGGACGGGTCTTTGATCCGGGTGGCCGCATGGACCGGAAGGTGGTTGAACACACCGGTGGGACACCACCAGATCCCGGGTGGCGACGCGGCGCCGCTCCCCGCCGGAGAAAAGGGAAGAACCCTCAGTACGGGCTCCGCGACCGCCCTCCACAGCCAGTCCAGCAGGTCGATGAGGTATGAGCGGAGCTCGGCGAGCTGTCCCTCCTGATCGTCGCCCTCCTCCTCTCGCGGGTGCACGAGCCGTGACAGGGCCTGGGCACGGAGCACCGCCTTGCGGTGCCGGAATCCGGGCAGCGGAACGACCGTGAGAGCGTTGTCGTGCAACTGCCCCTGGGGTGGCCCCACCCGGTGGCCACCCCGGGGCCTGCCCACCGCTCAACCAAGGAACAACGCACGTGGTACGCGTAAACCAGACCAGCAACCCCCGGTCGGTCGTCGTCCTAAGCTCGGGTACCGATTGGCGTACCCGAGCCGCCGGGCAGAAGCGCAGCAGCGGGGCCGAGTCCGAGATACCTCGGAAGCAGCCCGCGAAGATCAGAGCCTTGCAGCAGGCCATCAGCTTGGCGAACATGGCCATCAACAAGAAGAACTGGAGTGCGGCGCGCTACGCGCTCAGCCGGGCCCGCGTCCTCACCGACGCTCTTCCCGCCAACGTGGCGGTTTCGGAACGCGAAAGACTCGCCGCGGCCCGCAAGAGGTTCGCCGCGCGCAACACGCCGGCCGCGAAGAAGGTCAGGCAGACGAAGGCGGCAGCGGCCAAGCGAGCGGGCGGCAAGAAGCCAGCCCCGAAGAAAGCCACAGCGAAGAAAACTGCCACGCAACCGAAGCCCGCGCCCGTGCGCGACCTCGGCGACCGTTTCATCAACCGCGCGGCCCTCGGCTACGGCCCCACGAACGAGAAGCGGTGAGGGCGTGCCGCCCGCTACTCCAGCGGACGGCACGCCCTCAAGTCGCTCATCGCTCCGACGCGAACCGTACGAACTGCCCCCAGCCTTCACGGCCGATGGCGAAGGCCGGCCGGGTGACGTCCTTGGAGTCCCGTACGTGGACGGCCTGTTCGGCGATCGCGACCTCCACGCAGCTGTCACCCTGGGTGCCGCTGTAGCTGGACTTGAACCAGGCGAGTTCCGACATACCACTGCTCATAGCTCTCCTCGCAGTCGCTCCAGCAGGTCCCGGGATTCCTTGGGGTTCAGGGCCTGCGAGCGCAGTGTGTCATAGCGTTGGCAGAGCAAGCTCACTTCTTTCGCGTCGGAGATCAGCCGTCCGTTCTGCTGCCCTTCCGAGTACCCGAGCCGCCGCCCCTCCGCGGTCTCCACCAACTGGACCGGCCCGTCCAGGCATCCGTGAAAGTCCAGCTTCAACGGCACCACCTGAAGCGTCACGTTGCGCGGCGCCGTCAGCTCAAGCACATGGTCCAGCATGTTCGCCTGAACCTCGTGCCCACCCAGCCCACGCCGGAACACCGACTCCTCCACGATGAAGCCGAACGGCACGGTCGGCCGCTCCCGCATCATCGCCTGCCGTTCCATTCGGGCCGCGACCTGCGCCTCCGTCTGCTCGTCGGTCAGCAACGGGATGCTGTTGTCGAACACCGCCCGCGCATACGCCTCCGACTGCAACAACCCCGGCACCAACCGGCACTCATACGTACACAGACTCACCGCCTCCCGCTCCAACCGCGCCCACCGCCGGAACCAAGCCGCCAGCCCCGCCTCCCCCCGCGCCAGATGCCGCGCGGCCTTCCGCAACGCCCCCGTGTTGCCCAGCGCCTCCTCCGCGCGCTCCACGAACGCCTCGTCCGGCATCCTGCGCCCCAACTCCACCGACTCGACCGTGTGTTTGGAGTACTGCACCCTCGCCGCGAGGTCCGCCCGGCTCAGCCCCGCGTGCTCCCGAAGCCCCTGCACGACCGCCCCGAACGTCCGCAGGCTGTCCGACGGATGCGGCTCCCGCTCCCACTCCCCCGCCGGAACCGCCCGCGCGCCGGCGCCCCCGGCCGCCGTCTCCCCCTCGACCCCGACCACGTCCATCCGCCGCCCCTTTCCTCTCCTCCGTACCGCGCGCCACGGCGGCTCCTCACACCGCCCGCGTCCACGCCCAGACTGACGGATCATCAGACGTACCGTCCACTCTTCGTGTCCGTACGCTGACTCAGCGTACGGGGTGCCACACTCGTCTCCGCCCCCGTCCGACCGCCACGCTGAGGTCACGGAGATTCCGGGCCGAGCCGTCCGTGTCCGCCGCTCACCTGCGGAAACACCCGGCGAACGCCCCTCTGTGCACTCCCGCCCACTCCGGGCGGCGGCGGCCGGACCCGGCCGCTTCGGACGAGCTGGAAGGTGCAGTCATTCAGAACGGAACCGACCTCTACGCACTGGACATCGGCGGGGCCTCGTTCACGAAGGCGTGCGGCGGCCCCTGCACGGAAGGGTGCGTGACCCTGGCCCGGATCGGTGCGGACGCCTGGGCGCTCGGCGACAGCAAGCGGCCGGACGTGGCGCCGCTGCGGTTCACCACGGAGGAGTTGGACGCCGCCGGTATCGACCCGGCCCGCTTCGGCCTGGGCACCTGACACCTCCCTCCCCTTCCCCCAGCCGCCGGCCGGACCGCGTTCCTCCCGCGCGTCCGGCCGGCACTCCTCGTCATGGAAACGGGAACAGCACGTGCACCACCACGCCTACCTCTGGACCGGCCCGAAGGCCCGCTTCGACGACGAGGCCCTGCGGCGGCCCCCGCACCCCGATCCGCCCCCGGCCGGCAGCAGGCGGGAACTGATCGAGCGTTACCGCCTGGTGGCCGCGGAGTTCCGCACGGCGGACCTCCCGCCGCTGGAGACCGCGTACTGGCTCGTCAAGCCCCGCTCACTCGTGCGGGGCACCTGGGAGGAGGCGAAGGAGGCCGCGGCCTGGTTCGGTGAGCGGCTGACCGAGTACGCCCCGAGGTTCGCCGTGGAGCACGGGCGCGACACCGTACGCCTCGCCCGGCTGGTGGACTCCGCCGCCGAGCGTCTGCACGCGGGCGGCGACGTGTCGTACGGCGTCTACCTCGAACGTCCCTCGTACCTCTCCCTCGCCGTGGTCACCTGCTCCCCGAACCGCGCGGCCCCCGACCTGCCCTGCCCGTGCACATAGACCGCTTTCACTGGATCAAGTCGGTGTGCGGGTGCTCGGGGGACTCCGGGCAGACGTAGAGCTGCATGTTGTCAGCGCTGCCCACTTCCACCCGCGTCGGCTGTGCGGGGGACAGGCCGGCGATGTGACCGCGGGCGTAGGCGGCGGCCCGCTCCTCCTGCGGCGCCCAGTTGTACGTTTCGCCGTCCCATTCGAAGGAGGCGATGGTCAGCAGCGGGACCATCCGGGCCTCGCACACGGCGCAGTACCGGGGGATCGGGTCGGTACGACCCCACGGTGGCCAGCCGCCGACCTTCCAGCCGGGAGCGTCGGCCAGGTGGGCGTCGTAGTACTCCGCCGGGTACTCCTCGTACGAGCCGTGCACCACCGCACGGGCCGCCTGCCATCGGCTCCAGTCCTGCACCACCTGCCTCACCTCGGGGCTCAGATCGAGGCTGCCGGGGTACTCGGTGATCGCTTCCGGGGCCAACAGACACGGCTCCGGCACATAGCCGTCGTAGTTGGCCTCGTACGGTTCCGGTGGCGTGGCCAGGACGTCGGTGACCGAGGCGGCCGAGCGCCAGAACACCCTGGTCGCGGGCTTCCAGTCCGGCTCGTGGTCGTAGGGGCACCAGAGGATCTGGAGCAGATCGGCCTCTCCGGGCGGCCGCAGCAGGGGCACGTCGCGCAGATACAGCTGGGCCACGGGCAGCAGCGGGACCGGGCAGTCCGCGGGCAGCGGGGGGCCCGCGTCGAGCCGCTCCGCGAGCCTCGCGGCCTTCTGCTCCAGGGCCGCCACCTCCTCGGGCGTGAACGAGGGGCCGTAGGGGTCGTCATGCTGCTGGGCCCGCCGGTACCTGCCGAGCCGTATCGCTGCCGGTGACTCGCGGAAGCCGCTGTCACCGTGCAGGTGCGCGTCCTCGCAGTGCGGCCAGGGTTCGTCGGCCGGCCACAGCAACGGTCCCCCGACGGAACTGTCCTTGACCGACGGCGATCCCGGGCGGGGGTGCAGCCGGATCGCGGGACGCGCCAGCGGGGCCAGTTCGGGAAACAGCTCGGTCACCTCGACCGGCCGCGGCGGAGTCGTACGTACGAAAACCATGCCGGTGATCCTGTCACCCGCCACCGACAGTCCCCCGCCTCCGCGGAGGCCCCGGGACGACATCGGGAACTCCGTTCCGGCTTCCCACGTTCCTCACACAGCGCTCAGTGTGGCGGGAGTCCGGCGTACCGCGCCCCTCCCTCCTCCGTACGCTTGCTCCCCGTACGGGGCGCGGCACTCGCCCCCGCCCGCACCCGGCCGCCACGCTGAGGGCATGAACCACGCAACACCCCACGTGGGCACCTCCGTCGGCACCTTCACCCAGCTGCTGTCGTCCACGCGGCGCGGCGCCCGTCTCGCCCGGCTCCTCGCGGTGACCGAGCTGCGGTCCAGGGGCGTCTCGCAGGACCTGACGGACCGTGCCGCACTCGTCGTCGCCGAGCTGGCCGCCAACGCCGTCCTGCACGGCCGCGTACCCGGCCGCTGCTTCCGGCTGACCCTCGTGCTCGGCCCGGCCGCCGGGCGCCTCCGGGTCGAGGTGAGCGATGCCCGTGGGGACCTGCACCCGCTCCCCTGCCCCACGGCCACCGCTCTGGACCCGCTCTCCACCGGCGGACGCGGCCTGACCCTCGTCACCGCGCTCGCCGACCACTGGGACTGCGTCCCCTACCCGCCCACCGGCAAGACCGTCCGGGCCGACCTGCTCGACACCACGGCGTGAGCGGACGCAGTGCGCCCACGTGGTGCTATGCCTCCGCGGGCAGCGCGGGGAACACGACGACCGAGCCGTCCTTCTCGCGGGCGATCTCGATCGCCACGTCCTGCGGGCGACCGCCGACCGTGACACCACGGCCCAGCTGGTGAATGCGGTGGGCCGCGTTCATGAGGCGATCGACCTCACTGGGCTTGAAGACGGGCAGCCGTCCGTTCGGGCGGGTCAGTTCCAGAGCTGACAGGCGCAGGAGGACATCGGCGAGGCCCGACTCCAGCTCGTCGAGGCGCTGCTGGTCGCTCTTGAGCTCCCGGACGAAGTTCTCGAAGGGGTTGCCGGGGTCGTTCTGGGCGTGTTCGACGGCCTGAAGGACGACGACTCGGCGCTTCAACGCCACGGCGAGTGAGGCGATTTCGAGGTGGGCGCGGAACGTGCCGCCCTGGTCGTCGATGCCGGGGAACGCCTCGGTCAGGGTGTTGAGTTCGACGGGCTTGTCCTCGGGCAGTGCGTCGAGCGCGCTCTGCCACCGGGCGAGACGGCGGTCGGCTTTGCTCAGGGCCGTGTCGATGGCGTAGACCGCCGAGTCGAGTCCCAGCGAGACTCCGAGCTTGCCCTGGTCGAGCAGGATGGCCGTGGCCTTGTCGATGGCGGCCCGGCAGCCGTCGAGGGCGCTGCGCTCGTCGTCGAGCTTGTCCTCATGGAGTTGCTCCAGCAGTTCCGTGATGTGCTCGATGGCCTGCTGGCGCTTCTGGTCGGCGTGCGCGCTCACCCCGACCGCGACGGCCATGAGCACGAGGGGGGCGGCCACGGTGAGGGCCGCACCGCCGGCGGCGACGGCCCCGGCGGTGGCACCGGCCCCACCGGCCGTACCGGCCGCGGCGGCACCTCCGACCGGCACGAACTTCGCACCGGCGGCGATCTTGCCCGCCGAGTCCACGAGCGGGCCGCGGATGGCACCGGCCGCCCCCTTCGCCACCATCGGGCGCACGAGCCCCTTCCCGACCTGGGCGGCGACCTTCGCCGGGACCACCATCCGGTACAGCACCTCGCCGGAGGCGGTCGCTCTCGCCGCCGTGAGGGAGGTGCGTGTGGACTGGTTGATGAACTGCGACAGGTGCTGTGCCAACGGGCTCGCCGCGTCGAGCGAGAGGCCACGGCTGCGGTCGATCCTGGCGGGAAGGGGATGCGCCTCCAGCGTGACGATCGGCTGGTCCGCCAGGGCGGCCAGCGCTCCGCGCAGTTCGGTCAGGCGCTCGGCCGTCATCGACTCGCCGGCGGTCAGCGCCGGCACCCGGACGTCGGCGGTCGCGAGCGTCCACACGGGCACGGTCGTCTTGTGGTCGTCGGTCATCGTCTCCCCTTGTTCTTCCTGCATGTTCGTGGCCTCGGTCATCCCGCCGTCACCTCATGTGCACCCACGCGTCCAGCCCCTCCAGATGCCGTGGCATCCGGCTCCCCTGCCAGCCCAGCACCAGCCGCTCCCGCGCCCGCGTGATCATCACGTAGTAGGCCATGCGCAGGGTCGCCGACGTCGGGTCGGTGGCGGAGTCGGTCTCCGCGTCGGCGATGACGACCGTGTCGAAGTCGAGGCCCTTGGCGCTGGCGCGGTGGACGACGACCACTCCGGGGCGGACCAGGTCGAGGTCACGGTACCGGCCGGAGGAGGCCGCCGAGCTGTAGAGCTGGGGCTCCTGGGCCAGACCGGCGCGCTCCAGGCGTCGCATCAGGTCGGCGGCCGTACGCAGGGAGTTGACGATGACGCCGATACGGTCGCGCGGGTGGCGGGCCGCCAGGCCGGCGATGTCGTCGGCGAGGTCGTGGGTGCCGGAGTAGTGGCGGACCACGGGCCGGCTTCCGCTGCGGAAGGGCAGGTCGGGGCGGGCGCCGCCCGTGCGGAAGTGCTCCGCGAGGGAGACGATCTCGCGGCTGTTCCGGTGGTTCCCGGTGATCGCCACGCGCTGGGTGGAGCGGCCGAGGGCGTCGGCGATCTCGGCGAGGGTGGAGTTGGTGTCCGTGAGACGCTGGCACTCGTCGGCGAACACGGTCACGGAGGCGGCTGCCAGGCGGGCCATGCGGTAGAAGCCCGGGGACAGGTCCTGGCCCTCGTCGATGACGAGGTGGGGGGTGTCCTCCTCGTTCTCACCGAGGGCGGCGGCAGCGTCCTGGGTGAGGGCCGCCCAGTCGAACCAGCCGTCCTGGGTGCGCGACGCGCCATGACCGAAGTGGCGCAGCACCCAGGCGTGGACGGTGGTGGCTTCGACGGGGGCGCCCGTGACCGTGAGGCCCTGGAGGGTGTCCCGCAGGAGCTGGCGGAGCAGGTTCGAGCGGGAGAGCAGCAGGGTGGGGCGGCCGGTGAGAGCGAGGTGGATCGCGCGGTGCGCGGCGAGCAGGCTCTTGCCGCTGCCGGGCGGGCCGCTGACGACGTGGCTGCCCGTGAGCGGCAGGGCGTCCAGACAGTCGCGCTGGGCCGGGGTGAGGTCGGGGTGCAGGACGGGGGTGTTCGTGGTGGCCATACGGGTCATCCCTGGACGGTGGCGGCGGCGGACTCGCGGCTCGCCGTGAGGACGTCGGTGAAGTAGCCGGGTACGCGGGCGGAGCCGACGACCAGGGCGCGGTCGAGCAGGGTGTTGCCGGTCTCGCAGCTGGTCTCCGGCAGCAGGGTGCAGGCGTGGCAGGCGGCCCGGTTGAGGTTGCCGAAGCCCTGACCGGTGTGTTCGGCGCACAGCGGGTCGGCGGAGCACCAGGCGGCGGCCTCGAGCATGCGGATGAGGGTTTCGGCGAAGTGCGGTGCCTCGCCCTGCCGGACCAGTCCGCCGAGCGTGCCCTCCGCGTCTCCGGCGGCCGTGTAGACGAGCAGTCCGTGCTGGCCGTACTCGGGACGGCCGTAGACGCGTTCGCGCAGGCTGGCCGTGGTGTAGCCGGAGTCGAAGGAGAGCTGGCGGATCAGGAGGTGGGCGAGGGTGTGCAGGAGGAGGAAGCGGGGTGAGAGTTCGCTGCCGGTCGTCTCGGCGAGCTGTTCGGCACGGAACGACGCGTCGAGGTCCGTCCGCACACCGTGGACGTGGGCCCGTACGCGGGGGTCGTTCTCCCAGGCGGTCAGGCGCTGTTCGTCGAGGGTGAGGACGATGCCCTCGCCGTACACCTCGGTGGCGGGGAGCCAGCGCAGCCGGCCGCTGGTGTCGGCGGGCACGAGGGTGCCGTTCGGGGAGTAGCGGCGGAAGCCGGTCAGTGCCCGTACCTCGCGCAGGCGGTCGGCCAGGACGATGCCGCCGACATGGGCGTCGAGACTGGCCCAGGGCTCCTCCTTCTCGTCGTCGAGACCGAGTCCGCCGCGCCGGACGGAGAACTCCGCGGACGGCTCGGGGAGTTGTGCGGCGTCGAAGGCGTACCACTCGTCACGGCTCAGATCGACCTTCCCCGACTTCCCGGACTCCTGCCGGTCGGCGGGCGCCGGTGTGGGGGCGCCCGTGGCCTCCGCCACGAGGTGGTCGATGAGGTCGTCCGGGGCGTCGGTGTCCTCCTTGATCATGCCGCGGAAGACGTCCGCCCTGGACGTGCCCAGCGCGTCGAGCAGGTTCGACCAGTAGCCGTGCTCCAGGACGGCGTCCGCCATGCTCCGCTCGGCACGGGGGGCTTCTTCGGTCTGCGGGATGTCGAGGGCCGAGTAGACGACGGGGTAGTAGACGTTGCCCGCGGTGCGCTGCACGTGGTGGACCTGCTGGCCGCAGGTCACTCTCGCGTCCCCGGGCTGCCAGGGGTTGCGGCCGGAGCAGCGTCCGCTCTGGGGGCCGAGGACGTCGAGCAGGTCGCGTTCGGCGCCGCAGGACCTGCCACCCGCCCCGATCGCTCCGCACCGGACCGACAGCGCTTCGAGCCCGGAGGCCCGGTCGGCGACACGGAAGGTGAGCCGGCGTGCCTTCCAGGCGTGCTGCGACTCCGAGCAGGCCTCCCGCAGTTCGGGCGGGAGCTTGGAGTGGGCCCAGTACCACCAGTCGATGTCGTCGAGGTGCCCGTCCGCGCAGATACGGACGAACCGCATCGGGGTGAGGCGGGGTGCGGCGGCACACGACGTGCACACCGGCGGCTCTCCCGGCTTCTCGTGCTCGCGCAGGAAGCGGACCATGGCCCGGCACGAGCCGCAGAACAGCCAGCCGGGGAACCGCACATAGGGGACGCCGGGGCGATCGGCGTCGTCGTAGCGGTCGTTGAGGGTGTGGGGAGCGGCGTAGAAGCCCTTGACCCCGAGGCGGGTGGCGAGCCGTTCCGAGGGGACGGCCGTCTTCAGCCGCGGCCACCGCTCGATACCGGCGGCGACGAAGGACTCGCCCTGGACGTCGAGTACCGCTCCCACGCCGAACGGCAGCACGGTCTGCGCCTGGCGGACCCGGAGTTTGCGCTTCACTTTCCTGCTCCCGTCACGGCGATCTGGCACTCCCGGTCGACGCTGCGCATCGAGTTGAGGGTCTCCCACAGTCCGTACCGCTGCTCGAACCCCTTGAGCAGATTGCGCTGCCCCTTGCCCTGACTGCGGTAGTACAGGTCCTTGCCCTCGGCGGCGGCCGCGTCGGCCTGGCCGTACCAGTCGTCGAGGAGGTAGCCGAGTTCCGCTCTTACGTCGGCGCGTACGGTGCCGGCGTCGGCTCCGGTGGCCCCGCCCTCGGCGGTCGCGGCGCGCTCGGCGAGGGCGTCGGCGATCCGTCTCGCCTCGTCCTTGCGGCCGGTGATCCGTCCGGCCTGGTTCTCGGCGGCCAGGCCCAGCCGGTGGCGGACCAGGATGACGAGCGCGGCGTGCAGGGCGCGGCGTCGCGCCGGCATGGACCAGGGGGTGACGCTCGCGGGTTCGACGTAGCGGTAGAGCGCCCGGTGGTAGTCCATGAAGGTCTCGTAATGCGACCGGTCACGCGGACGCGTGGCGTTGAAGTACGTCACGACGAGTCCGGGTACGTGGTGGCGGCCCACGCGGCTGGTGGCCTGGATGTACTCGGCGGTGGTCTTCGGCTGGCCCTGCATGAGCATGTAGGCGAGCCGCTTCACGTCGACGCCGACGGACAGCATGTTGGTGCAGGGCAGGAACGACACCGAGCGCGGGTCCGTCCAGGGCTTCTCGAGCCGGTCGAGGAGGATGGGCTGGTCGGCGCGCGGCACGCTGCTGTCGAGTTGCTGCACCTGGTCGCTGCCCAGCGCGCGGACCCCCGCGCCCTCGTCGAGCGAGCGGAGCTGGGCGGGGATGTCGTCGCCGGCGGCGGTGACCGTACGGCCCAGTTCGCGCAGGCTGTGGTGGTAGGCGACGAGGGTCCAGTAGTCGTCGCGGTGTTCCTCGGGGAGCTGGTGGACGCCCTGGAGCATGGCCGCCGTCGTCGCGACGGCGCCACGGCCCGCGGTGTGGCCCTGCGCCATGACCCCGAGGTAGAGACGGCCCGGGCGGCCGGTGTCGGGGACGGCGAAGAAGCTGTCGCGGGCGTCGAGTCCGGACGGTGGGAAGAGCTGGACGCCCTGGTGGTGCAGGGCGCGGACCTGTTCGGCGGAGCGCCGGATGGTGGCCGTCGCGGCGACGATCTTGGGCGGGCGGCCGTCCTGATCGGTGCACAGTTCCAGGATGGCGGCCTCGTAGAGGCCGACCGTGGTGCCGAGCGGGCCGGTGAGCAGGTGCAGCTCGTCCTGGATGATCAGGGACGGGGGCGGGTTGGCGGTGCCCGCGCCGAAGAGACGGCCGGAGTCGGCCTGCCAGGCGAGCTGGGCGAACTTGTCGACGGTGCCCAGGACGAACGTGGGCGGATTCTGGTAGAGGTGCTGGTCCACGACGGCGACGGGCAGCACGTCGTGGAAGGCGCACGCGTCACGGGTGCAGTGGAAGGCGAACTCGTCGGCCTCGGCCCGCACTCCGTAGTCGGCGCGGACGCTGGACCAGGTGGGCGGCAGGATGCGGGTGCCGCACCAGGGGCAACGGTCGAGGATGAAGACGTCCTCGGGGTGGCTGGCCGCGCGCTGCTCGTCGAAGACGGTCTGGGCCGTCGCGAACGTGTTGGGGGTGGTGGAGTCACCGACCCACAGGCCGATGGTGATCGGCTCGCCACCGAGACCGAGTCCGGGTTCGGTGCGGCGGAGCAGTTCCAGGGCGCAGACGGTGGTGGCGGCGCGCTGGAACTGCTGGGTGGTGAGCAGGCTGAGGGTGTAGCGGCTGAGCACGGTGGTCCCGCCGCCTTCGCCGCGGATCCGGCGCAGGGCGAGGGTGAAGGCGGCCAGGAGCAGATACGCCTCGGTCTTGCCACCGCCGGTGGGGAACCAGATCAGGTCGGTGGTCCCGCGGTCGGGGTGCCCGGGGTCGGCGACCCCGTCGAGGGCGAGGAGGAAGAAGGCGAGCTGGAACGGGCGCCAGGCGGCCCCGAGGTCGACGGGCGGGTCGAGGGCCACGGCGTCGGAGCGCTGCCATCTCTGCCCGGCCTGGTCGGGGGCGGAGTGCCGCATCTGGAGCAGCATGGCGCGCTGGGCGATACGGAAGGCGTCGAGGAGTTCCGGGCGGTCGGGGTCGCACAGCGTCCGCACGCCCGCCTCGATCCGGACGACCGCCTGCCGGACCCGGTCGAGGATCCGGTCCGCGGCCTCACGGCCCCAGGGCGGCACCTCGACGGATCTCTGACCCACGTACCAGGCGTGATAGGAGGCCGCGAACTCGGCCAGCTCCTCACGGAGTTGGTCCCTGCCGACGGCCGGGTCGGCCAGGTGGGCGAGGGTGAGGACGGGTGCGTCGAGCGGGCCACCCGCCCGTACGGCCGGCACCTCGGCGCGGGGCAGTGATTCGCAGGCCAGCAGGGCGACGCCGCCGTCCTCGCCGCGCTCCTCGCGGACGGCGCAACCGTGGCCGACGGCGTGGGTGACGACGTGCCGGTACTGGAGGCGCAGTTCGCGTTCCTCGGGGTCCCGGCTCGCGAGCCGGACGCTCGGGTACGGCAGCACGGCGCCGTCGACGGGCCGGACGCTGAGCCGGCACTGGAACAGCATGTCGTCCCAGTCGGGCGTCTTGTCGTCGGCGCCGCCGTGGCGCTTCTCGTTGACGAGCGCCACGGTGATGAGCGTGCCCGCCCCGTAGGAGCGGCGGGTCACCTGGATCTTCGCGCGGCCGCCGAAGACGGGCTCCTCGTGCCGCTCAGGACCGAAGGTGAGTCTTTCCGGCGTGAGGGGGACGCGCTGCCAGCGCCGGCCCCTGCCGGTCTCGTTCCGCTGCGTCTCGTAGCAGGCGGCGGCACAGCGCACCTCGACGTCCACGGCGTCCGTGTAGAAGCTGAGCCCGAGCGAGGCGGGGAGCCAGCTGTTGGCGTCCGGCACGGGGTCGGCGGCCGGGCTCACGTCGGGGGCGTCCTGCTCGGCGCCGGGTGCCTCCGGGTCGTCGGCGGCCTTGTCCAGCCGGCGTCGGAGGTCGGTCTGCTGCGGGTAGAGCGTGCCCATCAGGTACTGCCGGTCGGGTGGAGCGTCGAGGACCTCGTCGTCACCGCCGACGGGACCGACGAGCTGACGGGTGAGGTAGTCGACCAGCTCCTGGCGCGGGTCCATGTGCGGGTTCCTTCGGATCAGGCGGGATGCGGCAGGTTCACTGGTGGGACGCGACCATCCGGTGGCGGATCAGCTGGCCGAGCAACTTGGCCTTGGCCTTCCGTTCGAGCTGGCGGATGCGTTCGCGGGTGACGCCGAAGACGACTCCGATGTCCTCGAGCGTGTCCGGCTCCTCACCGTCGAGTCCGGTGCGCCGGATGACGATGTGCCGCTCGCGCTCGGGAAGGTGCTCCAGGACATGCCGCAGCCGTGCCTGATGCTCCTTGCGGATGACGACGACCGGGGGTTCGGGCAGTCGGCACGGCCCGATGACCAGATCGCCGAGCGCGGTGTCCTCCCCGATGATGCGGTCCAGGGAGTCGGTGGGCCGGCTGATCCGCCGCACCTCCTCGACCTGGGCGAAGGTGAGGCCGGTCGCGTAGGCCACGGCGTCGACGGTCCTCGGGCGGCCTTCGTTCATGAGCTTGCGCTCGGCCACGGCGACCTTGCTCACCCTTTCGTGTATGTACGCGGGCAGCCGGATGGTGGTGCCCTCGTCGGCGATGGCCCGGGTGATGGACTGCTTGATCCACCAGGTCGCGTAGGTCGACAGCTTGAAGCCCTTGGTGACGTCGAACTTGCGGACCGCGCGCATGAGTCCGAGCGTTCCGTGCTGCACGAGGTCCTCGATGTCCAGCCCGTGTCCCTGGAACCCCTGCGCGATCTTCCAGACGAGCCGCTGGTTGTGCAGGACGAGGCATTCGTAGGCACGCCACCGCTCGCCGGTGCGGGGCAGCGCTTTGATCTCCTCCTTCGGCACATCGCGGTCGAGATCGCCGACGCCGTCCCGCAGCAGCATGGCGAGACCGACTTCCTCGTCCGCCGTGAGAATCGCCTTGCCCGGGTTCCGGCGCCACCGATCGTCCTCCAGGACGGCCCGGGCCGCCCGGACGGCGTCCCGCACACCGTCGTCGGTGGCCGGTACGATCGAAAGGGCGCCGCGCTTCTTGCCGACCGGCGGCTTCGGAGAGGCCGGGAGTGTGGCCCCGGGACGCGCGGGTCGACCCATTCCGTCGGGGGCGAGCGTCCGGCTGGAGGCGCGGGGCGGGCGGGGACGCGTGATCGGGAAGTCCGTCGTCAGCTCACGCGCTTCGGCGGGGCTGAGACCGTGGAGCCGCACGACGCCGTCGTGGGCGAGCTTGCCGACCGTGCCGTCGGTGTCGGCGTAGCGGGCCAGCATGCGCCTGGCCTGGGCCAGCCGCACAGCCGCGGGCGACGGGGCGGCGGTCCTCACCGGGGACGTCTCACCCGCCGGGGCCACGGCCCGTCGCGGGAGCTTCACATGGATGCCGAACTCGGCGAGCCCCTTGCTGAGTCCTTGCCGTTGTTCTTCGGTCCACAGACCGAGCCGGTCCGCCTCGGCCGCGAAGGCCCGCTGACTGACCACCCCCGCACGGGAGGCGCAGCTTCTCAGTCTTGCGATGACGGACGGCAACTCCGCCTCGATCGTGCTTCGCTCAACCTCGGCCACCCGCTCCCCCTCACACCCCCGCTCCGGCCCCGCCGGAGTTGTCCACACTTTACGACCGGAGTAGTTACACTCTCAACAGATTCTGTGCATGTGTTTACTTGTATATCGGACCGCTTGACAGTGTCAACGGGTAAGCTGAGAGTCGCGATGCAGCCGCCCGTCCGGAAAGGTCACTGATGACTCGACCCGAACTCCTCCCCGGCACACCCGAGTTCCTCATCCGACTACCCAAGGGCGGCGAGGCGCGCGGGCATCTGCTCTCCCAGTTCGGCGGCAACGGGACGAACAAATTCCTGCTGCGGGAGGGGTCCCTCGTGACCGCCGAGGAGTGGCCGGGGCTCGGCCGCCACGCACGTCGGATCCGGGCGGAACTCCGCGCGGACGGTGCACTCGTGGACGCCCCGGCCGCCCCCGGCCGGCTCCAGGACGCGCCCGCGCGCTGGGTGGTGACCCGGGACATCGAGTGCAACTCCTCGTCGGCCGCCGCCGCGTTGGTGTGCGGCTACGACGCCTCCGGCCCGGAGTCCTGGCGCACCGACGAGGGCCATCCGCTCTCCGACTACCTGTCCACCGGCTGGCGCCCCCCGCACAAGGCGTGGCTGGTGCGCGGCTCGAACGTCTCGGGTCACAACCTGGTGCGGCAACTGTGGCTGAAGGAGGGGTTCGTATCGCTGTCGGGCGCGCACCTACCGCCGCTGGAGGAATCCGACCCGACCAAGAGCGCGCTGCGCCGCTTCGTCGAGGAGGGCTACGAGGGAGCGGCCTCGTACCACCAGAAGCAGGGGCTGGTGGACGAGTTGCACGCGTTCCTGACGCAGATGCGTGTCGGGGACACCGTGGCGACCTACGACGACGACCGGCTGTACCTCGGCCGGATCACCGGGGACGCCGCGCAGACCACGTCACCGGGCGGGCTGTCCAACCTGCGCCGGACGGTCACCTGGCGGGCGGACGGTCACGCGTACGACGAACTGCCGGGAGAACTGCGGCAGAAGTTGTCCGTGCAGCACGACGTGGTCGATCTGACCGGCGTCCTGGACGCCCTGGACGGGCTGGACGGTGAGGCGGCAGGCACCGACGAGACCGAGGTGGTGAAAACCCTTGAGCGGTCCGGGCCGAAGGAACTGACCCTGCCCGGGATCAGCGACGCGCTCGCCGGCGAGCTTCTGGTCCACGACCGGGCATGGCTGGAGGAGCTGCGCGAGCTCCTGCTCGACGAGAAGCAACTGGTGTTCTACGGTCCACCGGGCACGGGAAAGACGTACCTGGCGATGAAGCTGGCCGAACACTTCGGCGGCGGCCCCGAGCAGGTCAAGATCGTGCAGTTCCACCCGTCGTACGCCTACGAAGACTTCTTCGAGGGGTTCCGGCCGGTGGAGGATCCCGAGACGCGTGAGGTGGCGTTCCGGCTGACCGCGGGCCCGCTGCGGGAGCTCGCCGACCTCGCCTCCCGCGAGGGCAACCGGCACGTCCCGCACTTCCTGATCATCGACGAGATCAACCGCGCCAACCTCGCCAAGGTCTTCGGCGAGTTGTACTTCCTCCTGGAGTACCGGGACCGGTCCGTCCGGCTCACCTACTCCGGGGACGATTTCCCGCTGCCGCCCAACCTCTTCGTGATCGGCACGATGAACACCGCCGACCGGTCGATCGCACTGGTCGACGCGGCCATGCGGCGCCGGTTCGCCTTCGTGGAGCTGTCTCCGCGCACCGAGCCGACCGCCGGGCTGCTCGCTCGCTGGCTCGCACGCGAAGGGCGCGACCCGGAGCCGGCCCGCCTCCTCAACGCCCTCAACTCCCGCATCGACGACGCCGCCTTCGCCATCGGCCCCTCGTACCTGATGAAGCCGGGCGTGTATCGGGCCGGCGGTCTCGAACGGACCTGGCGCACGAAGATCCTGCCGCTGCTCGAGGAGCATCACTACGGCGAGGGCATCGACGTCGCCGCCCGGTACGGTCTCGACTCGCTGCGCGAGCGGCCGGCATGACCGCACCCGTGCCGGACGTGGTGCTGCGCGAGTACGGTCCCCCCGTCTCCGTGCCGCTCGGCGCCGCGGCCGGCCGGGCCCTCGCCGCCTCCGGAATATTCCTGAGCGCCACGCCGGACCCGGCCCGGGACGGCCACTGGCTGCTGCGGGCGGGGAGCCGGGTCGGGGCGCTCCGTACGCCCGGTGGTCCGGTCGTACGGATCATGCCCAAGACCCCGGTGAGCCGGATCTTCTTCCTGCTCGGATTCAGCCTCGACCCGGAACGGGCCTGGCGCGACGACCGTGAGGGCACCGTCGACACCGGCGCGTACGACGACGTGGTGCCCGCGCTCGCCCACGCCGTGGAGCGACGGGTCGACGCGGCACTGCGCCAAGGGGTACTCCAGGGCTACCGGGAGGTGGAGGAGTCCTCACTGGTGGTGCGTGGGCGGATACGCGAGGCCGAGCAGATCCGGCGGCACTTCGGCCGCACGCCTCCCGTGGAGATCGCGTACGACGCCTTTACCGCAGACACCGCCGAGAACCGCATCCTGCGCGCGGCCGTCGAGCGGCTGCTGCGGCTGCCGGGTGTTCCCGGGCCCGTGCGGCGGCGCCTGGCCCACCAGCGGGTCCGACTCGCCGACGTACTGCCCCTGGTCAGAGGGCAGGAACTGCCTCGCTGGCAGCCCTCCCGTCTCAACTCCCGCTATCAGCCCGCCCTGCGGCTTTGCGAGGCCGTCCTGCGAGGCTCCTCGCCGGAGCACCTGCTCCCAGGAGCCGATCCGCTCACCGTGGACGGCTTCCTCTTCGACATGAACCAGTTGTTCGAGGACTTCGTCACCGTCGCGCTGAGCACGGCACTGAAGGAGCAGGGGCTGGCCCCTCGCCCTCAGGACTCCCACCACCTGGACACCTCCGGCCCCGTACGGATCCGTCCCGACCTCGTGGTGCGCACCCGCGACGGCCGGACACCGGTGGCCGTCGTCGACGCCAAGTACAAGGTGGAGAAGACCGACGGCCGTCTCCACGCCGACCTGTACCAGGCCCTGGCGTACGCCACGGTGCTCGGCCTGCGCGAGGCGCACCTGGTGTACGCGGCCGGGCGGCAGCCCACACGCTTCCACGAGGTACGCGGGACGGCGGTGGGTACGGACGGACGCGGACTGCGGCTGTACCAGCACAGCGTCGACCTCGCCCGTGAACCGAGGCAGCTCCTGTCGGCCTTGCGCGACATCGCCGCCCTCCTGGCCCGCGCCTGCTCCCCCGCGTGATCACGACCATCGGCCCGACGGAAGGGAAGACACCGTATGCCCCAGCTCGCCTTCGCCCAGAGTTTCTGGGACGGCTACGAGTCCCTGGAGAAGCCGGTCAGAGCCGGAGTGCGCAAGGCCATGGCCAAGTTCCAGGCCATGAGCGCCGCCGAACTCAACGCCGACAAGGGACTGCATCTGGAGTCCGTAGAGAACGCCCGTGACAAGCGCATGCGCACCATTCGCATCACGGACTTCTGGCGCGGTGTCGTCCTGGCACCCGACGACGGCAGCGACGTCTTCCTCCTTGTCAACGTGCTGCCCCACGACGACGCCTACACCTGGGCGGCGAAACGCCTCTACAGCGCGAACTCCGCGACCCGGGCCCTGGAGGTGCGCAACGCCGTCGCCCTGGACGAGCTGACCCCGGTGTACGAGACCGCGGCCCGCTCCGCCTCCCGGCTGCTCTTCGAGCACGTCTCGGACGGCACGCTGCGTGAGCTCGGCATCGACGACCAGGTGCTGCGCGCCGCGCGCTCCTTGGCGAGCAAGGCCCAGCTGGAGGCGTTCTCCACGCTCCTTCCGGAGGACCAGCTGGAGGTGCTGCAGTACCTCGCCGAAGGCTTCAGCCCGGAAGAGGTGTACCGGGACGTCGTGGCCGTCCGCCGGCCCGCCGACGCGCCCGCCGAGCCGGTCGAGGACCTGGCCACGGTGATCGCCAACACCCCCGCGCGCATCCGCCTGGTCACCGGCCCGCGGGAGCTGGAGGAGGCGCTGGACAAGCCGTTCGCCGCCTGGCGGGTCTTCCTCCACCCCTCCCAGCGACGCGTCGCCTACCGCACCTCGTACGGGGGCCCCGTCCAGGTCACCGGCGGCCCCGGAACGGGCAAGACGGTGGCGGCCCTGCACCGCGTCAAGCACCTGCTGGGCCGCTCCGAGGACAGCCGCGTCCTGCTCACCACGTACACGAACGCGCTCGCCGCCGGCCTGCGCGACATGCTCGGCCTGCTGCTCGACGAGGACGAGAGCCTGCTGGCGCGGGTCGACGTGACCACCGTGGACGCCTTCGCCAACGGTGTGGTGCGGGCAGGGTCGGCGAACGCACCCAAGCCGGTCGGGGACCGGGAGCAGCGGCAGCTGTGGGAGAAGGTCGTCAAGCAGCTCGACCTGCCGTTCACCGCCCGGTTCCTGGCGCAGGAATATCGTCACGTCGTCCTCGGTCAGGACCTCCGCGACCTCGACGCCTACCTCGGCGCGAGCCGCCGGGGACGCGGCACCGGTCTCGGGCCGGCGCGCCGCCGGGAGGTGTGGAAGGGCGTGGAACGGTTCGAGCAGTTGCTGCGCGACCGCGGCGAGACCACGCACCTGCGGGTCTGCGCCCGCGCGGCGGAACTTCTCGCCGACGAGCCGACCCCGTACGCCCACGTCGTCATCGACGAGGCACAGGACCTGCACCCCGCGCAGTGGCGTGTGCTGCGCGCCGCGGTGTCCCCCGGCCCCGACGACCTGTTCGTCACCGGCGACCCGCACCAGCGGATCTACGACTCCCGGGTGTCCCTCGGTTCCCTGGGCATCGCCACGGCCGGCCGCAGTTTCCGGTTGCGCGTCAACTACCGCTCCACCGAGGAGATCCTCGCATGGTCGGCGCGGCTCCTCGCGCCCGTCACCGTCGACGCGCTCGAAGGCGAGGGGACGGACTCGCTGGCCGGGTACCGCTCCCTGCTGCACGGACGCCGCCCCCACGCGCAGGGGTACGCGACCCGGCAGGAGGAGACCGCGGCACTGGTGGACCGGGTCCGGGGACTGCTCGACGAGGGCCTGGCACCGCACGAGATCGGTGTGTGCGCACGTTTCAACCTCTCCCTGGACGCGGCCGAGGAGAAACTGAAGACCGCCGGAATACCGGTGCTCCGGGTCAAGGGGCAGACCGTGCAGGGCGCCGAGGGGGTGCGGCTGGCGACGATGCACGCGATGAAGGGGCTGGAGTTCCGGGCGGTGTCCGTCCTCGGTGCCGGTGAGGGCGCCGTCCCGTTCATCCGGGAGATCACCCCGCGCGAGGCGGACCCCTTGCAGCACGAAGCCGACCTGCTCCGGGAGCGCTGCCTCCTCTTCGTCGCCTGCACCCGCGCCCGCGAAGCCCTGAGCGTGACGTGGAGCGGAACTCCGAGCCCGTTCCTGCCGCCCGTCGTCTGACCGGCCGGCCTGTGAGGACCTGTTCGGTTCCCGTCTGCCGCCGGCGCGTCCCCGGATCGGGTCACTGGCCTCGTAGGAGATGAGCCGTCGTGCGGTCCCGTCCGGTGGCGAGCAGCGGTGTCCTCACGGCTCACCTCCTGGTGACGGCCGTCGGGGCGGGGAAAGGGCCCGAGGGCGACCTCGACACGGTGCGCGTGAAGTCATGGCTCACCGGGCCGCCCGGACGCGCCTCGGCCACATCTGGGCGCGGCCCCGCCCCGCCCTCGTCGGCCCGGTGGAACCGCACCGGGAACTCCGGGCCGGTCTGCTTCCCGGTGAACCGCCGGTCGCCCCGCGTTCCTTCGGCCCGGGTCCGCACCGCCGGCCTCCGCGGGACCGGCCGGTCCCCCGTCCCTCAGGGCAGCACACCGACGCCTTCCGTCGACCGACCGGTCAACCCTGCTCACGGGTCTAGGGACGCACCGTGCTTTGCACGTAGTGTGAGACGGCATGGGGGAACTGCGTGCGGACTGGAGGCTCAGGCTGCGGCGCGAGAACGCGCACGGCCCCATTTGCGGCGCCGGTGTGCTCGTCGACCAGTACACGGCGCTGACCTGTGCGCACGTGGTGCGCCACCCGGACGCCGTCATGTGGCTGGAGTTCGCCGAGAACAGCGCGCTCGCACCGGTCTCGGCACGCGTCATGCCCGGCGGCTGGCTGCCGGAGGGCGCCGACGGCGAGGACGTCGCCGTGCTGCGCCTGGACAGCCCCCGCCCGCAGGCGCGCCGCGCCCCGCTGGAACCCGGGCTGTGGGGCGGGATGGAGGTGTACGCGACCGGTTACGCGGAGGGCTTCGACGACGGCATGAGCCTGTGGGGGCGCATCGGCGGCGCCAGCGGTGAGCGGGTGCAGCTCGACGCCGTCACCAGGGCGGAGGTGGTGCGCTCCGGCTTCAGCGGCGCCGCGGTGTGCACCCGGCCCCGGGAGGGTTCTCCCGCCCGTGTGGTCGGTCTCGTCGTCAGCTGGCGCGGTGACCTGGGCGAACCGCTGCCCGAGGACAACCGGCTGTCCTTCTCGTATCTGATCCCCGTCGACCGCATCGCCGAACTCTCACCGGTCATCAAGGAGTTGGTCAGTCCGGGGGCCTGGGACCGCGGCTTCGAGGAGCGGTTGACCCGGTGGTTCGACGACCCCGACGAGGACCCGGTGAAGATCACCGTGGTGCCTCCGGGCAGCGGCAGGGACCGCTCGCTGCGCCATCTGACGCACCGCGCCCACGTCGTCCACCGCGGTGGCGCCAGCAGGCCGGACCTCATCGACCACGCGCTGGACCGGATCACCTTCACGCCCGGCGAGTACCTGGCCTACTGGGACTGGCTGCGCGGTGCCAAGCCCCGGCCCGCGCGGCCGGCCGGCCATGTGACCGGCCGGCCGGCCACGGTCCTCGTCGACGGTCTCGACGAGGAGCCCCATCCGGGTCCGCTGATCGACGTCCTGGCCCGGTTACGGGTGCTCGGCTTCCGGCTGCTGCTCGTCTTCCGCCACGAGGGCGGCTCCGGCTGGGCCGCGTCCCGCGACCGGCTCCTGCGGCCCGCGCTCCTCCACCACGCGGACACGCTGCTCGACCGCCTGCAGCGCGCCGAGTTCAGCCGGGCGATCCGCCGCGACGTCGTCGACAGCGCCTCCCTCGGCTCCGTGACCGAGACGGCCGACCGGCACCGGGCCGCGCGCCGCCTGCTCGACGACGTGCGGGACCCGCAGCAGCAACTCGCCCGGCTGCGCGCGCTGATCAAGGCCCTGCGCGCCGACCTGAGCCACCACGGAGACCGGTGATGCGGTGCTCCGCCCGGCCCGGGCGGGGAAGGAGGACCACGGGAGGATGACGACCTGTCCGCACCGGCGCTTCACCGGTGCCCCCTGCGGCGGCACCGTGCTGCCCACCGGCCACTGCGCCGCGTGCGGCCGCGCGCAGGACGGCCCCGGGCTGCCCGCCCTGCCCGATGACCCGCGGGAACTCGGCCCTCGCGAGCTCCTCGCGCTCCCCGAGCGAGAGCCACGTCCCGCCGGGGAACGCCTCGTCCGCCCCGAGGCGCCGCTGCGCATCAACATGGTCTGCTCGTCCGCCGACTGCGGCATCGCCTTCGTCCCGCCCTACACCGAGGGCCCGGTGCCGATCAAGGGATTCTGCCCGGTCTGCGGCGAGCGCTACTCGTACCAGCCCGAGCTCTCCGAGGGCGACATGCTGCGCGACCAGTACAGGATCATGGGGCCCATCGCGCACGGCGGCCAGGGCTGGGTCTACCTCGCCGAGGACACCCACCTCGGTGACGTCGTCGCCGTCAAGGGACTGCTCAACCGGTACGAGCACGACGGCGCCCGGCTCGCCGACGTCGAACGCCGCAACCTCGTCGCCATCCGCCATCCCCGCATCGTCCAGATCCGCGACTTCGTCGCGCGGAGGGACGGCACCGGGCAGGTCACCGGCGGCTACATCGTCATGGACGACGTCGGTGACGGCACCCTCGCGAAGGTCGTCGAGGAGGTCCGGCGCGGTGAGTCCGTCCTCGACATCGAGCACGTCGCGGCGTACGGCTGCCAGATCCTCGAAGCCTTCGTCCACCTGCACGCCGACGGCGACCGGGTGTTCGTGTACGGCGACATGAAGCCCTCGAACGTCGTGCACCACAGGGACGGCGTCAAGGTCATCGACCTCGGCGGCATGCGCGAGCAGGGCCAGACCCAGCCGCCCGCCCACGTCACGCCCGACTACATGGCGCCCGAGACCGGGACGTCGGCCGCGCCGACCGTCGCCCACGACCTGCACACCGTCGGCGTCACCCTGCGGGAACTCGCCCGCTGGGCCGTCACCGAGGTGCCCGGCCTCGGCACCGCCTCCTTCCAGCGGGTCGTCGACCGCGCCGTACGGACCGATCCGGGCCGCCGCTTCGCCGACGCCCGCGAGATGGTCGGCCAGCTGCGCGGCGCCCTGCGGGAGATCCGTGCGCTGCGCGGCAAGAGCGACCCGCCCGAGCCGTCCGACTACTTCCGGCCGTCCGCCCAGCTGCTCGGCGCCCGGCTCGGCACGGTGCCGGGCATCGAGCACTGGCTGGACCGCCCCCGCCGCGACCGGTACGCGCCGCCCGTGGCGCCGCCCCTCGACCTCGGCGCCCCCACGCCCGGCGAGATCGCCGGCTGTCTGCCGGTGCCGAGGCCCTATCCGGGCGATCCGCAGGCCGTGCGGTTCGCGGTGAGCAGCGGCTACGACCCGGGCCAGCTCCTCCGCCAGGAGGACGACAAGCCGCGCTCGGTGGAGATCTGCCTGCACAACGTGCGCGTCCTGCTGGGCCGGAACACCCACAGGGACCTGCGGCGGGCCCAGGAGGAGCTCGACACGGCCGACTCCATCCCCGGGCCGTCCGCCGTGCGCCGGTGGCGGCTGGAGTGGCACCGCGCGCTGCTCGCGCTGCGCAGCGCCGACCTCGACGACGACCCGCGGCAGGTCGCCGGGGCCAGGGCCCACTTCACGCAGGTCCACCTCGAACTGCCCGGTGAGTACGCGCCCAAGCTGGCCCTCGCCTACTGCGCGGAGCGGCTCGACGACGACCCGGCCGAGCCGTCGGCCAGGGAACTGTACGAGGCGGTGTTCGCCCGCAACCCCGCGCACGGCGGCGCCGCCCTCGGCCTGGCCAGGCTCGCGCTGCGCGCGCACGACCGCCGGGCGGCCATCGACGTGCTCGGCCGGGTCCGGCAGGGCACGCTGGACCACACCGTCGCCCGGATCGCCTCCCTGCGCATCCGTGCGGCCCGGCTGCCCGGAGACGGTGATCCGCTGCCCCTGCCCGCCGAGGTCGACGCGGCGCTGGCCGAACTGCACGGCCTCGTGGGCCGGAGGCCGGGCGCCGGGGAGCCGAGCCTGTCCGAGGACGAGGCGCTGCGCCTGAGCACCGAGTTCCACGAATGGAAACTGGACGCGGTGTACAGCCTCAGCGACCGTCCCGGCTCCCCGGGAAGGGGGGCCGGGCGGCTCGACGCCCGCGCCCTGAGGCGCCTGAGCGCGCCGGAGCGCGCGTTGCGCCGGCAGGTGGAGTCGCACTACCGGCGGCTGGCGGAACGCCATCGGGAGTCGGCCGCCGCCCACGAGCACCTCGTGGACCTCATGCACGCGGTACGGCCCCAGACCGTGTTCTGACCGCACGGCACGACGGACCGGACCGGCACCCGGCACCCGGTGTGCCCGGCGACGAAGGAGAGGAGCGGTGACCCACGACATGAGCAGCCACACCCGGCCGCCGCAGCCGGGCATCCGACTGCACGTCGACCCCGTCGGCGATCTGCGCCCGCACCGCAGCGCGAAGATCGAGGCCCATCTGCGGGTCGACGTGGCCGCCGACGGCGCTCCCACCGAGCTGCCGGCGGTCCAGCTCGCCGTGATCATCGCGGTGGACGTCGCGGAACCCAACCGGGCGGCCGTCCGGCACGCCCTGCCGACGGCGCTGCGCGCGCTGCCCGACCGCATCTCCTTCGCCGTGCTCGGCAGCGGCCCCGAGCCGGTCCGGTGCTATCCGCGGGGCGCCGACGAGTGGGCCGTCGCCGACCGGGACGAGAGGCGCCGGGCCGCCTTCGTCGCGGGTTCGCTCCCGCTGCACCGGGAGGGGCCGCGTCCCGCCGGGTACGCCGCCTGGGTGGCCGGATCGCGCGCCCTGCTCGCCGGCCGTCCGGTGTCCGTGCGCCATCTGGTGCTGATCACCGACGGCAGCAGCTCCGGCGGCGAGACCCGCCTCGAGGAGGAACTGGACGCCTGCGCGGGGCAGTTCACCTGCGACGTGTTCGCCGTGGGCACGAACTGGGCTCCCGACCCCCTGCTGGCCCTCGCCGAACGGCTGCACGGCACGGCCGAGTTCGTGGACGAGGGACTCGGCCACGCGATCACCGCCGCCATCCAGCGGCTGCGCCGGGTGCACACCCCCCAGCTGCCGATCGAAGTGACCGTGCGGCCCTCCGTGCGCCAGGTCTCGCTCAGCGAGAAGGCGCCCCGGCCGCGCCGCCTCGGCGGGCTGCCCCGGCCCGGCCGGCCGCACTGCTGGAGCTTCCCGACCTACCAGTGGGAGCAGGGCAGACGCGACTACCTGCTCACCCTGGTCGCCGACTCCGACGCCGACCCGCTGGAGACCGAGCTGCAGTTCGCCACGGTCTCCGTCGGCGATGTCCACGCGCCCGTCCTCGCCCGCTGGCACCTGCCCGGGCAGTCCCCGCCCCGGGCCCGGACGGGCGGCGACAGCGTGCGTGACCTCACCGCCACCGGCACGATGCGCAGCGCTCTTCGCCGGGGACTCGTCGCTCTGCGGGAACACCGGCGGGACGTCGCCGAGTACCACCTGGGGCTGGCCGCCCGGCTGGCGGTGCAGTTCGGCACGGACTGGGTGCTGGAGGAGATCCGCGCGGTCGCCCACATCGAGGACGCGGCCGCCGGGCGGGTCCGGCTGCGCAGCGTCGACGCCCACACCCTCGGCCCGATGATCCTGCGCGCCGGGTCCCGTCCCGGCGGCCCCCCGGCCGAGGCCGTCGGCGCGCGGCCGGGTCCGCGCTGCGGCGGCTGCGGCGCGCCGGCCGGGAGCGAGGCCCGTTACTGCATCGCGTGCGGGGAGAAGCTGCTGTGACGACCCGACGCGCCGCCTACCGGCGCCGCTGGTCCCCGGCCGCCTTCTGGCGCGGGTGCCTGAGCCCCTGGCGGACCCGCCGGCTGCTGGAGGCGCACCTGCTGGTCCTGCTCGTGCTCACGGCCGTGGCGTCCACCGCCCTGTTCCTCTCCTGCCGGCAGGCCCAGCGCGGCGCCGAAGCCCTCGCGTCCCGGGAGGCTCCGGCCGTGCAGGGGCTCGCCGCCACCCGGCTCGCGGCCCTGCGGGCCGGCCAGGAGGCCCACGCCCTGGTGAACATGAACCTCATCGGCGTCACGGGCTCGGGCGAGACCTACCGCTCCCAGCTCTCGGCCGCCGACCAGGGCCTGTCCCGGATCGCCGACCGCACGGACCAGGACCTCGGCACGGTCAAGGGCCTGCTCGCCACCTACAGCAACTCGCTCGGCCTCGCCACGTCCCTCTACCGGGACCAGCCCCTCATGCGGGAGCAGAAGCTCCAGGAGGCGAAGTCGCTGCTCACCCGCGAGACGGTGGGCCTCGCGCCCCGCCTGGACGCGCTGCAGCGGGTGCAGATGGAGCACGCCGAGGCGACAGCCACCATGGGGCGGTGGCAGCGCGGCGGGTGGTGGGTCGCCGAGCTCGCCCTGGCCGCGGTGGCGCTGACCCTGCTCTCGGCGCTGTTCGTGCTGCGCGACCGCTGCGGCCGCGACTGGAATCCGTGGTTGCTCGCGGCCTTCGTCCTCACCGTGCTGCTCGCGGTGGTCCCGCTGACGACGGCGTACTCCACCGAGGACGATCTCGGCGGGGCGCTCAAGGACCTGCGGCTGATCACCGAGGTGTCCCGGCAGGGCGGCGGCCCGGGGCTGGCCGAGGCGCAGCAGCGCGTCACGGAGGAGTCGGAGGACGTCCGGCACAAGACGGCCGAGGGCGCCTGGACCGACACGGTGTACCGGGGCGCTCTCGTCGGCAGCCTGCTGGCCATCGTCCTGCCCGCGCTGGGGCTCGGTCTCCGGCTCGACAACGACTACTGGAGGCGACGGTGACCCGGCGGTTCAACGTGCTGGTCTTCGTCGTGGTCATGCTGCTGATCACCGCCGGGGGCATGGTGGTGGTCTGGGCGCAGCACGACGACGAGGAGCCGGTGACCATCCTCGGGACGTGGACGGCCGGGCAGGCGGAGCGGTTCGAGACCGTGCTGCGGGGCTTCGGCATCCCCTTCCGCTACCAGGGCACCGCCGCCCAGCGGGAGGTGCTGCTCTCCAAGGTGCAGTCGGGGGAGCCCCCGGACATCGTGATCATGCCGGGCATCGGCGAGCTCGCCGAGTACGCCGACCAGAACCTCCTCGAGCCGCTGAACGGTCTCTACGACCCGCGGGAGTACGGCGCGCCCTGGAAACCGACCGGCTCGCCCTCCGAGCACGTCTACTGGGTGCCGGTCAAGGCGGACCTGAAGAGCATCGTCTGGTACCGCCGGGGCCACCCGCCGGCCGGCGCACCGGCCCCGATGAGGAGCTGGTGCGTCGGCATGGGGGACGACGGCGCCTCCGGCTGGCCCGGGACCGACTGGATCGAGGACCTCGTGCTGCAGCGGGAGGGCCCGGACGTCTACGAGAAGTGGGCCCTGGGCACGGGCGGGACGAAGTGGTGGCGCAGCGATCCGGTGCGCACCGCCTGGGAGGCGTGGGCCGGTCTGCTCCGCCAGGACAGGGACGCGGCCGAGCACGCCCTGCTCACCGACCACCGCGGCGCCCCGGACGGCAACGGGCTGCTGTTCGAGGGCTGGGGCGGGTGCACCCTGGAGCACCAGGGGTCCTTCGCGCCCTCCTTCTACAAGGACGACGCGGGGCACGCGCGCCTGGTGGACTCCGCTCCGCTCCTGCCCGGAGGCGGCCGGGTGCGGGCCCACGAGGTGACCGGCGACTTCGCGGCGCTGTTCAGCGACCGTCCCCAGGCCCGTGCGCTGATCCGCCGGCTGGCCTCCGAGGAGGGGCAGCGGAAGTGGGCCGATCTGGCGGACGTCTTCTCGGCGAACCGCCGGGTGAAGCCGCAGGGCGGTGCGGTCGAACGCGGGATCGCACGACGGCTCGGTGAGGGGCCCCGCTGCCTGGACGCCTCGGACGTCATGGCGCCCGCCGTGCGGGACGCCTTCTACGAGGCCGTCCTGCTGACCATCGCGAGGGCCGCCGCCGGTCAGGACCCCGACATCCCGGGCCTCCTCGGGGACGTGCAGAGGGTGCAGGACGCCCGGTCCGCGCAGGGCGCCGACAGCAGGGCGGCCCCGAAGAGGGTGTGCAGTACGCGGTGAGCGGGGTGGCGGTGCCCGCCGCGCTCCGGCGGCGGCCTCGCTCATCTGGTGCGCGCCGGGCGCGGCAGGTGTAGAGAGAAGGTGTGCCGCAGCGTTCCTCGGATCCTGACCGGTCGGCGCGAGTGAGCCGCGTGATGGTCTGCGTCCCGATCGCGCTGATCGTGGTGGTGGTCCTGATCGACGTGCTCGCGCCGCCCCACATCCACCTGGGTCCCCTGCTGGTGGCGGCCCCGGCGATCACCGCGTCGTTCGCCGGTCCCCGGCTGACGGGACTGGTCGCCGCCCTCGCGGTGGCGGCTCAGGCGCTCATCGCGGTACTGCGCGACCGGGACGAGTTGTTCTCGGCGAACCACCAGGCGCAGATCGCCGCCCTGGTCCTGGTCGGTGCGAGCCTCGTGGTCTTCTGCGTCGTCCGGGAGCGCCACGCCAGGGAACTGTCGCAGGTGAGATACGTCTCCGAGACGGCGCAGCGCGTGGTTCTCCGACCACTGCCCCACCGGATCGGGCCGCTGCGAGTCGCCTCCCTCTACCTCGCCGCCGAGGCCGAGGCCCAGATCGGCGGTGACCTGTACGCGATCGCGCGCACGGGGCACGGCACCCGGCTGATCGTGGGTGACGTGCGGGGCAAGGGCATGACCGCCGTCGGTGACGCCGCCCTGCTGCTCGGCGCGTTCCGGGGCGCCGCCCACCGCCAGGCGGACCTGGTGGAACTCGTGACCTACCTCGACGGGAGCGTGTGCTGGGACCTGGCCGAACCCGGTGAGACGGACCGGTCCGGGGAGACCTTCATCACCGCCACCGTCCTGGACATCCCCGACGACGACGACCGGGTCGACATGATCGACTGCGGGCACCCGCCCCCGATCCTCGTGCGCGGCGGCCGTGCCAGGGTGATCAACGCCTACCAGGCCGCGCCTCCGCTGGGCCTGGGCGATCTGGCTCGCCCCCGCTACCACGTGGACAGCTTCGGGTTCGAGGCGGGAGACCTCCTGCTGCTCTACACGGACGGGATCACCGAGGCCCGCGACTCCGCCGGCGCCTTCTATCCGCTCGCCGAGCGCATCGACGGCTGGACCGAGGACGACCCCGCCGCCTTCCTGCACCGCCTCCGGCGTGATCTGCTGGACCACGTCGGCGGGCACATGGGCGACGACGCCGCCATGATCGCGATCGGGCGCGCGCCCGCGTCCCGGCCGTGACCGGCTCGGCCGGTCCGCACCCCGCGGCGGGGCCGGCCCCTCCGAAGCACGACGCCGCAGCCGGCCGCCCGTCCCGGAACCTCTTCGGACGCCGGAGCCGCTCTCCGGCCCCACGTCCGCCGCCGGAGGCCGGTGCTCGTGCGCCGGGCTTCAGCCGGCGAACGCGTCGCTGACCACCAGGTACGCGTACCAGAGGGTGCCGCCGAGGGTGGCGAGCCCCACGAGCCCCAGGACGGCTGTCGTGCCGCGTGCCGCGGGGGACTCGCGGACCACGGCCCGTGAGGGGTCCCCCGGGTCGTACATGACCTCGATCCGCCGTCCGTGGCCGGTGGTGGTGCACACGTGGCTCTCCCCGCTGGTGTCCGTGTAGCGGTACGCCCTCATCCGGTCGACGTCGTGCGAGAACTGCGCGACCACCGTGACGCCGTGCTTCCGCAGCCGCCACGACCGGTACAGGCTCCTGCCCGGCAGGTAGGAGGTCAGCCAGCCGATGAGGATGCCGACGAACGCGGGCACCAGCATCGCCGAGTAGCGCGCTCCCCCGGCCACGCCCACGGCCACCGTCAGGGCCCCGGCCGCCAGGAGCGGGACGATCAGGGCCGCGTCCCCCGCGGTCATCCGCCGTTCACGGACCGCCAGGGGGCGCACGCCGACGAGCGTGGAGCCGTCGGCGCGCGGCTCGTCCCGCGCCCGCCGCGGCAGCAGACGGTTGACGGCGTCGGCGAACGCGGCGACCGCGGCCGCGCTCCCGTCCTCGACGCAGTGGACGTGCGGCGCGGTGCCGTCCGGCGCGGTCAGTTCGATCGCGGCACGCCGCCCGTCCACCGTGACCCGTTCGACCGCCGCGAACGGTATGGCCACCTCCTCGCCCGCCCGCTCCAGCAGCAGCCCGTCGTGCACCAGCCGTGCCACCACGCCGCCGCCTCGCAGGACGAGGTGCGGCGTCGTCATCTCGCCCCCCGGCCGGTGCTCTCCGTGCCGTGCTCGCCCATCGCCCCGCCCCCGTCCGATCGATCCCGGCGGATTCTAGGGGCGCCGGCCCTCCGCTGTCATCGGCCGGCCTTCCCCACCGGTGCGTACGGGGCCGTCCCGTCCGCCCGGCCGGCGTGCGGGCCCACCGGCCCGGCAGCCGTCGCCCGGTCGGCCGGCTTCCTCGCGGACCGGGCCGTCCTCAGTCCCGTGCTGCTCCTGCTGCCCGCCTGCCAGGACGACCGGCGGCGTGCGCGGTGGGCGCTGCTCGCCGCGGCGACGGCCGCCGTGGGCCTGGGCGCGGTGGTGGTGCAGGGCAACTGGTTCGCGTACCACGCCGCCGCGGTGTGGGGGCCGGCGGTGGTACGGGGTGCGGGGGCGGGCGCCCCTGTGGTTCCTGGCGGTCAGCGCCGCGGCCGCCGTCCTCGCGCCGCTGTACTCCACCACCCCCCAGACGCTGCGGCGCCCGTGACGCGGCTCGCGGCGGGCCGGCTGCGGTGACCGCGGACCGGTGGGCCGGCGCGACGACGGCCACCGCCCGGGACGGGACGGTGGCCGTCGTCGCGCCGGGACTCATCGCGCGCCGATCAGCTCCGTGACCCGGTGCGCCATCGCCACCGCGTAGTTCTGCCCCCGGTCCTGCGGGTAGACCTGCGCCATGGTGGCCAGCGTGACCCGGCTCATCGCCGTCTCGTGCGGCGGGATCAGCGCCCGGTACTCCGGGGTGACGACGGGCTGCGCGAAGGGGGCGCGGGAGAAGTGCGACCCGGTGATCCAGGAGCGGTCGAAGTCCGGGTTCAGCCGCCGCAGCCAGGGGACGTACGCCTCCAGCAGGTCCTCCGGGTCGGAGGTGAAGCGCCAGTCGTCGCGCGGCACGTAGTTCCCGACGTACACGACGTGCTTGCCGCCGTACTCCGCCGGGTCCACCATCCGGGTGTGCTCGACGACGGCGAGGAACGGGAAGTCGGTGTCGTTGACGTTGAGCCAGTAGTACGGGATGAGGCTGCGGTCCAGCTCCAGCACGAAGCAGGTGGCGCCGAGGTACTGGTTGCGCCACACCAGGTCGTCGGCGGGCAGCCCCGCGGCCCGGGCGAAGACGGGCTGCGGGGTGGTGACGACCAGGTGGTCGAAGCCGTACGAGGCCCCGTCCCCGGTCTCCACCGTGACCGTGTCGCCCTCCTGGCGGATCCGCTCCAGCCGCTTGCCGAACTCGATCTTCCCGCCGCGCCCGGCGACCGCGTCCGCGAGCGCCGCGTACACCTTCTCGAACCCGCCGTGCACATAGCCCAGTTCGAAGGTGCGGCAGTGCACCCGGGCCCACAGCCAGGCCATGGACACCTCCTCGGCACGCTCCCCGAACTTGCCGCGCAGCAGCGGCTCCCAGATCTCCTGCGTGGCCCGCCGCCCGGCCCAGCGGCGCAGCCAGCCCAGCGCCGTGCGGTCGTTGAAGCGCTCGCCCCTGCGCACGGCCTTCAGCGCGGCGGAGGAGACCGCGAAGCGCAGCGCCGGCAGCGGGGGCAGGAAGCGCAGCATCTGCGCCGGGGTGCTGAACGGGCGCAGCCGGCCGGCGCGGTAGATGCCGGTGGTGGGCCGGTGGAAGCGCAGGGACGCGCCCAGGCCCAGCTCCTCGATCAGCTCGATCATGGCGTGGTCGGAGCGGAAGATGTGGTGGTAGTAGCGTTCCAGCGGTGTGCCCCGCACGGTCAGCGAGGCGGCCAGGCCGCCCAGCTCGTCGGCCGCCTCCAGCACCGTGACCGTGTGCCCGGCCTTGACCGCGTCGTAGGCGGCGGTCAGTCCGGTGGCGCCGGCGCCGATGATGCCCAGGTTCACGCGAAGCTCCACTTCCGGTTGAGCACGAACTGCACCGCCAGGACCAGCGGCAGGGAGGCGGCCTTGACCAGGTTCGGGTCGATCCCGAGGCGGCCGGCGAAGAGCCACAGCAGCCCGAAGGTGAGCGCGATGCCGCACGTCCCCACGGCGTAGAAGCGCACCAGGCGAAGCAGCAGCCGGTCGCGCCTGCCGAAGACGAACACCGCGTTGAGGACGAAGTTGTTGGTGATGCCCAGGGTGGTGGAGGCGCCGTTGGCGAGCTGCTCGTGCCACCCGAGCACGTTGTGGAGGAGCGCGAACGCGGCCAGGTCCAGGGCGACTCCGCTGCCGCCGACGAGCGTGTAGCCGGCCAGCTGCCGAAGGCCCCGGGGGCGCCGCCCGGTCCGGGCGGGCGCGTCAGTCACCGCCATGGCGGACCACCTGCCGGACGATGTACAGCGGCCGCCCCTGCGCCTCGCTGTACGTCCGCCCGATGTAGGAACCGAGCACCCCGAGCGACAGCATCTGCACGCCGCCCAGGAACAGCACGACGACCATGAGCATGGTCCAGCCGGAGACCGTGATGTCGGGCCGGAACGCCTTCATCGCCAGCGCGTACCCGATGCCCGCGAGGGACAGTGCCAGCACCACGAACCCCAGGCGCGTGATCAGCTTCAGCGGCACCGTGGAGAAGCCCGTCACCCCGTCGACCGCCAGCCGCGCCATCTTCCGCAGCGGGTACTTGGTCTCCCCGGCGAACCGCTCGTCGCGGTCGAAGTGCACCTCGGTCTGGACGAAGCCCATCGAGGCGACGATGCCCCGCACGAACCGGCTGCGCTCCCGGTAGCGCCGCAGCTCGTCGGCGACCCGCCGGTCCAGCAGCCGGAAGTCCCCCGTGTCCAGGGGGATGTCGACCTCCGTGCACGCCCGGAGCACCCGGTAGTAGGCGGCCGCCGTCACCCGCTTGAACAGCGTGTCCCGCCGGGACCGGCGCCGCGCGTGCACGACCTCCGCGCCGTCCCGCCACGCGTCGACGAGCTCGAGGCTCACCCGCGGCGGGTCCTGCAGATCGGTGTCCATCACGATCACCGCGTCACCGCGCGCCTCGTCCAGTCCGGCCGTGATCGCCATCTGGTGCCCGAAGTTGCGCGCGAGGTCGACCACGCGCACCCGCGGATCGTTCTTCGCCAGGTCGCGGAGGATCTCCAGTGACGCGTCGGACGAGCCGTCGTTGACGTACACCAGCTCGCACGAGAGCTCGGGGCGGGTACGGAGCGCGGCCACCAGCTCGTCGTGGAAGCGCCGGATGCCGTCCTGCTCGTTGAACACCGGCAGCACGTAACTGATGAGCGCCGCGGGACCGGGTGTGTCTGACATGCGGCGACGCTAGGGAAACTCACTGAACGCGAGGCGAACACCCGACGGCATCCATCATTCGAACATCTGGCGGGGCGGTACATCCGGTGTGCGGGAGCGCCGAGTACCGCAAGCGCGGCCTGTTCACTGACGCAATCCACGCCGCCCCGTCGCCGAAACAGCCGCGAAGATCCGGCCTCAGTCCCGCCCCACCGACTCGAACCGCCACCGGTGCACCGCCCGCGTCACCAACTCTCTCCGCAGTTCCGAAAGTTGTGGGAGACCGGCGTCGTACGGCACGTCCCGCCAGGTGATGACCAGGACGCGGTCCCCGTCGCCCGGAAGGTCTCCTGGCGCGGTGGCCCGGCGCCGGGGAGTTTCTCTGCTCCCGGGCCCAGGCCAGGAGTTCCCCGCACCGCTCCTGGGCCGGCGCCCGCAGCCGGGAGGTCGTTCCGTGAGGTGGTCGACACCGACGGCGACGTCCTGGACGTCCTCGTGCGGAACCGGCGGGACGAGGCCGCCGCCCGGCGTTCCTTCCACCGTCCGCTGACGAAGACGCGTGCGTCGCCGCGGGTGGTCGTCACCGACAAGCCGCGTTCCCACGGCGCCGCCCACCGCGAGGCGACCGTTCGGAAACCCCCGGAGGAGCCGGCTCCTCCGGGGGTTCCTCGTCCGTCAGGAAGCGGCCGTCACTCCCACGCCGCCACGAGATCCGCGGCGACGACGAAGATCGAGCCGGACGTGAACGCGATCTCATGGGTCATGCCCGACGGGTGCGGAAGCACTTCGTCCAGCTGCAGGTCACCCAGTCTCGGCAGGGTGCCGTCCGATTCCGCCGCGTCCACGCGGAAGGACTGGACCTGCGCATACCGGATGCGCAGACCGCTCTCGTGCTTCCACTCGTTCGGAGTCAGCAGCAGTTCGAGGGAGATCTCCCCCTGGTCGTCGGCGAGGGTCGCCCTGCCCAGTTCCAGATCCTTGACGCACCGGGAGTCCCGGAAGTCGTAATGACCGGAGTCCGTGGCGAACGCGGGCCGCCCCGGCGGGAAGCTCCCCGGCGAGCCGCGGCAGGACCTCGAGGTACGCCTGCGGATCCAGGTGGTACCCGTACCGGTCCGCGAGCGGCTCCACCCGAACGTACTGCATCAGCAACCCCCGGTGATGCGCGGACGCTTCCAGTTGTCGCCCTTGATGTTCTCCGTGCCCTTGGGACCGATGCGGCCGTCCCTTCGCAGTTCGCCCACGGCCAGACCCTTCAGGTTGTTGTAGACATCGTTCGGGACGACGACGTCGGCGCTCTTTCCGTGCTTCGAGAACCATCCGTCACTGCCGAAGATTCCGATTTCCTTTCCGCGGTGGTACACGTGGATCTCGAAGTCCGACGTACCGCCGATGTCGAACCGGTCGACCCGCCCGGTGTAGTTGCTTCCGAAGCTCAGCGGATCCTTCGACCCACGCGCGAGGAATCCACCCGCGTTGTGCACCAGAACCGGGGTCTCGCCCGCCATCACATAGTAGGTGTGGATGCCGTCGACGGTGAGGTCGTGCGTGCGCTGGAGCCTGCGGTACTCGTGGGTCTTCGTCACCTCGGCCGTGCCGCCGTCGGCCGTGCGCAGCGTCATGCCCGGCTCGAGTTCACCGGCGTACAGCCAGGCGCCCTCGGAAGGGGACCAGAACGGGTGCGTCGTCGTGGAGGTCAGCGGCTCCGCGGCGGGGGCGCCCTTGCGGGAGACCGTGAGGTCGACGAAGTGCTTGTCGTCCTCGGTCACGATGGTGGCGACGACCTTCCGGATGGTCGTGCGGCCGGTCTCCGGGTCGGTGACCACGATCTCGTCACCGATCCGGACGTCCTCGATCGGCTTGGTGGAGCCGTCGGCCATGAGGACGAGCGTGCCGGGGGTGAAGCTGTGCCGGCCGCCTCCCACCAGACACTCGATGGGAACGGAGTCGCCCTTCTTGAAGGCCGCCTTGAAGCCCTTGAAGACGATCTTGGCACCCTTGCCGAGCAGACCGGTGCCGAGCGCCACCGCCGCGTCGGCCGCCGCCGCCTTGCAGGCGCCGCCGGTGCCCTTGGCGCAGCCGACGTAGTCGTCGATGCCCAGGACCTCCAGGATGCCGGGGCCGTTCTGGTCACCGAACCAGCCGAGCTTGCCCACGGCGGTGCAGAACTCCGAGCCGGCGTTCTGGAAGCCGGTGCACCTCGCCCGCACCCAGTTGTTGAGGTTGTGCTGGTAGTCCAGGTTCTCGTGGTAGTACGGGAACTTCTCCGCCAGCTCGGCCTGGGTCGGGACGTAGACGCCCTGGATCGTGATCGAGTCGCCCTTGGGCTGGACCACGACCGGCTTCACGCCGTAGGTGCCGTTCTTCTTGGACTGCCGGATCATCCGGACGGCCGTGTCGTAACAGGCGTCCGTGCGCTGGCAGTTGTTGGACGTGCCGTTGATGACGCCGTCGGTGTCGCCGGGCACGCCCGCGCAGATGCCGTCCGCGCCGCCGCCGGGCGCGCCGTGGATGCAGCGCATTCCGTCGGGGTCGCTGAAGGTGACCGGGCTGTTGTTGCTGTAGGCGTAGCCGTTGAGCGCCTGCGGGTCCTCCGGGGCGAGCAGCGGGTCGACGGAGAGGAACCGGCCGGTCGCCGGGTCGTACTCGCGTGCGCCCAGGTGCTGCAGCCCGGTGGTGTCGCTGTCGTCCAGACCGCCGACGAAGCCCCGGACGCCGGGCCAGGTGCTCGGCTCGGTGCCGCGGACGCCGCCGAAGGGCAGCGTGCGGCGCTGGGTCAGCTGCTGGTCGGACGCCTTCACCGCCAGCTGGCCCGAGCCCTGGTGGTCGGCGAGGGTGAAGGAGACCGCACCGGTGTTGTCGATCACCGCCTGGTGCCCGCTCCCGAGGTCCAGGGTGCGGGTGGCCTTGGCGGTGGTGCCGCCCTTGGCCACGGTGACCTCGGTGGAGCCGAGGTAGAGGGTGGTCTCCTTGGACGTGCGGGCGATGAGCCGGTTGCCGGAGGCGTCGTAGACGTACTCGGTGACGTCGTCGGGCTTGCCCTCGACCGGCTTGGTCACCTTCACCAGACGGCCCTCGGCGTCCCAGTCGAGGTCCTGGGTGGTGCCGGCGAGCGTGCGTGTGTCGGTGTTGCCGACCGCGTCGTAGCCGTAGGAGTCGCGTGCGGTGCCGCCGGGCCCGGTCTGGGTCACGGAGGACAGGGCGTGCGGACGCGGCGCGCCCGGGTCGGGGTAGTCGTAGGTGCGGACGGTGTTCTTCGCCGGGTCGCCGGAGAGGTCGTGCAGGGTCTCCGTCTCCCGGTTGCCCACCTTGTCATAGGTGTAGGAGTGCCAGTACGGGGCGGGACCGCCGACCGTCTGGGCGCTCGGGGCCACGGCGCAGGTGGTCGTGGCCTGGGTCCAGGCCGTCTTCATGCGGCGCAGGTGGTCGTAGGCGAAGCACTGCGTGTCGGTGCCGGAACGGGAGACGTCCGACACGGACAGGACGTTGCCGGCCTGGTCGTAGCCGTAGGTGTTGTGCCGGTCGACGCCCGGCACGTCCTGCCGGTCCACCTTCGAGGTGGCCAGGCGCTGCGTGCCCCACTCGTAGGTGTTGGTCAGCCAGGTCTTCTTGCCGCCGTTGTGGGAGAACTCCTGCCGCAGCGGCTTGCCGGTGAGGCTGTAGCTGATGGTGGTGTCGATGCCCTGGCTGACGCCGAGGGCGGCCAGGCGCTGCGTGCCCTCCTCGTAGGTGTGCGTGACCGTGTGGGCGGGCAGGGCGCCGGCGGCGGGGAAGCCGGTCGTGCGCACGGAGCCGTCCACGTTGTACGCGGTGGAGGTGAGGTAGGTGCCGGCGAGCGCTCCCTCGCTCGTGGGGATCGTCACCGTCGAGCGCTGGATCCTGTAGAGCCGGTCGTAGGCGACGACCTTGCTGGTGTAAGCGTTGCCGCCGACGTATCGGGTGGACTCGGCCAGGTGGCCCTTGGCTCCGCTGACCGTGTCGTAGACCCACTTGGCGCGCAGTGGGCCGGTGGCGCTGTTCTCCCGCAGCTCGGTCCGGCGGCCGAGACCGTCGTAGAGGTGGTACAGGTCGGTGTCGGAGTCGTCGGAGACGGACACGACCTGGCCCCGGTCGTCGTAGGCGGTCGAGCTGTTGCCCTTGTCCGGGTCGACGGCCGACGTCACGTTGCCGAGCAGGTCGTAGGTGTAGCTCCAGACGTTGCCCGCCGGGTCGGTCAGCTTGTTCAGTTCACCGCGAGGCGTATAGCCGTAGCGGGTGGTGTCGTACGAGGCCTCGGCGGCCCGTGCGTGGTGCTGGCGCAGCTCCGTGGTCTGACCGCGGGCATCGGTGACCGTGGTGGTCGCGGTGCCGCCCACCGGGGGGATGACCGTGGTGCGGTCGCCGCCGTGGATCGTGCGGGTGGTGCTCACCACCGTGCCGCCGTCGCCGTTGCCGGCGATCGTCTCGGTGAGCGTGGGGCGGCCCAGGCCGTCGTGCGTGGTGCGGATCTGGGTCTCGACCGCCAGCGCGTTGTCGGGCTCGAACACCGTGCGGGAGGGCGCGCCGGTGGCGTAGTAGGTCTCGAACGTCTTCGCCGGAAGACCGCGTTCGTCGTAGAAGACGTCGGACAGCAGGCGTCCGCCGTCCGGTCCCGGCTTCTGTGTCTGCCGCTGGCGCAGGAACCCGTCGTAGATGCTGTACGCCGTGACCTGGCTGCCGTTGGTGCCGAGCGCCGTGGTGGCCACGGCCACCGGCCGGCCCTCGTCGACCAGGTAGTCGAAGGCGTAGGTGGGGGTCAGGGTGGTCGGCCGGTCGGCGAGCCACACCTTGGAGGAACGGCCGAGGGCGTCGTAGGCGAAGGTGGTGACCTTGCCGTTGGCGTCCGTCTGGGTCAACGGCAGGTCGCGCGCGCCGTGGGTGGTGGTGTTCACCAGGGACGTGGTGGCGTCACCGGGCTTGGCCGGCGGGCCGGTCACGACAGTCCTGGTGACGAACCCGGTGGCCGGGGTGCGGACCGTGGTGGTGGTGCGGCCGTCCGTCCGAGCGGTGCGCACCGGGGCGGCCGAGCCCGTCACGGTGACGGTGGCCGTCAGGTCGGTGCTGGTGAGCACGCGCCCGTAGGGGTCGAAGGTGGCGCCGGACTCCAGGTAGGTGGCCGTGGTGCCGTCGTGCTTCTTCAGCAGCGCCGTGGCCGTGACGTCGCCCTTCGTGGGGGCCGCGCCGTAGGCCCCGCCGTCGTAGGCGTTGCGGACGTCGGAGATGACGTCCTTGGAGCGGTCCACGGTGGCGTCGCAGGCCTTGGCGACCGTCTCGACGCGCGCGGGCAGAGTGAGGATGTTGGCGGTGGTGTTGGTGGCGTAGACCGTGCGGGTACAGCGGTCGTCCGCCGCGGTGGAGGTGTCGCCGAGGTCCTCCAGCGTGGTGACGCGTCCGGCCACGGTGTCGTACGACGACGAGCCGGCCGTGGTGCGCCAGGACGCACCCTCGCCGTCGTCCAGGGACGTCCACGACTTGGTGTGCCCGATGCCGGTGAAGTTGGCGGTGACGGTTCCCCAGTCGCGGGCCTTGCGGGCGGTCTCGTGGCGCCAGGGCCGGTTGACCGTCTTGGACAGGACCTTGCCGCCGTTGCCGGAGAAGGTGACCGTCTTGTAGGCGGTGCCGGCGAATGCCTCATGGTCGGTGATCGGGTCGCCCTCGCCCGCGCCGAGGGTGACGCTGACGTCCTTCGTGCCGCCGCTGGGCGCCAGCCGGTCGCCGTCCATGCCGCGCAGGAAGTAGGTGTCGGCCTGCGTCTTCATGGCCGTGTCGCCGCCCTGGCCGCCGGTCCTGACGCGGACGTGCCCGTAGCCGCGCCACTGGGACCAGGTCTTGGACTTCTCCTTGGTCAGGCCGTCGTCATCGTCGTAGTGCCAGGCGGCCGGGCCGAGGTACTCGTACCGGGTGACCTGGTCGGGGGCGCCGCCGGTGCGGTCGGTGGCGGTGACGGACTCGACGACGTACTTGTTGAACCAGTGCCGTTCGGGGTCGTCCGTGGAGCTGCCGCCGATGTGCTGCGGGAAGCAGCGCGTGGTGTTCGTCTCCGGAGTGGGCAGCGCGGCCCAGTCGCAGGCGGGCGCCGAGTAGCCGACGTCGAGCTGGCCGCCGTACTCGTCGGCGATCGTGGACAGCCGGGACTTGATGAACGGGGCGAACCCGTCGCCCGTCTTGTCCAGGCGGTTCGCCAGCTGCGTGTAGCCGAAGGTGGTCTTCGGCAGGGTGATCGCGGGCGTGGCGGTGTGGCCGGTGTGCTGGACGGAGTCGAGCAGCAGCTGGTAGTCGATGTCCGCCGTGCCCCAGCGGTGGGTCAGCTTCCAGGAGTCGACCTCCTGGTAGGCACCGGCCGCGTCGAGGACCTGCGTGGTCACCTCGGTGAGGCGCTTGCGGGTCCAGAAGGACGGGGAGAGGCGGCCCTCGTCGCAGTCGGCGCCCTCGTCGCAGTTGAGGTCCCAGGGCGTGTCGTACCAGTACGCGGAGTCCGTGCCGATGGACGAGCAGGTGGTCTGCGCGTCGGGCAGGCAGCGCTCGGCGTTGGCGAAGGTCACCTTCGCGAGTGCCGCGGTGCTGTACATCGCCGACGACTTCAGTCCGTACTGGATTTCGCTCAGGTAGCCGCCGCGGGTGTAGCGGGTGTCGTCGGCCGCCTTGAGGTTGCGTCCGTAGGAGTTCTTCTCCTGCGTGTAGTAGTACGCGATCGCGTTGTCCCGCGGGTCGACGACGTAGTCGAGGTTCCAGCGCCAGGCCTGCTGGCACCAGGAGTCGGCGAAGGCGCTCGCGTGACACGGCTCGCCCGAGTCGTCGCCGAACACGGGGGCGGTCCAGGTCGACCCGGTGGTCCTCTTGCCGTCGGCCCAGCCGGGGAGCCGGTGGTAGCCGAAGTAGTAGCGGACGCCGTCGGGGTCGGTCAGCCGCCAGTACTCGCCGTTGTCGTCGCCGTTGCCCCGGTCGGTGGAGGTGAGCCGGGTGACGCGGGTGCCGTCGTCCTGGCGGAGCTTGAACTCGCCGTTGCCGACGGGGACGAGTTCGCCGCCCTTGCCGTTGAAGCTGAGGAAGGCGTTGTCGTAGCCCCAGCACAGGTCGCCGGGCTTGAAGCCGTCGCTGTTCTCGACCCCGTCGTCGGCGCACGGCTTGTAGCGGCGCTCGATGTAGCCCGGCCACAGGTCGAAGCCGCTGCCGACCCAGGAGGACTGGTTGTTGGTCTCGCCGGTGCGACCGTCGACCGAGCCGGAGGAGTAGCCGATGCCGACGCTCGGCTTCAGCCCGCCGGGCACCTCGGGGACGCCCATGCCGTAGGACCAGGTGAAGTCACCGGTGTTGAGGTTGGTCTGCCAGGTCGCGGAGGGGCTGAGCGAGGTCGCCTTGTAGTCGCCGGTGGCGGCCGTGTCGTCGGCCACTGCGGCGAGCACGGTCCGCTGTCCGGCGGCGAGGCTCAGGGACGGTGCGGTGAGCGTGCCCGTCTCCGTGTCGTTCACGGTCTCGACCGGTGTCCGGGTGCGGCACTTGTCCCGCTCCGGCGTCTTCAGGACGCAGGCGGGCAGCTGCGTCAGGGTGAGCCGGGCGCCGTAGCCGCCGCCGTACGCCTGGGCGATGTCGCGGTAGTCGACGCGCACCTGGGCTGCGCCGCCGGTGAAGTTTCCGCCCCGTGGGGAGAGGGTGACGAGCAGTCCGTCGACGCCGGCCCGCCGGGCCTCGCGCCGGCCGGCCAGCTCCACGCCCACGGAGCCCGTCGCGGCCCGGTCCTTCGCGGACGTCCGGGCGGCGGAGCCGGCGGGCCGGCCCAGCGAGACGGGCAGGCTGCCGGCCCGGACCGGTGCCGCCGCCTTCCGGCCGGCCGGTGCGGCGGCGAGCGTCACCTTGCCCGAACCGGTTTCGGGCCAGCGGTTCTTCGGTACGGAGCGCGGGGTGCGCGGACCCTTGTCCACCGTGCGGGCCTTGGCCTTGGCGGCGTCGGAGCCGGCCACGGGCCGCTCCGCCCTGGGCAGCGCCGGCCTGCCCCGGCCGTCGTCCGGCGCGGCCACCGAACTGCCGGGGGCGACGGTCCCCTGGATCAGTGTGGCGATCATGACGACGCCGGTGGCCTGTGCCGTCCGGCGTCTCCACCGGGCGGCTCGGCCCCCGGCTGGCGTGAATCTCATCGTGTTCCGTTCCCCTTGGTTTCCTGATCGCGGTGGCCGCGCGGAATCGACCGCGCGACCGCGACGAGTGACGTGCACGGGCGGGACGGGCGCACGGCCCGTCCCGCACCGCCGCACCGGGCGCCCTCGCTGAGCGGCGGTCCGGTGCCTGTTCGGTCAGTCCGAGCCCGGGACCTCGGTGGCGAACCCCGGCATGCCCAGCGACAGGTGGCCGATCTGCGCCTCGCTCAGCGCGCCCTGGAAGGTCCACACGTCGTCGATCGCGCCCGCCCAGTGGTCACCGGCGGTGGTGCCGACCTTGCTGCGGCCCAGCTGCAGGGACTTGGTCGCGGTGTACGTGGCGACGTTGGCGGACCAGGAGACCCGTTCGGCGCAGCCGGTGTCGTCCGGGGTGCCGTCCGAGTCGGTGTCCAGGCAGGCGACCTGCTCCAGCTGTCCGTTGACGTAGAGCCGCGCCTGGTCGGCGAAACCGTCGTAGACGAGCGCCAGGTGGTTCCAGTCGGTGGCGCTGTAGAACTGGTGGTTGTCCACCGTCACGGTGCTCGCCGTCGCGGAGTCGGAGCCGGGCAGCACGATCCGCCAGCGGCCGGAGTCCGTCGCCGGATCGGCGCCCGGCACGAACCGGACGTCGAAGGCGCTCTTCGCGGCGCCCTCTGCGCTGATCACCGTCGCCTGCCGGTCGGGCACGGCCGCGGCCTGGGCCCAGGCGGTGACGGTGTAGCTGGCGCCGGTGTCCACCGGGACTCCGGTGGTGGCCGCGTAGTCGTCGACGCCGTCCAGGACGAGCGCGTTGTCGTCCACCCAGCCGGGGGTGAAGGACGCCTGGCCGCCCAGGGTGAGGGCGGGGCCGCCGGCGACCGCGTTCGGCGACGCGGCCGGCGCGCCCGTGGCCGACTCCAGCAGCCAGCGGGACTTCACCAGCGGCCTCTGCTTGACGAGCTGGCGCACCTCGTCGTCGGAGACCGCCCGGTCGTAGAGCCGTACGTCGTCGATGTCGCCCTTGACCGGCATGGTCATCGTGCCGTCCGGGTTGAGCCCGGCGCCGATGCTGAGCGGCCCCTCGGACGACCAGCGGTGCGTGTAGGCGGTCTCGGCCCGCAGCACGCCGTTGACGTAGAGCAGCAGCTTGGCCGCGTCGGCGTCGTACACGCCCACCACGTGGTTCCACTCGCCGAACCGCCCCGCCGCGCAGTTGGTGTCCGCGGGGCAGGCTGCGTGGGTGGCGCGGACCAGGGGCGCTCCCGCGGTGTCGCTCTCGGGCCGGACGAAGACCCAGCCGCCCAGCGCCGAGGAGTGGTACAGCTCGAAGCTGCGCCGGGTGGTGCCGAGCTGGGAGAGGGCGATGGTCGCCCTGGCCTCCTTGTCGCGGGGCAGGCGCACCCAGGCCGCGACCGCGAAGCTCTGGTACGTGTCCAGCACCGGCCGGCCCGTGCTGGCATGGTCGTCGACGCCGTCGAGCGCCACCGCGCGGCCGTCGACCCCCGCGACGCCGGTCGTGGGCCCGCCCTTGTACGTGGCGTCGGTGCGCTGGCCGCGGCCGACCACGGCGGTGGCCGTGGCGTCCTCGTCCAGCGGCCACACCAGCTTGGCGGGGCGGCCGGTGCCGACCGGCTGCCGGCCCGCCAGTTCGCCCACCTGGGCGGTCGTCAGCTGGTAGTCGAACAGCTGCACCTCGTCCAGGTCGCCGGAGAAGAAGTTGCCCACCGTGCCGTAGTGGGAAGCCGCGCCCAGAATCGTTTTTCCGCGGGCGTCCCACGGGCCGCTGAAGGCCGCCGAGCCGACCTGCCTGCCGTCGACGTAGAGCCGCATCTGCTGGTTGGGGTTGTCGAACACGCCGACCAGGTGCGTCCAGACACCGAGCCGGCCGCTCGCGCACGTCGTGTCCCCGCTCGGGCAGGCGGGCTGCACCGCGCGCACGGTCGTGGTGCCCGCCGCGTCGGCGGTGTGCCGCAGGAACACCCAGCCGCCCAGCGCGGAGGAGTGGTAGATCTCGAACCCGCTGGTGTTGTGACCGGCCTGCGATACGGCCACGGCCGCCGTGTCGGGCTTGTCGACGGGCAGTCTCGCCCACAGCGACACCGAGAAGCTTTTGCCGGTGTTCAGCACCGGGGACGTGGTGGCCGCGTGGTCATCCACGCCGTCCAGGTGCAGGCCGGCGCCGGAGACGCCGTCCGCTCCGGGCCGGGCGCCGCCGTTGAGCTCGGCGGGCCATTCGCCGCCCTGCCCCATGGCGCCGGCCGCGCCCGCGCCCTCGTCGAAGTCCCAGGTCAGCCGGTCGGGCTGCCCGGCGCGCACGCGGAACTGGTAGGTGCGGATCTCACTGGCGTTGCCGGCCGTGTCGAAGGCCTGGGCGGTGATGAAGTTGACGCCGGGCTTGGTCGGCATGAACTTCATCGTCTTCGCGCCGCCGCCGGAGGTGGTCAGCGTGTGCCGGCTGGTCGGGTCGCCGTTGACGCCGAACCAGTACTTGGACACGTCCGTGGAGGTCGAGTCGATGGTGAAGGAGCCGTAGCGGCCCACGCCGTCCAGCCAGGGGTCCTGCGGATCCTCCGGGTCGGAGGCCGGGTACTGGGCCGAGGTGATGGACGGGCCCGCCGGCACGGAGGTGTCGTAGACCGTGTTGCAAGCGGTGGCGTCGCCGACCCAGGACCAGGGCGACCACTGGGCGCCGTCGTTCGAGCGGGCGGACCAGCCGATGGTCTTGTTCTTCGGGATGGTGCTGGGCAGCGAGAGGGAGAAGTCCGATCCCGAGGCCTTGTAGGTGGAGGCGGCGGAGGTCCAGCGGGTCGTGAAGCCCTTGCCGTCCCCGGTGTCCCACGACGCCTCGAACTGCACCCGCACGCGGTCGCCGTCCGGGTCCGTCACGTCGTTGGCCCGCATCTTCGGCAGGCTGCGCACCCGCTTGGCCGACCCCGGCCGGGCACAGGCGCCGCCCGGGTCCTGGGTGAGCTGTGACATCCTGATCTGGGCGGGCGGACGGTTGTACTGCACCCGCAGATACGCGTCGTCCGAGAACCGCTTCCAGGTGTACGGATCGCTCTCGCTGGTGGCCTGCATGCCGAAGGTGACCGACGGCCACTTCCCGGCGGCGGCCTGGGCGACTACGCCCTTGACGTTGAACTCCGCGTCCGCCGCCGCACAGCCGTCGTAGCCGTGGGCGAAGCTGCGGTTCTCGATGTGGTCGATCCAGAAGCCGGACGCGTTCTGGGAATTCCAGGTCGTCGAGGAGCTGATCCCCTTCGTCCGCCACAGCTGCACCTCGCGCGCCTGGCAGGACGCCGCGTGCGTCTCGCGCACCACGAACTCCGCCGACAGCACCGACTTGCCGGCGAACCGGGAGGTGGGGATCTGGTAGAAGAGCCGCTTGGTGTCGTACGGCTTGCAGTACGCCCAGCCGCAGTAGCCGAGGCCCGCGTCGGACTCGCCGTTGAACTTCCACTGCGGCGAGGACGCCCAGTACTTGGAGGCCATCGTCCACGCGGAGGCCCTCGGCGAGTACCACTGCGGGTCGATGAACACCGGGTAGACCGTGTCCGGCCCCGTCAGCACGTCCTGGTCGGGGGTCAGGACCAGTTCCCGGCCACCGGTGGTCACCTCGACGCCCACGTGGGCCAGGCGGCCCGACTCGGCGGCGCCCGGTTCGCCGGGCTCGCCTGCGGCGGGCCGGTCGCCGGCCGTGGGCCGGTCCGTGGCTGCGGGCTGTTCCCCGGCGGCGGCGCTCAGCTGCCCGGACCGGGCCGCCGTGCCCGCGCCCGTGCCGCTGTCGGCGCCCTTGCTGGAGTCCCACATCATCGGCGTCCCGGCCTCGAACACCGGGTTCCCGGCGCCCTTGTCGACCGCGGCCAGGCCGCCCCCGGCGGTCTCCCGCACGGTCACGCCGTCACCGGCCAGCCGCATCCGCAGCTCGGTCAGCTCCCTGCTCTTCGCGGCCTCGGCCGACTTGACGACCAGCAGCTGCGTGAAGCCGTCCTCCTGGGCGCCGAGCCGCAGGTCCACGCCCGGCAGGATGTCGGGGTACGTCGCCGTGTCCCCGTCCAGTGTCGGCTTCGGCACGTCACCGGGCCAGCCGAACTCCAGACTGCGCCCGGTGCGTTCGAGCCGGACCAGCGGGCCGTCCCCGCCGCCGGAGAAGACGAGACCCGTGGAGACCGCCTTCGGTACGACCGAACCATCGCCGGTCGTGGCGAGAGTGGTGTCGATGTCCACCCACTTGCCGTCGATCCGGGTCCGGACCGGACGCAGGTACTCGCGCGCTTCCAGCTTTCCGTCGGGCGTGGCGAACAGATCGCTGCTCTCACCGCGCGCCGGGACGACTTCGACCTTCTTGCCGGTGCGCGCGGCCTGCGTGAGCGCCCTGTCCTCGGCGGACGCCTCCCCCGAACCGTCACCGACGGCCTCGCCGGTCGCCTCGCCGGACCCGGCGGTGGCCGGCGCGGCCACGGCGGGCGCGACTCCGGCGACCGACACCGTCCCGGCCACGAGTGCGATCGCCACCGTCAGCGCCGCCCGTCTACCGGGTCCTCTGCATGCGCGGGCATGCCAAAACATCCCCCAGCCTCCCCTGCTCCCCTGAAAACGCGTCAACTGATCGTGTGGGAACCGTAAGAACGGCGTGTGATCGCGTCCACAGGAATAACTGGGGGCATTCGCGCGTTACCGCCGCGCATACCGCAAACCGTGGAGCGACCTTGATCACAAGGGAGTACACACAGGAATTCCTCAGCGAATTCGCTTTAAACCAAAGGTGACTCGGGGGTGAACACCCCTGTAAACCGAATTCACCGGCAAGCGTTTGCGGGAATGCTGTTAATGTCCGGCGTCGTGAACAACTTGCTGACACCGCAGCCTCGGAGGCAACCGCCGGACGGACGGCGAGCGCGCGTGACGCGTCTGGCCGCCGGGCTCGCGGTGGGGGCGCTGCTGGTCCACTCCGTGGCGACGGCCCGGCTGCACGGGGACATCCGGTACGTGCTGGCGTGCCTGCGGAGCGGCGAGGCGGTCGGCATCTCACCGTCGGAGACCTTCACCCACCGGCCCTACTTCTACCGGTGGTTCATCCACGGCCTCGACCAGCTGACCGCCGGGCCGACCGCGGTCCGCGAGGCGGCCCTGCGGGCCGCGGGCGTGCTGCTGTGTCTCGCCGCCGGACTCGCCCTGCGCGCGGCGCTGCGCCGGCGGCTGCCGCACCGGGAGGCGGACCTGGCCGGCGCCGCGGTGGCCCTGGCCCTCGCGCTGGCGCCGCGCACCGACTTCCTGCAGCCGGAGTGGACGGCCGCGCTGCTGTCGGTGCTCGCGGTGGCCGCCGTGCTCGCCGTCGCACGGCCCCTGCCCGCCGCGGCGCTCGCGGCCGTGCCGCTGGGACTCGCGGTGATGATGAAGTACTCCACCGCCGCCACCGCGCTCATCGCGCTGCTGGTCGTCCTCGCCGCCGACCGGGTGCGCGCGCTGCTCCTCGCCGCCGCGACGGCCGTGTCCGGCGCGCTGCTGCTCGGCTTCAGCCTCTGGTCGGGCTCGCGGGAGTGGCAGTGGATCCGGGACATGCCGCGGATCAACCAGGGCTCGCTGTCCCGTCGGGGCCTGCGGCCGGGCGAGCTCTTCTCCCGGTCGGCCGACTTCCTCGCGGACCGGGCCGTCCTCAGTCCCGTGCTGCTCCTGCTGCCCGCCGCGCTGCTCCTGCTGCTCGCCTGCCAGGACGACCGGCGGCGGCGTGCGCGGTGGGCGCTGCTCGCCGCGGCGACGGCCGCCGTGGGCCTGGGCGCGGTGGTGGTGCAGGGCAACTGGTTCGCGTACCACGCCGCCGCGCTGCCGGTGGGCGCCGCCGCGGTGTGGGGGCTGGCGGTGGCCCGGTGGTACGGGGTGCGGGGGCGGGCGCCGGTGTGGTTCCTGGTGGCGAGCACGACCGCCGCCGTCCTTGCGCCGCTCTATTCCAGCGCCCCCGGGTCGCTGCAACGCCCAGCGGTCGTGTGGTCGGCGGGACTCGTGGCGCTGGGCGCCGCGCTGGCCGACCTGCGCACGACCCGCGACGCCGCCTCCGCTCTCCGGCTGCCTCCCGCCGCGGCGGGGCTGGCCGGCATCGCCCTCGCCGCCGTCACGGTCTGGCCGGCCTCCCCGCACCTCATGGACCACGGCAAGGTGGGCGACACCAACGCCGCGTACCTGCGGGCCTCGCAGGCGAAGGCCGACGCGGCGGCGGACCTGCGGCGGCGGCTGCCGGACGGGGCGCTCGTGCAGTACCTGGCCTTCGGTGACGAGGCGTACTTCATCGGGCACGCCTCGCCCTGCCCCTACCCGGTCCCGACGTTCCTGCAGCGCACCCGCTACCTGCCGGACGTCGCCGCCCTCGACTCGTACGCCGAGAACGCCCGCTGCCTGGAGGAGGACCCGCCGCGGTACGCGGTGCTGAACCGCGGCTGGTTCCCGCCGACGAAGATCGACCGGGCGCTGGCGCGGCGGATCGAGGCGCGCTACGACTGCCCACCGGCGCCCGTGACGCGGCTCGTGGTGTGCCGGCTGCGGTGACCGCGGACCGGTGGGCCGGCAGGACGACGGCCACCGCCCGGGACGGGACGGTGGCCGTCGTCGCGCCGGGACTCATCGCGCGCCGATCAGCTCCGTGACCCGGTGCGCCATCGCCACCGCGTAGTTCTGCCCCCGGTCCTGCGGGTAGACCTGCGCCATGGTGGCCGGCGTGACCCGGCTGCACTCCCGGTAGCGCCGCAGCTCGTCGGTGACCCGCAGGTCCAGGGGGAGGTCGACCTCCGTGCACGCCCGGAGCACGCGGCCTCGTCCCGGCCGGACCTCCCGGGCCCCGCCGGCGACCGGTTCACAGGTGGCGTACAACCGTTCGGGGTGTTGATCGGTCTCTTCAGCGACCGTCCTGGTCGTATGTCACGAGGAGACCGTCATTTCCGCCATGCGCAAGACCCTGACCGCCACCGCCGTCGCCACCGCCGTCCTGGCCGGCTCCGCCGCCTGCGGCACGGTGGAGAACCTGTCGGCCGGCCAGAAGCTCGACCGGGCCTTCGAGGAGCTCGGGAAGGAGCACTCGCTCTCCTTCGAGCTGGACCTGGACACCGACGCGGCGACGCTGAAGGCGATGGACGCCGAGGCGGCGCCCGACGAGAAGATGTCCGACGAGATCGCCGAAATGCTCAGCGACGCGCGGATATCCGTCTCCGTGCAGTCCAGGAAGCCGCTCGAGAAGTCCGGTGAGAAGGACTTCAGCGCCATGGCGCTGAAGTTCAGCGGCCCGGACGGCGACCTGTTCGAGTACCGGCTGGTCGGCGACTACACCTACGTCCGCGTCGACGCGGAGGCGTTCGCGCGGATGACGGGCGCCCCCCTGCCTCCCGCCGACGAACTGCCGGACAGCGCGGGGGCGTTCAAGAAGCTCCTCGACGGCGAGTGGATCAAGGTCGCGACCGAGGACCTGGAGGAGGCCGGAGGGGGAATGGCGGGTGGCCCGGCCCCCGGCGGCGAGGAGCCGTCGGCGGAGCCCACGCTCGACGCCAGGACGCAGAAGAAGCTCACGAAGGCGCTGCGGCAGGTCATCGCCCAGGAGGTCGACTTCAAGACCTCCGGCGGGTCGGACGGCACCGAGCACATCAAGGCCACGGCCCCCTTCCGCACGCTGATGACCGAGCTGTTCGACGAGCTGCGCCCGCTGGCGCAGGAGCTGCCGACGGGGGCCGAGCTGCCGACGGCCAAGGACTTCAAGGACGCGCCGGACGAGAAGGTCACGGCCGACTTCACGCTGAAGAACGGCGAGCTGACCGAAGTGTCGGTGGACCTGGCCAAGCTGGCGGAGAACGCGAAGGTCAAGAAGTTCGCGCTGGTGCTGCGCGTGCGCGGCGGTGAGAAGACCGCGGCTCCCTCGGGGGCCACCGAGGTGCGGATGGACGAGCTCATGGAGGGCTTCCTCGGCGGCGCTCCGGAAGAGGCGTTCGGGGACGAGGAGTTCCTGGAGGAGCCGCAGGCGTGACACCCGGCGCACGAGCGTGCCGGTACCCCCGCCGGCACCACCGCCGGCACCTCCGCCGGCGGTGCGCGCCGCCGTGACCGGCGAGTGCGACCGGCCGTACTCGCCGGCGGGTCCGCGGACGGGCCGGGCGGGTCGTCCGCCCACCGCGGCGGCAGGAGTCGGCTCCGCTCCTGCCGCACCGGGACGGTCCGGCCGGTCCCGGTGCGGTGACGGTGACGGTGAAGGCCGGGGACCGCTCCGCCCTCGTCCAGGGGCGCGGCATCACCCTCCGGTGACCGTGTCCCAGTGGACCGTCCGGTCGCACCAGCGGTCCAGCAGGGTCTGGTCGTGGCCGACGGCCAGCAGGCCCGCGCCCGTCGCCGCGCGGTAGTCCTCGACGACCGCGACCAGTGCGGCCGTGGTCGAGGCGTCGAGCATCGCGGTCATCTCGTCGCAGACGAGCCAGCGGGGGCGGAGCACCAACGCGCGGGCCAGGCAGGCGCGTTGGAGCTGGCCGTCGCTGACCTCGTGGGGGCGGCGGGTCAGCAGGTCGGGGGTCAGGCCGACGGTGCCGGCGAGTTCGGGGACCCGGGCGGGGACCTCCTCGCGCCGGCCGGTGGCGCGCAGGGGTTCGGCGATCAGGTCGGTGAGGCGCAGCCGGGGGTCCGCGGAGAGGCGGGGCTGCTGGAAGACGACACCGAAGGCGGTGCGCCGTGCGCGTGGGGCGCGGTGGCGCCAGTGGCGTACGGGCGTGCCGTCGAGGAGGAGGGTGCCGGCGTCGGGGCGGTGGAGGAGGGCGGCGACCCTCGCGAGGGTGGACTTGCCGCAGCCGCTGGGGCCGAGCAGGCCGACGGCCTCGCCGGGGGAAACGGCGAGGGTCGCGTTCCGTACGACGGGGGCGCGGCGGTCGTATCCGGCGGTGATGGCGCGCAGTTCAAGCACGGACGTCCTCCGTCGCGGGGGCCTGGGCGGCCGTGACCGGGTGGTGGCAGGCGACCGCTCCGGTCAGGGGCGGGAGGGTCGCGCAGGCGCCGGTGGCCCGGTCGCAGCGGGCGGCGAAGGCGCACCCGTCGGGGAGGGCGCCGAGTTCGGGGGGCATCCCGGGGATGGGGGTGAAGGCCCTGTCGGGGAGTGCGTCCAGCAGGCCCCGGCTGTAGGGGTGCCGGGGGCCCGGGGTGCCGAAGAACGCGCTCGCGTCGGCGAGTTCGACGATGCGTCCCGCGTACATGACGGCGATCCGGTCGGCGATGCGCTCGGCGGCGGCCAGGTCGTGGGTGATCATCAGCAGCGCCCGGTCGCCGTCGGCGTCGACGTGGCGGCGCAGTTCGTCGACGGTGCGGTCCACCAGGTCGCGGTCCAGGCCGGTGGTGGGTTCGTCGGCGAGCAGCAGGGGCGCCCCGCCGACCAGGGCGAGGGCGGTGGCGGCGCGCTGGGCGAGGCCGCCGGAGAGTTCGTGGGGGTGGCGGTCGAGGTGGTCCGGCGGGAACGCGGCGCGTTCGGCGGCCCGCTCGGCGGCGGTGCGCAGGGCCGCGCGGCCCCGGACGCCGGTGAGCTGGGCGACCGTCTCCTCCAGCTGGGAGCGGATGGTGCGGACGGGGGTGAGGTGGGCGGCCGGGCTCTGCGGGACGAGGCCGATCCGGCGGCCCCGCACGGTGCGGGCGAGGGTGCGTTCGTCGGCGGTGAGCAGGTCGAGGTCGCCGAGGAGCGCGCTCCCCGCGGTCTGCGCGTTGGCGGGGAGCAGGCCGAGGAGGGCGGAGGCGAGGACGGACTTGCCGCAGCCGCTCTCGCCGATCAGGGCGAGGCACTCGCCGGGCGCCACGTCGAAGTGCGCGTCGGTGACGGCGGCGATCCGGCGGCCGCCCGGCAGCAGGAAGCGCACCGACAGCCCGCGGACCGACAGCACGGGAGGCCTCCCGGTTCGCTCGGTCCGCTCGGTTCGCTCGGTCACAGCATCAGCTCCGATCGGCGGCGCGGGTTGATCCGCTCGCGCCAGACTCCGGCGAGCCCGGCGATGGCGAGGGTGGGGATGATCAGGAACAGGCCGGGGAAGAGGGTGGGCCACCACTGTCCGGCGAGCAGGGAGCCGCGGGCGCCCTGGATGAGGGTGCCGAGGCTGGCCGTGTGGGCGGGCAGGCCGAGGCCGAGGAAGGACAGCGCCGACTCGTGCCACATGGCGTGCGGGATCATCAGGACGGCGGCGAGCCCGGCCTGCGGCAGCACGCCGGGCAGCAGGTGCCGGACCGCCACCCGCCACCGGGAGGCGCCGCCGGAGACGGCCGCGTCGATGTACGGGCGGGAGCGCAGCGAGAGGACCTCGGCGCGCACGATGCGGGCCGTGGACAGCCAGTGCGTGAGGGCGACGGAGACCACCACCGGCCAGACGCCCGGGCGGAACATGGCGACGATGAAGATGCCGAGCAGCAGGTGCGGGACGGACGAGACGGTGTCGACCAGCCGCATGACGGCGCGGTCCACCCGGCCGCCGAGGGCTCCGGCGGCGGCTCCCACGGCGGTGCCGATCACGGTGGCGGTGAGCGCGGCCACCACGCCGACGAGCAGGGAGACGCGCAGCCCGTGGACGCAGCGCAGCAGCAGGTCGCGGCCGACGTCGTCGGTGCCGAAGGGGTGGGCCCAGCCGGGCGGCTGGAGCTCGGCGGCCAGGTCGACGGCCTGCTGGTCGAACCGGACCAGCAGCGGCACGAGCAGCACCGCGAGGACGGTCACGGCGACCAGGGCGGCGGAGGTGCGCAGCCTCAGGGTGTGGGTGGAACGGCGGGCGGTGCCGTGCGGGCGCCACCCGGCCGCGGACTCGGGGGCGTTCGCCTTCTCGGCGGTGGTGTCAGCCATGGGGATCACATCTCACTCAGCTTCACCCTCGGGTCGGTCAGTCCGTACAGCAGGTCGGCGAGCAGGTTCCCGGCGAGGACGGCGGCGGTGGCGAGGGTGGTGAGCGCGGCCAGCAGCGGGAAGTCCACGGCGGTGGCCGCCTCCACGGTGGCCGCCGCGATGCCGGGCCAGCTGAAGACGCTCTCCACCAGCAGGGCCCCGGTGATGAGTTCGGGGACGCGGGAGCCGATCAGGGTGAGCACCGGCAGCAGTCCGGAGCGCAGGGCGTGGCCGAGCAGCACGGTGCGTTCGCTCAGGCCGCGGGCCCGGGCGCCGCGCACCGGGTCCTCGGCGAGCGCGTCGCCGACGCCCTGGCGGACGTAGAGCGTGAACCAGGGCAGCTGGGAGACGGCGAGGACGCCGGCGGGCAGCGCGAGGTGGCTCAGGAGCTGTCCGGCGGTGACGTGCTCGCTGCCGGTGTCGGTGAGGCCGCCGGCCGGGAGGACGTCCAGTTTCAGCGCGAACAGCCAGACGGCGAGCAGGGCGATCCAGAAGACCGGCGCGGCCTCCAGCGCGTAGGCGAGGGAGGTGACGGCGCGGTCGGCCGGTGAGCCGGGGCGGCGGGCCGCGAGGACGCCGAGCACGGTGCCGAGCAGGACGGCGAGGACGAACGCGACGGCGCACAGCAGCGCCGACCACACCAGCCGTTCCCCGATCACCTCGGCCACGGGCTGGCGCATGACGCTGGACTGGCCGAGGTCGCCGCCGGCCGCGGAGGTCAGCCACTCCCACCAGCGTTCGGCGAAGGGCCGGTCCACGCCGAGGTTCTCCCGCAGCCGGTCCAGGGTCTCCCGGTCGGCGCCGAGCGCGGCGGTGCCCGCGTAGGCCTTGACGGGGTCGAAGGGGGAGACCGCGGCGATCGCGAACACGCCGAAGGTGACGACGAGGAGCACGGGCACGGCGGACAGGGCCCGCCGTGCCACGAGCCGGGTCATCTCTCCCCAGGGCAGGGAGGTCATTTCTTCGGCTGCCAGTCCTCGACGTTCCACCAGGGGCCGCTGGCGAAGCCGTGCTCGTGCGGTTCGGTCTGCGTGGTCAGCCCGTCCCAGCGGTCGGCGAGGACGTACATGTGGTCGATGTGGGTGAGGAAGGTGTAGCCCGGGTTCTTCACCAGTTCGCGCTGGAGGTCGTCGTAGGCGGCCTTGCGGTCCTCGGGGTCCTGGCTGCGGCGGCCGGTGTCGAGGGCCTCGTCCACGGCCGGGTCGTCGTACCGGGCCATGTTGTTGAAGCCGTCCCCGGCGAGGGAGGAGTGCAGCAGGGTGTAGAGGCCGAAGTCGGGGTCGCCGGTGCTGCCGAAGCCCGCGAGGACGGCGTCGTGCTTCATCCGGGGCTCGATGACCTCCCAGGTGGCGCTCTCGACCTTCACCTCGATGCCGGCCTTCTTGGCGTCGGAGGCGTAGGCGAGGGCGTGGTCCTGGCGGACCTTGTCGCCGGAGGGGTGGAAGAGCGTGAACGAGGCGCGGCGGCCGTCCTTGGCGCGGATGCCGTCCTGGCCCGGCTTCCAGCCGGCGTCGTCGAGGACGCGCTCCGCCTCGCCGAGGTCCCGGTCGCGTTCGGTGCCCCGCGCGAACCAGGGGTCGTCCAGGGGCAGCGGGCCGTAGGCGGGGCGGCCGGCTCCGTCGAGGATCTTGTCGACCATGGCCTCGCGGTCCACGGCGAGGTCCAGGGCGCGGCGGATCGCGGTGTCGCCGGTGACCGGGTTGCCGGTGGGGAGGGTGACGGCGCGGAAGTCGTAGGAGGTCGCCCGGTACGTCTTCCTGCCGTCCTCGTTCTCGAAGGTGGCGGCGAGGTTGGGCGGGAGGACCGCGCCGTCGAGGTCGCCGGAGCGCAGCCGGGTGGCGCGGACGTCGTCGTCGGCGACGATCGCCATGGTGAGCTTTTTCACCTTCGGCGCGCCGCCCCAGTAGTCCGGATTGGCCTTGAAGGTGAGCTTCTCGCCCTTGCGCCAGTCGGTGAGGACGTACGGTCCGGTGCCGACCGGCTTCGTGTTGAAGGAGCCGGTGTTGGGGTCCTGCTCGCCGGCGACGTGCTCGGGGACGATGGGCAGGACCGTGCGGGCGGCGAAGGCCGCGTAGGGGTACTTGAGGGTGAAGACGACCTTGTCGTCGCCGTCCGCCCGCACCTCCTCGATGGCGTCCAGTTCGCTCTTGGCGGTGTTGTTGGTCCTGTCGTCCAGCACCGTGCGGTACGTGAAGACCACGTCGTCGGCGGTGAGCGGCTCGCCGTCGCTGAAGCGCACGCCGTCGCGCAGGGTGTAGGTGTAGGTACGGCCGCCGTCGCCGACCTCGGGCAGCGCCTTCGCCAGCGCGGGCTTCAGCTTCTGGCCGGCGTCCCGGACGAGCAGTCCGTCGAAGATCTTGGAGTTGCCGTCCTTGCCGTAGCCGAGCAGCGGGCTCAGGGTGTCCGGCTCGGAGGCGACGCCGATCACCACGGAATCGGCGGACGCGCCGCCGTCCGTGCCTCCGCCCGGCGCCGAGCAGGCGGCGGCCGCGCCGGTCACCGCGGCCGCGACGGCGGCGGTGGCGGCACTCCGTATTCGTCGGGTCGTCATCGAACCTCACATCCCTGATGCCTTGAAATCGCTGTTGCATATTAATTGCAGCAAGACACTGCCCGGCGCCGCCCTCTTCCAGTCCCCCCGCTTCGACGGGTCCGCGGCCGGTGTCAAGTCCGCAGGTGTGCGCCGGGGCGCTCGCCGCCGGGCGCTGCCCGCGCGCCCCCGCGTCCGCTTGTCACCGGGCCGGAACGGGCACTACTGTCGCCACGCCTTGGTGACGGGAAATCGGTGCGATACCGGTGCGGCCCTCGCCACTGTGATCGGGAAGTCCGGCTCCAGTCCTCGCGGACGGCCACTGGGTCCCCTCGGGACCCGGGAAGGCGGAGCACGGGCGGTGGTACCCGTCAGCCAGGAGACCGGCCAAGGCGCGTCAACCATCCACGAGGTGCTGGAGAGGGTCTGCTGAGCCATGCACATAGCCGAGGGTTTTCTGCCACCGGCGCACGCGGTCGCCTGGAGCGTCGCATCGGCGCCGTTCGTCGTCCACGGAGCCCGGTCGCTCGTCCGCGAGGTCAAGGAACATCCCGAGAGCACGCTGCTGCTCGGCGCCTCGGGAGCGTTCATGTTCGTCCTGTCCGCGCTCAAGCTCCCCTCGGTGACGGGGAGTTGTTCCCACCCCACCGGCACGGGCCTGGGCGCGATCCTGTTCCGGCCGCCGGTCGTGGCGGTGCTGGGCACCATCACCCTGCTGTTCCAGGCGCTGCTGCTCGCGCACGGCGGGCTGACCACGCTCGGCGCCAACGTCTTCTCGATGGCGGTCGTCGGCCCCTGGGCCGGGTACGGCGTCTACAAGCTGCTGCGCCGCTGCGGCGTCCCGCTGATGGCGGCGGTGTTCTGCGGCGCCTTCGTCGCCGACCTGTCGACGTACTGCGTGACGAGCGTCCAGCTCGCGCTCGCGTTCCCCGACCCGGACAGCGGGTTCCTCGGCGCGCTCGGCAAGTTCGGCTCCGTCTTCGCCGTCACGCAGATCCCGCTCGCGGTGAGCGAGGGGCTGCTGACCGTGCTGGTGATGCGCATGCTGGTGCAGTCCAGCAAGGGTGAGCTGACCCGGCTCGGGGTGCTGGTGACGACGGCCGGCCGCAAGACGCGGGACGAGGCCGGGGCGGTGACCCGATGAGCCGGAACGCGAAGATCAACACCCTGCTGCTGCTCCTCGTCGCCGCACTCGCGGTGCTGCCGCCGGCGCTCGGCCTCGGCGACCACAAGGAGGAGCCGTTCACGGGCGCCGACGCCGAGGCGGAGACCGCGATCACCGAGATCGACCCGGACTACGAGCCGTGGTTCTCGCCGCTGTACGAACCGCCGTCCGGCGAGATCGAGTCGGCGCTGTTCGCCCTCCAGGCGGCGATCGGCGCGGGCGGCCTCGCGTACTACTTCGGGCTGCGGCGGGGGCGGCGGCAGGGCGAGGCGCGTGCGGCGGCCCGGCCGGGGGCCGGGGCGGACCCCGGCGGCGAGGCGGCGGATCCCGCGCGGCCGGACGCCGGCGCGGACGCCGGTGACGGGACCTCCTCCGAACGGCGGGGCTGAGTCCTCTTGCTGCCGATCGACGCGGCGGCGCACGGCAGCCGCTGGCGCCACCGCCACCCCGTGGACAAGGCCGTGCTCGGACTGGGCCTCACCGTGCTCGCGATCTCGCTGCCGCCCTGGCCGGGCGCGGCCCTGGTGCTGCTGACCGCGCTCGCGGTGCTGCTGGGCCCGGCGGGCGTGCCCGGCCGGCGGCTGTGGCGCGCCTACCGGGTGCCGCTGGGCTTCTGCGTCACCGGCGCGCTGCCGCTGCTCGTCCGGGTGGGCGGACCGGACGGGTGGGTGTCGCTGGCCGGGGACGGGCCGCTGCGCGCCGGGGAGTTGCTGCTGCGCACGTCGGCGGCCTCCCTCGGGGTGCTGCTGTTCGCCTTCACCACCCCGATGTCCGACCTGCTGCCGCGCCTGGCCGGCGCCGGGGTGCCCGCACCGGTCGTCGACGTGGCCCTGGTGACGTACCGGATGAGCTTCCTGCTGCTGGACTCGGTGCGCCGGGTGCGCCAGGCGCAGGCGGCCCGGCTCGGGCACACCACCCGCTCCGCCACCTGGCGTTCGCTCGGCGGGCTCGGCGCCACCGCGTTCGTCCGGGCCTTCGACCGGGCGGCCCGGTTGCAGACCGGGCTCGCCGGGCGCGGCTACGACGGCACCCTGCGCGTCCTGGTGCCCGAGGCCCGGGTCTCCGTCCGCTTCACGGCCGGGAGCGTGGCGCTGCTCGTGGGCCTGGCCGTCCTCGCCCTCGCTCTGGAAAGGCCTCTGTCATGACCGGGTCCGCGCTGCTCTCCCTGCGGGACGCGTCCTTCGCGTACGAGGACGGGCCGCCCGTGCTCACCGGCCTCGACTTCGAGGTGCGCGAGGGGCGCGCGCTCGCGCTGCTGGGCCGCAACGGCAGCGGCAAGACGACGCTGATGCGGCTGCTCAGCGGTGGACTGCGCCCGCACAGCGGCGCGTTGGCGGTCGACGGCGTGCCCGTCCGCTACGACCGCAAGGGGCTGACCCGGCTGCGGACGACCGTGCAGCTGGTGGTGCAGGACCCCGACGACCAGTTGTTCGCCGCGTCCGTCGGCCAGGACGTGTCGTTCGGACCGCTCAACCTCGGCCTGCCCGACGCCGAGGTGCGCGCCCGGGTGGCCCAGGCGCTGGCCGCGCTGGACATCACCGCCCTCGCCGACCGGCCCACGCACCTGCTGTCCTACGGGCAGCGCAAGCGCACGGCGATCGCGGGCGCGGTCGCCATGCGGCCCCGCGTGCTGATCCTGGACGAGCCGACGGCGGGGCTCGACCCCGACGGCCAGGAGAGGCTGCTCGCCACCCTCGACGGACTGCGCGAGAACGGCACCACGGTCGTCATGGCCACCCACGACGTGGACCTCGCCCTGCGCTGGGCCGACGACGCGGCGCTGCTCACGCCGTCCGGGGTGCACACCGGGCCGGCCGCCGGGACGCTGGCCCGCACCGACCTGCTCCGGGCGGCGGGCCTGCGGCTGCCCTGGGGCGTCGCGGTCGGTCGGCTCCTGCGCGCGCAGGGGCTGCTGGCCGACACGGCCGTCGGACCCCGCACCCCGGAGGAACTGGCGGAAGCGGTCCGGACGGACCGTTAGCGCGCCGGGAGCGGACCGCGTTCCCGCGGCGCCGGGCGCGCGAGTCGCGCCCGGCGCCGCGGGAGGTGCGGGGGCGCCCCCCGCACGGGACGGTGCTAGGCCACGGAGCGGAAGGCGGGCAGGTACCCGCTCGACTGGCCGACGGCCTTCGGGTGGTAGGAGTTGCCGACCGGGATCGTCACGCTGTGGAGCCAGGCGTCGCCCGAGCAGAGCTCGTGTCCGGTGAACTCGTCCACCACGCCGGAGAAGGTGAACCCGGCGTCGGCCGCCCGCTTGGCGAGCACCCCGTTCAGCACGTCCGAGGCGTTGTTGATCGCGCCGCGCTCGGTCTCGGTGAGTCCGGCGATGCAGCTGCCCGAGAGCTTGTAGAAGCGCGGGTAGCCCAGCACCACCACGTGTGCCTGCGGGGAGCGGGAGCGGATGCCGCTGTAGAGCGAGTCGAGCTTCCCCGGAAGGGAGTTCTGCATCGCCGAGACGGCGGTGTTGACGCGGCTGACGCAGGTGGCCTCGCTCTGCAGCACGCAGGTCTGCATGACGTCCGCGAAACCGATGTCGTTCCCGCCCGCCGTGACGCTGACGAGCGTGGTCGACGAGGTCAGCGCGCTCAGCTGACTGCCGGCCACGGTCGTCGTGGTCGCTCCCGAGCAGGCGACGAACCTGAACGAGGACGGGGAGTTGGCGGCCGCCCAGAGGGACGGGTACGCGTGGGTGCTGCGCTTGCAGTCGCCGCTCTCGGAGGTGTAGTCGCCCGCGCCCACTCCGGAGGAGTAGGAGTCGCCGAGCGCCACGTAGTTGTCGCCGGCGGCCGAAGCCGGCTGTGCCAGGCCGAGGACGGCCGCGGTACTCAGGACGAGGGTTGCCAGGGTTGCCCGAACAGAACGCACTGACACGACGGTCCGCCCTTCGGAGGTGGGGATCGCAGGAGTGGTTAATCGTGCAACCATGCTTGTAGCAGGCCGGGATACCGCTCAGTAACACCCCGGCGAGAAGTCGCCCGGAATGCCTGAATGATCATTCGGCGGAACGCGCTCCATGCGTGGACAAACCTTCGATCAGGCGTCCGGCAGCCGAAATCCGGAACTCCCCCGCGGTCCCGTCCCCTTCCTCCGGCGGCAACCGCGGTGCCTGTCGGGGCGCGTGGCGGACCGTCGGACCGTCCGCCGGGCGGCGGGGGACGGGCCGGGCCCGTCCGGGAAGAGGGGGCGCAGCGGCCGCACGGTCAGGCGGGTGAGCCGCCAGGAGGCGAGCAGCGCGCCGCACGCGGCGAGGGGGCGCAGCAGTCCGGCGGCGGGCCCCTCCGGGAGGACCGCGGCCAGCAGTACGCCCGCGCCGGTGGCGAGGAGCCAGGCGAAGACCGTCAGCAGCGAGAACGCGACCGCGACCGGCACCCCGCCCATTTCGAGGGCGTCGAGGTCCGCGTCGGAGTCGAAACCGCGGCTGTCGGCGACACCGGCCGCCACCAGCAGCCAGAAGCAGAACACCACGACGAGGGCGGCGGTGAACAGGAGGGTGGGCAGGCCCGTGGCGGCTTCCACGAACGTACGCATCCCGCCCCCTCCCGCTCGCCGCTCGCGTCGGCGGTGGCACCGCTCCCCTCCGGTTCCGGTGCCGGGCACCTGCCGGTGCCCGGCACCGGAACCCTGCGCAGTGCTCCCCGCGAGCCATCATGTACGGCACGGGACCGTCCGCGCATTGCCGGATTCCGGCAACGTTCAATAAAGTCTGCGTGCCGGTGACGTGCTGAGGGCGCGTCAGGAACGCGTCGGGGACGAGGGGGCGGCGTGACGCAGGGGGAGGTCCCGGAGCGGTACCTGGACGGCTATGCCCGCATCCTGGCCGAGGTCGCGGCCACGGGCAGACGCCTCACCCGGGACGAGATCGCCTCCCGGCGGGCGCTGGGCGAACGGGCCGCGGAGGCGGGCTTCGGCCTGCGCGCCCTCGTCAACGTGCACCTGTCCGCCGCCCGCGAGGCGTGGCCGCGCGGTTCCCGCTCGGCCGACGACGCGCTCGCGGCCGTCCAGCAGATGGTGGACGCCTTCGCCGAGGGCTACGAGCGGGCGCAGCGGATGGCGGTGCGCCAGGAGGAGGCGGCCCGGCGCGAGTTCATCGACGACCTGCTCTACGGCCGCAGTGATCTGGGGCGGCTCGCCGAGCGCGCCGAACGCTTCGGCCTGCGGCTGTCCCACGCGCACGCGGTGGCCGTCGCCCAGGGGCCCGTCCCCTACGACGAGGGCGACCCGGTCCCCCGGCAGGTGGAGCGCGCCCTCATCTCCCGGTTCGGCGACCGCAGCATCCTGCTCACCACCAAGGACGGGCGGTTGCTGTGCATCGCGCCCGGGAACCAGGGCGAGGTCCTCACCCACTTCGCCAAGCAGGCGCACGCCGCCACCGACGGCGGCCAGGTCGTCATCGGCCGCCCGCAGTCCGGGCCCGGCGGTGTCGTCCAGTCCTACGAGGAGGCGCTGAGCTCCCTGGAGATCGCCGAACGGCTGGGGCTGGACGACCCGGTGCTGCGCGCCGCCGACCTGCTCGTCTACCCCGTTCTGGCCCGTGACCGCCAGGCCATGGCCGACCTGGTCCACAACACCCTGGGCCCGCTCACCCGGGCCCGCGGCGGCGCCGGACCCCTCCTGGACACGCTCACCGCGTACTTCGACGCCGGCTGCGTCTCCGCGGAGGCGGCCCGCCGCCTCTCGCTGAGCGTGCGCGCCCTGACCTACCGCCTGGAGCGCATCCACAGGCTCACCGGCGCCAACCCCTCGGACCCGTCGCACCGCTACATGCTCCAGACGGCGGTGATCGGCGCGCGCCTGCTGGACTGGCCGGCCGGCGAACCGGCACCGGCCTGACCGGACCGGACCGGCCGCGTCGCGGTCCGGTCGCCGCGCCGGCGGTGTCCACCGGGGCCCGGCGGCGCGCGGTGCCGCCGGGCCCCGGGGCCGGTCAGCCCTGGACCAGGGTGATGGCCTGTCGCTGCACCGCGTGGAAGTGGGGCAGCACCAGGATGCCCTCGGAGCGCATCTCCATGATCGTGGCCTCGACGTGGGCCGGGCCGGCCTTCAGCGCGCCGTCGGGCACGCTGCCGGTGTTCTCCCAGCGGTGTGCCCGGCCGTCGCACACCGCCCGGGTGCCGCCGACGGAGTAGCTGTACGCGGACGGGTCCTGCTGCACCGCGGAGCTGACGTAGACCGGTCCGGTGGCGTCGGTGCAGCGGTAGGTGCCGGAGAGGGTGACGGAGCCGTCGGCCATCCGGCCCACGGAGTCCACCGTCACGGTCTCGGCGGGAGCGGCCGACACCGCCGAGGGTGCCGCCGCCACGGAGCCGAGCAGCAGCAGCGCGGCGCCGGTCACCGCACCGAGGACGGGACGCACAGACATGGGGAAACCTCCGGATTGAGCGGAATGAGAGACTCCACCAGTACCGGGTGAACGGCTCCGGGGCCGTCATCCTCACCCCTTCGGTGGCGAGTCCGCACCGGTCGTCGGGGAACCGTCCCGGGACCGTCCGGAAGCCGTCACGGTTCACGGCGGGCCGTTCCGATGAGTTCGCGGCGGGAGCAGGGTCTCACCGTACGACCCTTCGGATCGTCCCACCGATGTGGAGGTGCGCCATGTGTGCCCACCAGCCTTCCTGCCGGCGGACCGGTTCCCCCGCCCCGCACGTGGTGGCCGCCCACCCCGAGCAGGGCTGGAACCTGCTCTGCGACGGCTCGATCGTCTTCGACGACACCGGCGAGCTGCTCCCCGACGGCCGGGTGGTCGCCCCGCACCGGGCGCCCGCCGGGCGCCTCGCGGTCGCCGCCTGACCCGGCCGCACGCCGGTCACTCCTGCGCGACGAACCACCGCAGCAGGGAGGCGAGACGCTGCGGCCGGTCCTCGGCGATCAGCGTCCGCGTGTCCCGGATCTCCACCAGCCGCCCCCGGGGCAGCAGTTCGGCCAGGCGGCGGCCGTGCTCGCGGGGCATCATCCGGTCCTCGGTCGCCCAGACGACCAGCGCGGGCCGGTCGAAGTACCGCAGCCCCCAGGCGGCCTCGAGCAGTTCGGTCCGCCGGATGTGGGTCCCGTAGTGCCGGAAGTCCCGACGGATCGCCGGGTCGGTGCGCAGGGGGCGCAGCCAACGGTCGACGATCTCGTCCGGCACGGGGCGCTTGGTGAGCGCGCCGAGTCCGACCGGCAGCCTGCGCAGCGGTTTCAGACCCAGCGTGCGGACCAGGAGCGGGATGCCGCCGGGCACCCTGCAGGCCACGGCGAGCATCTTGCCGGGGAGGCCCGGCGGGTAGTTGTCGAAGGCCTCGCAGGAGATCAGCGCCAGCCGCGCCAGCCGCTCGGGGTGCCGGGCCGCGACCGTCTGGGCGCGGCCGCAGTCGCTCTCGACCAGGGTGACGTCCCGCAGGTCCAGCCGTTCCAGGAACTCCACGACCAGCTCGTTGACCAGGTCGGGCGTGGGCGGCCGGGTCATCGGCCTGCGGTGGGAGCCGTACGGCAGGGTCGGCGCGAGGAGCCGGTGATCGGTCCGCAGTTCGGCGATGACCTTCCGCCAGACCGAGGCGTCGTGCACGAGTCCGTGCAGCAGGACGACGACCGGCCCCTCACCTCCCGTGTCCTCGTACTCGACGGTGCCCGCACTCAGTTCGATCTCCGGCATCCCTCCACGCTAGGGCCTGTTCGTCCGCTCAGGGCAGCAGCGCGAACCCGTCGAGCTCCACCAGCGCCCGTTCGTCCCACAGCCGGACCACCTCGACCACCGCCATCGCCGGGTAGTCGCGGCCCGCCAGCTCCCGCCAGCGCCGGCCCAGTTCGCGGGCGTGCGCGCGGTACGCGGCGACGTCGGTGGCGTAGACGGTGACGCGGGCCAGGTCGGCGGGGGTGCCGCCGGCCGCGCGCAGGGCGGTGAGGAGGTTGGCCAGGGCCCGCGAGAACTGCTCGGGCAGCGTGTCGCCGACCACCTCGCCGTCGCCGTCGAGGGCGGTCTGGCCGGCCAGGAACACCATCCGGGTGCCGGTGGCGACCACGGCGTGCGAGAAGCCGGCCGGCGGGGAGAGGGCGGGCGGGTTGACGCGCTCGGCGGTCACCGGTCCCCCGGGCTCACGCGTCACCGGCCCCCCGGGTTCTCTCGCCACCGGTCCTCCGGGTTCTCCTGTCACCGGTCCTCCAGGCTCCTGTACAGCTCCTTGGCGACGATGCCCCGCTGGACCTCGCTCGCCCCCTCGTAGATCCGGGGTGCGCGGACCTCGCGGTAGAGGTGTTCCAGCAGGTGCCCGCGTTGCAGCGCCCGGGCGCCGTGGAGCTGGACGGCCCGGTCGACGACGTACTGCGCGGTCTCGGTGGCCAGCAGCTTCGCCATGGCGGCGCGCCGCGGGACGTCCGGCGCGCCCGCGTCGTACGCCGTCGCCGCCGCGTACACCATCAGCCGGGCCGACTCCGTGCGCAGGGCCATCTCCGCGACCTGGTGGGCGACGGACTGGAGGTCCTTCAGCCTGCCGCCGAACGCGTCCCGCCGGGCGGTGTGGCCGAGGGTCGCGTCCAGGGCCGCCTGCGCCATGCCGACCGCGAAGGCGCCGACGCTGGGGCGGAACAGGTTGAGGGTGCCCATGGCGACGCGGAAGCCGCCGTCCACCTCGCCGAGGAGGTCGTCGGCGGTCACCGGCACGGCGTCGAAGTCGAGGGCGCCCACGGGATGCGGGGAGAGCATGTCGAGGCCGGTCCCGGTGAGGCCGGGGCGGTCGGCGGGGACCAGGAAGGCGGTGACGCCGCGGGCGCCGGCGCCGGGGGCGGTGCGGGCGAAGACGGTGTAGAAGTCGGCCTCGGGGGCGTTGGAGATCCAGCGCTTCTCGCCGGTGAGCCGCCAGCGGCCGGGGCCGTCCGGGTGAGCGGTGAGCGACAGCGCCGCCGCGTCCGAGCCGGCCCCCGGCTCGCTGAGCGCGAACGCCGCGACCGCGCTGCCGTCACTCACCCGGGGGAGCCAGCGGGCGCGCTGGGCGGCGGTGCCGTGGGCGTGCACCGGGTGGGCGCCCAGGCCCTGGAGGGCGAGGGCGGTCTCCGCCTCGGTGCACGCCTGGGCCAGGGACTCCCGCATCAGGCACAGGTCGAGGGCGCCGGAGGTGAACAGGCGCGGCAGCAGGCCGAGGGCGCCGAGTTCGGTGACGAGGGGCCGGTTGACGCGGCCGGGTTCCCCCTTCCCGGCGAGCGGGCGCAGGCGTTCGGCCGCCAGCGCGCGCAGCTCGGCGCACCAGGCGAGCCGTTCCGGTTCGAGCGAGAATGCGGTCATCGCCGGTCCCTTCCCTCGCCGCTGGGCCGTTCCGAGGTTATCGCGGACCGTTGACTGTCGTCACCAACGCGATACGCTCCTGCTGCGAGCCCACCACGCCAAGGGGGCGAACCGCCATGAACCCACGGGCCACCGCGCACGTCGACACCTTCGCCCGCGACCACCTCCCGCCGCCCGACGAGTGGCCCGAGCTCCGCTTCGACCTGCCGGAGCTGAACTACCCCGAACGGCTGAACTGCGCCGCGCAGCTGCTGCACGGCCCGCCCGGCGACCGCCCCGTCTTCCGCACGCCCGACGGCGGGAGCTGGACGTACGGCGAGCTGCGCGCCCGCGTGGACCGGCTGGCGCACGTCCTCACCGGCGACCTCGGGGTGGTCCCCGGCAACCGGGTGCTGCTGCGCGGTCCCACCACGCCGTGGCTGGCGGCCTGCTGGCTGGCGGTGCTGAAGGCGGGCGGGATCGCGGTCACCGTGCTGGCCCAGCAGCGCCCGCACGAGCTGGGCACCGTCTGCCGGATCGCCCGGGTGCGCCACGCCCTGTGCGACGTCCGGACCGTGGACGACCTCGTCAAGGCCGAGGTGCCGGGCCTGACGATCACCCCGTACGGCGGCGACTCCCCCGACGACCTGCTGAACCGCCCGGCGCCCGGCACGCCCTACGAGGCCGTGGACACCGCGTCCGACGACGTCGCCCTCATCGCCTTCACCTCCGGCACCACCGGGCGGCCCAAGGGGTGCGTGCACTACCACCGGGACGTGCTGGCGATCGCGGACACCTTCTCCCGGCACGTCCTGCGGCCGACCGCGGACGACGTGTTCGCCGGCAGTCCCCCGCTGGGCTTCACCTTCGGCCTCGGCGGTCTGCTGGTGTTCCCGATGCGCGCCGGAGCGAGCGCGCTGCTGCTCGAACAGGCGCACCCCCGGCAGCTGCTGGCCGCGATCGCCGAGCACCGGGTGTCGGTGCTGTTCACCGCGCCCACGGCCTACCGCGCCATGCTCGGCGAGCTGGACGGGCACGCCGTCGCCTCGCTGCGCCGCTGCGTCTCGGCGGGCGAGAACCTGCCGACCGCCACCTGGCACGCCTGGCACGAGCGCACCGGACTGCGCATCATCAACGGCATCGGCGCCACCGAACTGCTGCACATCTTCATCTCCGCCGCCGACGAGCTGATCCGCCCCGGGACGACGGGGATCCCGGTGCCCGGGTGGCAGGCGCGCGTACAGGACGCCGACGGCCGTCCCGTACCGGACGGGGAGCCGGGGCTGCTGGCGGTGCGCGGGCCGGTCGGCTGCCGCTATCTCGCCGACCCCCGGCAGCGGGAGTACGTGCGCGACGGCTGGAACGTCACCGGCGACACCTACGTCCGCGATCCCGACGGCTACTTCCGGTACGTCGCCCGCGCCGACGACATGATCATCTCGGCGGGGTACAACATCGCCGGCCCGGAGGTCGAGGAGGCCCTGCTGCGCCACCCGGACGTCGTGGAGGCGGCGGTGGTCGGACGGCCGGACGAGGCACGCGGCCAGGTGGTGGTGGCGTACGCGGTCCTCGCGGAGGGCGCGCGGCGGGACGCCGAGCACCTGCGCGCCTTCGTGAAGTCCGAACTCGCGCCGTACAAGTGCCCCCGCGAGATCGTCTTCCTGGACGCGCTGCCGCGCACCGCCACCGGCAAGCTCCAGCGGTTCCGGCTGCGCGCCGGCACCGGAGATGACCAGGTGTGATGCCGGGAAACGGAACCTGTCGGCACCACCTAAGATGATCAACGTGTCCGACCAGCAAGCCCAGCACGCTCCGAGGTCCCTCATCGTCACGCTCTACGGCGCGTACGGCCGCTTCGTGCCGGGCCCGGTGCCCGTCGCCGAGCTGATCCGGCTGCTGGCCGCGGTGGGCGTGGACGCCCCCTCCGTCCGCTCCTCGGTGTCCCGGCTCAAGCGGCGCGGGCTGCTCGTCCCGGCCCGTACCGCACAGGGCGCGGCGGGGTACGGACTCTCCCCGGAGGCACGCCAGTTGCTGGACGACGGCGACCGGCGCATCTACGCCGCCGCGCCGCCCGAGGACGAGGGCTGGGTGCTCGCGGTGTTCTCGGTGCCGGAGTCCGAGCGCCAGAAGCGGCACGTCCTGCGCTCCCGGCTGTCCGGCCTCGGCTTCGGAACGGCGGCGCCCGGCGTGTGGATCGCCCCCGCGCGGCTGTACGAGGAGACGCGGCACACCCTGGGGCGCCTGCGCCTCGACGGTTACGTCGACCTCTTCCGCGGCGAGCACCTCGGCTTCGCGCCCACCGCCGAGGCGGTCGCGCGCTGGTGGGACCTGGCCGGGATCGCGGAGCAGCACGAGGCGTTCCTGGACCGCCACGCGCGCGTGCTGCACGCCTGGGAGCAACGCCCGGACACCCCGCCCGAGGAGGCCTACCGGGACTACCTCCTCGCCCTGGACTCCTGGCGCCACCTGCCCTACGCCGACCCCGGCCTCCCCGCCGCCCTGCTCCCCGAGGACTGGCCCGGCACCCGCTCGGCGGCCGTGTTCCGGGGCCTGCACGACCGGCTCCGGGACGCGGGGGCCGCGTTCGCGGGGCTGTGACCGACGGCGGCGGCGCGGTGCGTCAACTCCCGAGCGCGAGACGGGGCTTGGGTGCGTCCGTACGGCCGGTCCGCGGGGGCCTGCTCCCGGCCCGGTACGGTGCCGGCCAGTCGGCGCCGGGTCCGGCGTAGCCCTGCTCGGCCGCCGCGTGGAGCGTCCAGTGCGGGTCGTACAGGTGGGGGCGGGCCAGCGCGCACAGGTCCGCGCGCCCGGCCAGGATCAGGGAGTTGACGTCGTCCCAGGAGGAGATGGCGCCGACCGCAATCACCGGGACGCTCGCCCGGTGACGGATGCGGTCGGCGAACGGGACCTGGTAGGAGCGCCCGAACTCCGGCCTCTCGTCGGCCACGACCTGCCCGGTCGACACGTCGATCGCGTCGGCGCCGTGCGCGGCGAAGGCGCGGGCGATCTCGACCGCGTCCTCGGCCGTGGTGCCGCCGTCGGCCCAGTCGGTGGCGGAGACGCGGACGGTCATGGGCCGCTCCTCGGGCCACACCGCGCGCACCGCGTCGAAGACCTCCAGCGGGAAGCGGAGCCGTTTCTCCGGTGAGCCCCCGTAGGCGTCCGTGCGGCGGTTGGTCAGCGGGGAGAGGAAGCCGGAGAGCAGATAGCCGTGGGCGCAGTGCAGTTCGAGCAGGTCGAAGCCGGCCCGCGCGGCCCGCGCGGCGGCCGCGGCGAACTGCTCCCTCAGATCGGTGAGCTGGGCGCGGGACAGCTCGCGGGGGACCTGGCCGCCCGGCTTGTACGGGAGGGGGGAGGCGGCGACGAGGGGCCAGTTGCCGTCGTCGAGCGGCTCGTCCATGCCCTCCCACATCAGCCTGGTCGAGCCCTTGCGCCCGCTGTGGCCGAGCTGCACGCCGATCGCGGTGCCGGGCGCCTGCCGGTGCACGAAGTCGGTGATCCGCCGCCACGCCTCGGCCTGGCGGCCGGTCCAGAGGCCGGCGCAGCCGGGGGTGATGCGTCCCTCCGGGCTGACGCAGACCATCTCGGTCATCACCAGCCCCGCCCCGCCCAGCGCCCGGGCGCCCAGGTGGACGAGGTGGAAGTCGCCGGGGACGCCGTCCACCGCGGAGTACATGTCCATGGGCGAGACGACGACCCGGTTGCGCAGCGTCAGGCCGCGCAGCCGGAAGGGGGTGAACATCGGGGGCGTGCCGGGCGGGCAGCCGAACTCGCGCTCCACGGCCTCGGTGAAGCGCGCGTCGCGCAGCCGCAGGTTGCCGTGGGTGACGCGGCGGCTGCGGGTGAGCAGGTTGAAGGCGAACCGGCGGGGCGGCTGGCCGAGGTACAGGTCCAGGTCCTCGAACCACTCCAGGCTGGCCCGGGCCGCGCGCTGGGTGGACGCCACGACGGGGCGCCGTTCCGCCTCGTACGCGGTCAGCGCGTCGCGCAGGGTGGGCTGTTCGCGCAGGCACGCGGCCAGCGCCAGGGCGTCCTCGACGGCGAGCTTGGTGCCGGAGCCGATGGAGAAGTGGGCGGTGTGGGCGGCGTCGCCGAGGAGCACGACGTTGCCGTGCGACCAGCGCTCGTTGACGACCGTGCGGAAGGTGGTCCACGTCGACTTGTTGGACCGCAGCGGCCGTCCGCCGAGCGCGTCGGCGAAGACCTTGGCGCAGCGCTCGATCGACTCCGTCTCGTCCATCCCGTCGAAGCCGGCGGCGCGCCACACCTCCTCGCGCATCTCGACGATCACCGTGGAGGCGCCCCGGTCCTGCGGCCCGGCGGGCCCGGCCGGGGGGCGGGGGCCGGGCGACGGGCGGGCGTAGGGGTAGCCGTGCAGCTGCATCACGCCGTGCTCGGTCTCGGCGATCTCGAAGCGGAAGGCGTCGAAGGCGAAGTCGGCGGCCAGCCAGACGTAGCGGCAGCGGTGCCCGGTGATCCGGGGCCGGAACACGTCCCGGAAGGCCTCGCGGGTGGTGCTGTGCACCCCGTCGGCGGCGACCACCAGGTCGTGCGTCCGCGCCAGCCGCTCCGCGTCCGGCGCCTCGGTGCGAAAGCGCAGCTCCACGCCGAGCGAGCGGCAGCGCTCGTGCAGGATCCGCAGCAGCCGGCGCCGCCCGAGGGCGGCGAAGCCGTGGCCGCCGGAGGTGTGGCGCACGCCCCGGTGCACGATGTCGATGTCGTCCCAGCGCACGAACTCGCGCTGGAGGGCCGCGTGGACCACCGGGTCGGCGTGCTCGATGCCGCCGAGGGTCTCGTCGGACAGGACGACACCGAAACCGAAGGTGTCGTCGGGGGCGTTGCGCTCCCAGACGGTGATCTCGCGGGCGGGGTCGAGGCGCTTGAGCAGCGCGGCGGCGTACAGGCCGCCGGGCCCGCCGCCGATGACCGCGACCCTCACGGCTACCGCCCCCGCCACTTCGGCGGCCGCTTCTCGGTGAAGGCGGCGTGGAACTCGGCGTAGTCCTCGCCGTTCATGAGCAGGGCCTGCGTGGCGGCGTCCAGCTCGACGGCGGCGGCCAGCGGCATGTCCAGCTCGGCCGTGAGCAGCGCCTTGGTCTGGGCGTACGCCAGCGCCGGGCCGTCGGCCAGGCGGCGGGCCAGGGCCCGGGCGGCCTCGTCCGCGCCGCCCTCGTCGGCGAGCGCGCTGATCAGGCCGATCCGCTCGGCCTCGGGCGCCCGCACCGGCTCGCCCAGCATGAGCAGCCGGGTCGCGTGGCCGAGGCCGACCACCCGGGGCAGCAGGTAGGCGGCGCCCATGTCGCCGCCGGACAGGCCGACCCGGGTGAAGAGGAAGGCGAAGCGGGCACTGGAGTCGGCCACCCGGAAGTCCGCGGCCAGGGCGAGGACCGCGCCGGCGCCGGCCGCCACCCCGTGCACCGCGGCGATCACCGGGAACGGGCACTCCCGCACCGCCCGGACGACCTGCCCGGTCATCCGGTTGAAGTCGAGCAGCTGGGCGGTGTCCAGGGAGAGGGTCGCGCCGATGATCTCGTCGACGTCGCCGCCGGAGCAGAAGCCGCGGCCCTCACCGGCGAGCACCAGGGCCCGTACGGCCCGTTCCCGGGACAGCTCGGCGAGCAGGTCGCGCAGGTCGGCGTAGGCGCCGAAGGTGAGCGCGTTGAGCCTGTCGGGGCGGGCGAGGGTGACGGTGGCGACGCCGTCGGTGAGGTCGACGCGCAGATGCTCCCAGCGGGCGGTGCGGGCGGCGGAGCCGGTGAAGGGACTCATGCGGGCGGCCTCCTCGGGCGGGCACGGCACTGCTCACTGAGCTCTACCCCACGAAGCTATCACTCATCGGTGACCGTCGTCACGAGCACGCGATAGGCGGTACGGGCTCACCGGTTCGGCACCGCCCCCTCGACGGGCCCCGCCGGGCCCGCCGTACCATTGCAGGCTGAAAGCAGGACAGCCTGCTCCATGAACGGACCCGCTGTGCACGAACTCCCCTCCGTCCACCCGTCGCCCGACCACCACCCCTCGTGGAGGCACTCCGCGCCTCCCGGGTCGTCGACCTCCTGGCGCGTCGCGCTGCCGCACACCACCGCGGCGGTGCCGGTGGCCCGTGCGCTGGTCCGCACGGCCCTGGCCGAGCGGGAGCACGCCGCCGACAGCGACACGGCGGAGCTGCTGACCGCCGAGCTGGTGGCCAACGCCGTGGAGCACACCTCGGGGGGCACCCCGATCGAGCTGGTGGTGGAGCTGCTGCCGACCGGCTGCCAGGTGGAGGTGCACGACACCGACCCGGCGCCGCCCGGCGACCTCACCCGCCCGGGCCTCAGCGCACCGGACCCCTGGCAGGAGCACGGGCGCGGGCTGCTGCTGATCCGCACCCTGAGCTCCTCGTGCGGTCACCGCCCCACCGCGTCCGGCAAGGCGGTGTGGTTCCGGCTGTCGGCCGTCCCGCGCCAGCGGCGCCGCTCCTGAGCGGGCCCGGTCCGCACGGGACCCCCCGGGGCCTGTCGTCCGGACCGTGCCGCGGACGCGGGGCCCGGCGCGCGCGTCCGCGGCGTCGTCGTCCCTCGCCGACGCTCCGCGGCCCGATCCGGACGACAGCCCTTAGGCCAGGGTCGCCACCAGGACCGCCTTGATCGTGTGCATGCGGTTCTCCGCCTCGTCGAAGACCACCGAGTGCGCCGACTCGAACACCTCGTCCGTCACCTCCAGCGAGTCCAGGCCGTGGGTCTCGTGGATCTCGCGGCCGACCCGGGTGCCCAGGTCGTGGAAGGCGGGCAGGCAGTGCAGGAACTTGACGTCCGGGTTGCCGGTGGCGCGCAGGACGTCCATGGTCACCGCGTACGGCGCGAGGGCGGCGATCCGTTCGTCCCAGACCTCCTTGGGCTCGCCCATGGAGACCCAGACGTCCGTGGCGACGAAGTCGGCGCCCGCGACGCCCTCGCCGATCTCCTCGGTGAGCGTGATGCGGGCCCCGCTGGACGCGGCGAGCCCGCGGGCCCGGTCGACGACCTCCTGGGCGGGCCAGTAGGCCTTCGGGGCGACGATGCGGACGTCCATGCCCAGCAGGGCCGCGGTGACGAGGTAGGAGTTGCCCATGTTGAAGCGGGCGTCGCCGAGGTAGGCGAAGGCGATCTCCTTCACCGGCCTGGGGCAGTGCTCGGTCATGGTGAGCACGTCGGCGAGCATCTGGGTGGGGTGCCAGTCGTCGGTCAGACCGTTGTAGACGGGCACTCCGGCGTGTTCGGCGAGGGCCTCGACGGTGGACTGGGCGTCGCCCCGGAACTCGATCGCGTCGAACATCCGGCCGAGCACCCGCGCGGTGTCCTTGGCGGACTCCTTCTTCCCGATGTGCGAGCCGCTGGAGTCGATGTACGTCGTCGAGGCGCCCTGGTCGGCGGCGGCGACCTCGAAGGAGCAGCGGGTGCGCGTCGAGGGCTTCTCGAAGATCAGCGCGATGTTCCTGCCCCGCAGGTACCGCGTCTCGGTCCCGGCCTTCTTGGCGGCCTTCAGCTCCGCGGCCAGCTCGAGCAGACCGAGGAACTCCTGCTCGGTGAAGTCCAGCTCCTTGAGGAAGTGGCGGCCGGCGAGGGCGGTCGGGACTGTCGCCATGGGGGCGCTCCAGAGGTACGGGGACAGGGGCGGATGGAATTCTATACGAGTAGCAGAATTTCTATGCGACCCGGTGCCGTGGCCGGACCGGCCTAGACGGGATCCCGCTGCACCGGGCAGCTCATGCAGCGCGGCCCGCCCCTGCCCCGCCCCAGCTCGCTGCCCGGGATCTCTATCACCTCGATGCCCTGCTTGCGCAGGTGCGTGTTGGTGGTGGAGTTCCGCTCGTAGGCGACGACGACGCCCGGTTCGACGGCCAGGACGTTGCAGCCGTCGTCCCACTGCTCGCGCTCGGCCGCGTGGACGTCCTGGGTGGCGGTCAGCACCCGGATCTCGCTGAGCCCCAGCGCGGCGGCGATGGCGCGGTGCATGTGCTCCGGCGGATGGTCGGTGACCTTCAGCTCCTTCTCCCCCACGCCCGGTTCGATGGTGTACGAGCGGAGCATGCCGAGGCCGGCGTACTGGGTGAAGGTGTCGCCGTCGATCATCGTCATCACGGTGTCGAGGTGCATGAAGGCGCGTCTCTTCGGCATGTCGAGCGCGACGATGGTCTCGGCGGAGCCGGCCGCGAAGAGCTTGTGCGCGAGCATCTCCACGGCCTGCGGCGTGGTCCGCTCGCTCATGCCGATCAGCACCGCGCCGTTGCCGATGACCAGCAGGTCGCCGCCCTCGATGGTGGAGGGGTAGTCGGCCTGTCCCTCGGACCAGACGTGGAAGGACTCCTCCCGGAACAGCGGGTGGTGGCGGTAGATCGCCTCGAAGTGCACCGTCTCGCGCTGCCGGGCCGGCCACCGCATCGCGTTGATGGCGACGCCGTCGTAGATCCAGGCGGAGGTGTCGCGGGTGAAGAGGTGGTTGGGCAGCGGACCGAGCAGGAAGTCGTCGAGCTCCATGACGTGGAAGCGCACCGAGACCGGCTCCGGGTGGGCGTCCAGGAACTCCCGCTTGGTCATCCCGCCGACCAGCGCCTCGGCCAGCTCGGCCGCGGGCAGCGTCTCGAACGCGGCCCGCAGGTGGTCGGTGGCCAGCGGACCGTACTCCTTCTCGTCGAAGACGCGGTCCAGGACGAGCGCACGCGCCGCCGGGATGTCCAGCGTCTCGGTGAGGAGGTCGCCGAAGAGGTGGACGGTCACCCCCCGGTCGCGCAGGACGTCGGCGAACCCGTCGTGCTCGGCGCGCGCCCGGCGCACCCAGAGCACGTCGTCGAAGAGCAGGGCGTCCTTGTTGCTGGGGGTGAGCCTTTTGAGCTCGAGATCGGGCCGGTGCAGGATGACGCGGCGCAGCCGCCCGGCCTCGGAGTCGACGTGGTAGGTCATGCCTCCATCCTCACCAGCAGGACACGGGTTCACCCCTCTGTACACGGGAGGGAAATCCGCCCGCTTCCGTCACCCGGTGCGCTCACCCGGCCCACTGCGGCCGGAGCGGTTCCGGGCGGGCCGGGAACCGCCGCGCCGCGTGCCCCGGCTCCGGTCCGGGCGCGGGGTGTCCCGCCCGGGCCGGACCGGGTCGCGGTGCGCGTCCGCTACAGGCGCGGGTCCACCGGCTCCGACTCCAGCGCCAGGACGCCGAAGACCGCCTCGTGCACCCGCCACAGCGGCTCGCCCCCGGCCAGCCGGTCCAGGGCCTCCAGGCCGAGCGCGTACTCGCGGATCGCCAGCGACCGCTTGTGGTTCAGGGACCGGGTGCGCAGCCGGGCCAGGTTCTCCGGGCGGGTGTACTCGGGACCGTAGATGATCCGCAGGTACTCGCGGCCCCGGCACTTGACGCCGGGCTGCACCAGACGTCCGCCCTCTCCCCCGCCGCCGGCCGCGCCCGGGCCGGAGGAGCCCTGCCGGACCAGGGCGCCGACCGGCTTGACGACCATGCCCTCGCCGCCGCGTCCGGTCATCTCCAGCCACCAGTCGACGCCGGAGCGCACCGACTCGGGGTCGGTCGTGTCGACGTAGAGGCGGCGGGTGGTCTGCAGCAGTCCCGAGGCGTCGTGCTCGACCATGCGGTCGATCAGGGCGAGCTGCTCGTCGTGGGGCAGCGCGGCGAGGCTGCGGCCCTGGGCGGCGAGGATCTGGAACGGTGCCAGGCGGACGCCGTCCAGGCCGTCGGTGGTCCAGCAGTAGCGGCGGTACGCCCGGGTGAACGCGGCGGCGGCGCCGGCGCGTTCACGCTGGCGGTCCAGCAGGTCCCGCACCTCGACGCCGCGGGCCGCCGCGCCCTCCAGGGCGGCCAGGACGCCGGGGAAGACCGCGCCGGAGGCGGCGCCGACCGCGGCGTACTGCGAGCGCAGCAGCCCGGACGCCTTCAGCGACCACGGCATCAGCTCGGCGTCCAGCAGCAGCCAGTCGGTGTCCAGTTCGTCCCACAGGCCGGCCTCGGTGACCGCCGTGCGCAGCCGGCCGAGGATCTCCTCCGTGACGGACGCGTCGTCGAAGAACGGGCGGCCGGTGCGGGTGTAGAGCGAGCCGGTCGGGCCCTCGACGCCGAAGCGCCCGGCGGCCGCGGCGGCGTCCCGGCAGACCAGGGCGACCGCGCGGGAACCCATGTGCTTCTCCTCGCACACGACCCGCGCGACGCCGTCCTGCGCGTACTGGGCGAAGGCCTCGACCGGGTGCTCCAGGTAGCCGTCGAGGTGCGAGGCGGCGGTGGGCGCCATGGTCGGCGGGAGGTAGGGCAGCAGGCGTGGGTCGATCGCGAAGCGGCTCATGACCTCCAGCGCCGCCGCCGCGTTCTCCTCGCGGACGGAGACCCGTCCGGCGTGCCGGGTCTCGACGACCCGGCGGCCGTGCACGTCGGCGAGGTCCAGCGGGCGCCCGTCGTGGCCGCCGGGGGCCTCGGTGCGCAGCGGGCGGGCCGGCTCGTACCAGACCCGCTCGGCCGGTACGTCGACCAGTTCCCGCTCCGGCCAGCGCAGCGCGGTGAGCTTGCCGCCGAAGACGGCGCCGGTGTCCAGGCAGATGGTGTTGTTCAGCCAGGTCGCCTCCGGGACCGGGGTGTGGCCGTAGACGACGGCCGCCCGGCCGCGGTAGTCCTCGGCCCAGGGGTAGCGCACCGGCAGGCCGAACTCGTCGGTCTCGCCGGTGGTGTCGCCGTACAGGGCGTGGCTGCGGACCCGGCCGGAGGTGCGGCCGTGGTACTTCTCCGGCAGGCCCGCGTGGCAGACCACCAGCTTGCCGCCGTCGAGGACGTAGTGGCTGACCAGGCCGTCGACGAACTCCCGCACCTCGGCGCGGAACTCCTCGCTCTCGCCCTCCATCTGGGCGACGGTCTCGGCGAGTCCGTGGGTGTGCTGGACCTTGCGGCCCTTGAGGTGGCGGCCGAACTTGTTCTCGTGGTTGCCGGGCACGCACAGCGCGTTGCCGGACTTCACCATGGCCATCACGCGGCGCAGCACGCCGGGGCTGTCCGGGCCGCGGTCCACGAGGTCGCCGACGAAGACGGCGGTGCGGCCCTCCGGGTGCGCACCGTCGACGTACCCCAGCTTGCCCAGCAGCGACTCCAGTTCGGCGGAGCAGCCGTGGACGTCGCCGATGATGTCGAAGGGGCCGGTGAGGTGGGTGAGGTCGTTGAACCGCTTCTCGGTGACGACGGTGGCGTGCTCGATCTCCTCGACGCCGCGCAGCACGTGCACCTTGCGGAAGCCCTCGCGCTCCAGGTGGCGCAGCGAGCGGCGCAGTTCGCGGACGTGGCGCTGGACGACCCGGCGGGGCAGGTCGGCGCGGTCGGCGCGGGCCGCGTTGCGCTCGGCGCACACCTCCTCGGGCACGTCGAGCACGATGGCTATGGGCAGCACGTCGTACTGCCTGGCCAGGTCGATCAGCTGGCGCCGGGCGTCCTGCTGGACGCTGGTGGCGTCGACGACGGTGCGGCGGCCGGCGGCCAGGCGCTTGCCGGCGATGTAGTGCAGGACGTCGAAGGCGTCGCGGGTCGCGCTCTGGTCGTTCTCGTCGTCGGAGACCAGCCCGCGGCAGAAGTCGGAGGAGATGACCTCGGTGGGCTTGAAGTGGCGGCGCGCGAAGGTGGACTTGCCCGAGCCGGAGGCGCCGACGAGCACCACGAGGGACAGGTCGGTGACGGGCAGGGTGCGGCCCCGCGGCTTCGGGGTCTCGGTCCCGGTGGTCATGCGGCCTTCGCCTCCTTCACGGTCCCGGCCCGGAACACGGCCATCTGGGTGGGCGGTCCGACCTCGGGGTCGTCCGGTCCGACGGGCACGAACTCCACGTCGTAGCGGTGGCGTTCGGCCACCTTCCGCGCCCAGGAGCGGAACTCCTCCCGGGTCCACTCGAAGCGGTGGTCGCCGTGCCGGACGTGGCCGGCCGGGAGGCTCTCCCAGCGCACGTTGTACTCGACGTTGGGGGTGGTCACGAGGACGGTGCGGGGGTGGGCCGCGCCGAACACCGCGTACTCCAGGGCGGGCAGCCGGGGCAGGTCGAGGTGTTCGATCACCTCGCTGAGCACGGCGGCGTCGTACCCCTGGAGCCTCTTGTCGGTGTACGCGAGCGAACCCTGGAAGAGCTTCACGCGCGCCGCCTGCCGCTCCCCCATGCGCTCCGGCCTCAGCCGCCGGGAGGCGATGGTGAGCGCCCGCACCGACACGTCGACGCCGACGATCTCGGTGAAGGACGGGTCCCGCAGCAGCTCCTGCACCAGCTGGCCCTGGCCGCAGCCGAGGTCGAGCACCCGGGCGGCGCCGGACGCCCGGAGCGCGGCGACGATCGCCTCCCGCCGCTGCACGGCGAGGGGGGCCGGCTTCTCCTCGGCGCCGTCCTCGGTCTCCGCCGCGACGGCGTTGTCGATCTCCTCGACGTCGGTGTCGTCCGCCTCGGCCAGCCGGACCAGCTCCAGCCGCTCCATCGCCTGCCGGGTCAGCGACCAGCGGCGGGACAGGTAGCGGCTGGTGATCAGCTTCTGCTCCGGGTGCGCGGGCAGCCAGCCCTCACCGGCGCGCAGCAGCTTGTCCACCTCGTCGGAGGAGACCCAGTAGTGCTTGGCGTCGTCGAGGACGGGGAGCAGCACGTAGAGGTGGCGCAGGGCCTCGGCGACGGTGAGCGTGTCCGCCTCCAGGACCAGGCGCACGTACCGCGAGTCGCCCCACTGGGGGAACTCGGTGTCCAGTGCCACCGGTTCGGCGGTGACCGTCCAGCCGAGCGGCTCGAAGAGCCGGCGGACGAGTCCGGGGCCGCCGCGGGCGGGCAGCGCGGGCACCTCGACGCGCAACGGGCGCGGCTGTCCCGGGAGTTCCGGGCGGGCGTGGCACACGCCGCGCATCGCGCTGGAGAAGACGCCGCTCAGCGCGACGGCGAGGAGGGAGGAGGCCGCGTACGGGCGGTCGTTGACGTACTGCGCGAGTGCCGCGTCGGGCGCGCCGCCGCGGCCCTTGCCCTTGCCGCGCCGGACCAGTGCCACCGCGTCCACCTCCAGCAGCAGCGCCGCCGTGCAGCGCCCGGCGTCCGCCTCGGGGTAGAGGACGTGCGCCGTGCCGTAGGAGGTGGAGAACGCCTGCGCCTTCCCGGGATGCTTGTGGAGCAGGAAACCGAGGTCGGTCGCGGGGCGTTCGGGGACGCCGGTGGCACTGATCGTGAGGAACACGGTGGTTACACCTCGAAACACCTTCTGAGCTGCGGGTACGCGCGGAATTCCGGCGCGCGGTGCCAACGTACAGGCAACGGTGCGCAAGGCCCTCACGAATTATTCGGGCAGCCGGGCACGGCGAACGGGACCGCCCCGGGAGGGGGCGGTCCCGTTCGGGCCGGGCGCGCGTTACGACAGCTGGGACATGACCTGGGAGGAGATCAGCTCCAGGTGGTCGAGGTCGTCCAGGTCGAGGAGCTGGAGGTAGATCCGGCCGGCGCCGACCTCGGCGTAGCGGCCGATCTTGTCCACGATCTCGGCCGGGGAGCCCGCCAGGCCGTTCGCCTTGAGTTCGTCGACCTCGCGGCCGATCGCGGCGGCGCGGCGGGCGACCTCCTGGTCGTCCTTGCCGGCGCAGACGACGAGGGCGTTGGAGTAGACGAGGTCGCCCGGGTCGCGGCCGGCCTCCTGGGCGGCGGCGCGGACCCGGCCGAACTGGCGCTCGCTGTCCTCGACGGACGCGAAGGGCATGTTGAACTCGTCGGCGTAGCGGGCGGCCAGCCGCGGGGTGCGGGTCGCGCCGTGGCCGCCGATGAGCACCGGCACCTTGTGCTGGGCCGGCTTGGGCAGCGCCGGGGACCGCGTGAGGTCGTAGTACGTGCCGTGGAAGTCGAAGGTCTCGCCGACCTCGGTGGCCCACAGCCCGGTGACGATGGCCAGCTGCTCCTCGAGGCGGCCGAACTTCTCCTTCGGGAAGGGGATGCCGTACGCCTTGTGCTCCTCCTCGAACCAGCCCGCGCCCAGGCCCAGCTCGACACGGCCGCCGGACATCTGATCGACCTGCGCGACCTGGATGGCGAGCACCCCGGGGAGGCGGAAGGTGCCGGCGGTCATCAGCGTGCCGAGCCGGATGCGCTTGGTCTCGCGGGCGAGGCCGGCGAGGGTGATCCAGGCGTCGGTGGGTCCGGGCAGGCCGTCCACGGAGCCCATCTTGAGGTAGTGGTCGGAGCGGAAGAAGGCGTCGAAACCGAGTTCCTCGGTGGCCTTGGCGACGGTGAGCAAGGTGTCGTAGGTGGCGCCCTGCTGGGGCTCGGTGAAGATGCGGAGATCCATGCATCCATCCTGCACGCCCGGGGCGGGACGGCTCCGCCGGGTCCCCCGGCGCGCCCGGCGGGCCGCGGCCGGTGACCCGTTCCGGTGAAGATCGTTGGCCTGGGCGGAGCCGGAACACCCGGCGCCCGTGCCGGCCCGTGCGCCGGGACGTCATCCGTTGCCGGCCTCCCCGGGGGCCACGGGCCGAGGAGGCCGTCGATGTCCGAAGAGTCCGAAGAGAGCGTGCCGCGGCAGGGCGCGGCCGGGCGGCCGCAGGGGCTGGTGCAGCGGATGGAGGAGCTGATGGCGGCGCTGAACGCGGAGCTGTCGGCCCTGGACGCGGAGCTGCAGGCGGCGGGAACGGGGCGGGCGGACGCCGGGGAGGGCGGCGGGGCCCGCTGAACCGGCGGTGCGGCCGGCGCCGCGCGGAGACGGGAGACGGCGCGGTCGGCCGGTGCGGGGGCCCGTGCGGTCAGCCGGCGCGGTCAGCCGGCCTCCCGCTCCGGCAGGGCCTGGTCGCGGTCGGCCAGTTTGCGGAGCATCTCCAGGACGCGGTCCCGGGACTCGTCGGCCGCGTCGATGGCCTCCATGCACTGCCAGTACGTGGCCTCGTCGTCCGCGGAGCAGGCGATGCCGACCAGGGCGATGCCGACCTCGCCGAGCAGACCGCCGAGGTACATGAGGGACTGGCGGGCCTCGCCCAGCTCGGTGAGCTGGGCCGCGCGCAGTTCCCCCGGGCCGAGCTCGGGGGTGTCCAGCACACCGCAGCCGCGGCCCGCCAGCTCCGTCAGTCCGAGGGCCTCGCCGCGCAGTTCCGGCGGGCCGGCGACCGCGAGGCGGCTGCCTATCGCCTGCGCGAGGGCCTGCGCCTGCCACACCTCGGTCAGCAGCTCCGGCACGTCGCCGCCCGCGGCCAGGGCCCGCCTGCTCGTCACGATGAGCCGCACAGCGTCCATGCGCTGCCCCCGTCCGTCCGACGCGCTGCCCACGCGTCTGCCTGAACTCCCTTACTCATTACCCAGCGTGAGGGTCCGTGAGACAAAAAGCCAGAGGAAGACCGAAATCTGTGGACAACAATTCGCCCACACCTCATCAGTTGACTACGGAGAGTAAAAGTGGAGTTCACCGCTCCGGCGCTCTCCCCGTCCCCCCGCCCCCGGGGGCCGGTGCGGGACAGGCCTCTCGGGCAGGGCGGGAGGCGCCCGGCCCGGGGCGGCGCGCTCAGAGCGGGAACCGGTGCTCGTTGCGGTCGATCTTGGCCGCCAGCGCGGCCAGCGGGTCGACGCCGAGGACCTCGCACAGCTGGAGGAGATAGGCGAGGACGTCGGCGACCTCGTCGGTGACGCGGTGCGCGGTGCCGGGGTCGTCCATGACGCGGGCGGACTCCTCGGGCGTCAGCCACTGGAAGATCTCGACCAGTTCGGACGCCTCCACGCTGAGCGCGGCGACGAGGTTCTTGGGGGTGTGGTACGGCTGCCAGTTCCGCGCGGCGGCGAACTCGGCGAGGCGGCGCTGGAGTCCCGCCAGGTCGAGGGGACCGCGCGGCTCCCCGCCGGCGGGCGGGTCCGGGGAGGTGTCGTCAACCGGATCAGTCACGGTTCAGGTGTACCACCGTCGCCCCGTCCGTCCCCACGACCCGGGAGGCGTCGCTCACCGCACCGACCAGCCGGATGTGCCCGCGCTCGCACATCCGCGCCGCCAGCCGCAGCAGTTCCGCGCGCTGCCGCGGGTCCAGTCCCCGGTCGAGGCCGTCCGCGAGCACCGTGAGGGTCTGCAGCGCGGCGGGGACCTCACCGGGTGCGTCGACCTCCAGCACCCCGGGGCCGGTGAGCAGCACCAGCGCGAGGGCGATGTAACGCAGTTCGCCGTCGCCCAGCAGCCGCAGATCGGTGCGGGTGCCGTCGCCCCGGGCGAGCAGGGCGCGGACCCGTCCCGTGCCGTACGGCTCGGCGAGCAGGTCGGCGACCGGCCCGGCGCATCCGGCGCGCACCGCCGCCACGAGGAGCGCGTGCCGGCGTCCGCACTCCACGCGGGTGCGCCACAGCACGTCGGCGAGGTTGTCGCAGCCGCCGAGCAGCCGGCCGGTGCCGGCCGGTACGGGCGCGCGCATCCGCTCGGGGCGGGGGTCGCAGGGGAAGACGGAGCGCAGGGCGACCACCATCTGCTCGGCGGCGGCGAGCACCCTGCGCTGTCCGGGCGTCTTGCCGGCGACGCGCAGCGGCAGCAGTGCGGTGCCGAGCCGGTCGTCCGGCAGGGGGGCGCGGGTCACCGGGGCCGTCCCGGCCGTGTGCCAGGCGGCCTGCACGGTGCGGCGCCGGGGATCGCGCAGCGCGGTCTCCAGCAGGACCTGTCCGTCCGCCGTGAGCCTCTCCCCCACGATCCGCAGCTCGGGTTCGGCCTGTACGGCGATCTCGAGCCGGACGGGGCCCTCGGGGCCGTCGGCGGTGCAGCCGATGCGGAAGCCGCGGCGGTGCTGGGCGTCGGCCCGGGCCCGCTCCGGCACGCAGGCGTCCGGGTCGGGGAACGCCTCGTCGAGCCCGGCCCCGCCGCCGAGCCGGGCGAGGGCCTCGTAGGCGCGCAGGGCGCTGGTCTTGCCGCTGCCGCTGGGGCCGGCGAGCAGGGTGAGCGCCCCGAGGGGGAGCTCGACGCCGCGATGCCCGGCGAAGGCGGACAGCAGCAGCTCGGTGACGCGCGGCCGGTCGGGGTGTCCCGCGGTGCCGTCGGGACGGACGCCCGGCAGGGACCGCGGACGGCCGGGGGGCCCGGTGGGCGGTGCGGCCGGTGCGGGCGCCGTGCCCTGGCCGGGGAGGGACGGCGCCGGGCTCGTGCGCGAGGCCACGGGCGCGGACGACGGGTCCGTGTCCGGGGCGGCCGGTGAGGACGAAGAAGCCGGGGAGGACGGGGACGGCGAAGGCGAGGAGGAGGAGGGGGAAGGCGGGGTCATGTGCGGGACGCTAAGGGGCCGATGCGGGGCGAACCGTTCCGCTCGGGTGGCCTTCCTACGATCGGGCGACGCGTCCTCCCCGGCCGCTCACGCCCCCGAACACCCCACGCGCCTCCCCGCGCGGCCCTCCGGTCCCCCACGCGCCGCGCGCCGCCCCGGGCGGCCCCCGGCACCCGCGGCCCCGCACGGCACCCGGCGGCTCGTCCTCGGGGAGCTCCGGGGACCCGTCCTCCGGGAGCCCCGGCCGCTCACGCCCCGGGAACCCCGACGCCCTCCATCAGGCCGGTCACCTCCGTGTCGGCCGGGGTCAGCAGGAACACGTTGCGGTCCACGCGGTGCATCCCGCTCGCCAGGCCGAAGACGACTCCGGTGCTGAAGTCCAGGACCCGCTTGGCGACCTCCGTCTCCGCCCCGGTCAGGTCGAGCAGCACCGGTATCCCGGCCATCAGCGTCTCGGCGACGTCGCGGGCGTCCGCGAACACGTTCACCCGCAGGACGACGAAGCGGCGGCGCGCCTCGGTCTCGGCCTCGGGTAGGGACCGGTGGCCCACTGCGGACGGCCAGGCGTCACGACCCCGCAGCGGCACGACCTGGGCGAGCCCCTCCCACTGTTCGTCGGTGACATCGTGGCTGTTCACCGGCATGCTCCGTCCTGGGTCGCACTGGCTGTCTGCATCGGGCAATTCTTACGCATGACCACCCGTTCGGCCCAACACCGACACGGTCCGCCGTCCCGGGGCGCCTCCCGCCGGGCCCGCACGACGCGACGCGTGCCCGCGCGGCCCTCCGGTGGGCGCGCGGGCCGCTCGCCGGCACTCGGGAACACGGGCCGGGCCCCGGCCGTTGCATTCGGTACAGACCACACGTGAGGAGTCATCCGCTTGTCCGCCAGACCGACGGACCCCCCGGGACACAGTCCCGGACCATCCCGCCACAGCACTGTTGACCGCGGCACCCGGCGGGGTGGTGTTCGATGAGTGCCGCCGAAGCCCTGCCGGGCCTGCTGGCCGTGTTCGTGCTCACCGCCGGCACCGGCTACTTCGTCGCGCAGGAGTTCGCCTACGTCTCCGCCGACCGGCTCGCGCTCGCCCGTGAGGCCGAGGCCGGGGACCGGAGGGCCGCCCGCGCCCTGAAGGTGCTGCAGCGGCTGTCGTTCATGCTGTCGGGCGCCCAGCTCGGCATCACCGTCACCGGTCTGGTCGTCGGCTTCGTCGCCGAGCCGTCGGTGTCCGCGCTGCTCCGCCCCGCGCTGTCCGGCCTCGGCCTGCCGGACGCGGCCGTGAGCGGCGTCTCCGTGGTGCTGGCCTTCGTCCTCGCCACCGTCGTGCAGATGGTGCTGGGCGAGCTGGCCCCGAAGAACCTCGCGATCGCCGTGCCGGAACGGCTGGCGAAGGCGCTGGCCGGCTCCACCCTGGCGTACCTGAAGGTCGTCGGGCCGGCCGTGCGGGTCTTCGACGGCGCGGCCGACCGGCTGCTGCGCCGCGTCGGCATCGAGCCCGTCGAGGAGCTGCACCACGGCGCCACGCTGGAGGAGCTGGGCCATCTGATCGGCGAGTCCCACGAGCGGGGCGCGCTGCCGGAGAGCACCGCCACCCTGCTGGACCACGCGCTGGACTTCTCCGAGCGCACCCTGCGCGAGGTGATGGTGCCGCGCGCGGACGCCGTGTTCGTGCGCAGGGACGCGAGCGCCGACGAGGCGGTCGGCCTGATCGCCGTCCACGGCCACTCGAACTACCCCGTGCTCGGCGACCACCCCGACGACGTCGCGGGCGTGCTGGGCGTGCGCGAGCTGACGGCGCTGCCCGCCGGCCGGCTGTCCGCCGCCACCGCGGGCGCGGTGGCCCGCCGGCCGCTGCTGCTGCCGGACACGCTCCCGCTGCCCGACGCGGTGGCGCGGATGCGCGAGCGGGACGACGAGTTCGCCGTCGTCCTGGACGAGCACGGCGGCGTGGCCGGCGTCGTCACCTACGAGGACATCGCCGAGGAACTGGTCGGTGACATCGCCGACGAGTCCGACGAGGTCGTCGAGCCGGCGGTCGCGGACGGCGACGGCTGGCTCGTGGACGCCGGGCGCCGCCTGGACGAGGTGGCCGAGGCGACCGGCGTGCACCTGCCCGAGGAGGACGACTACGACACGGTGGCCGGACTGGTCGTGGACCGGCTGGGCCGCTTCCCCGCGGTCGGTGACCGGGTCACCGTCGGGCTGCCCACGGGCGGCGGCGCGGTGATCGACGTGCGCACGCTCGACCGGCACGTGGCCGAGCGCGTGCGGATCACCCCCCTGGTGGAGGAGCGGACGACGGCCGAGGAGCGCTCATGAGTTTCCCGACGGCCCTCTTCGTGACCGTGCTGCTGCTGGCCGGCAGCGGGTTCTTCGTGGCGGCCGAGTTCGCGCTGGTCGCCGCCAGGCGGCACCGCATGGAGAAGGCGGCGGCCGAGGGACGGCGCGGGGCCGGCGCGGCTCTGGCCGGCATGCGCGAGCTGTCGCTGATGCTGGCCGGCGCCCAGCTGGGCATCACCGTGTGCACCCTGGGCCTGGGCTCGGTGTCCAAGCCCGCGATCTCCCACGAGCTCGACCCGCTGCTGCACCGGCTGGGCCTGCCCGCCGCGCTCAGCTACGGCGTGGCGTTCGCCGTCGCGATGATCGTGGTGGTGTTCCTGCACATGGTGATCGGCGAGATGGCGCCCAAGTCGTGGGCGATCGCCCGTCCCGAGCGCTCCGCGATGCTGCTGTCGCCGCCCTTCCGGGCGCTGGTGAGGGCCGTACGGCCGCTGATCCGGCTGCTCGACGCGGTGAGCAACGGCCTGGTGCGGCTGTGCCGGGTCACCCCTCGCGACGCGTCGGCCTCCGTCCACGACCGCGAACAGCTCACCCACCTGGTGACCGAGTCCGAGCGGCTCGGCCTGATCAGCCGGACGGACTCGCAGCTGCTCACGCGCTCACTGACCGAGCCCGAGACCCCGGTCGGCGCGCTGTGCGTCCCGGCCGCGCGGATCACCTCGGTCGACGGCGACGCCGGCGTCGACGAGCTGCTGCGGGTGGCCGCCGCCCACGACCGCACCCGGCTGCTCGTCCGCGAGGGCACCGCGGTCCTCGGCGCGGTGCACGCCCGTGACGCCCTGGTCGCCCGGGCCCGCGGCCGGGCCACGCGCGCCCGCGAGCTGGCCCGCCCGGTGCCGGAGCTGACGGACACCGCGACGGTCGCCGACGCGATCGACGCGCTGCGCCGCCGCCGGACCACCCTGGCGGTGGTCCGCGACGACGCGGGACGGCTGACGGGCATGGTCACGCTGGACGACCTGCTGGCCCGGCTGATGCAGCCGGCGCCCGCGGGCTGAGCCGGTGGGCGGCCGCCGCCCGTGCCTCCTGTGGCGCCCCCGGCGGCCGCGGAGCCGGGCGGCCCGCGTCGCGAGGCCGGCCGCCCCGCCCGCCGGGGGAGGAAGCCGCACCCCTGACGGCATGCCGCACTTCTGCCTGACGGCATGAGGTCGTGACGGACACGGCGCGGCGGTCCGGGCCGTACCGCCCGGACCGCCGCGCCGGCGCGTCAGCCCGCGACGACCGCTTCCGCGGCCGCCACCCCGCACACCCGGGCCGCGCCGTGGGTGGCGATGTGCAGGGCGCCGCGCGGGGCGGACTGCGGTACGCCCATCTCCACGACCACGGTGTCCGGGTCGGCGGCGAGCAGGGTGTCCAGGGCCGCGCGCATCCACGGATGCCGGTGCTCGTCGCGGACCACGGCGACCACGCGCCGGCCCTCGGCCGCCTTCAGCGCCTGTTCACCGGCGTCGGGGCCGGAGAAGAAGCCGGTGCTGGTGCCCGGCAGCAGCCGTTCCAGCTCCGCGCCGACGCCCCAGGGCGTCTCGTCGCCCACGGCGATGTTCGCGACCGGGGTGAACGTGGCCACGTGGACCGGTCCGGTGGGCGGGGCGGTGGGCAGGGTGCGGGTGACGGTCACCGCGCGGCGGGCCGCCGTGAGGCCGATCTCCGGATCGGACCCGGCCGGCGGGGCCGGGGACCGCCGTGCCCGCGTGGTCCAGTCGGCCAGGGCGCGGACCCGGGCGGCGGCGTCCGCCAGCCGTTCCTCGGGCAGTTCGCCGGAGCGGACGGCGGCGACGATCGCGTCCTGGAGGCGTTGCACGATGCCCTCGTCGCACAGGCCGCCGCCCACGCAGATCGCGTCCGCGCCGGCCGCGAGGGCGAGGACGCTGCCGCGTTCGATGCCGTAGGTGCCGGCGATGGCGTTCATCTCCATGCCGTCGGTGACGATCAGGCCGTCGTAGCCCAGTTCGCCGCGGAGCAGCTCGGTCAGGATGGGCCGGGACAGCGTCGCCGGGCCGTCCGGGTCCAGGGCCGGGACCAGCAGGTGGGCGCTCATCACCGCGCGGGTGCCGGCGGCGATCGCCGCGCGGAACGGGGCCAGGTCCCGCTCGGCCAGCAGGGCCGGGCCCGCGTCGATGCGCGGCAGCGCGAGGTGGGAGTCGACGGCCGTGTCCCCGTGCCCGGGGAAGTGCTTGGTGCAGGCCGCCACGCCCGCCGACTGCAGGCCGGTGACGTAGGCGGCGGTGTGCCGGGCGACCAGGGCGGGGTCGGCGCCGAAGGACCGCACGCCGATCACCGGGTTGTCGGGGTTGGCGTTGACGTCGGCCGAGGGCGCCCAGTTGAAGTCGACCCCGCAGGCGGCGAGACGGCGGCCCAGTTCGGCGGCCACCTCCCGGGTGAGGGACACGTCGTCCACCGCGCCGAGCGCGTGGTTGCCGGGGAAGGAGGAGCCGGTGCGCACCTCCAGGCGGGTGACGTCACCGCCCTCCTCGTCGATGGCGACCAGGACGTCGTCGCGTTCGGCGCGCAGCCGGGCGGTCAGGGCGGCGAGCTGCCCGGGCGTGGCGATGTTGCGGCCGAACAGGCCGACCGAGGCGAGGCCCTCACCGAGGCGGCGGAGCAGCCAGTCGGGGGCGGTGGTGCCGGGGAATCCGGGCTGGAGGACGGTGAGGACGTCCCGGGTCAGGGTGTCGGTCGAACCACTGGTGAGTGTGGTCATCGGGTGGCGTTATCCCTTCACGGCGCCCGCGGTGAGGCCGCTGACGGCCCTGCGCTGCAGGAAGACGAAGAGGATCAGGATCGGGACGGCGAAGAGGGACGAGGCGGCCATGGTGGCGCCCCAGTCGTTGCCGAAGACGGTCTGGAAGCTGGACAGCCACAGGGGCAGGGTCTGCGCCCCGGCCTCCTTGTTGAGCACCAGCACGAGCGGGAACTCGTTCCAGGCGGTGATGAAGCCGAACATCGAGGTGGACATCAGGCCGGGCGCGAGCAGCGGCAGGATGACGCGGCGGAACGCGGTGAGGCGGGTGCAGCCGTCGACCATCGCCGCCTCCTCCAGCTCCCTGGGCACGGCGGCGACGAAGCCGCGCAGCGTCAGGATGGTGAAGGGCAGGATCATCATCGTGTAGAAGGCCGTGAGCGGCACCAGGCTGTTCAGCATCGAGGCGTCCCGCACGATCATGTAGATCGCGATGACCATGACCTCCCAGGGCGCCATCTGGGCGAGCATGAAGCCGATGACGAAGCCGCGCCGCCCCCTGAACCGCATCCGCGCCAGGGCGAAGGACGCGACCAGGGCGATGATCAGCGAGAAGACGACCGCGAGGACGGTGACGACCAGCGAGTTGCGGACGAACGTCCAGAAGTTGTCGACGCCGGTGGCGGTCCTGAAGTGCTCGAAGGTGAAGTCGGTCGGGAACCAGACCGGGTCCTCCGAGATGATGTCGCCGGTCGGCTTGAAGGCCGTGGCGAACATCCAGTACACGGGGAAGACGAGGCCGGCGAACAGGACGACGGCCGTGACGTTGGGCCACAGGCGGCCGAAGAGCGAGCGCTTCACAGCTCGTCCTCCTCTTGCTTGAGCACGATCCTGAGGTAGTAGGCGGTCAGGCCGAGCAGGATCAGGATGGTCAGGACGGCGATCGCCGCGCCCATGCCGTAGTGCTGGTTGCCGACGCCCTCGACGTAGGCGTAGACCGGCAGGATCTCGGTGAGCCGGTCGGGGCCGCCGCCGTTGAAGGTGAAGACCTGGACGAACGCCTTGAAGACCCAGATGATCTCCAGGAAGGTCGTCGCGTAGAGGAACGGCCGCAGGAACGGCAGGGTGACCGTGGTGAAGCTCCGCCAGGCGCCGGCGCCGTCGAGCGACGCGGCCTCGTAGAGCTCCTTCGGGATGGTGGTGGTCGCCGCGTAGAGGTTGATCGCGACGAACGGGACGGACATCCACACGATCAGCAGGGTGACGACGAAGAACGTCGACATCTGGCTGCTGGTCCAGCTGTAGTCGGCCATGGAGTGCCAGCCGAGCTTGTCCAGGACCCAGTTGACGACGCCGAAGCGCTGGGCGAACAGCCACTGGTAGACGGTGGTGGCGGCCACGACGGGCATGGCCCAGGCCAGCACCAGGCCGATCATCAGGGTGAACCGCATCCACGTGCCGAGGCGGGCGAGCAGCAGGCCGATCAGCGTGCCCAGGAGCATGATCAGGGCGACGTTGGCCGCCGTGAACAGGATGGAGCGGAGGGTGACCCTCCAGAAGTCCTCGCCGGTGAGGACGTCCTTGTAGTTGTCGACGCCGTTCCACTCGGTGACGTGCTGGATCAGCTGCGCCATGTTGAGGTTCTGGAACGACAGCAGCACGTCCTTCAGCAGCGGCCAGCCGAGCAGCAGCACGGTGGCCGCGCAGGCGGGCAGCAGCAACAGGTACGGGACGAGCGCGCCGGCGCGCGACGCGGCTCGCGGTGTCGGCCTGCCGGGTCCCCCGTCGTCCGCCTTGCGGACGTCCGCCGGGCCGGAGGGCGGCCGTTCGGTCTGCACGGTCATGCTCGCGATCTCTCTTCTCGGCGTGCTCAACGCGGGGCGGGGGCCGTCGCGTCGGCCGGCCCCCGCCCCGGTCGGAGCGCGTGCGCTTCTACTGCTGCTGCGCCAGGCGCTTGTTGAACTCGCCCTCGACCTGCTCGGCGGCCTCGGCCGGGGACTTGCCGTTCAGCACGGCGGTCATGTACGTCTTGATCGGGTTGGGGGCGTTCTCCACCGCGGCCCACTCGGGGATCAGCGGCGTGGTGCCGCCGACGGCGGCGGCCGGCGCGGCTGCCTCGGCGGGGGCGTTGCCCTTGAGGTTGCTCTGCAGCGACTCCTTGTTGGGGATGACGCCGTTGAGCTTGGCCAGCTGGCCCTCGAACTTGTCGGAGAGGGCGAGCTTCAGGAACTCCTTGGCGAGGTCCTGCTTCTGGCTGCCCGCGGCGACGGCGAGGTTGGAGCCGCCGAGGAAGACGCCCTCGGGCTTGTCGGCCGTGGCACCGGGGATGGTGAAGTAGCCGATCTCCTTCTCGATCTTCGGGTTGGCCTTGATGGCGATGCCGGCTTCCCAGCCCATGCCGATGAAGGCGCCGACATTGCCCTTGGCGAAGACCTCGCCCTGCTGCGGGGTGGCCTCGTCCTTGTCCTTGGGGGCCTCGGAGAGGGACTGGAACTTCTTGTAGGTCTCCATGGCGGCGGCGACCTTGGGGTCGTCGAGGTTGGAGACGTACTTGTCGCCGTCCTTCTTGACCAGTTCGGCGCCCTCGCCGATCACCAGGCCGACGAAGTGGTACCAGTTCTGGCCCGGCAGGTAGATCGGCTCGGCGTCGGTCTTGTCACCGATCGTCCTGAGCGCGTCGTAGAACTCGTCGCGGGTCTTGGGGGTGTCCTTCAGCCCCGCGTCCGCCCAGACCTTCTTGTTGTAGAGGACGACGCGGTTGGCGAAGTACCACGGCGCCGCGTACTGCTTGCCCTCGTAGACGGACGACTCGTTGAGGGACGCGGTCCAGTCGGCGCCGATCTCGGACTTGAGGTCGGCGAGGTCGGCGAGGCCGCCGGTCTTGGCGTAGGCCGGGGTCTGGGTGTTGCCGATCTCGAAGACGTCGGGCGGGTTCTCCTCGGACAGCGCGGTGGTCAGCTTCTGCTGGATGCCGTTCCACTGCTGGACCTCGAACTTGACCTTGGCCTTGGTCTTCGCCTCGAACTCGGCGGCGAGGTCCTTCTGCCACTGGTCCGGCGAGGAGCCGTCCATCACCCACACGGTGAGCGTCTGGCCGGCGTACCCGTCCGCGCCGGTCTTCCCGCCCTCGTCACCGCCGTCGCCGCCGCACGCAGCGACGGAGAACAACATGCCCGCGACCCCGATCGCGGCTATCAGCTTGCGCTTCACGCGCCACCCCTCCTCAGGAATTGCCTTGCACACCCACGCCCTCGGCGGTGACCCTCACAAACGGCGCAACAGCTCGGCGGGCTGGGACCCGGCTTCCCCTAAATGGTTTAGACCAGCAAGGGGAGCTTGGCCTAGACCTATGGCCCTGTCAAGGGTCGTGTCCGCCCTCGCCGGTAACGACTCCGACACCCCCGCCGGACGCCCGAACTCCCCCCAAACCCCTACGCGTCGACAGTTGGACTAGACCAAAAAGAGGACGCACGGTTATAACGGGTTCGCCGAGCGTGCGGCGCCGAACCCGGCGGTCCGCCGACGTGCACCGCGGCCGGCCCCTGCCGTCCGCGCGCCGGACACCGCAGCCGGAAGGCAGGTCATGAGCACGGACGTCAGCAGCGCCCAGGCCGAGTCGGGGGCACCCGGCCGCACCGGCCGCGTCCCGAAGTACTACGCCATCAAGCAGCGGCTCCTGCGGATGACCGAGGCGCGCCCGCCGGGCTCGCCGATGCCGGCCGAGCGCTTCCTCGCCGTCGAGTTCCGCACCTCGCGCACCACCGTCCGCAAGGCCATGCAGGAACTCGTCAGCGAGGGCCGCCTGGACCGCATCCAGGGCAAGGGCACCTTCGTCGCGCGCCCGAAGGTGTACCGGACGCTCCAACTGACCTCGTACACCGAGGACATGCGGGCCCAGGGGCTCGAACCCGCCTCACGGGTCCTGGACATCGGGTACGTCGCCGCGGACGAGGAGCTGGCGGCCCTGCTCGAAGTGGGGCGCGGCGACCGGGTGCTGCGCATCGAGCGGCTGCGGCTGGCGGGCGGCGAGCCCATGGCCATCGAGACGACCCACCTGTCCGCACGGCGCTTCCCCGGCCTGCGCCGCAACCTGGCCCGCCGCACCTCGCTCTACACGACGCTCGCCGAGGTGTACGGCGTGCGCCCGGCGGAGGCCGACGAGACCATCGAGACGTCCCCGGCCACCCCGCGGGAGGCCGGGCTGCTGGCCACCGACGTGGGCCTGCCGATGCTGCTGCTGTCCCGCCACTCCCGGGACGAGACGGGGACGCCGGTGGAGTGGGTCCGCTCGGTGTACCGCGGCTCGCGCTACCGGTTCACGGCGGTCCTGACCCGGCCGGCGCCCTGACCCGGCCGGCGCTCCCTGACGAGGGGACAGGACAGCGGTGTCCCCCGGGGGATCTCCCCCCGGGGGACACCGCTCGTGCGCCGGCGGCGGCTCAGGCGCCGGCGGCGGTCTCCTGGCCGAAGACGGCGTGCAGGTGCCGCGTGTGGTCCACGTGGCGTTCCGGGCCGGTCAGGGTGACCGTCGCCGTCAGGCGCGGGTCGGTGCTGGACGCGGCGAGCCTCAGCTCCAGTTCACCCGGCTCCACGACGCGGCGGCCGTCGCGGCCGGTGAAGGAGGCGAGGTCGGCCGGGACCGTGACGCTCACCCTGCGCGCCTCACCGGGGGCCAACGGCACCCGCGTGTAGCCGATGAGCCGCTGCACCGGCTGGACGACGGAGGCGACCGGGTCGTGCAGGTAGAGCTGGACGACCTCGGTGCCGTGCCGGTCACCGGTGTTGCGGACGGTCAGCGCCAGCGAGAACGCGCCGTCGGTGGGCGCCTCCCCGGCGTCCACCACGAGGTCGCTCCAGTCGAACGTGGTGTACGTGAGGCCGTGGCCGAAGCCGAAGGCGGGCGTCGGGTCGATGTTGGACACCTCGCTGGCGTGCGCGAGCCGCGCGCCGAGGTAGGTGCTCGGCTGGCTGCCCGCTCCGCGCGGCACGCTCACCGGCAGCCGGCCCGACGGGGCGGTCCGCCCGCTGAGCACCCCGGCGAGGGCGGCGGTGCCCTCGACGCCGGGGAAGAAGGACTGCACGATCGCGGCGGCCTCCGTCACGGCGCGGCCGAGGGCGTAGGGCCGGCCCGCGAGCAGCACCGTCACCACCGGTGTCCCCGAGTCGAGCAGCGCGTCGAGCAGGTCCTGCTGGGCGCCGGGCAGGGCCAGCGACTCGGCGTCGCAGCCCTCGCCGCTGGTGCCGCGGCCGAACAGCCCGGCGCGGTCGCCCAGGACGGCGACGACGACGTCGGCGTCGCGGGCGGCCCGGACGGCCTCGGGGAGGCCGGAGACGTCGCCGTCGTCGACGCCCGTGCCGCGCACGACCGTGAACTCGGCGTCGGGGAACTCGGCGGCCAGGGTGGCGCGCAGGGTGGGCAGGTCGACGCCGAGCGGGGTGCCGGGGTGGTGGACGCCGACGTGCTGCGGGAAGGAGTAGCAGCCCAGGACGGCCGTGGGCTCGTCGGCGTTGGGGCCGACCAGGGCGACGCGGCGCGGCCGGTGGAGCGGCAGGGTGCCGTCGTTGCTCAGCAGCACGACCGCCTCCTCGGCCACCGCGCGGGCCAGCTCGCGGTTCGCGGGGCCGTCCAGGTCGATCCTGCCGCGCAGGGCGTCCGGGTCGTCCAGGTCGACGCCGTCGAGGGCGGGCGGCACGGGGCTCCACTCCGGGTCGAGCAGCCCGAGCTCCGCCTTCTGGGTGAGCACCCGGCGCAGGGCGCGGTCGATCACCGCCTCCGGCACGCGGCCGGCGGTGACGGCCTCCACGAGGGGCTCCCCGAACGTCTTGACGGTGGGCAGCTCGACGTCGACGCCCGCCCGCAGCGCGGCCCCGGCGGCGTCCGCCCAGTCGGCGGCGATGCCGTGCAGCGTCCTGAGGAAGGCGATGCCGAAGTAGTCGGCGACGACGGTGCCGCCGAAGCCCCAGGTGTCGCGCAGCAGCCCGGTCAGCAGGTCCTCGTCGGCCGCGGCGGGCACGCCGTCGGTGTCGGTGTAGGAGTGCATCACCGACCGGGCGCCGCCCTCGCGGACCGCCATCTCGAAGGGCGGCAGCAGGATGTCGGCGCGCTCGCGCGGGCCCAGCGGGGCGGGCGCGAGGTTGCGCCCGGCGCGGGAGGCCGAGTAGCCGACGAAGTGCTTGAGGGTGGCGACGATCCCGGCTTCCTCCAGGCCGCGCACATAGGCCGTGCCGATGGTGCCGACGAGGTACGGGTCCTCGCCGATGGTCTCCTCGACGCGGCCCCAGCGGGCGTCGCGCACCACGTCCAGGACGGGCGCGAGGCCCTGGTGGACGCCGACGGACCGCATGTCGCGGCCGATGGCGCCGGCCATGCGGTGGATCAGGTCCGGGTCGAAGGTGGCGCCCCAGGACAACGGGACGGGATAGGCGGTGGCGCCCCAGGTGGCGAAGCCGGCCAGGCACTCCTCGTGGGCGACGGCGGGGATGCCGAAGCGGTTGGCCGAGGCGATGCGGGCCTGGGTGCGCAGCAGGGAGAGCGCGCCGAGCGCCGGGTCGACGGGGGCGGTGCCGAAGGGGCGGGTGAGCTGGCCCAGTCCGGTGGGCAGGAGGGCGTCGAGGTCGACGGCCTCCTCCATGTCGTGCTGGTGGGGGGCCACTTCGCCGCCCTCGTCGGACGCGCCGACCCACACGCCGTACAGCTGGGCGATCTTCTCCTGGAGGGTCATCGCGTCGATCAGCGCGGACACCCGGGCGGTGACGGAGTGGGCGGGGTCGTTCCAGAGGGGGACTTCGGGGGTGGTCTCAACGGCCACGTTGGCGGTCACTTTCCTCCGACGCCCATCAGGCCCTGGACCAGGGCGCGACGGGCGAACAGGTAGACGAGCAGGATGGGCACCATGGACAGCACCACGGCTCCCAGCAGACCGGGGATGTCGATGCCGTGTTCGGTCTGGAAGTTGTACAGACCCAGGGTGACCACCTTGGTGGAGTCGGACTGGGTCAGGACGAGCGGGAACAGGAAGCCGTTCCAGGCCTGGAGCGCGGAGAAGACCACGATCGTGGACAGTCCGCCGCGCGACAGCGGCAGCACGAGCTGGAAGAACATGCGCCGTGGGGTGGCTCCGTCCATGGCCATGGCCTCGTACAGCTCCGGGGAGATGTCGCGCATCGCGCCGCTGAGGATCAGCGCCGACATCGGCAGGCAGAACGCGGCCGTGGGCAGGATGACGCCGAGCAGGTTGTCGTACAGCCCGGCCTCGCTGATCAGGTAGAACATCGGCACGATGACGGCCTGGGCCGGGATGGCGAGGCCGAGCAGGAACAGCCGGAAGATCGCCGACGTGGTCCGGCCGCGGCTGCGGACGATCGCGTAGGCGAGCGGCGGGACCAGCAGCAGCACGATGCCGATCACGCAGGCGGTGACGACGAGCGTGTTGAAGAAGTACTGGCCGAAGCCGGAGTCGAAGGCGCCGGTGTAGTTGTCCAGGGTGAAGCTGTCCGGGATCGAGACCGGGCCGTTCTCGGCGTAGTCCTGGCGGGTGCGCAGGGTCGCGGCGAGCATCACGTACAGCGGCAGGCCGACCAGGAAGAGCCAGAAGAGCGAGCCGACGCCGGCCACGTAGTTCGGTCGGCGCCTCATGACACACCCTCCATGGAGCTGCGCATCTTGTCGTAGCCGGAGACCCGGACGACGATCAGCGAGATGATCGTGGACGCGACGACCAGGGCCAGGGCGATGGCGGAGCCGGTGCCGTAGTCGAAGCTCTTGAACGCCTTGTCGTACATGTAGTAGGCGCTGATGGTGGTGTCGGTGCCGGGGCCGCCCTGGGTCAGGATGAGGACGGTCTCGAAGGTGGTCAGACCGCCGACGATCATCAGGATCATCGAGGTGATCATGGAGTTGCGCAGCTGCGGCAGTGTGATGTGGAAGAACTGCCGGTAGCGGCCCGCCCCGTCGATCTCCGCCGCCTGGTACAGCACCTGCGGGATCGCGCGGGCGGCGCCCTGGTAGATCAGGGTGTGGAAGGGGGTGAACTGCCAGGTGCTGACGAACGCCAGCACCCCGATGGCGGTGGCCTGCTCACCGAACAGGTTGCCGTCGCCGAACAGCCAGGTGGCCTCGGCCGGAATGCCGAAGTTCGGGTCGAGCAGGGCCCGCCACAGCACGGAGACGGCCGTCGCGGACAGCAGCAGCGGGATGAAGTAGATGACGGACAGCACGGCCCGGTTGCGCTGGTGACCGGCGGCCCAGACGCCGAGCACGATGCTCAGCGGCGTCTGGATGACCACGCCGAGCACGGTCAGGAGCAGGGTCAGCCAGATGCTCTTGAGCATCACCGGGTCGTCCATCAGGCGCGACCAGTTGTCCGTCCCGACGAACTCGGGCGGGCTGATCCCGTCCCAGCTCATGAAGGACAGCACCGCCACCATGACCAGCGGGACGATCGCGAAGAGGGCGAAGAACACTGCGGCGGGCAGCGCCCAGGCGAAGCCGGGGCGTCCCACCTTCGTTGCGGACGAGGCGGGCGGCCGCCGCCGGGGCCCCTTGCGGGGTCCGGCGGCGGGCGGAGCGCTCGTGGTCTTTGTGGTCATGAGCCGTTCGTCACTCGGTCGGGAGGGCCTGCATGGCCTTGATGAAGCCGTCCGTGTCGAGCTGTCCGTTGAAGAACTGCTGGATGGCCTTGTGCAAGTCCGAGCTCGCCTTCTGCGGGTACGCCTGGTCCCAGGACAGCTGGAACGACGGGGCGTCGGCGACGAGGTCGTACTGGAAGCGCGAGTACTCGGCGTTGCCCGCGGTCTCGATGAACTTGTCGGTGTTGGTCGTGGTCGGCAGGTTGCCGATGTCCAGCTGCGCCTTGACGAAGTCGTCGGAGTACATGAGCTTCAGGAACTCGGCGACGGCCTCGGGGTGCTTGGTCTTCTTCATCACCGAGTAGTAGTTGTTGGTGTTGCCGGCGACGTTCTTCGGGTCGCCCTTGCCGCCCTCGACGGCCGGGAAGGCGGTGTAGCCGAGGTCCTTCTCCGCGAACTCCTCGTGGTCCGTCAGCTGCTGGGAGTAGTACCAGGACCCCATCAGCTCGAAGCCGGCCTTGCCCGAGGCCACCAGCTGGACCGAGCTGCCGTTGGTGTACTTGACGGAGTCGTAGTTCTCGCCGAAGGCGCCGGCGTCGACGAGCTCCCTGATCATGTCCAGGGCCTTCTTGCTGTCCGCGCTCTCCCAGGCGCTCTTGTCGCCCCCGACGGCCTTCGCGAACAGCTCCGGTCCGGCGATGCGGTCGTAGAGGTACTGGAACCACATCTGCGTCGGCCAGACGTCGCCGCCGCCGAGCGCGATCGGGGTGACGCCCGTGTCCTTGAGCTTCCCGACGGCGTCGAGCAGCTCGTTCCAGGTCTTCGGCGGCTTGACGCCCGCCTTGTCGAGGACCGCCTTGTTGTGGAAGAGCAGGACCGGCTGGGTGCCGCGCATCGGGATGCCGTACGGCTTGCCGTCGACCACGGCGTTGTTGAAGACGGACGGCAGGAACTTGTTCTCCAGGTCCGGGTTCTTCTTGATGAGGTCGTCGAGCGGCATCAGCAGGTCGGCCTTGACGAACGGCTTGATGCTGCCGCCACCCCAGTTGAAGAAGATGTCCGGGGCCTGCGGGGTGTTGATGATCGTCTGCAGCTTCTTCTGGTAGTCCGCACCGGGGATGGTGTCGAGGACCACCTTGACGTCGGACGTCTTGTTGAACGTGTCGACGATCTGCTTCTCGACCTTGTTGGTGGCGTCCCCGTAGACCAGGACATGGATCTTGCCGTCGTCCGACGCCCCGCCGTTCCCGTCACCGCAGGCCGAGAGGCTCAGTGCGAGGGCGAGCGTCGCACCGCAGGCGACCAGTCTGGGCAAGCGCGCACGTGTCTTCATCGTTCGCCTTTCGAAAGTTTCGACACCTTTGCCGAAAGTCCATGCTGTCGGACAGTAAAGTCCGACCGGATTTTTGGTCAATGGTCATGCAGCGCACTGACCCAAACCGTTATCGAGCGCATGGCCTATCCTGCTGACATGCACGATGACGACGGGGTGGGCGCACGAGTGACGCTGGCCGAAGTGGCGAAAGAAGCGGGCGTCTCCCTACCGACAGTTTCGAAGGTCCTCAACGGCCGTTCGGATGTCTCCCGTGCCACCCGCGCCAGGATCGAGCAGCTCCTGGAGGCCCACGGCTACCGCCGCCGCAACCCGCGCGCGCCGCGCTCCCCCCTCGTCGAACTCGTCTTCCACGAACTGGACAGCGTCTGGGCGATGGAGATCGTCCGGGGCGCGGAGGACGTGGCCCAGGAGAACCGGGCGACCGTGGTGCTCACCAGGAGCGGCACCCGGCACGCCCCCGCGCCCGACTGGATCGAGGGCGTGCTGCGGCGCAGGCCGCTGGGCGTCGTGCTGGTCTTCTCGTCGCTCCCGGAGGACGTGAAGCGGCAGCTCGGATCGCAGGGCATCCCCTTCGTCATCATCGACCCGGCCGGGGACCCCGACCCCGGCGTGCCGTCCGTGGGCTCCGCCAACTGGGCCGGCGGCCTCGCGGCCACGCGCCACCTCACCGACCACGGACACCGGCGCATCGCGATCATCACCGGGCCCGAGGACATGCTGTGCTCGCTGGCCCGCCTCGACGGGTACCGCTCGGCCATGGCGATGGCGGGCCTGCCGATCGACCCGCGCCTCGTCCGCTTCGGCGACTTCCACGTGCAGGGCGGCTTCGAGCACGCCATGGACCTGCTGGACGGTCCCGACCGGCCGACGGCGGTCTTCGCGGGCAGCGACCTCCAGGCGCTCGGCGTGCTGGAGGCGGCCCGGCTGAGGAACCTGAGGGTGCCGGAGGACCTCTCGGTGGTCGGCTACGACGACGTGCCGCTGGCCCAGTGGGCGAGCCCGCCGCTGACCACGGTCCACCAGCCGCTGCGCCGGATGGCCGAGGAGGCGATCCGCATGCTCCTGAGCCCGGACGACCCCGGCAAGGCGGCCCAGCGCATCGAACTGGCGACACACCTCGTCGCACGGCAGAGCACCGCGCCGTACGGAGGAGGGCCGGGGCGGCGGCCGAGGGAAGAAGTCACGGCGGCCGTCCCGGCGGCGGGCGCCCCCGGGGCGCGGCGGGACCGCCGCGGGGGCGAAGGCGGCTGACTCCCCCAGGGCCCGCCGGCCGGCGTCCCCCGGACCAGGGACCGCCCGGCACCACGCCCCGCCCGGACCGCGGGACGTCGTGCGGGATCACCGCGCATCCGGCCACTCGCTCCCGAACGACCGCGCGGTGCGCCGGGAGGAGTCCGGTGCTCCCGGAAGGCGCCGGCCCGTGCGCTCGCCGTACGGGCCGCCGCCGTCGTGGATCCCGCGCACGGTGCCGCCCGCGGCGCACCGGACGGCGCCCCGCCGGGACCGTGCCGAGGGCGCCCGGGCGGGCCGCCGGAGTGCGCGGCGGCGTCACGGTGGCCGCGGGCTGTTACCGGCCGATTGGCCAACCCCCGGAGCTTGAACACAAATTACACACAACCCCTCTCCAATTCCGGTCCCCATGGTCTAGATTGACCTTGCTTCAGCCGTTGAGCACGAGGCGACCAATAATGATCAATAAGTCCGGCACCGGGAAAAACCAATGGCCACGTCCCCGGCGCCAGACGTGGGGGTGATCAATTCTTGGAGCCCGGGAGGGGCCTTGGGTGCGGGGAGCGCCCGGGGCTGCGACGGGTTCCCGCGCACCTCGAGAGTCCGGCAGGACGTGCGAGTCCGCTGCCGCCGGGATGCGTTGTTCGACCAGCTCTGAAACAGCCGGGATGTCATGCGCGGGGGGCGGGGGCCTCCCGTGGGGAGGAACAGCGCGGCACGGGGGGCGGGGCCTCCCGGGTGGAGAAACGGTGTCAGGGGAACACGTCGAACCACTGGGGACCTGGGGGGTTCTGTGCGTCAAGGGGGATTACTCAGCCCGTTCCCGTCGGCGCGCGGGCGTCTGGCGAACGGGACGATCAGCCGGCCCGCGATCGACTGGGAGCAGCGGTACCGCCGTACCGTGATCACCACCGACACCGTGACCACGGCCTTCGTGGTGGCGGCGATCGGCAACTTCTTCGGGGCCCGGGACGCGGCCAACTGGCACGAGAAATGGGGAATTCTCGCATTCGGCACCTGGCTGCTGGTGCTGGGGACGCTCGCGGTGAGCCGGTCGTGGACTCCGGCCGTACTCGGCCAGGGCGCCGAGGAATTCCGCCGGCTCGGACGCTCGTTGTTCGCGGCGACCGTCGTACTGGCGCTCGGCGGAATCGCCCTCACCTCGCGCAACATCAAACTCTGGATCTTCGTCGCGATCCCCGCGATCGCGCTCGTCACCATGACCGCGCGGTACGTGCTGCGCCTCGGACTGCACAAACAGCGCAAGGAAGGGCGGTGCCTGAGACCGGTGCTCGCCGCCGGGAGCCCGGCCACCGTGCGCGACCTGATCACCCGGACCCGCAAGTTCCCGCACCTCGGCTGGCGGGTGGACGCGGTGTGCACGACGGACGGTCCCACGCCCGGCGGTGACCGGCTGGACGGGGTGCCGGTCGTCGGCCGGCTGTCGGACGTCGCCGATCACGTCCGCCGCGACGGCTACCGCGTCGTCGCGGTCACACCGGACCCGCACTGGTCACCGGACCGGCTGCAGCGGCTGGCCTGGAACCTCGAGGGCAGCGACGCCGAGATGATCGTGGCCCCCGTGCTGATGGAGGTGGCCGGCCCGAGACTGCACATCGACGCGGTGCTCGGGATCCCGCTGCTGCGGGTCAGCATGCCGGCCTTCACCGGGGGCCGCCGGGTGGTCAAAGGGGTCGTCGACCGCCTGGGCGCGGTGATCCTGCTGATGCTGTTCGCACCGCTGATGGTGTTCGTCGGGCTGCTCGTGGCGGTGGACAGCCGGGGCGGGGCGTTCTACCGCCAGCGCAGGGTCGGCAAGGACGGCCGCGAGTTCACCATGCTCAAGTTCCGCACCATGGTCGCCGGGGCCGACCGGGCACGGGCCGAGCTGGCCGACCGCAACGAGGGCGCGGGCCTGCTGTTCAAGCTCCGCCGGGATCCGCGGGTCACCCGGGTGGGAGCGGTGCTGCGCCGGTACTCGATCGACGAGCTCCCGCAGCTGTTCAACGTGCTCACCGGGTCGATGTCGCTCGTCGGTCCGCGGCCCCCGCTGCCGGAGGAGACCGCCGCGTACGGCCCGGACATCCGGCGGCGGCTGCTGGTCAAGCCCGGGCTCACCGGCCTGTGGCAGATCAGCGGGCGCAGCGACCTGTCGTGGGAGGAGACGGTCCGGCTGGACCTGCGGTACGTCGAGGACTGGTCGCTCGCCCTGGACACGGTGATCTTGTGGAAGACGCTGCGCGCGGTGCTCCACGGGCAGGGGGCCTACTGATGTGCGGGGGGCCGCGATCCGGCGGTCCCGCCGGCGCACGGACCGCAGGCCGACGGGGCCTGCCTGGGGGGAGGAACGGGTCATGAGAGTCAGCGTTCTCGGGCTCGGCTACGTGGGCTGCGTGTCGGCCGCGTGCCTGGCCAGCATGGGCCACGAGGTCATCGGGGTGGACGTGAACCAGGTGAAGGTCGACCTGGTCAACGACGGCAGGGCCCCGGTGGTCGAGGAGCGGATCGGCGAGCTCGTCGCCGAGGTCGTGCGGACCGGGGCGTTACGCGCCACCGGCGACGTCCGCGAGGCGATCGCGGGCAGCGAGATGTCGCTGGTCTGCGTGGGCACGCCGTCGGAGCCCAACGGCAGCCTGTGCACCACGTACCTGGAGCGGGTCACCGAGCAGATCGGCGCCGCGCTGGCCGAACGGGGCGGGCGGCACACCGTCGTGTTCCGCAGCACCATGCTCCCGGGCACCTGCCTGAACCTGCTGGTGCCGATCCTGGAGAAGCACGTCGGCGGCACGGCCGGGGTGGACGTCGGGGTCGCGGTCAACCCGGAGTTCCTGCGCGAGGGCACGAGCGTGCGGGACTTCTTCGACCCGCCCAAGACCGTCATCGGCGAGCTCGACCCGGCGAGCGGCGACGCGGTGGCGGCGCTGTACGACGGCCTGCCCGGCGAGGTGTTCCGGGTGCCGGTCCCGACCGCCGAGGCGATCAAGTACGCGGACAACGCGTTCCACGGCCTGAAGATCGGCTTCGCGAACGAGCTGGGCGCGGTGTGCCGGGCGCTCGGGGTGGACTCGCACCAGGTGATGGACGTGTTCCTGGCCGACCGCAAGCTGAACATCAGCCCCGCCTACCTGCGGCCCGGCTTCGCCTTCGGCGGCTCCTGCCTGCCCAAGGACCTGCGCAGCCTGGTCCACGCGGCGCAGCGGGCCGACGTCTCGGTGCCCATCCTCGCCCACGTGCTGCCCTCCAACTCCGACCACCTGCAGCGCGCGGTGGAACTGGTCGAGCGCACCGGCAGGCGCCGGGTGGGCCTGTTCGGGCTGTCCTTCAAACCCGGCACCGACGACCTGCGCGAGAGCCCGCTCGTCGAGCTCGCGGAGAGGCTCTTCGGGAAGGGGTACGACCTGCGGATCCACGACGCCAACGTGAGCCTCTCCCGGCTGATCGGCGCGAACCGCGAGTACATCGAGACCCGGCTGCCGCACCTCGCGCAGCTGCTCGCGGACTCCGTCGACGAGGTGCTCGAGCACGCCGAGGTGTGCCTGGTGGGCACCAGGGACCCGGCCGTGCTGTCGGCGCTGCCCCACGGCGACGACCCGGTGATCATCGATCTCGTCCGCCTTCCCGACGCCGAGGCGCGCCGGGCCGAACCGGGGTACGTGGGCCTTGCTTGGTGACGCATCGTTCAAGGACACGGGCGGCGGCGACCGGCCGGCCCGGCGCGCGCTGGTCCTGGTGGAGAACCTGTCGGTGCCGTTCGACCGGCGGGTGTGGCAGGAGTGCACGACGCTGCGCGACGCGGGCTGGGAGGTGCACGTCATCTGTCCCCGCGGGAGCAAGCGGGACACGGAGCCGGAGGCGGAGATCGACGGGGTGCGGATCCGCCGCTACCCGTTGCGCGCGGCCACCGGAGGGCCGGCCGGCTACCTGCGGGAGTACGGATCGGCGCTGTGGCACACGGTCCGGCTGGCCCGGAAGGTCGGCCCGGTCGACGTGGTCCACGCCTGCAACCCGCCCGACCTGCTGTTCCTGCCGGCCCTGTGGCTGAAGCGGCGCGGCGCGCGGTTCGTCTTCGACCAGCACGACCTGGTGCCCGAGCTGTACCTCTCCCGGTTCGGCCGCGGCGAGGACCTGCTCTACCGCGCCGTGTGCGCGCTGGAACGGCTGACCTACCGGGCCGCGGACGTCGTGCTCGCCACGAACGAGAGCTACCGGGACGTCGCGGTGCGCCGTGGCGGCCGGCGGCCGGAGGACGTCTTCGTGGTGCGCAGCGCGCCCGACATCGACCGGTTCCACCCTGTGCCGCCCGAGCCGGAACTGAAGCGCGGCAAGCCCCATCTGCTGTGCTACCTCGGCGTGATGGGGCCGCAGGACGGCGTCGACTACGCCTTGCGGGCCCTCGCGAAGCTGCGCGACGAGCACGGGCGGACCGACTGGCACGCGGTGTTCGTCGGCGCCGGCGACACCTTCGACGCGATGGTGGAGCTGTCCCGGCGGCTCGGGCTCTCGGAGCAGGTGCAGTTCACCGGGCGCATCCCGGACGCGGACCTGGTGCGCTACCTGTCCACCGCGGACGTGTGCCTCTCCCCCGACCCGCGCAACCCGCTCAACGACGTGTCGACCATGAACAAGGTCCTGGAGTACATGGTGATGGGCCGGCCGGTCGTCTCGTTCGACCTGAAGGAGGCGCGGGTCTCCGCCGGCGACGCCGCCCTCTACGCCTCCGCCGACGACGAGGCCGAGTTCGCCGGGCTCATCGCGCGGCTGCTGGACGATCCGGAGAAGCGGGCCCTGATGGGCAAGATCGGCCAGGAGCGGATCGGCGGGCCGCTCTCCTGGCGGAACTCGCAGGCGTCGCTGCTCGCCGCCTACGCCGCCGCCTGCCGTGACCGCGCTCCGGTGTCGGCGGGCGCCCGGGGCCGGACAGGGAGAAGGCCGCGCCGTTGAGCGATGACACGATACGCCTGGTCACGATCGGGCGGATGATCCGTCGGCGCCGGCGGCTCCTCGCCGTCCTCACCGTGGTGGGCGCGCTCGTCGGCTACGGCGCCTCCGTGCTGTTCCCGCCGCGGTACACGACGTCGGCGTCGGTCCTGCTGCCGGGGGCGTGGGAGGAGCGCGAGCTGCTGACCCAGGCGCAGATCGCGACCAGTTCGGTGGTGGTCGACCGCGCGGCCGCCGAGCTCGGCTGGAGCGGGGTCGACGGCCGCGAGCTGCGGGACCGGGTGAGCGCCGAGGCCGCCGACGGGAACATCATCGAGGTCTCGGGCACGGCCGACACCCCGGAGCGCGCACAGCGGCTCTCCGACCAGGTGGTCCAGCAGTTCGTCACCTTCGCCGCGCGGATCGCGGGCCACGACACCGACTCCGAGGCGGCGGCGCGGCCCGAGGAACTGCGGCAGATGGTGGCGCGGACCAGCCGCCGCATCACCGAGCTGGCCGACGCGGCCGGTCCGGGGCGGACCGTGGAGAGCGTGCAGACCCGCACCGAGCTCGCGAAGCTGCGCACCGCGCTGCAGGAGGCCGTCGCCGAGCTGGACCGGGCCGATCCGGCCGCGGGCAGGGCCGACATGGTCGTCATGGGGCCGGCGGCCCGGCCGGACGGCGAGGCACCGCCGACGAGGACGCAGCTCGTCGGCGGCGGGGCGCTGCTGTTCTTCCTGCTCGCGGTCGTCGGTCATCTCGTCGCCGCGCGGACGAGCCGCCGGCCGCGCACCGAACCGGAGATCGCCGCGGCGCTGGGCTCGAAGCCGCTGGGCACCGTCGACGTGCTCGAGGAACGGCCCGCGCACCGGCCGGGGGACCGCGGCCCGTGGACCCGGGTCCGCCGGCTGCTGGACCTCGACGTCCGGTGGGACCTGCCCGCCCCGCAGGCGTCCGGTGACGAGGCCGGCAGGCGGATCCGCCACCGGCGGGTGTGCGCCCGCCTCCGGGACCGGCTGCCCGCTCCCCGGCGGCTGCTGGTCGTCGTCCCGGACGGCGACCAGACCGCCCGCCGGGCCGCCGGGCAGCTCCTCGCCGAGGCCGGGGGCGATCCGCTGCTGCGGGTGGTGGGGGTCCCGGTGCACCGGCCGGTGGTCCCGGACCGCGGCGACGAGTCCGGCGTCCTGGTCGTGCTCAGCGCGGGCCGCTGGACCGCGGAGGAGCTCTCCGGCCTCGCCGAGGCGTGCGCGGACGCCGGGCACGAGGTCGTCGGCACCGTCCTCGCCGGCCCGGTCCGGGCCCGTGCGACGCGCTCCGCCGGCCGTCCCCGGGACGCCGCCGCGCCGGCGCTCGCGGTGGCCGACGACACGACGGGAGGTGGTGCACGGTGACGACGCCTGTGACGGCGGAGCCGTCGGCCGCCGCTCCGCTGCTGGACCTGCAGGCGCTGGTGGTGGCGGTGCGCAGACGGCGCCGCCTCTGGTGCTCCGCGGCGCTGCTGGGGCTGCTCCTCGGCGCGGCCGTGGCGGTCCTGCTGCCGCCCCCGCCGACCGCGGTGACCAAGGTGCTGGTCGCGCACCAGCAGGACCAGCCGAACGACCCCGGAACGCTGATCCGCACCGACGCCGCGCTGCTGCACACCACCCGGATCGCCGGCGAGGCCCTGCGCTCCCTCGGGTCCCCGGAGAAACCGGAGGACTTCATGGAGGACTACGAGGGGACCGGCCTGACCAACAACCTGCTGCAGATCACGGTGACGGGCGGCAGCGAGGCGGAGGCGGTGGCCCGCGCCGGGGCACTGGCCGACGCGTTCGTCGCGGACCACGTGAGGCGCATACGGGAGGCCGCGGACGCCGAGGCCGAGTCCCTGCTCCGACAGCGTGACCGCATGCGGGACGAACTCGACCGGGTCGACGGGGCGATCGGGGACGGACCGCGGGAGAGCGGGCCGAAGGCGTCGGCGAACCTGGAGTCGCTCTTCGCCCGCCGGGCCGAACTCACCTCGCGGATCAGCGACTTCGGCCGGCGCGCCGAGGAGGCGCGCGTGGGCACGCCCCGGCTCGTCGCCGGCACGCAGATCGTGGACGCCCCGCGCGTGGTGCGGCACTCCCTGCTCAGGACCGCCGCCGCCGACGCCGCGATCGGGCTCGTCCTCGGGCTCGTCCTCGGGCTCGCGGTGGCCGCGGTCACCGCGGTGGTGGCGGACCGCCCCGTGCTGCGCCGGGACATCGCGGCGCACCTCGGCGCCTCGGTCCTCGCGGAGCTGCCGGGCCGGCCGGCCGGGCCGTGGCGGCGCCGCCGGATGCGGGCGGCGCGGGCAGGGCTCACCGCGTCCCTGGCCCGCGCGGTGCGCGGCTCCGCGGAACCGGTGTCGCTGCTGGAACTGGGCTGTGCGCGCGGCACGGGTGCGCTCGCCCTGGATCTCGCCCGCGCGCTGGCGGCCCAGGGGCCCGTGGTCGTCGTCGACGGCCTGCCCGGCCGGCAGCTCGCCGAGCGCCGCCCGAAGCCGGGGGACCCCACCGTGGTCAGCGGCGTGGACGCCGCGGACGTACCGCACCGCGAGCGCCGGCTCGGCGTCGGCTCGGTGGCGCCCGGCACGGCGTGGGGCGACCTCCCGCACCTCGGCGCCCGGACCGTGCTCGTCGTGCGCGCCGGGCACGGCAGCGCCGCATGGCTGCACACCGTGGCGCGGCAGCTCGCGGACCGGCGCGTCGCGGTGATCGGTGTGGTGCTGGTCGACCCCGATCCGCGTGACCGGACCGACGGCACGCTGTGGGACGGGCCGCACACCGCGCCGCGCGGCCGGAGCGGGGGGCCGGCCCGGTGGAACGGCGGGGGTGCCTCCCACGCCGTCCAGGCAGCGGGGGAGGGACGGCGGCGGACGGAACGGCTGCCGATGTCGGGGGCACGGGTCCCGGACAGCGACCAGGAGGCGCGGTAGGACATGTGTGGCATCGCAGGCACGTACCGGTGGCCGGACGGGAAGGCCGTGACCGACCGGCTCACCGAGGTCCTCGCCCACCGCGGTCCGGACGGGGCGGGCCGGTACAGCCACCCCGCCGGTGACGGCGAAGTGCACCTCGGGCACCGCCGGCTGGCCATCGTCGACCTGTCCGGGACCGGCGCCCAGCCGATGGTCTCGGACGGCCTCGTCCTGACGTACAACGGCGAGCTGTACAACGCGCCCGAGCTGCGCGCCGAGCTGGCGGCCGCCGGGGTGCGCTTCCGCGGCACCTCCGACACCGAGGTGCTGCTGGAGGCCTGGCGGCGCTGGGGCACGGACTGCCTGCCCCGGCTGCGCGGCATGTTCGCGTTCGGGGTCTTCGACGAGCGCACCGGTGAGCTGGTGCTCGTCCGCGACCAGCTCGGCATCAAGCCGCTGTTCCTGCTCCGGCGAGGCGAGGGCCTGGTGTTCGCCTCCGAGCTCAAGGCGCTCGCCGCCGTGACCGGCGGGTCGCTGGAGGTGGACCACGCGGCGCTGGTCGCCTCCCTGCTGTACTACTGGGTGCCGGACTCGCGGTGCGCGCTGCGCGGGGCGGAGAAGCTGCCGCCGGGGACCTGGCTGAGGTGCCGGCCCGACGGCCGGGTGGAGCGCGGCCGGTTCTGGAACCTGAGGGACGTCGCCGCCGAGGGGCGGGAGCGGGCCCGGGCCGGCGAGCAGCCGGACCTGCACGCGATCGTCGAGGAGTCGACCCGGCGCCACCTGCTCTCCGACGTGCCCGTGGCGACCTTCCTCTCCGGCGGGCTGGACTCCAGCTACCTGACCGCGCTGGCGGCCCGCGACCGGCCCGGGATCTCCGCGTACACGATCGGGTTCCGCGCCGAGGACGCCAGGTTCGAGGCGATGCCGGACGACCTGCGCCACGCCCGGCGGGTGGCCGAGCGGTTCGGCGTCGACCTGCACGAGATCGAGATCGCTCCCGACGTGCTCGACCTGCTACCGCGGATGACGCACCACCTGGACGAGCCGATCGGCGACCCCGCCGCGATCAACACGTTCCTGATCTGCTCGGCCGCCCGGGAGGCCGGGGTCAAGGTGATGCTCTCGGGGATGGGGGCCGACGAGCTGTTCGCCGGTTACCGCAAGCACCTGGCCAACCTGGTCGCGCTGCGCTACCAGCGCGTCCCGCGGCTCCTGCGGCGCGGGGTGTCCGGGGCCGTGGACCGGCTGCCGGTGGCCTCGGCCCGCCGGGGGTACCGGTCGGTGCGCTTCGCGAAGCGGTTCCTCTCCTTCGCCGATCTGCCGGAGGAGACCGCGTTCCGGCGCAGCTACACCCTGTACGACCGGGACGAGCTGCTCGCCCTGGTCGCCCCGGACCTGGCCCCGGCGGTCGAGGACGTGCTGACCGAGCACGCGGACGTCTACCGGGACAACGACCTCGACGACTTCGTCAACCGCATGTGCCTGGGCGACGCCCGGATGTTCCTGCCGGGCCTGAACCTCGCCTACACCGACCGCTCCAGCATGGCCGCGTCGACCGAGGTGCGGGTGCCGTACGTGGACGTCGAGGTGGTCAGGGCGGCGTTCGCCGTGCCCGGCGACCGCAAGATCGTCGGGCGGCAGGGCAAGGCCGTCCTCAAGGAGGCGGCCGCCTCGGTCCTGCCCCGGGAGATCGTGTACCGGCCCAAGGGCCTGTTCAGCGCCCCGCTGCGGGCCTGGATGAGCCGGGACCTGGCGCCGCTGGTGCGCGAGGTGGTCAACGACGGCGAGCTCGTCCGTTCCGGGATCCTGCGCCGCGACGCGCTCCAGCGGCTGGTCGCCGAGGACGCCGCCGGGCAGCGGGACTTCTCCAAGCATCTGTGGCACGTGCTGACCCTCGAGTACTGGTACCGCGGCGCGACCTCCGGGTCCGGCCGGAACTCCCCGACGGCGTAGAGACAAGAGGACTTCGGTGAAACAGGTCGTACAGAACTACAAGAGCGGCGAGCTGGCCCTGCTCGACGTGCCGGTGCCGGGGTGCAAGCCGGGCGGTGTGCTGGTCCGCAGCGCCTACTCGCTGATCTCCACCGGGACCGAGCTCATGAAGGTGTCCGAGGCCGGCATGTCGATGCTGGGCAAGGCCCGCTCCCGGCCGGACCAGGTGGCCAAGGTCGTGCAGAGCGTGGCCACCAACGGGGTGCCCGCCACCTACCGCAAGGTGATGGGCAAGCTGGACTCCTACACGCCGCTGGGCTACTCGCTGTGCGGGGTGGTCGAGGAGGTCGGCGCCGGGATCGACGACGTGAAGGTCGGCGACCTCGTGGCCTGCGCCGGCAACGAGCACGCGCTGCACGCCGAGCTGAACTGGGTGCCGAAGAACCTTTACGTCCCGGTGCCGGACGGCCTCGCGCCGCGGCACGCGGCCTTCGGCACCGTCGGGTCGATCGCGCTGCAGGGCGTCCGCCGGGGCGAGCCGCAGCTCGGCGAGGTGGCCCTGGTCATCGGCCTCGGGCTGATCGGGCAGCTGGTGGTGCAGCTGCTCGCCGCCTCGGGGGTCCGCGTCGTCGGGGCCGACCCCGACCCGGCGCGCTGCGAACTCGCCGGGCGGCTGGGCGCGGCGGCCTGCGGCGATCCCGGCTCCGCGGCCGTGGAGAGTGCCGTCGCCGAACTCACCGGCGGCCTGGGCGTGGACCAGGTGTACCTGGCCGCCGGCGGCGGCAGCAACCAGCCCGTCGAGCTGGCCGCCCGGCTGAGCCGGGACCGCGGCCGGGTCGTCGACATCGGCAAGTGCCGCCTGGACCTGCCGTGGAACGCGTACTACGAGAAGGAGCTCGACGTCCGGTTCTCCCGCTCGTACGGCCCCGGGCGCTACGACCCGGAGTACGAGCTCGAGGGGCGGGACTACCCGATCGGCTACGTGCGCTGGACCGAGCGCCGCAACCTGGCGTGCTTCCTCGATCTGGTGGCCCGCGGCCGCGTCGACGTGGAGCCCCTGGTCTCCCGCGTCGCCGACTTCGACGACGCCGTCGAGACGTACCGGAGCCTGGAGGACGGCGGCCTGAAGGCCGTGGCCGTGCTGTTCCGGTACGCCGCACGGACGGGGGAGACGAAGGCCCCGGCGGTGACCGTGCCCGCGGTGAAGCCGCGCGGCGGTGGGGCGTCCGCCCCGGCCCGGGGCGCCGGGAAACCGGTGCGCCTGGCGTTCGTCGGCGCGGGGAACTACGCGACGTCGATGCTGCTGCCGCACCTGGCGCAGCGCGACGGCGTCGAGCTGTCCACGGTCGTCACCACGACGGCGCTGTCCGCGGCCAACGCGCAGCACAAGTTCGGCTTCGCCCGGGCGACCACCGACCTCGACGCCGTGCTCGGCGACGAGTCCGTCGACGCGGTGTTCGTGGTCACCCGCCACAGCTCGCACGCCGAACTGACCCGCAGGGCCCTGCTCGCCGGCAAGACGGTGTTCGTGGAGAAGCCCCTGGCCCTCACCGAGGACGAACTGGCCGGTGTGCTCGCGGCGGTGGAGGAGTCCGGCAACGACCGGATCCAGGTGGGCTTCAACCGCCGGTTCGCGCCGCTGCTGCGGGAGGCCAAGGAGCGGTTCGGCGCCCGCACCGGGCCGGCGAGCGTGCGCTACCTGGTCAACGCGGGCCGGCTCGACCACGGCAGCTGGTACCTCCGGCAGGGCACCGAGGGCTCCCGGTTCACCGGCGAGGGCGGGCACTTCATCGACACGGTGAGCTGGCTGCTCGAGGCCGACCCGGTCTCGGTGTACGCGCTCGCCACGCCCGGCGACGAGGACCTCCAGGTCGTGCTGCGCTACCCGGACGGGTCCACCGCCACCATCAGCTACGTCACCACCGGCGCGGCCGGCTTCCCCAAGGAGACGCTGGACCTGGTCGCGGACGGCAAGGTGCTGCGGCTCGACGACTTCGTCCGTGCCTCGGTCCACAGCCGCAAGCGGTGGGTCAGCTCGCGGCTGCCCAGGGCCCGGGACAAGGGCCAGTCCGCCGAACTGGCCGCGTTCGTCAAGGCCGTGCGGACCGGCGGGCCGATGCCGGTGCCGCTCCGGTCGCTGGTCGCGACCACGGCGGCCACCCTCGCCGTGCGGACCGGCCTGGCCGGCGGCGCGCCGGTGACGTTGGCGGGCGCGCGATGACGGTGAGCGCGGGGAGCCCGGGCTGGTACCTGCGGCGGCTGTCCCGGATGGGGCCGCGGGAGGTCGGCGGCCGGGTGGGCGACGCGGTGCGCAGGCGGCGGTGGCGTTCGGTGCCGCCGCCGGACTGCCCGGACGTGACCGGCGCCCGGTTCACCGCGGCACTGCCCGCGGGGGCGCTCGACGCGGTGCCGCCGGACGCCGCGAAACGCCTCGTCGCCGAGGCGGACCGGCTGATGGCCGGGCACGCCGAGTACTTCGGGGTGGTCCGCGACGACCTGGCCGACCCGGACTGGTGGTACGACCCGAGGACCGGGCGCCGGGCTCCGGGGGGCTACGCCTTCGACGTGCCGTACCGGGACGAGGACGCGGTCGGGGACATCAAGCAGATCTGGGAGCCGTCCCGGCACCAGTACCTCACCGTGCTCGCCGCCGCCTACGCGCTCACCGGGAACGAGCGGTACGCCGAGCGGGTGGCCGGGCACCTGCGGTCGTGGTGGGCGGCCAACGCGCCGCTGCGCGGCGTGCACTGGACCAGCGGCATCGAGCTGGGGATCCGCCTGCTGTCCTGGGTGTGGATCCGCCGGCTGCTCGACGGCTGGCCGGGCGCGGCCGGGCTGTTCGAGGACGACCCGGTGGCGCGGCACCAGATCTGGCACCACCAGCGCTGGCTGGCCGCCTTCCCCAGCCGGGGCTCCTCGGCGAACAACCACGTCGTCGCCGAGGCCGCCGGGCAGTTCGCGGCGTCCTGCGCGTTCGGGTGGTTCCCCTCCTCGGCGCGCTGGCGGGCCGACGCGCTGCGGTCGCTGGAGCGGCATCTGCGGAGCAACACCTTCGGCTCCGGCCTCAACCGCGAACTGGCCACCGAGTACCACGGACTGGTGCTGGAGCTCGGCCTGGCCGCGGTGGCCGAGGCGGACGCCGCGGGCGTGCCGGTCCCCGCGCCGGTCCGGCTGGTGCTGTTGCGCATGACCGACGCGCTCGCGGCCGTCGTGGACAACCGGCTGCGGCCGCCGCGCCAGGGGGACGCGGACGACGGGCACGGCCTGGTCGTGGACGGCGCGGGCACCGACCGCTGGGCCTCGCTGCTGGCCACCGGGGACGCCGTGTTCGGCCGGCTCGCCTGGTGGCCGGCGGTGACCGGCACCGACGTGCGCACCCCGCTGCTGGCCGCGCTCATCCGGCCGTACCCGAAGAACGCGACCGCACCGGCCGTGTCCCGTCCGGCGAGCCGGCCGGCCCACTTCGCCGACGCGGGGCTCACCGTCCTGCGGGGTCCGGGGGAGATCTGGTGCCGCTGCGACGGCGGTCCGCACGGCTTCCTGTCCATCGCCGCGCACGCCCACGCGGACGCGCTGTCCGTGGAGGTCCGGCACGACGGGGTCGACGTGCTCGCCGACCCGGGGACGTTCTGCTACCACGGGCAGCCCGAGTGGCGGGGGTACTTCCGGTCGACCCTCGGCCACAACACCCTGCAACTGGACGGCGCCGACCAGTCCGTCTCCGGCGGCCCGTTCCTGTGGACCCGGCACGCCCGCAGCCGCGTCCTGGCCGTGGACGCGTCCGGCTCCTCCGGCGGGGGACGGCCCGCTGGTGCGCCGAGCACGACGGTTACCGGCCCTCCGTGCACCGCCGCCGGGTGGAGCTGACGGCCGCGAGCCGGGAGCTGAGGGTGGTCGACGAGGTGCGCGGCCCGCGCCGGCAGGTGCGGCTGGCGTTCCACCTCGGCCCGGCGATCACCGCGGACCTGGAGGGGAGCCGGGCGCGGCTCACCTGGACCCGGGACGGCGAGGAACGCTCCGCGGCGCTCGAACTGCCCGGGCAGCTGTCCTGGCGGGCGCACCGCGGCGAGACCGACCCGCCGCTGGGCTGGTACTCCGCCGGCTTCGGCCGCAAGGAACCCGCCACGACGCTGGTCGGCACCGGCTTCGCCGACGGCGCGCAGGGGTTCACCACCGTACTCAGGTTCCGCGGCTAGGGGGGACGCGTGGGGATCATGTGGCGGCGCGGGGCGTTGTCACCGGCGGTACCGCTGGCGCTGGCCCTGCTGGCGGCGACCGGCTGCGAGGGCACGCCGGACGCGCGGCCGGAGCCGACCGCCGCGCCGTCCGCGTCCGTGGCCCGGGTGTGCGCCGAGCCCGCGGCCGGGCCGGCGAAGGCGCCGGCGGGCGCGGTGACGGTCGATCCCGCGGTGACCGGTGACCTGGCCGCGAAGACCAGGAGCAACCCCCCGAACACCACGTTCTGGCTCCGGCCGGGCAGGCACAGGCTCGAGCCGGACCGCTACGCCCAGGTCGTCCCCAAGGAGGGGAACCGTTACCTCGGCGCGCCGGGCGCGGTGCTCGACGGCCGCAGGACCAACCAGTACGCGTTCGGCGGCACCGCCCGCGACGTCACCGTCCGCCACCTGACCGTGCAGGGCTTCGTCGCGCCGCACGACGAGGGCGTGGTCAACCACGACTCGGCCGACGGGTGGGTGATCGAGCACGCGACGATCCGGGACAACTCCGGCGCCGGGCTGATGGCCGGCGCCCGCCAGCAGGTCCGCGCCAGCTGCCTGCGCGACAACGGCCAGTACGGCATGAACGCCTACAAGGCGGGCGGCCGCATCAGCGGCCTGGTGCTCGAGGGCAACGAGATCACGGGCAACAACACCGACGACTGGGAGCGGCGGCGGCCGGGCTGCGGCTGCACCGGGGGCGTCAAGTTCTGGGCCGTCGACGGCGCCGACGTACGCGGCAACTGGGTGCACGACAACCGCGGGGCCGGGCTGTGGGCGGACACCAACAACAACGACTTCCGCATCGAGGACAACGTGCTGGAGGAGAACGACGGTGCCGCGCTGATCTACGAGACCAGCTACAACGCGGTCATCCGGAAGAACACGATCCGGCGGAACAACTGGGTCGAGGGCCGCAGGTACGCCGACCGCGGCGACAGCTTCCCGTACGCGACCGTCTACCTGTCCGAGTCCGGCGGCGAGCCCCGGATCCGGGCCCGCACGGACAGGATCGAGATCCACCGGAACGTGCTGGAGGACAACTGGTCCGGGATCACCCTGTGGGAGAACGCCGACCGGTTCTGCAACAGCCCGGCCAACACCTCGTCCGGTGACTGCACGTTGCTGGTGGAGGACGCCGACCGCTGCGCGCAGCCGGCGATCGCCACCGCACCCCTCTACGCCGACTGCCGGTGGAAGACCCAGCGGGTGGACATCCACGGCAACCGCTTCGTGCTGGACAAGTCCGTCGTCGACTGCACGGTGAAGTGCGACCGGATGGCGGTGCTGGCCAACTACGGCACCTATCCGGACTGGTCGCCGTACCAGGGCGAGCGGGTGGCCGAGGCGATCACCCTGAAGCAGCACAACCGCTGGCACGACAACGTCTACGTCGGACCGTGGACGTTCGTCGTCCACGACCCGAGCCGGACGCTCGACTCCGGGCAGTGGCAGGGCGCGCCGTACCGGCAGGACGCGGGCAGCACCTTCCGCGCGGGGGACGGTGGTTGAGGTGGGCGCGGACCACACGCCGAGGATCGTCGGGACGGCCTGGGGACTGCTGGTCCTCAACACCCTCGGCTCCGCCGGGGCGAGGACCGTCGTCCCGCTGCCCCGCTCCCTCATCCAGATGGTCACCATGGGCGCGCTGGTCGCCGCGTTCGCGCTGGCGCTCGCGGTCAATCTCCGGCCGCGCGTCCGGCCGAGCGCCTACCTGTTCCTGCTCACCCTGCTGCTGGTGCCGAGCGTGATCTCCAGCGCGGACCTGGACTCCGGGTTCGGCGCGCTGTTCCGCTGCGCCCGGCTGGCTCTCTTCGTCGGCACGCTGTGGCTGCTCAGCCGCTGGTGGGACGGCGGCACGACGTTCGTCCGGCACCACGTCCGGATGTACTTCGCGGTCCTCGGGTCGGTGGCCGCCGGCCTGGCCGTCTCACCGGGCGCCGCCATGCCCGAGCTCTACGGCGGGCGGCTGGTCGGCGCGCTGTGGCCGCTCACCCCGCCGCAGATCGGACAGTACGCCGCGGTGATCACCGGGCTCACCGTGCTGCTCCTCCTGGGGCGCCGGACCGACCGGGGCAGCGCGGCGCTGGTCGTCGTGCCGGCCCTCGTCCTGCTCGCGCTGACCCACACCCGGACGGCCACCCTCGGGCTGCTCGTCGGGCTGGTGCTGGCGATCGGCTCGCTCGTGCCGACCAGCGCCGCCGCCCGCCGGTTCTTCGCCTGGGCGGTGCTGTGCAGCGCCGTGGCCGCGGTGGGGTTCGGCTCCGCGCTGCGGGCGTGGTTCCTGCGCGGGCAGAGCCAGGAGCACTTCACCAGCCTCACCGGCCGGGCCAAGGTCTGGGACGCGCTGCTGGCGGCGCCCCGGACGACCTCGGAGCACCTGTTCGGCGCGGGTCTGGGCGACAAGTCGTTCGGCGGACTGCCGATCGACAACAGCTGGCTGGCCGTCTACCACGAGCAGGGGACGACCGGCGTCGTCCTGGTGGCGGCGGCCGTCGTCGTGCTGGGCGGCGTCGCGCTGCTGCGGCCGCCGTCGCTGTCGAGGGCCTGCGCGATCTTCCTGATCAGCTACTGCGCGATCGCGTCGTACACCGAGGCCGGGCTGGGCGACGCCTCGCCGTACCTGCTGCACCTGGCCGTGGCGGCCTCGCTGCTGGCGGCGCCCGCCGCGGCCGCTCCCCCGCCGGCGCCCGAAGTCCCGCGACGACGCGTCCCGCAGTGGGCCCGGAGAACGGAGGTGACCTGAGCATGCACGTCCTCGTGGTGCACAACCGCTACGCCTCGGCGCAGCCGAGCGGGGAGAACAGGGTCGTCGACCAGGAGGTGGCGCTGCTGCGCGGGGCCGGCCACCGGGTCGAGGTGTTCGAGCGGCGCAGCGACGACATCGCCGCCCGGTCCCTGCCGGCCAAGGCCGCGGTGCCGCTCCTCGTGCCGTGGAACCCGGCGGTCCGCTCGGAGCTCGCCGCCCGGCTCCGCGCCGAGCGGCCGGACGTGGTGCACGTCCACAACGTCTTCCCGCTCCTGTCGCCGGCGGTGCTGGCCGCCTGCGCCGACGCCGGCGTGCCCGCCGTCGCCACGCTGCACAACTACACCCAGGTCTGCCCGCCCGGCACGCTGCAGCGGGACGGCCGGCCGTGCGCCGAGTGCGTCGGGGCCGCGCCGCTGCCCGCCGTCCGGCACGGCTGCTACCGGGGCTCCCGGCTGGCGACGGTGCCGCTCGCGGTCAGCCTGTCGGTCAACCGGCGGCGGTGGTGGTCCGGCGTGGAGCGGTTCTTCTGCATCTCCGCGGCGCAGCGCGACGTCCTGGTGCGGGCCGGCATGCCGGCCGAGCGGCTGGCGGTGAAGCACAACTTCGTGCCCGACCCGGGCGCCTGCCGCACGGGGCCCGGCGAGCATCTGCTCTACCTCGGTCGGCTCGCGGAGGCCAAGGGCGTGCGGCTGCTCATGGCCGCGTGGGACGAGATCGCCGCGGACGGCGGGGTGGGCGTGCCGCTCGTGATCGCCGGCGCGGGACCGCTGGAGCGGGAGGTGACCGCCTGGGCGGCGGGCCGGGACGACGTGCGGTACGTCGGCCTGTACGACCCGGCCCAGTGCCGGCAGGCCCTCGCGCGGTCGGTCGCCGTGGTGGCCCCCTCGACGTGGCTGGAGGCGTTCGGCCTGGTGGTCGTGGAGGCGATGGCGGCGGGGGTCCCGGCCGTCGCCGCCGGTCACGGCGCCTTCGTCGAGCTCGTCGAGGACGGGGTGACCGGGCTGCTGCACCGGCCGGGCGAGCCCGCCTCGCTCGCGTCCTGCCTGCGCCGGATCACGGCCGGGCCGGACCGCAACCAGGAGATGGGCCGGGCGGCCCGGCGCCGTTACGAGCAGGGGTTCAGCCCGGCCGTCGGCCTGGAGCGCCTGGTGGAGGGGTACCGCACCGCGATCGCGGGTCGGTCCGGCGGCGGGGACGGCGCGCCGCCGGTAGGGAACAGGAACGCTGGCTCGCGGCGGGGCACCCGCGCGAGCAGGGATGGGGGCAGTAGATGACACGATGCCGACTCTGCGGCTCGGCGGCGCTGGCGAGCGTCGTCGACCTGGGGGCGACCCCGCCGTGCGAGAGCTTCCTCGCCGCGGACCAACTGGACCGGCCGGAGCCGGCCTACCCGCTGCACCTGCGGGTCTGCACCGACTGCTGGCTCGCGCAGATCCCTCCGCTGATCACCCCGGAGGAGACGTTCAAGGAGTACGCGTACTTCTCCTCGTACTCGACCTCCTGGGTGGAGCACGCGCGCACGTTCGTCGCCGACGCCGTGGCGCGGCTGGGTCTCGGCACCGACGCCTTCGTGGTCGAGGTGGCGAGCAACGACGGCTACCTGCTGCGGCACGTGGTGGACCGGGGGATCCGCTGCCTCGGCATCGAGCCGTCGGTGAACGTCGGCGCGGCGGCGCGGGACGCGGGCGTGCCCACGCTCACGGAGTTCCTGAGCCCGGACACCGGCTCGGCCGTCCGCGCCGAGCACGGCCCGGCGGACCTGGTCGTGGCCAACAACGTGTACGCGCACATCCCCGACGTGGTCGGGTTCACCCGGGGGCTGCGCGCCCTGGTCGCCGACGACGGCTGGGTCTCCGTCGAGGTGCAGCACCTGCTGACCCTGATCGAGGAGAACCAGTACGACACGATCTACCACGAGCACTTCCAGTACTACACGGTCGCGTCCGCGATCCGGGCCCTGGCGAGCGGCGGACTCGCGCTCGTGGACGTCGAACCGCTGCCCACGCACGGCGGTTCCGTCCGGCTGTGGGCCCGGCCGGCCGAGGCGGCCGGTGAGCCGGGCCCGCGCGTGGCCGACGTGCTGGCCAGGGAGAAGGCCGCCGGGCTGCAGGAGCTGTCCGGGTACACCGAGTTCTCCGCCCGGGTGGCCAAGGTGCGCCGGGACCTGCTGAGGTTCCTCATCGAGGCGGCCGAGCGCGGCGAGACGGTCGTCGGCTACGGCGCCCCGGGCAAGGGCAACACCCTGCTCAACCACTGCGGCATCCGGCCCGACCTGCTGCCGTACACGGTCGACCGCAACCCCTACAAGCACGGCAGGTTCACCCCGGGCACCCGCATCCCGGTCCTGCCGCCGGAGCGGATAGCCGCCGACAGACCGGACTACGTCCTCGTCCTCCCGTGGAACCTGCGGGACGAGCTGGTCGAGCAGTTGTCCTTCGTGCACGAGTGGGGCGGCCGTCTCGTCTTCCCCATCCCGGAACTGAGCGTTGTCGAGGTCGCGTCTCGAAAGGTCACAGCATGAAGGTCGTTCTGTTCTGCGGCGGTTACGGGATGCGGATGCGGAGCGGCGCCGCGGACGACGTGCCCAAGCCGATGGCGATGGTCGGCCCCCGCCCGCTGATCTGGCACGTGATGCGCTACTACGCGCACTTCGGGCACAAGGAGTTCATCCTGTGCCTCGGGTACGGGGCCCACCACATCAAGGACTTCTTCCTCAACTACGAGGAGACGACGTCCAACGACTTCGTGCTGCGGGGCGGGCGGACCGAGCTGCTGTCGACCGACATAGCGGACTGGACGATCACGTTCGCGCAGACCGGCATCGAGTCGCCGATCGGCGAGCGGCTGCGCCGGGTGCGGCACCACCTGGACGGCGACGAGATGTTCCTCGCCAACTACGCCGACGTGCTCACCGACGCCCCGCTGCCGGAGATGATCGACAACTTCGCCCGGCGCGACGCCGGCGCGTCGATGATGGTGGTGCCGCCGCAGTCCTCCTTCCACTGCGTGGAGTTGGGCGAGGACGGACTGGTGGGGGGCATCACCGCGGTGAGCGAGCTGCCGCTGTGGGAGAACGGCGGCTACTTCGTGCTCCGCCAGGAGGTCTTCGACCACATCCCGGAGAACGGGGACCTGGTCGCCGACGGGTGCGCCCGGCTGGCCAAGCAGGGCCGGCTGGTGGCGTACCGGCACCGCGGCTTCTGGAAGCCGACCGACACCGTGAAGGAGCGGGCCGCGCTCGACGCCGCCCACGCCCGGGGCGACCGCCCGTGGGCCGTGTGGGAACGAGGCGGCGCGGGGGCGGACGCCGGGGTGAGGACCGCGTGATCCGGCTCGGGACCGGGCGCCTGGACCGGATCGTCGCCCTGGGCGCGCACTGCGACGACATCGCCATCGGCGCCGGCGGCACGCTGCTCGCGATGTGCCTCGCGCGGCCGGGCATCCGCGTCGACGCGCTGGTGCTCTCCGGCGGCGGCGGCGAGCGGGAGCAGGAGGAGCAGGCCGCGCTCACCGCCTTCTGCCCGGGCGCCGACCTGCGGCTGGCCGTGCACAAGCTGCCGGACGGCCGGCTGCCCGCGCACTGGGAGGAGGCCAAGGCCGCGGTCGAGGAGCTGCGGATGCGGACCGAGCCGGACCTCGTGCTCGCCCCGCGCACCGATGACGCGCACCAGGACCACCGCGGCCTGGCGAAGCTGGTGACCACCGCGTTCCGCGACCACCTCGTGCTCGGCTACGAGATCGTCAAGTGGGACGGCGACCTCGGCCGTCCGGCGGCGTACCAGCCGCTGTCGCCCGAGGTCGCCGAACGGAAGGTGCGGCTGCTGCAGGAGCACTACCCCTCGCAGCGGCACCGGCCCTGGTACGACCGGGAGGCCTTCCTCGGGCTGGCCCGGATCCGCGGCATCGAATGCCACGCGCGCTACGCCGAGGCGTTCGCCGTCACCAAACTCACTCTCGACCTGGGGGAATGACCCGTGCGCGTACTGCTGACCGGACACCAGGGCTACCTGGGCACCGTGATGGCCCCGGTCCTCGCGGCCGCCGGGCACGAGGTCGTCGGCCTCGACGCCGGCCTGTTCGCCGACTGCGTGCTGGGCCCGGCGCCCGCGGACCCGCCGGGGTACCGGGTGGACCTGCGTGACGTCACGGCCGAGCACGTGGCCGGGGTGGACGCCGTGATCCACCTGGCCGCGCTGTCCAACGACCCGCTGGGATCGCTGGCGCCTGAGCTCACCTACGACATCAACCACCACGCGTCCGTGCGGCTGGCCCGGCTGGCCCGCGACGCCGGGGTCCGGCGCTTCCTGTACGCGTCCACCTGCTCGGTCTACGGCGCCGCCGGCGGCGACGAGCTGGTGACCGAGGACGCGCCGCTGCGCCCGGTGACGCCGTACGCGGAGTCCAAGGTGCGGGTGGAGGACGACCTGCACGCCCTGGCCGACGGCGACTTCAGCCCGGTGTACATGCGCAACGCCACCGCCTTCGGCCACTCCCCCCGGCTGCGCGCCGACATCGTGCTGAACAACCTGGTGGGCCACGCGCTGCTGTCCGGCGAGGTGCTGGTGCTCTCCGACGGCACCCCCTGGCGCCCGCTGGTGCACGCCGCCGACATCGCACGGGCCTTCACGGCCGCGCTGACCGCGCCGCGGGAAGCGGTGCACGACCGGGCGTTCAACATCGGCAGCGAGACCAACAACGTCACGGTCGCCGAGATCGCCGGGCAGGTCGCCGAGGCGGTGTCCGGCTCGAAGGTGGTGATCACCGGGGAGACCGGTGCCGATCCGCGGTCGTACCGGGTGGACTTCTCCCGGTTCCGCGCCGCGGTGCCCGGCTTCGACTGCGAGTGGACGGTGAAGCAGGGCGCGCTCGAACTCGCCGACGCCTACCGGGAACACGGGCTGGCCCGGGAGGACTTCGAGCAGCGCTTCACCCGCCTCGCCGTGCTGCGCGCGGCGTCCGACGCCGGCGCCGTCGACGGCACCCTGCGGTGGCGCCGGTGACCGGGCACGGCGAGGAGATGCACGCGCTGGTGGAGCGGCTGTACCCGCTGTGCCGGAGCATCACCGGCGACGGGGTGCGCGCCACCCTGGAGATCGTCGGCGAGTACGTCCCGCTGCGGGTGCACGAGGTGCCGACCGGGACGCAGGTGCTCGACTGGACGGTGCCGCAGGAGTGGAACATCCGGGACGCCTACATCGCCGACGCCGCCGGCAGGCGGGTCGTCGACTTCGCCGCGTCCAGCCTGCACGTGCTCGGCTACAGCGTGCCCGTGTCGGCGACCATGCCGCTGGCCGAGCTGCGCGGCCACCTGCACACTCTGCCGGAGCACCCGTCCTGGGTGCCGTACCGCACCAGCTACTACAAGCCGGAATGGGGGTTCTGCCTGGCCCAGGAGACCCTGGACGCGATGCCGGACGGCGAGTACGAGGTGCGCATCGACTCCACGCTCGCCGACGGCCACCTCACCTACGCCGAGCACGTGGTCCCCGGGCGGGTCCCCGACGAGGTGATCGTCTCCTGCCACGTCTGCCACCCGTCGCTGGCCAACGACAACCTGGCCGGCATCGCGGTGGCGACGTTCCTGGCCCGGGCGCTGGCGGAGCGGACGCCGTACTACACCTACCGGTTCGTCTTCGCGCCCGGCACCATCGGGGCGATCACCTGGCTGGCCCGCAACAGGGAGCGGGTGGAGCGGGTCAAGCACGGTCTGGTGCTGGCCTGCGCCGGCGACCCGGGGCAGCTGACGTACAAGCGGAGCAGGCGCGGCGACGCGGAGATCGACCGGGTGCTGCGGTACGTGCTGGCCGCCTCCGAACGGCCGCACCGCATCGTCGAGTTCACTCCGTACGGCTACGACGAGCGGCAGTTCTGCTCGCCCGGGTTCGATCTCGGCGTGGGCTCGCTCAGCCGGACCCCGTACGCCGACTACCCCGAGTACCACACCTCGGCGGACGACCTGGACTTCGTCTCCCCGGAGGCGATGGCGGACACGCTCGCCGTCTGCCGCGAGGCGTTCGCCGTCCTGGACCGCAACCGGCGGTACGTCAACCTCAGCCCCTACGGCGAGCCGCAGCTCGGCCGGCGCGGGCTGTACGACTCGCTCGGCGGCCGCAGCGACGCCAAGCAGGCCCAGATGGCCATGCTCTGGGTGCTCAGCCTCTCCGACGGCGAGCACGGTCTGCTGGACGTCGCCGAGCGCTCCGGGCTGCCGTTCGACACCGTCGCCGCCGCGGCCGACGCCCTGCACGGTGCCGGGCTGATCAAGGCATGACGCCGGTGACCACCGAGGAGGGGAAGACGAGGCCGAGGGCGGCGGCCGCCGGGCGGGCCGTCGCCGGGCGGCTGTCCTGGGGACTGGCCGACCAGGCGGTCTCCAGCATCGGCAACTTCGCGGTGGGCGTCTACGTGGCCCGCTCGCTGGGGGTCACCGCGTTCGGCGTGTTCAGCCTCGCCTGGGTGACCTACGGCGTGGTGCTCAACGTCTCCCGCGGACTGGCCACCGACCCGCTCGTGGTGCGCTTCAGCGGCGTGCCGGAGGCGTCCTGGCGCGGGGCGGTGGCCCGGTCCTCGGGCGCCGCGCTCGGCGCCGGTGCCGCCCTCGGCGCGGCGTCCGTGCTGGCCGGGCTCGCTCTCGGCGGCCGCGTGGGGCCCGCGTTCGTCTGCCTCGGTGTCGTCCTGCCGGGGCTGCTGCTCCAGGACGCGTGGCGGTTCGCGTTCTTCGCCGCCGGCGCCGGGCGGAAGGCGTTCGTCAACGACCTCGTGTGGGGCGTCGCGCTCGTCCCGGCCCTGGTGCTGGCGGCCCGCGTGGGCAGCGTGGCCGCCTTCGTGCTCGCCTGGGGCGGGTCCGCCGCGGTGGCCGCGGTGTACGGCTGCCTCCAGTCGGGCATCCGGCCCCGGCTCACCGGAGCGCGCGCGTGGGTGCGCGAGCACCGCGACCTGGGCTACCGGTACCTGGTCGAGAACGTCAGCAACAGCGGCGCGAGCCAGCTGCGGGCGTACGGGCTCGGCGTGATCGTCGGGGTCGGCGCGGTGGGTGTGGTCCGGGGCGCCGAGCTGCTGCTCGGTCCGTTCATGGCCGTGCTGATGGGGCTGTCCCTGGTCACCGTCGCGGAGACGGCCCGGGTGCTGCGGCGGGCCCCGCACCGCGTCGGCGCGTTCTGCCTCGTGCTGGGCGGCGGGCAGGCCGTCGCCGCGCTGCTCTGGGGCGGGGCGCTGCTGCTGGTGCCGGACCGGGCCGGCGAGCTCGTGCTCGGCGGCGTCTGGAGCGCCGCCTCGGAACTCGTCGTGCCGGTCACGCTCGGCGTCGCGGGCGCCGGCCTCGGCACCGGCGCGGCGGCCGGACTGCGCGCGCTCGGCGCGGCCCGGCGCAGCCTGCGCGCCCAGCTGTTCGCCTCCGCCTGCTACGTCGGCGGCGGGCTCGGCGGGGCGGTCGTGGCCGGCACGGCCGGCTCGGCCTGGGGCGTCGCCGCCGCGACCGTCTGCGGCTCGGCCGTGTGGTGGCTGCACCTGCGGTCCGCCCTGCGCGAGCACAACGATTCCATCCGCGAAGTGAGGACGTCATGACCCCCCAGCCCCGGCTGAGCATCGGCCTGCCCGTGTACAACGGCGAGGAGTACCTGGCCGAGTCGCTCGACGCCCTGCTCGGCCAGACCTACGAGGACTTCGAACTGGTCATCTCCGACAACGCCTCGACGGACGGGACCCAGGACATCTGCCGCACGTACGCGGCCCGGGACGCGCGCATCCGCTACATCCGGCTGCCCCGCAACATCGGCGCCGCGCCGAACCACAACTACGTGTTCACCGAGTGCCGCGGCGAGCTGTTCAAGTGGGCCTCGCACGACGACCTGTACGCCCGGGACCTGCTGCGGCGCTGCGTCCAGGCGCTGGACGAGCGGCCCGAGGTGGTCCTCGCGCACGCCGACCAGGCGGTCGTCGACGGCGACGGCCGGGTGAAGGTCCCCTACGAGTACACGCTCGCCACCGGCTCGCCGCACGCGCCGGAGCGCTTCCGCAGCATGCTGTTCGAGCCCGGCGGCGACGACTTCTACGGGGTGATGCGGGCCGACGTGCTGCGCCGGGTGAAGCCGCACGACAGCTACCACCACGCGGACCGCACGTTCGTCGCCGAGATCGCCCTGCACGGGCCCTTCCACCAGGTGCCGGAGCTGCTGTACTTCCGCCGCGACCACCCCACCCGCGCCGAGCGGGCGAACCCCTCCAAGCGCTCCCGGTGCGTCAACCTGGACCCGCGCCGGGCGGGCCCGCTGCACCCGACGCCCCGGCTGCTCGCCGAGTACGTCTGGGGCTTCGTCTCGGCGGTCCGGCGGGCGCCGCTGTCCCCGGCCGACCGGCGCGCCTGCTACCGCCACCTGGCCGCGTGGATGGCCAGCCGGGCCCGGCCGGGCGCCGGCGAGCGGGTCGAGGACCGCACCCCGGTCGATCCGGACGGGCTCGGTGTCTCCGTCGACGCCCTCGTCGCCGGCCGTGAGGGCCGTGAAGGGATGCGGGCATGACGTCCGCGCACGAAACCCCGGTGCGCGTCGGGGTGTTCGGCCTGCTCGGCTCCGGCAACCTCGGCAACGACGGGTCGCTCGAGGCCGTCCTCGGGTACCTCCGCGCCGAGCACCCGCAGGCGGCCGTGGACGCGCTGTGCGGCGGCCCCGAGGTCGTCACGGCCCGGTACGGGATCCCCGCGACGCGGCTGCACTGGTACCGCGGGGAGTACCGGACCGCGTCGCGTGCGGGCGCGGTCGCGGCGAAGGGCCTGGGCAAACTCGTCGACGCCGTCCGCACCGCCGCCTGGGTGCGCCGGCACGACGTGGTGATCGTGCCGGGCATGGGCGTCCTGGAGGCCACGCTGCCGCTGCGGCCGTGGGGCTTCCCGTACGCGCTGTTCCTGCTCTGCGCGAGCGGCCGGCTGCTCCGCACCCGGGTCGCGCTGGTCGGTGTCGGCGCCGCCCCGATCGGCAGCCGGCCGACCCGGGCCCTGGTGCGCTGGTCGGCGCGGCTGGCCGCCCACCGGTCGTACCGGGACACCCTGTCCCGCGACGCGATGCGGGCGATGGGCGTGGACACCGCGCGCGACGAGGTCCACCCGGACCTCGCGTTCGCCCTGCCGGCCCCGCCGGCGAGCGCCCCCTCGGGTCCGCCGGGCCGGGTCTGCGTCGGCGTCATGGACTTCCACGGCGGCGACGACGACCGCGCCCGGGCCGAGGAGATCCACCGGCGCTACCTCGACGGGACGATCCGCTTCGTGCGCGCCCTGGTCGAGGACGGCAGGCCGGTCCGGCTGCTCACCGGCGACGCGTGCGACGCGCCGGTGGTCGCCGCGGTCCTCGACGCGGTGGACTCGCCGCTGGTCACCGCCGCCGAGGCGGCCTCGCTGGCCGATCTGATGAAGGAGACGGCGGCCGCCGACACCGTGGTGGCGACCCGGTACCACAACCTGGTCTGCGCGCTGAGGACCGGGACGCCGACGCTCGCGCTCAGCTATGCGGCGAAGAGCGACGCGCTCATGGCCCGGATGGGACTGGGCGCGTACTGCCACCCGGCCCGCGAGGTCGACGCCGACCGGCTGCTCGCACAGTTCCGGGCGCTGGAGAGGCGATCGGCGGAGCTGCGCCACACCCTCGCCGAGCGGAACCGGGACGCCGCCCGGCGCCTCGAGGACCATTTCACCGCCTTGACCGCGGCCCTGTTCCCGGCGGCCGACCGCACCCGAGCCCACGCCCGGCAGGAGACCCCATGAAAGTGACCGAAGTCCCGGCGATCGCCGGCGCGTACCTGTTCGAGCCGACGCCGTACGCCGACGAGCGCGGCTTCTTCTGCCGCACCTTCGACGCCGACGTGGTCCGCTCGGTGGGCATCGATCCGAACGCCTTCGTCCAGGACAGCGTGTCCCGCTCGGTCCGGGGCGCGCTGCGCGGCCTGCACCTGCGCTCCGGCGCCGGCGAGGCCAAGCTCGTGCGGTGCTCGTACGGGAGGATCTTCGACGTCGTCGTGGACCTGCGGCCGGACTCGCCGACCTACCTGGGCCGGGCCTCCTTCGAGCTGTCCGGCGAGACGCAGACGACCCTGTACGTCCCGGCGGGGTGCGCGCACGGCTTCCAGGCCCTGACGGAGACCGCCGACACCTCGTACCGGATCGACCGCCCGCACGATCCGGCCGAGGACGTGACGATCGCCTTCGACGACCCGGAGCTCGCCATCCCTTGGCCACTGCCGGTCACGTCGGTGTCCCGGCGGGACCGGGAGGCGCCGAGCCTCGCCGAGGTTCTGAAGCACAGGGAGAGATGAGGTCGCCGTGGACACCGAAGAGTTCGAACTGCCCAGGTCGCGGACGGCGAACGAGCGGCTGCACGCCCTGATCCCCGGGGGCGCGCACACCTACGCCAAGGGCGACGACCAGTACCCCGAGGACCTGGCCCCGGTCATCAGCCACGGCCGCGGTGCCCACGTGTGGGACGTCGACGGCAACCGCTACGTCGAGTACGGCTCCGGCCTGCGGTCGGTCAGCCTCGGCCACGCCCATCCCCGCGTGACCGAGGCGGTGCGGCGGGAACTCGACCGCGGCAGCAACTTCGTCCGGCCGTCCGTCCTGGAGGTCGAGGCCGCGGAACGCTTCCTGGCCACGGTGCCGACCGCCGAGATGGTGAAGTTCGCGAAGAACGGCTCCGACGCCACCACCGCCGCGGTGCGCCTCGCCCGCGCCGCCACCGGACGCCCGCGCGTGGCCCTCTGCGCCGACCACCCGTTCTTCTCCGTCGACGACTGGTTCATCGGCACCACGCCGATGTCCGCGGGCGTTCCGGCGGCGACCACCGACCTCACCGTGGCGTTCCCCTACGGGGACCTGGCCGCCACGGAGGAGCTGCTGAACCGCTACCGGGACGAGGTCGCCTGCCTGATCCTCGAACCCGCCACCCACACCGAGCCTCCGCCCGGGTACCTGGCCGGCCTGCGCGAACTGGCCGACCGGCACGGCTGCGTGCTGGTCTTCGACGAGATGATCACCGGCTTCCGCTGGTCCGAGGCGGGCGCCCAGGGCCTGTACGGCGTCGTCCCCGACCTCTCCACGTTCGGCAAGGCGCTGGGCAACGGGTTCGCCGTCTCCGCGCTGGCCGGGCGCCGCGACCTGATGGAGCGGGGCGGGCTGCGCCACTCCGGCGACCGGGTGTTCCTGCTGTCCACCACGCACGGCGCGGAAACGCACGCGCTGGCCGCCGCGATGGCGGTGCAGACCACCTATGCCGAGGAGGGCGTCACCGCGCGACTGCACGCCCTCGGCGAGAAGCTGGCCGCCGGTGTCCGCGACGCCGCGGCGAGCATGGGCGTCGGCGACCACGTCGTCGTCCGGGGCCGGGCCAGCAACCTGGTCTTCGCCACCCTGGACGAGCGCGGGCAGCCGTCGCAGCGGTACCGCACCCTGTTCCTGCGCCGGCTCCTCGCGGGCGGGGTGCTGGCCCCGTCGTTCGTGGTGAGCAGCGCGCTCGACGACGCCGACATCGATCACACCGTCGACGTGGTGGCCCAGGCGTGCGCGGTGTACCGGAAGGCGCTGGACGCCGGTGACCCCACCCCCTGGCTGGGCGGACGCCCGGTGAAGCCGGTGTTCCGCCGCTCGGTGTGACGTCAGCGGGGCTCCGGCCGGCCGGCGTCGGCCGGCCGGTCGCCCCGCCGGCCGGCCGTCCGGTCGACCAGCCACGCGGTCGCCGGTGTCACCGCCAGCGCGGTGCACCAGCCGCCGAGGGTGTCGGTCGGGTAGTGCGCGCCCAGGGCGACCTGCGCCCAGCCCATGGCGGCGCCGGCGGCCAGCGCCGCGGCGAGCACGAGTGAGGTGCCGGCCGTCCTGCCGAGGCCGAGCCGGCCGGCCGCGAGCAGCGCCACCACGAGGGCGAACGCGGTGAGGAAGGCGGTGTGCCCGCTCGGGTAGGACAGGCTCCCGTCGTGGATGGTGCGTCCCACGAGGGGCTTGAGCAGCTTCGTCGTCGCCACGCTCGCGCCGGTGCCGGCGACGACGAGCACCGCCGCGCGAGGACGCCGGAACAGCAGGCAGCCCGTCACGGCGGCCGCGACCAGCGTCGCCGCGCCCACCGGCTCCCCCAGGAAGTCCGTGGCCAGAGCGACGTCCCGCCACCACGCCCCCGTGCCGTCCGCCGCCGCCCCGATCCGCGCGTCCACCGTGCCGGGCCCGCCGTCCCCGGCGAACAGGAGCCCGAGCACGACGGCCACCAGCGCGCCGAGCACCGCGACCGGCCCGAGCCGTGCGCGCAGCGGCGGAGGCAGCACCGCGCGCGCCGGCGGACCGTCCGTACGCCCGTCGCGGGCCGGCCGGGTCAGGTTTTCCCCCATGGGTCCATCATCGCCGCCGCGCCCGGCGGACGCCCCGCCCTGTGGACAACTCCCCCGCGCCGGCCGGGCGGGTCCGGTGCGGCGACGACCGTCCTGCCGACGGGGAGGCGGTCCGGGACCTCCCGGCCGAGACCTGGTCCGCTTCCCGAAGCACACGGTGGCCTCGGTGGAACAGGGCCGCCGGATGCCCGGCCGGGACTTCGTGGAGCGCGCGGAGGAGGCGACCGGCGGCACGGGCGCGCCGCGGAGGTCCGCGCCGCGCCCGTCCCGGCGGGCGGGGCCGGCGAGTCGGTTCCGGCCGTGGGCCCGCCCGGAGGCACAGGCGGTGACCCTGTGGACCTACCAGTGCCGGGTGGTTCCCGGCCTGCTCCGGACGGAACGCTGCGCGCGGGCGGCGACGGGGAGCGTCCCGCCCGGGAAGGACGAGGAGCAGGTGACCGAGCAGGTCACGGCCCGGCTGGAGCGTCATCGGCTGTTCGGCCGCAGGCCACCGGTCACCTTCGGCCTCATCGTCGAGCAGGCACTGCTCGAGCGCGGCACCGGAGGCCCGGACGTGACGCGGGAGTTGCTCGACAGCCTCCTGGAACGGTCGTCGCAGTTCAGCGTCGAGTTGCAGATCATGCCGCGCCACCGGCCGGACCGTGCCGGGTTCGACGGCCCGTCGGTGCTCCCGGAACCGCCGGACAACAAGTGGTCCGGCCACGCGGAGGGACAGCGCGGCGGGATGCCGATCCCGGCCCCGAAGGAGGTCGGCATCCTGCTCCAGCGGTATGCCGGGCTGCGTTCACAGGCTCTGGCCTCCGACGACTCCAGGGGCCCGCGGAAGCGACTGCGCGGAGCGCCCTGAGCAGCACCGACGAACGGGCTCGGTTCAAGAGCAGCTCCAGCGGTTCCGGCGGCGACGCCTGCGTCGAGGTGGCGCAGGGCACGCAGGCGATCCACGTCCGGGACTCCGAGGACCGGCGGAGTCCCGGCCCCGCCCTCTCCCCCACCGCGTGGAGCGGCTTCGTCGCCTACGCCGCCCGGGACCGGCCTCCACGCCCGCCCCGTGCCGGATCCGTCCGGCACGGGGCGGGCGTCGTCCGCCTTCCTCGAACGCGCGGAACGCTCACCGTGAACCGGGAGGGTCAGCGCCGCAGGGTGAGGACACCGGGCCGCCACGGCAGCCGGTTGTACTCGCCGCCCGCGTCGGGGGCCTTGCCCTGGTAGAGGAACTGCAGGTTGCAGGGGTCGATGGTCATGGTCTGGTCGGGGTTGTTGCGGACCAGGTCACCGTGGCTGATGTCGTTGGTCCAGGTGGCACCGCTGTTGGCCTTGCCCGCGAAGGGGTTGCTCTCGCTCGCGGCCTGCGGGGTCCACGAGCCGCCGAGGCTGGAGGCCGTGAAGGAGCGGAAGTAGCGCCCGTTCGCGCCCATCGCCTCGACGATCATGAGGTACTGGTTCTGGCCCTGGACCTTGTAGACCTGTACGCCCTCGAACAGGTTCGCCTTGGTGTCGCTCATGATCGTCGTGTACGACGACCCGAAGTTGCCCGGGAAGTTCCCGATCGGCATGCTCGCCCGGTAGATCTTGCCGTTGTCACCGGCGAAGAACAGGTACATGTTCTGGCCGTCGGCGATCAGGGTCTGGTCGATCGGGCCGGTGTCGGAGCCGGAGATGCTCCCGGTGAACAGCGGCTGCGGGGAGGACCAGCCGTTGGGGTTGGTGGGGTCGCTCGACGTGCGGTAGATGAAGGGCCACGCACCCCACTGGTACGCCAGCACCCAGATGTTCTTGGGCGCGAAGTAGAACAGCGTGGGCGCCACCGCGGCCTGGTTCATCCCGATCTGGCCGGCCGACGCCATGTCCGACCAGTTGGTGAAGGGGCTGAACATCATCGAGCCGTACGACGACCCCGACACGTTGGACGCGTAGACCAGGTGCTTGCCGTTGTGCGTCACGGTGGTGAAGTCCTTCACCGCGGCCCACCCGTTCGCCGGCTGCGCCAGCACACCCGTCGACGTCCACCGGTACGTCGACGGAAGGGAGCACGTGCCGTCCGTCGGCGGCGTCCCGGACAGGCCGGTCCACTTCTGGTGGCTGCCGCCGTTGCACGTCCCGATCTGCACCGCCGTGCCGTTGGCCGTGCCGGCGCCCGCGGCCTCCAGGCACAGCCCGGACTCCACGCCGACGACCGTGCCGTCGGAGTTCACCCGCCACTGCTGGTTCGCACCGCCGGAACAACTCCAGATCTGCACCCGGGTGCCGGCCGTGGTGGCGTGGCCCGGAACGTCCAGGCACTTGTTGCCGTACACGGTCAGCTGGTTGCCGTCCGTCCACGTCCACTGCTGGTTGGTCCCGCTCCAGCAGTCGTAGATCTGCAGGTACGTGCCGTCGGTCTGGCCGGCGCCCGTCACGTCGAGACACCGGTTCGAACCGACACCGCGCAAGGCGCCGCTGGCGGCCGCCTGGGCCGGGGTGGCGACGAGCATCGCCGCCAGCGCGGCCAGGGTCGCGACCGCGGCGGCGAGCACCGCGGACGGGTGCCTGCGGCGGAACATTCTTCTGCGCATGGGGACTTCCCAACCTCGAGTAGGGGGTTCCGGCCGGCCTCGTCGGAGGCCGTCCGGACTGTCGGTGCGGTGCGGTGGGCGGCCGGCGGCGCGCGACGGCGGGAGGGTGAATGATGAGTACATGACATGCGCATGCGACAGGCTCCTTGCGGCTCGGCGTCCGGGGGACCGGGAGATGCCCTGCTGTGCGATGGAGCGACTTCAGCGTGTTCGATATATCGAATACTGATCGAATTATCGAGCAGTCCGAATGATAAGGAACCGGCGAGCGAGGTCAATACCCCTCGCACGCGTCGCCGCCGAACTCGAAACATTCCGTAGGGCCTGCGCCCGGAATGACACACACCGCACCGTCAGATGACTGAATCACCCCTGCTCGACACCGGGGTCGAGCGAGCTCGCGGGCGCTGCCGGCGCCGCCGACGACGATGCCCGGGGGTTCACCGGCCGACCCATCGACATCTCGAAAGTTTCGAATCAGGAACAGAAACTTTTCCTGCGGAGAGTATTGACGATGCGTCATCAACGCCTCGATCATTCCTGTCTGGGAAACCGGCCGCAGATCGATATGCCGAACCACATCGGCCTTGAGTCATCCGTGCCGCACGGCAGGTCCCCGCACCACCGCACTGCAGATCCGCGCACCAGAGCACCCGCACCGCCCGTTTCGTTCCGGTGAGGTTCGCACCAGCGCATCCCGGCTCCTCACGCAGGTGGAGAGCCGTGCGACGCCGCATGGCGGTCCCCCGGTTGAGCCGCGATGGAGTACCCCCCGTGTCCGTGTCGAAGATCGTCATGCCCCCTGGCCACGGTGTCCGGTGATTCCGTGCCGCCCGGGCCCGTCCCGTCCGTCCGTCTGCCGCAGGGGAACGGACGACGCGATCCCGCACTCCAGTCCTTCCGTGATTCCTACCTTGGAGGCCACAGTCATGGGCTCGTACGCCCTCCCCAGACCCGTTGTCCGTCGGAAGATCCGCGGCCTGCTGTTGACGCTGGTCGTCGGCGTCCTCGGCGTGGTCACCGCACTGGTCGCGCCGCCGACCGCACACGCCGCCGAGAGCACGCTCGGCGCCGCGGCGGCGCAGAGCGGCCGCTACTTCGGCACCGCCATCGCCTCGGGCAAGCTGGGCGACTCGACCTACACCTCGATCGCGAACCGTGAGTTCAACTCGGTGACGGCCGAGAACGAGATGAAGATCGACGCCACCGAACCGCAGCGGGGCCAGTTCAACTTCACCGCCGCCGACCGCGTCTACAACTGGGCGGTGCAGAACGGCAAGCAGGTGCGCGGCCACACCCTGGCCTGGCACTCCCAGCAGCCCGCCTGGATGCAGAACCTCAGCGGCAGCGCACTGCGCCAGGCGATGATCGACCACATCAACGGCGTGATGGCCCACTACAAGGGCAAGATCGCCCAGTGGGACGTCGTGAACGAGGCCTTCGCCGACGGCAGTTCGGGAGCCCGGCGCGACTCCAACCTGCAGCGCACCGGCAACGACTGGATCGAGGTCGCCTTCCGCACCGCGCGCGCGGCCGACCCGGCGGCCAAGCTCTGCTACAACGACTACAACGTCGAGAACTGGACCTGGGCCAAGACCCAGGCCATGTACAACATGGTGCGCGACTTCAAGTCGCGCGGCGTGCCGATCGACTGCGTCGGCTTCCAGGCGCACTTCAACAGCGGAAGCCCCTACAACAGCAACTTCCGCACCACCCTGCAGAACTTCGCCGCCCTCGGCGTCGACGTGGCCGTCACCGAACTCGACATCCAGGGCGCCCCGGCCTCGACCTACGCCAACGTGGTCAACGACTGCCTGGCCGTCCCGCGCTGCCTCGGCATCACCGTCTGGGGTGTGCGCGACAGCGACTCCTGGCGGTCGGGGGACACGCCGCTGCTGTTCAACAACGACGGCAGCAAGAAGCCCGCGTACACCGCCGTCCTCAACGCACTCAACGGCGGCTCCACCACACCGCCCGCGGACGGCGGACAGATCAAGGGCGTCGGCTCGGGCCGCTGCCTGGACGTGCCCAGCAGCAGCACCACCGACGGCACCCAGCTCCAGCTGTGGGACTGCCACAGCGGCACCAACCAGCAGTGGACGCACACCGACGCCGGCGAGCTCAGGGTCTACGGCAACAAGTGCCTGGACGCCGCCGGCACCGGCAATGGCACCAAGGTCCAGATCTACAGCTGCTGGGGCGGCGACAACCAGAAGTGGCGCCTCAACTCCGACGGATCCATCGTCGGCGTCCAGTCCGGCCTCTGCCTCGACGCCGTCGGGGGCGGCACCGCCAACGGCACCCTGATCCAGCTCTACTCCTGCTCGAACAGCAGCAACCAACGCTGGACCCGCACCTGACGGGGCCCGCCCCGAGCGAGAGGGCGCACCGGTGACGGCTCACGGGGCGGCTTCCCCCGCCCCTCCAGGAAGACATCGCTGACGGTCCCGGGTCGCCGCCGTGGTGGCGGCGACCCTCGCGTCCGGCGTGCTCGCCGCGGCGGATCCGGCGCCGGCGAACCACTGTTCCGGGCGGACGCGGTGATCGTCACCGTCGCTCCCGGCGGCTTCGCAGCCGGCCGGGGAGGGGACTCGCCCGACGGGCCCTCCCCGGATCGCCGCTCCGGACGACGAGGGGCGACGCGGTGGACGTCGTCGGGTTCCGGCTCACGGGGCGTCGTCGTCCCCCGCGGACGCGCGGCTACGACGCGGGTGAGCCCTCCGGCGGACGAGGTCCCGCTCACGCCGCGGTGCCCCGGGCACCGGCCACGGCCGCGACGGCCTCGTCGAGCACCACGAGACCCCGTTCCATCCGCCCGTCCGTCACGGTGAGCGGCGGCAGCAGCCTGACCACCTCGTCCTGGAGGCCCGCGGTCTCCAGCAGCAGCCCCGCCCGGTGGGCGGCGTCGCAGACCTCGCGGGCCGCACCCGGGTGGTCGAGGGGCAGCCCCCAGGCCGGACCCCGGCCGCGCGGGGCGGGGAGTCCGTGGCGGCGGGCCGTCTCGCTGAGGGAGCGGCGCACCCGTTCGCCCAGCACGGCGGTCCTGGCCCGGAGCGCGCCGTCGGACCAGGAGACCTCCAGTGCCCGGGTGGCGGTGACGAACGCCGGGTTGCAGCCCCGGAAGGTGCCGTTGTGCTCGCCGGGACGCCACACGTCGTACTCGGGGCGCATCGGGGTGAGGGCCGCGGGCCTCCCGTGACCGCCGGTCGGCTTGGACAGGCGGACGAGGCCGGGCACGACGCCGGACGTCTCGAAGGAGAAGAACGGACCGGTGCGCCCGCAGCCCGTGTGAACGTCGTCGACCACCGGCAGGGTGCCGTGCGCCCGGACCCCGGAGGTGAGCGCCTCCAGCCAGGCCGGGCGGGCCGGGTGGACTCCGCCCTCACCCTGCACGGTCTCCGCCACCACGGCGGCGAGCGGCCCGTCGGCGGCCGCGGTCCCCCCACGCCTGGACCAGCCGGGTGACGGCCCGCTCGTCGTCGTCGGCAAGGTCGTCGAAGGGCATGGCGACGGTGTGCGGCAGCGGAACGCCGGCCCCGGCGCGCTTGTCCGGGTCGGCGGTGACGGCGAGCGCGCCGAGCGTCATCCCGTTTCGCGTCCCGCGGTTCGGCACCGCGGGCGGTGGTGAAGACGGTGGGCCAGGTCCGGCTGTAGCCGCGGACCTCGGGTTCCAGGGTGGCGAGGACGCTCGTGTTCGTCCCCGTCCGACGTGGGTGCCGGGGTGCCCGCGGGGCTCAGGAGGGGACGGGGGCCGGTGCACAACGGCTTCGGCACCGCTGGTGGAGGACGAGCGCGGACGCGACGGGCTCCTCATGGGTCCACGGGGCGCGGCCGGGTGCGGTGGGCGCCTGGTCGAGCGTGCACAGGACAGTGGCCGTCGTGCCCGCCGGCACCGGGCAGCCGGGTGAAGCGGTCCACCGGCTCCCACTGCCCGGGGCACTGATGACTCCGACGTTCACCGGCCGTCGACACCACGGCAGCGGTCTCCCGGCTCCGAACCGGCTCCGGCTCTGCCCGGCCACCCCTGCGAGTGAGGTGACCGGCCGTCAGGAGCAACGGATTGCGTGTCACGCGGCCGGACGCCGATAGCCATCATGTGCCCGTCAGGGCCGCCCCAACGCCCGAAGGAGCAGCCAGCAGCCATGAGCACCGCCCTCACCGGAGCCCCGTCCGGCGCGTCTCACCAGCCCGGCACCGATCCGTTGCTCCATCCGGACCCCGCCGTCGCCGCCGAGCACGCCGGCGCCGAGAACCTGCTGCGCTGCTGGGTGCGCGAGACCGGCGCCGCCCCCGGCCCCGACGGAGTCCTGCACGTGCCGGTGCTGGGCGGCGCCGCCCGGCTCGTGGCCCCCGTGCGGTACTGGTCACCGTGCGGCTGGCACCGCTTCGGGCCGGTCACCCTCGGCAGCCCGACCGAGGCCGGCGGGCCGCCCGCCCCCGTGGACGCGGTCACCGTCGCGGCCCTGATCGGCGCGACCACCGAACGCGGCGAGGGCGGCCACCTCGCCACCCTGGTGGCCCAGGTCGCCGACTCGGTCGCCCGCACCGCCGGGATCCTGGCGTACCGCCGTACCACGGCCGACCCGGAACACCTGCCGTTCCTGCGCGCCGAGCAGTCCCTGCTTCTCGGCCACCCGCAGCACCCCGCGCCCAAGGGCCGCGACGGTCTCGCGCCTGCCCAGAGCGCCGCCTACTCCCCGGAGACCCACGGCGCCTTCCGCCTGCACTGGTACGCCGTCGACCGGGAACTGCTCGCCGCCGACTCCGCCGAGCCGCTCACCGCCGAGCAGATCACCGCACGCCTGCTCGGCGACCCGGCCGCCCTGCCACCGGGCACCGCCGCACTGCCGGTGCACCCCTGGCAGGCCGGCGAACTCGCCCTGCGCCCGGCCGTCGCGGCACTGCTGGAGCAGGGCCGACTGCACGACCTCGGCCCGCGCGGCGAACCGTGGCACCCGACCTCCTCGGTCCGCACCGTGCTCCGCCCCGGCACCCCCTGGATGCTCAAGCTCTCACTCGGCCTGCGCATCACCAACTCCCGCCGGGAGAACCTCCGCAAGGAGCTGCACCGCGGCCTGGAGGTGCACCGGCTGCTGGAGGCGGGCCTCGCCGCCGAGTGGCGGGCCGCGCACCCCGGCTTCGACATCGTCCGCGACCCGGCGTGGATCGGCCTGGACGCACCCGGCCTGCCCGATCCCAACGGCCTGGACACGGTGGTGCGCCGCCAGCCGTTCGGCCCGGACACCCGGGTGCACTGCGTCGCCGGACTGGTCGCCGAGCAGCCGCTCGGCGACACCCTCGACTCCGCTCTGGCCGGGGTGCTGCGCGGCCTCGCCGCCCGCACCGCCCAGCCGCTGCCCGCCGTGGCCGCCGAGTGGTTCCGGCGCTACCTCGACGCGGTGGTGCTGCCCGTCCTCTGGCTGGACGGCCGGGGCGGCATCGCCCTGGAGGCGCACCAGCAGAACACCCTGGTCCTGCTGGACGCCGACGGGTGGCCCGCCGGCGGCCGCTACCGCGACAACCAGGGCTACTACTTCCGCCGGTCGAGGGCCGGCGAACTGTCCGCCCGCCTGCCCGGCATCGGTGCGGCCAGCGACACCTTCGTCCCCGACCAGGTCGCCGACGAGCGGTTCTGCTACTACCTCGGCATCAACCACGTGCTCGGCCTGACCGGCGCGTTCGGCGCCCAGCGCCTGGCGGACGAGCAGCAGCTGCTCACCCTGCTGCGCCGTTTCCTCGCCGGCCCCGCCGCCGCCGCGACCGGCTCGAGCCTGCCCGCCCACCTGCTCGACGCGCCGACCCTGCGCTGCAAGGCCAACCTGCTCACCCGCCTGAGGGGCCTCGACGAGCTGGTCGGCCCGGTGGCCACCCAGTCGGTGTACGTCACCGTGCCCAACCCGGTGGCCGTCCCGTGACCACCCCCGCCCTCCCCTGCACACTGACCACCGCCGCCGGCGGGTTCCGGCTGCGCCCCGTCCGGCCCGCCGACCTGCCGCTGCTCACCGAGTGGATGAACGACCCGGCCGTCGCGGCGTACTGGTCGCTCGACGGGCCGGCCGAGCGCACCGAGCGACACGTGGGCGCCCAGCTGGCCGGTGACGGCCGCAGCACCCCGTGCCTGGGCCTGCTCGACGGCACGCCCATGAGCTACTGGGAGGTGTACCGCGCCGACCTCGACCCGCTCGCCCGCCACTACCGGTCCCAACCCCACGACACCGGGATCCACCTGCTGCTGGGGCCGCCCGACGCACGCGGCAGGGGGCTCGGCAGCATCCTGCTCACCGCCCTCGCCGACCATCTGCTGCGGCACGCCCCCCGGCTGGTCGGCGAGCCGGACGTGCGCAACGTCCCGTCCGTCCGGGCGTTCCGCAACGCGGGCTTCCACCGCGTGGCCGAGCTCGACCTGCCCGGCAAACGGGCCGTCCTGATGACCCGCCGACCGGCCTCGCCCGCCAGGAGGACCGCCCCAGCATGAAGCAGCCACCGACCGCACCGTACGACCTGCTCGGCGTCGGCATCGGCCCGTTCAACCTCTCGCTCGCCGCGCTGTGCGACCAGGTGCCGGAGCTGAGCACGCTGTTCTGCGAGGCCCGCACGGAGTTCCGCTGGCACCCCGGCCTGCTGGTCGACGGGGCCAGGATGCAGGTCCCGTTCCTGGCCGACCTCGTCTCCCTGGTCGACCCGACCAACCCCTGGTCGTTCCTCAACTACCTGCGGCACCAGCAGCGGCTCTTCCCGTTCTACTTCTCCGAGCGGTTCCACCTGCCGCGCCGCGAGTACGAGCACTACTGCCGCTGGGCGGCCGAACGCCTGCCCAACTGCCGCTTCGGCGTCCCGGTCGGCTCGGTGCACTGGGACGCCGCCGGGCGGCTGTTCCGGGTCACCGCGGGCGGCCGGGAGTTCGCCGCCCGCAACGTCGTGCTCGGGATCGGCACCGAGCCGTACCGGCCCACCGCGTTCGCCGCCCTGGCCGACCACCCCCGGGTCTGGCACTGCGCCCAGTACCTGGACCGCCGCTCCGCCCTGGACGGCGCCCGGGACATCACCGTCCTCGGCTCCGGCCAGTCCGGCGCCGAGGTCTTCCTCGACCTGCTGCGCACCCGCGCCGGTGACGGCACCCGGCTGCGCTGGCTCACCCGGACCCGCGCGTTCGCCCCGATGGAGTACTCCAAGCTCGGCCTGGAACACTTCACCCCCGACTACACCCGCTACTTCCACGGCCTCCCCGCCGCCGTGCGCGACCGCCTGGTGGGCGAGCAGTGGCAGCTGTACAAGGCGGCCAGCTCCGAGACCCTCGCCGAGATCCACGACCACCTCTACCGGAGCACCGTCGGACGGCCGATCGACGCCGAGCCGGTCGAGATCGTCCCCGGCACGGCGGTGACGGCGGCCACCGCCGGCCCGGCCGGCAGCCTCGAACTGCGCTGCCGGCACACCGACTCCGGGACCGAGACGGTGATCCGCACGGACGCGGTGGTGCTCGCCACCGGCTACCGCGCGGTCCGCCCCGCGGTCCTCGATCCGATCGCCCACCTGGTCGACCGGGACGAGCAGGGCCGCTACCGGGTCGGCCTGGACCACCGGGTCGTCACCCGGCCCGCCCTCACCGGCGGCCTGTACGTACAGAACGCCGAGCTGCACACCCACGGGGTCGGCACGCCCGACCTCGGCCTCGGCGCCCACCGGGCCGCCGTGATCCTCAACGCGGTCGCCGGCCGCACCGTCCATCCGCTGCCCACCCGCACCGCCTGGACCAGCTTCGCACCACCCGTACCCGCGGACGCACCGGCGCCGGCGGCCGGGGGTGCGCCGGCACGGGCGCGCTGACCGCGCCGGCACCGTGCCGATGCACCGCCGCCGCGCGCGGCGGCCGACCCGCGCGCGGCACCGTCGGGCCGCGGGCCCCTGTCGGTCACCGGGTTCTGAAGCGGCGGAAGAGGTTGCGGGCCACGTACACGCCCGGGCCGCCGAAGCCGACGATGTCGACGCGTCCGTCACCGGTGACGTCGGCGAGGAAGCGGGGGTGCCGGCCGACCCGCCAGGCGCCCGCGTCGTCGCTGTACCCGAAGCCGCGGCACACCAGCTGGGCCTGGTCGAACCGGCCGTCGCCGCGGTTGTGCGCCACCCAGACCCCTTCGTCGCCGAAGCCGACGATGTCGGGGGTGCCGTCGCCGGTGACGTCGGCGAGGAACCGGAGGTGCTTGCTGCCCGTCCATCCCTGGGCGTGCCCGAAGTCGTTCAGGACGAGCCGCGAGGGCTCGAACGTGCCGTCGCCGCGTCCGCGTGCGACGACCACGCCCTGCGGGCCGAACCCGACGATGTCCGGGGCGCCGTCACCGGTGGTCCGCATCAGGAACCGGCCGACGACCGACCGGCCCGCAGAACCAGCAGGTCAGCTGCCCTTCTTGGCAGGCTCCAGAATCGCCACGCACTCCACGTGGTGCGTCATCGGGAACAGGTCGAACACCCGCAGCGTCCGCACCCGGTACCCCCCGTCCCGGAAGTACGCCAGGTCCCGTGCCAGCGCCGCCGGGTCGCAGGCCACGTACGCGATCCGGCGCGCGCCCAGGGACGACAGGTGCTCCACCGTCCCGCGGCCGGCGCCCGCGCGCGGCGGGTCGAGGACGACGAGGTCGACCTCCGTGATGCCCGTGCGGGGCAGGACCGACTCGACCTTGCCCTGTTCGATGCGCACCCGGGGGAAGTCCGCGAGGTTGTGCCGGGCGTCCTCGACGGCCCGCTTGCCGGACTCGATGCCGAGGACCGCGCCCGACTCGCCGACCCGGTCGGCCAGGGCGCCCGCGAACAGGCCGACGCCGCAGTACAGGTCGAGGGCCATGTCGCCCTTGCGGGGCAGCAGGCCCTGCATCACCGCGGTGACCAGGGTGTCGGCGGCCTTCGGGTGGACCTGCCAGAAGCCGCCGTTGCCGACGCGGTGGGTGCGGCCGTCCGCGCGTTCGCGGACGAAGGGGCGGCCGTGGACGCGGTGGACCTGGCCGGAGCGCTCGTCGACGCGCAGGACCGAGACCGGGCGGTCCAGTTCGACCAGCGGAAGACGCGCGCCCGGCTTCGGGGTCAGGACGACCTGGCGGTCCTGCGAGCCCGTCGCCGCGATCGCCTCGACGGAGTCCATGCCCGTCCAGTCCCGCTTCTCGATGCCGAGTTCGCTGACGCCCTCCGCGGCGATCATGCAGTGGTCGATCGGCTCGACCTCGTGCGAGCGGTGCCGGCGCAGTCCCGCGCGGCCGTCGGCGGTGACGGCGTACTGCACGCGCGTGCGCCAGGCCGGGACCTGGCCCGCGGGGACCTTGTCGCCCTCGGCGGGCATCACGGTGCCGTCCCAGCCGACGTCCTCGGGCGAGAGTCCGGCCAGGCGCCGGAGCTGCTCGGCGACGACCTCGCCCTTCAGGCGGCGCTGCGCTCCCGGCTTGGCGTGCTGCCAGTCGCAGCCGCCGCAGCGGCCGGGTCCGGCGAAGGGGCAGGGCGCGTCGATCCGGTCCTTGGAGGCGTCCAGCACCGTCACCGCGTCCGCGCGCAGGAAGCGGGCGCCCTCCTCGCCCTCCGTCACCCGCGCGACGACCCGTTCACCGGGCAGCGCGTGCCGGACGAAGAGGACCTGTCCGGCGGACGTACGGGCGATGCAGTGACCGCCGTGGGCGACGGGGCCGATCTCGACCTCGTACTCCTCCCCCACCAGTGATTTCCTAGGTTCTGCCTGCATGGCGGGGTGACTCCACAAGATCGAGGGCGGGCGGGCGGCCGGTGGGCACGCGACAACAGCCCACCAGTCTACTTCTGCGGAGAGGACTCCTTCGCCCGCTCCGCCGGACCGCGCCGCACCGAACCGGGCGCGACCCACTCCTGCCGCTTGCGGGCCCGCTTCCTGGCCACCTCGGACGACTGGAGCTGGTACGGCACCGAGGTCACCATCACGCCCGGCGTGAACAGCAGCCGGCCCTTGAGCCGCAGCGCGCTCTGGTTGTGCAGCAGGTGCTCGTACCAGTGGCCGACCACGTACTCGGGGATGATGACGGAGACGACGTCGCGCGGCGCCTCCTTGCGCAGGCTCTTGACGTACTCGATGACCGGCCGCGTGACCTCCCGGTACGGGGAGTCGAGCACCTTCAGGGGGACGTCGATGCCGCGCCGCTCCCACTCCGCGTGCAGCGCCTTGGTCTCCGTCGGGTCGACGTTGACGCTGAGCGCCTCCAGGGTGTCCGAGCGCATCAGCTTGGCGTAGGCGAGCGCCCGCAGCGTGGGGCGGTGGATCTTGGAGACCAGGACGACCGAGTGGACGCGGGAGGGCCGCGCCATGTCGTCGCCCGGGGTCTCCGGGGCCGCGATCTCCTCGGCGACGCGGTCGTAGTGCTTACGGATCGCCGTCATCGTCGCGTAGAAGATGCACATGCCGAGCAGCGCCACCCAGGCGCCGTGGGTGAACTTGGTGACGAGCACGACGACCAGCACCAGGCCGGTGAAGAAGGCGCCGAAGGTGTTGATGGCCCGGGAACGGATCATGTGGCGGCGTTTGGCCGGCTCGGTCTCGGTGGCCAGCAGGCGGTTCCAGTGCCGGACCATGCCGGTCTGGCTGAGCGTGAAGGACACGAACACGCCGACGATGTAGAGCTGGATCAGCCGGGTGGAGTCGGCGCCGTAGACCCACACCAGCAGGGCGGCGGCGCCCGCGAGCAGCACGATGCCGTTGGAGAAGGCGAGGCGGTCGCCGCGGGTGTGCAGCTGACGGGGGAGGTAGCGGTCCTGGGCGAGGATCGAGCCGAGCAGCGGGAAGCCGTTGTAGGCGGTGTTCGCGGCGAGGAACAGCACCAGCGCGGTGGCGGCGGCGAGCACGATGAACAGGAGGCTGCCCTGGCCGAAGACGGCCTCGGCGACCTGCGAGATCACCGGGTGCTGCACGTAGTCCGCGCCGAGCGGGACGCCGTCGTGGATCAGGTCCTTGGCCGGGTTCTCGGCCATGCGGACGTCGGTCGCCATGGCCAGCGCGATGATGCCGCAGAACATGGTGACGGCGAGCAGGCCCATCAGGGAGAGCGTGGTCGCCGCGTTCCGCGACTTGGGCTTGCGGAACGCGGGGACGCCGTTGGAGATCGCCTCGACGCCGGTGAGCGCGGCACAGCCGGAGGAGAAGGCGCGCAGGAGCAGGAAGAGCAGGGCGAAGCCGGCCAGGCCCGGGTGTTCGGGCTTGATCTCGTAGTCCGCCGTCGGCGCCCGCATCTCGTCGCCGAGCACCACCGAACGGAAGGTGCCCCAGGCGATCATGGTGAAGACGCCCGCCACGAAGACGTACGTCGGAATGGCGAAGAGCGTGCCGGACTCCTTGACGCCGCGCAGGTTCATCAGCGTCAGCAGCACGATCACGCCGATCGCGCAGGCCACCTTGTGCTCGACGACGAACGGGATCGCCGAGCCCAGGTTCTCGATGCCGGAGGAGATCGACACGGCGACCGTCAGGACGTAGTCGACGAGCAGGGCGCTCGCGACGGTCAGGCCGGCCTTGGGACCCAGGTTGGTGTTGGCCACCTCGTAGTCGCCGCCGCCGCTGGGGTAGGCGTGCACGTTCTGCCGGTAGGAGGCGACCACGGTGAACATCAGCACGACGACCGCGACGGCGATCCAGGGGCTGAAGTGGTACGCCGACAGGCCCGCGATGGACAGGACCAGCAGCACCTCGCCGGGCGCGTACGCCACGGAGGACAGCGGGTCTGAGGCGAAGACGGGGAGGGCGACGCGCTTCGGCAGGAGCGTTTCGCCCAGCCGGTCACTGCGCAGTGCGCGCCCGATCAGGATCCGTTTGGGCACGTCGGTCAGTTTGGACACAACAGAGCATCGTAGGCGCTCGCGCGAGGGACCGCTCAGCCGCCACCCACATCCATACGGCATCCATACGGTCTCTGCCCTCCGGGTGAAATCACCGGGTGATCGAGGTGCGGATTCCGCAGGTCGAGGGGTTTCCATGCCTATATGACCGAACCCCGTTCGTTGCCGCTCCGTGGAGGTTCCATGCACACGACCGCAGAACTGATCGGCGCCGCGGTCGCCCTCGTCGGCCTCGGAATCCTCACACTGGCGAGTGTGCGGAGCATCACGCGCCGCTGACCGCGCGCCCCGCGGCGCCTCCTCGCTCCTCCTCGCTCCTCCCGGCCTCTTCTCGCTTCCTCCCGCTCCCCGCCGTCTCCGCCGGCCCGTCCGGTTCCCGCGGCCCGTCCGGGCGCCGGGCGTTCCCGCGGGGTGCCGATACGTTGGACTCGGGCGGGCGAACGCGTCGGCCGGGCCCCCGGAGGGCATCGCAACCGCGTTCCACCGGCATGATGTTGCCCGGCGGCCCGCACTCAGGCCGCGACGTGTTGCCTGGCGAGCCGAAAGAGAGACATGAGCACGAGAGTCGTGAAGGTCGAAGGGCCTGCAGGAAGCGCGGTGTGACGCGATGCATATTGTCATCATGGGTTGCGGAAGGGTGGGTTCCGCCCTGGCCCAGACCCTGGAGGAGCAGGGGCACACGGTCGCCGTGATCGACCAGGACCCCACCGCCTTCCGCCGGCTGGGCTCCTCGTTCGGCGGGCGCCGGGTCACCGGGGTCGGTTTCGACCAGGACACCCTGCGCGAGGCCGGCATCGAGGAGGCGGGCGCCTTCGCCGCCGTCTCCAGCGGCGACAACTCCAACATCATCGCCGCACGGGTGGCCCGGGAGATGTTCGGCATCGAGAACGTCGCCGCCCGCATCTACGACCCCCGCCGCGCCGAGGTCTACCAGCGCCTCGGCATCCCGACCGTGGCGACGGTCCGCTGGACGGCGGACCAGATGCTGCGCCGGCTGCTCCCCTCGGGCGCCGAGCCGCTGTGGCGCGACCCCACCGGCGGGGTGCAGCTCGCCGAGGTGCACACCTCCACGGCCTGGGTGGGCCACCGGATCAGCAGGCTCCAGGACGAGACCGGCGTCCGCGTCGCCTTCCTGACCCGGCTCGGCGAGGCGATCCTGCCCAGCTCGCAGACGGTGCTGCAGGAGGGCGACCTGGTGCACGTGATGATGCGCACCGATGAGATCAACCGGGTCGAGGCGGCGTTCGCCAAGGGCCCCGAACAGGAGGGCGGTCACTGATGAGGGTCGCCATTGCCGGGGCCGGCGCGGTCGGCCGCTCGATCGCGGGCGAGCTGCTGGAGAACGGCCACGAGATCCTGCTCATCGACAAGGCGCCGACCGCCATCTCGGTCGAGCGCGTCCCGCAGGCCGAGTGGCTCCTCGCCGACGCCTGCGAGATCACCTCCCTGGACGAGGCGGCGCTCCAGCGCTGCAACGTCGTCATCGCGGCGACCGGCGACGACAAGGTCAATCTCGTCGTCTCGCTGCTCGCCAAGACCGAGTACGGGGTTCCGCGGGTCGTCGCCCGGGTGAACAACCCGAAGAACGAGTGGCTGTTCAACGAGGCCTGGGGTGTGGACGTCGCCGTCTCCACACCGCGCCTGATGTCGGCCCTGGTGGAGGAGGCGGTCAGCGTCGGCGACCTGGTGCGGCTGCTGCGCTTCAGCCACGGCGACGCCAACCTCGTCGAACTGACCCTGCCCGAGGAGTCGGCGCTGGCCGGCACCCGGGTCGGGGACGTCCAGTGGCCGCAGGACACCTCGCTGGTCACCATCATCCGCGGCACGCGCGTGCTGGCCCCGACCAGGGAGGACTCCCTGGAGGCGGGCGACGAGCTGCTCTTCGTGGCCGCCCAGGCCCGCGAGGAACAGCTGGAGGACCTGCTGTCGGTGCGCCGGGACGAGACGGCGCGCTGAGCGCCTGCCCCCACGACGGCGAGGGCGCCCGGAGATCTCGGGATCTCCGGGCGCCCTCGCTCGCGTACGGGCCGGGGCGGGACCGGCCGCCGGGTGGCTACGCCCGCCGGCGGTGCCGCCCGGCCGGCGCCGTCCCGCCGTCCTCCTGCGCGGACGCGGCCTCGCGCTCCTCCTCCGCGCGCTCCCGCGCCTCCATCTCCGCGAACACGTCGATCGGCGGGGGCGCCTTCGCCAGGAACACCCACGTCAGATACACGGCGAGCAGGAACGGCGGGATCTTCAGCGTGACCAGCACCCAGCCCAGCTGGGTCGTGTCCGCCCACCAGTACAGCGGGAACAGGATCGCGCTCTTGCCGAGCAGGATCAGCCCCCAGGCCCAGCTGGCCTTGGTGTAGGCCTTCTTGCGACCGGGATTGCGGGTGCGCCAGGAGAGGTTCTCCCGGAAGACGGGGCCCAGCATCAGACCGATCAGCGGGACACCGGCCATCGCGGTGACGATGTACGCCAGGGCCAGGCCCAGCGTGTAGAGCATGCCCGGCAGGTAGAAGTCCTTGGCGTTGCCGGTCATCATCGCGAAGACCACGCCGAAGGCGACGCCGAAGACCCCGCTGAAGGCGTGCTTGACGGTGTCCTTCATCACCAGCCGGACCACGACCATCACCAGCGACACGGCGAGCGCCGCGATCGCCGACATGTGCAGGTCCTTGTTGACCGTGTAGATGCTGACGAAGAGGAGCCCGGGCAGCACCGTCTCGACCATGCCCCGCACCCCGCCGAACGCCTCGAACAGCGCGGCTTCGGTCACCGCCCGGGCGTCGTCCGAGGAGGTGTCTCCGGTGGTCGGCTTGTCGTCGGTTGTCGGCTTGTCGAGCGACGTCACCGGCTACTCCCGTCCGAGGGGTCTCAGTTCGTATTTCGGATTGAACAGCACCCGGCGGCCCCGGCTCATCGAGATCCGGCCCGATGCGATCAGCCTGCGCCCCGGCTCGATCCCCACGATGGAGCGCCTGCCGAGCCACACCACGTCCAGCGCGGCGGAGCCGTCGAACAGCTCGGCCTCCAGGGCCGGCACTCCCGCGCGCGGCCGCAACGTGACCGTGCGCAAGGTACCAGTAACCGTCACGATCTGCCGGTCCTGACAGTCACCTATCCGCGTACAGCCGGCGGTCTCGGCGTCCTCACGCAGCTCCTCGGACTCCAGGTCCTCCTGAGACGAGGAGAGCCGGTCGAGCATGCGCCGGAACCGGCCTGCCGGCTTCTCGGAACGAGGAACAGCACTCATGTCTGAAGCGTACCGGGGTGCACTGACGGTTACGTACCCCCCGGTTCCCCGGTCCGAACCGGCCCCTGTCCGGCCTCCCCCGGGCATCGCGGCCGGCACCGTCCTGACCTTCACTTCTCGAAGCGGTAGCCCATCCCCGGCTCGGTGATGAGGTGCCTCGGACGTGACGGATCCGCCTCCAGCTTCCGGCGCAGCTGTGCCATGTACACGCGCAGGTAGTTCGTCTCCGTCCCGTACGACGGCCCCCACACCTCCCGCAGCAGCTGCTTCTGCGCCACCAGACGGCCGCCGCCGCGCACCAGCGCCTCCAGCAGGTGCCACTCGGTGGGGGTCAGCCGTACGTCCCTGCCGTCGCGGCTGACCTTCTTCGCGGCCAGGTCGACGGTGAACGTGTCGGTCTCCACCACCACGTCCCCCCGTCGCCGACGGGCTCGGCGCGGCGCACGGCGGCCCGCAGCCGGGCCAGCAGCTCGTCCATGCCGAAGGGCTTGGTGACGTAGTCGTCGGCCCCCGCGTCCAGCGCCTGCACCTTCTCCTCGGAGGCGTGCCGCGCGGACAGCACCAGGATCGGGACCCGGGTCCAGCCGCGCAGCCCCCGGATCACCTCGACGCCGTCCATGTCGGGCAGGCCCAGGTCGAGGACGACCACGTCGGGGTGGCGGGCGGCGGCCAGCTCCAGGGCGCCGGCTCCGTCGTGGGCCGCGTCGACGTCGTAGGAGCGCGCCTTGAGGTTGATCACGAGGGCGCGCACGATCGCCGGCTCGTCGTCGACCACCAGCACACGGGTCATGAGGGCTGCCTTTCCGGTTCTGCGGCGGGTACGGGCTCCGGGCACTCCGCTGCCGCCGCGCGGAGGGTGAGCGTCATGGTGAGGCCACCGCCGGGGGTGTCCTCGGCGGCGAGCGTGCCGCCCATGGCCTCGGCGAACCCCCGCGCGACGGCCAGTCCGAGACCGACCCCGGCTCCGCGCGGGGCGTCGCCGTGCCGCTGGAAGGGTTCGAAGATGCGGTCCTTCGCCTCGTCGGGGACGCCGGGCCCGCGGTCGACCACCCGCACCTCGACCCGGTCGGCGAGGGCGCTGGCGGCGACCAGGACGGGGACGCCGGGCGGGCTGTACTTGACGGCGTTCTCCACCACGTTGGCCATCGCCCGCTCCAGCAGCCCCGGATCCGCGGCGACCATGGGCAGGGCCTCGGGGACGTCCAGGGCGACGCTGCCCTCGGGCACCCCGCCGAGCGCCATCGGCACCACCTCGTCCACGTCGGTCTCGCGGATCAGCGGGGTGACCGTCCCGGTCTGCAGCCGTGACATGTCGAGCAGGTTGCCCACCAGGTGGTCCAGCCGGTCGGCGCCCTCCTCGATGCTCGCGAGCAGTTCGGCGGTGTCCTGCGGCGACCAGTCGACGTCCTCGGAGCGCAGGGAGGAGACCGCCGCCTTGATCCCGGCCAGCGGGGTGCGCAGATCGTGGCTGACGGCGGCCAGCAGCGCGGTGCGGATGCGGTTGCCCTCGGCGAGGGCGCGGGCCCGGTCGGCCTCCTCGCGCAGCCGGCGGCGGTCCAGCACGACGGCGGCCTGCGCGGCGAAGGCGGCGAGCACCCTGCGGTCCTCGGCGGGCAGCACCCGGCCGGTCAGCGCGAGCGCCATGTGGTCGCCGACCGGCACGTCCACGTCCGCGTCCTCGGGCCGCTCGACGGTCCGCCCCCGGCCCGCGCGTCCGGCGCAGGTCCACGGCTGGACGTCGTCGGCGCGCTCCAGCAGGGCCGCCGATTCCGTGCCGAAGGTCTCGCGCACCCGTTCCAGCAGGTCCTCCAGTCCGGTCTCGCCGCGCAGCACGTTGCCGGCGAGGTGGGACAGGATCTCCGACTCGGCGCGCAGCCGGGCCGCCTGCTGGGTGCGGCGGGCGGCGAGGTCGACGACGGAGGCCACCGCCGCGCCGACGGCGACGAAGACCACGATGGCGACGATGTTCCTGGGGTCGGAGACGGTCCAGGTGTGCAGGGGCGGGGTGTGGAAGTAGTTGAGCAGCAGGGAGCCGGCCACCGCCGAGGCCAGCGCCGGCCACAGTCCGCCGGCCAGGGCCGCCGCGACCGTCAGCGCCAGGAACAGCAGCATGTTGTTGGCGAACCCCGGGTCGACGGCGCTGAGCAGCACGGCGAGCAGCGCCGGACCGGCCAGGCCGACCGCCCAGCCCGCCGCCGTGCGCGACCGCCCGAGCCGGGCGCCCCGGGCCACCGGGAGCCCGCGCCCCTTGGCGATCTCCTCGTGGGTGACGATGTGCACGTCCAGGTCCGGCCCGGAGTCCCGCGCGACGGTCGCGCCGACGCCGGGGCCGAAGACGTACTGCCACGCCTTGCGGCGCGAGGAGCCCAGCACGATCTGCGTGGCGTTCGCCCCGCGCGCGAAGGCGAGCAGGGCGGCCGGGACGTCGTCGCCGACGACGTGGTGGAAGGTGCCGCCCAGGTCCTCCACCAGGATGCGCTGCTCGGCGAGCTCCTCCGGCGAGGCGGCGGTGAGTCCGTCGCCGCGGGCGACGTGGGCGGCCAGGACCTCGCCGCCGGCGCCCTTCTCCGCCAGCCGCGCGGCCCGCCGGATCAGGGTCCGCCCCTCGGGCCCGCCGGTCAGGCCGACGACGATCCGCTCGCGCGAGCCCCATATCGCGGAGACCTGGTGCTCGCTGCGGTAGCGCTGGAGGTGGGCGTCGACCCGGTCGGCCACCCACAGCAGCGCCAGTTCCCTGAGCGCGGTGAGGTTGCCGAGGCGGAAGTAGTTCGACAGGGCCGCGTCGACCTTGTCCGGCTGGTAGACGTTGCCGTGCGCGATGCGGCGGCGCAGCGCCTCGGGCGCCATGTCGACCAGCTCGATCTGGTCCGCCCGCCGCACCACCTCGTCCGGCACGGTCTCCCGCTGCCGCACGCCGGTGATCGACTCCACGACGTCGCCCAGCGACTCCAGGTGCTGGATGTTGACCGTCGAGAGCACGTCGACGCCGGCCGCCAGCAGTTCCTCCACGTCCTGCCAGCGCTTGGCGTTGCGCGAGCCGGGGACGTTGGTGTGGGCGAGGTCGTCGACCAGGGCCACCCGGGGGCGGCGGGCGAGGACGGCGTCGAGGTCCATCTCGGACAGGACGGCCCCGCGGTGTTCCAGTTCCCTGCGCGGGATCTGCTCCAGGCCGTGCAGCAGCGCCTCGGTGCGCGGCCGGCCGTGGTGCTCGACGAAGGCCACCACGCAGTCGGTGCCGCGTTCGACGCGCCGGTGCGCCTCGGACAGCATCGCGTACGTCTTGCCGACGCCCGGTGCCGCACCGAGGTGGATCCGAAGCATGCCGCGTCCCATGGCCCTCCTTGTCCTCCGGTCGACTGGCCGGACGCAGTCGACCCTAAGGCCGGGCGGCGCGCGCGGGGACACCGGCCGGGGCGCGGGACCCGCCCCCGACGCGGCTTCGGCACCGGCGCGGGGCGCGAGGGGGTCAGGGCTCGACGATCCGGCCGTCGCCCAGCTCCAGGACCCGGTCGGCGAGGCCGAGCAGGGTCGTGTCGTGGGTGGCGACGAGCGCGGTGACCCGCTCGCTGCGGACGACCGCGCGCAGCAGCTCCATCACGGCGTGCCCGGTCTCCGCGTCCAGCTGGCCGGTCGGCTCGTCGGCGACGAGGAGGGAGGGGCTGTTGGCGAGGGCGCGGGCGATGGCGACCCGCTGCTGCTGGCCGCCGGACAGTTCGCCGGGCCGCTGTGCCGCGTGGTCGGCGAGGCCGACCAGGGACAGCAGCAGCTCGACGCGCTCCTCGCGCTCGCGCGGGTCGGCCCGGCGCAGCCGCAGCGGTACGCCGACGTTCTCGGCGGCGGTGAGGATCGGGATGAGGCCGAAGGACTGGAAGACGAAGCCGACGCGGTCCCGGCGCAGGGCGAGCAGCCCGTCCTCGCCGAGGCCGGCGAGGTCGAGTCCGTCGATCTCGACCCGCCCCCGGTCGGGCGCGTCCAGGCCGCCGACGATGTTCAGGAGCGTGGTCTTGCCGGAACCCGAGCGTCCCTTGAGGGCGACCAGCTCGCCGCGCGGGACGTCGAAGGAGACGCCGCGCAGCGCGTGCACCGCGGCGGCACCGGTGCCGTACGACTTGTGCACGCCCTCGACGCGCACCATGGTCTCGGCGGCCACCTGGCTCATCTTCCCGCCCTCCCCCGTGGACCGGGCGCCAGTATCCCCGCCGGGCGCCCGGTCCTTCAACGGTCAGGCCGGGTTGTCTCCGTGGGTGAGGGTCTCCCAGGCGACGAAGAGGTTGTCGGTGCCGGAGGGGCGGGTGCGTTCGGTCAGCGCCTGGGTGTGGGTCATGGCGAAGCCGAGCCGGTTGTGCAGGGCGTTGTGACCGACCTCGGTGACGGGGCCGAGGCCGAGGTGCAGGGAGCCGCCGCACAGCCAGTCCGGGACGGCCGCGCCCTGCTCGTACTTCGCCTGGAACCCGAGGGCGTGCCGCAGCCGTTCGCCGACGTCGGTGCCGTACAGGTCCTGGCCCTGGATGCGGCTGGTCTCGGCGACGTGCGAGATCGAGGAGATGCCGTACCCGGTGTGGGTGAAGTCGCGGCAGGTCTCCTGGGTGAGGCCGGTGACGAAGGTGGACTGGTTCTGCCAGTACTTGACGATCTTCTCGCGGGTGTCGAGGTTCTGGCTCGGCACGGTCTTCGGCAGGTCGCCGTCGGAGGCCAGGTAGACGTACGCGGCGGTGCGGGTGCGGAACCTCGCCATGGCCCTGTCGTAGGAGGCGCGGTCCTCCAGGAAGACGGAGATGCCGACGGCGGCCTCCATCATCGTCAGCTCCCAGTTGCCGTTGGAGTTCGAGCCGTTGATGATCTCGGGCAGGTACACGTCGCGGAGCACGGTGGCGAAGCGGCCGGAGCCGGCCCAGCCCCCGCCGTAGGTGTGCTTGACGATCTCGGCGGCTTTGGCCCACGAGGAGGCGGCCCAGCCGGTCTGCAGGGGCGCGTTGCTGTTGGTGTGGTCCCGGATCACGGCGGACCAGGCGTCCATCAGCTCGATGGACTTGCGCGCGTGGCGCTCGTCGCGGGTGACGTACCAGGCGAGCGCGTGGGTGTAGGCGGCGATCGCGTCCTCGCGCTCGTCGGTGCAGCCGTGGTCGGGGTTGGAGTACGAGCCGCACTCGACCACCGCGCGGGGCTTCGGGACGCGGTTCAGGTCGGCGTACCTGCTCGCCGTCATCCGGTCGAAGGCGCTCTTCCAGGGCTGGGCGCCGGCCTCGACCTTGCTCCGGGCGAAGTCCAGCTGGCCGCGCGAGACGGTGACTCCGGGGTGGACGAAGGCGGCGGGGGCGGCGTCGGCCCGCTCGGCGTCCGGCCGGAGCACCAGGGTGCCGACGAGGGCCGTAGTCAGGAGGGCGAACAGGACGGTGCGGGCTCTGCGGCGGTGATGTGGGGGTGCCGGGGACATGTGGGGGCCCATCCGTTCTCAAGTGTGAACAATGAGCGTCTTTCTGAACGCTCGACTGGCCCGGGACAGTAGGTACAGACCAATCCGCCGTCAAGGGTCCGCGCACGGTCTCCCGCACCGGCCGGCTCCGTGCGCCCATGACGAAGGGCCGCACCCGGCGGGTGCGGCCCTGTCGAAAGCGTGCCGTCAGCGGACCTCGGTGATCTCCGGGCCGCGCTGCAGCTGGCCCATGCCGCCCGCGAACCGGGAGCCCTCCTCCTGCTGCACGTTCTCCGGGACCATCTGGGCGTCGTTGGGCAGCTTCAGGACGATCGGGTCGCGCGGCGCCATCGGGCCCTCGCCGCGCACCACGACCGTGTCCCGGAAGATCTGCTCCAGCAGTCCGGCGGCCTGCGGCTGCACCGCGCCCTGGCCGGAGATCACCCCGCGCAGGAACCAGCGGGGGCCGTCCACGCCGACGAACCGCACGACCTGGAAGCCGCCGGTGCCGTCCGGCAGCTGCACCGGGACCTGGGCCCGCAGCTCCCAGCCCAGCGGGCCCTCGACCTCGTCGATGATGCCGCCCTGCTGGGTGATGCCGGCCGCGATCTCCTCGCGCACCTCGCCCCAGATGCCCTCGCGCTTGGGGGCGGCGAAGGCCTGCAACTGGATGGCGCTGTCGCGCAGCACGACGGTGGCCGCGACGATCGCGTCACCCGCGACCTCGACCCGCAGCTCCATGCCGTCGACACCGGGCACGAACAGACCGCCCAGGTCGACCCGGCCCTCGCCGGGTTCACGGACCTCGGAGCTGTCCCAGGGCCCGTCGGGCCGCGGGGCCGGCTCGAGCCTCAGCCGCTCGCCCTCGCCGTCCGCCTCAGCGTCGACACCGTCGACGACCTGCTCGGCCTCGCCGGCCGCACCCTCGGCGGCATCCCTCTTCTTGCGACGTCCGAACACGTCACTGTCCTTCCCGGTCGGATACGACCGAAGCGTATCGATTCCCACCCGCTGTGCCGCCCAGGGCGGCCTGACCGCTTGTGCCGTTCTCGCCCTCCACCGAGGCGTGCCCGCCGGTGGACCCGAAGCCCCCCTCGGCCCGCGCCGAGCCGGGAAGTTCCGCCACCGGTACGAAGCGGACCCTCTCGACCTGCTGGACGACCAGTTGGGCAATCCGGTCGAAGCGCTCGAACCGCACGGTCTCGCGCGGGTCGAGATTCACCACGATCACCTTGATCTCCCCACGGTACCCGGCATCAACCGTCCCCGGGGCATTCACCAGGGCGACGCCGCAGCGGGCGGCGAGACCGGATCGCGGGTGCACGAAGGCCGCGTACCCCTCGGGCAGGGCCACAGACACCCCGGTGGGCAGGACGGCCCGCTCGCCGGGGGCCAGTTCGCACGCCTCGGTGGTCCGCAGATCGGCTCCCGCGTCACCCGGGTGTTCATACGCCGGAAGCGGTACGTCCGGGTCGACGCGCCGGAGCAGCACGTCGAGTGCGCCCCGGCCGGGCTCGCTCACGGGTTCACCTCGAAGGCGCGGGCGCGCCGGACCTGGTCGGGGTCGCTCATGGCGGCCCGGATCTCCTCCTCGCGGCCGTGGTCGACGAAGTGGTCGACCTTGACCTGGACGAACAGCGCGTCGGCGCGGACCGCGACGGGCCCGTCCGGGCCGCCGACGCGTCCGGTGGCGCTGCAGTAGATCTTCCGGCCGGCCACCGCCGTGACCTCCGCCTCCAGGTACAGCGTCGTGCCGACCGGCACGGGGCGGACGAAGTCGGTCTCCAGCCTGCCGGTCACCGCGATGACGCGCAGCAGCCAGTTCAGCGAGCCGAGCGTCTCGTCCAGGGCGGTGGCGAGCACACCGCCGTGCGCGAGGCCGGGGGCGCCCTGGTGGGCGGCCTGCACGGTGAACTCGGCGGTGATCGACACCCCTTCGCCGGCGCGGGCCTGGAGGTGCAGTCCGTGGGCCTGCTCGTCACCACAGCCGAAACACTGGCCGTAGTGGGCGCCGAGGAGCTCACCGGGTGCGGGGGCGTCCGGATGGCGCACCGGTTTCACGGCGTCGGCCGGGGGCTGAAGAGCTGCGGAAGTACCACTCACAGCCGCAGACCTTACCCGCGCATCGGTCACGGCCCGACACCATGCCAAGCTTGGATCCATGCAGCTCTCCGCCGCCCCGTACGAAGAACGCCTGACCGCCCCCCGCTCCTGGTGGCTGATCTCCTTCCTGGCGGGGGTCTCCATGGCGCTGATCCTGCTGCCGTTCGGCACGCTGCCGATGCTCGGCGGTCTGGCCGGCGGCACCGCCGTCGCGGCGGTGGTGGCCAGCTCCTACGGTTCGGTGCGCATCCGGGTCGTGGGCGGCAGCCTGATCGCGGGCGAGGCGAGGATCCCGGTGACGGCGCTGGGCGAGGCGGAGGTCCTGGACGCCGAGGAGGCCCGCGCCTGGCGCACCTACAAGGCCGACCCGCGCTCCTTCATGCTGCTGCGCGCCTACATCCCGGGGGCGCTGCGCGTGGAGATCACGGACCCGGAGGACCCGACCCCCTACGTCTTCCTGTCGACCCGTGAGCCGGAGCGTCTGGCCGAGGCGCTGCGGGCGGCGAAGGCCGCCGCGTAGCCGCTCCGGGGGAACACGCGCGGGGAACACGCGGGCGAGGTCTCGTCCGGGGGCGCATCACGGCGCCCCGCGGCCGTCGTCCTCCCCCGCCTTCCCGGTTCTCCCGATGTGGCCGCCGAGTTCCTTGAGGGCGTCCTCGGGCAGGTGGTCCATGTCCAGGGCGTCCGCGGGACGCTCCAGGACGGGGAGCGCGGGCAGCGCGTCCCAGGGCACCTGGATCCTGCGCAGGTCCGCCCGGATGCGGTCGGCGAGCTTTCTGGTGTCCCTGCGGTTCATGGCCGCGCCGACGACGGCTCCCACCAGGAACGGCATCAGGTTCGGCAGGTTGCGGACCGTGCGCTTCATGATCCGCTGGCGCAGTTCGCGCTTCATGCGGCTGTTCAGCGCCGCGCTCACGGTCGAGGGCTTCGTCGCCTCGATCCCGCGCTCCTCCGACCAGGAGTTCAGGTACACGGTGCTGCGCTGGGCGAGGCCGCCGGCCGGGCGTACGCCGTAGACCTCGTGGAGTTCGGCGATCAGTTTCAGTTCGATCGCCGCGACGCCGGTGACCTCGGCGGCCAGCTCCGTCGGCATCGCGGGCGGCACGGGAAGCATCGCCGCCGCGCCGACACCGGCCCCGACGGTCGCCGTGGCCTTCGCGGCTCCCGCCACGAGCTTGTCGGCGAGCTCTTCCGGACCGAGCCCGGGGAACTGCCTGCGCAGCGTCTGGAGGTCCCGTACGGGCACACGCGGGGAGATCTCGATGATCCGGTCCGCGAGGTACGCCAGCCCCGCACGCGCGCGGAGACCGCCCTTGTGGGCGCCTTCCCTGGCCTTCTCCCGGAACACCGCGCTCCGCCGGCGGGCCACGGGGGCGGGGACCTCCACGGACGCCGGGAGGTCGCCCCGGTCGGCTGCCGGTTCGAGCGAGGCCGCCCCGGTACCGGTTGAGCCCCGCTCGTCGTCACGCGCGTCGTGCTGCGGGCCGTCCTGCGGCCCTGGGTCCGCTCCCCTCGTGAGGAAGCGGCGCTTCCGGGGAGGGGTCGAGCCAGTCACGGCCGACCCGTCCTCAGTCGCAGTCGCGGCAGATCGGCTGGCCGTTCTTCTCGCGGGCCAGCTGGCTGCGGTGATGCACCAGGAAGCAGCTCATGCAAGTGAACTCGTCCTGCTGCTTGGGCAGTACCCGGACGGCCAGCTCCTCGTTCGAGAGGTCCGCTCCGGGCAGCTCGAGGCCCTCGGCGGCCTCGAACTCGTCGACGTCCACGGCAGAAGCCGACTTGTCGTTCCGTCGAGCCTTCAGCTCTTCGAGGCTGTCCGAATCGACGTCGTCGTCGGTCTTGCGTGGAGTGTCGTAGTCGGTTGCCATGTCGCTCTCCCCCTCTGGGTGTCTGCGGTGTCTCCAGCGCACGTAACGCGTGAGAGGCCGGACTTGTGCCCGACCCGAGGCGGAGATTTTGCCTCACATCAAGGTCTGTTACTCAATCGACACCCAACCGGACTCCTCATGAGTGATCGGCTTGGATGGCGAAGGGGACCGTACACGGTCCGAGCACCGCACTTCAAAGGCGTCTCACCGTGTACTTCCCGTGATCAGGGCCCCTGAAAACCGGGATTTTCCCGACCTTCCGGCAGGCCGCATGATCACGGAGAGTGGACGGCCGGAAAATCGCCCTTGTGATCGATCACACACGGGAACACCCGGAGAGCGCTTCTGGAATTCCGCGCAAAGCGAACATCCCCGTGTGCCGGCGGCATGATCTCAGAGGGGCAGGGTGAACCGCATCACGAGCCCGCCCCCCTCGCGCGGCTGGGCCGAGATGTGCCCGCCGTGCGCCCGGGCCACCGACCGGACGATGGACAGCCCCAGTCCCACGCCCTTGTCGCTGCCCGTGCGCTCGGTGCGCAGCCGCCGGAACGGCTCGAAGAGGTTGTCGATCTCGTACGCCGGCACGACCGGTCCCGTGTTGGCCACCACCAGGACCGCCTGGCCGTGCTGGACCTGGGTGGTGACCTCGACCCAGCCGTCCTCGGGCACGTTGTAGCGCACGGCGTTCTGCACCAGGTTCAGGGCGATCCGCTCCAGCAGCACGCCGTTGCCCTGGACGACCGCGGGCTCGCGGGTGCCGCGGATCTCCACGCCCTTGGCCTCCGCCTCGGCGTGCGCCTGGTCGATGGCCTGGGAGGCCACCTCGGCGAGGTCCACGGCCTTGCGCTCGACGATCTGGTTGTCGCTGCGGGCGAGCAGCAGCAGGCCCTCGACGAGCTGTTCGCTGCGCTCGTTGGTGGCCAGCAGGGTCTTGCCGAGCTGCTGGAGCTCCACCGGCGCGTCCGGGTCGGACAGGTGCACCTCCAGGAGCGTGCGGTTGATCGCCAGCGGGGTGCGCAGCTCGTGCGAGGCGTTGCCGACGAAGCGCTGCTGGGCGGTGAACGCCCGCTGGAGCCGCTCCAGCATGTCGTCGAAGGTGTCGGCCAGCTCCTTCAGCTCGTCGTCCGGGCCGTCCAGCTCGATCCGGCGGGACAGGTCGGAGCCCGCCACCGCACGGGCGGTGCGGGTGATCCGGCCCAGCGGCGACAGGACCCGGCCGGCCATGGCGTAGCCGAAGGCGAAGGCGATGACGGCGAGGCCGAGCAGGGCCAGCAGCGAGCGGCTGAGCAGGTTGTCCAGGGCGGCCTGGCGCTGGCGGTCGATGCAGTCGCTGATCGCGGCGTTGAACTCGGGCAGCGACAGGTCACCGTTGTCCACCACCGGGCAGTCGCTGCTGGCGACCTTGAGGTCGGCGAAGTCGACGATCTTGTACAGCGGCTGGCTGCCGGTGCGCAGGGCCTGGGCGGCCAGCAGGTAGATGATCGACAGCAGCAGTATCCCGGCGATCAGGAACATGCCGCCGTACAGGAGTGTGAGGCGTATCCGGATGGTCGGGCGCAGCCACGGGAAGGGCGGCTCCGGCTTCCTCGGGTCCCAGGTGGGCTTGGGGGGCGCGGTGGGGGGCGCGGGGGTGGCGGCCATCGTCCGTCAGATCCGGTAGCCGGAGCCGGGCACGGTCACGATGACCGGCGGCTCGCCCAGCTTGCGGCGCAGGGTCATCACGGTCACCCGCACCACGTTGGTGAACGGGTCCGTGTTCTCGTCCCAGGCCTTCTCCAGCAGCTGCTCCGCGGAGACCACCGCGCCCTCGCTGCGCATGAGCACCTCCAGGACGGCGAACTCCTTGGGCGCGAGCTGGACCTCCTTGCCGTCGCGGAAGACCTCGCGGCGGTTGGGGTCGAGCTTGATCCCGGCGCGCTCCAGGACGGGCGGCAGGGGCACGCTCGTGCGCCGCCCGAGGGCGCGCACGCGCGCGATGAGCTCGCTGAACGCGAAGGGCTTGGGCAGGTAGTCGTCGGCGCCGATCTCCAGGCCCTCGACGCGGTCGCTGACGTCGCCGGACGCCGTGAGCATCAGCACGCGCGTGGGCATGCCGAGCTCGACGATCTTGCGGCAGACGTCGTCACCGTGCACGAGCGGGAGGTCGCGGTCGAGGACGACCACGTCGTAGTCGTTGACGCCGATGCGCTCCAGGGCGGCCGCACCGTCGTACACGACGTCGACGGCCATGGCCTCCCGGCGCAGTCCGGTGGCCACCGCATCGGCGAGCAGCTGCTCGTCCTCGACGACGAGTACGCGCACGTCGCTTGTCCTTCCTCATGTCCTGCCGGGCGGCGCCGGCGGGCGCACGCGTGCAGGGGTGCTGATGGGGGTGTTGGCCTCCATCCTGCCCTTTTCGGCCATAAGTCGGCTGTAAGGCGGGGGCGGCCGGTGCGGCCGCGGTGGCGTACAGGTGCGGGACCGGGAAACGTCCGGGGGAACGGAGCGGGAATACGAGATTTTCTCGTGCGGTGAGGTTTCCGCGGAAGGCAGCTTGGGGAGGACGGGTCTTACATCCCGCGATCACGCTCTGCATGTACCGCACCACCATGCGGTGCGCATCGAACCGCTTCCGCAGAGCGGGTGTGGGTGTCCGGCACCGTCGCCTCCGGCCGTACGGCGCGGGACATCCGCTTCAGACGTGATCATCTCTTCCGAACGGCACACCCCCGTGCCACCGACCCACCGACCCAGGACGAGGGGGCGCAGCATGGACGCATTCACCGCAGGACTTCTGCAGCGCATAAAGGCGACCGAGTCCGATCTGTCGCGGGCTCGTGACGAGGGCGACGACTTCCTCGTCGAGGTGGAGCAGGGCGAGCTCGACGACCTGCGCCGTCTCGCCGCCGAGCACGGCGTGGAGGTCGGCCTGTCCGGCGTCTGACCGGCTCGTGGAGAGCGGGCCCCGGCGGATCCGGCGCCGGGGCCCGCTCTTTCGTTTCCGTCCGCCTCCGGGGTGCCCGAGCCGGTGCCGCGGGCGCGTCGGGACGGCGGGCGCCGGCGGGCCCTCGCCCGGGACCGGCGCCCCCGGTCAGTCGTGCCAGGCGCCGAAGTCCTCCAGGAGCCGCTGGAGGGGCTCGAAGACGCCCGGGACGGCCGCGACCGTGAGGTCCCACGAGGGGCGCTCTCCGGGGCGTCCGCCGGTCAGCGCGCCCGCCTCGCGGGCGATCAGGTCACCGGCGGCGAGGTCCCAGGGGTGCAGACCGCGTTCGTAGTAGCCGTCGAGACGGCCCGCGGCGACGTCGCACAGGTCCACCGCGGCCGAGCCGCCGCGCCGGATGTCCCGCAGGAGGGGGATCAGCCGCTGCGCGACGCCGGCCTGGTGGGTGCGGACCTCGGCGACGTAGTTGAAGCCGGTCGAGACCAGGGCCTGGTCCAGGGGCGGCGAGGGCCGGCAGGTGAGCCGGCGCTCGCCGTCCCAGGCGCCCGTGGCCCAGGCGCCGCCGCCGCGCACCGCGTGGTACGCCTCGCCCCGCATCGGGGCGGCGACGGCTCCGACCACCGTCTCGCCGTCCTGCTCGGCGGCGATGGAGACGGCCCAGGTGGGCAGGCCGTACAGGTAGTTGACCGTGCCGTCGAGCGGGTCGATCACCCAGCGGATGCCGCTGGTGCCCTCGGTGGAGGCGCCCTCCTCGCCGAGGAGGCCGTCCTCCGGGCGGCGCTCGGCGATCAGCCCGGTGATCAGCTTCTCGGCCGCGATGTCCATCTCGGTGACGACGTCGATCGGGCTGGACTTGGTGGCGGCGACCGCCAGGTCGGCCGGGCGGCCGTCCCGCAGCAGCTCGCCCGCCCGGCGGGCCGCCTCACGGGCGAGCTGCAGCAGTTCCGCGTGCAGGGGGTCGGTCACGGGACTCCTCATGCGTAGGGGCTGTCGGCGCCCGCGGCGGCGGGGCGCGGGGTGCGGGCCGGGCAGCAGCCGACCGGGCACAGGTCGTGGCTCGGGCCGAGGGCGCCCAGGGCGCACGGCGTGACGTCCTGCCCCCGCGCGGCGGCGGCGCGCTCCACGATCAGCTCGCGGACCGCGGCGGCGAACCGCGGGTCGGCGCCGACGGTCGCCGAGCGGCGCACCGGCAGGCCCAGCTCCTCGGCCTTGGCCGTGGCCTCGGTGTCGAGGTCGTAGAGGACCTCCATGTGGTCGGAGACGAAGCCGATGGGGGCCATCACCACGGCCGGGACCCCGGCCGCGTGCCGCTCCTCGAGGTGGTCGCAGATGTCGGGCTCCAGCCAGGGCACGTGCGGGGCGCCCGAACGGGACTGGTAGACGAGCTGCCAGGGGTGGTCGACGCCGGTGCGCTCCCGGACGGCGTCGGCGATCAGCCGGGCCACGTCCAGGTGCTGGCGGACGTAGGCACCGCCGTCGCCGTGCCCCTCGACGGGGCCGGAGGTGTCCGCGGCCGCGTTCGGGATCGAGTGGGTGCAGAAGGCGATGTGCGCGCCGTCCCGGACGTCCTCGGGGAGGTCGGCGAGCGCCCGGACGACCCCGTCGACCATGGGCTCCACGAAGCCGGGGTGGTTGAAGTAGTGCCGCAGCTTGTCGATCTCCGGCAGCGGAAGGCCCTCCGCCTCCAGCGTCGCGAGCGCGTCGGCGAGGTTCTCGCGGTACTGGCGGCAGCCGGAGTACGAGGCGTAGGCGCTGGTGGCCAGGACGAGGACGCGGCGGCGGCCGTCCCGGACCATCTCGCGCAGGGTGTCGGTGAGGTACGGCGCCCAGTTGCGGTTGCCCCAGTAGACCGGCAGGTCGAGGCCGTGCCCGGCGAAGTCCTCGCGCAGCGCTTCCAGCAGGGCGCGGTTCTGGTCGTTGATGGGGCTGACCCCGCCGAACAGGAAGTAGTGCTGTCCGACCTCCTTCAGGCGTTCCTTGGGAATGCCGCGTCCGCGCGTGACGTTCTCCAGGAACGGGACCACGTCGTCCGGGCCCTCCGGGCCTCCGAAGGAGAGCAGGAGCAGGGCATCGTAGGGGGTGGAATCGAGCACGTCTGGCATGTCTCGATCCTGCCACCCGGTACCGGCGGCCGGGACGGGGCGGGGGTGCCACCCGGTCGTGACGCGGTCTTCCCCCGGTGCGTTAGGGTGACCTAACCAGTAAGCTGTACCGACTGCGGTCGCACCTTACTGAGACCTTCGGAGACCCCGTGCCCAGCCCTTATCGCGCCCTGTTCGCCGCCCCCGGCAGCAAGGCCTTCTCCGCCGCGGGGTTCCTCGGCCGGATGCCGCTGTCCATGATGGGCATCGGCGTGGTGACCATGATCTCCCAGCTCACCGGGCGCTACGGCCTGGCCGGCGCCCTGTCGGCCACCATCGCGCTGGCCGCCGCCGTGGCCGGCCCGCAGGTCTCCCGCCTGGTGGACCGGTACGGCCAGCGGCGGGTGCTGCGCCCGGCGACGCTGATCTCGCTCGCCGCCGCGGCGCTGCTGCTGTGCGCCGCGCACTACGGCTGGCCCGAGTGGGTGCTGTTCGCCGCCTGCGTCGGCATCGGCTGCGTACCGAGCGTCGGCGCGATGATCCGGGCCCGCTGGGCCGCCCTGTACCGGGGCACCCCGCGCCTGCACACCGCGTACTCCTTCGAGTCCGTGGTGGACGAGATCTGCTTCATCTTCGGGCCGATCGTCTCCATCGGGCTGTCCACGGCCTGGTTCCCGGAGGCCGGTCCGCTGCTCGCGGCGTGCTTCCTGGCGGCGGGCGTCTTCTGGCTGACCGCACAGCGCGCCACCGAGCCCGAGCCGCATCCGCGCGAGCACACCGGCGGCGGCACCGCGCTGCGCTCCGCGGGCCTGCAGGTCCTGGTCGCGACGTTCGTGGCGACGGGGGCGATCTTCGGCGCCGTCGACGTGGTCACCGTGGCCTTCGCGGAGGAGGAGGGGCACAAGGCCGCCGCCAGCGTGGTGCTCGCCGTGTACGCGCTGGGCTCCTGCGTGGCGGGCCTCGTGTTCGGGCTGCTGCGCTTCGCGGGGGCGGCGGAACTCCGCTGGCTGCTGGGCGTGTGCGCGATGGCCGTGAGTATGATCCCCCTCCTACTGGTCGGGAACCTGCCGTTTCTGGCCGTGGCGCTGTTCGTTGCGGGTCTGTCCATCGCCCCCACGATGATCACGACGATGTCCCTCATCGAAGAGCACGTACCGCGCGCGCAGCTCACCGAGGGCATGACCTGGGTGAGCACCGGACTCGCGGTCGGCGTCGCGCTCGGCTCCTCCGTGGCCGGCTGGGTGATCGACGCGGCCGGGGCGCGGGCGGGGTACGGGGTCCCGGCGGTGTCCGGGGCCGTCGCGGTCGCGGTCGGTTTCCTCGGTTACCGCCGGCTCAAGCGGCCGGCTCCGGGTCGGGGAGGCTCCGTTGGGCAGCACGACGAGCGCGAAGAACGGCACGTGGCGTAACTGGGGAGGCAACGTCTCCGCCCGTCCCGCGCGGGAGGTCGCGCCCGCCTCGGTCGACGAACTGGCCGCCGCCGTGCGCCGGGCCGCCGAGGACGGGCTGCCGGTGAAGCCGGTGGGCACCGGGCACTCCTTCACCTCCATAGCCGCCACCGACGGCGTGCTGATCCGGCCTCACCTGCTGACCGGCATACGCGACGTCGACCGCGCGGCCGGCACCGTCACGGTCGAGGCCGGCACCCCGCTCAAGAGGCTCAACGTGGCCCTGGCGCGCGAGGGCCTGTCGCTGGCCAACATGGGCGACATCATGGAGCAGACGGTCTCCGGGGCCACCAGCACCGGCACCCACGGCACGGGCCGCGACTCCGCCTCCATCGCCGCCCAGATCAGGGGGCTGGAGCTGGTCACCGCCGACGGTTCGGTGCTCACCTGCTCCGAGGAGGAGAACCCGGAGGTCTTCGCCGCCGCCCGCATCGGCCTCGGCGCCCTCGGCGTGATCACCGCTATCACCTTCGCGGTGGAGCCGCTCTTCCTGCTCACGGCCCGCGAGGAGCCGATGCCCTTCGACCGGGTCTGCGCCGAGTTCGACCAACTGCACGCCGAGAACGAGCACTTCGAGTTCTACTGGTTCCCGCACACCGGCAACACCAACACCAAGCGCAACAACCGCAGCGCGGGTCCGGAACGGCCGGTGCCGCCGCTCAAGGGCTGGTTCGAGGACGAGTTCCTCTCCAACGGCGTCTTCCAGGTGGCCAACTGGATCGGCCGCGCGGCGCCCGCGACCGTCCCGGCCATCGCGCGGATCTCCAGCAGGGCGCTGTCCGCGCGGACCTACACCGACATCCCCTACAAGGTGTTCACGTCCCCGCGCCGGGTGCGCTTCGTGGAGATGGAGTACGCCGTGCCGCGCGAGGCCCTGGTGGAGACGCTGCGGGAGCTCAAGGCGACGGTCGACCGCTCGCCCCTGCGGGTCGGCTTCCCCGTCGAGGTGCGCACCGCCCCGGCCGACGACATCACCCTGTCCACGGCGTCCGGGCGGGACAGCGCGTACATCGCCGTCCACATGTTCAGGGGCACCCCCTATCAGGCGTACTTCACCGCGGCCGAGCGCATCTTCACCGCGCACGGGGGGCGGCCCCATTGGGGGAAGATCCACACGCGGGACGCCGAGTACCTCTCCCGGGCGTATCCGCGCTTCGCCGAGTTCACGGCGCTCCGGGACCGGCTGGATCCGGAACGCCGGTTCGGGAACGCCTACCTGCGCAGGGTCCTGGGGGCGTAGCCCGGCCGGGATCCGTTGATCCCGTTTCCGGCGCTTGCGTGAAGTTCCCCACGTTCAAGATCGGGACAGCCGGGTAATCAAGGCCGAGTAACGCTTCTTGCCGGAAGCCGGACGGCGTGCCCATCCACGCCGGTGGCCCGAATGGAGTACTGTGGCGAGCCCTGGGTCCGGTCTCCCGTCAGGGTGCCCGGGTCCCGCGAGGACCGCCGGGAGGGGGCTAGTTGCACAGGGTGAAGCAGTTGGTCACTCAGCGTTGCGAACAGGTAACCGTGCCATAACGGCGATCCAGGGCCCGTGCCCGACACGCCGGGCAACTCGGCAAGGTTGTGGCAGGCTGCACCCGGGCAGGCCACACTCGACTAGCGGAAGCAGCGACGCACGTGACGTCGGCAGGCACCACCCGGGAGGTCCCCATGCCCGAACTGCGTGTCGTGGCCGTCTCGAATGACGGCACACGGCTGGTGCTGAAGGCTGCGGACAGCACGGAGTACACGCTTCCGATCGACGAACGGCTCCGCGCCGCCGTGCGCGGCGACCGTCCCCGCCTCGGCCAGATCGAGATCGAGGTGGAGAGCCACCTCCGCCCCCGCGACATCCAGGCGCGTATAAGAGCCGGCGCGACCGCGGAGGAGGTCGCGCAGATGGCCGGCATCCCCGTGGACCGCGTGCGCCGCTTCGAGGGCCCCGTCCTCGCCGAGCGCGCCTTCATGGCCGAACGCGCCCGCAAGACCCCGGTCCGCCGGCCCGGCGAGAACTCCGGTCCCCCGCTGGGCGAGGCGGTTCAGGAGCGGCTGCTGCTGCGCGGCGCGGAGAAGGACACCGTCCAGTGGGACTCCTGGCGCCGCGACGACGGCACCTGGGAAGTGCTGCTGGTCTACCGGGTGGCGGGCGAACCGCACTCGGCGAGCTGGACGTACGACCCGCCCCGGCGGCTCGTCCAGGCCGTCGACGACGAGGCGCGCTCGCTGATCGGCGAGTCCGACGACCTCGCCGCGCCCGAGCCCAGCTTCCCGTTCGTGCCGCGCATCGCGCGGCTGCCGCGCGACCGCCCGCTGGACCGTTCCGGCGACCGCGAGCGGCCGAGCCTGCCCGCGCAGGCGTCCGAGCCCCCCGAGGAGACCACCGCCACGGCCTCCGGCGAACGGGACTCGCTGACCAGCCTGCTGGAGGCGGTGCCGAGCTTCCGGGGCGACCTGGTCGTCCCCGAGCGGGCACCCGAGTCCGACCCCGAGGAGCCCGACACCGAGCCCGAGGCGGAGGAGCCGCCGGCTCCCGCGGCCTCGGCCGGCTCCGCCTACGCGGACGTGCTCATGCCCCGTTCGGTCGGCAGTCACCGGGACCGTCTCATCGGCGCCACCGACCGTCAGGCCGAGGCGGACGGCGTCCGGCCGGGCCGCCGTGCGGCGGTGCCGAGCTGGGACGAGATCGTGTTCGGGACGCGGCGCAAGAAGCAGGAGTAGCAGGAGCGGAAGGGGGCGTTCACCGTGTGGTGAGCGCCCCCTTCCCGTTTCCGGCTACTGCGGGTCGGGACCCACCGCGACCGGACGCTCCGGGTCCGACGACCACTCGGACCAGGAACCGACGTACAGCGCCGCCGGGATGCCCGCGACCGCCAGCGCCAGCACCTCGTGGGCCGCGGAGACGCCCGAACCGCAGTACACCCCGACCGGCGTGTCCCCGGACACGCCCAGCCTCCCGAAGCGCGCGCGCAGTTCCCCGGCGGGCAGGAAGCGGCCGTCCGGGCCGACGTTCTCCGTCGTGGGCGCCGAGACCGCGCCGGGGATGTGCCCGCCGACCCGGTCGATCGGCTCCACCTCGCCGCGGTACCGCTCCCCCGCGCGCGCGTCCAGCAGCACCCCCGAGCGGGCCAGCGCGGCCGCGCCGTCGGCGTCGAGCAGCCCGGCCGCCGACGGCACGGGGACGAAGTCGCCCTCGGCCGGTGCCGGCTGCGAGGTCTCCAACGGCCCCTCCCAGGACGGCAACCCGCCGTCGAGGACCCGCACGTCCGGGTGACCCGTCCACCGCAGCAGCCACCACGCGCGGGCGGCGCCCCAGCCCATGCCCCCGTCGTAGACGACCACCGGTGTCCCCGACGACACGCCCGCCCGTCGCATCGCGGCGCCGAACTCGGCGAGACCGGGCAGCGGATGGCGCCCGTGCACGCCCGGCGCGGACGCCAACTCCCTGTCCAGGTCCACGAAGACGGCGCCGGGCAGGTGCCCGGCCCGGTACGCGGCCCGTCCGTCGAACGGCGGCTCACCGGCCGCCCTGGCCGTGCCGAGCTGCCAGCGGACGTCGAGCAGCACCGGAGGGTTCCCGGCCGTCAGTTCACGCGCGAGCTCGGATGCGGAGATGGTGGCGTTCATGGCCACCATCCTCGCGCACGGGGTGGCCGAGCCGCCCGGGTGCGGCTACTCTGCTCGGCCGGACGGCCCCGGTCACGACGCGTACAGGACCGGGCACATGCTGTACAACCGATCGACACCCGTCGGCCAGCGCGCCGGAAAGGACGACGACCCGCGTATCGGGCATCCTCCGGGAACAGGGTCCGTCGGCGGGCGCGTCGCACGGGAGCACGCGGACCACGGCCGGTGGGACCGGCACGGGGACGTCCCGCGGAGCGGACGCGGCACGCCCCCGCCGGGGCCGAGAAGAGCACGGCCACCGCGAGGGCGGCCGAGAAGAGAGTGACGATGACCGACGCACGGGGGTCCGCCCGCCCGAACGGCAGGGCGCCGCACGCTCCCGGCACACCGTGCTGGGTGAGCCTGATGGTGCGCTCGCCGGCCGCGACCGAGGAGTTCTACGGAGCACTGTTCGGCTGGGAGTTCCGGCCCGGCCCCCGGCAGCAGCCCGGCCCCTCCGTGCGCGCCCTGCTCGGCGGAGGCGAGGTGGCCGGCATCGGCCTGCTGCCGCCGGACCGGCATCTGCCGGTCGCGTGGACGCCCTACTTCGCCTCGGCCGACGTGGACCGGACGGCCGAGGCCGTGCGGTCGCGCGGCGGCACGATCGGGGTGGGTCCGCTGGACGTCGCCGGCACCGGGCGGCTGGCGATCGGCTCCGACCCGTCCGGCGCCGTCTTCGGCGTCCGGCGGGCTTCCGCGCACCTCGGTGCCGCCGTCACCGGCGTGCCCGGCACCCCCGCCTGGCACGAGCTGACGACGTTCGAGTCGGCGACCGTGGCCAAGTTCTACGAGACGGTGTTCGGTTACGACGAGGAGCCGGTGGTCTCCGCGGACTTCGACTACGTCACCCTGCACCTGGACGGCCGCCCCGTGGCCGGCGTCCACGGGGCGGGCGGCGCCGTGCCCCGGGACCGGGGGCCGCACTGGACGACGTACTTCACCGTGACCGACACGGACGACGCGGTGGACCACGTCCTGCACCTGGGCGGCCAGGTCCTCACCCCGGCCCGCGACGGCGTCCGCGGCCGCACCGCCGTGGTGGCGGACCCGGAGGGGGCGCGGTTCGCGCTGCTGCAGGGCCCGCGTTGACGCGCGGGCTCCCGGGGGCCCGGGCAGGCCCGCCGACGGCACCGGAGTCCGGGCGGGAACTCCCGACGGCTTCGCGTCGAGCGGGCCGACGGCACGGACCGGTCGCGGTCGCAGTCCCGGTTACGGTTACGGTTACGGTTGCGGTCGGCGGCATCACGCCGGGCTCGGGGGTCCCCACGGCCGGGATCTCCTCGGCCGGTGTCCCCGGCGCGTCCGGGAATAGCCGTGCGTCCGCCCCCTGTTGCCGCGAGCATGACGACGAACGCGCCGCGGCCCGAGGTGCTGCGCTACACGGCCTTCTCCAGCACCCCCGACGGCGGGAACCCCGCCGGTGTCGTCCTGGACGCCACCGGTCTGGACGACGGCGACATGCTGGCCGTCGCCGCCGAGCTCGGGTACTCGGAGTCCGCGTTCCTGACCGCGCCCCCGGAGGGGCTCGGCGGCCCGGAGGGACGGGCGTACCGCATCCGTTACTTCAGCCCCAGGGCCGAGGTGCCGTTCTGCGGGCACGCCACCGTCGCGACCGCCGTCGCGCTCGCCGAGCGGATCGGCCCCGGGGAACTGCTGTTCGCGACGCGCGCCGGCACCGTGCCGGTGGAGGTGACCGAGGAGGACGGGACGGTCAGGGCCACGCTCACCAGCGTCGAGCCGCACGTCGAGGAGATCGCCGGTGCCGACCTCGGGGAGGCGCTCGCCGCGCTGGACTGGCCGGCCGCCGACCTCGATCCGGCCTTCCCGCCCCGTGTCGCGTTCGCCGGCGCCCGCCACCTCGTCCTCGCGGCGGCGACGCGCGCCCGCCTCGCGGACCTCGCGTACGACTTCGCGCGCCTCGAGGCCCTGATGCACCGTCTGGACCTGACCACGGTCCAGTTGGTGTGGCGGGAGTCGGCCACCGTCTTCCACGTCCGTGACCCGTTCCCCGTCGGCGGCGTCGTCGAGGACCCGGCGACCGGTGCCGCGGCCGCCGCGTTCGGCGCGTACGCCCGTGAGCTCGGCCTGGTCCCCGGGGACGCCGTCCTCACCCTGCACCAGGGCGAGGACCTGGGCCGCCCCGGCGAGCTCACGGTGACGCTGCGCGCGGGCGACCCGCGCGTCCGCGTCGGCGGCGCGGGGGCCCGCATCGGCTGAGGCGTCCGCCGGGACGGCGGTGCGCTCGCGGAGCGTCCCCGTCGCGTGGTCGCCGGCGCAGCGCCGGGGAACGCCCGCCCTGTCGCCGGCCGGCGGTGTCAGCCCGTGCCGAGTGGCGGGGTCCTGTCGGCACCGAGCTGGTGGTCGGCCCAGACGTAGCCTTCGGGCAGCAGGTCGGTGACGGGGACGGTGCGGAGGCGGTCACCCTCGCCGACGACGACCCCGAGGGCGGGAAAGTAGTCGAGGAGGACCTGACGGCACCGGCCGCACGGGGGGACGACCCCCCGGTCGCGGTCGCCCACGGCGACGATCGTGTCCAGCTCGTAGGCGCCCTGGGCGGCCGCCGCCCCGATGAGGACCAGCTCGGCGCAGGGGCCTCCGGTGAAGTGGTAGGCGTTCACCGCGGTGACGATCCGGCCGTCCCGGGCACGGGCCGCGGCAGCCATGGTGTGGTTGTCGCCCCGGCAGCGGGTGCGGGCGACATCGGCCGCGGCCCGGACGAGTTCATGGTCGACGGGGCGGGTCTGCGGGGGCTGCGGGGTCATCTTCTCCGCCTTCGTCAGGTGGGGATCCGCACCGTCTCCACCCAGTGCGGGGGGTGCGGTGCGTCGGGGCCGATCAGGGCCGCGATCAGGCGGCAGGACGGGGTCTCGTCGGGCCAGGGCGTGAATCCGTCGGTGAGGACGACGACGACGGCCGGGCGCTCCCGCGCCGCGAGCGCGGCGTCGATCCCGACGCGCAGGTCCGTGCCGCCTCCGCCGCCGAGGGTGATCTGCTCGGTGGCCGTCACCCGGGACACGGCGTGCACGTCGGCGTCGCAGGCGAGGACGGTGACGCGGTTGCCCCGCACGCCGACCTCGCGCAGCACGCCCGTGACCTCGCCCAGGGCGGCCGCGAGTTCCGCGTCGCCCATCGAGCCCGAGGTGTCGACGACGACCGCCACCCGGGGCAGCGGGCGGCGCAGGCTCGGGAGGACGACGCCGCGCAGCGCCGGGGTGCGGCGCGACGGGCGGCGGTAGGTGTAGTCGACGGCCCCGCCGGCCCACGCGGCGGCCTCGCGGACCGCGCCAGACAGTGCCTGGCGCCAGTCCACCGTGGGTTCCAGGACCTCCTCGGCCCAGCGCCGCCAGCCCGCGGGCAGGGTGCCGCGGGCGCGCTGGTGGGCGCGCATCGCCTCGGCGGTCTGCCGGCGCAGTGCCTGGGCCTCGACCTCGCCCAGCCGGGCGGGGCCGGCGGATCCCGGGAGCTCCCAGGGCGCCGGGCGGCCGTGGGCCCCCGATCCGCAGTCGCACTCCCGTACCTCGGGGGGCAGGTGCGGCAGGTACGCCTCGAACAGCTGCCCGTCGGGCAGGCCGAGGAGGCGGGGCTCGACGCGCCCGGCGGGCAGGCGCAGGCCGTCGGCGAGGAGGTCGTCGTTGATCTCGCAGTCCTGGGCGACGTTGACGCGGTGCCGGTCGCGCTGGTCGGCGGCGGGGAGCCGGTCGGCGCGGCCGTGGTGGTCGCGCAGCAGGTGCGCCGCCTCGTGCACCCAGACGCCCGCGAGTTCCTCCACGGGGGTCGCGTCGACGAAGGCGGGCGAGACGTAGCAGCGCCAGTGCCGGTCGACGCCCATCGTCGGCACGTCGGGGCAGGGCACGACGGTCAGGGCGTACAGGGCCGACGCCAGGTAGGGGCGGTCGCTCGCCGCCCGGTAGCGGGCGGCGAGCAGCTTGGTCGTGTCCAGGGCCTCGCGGGACGTCGTCATGCCCGCCGGCCTCACCGGCTGCCGGGCAGGGCCCCGGACATCCGCAGCAGGTCCAGGAACCCGTCGATGCCGGGGGGTACGGGCCAGTCCGGCCGGCGCATCGCCGCGAGGTCGGTGGCGGCCCGGGCGGCCACGTCCGGTACGCCCGCGTCCACCGCCTTGGCCAGCACCGTCCAGCCGGCCTCCCAGCGGGGCCGGGTGGGATCGCTCTGGATGGCGGCGACCACCGCGATGAGGAAGGCCAGTTGCCGGTCGCCGCGCTCGGGCAGGGCGAACGCCCCGGGATCGGCGAGGACCCGCTCGGGGTCCGGCAGGTCGAGGTGCTCCAGGTACGACAGCAGTTCGACGCCCGCGCCGTCCCCGACGGCACCGGTGAGGGCGGCGGCCGTCGCCTCGCGGCCGGCGCCGGTCGCGTACGCCGTCGCGAGCAGCCGCAGTGCCATCTCCCAGGTCCGCGGGGACGGCCACGACCGGCCCCGGCTCTCGGCGTCGGCGGGGATGTGGTGGACCAGGCCCGGCCGGGCGGTGAGGAAACCGGAGACGGCGCCGCGGGCCCGCGCGACGGCGCCGGGCACCCTGGCCGGGTCGACCGCGGGGACGGCCGCCTCGGGCCAGGTGCCGGCCATGCCGCGCGCGACCGTGGCGGGGTCGTGGGTCCAGTCGAGGTGGACGAAGCGGTTGGCGAGCGGCGGGCTGAGGTGCCAGCCGTCCGCGGCACTGGACGGCGGGTTGGCGGCGGCGACGATGCGCACCGCGTCGGGCAGGACGAGGCTGCCGACCCGGCGTTCGAGGACGACCCGCAGCAGCGCCGCCTGCACGGCCGGCGGCGCGGAGGACAGTTCGTCGAAGAAGAGCAGGCCGTGTCCGGCACGCTTGAGCCGGACCGCCCAGTCGGGCGGGGCCATCGGCACGCCGGTCCCGGCCGGGTCGTCCCCGACGATCGGCAGCCCGGCGAAGTCCGACGGCTCGTGCACGCTGGCGATGACCGTCTCCAGCGGGAGGCCGAGTCCGGCGGCGAGCTGCTCCAGGCCGGCCGACTTGCCGATGCCCGGTTCGCCCCACAGCAGGACGGGCTGATTGGCCGTCACGGCCAGGGCCAGCGCCTCCAGCCGGGGGTTGGCGGCGGGCTCGGTGCGCCGCGCGCGCAGCCTGCGGACGAGGTCGTCCGCGGCGGCCAGCGGGCCGGGTGCGGTACGGGGGGTGGGGACGGTGTTCAAAAGGGCGCGTCCTCGTCGTCGTGTCGGTCGGGCTCGCCGTGCTCGTCGGGCTCGTCGGGCTCGTCGGGCTCGTCGGGCTCGTCGGCGTGGTACTCCTCGCGCTCCTCCATCCACTCGTCCCACCACTCGGCGCCGACGCCCGGGTGTTCCTCCCGTACGCGCTTCCGCAGGAAGGCCAGGTCGGAACGCTTGTACCGGCGGATGGTCTGGGCCAGCGAGAGCTCCGACTCGTCGACCACGTCGATGCGGGCGCCGGCGGCGAGGAGTGCCTCCACGAGGGCCCTGGAACCGCCGTCGCCGACCGCCACGTACAGCGGTGTGCGGTTCCGGTCGTCCCGGGCCTCGAGGTCGAGCCCCTCCGCGAGCAGCCGGGGCAGGAGCAGCTCGTGGTCGACCAGGTGCAGCACGTGGAGCAGCGAGCGCCCGCGGGCGTCGCGCACCCGGGGGTCCACGCCGGCGTCCAGGAGTGCGAGCACGCCGTGGGTGTCGCCGTGCTGGGCGCGCAGGAACAGGTCCTGTCGCTGGGCGCGCAGGGCCTTCGGCAGCCGGCCGCTCCCCGACGCCCACGTCTGCTGGACCGCGAAGCACCCGGTGACGGCGCCGCCGAACGCGCGCAGGGCCCGCTCGCGCTGCTGCTCCTCGTCGCTGTGCGGCATGTGGAGCAGACCGCCCGGGCGGAAGCCCACCTCGTGCCACTCGCCGCGGCAGCGCACCCGGACGGGCGCGGGGACGGCGGGACCCGGAGGGCCGCCGGTCCCGGCGGGAACCCGGAGGGCGGGCAACAGCGCCTCGCGGACCAGCGGATGCAGGTGCTCCGGCTCGACTCCGCCGACGCGCAACAGGTCGAGGTCGGGGAGCCTGCGCCAGAGCGCTTCCGCGAGGAAGGGCACGCCCTTGGCCTCGTCCCGGCCGACGGCCCTCGCCCGCAGTCCGGCGCGGCCACCGGGGGCCGCCGGCTGCAGCAGGACGTACGTGCGCCAGTCGCCGGCGACGAGGAAGCGGTCCCCGACGCCCTCGTCCGCCAGCCGGCGGACCTCCCGCTCCAGGCGGGTGTGGTCGAGCGCGAGCCTGCCGAGGAGCAGCTCCGGGTCGGCCCGGTACCACCCGGGGCCGGTCGGGGGCGTCAGGTCGACCTCGATCCCGGCCGCGGCGAAGGCCGCCTCGACCTCGCCCTTCTGGTGCAGCAGGGTGACCCACTCGGCCCGTGCCACCGCGTCGCCGGGGCCGGGGTCGGCCGTGGGCAGCTCGTCCGTGCGGCGCGGCCTGCCGTCGGGGTGGAGGAACGGCGGCCGTGCGCGGCCGCCGCCCCTCTCCCGCAGTTCGGCGGTGTGCCGTGCGTCCCACAGGTGCCGGGCGTACCGCCAGTCCTCGGTCCGGCTCCCGAAGACGCCGGCGGCCCTCTCGTCCGCGACCGTCCGGAACCGCAGGGTGAGGCGCTGCGGGCCCTCCAGCATCGCGGGGGTGGTGAGGTGGAGGTACGGCGTGGAGCGGGGCCCTTCGGCCGTCCCCACCGGACGGTAGCGGGCGAGGACCACGGTCCGGTCGGTGGCGAGTGTGGTCCAGCCGCCCAGCACCCGGGGCAGGTGCCAGCGCACCAGGTCCGGGACCAGGTGGCGCAGGTCGTCCTCCAGCGCGGCGGCGACGTCGGGGCCGCAGTGCTCGGCGACCTCGGACAGGTCGACGGCGACGTCCACGCCGGCCGCCGCGCACGCCCCCCGCCAGTCACCGGCCGAGCGGCGTTCGGTCGCGCGCTCGATCATCCGCCGGGGCACCGCGTAGCGGCGGATCCGCCGCCGGCTCGCCGCCTCCTCCGGTGGGAAACAGGGGAGTTCGGGGCGGGGGCTCACCGGTGGACACTTCCTATCGCGCGCAGGTCGGGATGGGCCCCGGTCACCGGCCGCAGGCGCCGGGTGAAGGACCGCTTCACCTTCCGGGGCAGTCCGGGTCCCAGACCGACGTACTCCAGCGGCGAGTCGTCCGGCACGGCCTCCAGCAGGGACTTCGCGCCCCGGCCGGTGAGTCCGGTGTGGCGCAGCTCGAGCCGGCGCAGCGGGCTGCCGGGAAGCGCGGCGGCCAGCGCGCGGGCGCCTTCGTCACCGGTGGCGTTGGCGGGGGCGCCGAGGCTCCGCTCCGACATCGGCCGTCCCAGGTCGAGCGCCTCGACACCGGCCAGGGCGCCGGCGAGGGCGCGCGCCCCGGCGGGGCCGATCCCGTTGCCGCCGAGCCCCAGGCGCACCGGCCGCCCGGAGTCGGCCGCGGCCGCGAGGACGGCGGCGCCCTCGTCGCCGAGGTGGTTGGCGGGCAGGTACAGCTCGCGCACGCCCGCCTCGCGGATCAGCGCCGCCAGCAGCCCGGCGGCGTCGGCGGTCAGGCCGTTCCCGCCGAGGAAGAGGCGTTCCACCGGGCGCGGGCGGCCGGTGAGGGCGTCGAGCAGCGCGCGCAGCCCCACGGTGGTGAGGCCGGTGTTGACCAGGTCGAGGGTGCGCAGCGCGGTGTTGCGGCGGAGCATCGCGGCGAGCGCGAGGACGCCGTCGTCACCCACCGGGTTGCGCTTGAGCCACAGGGCGCGGACGGTGCCGTCCGCCGACAGCGCGTCGGCGAGCGCGACGACGCCGTCCGGGCCGATGCGGTTGCAGCCGAGGTAGAGCGTGTGCAGACCGTGGTCGTCGGCGAGTGCCCGGGCCACCGCCGAAGCCCCCTCGTTCCCGATGGCGTTGGTGCCGAGCAGGACGTGCCGGGCGTGCGGCGAGGAGGCGGCGACGGGCATCAGGCGGGCGGCGCCGGCCGCTCCGAGCCCCTGCTTGCACAGGTCGACGCGCCCGTCCGCGCGCACGGTGCCGAGCGGGAAGGTCTCGTCGGCCTCCACCGCTCGCGCCGACCCCAACCGGGCCAGCAGCGGATCCAGGCCGGCAGGGTCGCCGATCGGGATGTCCGGGTGTTCGATCGCCGGGCAGCGCACGGGCGTCGGCTGCGTCATCACCACTCCACCGGTCCGTCGCCGGTGCCCGGCTCGCCGAGGGCGGCATCGCCCTCCGCCCGGCCAGGACGGACCGACGCCAATCGACTTTCCTCCACGACATGGGCGGCAAGACCGGTCGGATTCGAACCGACGTCCTCCAGCTTGATGCTCGGGCGCGACGACCTCTGCGCTACGGCCTTGCCGCGGAGATCATAGCCGTATTCGCCTTGTTGTTCGATCAATTGTGGACACCTCCGCCCCGGCGGGAGGACGTCGCGCAGCGGTCCGTGCCCGGCGCCGTGTGCGGGAGCCCGTGGGCGGTCGGGCCGGCGACGCCGGACACCGGCCGGTCTTCACCCGTATGACCCCGCTGTGCTGGTCACCCGGGCGGGCCGGTGGTGCGGTGGAGGGGCAAGGGGGGAGCCGCCCGGAGCACGTAGCCGCTGGGCGACCGTCCCGTTCCCAGGAGGTGCTCGTGACCACCCCCCGCCCGAACGTCCGCACGCTCCGCGCGGCCGCGGCCCGTGCGTCCGCGCCGCACCCGGCCGCCCGGCCGGCCCGTGTCCTGGCCGCCGCGCTGGCCACCGGGACGCTGCTCCTCACGGCAGCCTGCTCCGGCGGGGACGCCGGCCCGGCGGCCGGGCCGGCGACCGCCACCACCGTCGCCGAGCGGCCCCTCGCCGCGCAGACCACCACGCCCCCGTCCACGCCGTCCGCCTCCCCCACCTCGAACCTCACCGGGACCGGTGCGCGGAACGCGCTGATCACCGAGGCGGACATCGAGGACGCCTGGACCCAGGCGAAGGACCCGCGGTCCTGGCGGGACTCCCTGCTCATCGGACAGGTGGACGCGGCGGTGTTCCTCGACGGGAGGGCCGACGCCGACGTCTGCCAGCGCCTGGTCGACTCGCTCTACGACGAGACGCTGCTGGGCCGCCCGTCCGGGGCGTCGGCGCTCACCGGCTTCCAGGAGGGCGACTCCCGGCTGCTCCACCAGGTCGCCGCCTACCGGAAGGCCGACCTCGACAAGTCGATGCAGTGGCTGGGGTCGCTGCCCGACACCTGCGACCAGTTCACCCTCACCGGCAGTGACGGCGGTGACGGCGGTGAGCGCACCGTCCAGGTCGTCGAGGCGCCGCTGCCCGAGGAGGGCGACGCCCGGCAGGGGCTGACCGTGACGGTGAAGGGCACCAGCGGCGGCGGTCCCGTGACCCTCACCCTGGACGTCGCCGCGGTCCAGGTCGGCGCGGACGCGATCACGGTCACCAACGGCGGGCTCGACGGCGCCGACCACGACACCACCAGGGCCGCCGTGGAGCAGGGCACCCAGCGGCTCACGGAGGTTCTGGCCGGCCGTACGCCGCAGCCGACGCCCAGCGGCGTCGAATGAACCGCGGGGTCCCGGGCGCCCCGCCGCCGACCGGGCCGGAGGCCGGGGCGGTCCGCGAACGCCACGGCGCCCGGCGCGCCTGTGCACACAAGACCGACGAGGGAGACCGATGATCTTCATCACCGCCAAGTTCCGCATCCGGCCCGAGCACGCCGACCGGTGGCCGCAGATCGCCGCCGACTTCACCGCGGCCACCCGCGGGGAGCCGGGGTGCCTGTGGTTCGACTGGTCGCGCAGCGTCGAGGACCCGACCGAGTACGTCCTGGTCGAGGCCTTCCGCGACGACGAGGCGGGGGCGGCCCACGTGCGGTCCGAGCACTTCAGGACCGCACAGCGGACCCTGCCGCCGCACCTGGCCGAGACGCCCCGGATCGTGAACGCGACGGTTCCGCAGGACGACTGGTCGCTGCTGGGCGAGATGAGCGTCTCCGCGCAGGAGTGACGCACCGCCTCGCGGGAGGAACCGTCTCGCGGTCCGGCGGCCGCCGGGGCGGGCGCGGCGACCGGGGACGGCTCCTGCGGGGTGCCGTCCCCGGTCGCGGGCGGTTCAGCGGCCGCGCCGGTGCAGCCTCAGGTCCGCGACCACGGGACGGTGGTCCGACGCCCGCGTCGCCACCGCCTCGGCGCCGACCACGGTGATGCCGGGCGAGACCGTGATCAGGTCGATGCGCTTGACCGGGTCGACCGCCGGGTACGTCCCGCCGCCTCCGGGGGCGGCGTCCCTCAGGTGTCGCCACAGCGGCGCCAGCTCCGCGGCCGCGGGCTCGGCGTTGAAGTCGCCGACCAGGACCTTCGGTCCGCGGTCGGCGGCCAGCACCCCGAGCATGTCCGCCACCTGGGCCGCGCGGACCGAGGGGTCGGCCCGGTAGTCCAGGTGCGTGGTGTAGACGTGCACGTGCGCGCCCTTCACGTTGACCGTCACCTCGGCGAAGCCGGGCGCCGGGGCCGGCACCGGATCGGGGGTCTGGGTCGAGAGCCGGGTGATCTCGTGGTTCTCCGTCTCCAGTACCGGGTGGCGGCTCAGCACGGCGACGCCGAACTGCCGGCGCTCCCCGGCCTGGCCGGCCGGGTCCAGGTCGTAGATCGGTGCGAAGAACACCCGCATGTCCAGCTTCTCGGCCAGCGCGCGGGCTTCGTCGACGAAGTCGCTGCGGGCGCCCCAGTGCACGTCGACCTCCTGGAGGCCGATCACGTCGGCCCGCAGACCGCGCAGGGCCTCCGCGGTGCGGTCGAGGTCGAAGACCTGGTCCGCGCCGGCCCCGGCGTGGATGTTGTAGGTCGCCACCCGCAGCGGCACCGCCGGGGCCCGCGCTCCGGGGGCGCCCGCGTCCGCGGCCGTCGCGGGCGCCGCCGCGGCGAGCACGACGGCGGCCAGCACCGTCGCGGCGGCACGGCGGCCGCGGACGGGGCGTCGGGAACTGGGCTTCATGCCTTCTCCAGATCAGGGGGGAGCAGGACGGGAACAGTGACGCGGAGCACCTGACGACCCGTCAACGTCCGCACCGGGCCCCCTCCTCCGCGGCGACGTCGCGGCCCGGGAGTCGGCCACCGACGTCCTGACGCCGATTCACACGCCCCTGCATTCTGCTCCGGTGACGGCCCGTCCACTCGCGTTCCGCCGGACTCGTCGTCGTGGCGGACGGCGTCCGCGCCCGTCGGAGCAGCGCTCGTGTCCGGCGGGCTGCGGGCTGCGTGGCGGACGGCGGGCGCGCCCGCCCACCGCGTGGCGGGCCGTCACCGGTGGTCGGGGCCGCACCTGCCGGGCCCGCACACCCGTCGGGGCGGGCCGCCCCGGGAAGGCACCGTGCCGAGCGCCTCCGCCCCCGGGCGGGGTCAGGCCGGAGTGACGGGCAGGACGTCCGGGGACAGGGCCGCCGCGCGGGCCGTCGCCGCCGTCATGCGGCGGCGGTGGTGGCGGCGGCACAGGACCTCGTAGCCGACCTCGTCCGCGGAGTCGGTGACGTCGCCGACGACCACCTGGGCACCCTCGACGACCATGACCCCGCCGACCGTGCGCGCGTTGTGCGTGGCGCGGGCGCCGCACCAGCACAGGGCCTCGACCTGGAGCACCTCGACCCGGTCGGCCAGCTCCACCAGCCGCTGGGAGCCGGGGAACAGCTTGGAGCGGAAGTCGGTCGTGATGCCGAAGGCGTAGACGTCGATCTCCAGGTCGTCGACCACGCGCGCGAGCTGGTCTATCTGTTCCGGCGCCAGGAACTGCGCCTCGTCCGCGATCACGTAGTCCGCGCGCCGGCCCCGGGAGAGGTGGTCGACGAGGTGTGCGTACAGGTCCGCGCCGTCCCCGACCTCCACCGCGTCGGTGACCAGGCCGAGGCGGGAGGACAGCTTGCCCTCGCCGGCCCGGTCGTTGCGGGTGAAGATCATGCCCACCAGGCCGCGTGCCGAGCGGTTGTGCTCGATCTGGAGAGCCAGCGTCGACTTCCCGCAGTCCATCGTTCCGGAGAAGAACACCAGCTCGGGCATGGGGAGTCGGGCACCTTTCGGCCTGGGTTGTCGGGGACGGGACGCCGGGGACGGGACGTCGGGGCGGTGACGGGAAGGGGGGTCGGGGCCGCGTGTCGGGCGGGCCTCAGGAGCGTACTTCGAGCAGCGGGACCAGCTGTTCGGCGGGGGTCATCGAACCGTGGTTGCCGACCATCGACGACTCCTTCGGCTCCCGTTCGGAGGCGATCAGCAGGACGTCGTCCCGCGCGGCGGCGACCACGTCGCCGATCCGCCGGTACACGCGCTCGTCGACCGCCGGCCCGAACCAGCCCGCCTCGATCGCCTCGTCCCGCGAGGCCACCCAGAACTGCTCGCCGAGCACCTCGCGCCAGCAGGTCAGCACGTCGTTCGCGGCGCCGGGCACGGCGTAGACGTGGCGGGCCCGCCCCTCGCCGCCGAGCAGGGCCACCCCGGCGCTCAGCTCCCAGTCCTCGTCGAAGTCGATGCGGTGCTCCTCGTCGAACGGGACGTCGAGCATGCCGTGGTCGGCGGTGACGTAGAGCGCGCTGCGCGGCGGGAGCTGTTCGGCCAGGCGCTGGACCAGGCGGTCGACGTACATGAGCTGGCCGCGCCAGGTGTCGGAGTCGACACCGAAGCGGTGGCCCGCGCCGTCGACCTCGGCGTAGTACGTGTAGACCAGGGCGCGGTCGGCGGCGGCCAGCTGCTCGGCCGCGACGTCCATGCGCTCCTCGCCGGACAGCCGCCCGAGGAAGGTGCCGCCGCTGAGCGCGACCTTGGTCAGCGGGGTGTTCTCGAAGGCCGGGGAGGTGACCTGGGCGGCGTGCACCCCCGCCCGGTGGGCCAGCTGGAAGACGGTGGGGTACGGCTGCCAGGGGCCGGGCGGGGCCCAGGGCTGCCAGCGCAGCTGGTTCATCAGCTCGCCGGTGTCCGGGTTGCGCACGGTGTACCCGGGCAGGCCGTGCGCGCCCGGCGGCAGGCCGGTGCCGACGGAGGCCAGGGAGGTGGCGGTCGTCGCCGGGTAGCCGGCGGTGATCGGACGTCCGGTGCCGCCGCGCGAGGCGGCCAGCAGGGACGTCATGAAGGGGGCCTCCTCCGGGTGCGCCTTCAGCTGCTCCCAGCCCAGCCCGTCGATCAGGAACACGCAGTTCCGGTCGGCGGGGGTGAGCTCGGGGATCGCGGCGGCCGTACCGGGGACGTCCATCCCCGCGGCGAGCGTGGGCAGCAGGTCGGCGAGCGAACCGGTCCCGTACTCGGGCAGGGGCGCGGAGTCCAGGGGGAGCGGCTGCGGGTGGAGGTCCCAGGCGGCGTGCGCGGTGGACGTGGACGGTGCGGGCTGTGCGGGCTGCGCCATCAGCGTGTCTGATCCGCGGTCGCCTCGGAGAGGGCCTGCGCGAAGACGAGCGCCTGGCGCACCGTCTCCGGCCCGTCACCCGCCTCGCTGACGCGCAGGCTCAGGTCGTCCGCCGTCGAGCTCCCGGTGTATCCGTGGTCGGCTTCGCAGTTGGGGTCGCCGCAGGCGGCCGGTTCGAGGTCGATGCGGGAGACCGCGCCCCAGCCGATGGTGAGCACGATCTCGCGGGGCAGGGTGCCCGGCGTGTACGCCTCCGGGTTGGCGACCACGCGGCTGACCACGATCGACGAGATCCGGCCGAGCTTGACCGACTCCGTGGACGTGGTGGCGTACGGCGTCGGGGAGGTGTCGTCCGCGGCCTGCTCGTCGGTGTGGCTGACGATGAAGCGGTTGCCGGTGAGGACGAGCACGGTCACGTGCCGCCGCACCTCGTTCTGGTCGAACGTCGTCTCCTGGTGGACCAGGTACGACCGGACGGGCTCGCCGCCCACGGCGGCCTCCACCGCCTCGGCCACGAGGGCCGGGTAGTAGCCGCTGCGCTCGATCGCCGCCCGCAGCCCCTGGGTCGTCGTACTGGTCTTGGCCATGACGCCCATCCTACGGGGGACCACTGACTGCGAGGCACCGCTCGGGGCGCCTCCGCGTGCGCGGGGCCCCGCCCCGGCACGCTCCCCCGGCTCTCCGGCCTCGCGCGTCCCCTCAGTACGCCGCCGGGAGGGTCCGCGGACCGAGGTCGTCGCGGGCGGGGGGCGGGGCCAGGCGTACCGAGGCGCCGAGGACGCTCACGCCGTGCGGGGCGACGACGACCGGCTCGAGGGTGACCGCCACGACCTCCGGGTGGTCGTGGACCAGCCGCGACACCCTCAGCATCAGCTCCTCCAGCGCGGGGGTGTCGACCGGCGCCGAGCCGCGCCAGCCGAACAGGAGCGGGGCCGTCCGGATCGATCGCACCAGCGAGGCCGCCTCCCGGTCGGTGACCGGGATCAGCCGGTGCGCCATGTCCCCGAGCAGCTGCGAGGGGGCCCCGGCGAGACCGAAGGAGAGCACGGCTCCGGCGGCGGGGTCGATGACCGCCCGTACGACGGTGTCGACACCGCGCGGCGCCATCCGCTGCACCACGGGGCGCAGCTCCTGCGGTGCGCCGAACAGTTCGGTCAATTCGTCGTACGCCCGGCGCAGTTGCCGCTCGTCCGCGAGGTCCAGGCGTACGCCGCCGAGGTCCGCGCGGTGCCTGAGGTGCGGCGCGGTCGCCTTGAGGGCCACGGGGTAGCCGAGGGTGCGCGCGGCCTCGGCCGCGGCGTCGGGGGTGGGGGCGGGCAGGGCCCGGTGGACGTGGACGCCGTACGTGCCGAGCAGGTCGCAGGTCTCCTCGCTGCCGAGGGTGAGGCCCTGCCCGCGCGAGAGCAGCCCGTCGATGAGCGCGGCGGCGCCCCTCTGGTCGACGTCCTCGTACTCGGGCACCTTGCCGGGGTCGGCGGCGTCCCGCCGCCACTGCGCGTACGCGACGGCCTGGGCGAGGGCGCGGACCGCGCGTTCGGCGGCGGGGTAGGCGGGGATGAGGTGGGCGCCTTCGGGGGGCGTGGTGGGGGCGGGCGGGCCGCCCGCGGTGGGCGGCGCGGGGTCGGGGCCGGCGGCCGCCGGGGACGCGGCGGCCGGCGGCCGGGGCGGTGTGGCCGGCGGCGTCTGCGGTGCGGTGGCCGCCGCCGTCTGCGGTGCCGTGCTCGCGGCGGCCGAGAGGGCCTCCGCGAGGCCGCCGAGTTCCACGTGGACCACCAGGACCGGCTTGGACGGCGTCGCGGCGGCGGCCGAGCGCAGGGCCTCGGCCAGCGCCGCGTCGGCGACCGGCCCCTCCCCCACCGCCGGGATCGCGGTCACGACCACCGCGTCGCAGGTTTCGTCGGCCAGCGCCCGGGACAGCGCGGCGTGGAAGTCCGCCGCCGAGGCGGCGGTGGTGAGGTCCAGCGGGCGGTGCGGACGCAGCCCCTCGGCGAGACAGGCGTCGTAGGTGAGCAGGCCCAGCGACTCGGAGTTGCCGAGGATCGCCACCCGGGGTCCGGCCGGCAGGGGCTGGCGGGCGAGCAGCAGGCCCGCGTCGACCAGTTCGGTGATGGTGTCCACCCGGATCACCCCGGCCTGCCGCAGCAGCGCGGACACCGTCGCGTGCGGCAGCCGGGTCGCCCGTACGGCGTGTCCCCGGGGACCGGCTCCGTGGCGTGCGCCCTGGACCACGACCAGCGGCTTCGCCGCCGCGGTCCGGCGGGCGAGGCGGGTGAACTTGCGGGGGTTGCCGATGGACTCCAGGTACATGAGGACGACGTCGGTGTCGGGGTCCTCGTACCAGTACTGCAGGACGTCGTTGCCGGAGACGTCGGCCCGGTTGCCGGACGACACGAAGGTGGACACGCCCGTGACGCCGGTGACGCCTCCGCCCCGCCGGTGCAGGCGCGACAGCAGGGCGACGCCGATGGCGCCGGACTGGGCGAACAGTCCGATCCGGCCGGGGCGGGGCGGCTCGGGGGCGAGCGAGGCGTTCAGCCGTACCCCGGGGGAGGTGTTGATGACGCCGAAGGCGTTCGGGCCGATGATCCGCATGCCGTACGTGCGCGCCTGCCGGACGAGGGCGCGCTGGCGCTCGTGTCCGTCGGGGCCGGACTCGGCGTAGCCGGCCGAGACGACGACCAGGCCCTGCACGCCGTGCTCGCCGCACTCGGCGACGGCCTCGGGGACGCGCTCGGCGGGCACCGCGACGACCGCCAGGTCGACGGGTCCGTCGATGTCCCGCACCGAGCGGAAGGCGGGCACCCCGTCGAGCTCCTCCAGCCCTTCCGGGAGGGCCCTGTTCACGGCGTACAGGCGGCCGGTGAACCCGGCGGCGCGGATGTTGTCGAGGACGCTGCGCCCGACGCCGCCGGGGGTGCGGCCGGCGCCGACGACGGCCACCGCGCCGGGGGCGAGCAGCCGCTGCACCGAGCGCGCCTCGGCGCGCTGTTCGCGCGCGTACTGCACGGCCAGGGAGCGGTCGGTGGGTTCGAGGTCGAGCTCCAGGCGGACGACGCCGTCCTCGAAGCTGCGCTTCTGGGTGTACCCGGCGTCGGTGAACACCTTGATCATCTTGGTGTTGGCGGGCAGCACCTCGGCGGCGAACCGGCGGATGCCGCGCTCGCGCGCGACGGCGCCGATGTGTTCGAGCAGGGCGGAGGCGACGCCCCGGCCCTGGTGGGCGTCCTGCACCAGGAAGGCGACCTCGGCCTCGTCGGAGACGGCGGGGGCGGGCGCGGAGCGCCCTCCGGCAGGGGCGGCGGGCGACGGGTGGGAGGTGGCGGGCATCCCGTCGGGGCCGATCCGGTCGTAGCGTACGGTGGCGATGAACTCGCCGCCGACGGTGGCCGCGAGTCCCACCCGGTCCACGAAGTCGTGGTGCGTGAAGCGGTGGACGTCCTTCGCGGACAGGCGCGGGTAGGGCGCGAAGAAGCGGTAGTACTTCGACTCGTCCGACACCTGCTCGTAGAAGCTGACCAGGCGCTCGGCGTCGTCGACGGTGATGGGGCGGATGCGCGCGGTGCCGCCGTCGCGCAGCACCACGTCGGCCTCCCAGTGGGCGGGGTACTCGTGCCGGTCCGACGGGGTCTGCATGGGCCCCAGAGTACGGCTCGCGTACGACAACGGCGCGAGGCAGTCTGTGGGGGGCGACGAGCCGGACCGAGGCCGCGGTCCGGAGGCCGACCGGGAGCGGGTACCGCTCCCGGCATGCTTCACGATGTGGGAAACTGGTCTAGACAACCCTGAACACCGAAGGGCAGCAACACATGGCTGAGCGCCGCGTCAACGTCGGCTGGGCCGAGGGCCTCCACGCCCGCCCCGCTTCCATCTTCGTCCGAGCCGCCACGGCCGCAGGCGTCCCGGTGACGATCGCCAAGGCCGACGGCAACCCCGTCAACGCGGCCTCCATGCTGGCCGTTCTGGGTCTGGGCGCCCAGGGCGGCGAGGAGATCGTCCTCGCCTCCGACGCGGAGGGCGCGGACGCCGCCCTGGACCGGCTGGCGAAGCTGGTCTCCGAGGGGCTCGAGGAACTCCCCGAGACCGTCTGAGCGCACGCGCCCTTTCGCGTCCGGACCGGCCCCGCTCCCGCGGAACCGGCCCGGGCGCGATCGGGATTCCCCGGTCGGGGTTCCTCGGCCGGGGACCGCGGTGCCCGTCGTTCGGCGGACACCCGCCCGCACCGCCGAAAGGCCCGCCCGGACCACCGGGCGGGCCTTTCGCTTTCCCTTTTCCGGGCAGCAGAAAACAACCCCCGAATTGAATGCCTCTTTGTATACGGCCCTCGCGTTAATTCCGGAGACTCGGCGTGTTTACGGGATGTTGCGAGTTCCTCACACGCTCCGGGCGGGCGGCCGCGGAGGCGAGGCGCAGCCGGTGCGCGGCGCTCGCGCGCTCCGCGTGCAGCGCGGTGGCCGCCCGCGCGCGCTCGCCGTCGCCGCGCGTCACGGCGTCCACGATCGCGCCGTGCTCCGCCCAGGACTCCACCGGGTCCGACGGGCCCTCCACGGCGTACATCCAGGCGATCTTGTGCCGCAGCTGGGTCAGCATCGACGTCAGGGCGGGGCTGCCCGCGGCCTGGGCGAGCGTCTCGTGGAACCAGCCGTCCAGGGAGCGCAGGTCGTCGCTGCCGCCCCGGCGGGCGCGCTCCTGCCCCAGCCGGACGAGACCGCGCAGGACCTTCAGGTGGGCCTCGGTGCGGCGCTGCGCGGCGCGGGCGGCGGCCAGCGGCTCCAGGAGCACGCGCATGTCGAGCAGGTCGGCGGCCTCCTGCTCGGTGGGTTCCGCGACGCACGCGCCCGCGTGCCGCCGGGTCACCACGAAGCCCTCGGCCTCCAGGGTGCGCAGGGCCTCCCGGACGGGGACGCGGGAGACGCCGTAGCGGCGGGCGAGGAGTTCCTCGGTGAGCCGGCTGCCCCGCGCGTGGACACCCGCGACGATGTCGTCCCGGATCGCCGTGCACACCGAGTGCGCGGGAATACGCATGACCGACCTCCGGCTTAATCCCCGTGAAACGCCGACGAGCGGCGCGCTTTTCCGTGACTCTATTGCAATCCGCGGGAATTTCCGATGCCGGGCCGGATTCCATGTGTGTTTTTGGACAACCGCTCCCCGGAAACGCCGGTGCCCCGGCTCGGGGAGCCGGGGCACCGGGAAGCGGGGGGGCGTGCGCCTGGGACGGGGCGTGCGCGCCTCAGAGGTTCACGCCGTGCGCCCGGAGGTAGGCGACGGGGTCGATGTCGGAGCCGTACTCGGCGGTCGTCCGGGCCTCGAAGTGCAGGTGCGCTCCGGTGACGTTGCCGGTGGCGCCCGAGAGGCCGATGCCCTGGCCCGGGGTGACCCGCTGGCCCACCGAGACGTCGACGGACGACAGGTGGCCGTACTGGGTGTACGTGCCGTCGTGCATCTTGATGACGACCTGGTTGCCGTACGCGCCGCCCCAGCCGGCCTCGACGACGGTGCCCGCGCCGACCGCGTGGACGGGGGTGCCGCTCGCGGCGTGGAAGTCGACACCGGTGTGGCTGCCGGAGGACCAGACGGCGCCGCCGGACTTGTAGCCGGTCGAGACGTAGGAGCCGGGGATCGGCGAGACGAAGGTGTTGAGGCGCTTGCGCTCGGCCTCGCGCGCCGCGCGCTCCTTCTCCGCGCGGGCCTTCTCGGCCTCCTCGGCCGCCTTCTCGCGCGCGGCCTCCTCGGCCGCCTTGCGCGCGGCCTCCTCGGCCGCCTCCCGGGCGGCCTCGTGCTGGGCGGCCGCCTGGGCGTCGATCCGGGCGGCGACCTCGTCGCCCAGGGTGACGACGGGGGTGAGGCCGGTCTGCGCGACGGCGGGTCCGGCGGCGAGCGCGGGGGCCGCGAGGGAGCCGACGACGCCGGTGCCGGTGAGGGCCGCGACGCCCGCCGCGCGGGCGGTGCCGCGCTGCATCCGGCTGGGACGACGGTGCTTCCCGGTGGCGCGGGTGAACGCCATGTACAGGCTGGTCCTTTCCTTCCCTCTCGCCTACCGGGTTAGCTGACGGGTTCGGAGCAGGAAGGTCTCCTACGGACCCCCTCGCGACACGCGCGGGCGTCCGATTCACCCCAGGGACTGCACAAGGGTCCCCGGCTCCCCTGGCTCGCGCCGTACGGGGACTCGGCGATGGCTGTCCGGTGCCGCGGGTGCGGCGCACTGCCCGACGAACAGCCCGGAAGACGCTAAGCGGGCGGGCTTCCAATTCCCAAACAGAACCCGGAGTTTGTAGCGCATCCCACAGGGCAGACGGGCAACCTCCCGTCAATTCGGGCATAAGAGGGCCCTGGTGACACATGGGTCACCAGGGCCCCGCGCGCGTGTCCTGCGCGGCTGCCTACTCGGCCGCCACCACGGTGACCTCGCCGATGCCGAGGGCCTCCACGGGCTCCTTGATCTGCGCCGCGTCACCGACGAGGACGGTCACCAGACGGTCCACCGGGAAGGCGTTGACGACGGCGGCGGTCGCCTCCACGGTGCCGGTCGCGGCGAGCTGCCGGTACAGCTCGGCCTGGTAGTCGTCGGGCAGGTGCTGCTCGACCTGGTCGGCCAGGGTGCTCGCGACGGCCGCGGCGGTCTCGTACTTCAGCGGCGCGACGCCCACCAGGTTCTGCACGGCGACGTCCCGCTCGGCGTCGGTGAGCCCCTCCGCGGCGAGCGTGCGCAGCACCGTCCACAGGTCCTGCAGGGCGGGCCCGGTGTTCGGGGTGTCGACGGAGCCGCTGATGGCCAGCATCGCCGCTCCCGTGCCGTCCGGGGCGGACCTGAGGACCTGCCCGAACGCCCGGACGCCGTAGGTGTAGCCCTTCTCCTCGCGCAGGACGCGGTCCAGGCGGGAGGTGAGGGTGCCGCCGAGGCAGTAGGTGCCGAGCACCTGCGCGGGCCACACGCGGTCGTGCCGGTCCGGGCCGACGCGGCCGATCAGCAGCTGCGTCTGGACGGCACCCGGACGGTCCACGATCACGACCCGGCCGGTGTCGTCGGCGACCACCGGCGGAACGGGCCGGGGCCGGCCCGGGGAGCCCGTCCAGGAGCCGAGCGTGTCGCGGAGCAGCGCGTCCAGGTCGACACCGGTGAGGTCGCCGACGACCACCGCGGTCGCCGTGGCGGGACGGACGTGCTTCTCGTAGAAGGCGCGCACGGCCGCGGAGTCGATGCCGGCGACCGTCTCCTCGGTGCCCTGGCGCGGGCGCGACATGCGCGAGTCCGCCGGGAACAGCTCCTTGGAGAGCTCCTTCGCGGCCCGGCGGGAGGGGTTGGCCAGCTCGTGCGGGATCTCGTCGAGGCGGTTGCGGACGAGCCGCTCGACCTCGCTGTCGGCGAACGCGGGCGCCCGCAGGGCGTCGGCGATCAGTCCGAGCCCCTTGGCGAGCCGCGAGGCCGGGACCTCGAGGCTCAGGCGGACGCCGGGGTGGTCGGCGTGCGCGTCCAGGGTGGCGCCGCAGCGCTCCAGTTCGGCGGCGAACTCCTCGGCGGAGTGCTTGTCGGTGCCCTCGGAGAAGGCCCGCGCCATGATCGTGGCGACACCGTCGAGCCCGGCCGGCTCGGCCTCGAGGGGGGCGTCGAGGAGCACCTCGACGGCGACGACCTGCTGACCGGGGCGGTGGCAGCGCAGCACGGTCAGGCCGTTGTCGAGCGCGCCGCGCTCGGGGGCCGGGAAGGCCCAGGGCCTGGCCTCGCCCGCCTGCGGCTGGGGGTGGAAGTCCATCGTGGCGAGCTCGGTCACTTCGCCGTCTCCTCGTTCTCGTCGGTGCCGGCGACTGCGGCGGCTTCCTGTGCGTCCTGCGCGTCCTGCGCCGCGGGGGCGAGGGGCTCGTAGACGAGCACCGCGCGGTTGTCGGGGCGCAGACGGCTCTTGGCGACCTCCCGCACCTCCTCCGCCGTCACCTCGAGGACGCGCTGGACGGCGGTCAGGGCGAGCTGCGGGTCGCCGAACAGGACGGCGTACCGGCACAGTTCGTCGGCGCGGCCCGCGACCGTGCCGAGGCGGTCCAGCCACTCGCGCTCCAGCTGGGCCTGGGCGCGCTCCATCTCCTCGGCCGTGGGGCCCTCCTCGGCGAACCGGGCGAGCTCCTCGTCGATGGCCGCCTCGATCACCGGCACCTCCACGTCGCCGGACGTCTTCACGTCCAGCCACCCGAGGGAGGGCGCCCCGGCCAGCCGCAGCAGGCCGAACCCGGCCGCCACGGCCGTGCGGTCGCGCCGTACCAGCCGGTTGTACAGCCGCGAGGACTCGCCGCCGCCGAGGACGGTGAGCGCCAGGTCCGCCGCGTCGCACGCGCGCGTGCCGTCCTGCGGCAGCCGGTAGGCGGCCATCAGCGCCCGCGCGGGGACCTCCTCCTCGACGACCTCGCGCAGCTGCTCGCCGATGACCTCGGGCAGCGAGCCGTCGCGGGGCGCGGGCTTGCCGTCGTGGGACGGGATGGAGCCGAAGTACTTCTCGATCCAGGCGAGCGTCTGCTCGGGGTCGATGTCGCCGACGACGGAGAGCACGGCGTTGTTCGGCGCGTAGTAGGTGCGGAAGAACTGGCGGGCGTCCTCCAGGGTGGCCGCGTCCAGGTCCGCCATCGAGCCGATCGGCGTGTGGTGGTACGGGTGGCCCTCCGGGTAGGCGAGGGCGGTCAGCCTCTCGAAGGCCGTGCCGTAGGGCACGTTGTCGTAGCGCTGGCGGCGCTCGTTCTTGACGACGTCCCGCTGGTTCTCCATGGACTCGTCGTCCAGGGCGGTCAGCAGGGAGCCCATGCGGTCGGCCTCCAGCCAGAGGGCGAGCTCCAGCTGGTGGGCGGGCATGGTCTCGAAGTAGTTGGTGCGCTCGAAGCTGGTGGTGCCGTTGAGCGAGCCGCCGGCGCCCTGGACCAGCTCGAAGTGACCGTTGCCCTTCACCTGGGCGGAGCCCTGGAACATGAGGTGCTCGAAAAGGTGAGCCAGACCGGTACGCCCCTTGACCTCGTGACGTGAACCGACGTCGTACCAGAGGCACACCGCGGCGACCGGGGTCAGGTGGTCCTCGGAGAGCACCACGCGCAGACCGTTGGCCAGGCGGTGCTCGGTCGCTGTCAGGCCGCCGGAGCCTGCCTTGGCTGTGGCCGTGTGACCCATGGGCATGTACGTCCCTTCGATCGCGGAGGCGGTCGTCGAAACCGCCGTTTCTGCCGGTCCTGCCACTGTATGCAAGCGTGCGGACCACCGGTGGAGTTCCCCGGCGGGGCCGACTACGCCGAGAGCGAGAAGCCACCGGACCGGTGGTGGTGCCGGTGTGGGCCGTGGGGCGGACGGGGCGCCCGTGGTGCCGGTCCCCGGGCACGGCCGGGTCGCGGGACCGGCCCCCGGCGCCCGGCCCGCCGGAGCCCCCGCCCGCGGCGCCCGCGGCCCGTGCGCGTACCCTGCTCGCGCCGCCGCTCCCCGCCCGCGCCGGACGGCCGGAGCCGGGTCCTGGTCCCGCTATGTCAGTGCGGCGGTCCACAATGGTCCGCGTCAGATCCCGTCACACGCTTCAGCAAGGAGCCGGCAGCGATGGCCCGCCGCAGCACGAAGACCCCGCCGCCCGACGACTCGTACGAGGAGAAGATCCTCGACATCGACGTCGTCGACGAGATGCAGGGCTCCTTCCTCGAGTACGCGTACTCGGTCATCTACTCCCGCGCCCTGCCGGACGCGCGCGACGGCCTCAAGCCGGTGCACCGCCGCATCGTCTACCAGATGAACGAGATGGGCCTGCGGCCCGAGCGCGGCTACGTGAAGTGCGCCCGCGTCGTCGGCGAGGTCATGGGCAAGCTGCACCCCCACGGCGACGCCTCGATCTACGACGCCCTGGTGCGCATGGCCCAGCCCTTCTCGATGCGCGTGCCCCTGGTCGACGGCCACGGCAACTTCGGCTCGCTGGGCAACGACGACCCGCCCGCCGCCATGCGGTACACCGAGTGCCGGATGACCGAGGCCACGAGCCTGATGACCGAGTCCATCGACGAGGACACGGTCGACTTCGCGCCCAACTACGACGGCCAGGAGCAGGAGCCGGCCGCGCTGCCCGCCGCCTTCCCGAACCTCCTGGTGAACGGCGCGTCGGGCATCGCCGTCGGCATGGCCACCAACATGCCGCCGCACAACCTGCGCGAGGTCATCGCGGCCGCGCGTCATCTGATCAGGTACCCGAACGCCGATCTCGACGCCCTGATGAAGCACGTCCCGGGCCCCGACCTGCCCACCGGCGGCCGGATCGTCGGCCTGTCCGGCATCCGGGACGCGTACCGGACGGGCCGCGGCACCTTCAAGATCCGCGCGACGGTCACCGTGGAGGACGTGACGGCGCGCCGCAGGGGCCTGGTCGTCACCGAGCTGCCCTTCACGGTCGGCCCGGAGAAGGTGGTCGCCAAGATCAAGGACCTGGTCGGGGCGAAGAAGCTCCAGGGCATCGCCGACGTCAAGGACCTCACCGACCGCGAGCACGGCCTGCGGCTGGTCATCGAGATCAAGAACGGCTTCGTGCCGGAGGCGGTCCTGGAGCAGCTGTACAAGCTGACGCCGATGGAGGAGTCCTTCGGCATCAACAACGTGGCGCTGGTGGACGGCCAGCCGCTCACCCTGGGCCTCAAGGAGCTGCTGGAGGTCTACCTCGACCACCGCTTCGACGTCGTGCGCCGGCGTTCGGAGTTCCGCCGCGGCAAGAAGCGCGACCGCCTGCACCTGGTCGAGGGCCTGCTCACGGCACTGGTGGACATCGACGAGGTCATCCGCCTCATCCGCTCCAGCGAGAACTCCGCGCAGGCCAAGCAGCGCCTGATGGAGCGCTTCTCCCTCAGCGACGTCCAGACCCAGTACATCCTGGACACGCCCCTGCGCCGTCTGACCAAGTACGACCGCATCGAGCTGGAGGCGGAGCGGGACCGGCTGAACGCGGAGATCGAGGAGCTGACCCGGATCCTGGAGTCGGACGCGGAGCTGCGCAAGCTGGTCTCCGGTGAACTGGCCGCGGTGGCCAAGAAGTTCGGCAACGACCGCCGCACACTGCTGCTGGAGTCGGCCGCCACCCCGGCGGCCGCCGTACCGCTGCAGGTGGCGGACGACCCGTGCCGCGTGCTGCTGTCCTCCACGGGCCTGCTGGCCCGTACGGTGAACGACGAGCCGTTCGCGCGGGACGGCGCGGCCAAGCGGGTCAAGCACGACGTGATCGTCTCGGCGGTGCCGGCGACGGCCCGCGGCGAGGTGGGCGTGGTCACCTCTGCCGGCCGCCTGCTCCGGCTGAACGTCGTCGACCTCCCCCAGCTCCCGGAGGCGATGCCGACGCCGAACCTCTCGGGCGGGGCGCCCCTGGCCGAGTTCGTCTCCCTGGAGGACGACGAGCAGGTCGTGTGCCTGACGACGCTCGACGAGTCGTCGCCGGGCCTGGCGCTCGGCACCGAGCAGGGCGTCGTCAAGCGTGTGGTGCCCGACTACCCCTCCAACAAGGAGGAGCTGGAGGTCATCACGCTCAAGGAGGGCGACCGGATCGTCGGCGGGGTCGAGCTGCGCACGGGCGAGGAGGACCTGGTCTTCATCACCGACGACGCCCAGCTGCTGCGCTACCCGGCCGCGCAGGTCCGTCCGCAGGGCCGGCCCGCCGGTGGCATGGCGGGCATCAAGCTCACGGAGGGCGCGAAGGTCATCGCCTTCACCGCGGTCGACCCGGCGGCGGACGCGGTGGTGTTCACGGTCGCGGGCTCGCGCGGCACGCTGGACGACTCCGTCCAGACGACGGCGAAGCTGACCCCGTTCGACCAGTACCCGCGCAAGGGCCGGGCCACCGGCGGCGTGCGCTGCCAGCGGTTCCTGAAGGGCGAGGACTGCCTGGCCCTGGCCTGGGCGGGCCCGGCCCCGGCCCGTGCCGCCCAGAAGAACGGCACGCCGGTGAGCCTGCCGGAGCCCGACCCGCGCCGCGACGGCTCGGGCGTGTCGCTGCCGAAGACGGTGTCGGTGGTGGCGGGGCCGGTCTAGACAGCCGGGTCCTCTGGCTCCCGCACATAGCGCAGGACGCCCCACATGCCGTGCTCGTCGGCGTGTGGGGCGCCGTCGCTCACGCACTCCTCCAGCTCCTTGCGCAGGGCGGCGGCGTCGATGCCCGTCCCGATGAGGACGAGCTGCGTGAGCCGCTCCTCGCCGGCCGTCCAGGCCTCGGGGTAGAACCGCAGGAACCGTCCCACGGCGTGCACGGCGTACCGGTTGCGGGTGTCGTGCGGCCCGAAGTCGACGTACCCCTTGATCCGGTACAGCCCCTCGGGACGGCTGTCCAGGAACCGGATCAACCGCCGCGGGTCCAGCGGGTGCCCGGAGGCGAAGGAGACGCTGTCGTACGCGGCGTGCAGATGCCCGGCGTGCTCCTCCTCCCCGTGGTCACGGCGGTGCAGGTCGTCGAACGACAGCTGCCCGACGCGCTCCTCGCTCGGCCTGCGGTCGAAGAGGAACTCGGGATCGACACGGCCGTGCGTGGCGGGCACCACGGCCGCGCGGTCGACGAGCGACCGGACCAGGTCCAGCACGCGCGAGGCGTCCGTGACCCGGTCCGTCTTGTTCACGACGACGAGGTCGGCGAGACCGAGGTGCCGGTCGATCTCCGGGTGCCTGGCCCGGGTGTCGTCGAACTCGGCGGCGTCCACGACCTCGACGAGCCCGCCGTACACGACGCCGGGATGCTCGCTGGCGAGCACCATCCGCACGAGTTCCTGCGGCTCGGCGAGGCCACTGGCCTCGATGACGATGACGTCGATCCCGGCGGACGGCCGGGCCAGCCGCTCGAGGTACACGTCCAGCTCGCTGCCGTCGACGGCACAGCACAGGCAGCCGTTGCCGAGCGAGACCGTCGAGTCCCCGAGCGCGCCGGCCACGGCCATGGCGTCGATCTCGATGGCGCCGAAGTCGTTGACGACGGCGCCGATGCGGCTTCCGCCGCTGTGGTGGAGGAGGTGGTTGAGCACGGTGGTCTTACCGGCGCCGAGGAACCCGGCCAGGACGACCACCGGTATCTGCCGGCCACTGCTCCGCTCCACCGCACGACCTCTCTCACACCCACGCGCACACCGGCTCGCGCCCCGGTACACGGACGGGAACCGACTGACGCCCCAGGATACGAACGACGGGAACCACCGCGAAGTGAACGATTGTTAGCGGCGTGTGCGGGGCAGACGTTGAGGAAGGCGCCGGTCCGTGCGACCCTCGCTTCCCTCCGTGCGCCTCCTCTCCGCCTTCCCGCCGATCAGAGCCGCTCGGCACCCTGGGAGGCGGCAAGCGCCGCCCACCGCTCGCCGGTCCCCTCCAGCAGACCCGCACTCCGACGACCGGCGGACGGCCGCCTGATCGGGGGTATTTGACATGGCCACACAGAACTTCGGGATCCGGGAGCTCGGCTCCACCGCACGCTCACGCCTCGCGGTCACCGCGAGTGCCCTGGCCAGGCGGAGTCTGCGGAACCGCAGGCGGGCGGCGCTCGCCGAGCAGCACCGGCTCCACTTCGATCTCCTGTGCAGGGCCATGGTCGATCCGGCGCTGGCCGCCGTCCTGGACACCTACGAGAGCGACGTGCCGCCGGAGAGGCAGCGCCAGTACCTGTTCGCCAACGCCCTGTACGTCAACGCCCTGTACTTCCACCGGACCGGGGCGCTGACCCTCGCGGAACTGTACGGACACGTGCGGGTGATGTCCCGCAACAAGATCTTCCGGGAGTACTGGGCCGCCACCCGTCACCACCGGGAGAGCCTGCCCGCGTCGTCCGACGAAGCCGTCCTGGGCAAGATGATGAACGCCCTGATCGAGGAGATGAACACGCTGCTCGAGGACCCGGACGACGACGGCGAGGAGTGGTGGGTGGTGGGAGGGACGCCGGAAGGGTGATCACTGCCGCGCAGCCGACGACGCCGGGCTCCCGGGCGATGTAGCCTTCCCCCAGCCGTCCCGGGAGAAACATCCTCGCGCGGGCGGTGACTGTGTACTGCGTGGGGCCATCCTCCTTACAGCGGTCGGCGGCCCTTCATGAGCATCAGTGGGCCCACTCATGAGCTTCACTGGACGCGAGTCGAGGCCATCAGCCGGCACGGCGTCCGGCGCACGCCCCGGCCCGTCCCTCGATCCACCTAGGAACGGACTTGAAGATCGTGCGCCGAGTCGGTGCCTCACCCCGGGAGCGCGGCAGCGCCACCGGGCAGACGTGCCCCGACATCTTCGAGCTGAGCGACGGAAACTTCGCCGTCATCGGCACCGAGGCCACCGCCGTCCTCGACGGCGAACTCCCCCCGGATGCCGCACGCGCCGATGACGAGCGCATCGTCGTCATCAGCCGGGAGACCCTGCTGCGCGCCAAGGCGGACATCCCCGAGGCGTGAACCTCCCCTCCACCCGGGGCCCGTCGCCGTTGCGCCGCGCACAGGGCCCGGTGGACGCGGGGCGCCCGCCCGGCGGCCGCGGGTCCGCCGGTGGGCACGTCACGGCGGCACCGGCCGGTGTCACCGGGGCAACGGGCGAGGGGACTCCCCCACATAACGGGCCGCCGGTCTGATGATCTTGGAGTCCTCCGCCTGCTCCAGGATGTTGGCGCTCCACCCCACCACCCGCGCCGCCGCGAACGTGGGGGTGAACATCTCGCGCGGCAGACCGCAGAGTTCCATGACGACGCCCGCGTAGAACTCCACGTTGGTGTGCAGCTCCCGCCCCGGCTTCAGCTCCGCCAGGATCGCCTCCACCCGCCGTTCGACCTCCACGGCGAAGTCGACCCGGGGGCCGCCGAACCGCTGCGCCACCTCGCGCAGCATCCGCGAGCGGGGATCCTCCGTGCGGTAGACCGCGTGCCCGAAGCCCATCATCCGCTCACCCGCGAGGACGTGCTCACGGACCCAGGCGTCGATGCGCTCCGGCGTCCCGATCGCGTCCAGCGTGTCCAGTGCCCGGCTCGGCGCACCTCCGTGCAACGGCCCCGACAGCGCCGCCACCGCCCCGGCCAGGCAGGCCGCCACGTCCGCACCCGTCGAGGCGATGACCCGGGCCGTGAAGGTCGACGCGTTGAAACCGTGGTCGACGGTGGAGATCAGGTACTGCTCGATCGCCCGGACCCGGCCCGCGTCCGGTTCCGAACCCGTCAGCATGTAGAGGTAGTTGGCCGCGTACGACAGATCCTCACGCGGCTCCACCGGCTCCAGCCCCGCTCCCAGCCGGTACAGCGCGGTGAGCAGCGTCGGCACCGCGGCGGTCGCCTCGACCGCGTCCCGCCGTCGCCGGCCGGCGTCGATGTCGTACACCGGCCGGAACCCCTTCGCCGCGCCGAGCAGGGACAGCGCCGTCCGCATCCCGGCGAGCGGGCCCGAGCGCCCGCCCGCCGCCGCGATGGCGGGCAGCGCCGCCCGCACCTGCCCGGGCAGCGCCCTGAGGGCTGCGGTCTCGGCGGCGAAGGCCGCGCCGCGCTCCGCGTCGGGCAGGTCGCCGTACATCAGCAGGTGCCAGACGTCCTCGAAGCCGCGGGACTCCGCGAGGTCGACGGCCGAGTACTGCCGGTAGTGGTAGAAGCCCTCGGCGCCGCGGACGTCGCCGATCCGGGTGTCGGTGACGACGACACCCGCCAGCCCCCGGGGCACTTCCACGCGCGGGGCCACAGCCTCATGGACGGACATGAGCTACCTCCTCGAAAACTTGATTCGACTGTCCACTCTTGATTAATTGATGTCAATATTGATTGAATCAACATTGAGTTCGGTCGAGACAGGACGGATACCGTGACCCCATGCGCGATCAAGACCCCTCCCCCGCCGACGCGGACCGGCGCCTGAGCACCAAGGAGGCCGCCGAGCTGCTCGGCGTGAAGCCGGAGACCGTGTACGCCTACGTGAGCCGCGGCCAGCTCAGCAGCCGGCGGGCGGCGGGCGGGCGGGGCAGCACCTTCGACCCCGCGGAGGTGGAGGCGCTCGCCCGGCGCAACAGGCGGGAGAGCGTCGGCGGCCCGGGCGGCTCCGGCGGCGAGCTGTCCGTGCGGACCCGTCTCACCCTGATCGACACCGACCGGTACTACTTCCGGGGCGTCGACGCCGTCGAACTCGCCGCCCGGCACACCTACGAGGAGGTCGCCGAGTGGCTGTGGACGGGCCGGCTCCGCCCCGGGGCCTCCTTCACCGCGCCCGAGGCCACGGTCGCCGTGGCGCGTCGCGCCGTTCGGGCACTGCCCGCACACGCCACGCCCACCGACCGCCTGCGGGTCGCCGCGATCGCCGCCGCGACCGCCGACCCGCTGCGCTTCGACCTGTCCGAGGACGCCGTGCTCGGCACGGCCCGCACGCTCATCCCGACCCTCGTCGCCGCCCTCCCGCCGGTGCGGCCCGACCACCGCGACACCGGGCCGCTGGCCCACCGCCTCTGGGCGCGGCTGACCGGCCGGCGGGCCGACGAGGCGCAGCTGCGCGTCCTGGACACCGCCCTCGCCCTCCTCGTGGACCACGACCTGGCGGCCTCCACGCTCGCCGTCCGGGTCGCCGCGTCGGCCCGCGCGCACGCCTACGCGGCCGTCTCCGCGGGGCTCGGGGTGCTCGAGGGGCCGCTGCACGGCGCGGCCAGCGGGCTCGCGCACAAGCTGCTGCTCGAGGTGCTCGACCGGGGCGGCGCGGCGCCGGTGATCGCCGACGAGTTGCGGGCCGGCCGCCGCGTCCCGGGGCTCGGCCACCGTCTCTACGCCGGTGAGGACCCCCGCGCGCGTGCCCTGTTCTCCCTCCTGGAGGAGATCCCGCACGCCGCGCCCGCCCTCGCCGCGGCCCGCGACGTCGTGGCCACCACCGCCCGCCACACCCCCCTGCACGCCAACGTCGACCTGGCCCTGGCCGTTCTGACCGCCTCGTGCGCCATGCCGGCCACCGCGGGAGAGACGATCTTCGCCGTCGCCCGTACGGCGGGATGGATCGCGCACGCCCTCGAGGAGTACGGCGAGCGCCCCCTGCGCATGCGCCCCAGCGGGCTGTACGCGGGCCCGAAGCCGCCCCGGCCGCTGCCCGAGCACGACACGAGGGGGATGAGAAGTCACTTGTGAGGAAGTCAGGTTAGGCTTACCTCCGTGAGTACGTGCTCAACCGTCTCCCGCGAGCTCGACGAGCCGGTCGCGGGAACCGCGGCCACCGCGAGGACCTGGCTGCTGCTGGAGCAGCCCGGCCCGTGGGGTGCCAAGGCGCTCACGTCGAGCCACCTCGATCCCGCGCTGGGCCGCGCCCTGGAGGCGGCCGCGAAGGGCACCGGGGTGCGCATCGCGCTCATACGCCGCCCGGGGCGCCACGCGGACTGCCGCGTGCCCGCCACGCGCCGGGTGTACGTGGGGCACACCGTTCCGGGACGCGTATGGCTGTACACCGCCACGATCACCGACCCCGAACGGCTGCTCGACCTCGACTTCGCCGCACTCGGCAGGGGCGAGCCCGCCACCTTCGGCACGGCGCTCGGCGGACGGCCCCACGAGGGCGACCCCCTCGCCCTCGTCTGCACCAACGGCAAGCGCGACCGCTGCTGCGCCCTCCTCGGGCGGCCCCTGGCGGCCGAACTCGCCGCCTCCGGGGTCGAGGGCGTCTGGGAGGTCACCCATCTGGGCGGTCACCGCTTCTCCCCCACGGTGCTCGTCCTGCCCCACGGCTACGCGTACGGCAGGACCGGGGCACATGCCGTCAAGGAGGTGCTGCACGGCGCGCGGGAGGGCCGGATCGTGGTCGAGGGGTGCCGCGGGAACTCCGCCTGGGAGCGCCCCGGCCAGGCGGCCGAGCTGGCCGTGCGCGGTGCGATCGGCGAGCACGCCGCGCAGGTCCTGGACGTCGTGCGGACGGACGGCGCGGCCGGGCACTGGGAGGTGACCGTCGCCCACGCGGACGGGCGCCGGTGGCTGGTCGAGGTCGCCCGGGGCGCGTCCCTTCCGCCCCGCCCGGAGAGCTGCGGGTCGGTGCTGGGCTCGCCCGCGCGGATGGACGTGCTGGCGGTCCGCGAGGTGACCGTGGCGGCGCTGGTGGGCTGACCGTCCTGCGCGCACGAGATCCACGCCACACCCCTGCGGCGTCCCGCGCCCGCCCACGTACCGTCGTGGGTATGAGCCCCACTCCTCCCGCACGCCGCCTGCGCCTCGGCCTGCCGCGGCGGGTGTTCTCCCAGGTCCTGCTGATGCAGCTGGCGATCGCCGCGGGAGTCGCGGTGCTCGCCACCGGGTTGTTCCTGGCGCCGCTCGGCGACCAGCTGGACGACCAGGCGATGCGGCGGGCCCTCGCGATCGCGCAGACCACCGCCCAGCAGCCGCAGATCGTCCACGACCTGTGGAGCACGGCACCGTCGCCGGACGGACCGGTGCAGCGGGAGGCGGAACGGATCCGGGAGGCCACCGGGGCCGAGTACGTCGTGGTGCTGGACCGGCGGGGGGTGCGCTGGTCGCACACCGACCCGCGGCGGATCGGCGGCCCGGTCTCCACCGACCCGAGCGAGGCCCTGGCCGGGCACGACGTCATGGAGATCGACGACGGCACCCTGGGCCGCTCCGCACGCGGCAAGGTCCCGCTGCGCGACGACGACGGCGAGATCGTCGGGGCGGTGTCGGTCGGCATCGCCTACGACAGCGTCCGGGCCCGGCTGATCCACGCCATCCCGGGGCTCTTCGCCTACGCGGGCGGCGCCCTGGCCGTCGGCGCGCTCGCGGCCTGGCTCATCTCCCGGCGGGTGCAGCGGCAGACCCGCGACCTGGCCTTCTCGGACATCTCGGCGCTGCTCGCGGAGCGCGAGGCCATGCTGCACGGCATCCGGGAGGGTGTCGTCGCCCTCGACCGCGGCGGCCGCATCCGCCTGCTGAACGACGAGGCGCAGCGCCTGCTGGGGATCGGCGAGGAGGCCGTGGGCCGCTCTCCCGACCAGGCGCTCGGCGAGGGACGCACGGCCGATGTGCTGGCCGGGCGGGTGACCGGCACCGACCTGCTCACCGTCCGGGGGCAGCGCGTCCTGGTCGCCAACCGCATGCCGACCGACGACGGCGGCGCCGTCGCGACCCTGCGCGACCGCACCGAACTGGACCGGCTGGGCCGGGAACTGGACTCCACCCGCGGCCTGATCGACGCGCTGCGCGCCCAGGACCACGAGCACGCCAACCGCATGCACACGCTGCTGGGGCTGCTCGAACTGGAGATGTACGACGACGCCGTGGAGTTCGTCGGCGAGGTCGTCGGCGAGCACCGGGCCACGGCGGAGCAGGTCACCGAGAAGATCCGGGACCCCCTGCTGGCCGCCCTGCTGGTGGGCAAGGCGACGGTCGCGGCCGAGCGCTCGGTCGCGCTGCGGGTCTCGGACCGGACGCGGCTGCCGGACCGGCTGGTCGACCCCCGGGGGCTCGTCACCGTCGTCGGCAACCTGGTGGACAACGCCCTCGACGCCGTCGCGGGCGCACCGCGGGCGCGCGTGGAGGTCGAGCTGCGCGCGGAGGGACGCACGGCGGTGCTGGTGGTGCGGGACACCGGGCCCGGGATCCCGCGGGAGCACCGCGAGTTGATCTTCACCGAGGGCTGGTCGACCAAGGAGCCCCCGGCGCACCGCGAACGGGGCATCGGGCTGCCCCTGGTGCGCAGGTTCGCGGAGCGGCAGGGGGGCAGCGCGACCGTGGCGGAGGCGCACGGCGGAGGCGCGGAGTTCACCGTCGTCCTGCCCGAGGCCCTGACCGAGGAAGGCGCGCAGCCCGCTCTCACCGGGGCCCGCGCCCCGCTGACCGCCACGGAGGAGGCACGATGATCGAGGTCCTGGTCGTGGACGACGACGTCCGGGTCGCGCGGGTCAACGCCGCCTACGTCGAGAAGGTGCCCGGCTTCCACGTCGCCGGTCAGGCGCACAGCGCGGCCGAGGCGCTCTCCCGTCTGGAGACGCAGCCCCGGCCGGATCTCGTCCTCATGGACCACTACCTGCCCGACGGGACCGGGCTCGAGGTCGTCCGGGAGGTGCGCCGGCGCGGCCACCAGACCGACGTGATCATGGTGACGGCCGCGCGCGACGTGTCCACCGTGCAGGCGGCGATGCGCCACGGTGCCCTGCAGTACCTGGTCAAGCCGTTCGCCTTCGCCGGCCTGCGCGCCAAGCTGGAGGCGTACGCGCACCTGCGCCGCACCCTCGACGGCGGCGGCGAGGCGGAGCAGACGGAGGTGGACCGCATCTTCGGCGCCCTGTCGGCGCCGGCCGAGCCCCAGCTGCCCAAGGGGCACTCGCCCACCACCGCGGAGCTGGTGCGGCAGTCCCTGATGAACGCCGACGGCCCGCTGTCGGCCCAGGAGATCGCCGAACGCACCGGGGTGAGCCGTCAGACCGCCCAGCGCTACCTGAAACTCCTGGAGCGCACGGGACGGGCCACGCTGACCCTCAAGTACGGCGACGCGGGCCGCCCGGAACACCGTTACGTGTGGGCGACCCGCGCCTGAGGACACGGCCCTGGGGGCGGGGGAGGGAACCGTGCCCTCCCTCCGTACGGATGGCGGCGCCGTCCGTCTCCGCCGGTGTCCTACGCGGCTCCCGCGCCGGTCAGCGAACGGACCTCGGTCTCCGCGTGCCTGGCCTCGTCGGGGGCCTCGGCCGAGGTGACCGTGCCGATCCAGCCCGCGAGGAAGCCCAGCGGGATGGAGACCAGCCCCGGGTTCTGCAGCGGGAAGAGCCGGAAGTCCACGCCGGGGAGGAGGGCCTCGGGGCTGCCGGACACCACGGGGGACAGCAGCACCAGCACCACGGCGGGGATCAGCCCCCCGTAGACGGCCCACACGGCACCGCGTGTGGTGAAGCGGCGCCAGAACAGGGAGTAGAGCAGCACGGGCAGGTTGGCCGACGCGGCGACGGCGAAGGCGAGGCCCACGAGGAACGCGACGTTGAGGTCGCGGGCCAGCAGGCCGAGGGCGATCGCGACCACGCCGATGCCGACGGCGGCGAGGCGGGCCACGGCCACCTCGCTGCGCGGTGTGCCGCGCCGGCGCCGCAGGGAGGCGTACAGGTCGTGGGCGACGGACGCCGAGGAGGCGAGCGTGATCCCGGCGACCACGGCGAGGATGGTGGCGAAGGCGACCGCGGCGACGATCGCGAACAGAACCGTTCCGCCCGTGGAACCGGCCCCGCCGCCCAGGTCGAGCGCCAGCAGGGGCACCGCCGTGTTCCCGGACGCGTTCGAGGCGCGCACGGCATCCGGCCCGACGACGGCGGCGGCGCCGAATCCGAGCACGATCGTCATCAGGTAGAACCCGCCGATGAGCCCGATCGACCAGACGACCGAGCGCCGTGCTGCCCGCGCCGTGGGGACGGTGTAGAAGCGGGACAGGATGTGCGGCAGCCCGGCCGTGCCGAGGACCAGTGCGAGTCCCAGGCTGATGAAGTCGAACCGCGCGGTCCAGTCCCCGCCGTAGGCGAGCCCGGGCGCCAGGAACGCCTCTCCGTGACCGCTGCGCTCGGCCGCCGTGAGCAGCAGCCGGTTGAAGTCGCCGTGGAACCGCAGCAGGACCAGGACGGTCAGCGTGACGGTGCCGCCGAGCAGCAGGACCGTCTTGACGATCTGGATCCACGTGGTGGCCCGCATGCCTCCCAGCGAGACGTAGACGACCATGAGGGCACCGACCCCGACGACGGTCCAGGCCCGGGCCGCCTCGCCGGTCTCTCCGAGCAGCAGCGCGACGAGGCTGCCCGCGCCCACCATCTGCGCCACCAGGTACAGGACGGAGACCGTGACCGACGAGGTCCCCGCCGCGACGCGCACCGGGCGCTCCCGCATGCGCGCCGCGACCACGTCGGCGAGCGTGAACCGCCCGCAGTTGCGCACCAGCTCGGCGACCAGGAACAGGACCACCAGCCAGGCCACCAGGAAGCCCACCGAGTAGAGCATCCCGTCGTAGCCGACGAGCGCGATGAGCCCGGAGATGCCGAGGAAGGAGGCGGCCGACATGTAGTCGCCCGCGAGGGCGAAACCGTTCTCCGCGGGCGAGAAGAGCCGGCCGCCGGCGTAGAACTCCTCCGCCGAACCCTGCCGGTGGCGGCTCACCCACGTCGTGATGCCCAGCGTGACCGCGACGAACGCACTGAAGAGCAGCAGGGCCAGCGTCTGGTGGTCCCCCGTCATGCCGCGTCGCCCTTCCCCCGCGCCAGCTCCTGGGTGTCCCAGCGCAGGTCCAGCGCCGCCCGGTCCCTGCGCAGCCGCGCGTGCCGCGCATAGGCCCAGGTGAGCAGGAAGGTGGTCAGGAACTGTCCGAGCCCCGCCAGCATCCCCGCGTTCACGGCGCCCGCCACGGGCCGCGCCATCCACTCCGGCGCGGTGGTGGCCGTCACGACGTACGCCACGTACCAGGTGAAGAAGATCACGACGGCCGGGACCACGAACCTCCGGTACCGGCTGCGCACCTCCTGGAAGGCCTCGCTGCGCTGGACCTCGAGGTAGACGTCGGCCGCGGCCCGGGCCTCCTCCCGCGCCGACGGCGCCACCGCCGGCGTCCCCGTGTCGGCGGACTCCCCCCAGCCCGAGGCGAGGGCGTCGTACCAGGGATCGTCGTACCTCACGTCCCCCGAGTTGCTTGACTGCATGCCCAAGGATGGACAGAACGGGAAGATCCCCGACTCTTCTTCCCGTTCCTCTTCACCCCATCAGGTGACCCGGTCCGCCGTGGGCACACCCGGCACGCCCGCTACGCGTCGATGCGGGAGCGGTCCAGGGTCGCCGCGGAGCTGGAGATGAACTCCTTGCGGGGGGCGACGTCGTTGCCCATGAGCAGGTCGAAGACCTGCTCGGCGGCCTCCAGGTCGGTGAGGTTGATCCGGCGCAGGGTGCGGTGGCGCGGGTCCATGGTCGTCTCGGCCAGCTGGTCGGCGTCCATCTCGCCGAGGCCCTTGTAGCGCTGGATCGAGTCCTTGTACCGGATGCCCTTGCTCTGGAACTCCATGAGCTTGTCGCGCAGCTCCCGGTCCGAGTACGTGTAGACGTACTTCTCCTGGCCCTTCTTGGGCTGGACGAGCTCGACGCGGTGCAGCGGCGGCACCGCGGCGAACACCCGGCCCGCCTCGACCATGGGCCGCATGTAGCGGTGGAACAGCGTCAGGAGCAGGGTGCGGATGTGGGAGCCGTCCACATCGGCGTCGGTCATCATGATGATCTTGCCGTAGCGGGCCGCGTCGATGTCGAAGGTCCGCCCGGAGCCCGCTCCTATGACCTGGATGATCGCACCGCACTCGGCGTTCTTCAGCATGTCCGTCACGGACGACTTCTGAACGTTGAGGATCTTGCCGCGGATCGGCAGCAGCGCCTGGAACTCCGAGTTCCGGGCGAGCTTCGCCGTACCGAGCGCGGAGTCGCCCTCGACGATGAACAGCTCGCTGCGGTCGACGTCGTCGCTGCGGCAGTCGGCCAGCTTGGCGGGCAGCGAGGAGGTCTCCAGGGCCGTCTTGCGACGCTGCGCGTCCTTGTGCTGACGCGCCGCGATGCGGGTCCGGGCCGCGGCGACGGCCTTCTCCATGACGACCCGCGCCTGCTGGGCGGCGTCCCGCTTGGTGGAGGTCAGGAAGGCCTTGAGTTCGCGGGAGACGACGGTGTTCACGATGCGGCGGGCCGCCGAGGTGCCGAGGACCTCCTTGGTCTGGCCCTCGAACTGCGGCTCGGCCAGGCGGACCGTGACCACCGCCGTGAGGCCCTCCAGGGCGTCGTCCTTGACGATGTCGTCCTCGGCCACGCGCAGCATCTTCTTCGCGCGCAGCACCTCGTTCATCGTCTTGGCGACGGCCTGCTCGAAGCCGGCGACGTGGGTGCCGCCCTTGGGGGTGGCGATGATGTTGACGAACGACCTGAGCGTCGTGTCGTAGCCGGTCCCCCAGCGCAGCGCGACGTCGACGCCGAGCTCACGGGTGACCTCGGTGGGCGTCATCTGGCCGTGCTCGTCGAGGACGGGGACGGTCTCCTTGAAGGTGCCCTGCCCGGTGAAGCGGAGGGTGTCGCAGACAGGCTTGTCGGCGGCCAGGAACTCGCAGAACTCGCTGATGCCACCGTCGAAGCGGAACGACTCCTCGCCCTTGCTGCCCCCCTCGCCGAGCCCGTACTCGTCGCGGACGACGATGGTCAGGCCGGGCACCAGGAACGCGGTCTGCCGGGCGCGCTGGTGCAGGTTCTCCAGGGAGAGCTTGGCGTCCTTGAGGAAGATCTGCCGGTCGGCCCAGTAGCGCACGCGCGTGCCGCTGCGGGTCTTCGGGATCTTCTTGGTCTTGCGCAGTCCGTTCCTGGCCTCGAACTTCGCGTCCGGGCCCACGGCGGCGAAGGCGCCGGGGACACCGCGCCGGAAGCTGATCGCGTGGGTGTGCCCGCCGCGGTCCACCTCGACGTCCAGCCGCGCGGACAGGGCGTTGACGACGGACGCGCCGACGCCGTGCAGGCCGCCGGAGGCCGCGTACGAGCCGCCGCCGAACTTGCCGCCCGCGTGCAGCTTGGTCATGACGACCTCGACACCGGAGAGGCCGGTCTTGGGCTCGACGTCGACCGGGATGCCGCGGCCGTTGTCCCGGACCTCCACCGAGCCGTCGTCGTGGAGGATCACCTCGATGTGGTCGCAGTAGCCTCCGAGGGCCTCGTCGACGGAGTTGTCGATGATCTCCCAGAGGCAGTGCATCAGACCGCGGCTGTCGGTCGATCCGATGTACATGCCGGGGCGCTTCCGCACGGCCTCGAGCCCCTCGAGGACGAGCAGGTGCCGCGCGGTGTAGTTGGAACCGTCCCGGTCTGCTCCTGCCAGCAGCGCTGTGGACGGCACGGACGTCTCGGCGGTCACGCGGTTCGCTCCTCGCTGAATTTCAGATGGGGCCCTCGTGGGTAAGGGCGCGGCTTCAGTCACCGGTGAGAGGGTACCGAGGCCTGGTAGAGCCGTTGAAGCGCCACCCTCGTCCGAAGTCCAGCCTAGTCGAGAGTCGCATGCTTGTTCGATCCCTCGGTGGAGTGAAGCACACATCACGTTCCCTTCCAGGCATGAACCATTTAGGCTCCGGGCACGTCCTCATGAACAACCGGCAACCCGGCCGGGAGGGCGAACCACCCATACGAACGCGAATCCGTACGGCACATCCGACACGCACTACGGCACATTCGCCGCCAACCGGCAACAACCAGCCATCTCGGAAAGATTTTTTCGAAGAGAAGCCACGAGCGGGAACGTTTTGGGGCTGGTTGGATGTTGACCCTGGTACGACAGCTCGTCGAGCTAGAGAAGAGGCGACGTGACTACTGTTCTGACCCCCGCGAGCCCGCTGACGGCCGCCGATCGCTGCGACCGCTGCGGCGCCCAGGCATACCTGCGCGTCGTCCTGCTGAGCGGCGGAGAACTGCTCTTCTGCGCCCACCACGGCCGCAAGTTCGAGCCGGAACTCAAGAAGATCGCCGCTGAGATACAGGACGAGACGGAGCGGCTGACCGCCCCTCCGGCGACCGCGCCCGACGAAGAGCGCTGACAGAGCGCCGACACTTCGCGTCCGACGACGAGCCAGCCCGGCACAGGCCGGCGAACGGGCGGCTGCCCATCCCCTTCCGGGAGGCAGCCGCCCGTCTCGCGCCGAGAAGTCCGCCGGGACCGTCTCGGACCCGTGGGCGCCTTCCGCGTCCCCTCAGCCGGCCCGCGCCCACCCGAGGGCCCGCACCACCTCGGACACCCTCGTGTACACCCCGGGGCTGTCCGCCCAGCCGCAGCCCGCACCCCAGGACACGAGGCCTATCAGCCGTCCCTGGGCCACCAGCGGCCCCCCGCTGTCCCCCTGGCAGGCGTCCCGGCCCCCTGACGTCTCTCCCGCGCACAGCATCGTCTCGGCGCGGTACGTCCCGTCGGGACCGCCCGGATAAGCCCTCTCGCACAGCGTGTCGGGCTGCACACGCACGCGTGCCGCGTGCAGGCTGCCCGCGTAGGTGCCGGAGCCCGTGGTGTCCCCCCACCCGTAGACGGTGGCCCCCGTGCCCGCCCGGTACGCGGGGTCGCCCGCCCCCGCCATGGCGATGACCGAACCCGACGGGAGCGGCTCGGCCAGGGTGAGCACGGCGAAGTCGCCGGAGTTGGTGACACCGTCGTACACCGGATTCACCCAGGTGTCGCGCACGGCGATCTCCCGGCCCCGGTCCGAGAGCAGGTCCGTGCGTCCTGTGATGACCCTGAGGTCGGGCACCCGGTCCGGCGATCCCCCCAGCAACTCCTCGTCCATGCAGTGGGCAGCCGTGAGCACGGTGGTCCGGCCGACCGCCACGCCTCCGCAGAACTGCCCGGCTCGCGTACCCCCGAACCGGTCACGGCTGGACAGCGCCACGGTCCACGGACTTTCCAGCGCATCGACCGGGAAGCCGCCGACGACGATGCTGTCGGCGGCCGCCGGGGCGGCCGAGGCCATCGGTATGACGGCCGTGGCGGCCGCGAGGACCAGAGGCCGGGCCAGGGCCCGGACAAGACGACGACGCATGCGCACTCCTCACACAGGGGTGATCGTGGGACACCCAGAGTGATCCACCCCGTCACGGCTCGCACCCGCGCACAGCGCGAAGGCCCGGCCCCCTCTTGGGGGCCGGGCCTTCGCGTCGGTGCCGTGCGCCCGTGCGGCGCCGCGGGCGGGACCTAGTCGAGGTAGTCGCGCAGCACCTGGGAACGCGACGGGTGGCGCAGCTTCGACATGGTCTTGGACTCGATCTGGCGGATGCGCTCGCGCGTGACGCCGTACACCTTGCCGATCTCGTCGAGGGTCTTCGGCTGACCGTCGGTGAGACCGAACCGCATGGAGACGACGCCCGCCTCGCGCTCGGACAGGGTGTCCAGGACGGAGTGCAGCTGCTCCTGCAGGAGCGTGAAGCTGACCGCGTCGGCCGGGACGACGGCCTCGGAGTCCTCGATGAGGTCACCGAACTCGCTGTCGCCGTCCTCGCCCAGCGGGGTGTGCAGCGAGATGGGCTCGCGACCGTACTTCTGGACCTCGATGACCTTCTCCGGGGTCATGTCGAGCTCCTTGGCCAGCTCCTCCGGGGTGGGCTCGCGGCCCAGGTCCTGGAGCATCTGGCGCTGCACGCGCGCGAGCTTGTTGATGACCTCGACCATGTGCACCGGGATGCGGATGGTGCGGGCCTGGTCGGCCATCGCGCGGGTGATCGCCTGGCGGATCCACCAGGTGGCGTACGTGGAGAACTTGTAGCCCTTGGTGTAGTCGAACTTCTCCACCGCGCGGATCAGACCGAGGTTGCCCTCCTGGATGAGGTCCAGGAAGAGCATGCCGCGGCCGGTGTAGCGCTTGGCCAGGGAGACCACCAGACGGAGGTTGGCCTCCAGGAGGTGGTTCTTGGCGCGGCGCCCGTCCTCGGCGATGATCTCCAGCTCGCGCTTGAGCTTCGGCGCCAGCTTGTCGGAGTTGGCCAGCTTGTCCTCGGCGAACAGACCCGCCTCGATGCGCTTGGCGAGCTCGACCTCCTGCTCGGCGTTGAGCAGGGGGACCTTGCCGATCTGCTTGAGGTAGTCCTTGACCGGGTCGGCGGTGGCCCCGGCGGCGGCGACCTGCTGGGCGGGCGCGTCGTCCTCGTCCTCGTCGGAGAGCACGAAGCCGGCGCTCTCGGCGCCCTCGGGCTCCTCCCCGACCTTGGTGTCCTCGAGGACCTCGTCGTCGACCAGCTCGACGTCGTCCTTCTTGGCCGCGGTCTTCTTGGCGACCGTCTTCTTGGCCGTGACCTTCTTCGCCGTCGCCTTCTTGGCCGCGGTCTTCTTGGCGGCCGCCTTCTTGGCGGGCGCCTCCTCCTCGACGGCCGGGTCGGCGGGCGCCGCGGGCGTGGCCGTGGCGGCGGCCTTCCGCGTGGTCGTCGTCTTGGCCGGGACCGTCTTGGTGGCGGTGCGCTTGGCGGGACTCTTCGCTGCGACGCTCTTGCGGGTGCGCTTGGGCTCTGCGGCACTGACCATCAGCGTCACACCCTCTTCCTCGAGGATCTGATTGAGGCTGCGCAGTACGTTCTTCCACTGAGTGGCCGGAATCTGGTCAGCTTCGAAGGCCCGACGCACGTCATCGCCGGCGATCTGCCCCTCAGCCTTTCCCCGCTCAATGAGCGCCATGACAGAGACGGACTCGGCGATCTCCGGCGGGAGCGTACGGGATGTGCTGGCCGACACGAACAACCTCTCGGAACGTTGGAAAACGGCTTCCGGCCCCGTCCACAGTGGACAGGAGCCGACCGCCGGCTTGGGGATGGGCCGACGGCGCGGGCGGGGGCCGGGAGATGCACAGCGCCTTCGACGGCGTCCGTATTCCCTCCGCGGCTGTCACCTCTTAGGTCATCGCGTTCCTCCCGGGAGCGTTACGCCCAATCCGCGTGGCCCGAGTCACACCGCGTAATATTCAGAAGCTGTCAAATACGGGCAAAAAGCTTCATTCGGGGGCGAGAGCGATGCCTCTCCGGACCTCGCGGCTCCTGCTCGCCGTCGGACCCCGCGGGATCCTCAGATGATCCCGCGGGGTCCGACGGGGGACGGCTCATCGGTGGGGCGCTGCCACAGGAGGGGGATGGCACGCCGGACCGCGCCGCCCGCGGAACGCGGTCAGTGCTCGCGCGGGGCGGGCACCACGCGTTCCACCCCGGGGTGGATCGTGAGGAGCTGGCGCATGGCCGCCTCGGCCGCCGCGCCGTCGCCGTCGGCGAGGGCCTCGACGATCCTGCCGTGGTGCGCCAGCGACGCCTCGCTGGGCCGCTCACAGCCCGTGACCGGACCGCCCGAGACCTGCAGCGCGGCGGACACGATCCCGGAAAGGTGCTCCAGCATGCGGTTGCCGGCGATCTGGATGAGCAGCGCATGGAACTCGGAGTCGGCACGGGCGAACGTGAGCGCGTCGCCCTGCCCCATCGCGTGCCCCATGATCTCCACCATGTCGGACAGGCGCTGCTGGACGTCCTCGCGCCCGTGGCCGGCCGCCAGGCGGGCGGCGAGCGGCTCGATCGTCCAGCGCAGCTCGCTGAGCTCACGGCGCTGGTCGTCGCGCTGCGGCCCGAAGGCCCGCCACTCGATGATGTCCGGGTCGAGCAGGTTCCAGTCACTGACGGGGCGCACGCGCGTGCCGACGTTCGGGCGCGCGCTGACCAGGCCCTTGGCCTCCAGGACGCGGAGCGACTCGCGGACGACGGTGCGGGAGACCTCGAAGCGCTGGCCGATCTCCTCGGGCACCAGTGGACGGTCGGCGCCCAGATCGCCGGAAACGATCATCTGACCCAACTGCTGGACGAGTTGGCCGTGCAGCCCGCGTCCACGGCTGCCCGCGGCACGCCGGTTCACGCGGCCCAGCTCCGGATCCGCTCCGTCCCAGGCGGGGGCCCCGACGCGGTCGGCGGCGGGCGCCTCGGCATAGGGGTAGCGGTCGAGTTCGCCCGGGTTCGCGAGGCCGGAGTCTGCGGAGCGGGCGGCGGTCATCATGGTGTGCGCAAGGGTACTCACGCATCCTTTGTCGGCGCCGTTCCCAACTCCCTTGAGGTCTTTGGTGAAAAGCACACGAAAGGGTGATCGCTCACCCCATCGCAATTGACGCCTTATCGGAAAGAAACGGGCCGCTTACGGGAAGTTACGGCCAGGATCGTAACGATCCATGCACGGACGGTCGTCATCGGACCCTGCTCCGCAGTGTGGTGAACAGATAGGCGCAGAGCAGCACCGCCAGTGACAACATCAGCGCGCCTCCCACGGGTTGGGCGATCACCCGCAGCACCGCCTCCAGACGGCGTTCCCCTCCGAAGGGCCACCGGAGCGGCGACCCCTCCCGCACCCGCGTCGGCAGCCCGATCGCCGTGGGCAGCGACGGCCCTTCCAGCACCTTGCGCACGAGGGGCACGACGAGGAGGGGTACGGCGACGACCGCGGCGAACCCGGCGGTGGTGGACCGGAAGACGCCCGCGGCCAGCACACCGGCGCAGGCGCACCCGATCACGAGTCCGAGCCAGCCGGCACTCAGCGGGACCCAGTCGGCGGGAACCTCCACGACCTCCGGGCCGTGGAGGAGATAGAGCAGTCCGGCGTCGCACCCGACGGTCAGGACGGCCAGCACCAGCGCGGTGACCGAGGCGACGAGGAGCTTGGCGACCAGCAGCCCCAGCCGCCGGGGCACGGTGCCGCGGTCCGCCGCCAGGGCGGGGTGGCGGAACTCGTCGCCGAAGGCCAGCGCGCCGAGCAGCCCCGCCCCGAGCGCCGCGGGCGGCAGTGGCAACTCCCGCGGCCACGCGGCCAGCAGGCGCGGTTGCGGAGTGTGCCCGATGCGCGCCAGCAGCACGGCGGTGAGCGCGGACACGACGAGCACGGCGGCCCCGACGAGGAACCCCGTGGGGACGCCCGTGGCGCGGCGGATCTCATAACGAAGGGGGCGGAGAGGGCCGGGGAGGCGCCGGACGGAGAGCGGAGGCGGAAGTTCCGCCCGGGTGCCGGGGGCGCGGTCGGGCCGGCCCGCGGGGGCCGAGGCGGGGCGGTGGGACTCCCCGGCGGCAGGAGCCCCTGGCGCCTGCCGGCCGGAGGGCGCGGAGGCGGACGAGCCGCTGTCGGCCGGAGCGTCGGCATGGTGTCGTGGCACCGGGGAGGGGGCCGGCCGTCGGTCGTCCGCCGCTTCCACTACGGAGGGCGACGGCGCGTCGGCGGTGAGGAGTACGGGCACGTCAGCGTCCAGGGCCGTCGGCGCGTCGGTGACGGGGACCACAGGCACGTCCGCGCCCGGGGTCACCGACGCGTCGGCGTCCGGGACCGCTGGTTCGTCCGTGGCCGGAGCCGCCGGTTCGTCCGTGGCCCGTTGCGGACGGCCGGTTCGGGACTCCGCTTCGTCACCGGCGGTCCGGGGCGGGTCGGCAAAGCCCGCTCCGGGCCCCATGTCTCCGATCTCGTCCGCGAGTTGGTGCACGACGATGCCGTGCCGGAACGCGGTCTCGCCGACCTCCGCACAGGTACTGCCGTAGACACAGAGGCGGTTGCCGGCCTCCGGGACGACCTCCACGGAGCGCCGCGCGGCGCGGGCTTCCTTCGCGAGCAGCGCGGAGAGGCGAGCCGCGTACGGGCTGCGGACGGCGACGCGGGGGCGCAGCCGGGTGCGCGAGAAGTCCCCGGTCTCCTGGTCGGCGACGAGCTTCCCGCGCTCCAGCGTGACCACGCGGTCCGCGGTCCGCGCTGCCTCCTTGGGATCGGCCGTCGTGTACAGGACGGTGCCCCCCTGGTCCGCGTACGCCCGGAGCATGCCGTGGAGCCACCGGCGCTCACGGGCGGAGAGTCCGTGCGCGGGCTCGTCGAGCACGAGCGTGTGCGGGTCCGCCAGCAGTGCACAGGCCAGTCCGAGCCTGCGGTCCATGCCGCGCGACAGGGTGCCGAGGCGTTCGTCGCGCAGGCTCACCAGCTCCACCGCTTCGAGGACTTCGTCGGCACGGCGGGCCGGGACACCCGCGGCGGCACACAGCATGCGGAGGTGCCCGCGGACCGTGCGGGCGGGATGGCCCGGCACGTCGCCCAGCAGTACGCCGACCTCACGTACGGGATGGGCGATCCGGTGCAGCGGGCGTTCCTTGAAGTAGGTGATCCCACGGCCCGGTTGGAGCTCGAGCATGAGTCCGAGCACTGTCGTCTTACCGGCGCCCGGCGCTCCGAGCAACGCGGTGACGCGACCCGCGGGAGCCTCGAAGGAGACGTCGTCGACGGCGGGCGGAAGCTCTTTGCGAGGGCTGCTGGTCAGTCCGATGGCCTGGATCACCCGAAGCAAGATAGCGTGCCATATCGGGTTTTCCGGGCACCGTGAGGTCCGCTGCCGACGAGGAAATCGACCTTGCCAAACCCGTGTTCGCCGTTCGCTTCCCCGCGCGGCCGCGCTCTGCGCGTCAGACTTCGGGGCGCAGCATCGGGGGGTTGAGCAGGGTGGCTCCGCCGGCCCGGAAGAGCTGGGCGGGACGACCGCCCTGGCGGGTGGTCGTGCCACCGGTGGGGACCAGGAAGCCCGGTGTGCCGGTCACCTTGCGGTGGAAGTTGCGCGGGTCGAGTGCCACGCCCCACACCGCCTCGTAGACACGGCGCAGCTCACCGACGGTGAACTCGGGCGGGCAGAAGGCCGTCGCCAGCGACGAGTACTCGATCTTGGACCGGGCGCGCTCCACCCCGTCCGCCAGGATCCGGGCGTGGTCGAAGGCGAGCGGCGCGACCGGCTCGCCCTCCCGGCCGTGACCGCCCTGCTGCAGCAGTTCCTCGACCGGCGCCCAGCGTGCGTTGCTGGCGTCACCGCCCGCCCGGGGTGCGGGCAGGTCGGGGGCGAGGGCCAGGTGCGCGACGCTGACGACGCGCATCCGGGGGTCGCGTTCGGGATCGCCGTACGTGGCGAGCTGTTCCAGGTGAGCGCCGTTGTCCTGGGCGGGGACGGCCGGGTCGTGCACACTCAGCCCCGTCTCCTCGGCCAGTTCCCGCGCCGCCGCCTGCGCCAGGTCCTCGTCGGCCCGTACGAAGCCGCCGGGGAGGGCCCAGCACCCCTGGAAGGGCGGTTCCCCCCTGCGCACCGCCAGCGCACACAGAGCATGGCGGCGCACGGTCAGCACGACCAGGTCCACGGTGACGGCGAAGGGCGGAAAGGCTGACGGATCGTAGGGCATGCGGCGATCATAGTCGTCTGCCTGACGATAAACACTCCCTTCGCCGACCGCCTCGGCGGCCGGTCCACTTCGCTCCGGCACGCCCTGCCGGCTGCCCGGCGGTACCGCGTCCCACCTGGTCACAGGCTCGACCGCGGTCAGCCGGCGCCCTCTGCGTCCACGGCGGAACCGAGTCGGCCGCCCGTCTGCCCTCCCGCCCGCCGGGACCCTCCGCGCCCCGCCCCTCCGGTCATCGGTTCCCCCTGTTCTTTCACCCGTGTTCTTTCACCCGTGTTCTTTCACCCGTCCCCTTCGCCGCTCCGCCCGCCGGACTGTGCGCCTCCCCGCGGAGCGCCACGACGGCGTGCGGCGTCCGGCACCACCGCGCCCGGACGCGCGCCGCCCGGGCGCGTACGGTCCCCGGCTCCGGGACGCGTGCTCCCCGCCGACGCGCGCGGATGCGGAACCCGCGTGCCCCGGCGCTCCCCCTCCGTCCGCATCCGGAGAGGGGAACAGCCGCCGGGGGCGCGGACACGCGTGCGGCGTCGGCGGCGCGAGGAGGGCGCCTCCGGAGCGGAAACCGCACGTTCGGACGCAGCGGGTGGGGAATCCGCGGGTTCCGCGGCTACGAGTGCGCATCCGCCGCCCTCCCCGGCGTCCGTGACCGGTCCGTCGGACTCCGCCTGCCCGCGTTCCTCGCGTTCCGCGCGCAGACAGCGGCGGATCGATTCCGGGTCGAGGCCCTCGTTGCAGGCCTGGTGCAGGAGGCGGGCGAAGAGGTAGTCGGGGTCGGCGCCCAGGGCCATGGCGAGCGCCTCCCGGGCTTCCAGTTCGTCGCCGGTGGACCAGGCGACCCAGCCGGCGAGGGTGAGGGGGGCGGCCGCGTGTTCGCCGTACGCTCCCACACAGCGGCGCGCCAGAGCCCGCCACAGCCGGAGGGCGACGCCCGCTTCGCCGCCCTCCATCCACCCGGCCGCGCGGTCGCGCGTCGTGCGGTCCTGCAGACCGAGGATCAGCGTGGCGGCCTCGCCGTGTCCGAGCAGCGCGTCGTCCCGCCGGTCCGCCGGGAACGCGCCGGTGACGGGCGGAGCACCGGCGAGGCGGCCCATGACCCGCTCGGCGAGCCTCAACGTCTCCTCGGCGACCTCGTGCCGCCCCGCCGCGTCGAGGATCCTGGGGACCAGTGCCGCGCCGGCGGCGTCCAGGGCGGCCTCCTGTTCGAGGGCGGCGGCGGGGTTCTCCCACGGCAGGAGCCTGGCGCGCAGCTCGCGCAGCGTGCCGCGGACCTGGATGCCCGCGTAGGTGGCGGCGGCGGCCAGGACCGAGGTGCCGGGCAGGCCCATCGGCGTCCCCTCGGCCGGGCAGCAGCCCTCGTTGTCGCAGCAGTAGGACCAGAAACGGCCGCCCGAGACGCACAGGGCCTCCACCACCGGGACGTCGAGGGCGCCGCACTCCAGGCGCAGTGCGTGGGCGAGTGGCCCCAGCCGCTCCTTGACCTGCCGGCCGGACTCGCCCTCGGCCGGCTCGTGGCAGAGGAAGACGACCATCTGCTCGGGCCGGGCGCCCCGGCGCTCGCCGCCCGTCACCAGGCCGCGGGCGAGCTGCCGGGCGGCAGAGGGCCAGTCGTCCGGCTTCGCGGGAATGCCGAGCCGGGCGCGGCCGCCGAACCGGCCCCGTCCGTCCTTGTCGTGCAGTGCGACCAGCACGATGCTGTCCTCGGGGCGGTACCCGAGCAGGTAGGGCAGCGCGTCGGCGAGTTCGGCCGGGGTGCGCAGGGTGATCTGCCGCGCGTCGCCGTGATGGTCGTACGCGTGGTCGTACGCGGTGCAGGTGATGTCCGCGGCGCGCGGCGCGCGGCCTTCCCCGTCATCGTGCCCGCGGGGACCGGTGGGCTCGGTGGGGTCCGCGGGGCCGGCACGCTCCGGGAGGCCGGTGTGCTCGCGCCTGTCGCGCCCGGGAATGCCACTGTTTTCGGAGGATCCAGTCGTTTCGCCGTGGTTCGTCATGCGAAGACGATCTCGCGGAATTCGAGACTCCGCTTCGCCCTGTGGATAAGTCCGATCAGGGACACATCACCTGTCAGCGGTGGTGGACCGCCAGGGGGCGGCCGTCGACCTCGTGCCCCTGGACCGGGGTGTCGAAGACCCGGGTGAGGAGGTCGGGACCCATCAGCTCGGCCGGGGTGCCGTGGGCGACGATCGCGCCGTCCCGCAGCGCGATGACGTGGTCGGAGTAGCCGGCCGCGATGTTGATGTCGTGCACCACCAGGACCACGGTCTTGTGCAACTCGTCGGCCGGGGAGCGCAGTTGCTCCATCATCCGGACCGCGTGCCGGATGTCGAGGTTGTTCAGCGGCTCGTCGAGCAGCACGTAGCGGGTGTCCTGGGCCGGCACCATGGCGACATGGGCGCGCTGCCGTCGGCCGCCGGAGAGCTGGTCGAGGTGGCGGTCGGCCAGGGCACCCAGGTCGAGGAAGTCCAGGGCCCGGTCGATGTGCTCGTGGTCCTCGGCGGTGAGCCGGCCCCGGCTGTGCGGGAACCTGCCGAAGGCGACGGGTTCCCGCACGGTGACCCGGGCGGTGAAGTGGTTGTCCTGGCGCAGGACGGCCAGTCGCCGGGCCGTCTCGGCCGACGGTGTGCGGTGCACGTCCACGCCGTCCAGGAGCACCGTGCCGGCGGTGGGCTCGGCCAGCCGGCCGAGCAGGGTGAGCAGCGTCGACTTGCCCGCGCCGTTCGGTCCGATCAGCGAGGTGATGCCGCCCTCCTCGATGCGGCCGCTCACCGGGCCGAGGACGGTGCGGTCCCCGTAGGACTTGACCAGATCGTGGAACCCGATCACAGGGTGCCCTTCTTGAGCAGGTAGGCCAGGAAGACCACGCCGCCGAGGAACTCGAGGACGGTGGTGAGCATGCCGGACGCGTACACGATGTGCTCCATCGTGAACTGGCCGACGAGCAGGGTGAGCAGGCCCATCAGGAAGGCCGTCGGCAGGACGACGGCGTGCCGGTGGGTCCCCGAGAACTGGTGGGCGAGCAGCGCCGCGGTGAACCCGAAGAAGGTCATCGGACCGGCCAGCGCCGTCGACATCGCGACCATCAGCGAGACCACGACCAGCGCGCCGGTCAGCTCCCCGCGGTGGTTCAGGCCCAGCCCGGTGGCCGCGTCCCGGCCCGGCAGCAGCACGTCGAGCCGGTGCCGGCGCCGCCACAGGCAGAGGCCGGCCGCGGCGCACACGGCGAAGGCGAACGGGAGGTGCGTCGCCTCCACCGATCCGAGGCGGCCGAACAGCCGCGCGGAGAGCACGTCGTAGTCCGCGGGCGCCAGCATCCTCTGGAGGAACAGCGACAGGCTCTCGAAGGCCGCGCCCGGCACCACCCCGGCCAGCAGCAGCACGTGGAGGTTGCCCGTGGGGCCGCTGAAGAGCCAGCGGAACAGCACCGTGGTGAAGGCGACCATCAGCGCCGTCTGCACGACCAGCTTGGCGAGCCCGTCGGTCGCGGCCAGCGCGGTGCCGCCGAGGAAGAACACCATCAGCGTCTGCATCAGGGTGTGGACGGCGTCGAAGCCCATAGGGACGGGGTGAGGATCCGGTTGCGGGTGACGGTCTGGAACACGACGGTTCCCACGCCCTGGGCGAAGGCCGCCACCACCATGGCGCCGACCAGGGTCAGCCGTCGCTCGATCGCGAACTCGAACGAGCCCCTGACGAAGGGGAACAGGAAGCAGAGCGCGGCCACCACGACGGCGCCGCCGACGACGACCAGGCGCACGCGCGGACTCGGGCCGCGCCGCCGCCCCTCCTCCGGGGTGCCCGACGGCCGCAGGGAACGGCCGGGGGCGGCCGGGCCGGAGGCGGCCGGCGCCCGGACGGCTGCGGACTCAGGCATGGACGGCTCCTCCTCGTGCGAACCGGCGCAGGATCAGGCTCAGGAAGACGACGGCCCCGAGGATCACCGAGGCGGGGATCTCCGGCGGGGCGACGACGGTGCGGCCGATCAGGTCGCACACCGTCAGCAGGGCGACACCGCCCAGCACCGCCCAGGGCAGGTGGGAACGCACGTCGCCGCCGCGCTTCTTCTCACCGAGGTTGGTGGTCAGGGTGACCTGCTCCGCACCCGCGGCGCCGGCCGTCCCCCCGGAGCCGGTGCCGGAGGAGCAGGCCACCGGCAGGGCCACGGAGCCGGCGACGGCGCCGAGGGCGATCAGCGGGCGGGACGGGGCGAGCGGAGCCGGGCCGGACCGTCCAAGGGCTTCCGGCGGGTTTCCCACGGGCAAAGCCCTGAGGGCCCCCGGGACGCAGGGGGCCCGGGCGCGTCGGGAAGGGGCGGTCAGCCCGCCGTGGCGAGCACCAGCGGCAGGACCTGGGCCGCCCCCGCCCGCCTCAGCAGGCGAGCGGCGACCGCGAGGGTCCAGCCGGAGTCCGTGCGGTCGTCCACGAGCAGGACGGGCCCTGAGACACCGGCCAGGGCGTCGGCCAGCTCCCCGGGGACGGTGAAGGCCCCGGACAGCGCCCTGAGGCGCTGGGCGGAGTTGCTCCGCCGGGCCGCGTGCGCGCCGTCCGGCCCCGTGTACGCCAGGGCGCCCAGGAAGGGCAGTCGCCCGATGTCCGCCACTCCCCGGGCCAGGGACGCGACCAGCAGGGGTCGGGTCAGGGACGGCACGGCGACGACGCCCACCGGACGGGCGAGGGCGTCCGGGCCGTCCGACGCCCAGCCCCCCGCGGAGCGCGCCCAGTCGGCGAGGACCGTCACCGCGGCCCGCAGGACGTCGTCGGGGACCGGCCCGTCGGGTGCGTCCTCGGCCAGCAGCGGGCGCAGCCGGTTGCCCCAGCCGATGTCCGAGAGCCGGCCCAGGGCGCGCCCGGTGGAGCACTGCTCCTCGGCCGGGATGCGGCCCTTGAGGTCGATGCCCAGGGCGGGCATCCCCGTCGGCCACATCCGGCGCGGCTCGACCGCCACCCCCGGGCGGTCCAGCTCCTTCGCCGCCCCCGTCAACGCCTCCGCCGAAACCGAGGGATCGGCCCAGGCGCCCGCGCAGTTGTCGCAACGGCCGCACGGAGCCGCCCCCTCGTCGTCCAGCTGCCGGCGCAGGAACTCCATCCGGCACCGGTCCGTGCTCACGTAATCACGCATGGCCTGCTGCTCGGCGGCGCGCTGCCGCGCCACCCAGGCGTAGCGCTCGGTGTCGTACACCCAGTCGGCTCCCGTGGCCGTCCAGCCGCCCTTCACCCGCTTGACCGCGCCGTCGACGTCGAGCACCTTCAGCATCGTCTCCAGGCGGGTGCGCCGAAGGTCCACCGCCGCCTCCAGTGCCGGTACGGACAGGGGCCGCCCCGCACCGGCGAGGGCCGAGAGGGTCTGGCGGACCTGCGCCTCGGGCGGGAAGGCGGTGTCGGCGAAGTAGCGCCAGATGGCCTCGTCCTCCTTGCCCGGCAGCAGCAGTACGTCGGCGTGGGCCACACCGCGGCCCGCGCGCCCCACCTGCTGGTAGTAGGCGATCGGCGAGGACGGCGAGCCGAGGTGGACCACGAAGCCCAGGTCCGGCTTGTCGAATCCCATGCCCAGCGCCGACGTCGCCACCAGCGCCTTGACCCGGTTCCCCAGCAGGTCGGCCTCGGCCTGCAGCCGGTCGGCGTTCTCCGTGCGCCCCGTGTAGGAGGCCACCTGAAAGCCGCGCTGGCGCAGGAAGGCGGTGGCCTCCTCGGCCGCGGCCACCGTCAGCGCGTAGACGATCCCGGATCCCGGCAGCTCGTCCAGGTGCTCGGCGAGCCAGGCCAGGCGGTGCGCGGCGTCCGGCAGCCGGACGACTCCGAGCCGGAGGCTCTCCCGCTCGAGCGGGCCCCGCAGCACCAGGGCCTCGCCCGCGCCGGTGCCCAACTGCTCGGCCACGTCCGCGGTGACCCGCGCGTTGGCGGTCGCCGTCGTCGCGAGCACCGGAACGCCGGGAGCGAGTTCGGCGAGCATCGCCCGCAGCCGGCGGTAGTCGGGCCGGAAGTCGTGCCCCCAGTCGGAGATGCAGTGCGCCTCGTCGACCACCAGCAGGCCGGTCGTGGCCGCGAGCTTGGGCAGCATCTGTTCGCGGAAGTCCACGGAGTTGAGGCGTTCCGGGCTGATGAGGAGAACGTCGGTCTCGCCGCGCTCGACCTCCTCCTGGATGGTGTCCCACTCCTCCGGGTTGGCCGAGTTGATGGTGCGCGCCCGGATACCGGCCCGCGCCGCCGACTCGACCTGGTTGCGCATCAACGCCAGCAGCGGCGAGACGATCACCGTCGGGCCGGAGCCACGCCGGCGCAGCAGAGCGGTGGCCACGAAGTACACCGCCGACTTGCCCCAGCCGGTGCGCTGCACCACCAGGGCCCGTCGGCGCTCCTTCACCAGGGCCGCCACCGCCTGCCACTGGTCCTCCCGCAACCGCGCCGAGCCCTGCGGGGCGCCGACGAGCTCGGCGAGGATGGCGTCTGCTTCGGTGCGGAGCTCCAGGTCGTCCATGCCCCCATGCAACCCGACGGCACTGACAATCGGCCACTTCACCCTGCGTGACGGCCCGCTCGCGCACGCTCCTCGGGGCGCGTCCCTCCGGAGACCCGGTCTCCCGCGGCGTACGCATGTGTCGTGATCGAACGCCACGTGCGTGGCCCGGAGGGGCGGCGTGTGGGGATATAAGCCGCACTTCATCCGATAACGGTCGGCTGTCCCAATTGCTCGTTGCCGCATCCCAGTTCGACAGGAAGAATTGAAGTCCGCACCCGCACGGTTCGTCCGCCGATCAGGTAGTGCTCCGTTGCGTGCGCGCTCCCCCGAATCCGACCCCGCCCGCAGTGTGGGCGTAGCCGAAGGGAGGACCGTGACCTTCGGACTCGCTCCGTCCTCGGCGGCATCACTGTCGACGCCCGCCGCTTCCGCCAACCGTGTGCTCGAACCTGCGGAGTGGGCCGCCGCGGGAATTCCGCTGCTGCGCAACCCGCGCGAGGTCGTCAGCGGACTGCACGTCCGGCATCGCCCCGGGCCGGCGACCGCGGTCGTCGCCGTGCTCGACCCGGACGAGCGGCTGCGGGCGAGCGCTTCGTTCACCCGCCGCTCCGCCCCCGCGGACGGCTGGATGTTCCGCAACGCGCTGCTGGCCCAGTTGCGCCGGGTCATCCCGCACGACCTGCGGCGCCGCACCCCGGTGCGCACGGCCGTACTGCTCTACTGCCGTGACGGCGACGCACGTTGGACCGAGGAGGACGGCGCGTGGATGTGGGGGCTGCGGGACGCCTGCACCCTGCACGGGCTGCGCTGCGGGGCGTACATCACGCTGACCCGTGACGGCTGGCAGGTGCTCGGTGAGGACCGTGGCGGGCGTCACCCCAGCGCCGGCTCGGCACCGGAGCCGTTCTCCACGTCCGAGGCACCGCCCCGGATACCGCGCACCGGCGGCGCCGCGTCGGAGGTCCTGCGCCGCGCGGCGGCGCGCTGACACCGCGCACGGACCGCTCGGCGTCTCCGGCCCGCTCCCCGGGGCGGGTCGGACGGCGGGACGGCACAGCGCGCCCGCACGACGCCGGACTCGGCCCGGCGCAGCACGAACCGCCCGCGCACCGGCCCGGCCGGTCCCCCGGGCACGCCGAGTCCCCGGGCGCGGCGCTCGCGTCATCCCCCGGCGTCCGTTCCGACGCCGGGGTGCCGGCTCAGACGCCCGCGCCCAGCACCGAGTTGATCCGCTGCGGGTCGCCGCAGACGATCAGCAGGGCGCCGGCCTTGGCGTGGGCCGCCGACAGGGCGGAGGCGGCCACGGACTGGGAGCCGCCGTTGACGGCGACCACCACGACGGGCCGCGCACCGGCACGCTCCGCGACGCCGGCGTCCGTGTAGAAGACGTCGTCACCGGCGTCGTGCTGGGCCCAGTAGGAGGCCTCGCCGAAGGACAGTTCGTGGGTGGCCCACGGGTGCGGCTCGCCGGTGGTGATCACCAGCACGTCGCCGGGGGCACGGCCCGAGTCCAGCAGCAGGTCCACGGCCTCCTCGGCGGCGTCGAGCGCCCCCTGGACCGAGGCCGGGATCAACTGGATCTGCGGGGTGGCTCCGGCGGGCGCGGCCGGACCCGAAGGGCCGGGCTTGGCCGGAGCGGCCGCGTCACGCGGCGCACGTTGCGCCGGCGGCGCGGGCCGCGGCGGGCCGGGGCGACCGGGGCGCGACGGAGCCGCGGGGCGGGGACCGGGTACGGGGCGGGGGGTCGGCGCGGTGCGGCCACTGGCCGGAGTGGCGCGGGGACCCTGGGCACTCTCGTGAATCTGAGGCTCCTCGGGAATGAGAGGCATGAGCTGATTTTTATCAAACGTTGGTACGGCTCGCGCCGCCGGGTGGCACATGAGTGCGAGCGGAACCGTCAGAAATCGAAGCCGAGCTGACCCTCGATCCCCGGAACACTTCCGTCCGCCCAGCTGCGGACCTTCTTGAGGTGCCGCCACTGGGGCAGCGCATCAAGATACGCCCACGACAACCGGTGGTGCGGGGTGGGTCCCCGGACCTCCAGTGCGGCCTTGTGCACGGGCGACGGATACCCGGCGTTGTCCGCGAAACCGAAGTCTGCATGGTCGACGCCCAGTTCGGCCATCATTTTGTCGCGCTGGACCTTGGCGATCACCGAGGCCGCCGCGACCGCCACGCACGACCGGTCGCCCTTGATCACCGTACGGACCTTCCAGGGCGCGCCGAGGTAGTCGTGCTTGCCGTCGAGTATCACCGCGTCGGGCCGGACCGGCAGCGCTTCCAGCGCCCGCACCGCCGCCAACCGCAGCGCGGCCGTCATCCCCAGGTCGTCGATCTCCTCCGGAGACGCGTGCCCGAGCGCGTACGACGTCACCCAACTCCGCAGCGTCCCGGCGAGCTCGGCGCGCCGCTTGACGGTGAGGAGCTTGGAGTCGGTGAGCCCTTCGGGGGGCCGGCGCAGTCCGGTGACCGCCGCGCAGACGGTGACGGGGCCGGCCCACGCGCCGCGCCCCACCTCGTCGACACCTGCAACGATCTTCGCCCCGGTCGTGGCGCGGAGGGAGCGCTCGACGGTGTGAGTGGGTGGTTCGTACGGCATGGCGCCCTCAGGGTACGCCGCCCTCGACGGCCCGCGACACCCCGGCTCCCCGAGCGGCGTCATCTCCCCGGCGGGATCCGGTCAGGAGCCGTCCGGCCGCAGCAGCGGAACCATCAACCGGTCGATCATCTCCTCCAGGTCGGCATCCGCCCATTCGCTTGCGCACATCTTGGACCGGTACATCATCATCGCGGGGATGGCGTCGAAGACATATCCGTTCGCGGCCTCGGGACGCACCTCTCCCCGCTCGATTCCGCGCTCGATCACCTCGCGCAGCATCTGGATGGTCGGTTCCACGACCCCCTCGACGATCACGGCGTGGAAGGGTTCGGCCTGCACGGTGTCGCACTCGTGAATCACCGAACGCAGGGCGGCTCCCGGCCGGGAGAACATCGCGTCGCGCGCCCGCCGGCACAGCGCCAGGAGGTCCTCGCGCACGCTCCCCAGGTCGGGCGCCTCACCGAAACGCGGCAGCTCGGACTTCAGGGCGTCCGCGACCAGGTCCTCCTTGGACGGCCAGCGGCGGTAGACGGCGGCCTTCCCGGTCTGGGCGCCCGCGGCGACGCCCTCCATCGTCAGACCGCTCCAGCCGACCGTGCTGAGCTGCTCCAGCGCGGCATCGAGGATCGCGCGTTCCAGTACGGCGCCGCGCCGGCGGGAGGCGACCGTCTGAGCGTGGGCAGCCGCCCAGCTCGAAGTAACCATCTGACTCTCTCCAACGAGCAGAGGAAGCGGACATTCCGGGGATGGGCACACGCCGCGCGGCACCTACGGGGGACATGCCGAGCGACGACACATTTAGTGGACGCTTGCGTTCACTGTCGGGGACTCATACCGTTGACGCAACAGTGAACGCGAGCGTTCACTGACGCACTCGTGGGGGACCCATAGTGACAACCTCTCCGTTGATCCAAGACCGGAAGCCCGGTGCGGCCCGCCGGGAAGGACATCCCGGCATCGCGCTCGCCGTCATCGCGGCCTGCCAACTCATGGTGGTACTCGACGCGACGATTGTGAACATCGCGCTGCCGCACATTCAAAACGCTCTCGAGTTCAGCACCACCGACCTCACCTGGGTGGTCAGCGCCTACACCCTGACCTTCGGCGGCCTGCTGCTCCTCGGCGGCCGGGCCGGTGACATACTCGGCCGCCGCCGCGTCTTCATGACCGGCATCCTGCTGTTCACCCTCGCCTCGCTGCTCGGCGGATTCGCCCAGGAACCATGGCAGTTGCTGGCGGCGCGCGTCCTGCAGGGTGTGGGCGGTGCGATCGCGTCGCCCACCTCGCTGGCGCTCATCACCACCACGTTCCCGGAGGGCCCCGAGCGCAACCGGGCCTTCGGTGTCTTCGCCGCGGTCTCCGCGGGCGGCGGCGCCATCGGTCTGCTCGCGGGCGGCATGCTCACCGAGTGGCTCGACTGGCGGTGGGTGCTCTTCGTCAACGTGCCGATCGGTGTACTGATCGCCGTGCTCGCACCGCTGTACATCAACGAGTCCGAGCGGCACACCGGTCGCTTCGACATCGCGGGCGCGGTGACCTCGACGGCCGGTATGGCGTCCCTCGTCTACGGCTTCATCCGCGCGGCGGACGAGGGCTGGCGGGACGGTGTGACCATCGGCTCGTTCGCGGCCGCCGTGGTGCTGCTGGTGGCCTTCGCGCTGATCGAGTCCCGGGCCAAGGAGCCGATCACCCCACTGCGGATGTTCGCCGACCGCAACCGCTCGGGCACGTATGTGATCATGCTCAGCCTGGCCGCGGCGATGTTCGGCATGTTCTTCTACATCGTTCTCTTCGTGCAGAACGTGCTCGGATACAGCCCGATCGAGGCCGGTCTCGCCTTCCTGCCGGTGACGGTCGTGATCGCGCTCGGAGCGGGTCTGTCGCAGCGGTTCCTGCCCGTCTTCGGGCCCAAGCCGTTCATGCTCGTCGGCTCGGCGCTCGCCGCGACCGGACTGGCCTGGCAGGCGCTGATCAGTTCCGACAGCTCCTACGTCGGCGGCGTCCTCGGCCCGATGCTGATCTTCGGCTTCGGCATGGGCCTGAACTTCGTGACGCTGACGCTGACCGCGGTCTCCGGCGTGGCCCCGCACGAGGCCGGCGCGGCGTCCGGGCTGCTCAACGCGACCCAGCAGGTGGGCGGGTCGGTGGGACTGGCCCTCCTGACGACGGTGTTCGGCACGGCCAGCAGGGAGGAGGCGGAGAAGCAGGTCCCGGCCTTCCTCGCCGAGGCGACGCCGGAGCAGAAGGCCGAGTTCGCGCAGACGCAGCAACTGCCCGCGCCCTGGGGGCACGAGGTGCTCGCGCAGGGCATCTCGACGGCCTTCGTCCCGGCCGCGGCGATGGCCGTGCTGGCCCTGGTCGTCGCGGGGCTGGTGATCCGGGTCCGCAAGAGCGACCTGGAGGCGCTCTCCGGCTCGGTCGGTCCGGGCATCGGCTGACGGGGGAACGCCGCGGGTCCGGCCCGGCAGCTCACCGACGGAGGTCACGGGGACCGGTCGGAGAGCGCCGGGTCGCCCCGCGCCCGGCCGGTGACGGGCGAACCCCCACCGGCGCCCGGAGGGCCGGTACCGCCGGCCGGACACACCGGCGGGGGCACCGGACCGCGCCCCCGCGGCCCTCAGGGCGAACAGCACTTTCACGATCACCCCCGACGGCACTCATCGACGACGCTCTCCACCCCGCCTGCACGTGCCGGAACCCATGGCTCGCACAGCGGATGTTCCGACAACGCGCGGCCGTCACGGAGGGTTCCCGCCGCGCACGGAGAGTTCCCGACGCCGTAACTCGTCCCGGTCACTCCCGGAACTCACCGGCACCGTCCGGACGGTCCGCGCCCGGGCCGATCCGGCAAGCAGGCCCTCAGACCGAGGTCGGCGTCCAGTCCGGCAGCGGCTCGACCCGGTCGGCCCACTCGGCGGGCGGTGCCCCCGCCTTCCCGGCGGCGACCACCCCGCCCACGATGGCGCAGGTCGTGTCGACGTCCCCGCCCACCTGCGCGGTCGTCCAGAAGGCCCGCTCGTAGTCGCCCAGTGCCCGGGCGGCCGACCAGAGGGCGAACGGCACGGTGTCATGGGCCGTCGTGCGCCGTCCGCAGCCCAGCACGGCGGCGACGGTGGCCGCGTCGCCGTAGTCGAGCATGTCGCGGGCCCGGCGCAGCCCGGCGCCGACCGCGCTCCTCATGGGCACCAGCGCGATGACCCCGTCGAGGAGGGCTTCCGCTCCGGGTGGCCCGCCGGGGGCCGCGGCCAGCGCGGCTGCCGCGGCGACGGCCATGGCACCGACCACGGCCTCGCGGTGCTGGTGGGTGGGGTAGGCAGAGATCTCCGCCTGGTGAGTGGCCTGCTCCGGGTCGTCCGCGTACCAGGCGCCCAACGGCGCGATCCGCATCGCGGCGCCGTTGCCCCAGGAACCCTGTCCGTTGAAGAGCGCGGCGGCGAGCTCACGCCAGTCGCCCCCCTCACGGACCAGCCGCAGCAGCCGGCCGACCGCGGGGCCGTAGCCCCGGTCGAAGTCCTGGTGCTCGGCGAGGGACCGCGCGAGGGCGTCCTGGTCGATCCGGTGGTGCGCGGCCAGGACGGCCACGACGGAACAGGCCGTCTCGGTGTCGTCGGTCCACTGCCAGGGCCCGTGGGGCAGCTCGCGGCGCTTGAGCAGCGGATAGTTCACCGGAACGAAGAACTGCGAGCCGAGCGCGTCCCCCACCGACAGTCCGCGCAGGCTGGCCAGGGCGCGGTCCAGGCGCCCGGCGGAAGAGGAATCAGCGGTCATCGCACTGCCACTCTATCCGGTGATCCCGTACGGCTCCGGATCTCGCCAGCGCTCGAAGGGCCGGTCGAGGGTGTACTTGCCGTTCTCCCCCAGGACGAGCATCCGCATCTCGGCGTTCCCCGGGTTCGACAGCGACTCGAACTCCGCCACGGTCCAGTGGAACCACCGCATGCAGAACAGCCGCATGGCCAGACCGTGGGTGACGATGAGGACGTTCGGCGGATGGTCGGGGGCCTCGAAGCTGCGGAACAGGCTCTCCAGGAACCCGCCGACCCGGTCGTAGACGTCGGCTCCGGACTCACCCTGGGCGAAGCGGTAGAAGAAGTGCCCGTAGGCGTCCCGGTAGGCCTTCTGCAGACGCACGTCGTCGCGGTCCTGCCAGTTGCCCCAGTCCTGTTCGCGCAGCCGCGGTTCCTCGCGCACGCGTATGAGATCCGGGTCGAGGCCGAAGGCGCTCAGCGTCTGGTGCGTCCGGCGGTACGGGGAGACGTAGACGCTGACGCGTTCCCGGCCGAACAGTTCCCGCAGCCGCCTTCCCGTCTCCTCCGCCTGCCGCCGGCCCCGCTCGGTCAGGGCCAGGGCGTGATCGGGTTCGCGTTCATAGACGGAGTCATCAACATTGCCCGTTGATTCGCCGTGCCGGACAAGGACGATGCGCCGTGGTCGTGCCATGCCGAAACCCTAGATCGGGTGACGCGCCGGCGAGCACTCCCAGGGGCCCCTTACGGCGTAGGTCACACAGGTCCCTCACCAAGGGCCGCACGCGGACGCGTCCTCGCGCATCCGGGGATCAGACCGTCCAGGCCGGTTCCATGTCCACGACGTCCCCCGTGAGGGCCACGACGTCGGCCTCCGTCTGCGCCCGCAGGGCGAGGCGTTCCACCCTCTCGGTGCGGTACTTGCCGTGCTCGGCCGCGGACCGCCACATCGACAGCACCAGGAACTCGTTTCCGGGCGCCTCGCCGAACAGCCCGCGGACCATCCCGGGCGAGCCGGCCATCGCCGGGTTCCAGACCTTCTCCTGCATCAGCACGAAGTGTTCCGCCCGCTCCTCGTGGACCCGGCACAGCGCCGCTCTGAGCAGGTCGGCGTCCGTGAAGCGCGGTTCGAAGCCGGTCTTCACGTCGAAGCGGTGGTCGAAGAGCCTGACCTGAGCGCCCTTGAAGGTGCCCGACTGGGCCGAGGCGAGCCGGTCGTGGGAGCGCGCCATGAAGGAGTCGTAGAAGGCGCGGCTCTCCCAGAAGGAGAAGATGTGCGCCACGTCCGGCCGCCCACGGCTCCAGCCCCCGCCCTGTCCGCGAAACCCCGGCTCCCCCAGAAGCCCCGCCCACTTCCGCTGCCCCCGCTCGAACCCGCGGCGGTCCACCACGGTGCAGCGAATCCACTTGACCAGCACCGCGCCATCGTAAGGCCAGGGAGCGTGGCGCCGGTCACCCTCGGGTGGACCGCTTCCCCGCACGTGCCACCGCGCGCGTGGCAGGATGGACAACCCGCCGGGACAGCCCGGCGGTTGGGGTGAGCGGCAGGACGGTCACGGGGAAGGGGAAAACTGGTGAACGGCCTCAACAAGGGCATCCGCAAGGTCGAGATCGCGCTGAGGTGGGACCCGAGTCCTTCGGGGGAGCCGTCGACCGACCTGGATCTCGTCGCCGCGCCCTATCCGGCGAGCGACCCGCACGGCGATCCCGCCTACGTGGTGCACTTCGACAGCCGCTCCCCCGACGGCACCATCACGCTCAACCGGGACAGCAAGGACGGCAGGGGCTTCGGCTTCGACGAGGTCATGACGCTGGAGCTGGACCGCCTCGACGGGCGGTACGCGCGCGTGGTGGTCGGCGTCGTCATACAGCAGCACCGGGCGCGGCGCACGTTCTCCGGTGTGGGCAACCCCGGTCTGCGCATCCGCGAGGGGTACACCGTCCTGGCCGAGGACGACTTCGGCGGTGTCCTGGGCGCCACGGCGGCGACGGTCGCGGAGTTCGTCCGGGACGGCTCCGGGACCTGGGACTTCCACCCCGGCGTCCAGGGCTTCGAGGGCGACCCGGCGACCTTCGCCCGCGCGATGGGGGCGGCGCGCCGGCCGTGACCCGGCGGCCGGTGCCCGGGCTGGTTCCCGCACGCCGTACTCACCGGCGGCACGGCTTGCCCGGTCCCGGCCCCGCCTGCGAAGATCACCGCATGAACGAGCGAGAGGACATCCGGGTCCCCGCCCGGTGAGCCGCCCACAGCCATGGGACCTGGGCGGGACCTTCGGCGGCCGGCCCTCCCTCCACGGCCACGCCCTGGCGGCCGAGCGTCAGCACCCGGGGCGGCCACGAGACCGGCTTCCCCGGAAGCAGCCCCGGCCGAGCCGCCGCGCCAACCTCTCGGAGGACGCTGCCGCGCGGATCGTCGCCACCGTCACCCGTCTGGTCCGTTCCGGTCCCGATCGCCCGGTGGCGTCCGTCCTGGACAGACAGCTCCGGCGCATCGTGTGGCGGGACCACGAGCGAGCCCTCGAGGCGGCTCTTCGCGAGCGGTCCCTTCCCCCCGGCCACGTGCGCGGGCTGGGCCGGTGGTTCGCGACGCACGGTGAGCACCCCAACGCCGTCCGGTTCGGCATCCTGCTGCTGGGCATGGCCGGGACCGACGACGACGGCGACATCCTGAAGACGCTGGGCGCCTTTGGGGCGTTCTCGGCCGAGGCCTGTGAAGCCCTGGTGCGCTCCCGGGCCGACCCGTGCCGGATCCTGTTCGAACTGGCCCGGCAGGCGGAGGGGTGGGCTCGCGTCGACGCCGTCCGCCGGCTCGAGGGAGCGTCCGATCCCGATGTCCGGGAGTGGTTGGTCCGCGAGTCGTGCACGGGCGACGTGCTGGACGGCTACTTCGCGCTGACCGCCGCGAGAGCCGGCGATCTCGCCGGTGTCCTGGCCCGCGAGACCTTGGACGAGGAAACCCTGGACGGCGCCGGAAGACTCCTCCAGGCGCTCACCGACGTCGACGGACCGGGGCCGGCGCTGACGTCGTACGACGGCGCGGTACGCGCGCTGAACGGCTACCTGTCCCACTCCGCGGCACGAGGCGTCACCCTGCGGAGGCTCTGGAGCCTCTTGACGATCGACCGGTTCCTGAACGGGACGCACGCGGACGCATGGTGCCCGGGGAACGACGAGTGGCGGCGCGTCCGGAACCGGTTCGCGGAGGCGGTCGCCGATCCGGCGGCGCGGGACCTCGTACTCGCCGGCCTCACCGATGAGGAGCCGGACACGCGTCGTCTCGCGGCGTGGGCGGCACGACCGATGAACGTCCCGGCCCGCCCGGCCCTGCTGCGAGGGGTGGAGTCGGACCCTCACGACAGCACCCTCTGGTTCCTGCTCGTCGACGACTGTCCGAGCGAGGACATCCAGGCGGTCGTCGAGGCGGCGGCACGCCTCCTGCCCCTGCGGGAACTGCGGACCGGCCCGACGGCCGAGCCGGGTCTGGGGGCGGAGTACGCGCTCGACGGGATCCTCGACGTGATCGTGAGCCGGCTGGACGACCATCCCGGCCACGGCTGGGAACTGCTGGAAACCGCCCTCGGCAACCGCACGAGCAGGAATCGCCGCATGGCGCTCCGGGCCCTCAGGGGCTGGCCGGCCGAGTCCGTTCCCCCCGCGGCTCGCGGGATCCTCCTCGCCGCCGCGGCGAGGGAGCCCGTCCCCGAACTCAGGTCGGAGATGGAGCAAGAGGCCCGACGGCTGTGAGAGTGCCGTGGGGCGCGCCGTGGGGCGGGGAAACCTCGTCGCGGTCTCCCCGCCCCACCGCCCGGTCAGCGCCCCTTCGGCGCGTCCGGGATCAGCTGCAACCGCTGGTCGAGCCGCAGCCCTCGCAGATGTAGCAGGAGCCGGCCCGCTGCATCTTCGTGCCGCAGGAGAAGCACAGCGGGGCGTCGGCCTGGATGCCCAGCTGCATCTCGACCAGCTCGGCGCTGGTGTGGGCCTGCTTCGGGGCGGGCTTGGCCACCTCGGCCTCGGCCTTCGGCGTGGCGACCGCCTTCAGCTCCTGGGCGCGCGGCGCCGACTGGGCCAGACCCTCGACGTCGACCTCGTCGTCGTCGATGGCTTGCTCGTACGAACCGGTCTCCAGGTGGCGCTGGCGCTCCTCGGCGGAGTGGATGCCGAGCGCGGAGCGCGTCTCGAAGGGCAGGAAGTCCAGCGCCAGGCGGCGGAAGATGTAGTCGACGATCGACTGCGCCATCCGCACGTCCGGGTCGTCCGTCATGCCGGCCGGCTCGAAGCGCATGTTGGTGAACTTCGAGACGTACGTCTCCAGCGGCACGCCGTACTGGAGGCCCACCGAGACGGCGATGGAGAAGGCGTCCATCATGCCCGCGAGCGTCGAACCCTGCTTGGACATCTTCAGGAAGACCTCGCCGAGACCGTCGTCCGGGTAGGAGTTGGCGGTCATGTAGCCCTCGGCGCCGCCGACCGTGAAGGAGGTGGTGATGCCGGGACGGCCCTTCGGGAGGCGCTTGCGGACCGGGCGGTACTCGACCACCTTCTCGACCGCGGCCCGGATCGTCTCCTCGGCCTTCTCGGTGACCTCGGCCTTCTCCTTCTCCTTGGTCTTCGCGGAGAGCGGCTGGCCGACCTTGCAGTTGTCGCGGTAGATGGCGAGCGCCTTGACGCCCAGCTTCCAGGCCTCGAAGTAGATCTCCTCGACCTCCTCGACGGTCGCCGTCTCCGGCATGTTGACCGTCTTGGAGATGGCGCCGGAGATCCAGGGCTGGATCGCGGCCATCATGCGGACGTGGCCCATCGGGGAGATGGCGCGCTCGCCCATGGCGCAGTCGAACACCTCGTAGTGCTCCTGCTTGAGACCGGGGGCGTCGATCACATTGCCGTGCTCGGCGATGTGGGCGACGATCGCCTCGATCTGCTCCTCCTGGTAGCCCAGGCGGCGCAGGGCCTGCGGGACGGTGCCGTTGACGATCTGCATCGAGCCGCCGCCGACCAGCTTCTTGAACTTGACCAGGGCGAGGTCGGGCTCGACACCGGTGGTGTCGCAGGACATCGCCAGGCCGATGGTGCCGGTCGGGGCGAGCACGGACGCCTGGGAGTTGCGGAAGCCGTTCTTCTCGCCGAGGCGCAGCACGTCCTGCCACGCCTCGGTGGCGGCGGCCCACACCGGGGTGTCCAGGTCGTCCATGCGCACGGCGGTGCCGTTGGCGTCGGCGTGCTGCTTCATGACGCGCTGGTGCGCGTCGGCGTTGCGGGCGTAGCCGTCGTACGGGCCGACGATCGCGGCGAGCTCGGCGGAGCGCCGGTACGCCGTGCCGGTCATCAGGGAGGTGATCGCGCCGGCGAGGGCGCGGCCGCCGTCGGAGTCGTAGGCGTGGCCGGTCGCCATCAGCAGGGCGCCGAGGTTGGCGTAGCCGATGCCGAGCTGACGGAACGCGCGGGTGTTCTCGCCGATCTTCTGGGTCGGGAAGTCCGCGAAGCAGATCGAGATGTCCATCGCGGTGATGACCAGCTCGACGACCTTCTGGAAGCGCTCGGTCTCGAAGGACTGGTTGCCCTGTCCGTCGTCCTTGAGGAACTTCATCAGGTTCAGCGAGGCCAGGTTGCAGGACGTGTTGTCCAGGTGCATGTACTCGCTGCACGGGTTCGACGCGGTGATCCGGCCGGACTCGGGGCAGGTGTGCCAGTTGTTGATGACGCCGTCGTACTGGATGCCCGGGTCGGCGCAGGCCCAGGCGGCTTCGGCGATCTTGCGGAAGAGCGCCTTGGCGTCGACCTCCTCGATGACCTCGCCGGTCATCCGGGCGCGCAGGCCGAACTTGCCGCCCTGCTCGACCGCCCGCATGAACTCGTCGTTGACGCGGACCGAGTTGTTGGCGTTCTGGTACTGGACGGACGTGATGTCGTCACCGCCCAGGTCCATGTCGAAGCCCGCGTCGCGCAGGACGCGGATCTTCTCCTCTTCCTTGACCTTGGTCTCGATGAAGTCCTCGATGTCCGGGTGGTCCACGTCGAGGACGACCATCTTGGCGGCGCGGCGGGTGGCGCCACCGGACTTGATCGTTCCGGCGGAGGCGTCGGCTCCGCGCATGAAGGAGACCGGGCCGGAGGCGTTGCCGCCGGAGGACAGCAGTTCCTTGGAGGAACGGATCCGGGAGAGGTTCAGGCCGGCGCCGGAGCCGCCCTTGAAGATCATGCCCTCTTCCTTGTACCAGTCGAGGATCGACTCCATGGAGTCGTCGACGGACAGGATGAAGCAGGCGGAGACCTGCTGCGGCTGGGGCGTGCCCACGTTGAACCACACGGGGCTGTTGAAGCTGAAGATCTGGTGCAGGAGGGCGTACGCCAGCTCGTGCTCGAAGATCTCGGCGTCGGCGGGCGAGGCGAAGTACTTGTAGTCCTCACCGGCCTTCCGGTACGTCTTCACGATGCGGTCGATCAGCTGCTTGAGGCTGGTCTCGCGCTGCGGGGTGCCCACGGCACCGCGGAAGTACTTGCTGGTGACGATGTTGACCGCGTTCACCGACCAGAAGTCGGGGAACTCGACGCCGCGCTGCTCGAAGTTGACCGAGCCGTCGCGCCAGTTGGTCATGACGACGTCACGGCGCTCCCAGGTCACCTCGTCGTAGGGGTGGACCCCGGGAGTGGTGTGGATGCGCTCCACACGCAGTCCCTTGCCGGCCTTGTTGCTCTTGGCTCGGGGACTCCGTGCCGGACCGCTCGCCGTCTCTGTCATGCCGCCTCCCTGTACGGGCTGAAACGCCCTGAAGTGCCCCGTTGTTTCCGTGGCACGGTGTTCTGTCTGGTGCTGCGGGCACCCACTCGCCTGCCCGCAACAGGTCTTCTCGTCGCCGCCGCCCGGCCGCTCCCCGCACCTGGCGTCCGGGGCCGGCCCGCCGGTCAGCCGGCGGCGGGGGCGGGTTCGGGGACCTGGGCAGTCCCTCCGGACCCGCTGTCGTCCTCGTGGCTCCCCGGGACGGCTCCGCCGCCGCCCCCGTCGTCCGCGGCGGGCCGCTCCGCCCGCCGGAGTTCCGCGATCGCAGCCTCGAAGTCCTCGAGCGAGTCGAACGCCCGGTAGACGGACGCGAACCGCAGGTAGGCGACGAGGTCGAGCTCCTGCAGCGGGCCGAGGATGGCCAGCCCCACGTCATGGGTGGTCAGCTCGGCGCTCCCGGTGGCCCGCACCGCCTCCTCGACGCGCTGGCCCAGCTGGGCGAGCGCGTCCTCGGTGACGGGCCGTCCCTGGCACGCCTTGCGCACACCATTGATGATCTTGGTGCGGCTGAAGGGCTCGGTGACTCCGGACCGCTTGACCACCATGAGCGAGCACGTCTCCACGGTCGTGAATCGACGGGAGCAGTCGGGGCACTGGCGGCGCCTGCGGATCGACGTGCCGTCGTCGGTCGTACGGCTGTCGACGACACGGCTGTCGGGGTGCCTGCAGAAGGGGCAGTGCATGAACTCCCAACCCTCCTCACAGCAGACTCAATGGCCTCGTCGGGCCTCTCGGGCCTCACGAAGCAGCTCCAGCATAGGCGATCTCGGAGGGCCCGAAGACCCGGGGGACCACAACTTCTGGGCCGCTGCCGCAATCCAACCACTAGATGTGGGGATTGGCTCATACATGCACGTCCCGCACGCGTGTCGCGCGCGCCGGGCCCGGCGCGGGGCGCCGGCCACCTCCGCGGTACCCGGAAGCGTCCGTTCGAATCCTCGGATCCGCCGGGCGCGCCGCGCATGGGGAGACGCCGTGCACGGGGAGAGGAGGGGCGGTGCGACTCGCGGAGAAAGCGGGGGCCGCTCCCCGCGCCGCGGGGTACCCGATGGCAGACTGGGCACGCCGGCACGAGGTCGTCGCCTCGGCGGTGAAGACTACAACAGCAGGTCCGTGCGCCCGCCGGGGAGCGTGGTGGCCGATACACCTCGATGAGAGATCGCGCACAGCAATTCGCGATTTTTCACTCGAACGTGTGTTTGGCGCAACCTTTCGAAAGCAACTACCGTTGTGCTGCAGGGAGACCATCGAGAGGGGCCGACGTGACCACCACCGCAGACAGCGCCGCCATCACCGCCCAGGACCGCTCCCAGGGCCGACTCGAGCCGGTGCATGCGATGAACGAAGCCATGAGTCCCGAGGGGCACAAGCGCTCCCTGCCGGGCCGACCTCCGGGCATCCGGGCGGACAGCTCCGGGCTCACCGACCGCCAGCGCCGGGTGATCGAGGTCATCAGGGATTCGGTGCAGCGACGCGGCTATCCGCCGTCGATGCGTGAGATCGGCCAGGCGGTCGGCCTCTCCAGCACGTCTTCCGTGGCACACCAGCTGATGGCGCTGGAGCGCAAGGGCTTCCTGCGCCGTGACCCGCACCGCCCGCGCGCGTACGAGGTGCGCGGCTCCGACCAGGCCGCCCCCGTGCAGCCCGCGGACACCGCCGGCAAGCCGGCCGCGTCCTACGTCCCGCTCGTCGGCCGTATCGCCGCCGGCGGGCCGATCCTCGCCGAGGAGTCCGTCGAGGACGTCTTCCCCCTCCCCCGGCAGCTCGTCGGTGACGGTGAGCTGTTCGTGCTGAAGGTCGTGGGCGACTCCATGATCGAAGCCGCGATCTGTGACGGCGACTGGGTCACGGTCCGCCGCCAGCCCGTCGCCGAGAACGGCGACATCGTGGCGGCGATGCTCGACGGCGAGGCGACCGTCAAGCGCTTCAAGCGCGAGGACGGCCACGTCTGGCTCCTCCCCCACAACGCGGCCTACGAGCCGATCCCCGGCGACGACGCGACCATCCTGGGCAAGGTGGTGGCCGTTCTGCGCCGCGTCTGAACACGGCGCGGGGCCGGCCTCGACCGGCGCCCCGCCCCTTGACCGGGCCCCGGAACCCCTGCGCCGGTTCCGGGGCCCTGTGCTGTCCGGCCCCCGTGGCGGACGCCGATGACGCCCCCGGCCGCACCGGGGTGTGCCGCGGCGGGCGGCACACCCCGACCCCCTACGCCTCCGCCTCGGCCTCGGCCTGCTTCGCCGCCGCGTCGATCGCGGCCAGCGACTTCCTGACCTGGTTGCGGTCCGTGGTGTACCAGAAGTCGGGCAGCGAAGCCTTCAGATAGCTGCCGTACCGGGCCGTCGCCAGCCGCTGGTCCAGCACGGCCACCACGCCCCGGTCCCCCGACGCGCGTACGAGACGGCCGGCTCCCTGCGCCATGAGCAGCGCCGCGTGGGTGGCGGCGACCGCCATGAAACCGTTGCCGCCCGCCTCCTCCACGGCCTTCTGGCGGGCGCTCATCAGGGGGTCGTCCGGGCGCGGGAACGGGATCTTGTCCATGACGACCAGCTGACAGCTCGGACCCGGGACGTCGACGCCCTGCCAGAGCGACAGCGTGCCGAAGAGACAGGTCCTGGGGTCGGCCGCGAAGTTCTTGATCAGCTCGCCGAGCGTCTCCTCACCCTGCAGGAGGATCGGGAACTCGGGAATCCGGGAGCGCAGCTCCTCGGCGGCGAGCTGGGCGGCCCGCATTGAGGAGAACAGCCCCAGCGTGCGGCCGCCCGCCGCCTGGATCAGCTCGGTGAGCTCGTCGAGCATGTCCGCGCGGTCACCGTCACGGGCCGGGCGGGCCAGATGCCTGGCGACGTACAGGATGCCCTGCCTGGGGTAGTCGAACGGCGAGCCGACGTCGACGCCCTTCCACTGGGGGAGATCGTCGCCCTCGGCACCCTCGGGACCGAGGCCCAGAGAGGCTCCCACGCCGTTGAAGTCGCCGCCCAGCTTCAGGGTCGCGGACGTCAGGACGACGGAACGGTCGGCGAAGAGCTTTTCCCGCAGCAGACCCGAGACGGACATGGGGGCGACGCGCAGGGAGGCGCCGAATCGGTCATGGCGCTCGTACCAGACGACGTCCCACTCGGAGCCGTTGGTGATCCGTTCCGCCACGTCGTGCACGCTCTCCACGGAGGCCAGCGCCTGCTTGCGGACCGCGTCCTCGTCCTGGACGGACTTGTCGCGGGTGCTCCCGATCGCGGAGATCACGGTCCGGCAGGCGTCGCGCAGCGCCATGAGCGCGTATCCGAGGTCCTCCGGGATCTCCTCCAGCCGGCCCGGGAGCGCCAGCTCCATCAGCCGTTCGAAGCCCTCGGCGGCGGTCTGGAGGCGGTCGGCGGCCTTCTCGTCGACGAGCTTCGCGGCGCGGCGCACCGCGCGGTTGACCTGCCCCGGGGTGAGCTCCCCGGTGGCGACCCCGGTGACCCGGGAGACCAGCTCATGGGCCTCGTCGACGATCAGCACCTCGTGCTGCGGGAGGACCGGCGCGCCTTCGATGGCGTCGATCGCGAGCAGGGCGTGGTTGGTGACGACGACCTCGGCCAGCTTGGCGCGCTCACGGGCCATCTCGGCGAAGCACTCCGCGCCGTAGGCGCACTTGGTGGCGCCCAGGCACTCCCGCGACGACACCGACACCTGGGACCAGGCCCGGTCGGACACGCCGGGCGTGAGGTCGTCCCGGTCGCCGGTCTCCGTCTCGTCCGACCAGTCACGCAGGCGCAGCAGGTCCTGGCCCAGCTTGCTGCTGGGCGCGGCCGCCTCGAACTGGTCGAAGAGGCCCTCCTCCTCGTCCTGCGGCACACCCTCGTGGAGACGGTGCAGACACAGGTAGTTGGACCGGCCCTTGAGCATCGCGAACTCCGGGCGGCGGCGCAGCAGGGGGTGCAGCGCCTCGACCGTGCGGGGCAGGTCGCGCTCCACGAGCTGGCGCTGCAGGGCCAGGGTGGCCGTCGCCACGACGACCCTCTCCCCGTGTGCGAGCGCGGGCACCAGATAACCCAGCGACTTTCCGGTGCCGGTGCCGGCCTGGACCAGCAGGTGGGAGCCGTCGTCGATCGCCTCGGCGACGGCTTCGGCCATGGCCACCTGGCCGGGGCGCTCCGTGCCGCCGACGGCAGCGACGGCAGCGTGCAGGAGTTCGGGGAGTGAGGGCTTCGTCATAGCCCGACCACCCTACGGCCCGGCACCGACATCGGGGTGATCACGGCGTAGGCGGGAGGTGTGATCAAGACGGGGCTCCTCGGAACGGGGCGGCGACGACCGGTCACGGCACGGGGACTGGCAGGGGCACTGGGGCCGGCACGGGCACTGGAGGAATCGCTCCGGACGGCTCCCAGGACGCGGCGACGGCGGGGGCGTTCATCCACCGCGCGAGGAGAGGCAGTTCACGTTCGACGCGGACGGGGACGGGGACGGGGACGAACTGGAACAGACCCGCGGGGGTACGGGCCGGGCCCCGGTCGGCGACACGGTCGAGCAGGTCGCGGAGGCCCCCCGGAGCCGCCCGTCGTCCGGTGACTTCCTCCCCTGGCGCGGTAGCACGGCACTCGCCCTCCCGGCGGCGGACCGGGTGGCGCCGGTGTGCGAGCCGCACGTCCGTGCCGGGATGCGGTCGTCAGGAGTGGGGGTCGTGTGCACGGCGGGTCCTCGTGGAGTGGCTCGTGGTCATACGGTGGCGGTCCGGGAGCGGGTGTGGGCCGCACCCGCCCGGTGCGTGGGTGGCCCGTCGGCCCGGACGTCCGCCGGGGAGGAGGCGCACGGCCTCTCGTGCGCCGCGGCCGCCCTTCACCCTGCCCGCTCGGTGCGGTCCGCGGAACTGCGGGATCCGCGGCGCGGATGGGGGCGGGGCTGTTCCGTCCGGGGGCGGGCGACGTGGGCGCGCGCCGCCGCCCGGAGCGCATCGGCAAGCCGGTCGAGCACCGCGCCCGCCTGTTCGTCGGTGGTCGTCAGGGGTGGGAGCAGTCGTACGACGCTCGCGCGGGGGCCGCCGAGGCCGACGATCAGGCCGCGCCGCAGGCACTCCCGTTGCACGACGACCGCGAGTTCGGGCGCTGCGGGAGGGGGGCGGCGCCCTCGGGTGCCGTCCGGCGTCGCCGTCGGCCCCGGACCGGTGGCGCCGCGGTCCCCGTCGTCCTCCTCGCCCTCCGGATCCACCAGTTCGAGTCCGATCATCAGCCCTCGTCCCCGCACCTCCCCCACACAGGTGAGCTCACCCGCCAGTGCCCGGAGCCGGTCCAGCAGGCGGGCGCCCAGCGTGGCCGCGTGTGCGGCGAGGCCGTTCTCGCGGACGTGGCCGAGGGCCGCCGTGCCTGCGGCCATGGCGAGCTGGTTGCCGGGGAACGTGCCGGTGCGGGCGTCGGAGGCGCGGCTGTCGAGGTCGTCCCGGTGGACCACGACGGTCAGCGGCAGGCTTCCCCCGACGGCCGCGGACAGCACCATCGCGTCGGGCGTGACCCCGCTGTGCTCGACCGCCCAGAAGGCGCCGGTCCGTCCGACCCCCGTCAGGGTCTCGTCGGCGATCAGGGGGACGGACCGGTCGGCCGTCAGACGCCGTATGCGCCGCAGCCAGGCGTCCGGCGCCGGGAGCACGCCGTCGCCCTGCACGGGTTCGACGATCATCCCGGCGGGAAGCGGTACGCCCGAGGCGGAACCGTCGAGGACGGACTCGGTCCAGCGGGCGGCCAGTTCGGCTCCGCGCTCGCCTCCGATGCCGAAGGGGCAGCGGTAGTCCTGCGGATGGGGCAGCAGGGCGGTCTGCGCGCCGGAGGACGCGGAGCGGGTCGTGTCCGCGGATCCGGCGGTCAGCGCGTGACGGGTGCCGGTGAACGCGAGTACGCTGGCGCGGCCGGTCGCCGCGCGGACGAGGTGGAGGGCGCTCGCCACGGCGTCGGTGTCGGCCGGTCCGCAGAAACGCACGCGTGCGCGGCCGGCGAGTCCGGGGGGCAGTGTGCGGAACAGTTCGGTGATGAAGGCGTCCTTCACCGGGGTCGCCAGGTCGGAGACGTGAAGCGGTGCACCCGAGTCGATGACCTTGCGGATCGCCTCGAGCACGACGGGGTGGTTGTGCCCGAGGGCGAGCGTTCCGGCGCCGGAGAGGCAGTCGAGATAGCGGCGTCCGTCCGCGCCCTCGATGGTCATCCCGCGTGCCCTCACCGGGACGATCGGCAGGGCACGGGCGTGGGTGCGGGCCGCGGACTCGCGCGCGACCTGGCGGCGCAGGATGTCCTCGTGCGCGGTGGTGGCCCCCGCCACGGCCTGTCCTGTGGCGGGCCGGTCACCCGGGTCCGCCGTTCTCCGCTCCTCGTGCGTGGATCCCACCGCCGTTCTCCGTCCTCCGCTGTGCTCCCGCCGGCCACGGGCGCGGGGACGCCGCGCGGGCGGCGGGCCCCACCGCTACCAACCCCGGACCGCCCAGCGGGTTACGGGTTGCCTCAAGATCCCTGCCGTGACGGAACCGTTGCCGTTCCGTCGGTTGTCCCCCACAGCGAGCGCATAGGGTGTGGTGCCGTTCCCGAAGGCCGTGAAAACTCCGGTGAACTACGCGCGGGTTCAGGCGTGATACACGGTCCAAGCGCCAAGTACGTCCATTTCAGGGGGAGTCAGATCATGCGATCCATACGTCCGTCGTCCACCGCTCGACGAGGGGGGAGGACGCGGCGCGGAACCTCCCCCGTCCTGGCCGCCGTCGCGCTCGCCTCGGCGCTCGCGCTCACCGCCACCGCCTGTGGGTCGGGGGACGCCGGCGCGAATGCCGACACCTCCGCGACCGCCGCCGACGACGGCAAGCTCAAGATCCCGGACGACATCAAGGACCGGCTCAAGGAGCACGGGATCGACATCGACAAGTGGAGGGACGGCGCCTGGAAGGACTGGAGCAAGGACGACTGGCTGCGCGAGGCCAACGAGTTCATCAACCCGATCATCGAGGACCTGTGGGACCCGGACCGGATGCGGGAGGCCGAGGAGCCGGACCAGGAAGTCGACGCCGGCGACCTCCCCGGTGACCAGGGCGTGACGGACCCGACACCGGAACCGGTGCAGGCGCAGGCCGTCCCGTCGTCGTACCACGCCAACGCCCCCACGGCCGGCAAGGTCTTCTTCGACTCCCCCGAGGGCACGATGGTCTGCTCCGCGACGGTGGTGCAGGACCCGGCCAACCCCGGCAAGTCCAACATGGTCTGGACCGCCGGCCACTGCGTGCACGCCGGCAAGAAGGGCGGCTGGTACCGCAACATCGCCTTCGTCCCGTCGTACAACGACGCGGGCAAATCGGCCGCGGAGCTCGAGACCGCCACCAAGGAGGAGGTCGCTCCGTACGGCGTCTGGTGGGGCGACTGGGCGCAGACCTCGGACCAGTGGATCGAGCAGGGCGGTGCGACGGGCGGTGACGGCGCCTCGTACGACTTCGCCGTCATCCACGTGACGCCGGAGAAGGGCGGTGACGGCAAGTCGCTGGAGGAGACCGTCGGCGCGGCGCTGCCGGTGGACTTCGAGGCCCCGGCCGTGCCGCAGGTGAAGGAGGTGACGGCGATCGGCTACCCGGCCGCTCCGCCGTACGACGGTCAGACGCTGTACCGCTGCCAGGACCGTCCGGGCCGGCTGTCCCTCAACGCGTCCGACCCGACGATGTACCGCATCGGGTGCAGCATGACCGCCGGCTCGTCCGGTGGCGGCTGGGTCGCGACGGGTCCGGACGGCGAGCCGGCGCTGGTGTCCAACACCTCGATCGGCCCGGTGACGTCGGGCTGGCTGGCCGGTCCGCGACTGGGTGACGAGGCCAAGGGCGTGTACGACGCGGTCAGCGAGAAGTTCGCCGGTCAGTGACCGGTCCGTCCCCTCCCGGGTGCCGCCGGGCCCGCGGGAGGGGACACCCCGGCGGCACGGAGCCGCCGGCACCGCCGCACGCGTTCACCTGCGGCACGGCATTCATCCGCTTCCACGGGGGTCATCGCACCATGCGTTCCACACGTACGTCCGCACCACTCGGGCGCGGACGGCGCACCGTCCTCGCCGCCACCGGGCTCGTCGCCGCCCTGGCGCTCACCGCGACCGCGTGCGGCGGTTCCGAGAAGGACACGGCGAGCGACAAGCCCGACGCCACCGCCTCGCAGGCCGCCGACGGCGGCGGCAAGGTCCGGATCCCGTCCGACATCGCGGACAAGCTCGAGGAGCACGGGTTCGACGTCGACAAGTGGAAGGACGGAGGCTGGGAGGACTGGGACAGGGACAAGTGGCTCAGGGAGGCCAAGGACTTCGTCAACCCGGTGATCGAGGGCCTGTGGAAGCCGGAGCGGATGCGCTCCGCCGAGGAGGCCGACAAGACCGTCACGACCAAGGACACGGCGGCGGCCCAGGGGGTCAGCGACCCTGAGCCGGCCCCGGTCCGGGCGGAGGCCGAGAAGACGCCGTACCACGACAACGCCGCCCCGGTCGGCAAGGTCTTCTTCGACTCCCCCGAAGGCCCGAGCGTCTGCTCCGGCACGGTCGTCAAGGACGTGAACCACCCGGGCAGGTCCAACCTCGTCTGGACCGCCGGTCACTGCGTCCACGCCGGCGGCAACGGCGGCTGGTACCGCAACCTCGTCTTCGTCCCGGCCTACAACGACCTCGGCAAGTCCGAGGCGGACCTGGGCAACGCGAGCGCCTCCGAGATCGCGCCCTACGGCAACTGGTGGGCGGACTGGGCCTCGACGTCCAACGGCTGGATCCAGGGCGGCTCGCAGACCGGCGGTGACGGGGCGGCGTACGACTACGCGGTGCTGCACGTGAAGCCGGAGCAGGGGAGCAAGTCGCTGGAGGAGACGGTCGGTGCGGCGCTGGAGGTGGACTTCTCCGCCCCGTCGGCGGCCGAAGCGGGCCAGATGGGCGCCTGGGGCTACCCGGCCGCGCCGCCCTACAACGGCCTGCAGATGTTCAAGTGCCTCGACGCTCCGGGCCGGTTCTCGCTCAGCCCGAACCTGCCGACGATGCACCGCATCGGCTGCACCATGACGGGCGGTTCGTCCGGCGGCGGCTGGTTCCGTGTGGTGGACGGCAGGACCGTGCTGGTCTCCAACACCTCGATCGGCCCGACCGACAACACCTGGCTGGCGGGCCCGCAGCTGGGCGAGGACGCGGAGGCGCTCTACCAGAACATGAGCAAGACCTACGGCGGCCGGTGACCGCACACGCGGAAGGCCCGCCCCTGCCGTGAGCAGGGGCGGGCCTTCCCGGTACGGGGCCTGACGCTGCGGGCCCTCGCGCCGCCGAGCAGGTCAGCCGGCCGGGGTCGGAACGTACGGCGTGAGTTCCGCCGCCAGTTCCTCGTGCACCCGCACCTTGAGCAGGGTGCCCTCCGGGGTGTGCTCCTCGGAGATCACCTCACCCTCGTCGTGGGCACGGGCGACCAGCTTGCCGTGGGTGTACGGCACCAGCGCCTCGATCTCCACCGACGGGCGGGGCAGCTCGTTGTCGATGAGCGCGAGCAGCTCCCCGATGTTCCGGCCGGTGCGGGCCGAGACCGCGATGGAGCGCTTCTCCACCCGCAGCAGCCGCTGGAGCGTGAGCGGGTCGGCGGCGTCGGCCTTGTTGATCACGACGATCTCGGGTACGCCGGTGGCGCCGACGTCCCTGATCACCTCGCGCACGGCGGCCAGCTGCTCCTCCGGGTTCGGGTGCGAACCGTCGACCACGTGCAGGATCAGGTCGGCTTCGCCGACCTCCTCCATCGTGGAACGGAACGCCTCGACCAGGTGGTGCGGCAGGTGCCGGACGAACCCGACCGTGTCGGCCAGCGTGTACAGCCGTCCGCTCGGGGTCTCGGCCCGGCGCACGGTCGGGTCGAGGGTCGCGAACAGGGCGTTCTCGACCAGTACGCCCGCACCGGTGAGGCGGTTGAGCAGCGAGGACTTGCCCGCGTTGGTGTAGCCCGCGATGGCCACGGACGGCACCTTGTGGCGCTTGCGCTCCTGGCGCTTGATCTCGCGGCCGGTCTTCATCTCCGCGATCTCGCGGCGCATCTTCGCCATCTTCTCGCGGATCCGGCGCCGGTCGGTCTCGATCTTGGTCTCACCGGGACCGCGGGTGGCGAGGCCGCCGCCCTTGCCGCCGCCCATCTGCCGGGACAGCGACTGACCCCAGCCGCGCAGCCGCGGCAGCATGTACTGCATCTGCGCGAGCGCGACCTGCGCCTTGCCCTCCCGGGACTTGGCGTGCTGGGCGAAGATGTCCAGGATCAGGGCCGTACGGTCGATGACCTTGACCTTGACGACGTCCTCGAGGTGGATCAGCTGGCCCGGGCTGAGCTCACCGTCGCAGATGACGGTGTCCGCGCCCGTCTCGAGCACGATGTCGCGCAGCTCCTCGGCCTTGCCGGAGCCGATGTAGGTCGCCGCGTCGGGCTTGTCGCGGCGCTGGATCACGCCGTCGAGCACCAGGGCGCCGGCCGTCTCCGCGAGGGCGGCGAGTTCCGCGAGGGAGTTCTCCGCGTCCTGCACGGTTCCCGAGGTCCACACGCCGACGAGCACGACCCGCTCCAGGCGGAGCTGCCGGTACTCGACCTCGGTGACGTCCTCGAGCTCGGTGGAGAGGCCCGCGACACGGCGCAGGGCGGCGCGCTCGGAACGGTCGAACTGGTCACCGTCCCGCTCCGAGTCGGTCTCGAGGCTCCAGGCGACGTCCTCTTCCATCAGGGCATCGGCCCGAAGGCCCTCGGGATAGGTGTACGCGAGGCGCTTGGTGTCCTGGGAAGGGGAAGAAGAGGAGGTCATTGGGTCCTTACGTAGATGAGAAACCGTCTGCGGCGACGGTGTGGGGCTTCGGTCGCCCGCCGGGCTCCGGACCCGGCCGGTGGGACCTGTCCGTGAGACCTTTCCGTCACTGTCCTCAACGTACGGGTACCCCGGGAGATTCCCGTGTCCCGTGCCGCGCGGACCCGACGATGGTCGCACGGCACGGCCCGTCTCGCCATGGTGTTATTCCCGCCCCTCGTCCGGTCGACGCACGGACGCACCCGGACGGTGCGCGGGCTCGCCCGGCCCGCGGGCGTCGCGGCCGGCGCCGTGGACGTCCACTCCGGGTGCCCGGGCATCGGCGGGGTCGTGGCCCCGTGGAGCCAGGGGTCCAGGAAACCGGTCAGATGGACACCTGGGCGAGCTCGGTGGCCATGGGATGCCGGGTCCGGTAGGTCCACGTGGTGGTCCCCTTCCGGTGGCCGGCACCGGCCGGCAGCCCGGCGGCGACGGCCGTGTGGCCGTCGGGGGCGGTGATCCGGAAGGTGAACACCGCCTTGTCGGAGGGGGTCGTTGCACGGGAACACCAGATGGGCGGCGTCGGCCTGGTTGGCCATGACCAGGCCGTCCGCGGTGCGCACCCAGCCGCCCTCGCGGTCCCCGGCGGCCACGGGGTCGCTGCTGTGCCGCACGGTGATGCGTGTCCGTTCGCCCTCGCCGGGGGCGTCCTCGGGAGTGATCGCGAGATCCTCGCCGGCGGTGGTGAAGGCGGCCGGGCCGCCGTCGGCCTCCACCGCGTGGACGATTCCGTGGGCGAAGTCCGGGTTGAGCCGGTCCAGGTCGGCGGTCACCCGGGCGTCGACCGTGGTGACGGCCCGCAGCGGCCGGTCGCCGGTGCCGGGGTGGCCGAGCGCGAGGTCGTACGACACCACGTCGTATCCGGGGTTGCCCGGGTGGGGGAAGAGGCGGTCGCCGATGCCCAGCGGGACGGCCGGAGGGCTCGCGGCGAGGAGGCAGACGGAGACGGCGCAGGCCGGCAGCGCGGCGGCCGCCCTCCGGTGGCGGACGTGCCGGAGCCCGGCGGGGACGGCCCCGCCGTGAGGGGCGCGGGGGCCCGGGCGCGGGATGCCCGGCCGGGAGGCGCTTCGCCGTGGAGGGTCCGGCCCCGGGTGACGTGACCGGGGGAGGCCGGACCGGGGGGAGTGAGCGGCATGCGCCACGGCTGTCAGCGCGCACGCGCACCGCGGCGACGACGCGCTCCGGGCCCACCCGACCGGGTCGGGCGGGGCGTCCGACCGGCGCACCGGCCGCCCGCGGCCGGGACGGCCGCCGGGTGTGCCGGAGGGACCGATCCCGCGGGACGCGTCAGGCGCCCGGGGCCTGCGGCTGCGCCCGGCTCACGTCGTACACCCCGGCCACATTGCGCATCGCGCGCATGAGGGCGGGCAGTCTCGCGGCGTCCGGCAGCTGCACGGTGTACGTGTGCCGCACCTGCTGCCGGTCCGGCGGTTCGACGGTGGCGGAGACGATCTCGGCGCCTTCGAGGGCCATGGCCTCGGTGAGGTCCGCGAGCAGATGGGGACGGACGAACGATTCCGCGACCAGCGTGACCCGGCACTCGGCGTCCTCCCCCCAGCGCACGCCGACCTCCGCGCGCCCCGAGCTCTTCATGCGCGCGACCGTGGCGCACTCGACCCGGTGCACGGTGACGGCTCCCCCGCGCACGGCGAAGCCGGTCACCTCGTCGGGCGGCACGGGCGTACAGCAGCGGGCGAGCCGTACGGCCGCGCCGGGCCGGTCGACCAGGACCTGGGCGGCGGGACGGCCGGGCACCGCGCCCGGCGCCTGGGGGGCCTGCGGAGCGGCGGGGTCGTCGGCGGTGGGCCGCTGGGCCGCCGCGGGTTCCGTCGCGGGCGCGGTGTGCTGCGCGGGGTGGGCGGTCAGCCACCGCTGGATGGCGATGCGGGCCGCGGGGGTGTGGGCGTGCTTCAGCCACTCCCTGGAGGGTTCCGAGGCGGGGTCCTGGCCCATGAGGAGCTGGACGGTGTCGCCGTCCTTCAGGACGGTGCTCAGCGTCGCCAGACGGCCGTTGACCCGGGCGCCGATGCACGCGTGGGCGTCCTCGCCGTACTGCGCGTACGCGGCGTCCACGCAGGTCGCCCCCTCGGGCAGGCCGAGCGTGCCGCCGTCGGGGCGGAAGACGGTGATCTCGCGGTCCTGGGCGAGGTCCTCGCGGAGGGTGGACCAGAAGGTGTCGGGGTCGGGCGCGGCCCGCTGCCAGTCCAGCAGCCGTGAGAGCCAGCCGGGCCGGGTGGGGTCGGCGCGCTCGCCGTCGCTCGCGGCCTGCTCCTCCGGCGGGGCCGCGTAGGGGTTGCCGAGGGCGACGACTCCGGCCTCGGCGACCTTGTGCATCTGGTGGGTGCGGATGAGGACTTCGACGACCTGGCCGTCCTCGCGGGCCACGGCGGTGTGCAGCGACTGGTACAGGTTGAACTTCGGTACGGCGATGAAGTCCTTGAACTCCGACACCACGGGTGTCATGCAGGTGTGCAGCTCGCCGAGGACGCCGTAGCAGTCGGCGTCCTCGTTCACCAGCACCAGCAGGCGGCCGAAGTCGGCGCCGCGCAGTTGCCCGCGCTTGCGGGACACGCGGTGCACGGAGACGAAGTGGCGCGGGCGGATGAGGACTTCGGCGGTGATGTCGGCCTCTCGGAGCACCGTGCGCACGTCGTCGGCGACCTCGGCGAGCGGGTCGTCCGCGCGGGCGGTGTTGCGGACGATCAGCTCCCGCGTGTGCGCGTACTCCTCGGGGTGGAGGATGGCGAAGACCAGGTCCTCCAGCTCCGTCTTGAGCGCCTGGACGCCGAGGCGTTCGGCGAGGGGGATCAGGACGTCCCGGGTGACCTTGGCGATGCGTTCCTGCTTCTCGGGGCGCATCACGCCGAGGGTGCGCATGTTGTGCAGTCGGTCCGCGAGCTTGATCGACATCACGCGGACGTCGTTGCCGGTGGCGACGAGCATCTTGCGGAAGGTCTCGGGTTCGGCGGCGGCGCCGTAGTCGACCTTCTCCAGTTTGGTGACGCCGTCGACGAGGTAGCGGACCTCCTCGCCGAACTGCTCCCGCACCTGATCGAGCGTCACGTCCGTGTCCTCGACGGTGTCGTGCAGCAGGGACGCCGTCAAGGTCGTGGTCTCCGCGCCGAGTTCGGCGAGGATCAGGGTCACGGCGAGCGGGTGGGTGATGTAGGGCTCGCCGCTCTTGCGCATCTGGCCGCGGTGGGAGGACTCGGCCAGGAGGTAGGCGCGGCGCAGGGGTTCGAGGTCGGCGTCGGGGTGGTGGGCGCGATGGGCGTCGACCACGTGGCCGATGGCGTCGGGGAGCCGGTCGCGGGTGGCGGGGCCGAGCAGCGCCGCGCGTCCCAGCCGGCGCAGGTCGAGCCGGGGGCGGGCCTTCCTGCGCGACCCCGTGGGCGTGACGTGACCAGCTGTCACCGAGCCCGGGGTCGCAGGATTGACGGCCTCCGCGTTCATGGGCACCTCCGGCTGCGTGGACCGGCGGACGGCACGCCCCGAGGCGGACTCGGGCTCGGGGCGCGGTGTTCGCTCCCCCGTCCGGGCCGGTGCTTGATGCTACCGAGCCCGACCCGGTGCGGCTGGCCTCCTCTCGCCGAGCGTGAAACGGATCACTCCATCGAGCGATGGTCCCTCCCGGGGCGGTTTCACGCCACCCGGCCGACGGCCCGCCGTGGTCCCGAAGCGCAATTCGGCCTTCCGCCCTGCGGATGTGCACGTCCGGCCGGCCGGAGGCCGGGACACCGATCCGTCACCCTGATCAACGAAGGGCGCTTTCCAGCCACTCCGCCTCGATCACGCCCTCGGCGACGATCACCGCGGGTCCGGTCATCTCGATCTCGCCGTCGGGCCGTTCGGTGATCACCAGGGTGCCGCCGGGCACGTCCACGGTGTACGTGACCGGGGTTCCGGTGACGCCCGGGTCGACGCCGTCCCGGCGGGCGGTGGCCACGGCGACCGCGCAGGCGCCCGTGCCGCAGGAACGGGTCTCGCCGGCACCGCGCTCGTGCACCCGCAGCGCCACGTGCCGCGGGCCGCGGTCGACCACGAACTCGACGTTCACCCCGTCCGGGTAGGCGGAGGCCGGGCTGAAGGGAGGCGGGGCGTCCAGGCCGCCGGCGTGGGCGAGGTCGTCCACGAAGGCCACCGCGTGCGGGTTGCCCATGTTCACGTTCCGCGCGGGCCAGCTGCGCTCGCCGACGCTCACCGTGACGTCGCCCTCGGGGAGCAGCGCCCTGCCCATGCCGACGGTGACGTCGCCGTCCTTGGCGATGTGCACGGACTTCACGCCTCCGCGCGTGGCGACCGCGAGATCCCCCTCGGCCACGTGTCCGGCGCGCTGGAGGTAGCGCGCGAACACGCGCACCCCGTTGCCGCACATCTCGGCGATCGAGCCGTCGCCGTTGCGGTAGTCCATGAACCACTCGGCCTCGTCCGCCATGGCCCGGCCCTCGGGGTGCGCCGCGGACCGCACCACGTGCAGCAGTCCGTCGCCGCCGAGCCCCGCGCGGCGGTCGCACAGGGCGGCGACGGCGGCCGGGGGCAGGTCGATGGTGTTCTCCGGGTCCGGGACGATCACGAAGTCGTTCTCGGTGCCGTGCCCCTTGAGGAAGGCGATCCGCGTGCTCATCCCTCGATCGTACGGGGTGGGCACGACAGCACCCTCCCCGCCGATGACCGGACGGACGTCAGCGGAGCCGGGCGACCCGCCAGACGGCCAGGGCCACCACCGCGGCGACCATCACGGCGTAGCCGGTCACGACCCGCCAGTCGGGTCTGCGCCCGGATCCCCTGGCCGGCAGGCCCGGCCAGGTGTGGCCCACCCGGCGGGCGGCCATCATCCCCCAGCCGGCCGAGCAGGAGCAGATCAGCAGGCCCAGCATGGCGATCACGGCCCCGCTGTCGCCGAAGTCGAAGGCGAGGGGGAAGGCGAACATCAGGGAACCGACCGCGGCCAGACCGACGATGGGGGCGAGCTGCCAGATGCGCAGCCGGCGCTGCGGGCGCAGCTCGACCTCGACCTCGTCACCGCCCGCGAACATCTGCTCCGGCTCGGGACCGTCGTCGGTCACACCGCCCTGCGTCTCCTCGGGCCCGTCCGGGCTGAGACGGTCGGTTTCCTGCTCCGGGGCACCCCGCTCGGTGGTGAGGTGTTCGGTGCCGTGTGCGGTGTCGCGAGGGCCGGCCTCCATCGCCACGCGCCCTCCCAACTTGGACTCCACTGGTCGATCGAAGCTCGATGATGGCACGGCGTCACAGGCCCCGACGGCGGCCTGGGCGTCCCGATGCCAGGACGTGATCAGGCTGTAACCGGTCGTTCGACCAACGACAGAGCGAGCCGCGGAAGTTCCCCGAGGTCCGCCGCGGCCCCACTCAACCAATGCACCCGGGGATCGCGCCTGAACCACGAATCCTGACGGCGCGCGAAGCGCTTGGTGGCACGCACGGTCTCGGACCGCGCCTCCTCCATGCTGCACTCACCGGCGAGCGCCGCGAGTACCTGCTGGTAGCCGAGCGCGCGCGAGGCCGTACGCCCTTCACGCAACCCCTGCGCCTCCAGTGCGCGCACCTCGTCCACGAGGCCCGCCTCCCACATCCGGTCGACCCGGCGGGCGATGCGCTCGTCCAGTTCGGGCCGGGCCACGTCGACGCCGATCTGGAGGGTGTCGTAGACGGAGTCGTGGCCGGGGAGGTTGGCGGTGAAGGGCCGGCCGGTGATCTCGATCACCTCGAGTGCGCGCACGATGCGGCGGCCGTTGCTCGGCAGGATGGCCCGCGCCGCCTCGGGGTCCGCGGCGGCGAGGCGCGCGTGCAGCGCTCCCGGGCCGCGCAGGGTGAGCTCGTCCTCCAGCTGGGCCCTGACCTCGGGGTCGGTGCCCGGGAACTCCAGGTTGTCGATGGCTCCGCGGACGTAGAGGCCGGAGCCGCCGACCAGGACGGGCCAGCGCCCCTCGGCGAGCAGCGCGTCGATCCGCTCGCGGGCCAGCCGCTGGTACTCGGCGACGGACGCGGTGACGGTGACGTCCCAGACGTCCAGCAGGTGGTGCGGGACGCCACCGCGCTCCTCGGACGTCAGCTTGGCGGTTCCGATGTCCATCCCCCGGTAGAGCTGCATGGAGTCGGCGTTGACGACTTCACCGCCCAACCGCTGGGCCAGGAAGACCCCCAGATCGGACTTTCCGGCCGCAGTGGGTCCGACGACGGCGATGACACGGGGGGCGAGGGGTGCGCTGCTCACCGATCCAGTCTCGCAAACCCCGCAGCCCGCTCTCGAACGAGTTACGTGACGCGACCGGCGCGGGGTCGTTGCCCGTTGCGGGTTTCCCGCCGCCGGATCACGACGGCGGCGACCGGGTCGCGCGAACGGACGCACCGGGTCACGCGGGATACCACTCGCACGAGTAACGTATGGAGTGGATATGGGCGTTTTTGCATGGCTTTTTCGGAGGTCGAAGGCCACGGAGGAGACACGGACCGACGGGGCCCGGGCCGACGGGGCCGCGGCCGGGCCGAAGACGGAGGAGGACGCGGCCGGGGCCGCGGAGCCGACGGTGCCGGCCGACGCGCCGAAGGCCTCCGGGCCGGCGGCGGAGGAGACCGGCGAGGTCACCCGCGGCGACGGCGTCGAGATCCCGAAGCAGCAGTCCTCCGAGGCGGCCGACAGCGAGGCCGGCGGGGGCGCCCGCACGTAGACGCCGGCGAGGGAAGGTGCACCATGGGTCTCCTGCACAATCTGAAGGCCAGACTCGACCCGGCCAAGAGCAAGGTCTCCGGCCTCGCGCAGCAGCACGGGGACAAGATCCAGCACGGCCTGGACAGGGCCGCGCGGGCCGTCGACGAGCGGACCAAGGGCAAGTACAGCGACAGGATCCAGACCGGTACGGGGAAGGCCAGGGACGCCATGGACCGGCTCGCGCACAAGAACGACCCCGGTCCCGCGCCCGAGAACGACCCCGGTCCGGGCACGGGCGGCACGACGCCACCGGCCGGGCCACCGCCCGTCTCCTGAGCGGTGCGCCGCCGGACGGCCGTGGAGCACATGGAGGGCTCCCGGCCGTCCGCCGTTCCTCCGGCCGGGTCCGGGGCCGGTGATCCGGCCGGCCGGTTCCCGCGGGGCCGGCCGGTTCCTACGACCAGGCGGCCACGATGTAGCCCACCCCGTACGGGGCGTCCTCGTGGAGCAGGGCCCCCTCCAGGTCCGGGTTCCCGGCCGCGGCGCCCGCCAGGACCTGCCAGGGGGCACGGCCGGACACCTTCAGTTCGCGCGCCAGGCCGGTGTCCAGCGCGCACAGGGCCGCGGTGTCGGCCGCGCCCAGCGCGCGCGCGACCTCCGCGTCGAAGGGGGCCGCGCGTTCGTCGAGGTAGCCCGGGGCCTTGAGGGTGCGGCAGGCGCTGGCGTCGCCCATCACCAGCATCGCCACCCGGTCCGCCCGCGCGGCGATCGCCCTTCCCTCCTCGACGCACCGCTCGGTCGCGAGGGTCTCCCCCACTGCCAGGCCCTCGACGGGGGCGTCCGCCCACCCGGCCCTGCCCAGCATCCACGCGCCCACGGCGAGCCCGTACGGGAGTTCCCGCCCGGTCGGCGCGCCCCTGTCCGGGCCCAGCCGTACGTCCAGGCCGACGCCGAAGCCGCGGAAGGACCCCGGGGTGCCCTCCGGGTAGCTCTCGGGTCCGGCAGCCGCCGCCGGCCCGACCACCACGAGCCGGTCGGGCCGGGCGGCGGCGAGCACCCCCAGCGCGTCCGTGCACGCGGCACGCGTGGCGTCCAGTTCGGGGGCGGCACCCGCGGCGACCTCGGGGACGAGCAGCGGCGGGCAGGGGCAGACTGCGGCGGCGACTAGCATGATCGGCAGCGTAGCCGCCGTGGAGCAGCCCGCCGCCGCGGCCCGGCCGGTCGGGCCGCCGTCGATCCACCGGTCCCGGTCCGCTTCGGCCGGTCCGTCCGCGTCAGTCGCAGCCGCAGCCGCTCGCGGCCACCGGGAGCGGTTCGGGGACGCCGATCTTCGGCAGACCCAGCATCACGCCCGCCGGCTGCGCGGTCTTCGCCGCCTTCTCGGAGTTCCGCTTCTCCCAGGCGTCCCCCGCGCGCGTGCGGCGCACGTCCAGCACGGGCCCCTCGGCGAGCAGGTGGTGCGGGGCGGCATAGGTGATCTCGACGGTGACCACGTCGCCGGGACGGACCTCCTGCTCCGGCTTGGTGAAGTGCACCAGACGGTTGTCGGGGGCACGGCCGGAGAGACGGTGGGTGGTCTCGTCCTTGCGGCCCTCGCCCTCGGCGACCATCAGCTCCAGGGTGCGGCCGACCTGCTTCTTGTTCTCCTCCCAGGAGATCTCCTCCTGGAGGGCGACGAGCCGCTCGTAGCGCTCCTGGACGACCTTCTTGGGGATCTGGCCGTCCATCTCGGCGGCCGGGGTGCCCGGGCGCTTGGAGTACTGGAAGGTGAACGCCTGCGCGAAGCGGGCCTCGCGCACGACGTGCAGGGTCTGCTCGAAGTCCTCCTCGGTCTCGCCGGGGAAGCCCACGATGATGTCGGTGCTGATCGCCGCGTGCGGGATGGCGGCGCGCACCTTCTCGATGATGCCGAGGTAGCGCTCCTGCCGGTAGGAGCGGCGCATCGCCTTCAGGACCGTGTCCGAGCCGGACTGGAGCGGCATGTGGAGCTGCGGCATCACGTTCGGCGTCTCGGCCATGGCGGCGATGACGTCGTCGGTGAAGTCGCGCGGGTGCGGCGAGGTGAAGCGGACGCGCTCCAGGCCGTCGATCCTCCCGCAGGCCCGCAGCAGCTTGCTGAACGCCTCGCGGTCGCCGATGTCGGAGCCGTAGGCGTTGACGTTCTGCCCGAGCAGGGTGATCTCCGAGACGCCCTCGGCGACCAGGGCCTCGATCTCGGCGAGGATGTCGCCGGGGCGCCGGTCCTTCTCCTTGCCGCGCAGCGCGGGGACGATGCAGAAGGTGCAGGTGTTGTTGCAGCCGACGGAGACGGACACCCAGGCCGCGTACGCGCTCTCGCGGCGGGTCGGCAGCGTGGACGGGAACGCCTCCAGCGACTCGGCGATCTCGACCTGCGCCTCCTCCTGGACGCGGGCGCGCTCCAGCAGGACCGGCAGCTTGCCGATGTTGTGCGTGCCGAAGACGACGTCCACCCACGGGGCGCGCTTCACGATGGTGTCGCGGTCCTTCTGCGCGAGGCAGCCGCCGACCGCGATCTGCATGCCGGGGCGGCTCGCCTTCTTGGGGGCGAGGTGGCCCAGGTTGCCGTACAGCTTGTTGTCGGCGTTCTCGCGCACCGCGCAGGTGTTGAAGACGACGACGTCCGCGTCGCCGTCGGAGCCCTCGGGGGCGCGGACGTAGCCCGCGTCCTCCAGCAGCCCGGCCAATCGCTCGGAGTCGTGGACGTTCATCTGGCACCCGTAGGTGCGTACTTCGTAGGTGCGCGTGCCGCCCGCTGACTGGCTCCGGTCGATGCTGCTCATGGCATACAGGGTAGGCGGTCCCCGGGACGTGCCCGGCCGCCGGAGGAGCCCGCGGTGGCGGGCTCCACGGCCCGTGGCCCGCGCCGTGCCCCCGCCCGGTGGCTCACGCCTCCCCGTCCGGCGCCCAGCCCTGCCGCCGCAGTACCGCCGCCACGTCCGGGGCCTCGTAGTGGTCGCCCTTGAGGACCTTGCCGTCGGCACGGCGGCTGACCTGGCCGTCGGGGCCGAGCTTGGTCATGTTGGAGCGGTGGATCTCGGCGATGACCGCGTCGAGGTCGATCCCGTGGACGAGTGCCGTGCCGTACGCGACGTAGACGACGTCGGCCAGCTCGTGGGCGAGCCGGTCGAGCGGGCCCTTCACCGACACCTCGGCGACCTCCGCGGCCTCCTCGGCCAGCAGTTCGCCGCGGTGGGCGGCCAGGTCCGGCGAGACCTCGGACGGTGTGTCACGGACGTCCAGCCCGAAGGCGCGGTGGAACGCACGGACCAGGTCGGCGGGCGAGGAACTCATGCGGCGACTGTAGCGGCCGCCCCGGACACCTCCCCGGCCCGCGCTCGGCTCCGGGCTGTGAGCCCCGCCCTGGTCAGCGGGGCACCGGGCTGGCAGGATCGCGCGCATGCTCCACGCACTGTCCCGGATCGGCAGGCGCCGGGCCCTGCGGGGCGCGGCCGCCGGCCTCGTGGCGCTCGCACTGCTGCTGTGGTGGCTGGCGCCCTGGGGCGAGGAGCCGCCCGGCGGGACGGTCACGCTGAGCACGGGAACCCGCGCGGGCGTCTACCAGAAGTACGGCGAGCTCCTGCGCACCTCGCTCGGCAAGCACATGCCGGACCTCGAGGTCCGGCTGAAGACGAGTGACGGCTCGCAGGAGAACGTGCGGCGGGTGGCGACCGGGCAGGCCGACTTCGCGATCGCCGCGGCCGACGCGGTGGAGACGTACCGGCTGGCCGGCCGGCCGGGCGCGGACCGGCTGCGCGGGGTGGCGCGCCTGTACGACGACTACGTGCAGCTCGCGGTCGCGCCCGGCTCGGGCATCCGCTCCGTCGCGGACCTGCGGGGCAAGCGGGTCGCCATAGGACCGCCCAAGTCGGGGGTCCGGCTCATCGCCAACCGGATCCTCCGGGCGGCCGGCATCGACCCGGAGACGGACATCAGGCCCTACGCGGACGGCATCGACACCGGGCCGGAGCGGCTGGGACACGGCCTGGACGCGTTCTTCTGGTCGGGCGGACTGCCCACGGACGGCCTGAAGACGCTCGCCGAGGATTCCGCGCTGCGGTTCGTACCGATCGGTGCCGACCTCGTCGCCGAGCTGCACGAGCAGGGCGGGGCCACGCGTCACTACCGGGCCACCAGCATGCCGGAGTCGGCCTACCCCGGCAGTCAGCTCGGTTCGGCCGTCCCGACGATGGCGGTGTCCAACCTCCTGATCACCAGGGCGGACGCGGACCCCCGGCTCACCGAGTGGCTGACCCGCATCGTGCTCAGGAGCCGGGACGGCATCGGTGCGCACGTCCACTCCGCGCAGCTGGTCGACGTGCGCACCGCGATCTACACCGACCCGCTCCGGCTGCACGAGGGCGCCCGCCGCCACTACCGGTCCGTCAAGCCCTGAGCCGTCGCCTCACCCGTGGGGGCGTTCCGCGGCACCGTCACCGTGACCGTCAGCCCGTGCGGCTCGTGGTGGCCGTAGGCGAGGGAGCCGCCGCCCGCCGCGAGCAGGGCCCGGGAGATGGACAGGCCGAGGCCGGAGCCCTTGACGTTCTGGTGCCGGCCGCTGCGCCAGAACCGGTCGCCGACGCGGGTCAGCTCCTCGTCGGTCAGCCCCGGGCCGTTGTCGGTGACGACGACGGTGGAGGTGTCGCCGTTCGAGGTGACGGTCACCTCGACGGTCTCGCCCTCGGGCGTGAACTTCACCGCGTTGTCGATGACCGCGTCCAGCGCGCTGGAGAGCGCGACCGGGTCGGCCCAGGCCGTGGTCGGCGGGCAGTCCCCGGTCAGGCGGACCCCCTTGGCCTCGGCGGTGGGCGCCCAGGCCGCGACGCGCTCGCCGGCCACCGCGCCGATGTCGGTGACCTGGAGCTGGGCCTCGCTGTGCTCGGCGAGCGCCAGATCGAGCAGGTCGTCCAGGACCCGCGCCAGACGCCTGCCCTCGGCCTGGACCGAGGCGATCTCCTCGTTGCCCTCGGGCAGCTCGAGGGCGAGCAGCTCGATGCGCAGCAGCAGCGCCGAGAGCGGGTTGCGCAGCTGGTGGGAGGCGTCGGCGACGAAGGCGCGCTGCTGCTCCAGCACGCTCTCGACGTTGTCCGCCATCTCGTTGAACGACCGGGCGAGGCGTCTGAGCTCCGGGGGTCCGCCCGCCGCGGCGACCCGGGACTTCAGCCGTCCGGTGGCGATGTCGTGGGTGGTGGCGTCCAGGACGCGCACGGGCCTGAGCACCCAGCCGGTCAGCCGCAGGGCCGCGCCGACGGCCAGCAGCATGGCGGCGGCCTCCCCCGCGCCGATGACCAGCCAGCCCTGCAGGATGCGGGAGCGCATGGCCCCGGTGGGCGAGTCGGTGACGACGACGGCGACGACGTCGCCGTCCCGGATGACCGGCGAGGCCACCACGAGACTGCGCCGCTGCCAGGGCCACACCTGCTCGGGGTCGTGGCTGCGGCGGCTGAGCAGCGCCTCCTCGAAGGCGTCCCGCACCTCGCCCGACCGCGGGAGGAACCAGTCGTCCGGGGCGTGCGCCATGGGCGAGTCGTTGCGGTAGAACACGCCGGCGCGGATGCCGTAGACCTCGTGGTAGCTGCGCAGTTCGCTGCGGAGCGTCTCCTGGCGCTCGTTGATGTCCCCGGTGGCCGGGGCGGACGGCTCGGTGACGAACTGGGCGAGGGCCGCGAAGCGTGCCGTGTCGTCGATCCGGTCGACGACGACCTTCTGCTGCTGCGCGCCGGCCAGACTCACGGCGAGCGGGACGCCGAGCGCGAGGAGGACGGCCGCCATCAGGACGATGAGCAGCGGAAGCAGACGTGTGCGCACCCGGCCCCGCTAGGCCGCGGGCGCGACGAGCCGGTAGCCGACTCCGCGTACGGTCTCGATGAGGGCCGGCATGCGCAGCTTGGCGCGCAGGGAGGCGACGTGCACCTCCAGGGTGCGGCCGGTCCCCTCCCAGCTGGTGCGCCACACCTCGCTGATGATCTGCTCCCGGCGGAAGACGACCCCGGGGCGCTGGGCGAGCAGGGCCAGCAGGTCGAACTCCTTGCGGGTCAGGGGGACGGCCGAGCCGTTCACGCTGACCTGGCGGGTCGGCAGCTCGATGCGCACCGGGCCCAGGCGCAGCTCGGTCTCGGTGCCGCCGGTGGTCTCCTCCTGGACGGTGCGCCGGCTGACGGCGTGGATCCGGGCGAGCAGTTCCCCCGTGTCGTACGGCTTGACCACGTAGTCGTCGGCGCCGAGGTTGAGTCCGTGGATGCGGGAGCGCACGTCGGAGCGCGCGGTGACCATGATCACCGGTGTGCTGGTGCGCTTGCGGATCTTGCCGCAGACCTCGTAACCGTCCTGGTCGGGCAGGCCCAGGTCGAGCAGGACCACGCCGAAACCGTTGCCCTCGGGGACGAGCGCCTGGAGGGCCTCCTCACCGCTGCGCGCGTGGGTGACGTCGAACCCGTGCCGGGCCAGCACCGCCGACAGGGCGGCGGCGACGTGGTTGTCGTCCTCGACGAGGAGCAGTCTCACCAGGGCCCCTTTCCGTTCATCGGCCGTACGCTCTCCCTGTGTACAAAAACGCGTGCACGCGCGCGTGCACCTTGCAGTGACGCCGATGGACGAGGGCGGCGTCAAGGGGGTTCCGGTTGCGCTTTCGTACCGTTACCCGGCCGAAATCACCCCTGGTCACAAGTGCTACGACACGTGTCCGATTGCTATCGGATCGTGATGCTCAGATTCCCCTCAGATGTAATGACGCAGGTCTGAACGGTTACTACTGTCCTCCGAAACCGAGGAGGACGGAGCCTGAGAGCGATGACCGAAGTATCGGTGGCCAAGGAAGATGTGGCCGCGACCGGCGATCTGGTCGTCCTGAAGAGCGTCAACAAGCACTTCGGCGCGTTGCACGTACTCCAGGACATCGATCTGACGATCGCCCGCGGCGAAGTCGTCGTGGTCATCGGACCCTCCGGGTCCGGGAAGTCCACCCTGTGCCGCACCATCAACCGGCTGGAGACGATCGACTCCGGGTCGATCACGATCGACGGCAGGCCCCTGCCCCATGAGGGCAAGGAGCTGGCGAGGCTGCGGGCCGACGTGGGGATGGTCTTCCAGTCCTTCAACCTCTTCGCGCACAAGACCGTGCTCGAGAACGTGACGCTGGGCCAGGTCAAGGTCCGCAAGAAGGACAAGAAGGCGGCCGAGGAGCGGGCCCGCGCCCTGCTCGACCGGGTCGGCGTGGCCGCGCAGGCGGAGAAGTACCCCGCGCAGCTCTCCGGCGGCCAGCAGCAGCGCGTCGCCATCGCGCGGGCCCTGGCGATGGAACCCAAGGTCATGCTCTTCGACGAGCCGACGTCGGCTCTCGACCCGGAGATGATCAACGAGGTGCTGGAGGTCATGCAGCAGCTCGCCCGCGACGGCATGACCATGATCGTCGTCACCCACGAGATGGGGTTCGCCCGTTCGGCCGCGAACCGTGTGGTGTTCATGGCGGACGGCCGCATCGTCGAGCAGGCCGCGCCGGACCAGTTCTTCAGCAATCCGCGCAGCGACCGCGCCAAGGACTTCCTGTCGAAGATCCTTCACCACTGACGGCGCCCCTCGCGCCCCGACGACCTGCGTCACCGGACATTGACCGGGCCGCATCACTTCACCAGTCAAAGGATGTGCACCATGAAGCTCCGCAAGGTCACCGCCGCCTCGGCCGCCGTGTTCGCCCTTGCCCTGACCGCCACCGCTTGCGGCGGTGACGACGGCAACGACTCCAACGGGTCGGGGTCGGGCGACGACAAGAAGATCACCATCGGCATCAAGTTCGACCAGCCGGGCCTCGGCCAGAAGACCCCGCAGGGCTACGAGGGCTTCGACGTGGACGTCGCCACGTACGTCGCCAAGAAGCTCGGTTACAGCGAGGACCAGATCGAGTGGAAGGAGTCGAAGAGCGCCGACCGCGAGACCATGCTGCAGCGCGGCGACGTCGACTTCATCGCCGCCACCTACTCGATCACCCCGGAGCGCCAGGAGAAGGTCGACTTCGCCGGCCCCTACCTGCTCGCCCACCAGGACGTGCTGATCCGCGCCGACGACAACAAGATCAAGTCCCCGGAGGACCTGAACAGCGCCAAGCTGTGCTCGGTCACCGGCTCGACCTCGGCGCAGAACGTCAAGGAGAAGCTGGCGCCCAAGGCGCAGCTGCAGCCGTACCCGACGTACTCCGCCTGCCTGCCGGGCCTGCAGAACGGTGCCGTCGACGCGCTGACCACCGACGACTCCATCCTCGCCGGCTACGCCGCCCAGTCGCAGTTCAAGGGCAAGTTCAAGCTCGGCGGCTTCAAGCTGACCAACGAGAACTACGGCATCGGCGTCAAGAAGGGCAGCGACCTCAAGGACAAGATCAACAAGGCCCTCGAGGAGATGGTCGCCGACAAGTCCTGGGACAAGGCCGTCAAGGACAACTTCGGCCCGGCCAACTACAAGAACGAGCCGGCGCCGAAGATCGGCGACATCAAGAGCTGAGGCAGCGCCTGACAGGGTGCGCCGCCCACCGGAAGGGGCGGCGCACCGGGGCGGGCATCCCTACACGCGAAAGCGCGGGAGATCGTGTTCGACTTTCTTGAGGATTACGACCTGCTGGGAGCCTTCTGGACGACAGTGCAGCTCGCTGTGCTCTCCGCCGTCGGCTCCCTGATCTGGGGCACCCTGCTGGCCGCCATGCGCGTCGGCCCGGTGCCGCTGATGCGCGGCTTCGGGACCGCGTACGTGAACATCGTGCGGAACATTCCGCTGACCGTCATCATCCTGTTCACGTCGCTGGGCCTGAACCAGACGCTGGGGGTCTCCCTCGGCGCGGACGACGTCGAGACGATCAACTTCCGGCTCGCCGTGCTGGGCCTGATCCTCTACACCTCGTCCTTCGTGTGCGAGGCGCTGCGCTCCGGCATCAACACGGTGCCGGTGGGCCAGGCGGAGGCCGCCCGCGCGATCGGCCTCAACTTCAGCCAGGTGCTGGGCCTCGTGGTGCTGCCCCAGGCGTTCCGCTCGTCCGTCGGCCCGCTGGCGAACGTGCTGATCGCACTCATCAAGAACACCACGGTGGCCGCCGCGATCGGTGTCGCGGAGGCAGCGGTGCTGATGAAGGAGATGATCGAGAACGAGGCGCAGCTGCTGCTGATCTCCGCGGTCATCGCATTCGGTTTCGTGGTTCTCACGCTGCCGACCGGCCTGATCCTCGGCTGGGTGGGCAAGAAGGTGGCGGTGAAGCGATGAGCTCCGTTCTGTACGACGCCCAGGGGCCTCGCGCCAAGCGGCGGAACATCATCTTCACGGTGGTCTTCCTGGTCGCCCTCGCGGCCCTGCTGTGGTGGGTGTTCAGCACCCTCAACGAAAAGGGCCAGCTGGAATGGGCCCTGTGGGAGCCGTTCTTCACCGGTACCGAAGCCTGGTCCACGTACATCTGGCCGGGTCTGCAGAACACCTTGAAGGCAGCCTTCCTCGCGGTGCTCATCGCGATGCCGCTCGGCGCGGTCCTCGGCATCGCCCGGCTGTCCGACCACGCCTGGATCCGCGTCCCGGCCGGAATCGTGGTCGAGTTCTTCCGGGCCATCCCCGTCCTGGTCCTGATGATCTTCGGTCTCGCCCTGTTCGCCGAGTACACCGACGTCAGCTCCGACGACCGTCCGCTGTACGCGGTCGTCACGGGCCTGGTGCTCTACAACGCCTCCGTCCTCGCGGAGATCGTGCGCGCCGGCATCCTGGCCCTGCCCAAGGGCCAGTCCGAGGCGGCCGTGGCGATCGGTCTGCGCAAGAGCCAGGTCATGCGGGTGATCCTGCTGCCCCAGGCGGTCACCGCGATGCTCCCGGCCATCGTCAGCCAGCTCGTCGTGATCGTGAAGGACACCGCCCTCGGCGGTGCCGTCCTCACCTTCCCCGAGCTGCTCGCCTCGGCCAACACGATGAGCGGCTACTACGGCGCCAACGTCATCGCCAGCTTCACGGTGGTGGCCGTCATCTTCATCGCGCTCAACTTCGCCCTCACCTCCTTCGCCTCCTGGCTCGAGGGACGTCTGCGCCGCAGCAAGCGCAGCACGGGCGCGGTGCTCGGCACCGGCGATGTCGACGACATCAACGCGGCCGAGGTCGGGGGCCCCCACGGGGCCGGTGCGGAGAAGTGACGCACGCCTGACGCACGGCATGACTGTGGCCCGCCGGTTCCCGGCGGGCCACAGTCATGCCGAGTCGCCGGCGGTGCGCAGGAGCCGTGCGCCGTGGACCCGTGTGAGGAACAGTCAAGTAATGTGACGGGTACCGCACCGCTTCATGATCGCCACTGTCCTGCGGTCACTTGACGCAAGCACCGGCAATGGGTTGCATACGTTCTGTGATCGTGCACCCTGCTCCATCTTTCTGTTCCTCCCCGTCCCTCCGGACGTCACTTCGAGCAGGGGGCGCCGCGCCGTGGACCCGGTGATCATCGTCGGAGCGGGGCCCGTCGGGCTCGCGTTCGCCCTGGCACTGGCGCGTCAGGAGGTGCCGTGCGTGGTCCTCGACGAGGGGCCGGGCAAGGACGAGCCGCGTCCGGCGCGCACCGTCGTGCTGCGCGAGGGCACCGCCGCGCTGATGGAACGGCTGACCGGGGTGCCGCTCGCGCAGGCCGGTGTCCGCCCGGCGGGATGGCGGTCGATGCGGCGCAAGCAGGTGGTGCACGAGATCGCCCACGACGACGCCCGGCCCGCGCCCCTGCACATCGCCCAGCACGTCCTGACCGGTGCGCTGCGCGCCGCCCTGGCCGGGGAGCGGCTGGTCAGGATCGCCGTGAACAGCCGGCTGGACGCCCTGGAACAGGAGCCCTCGGGCGTCACCGCCCGCACCCGCGGCCCCCAGGGCACCTGGTGGCGCGGCAGTTACCTGGTCGGCTGCGACGGTCCCCGCTCGACCGTGCGCAAGCTCCAGGACATCCGCTTCCCCGGCCGCACGGCGGTGGAACGATACGCCGTGGCCGCACTGCGCGCGGAGCTTCCCTGGCACGACGAGGCACTGCTGCACCGCATGCCGCCGTGGCGCACGTCCGGGCCCTCGGCCGGGGAGATCACCGCGCGTCCGCTGCCGGAGGGGGTGTGGCGGCTGGACTGGCTGCTGCCGCCGGGCAAGGAGCTGGTGACGCCCGAGCTGCTGCTGGCCCGCATCCGGGAGACGCTGGCCGGCTGGAACCACGGTGCGGCCCCGCCGTACGAACTGCTGGACACCGGGGTCCACACCGTTCACCACCGGCTGGCCCGGCGCTGGCGGGCCGACCGGGTGTTCCTCGCCGGGGACGCGGCCCACCTGCTCGGCGCGCTGGGCACGCACGGGCTGGACGAGGGGCTGCGCGACGTCGACAACCTCGCCTGGAAGCTGGCGCTGGCCTGGCACCACGGGCCGCACGAGGCGCTGCTCGACAGCTACCAGACCGAGCGCCGGGCGATCGTCGCCGCCCGGCTGCGCGCCGCCGACCAGGCGCTGCCGCTGCTCCGGGGCGGAGGAGGGCTGCGTTCCTACGTCCCGGGCTCCGCCCGGGGCCACGACACGCTGCTGATGGACGGTCACCTGGGGCAGGGCGCGCTGGGCGGTCCGGGCACGTACGCCGACTCGCCGCTCGCGCCCCGGCGCCTCGAGGGCGAGGTGCCCGTCGGAACGCCTCCCGGGGCGGCGGTGACGGACGTGCGCGTCACGGCGGAGGACGGCACCTTCGTCCGGTTGCGGGACCGGCTCGGCCGGGGTGCGCTGCTGGTGGTGCTGATCGCGCCGGGCACGGGGGTGTGGGACCGCAGGCACTGGATGTCCGCCGGGATCATGCCCCGGCTGGCGGCGGCCGTCTCGGCGTTGCCGCATCCGGCCGAGATCCTGGTCGCCGAGAGCTATCCGGGGGCGGCGGCCCACACCGTGCTGCTGGTACGCCCCGACGGCCATCTGGTCACGGCGCTGAGCGGGGTCCGCCCGGCGGACCTGTACACGGCGGCGGAAGCGGTCGTCGGAGGAACGACGAAGGCGAAAGCGAAGGCAGAGGCGGAGGCCGGGGCCGCGACCGGCTGAGGCGCCGGCCCCGGAAGCGGGGACCGGCTCGCGCCGGGCCCGGTCACGTCGTCCTCGCCGTACGGTCCACAGGGTGACGGCGAGTTGAAGCGGTGTGCGGCTTCGTGGTCTACTCCGGACCGTGACCGACACCTGTGTGCGCCTGTGGCGGAGGGTCCATATGGACCTCCTCCGCTACGCGGGCTGCGTGTGTCGCCCGTCCTGCTGACTTCGCGCTCTCTCCCTCACCTCCCGCGCGCCATCCGCCGCTCCGCATGCCGCCGTGGCGCGCCTTCCGCGAACTTCCCTCAGGACGGTGCACGTGTCTGTCTCCTCCGCCGCCTCATCCCCCGCCACGCCTCCCGTCTCCGCCCCCACCCAGGCGGACCTCCTCGCCTTCGTCCGCCGTGTCGCCGCCGACACCGCGCTGATCGCCTCGCTCCCGCTCGACCCTGAGGGCCGCACCTGGGTGCGGCTCGACGGGCCCGGCGGGAGCGAGGCCTGGCTGATCGGTTGGCCGCCCGGCACCGGAACCGGCTGGCACGACCACGCCGACTCCATCGGTGCCTTCATGACCGCCTCGGGTGCGCTGAAGGAGAACTCGCTCGCCGCGCGGCTGCCCTCCGAGGGCTGGAGAACCCTGGAACTGACCGAGGGAGTGGACCGGGAGCGCCGGCTGCCGGCCGGGCAGGGCCGCTCCTTCGGCCGGCACCACGTGCACGAGGTGCTCAACGAGTCCCCGGACCGGCACGCCGTCTCTGTGCACGCCTACCATCCGCCCCTGCCGCGGATCCGCCGCTACAGCCGCAGCGGCCGGGTTCTCCGCCTGGAGCAGGTCGAACGCCCGGAGGACTGGCAGTGAGCGGGACGGACGAACGGGCCGCGGGTGCCGTGGGCATCGACGAGCTGCTGGAGCGCGTGCGCTCGGGTTACCGGCGCATCGAGCCGCAGGACGCCCACGAGGCCGCCCGGACCGGCGAGGCGCTGCTGGTGGACATCCGGTACGCCGCCCTGCGCGACCGGGACGGTCTCATCCCCGGCGCCGTCGTCGTCGAGCGCAACGAACTGGAGTGGCGCCTCGACCCGCGGGGTGGTCACCGTCTCCCCGAGGCGACGAGCCATGACCTGCGCGTCGTCGTGATCTGCAACGAGGGGTACGCCTCCAGCCTGGCCGCGGAGTCCCTGCACCGCCTGGGGCTGCACCGGGCCACCGACCTGATCGGCGGTTTCCAGGCCTGGCGGGCGGCGGGGCTGCCCGTGCTGCCCGCGCCGGTGTGAGGCTGCCGGAGGGGGCCGGCGGTGCCCGTGCCGCCGGGCCGGCGGCGCCGCCCCGCTGCCCGGCCCCTCACGCCCCCTCGTCGTCGAGGAACTCCGTGTCCTCGCCCTCCTCCTCCAGCGCCTGCCGGACCACGCGGAGGGCGAGGCCCTCGGGGTAGCCCTTGCGGGCCAGCATGCCCGCGAGGCGGCGGATCCGCTTGTCGCGGTCGAGTCCCCGGGTGGAGCGCAGCTTGCGGGCCACCAGTTCGCGCGCGGTCGTCTCCTCCTGCTCGGAGTCGAGCTGCGAGACGGCCGCGTCGATCAGCGTGGGATCGACCCCCTTGGTCCGCAGCTCCTGGGCGAGCGCGCGCCGGGCCAGTCCCCGGCCGTGGTGCCGGGACTCCACCCAGGCGTCCGCGAAGGCACTGTCGTTGATCAGTCCGACCTCCTCGAACCGGGACAGCACCTCCTCCGCCGCCTCGTCCGGGATCTCCCGCTTGCGCAGGGCGTCGGCGAGCTGCTTCCGCGTGCGCGGGGTCCCGGTGAGCAGGCGCAGGCAGATCGCCCGCGCCCGCTCCACCGGGTCCCCCGGAGGCTCCTCCTGCTCGGCCCTCGACGAGGAGGAGTCGCCCCCGCCCTCCGCGGTCGCCTCGCCGAAGGCCCGGCGTCTGCGTCCGCGTCCACCGCGCGCCCCGCCGTCACGCGAGCCGCCCGACCGTGAACCACCCCCACGCCGCCGGCCGCTGCCGGAGCCCGGGGCGTGGAGGCCGTCCGCGCCGGTGCTGTCGTCGTACGCCTCGTCACCGCCCACGGCCGAGCCCTCGCCGCCCTCGGTGCCCCTCCCCCGGGAGGCACCGGTGGCGGCGAACTCGTACTCGGCCCAGTCGGTTCGTCGGGTCACGGGTCAGCTCTTGGCCGCCGCGGCCTTGGACTTGCCGGCCTTGACCGCCGGGGCCGGCACCGCGGCCGCCTCGGCCGGGGCGGCGGAGTCCGCGGCGCCCGTGCCCGGCTCGGCGGCGGGCTCCTCGGGCCGCACCCCGACGCCCAGCTTCTCCTTGATCTTCTTCTCGATCTCGTTGGCGAGGTCGGGGTTGTCCTTCAGGAAGTTGCGGGCGTTCTCCTTGCCCTGGCCGAGCTGGTCGCCCTCGTACGTGTACCAGGCACCGGCCTTGCGGACGAAGCCGTGCTCCACGCCCATGTCGATCAGACCGCCCTCGCGGCTGATGCCCTGGCCGTAGAGGATGTCGAACTCGGCCTGCTTGAAGGGCGGCGCCACCTTGTTCTTGACGACCTTGCAGCGCGTGCGGTTGCCGACCGCCTCGGTGCCGTCCTTCAGGGTCTCGATGCGGCGGATGTCGATGCGCACCGAGGCGTAGAACTTCAGCGCCCGGCCACCGGTGGTGGTCTCCGGGGAGCCGAACATCACGCCGATCTTCTCGCGGAGCTGGTTGATGAAGATCGCGGTGGTCTTGGACTGGTTGAGCGCGCTGGTGATCTTCCGCAGGGCCTGGCTCATCAGGCGGGCCTGCAGACCCACGTGACTGTCACCCATCTCGCCCTCGATCTCCGCGCGCGGGACGAGTGCCGCGACGGAGTCGATGACGATGAGGTCGAGGGCGCCGGAGCGGACCAGCATGTCCACGATCTCCAGGGCCTGCTCGCCGTTGTCCGGCTGGGACAGGATCAGGTTGTCGATGTCGACGCCGAGCTTCTTCGCGTACTCGGGGTCGAGGGCGTGCTCCGCGTCCACGAAGGCCACCTGGCCGCCGGCCTTCTGGGCGTTCGCCACCGCGTGCAGGGTCAGGGTCGTCTTACCGGAGGACTCCGGTCCGTAGATCTCCACCACACGGCCGCGCGGCAGGCCGCCGACGCCGAGGGCCACGTCGAGCGCGGTCGACCCGGTCGGGATGACCTCGATGGGCTCCTTCGACCGCTCGCCCATGCGCATGACCGCGCCCTTGCCGAATTGCCGTTCAATCTGTGCGAGCGCGGCGTCGAGCGCCTTCTCGCGGTCGGTTCCTGCCATGGGTTCCACCCGGTTTGCTTGAGTCGATCGCTTCACGTCAAAAACGCTAACGCCTGCCACTGACAACGCGTCCCGACGCACGTCCGGCCTGTGGACAACTCGGGCACATCCCCCGTTGAATCGGGACAGACCGCCCGCCGTCGAGCCCCGCCGGCACCTTCATGAGAATGGATGTTCGATTTTCGTGTCAAGCGCGCCACACGGGACTCGCGCCGCCGTCCGGCACCACCGCGGAGCACCGCGGCCCCCGTGGCGCCGCGGTCCCGCGCCCCCGGCCGCGGTGTCCCCGGCACACGGGCGGGAGGGCGCCGGACGCGGCTGGACCGTGAGACGACAGACGCTCCGGGCCCCCGGGGCAGTGCCGCGCGGGCTTCCCGGGGGCGGTACGGCACCACCTCTCCGTCAGCCGGCCCCGGTGCCTCGCCCCGTCGTCGGCCCGGTGCCCTCACCCCGTCAGCCGGCCCCGGTGCCCTCGCCCCGGGCGCCCGGCGCCCCCGGCCGGCGGATCCACAGGCGCCGGGTGCGCGTGATGAGCCCCGGCCCGCGGCCGGAACTGCGGTGGCCGTGCACACGGGGGTCGTCCGTGACGTCGTACCGCTTCACGTAAGCGCCGAGGAACGCCTGGAGGGTGGCGATCGCGGGGATGGCGATCAGCGCGCCGACGGCGCCGAGCAGTGCGGTGCCCGCGACGACCGAGCCGAAGGCGACCGCCGGGTGGATGTCGACGGTCTTGGAGGTCAGCTTGGGCTGCAGCACGTAGTTCTCGAACTGCTGGTAGATCACCACGAAGACCAGCACCCACAGCGCGTACCAGGGGTCGACCGCGAAGGCGATCAGCATGGGCAGGGCGCCCGCGAGGTAGGTGCCGATGGTGGGGATGAACTGCGACACCAGGCCCACCCACACCGCGAGCACGGGCGCGTAGGGCACTTCGAGGATCTCCAGCAATACGTAGTGCGCCAGGCCGGAGACCAGCGCCATCAGTCCCCGCGAGTACAGGTAGCCGCCGGTCTTGTTCACGGCGATCTCCCACGCGCGCAGCACCTCGGCCTGGCGGGCGGGCGGCAGGACGGAGCAGATGGTGCGCCGCAGCCGCGGGCCGTCGGCGGCGAAGTAGAACGAGAACAGGGCGACGGTCAGCAGTTGGAAGAGACCGCCGAGGACCTGCGCGGAGACGTCCAGGACACCGGTGGCGCTGTTCTGCACGTAGTTGCGCAGCCAGTCGGAGCGCAGCAGGCCCTCCTGGATGTCCACCCGCCGCAGCTCGGTGTGGAAGTGCGTGTTGACCCAGTTGATGACGGAGTCGAGGTAGTCCGGGAAGTCCTCGACGATCTTGATGATCTGTCCCGCCAGCATGGAACCGAGCAGCGTGACGAAACCCGCCGCCGCGATCAGCACCGTCAGGAAGACCAGGAAGGTGCCCAGCCCCCGGCGCACCCCGCGCGCGGCCATCCAGCTCACCGCGGGTTCGACGGCGAGCGCCAGGAAGAACGCGATGAGGACGTTGATCAGGAGGCCGGTGAGCTGGTGGAAGGCCCAGCTGCCCAGCTGGAACACGGCGACCAGGGCGAGGGCGAGCACCATGGCGCGCGGCAGCCAGCGCGGCATGCGGCTGCCCGGCCCGGCCACCGGGTCCGCCGGAGGACCGGCGGGCGGCGGGGTGCCCGGCGTGGAGGTGTGCAGGGCTGCCTGCCCGGTTTCATCAGTGGGTGCCACGGAGCAAGTCTGGCCCACGCCCCCGCCGGCCGTCCGCCCCCGGTCGATCTCTGTGACGATCAGCGCTTTTCCGGGGGGACGCCCATCACCGCGCAGACCACCTGCCAGACGTCCTTGGCGTCCCAGCCGGCCGCCAGCGCCTCGTGCACGGTGCGCCCGCCGAGCTCCGACATGACGTGGTCGCGCGCGAAGGTGTCGGCGTACCCGGAGCCGAAGTGCTCCGCCATCCGCTCCCAGAAGACCGTCAACCGCATGGCCCCAGTATCCCGCGTGCGGGGGTGGCCCCGGGCCGGGGAGCCCCCTGGGACCGCTTTCCGCCCTACGGTCGGTCCCATGGCCGATCCCGGAGCTGCCCCTTCGCCCCCGACACCCCCGGCGCACGACGGCCCGCTCGCGCGGGCGGAGCGGTTCGTCTGGCTCACCGCGCGTGTGCTCGAACAGCGCCTCTTCGCCCACCTCTTCCGGGGCGGCGCCGCCGACCCGGTGGAGACGGCGCTGGAGGCCTACCGCAACGAGGACGGCGGGTACGGCCACGGTCTGGAACCCGACCTGCGCGGTCCGGTCAGCCAGCCGCTGCACACCGCCCGCGCCCTGGACGTGCTGGACGCCGTGGGGCGGTGCGACGGACGGCGCGCGGAGCGGGTGTGCCGCTACCTGACGTCCGTCTCGACGGCGGACGGCGCGCTTCCGGCGATCCACCCCAGTCAGCGCGGCTACCCGACGGCACCCTTCGCGCCGGTCGTGGACGACCCGCCCGGCCAGTTGCTGGCCACCGGGCCGGTGGTGGGCCTGCTGCACCGCAACGAGGTGTGGCACGCCTGGCTGTTCCGGGCCACGGACTTCTGCTGGCGGGCCGTCGAGTCGCTGGAGAGGTCCCATCCGTACGAGGTCCGGGCCGCCGTGGCCTTCCTGGACCGGGTCCCCGACCGCCCGCGCGCGCAGGCCGCCGCCGAGCGGCTGGGCCGCCTGGTGCGGAGGCAGCGGCTCGCGGCGCTCGACCCGGACGACCTCGGCGCGTACCCGGTCGCGCCCGGTTACGCCCCGGGCGAGCACCACTTCCCGCACGACTACGCGAGAACACCGCGCTCACTCGCGCGCGCGTGGTTCACCGACGGGGAGATGGCCCGGTCCCTCGACTTCCTCGCGGCCGAGCAGCAGGAGGACGGCGGCTGGCCCATCCGCTGGCGCCGGTGGGCCCCGGCCCCCGCGCTGGAGGCCCGCCCCGTGGTGACGATCGAGGCCCTGCGCACGCTGGAGGCGTACGGCCGCCCCGTCGGCTGACCGCGAGGCCGGCGGATCCGGTCCTCGCAGCATGCGGGCCGCACGCCCCGAGGACCGGGAGGACACCGCCCGGCCCGCCTCCGGGTCCGGACGCGGGCCCTCCCACAGCGCCGCCGGGGGCGGCCCGTGACCGCCTCATCCGCCCAGGGCGCGCACCCCCGCCGTGACGATCACGGCCGCCCCGACGACAACCAGGAACGGAGCGCGCAGCGCCAGCGCCACCGCGGCGGCCGCCACCCCCGCCGCCCGCGCGTCCAGCACCAGCGCCCGGCCGTCGGCGAAGGTCTGCTGAGCCGTCAGGGCGGCGAGCAGGGCGACCGGCAGCAGCGCGGCGAGCCGCCTGACGAGGGGCCGCTCGAGGACTCCGGCGGGCACCATCAGCCCGGCCAGTTTGACGGCGTAGCAGCCGAGGGCGGTCACGCCGATCGCGATCCAGATGTTCAACGGTCCCCCTCCGGTACGTCAGCGCGCGGTGTGCTCTCCCGGCGGCCCCGCGCCCACAGGACGGCCGGTGCCGCGAGGGCGGCCACCAGGACCGGCACGCCGGCGGGCAGGACGGGCAGCAGACCGAGCCCCAGGAGAACGGCGAGCCCGGCGACGGTGCGCTCGGTTCCGGTCCGCAGCATCGGCGCGAGCAGCGCCAGGAAGACCGCGGGACCGGCCGCGTCCAGGCCCCACGCGTCGGTGTCCCCGATGGCCTCGGCGCCCAGCGCGCCGAGCAGCGTCGTGAGGTTCCACAGGAGGTACAGGCTGAGCCCGGTCACCACGAACCCGACGCGCGCGCTGCGCCGGTCGGGCTGGGCGAGCGAGACGGCGGCCGTCTCGTCGATGACCCACTGGGCGGCGAACGGCCGCACCGTGCGCGGGAGGGCCAGCACCTGCGACAGACGCAGCCCGTAGAACGCGTTGCGCACCCCGAGGAAGAGCGCCCCCGCGGCGGCCGTGAACGGGCCTCCGCCGGCCGCCAGCGCCCCCACCAGTGCGAACTGCGACGCGCCGGTGAACACCAGCAGGCTGAGCACACAGGTCTGGAGCAGGGTGAGTCCGCTGCCGGCCGAGGTCACGCCGAAGGCGAACCCGGAGAGTCCGACGGCGATCCCGACCCCGAGGGCGTCCCGTACGACGGCGCCGTCCGGTTTTCCTCCCCCGGCGTCCCGGACGTCTGTGAGAGTTGTCTGTTCCGTTGCCACGCCCCGGACGGTACGAGTGGGCCGCGCCGCGCGTCTTGTACGTTCTTGCGCTCGCGCTGGTACGCGCCCGGGGGCACGCCGACGATCCGGGCGAAGTGCCGGTTCAGGTGCGGCTGGTCGGTGAACCCGACCGCGACGGCCGCCTCCGACGGCGCCGTCCCCGCGTCCAGCAGCCGCCGCGCCCGCCGTACCCGCGCGTCGGTGAGCCAGGTGTGCGGTGGCATCCCGTAGGCGTCCCGGAAGGCGCGCAGCAGGGCGAACGGGCTGGTGCCCAGCTCACCGGCCAGCTGCTCCAGCGTCGGCGGTGCGGCCATCCGCGCCTCCAGCAGGGCACGCGCGCGTGCCGCGGTCCGGGCGCCGCCCGTCCGCACCTGCCGGCGCGGCAGCGCCCCGCCGTTCAGCCGCAGCAGCCGGGTCACGGCGACCCGGAGCAGGGTGTCGGCGGCGAGCGCGTTGCCCTCGTCGGTGGCCCGCAGCACCTGGTGCACGAGGCGGACCGTGTAGGGGTCGTCGAGCACCGGCGACACGAAACCCGGCGTGCCGCGCAGCGTGGTGGTCTCGGCGGCGATCGCGGCCACCACCTCCGGTGACGGGTACACCGCCCCGTACCGCCATCCCTCGGGGACACCCGCCCGCCCGGTGTGCGGGGTGTCCGGGTTCACCAGCGCGAGGGCCCCGGCGCCCGCGTACTGGTCGCCCCCGCCGTGGTGGAAGACCTCCACCCCGTCGGCGATGGCGGCGATCACGAAGTGCTCGTGGGTGTGCCGTGCGAACGTCTTCCGTATGTACCGGGCGCGCAACAGATCGACACCGGGCAGTTCGGCGTACTGCCAGTGCCGCGCGCGCTCCCCGCCCGATTCCGCCATACGGCCATTGTCACGCGGCCCCGGCCCCGGCCCCGGCCTCTGCCCCTGCCCCGGCCTCCCGGACCGAAGGGCGGACGGCGCCCCGTCCCCCGGCTCGGCCCCGCTGTCAGTCCCCGGGTGCACGATGGACGCATGGTCAGTGATCCGCACCGCGCACTGGACGGCTTCTCCCCCGCGACCCGCGGCTGGTTCACGGGGGCTTTCTCCGCGCCCACCGCCGCCCAGGCCGGCGCGTGGCGGGCCATCCGGGAGGGCTCGGACGTGCTGGTGGTCGCCCCCACCGGTTCCGGGAAGACCCTGGCCGCCTTCCTCGCGGCCCTGGACCAGCTGGCCTCCACGCCCCCGCCCGCCGACCCGAGGAAACGCTGCCGCGTCCTGTACGTCTCCCCCCTCAAGGCCCTGGCCGTCGACGTCGAGCGCAACCTCCGCAGCCCGCTGACCGGCATCCGGCAGGAGTCCGTGCGCCTGGGCCTGCCCGAGCCGGAGGTGAAGGTCGGGATCCGCTCCGGCGACACCCCGCCCGCCGAGCGCCGCGCCCTGCCCACCCGCCCGCCGGACATCCTGATCACCACCCCCGAGTCGCTGTTCCTGATGCTGACGTCGGCCGCGCGCGACGCGCTGACGGGCGTGGAGACGGTGATCCTGGACGAGGTGCACGCGGTCGCCGGCACCAAGCGCGGGGCGCACCTCGCGCTGTCCCTCGAGCGGCTGGACGAACTGCTGCCCGGGCCGGCCCGCCGCATCGGCCTCTCGGCGACCGTCCGCCCGGTCGACGAGGTCGCCCGCTTCCTCTCCCCCCGCCGGAAGGTGGAGATCGTCCAGCCGGAGTCGGGCAAGGAGTTCGACCTCTCCGTCGTGGTGCCGGTCGAGGACCTGGGAGAGCTGGGCGGCTCCCCGGTCGCCGACGGCTCGGAGGGCGCCGAACGCCCGTCGATCTGGCCGCACGTCGAGGAGCGGATCACCGACCTGGTCCAGTCCCACCGCTCGACGATCGTGTTCGCGAACTCCCGGCGCCTCGCCGAGCGCCTGTGCAACCGGCTCAACGAGATCGCCTACGAGCGGGCCACCGGCGAGCCCCTGGACGAGCACCACTCCCCCGCCGAGCTGATGGGCGGTTCCGGGGCGGCCCAGGGCGCGCCCGCGGTCATCGCCCGCGCCCACCACGGTTCGGTGTCCAAGGAGCAGCGCGCCCTGGTGGAGGAGGACCTCAAGGCGGGCCGGCTGCCCGCGGTGGTCGCCACCTCCAGCCTGGAGCTGGGCATCGACATGGGCGCCGTCGACCTGGTGGTCCAGGTCGAGTCGCCGCCGTCCGTGGCCTCCGGTCTCCAGCGCGTCGGCCGCGCGGGGCACCAGGTGGGCGCGGTCTCCACGGGCGTGGTGTTCCCGAAGTACCGGGGCGACCTCGTGCAGGCGGCCGTGGTCACCGAGCGGATGCGCGCGGGCGCCATCGAGTCCCTGAAGGTCCCCGCCAACCCCCTGGACGTCCTGGCCCAGCAACTGGTCGCGATGACGGCCATGGACACCTGGCAGTTCGACGACCTGCTCGCCACGGTCCGCCGGGCCGCGCCCTTCGCCTCGCTGCCCGAGTCCGCCTTCACGGGCGTCCTGGACATGCTCGCCGGCCGGTACCCGTCCGACGCCTTCGCGGAGCTGCGTCCGCGCGTGGTGTGGGACCGGGTCACGGGCGCGATCACCGGCCGTCCGGGGGCCCAGCGCCTCGCCGTCACCTCCGGGGGCACGATCCCCGACCGGGGCCTGTTCGGGGTGTTCCTCGCGGGCGCCGACCCCAAGAAGGGCGGCGGACGGGTCGGCGAGCTCGACGAGGAGATGGTGTACGAGTCCCGCGTGGGCGACGTCTTCACGCTCGGCACCAGTTCCTGGCGCATCGAGGACATCACGCGCGACCGCGTCCTGGTCTCCCCGGCGCCGGGGGTGCCGGGCCGGCTGCCGTTCTGGAAGGGCGATCAGCTGGGCCGCCCGCTGGAGCTGGGCCGCGCGGTGGGCGCCTTCCTGCGCGAGGTCGGCTCGCTCTCCGAGGAGGACGCCCGCCTGCGGCTCCTCGCGGCGGGGCTGGACGCCTGGGCCGCGGACAACGTCCTGTCCTACCTCGCCGAGCAGCGCGAGGCCTGCGGCCACGTCCCGGACGACCGCACGATCGTCGTGGAGCGCTTCCGCGACGAGCTCGGCGACTGGCGGGTCGTCGTGCACTCACCCTTCGGCGCCCAGGTGCACGCCCCGTGGGCGCTCGCGCTCGGCGCCCGGCTCTCCGAGCGGTACGGCATGGACGCCCAGGTGATGCACGCCGACGACGGCATCGTGCTGCGCCTGCCGGACGCCGACCTGATGGGCCTGGACCTGCTCGACCAGGAGCCGGTGCAGGCCGGCGCCGAGTACGACGCGGACCGGGCCCCCGTGGGCGCGGCGGACGTCGTCTTCGACAAGGGCGAGGTCGACCGGGTCGTCACCGACCAGGTGGGCGGCTCGGCGCTGTTCGCGTCCCGGTTCCGGGAGTGCGCCGCCCGCGCGCTGCTGCTGCCGCGCCGCAGTCCCGGCAGGCGCACCCCGCTGTGGCAGCAGCGCCAGCGCGCCTCCCAGCTGCTCCAGGTGGCGGGCGAGTTCGGCTCGTTCCCGATCGTCCTGGAGGCGGTCCGCGAATGTCTCCAGGACGTCTTCGACGTCCCCGGACTGATCGAGCTGATGGGCGACCTGGAGTCGCGCAAGGTGCGGCTCGTCGAGGTCACCACCCCCGAGCCGTCCCCCTTCGCCCGCTCCCTCCTCTTCGGGTACGTCGCCCAGTTCCTCTACGAGGGCGACTCCCCGCTCGCCGAGCGCCGCGCCGCCGCCCTCTCCCTCGACTCGCGGCTGCTGGCCGAGTTGCTCGGCCAGGCGGAACTGCGCGAGCTGCTCGACGCGGAGGTGCTGACCGAGCTGGAGCGCGAACTGCAGTGGCTCACCGAGGACCGGCGCGTCAAGGACGCGGAGGGCGTGGCCGACCTGCTGCGGCTGCTCGGGCCGCTCACCGAGGCCGAGCTGGCCGAGCGGGGCGCCGAGCCGCAGTGGGCGCGGGAACTGGCCTCCGCGCGGCGCGCCATCCGGGTGCGGATCGCCGGCGCCGACCACTGGGCGGCGGTCGAGGACGCCGGGCGGCTGCGCGACGCGCTGGGCACGGCGCTGCCGGTCGGCGTGCCGGAGGCGTTCACCGAACCCGTCAAGGACCCCCTCGGCGACCTCCTCGCGCGGTACGCGCGCACCCACGGCCCGTTCACGTCGGCCACGGCGGCGGCCCGCTTCGGACTGGGGGTGGCGGTCACCGAGGGCGCCCTCCAGCGGCTCGCGGCGGCGGGCAGGATCGTCCAGGGCGAGTTCCACCCGGCCGGCATCGGGCAGGAGTGGTGCGACGCGGCCGTGCTGCGCCGGCTGCGGCGCCGTTCCCTGGCCGCCCTGCGGCACGAACTGGAGCCGGTCCCGCCGGCCGCGCTCGCCCAGTTCCTCCCCCAGTGGCAGCACATCGGCAAGGGACACGCGCTGCGCGGCGTCGACGGCCTGGTGCGCGCCATCGAGCAGTTGCAGGGCGCGCCCGTACCCGCGTCCGCCCTGGAGAAGCTGGTCCTGCCGTCCCGGGTGGTGGACTACACCCCCGCGATGCTGGACGAGCTGACCGCCGCCGGGGAGGTGGTGTGGGCCGGCGCCGGCTCGCTGCCGGGGAAGGACGGCTGGGTCTCCCTGTACCTGGCGGACGCGGCGCCGCTGCTCCTGCCGCCCCCGCACCCCTTGGAGCCGACCGCCCTCCACCGGTCCGTCCTGGACGCCCTGTCCGGCGGCTACGGCCTGTTCTTCCGCCAGATCGCCGACCAGGTCCGCGCGACCACCCACCCCGAGGCCACCGATCCGCAACTGTCCGACGCCCTCTGGGACCTCGCCTGGTCGGGGCGGCTGACCAACGACACGCTCGCCCCCCTGCGCTCCCTGCTGGGCTCGGGCCGCACCGCGGGCTCCACGGCCCACCGCGCGAAGCGCTCGGTCCCGCGCGGGCGCTACGGCTCGCTCACGGCGGCCGCCCGCACCGCCTCCCGCACCGGCCCGCCGACCGTCGCCGGCCGCTGGTCCCTGCTCCCGGACCAGGAGACCGATCCGACGGTCCGCGCGCACGCGCTGGCCCGCACCCTGCTCGACCGGCACGGCGTGGTGACCCGGGGCGCCGTCTCCGCGGAGGGCGTCGAGGGCGGCTTCTCGGCGATGTACCGGGTCCTGTCCGCCTTCGAGGAGACGGGTCAGGCCCGCCGCGGCTACGTGGTGGAGGGGCTGGGCGCCGCCCAGTTCGCGATGGACGGTGCGGTGGACCGCCTCCGCGCGGTGGCGAACGCCCGTGAGCGGGGCGAGGCCCCGCCCCTCCCCGGCGCCGCCGGCGGCGGGGCCCCCGGCCCGTTCGACGGCGGCTCCGGTCCGTTCGCCGCCCACGGCTTCGCCTCCCGCACCGACGGCGCCCACGAGACCGCCTCCGGCCACGACGGCTTCCCCGGTTCCGGCGACGCCCTCTCCCCGAGTCCCTCGCCGGGTGACTACGTCTCCCCCCGCGACATCGCCCCGCAGGCCCCGCCGCCCTGGTGGAACGGCGGGCGGGCGTCGTACGACCCCTTCACGGGCCGTCCTGCCGGCCGGACCGCCGCCTCCCGGGCCGTCGTCCTCGCCGCCGCCGACCCGGCCAGCGCGTACGGTGCCGCCCTGGCCTGGCCCGAGCCGCCGACCGGCGCGGGGCACAAGCCGGGCCGCAAGGCGGGCTCCCTGGTGGTGCTCGTCGACGGCGAGCTGACGCTCTACATGGAACGCGGCGGAAAGACGCTGCTGGCCTGGCCCGCCGACCTCGACGGCGAACCCGCCGGCGACCCGCGCCTCCCGGCGGCGGCCGAGGCCCTCGCGGCAGCCGCCCGCGCGGGCTCCCTCGGCACGGTCACGGTGGAGCGCGTCAACGGCGCCTCCGCGCTGACGTCCCCCCTCGGCACCCTCCTGGAGGCCGCGGGCTTCGTCGCCACGCCGCGCGGCCTGCGCCTGCGCGCCTGACCGGATCCGGTCCCCCGGCCCGGTCCCGCCCCGGCCGTCGGCTCCCGGCCGCCCCGAGCACCGCGGCCGGTCCGACGTGTCACCCTTGACACATGCCCGAAGGAGACACGGTCTGGCAGGCCGCACGGCGACTGCACGACGCCCTCGCGGGCAGCGTGCTGACCCGCAGCGACCTGCGGGTGCCCAGGTACGCCACGGCGGACCTCACCGGCCGGACCGTCCTGGACGTCACCCCGCGCGGCAAGCACCTGCTCACGCGCGTCGAGGGCGGCCTGACCCTGCACTCGCACCTGCGGATGGACGGCTCCTGGAGGGTGTACGCGGACGGGCAGCGCTGGAACGGCGGCCCTGCCCACCAGATCCGCGCGATCCTCGGCACCGCCGACCGCACGGCCGTCGGCTACCGGCTCCCCGTCCTGGAACTCCTGCGCACCCGCGACGAGGACCGCGCGGTCGGCCGGCTCGGACCCGATCTCCTCGGCCCGGACTGGGACCCGGACCGGGCGCTGGCCAACCTCCTGAAGGACCCGGCCCGTCCCCTCGGCGAGGCCCTGCTGGACCAGCGCAACCTCGCCGGCGTCGGCAACGTCTTCAAGAGCGAGCTCTGCTTCCTGCTCGGCGTCACCCCCTGGCTCCCCGTGGGCGAACTGCCCGCCGAGCGCGCCGCGAAGCTGCCCGGGCTCGCCAAGCAGCTGCTGGAGTTCAACCGCGAGCGCCCGGTCCGCAACACGACGGGCCTCCGCGGCCAGGACCTGTTCGTGTACGGCCGCGCGTCCCGCCCCTGCCTGCGCTGCCGTACTCCGGTCCGTCTCGCCGAGCAGGGCGACGGCTCCCGCGAGCGCCCCACCTACTGGTGCCCCACCTGCCAGCCGGGCCCGGCCCCCGCACCGATCCGGTCACGCCGCACCGCCGTGCCCTAGGCGGCCGGCCCGCCGCACCGCTGGCCCCACCGCACCGCCGAACCCGCATCCGGCTCGGGCCGACGATCCCGGACAGGTCCGCTCGCAGGGATCTCCGCCCCGCCCCGTACGGCCTCACCGGCCGCACCGCCTTCGCCACCGGTCACCGGTCACCGGTCACCGGCCACCGGTCACGGATCGACTGGAGCACGCGCCACCGCCCGGTGCCCCGGCCTGCGACACCGCGGCCCTCATCGCCGGCCGGCTCCCCCGTCGGAACCGGGACGCGGCGTCTCCGTGGTGACCGCCGCCGCGGGGTCGGTGCCCGCGCGCCAGGCCCGCCGCCACCGTCCGGCGGCCAGTACCCCTTCCGCCCGGCCCTTGGGCACGCAGTGCACCGGCAGCAGGCTGAGCCCCCATCCGCCGGCCACGACCGCCCCCTCCAGCGCACCGGCGCCGGGCACCAGCAGCAGCCGTGCCACGGCCCACCACCACAGCGCCCCGAGCCCCAGCACGGCCCCCAGGCGCACCGCCCGTCCCGTCATGGCCCCCACCTCCCCGCCCGGACGCCGTGAGGCCTCCCGCCGGAGGTTACGAGACGGCTGGGGCCCGTGTGCAGGGCGCGTGGACGGCACACGGGCGCACCGCGCGCACCGTGCTCCCCCTGCGCCTCGGCGAGGGCCTCGCGGCCCTCCAGGGCCACGTCACCCGTTCTCGGCCTGGAACATCCAGTGCTGCTTCTCCAGACCCGCCGTGACCGTGATGAGGATGTCCTGGGTCACCGGATCCGCCTCCCCGGTCGCCGTGATCCGCTCGCGCATGCGGGCGATCACCGCGCCCAGCGCCTCCACGAGCGCTCCCACCGCGGCCGTGTCGTCGACCCAGCCCTCGGGCGTCACCCCGATCCCGCTGCCGACGGCCACCGTCGCGGCGCGCCCGTCGGGCGAGACGCCCAGTGCCGCGGCGCGCTCCGCCACGGTGTCGGAGTGCGTGCGCGCGAGGGTCACGACCTCGTCGAGCTGGAGGTGCACGGAACGGAAGCGCTGCCCGACCACGTTCCAGTGGATCTGCTTCGCGACCAGGGCGAGGTCCACCAGGTCCACCAGGGCGCCCTGCAGCGCCTCGGACACCGTCTTCAGGTTCACGTCGGACAACGGGCTCTTCACGACGTACATCCGCACCTCCGTGGCCGTCCCCCGCCTCGTCCCTCAACGATGACCGCCGCGCGCCGCACCGGCAAACGCACACGGGGCGCCCCGCGCATGCGAAAACCCCGGCGGCACCCCTCCGGATCCCTCCGGAGGAGCCCTGACCGGGGCCTCTCACATCACACCTTCACACCGCGCGTGCGAAGAACACGCGTCACGCGGCGACGACGTCCACCGCCTCGGCGGGCGCCTTGATGGTGACCCGTTCCGGTGGCACGCCGGTCACCGAGACGGAACCCAGCATCGGACGGACCGACGTGGGTACGGGCTCGCTGGGGGTCGCTGCAGCAGACTGGGCCAGCTCCGCGAGGGCGAGCTCGTCGCTCACTTCCCGCATGAGCTCGGACATCCGTACGTCCAGCGCGTCGCAGATGGCGGAGAGCAGTTCGGAGGAAGCCTCCTTCTGCCCCCGCTCCACCTCGGAGAGATAGCCGAGTGAGACTCGGGCGGACGAGGAGACTTCGCGCAGAGTACGGCCCTGGCGTTGGCGCTGCCGACGCAGCACGTCACCCAGCAGGCGACGGAGCAGAATCATCGGTGGCTCCCTCCTCGGACCGCGTAGCCGCATCCATTACGCCCCACCGTACCGCCTTGCGCCGCGGCCGTGCGGGGAGCGATGTCGTGTTCACTCAGGGCTGCAAACATCAAAACCCCCCGTTCCGTTCCGTATCCTGTGCCCGCTCATTCCCGGTCTGTTCGCCCGCAAGCTCCTCGAGGAGCAGCGCGAGTACGCTGCGTACACTCTCCATACGAATTTCCGCGCGGTCGCCGTTCAACCGCAGGTGCCCCACTTTTCCGCCGCGGGCGGAACCGGAACCCGTCCCGGAGGGGCCGTCCACGGCCACGAAAACCGTCCCGACGGCCTGCCCGTCCTGGGGGTCCGGGCCGGCGACGCCGGTGGTCGCGATGCCCCAGTCGGCACCCAGCGCCTTGCGGACACCGGCCGCCATCTGGGCCGCCACCTGCGGATCCACCGCTCCGCGCTGAGCCAGCAGAGTGGCGTCCACGCCGAGCAGCCGGTGCTTCAGCTCGGTGGCGTACGCCGTCACCGAGCCCCGGAAGACCTTGGAGGCCCCGGGGACGGAGGTGATCTCCGCCGCCACCAGACCACCGGTCAGCGACTCGGCGACAGCGAGCGTCCCGCCGTTCACGGTGAGTAGTCGCACCACCTCGGTGGCCCTGGAACTCACGCTTCCATCTCCTCCAACGCCGCCCTGCGCTCGGCGATTCCCCGCCTGCGGAGCACAATGGCCTGTTTCACATAGTCGAGTCCGGTCACCACGGTCAGCACCACCGCCGCGGCCATCACCCACCACCGCAGCGTGGCCAGCCACCCGGTGAGTGCCAGCACGTACATGCCGACGGCCACCCCCTGGGTGAGGGTCTTGAGCTTGCCCCCACGGCTGGCCGGGATCACGCCGTAGCGAATGACCAGGAAACGCAGCAGCGTGATGCCGAGTTCCCGGCCGAGGATGACCCCGGTGACCCACCAGGGAAGATCGCCCAGCGCCGAGAGACAGACCAGCGCCGCTCCCATGATCGCCTTGTCGGCGATGGGGTCGGCGATCTTCCCGAAGTCGGTGACGAGGTTGTAGGTGCGCGCCAGATGGCCGTCGAACAGGTCGGTGATCATGGCGATGGCGAAGGCCGCCCAGGCGAGCGACCGCCACGCCGGGTCGTATCCGCCGTCGGCGAGCATCAGCGCGACGAAGGCCGGTACGAGCAGCAGCCGCAGCATGGTCAGCAGGTTGGCGATGTTCCAGACGCTGGCCTGGTTGACGGCCGCCGCCGCGATCTTCCCGCCGCGCGGCGGTTTCGCGCCGTCCCCGGCGTCGAGGACGTCTCCGGAAGCCGCGCCCCGGGAGACCTCGTCGCCGGGCGGGTTCTTCCCGCCCGAACCGCGGCCGGACAGCCCGTCCGCCCCCGGGACACCCCCGGGCGGCCCGGGAGCCGCACCGCGGGCCTCCCGCGCGGCCGTGCGACCGGCCGCCCCCGGGACGCCTCCGGGGGCCGCGTTCGCCGCCGCCCTCCTCGCGCCGGAGGGGCCTCCCGCCGCCGATGCCGGGACACCCGTCATCTGCCCGCCTCCTCACTGCGCGCGAGCGAGCCCTGGAAGAGCGGCTCGGCCACCAGGTCGACACCTTCCGTACCGACCACCTTCGCCTCGACCATACGGCCGACGCTCACACCCTCGCCGCTCGTGAGCAGCACCTGCCCGTCCGTCTCGGGGGCCTGGTGCGCCGCCCGGCCGTGGACGCCCTCCTCCTCGTCCACGGACTCCACCAGCACGTGCACGGTCTCGCCGACCCGCTCCTCGGCGCGCTGCGAGACGAGTTCCTCGGCCAGCCGGGAGACACGGGCCAGCCGCTCGGCGACGACGTCCTCGTCCAGCTTGGTGTCGTAGGTCGCCGCCTCCGTGCCCTCCTCGTCGGAGTAGCCGAAGACGCCGATGGCGTCCAGCCGCGCGTGGTTCAGGAACCGCTCCAGCTCGGCGAGGTCGGCCTCGGACTCGCCGGGGAAGCCGACGATGAAGTTGGAGCGCACACCGGCCTGCGGCGCCTTGCTCCGGATGGTGTCGAGCAGCTCCAGGAAGCGGTCGGTGTCGCCGAAGCGGCGCATCGCGCGCAGCACGTCGGGCGCGGAGTGCTGGAAGGACAGGTCGAAGTACGGGGCGACCTTCGGGGTGGAGGTCAGCACGTCGATCAGGCCGGGCCGCATCTCGGCCGGCTGGAGGTAGCTGACGCGCACCCGCTCGAGGCCGTCGACCTCGGCGAGCTCGGGCAGCAGGGACTCCAGCAGGCGGATGTCGCCGAGGTCCTTGCCGTAGGAGGTGTTGTTCTCGGAGACCAGCATGATCTCCTTCACGCCCTGTTCGGCCAGCCACCGCGTCTCGTTCAGCACGTCGCTGGGCCGGCGTGAGATGAAGGAGCCGCGGAAGGACGGGATGGCGCAGAAGGAGCAGCGGCGGTCGCAGCCCGAGGCGAGCTTCACCGAGGCGACCGGGGAGCCGTCCAGCCGGCGGCGCAGGGGCGCCCGGGGCCCGGAGGCCGGGGCGAGGCCCTCCGGCAGGTCCGCCGGGCCGTGGCCGGGCAGCGCGACGGACGCGCCCGCCGTCTGCCGCTCCACCGGGCTGACGGGCAGCAGCTTGCGCCGGTCGCGCGGGGTGTGGGAGGCGTGGACGCCGCCGCTCAGGATGGTCTGGAGCCGGTCCGAGATGTCGGTGTAGTCGTCGAAGCCGAGCACGCCGTCGGCCTCGGGGAGGGCCTCGGCGAGTTCCTTGCCGTACCTCTCGGCCATGCAGCCCACCGCCACGACGGCCTGCGTTCTTCCATGTCCCTTGAGGTCGTTGGCCTCCAGGAGGGCGTCGACCGAGTCCTTCTTGGCGGCCTCGACGAAGCCACAGGTGTTCACGACGGCGACGTCCGCGTCGGCGGCGTCCTCGACGAGCTGCCAGCCGTCCGCCTCCAAACGGCCTGCGAGCTCCTCCGAGTCCACCTCGTTACGGGCGCAGCCAAGGGTGACGAGTGCGACGGTACGGCGTTCAGGCATGGGCTCAAGACTACTTCGTCCCGCCGAGGGCCCACGTCGACGGGGTTGGCCGATCTTGGCCAACCCCGTCGCCGATGCACCGCCTGGGACCGTTTATCCGGCCTGCGGGTCGCCCTTGGTGTAGGTGAGGCGCTCGACGGCCCCCGGCTGGAAATCGTCCTCGATCTTCTTGCCGTTCACGAACAGCTCGATCGCGCCGGCGTCGCCGAGCACCAGGTTGATCTTCGAACTGTCCTGGAAGGTCTTGGACTCGCCCTGCTTGAGGAGACCGTCGAACAGCAGCCGGCCGTTGTGGTCCTTGGCCGAGATCCAGCTGCGCCCGTCGGCGGCGCTCACCCGGACCGTCACCTTGTCCTGCGGCGCGGCGGCGATGGCGCTGTCCGAGGGCTCCGGCTCGGGGACGACGGGCTTCTTGGACTTGGGCGTCGGCGAGGCGGACTTGGTGGGCGCGGTGCCGTCGGCGACGTTCTCCTTGCCGCCGTCGTCACCGCCCTTGACCATCGTGAACCCGACGAAACCGATCACCACGACGATCGCGGCGACCATGGCCGCGGTCCAGTTGGGTCCGCGCCGCTCCGGACGGATGCGTTCCGCCTCGAAGAGGGGCGCGGCCGGGGTCGGGGCCGGGCGGCCGCCGCCGTGCTCGGCCTCGTACTGGGCGATCAGCGGGGCCGGGTCGAGGCGCACGGCCTTGGCCAGGGTCCGGATGTGCCCGCGCGCGTAGACGTCGCCGCCGCAGGGCGCGAAGTCGTCCGCCTCGATGGCGCGCACGATGGCGATACGGACCCGGGTGGCGGTACTGACGTCGTCGACGGTGAGCCCGGCGGCGATGCGCGCCTGCTGCAGCGCACGGCCGACGGAGGGGCGGGCTTCCTCGGAAACGTCTTCGAACGGACGCTCGTCTTCAGGGGAGTTGCCGATGGACACGGGGGCGCCTTTCGAGCGTGTAGCCGCCTGTGCTGGAGGTTCAGTCTAGGGGGGGTGCAAAAGGGTGGGGCAACCGGGCGGTAGGACTTTGTACGCCATCGGAATGGCCCGACGTCCCGATGGTGGACCTGCTGTTTGTCGCTTCCCTCAACTTGACGTACGCCGAGGGGAAACGGTTGCCCACGGTTCTCTTACGGGTGGGTCACGATCGGCCACCCGGATGTCCCGGGGCGACAACCGCGTCCCGTCCGCCTACCCTTCAGACTCCCCCCGGATCAGCGCGAGCACGCCGTCCAGGTCATCAGGCTTCACAAGAACGTCACGAGCCTTCGAACCCTCGCTCGGTCCGACGATGTTCCGGGACTCCATCAGGTCCATCAGCCGGCCGGCCTTGGCGAAGCCCACGCGCAGCTTGCGCTGGAGCATGGACGTGGACCCGAACTGGGTGGAGACGACCAGCTCGGCCGCCTGGCACAGCAGGTCGAGGTCGTCGCCGATGTCCTCGTCGATCTCCTTCTTCTGCTTGCTCCCGACGACCACGTCGTCCCGGAAGACGGGCGCCATCTGGTCCTTGCAGTGCCGGACGACGGCCGCGACCTCCTCCTCGGTCACGAACGCGCCCTGCATACGGGTCGGTTTGTTCGCCCCCATCGGCAGGAACAGCCCGTCGCCCTTCCCGATCAGCTTCTCGGCACCGGGCTGGTCGAGGATGACGCGCGAGTCGGCGAGCGAGGAGGTGGCGAACGCGAGCCGGGAGGGCACGTTCGCCTTGATCAGACCGGTGACGACGTCGACCGACGGCCGCTGGGTGGCGAGCACCAGGTGGATCCCGGCCGCCCGCGCGAGCTGCGTGATGCGCACGATGGCGTCCTCGACGTCGCGCGGGGCGACCATCATCAGGTCGGCCAGCTCGTCCACGATCACCAGCAGGTACGGGTACGGCTGGAGCTCGCGCTCGCTGCCCTCGGGCGGTTTCACCTTGCCCTCGCGCACCGCGCGGTTGAAGTCGTCGATGTGCCGGTAGCCGTAGGCGGCCAGGTCGTCGTAGCGCAGGTCCATCTCGCGCACGACCCACTGCAGCGCCTCGGCGGCCCGCTTGGGGTTGGTGATGATCGGCGTGATCAGGTGCGGGATGCCCTCGTAGGCGGTGAGCTCGACGCGCTTGGGGTCGACCAGGATCATCCGGACGTCCTCCGGGGTCGCCCGCATCATGACCGACGTGATCAGGCAGTTGATGCAGGACGACTTGCCGGAGCCGGTGGCGCCGGCGACCAGCATGTGCGGCATCTTCGCCAGCGAGTGCATGACGTAGCCGCCCTCGACGTCCTTGCCGAAGGCGACCAGCATCGGGTCGTCGTCCTCGGCGGACTCCGCCAGCCGCAGCACGTCACCGAGGTTGACCATCTCCCGGTCGGTGTTGGGGATCTCGATGCCGACGGCGGACTTGCCGGGGATCGGGCTGATGATCCGCACGTCCGGGCTGGCGACGGCGTACGCGATGTTCTTGGTCAGCGCGGTGATCCGCTCCACCTTCACGGCGGGGCCGAGCTCGACCTCGTAGCGCGTGACCGTCGGCCCGCGGGTGAAACCGGTGACCCGCGCGTCGACCTTGAACTCGGTGAAGACCGTGGTGAGCGACGCGACGACGGCGTCGTTGGCCGCACTGCGCGCCTTGCCGGGACCGCCCCGGGTGAGCAGGTCGAGCGAGGGCAGGGCGTAGGTGATGTCGCCCGACAGCTGGAGCTGCTCGGCGCGCGGGGGCAGGTCCCGGGGCTCGGAGGGCGGGGCCTTCGTCAGGTCCGGGACGCCGGCCCCGGGCCTGTCCTGTTTCGGCGCGTCCGCCTTCGGCTGTTCCGGCCGGGGGCGGGCGGCCGGCACCGGCGTGGTCGGCTCGCGGTCCCCGACGCGCACGCCCTGGGTCAGGTCGGCGACGACCGGGGAGGGCGGCATCCCGTGCAGGACGGCGCCGTCGAGCGCGGCGGCCGCGGCGGCGGCCACGTCCACGGCGTCCATGGGCCGCTGCGCGTCGGGCTGCGGCACCGCGGACCTGCGGGGCCGGCCGCGGCGCCGGGACAGCGCCTCCTGCTCCGCGTCGTCCGGGCCGTCCGGGTCGTACTCCGGGGGTGCGGGCTGCCGCCTGCGGCGGCTCGGGGGCAGCGCCTCGCGCCACTGCTCCTCGTAGCGCTCGTCGTCCTCGCCGAACTCCTCCGGCCCGGGCTCGTGGACGAGCCCGAGCCGCACGCCGAGCAGCCGCAGCCGCTGCGGAATGGCGTTCACCGGAGTGGCCGTGACGACCAGCAGACCGAAGACCGTGAGCAGCACCAGCAGCGGCACGGCGAGCACGTCGGTCATGGTGGCCGACAGCGGAGTGGCCGCGCCCCAGCCGATGAGGCCGCCGGCGTCCCTTATGGCCTGCATGCCGTCGCCGCGGGCGGGCGAGCCGCAGGCGATGTGGATCTGGCCGAGCACGCCGATGACGAGCGCGGACAGACCGATGACGATCCGGCCGTTGGCCTCCGGCTTCTCCGGGTGCCGGATCAGGCGCACGGCGATGACCGCGACCAGGATCGGCACGAGCAGGTCCAGCCGGCCGAAGGCGCCGGTGACCAGGATCTCCACGAGATCGCCGACCGGCCCCTCGAGGTCGGCCCAGGTGCCCGCGGCGACGATCAGCGCGATGCCGAGCAGCAGCAGCGCCAGACCGTCCTTGCGGTGCGCGGGGTCGAGGTTCCTGGCGCCCTGCCCCATGCCGCGGAAGACGGCGCCGACGGCGTGCGCCAGGCCCAGCCACAGGGCGCGCACGAGGCGGTAGACGCCTCCGGTCGGGCTCGGTGCGGGCGCGGGCTTCTTCGCCACCGCCTTCCCGCCGGGAGCCCTCTTGGCGGGAGCCTTCTTCGGTGGGGTCCTCTTGGCGGCGGCCTTCTTCGCCGGAGCCTTCACGGAAGCGGCCGCCTTCTTCGCGGGCGGCTTCTTGGCTGCGGAGGGACGTGAGGCCATGGGTGTGAGGTTACCGGTGGAGGAGGCAGGGGACACGCGTGGCGGACGCTTCACCCGTTCGTGTCGCCCTCATCGAGGCGCGAAGCTGACACCGGGGGCCGCGGACGGACGCGGAGGAGACGCGGGGCCCGCGGAATTGACACACCCTCACGCCCGGGCCCCGCCCCGGGGCAGGACAAGGCCCTTGCGTCCGGGATCAGTTCTGCGAGGACACCGACGACGCGCTGCCGGTGCCCGGCTCCAGCGCGTCCAGCGCCCGCCGCAACCCCGTGAGCTTGCGCTCCAGATGTGCCGCCGTGGCCACCGCGGCCGCGTCGGTCGACTCGTCGTTGAGCTGCTTGGTGAGCGCCTCGGCCTGCTCCTCGACGGCCGCGAGCCGTGCCGAGAGCTCGGCGAGCAGGCCCACCGACTCCTTCGGCTCGCCCGTGTCCTTCTCGCCGCCCTCCAACTGGAGCCGCAGCAGCGCCGCCTGCTCCCGCAGCTGGCAGTTCTTCATGTACAGCTCGACGAACACCGAGACCTTCGCCCGCAGCACCCACGGGTCGAACGGCTTGGAGATGTAGTCCACCGCACCCGCCGCATAGCCGCGGAACGTGTGGTGCGGGCCGTGGTTGATCGCGGTGAGGAAGATGATCGGGATGTCCCGGGTCCGCTCCCGCCGCTTGATGTGCGCGGCGGTCTCGAAACCGTCCATGCCCGGCATCTGGACGTCCAGCAGAATGACCGCGAAATCGTCCGTCAGCAGCGCTTTGAGCGCTTCCTCCCCGGACGATGCCCGCACCAGCGTCTGATCGAGCGCCGAGAGGATCGCCTCCAGCGCCAGCAGATTCTCCGGCCGGTCATCGACCAGGAGGATCTTGGCCTTCTGCACCATGGCCCGCCCTCCTCGCCCCGGCGTGGGGCCTCCCCTGTCCGCAGGACCTGGGAAAGCACCGGTGGGTGCCGCCCCAGGCGACGGCTCCCTTGCGCCGCCCGTCCTTGTGCCGGTCATCGTAGCCGCACCCCGCCCGTCGCCACACCCTGTCACCGCGATGTCACTGTGCACATAGCAGAAACGCGGCGTGGGACCAGAAGGTTCCCCGATTCCCGCACTTCTACACGACTTCGCGCACACCACGTGAGCAACTTCGTGTGAACACGGAAGCTTCCCGTCCCGTTCGTGCGTTCTCCGGTCGCCGCCCTCACTCCCCCCGCATCCACTGCTCCATCACCGACAGCAGGTGATCGGGGTCGACCGGCTTGGTCACGTAGTCGGAGGCGCCCGACTCGATCGCCTTCTCCCGGTCGCCCTTCATCGCCTTCGCGGTGAGCGCGATGATCGGGAGCCCCGCGAACTGCGGCATCCGGCGGATCGCCGTGGTCGTCGCGTACCCGTCCATCTCGGGCATCATGATGTCCATCAGCACGACCGCCACGTCGTCGTGCTGCTCCAGCACCTCGATGCCCTCGCGGCCGTTCTCCGCGTACAGCACGGACAGGCCGTGCTGCTCCAGGACGCTGGTGAGCGCGAAGACGTTGCGGATGTCGTCGTCGACGATCAGCACCTTCTGCCCGCCGAAGCGGATGCCGCGGTGCGACCGGGGCGCCGGCTCCTGCCGCTCCACGCCCGACCACTGCTCCGGCTCCGGCGCGGGCCGCTGCTCCGGCTGGGGCAGGACCCTGCGGCGGCGCCGGAACAGCGCGGCCGGACCGTTCTGGGTCGCCCGGTACGACGTCACCTCGGCGGGCGTCTCGACCTGCGGCCCGGTCAGCTCGGCCGATGCCACGAGGTCACCGGGCCTCCAGGGCGGGCACGGGCTGCTGGTAGCCGTGCGCGGGCAGCTCGCTCGGGTGCAGCGGGAGGTACAGCGTGAACGTCGAACCGCGGCCCGGCTCGCTCTGCGCGTGGATCTCACCGCCGAGCAGCTGCGCGATCTCCCTCGAGATGGACAGCCCCAGCCCCGTGCCGCCGTACTTGCGGCTGGTCGTACCGTCGGCCTGCTTGAACGCCTCGAAGATCACCCGCATCTTGCTGGCCGCGATGCCGATGCCGGTGTCGCTCACCGAGAACGCGATCAGGTCCGCGTCCGGGTCGGTCAGCGAACCGGTCTCCAGCAACTGCTCCCGGATGGCCTGCGGAACGTCGTCCCGGGCCGGCCGGATGACCAGCTCGACCGACCCGGAGTCGGTGAACTTCACCGCGTTGGACAGCAGGTTGCGCAGCACCTGGAGCAGCCGCTGCTCGTCGGTGTGCAGGGTGGCCGGCAGCTCCGGGGACACGCGTACCGACAGATCCAGGCCCTTCTCCGCGGTCAGCGGCCGGAAGGTGGCCTCCACGTAGTCCACGAGCTGGACGAGCGCGATGCGCGTCGGGGAGACGTCCATCTTGCCCGCCTCGACCTTGGACAGGTCGAGGATGTCGTTGATGAGCTGGAGCAGGTCGGACCCGGCGCCGTGGATGGTCTCGGCGAACTCGACCTGCTTCGGGGAGAGGTTCCCCTCCGCGTTGTCGGCGAGCAGCTTGGCCAGGATCAGCAGCGAGTTGAGCGGCGTCCGCAGCTCGTGCGACATGTTGGCCAGGAACTCGCTCTTGTAGCGCATGGAGACCGCGAGCTGCTCGGCACGCTCCTCCAGCACCTGCCGCGCCTCCTCGATCTCGGTGTTCTTCACCTCGATGTCGCGGTTCTGCCGGGCCAGCAGCTCGGCCTTCTCCTCCAGTTCGGCGTTGGACGCCTGGAGCGCCTTCTGCCGCTGCTCCAACTCCGCGGACCGCTCGCGCAGTTGCTCGGTCAGCTCCTGCGACTGCGCCAGCAGCCGCTCCGTCTTGGTGTTGACCGAGATGGTGTTGACGCTCGTCGCGATCATCTCGGCGATCTGGTTGAGGAAGTCCTTCTGGATCGCCGTGAACGGCGTGAACGACGCCAGCTCGATGACGCCGAGCACCTTCCCCTCGAACAGCACCGGCAGCACGATCACCTGTGCCGGCGGCGCCTCCCCGAGCCCCGAGGAGATCTTGAGGTAGCCGCTGGGCGCGTTCCCCACCAGGATGGTGCGCTTCTCCACGGCCGCCGTCCCGATCAGCCCCTCGCCGGGCCGGAACGACGTCGGCATGGAGCCCATGGAGTAGCCGTACGAACCGAGCATGCGCAGCTCGAACTGGTCGTCGTCCGCGGCGCTCAGGTCCTCGCCGTCGACCAGCGGCATCGCGAGGAAGAACGCGCCGTGCTGCGCCGAGACCACCGGGGTCAGCTCGCTCATGATCAGCGAGGCCACGTCCTCCAGGTCGCGGCGGCCCTGCATCAGCGCGGAGATCCTCGCCAGATTGCCCTTGAGCCAGTCCTGCTCCTTGTTGGCGATGGTGGTGTCGCGCAGGTTGGCGATCATCTTGTTGATGTAGTCCTGGAGTTCCTGGATCTCCCCGGACGCGTCCACGTCGATCTTCAGGTTCAGGTCGCCACGTGTCACCGCGGTCGCCACGCGCGCGATGGCACGCACCTGCCGGGTCAGGTTCCCGGCCATCTCGTTCACGGACTCGGTCAGGTCCCGCCAGGTGCCGTCGACGTCCCGCACGCGTGCCTGACCGCCCAGCTGCCCCTCGGTGCCCACCTCGCGGGCCACGCGCGTGACCTCCTCGGCGAAGGACGACAGCTGGTCCACCATCGTGTTGATGGTCGTCTTCAGCTCGAGGATCTCCCCGCGCGCGTCGATGTCGATCTTCTTCGTCAGGTCGCCCTTGGCGATGGCCGTCGTCACCATGGCGATGTTGCGCACCTGGCCGGTCAGGTTGGACGCCATCTGGTTCACCGACTCGGTGAGGTCCTTCCACGTGCCCGCCACGCCCGGCACGTGCGCCTGGCCGCCGAGGATGCCGTCCGTGCCCACCTCGCGGGCCACCTTGGTCACCTGCTCGGCGAACGCGCTCAGCGTCTTCACCATGATGTTGATGGTGTCGGCGAGCTGCGCCACCTCACCGCGCGCCTCGATGCTGACCTGCCGCGTCAGGTCGCCGTTGGCGACCGCGGCGGAGACCTGGGAGATGTTCCGCACCTGGGTGGTCAGGTTCTTGGCCATCAGGTTGACGTTGTCGCTCAGGTCCTTCCAGATGCCCGTGACGCCGGGCACGTGGGCCTGGCCGCCGAGGATGCCCTCGGTGCCCACCTCGCGGGCCACCCGGGTCACCTGCTCGGCGAACGACGACAGCTGGTCCACCATCGTGTTGACGGTGGTGACCAGCTCCAGGATCTCGCCCTTGGCGTCGACGGTGATCTTCTTCGACAGGTCGCCCTTGGCGACCGCGGTGGTCACCTCGGCGATGTTGCGCACCTGGAGGGTGAGGTTGTTCGCCATGCCGTTCACCGACTGCGTGAGGTCCTTCCAGGTGCCGGAGACACCCTGCACCTCGGCCTGGCCGCCGAGGATGCCCTCCGTACCCACCTCACGGGCCACCCGCGTGACCTCCTGGGCGAACGACGACAGCTGGTCCACCATCGTGTTCAGCGTGTTCTTCAGCTCCAGGATCTCCCCGCGCGCGTCCACGGTGATCTTCTGGGACAGGTCGCCGCGGGCCACCGCCGTGGCCACCTGGGCGATGTTGCGGACCTGCGCGGTGAGGTTGCCGGCCATGCCGTTCACGGAGTCCGTCAGGTCCCGCCACACACCGGCGACGCCGGGCACCTGCGCCTGACCGCCCAGCCGGCCCTCCGTGCCCACCTCACGGGCGACCCGGGTGACCTGGTCGGCGAAGCTCGACAGCTGGTCCACCATCGTGTTGATGGTGTTCTTCAGCTCCAGGATCTCCCCGCGCGCGTCGACGTCGATCTTCTGCGACAGGTCGCCCCGCGCGACGGCCGTCGTGACCTGCGCGATGTTGCGCACCTGGGACGTCAGGTTGCCCGCCATCGAGTTGACGGAGTCGGTGAGCTCCTTCCAGGTGCCCGACACGCCGTCCACGCGCGCCTGACCGCCCAGCCGGCCCTCCGTGCCCACGTCCCGGGCCATCCGCGTGACCTGGTCGGCGAAGCTCGACAGCTGGTCCACCATCGTGTTCACGGTGTTCTTCAGCTGGAGCATCTCGCCGGAGACGTCGACCGTGACCTTCTGCGACAGGTCGCCGTTGGCCACCGCCGTCGTCACCTGGGCGATGTTCCTCACCTGTCCGGTGAGGTTGCGGAACGCCGTGTTGACGGAGTCCGTCAGGTCCTTCCAGGTCCCCGCCGCCCCCGGCACCTGCGCCTGCCCGCCCAGCTCGCCCTCGACGCCGACCTCGCGCGCCACCCGGGTGACCTCGGCACCGAAGGAGGACAGCTGGTCGACCATCGTGTTGACGGTGTTCTTCAGCTCCAGCATCTCGCCGGCCACGTCCACGGTGACCTTCTGCGACAGGTCGCCGTTGGCCACCGCCGTCGTCACCGCCGCGATGTCCCTCACCTGAGTGGTCAGGTTCCGGAACACCGTGTTGACGGAGTCCGTCAGGTCCTTCCAGGTCCCCGCCGCCCCCGGCACGTTCGCCTGCCCGCCCAGCCGGCCCTCGGCACCGACCTCGTTGGCGACCCGCGTGACCTCGTCCGCGAAGATGCGCAGCGTCTCGGTCATCTGGTTGATCGTCTCGGCGAGCTGCGCGACCTCGCCGCGCGCCGGCACGGTCACCTTCCGCGACAGGTCGCCGTTGGCCACCGCGGTCGTCACCTCGGCGATCCCGCGCACCTGGGCCGTCAGGTTCCCGGCCATGGTGTTGACGGAGTCCGTGAGCTCCTTCCACACCCCGTCCACCCCGGGCACCTGGGCCTGCCCGCCGAGCGCGCCCTCGGTGCCCACCTCGCGCGCGACCCGGGTCACCTCGGAGGAGAACGCGGAGAGCTGGTCCACCATCGTGTTGACGGTGTTCTTCAGCTCCAGCATCTCCCCCTCGACGTGCACGGTGACCTTGCGGGACAGGTCACCCCGGGCGACCGCCGTCGTCACCAGCGCGATGTCGCGCACCTGCGCGGTCAGCCGCTCCGCCATGGTGTTGACGGAGTCCGTGAGGTCCTTCCACGAACCGGACATCCCGCGCACCCGCGCCTGCCCGCCCAGCTTGCCCTCGGTGCCCACCTCGCTGGCCACGCGCGTGACCTCGTCGGTGAACGTCGACAGCTGGTCGACCAGGTTGTTGACGGTGCGCCCGACCTTCAGGAACTCACCGCGCAGCGGATGCCCGGTCCCGTCCGGCGCCTGCGTCCGCAGCTCCATGCGCGGCGACAGATCGCCCTCGGCCACCGCGGACAGCACCCTGCTGACCTCGGACACGGGCCGTACGAGATCGTCCACCAGCGCGTTCGAGTGGTCGATCGCCGCCGCCCAGGAGCCCTCGGAGGCCCCCGTCTCCAGCCGCTCGGTGAGTTTTCCCTCACGTCCGACCATGCGGCGCACCCGCGCCAGCTCACCCGTCAGATGGAGATTGCGGTCGGCCACCTCGTTGAAGACCGCCGCGATCTCCGACATCACGCCGTCGCCGGACACCGTGAGCCGCTTGCGGAAGTTCCCGTCCCGCATCGCCACGAGAGCCGCCAGCAGCCGGTTCAGGGCCACCGTGTCCACCACGGTGGTCCCACCCCGCGCCTTGCGTGGGTTGCTCAGGGACGGTCCGCCTTTCGCGCGCGCTTTCGTGCCCCGCGTCGCTGCGCCAGACTCCACTGTGTCCCTCCCGCAGGGGTCGACCGTTACTGCTGTGCTCTGGTACCCCCTGGGGGCGTACCAGTTGTTGCTGCCTGTTCCCTGTACTACTGCGATTTCGCACTACTACGATTCCTGTCCGGCGTACCAGGACACCGCCGAGGGGCTGCTGCCCACCCGCCGCGGAAGACACTCGGTCCGCCCGGAACTTCACGACAAGCCTGCCCAGTGTTTCACCCCTGCCGAACCAGGCCATAACAGTTCGGCAGCTTCGCACATCGTCCGCACACCCTCCGGACGTGAGACACCTCCGGACGGAAACACAGCAGACCGGCATCCGCTGGGACCGCGAAGGTAAGTAACCTTGCATCCGGCTGTCCAGCCACGCCGGTCCGTCCGGCCTGGGCGGTGGCAGGGAGACGAGCGGGCATCGGAGGGGCGGCCGCACACATGACCACCGGACTGATCCCCGGGGACCAGCCCCCGGAGCCACGGCCGACGGGTGACCTGCCGCAGCAGCGGCACGAGCCCGACGGCCATGGGAGCATGCACGCCGACGACCGGTCGAGGAGTTCTGTGATCACCGCGCGCGCGGCCGCCAGCTTCGAGCCCGTCGGACGATCGGTCGCGAGCGCCCGCTCCTTCGTCCGCGACACCCTCCAGGGCTGGGGCTTCGGTGACATCGTGGACGACGCGGTGGTCCTCACGAGCGAACTGGTGACCAACGCCGTGGTCCACGCCGGCACCTCCGCCGACCTGCTGTGCCTGCGCGGCGACGACGCCGTACGGATCGAGGTGGCCGACCGGTACCCGGAGCGCGAGATCCCCGTCCAGGGCTCGGCCGTCAACATGGGCAGCCCCGACCGCGAGGGAGGCCGCGGCCTCCAGCTGTGCGCGGCCCTGGCCGGCCGCTGGGGCGTGGACTACACGCCCACCCACAAGACCGTCTGGTTCCAGCTCGATCTTCCCGAACGCCCGGTGGGCACCCGCACCGCCGGCCCGTCCCTGCCGGCCGACCTCCTCCCGCTCGCCGACACCCGGGTCCGCGTGGCCGTCGTCCAGATCGACCGGACCGGCTCCATCACCGCCTGGAACGAGGACGCGGAAGAACTCTTCGGCTACACGGCCGAGCAGGTCACCGGCAAGCCCCTGACCGACCTCGCCGCCTGGCCGCACACCCCCGGCACCAGCACCGGCATCGCCGAGGCGCTCCAGCTCTCCCGCTGGGAGGGCAGCTACGGCATCAGGGGCGCCCACGGCCGGGTGATTCCGGTGTACGCCTCCCACCTGCGGGTCCGCGACACCGACGGCGAGCCGTCAACGGTCTGCCTCCTGGTGAAGGACCACGAACGGGCGGTCCTGCAGACCCCCCTGCGCGTGCCGGCCTCCGAGACGCCCGGCGGCTCCGAGGGCCAGAGCACCGACCCCTTCGAGGTGTTCATCGGCTCCCCCGCCCCGGACGACCTCGACGGCCTGCTCCAGCGCACGGTGGAACGCGCCCGCGACATGCTCGACGCCGACTCCGCCTTCCTGCTCCTGGCCACCGACGACGAGACGGAACTGGAGGTCCGCGCCTCCACCGGCCTGCCCTCGGCCCGCCAGCGCTTCGCCCGCGTCCCCGTCGAGGCGGGACCCGGCCGCTACGGCTCCGCCCGCATGCCGGCCGTCCACGAGGACCTCACCGCCGTGCCGGGCGCGGTCCCCCTCCTCAACGGCACCGGCATGCGCTCGGTCGTCACCGTGCCGCTGAAGGTCGAGGGCCGTCTCACCGGCTCCCTCGGCGTCGCCGCGGAGGCACCGGGCCGGTACTCCAACGAGGAGGCGCTGCGCCTTCAGTTCGCGGCCGACCGCATCGCGCTCGCCGTCGAGTCGGCCCGCCTGGGCGAGCTGGAGCGCCTGCGCCGCGGCTCGCTCAGCTTCCTCGTCGAGGCCTCCGACCTCCTCGCCGGCACCCTGGACCGGGACCAGACCCTGGCCCTCATGGCCCAGATGACGGTCCCCACCCTCGCCACCTGGTGCGCCGTCTACACGATCGCCGACCAGGCCTCCGAGCCGTACCTGTCCTACGTGCTGCACGAGGACGAGGAACTCATCGACGGCATCAAGTCGCTGCTGTCGAAGATCTCCCCGCCCGACCCGGTCCCCACCCCCGGTGCCCGCGTCTGGTCGGCCCCCGCGGAGGTCGCCCACCAGGCGGCCCTGCGCAGCTCCATGCGCAGCCTCGGCCTCAGCGGCGGTACGACCCGCCAGGTCACCCCGGGCATCGGACCGACCCTCGCCACGGCCTCCGCCGTCGGCGGCGAGACGGTGGTCCTCCCCCTGGTCGCCCGCAACCGCGTCATCGGCATGCTGACCCTCGGCAAGCCGACCGACGAGCACTTCCGCCAGGAGATCCTGGAACTCGCCGAGGACCTCTCCCGGCGGGCCGCACTGGCCCTGGACAACGCCCGCCTCTACTCCGAGCGCACGGCCATCAGCCAGTCCCTCCAGCGCAGCCTCCTGCCCCCCGAGCTGCCGACGATCGACGGCGTCGAGGTCGAGGTCATCTACCGCGCGGCCGGCGAGGGCAACGAGGTCGGCGGCGACTTCTACGACCTCTTCCCCATCAGCGACGGCGCCTACGGCTTCGCCATCGGCGACGTCTGCGGTACGGGCCCCAACGCGGCGGCCGTCACCGGCCTCGCCCGCCACGCCCTGCGGCTGCTGGCCCGTGAGGGGCTGAGCGGCCCGGCGGTCCTGGAGCGCCTGAACTCCGCGATCCTCGACGAGGGCGCCCGCAGCCGCTTCCTCACACTGCTCTACGGCGAACTGCGCCCGCAGCAGGACGGCAGCGCGGAACTGAAGGTGGTCTGCGCCGGCCACCCGCTCCCGCTCCGCCTGCGCCAGGACGGCACGGTCGAACCGGCCGCCGAGCCCCAGCCGCTCCTCGGCGTCATCGACGACCTGGAGCTGTACGAGCAGACGGTCACCCTCGATCCCGGCGACGTCCTCCTCTGCGTGACCGACGGCGTCACCGAACGCCGTGAGGGCACCCGCATGCTGGGCGACGACGGTCTCGCCGACGTCCTGACGACCTGTACGGGTCTGACGGCCGGCGCGGTCGCGGCCCGCATCATGCGCGCCGTCGAACGCTTCGCCTCCGACGCTCCGTCCGACGACATGGCCATCCTGGCCATGCGTGTGCCGGAGCCGCACACGGACTAGGACATGCGAAAGGCCCCGCCCGAATGGGCGGGGCCTTTTTCCGAGCCCCCAAACGGAATCGAACCGTTGACCTTCTCCTTACCATGGAGACGCTCTGCCGACTGAGCTATAGGGGCCTGTTGCTGTCAGCGGGGTTTCCCCCTCGGCAACGGAATAGATCATACCCCGAAGACAGCCGTGCTCCCAACCACGCTCACAGAGCCGGCTGCAGCAGCCCGCCCAGCGCATTGCACGCGGACGCGATCCGCTGCATGTCCCGCTTGGTCAGCGAGGCGTCCACCGGAAGCGCGAGCGTCTCGTCGGCGGCCCGCTCGGTCTCGGGCAAGGACACGCACCGCCGGAATTCGGGCAGGCGATGCACGGGGGTCTTCACCGGCACCCGGCAGTCAACGCCCTTGGCGCGTACGGCCCGTGCGAAGGCGTCCCGATCAGGTCGCCCGTTCCCCGGCACCCGTACGACGTACTGCTGGTAGGTGTGCCCGACCCCGCCCTCGGGCGTCCGCACACCCCTCAACTTCGCGTCGAGGAACGCCGCCCGCTCCCTGCGCCGGGCTATCTCGTCGTACGGCGCCTCGGACTCCCCGTGCTCCAGCACCAGCAACCCGTGCCGTCGGCCGAGAGCGTGCAACCGTGCGAGGTCGGCGGGCCTGCCGAAGCGGTGCACGACGACGACGGCCGCCGTCCGGGGCGTCACGGCCGCCTCCACGGCGGCCGGCTCGAGGCAGTACGACGACGGATCTATGTCGGCGAACACCGGCAGCGCTCCCGCCGTCACCACGGCCTCAGCGACCTCCACGTTCCCGAAGGCCGGGACGACGACCTCGTCACCGACTCCGACACCGGCGGCCCTGAGCAGTGCAGCAGTACCCATGTGGTGGATGCTCGTTGCGCAACGTGAACTTCAAGTGACGCCGAACAAAAAAGGGTTGGACCCGGAACCGAAGTTCGGGGTCCAACCCTTTTCAATGATTGTTCGGCGGCGTCCTACTCTCCCACAGGGTCCCCCCTGCAGTACCATCGGCGCTGTAAGGCTTAGCTTCCGGGTTCGGAATGTAACCGGGCGTTTCCCCTACGCTATGACCACCGAAACACTATGAAACAATCAACAACCGGCTTCGGGTTGTTCGTGGTTTCAGAACCAACACAGTGGACGCGAGCAACTGAGGACAAGCCCTCGGCCTATTAGTACCGGTCAACTCCACACGTTACCGTGCTTCCATATCCGGCCTATCAACCCAGTCGTCTACTGGGAGCCTTACCCCATCAAGTGGGTGGGAGTCCTCATCTCGAAGCAGGCTTCCCGCTTAGATGCTTTCAGCGGTTATCCCTCCCGAACGTAGCCAACCAGCCATGCCCTTGGCAGAACAACTGGCACACCAGAGGTTCGTCCGTCCCGGTCCTCTCGTACTAGGGACAGCCCTTCTCAAGACTCCTGCGCGCACAGCGGATAGGGACCGAACTGTCTCACGACGTTCTAAACCCAGCTCGCGTACCGCTTTAATGGGCGAACAGCCCAACCCTTGGGACCGACTCCAGCCCCAGGATGCGACGAGCCGACATCGAGGTGCCAAACCATCCCGTCGATATGGACTCTTGGGGAAGATCAGCCTGTTATCCCCGGGGTACCTTTTATCCGTTGAGCGACGGCGCTTCCACAAGCCACCGCCGGATCACTAGTCCCGACTTTCGTCCCTGCTCGACCCGTCGGTCTCACAGTCAAGCTCCCTTGTGCACTTACACTCAACACCTGATTGCCAACCAGGCTGAGGGAACCTTTGGGCGCCTCCGTTACCCTTTAGGAGGCAACCGCCCCAGTTAAACTACCCATCAGACACTGTCCCTGATCCGGATCACGGACCCAGGTTAGACATCCAGCACGACCAGACTGGTATTTCAACGACGACTCCACCCGAACTGGCGTCCGAGCTTCACAGTCTCCCAGCTATCCTACACAAGCCGAACCGAACACCAATATCAAACTGTAGTAAAGGTCCCGGGGTCTTTCCGTCCTGCTGCGCGAAACGAGCATCTTTACTCGTAGTGCAATTTCACCGGGCCTATGGTTGAGACAGTCGAGAAGTCGTTACGCCATTCGTGCAGGTCGGAACTTACCCGACAAGGAATTTCGCTACCTTAGGATGGTTATAGTTACCACCGCCGTTTACTGGCGCTTAAGTTCTCAGCTTCGCCCACCCGAAGGTGAGCTAACCGGTCCCCTTAACGTTCCAGCACCGGGCAGGCGTCAGTCCGTATACATCGCCTTACGGCTTCGCACGGACCTGTGTTTTTAGTAAACAGTCGCTTCTCGCTGGTCTCTGCGGCCACCCCCAGCTCCGGCAGCAAGTGCCGTCACCGGATGTGGCCCCCCTTCTCCCGAAGTTACGGGGGCATTTTGCCGAGTTCCTTAACCATAGTTCACCCGAACGCCTCGGTATTCTCTACCTGACCACCTGAGTCGGTTTAGGGTACGGGCCGCCATGAAACTCGCTAGAGGCTTTTCTCGACAGCATAGGATCATCCACTTCACCACAATCGGCTCGGCATCAGGTCTCACCCTCATGAGTGGCGGATTTGCCTACCACTCGGGCTACACCCTTACCCCGGGACAACCACCGCCCGGGCTGGACTACCTTCCTGCGTCACCCCATCACTCACCTACTAACCGCTTGGGCCGGCGGCTCCACCACTCCCCTTCACCCGAAGGATCCGGGGCGGCTTCACGGCCTTAGCATCACGATGCTCGGTGTTTGACGCTTCACAGCGGGTACCGGAATATCAACCGGTTATCCATCGACTACGCCTGTCGGCCTCGCCTTAGGTCCCGACTTACCCTGGGCAGATCAGCTTGACCCAGGAACCCTTAGTCAATCGGCGCACACGTTTCTCACGTGTGAATCGCTACTCATGCCTGCATTCTCACTCGTCAACCGTCCACAACTCGCTTCCGCGGCTGCTTCACCCGGCAGACGACGCTCCCCTACCCATCACAGCACCCGTTGGGGCTTATTGCTGCAATGACACGACTTCGGCGGTACGCTTGAGCCCCGCTACATTGTCGGCGCGGAATCACTAGACCAGTGAGCTATTACGCACTCTTTCAAGGGTGGCTGCTTCTAAGCCAACCTCCTGGTTGTCTGTGCGACTCCACATCCTTTCCCACTTAGCGTACGCTTAGGGGCCTTAGTCGATGCTCTGGGCTGTTTCCCTCTCGACCATGGAGCTTATCCCCCACAGTCTCACTGCCGCGCTCTCACTTACCGGCATTCGGAGTTTGGCTAAGGTCAGTAACCCGGTAGGGCCCATCGCCTATCCAGTGCTCTACCTCCGGCAAGAAACACACGACGCTGCACCTAAATGCATTTCGGGGAGAACCAGCTATCACGGAGTTTGATTGGCCTTTCACCCCTAACCACAGGTCATCCCCCAGGTTTTCAACCCTGGTGGGTTCGGTCCTCCACGAAGTCTTACCTCCGCTTCAACCTGCCCATGGCTAGATCACTCCGCTTCGGGTCTTGAGCGTGCTACTGAAGCGCCCTGTTCGGACTCGCTTTCGCTACGGCTACCCCACCCGGGTTAACCTCGCAACACACCGCAAACTCGCAGGCTCATTCTTCAAAAGGCACGCAGTCACGAGACACCAGCAAGCTGATGTCCGACGCTCCCACGGCTTGTAGGCACACGGTTTCAGGTACTATTTCACTCCCCTCCCGGGGTACTTTTCACCATTCCCTCACGGTACTATCCGCTATCGGTCACCAGGGAATATTTAGGCTTAGCGGGTGGTCCCGCCAGATTCACACGGGATTTCTCGGGCCCCGTGCTACTTGGGTGTCTCTCCAACGAGCCGCTGACGTTTCGACTACGGGGGTCTTACCCTCTACGCCGGACCTTTCGCATGTCCTTCGCCTACATCAACGGTTTCTGACTCGTCTCATGGCCGGCAGACCATGAAAGAGAGATCCCACAACCCCGCATGCGCAACCCCTGCCGGGTCTCACACGCATACGGTTTGGCCTCATCCGGTTTCGCTCGCCACTACTCCCGGAATCACGGTTGTTTTCTCTTCCTGCGGGTACTGAGATGTTTCACTTCCCCGCGTTCCCTCCACACTGCCTATGTGTTCAGCAGCGGGTGACAGCCCATGACGACTGCCGGGTTTCCCCATTCGGACACCCCCGGATCAAAGCCTGGTTGACGACTCCCCGGGGCCTATCGTGGCCTCCCACGTCCTTCATCGGTTCCTGGTGCCAAGGCATCCACCGTGCGCCCTTAAAAACTTGGCCACAGATGCTCGCGTCCACTGTGCAGTTCTCAAACAACGACCAACCACCCACCACCCCGGGACAACATCCCGAGTTCACTGGGGCCGGCAACCGAGAGACGACCATGCGGCCGTGCCCTCAGACACCCAACAGCGTGCCCGGCCGGACCCTGTCCGGAGATCGTGCGTTCCACGCCCTTACGGGCAGTACTGGCAGCCTCCGGCCCAGTGATCGGACCGAGTAGTCAACGTTCCACCCATGAGCAACCAGCATCGGACGTTCGCCGATGCACTGGCCTCTGACCAGCCCGAGGGCCGGTGAGAAGTGCTCCTTAGAAAGGAGGTGATCCAGCCGCACCTTCCGGTACGGCTACCTTGTTACGACTTCGTCCCAATCGCCAGTCCCACCTTCGACAGCTCCCTCCCACAAGGGGTTGGGCCACCGGCTTCGGGTGTTACCGACTTTCGTGACGTGACGGGCGGTGTGTACAAGGCCCGGGAACGTATTCACCGCAGCAATGCTGATCTGCGATTACTAGCGACTCCGACTTCATGGGGTCGAGTTGCAGACCCCAATCCGAACTGAGACCGGCTTTTTGAGATTCGCTCCACCTCGCGGTATCGCAGCTCATTGTACCGGCCATTGTAGCACGTGTGCAGCCCAAGACATAAGGGGCATGATGACTTGACGTCGTCCCCACCTTCCTCCGAGTTGACCCCGGCGGTCTCCCGTGAGTCCCCAGCACCACAAGGGCCTGCTGGCAACACGGGACAAGGGTTGCGCTCGTTGCGGGACTTAACCCAACATCTCACGACACGAGCTGACGACAGCCATGCACCACCTGTACACCGACCACAAGGGGGGCTCTGTCTCCAGAGCTTTCCGGTGTATGTCAAGCCTTGGTAAGGTTCTTCGCGTTGCGTCGAATTAAGCCACATGCTCCGCCGCTTGTGCGGGCCCCCGTCAATTCCTTTGAGTTTTAGCCTTGCGGCCGTACTCCCCAGGCGGGGCACTTAATGCGTTAGCTGCGGCACGGACGACGTGGAATGTCGCCCACACCTAGTGCCCACCGTTTACGGCGTGGACTACCAGGGTATCTAATCCTGTTCGCTCCCCACGCTTTCGCTCCTCAGCGTCAGTATCGGCCCAGAGATCCGCCTTCGCCACCGGTGTTCCTCCTGATATCTGCGCATTTCACCGCTACACCAGGAATTCCGATCTCCCCTACCGAACTCTAGCCTGCCCGTATCGACTGCAGACCCGGGGTTAAGCCCCGGGCTTTCACAACCGACGCGACAAGCCGCCTACGAGCTCTTTACGCCCAATAATTCCGGACAACGCTCGCGCCCTACGTATTACCGCGGCTGCTGGCACGTAGTTAGCCGGCGCTTCTTCTGCAGGTACCGTCACTTGCGCTTCTTCCCTGCTGAAAGAGGTTTACAACCCGAAGGCCGTCATCCCTCACGCGGCGTCGCTGCATCAGGCTTGCGCCCATTGTGCAATATTCCCCACTGCTGCCTCCCGTAGGAGTCTGGGCCGTGTCTCAGTCCCAGTGTGGCCGGTCGCCCTCTCAGGCCGGCTACCCGTCGTCGCCTTGGTGAGCCGTTACCTCACCAACAAGCTGATAGGCCGCGGGCTCATCCTGCACCGCCGGAGCTTTCCACCATCAAGGATGCCCAAGATGGTCGTATCCGGTATTAGACCCCGTTTCCAGGGCTTGTCCCAGAGTGCAGGGCAGATTGCCCACGTGTTACTCACCCGTTCGCCACTAATCCCCACCGAAGTGGTTCATCGTTCGACTTGCATGTGTTAAGCACGCCGCCAGCGTTCGTCCTGAGCCAGGATCAAACTCTCCGTGAATGTTTACCGGCTGTCCGGTGACACATCACGAGAGCGGAACGGCCGGGCGGAATAGGCCCAACCGTTCACAGCGTCCTCGCTGTGTTTTTTCAAAGGAACCTCGACCATCCGAACCGGATGGACGGGGTATCAACATATCTGGCGTTGACTTTTGGCACGCTGTTGAGTTCTCAAGGAACGGACGCTTCCTTCGTACTCACCCTCGCGGGCTTTCCTCCGGGCGCTTCCCTTCGGTCTTGCGTTTCCGACTCTATCAGATCTTTCCGATCCGATTTCCTCGGTGCTTTCCAGGTTCCCGCTTCCGCGTTTCCCTTTCCGGCGGTTCCGACTCTATCAGAGATTCTCAGTCGGATTTCCCCGCCCCTCCGGGGATTGGTTCCGACGTATGAGTTGGTCGGGTTCCCGAGCGGGGCGAGTTGTAAACGTACTGGAGCGGGGCGCCCCGATGCAAATCGGGGCGCCCCGCTCCAGGTCGCGTCGTGCGTGGGGCCGACGGTCCGTCAGACCTCCACCACCACGGGCAGGATCATCGGCCGGCGCCGGTACGTGTCGGAGACCCACTTGCCCAGCGTCCTGCGGATGAGCTGCTGCAGCTGGTGGGGTTCGACGACGCCGTCCTGGGCCGAACGCTCCAGCACCTCCGTGATCTTCGGGATCACCCCGCCGAAGGCGGAGTCCTCGATGCCGGAGCCGCGGGCCTGGAGGTGCGGACCGCCCGTGATCTTGCCGGTGGACGAGTCGATGACCACGAAGACCGAGATGATGCCCTCGTCGCCGAGGATCTTGCGGTCCTTCAGGGCCGGCTCGCCGACGTCGCCGACGGAGAGGCCGTCGACGTAGACGTATCCCGCCTGGACCTTGCCCGAAATCTTCGCCTTGCCCTCGACGAGGTCGACGACCACGCCGTCCTCGGCGATGACGATGCGGTCGTGCGGGACGCCGGTCATGGCGCCCAGTTCCGCGTTGGCCCGCAGGTGGCGCCACTCGCCGTGCACCGGCATCAGGTTCTTCGGGCGGCAGATGTTGTAGAAGTACAGCAACTCGCCCGCGGAGGCGTGACCGGAGACGTGCACCTTGGCGTTGCCCTTGTGGACGACGTTGGCACCCCAGCGGGTCAGGCCGTTGATCACGCGGTACACCGCGTTCTCGTTGCCGGGGATGAGCGACGACGCCAGGATCACGGTGTCGCCCTCGACGATGCGGATCTGGTGGTCGCGGTTGGCCATGCGGGACAGGGCCGCCATCGGCTCGCCCTGGGAGCCCGTGCAGACGAGGACCACCTCGCTGTCGGGGAGGTCGTCGAGGGTCTTGACGTCCACGACCAGGCCCGGCGGGACCCTGAGGTAGCCGAGGTCGCGGGCGATGCCCATGTTGCGGACCATGGAGCGGCCGACGAAGGCGACCCGGCGGCCGTACTCGTACGCCGCGTCCAGGATCTGCTGGATGCGGTGGACGTGGCTGGCGAAGCTGGCCACGATGATCCGCTTGCGGGCGCCGGCGAAGACCTGGCGCAGCACGTTGGAGATGTCGCGCTCGTGCGGGGTGAACCCGGGGACCTCGGCGTTCGTGGAGTCGGTGAGGAGGAGGTCGATGCCCTCCTCGCTGAGCCGGGCGAATGCGTGGAGGTCCGTGAGGCGGTTGTCCAGCGGGAGCTGGTCCATCTTGAAGTCGCCGGTGTGGACGGCCATGCCGGCGGGGGTACGGATCGCCACGGCGAGCGCGTCGGGGATGGAGTGGTTGACCGCGATGAACTCGCAGTCGAAGGGGCCGATGCGCTCGCGCTGTCCTTCCGCCACCTCCAGGGTGTACGGGCGGATGCGGTGCTCCTGGAGCTTCGCCTCGATGAGGGCGAGGGTCAGCTTGGAGCCGATCAGCGGGATGTCCGGCTTCTCGCGGAGGAGGAAGGGGACGCCGCCGATGTGGTCCTCGTGGCCGTGGGTGAGGACGATGCCCTCGATGTCGTCGAGACGGTCCCGGATGGACGAGAAGTCCGGCAGGATCAGGTCGATTCCGGGCTGCTCCTCCTCGGGGAAGAGCACTCCGCAGTCGACGATCAGCAGGCGGCCGCCGTACTCGAAGACCGTCATGTTGCGGCCGATCTCGCCGAGGCCACCGAGCGGGGTGACCCGCAGGCCGCCTTCGGGCAGCGCAGGGGGCGGGCCGAGTTCAGGATGCGGATGACTCAAAAGACTCTCCTCAAACACGCGCGCCACGTACCGGTGGGCACGTGGCGCGCGTGACGTTCGTGCAGAAGCAGTTGTCGTTGTGGGGTGCGGGCACCGGTGGCCCGCCTATTCAGTTGTGGAGTCCGGCTGCGCGAGCGGTCGCGCGAAGTCTGGTTACTGGAGCTGTACCCCGCCGGCGGCAAGATCGATCTTGAGCTGCTCGACCTCTTCCGGCGCGCACTCGACCATGGGGGCGCGCAGGGGCCCGGCGGGCAGGCCCTTGAGGGTGAGCGCCGCCTTGGTGGTCATCACGCCCTGGGTGCGGAACATGCCGGTGTAGACCGGGAGCAGCTTCTGGTGGATCTCGGTGGCCTTCTGGACGTCGCCCGAGGTGTACGCCTCGACCAGGGCGCACAGCTCAGGGGTGACGAGGTGGCCGACGACCGAGACGAAGCCGACGGCGCCCACGGAGAGCAGGGGGAGGTTCAGCATGTCGTCGCCGGAGTACCAGGCGAGGCCGGAGCGGGCGATGGCCCAGCTCGCGCGGCCGAGGTCGCCCTTGGCGTCCTTGTTGGCGACGATCCGGGGGTGCTCGGCGAGGCGGACGAGCGTCTCGGTGTTGATCGGGACGCCGCTGCGGCCGGGGATGTCGTAGAGCATGACCGGCAGCCCGGTGGCGTCGGCGACGGCCGTGAAGTGCCGGTAGAGGCCCTCCTGCGGGGGCTTGTTGTAGTACGGGGTGACGACCAGCAGGCCGTGCGCGCCGGCGCGCTCGGCGGCGCGGGCCAGCTCGATGCTGTGGTGGGTGTCGTTGGTGCCGACTCCGGCCACGACGTGGGCGCGGTCGCCGACCGCCTCCAGGACCGCTCGTACGAGATCCGATTTCTCCGCGTCGCTGGTGGTCGGGGACTCGCCGGTGGTGCCGTTGATGATCAGGCCGTCGTTGCCTGCGTCCACCAGGTGGGTGGCGAGCCGCTGTGCGCCGTCGAGGTCGAGTGCGCCGTCCGCCGTGAAGGGCGTGACCATGGCGGTGAGGACCCGCCCGAAGGGGGTCTGCGGAGTGGAGGTCGGAGCCATGGGTTACACGCTACTCGTTGCTCAGGCCGGGGTCTGCCCTCGGGGGAGGCGACAAGGTGGGGCAAAAGGTGGAACAAAGGGGGGACCCGGCACTGCCTGCTCGGGGGTTCAGGCAGTGCCGGGCCCGTTTGATCAGGCTAGATGAACTTCTCCAAATGCCGCAATACGGACACTTCACAGGACTGACCCGTACATGTGTGCCTGATGCGCGAACGGGGGTTCCTCACGGCGCCACCCGGCCGTTGGCGTTGAAGGCGGCGTAGGTGAGCGGCATGAGCCGGGCCCACTCGGCCTCCATCTTCTCGCCGACCATCTCGATCTCCCGCTGCGGGAAGGACGGGACCTTCGCCAGTTCGTGCTGGGTGCGCAGTCCGAGGAAGTGCATCAGCGAGCGGGCGTTGCAGGTGGCGTACATCGAGGAGTACAGGCCGACGGGGAGCACCGCGCGGGCGACCTCGCGGGCGACGCCGGCGGCGAGCATCTCCTGGTACGCCTCGTACGCCTGCCGGTAGGAGTCCTCCATGACGCGGCCCACCAGCTCCTGCTGGGCCCCGGTGCCCTCGACGAAGCGGTACTTGCCGGGGCGGCCCTCCTGGACCAGCTTGCGGGACGCGTCCGGGACGTAGAAGACCGGCTGGAGCTCGCGGTAGCGGCCCGACTCCTCGTTGTACGACCAGCCCACGCGGTGCCGCATGAACTCGCGGAAGACGAAGATCGGGGCGCTGATGAAGAAGGTCATCGAGTTGTGCTCGAAGGGGCTGCCGTGGCGGTCCCGCATCAGGTAGTTGATCAGGCCCTTGGAACGCTCGGGGTCCTTGTTGAGCTCGTCCAGGGACTGCTCGCCGACGGTCGAGACGCGGGCGGCGAACAGCACGTCGGCGTCGGACGCGGTGTGCTTGACCAGCTCGACGGTCACGTCGCTGCGGAAGTCGGGCTTGAGGTCGTCGGCGGGGGCGTCGGTCACGGCGCGGGGGTCCTTCCATCACATCTCGCGGGCGGCGACCACTCTACGGCTCCACGCCCCGGCCCCGGTGGCGGGACGTCCGGCGGGGCGCCCGGCACCGGGCCGCGACATACGGCGCCGAACGACGGCGAACATCACCGAACGTCTGCGCATCCGGTGAAAGCGGGCACTTCTCGAGGCGCTCGTTCGTCTGTGCCGATGACAGCGATTCGTTCGATCCCGAAGGGAGACGCACCCCTGATGTCCGGTCGGCGTGAACCCGTACCGTTCGCCTTCCTCGCCGAGGCCGACAGGTTCCGCAGCAATGTCACTCCCCCGCCCCGCGAGCGGGCGACCGCCGGTCAGATAGCCGGGCGCTGGCTGCTGGGGCTCACCGTCGTCGCCGGGCTGGTGGGCTCCCTGGTCATCGGGACGCCCGCGTTGTCCACCGATCCCTCGGGCACGGAAACCCCGCAGTCACAGGCGTCCGACGGGCGCTGAACCGCCGGACCGGCCGCTCCGTCTCCGTCCGGCCCCCCGAGGGTGGTGACGGGGCACACGGATCGGTAGCCTCACCGGGCACAGCCCACGCATGGATCGAGTGAGGACCAGCCGTGCCCCTGCCCTTCCTGACGGCCGACCGCGCGTTCGACACGGCGGACGACGTCGCTCTGCCGTACGACGACCGTGACCGCTGGCGGCGCCCGTACCGTCCCGGGCCGTGGCGGGTGGGTGCGGCGGCGCTTCTGCTGCTGCTCGCCTCGTTCGTGCTGTTCGCGGGGATGGCCATCACGGTGACGGCGACGCTGTCGTCCGCCGGGGCCGTGTTCGCCATCGCGCTGGTCGTCGTCGGCTGCGCGCTGAGGATGCTGCGCATGGGCGTCTGGGTGAGCGCGCGGGGCCTGCGTCGCGTGGCCTTCCTCGGCACGCGTACGACGCCCTGGGAGCAGGTGGTCTCCGTGCGCACGGTGCAGCAGCCGGTGCGCTGGCTGGGGCTGCCGCGCACGGTGCAGGGGCAGGCGCTGCTCCTCGTCCGGCGGGGACGGGCCGCGGATGCCCCGCCGCCGCTGCTGACCTCGCACAACGCGGACTTCCTGGGGCGGGATCCGCTGGCCTTCGACCGGGCGGCCGACTCCGTGGAGGTCTGGGCCGACGAGTACCGGCAAAGCTGAGCGCACGGAGCCGCACCGCGCGCGCCGGGGCCCGGTCCGCACAGGCGGGCCGGGCCCCGGCGCGTGGCGCGCAGGCGCTCAGTGAGAGGCCTTGTGCAAGGTGATCGCCCGCTGCATGGCCTTGCGGGCGCGCGGGGTGTCGCGGGCGTCGTGGTAGGCGACGGCCAGCCGGAACCAGCTGCGCCAGTCGTCGGGGGCGGCCTCCGTCTCGGCCTTGCGCCGGGCGAAGACCTCGTCGGCCGAGTCGCGGTCGACGCGGCCGCTGGGCAGGCGCTTGAGCTCGTCGACGGGCAGTCCGCCCTCGGCGTCGAGCTCGGCGGCGAGCCGGTTGGCGTTGCGGACGAACTCGGTGTTCTTCCACAGGAACCACACGCCGATGACCGGCAGGATCAGCACCGCGACACCGAGGGTGACGGTGAGGGGCGTACCGGTCCCGATGAGCAGCACACCGCGGCTGCCGACCAGGACGAAGTAGACGACCAGGACGGCGGCCGTGACGGCGTAGGAGATCTTGGCGCGCATGGGGCGGCTCGGGCTCAGTTCAGGTCGAGGAAGTGTTCCAGGCCGAAGGTCAGGCCGGGAGTGGTCACCACGCGGCGGGCGCCGAGCAGGATGCCCGGCATGAAGCTGCTGTGGTGCAGGGAGTCGTGGCGGACGGTGAGGGTCTCGCCCTCGCCGCCGAGCAGGACCTCCTGGTGGGCGAGCAGGCCGCGCAGCCGGACCGCGTGCACCGGGATCCCGTCGACGTCCGCGCCGCGGGCGCCGTCCAGGGCGGTGACCGTGGCGTCCGGGGCGGGGGCGCTGCCGGCCCGGCGGCGGGCCTCGGCGATGAGCTGGGCGGTGCGGGTGGCGGTACCGCTGGGGGCGTCCACCTTGTTCGGGTGGTGCAGCTCGACGACCTCGACGGACTCGAAGTAGGGGGCGGCGATCTGCGCGAACTTCATGGTGAGGACGGCGCCGATGGAGAAGTTCGGCGCGATGAGCACGCCCGTCTCCGGGGACTGGTCGAGCCAGCCCCTCAGCTGCGCGAGGCGCTCGTCGGTCCAGCCCGTCGTACCCACGACCGCGTGGATGCCGTGGCGCACGCAGAAGTCGAGGTTGCCCATGACCGAGGCGGGGGTGGTCAGCTCCACCGCGACCTGGGCGCCGTTCTCGGCGAGGGTCTCCAGCTTGTCGCCCCGGCCGAGGGCGGCCACCAGCTCCATGTCCTCGGCGGCCTCGACCGCCCGTACCGCCTCGGAACCGATCCGGCCCTTGGCGCCGAGGACCGCCACGCGCAGCTTGCTCATGTTCGTTGCTTCCTTACGGGGGTGGGTCAGGCGACGGCGTCGTGCAGCCGGGACGCCTGCTTGTCCTTGAGCGGGCCGATGACCGACAGGGAGGGCCGCCGTCCCAGGACCTCGCGGGCGACCGAGCGGACGTCGTCCGGTGTGACCGAGGCTATCCGGGCCAGCATGTCGTCGACCGACATCTGCTCGCCCCAGCACAGTTCGCTCTTGCCGATACGGTTCATCAGCGCGCCGGTGTCCTCGAGGCCGAGGACCGTGGAGCCCTGGAGCTGGCCGATGGCGCGCTCCATCTCGTCGTCGGGGAGTCCGTGCTCGGCCACGTGGTCGAGTTCGTCGCGGCAGATCTTCAGCACGTCGTGGACCTGCGACGGCCTGCAGCCCGCGTACACACCGAACAGGCCGCAGTCGGCGAAGCCGGAGGTGTAGGAGTACACGCTGTAGGCGAGGCCCCGCTTCTCCCGGACCTCCTGGAACAGGCGGGAGGACATGCCACCGCCGAGGGCGGTGTTCAGCACGCCGAGGGCCCAGCGCCGCTCGTCGGTGCGGGCCACGCCCGGCATGCCGAGGACGACGTGCGCCTGTTCCGTCCTGCGGTCGACGAGTTCGACGCGGCCCGCGGTGCGCAGGGTGCGCAGGCCGCCGCGCGGGGCGATCGGCTGGGCGTCGGGGTCCTTGAGGGCACCGGCCTTCTCGAAGGCGGCGCGGACCTGGCGCACGACCTTGCCGTGGTCGACGTTGCCGGCGCAGGCGACCACGAGGTGGGTGGGGTCGTAGTGCTTCCTGTAGAAGCGGCGGATGCGGTCGGCGGTGAGGGCGTTGACCGTGTCGACCGTGCCGAGGACCGGGCGGCCGAGGGGGTTGTCGCCGAACATGGTGCGCGCGAACAGGTCGTGCACGCAGTCGCCCGGGTCGTCCTCGGTCATCGCGATCTCTTCGAGGATGGCGCCGCGCTCGACGTCGACGTCCTCCTCGCGGATCACCGAGCCGGTGAGCATGTCGCAGACCACGTCGATGGCGAGCGGCAGGTCCGTGTCGAGCACCCGCGCGTAGTAGCACGTGTACTCCTTGGCCGTGAACGCGTTCATCTCGCCGCCGACGGCGTCGATGGCGGAGGAGATGTCCAGGGCAGACCTGCGGGCGGTGCCCTTGAAGAGCAGGTGCTCCAGGTAGTGGGTGGCGCCGTTCAGGGCCGGGGTCTCGTCGCGGGAGCCGACGTGCGCCCAGATGCCGAAGGTCGCCGAGCGGACCGAGGGCAGGGTCTCGGTGACGATGCGCAGGCCCCCGGGGAGGGTGGTCTTGCGAACGGTGCCGATGCCGTTCTCGCCCTTGATCAGGGTTTGGGTACGGGCGACGGCCCGCGCCTCCGGGGAGGTGCGGGCCGTCGCCTTGGAGCCACGGGACGTCACTGGTCGGCGTCGTCCTTCTTCTCGTCGGAGGAGTCTTCCTCGCCCTCGATCACCGGGACGAGGGAGAGCTTGCCGCGGGAGTCGATCTCGGCGATCTCGACCTGGACCTTCTGGCCCACGCCGAGGACGTCCTCGACGTTCTCCACGCGCTTGCCGCCGGCCAGCTTGCGGATCTGCGAGATGTGCAGCAGGCCGTCCTTGCCGGGGAGGAGGGAGACGAAGGCGCCGAACGTCGTCGTCTTCACGACCGTGCCCAGGTAGCGCTCGCCGACCTCGGGCATCGTCGGGTTGGCGATGCCGTTGATCGTGGTGCGGGCGGCCTCGGCGGACGGGCCGTCGGCGGCACCGATGTAGATGGTGCCGTCGTCCTCGATGGTGATCTCGGCGCCGGTGTCCTCCTGGATCTGGTTGATCATCTTGCCCTTGGGGCCGATGACCTCGCCGATCTTGTCGACCGGGATCTTCACGGTGATGATCCGCGGCGCGTTGGGGGACATCTCGTCCGGCGTGTCGATCGCTTCCATCATCACGTCGAGGATGTGGAGGCGGGCGTCACGGGCCTGCTTCAGGGCGGCGGCCAGGACGGAGGCCGGGATGCCGTCCAGCTTGGTGTCGAGCTGGAGGGCGGTCACGAACTCCTTGGTGCCGGCGACCTTGAAGTCCATGTCGCCGAAGGCGTCCTCCGCACCGAGGATGTCGGTGAGGGTGACGTAGTGCGTCTCGCCCTCGATCTCCTGGGAGATCAGGCCCATGGCGATACCGGCGACCGGGGCCTTCAGCGGCACACCGGCGTTCAGCAGCGACATGGTGGAGGCGCAGACCGAGCCCATGGACGTCGAGCCGTTGGAGCCGAGGGCCTCGGACACCTGACGGATCGCGTAGGGGAACTCCTCGCGCGTCGGCAGGACCGGGATCAGGGCGCGCTCGGCGAGGGCGCCGTGGCCGATCTCGCGGCGCTTCGGGGAGCCGACGCGGCCGGTCTCACCGGTGGAGTACGGCGGGAAGTTGTAGTTGTGCATGTAGCGCTTGCGGGTCACCGGGGAGAGGGTGTCCAGCTGCTGCTCCATGCGGAGCATGTTGAGGGTGGTGACGCCCAGGATCTGGGTCTCGCCACGCTCGAACAGCGCCGAGCCGTGCACCCGCGGGATGGCCTCGACCTCGGCGGCCAGGGTGCGGATGTCGGTGACACCGCGGCCGTCGATGCGCTTCTTCTCCTTGATGACGCGCTCGCGGACCAGGGTCTTGGTCAGCGAGCGGTACGCGGCGGAGATCTCCTTCTCGCGGCCCTCGAACTCCGGCAGGAGCTTCTCGGCGGCGAGGGCCTTGACGCGGTCCAGCTCGGCCTCGCGCTCCTGCTTGCCGGCGATGGTGAGCGCCTGGGCGAGCTCGGGCTTGACGGCGGCGGTCAGCGCCTCGAGGACGTCGTCCTGGTAGTCCAGGAAGATCGGGAACTCGGCGGTCGGCTTGGCGGCCTTCGCGGCGAGGTCGGCCTGGGCCCGGCAGAGCACCTTGATGAAGGGCTTCGCGGCCTCCAGACCGGCGGCGACGACCTCCTCGGTGGGCGCCTCGGCGCCGCCCTCGACCAGCTTGACGGTCTTCTCGGTGGCCTCGGCCTCGACCATCATGATCGCGACGTCGCCGTCCTCCAGGGTGCGGCCCGCGACGACCATGTCGAAGACGGCGTCCTCGAGCTCGGTGTGCGTCGGGAACGCCACCCACTGGCCGTTGATCAGCGCGACGCGGACGCCGCCGATCGGGCCGGAGAAGGGCAGGCCGGCCAGCTGCGTGGACGCGGAGGCGGCGTTGATCGCCACGACGTCGTACAGGTGGTCGGGGTTGAGCGCCATGATCGTGGCGACGACCTGGATCTCGTTGCGCAGGCCCTTCTTGAAGGACGGGCGCAGCGGGCGGTCGATGAGGCGGCAGGTGAGGATCGCGTCCTCGGAGGGCCGGCCCTCGCGGCGGAAGAAGGAGCCGGGGATCTTGCCGGCCGCGTACATCCGCTCCTCGACGTCCACCGTGAGCGGGAAGAAGTCGAGCTGGTCCTTGGGGTTCTTGGAGGCGGTGGTCGCCGACAGCACCATGGTGTCGTCGTCCAGGTAGGCCACGGCGGAACCCGCCGCCTGCCTGGCGAGGCGGCCGGTCTCGAAGCGGATGGTGCGGGTGCCGAAGGAGCCGTTGTCGATGACGGCCTCGGCGTAGTGGGTCTCGTTCTCCACTAGCGTTTTCTCCGTTACTTGTCGTCTTTGGTCCCGCCTCGCCCGTGTGGCGGGGGGACGGTGACGGAGAAGCGCTCCACTGGTGCGGGCCGGTCTTCGATCGAAGCACCCGGGTTCATTCTCCCGGGGGCCACTACCGAGGACCGGCGGCGGCGAGGTGCGCTTCTCCTTCGTGCGTCGTGACGCCTGGACGGCGTCGGCGGTGACGTCCGTGATGGTCGCGTACCCGATGAGGCACCGGTCATCACACTGAGTCGTGTCTTTTGCGTTGTGCTACCACACTACAAAGGCGCGGTGACACTCCGCACGTACAGCAAAGGGAGCGGTCCCCTTGTCCCGGGAACCGCTCCCTCCACGGCGTCTTACTTGGCGCCCGCCGCACCGCGGCGGATGCCGAGGCGGTCGACCAGCGCACGGAAGCGCTGGATGTCCTTCTTGGCGAGGTACTGCAGCAGCCGGCGGCGCTGACCGACCAGGATCAGCAGACCGCGGCGGGAGTGGTGGTCGTGCTTGTGGGTCTTGAGGTGCTCCGTCAGGTCGGAGATCCGACGGGAGAGCAGAGCGACCTGGACCTCGGGGGAGCCGGTGTCACCCTCCTTGGTACCGAACTCGGAGATGATCTGCTTCTTCGTGGCGGCGTCGAGCGACACGCGTACTCCTCATGGTCTGAATACATGGCCACCGAGTGCCCCCGGTCTTCGTCTCGGGGGATCTTCCGTGACTCGGAAGGCGGGGATCCGCTGAGCGCGGCCTCCAGAACGAGCGCTCCGGGGGTGCGTACACAAACGGCCGTCACTCAGGGTACCAGGCGGTGGCGGGCGGTTTCCCCCCGGTCCGTCGAACCGCCCGGGCCGGACGCAGGAGGCCACTAGGGTGAGCGCTCGGACCGTTGGTACGTCGGGAAGGGGTCGCTGCGGTATGGCGGAGACGGCTGAGGAGATCAAGGCGCGCAAGGAGCGGGAGAAGAACGAGCTCTACGCCCTCGACATCTCCGGCGTGGAGTGGCACAGCGCGCCGGGCACCGAGGAGCACGAGGAGCGGGTCGAGATCGCCCGTCTGCCCGGCGGCGCCGTGGCCATGCGCTCCTCCCTCGACCCGGACACCGTGCTGCGGTACACGGAGGCGGAGTGGCGGGCCTTCGTGCTGGGCGCGCGGGACGGGGAGTTCGACCTGGAGCCGGCGCCGGCCGGCGAAGGGGCGGTTCCGGCCTCCGAGTGACGGGGGACGCGGCGCGCGGCGGGTGCCGCCGCGCGCCGCGTCCGTCGTGTGGTGCGGGGATTCGGGGACGGGCGGTACGCGTGCGTGCCGCCCGTCCGTCTGCCGCCGGTCCGCCCGCCGGCCGGCCGTCGGCCGTCGGCCGTCGTTCCGCGGCCTGTCCGTCAACCCGCGGGACTCCGGGGCCGGTTGGCGGATTTCCCACGTCCGGCGGATCGACCGGCGCATCCGTTGACCGTTGCGCGGGCATTGAGCGATTTCGCCCCTTGGGTTGTGAACTGGTACGGCTCTTGACCGCGTTGCGCGGGGACGGGCGGCGAACAGTGAGGAGCGGGCGGGGCTGACGGGGCGGGGCCACTGGTGATTAGGCTGGTACCCGGCGCGACGCCAGAACCCGGTACCGGGCATCGGCGTCCTACGGGGAGGGCCGGTTCGGACGACTTCGTTTCCTTTTCGGACACGTCGGACGACGAGAAATGGTCGCCCCAGCACGGCACGAGGGTGCTCGACCACACCAGGAGGAACTGTGAGCAGCGATCGGGACGGGACGCGCGGGGGCTGGGCGACACCCGGCGATGACCAGCCCGACGCGGAGTCCGCCCTCGAGACGACGGGCGAGTTCACCATCGACTACGCGCCGCCGGCCTGGTACACGCAGAACGCTTCGGGGAGTTCGGGGTCGGGGGGGTCCTCCTCGACCGCCGCGTCGGCCTCTTCCGACTCCTCGTCTCCTTCCGCTTCTTCTCCTTCCCCCTCTTCGGCTCCGGCCTCGCCACCGGCCGCTCCACCGGCCTCCCCGGGGCCCGTTCCGCCCCTGCCCGGGCTGACTCCGCCGCCGCACGCGGTGGGTGCCGCCGGGCCCTCCTCCGTTCCGGCACCGGCCCCGGGGGCGCCTTTCACGCCGCCCGCGCCCGCTCCCGGTGCTCCCTTCACGCCTCCCGCACCCGTGCCGGGGGCGCCCTTCACCCCACCCGCACCGCCCGTCGGGGGGCCGGTGGCCGTGCCCAGGCTTCCGGTGGGGAGCGGGTTCGAGCCGCAGCGGCCCCGGGAGGAGCACGACGAGGCGCCGGAGCCCTCGCCTCCGCCCCTGTCAGCGGCGGATCCGGACCCTGCCTCCCCTTCGGCCGTGCCGAACATGCCGGTCGGCGGGTTCCGGTCGCAGTGGTCGGCTGCCGCGTCCCCGGACTCCCCGGTGGCTCCGGCGAGTTCCGCGGCCGAGGAGAAGGGGGAGGAGGAACCCGGCAACGGGAACCTCGAGAGCGGTGCCACCCTTCGGTTCTCCGCCGCCGCGCTGAAGCGGGAGATCGAGGAGCGGGAGGCCGCGGCGGAGGCGCCGTCCGCGCCGGTCGCCGCCGACGACGAGGACGTCCGGGACGAGTCCGGTGACGCGGACGTCCCGGCCGGTGCGGTGGACGCCCAGGGCGCGGACGACCCGGAAGAGGGTGCCGGCGGGGCCGGGTCCCCCGACGCGTCCGAGACCCTCGACACCCCTGACACCCCTGACACCTCTGACGCGTCCGGCGCGTCCGGCGCGTCCGGCGCGTCCGGCGCGTCCGGCGCGTCCGAAGCCCTCGAAGCGTCCGGCGGGGACCGTCTCAGCGGCGCCCCCTCCTCCGAGGACGGAGGAGTCGCCGAGGAGGCCGGGACCGGGGAGGACGGGGACGCCGAGCCCTCCGTGACCGACGTGGAGGAGGCCCCCGCGTCGGCGGGTCCGGCGACCGAGCCCGAGGACGCCGTGCCCACGCAGGACGCACCGGCGGAGGACGCACCGGCGGCGGTCGTCGAGCCCGAGGACGCCGTGCGGGTGGAGGACGCCGTGCCCTCCGGCGCGGCTCCCGCCGAGGCTCCCCGGGACAGCCCGCCCCAGGACGCCGTCCCGGCGGCCGCGCCCGACGCCCCGCCCGCCTGGACGCCCCCGGCGCCGCAGGGAGTGCCCCCGGTACCGCCCGCGTCCCCCGCCGCCCCGGCGCCCGCGAGCCAGTGGCCCGCGCAGCCGCAGCAGGCACCGGCCCGGCCGACGGACGCCCACGTGCCCGCGCAGCCGCAGCCGGCGGACCCGGCCCAGGGCCGGCCGGTCGTCCCCGCCCAGCAGCCGCCGTTCCAGCCGCAGGCGCCGCAGCCCGCACCCGCCGCCTGGAACACACCGGGTGGACAGACACCGCCGCCCCAGGTGCCCGCACAGGCCGGATACGGCTTCCCGCCCCCGGCGCCCCTCACCCGGCAGCCCAGCAGCCGCCCGCACAGCAGCCCGAGGCCGTTCCTGCGCCCGCGCCCGCCCCGCAGGCCGGATACGGCTTCCCGCAGCCGGGGGCTCCGGGCTCCGCCGCCCCGCAGCCGCCCGCCCCGCAGCCCGGTTACGGCTTTCCGCCCGCCGGTCCCGCGCCGGCTCCGACTCCCCCGGCCCAGCCCGGTTACGGCTTCCCCCAGCAGCAGCCTCCCGTGCAGCAGGGACAGCCGCAGCCGCAGCATCCCGGTGTGCCGCCGCAGGCCCAGCCGGGCGCACCGGCCCAGCCCGACGCGCAGGCCCCGCACGCCTTCGCCCCCCAGCCGCAGCCCCCGCACGCCGGTCAGCCCCCGCAGCAGCCGGTCGATCCGCGTGCCGGGGCCGCCTGGCCGCAGCCGATGCAGCACGACCAGCGGCAGCCGACCAACCCCGGAGCGGCGCCGCTCGGTTACACCGCGGCCGTGGAGCTGTCGTCGGACCGACTGCTCAACAGCAGGAAGCAGAAGGCGAAGAGCAGCCGCCCCGCGGCCGGCGGCTCGCGGTTCAAGCTGGGCGGCAAGAAGGAGGAGGCCGAGCGGCAGCGGAAGCTGGAGCTGATCCGCACGCCGGTGCTGTCCTGCTACCGCATCGCCGTCATCAGCCTCAAGGGCGGTGTCGGCAAGACGACCACGACGACCGCGCTCGGCGCCACCCTCGCCAGTGAGCGACAGGACAAGATCCTCGCGATCGACGCCAACCCGGACGCCGGTACGCTCGGCCGCCGCGTACGGCGCGAGACCGGGGCCACCATCCGTGACCTCGTCCAGGCGATCCCGTACCTCAACTCCTACATGGACATCCGGCGGTTCACCTCGCAGGCGCCCTCCGGTCTGGAGATCATCGCCAACGACGTCGACCCGGCCGTCTCGACGACCTTCAACGACGAGGACTACCGGCGGGCCATCGACGTCCTGGGCAAGCAGTACCCGATCATCCTGACCGACTCCGGCACGGGTCTGCTCTACAGCGCGATGCGCGGGGTGCTGGACCTCGCCGACCAGCTCATCATCATCTCCACGCCGTCCGTGGACGGCGCCAGCAGCGCCAGCACGACACTGGACTGGCTGTCGGCGCACGGGTACGCGGATCTCGTCTCGCGGTCGCTCACCGTCATCTCCGGCGTGCGCGAGACCGGCAAGATGATCAAGGTCGAGGACATCGTGGCGCACTTCGAGACGCGGTGCCGCGGCGTGATCGTCGTACCGTTCGACGAGCACCTGGCGGCCGGTGCGGAGGTCGATCTCGACATGATGCGGCCGAAGGTGCGGGAGGCGTACTTCAACCTCGCGGCGATGGTCGCCGAGGACTTCGTCCGCCACCAGCAGTCGCACGGCCTGTGGACCTCCGACGGCAACCCTCCGCCGGTCGCCGCCCCGCCGCTGCCGGGTCAGCCCTTCCCGGGTCAGCCGATGCCGGGACAGCCCGGGCCGGGGCAGCCGCCGGTGCCCGGGCAGCCCGTCCCCGGTCAGCCGGGCCCCTACCCGCAGCAGCCCCAGCCCCAGCCCGGTCAGCCGTACGCCCACCCGGGACAGCCGGGACAGCCGCCGGTCCAGCCCGGCCAGGGGTACCCGCAGGTTCCGGGCCAGGCGTACCCGCAGGTTCCGGGCCAGGCGTACCCGCAGGTTCCGGGCCAGCCCCAGCCCGGTCAGCCACCGCAGCAGCCGGGCTACGGCTACCCCCAGCCCGGCCAGCAACCGCCCGCGCAGCAGTAGACCGGGGCACCGCCCCTCCCGTCCGACCGGCCCCTTCCGAGGGGCCGGCCCCTCCCGGCCCGCGCCGTTCGCACTCGGCGCGGGCCGCTTCGCGTCCGGGGGGCGAAATCCGCTGCGGGGTCCCGGCCGGGGGCGCGCCGGCGGTCTCGGCCGACGGGCGGAGACGGCGTCAGTTCACCGTCTGCGCGGGCCGCATGAGGGCGTGCCGGGGCCGGGCCCCCGAGGATTTCCGGCGGAAACGGCGCGGCCCGGGTGGAGAGCCACCCGGGCCGCGGAAGCGGAAGGTCCGGCCGCCCTACGGCCTCTCGGCCGCGGCCACCAGTTCCCTGCACCGCTCGACGTCCCGCGCCATCTGTTCCAGCAGCGCCCCGAGCGTGTCGAACTTCGCCTGACCGCGGACGAAGGCCAGGAAGTCGACGGCGACGTGGAGGCCGTACAGGTCGAGGCCGACGCGGTCGATGGCGTAGGCCTCGACCGTGCGCTCGGTGCCGTCGAACTGGGGGTTGGTGCCGACGGAGACGGCGGCCGGCATGGCCTCGCCCTGGGCGTGCAGCCAGCCGGCGTAGACGCCGTCGGCGGGGATCGCGGTGTGCGGGAGGGTCTCGACGTTGGCGGTGGGGAAGCCCATCTCGCGGCCGCGCTGGGCGCCGCGGACGACCACGCCCTCGACGCGGTGCGGGCGGCCGAGGATCTCGGCGGCGCCGCCGACGTCGCCCTCGGCGACCAGGCGGCGGGTGAGTGTCGAGGAGAACGGCTCGCCGCCGCCCGCCTCGCCGGTCACGTACAGGTCGACGACCTCGACCTCGAAGTCGTAGACCCGGCCCTGCTCGGCGAGGAAGTCCACGGTGCCCGCGGCCCGGTGGCCGAAGCGGAAGTTGGGGCCCTCGACGACCGCCTTGGCGTGCAGCTTGTCGACCAGGACCTTGACCACGAAGTCGGCCGCGGACAGCCTGGAGAACTCGGTGGTGAAGGGAAGGATCAGGACCGCGTCCACCCCCAGGCCGGCCATGAGTTCGGCGCGCCGGTGGTGCGGGGCGAGCAGCGGCGGGTGGCTGCCGGGGCGGACGACCTCGCTGGGGTGCGGGTCGAAGGTGACGACGACCGCGGGGACGCCCAGGGCGCGGGCGCGGTCCACGGCATGCCGGATGATCAACTGGTGCCCGCGGTGCACTCCGTCGTAGGAGCCGATGGTGACGACGCTGCGCCCCCAGTCCTGGGGGATGTCCTCCAAGCCACGCCAGCGCTGCACTGTGCCTGCTCCTTGTCGAAACCTCGTCGTACCCGAGTCCGTGGACTTCTCCTGCGCAGGTCTAAGGGTGCCATGCCGCATGCCCGGGGCCCGCATCGGCATGGGAGCTGTGACCGGGTGCACGCGGTGCGGGATCAGGCGGGGACGCCCACGCCCGCCAGACCCTCGATCGTCCGGCGGGTGCCGGGCCCCACGACCGCGGCCCACTCCTGTGGGGCGTCCGCCAGCCAGCCGGCCACGGCGGCGGCGAAGCCCGGGAGGTGGCGGGCCAGGTCGGTCAGGCCGTGGTCGAAGCGGGCGGCGCCCTCCGGTGTGCGGACCAGGAGCCGACCGGTGCGGTGGACGAGGACGCGCAGTTCGGGGCCGGTGTTCCGGGCGGCGGCCCGCAGCACCGCCTCCAGGACGCCGGGGTCGGTCTCGCGGATGAGCAGGAGGTCCAGCAGTGCGCGGCGCAGGGGGTGGGAGGCCGGTGTCCCGGGGCCGGCGAGGACGCCGGCGAGGGCCGCCCGCAGCGCTTCCGGGCCGCCGACCAGCAGGCCGGTGAGCAGGGGGTGGAGCACGGCGCGGGCGGCCGGTGCCGTGTCCCGGTCCAGGCGCCGGTCGACGTGCGCGGCCACGTGTCCCGCGAGCTCCGGCCGCCGTGCCACCGCCTCCCGCACCAGGGCGGCGACCGGCCGGGCCAGCCCGGGGGTGGTGGCGTCGGCGAGGGCGCGGAACGTCTCGCCCGCGTCCGCCGCCCGTCCCAGCCGCGCCCGGAAGGCGTCGAGCACGGGCTCCGGGTGGGTTACCAGGGCGTCGGTCAGCGCGCTCGGCGGGAAGCGGGGGTCCCCGGCCGCGAAGTGCTCCAGGGCACGCGCGAGGTGCCGGTCCCTGCCGCCGGGGTCGCGGACGAGAAGGGCGAGCGCGCCGCCGTGCAGACCGCGGTCGTCGGTGCGGGCCAGCAGGGCGAGCGCCGCATGGCGCAGCAGGGCGCGGTCGCCGGCGTCGCGGGCGTACGGCGCGACGCGCAGCCCGTACGTCAGTGCCGCGGCCCGGCGCGCGGGCCGCTCGTCCCGCGCCCACCGGCCGACGGCCCGGCACACCGCCGGGGGCTCCTCCTCGGCCAGCGCGGTGAGCAGTTGGTCGGCCCGCCGGTGCGCGCTGTCGGCGAGCGCCTCCGTCAGCGCGTCCGGGGCCGCCCGCCGGTGGGTGTGCAGCAGTGCCTGCGCCGCCGTCGCCACGGTGGCGTGCGGAGTGGCGGGCAGCGGTCGTTCGTCCTCGAACCAGCGGACGAGGTACGGGAGCACGGCGACGGGGTCGGCGGCGAGCAGGCGGCCGGCGGCGGCGAGGAACCGGGGCCCGCTCTCGCACGGCGGGCCGTCGGCGTGGACGAGCCGGCGCAGCAGCGCGCACCGCGCCTCCAGGGGCAGCGGGAGCCCGGTCCAGAAGGCGGGCCCCAGCTCCCGGGGCACCGTCCGGCGCTGCTCGCGCCACGCCACGATCCGGTCGGCCAGCATCCGCAGCACGCCCGTGTACGGCGTCGCGTCGGGCACGCGCGCCAGGCTCCCGGTGAGCAGCCGGACGGCCCACCAGGAACCGGGGTGGGCGTCCAGGGCGTGCACGAGGTCCGCCAGCCGCGAGGCGAGGTGGCCGGTGCCGTGCTGGCGGGCGAGGAGCAGCAGGGCCTGGACGACGGGACCGATGCGGTGGTGCGGTACGGGGGCGGGGAGGTCGTCGGGGTCCGGCGGGGTGCGGCGGTGGTGGACCAGGGCGCGCAGGGCCTCGTCGAGGTCGAGGTGGACGCCGTGGATCCAGTCGGCGAACTCCTCGTGCGCGAACCGGTAGCCGGTCCCGGCCGGGACGAGGAGACCCTCGGCGAGCACGGCTGCGGCCCAGCCGGTGCCGCCGCCGAGCCGGTCCGGGGCGGGCCCCGGCGGGAACACCGCCTCGAACGTCTCCCGGTCCAGCTCGCCCCGCCCGGCGCCGAGGCTGCGCCGGGCGGCCTCGTGCACCTGCCCGGAGACCTTAGCGGCCAGCCGCCGCACGGCGGTGCCGCGCGGTCCGTTCCCGGCGGCGAGGCGGGCGGCGATCCGCAGGCACATCAGGTCCAGGTGGGCCGAGAACACGGTGTCGCGGTCCACGGGCACGTCGGGGACGGCGTCGGCGGCGTCGGCGAGGGCGGCCCGGACCTCCGCGAGCATCCGGAGCGTCAGCGGGTGCCGGGCGTCGGCCAGGACGCCCTCGGGGATGCCGTGGCGGGCACGCGCCTGACGGGCCTCCTCGGGGGTGAGATCGCCCAGGCCCACGCACGGGGGGAGCCCGTCGGGGCGGGGGTCGGCGGCGTGCAGCAGGTCCGCCGGGAACCTCGCCCCCGCCTCCTCCCAGTACTCCGCGCGGCACGCCACCACCAGCCGTGCCCCCGTCGCCCGCAGCCAGCGCGTCGTCCCGTCGGTCCACTCGGCGAGGCGGTGGGCCAGGCCGGGCGGCATCTCCTCGGGGCCGTCGAGGAGCAGCAGCAGGGGGCGCCCGGCCGTGCGGGCGACCCGGGCCAGGCGTTCCGGGCCGGTGTCGCCGAGGTCGTCGGGGGCGGCCGGGAAGGGGATGCGGGAGGCGGCGACGGTGCGGGCGGCCCGGTCCAGCGCCCGGCGGGCGGCGTCCGCGACCGAGCCGTCGGCGCCGTGCAGATCGGCGCCGCGCAGCCACAGCGTGGGCCGCCCGGCGCGGTGGCGGCGGGCGGCGAGCTCCGCGAGCTGCGTCGTACGGCCGCTGCCGGGCGGCCCGACGAGGCCCAGCACGGCGGCGTCCCCCCGCTCGAACGCGGCGAACTCCGCGGTGACGGCGGCCCGTTCGACCGGTTCCACGGTCGTGTGTGCGCCGGGTGCGGGCGCCGGCCCGTCCCGTCGCACCGAGGCGGCCGTGAGCTCCACCGCGCCGGCGATGTTGAGGTCGGCGCCGTAGGCGGGGACCGTCACCGCGTTCTCGGCGAGCAGTTCGGCGAGCGGGTCCTCCGCCCCGGTGGCGCCGCCCGCTCGAGCGGCGCCGGGATCCCGGGGAGGCAGGGGCACGGCGAACCCGGAGTCGCGGCCCTGCGACCGGAGCGCGGTGCCGAGGACGCCGACGACGGCTCCGGTGGTGGCGTCGAGCACGGGTCCGCCGGCCGCGCCGCCGCCGAGGCGCAGCGCGTCGCGGCCCGCGGTGCCGATCGCCAGCTCGAGGGCGTCGCCGAGGGAGTGGAAGCGGTCGGTGGCGGTGTAGGTGACGGCGCTCGTGCCCAGCACCCGCGCCTCGCGCCAGCCTCCTGCGGCGATCCGCACGTAGGTGCCGGTCTCGACGCTCTCCCGCGCGGTGACCGGCAGCGGTGCGACGCCGAGCCCCTCGCTGCGGACGAGGGCCAGGTCGAGTGCGGGCAGCGGGGTCACCGCGTCGGCGGTCACGACGCAGTGGCGGTCCCCCGGGGCGTGCAGCACGAGGCGGGGAAGGCCGTCGACGGCCTCGTGACTGGTGATCACCGTGCCGTGGTGGTCGGCCACGAAGCCGGTGCCGCGCGGGCGGCCGGCGAGGTCCTGGACGCGGACCAGGACGTCGGCGGCGGGGTGGTGTCCCACGGTCGCGTGGGAGCAGTGTCCCGGACGTCCCGGACGGGTGGAGGGGTCCGCGCGGCCGCAGAGGTCCGGGGGGTCGTCTGGGATGTCCCGCCCGTGACGGGACCGGTTCCGCGACGTCATCGTCGAGTCCTTTGCCGTACATCCGTGCCCTTGCCTGCGACAGTAGGGCCGGGATGATCAGCGGGACAGATCGTTCGGCGAACGCGCCCCCTTCCGCTCCCCCGGTTCACTCCGAGCGCCCGCACGTACGGGTGAACAGGAGGGGGCGGATGGATAACCCTAGGGATGGGGGAACCGAGGGGGACCGTGGAGCGGCGGCATGTCCATCCCCGTGACGCCGCTCCACGGGCGGGACCGGTGACGGCCGGTCAGGCGAAGACGGCCAGGCTCCTGGCCTTGCCCTTCTGCTGCTCGACGAGGGCGAGGAACCGGCCCTCGGGGTCGAAGACGGCCACGGGACCGGAGCCCGCGTACTCGTCCGGCATCTCCAGCCGCACGCCGTTGGCGAGCAGCCGGGCCCGCCGGGCGTCGATGTCCCAGCGCGGGAACGCCGCGGCGGCGGCCTCGGCGATCGGCATCACGGTCAGCTCCTGCTGGAGCTGGTCGAGCGTGCGGGCCGCGTCCAGCTTGTACGGGCCGACCCGGGTGCGGCGCAGCGCGGTCAGGTGCCCGCCCACGCCCAGGTCGGCGCCCAGGTCGCGGGCGAGGGCGCGGATGTACGTACCGGAGGAGCAGACGACGGAGACCACCAGGTCGAGCACGGCGGTGCCGTCGTCGGCGACGGCCTCCCGGACGTCGTACACGGAGAACGAGGAGACGGTGACCGGCCGCGCCGGGATGTCGAACTCCTCGCCCTCCCGGGCGCGCTTGTAGGAGCGCACGCCGTTGATCTTGATGGCGCTGACCTTGGACGGCACCTGCATGATGTCGCCGGTCAGCTTGGCGATGCCGGCGTCGATCGCGTCCCGGGTGATCCGCGAGGCGTCGGTGGAGGAGATGATCTCCCCCTCGGCGTCGTCGGTGATCGTGTTCTGCCCGAGCCGGACGGTGCCCAGGTACTCCTTCTCGGTCAGCGCCAGGTGACCGAGGAGCTTGGTCGCCTTCTCGACGCCGAGGACGAGGACACCCGTCGCCATCGGGTCGAGGGTGCCGGCGTGGCCGACGCGCCGGGTGCGCGCGATGCCGCGCATCTTGGCGACCACGTCGTGCGAAGTGAAGCCCGACGGCTTGTCGACGATGACGAGGCCGTCGGGCGTGGTGTGCTTCTGGGTCATTCGGCGGTGTCGTCCGTCTCGTCGTCGCCCGGCTTGCGGTACGGGTCGGCGTCACCGGCGTACGCGGCGCCCGCGGACGCCTCGCGCACCTTCGCGTCGGACTGGCGCGCCTTGTCGAGGAGGTCCTCGATGGTGCGCGCGGTGTCCGGCAGGGCGTCCATGACGAAGGTCAGGGTCGGCGTGAACTTCACGCCCGCCGCCCGGCCCACCTCGGAGCGCAGGACGCCCTTGGCGCTCTCCAGACCGGCCGCCGCGGCCTTGCGCTCCTCGTCGTCCCCGTACACGGTGTAGAAGACGGTCGCCTCCCGCAGGTCACCCGTGACCCGGGTGTCCGTGATGGTGACGTGCGAGCCGAGCCGCGGGTCCTTGATCCCGCGCTGCAGCTTCTGGGCCACCACCTCTCGGATGAGGTCCGCCAGCCTTTTCGCCCGCGCGTTGTCGGCCACTGGTCCGTCTCCCGTTCTTTCCTGATCTGCGTGTCGATGAGCTGTGGTCGTCAGTCGTCTTCGCCGTGGAAGCGCCGCCTGACGGACAGCAGCTCCACTTCGGGGCGCCCGGCGACCAGCCGCTCGCACCGGTCCAGTACGTCGCTCAGGTGCCCCGCGTCGCCGGACACCATGGCCAGGCCGATGACCGCCCTGCGATGGAGGTTCATGTGGTCCACCTCGGCCGCGCTCACCGCGTACTTGCGCTGGAGCTCGGCGACGATCGGGCGGACGACGGAGCGCTTCTCCTTCAGCGACCGTACGTCACCGAGGAGGAGGTCGAAGGACAGCGTCCCCACATACATGTGTGCAACCGGTTCACCCGCCGGTACGGGATCGATGGCCCCGCCATCCGTACGGGCAGGGACATCAGAACCGTACATCGAAGGGGCGCGCCGATCGACGGATATTACGCTCCGTGGCTTCGGGCCCGGGGCCGCCGTCCTCGGAGGCCCCGGACACACGGACCGGCCGGCGGGACCGCGGTCCCGCCGGCCGGCACACGCCGTGGGGTGTTACGCCCGCGGCTTCTCGCGCATCTCGTACGTCGCGATGACGTCGTCGACCTTGATGTCGTTGAAGTTTCCGAGGTTGATACCGCCCTCGAAGCCTTCGCGGATCTCGGTGACGTCGTCCTTGAAGCGACGCAGGCCCTCGATGTTGAGGTTCTCCGCGATGACCTTGCCGTCGCGGATGAGGCGCGCCTTGGTGTTGCGGCGAACCTCGCCGGAGCGGATGAGGACACCCGCGATGTTGCCGAGCTTGGACGAGCGGAAGACCTCGCGGATCTCCGCGGTGCCGAGCTCGACCTCCTCGTACTCCGGCTTGAGCATGCCCTTCAGGGCCGCCTCGATCTCCTCGATCGCCTGGTAGATGACCGAGTAGTAGCGGACGTCCACGCCCTCGCGCTCGGCCATCTGCGCCGCGCGGCCGGCCGCGCGGACGTTGAAGCCGATCACGATGGCGTCCGAGCCCATCGCCAGGTCGATGTCGGACTCCGTGACCGCACCGACGCCGCGGTGCAGGACGCGGATGTCGACCTCTTCGCCGACGTCCAGCTGGAGCAGCGAGGACTCGAGGGCCTCGACCGAACCGGAGGCGTCACCCTTGATGATCAGGTTCAGCTGCTGGACCTCGCCGGCCTTGAGCACCTTGTCCAGGTCCTCCAGCGACACGCGGCGCGTGCGCTTGGCGAACGCGGCGTTGCGCTCACGGGCGGCGCGCTTCTCGGCGATCTGACGGGCCGTGCGGTCCTCGTCGACGACGATGAAGTTGTCGCCCGCACCCGGGACGTTGGTCAGGCCCAGGACCTGGACCGGCGTCGACGGGCCCGCCTCGGCGACGTTGTTGCCGTTGTCGTCGAGCATGGCGCGCACGCGGCCGTAGGCGTCGCCCACCACCATCGTGTCGCCGACCCGCAGGGTGCCTCGCTGGACGAGGACGGTCGCCACGGCACCGCGGCCGCGGTCGAGCCGGGACTCGATCGAGATGCCCTGCGCGTCCTGCGTGGGGTTGGCCCGCAGGTCGAGCGAGGCGTCCGCGGTGAGGATGACGGCCTCGAGGAGGCTGTCGATGTGCAGACCCTGCTTGGCGGAGATGTCGACGAACATGGTGTCGCCGCCGTACTCCTCGGCCACCAGGCCGTACTCGGTCAGCTGACCGCGCACCTTGGTCGGGTCCGCGCCCTCGACGTCGATCTTGTTGACCGCGACGACGATCGGCACGTCGGCCGCCTTGGCGTGGTTGAGCGCCTCGACCGTCTGCGGCATGACGCCGTCGTTGGCCGCGACGACCAGGATCGCGATGTCGGTCGACTTGGCACCGCGGGCACGCATGGCGGTGAACGCCTCGTGACCCGGGGTGTCGATGAAGGTGATCTTGCGATCCTCTTCGTTGACCTCGGTCGTGACCTGGTAGGCACCGATGTGCTGGGTGATGCCGCCGGCCTCGCCCGCGATGACGTTCGTCTTGCGGATGGCGTCGAGCAGTCGGGTCTTTCCGTGGTCGACGTGACCCATGACGGTGACGACCGGCGGACGGACCACCAGGTCCTCCTCGTCGCCCTCGTCCTCGCCGAATTCCAGGTCGAAGGACTCGAGCAGCTCGCGGTCCTCCTCCTCCGGGCTGACGATCTGAACGGTGTAGTTCATCTCGTCGGCGAGGAGCTGGAGCGTCTCGTCGGAGACGGACTGGGTCGCGGTGACCATCTCGCCGAGGTTCATCATGACCGCGACGAGCGACGCCGGGTTGGCGTTGATCTTCTCCGCGAAGTCGGTGAGCGAGGCACCGCGCGACAGGCGAATGGTCTCGCCGTTGCCGCGAGGCAGCATCACGCCGCCGACCGACGGGGCCTGCATGGCCTCGTACTCCTGGCGCCTCTGCCGCTTCGACTTGCGGCCGCGACGCGCGGGACCGCCGGGACGGCCGAAGGCGCCCTGCGTGCCACCGCGGCCACCCGGGCCACCGGGACGACCGCCGAAGCCGGGACGGCCGCCGCCGCCGGCGAAGCCGCCGCCGCCACCGCCACCGGGACGACCGGCGAAGCCGCCGCCGCCACCGGGACGACCGGCACCGGCACCGCCGCCCGGACGGCCGGCGAAGCCGCCGCCGGGACGACCGGCACCGCCGGGACGACCCGCACCGCCCGGACCGCGGCCGCCGGGGCCGGGACGCGGGCCGGCAGCGGGACGCTGCGGCATCATGCCGGGGTTCGGACGCGGGCCGCCGGGACGGGGACCGCCGCCCTGCGGACGCGGCATCGAGCCCGGGGTCGGGCGCGGACCGCCCGGAGCCTGCGGACGCGGGCCGCCGCCGCCCTGGCCGCCGGGGGCCTGCGGACGCGGACCGGCACCGGGGGCGCCGGGGGCGCCGGGACCGGGACGCGCGCCCTGCGGGCGGGGCGCCTGCGGACGGGCCATGCCGGTGGAGCCACCGGAGGTGAAGGGGTTGTTGCCGGGGCGCGGACCGGCCGGGCGGGCGCCCGGACGCGGAGCGCCGCCACCGGGACGCTGACCCTGACCGGCCGGACGGCCCTGGCCGCCCTGACCCTGACCGGGACCGGCGGGACGACCGCCGGGCTTGGGCGCACCGGGACGCGTGCCGGGCTTCGGGCCGGACGGAGCCGGGGCCGCCGCCGCGGGCGGGGCCTGGAACTCCGGGGCGGCCGGAGCCGGACGCGGCGCGGGCCGCGGACCCGGCGTCGGGCGCGGACCGGGGGTCGGCGCGGGAGCCGAGGGTGCCGCGGGCGGCTGGGCCGCAGCGGGCTTGGGCGCGGCCGGCGGCTTGGGCGCAGCCGGACGCTCCCCCGCCGGCTTGGCGGCGCGGGAGGGGCCCCCGGCCTGCGCCGGAGAGGGCGCGGCGGGCTTGGGCGCGGCCTTCCGGGGCGCGCCGGGCTTCGCGGGGGACTTGCCGTTGCCTCCGCCTTGGAAGGCGTCGGTCAGCTTGCGTACAACGGGCGCTTCGATGGTCGAAGACGCCGAACGGACGAATTCACCGAGTTCCTGGAGCTTGGCCATGACGACCTTGCTCTCCACACCGAACTCCTTGGCGAGTTCGTAGACCCGGACCTTAGCCACTTCGCTCCTTTGAGGTCCGGGTTGCGTCCGGACCGTCGCTAGTTCATGGGCGTACTCATCGCGTACTCATCGAGTGCTCATCGCAATCTCGACCTGCTTTCGACTCGCGAGGTACCAGACCGCACGGGGACTTCCGCGCGGCACATTTCCTTACCGTGTTGCCGTCAGCAACCTTGTGCCCGCTCGACGTAGTGGCGCAACGCCTTTACGTCGAGCGGTCCCGGGACGCGCAGCGCCCGTGGGAACGCCCTGCGGCGCACCGCCTGGTCGAGACAGACCGGGGCGGGGTGTACATAGGCGCCCCGGCCGGGCAGCGTACCGCGAGGATCGGGGACGCACGCGTCCTCGACCGCCACGATCCGCAGCAGCTCGCTCTTGCCTGCTCGCTCCCGGCATCCCACGCAGGTGCGCTCAGGGCATGCGCGGGTACATGTCCGGCCAGACACTCCTCAGTCTACCTCCCCGGACCGACCTCACCCCTTCGGGGCAAGGATCGGACGCACGTCGCGCACGAACCTGTCGTGATCTCAGCGACCTGCGGCTTGGTTCTATTCCCCGGCCTGCTCGGTGTCCGGCCGGATGTCGATGCGCCAGCCGGTCAGACGGGCGGCGAGACGGGCGTTCTGCCCCTCCTTGCCGATCGCCAGGGACAGCTGGTAGTCCGGCACGGTCACCCGGGCGGACCGGGCCGCCATGTCCACGACCTCCACCTTGGAGACGCGGGCCGGCGACAGCGCGTTCGCCACCATCTCGGCCGGGTCGTCGGACCAGTCGACGATGTCGATCTTCTCGCCGTTCAGCTCGCCCATGACGTTGCGCACCCGGCCGCCCATGGGGCCGATGCAGGCGCCCTTGGCGTTGAGGCCGGAGCGGGTGGACCGGACGGCGATCTTCGTGCGGTGACCGGCCTCACGGGCGATCGCGGCGATCTCCACCGACCCGTCGGCGATCTCCGGCACCTCCAGGGCGAACAGCTTCTTCACCAGATTGGGGTGCGTGCGCGACAGGGTGACGGACGGACCGCGCACGCCCTTGGCCACCCGGACGACGTAACTGCGCAGCCGCATGCCGTGCGGGTAGCTCTCGCCCGGGACCTGCTCCTGCACCGGCAGGATGGCCTCCAGCTTGCCGATGTCGACCAGCACGTTCTTCGGGTCGCGGCCCTGCTGGACCACTCCGGTGACGATGTCGCCCTCGCGGCCGGCGTACTCGCCGAGCGTCGCGTCGTCCTCGGCGTCGCGCAGGCGCTGCAGGATGACCTGCTTGGCCGTGGTGGCGGCGATGCGGCCGAAGCCGGACGGGGTGTCGTCGAACGCGCGGGGCTCCTGGCCCTCCTCGAGGTCCTCGGGGTCCTCCTTCGCCCACACGGTCACATGTCCGGTCTCCCGGTTGAGCTCCACGCGCGCGTGCCGGCGGCTTCCCTCGGTGCGGTGGTAGGCGATGAGGAGGGCCGATTCGATCGCCTCGACCAGCAGGTCGAAGGAGATCTCCTTCTCCCGTACCAAGCCCCGCAGGGCACTCATGTCGATGTCCACGGCTACGCCTCCTCTTCCTTCTCGTCGTCCTTCATGTCGGACGCGTCGTCCTTGCGGTTGAACTCGACCTGGACGCGCGCCCTGGTGATGTCGTCGAAGGCGAGTCTGCGCGCGGTGGCCTTGCGGCCCTTCACCCCGGGCACCTCGAGGTCGAGACCGTCGTCGCCGACGCCGAGGATCCGGGCGACCAGTTCGCCGCCCTCGGCCAGCTGGAACCGCACCAGGCGGCCGGTGGCGCGCACGTAGTGCCGGTGCTCGGTGAGGAGGCGCTCCGCGCCCGGGGTTCCGACCTCGAGGGTGTACTCCCCGCCGCCCATCGCGTCCGTCTCGTCGAGCTTCGCCGAGAGCGCGCGGCTCACATCGGCGATCCGGTCCAGGTCCGCACCGGTGTCGGAGTCGACGACGACGCGCAGCACACGCTTGCGGCCGACCGAGTCCACGGCGATCTCCTCGAGATCCAGGCCCTGGGAGCTGACGAGCGGTTCCAGAAGTTCTCGAAGCCTCTCGCTCTGGGTGGTGCTCATCCGGGTGACTCCTCGGCCGCGTGTGCTGTTGTGGGATGGGGCGCGTGTCTGCTCAAAGGGTATCCGGTCGCGGAGGGTGTTGCCGTCCACCCGGTCACGGAGGGTGCCGCTGAGCGCCGCCGGGCGGGGGCCCGGGTACCGTGATCACGGGCCAGCGGCCCTTTCTTCCGTCGCCCCGTTCGTACGAGCCCCCGAGGACGTCTGCCGTGCCGTTCCCCCCGTCTCCGCGCGCCCGTTCGGGGCCGCGCAGAAGGAGTCTGCTCGCCGTCGCCCCGGCGGCCCTGCTCGTGGCGGGCTGTTCCGCCGAGTCCGGGGAACCCGACGCCGCCGCCGGCGGCCGGCCCTCGGCCGCCGACCGGGCACGCGCGCGTGCGGCCCGGGACAGCCGGGAGCTGGCCGAGCGGTACGACGCGGTCATCGCCGCGCATCCGAAACTGGCCCGGCGGCTGGCCCCGTTGCGCGCGGAGGCCGTCCGGCACGAGAAGGCGTTCGGCGGCACGCGGGGGGCGACGCCGGCACCCTCCGGGACGGCGGCACCCCCCGCTTCCGCCTCCGCGTCCGCACCGGTCACCGCCGTGCCCGCCGACGAGAAGAAGGCCCTGGCCGAACTCGCCGCCGCCGAGCGGGAGATCGCCGACCGGCGGACGCAGGCGCTGCTGGACGCGCCCGGCGAGCTGGCCCGGCTGCTGGCCTCGGTGGCGGCGGCCGGCGCGGCGCACGTGTACCTGCTGACGGAGGCATGACGGTGAAGGACGCGCGCGAGGCGAAGGACAGGGAGCTGCGGGCCCTCCAGGCGGCCCTGGCCGCGGAGCACGCGGCGGTGTACGGCTACGGGGTCGTCGGGGGGCGGATCGGCGAGAAGCGGCGCACGGAGGCGCGTACGGCGTACGACGCGCACCGGGCGCGCAGGGACGCGCTGGTGCGCGAGGTGAGGGACGCGGGCGGCGAACCCGTCGCCGCGGCCGCGGGGTACGCGCTGCCGTTCCCGGTGCCGGACGCGGCGGCGGCGGTCCGGCTCGCCGCGGAGCTGGAGAACCGGGTGGCCGGGGTGTACGCCGACCTGGTGCGCGACAGCGGGGGCGAGCGGCGCCGGGGCGCCGCCGAGGCGATGCGGGAGGCGGCGGTGCGGTCGGTGCGCTGGAACCGCGAGAGCGTAGCCTTCCCTGGGCTCGCCGAGCGGGCCGGTTCGGCCTCGGCGGCCTCCGCGCCGACGGCGTGACGGGGGCGGCAGGCACCGCGTACAGCACGAAGGGAACGGCTCGCGCATGGTTTTCGAACCGCCGCAGCGTCTGGTGAGGGCGCTCGGTGAGACGGCGCCGCACGGGGACGACTGGCTGGAGAGGCTGCCCGAACTGGTGCGGCAGGCCGTCGCCCTGCGCGAGTTGACGGTGGAGCGGGTGCAGGTGCCCGGAGGGCGCAGCAGCCTGGTCGTGCTGGTGCGGACGGCCGGCGGTACGCCCGCCGTGCTGAAACTGGCCCCGCGCCGGGCCCGTCCGGAGGGCGAGCGGGCCGCGCTGGCCCACTGGGGCGGCCGGGGGGCGGTGCGGCTGCTGGAGCCTCCCCCGGGTCCCCGGCTCCTCCCCCGCTCGACCGGGGACACCCCCGTGGACGGCGAGGGCCCCCCGTCCACCGAGGGCGTCCTGCTGCTGGAGCGGCTGCACCCGGACGTGTCGGTGCGCTCGCTCCCGGAGGCGAGGGCGCTGCTGGAGGCGGCGGAGACACTGCGCAGGCTGTGGGTGGAGCCGCCGGAGGATCACCCGTTCGAGACCGTCGCCGAGCGGACCGGGCGGCAGGCCGCGGCGATGCGGGCGAGCGCGGCGACCGACCCGGAGGTGGCGCCGCTGGTGGAGGCGGCGCTGACGGCCCGTGAGGAGCTGCTGGCCGCGCCGCCCGAGCACCGGCTGCTGCACGGCACGTTCCGGCAGAGCAAGGTGCTCTCCGGGGAGCGGCTGCCGTGGCTGGCGGTGGGCCCGGACCCGGTGGTCGGCGAGCACGCCTTCGACCTGGCCCGGCTGGTCCGCGACCGCGTGGAGGACCTCATCGCCCAGCCCTCCGGCGCGACGACGACCCGTCGCCGGGTGAAGCGCCTCGCGGAGTCCCTGGAGGTCGACCGGGAACGCCTGCGCGGCTGGACCCTGTTCCGCGCGGTGGAGTCGGGGGTACGGGCCCGCCGGGTCGGCCGCGAACAGGACGCGGAACTGCTGCTGGAGTTCGCGGGCTGGCTCTAGGCCCCCCGTCCCGGCGGGCCACCGCGGACCACGCCGGAGAAGGCCGTCCGCCCCCGCCGGCACGGGGGGGCGGGGACGGGGAGCCGGACGGGGCCCGGGCGGGTCGGTGTTCCGCACGGGCCCCGTGACGTCGTTACGCCGTCACGCCGTGAGGCGGGCGATGGCCTCGTCGACCGTGAGTTCCTCGCGCTCGCCCGTGCGGCGGTCCTTGAGCTCCACGACGCCCTCGGCCGCACGGCGGCCGGCGACGAGGATGCGCGGGACGCCGATCAGCTCCGAGTCGGTGAACTTCACGCCCGGGGAGACGCCGGGGCGGTCGTCGACCAGGACGCGGACACCGGCCGCGGACAGCTTCTCCGAGACGTCGAGCGCGAGCTCCGTCTGGAGGGCCTTGCCCGCGGCGACCACGTGGACGTCGGCCGGGGCGACCTCCTGGGGCCAGCACAGGCCCTTGTCGTCGGCGGTCTGCTCGGCGAGGGCCGCCACCGCGCGGGAGACGCCGATGCCGTAGGAGCCCATGGTGACGCGGACGGGCTTGCCGTTCTGGCCGAGGACGTCGAGCTTGAGGGCGTCGGCGTACTTGCGGCCCAGCTGGAAGATGTGGCCGATCTCGATGGCGCGGTCGAGCTTGAGACCGGTGCCGCACCTGGGGCAGGGGTCGCCCTCCTGCACCACCACGACGTCCACGTACGCGTCGACCTGGAAGTCGCGCCCGGCGACCACGTTCTTCGCGTGCGTGTCGGCCTTGTTGGCGCCCGTGATCCAGGAGGTGCCCGGCGCCACGCGCGGGTCGGCGATGTACGTCACCTTGTCCAGGCCCTGCGGGCCGACGTAGCCGCGGACCAGGTCGGGGCGGGCGGCGAAGTCGGCCTCGGTGACCAGTTCCACCGTGGCCGGGGCGAAGTGCGCCTCGACCTTGCCCATGTCGACCTCGCGGTCGCCGGGCACGCCCACGGCGACGATCTCGCCGTCGACCTTGATCAGCAGGTTCTTCAGCGTGGCCGAGGCCTCCACGCCGAGCTGGGCGGCGAGGGTCTCGATGGTCGGGGTGTCGGGCGTGGGGATGTCCTCGGCGGCCGGGACGCCGGAGGCGTCGACCGGCCGCAGCTCGTACGCGACCGCCTCGGTGTTGGCGGCGAAGTCGCAGTTCGGGCAGTCCGCGAAGGTGTCCTCGCCGGCCTCGGCCGGGGCGAGGAACTCCTCGGACTTGGATCCGCCCATCGCACCGGCGGTCGCCGCGCAGATGCGGTAGTCGAGGCCGAGGCGCTCGAAGATCTTCCGGTACGCCTGGCGGTGCAGGGCGTAGGACCGGGCGAGGCCCTCGTCCTCCAGGTCGAAGGAGTAGGAGTCCTTCATCAGGAACTCGCGGCCGCGCAGGATGCCGGCCCGGGGGCGGGCCTCGTCGCGGTACTTGCTCTGGATCTGGTACAGGACGACCGGCAGGTCCTTGTAGGAGGACGCCTGGTCCTTCACCATCAGGGTGAAGATCTCCTCGTGGGTCGGGCCGAGGAGGTAGTCGCCGCCCTTGCGGTCCTGGAGGCGGAACAGCTCGGGGCCGTACTCGTCCCAGCGGCCGGTCGCGTCGTAGGGCTCACGCGGCAGCAGGGCGGGGAGCAGCACCTCCTGGGCGCCGATGGCGTCCATCTCCTCGCGGACGACGCGCTCGACGTTGGCGAGGACCTTCTTGCCGAGGGGCAGCCACGTCCAGATGCCGGCGGCGGTGCGGCGCACGTAGCCGGCGCGGACGAGCAGCTTGTGGCTGAGGACCTCGGCGTCCGCCGGGTCGTCGCGCAGCGTCTTCACCATCAACTGGGACATGCGCTGGACCGGTGCGTTCGCCATGGTTCTCGTACTCCTGCTGCGTCTGGGTGATGACAGGAGGTTAGCCGGGCGGGACGGGGCGGCGGAAATCGGTTATGGGCGAAGGAGTGGCAGAGGGGCGCCCATGACGGCGTACGGCTTGGCGGCGCTGGGGAAGTGGACCTGCCGGGCGAGGTCCCGGTAGCCGAGGGAGCGGTACAGGCGGCGGGCGGGGCTCTCCGTGTCGATGGCGGAGAGGATCGAGCGGGGTTCGTCGGCGCCGTCGGTGATCGTGGTGATCAGGGCGCGGCCGATGCCGTGCTTCTGGTGGCGCGGGTGGACGTGCAGCTCGGTGATGACGAAGGAGCCGTCGAGCCAGTCGTCGTTGTCCCGGGCCCGCAGGTAGGGCTCGACGACGGTGGACCACCAGTGGGTGCGGTCGTTGGGCATGCCGTAGACGAAGCCGACCAGGCGGCCCCCGACGGTGGCGCCGAAGGCCCTGGCGCCCGGGAAGGTCATGTGGCGCAGCACGATCTGCCGTCGCACGGCCACCTCGTCGGGGCCGAGCCCGAACGCCACCGCCTGGACCGCCAGCGCCGCGTCGACGTGGGCGGCGAGGTCGAGGGGGCCGATCACGATGTCGTCGGGGTGGGAGCGGCCGTGACCGGGAAAGCGCACCATGCCGGGGAGACTACAGGGGGTTCCGGCGGGGCAGAACGGCGTCCCGGGCCGGTGCGGGGGCCGTGGCCCCGGCGCGCGCTCAGAACAGCACGCTCATGAAGGCGCCGGTCTCCCGGAAGCCCACCTTCTGGTACGTCCTGCGGGCAGGGATGTTGAAGTCGTTGACGTAGAGGCTCACCAGGGGGGCGACGTCCGCCAGGGCGTAGCGCAGGACGGCGGCCATGCCGGGGGCCGCGACGCCCGTGCCCCGGTGCTCGGGGGCCACCCAGACGCCCTGGATCTGGCAGGCGCGGTCCGTCGCGGCGCCGATCTCGGCCTTGAAGACGACCTTGCCGTCGGCGTCGAAGCGGGCGAAGGAACGGCCCGAGCCGACGAGTTCGGCGACCCGGGCCTGGTAGAGCAGGCCGCCGTCGCCGGCCAGCGGGGAGACGCCGACCTCCTCGGTGAACATCGCCACGCACGCCGGCATGATCGTCTCCAGTTCGTCCTTGCGGACGCGGCGCACGCGGGGGTCGGGGGCCACGGTGTCGGGCATGCGGTCGGTGACCATGAGGGGCTGGTGGGCGCGGACCTCGCGGGCCGGGCCCCACTGGGGTTCGAGCAGCCGCCACAGTTCGGCGGTGGAGTCGGCCGGCCCGACTATGGAGGAGCAGCGGCGGCCCGCCCGGCGGGCGCGGTCGGCGAAGGCGCGGACGGCCCTCGGGGTGGCGCAGACGGGGACCAGGTTGGCGCCGGCGTAGCACAGGGACGTCAGCACGCCGCCCTCGTACCAGCCCCACATCTCGCCGCCGAGCCGCCACGGGTCCAGGCCCGCGACCTGTACCCGGGCGGCCACGAAGGCGTTCGCGACCGGCTCGCGGTCGAGCACGGCGAGTGCGGCGTCCAGGTCGCTCGGTTCGAGGACCCGGGATGTGGTCTGCGTCAACACGTGCGGGGCCTCACACACTGGGGTCTGCTGATTTCCGCACTGTACCTGCGGAGCTTGTGCGGCGCCGCCCTGTGCGGGGTGCCGCTGTCCGGAAGCCGGCCGCCGGGCCGTTCCCGGGGGCGGCGGCCTCCGGGCCCCCGTGGCGGCCCCGGACCGGCCTCGTCCTCGCGCTCCCCCGGGCTCCACGGGCGGGGGGAGTTCCGGAGACGGGCCGGCTCTCCCGGCCGGCGCGCGAGGGTCCGTGTCAGCCCGCGACCGAAACCGACGGCTCGCCGGAGGCCGCTCCGTCCTTCTCCATCTGCTCGGCCAGCTTCATGGCCTCTTCGATCAGCGTCTCGACGATCTTCGACTCGGGCACGGTCTTGATCACCTCGCCCTTGACGAAGATCTGCCCCTTGCCGTTGCCGGAGGCCACGCCCAGGTCCGCCTCGCGGGCCTCGCCCGGGCCGTTGACCACGCAGCCCATGACCGCGACCCGCAGCGGCACCTCCATGCCGGTCAGGCCCGCGGTGACCTCCTCGGCCAGCTTGTACACGTCCACCTGGGCGCGCCCGCAGGAGGGGCAGGAGACGATCTCCAGCCCGCGCCGGCGCAGGTTGAGCGACTCCAGGATCTGGATGCCGACCTTGACCTCCTCGGCCGGCGGGGCGGACAGCGAGACGCGGATGGTGTCGCCGATGCCCCGGGAGAGCAGCGCGCCGAAGGCGACGGCCGACTTGATCGTGCCCTGGAAGGCGGGGCCGGCCTCGGTGACGCCGAGGTGCAGGGGGTAGTCGCACTGCTCGGCGAGCTGGCGGTAGGCCTCGATCATGACGACCGGGTCGTTGTGCTTGACGGAGATCTTGATGTCCCGGAAGTCGTGCTCCTCGAACAGGGAGGCCTCCCACAGCGCGGACTCCACCAGCGCCTCGGGGGTGGCCCTGCCGTACTTCTGCAGCAGGCGCCGGTCCAGGGAGCCGGCGTTCACCCCGATGCGGATGGGGGTGCCGTGGTCCCTGGCCGCCCTGGCGATCTCCTTGACCTGGTCGTCGAACTTCTTGATGTTGCCGGGGTTGACCCGGACCGCCGCGCAGCCCGCCTCGATCGCGGCGAAGACGTACTTGGGCTGGAAGTGGATGTCGGCGATCACCGGGATCTGCGACTTGCGGGCGATGGTCGCCAGCGCGTCGGCGTCGTCCTGGGTGGGGCAGGCCACCCGCACGATCTGGCAGCCGGACGCGGTCAGCTCGGCGATCTGCTGCAGCGTGGCGCCGATGTCGGACGTGCGCGTCGTCGTCATCGACTGCACCGACACCGGGGCGTCCCCGCCCACCGCCACCGACCCGACCTGGATCTGCCGGCTCTTCCGGCGCTCGGCGAGCTTGGTCGGAACGGACGGCATGCCGAGAGAAATCGCAGTCATCTGCTGTGCAACCCCAAGTCGTGGATCAAGGTCCGGCTCCCCGTGAGCAGCGGGCTCCGGGCTCCGAGATTACGGCAATGGCCGACGCCCGGGCACATCCCGTTCGTAAACCCACTCAAAGGACGACGGCCCGGAACGAAAGGGTTCCAGGCCGTCGTGAACGGCAGGTGTCGAAGTCCGGGCTAGGAGATCCGCACCGGGTTCACCACGTCCGCGACGAGGACGAGGAGGGTGAAGCAGACGAAGATCCCGGCCACCACGTAGGCCACCGGCATCAGTTTCGCCACGTCGAACGGCCCGGGGTCGGGGCGGCGCAGCACCTTGGCGGTGTTGCGGCGCAGCGACTCCCACAGCGCGCCCGCGATGTGCCCGCCGTCGAGCGGCAGCAGCGGGAGCATGTTGAACAGGAACAGGGAGAGGTTGAAGCCCGCGAGCAGCATCACGAACATGGCCAGCTGCTGCGAGGCCGGGATGTCGAGGGTGGCGATCTCGCCGCCGACCCGGGCCGCGCCGACGACGCCCATCGGGGAGTCGGGTTCGCGCGGGCCGTCGCCGAAGGCCGCGTCCCACAGGGCGGGGACCTTGGACGGCAGGGCGGCGAGGGAGTCGACGGCGTCGCCGACCCGGTCGGTCATCCAGACCACGGACTCGCCGAAGTCCTGTTTGACGACGCCGGTGGCCGCGCTGAAGCCGAGGAAGCCCGCCTTGACGTACTCGCCCTCGACGTAGGCCCCGCTCGCGTCCTTCTTCGCGACCAGGTTGGTGGCGATCTCCGCGTGGAGGGTGACCTCCTGGCCCTTGCGGTCGACGACGATCGGCACGTCCTTGCCGGCGCTGTCGCGGATGAGGTCGGAGAGGGTGCCCCAGTCCTCGGTCCTGACCCCGTCGAAGGCGACGATCCTGTCCCCCGCCTTCATGCCGGCCGCCTCGGCCGGGGACTCGGGGTCGGACTTCTTGCAGTCGTCGCGGTTCTCGCTCTGCGAGATGACGCAGGGCGAGACGGAGCTGACGGTGGTGGTCTGCTGCTGGATGCCGAAGCCCATCAGCACGGTGAGGAACAGCACGACCGCGAGGATCAGGTTCATGAACGGGCCCGCGAACATGACGACGACCCGTTTCCACGGCTTGCGCGTGTAGAACAGGCGGTTCTCGTCGCCGGGCCTGAGCTCCTCGAACGCGGCGGAGCGGGCGTCCTCGATCATGCCGCGCCACGGTGAGGTGGAGCGGGCCTCCAGCCGGCCGTCGGGGCCGGGCGGGAACATGCCGATCATGCGGATGTAGCCGCCGAACGGGATCGCCTTGACGCCGTACTCGGTCTCGCCCTTGTGCCGTGACCACAGGGTCGGTCCGAAGCCGACCATGTACTGGGGCACGCGGATGCCGAACATCTTCGCCGTGGACAGGTGCCCGAGTTCGTGCCAGGCGATGGAGAACAGCAGGCCGGCCGCGAAGACGACTATGCCGAGGATGAACATCAGGGTCGTCATACACGCGCCTCCGCGCTCGCCGTCCGGACTGTCAGTTCCCGGGCCCGCGCGCGGGCCCAGGTCTCCGCTTCGAGGACGTCCGACACGGTCAGCGAGGTTCCCGTGTCCGGTGTGCCGTGCTCCTCGACCACCCGTGTGACCGTCTCCATGATCCCGTTGAACGGCAGCGCGCCGGCGCGGAACGCCTCCACGCACTCCTCGTTGGCGGCATTGAACACCGCCGGGGCGGTGCCCGCGAGCTCGCCGACGTGCCGGGCGAGGTTCACCGAGGGGAACGCCTCGTTGTCGAGGGGAAGAACTCCCAGGTGGACGCCTTGCTCCAGTCGAAGACCGGGGCGGCGTCGGGGACCCTCTCGGGCCAGCCGAGGCCGATGGCGATGGGCCCCCGCATGTCGGGGGGCGTCGCCTGGGCCAGTGTCGATCCGTCCGTGAACTCCACCATCGAGTGGACATACGACTGCGGGTGCACGACGACCTCAATGCGGTCGAAGGGAATGTCGTACAGCAGGTGCGCCTCGATGACCTCCAGGCCCTTGTTGACCAGGGTCGCGGAGTTGATCGTGATGACCGGGCCCATCGCCCAGGTGGGGTGGGCGAGGGCGTCCTCGACGGTGACGTGCGCCAGCTCCTGCCTGGTACGGCCGCGGAAGGGGCCGCCGGAGGCGGTGACGACGAGCCTCTTCACGTCGGCGCGGGTGCCGGCGGCCAGCGCCTGGAACAGCGCGGCGTGCTCGGAGTCGACCGGGATGATCTGCCCGGGCTCGGCCAGCGCCTTGACCAGCGGGCCGCCGACGATGAGCGACTCCTTGTTGGCGAGCGCGAGGGTGCGGCCCGCCTCCAGGGCGGCGAGGGTCGGGGCGAGTCCGATGGAGCCGGTGATGCCGTTCAGGACGGTGTGGCAGTCGGAGGCGGCGAGCTGAGTGGCCGCGTCCTTCCCGGCCAGGATCCCGGGCAGCGGCTCCCCCGCGCCGTACTGCGCGCGGAGCGCCTCGCGCAGGGCCGGTACGACGTCCTCGCGGGCGACGGCGACCGTGCGCACCCGCAGCCGGTGGGCCTGCTCGGCGAGGAGGGCGACCCGGCCGCCGTTGGCGGACAGGCCGGTGACCCGGAAGCGGTCGGGGTGGCGCAGCACGAGGTCGATGGCCTGGGTGCCGATCGACCCGGTGGAGCCGAGGACCACCACGTCCTTCGGGCCGTCTCCCGCGACGGGGTCGTACACCAGGTGCGGGTCGGCGAGGGGGGCTGGAGCGTCGGTCATGGACCCATTGTGTCGGGTCGCGACCGCTGCCGGGGCGGCGCCCCGGCAGCCCGCCCCCCGTGTCCCGCCGCGGTTCCCGCCGCGCCGCCGGCCGGTCAGCGGTCCACGTGGTCGATCTCGCGGTCGTTGCGCGGCTGGACCGGGCGGTTGCTCCTCGGGAACAGCTCCCGGTACGCCGCGACCTGCCGGGGGGTGACGCCGACCCGCTTCTCCAGCACGGTCCACCGGACGCCCTCGGTGCAGGGCGGGGTGGTCAGGGAGCCCTCGTAGCGGTACTGGTCGCGGTCGCCGGGCAGGAACCGCGCCGGGTCGAGGGGCCTGGTGATCCGGCTGTGCCCGCCCTCCGCGGCCGGGAGGTGCTTCCACAGGTCCGTGAAGGCGGAGTGTCCCTTCCTCTCCCGCATCAGCACGGCGAGGACGGCGAGTTCGCCCTCGGCGTCCTCGTGCACGAAGTGCATCTCCATGGCCGCGTGCTCGCCGTCCTCGGTGTGCTCGCTGGGCAGGTGGAAGTGGAACTGCCGCAGCCGGTACGTGGTGCCGTCGACGACGATGCTGCTGCCGGCGGAGACGTCGGCCTGGACGGTGTGGCCGGTGTTGACGAGTTCCGCGGTGACGGGCCGGTAGTGGACGGTGACGGGTGTGTCCGTCTCGACGGCGACGTCCTCGCCGAGGTCGACGGGTGACTGCTCGTGCCCCTTCCCGCAGGTCGCGAAGTCCTCGCTGAGCGAGGCCCAGTGCTCGGGGCCGGTGGCGCCCTCGTAGCTCCAGTGCGGGGCCTGCCGGTTCTCGCCGTCCGGGGAGGCGGAGGCGGTGGCGGTGCAGGCGGTCGCCGTCACGGCCGTCAGGGCGACGACCGCGAAGACGGCGGCGGTGCGTATGCGGTGGGCGGACATGCGGATGACCCCTCGTCGGGTTGCGGGAGGTCATCCACCCTTCGCCATCGATCGCAACGAACGGGGCAAGAATCGAACAGGGGTCGGCAAGGAAGGGTAAGCAGTCGGCCAAGCTTCCGGCACACGTTTCGCGTAACCGGAAAAACCGGGCTGGGCAAGGGAGTTGGGTGTCCAGAACGGGCACGAGGGAGTGCGGCCGGGTCCGGTGGCCCGGCCGCACTCCCTCGCGCCGCGTCGACGGGCCCGCGTCAGGCCGACGCGAGGGGGCCGCACGTCAGCGGATCGGACGGTGCACGTTCTCCCGGGTGCTCGGGCCGGGGGTCGCGTCCGCGATCCACGGGCCGTCGCCCGAGGGGTCGACGACGCCCTCCTCCAGCCACGCGTAGGTGCCCGAGAGCACCCCCTTGACGACCTTGCGGTCGAGGTCGTCGGTGTTGCTCCACAGCCGGCCGAAGAGTTCCTCGACGCGGACGCGGGACTGGCGGCAGAAGGCGTCGGCGAGCTGGTAGGCCTCACGGCCGTGGTCGCCGCGGCTGCGCAGGAGCTCGGCGCGGACGCAGGCGGCGCTCATCGCGAACAGTTCGGCGCCGATGTCGACGATCCGGCCCAGGAAGCCCTGCTTGGTCTCCATCCTCCCCTGCCAGCGGGACATGGCGTAGAAGGTGGAGCGGGCCAGCTTGCGGGCGGTGCGCTCGACGTAGCGCAGGTGCAAGGACAGGTCGACGCCGTGCTTGAACTCGCCGAAGGTGCCGGGCAGCTGTCCGGGGCCGGCGACCAGCCTGGGCAGCCACTTGGCGTAGAAGACGCCCGCGTTCGCGCCCGCCCTGGCCTTGTCGGAGAGCGACTTCTCGGGGTCGATCAGATCGCCGGCGACCGACAGGTGGGCGTCGACCGCCTCGCGTGCGATCAGCAGGTGCATGATCTCCGTGGAGCCCTCGAAGATGCGGTTGATGCGCAGGTCGCGCAGCATCTGCTCGGCCGGGACCGCCCGCTCGCCGCGCGCCTGGAGGGACTCGGCGGTCTCGAAGCCGCGCCCGCCGCGGATCTGGACCAGTTCGTCGGCCATCAGCCAGGCCATCTCCGAGCCGTACAGCTTGGCGAGGGCGGCCTCGATGCGGATGTCGTTGCGGTCCTCGTCGGCCATCTGCGAGGAGAGGTCGACCACGGCCTCCAGGGCGAAGGTGGTGGCCGCGATGAAGGCGATCTTGGAGCCGACGGCCTCGTGCAGCGCCACCGGCTTGCCCCACTGCTCCCGGGCCGCCGACCACTCGCGGGCGATCTTCAGGCACCACTTCCCGGCGCCGACGCACATGGCGGGCAGGGACAGCCGCCCGGTGTTGAGCGTGGTGAGGGCGATCTTCAGGCCCTGGCCCTCCTCGCCGATGCGGTGCGAGGCGGGGACGCGGACCCGGTGGAAGCGGGTGACGCCGTTCTCCAGGCCGCGCAGGCCCATGAAGGCGTTGCGGTTCTCGACGGTGACGCCCTCGGAGGACGCCTCCACGACGAACGCGGTGATGCCGCCCCGGTGGCCCTCGGACCTCGGCACGCGGGCCATGACCACGAGGAGGTCGGCGACCACGCCGTTGGTGGTCCACAGCTTCACGCCGTCCAGGACGTAGTCGTCGCCGTCGGGGACGGCGGTGGTGGCGAGCCGGGCCGGGTCCGAGCCGACGTCCGGCTCGGTGAGCAGGAAGGCCGAGATGTCGGTGCGGGCGCAACGCGGCAGGAACGTCTCCTTCTGCTCGCGCGTGCCGAAGATCTTCAGCGGCTGCGGGACGCCGATCGACTGGTGCGCGGAGAGCAGCGCGCCGATCGCCGGGCTGGCGGAGCCGACCAGGGCGAGGGCCTTGTTGTAGTAGACCTGGGTGAGGCCGAGACCGCCGTACTTGGTGTCGATCTTCATGCCGAAGGCGCCGAGCTCCTTGAGCCCGGTGACCACCTCGTCGGGGATGCGCGCCTCGCGTTCGATCAGCGCTCCGTCGATCTTCGTCTCGCAGAAGTCGCGGAGCTTGGCGAGGAACTCCTCGCCGCGCTGGGCGTCCTCGTCGGCCGGGAGGGGGTGCGGGTGGATCAGGTCGAGCCGGAAGCGGCCGAGGAACAGTTCCTTGGCGAAGCTGGGCTTGCGCCAGTCCTGTTCCCGGGCGGCCTCCGCGACCTGGCGGGCCTCACGTTCGGTGACGGTGGGTCGGGACGGAGACGGGGGCGTCTCGGGTGCTGCGGACATGAGGCTCACCTCGCCGCGAATAGGATGGGTGTTACCGACTGGTGCTACCCGATCGTATGTACCCGATTCGTAGCGACCCCACCACCCTTCGTGCGGCCGTTCGGCCGATACGGCGGTGCGGCGGCCGGGCGGAAAAACGCTGTCGAAGCGCTTCGACAACCTATGGACACCCCTCACCCACTAGGGCTACTGTCGGACCACCCTCACCCGCCCCTGTACGTTCCGCGCACTGTCGAAGCGCTTCACAAAACTTGGAGAGCTGGATGGTCACCCTCGCCGAGGTCGCCCAGCACGCCGGAGTCTCGGCGAGCACGGTGAGCTATGTCCTCAGCGGCAAGCGGTCCATCTCCGCGAACACCCGCCAGCGGGTCGAGCGGAGCATCCGCGAGCTCGGGTACCACCCGAACGCCGGGGCCCGCGCCCTGGCCAGCAGCAGGTCCAACATCATCGCGCTGATGGTCCCGCTGCGTACGGACATGTACGTGCCGGTGATGATGGAGATCGCCATCGCGGTGGCCACCACCGCCCGCACCCACGGGTACGACGTGCTGCTGCTCACCGGCGAGGAGGGCCCGGACGCGGTGCGCCGTGTCACGGGCAGCGGGCTCGCCGACGGCATGATCCTGATGGACGTCGAACTCGACGACGAGCGGCTGCCGCTGCTGAGGGACGGGGACGCCTCCGCCCGGGCGAAGTCGAGGGCGGGGGACGACCAGCCGGCGGTGCTGATCGGACTGCCCGCCGACACCACCGGCCTGACCTGCGTCGACCTCGACTTCAAGGCCACCGGCGCCCTGTGCGTGGAGCACCTGGCCGAGCGGGGGCACCGCGACATCGCCGTCATCGGCGAGGCCCCGGCGGTCTACGAACGGCACACCGGGTTCGCCGAGCGCACCCTCGAGGGACTGCGCACCCGGGCGCGGGAGCTGGGGCTGCGGCTGCTGCACCGGCCGTGCGAGGGCGGGTACGACGCGATGGCCGTGACGCTCTCCCGGATCCTCGACGAGCGCCCCGGCACCACGGGCTTCGTCGTGCAGAACGAGTCGGCGGTCGAGCCGTTGCTGGCCCTGCTGCGGCAGCAGGGACGGGCCGTGCCCGAGGACGTCTCGGTGGTCGCGATCTGCCCCGAGCAGGTCGCCGTCCAGGCGTCGGTGCGGCTCACGTCCGTCGCCATCCCGGCGCAGGAGATGGGCCGGCGCGCCGTGGAGCAGCTGGTCGCCAAGCTCGACGGGCGGGGCGGCGACGAGGTCGTGCTGCTCGCCCCCGAGCTGACGGTCCGGGCGAGTTCCGGCCCGGCGCCCGCCCAGCCGTAGCCCGCCCGCCCCCGCACCTCCGGCTTCGGCAGGCGCTCTCCCGTACCAGGGCACAGCCGTGCCCGCCTTCCTCCAGGAGCAGCCTCGTGACCCAGTCCGCCGAGACGCAGCCCGGGGCCGGCCTCGCCCGGTCCTCCCCCACCGCCGGCACGTTCCGCGAGCGGGAGGGTGCGCTGGAGTGGAGCGGCCGTCAGGAGACCGTGCGGATCGAGCCGTGGGGGCCGGACGCGGTCCGGGTGCGGGCCCGGCTGGGCGGCCCGGTGCTCCGGGACCTGCCCGGCGCCCTCCTGGAGGAGGCGCCCGCCACCGGGTCCGCCGTGAGGATCGGGGACGGCCGGGGCCGGCTGACCGTCGGCGCGCTGACCGCCGAGATCGACGCCGAGGGCATGGTCCGCTTCCTGCGCACCGCCGACGGGGGCGAGCTGCTCGCCGAGGAGCGCGCCCACTTCTGGTGGCCCGGCCCGCGCCTGTACACGGCGGTCGGCAACGGCCACCACCGGCTGGAGCAGCGGTTCGCCGCCCACGACGGCGAGCGGCTGTACGGCCTGGGCCAGCACCAGCACGGCTGGCTGGACCAGAAGGGCCTGGTCGTCGACCTCGTGCAGCGCAACGCCGAGGTGAGCATCCCGGTGCTCACCTCCAGCCGCGGCTACACCCTGCTGTGGAACAACCCGGCGATCGGCCGCGTGGAGCTGGCCCACAACGGCACCCGCTGGGTGGCGGACTCGGCCCGGCAGATCGACTACTGGATCACCGCGGGCGCCCCGGCGGACGCCCAGCGCCGCTACAGCGCGGTGACCGGGCGGTCACCGATGCTGCCCCGGTGGGCGGCCGGTTTCTGGCAGTGCAAGCTGCGCTACCGCACCCAGGGCGAACTCCTCTCCGTGGCACGGGAGTACAGGCGCCGGGGCCTGCCGCTGGACGCGATCGTCTGCGACTTCTTCCACTGGACCCACCTGGGCGAGTGGAAGTTCGACCCGAAGGAGTGGCCGGACCCGGCGGCGATGGTGCGCGAGCTGGACGAACTCGGCGTCAAGCTGGTGGTCTCCGTGTGGCCGTCGGTCTCCCCGCTGAGCGAGAACCACCCGGTGATGGACCAGCGCGGCTACTTCATCGGCACCCAGTACGGTCCGACGGCGCACGCCGACTGGCCGGACAAGGAGGTCGCCTCCACGGTCCAGGTCGCCTTCTACGACGCCACCAACCCCGAGGCCCGGGAGTTCGTGTGGTCGAGGATCAAGGAGAACTACCTCGACCCGTACGGGATCACCGCCTTCTGGCTGGACGCCTGCGAGCCGGAGCTGAAGCCGGGCTTCCCGGAGAACCTGCGGTACTGGGCGGGTCCGGGCCTGGAGGTCGGCAACCTCTATCCCGCCGAGAACTCCCGCGCCTTCCACGAGGGCCTGAGGGCCTGCGGCGAGGACGAGGTGATCACCCTCAACCGCTCGGCGTGGGCGGGCAGCCAGCGCTACGGCGCGGCCCTGTGGTCCGGTGACATCGGCACCGACTTCGCCACCCTGCGCCGCCAGATCGCGGCCGGCCTCAACACCTCGCTGTCGGGCATCCCGTGGTGGAACACCGACATCGGCGGCTTCCACGGCGGTGACCCGGACGACCCCGCCTACCGCGAGGTGATGGTCCGCTGGTTCCAGTTCGGCGCGCTGTCCCCGCTGATGCGGCTGCACGGCTTCCGCGACCCCGGCATGCCCCTGGGCCCGGACATGACCGGCGGCCCGAACGAGGTCTGGTCCTACGGGGAGGAGGCCGGCGCGATCCTGGAGAAGTACCTGCGGCTGCGCGAGCGGCTGAGGCCGTACGTCCTCGAGGTCATGCGGGAGGCGCACGAGGAGGGGCTGCCGGTGATGCGGCCGCTGTTCCTGGAGTTCCCCGGCGACCAGGCGGCCTGGTCGGTGGACGACGCGTACCTGTTCGGCCGTGACCTGCTGGTCGCCCCGGTGCTGACGGCGGGCGCCGCGGCCCGCACGGCGTACCTCCCGGCGGGCGCGCGCTGGACGGACGCGTGGACGGGTGAGACGTACGGGGGCGGCGCGGCCGTGACGGTCGAGGCGCCGCTGGACCGCATCCCGCTGTTCCTGCGGGACGGGGCGAGCCTGCCGGTCCGGGAAGCGTGAGGCACGGCGGCCGGGGTCCCGTGCCGGCCCGCGGGACCCCGGCCGCCGCGGCGCGGGACGGACGTCACTCGCGGCGCCACAGCGCGGGGACGTGGGGCGGCTCCCAGCCGGTCATGGAGGTGTGGGCCTGCAGACAGCGGTAGGCGGCGCCGTCGTGGGTCACCCGGTCGCCCGCCGCGTACGAGCGGCCGGGCGCCCACCCGCCGCCGGGCGGGTCGGTGGGCCCACCGTCCACGTCGAGCACGAAGTCGAAGGTGGCCTCCTTGCCGCCGCCGGCGTCGCGGACGTTCATCAGCAGGGCCGGGTCGAAGAGCGCGTCGGTGCTGTTGCGGGGCTCACCGGGGAAGTACAGCTGGGTGGTGAGCACGGGCTCGGCGGGCGCCTGGGCCTTGACGTGGAGGTGCCGGGTGCGGCCCGGATAGAGGCCGGGCACGATCGTCCGCAGGGTGAAGGCACCGGAGGAGTCGGTGAACTGGTGCCCGCGGAAGGCGTATCCGGCCATGTCGTAGGCGCCCGCGTGGTCCGCCTGCCAGAAGTCGAGCAGGACGCCCGCGAGAGGGACGCAGTTCCGGCCGAAGACGTAGCCGCTGACGGTGAGCCGGGTGCCGGGGGCGCCCGGCGCCACGAGGTCGGTGCGCAGCGGGGAGGCCGGCTTGAAGTAGGGGCCTTCCATCTGGTCGGGCGTGGGGTCGTCCCCGTCGTCGCAGAAGGGCGTCGGCGCGAGGGGCCCTCCCCGGGCGCCGGCGTCCCGGGCGAGCGCCACCGTGCCCGTGGCGAGCAGCGGGACGGCGGCTCCGGCGGCGACGGCCGCCCTGAGCAGGCTCTTGCGGCTGATCCGGCGGTCGGCGCCGGGGCCCGTACCGGCGCCGGACGCGTCGGGAGCGGATGGTGTCATGGCGGGTTCCTCGGTCTTCTCGGTGGGGGACGGGAGGGCGGGACGTGCCTGACCCGGAGCGCGCCCGCGCACGCGGGGCGGGCTGTGACGGTTCCGCAGGCGCGCTCCGATGGTGAACCGCCGGACAACGTAGTCGCGGCGGGCGGCCGCGGAGGAGACCCCGTTCCGGCCCCTGCACGGCGTTATGGAGGCGCGCGGACCCCGCGAGCACGGAGCCGGCGGCGCCCCTCGGCGAGGAGGACGTCGCACTGGGCGGACACTTCTCCCGCACGGACGGCACCGGCCTGGAGAAGGTCCTGTCCGGCCGGGACGAACGGGGCGCGGGGCGCGGGCTCGGGAGCGCGAGCGGAAGGCCGGCCACGCCGGGGTCCCGACGCGGAAGGGGTGCCCCGGGAACCGGGACACCCCTTCGCCGGTCTCGCGGGGAGCGCCTAGCCGCCCGACACCGTCAGGCTGTTGGTGCGGAAGTCCAGTCCGCCGGACGACGAGGTGATCTCGTACCCGAACTGGACGTCCCCGATGGTCTCGTTGCCCATCCAGCCCTTGGTGTCCTTGATCCACTTCAGGATCGGGAGGATGTCGACGGTGCCGGAGTTCGAGTCCGAGGTGCGCAGGAACGAGAAGACCTCGTTGGCGCCGTTGTTCCCCTTGTGGACGTTCCAGGTGTGGCCGCCCAGGCTCACCGTGCCCTGCGCGGAGCCGAGCGGCCCGACGGCGCCGTTGTGGTTGACCCAGAGCATGATCTCGTAGTCGTAGTCCGTGTCCCAGATGTCGTACGAGGTGTTGTACGCGCCCGAGGACGGGACGGTGACGTTGTAGCTGCTGGTGAGCGAGGAGAGGGAGGTGACCGACTTGTTGATCACCTTCTTGGCGTTCGGGTACGACTTGATGCCGCCGGTGTTCGGGTGGTCGGCCCAGACGCCCCAGTTGGTTCCGGAGTTGGCCCAGACGCACTGGCTGCCGGCGCCGGAGCCCCAGATGTTGTTGTAGAGCGTGTAGCCGTTCAGGCTGGTGTTGCCCCACTGGTCGCAGGAGCTCCAGACGGCGGCGTGGGCGGGGGCGGAGGCGAGGCCGACGGTGGCGCCGAGCGCGAGGGCGGGGGCCAGCAGGACCTTGGTGATCCTGCTCGGGGTGCTTGTTGCCATGGTGTTCCTTCCATGGGTGGGGGGAATCACGGGGATCACCGCGTCTTCAGCGTGAGGACGCGGTCTTCTCCGGCGACGAGGTCGAGGGGCTCGGCGCCGGCGGAAGTCCACAGGTCGACGCGGTGGGTGCGGGCCGGCCGCAGGACGGCGGTGGCGCCGTCCGGGGACCAGGTGAGGTCGAGTGCGGCGCCGAAGCGGGTGCGCACCCCGCGCAGGGCGCCGCTCGGGTACGCCGGCGGCGGCGCGGGCAGCAGGACCAGCCGGTCGGGGGTGGACTGCACGAGCGCCTCGATCAGCACGGCGGGCAGGGTGTGGGCGGCGTCGGCGTTGTAGACGTCGCGGTGCGGGTAGTGCGCGCTCATCAGGGAGGTGTGGAAGAAGTCGCCCTCCAGCACCCGGGCGAGCGCGTGGGCGACCCGTTCGCCGTCCCGGAGGCGGGCCGCGATCAGGGCGTGGTGCAGGTGGCCGTGCGCGGAGTCGTTCTCGGTGCCGCGCAGTTCCAGCGCGCGGTGCGCGGCGGCGGCCAGGCCGGGGGTGTCGTAGGGGGTGATCTCCTCCAGCGGCCAGACGCCGTAGAGGTGGCTGAGGTGCCGGTGGTCGTAGGAGTCGTCCAGGTCCGGCCGGGCCCATTCGGCGAGCGCGCCGTCGGCGTTGACCCGGTGCGGCGGGAGCCGGTCGGCCAGCGCCCGCCAGCGGTCGGCGTGCTCCGGGTGGTGGTCGGCGGCGGTCAGCAGGGCGTGCCGGGCCGCGGAGAGGTCCATGGCCGCGTTGATCGCGCCCCAGCTCGCGTTCGCGGGCCGGTTCTCGGGCGAGTAGGAGGGGACGACGACCAGCCGGCCCTCGGCGTCGGTGCGGGTGAGGAAGCCCTCGTAGAACAGGGCGACCTCGGCGAGCGCGGCGGCGGTGCGCGGATCGCGCGCGCCGCGGGTCTCGTCGTGGTCGACGAGGGGCTTCAGCAGCCAGTCGGCGCCGGCGGTCCACAGGTGGAGGGGGTACTCGCGGCTGAAGTGGTAGGCGTGCCCGGACTCGCCGTCGGTGTGCGCGGGGGCGACCACGCCCCGGGCGCCGAAGACCGCGCGGGCGTTGTCCCGCCAGTCGGGCAGCTGGCGGTGGACGAGTGACGCCAGCGCCTCGGTGACCTCGGGGAGGGCGGCGGCCGCGGCGGAGGCGGTCTGGAGGTTGAGGTTGGCGTCGTTGGTGAAGGCGCCGGACCAGGCGGTGTCCCAGTCGCCGGTCCACAGTCCGGTGAGGCGGGGCGGGAACATCCCGCTGGCGGACAGCAGGTGGTAGCGGCCGGCCGCGAAGAGCCGCTCGAGCAGGGCGGCGCTGTGCGGCCGCGTCAGCAGCGCGGAGCCCGGCAGGGCGCGTTCGGCCGGGTCGGCGGCCAGGTCGAGGGTGACGCGCTCGTAGGCGGTGCGGTGGTGCGGCAGGTGGCGGGCCAGGAGGCCGTCGTAGGAGCCCCACGCCTCGTCGAGCAGGTCCCGCAGGGCACGGCCCTCGGCGACCACGTCCGCCTCCCCGGTGTGCCGCCGCACCCGGGTGAGCAGCAGGACGGACCGCGCGTCCTCGACGCGCACCCCCTGGGGGCCGAGCGTGGTCGTGCCGCCGGTGACGGCGACCAGGGTGGTCCCGGTGTAGGCGCGGTCGCTGCCCGGGTAGCGGGCGCGCAGGCTCAGCAGGGCCCCGTCGGCGGTGAGGACGGCGCCGTGGCCGACGCCCAGTGCGGTGGGGGCGCCCGGGAGGCGGTGGTCCAGGAACACGTCGAGGACGGGTCCGGGGGCGGTGACGTGCTGGACGATCACGTCGTCGGCGCGGGAGACGAAGGCGCGGCTGGTCCAGCCGGCGCGGGCCGCCTGCAGGACGCCGGTGGCGAAGTCGACCGTGCGGCGGTACCGGGTCCGCTCGTCGTCCTCCTCCCCGTTCCCGTCGTCGCCCGGGCGGCGCAGGCGCACCTGGAAGGCCGGGTGGAAGGGCCGCACCCACTGGAGGGGGCGGCCGTCGGTGAAGTCCTCGGCGGCGGCCAGGTCACCGGAGAGGAGACGGTCCTGGAGGCCGGGAAGTCCGTCGGCCAGGCGGGGCGGCAGGCGGTGCTCGCCGCCCTCGTCCGGCCGGACGAGGGTGTGGTGCGTGACGACGGTCCGTTCGTCGTCCGGGTCACCGAACACAAGGGCGCCGTGACGGCCGTTGCCGCTCAGGAAGCCGTCCTCCCAGCGGCCGGCCGGGCGCGGTTCCCAGGTTCCGTGGACGGGCGTGGCGCTCATGACCGCAGCACCGCCGCGCCGTGGCGGCCGAGGGTGAGCCGGCCGGTCACGGCCGTCTCCGTCAGCAGGTCGTGGTGGGTGCCGGGGACGTCCACGGTGACCGGCTCACGGCCGTGGTTGAGCAGGAACAGCAGCTCGCCCCGGCGCACCGCCTCGACCCCGTCCGGCAGCCCGCCGAGCACCGGCCGGACGCCGGCCTGTCCCGCGACGCGGGTCAGCAGCGCGCGCAGCGCCTCCGGCTCCGGGAGCGTCGAGACGTACCAGGCGCGGCCCTTGCGCAGCACGGCGGGCAGTCCGTCGAGTTCGCCGCCCTTGTAGGGCGTCGTCTCGTCGGCGGTGCCGTCGGGTTCCAGCTCCTCCGACCACAGGGAGCCCTCGAAGCCCTCGCACGCGGCGCTCTCCCCCGGGTCCAGCGGCCACCACTCGTGCAGGGTGCGGATGCCGAAGAGCTCGCGCAGCCGGGCGTCCATGCCGCCGGGCCGCACCCGGTCGTCCTGGTCGGCGACGCCGGTCAGGAAGCCGCAGACGAGGGTGCCGCCGCCGCGTACGTATCCCAGGAGGTTGTCGACGGCCGCGTCGGTGAGCAGGTAGAGCTGGGGCACGACGACCATCCGGTGGCCGGACAGGTCGTGCTCGGGGTGGGCGAAGTCGGTGGTGAGGCCGGCCTGCCACAGCGCGCGGTGCCAGGCGCGCAGGACCCGCGGGTAGTCGACCTCGCGCGAGGGCCGGCCCTCCTGGTCGCCGGCCCACCAGGAGTGCCAGTCGTGCAGCACGGCGACGCCGGCGGTGACGCGGGCACCGGAGACGTGCGGGGCGAGCCGTGCCAGGTCCGCGCCGAGCCGCTTGACCTCCTGGTACGTGCGTCCCTCCGCCCCCGCGTGGCCGACCATCGCGGAGTGGAACTTCTCCGCGCCCTGCCGGGACTGGCGCCACTGGAAGTAGCAGACGGCGTCCGCGCCGCGCGCCACCGCCTGGAGGGACCACAGGCGGTTGAGGCCGCGCGGCTTGGGGTGGTTCACCGCGCGCCAGTTGACCGGTCCGGCCGCCTGCTCCATGAGCATCCAGGGGCCGCGGGCCTGGGAGCGGGTCATGTCCTGCACGAGCGCCCCGTCCTGGGCGCCGAGGGGGTCGCGCGGGTCGGGGTAGAGGTCGACGGAGACGACGTCCTCCTCCTCGGCCCACCGCCAGGCGTCCTGGCCGGCCCACAGCGGCATGAAGTTGGTGGTGACCGGCAGGTGCGGGGTGTGCCGGCGGACGATGTCGCGTTCGGCGGTGTAGCACTCCAGGAGCATGTCGGAGGTGAAGCGTCTGAAGTCCAGCACCTGGGTGGGGTTCTTCCGGTAGTGCGCGCGGCGGGGCGGCATCACCTCCGCCCAGTCGCCGTAGCCCTGGCTCCAGAACGCGGTGCCCCAGGCGGTGTTGAGGGCGTCGAGGGTGCCGTAGCGGCCGCGCAGCCAGGCGCGGAAGCGGGCGGCGGCCTCGTCGCCCCAGTCGTGGGTGCAGTACTCGTTGTTGACGTGCCACATCGTGAGGGCCGGGTGGCCGGCGTAGCGGGCGGCCAGGTCCTCGGTGATGGCGGCGGCGTAGCGGCGGTAGGTGGCGCTGGAGTGCGAGAAGTGCTGGCGGCCGCCCCACCACTCGGTCCGGCCGTCCTCGTCGCGGGGCAGGGTGTCCGGGTGGCGGTGCCCCATCCAGGGCGGCGGTGAGGCGGTCGGGGTGGCGAGGACGACGCCGACGCCGTTCTCGTGCATCAGGTCCATCAGCCGGTCCAGCCAGCCGAACTCGCGTTCCCCGGGCGGGGTTCCAGCTTCGACCAGGAGAAGACGCCGAGGGTGACGGAGTTGACGCCGGCCTCCTTCATCAGGCGGACGTCCTCGTGCCAGACCTCCTCGGGCCACTGCTCGGGGTTGTAGTCGCCGCCGTAGAGGAGGCGGCCGCGGGTGGCGTCGCTCAGGTTCGGCATCAGACGGGCTCCCCGTACTGGATGCCGCGCCCGTTGGTGGCGAGGTAGACCCGGCCGTACACGCGCGGGTCACCGGTGACGGTCTCGCCGGTCCAGCCCCACTGGTGGGCGTCGTCGTTGATCCGCACCCAGGTCCTCGCCTCGTCGTCGGAGCGGTACACGGCGGTGATCGCCTCGGTCGAGCCGACCTGGTAGACCGCCGGGTAGTCGGCGCCCTCGGCGGCCTTGCCGAAGCCGAGGGTGTGGGAGGCCCGGCAGCTCTCGACCTTCGTGAAGGTCCCGCCGCCGTCGGTCGAGCGGTACAGCCCGTTCCCCTTGGTGCTCAGCCACAGGTCGCCGGACCGGCCGGGCGCCGCGACCAGCTTGAACTGGCTGTCGCCGGACGGCAGTCCGCTCGCCCGCGCGGTGAAGGTGCGCCCGCCGTCGGCGCTGGCGAACAGCGTCCCCGTGCCGGTGTCGTACGCGTAGAAGCGCGCCGGGTCGGCCGGGTCGGCGACCGGGACGGCGCCCTTGGGGAAGGTGGGGACCTCGGTCCAGGTGGCGCCGTTGTCCGCGGAGCGGTGGGCCGGGTGCTTGGTGCCGTCCCAGTGCACGAAGGACCACAGCAGCACGCCGCCGTCGGCGTCGGTGGCGATCGGCCCCGGCGCGTCCTTGGCGATCGCGGGCTGGGCCGCGAAGGGTACCCAGGTCCGTCCGCCGTCGTGGGAGTACGCGCCGTTGCCGTGGTCGCCCCAGCCGGTCCGCACGACGTACCGCGGTCTGCGGGCCGCCTGCGCCAGACCGGTCGCCGTCCCGAACACGGGGTTCGCCGCCATGCCGTCCGACGGGGAGGCGGTGAGCCTCTCGTGGTACATCACGCCGATGTCCCCGAGGCCGCTGATCAGGTGCGCCCTGCCGGCCGGGGGCGAGATCAGCTGGCGCACGGACGTCTCCTCCAGGCCGCGGATCCACGGGGCCCAGTGCTTCAGGTCGCGGGTGCCGTAGAGGGTCGCGCCGGTGCCGTAGACGAGGTGCCGGGAGTGGTACGGGTCGAGGGCCAGGGCCTGGATCCACCAGCCGAACTTGGGTTCGTCCCCGCCCCACCTCAGGTACGGCGTCTCGGAGACGTCGAGGACGGCGGAGTCCTTCAGGGACCTCCAGGTGCGGCCGCCGTCGGTGGACCGGTACAGGGTGTCGACCGCCGCCCAGCGGTTGTTGGTGGAGACGACGACGGTGCCGGGGCGGCGGGCGTCGACGGCGACACCGCCGTAGCCGAAGGTGTCGGCGGAGCCGTCCTGCGCGGTCCCGCCCGGCTCGACCGGCGTCACCTCGGTCCATGTGCCCTTGTCCGTGCGCAGTTTGTGCACGCTCCCGTCGGACTGCCCGTTGGGCCCGGGGGCGTCGGCGTACGTCACGTACAGCTCGCGGGTGTGCCGGTCGTACGCGGCCCGGATCGGCACGCGTGCGGCGGTGCCGGACGGCTGCCCCGGCACGGCCTCCCACGTGGTGCCGTCGGACGTGCGGAACAGATTCGCCCCGCCGCCGTCGCCCCAGCCGGCGTAGACGGTGCGTCCGGCGGCGACGAGCAGGGTGACGCCCTGGCCGGTGGCGGACGGGGTGGCCGGGAAGCCGCTCACCGGCGCCCAGGTGGCGCCCCGGTCGGTCGACCCGAGCAGACCGTCGTGCCGGGTGCCCAGCCACAGGGTGTCGCTGTCCCTGGGGTCCACGAGCAGCCGCTCGCCCGCGCCCCGGCCGTCCTCGTTGGCGCCGAGCTTCACGGTGAGGTCGGTCCGCCGCCAGGTGGCGCCGCGGTCCTCGGAGCACAGGATCGCGCCGTTGCCCGCCCACGACTGGGCGTAGGTGCCGCAGGCCAGGTAGAGCCGGTCCGGATGGGCGGCGTCGACCGCCATCGCCTCGACGCCGAGCAGGTTCCAGTCGTCCCAGCCGATGTGGTCCAGCAGCGGGATCCAGCGGCCGGTCCGGTCGTCCCAGCGGTAGGCGCCGCCGATGTCGGTGCGGACGTAGGCGAGTCCGCGGACGGAGGGGTGGAACAGCACGCCGGTGATGAACCCGGTGCCGCCGATGACGACGTTGCGCCAGCGGTAGGCGGGGGCGTCCGCAGCGCCATCGGCGGCCCGCGCGTGCCCGGGGGCGAGCGGGACGGCGGCGAGCGCGGCGGTGGCCGCGGTGCCGGCGAGAACGGCACGCCGGCTCAGGGGAGACGCGAACATGACAGAACCTCGTCTACGGGGTCGAGTGGGGAAACCCGAAGGGGCGCGGGGAACCGCGCGGCCGGCCATCACGTGCTCGCGGCCGGAGGACCGCGCGGACTCCCCCGTTGCTCGGGGCGCTAGCCCTTGACCGCCCCCGTGAGCATCCCCTTCTTGAAGTGCTTCTGGACGAACGGCGACAGGACCGCCACCGGGAGGAGGGCCATGACCATGACGGCCATCTGCACGGCCAGTCCCGACAGCTGACCGGTCTTGATGGCCTGGCCGAGACCGACCGGGGCCTCCTGCTTCTGCACCAGCTGGATCATGACGTTCTGCAGCGGCAGCATGTCCTGGTCGTTGAGGTACAGGGACGCGTTGAACCAGGCGCTCCAGTAACCGACGGCGTAGAAGAGCGTGATCACCGCGATCACCGCCCGGGACAGCGGCATGACGATCTGCCACAGGATCCGGACGTCACCGGCCCCGTCGATGCGGGCGCTGTCGATCAGCTCCTGCGAGATGTTCATGAAGAAGCCGCGCAGGACCAGGATGTTGAAGACGCTGATCGCGCTCGGCAGGATCAGCGCGAGGTAGGTGTCGGTCAGGCCCAGCGACTGCACCAGCAGGTAGGTGGGGATGAGACCGGCGCTGAAGAACATGGTGGCCAGCAGCACCATCAGGATCCAGCGGTGCCCGAGGGAGTTGCTGCGGGACAGGCCGTAGGCGCACAGCACCGACACCGTCATCGAGAACACCGTGCCGACGAGGGTGACGAGCAGGCTGATGACCGTGGCGCGGGTGACCTGGCCGCCGCCGAGCAGTTCCTGGTAGGCGACGAAGGTGATGTCCTGCGGGATCACCACCAGGCCGCCGGCCTCGTCGATGGTCCTGCGCGAGGACAGGCTGGTGACGACGACGATCCAGAGCGGGAACAGGATGGCCAGGCAGGCGAGGAGCAGGACCAGCCCCTTGCCCGCGAGCCCGGCCCTGCTGGGCCTCTCCTCCCACACCGGCCGGGGCGGGGCCGCCCACCGGCCGGGTTTCCCCGCGGACTTGTCGATGACGGCGCTCACTTCTTGTACACCCCCTGCTCGCCCATGAGGTGGGCCACCTTGTTCGCCGCGAGGACCAGACCGAGGCTGATGACGCCCTTGACGAGTCCGGCCGCGGCGGCGTAACCGAAGTCCTGGTTGCGTACGCCGTTCCACCACACGAAGGTGTCCAGCACCTCGGCGGCGCCCGGCCCCACGGCGTCCCGTTGCAGCAGGATCTGCTCGAAACCGACGGTCAGCGCGTCGCCCACCCGCAGCACCAGCAGCAGGGCGATCACCGGGCGCAGCGCGGGCAGGGTGACGTGCCACATCCGGCGCCAGCGCCCGGCGCCGTCCATCGCGGCGGCCTCGTACAGGTCGGGGCTGACCGAGGCCAGCGCGGCCAGGAAGACGATGATCCCCCAGCCCGCGTCCTTCCACACGCTCTGCGCGGTGATCAGGAACTTGAAGGTGTCCGGGTCGGTCATGATGTCGAGCCCGTCGTACCCGTGCGCGCGCAGCAGCTGGGACAGGATGCCGGCACCGCCGAACAGCTGCTGGAAGACGGCGATGACCAGCACCCACGAGAAGAAGTGCGGCAGGTAGAGGACGGCCTGCGAGATCGCCCGGACGCGGGGCCGGACCACGCTGTTGATGAGCAGCGCGAGCAGGATGGGGACGGGGAAGTACAGCACGAGCTGGAGGACGAACAGCACCAGCGTGTTGCGCACGGCGTTCCAGAAGGCGGAGTCCTCGAAGATCCGCTGGAAGTTCTCCAGGCCCACCCAGGGGCTGTTCAGGATGGAGACGACGCCGTTGTCGCTGATGTAGGGGTCGTACTCCTGGAACGCGACGACGTTGCCGAGGATCGGCACGTAGTTGAAGAGCAGCACCAGCAGCACGGCCGGCAGCGTCATCAGCAGCAGCACGCGGTCGCGTCTGAGCCTCACCCGCAGACTCGGTTTTCCGGCGGGTCGCTTCTTCGGGGCCCCGGCGGCGCCGTGCGCCGCCGGGGAGGTCGCCTTCGCTTCGGCCTCGGCACCGGTCCGAGGCACCGTGCTGTGGGACACGGCGGTTCTCCTTGCCTCGGTACCTGCTCAGCCGGCCGCCGAACCGTTCTCGTCCAGGATCTTCCGGTACCAGTCGCGCAGCTCGTCCCCGCCCTTGCTCCTCCATTCGGAGACGGCCTGCTGCACGTCGCTGATCTTCTTGCGGCCGCGGATGACGTCGTCCTCCAGCTGCTCGAAGTCGTTGGAGAGGTTGGTGTAGCGGGCGGGTTCGGTGATCTGCATGCCGTAGAAGGCCGACTTCCTGGTGAAGGCGCCCATCCGCTGCTGCCACTCCACCTGGCCCCGGGCCACCTCGGGGAAGTCGGGGTGGGCGATGGTCGGAGCGGGGCTGGCGATCATCACATAGGCGTTCATCACGTCGATGTTGCCCTGGTCGGTCTTGGTGGGCACACCGTCCTTGACGGTGTAGTGGGTGCCCTCCACGCCGTAGTTGGTGGCCATGTACTCCTTGGTGCCGTAGGGCGCGGCGGTGACGTTGGCGACGGCCAGGACGTCACGGATCACGGCCTCCGGGGCCTTCTTGTTGACGAAGGCGAAGATGCCGGCCGGGTTCTTGGCCCACAGCGTGGGGTCGCCGCCGTCGTGGCCGAAGACGTCCATGCCCCAGATCTCGAAGTCCGGGTTCTGGGTGGCCTGTTCGGCGGTGCGGCTCCACCACTGCGACATGTCCTGGTTGTAGATCAGGAACTCGCCGGCGGCGAACTTGGGTCCGGGGTCGGTCGCGTTGCTCTTGCCCAGCTTGGCGTCGGGGTGCACGACGCCGGCGGCGAACAGCTTGCGGGTCCACTCCAGGGCTTCGAGGTACTCGTCGGTCTCGATGCGGTAGACCAGCTTGCCGTCGACCTGGTTCCAGCCGAGCGACTTCTCCTCGCCGGAGAGCACACCGAAGGCGTTGAAGGCGGTCCACTTCATGTCGAGGCAGGCCCAGCGCTTGGCCCTGGCGTTGGTGGCGTCCTTGGCCAGCTCCATGAACTCGTCGCAGGAGCGGGGGACCTCGTACCCCTCCTTCTCGAAGATGTCCCGGCGGTAGAGCGGCACGATGCCGGTCACGTACGAGGACGGCATCGGCAGGCCGCGCAGCTTGCCGCCGAAGATGGACCGCTGCCAGGCGTCGGTGGGGATCGCCGCGAGGTTCGGGTAGTCCTTGACCGCGTCGCCGGAGAGGTACGGGCCGAGGTCGGCGAACTTGCCGATGATGGCGCTGGGGATCTTGCCCGTCATGTTCCAGCCGGGCACGACCACCACGTCGGGGACGTCGCTGGAGGCGAGGACCGCGCCGAGCTTCTGGTCGTAGGTGTTGCCGTCCTGGTTCTGCCAGACCACGTCGACGCCGATGAGGTCGTTCATCGCCCTGTAGTAGGCGTTGCCGTCCTTGGGAGGGGAGCCCCAGAACGGCGACATGACGGTGACCTTGTTGCCCTTGCCGAGCTTCTTCGGCACCGACGTCTTCAGGTCCGCGAGATCGAGTTTGCCGGTGAAGCCCGCCGCGGAGCCGTTCTTGCTGGGGATGTCGGGGGTGACCACGTTGCTCGCCACGTACGCCGGCAGCAGCTTCTCGGCGTCCTTGCCCGACGTGGTGCCGTCGCGCGAACCCCCGTCGGACCCGCCGCAGGCGGCGAGCAGCGGCATCCCTCCGGCCACCGCCGCGGTGGCGGCCGCCGTGGAGGCGAGGAAGCTTCTCCGGCTGGGTCCGGAGGAGTGGGGGGCGGCGTTCGGCGTCATTGCGTCAACCCTTCATGGCGCACCAGGACACCCGGCGGTGGCCGTCGGCTGCGGTGTCTTCAGTGGAACTGGCTGAGCTGAAGCGGTCGTTGGCGGAGGGTGCGCCGGATGGCGGGCCTCGCAGTCGAAGCGCTTCGATGTTGCTGCGAGGTTAAGTGAACACCTCAAGGCGCACAAGGGTCGCTCCGAAGATTCCTCGGAGGTATGCGCGATCGCGACGCAGCCGTGCACGCCACGGCCTGTCCCGGATCATCCGGATCCGCCGCACCCCGCTCCCTTGACACCCGACCCCACTCCGAATGAGCATCGAAGCGCTTCGAAAGCGCCTCTCCGCTCCATTTCAAGGGGAACCCCACGTGACCGCACCGACGCCGCCCACGCCGCCCTTCCGCGATCCGCGACTGCCGTTCGCGAAGCGCATCGACGACCTTCTGTCACGGCTCACCCTCGACGAGAAGATCGGATTTCTGCACCAGTTCGGGCCGGCCGTCGAGCGCCTGGGCGTCGCGGCCTTCCGCACCGGCCAGGAGGCCCTGCACGGCGTCGCCTGGATGGGCCCGGCGACGGTGTTCCCGCAGGCGGTCGGCCTGGGCGCGACCTGGAACCAGGAACTGGTGCGCCGGGTGGGCGAGGCGGTGTCCCGGGAGACCCGGGCGATGCGCGCCCGGGACGAACGCGTCGGCCTCAACGTCTGGGCCCCGACGGTCAACCTGCTGCGCCACCCCCTGTGGGGCCGCAACGAGGAGGGGTACGCGGAGGACCCGGGGCTCACCTCGGCGATCGCCACCGCCTACACCCGCGGTCTGCGCGGCGACCACCCGGTGTACTGGCGCACGGCGCCGGTCCTCAAGCACTGGCTCGCGCACAACAACGAGACCGACCGCGACACCTCCTCCAGCTCCGTCCGTCCGCGCGTGCTGCACGAGTACGACCTGCGCGCCTTCCGCGACACGGTGGAGGCGGGCACGGCGGCCGGGGTGATGCCGGCGTACAACCTGGTCAACGGCCGCCCCAACCACGTCTCGCCGTACCTGCGCGAGCATCTGCGCACCTGGACCGACCAGGAGCTGCTGGTCTGCTCGGACGCGGGCGCACCGTCCAACCTGGTCGACTCCGAGCACTACTTCGACACGCACGAGGAGGCCGTCGCGGCGGCCCTGCGCGCCGGCGTCGACAGCTTCACCGACCACGGCACGGACGGCTCGAGGACCGTCGCGCGCGTCAAGGGGGCCTTGGAGAAGGGCCTGTTGACGGAGGCCGACATCGACACGGCCGTCCGGCGCCAGCTCTCGGTGCGTTTCCGGCTCGGCGAGTTCGACCCGGACGCGGACCCGTACGCCGGGGACCGGGCCTTCGACACGCCGGAGCACCGGGCGCTCGCGCAGGAGGCCGCCGAGCAGGCGGTCGTGCTGCTCAAGAACGACGGCCTGCTGCCGCTTGCACCGGACACCCGGATCGCGGTCGTCGGACTGCTCGCCGACGAGTGCAAGCTCGACTGGTACAGCGGCACGCTCATCCACCGCTCCACCCCGCTGGAGGGGATCCACGAGCGGTTCGGCGCCGAACGCGTGGAGTTCGCGGAGGGCGTGGACCGCGTCCTGCTGAAGACCGCCGCCGGGACGTTCCTGCACGTCCCGCCCGCGCCCGACGCCCCCGGGGCGGCACGCGGCGCCGAGGGCGCCCTCGACCCCGCGCTGCTCGCCGGCCGCACCGACCTGCCCCCGCTCACCGCCGGCCCGGACGGCACCGGACTCGCCCTGGTCGACTGGGGCGGGGGCGTGCTCACCCTGCGCGCCCCCGACGGCCGCTACCTCTCGGTCGCCGAGGACGGGTACGTCCGCGCCTCGGCCGACCAGCCGGGCGGCTGGATCGTCCAGGAGACGTTCCGTCTGGAACCGCACGGGGACGGTCACCTCCTCAGGCACGTGGGGACAGGACGCCACGTGCAGGTCGCCGCCGACGGCGTGAAGGTTGCCGAGGAGGACCCCGAGGTCTTCGAGGTGGTCGTCGTCGAGCGCGGAGCGGACGCGGTGGCCCGGGCCGCGGCCCGGGCCGACGTGGTCGTCGTGGTCGCGGGCAACGACCCGCACATCAACGGGCGCGAGACCGAGGACCGCACGACGCTCCGCCTGCCCGCCCAGCAGGAGATGCTGCTGCGCGCCGCCCGCGCCGCGAACCCGCACACGGTGCTGGCGCTGGTCTCCGCCTACCCGTACGCGGTCGACCCGGCGGACCTGCCGGCGGTGCTGTGGAGCGCGCACGGCGGGCAGGCCGCGGGCACCGCGCTGGCCCGGGTGCTCGCCGGTGACGTCTCCCCCGCCGGCCGGCTGCCGCAGACCTGGTACGCCGACGACGCCGACCTGCCGGACCTCCTCGACTACGACGTGATCGGCAGCCGTCAGACCTACCTGTACTTCGAGGGCACGCCGCTGTTCCCCTTCGGCCACGGCCTGTCGTACGCGGCGTTCTCCTACGGAGCGCTGACGGCCCGCGCCGGCGCGACGGCGGTGCGCGTCTCCTTCACGGTCACCAACACCGGGGACGTCACCGCCGACGAGGTGGCCCAGCTCTACACGCGCGCCGTCCGGGCGTCGGTCCCGCGTCCGCGGCGCGAGCTGGTGGCCCACCGGCGGGTGACCCTGGCGCCCGGGGAGACGGCCGAGCTGTCCTTCGACGTCCCGCTGTCCGCCTTCGCGTTCTGGGACGTCGCCGTGGGCCGGTGGCGCGTCGAGCCGGGCCCGTACGAGCTGCTGGCCGGCGCCTCCAGCGAGGACGTCCGGCTCCGTACGACCGTCACGCTCGACGGCGAGCCCACGCTCCCGCGCCCCGTCCTCGACCGCGGCCTGGACGCCGCCGGCTTCGACGAGCAGAGCGGCACGCAGATCGTCGACCGCAGCAGGACGGCCGGTGACGCGGTGACCGCCGTGGGCGGCAAGGACGGAGAACTCGTCTTCCGCCGCTGCGACTTCGGCGGCGGCCTGTCGGAGGTGAGCGTGGAGGTGTCCGGCGAGGGCACGGTCGAGCTGTCCCTCGACGGCGGACCGGTGCTCGCCGCGCTGTCACCGCGGTCGCCCTCGGCGGACCGGTACGCCTACGTCACGCTCACCGCGCCCGTCACCGCCGCCGTGGACGGCGTGCACGACGTGCGCCTCGGACTGCGCGGCCCGCTGCGGCTCGCGCGGGTCGGCTTCTCCGGTTGAGGGTCCGGACGCGGCCGGCACGAAGAAGGGGCCCGGCACCGATGTCCTCGGTGCCGGGCCCCTTCGGGGTCCGCGGGGGACGGCTCCCGGCGGCTGCTACAGGGCGAGGCCGGTCAGGACCATCACACGCTCGTACGTGTAGTCGTCCATCGCGAACCGCACGCCCTCGCGGCCCACGCCGGACTGCTTGGCACCGCCGTACGGCATCTGGTCGGCGCGGTAGGAGGGCACGTCGCCGACGACCACACCACCGACCTCCAGGGCGCGGTGGGCCCGGAAGGCGGTCTGCAGGTCGTGCGTGAACACGCCCGCCTGGAGGCCGTACTTGGAGTCGTTGACGGCGGCGAAGGCGGCGGCCTCGCCGTCCACCTTCTGCACGGTCAGGACCGGCCCGAAGACCTCCTCGCAGGCGATCGTCGCGTCGGCCGGCACGTCGGTGAGCACGGTCGGCGCGTAGGAGGCGCCGTCGCGCTTGCCGCCGGTGAGGAGGGTGGCGCCGGCCTCGACGGCCTCCTGCACCCAGGCCTCGACGCGCTGCGCGGCGTCCTCGCTGACCAGCGGGCCGACGTCGGTGGCGTCGTCGCTCGGGTCACCGGTGACCTGGGCCTCGACGGCGGCGACGATGCGCGGCAGCAGCCGGTCGTACACGGAGGCGTCGGCGATCACGCGCTGCACGGAGATGCAGGACTGGCCGCCCTGGTAGTTGGAGAAGGTCGCGATGCGGGTCGCCGCCCAGTCCAGGTCCTCGTCGCTCGCCCAGTCGGCGAGGACGACGGCCGCGCCGTTGCCGCCGAGCTCCAGGGTGCAGTGCTTGCGCGGCACCGAGTCCATGATCGCGTAACCGACCTTCTCGGACCCGGTGAAGGAGATCACCGGCAGCCGCTCGTCCTGGACCAGGGCGGGCATGCGGTCGTTGGGGACGGGCAGGATGCTCCAGGAGCCGGCGGGCAGCTCGGTCTCGGCGAGCAGTTCACCGAGGATCAGCCCGGACAGCGGGGTCGCCGGGGCCGGCTTGAGCACGATCGGCGCACCGGCGGCGATGGCCGGGGCCACCTTGTGGGCGCACAGGTTCAGCGGGAAGTTGAACGGCGCGATGCCGAGCACGACGCCCTTGGGGAAGCGGCGGGTGAGGGCGAGCCGGCCCTGGCCGCCGGCGTCGGTGTCGAGCCGCTGGGCCTCGCCGCCGTTGAACCGGCGGGCCTCCTCGGCCGCGAAGCGGAACACGGAGACGGCCCGGCCGACCTCGCCGCGCGCCCACTTGATCGGCTTGCCGTTCTCGGCGGAGATCAGCCGGGCGATCTCCTCGGTGCGCTCCACGAGCCTGCGGCTGACGTGGTCCAGGGCGGCGGCGCGGACGTGGGCGGGGGTGGCGGCGAACTCGCCCCGGACGGCGTACGCGGCGGCCACGGCCTCCTCGACCTGGGCGTCGGTGGGCACGCTCACGGTGCCGACGACCCGGCCGTCCCAGGGGGAGGTGACGTCGAAGGCGGCCTCGCCGGTGGACCGGCGGCCGGCGAGCCAGAAGGCGTGGGTGGAGGTCATGTGGAGTCCCGGCCCTTCCGCGTTGGGGGTGTGTACGTGGTTGCTGGGTCCACGGTAGGGCGGGGAGCGCCGGGGGGAGTTTGGCCGAGTCGTAGTGGTGGGGACGTGGGGGTTCGACGGATTGGCGGGGTGGGGCGGTGGCACGGGCTCACCGGGTCCGCCCCCGCCGCCCCTTGCCTTCCCGTCCCCCGGGGGCCGCGCCCCGGACCGCCGCTTCGGCCCCGGACGGACCTCGTCCCCGGCCTCCCCCGGCCCCGCAGGCAGCGGCGGCCCCGGACGGGCCGGCCGGTTCACTCCGGTGCCGTCGCCTTGAGGGCCAGCCACAGTTCCATGCGGACGTCCGGGTCGTCCAGGGAGCGGCCGAGGATCTCCTCGACCCGGCGCATGCGGTAGCGCAGGGTGTGGCGGTGGACGCCCAGGTCGGCCGCCGCCGCGTCCCACTGGCCGTGGCGGGAGAGCCAGGCGCGCAGGGAGGCGACGAGGTCGCCGCGTCCGGTCGCGTCGTGTTCGCGCAGCGCGCGCAGCAGCCCGTCGGCGAACGCCCTGACCGCGTCGTCGGCGAGCAGCGGCAGGACGGACCCGGCGGCCATCCGCTCGTGCTCCACCAGCACCCGGCCCCGTCGCCGGGCCACCGAGAGCGCCTGTTCGGCCTGCTTGTAGGCGGCGGACGCGGCGATCGGTCCGGCCGGCGCGGACAGCCCGACGACCAGGTCGTCCTCGTCGGCCTTGCGGGCCGCCTCCCGCGCGCCGGCGTGGTCGCAGCAGGCGGCCACGGCGGCACCCCCGTCGGCGGCCAGGACGACGAGGCGGTCCTCCCCCTCCGGCACGACCAGGACGGCCTCGCCGGAGCGGGCGGCGGCGGACTCGGCGACCTCGGCGAGGGCTCCGAGGGCGTCGCCGTTCGCCTCGCCCCGGGCGGCGACGATGATCCGGAACGGCGCGTCCAGGAGGCCGCCGTACAGGTCCCCGGCCACCGCGCGGGCGTGGTCCGGCTCCCCGGCGAGCAGCATGCGCAGGACGGCGGCGCCGACGCGCTGCTCGGCGGCGTGCAGGGAGCGGGAGCGTTCCGTGGTCAGGGTGAGCAGGGCGATGGCGGAGTGCACGGCGTACCGCTCGGCGGTGCCGAGGGCCGCGGCCGTGCCCACGGCGAGCGCGGCCCGGGGGCGCCGGCCGGTGCCCAGGGAGTGCAGCTCGACCCGGTCCTCGTTCTCCGGCCCGGCCACGACCGAGGAGGCGGGCGCGGGCCGCTCCCGCAGCCGCTGGACGTCCGCGGTGAGCCGCGCGGCGCGGCGCCCCGCCCACTCCGGTGCCGTGGCGACGACGGCGCCCGAGGCGTCGTAGAGCGCGGTCCACCCGTCGACCTGGGAGGCGAGCGCGGCCAGCAGCCCCTCCGGCCCTTCGGTCAGCGCCTGCTTGGTCAGTTCCCGCTGGGCGGCGAAGCCCGCGGTCACCGCGCGGTACTGGTCGGCGGCGATGGCGGCGGACACGGCCTTGCTGATCGCGAGGAAGGGGGTGCGGCGCGGCACCTCCAGCAGCGGCAGCCCCTCCTCGCGGGCCGCGTCGACGAGGGCGTCGGGGATGTCGTCGTAGTGGACGCCGACGGCGAACCCGAGCCCGACGACCCCCGCCTCCGCCAGCCGCTTCACGTAGCGGCGCATCGCCTCCCGGTCCTCCGCGTCGAGCTTGAGCGCGGTGATCAGCAGCAGTTCCCCGCCCTCCATGTAGGGCACGGGGTCGGCGAGCTCACTGGCGTGCGCCCAGCGGACCGGCACGTCGAGGCGGTCCTCGCCCGCGCGCACGGTCAGCTTGAGCGCGGAGTGGTGGACGAGCGAGGCGAGCGTCGGGGGCATGGGGCCTTCAGGTCGGTGGACGTCGGAGGGGACCGCCGGGTGGGAGGTTCGGTGATCACGGTGATCTTTTGGCCGCCGCGTATGAACGACCTGTGTCGATTCTGCCTCACCGTACGGTCCCCGCGTCACCGCGCGTCCGCGCCGCCCGGCCCGCCGGCTCAGTCCCGCAGGTCCACCAGCAACGGCGGCGCGTGCTCCCCCTCGACGGTCGTCAGTGACAGCACCGCGTGCCCCGGCGGCACTGCGTGCGCCAGTTCCGACGCCGACCACCGCTCCCGTTCGACCTGCCGCACGGTGACCGCGTCCGTGGTCACCGCCTTGCCCGTCACCAGCTTGCGCAGCGCGTGGAAGGCGCGGGTCATCGGCTGGTCGGCGAAGACCGTGTGCCGGGCGACCTCCGTCGTCTCCACCCACTCGGTGCCCCAGGCCTGCGCGAACCGGCTGCCGTCCCAGGTGGTGACGCCGCAGAAGGCCATGCGGCAGCCCACCGCCCCGTAGAGCGGGCCGTGCAGCGCCTCGGGGACGTCGCCGATGGAGCGCAGGGCGAGCAGCACGCCCGCGTTCTGCGAACGCAGCCGCTGGATGCGGCGCACCGACTCCGCGGTGACCGTGCCCGTCGCGTCGTCCAGGACCAGACAGGCGAAGTGCGCGCGCCGGCCCTCCCGGACGACGGCGTGGAACTGTGCGAGGACCAGCCGGGCGATCAGCCGGCCGGCCTCCTCGTGGCCGCGCTCGGGCAGGTCGATCCGCACCCGCAGGGGGTGGTGGGCGACCGCCCGCAGGGAGAACGGCCGGCCCGGACCGCCCCCGCCGAGGAAGTCGGCGAACACCGGGCGGTTCAGCAGCGCCAGCCGGTCGGCCAGGGCCCGGCCCGCGTCACCCGGCGTGCCCGTCTGCCGGGCGCGCGCCTCGAGCTCGCGGCGCATGACGTCGTTGCCGCGCGCGGTGAGCGCCTCCCGCAGCGGGGCCAGCGTCCGCTCCTCGCCCTCCAGCAGCTCGCGCAGCTCCGGCAGCGAGGGGAAGCGTCCGTGCACCGCCCGGAAGGGGCCGAGCAGCTGCGCCAGCGCGGTGGCGGCGCCCTGCGCGCCGACCGTGTCGAGGTCGCCCACCAGCGCCTCGGCGAGGATCGCGGCCGCCTCGTCCGGGTCGTCGGACTCGGCGTACGGGTCGAGGTCGTGCACCGAGGACGGGTCGCCGATCCGCACGATCACGTCGAAGGCGTCGTCCGCGCCGAGCGGGCTCCCGGGGGCGGAGACGGCGACGACGGCGCAGCGCCCGGCGAGCGCCTGCAGCGCGAGCGCCTCGGTCACCGGCTCGACGAGGGCGCGGGTCTTGCCGGACCCGGAGGGGCCGACGGCCAGCAGCGAGGTGCCGAGCACCTCCGGGCCGAGGGCCGCCCCGGCGCCCTGGTACGGCTGCGGGGCGCGCTCGGCCGCCACCCAGCGGCCGATGCGCACCTGACCGGCGAGCAGGTCGTGGCGGGCGGTGCGGCGCGGCAGGTCCCGGGCTCCGGAGGGGTGCGTCCAGGCCGCGCCGCCCTGGCGCAGGACGGTGTCGCGGAAGGCGTCCAGCGTGGCGCCGCGCCGGGCGGCGGCGAAGGCGTGCTCGATGCGGGTGCAGTCGACGTCGTTCATGCGGTCACCGGTGACCTCGGCGGTGAGCAGCTCGGCGGCCTCGTGCTGGCCGGCGTCGCGCAGGGCGGGCCACTGGGAGCGGGGACGGACGGGCGCGGGGGTGCCGGGGGCGGTGCCCGCCCGGCGGGCGGTGAGCCGCTCCTTCGCGTACGGCCACCAGGCGCCGAGGCGGGCGAACGGCCACACCACGAGCAGCGTGACGACCGCGTACAGCGTGTTGGTGAAGGAGGGGGAGGTCATCGGCTCGTAGCTGCCGGAGACCAGCACGGTCAGGGAGAGCAGCGGATCGACGACCGGCACCGCGGACCATCCCGCGCCGGGGAAGGCGTCGGGGAAGACGAGGCTGAGGGCGAACAGGGCGAGGAGGGCCGCGATCAGGGCGCGTGCCGGCTGGGGCCTGCGGCCCACGTAGTGGCGGACGATGGCGCGCCAGCTGCCGAGCACGGCCACCGCGAGGACCAGCACGGCGAAGGAGACGCCTTCGTAGACCACCAGGGCCTCCGCCCCCGGGGACGGCACCGCCCGCCCCTCGAACACCTTGGGCGAGACCACCGTGCCGCCCCACCACCAGTCGTCCGGCGTGAACATCCGCAAGGGGGCGAACTGGTACGAGGTGACGCCGCGCCGCCACAGCGACCACACCACGGCCGCCAGGGCGAGCGGGACCAGCATGCCGGCGACCGTCACCGGAGCGAGCCTTTCCTGCGTCCGCTTCGGCGGGCGGTAGCCGTACCGCCAGATCCCGGGCCGGGCGGCCGGCCGCGCCGTGTCGAGCCAGGCGGCGACGGTGGACGCGGTCCGGGGGACCTGTCCGGGCACGAAGGGCGCGTCCGGTGCCCGACTCGGCCGAGGCGGCACCGCGGGCGGCACGGGATCCGCCTGCGTACCCCGCGTGTCCCGGGTTCCGTCGCTGTCCATCGCCTTGCCCCCTGAGCAACCGCTCCGTCCACCGTCAGCGAGTCAATCTAACGCCCCGGCAGGGCGAGTTCACCGCTCACGCGCCGGGTCCGGCCCCGGTGCGGTCCCGGCCGCCGCGCCGGGGCCCCGCCGCCGCTATGTCCACCGCGGACAACCCGGCCCCGCGGACAACGCCCACATGGAGCATGCCCAGCTCCCTCCCGCCGCCCTAGCCTGCGAGAAAAGAAGGAAAAAGCGTCCGTTACACCCCAGGAGCCCCGCATGACCGCACTTCCGCAGGAGCGCCGCGTCGTCACCGCCATCCCCGGCCCGAAGTCGCAGGAGCTGCAGGCCCGCCGTACCGCCGCGGTCGCCCAGGGCGTGGGCTCCGTGCTGCCCGTGTTCACCGCCCGGGCCGGCGGCGGGATCATCGAGGACGTCGACGGCAACCGGCTGATCGACTTCGGTTCGGGCATCGCCGTGACCTCCGTCGGCGCCTCCGCCGAGGCCGTCGTCCGCCGCGCCTCCGCCCAGCTCGCCGACTTCACGCACACCTGCTTCATGGTCACGCCGTACGAGGGGTACGTGGCCGTCGCCGAGGCGCTCGCCGAGCTGACGCCGGGCGACCACGCCAAGAAGTCCGCGCTGTTCAACAGCGGCGCCGAGGCCGTCGAGAACGCCGTCAAGATCGCGCGCGCCTACACCAGGCGGCAGGCGGTCGTCGTGTTCGACCACGGCTACCACGGCCGCACCAACCTCACCATGGCGCTGACCGCGAAGAACATGCCGTACAAGCACGGCTTCGGCCCGTTCGCGCCCGAGGTGTACCGCGTCCCCGTCGCCTACGGCTACCGCTGGCCGACCGGCCCGGAGAACGCGGGCCCCGAGGCCGCCGCGCAGGCCATCGACCAGATCTCCAAGCAGGTCGGGGCCGAGAACGTGGCCGCGATCATCATCGAGCCGGTGCTCGGCGAGGGCGGCTTCATCGAGCCGGCCAAGGGCTTCCTGCCCGCGATCAGCGAGTTCGCCCGGGACAACGGGATCGTCTTCGTCGCCGACGAGATCCAGTCCGGCTTCTGCCGCACCGGCCAGTGGTTCGCCTGCGAGGACGAGGGCATCGTCCCGGACCTGATCACGACCGCCAAGGGCATCGCCGGCGGTCTGCCGCTGGCCGCCGTCACCGGCCGCGCGGAGATCATGGACGCCGCGCACGCGGGCGGTCTGGGCGGCACCTACGGCGGCAACCCGGTGGCCTGCGCGGGCGCGCTCGGTGCCATCGAGACGATGAAGGAGCTGGACCTCAACGCCAGGGCGAAGAACATCGAGGCGGTCATGAAGTCCCGCCTCACCGCCATGGCGGAGAAGTTCGACGTCATCGGCGACGTCCGCGGCCGTGGCGCGATGATCGCGATCGAGCTGGTCAAGGACCGCGCGACCAAGGAGCCGAACCCGGAGGCGACCGCCGCGCTGGCCAAGGCCTGCCACCAGGAGGGCCTGCTGGTCCTGACCTGTGGCACCTACGGCAACGTGCTGCGCTTCCTGCCCCCGCTGGTCATCGGCGAGGACCTGCTGAACGAGGGCCTGGACATCATCGAGCAGGCGTTCGCGCGCATCTGAGCCGGTATCGGGGCAGGTGAGCCGCCCCGGTCCGGCGGACCGGGGCGGAACGGCAGAGCGTGTGAAGAACGTGTGCGGGGTGGATGACAGGAGCCCGTTGCCCCTGTCGTGGGTCCCTCCCCTGCCGTAGGTTCTACCGCGATGAGAGATACACCCCGCCCGCAGGGGACTGTGGGCGGTACAGGACGAGGCCTCCCCAGCTTCGACCTGGTCGTGCCCTCGCGCACACAACCGGAGCCCGAAGGTTCCGGGTCTCCTCACGATCGGACGGTCGCCCGCCCCACACCCCCCGGGGCGTGCGGCGTTCCGGTCCGGACGGCCGCCCAGGCTTGACGGCACGCCGTTCATCGAAGGGCCGGCGCACACCCCCCCTTGCGCCGGCCCTTCGGCGTGCCGTGCCCCGGCCTGCGAAGCTGTGCACCATGGTGTTGCTCGGACCGCCCCTCCTCCTCTTCGCGCTGATCACCTGGCAGGTCGTCGACGACGGTCCGCTGGTGGGCCTCGACGAGCGGCTGAGCAGGGCCCTGGTCCGTCCGGACCGGGCCTCCGAACTGCTCGCCGACCTCGGCAACGTGCAGGTGGCCGTGCCCGTCCTGGCGGTCGCGCTGGCGTACGTCGCCTGGCACGGGCGTGCCGGAGGCCGGGACCACTGGTGGCTGCCGCCCGCCGCCGGGGGCGCGGCGATGGTCCTGGTGCCGGCGCTGGTCGTGCCCCTGAAGGAGTGGACCGACCGCCCCGGCACCCCGGCCGTGCCCCCGGCGGTCGGCTACTACCCCTCCGGCCACACCGCGACCGCCGTCGTGGCGTACGGCGCGGCGACGTTGCTCCTCCTCCCGCTGCTGCGCTCGGCGGCGGTGCGTCGCGCGTTCGTCCTGCTCTGCTCCGCCCTCGTCCTGGGCGCCTCCTTCGGGCTGGTGCGCCGGGGCTACCACTGGCCGCTGGACGTGGCGGCCAGCTGGTGCCTCGGGGCGGCACTGCTGATCGGTCTGTGGCTGCTGGTCGGCCGAACCGGCGTCCTCGTCCCCGCGGACGGGAGGAGTCCCCGTCCGCCGCGCCGGTGAGAGCCGCGGTGCCGGACGGGTTCCCGCCGCGGCGGGACGGGTCCCGCCGTCCGCTTCCCTCAGCTGTCGAAGCCGAGGCCCAGCCGGTCCATCGTCCGCAGCCACAGGTTGCGGCGCCCGCCGTGCGCGTCGGCGCGGGCCAGTGACCACTTGGTGAGGGCGATCCCGGTCCAGGCGAAGGGCTCCGGCGGGAACGGCAGCGGCTTCGTGCGGACCATCTCCAGCTCCGTGCGCTCGGTCCGCTCCCCCGCCAGCAGGTCCAGCATCACCTCGGCGCCGAAGCGGGTGGCGCCCACGCCGAGCCCCGTGTAGCCCGCCGCGTACGCCACCTTCCCCGCGTGCGCCGTGCCGAAGAACGCCGAGAAGCGGGAGCAGGTGTCGATCGCGCCGCCCCAGGCGTGGGTGAAGCGCACGCCCTCCAGCTGCGGGAAGCAGGTGAAGAAGTGCCCGGCGAGCTTGGCGTAGGTCTCCGGCCGGTCGTCGTACTCCGCGCGCACCCGGCCGCCGTACGGATAGACGGCGTCGTAGCCGCCCCACAGGATGCGGTGGTCGGCGGAGAGCCGGAAGTAGTGGAACTGGTTGGCGCTGTCCCCGAGGCCCTGGCGGTTCCGCCAGCCGATCGACGCCAGCTGCCCGGCCGTCAGCGGTTCGGTCATCAGGGCGTAGTCGTAGACCGGGACGGTGTAGGGGCGGACCCGTCTGACCAGGCTGGGGAAGACGTTGGTGCCGAGGGCGACCGCGCGGGCGCGGACCCGTCCGTACGGGGTGCGCACGGCCATGCCGGCGCCGTACGGCTTCAGGGTGAGGGCGGGGGTGTGCTCGTACACGCGCACCCCGAGTTCGCGGCAGGCCCGCTTCAGGCCCCAGGCGAGTCTGGCCGGGTGGAGCATCGCCACGCCCCGGCGGTCGTACAGGCCCGCCCGGAAGGTCGGGGAGTCCACCTGTTCCCGTACGGCCCCGGCGTCCAGGTACTCGATGCCGTCGGCGAGGCCCCTGGCGCGGATCTCCTCGTACCAGTCCCTGAGTTCCCGGGCCTGGTACGGCTCGGTGGCGACGTCGATCTCGCCGGTGCGTTCGAAGTCGCAGTCGATGGAGTGGCGGGCGACCGCCTCCTCGATGGCGTCGAGGTTGCGGGCGCCCAGCTCCTGGAGCTTGTGGATCTCCTCCGGCCAGCGGCTGAGTCCGTTGGGCAGGCCGTGGGTGAGGGAGGCGGCGCAGAACCCGCCGTTGCGGCCCGAGGCGGCCCAGCCCACCTCGCGGCCCTCCACCAGCACCACGTCCCGCCCGGGGTCGCGTTCCTTCGCGGTCAGCGCGGTCCACAGCCCGCTGTAGCCGCCGCCGACGACCAGCAGGTCGCAGGTCTCGGGGCCGGTGAGGGCGGGTTCGGGGCCGGGCCTGCCGGGGTCGTCCAGCCAGTAGGACACCGGCCGGGCTTCGGAGAGGGATTTCGTCCAGCGGCTCATGGCGCTCGGGGCCATGATTTCAACTCCCTACGGGGGACTGCGGTCCGTTTTCTATGCCTTCTGCCGGTTGCGGCGCCTGCCGACGGCCATGGAGACCAGCACCAGGAGAACGGCGATGACGAACATGGCCGTACCGATGACGTTGATCTGCACGGGGGTTCCGCGCTGCGCGGAACCCCAGACGAACATCGGGAAGGTGACGGTCGAGCCGGCGTTGAAGTTGGTGATGATGAAATCGTCGAAGGAGAGCGCGAAGGCGAGCAGCGCGCCCGCCGCGATCCCGGGGGCGGCGATCGGCAGCGTGACCCGGACGAACGTCTGGAACGGGCCGGCGTAGAGGTCCTGCGCGGCCTGCTCCAGCCTCGGGTCCATCGACATCACGCGCGCCTTCACGGCGACCACGACGAAGCTGAGGCAGAACATGATGTGGGCGATCAGGATCGTCCAGAAGCCGAGCTGCGCGCCCATGTTGAGGAACAGGGTGAGCAGCGAGGCCGCCATGACCACCTCGGGCATCGCCATCGGCAGGAAGATCAGCGAGTTCACGGCGGAGCGGGCGCGGAAGCGGTAGCGGACCAGCGCGAAGGCGATCATCGTGCCGAGCAGGGTGGCGCCGAGCATCGCCCACAGCGCGATCTGGAGGCTGAGCGTCAGCGAGCCGCACAGCCCGGAGACCCCGCAGGGATCCCGCCACGCCTCGGTGGAGAACTCCTGCCACTCGTAGTTGAAGCGCCCCTTCGGGTTGTTGAAGGAGAACACGGTGACGACGACGTTCGGCAGGAGGAGGTACCCGAGGGTCAGCAGTCCCGCGATGACGACGAGATGGCGCTTGAGCCAGTTGACGAAGGCCATTTAAACCAGGTCCTCCGTCCCGGACTTGCGGATGTAGAGCGTGACCATGATGAGGATGGCGGCCATCAGGATGAACGAGAGCGCCGCGGCCGTCGGGTAGTCGAGGATCCGCAGGAACTGCGACTGGATCACGTTGCCGACCATGCGGGTGTCGGTGGAGCCGAGCAGGTCCGCGTTGACGTAGTCGCCGGTGGCGGGGATGAAGGTCAGCAGCGTGCCGGAGACCACGCCCGGCATCGACAGCGGGAAGGTGACCTTGCGGAAGGTCGTCGACGGCCTGGCGTACAGGTCGTTCGCCGCCTCGTGCAGCCGGGGGTCGATGCGCTCCAGCGAGGTGTAGAGCGGCAGGACCATGAACGGCAGGAAGTTGTACGTCAGGCCGCAGACCACCGCGAGCGGGGTGGCGAGCACCCGGTCGCCGGCGGTCCAGCCGAGCCAGGCCGTGACGTCCAGGACGTGCAGGGCGTCCAGGGCGCCGACCACCGGTCCGCCGTCGGCGAGGATCGTCTTCCAGGCCAGCGTGCGGATCAGGAAGCTGGTGAAGAACGGCGCGATCACCAGGATCATGATCAGGTTCCGCCAGCGTCCCGCCCGGAAGGCGATCAGGTAGGCCAGCGGGTAGCCGAGCAGCAGGCACAGCACCGTCGCGGAGGCGGCGTAGAGGACCGAGCGGACGAACTGCGGCCAGTACTCGGACAGCGCGTCCCAGTAGGTGGCGAAGTGCCAGGTGACCTCGTAGCCCTCCTCCAGGGAGCCCGTCTGCACGGACGTGGAGGCCTGGTAGATCACCGGCAGCGCGAAGAACACCACCAGCCACAGCAGACCGGGCAGCAGGAGCAGGTACGGCGTCCAGCGGCCGCGTCTGCGCGGCGGTTTCCCCTCCGGGGCGGGCGCCAGGGGTGGCGCCTCGGTGACCGTGGCCATCAGGCGACCTCCTCCTCGACGGTCTCCACCCCGGCGTCGATGTCCTGGGCCGCGTCCAGGCCGAAGGTGTGCGCCGGGTTCCAGTGCAGGACCACCTCGGCGCCGGGCACCAGCCGGGCGTCGCGGTCGATGTTCTGGGCGTAGACCTCGAAGTCGGAGCAGACCGGGCTGTCGACGACGAACTGCGTGGAGACGCCGATGAAGCCGGCGCCGGTGATGCGGCCGGTGATCCGGTTGCGGCCCTCGGGTATCCCGCCGGCGTCGTCGGCGTGGGTGAGGGAGATCTTCTCCGGGCGCACGCCGACCAGCACCTTGCCGCCGGTCGTCACGGGGGCGCTGTTGCGGGCCTCGGGCAGGACCAGCTTGCCGCCGCCCGCCTTGAGGACGATCTCGTCGCCGGACCTGGTGTCGACCTCGGCCTCGATGAAGTTGGAGGTGCCGAGGAAGTTGGCGACGAAGGTGGTGCGCGGGTTCTCGTACAGGTCGGTGGGCGAGCCGAGCTGCTCGACCCGGCCGGCGTTCATCACGGCGACCGTGTCGGCCATGGTCATGGCCTCCTCCTGGTCGTGCGTGACGTGCACGAAGGTGATGCCGACCTCGGTCTGGATGCGCTTGAGCTCCAGCTGCATCTGGCGGCGCAGCTTCAGGTCGAGGGCGCCGAGCGGCTCGTCGAGCAGCAGCACCCTGGGGTGGTTGATGAGCGCGCGGGCCACCGCGACGCGCTGCTGCTGGCCGCCGGAGAGCTGGTGCGGCTTCTTGCGGGCCTGCTCGCCGAGCTGGACCAGCTCCAGCATCTCCTCGACCTGCTTCTTCACGCTCTTGATGCCGCGCCGGCGCAGACCGAAGGCGACGTTCTCGAAGATGTCGAGGTGCGGGAAGAGGGCGTAGGACTGGAAGACCGTGTTCACCGGCCGCTTGTACGGCGGCAGCGCGGTGACGTCCTGGTCGCCGAGGTGGACGGTGCCCGCGGTGGGCTCCTCCAGGCCGGCGATCATCCGCAGGGTGGTGGTCTTGCCGCAGCCGGAGGCGCCGAGCAGGGCGAAGAAGGAGCCCTCCGGCACGGTCAGGTCGAGGGGGTGCACGGCGGTGAAGGAGCCGTACGTCTTGCTGATCCCGGTGAGGCGGACGTCCCCGCCGCCGTTGCCGGCCGTGGTGGTGTCTTTGGTCGTCTTCATCTCGTCACGCCCCAGTGAGCTTCGCGAACTTCTCTTCGAATTCCGTCTCTTCCTTGGAGCTCAGGGAGCGGAAGGCACGGGACTTGGCCTGCATGGCCTTGTCGGGCAGGATCAGCGGGTTGTTCGCCGCGTCCTCGTCGATCTTCGCGAGCTCGTCCTTCACTCCGTCGACGGGACAGACGAAGTTGATGTAGGCGGCGAGCTCGGCGGCCGGTTTCGGCTCGAAGTAGTAGTCGATCAGCCGCTCGGCGTTCGTCTTGTGGCGGGCCTTGTTGGGGATCAGCATGGCGTCGCTGGACGTCATGTAGCCGCTGTCGGGGATCAGGAAGTCGATGTCCGGGTTGTCCGCCTTGAGCTGGACGACGTCCCCGGCCCAGGCGAGACAGGCGGCGAAGTCGCCCTTGGCGAGGTCGGCGGTGTAGTCGTTGCCGGTGAAGCGGCGGACCTGCCCCTTGTCGACGGCCCTCTGCAGGCGGGCGACCGCCGCGTCGTAGTCGTCGGCGGCGAACTTCGCCGGGTCCTTGTCCATGTCGAGCAGGGTCATGCCGACGGTGTCGCGCATCTCGGTGAGCAGACCGACGCGGCCCTTGAGCTTCGGGTTGTCCAGCAGGTCGGAGAGGGTCCGCACCTCGACGCCGTCGAGCGCCTTCTTGTTGTAGGCGATGACGGTGGAGATGCCCTGCCAGGGGTAGGAGTAGGCGCGGCCCGGGTCCCAGTCGGGGTTGCGGAACTGGGCGGAGAGGTTGGTGAAGGCGTTCGGCAGGTTGGCCGGGTCCAGCTTCTGCACCCAGCCCAGGCGGATCAGCCGGGCGGCCAGCCAGTCGGTGAGGACGATGATGTCGCGGCCGGTGTCCTGGCCGGCGGCGAGCTGCGGCTTGATCTTGCCGAAGAACTCGGTGTTGTCGTTGATGTCCTCGGTGTACTTGACCGTGATGCCGGTGCGTTCGGTGAACGCCTCCAGGGTGGGGTGCCTGCGCCCGCTCTCGTCGACGTCCATGTACTCGGTCCAGTTGGAGAAGCTGACGGTCTTCTCCTTCTTCGAGTGGTCCTCCGCCGGGACGCCGCCCCGGGTGTTGCCGGCCGCGGGGATGCCGCAGCCGCTCAGCGCGCCGAATCCGCCGGCCGCGAGCGCCCCGCCCGCGGAGGCGCGCAGCAGGGAACGGCGGGTCAGCGCCGCCCTGCCGCTGCGGAAACTGCGCCGCACGGCGGCCAGTTGGGCCGCGGAGAGGCGGTCGGGCTCGTACTGCTCCATGCGCGTGGTGCCCTTTCGGGAGGTCGGCCGCGGGTCAGGCGGCCTGGCTGCTATCGGTCCCCGAAGACGGTGCGGTGCCAGTCCTTGCGGACCACCGCGGTGTTGTCGAACATGACGTGCTTGATCTGCGTGTATTCCTCGAACGAGTATGCGGACATGTCCTTGCCGAAGCCGGACGCCTTGTAGCCGCCGTGCGGCATCTCGCTGATGATCGGGATGTGGTCGTTGATCCACACGCACCCCGCCTTGATCTCGCGCGTGGCGCGGCCCGTGCGGTACACGTCCCGGCTCCACGCGGAGGCGGCGAGCCCGTACGGGGTGTCGTTGGCCAGCGCGATGCCCTCGTCGTCGGTGCCGAAGGGCAGGACCACCAGCACCGGCCCGAAGATCTCGGACTGCACGACCTCGCTGTCCTGCGGCGCGTCGGCGACGAGGGTGGGGCGGTAGTACGCGCCGTCCTTCAGCTCCCCCTGCGGGGCCTCGCCGCCGGTCACCACGCGCGCGTAGGCACGCGCCCGGTCGACGAAGCCGGCCACCCGGTCGCGCTGGGCGTGCGAGACCAGCGGGCCGAGGTCGGTGCCGGGGGCGAAGGGGTCGCCGAGCCGCACCGTCTCCATCAGGGCGGCCGTGCGCTCGACGAACGCCTCGTAAAGCGGACGCTGCACGTACGCGCGCGTGGCGGCCGTGCAGTCCTGCCCGGTGTTGATCAGCGCGCCCGCGACCGCGCCGTTGACGGCGGCGTCGAGGTCGGCGTCGTCGAAGACGACGAAGGGCGCCTTGCCGCCGAGCTCCAGGTGGAGGCGCTTGACGGTGGCGGTGGCGATCTCGGCCACCCGCCTGCCCACGGCGGTGGAGCCGGTGAAGGAGGTCATGGCCACGTCGGGGTGGCCGACGAGGTGCTCGCCGGCCGTCTTTCCGGTGCCGGTGACGACGTTGATCACGCCGTCCGGGATCCCGGCGTCGACGGCGGCCTGCGCGAAGAGGAGAGAGGTGAGCGGGGTGAGCTCGGCGGGCTTGAGGACGACGGTGTTGCCCGCGGCGACCGCCGGGAGGATCTTCCAGGCGGCCATCTGGAGCGGGTAGTTCCAGGGGGCGACGGAGCCGACGACGCCGATCGGCTCGCGACGGACGTAGGAGGTGTGGTCGCCGGAGTACTCGCCGGCCGACCGGCCCGTCAGGTGGCGGGCGGCGCCGGCGAAGAAGGCGATGTTGTCGACCGTGCCCGGCACGTCGAACTCGCGGCTCAGCTTCAGCGGCTTGCCGCACTGCAGGGACTCGGCCCGCGCGAAGTCCTCGGCGCGCTCGGCGACGACGGCGGCGAACCGGTGCAGGGCGTCGGAGCGCTCGCCCGGGGTGGCGCCCGCCCAGGCCGGGAACGCCTCGCGGGCCGCGGCGACGGCCGCGTCCACGTCGTCGGTGCCGGCGAGTTCGTAGGTGTGGACGCCTTCGCCGGTGGCCGGGTCGACGACCGTGTGGGTACGGCCCGAGGTTCCCCTCGTCACACGTCCCGCGATGAACTGCGCCCCGTCCGCGAAGCGGTCCTGGGCGGGGAATCGTTCCGGGGTGGCGTTGCCCGGGTTGTGCATGTCGCGCTCCTCCGTGTCCCCGAGGGGGGCGGCGTGGCTCCAGCTCGATTTGAGTGCCGATCCTGACAGAGGTACGGGACTCCAACAAGTGATTCCGTTGTTGCCTTTTGGTTACGCGACGGAATCTGTCGACCAGGTGTCGAGTGGCTGCGGAAAAGGCAGGACGAGGTGTCAGTGGTGCGTGCCAGACTCGCGTGCGTGGAAGGGATCACGGGGGTGGCGGTGGGCGGGACGACGGGGACGATCGGCTCCAGGGAGGCGCTGATCGAGGCGGTGCGGGCCGGGGAGAGGGTCAAGTACCTGCATTTCTGGGGGCACCGGCCGCTGCCCGACGGCCGGATCGGGGCGAGCTGTCTGAGCCAGTGGTGGCCGTCGCCGTTCACGGTGGAGGGCGTGCGGTACGCGACCGCCGAGCACTGGATGATGGCGGCCAAGGCCCGGCTGTTCGCGGACGCGGAGGCGGAGCGGCGGGTGCTGGCCGCGGACCATCCCTCACTGGCGAAGAAGGCGGGGCGGCTGGTGCGGGGCTTCGACGAGGCGACATGGCGGCGGGAGCGGTTCCGCGTCGTCGTCGAGGGCAGCGTCCACAAGTTCGCGGCGCACGCGGACCTGCGGGACTTCCTGCTCGGCACGGGCGGGCGCGTCCTGGTCGAGGCGAGCCCGGTGGACCGGGTGTGGGGCATCGGCCTCGCGGCACGGGACGAGGGCGCGTACGACCCGGAGCGGTGGCGGGGGCCGAACCTGCTGGGGTTCGCGCTGATGGAGGCGCGGGCGCGGCTGCGGGCGGACGGGGGCACCGGTCGGCGGACGGAGGCGCCGGAGGGACGCCCCGGCCAGTAGCGCGACGGTGCTAGAGGGACGTGGTGAGGACGAGCACGCCGAAGCCGATGCCCAGGACGATGCCGGCCGCCCCGCAGATGATCCCGGCCAGCGCCTGGCCCGGGTTGGTGGCCTCGCCGCGGGTGGCCTTGCTCCGGCCGACCGCACCGAAGATCACGCCCAGCACTCCCAGCAGGATGGCGACCGGCCACAGACAGAACACGGTGGCCGAGATGATCCCCAGCACCAGTCCGGTCACGCCCAGCCCGTTGCTCGGCATCGGCGCCGTGCCGGTCCAGCCGTGGTAGGCCTGTCCCGGGGCAGCGCCGTACCCGGGCGGCTGCGCGGTCGGGTGGCCGTACCCGCCCGGGTAGCCGTACGGGACCCGGCCGGGGCCGTCGGGGGCGATGGGCGGCGGCGGGACCGGCTCGCCCGCGGCCGGGGGCGCGAAGGGGTTGGCCGGAGAACCGTGGGCGGCGGGCGGGGCGGGCGTGCCCATCGCGGGGAACGAGACGACCGTCTGCTGGTCGTGGACGGAAGGGGAGGAGGGGGTGGAGGGGGAGGACCAGGGAAGGGGGCCGCCGGCCGCGAGGGTCTCGCCCGGACCGCCGGCCCCGGGACCGACGGCTCCCCGGCCGAAGGCCGGTGTGCCGTGGACCGGAGGCGCCCAGGGGTCGGGGACGTCCGCCGTCGCCGGCGCGTCCGGCTCCACCACCGGCGGACCGGCCTGCGGCACCGCGTCCCCGGCCCCGCCGTCGGCCGGTGCCGGCCACACACCGCGGGCGTGCGGATTCCCGGGCGGCGTACCGCCCTCCGCGTCCCCGGCGGGCTCCGGGTTCCGTCGCGCTCCCGGCGTCTGCGCGTCGTCGGACATGCGCTGGGCCCCCTCAGTCGAACGTCCCGTCATGCTACGGCGCGCTCCCCCGCCGCGCGCGCCCGGCCTACGATGATCCCCGATCCACCGATCAGCCGATCACCCGCGTCCCGCCGCGCACCGGCCGGGGACGCCGTTCCGGGGAGGAACCTTGACCGACCGCCTCGACGCAGCCGTCGCCGGCCCGGGCCGCGACCTGCACGCCTTCATCGCCGGACTGCCCAAGGCCGAACTGCACGTGCACCACGTCGGCTCCGCCTCCCCCCGCATCGTCTCCGAGCTGGCCGCCCGCCACCCCGACTCCAAGGTCCCCACCGACCCCGAGGCCCTGGTCGACTACTTCACCTTCACGGACTTCGCCCACTTCATCGAGGTGTACCTGTCCGTCGTCGACCTGATCCGCACCCCCGAGGACGTCCGCCTGCTGACCTTCGAGGTGGCCCGCGAGCTGGCCCGGCAGCAGGTGCGGTACGCGGAGCTGACCATCACGCCGTTCTCCTCCACCCGCCGCGGCATCGACGAGCGCGCCTTCATGGACGCGATCGAGGACGCCCGCAAGGCGGCCGAGACCGAGTTCGGGACCGTGCTGCGCTGGTGCTTCGACATCCCCGGCGAGGCCGGGCTGGAGTCCGCCGAGGAGACCGTGCGGCTCGCCACCGACGACCGGCTGCGCCCGGAGGGCCTGGTCTCCTTCGGGCTCGGCGGACCCGAGATCGGCGTGCCCCGCCCCCAGTTCAAGCCGTACTTCGACCGGGCGATCGCCGCCGGGCTGCACTCCGTGCCGCACGCCGGCGAGACCACCGGCCCGGAGACGGTGTGGCACGCGCTGAACGACCTGCGGGCCGAGCGGATCGGCCACGGCACCAGCTCCGCCCGGGACCCCGAGCTGCTCCAGCACCTGGCCGAGCGGCGCATCGCGCTGGAGGTGTGCCCCACCTCCAACATCGCCACCCGCGCCGTCGCCTCTCTCGACGAGCACCCCCTCGAGGAGTTCACGCGGGCCGGCGTGCTGGTCACGATCAACTCCGACGACCCGCCGATGTTCGGCACCGACCTCAACAACGAGTACGCGGTCGCCGCCCGGCTGCTGGACCTCGACGAGCGGGGCCTGGCCGGCCTGGCGAAGAACGCGGTCGAGGCGTCCTTCATGGACCCGGCGGGCAAGGCGGGGCTGGCCGCGGAGATCGACGCCTACACCGCGTCCTGGCTCGCCTCCTGACCACCCCGCGAAGGGACGCCATGCAGAACGTGACCGCCGTGGCCCACCGCGGCGACCCCTACCGCGTCCGCGAGAACACCCTCGCCTCGCTGCGTTCCGCGCTCCGCCGGGGCGCGGACGCGGTCGAGATCGACGTGCGTCTCACCCGCGACGGCGTCCCGGTGCTGCTGCACGACGACACGCTCAAGCGGCTCTGGGAGCACGACCGTCCGCTGCTGTCGCTGTCGTGGGAGGAGGTGCGCGAGGTGACGGACGGCGGGGTCCCCACGCTCCTCGACGCGCTGGCGGCGACGGACGGCAGCCGGGTGATGATCGACCTGCCCGGCACGCCGGACGTCCGTGCCGCGCGCCGGGTCGTGGACGCCGTACGCGAGCAGGGCGCCCAGGACCGCGTGTACTACTGCGCGGGCGCCTCCGCCATGCTCGCCGTGCGCGCGGCGGACCCGTCCGCCGAGATCGCGCTCACCCGGACGACTCTGGCCCCGCCGCGCGCCGGTCTGCTGGAGGCGGTCCGCCCGCGCTGGCTGAACTACCGCTTCAGCCTGGTCGACCGGTCCCTCGCCGACCGCGTCCACCGCGGCGGCCACCTGCTGTCCGTCTGGACCCCGGACACCCGCCGCTCCATGCGCCGCCTGCTGGCACTGGGCGTCGACTCGATCACGACCAACCGCATCGACGTCCTGTGCGCGCTGCGCGCCGCCGGGTCCCGGACCGGTCCGGCAGGAGGTCGCGCGGCGCCGCGGTGATCCCCCGGTGCCGCCTCGGCCATGCAGCCGTGAGGCGGCCGCGGGACACCGCGCCGGGATCCTCGGACCGCACGTCCGGGAAGCGGGCGAAGGAGGCGTCGGCGCTCGCCGTGATCACCCGCTCGGGCGGGCCGGGCGGCTGCGCCGTCAGGAGGAGGCGGAAGACGGCTCGGTCACCGCCCACGGCACGTCGTCGCCTTCCCTCGGCCTCGGCCGCGCCGCCGCGCACCCCGCGGCCGCGGTTCCCGGAGCGGTCCCACCGACTCGCGGATCATGTCGCCGGGCCCCAGGGGTGATCCCTGACAACCCCCCGTGCCGGCCGGGGAAGTCACTCGGGGGTGCACCAGGGCCGCTCCCCTTCCCGGTGACGATCCGGGCGCGCCCGTACGGCCGGAGGATGCTCCTGTCCCTCCGCCGAACTCCCCCATGGAGCAGCCGATGCGCGCACGCCGTCGCACCACCCTCCTCGCCGCCTCCCTCGTCCTCGCCCTGGGCGCGGGCCCGCTCGCCGCGCCGGCCCTCGCCGCCCCGTCCCCGTCGGCCCCCGTGTGCGTCGGCACCTCCTCGAACGAGGCGTTGTGCGAGGCGATCGAGGGGCTGCCCGACGGGAGCGCGACCGCCGCGCTCGTCCGGCTGGGCGGCACCGGGGGCTCCTGGCAGGGCAGTTCGGGGGTGCGGGACCTGGCGAGCGGCCGGGCGGCCGACCCGGACGCGCGGTTCCGGGCCGGTTCGACGACCAAGGTGGTGACGGCCGCCGCCGTCCTCAAACTGGCGGCCCTGGGCGAGGTCGACCTCGACGCGCCGGTCGAGCGCTACCTGCCCGGCCTGCTCGGCCCCGCCTTCAGGAAGCCCGTCACCGTACGGAACCTGCTGAACCACACCAGCGGCATCCGGCCCGGCGACAGCTGGGGGGACACCTTCGAGGAGTTGTACGCGCACCGCTACGACACGCTCAGCCCGCGGCAGGTCGTGAAGTCGGCGGTCGCGAAGGGCCCGGCGTTCACCGCCGGTGATCAGCAGCAGTACCTCAACATCAACTACACGGTCCTCGGCATGCTGATCGAGAAGGTGACCGGGCAGTCGTACGCCTCCGAGGCCACCCGGCTCGTGCTGCGTCCCGCCAGGATGCGGCACACGTACTTCCCGGGCACCGATCCCCGCATCCGCGGACCGCACCACCGCGGCTACCAGACGGTGCCCGGGGCGGACGGGACGACCCGGCTCGTCGACGTCACCGAGTGGAACGTGGCCGACCGCTGGGCGGCCGGGGACATGATCTCGACCACCGCCGACCTGGAGCGGCTCGTCACGGCCCTCTTCAGCGGACGGATCGTACCCGAACCGCAGTTGCGGGAGATGTTCACGGTCCCGGCGGGCATCGAGGGCGCCGCCCACAGCGCGGGCCTGACCCGCTGGGAGCACCGGGGCACGGTGTACTGGCTCAAGAGCGGCGCCCGCCCCGGTTACAGCACGGCGATCGCCGCGACCGAGAACCTGAGCCTCACCCTCGTGTACTCGCTCTCCGACACCGACGCGAAGGACACGGCTGCGAACCCGGTCGCCGAGCGCATCAGGGAGGCCGCCCTCAAGCAGCGGGAACCGGAGCCGCGTTCGGCGTGAGCGCCTCCAGTCGCTTGATCTTCCGGCGTACGACGTACAGCGGGATCACGCCGAACACGCCGAACGCCATGTCGATGACGCTCCACCAGAAGGGGATGCCGCGGACCGGGCCGCAGATCAGCGCGAGCGGGACGATGCCGGCGCAGGCGATCATGCCGAACTCGACGACCCAGATGTTGCGGACGGGGTCGCGGTAGGGGCCGTAGAAGGCGACGGCGATCACGAGGTGGGCGAAGGCGAGCCAGTCGGTGCCGTAGAGGAGGAAGGGGTACTCGGCGTCGGCGGTGTCGAGCCCCTGGCGCACGCGCTCGATCCAGTCCATGAGGGCGGGGAGGTGCTCCGGCACGGACAGCGACCGGAGCAGGTCCTCGGTCCAGCGCAGTTCGTGCACCAGCGGGAAGGCCGTGGCACCGCTGAGCACCAGGCAGACGACGAAGAGGGCCAGCCAGACGCGGATGCCCTTGAGCAGGGCGGCTCTGTCGCTCATGGCGGCAGCGTACGCCGAGAGTTGAACATGTTCAAAAATCATTCCGCGCCCCGGAGACACGCCGGCCCCGGACGGTGGACCACCGTCCGGGGCCGACGCTTCGGCGCTCAGCCCTCCAGGGACGTCATCACGTGCTTGATGCGCGTGTAGTCGTCGAAGCCGTACGCCGAGAGGTCCTTGCCGTAGCCGGACTTCTTGAAGCCGCCGTGCGGCATCTCCGCGACCAGCGGGATGTGGGTGTTGATCCACACGCAGCCGAAGTCGAGCTTCTTGGACATGCGCATCGCGCGGGAGTGGTCCTTGGTCCACACCGAGGAGGCCAGCGCGTACTCGACGCCGTTGGCGTACTCGACGGCCTGGTCCTCGTCCGTGAAGGACTGGACGGTGATGACCGGGCCGAAGACCTCCTTCTGGATGATCTCGTCGTCCTGGTTGAGGCCGGAGACGACGGTCGGGGCGTAGAAGAAGCCCTTGTCGCCGACGCGCTTGCCGCCGGCGACCACGCGCGCGTGCGCCGGCAGCCGCTCGATGAAGCCCTCGACCTGCTTGAGCTGGTTGGGGTTGTTGAGCGGGCCGAAGAGGACGTCCTCGTCGTCGGGCATGCCGGTCCTGGTGTCGGCGGCGGCCTTGGCGAGCGCGGAGACGAACTCGTCGTGGATCGACTCGTGGACCAGGACGCGGGCGGCGGCCGTGCAGTCCTGGCCGGCGTTGAAGAAGCCCGCGACGGAGATGCCCTCGACGGCCTTGGCGATGTCGGTGTCCTCGAAGACCACGACCGGGGCCTTGCCGCCCAGCTCCAGGTGGACGCGCTTGAGGTCCTTGGACGCGGACTCGGCGACCGACATGCCGGCGCGCACCGAGCCGGTGATGGACGCCATCGCCGGGGTGGGGTGCTCGACCATCATGCGGCCGGTGTCGCGGTCACCGCAGATGACGTTGAAGACGCCCTTGGGCAGGATCGAGCCGAGGATCTCGGCGATCAGGACGGTGGAGGCCGGGGTGGTGTCCGAGGGCTTCAGGACGACCGTGTTGCCCGCGGCGATCGCCGGGGCGAACTTCCACACGGCCATCATCATCGGGTAGTTCCAGGGGGCGACCTGGGCGCAGACGCCGACCGGCTCACGGCGCACGATGGAGGTCAGGCCCTCCATGTACTCGCCGGCCGAGCGGCCCTCGAGCATCCGCGCCGCGCCCGCGAAGAAGCGGATCTGGTCCACCATCGGCGGGATCTCCTCGGTGCGGGTCAGCCCGACGGGCTTGCCCGTGTTCTCCACCTCGGCGGCGATGAGTTCCTCGGCCCGCTCCTCGAAGGCGTCCGCGATCTTCAGCAGGGCCTTCTGCCGCTCGGCCGGGGTGGTGTCGCGCCAGCCGGGGAAGGCCTCGGCCGCGGCCGCCATCGCGGCGTCCACGTCCGCCTGCCCGGACAGCGGAGCGGTCGCGTACGCCTCGCCGGTCGCGGGGTTGACCACCTCGGTGGTCCGTCCGTCGGCGGCGTCCCGGAACTCCCCGCCGATGTAGTTGCGCAGACGACGCAGCTCGGTGCTCACTGCAGGCCCTCCTGGTGTTCCTTGTGGGTGTCCGAGGTGTCGGGTCGGAACGTGCTGAGGTGTCCAACCTCTGAGACACCCACCCTAAACCGACGGCTGACGTTTTCAACACCCCCGCCCGCCCCGCATCTGCGAAATCCGCAAGCACAGACGCCACAAACAACGAATTTCATCGATCGAACCTTGCGAAACTGTCGAGACGTCGTGCACAGTGACCTCGTGGCCAGTCGAAGCGCAGACCCGAGGGACTCCCGCGAGTCCAAGAACGGCGGCGGTCCCCAGTTGGACGCCGTCTCCCTCGCCATCATCGAGCAGCTCCAGGAGGACGGCCGCCGGCCGTACGCCGCCATCGGCAAGGCCGTGGGCCTGTCGGAGGCGGCCGTGCGCCAGCGCGTCCAGAAGCTGCTGGACCAGGGCGTGATGCAGATCGTCGCCGTCACGGACCCGCTCACCGTGGGCTTCCGCCGCCAGGCGATGGTCGGGGTCAACGTCGAGGGCGACGTGGAGTCCGTGGCCGACGCGCTGGCCGCCATGTCCGAATGCGAGTACGTGGTGATGACCGCAGGCTCCTTCGACCTGATGGTCGAGATCGTCTGCGAGGACGACGACCACCTTCTGGAGGTCATCAACAAACGCATCCGGGCCGTGCCCGGCGTGCGCTCCACCGAGAGCTTCGTCTACCTCAAGCTCAAGAAGCAGACCTACATGTGGGGAACCCGATAATCGTGAGCACCGACAGCCCCAACGACCTCAGCAAGTCCGCGTACGACCACTTGTGGATGCACTTCACCCGCATGTCCTCGTACGAGAACTCCCCCGTCCCCACCATCGTCCGGGGCGAGGGCACCCACATCTACGACGACAAGGGCAAGCGGTACCTCGACGGTCTCGCCGGCCTGTTCGTGGTGCAGGCGGGGCACGGCCGCGTGGAACTCGCCGAGACCGCCTTCAAGCAGGCGCAGGAGCTGGCCTTCTTCCCCGTGTGGTCCTACGCCCACCCCAAGGCCGTGGAGCTCGCGGAGCGGCTCGCGAACGAGGCGCCGGGCGACCTGAACAAGGTCTTCTTCACCACCGGCGGCGGCGAGGCCGTCGAGACCGCCTGGAAGCTCGCCAAGCAGTACTTCAAGCTGACCGGCAAGCCGACCAAGTACAAGGTCATATCCCGCGCGGTGGCCTACCACGGCACCCCGCAGGGCGCCCTGTCCATCACCGGACTGCCGGGCCTGAAGGCCCCGTTCGAGCCCCTGGTCCCGGGCGCGCACAAGGTGCCCAACACCAACATCTACCGGGCGCCGATCCACGGCGACGACCCGGAGGCGTTCGGCCGCTGGGCCGCCGACCAGATCGAGCAGCAGATCCTCTTCGAGGGCCCGGACACGGTCGCCGCGGTCTTCCTGGAGCCGGTGCAGAACGCCGGCGGCTGCTTCCCGCCCCCGCCCGGCTACTTCCAGCGGGTGCGCGAGATCTGCGACCGGTACGACGTGCTGCTCGTCTCCGACGAGGTCATCTGCGCCTTCGGCCGGCTCGGCACGACCTTCGCCTGCGACAAGTTCGGCTACGTCCCGGACATGATCACCTGCGCCAAGGGCATGACCTCGGGCTACTCCCCCATCGGCGCCTGCATCGTCTCCGACCGCCTGGCCGAGCCGTTCTACAAGGGCGACAACACCTTCCTGCACGGCTACACCTTCGGCGGCCACCCGGTGTCGGCCGCGGTGGGCGTCGCCAACCTCGACCTGTTCGAGCGCGAGGGCCTGAACCAGCACGTGCTGGACAACGAGGGCGCCTTCCGCGCGACCCTGGAGAAGCTGTACGACCTGCCGATCGTCGGCGACGTCCGCGGCAACGGCTTCTTCTACGGCATCGAGCTGGTCAAGGACAAGAACACCAAGGAGTCCTTCGACGCGGACGAGACCGAGCGGGTCCTGTACGGCTTCCTGTCGAAGAAGCTCTTCGAGAACGGCCTGTACTGCCGTGCCGACGACCGCGGCGACCCGGTCGTCCAGCTCGCCCCGCCGCTGATCTCCGACCAGGAGACCTTCGACGAGATCGAGCAGATCCTGCGCGCGACGCTGTCGGAGGCGTGGACGAAGCTGTGAGCCGCCGACGGCTGTGATCCTCCTCGGCGATCCTCTGCGATCTTCCGCTGGAATGATCATCAACGGCCCCGGTGCCGCCCGTTCGAGTGAGAAACGGCGGCCCGGGGCCGCGTGCTGTCCGGCATGCCGCCGCCCGGTGCCTAGCGTGCCTGTGACCGATCGGCCCTGCCTTCGTTCCCCCGGACGGGGGACTTACCCGAACCGCACACGGCATTTCCGATCCGAACCGAGGTGTACGCCATGGTGGCCCCACCGGACAACGACGTGCTCTGGGCACGTGCCCTGCACTTCCGGCACGACGACGGCTCACCCGGACTGAGCGGGGTCTCGCTCGGCGTCCGGGAGGGCGAGATCCTCGCCGTCGGCGGTCCGCGCGGCAGCGGCAAAACGACACTGCTGCGCTGCCTGTCGGGTCTGCTGCCCGCGCGCAGCGGCGAGGTCTGGTTCAACAGCGTGCCCGTGCACACCATGGGCCCCGTCGCCCGGGAGCGGCTGCGCCGGGACCGCTTCGGCTGGATCGACCCCGACCCGGCGCTCGTCCCCGAGCTGAACGTCTGGGAGAACGCCGCCCTGCCCCTGATGCTGCGCGGCACCGGACGGCGCCGGGCCAAGACGGCCGCCATGGAGTGGCTGGAGCGCCTCGACATCGGCGACAAGGCCCGCAAGCACCCGGACGAGCTGGTCCAGGCGGAGCGGCAGCGGCTGTGCATCGCCCGCGCCCTCGCGCCGGCGCCCTCGGTGGTCTTCGCCGACGAACCGACCGCCCCGCTGCACCGCACCGACCGCCGGCACGTGCTGCGCACGCTCACCGCGGCGGCCCGCTCGCACGGCATCACGGTGGTCCTCGCGACCGCCGACCCGGACACCGCGGCCATCGCCGACCGCACGGTGTCGCTGCTCGACGGGCGGCGCGTGCGCACCGTGCACCTGCCCCCGGTCTCCGGGACCGCCGAGACGGAAGGCCGGGCGGCGTGCTCGCTCTCCGTCTGACCCGAGGCGCCCATCCCGCCGTCCAGCTGCGCCGTCTGCTGGTCACGGCCGCGTCGGCGGGCACCGGCTTCCTGCTCCTGTGCGCCCTCGGGCACGCGCTGGGCCACCCCGGCACACCGTCCGCCTCGGCGCTCCGGCTGGCCTGGTGCGCGGCCCCGACGGCGGCCACCGTGTACCTCGCGGTCGCGGTGGCCCGCACCGACCCGGGCACCCGGCCCCGGCCCGGCCTGTCGGCGGTCGGACTCGGCCCGGCCCGCCTGATGGCGATCTCCGCGACGACCACGGCCCTGTCCTGCACGCTGGGTTCGCTGCTCGCCCTGCTGGTCTTCCTGTACCTGCGCGGCGGCCTCGCCCGCGTGCCCCTCGACGGTGCCGCGACGGACTTCCTCGCCGCGGACCGGCCGCTGCCGTTCCCGGCGGCCCTGACGCTGCTGGCCCTGGTACCGCTGAGCGCGTCGGCGGCGGTGGCGGTGGCGCTGCGACCGCGCGAGCCGGTGACGGGCACGCCCCGCATCGCGCGGGCGTACGGCCGTTTCGGCGCGGGCCGGCGTCCGGCCGGGCGGGAGACCTTCGGGGCGTACGGACGGTTCGGCAGGCACCTGGGGGCGGCGCGCGGGCGGCGGGCGGGCGGCGGACCGCGGGAACAGGAGCGGGAGGAGGGGCCGGAGCAGAGGCAGGACGGCGTCTCCGACGCTCCCGGGACGGTCACCGGCACCCCTGAGACGGTGAACGGCACCCTCGAGGCGGTCACCGGCGCCCCCGGGGCGGTCGCCGAGGCCCCGCCCGCCCCCGCCCGTCCGGCGCTGTCGGGTCTGCCCTGGGGCATCACCGTGCTGGCCGTGGGACTGGCCGCGGAGGCCTTCGCGAGCCGTACGGGCACCGACGACGCGCCCGTCGACCGGCCCGGCGCGCTGGTCGGGCTGGCCCTGACCACCGTCGGCCTCGCCCTGGCCGGCCCCGGTCTCACCCATCTGTGCGGGCTGCTGCTCCAGGCGGTCCGGCCAGGCGCGCTGCGCCTGCTGGCCGGGCGGATCCTCATGTCGGAGGCCACCCGCATCGGCCGCCCGCTGGGTGTGGTCTGCGCGGTGCTGTCGGCCGTTCACGCCCTGGCCTCGCTGAACGGGCCCGGGGGACCCTCCGCCGGCCCGCTCACCGCGCTCGGGGTGCTGGTGGTGACCGGCTGCACGGTGGCGACCCTGCTGACGGCGGCCGTCGAGGCCAAGCACGCCCGTGCCGACGCCACGGCCGCGCTGCTGCGCGTCGGGGCGCCCGCCGTGACGCTGCGCAAGGCCGCCGCGCTCCGCGCCGGCGCCCTCCTGGCCGTGTTCGGGCCGCTGACCCTGCTCATGGCCGAGCTGTCGGCGTGGCCGCTGGCCCGCTGAGGCCCGTGCGGAGAAATCCCGGAGAAAATCCCCGCGGGCCGATGAGTTCCGCGCACTTCCCGGGTCCACCCCTCGAACGCCACGGAACCGATGGGAGAGGCCCCACCATGTACCAGCAGATGATCTTCGTGAACCTGGCCGTCAACGACCTCGAGGCGTCGAAGAAGTTCTTCACGGAGCTCGGTTACTCGATCAACGCGCAGTTCAGCGACGAGACCGCCGCGTCGGTCGTGATCAGTGACACGATCGTCGCGATGCTGCTCACCCGGCAGAAGTACGCGGAGTTCACGAAGAAGGAGATCGTGGACGCCACGAGGAGCAGCGAAGTGCTGCTGGCGCTGAGCGCCGAGAGCCGCGAGAAGGTCGACGAGCTGGTGGAGAAGGCCGTCGCGGCGGGCGGCTCGGTCAGCGGCGAGACCCAGGACCACGGCTTCATGTACGGCCGCGCCTTCGACGACCTCGACGGCCACACCTGGGAGGTCGTGTGGATGGACCCGGCCGCCCTGGAGGGCTGAGGGACCGGCCTAGCATGGGCGGGTGCAGACGAGTCCCGCCCACGCCGCCCACCACCAGGACCGCGAGATCGAGACGCTCGAGGAGTTCGACGCGATCGTCTCGGCTCGCGGCACGCTCCGCGGATTCCGTGTCCAGTCCGTCGATCTGACCGACCGGACAAGGGAGTTGCTCGCCACCGACACCACCGGGGCCGTCTTCCTCGGCTGCCGGATGCGTCCGGACGCGGCGGACAAGCTCCGCGCCGACGGCGCCCTGGTCCTTCCCCCGCTCCCGGAGCTCCCCTTCGACCCGTACCGGGGCCATCTGTACACGCCCGGCGACCTGTTCGCCTCGCTCGACAAGGGGTACGAGGAGACACCGGACGCCCTCGCGTACTCCTGGTTCCAGCGGACCCGGGCCGACGGCGACATATTCGCCTCGATGCTGCGCGCCGTCCACGACGACTCCATGTCCGACGCCCTCGACGAACTCCTGCGCGGCGCACGGGTCGTGGGAGTCATGGGCGGCCACGCGATGGCCCGCGGCACCGAGGAGTACCGGGGCGCCGCCCGGCTGGGCCGCGCGTTGTCCCGCACGGGTTTCACGGTGGCGACGGGCGGCGGCCCGGGCGCGATGGAGGCGGCGAACCTCGGCGCCTACACCGCCCCGTACGAGGACGCCGTGCTGGACGAGGCCTGCGAGGTCCTGGCGGCCGCGCCCTCGTTCACCCCGTCGATCACCGACTGGGCACGCGCCGCCTTCGAGGTGCGCACCCGCTGGCCGAAGGGCAACCACTCGGTCGGCATCCCCACCTGGTTCTACGGCCACGAGCCGCCGAACGCCTTCGCCTCCCACATAGCCAAGTACTTCGCCAACGCCACCCGCGAGGACGGCCTGCTCGCCCGCTGCAACGCGGGCGTCGTCTTCCTGCCGGGCGCCGCGGGCACCGTGCAGGAGGTCTTCGACAACGCGACGCCGAACTACTACGAGTCGCGCGGGGAGCCCACGCCCATGGTGCTGGTGAACCGGGCCCACTGGACGGAGAAGCTGCCGGCCTGGCCGCTGCTGCGCTCCCTCGCCCGGGAGCGGTCGATGGAGACACGGATCGCCCTCGTGGACCGGATCGAGGAGGCTCCGGAGGCGTTGAAACATCTGCTTGGTTAATGAGAAGGCAAAGCCGGGGTCCGCTGTAGGCATATGCGTTGACACTACTTATGCGGCGCTTATAGACCTGGGAGCCTCACGGGAGTGCTGATGCTTCGTCAACACTCCCTCAACCCCCCGCATTTGCGCATCTCTCGCAAAGGACAAACGTGACAGTTCTGTCCGTATCCCGCCGTACGGCCTCGCGCCGTACCGTCGCACGTACCGTGCGCGCCCTCGGTGTCGTCTCCGCATCGGCGGCGCTCGCGCTCGGTGCCGCCGGCACCGCGGCGGCGTGCAACATCAACGAGTTCTCGGCCAAGGCCGAGTGTGTGGGTGACAAGGGCGTCATCACCGTCACCGACGTGGACCCGGCCGGCGTCCCCGCCACCGTCACCGTGTTCCTCGAGAACAACGGCGCCGACGTGAAGAAGGTCGGCGAGCAGGTGGTCAGGGGTTCCCGTGAGGGCACCACCATCACCTTCGAGGAGGACTGGAAGCCGAACGCCGAGTACCGCGTCCACGTCAAGGCCGAGCCCTACGTGGACGAGGACATCAAGCCGAACCTGGTCACCCCGGCCACGGCGTGCAAGGAGGACGAGGAGAAGCCTCCGGCTCCGGAGCCCACGCCGACCCCGTCCGGCTCCCCCTCGACCCCGGCCGAGGAGACCGGCACCCCGACCCCGTCGGCGCCGGAGAGCAGCACCGCTCCGGCGGACACGGCGAGCAACGCGCCGTCCCCGGCCGGTGAGTCGAACCTCGCCGAGACCGGCGCCAACTCCAACACCGGCCTGATCGTCGGCATCGCGGCCGCGCTGGTCGCGGTCGGCGGCGGAGCGGTCTTCTTCGGCATGCGCCGCCGAGGGGCGAAGAGCGAAGGCTGACACCTCACGGACGTGAGGGGTGGCCCGTCCCCGAGGGGGCGGGCCACCGCGTTGCGGGAGCGGGCCGGCCCCTCCCGGCGGTTCACCCGAACGTCGCCCGTTCCAGCCAGGACTCCAGCAATCCCCGGTCGCCCAGCACCTCCACCTCCGGGGTGTCGAGCGGCAGCCGGCGGTAGAAGGCCAGCAGCACGGAGGTGAGCGGACCGCGCAGGGCGACCGTGGCCTTCGCGTGGCCGCGGCGCCAGGAGACGCCGTCCTCGGTCAGTTCGACCAGCCACTCCGCGTTCAGCTCCGGTCCGGTGTCGGTGGCGTGGAGGTGAATGCTCCGGTGGGGGCCGCGCAGTTCCCGCACCGCGTCCTGCGGCAGCGTCCGCTGCGCCCACTCCACGATCTGGAGCCACTCGTCGACCGCGTCGGCGGCGACCTCGGGCGCGACCTCGTAGGGCAGCCCGGCGGCGAGGGTCGCGTCCGCCCGGTGGACGGTGATCTCGTGCGTCATACGGCGGGCCCAGAACCCGGCGGTGCGGATCCCCGCCCAGCTCCACACCCCGGCGTCCGGCCCGGCCTCCCGCAGGGCGCCGACGACCAGCTCACCGGACTGTGCCAGCCACGCGTCCAGCGCGGCCGGATCGCCCCGCCCGTCGGGCCCGGCGGCCCCCGGCACGCGCTCCTCGGGGACCTCCTCCTCGGCCCGGGTGCGCACCATCAGCTCCACCCAGCGCAGGGCGCCGCCGACGTGCCGGACGAGCTGTTCCAGTGACCAGTCCGGGGTGGTGGGCACGGTGCCGGAGAGATCGGCGCCCGAGGTCACCACGGCCCGCAGCCGTCCCACCTGGTGGGCGATCTCGTCGCAGTAGCGGTCGTGCGGCAGTCGCGTCATGCCGCTCACCCTAGGTGGGGGGAACTCACCCGAGCACGACGATTTCGGCCGCGTCGAACTCCACGCCGACCCGGTCCCCGACCTCCGGGGCCGACCTGAGCGCGCAGGCCGCCTCCAGACCGGGCGCGTCCTCGGGCTGGAGACGGACGGCGACGTGGGTGCCCCGGAAGGTGCGCGCGGTCACCGTGCAGCGCAGACCCGCGTCGGCCGGGACCAGGCGGACGCCGGCGGGCCGGACGAGGAGCGCCCGCGTCCCCTGCGGGGCGTCCTGCGGCACGGGGACCTTGCCCCAGGGGGTCACGGCGACCGCGTCGCCCACCGTCGCCTCGACCACGTTCTCGAAGCCGAGGAAGCGGGCCACGAAGGCGTCGGCCGGGCGCTGCCACACCTCGAGGGGCGTGCCGGACTGGGCGATCCGCCCGTCCCGCATCACCACCACCCGGTCGGCCAGCGCGAACGCCTCCCCCTGGTCGTGGGTCACGGCGAGCACGGTGGTGCCCAGCCGGACGAACAGCTCCCGCAGTTCGACGACCAGTCGTTCCCTGAGCGAGCGGTCGAGCTGTCCCAGCGGCTCGTCGAGCATCAGCAGCCGGGGGCTCGGCGCGAGGGCACGGGCCAGCGCCACGCGCTGCTGCTCCCCGCCGGACAACGCGGCGACGGCGCGCCCGGCCGCTCCGGGCAGCCCGACGAGCTCCAGCAACTCCCCGACCCGCTCGGCCCGATCGGCCCGCGACGCTCCGCGCATCCGCAGCCCGAAGGCCACGTTGCCCGCGACGTCCCGCTGCGGGAACAGCTGGTGGTCCTGGAACATCAGCCCGACCCCGCGCCGGTGCGCGGGCACGCCCGCCTGGTCGCGGCCGTCGAGCGCGACCCGCCCGGAGTCGAGGGGCTGCAGCCCGGCCACCACCCGCAGCAGCGTCGACTTGCCGCTGCCGCTGGGCCCGAGCACGCACACGATCTCGTGCTCGGCGACCTCCAGGTCGACGGCGTCCAGCACCGCCCGTCCTCCGAGGCGGACGGTCGCGCCCTCCAGGCTCAGCAGCATCTAGAACTCCCCGGTCCGGTCGGTCCGCAGCCGCTCCAGCACCAGCAGCGCCACCGCGCACACGATCATCAGAATCGTCGACAGGGCCATCGCCTGGCCGTAGTTGAGGTCCCCGGGCCGTCCCAGCAGCCGCGCCACGGCCACCGGCAGCGTCGGGTTGTCCGGCCGCGCGATGAACACGGTCGCCCCGAACTCCCCCAGTGACACCGCGAAGGCGAACCCGGCGGCGATCAGCAGCGCCCGCCGCACCATCGGCAGGTCCACCTCCCGCCACGCCCGCCACGGCGACGCCCCGAGCACGGCCGCCGCCTCCCGCAGCCGTACGTCCACGGCCCGCAGCACGGGCAGCATGGTCCGCACGACGAACGGGACGCCGACCAGCGCCTGGGCGAGCGGCACCAGGATCCACGAGGCCCTGAGGTCCAGCGGCGGCTCGTCGAGGGCGATCAGGAACCCGAAGCCGACGGTCACCGCGGACACCCCGAGCGGCAGCATCAGCAGCGCGTCGAAGCCGCGCACCAGCCGCCCCGCGTCCCGCCGGGTGAGCGCGACGGAGGCGAGGCCGCCGATCAGCACGGCGATGGCGGTGGCGGCCACCGCGTACCGCAGCGAGTTGCCGACCGCCTCGATCGGCGGCACCAGGAACACCCCCCCGTCCTCGTGGGTCAGCGCCCGGTAGTAGCCGAGGCCGGCGCCGGCGAAGGAGCGTTCCACCAGCACGGCGAGCGGCAGCAGGAGCAGCACGGCGACGGTGGCGACGACGCCGCCGAGCAGCGCCCACTGCCCGGCGCCGCGCGGCCGGCGCGCGGTCGTCGAGGCGTCCACCAGCCGCAGCGCGGTCTCCCGCCGCCGTACGGTCCAGGCGTGCAGGGCGAGGATCGCGCCCACGGCGACGAACTGGATCATGGTCAGGACGGCGGCGGTGGACAGGTCGAAGATCTCGGCGGTCTGGCGGTAGATCTCCACCTCGAGGGTGGAGAAGGCGGGCCCGCCGAGGATCTGCACCACGCCGAAGGAGGTGAAGGTGAACAGGAAGACCATCAGCGCGGCGGCGGCCACGGCCGGCGCGAGCGCGGGCAGGGTGACGGTCCGCCAGGCAGCGAACCGCGAGGCGCCCAGCATCCGCGCGGCCTCCTCCTGCCGGGGGTCGAGCTGCGCCCAGAGTCCGCCCACGGTCCGCACGACCACGGCGTAGTTGAAGAAGACGTGGGCGAGCAGGATCGCCCACACGGTGGTGTCCAGCCGCAGGCCCCACAGCTCGTCGAGGAGTCCGCCGCGCCCCACGAGCGCCATGAACGCCGTCCCGACGACCACCGTCGGCAGCACGAACGGGACGGTGACCACGGCCCGCAGCACCTGCTTGCCGGGGAAGTCGAAGCGGGCGAGGACGTACGCGCCGGGCAGGGCGACCAGCAGGGTGAGGGCGGTGGAGACCAGCGCCTGCCAGGTGGTGAACCACAGGACCTGCCGGACGTCGGACTGCGCCAGCACCTCCCCGATCCGCCCGGGGTGCCAGGTCCCGTCGGCCTTCAGTCCGCGCGCGACGATCGCGGTGACGGGATAGGCGAAGAAGACGGCGAAGAACGCGACGGGCACGGCCATGAGGCCGAGCCGCGCCGCGTTCCCGCGCCACGTCGCCGCGGCTCGCGTCACCTCAGTACGAGCGAGGTCCACGACTTGACCCACTGGTCACGGTTGTCGGCGATCTTCGCCGGGTCCATGGTCTCCGGGTCCTTCGCCTGCGGCCCGAACTTCGCGAACTCCTCGGGCACCTCGGCGCCCTCGCGCACCGGGTAGACGAACATGTTGAGCGGCATGTCGTCCTGGAACCGCTTGCTGATCAGGAAGTCGAGCAGCGCCTTGCCGCCCTCGGGGTTCTTCGCGTTGCTCAGCAGCCCGGCGTACTCGACCTGGCGGAAGCAGGTGCCCTCCGCGACGCCGGTGGGCGCGGTCTCCGGCTTCGGGTCGGCGTAGATCACCTCGGCGGGCGGCGAGGAGGCGTAGGACACCACCAGCGGCCGTTCGGCCCTGGCCTTCTTGCCGCCGGCCGAGCCGGAGAACTCCTCGTTGTAGGCCTGCTCCCAGCCGTCGACCACCTTCACGCCGTTGGCCTCGAGCTTCTTCCAGTAGTCCTGCCAGCCCTCGTCCCCGTACCGCGCGGCGGTGCCGAGCAGGAAGCCGAGGCCGGGTGAGGAGGTGGAGGCGTTCTCGGTGACGAGGAGGTCCTTGTACTCGGGCTCGACCAGGTCGTCGAAGGTCTTCGGCGGGGTCAGCCCGTGCTCGTCGAACCACTCCTTGTCGTAGTTGACGCAGACGTCACCGGTGTCGACGGGCGTGACCCGGTGCTTGCCCTCGTCGGCGCGGTACTCGGGAAGGATCAGGTCGGAGCCCTTCGCCTCGTACGGCTGGAACAGCCCGTTGTCGAGGGCGCGGGACAGCAGGGTGTTGTCGACGCCGAAGAGGACGTCGCCCTGGGGGTTGTCCTTGGTCAGGATCGCCTTGTTGACGGCCTGCCCGGCGTCGCCGTCCTCCAGGACCTTGACCCGGTAGCCGGACTGCTTCTCGAAGGCGGCGACGACGTCCTCGGACGCGGCCCACGAGTTGTGGCTGACGAGGGTCACGGTCTTCGACCCGCCGCCGCCCTGGTCGTCGCCGCCGGACGCCCCGCACGCGGACAGCGTGACCAGCCCCAGCCCGACGGCCAGGGCCGTGACCTTCTTGGTGATGCCCACTGGATTCCTCCTGGAGTGACCAGGAAGAGACGCGGCCCTGCCCGGGACCCCTCACAGGTGTCCCGGGCAGGACGCAACAGCTCGAGTGATGACCGATCTCCCTACCCAGAATGACCTGGGCCAGGTTCGGAGGGTCTGCGGCCGGTGCCGCACTCTCAGCGCTGTGGCGCTCCCCTGTCGGAATATGAAGATGTACGTGTCTGGTGTTCGGTGTGCGGTTGTTCCTGCGCCGGTCAGGTTACCGCTCGCTCGCGGCCAGCTGACCACAGGCCCCGTCGATCTCCTGACCACGGGTGTCCCGGATCGTCACCGGCACACCGTGCGCGGCGATCGCCTCCACGAACGCCTTCTCGTCCTCGGGCCGCGAGGCGGTCCACTTGGAGCCGGGCGTGGGGTTGAGCGGGATGAGGTTGACGTGCACGGGCCGGCCCTTGAGCAGCCGGCCGAGCCGGTCACCGCGCCAGGCCTGGTCGTTGATGTCCCGGATGAGCGCGTACTCGATGGACAGCCGCCGGCCGGACTTGGCCGCGTACTCGAACCCGGCGTCGAGCACCTCGCGCACCTTCCACCGCGTGTTCACGGGGACGAGGGTGTCGCGCAGCTCGTCGTCGGGGGCGTGCAGCGAGATGGCGAGGCGGCACTTGAAGCCCTCGTCGGAGAACCGGTGGATGGCCGGGACGAGGCCGACCGTGGACACCGTGATCCCGCGCTGCGACAGACCGAGCCCGTCCGGCTCGGGATCGGTGAGGCGGCGGACGGCCCCCACGACCCGGTTGTAGTTGGCGAGCGGCTCGCCCATGCCCATGAACACGATGTTGGACAGCCGTGCGGGACCGCCGGGGACCTCCCCGTCCCTGAGCGCCCGCATGCCGTCCACGATCTGGTGCACGATCTCCGCGGTGGACAGGTTCCGGTCCAGTCCGGCCTGCCCGGTGGCGCAGAACGGGCAGTTCATGCCGCAGCCCGCCTGGGAGCTGATGCACATCGTCACCCGGTCCGGGTAGCGCATGAGCACCGACTCGACGAGCGTCCCGTCGAACAGCTTCCACAGCGTCTTGCGGGTGGTGCCCTGGTCGGTCGACAGGTGCCGCACGACCGTCATCAGCTCGGGGAGCAGCGCCTCCTGGAGCTTGCCGCGGGAACCGGCCGGGATGTCGGTCCACTGCTCCGGGTCGTGCGCGTACCGCGCGAAGTAGTGCTGCGAGAGCTGCTTGGCACGGAACGGCTTCTCACCGACCGCTGCGACCGCCTCCTTGCGCTCGGCGGGCGTGAGATCGGCAAGGTGCCGCGGCGGCTTCTTGGCTCCGCGCGGCGCGACGAAAATGAGTTCTCCGGGCTTGGGCATGGTGCTACCAGTGTCGCAGATCCACTCGGGTGACCTGCGGCTGTCGTCAGCGGTCGCCACCGGTCACCGCTGGGCGGCCTCGGACGGCCCAGGACTCAGCCACAACGGACCGCAGCGCACAGCGACCGCGCCGCTTCTCGTCACCGGAGCCGCACGGGTGCGACCGGGGGCCGGTCCCGGCCACGGGGAATCGCCCCCGGCTCCTCGCTCCTCAGCAGCCACAACTGATCACGGGCGGCCGTGACCTGCGGCCACCGACACGACCTCGTCGTAGGAGGCGACGGCGGCCTCGAACTCCTCGATGGTCTTGCGGTCCTGGGCGCAGATCTCGACGTCGACGAGGACCTCGTCTGCTCGGCTCCGCCTGGGTCGACGGTGCTCGGCACCTCGAATCGCCGGGCGCGCCGGCGCACCCGGTGCGGCTGGCCGCCCCTCACTCGGGAGCCGGGTACGAGGCGGAGCAGTGCGGGCTGCCGATCGCGTGTTCCTGTCCGTGCGGCCGGGCACGCGCAGGGAATGACCTCTTACTACGCGGCATCGGTTCAACTGGCGGAGCGCTGGGAAGGCCCCCCGTGGTTCAAGTGGGCCTTCTTGGGCGTGTGGGCGCTCTGCGGAGTGTTCGTCCTCTACAAGCTGCGCCAGAACGGTTGGAAGTTCCCCCCACGACGTTGAGGCGGCCCGGCCGCGGAGAAGAGGCGCGGCTGCGCGAGTCCGACGGCCCGGAGACGGCCCGGCACCACCGAACAGGCCCCCTGTCCGCGCTGGATGCGCAGGCAGGGGGCCTGTTCTCGTCTCTTGCCCGCCGGTCCTCCGGGCTGGGGCATGGCCCTGCCGGTGCCGCAGACGCGCGGTGAAGGCCTCACCGCCCGTGGACGACCCCGCCCGGCCCGGCGGGCCCCGGGGTCAGCGGGCGGCCTGAGCCATCGTGTCGCGCAGCGCGGCCACATCGCGCTCGAGGTCGCGGTAGTGGTCGCTGACCTTGTGCTCGGGCGTCGGGATCACCCGGCCCTCCTCCAGGGCGGTCAGCCGGTCGCCGAGGGCCGCGAGGTCCGCCTGCCAGCCGTACCAGCCGCCCGCGCCCTGCGCGGCGTGCAGTTCGCCCCGCGCCGCGCGCACGGCGGCGTGCAGGCGCTCGCGCAGGGGGACCAGCTCCGCGCGCAGGTTCTCGATCCGCTCCCTGAGGGAGACGAGGGACTCCGTGGCGCCGACGAGCTCCTCCCCCGCTTCCGCCATGCCCCTGGCCTGCTCCACCAGCACCTCCAGCCAGGGCAGCACCGCGTCGACGCCGTTGCCCAGCTCGGCGACCGCGCGCCCCCGGTTCTCCAGGTACTGCCGGGCCACCTCCTGCAGGTCGCCGAGGGTCGAGACGGCCGAGTCCAGCTGCCGGCGGACGGCGTCGACGGGCACGCCGTCCCGCCCGCCGAGCAGCGCCTGGACGGCCTCGACCTCCTCCGCCATGGCGGTGGCCAGGTCCATCAGCGCCACATGGGTCTCGTCGGTCGAGTCCAGAGTGCGCTCGATCGTCTCCAGGTTCTCGTCCCGCTCGCGTCCGGCACGCCTACGCCCCCACATACAGCCCCGCCCCTCCCGTACGCATCGATCACGTGCGGTGATCATATGGCCGGAAGGGGCGGGTCAGCAGGGGATCGGGACGGTTGTTCAGCCGGATCCCACGAAGAGCACGAGGAGCAGCCACACCACCGGTGCCGTCGGCAGCAGGGAGTCCAGCCGGTCCATGATGCCGCCGTGGCCGGGCAGCAGGGTGCCCATGTCCTTGATGCCCAGGTCGCGCTTGATCATGGACTCGCCCAGGTCGCCGAGCGTGGCGCTGGCCGCGACCGCGAGGCCGAGCAGCAGGCCCTGCCACCAGACGCCGCCCTCGATCAGGAACTGCATGCACAGCGCGCCCCCCGCCATCGAGAAGGCGACGGCGCCGAGCAGGCCCTCGCGGGTCTTGCCGGGGCTGATCCGCGGGGCGAGCTTGTGCTTGCCGAAGCGCCAGCCGACGGCGTAGGCGCCGGTGTCGCTGACGACCGTCAGCAGCAGGAAGGTCAGGACCCGCCACGCGCCGTCGTCCGCCGTCAGCATCAGCGCGACGAAGGTCGCCAGGAACGGCACGTAGAACGCCGCGAAGAGACCCGCCGTGACGTCCTTGAGGTAGCCCTCGGGCGGCGCCGCCATGCGCCACACCAGCACCGCCAGGGCGGTGAGCGCCATGGCGACCCACGCGCCCTCGGCTCCCCGGGCGTACCCGGCGACGACCATGGCCGCGCCGCCGAGCGCGAGCGGCACGAGGGGCGCCTTGATGCCCTTGCGCTCCTCGAGCCGCTTGGTCAGTTCCCACAGGCCCACCACGACGGCGACGGCGATCACGCCGACGAAGACGGCCTTGACGACGAACAGCGACGCGACGATCACCGCGCCGAGTCCGACGCCGACGCCTATCGCGGCGCTCAGGTCGCGCCCCGCGCTCTTCTTCTGCGGGGCGGGCGCCGGCTGCGGGGCGTCGTGCATGGGCTCCGGATTCTGCGGCACCTCCCCCGGGTGGGGGCGGGCCCGCGTCGGCTCGTTGCGGAACGGGGGGCCGCTCGGCCGAGCGGCCCCCCGTTCCGCATCCTGGTCTCCGCCGTGTTCGGGTACGTCGGGCACGATGGGCATGGGGCGAGTCTGCTGTGGGTTGTGCGCATCGTACGCCGGACCCGCCGGGGCAGCCCCCCGGCCAGGCCCGTGGTCGGACGGCCCCCAGTACCCGGTCTGCGGCGTCCCCCAGGAAGAGTCGTTCATCAGACCTCGAGCAGCTCCGCTTCCTTGTGCTTCAGGAGCTCGTCCACCTGGGCGACGTACTTCGCGGTGGTGTCGTCGAGCTCCTTCTCCGCACGGCGGCCCTCGTCCTCGCCGACCTCGCCGTCCTTGATCAGCTTGTCGATGGCGTCCTTGGCCTTGCGGCGCACGGAGCGGATGGAGACCTTGGCGTCCTCACCCTTGCCCTTGGCCACCTTGATGTACTCGCGGCGGCGCTCCTCGGTCAGCTCGGGGAACACCACCCGGATGATGTTGCCGTCGTTGCTCGGGTTGACGCCCAGGTCGGAGTCGCGGATCGCCTGCTCGATGTTGCGCAGCGCGCTCTTGTCGAACGGCGTCACCACGGCCATGCGCGGCTCGGGCACGGAGAACGAGGCCAGCTGGTTGATCGGCGTCGGCGCGCCGTAGTAGTCGGCCACGATCTTGTTGAACATCGCCGGGTGCGCACGGCCGGTGCGGATCGCGGCGAAGTCCTCCTTGGCGACCACGACGGCCTTCTCCATCTTCTCCTCGGCCTCGAGGAGGGTCTCTTCGATCACCACTTGCTCCTGCGTGTCTTGAGTAGGCCCGGCTGCGGTTCCCCGTCGGGGCGGCGGCCGGCTGCGTCGCGTCTTCTTCCTGCACGGTTCCCGACCGGCGGGACAATGTCCATCCCCCGGTCAGGGTCATCAGCCCTGGCTGACTTGGTCACCCACAAGCGTGCCGATCTTCTCACCCTTGACGGCGCGCGCGATATTGCCCTCCGCCAGGAGCTCGAAGACGACGATCGGGAGCTTGTTGTCCCGGCACAGCGTGACGGCCGTGGCGTCGGCGACCTTGAGTTCCCGGGTGATGACCTCGCCGTAGCCGAGGTGGTCGAACTTCACCGCGTCGGGATTGGTCTTCGGGTCGGAGTCGTACACCCCGTCCACGCCGTTCTTGCCCATCAGCAGCGCCTCGGCGTCGATCTCGAGGGCGCGCTGGGCCGCGGTGGTGTCGGTGGAGAAGTACGGCATGCCCATACCGGCGCCGAAGATGACCACGCGGCCCTTCTCCAGGTGCCGCACGGCGCGCAGCGGGATGTAGGGCTCGGCGACCTGCCCCATGGTGATGGCGGTCTGCACGCGGCAGTCGACGCCCTCCTTCTCCAGGAAGTCCTGGAGGGCGAGGCAGTTCATCACGGTGCCGAGCATGCCCATGTAGTCCGAGCGGGCCCGGTCCATGCCGCGCACCTGGAGCTCCGCGCCGCGGAAGAAGTTGCCGCCGCCGATGACGATCGCGATCTGCGCGCCGTCACGCACGACGGCCGCGATCTCGCGCGCGATGGCGTGCACCACGTCGGGATCGACGCCCAGGCCCCCGCCTCCGGAGAAGGCCTCTCCGGACAGCTTCAGCAGAAACCGGCCGCGTACTTTGCCGTCGTCGCTCTTCTCAGCCTTGGTGGTCATCGTCGGATCCCGCCTCTTTCACGTGTTGCACATACGAAGAAGGCCATTGCCGGTGGGGCGTGTTTCGCATCCCATGCGGCAATGGCCTCCTCGTCAGATCTGCTGTCGTCCGGCACGCGCGCGTGCGTGACCGCGTACCCGGACGACTGCTGTCGACCCTATCGGGGTCGCGCGCCCGTCGCGGTACGGACTCAGATGCCGACCTTGATGCGCGTGAAGCGCTTCAGGGTGACACCGGCCTCGTCCAGGACCTTCTGGACGGACTTCTTGTTGTCCAGCGCGTAGGGCTGACCGAGCAGCGTGGCGTCCTTGTAGAAGCCGTTGAGACGACCCTCGACGATCTTGGCGATCGCGGCCTCGGGCTTGCCCTCGGCGCGGGTGGTCTCCTCGGCGATGCGGCGCTCGGACTCGACGACCTCGGCCGGCACGTCCTCCTTGGAGAGGTACTTCGGCGCGAAGGCGGCGATGTGCTGGGCGACGCCCTTGGCGATCTCGGCGTTCGGCTTGTCGAGCTCGACCAGGACACCGATCTGCGGGGGCAGGTCGGGCATGGTGCGGTGCATGTACGCCGTCACGTAGCCGTCGGTGAACTGCGCGAAGCGGTCCAGGACGATCTTCTCGCCCAGGTTGGCGTTGGCCTCGTCCACGAACGCCTGGACGGTCTTGCCGGCCTCGATCTCGGAGGCGAGCAGGGCCTCGATGTCGGCCGGGGAGGTCTTGGCGACGTGCTCGGCGATGGCGGTGGCCACGGCCTGGAACTTCTCGCCCTTGGCGACGAAGTCCGTCTCGCACTTCAGCTCGACCAGGACACCGGAGGAGTTGTCGTCGGCGATGATCGAGACCACGGCGCCGTTCTCGGCGGAGCGGCCCTCGCGCTTGGCGACGCCCTTCTGGCCCTTGATGCGGAGCGCCTCGACGGCCTTCTCGACGTTGCCCTCGGCCTCGTCCAGCGCCTTCTTGCAGTCCATCATGCCGGCGCCGGTGAGCTCCCGGAGCTTCTTGACGTCGGCGGCGGTGTAGTTCGCCATGAGTCTGTGAGTCTTTCTCGAAGTCTGGAGGTTCCAAGATCTGCGGGTCGGGACCTACCTGAGAGCAGGTGTCCGACTCGCCGCTGACCTACGGGTGAACGGCGGGAGCGGATCCGATGTCACCGCTCCCGCCGTCAACGGCTCTGACGGGCGGTCAGGCCTGCTCGGCCTCGGCGGCCGGGGCAGCCTCGGCGGGGGCCTCGGCAGGGGCCTCGGCGGGGGCCTCGGCCGGCTTCTCGCCCTCGGCGGCGGCCGGGGCGGCCTCCTCGGCCTTCTTCTCGCCCTCGAGCAGGTCGCGCTCCCACTCGGCCAGCGGCTCGCCGGCGGCCTTCTCGCCCTTGCCCTCGGTGGCGACACCGGAGCGGGCGATGAGGCCCTCGGCGACGGCGTCGGCGATCACGCGGGTGAGCAGGGTGACGGAGCGGATCGCGTCGTCGTTGCCCGGGATCTTGTAGTCGACCTCGTCGGGGTCGCAGTTGGTGTCGAGGATCGCGACGACCGGGATGTTCAGCTTCCGGGCCTCACCAACGGCGATGTGCTCCTTCTTGGTGTCCACGATCCAGACGGCACTGGGCACCTTCTGCATCTCGCGGATACCGCCGAGGGTCTTCTCCAGCTTGGCCTTCTCGCGGGAGAGGACCAGCAGCTCCTTCTTGGTCAGACCGGAGGACGCGACGTCCTCGAAGTCGATCTGCTCCAGCTCCTTCAGGCGCTGCAGACGCTTGTAGACGGTCGAGAAGTTGGTGAGCATGCCGCCCAGCCAGCGCTGGTTGACGTAGGGCATGCCGACGCGGGTGGCCTGCTCGGCGATGGCCTCCTGCGCCTGCTTCTTCGTGCCGACGAACATGACCGTGCCGCCGTGGGCGACGGTCTCCTTGACGAACTCGTAGGCGCGGTCGATGTACGACAGCGACTGGAGCAGGTCGATGATGTAGATGCCGTTGCGCTCGGTGAAGATGAAGCGCTTCATCTTCGGGTTCCAGCGACGGGTCTGGTGACCGAAGTGGACGCCGCTTTCCAGCAGCTCCCGCATCGTGACGACGGCCATGGCCGTATCTCCTCGAGTTTCTCGGTTGTGCCGCGGATGCCGGACGGCTCCCGCGCCTGACGCCCGCGACGCGCCGTTGCCACGAAGGACCGAGGGGCGCTGACACCGGGTTCCGGCCGTGACCGGCCCTGGCGTCGGGGCGTGCGAAGTCGACCCGGTGGCCCGGGTCGCCACCAGAAGTGTACGGGACCGGCGGGGTGCCGGGTGACGCCGATGTCCACAACCAGCCGGTGGTCCACAGGTCGCGGCCGTGATCGCGGTTTTCCGGGACGCTTCCCGCATGCGAGTGAGGCGATGTCCGAGGGCGTGCGTACGAGGGGTCCTGCCGGCGGTCCTGACCCTGGCGGTGCTGCCGGCACCGCCGCCGCCCCTGCCGTGGTCCCCGGTGTCCGTGGCCGGCACCGGGGACCACGGCGGGGACGCGGTGCCGGCGGGCGGGGACGGCGGAACACCGGCCGTGGGACGGGCGTGGCCCGTGGGGGCGCGCCCGCGGGTGCTGCGCGGCTGGGAACCTCCGGCGACGGTGTACGGGCGGGGCCATCGGGGCGTGGACCTGGCGGCGGCGCCGGGCACGCCGGTACGGGCGGTGGCGGCGGGCCGGGTCTCGTTCGCGGGCCGGGTGGCCGGGAGGGGCGTCGTCTCGGTGGAGCTGACGGGCACGGGTGATCCCCCGTTGCGCACGACCCACGAGCCCGTCCGGGCGTCGGTGGACGAGGGCGAGGAGGTGGCGGCGGGCGAGGTGATCGGCGCGGTGGAGCCCGCGGGCTCGCACTGCACGGCCCCGTGCGTGCACTGGGGCCTGCTGAGGGACGACGTCTACCTGGACCCGCTCATCCTGCTGCCCCCGTGGCTGCTGCGCGGGGGGCCGCCGAGGCTGCTGCCGGTGCTCGGCGTGCCGGTGCCTCGATGACGGGTGCCGGACCGCCCGCACCGGGCCGGCGCCGGGGAGCGGCCGGTCCCGCGGAGCGGCCGGCGCCTCGGTGATCCGGCGTCCCGGACGTGACCGCCGAAGGAGCGGCCGGTGCCGGAACCACCGCTGTCGGCGGAGCACCGCCGGACGCCCCGGGAGGACACCGCCGAACACCCCTGGGAGGGCGCCGCCCGACGGTCCCGCGCGGGTGGGCCGGGTCCGGCCGTGCGCCGCCCGTCAGCCGCGCACTCCCCGGAGTGCCATGGAGACCGCCGCTTCCGTGATCGCGTCCGGGTGCTCCGCCGCGCCCAGTTCGATGCGGCGCACCGCGGCGTCGACCACGCCCTGGAGCAGCATCGCCGCGAGCCGGGGCTGGTCGTGGCCCAGGTCGCCCAGGGCGTCGACGATCATCACGATGAGTCCGCCGTGTGCCGCGCGGATCTTCTCGCGGGCGCCCGCGTCGAGTTCGCTGGCGGAGATCGCCACCACGGCCCGGTGCCGCCGGTCCCCGACCAGTTCCAGCTGCTTGCGGACGTACGCCTCGATCTTCGCCTCGGCTCCGTCGGCACGGGCCATCGCCGCCTCGACCTCCGCCGCCCAGACCGGGAAGTCGACCTCGCACAGTTCCTCGACGACAGCCGCCCGCGAGCGGAAGTACTCGTACACGGACGAGCGCGCGAGGCCCGTCCGCTCGGCGAGGGCCGGGAAGGTCAGCGCCTCCGTCCCGCCCTCGGACAGCAGGGAGCGTGCCGCGTCCAGCAGGGCGGCTCGCTGCATCGACCGGTGCTCGGCCACGGAGGCCGCTCGAATCCTTGGCACGTCGACCACTTTACGGACGCCTCACCCACGGCGGGAGTCACTCGTCCGGAACCACAGGTCGCGCGGGGTCCCGGCGGGGTCCGGGCCGAGCGGGCTCAGCGTCCGAAACTCGCCAGCTTCGCCCGCAGCTGGAGCACGGACTTGGTGTGGATCTGGCTGACCCGGCTCTCGGTCACCCCCAGCACGTTGCCGATCTCGGCGAGGGTGAGTCCCTCGTAGTAGTACAGGGTGACCACGGTCTTCTCGCGCTCCGGCAGCGTGTTGATCGCCCGCACCAGGAACCGCCGCAGCTCCCGGTCCTCGGCCACCTCCACCGGGTTGTCGGCGGCGGTGTCCTCCAGCGTGTCCATGAGGCTCAGCCGGTCGCCGCCCTCACCCCCGACGTGCAGCAGCTCCTCCAGGGCGACGACGTTCGCGAGCGACAACTGGCTGAAAACCGCGTGCAGCTCCTCCACGGCGATGCCCATCTCGTCGGCGACCTCGCTCTCCGACGGCGTGCGTCTGAGCCGCGCCTCCAGGGTGGCGTAGGCCCGCTCCACGTTCCGCGCCTTCTGCCGCACCGACCGCGGGATCCAGTCGAGCGCCCGCAGCTCGTCGATCATCGCACCCCGGATGCGGGTGATCGCGTACGTCTCGAACTTGATCTCCCGGTCGACGTCGAACTTCTCGATCGCGTCGATCAGCCCGAAGACCCCGGAGGAGACGAAGTCCGCCTGCTCGACGTTGGGCGGCAGTCCCACGCTGACCCGGCCGGCGACGTACTTCACCAGCGGTGAGTAGTGCAGGATCAGCTGTTCCCGCAGCCGCTCGTCTCCCGTCGCCTTGTACGACCGCCACAACTCGTCGAGCGTCGAGGGAGCGGGCGGCCGCACGCTGCCACCGTCGCGGGCGGCTGGGGGGATCGCCGCCCGGTCGGACCCGGAGGTGTGCTGGGGCATTCGTCGCCTTGTGCCGTTCTGCCGTGGACTGGTGCTGCCTGGGTGAGCCGTCTGTCCGGTGTCGGGTTGTCTGTCCGTGCCGGGATCCTCGTGAGCGTAGCGTGACTGCGGCGTCGCGGTGTGCGAAGGAGCGAGGCGGGGTCGTGCGCAGATTCGTTCCGGGCACCGTCCCACCGGGGCATTGCGGTCGCTCAGCGTGATCACCCGGGTGTCCCAACTGAGCTGTTCTCCAAGGCGTGTCGGGGTTCCCCCGGACGGCCGAACACGCTCCGTCAGTGCGCACCGGAACCGCCGCGGGCCGAGATCACCGCCTGGCGTGTCAACTTCCAGCCGTCGCCGTGTCGTTCGACGTAACCAAGTGCTCGTAGTTCGTACAGTCTCGCGACCGCGTCGTCCCGGGTGGTCTGCGCGCCGCGCGCGACGTCCTCCGCCCGGGCGGTCCCGCGCGCCGGCAGCGCGGCGAGGACCTGGCGGCCGGCCGGTTCCAGCAGGTCCCGGGGCAGCACCGGTCCCCGGCGTTCCGGCGCGAGCTCGCCCATGTCGCCGACGAGTTCGACGACGTCCGCGGCATCGGTGACCAGCACCGCGTCCTGCCGCAGGAGTTCATGCACCCCCGCGGAGAGCCCGCTGGTGGCCGGTCCCGGTACTCCCATCGTGTGGCGTCCCAGGCGCCGGGCCGCCCTGGCGGTCACCAGGGAGCCGCTGCGGTGGGCGGCCTCGACGACCACGGTGCCCCGGGTGAGCGCGGCGATCACCCGGTTCCGCAGGACGAACCTGCTGGGCGTCGGGTGCTCACCGGGCGGCAGCTCGCCGATCACCAGGCCCTGCTCCGCGATCCTGGTGATCAGCCCGGTGTGTCCGCGCGGGTAGGGCCGGTCGACGCCGCAGGCGAGTACGGCGACGGTGGCGCCGCCCGAGCCGAGCGCGCCGCGGTGGGCGGCGCCGTCGACGCCGTAGGCGCCGCCGGAGACCACGATCCAGCCGCGTTCGGCGAGGCCGGCGGAGAGGGTGGCGGCCATGTGGGCGCCGTACTCGGTGCAGGCGCGGGCGCCGACGACGGCGACCGAGCGCAGCGCCCACATCCGCAGATCGGCGCCGCCGCACACCCACAGCCCGAGGGGCCGGGCGTCCCCCAGGTCGTCGAGCTGCCGGGGCCACTCGGCGGACCCGGGGCGCACGAACCGCGCGCCGGCCTCCCGCGCGGCGGCGAGGTCCCCGCGCGGGTCGGCCCGCTCGGCCCGGGCGAGCAGCCCCGCCCACCGCTTACCGCTCGCCCCGGGCAAGGGCCCGCCCCGTTCCCGCAGCCGCCGCACCACCGCCCCCGCGCCGAGCTCCCGCACCCACCGCCCGCCGGTCTCGTCCCCGGGTTCGAGGACCCGGGTGAGGAGGACCCGGGCGAGGAGTTCGTCGTCGCCCTCGCCGAGGGGGCTCATGCCGGCGTTCCGATGGCCATGGGCACACCGCGCGGGACACCGGTGCGCAGTTGCAGCGCGAGGGCGACGTCCCCGGCGTCGGGCCGGTCGTGGCCGGCCAGGTCGGCGACGGTCCAGGCGACCCGCAGCACCCGGTCCAGCCCCCGGGCGGTGAGCACGCCCCGTTCCAGGCCGCGTTCGGCGTCGTCCATCGCGCCGGGGGCTGCGTGCCAGCGGCTGCGCAGCTCCCGTCCGGGGATGTCGCTGTTGGTGCGCCACGGGGTGCCGGCGAGCCGTGCGGCGGTCCGCTCCCGGGCCGCCCGCACCCGGGCGGCGACCGTGGCGGTGGATTCGCCGCGGGCGCCGGTCGCCGTCAGTTCGGCGCGGGTGACGCGGTCGGCCTCGACCCGCAGGTCGACCCGGTCGAGCAGCGGGCCGGACAGCCTGGCCTGGTAGCGGCGGATCACCGAGGGCGGGCACTCGCACGGGGTGTCCGTCCGCGAGAAGCGCCCGCAGGGGCAGGGGTTGGCGGCGAGCACCATCAGGAACTTCGCCGGGAACCGCACGACGCCCGCGCTGCGCGCGATGACCACGTGTCCGGCCTCCAGCGGCTGGCGCAGCGCGTCGAGGGCGTGGCTGCTGAATTCGGGTGTCTCGTCCAGGAAGAGGACCCCTCGGTGCGCGAGGGACACCGCTCCGGGCCGCGCCACCCCGGGGCCGCCGCCGACCAGTGCCTGCATCGTGGCCGAGTGGTGCGGGGCGCAGTAGGGGGCGGCGTCGATCAGCGGTCTGTCCGGGGGCAGCAGGCCGGCCACCGAGTGCACCGCGGTGACCTCCAGCGACTCCTGCCGGTCCAGCGGCGGCAGGATCGACGGCAGCCGCTCGGCGAGCATCGTCTTGCCGGCGCCGGGCGGTCCTTCGAGGAACAGGTGGTGTCCGCCGGCCGCGGCCACCTCCACCGCCGTGCGTGCCGAGAGCTGGCCCACGACGTCCGCGAGGTCGTGGCCGAGGTCGTGCTGTGCCGCGCCGGTGGCGTGCACACCGGTGGCCGCTCCGGTGCCGGGGACGCGCAGTCCGGCCAGGAGCGGATCGGGGCGTCCCTGCTCGTCGGGGGCCTCGTCCGGCACGGGCTCGTCGGTGAGCACCGCGATCAGCTGGCGCAGGCTGCGGACGCCGAGCACGGACACGCCCGGCACCAGGGAGGCCTCGGCGGCGGCGCACTCGGGGACCACCACCTGCTCGTAGCCCGCGTCGGCCGCGGCCAGCACCGCCGGCAGGATGCCGCGCACCGGCCGCACCCTGCCGTCCAGCCCCAGTTCGCCGATCATGACGATGTCGGCGAGCACCCGGGGATCGATCCGTTCGGCGGCGCCGAGCACGGCGCAGGCGACCGCCAGGTCGAATCCGCTGCCGGCCTTGGGCACCGAGGCCGGGCTGAGCCCCACGGTGAGCTTCTTCTGCGGCCACTGCCCACCGGAGTTCACCACCGCCGCCCGAACCCGGTCCCGGCTCTCCGTCAGGCTCTTGTCCGGCAGCCCCACCAGCGCGAACGCCGCCACTCCCGGTTCCAGGTCGGCCTGGACCTCCACGACCACGCCCTCGACGCCGACCAGGGCGACCGCGCACGTGCGGGCGAACCCCATCTCAGGCCACCCCCCGGACGTGCTCGACGACGGGCGCGCCGCGGGCCGGCAGCAGGACGCCGACCAGGTCGATGCGGACCCCGCCGGGCGGTGCTCCCCCGTGTTCCCGGAGCCAGTGCTCCGCCAGGCTCCGCAGGCGGCCCGCCTTGGCCGGGGTGACCGCCTCCATGGGGTGCTGGAAGGGTCCTGCCCTGCGGGTCTTCACCTCGCAGACGACCAGGACGTCCCCGTCCCTGGCCACGATGTCGATCTCGCCGGTCCTGCCGCAGCGCCAGTTGCGCTCCAGGACCGTCATCCCGGCCTGGGCCAGCCGCCGCGCGGCCAGTGACTCGCCGTACCTTCCGAGCGCGCTGCGTGCCCGTTGTGCGTTCATGTCGGCACCACCTCCGGCGCCAACCGTCACGCGTCCCGCCCCACGGAGTGGATCTTGGTGGAGGAATCAGCGGTTGTGGACAACCCCGTCACCCGCCGGGGAGCTCCAGATCGCTCTTGTTGAGCTCCTCGATGTTCACGTCCTTGAAAGTGAGGACCCGCACCTGCTTCACGAACCGGGCCGGCCGGTACATGTCCCAGACCCAGGCGTCCGCCATGGACACCTCAAAGAACACCTCGCCCTGGACCGAGTGCACCTGCATCTCGTAGTCGTTGGTCAGGTAGAAGCGCCGCTCGGTCTCGATCACGTATTTGAACAGACCGACGACGTCGCGGTACTCCCGGTAGAGCTTCAGCTCCATCTCGGTCTCGTACTTCTCGAGGTCCTCGGCGCTCATGGCATGTTCCCCTTCAGCCGTGCGGTCCCCCCATTGTGCTCCAGTCCCGGGAGCCCCTAGACGATTTCGGTGTCCAGGGTCACGGGTCCGGCCGGAGGACCTTCGTCGAGCAGCGTGCGCAGCAGCTCGGCGAGTCTGGTCGGATACACCGTCTCATGGGCCCGGGTCAGTTCCGGGCACGTCCACCAGCGCGCTCCGACGACGCTGCGCCGCTCCAGCTCGGTCAGCGCCGTGGCCGCGGTGGCCGTCCGGTCGGTGCGGGCGAGGTAGTACCACTCGTCCTGGTGCCAGCGGCGACCGGCGAAAGGGAAAGAGCACCTCCGCTTCCACAGCACGGGTCCGAGCTCGACCCCGGTGATGCCGGTCTCCTCGGCGAGTTCCCGCAGGGCGGCCTGTTCACGCGTCTCGTCGCCCTCCACGCCGCCGCCGGGCGTGAACCACCAGTCGTCGGCCGGATCGTCCGGCTCGTGGCCGTGCAGCAGCAGGATGCGGTCCCGCGGGTCGAGCAGGACGACCCGGGCGACCCTGCGCAGTCCGTCCTCGTGCGACTCCCCGGCCGTCGGGACGGGCTCAGCGGGCACCGGCGGACTCCGCCTTCGCCCGGGCCCGGGACGCGCCCGCCCGCCGGGCCAGGGGACCGTACGCGGCCCCGCCCAGGACGAGCACGGCGCCGGCGATCACCATGGCGGTGATCGTCCGCAGCGGGCCCGGTGAGGAGAGGGGGCCGAGCTCCTCGAAGCCGGTGGGGGCCGTCAGCATGCCGTCCATCGGCCAGACCACGGCGTCGACCCGGGCCTGGACGGCCCCGCGGGACACGGTGCCGTTCGCGGCGTCGGTGAGATGGGCGGTGGAGTCGACCGAGCCGGTGCGCTCGTCGCCGAGCAGGAACAGCCGTCCCTTCGGCACGGTCACCTCCGGGAAGTTGTTGAACCCGGCCGCCGTGTCCTCGGGGAGGTACGGCTCGTCGATCTCCTTGCCGTTGACCTCGAGCCTGCCGTCCCGGCAGCAGGAGACGGTGTCACCGCCGACGGCGACCACCCGCTTGAGGACCGGGGCGTTCGCCCAGGTCGTGTCCTCGAACACGACGACGTCGCCACGGCGGACGTCACCGCTGTCGATGCGCTGGGCCAGCACGCGGTCACCGGCGCCGATCGTCGGCGTCATCGACGTGGTGGGCACGGTGTACGGCCGGTACACCACCGCTCCCCAGCCGAAACCGCCGAGGAACAGCACCAGGCCCAGGGCCATGGCCAGTCCGGACAGCAACTGCCCGGTCCGGCCGCCCGCCGGGCCCGTGCCGCCCTGGCGGGGGGCCGTGTGCGTCGTGCTCTGACCACTCATGGGCCGCACCCTACCCGGCGGTACCGGACCGGGTCAGCCCTCGGCGGGACGCTCTCCCGGCGACCGCTCAGCGGCCGTCGCCACCGCCGCCGCGCCTGCGGCGCAGCAGCACCAGCGGCACCGCGCCCGCGAGCGCGAGTCCCTGCGGCGCGACCGACAGGGCCGCGGCCGCCGACGCCTGGGTGTTCAGACCGGGCTGGTCGAAGGTGTCCGGGACCGGCAGGTTGTTCCAGCGGTTGATGGGCCAGGCGATGACGATGGCGCGGCCCACGACCTCCTCCACGGGGACCATGCCGTTGTTCTTGTCGGCCTGGTTGTACCGCGAGTCCCGGGAGTTCTGCCGGTGGTCGCCCATCACCCAGATGTGCCCCTCGGGAACCTCGACCTTGAACTGGCCGCCCTGGTCGTCCTGGCTGCACGGGGTGTTGCCGGGGTAGACGTACGGCTCGTCCAGCGCCTTGCCGTTGACCCTCAGCGGGCCGGTGCCCTTGCACTCGACCGTGTCACCGCCGACCCCGACGACCCGCTTGATCAGGTCCTTCTCCTCCGCGGACGGCATCAGGCCGATCCAGCTGAGGCCCTTCTGCAGGGCGTTCGGGGTGGGCGTCGGCTCGCCCGCCAGCCAGTTGTCGGGGTCGTGGAAGACGACGACCTCGCCGCGCTCGGGCTCGGAGCCGAACCAAGGGGTGAGCTTGTCGACCAGGACGCGGTCACCCTGCTGGAGGGTGTTCTGCATCGAGTCGGACGGGATGGAGAACGCCTGCACCAGGAACGTCTTGATCAGCAGCGCCAGCACCAGCGCGATGCCGACCAGGATCGGCAGTTCCTTCCAGAAGGAGCGGGGCTTCTTCGCCTGGGGCGTGCTGTCGCCCGCTCCCCCTTCCGCCGCGGGGGGCTGCCGGTCCCCGGGCCCGTCGCCGCCACCCGACGGGACGTGCTTCCCGGAGGTCACGGAGTCGTCCGCGGCCTGGTACGCCGCTCCCACGCCACGTCCATGCCGCTCCTCGCCCTCGTGTCCGGACCGTGCGCCGACCGCCGCATCCCCCACGCCAACTCCTTACTCTCTGCCGCCGCCTGCCCCATCCGCGGCGCAGGCCCACCACTCCCATAACGAGCGGGAGTTCCGCAGGGCTCGGGAGCCGGACCATCCCGTTCGGATCGTCCGGGGCAACCCTATGCGACAGCCGGGCGGCAGCGGTCGACCCGGACGCCGAGTCCGACACGGACGCGTAGGTTTTCGGTTCCTCCAGTGTGCTCCAGTGGCCGAGCGGCCAGGCGATGACCATGGCCCGGCCCACCACCTGGTCCTCGGAGACGGTGCCGCCGTAGTCGGTGTCCTGGTGGGAGCGGGAGTCGGCGGAGTTCTCCCGGTGGTCGCCCATCACCCACAGCCGCCCCTCGGGGACGGTGACGTCGAACGGCGTCACCGACGGGGCGTTGCCGGGATACAGGTAGTCCTCGTCCAGGGGGACGTCGTTGACGGTGACCCGCCCCTGCGCGTCGCAGCACCGGACGCGGTCGCCGCCGACCCCGACGACCCGCTTGATGAGGTCCTTCTCGTTGTCGGACGGCAGCAGACCGATGAAGGTGAGCCCTTCCTTGATCTGCTTGATCCCGACCGGGTCCTCCTTCTTCGGCGCGGGCTGCTCGTCCTGGAGCCAGCCGCCGGGGTCCTTGAACACGACGACGTCCCCGCGCTGCGGCCTGGAGCCGAACCACGGGGTGAGCTTGTCGACGAGCACCCGGTCACCGATCTGGATCGTCTGCTCCATGGAGCCGGACGGGATGACGAAGGCCTGGACGAGGAACGTCTTCAGCACCAGCGCTATCAGGACGGCGACACCGACGAGGAGGGGGATCTCCTTGACGGCGCTGCGCCTGCGCCGCCGCTTGACCTTGCGCTGGAGCTTGCGCCGCTCCGCGCGCGTGCGTCCGCCGGCCGGGCGGGGCGCGCGGCGGGAGCCGGTGGGCAGCAGGTTCTCCGCGGCGTCGGCCGGGACGCCGCGGGGTCGGCCGCGGTTACCCATGGACGCCCTCCGCCGGGTGCGCCGCGTCCGCCCCCGGGGCGGGCACGCGCGCGTAGGCGTCGGGGCGGTGCAGCCGGGTGGCGTGGCCGAGGGGCCAGACGATCCAGTCGGCGCGGCCGATCACGTCCCCGACCGGGATCATGCCGCCGCCGGGCGATCCGAGGTGGTCGCGGGAGTCGCTGGAGTCGCCGCGGTGGTCGCCCAGCACGAACAGGCGCCCGTCGGGCACGACGACGTCGAAGGGCACCGCGGAGGGGCTGTCGCCGGGGAACAGGAAGCCCGACTCGTCGACCGACCGGCCGTTCACCCGGATCCTCCCCTCGCTGTCGCAGCAGACCACACGGTCCCCGCCCACCCCGACGACCCGCTTGATGTAGTCGGCCTCACCGAAATACCCGGTGCCGTCGAACACAACCACGTCGCCGCGGTGCGGCCCGGTGCCGAAGCGGTACGCCACCTTGTTTACGAGAACGCGGTCGCCGGGCCTCAATCCGGGTTCCATGGAGCCGCTGGGGATCTGGAACGGCCGCGCCACGAACGTGTTGAGCGCCAGCAGGAACAGCAGGCAGAGCAGCAGGGTCAGGGTGACCCACCCGCCGGGGACCCGTCCCGCCACGCGCGGCACCAACGCGGAACGCGACCGCCCCTCCGGGCCGGGCGCCCCCGAGGTGTCCTCGGATGCGGCCGGGCGAGAGGAGCGATCGCGCTCCGTCGGCTGTGCTTCGGTGTCCATCGGGGCCAGATGCTATCCGGCCGTGATATGACGCCGGTAAAGCGCTCAGTTCTCGCGCTTCTCCTTGATCTTCGCCGCCTTGCCGCGCAGCTCGCGCAGGTAGTACAGCTTGGCGCGACGGACGTCACCCTTGGTGACGAGCTCGATCTTCTCGACGATCGGGGTGTGCACCGGGAAGGTGCGCTCGACGCCGACGGAGAAGGAGACCTTGCGGACCGTGAAGGTCTCGCGCACGCCGGAACCCTGGCGGCGGATCACCACGCCCTTGAACTGCTGCACACGGGAGCGGTTGCCCTCGATGACGCGCACGTGGACGTTGACGGTGTCGCCGGGGCGGAAGCTCGGGACGTCGCTGCGCAGCGACGCGGAGTCGACGGAGTCGAGCAGGTGAGACATTTCGTCTGCTTTCTTCGCTGATGCCGCAGGTCATCAACGGCAACTAGGGTTTCGGGATCTCGGGTGTGCGGTGCGGGGCGGGCGTCGTGTCCCCCTGCGGCAGGGGCGCACGCCGGACGACGCACAACAGCGGCCTATTCTTCCACGCCGCCGGTCCTGCGCCAAAATCGGCCGTGCGACTCCCCCGCCGGGTCCGGTTCCCAGCCGAGGACGGACAGCATCTCGCGGTCCTTCTTGTCGAAGCTCCTGGGGTCGCAGCGCTCGATGAGGTCGGGCCGGTGCTCCGTGGTGCGCCTCAGCGCCTCGTCGCGCCGCCAGCGGGCGATCTTCCCGTGGTGGCCGCTGAGCAGCACCTCCGGGATCGGCCGGTCGCGCCAGACGGGCGGCTTGGTGTAGACGGGGCCCTCCAGGAGGCCGGCCATGGCGCCGGGCGCGAAGGAGTCGTCCCGGTGCGACTCCGCGTTGCCCAGGACGCCGGGCAGCAGCCGTGCCACGGCCTCGGTGACGACGAGGACGGCCGCCTCGCCGCCGGCCAGGACGTAGTCGCCGATGGACACCTCGTACACCGGTATCCGGGTCGCGTACTCGTCGATGACGCGCCGGTCGATGCCCTCGTAGCGGGCCGGGGTGAAGATCAGCCAGGGGCGCTCGGAGAGGTGGACCGCGAGTTCCTGGGTGAAGGGGCGGCCGCTGGGGGTGGGGACGATCAGGGCCGGCTCGCGGGAGCCGGTCTCGTAGCCGTCGGCCAGGACGGTGTCCAGCGCGTCTCCCCACGGCTCGGTCTTCATGACCATGCCGGGGCCGCCGCCGTACGGGGTGTCGTCGACGGTGTTGTGCCGGTCGTAGGTCCACGAGCGCAGGTCGTGCACGTGCACGTTCAGCTGTCCACGCGCGCGCGCCTTGCCCACGAGGGAGACGTTCAGCGGTTCGAGGTACTCGGGGAAGATCGTGACGACGTCGAGCCGCATCTAGGCCTCGTCCCGGGGGGACGCGATCTCGGCGCGGTCGTCGATCAGGCCGGGTGGCGGGGCGATGACCGCCCGCTGCTCCTCCAGGTCGATCTCGGTGACGATCTCCCCGACGAACGGCACGAACACCTCGCTGCCGTCGGGGCGCTCGACCACGAAGAGGTCCTGGGTGGGCAGGTGCGAGATCTCGGTGATCCGGCCGACCTGCTCGCCGTCCTCGGTGACGACGTCGAGGTCGATCAGCTGGTGGTCGTAGTACTCGTCCTCGCCCTCGGGCAGTTCCTCGGGGTCGACCTCGGCGATCAGGAGGGTGTTGCGCAGGGCCTCGGCGGCGGTGCGGTCGCGCACGCCCTCGAAGCGCAGCAGGAGGCGGCCGCTGTGGACGCGGCCCGTCTCGATGGTCAGCGGACCGGCCGAGGCCGGTTCGGTGGCCAGGACGGCGCCGGGGGCGAGCCGCAGTTCGGGCTCGTCGGTACGGACCTCGACGGTGACCTCGCCCTTAATGCCGTGGGCGCGGCCGATGCGAGCGACTACCAGCTGCACGGTACTTTTTTTCTCCTGGTCTACGACCACGGGCCGGGGAGGGCCCCGAGGGGCCCTCCCCGGCCCGTGCCGGTTGCGATAGGCGTCAGCGGACGTGGTCCACGTCGACGAGGTCGACCCGGACACCGCGGCCGCCGATGGCGCCCACGACGGTGCGCAGGGCACGTGCGGTGCGGCCGTTGCGACCGATCACCTTGCCGAGGTCGTCCGGGTGGACCCGGACCTCGAGCACACGCCCGCGGCGCAGGTTGCGTGAGGCCACCTGCACATCGTCAGGGTTGTCGACGATGCCCTTCACGAGGTGCTCGAGAGCCTCCTCGAGCATGCTCAGGCCTCGGTCGACGCAGAGGACTCGGCCGCGGCCTCGTCCTTCTTGTCAGCCTTCTTCTTCTGGGTGATCGCCTCACCCTTGCCCTCGTCCTCGCCGCCGAGCGCCTCGAACGACGGGCGGGCGGGCTTCTCGGCCTGCTGCAGCAGCGGAGCCGGGGCGGGCTCGCCCTTGAACTTCTGCCAGTCGCCGGTCTTCTTCAGGATGGCGAGCACGGGCTCGGTCGGCTGGGCGCCGACACCGAGCCAGTACGCCACACGCTCGCTGTCGACCTCCATCACCGACGGGTTGTACGTCGGGTGGTACTTGCCGATCTCCTCGATGGCCCGGCCGTCACGGCGGGTACGGGAGTCGGCGACGACGATGCGGTAGTGAGGCGAACGGATCTTGCCCAGACGCTTCAGCTTGATCTTGACTGCCACGGGAGTGGGTTCTCCTGGATTTGACGTGGTTGGGCACGGCGAGAGAAGCCGCGTGGGGTTGCGGTACCCGAGTGCCCGATGGACGCGTCAGCCGGAGGAGAGAGGGGTCCTGTGCGGCTGTCGAGTACAGCTAGCCATTGTGCCACACCCCGCGGGGCGCGTCGGACCGCGGGGCATGCGGAAGGCGGGCGCGAGGCGCCTCCCCCGGGCCCTTCGAGCAGGGGGTGCCCCCGGCGCCCGCCCTGCCCCGAGCGCCCGGTTGCGCTCGGACCGGGGCGTCCCCGTCGCCCTGAGGCACCCCCCGCCCGAAGAACCCGGGGGAGGCACGACCGCCCGCGGCCGCGGTGCGGCCGGCGGCTTCCCTTTTCCGGCATCCACGAAATGCCGGACTCGGTCAGCTCGCCGCCCCCACGACCTCCGGGATGCGGAAGGGCTTGCCGCAGCCGCCGCAGACGATGGGGGCCTGGGCCAGCACCGACGGGACGACGCGGACGTTGCGGCCGCAGTCGCAGACGGCCTTGACCCGGACGCCGCCGCCGGAGGAGCCGTGCCGGGCGGCCGGGCCGCGGAAGCTGCGGGCGGTGTCGCCCGCGGTCGCCGCGGAGTGGGCCTTCAGGGCGCGCTGGAGGCGTTCGATCGTCGGGCGGTAGCGGCGCTTCGCCTCGGGAGTGAGCGTGACCAGGGAGAAGCCGCTGCTGGGGTGCGGCTCCTCGGGGTGGTCCAGGCCCAGCTCCTCGGCGATGGCGAGGAATCTGCGGTTGTGGTAGCGGCCGGCGCGGGATGTGTCGCGCACGCCGCGCGCGGCGGCGACGCCGTGGACTGCCTCGTGCAGCAGTCGTTCGAAGGAGAGTTCGTGACCGCATGCGGACGACGACTCCCCGATCAGGGACTCGGGCGCGGCAAGATCGGGCAGCTCGGGGTGGTACCGCTGGATGTCGGCCCACGCCTGTGCCAGCTCTGCGGCGAGGACAGGTGGTGTCTGTGTCGTGCTCACGTAATGACAACGAGCCTGGGTGCCTCCGTGTTCCGATTCCGGGGCATCCCAAATAATTTGCACGTACCCGTCAGTTGCCGCTGATGCGTCCCGACGAGGGCGGGTGCGCTGATCTGCGGAGAAGCCTCGCAGCTCACCGCAAGGTGGTGCGTAGTCTGACGTACGCCCACCCGTCTCCCGCCGTCACCCTCAAACGAGGCCCTCACGAGCCGCTCCCCCACCCCGGCGCGTACGCGGTGTCCGCGCGCCGGTGCGCCGGGGATCCGCCGGTGCGCAAGAGGCGTTTTCGGTCGCCCTCGCGACGGAAGCGCCCGGCCCGGCCGGCACGCGCTCCGGCCGCGACGTTACCGGGCACCTCGGCGGCGCCCCGCACCGGCCCGCCCCTTCCCCGGCGGGATCGCGCGGTCCCGGATTACCGGGAGGTGAATTCTTGCCACTGGCACGAGCAACCACCAAACCGTCGCCTCCTTCCACTGGACGACACGTCGAGGGCGCAGTTTCCTGGCATACGGGGGAAGTGCGAGCGCACTGCACGGGGGCCAGGGAATCGGGCACTGCGGCAACTCTCGGCTGATTGGGGCGCTTACCTATGACACCTACGCTCGTGCGGCAGCACCTGCCTCACCCGGGGGCCACCCCCCGGGTGGACCTGCGTGCACGCGCGCGTGACTGGTCCGAGATACAGGAGCGGATGCTCGTACCGCTCTTCGAGGCCGTCTACGAGCGACTGGACGTGGGTCCCGCGACACGCCTGCTCGGCCTCGGCTGCGGCTCCGGACTGGCCCTGCTGCTGGCCGCCTCGCGCGGTGCCGCGGTCACCGGTGTCGACACCTCCGCCGACCGGCTGGCGCTCGCCCGGGAGCGGCTGCTGCCCGACGGGCGGGAGACGCGCGCGCGTACGGACGTCCGGATCGTGGACGGCTCCCCCGCGGACACGGCTCGCGCGGACGCGCCCCCGTACACCGTGCTGACCGCCTTCGAGCCGATCGGCTGTCTCGCGGGGGACGCGGAGGGGCTGGGCGAGCAGCTCGCCGAGGCGATGCCGCTCGCCGGGCGCGGAGCGGCCGTGGTGCTGGCCGGCTGGGGTCCGCCGGAGCGGTGCACCACGGCGTCCGTGCTCCGGGTGGCCACCAAGCTGGCGGAGCCGCTGCGCGCCGCGGGGACCTGGCGCCCCGCGCACCGCGACGAGCTGGAGCAGGTCGCCCAGCGGGCGGGCCTGAGGCCGGACGGCTCCGGGCGGGTGGCCTGCCCCTTCGGCTACGCCGACGTGGACAGCGCGGTGCGGGGCCTGAAGTCGACGGGGCTGTTCGACCCGGCGATCACCGCCACGGACCAGGCGCAGGTGGACAAGGAGCTGGCGGAGGCGCTCCACCCGCACCAGCGGCAGGACGGCACCGTGTGGATGCCGAACGTGTTCCGGTACCTGATCGCCCGGACACCGTGAGGCCGGCGCCGGCGAACTGATCCCGCCGGACACGCCACCGGGGCGCCCCCTGTGCGAGGGGGCGCCCCGGTGGCGTGTCCGGTGAGGGCGTCAGCCCATGAACTTCTTGAACTCGTCGGGGAGCTCGAAGTCCTTGCCGCCCTGCTGGGGCAGCCCGAAGGCGTTGCCGCCCTCCGCGGCGGCGGCGCGGCGCGCGGCGGCCTCCTGCTCCTGCTGCCTGCGCTTCATCGGGTTGCCGGAGCGCTGCTTGCCCTTGGCCTGCTTCTGCTTCTTCTTCGTCCGGCCCGGACCCCCGCCCATGCCCGGCATCCCGGGCATCCCCGGCATGCCGCCGCCCTGGGCCATGCGGGACATCATCTTGCGGGCCTCGAAGAACCGCTCGACCAGGTTCTTCACCGCGCTGACCTCGACACCGGAGCCCTTGGCGATACGGGCGCGGCGGGAGCCGTTGATGATCGTCGGGTCCTGGCGCTCGCCGGGGGTCATCGACTTGATGATGGCGGCGGTGCGGTCGACGTCGCGCTCGTCGAGGTTGTTGATCTGGTCCTTGATCTGGCCCATGCCGGGGAGCATGCCGAGCAGCTTGGAGATGGAGCCCATCTTCCTGACCTGCTCCATCTGGGCCAGGAAGTCGTCCAGGGTGAAGTCCTGGCCCTTCTTCGACGCCAGCTTGGAGGCCATCCTCTCGGCCTCTTCCTGGCTGAACGTCTTCTCCGCCTGCTCGATCAGGGTGAGCAGGTCACCCATGTCGAGGATGCGGGAGGCCATCCGGTCCGGGTGGAAGGCGTCGAAGTCGTCGAGCTTCTCACCGTTCGACGCGAACATGATCGGCTTGCCGGTGACCTGGCGGATCGACAGGGCGGCACCACCGCGCGCGTCGCCGTCGAGCTTGGAGAGCACCACGCCGTCGAAGCCGACGCCGTCGCGGAAGGCCTCGGCGGTGTTGACGGCGTCCTGACCGATCATCGCGTCGACGACGAACAGGATCTCGTCGGGCGAGACCGCGTCCCGGATGTCCGCGGCCTGCTGCATCATCTCCTGGTCGATGCCCAGGCGGCCGGCGGTGTCCACGATCACGATGTCGTGGACCTTGGTCCGCGCGAAGTCGATGGAGTCCTTGGCGACCTTCACCGGGTCGCCCACGCCGTTGCCCGGCTCGGGCGCGTAGACGGCGACGCCCGCGCGCTCGGCGACGACGCTGAGCTGGTTGACCGCGTTCGGGCGCTGGAGGTCGGCGGCGACCAGCACCGGGGAGTGCCCCTGGTCCTTGAGCCACTTGCCGAGCTTGCCCGCGAGGGTGGTCTTACCGGCACCCTGCAGACCGGCCAGCATGATCACGGTCGGCGGCTGCTTGGCGAAGCGCAGCCGCCGGGTCTCGCCGCCGAGGATGGTGACCAGTTCCTCGTTGACGATCTTGAGGACCTGCTGGGCCGGGTTGAGCGCCTTGGAGACCTCGGCGCCGAGCGCGCGCTCCTTGACGTTCTTGATGAACGCGCGGACGACCGGAAGGGCCACATCCGCTTCAAGGAGGGCGATGCGGATCTCACGCGCCGTGGCGTCGATGTCCGCTTCGCTCAGGCGCCCCTTGCCGCGCAAGTTCTTGAAGGTCGCTGAAAGGCGATCGGAGAGAGTATCGAACACGGCGGCGTCGGTCCTCGGAGTCGGTGACAGGCTAGGGAATCGCCCTCCAGGGTATCCCGGCCGGGCAAGTCGCCGGAGTGTCCTCACCCACGCAGGGTCTCCTCCAGCTTCCGCGCCACCGCCGCGGCCTCCTCCCCGGGAAGGGGCGCGCCCTCCTGCGCGTCGGTGACGTAGAAGGCGTCCACGGCGTTCGCGCCCAGGGTGCTCGCGTGCGCGCTGCGCACCCGCACCCCCGTGTCCTCCAGCGCCCGCCCGATCCGGAACAGCAGCCCCGGCGCGTCCTGGGCCCGGACCTCGATCACGGTGGCGTGCCGGGAGGCGGCCGGGGCGACCGTGACGCGCGGCGGTGGGGCGACCACGCCCCGGCGCCGGGGGTGGGCGGCGTCCCGTTCGGCGAGGCGGCCGGCGACGTCCAGGGTGCCGTCCAGGGCGCGTACGAGGTCCGCGCGCAGCCGGGCGGCCTGGGGCAGGGAGCCGTACTGGGCGGCGACGCGCCAGTCCAGCAGCAGCACGGATCCGTCGAGGCCGTCCGGGAGGTCCACCGCCCGCAGCTCGGCGGTCCGCACGGTCAGCCGGTGCAGGGCGAGCACCCCCGCCACCGCGGGCAGCACGCCCGGCTGGTCGGGAACGGCGACGAGCAGCTCCACGCCCAGCGGCTCCGGGTCGCCGGAGGGCTCCTGCCGCTCGGCGGGCGGCTCGGTGCGCGCCCGCAGGGCCAGCACCGGGCCTCCGGTGGCGACCGCCTCGAGCGCGAGGCGCTCCTGCTCGGCGGTGGGCGCGGCCTCCTCGGGGACGGCGGGGGCGTCCCCCGCGAGCACCGCCGAGACCCGTTTCACCAGGTCGGCGACCAGTGCGGCGCGCCAGGACGACCAGGCGGCGGGGCCGGTGGCGAGCGCGTCGGCCTCGGTCAGGGCGTGCAGCAGTTCCAGGGTGCCCTGGGAGCCGACGGCCTCGGCGACCGCGCGCACGGTCGCCGGGTCGTCCAGGTCGCGCCGGGTGGCGGTCTCCACGAGCAGCAGGTGGTGGCGTACGAGGGCGGCGACCACCGTGACGTCGTGGTGGTCGAAGCCGATGCGGGCGGCCACGTCCCTGGCGATGACCTCGCCGGCCACCGAGTGGTCGCCGGGCCATCCCTTGCCGATGTCGTGCAGCAGCGCGGCGACCAGCAGCAGGTCGGGGCGGCCCACCCGGCGGGTGAGCCCGGCGGCGCGCACGGCGGTCTCGACGAGGTGCCGGTCGACGGTCCACAGGTGCACGGCGTTGCGCTGCGGCCGGCAGCGCACCCGCTCCCAGTCGGGCAGCAGGAGGGTGATCAGGCCCTCGGCCTCCAGTGCCTCCCAGACCTCGACGGTGGGGCGGCCGGAGCCCAGCAGGGTCACCAGCTGTTCGCGCGCCTCGGCGGGCCAGGGCGTGGGCAGCGGGCGCGCCGCGGCCGCCATGCGCCGTACGGCGTGCGGGGAGAGCGGGAGCCCGGCCTGTGCGGCGGCGGCCGCCGCGCGCAGCGGGAGCACGGGGTCGCGGTCGGGGCGTGCGGCGCGGGCGAGCACCACCTCGCCGTCCTGCTCGACGACCCCCTCGGCCAGCGGGGAGCGCTCGGCGGCCGCCTTCCCGCCGCCCAGCATGGCGCGCAGCCTGGGCCGCACGGCCCGGGAGCGCAGGACACGGCCCACCTCGCGCCAGGTGACGTCACCGGCGTACGCGATGACGCGGGCCGCCTCGTACACCTGCCGCAGCAGTGCGTCGGCGTCGAGCAGCCCCAGCTCGGACGCCACCTGGTCCTGTTCCTGGAGCGCGAGCCGGTCGGTCGCGCGGCCGGTCGCCAGGTGCAGTGCGTCCCGTACGTCGAGGAGCCGGCGGCGGGCCTCGGCGAGGCCCTCGCGCGGGGCGTCGGCGAGCCAGGAGGCGGCGACGGCGCGCAGCGCGGTGGCGTCGCGCAGTCCGCCGCGCGCCTCCTTGAGGTCGGGTTCCAGGAGGTACTGCAGCTCGCCCTGGCGTTCGGCGCGTTCGGCGCACAGTTCCCTGAGTTCGGGGAGCCGTTTCGGTGCCTGGTTGCGCCAGTCGGCCAGCATCGCCGTGCGCAGGGCGGCGGTCAGGCCGAGGTCTCCGGCGATGTGCCGGGCGTCGAGCAGTCCGAGCTGGACCTTCAGGTCCTCGCCCGCGGTCCTGCGGGCCTCCCCCGGGGTGCGCACGGAGTGGTCGAGCGTGAGGCCCAGGTCCCAGACGGGGTACCAGAGCCGGTCGGCGAGGGCGGCGACCGCCTCGGGGTCGCCGCCGTCGTGCAGCAGGAGCAGGTCGAGGTCGCTGCGCGGGGAGAGCTCCGCCCGCCCGTAGCCCCCGACGGCGACCAGGGAGATCCCGCGCGTCTCCCGCGTGCCCGCGGCGAACAGCCCGCCGAGCCATGTGTCCGTGAGGTCCGCGAGGGCGGCACGGCGCGGCGGCCCGGACCGCGCCCCCTCGGTGAGGAGGTGCAGCCGGGCCGCCGCGTAGCCGCCGGGTCCCGAGTCCTTCGCCTCGTCGTGCATGTCCGTACCCGTCACCGGCGACTCCTTCTTCCTCGGCCTGCCGTCAGAGCGCGTCCGGGCCGCGCTCGCCGGTGCGGACCCGTACGGCCGTCTCGACCGGGATCGACCAGACCTTGCCGTCACCGATCTTGCCGGTGCGGGCCGCCTTGACGACGACGTCGATGAGCTGTTCGGCGTCGTCGTCCTCGACCAGGACCTCGATGCGGATCTTGGGCACCAGGTCGACGGTGTACTCGGCCCCGCGGTAGACCTCGGTGTGGCCGCGCTGGCGGCCGTAGCCGCTGGCCTCGGTGACGGTCAGACCGTGCACTCCGAAGGCCTGCAGGGCCTCCTTGATCTCGTCGAGCCGGTGCGGCTTCACGACGGCGGTGATGAGCTTCATGCGTCCACCTTCTTGCTCTCGGCCGGGGCTGCGGGGGCGACGGCTGCGGTGCGGGCCGCGCCGCCGCCGGCACCGCTGAAGTCGTATGCGGTCTCGGCGTGCTCGGCCTGGTCGATGCCGGCCACCTCGTCGTCCTCGGAGACTCGCATACCGATCGTCTTGTCGAGGACGAGGGCCAGGACCGCGGAGACGACCAGGGAGTAGGCGAGGACGCCGAAGACACCGGCGCACTGCTTCCAGAACTGGTCGAGGCCGCCGCCGTAGAAGAGGCCCGCCACGTCGGACTGGCCCTTGCCGGTGGCGAAGAAGCCGACGAGCAGGGAGCCGAGGATGCCGCCGACGAGGTGGACGCCGACGACGTCGAGGGAGTCGTCGTAGCCGAACCGGTACTTCAGGCCGACGGCCATGGCGCACAGCACACCGGCGATGACGCCGATCGCGATCGCGCCGAGCGGGGAGACCGCGCCGCCGGCCGGGGTGATGGCGACCAGGCCGGCGACCGCGCCGGAGGCGGCGCCCAGCGTGGTGAACGCGCCGTGGCGGATCTTCTCGTAGGCGAGCCAGCCGAGGACGGCCGCGCCGGTGGCGACCTGGGTGTTGACGAACATCAGCGCGCCGACGCCGTCGTCGTTGCCGAGCCACGAGCCGGCGTTGAAGCCGAACCAGCCGAACCACAGGAGCCCCGCGCCGAGCATGACCAGCGGCAGGCTGTGCGGGCGCATCGGGTCCCTCTTGAAGCCGATCCGCTTGCCGATGACCAGGATCACGCCGAGCGCGGCGGCACCGGCGTTGATGTGGACGGCCGTACCGCCCGCGAAGTCGATGACGCCCAGCTCGAAGGCCCAGCCGCCGGCGCCCCAGACCCAGTGCGCCACCGGGAAGTAGACGACGGTGACCCACAGGGCGACGAACAGCGCCCACGCGGTGAACTTCACGCGGTCCGCGAGCGCGCCGCTGATCAGCGCGGGCGTGAGGACGGCGAACATCAGCTGGAAGACCAGGAAGACGAAGACCGGGATGGTGTAGCCGTCCCAGAGCTCGGTCAGGCCGATGTCGCTGAGGCCGACCCAGTCGGAGTTCCAGCCGATGAGGCTGCCGGAGTCGGTGCCGAACGCCATGGAGAAGCCGTACAGCACCCACAGGACGGTGACGATCCCCAGGCTGATGAAGCTCATCATCAGCATGTTCAGGGTGCTCTTGACGCGGACCATGCCTCCGTAGAAGAAGGCCAGGCCCGGGGTCATGAGCATCACCAGGGCGGAACAGATGAGCATGAACCCTGTGTTGGCGGCAGAGAGCGTGGGCTCCTCTGCGGCCAGGGTGATGGCTGGTGCCATCGGCGTCTCCTCGTCGTTGGTACGGCCCCGTGCGGGCGAAGCCTCGAGCGGATTGAGGGGCGGGCCGGTTATGCGCCACGAGACTGGCGCAGCGCCGTTTCGGTGGGAGCCCCTCGTTGTTTCGCCGCCGTGACGAAGACGCCGGATGTGTTACGGGTCGGTGAACCACCGGATCCGGGGAGTGCCGGCCGTTATCGTGACGCAATCTTCGCCACCCGGCGCCGCGGCCGTCGGCCGGGGAACCGCGCCGACGCCCGAGCCGGGTCCGCGAGAGCGGCACCGGCTCGGGCGCACCAAGACGGCCGGCCGCGGCCGGCCTCCGAATGACCTGGCATGGGGGAGCCGAGTCGGGCATTTCGGGAGGGCCGGCCGCGGCCGGGGCTCAACGGTTCCTCTGGGGTGTCAGACCGCCTCCGCGTTCTCGGGCAGCTCGGCCGCGAGCCGCTCGGTGAGGTCGACGACGTCGGCGAGGTCCCCGAAGTCGCGCACGGCCGTGTCGACCGTCTTTCGGATACGAGTGTTGACGCGTTCGGAACGGACCTTTTTGGCCGCCTTGATGGCCTCGGTGGCGAAGACCACGCTCTGTTCGGGCTCCCGCTGGAGCAGGTGCACCGTGGCCATGCCGATCAGGTTGAGGGCGTAGGACCGCTGGTGCTCGCCGCCCTCCTGGCCGAACAGCTCCACGGCCCGCTTCATGAGCGGCTCGGCGAGGGAGGCGTAGGTGGGGCTGCGGCCGGCGACGTAGGCGAGGTCGCGGAAGGAGTGGGAGTTCTCGGCGTACAGCTCGGCCTCGGAGAAGAAGCGGATCCAGTCGGGGTCCGGCTCGTCCCACTCGGCGGCCTCGGCGAAGGTGTCCTCGGCCATCCTGACCGCCCGCTTGCACCGGCCCGGCTGGCCCATGTTGGCGTAGGCGCGGGCCTCCATGGCGTACAGCATCGACTGGGTGCGCGGGCTCGCGCAGTCCCGGCTGCCGTACTGCGCGAGGTGGATCAGCTCCAGGGCGTCCTCGGGCCGGCCGAGGTGGATCATCTGCCGGCTCATGTTGGACAGCACGTAGGAGCCGAGCGGCCGGTCGCCGGCCTCCTTGGCGGCGTGCAGGGCGAGCACGAAGTACTTCTGCGCGGTGGGCTGGAGCCCCACGTCGTACGACATCCAGCCGGCCAGTTCGGCCAGTTCGGCGGCGACCTTGAACAGCCGCCGGGTGGTGGCCTCGGGCTGGGGTTCCTGGAGCAGGTCCGTCACCTCGTGCAGCTGGCCGACGACCGCCTTGCGGCGCAGGCCGCCGCCGCACTGGGCGTCCCACTGCCGGAACATCACGGTGGTGGTCTCCAGCAGGTCCAGCTCGGGTTTGGACAGCCGGCCCCGGGCCCGCCCGGCGGACGACGCCGGGTCCGGATCGGGCCGGGACTGCGGGGCGGACGGGGCGGGGACGAGCCAGCGCTGCAGGGGCTCGATGAGGGGCGGGCCCGCGGAGAGGGCCAGCGAGCTCCCGAGGAAGCCGCGCCGCGCCAGCATCAGGTCGCTGCGCGAGAACTCGCTGAGCAGGGCCACGGTCTGCGGGCCCGTCCAGGGCAGGTCGACGCCGGTCGCGGAGGGTGACGGGCGGGCGGTGCGCAGGCCCAGGTCCTCGACGGAGACCACGACGCCGAAGCGTTCGGAGAAGAGCTCGGACAGGATCCTGGGGATCGGCTCGCGCGGGTTCTCGCCGTCCAGCCAGCGGCGCACGCGCGAGGTGTCGGTGGAGATGTGGTTGGCGCCCAACTGGCGTGCTCTGCGGTTGACCTGGCGGGCGAGCTCGCCCTTGGACCAGCCGCTGCGGACGAACCACGAGGCGAGGAGTTCGTTCGGACGTTTCTCCGCGCTCGCAGCATTCGTCCCGCCACCGCCGTTGCCGCTCACTGGAACGCCCCCATCCCTGAAGACCACTTGTCGCCGAGTGCGCCAAGCCTTATCAGAATGCCGGTCGCCGGGGTCGCCCGTCCGGCGGTTGCCACCCTCCGAACGGGAAGTCGAGTTGCCTCCGGCATACCCACGAGTGCATGTGCCCCAAGAAGCCGTGCACTCAACGTAGTCCTACGATCACCCGTCCCACCATGACGGAACCGCAATCGCCACCATTCGCCACCCCTTCGTATGAACTCACGGTCGTCAACCCACGATTCACTTGACACAGGACAGCCAGAAGTGGATGCAGCGATGCACACAGGGGCGCGCACCGTGGAACACGCCACCCCTGGACGCTTCGGGGCGCCGACTGAGCGGAGCGGCACGGGGAAGTGGGAATACAGAGCGTCACGGTGCGCGTCCGCTGCGTAACCATCGGTACATCGGACCCGTTGGAGGGGGCATGGGTTTCACGATCGGCATCAGTCGGGGCATCCGCGACATCCGGTCCGGCTCGCGCCGCCGGGGCCGCTCGTCGGACGCCACCGCCGTGGCGGAGTACACCGGGCTGTGGGGCTGGGACGTGGTGCCGGGCGTCCGGGCCGTCGCGGGCGCCTGTTCCTGCGGCCGGACCGACTGCCGGGCACCGGGCGCGCACCCGCTGGACTTCGCGCCGGTGATCTCCGCCGGCGCACCGCTGGACGCGGCGACCGGGACCTGGGCCGAGTTCCCCGGAGCCTCGGTGATGCTGCCGGTCGGGCGGGCGTTCGACGTCATCGACGTCGCCGAACCCGCCGGCCGCCGCGCCCTGGCCCGGCTGGAGCGCATGGGCCTGCCGGTCGGCCCGGTCACCGCCACCCCGGACGGCCGCGCCCACTTCTTCGTCGCCCCCGGCGCCGCCGCCGCGCTGCCCGAGCTGCTCTACCGCATGGGCTGGGACGACCCGGCCGCCCTCGACCTGCGGGGCCTCGGACCCGGCACGCACATCACGGCACCGCCGTCCGACCGGGGCGGCCTCGGCCCGGTGCGCTGGCTGCGCTCCCCCGCCCTGGACTCCGCGTCCCGGCCGCCCGAGGCCCGGCTGGTGCTCGGCACGCTGGCGTACGTGGCGCACCGGTCGCGGGCGTAGCCCTCCGGTGCGGCGGACCGCCGGGGCCGTCGCCCCCGCGGAGCCGGCCCCGCACACGGCGGAGCGCCCGTCCCCCGACCGATTCGGGGGCGGGCGCTTCCTCGCGTCTGCCGGACGGGCCTCGGGGCCCGGGGCTCAGTCTCCGATGAGCGCGTCCACGAACGCCTCCGGCTCGAACGGAGCCAGGTCGTCCGCGCCCTCGCCGAGACCGACCAGCTTCACCGGGACGCCCAGCTCGCGCTGGACGGCGATCACGATGCCGCCCTTGGCCGTGCCGTCCAGCTTGGTGAGCACGATGCCGGTGATGTCGACGACCTCGGCGAAGACCCGGGCCTGGATGAGTCCGTTCTGACCGGTGGTGGCGTCGAGCACGAGCAGCACCTCGTCCAGCGGGGCCTGCTTCTCCACGACGCGCTTGACCTTGCCGAGCTCGTCCATGAGACCGGTCTTGGTGTGCAGGCGGCCGGCGGTGTCGATGAGCACGGCGTCCGCGGCCATCTCCTTGCCCTCCTTGACCGCGTCGAACGCGACGGAGGCGGGGTCGCCGCCCTCCGGACCGCGCACGGTGTGGGCGCCGACCCGCTCGGCCCAGGTCTGGAGCTGGTCGGCGGCGGCGGCGCGGAAGGTGTCGGCGGCGCCGAGGACGACGGTGTTGCCGTCGGCGACCAGCACGCGGGCGAGCTTGCCGGTGGTGGTGGTCTTGCCGGTGCCGTTGACACCGACGATCATCACGACGCCCGGGCCGCCGGCCGCGTTCTGCGTGTGCACGGTGCGGTCCATCTCGGGGCCGACCAGCGTGATCAGCTCCTGGCGGAGCAGGCCGCGCAGCTCCTCGGGGGTGCGGGTGCCGAGCACCTTCACGCGCTCGCGCAGCCGCTCGACCAGCTCCTGGGTGGGCTGCACGCCGACGTCGGCGGTGAGCAGGGTGTCCTCGATCTCCTCCCAGGTGTCCTCGTCGAGGTGCTCGCGGGACAGCAGGACGAGCAGGCCCTTGCCCAGGGCGTTCTGCGAACGGGAGAGCCGGGCGCGGAGCCGGATCAGACGTCCGGCGGTGGGCTCCGGGATCTCGATCGGGGGAGCCTCGACGGTGGGCGGCTCCTCGATGACGACGGGAGGGCCGCCGACCGGAAGATCAACCTCCTCGATGGTGCGCCGCGGCTCCTCCCGCGGCGTCTCGGCCTCTTCGCCGACGTGCGGCTCGGCCGGCGGGGCGGTGATGTCGGGCGCGGCGGGCGGTGGCGGGGGCAGCGGCTTCCTGCGCCTGCTCCCGACGATGAGCCCGCCGAGCGCGCCGAACACGACCACGGCGATGACTACAGCAAGGATGACGATGTCCATAACGCGTCCAGTATCAGCCATGGGCACCCCCCTCGCCCCGATGCCGGCCCGTGCCGGACGGGCCGCGCCGCGCGGCGCCGGCGGTCCGGTGGTCCGACGGCACGTCAGCCGGTGTCCGCCCCGCGGCCGGCCGGCCCGGGCCGCCGTTCCCGCGGACACCGGCCGTGGCCGTCCGGCGGCCGCGGTGGCCGGCGAGCCGCCCGTGGAGCGGGCGCCGGTCCGGGCGGACGCTTCCCGGCGCACGGCGTCGCGCACAGGGCGCCGCCCCGGCTCGGACGGTACCGGGCCGGGGCGGCGGTGGGGGGTACGAGGAGAGGGGCAGCGGGGACTTGAGCCCTTCTCCCCGGCTCTCGCGGGACGGGCCGGGCCCGTCCGCCGCGGGGAGGGCGGGTCAGCCCATCTCCTCCAGTGCCTTGCCCTTCGTCTCCTTCACGAACTTCAGGACGAACGGGATGGAGAGCGCGGCGAACACCGTGTAGATCACGTAGGTGACGGACAGGTTCCAGTCGGCCAGCGACGGGAAGCTCGCGGTGATGGCCCAGTTGGCGATCCACTGCGCGGCGGCGGCGACACCGAGCGCGGCGGCGCGGATCCGGTTGGGGAACATCTCGCCGAGCATGACCCAGACGACCACGCCCCAGGACAGGGCGAAGAAGAGGACGAAGACGTGCGCGGCGATCAGGGCGACCCAGCCCTGGGTGGCGGGCAGCTGTCCGTCGACGAGGTCGTAGGAGAACGCCCAGGCCTCCAGCGCGAGGCCGATCACCATGCCGACGGAGCCGATGATCGCGAGCGGCCTGCGGCCGATGCGGTCGACGAAGATCATCGCGATGACGGTGCCCACGATGTTGATGATCGACGTGGTGAAGGAGTAGAAGAACGAGTCCGTCGGGTCGACGCCGACCGACTGCCACAGCGTCGAGGAGTAGTAGAACGCGACGTTGATGCCGACGAACTGCTGGAACACCGACAGGCCGATACCGATCCAGACGATCGGCCTGAAGAAGAAGCTGCCGCCGAGCAGGTCCTTGAAGGACGACTTCTCCTCGCGGTGCATCGCCGACTCGATCTCGGTGACGCGGGCGGTCAGGTCGACGTCCCTGCCCTCGACCTCTTCGAGGATCCGCCGGGCGCGCTCGTGCTTGCCGACGGAGATCAGGTAGCGCGGGGACTCGGGGATGGCGAAGGAGAGCAGGCCGTACAGGACGGCGGGGATCACCATGACGCCGAGCATGAGCTGCCAGGCCTCCAGGCCCATCAGCTCACCGCGCTGGTCGCCGCCGGCGGCGTTCAGGATGCCCCAGTTGACCAGCTGCGACACGGCGATGCCGACGACGATCGCGGCCTGCTGGAAGGAGCCGAGCCGGCCGCGGTAGGCGGGCGGGGCGACCTCGGCGATGTAGGCCGGGCCGATCACCGAGGCCATGCCGATGGCGAAGCCGCCGACGACCCGCCAGAAGGCGAGGTCCCACAGCGAGAAGGGCAGCGCGGAGCCGACGGCGCTGACGGTGAACAGGACCGCGGCGATCTGCATGCATCGGATGCGCCCGATGCGGTCGGCTATGCGGCCGGCGGTCGCGGCGCCGACGGCACAGCCGATCAGGGCGACGGCGATGACCTGGGCCAGCGCCGCGGAGCCGATGTCGTAGCGGTCACGGATGGCCTCGACGGCACCGTTGATCACGGAACTGTCGTAGCCGAAGAGGAAACCACCCATGGCGGCCGCCGCCGCGATGAAGACGACGTGCCCGAGATGATCGGGATGAGCCGCCTCGGCTCCTGACTTCTGTGCCTGCGCTGTGCTGGTCACGTGTACTCCTCGGGCCACCGGCAACATCGCCGGATGGGGGGTCAGCCCTTCGAGGTCCACTTGAAGGTACCTGAAGGTAAAAGCAACATGGCAGAGAATATGTCTTCAATTTTTGAAGTCAATAGGCATGCAGCTGTGAGCTTGGAGACCCGCGAGGAGGGAATGCGTTCAGAAGTTGAAGAGTCTGTGCCCCTCTAGCGCAGCCGCTGGCTGATGACCTTGGACACGCCGTCGCCCTGCATGGAGACGCCGTAGAGCGCGTCGGCGACCTCCATGGTGCGCTTCTGATGGGTGATCACGATCAGCTGCGAGGCCTCCTGCAGCTCCTGCATGATCCGGATCAGCCGCTGGAGGTTGGTGTCGTCGAGGGCGGCCTCGACCTCGTCCATCACGTAGAACGGGCTGGGCCGCGCCTTGAAGATCGACACGAGCAGGGCCACGGCGGTCAGCGACCGCTCCCCGCCCGAGAGCAGCGACAGCCGCTTGACCTTCTTGCCCGGCGGGCGGGCCTCGACGTCCACGCCCGTGGTGAGCATGTTGTCGGGGTCGGTCAGCACCAGGCGCCCCTCACCGCCCGGGAACAGGCGGGAGAAGACGCCCTCGAACTCGCGGGCCGTGTCGCGGTAGGCCTCGGTGAAGACCTGCTCGACGCGTTCGTCGACCTCCTTGACGACCTGGAGCAGGTCCGCGCGGGTCTTCTTCAGGTCCTCCAGCTGCTCGCTGAGGAACTGGTGGCGTTCCTCGAGCGCCGCGAACTCCTCCAGGGCGAGCGGGTTCACCTTGCCGAGCTGCTGGTACGCGCGCTCGGCGGCCTTCAGGCGCTTCTCCTGCTCGGCCCGCACGAAGGGGCGGGGCCTGTTGCGCGGATGGTCCGGGTCCTCCGGCAGCTGCTCGCCCTCGGCGGGGGGCGAGGGCGGCACCGGCTGGTGCGGCCCGTACTCCGCCACCAGCCCGGCCGGTTCGACACCCAGTTCCTCCAGCGCCTTGGTCTCCAGCTGCTCGATCCGCAGCCGCTTCTCGGCGCCGAGTACCTCGCCCCGGTGGACCGAATCCGTCAACTTGTCGAGTTCCGCCTTGAGATCGCGTCCCTCGCTCCGGGCGCGGGCGAGTTCCCGCTCGTGGTGGGCCTTGGCGGCCTCGGCGGCGGTGCGCTCCTCGTCGGCGCGGGCGAGGGAGACCTCGACGTGCGCCAGCAGCTGCCGGGCGCCGGAGGCGACGGCCGCGGCGACGGCCGCCTCGTGCCGCAGCCGGGCCCGCCGCTGCTCGGCCCGCGCGCGTGCCTCGCGCTCGGCGCGGGCGGCCCGGTCCAGGGAGTCGGCCCGCCCGGCGAGCCCCTTGACCCGCTCCTCGTGGGTACGGACCTGGAGGCGGGCCTCCATCTCGGTCTGGCGGGCGTTGGCGCCGTCGGCGGCGAGCCGGTCGCGCACGGAGGTGTCGGGCTCCTCCGTCCCCCCCTCCCCGAAGGGGTCGCTCTCCTCCGCGACGGCGAGCCGCTCGGCGAGCTCCTCGACCTCGGCGAGCGCCGTGTCGAGTGCCTCCCGGGCACGGGTCGCGGCGGCGCCGGCCCGCTCGGCCTCCCCGGCGGCACCGCGCGCCTGCCCGGCGAGCCGCCCGAGCCGCTGGGCGACGGCGGACTTCTCCCGGTCGGCGGCCCGGCGCCGCTCCCCCAGCTCCTCGACGAGGGCCGCGCACTCCCTGCGCCGCTCGGCCGCCGCGGCCTGCGCCCCGGCCAGCTCCCCGCACCGCACCTCCAGCTCCTCCAGCTCGGCGGCGGCCTCGTCCACGGACGCCTGCACCTCCAGGAGGCTGGGCGCCCCGGCGGACCCGCCCTGCGCGAAGTGCGCTCCCAGCAGATCGCCCTCGGCGGTGACGGCGGTCAGGTCGGGCCGGGCGCGGACGAGGTCCTCGGCGTCCTCCAGGGTGCCCACGACGACGATCCCGCGCAGCAGCCGCCGCACGGCGGGCAGCAGGGCGGCGGGCCCGCGCACCAGGTCGGCGGCGTACGGCGGCCCGTCGGCCCGTGGCTGCCGCGGTACCTCGTCGGGGGCACCGGCGAGCAGCAGGGCGGCCCGGCCGGCGTCCTGCTTGCGCAGCAGGCGCAGGGCGTCGGCGGCGTCCGACGGGGACGTCACCGCGAGGGCGTCGGCGGCGGCGCCGAAGGCGGCGGCCAGGGCGGTCTCGTGGCCGGGCGCCACGGTGAGGAGTTCGGCGGCCGGCCCCAGCAGTCCGGTGAGCCGGTCCTCGGCCGCGAGCAGCGCCCCGGTGCCGTCCTTGCGGCGCAGGCCCAGGGCGAGGGCCTCGTGACGGGCCCGGGTCGCGGCCCGCTCGCGCTCGGCCGCGGTGGCCGCCTCGCGGGCGGTGCCCAGGGCGCTCTCCGCCTCGGCCAGCCGGCTCCTGGCCGTCTCGTGCCGCTCGGCGAGTTCCACGTCGTCGGCGTCGAGGCCGTCGACCTCGGCCCTGAGCGCCTCGTACTCCTCCTGGGCGGCGACGGCCCGCTCCTGGGCCTCGTCACGGGCGGCGGCCAGGCGCTCGACCTCGGACTGGGCGGCGGCGGCACGCGAACGGGCGGCACCCACCTGGGCCTTGAGCCGGGCGAGTCCTTCGCGCCGGTCGGCGATGGCGCGGGCGGCGTCCTTCAGGCGCCGTTCCTCCTGGGCCAGTTCGCGCTCCAGTTCGGCGCGGTGGGCGACCGTGTCCTCCAGGGCGCGCTCGGCCGCCTCCAGGGCCGCCTCCAGCTCGGCCTCCTGTTCGCGGATGCGGGCGGCCTCGCGCTCCATGTCCTCGGGGTCGCGGCCGCGCCGCTCCTCGGGGGGCGCGGAGGTGGCGCTCTTCACCCGCGCGTCGGCCAGCGAGATCGTGCCGCGCACCCGCTCGGCGAGCTGGGAGAGCTCGTACCAGGTCTGCTGGGCGTCCTGCAGCCGCGGGACGAGCCGGCGCACCTCCTCCTCCAGCAGGGCCTCGCGCCGGAGGGCCTTTCCCAGCTCCCGCTCGGCCGCCTCCTTGCGCTCCTTCAGGGCGGCCTCGTCGGCGATCTCCGCCTCGAGGGCCTCGCGCAGCCGTACGAGGTCGTCGGCAAGCAGGCGCAGCCGGGCGTCGCGCAGGTCGGCCTGGATGACGGCGGCCCTGCGGGCGACCGCCGCCTGGCGGCCGAGGGGCTTGAGCTGCCTCCTGAGCTCGTCGGTGAGGTCCTGCACGCGCGCGAGGTTGGCCTGCATCGCGTCCAGCTTGCGCAGCGCCTTCTCCTTGCGCTTGCGGTGCTTGAGGACGCCGGCGGCCTCCTCGATGAAGGCGCGGCGGCCCATGGGGTCGGCGTGCAGCACGGAGTCGAGCTGGCCCTGGCCGACGATCACGTGCATCTCGCGGCCGATGCCGGAGTCGGAGAGCAGCTCCTGGATGTCGAGGAGGCGGCAGGTGTCGCCGTTGATCTGGTACTCGCTGCCGCCGTTGCGGAACATGATCCGCGTGATGGTGACCTCGGAGTACTCGATGGGCAGCGCCCCGTCGGAGTTGTCGATGGTCAGCGACACCTCGGCGCGGCCCAGCGGCGGGCGGCCGGTGGTGCCGGCGAAGATGACGTCCTCCATCTTGCCGCCGCGCAGCGACTTGGCGCCCTGCTCGCCCATGACCCAGCTGAGCGCGTCCACCACGTTGGACTTGCCCGACCCGTTCGGGCCCACGACGCAGGTGATGCCCGGTTCGAACCGGAGCGTGGTGGCCGAGGCGAACGACTTGAAGCCTCGGAGGGTCAGGGCCTTGAGGTGCACACAGCCGGACTCTACCCGCCGGGGAGGTCTCACTCCATGAACGCGCGGTTTCGCGGGTGAACGCGCAGGGCACACCAGACGTTGAAGACGGTGAAAGGATGTGCGGGACAAGGAGTGCCGGGGGGCCGGACGCGGGCGCGGGGCGGGGGCGAGGAGGCAAGAAAGAAGGGACGCCGTGGCGTCCCTTGCAATTCTGTACTGCTTGGCGGTTGTGACGGACGGCCCGACCACTGCTGTCCTGTTGTGCAGCGATGCAGTGATCAGGTGAGCGCAGGCTCCGCCTGGTGTGCGTCAACGCTCTCCATGATCCTGTCGTGAGAAGCGGCAGCCGTCAGCGCTTCGTTCTCCGCCTGGATCCGTACGAGCTCGGATTCCAGGTCCTGGACGCGCTGCTGGAGCCGTCGCATCTCGGCGAGGAGTCGAGGGTCGGAGCCGCCGACGTAACCGAGAAGCGCCTTTGCCATGATGGATGGTCCTCCACACTGAGTGACCGACCGATGCGGTGCGGGTCGTGAGGGATTTGCACCCGCGGTGCTTGGCAGGCCTGGAGTTGTGCTGCCGTTCAGCCATGCCAAACAGCTAAGGTGCGCGGGGCTTTCAGCGTCTCACCAAAAAGTTTGACGGTCAACACGATCACACCCCGTATCGGCGGACAACCGGGCGCGCACGGCCGTGGAACGGCGGTGCCGCGAGGCCTGCGGGTCCTCGGGGCGTGGCGATCATCTTCGCGGGTGGAGCCTCCCACGGCAAGCCGTTGTCGGCAATCACCTGGACGTTTTCCTCGACCGGGCCCCGGGGCGGGCGCCGGGCGCCGCCCGCGGGGCCGTCGGCGGGCGGCCGGATCAGCGGACGGCGAAGCCCTCGTAGCCCCCGCGCGGTGTGTCCCATATCTCGGTGACGCCGTCCACGCGCCCGGGCGTGTCGCCGTTCTGGAGCCAGTCGAGCAGCCCCTCGCAGCGTTCGCGGGAGCCCTCGGCCACCACCTGGACCCGGCCGTCGCCCAGGTTGAGAGCAAAACCGCTCAGGCCGCCGATCTCCAGGGCCTTGGCCCGCGTGAACCACCGGAAACCCACACCCTGGACGCGCCCTCGCACCCAGGCGACCAGTCGCACTTCGTCGCTCATGACGGCAACCTAACCGGTCAATGTCCCTGGAGGCACTCCGTCCCCGGGCACCATGCGGTACCGTCCCGACCCATGAATCTCATATGAAACTCACTCGATGGTGTGAGTTTCGTGTGGGTCATGTTTCGCGTAGGTCGCGAGGACGAGTCGACCGCAAGGACGAGGAAGGCCAGGACATGGGACGCCACCGACGCTCCGCCGCCGGCCGCGCCACCACGGGCCGCGCCACGGGGGTCGTTCACCACGACGGCTCTCGCGACGGGGCCCGGGATCCACTGGGTGCTCGTACGGACGGCCCGCCCACGATGGGCATCGCGCCGTACCTGAACCCCGAGGCGTACGCCGGGACGTACGCGAGGGGCGAGGCGTACCTCTTCGGGACGGACGACGGGGCCGGGACCCTCGGCACCGCCGTCCTCGCCGGTGACGACTTCCCGGGCGACGGTCTCACGGGGGGTCCCGCCGACGGCCCCTTCCCGGGCGACGATTTCACGGCTGGTCCCGCCCGCGGCTCCTTCCCGGACGGCCGCTTCCCGGACGACGGTTTCACGCCCGACGGGGGTGCCCGGGGCGCGGGCGGGCACCGGCGCCGGAAGAAGAAGGCCGCGGCACCGGTCCGCACCGGTCTGCTCGGGGTCTCCGCCGCGGTGGCCCTCGGCACGGTCGCGGTGGCCACCGGCGCGGTGCCCGGCCTCGAGAACTACCGGCTCGGCGGCGACAGCACCTCCAGTGACGAGGTCCAGGCCGGGGGCCTGGCGACCAACCTGCCCAGCGAGCAGGGCGGCACCTCCGGCAGCGCCGAGACCCCGGGCCGTGACGCCGGCACCCCGGCGGGCCGCGAATCCGGGCGCCCGGCCTCCCCCGAGCCGTCGGAGTCGGCTCCGGCCTCGACCGCGCCGACGAAGGCGCCGGAGAAGAAGGCACCGGAGAAGAAGGCGCCCGAGGCGCCCCCGAGCGGGAAGCCGGAGAAGACGCCGTCCCGCAAGGCCGAACCGGAACCGGAGAAGAAGCCGGACGCTCCGGCGGCCTCGTCGGCGGAGGCCGTCGCCGGGGCCCGGGTCCTCGCACTGGTCAACGAGGAGCGGGCCAGGGCGGGCTGCAGCCCCGTCACCGCGAGCGGCGCGCTGACGGATCTGGCCACCGCGTTCAGCGAGGACATGGCCCGCCGGGGCTTCTTCGACCACACGGACCCCGATGGCGACACACCGTGGGACCGGGCCCAGGCGGCCGGCGTCAACGGCCTCGGCGGCGAGAACATAGCCCGCGGCCAGGCCGACGCCGAGGCCGTCATGCGGGCGTGGATGGACAGCCCCGGCCACAAGGCGAACATACTGAACTGCGACTTCAGGACACTGGGCGTGGGCGTCCACTTCGGGCCGGGCGGCCCGTGGTGGACCCAGAACTTCGGCTACTGAGACAACCGCAGCCCGGAGAACCCACCCTGCCCCGGGCCGGCTCCGGGCCGCCTTCCGTGGGGTCCTCGTCCTGGAGGACGCGGTCCACGGCGGCCCGGGTCCGGTTCTCACCGGACGGCATCAGGTGCGCGTACGTCCGCAGCGTGAAGCCGGGGCCATGGTGGCCCGGGCACTCGCTGAGAGCCCCGATGCTCTCCCCCGCGTCCAGGAGCACCGGGGCGCAGAGGCGCCGCAGCGCGTGCACGCCGTCGCCCCGTCCGATCTCCACGCCCGCGGCGGCCCGGAGCGCCGGCCGCCGCACACGGCCGTTGAAGCGGTTCCGGCCGAGCACCCGTCGTCGCTCCGCTCCTCCGGGCCGGAGCGGACGGCACACAGGGGTCGTTTCACCACACCTGTTCGGGTGACGGATTGCATCCAGATGTGCACATAAGGGCAAACTGCGCACAACTGCCGTTCTTCCGGAGGAGAATCATGCCTCGCATCGCAGCCACCGCACTGGTGGCCGTCACGGTCGTCGGTTGTCTTGCGACACCGGCCATTGCCGTGCCGGACCCGGTCGCGACCGTCGACTGTGCCGTTCAAGAGGTCACGGGCCTCGTGGACCCGGTCAGTCTCGGAATCCCCAGCGAGGTGCCGGCCACGGGTTGCCTGGCGCCATGACCTGCCGGGGCGAGCGGCTTTCTCCGTGATCCGAGGGGCTTCCGGAGCCGTTGCCGTACGGCGGCGAAGCACAGCGACCCCCGCAACCGCGACCAGCCGTCACCCGCTCCGAGCACCCGTCCGACCAGCCGGGGCGGCCCGGCGCCCTCCCCGCCCGCCGGGAGGACACCGGACCCGTGCGCTAACTCTCAGTTAGCGCAATCTGTTGGTCAGCGCTGCTCTGAAGTAGCCTGGAACCATGACGACCACGCAGCGGCACTCCGGGGAGCGGGCCCTGCCCTTCGACGTGTTCGCCAAGGCCTGCCCCTCCCGCGGCACCCTGGAGCACGTGACCGGGCGCTGGGGCTCGCTGACGCTCGGCGCGCTGTACGAGGGTCCGCTCCGGTTCAACGAGCTGCGCCGCCGGGTCGACGGTGTGAGCGAGAAGATGCTCTCCCAGACGCTGCACGCGCTGGAGCGCGACGGCCTGGTGCACCGCGAGGCGCAGCTCACCAACCCGCCCCGCGTGGACTACGAACTCACCCCGCTGGGCCGCGAGGTGGCGCAGCGCCTGCTGTCCCTCATCCGTTTCGTGGAGGGCAGCATGGACGCCGTGCTCGAGGCGCGTGAGCGCTACGACGACACGCGCGGCGCCCGCTGACACGCCGGGCAGAAGTAGCTGGACCGGTTCATCCACGGCCGCCTGCGCATCGGCGTACCGCAGCGGCGGCACGGCAGGCCCTCGCGGCCGTAGGCGTCCAGGGACCGGTCGAAGTAGCCCGACTCGCCGTTGACGTTCACGTACAGGCTGTCGAAGCTGGTGCCGCCGACCGCGAGGGCCGCGCTCATGACGTCCCGGACGTGCCCCAGCAGGAGCAGGGTGCGCGGGCGGGTGAAGCCGGCCGTCGGGCGCTCGTAGTGGATGCGGGAGCGCCACAGCGCCTCGTCCGCGTAGATGTTGCCGACGCCGCTGATCAGTGACTGGTCGAGCAGCGCCCGCTTGATGGTGGTGCGCTTGCGGCGCAGCGCGCGGTGGAAGGCCTCGTCGTCGAAGAGCGGGTCGAGCGGGTCGCGGGCGATGTGGGCGATGATGTCCGGCAGGCCGTCGGGGGTGTTGTCGTGCAGCGACAGACCGCCGAAGGTGCGCTGGTCGACGAAGCGGAGTTCGGTGGGCCCCGCCGCGGCGCCGGCTGACGGCCGCGTGTCCGCGAAGCGGATCCGGACGCGCAGGTGCTTCTCGTCCGGCGCGTCGTGCGGCTGGACGAGGAGCTGGCCGCTCATGCCGAGGTGGGCCAGGATCGACTGGTCCGTGTCCTCCAGCGGCAGCCACAGGTACTTGCCGCGGCGGCTGGGGACGCCGATGCGGTGGCCCTTGAGGCGGTGCGCGAAGTCGTCGGCGCCGGCGAGGTGGCGGCGCACCGCTCGCGGGTGCAGCACCTCGGCCTCGGCGACGGTGCGGTGCGCGACCCACCGCTCGAGTCCGCGCCGTACGACCTCGACCTCGGGCAGCTCGGGCATGGTTCCCCCTCCAGGGGCCGGTGTATGCGCGCCGAGCGCCCGCCCCGGGTCGGGACGGGCGCTCGGGACACGCTGTTCGTCAGGCGGAGGCCGACGGGATGTCGGCGCTCTTGCCGGCGGCTCGTGCCTCGGCGGCCCGGACGGCCTCCTCGGCCTCGGCCGCCGCCTTGGCGCGCTCGTCCGCCGCGCCCTTGATGGAGCGCCAGGCGGACTCGGCGGCCTGCTGCTCCGCCTCCTTCTTGCTGCGGCCGGTGCCGGTGCCGTACGAGACGCCTCCGACGCGGGCGGCAGCAGTGAAGGTCTTCTCGTGGTCGGGACCGGTCTCCGTGACCAGGTACTCGGGGACACCGAGTCCTTCGGTCGCGGTGAGCTCCTGGAGACTGGTCTTCCAGTCCAGGCCGGCACCGAGGTTGGAGGACTTCTCGATCAGCGGGTCGAACAGGCGGTGCACCAGCTCAGCCGCCGAGTCCAGGCCCTGGTCGAGATAGACCGCGCCGATCACCGCTTCGAGGGTGTCGGCGAGGATGGACGCCTTGTCCCGGCCGCCCGTTCCCTCTTCACCGCGGCCGAGCCGGATGAAGGAGCCCAGGTCGAGGCCGCGGCCCACCTCCGCCAGCGCACGCGAGTTGACCACCGCGGCCCGCAGCTTGGCCAGCTGGCCCTCGGGCAGGTCGGGGTGGACGCGGTACAGCGTGTCCGTGACGACGAGGCCGAGCACGGAGTCCCCGAGGAACTCCAGCCGCTCGTTCGTCGGCAGGCCGCCGTTCTCGTACGCGTAGGAACGGTGGGTCAGCGCACGCACCAGAAGGGCGGACTCGACCTTGTAGCCGAGCCGCCCTTCCAGAAGCGTGTGGGACGAGGCCTGGTTGTCCGCAGAGTTCTTCTTCGGCGTGGACACAGTGCCTCTCACCAGCCGCTCAGACCTCGAGGACCTGGCGCTTGTTGTAGGTGCCGCACGACGGGCACGCGATGTGCTGCTGCTTGGGCTCGTGGCAGCGCTCGCACGCAACCAGGGTGGGGACCGCAGCCTTCCACTGCGACCGGCGGTGGCGCGTGTTGCTGCGCGACATCTTCCGCTTCGGAACAGCCACGGCTACTTCTCCTGCTTCTCGTCGACGCCCGGTTCGGCGCCGCCCATCTCGTCCTTCTCGCCGTCCCTCATGGTGCCGGCGAGTCCCTGCAATGCCGCCCAACGGATGTCGACGGCGTCATGGTGGTGGTCCGGGTCGTCAGCGAGCCGTGCTCCGCACTCGGAGCACAGACCCGGGCAGTCTTCCCGGCACACCGGCTGCATCGGCAGTGCGAGCACCACCGCATCGCGCAGCACGGATTCGAGGTCGATCAGACCGTCCTCGACAAAGAGCCTGTCCTCGTCGTCCTCGGCGTCGTCGCCCGGTTCCGCGATCACGCGGCCCCGGTCGTCGGCGTCAGGGTACGAGAACATCTCCTGGAAGTCCGCTTCGAGCTCCAGCCCGAGCGGCTCCAGACACCTTACGCACTCCCCCTCGGCCGTTGCACGGGCGGTGCCGGTGACGAGCACACCTTCCATGACCGACTCGAGCCGGAGTTCGAGCTCCACCGGGGTGCCTTCCGGCACTCCGATGACCTCCTTGATGCCGAAGTCCTTGGGAGCGTCGACCGTGCGGGCCAGGCGCTGCAGCGCACCGGGCCGCCGCCCCAGCTCGTGCGTGTCGAACACGAGGGGGTTTCGATGGTCGAGGCGGGCGTTCAGGGCCATTCCTGCTTTCGGTCTTCGAACTGGAGGGGATGCTGCCGTGCGGTCTTCCCGGGCAGCGGTGATCGCGGACGTCCACGAAGGCAGCGTGCACGCACGCACGACCGAAGAGCCAGGATACTGGACCTTTCGCTCTCGGCCCAATCCGCCCCTACAGGCCCCGCTCGCGCTCGTAGGCCCGCAGCTGCTCGGGGGTGATCATGCTGGTGTCGAAGAGGCTGGTCTCGTCCAGGGCGTAGCCCTGCTGGGCCTGGTGCGCCTGCTGGTCGTGCGCGGGCTGCCGGGCCTGGTCGGGGTCGTACGCCTGCTGTCCGGCGTCGTAGCCCTGGTACGCGGCGTACGGGTCGGCCTGCTGGTAGCCGTAGGGGTCCTGCGGGCCGCCGTACTGCTGCTGGTAGCCGGCGTAGGGGTCCGGCTGCTGCTGGTGGGGGGCGCCCCCCGCCGGGGCGTAGCCGGGGGCGGGGGGGTAGGCGGGCTCCGGCTGGGCGTACGCCTGCTGCTGCGGCTCGGGGGCGGGCCGCCTGGCCGGGGAGTCCTGCTCCGCGAGGGACGCGAGGTCGGCGAGGTAGTCGGCGTCGCTGGAGTGCTGGACGGTCGTGGTGTCGTCGGCGAGGGCGCCGAGGTCGTCGGTGGCGATCCGGCCGTGCAGTTTCTGGCGGCCCCGGCCGACCGCCTCCAGGGTCTTGGCGAGGACCGCCTCGAAGGCGCCGAGCTTGGCGTCGACGTACTCGTCGGCGGTGCGGCGCAGGGTCTCCGGGTCGTGGCTGCGCTCGGGGGCGTCCTCGTCCTCGTAGCCCTGCTCGTCGAGGCCCGGACCGGTGCCGAGCAGCTTCTCGCGGCCGCGGCCGACCGAGCCGAGGGTCTTGGTGAGGACGACCTCGAAGTTGGCGAGCTTGGAGTCGACGTAGTCGTCGGCCTCGGCGCGGATCTCCTCGGCCTCCTTGCGGGCCTCGGCGAGGATCCGGTCGGCCTCGGCCTGGGAGCGGCGGGCGACCTCGGTGCCGGCGATCAGGGAGCCGCGCTCGGCGTGGGCGCTCTCGATGATCCGCTCGGCCTCCTGCCGGGCCTGCTCGACCATCTGCTCGCGGCCACCGATGAGTTCCTGGGCCTGCGCGAGGGAGTCGGGCAGCGCCGCGCGCACCTCGTCGAGCATCGAGAGCAGTTCGGCGCGGTTGACCACGCACGAGGCCGACATGGGCATCGACCGGGCACTGGAGACCGCGGCGACGATCTCGTCGAGCTTCTTCTGCACGTCCACCGTGTGCTCGCCACTCTCTACAGCTGTGTTGTTGGAGACGGACGGGACGACTGTACGGCCCCGGGGCGTCCGGGGGACACCGGCCGGCGGCTCACCGGCCGGCGGGGCGTCCCCGGACTTCGGCGGTGCGCGTCCTCAGTCCTTGCGCAGGCGCTCGGTGAGGGCCGCCAGGACCTCCGCCGGCACCAGGTGGGAGACGTCGCCGCCCCAGGCCGCGACCTCCTTGACGAGCGAGGAGGACAGGAAGCTGTAGGTGGGGTTGGTGGGGACGAAGAGGGTCTCCACGCCCGAGAGGCCGTTGTTCATCTGGGCCATCTGCAGCTCGTAGTCGAAGTCGCTGACGGCGCGCAGGCCCTTGACGATGGCGGGGATGTCGCGCTGCTTGCAGAAGTCGACGAGGAGGCCGTGGAAGGCCTCGACGCGCACGTTCCCGTACTCGGCGGTGACCCGGCGGATCAGGTCGATCCGCTCCTCGATCTCGAACAGGCCCTTCTTGGACTGGTTGATCATCACCGCGACGTAGACCTCGTCGTACAGCCTGGAGGCCCGGGCGATGATGTCGAGGTGTCCGTTGGTGATCGGGTCGAACGACCCGGGACATACGGCGCGGCGCACTTGTGATCCCTCGCTCTCCGGTCCGGTCATCGTGCGTCTTCGCACGTAGAGGCGGCGCGACCGTACCAAAACGTTCCCTCGCCGTAGCGACGGGCCCGGATCGCGTCGAAACCGGGCGGCCACCTGAACTCCCCGCCCCTGGTGCTGCGCTCCACGGTGACGAGAGCCTCCTCCGCGAGCCAGCCCTCCGAGCGGAGTGTGAGCAGAATCTCGCGAAGATCGTCGTCGGAGACGGCGTAGGGAGGGTCCAGGAACACGATGTCGTACGGCTCGTCCGGCGGCGCCGTACGGATGATCTGTTCCGCTCTGCCCGACCGGACTTCGGCGCCGGGGAGTCCGAGCGACCTGGCGTTGTCCCGGACCGTGCGCACGGCCCTGGCGTCGGCCTCGACCAGCAGGGTGTGGCCGGCGCCCCGGGACAGGGCCTCCAGGCCGACGGCGCCGGATCCGGCGTACAGGTCCAGGACGCGTTCGCCGTCCAGCGGGCCGCCGAGCAGCGCCTGCCAGGTGGAGAACAGGCCTTCGCGCGCGCGGTCGGAGGTGGGACGGGTGCCGTTGCCCGGCGGAACGGCCAGGCGGCGTCCGCCGGCCGCGCCGGCGATCACGCGGGTCATCTCGGGTCCTTGTCCGTGGGGTGGTCAGGAGTCCAGTCTGGCAGGCGGCGCGGCCCGGTGGAGCCGCGCCCGGCGCCGCCCCGGGTCCACCGGCCGGCGCCGTCCCCGGCCCGTCCGGCCCTCCTAGCCCTTCTCCAGGTACTGCTCCCTCTCCTCGTCCAGGAGGGCGTCCAGCGCGGTGCGCAGGGCCGGCAGGCGTTCCAGCTCCGGGTCGGCGGCGACGACCGCGGCGGCCTCCTCGCGGGCCTCGGCGATGATCTCCTCGTCGTCGATGACCGCGAGCATGCGCAGGCTGGACCGGGTGCCGGACTGGGCCTGGCCCAGCACATCGCCCTCGCGGCGCTGTTCGAGGTCGATCCGGGAGAGCTCGAAGCCGTCGAGGGTGGAGGCCACCGCCTTCAGCCGCTGGCGGGCCGCGCTCGCCTCGGGCATCTCGGTGACCAGCAGGCACAGGCCGGGGGCCGAGCCGCGGCCGACACGGCCGCGCAGCTGGTGGAGCTGGGAGACGCCGAAGCGGTCGGCGTCCATGATCACCATCGCGGTGGCGTTCGGGACGTTGACGCCGACCTCGATGACGGTCGTGGCGACCAGGACGTCGGTCTCGCCGGCGGCGAAGCGGCGCATGACGGCGTCCTTGTCGTCGGGCTGCATCCTGCCGTGCAGGACCTCGACCCGCAGACCCTTCAGAGGGCCCTTCGCGAGCTGGTCGGCCACGTCGAGGACGGCGAGGGGCGGACGCTTCTCGGCCTCGTCCCCGGAGGGCGCCGGCTTCTTCCGGGCGGCCTTCTTCGGGTCGTCCTCCTCGTCGCCGATGCGCGGGCAGACCACGTACGCCTGGTGGCCGTTCGCCACCTCCTCGCGCACCCGCTCCCAGGCCCGGGTGAGGAAGTGGGGCTTGTCCGCGGCGGGGACGACATGGCTGGCGATCGGCGAACGCCCGGCCGGGAGCTGGTCGAGGACGGAGGTCTCCAGGTCGCCGAAGACGGTCATGGCGACCGTGCGCGGGATGGGCGTGGCGGTCATGACGAGCAGGTGCGGGGGCTGCTTGCCCTTGCCGCGCAGGGCGTCGCGCTGCTCCACCCCGAACCGGTGCTGTTCGTCGACCACGACCAGGCCCAGGTCGTGGAACTGCACCTTGTCCTCGATGAGCGCGTGGGTGCCGATGACGATGCCGGCCTCGCCGGTGGCCAGGTCCAGCAGGGCCTGGCGCCGCGCGGCCGCGCCCATGGAGCCGGTGAGCAGCACCACCTTGGTGGCGTTCTCCGCTCCCCCGAGCATCCCGCCCTCGGCGAGCTCGCCCATCATCTCGGTGACCGACCGGTGGTGCTGCTGGGCGAGCACCTCGGTGGGCGCGAGCATCGCCGCCTGTCCCCCGGCGTCGACGACGGCGAGCATGGCGCGCAGGGCGACCATGGTCTTCCCGCTGCCGACCTCGCCCTGCAGCAGCCGGTGCATGGGGTGTTCGGTGGCGAGGTCGTCGAAGATCTCCGCGGAGACCTTCTGCTGGCCCTCGGTGAGGGTGAACGGCAGGCGGTCGTCGAACGCGGCGAGGAGGCCGTCCGGCCTCGGTCTGCGGGCGACGGCGGGGAGCTGGGCGTCGGCGTGCCGGCGGCGGGCGAGGGCGACCTGGAGGACGAAGGCCTCGTCCCACTTGAGGCGGGCTCGGGCGTCCTCGATGTCCGCCTTGGTGTGCGGGCGGTGGATCTTCAGCAGGGCCTCGGGGAGGGGGACCAGTCCGCGGCCGTCGCGCAGGGACGCGGGGAGCGGGTCGACGGCCTCCTGGGCGCTGGGCAGCACCGTCTGGAGCGCCTTGCCGATCTTCCAGGACTCCAGCTTGGCCGTGGCGGGGTAGATCGGGATGAGGGCGCCGGCCCAGCTCTCGACCGTCTCCGCCGCGCCGTCGCCGCGCAGCAACTCGTAGGCGGGGTGGGCGAGCTGGAGGCGGCGGTTGAAGACGGAGACCTTGCCCGCGAACAGCGCGCGGGTGCCCGGCAGGAGTTCCTTGTGGGGCTTGTGGACGCCGGCGCCGAAGAAGACCAGCTGGAGCCGGCCGCTGCCGTCCGTGATGGTCACCTCCAGGCGCTGGCCCTTGCCGCGCGGGGCCTTGGCGGAGGCGAAGGTGTGCAGGCGGGCGTCGGCGACCTGGGCGACCACCGTGACGTGCTCGTCCATGGGGAGGTCGGCGAGGTGGGTGAGCTGGCCCCGTTCCTCGTACCGGCGCGGGTAGTGGTGGAGGAGGTCGCCGACGGTGTGCAGGCCGAGGTGCTCGGCCATCACCTTCGCGGTGGCGGGGCCGAGCACCTTCTTCAGTGGTTCTTCCAGTGCGGGCACGGGATCCATTGGACACCACGGCACTGACAGCCCCCGACGTCCTCCCCTCCCCGGGGAGCGGGGACCGCGGGCCCCGGCGGTCGTGGCCCGGCGGGCCCGTGCCGGTGCCCCGGGCCCGCCGGATCCGCCGGCGGCGGCCTGGGCGGCCCGGGTCACTCCACCCCGATGAGCAGCAGGGCGCCCTGCCTGCCGCCGTGGTACACCACCGTGTCGACGGCGAGGTAGCCCTCGCGGACCCGGGCCTCCAGGTGACCGGCGACGGCCTCGGGGGCCCCGTCGCCGAGGACCAGGGTGACCATCTCGCCGCCGGCCGCGAGCATGCGGTCGAGGACGGCCCCGGCGGTGGCCGCGAGGTCCTGCCCGATCACGGCCACGTCTCCGTCGATGAGGCCGAGGACGTCACCGGCCTGGCAGATGCCGGCCATGGTCCAGGACTGGTGCTCGGCGACGGTGACCTCGGCGTACCGGGTCGCGCCCGCCGCCGAGGTCATCGCCACCACGTCCTCGTCGAAGCGGCGCTCCGGTTCGTGCACCGCGAGCGCCGCGATGCCCTGGACCGCGGAGCGGGTCGGGATGAGGGCCACCCGGATGCCCTCGGTCCGGGCCTGCTCGGCCGCCGCGGCGGCGGTGTGCCGCAGGTCCGTGTCGTTGGGCAGCAGCACCACCTCGCGCGCGTGCGCCCGCCGTACGGCCTGGACGATCTCGCCGCTGGCGGGCGGCTCCCCGGGGCGCGCGAGCACGGTGGTCGCACCGGCCTCGGCGTACAGCCCGGCCAGGCCCTCGCCGGGCACCACGGCCACGACGGCCCGCTGTGCGCGCTCCTCGGGCGACCGCTCGGCCCCCGTGGTGTGGACGTCCCCGGCACCGAAGTGGGTGATGCGGATCCGGTACGGCCGCCCGGCCTCGACCCCGGCCTCGACCGCCGCGCCCGCGTCGTCGACGTGCACGTGGACGTTCCACAGCCCGTCGCCGCCGACCACGACGAGCGAGTCCCCCAGCCCGTCGAGCCGCTCCCGCAGCCGCGCCACGGCCGCGTCGTCGGCCTCCAGGAGATAGATCACCTCGAAGGCGGGCCCGCCGGGCCCCGGGACGGCCCCGCCGTCGGCGCACTCGCCGACCTCGGCGGCGCCCGGGGGGAGAGCGCCCGGCGCCTCCGCGGACGCGCGGCGCTCCTCCGCGTCCTCCGTGTGCCCCGTGTCCCCCGCGTCCTCCGTGTCCCCCGCGCCCTGCGCCTTCCCCGCCGCGCCCTCGGCGGGTACCCCGCCCACGTGGTGCAGGCGCGCGTGCAGCACGGGGTCGGTGGCGCGTACGGAGCCGCTCCACGGGCCGCCCACCGCGGGCATCGCCCGCGGCGCCCGCCCCGTGAACGTCTCCACCAGGGCCGCGAGCACCGCCACCAGTCCCCTGCCGCCCGCGTCCACCACGCCCGCGCGCCGCAGGACGGCCAGCTGGCCCGGCGTCGCGGCGAGGGCCGCGCGGGCGCCCTCGTAGGCCGCGCGCGCCACCGTCCCGCAGTCGCCCTCCGCGCCGCCGGCCGCCTCGGCGGCCGCCGAGGCGACGGTGAGGACCGTGCCCTCGACGGGGTGGGCGACGGCCCGGCGCGCGGAGTCGGCCGCGTGCCGCAGGGCCAGCCGCAGCCCCTGCCCGTCGGCGCGGGCCGCGGCCTCCTCCCCGGCCAGCACCTGGGCCATCCCGCGCAGCAGCTGGGCCAGGATCGTCCCGGAGTTCCCGCGCGCGCCTATCAGCGCCCCGTGCGCCATCGCCCGCAGCGCGTCGGCCAGCGTCGGCCCCCCGCTCACGCCGCCGGGGGTCCCGCCGGGACGCGTGGCGTTCCCCGCCTCGTGCCCCGTGAACACCGCCTCGACCGCCGCGGCCGCCGACTCGACGGTCAGGTAGAGATTGGTACCGGTGTCCCCGTCCGCCACCGGGTAGACGTTGATCGCGTCGATCTCCTCACGCGACCGTCCCAGCGCCTCCAGCGCGAGACCGCACCAGGCACGCACCGCGAGAGCATCGAGGAATGTCTGCGGCACCTGCGCCACCTGCGCCTCCCTGAGCTGCTGGACGTGGCACGCAGCGTAGACCTTGGGGCGTCGCCCACCGGAAGAGGGCCGGGGGCGGGCCCCTGAGCTGCCATGGTAGTTTCGTTCTACGGGCGCAGCCGTTGTATGCTGCTCCGGTTGCCCGATCCGATCGGGCCTCTCCCCTGGCAGCGCCACTCAGATCCTCAGGGCTCCTCGAGTCCTGGATTTCGGTTCCGGCATGCCGGGATCAACCGTAAGTGCATCTGAAGTCTTTGGAGTGACCCGTGGCTGCCAACTGCGACGTCTGCGGCAAGGGGCCGGGCTTCGGCAACAACATCTCGCACTCGCACCGCCGTACGTCCCGCCGCTGGAACCCGAACATCCAGCGTGTGCGTACCGTGGTCGGCGGGACGCCGAAGCGCGTGAACGCCTGCACCTCGTGCATCAAGGCCGGCAAGGTCTCGCGCTGACGCTTCCGCTGAGCGCGCGGCCACAACCGGTTTCGCCGCACAAAGCCGGTCCACCTCGTGTGGGCCGGCTTTTTGCCGTGTCCTGACGGCGGTCCGCGGCCGCACGGGCGCGGCCCGCCCGCGGCCGCCGTCACCACGGGACGCCGGCCGGCCACCGCCGCGACGGGACCTCGGCCGGCTCCGGCCGCCCCCTCGGGACGTCAGCCGGTCCCGGCCGCCCCGTCGCGGGTCCGCCGCCCGAGTTCCCAGCCGTGGTCCACCGGCCCGATGCCGCCGCCCAGGGCGAACCCGGCCGCGATCGCCCCGGTGACGTACTCCTTGGCCTCCGCCACCGCCTCCGGCACCGACCGCCCCTTCGCCAGCTGCGACGCGATCGCCGACGCGAGCGTGCAGCCCGTGCCGTGGGTGTGCCGGTTGTCGTGCCGGGGAGCGCGCAGCCAGTGCTCCCGCGAGCCGTCCGTCAGCAGGTCGACCGCCCGGTCCGCCCCCGCCGCGAGATGGCCGCCCTTGATCACCACCCAGCGCGGCCCGAACGCCAGCACCGCCCGGGCCGCCCGGCGCATGTCGGACTCCGATTCGACCCGCAGGCCCGTGAGTTGCTCCACCTCGTCCAGGTTCGGCGTGGCCACGGTCGCCACCGGCAGCAGTCTGGTCCGTACCGAGTCCAGCGCGGAGGCGGCCAGCAGCGGGTCCCCGTGCTTGGAGACCCCCACCGGATCGACGACCGCCGGCGCGTCCGTGCCGGCGATCAAGTCGGCCACGGCCTCGACGAGTTCGGCGGAGGCCAGCATGCCGGTCTTGACCGCCTGCACGCCGATGTCGTCGACGACGCTGCGGTACTGGGCCCGCACCGCCGCCACGGGAAGCTCCCAGGCTCCCTGCACGCCGAGGGAGTTCTGCGCGGTCACCGCGGTCAGCACGCTCATGCCGTGCACGCCGAGCGCGAGCATCGTCTTCAGGTCGGCCTGGATGCCCGCGCCGCCGCCCGAGTCGGAGCCGGCCACGGTGAGCACCCTGGGCGGGGCGGTCCGGCCGCTCACGACTCGATGTCCCCGAAGTGGTCCCAGCCGCCCTGGGTCGTCCAGGGCGCCCCGTCGACCGTCACCTGGGGCAGCGCCGAGGGGTTGAGCACCTCGCCGATCACCTTCCAGCGGGCGGGCAGCTTCACGTCCGGCGGGAAGGTGGCCACGATCGCGTGGTCCTCTCCCCCGGTCAGCACCCACTGCATGGGGTCGACGCCGACGGCCTGACCGATGTCGTTCATCTGCGAGGGGATGTCGATCGCCCCGGAGCGGATGTCGATGCGCACCTTGCTGGCCTCGGCGATGTGCCCGAGGTCGGCGATCAGCCCGTCGCTCACGTCGCACATCGCGGTGGCGCCCAGCCCGGCGGCGGCCGGACCCGCGTGGTACGGCGGCTCGGGGCGCCGGTGCGCCTCGACGAAGGCGCGCGGCGAGCGGAAACCGCGGGAGAGCACCGCGTACCCGGCCGCGGACCAGCCCAGCCATCCGGTCACCGCGACGAGGTCGCCGGGCTGCGCGCCGGCCCGGGTGACGGGCTCCTGGTTGCGCAGGTCGCCGAGCGCGGTGATCGACACCATGATCGTGTCGCCGCGTACCACGTCACCGCCGACGACCGCGGCGCCCGCGACCTGGCACTCGTCGCGCAGGCCGTCCATCAGCTCCGAGGGCCAGGTGACGGGCAGTTCCGCCGGGACGACCAGGCCGAGCAGCAGCGCGGTCGGCACGGCGCCCATGGCGGCGATGTCGGCGAGGTTCTGCGCGGCGGCCTTGCGGCCGACGTCGTAGGCCGTGGACCAGTCGCGGCGGAAGTGCCGGCCCTCCACCAGGATGTCGGTGCTGGCCACGACCCTGCGGTCGGGCGCGGCGACCACCGCGGCGTCGTCACCGGGGCCGACCCGGACCGCCGGGGTGGTGGTGAGACGGGAGGTGAGCTCCCTGATGAGCCCGAACTCCCCGAGCTCACCAACAGTGCCCTTCATGTCCCTCGCTCCCCTTCTGTCCTGTCCCCGACCGTGCCCGGTCGCGAGCCGTCCGTGCGCTCGTTACGGTCGAAGTGACCGTCAACTTCTCTCGTGCCTGCACCCCGACGCGCAAGGCCCGGTTCCCGCAGGTCTCCCCGCGACGAGCGACGACGCGATACCGTGGCGTTCCTTTTCCCCACATGATCCTCGTGGCCGCCCTGGAGGTTCCGTGGTACAGGCGTACATCCTGATCCAGACGGAGGTCGGCAAAGCGTCGACCGTCGCCGAGCTGATCGGCAAGATCCCTGGAGTCATCCAGGCCGAGGACGTGACCGGACCGTACGACGTGATCGTGCGCGCCCAGGCCGACACCGTCGACGACCTGGGCCGGATGGTGGTGGCGAAGGTCCAGCAGGTGGACGGGATCACCCGTACCCTGACCTGCCCGGTCGTCCATCTGTAGCCCCCGTCTACCCTGTGCCGGTGAACTCCTTCCGTCACCGGCACGCCGTCCTGTCCGCCCTCGCGGTGCTGATCACCGCCGCGGGCTGCTCCTCAGCAGACGACAGCGCGTCCGCGGCGGTTCCCAGCCCGGACGCGAAGGTCACCAAGCTGTGCCAGAACCTGGACGAGGCCCTGCCGGCGAAGGTGGACGGTGAGAGTCGCGACGATCCCGAACCCGCGTCCGAACTGACCGCGGGCTGGGGCGGCGTGGCGATCATACTGCGGTGCGGTGTCGAGCGGCCTCCGAAGATGGCCGACCCCAAGGTGGCCAACGGCCGCGACGCCGACGCGGTGCCGGGCGGGGTGAACGGCGTCGACTGGCTGATGGAGAGGCGGGACGGCGGCACCTACCGCTTCACCACCGCCAACCGCGAGGCGTACGTGGAGGTGGAGGTGACCGGCGGGCGGGACGGCACCGGCGTGCTGATCGACCTCGCCCCGGCCGTCAAGAAGGCGATCCCCGAGGGGATCGCCTTCTGAGGCGTGCGTCCGCCGCTCAGCGCAGTCCGGTGGACCGCCGCAGCGCCGCCTGCACCAGCCGGTCCACCAGCTCCGGGTAGCTCACCCCGGTGGCCTGCCACATCTGCGGGTACATCGAGATCGGCGTGAAGCCGGGCATGGTGTTGATCTCGTTGATCACGAAATCGCCGTCCTCGGTGAGGAAGAAGTCCGCGCGGACCAGTCCCTCGCAGGAGGCCGCCTCGAACGCCTCCACCGCGAGCCGGCGCACCTCGGCCGTCTCCTCCTCGGTCAGCGGCGCGGGCACGATGCCGGGCGTGGAGTCGATGTACTTGGCCTCGAAGTCGTAGTACGCGTGCGCCTCGGGCGGCGGGATCTCGGCGGGCACCGAGGCGCGCGGACCGTCCTCGAACTCCAGCACGCCGCACTCGATCTCGCGGCCGCGCAGCGCCGCCTCGACGAGGATCTTCGGGTCGTGGCGCTGGGCCTCGGCGATCGCCTCGTCCAGGCCGGAGAGGTCGTCGACCTTGGTGATGCCGATCGAGGAGCCGGCCCGCGCGGGCTTCACGAACAGCGGCCACCCGTGCTCGCCGGCGAAGTCGACGATCCTCTTCCGGGCGGCGGACTCGTCCTGCCGCCACTCGCGCGGCCGGATCACCAGGTACGGGCCGACCTTGAGCCCGAAGGAGGTGAACACCCGCTTCATGTACTCCTTGTCCTGGCCGACGGCCGAGGCGAGCACGCCCGAGCCGACGTAGGGGACGCCGGAGAGCTCCAGCAGGCCCTGCAGGGTGCCGTCCTCGCCGTAGGGGCCGTGCAGCACCGGGAAGACCACGTCGACCTCGCCGAGCGCCTTGGGCACCGAACCGGGCTCGCTGTAGACGACTTCGCGGCTGGCGGGGTCGACGGGCAGCACCACACCGCCCTCCGCCGACTCGGCGAGCTGGTCGACGCTGGGGGTGCGGCGATCGGTGATCGCCATGCGTTCCGGCTCGTCGGCCGTGAGAGCCCAGCGGCCGTCCGTGGTGATGCCGATCGGCAGGACGTCGTACCTGGTCCGGTCGATGGCCTTGAGGACGGCTCCGGCGGTCACCACGGAGATCCCGTGTTCGGAGCTGCGCCCGCCGAACACGACGGCCACACGCGGTTTGCGCGGCGGCTGCTCGGGGCTCTGGGGGAGGTTCTCGGTGCTCATATCGCGATGAGAGTACCCGTTGGTAGAGCGGGGAGACAGCGCCCGCAACGCCGCGCGTGGGCCGAACGGAGGGGGTCGTCGCTCAGCGTCGTTCGGGCTTCGCGCTGCGCGACATCAGCTCCTTGACGGCGACCGCGGGGGGCTTGCCCTCGTGCACGATGGAGACGACCGTCTCGGTGAGCGGCATGTCGACGCCGTGCCGGCGGGCCAGATCCAGCACCGACTCGCAGGACTTGACGCCCTCGGCGGTCTGCTTGGTGACCGCGATGGTCTCCTCGAGGGTCATGCCCTTGCCGAGGTTGGTGCCGAAGGTGTGGTTGCGCGACAGCGGCGACGAGCAGGTGGCCACCAGGTCGCCCAGCCCCGCGAGTCCGGAGAAGGTCAGCGGGTCGGCGCCCAGCGCGACCCCGAGCCGGGTGGTCTCGGCGAGGCCGCGGGTGATGAGCGAGCCCTTGGCGTTGTCACCGAGCCCCATGCCGTCCGCGATGCCGACGGCCAGCCCGATCACGTTCTTCACGGCGCCGCCCAGTTCGCAGCCGACGACGTCGGTGTTGGTGTACGGCCGGAAGTACGGCGTGTGGCAGGCGGTCTGGAGCCGCCGGGCGACGGCCTCGTCGGTGCAGGCGACCACGGCGGCGGCCGGCATCCGGGCGGCGATCTCGCGGGCCAGGTTGGGCCCGGTGACCACGGCGATCCGTTCGGGCCCCACCTTGGCGACGTCCTCGATCACCTCGCTCATGCGCATGGCGGAGCCGAGTTCGACGCCCTTCATCAGCGACACGAGGACCGTGCCGGGGGCGAGCAGCGGCGTCCACTCGGCGAGGTTGTCGCGCAGCGTCTGCGAGGGGACGGCGAGGACGGTGAAGTCGGCGTCGCGCGCGGCCTCGGCGGCGTCCGCGGTGGCCCGCACGTTCTCCGGGAGTTCGACTCCGGGCAGGTAGTCGGGGTTGGTGCGGGTGGAGTTGACCGCTTCGGCGAGTTCGGGGCGCCGCCCCCACAGCACGACGTCGCAGCCCGCGTCGGCGAGGACCATGCCGAAGGCCGTGCCCCATGATCCGGTGCCGAAGACGGCCGCCTTGACCGGCTTGCTCACGTGTCCAGCCCCTCTTTCCGCGTGGCGGCCCTGCTCTGTGCCTGTTCCTTGCGAGCCGTCGGCGTTCCCGACGGCCGGTCTGCCTGCGGCTGCGCGTCCGACGGCCGTGTGCCGGCCGGCTCCGCGTCCGACGGCTGCGTGCCGCGCCGTCCCGTCCGCCGCTTCTGCGCCCGGGTCCTGCGGCGCTGTTCGATGCGCTCGCGACGCGGGTCGTAGGGCGTCTCGGGGGCCTTCTCGCCGCGGATCTCCTCCAGCAGGCGGGTGATGGCCGCCATGATCGCCTCGGTCGCCTCCTTGAGCAGTTCCGGGGTCATCTCCCGGTCGTAGAAGCGGTCCAGGTCCACCGGCGGCCCGGCCAGGACCCGGTGGGTCTTGCGCGGCAGGAGGTGGGGCTTCTTGGCGTACGGCGGCAGCAGTTCGTTGGCGCCCCACTGGGCGACCGGGATCACGGGGCACTTGGTCTGCAGCGCGACGCGCGCGGCACCGGTCTTGCCGGTCATGGGCCAGCCGTCCGGGTCGCGGGTGAGAGTGCCCTCGGGGTAGAAGGCGACGCATTCGCCGCGCTCCACCGCGTCGATCGCGGCCCGGAAGGCGCTGAGCGCGTCCGTGCTCTCGCGGTAGACCGGGATCTGCCCGGTGCCGCGCATCGCGGCGCCGACGAATCCCTTGTTGAAAAGCCCGCTCTTCGCCAGGAATCGCGGAACACGTCCGGTGTTGTACTGAAAGTGCGCGTAGGCGAAGGGATCGATGTGCGAATTGTGGTTCACCGCGGTGATAAATCCACCCTCGGCCGGAATGTTCTCCATTCCGCGCCAGTCCCGCTTGAGGAGAACCACCAGCGGCGGTTTGCAGATCACCGCGGCGAAGCGGTACCAGAAGCCGATTCTGCGGCGCGGCACAAGGACACCTTCCTCTTGGTCCTGTCTTTCGTATCACCCCGGGGCCACGGGCTCGGACCGGAGGCCGGGCGGGCCGCACAAGTGTCGCCCCGGGCCACCGGTCTGTCGAGAACACGGTACGCCCCGACTCCTCGGCCACCGGGTGCTCAGGGTGACAATGGCCGCGACAAGAGAGGGACGTAACACTCGTGCAGTGGACCTTGGTGGTGCCCCTGAAGCCGCTGGACCGGGCCAAGAGCAGGCTGTCGGACACCGCGGACGACGGGCTGCGCCCGGGCCTCGCGCTCGCCTTCGCCCAGGACACGGTGGCGGCCGCGCTGGCGTGCCCGGCGGTGCGGGATGTGGTGGTCGTCACGGACGACGCCCGGGCGGGCCGCGCGCTCGGCGCGCTGGGCGCCGGGATCGTCCCCGACGAACCGGGCAGCGGCCTGAACGCCGCTCTCGCCCACGCGGCGGCGGTGGCGCGCGCGTTCCGGCGCGCCGGCCGCGTGGCGGCCCTCAACGCCGATCTCCCGGCGCTCCGCCCGGCGGAATTGGCCCGCGTCCTCGATACGGCCGCCGAATTCCCGCGCGCTTTTCTCGCGGATACCGCCGCGATCGGCACGACCCTGCTGGCCGCGTCCCCGGACCGGGAATTGCGCCCGTGCTTCGGACCCGGTTCCCGGGCCCGGCACCGGGCGTCCGGGGCCGTGGAGCTGTGCCTGGACGCGGTGGATTCCGTGCGGCAGGACGTGGACACCGGCGACGACCTGCGGGCGGCGCTGGCGCTGGGGGTGGGCCCTCACACGGCCGCGGCCGCCGCGCGGTTGCCGGTACCGGAGCAGTAGGCTGCCGCCATGCAGGCCACCGCGTACACCTACGACCCCGTCAGCCGCAGCGGTCAGGTGCTCCTGGACGACGGCACCCCGGTGTCCTTCGACGCTCCGGCGTTCGACGCGGGGGTCTGAGGCTGCTGCGCCCCGGGCAGCGGGTGCGCATCGAGACCGAGGGCGAGGGCGAGGGCCGGCGGATCACGCTGGTGACGCTCCAGACGTTCTGACCGGTCGCCCTCCGGGCGCCGTCCGGCCGTCGGCACCCCGGACACGCCGCGGGCCGGGCTCCCCGTCGGAGTCCGGCCCGGCGCGTGAGTACCGCTTGCCCCCGGCTACTTCTTGCGGGCGGGCCCCGGCTACTTCTTGCGGGCGGTGGTCTTCTTGGCGGTGGTCTTGCGGGCGGTGGACTTCTTCGCGGGCGCCTTCTTGGCCGTCGCCTTCTTCGCCGGGGCCTTCTTGGCGGTCGTCTTCTTCGCGGCGGTGGTCTTGGCGGCCGCCGCGGTCTGGGCGGGCGCCTTCTTCGCGGTGGTCTTCTTGGCCGCCGCCGTCTTGGTGGCGGCCTTCTTCGCCGTCGCCTTCCTGGCCGTCGTGGTCTTCGCCGCACCCGTCGCCTTCTTGGCGGCGGCCTTCTTCCCCGCCGCCTTGGAGATGGTGGGCGGCGGGCCGGAGAGGCTGCCCTTGGGGGCCTTCTTGACGGCGATGTCGTGCTTCGGGAGCTTCTTCGACCCGCTGACCAGGTCCTTGAACCCCTGTCCCGCGCGGAACCGCGGGACGGAGGTCTTCTTGACCCGAACCCGCTCGCCCGTCTGGGGGTTGCGGGCGTAGCGGGCCGGACGGTCGACCTTCTCGAACGAACCGAAACCGGTGACCGAGACCCGGTCACCCGCGACCACCGCGCGGACGATGGCGTCCAGGACCGCGTCGACAGCATCGGCGGCCTGCTGACGACCGCCCATCTTGTCGGCAATCGCTTCTACGAGCTGCGCCTTGTTCACGTCTTCCCCTTCGGAGACATCGCCAGAACGAAAGTGTTCAAGCTTTTTCGCACGTTAGGCAGATATATACCGCAAATCAAACACGAAACGGGCTAATCACCCTTGTGCCGCAACAGACTCGACCGTCCCGACTGGTTCAGCGTTCCTCTTCGGGGAATCGCCCCTCGTCGAGGTCCGCGATGAACCGTTCCAGACGCCTTGCCGCACCGGCGAGATCGTGCTTGGCCGCGGCCGTAATGACCAGCAGCTTCCGGGTCAGCGCCATCCGTACGCCCTCCGGGACTTGCAGTGCGCGCACCCTCGAGTGCGCTTCCTTGAGCCGGACCGCGACCGCCGCATAGAGCTCGAGTTGGCCGTCGTGTCCCATGCACAGATTGTGCCATCTGGGGCGAGTTGTCGCCCGCCCAGGTGGTAACTGTGGCCTCGGACGGTCTTCCCGACACCTGAGGAAGTCGTGGGTACATGACGCACGTACCCCAGCAATCACCTGCGTAACGTGGGAAGTTGAGGGACCCCGAGGCGGCGCGCGCGGCCGGGCGGACGCAGAGACGCCCGTACCCCCGATCGGGCCGATCGGGGGTACGGGCGGGTGTCGGGGGTGGCCGAAAGTCGGCTTCCGGCAGGACTTCGCCTGCGGTAGGCCTCAGGCCGTGAGCGTGCGCGGCTTGAACGACGGACGCCTCGCCTCGTAGGCGGCGATGTCCGCCTCGTTCTGCAGCGTGATGGAGATGTCGTCGAGCCCGTTCAGCAGTCGCCAGCGGGAGTTCTCGTCGAGCTCGAAGGAGGCGGTGACGCCCTCGGCGCGCACCTCGCGGGCCTCGAGGTCGACGGTGATCTCCGCCGTGGGGTCCTCCTCCGTGAGCTCCCACAGCGCGTCCACGATCTTCTGGTCGAGGACCACCGTGAGCAGGCCGTTCTTCAGCGAGTTGCCGCGGAAGATGTCGGCGAAGCGGGAGGAGATCACGGCCTTGAAGCCGTAGTTCTGCAGGGCCCAGACGGCGTGCTCGCGGGAGGAGCCGGTGCCGAAGTCGGGGCCGGCCACCAGCACCGTGGCACCCTGCCGCTCGGGCCGGTTGAGCACGAACTCCGGGTCCTTGCGCCAGGCCTCGAACAGACCGTCCTCGAACCCGTCCCGCGTCACCTTCTTGAGCCAGTGGGCGGGGATGATCTGGTCGGTGTCGACGTTGCTGCGGCGCAGCGGGACGGCCCGGCCGGTGTGGGTGGTGAATGCTTCCATGACTGATCAGACTCCAGCGGGCGTACGGGCGTCGGCTGCGGCGAGGTCGGCCGGGGAGGCCAGGTGGCCGAGGACCGCGGTGGCGGCGGCGACCTGCGGGGACACCAGGTGGGTGCGGCCGCCCTTGCCCTGCCGGCCCTCGAAGTTGCGGTTGGAGGTGGAGGCGGAGCGCTCACCGGGGGCGAGCTGGTCGGGGTTCATGCCCAGGCACATGGAGCAGCCCGCGTGCCGCCACTCGGCGCCGGCCTCCTTGAAGACCACGTCCAGGCCCTCGGAGACGGCCTGCAGACCCACCCGGGCGGAGCCCGGGACGACCAGCATCCGTACGCCGTCGGCGACTTTGCGGCCCTTGATGACGTCCGCCGCGGCGCGCAGGTCCTCGATGCGGCCGTTGGTGCAGGAGCCTACGAAGACGGTGTCGACCTCGATGGAGCGCAGCGGCTGGCCGGCCTCCAACCCCATGTACTCCAGGGCCTTTTCGGCGGCGAGGCGCTCCGAGGCGTCTTCGTACGAAGCGGGGTCGGGGACCGAGGCGGACAGCGGCGCGCCCTGGCCCGGGTTGGTGCCCCAGGTGACGAACGGGGACAGCTCGGCGGCCTCGATGACGACCTCGGCGTCGAACTCGGCGTCCTCGTCCGAGCGCAGCGTCTTCCAGTACGCCACGGCGGCGTCCCAGTCCTCGCCCTGCGGGGCGTGCGGACGGCCCTTGAGGTACTCGAAGGTCGTCTCGTCGGGGGCGATCATGCCCGCGCGGGCGCCGGCCTCGATCGACATGTTGCAGATGGTCATCCGGGCTTCCATCGAGAGCTTCTCGACGGCCTCGCCGCGGTACTCCAGGACGTAGCCCTGGCCGCCGCCGGTGCCGATCCTCGCGATGATCGCCAGGATCAGGTCCTTGGCCGTGACGCCCTCGGGCAGCTCGCCGTTGACCGTGATCGCCATGGTCTTCGGGCGGGTCATCGGCAGCGTCTGGGTGGCCAGCACGTGCTCGACCTGGGAGGTGCCGATGCCGAACGCCAGTCCGCCGAAGGCGCCGTGCGTGGAGGTGTGCGAGTCGCCGCAGACGACGGTCATGCCGGGCTGGGTCAGGCCCAGCTGCGGGCCGACGACGTGCACGACGCCCTGCTCGACGTCGCCCAGCGGGTGCAGCCGGACGCCGAACTCGGCGCAGTTCTTGCGCAGCGTCTCCAGCTGGACCCGGGAGACCGGGTCGGCGATGGGCTTGTCGATGTCGAGGGTCGGGGTGTTGTGGTCCTCGGTGGCGATGGTGAGGTCGAGGCGGCGCACGGTGCGGCCGCTCTTGCGGAGGCCGTCGAAGGCCTGCGGGCTGGTCACCTCGTGCAGCAGGTGCAGATCGATGAAGAGGAGGTCGGGCTCGCCCTCGGCGCGCCGGACGACGTGGTCGTCCCAGACCTTCTCCGCGAGTGTCCTACCCATCGCTGTCCCTCCGGCCGGCACAGGGTGCGCCGGTCCAACTAGATCTGTGGGGAGACGGCGCCCGCACCCCTGATTCCGGGCGTCCGCCGCCAGGCCCGGTGGTCCACGGGCCGCGTTGCTTCCGTGTCTCCAGAGTGGCGGGTTCCACGGAAAATTGAACTTGCGTTTCACAGAGTGAGACGCAAGTATCGTTGCATGGACAACAGTAGCGGCGTCGGCGTTCTGGACAAGGCGGCCCTCGTCCTGAGCGCTCTGGAGTCCGGCCCGGCCACCCTCGCGGGGTTGGTCGGCGCCACCGGACTGGCACGACCCACGGCCCACCGCCTGGCCGTGGCGCTGGAGCACCACCGCCTGGTGGCGCGCGACATGCAGGGCCGCTTCATCCTCGGCCCGCGCCTGGCCGAACTGGCCGCGGCGGCGGGCGAGGACCGCCTGCTCGCCACGGCGGGCCCGGTGCTCACCCACCTGCGCGACGTCACCGGGGAGAGCGCCCAGCTCTACCGCCGCCAGGGCGACATGCGCATCTGCGTCGCCGCGGCGGAGCGCCTGTCGGGCCTCCGGGACACCGTCCCGGTGGGCTCCACGCTGACGATGAAGGCCGGCTCCTCGGCGCAGATCCTGCTCGCCTGGGAGGAGCCGGAGCGGCTGCACCGCGGTCTGCAGGGCGCCCGTTTCACGGCGACGGCCCTGTCGGGCGTGCGGCGCCGCGGCTGGGCCCAGTCGATCGGCGAGCGCGAGCCAGGTGTCGCGTCCGTCTCCGCGCCGGTGCGCGGACCCTCGAACCGCGTGGTGGCCGCCGTCTCCGTCTCCGGTCCCATCGAGCGCCTGACCCGCCACCCGGGCCGGATGCACGCGCAGGCCGTCATCGACGCCGCCACCCGCCTCTCCGAGGCGCTGCGCCGCTCCTGACCCCCGCCCCCGTCGGGAACGGGCCCGCCTCAACGCCGCGGCAGGCCCCTTCCCGGCACGCACCGGAGGTCCGCGCCACCGAGTCCCGGTACGCCGAAGGCCCTCCACCGAGGTGGAGGGCCTTCACTGTGTACCCCCGACCGGATTCGAACCGGCGCTACCGCCTTGAGAGGGCGGCGTGCTAGGCCGCTACACAACGGGGGCGTGGATCATGCGTTTCCGCAGATCCTGCTGGTCTACCTGGACTCGAACCAAGACTAACTGAACCAGAATCAGTCGTGCTGCCAATTACACCATAGACCAATGATGGTTTAGACCAGTCAGTACCCCCGACCGGATTCGAACCGGCGCTACCGCCTTGAGAGGGCGGCGTGCTAGGCCGCTACACAACGGGGGCCCTAGCGATCCTGCATCGAGAACAGCGGGAGCTACCCGACTGTCCCCGCGAGAAGGATCTGTACCCCCGACCGGATTCGAACCGGCGCTACTGCCTTGAGAGGGCAGCGTGCTAGGCCGCTACACAACGGGGGCTTGCGGATGTGATCCGCGGTTGCAGATGAGCTCTGCGAGCTGGCCTACCTGGACTCGAACCAAGACTAACTGAACCAGAATCAGTCGTGCTGCCAATTACACCATAGGCCACTGGAACGCAAGCCCCTGAGGGGGATCTTGTTCTAGTTCTGCGCTGTGGGGTTCCGGCCTTCCGGCCCGCTCCCCTCGGCGCAGGAAGAACATTACCCGAAGGTGGACGGGGCTCCAAAACGAGTATCGGCGGCGAGTATCGCGGGAAGTTCGGCGAGGGACGCGATGCGGCGCGGCCCCACGGGCGGTTCGACGGCCACCCACGCCTTGCCGCGGTCGATCCACACCGACAGCAGCCCGGCCTCGGCGGCGCCCCGGCCGTCGATCTCCGGGTGGTCGCCGACGTACGCGACCTGCTCCGGAGGCAGCGCCAGGGCCTCGCAGGCGGCGAGGAAGGCAGCCGGCTCGGGCTTGGAGACGCCCAGCTCCGCGGCGCACAGGATGGCCTCGAAGCGGTCGTGGACGCCGAGGACGCGCAGCTTGCGGTCCTGGACGTGGAGGCTGGAGTTGGAGAGCACCGCGTGGCGGTGGCTGGAGGCGAGGGCGTCGAGGACGGGCAGCACGTCCGGGAAGAGGCTCCAGGCGGCCTCGTAGTGGACCAGGTAGCGCCGGAACCAGTCGTCCGCCTCGGCGTCGGTCAGGTCCCGGCCCAGGAAGACCCGGGTGCGGTCACGGCGCTGGGTCTCGAAGTCCACCTCCCCCGCGGCGAACCGCGCCCACTGCAGGTCGGTGATCTCCCGCCAGTGCAGCAGCGCCTCCTCCGCGGAGGCGTACCGGGAGAGCAGTCCCTCGGCCAGCAGGTGGGCCCGTATGCCCTCGCGGTCGGCGGTGGTGTAGTCGAAGAGGGTGTCGTCCACGTCCCAGACGACGGCTCGGATCGCCATGCTCCCGACAGTACCGTCGCACCGGCCGGGGCACCCGGGATCGTCCCGGAAGGACACCGGGCCGGGGCGGGTGCCGTCCACGTCCCGGACGGCGGCCCGGATCACCGTGCCGCCGGCCGCCCGGACACGGCGAGGGGGCGCCGGCCGGAAGCCTCCGGGCGGCGCCCCCTCGTCCGTGCGGGCCTCGCGGACCCTACCCGGCGAGCCTCGCCAGGGCCGCGTCGATGCGCGCCAGGGTCTTCTCCCTGCCCAGGACCTCCAGGGACTCGAAGAGCGGCAGGCCGACCGTGCGGCCGGTCACGGCGACGCGGACGGGGGCCTGGGCCTTGCCGAGCTTGAGGCCGTGGGCCTCGCCGGCGGCCAGGACGGCCTCCTTCAGCGACTCGGCGGACGTCCAGTCGGCCGCTTCCAGCTTCTCCCTCGCCGTGCGCAGCAGGGCGTCGCTGCCCTCCTTCATCGCCTTGGTCCAGGACGCCTCGTCGAAGACCGGCTCCGGCAGGAACAGGAAGTCGACGTTGTCCGTGATCTCGGAGAGGACCTTCAGGCGGGTCTGCGCGTGCGGGGCGACGGCCTGCCACCTGGCCTCGTCGAAGTCCTCCGGGGCCCACGGCGCGAAGGGGGCCCTGAGCCAGGGCGCGCAGCGCTCCGCGAAGTCCTTCGCGTCGAGCATGCGGATGTGGTCGGCGTTGATCGCCTCGCACTTCTTCAGGTCGAAGCGGGCCGGGTTGGGCTGCACGTCCGCGACGTCGAAGGCGGCGACCATCTCCTCGATCGAGAAGACGTCCCGGTCGGCGGAGAGCGACCAGCCGAGCAGGGAGAGGTAGTTGAGCAGGCCCTCGGGGAGGAAGCCGCGCTCGCGGTAGAGGTTGAGCGAGGACTGCGGGTCGCGCTTGGAGAGCTTCTTGTTGCCCTCGCCCATGACGTACGGCAGGTGGCCGAACTGCGGGATCCCCTTGGCGACGCCCAGCTCGATCAGCGCCTTGTACAGGGCGATCTGCCGCGGGGTGGAGGAGAGCAGGTCCTCGCCGCGCAGGACGTGGGTGATCTCCATCAGGGCGTCGTCGACCGGGTTGACCAGCGTGTACAGCGGGGCCCCGTTGGCGCGCACGATGCCGTAGTCCGGGACGTTGTCCGGGGTGAAGGTCAGCTCGCCGCGGACCAGGTCCGTGAAGGTGATCGTCTCGTCGGGCATGCGGAAGCGGACGATCGGCTCGCGGCCCTGGGCCCTGTACTCCTCGACCTGGGCCTCGTTCAGGTCGCGGCAGTGGCCGTCGTAGCCGGAGGGCCGGCCGGCGGCGCGGGCGGCCTCGCGGCGGGTGTCCAGCTCCTCCTGGGAGCAGTAGCAGTGGTAGGCGTGGCCGGCGTCCAGGAGCTTGCGGGCGACGTCCTTGTAGATGTCCATGCGCTGCGACTGCCGGTACGGCGCGTGCGGGCCGCCGACCTCGGGGCCCTCGTCCCAGTCGAAGCCGAGCCAGCGCATCGCGTCGAGCAGCTGGGCGTAGGACTCCTCGGAGTCGCGGGCCGCGTCGGTGTCCTCGATGCGGAAGACCAGGGTGCCGCCGTGGTGCTTGGCGAACGCCCAGTTGAACAGGGCGGTGCGGACCAGGCCCACATGGGGGTTACCGGTGGGCGACGGACAGAAACGGACGCGTGGGGGTACCCCCTGTCCGAGCGGGTTCGAGGACTTGGGGAGGGAGTGCCGGATGCGCTAGCCACGCTTGACAACCTTGTTGGTGAGAGTGCCGATGCCTTCGATGGTGACGGCGACCTCGTCGCCGACGTTGAGGGGGCCGACCCCAGCCGGGGTGCCGGTGAGGATGACGTCGCCGGGGAGCAGGGTCATGGCCTCGGAGATGTTGACGACCAGGTCCTCGATGGAGTGGATCATCTCGCTGGTGCGGCCGAGTTGGCGCTGCGCGCCGTTGACCGTGAGCTGGATGGTCAGGTCGCTCGCGGCGGCGACGTCCAGGTCCGTCTCCACCCAGGGGCCGAGCGGGCAGGAGGTGTCGAACCCCTTGGCCCGGGCCCACTGCTTCTCGCGCTTCTGGACGTCGCGCGCGGTGATGTCGTTGGCGCAGGTGTAGCCGAAGATCACGTCCTTGACGCGTTCGCGCGGGACCTCGCGGCACAGCCGGCCGATGACCACGGCCAGCTCGGCCTCGTGGTGCACCTCCTGGGAGAAGGAGGGGTACTGGATCTCGTCGCCGGGGCCGATCACCGACGTGGCGGGCTTGAAGAAGGCGAACGGGGCGTCGGGCACCTCGTTGCCGAGTTCCCGCGCGTGCTCGGCGTAGTTGCGGCCGAAGGCCACCACTTTGTTGGGGAGCACCGGGGGCAGCAGCCTGACCTTGCTCAGCGGGACCTTCGTGCCGGAGAGCTCGAAGTCCGTGAACGGGATGCCCTTGATGATGTCCAGGACGAGCTCGTCCTGCCGGTCGCCCTCGACCGCGCCGAAGGCGACGTTCCCGTCGATGGAGAATCTGGCGATGCGCACGGGATGCTTGGCCCCTTGACTTAGGCGGCTGGAGTCTGACGCTCCAGGCTAACGCGGCACGGCGTCCCGCCCGCGCCCATCACGTGCGCCGCCGCCCGGCGGGCGCCGTCCCCGTGCGCGTGCCGGGGCCGGTCCGCCCCGCGCACGACGAGGGGCGCCCCGGTGAGACCGTGGGCGCCCCTCGTGGTGCGTGGTGGACGGGCTCCGCCGTCCGCGCGCGGCGGCGTTGAGCGATGTGCGGCCGGCGCACGTACTGACCGGTGTGATCGGTGTGATCGGTGTCAGCCGGCGGTGTCGGCCGCGACCGGGACCTCCATGAGGACGGTGCGCCTGGGGTTGGCGGTCTGGGCCGGGAGTTCGACGGAGTGCTCCTGCTGGACCGGCGCCTGCAGTTCGTCGGCGCCGTTCAGGTGCGCCAGCGTGGTGCGTCGCGGGTTGGCGATCTTGTGGAACATCATCGTCGTCTTCACTGTTTACTTGACCCTGTCCTGTGCGCGGCGCCCGCAGGGGTGCGAGGACCCGGTCCGGGCGCGGGTTGTCGGTTTTGCCATCCCTGTAAAGCGTCAGGCTAAACATGCAATTCCCCGGCGGCGGCCTTCGAAGACCGTGATCTACGTGTGAGTTTGCTCACGAATCGATGGACAAATCGGCCAATCCGGCCATACTCCCCGCACCCCGGAAACGGACATTCGGCCCCTGAAGCCACCATTCCGCTCCTGATCATGGCGACTGGGACACCCGGAGCGCGCGACCGGTTCGCGAACATCCGCCCGTTTTGGGCGAGCTCACTTTCCACCCGCGGTGATCCGCCACTCACGTGGTGTCACGTATGTCACGGGTAGACCCACGGGCCTTGTTGGAGATCCTGCACTGTGCTGGAATTCCACGGACCGCCGCAGGATCGAGCCGGCGCGCAGGGGGCGCACAAACGCGCCGAGTGGCGGCGAGACAGGGGGAACCAGCGCCGGTCACTCACGACCACCACGGGGGCGTATTCAGGGCGCTCCTATGACGCCGACACCGTGCCCAGCCGTTCACGCGGAGGGGTGCCTGGTCCAGAGGTTGCGACGCTAGTGCAGGGACGTTTCAAGAGGGATGGCAGCGCTTCGGCGGAGCCGGAGCCGCACGGCGGGACTGGCCCCATGGCCGTCAGCTCCTCGCCCCAGCACGCCCAGAACCAGGGCCCGGCCGCGGCCGGTGACGGCGGTGAACGAACCGGTCGCCCCGGTGCCTCCGGGCCCGCGGGTCCGGACGCCGAGAGGGCGCCGAAGGGCCCGACCGGCCCCGGGCCGCGAATAGCCCTGCGCAACTGGCGCATCTCGACCCGTCTGGTGTCGCTGCTCGCGCTCCCCGTGGTCGCGGCCACCTCGCTGGGCGCGCTGCGCATCAACCAGTCGATGGACGACATCCAGCAGCTCGACAACATGAAGCTGCTGACGGACATGACCAAGCAGGCCACCGAACTGGCCGCCGCGCTCCAGGAGGAGCGCGACCAGTCGGCCGGCCCGCTGGCGCACGGCGGCAAGGCCACCGACTTCACGGTCAAGGGCTACCGCGAGAAGACCGACCGTGCGATGGACAACTTCATCGACAGCTCCGAGGAGATCGACAACGCCGCCAAGGACGGCAACCTCAAGGGCGTCCGCGACAACCTGGTCCAGCTCACCGGCGACCTGGGCGACATCGCGAAGATCCGCAACACGGCCTTCGCCTCGGAGCGGAACTCCACGCAGACCGTCGAGGCCTACCACCGTCTGATCGAGAACCTGATCGACCTCTCGCAGGACATGGCCGAGGCGACCAGCAACCCCGAGATGATCCAGCGCACGCGTGCCCTGGCGTCCTTCTCGGCCGCCAAGGAGTACGCCTCGATCCAGCGCGCGGTCCTCGCGGCGGCCCTGCCGGCCAGCAACACCACCGTCGGCGAGCTCTCCGAGAACGACCGGCTCTACGCCGAGTCGGCGCTGACGAGCCAGAAGTCCGAGATCCGCAGCTTCAAGAGCATCTACGGCGAGATCCCCGCCACCGAGCTGCTCCTGCCGATCGAGGACGGCAACAACACGATCAAGGCCACCGACGAGTACGCCGGGCGTGCCCTGGCCTCGGAGTTCGGCCTCAGGTCGGTGGGCAAGCGGTCCTACCGGGACTGGCTGGACGACAGCTCCACCAAGATCCAGCAGATGAAGAACATCGAGCTGCACCTGCTCGAGGAGATGGAGCAGAAGGCCCGCGAGCTGCGCAGCGCCACCGAGCGCGACGCGATCGTCTCCGGTGTGCTGATCCTGATCGTGCTCGGCGTCTCGCTGGTCGGCGCCTTCGTCGTGGCCCGCTCCATGATCCGCTCGCTGCGCCGGCTGGAGGAGACCGCGACCAAGGTCGCCCAGGAGCGTCTGCCCGAGCTGGTCAAGCAGCTGTCCGAGTCCGACCCGCAGGACGTCGACACGTCCGTGGAGTCGGTCGGTGTGCACTCCCGGGACGAGATCGGCCGAGTGGCCGCGGCCTTCGACGACGTGCACCGCGAGGCGGTCCGCCTCGCCGCCGAGCAGGCCCTGCTGCGGGGCAACGTCAACGCGATGTTCACCAACCTCTCGCGCCGCTCCCAGGGTCTGATCCAGCGCCAGCTGTCGCTGATCTCCGAGCTGGAGTCCCGCGAGGCCGACCCGGACCAGCTGTCCTCGCTGTTCAAGCTGGACCACCTGGCCACGCGTATGCGCCGTAACGGTGAGAACCTGCTGGTCCTCGCGGGTGAGGAGCCCGGCCGCCGGTGGACCCGCCCGGTCCCCCTGGTCGACGTGCTGCGTGCCGCCGCCTCCGAGGTGGAGCAGTACGAGCGCATCGAGCTGGCGTCGGTGCCGAGCACCGAGGTCGCCGGCCGCGTCGTCAACGACCTCGTGCACCTGCTCGCCGAGCTGCTGGAGAACGCGACCTCGTTCTCCTCGCCGCAGACCAAGGTCAAGGTCACCGGTCACGCGCTGCCCGACGGCCGTGTGCTGATCGAGATCCACGACACCGGTATCGGTCTGTCACCGGAGGACCTGGCGGCGATCAACGAGCGGCTCGCCTCGCCGCCCACCGTGGACGTCTCCGTCTCCCGCCGCATGGGTCTGTTCGTGGTCGGCCGTCTGTCGCAGCGCCACGGCATCCGCATCCAGCTGCGCCCGTCCGACTCCGGTGGTACGACCGCGCTGGTCATGCTGCCCGTCGACGTCGCCCAGGGCGGCAAGAAGCCCCAGGGCAAGCCCGGCCAGCCGGGCGCGGGTGGCGGTGGCCCCGCCGCCGCGCAGGCGGCCGCCGGTGCCGCCGCCGCACGGCGCGCCGCCGGTGCCGGCCAGTCCGGTGGCGGTGCCCTCGGCGCCGGTGCGCCCGGCGGCGGCCGGCTCGGCACCGGTCAGGGTCCGCGGGCCGCGCTGCCCGGACGGGACGGCGGCGGCCGGCCCGGTGGGGCCCGGGGCCCGCAGGGCCAGCCGGGCAACTCCACGCCGTCGCTGTTCGACCAGGGTGCTCCCTCCGCGGCGCCGCAGAACCGTCCGGCTCCCGCCGGCGCCGGCTTCGGAGGCCAGGCGCCGGGCGCCCCGCAGGGGACGCAGTCCGCGGGTCCGGGCGCGGCGCAGGACCGGGACGCCTTCGGCGGCGGCCGGGGTCAGGTGCCCCCGCAGCGCGGCAACGGCAACGCCGAGCGCGGCCGTCGTCCGCAGCTCCCGCCGCGCGGTGGTGGTGCGCGCGCCGAGCTGCCCGGCGGTGACCAGCAGCAGCCGCGCGTGCCCAGCTGGAGCGACGAGAACGCCCAGCCGCCGGTCCCGCGCGCCTCGCTGGACACCCCGCGCGGCCACGAGGAGCCGGACGTCTCCCGGACGTCCGCCGTGCCCCGGTTCGACGACCGGCAGGGGCCCGGCTCGACGGCGGAGATCCCCCGGTTCGACGACCGCCAGAACCCCGGCGCGCCCGGTTACGGCGTCCCCGGCGCGGACATCGCGCAGGACACGGGCCAGTACGCCCAGCCCGGCGTGAACGGTGCTCAGAACACGGGCCAGTTCGCCCGCGGCGACGTCTTCGGCGCCCCGCAGGGCTACGACAACGGCTCCACCGGCCAGTACCCGGTGCCGGCCCAGGACAACGGCGCCACGGGGCGGCACTCCCTCCCGCAGCGTCCGGACGCCGCGGACCCGGCCGTCACCGGCCAGTTCGAGCGTCCGCAGGGCAACGGCGCGCACGGTGCCGACCTCGGCGCCCCGCGTCCGCCCGCCCCGCAGCAGCAGCGGCCGGTCCGCCACGAGCCGGACAACGGTGGCGCCGCGCGGGGGCCGGGTGACGGCTGGGCGCTGCCTCCGGCGTCCGGTCCCGGCGACGGGCGCACGCCGCTGTACGACACCCTGGAGACCAACTGGTTCCACGGTGGCGGCGGGCAGGAGCAGGGCAACGGTTCCGCTCCGGCACCGCAGCAACAGCCCCAGCAGTCCCAGCAGTCCCAGCAGCCGCAGGGGCCCACCGGCCCCCAGCGGTCCGCATCCCCCGCCTGGCGCAGCTCGCCCAACGACGAGCTGATCCGGCAGGCCGAACGCGTCCGGCAGCCGGCCGCGGGCGGCGTCACCACCTCCGGCCTGCCGCGCCGGGTGCCCAAGGCGAACCTCGTCCCGGGCACGGCTCAGCAGCAATCGCACCAGAGCGGTCCTCAGGTCTCGCGCGCCCCCGATGACGTGCGCGGCCGGCTGACCAATCTCCGTCGGGGTATCGCGCAGGGTCGTCAGGCCGGCTCCACCCAGACCGGCAGCTTCCCGCAGTACCCCACTCACCAGCAGGAGCGTTAGTTGAGCCCGATGAGCCAGGCGGCACAGAACCTCAACTGGTTGATCACCAACTTCGTGGACAACACCCCCGGGGTGTCCCACACCGTCGTCGTGTCCGCCGACGGACTCCTCCTGGCGATGTCCGAGGGCTTCCCGCGCGATCGCGCGGACCAGCTCGCGGCCGTGGCGTCGGGACTGACCTCCCTGACGGCCGGCGCCTCCCGGATCTTCGAGGGCGGCGACGTCGCCCAGACCGTCGTCGAGATGGAGCGAGGGTTCCTCTTCCTCATGTCCGTCTCGGACGGCTCGTCCCTCGCCGTCCTGGCGCACCCCGAGTGCGACATCGGCCTCGTCGGCTACGAGATGGCACTCCTGGTCGACCGCGCGGGGGCGGTCCTCACCCCGGACCTGCGCGCCGAACTACAAGGAAGTCTGCTCCACTGATCGGCCCCGGCACCACCCGTCTCACCAAATCACCGTCCGGCCGCCACATTCCCCCCACCGGCCCCGTCAGACGGCTTGACTGACCGACTTGCTGTCCCGCCCGGAGGATTCATGACCCCGCCCACCGCCTCTCATGATCCGTACGCGGAGCCGTACGAGGACGAGGGCGACCAGCCGCTGGTCCGTCCCTATGCGATGACCGGCGGCCGGACCAGGCCGCGCTATCAGCTGGCCATCGAGGCACTGATCAGTACGACGGCCGACCCGGCAGCGCTCATGGGGCTCCTCCCGGAGCACCAGCGCATCTGCCATCTGTGCCGTGAGGTGAAGTCGGTCGCCGAGGTGTCGGCGCTGCTCAACATGCCGCTGGGTGTGGCCCGGATCCTGGTGGCGGACCTCGCGGAGGCGGGTCTCGTCGCCATTCACCAGCCGGGCGGCGACGAGACGACCGGCGCCCCGGATGTGACACTGCTCGAAAGGGTGCTCAGTGGACTTCGCAAGCTCTAGCGGCGGGACGGTCTCCGACAGCCGTTCCACCACGTCCGCAAAGATCGTGGTGGCGGGCGGCTTCGGCGTGGGCAAGACCACGTTCGTCGGCGCCGTCTCGGAGATCAACCCGCTGCGCACGGAGGCCGTCATGACGTCTGCTTCGGCGGGCATCGACGACCTCACCCACACCGGGGACAAGACGACCACGACGGTCGCCATGGACTTCGGCCGCATCACGCTCGACCAGGACCTGATCCTGTACCTGTTCGGCACGCCCGGCCAGGACCGCTTCTGGTTCATGTGGGACGACCTGGTGCGCGGCGCCATCGGCGCGGTCGTCCTCGTCGACACCCGCCGGCTGGCCGACTGCTTCCCCGCCGTCGACTACTTCGAGAACAGCGGACTGCCGTTCGTCGTCGCGCTGAACGGCTTCGACGGACAGCAGCCGTACCAGCCCGAAGAGGTGCGCGAGGCACTGCAGATCGGCCCCGACACCCCGATCATCACCACCGACGCCCGCCACCGCGCGGACGCGAAGAGTGCGCTGATCACGCTGGTCGAGCACGCCCTCATGGCGCGCCTCAGGTAGGTCCGGCAGGTCCGGACCGAAAGCCGCGCGCGGCGGTCGCCGCGGACGACGCCCCGGAGCCGGCTGTGTCCTCCGACACGGCCGGCCTCGGTGTTCATAACGTTTCGGCAGAAGAATCGGGCGAGGCCCGACACGCGATGCGGTCGACCGGTACCACTGTGCGCACGATCCTCCGTTCTTTTGGCGGGGGTCGCTCTTTATGACCGTTTTATCTGGGACTCACATCACTCGGATTCCCCGCTCTCCACTGTTTGGAAGAGCGCTGGTCGGCATGCTGGAATGCCTGAACTGCCCAATAGTCAAAGACGTACTCAGTAGTCGATGGCATGCCGGGCTCTGAGACACTGCGGCACAACGTTGGTGCCGACCGCCGAGAGGTTGTTGGTCGAGTGAGGCGAAGCAAGAACAGTCCCGAGCCGTCGGCCCGGGGCAACTTCACCCCGCCGCCGCGCGCAGCGGCGCCCGCCCCCGTACCCGGTGCCGAACCGGCGGCCGCGCCCGCCCCGAGCAGCGGGCGCCTCACCCCGCGCAACTGGCGTGTGACGACCCGGCTGAACGCGATCCTGCTCCTTCCCGTGCTGGTCGGCCTGGTCATGGGCGGCTTCCAGGTGAAGAGCTCGATCGACACCTGGCAGGAGGCCGAGGACGCGGAGAACACCGCGCGCCTGGTGCGGGCCTCCCTCACCTACGCCGACGCCCTCTACAACGAGCGGGACGTCACGGCCGCCCCGCTGCTGCAGAACAAGGGCCAGCAGGACCCCGCCGTCACCAAGGCCCGCGCGGCGACCGACAAGGCCGCCGACGCCTTCGACGAGGCGGCGCAGAACATGCCGGACAAGGCGGGCCTGAAGCGCCGGCTGGACGGGTTCCGCAAGGTCGAGCCGACGCTCACGCAGCTGCGCACGGCCGCCTACACCTCGAAGCTCAAGGGCGGCGTGGACACGGAGGAGGGCTACGTCGCGGTCGCCCACCCCCTGATGGAGTTCGCCAACGAACTCGGTCTCGGCACCGGCAACATCACCAGCTACGGGCGCACGGTCTACGCGATCTCGCTGACCAAGGCGGCGCTGTCGCTGGAGCGTTCCATCGGTATGCACATGCTGGTGAAGCCCGGCCCGACCGACAGCCAGCTCGCCAGCCAGCGCGTCGCCCTCTCCTCCTACGCCTACCTCGAGCGCATCGCCATCGAGGAGTACAAGGGCGGTGGCACCCAGGCCGACACGGACAAGCTGAACCGGCTCGCGCAGGAGATCGAGGCCGACGGCAAGGCCATGGCCCAGGAGGCCGCGCAGAGGGACCCGGACTACGTTCCGCCGCCCGCCAAGCCGGAAACGATGATCGCGGAGCTGGCCAAGCTCGACACCACGGACGCGTCCGCCCGCGTGGAGCTCGCCGGACAGGGCATCAACCCCGAGAACTGGTGGGCGGTGAACACGCTCAAGTTCGACGGTTACCGGCAGATCGAATCGGACCTGGCCGACACCGCGGTGAACGAGGCCGCCCAGATCGCCGACGACGCCCAGCGCGACGCCTTCATCACCGGTGCCGCCGTCGTGGTCGCCCTGCTCGCCGCGTTCATCCTGGCCGGCATGGTGGCCCGCCAGATGAGCCGCTCCATGCGCCAGCTGCGCAACGCCGCCTTCGGCATCGCCGAGCAGCGCCTGCCGATGCTGGTCGACCAGCTCTCCCGCACCGACCCCGGCCGGGTCGACACCCGGGTCACCCCGATCCCGATCACCTCCACGGACGAGATCGGCGAGGTCGCCCGCGCCTTCGACCAGGTCCACCGCGAGGCCGTCCGGCTCGCCGCCGAACAGGCACTGCTGCGGGGCAACATCAACGCGATCTTCACCAACCTGTCGCGCCGCAACCAGTCGCTGATCGAGGGCCAGCTGACCCTGATCACCGACCTGGAGAACAACGAGGCCGACCCGGACCAGCTGGAGAACCTCTTCCGCCTGGACCACCTGGCCACCCGTATGCGCCGCAACGGCGAGAACCTCCTGGTCCTCGCCGGCGAGGAGCCCGGCCGCCGCTGGGACCAGCCGGTCCCGCTGGTCGACGTCCTGCGCGCCGCCTCCTCCGAGGTGGAGCAGTACGAGCGCATCGAGCTGTCCGGCGTCCCCGAGGCCGAGATCCACGGCCGCGCGGTGACCGACCTCGTGCACCTGCTCGCCGAGCTGCTGGAGAACGCCACGACGTTCTCCTCCCCGCAGACCAAGGTCCGCGTCACCGCGACCCGTCTGCCCGACGGCCGCGTGATGATCGAGATCCACGACAAGGGCATCGGTCTGACCGCCGAGGACTTCGCGGACATCAACCACAAGCTGGCCAACCCGCCGACCGTGGACGCCGCGATCTCGCAGCGCATGGGCCTGTTCGTGGTCGGCCGGCTGTCCGACCGGCACGGCATCCGCGTCCAGCTGCGTCCCTCGGGCGAGCAGGCCGGTACGACCTCGCTGGTCATGCTGCCGGACGCGATCACCCACGGTGGCGGCGGCGAGCAGCAGGCGGAGCGCGACGAGTTCACGGTCTCCCAGATCATCCCGGAGCAGAACTTCCGGGGCGAGGACTTCAACCAGCCCCTGCGCACCGCGGCGGAGCTCGGCTTCGACGACAGCCGCTACACGGAGGTCCCGGACGACATACGCGACCTGGACCCGGTCGGCCGTTCCCTGATGCGCGAGGAGCGGCGGGCGGCCCTGGAGGCCCAGGCGCAGCCCGAGTTGACCGCCCCGAACGGCCAGGAGGCCCCCGAGGCGTCCGCGTACCCCGACGAGTTCGCGGCCCCGCAGGGCTACGACAACGGCCAGGGTTACCACGAGGGCCAGGGCTTCGACGGCGGCTACCAGGAGCAGCAGACCTCCGGGTACGACCAGCAGGCGTACGACAACGGGCAGCAGACGGCGTACGGCGAGGACTACTACGCGCCGAACGGCCACCTGCAGCAGAACGACGGCTTCCCGTCGGGCGGCAACTACCCCGGGTCCTCCTACGCGGAGCCGGCCCAGGAGAACCGCCCGGCGGCGGACGCCTCCGGCCCCGAGTCCTTCCCGGCCTTCGCCGACCGGCGCCGTGAGGACGACTGGCCGCAGCAGGACGGCTACCACAACGGCTACCCTGCCCAGTACCCTGCGGATGCCCGGGGAGCGGAATCCTCGCAGGCCGCTGACGCAGGTGAGCGGGACAGCGTAGGCTTCGACCGTCCGGGACCGGCTTCCTCCGAGGGACACGCCCTGACCGACGCCGGGCTTCCCCGCCGCGGATCCACCGCGAGCGGCGCGAACGGCACGGGCGGCGCGCAGCGCGTGGACCAGGAGCCGCCGGCCTCCACTCCGGAGAGCGACGGCGACAACGGCTGGCGTTCGGCGAACGACGAACGCTGGCAGCAGGCCTCGCAGCTCCGGAAGCCCAAGGCGGGCGGAGTGACCTCCTCCGGCCTGCCGCGGCGGGTACCCAAGGCCAACCTGGTCCAGGGTTCCGCCGAAACCACTCCTCAGGGAGGCCCACAGGTCTCCCGCGCCCCGGAGGACGTCCGGGGCAGGCTGAGCAACCTGCGGCGCGGTGTCCAACGAGGCCGCACCGCAGGCAGTGAAACGAACGGCCAGGGCTTCGGTCCTGACAGCACCTACAACCAGGAGCGTTAGTGTGAGCCCGATGAGCCAGGCGGCACAGAACCTGAACTGGTTGATCACCAACTTCGTGGACAACACCCCGGGGGTGTCCCACACGGTGGTGGTCTCCGCCGACGGACTCCTTCTGGCGATGTCCGAAGGCTTCCCCCGCGACCGCGCCGACCAGCTCGCGGCCGTCGCCTCCGGTCTGACGTCTCTGACGGCAGGCGCCTCCCGGATCTTCGAGGGCGGCAGCGTGAACCAGACGGTTGTGGAGATGGAGCGGGGATTCCTCTTCATCATGTCCATTTCCGACGGTTCGTCGCTCGCGGTTCTCGCACATCCGGAGGCGGACATCGGCCTCATTGGGTACGAGATGGCCCTTCTGGTCGACCGGGCCGGTACGGTCCTGACGCCGGACCTCCGCGCGGAGCTCCAGGGGAGCCTTCTCAACTAACAGACGGACGGTGCGCTTCGGCGTCCCGTGGCCGTAAGGTTTCGGGACGCGGCTCCACAGTCATGGGTGCCCGGCACAGTCGGAGGAGGAGAAAGTGGCAACACCCCCAGGCGGTTCGTCTTCGGGCAACTGGTCGTACGGCCCTGCCCAGGGCCAGAACGACGCCGCCCAGAGCGGATACGGCTACCCCTCCGCCCCGGACCACCGGCAGCCGTACGCGCCGCAGGGCCCCGGCCCTTCGCCGTACGACCAGCCGCACGCGCCGCGCGTCCAGCCCGTGCAGCCGCAGCGCCGCACCCCCGAGCCGACGCCCGCCGGGGCGTCGAACAACCCACTGGTGCGTCCGTACGCGATGACGGGCGGCCGCACCAGGCCGCGGTACCAGCTCGCCATCGAGGCACTGGTGCACACCACCGCGCAGCCGCATCAGATGCAGGGCCAGTTGCCCGAGCATCAGCGGATCTGCAACCTCTGCCGAGAAATCAAGTCGGTGGCCGAGATCTCGGCCCTGCTGACCATCCCTCTCGGCGTGGCCAGGATCCTCGTCGCCGACTTGGCGGAGGCGGGACTGGTCGCCATCCATCAGCCCGGCGGCGACGAGAACGCCGGCGGCCAGCCAGACGTGACACTGCTCGAAAGGGTGCTCAGTGGACTTCGCAAGCTCTAGCGGCGGTCCTTCCCGCTCCACCACCTCCGCGAAGATCGTGGTGGCGGGCGGCTTCGGCGTGGGCAAGACCACGTTCGTCGGCGCCGTCTCGGAGATCAACCCGCTGCGCACGGAGGCCGTCATGACGTCTGCTTCGGCGGGCATCGACGACCTCACCCACACCGGGGACAAGACGACCACGACGGTCGCCATGGACTTCGGCCGCATCACGCTCGACCAGGACCTGATCCTGTACCTGTTCGGCACGCCCGGCCAGGACCGCTTCTGGTTCATGTGGGACGACCTGGTGCGCGGCGCCATCGGCGCGGTCGTCCTCGTCGACACCCGCCGGCTGGCCGACTGCTTCCCCGCCGTCGACTACTTCGAGAACAGCGGACTGCCCTTCGTCATCGCCCTCAACGGGTTCGACGGACAGCAGCCGTACCAGCCCGAAGAGGTGCGCGAGGCACTGCAGATCGGCCCCGACACCCCGATCATCACCACCGACGCCCGCCACCGCGCGGACGCCAAGTCGACGCTGATCACGCTCGTGGAGCACGCCCTCATGGCGCGCCTGCGGTAGCGTCCTCACGACTGCGACGGCCCCCGTCCCTCCCTGTGGGAGGAACGGGGGCCGTTCGGTGTTCCCGGCGGTTCCGGCGCCGGTACCGGGACCCGGACGCCCCGGGGTGCGTCCCGCCGGCGGATGACGGAGACGGCCCCGCCCTCCCGTAGGAGGGCGGGGCCGTGTGCGGGTCGAGCGGCTCAGCGCCAGCTGTGCGGGGCGCGGAAACCGGGTTCGCGCTCCAGGCGGCGCCAGCCGGCCTTCGCGCGGCCTCGGTGGACCGGAGCGGTCTCGGCGGGCCGGGCGGCCGCGCGGGCGAGCAGGATCGCCGTGATGGCGGCGACTTCCTCGGGCTCGGCGTGGCCCTTCTCGACGCGGATGTCAGGTGTGCTCATGGGTGTCAGTCTCCCTGGGAGAGGGGTCCGCGGGGTTGCCGCGAGGGGTCCGCCGGGTTACTGGGGCGGGTTGCCGTGCTTGCGGGAGGGCAGGTCGGCGTGCTTGGTCTGGAGCATCGCCAGGGAGCGGATGAGCACCTCGCGGGTCTCGGCGGGGTCGATGACGTCGTCGACCAGGCCGCGCTCGGCCGCGTAGTAGGGGTGCATCAGCTCGGACTTGTACTCCTTGACCATCTTCTGCCGCGTGGCCTCGGGGTCCTCCGCCGAGGCGATCTGCCGGCGGAAGATGACGTTGGCCGCGCCCTCGGCGCCCATCACGGCGATCTCGTTGGTCGGCCAGGCGTAGGTCAGGTCGGCGCCGATGGACTGGGAGTCCATGACGATGTAGGCGCCGCCGTAGGCCTTGCGCAGGATCAGCGAGATCCGCGGCACGGTGGCGTTGCAGTACGCGTACAGCAGCTTGGCGCCGTGGCGGATGATGCCGCCGTGCTCCTGGTCGACGCCCGGCAGGAAGCCGGGCACGTCCAGGAGGGTGAGGATCGGGATGTTGAACGCGTCGCACATCTGCACGAAGCGGGCGGCCTTCTCGGACGCGGCGATGTCCAGCACGCCGGCCAGCGACTGCGGCTGGTTGGCGACGATGCCGACGACCTGGCCGTCCATCCGGGCCAGCGCGCAGATGATGTTGCGCGCCCAGCGCTCGTGGACCTCCAGGTACTCGCCGTCGTCGACGATCTCCTCGATGACCTTGGCCATGTCGTAGGGCCGGTTGCCGTCGGCCGGGACCAGGTCGAGCAGGACGTCGCTGCGGCGGTCGGGCGCGTCCGCGGCCTCCACCCGGGGCGGGTTCTCCCGGTTGTTCTGCGGGAGGAGGGACAGCAGGTAGCGCACCTCGTGGATGCACGTCTCCTCGTCGTCGTAGGCGAAGTGGCACACCCCGGAGGTCTCGGCGTGCACGTCGGCGCCGCCCAGCCCGTTCTGGGTGATCTCCTCGCCGGTGACGGCCTTCACCACGTCGGGGCCGGTGATGAACATCTGCGAGGTGTCGCGGACCATGAACACGAAGTCCGTCAGGGCGGGGCTGTAGGCCGCGCCGCCCGCGCACGGGCCGAGCATCACCGAGATCTGCGGGATCACCCCGGACGCCCTGGTGTTGCGCTGGAAGATGCCGCCGTAGCCGGCCAGCGCCGAGACGCCCTCCTGGATGCGGGCGCCGGCGCCGTCGTTCAGCGACACCAGCGGCGCACCCGCCGCGATGGCCATGTCCATGATCTTGTGGATCTTGGTGGCGTGGGCCTCGCCCAGCGCGCCGCCGAAGATCCTGAAGTCGTGGGCGTAGACGAAGACCGTGCGGCCCTCCACCGTGCCCCAGCCGGTGATCACACCGTCGGTGTACGGCTTCTTCTCCTCCAGACCGAACCCGGTGGCCCGGTGCCGGCGCAACTGCTCCACCTCGCGGAAGGAGCCCGCATCCAGCAGCAGCTCGATGCGCTCGCGCGCGGTCAGCTTGCCCTTGGCGTGCTGTGCCGCCGTCGCCCTCTCGCTCGGTCCGGCCAGCGCCTGCGCACGGATCTCGTGCAGTTCGGCCACGCGTCCGCGCGCGTCGGTCGGCTCACCCGGCGCCTCATCCAAAACGGTCATGTAGTGACCTTACGAAGCCCACCGGGAAATGCGAGCCGTCGACTCCTCACAGTCTCCGGGGTGTTTTCCTGGTGCCACTGAACAGAACCACGGCCGTATGCAGGCGTTCCGACTGCTCAGAGGGCATACGGCTTGTAGAGGTCGCACAAAGCCGTCAACTGAGAGCCACCTCACATCCGTGGGTGGCGCATACCTCCCCAGGGGTGATGCGCAGCCGCAACCGGCGGCCGGTGGCCAGGATTTCCACGGAATCGTCGGCCCGCGACACCCCCCGCACGGGGTGCTCCCAGATGATTTCCAGTGGTTCGCCCGTTCGGGTCGGTTCGCTCACGCAGAGCGTAGCGGCACGACCGCGGCGGCGGACCAGCACGCTCGCGGCCGACGTGGCGGTGAGCGGGCCCGCGGTGCCCGGCTGCCAGAAGTTGGCGGCGGTGAGACCGAGCGGGGGGACGGCGACGGCCTGGCGGGCGCCTTCGTTGGCGAGGATCCGCAGCCGGCGGTGGCCGGCGGCGCGACGGGCGACCTCGGGACGGGAGGCGCCGGGCAGCAGGACGTAGGCGTAGGAGGCCTCGGTGGGATCGGTGCCGTGGTGCAGCCAGAGGGTCTGCCAGCGGCGGGTGCGGCGCTCGGTGGTGCCGGCGGTGTTGATGTCGGACCAGGCGCCGGTGCGGTCCTCGCGCAGGGTCCGCAGGTCGCCGTCGAGGACGAGCCAGCCGCCGTGGCCCTCCAGGTGGGCCCAGCGCGGGCCGCGGGTGAGGACGTGGGTGCCGGACTCCCCCAGGTTGCGGTTGTCGACGACCGTCTCGACCGGGACGCCGTCGGTGCAGGTGATGCCGGCGCCGAGGCAGATCACCGCGTCCGCGGCGCAGAACCAGGACTTGCGGGCCTCGAGGGTCGAGCCGAGGCCCTTGAGGTGCTGGCCGATCGCCGCGTACGCGCCGTCGGTGGTGCCGCCGACCCAGCGCACGTCCGGCCTCGGCTCGCCCCACTCGCCGCCGGCCCGGTCGGGCAGGCGCCGGGTGGAGACGGTGGTCCCGGGCAGGCGGTACCAGTCCACGGTGGGCCAGAACCAGTCCGTGTACTGGTCGCCGCGGCCCGAGACCCACCAGAGGACCATCCCGGCTCCGGTGTGCCAGCCGCGCGGGTTCTCGCCGTTGCCGCATTCGTAGTGGGCGATGCGGTCGCTGGCCATGGCGATGTTCACGGTGAGGCCGGGGTGGCGGTGCACGGCGCGGTCCATGGCGGCGAAGAGCCGGTGCCCGGTGGGTTCGGGTGCGGCGGGCAGCGGTGCGGCGGCGATGGCGTGCAGCCGCGCGAGGTCGGCGACGCCGTACTGGGGCGCGGTCAGGACCGGGGACACGGTGTTCCGCTCGATCCAGCCCTTCACCCGCGCGTGCCAGCGGTCGCGTTCGGCCGGGCCCGCGCTCTCGGCGAGGACCGCGACGGCCGCGATGAGCTGCTGCCCGTGGAAGTGGTCGGAGCGCAGGACGGGCCGGTCGTCGCTCCTGAGGTGACCGCGGCTGACGGCCCGTCCGTTGACGCTGTCCATGACCAGGCCGTCGTGGACGAGCGGGGCGAAGGCGTGCTCCACGCTGTCGAGGACGACGTCCCGGTCGGGGTCCGTGACCTCCCACGCGGACCCGGCGAGCAGTGCGAGGAGCCGGCCGAGGCCGTCGAGCAGGACCTGGCCGTACGTTCCCGAGTAGGCGACCCGGGTGTGCTGGACGAACGAGCCGTCGGCGTGGAGGCCGTCTCCCCGGGTGACGTACGGGAAGACCGGGGAGAGCGCGTCCCGGGCGAGGGCGATCTTCGCGGGGGCACGGCCGAGGACGCCGCGCAGGGCGACGCCGCGGCACAGGTCGACGCGGTTGGCTCCGGTCGAGGTGCCGCAGTAGTCGGCGAGCGCGGAGTCGGGGACGAAGTGGTCCAGGGCCGCGCAGGCGGCGCCGACGCGGTCGGGGCCGGCCTGCTCGTACAGGGCGACGAGGATGTCGGTCAGGGCGCGGGGGCTGCCGATCTGCCATTCCCACCAGTTGCCGTAGCGGGTGGTGCCGGGGTGGTAGACGGTCGCGAAGAGGTGGTCGAGGCCGCGCAGGACGTCCGCGAGCAGCCCCGGGTCGCCGGTGGAACCGGTGCCCTGCTGGACGTACGCCCGGGTCATGGTCCACAGGCGGCCGTAGCTGAGGGTGATGCCGGCGGGAGGGTCGAACGGGTGCCCGGGCCAGAGGGAGCGGGGGGCGGGGTCCATCGCGGCGCGCAGGGAGCGGGCCCGTTCACCGGTCCCGGCCAGACGGGCGGCGTACGGCTCGGCGTCCGGGTCGTATCCCGTGCCGAGGGTGAGGTCGAGCCAGCGCCGGCGGAGGGTGTCGTAGGGGTCGGGCGCGCGGGAGCGGTCGCCGGCGCGACGGCGGAAGGCGCGGCGCTCGGGAGTCATGGCCGTGCCCTCCACCGGTGCGGACGGACGGGTGGGAACCGGGGGGACCCTACCCGGACGGAGGCGCGGTGACGCGCCGCCGGTGGCGCTCCTCACCCGAAGCGGTTCAGGAGCCGGCGGTAGAGGGTGGGGGTGAGGCCGCGTACGCGGCCCGGGAGGGTGAGCCAGGCGGGGACGTAGGCGTCGTCGCGGCCCCGGGAGACCGCGTCCCAGACCGCTCCCGCGACGCTGACGGGCGAGGCGGGGCGGGGACGGGAGCGGTCGTACGGCCGGCCGCGGCGGTCGAAGAAGCGCGTGTCCACGGGGCCGGGCACGACGAGCGTCACCCCCACGCCCGTGCCGCGCAGCTCCTGCCGGAGCGCCTCGGCGAACGCGGCGAGCCCGGCCTTGGCCGCGGAGTACACCGCTTCCTCCCGCACGCCCACGCAGCCGGCCAGCGAGCCGACGAGGACCACCCGGCCCCTGCCGGCCGTCACCATGGAGGGCAGCACCTCCCGTACGAGGTGCAGCGTCGCGTTGAGGTCCAGGAACAGCACCCGGTCGATGTCGGTGTGCGGCATGGCCCGGAACGGCCCCGCCCAGCCGATGCCCGCCCCGGCGACCAGCACGTCGATCCGGCCGGTCTGGCGCAGCGCGGCCTGAGCCAGCAGGCGTGCCCCCTCCGGGGCGGCGAGGTCGGCGGGCAGGAGGACCGCCGAGGTGCCGGACGCCGTCTCCTCCAGCCGGCGCCGGTCCCGTCCGCTGAGCAGCAGGTGCCAGCCCCCGGCGGCGAAGCGCCGCGCCGTGGCCGCGCCGATGCCCGAGGACGCGCCGGTGACGAGGGCGACGGGCCGGCCCGCGGGGGGCGGCGGCCCGTGTCCGCGCGCCGTGGCCGGGGCGGGGGCGGGTGCGGTGGTGTGACGGGCACCGCGTACGGGCTCCACCGGGGGGTCGTAGGTGGAGCCGGAGCCGGTGTGGGTCACGAGTCGGTCTCCCTGCGCTGTCGGTCCGCTCTGGTCTCGTGGTCGCTGCTCTGGTCTCGTGGTCGCTGCGGGGCCTCGTCATCCAGGACACCCCCACTCCGGTGCACCGCGCCAGCGCTGGAGCCGTTCGCCCGGCCCGGTTCCCCCCGGTCCGGCGCGCGTCGCTCGCGGCCTCCCGCGCTCCGCGCGCCGTACGGCGGCACCACCCCTGCGTGCCGCTCGGTGCCGCCATGCGGGTGTACGGGAGGTACGCGGCGCGGGTTGCCGGGATACGAAGGGGAGACCCTTCCGTCTCCGGTTCCGTCCGGCTCCCCGTGGCGAGGTCACCATGCGTCTGCTGCTCGTCCACCCCAGCGCCCTGATGTACTCCGAGATCTTCCTCCGGCTCGAACCGCTGGGCCTGGAGCGGGTCGCGGGCGCCGCCCGTGCGGCCGGCCACGAGGTGCGGGTCGTCGACCTCCAGGTGCTCGGCCTCGGGCGGCTGCGCGACGAGGTGCGGTCCTTCCGCCCGGAGGCGCTCGGCATCTCGCTGAACTACCTGGCGAACATCCCCGAGGCGATCGAGCTGGCGGCGCGGGTGAAGCGGGAGGTGCCGGGCTGCTTCGTCTTCCTCGGCGGGCACAGTGTCTCCTTCGTCGCCGAGGAGGTGCTCGAGCAGGCGCGGGGCGCGGTGGACGCCGTGGTGCGCGGCGAGGGGGAACCGGCGGTGGCGCCCCTGCTGGAGGCGGTGCGCGACGGCGGGGCGGAGGGGGTGCCGGGCATCGTCACGGCCGCCGGGCGCGGGCCCGCTCCGCTGATGCTGCACGGCATCGACACCCCGCTCCCGGCCCGGGACCTGATGCGGAGCCGGCGCCGCTACTTCATCGGCGAGCTCGACCCGTGCGCCTCCGTCGAGTTCACCCGCGGCTGCCCCTGGGACTGCTCGTTCTGCTCGGCGTGGACGTTCTACGGCCGCAGCTACCGCAAGGCGTCGCCGGAGGCGGCGGCGGCGGAACTGGCGGGCATCCGCGAGCCGAACGTGTTCGTCGTGGACGACGTGGCGTTCATCCGGCCGGAGCACGGGGACGCCATCGCCGCGGAGGTGGAGCGGCGCGGCATCCGCAAGCGGTACTACCTGGAGACGCGTGCCGACGTCCTGCTGCGCCACCCGGAGGTGTTCGAGCGGTGGGCGCGGCTGGGGCTGCGCTACATGTTCCTCGGCATGGAGGCGATCGACGCCGAGGGTCTGGACCTGTACCGCAAGCGGGTCAGCCCCGACGAGAACCTGAAGGCACTGGAGACGGCCCGCCGGCTCGGCATCAAGGTCGCCGTCAACCTGATCGTGGACCCGGCCTGGGACGAGGAGCGCTTCCGCGTGGTGCGGGAGTTCGCGCTGGCCGTGCCGGAGATCGTGCACTTCACCGTGATGACGCCGTACCCGGGCACCGAGATCTGGCACACCGAGTCGCGCCGGCTCACCACCCGCGACTACCGCCTCTTCGACATCCAGCACGCGGTGGTGCCCACCACGCTGCCGCTGGAGCGCTTCTACGAGGAGCTGGTGCGCACCCAGGCCGTCATCAACCGCAAGCACCTGGGACTGCGCACGGCCTTCGGCGCGGCGCGCGTGCTCACCCGCAACCTGCTGCACGGGCAGACCAACTTCGCCCGCATGCTGTGGAGGTTCAACCAGGTCTACAACCCGCGCCGGCAACTCGCCGACCACGCCCGGCCGGTGCGCTACGAGCTGCCGCTCCCCCGGCACCTCGACGTCGGCGACCGGCGCGGGCTGTACGTCCACACCCGGGGCTCGACGCAGGGCGCGCCGACCCGGCGGACACCGGACTAGCCGGCCCGGAAGGGCCGTCGTCCCATGGTGGTCGCCGTTCTCGCCTCGCTGGCCGCCGGTGTCTGCTTCGCGGTCGCGGGCGTCCTGCAGCAGTGGGCGGCGGCGGCACGGCCGGACGCGGAGGCGCTCACCGCGCGGCTGCTGGGGCACCTGGCGCGGGACCCGCTGTGGCTGTGCGGGATCGCGCTGGCCGTGGTGGCGTACGGATTCCAGTCGCTGGCGCTGGCGTTCGGGCCGCTGAGCCTGGTGCAGCCGCTGATCGTCGCGGAACTGGTCTTCGCGGTCCCGCTGTCGGCGCGGCTGCACCGGATGCGGCTGGGACCCAGGGAGTGGCTGGGAACGTGCGCGGTGACCGCGGGCCTGGCCCTGGCCCTGCTCTCCGCGCGCCCGCACGGCGGCGACCCGCGGGCGGCCGGCCTGCTCCCCTGGCTGCTGGTCGTCGGCGTGACCGCGGCCGTGGTCTGCGCCGTCCTCGCGGCCGCGCGCGTGCTGACCGGTCCCTGGCGGGCCTCGGCCACGGCGCTCGCCGCCGGGGCGGTCATGGGCACCCAGTCGGTCCTGCTGGCCTCGACCGTGGACCGCCTCCGGCACGGGCTGCTCGCGGCCCTGGCCGCCTGGCAGACGTACGCGCTCGTCGTGGCCAGCGTGGGCGGTCTGCTGCTCATCCAGAGCGCCTTCCAGCAGGGCCCGCTGGCCGCGAGCATGACCGTCCTCGACGCGACGGAACCGGTGGTCGCGGTGACCGTGGGCACGGTGGTGTTCGGCGAGGCGATCCGCACGGGCTGGCCGGTGTCGGCGGCGACGGTGGCGGGACTGGCGCTGGTGGGGGCGGGGATCGTGGCCCTGGACACCTCCCCGGTGGTCATGGCGCTGCACGGGCGGCGCGGGCGGGACCGGACGGCGTGAGCGGGCGCGGGGGCCGGGGCTCACGCCCGCCCGGTCCGCGGGGGGCGGGGGGACCAGACCGGGAGCAGGTCCTCCTCCAGCACGCGGTCCCAGGAGCGGTGGGTGTCCCCGGCCGTGGCCGCGGCCCGTCGCCGTACCTCCTCCCGCACGGCGGGCCGGTCGATCAGCGCGCCCAGGGCGTCCGCCCAGTCCCGGGGGTCGTCGCGGCGGACGACGACGCCGTCCCGGCCGGGTGCGGTCAGCCAGCGGGTGGTGTGCGCGCCCTCGGGCAGGACGACCGCCAGGCCGCACGCCATCGCCTCGGCGACGACGTTGCCGATGGTCTCCGTGCGGGACGGGAAGGCGAAGATGTCGCAGCCCGCGTACACCCGCGCCAGCCGGTCCTGCGGGAGCGGTCCGAGCAGGGTGACGTCCGGGCCGAGCGAGCGGCGCACCGCTTCCGCCTCGGCGCCCGCGCCCGCGACGACCAGGTGCACGGCCCTGTCCCGGGCGCGCAGCAGCCGCACGCTCTCGGTCAGCAGCGGCGCCCCCTTCGTGGCGTCCAGCCTCCCGGCGAACAGCACCAGCGGGCGGTCGGCCGGTACGCCGTACTCGCGCGCCAGCCGGGCGCGGGCGGTGCGGTCGGGCCGGAAGAGGTCGTGGTCGACGCCGCGGCGCAGCAGGGCGACCCGGTGCGGGCCGAGGACGCGGGCGAGTTCCGCGCGCCCCTGCGGGGTCGGGACCAGTACGTGCTCGCAGCTGTCCAGCAGCCGGTCCCGCCGCCGGCTCAGCAGGGTCCGCGCCCCGTCCGCCAGGAGGTCGTCCGTCCGGGGGTGGGGGCCGGGCAGCCACCGGTCGGCCAGATAGCGGGTGTAGACGGAGGCCAGCAGTGGTACGTCGGTGTGCACGGAACCGATGAGCCGGGGCCGCAGGGCGCCCCGCCGGGCCGCACGGCGGCCGAGGCGTACGGCGGTGGTGGCGAAGGCGAAGCTGTGGGTCAGGTGCCAGACGTCGTGCCGGGGCAGCAGGGCGGCGAGCCGCGGGTGGTGCGGCGCGAGGTCGCAGACGTCCTCCGCGCCGTCGGCCGACCGCATCGCCGCCGTGCTGAGCACCGGCCGGAGCATGACGAACCGGACGTGCGGGGCGAGGGGCTCGACCCGCTCCCGGTCGCCGAGGAAGTAGACGGTCAGGTCCACTCCGGTGCCGCCGGGAAGGCGGGCGGCACTCCGCGCGAAGTGCTCCCAGCACTTCACATGGCCGCCGGACGTATCGCGCCGCAGCAGCTCCACCAGGACGGCTACGGAGGGCACGATCAGGCCAGTACCACCCTTCCGGGTGATTCAATCGCGACACCGCCGCCAAAGATGTTGAACCTTGAAGGGAATGGGTCTACGGTGGGTCGCGTTGAAGTAATTGAACATTCAACATGATCTCCCCGCTCCCAGGAGGAACACCATGGGCATCTTCAACCGCAAGCAGGACGAGACCGCGACCGCCACAGGCACCGCCGGCGCGGTGAGCCCGGACCTGGCCGCCCTCACCGGCGAGTACACGATCGACCCGGCGCACACCACGATCGGCTTCGTCGCCCGGCACGCCATGGTCACCAACGTCAAGGGCAGCTTCCACGACTTCACCGGCACGCTGCGCCTCGACGGCGCCGACCCGTCCCACTCGACGGCCACCGTGGACGTGGTGATGGACAGCATCGACACGGGCAACGCCGACCGTGACGGCCACCTGAAGAGCGCGGACTTCTTCAAGACGGACGAGTTCCCGACGATGACGTTCCGCTCCACCGAGGCGGAGGCCCTCGGCGGCGACGACTACCGCATCACCGGTGACCTGACCATCCTGGGCACCACCCGGCCGCTCACCATCGACCTCGAGTTCAACGGCGCCGCGAAGGACCCCTTCGGCAACGAGCGCGTCGGCTTCGAGGGCAAGGCGGAGATCCTGCGCTCCGACTGGGGCCTGACCTGGAACGCGGCGCTGGAGACGGGCGGCTTCCTGGTCTCCGACAAGATCAAGCTGACCTTCGACATCTCGGCGATCAAGCAGGCGTGAAGCGCGCCGCCCTCTCGGGGGCGCCGCAGTCCGCTCACCGCCGCAAGGGCTCCCACGCGACCACCCCGGAACGCGCCCGCCTCCCCTGCGGGAGAGCGGGCGCCCGGCGTGTCCGGGTTCCCCTCCGCCGTGGGAACGGCGCGCCGGCGGCGCGGCACGGCATCATGGTCCGCATGACCGCCGCCGTCACTCCCCCGGGCCCCGAACGGGTCACCGTCGCCGCGTACGAGAACCTTCCGGGATGCCCTCACCCCCGGGCGGCCGTACGCGCTTGACTGCGCGAGCGAGGGATCGACTGGACGCCGTTCCCCGAGGAAGCGCTGCGGTGGGACCTGGCGTGCGGGCCGGACCGCGACGGGCGGTGGCGGGGATGGATCACCGTGACCGTGGACGCGGACGCGCTGCGGCGGCTCGGGCTGCACCCGGACCAGTCGCACTCCGGCACGGGCGGGGCGTCACCACCGGGGTGGTGGCACGCCGCCGGGGAGCGGTACGCGGTGGAGCGCGGGTGGCCGAGCGCCGGCTGACGTACGGCGGGCGGCATCGCGCCGCCCGCTCGCGTCGTTCAGAAGCCGCCGCCGAAATCGCCGCCCCCGCCCCCGCCGCCGAAGTCGCCCCCGCCGAAGCCGCCGCCGAAGTCCCCGCCGTCGAAGTCCGCGCCGGAGACGTCGCCGCCCTCGTAGCCGCCGTACCCGGCGCCGTAGTCGGCCGCGTAGGCGGGGCCGGCCATCATGCCGCCGAGCATCGTGCCGACGAGGAGGCCGGGCAGCAGGCCGCCGCCGAAGTAGCCGCCGGCCCAGGGACCGTAGGCGGGGCCCGCGTCCCAGTAGGGGCGGCGGCCGTAGTCGGTGTCGACCTCGCGGATCATCGGGTCACGGCCGTCGGCGAGGCGGGCCCGGTCGGCCGCGCAGACCGGGACCTCGCGCGCGGCGCCGCCCGGGGGCGTCCAGGTGGCGTCGGCGACCGAAGGGCCGTGGCGCGGGTCGAAGAAGCAGGGCGGGCGGCGCTCCGGCAGCGCCCGGCCCTCGCGGCGCGCGGCGAGCCGGGCGAGGGCGAAGCGGCCGTCCTCCACGGCCTGGGTCACGCCCCGGACGTCCTCCGGCCTGCGGGCCTCGGCCATCAGCCGTTTGGACTGCTCGTAGGCGTCGAGCGCGTGCGCGTAGTCCGTGCGCATCGCGTCGTCCGCGCCGGGCTCGGCGGGGTGGAAGTCGAGGCGGTCGAGTTCCTCGCCGAAGGCGGTGATGTCCTCGTCGACCACGACCCGCAGCTTCTCCAGCGCGGCCCGCTGCTCCTCCTCGTGGCGGCGCCGGTTGCGGCGGGACACGGCGTACACGCCCGCGCCGCCGGCGGCCAGCAGGGCGCCGACGGTGATCAGCCCGCCGACGGGGACGTCGCCGCCCCCTCCGCCGCTCCAGGAGTTCGGCGCCGATCCGCCGATGTTGCGCAGCGCGTCGTCGACGAAGTCGTTCAGCTGGGCCTTGGCGTCGCCCGCGCCCTGCGCGGCCGCGACCAGGTTCTGCACGCCCTGGCGGCTCAGCACGCTGCTGTCGGCGCGCGCGTCGAACTCGTCGCCGAGGCGGATGCCGTACAGGCCGGTGACACCGGTCTCCGTGCGCAGGTTCCGGAAGAGGCCGTCGGCCGGATAACCGGCCGGGAGGACCGCCACGAAGACCGGTTTGTCCGCGTCCTCGATCTTGTCGGCGAGGGCCTCGGCGTCGGACTCCGCCAGGATGCCGGTGGCCTCGGGATCGACGTAGACGGGGCTCTCGCGCAGCGCCTGGGCGACGGTCGAGAGGTCCGTGGCCGCGTGCGCCCCGGGCGCAACGGCCGTCAGCACCGCCAGTGCGGCGGCGATCGGCACGATCAGCAGGCGTACGAGGAGCGTACGCGTCGGCGCGGCCTTCATATGTTCGAAGCTACCCGAATCCGGCCGCAAACGGGCATTCGGTGCGGCGGAGGTTTCCCGGTGACGCCCCGCCGCGCCCGTCGCCCCGACGCCCCCTACGCGGCCGGCTCCACCCCGGCGCGCAGCAGGCCGTAGGTGTACGCGTCCTCCAGGGCCTGCCAGGAGGCGGCGATGACGTTGTCCGCGACGCCCACCGTGGACCACTCCCCCGCCCCGTCGGACGTGGAGATCAGGACCCGGGTGGTGGACTGGGTGCCGTGCTTGCCCTCGAGGATGCGGACCTTGTAGTCGACCAGCTCCAGCTTGGCCAGCTGGGGGTAGATCTTCTCCAGGGCGACGCGCAGGGCGCGGTCGAGGGCGTTGACCGGGCCGTTGCCCTCGGCGGTGGCGACGATGCGCTCGCCCTTGGCCCACAGCTTGACCGTGGCCTCGTTGGCGTGGGTGCCGTCGGGGCGGTCCTCGACGATCGCGCGCCAGGACTCGACGTCGAAGTACTTCAGCGGCCCGCCCTCGGCCTCCGTGCGCAGCAGGAGTTCGAAGGAGGCGTCGGCGGCCTCGTAGGTGTAGCCCTTGAGCTCGCGCTCCTTGACCCGCTCGACGACCCGGCCGACCAGTTCGCGGTCGCCGCCGAGGTCGATGCCGAGCTCCTTGCCCTTGAGCTCGATCGAGGCGCGGCCGGCCATGTCGGACACCAGCATCCGCATGGTGTTGCCGACCTGCTCGGGGTCGATGTGCTGGTACAGGTCCGGGTCGACCTTGATCGCGGAGGCGTGCAGGCCGGCCTTGTGCGCGAAGGCGGAGACGCCGACGTAGGGCTGGTGGGTGGAGGGGGTGAGGTTGACGACCTCGGCGATGGCGTGCGAGATGCGGGTCATCTCGCGCAGCCGGCCCCCGGGCAGGACCTTCTTGCCGTACTTCAGCTCCAGCGCGGCCACGACCGGGAAGAGGTTGGCGTTGCCGACGCGCTCGCCGTAGCCGTTGGCCGTGCACTGCACGTGCGTGGCGCCGGCGTCGACGGCGGCGAGGGTGTTGGCGACCGCGCAGCCGGTGTCGTCCTGGGCGTGGATGCCGAGCCGGGCGCCGGTGTCGGCGAGCACGGTGGAGACCACGGCCTGGATCTGCGCCGGGAGCATGCCGCCGTTGGTGTCGCACAGGACGACGACGTCGGCGCCGGCGCCGGAGGCGGCGCGGACGACCGCCTTCGCGTACTCGGGGTTGGCGCGGTAGCCGTCGAAGAAGTGCTCGCAGTCGACGAAGACCCGGCGGCCCTGTTCCCTGAGGAAGGCCACGGTGTCGCGGACCATCGCCAGGTTCTCGTCCAGGGTGGTGCGCAGGGCGAGTTCGACATGGCGGTCGTGGGACTTCGCGACCAGCGTGATCACCTGGGCGCCGGAGTCGAGGAGCGCCTTGACCTGCGGGTCCTTCTCGGCGGTGGTGCCGGCCCGGCGGGTGGAGCCGAACGCGACCAGCCGGGCGTTCCGGAACTCGATCTCCTGCCGGGCGCGGGCGAAGAACTCGGTGTCCCGCGGGTTCGCACCGGGCCAGCCGCCCTCGATGAAGCCCACGCCGAACTCGTCCAGGTGCCGCGCGATGGCCAGCTTGTCGGCGACCGTGAGGTTGATGCCCTCACGCTGGGCGCCGTCGCGCAGGGTGGTGTCGAAGACGTGGAACGAGTCGTCGAGTTCGCTGGGTGCGGTCATGGTCTGAAGGCTCCTGAGTTGATCTCGGTCTACCGGAATGACCGGTTCCACCGTCCCTCCATGGTCCCTCACGCCCCGTTCCCGGCTGTGGGTGGGCCGGGAAACAGAAAAACCCCTCGCGGGTGCGAGAGGTCTGCGCGCGGGTCGAGGACGACGGTGTCCGCCCGTACGGTGTCGTACGTGCGGTCACTGCGGACCGGCGCGCCTGCTGCCAATAATCGTGGCGAACGAGAGCACGGGGGCAGTCTGGCACAAGCCGCCCCCGTGCTCACCGTCCGTCTCAGGATGCGGGCGGTGGGTACTCAGCGCAGACGGCGGACGAAGACGTCCCGCAGGCCGTTGGTGTCGTCCGGGACCAGGTTGGTGGCCCAGCTCTCGAAGGCCACCACGCGTCCGTCGCGGCTGACCGCGGCGTCCGACCAGGACTGGCTGTCGCTCTCGCCGCCGTCGTGGGCGACGGTCACCCTCCGGTTGACGCCCGTGCGCAGATCGCGGGCGAAGAGCGGACCGCGCGCCGTCTCGCCGGCCACGAGGCCGCTCGCCTCCGAGCGGAAGACGACGTGCCGGCCGTCCTCGCTGATCACCGGCTGCCCGGAGTCGCCGTCCGTCTGCCCGCCGGCCGCGGTGAGCGAGACCCGCTCGGTGGCGCCGGTGCGCAGGTCGCGCAGGAAGACGTCGACCCGGCCGTTGGTGTCCCCCGGCACCAGGTCGTCCGCGTCCGACTCGAAGACGACGTAGCGGCCGTCACCGCTCACCGACGCCGTCCGCGAGTCCGCGGACGCCTGTGCGCCGGTCGCGGGAGACGTTGACGCGCTCGGTCTCCCCCCGCGCCGGCGCGGCGGTCGCGGACAGTGCCGCCGTCACCGCCATCGCCCCCGCGATCACCGCGACGGACGCCCCCCGCATGGCTCTGTGCATGGTTCCCCCCTGCCCCCCGTGCTTCCCCGTGGACGCCGGGCCCCCGGCCCCGCGCCGGGGGCTCCCCCGAGCCAAACGCACCGCCGGGCACCGGGTCAATCCGACGTGTTCAGTACGACCCGGGCGTCGGCTCAGGCGTCCGCGAGGAGGGTTTCGGCGAGGAACTCCCTTACGTGGGAGAGGACTTGAGGCCGGTCCGTGCCGCGCAGGCCGATCGCCACGTGGATGGAGAGGCCGTCGAGCAGGGCACGGAGGCGGGCCGCATGACGGTCGGGGTCGACGCGGCGGAACTCGCCCCGGGAGATGCCCTCGGCCAGCAGCGCCACGAGGTCGCGGTGCCAGGCGCCCTCGATGGCGGCCTGGCGGTCGCGGGCGTCCGCGCCGGCGTTCTGCGAGCGGTTCCAGACCTCCAGCCACAGCGTCCAGTGCGGATCGCGGTGGCCGTCGGGGACGTACAGCTCCACGTAGGCCTCGAGGCGTTCCCGGGCGGTGACGGGCCGGGCGAGCAGGCGGGAGCGCTCGGCGCCGAGGCGGCCCTCGCTCCACTCCAGGGTCCTCAGGAGCAACTCGTCCTTGGAGCGGAAGTAGTAGACCAGGTGGCCGCTGCTCATGCCGACCTCCCGGCCGAGGGCGGCCATGGTCAGCTGTTCCAGGCCGCGCTCGGCGATCATCGCCATGGCGGCGGCGAGGACGTCCTCGCGGGGCGGCGCGGGGGTGCGGCGGCGGGCGGTCACTCGGCGGCCTCCGGCCGCACGGCGTCCGGGACGCACCGGGTCGCGCACATCCGCACGCCGCCGGGCACGGTCCCCCCGTACGCGTCGCGGTCCCCCTCGTGGGGCGCGAACGGGGCCCCGGACGGCCGGGGTTCGGCCGCGCAGGTCCCGCGCGGGGCACCGGGCGGGCCGTGGCGGCGGCCGTCCGGGCCGGGCCGGCCGTACCGGCCCGGGTACCCGGGCATCCCGTCGAGCCGGCGGACCGGCCCGGTCAGCCGTCGGCCGCGGGCCGCGCAGAGCAGTGTGTTCACCCGTCCGTTCTACCGGACCGCCGTCCTGGGCTGCTGCTGGGTGATGCAGTGGATGCCGCCGCCGCCCGCGAAGACGGTGCGCGCGTCGACGAGCGTCACCGTCCGCTCGGGGAAGAGGCGGCGGAAGACGCCGGCGGCGATCTCGTCGCGGGGGTCGTCGAACCCGCAGAGCACCACGCCGCCGTTGCAGAGGTAGTGGTTGATGTAGGAGTAGTCGGCCCAGTGGCCGTCGGCCTCCAGGACGGTCGGGGCGGGCACCTCGACCACCTCCAGGCGGCGGCCCCGCGCGTCGGTGGCGGACTTCAGGACGCCGATGACCTCCTTGCTCACCTCGTGGTCGGGGTGTGCCGGGTCCGGCTGGTGGTGGGCGACGACCACGCCGGGGCGGGCGAACGCGGCCACGATGTCGACGTGGCCGAGGGTGCCGAAGCCGTGCGGGGGGTAGTCGGCGGTGAGCCCGCGCGGCAGCCAGATCGCCTTGCGGGTGCCGAGGTGGGCGTGGATCTCCGCCTCGACCTGCTCCTTCGTCCAGCCGGGGTTGCGCTCGGGACCGAGCTGGACCGTCTCCGTGAGCAGGACGGTGCCCTCGCCGTCGACGTGGAACCCGCCGCCCTCGTTGACGAGCCCCGAGGGGTACGTCCGCGCCCCGGCGAGGTCCGCGACGTGCGCGGCGATCTTCGCGTCGTGCTCCCAGCGGGCCCACTCCTGGGCGCCCCAGCCGTTGAACACCCAGTCGACGGCGGCCAGTGAGCCCCGGCCGTCGGTGAGGAAGGTGGGCCCGATGTCGCGCATCCAGGCGTCGTCGAGGTCCCGCTCCACCGTGTCGATGCCGGGACCGAGCAGCGCCCGCGCCTCGGCGGACTGCCCGGTGCCGCACACCACCGTCACCGGCTCGAACCGGCGGACCGCGCGGGCCACCGACGCCCAGGCGCTCCGGGCGGCGGCCAGCTCCCCGGGGCCGGCGAAGGTGGGGTTGGGGCCGGGCCAGGCCATCCAGGTCCGCTCGTGCGGGGTCCACTCGGCGGGCATGCGGAAGCCGTCGGACGCGGGCGTGTTCATGAGGGTCCTCAGAGGAAGTAGAGGCGGTTGAGGGAGACCGAGTCGGCGGGCTCGGAGCGCAGCGGTTCGCCGTCGAGGGTGACCAGGCCGGTGCGCTGGTCGACGTCGACGGATCCGGTACGGGTGTTGCGGCGCAGGTCGGCCGGGCCGATGCCGCGGGTGCCGCGCACGGCGACCCTTCTCCTGCGGGTCGGCAGCGTGTCGTCGCCCTGGTCCAGGGCGGCCCGCGCGACGAAGGCGACGGAGAGGTCGGCGGGGGTGGCGCCGTGCGCGCCGAACTGCGGCCCCAGCACGAGGGGTTCGCAGGTGTCGGTGGCCGCGTTGGGGTCGCCGGTGACGCCGTACGCCGGGAAGCCCGCCTTCAGCACCAGCTGCGGTTTGGCGCCGAAGTACTCCGGCCGCCACAGCACGATGTCGGCGAGCTTGCCGACCTCCAGGGAGCCGACCTCGTGGGAGAGCCCGTGGGCGATGGCGGGGTTGACGGTCAGTTTGGCCATGTAGCGCAGGACCCGCTCGTTGTCGTCGTCCCCGTCGGCGCCGAACTGGGCCTTCATCTTCCCGGCCATGGCGAAGGTGCGGCGGACCGTCTCGCCGGCGCGGCCCATGCCCTGGGCGTCGGAGGAGGTGATGCCGATGGCGCCCAGGTCGTGCAGGACGTCCTCGGCGCCCATGGTCCCGGCGCGGATGCGGTCGCGGGCCATGGCGGCGTCGCCGGGCAGGTCGGTCTTGAGGTCGTGGACGGAGACGATCATGCCGTAGTGCTCGGCGACCGCGTCCCGGCCGAAGGGCAGGGTGGGGTTGGTGGAGGAGCCGATGACGTTCGGCACGCCCGCCATCTTCAGCACGTTGGGGACGTGTCCGCCGCCGCAGCCCTCGATGTGGAAGGCGTGGATGGTGCGGCCCTCCAGCACGCGGAGGGTGTCCTCGACCGACAGGCACTCGTTCAGCCCGTCGCTGTGCAGGGCGACCTGCACGTCGTGCTCCTCGGCGACGCGCAGCGCGGTGTCCAGGGCGCGGGTGTGGGCGCCCATGTCCTCGTGCACCTTGAACCCGCAGGCGCCGCCCTCGGCGAGCGCCTCGATCAGGGGCGCCCCGTGCGACGACGAGCCCCGGCCGAGGAACCCGATGTTGACGGGCCAGGCGTCGAAGGCGCCGAACGCGTGCCCGAGCGCCCAGGGGGAGTTGACCCCGACGCCCCACACGGGCCCGAACTCCTGCCCGATGATCGTGGTCACCCCGGAGGCGAGCGAGGCCTCCATGATGCGCGGCGACAGCAGGTGGACGTGGGTGTCGACGGCTCCGGCGGTGGCGATCAGCCCTTCGCCGGACACGATGGAGGTGCCGGTGCCGACCACGACGTCCACCCCGTCGAGGGTGTCGGGGTTCCCGGCCCGGCCGATCGCGTGGATCCGGCCCTCGCGGATGCCGATGGACACCTTGCGGATGCCCTGCACGGCGTCGATCACGACGACGTTGCTGATCACGACGTCGCAGGTCTCGCGCACGGCGGCGGCCTTCAGGTGCAGTCCGTCGCGGGCGGTCTTGCCGAAGCCGGCCAGGAACTCGTCGCCGTGGCGCTGGGAGTCGGACTCGACGCGGATCACCAGCCCCGAGTCGCCGAGGCGGACGCGGTCGCCGGCGCGCGGGCCGTGGGTGGCGGCGTACTCGTAGGGGTTCACCGGTCGCCTCCCGGAGCCTTCGCTCCCAGGTATCCGCAGAGGGCGGCCCTGCGCAGGGCCTCCTCCTTCGCTCCCGGCGCGTCCAGCGGCCCGTCGACCAGCCCGGCGAAGCCGATGGCGGTGCGGGCGCCGCCGAGGGGGACGAGCCCCACCTCGACGCTCTCGCCGGGGCCGAAGCGCACCGACGACCCCGCGGGCACCGCGAGGCGCATGCCGTAGGCGCGTTCGCGGTCGAAGTCGAGCCGGGGGTTGGCCTCGAAGAAGTGGAAGTGGGAGGTGACGGAGACGGGCACGGTCGCGGTGTTGGTGACCGTCAGCCGCAGGGCCGCCTCGGGTTCGGCGTGTTCCGGACCCGGCAGCAGGGCGCCCGGGGCGTGTTCCCCGAGGCCGCCGCCGAGGGGGTCGCAGACCACCGCGAGCCGTGAGCCGTCGTCGAAGACCGCCTCGACGTGCACCTCGGTGACCACGTCCGCGACACCCGGCAGCACGTCGTCCGGGCCCAGCACCGACCGGGCGCGCTCGATCGCCTCGGCCAGCCGGGCGCCGTCGCGGGCCGCCTCGCACACCGTGTCGGCGATGAGCGCGGTCGCCTCCGGGACGTTGAGCCTGAGACCGCGCGCCCTGCGGGCCCGGGCCAGCTCGGCGGCCGAGAACAGCAGCAGCCGGTCGCGCTCCGTGGGGGTCAGTCGCACGGCGGGGCACCTCCTTGCCTTCCTCGTTTAGAGCATCACTCTAAACATGAGATTCCCACTTTCCAACCGTTGACTGGACACCAGGGCAACCGTCACATTGAGCGTCGCTCAAAAAACCCGGCGGCAGCCGAAGGAGACCAGCCATGCCGATGGAACAGCGCGGAGTCGACACCATCCCGGAGGAGGAGAGGACCAGCGGGCCACGCGACCTCGTCTCGATCCTGCTGGGCTCCAACCTCTGCCTGGGGGTGATCGTCTTCGGCTGGCTGCCGCCCTCCTTCGGCCTCGGCTGGTGGGCCTCGGTGACCTCGGTGGTCGCGGGCACGGTGGCCGGGACGGCGCTCACCGCGCCGCTGGCGCTCGTCTCCCTGCGCACCGCGACGAACCTGTCCACGTCCTCCGGCGCCCAGTTCGGCGTGCGCGGCCGGCTCGTCGGCTCGGTGGTCGGACTGCTGCTGGCCCTCGGCTACACCGCGCTGACGGTGTGGATCGGCGGTGACGTGATGGTGGGCGTCCTCGGCCGCCTGTCCGGCATGCCGGCGAACGGGGTGTCCTACGGCGTGGTCTACGGGCTGCTCGCGGCGGCGACGGTGGCGGGCGCGGTGTACGGCTACCGGGTGCTGCTCGCGATGTCCCGGGTGCTCGCCCTGGGCATGACGGCCCTGCTGGCGCTCGGCGTGGTCGCCTACGCCCCGCGCTTCACCACCGACGCGCTGCCGGAGGCCGGCGGGTACCTGCTGGGCGGGTTCTGGCAGACCTGGCTGCTCGCCGCCGTGGCCGCCGGACTGTCCGGGCCGGTCGCCTTCATCACCCTGCTCGGCGACTACACCCGCTACGTCTCCCCGGCCCGCCACTCCGCGCGCCGGGTGCTGCGCGCGACCTGGCTGGGGCTGCTGCTGGGCCTGCTGGTGCCGCAGCTGTTCGGCACCTTCACGGCGTACGCGGCCCGCGCGGCCCTGGACTACGCGGGGCCGCTGGTGGACGCCGCCCCCACCTGGTACCTGGTGCCGCTGCTGCTCGCCGCCTCCGCGGGCTCGGTCGGCAACGCGGGGCTGATGCTGTACTCGATGGGCCTGGACCTCGACGCCATCGTGCCGCGCGCCTCCCGCGCGACGGCCACGTACGTCGTCGCCGTGATCGCCACGGCCTGCGTGTTCGCCGGGCACCATCTGTCGACGGCCCAGGACGCGATGACGTCGTTCGTGCTGCTGCTCACCGCGATCGGCACACCGTGGGCCGTGATCACCCTCATCGGCTCCGCCCGCTGCGGCGGGGTCTACGACGCCGACGCGCTCCAGGTCTTCAACCGCCGCGCGCGGGGCGGGGCCTACTGGTACACCGCCGGCTGGAACGTCCCGGCGACGGTGTCCTGGGCGCTCGGCGCGGTCGTCGGCGTGCTGGCCGTGTCCCTGCCGTCGTACGAGGGCCCGCTGCTGGCGCTGACCGGCGGGGTGGACGTCAGCTTCCTGCTGTCGGGGCTGGTGGGAGGCGTGGCGTACGCGGTGCTGCCGCAGCCCCGGGACCGGTCCGGACACGCCCCCGGGCCGGACGCCCCGGACGCCCCGGCCGGTCCGGCGCTCGGGGACGAGGCCGTCCGGGCCTAGGCGCAGGTCCGGGACCCGGGAGGATCCGCGGCGACGGCCCCCGGCGCGGCCGCGGCCGCGCCGGGGACTGCCGGTCAGCCCAGCTCGTGCATCCAGCCGTGCTTGTCCTCGACGGTGCCGCGCTGGATGTCGAGGAGGGCCCGGCGCAGGCGCATGGTGACCTCGCCGGGCTCGCCGCCGCTCTGCTGCCACTCGGCGCCGGCCCGCTTGACGGTGCCGACCGGGGTGATGACGGCGGCCGTGCCGCAGGCGAAGACCTCGGTGAGGCTGCCGTTCTCGGAGTCGCGCTGCCACTGCTCGACGGAGACCCGCTCCTCGACGGCCTCGTACCCGAGGTCGCGGGCGACGGTCAGCAGGGAGTCGCGGGTGACGCCCTCCAGGATGGAACCGCTGAGGGTGGGCGTGACGATCCTGTCGCCGTACACGAAGTACAGGTTCATGCCGCCCAGCTCCTCGACCCAGGTGTGCTCCACGGCGTCGAGGTAGCAGACCTGGTCGCAGCCCTTGGCGGCGGCCTCGGCCTGGGCGAGCAGGGAGGCCGCGTAGTTGCCGCCCGTCTTCGCGTCGCCCATGCCGCCGGGGACGGCGCGGACGCGGTCCTCGGAGACCCAGATGGAGACCGGCTTCACGCCGCCGGGGAAGTAGGCGCCGGCCGGGGAGGCGATGACCAGGAACAGGTACTCGTTGGCGGGCTTGACGCCCAGGCCGACCTCGGTCGCGATCATGAACGGGCGCAGGTAGAGGGACTCCTCGCCGCCGTGCGCCGGCACCCATGCCTTGTCCTGCGTGACCAGGGCGTCGCACGCCTCGATGAACGTCTCGACCGGCAGCTCGGGCATCGCGAGACGGCGGGCGGAGCGCTGGAAGCGCTCGGCGTTCTTCTCCGGGCGGAAGGTGGCGACGGACCCGTCGGGCCGGCGGTAGGCCTTCAGGCCCTCGAAGATCTCCTGGGCGTAGTGCAGGACGGTGGTGGCGGGGTCGAGGGAGATCGGCGCGTACGGAACGAGCTGGCCGTCGTGCCAACCGCGACCCTCGGTCCACTTGATCGTCACCATGTGATCGGTGAAGTGGCGGCCGAACCCGGGGTTGGCCAGGATCGCCTCGCGCTCCGCGTCCGAAAGCGGGTGGGCGGAGGGCTTGAGCTCGATCGTGGGCGTCGTCATGAGTGGTTGTCCTTCACCGGTTGTAGTGACGGGCCGCGCACACGCCCGTACGGCCGTTGGCCAGTGCTGGGACGTCCGAGCATTCCCTCATTCCGCGGCTCCGTGTCCGATTATCGCCCGGGGACGGCGGCGGAAGGAACGGGGTGGATGCGGCCCGGTGGTCGATGGTGGCACCCGGCGGGGACATGCGGAAGCCGCCGGGTGCGGATGCGGCCCGGCGGCTTCGGGGGTGTCGAGGCGGCGCGCCGGGTCAGCCGGCTACTCGTGCGGCGAGCGCGTCGCCGATCTGCGAGGTGCTGCGGGCGGGCAGGCCGCCGCGTTCCGCGAGGTCGGCGGAGACGGCGTCCTCGATGCGGGCCGCCTCGGCGTCGTGGCCGAGGTGGCGCAGGAGGAGGGCGACGGACAGGACCGTGGCGCTGGGGTCGGCCTTGCCCTGGCCGGCGATGTCCGGGGCCGAGCCGTGCACGGGCTCGAACATGGACGGGAACGCGCCGGTGGGGTTGATGTTCCCGCTCGCCGCGACGCCGATGCCGCCGGAGACGGCCGCGGCGAGGTCGGTGATGATGTCGCCGAAGAGGTTGTCGGTGACGATGACGTCGAACCGCTCGGGCTGGGTGACCAGGTAGATGGTCGCGGCGTCGACGTGGATGTAGTCGGTGGTGACCTCGGGGTACTCCTCGGCCACCTTGTTGAAGATGTTCGTCCACAGGTGGCCGGCGAAGGTCAGCACGTTGTTCTTGTGGACCAGCGTGAGCTTCTTGCGCGGGCGGGCCTGGGCGCGGGCGAAGGCGTCGCGGACCACGCGCTCGACGCCGAAGGCCGTGTTCACGGACACCTCGGTGGCGACCTCGTGCGGCGTGCCCTTGCGGATGGTGCCGCCGTTGCCGGTGTACGGGCCCTCGGTGCCCTCGCGGACCACGACGAAGTCGATCTCCGGCTGTCCGGCGAGCGGGGTGGCCACCCCGGGCAGGAGCTTGCTCGGCCGCAGGTTGACGTGGTGGTCGAAGGCGAAGCGGAGCTTGAGCAGGAAACCGCGCTCGAGGACGCCGGAGGGGACGCTGGGGTCCCCGATGGCGCCGAGCAGGATGGCGTCGTGCTGCTTGAGCTCGTCGAGGTCGGCGTCGGTGAGGGTCTCACCGGTGGCGTGGTAGCGCCTGGCGCCGAAGTCGTACTCCTTGGTCTCCAGCTTCACATCCTGCGGAAGGACGGCGGAGAGGACCTTCAGGCCTTCGGCCACGACCTCCTGGCCGATGCCGTCACCGGGGATCACTGCGAGATTGATGCTGCGAGACATGCGGGCACCCTACTCCTCGTCCCATGCTCTGACACACCCGGTCCGGGATGCGGACACCCGCACGGTCGATCAGTGACCGGTGGACCCGCCGTTGTCCCGGCGGTCGAGGGCGCGCTGGAGAGCGGCGGCGGCGTTGCGGCGGTCGGACTCGCTCGCACGGGAGGTGCGGCGGACGCGGCGGACGGTCGTCTCGGACATGGGGCATCGACTCCTTCGACATGCCTGGAGTGCGGGAAGAGGGTGACGAGACGCCGGTTGGGGCGGGGAGCGGGGGCCGCAGGGGTTGCCTGCACGGGGCCCGGCTCACGACCGCCGTTCGCTTGATCGAGCGAGACGTTCGGCTCCTACAAAACTAAGGGAGGACCGCGGCCCTGTCTCCACAATTACTCGGACTTCCTACTATCTGAGACGGCGGAGTGCGTCACACGGCGCCGGCCTGCGGTTCCGCACGCGCGCACGGTTCCCGGACGAGGACGAGGACGAGGACGCGGGCAAGGCGCGGACGGCGGCCGTCCGGCTCCCGGTCGTCCACCCGACTGATCCTCCGCACGGCGTGTGGCACCGGGTTCCGGCCGAGGGAACGGTGAGGTCATGAACGACACGGCCAAGGCACTTCTCGAGGGCGGCCCGCAGGACCTGCCCGAGCGGATCGTCCCGATCACGACACCCGGGGAGGACCTGAAGATCGAGCTGCGCAACGGCTACGAGCACTTCAGGCCCACCGACCGCCGGGCGGACACCCCGGAGGGCAGCCTGCAGGTGTACGAGTGGTGGGAGCGGACGGAGATGCCCGGCTAGGGGCCTTCTGACGGATCTCCGCGGGAGATCCGTCAGAAGGCCCCTGGGTCCGGGAACCGGCGGACGCCGTCGCCGGGCGGACAGGCGGACGGGCCAGGTCGGGGGGGAGACCTGGCCCGTCCGGGATCGGGTGGGCGTCAGCCCATGTGCGGGTACGTGTAGTCGGTCGGCGGGACCAGCGTCTCCTTGATCGCGCGGGTCAGGGTCCAGCGCATCAGGTTCTGCGGGGCGCCGGCCTTGTCGTTGGTGCCGGAGGCACGGCCGCCGCCGAAGGGCTGCTGGCCGACGACGGCGCCGGTCGACTTGTCGTTGATGTAGAAGTTGCCGGCCGCGTAGCGCAGCTTCTCCATCGTGTACGCCGCCGCCGCACGGTCGTTCGCGATGACCGAGCCGGTCAGGGCGTAGTCGGAGACGGACTCCATCTGGGTCAGCATCTCGTCGTACTTGTCGTCCTCGTAGACGTACACCGCGAGGATCGGGCCGAAGTACTCGGTGCGGAAGACCTCGTTCTCCGGGTCGGTGCACTCGATGACGGTCGGGCGGACGAAGTAGCCGACCGAGTCGTCGTAGGAGCCGCCGGCGACGATCGTGCAGGTCTCGTCCTCCTCGGCGCGGTCGATGGCGGCCTTGTTCTTGGCGAAGGCGCGCTCGTCGATGACGGCGCCGATGAAGTTCGACAGGTCGGTGACGTCGCCCATGGCGAGGGCGTCGACCTCGGCGGCGAACTCCTCCTTGAAACCGTCGTTCCAGATCGACGCCGGGATGTACGCGCGCGAGGTGGCGCTGCACTTCTGGCCCTGGTACTCGAAGGCACCGCGGGTCAGGGCGGTCTTGAGGACGGCGCGGTCGGCCGACGGGTGGGCGACCAGGAAGTCCTTGCCGCCGGTCTCGCCGACCAGGCGCGGGTAGGTGCGGTACTTCTCGATGTTGTTGCCGACCGTCTTCCACAGGTACTGGAAGGTCTTGGTCGAGCCGGTGAAGTGGATGCCGGCGAGGTCCCGGTGGGCCAGCGCGACCTCGGAGACCTCGATGCCGTCGCCGGTGACGAGGTTGATGACGCCCTTGGGCAGGCCCGCCTCCTCCAGCAGCCGCATCATCAGCACGGCGGCGTGGGTCTGCGTCGGGGACGGCTTCCAGACCACCACGTTGCCCATCAGGGCGGGGGCGGTGGGCAGGTTGGCGGCGATGGCCGTGAAGTTGAACGGCGTGATCGCGTAGACGAAGCCCTCCAGCGGGCGGTGGTCCAGGCGGTTCCAGACGCCCGGGGAGTTGGCCGGGGGCTGCTCGGCCAGGATCCTGCGGGCGTAGGAGACGTTGAACCGCCAGAAGTCGACCAGCTCGCAGGGGGTGTCGATCTCGGCCTGCTGGGCGGTCTTGGACTGGCCCAGCATGGTGGAGGCGGCCATGGTCTCGCGCCAGGGGCCGGACAGCAGCTCGGCGGCGCGCAGGATGATCGCCGCGCGGTCGTCGAAGGACATCGCGCGCCAGGCCGGGGCCGCGGCGAGGGCGGCGTCGATGGCGTCCTGGGCGTCCTGCCGTGTGGCGTTGGCGTACGTGCCCAGGCGGGCCTTGTGGTTGTGCGGCTGCACGACGTCGAAGCGCTCGCCGCCGCCCATCCGCTTCTCGCCGCCGATGGTGCAGGGCAGGTCGATCGGGTTGTCGGCCAGCTCCCTGAGCTTGGCCTCCAGACGGGCGCGCTCGGGCGAGCCCGGAGCGTAGCCGTGCACCGGCTCGTTGACGGGGGTGGGGACCTGGGTCACAGCGTCCATGGTGTGCGAACTCCTTGTCGTGAGCGGTCTTGCGAGCGTGGCGCGGGCGGCTCAGCCCTTGGTGACCATCGAGCGGACGAAGAAGCGCAGGTTCGCCGGCTTCTCCGCCAGACGGCGCATGAAGTAGCCGTACCAGTCGGTGCCGTAGGCCGTGTAGACGCGCATGCGGTGGCCCTCGGCGGCCAGCCGCAGGTGCTCGTCGCCGCGGATGCCGTACAGCATCTGGAACTCGTACTCGTCGAGCTTTCGCCCGGCGCGGTGGGCGAGCTCCTGGGCGATGGAGATCAGGCGCGGGTCGTGGGACCCGATCATCGGGTAGCCCTCGCCCTCCATCAGCGTCCGCAGGATGCGCACGTACGCCTTGTCGATCTCGTGCTTCTGCTGGTAGGCGACCTCGGCGGGCTCCTTGTAGGCGCCCTTCACCAACCGTACCCGGCTGCCGTTCGCGGCGAGGCGGCGCGCGTCCTCCTCCGTGCGGAAGAGGTAGGCCTGGATGACGCAGCCGGTCTGCGGGAAGTCCTGGCGCAGCTCCTCGTGGATGGCGAACATCGAGTCGAGGGTGGTGTGGTCCTCGGCGTCCAGGGTGACCGTGGTGCCGATCCCGGCGGCGGCCTCGACGACCGGGCGGACGTTCTTCAGGGCCAGCTCGTGGCCGCCCTCCAGCGCCTGGCCGAACATCGACAGCTTGACGGACATCTCCGCGCGGGTGCCGAGCTCCAGCGGCCCCAGCCGGCCGATCAGCTCCAGATAGGCGTCCCGGGCGGCCTCGGCCTGGGCGGGGGTGGTGATGTCCTCGCCGACGACGTCCATCGTCAGCTCCAGGCCCCGTCCGGTGAGTTCGCGGACGATCGGCAGGATCTCGTCGACGGTCTCGCCGGGGATGAAGCGGTCGACGACCTGTTTGGTCACGGGAGCCGCCGAGACCAGGCGTCGCATCCGGTCGCTGCGCGACGCGGCGAGAATCACGGGACCCAGCACGGGGCACCTCCACTTACAAAGCAACAGGGGCCGCGCCCCGGGATCTGGCTTTTCGGGGACGGCACGGAGAACCACCGTGAAACCTAAGGATGACTCCGATCGTCGGCCATCGACAGCTGTCACGCATCCGTGCGGCAGATCTCATACAGATGTATGAAGGCTCCGGGACTTTGGGGGAGAATGCCCGGGTGACGTCGGAACACAGGGGCGACTACCAGGAGCTGGTGGACGAGATCTCGGAGCTGCTCGGCGCTCCGGCGACGCTGGAGAACCGGGACTTCGAGCTGATCGCCTTCGGCGCGTACGACAGCGAGGGCGACCTCGATCCGTCCGCGCTGGACCCGGTGCGCACCCGCTCGATCCTGACCCGCCGCTCGACGGCCGCCGTCCGCGCCTGGTTCGAGGGCTTCGGCATCACGCGGGCGACCGGTCCGGTCCGGATCCCGCGCACCCCGGAGGCGGGTGTGCACCGGGGGCGCATCTGCCTGCCGGCGCGCCATCGGGGAGTCGTCCTCGGGTACGTCTGGCTGCTGGAGGACGAACCGGGGCCCACCGAGCGGCAGCTGGAGGCGGCCATGCGGGTCACGGCCCGGATCGGCGCGCTGCTCGCGGACGAGGCCCAGCACGGCGCCGACCTCTCCCGCGAACTGCGGGCGGTGCTCACCGCCGAGCGGGACTGGCAGCGGGAGATGGCGGTCGCCGAGCTGCGCACCGCCCTCGGCACCCGCGCCGACGGCCCGCACACGGTGGTCTGCGTCGCCCCGTGGCCCTCCTCCGACCCCGAGGACGCGCCCTCGGTCCGCACCGTGCCGGGGGCGGAGGCGCTGTGCGCGCTGCCGTGGGGGGCGACGGCCCGGTCCCTGGCGCTGCTGGTCCGGCTGCGCTCGACGGACGTGCTGACACCGGCGAGGTCGGCGGCGGGACGGCTGCTGGAGAAGGCGGACGGGACGCGGCCCGCCGGACGGTCCGCGCGGCCCCCGGCGCCCGCCGCGGGGATCGCCGCCCCGCGCACCGGGCTCGCGGAGCTGGGCGCCGCCTGGTCGGAGGCGTCGGCGGCGGCCCGGGCGGCGCTCGCCGAGCCACGGCTCGGCCCGGTCGCCGAATGGGCGTCCATCGGACCCTTCCGCCTGCTGACCGCGCTGCCGCCGTCGGCCGTCCGCGATCCCGTGGTGGGGGTGCTGCTCTCCCCCGCCCACCGCGAGCTCGCGCGGACCACCGAGGTCTACCTCGACCGCGCGGGCCAGGCCGGCCGCACGGCCGCCGAGCTGGGCATCCACCGCCAGACCCTGTACTACCGCCTGTCCCGGGTGGAGCAGCTCACGGGGCTGGACCTGGACGACGGCGAGGACCGCCTGCTGCTGCACATGGCCCTGAAGGGCGCGCGCCTCTGACGCGCCGCGAGGCGGCGCCGCGGCCGGTCGCCGTGCCCGGGTTCCCGCCCGCCGGCCTCCAGGACGAGCCGGGCCACGGCCACCTCCTCCTCCGCCACGGCCGCGCGGTCGTGCGGCCCGCCGCGGACCGGGTGGTCGAGGTGCGCGAGGGGCGGATCACCTCCGGGCGGCGGCCTCGACGACCCGGCGCAGCCCGGCGGTCAGCTGCCCGGCCTCGGGGGCGGTGCGCGGGTCGAAGGTCCACTGGGCGATGAGCCCGGTCATCAGGGTCACGTAGAACATGCCGAGGGTGTCCGCGGTCTCGTCGGAGACGTCCTCCTCGCGGCCGCCCATCAGCAGCGGGACCAGTCCCCGCCCGGCCTCACGCTGGGCCGCCGCCAGGTGGTCCCGCACCTCCGGGAGCCGGTCGCCGAGGGCGAGGACCTCCATGCTGAGCCGCCACACCGAGCCGGGCTCCTTCATGGTGCCGATGATGTTCGACCACACCCACTCGAACCGCTCGAGGGAACCGGGTTCGGTGTCGTCCGCGCTCCCGCCGCCCTCGAAGGCGTCGCCCATCCCCTCGACCAGCGAGACGTAGGCCTGCGCGAGCAGCGCGTCCTTGGAGCCGTAGTGGTAGCCGATGGACGCCAGGTTGGTCCCCGACTCCTTGACGATGTCACGCGCCGTCGTGCGCACGAACCCCTTGGCGAGCAGGCAGCGTTTCGCGCCCTCGAGCAGATCCTCACGGTGTCCCATGGCGTCACCCTACCCCGGTCCATACAAGCGTCCCAGACACATGACTTATACAATCGTTCTAGACAGTCGTTTAATACGTGCGTACATTCGCCGCCATGACGAACCCGACGCACCCCGCACCGGCCGTCGCGCGCGCCGGCCGCCGGGAATGGACCGCGCTCGCGGTGCTGATGCTTCCGCTGCTGCTGGTCTCGATGGACGTCTCCGTCCTCTACTTCGCGATCCCCGGGATCAGCGCCGACCTGGAACCGAGCGGCACCCAGCAGCTGTGGATCTTCGACGTCTACGGCTTCGTCCTGGCCGGCCTGCTGATGACCATGGGCTCGCTGGGCGACCGCATCGGCCGCCGCAGGCTCCTGCTGATCGGCGCGGGGGCCTTCGGCACGGCCTCCCTGCTCGCGGCCTACGCGCACACCGCCGAGACGCTGATCGCGGCCCGTGCGCTGCTCGGCATCGGCGGCGCGACCCTGATGCCGTCGACGATGGCGCTGGTCCGCACGATGTTCACCGATCCCTCCCAGCGGGCGAAGGCGATCGGGCTGTGGTCCGGGGTGATGACGGCCGGGATCGCGCTCGGCTCGGTGATGAGCGGCGTCCTCGTCGAGCACTTCTGGTGGGGCTCGGTCTTCCTGGTCAACCTGCCGGCGATGGCCCTGCTGCTGGTCCTCGGCCCGCTGCTGCTCCCCGAGTCGAGGAACCCCTCCCCCGGCCGCTTCGACCTCCTCGGCGTCCCGCTGTCGATGGCGGCGGTGCTCCCGGTGATCTACGGCCTGAAGGAGCTGTCCTCCGAGGGCTGGAACGTCCGGTACGTCGTCTCGATCACCGTCGGCCTGCTGTTCGCGGCGCTCTTCGTGCACCGGCAGCGCACGGCGGCCTCGCCGATGATCCCGCCGGCCCTCTTCCGCGGACACGGCTTCACCCCGGCGGTCGTCCTCAACACGATGTCGGCCTTCGGGATGATGGGCTCGGCCTACTTCACCACCCAGTACCTGCAGTCGGTGCTCGGCAGGAGCGCCCTGGAGGCCGCGCTGTGGAGCCTGCTGCCGTCGGTGCCCATCGGTGCCGCCGCGCCGATCGCCGCGCACCTGGTCCAGCGGGGTGTCGACCGCGCGTACGTCGTGACGGGCGGTTTCCTCGTCGCGGCGGGCGGCTACGGGCTGCTGGCCCTCACCGGTACGGACTCGCTGTGGCTGCTGCTGGTCGCGTGCGGGGTGCTGGCCTGCGGCATCGTCGCCGTCATGTCCCAGCTCACCGACCTGGCCCTGAGCTCGGCCCCGGTGGAGAAGGCGGGGGCGGCGTCCTCGCTGCTGGAGACGGGCACCGAGTTCGGCGGCGCCCTGAGCATGGCCGTCCTCGGCTCCATCGGCGCGGCCGTCTACCGCCACGACATCCCGTCGACGGCCCCGGAGCCGGCCCGGGAGACCCTGGGCGGGGCGCTGGCCGTCGCCGCCGAACTGCCGGGGCGTGCGGGGGACGCCCTGGCGACGGCGGCGCGGGAGGCGTTCACCGGCGGGATGCAGGCTGCGGCGGTCGCGGGGGCGGTGCTGTTGACGGGTTCGGCGGGGCTCGCGGTGGTGCGCCTGCGCGGGATCCGGGTGCGGGAGGAGCCAGCCGCGGAGGCGGAGAAGGCGGCCGTCTGACGGCGGCCACGCGAAAGGCGCCGGGTGACCGAGCGGTGCTCGGTCACCCGGCGCCTTCGTACGGCGGTGTCAGACCAGGTTCACCGAACGCGCGGACGTCGCCCCGATCTCCGAGGCGAGCTCGCCCAGCACCGCGGCGGAGACCGTGTCGTCCACCGTCAGCACGGCGAGCGCCTCCCCGCCGACCGTCGCACGGGCGACCTGCATGCCGGCGATGTTGATGCCCGCCTCGCCGAGGATGCGGCCCACGGTGCCGACGACGCCCGGGCGGTCCTCGTAGCGCAGCACGACCATGTGGTCGGCGAGCGCGAGGTCCACGTCGTAGTCGCCGACCGCGACGAGCTTCTGGACGTGCTTGGGGCCGGCCAGCGTGCCGGAGACCGAGATCTCCTCGCCGTCGGCGAGGGTGCCGCGCACGGTGACCACGTTGCGGTGGTCGGCCGACTCCGAGCTGGTGGTCAGCCGGACCTCGACACCGCGCTCCTGGGCGAACAGCGGCGCGTTGACGTAGGACACCGTCTCGTCGACGACGTCCTCGAAGACGCCCTTGAGCGCGGACAGCTCCAGCACCTTCACGTCGTGCTGGGTGATCTCGCCGTACACCTCGACGTCGAGGCGGACGGCGACCTCGCCGGCGAGCGCGGTGAAGATCCGGCCGAGGCGCTCGGCGAGCGGCAGACCCGGCTTGACGTCCTCGGCGATGACACCGCCCTGGACGTTCACCGCGTCCGGGACCAGCTCACCGGCGAGCGCGAGGCGCACCGAGCGGGCGACGGCGATGCCGGCCTTCTCCTGCGCCTCGTCGGTGGAGGCACCGAGGTGCGGGGTGCACACCACCTGGTCGAACTCGAACAGCGGGGAGTCGGTGCACGGCTCCTTGGCGTACACGTCGAGGCCCGCGCCCGCGACCCGGCCCTCCTTGAGCGCCGAGTACAGGGCCTCCTCGTCGACGATGCCGCCGCGCGCGGCGTTGATGACGCGCACGCCCGGCTTGACCTTGCGCAGTGCCTCCTCGCCGATCAGGCCCAGCGTCTCGGGGGTCTTGGGCAGGTGGACGGTGATGAAGTCGGAGACCTCGAGCAGCTCGTCCAGCGACAGCACCTTCACGCCCATCTGCGCGGCCCGCGCGGGCTGCACGTAGGGGTCGTAGGCGACGACCTTCATGCCGAAGGCGGACATGCGCTGCGCGACGAGGGCGCCGATCCGCCCCAGACCCACGACACCGAGGGTCTTCTCGGCGAGCTCGACGCCCGTGTACTTGCTCCGCTTCCACTCGCCGTTCTTCAGCGCGGCGTTGGCCTGCGGGATGTTGCGCGCGGTGGCGACGATCAGGCCGCAGGCGAGCTCGGCGGCGGTCACGATGTTCGAGGTCGGGGCGTTGACGACCATCACGCCGGCCTTGGTGGCGGCGGAGACGTCGACGTTGTCGAGGCCCACGCCGGCGCGGGCGACGACCTTGAGCTTGCTCGCGGCGGCGATCGCCTCGGCGTCGACCTTGGTGGCGGAGCGGATCAGGATCGCGTCCACGTCGGCGATGGCCGGCAGCAGCTCGGCGCGGTCCGCGCCGTTGCAGTGACGGATCTCGAAGTCCGGACCGAGCGCGTCGACGGTGGCGGGCGACAGCTCTTCAGCGATGAGTACGACGGGTTTCGAGCTCACGTGAGTCCTCACAAGTCCAATGCGGACGGCCGTCCCGACGGCCGCAGGCGGTGGAGGGTTGCTAGCCGCGTGGAAGACGCACGACGCTGTGGGCCTGACGCGTATGTAGTGCAGCAGTGTAGTGGCGCCGGGGGCGTCGTCTTACGCCGCTTCGGAAGGATCACCCGTCCGTGGGAGGACGGGATGGACAACGTCGCACTACCGACGTTACCCCGGGTTCGCCCAAGGGGCCGGGGCGGTTCGCCCCGGCCCCCGGCGACGAGGCTCACGCCTCCTCGTTCACCCAGCTCATGAGCTTGCGCAGCTCCTTGCCGGTGGTCTCCAGGAGGTGCTCGGAGTCCTGCTGCTTGTACGCGTTGTACTTCTTCAGACCGCCGTGGTACTCGTCCATCCACTGCCGCGCGAAGGTGCCGTCCTGGATCTCGGCGAGGACCTTCTTCATCTCGGCCTTGGTGGCGTCGGTGATGATGCGCGGGCCGGTGACGTAGTCGCCCCACTCGGCGGTCTCGGAGATCGACCAGCGCATCTTCTCCAGGCCGCCCTCGTACATGAGGTCCACGATCAGCTTCAGCTCGTGCAGGCACTCGAAGTAGGCGATCTCCGGCTGGTAGCCCGCCTCGGTCAGCGTCTCGAAGCCCGCCTTGACCAGCGCGGCCGTACCGCCGCACAGGACGGCCTGCTCGCCGAAGAGGTCGGTCTCGGTCTCCTCGGTGAAGGTCGTCTTGATGACGCCGGCGCGGGTGCCGCCGATGCCCTTGGCGTAGGACAGGGCCAGCTGGAAGGCGTTGCCGGAGGCGTCCTGCTCGACGGCCGCGATGCAGGGGACGCCGCGGCCCTCCTCGTACTGACGGCGCACCAGGTGGCCCGGGCCCTTGGGGGCGACCATGCAGACGTCCACGCCGGCCGGGGGCTTGATGAAGCCGAAGCGGATGTTGAAGCCGTGGCCGAAGAACAGCGCGTCGCCGTCCTTCAGGTTCGGGGCGATGTGCTCCTCGTAGACCTGGGCCTGGATCGGGTCCGGGACGAGGATCATGATGACGTCGGCCTCGGCGGCGGCCTCGGACGGGCTCACCACGCGCAGGCCCTGCTCCTCGGCCTTGGCCTTGGACCTGGAGCCCTCGTGCAGACCGACGCGCACGTCGACGCCGGAGTCGCGCAGCGACAGGGCGTGGGCGTGGCCCTGGCTGCCGTAACCGATGACCGCGACCTTGCGGCCCTGGATGATGGACAGGTCGGCGTCGGCGTCGTAGAACAGCTCGGCCACTTTGGGTTCTCTCCTTGAGTGCAGGTGTTGCGTCCCACCGTATGACGGTGGGGTGAGGGGAAGGTTCGGAGTCTCGGAATACGAGCGGCCGGCCGTCGGCCGACCGCCCGTTTCTGGTCTCAGGCCGACCGGTCCAGGGCGCGCAGCGACCGGTCGGTGATCGAACGCGCACCGCGTCCGATCGCGATCGTGCCGGACTGGACGAGCTCCTTGATGCCGAAGGGCTCCAGCATCTTGAGCATGGCGGACAGCTTGTCGCTGCTTCCGGTGGCCTCGATGGTGACCGCCTCCGGGGAGACGTCCACGGTCTTGGCGCGGAACAGCTGGACGATCTCGACGATCTGGGAGCGCGTCTCGTTGTCGGCGCGCACCTTCACCAGAACGAGTTCGCGCTGGACCGCCTGCCCGGGTTCGAGCTCGACGATCTTCAGCACGTTGACGAGCTTGTTGAGCTGCTTGGTGACCTGCTCCAGCGGGAACTCCTCCACGCTGACCACGATGGTGATGCGGGAGATGTCGGGGTGCTCGGTGACGCCGACCGCGAGCGAGTCGATGTTGAAGCCGCGGCGGGAGAACAGGGCGGCGATCCGGGCCAGGATGCCGGGGGTGTTCTCCACCAGGACGGAGAGCGTGTGCTTGGACATGGGGCTGCTTCCTTTACCTGTTCGACGTGCCTGCGGCTCTCAGTCGTCCTCGTTGTCGCCGAAGTCGGGGCGGACGTCCCGGGCGGCCATGATCTCGTCGTTGGAGGTGCCGGCGGCGACCATCGGCCACACCATGGCGTCCTCGTGGACGATGAAGTCCACGACGACCGGGCGGTCGTTGATCGAGTTCGCCTCCTCGATGACCTTGTCGAGATCGGCCGGGTCCTCGCAGCGGATGGCGTAGCAGCCCATGGCCTCCGACAGCTTCACGAAGTCGGGGACGCGGGTGCCCCTCGCCTCCGGGTTGACGTCGTCGGGCCCGGAGTGCAGCACCGTGTTGGAGTACCGCTGGTTGTAGAAGAGGGTCTGCCACTGGCGGACCATCCCGAGGGCGCCGTTGTTGATGACCGCGACCTTGATCGGGATGTTGTTCAGGGCGCAGGTGGTGAGCTCCTGGTTGGTCATCTGGAAGCAGCCGTCGCCGTCGATCGCCCAGACGGTGCGCTCGGGCGCGCCGGCCTTGGCGCCCATGGCGGCCGGGACCGCGTAGCCCATGGTTCCGGCGCCGCCGGAGTTCAGCCAGGTGGCGGGCCTGTCGTACGCGATGAAGTGCGCGGCCCACATCTGGTGCTGGCCGACGCCCGCGGCGAAGACCGTGCCTTCGGGCGCCAGTTGCCCGATGCGCTCGATGACCTGCTGCGGGGAGAGCGAGCCGTCCTCGGGCAGGTCGTAGCCGAGCGGGTAGGTCTCGCGCCAGCGGTTGAGGTCGTTCCACCAGGCGGTGTAGTCGCCGCGGTGGCCCTCGGCGTGCTCCTTCTGGACCGCCTGGACGAGGTCGGCGATGACCTCGCGGGCGTCACCGACGATCGGCACGTCGGCGGCGCGGTTCTTGCCGATCTCGGCCGGGTCGATGTCGGCGTGGACGACCTTGGCGTACGGGGCGAAGCTGTCCAGCTTGCCGGTGACGCGGTCGTCGAAGCGGGCGCCGAGGGCGACGATCAGGTCGGCCTTCTGCAGCGCGGTGACGGCGGTGACCGCACCGTGCATGCCCGGCATCCCCACGTGCAGCGGGTGGCTGTCGGGGAACGCGCCGAGCGCCATCAGGGTGGTGGTGACGGGCGCTCCGGTGAGCTCGGCGAGGACCTTCAGCTCGGCGGTGGCGCCGGCCTTGAGGACACCGCCGCCGACGTAGAGGACGGGCCGCCTGGCGCCGGTGATCAGCTTGGCGGCCTCGCGGATCTGCTTGGCGTGCGGCTTGGTGACGGGCCGGTAGCCGGGCAGGTCCATGGTGGGCGGCCAGGAGAAGGTGGTCTTCGCCTGGAGGGCGTCCTTGGCGATGTCGACCAGCACCGGGCCGGGACGGCCGGTGGAGGCGATGTGGAACGCCTGGGCGATGACCCGCGGGATGTCCTCGGCCTTGGTGACGAGGAAGTTGTGCTTGGTGATCGGCATGGTGATGCCGACGATGTCCGCCTCCTGGAAGGCGTCCGTGCCGATCGACGCGGAGGCGACCTGGCCGGTGATCGCGACGAGCGGCACGGAGTCCATGTGCGCGTCGGCGATCGGCGTGACCAGGTTGGTGGCGCCGGGGCCGGAGGTCGCCATGCAGACGCCCACCTTGCCGGTGGCCTGCGCGTAGCCCGTGGCCGCGTGACCGGCGCCCTGCTCGTGCCGGACCAGGACGTGGCGCACCCGGGTGGAGTCCATCAGCGGGTCGTAGGCCGGGAGGATCGCACCGCCGGGAATGCCGAATACCGTGTCGGCGCCGACCTCCTCGAGAGAGCGGATGAGGGACTGCGCACCCGTGACGTGCTCGACGGGGGCGGACTGTCCTCCGGATCGGGGCCGCGGCTGCGGGTGAGGGGCCCCGGTGGCCTGCTCGGTCATCGGCATTCTCTTCTCGATGCTGAGGGTTTTTGCGAGGTTCGTGCGACTTACGCGTGCTGTTCGGCAGGTGCCTGTGCAACAAAAAACCCCTCGTGCCGTAAGGCAAGCGAGGGGAGCGCGCCGGGTGGTGGTCGCTGAGCGGTCGAGGCTCAGCGTCAGCCGACGCGCTGTCCAAGTACGAGAATTCGGGTGCGCATGGCACTGACCCTCCCCCCGGCACGCATCCACTGTCAAGTGGGTGGGACGGGAGTCTCATCATGTGAGCGGAGGGCCGTACCGCCACGGAGTACGGCGGTCACTCCCGCGGAGTACACCCCGGACCTCCCACCGGCGAACACGGGTTCGGCCGGTCCGTGCGGCACCGGATACCGCCCGGTGGCCAGCGCCCGGCGCAGCCGGTACTCGTCCAGCGGTCCGGAGAAGGCCGCGCCCTGGCCGTGCGTGCAGCCCATCGCGCGCAGGGCCACGGCCTGCTCGGGCAGGTCCACTCCGTCGGCCACGGACTGCATCCCGAGGTCGGAGGCGATGCGCAGCAGCCCGCTGGTGATCTTGTGCAGCCGGGCGGACTCCACCACGCCGTCGACCAGACCGCGGTCGAGCTTCAGTACGTCGACGGGAAGCCGCCGGAGGGCCGTGATCGCCGCGTAGCCGCTGCCGAAGCCGTCGAGGGCGATCCGGACGCCGACCCGCCTGAGCGCGGCCAGGCGGCGCTCCAGCTCGTCCAGACCGACCCGGGGGTCGGTGTCGGCCAGCTCGATGACCAGGGATCCGGGCGGCAGCCCGTGCCGGGTGAGCAGGGCCTCGATCGAGCCGAGCGGCAGCGACCGGTCCAGCAGCCGGCGCGCGCCGAGCCGGACGGCCACGGGCACCGACAGGCCGGTCGCGTGCCGTTCGGCGGCCTGCTCCACGGCCTCCTCCAGCACCCACCGGCCCAGCTCGGCGGTCTTCTCGCCGTCCTCGGCCGCCCGCAGGAACTCCGCCGGGCTGAAGAGCACCCCCTGGGAGGAGCGCCAGCGCGCCTGGGCGCAGACCGATGTGATCCGGCCGTCCTCCAGGCACACCACCGGCTGGTGCAGCAGCGAGAACTCGCCGTCGTGCAACGCCGCGCGCAGCCGTGTGGCCAGCTCCGCCCTGCGGACGACGTCCTGCTGCATCTGCGGCCGGTACAGCTCCACGCGGCCCTTGCCCGCGGCCTTGGCCCGGTACATGGCGAGGTCGGCGTTGCGCAGCAACTCGCCCGCCCCGATGCCGGGTTCGGCGAAGGCGACGCCGATGGAGGCGTTGACGCGGACATCGTTGCCGTCGATGGGGTAGGGCTGGGAGAGGGTCGCTCTGAGCCGGTCGGCGAGTTCCAGGATGTGGCGCTCCCGGGCGTCCCGGTCGCGGACGCCGTCCCCGACGATCAGGGCCGCGAACTCGTCGCCGCCCAGCCGGGAGGCGGTGTCGCCCTTGCGGACCGCCTCCTGCAGCCTGCGGGCGGCCTGGACGAGCAGTTCGTCCCCGGCCTGGTGGCCGATCGTGTCGTTGACGCCCTTGAAGCCGTCGAGGTCGATGAAGAGCACGGCCGTGCCCCTCAGGGCGGCTCCGCGGTCGGAGGCGCGGCGGCCGGACAGCGCCTGCTGGACCCGCCGGGTGAACAGGGCGCGGTTGGGCAGGTCGGTGAGCGGGTCGTGCTCCGCGTTGTGCTGGAGCTGCGCCTGCAGCCGCACTCTTTCGGTGACGTCGCGGCTGTTGAAGATGAGGCCGCCGTGGTGCCGGTTGACGGTCGACTCGACGTTGAGCCAGCCGCCGTCGCCGGAGCGGAAACGGCACTCGATGCGCGTGGTGGGTTCCTCGGCCGAGTCGGCGGCGAGGAAGCGGCGCACCTCGTGCACGACGCAGCCCAGGTCCTCCGGGTGGATGAGGTGGGCCAGTTCCGTGCCCACCAGCTCCTCCGCGGGCGGCCGTACACCCCGGCGGCGGCCGGGGAGACGTAGCGGAGGACGCCGCTGGGCGCGGCGATCATGATGACGTCGCTGGAGCCCTGCACCAGGGAGCGGAAGTGGTTCTCCTGCTGCGCCAGTTCCTGGGTGAGGGTGATGTTGTCGAGCAGCATGATGCCCTGGCGCACGACGAGCGCGAGCACCACCGTCCCCCCGGTGATCAGGACGACGCGGTCGACGCTGCGGCCGTTGAGGACGTTGTAGAGGATCCCCAGGGTGCACACGGCCGCGGCGAGGTACGGCGCGAGGGCGGCGAGGGAACCGGCGATGGGGCGGGCGGCCGTATACCGGCCGTGCTCGGTGCCGGGCGCGGGCGGACGGTCGGGGTCCGGGCCGCCGCGCCACCCGGGCAGGTGCTCGCGGACCACGCGCGTGTGCTCCTCGCCCTCGGGCCGGCCGTCGCGGGGCGCGGTCCACGGGGCGTACGCCAGGAGCAGCGAGCCGGCGAACCAGCCCGCGTCGAGCAGTTGCCCGGAGCGGTAGCTGCTGTGCACCAGCGGCGAGGTGAACAGGGCGTCGCACATGACGGTCAGCGCCAGCGCGCCGATCGCGGTGTTGACCGCGGAGCGGTTGACCGCCGAACGCCGGAAGTGCAGCGCCAGCACCATGCTGACCAGGACGATGTCGAGCAGCGGGTAGGCCAGCGACAGCGCGGTGTGCGCCACGTCCGGGCCCTCGGCCTGCGCGGCCTGGGCGAGCGCGAGGCTCCACGCCAGGGTGAGCAGGGAGCCGCCGATCAGCCAGGCGTCCAGCGCGAGACAGACCCAGCCGGCCTTGGTCACGGGCCGTTTGGCGAGCACCAGCAGGCCCACGATGGCGGGCGGCGCGAAGCACAGGAAGAACAGGTCGGCGTAGCTGGGGCTGGGCACCGGGAGCCCGAGGACCACCTCGTACCACCCCCAGACCAGGTTGCCCAGGGAGGCCATGGCCGACGAGAGGCCGAACAGCAGCCAGGCGGGCCGGAACCGGACGCGCGGGCTGCGGGCGTAGACGAAACAGGACACGGCGGCGGCCGCCGCCGCGGCGCTCAGCCCGAAGTCGCCCATGACGAGGGCGAGTCGATCCGAGCCCCAGCCGAACGCGGCACCGACGGCGTAGGACGCGCAGACGAGGGCGAGGACGAGCTGCGCGAGCGGACCGGGCCGGCGGTCGGCGACCGGTGCGCGGGGCGGCAGCGCCTCCTGGGCGGGCTGCGGCAGCACCGCCCCCTCGAGCGTGGACGTGGGGGTGGGTGCGCTCACCGGCACCTCCCGGTCCGCGCCGCGCCCGGGTCCCTGGTCCCCTGCTGCACCGGGTGGGCATGCCTCCCGCGGCCGGTGCGCCCGCGGTGGTGCGGCAGGGGGCCGTCGTGACGGCCGCGGTGATGACCGCGGCCGCGCGCGGCCGCGCCCCACGGTCGACGCCGACGGCTCCGCCGCGTCGGATCGCTCGTCCAAAGGCCGTGCATCGCCCGTCGCCCCCCTTGCCCATCCGCAATGTCCATCCCCGGCGCCGTCGGTCAGCGGCGCAACCCCTGTCGGGACGATACACCAGTTTCGTCACTCAGGGACATAAGATCTCTACTCTCCGTAACGATCACCTGACGTACGAGTACCCACCGCGCCCGAAAGGTTGCGGGCGGTACTCGAAGCGGATCACGAGGATTCCGCTCCCGTCACCAGGATCACGTTGCCGAGCTCCTCCCGGTTCAGGAAACGGTGCAACTGGTCCACCAGCAGGCGCGCGGCGCGCGGCAGGAAGGCGGAGGTGGGTCCGCCCACGTGCGGGCTGATGAGGACGCCCGGCGCCCGCCACAGGGGATGGTCCGCCGGCAGCGGCTCGGGGTCCGTCACGTCGAGGGCCGCGGTGATGCGGCCGCTCTCCACCTCCGTGAGCAGGGCCTTGGTGTCGACGACGGCCCCGCGGGCCACGTTCACGAGCAGGGCGCCGTCCTTCATCCGGGCCAGGAAACCCGCGTCCACGAGGTGGCGGGTGGCCTCGGTCAGCGGGGTGGAGAGGACGACGACGTCCGCCTCCCGGAGCAGGGAGGGGAGTTCGGTGAGCGGGTGCACCGGACCGCGCGCCGTGGTGCGCGCAGAGCGCGCGACGCGCGCCACCCGCGCGACCTCGAAGGGAACGAGCCGGTCCTCGATGGCCGCGCCGATCGAGCCGTACCCCACGATGAGCACGTTCTTGTCGGCGAGCGCCGGCCGGAACCCGCCGCGCCACTCCCCCCTGTCCTGGGCCCGCACGAAATCGGGGATGCCGCGCAGGGAGGCGAGGATCAGCGCCAGCGTGAGCTCCGCGGTGCTGGCCTCGTGCACTCCGCGCGCGTTGCACAGCCGTACCCCGGCGGGCAGGTGCCTCAGGCCCGGCTCCACGTGGTCGGTGCCGGCCGAGAGGGTCTGCACCACCCGCACGGAACGCATCAGCGGCATCGGCCGCACGCCGACCCCGCCGGGCTTCATGTAGGGCACGACGTAGAAGACGCAGTCGGCCGGGTCCGCGGGGAAGTCCTCGCCGCCGTCCCAGAAGCGGTAGGCCGGCCCTTCGGGAAGGCCCTCGATCTCGTCCGGCGGGATGGGGAGCCACACGTCAGCAGTCATGGTCCGGAGGCTAGTTCAGGAGTCCGCGGGCGCAGAGGTTAGGTTGGGGGAGCGGGAGAGGGAGGGTCACGACCAGGTGGAGCGCAGGACGATCGGTGCGGCGGCGCTCGCGGTGGGGGCCGTCGGACTCGGGTGCATGCCGATGAGCTGGGCCTACAGCACCTCCCGGCAGCGCGGCGAGGAGTCGCTCAGGGCGGTGCACCGGGCGCTGGACCTGGGCTCGACGCTCCTGGACACCGCCGACATGTACGGCCCGTTCACCAACGAGCTGCTGCTCGGGCGGGTGCTGAAGGAGCGGCGCTCCGACGCCTTCGTGTCCACGAAGGCCGGCCTGCTGGTGGGCGACCAGCACATCGTGGCCAACGGCCGTCCCGGATACGTGAGGAGGGCCTGCGACGCGTCGCTGCGCCGGCTCCAGACCGACGTCATCGACCTGTACCAGTTGCACCGCGCCGACCCGGAGGTCCCGATCGAGGAGACCTGGGGCGCGATGGCGGACCTCGTGCGGGCCGGGAAGGTACGGGCGCTGGGGCTGTGCGCGGTCGGGGCGCGCTCGGCCCGGCGGCCGGGGGCGCGGCTGCACGACGCGACGATCCGGCAGCTGGAGCGGGTGCAGCAGGTCTTCCCGGTGAGCGCGGTCGAGGCCGAGCTGTCGGTGTGGTCGCCCGAGGCGCTGGAGACGCTGCTGCCGTGGTGCGAGAGCCGGGGCATCGGTTTCCTGGCCGCGATGCCCCTGGGCAACGGCTTCCTGACCGGCACGCTCACGCCCGGCGTGGGCTTCGAGCCGGACGACCTGCGCGCCCGCCACCCCCGGTTCACGGCCGAGATGATGGCCGCGAACCAGCCGATCGTGGTCGGTCTGCGCCGCGTCGCCCGCCGCCACGGCGAGCACGTCACCCCGGCCCAGGTGGCCCTGGCCTGGGTGCTGACCCGGGGCCGCCACGTGGTCCCGGTCCCGGGCGCCAAGCGGGAGCGGTGGGTCGCGGAGAACGCGGCGGCGGCCGGGCTGCGCCTGACGGAGCGGGACCTCGCGGAGATCGCGGAACTGCCCGCGGCGCAGGGGTCGTGGGACTGAGCCGCGGACCGGGTCCGGCGCCGGACCGCGCGGACCGCGGGCCGGAGTGCGCGTGATCGGCAACCCTGGAGGCGCGAGCGGTGTATGACAGGGGGAGACCCCCGCGTCGAAGGGACAAGATCGTGCAACGACGAGCCGTGACGGCCCTGCTGGCCGCCGCCGCGCTCCTGCTCACGGCCGGCTGCTCCTCCGACGACGGAGGATCGCCGGGCAGGGACGACAGCGCCTCCCCGACCGGTACGAGGACGCCGTCGTCGTCGCCGGAGCGGACCGCCGGGCAGACGCCCCCCGCCAAGGGCTCGGTGAAGGTGCTCCGCACGGTCGCCACGGGCCTGAGCACTCCCTGGGGCCTGGCCCCGCTGGGCGACGGCGACCTGCTGGTGTCCTCCCGGGACGAGGCGACGATCACGCGGATCGACGGGAGGACCGGCGAGAAGACGGAGCTGGGCGAGGTGCCGGGGGTGTCGCCGTCCGGCGAGGGCGGCCTCCTCGGCATCGCGCTCTCCCCGGAGTACGCCTCGGACCGCATGGTCTACGCCTACTTCACCTCGGCCTCCGACAACCGCGTCGTCCGCATGCTGTACGACGAGCGCAAGCCCCCCGGCGAGCAACTGGGCGCGCCCGACACGGTCTTCCGGGGCATTCCCAAGGGGGTGATCCACAACGGCGGCCGGATCGCCTTCGGCCCGGACCGGATGCTGTACGTGGGCACGGGCGAGAGCGGTGACACGGGCCTGTCCCAGGACAGGGACTCGCTGGGCGGCAAGATCCTGCGGCTGACCCCGGAGGGCGAGCCCGCTCCGGGCAACCCGTTCCCCGGCTCCCCGGTGTACTCGTACGGCCACCGCAATGTGCAGGGCCTGGCCTGGGACCGCCGGCAGCGGCTGTTCGCCTCGGAGTTCGGCCAGAACACCTGGGACGAGCTGAACGCGATCGCGCCGGGCGACAACTACGGCTGGCCCGAGGCGGAGGGCCGGTCCGAGGAGGACGGCTTCCACGACCCGGTCGACCAGTGGAGCACGGACGAGGCCTCGCCCAGCGGCATCGCCCACGCCGAGGGCTCGGTCTGGATGGCGGGCCTGCGCGGTCAGCGCCTGTGGCGCATACCGCTGAAGGGCACCGAGGCCTCGGCGGACCCGCAGGCCTTCCTGGAGGGCGAGTACGGCCGGCTGCGCACGGTGGTCGCGGCGGGCGACGACAAGCTGTGGCTGGTCACCAGCAACACGGACGGCCGCGGCGACCCGGAGGACGGCGACGACCGGATCCTGGAGCTGCAGGTGAGCTGAGCCGGGCGGTGGGGCCTCAGTCCGCGGCCGTCGCCCCCTCGTCCGGCGCATCCGGCTCGTCCGGCGCCGCCGGGCGTACGACCACCTTCCCGGAGGCGAGGTCTATCGGCCCGCGTCCCGGGTCGGCATCGCCGACGTCCTCGCGGGTCAGCTCCAGCCGGTTCTGTTCGTCGCGGGTGTGCCTGCGGCCGGGAGCGAACAGTTCCTCGAAGGCGTTGAACATCGCTCCCCTTTCCAGGGCCGCGTGGGTGACACGGCCATTATCCCGCCGCCTGCCGCTTCCCGGCCTCCGCCGGGAACAGGTCCAGCCGGTGGGCCACCGCCGCCGCCTCCCCGCGGCCGGAGACGCCCAGCTTGGCGAGGATGTTGGAGACGTGGACGCTGGCCGTCTTCGGCGAGATGAACAGTTCCTCGGCGATACGGCGGTTGGTGTGGCCGGCGGCCACCAGCCGCAGGACGTCGCGCTCCCGGCCGGTGAGACCGAGGGCGTCGGCCGGATCGGCGGGAGCGGCCGGGGCCGGCACCCGGGCGGCCGGGTTCAGGACGAGGCGGGCGCGCCGGGCCAGCAGTCCGACCGACCGGGCCAGCGGGCCGGCGCCGAGGTGGTCGGCGACGGCCCGGGACAGCCGGAGCAGTTCCGTGGCACGGGCGCGCTCGTCGTCGCCCGCGCCGGAGGCGAGCAGCGCCTCGGCGAGCCGGAACCGGACGCGCGCGAGGTCGTAGGGCCGCCCCAGCGGTTCCACGGCGGCGACGGCGGCGCTCCACTCCCCCGGCGCGGGCACGCCCTCGGCCCGCAGCAGCTCGGCGCGCAGCCAGACGTCGTACGCCTGCCACACCGGTACGCCGGTCGTCAGGGTCCTGGCCGCCTTGCGGAGGCGTTCGAGGATCTGCGGGCGGCCGGGTTCGGTGGCCGGGTCGCCGTAGGCGTCGGCCTCGGCGGCCGCGGCGGCGAGCAGCAGGGGCCAGCCGTAGCGCTGGGTGCCGGGCGGGAGGCCGGCGTCGAGGGCGGTGAGCAGTTCGGCCCGGGCGTCGGGGAGGCGGCCCTCGGCGGCGGCGATGCCGAGGGCGACCCAGGTCATCGGAAGGGCGTACTGCGGCATCGGGTCGTGCGTGCCGAAGAAGGTCCGGGCGTCGCGGAGACGGCGGGCCGCCTCGACCAGGTCCCCCCGGTCGTAGGCGAGGTGTGCCAGGCGGATCGAGCCCCCGGCGCGCGGCTTGGCGCTCTGCTCCAGACGCTGCGCGTCGGCCGCGGCCTCGGCCGCCTCGTCCCAGCGGCCGAGGGAGTGGAGGGATTCGGCGAGGTTGCCCCACACCCAGCCCTCGGAGTCCAGCAGGCCGAGCCCGCGGGTGACCCGGATGCCCTCGCGCAGGAGCGCGGCCGCCTCCTGGGAGCGGCCGACGCCCTCGAGGACGGAGGGGAGGTTCACATGGCTGCGGCCCACCACCGTGTCCACGCCGAGTTCGGTCGCCCGGTCCTTGACCTCGTACATCTCCGCGAGGCCGGCCTCGATGTCGCCGGCGTCGACCATCAGGCCGCCGAGGGTGAGGCGGGCGTTGAGCTCGATGTCGTGGGCGCCGACCATGCGCGCGTACTCGACGGCGCGTTCGGCGGCGGCCATGGCCTCCGGGCCGGGCCGGTGCAGCATCGACCAGGCGGCGGCGGAGGCGAGCACCTGGGCGTGCACCTCGGAGGGCGGCAGGCCGCGCACCAGGTCCTGTGCGGTGGCGAGCTCCGCCCAGCCGTCGCCGCGGGCGAGGGACTGGGTCAGCCGGGAGCGCTGTTCCCAGAACCAGGCGGCGCGCAGGGGGTCGGGGTCCTCCTCCAGGAGGCGCAGCGCCCGTTTGGTGATCTTCATGGCGCGTTCGCGTTCCCCGCAGAGCCGTCCGGCGACGGCGGCCTCGGCCATCAGGTCGAGGAAGCGCAGGGGGGCCGTCTCCGGATCGCAGCCGCAGGGCGGATAGGCCTCGGCGTAGCCGGCGGGGCGCAGGGTGGCGCGGACGTCGTCGGGGACGGAGTCCCACAGTTCCATCGCCCTCTCGAGCAGGCGCAGCTGCTCGGAGTGGGCGTGGCGCCGGCGCGCCTCGACGGAGGCGTCGAGCACGGCGGGCAGCGCCTTGGCCGCGTCGTGCGCGTGGTACCAGTAGCTGGCCAGGCGGGTCACGCGCTCGTCGGCCGGCACCAGGGCGGGGTCGGCCTCCAGCGCCTCGGCGTAGCGGCGGTTGAGGCGGGAGCGTTCGCCGGGCAGCAGGTCGTCGCTGACGGCCTCGCGGACCAGGGAGTGGCGGAAGCGGTAGCCGTCGCGGTCGGGCGCGGGGCTGAGGATGCTGGCGTTGACGCCGGCGCGCAGGGCCTCGATGAGGTCGTCCTCGGTGAGCCGGGTGACGGCGGCGAGCAGCCGGTACTCGACGATGGAGCCGCCCTCGGCGGCGATCCGGGCGACGCTCTGGGCGCTCTCCGGCAGTCCCTCGACCCGGACCAGGAGCAGGTCGCGCAGCGAGTCGGTGAGTCCGGTGCAGCAGCCGCCCTGGGCGGCGACGGCGAGTTCCTCGACGAAGAAGGCGTTGCCGTCGGAGCGCTCGAAGATCTGGTCGACGCTGTCGGGTTCGGGTTCCCGGGCGAGGATGCCGGCGATCTGCCGGCCGACCTCGTCGCGGTTGAAGCGGCCGAGTTCGACGCGCCGGACCGTGCGCAACCGGTCCAGCTCGGCGAGGAGCGGACGCAGGGGGTGCCGGCGGTGGATGTCGTCGGAGCGGTAGGTGGCGAGGACGACGAGGCGGCCGGTGCGCAGGGTGCGGAAGAGGTAGGCGAGCAGGTGGCGGGTGGAGGCGTCGGCCCAGTGCAGGTCCTCCAGGGCGAGGACGACGGTGTGTTCGGCGGCGACGCGTTCCAGCAGCCGGGCGGTGAGTTCGAAGAGGCGGGCCATGCCCTGTTCGTCCCGGCGGGCCTCGCGGGCGGCGGCGGTGCCGAGCTCGGGCAGCAGGTGGGCGAGTTCCTCCTCCTGTCCCGCGGCAGCCGCGGCGAGCTCGGCGGGCAGGTCGCGGCGCAGCCGGCGCAGGGCGGTGGAGAAGGGGGCGAAGGGCAGTCCGTCGGCGCCGATCTCGACGCAGCCGCCGAGCGCGACGACCGCGCCGCGGCGGCGCGCCGCCGCGGCGAACTCCTCGAGGAGGCGGGTCTTGCCGACGCCGGCCTCACCGCCGATCAGCAGCGCCTGCGGTTCGCCCGGGCCGTCGGCGGCCCGGGCGAGCGCGTCGTTCAGCGTGTCGAGCTCAGCGGTGCGGCCGACGAACACGGGACTGACGGACTTGGTCTCCACGGCCCCGAGCATCGCACGCGGCTCCGGCGGACGGGCACCGCTTTTCGCACCGGAACCCGGTTCCGGCGCACCTCCCGCGACCCGCCCCGCACCGGGCCGCGACGCGCCACCGGGTCTCGTCCCGGCACCGGTTCCCGCGGGGACGGACTCCGGCGGGCGGCGTGCGCACGCGGCAGGCGCCGGGGCGCCCGCGGCCCGGGGACGGCGGCCCTCCCCCGTGCGGCCGCCGTCCCGGGGGCGGCGGCCGGTGCCGCCGCCGTCCCCCGCGTCCGGGCTCATGCGGCCCGGATGAACCGGTCGCGGCGGTCGCGGCGGGTATGGCTCTCGGGACCGGCGTCCCGTGCGGCGGCCTCGCGGCGGGCGGCGCGGCGGAGGCGGCCGGCCTCACGGGCCTGCCGCTCCTGCCCGGCCCGGCGGACGAGGTCTTCGTGGCGGAACTGCTGGAACCGGTACTCGAACATGGCGTGATCTCCTGGAGGAATCGGTGTCGGACATCGCTTTCCGCGATGCCTCCACCCTCGTCCGCGAGGCGGCCCGGCCGCATCGGGAGAGTTCCGCATCTTCGGCGGCCCGGAGGGCCTTAGACGTGCGGGAGGGGCCTTAGGGCGTCCATGAGCACCTCACGGACGCCCTAAGGCCCCCCGGCTTCCCGGCGACGCACCGGCTCAGCTCGCGGCGGGCAGGCCCAGCAGCACGTCGGTGTACTTGAGGACGGCCAGCAGCAGCCCGACGACGCCGAGCGAGACGCCCGCCCAGGCGACCGACCTGGTCCAGGCCGCCTGCGTCCGGCCCGGGGCGCCGAACGCGGGCCGGACGAGCACCACCACGCCGACGATCAGCGCGGTCAGCGCGAACAGGCCGGCCCACAGCGCACTGGTGCGCCACGCGTCGCCGTACACCTCCGCGACCTGCGTCGCGACACTCGCGTCGGCGGCCGTCTCCAGCTGGCCGATGAGGGTCTCGCGCGCGGCGGCCACCGTGCCCGGCCAGCTGCCGGTGAGCGAGACGACGCCGAGCGCGGCGGAGACGACCGCGGCGGCGCCCTGCCCGGCTCCGGAGGCGTTCCCCTTCCCGGATCCGGGTTCCGGTTCCGTGTCCGGCTCCGGTTCCGTGTCCGCCCCGGCCCCGGGGGCCTCGGCGGCGTCCGACGCCTCCTTGTCGCGCCCGGGGCCGACGGCCCCGGTCCTGTTCTCGTCCACTGTCCTGGTTCCCATGTCCCGCACCGTACGGACGCCGTCTGAGAGTCAGCTCAACGGCCGCTGCGGGCGGCCGCTCACCGGCCGTCGGACGCGGCCCGCGCCGCACGCCACTCGGGGGCCAGGACGGACCACACCTCCAGGTCGTGCCGTACACCGCGGTGGAGGTGGGCCTCGCGCCGCACTCCGTCCCGGGTCATGCCGAGCCGACGGGCGACGTCGACGCTCGCCCGGTTCCCGGCGGCGGCGACCCACTCGACCCGGTGGATGCCGCGCTGCTCGACCGCCCAGTCGATAAGCACCCGCATCGCGCGCGTGACGAGCCCGCGGCCGGTGGCGGCGGGCTCCAGCCAGCAGCCGACCTCGCAGCTGCCGTTCGCCGCGTCGAAGTTCAGCGTGAGCACCCCGCCCACCAGCGTGCCGTCCAGCCACAGTCCGTGCAGCGAGGCCGTGTCGGCCGCGCGCCAGTCGGCGTACCGCTGGAGCACCTCACGGGCCCCGGCCGGGTCGGTGGCCTTGGAACCGAAGGGGACGTACCGGTTGATGAACTCCCGGCCCCGGTCCAGGTGGGCGAGGAACTCCTCGGCGTGCCAGGGTTCCAGGGGACGCAGTTCGGCTCCGTCGTCACCCAGTCGTATCGCGTACATCCCGCTGCTGCTCCTCCTCGGCGAGCACGTCCGCCGCCTCGGCGTCCGTGGCGGCGGACAGCCTCTCATGGCCGGCACGGGCCTCGGGCGGCTCGATGCTGATCCGCGGCAGGATCCGGTCCAGCGAGCGCGGCAGCCACCAGTTGGCGCCGCCGAGCAGGTGCATCAGGGCGGGGACGAGCAGGGTGCGCAGCACGAAGGCGTCGAGGGCGACGGCCGCGGCGAGCGCGATGCCGAACATGGCGATCACGCGGTCACCGCTGAGGACGAAGGCCAGGAAGACCGAGATCATGATCACGGCCGCGGAGTTGATCACCCGGCCGGTCTCCGCGAGGCCGACGCGGACGGCGCGCCGGTTGTCGCCGGTCTCCAGCCACTCCTCGTACATCCGGCTCACCAGGAAGACCTGGTAGTCCATGGAGAGCCCGAAGAGGACCGACACCATGATCACGGGCAGGAAGGGCTCGATGGGGCCCGCCCGGCCGAGGCCGAGCAGTTCGCTGCCCCAGCCCCACTGGAAGATCGCCACGACGACGCCGAAGGCGGCGGCGACGGCGGCCACGTTCATCACGGCGGCCTTCAGCGGTATGCCTATGGACCGGAAGGCGAGCAGGAGCAGCAGACAGCCCAGGCCGATCACCACGCCGACGAAGAGGGGCAGCTTGGCGACGATGACGTCGGCGAAGTCGTCGTAGCCGGCCGTCACGCCGCCGACCCGCACGTCGAGCGAGGTCCCCGTCTCGGCCCGGGGCAGCACGTCGGCGCGCAGCCGGTCGACCAGGTCACTGGTCCGCTCGGACTGCGGGGAGGACTCCGGTACGACGGTGAGGTGGGCGGTGCCGCCGCCCGCGCCGTAGGTCACCGGGGAGACCGACGCGACGCCGTCGGTCCCGCGCAGGGTGGTGCCGAGGTTGTCCAGGGCGAGCCGGTCCTCGGCGCCGCCGACCTCGGTGACCAGGGTGAGGGGACCGTTCACGCCCGGGCCGAAGCCCTCGGCGAGGAGGTCGTAGGCCTGGCGGGTGGTGGACGTCTCCGGGTCGTTGCCCTGGTCGGAGGTGCCCAGGTGGAGGGAGAGGGTGGGCAGCGCGAGGACGGCCATGACGACCACCGCGATCGCGCCGAGCAGCTTGGGGTGGCGCTCCACGAACGCCGACCAGCGGGCGGCGAACCCGGTCGGCAGCTCCGGCTCGGGCCCGTGCTCGGCCAGCCGGCGGCGCTCGCGGCGGCTGAGCGCGCGCATGCCGATGAGCGACAGCAGGGCGGGCAGCAGGGTGACGGAGGCGGCGACGGTCAGCACCACCGTGAGCGAGGCGGCGACGGCGACGCCGTTGAGGAAGTTCAGCCGGAGGATCAGCATGCCCAGCAGGGCGATGCAAACGGTGGCACCCGCGAACACGACCGCGCGTCCGGTGGTGGCGACGGCGTTCGCGGCGGCCTCGGCGACGGTGAGGCCGCGCTTCAGTCCGCGCCGGTGCCGGGTGACGATGAACAGCGCGTAGTCGATGCCGACGCCGAGCCCGATCAGCATGCCGAGCATGGGCGCGAAGTCGGCGACGGTCATGAGGTGCCCGAGCAGCACGGTCCCCGCGTAGGCGGTGCCGACGCCGACCAGGGCGGTGGCTATGGGCAGCAGCGAGGCGGCGAGCGAGCCGAAGGCGAGGAAGAGGACCACGGCGGCGACCAGCACACCGACGACCTCGGCGATGTGTCCGCCGGAGGACTCGCCGGGATCGACGGCGCCGCCGCCCACCTCGACGCGGAGTCCGTCGGCCTCGGCGGCCTTGGCCGTCCGCACCACGGCGGCGGCCTCGCCCTCGTCGACGTCCTCGGGCCGGGCGTCGAAGGTGACCGTGGCGTACGCCGTGCGGCCGTCCGCGCTGATCCGGCCCGCGCCGTCGTACGGGCCGGTCACGGCGGCGACGCCGGGCAGCTCCTCGATCCGGTCCAGGGTGCGGCGCACGGTCTGCTCGACGTCGGCGGCCCTGACGGTGCCGGACGAGGTGTGCCAGACCACGGTGCCGCTGTCGCCGCCGAGCCCGGGGAAGCCCTCCCGCAGCAGCTCGGTGGCGCGCCCGGACTCGGTGCCGGGGACCTCGTAGTCGTTCGAGTAGGCGGAGCCGGAGGCCACGGCGGCCGCGGCGGTTCCGCCCAGGGCGAGAAGCCACAGCAGAACGGTGATCAGACGGCGTTGGACACACCAGCGTGCGAGGGCTGCCACGAACGTGCTCCCGGAGTGACTGCGTGTGGATCTTCGAGCGGGAACAGCCGGGCATGGCCGAACTGCCCGCAAAGAACGCATGAGCAATGCCATGTCACTGTTGCAGGAGAAAATGATCGTTTGTCGTGTTCGTGGGCTTGTTCACAGGAGTGGGAGGCAACTCACACGACGATCGCACCGGCTCGGCGGCCGGGGGTGGCGCTCCTCACCCGAACCGGGCTCCCGACCGGGAACTCTCCGGGGCCGTTCAGTCGAACTGGTCCCCCAGCGCCATGGTCATGAGCCCCGCGACCAGCAGCCACAGCGCCCTGCGGGTACGCCCGCGGGACCCCAGGAGGGCTGCGAGGGCGCAGACGGCGGCTCCGCAGGCGTAGGCGACCGGGACGAGGACCGGTGCGGGGCCGGTGAGGCGGAGCAGCGCCGCGGCCGCCCCCGCCAGGGCCAGCACGGCCCCGGCGCCGGCCGCGGCCCACCGGGCCCGCCGCGCCTCCTCCCCGCCGTCGGTGTCCTCCGGGCCCGGGGTGCCCTCCGGATCCCGGGCGTCCTCCGGGTCCTCGGCGTGAGTGTCCGGAGGCGTGTCGGAATCAGCGCGTCCACTCATGGCGCGGGAGCGTAGCGCCTCGGTCCCGGAAACCCGGGTGCGGGGGCGCACGACCGCCTGTTAGCGTCCGTCGGTCCGATGTTCCGCGGCAGCCCGCCGCCGGCCGAAGCAGGTGCTTTGATGACTGTCCGTCCGGTCTCCGACGCGACCCCTTCCCTCTTCACGGCCTCAAGGAGCCCGTTCACCGATGTCGGACCTCACCTCGCACACCCCGCACGACGACCTCGCTAGCCGCATCGCCCTGCCCCGGTACCCGCGCAGCAGCGCCTACGACGCCCGCTGGGCCGTCGACAACCAGATGGGCCCGCACGCCCTGTGGCTGCTGGAGTGGCTCGCCCCGGCCCTCGGCCTCGAGGCCCTGCGCCCCGGCGCACGCGTGCTCGACCTGGGCTGCGGACGCGCCATGACGTCGATCTTCCTGGCCAGGGAGTACGACGTCCAGGTCACCGCGGCCGACCTGTGGATCAAGCCGGACGAGAACGCGCGCCGCATCGCCGAGGCGGGCGTCGCCGACCGGGTGCTGCCGGTCCTCGCCGAGGCGCACGACCTGCCCTTCGGGAGGAGAGCTTCGACGCGATCGTCTCCGTCGACGCGTACCAGTACTTCGGCACCGACGATCTGTACCTGCCGACGCTGACCCGGCTGCTGAAGCCCGGCGGGCGGATCGGTGTCGTCGTCCCGGCGATGCCCGAGGAGATCGAGGGCAGCGAACCGCCGGAGCACCTGAAGCCCTTCTGGGACCCCGCGTTCTGGTGCTTCCACAGCCCTGCCTGGTGGCGCCGCCACTGGACCCGCAGCGGGGCCGTGGAGGTCGAGGCGGCCGACTGGCTGCCGGACGGCTGGCGGGAGTGGCTGCTGTGGTGCGACGTCGTCGCCGAGGAGAGCACGGAGGAGTTCCACGTGCGGATGAGCCGGGAGAGCGCGCGGATGCTGCGCGCGGACCGGGGCCGCACGCTGGGCTTCGCCCGTGTGGTGGGGCGCCGGCCCCTGAGCGCGTGATCCGCCCCTGACACGGCGCACCGGGGGGACGCATCGGACCCGATGCGTCCCCCCGGTGCGTTCCGGGGGACTCAGCCCTCGTCGACGCCCAGCTTCTGGAGGATCAGCTCCTTCACGCGGGCCGCGTCCGCCTGGCCGCGCGTGGCCTTCATGACCGCGCCGACCAGCGCACCGGCCGCGGCCACCTTGCCGCCGCGGATCTTGTCCGCGATGGCCGGGTTGCCGGCGATGGCCTCGTCCACGGCCGCGGTGAGCGCGCCCTCGTCCGAGACGACCTTCAGGCCGCGCTTGTCGACGACCTCGTCCGGGGTGCCCTCGCCCGCGAGCACACCCTCGATGACCTGACGGGCCAGCTTGTCGTTCAGGTCACCGGAGGCCACCAGCGCGGTCACCCGGGCGACCTGCTCCGGAGTGATCGCCAGCTCGTCCAGGGCCTTGCCCGACTCGTTGGCGCTGCGGGCCAGCTCGCCCATCCACCACTTGCGGGCGGAGGCCGCGTCGGCACCGGCGTCGATCGTGGCGACGATCAGGTCCAGCGCACCGGCGTTGAGGATCGCCTGCATGTCGGTGGCGGACACGCCCCACTCCTCGCGGAGCCGGTTGCGGCGCACCAGCGGCAGCTCGGGCAGCCCGGCGCGGATCTCCTCGACCCACTCGCGGGACGGGGCGACCGGGACCAGGTCGGGCTCCGGGAAGTACCGGTAGTCCTCGGCCTCCTCCTTCACGCGGCCCGAGGTCGTGGACCCCGTGTCCTCGTGGAAGTGCCGGGTCTCCTGCACGATCGTGCCGCCGCCGCTCAGCACGGCCGCGTGCCGCTGGATCTCGAAGCGCGCGGCGCGCTCCACGGACCGCAGCGAGTTCACGTTCTTCGTCTCGGAACGCGTACCGAACTTGTCGGCGCCCTTCGGCATCAGCGACAGGTTCACGTCGCAGCGCATCTGGCCCATCTCCATCCGGGCCTCGGACACGCCGAGCGCCCGGATGAGCTCGCGCAGCTCGCGGACGTAGGCCCGCGCGACCTCGGGGGCGCGCTCGCCGGCGCCGGTGATCGGCTTGGTGACGATCTCGATGAGCGGGATGCCGGCGCGGTTGTAGTCGAGCAGGGAGTGGGACGCGCCGTGGATGCGGCCGGTGGCGCCGCCGACGTGCGTCGACTTGCCGGTGTCCTCCTCCATGTGGGCGCGCTCGATCTCCACGCGGAAGGTCTCGCCGTCCTCCAGCTGCACGTCGAGGTAGCCGTCGAAGGCGATCGGCTCGTCGTACTGGGAGGTCTGGAAGTTCTTCGGCATGTCCGGATAGAAGTAGTTCTTCCGGGCGAAGCGGCACCACTCGGCGATCTCGCAGTTGAGCGCGAGACCGATCTTGATCGCCGACTCGACGCCGGTCGCGTTGACGACCGGGAGCGCGCCGGGCAGGCCGAGGCAGACCGGGCAGGTCTGGGTGTTCGGGTCGGCGCCGAGCGCCGTCGAGCAGCCGCAGAACATCTTGGTCTTGGTGCCGAGTTCGACATGGACCTCGAGGCCCATGACGGGGTCGTACGACGCGAGCGCGTCCTCGTACGACACCAGGTCGGTCGTGGTGGTCACGGTGAAACTTCCCTCTCAGCCCAGCAGGACGTCGTCGTCGCCCAGCCGCTTCAGCTCGCGGTAGAGGATGGCGAGGCCGGTGACGATCGCGGCGGCGGACACGGTGGCGTCGATCAGGACCAGGGTGTCCTGCTCGGCGCGGGCCTTCTTCAGCCGCTTGGCGACCCCGATCGCGCCGAACGCGGTGGCGGCCATGGACAGGTACGTACCGGACCGGGACTTCTTGAAGCCCTTGGCCTTGGTCAGTGCACTCACAGCGACGGAGCCTCCTCGAGCAGCGGGTGGCCCCACTTTTCCACGAAGGCGGCCTCGACGGCGGCACCCACCTTGTAGAGGCGGTCGTCCTTCATGACCGGGGCGATGATCTGCAGTCCGACCGGCAGGTTGTCCTCCGGCGCGAGGCCGCAGGGCAGGGACATGGCGGCGTTGCCGGCCAGGTTGGTCGGGATGGTGCACAGGTCGGCGAGGTACATCGCCATCGGGTCGTCGGCGCGCTCGCCGATCGCGAAGGCGGTGGTCGGGGTCGTCGGGGAGACGATCACGTCGACCCGCTCGAACGCCTTGTCGAAGTCCTGCTTGATCAGTGTGCGGACCTTCTGGGCGCTGCCGTAGTACGCGTCGTAGTAGCCGGAGCTGAGCGCGTAGGTGCCGAGCATGATGCGGCGCTTGACCTCGGGGCCGAAGCCGGCCTCGCGGGTCAGGGAGGTGACCTCCTCGGCGGAGTGCGCGCCGTCGTCGCCGGTGCGCAGGCCGTAGCGCAGGCCGTCGAAGCGGGCGAGGTTGGAGGAGCACTCGGACGGGGCGATCAGGTAGTACGCCGAGAGGGCCAGGTCGAAGGACGGGCAGTCCAGCTCGACGATCTCGGCGCCGAGCTCCCTGAGCAGCTCGACGGACTCGTCGAAGCGCTGGATGACGCCGGCCTGGTAGCCCTCGCCGCGGAACTGCTTGACGACGCCGACGCGCATGCCCTCGACGCTGCCGTTGCGGGCGGCCTCGACGACCGGCGGGACCGGCTCGTCGATGGAGGTGGAGTCGAGCGGGTCGTGTCCGGCGATCACCTCGTGCAGCAGGGCCGCGTCCAGGACCGTGCGGGCGCAGGGGCCGCCCTGGTCGAGGGAGGAGGAGAACGCCACCATGCCGTAGCGGGACACCGCGCCGTACGTCGGCTTCACGCCGACGGTGCCGGTGACGGCGGCCGGCTGGCGGATGGAGCCGCCGGTGTCGGTGCCGATGGCGAGGGGGGCCTGGAAGGAGGCGAGCGCGGCGCTCGACCCGCCGCCGGAACCGCCGGGGATCCGGGTCAGGTCCCAGGGGTTGCCGGTCGGCCCGTAGGCGCTGTTCTCCGTGCTGGACCCCATGGCGAACTCGTCCATGTTGGTCTTGCCGAGGATGACGACGTCGGCGGCCTTGAGGCGCTTGGTGAGCGTCGCGTCGTACGGCGGGATCCAGCCTTCGAGGATCTTCGAACCGACGGTGGTCGGGATGCCCTCGGTGGTGAAGATGTCCTTGAGCGCGAGGGGCACGCCGGCCAGCGGGCCGAGCTTCTCGCCGCGCTCGCGCTTGGCGTCGACGGCACGGGCCTGGGCGAGGGCGCCCTCGCGGTCGACGTGCAGGAAGGCGTGCACCTTCTCGTCGACGGCCTCGATGCGGGCCAGGTGCGCCTCGGTGACCTCGACGGCCGTGAGCTCGCCGGAGGCGATCCTCGCGGCGGTCTCGGCGGCCGTGAGCTTGATGATGTCCGTCATGGGATTCAGTCCTCCCCCAGGATCTGCGGCACCTTGAAACGCTGCTGCTCCTGGGCCGGGGCGCCGGAGAGCGCCTGCTCGGGGGTGAGCGAGGGACGGACCTCGTCCGGCCGCATGACGTTCGTCAGCGGGAGCGGGTGCGAGGTCGGCGGTACGTCTTGGTCGGCGACCTCGCTGACGCGGGCCACCGCGCCGATGATGTCGTCCAGCTGGCCTGCGAAGTGGTCGAGCTCTTCGGGCTTCAGCTCCAGACGCGCCAGCCGGGCGAGGTGGGCGACCTCCTCGCGCGTGATGCCAGGCATGCAGCGATCCTCTGGGGTGAGTGTGTGTGGTTTGGCCCAATCCTATGGGGCGGGAGGCCGTGCCCGTGAAACGGTTCGCCCGGGGCCGCGCGGGAGGGCCCGCCGGCGGCCCGACGGCCGGCGGCGCCCCGCGGCTCCCGGGACCCCGGGGCCGCTTCCCGCGGCAGCCGCCCGGACGGCGGAGCGCACGGGGGGCCGCACCGGCGGGACCTCCTCCCGCGGGGCCGCGCACGCCGCGGGCCCCGGGGACGCCGTACGCCGACGGCGGAGTCCTCGGACTCCTTCGTCCCCGCGCCGGGGACGGGGGCGTCAGCCGACCCGCCCCGTGTCGTCCCCCGCGGCGGCGGGCAGTGCCGCCGCCGGGCGCTGCCAGCCGCGGGAGCCGCGGGCCAGGAGCCAGGCCGTGGTCTCCTCGGGCGGCATCGCGGCCGCGACCAGCCAGCCCTGGACCGCGTCGCAGCCGAGGTCGCGCAGGCGCTCCCAGGTCTCGTCGTCCTCGACGCCCTCGGCGACGACGAGCAGGCCGAGCGAGTGGGCGAGGTCGACGGTGCAGCGCACGATCTCGGCGTCCTCGGTGTCGACGGCCAGCCGGGCCACGAAGGAGCGGTCGATCTTCAGCTCGCTGACCGGCAGCCGCCGCAGGTGCACCAGGGAGGAGTAACCGGTGCCGAAGTCGTCCAGGGACATCTTCACGCCGTGCCCGGTCAGGGCGTTCAGGGTGTCGGCGGCGCGCTGCGGGTCCTCCAGGAGGACGTGCTCGGTGATCTCCAGCTGGAGGGCTCCCGCCGGGACACCGTGCCGGGCCAGCCGGGCCGCGACGGAGCCGGCGAAGCCGGGGATGTGGACGTCGCGCGGGGAGACGTTGACCGCGACCGGCACGAACAGGCCCTGCGCGCGCCACTCGGCGACCTGCCCGAGCGCGGTCTCCAGCACGTACTCGGTGAGGTGCGGCATCAGCCCCGAGGACTCGGCGATCGCTATGAACTCGTCCGGCGGCACCTTGCCCCGCTCCGGGTGCACCCACCGGACCAGGGCCTCCAGGCCCGCGACCTGGCCGTCGAAGCGGACCTTGGGCTGGTAGTGGAGCTGGACCTCGTGGGCGTCCAGGGCCCGGCGCAGATCGCCCAGCAGTCCGAGCCGGTCGGGGGTGTTGGAGTCGCGCTTGGACTCGTAGACCTCGACGCCGGTGCGGTCCCGCTTGGCCTGGTACATCGCCACGTCCGCCCGCCGCAGCAGCCCCTCCGCGTCGACCGCGTGGTCGGGGAAGACCGCGACGCCCGCGCTCGCCTCCAGGACGAGGGTGAGGCCGTCGAGGTCGAGCGGGGAGCTGAGGGCCGCGACCAGGCCGCGGGCGACGCGGGTCGCGGACGTCGTGGAGTCCGCGACGGGCAGTAAGACGGCGAACTCGTCACCGCCCAGCCGCGCGGCCTCCGCCCCGCGCGGCAGGGCCGCCCTCAGCCGGTCGGCGATCTGGAGCAGCAGCCGGTCGCCGGCGAGATGACCGAGGGTGTCGTTGACCGACCGGAAACGGTCGAGGTCGATCAGCACCAGGGCGGCGCGGGCGTCGATGCGCTCGGCGTCGTCGAGCGCGGTCCAGATGCGCTCCAGCAGCCACTGCCGGTTGGGCAGTCCGGTCAGCGGGTCGCGCAGCTGCTCCTCCGCCCGGGCGCGGGCGATCCACAGGGTGGAGTCGAGGGCGATCAGCGGAATGGAGAACAGCGGCAGCAGCACCGGCTCGGCGACCGCGACGACACACACCAGGGGCGCTATGCCGAGCAGGGCGACCGCGACCAGGCCCTGTCTGACCAGTGCGGTGCGGGCGACGGTGGGGAGGCCGGCGCGCGGCGCGTGCAGGTACCAGAACAGGGAACGGGTCACCGCGAGGTACGCGGCGGCGACCAGCACCACGCCGGGAGCGGTGTAGAGCGTCCAACTGTCCGGGGTGGAGGGGGACTCCACGGACGGTACGGAGCCGAAGGCGGCCAGCACCAGGGCACCGGTGCCGATGCCGAGCAGGTCCACCGCGCCGTGCAGGACGCCCTGCCGCCAGCGGCCCCTGCGGGCCACGCCGACCAGCACCACGACGGTGAGGCTGACCATGCCGGCCGGAACCCAGCCGTACAGCAGCAGCACGGCGAGGGTGAGGGCGGCGCCCGAGCCGGTGCCGCCCCACCAGCGGGAGCGGCCCAGCATCACCAGGTGGCCGACGACGATCCCGGTCAGCACGGCCAGGGACCAGCCGACGGTCCCGGACGGGAAGAGCGCGTGGCCGCCGGTGAACGCCCGCAGGAAGCCGGCGCCCAGCACGAAGCCGGCCGCCGCGACGACCGCCGTGGGCAACGCGGGCCAGGACGGGTGCCGTTCCGTCTCCGCCTCGGACAGTCCGGGGCCGTGCCCGGCGCCGGCCGCGTCCGCGGTGCCCGCCGCGGTGCGCCCCCGCGTGCCCGGCCGCCCCGCGGGCCGTCCGTCCCCGCGGCCGCGCCGCCACACGACCGGCATGCGGCGCAGGCGCAGCCGTGAGCCCGGGGCGGCGCTCTCGGTCGGTTCCATTCCCGTCCCTCTCACAGCCGGCGGTGCCCACGCCACGCGGCCCGATGCCCGACAACCCTCAGCGGCTCCGCGGTGGAAAGCCCTTCCCCGCGCCCTTCACGAGTGCGGGGTTGCCCCGACCGCAGCTGGGCACGGCAGGCGCACATCTCAACAGTAGGCCGCAGAAGGCTTCCACGGGCACCGGTCGCCGACGGTTGCCCGAATGCGCCCCAGCCACCCGTATGCATCTGATATGCGCCGATCGGGCGGTCTTCAACCGCTACTCCTCGGCCGAAAGGGCGACCTCCGCCGCGGCCTGCGCGCCTTGTGCCAGGAGGACTTCGAATCCCTCCTCGTTCAGGACCGGCACCTTGAGCTGCATCGCTTTGTCGTATTTCGACCCGGGGTTGTCACCCACGACGACGAAGGACGTCTTCTTCGAGACCGAACCGGTCACCTTCGCCCCCCGGCTCTGCAGCGCCTCCTTCGCGCCATCCCGGGTGAAACGCTCCAGGGTGCCGGTCACGACGACGGTGAGCCCTTCCAGCGGACGCGGGCCCTCGTCCCCCCGGACCCCTCGTCCTCCATCCGGACACCGGCCGCCTTCCACTTGCGGATGATCTCGCGGTGCCAGTCCTCGGCGAACCACTGCTTGACCGCGGCGGCGACGGTCTCACCGACGCCCTCGGTGTTCCTGAGCTCCTCCTCCGACGCCTCGTCGATGCGGTCGATGGAGCGGAACTCACGGGCCAGCGCCTCGGCCGCGACGGGGCCGACATGACGGATGGACAGACTGGTCAGGAGACGGGCGAGCGGGCGCTCCTTGGCCGCCGCGATGTTCTCCAGCATCGCGAGCGCGTTCTTCTTCGGCTTGCCCTCCTGGTTGGCGAAGACCGTGGCGATCTTCTCCTCGCCGGTCTTCGGGTCGCGCTTGGGCAGACCGCTGTCCTGGTCCAGCACGTACGCCTTGATGGGCAGCAGCTGCTCGACGGTGAGGTCGAACAGGTCGCCCTCGTCCTTCAGCGGCGGGTCCGCGGGCTCCAGCGGCCCCGTGAGCGCGGCGGCGGCGACATAGCCGAAGTGCTCGATGTCCAGCGCCTTGCGGCCGGCGAGGTAGAACAGGCGCTCCCGCAACTGGGCCGGGCAGGTACGGGCGTTGGGGCAGCGCAGGTCGACGTCGCCCTCCTTCATCGCCTTCAGCGGCGTCCCGCACTCGGGGCACTCGGCCGGCATCACGAACTCCCGCTCGCTGCCGTCGCGCAGGTCGGCGACCGGTCCGAGGATCTCCGGGATCACGTCACCGGCCTTGCGCAGCACCACCGTGTCGCCGATGAGGATGCCCTTGGCCTTGACCACGTCCTGGTTGTGCAGCGTGGCGAACTCCACCTCGGAGCCCGCCACGTGGACCGGCTCGACCTGGGCGTACGGCGTGACCCGGCCCGTACGGCCCACGCCCACGCGGATGTTGACCAGCTTGGTGTTGACCTCCTCGGGCGCGTACTTGTACGCGATGGCCCAGCGCGGGGCGCGCGCCGTGGAGCCGAGCCGTCCCTGGAGGCGGATCTCGTCGAGCTTGACGACGACGCCGTCGATCTCGTGCTCCACGGAGTGGCGGTGCTCGCCGTAGTGCGCGATGAACTCCCGTACGCCGTGGAGGCCGTCGACCACCCTGTTGTGCCCGGAGGTCGGCAGGCCCCAGGTCCTGAGGAGGTCGTACGCCTCGGAGAGGCGGGTCATGCCGTCGAAGCCCTCCAGGGCGCCGATGCCGTGGACCACCATGTGCAGCGGGCGGGTGGCGGTGACGCGCGGGTCCTTCTGGCGCAGCGAACCGGCCGCCGCGTTGCGGGGGTTGGCGAAGGGCTTGTCACCGGCCTCCACCAGACGGCGGTTGAGCCCCTCGAACTTGTCCATCGGGAAGTAGACCTCGCCGCGGATCTCCACGAGGTCGGGCACCTCGTCGCCCTTCAGGCGGTCCGGGATCTCGGCGATGGTGCGGACGTTGGGCGTGATGTCCTCGCCGGTGCGGCCGTCGCCGCGGGTCGCCGCGCGGACGAGCCGGCCGCGTTCGTAGGTGAGGTTGACGGCGAGGCCGTCGACCTTCAGCTCGCACAGGAAGTGGTACTCCTGCTCGCCCAGTTCCCGCTGGATGCGCTCCACCCAGGCGGCGAGGTCGTCGTCGTTGAAGGTGTTGTCGAGGGAGAGCATGCGCGAGCGGTGCTCGACGGACGTGAACTCCGTCTCGTACGACCCGGCGACCTTCTGGGTCGGCGAGTCGGGGGTGCGCAGCTCGGGGTGCTCCTCCTCCAGCGCCTCCAGCTCGCGCAGCAGCCGGTCGAACTCGGCGTCGCTGATGACGGGGGCGTCGTTCACGTAGTACCGGAAGCGGTGCTCCTCGATCTGCTCAGCGAGCTGTGCGTGCTTCTCCCGTGCCTCGGCGGGCACGCTCGTCGTCTCCGCCTGCTGGTCGCCGGCCACCGTGTGTCCTCCCGTTACTCAGGGTTGTCCGCGAGGGATCTCGCCGCCCGGACGCAGTGGGCGTAGGCCGTGCGCGCGTACTCCGGGGAGGCCCCCGCGAGTCCGCACGCCGGGGTGAGGGTGACCGTCTCCGGGAGGAGACCCGGCCGCAGCCCCAGCCTGCGCCACAGTGTCCTGACCCCCATGACGCTACCGGCAGGGTCTGACAACGGGGCGTCGGTCCCCGGGACGACACCGGCGAACAGCCGGGTGCCGCTCTCCACCGCCTCCCCGATCGCCTCGTCGTCACGCTCGGTGAGGAGGGAGAAGTCGAACGAGACCGCCGCCGCGCCCGCCCGGCGCAGCAGGGCGAACGGGACGTCCGGCGCGCACGAGTGGACCACGACGGGCCCGCCGTCGTGCACCCCGACGACGTCCCGGAGTGCGGCCTCGACGATCTGCCGGTCCACCGCGCGGTGGGTGCGGTAGCCGCTGGCGGTCCGCACCCGTCCGCGCAGGACGGCGGTGAGGGAGGGCTCGTCGAGCTGGAGGACGGGCCGCGCGCCGGGCACGCGCCGCCGCACCTCGGCGAGGTGCAGGCGCAGCCCCTCGGCGAGGGAGGCGGCGAGGTCGCGGCAGGCGCCCGGGTCGGACAGGGCGGCCTCGCCGTTCCTGAGCTCGAGGCCCGCGGCGAGCGTCCACGGCCCCACCGCCTGCACCTTCAGCGGCCCCTCGTAGTCCTGCGTGAACTCCTCCAGCGCGTCGAGGTCCTCGCCGAGCCAGGAGCGGGCCCGCCTGGTGTCCCGCCCCGGCCGGTCCCCGATCCGCCAGCCGCTGGGCTCCACGCGCGCGTACAGCTCGACGAGCATCCCGGCGGTCCGGCCGATCATGTCGGCGCCGGGGCCGCGGGCGGGCAGTTCGGGGAGGTGCGGGAAGTCCTCGAAGCTTCCGGTGGCGGTCTTGGCGGCCTCTCGGGCGTCCCCGCCCGGCAGGGAGCCGATGCCGGTGGCGGGACCGAAGCGAAGGTTGTCGTTCACGGGTGAAGCGTACGCAGGGGCGGCCGGGGGTGCCTCGCCCCGCCGCCCCTTCCCTTCCCCGGGCTCCCGGCTTCGCTTCGGCGGGGGACCCGGCGGCCGGCCCCGCGCGGGCCTCGTCCCCGAACGCCGGGCGGGCCGGGGATCACCGTCCCGGGCGCACCGTCAGGTCGTTGACCTCCGCGTCCCGGGGCAGGTCCAGGGCCATCACGATGGTCGTGGCGACCGACTCGGGGTCGATCCACCTGCCGGGGTCGTAGTCCTTGCCCTCCTGCCGGTGGACCTTGGCCTGCATGGGGCTCGCGGTGCGGCCGGGGTAGACGGAGGTGACGCGGACGCCGTTCGCGTGCTCCTCGTGGCGCAGGGAGTCGGCGAGGGCCTTCAGACCGTGCTTGGAGGCCGCGTACGCGGACCAGTCGGCGTGGGCGTTCAGACCGGCGCCGGAGTTGACGAAGACCACGTGTCCGCGGCTCGTGCGGAGCTGGGGCAGGAAGTGCCGGGTCAGCTCGGCGGGGGCGATCAGGTTGACGTTGAGCTGGTGGCGCCAGGTCTTCGGGGTGAGCTCGCCGACCGGTCCGAGGTCCACCACGCCGGCGATGTGCAGCAGGGAGTCGACCCGGTCCGGGAGCGACTGGTGGGAGAAGGCCCAGCTGAGCCGGTCGGGGTCCGCCAGGTCGCCGACGAGGGTGCGGGCGCCGGGGAACCGGGCCGCCAGTTCCTTCGCGCGGCCCGCGTCCCGCGCGTGCAGCACGAGCTCGTCCCCGCGCGCGTGCAGGCGGCGGGCGACGGCCGCGCCGATGCCGGAGCCGGCCCCGGTGATCACATGTGTAGCCATGCCCGCCATGCTCGCATCACCGCGCGGTCACTCCACGCCCAGGCTCTCCTCCAGATAGGCCAGCGCGCCCACCGGCTCCTCGGCGAAGAACACCAGGTCGGCCAGCGGGCGGGGCAGGAAGCCCTCGTCCTCCATGCGGCGGAACTGCTCCTTGAGCCCGTCGTAGAAGCCCGCGGTGTTGAGCAGGACCACCGGCTTGTCGGTGTGCCCGTGCTTCTTCAGCTCCAGGATCTCGGTCGCCTCGTCGAGGGTGCCGGTGCCGCCCACCATGATCACCACCGCCTCGGCCTTCTCCAGCAGCAGCCTCTTGCGCTCGGCGAGGTCCTTCGCGATCACCATCTCGTCGACGCCGTCGCGCGCCTTCGCGGCGAGGAACTCCACGGAGACGCCGCAGAGCCGGCCGCCCGCCTCCTGCACCCCGTCGGCGACGACCTTCATCAGACCGACGTCCGAGCCGCCCCAGACGAGCGTGTGCCCGCCCTTGCCCAGGAGCCGGGCGAAGTCCCGCGCGGGGCCCGTGTAGCGGTCGTCGAGGTCGGCGGCGGAGAGGAAGACGCAGATGTTCACGGACCCACAGTACGGGCCCGGTCGGACATCGCGGTCAGCCGCATCTTCGACTGCTTGTGCGGCAGCTCCTCCCAGTCGTCCATGAACCGCGCCGCCAGGCCGTGCTCCGCGGCCAGTTCCGCCAGCGTCCGGGTCCGGTAGTAGAAGTCCTCGTGCAGCACCTGGTGCTCCTCGCCCTCCGTGCGGTCGAAGGTGAAGTCGAAGAACCCGCCGGGCGCGAGCACCCTCCCGACGTGCGCGAAGCACTCCTCGATGACCTGCCGGGGCGAGTGCGAGAACACGCTGTGCGCGTGCACCACGTCGAAGTGGCCGTCGGGCAGGAAGGCGAGGGTGAGGTCGTCGGCGAGGGTGAGGTAGGGCATCTTGGCCTGGAGTCCGTCGCGCACGACGGTGTCCTGGGCGGCGAGCAGGATGTCCGGAGAGATGTCGATGCCGTAGTAGTGGCCGGGTTCCAGGTGGTCGATGAACAGGCGCCCCGCGCGGAGGTTGCCGCAGCCGATCTCCAGCATCCGGTGGTGCGGCTCCAGACCGTGCCGCAGCAGGTAGTCGAACTGCATCCGGCCGATGCGCGCCCACTGCTCGCGCGAGGGGTTGTGGCCGACCGCGGCCTCGGCGCTGCGGGCCGTGTCGGAGGCCATCACCGCGCGGTAGTAGGCGATGTGGTCGCGGTGGAGCAGCCGCAGGCAGGCGTCGCGCAGCGCGCGCCGCGCGTGGGCGGGCACGCGCCGCGGGTGGCGCAGGGCGTACCGGGCCCGGTGGGTGAGGGTGCCGCGGTTGCTGCGGGTGTCCTTGGCTCCCATGGGGCCTCCTCGGGAAGAACTACGCTTCAGCGTGCGCTGTAACCGCTGAGTCGGCTACCCGAGGAGGAGCGATCGTGACCACAGGCCACCGCATCACCATCGAGTCCGCGGACCGGCACGTGCGCGTGGTGCACGGCGAGCAGGTGCTGGCCCGGAGCGACCGGGCGCTGGTGCTGAGGGAGACGGGCTGTCCGGACCGGTACTACATCCCGCCGGAGGACGTGCGGCTCGACCTGCTGACGCCTTCCGGGACGCACACGCACTGCCCCTTCAAGGGCACCGCGTCCTACTGGTCGCTGCCGGACGCGGCCGACCTGGTCTGGGCGTACCCGGACCCGAAGCCGGACGTCGCGCGGATCAAGGACCACCTCTGCTTCTACGAGGTGGAAGTGTCGTGATCGCGTAGAAGGGTCGCGATCGGCGGACGCGCCGTCCGCCTCAGCGACGAATTCCGCGCCGTGCGGCAGTCTGGTGCGACATGGACAAGAACATCCTTTCGCGCGACGGAACCTCCCTCGGGTACGAGAGCGCCGGGCGGGGTTCCGTGGTCGTCCTCGTGAGCGGTGCGATGTCGACCGGGGCCACGGTGGCGCCGCTGGCCGCGCCGCTCTCGGAGCGGTTCCGGGTCGTCGTGTACGACCGCCGGGGCCGCGGCTCGAGCGGGGACACCGCGCCGTACGCGGTGGAGCGCGAGGTCGAGGACCTGGCGGCGCTGATCGAGGCCGTGGGCGGCGAGGCGTCGCTGTACGGCGTCTCCTCGGGCGGCGCGCTGGCGCTCCGGGCGGCGGCGGGCGGGCTGCCGGTGCGCCACGTCGCCGTGTACGAGACGCCGTACGCGATGTCCGGGAAGGACCTGGAGGAGCGCGCGCGGTACACCGAGCGGCTGACGGCGGCGCTCGCCGAGGGGCGGCGCGGGGACGCGGTGGAGCTCTTCCTGCGGCTGACCGGACTGGACGAGTCGGTGATCCAGGGCGCCCGGCAGTCCTCCCTGTGGGCCGGGATGGAGACGCTCGCGCCGAGCCTCGCGTACGACGACGCCGTCATGGGCGACGGGAGCGTCCCCCGGGAGCTGCTGTCGTCGATCCGCGTGCCGGTGCTGGCGATCGCGGGCGACGGGAGCCCGGCGTGGATGCGCGAGGCCGCGCGGGCGATCGCGGACGCGGTCCCCGGGGGCGCGTACCGCGTCCTGGAGGGCCAGACCCACATGGCCGACCCGGACGTCCTGGCACCGGTACTGGCGGAGTTCTTCGCGCGGTGAGCGGGCGCCGGGCCGGGGCCCGGACGGTGTCAGGCCACGCCCGCCGCCGCCCGCACCGTCGACGCGATGGTCGCCGAGCCGACCACGCGCGTGCCGTCGTACAGCACGATCGCCTGGCCGGGCGCGACGCCGCGGACGGGCTCGGCGAAGCTGACCCTGAGCTCGCCGTCGACGAGTTCCGCCGTCACCGCGGTCTCGCCGCCGTGGGCGCGCAGCTGGGCGGTGTAGGTGCCGGGGCCCTCCGGGGCGGCGCCGCACCAGCGGGGCCTGATCGCGGTCAGGGCGGTGACGTCCAGGGAGGCCGCCGGGCCGACGGTGACCGTGTTGGTCACCGGGGAGATGTCGAGGACGTAGCGCGGCTTGCCGTCGGGGGCGGGCGTGCCGATCCGCAGGCCCTTGCGCTGGCCGATGGTGAAGCCGTACGCGCCCTCGTGCGTGCCGACCTTGGCGCCGGACTCGTCGACGATGTCGCCCTCGGCCCTGCCGAGGCGGTTCGCGAGGAAGCCCTGGGTGTCGCCGTCGGCGATGAAGCAGATGTCGTGCGAGTCGGGCTTCTTGGCGACGGCGAGTCCGCGGCGCTCGGCCTCCGCGCGGATCTGCTCCTTGGTGGTGACCGTGTCGCCGAGCGGGAACATCGCGTGGGCGAGCTGGCGGTCGTCGAGCACGCCGAGGACGTAGCTCTGGTCCTTGGCCATGTCCGAGGCGCGGTGCAGCTCGCGCGTGCCGTCCTCGCGCAGGACCACCTTGGCGTAGTGGCCGGTGCAGACGGCGTCGAAGCCGAGCGCGAGCGCCTTGTCCAGCAGCGCGGCGAACTTGATCTTCTCGTTGCAGCGCAGGCAGGGGTTCGGGGTGCGGCCGGCCTCGTACTCGGCGACGAAGTCCTCGACGACGTCCTCGCGGAAGCGGTCGGCGAGGTCCCACACGTAGAACGGGATGCCGATGACGTCGGCGGCACGGCGGGCGTCGCGCGAGTCCTCGATGGTGCAACAGCCCCGCGCGCCGGTACGGAACGACTGCGGGTTCGCGGAGAGCGCGAGGTGGACGCCGGTCACGTCGTGGCCCGCCTCGGCCGCGCGGGCGGCGGCGACGGCGGAGTCGACCCCGCCGGACATGGCGGCCAGGACGCGGAGGGAGCGGGAGGGCTGCGGGGTGTCAGTCATAACCCTTCCAGGGTACGGGGGCGCGGGAACCTGGGCCGCCGGGTATCCGTTCACGATCACATGGGGGCGAGAAGAGCAGCCAAGGGCGGGGACCGGGACCGGCGCATCGGGCGGCGGGCCCTGATCGTGGGCGGGGTGGCGGCCGCGGCGGGCACGGCGGCGCTGGCGCGCGACGAGCTGGGGCGCCTGTGGTGGCGCGTGCCGGGAGTGGAGAAGCCGCGCGAGCAGGGCGCGGTGGACTTCGCGGGCGCGCGCTGGGTGGCGGCCTCGGACGCCAACTGGCGCCGCGCGGACCGGCCGGACGACTACGGCGTCGACATGGTGATCGTCCATGTCACCCAGGGCAGCTTCGACAGCGCGGTGCGGGCGTTCCAGGACCCGGGGCACCAGGCGGCCGCGCACTACGTCGTCGGCCAGGACGGCCGCGTCGCGCAGATGATCCGCGAGCTGGACGTGGCCTACCACGCGGGCAACCGCGACTACAACGAGCGCAGCGTCGGCATCGAGCACGAGGGGTTCGTGGACCGGCCGCAGGACTTCACGGACGAGATGTACGAGGCCTCGGCGCGGCTCACCGCGCGCATATGCGCGCGGTACGACATCCCGGTGGACCGGGAGCACATCATCGGCCACGTCGAGGTGCCGGGCACGGACCACACCGACCCGGGCCCGCACTGGGACTGGGACCGGTACATGGAGCTCGTGCGTCGGGCGCGCACGGGGACGGCCTGAGACCGCCGCCCCGAAAATCGGGCGAAAAAATCCCCTTCACCCCCTTCCATCCGGAAACGGGCGTCCTATCCTGGAAACAGGCCTACGGGACGAGTGAGGGAGTTCGACCGGAGTAGCCGACTCCGGCGAGAGGCTTCGGCTTCCGCTGGTGCCGACGTCGACGGTCGGGCTGAGAGGCCGGAAGGTCGCAGTACAGGGCCGGAAGGCGACCCCTAGTCACCTGATCCGGGTCATACCGGCGAAGGGAACCCGTCTCGTAGGTCGTCGTCGTGCCCGGGGGCGGGTCGTTGCCGTGTCCGGAGGAAACCGGACCCCTCGCCCCTAGGTCAGCCCCGCCGCCCGGGCCCGCTCCACCGCCGGTCCGATGGCCTTGGCGAGGGCCTCCACGTCGGCCTCCGTGGACGTGTGGCCGAGGGAGAAGCGCAGGGTGCCGCGGGCCAGGTCGGGGTCGGTGCCGGTGGCCAGCAGGACGTGGCTGGGCTGGGCGACGCCGGCGGTGCAGGCGGATCCGGTGGAGCACTCGATGCCCTGGGCGTCGAGCAGCAGGAGCAGGGAGTCGCCCTCGCAGCCGGGGAAGGTGAAGTGGGCGTTGGCCGGAAGCCGCCCCCCGGGCGCGGGGTCACCGCCGAGGACGGCGTCCGGGACGGCCTCGCGGACCGCGGCGACCAGTCCGTCGCGCAGGGCGCCTATCTCGCGGGCGAACCACTCCTGCTGCTCGGCGGCCAGCCGCCCGGCGACGGCGAAGGAGGCGATCGCGGGCACGTCCAGCGTGCCGGAGCGCACATGGCGCTCCTGGCCGCCGCCGTGCAGGACGGGCACGGGGGTGTGCTCCCGGCCCAGGACCAGCGCGCCGATGCCGTACGGGCCGCCGATCTTGTGACCGGACAGCGTCATCGCGGCGAGCCCGGAGGCGGCGAAGTCCACCGGCACCTGACCGAAGGCCTGGACCGCGTCGGAGTGCAGCGGAACACCGAACTCCGCGGCGACCTCGGCGAGTTCGCGGACCGGCAGGACGGTCCCGATCTCGTTGTTGGCCCACATGACCGTGGCGAGGGCGACGTCGTCGGGGTTGCGGGCGATGGCCTCGCGCAGGGCGTCCGGGTGGACCCGGCCGTGCGCGTCGACCGGCAGGTACTCGACGGTGGCGCCCTCGTGCTCGTCGAGCCAGTGGACGGCGTCGAGGACGGCGTGGTGCTCGACGGGGCTGGCCAGGACCCGGCTGCGGGCCGGGTCCGCGTCGCGGCGGGACCAGTACAGGCCCTTCACGGCGAGGTTGTCGGCCTCGGTGCCGCCGGAGGTGAAGACCACCTCGCTGGGGCGGGCGCCGAGGGCTTCGGCGAGGGTCTCGCGGGCCTCCTCGACGGTGCGGCGGGCCCGGCGGCCGGCCGCGTGGAGGGAGGAGGCGTTGCCGGTGACGCCCAGGTGCGCGGTGAGCGCCTCGACCGCCTCGGGAAGCATCGGGGTGGTCGCGGCGTGGTCGAGGTAAGCCATGGTGGGGCCGATTCTACGGGCCCCGGCGCATCGGCTCCGGGTCGCGGTCGGCGCGGCCGGCCCGACCGGCCGGAACACGAGGCCGGCTCAGAAGCTCCACGAGACCGTCTGGTCCGCCTGGACGAACACCGCCAGGACCACCAGGTCGGCCACGCCGAGGCCGAGCCCCAGGAGAGCGCGGCCGCGGCGGGCGGTGCCCCGCCACAGCGCCACGCCCGCCAGCGCGATGGCGATCGGGCCGAGGAGGACGTTGAGGACGAGCAGGCCCAGCAGGCCCAGGACGAACGACGCGACGGCCATGCCGTCGGCGTCCCGGAGACCGGTGCGGCGGTTCGCCGGTGCGGTGAGCTGCATGGTGATCTACTCCCACGGTCGGGACGGTCGGGGGACGGGCGGCCCTGCGGAGGATCAGCGCGCCGAGGTGCCGCGTCCGCGGCCGTGGCGCTCGCGCAGGGCGAAGACGCCGAGCCAGACGGCGATCACGGCGCCCGCGGCGACGGAGAAGGAGAGCGGCGCGTGGGCCACGGCGCCCAGGACCACGCCGAACAGCAGGAGGGCGGCGACGAGGAACAGCATGAGTCGGATCCCCACGTTTCGGTGAACGGTTCTGATGACACTTGTTCACTGACTACCTAGTCTAGCGCGCGGTATGCCTTTCCAATTCCGGAGAACAGTTGTTAACTGCATGGTATGAGTCACACCCTCGGCATCCGGCAGGCCCAGAAGCAGAAGACCCGGCGGGCACTCCTCGACGCGGCCCTGGAACTGCTCGAGGGGCAGAGTCTGAGCAGCCTGGGCCTGCGTGAGGTCACCCGTGCCGCGGGGGTCGCCCCGACCGCCTTCTACCGGCACTTCCGCTCCATCGCGGACCTGGGTGTGGCACTGGTCGAGGAGGCGCTGGGCAGCCTGCACCCGACGATCCGGACGACGGTGTCCACGGCCGGCGACAGCGAGGAACGCATCGCGCGCGCCGTCGAACTGATCGCCGGTCACGTGGACGCGTACCCCGCACACGTCCGTTTCATCGCCCGGGAGCGGCACGGCGGGGTCCGGCCGGTCCGGGAGGCGATACGCGGGCAACTCGCCCGGTTCGCGGGGGAGGTCGGGGAGGCGCTGGCCGAGGACCCGGTCTCCGCGGGCTGGAGCGAGGGCGACCGGCTGATGCTGGCCCAGCTCTACGTCGACCAGATGCTCGTCACGGCCTCGCTCCTCCTGGAGGCGTCGGAGGCGGAGGCGGCCCCCGGGGAGCGGGAGCGCGTGACGCGGCTGGCGACCCGTCAGCTGCGGCTGATCAGCATCGGCCGCCGGCACTGGCTCGACGAACCGGCCGGAAACAGCCGTACCCCCACATGACGACGGCCGCCCCGTGAGCGGGGCGGCCGTGGCGCGAACTCGCCGGAAGGGCCGGCCGACGTCGTGCGGTTCAGCCCAGGCGCACGCGCGCGAGCTGGCGGGACTGGGCCACCAGCCGGTCGGCGCTGTCCCAGACCTCGGCGTCCTCCTCCAGGAAGCCGCCGGCCAGGTTGCGGGTGGTGATCGACACGCGCAGCGGGCCCGGCGCCGGGCGGCAGCGCACGTGCACCGTCAGCTCCACGGTGGGAACCCAGCCGGAGAGCCCGAGCTCGAAGGCGGTCGGCGGCAGCGCGTCCACCGCGAGGAGCAGCGAGAGGGGGTCGTGGTCGCGGCCGTCGGCGAGCCCGAACCAGGCCCGCATCTCCCCCTTGCCGGAGGGCTGCCCGAGCGCCCAGCCCAGGGTCGACGGGTCGAGCTTGAGCATCAGCCGGTCGGCGATGGCGGAGCTGCCCTCGACCGGGGCGGGCCCGTCCTCGGGGCCGAAGCACTGCTCCATCGGCGGGATCGCGGGCGGCTCGGCCGTGGTGCGGACGTCGTCGGGGAGGGAGTCCAGGTCGCCGTAGGAGGCGAGGACGCGGATGCGCTCGACCTCCCGGCCGTGCTCGTCCCGCTGGAACAGGGACGCCTGACCGGTCGACAGGGTCCGTCCGGTGCGCACGGTCTCGGTGCGGACGACCGCGGGGCCGGGCTGGGAGGCGGTCAGGTAGTGCGCGGAGATGGTGAACGGGTCGGGGTGCGGCAGGGCGTCCGCGAGCGCGCGGCCCAGGACGGCCAGCAGATAGCCGCCGTTGACGGCGTTGATGATCGTCCAGCCGGCGGAGAGGTCGATGTCGTAGACGCCGGGGGCGCGCGGCGTCACCGCGGTGTCGCGGTCGAACTCACTGGCACCGATCGTGGCCCGGGTGGCCGGGGCGGAGGCTGCTTCTGGCATGGCTGAACAGTACAAGAAGTAATTACTAAGCGGTAGCTTTTGACTGGGCGCTCGAGTGAAATCCGCGTGATGACCCGGGGGCGCTACTCCTCGCGGACCGCCGAACGCCGGTGCCAGGCGCGAGGCGCCCGCCAGTGGTAGCGCATCGCGAGCAGCCGCAGCACGAAGGCCGTGATCGCGGCGAGGCTGCTGGTCATCGCGTTCAGCGCGTCGTAGCGCAGGCACAGCGCGACCATGGCGGCGCCGACCGTGGCCGGGACCGCGTACAGGTCGCGGTCCCAGCGCAGCAGCGAGGGCACCTCGTTGGCGAGCACGTCGCGCAGCACGCCGCCGCCCACCGCGGTGGCCAGGCCCAGACAGGCGGAGGCGGTCAGGCCGAGCCCGTAGTCGTACGCCTTGGTCGTGCCGACGACGCAGAACAGGCCGAGGCCGGCCGCGTCGAAGACGTTGACGGCGGTCTGAATGCGCTCCACGTGCGGGTGGAAGCAGAAGACCAGGGCCGTCGCGAGCAGCGGGGTGAGGAAGTACCCCAGGTCCGTGAAGGCGGCGGGCGGTACGGCGCCAATGACCAGGTCACGGAAGAGCCCGCCGCCCAGGGCGGTGACCTCCGCGAGGACGGCGATGCCGAAGACGTCGAAGTTCTTGCGGACGGCCAGCAGGGCGCCGGAGATCGCGAAGACGAAGATGCCGATCAGGTCGAGCAGGTGCAGGACGGACGGACTGAACAGTTGCTGGAGCACCCTTACATTCTTGCGCAGCAAGAACCCCTCGCCTTGCAAAGCAAGGCGAGGGGTGGGGTGAGCTTGCTGCCCGGGACCCGTCGGACGGCGTCCCGGGCTTCGGCGGAGGTCCGGCGGCCTGTTACACGGCCTTCTCGGTCTCCTCGGTCTCCTCGGCCTTCTCGGCCTTCCCGGTCTTGTCGGCCTTGTCAGCCTTGTCGGGCTCGCCGGCCTTCTCGGCCTCGTCGGCCTTCTCGGCGTCCTCGGCGTCCTCGGCGTCCTCGGCCTTCTCGACCTCGCCGGCCTTCTCAGCCTCGTCGGCGTCCTCGGCCTTCTCGACCTCGCCGGCCTTCTCAGCGTCCTCCGCCGGCTCCGTCTTGTTCTCCGGCTCCGGCGTGTTCTCCTGCTCCGGCGGTCCGGGCTGCTCCGGTACCGTCGCCGTCCCGGTCTCCTCGGACACCGGGTTGTCGTCCACTCCCTCGCGCGTCGCCGCCACGACCTCGCCCGTGGTCCGCCGCAGCGTCCCGGCCGCGATCTCCTCGGCGTAGTGGCAGGCCACCCGGTGGCCGCCGCCGATGTCCCGCAGCTGCGGCCGCTCGGTGGAGCACCGCTCGGCCTGGGCCCAGGGGCAGCGGGTGTGGAAGCGGCAGCCGGCGGGCGGGTTCGCCGGGGAGGGCAGGTCGCCGGTGAGCAGGATGCGCTCGCGGCGGTCCTCCACCTCCGGGTCCGGCACCGGCACGGCCGACATCAGCGCCTTGGTGTACGGGTGCTTCGGCTCGGCGTACAGCGCGTCGCTCGGCGCCTCCTCGACCAGCGAGCCCAGGTACATCACGCCGATCGTGTCGGAGATGTGCCGGACCACCGCGAGGTCGTGGGCGATCACGACGTACGTCAGGCCGAGTTCCTCCTGGAGCTCCTCCAGCAGGTTGATGACCTGGGCCTGGACCGACACGTCGAGCGCGGAGACCGGCTCGTCGCAGATGATCACGTCCGGTTCCAGGACGAGGGCGCGGGCGATGCCGATGCGCTGGCGCTGGCCGCCGGAGAACTCGTGCGGGTAGCGGGAGAGCGCGTTGGAGGGCAGGCCGACCTTGTCCAGGATCGCCTTGATCTTCTCCCGGCGCTCCTCCTGGTCCTTGCCGATGCCGTGGGCGACCATGCCCTCGGACAGGATCGACTCGATGTTCTGCCGGGGGTTGAGCGAGCCCAGCGGGTCCTGGAAGACCATCTGGAGCCGGCGCCGGAAGCGGCGCATCTCCTCGCCCGGCAGCTTCGCCAGGTCGGTGCCGTCGAGGACGACCGAGCCCTCGGTGATGTCCACCAGCCGCAGCACCGACCGCCCCAGGGTGGTCTTGCCGCAGCCGGACTCGCCGACCAGGCCGTAGGTCTCACCGGCCTCGACCTTCAGGGACACCCCGTCCACGGCGTAGACGTGGCCGACCGTGCGGTCGAACAGGACGCCCTTCTTGATGGGGAAGTGGACCTTGACGCCGTCCAGTTCGAGCAGGCTCATGCGGGGACCTCCTCGGCCTTCGCGTCGTCGAGTACGGGGTTGACGCACCGCACCTGGTGACCGGCCGTGCGCTCCTCGGTGAGCTGCGGGGTGCCGGTCAGGCAGCCCATCTCGTACCGGTCGCAGCGGGGCGCGAAGGCGCAGCCGTCGGCCCAGGCGATGCGGTCGTTGATGGAGCCGCGGATCGGGTTGAGGGGCTCGCCCCGGGGGGCGTCCAGACGCGGGATGGAACCCAGCAGTCCGTGCGCGTAGGGGTGGGTGGGGTGGGCGAACAGCTCGCGGCGTCCGGCGGACTCCACGACCTTGCCCGCGTAGAGCACGTTGACCTGGTCGCACAGGCCGGCGACCACGCCGAGGTCGTGGGTGATCATCAGCAGGGCGGTGCCCTCCTGGTCCACGAGTTCCTTGAGCAGTTCCAGGATCTGCGCCTGGATCGTCACGTCGAGGGCCGTGGTGGGCTCGTCGGCGATGAGCATGCGCGGGGCACAGGCCACCGCCATGGCGATCAGCGCGCGCTGGCGCATGCCGCCGGAGAGCTGGTGCGGGTACTCCTTGAGCCGCCGGGTCGGGTCGGGGATGCCGACCCGGTCCAGCAGGTGGGCGGCCTCCTTGCGGGCGGCCTCGCCCTTCATCCCGCGGTGGCGCTCGAGGATCTCGGTGACCTGCACGCCGACCGGCACGACCGGGTTGAGCGAGGACAGCGGGTCCTGGAAGATCATCGCCATCTTGCTGCCGCGCAGGTCGCGGCGGGCGGACGGGTTCATGGTGAACAGGTCCGTGCCGTCGAATTCGGCACGGCCGCCGATCGTGACGCCCTTGTCCGGGAGCAGGCCCATCAGGGCCAGGGAGGTGACGGACTTCCCGCAGCCGGACTCGCCGACCAGGCCCACGACCTGGCCCTGGTCGACCTCGAAGGAGACGCCGTCGACCGCCCGGGACTCCTTGCGGCCGCGGCCGCCGAAGGTGACGGTCAGTTCGTCGACAGTGAGCAGAGACATGGTGGTTCAGCCCCTCAGCTTCGGGTCGAGGGCTTCCCGCATGGCCTCGCCGAGGAGGGTGAAGCCGAGGGCGGTGATGATGATGCCGACGGCGGGGTAGACCGCCATCAACGGCGCGTTGTCGAAGAAGCGCTGCGCCTGGGTGAGCATGACGCCCCACTCGGGGATGGCCGGGTCGGGGTTGCCCAGGCCCAGGTAGGACAGGGCGGCCGCCTCGATGATCGCGGTGGCCAGGGAGAGCGTGGCCTGCACGATCACCGGGCTGAGCGAGTTGGGGACGATCTGCGAGATCACGATGCGCCGCTTGCGCACGCCCAGGGACTTGGCCGCGAGCACGTAGTCCGCCCCGCCCTGCGCCAGCATGGAGCCGCGCAACAGCCGTGCGAACACCGGGATCTGGACGACACCCACGGCGATCATCACCGTGGTCAGCGACTGTCCCATGACGGCGGCGATGGACACGGCCAGCAGCAGCGAGGGCAGCGCCAGCATCATGTCGATGAACCGCATGATGACGGAGTCGACGCGCTTTCCGGTGTCGCCGCCCAGGGTGGCGAAGGCGCCGGAGAGGCCGCCGATCAGGAAGCCGATGATCAGGCCGATCAGCGTGGCGACGACACCGACGAGCAGCGTCTGGCGGGCGCCGACCAGCATGCGGGAGAACATGTCCCGGCCGAGGTGGTCGAGCCCGAACCAGTTCTCGCCGCGCGGGCCGACGAACTCGCCCCGGTTGGGGAAGACCTCGTTCCGCCAGGTCTGGACGGTCGGGGAGTACGGGGCGAGGTAGGGCCCGACGACCGCGAGGACGACGAACAGGGCGATGATGATCGCACCGATGATCGCCATCTTGCTGCGCCTCAGGCGGCGGAAGGCCTCCCGCCACAGGCTGGCGCCGGTGCTGGTCTCCTTGGTCGCGGTCAGTTCCGCGAGGCGCTGGATCTTGTCGGTCTTGGTGGCGACACTCATGTCAGTGCACCCGCACTCTCGGGTCGATGAGGCTGTACGCCAGGTCCACCAGCAGGTTGATCAGGACGTACACCAGCGCGATGAACATGATGAACCCGACGAGCACGGGGTAGTCGCGGGCGTCGATCGCGGTCCGGATGAAGGAGCCGATGCCGCCGAAGGAGAACACCGACTCGGTCAGGACCGCGCCGGACAGCAGGGAGCCCGTGAGCAGGCCGACCGCGGTCACCACGGGGAGCAGCGCGTTGCGCATCACGTGCCGGTTGCGGACGACGCCCCGCTTGAGGCCCTTGGCCTCGGCGGTGCGGACGTAGTCCTCGTCCTGCACCTCGAGGACGCTGGCGCGGGTCATGCGCACGATGACCGCGAGCGGGATGGAGGCCAGGGCGATGGAGGGCAGGATCAGGTGCATGATCGCGTCCCAGGAGGCGTCGAACTCCCCGGTGAGGATGCCGTCCAGGACGGCGAATCCGGTCACGCTGGTGGCGTCGATGCCGGTGTCCTGGCGTCCGTAGCTGGGGAAGATCCCGAGTTCGACGGCGAAGACGCCCTTGAGGATCAGGGCGAGGAAGAAGACCGGGATGCAGATGCCGACGAGCGAGCCGGAGACGGCGGTGACGTCGAGCCAGCCGCCGCGGTTGCGGGCGGCGAAGTAACCGAGCGGGACGCCGACGGCCACGGCGATGAGGATCGCGAGGAGGGACAGCTCCACGGTCGCGGGGAAGCGCAGGACGAACTCGTCCCACACCGGCTGCCCGGTCTGGGTGGACGTGCCCAGGTCGAGCTCGACGATGCGCTTGAGGAAGCGCCAGTACTGGACGTAGACGGGCTGGTCCAGCCCGAGCGCACGGTTGATGCGCGCCACTTCGGCCTCGGTGGCCTTCTCCCCCAGGATCGCTGAGGCGGGCCCTCCGGGCAGCCGGTCGAGCCACAGGAAGAGCAGAACCGACAGGCCGAGCAGCGTGGGTATGAGCTGGAGCAGTCTTCGTACGACGAGACGCAGCACCCCGCATGCCCCTTTCTTGCGTGATGTCTTACATGAATGGACCCGCCCGGCCGCCGAGTTGCGACGGCCGGGCGGACCCCCCGTTCTTGCTTGTTCTTCTGCCGACTACGCGCTTACTTGAAGGAGGCCTCGGCGAAGACTTCCTGCGTCAGCGGGGAGACGTTCGGCGGGTTGACGTTCTTGGCGAACGCGATGGCCGGCGGGGAGGAGGAGATCGGGACGCCCGGCAGGTAGTCCATGATGACCTCGTTGGCCTTCTGGTAGGCCGCGACGCGCTCCTCGGCCTTGCCCATCTTCGAGCCGGCCTTCACGGCGTCGAAGACCTTCTTGTCCTTGAAGCCCCACTGCTTGTCGTACTCGGCGAACCAGGTGCCGATGAAGTTGTAGCCGTCGTTGAAGTCACCGGTCCAGCCGAGCATGTGCAGGTCGCAGGAGCCCGCCTCGGTGGCGTCCAGGTAGTCCGGGGCCCACTTCATGGCCTTCGGCGTGACGGTGATGCCGGCCTTCTCCAGGTCGGACTTCATCAGCTCGAACAGGTCCTGCGGGGCAGGCATGTACGGGCGGGTGACCTCGGTCGGGTAGCAGAACTCGACCTTGAGCTTCTGCTCGCCGGCCTTCTTGAGGAGGCTCTTGGCCTTGGCGGTGTCGTACGGGTACTTCGTGACGTTCTTGGAGTAGCCCGCGATCGTGTCCGGCATGAACTGGTCGGCGACCTTGCCGCCCTCGGGCAGCTGGGTCTTGACCAGGTTCTCCTTGTCGATCGCCTGCGCGATGGCCTGGCGGACTTCCTTCTTCTTGAGGGCCTTGTTGGCGCCCTGGCTCATGCCCACGTAGAAGAGGTTGAAGACGCCACGGGTCGGGACGACGTAGCCCTGGTCCTCGAGGGTCTTGACGTCGGCCGGGGCGACGAGGTCGTAGCCGTCGATGTCACCGGCCTGGAGCGCCTGGCGGCGGCCCTCCTCGGTGTCGATGGTGCGGAAGACCAGGTTCTTGATCTTCGCCTTCTCGCCCCAGTAGTCGTCGAAGCGCTCGAGGGAGACTTCCTTGTTGCCCTTGTTCCACTTGACGATCTTGTACGGGCCGGTGCCGGCGACCGTGCCGGCCTCCTGGCTGTACTTGGGGTACGTGATGGCGTCGCCCTTGGCGGACGCGTCCTGCTTCTTGTACTCCTCGATGGCCTTCGGCGAGTGGATCGCCAGGGCCTGGAGCGAGAAGCCGCCGGGGAGGTTGGCGGAGGGCTTCTTGACCTCGATGACGGCGGTGTGCTCGTCCTTCGCGGTGCAGGACTTGTAGTTCGCCTCCGGCGTCTCCTTGTCCTCGTTCTTCTTGAAGCCGCCCATGATGGTCTGCCAGTAGTAGGAGACCGCGCTGGACTGGTAGGTGCCCGTCCAGTTGAACCAGTGGTCGTAGTTGGCGCAGACGGCCGCGGCGTTGAACGCCTCGCCGTCGTGGAACTTCACGCCCTTGCGGAGGTTGAAGGTCCAGACGGTGCCCTTGTCGTTGCTGGACCAGGTCTCGGCGAGGCCGCCGACCAGCTTGGTCCCGCCGGACTCGTGCTCGAGGAGGGCCTCGAACGCCTGTCGCGTCACGCGGAAGGTTTCACCGTCGCTCGCGAGGGCAGGGTCCAGGGAACCCGGGTCACCTGCACCGGCGAAGACGAAGGTGTCCTTGTCGCCGCCGTCCTTGCTCTTGTTGTCCCGCTCGCTGGAGCAGCCCGTGGCGATCAGACCGACCGCCACCGCGGCCGTGATCGCCCGAGCGGCTCGGGACTTGATTATGCGCATATTGGGGCCACTCCGGGTCCGCTATGTGGATGCACTTTGACCGGCCGAACACTACAGACGTTCACAGGTGGTCAGGAACAGTCCGGATAGCGGTGATACCTACCTGAGATCTGAACAGTTGACATAAGGGGCGGTTCAGGCGTTCCGCCGACAGGAGTTAACCCGCCCGACACACAAGGCGCCTCCCCAAGTGCCGTTCAAGGGACGCCAGAAGGCGTGAAGGGCGGGTGAAACCGCAGGTGACAGGCGGTCAGCGAGAAGTAGCTGAGCGCGCATGGCCGAAAATCTGACGCGAAATCAGCGCCGGGCGGCGGGACGGGCGGACCGCGCCGCGCCCGTGTCCACTTCGTGGACACGGTGACGCTGAGTCAACACGGACAGGCACGGACGGGCGCGGGCGGGCACGGCCGGGCCGGCCGCACCGGGCTGCGGCGGACGCGGCCCGGTCAGCGCCGGTGCGCGGGCGGGTGGCCGTAGCCCGAGGTGGGGGGCGGAACGGCGCCGTGCGCCTCGCGGTCGTAGAACGGCCGGGAGTTGGCGCGCAGCCACATCGCGACCGGGTCGTGCTCGTCGGACATCGCGACGGTCGACACGGGCAGCCCGTCCGGGACGGCCCCGAGGGACTGCTGCATCATGGCGCGCACCGCGTCGACGGCCGGCGGCGAGGTGTCGTACACGTCGAGGCCGATGGCGAGGTAGGGCGCGCCCAACGCGGGCTGCACCCAGGCGCGGCGCAGCGCGCGGACGGCCGGGGTGCGGTGGGCGTTCTGCGCGAGCAGGGCGTAGAACTGCGGGATCTCGATGCCGGGCTCGGACAGCCTGAGCGGCCCGGCGGGCTGGCGGTCCAGGCCGGTGGCGATGCGGCGCAGGTCCAGCCAGGGGATGCCCACTCCGCCGCCCGGGGCGTGCGGGTTGAGCCAGAGTCCGTAGTGGTCGGGATAGAGCGCGCGGGCCACGTCGAGGCCGTCGACGACCTCGTAGGACCGGCTCCAGCCGCTGGCCGACAGCTCCTGGGCGGAGGTGACGCAGGGCGCGTAGCCGAGGCCGTCCACCTCCATGTTCCCGTACTGGGCGTCCGGGGAGCCGGCCTGGCCGTGCCACAGCAGCATCCAGACCTGACCGGTGGAGGGGGTGGCGAGCGCGCGCAGCAACGCCTCGTAGGCGTCGTAACGCCCGGGCGTCACCTGGCGCAGCATGTGCTCGACCTGCCCGGCCGCCGCGGTGCCAGCGCTCACTTGTATCGCCCCTCCGTACAACACCTCGCCAGCCAATGAACCTAGCTTAAGCCGCCCGCGGCCCGGCGACCGCTGTCCGTACGGCACGCGGGCCGGCCGGGCCGGCGGACGCCGGTACCGCTCAGCCGGGCCGCCGAAGCGGGCGGGGGCGGTTGCGGGCGGGGCGCGGGATCACACGGCGCGCTGGTAGAAGGGGCGGACCCGCTCGCGCATCCAGTCGCCCACCGGGTCCTGCGCCACGTCCAGCAGGACCAGGTTGACCGGCCACTTCACCGCCGTCCGGCCCAGCGCGCGGCCGAGCGCGTCCATCGGCAGGGTCCGCAGGTCCCCCTCGTCCCACCGGGACAGCTCCACGCCGACGAACAGCACCGGGTCGGCCGTCTCGATCGCGGCGAGGCACCGGCGGGCGGTGGCCACCACTCCCGTGGTCTCGAACTCCGCCGAGGCGGCGGCGAGGAAGTCCACCGGGTCGTCCTGCCAGTCGGGCTCGAACAGCCGGACCCGGCCGCCGGCCGCCGGACCGTCCAGCGGGGTGCGCCCGGCCCGGCACAGCTCCGCCACGGCGGGCGGCGGCAGCGGGATGCCGACCACGCCGCCGGGGTTCACCGCGATCCCCGCCTGCGGCGGCAGGCCGCGCGCGAACTCCACGGCCGGTGCGACGGTGTACGACATGTGGGAGCCGACGACCTGGCGGAACTGCTCCTCGGAGCTGAACACCGGGACGTACGCCTGACCGTCGAGCTCCATCGTGGGCAGGTCGAGCGGGCCGCTGTGCGGGCCGCCGCCGTTCGGCAGGGGGACCCAGACGAAGCTGCGGCCCAGCACCTCGACGATCCGGCCTCCCGCCGAGGGGACTCCGAGGGAGGCGGAGAGCACCTCCTCCAGCTCGTTTCCTGGCCATCCGCCGTGCGGGTGGGGTTGTGTCTGCGCCGGGAAGTCCATCTGCCTACCGCCTGCCTGGAACCACTGCTGTGGCTCACAGGCTAACCGCTGCCGCGGCACGGCCGATCAGCCGGCGAAGCCGATGCGGCGCAGCGCGTTCGCCGCGTCCCGGTCGATCAGGACCGCCGAGGCGCAGCCGGCGGGCGGCTCGCCCCGCTCCACCGCCCGCAGCAGCCGGTCGCTCGCCGCGCGGTGCCGCAGGAACGCGTACCGGGAGACGCCCCGGCCCCGCTCGCGCTGACCGTCCAGGGCCTGCTGCGGGGCGACGTCCAGGAGCAGCAGGTGCAGGCGGGCGCCCCGGCGCCGGGCCTCGCGGGCCAGCCAGCGGCGCACCCACTCCTGCGTGCCGCAGTCGTGCACGACCACTCCGCCTCCCGCGCGCAGGGTCCTGCGCAGCCCGGCGTAGTGGGCGAGGCGGACCAGCGGGCGGTAGAGCGCGTACGGCAGGAGGCGCGGCATGCGGCGGTCCCAGCGGTCACGGGTGTCCTGGGAGTCGACGCGGGTGCCGCGCACCGCGCGCCGCATCAGTGTGGACTTGCCGCTGCCGGGCAGTCCGGTGACCACGACGAGGTCGTGGGCCCCGAACAGCAGGGCGTGCGGGCTGCCGCCGGCCCGCCCGCGCAGGTCCCGGACGACCGGAGCCGGCAGCGCGCCGCGGGCCTCCCGAGCCAGAGCGGCCGGCTGGTCGGGCAGCGCGACACCCGTGGCGGTGGCACACGCCGTGGTCCTGTTCACCGTGATCGTCCTCCCCTGGGGCCAGGTACGGAGTCCCATCCCCGTTGAGTGTAAAGAGAAGGTAATACCGAAGCCTCTCGTTTCCGTCCGTTTTCCGAAACAGCCCTGTCACAGCCCACCGTCACCGCCCGCGCACCCTGTGCACACCCGGTGAAGGGTCCCCCTGCCGCGCCCCGGCGATGCGTGCAATGATGGGCGCGCCAACTGCATACCGGCCGTTTGAATCCGCGCGGGAGAGTCCCCGGCACCGTTTGCCGCCGGGGCGCCGAAGGAGCAAGTCCCTCCCTTGAATCTCTCAGGCCCCGATACCGCGCGGGCGAGGCACATCTGAAAAGCGGGCCGCTGCGGCAGTACGTCAGCGGCCCCACCCAAGGTGCAAGCCGTGGTCCCTCCCCTGTGCGGACGGTCATGGCGAACCTCTCAGGTTCCGATGACAGATGGGGAGGAACGTCCTCGCCCTCCCCGCGCCCGGCTCGGCCCGCGCGGGTCCCTCGCCCTGGGAGACCGACCGATGAGCAGTACCGAACTCCGCCGGACCGCGCTCGATGCGCTGCATCGTTCGCTCGGCGCGACGATGACCGACTTCGCCGGCTGGGACATGCCCCTGCGCTACGGCTCCGAGCGCGACGAGCACAACGCCGTGCGCACCAGGGCCGGTCTCTTCGACCTCTCGCACATGGGCGAGATCGGCGTCACCGGCCCGCAGGCGGCCGCGCTCCTCGACCACGCCCTGGTCGGCAACATCGGGGGCGTCAAGCCCGGCCGCGCCCGCTACACCATGATCTGCCGCGAGGACGGCGGCATCCTGGACGACCTGATCGTCTACCGGCTCGGCGAGACCGAGTACATGGTGGTCGCCAACGCCTCCAACGCCCGGACCGTGCTCGACGCGCTCGTCGAGCGCTCGGCCGGCTTCGACGCCGAGGTCCGCGACGACCGCGACGCGTACGCGCTGCTGGCCGTGCAGGGCCCCGAGTCCCCCGCGATCCTGAAGTCCCTCACCGACGCCGACCTGGACGGCCTGAAGTACTACGCCGGCCTGCCCGGCACCGTCGCCGGCGTCCCCGCGCTCATCGCCCGCACCGGCTACACCGGCGAGGACGGCTTCGAGCTGTTCGTGAAGCCCGAGCACGCGGTCGGGCTGTGGCAGGCGCTGACCGAGGCGGGCAAGGACGCGGGCCTGGTCCCGTGCGGGCTGTCCTGCCGGGACACGCTGCGCCTGGAGGCGGGCATGCCGCTGTACGGGCACGAGCTGACCACCTCCCTGACGCCCTTCGACGCCGGTCTGGGCCGGGTGGTGAAGTTCGAGAAGGAGGGCGACTTCGTGGGCCGCGCCGCCCTGGCCGAGGCCGCCGCACGCGCCGAGCAGAACCCGCCGCGCGTCCTGGTCGGCCTGGTCGCCGAGGGCCGCCGGGTCCCGCGCGCCGGGTACCCGGTCGTCGCCGGCGGCGAGGTGATCGGCGAGGTCACCTCGGGCGCGCCCTCCCCGACGCTGGGCAAGCCGATCGCGATGGCGTACGTCGACGCGGCGCACGCGGCGCCGGGCACCGAGGGCGTCGGCGTGGACATCCGCGGCAGCCACGAGCCGTACGAGGTCGTGGCACTGCCGTTCTACAAGCGGCAGAAGTGACACCGCCGTGGACCGCCCCCGGGCGGTCCGCGGCGGGTGAGCCGGGCCCGTCGTGCCTGCTCACCCGTGTTTCCCGCAGTCCTTCAGTCATCACCAGTCCCCCGCGTACAGGAGAATTCAGGCCATGAGCAACCCCCAGCAGCTGCGTTACAGCAAGGAGCACGAGTGGCTGTCGGCCGCCGAGGACGGCGTGTCGACGGTCGGCATCACGGAGCACGCGGCCAACGCGCTCGGCGACGTGGTCTTCGTCCAGCTCCCCGAGGTCGGTGACACCGTGACCGCGGGCGAGACCTGCGGCGAACTGGAGTCCACCAAGTCGGTCAGCGACCTGTACTCCCCGGTCAGCGGTGAGATCACCGAGGTGAACGAGGACGTCGTCAACGACCCGTCGCTGGTGAACTCCGCCCCCCTCGAGGGCGGCTGGCTGTTCAAGGTGCGCGTCACCGACGAGCCGGACGACCTGCTCACCGCCGCCGAGTACGACGCCCACATCGCGGGCTGAGGAGCCGTAGCCGCATGTCGCTTCTGAACACGCCCCTGCACGAGCTCGACCCGGCCGTCGCCGCCGCGGTCGACGCCGAGCTGCGGCGCCAGCAGTCCACCCTCGAGATGATCGCCTCGGAGAACTTCGCCCCGGTCGCGGTCATGGAGGCCCAGGGCTCGGTCCTCACCAACAAGTACGCCGAGGGCTACCCCGGCCGCCGCTACTACGGCGGCTGCGAGCACGTCGACGTGATCGAGCAGATCGCCATCGACCGGGTCAAGGAGCTCTTCGGCGCCGAGCACGCCAACGTGCAGCCGCACTCGGGCGCGCAGGCCAACGCCGCCGCGATGTTCGCGCTGCTCAAGCCCGGTGACACGATCATGGGCCTGAACCTCGCGCACGGCGGGCACCTGACCCACGGCATGAAGATCAACTTCTCCGGCAAGCTCTACGACGTGGTCGCGTACCACGTCGGTGACGACGGCCGGGTCGACATGGCCGAGGTCGAGCGCCTCGCCAAGGAGAGCAGGCCGAAGCTGATCGTCGCCGGCTGGTCGGCGTACCCGCGCCAGCTGGACTTCGCCGCGTTCCGCCGGATCGCGGACGAGGTCGGCGCGTACCTCATGGTCGACATGGCGCACTTCGCCGGCCTGGTGGCCGCGGGCCTGCACCCGAACCCGATCCCGCACGCCCACGTGGTGACGACGACCACGCACAAGACGCTGGGCGGCCCGCGCGGCGGTGTGATCCTCTCCACGGCCGAACTGGCCAAGAAGATCAACTCCGCGGTCTTCCCCGGCCAGCAGGGCGGTCCGCTGGAGCACGTGATCGCCGCCAAGGCGGTCGCCTTCAAGGTCTGCGCCTCCGAGGACTTCAAGGAGCGGCAGCGCCGCACCCTGGAGGGCGCCCGCATCCTGGCCGAGCGCCTGGTCGAGGACGACGTCAGGGCCGTGGGCGTGGACGTGCTGTCCGGCGGCACGGACGTGCACCTGGTCCTGGTCGACCTGCGCGACTCCGAGCTGGACGGCCAGCAGGCCGAGGACCGGCTGCACGAGGTCGGCATCACCGTCAACCGCAACGCGATCCCGAACGACCCGCGTCCGCCGATGGTCACCTCGGGCCTGCGCATCGGCACGCCCGCCCTGGCCACCCGCGGTTTCACGGCCGAGGACTTCGCGGAGGTCGCGGACGTGATCGCCGAGGCGCTGAAGCCGTCCTACGACGTGGAGGCACTCCGGGCCCGGGTGACGGCACTCGCCGAGAAGCACCCGCTGTACCCCGGTCTGTCGTAATTCCGTACGCTTCCATTCGTACGGACATCCGGGGCATCGCGCACACTGGGTCGGTGGGCGCGGTGCCCCGCACCATGAACCGCACCGACGGTCCCCCCTGTTTCCGAACCACCCCTCCGGCGGACAGCGCCGTCCGCCGAACCCCTAGGAGTCCCCGTGGCCATCTCGGTCTTCGACCTGTTCTCGATCGGCATCGGCCCGTCCAGCTCGCACACGGTCGGCCCGATGCGGGCGGCCCGCATGTTCGCCCGGCGGCTGCACAACGAGGACCTGCTGGGCTCCGTCGCCTCGGTCCGGGCCGAACTGTACGGCTCCCTCGGCGCCACCGGCCACGGCCACGGCACGCCCAAGGCGGTCCTGCTGGGCCTGGAGGGCGACTCGCCCCGGACGGTGGACGTGGAGTCGGCCGACGAGCGGGTGGAGAAGATCAAGGAGGGCGGGCGGATCCGCCTGCTCGGCGAGCACGAGATCGCCTTCTCCTTCGACGACGACATGGTGCTGCACCGCCGCAAGGCGCTCCCCTACCACGCCAACGGCATGACGCTGTGGGCGTACGACGCCTCCGGCGCGGAGCTGCTGACGAAGACGTACTACTCGGTGGGCGGCGGTTTCGTCGTCGACGAGGACGCGGTGGGCGCGGACCGCATCAAGCTGGACGACACGGTCCTGAAGTACCCCTTCCGCACGGGTGACGAGCTGCTGCGCCTGACCAAGGAGACGGGCCTGTCCATCTCCGCCCTGATGCTGGAGAACGAGCGCGCCTGGCGGAGCGAGGAGGAGATCCGCGAGGGCCTGCTGGAGATCTGGCGGGTGATGCGGGCGTGCGTCGACCGCGGCATGTCCCGCGAGGGCATCCTGCCGGGCGGCCTGAAGGTGCGCCGCCGCGCCGCGAACACCGCGCGCAAGCTGCGTTCCGAGGGCGACCCGCAGGCCCTGGCCATGGAGTGGATCACCCTCTACGCGATGGCCGTGAACGAGGAGAACGCGGCCGGCGGCCGGGTCGTCACGGCGCCGACGAACGGCGCGGCGGGGATCATCCCGGCCGTCCTGCACTACTACATGAACTTCGTCCCCGGCGCCGACGAGGAGGGCGTGGTCCGCTTCCTGCTGGCCGCCGGCGCGATCGGCATGCTCTTCAAGGAGAACGCCTCGATCTCCGGCGCCGAGGTCGGCTGTCAGGGCGAGGTCGGCTCCGCCTGCTCGATGGCGGCGGGCGCCCTCGCGGAGGTGCTGGGCGGCTCGCCGGAGCAGGTGGAGAACGCCGCCGAGATCGGCATGGAGCACAACCTGGGCCTGACCTGCGACCCGGTCGGCGGACTGGTCCAGATCCCGTGCATCGAGCGCAACGGCATGGCCGCGGTGAAGGCGGTCACGGCGGCGCGGATGGCCATGCGCGGCGACGGCTCGCACAAGGTGTCCCTGGACAAGGTCATCAAGACGATGAAGGACACCGGCGCGGACATGTCCGTCAAGTACAAGGAGACCGCCCGCGGCGGGCTCGCGGTGAACATCATCGAGTGCTGAGGCAACGGCGCGGCGCGTTCGTCCCCTCCGGTGTCGTCAGTGCACGGACGTGGACGTACGGGCGGTACGGACCGGTGCGCTGCACGAACACGCTCCTCCGTGGAGGTCGCCGAGCCCCGCGGGCCGTCACCCGGTGGTGTCATGGGCACTGGGCTCGGCCCCGTCCGGTCGTGTTCCGCCCGTGACCGTCCCCGCGAGCCGACCGGGCTCCAGCACGCTGCCCGCGGGACCGGCCGGATTGACGTAGAGCGCGTGGCCGGGGGGCAGGCGGTCCAGGAGGGCCGGGACGGTGACGCGTTCGAAGGCGAAGCCGCCGACGCCGGCGAGGTGGGACGGGGCGGTGAAGACCGGGACCACGAGCCCGCCGTCCTCCACCGCGGCGGTCACCGGGGATCCGTCCGGCAGGGTCAGCACCGCCACCTCGGCGGTGGCCAGTGCGCGCAGGACGTCCTCGGCCGGTCCGTAACCGGTGACGGCGAGCTGGAGGGCCTTGTCGACGTCGTCGGTGGGCTCGGGCCAGCCGAGCGATTCCGGGGAGGGGCGGTACGCCTCGTTGTCCTCCCACTCCTCGATCTCGCCGGTCGCCCCCGTGCGCCAGCGGCCGACCACGACCCGGTCGGGCGGCACGCCCTCGCCGTCCCAGCCGGGGTCGATCATGCTGATCCAGTGGTCCGGCGCGAGCCGTGCGGCCTCGACGATGTCGTCGGGAGGCGTGGGCATCGCCGTCCCACTCCGCTCACTCATCTCATTCACCCCTGTTCGCTTTCACCCGTGTTCACCGTCCCGAGGGGCGGCAGTCCGAGGATCTCCCGGAACCTGGCGGCGAGGCGCGCCACCGTCCGGGGGTCCGCCCCTTTCGCCGCCAGCAGGACGGCGAGCCGGCGCACCGCGTCGCGGTACGCCTCCGCCGCGTACCGCCAGTCCGCGAGCACGGCGTCCGCATCGCCCGGCAGGAGCAGCCCGAGGGCCGTGTCCCACGTCCGGGCGGCGTCCGGGCCCGGGGCCGTGCTCTCGAAGTCGGTGAGGGCCGAGCGCCAGATCCGGCGCGACACCGCGGCCGCGACGGCGTCGAGGGCGTCCGGCCACGGGCCGGGGCGGGCCAGCAGCAGCCGCACCTGGTCGAGCGGCGCCAGTCCGCTGCCCCGCACGCCTCCGCCGAGTTGCGCCTCGACGTCCATTCCGGGAGTGATCCCGATGCCCGCGTCCCTCAGTTCGGCCAGGGTGACGGTCTCGGCGCCGGTGAACCCCGGCGGGTCGCCGGGCAGGTCCTCCGCGCTCACCCGGCCGACGATCCACCGGCGCCGGGCCTCCTCGGACGGCGGCGCCTGGAGCGGGGTGTCGTCGCCGGCCGTGATGACCTCGGGGGCGGGTCCGGAGGGCTGGGCCGCGGGTTCGGGCGCGGGCTCGGGCTCGGGCTCGGGCGGACGGGTCTCCGACCAGTGGGCTCCCGTGTCGTCCTGGGGTGAGGTCAGCACGAGGAGGCTCTCGTTCACCGCCGGACGCCGGTCGAGGAGCCGGAGGGGCCGCGTCGGCAGCCACACCGTCCGGGCGGCCCCCGTCCGGGCGGCGATCGCCTCGGCCAGGCCGGCGTCCCCCGCTCCGACGGGGACGACCGTGACGTCCCGGTCCAGCCGCGCCAGGACGGGGTCGTGCGAGAGCAGTTCGGCGATCTCCTCGTAGGGCACCGGGCGGGTCGTGCCGTCCGGCCAGGGCATGTCGACCTGTCCCGGGGTGGTGCCGCTCATGTCCAGTACGTATCCACCGGGGTGGTCGCTCTTCCCGGCGCCCTTCCGGTGCCAGGGCGCCAGGGCCCCGCGGCTGTTGCCCAGGCCGCCGTCGGGTGAGATCACGTAACGGTCCGCCCACATGCGGCTCGGGGCGGGCCTCCCCGTCCAGCTGCGGCCGGCCTTCGTCCCGTTCACGGAGGTGATGAGGGTGCGGTCGTCCAGCGCGCCGTTGCGTTCGAGGTCGTACGCGGCGAGCGCGGTGGGGTCGTGGGCGTCGCGGCCGAGGGCCGCCGCCGCGGCCGCCGTCCGGAGGAGGTCCGTCCGCAGGGTCTCGTCCCGCGGATCCTCGCCGGTGCCCAGGTGGAGCACCTTGGTCGTCAGGGCGTCGGGGTCGGGGTGGTTCTCCACGCTCTCCACGGCCTGGACCGTGGCCCACAGCGCGTTCTGCCGGTCGGCCGCGGTGACGTGCGCCGACGGGCGCAGCCCCAGCACCAGGCGGGCCCACCGGTCCGGATCGTGCCGGCCGATCAGTGCGCGGGCCCGGTCCACGGAGGGCAGCGGGACGAAGTCGGGCAGCGTGGACCGGGGGTCGGTGGACAGGCGCGCCGACGCGGCCTCCAGCATCGTCCGTACGGCGTCGGGGTCCGGCGGCGCGGGCCGGGTGCCGGGGGCGGTCGTCAGGCCGTGGTGCGCGCGGGTGACCCGGTCGAGCAGGTCGAGCGTCAGCTCCCCGTGCTCCCGCAGGTTCCCGTCCCCGCGGCGCATGACCTCCAGGGCGCCGATGCCGCGCAGCAGTCGGCGGTACGTGCCGGCCGGATCGTCCTTGTCCTCCTCCACGTCGACGCCGAACGTCGACCGGAGGGCGCGGACCAGTCGCAGGGCCGTGTCCCGGGCCATGGCCGGGGTGAGGTCCGGGGAGGTCTCCAGGCCGGCCCGCGCGGCCAGGACGTCGAGTTCGTCCGGGGTCGGTTCGGGGCGCAGCCTCACCAGGTCCACCGGGTCGTTCGCCGGGGTGGTGCCGATGCCGTGGTCGTACAGCTTTCCCTTCGCGTAACGGCTCAGGTGCTCCCGGTCCGGGGCGTAGACGTCGCGCCGTGTCGAGTTGGAGACGTCCTGGGCCGCCGACGAGACGGCGAGCGGGTCGGGGACGAACGGGCGGCTCCGCTTCAGGGCGGCGGCGGTGTACCCCTCCGGTCCGCTCCCCCAGCAGGACAGGAACACGATGGGGGTGTCCCGGTCCAGCCGGCTCACGCTGGGGCGCCGCCGGAGGTAGCCGCCGGTTTCCGTGCCCCGGACCGGAACGTTGTTCTGGAGCATGCGCTCGACCATGAGGGTCTGCCCCGGCAGGCCGTGGACCAGGAAGAAGTAGGGCTTGCGGCCCTTCCACGGCACCGGCCGGGGGTTCCCGATCGGCTCGCCGGTGACCGGGTCGTAGACGGACCACTCCGTCGACCGGACCAGATCCTGGAGCCACGGCTCGCGCCGGAGCAGGTCGGCGCCGTTGACCACCGCGCGGCCGACGGGCCGGCCCTCGTCGGTGAGGGTGACCGAGTTGACGTCCGCGTCCCGGAGGGTCCTCCCGTCGATCGTGCGCAGGACGCCTTCCCCGGGTTCCGGCCGTCCCTCGTCCGGCCCCAGGTCGCCGGGGTCGCTGGCGATCCACTCGCCCACCGGCTCACCCATCGGCTCACCCGCCGACTCGCCCATCGACTCGTCGCCGAGGGACCGGTCGTCGGTCACCTCGACGCGGTGCCGGCCGGTGTCGGGGTGCGGCTTCAGGGCGGTCTCGCCGCTGTGCGACCACAGCGTCCGGTCCGTCCGGGCCGCGGCCCTGCGCGGCAGGTCCAGTCCCATGGCGCCGGCGTGCGGCGAGACGAGCACCACCTCGGCGGCGTCCTCACGGCCCGCCAGCTCCTCGTCCTGCGCCAGCAGTTCGGCGAACTCCTCCGGCGACAGCCGCCACCGCTTGCTGCCGTCCGGCAGGACCAGCCGGACCTTGGTGTGGTCGCCGTCCTTCGTCCCGATCACGTACGGGAGGGGAGCACCGGGCCGGCGTGCCCACGGTGCCGGCCGGGGGTCCCGGTCGTCGCCGTCCACCACGTCGTACGAGGAGACGTCCAGGTCCCGGGCGGGCCGGCCCGTCCAGTTCCGGCCCAGCGGGGTGCCGTCGGGTGCGGTCAGGCGGGTGGCGTCGGACAGCAGGCCCTGCCGGCCGAGGTGGTACGCGGTCAGTGACGCCGTGCTGGTCGCCCGGCCGGCGGCCATCGCCTCGGCCGCCAGCTCGTACAGCCGACGTACGCGGTTCGACAGGTCGTCGGCGTCGAAGCGCACCGGGGCGGGAGGGGAGTCCGTGGACTCGCCGTCCGCGTCGCTGTCCGAGTCGTCGTCCGAGTCGGGGTCGTCCCCGGGGTTGTCGTCGAGGTGCAGGAGGTTCCCGGCGAGCCGGTCCGGGCCGGTGAAGTAGTCCGGCCGGCCGAAGTCCTCCGGGCTCAGTTCCGCCAGCCGGGCGGCGGCCTCCGACAGGGGTGAGCGGTCGACCGTGACGACCGCCTGGCGCCGTGCCGCCCGCCCGGTGGCGCCGTCGATCGGGCCGACGGCGCCGATGTCCCGGCCGCCGCTCTCCGTGACGACCGTGAAGTCCTCGGCCCGGACCGTGCCGCCGCGTACCTCCGCGACGTCGCGCACGCTCTGTTCGTTGAGCTCCAGCTGACGCCGGATCTCCTCGAGGAGGAGGTCGCGCACGGCGTCCGCCCGTTGCCGGCCGACCGTCCCGGCGTGCTCGACGGCGTCACCGGACAGCGCGAAGCGCGGGCCGTTGCTGTAACCGGTGACCGTGATCGTGGGGAGCCGGAGACCCGCCCTGAGGTCCCGCAGGCCGGACAGCACGATCTGCTCGGCCAGCTCGGCGAGTCGGCGGCGCTGGTCCGGATCGGTGATGTCCCGGTGGCGGTGCTCGAAGGCGACCCGGGACCGGGAGGAGGGCGGCGCCGGGGCGGGCTCGGCGGGTCCGGCGTCGTCCGGCGCCGCCACGCTCTCGGCCTCGTCGTTGTCGGGGGCGGAGTCGAGGTCGTTGTCGGGGTCGGGGTCGGGGCCCGACAGCGGCACCGTGTCCGTCGGGGCCGGGGTGACGGTGGAGGCCGGCGGCGCGGCGGGGGCGGTGGGGTCCGCGGTGTCGGAGGGCCGCAGCCGGCCGGTGTGTGCGGCGTGCAGCAGGTGTGCCAGGGAGCCGGCGGTCAGCGACCGGTCCCAGCCCTGCCGGGCGGCGTACTGGCCGGCGATGTGCCGGAGCCCGCCCCAGGTGAGCAGGCCGGGGCCGGTGTTGCCGGCCGCCTGGAACCGCAGCCTCTCGAGGGCGCCGAAGCCCTCGATCAGCTCGTGGAACTCCGCCTCGCGGGCCGGGTCGGAGTCGATGTGCACGCCGTGGGTCTGCCGCAGGGCCCGTACCCAGTGCAGGGCGCGGTCGGTGCGCCCCGGCAGCCGGTCGGGCAGTCCGCCCAGGTCGGCGAGCGCGTCGAGGGCGGCGGTCCCGGGCTCGGGACGGAACTCCTCGACGTGACCCGCGGGGTTGTCGGGGTCGTCGTACACGACCAGGTGCGGCGGCAGGCCGCCCTCGGCCTCGCTCGGCGAGATCTGCCGGTCCACGGTGAAGACGGTGCGGCGGGTCTCGTTGGCGACGTACTGGGCGGAGGAGGGATGGGCGAGCAGGTCCTGGTCGGCGCGCGTCATGGACAGCTCGCAGATCAGCAGCCACACCGGCTTGTCGGGGGACAGCGCCTGCATGCTCTTGCGCCGCGCCAGCATCCGGCCCAGCTGCCGGGGGTGGACCGCCTGGTTGGCGCCGGTGCTGCGGCGGGGCACGGTGGTGCGTCCGCTGTCGCCGTGGCCGACGAAGACGTAGGAGTCGGCCAGGCCCCGCGGCAGGGGCAGCGCGCCGCTCTGCTTCCCGGCGTACACGCCGGGAAGCCCTTCCATGACGTTGGTGTAGTGCTGGATGGCGGACACCACCCGCAGGGCCTCCTCCCGCAGCGCCATGTCGTGCGCGTCGAGGAACGCCCGCCCGGTCAGGGTCTGCCCGTCCACCGTGACCAGCGGATACGAGTGGATGTCGGCGTCCGGGAAGACGGTGCCGTTCGCGGCCCTGACGGTGGCCGCCGGGTCGTCCGGGACCAGTCCCGGGTCGGCGGGGATCCAGGTCCCCGCCGGATCGCTCCCGGGGGCGGGCGCGGCCAGGACCGGCACCCGGCGGCCGTCCGGAGCCGTTTCCAGCCGCAGGTCGCCGTAGGTGAACCAGGCGCGGGCGCGGGTGCGGTCGGCGATCGCCCGTGCGAGGACCTCGTTGCGGCCGTCCTCCTCCGCGATCAGGATCACCACGGGTACGTCCGGCCGCCGTCCCGGGTCGTGCAGCACCAGTTCGGCGAACTCCTCGTCCGACACTGGTTTCCCGTTCGCCAGCAGCATCCCCCCGTCGTTCCGCTCGGCCACCACCGCGTAGGCCGCGGGCCCCCAGGGCGAGGGGCGGACGCCCCGGGGATCGGCGACCACGTCCATGTGCAGGCGGATGCCGGGACGTCCGGTCCAGTTCCTGCCGTACGGCGCGCCGTCGGCCCCGCTGAGCGCGGACTGCTGCGGGTAACCCTGCCGGGTCAGCCCGTAGGCGGCGATGGCGTCCAGGCTGCCGGCGCGGCCCCGGCGGTGGGCGCTGCTCGCGAGGGTGAGGGCCTCGTAGTGCCGGGCCGCGTCCACCGGTTCGTCCGGTGCCAGGTGCAACAGCGTCCGGGTGATGCCGTCCAGGTCCAGGGCGGCGCCGAAGCGGGGGTGCCCGGCGCGCGCCGCTTCGATCACGCGCAGCGCGTTGAACAGCCCGGTGCGCAGCTCCTGCGGGAGCGGCTGGGAGCCGAAGGTGGCCTCGACGAGCGCCCACAGTTCCTGGAGCCGCTGCTGGACCGCGCCGTCGGTGGGCGGCGGCGCGGCGGCGGACCCCACGGCCGGCACCGGAGTGGGGTGCGGCGGCGGCAGCGGCGCGGGCGGGTGCGGCTGCGGCGTGTGGGTGCCGGTGGTGCCGTCCCACAGGGCGCGGACGGCCGTGTAGGAGTCACCGCCGTCACCCGGTTCGCCCTCGGCGACGTCCCACAGCGCACGGGCGCGGGCCAGCGCCTCGTTCTCGACGTCGGTGGCCTCGACGGGGTTGACGTCCGCGGGACGCGCCCCGCGGGGGCGGACCGGTTCGACGCTGCGCGGGTGGCGGGGCTCCGGCCGGGGGCCCTCGCCGTACAGCCGGCGCAGCAGGGGGTACAGGGCGGGCTGGCGGGTGCGCACCCACTCCGGTCCTGCGTTGTTGCGGGGCAGCCCGGTGTAGGGGTCGTTGCCGCCGTTGGCCATGAGGTAGACGTTGCTGAGCTGGGCGAAGAACTCGCGCTCGTTGCGGCTGCTGTAGTTGGGGGCGCTGCGGCGGCCGTCGGCGTCGTGGCCGTAGAGGGGGCCGTCGGGCCAGTTGCCCGCCTCGCCGGCCCGGGTGGTGGTGCGGAAGGTGTTGGTGATGCGCTGCCGGTCGACGGGGTCCAGACCGTGCAGGTGGATGGTGTGGGCGAATTCGTGCAGGGTGGTCGAGTAGCCGTCGGGGTAGGCGGACTTGCCGGTGCCGACGGTGGTGCGCTCGCCGAGCAGGTTCTCCTCGGTGACGGCCGCGGTGCGCGTGCCGATACCGCGGACGTCGTCCCAGGGGCGGCCGTCGCCGGTGGCGGCGTCCCGCAGGAAGCGGAAGGCGTCCAGGGAGGTCAGGGCCTCGCTCCTGGGCACCACCAGGACCCGCGAGCCCTTCTTGAGCAGCCGGGCCGTGACCTCGGGGTCCTGCAGCATCCGGGCGATCTGGGTACGGGCCCGGTCACCGGCGGAGACGGGCTGCTCGACCCCGTCGGGCACCTGGGTCATGAGGCGCGCCGCGACCGAGGCGAACTCGGCCGGGGTGAGCCTGGCCGGGGTGCGTCCGGTCGAGGTGCGCCCGGTCGAGGTGAGTCCGGCGCTCAGGGCGTCCACCAGCGCGGGATCAGCGGCCAGCCGTTCGCGGTCCGCGGGCGACAGCGACGCCAGCGCCGCGTCACGGTCGGCGGCGGACAGGTCGGGCAGCCGTGCGGCGAGGGCCCGGACCGGGTCCGCTGTCACCTCCGGACGGGCCCTCAGCCCGCCGGCGAGCGCGGTCAGCTCGGCGCGCAGCGCGGGCAGGTCGGCGTCGGTGACGCCGAGGGTGCTCCAGGTCTCCTCGTGGCGGGCGAGGGCGTCGCGGTCCAGGGCGGCGGAGTCGAGCAGTTCGCTGAGCCGTACGGCGAGGGAGGGGGCGGCGCCGGCGGGCCGCGCGGAACGGTAGGCGTCCTCGCGCGCGAGGACCTGCGTGACCGTACGGGGGCCGTCGGCGGGGGTGCGGTGCAGCGCCCACAGCAGGTCGAGGAGGTCGCGTCCGCGCAGCTCCGGGTCGGTCCCGGTGGCCAGGGCGAGGGCGGCGTCGGCCAGGGAGTCCGCGGGTGCCGGCACGGTGAAGCCGTCGGCCGTGACCGTGCCGGAGGCCGGCCGGTCCACCGCCGTGACCGTGAGGTCGACGCCGTTCACCGACAGGTCGAGCACCCGGCCGCCGCCCGGGCCGGACCGGACCCGCACCGACGCCCCGGGCAGCTCCCGCTCCAGCGCCGCGCGTATCCCGGCGACGGCGGGCAGGGCGGCCGCGGGCAGCTGGAACTCCACGGTGCCCAGGGGCCGGGGCAGGCCGGACTGCACCCGGCCGCGGGCGGCTCCGGACAGCACCACCGGGTGGCCGAGGCCGTGCAGCACGGCACCGACCCGGCGGGCGACGTCCAGCTTGCCGGTGTCGTCACCGGACGGCGTGGCCGGGGGAGCCGGAACACCTCGGCCGGCCGCGGTGGCGGTGGGCGCCGTCGGCGGAGGCGGGGGCGCGGGCGGCGGGGGCTGTGCGGGTTCCTTCGGCGGGGCCGGGGGCGGTGCGGGGACGGTCGCGGCGGTCTTCACCTGGTCGGTCCGGACCACGACGCCCAGCCGGGCGCTGAACAGGGCCGCCACGTTGGTCAGCCAGTCGGCGGCCTCCGCCGCGTCCAGACCCGGCCGGACCGACTCGCTCATGTAGCGGCCCGACTTGTCGTTCACCACCCAGGAACGCAGCTTCTCGCTCCAGCGGAACTCGCCGGACACCCGGCTGCGCCCCGGCAGCGTCCGGCCGGCGTTCTCCTCGCCGGGGGCGACGTGACCGGCGGCGATGCCGGTGTGGCCCAGCCCGTCCAGCGCCTCGCGCAGCGAGTCCGCCGTCAGGTCGGGGTCCTTCTCCCGCATCCCCGCCAGCAGCGCGTCGAACTGCTCCGGCGTGACGATCCCGCTCAGGTCCTCCGTGCCGAGGATCACCCGCCCGTCGTCGGTGACCGTGTACAGCCATACCGCGTCCCGGTTGCCGGTGATCAGCAGGTCGGGATCGACCTCGTCCAGCGGCACCCACAGGGGGTTGAGCCGTACGTCGCCGTCCTGGTCGCGTTCCTCGTCCTTGATCCGCTTCGGGAGGACCGGGTCACCGAACCGGTCGCGGGGTTCGGCGTCGCTGCCGTCGTAGTGGTCGACGCCGTTGTAGTAGACCTCCGTCCGCCGCGTGGCGTTGTCGGGCCCGGCGCCGCTGACCCGCCGCGCACCCGACGGGAGCGACCGCACCACGTCGACCCTCAGGTCGAACGCGTGCGCGAGAAGGGGCAGGAAGATCTCTCCCTCGGGTGTCCCCCAGCGGTGTTCCCAGTTGACGACGGCGTCCATGAGCCTGGGCAGTTCCGTGTCGTCCAGCGGCGCGGTGCTCTGCGTGTAGGCGGTACCGAGCAGGCGGGCCAGTGCGCGGTCGTCGAGGTCGTCGGGCGTCGGCAGCAGGCCGTGCCGCTCGAGGTGCTCGAACATCCGGCGCGGGCTCAGGTCCCCGGCCTCCACCTCCAGTACGGCCCTGGCGTCCCCCGGGGAGACCTCCGGGTCGGCGGGGCGCGACGCCATGCGGGCATCGACGTACCGGGTCAGCAGGTCGGCGGGGTCGAGGGCCTCGGGCACGGGGACGTGCCGGACGCCGTGGTGGGCGAGGAGGGCCAGCCTCCCGGCCCGGTCCATTCCCCGGACGCGTGCCCCGAACTCGTCGGCGACCGTCTGCCGGAACTGGCCGGTGATCTGCGGGTGCAGCCGCCCCCCGCTGCGGCCCACGTAGTCCTCCACGTGGGACCGCATGGCGCGGAGCACGGCCCGGGAAGGGCCGGCCCCGGTGCCGGACCCGGCCTGCCGGCGCAGCTCGCCGCGTACCGCGTCGGGGTTCCCCAGCCAGTCGTACGCGGCGCGGTCGGTGGCGGCGAGGCCGCCCAGACGGCCGCGGATGTGCACGGGGTCGCCGGCCATGAAGGAGTACAGGAGGCACTCGCCCGTGCCGGGCACCGGCACCCGGCGGCCCCTCGCCCGGCCGCTGTCGCGCTGCGGCTCGGAGCCCTTCTTGCCGTCCCCCTGAGGCGGAACGTGCGGCGGCTGGGACTCCGGTGCGACGGCCTTCGCCTTCGGCGCCGGGAGCTGCGGCTCCTCCGGCACGGGCTGCTTGCCCTTCGGCGGCTGCGGGTCCGTGGCCTTCGGCGCCGGGAGCTGCGGCTCCTCCGGCACGGGCTGCTTGCCCTTCGGCGGCTGCGGGTCCGTGGCCTTCGGCGCCGGGAGCTGCGGGTCCTTCGGCGGTGTCGGGGCGGTCGGCAGGGCCGGTCGGTAGTGGCGGTCGTCGAGGCTCAGCACCACGTGTGCGCCGGAGTGGGCGGAGGTGCCGACGAGTGCCTGGAGGTCGCCGGCGCCCGCCGGGTCCTCGGGAGCGAAGGCCTGGAAGGCGCCGTCGCCCCCGACCACCGTGACGCGCACGCCGAAGGTGCGTGCGGCGAGCAGCGGGAGCAGGTCCGCCGCGCCGTGGTTCCAGCCGGCCTCCGACGGGGCGTCACCCCGTCGGAGGAGCTGGGTGATCGCCAGGTTGGCCCGTACCTCGCGGGTCAGCTCGACGGCGTGCGGGATCGGACCGTCGAGGCCGTCGAACTCACGGCGGGCGGGTGTGTCCGTTCCGAGGTCCAGGCCCGCCGCGGCGATCTCCTCCGCGCTGAAGGCGTCGGTGTGGTCGGGGGCGACGGCGGCCAGCAGGTCCTCGTCGGCGTGGTCGGTGAGCCAGGAGGCCATCCTCCGGCGCAGGTCGGACACCACCCGTGGACCGGCGGGGTCGATGCCCTGCGCGGCCAGCAGGCCCGGGGCGGCGTGTTCGAGGCCGAGGGCGAGCGCGCGGAAGAAGGCGTCCCCGTCCCTCGGCACGTCCCGGAGCGTGTACGTCTCGTTCGCGGGTGACGTGAGGACGGTGTCCGGTGCCGTACCGGTCCTGGTGTAGCGGGGCGGGGCCGGGGGCTTGGCCACGGGCGCCTTGGGCGGGGCCTGGTAGGTCACCGCGGGCGGCTCGGCGAGACCGTCCAGCTCCTCCCGGCCCTCCGCGGTGGCCGCGAGCCGGTGCCAGCGGGTGAGCTGGTCCGCCCCGGCCCGTACCCGGTGGTACTCCGCCGCGGCCTTCTCCGCCGTGTCCCTGAGGGCGTCCAGCTCGGCGCGCCGGGTGTCGAAGGCGTCGCGTGCCGCGTCCCGGCGGGCGGTGGCCTCGTCGAGGGCCCGGCCGGGCGCTCGCGCGGACAGCAGGGCCGCGTCGAGCCGCCCGTCGGCCAACGCCTTCTCGGTGCGCGCGGTCTCCAGCCGCAGGTCGGCCGCCTTCCGCAGTTTCCCGGCGGCCTCTTCCGCGTCGTCCAGGCGGGCCAGGGCGGCGTCCTGCTCGTCCCGCAGGAGCTCCGCCCAGCCGTCGTGCTCGGGTGCGGCGCCGTACTCGTCGTCGGTGAAGGCGTCGACCTCGGCCCGCGCGGCGGCCACGTTCGCGTCCGCGATGCCGTGGTCCCGGCGGGCGTCGGCCTCGGCCTGTGCCAGGGCCCTGTCCGCGTCCTCGACGCCCGTCCGGGCGAGGTCGACCGGGCGTGCCGCCGCGCGGGCGACCCCGGCGGCCTCGTCGAGGGCGGTCTGCGCGGCGTCGAGGTCCGCGCGCAGCCCGCCGGAGGCGCGCCGCTTCTTCCAGTAGGCCTTGTCCGCGTCGACCCACGCCTTGCTCGCGCTCTCGACCGCGTCCCACGCCTTCCCGACGCGCTCGGGGAAGTTCGCGTCGGTGATGATCCGCAGGTCGCGGGCGACGTCCTCCCGGATCCAGGTGACGACGTACGCCTCGGACTCCATCGCCTGCGGACCCGACCGGGCCTTGGCGAAGGTCCCGCCCCGGATCCGGTCGGCGAGCCTGGAGTCCAGGATGCCGCGGTGCACGTCGCCGACGCCGATCCAGGTGGCCGGGACGGCGAACAGGAAGGTCCGGCCCGTCCTGGGCTTGAGGTTGCGGGAGGTCAGGTGGTCGTCCCCGACCGGCATGACGTCACCGTCGAGGTCGTTGGGGCCGGGGCCGAAGGCGCCGATCTGGTTGAGGCCCGCGTTGTTGGGCGAGTCGTACAGGAAGGCGCCGCCGAAGCCCGAGGACTGGCTGTGCTCGACGGACGACGACGTGCCGGCGTTGTCCCCGTACCGTCTGAGCACCTCCAGCTTCTTGCCGTCGGCGACCGTCAGCAGCAGCGCGCGGCTGAAGTCGGGCGCCGAGCGCAGCGTCAGTTGTCCGGTGTCGGTGCCCATGAGGGACTTCTCGGTCAGCCCCGCCACCTGGTAGCCGTCCGGTTCGGTGGTGCGCGGGAAGAACGCCGTGGCCGCCATGCCGCTGATGCCGTCCTCCAGCGCCTGCGCCGAGCCGGTGCCCAGGCGGGTCAGTCCGGTCTCCCTGGTCCTGCGCAGGAGTTCGGTGAGGGCGGCGTCGTCGGGATCGTCCTCGGCCTCCAGGGCCCGGAGGGAGAAGCCGGCGTCGTACGCCTTCGTGAGGAGGAGGTCGCCGGCCATGCGGATGTTCTCGATGCCGATGATCCCGCGGGGGTGCATGCCGTTCTCGGGGAAGGTGAACGGCCGTGTGACGCCGTCCCCGTCCCGGACCGTCAGTTTCTCCCCCACCCCGGGGAGCGGCACCGGGCGGGGCGGACCGGCCAGGGCGGGGTCGGCCGCCGGGTCGGGCGCGGGCAGCAGCCGGCCGGTCCCGGAGGCGCCGGTCGCGTCCGCCCCCGCCGGTGACGGCGCCGGCTCCATCAGGCTGAGCGGCACGTGCTCGCGCAGCTCGCCGACGTCGCCCTCCTCGACGATGCTCAGCCTGCCCCGGAAGCGGTCGAGGGCCGTGGACTGCGCCTCCTCCAGGTCCGGGTCGGCCGGCGCGCCGGTGTGGGGGGTGTCGTCGGCCTCCAGGGTGATGCGCATCCGGTACGGGGTGACGACCTCCGCGTGCGGTTCGGTGGACGCCGCCCGGTAGATGGTGACGGTGGTGACCGTGTGGCTCGACGCGACCGTCTTCCGGTTCGAGCCGCCCTCGGTGTACGTGGGTCCGGCGGCCACGACCTGGGGGTTGCCGGTGTGCACCATCTGGCTGGTCAGGAAGCCCAGGTCCGCGCCGGCCGAGAACTCGGAGTTCTGCTGGGAGGTCTCGATCGCCCGCCGGTTCTCCTCCAGTTCGGCGCTGTGGTCGAGTCCGTCGAACACGGGTGTCCCGGGGATCAGTTCGACGCGTGCCCGCACCCGCCGGCTGCCGATCCGGACGCTGTCCCAGCCCCAGCCGCCGGCCTTGACCAGGGTCGACGGGCCGGTGGTCGTCATCTCCCCCTTGAGCGCCCGGGTGGCACGGCCCGTCACCAGCTGCCGGATCCGCTCCCGGCTCCCCTCGTCGAGCCCCAGCTTCCCGATCCGCTTGTCGAACGCGAGCAGCACGTCCGTGGGGTCCAGCGCGTTCACCGCGTACGTGCCGAAGGCGGCGCCGCGCATCCAGGGCTGCGGCGTCCAGACCCGACTCGTGTAGCGGGGGACGTCGCCCAGCCCGTCGTCGATCAGCCCCATCCGGTGGGCGCTCTTCTCCGGCAGGTGCCCCAGCAGGCCGCCCGGGCTGGTCAGCGCGGTCCCCGCGGCCCCGGCGAGGGAACGCGGCACGAGGGCGCTGCCCGCCGCGGCCGTTCCGACGCGGCCGGTGCCCAGCCGGCTGGAGAGCAGCGCGAACCAGTGCTGCACATCGCCGGCCACGAGCACCTGGTGGGTGAAGCCCTTGCGGTTCATGTCCGCGACGACGGTGCGGACGACGCTGAGACTGTGCGTACCGGTCCTCGAAACGGGGTTGGCGACGATTCCGTACGCGCCCATGAGTCCGTGTCCCGGATTCTGTGCGACGGAGTAGACCAGCTGGCCGCCGAAGACGAAGCTGGTGCTGTTGCTGATCTTGCCGGCCGCCTGGCGGGTGCCGCCGAGCGTCATCTCGGTGTCCATGGACATCGGCGGGGTGAGGGCGCGCAGGTTCCCGACCGTCGTCGCGTACCGGAAGGTTCCCCACAGTTCGCCGTACGGCCCCTTGCCCAGCAGGCCGCTGCCCACCAGGCCCAGCGGCCCCGAACTCTGGTCGAAGCTCGACGTCAGGTACTGGGGGGTGAAGGTGCGGACGATGGCGTCCCGGGTGGGGGCGCCCTCCTTCACCAGCTGCCAGGCGCTGCCCGACGCCGCCCGCAGGACCCGGTCCACCTCCGCGGTCAGCGTGGGTGACAGCACCACGTTCACGATGACGAACGGGTGCTGCCGGAACTCCTTGAACTGCGGTGTCCCGCGGTCGGCGAGCCGTCCGGCGGGCTGCTGCGCGCCGGGTCCCGCGGGCAGGACGAGGTCGCCCTTCGCCAGGGCGAGGGCCCGCTCGGTGGTCATGGGCGTGGGGGCGGGCTCGTCGGACAGGTACGGGTTGAGCGCCCCGTCCGCGTGCGGGTCCGCGTCGGGCGTGTGCTGTACGGGGACACCGATGAGCACCTGTCCGGTCATCGGGCCGCCGCCCCGCAGGTGGCCCCGCGGCGTCCGGCCGAAGAGCACGTTGACCGGCTCGTCCAGGACCAGCAGACCCGGCAGCCCGAGGCCGAGACCGCGGATCAGGCCGCGGGGCCGCCAGTAGCCGCTCAGGCTCGCGATGAGGGCGAGGTCGTAGCGGTACAGGTGGGTGGGCTGGTTGCTCACCGACATCGGTTCGTTGGTGACCGTCGAGCCGAAGGTGGTCTCCGTCTCCCACTGCCGGCCCCAGCGTGTGCCCAGGGTCAGCCCGAGCGTGTTCCGGGGCAGCCCCGCCGTCTCGTCGACGTTGTTGTCACGGCCCGAGAACGTGCCCTCGAAGCCCAGCTCCAGGCCTCGTTTCGCGCTCTCCTGGCCCTCGAGCCGGTCGATGCCCTGGGCGCTGAAGCGCATGCCCTCGTCGATGTCCTTGCCCTCGTACCGTCGCCCGGTCAGCGTCCCGTGCACCCGGAGGGTGTAGTAGACCGTCCCGACGGAGTCGGGGTCCGTGAGCCTGACCGGCAGGCCGACCGTGGTGAGCGCCTCCAGGTTCGCGGTGACGTTCTGCTGGGACAGCACGCCGAGGATCTGCAGGGTGTTCTGGAGCGCGATCCGGTACTTGACGGGATCGGTCCACCGGGGCGGCACGGGCAGGCTCCGGGCCGCCTGGAGCACCTGGTCGGGCTTGCGCCCCAGCAGGTCGTTGAAGCGGGTGCGCCAGCCCTTCGGCAGGTTCGGCGGCAGCAGCTGGTCGAGGGGCACCACCAGGTCCTGGTTCAGGTGCGAGACGGCGTCGACGACGCCGTCCGCGAACCGGTCCAGCAGGGTGCGGCCGACGCCGTCCGCCGCGTCCGGGGTGACCCGGGTGCGCAGGCCGTCGTCGAAGGTGAACTCCTTCACCCGGTGCATGCCCAGGGTGCGCGGGCGGTCCACGGTCAGATAGGGCGGCACGAACGGCGGGGCGGCGCCGTTGCGCAGGGCGAGTGTGGTCCCGTCGTCCCATCCGGCCAGCCGCCGCGCCTCGGAGCTGGTCATCCGGTCCAGGCTCCAGGTGAGGAAGCGCGTCGGCGGCGCGTTGTCACCGGCCCGCCGCACCCGCACCGACTTCACGACCAGGTAGAGCGCGGTCCTGGGGCCCTTCACCTGTCCGGCCGACTTGAGGGTGCCGGCCGCGCCGAGTCCGACCGACCAGGTCTTCGCGAACGAGGCCTGGAGGACGGGCCCGAGCTGGAGCCGCAGGTCGAAGGGGGCCGTACCGGGGTCGTGGAAGTTGAAGGCGGGGCCGGCGACGGCCTGCAGCAGCAGGCTCCTGCCGTCGGCCCGGCTGCGCTCGCTGCGGACCGTCGAGGTGTTGATGTCCCGCATCTCGGCCTGGTCGGTCTCGCCGACGAGGATCGCCGTCCGCGGGATCAGCTCCTCCACGACGAAGACGCCCAGCGGTGACTTCTTCCTGTCGTCGGCGAACAGCGGCGGGGTGGTGATGCGGCCGCGCGCCATCGTGCCGCCGTGCCGCTGGAAGCTGTCGCCGGAGAAGAAGATGTCCAGCTCGGTGTAGGCGGAGCTGCCGGGGAGGGCTCCGATCTGCCGGGCCGCCCAGTCGCGGATCGCCGCGACGGGGCCGAACCCCTCGATGCGGACGAAGCGGTACTGGGAGTTGCGGTCCAGGTCGATGGAGCGGGGGATCCGGCCCGGCTCCGGGATCCTCGTGACGCTGTCGGGCAGGCGGACCAGGAGGCCCTTGCGGACGCCGAAGGAGAACCGGGCGGGCACGGCCCGGTCGGTCCTGGGATCGGGGGCGGTGCCGGGCCCGGGGTCGATGCCCGTGACGACCCGTCCGGCGGGGTCGGTGACGCGGATCTCGTAGTGGATGTCGTCCAGGAACGCCCGCGACTTGTCCAGCGTCCGGGTCTCCATCTGGTTCATGCGCTGGTCGGTCAGGGTGTAGCCGACCTTGTCGATGAAGCCGAACCGCACGGCGAGCCGGCCGAAGCCGCCGAACGCCGCGGCGCCCGCCGGGCCGATCGGCCCGCCGAGGCCGTACTGGGAGTTGGCCTGCATGTTCTTGGTCAGCCCGAAGGTCGCGGCCGCCCGGTGCATGCTGTCGATCTTCGTCGAGTCGCCGATGCCGTCGTCGAACGGGGCCCAGTTGCCGTGGTGCCGCGCCCTGACCCACAGGACGCGCGCCTTCCCGTCCGCGGTGACGTACGGGAAGGGGCGCCCCCCGCCGTCCGCCAGCGTCTTCGGCTTGTCCCGGAGCGTCCGCCGGACGTCGTCCAGCAGCCGTGTGTGGTCCGCGGGCCGGGCGTCCGGCCTGCGCTCCAGTTCGCGGTCGATGGCGTCCAGGGCCTGTTCGGTGCCGCGCAGGAGGACCGTGCTCTGACCGAACGTGCTCGGATTGGCGAGGAGTTGTTCGATCTCCGCGGCGGTCAGGTCGGGCGGCAGCAGCGACCGGAGGTCGTCGACGTACGCGGGCATCCGCCTGCCGTCCTCGAACCGGGCCGGGGTGCGGCGTACCGGCGGAGGTCCCATGGCGGGGTCGAGGCGCGGGGCGTTCGGAGACGGCGGGGGCGGTGGGGGCGGTGCCTTGGACGTGGTGACGGTCGTGACGGTCGCCGTTGTGGAGACCGGGTCGGTGGACGGCGTGACGCCGGGAGCGGGCGTGGTCGTTTCCGTGGATCCGGCCGCGAGGGTGGTGCCCGGAGTGCTCGTCGAGGTCTGGAGGGCCGGCCGGACGACCGACCAGTCCCGGTCCCGCTGACGCGCGCCGTCCCCGAGGGGGAGCAGGGCGAGGACGTGCGGCCTCGACGGGTCGTCCTGCGCGAGCAGGCCCATCGCCCCCGGTGAGGTCCATACGCCACGCCCGGTCCCGGTACCGAGGGCACTCCTGGCCTCCGGTGCCGGCTGGACCACGGGCGTCGTGTGCGAGGAGGCGAGGACGATGTCGGCGTCCTGCGGGCGGGCGTTCAGTCCCGGATCCCGCGCCAGCAGCTCGGCGACCTCCTCGTAGGGCACGCGGACACGCAGTCCGCCGGGCAGGTCCATGGTCAGACGGGTCGCCCCGGTCTCGCCCCACACCAGGTACGGCGTGGGCCTGGTGGGGTCGGTGGTCCACGGCATCCTCGCCCGGTACAAGGGGCGGTGGCCGCCGTCCCGTGTCGCCGCCATGACGAAGGCGCTGTCGGCGTCCACCATCAGGGCGGACGAGCCCCGCGCCCAATGGCGTCCGGCCAGGACCCCCTTGTCGTCGAACAGCCCGGTGTCCGGGGAGAGGGCTCCCAGCAGTTCCAGGTGGAACGAGGCCAGCTCGGTCAGGTTGTCCAGGTCCGCACCGGCCGCCGCCGCCCGCACCACCAGGTCGAGGAGTTCGGGCACCCGGGACGGGTCCGGCCGGTCCAGGTGCAGCACCCTGCCGGTGAGGGCGACCGGGTCGGGGGTCCGGCCCTCCCACTCCAGGGCCTTGACCGTCGCCCAGAACAGCCGGAACCGCTCGGGCGCCCCGATGAGCGCCCGGTCCGGGTCCAGCCCCAGGACGTGGGCGGCCTCGTCGTTCACGTCCTGCTCCGGAAGACCGGCCAGCCCTTCGGCCACGTTGGTCACGTGCGGCAGGGTCACGAGGTCGGTGAGCACGGCGCCGGGATTCAGGCTTACGACGTCGGCGGCCCTGGCCAGCAGATCCCGGTAGGCGTCGGGTCCCGGCTCGCCGTCCACGTCGGCGTGCTCCGTCGCGCGGATCTCGCGGGCCGCGCGCTCGAACAGGTCCAGGCTGAACGGCACGACGTCGCGCAGCGCCGGGTCGGCGTGCCGCATGGCGTCCAGAGCGCCGATGCCCCGGAGGAGTTCGCCGTAGCGGCTGTCGTCCTCGATCTCCACTCCGAACGTCAGACGCAACGCGCGCACCAGCCGCAGCGTCCGCTCATGGACGGCCTCCGAAGCCGGCCCCACCGGGTCGGTGTGCAGGCCCGCCGCGCGGGCGCGGTCGTCGAGCAGGGCGCCCGTGGGTTCCGGCCGGTGCTCCACCCATCTGCCGCGCCGTCCCCGCGAGTCCGTGACCATCTGGTGGACGACCTTGCCGTCCCGCCGGGCGAAGCCGAGCACGTGGGTGCCGCCGTACACGGTGCGCCCGGTCTCGTTGGCGACGTGCTGGCTCTCACTGAGGGCACCCAGCGGGTCGGGGGCGAACAGGTCGTGCACGCCCCGCCGCATGCGGATCACGCTCGGCGGTGCCGCGCTGAAGCACGCCTCCATCACGACGGCGTGGTCCTCGGGGAGCCGCGCCAGACTCGGACGCCGCTTGAGCATCCCGCCGGTCCGCTCCTGCCGGGTGCGGTGGTCCGGGTTCGCCAGGGTCGGCACCTGGGTCTCGCCCGGCAGGCCGTGCGCGGCGAAGACGTACACGGGCTTACCGGCGAACGGTACGGGCTGGTCGTCCCTGGTCCACTTCCCGGAGACGCGGTCGTGGTGGTAGAGGTCCGTCGCCGTCGTCGCGTGCCGGATGTCCTCGAGCACCTGCGCGTGCTCAGTATCCCGGAAGACGCCCCTGCCGATCGGTCCCCGGTCCGTGACGATGGTGTGGGACAGCGTCCACCGCTCCCAGAGCGGGGCGTCCGCGGCCTGTGCGGGGTCGAGCACCTGGCCGGGAGTGCTGCGGATCCAGTGGGGCCGCGGCCTGCCCCGGACGCCGCGCAGGGACACGACGTGCGGGAGCGAGGGATCCTGCTGCGCGTTCACGTCCACGCCGCCGTCGGCCGACCACACGTCCCTGCCGGCCCGGTCCGCGGCCCGGCGCGGCAGCTCCAGACCGCGGGCACCGGCGCCGGAGACGAGCAGCACCACGGGAACGTCCGCGGGGAGTCCGGCCAGCTCCGGGTCGAGGGCCAGCAGTTCGGCGAAGACGTCGAGCGGCACCTCGCGCGGGGCGCCGTCGTAGCCGCGTACGACGATGTGCTCGTGGTTGCCGTCCGCCCTCACGACGTACGGCTCCGGCTCGCCGGGGCGGTGCCAGGGCGCGGTGGTCACATCGCCGCGCTCCAGGGTGCCGTCGGACCGGAGTGCCGTCCTTCCCGTGTTCGTGAGATCCAGGTCGGGGACGTGGGCGGTGGTCCAGTCCCGGCCGCGGGGGCGTCCGTCGAGGCCGGTGGTCATGGCGTGGGTGGGTGACAGCACGCCCTGACGCCGGAGGTGGAGCGCGGTCAGGGCGGCGAGGCTGCCGGCCGACCCCGCCGCCGGGTCCGTCGCCACCCGGAACAGTTCGTCGCGCTGCGCGTCGCTCACCGGGGCGGAGTGGTCCAGGAGCAGCACCGTGCGGGCCACCCGGTCCAGGTCGAGCGGGGTGGGACCGAACAGGGGGTCGACCGGGCGGAGCCGGTCGAGGCGCGCGAGCCCTTCGAGGAAGTCCGGGTACAGGGGGTTCGACGTGACGGCGGGGCCGTAGAGGTCCGCCAGCAGTTCCCGGTACCGGGCTTCCTCGGGGGTGAGCTCCTCCGCCCGGTCCCCGTCCATGCCGTCGTCCTGGTGGTCCGACAGCGGGGTGTCGAAGCCCTCCAGCACGCCGTCCAGGTTCGGCAACGGCGTGTCGAAGCCCTCCAGCACGCCGTCCAGGTTCGGCAACGGCGTGTCGAGCCCTCCGACCGGTCCGGGGTCGAGAAGGTCGGTGAGGGCGGCGGGCGGCTCGGGCGGGGCCTCGGTCCCGGGGCGGTCCGCGAAGGTGACGTCGTCCACCCCGGTGTCGCCGGTGCCGGGCGCGGTGAGGTCGCCGGGCCGGACGGCCGCCCAGTCGGCCGCCGCGGGACGCCCCGGCGCGCTGGGCAGGAGGGAGGGGACGTACGGCCGGGACGGCCCGGTCGGGGCCAGGCTCACGCTGCCCTGCGAGGCCCATACGGTACGGCCGGTCCCGGCGCTGACGACGGCCCGCGGATCGGTGTCCGGGGTGCCGCCGGCGGCCGGTCCGGCGGCTGCCGCCGGGGCCGCCTTCGGGACGGCCAGGACGACGTCCGCGGTGTCCTGCGGGCGGGTGTTGAGCACCGGGTCGCGGGCCAGCAGCTCGGCGACCTCGTCGTAGGGGACGCGGGCGCGGAAGCCGCCGGGCAGGGTCATGAGGAGGTGGTCCCGGCCGCCGCCCGCCCACACCAGGTAGGCCGGTGATCCGCCGGGGGTGCTCCACGGCGGGCGTTCCTGGCCCACGGCCCGGTAGCCGCCGCCCTGCTGCGGGGCGGCGACGACGACACGGTCGGTGAGCGTGGTCGGGGCCGCGTTCGGCGGGGTCGGGGACCAGCGCCGCCCGGTCGGCACGCCGTTCAGGCCGAGCAACTGGGTCCGGGGCGCGAGGGCGCCCAGGGTCTCCAGGTGGAACGCGCCCAGTTCGGTCGGGTTGTCCACGTCGACGCCGACGGCCGCCGCCTGGGCGACCAGGTCGAGCAGCTCGGGCCGCCGGGCCGGGTCGGGCCGGTCCAGGTGCAGGATCCTGCCGGTGAGGGCGTCCGGGTCGGGGATCCGGCTCTCCCACTCCAGGGCCTTCACCGTCGCCCAGAACAGCCGGGCCCGCTCGGCGTCCCCGACGCCCGCCGGGCCGTCGGGGAGCCGCAGGACGCGGGCGGCCTCGGTGTCCAGCTCCTGGTCCGGGAGACCGCCCAGACGCCGTGCGGCGGCGGTGACGTGGGGCAGGGTGACGAAGTCGGAGAGTACGGTGTCCGGCTGCCCGCGCACGGTGTCGGCGGCCCGGACGAGCAGGTCGCGGTAGGCGTCGGGGCCCCGGTCGCCCGGCCGGTCCGCGTGGGCCGCGCGTTCGAACAGGTCCATGGAGAACGGGCCGAGGTCGCGCAGGGCCGGGTCGGCCGCCCGCATGGTCTCCAGCGCGCCGATCCCGGCGAGGAGTTCGCCGTACCGGCTGTCGTCCTCGATCGCCGCGCCGAAGGCCAGCCGCAGCGCGCGGACCAGCCGCAGGGTCCGTTCGCGGGTGGCGTCCGTGACCGGCCGGGCGGGGTCCGTGTGCAGGCCCGCGGCGCGGGCGCGGTCGTCGAGCAGGGCGCCGGCGGGTTCCGGCCGGTGCTCCACCCACCGGCCGCGCCGCCCCCGCGAGTCCGTGTAGAGGCGGTGGACGAACTTGCCGTCCGGCAGGGTCGCGAAGCTGACCATGTGGGTGCCGCCGTACGCCGTACGTCCGGTCTCGTTGGCGACGTGCTGGCTCTCGCTGACGACCGCCAGCGGGTCGGGGACGAAGGTGTCGTCGATGCCCCTGCGGGTGCGGACCACGCCCGGCGGCTTGGCGCTCGAGCACGCCTCCATCAGCACGGCGTGGTCCTTGGGGAGCTGCGCCAGGCTCGGACGCCGCCTGAGCATCCCGCCGGTCTCCCGCTGGTGGGTGTGGTGCCCCGGGTCCGTCGTGGTCGGCACCCGGGTCGCGCCCGGCCGGGCGTGGGCGCTGAAGACGTACACCGGCTTTCCGGCGAACGGGACCGGTTCGTCGTCCTTGACCGCGTCCTTGGTGACGGGGTTGTAGTGCCACAGCTCCGAGGACTGCGTCGCGAGCTTCAGCGCCGCGATCCGGCGCGGGGCCTCGGAGCCCTCGAACACGCCTCTGCCGATGGTCGCGCCCCCGTCGCCGACGACGCTGTGCGACAGCACCTCGCGCTCCCACTCCGGCGCGTCCTCGCGCTCCGCCGGGTCGAGCACCTGGCCGGGGGTGCTGCGGATCCAGTCGGCGCGCGGCAGCCCCTCCCCGAACAGCAGGGAGACGACGTACGGCCGCGACGGGTCGCGCTGCGGGGACACCTTCACGGTGCCGTTGGCCGACCAGACCTCCCTGCCGGTGCGGTCCGCCGCCTGGCGCGGCAGGTCCAGGCCGCGGGCACCGGCGTCGGGGACGAGCAGCACCACGGGGGTGTCCGGGGGCAGCGCGGCGAGCCGGGGGTCGCGGGCCAGCAGTTCGGCGAACACGTCGATCGGCACCTGGCGCGGGACGCCGTCGTAACCGCGTACGACGATCCGCCGGTGGTCGCCCTCCGCCATGACGACGTACGGCTTCGGCTCGCCGGGCCGGTGCCAGGGCGCGGGCTCCACGTCGCCGCGGCCCAGGGTGCCGTCGGGCTGCCGGGCCACCTTCCCCACCTCGGTGAGGTCGAGGTCGGGGATCGTGGCGTTCGTCCAGTTGCGGCCCCACACGCCGCCGTCGTCGGCGGTCAGCGCCTGGGTGGGGGACAGGACGCCGCGGAGCTCCAGGTGGAAGGCGGCCAGGGCGGCCAGGCTGCCCGCCGACTCCACCGCCGGGTCCATCGCCACCCGGAACAGCTCGCCGCGCTGCGCGTGGGTCACCGGATGGGCGGGGTCCAGGAGCAGCACCTGGCGGGTCAGGGCGTCCAGGTCGAGCGGGCCGTCGCGGAGCGCGGGAACGGCCTGCCGGAGCTGGTCGAGGTGCACGAGGGTGTCGCGGAGGGCGGGGTGCAGGGGGCTCGTCCCGATCGCGGGACCGAAGACGTCCGCCAGCAGCCGGTCGTACAGGGCCTCGGTGGCCGGGTCCGGCTCGGGGTCCGGCTCGTACTCGTACTCGGGCTCGGCCGCGTCCTGGTCGTCCTCCCAGTCCAGGATCATGTCGACCGAGTCCGGGGAGCCCGGCCCGGAGGATTCCCCGGTCGGGATCCCGTCCGGTGCCCGGGAGCTGAGCGGCGTCTCGTCGAGGGCGACGGGCTGGACGGGCGGCACCTCGCGGGAGACGACCGGGGTGGGCTCCGCAGTGGAGCCGGTGGTGGCCGGCAGTTCCTCGGACTCGGTCCGTACGGGCCGGTAGGGCTGCGGGACGTCGGACGTGGGCCGGGTCTCGGCCTTCGGTACCGCGGAGGACGGGCGGGACTGCTCGGACTCCTCGGGTGCGGGGGTACGGACGTCGTCCGGGGGCGACGGCTCGACAGTGACCGCCTGGTCGCCGGACGGTGTGGTCTGGGGCCGTGGCTGCGGGGTGGCGTTCGGCGAGGCGTGGCCGCCCGGGGACGTGCCGCTCGACGGGGCGGGTGCCGTGGGGGGCACGAGGGGCGCCTGCGGGTTCTGCTGTCGCTGTTCCCGCTCCTCGGGGGTGAACCGGGTCGTGCCGTCGTCCGCCGACCGCTGTCGTCCGGTCCCGTCCGGTGCGGAGTTGCTGCCGCCCGTCTGGGCCGAGGGCAGTCCGGAGGCGGCGGAGCCGGCGGTGTCCTGCTTGTTCACCGGCGGGGTGTCGTCCGTGCCGGCGGACCAGTCGGTCCCCGGGCTCCTGATCACCGACGGGCTGAGGGTGGAGAAGACGGTGTCGGTGTCGTCCACCAGGGAGTCCCGGTAGGCGTCGTCGTACGCGTTCGGCGGAGAGACGTAGGACGACGGCTTGCCCGCGCCCGTCGCCCCCGGGAGTCCGGAGGCGTTGACGTTGTTGTCGACGCCGTGAACCGTGCCGTGGTCCGGGAGGGACGAGACCGACGAGACGGACGAGGCATCGCTGGTGTCGCTGAAGACCGACGCGGCATCACTGGTGTCGCTGAAGTCGCTGAAGACCGACGCGGTGTCGTCGATGCCGCCGGCGTGGGGAACCGGGTCGTCGCTGTCCGACCGGTACGGCGACGGCGATGTGGAGGAGGAGGTCGGGACGCTGTAGGGGTCGCTGTACGTGTCGTCGTGGAGGTCCTGGTACGTGCTCGCGCCGTCGTACCCGTACCGGTCCTCGTACCCGTACCGGTTGCCGTTCGCGCCCGTGCCGCCGTTCCCGCTGCCACCGCCCGGCAGGTCGTTGACGGAGTCGGAGCCGAAGTCGAAGTTCTGGAAGAACTTGTTGTGAGCGAACTTTCCGCCGAACTCCGCCCCGGTGGAGGCCGCTTCGAAGAGCAGACCGCTGAGGCCGGCGCTCAGGAACGTGCCGGGGTTGAGCGTGAACGTGCCCAGGAAGATGAGGCCGGTGAACGCCTCCGCGAAGGTTTCCGCCTGCCCCTCGTTGATGAAGCTGAACGGGAGCTCGGAGGCTTCCTTCCAGAAGTTGTTGTTCTTGAAGTACTTGTTGATGAACCTTCCGCCGACCTCGCCGAAGATGCCCCCGAAGAGCCCCGCCAACGCGCCGGTCACCGCCGACTGGCCGATGTCCTTCCAGTCGAACCGGATACGCCGGCGCTCCGGGTCGTCCGGCGCGGTCATGGAGATCAGCTGCGAGGCGAAGGAGACGAACGCCTCCTGGATCGCCTCCAGCAGCACCGACAGCGGTGTGGGGACGGCGCGTCCCAGCCGCTGGAGGATCAGCAGGATGGTGAGCGCGGTGCGCGCCTTCTGGAGGGCGATCTCGGTGAGCGACGTGCCGCCGGTGAAGACGGCCAGGGCGGCGATCAGAGCCAGTTCGATGTTCATCAGGATGAACTCGATGAGGATCTGGTACTTCCCCTCGGACAGCTTGATCGAGCGGTCGATCTGCCGGGAGCCGAGCTCCCGGAGTTCGTCGGAGAACTTCTGCAGGTGGTTCTGGCCGTTGTCGTCGACGAAGAGCTTCATCGCCGCGACGAACTCGTCGGCGATCCGTGGCGGGAGCGAGTTCCCGGCGGTGGAGATCGCTCCCTTCATCGCGTCGGACAGGTCCCTGACGTCGTCGGCCAGCCGTTTGTAGGGGTTACGGCTGTCGAAGCCCAGGTCCTCGTTGCCGGTGGCGACGTTCGCGCCCACCCAGACCTCGATGAACTCCCGCAGGCCGGGCGGGAACATGATGGCCATTCAGCGCCTGTTCTCGCTCTCCGAGCCGTGCGTCTCGATGTCCTCCACCGCCTGGACCTGCGGCCGCTGCACGTGGTCGGCCTCCGCGGCGACCGCGTCGACCAGCGCCATGAACCCGCTGGTGATGGCCAGGACCGTGTCCGTCACCTGCTGCTGTTCCTGGCGGACCTGCTCGCCGACCGCGTTGGCGAAGTCGTCGTCGCCGCCCTCCACGCCCCACCAGCCCGCGTACCGGGCGTTGCCGGTCTCGAACCGGGGCAGCATCTCGTCGCCGTGGCGCACGGCGTCGGCGAGGTGCCTGGAGCCCTGCAGGATCGCCTGGATGTCGGCGGAGTAGTTGCCGGCCATGGTTACGCGCCCTCCTGCCGTTCCCGTCGTCCGTCGTCCGTGCCGCGGGCCACCCCGGGCGGGGCGGCGGGTTCCTCGTCGTCCTCGACGATCTCGTCGCGGAGCCTGCTCATCGCCGTGGGTCCCTCCGCGACGGAGGTCTCGCGGAGCAGCGATCCGAAGACGGACTCCCAGTCGACGCCCATCCGTTCCGGGGCGGCGCCGCGTGCGGTCATCCTGGTCAGCGGGTCGAGCGTGGCGACGACCCGGCGGGCCATCTCGGCCCGTGCCTTGTTCGCGGCCTCCAGCACCGCCGCGGAGAGCTGGGGGGCGGCCATGGTCCGGTACTTGCCGTCGAGGAACTCCAGGCTGGTCAGTTCGCCCTTCGCGCCGACGGAGACCCGGACCGACCGGTCCGTCGAACGCGCGGTGACCGAGGCCGCGTCCAGCTCGGCGCGTGCCGAGGCCGCGGCCTGCTCCGCCGCCTTGAGGTGGGCCATCGCCTGGGCCACCCGGTCCTCCATCGGCCGGCTCATCCCGGTCCCCTTCCTCTCAGCGTCCCAGGGCCTGCGGTGCGCCGCCCTCGTCGGTGCCCCAGACGTCCTCGTCCTCGGCCAGCCACGTGGTCCGTTCCCGGTCCCCGCTCTCCGTCTGCGGCCTGTCCCCCGCCCCCGCCCCGCCCATGGGTCCCATCGGCGGCATGAAGGGCGTACTGCTGCTGGTCTGCGTGGACCTGGGGACGACGCGGTGCTCCTCGTCGTCGACGGTCGGCGTGGTGGCGGCCGTCCGGCCGGAGCGGCCGACCACGGGCTCGATGACGGTCCTGGCGCGCTCGCCGGAGCCGCCGCCGGCCTCGCCGCCCGCGCCGCGCATCATCGGCGGGTACATCCCCGGCGAGCCCGCTCCCGTGCCGGTGCCGCCGGCGGAGGCGCCCGCCAGGGCGTCGCCGCTCTGCGGGCGCCCGAGCGCCGAGGCGAGGTCGTCCTGGTTGTAGAGGTTGTCGCTGAACGCGGAGGAGTACGCCGAGCCCGCGGAGCCCGCCGAGCCGCCCGGGTTGTAGGCGGAGAGGTCGGGAGGCTCGGGGAGGTCGGCGATGCGCTGCCGGATCAGTTCGTCGATGTCCTTCTGATCGGCGCTGATCCGGTCGTACTCGGCCTGGATGTCGCCCATCCGCTGGTCGTACTCGGCCTTGGCGTCCTTGCGCGCCTGCTCGGCCTCGGTGCGCGCCTCCGTGCGTTCCGCCTGGGCGTCGGCCTTCGCCCGGTCGTACTCGCTCCTGGCCTCGGCCTCGGCGGCGTCCGCCCGTTCGAGGGCCTCCCGTTCGGCGGCGTCGATCTCCTCGATCCGCCGGTCGTACTCCTCGCGGGCCTCTTTCTCGTCGGTGCCGGCGGCGATCTCCCGCTCGTACTCCCGGCGTGCCTCGGCGCGTTCCTGTTCGGCGTCCTGGCGTGCCTGGTCCCGCTGCTCCTGGGCTTCGGCCTTCTCCTGCTCGTACTCCTGTCGCGCCGCCGCCTCCTGGCGGTCGGCCTCCTGGAGGGCGGCGTCGCGCTCGGCGCGGGCCTCGGCCTTCTGCTGCTCGTAGTCGGCCTGTGCCTCGGCTTTGGCGTTCTGGGCGTCCAGCCTGGCCTGCTGCTGCTCCCGCAGGGCCTCGCGGCGGGCCTCCTCCTGCTGGGCCTCCGCCCTGGACTGCGCGTCGGTCTGTTCCCGCTTGGCGGCTTCCCGCTCGGCGGCGGCCTCCGACTTGGCGGCCTCCTGCTCGCGCTCCGCCTCGGCCTTCGCCTGGGCCTGCTCCTGCTCGGCGGCTTCCTTCTCGGCGGCGGCCTCCGCCTTCGCCGTCTCCTGCTCCTGCTTCGCTTCGGCCTTCGCGGCCTCCTGCTCGGCCTTGGCCTCGGCCTTCTCCTTCTCGGCCTCCGCCTTGGCCGCTTCCTGCTCCGCCTCGGCTTCCGCCTTCTCGCGGTCCTGCTCGGCCTTCGCCTCGGCCTTCTCCTGCTCGGCCTCCGCCTTGGCGGCCTCCTGCTCGCGCTCCGCCTCGGCCTTCGCCTGGGCCTGCTCCTGCTTGGCGGCTTCCTTCTCGGCGGCGGCCTCCGCCTTCGCGGCTTCCTGTTCGGCCTTGGCCTCGGCGCGGTCGGCTTCGGCCTGGGCCGAGGCCCGTTCCCGTTCCTTCTTCGCCTCGTCCTGAGCCTTCTGGTTCTGTGCGAGGACAAGCGCCTGCTGTTGCTGGGCCTCTTCCTTGGCGGCGGCCTGCTCGGCCTTGGCCTCGGCCTTCTCGCGCTCCTGCTCCGCCTTGGCCTCGGCCTTCTCCTTCTCGGCCTCTTCCTTGGCGGCGGCCTGCTCGGCCTTCGCCTCGGCCTTCTCGCGCTCCTGCTCCGCCTTGGCCTCGGCCTTCTCCTTCTCGGCCTCTTCCTTGGCGGCGGCCTGCTCGGCCTTCGCCTCGGCCTTCTCGCGCTCCTGCTCCGCCTTGGCCTCGGCCTTCTCCTTCTCGGCCTCTTCCTTGGCGGCGGCCTGCTCGGCCTTCGCCTCGGCCTTCTCGCGCTCCTGCTCCGCCTTGGCCTCGGCCTTCTCCTTCTCAGCCTCCGCCTTCTCCTTCTCCCGCTCGGCCTTCGCCTCGGCCTTCTCCTTCTCGGCCTCCGCCTTGGCCTCCGCCTTCTCCTTCTCGGCCTCCGCCTTCTCCTTCTCCCGCTCGGCCTTCGCCTCGGCCTTCTCCTTCTCCCGCTCGGCCTTGGCAGCCGCCGCCTCGGCCGCCGCCTTCTTCTTCTCGGCGTCGGCCTCCACCTTGGCGGAGATCTCGGAGAGGGGGCGGTCGTCCTTGTCGGTGATGCTGGTGTCGAACGCCTTCTCCGCCGTCTTGAAGGCCTTGTGGATCTCGACGATGGCCTCGGCGCCCGCCGTGCTGAGCCAGTCCTGCACGGACTGCTCCCACCGGCGCACCGCCTCGTCGGCGATCGCCTTCCACGTGGTCATCTCGCTCGGCTTGCCGTACGACTTGCCCTCGATGACGATCTCGTTCCGGAAGCCGTCGGTCGACACCACGTAGTTGTGCCAGGAGGTGTACGGTCCGGAGTTGTTGGAGATCGTCTCGATGTCCGTCTTGTCGTACTGGGTGTCGAAGAGGGTCAGCCGGGCGTTCTGCAGCATGTCGTAGAGCCAGCGCTGTGGATTGCTCTCGGCCTTCCACGCGTTCCAGGTGTCGTGGAGCTTCTGCGCCTGGGCGAGGAGAACGCCCTGGGCCTCGGCCAGCGCCCGGGCCGGCGCGGAGGTCACCGTCACACCGTCGATGGTGACGGCGGTGCCCTCGCCGCCCTTGCCGTTGAGCTGGTCGGCGTAGCCCTCGTAGTTCCGGGCCAGCTTGTGGATGAGCGCCTTGAAGATGGCGGCCGACGTGCCGTCCCAGGAGTCGCTGCCCTCTCCGATGTTCTCGGTGTCCCACTTGCCGATGGTGACCGCGCTGTCCTCGAAGAACTTGACCACCCGGTCGAAGGCCTTGGCCGTTTCCGTGAAGGTGCGCAGGTCGACGTAGTCTGCGTCGTTCACCGGGTAGCCGCGGTTCTTGAACCCGTGGGTCGAGTAGGGCCACATGGTGATCTGCGAGAGGGCGTCCCGGGAGCCGTAGACGTACCGGACCAGCGCGTTGGTGTTCCAGTCGAGCTTCTCGCCCTCTTTGTTCCAGCCGCCCTTGTCCTTCAGGCGCTCACTCGTCTTCGAGTAGTCCGGGATGATGTCGTTCCCGCCCGGCGGCCAGTCCTGGCCGGACGCGAGGAAGGTGATGTAGGCGCGGTACCGGTAGAGGTACTTCCCCGCGGACACGTCCTGGGAGTCGTCGCTGGGACGGTAGAACGGGATGGTGTAGTCGGTGTTGTGCGTCTTCCATCCGCTCGAGGACAGGAAACCCGACGAGTAATCCGGGCCGCCGTGCTTGTCCAGCCGAACGTGAATCAGCGGGATGCCGTCGTTACCCTTCAGGTCGTCGAACAACGTCTTCCGCTCCGGCAGGACATAGCCGGTGAGCAGGTCAACCGCTTTTTTCCAGTTGTCGTTGTTGTTGTCCCCGGGGTTGGCCATCGCCGAACTCCGCTACTCTTCCTCTTCGGTGCCACCGGAATTGCCGAGATCACTGTCGACATCCTCGAAGATGTCCATGAAATCGTCCGCGGTGATGTTCTCGAGATTCTTGCCCTGGGCCTTGGCCAGCTCGTCGATGGTGTCCCACAACGCCTGCTCGAGGTCCTCGAAGAGGACCGTCTGGTCCTCCAGGATGCGCACGACCTCGCCCGCGCCCTGCTGGACGACCTTGTTCAGGGCGCCCCCGCCGACCGCGCTGTTCTCGCCGGCCATGAGACCGATGACGAGCGGCTTCGCGGAGTCGATCGTCGTGGTCGAGATGCTGTCCGCGATGAACGTGATCGCCGGGCCGGCGGTCGGGCTGTCCTTGAGGATGTTCTCCAGGGTCGTCCGGAAGCCGTCGATCTGGTTGTTGATGAAATTCTTCAGGAACGTGCTGTCGAGGACCGTGACGGCCATGCGATCACCCTTCCGTCACCGGCCGGCGTCAGCGGCTGCCGATCCTGATGTCGCCCCACCGCTGCGACAGGTTCTGCTCCGTGTACCGGTAGTTGGAGGAGATCTCGGTGAGCAGACCGGAGTGGTTGGCGAGCAGGTTCTTGATGTTCTCGACAGCGTTGTCCCATTTCGCCTGGACCTCGCTGTAGACGTCCCGGTCGTCACCGATCCAGCTGTTGCGGAGTTCGGCCAGTTCCATTTCCAGGTTGGCCAGAATGCTCATGATCGCCTGGGACTGGCCGACCATGTCGTCCGCCGCGCCTTCGGCATGGTTGTAGTCGACGTAGATGTAGCCGTCGGAGAAGTCCATCGGAGTCCTCTATTCACCGGAAGAACGACGTGAGTGGAAGGGCTGGGAGGTCTGCTGGGTGCGCCGGGGTCAGTTCGACGACGTGTTGGTGCCGTTGAGCTCGTCGAACACCTGCGTGGAGCGCGAGTACTCCGCATCGATCGCGTCACTGGTGGATCCCTGCACCAGTCCGTGCTCCCTGAGGGTGCCGTTGAGCTCGTCGACCATCCGGTCCAGGTTGATCAGGATGGTGTCGACGTGCTCGTCCCACTGCTCCAGCAGCTTCTTGTACTTTCCGCCGTCCACACCGCCGTAGTTCGAGGCGAGCGTGTGCGACGTGGACTGGACGTCCTGCTGGCAGCGCTGGACACCGGTGAAGGCCTGCTCCAGCGCCATGATCCCGTTGCGGGTCGCGCGTTCTTCGGACTGCTGCATGGCCATGAGAGAACTCCCTTTTCGGTGACGCTCACCGGGGCTGCGGCCCCCACTTCACTCCGTGGGCAGACGGAGCGTCCCAGCGATCACGACTGACGCGCCGGGGGCATGGGGTGGCCAGATGCTATGCAGGCCACAACTTGTTTGGCAATTGCCTGCGGAACCGCGAAGTCCTCTTTTCGGAAGCTCAATTGAGCAATTTCCAGGAATTCGCGCCGCTCAAGTGAGCGGCGTGGTGCTTCCGGCCGGACAGATCGGGCATCGGTACCGTCCGCCGGAGGCCGCCGGGGGTCCGGCTTAACGTGAGGTGACTGGGCGGACGCCAAGAATTTCCCTTCCGGACGATCACCGGCGGGGCCCGGCCGTCCCCTTTCCCGCTACCGCCCGGGGCACCGCAGCGTCACCCGCGCCTCGCCCTCGGACGCCGCCTCGGGGGTCAGGTCCGGGCCGCTGGGCAGCATGGCCAGCATCGGGGACGGCATCGTCCGCGCCTCGACTCCCTCGTAGCCCAGCGCCTTCACCGCCTCCTGGGACAGCAACCGGTACTTCACGCCCTCGTCCGTCACCAGGTACGTGGTGTCGCCCAGCGCGCTGCCGCTCGCGCTCAACGCCCTGACCAGCGCGCCCTTCCCGGCCCGTACGGCGATGGAGTCGACCTTCAGGCAGCCCGGTTCGACCTCGGGCGCCGGCGCCTGCACGGCCGGGGGCAGGGCGCCCCCGGGCAGCACCGAGGCGCCCACCCGCACCCCGGAGTCCGTGGAGTCGACCTCCGCGCAGGACACGGAGCCGGTGGCGACGGTGACCGCCTTCGGCGGCTGCGCGGGCAGCTCCGCCGGCTCCGGGCTCCGCGCGTCGGGGGCGAGGTGCCCGGCCAGGGTGTCCGCGCCGAGCGTCGCCACGGTCGCGGCGCCCCCGCCGTACGCCTTCTCCCGCGTCTGCGGATCGCCCAGCAGGAGGGCCGCCTCCGTGTCCGTCAGGGGCACGAGCCCGTCCTTCGTGAGCAGGTGGAGGCGGACGGCCGAGCCGGGTACGTCGACCTTGAAGAGCTGCCCGATCCTGGTGCTCAGCCCGGCCAGTTCGGGGCCCTTCCCGCCCCGGCCGGGCACCTCGGCGGGGGCCAGGTCGGGTCCCAGCGGGAAGGAGTCGAGGAACGCCGCGGAGACGGGACGCGGGGTGACGTCGCCGTACCCGAGGGCCTCGGCCGCCTTCGCCCGCCCGTCCAGCCGCAGCCGGCTGCCCTGCCACAGCAGGTACGTGGCGTCGTCCGGGCCGGTGACCAGCATGCCCTCGTCCTCGCCCAGTCGCCTGCCGCCGGGCACGTCCTGCGGGGCGTCGGCGCCGAGGGCGAGCGTCGTGGTCACCGTGACGACGCCCGTCGTCCGGGGCAGGACGCCGGAACACACCAGCCACGGGGTGCGGTCCAGGTCACCGGTGCCCGGGAGCGCCTCGGGCCCGTCGGGGATGCCGACGGGTGTTCCGTGCGGGGTGCCGGCCAGCGAGGACGTGCCCACCGTGGTGACGCCGACCTCGCCGCCGGTGACCAGCCGGGCCGAGGCGTAGTTGCGCACCGGGCGCAGCCGTCCGTCCAGGTACAGGTAGCGCGCGCCGGTCTGCTTGTCGACGATCAGGTTCTCCCCCGAGCGCCACGAGTCGTTGCCGCCGGGCCGCAGGAGTCCGAGGACGAAGGCGCCCGCGCACACCAGCAAGGCGATGATCACGCCGATCGCGGCGCCGCGGTTGGTCCTGCCCAGCGGGCTCTCCGGGGCGTCGGGCTCCGAGCGCAGCATGGCCGAGGCCAGCCGGCCCATGATGAAGAGGTGCGCCTGTACTTGGTCGCGCTTGCTGTGCATGTCGCCGTTCTCCCGGGTCAGCCGTTGATGCCGCGGAGCCAGCCGTAGACGCCCATCGACCAGAGCGTCAGCGGCAGGATGCTGAGGGCGGCGAGTGAGTGCAGCAGCTCGGCCGCGCGCCCCCAGTACGGGACGAGCCGCCGTCCGGGCACGGTCCACGAGGCGATGGTGATCGCGGCGGCCAGCCCCATCAGGCCGGCCGTCAGGGTCAGCCGGTCCGCCGGGGCGAGGGAGCGCGCGGTGACGAACAGCAGCAGGACCACGCCCCAGGCCCCGGCGGCGGTCAGCGCCAGCCGCTGCCAGACGTTGCCCAGCCCCCGGCTGTGCAGCAGCAGCAGGAGGGAGAGGGCCACGACGGTGAGGATCTCGGCGAGGCCCGGCGAAGCCATGAGGGCCACCAGGCAGGGCAGGCACACCAGGCCGATGGCGCCGTAGAGGGCGGTCATCCAGCCGTCCGCCAGCGCGGAGCGGGCGTCGACGTCCGAGGAGGAGTACGGGTCGATGCCCTGCTGCAGCTGCTGGACGTTGGTCGGCAGGGGCGGCATCCGCATGCCGGCCAGCCGGAACGACAGCGACGGGACGAACCCGCCGAAGAGCACCACCACGACGGCCACCACGCCGGCCGCCTGCTGCGGTGCCAGGTCCAGGGTGATCAGGGCGGCGCCGAGCGCGCCCGCGGCGGCGACGCAGGCCGTGCCGATGAACAGCGCCGGGTACACGCCGACCGCCGCCAGGGCGAGCACCGCGCCCGCGCCGCCGGCCGCGGACGCCGCCAGCAGCCGTGCGCCGAGGACGGCTTCGCCGTCGGCGCCGCCCAGGTCGCCGCCGGGCAGCAGCCAGCCCGCCAGGGCGAAGTAGGGGGCCGCCATCAGGCCGAGCACCGAGCCGGCTCCGGCGTCCCCCACGGCGCGGGAGGCGGAGCCCGCCCCGGCGATCAGCAGCAGTCCGGCGGCCGAGGCGGCGACGGCCCGCACCCAGCCCGCCGTCCCCGGCATGGCCAGCAGCACGATGCCCAGCGTGAGGGTGGCCGCGGCCAGTCCGCGCAGCAGGCGCCGGCCGGCCTCCGGGCTCCAGCCGTGCGGCCTGCGGCCCATGCCGTCGGCGATGCCGTCGACCAGGTCGTCGATGTGCACCTCGGGCAGCGCCTCGGTGCGCGGCCGCAGGTAAAGGCCCTCTCCGTCCCGCAGACCGAGGGAGTCCAGGGTACTCTCGGGGTCGAGCGGTGGACCGCCGAGGCGTTGGAGCACCCAACCTCCGTGCTCCAGGCCGGTTTCCTCCAGGTCGTCCCCTCCGTAGCCGATCACTGTGGGCAGCAGATCGGCGACGGGGACGTCGGAGGGCACGGCCAGGTCGACGGTCCTGGCCGGAGCACGTACGGTGACGCGGCACAGGCTTGCCGTCCGGATCTCAGTCATGGGCTCGGGGTTCACGCTTTCTGGCGGACCACGCGATACGCGGTGGCTGGAAGGTGGCAGCGGCACACCGGCCGGTCGTCGAACGCGACGGATAAGTCGGACGGGGCATGCGCCGACGAGTTTGACCGTACGCCGGGCTTTTCGCAACACCACTCCGGGAGTTCAGCGTTACGGAACCCCACGAAAATTCTCCCGCCGCCGTCGCGCGGGACTCTGACTCTTTACGGAAAACCCGCGACGTTCCCGCGAGGTTCCTCCGGAATTCCTTCCGAAATCGTTGAGGAGGACGTTCGTTGAGCGTGATCCTGTTCCGCCGGCCGGCCCGCCGCAAAGGGCCGGAGATGCCGTCGGGGGAACTGAGTCTTCAGGAGCCGCCGACGCTTCCGGAAGTCGTGCCGGACAGTTCCGCGGTGTGGACGTATCTGCCGATGGCGCTGATGTCGGTCTCCATGATGCTGATGTTCATGCGTCCGGGGATGAGCCGGGACAGCGGCGGATTCATCTACATCGCGCTCGGTGTGATGGTGATCGCGTCGGCGGGCATGATGCTCGGTCAGGTCATGCGCCGCAACGGCGAGCGCAAGCAGCGGATGAAGGGCGAGCGCCGCGACTACCTGCGGTACCTGCGGCAGACCCGGCGCATGGTGCGGGCGTCCGTCGTCGAGCAGCAGCGCGCCCTCGCCTGGCGCCACCCGGACCCCGACGCGCTGTCGTCGCTGGTGCGCAGCACCCGGCTGTGGGAGCGGCGGGCGTCGGACGAGGACTTCGCCGAGGTGCGGATGGGCGTGGGCGACCAGCGTCTCGCGATGAAGCTGACGCCGCTGTCGACCAAGCCCGTCGAGGACCTGGAGCCGCTGTCGGCGCACGCGCTGCGCAGCTTCACCCGGGCCTACTCCACCGTCCGGGACCAGCCCATCGCGATCTACCTGCGGGCCTGGTCGAAGGTGCTGTTCCGTGGGGACGAGGAGCGGATACGCGCCCAGGCCCGGGCCCTGCTCGCGCAGTTGGCGGTGTTCCACTCCCCCGACGACCTGTGGATCGCGCTGTGCGTCTCGGACGAGCGGCGTGCGGAGTGGGAGTGGGCGAAGTGGCTGCCGCACAGTCTGCACCGGCACGAGGAGGACGGCGCCGGACCGGCCCGCATGATCACCTCGGCCTTCACCGAGCTGGAGAACCTGCTCGGTGCCGAGTTCCTGGAGCGGCCGGGCGCCGACCCCGACGCGGTCCCGGGACGTGAGGAGCCGTACACGGTCGTCGTGATCGACGGCTGCACGGTGCCGGCGGGGCACCGCTTCGACGGCCACGGCTTCCGCAACGCGGTGGTGCTCGACCTCACCGGGGCGCTCGCCTGGAAGCCGGGACGGACCACGCTGCGCCTGGAGGTGGACGAGGGCGGGGTCGCGCTGGTGCGCACCGACCGCGACCGCAAGGAGCAGTCGACGGTGCTCGGCCGGCCCGACCGGCTGGGCACGGTGGGGGCGCTGGCGCTCGCCCGGCTGCTGGCGCCGTACCGGATGAGCGTGGGCGGCGACGACTCCAGGCCGCTCGCCGACGACGTCGAACTGACCTCGCTGCTGAACATCCCCGACCTGCACCGGCACGACCCGGCCACGCTGTGGGAGAAGGCGACGGGCAGTGCCCGGCTGCGGGTGCCGATCGCGGTGAGCGGTGAGGGCAGGCCCGTGGAACTGGACATCAAGGAGTCCGCGCAGGGCGGTACGGGACCGCACGGCATGCTCATCGGCGCCACCGGCTCCGGCAAGAGCGAGCTGCTGCGCACGCTGGTGCTGGGGCTGGCGCTGACCAACTCCTCCGAGACGCTGAACTTCGTCCTCGTCGACTTCAAGGGCGGCGCCACCTTCCTCGGCCTCGACGAACTCCCGCACACCTCGGCGGTCATCACCAACCTCGCCGACGAGGTGGCGCTGGTCGCCCGTATGCAGGACGCCCTGCACGGGGAGCTGATCCGGCGGCAGGAGCTGCTGCGCGCCGCCGGCAACTACACCTCCGCGCTGGAGTACGAGAAGGCGCGGCAGTCCGGGACGCCGCTGCAGCCGCTGCCCAGCCTGTTCGTGGTGGTCGACGAGTTCAGCGAACTGCTGGCCTCGCACCGCGACTTCATGGAGCTGTTCGTCATGATCGGCCGGCTCGGGCGCAGCCTCGGGGTCCATCTGCTGCTCGCCTCGCAGCGGCTGGACGAGGGCCGCATGCACCAGCTGGAGAGCCATCTGTCGTACCGGATCGGTCTGCGGACGTTCTCCGCGATGGAGAGCCGGGGTGTGCTCGGTGTGCCGGACGCCTACGAGCTGCCCGCGCAGCCGGGTGCCGGCTTCCTCAAGAGCGGCGTCGACGCGCTCACCCGGTTCCGGGCCGCGTACGTCTCGGGGCCGTACCAGCGGCGCCGGGCCGTGGTGCAGGCGCAGGTGGCGCGGCAGGTGGTGCCGTGGACGGCGGAGTGGGTGGTGCCGCGCGCGCCCGCGGACCCGGACCTGGACCCGGCGGGCGAGCCCGACGAGCCGGAGTCTCAGGCGCGGGGCGAGGGGGACGGCGGCGGGGAGACGCTGCTGTCGGTGGCGCTCGACCGGCTGCGCGGGGCGGGACCGCCCGCCCACCAGGTGTGGCTGCCGCCGCTGGGCCGGCCGGCCACCCTGGACCAGATCCTGCCGCCGCTGGCACCCGATCCGCGGTACGGCCTGACCACGGCGGACTGGCCGCTGCGGGGACGGCTCACGGTGCCGGTGGGCGTCGTGGACCGGCCCTTCGACCAGCTGCGCGACCTGCTGACCGTGGACCTGTCGGCGGCCGGCGGCCACGTCGCCATCGCCGGGGGCCCGCAGAGCGGCAAGAGCACCCTGCTGCGGACCCTCATCACCGCGCTGGCCCTCACCCACACCCCGCGCGAAGTGCAGTTCTACTGCCTGGACTTCGGCGGCGGCACGCTGGCCTCACTGGACGAGCTGCCCCATATGAGCGGGGTCGCGGCGCGGGTGGACACCGAACGGGTGGGCCGTACGATCGCGGAGGTCACCACCCTGCTCGCCCGGCGGGAGCGGTTCTTCCTGGAGCACGGCATCGACTCCATGGCGACGTACCGCAAGCGGCGCGCGGCGGGCGAGTTCCCCGACGAGCCGCACGGGGACGTCTTCCTCGCCATCGACGGCTGGGCCACCGTGCGCCAGGACTTCGACCGGCACATCCCCACCTTCAACGCGCTGGCCGCCCGCGGGCTCAACTACGGCGTCCACCTGATCGTCACCACCGCCCGCTGGGTGGAGCTGTCGTCCTCGGTGCGCGACCAGACCGGGACCCGGCTGGAGCTGCGGATGGGTGATCCGATGGACTCGCAGATCGACTCCCGGAAGGCGGCGACGATCCCGCGCAGCGCGGGGCGGGGGCTGACCTCCGACAAGCTGCACTACCTGTCGGCGCTGCCGCGCGTCGACGGGGTCGAGGACGCCGACGACCTCGCGGACGGGGTGGCGGGGCTGGTCGCCGCGATCACCGAGAACTGGACGGGACCCACCGCGCCGCGGGTGCGGATGCTGCCGGCGAAGCTGCCGGTCGAGGAGCTGCCGGAGGCGGAGGGCGAGAACGGCCTGCGGATCGCCATCGGCCTGGACGAGAACGAACTGGCGCCGGTGTGGCACGACTTCACCGAGAACCCGCACCTGATCGTGGTGGGCGACACGGAGAGCGGCAAGACCAACATGCTGAAGCTGGTCGCGCGCGGCATCACCGAGCGGTACACGCCGGCCGAGGCGCGGATCATGACGGTGGACTACCGGCGGGAGCTGGTGGAGAGCGTTCCCGAGGCGTACCGGCTCGGGCACGCCGTGTCCCTGGACATGCTGCGGGACCTGGTGGACGGGGCGGCGCGGGCGGTCAAGCAGCGGGTTCCCGGGGAGGACATCGCCCCGTCGCGGATGCGGTTGTGCGACTGGTGGCAGGGGCCGCGGCTGTTCATCCTGATCGATGACTACGACATGGTGGGCGGCGGGCCGATGACGCAGCCGTTCGCCCCGCTGCTTGATCATCTGGCGCTGGGGCACGAGGTGGGGCTGCACCTGATCGTGGCGCGGTCGTCGGCGGGGGCCGGGCGGGGGCTCAACGAGTCGTTGCTGCGGCGGTTGCAGGAGGTCAACACGCCGGGGCTGTTGATGTCGTGTCCGCCGAGTGAGGGGTACCTGTTCGGGAGCGTGAAGGGGCGGGAGCTGATCCCGGGGCGGGCGGTTCGGATCGCCCGGCGCAAGACCTTGCAGGTGCAGACGGGTCTTGTGGGGGACGGGTCGTGAGACGTCCGTGCGGGGTGGGCCGGGGTGTGCGGGGCGCCCGGCGTGGGTGCCGGCCGGGGGGCGTGCGCGCGGCCCGGCGCTTGCGGGGTGCCTCCCCCACTCCCGGCTTCGCTCGAGCGGGGGGACTCCCCTCGCCCGCCCGTGCCGCCCTGGGGGTACCTCCCAGGCCCTTTCGGGCTCTGGGGGAGGCACGACTGCCCGCGGGAACGGCGGGGACAGGAGCGTCGCTAAGGGGTGGTCGGGGGGCGCCAGTTCCTGGTGCGGCCTCGGGGGACGACCGCCGCCAGGGCCGCCAGGAGGAGGACCGTGGTCAGGCCTACGGCCGCGATCGTCAGGGAGCGGTGGTGGGGAGTGGGGTCGGCGGGGGCCGGCATGTGGGCGGGGGCGGGGGTCCGCGCGGGGGGCGTCGTGCGGTCCTGGATCAGGGACAGGGCGGCGTACGGGTCGAGGCGTGGGGTGTCCGACGGGTAGGCGGTGTCGAGGAGGCGGCGGGTGACCTCGGCCGCCGTGAGGTCGGGGTGGTAGGCGCGGACGAGTGCGGCGGTGCCCGCGACGCCCGCCGCCGCCAGCGAGGCACCGGAACCGATGTAGTGGCCGGGGCCCTCGGGACCGACGCTGACCATCTCGCCGCCCGGCGCGGACAGGTCGGGCTCGTGGGCGGGCGGCGCGTTCTGCTGCCGTACGCCGCCGGGGCCGAAGTCCACGACGGCGAGCGCGCCGGGCGCGGCGGCCGGCCAGTACGGACCCTCCGGCATCTCGCCGTCGGGCCCCTGCTCCTCGCGGGGCACGGCGTCCGGGGCGGCCGGGGCGACGACCAGTGCGTCGCGCCGGGTGGCGTGGGCGACGGCCGCGGTGAGTTCGGCCTTGCCGGTGCGCAGGACCTGGCCGACGTAGATGACCTGTGCGCCGCGGTCCGCCGCCGTCCGGATGCCGGCGGCCACGCGTTCCACGGAGGGGACCCCGCGGTCGTCGGTGCCGGGCAGGGCGAGGATCTCCGCCTGCGGGGCGACCCCGGTGATGCCGCTGCCCTTCTGCGGCGCGGCGGCGATCAGGCCGGCGGCGAACGTGCCGTGGCCCACGCAGTCCTCGGCCGCCGCGTCGACGGACTCCACCCTGCCGGACAGGCCGGGGACGCCGGTGGCGACACCGGTGTCGACCACCGCGACGGTCACGTCGCCGCCCCGGGAGATCCGCTGGGCCCGGGACAGTCCGAGCGCCGTCTGCGACCACGCCGCTCCGGTGGCCGTCTGTCCCGAGGCTCCGGTGCAGGGGTTGTCCTCGCCGAGCCGGACGGGCAGCGGGGGCAGCAGCGTGGCCCCCGGACCGTCGGCACCGGGACTCCCCGACGGCGCGGCGGGCGCGGCGGGGAGGGCGAGGGCCGGCCCGCCGGTGACCGGCAGGACCACGGCGATCGCCAGCACGAGGCCCGCACTCCGGCCTTTCATGACATTCCGCATGGTCCGCATGATATGCACACAAGATGTACGACGCACAACGCCAACTACCGCAGCAGCACAAGGAGGTTCGAGGCGTGGTACGGCAAATACTCACGGTCGGCCCGGAACGGTCGGACGGATTCCAGACGATCGGTGAGGCACTGGCCCAGGCCCGTACCGGGGCGGTGATCCGGGTCCGTCCCGGCCGCTACGCCGAGAACCTCGTCATCCGGCACCGGGTGACGATCGTCGGCGAGGGCGAGCCGGGCACCGTCGAACTCTGCCCGCGGGACGGCACCGCCGTCACCCTCATGGCCGACGCCGTGATGCTCAGCGCCCTGACCCTGCGGGGCCGCGACAAGGAGGCCGCCGTCGTGGACGTGCCGGCCGGTCAGGCCGCGCTCGACGACTGCACCGTGACCGGTGCCGGGTGGACGGCGCTGCTGGTGCGCGGCAAGGGTTCGCTGGCCGCCCGCGGCTGCCGGATCGGCAACCCCGGCGGCGCCGGACTCGTCGACTCCTCGGAGTCCGAGAGCATCGTCGAGGACTGCGTGTTCGAGAACTTCGGCACCTCCGCCGTGGTCATCGGCGAGACCGCCGGCCCCCTGGTGCGCGACTGCCGCATCCGGGGCGCGCGGGCCAACGGCGTCCTGGCGAGCGGCGAGGCCCGGGGCACCGTGGAGGGCTGCGACATCTCCGGCACCGACAAGCCGGCCATCGCCCTGGAGGGCCACAGCTCGACCCGGGTGCTGCGCTGCGCCGTGCACCACACCTCGGTGGGCCTGCTGGTGACCAGCATGTCCCGTCCGGAGATCGAGGAGACCTCCTTCGAGTCCATCGCGCAGAGCGGCATCGTCATCTCCGGCGGGGCCGACCCGGTGCTGCGCGGGTGCGTCACCCGGCGCACCAAGACCAGCGGGCTGCTCGTCCTGGACCGCTCGCGCGGAACCCTGGAGGGCTGCTCGTTCCACGGCTCCACCGAGGCCGCCGTACGGGTCGTCGAGGGCAGCGCCCCGCTGCTGCGGGACACCGTGGTGAGCGACTGCGCCGACACCGCCGGGGCGGTGCAGCTCGCGGACGACTCCACGGCCGAGTTCGAACGCCTGGAGGTCCTGGACGCGGCGGGCGTCGGCATCTCCGTGCGCTCCGCCGCCAACCCCCTGCTGCGCCGCGCCCGGGTCACCGGCGCCGGCGGCCACGGCGTCGAGTTCACCGACGACGGCCGCGGCCGGCTCGAGCACTGCGAGGTCGAGTCCGCCGGCGGTTGCGCGCTGCACATCGACGACGACTCCGACCCCGAGATCAGCGACACCGTACTGAGCTCCGCCGCCCGCTCGGGCCTGCTCGTCGGCGAACGCGGCCGGGGCACCCTGCGGGACTGCGAGATCGGCGACAGCGCCGACGCCGGGGTCGGTGTGCGGGACGGCGCGGAGATCACCCTGGAGCGGGTCCGGGTGCACGGCTCGAGGGCCCACGGCGTCCAGGTGTCGCGCGGCGGCCGGGCCGTCCTCGACGCCTGTGAGGTCACGGGCAGTACGGGCGACGGCGTACGGATCGACAGCGCCGAGCCGGTCGACGTCACCCGGTGTGTCGTGCGCGACAACCGGGGCGCGGGACTGCGGCAGAGCCGCGCGAGCGAGCGGCTCACGGTCGAGCTGCTGACCAGCGCGGACAACGGACTGCCGGACAGCTGGGGCGAGTCGGCCGAGACCGTCGGCGAGGACGGCGCCCCGGGCGGACCCGGCAAGGAGCCGGAGCCCGAGGGCCCGCTGGCCGAACTGGAGTCGCTCGTCGGTCTGGAGAACGTCAAGCACCAGGTGAACACGCTGGTCAACCTGAACCAGCTCGCGGAGCGCCGGCGTCGGCTCGGCATGCCGGTCCCGTCGATGAGCCGGCACCTGATCTTCGCGGGACCGCCCGGCACCGGCAAGACCACCGTCGCCCGCCTCTACGGCAGCATCCTCGCCGACCTGGGCGTGCTCAGGAGCGGGCACCTGGTCGAGGTCGCCCGCGCCGACCTGGTCGCGCAGGTCATCGGTGGTACGGCCATCAAGACCACCGAGGCGTTCAACAGCGCGCTGGGCGGGGTGCTGTTCATCGACGAGGCCTACACGCTCACCGTCGAGGGGACGTCCAACGACTTCGGCCGCGAGGCCGTCGACACCCTGCTGAAACTGATGGAGGACCACCGCGACGACGTGGTCGTGGTGGCGGCCGGCTACTCCGAGCAGATGGAGTCGTTCCTGACCGCCAACCCGGGTCTGGCCTCCCGGTTCACCCGCACCATCGAGTTCGGCAACTACGCGGTGGAGGAGCTGGTGACGATCACCGAGAGCCTCTGCCACCGGCACCAGTTCGAGCTCGGGCCGCTGACCCGGGAGGCCCTCGCCGTACGCTTCGAGCAGATGACGCGCGACGCGACCTTCGGCAACGGCCGTGCGGCCCGCGGCGTGTTCGAGGACATGGTGGACCGGCAGGCGTTCCGGCTCGCGGCCATGACCGACCCGGCGGAGAACGACCTGACGCTGCTGCTGCCGCAGGACGTCGGCGACGCGGAGGCCGCGGCCGTCGGCGGGACGGCACAGGACACCGACGACGCGTCCGACCCGATGGCCGAACTCACCGCCATGGTGGGACTCGCCGCCGTGAAGCGGGAGGTCGCCGACCTGGTCAGCCTGCTGACCAACGCCCGGCAGCGGATCGCCGCGGGGCTGCCCGCCCCCCGGATCAGCAACCACCTCGTCTTCAGCGGGCCGCCCGGCACCGGCAAGACCACCGTCGCCCGGCTGTACGCCAGGCTCCTGCACTCGCTGGGGGTGCTCCCCCGCGACTCCCTGGTGGAGGTGGCGCGGGCGGACCTGGTGGGCCAGTACGTCGGCCACACCGCCCAGCGCACCAAGGACGTCTTCACCAGTGCGCTGGGCGGGGTGCTGTTCATCGACGAGGCCTACACCCTGACCCCCGAGGGATCGTCCAACGACTTCGGCCGCGAGGCCGTCGACACCCTGCTGAAACTGATGGAGGACCACCGCGACGAGATCGTGGTCGTCGTCGCCGGGTACACCGAGGAGATGGGGCGCTTCCTCGCCTCCAACCCGGGTCTGACGTCCCGGTTCTCCAAGTTCGTGACGTTCGAGGACTACAGCACGGACGAACTGGTCACCATCGTGTCCCGGCACGCCGCGGCCTCCGGGTACGAGTGCGCCGACGCCACCCTCGAGGCGCTGCGCGCCCACGTGGACGCCATCCCGCGCGACCGGTCCTTCGGCAACGCGCGGCTCGCCCGGCAGCTGCTGGAGACGATGATGACGAGCCAGGCCCGCCGGCTGGGCGCGCTGAGCTCGCCCAGCCTCGCCGACCTCACCACGCTGCTGCCCGAGGACCTGCCGTCCGCGCGGCGGCAGGCCGCCCTGTGACGCGGCGCCCCGCCGCCCCGTGAAGGCGGACGCCCGCCGGCCGGTGCCGACGGGCGTCCGCTGCGCTGTCGCGCCGCTCACACGGTGAACCTGACGGCCTCCAGCCAGAACTGCGGCTCCGTCGACCCGCCGAAGATCCAGCCCTGGGGCGACTCGCACGCCAGGCCGCCCCAGCCGCGCTCGCCGAGCTTGTGGTTCTGGCAGACGTTGCCCGCCTCGACACCGATGGTGAAGCCGCTGAGGTTGGGCGCGTTCGAGGCGGCGCTTCCCAGGACCAGGTCCGTCCCGTCGGCCGCGCCCGACCACTTGGTGGTCCATCCGTCCTTCTGGACGAACTCGTTGCCGTTCACCCTCTTCGCGTCCGCCACCGCGACGTTGATGGCCGTGACGGGCCGCCCCCCGCCCTCCCGGCCGGCGGTGGCCCCGTCGCACACCGGGGCGGTCCAGCCGGCGCCCTTGACGTGGACCCGGTAGCAGATGTGCCGGCCGGGGTGCGACGCGGCCAGCCGCTGGACGGCGTAGGCGGCGGTGTTCGGCGGGAGCCGGGGGGCCTTGTGCTCCTCGACCTTCTCCTCCGTCTTCTTCTTCGGCGTCTCGGCCGGCTTGCTCACCGGGACCGGACTCGTCACCGGGATGGGCTCGTCGACGACGGGGCTCGGCTTGGCGGACGGCTTCCTCGTCGAGGGCTCCGGGGTGGGCTCCGCCGGGGCGTACTCGCCCCTGGGCGCCTCCAGGGTCTCCTCCTCGAGGAGGGTGTCGGACCCGGCGGCCACCGCCACGTCGCCCTTCTTCTTCTGCTGCGAGTCGTCCGTGGCCCAGATCAGCAGGGGCACCGCGAGGAGGACGACGCCCGCGATGCCGGCGGCGGCGAGCAGGGGCTTCTTCGGGTTCCCGGAGGGCGGCCCGTCCGCACCGGCGCCCGCCGCGGCCCCGGCGGCGGCCCCGTCGGCCGGGGCGCCCCGGCCGACGGCGGCCGACTCCGCCTGGACCGGCCTCCGCGCCCGCCCGCTCGCGGGCTCGGCGGTTCCCTCGGGCTCCTGCCGCTGCCGGGAGGCCGGGGCGGCGGAGGCGGCGGCCGGTGTGGCCGTCTCCCCGGCCGTCTCCCCGGCCGTGCCGCCCGTCGTGCCGGGCCGTGCGGGGACCGTCTCGCTCTGCGGGGCGTCCGGGGTCTCCGTGTTCTTCGGGGTCTCCGGGCTCCCGGTGTTCTCCGGGGCCGGTCGTGCCGTTCCCCCGCCCCCGTTCTCGTTCCGTCCGGGCGTGTCCGGCCGCCGGGCGGCCGGTGCCAGCATCGGGCCCGGGTCGGCCGCCGCCGGGCCCAGGGAAACCGCCCTGCGGACGGACGGACCGCCCGCGGCGTCCGGCCCGTCGGGGGAGGACTGTCTCTGGTCTGCCATCGTTCTCCTTGGAATGCGCACGTGCGCGGTGGTGTCTGTCCTCGTGCGTGAGGGACGGTGCGGTCCCCGCCCGCTAGGCGTCGTGGCCCACGGGCCCGGAGCAGCGTTCCGGCCAGCCCCGGCCCTCGCCGGCGCGGAACCCCCGGGAGAGCGCCTCCTCGAGGTGCGCGAGTGCCTTGAGGTCCAGCCCGCTCAGTTCCTGCGTCCCGTCCATGTAGGCGGGCGCGTTCCCGGGGAGCTCACGCAGCAGCACCACGGACGGGCCGTCGGGCACGGTCCGTACCCCCAGTACCCGGAAGCCGGTCCCCGGCACGAAGACGATCTCCTCGCCGGTCTCCGGGGAGCCGGTGGGCCGGTCGAGCAGTTGCCGCACCTTGCGTCCGGTGACGGACCAGATCGCATAGCGCACGGCGGCCCCGGCGGGGAGCTCCGAGGACCCGGTCAGGGCGCTGACCGGAGCGGGGTCGTGCACCAGCGTGCCGGTCCCGGGGCCGGGGCCGGCGGCGTCCCCGCCGCGCAGCGCCACGCCCCGGTAGGAGGGCAGCCGCCGCAGGGCGGACGCCAGGCAGCCGGCGTAGGGCAGCAGGCTCCCCTCGCCGGTGCGCAGGTCCCGGACCAGCGCGCGGTGGTGCAGCGGCCCCTCCTCGGCGGTGAGGTAGGCGTGCGCGGCGATGAGATCGGTCCGCGCCGCCTCCAGTTCGTGGCCGCGCAGGGCGGGCATCCGCGTGAGCACCCGGGAGACGGCCGCGGCGTGCCCCTCCCAGACGCCCGCCGCGAGGTCACGGAACGCGGCGCGCTCGGCGGCCCCGCTGACGTGCCCCGGAACGAACGGAAGGGACACGGCCCGCGCCTGGCGCGCCGGGGCGCTCGGGGCACCCGCCTCCGCGGCCGGCGCCTCGGCGGTCCGGCCGCGCGGCGCCGGTGCCGGCCGCGCCCCGGCGCGCGCCGTCCGGCCGACCGGACGGCCTTCCGGACGGCCTTCCGGGCGACCGTCGTGGCGACCGCTCCCGGCGCCGTCGGGCGCCTCACCGGCGCTCGGGTCCGTGCCTCTGGAGTCGTGCCCCCTCGTCCCGGTGGCGGTCCCGCCGACGGTCCGGCTCTCCGGCTCCGCACGCGTGGGCGCACCGGCCGCGGGGGCACCTGCCGTGGACGCACCGACCGCGGGCATACCGGCCAGGGGCCCACCGGCCGTGGGCGCACCGCCTTCCGGTCCGGGCTCGCCGCCGGTGCGGTCCGCGCCCCCGCCCGACGGTGGACCACCGGACGCGCGCGCCGCCCCGGCGACGGCACCGGCTTCGCCCGGCGGGCGCGCACCGCCGGCCGAGGGGTCCGCCTGCGCCCCGTCCGTCCCCGCGCCGCCGGCCGCGGGAGCCGTGCCCGCGTCACCGGGGGCGGGACGGCCGGGCGGCGCGCCGGCCGGGCCCCGCTCACCGGACCCGCCACGGGGCGCCTCACCGCCGGCCCCGGCCGGCGGCCCGGACGAGGAGGTGAGCGGCGGGCGCGGTGTCGCCGCTCCCGGAGCCGGTGCGCGCCCCCCGGTCCCCGCGGCCCCGCCCGCTCCGGCGGACCGGCCCCCCTGGACGGGGTCCGGCGACGCGGCGGACACCGGCACCCCGTGGGCCGGCGCCGCGGAACCCGCGCCCGGCGAACCGGCGGCGGCCGTGGCGGGCCGGCGGGCCACGGCGCCGGGCGGCGAGGGGCGCCCGGCGGTGACGTAGCGGATGCCCGGTACGCCGTGCTCGGCGGCCAGCCGGCGCAGTTCGCCGTCGCCGCCGACGAGCCCGCCGCGCACCAGCAGGGTGGTCCGCGCCCGGACGTCGGCCCCGAGGCCGTGCAGGAGCCGGGACAGCGCGGGCAGCAGGGAGCCGTCCAACGGCTGTCCCGGCATGCCGAGTTCGATGGCGCACACGTCCGGGTCCACGGCCGGGCCGACCGGTCCGGGACGGGGGCCGTCCGGTGCCCACAGGGCGAGTCCGGCCCGGGTCACCGTGGCCTGCCAGCGGTCCGTCAGCCGTACGGTCCCCGGTTCGGTGCCGCCGAGGATCCAGTCGGGCGGGTGGCTCCCCACCGGCCTGGGCACGGGGGGCCTGCCCTGCGGGCCGGCGGGCCCGCAGACCACCGCCGGGACGAACGGCTGCCAGCTCGGTCTCCCGTCCCGCCCCACCAGCGTCGGCCGGGGGGCCGTCCCGGGCGGTGCGTGGTCGGCGAGCAGCGGCAGGCCCGTGAGCACCTCCACCTCGGTCCCCAGCAGGTCGGCGACCGACTGGCCGAGCCGCAGCAGGTCGCGCCGGCCGCCCGGTGCGAGCCGGACGCGGGAGCGCTGCGCCTCGGGCAGCGCCGTGAGCACGGCGGCCACCTCGTCGGCCGTGACGTCCTCCGCCTGCGGGGCGCCGACCAGGACCGTGGGGCGCTCGAAGTCGACGGGCACCGCGAAGCACAGGTCGTCGGGGGCCGGGCCGGGGGCCCCGGCCGGGCGTATCAGCACGCCCGCCGGTATCCGGTCCACGACACAGCCACCGGTCGTCTGCGCGGGCACCCGGCCCAGCGCCTCCTCCCAGACGGGCGCCGGGGCGCGCGGCCCCAGCTTCCGGGGTTCCTCACCGGGCGCGAACCGCCACCACGCGCGTCCGGGGCCGGAGTCGCCGTGGACGAAGAGCGCGCCCCCGGGCGTGAACAGGACGGCCCCGTCCGGAGCAGTCACTTCCAGTTCCCAGGCATCGGCGATCCTGCGGGCGACGCAGGGCCGGTCCGGCCGGTCGTCACCGGCGCCGGACATGACGAGCCGGACCCGGTCGGTGCCCTTCGAGCGCAGGGAGTCCAGCAGAGTGCCCAGCCGCGCCCAGTGGTCGGCGCCGGGCATCCCGCCCCCGGCGTCCGAGCCGACGATCACCGTGGCGACGTCCTCCTCCACGCCGACGGCGCCCGCCACTTCGGCCAGGACGTCCAGCGGGAACGAGTCGTCCTCGACCGAGCGCACCAGCAGCACGCCGTCGACGTCCTCGACCGGCGGGCCACCTGTCCCCCGGCGGCCGGCGCCGCCCGGGCCGGCGACCGGCCCCGCCGTTCCCCGTCCCGTACCGGACCTGCGGCCCCGGCCCGGCAGGACGGACGACCAGCGGCTCACGCGTCCGCTCCCCGTACCGGGTGGACGGCCTCGGTCAGCACCCGGGCGGTGCGGCCGCCGGCGGCCGCGGGGCGCTCCCGCTCACCGGCCCGCCCTTCGGCGGCCGCGTCGCGCACGGCGTCGGGTTCCAGCAGCATGCCCACCGCGGCCGAGGGGTTCAGGTAGAGCGCGTGCCCCTCGGGGACCCTCGGCACGAGGTCGTCCACGCCGACCAGTTCGAAGGCGAAGCGCCCCGCGGTGTGCAGGAACACCGACGAGGTGAACAGCGGCACGACCGGGGTGCCGTCCGGCGCCACGGCACTCAGCGGGCCGCCGCCCGGCGCCGTCAGCACGGCCACCTCGCGGCCCGCCAGCGCGGCCGGCACCGCCTCGCCCGGCCCGTAACCGGTCGAGGCGAGCTGGATGGCCCGGTCCACCTCGTCCTCCGGTTCGGGCCAGCCGAGCGCCCGCGGGGACGGCCGGTAGTCGGGGTTCTCCTGCCACTCGACGATCTCGCCGTCGGGACCGGACCGCCACCGGCCGGGCATCGCCCACTCCGGGGGCTCGCCCGGTCCGGACCACATCGGGTCGATCACCCCCAGCCAGTGGTCCGGGGCGAGGCGGCCGGCCTCACGGATGTCGTCCGGAACGGGCGGAAGCGCCTCGTCCTGCCGGCTCATCGCTGTCCTCGTTCGGTGGATCGGGGTGACGGGTCGGTCCGCGGCGTGTCGCCCGGGCCGTCGCTCCACAGGAGGCGACGCGCGGTCGTGGCGTCCGTGACGACTCCGGTGAGCAGGCCGGACCTCAGTGCGGCGCGGATCGCGTCGGTGCCGCGTCCACCGGCCGTGACGCCGATCAGCTCCGCGACGCCGCGGAGTTCGGCGGCGCTGACGGAGATCATGCGCGCGTCCAGCTCCGTGGGGATCACCCGGCCCTCGGCGTCCAGGACGTGGCCGGCCACTTCGGCGCGCGCCCCCGCCCCCCGAAGCCGCTCCCGCTCCGGCTCGGACAGGGCGTCGTACACCGTGGAGTGCGGGGCGTCCCACGCGCCGATGCCGACGACGGCCTTGGTGACCAGGCCGAACCGGTCCAGCGTCTCGGCGGTGGCGGGCTGGCTGCGCAGGACGGCGGCCGTCGCCGCGTCGGGCAGGAGGAAAGGGGTGTGGAGGGGGAACACCCTGCCGCCGCCCGCCGCGGCCGTGCGGCGGACCGCGCCGATCGCGGCGTCATGGGCGAGGTCGCGCCCGTGCACGCCGGTCAGCTGGACCACGTCGCAGAGCGGCAGCCGGGTGACCGCCTCGCTGAGCGCGGCCACCGCGTGGCTGCCGTCCAGCCCGAGGACGTCACCCTCCTCGGTGATCTCCGAGATCAGCCGGGCCGCCGCCGTGCCGAGCCAGCGGCCGGTCTGGCGCTGGTCCGCCGGGGACGCCGCGCCGCCCTCGCCCCGGGACAGGTTGACAACGATGCCGTGACGGAGTCCGAACCGCCCGGTCAGCGCCCTCGTGAGCGGGACGTCGATCTCGGCGGGGACGGTGATGTCGATCCGCACGATGTCGTGGGCCACGGCCGCGTCGAGGAGGCGGGCCACCTTGAACCGGCTGATGCCGAACTCCTTGGCGATCTCCACCTTCGACCGGCTCTCCAGGTAGAAGCGCCTGGCGACGGCGGCGGCGAGGAGCGTGTCGATCGGCGCGGGTAACGCCGCCGCCTCAGCCGGTTCGGCCATGTGATTTCTCCGCGCTCTCATCGTCTCGCCAACTCGCGTGTTGCGCTGATCAGTTCACCTGTTCGAGATGAGCGGCACATGACGGGGAGAAGGCGTCGAAGTTACACGAGGGACTGGAGTGACTGCTGAGGTCGAACTTCCCCCTTCCCGGACGGGTCGCCCGCGCCGGGGCGGGGAATGAATCGTTCGACTCCCCTCCCCCCACCAGCACCTCAGGGAGCCCCATGCTGCGCGGCATCGACGTGAGTGCGTACCAGCCGTCCTCGTACGACACCGACGGCCTGTCCTTCGTCTTCATCAAGGCGACGGAGGGCCGTTCGTACACCAACCCCAAGCTCTCCGCCCAGACGAGGACGGCCCGCGACGCCGGTCTGGTCGTCGGCTTCTACCACTTCCTGTGGCCGGGCAACCTCACGGCCCAGGCGGAGTACTTCGTGGGCAAGGCCCCGGAGAGGCGGGGCGACATCCTGGCGGTCGACTGGGAGACCACCGGCGAGGGGACGCACGCGAGCAACGCGGAGAAGGACCGCTTCATCCGGAAGGTGAAGGAACTGCGGCCGCACACCAGGGTGATCCTGTACGCGAACAGGCACTTCTGGCTCGACGTCGACACCACCTCCTACGCCGGCGACGGCCTCTGGATCGCCGACTACGTCACCGCGGGCAAGCCCCGCATCAAGGCGAAGTGGCGCTTCCACCAGTACACCGACGACCCGCTGGACAGGAACGTCGCCGACTTCTCCGGCAGGGCGGCGCTCGAGGAGTGGGCCGAGGGCGCCTGACCCCCGTCCCGCCGGAGGCCAGGCGCGGGGCGTGCCTACGCCCGGAACTCCGGCGTGCGCTCCGGGGACGCCTTCGCGAGGGCCTCGGTGACGGCCTCGGCGCCCGCCCGCAGACCGTAGACGGGGGTGCCGGGCTGCTGGCGCCAGGAGTCGTCGAGGCCGCCCGCGTCGACGGTGTCGAAGCCGAGCTCCTCGATCAGGTCCCGCACCTTCCGCTTGGCCGCGGCGTCGTCGCCGGCGACGGGCAGGGCCATCCGGTCGGGGGCGCCGGCGGGGCGGTGGCGGTCCAGGATGTCCTGGGCGTACGTGCCGTTGAAGGCCTTGATCACGGGGTGGCCGAGCTGCCGCTGCGTCCAGCCGCTCTCGGTGAGGCCCTCGTCCTCGATGCCGGTGATCTTCCCGTCCCGCTGCTGGGGGTAGTAGTTGCCGGTGTCGATGACGGCCACGCCCGGCGCGGCGTCGTCGAACAGGCCGGGCGGCAGGTCCGGGACGGCCTTCAGCGGAATGGTGACGACCACGATCTCGGCGCCGCGGGCCGCCTCCTCGACCCGCACCGGGGTCGCCCCGGTCTCCTCGGCCAGCTCCGTGAGCGTGTGCGGCCCCCGGGAGTTGGCGACGGAGACGTCGTGCCCGAGGGCGGTGAGCCGCCGGGTGAGGTTTCCCCCGATGTTGCCCGCGCCGATGATGCCGATCTTCATGTCCGACTCGCCTGGCCCTTCCGTGGATCGGTGTCCGCTCCGGTTCCCCTCGGGGAACCTCCGTGATGGGCACCAACTCCCGGTGCGGGCGGGCTATTCCGGCCCCGTGGGCCGTACGGGCGGCAGCGCGTCCGCACCAGGCGCGGCGCGGGGCCCGGTCCGCCCCGGACGGGTGCGGCCCGGGCCCCTGCGCACGGCCTCACTTGTTCAGGTGGGCCCAGAACTCGTCGAAGGACAGGACCTTGTCCCCGTCGAGGTCGCGGGACTTGATGACGGCCTCCGCGACCGACTCGGTGACGTTCCAGTCACCGCCCTGGGCGAGGGCGGTCTTGAACTCGGCGGCGGTGATGAATCCGTCCCCGTCCGTATCGATCCGCTCGAACTGCTTGCGCGCTTCCTCGATGTCCGCCACCGATCCGCCCCTTTTTGTCTCGTATCACATGCTCTGCCGGACTCCTCTGGAGTCCTGATGACGCAGGTCAGATTAGCCGCCCGCGCGAGCCCTCGGTGCGGCGGCCATCCGCCCGGACCCCGCCTCGCGGGAGGAGGGGGTTCCGGTCCGTTCACGGCCGGGGGCTCGCGGGGGCGGAGGGCGCGCACGGGCGGGCCCACCGGTGGCGAGAACTCCGGTGCCGTCGCCGATCACGTCTGGGAGTCTGGGCCTTCCAGGGGGCACGGACTCAAGGAGCGGGCGGATGGCGGACACCCTGCGGGACGTTCTCGACGCGGCGGCACGCGGCGGCTTCCCGGCGGCGGACGGGGGTGTGACGGTGGTGCCCCAGCCGTCCGGCCGGGACGCGGGGGTGCTGGCGTTCACCGCGCACTCCGTCGTCTTCACCGACGAGGACCCCGCGTGGGTGCGGCGGACGCTGGCCTCGGCCGACTGCGACGCGCTGGCCGCCACCATGAACGCCCGCTTCCTGGCCGCCTTCATGGACCGCACGGGGCGGCGGACGGACACGATCGACGTGATGACGGTGGCGGACCCGCTGCCGGACGGTCCGCCGCTCGCCCTGGAGGAGGTCGACGACCCCGGCCATCCCCGGGTGGTGAGCGCCCGCAGGCGGCGCGACGACGTGCGGGTGTGGACGGCGGACGGGGGCGTGCTGGTCCTGGGGCGCGGGGTCGCGGGACGGCTGGAGGTCGCGGTGGAGGTGGCCGAGGAGGCGCGGCACCGGGGCCTGGGCCGACGGCTGGCGCTGGCGGCGCGGCGGCTGGCCGGGGCGAGCCGGTGTGGGCGCAGATCTCCCCGGGGAACGCCCGCAGCCTCCGGGCGTTCCAGGCGGCCGGTTACCGGCCGGTGGGTTCGGAGGCGCTGTTCCTGCCCGGCTGAGACGGACGCCCCGCCCGCGGGAGGGGGGCGGGAGCCGCCGCGGGGCGGTCCCTCAGCGGTCCGCCACGCGCATCTCGAACCAGGTGGTCTTGCCCCGGGGCAGCAGGTCGACGCCCCAGCGGTCGGCGAGTTTGTCGACGAGGAAGAGGCCGCGGCCGCTGACGTCCATGTCCTGGACCGGCATCAGGCAGGGCAGGCCCCGGGAGGGGTCGCGGACCTCGACGCGGATCCAGCCGCGCCGGTGGCGCAGCCGGAGGCCGAAGACGCGGGCGCCGGTGTGGCGCACGGCGTTGCCGACGAGTTCGGAGACGAGCAGGACGGCGTCCTCGGTGATCTTGGCGCCGAGGCCCCAGTGGCGCAGGACCACGACCTGGGTGAGCCGGCGCGCGATGGCGGCGGACTCGGGCCGGGACGGCAGCGGAATCTCTTCGTCCGCCGGGTTCCCGTACGCCTCCAGCGCTTCCAGCGCGCGTTCGTCCTCGACCGTCGGCGACCAGCGCGACGCGGTCGCACGTCCGTCCTCCCGCGGCTGCTCCATGCCCTCCAGCCCCGCCATGCCCCCATCATGGCCGTCCACGGGACCCTCCGGGGCCGCTCCGGGGGAATGCGCCCCCCGTACGCCCCCGTCCGGCAACCGTCCGATGACGTGCGCCGATGACGCTTCGGAGCCGTCGGCGACCCACCCGGCCTGCGAGAACGGTTCGCTGTGCGGCAATCGACGGGCTCCCTCGACACGACAGGCTTAAGGGTGGGTTAAGGCTCCCATAAACCGTCCCGCCGAGGGGCCCGGATGAGACGCCGCGTCAATTGCAAGACCCCGAAAGGGCTTTCGGGGTCCGCGCGGGGCTCAGAGGAACTTCGCCTTGCCGGGGCCCTCCTCCACGAAGCTGCGCATCCCCCGCTCGCGGTCCTCGGTGGCGAACAGGCCCGCGAACCAGTTGCGCTCGACGGCGAGACCGGTGTCGATGTCCGTCTCGAGACCGGTGTCGACGGCCTCCTTGGCGGCGCGCAGGGCGATCGCCGGGCCCTGGGCCAGCTTCGCGGCCCACGCGTGCGCCTGCTCGTAGACCTCCCCGGCGGGGACCACCCGGTCCACCAGGCCGAGCGCCAGCGCCTCGTCGGCCCTGACCTGACGGCCCGTGAAGATGAGGTCCTTCGCCCGGGACGGGCCGATCAGCCGGGACAGGCGCTGGGTGCCGCCCGCGCCCGGGATGAGGCCGAGCAGGATCTCGGGCTGGCCCAGCTTGGCGTTCTCCCCGGCGATGCGGTAGTCGGCGCAGAGCGCGAGCTCGCAGCCGCCGCCGAGCGCGTAGCCCGTCACCGCGGCCACCACCGGCTTGGGGATGCGGGCCACGGCGGTGAAGGAGTCCTGGAGGGCACGGGCGCGCAGGATCATCGCGGCGTGGTCCATGGCCTGCATCTCCTTGATGTCCGCGCCCGCCGCGAACACCTTCTCGCCGCCGTAGACGACCACGGCGCGCACGTCGTCGCGGCGCGTGGCCTCCTCGGCGAGTTCCTTCAGACGGTCCTGCGTGGCGACGTCCAGCGCGTTCATGGGCGGGCGGTCCAGGCGCAGCGTGCCGACGCCGTCCGCGACTTCGAGGTGTACGGTCATGCCAGCAGGTTAACGGCGACTAACGGCTGCCGGGCCGGTGCGGTCGCTCACACCCGGCCGGGGGTCCGGGAGTCGCCCCCGGGCGGACACGGCACGGCGACTAACGGCTGCCGGGCCGGTGCGGTCGCTCACACCCGGCCGGGGGTCCGGGAGTCGCCCCCGGGCGGACACAGCACGGCGACTAACGGCTGCCGGGCCGGTGCGGTCGCTCACACCCGGCCGGGGGTCCGGGAGTCGCCCCCGGGCGGACACAGCACGGCGACTAACGGCTGCCGGGCCGGTGCGGTCGCTCACACCCGGCCGGGGGTCCGGGGGTCGCCCCCGGGCGGACACGGCACGGCGACCGACGGCGACGGCCCCGGTGCCGTCGTTCGCACCGGGGCCGCGCACGTCACGCGAAAGGCCGTGAAGGGCCGCGAAGGACTACGCCTTCCACTTCTCCCAGGACATGTTCCAGCCGTTGAGGCCGTTGTCCGGGGCGACGGTGGCGTCGTTGGAGTTCTTGACGATCACGACGTCGCCGATCATGGAGTTCTCGAAGAACCAGGCGCCCGGCGCCTTCTTGTCCCAGCCGCCGCGCACGTCGCGCAGGCCGATGCAGCCGTGGCTGGCGTTGTAGTTGCCGAAGGCTCCCCCGCCCCAGTAGTTGCCGTGCAGGAAGGTGCCGGAGGTGGTCAGGCGCATGGCGTGCGGGACGTCCTTGATGTCGTACTCGCCGCCGTAGCCGACCGTCTCGCCGTTCATCCGGGTGACCTTCAGCCGCTCGCTGATGACCATCTGGCCGTTCCAGGTCTCCATGCCGGCCTTGCCGGTGGTGACCGGGATCGTCTTGATGACCTTGCCGTCCCGCTTGACCTTCATCGTGAGCTTCTTGGCGTCGACGACGGAGACCTGCTCGCGGCCGATGGTGAAGGAGACGGTCTTGTCCTGCTCGCCGTAGACGCCGGGGCGGCCCTTCACGCCGTCGAGGTCGAGGTCGACGGTGACCTTGGTGCCGGCCTTCCAGTACTTCTCGGGACGGAAGTCGAGGCGGTCGTTGCCGAACCAGTGGCCCTCGACCTCGACGGCGGGCTCGGTCGTGATGCGGATGGCCTTCTCGACGTCGTCGGGGTTGGTGATGCCCCGGGTGAAGCGGAGGGAGAACGGCATGCCGACGCCGACCTCGGACCCGTCCTCGGGGGTGAAGTGACCGACGAAGGTGTTCTTCGGGGTGAGGGTGGTGAAACTGGAGTCCTCGGCGGCGGCTCGGCCCTCGGAGTCCTCGGCGACCGCGTGCACGGTGTACTCGGTGGAGGCGGCCAGGTGGGTGGACGGCGTCCAGGTGGCGCCGTCGCCGGATATCCTCCCCTCGACCTTCTCGCCGTCCGGGGCCTTGACGACGACCTCGGTCAGCTTGCCCTTGGCGGCGTTCACCTTCAGCGCGCCGCTGGTCTCCACGGACTTCGCGCCGTCCTCGGGCGCGATGCTGACGACGGCCTCGGACTGCTTGCTCTGTGCCGCGGCCGCGTCCTTGCCCTTGCCCTTGCCCTCACCCGAGCCGGAGCCCGAGTCCGTTCCCCCGCCGCCGCAGGCGGTGACCGCCAGCATCACGCCGAGTGCCAGCGCAGCCAGCTTCCGGCCCCCGCGCCCCCGCACGGCAACCGATGCCCCCGATATGGGCCCCATGTTCAACTTGTTCTCCCCTCGGCGGGCCTGGCCTGACCCGCGCCCCTGCGCGCCCCTCGCGCGCACCGGCGCATAGTAACCCCAGGCCAGGGACGTGGGACGCGGCGGGATTGTCACCGTTCAGTCCCAACTTCCCCGGCCCGGGGAGCGGTCCGTCCGAGGGGCAGCGGCCCGGGCGGCCGGCCGGTCGGCCGGGGGTCACTTCACCGCGCTGCCCGCCGTCCACTCCTCCCAGTCCATGTTCCAGCCGCCGAGGCCGTTGTCGGCGGCGACCTTCTTGTCCTTGCTGTTGACCACCTCGACGACGTCGCCGACGAGGCTGCGGTCGAAGAACCAGCCGGCCGGGGTGTCCGCGCCGCCGCCCTTCACGTCGCGCAGGCCGATGCAGCCGTGGCTGACGTTCCGGCGGCCGAACACGTCGGAGTCGGTCCAGTAGTTGCCGTGCAGGAAGGTGCCGGAGCTGGTCAGCCGGATGGCGTGCGGGACGTCGGGGATGTCGTACTCGCCGCCGAAGCCGACCGTGCGGCTGTCCATGCGGGTGACCTCGAGCATCTCGGTGATCACCATCTTGCCGTTGTACGTGGTGGTCTTCGGCGCCCCGGCCGTGATCGGCACGGTGTCGAGCAGTTCGCCGTCCCGTCTGACCTGCATGGTGTGCCGGGACGCGTCGACGACGGACACCTGGCTGCGGCCGACGGTGAAGGTGAACGTGCGGTGCTGGAGGCCGTAGACCCCGGGTGCCCCCTCCACGTCGCGCAGCCGCAGGTCGACGGTGACCCGGGTGCCCGGCTTCCAGTAGCGCTCGGGGCGGAAGTCCAGGCGGGACGCGCCGAACCAGTGCGGGCGGATCTCGACGGCGGGGCGGGAGGTGACGCGGACGGCGCGTTCGACCGCCGCGCGGTGGACGATCTTCCGGTTGAACTCCAGGGAGACGATCATCCCGGTGCCGACGGTGGAGCGGTCCTCCGGGGCGACGTAGCCGATGAAGCGTTCCTCCGGGACATACGTCGTGAAGGTGGTGTGGCGGGCCGAGCGGCGCCCGTCGCCGTCCACGGCCACCGCGTCGACGGTGTACTTCGCGGCCAGCGCCAGCCGTTCGTCGTCGGGCTTCCAGGTCAGCCCGTCGGCGGACACCCGGCCGGGGACCGGCGACTCCCGGGCGTCCTGCTCCCTGACGACCTTCACCGACTCCAGCCGCCCGTCCGGCACCCGCACCCGGAGCCGGGTGCCGGGGCGTACGTTCTTGCTGCCGTCGGCGGGTGCGACGTGGATGACCTCCTCGGATGCCGGGGGGCCGAACGCCCCGCCGACGGGGCCGTCCGGGGTACAGCCGGCGGCCCCGGTCAGCAGTCCTGCCCATGTCAGTACGGCGGCCAGTGCGGCCCTCGCGCGCCGTGCGCGCCCTTGTGCGTGCCTCACGCGGTACCCAACGACGGGTCGTGCCTCCGGGAAACGACCATGCCGCCTCCCGGGGAAACGTGAGTGCGAGGCACCCTCTGGGCAGAACAGTGGGGAGGACGACGCGCCGGGAGCCGCGGCCGGAGCCGGGAGCAAGGGCCGCTGCACGCCCCTGTCCGCCGTCGTTCCACGAGCCGCGGGAGGCTGACAGGTGTCCAGCGCAGCCGAGCAGGAGGCGGTGGCCGGGGAGCGGGCCACCGGGGACGGGCGTCCGGCGGTCGTCGTGAACGGCGTGCGGCCGTCGGCGCCCGTGCCCACGGTGCCCGTACGGCCGGGCCGGCCGATGCCGCTGGGGGCCCGGTTCCGGGTGGGCCCGGACGGGGTGGCGGGGACCAACTTCGCGTTGTGGGCGGGCGGGGCGGAGGGCGTCGAGCTGTGCCTGTTCGACGAGCGGGGCAGGGAGAGCCGGGCCCGGCTCACCGAGCTGACGCACGGGATCTGGCACGGCTTCGTGCCGGGTGTGCTGCCGGGGCAGCGCTACGGCTACCGGGTGCACGGCCGCTGGGACCCGTGGACCGGCGCCCGCTGGAACCCGGCGAAGCTGCTGCTCGACCCCTACGCGCGCGCGGTGGACGGGGACTACGCCCCCGGCGGGCTGTCGCCGGAGGTGTACGGGCACGTCCGCGACTGGCCGGAGCAGCACGTCGCGGACACCGTGCGCGACGACCGGGACTCCGCGCCGTACGTCCCCAAGGGCGTCGTCGTCCACGACGACGACGACTGGTCCGACGACCGCCGGCCGAAGACGCCGTGGGCGGACTCGGTGATCTACGAGCTGCACGTCAGGGGGTTCACGCGGCGCCACCCCGGCATACCCGAGGAGCTGCGCGGCACCTACGCGGGTCTCGCCCACCCCGCGGCGGTCGAGCACCTGGTGAAGCTGGGCGTCACGGCCGTGGAGCTGCTGCCCGTGCACCAGTTCGCGCACGAGGACCATCTGCTCCGCCGCGGCCTGCGCAACTACTGGGGCTACAACTCCGTCGGCTACTTCGCCCCGCACTCCGGCTACGCCGCCTCCGGGACGAGGGGGCAGCAGGTGGGCGAGTTCAAGCGGATGGTGCGCGCCCTGCACGCGGCCGGCGTCGAGGTGATCCTCGACGTGGTCTACAACCACACCGCCGAGGCGGGTGAACTGGGCCCCACGCTCTCCCTGAAGGGCATCGACAACCGCGGCTACTACCGCCTCCAGCCGGACGCCCGCCGCTACGCCGACTACACCGGCTGCGGCAACACCCTGCACGTCGTCCAGCCGCACGTGCTGCGCCTGATCACGGACTCGCTGCGCTACTGGGTGACCGAGATGGGCGTGGACGGCTTCCGCTTCGACCTGGCGGCGGCGCTGGCCCGCTCCATGCACGACGTCGACATGCTCTCCCCGTTCCTCGCGGTGATCGCCCAGGACCCGGTGCTGCGCCGGGTGAAGCTGATCGCCGAGCCGTGGGACGTGGGCTCGGGCGGCTACCAGGTGGGCGCGTTCCCACCGCTGTGGACGGAGTGGAACGACCGGTACCGCGACGCCGTGCGGGACTTCTGGCGGCACGCCCTGCCGGACGTGCGGGAGATGGGCTACCGGCTGTCCGGGTCGAGCGACCTGTACGCCTGGGGCGGGCGGCGCCCGTACGCCTCGGTCAACTACGTCACCGCGCACGACGGTTTCACCCTGCGCGACCTCGTGTCGTACGACCGCAAGCACAACGAGGCCAACGGCGAGGGCAACCGCGACGGCACGGACGACAACCGCTCCTGGAACTGCGGCGCCGAGGGCGAGACCGGCGACGAGCGGGTGCTGGCGCTGCGGCGGCGGCAGGCGCGGAACCTGCTGACCACGCTGCTGCTGTCCACGGGCGTGCCGATGCTGGTGGCCGGCGACGAGATGGGCCGCACCCAGGGCGGCAACAACAACGCCTACTGCCAGGACAACGAGACCGGCTGGGTGGACTGGAGCCTGCTGGACGACCCCGGCTGGAAGGCCCTGTGCGAGCTGACCTCCCGGCTGATCGCCCTGCGCCACCGTCACCCGGTGCTGCGCCGCCGGGCGTTCTTCTCCGGGCGCGCGCACTCCGCGGACGGGCTGCGCGACCTGGCCTGGTTCACCCCGCGGGGCGCGGAGATGACCGAGGCGGACTGGTACGCGCCCGCCGCCACGCTCGGCATGTACCTCTCCGGGCGGGACATCCCGGGGCGCGACGAGCACGGGGCGCAGATCCTCGACGACAGCTTCCTCGCCGTCCTGCACGCCGGGGACGGAGCGGTGGACTTCGTCCTGCCGGGGCCGCCGTGGGCCGAGCGGTACGAGGTGGTCGTCGACACCGGGCGGGAGGAGCAGGCGTCCGAGCCGGGTGCCGTGCACCGGGCGGGGACGGCGGTCACGGTGCCGGGGCGGACGGTGCTGCTGCTGCGGGTGCGCTGATCGGGGGGAACCGGCGGCGGGGCGTGCCGGTCGCCGCGGGACCCGGTCCCGGGTGCGCCCGGCCGTCCGCGCAGGTCGTAGGACCGGGGACCGAGCCGGGTCCGTCCGAAACTCGGTGGGCAGTGTCAGTGGCGATCCGTAGGCTCGCTGCTGATGCCCACGACACTCCCACCCTCCGAAGCCCGTTCCACCGTGCGTACGCTGCTGCGGCTGTGGCCGTACGTACGGCCCGTGCGGGCGAGGCTGTTCACCGCCGCCTTCATCGCGATCCTCGCGTCCTGCATAGGGCTGGTCATCCCGCTCGTCCTGAAGTGGATGGTGGACGGGCCGATCGCCGACCGGGATCCGGCGGGCGTGTGGCTCGGCGCGCTGTACCTGCTGCTGCTCGGGCTGGCGGAGGCGCTGCTGTTCGGGTTCCGGCGCTGGCTGGTGGCCCGGCCGCTGTCGGGGGTCGAGGCGGCGATGCGGGCGGACCTGTACCGGCACCTGCAGCGGCTGCCGGTGGCCTTCCACGACCGCTGGCCTTCCGGGCAGTTGCTGTCCCGGGGCACCACGGACCTGATGCTGCTGCGCATGTTCCTGGCCTTCCCGCTGACGTTCCTCCTGGTCAACGGGGTGACGATCCTCGTCGGTGTGATCATCATGCTGATCCAGGACTGGACGCTGGGACTGGTGATCCTCGTCCCCGCCGTACCGGTGATGGTCACCTGCGTGGTCTTCGAGAAGCGGTACTCGAAGGCGGCGCGGCTCGCGCAGGACCAGGTCGGCGATCTGACGACGGTCGTCGAGGAGAGCGTGCTCGGCATCCGTGTCATCAAGGGGTTCGGCCGGCACCGCAGTCAGGCGCGGGCGTTCCGGGAGCTGTCGGGAGAGCTGCGCGGCACGGAGCTGCACAAGGCCCGGCTGCTGGCCACGATCCTGGGCGTCATCGTGACGCTGCCGGAGCTGGCCATCGGCGCGGCGCTGGTGCTCGGGGCCGTGCGGGTGGCCGACGGGGACCTGTCCGCGGGCACGCTGGTGGCGTTCCTGTCGACGGCCCTCGCGCTGCGCTGGCCGGTGGACTCGATCGGGTTCCTGCTGGCGATGAGCCAGGAGGCGGCCACCGCCACCGAGCGGTACTTCGAGGTGATGGACGCGGAGCCGGAGGAACCGCGGGTCTCCGGTGGGCCGGGGCCGGTGCGGGCCGGGGGCGCACCGCGCGGCCCGGCGGAGCGGGGCGCCTCCCCGGCCCCCGGGGCGCGGGGGGAGGCACGGCCGCCCGCAGCCGCGCACGGCGGTCTGCGGTTCGAGAACGTCACCTTCCGCTATCCCGACGCCCCCGCCGGCTCCCCGCCCGTCCTCGACCGCGTCGACCTGCACATCCGCCCCGGCGAGTCCCTGGCCCTGGTCGGCGCGACCGGCAGCGGCAAGACCACGCTGACCGCCCTGGTCCCGCGGCTGCACGAGGTGACCTCGGGACGGATCGTCCTGAACGGCACCGACATCACGGCCATGTCCCGCGAGGAGCTGCGCTCCCGGGTCGCCGTCGCCTTCGAGGAGCCCACGCTGTTCTCGGCCAGTGTCGGGGAGAACGTCCTGATGGGCGCCGGGGCCGCCGCCGGGAGGGACGAGCTGGAGCGGGCGCTCGGCGTGGCGCAGGCCGACTTCGTGCACGCGCTGCCGCAGGGCGTGGACACCCAGGTCGGGGAGCAGGGGCTCAGCCTCTCCGGTGGGCAGCGCCAGCGCCTCGCGCTCGCCCGGGCCGTGGTCGGGCGGCCCGACTTCCTGGTGCTGGACGACCCGCTGTCCGCGCTCGACGTGCACACGGAGGCCGCGGTCGAGGCCGCCCTGCGCCGGGTGCTCGCGGACACCACCGCCCTGATCGTGGCGCACCGCCCCTCCACGGTCCTGCTGGCCGACCGCGTCGCCCTGCTCTCCGGCGGCCGGATCACCGCCGTCGGCACCCACCACGAACTGCTGCGCACCCATCCCGAGTACGCCCACCTCATGTCCGGCGACCCGGCGGGGGAACAGGAGGACAACCGATGACGGCGGCCACCACCGCGCCCTCCCCGGGCAAGGACGACGACCGGTCGCCCGAGGAGACCGGCGACCCCTTCGACCGGGACGTCCTGCCCACTCCCCCGGGCGCCACCGGCGCGCTCCTGCGTTCCCTGCTCTCCCCCCTGCGCGGCCGGGTCGCCGTCACCGCGCTGCTGCTGCTGCTCCAGCAGGCGGCCGTGCAGGCGGGCCCGCTGCTGGTGGCGTACGCGATCGACCACGCGGTGCCCGCCTTCCGGGCCGACGACCACGGGCCGCTGCTCGCGGTGGCGGTGGGCTACCTGCTGTGCGCGGCGGCGGCCGGCGCGCTGCAGTACGCCTTCGTCACCGCCTCCGCCCGGGTCAGCCAGGACGTGCTGCTCGACCTGCGCGGCCGGATCTTCCGGCACGCGCAGGCGCTCAGCGTCGACTTCCACGAGCGCTACACCTCGGGCCGGCTCATCTCCCGCTCCACCACCGACGTGGAGTCGCTGCGCGAGCTGCTGGAGGAGGGCCTGCAGGAGCTGGTGACGGTCGTCCTGTCCGCCGTCTACATCTCGGTGCTGCTGCTCTGGCTGGACCTCGGGCTCGGCGCCGTCGCGGTGGCGTCCTTCGTGCCGCTGTACGCGCTCGTGCGGTCCTACCGCCGGCGGGCGGAACGGGTGTACCGCAAGCGGTCCACGGCCATCGCGGCGGTGATCGTGAAGTTCGTCGAGACGATGAACGGCATCCGTCCGGTGCGCGCCTTCCGCCGGGAGGCCGCCAACGACGCCGACTTCGCGGTGCTGAACCGGCGGCACGAGCGGACCAACGGCGACGCGCTGCTGGAGATGGCCCGCTACGTCGTCGGCTCGCGGGTGACCGCCAACACCACGGTCGCGCTGATCGTGCTGTGGGGCGCCTACCGGGTCGCGGACGCGTCGCTGGCCCTCGGCGTGCTGGCGGCGGCGGTGCTGTACCTGCGGCGGCTGTACGACCCGATCGACCGGCTCGGCATGTTCCTCAACTCCTACCAGTCGGCGGCGGCCTCGCTGGAGAAGATCGCCGGACTGCTGGCGCAGACGCCGTCCGTGCCCGAACCGGCGTCCCCCCGGGAGCTTCCGCGGCGGCGCTCCGAGCACCCCGGCCGCGAGGTCGTCTTCGACTCGGTCCGGTTCGCCTACCGCACCGGCGGCGAGGTGCTGCCCCGCTTCGACCTCACCCTCCCGGCCGGGCAGACCGTCGCCGTCGTCGGCTCGACCGGCGCGGGCAAGTCGACCCTGGCCAAGCTGCTCGCCCGCTTCTACGACCCCACCGAGGGCCGGGTGCTGCTCGACGGCGTGGACCTGCGCGACCTCGCGGGACCCGAGCTGCGGCGCGGGGTGGTCATGGTGACGCAGGAGGCGTTCCTGTTCTCCGGCACGGTCGCCGAGAACATCGCCATCGGACGGCCGGACGCCACCCGTGAGGAGATCGAGCAGGCGGCGAAGGAGATCGGCGCGCACGACTTCATCGCCGCGCTGCCCGACGGCTACGACACCGACGTCCGCAAGCGCGGCGGCCGCATCTCGGCCGGCCAGCGCCAACTGGTGGCCTTCGCGCGGGCGCTGCTCGCGGACCCGGCCGTGCTGATCCTGGACGAGGCGACCAGCTCGCTGGACGTCCCCGGGGAGCGGGCGGTGCAGCGGGCGATGGCGACGGTGCTGAGGGGGCGTACGGCGGTGGTGATCGCGCACCGGCTGTCGACGGTGGAGATCGCGGACCGGGTGCTGGTCATGGAGCACGGACGGATCGTCGAGGACGGCAGCCCGGCCGGACTCATCGCCGGGACGGGCCGGTTCGCGGACCTGCACCGGGCCTGGCGGGACAGCCTGGCGTGAGCGCGGGCCGCCGGTGGAGGGGGAGGGATGATCGACGCGTACGAGGACCCCGGCACGCCCGACCGCCGGGGCGGGGCGCGCTACCTGTGGTGGCTGGTCATGCGGCAGCCGGGGCGCTGTGCGGCGGGGGCGGTGTTCGGCACCGTGTGGATGGTGCTGCTGGCGGCGACGCCGTACCTGATGTCCCGGGCGGTGGACGACGGGCTGGAGCCGGGCGACACGGGCGCGCTGGTGCTGTGGACCGGCGCCCTGTTCGCGGTGAACGGGTTCAACTCCTGGCTGAGCATCATGCGGCACCGCACGATGACGCGGGTGCGGATGGACGCCAACTTCCGCACGGTGAAGGTGGTCGTGGGACAGACGGTGCGGCTGGGTGCCGCGCCGGAACGGCGGACCGGGGCCGGGGAGATCGTCACCATCGGGGTGGGCGACGTGCAGACGATCGCCCAGGCGCTCACCGCCGTCGGCCCCGGGGTGGGGGCGGTCGTGGCGTACCTGGTGGTGGCCGGGCTGCTGCTGGCGGTGTCGCCGCTGCTGGCGGTGGTGGTGCTGCTCGGGGTCCCGGTGATCGGCCTGGTCGTCGGGCCGCTGGCGGGGCGGTTGCAGGGCAGGGAGACGGAGTACCGGGAGCGGCAGGCCGTGCTCACCGCGCGGATCGGTGACCTGGCGGGCGGGCTGCGGGTGCTGAGCGGGCTCGGCGGCAAGGGCCTGGTGGCGGACGCGTTCCGCCGGGACTCGCGGCGGCTGCGCGACCAGGGCTACCGGGTCGGGGCGGTGACCAGCTGGATGCAGGCGCTCGGCGCGGGACTGCCGACGCTGTTCCTGGCCGGCGTGACCTGGATCGCGGCGCGGCTGGCCGCCCGGGGCGAGATCACCGTGGGCGAGCTGGTGTCCGTGTACGGCTACGTGGCCGTGCTGGTGTGGCCGGTGATGTTCCTCATCGAGTGCGGTTACCAGCTCAGCCGGGGCGTGGTGGCCGCCCGCCGGGTGACGGCGCTGCTGCGGCTGGAGCCGCCGGCCGACGCCGCCACCGCCGACGCGCCGGCCGAGCCCTCCGTGCTGTACGACCCGGAGTCCGGGGTGCGGGTGCTGCCGGGCCGGCTGACCGCGCTGACGGCCGCACGCCCCGCCGACGCGCTCGCCGTGGTCGACCGCCTCGGCCGGTATGCGCCGTCCGGCGTCACCTGGGGCGGGACCCGGCTGGACCGGGTCGCGCTCGACCAGGTCAGGGAGCGGATCCTGGTCGCCGACCACGAGGCCGACCTGTTCGCCGGTCCGCTGCGGGAGGTGGTGGCCGGGCGGGGCGGCCCCTGCGACGGGGACGTCCTGCGCGCGCTGCACACGGCCGCCGCCGACGACGTCGTACAGGGTCTGCCCGAGGGGCTGGACTCCCCCGTGTCCGCCCAGGGCCGCAGCCTCTCCGGCGGTCAGCGGCAACGCGTCCGGCTGGCGCGGGCGCTGCTGGCCGACCCCGAGGTGTTGCTGGCCGTCGAGCCCACCTCGGCGCTCGACGCGCACACCGAGGCCACGGTCGCCGACCGGCTGCGCGCGGCCCGCGAGGGCCGTACGACGGTGCTGGTCACCACCTCGCCGCTGCTGCTCGACCGCGTCGACCGGGTGCTCTTCCTGGCCGACGGCAAGGTCGCCGCGAGCGGCGGCCACCGTGAACTCCTCGACACCGAGCCCGGATACCGGGCGCTGGTGGCCAGGGACGCCGGCGAGGACGCCACCGGCCGGACCGGGGAGGCCGTGCGGTGAGCGGGCGGCGACTTCCCCTCGCCGGGCCCGCCGACGTGCGCCGGGCCTCCGTGGAACTGGTGCGGGCGGACGGGCGGGCGTTCGCCGCCGTACTGGTCCTGAACGCGCTGGCGGCCGTGGCGGGGCTGGCGGGGCCCTGGCTGCTGGGGCGGATCGTCGACGCGGTGCGCGACGGGGGCGGGGTGGCCGTCGTGGACCGGCTGGCGCCGGTCATCGTGCTGTGCGCCGTCACGCAGCTGCTGCTGTCCCGCTGGGCCCGGTACGTGGGGCACCGCTTCGGGGAGCGGACGCTGGCCCGGGTGCGGGAGCGGTTCGTGGACCGGGCGCTGGGGCTGCCCTCGTCGGTGGTGGAGCGGGCGGGCACCGGTGACCTGACGGCGCGCGGGACGGCCGACGTGACCACCGTGGGGACGACCCTGCGCGACGCCGGGCCGGCGCTGCTGGTCAACGGCGTGCAGTCGCTGTTCGTGATGGCGGCGGTCTTCGTGGTGGACCCGCTGCTGGGCGCCCTCGGGCTGCTCTGCCTCACGCCGATCTGGCTCGCGCTGCGCTGGTACCTGCGCCGGGCCCGTGACGCCTATCTCGCCGAGGGCGCGGCGAACTCCGACGTGGCGGAGATCGTCGCGGCGACCGCGGCGGGGGCCCGCACGGTGGAGGCGTTCCGGCTCCAGGAGCGGCGGATCCGGGCGAGCCGGGAGGCGCTGGAGACCTCCCGGCGCACCCGGTTCCACACGCTGTTCCTGCGCACGGTGTTCTTCCCGGTGGTCGAGGTGTCGTACGCCGTGCCGGTGGCCGGGGTGCTGCTGATCGGCGGGGTGCTGCACGAGCGGGGGGCGGTGAGCCTCGGGGCGGTGGTGAGCGCCGCCCTGTACCTGCTGCAGTTGAGCGGTCCGCTCGACGAGGTCCTGATGCGGGTCGAGCAGCTGCAGAGCAGCGGTGCCTCGTTCGCCCGCGTCGAGGGGCTGGCCCGGGCGCCGCGTGCCGCGGCCCGGGGCGAGGGCCCGGACCCGGCCGACGACCGCATCGACGTGACCGCCGCGCGCTACGCCTACGACGGGGGCGGCGAGGTGCTGCGCGGGGTCGATCTGACGGTGACGCCCGGGGAGCGGCTGGCCGTGGTGGGGCCGTCCGGCGCGGGCAAGACCACGCTGAGCCGGCTGCTGGCGGGCGTGGACGCGCCGACCGCGGGGACGGTGACCGTGGGCGGGGTGCCCGTGGTGGGGCTGGACCCGGAGCGGCTGCGCCGCCAGGTGGTGCTGGTCACGCAGGAGCACCACGTGTTCCTGGGGTCGGTCCGCGACAACCTGCGCATCGCCGAACCGTCCGCCGGCGACGAGGAGCTGTGGGCGGCGCTGGCCGCGGTCGGCGCCGACGCGTGGGTGCGGGAGCTGCCGGAGGGCCTGGACACGGAGCTGGGCGAGGGGGGCCGGGTCACCGACGGTTCGCAGGCCCAGCAACTGGCCCTGGCCCGCGTGGTGCTGGCCGACCCGCACACGCTGATCCTGGACGAGGCCACCGCCCTGCTCGATCCGACGACCGCCCGGCACACCGAGCGCGCGCTGGCCGCCGTGCTCCGGGGGCGCACCGTCATCGCCGTCGCGCACCGGTTGCACACCGCGCACGACGCGGACCGCGTGGCGGTGATGGAGGACGGCCGGCTGACCGAACTGGGCACGCACGAGGAACTGGTGGCGGCGGGCGGGGCGTACGCGGCGTTGTGGCACTCGTGGCACGGGGACGGGCCGCCCGCCCCGTGACACCGCGGGCGGGGGCTCACTCCCGGGGCGCCCCGCCCTTCGCCCGACGTTCCGCATATCGAACGTGAACTCCCGGACAACGAACGGTTTCCGGCCAACTTCCTGACGCGCCCCTGACAGAAACCGCGATCACCTGCCACTCTTCCCACGGCCGCTGCGCAGCAACCCCACGGCGTCAGCCCCTCGCGGTGCCGCGGCCTCAGCTCCCGCACGCCAGCACGTGTCTCTGCGTACCGTCCCGCACCGCCCGGCCGGCCCACCCGCCGGCCGGTCTCCCCTGGCCGCGCGACCCGCGGCCACGCAGAAGGAGCCAGTGTTGAGAAGCAGGCCCTCCCACAGACCCACCCCCCACGCCATGCACCGCCGCGCCGCGGCCGTCGCCCTCGCCGGGGTGGCCGCCCTGGTCGCCACGGCGGTGCAGTCCGGCAGCGCCACCGCGGCCCCCGAGAAGGCGCCGTCGGCCGCGGGCGAGGCGAAGCCGGGCTCCGAGTCGGTCCGGCTCACCCCCGCCCAGCGCGCCGAGCTGATCCGCGAGGCGAACGCCGCCAAGGCGGACACCGCCGAGGACCTCGGCCTGGGCGCGAAGGAGAAGCTCGTCGTCCGCGACGTCCTCAAGGACCGCGACGGCACCGTGCACGTCCGCTACGAGCGCACCTACGACGGCCTGCCCGTCCTCGGCGGCGACCTGGTCGTCCAGGGCGAGAGGCCCGGCGCGGCCGAGTCCGTCGTCAAGGCCACCCGCGCCGCGGTGAGGCCCGCGACCACCGCCGCCGCGGTGAAGCCCGCCGCGGCCGAGCGGCAGGCCCTGGCCGCCGCGAAGGCCGGGAAGGCCGAGGGCGCCGACGTCGACCGCGCCCCGCGCAAGGTGATCTGGGCGGCCGGGGGCGAGCCGGTCGTGGCGTACGAGACGGTCGTCGGCGGCCTCCAGCACGACGGCACCCCGCAGGAGCTGCACGTCGTCACCGACGCCACCACGGGCGAGAAGCTGTACGAGTGGGAGGCGGTCCGGAACGGAACCGGCCACACCGTCTACAGCGGCACCGTCCCCCTGACCACCACCCAGTCCGGGTCGGCGTACAACCTCACCGACGGGGCGCGCGGCGGGCACAGGACCTACAACCTCAACCGCTCCACCTCCGGCACCGGCACGCTGTTCTCCGGCGCCGACGACGTCTGGGGCGACGGCACCCCGTCCAACCTGGAGTCGGCCGCCGCCGACGCCCACTACGGGGCCGCGCTGACCTGGGACTACTACAAGAACGTGCACGGCCGCAGCGGCATCCGGGGCGACGGCGCGGCCGCCTACTCCCGGGTCCACTACGGCAACAACTACGTCAACGCCTTCTGGTCGGACAGCTGCTTCTGCATGACCTACGGCGACGGCTCGGGCAACGCCAACCCGCTCACCTCGATCGACGTCGCCGCGCACGAGATGACCCACGGGCTCACCTCGAACACCGCGGGCCTCAACTACAGCGGCGAGTCCGGCGGCCTCAACGAGGCCACCTCCGACATCTTCGGCTCGACGGTCGAGTTCTACGCCGGCAACTCCTCCGACACCGGTGACTACCTCATCGGCGAGGAGATCGACATCAACGGCGACGGCACCCCGCTGCGCTACATGGACAAGCCGAGCAAGGACGGCGCCTCCAAGGACGCCTGGTACTCGGGCATCGGCTCGATCGACGTGCACTACTCCTCGGGCCCCGCCAACCACTTCTTCTACCTGCTGAGCGAGGGCAGCGGCACCAAGACCGTCAACGGGGTCACCTACGACTCGCCCACCTCGGACGGCCTCCCGGTCACCGGCATCGGCCGGGACAAGGCGGAGAAGATCTGGTTCCGCGCGCTGACCACCAAGTTCACCTCGACCACCAACTACGCGGGCGCCCGCAGCGGCACCCTCGCGGCGGCCGGCGAGCTGTACGGCACCACCAGCGCCGAGTACAAGGCGGTGCAGGACGCCTGGGCGGGCGTCAACGTCGGCACGCGCTCCGGCGGCGGCGGTGGCGGCACCTCCTTCGAGAACACCGCCGACGTGTCCGTCCCGGACGCCGGCTCCGCGGTGACCTCCTCGATCACCGTCTCCGGCCGGGCGGGCAACGCGCCCTCCAACCTCCAGGTCGCGGTGGACATCGTGCACACCTGGCGCGGTGACCTGGTGGTGGACCTGCTGGCGCCGGACGGCACGGCGTACCGCCTGAAGAACAGCAGTTCCGGCGACTCGGCGGACAACGTCAACGAGACATACACGGTGAACGCCTCCTCCGAGACCGCCAACGGCACCTGGAAGCTGCGGGTGCAGGACGTGGCCCGGTACGACACCGGCTACATCAACGGCTGGAAGCTCACCTTCCCGTAAACGGCCGAGTTCAGGGCGCCGTCCCGGGCGGTTCGACTCCCCCGGGGCGGCGCCTTCTTTTTGCCAAGCCCATACACCCCGCCGGTTGGGCTTTTACCGAGGTCGCGCCGCTTCACATGCACGCAACATTCACCTCGCCGACCACTTTCGGCCAACATCATTCGACCCTCATGACATGTACGCGTCGCCGATGTCACTCTTCCTTCGCTCGACGCACCACCGCACGGCCTTCCCGGACGGCTCCCCGCCCGCCCGGGCACCCCCACAGGACACAAGGAGCTCGTGTGACTCCCCTCTACGCGCGTCACAAGCGCACCGCTCTGGCCATCGCCACCACCGTCGCGGCCGGAGCCCTCCTCGCCACCGGTGCGACCACCGGTACCGCGGCCGCCGGCTCCGCGCCCGCCGGCAAGCCGTCCCCGGCCGGCGCCCCGGTGCCGCTGTCCGCCGCCGCCCGCACCTCCCTCATCCAGGAGCAGCAGGCGTCGGCGGCCGGGACCGCCGACGCGATAGGCCTCGGCGCCAAGGAGAAGCTGCTCGTCAAGGACGTCGTGAAGGACGCCGACGGCACGGTCCACACCCGCTACGAGCGCACCTACGACGGCCTGCCCGTGCTCGGCGGTGACCTGGTCGTGCACGAGCCGGCCTCCGGCGCCACGAGCGTGACCAAGGCGGTGAAGGCGGCCGTCGAGGTGCCCTCGGTGAAGCCGGGGATCACCGCGGGCAAGGCCGAGAAGCAGGCGCTCGCCGCCGCGGAGGAGGCCGGTTCGGAGAGGACCGAGGCGGACTCCGCGCCCCGCAAGGTGGTCTGGGCGGCCGACGGCGAGCCGGTCCTGGCCTACGAGACCGTCGTCGGCGGCCTCCAGGAGGACGGCACCCCGAACGAGCTGCACGTGATCACCGACGCCGCCACCGGCGAGAAGCTCCACGAGTGGCAGGGCGTCCACACCGGCACCGGCAAGGGCCTGTACTCGGGCACGGTCACCCTGGGCACCTCCAAGTCCGGGACGACGTACCAGCTGTACGACACCGCCCGCGGCGGCCACAGGACCTACAACCTGGCGCGCGGCACCTCCGGCACCGGCACCCTGTTCACCGACGCGGACGACGTGTGGGGCACCGGCACCGCCTCCAGCTCCTCCACCGACCAGACCGCGGCCGTGGACGCCGCCTACGGCGCCCAGGTCACCTGGGACTTCTACAAGAACACCTTCAGCCGCAGCGGCATCAGGAACGACGGCAAGGCGGCCTACTCCCGGGTCCACTACGGCAACAACTACGTCAACGCCTTCTGGTCGGACAGCTGCTTCTGCATGACCTACGGCGACGGCTCGGGCAACACCCACCCGCTGACCTCGCTGGACGTGGCCGCGCACGAGATGAGCCACGGTCTGACCTCGAACACCGCGGGCCTCAACTACAGCGGCGAGTCCGGCGGCCTCAACGAGGCCACCAGCGACATCCTCGGCACGGGCGCGGAGTTCTACGCGGCCAACTCCTCCGACACCGGTGACTACCTCATCGGCGAGGAGATCGACATCAACGGCGACGGCACCCCGCTGCGCTACATGGACAAGCCGAGCAAGGACGGCGCCTCCAAGGACTACTGGTCCTCCGGCCTCGGCTCGGTCGACGTGCACTACTCCTCGGGCCCCGCCAACCACTTCTTCTACCTGCTGGCCGAGGGCAGCGGCACCAAGACCGTCAACGGCGTGACCTACAGCTCGCCGACGTACAACGGCTCCACCGTCACCGGCATCGGCCGCGCCAAGGCGCTGCAGATCTGGTACAAGGCGCTGACCACGTACTTCACGTCGACGACCAACTACAAGGCGGCCCGTACGGGCACCCTGTCCGCGGCGGCGTCCCTGTACGGCTCCACCAGCACCGAGTACAAGGCGGTCGCGGCGGCCTGGACCGCGGTCAACGTCAGCTGACCCCGCCCCCTCGCACACCGGGCGGCACCCGGGCGCGGAAGCGCTCCGGGTGCCGCCCCGGGTGTGTCCTAGTCTTGGGTCCCATGTCTTCGGCGGACTTCACCTACGACCACGTCGGCGCGACCCGTGAGCCGGGGTTCCGCCCCGCGGGCTTCCACCCGATGCGCGTGCGCACCCGCCTCGGCGAGGGCGAGGCGGTCTTCCGCAGAGCCGCCGAGGCGGTCATGAGCTGGGAGATGCACCGCGCGTTGGGCGTCGGCATCGACACGCCGGCCGACCGCGCGGCCCCCGGGGTCGACGTCACGGTCGTCCTCGCCGGCATGATCAAGGCGCCGTGCCGGGTGGTGTGGACGGTGGAGGAGACCCGCAGGGCCGGCTGGGCGTACGGCACCCTGGCCGGCCATCCCGAGTGCGGCGAGGAGTCCTTCGTCGTGGACCGCACGGGCGACGGGACGGTGTGGCTGACCGTCGAGGCGTTCAGCAGGCCGGCCCGCTGGTACGCCCGGGCGGGCGGCCCGGCGACGCGGGGACTGCAGCACGCCTACGCCCGCCGCTGCGGAACGGTCCTGCGCCGCCTGGCCACGAGGGGCCCCGAGGAGGACTGAGGCCCCTCACCCCGGCCGGGCGCCCGACCCCGCCGGGCGCCCGTCACCGCATCAGCAGCCCCGCCTCCTCCGCCAGGTCGTCCTCCGAGCCCACCGCGACCAGGCCCAGTTCCGCCCGGGACGCCAGCAGGGGGTGGCGGGGCAGGATGCGGACGGTGTAGCCGAAGGGGCCCGTGCGGTCGAGGGAGAGCGGGCCCTCGTACACCCAGCGGCCCTCCCGGTCGGGGGCGCCCGCCGGTTTCAGCGGCACGGCGGCCGCGTCGGTGATGCGGTCCTCCTCGTCCACCCGGCCGGAGACCGCCTGCACCTCCACGTCGTCCGGGCCGAGGTCGCCGAGGCCCACGCGGACCCGCAGCGCGAGGGTGGTGCCGAGCTCCGCGGTGGCCGTCGTCGCGGACGTCTCGACGTGGTCGACGGTCACGCCGTGCCAGGCGCCGCGCACCCGTGCCTTCCACTCGGCGAGACCGCGCGCGGAGTCCGGGTCCATCGCGCGGTGCGCGTGGGCGGCGGGCGCGTACAGGCGCTCGACGTACTCGCGGACCATGCGGCCGGCCAGCACCTTCGGGCCGAGCAGGCCCAGCGTCCGGCGCACCATCTCGATCCAGCGGTCCGGCAGCCCGCTCTGCCCGCGCTCGTAGAAGCGCGGCGTGATCCGCTGTTCCAGCAGGTCGTACAGGGCGGCGGCCTCTATGGCGTCGCGCCGGTCCGGATCGGTGCCGGCGCCGTCCGCCGTCGGGATCGCCCAGCCGAAGTCGGGCTGGAACCACTCGTCCCACCAGCCGTCCAGCACGGACAGGTTGAGGCAGCCGTTGAGCGCGGCCTTCATCCCGCTGGTCCCGCACGCCTCCAGCGGCCTGAGCGGGTTGTTCAGCCAGATGTCGCAGCCGGGGTAGAGCTTCTGCGCCATCGCCATGCCGTAGTCGGGCAGGAACACGATCCGGTGCCGCACGCGCGGGTCGTCGGCGAACCGGACCAGTTCCTGGATGAGCCGCTTGCCGCCGTCGTCCGCCGGGTGCGCCTTGCCCGCGACCACGATCTGCACCGGCCGCTCGGGGTGCAGCAGCAGGTCCATCAGCCGGTCCCGGTCGTGCAGCATCAGCGTCAGCCGCTTGTACGAGGGGACGCGCCGCGCGAACCCGATGGTCAGCACGTCCGGGTCGAGCACCCCGTCGATCCAGCCCAGCTCGGCCGTCGCGGCGCCGCGCTGGCGCCAGGAGGCGCGCAGCCGCTCGCGCACCTCCGTCACCAGCAGCTCGCGCAGGGACCGGCGCAGCTCCCAGATGTCCTGGTCGGGGATGTCCGCGACGGAGTCCCAGCGGTCCGAGCCGCCGACGCTCAGGGCCTCCTCGGCGCGCCGGTCGCCGATCTGCCGGGCGCCGAGCCGGAGCACCTCGGGGGCGACCCAGGTGGGTGCGTGCACGCCGTTGGTGACGGAGGTGATGGGCACTTCCTCGGGGTCGAATCCCGGCCAGAGTCCGGAGAACATCTCGCGGCTGACGTTGCCGTGCAGCAGGGAGACGCCGTTGGCCCGCTGCGCGAGGCGCAGGCCCATCACGGCCATGTTGAACAGGTTGGGCTCGCCGCCGGGGTAGGTCTCCATGCCGAGCCGGAGGATGCGGTCGACCTCCATGTCCGGCAGTTCGGCGTGCGGGCCGAAGTGGCGGGCGACCAGCTCGCGGTCGAAGCGGTCGATGCCGGCCGGGACGGGGGTGTGGGTGGTGAACACGGTTCCCGCCCGGACCGCCTCCAGCGCCGAGTCGAAGTCCAGTCCGCCGGCGTGCAGTTCGGCGATGCGCTCCAGGCCGAGGAAGCCCGCGTGGCCCTCGTTGGTGTGGAAGACCTCGGGTTCGGCGTGCCCGGTCAGCCTGCAGTACGCCCGGACCGCCCGGACCCCTCCTATGCCGAGCAGCATCTCCTGGAGCAGCCGGTGCTCGCTGCCGCCGCCGTAGAGCCGGTCGGTGACGCCGCGTTCGCCGAGGTCGTTCTCCTCGACGTCGGAGTCCAGCAGGAGCAGCGGGACCCTGCCGACCTGGGCCGTCCAGATCCGGGCGCGCAGCAGGCGGTCGCCGGGCAGGGCGAGGGTGACCCGGGCGGGGGTGCCGTCGGCCTCCGTGAGCTGGTCCAGGGGCAGCTCGTTGGGGTCGAGGACGGGGTAGTGCTCCTGCTGCCAGCCGTCCCGGGACAGGGACTGGCGGAAGTAGCCGTGCCGGTAGAGCAGGCCGACGCCGATGAGGGGGACGCCGAGGTCGCTGGCGGCCTTCAGGTGGTCGCCGGCCAGGATGCCGAGGCCGCCGGAGTACTGCGGCAGGGCGGCCGTGATGCCGAACTCCGGGGAGAAGTAGGCGACGGCGGCGGGCAGCCGGCCGGGCTGCGCCTGGTACCAGCGGTCGCCGGTCGTGTAGGCGTGCAGGTCGTCCGCGACCGCCTCGAGGCGGTCCAGGAAGTCGCGGTCCCCGGCCAGCTCGGCGAGGCGCGCGGGCGGCACGCCGCCCAGCAGCCGCACCGGGTCGCCGCCCGAGGCGGCCCAGCGTCCGGGGTCGACGGAGCGGAACAGGTCACGGGTTCCGGCGTGCCAGGACCAGCGCAGATTGCGGGCCAGCTCGCCGAGGGGCCGGAGGGGGTCGGGGAGAACGGGTCGGACGGTGAATCGACGGATCGCCTTCACATTCCACCTCGCGCGGTCGCGAAGGACGCGGTGTGCGTCCGGGCGTCGCTGCCGACAGTACCGGCGCGGGCACGGCCCGCGCGGGAAGCCGGGGAACACGGGTTCCACCACACGCCCGCCCAAACGATTCATCTCAGGGCGGATATGGCCGATTCCGCCCCCGTAGGCGTCCTTGTGGCGCTTCACCCCGCACGAGACGCTGCCCCCCTGGCGTGCCGTCCGTGCCGGGTGCACCCGGCACGGACGGCACGCCGAGTCGAGGAGGGGAACTCGGACCATGGCACGGACGCGGACACGGCGTCTGCGCCGGGCGGGGGTCATGACGGCGGTGCTGAGCACCGCGGCGGTCTCGGCCGCCACCCTGCCCGCGCACGCCGCGCCCCCGCAGGGGCGGATACTCGGCGCCGGGGCACCCGGCTCCGTGACCGGCAGTTACCTGGTGACGCTGGAGGAGGGGACACCGGCGCGTTCGGCGGCGGGCAGGGACCTCGCCGAGCGGTACGGGGTGAGGATCAGCCACACCTACGGCACGGTGCTGAACGGCTACGCCGTCCGCGCCGACGCGAGACGGGCGGGCCGCCTGGCGGCCGACCCCCGGGTCGCCTCGGTCGTCCAGGACACCCGGGTGACGTCGGAGCGCACGCAGCACGACCCGCCGTCCTGGGGGCTGGACCGGATCGACCAGCGGGACCGGCCGCCGGACGGGCGCTACACCTGGCCGGAGCCGGGGGGCGCCGGGGTGACGGTCTACGTGATCGACACCGGGGTCCGGGTCTCGCACGGCGACTTCGCCGGGCGGGCGCGCCACGGCTGGGACTTCGTCCAGAACGACCGGACCGCGCAGGACGGCAACGGCCACGGCACGCACGTCGCCGCCATCGCCGCGGGCACCTCCTACGGCGTCGCCAAGAAGGCGACGATCGTCTCCGTCCGCGTCCTGGACGACGCCGGCGCGGGCACCACCGCCCAGGTGATCGCGGGCATCGACTGGGTGACCCGGAACGCGCGGAAGCCGGCGGTCGCCAACCTCAGCCTCGGCGGGTTCCGCAACGGCCGGCTGGACGCCGCCGTCCGCACCTCGATCGCGTCCGGTGTCACCTACACGGTCGCCGCGGGCAACGAGGGGGGGCCGGCCGCACTGTACTCGCCGGCGGGCGTGCGGTCGGCGATCACGGTGGGCGCGGTCGGCCGGCAGGACAAGAAACCGGCCTTCTCCAACCACGGCTCGGCCCTCGATCTGTTCGCCCCGGGGGTGTCGGTCACCTCGGCGTCCGCCGCGGGCGATTCCGGACGGGCCACCCACTCGGGCACCTCGATGGCGTCCCCGCACGCGGCGGGCGCGGCGGCGCTGTACCTCGCCGGACACCGGCGGGCGACCCCGGCGCAGGTGGCGAAGGCGCTGGTCAAGGGGGCGACGAGCGGGAAGGTGACCGGCCGCGGGCTCGGCTCGCCGGACCGGCTGCTCCGGGTGCCGCGCTCCTAGCGGCGCCCCCGCGCGGCACCCCGCGGCACGCCGCGCCGAGGGGTGCCGGGACGGCACCGGCGGCCGTGGGAGCGGGCCCACGCGAACCGGCCCCGCCCTGTCCGGACGGGGCCGGTCTTGCATGTCGACATACGCGTGAGTAGTTAACAAAGGGCCGGATTGCCCACCCGAACAGTGTGGGAAGGCTCCTGCGGGTACACCCCACAGGAACACCACGCAGGACCCACCTCCCCACAGTCATCCGCCCACCCCTGTTGACGCGGACAGGAGCGGTCATGCCCGCCAAGCACCACTCGTCAGCCCCTCCGACGCCCGGCGCCCGCACGCCCTCGAAGCACGGTGCCGGAGCCTCCCCGCCCCTCCCGGCCGGCGCCGGTCCCGCGTCGGCCCCCGCGAGTCCCGGACCGGCCCCCGCGGCCCCCGCGACCGCCGTGGGGCGCATCCCCGTCCTCGACGTCCGGCCGATGGTCCGGCAGGGACGCCGGCCGGCGAAGGCCGTGCCCGGCGAGGCGTTCGAGATCTCGGCCACCGTGTTCCGCGAGGGGCACGACGCGGTGGCCGCCAACGTCGTCCTCAGGGACCCCGAGGGACGCCCGGGGCCGTTCACGCCGATGCGGGAGCTGGCGCCCGGCACGGACCGGTGGGGGGCGACCGTCACCGCCGGCGCGCCCGGACTGTGGACGTACGCCGTGGAGGCGTGGGGCGACCCGGTCACCACCTGGCGGCACCACGCGCAGATCAAGATCCCGGCGGGCATGGACACGGAGGTGGTCCTGGAGGAGGGCGCCCGGCTGTACGAGCGGGCGGCCGCCGGGGCGCCCGGCCCGGACGCGAGGGACGTCCTGCTCGCCGCCGTGGACGCCCTGCGCGACGAGAGCCGCCCGGCCGCGTCCCGGCTGGCGGCGGCGTTGACGCCGGAGGTGGACGCGGTGCTGGCCCGGCATCCGCTGCGGGAGCTGGTCACGAGCAGCGAGCCGCTGCCGCTGCTGGTGGAGCGGGAGCGGGCGCTGTTCGGGTCCTGGTACGAGTTCTTCCCGCGCTCCGAGGGCACCCCCGAGCAGCCGCACGGCACCTTCGAGACCGCCGCGCGGCGCCTGCCGGCGATCGCCGCGATGGGCTTCGACGTGGTCTACCTGCCGCCGATCCACCCGATCGGCACCACCTTCCGCAAGGGCCCCAACAACACCCTGGACGCCGGGCCGGACGACGTGGGCGTGCCCTGGGCGATCGGCTCGCCGGAGGGCGGGCACGACGCGGTGCACCCGCGCCTGGGCACCCTGGAGGACTTCGCCGCGTTCGTCCGGCGGGCGGCCGGGCTGGGGCTGGAGGTGGCACTGGACTTCGCGCTGCAGTGCTCGCCGGACCATCCCTGGGTGCACAAGCACCCGGAGTGGTTCCACCACCGCCCGGACGGGTCGATCGCCTACGCGGAGAACCCGCCGAAGAAGTACCAGGACATCTACCCCATCGCCTTCGACGCGGACCTGGAGGGGCTGGTCGCCGAGACCTGCCGGGTGCTGCGGCACTGGATGGGGGTGGGGGTGCGGATCTTCCGGGTGGACAACCCGCACACCAAGCCGGTGGTGTTCTGGGAGCGGGTGCTGGGCGAGATCAACCGCACCGACCCGGACGTGATCTTCCTGGCGGAGGCGTTCACCCGCCCGGCGATGATGCACACCCTGGCGCAGATCGGCTTCCAGCAGTCCTACACCTACTTCACCTGGCGCAACAGCAAGCAGGAGCTGACCGAGTACCTGACCGAGCTGTCCGGGGAGGCGGCCTGCTACATGCGGCCCAACCTCTTCGCCAACACCCCCGACATCCTGCACGCCTACCTGCAGCACGGCGGCCGGCCCGCCTTCGAGGTCCGCGCGGTGCTGGCCGCCACCCTCTCGCCGGCCTGGGGCATCTACAGCGGCTACGAGCTGTGCGAGAACACCCCGCTGCGCGAGGGCAGCGAGGAGTACCTCGACAGCGAGAAGTACCAGCTCAAGCCCCGCGACTGGGAGGCGGCCGCACGCGAGGGCCGCACCATCGCCCCGCTCCTCACCCGCCTCAACACCGTCCGGCGCGAGAACCCGGCCCTGCAACAGCTGCGGGACCTCCACTTCCACCACGCGGACAAGGAGGAGGTGATCGCGTACTCGAAGCGGAAGGGTTCGAACACGGTTCTGGTGGTCGCCAACCTCGACCCCCACCACACCCAGGAGGCCACGGTCTCGTTGGACATGCCGCAACTCGGCCTGGACTGGCACGAGTCGGTGCCGGTGCGCGACGAGCTCACCGGCGAGACCTATCACTGGGGCAGGGCCAACTATGTGCGTCTCGGACCGGGCGGAGCGCATGTGCTCGTCGTCGGCCGGGAATCCGGGGGCCACGGGGCACAAGCCGGCGACGTCGCGTCCCCGGGTGAGCACGGCGAGGTCCTGCGACCGTCCACCCCGCAGATCGGAGGGTCACCCACAACATGATCGTCAACGAACCCGTCCCGGACACCTTCGAGGACACCCCCGCCAAGGACCGGGACCCGGAGTGGTTCAAACGCGCCGTCTTCTACGAGGTGCTCGTCCGCTCCTTCCAGGACAGCAACGGCGACGGCATCGGTGACCTGAAGGGCCTGACCGCCAAACTGGACTACCTGCAGTGGCTGGGCGTCGACTGTCTGTGGCTGCCGCCCTTCTTCAAGTCGCCCCTGCGCGACGGCGGCTACGACGTCTCCGACTACACCGCCGTGCTGCCCGACTTCGGCGACCTGGCCGACTTCGTGGAGTTCGTCGACTCCGCGCACCAGCGCGGCATGCGCGTGATCATCGACTTCGTCATGAACCACACCAGCGACCAGCACCCGTGGTTCCAGGAGTCGCGCAAGGACCCCGACGGGCCGTACGGCGACTACTACGTGTGGGCCGACGACGACAAGCAGTACCAGGACGCCCGGATCATCTTCGTCGACACCGAGGTGTCGAACTGGACGTACGACCCGGTGCGCAAGCAGTACTACTGGCACCGCTTCTTCTCGCACCAGCCGGACCTCAACTACGAGAACCCGGCCGTGCAGGAGGAGATGATCTCCGCGCTGAAGTTCTGGCTCGACCTGGGCATCGACGGGTTCCGGCTGGACGCGGTGCCGTACCTGTACCAGGAGGAGGGCACCAACTGCGAGAACCTCCCGGCCACGCACGACTTCCTGAAGCGGGTGCGCAAGGAGATCGACGCCCAGTACCCGGACACCGTGCTGCTGGCGGAGGCGAACCAGTGGCCGGAGGACGTCGTCGACTACTTCGGCGACTACCCGAGCGGTGGCGACGAGTGCCACATGGCGTTCCACTTCCCGGTCATGCCCCGCATCTTCATGGCGGTGCGCCGCGAGTCGCGCTACCCCGTCTCCGAGATCCTGGCCAAGACCCCCGCGATCCCCTCGGGCTGCCAGTGGGGCATCTTCCTGCGCAACCACGACGAGCTGACCCTGGAGATGGTCACCGACGAGGAGCGCGACTACATGTGGGCCGAGTACGCCAAGGACCCCCGCATGCGCGCCAACATCGGCATCCGCCGCCGCCTGGCCCCGCTGCTGGACAACGACCGCAACCAGATCGAGCTGTTCACGGCCCTGCTGCTGTCCCTGCCCGGCTCGCCGATCCTGTACTACGGCGACGAGATCGGCATGGGCGACAACATCTGGCTCGGCGACCGCGACGCGGTGCGCACCCCGATGCAGTGGACCCCGGACCGCAACGCCGGCTTCTCCTCGTCCGATCCCGGCCGGCTGTTCCTGCCCACGATCATGGACCCGGTCTACGGCTACCAGGTCACCAACGTCGAGGCGTCCATGGCCTCGCCGTCCTCGCTGCTGCACTGGACCCGCCGGATGATCGAGATCCGCAAGCAGAACGTGGCCTTCGGTCTCGGCTCCTACACCGAACTGCCCTCCTCCAACCCCGCCGTCCTCGCCTTCCTGCGCGAGTACGAGGACGACCTGGTGCTCTGCGTCCACAACTTCTCCCGGTTCGCACAGCCCACCGAGCTGGACCTGAGCGCCTTCGAGGGCCGTCATCCGGTCGAGCTGTTCGGCGGGGTGCGCTTCCCGGCCATCGGCGAACTGCCGTACCTGCTGACCCTCGGGGGCCACGGCTTCTACTGGTTCCGGCTGCGCAAGGACGCCGCGTAGAACCCGCGCAGAACCCGGGCGGGGCGGTTTCCACCGCTCCGCCCGGGGCACGCATCAGTAACACCCCGCCCACCCGCGTGAGCCGGAGGGGCCCGCCGGTGTCGAGAGGCCGTGCACGATCGGGCGCTCGTCCGGGGGGTGTCCCGAGGCGCGCCGAACCTGGGGGAAAGGACGCGACGCCATGTCGGAAGCCGTCACACGCACCGTCACGACCCCGCCCGGCCTTCTTGCGTCACTGGATCCACTGCTGCGCGAGTGGCTGCCGCGGCAGCGCTGGTTCGCGGGCAAGGGGCGTCCGGTCACCGGATTCGAACTGGTCGCGGCCACCGAGCTGCTGCCGCCCACGGCCAAGCTGGGCCTGTACCACCTGCTGGTGCGCGCGCACCAGCCGCTCCTGCCGGGCCACACCGGGCCGGAGCAGCCCGGCGACTGCTACCAGCTCCTGATAGGCGTGCGCGAGGCGCTGCCGCCCCGGCTCGCGCCCGCGCTGATCGGTCATGTGACGCAGGGACCCCTGGCCGGACAGACGGTCTACGAGGCCCTGCACGACACCCGGCCCGCCGAACTGCTCCTGGAGGCCCTGCGCACCCAGGCCCGGATCGGCGGGCTCCGTTTCGAGCGGGACCCGCACCGGGAGATCCGGTCCGGTCTGGTGCCGCGTCTGATGACCGCCGAGCAGTCGAACTCGTCGGTCGTCTACGGGGACACGTTCATCCTGAAGCTGCTGCGCCGGGTCGTGCCCGGGATCAACCCCGACCTGGAACTGCCGCTGGCGCTGGCCCGCGCGGGCTGTCCCCGGGTGCCCCCGCCCACCGCCTGGCTGGTCGCGGACCCCGGGGCGCCGCGGCCCGCCGAGCCGTACGTCCTGGGGGTGCTCCAGCCGTACGTGCAGGGCGCGACGGACGGCTGGGAGCTGGCACTGCGGGAGCTGGCCAAGGGCGAGGACTTCGTCGCCGAGGCGCGGGCCCTGGGACGCGTCACCGCCGAGGTGCACACCGCGCTGGCCCGCGCGCTGCCGACGGTCACCCTGGGCCACTCCCAGCTGCGGCTGATGGTCGACGGCATGACCGAGCGGCTGGAGGCGGCCGTGCACGCGGTGCCCGCGCTGCGGCCGCACGCGGCCGGCCTGCGCTCGGCGTTCACGGCGCTGGACGATCTGGCCGCCGAGGGCCGCACCTGGACCGCCCAGCGGGTGCACGGCGATCTGCACCTCGGGCAGTGCCTGCGGTCCCCGGCCGGCGAGTGGTCCCTGATCGACTTCGAGGGCGAGCCGGCCCGGCCGCTGGCCGAACGGCGGATGCCGCAGCCCGCGGTGCGGGACGTGGCGGGCATGCTGCGGTCCTTCGACTACGCGGCGCGTTCGGTGGACCCGGCGCAGCCGGAGTGGGCCGAGCGGTGCCGGGCGGCGTACTGCTCCGGTTACGCGGAGGCCGCGGGCTCCGACCCGCGCACCGATCCGGTGCTGCTGCGCGCGTACGAGACCGACAAGGCGGTCTACGAGGTGCTCTACGAGGCCCGGCACCGACCCGAGTGGCTCCCGGTGCCGCTGACCGCGGTGCGCCGGCTCGCCTCGTCCGGTCACACCTGATCCGATCCGACCCATCCGACCTTCGTTCGCCCAGGAGGCTCTGCCCGTGACCCCCCGCCCCGAGTCCAGCGGTCCGCATCCGGAGCAGCCGGCCGAGCAGCGGCACACCGAGCCGCCGGTGGCCGCGCGGAAGAAGGCGGCCGCGAAGAAGGCGGCCGTCAAGAAGGCAGCCGTCAAGAAGCCCGCCGCCGCGTCGCCGTCGGCGAAGGCCGTGGCCAAGAAGGTGGCGGCGACGAAGGCGGCCCCAGGGAAGAAGGCCACCGCCAAGAAGGCGGCGGCGAAGACGGCGGCCGGGAAGAAGACGGCGGCGAAGACACCCGCCGCGAAGAAGACCACCGCGAAGAAGACCGTGGCCGGGAAGACCCCGGCGACGGACGCCGTCCTCCAGCAGGCCCCGCCGCCCGGGTCCGCCGCCGCGCAGCCCGCCCCGCCCGAGACGGAGATCGCCGTCTCCCCCGCCGTGGACACCGCCGACCGGGAACGGCTGCTGCACGGGACGCACCACGCCCCGCACTCCGTGCTCGGCGCGCACCCCGTGCCCGGCGGGGTCGTCTTCCGCGTGTTCAAGCCGTACGCCCTGGCGGTGACCGTCCTCTCCGGGGGCCTCACCGTCGAGCTGCACGACGACGGCGACGGTTTCTTCTCGGGTCTGCTGCCGCTGCGCGAGGTGCCGGCGTACCGGCTGCTCGTGACGTACGAGGGGACGGTGCAGGAGACCGAGGACGCGTACCGCTTCCTGCCCACGCTCGGCGAGCTCGACCTGCACCTGATCGGCGAGGGCCGGCACGAGGAGCTGTGGACGGTGCTGGGCGCGCACCCGATGACCCACCAGGGCGTCACCGGCACCCGGTTCTCGGTGTGGGCGCCGAACGCGCGCGGCGTGCGGGTGGCCGGCACCTTCAACTTCTGGGACGGCACCGGCTTCCCCATGCGGTCGCTGGGCTCGTCCGGGGTGTGGGAGCTGTTCGTGCCGGGCATCGGCGAGGGCGAGCTGTACAAGTTCGAGATCACCCGCCCCGACGGCTCGAGGACGATGCGCGCCGACCCGCTGGCCCGCCGCACCGAGGTCCCGCCGGCCACCTCGTCCGTCGTCACCTCCTCGCACTACGAGTGGGGTGACGCCGAGTGGCTGGCGCGCCGGGCCGAGGTCCCCGCGCACCAGGCGCCGTTCTCGGTGTACGAGGTGCACCTGCCCTCCTGGCGCCCCGGCCTGACGTACCGCCAGCTGGCCGAGCAGCTGCCGGCGTACGTCAAGGACCTCGGCTTCACCCACGTGGAGCTGATGCCGGTCGCCGAGCACCCCTTCGGCGGCTCCTGGGGCTACCAGGTCACCGGCTTCTACGCGCCCACGGCCCGCCTCGGCACCCCCGACGACTTCAGGTACCTGGTCGACGCCCTGCACCGGGCCGGGATCGGGGTGATCATGGACTGGGTGCCGGCGCACTTCCCGCGCGACGAGTGGGCGCTGGCCGAGTTCGACGGCCGGCCGCTGTACGAGCACGAGGACCCGCTGCGGGCCGCGCACCCCGACTGGGGCACCCTGGAGTTCGACTTCGGGCGGCGCGAGGTGCGCAACTTCCTGGTGGCCAACGCGCTGTACTGGTGCGAGGAGTTCCACATCGACGGGCTGCGGGTGGACGCGGTCGCCTCCATGCTCTACCTCGACTACTCGCGCGAGCCGGGCCAGTGGACGCCGAACGAGCACGGCGGCCGGGAGAACCTGGACGCGGTGGCGTTCCTGCAGGAGATGAACGCGACCGTGTACCGCAGGGCGCCGGGCGTCGTGACGATCGCGGAGGAGTCCACGGCCTGGGACGGCGTCACCCGGGCCACCCACCACAAGGGCCCGAGCGGCTTCGGCGGGCTCGGGTTCGGGCTGAAGTGGAACATGGGCTGGATGCACGACTCGCTGCAGTACATGAGCCACGACCCGATCCACCGCCGGTACCACCACCACGAGATGACCTTCTCGATGGTGTACGCCTACAGCGAGAACTACGTGCTGCCGATCTCCCACGACGAGGTGGTGCACGGCAAGCGGTCCCTGGTGTCGAAGATGCCCGGCGACTGGTGGCAGCAGCGCGCCAACCTGCGCGCCTACCTCGGCTTCATGTGGGCCCACCCGGGCAAGCAGCTCCTCTTCATGGGGCAGGAGTTCGCGCAGGGCGCGGAGTGGTCGGAGGCGCACGGCCCGGACTGGTGGCTGCTGGACCCGCACTACGGCGCCGAGGCCGACCACCGCGGGGTGCGCGACCTGGTGCGCGACCTGAACACCGTCTACCGGCACACTCCGGCGCTGTGGCGGTGCGACACCGAGCCGGACGGCTTCCGGTGGGTGACCGGGGACGCGGCGGAGGACAACGTGCTCGCGTTCCTGCGGTACGACCGCGACGGCGCCCCCCTGCTCGCGGTCTGCCACTTCGCCCCCGTCGTCCGGCACGAGTACCGGATCGGCGTCCCCGACGACGTGCCCGCCTGGCACGAGGTCCTGAACACCGACGCCGGCCGGTACGGCGGCAGCGACGTCGCCCACCCGGACCCGGTCAAGCCGGAGCCGCAGGGGCGGCACGGTCTCCCGGCGAGCATCCGGCTGACCCTGCCGCCCCTGGCGACGGTGTGGCTGCGCCCGGCCTGAGCCCCGGGGCGTGCCCTACGCCAGCGCGTCGGCCAGCGGCTTCGGCAGCGGCCCGGTGTGCAGGATGCCGAGCCGCTGGGTGGCGCGGGTGAGCGCCACGTACAGGTCGCTGGTGCCGTAGCGCCCCGGCTCGACCACCAGGACCGAGTCGAACTCCAGCCCCTTGGCCTGGCGCGGGTCGAGCAGGACGACCGTGCGCGTCAGGTCGGGCTCGGCGCCGGCCGTGACCCCGTCGAGGCGCGCGGCCAGGGCGCGGTGCAGGTCGCGCGGGGCGATGACGGCGAGACGGCCCGTGGGGGCGCCTCCCTGCTCGGTCGGAGCCGGGGAGGGGGCGAGTTCCGCGACGGCCTTGGCGACGGCGTCGGGCAGGTCGTCGGCGGCGCGGGCCCAGGGGCGCACGCCCGTGGCCCGCACCGAGCCGGGCGGCTCGAAGCCGGGGTGCTCGGCGCGGACCACGGCCGCGGCGACGTCCATGATCTCGGCCGGGGTGCGGTAGTTGACGCCGAGCCGGGCGTGCTCCCAGCGGTCCTCGACGTAGGGCGCGAGGATGTCCGCCCAGGCGCCGACCCCGCCCGCCTCCGAGGTCTGGACCGGGTCGCCGACCAGGGTCATCGAGCGGGTCGGGCTGCGCCGCATCAGCAGCCGCCAGGCCATCGGCGACAGCTCCTGCGCCTCGTCGACGATGATGTGCCCGAACGCCCAGGTGCGGTCGGCGGCGGCCCGCTCGGCGGCGCTGCGGTGGTCCCCCTCCTCGTGCCGTTCGGCGAAGCGCTCGGCGTCGATGACGTCGTGCGCGGACAGCACCTCGGAGGAGTCGGGGTCGCCCTCCTCCTTGTCCTCGAACTCGTAGGTGCGGGAGGCGTACGAGACGTCCAGCACGCCCTGCGCGTAGGCGATCTGCGCCCGCCGCTCGCGTTCGGCCCGCTCGCGCGCGAGCCGGTCGTCCTCGCCGAGGAGTTCGGCGGCCTCGTCGAGCAGGGGCACGTCGGAGACCGTCCAGTGCCGGGTCACCGGGCGGCGGATCGCGGCGGCGTCCTCCTCGGGCAGGAAGCCCTCGGGTTCGGCGAGGAAGTCGGCGACCAGGCGTTGCGGGGTGATCCGCGGCCACAGCCGGTCGATGGCGGACCAGACCTCGGGGTTCTCGGCGAGCTCGTCGCGGATCTGGGTGATGTCGCCGGCGTCGAGCAGGTTGGAGCCGTCGTAGGGGTCGGTGCCGATGCGTTCGGCGAGCATGTCGGTGAGCGCGTTGAGGACGTACCCCTCGAAGTGCTCCCGGGCGACGTTGTGCGGCAGCCTGGCGGCGCGGGTGCGTTCCCGGGCGACGTTCACCAGGCCGTCGTCCAGCATGAGGATCTCGCGGTCGTGCTCGATGGCGATCACCGGGTCGGGCAGCGCCTGCCGGCTGCGGACGACCTCGGCGAGGACGTCGGCCATCTCCGCCCGGCCCTTGACGGCGGCGGCCTCGGGGGTGTCCGCCCGGGTGGCCTTCACGCCGGGGAACAGTTCGCCGACGGTGGCGAGCAGCACCCCGGTCTCGCCGAGGCTGGGCAGCACCTCGCCGATGTAGCCGAGGAAGGCCGGGTTGGGGCCGACGATCAGGACGGCGCGGCGGGCCAGCAGCTCGCGGTGCTCGTAGAGGAGGTAGGCCGCGCGGTGCAGGGCGACGGCGGTCTTGCCGGTGCCGGGACCGCCCTCGACCACCAGGACCCCGCGGTGCGGGGCGCGGATGATGCGGTCCTGGTCGGCCTGGATGGTGCGCACGATGTCGCCCATGCGGCCGGTGCGCGCGGAGTTGAGCGCGGCGAGCAGCACGGCGTCGCCGGTGGGGTCCTCGTGGCCGGTGCGGGTCTCGTCGCCGAGGTCGAGGATCTCGTCGTGCAGGGCGGTGACCCGGCGGCCCTGGGTGGAGATGTGCCGGCGGCGCCTGAGGCCCATCGTGGTGTGGCCGGTGGCCAGGTAGAAGGGGCGGGCGACGTCGGCGCGCCAGTCGATGAGGACGGGGGTGCGCTCGGCGTCGTCGGCGCGCAGGCCGATGCGGCCGATGTGGTGGGTCTCCCCGGAGGAGAGGTCGATCCGGCCGAAGCACAGCGAGCCGTCCACCGCGTTCAGCGCGGCGAGCAGGCCGGAGCGCTCGGCGACGAGGATGTCCCGTTCCAGCCTGGCCTGCTTGGGGGTGCTGCCCTGGGCGAGCGCGTCCGTGACGGAGACCTCGACGTCACCGCGCAGGGCGTCCACGCGTGCGTACAGTCCGTCGATGAATTCCTGCTCCTGCCGCAATTCATCGTCCGGAAATTCGGTGTTTGACAATTCCGCTCCCGCCCGGATATACTGTGGTCACTGAACTTCACCGCGACGATTCTTTTCGAAGTCGCGAACCAATGAATATACGCAGAGAAAACCCCCGGACGCAATTGCCCGGGGGTTTTTCCTGTGCCGGCCCGTGCGGGCCGGCGGGTCAGAGCACGTCGGCCAGCTCCTCCAGCAGCCGCCGCTTGGGCCTGGCGCCCACCATCGACCGCAGCGGCTCCCCGTCGCGGAACACCATGAAGGTGGGCATCGACAGCACCTTGTACGCGTTGGCCGTGCCGGGACTGGCGTCCACGTTCAGCTGGACGACCTTCAGCCGGCCCTCCTCCTCGGCGGCCAGCGCGCTCAGCACCGGGGCCATCTGCCGGCACGGCGGACACCAGTCGGCCGTGAACTCCACCAGCACCGGCAGCCGCGCCCCGAGCACCTCCGTCGCGAAGTCCGCGTCCGTCACCTCGGCCACACCGCTCGCCCTGCTCACCGCAGCTCCCCTCCCAGTTCGCACACCGGTTCCGGACCCCCCGGAACCGCGGCCTCGGCGGCCAGCCCGTCGCGCGCCGACTCCGCCCGCGCCAGCTGCCGTCCGACCTTCGCCCGCACGGCCCGCAGCTCGCCGATGAGCGCGTCCAGCTCCTCCAGCTTGCGCCGGTAGACCTGGAGCGAGGCGGGGCACGAGTCGCCCTCGGGATGCCCGGCCCGCAGGCACTCCACGAAGGGCCGGGTCTCCTCCAGGTCGAACCCGAAGTCCTGGAGCGTGCGGATCTGCCGCAGCAGCTTCAGGTCGCTCTCGTCGTAGGTCCGGTATCCGTTGCCGGCCCGCCGCGCGGGCAGCAGTCCCCGTGACTCGTAGTACCGCAGCGTCCGCGTGGTGGTCCCGGCGCGTGCGGCCAGCTCGCCGATTCGCATGACGACGAACGTAAGCCTTGACGTCGGCGTCAGGGAAAGGCCGGGGGCGGCCCCGGCGCGAAACCGGGGACGGCCCCGGCCCGGAGGACCCGGAAGACCGGAAGAGGGGGCGGCCCCCGAAGCGGAAGAGGCCGAGCGGCCGGGCCCACGGGGGTGGGAGCCCGACCGCTCGGCGGTTGTGGAGGCCCTGGAGAAGGCGGCGCACCTGCGGGCCTCCGGACCGGGCGGCTGAGCGACGGGGGGAGCATCCCAGCCGCCCGGGGACTGCGGGCCGCGGCCGTCAGGCCTTGGCCAGTTCCTTCTCGCCGCCCGGCTCGCGCACCTCGGCGGCCCCTTCGTCCGACCCGCCGGTGCCGTGGTCGTCCAGCAGGGTCTTCTCGTCGAAGGGCAGCCGGCCGGCGAGCACCTGGCCCACCCGCTCCTTGTCGATCTCCTTGGTCCAGGTGCCGACCAGCACCGTGGCGACCGCGTTGCCCGCGAAGTTGGTCAGGGCGCGGGCCTCGCTCATGAAGCGGTCGATGCCGACGATGAGGCCGATGCCGTCCACCAGGGCCGGCTTGTGCGACTGCAGGCCACCGGCCAGGGTCGCGAGGCCCGCGCCGGTGACGCCGGCGGCGCCCTTGGAGGCGACCAGCAGGAAGAGCAGCAGCGGGATCTGCTCACCGACCGACATCGGCGTGCCCATGGCGTCGGCGATGAACAGCGAGGCCATGGTCATGTAGATCATGGTGCCGTCGAGGTTGAAGGAGTAACCGGTCGGGACGGTGATGCCGACCACCGGCTTGCTGACGCCCAGGTGCTCCATCTTCGCGATGAGCCGCGGCAGCGCCGACTCGGAGGACGAGGTGGACAGGATCAGCAGGAACTCACGGCCCAGGTACTTGAACAGGGTCCAGATGTTCAGGCCCGCGACGATCCGCAGCATCGCGCCGAGCACCAGGAAGACGAACAGCACACAGGTGATGTAGAAGCCGAGCATCAGCACCGCGAGGCTCTTCAGCGCGTCCAGGCCGGCCGAACCGGTGACCGCGGCCATGGCGCCGAACGCGCCGATCGGGGCGGCCCACATGATCATGGCCAGGACCCGGAAGACCAGCCGCTGGATGTGCTCGACGCCCCGCAGGATCGGCTGCCCGGCGTTGCCCATGGCCTGCAGCGCGAAGCCGCACAGCAGGGCGACCAGCAGGGTCTGCAGGACCTCGCCCTGGGTGAAGGCGGACACGATCGTGGTCGGGATGATGCCGAGCAGGAACTCGGTGGTGTCCTTCGCCTCGGCGTCGACCTGCGCGTGGCCGGTCTCCTTGACCGTGTCGGTGATCGCGAGGCCGGTGCCCGGGTCCAGGATGTTGCCGACGACCAGGCCGATGGCGAGCGCGACGACCGACATCACCATGAAGTAGCCCAGGGCGATGCCGCCGACCGCGCCGACCTTGGCGGCCTTGCGCACGGAGCCGATGCCCAGCACGATCGTGCAGAAGATGATCGGCGAGATCATCATCTTGATCAGGTTCACGAAGCCGGTGCCGATCGGCTTCAGCTCGACCGCGAAGTCGGGTGCGACCAGGCCGACGGCGATGCCGAGGGCGACCGCGATGATCACCGCAATGTAGAGATAGTGCGTGCGGTCCCGCTTGGCTTGGGGTGCGGCAGGTGCCGTAGCGGCTGTGCTGGTCACGGCGGCCCTCCTTGACGACGTCGTCGGCATCACCGGCGTGCGGCTCACGTCCCGGGATGGGTTTGGGGAATGCGGTGACTATCTCCCGCCGTGTGAGTGCGGTCACCCTTCCGTTCATTTAGTTCATCGGTGAAGCGGGAGGCAGACTGGCGGCATGCGCCTCCCCGTCCCCGCACCCCGCAGCCTGGCGGGCCAGCTGTTCGCCATGCAGGCCGTGCTGATAGCGGTCGTCGTCGCCGGGTACGCGCTGTTCACCTACGTCAGCGACCGCAGCCAGGCCGAGGAGGCCGCCGGCCGCCAGGCCACGGCGGTGGCCCGCTCGGTCGCCGACTCCCCCTCGGTGCGGGAGGCGATCCGCACCCCCGATCCCTCCGCCTCGCTCCAGCCGTACGCGGTGGCCGTGGTGCGCGACACCGACGTCGACTTCGTCACGATCATGAATCCGCGGGGCATCCGCTGGACCCACCCCGACCCGGAGCAGATCGGCCTGCCCTTCCAGGGCCACACCGCTCCCGCCCTCCGCGGCCGCACCTTCACCGAGACCTACACCGGCACCCTCGGCCCGTCCGTCCGCGCGGTCACCCCGGTCCTGGACGGCGACCGGATCACCGGCCTGGTCAGCGCGGGGATCCGGGTCGAGGAGATCAGCCAGCGCGTCCGGGGCCAGCTGACGGCCCTGCTCGGGGTCGCGGCCGGCGCCCTCGGGCTCGGCGCCGTCGGGACGTACGTCGTCAACGCCCGCCTGCGCCGGCACACCCACGGGATGAACGCGACCGAGCTCAGCCACATGCACGACTACCATCAGGCCGCGCTCCACGCCGTACGCGAGGGGCTGCTGATGCTGGACGGGCAGTGCCGCGTCGCGCTGATCAACGACGGCGGGCGGGAGCTGCTGGGCGTGGCCCCGGAGGAGGACGTGGTGGGCAGGTCGGTGGCGGAGCTGGGGCTGCCCACGCCGCTGACGGGTGCGCTGCTGGCCTCGCGGCCGCGGGTGGACGAGGTGCACCTGACGGCGGACCGGGTGCTGGTGGTGAACACCTCGCCGGTCTCCGGCGGCCAGCGGCGCGGCTCGGTGGTGACCCTGCGGGACGTGACCGAGCTCCAGTCGCTGATGGGCGAGCTGGACTCCGAGCGGGGCTTCACCCAGGCGCTGCGTTCGCAGGCGCACGAGGCGGCGAACCGGCTGCACACCGTGGTCTCGCTGATCGAGCTGGGCCGGGCCGAGGAGGCGGTGGACTTCGCGACCGCCGAGCTGGAGCTGGCCCAGGCGCTCACCGACCAGGTGGTGGCGGCGGTGAGCGAGCCGGTCCTCGCGGCGCTGCTGCTGGGCAAGACGGCGCAGGCCAACGAGCGGGGCGTGGAGCTGGTGGTGTCGCCCGAGAGCCGTCTGGACGACGGCCTGCTGCCGGACACCCTGCCCGCCCGTGACCTGGTCACCATCCTCGGCAACCTGATCGACAACGCCGTGGACGCGGCCCAGGGCGGGGTGCGGCCCCGGGTGACGGTGACGGCGCTGACCGAGGCGGACGCGGCGGGCGGCCGGGGCCCGGAGCTGATCCTGCGGGTGTCCGACACCGGTCCCGGCGTGGACCCGGACCACGCGGAGGCGGTCTTCCAGCGGGGCTTCACGACCAAGCCGTCCGGTCCGGGCGGCCGGGGGCTGGGCCTGGCGCTGGTCCGGCAGGCGGTGGGCCGGCACGGCGGGTCGCTCTCGGTCACGTCGGCGCAGGAGGGCGGCGCCTGCTTCGAGGCACGGCTGCCCCTGCGGGCGGCCGCCGCCGGCGGCGCGGCCGTGCGGGGCCCGGGGAGACCGGGAGGCGCCGCATGACGGACGACCGGCCCATCAGGGTCCTGGTGGTGGAGGACGACCCGGTCGCCGCCGACGCCCACGTGATGTACGTCGACCGGGTGCCGGGCTTCGTCTGCGTCGGCAAGGCGCACACCGGCGCGGAGGCCCGCCGGGCCCTGGAGCGCACGCCTGTCGACCTGCTCCTGCTCGACCTGCACCTGCCCGACGTGCACGGGCTCCAGCTGGCCCGCTCGCTGCGGGCGGCCGGACACCACGCCGACGTGATAGCGGTGACCTCGGCCCGGGACCTGGCGGTGGTGCGCGAGGGGGTGTCGCTGGGGGTCGTGCAGTACGTGCTGAAGCCCTTCACCTTCGCGACGCTGCGGGACCGCCTGGTGCGGTACGCCGAGTTCCGCGGGGCGGTCGGCGAGGCCAGCGGCCAGGCGGAGGTGGACCGCGCGCTGGCCAGGCTGCGCGCCCCGGGCCCGGCCGCCCTGCCCAAGGGGCTGAGCGCACCGACCCTGGAGCGGGTGTCCGTGGCCCTGCGGGACGCCGGGGAGGGGCTGACCGCGACCGGGGTCGCGGAGGCCGTCGGCATCTCCCGCATCACCGCCCGCCGCTACCTGGAGCACCTGGTGGACGCCGGCCGCGCGGCCCGGCGCCCGCAGTACGGGACCGTGGGCCGGCCGGAGCTGCAGTACCGCTGGGTGACCGGGCCGTGAGGCTCACGAAACCCTCACCCGCGCGGGCGGCCGATCCGGCGCACACGCATTGACCTGACTAGACCACTGCTCTTACGTTCGCCACGCAGCCGTCCCGGCCACAGCGTCGTGCGCCCGTAGGAGGTCGTGCCCGTGCGCCCCACCGCCGCCCGCCCCCGCTCAGCTTCCCGCCTCACCGCCTTCGTCGCCCTCGCCGCCGTCACCCCGCTGGTGCTCACCGCCTGCGGCGGCGGGTCCGGCGGCGATCCGGACACGCTGAAGGTCTCCTTCAAGCAGTCCACGGACAACTCCGTCAAGGTGATGGACACCTATCTCGTGGACATCAAGGAGCAGTTCGAGAAGGCGCACCCCGGCAAGAAGGTGGAACTCGTCCCCATCAAGGCCCCGGACGCCGAGTACTACACCAAGCTCCAGCAGATGCTCCGCTCCCCCAAGACCGCGCCCGACCTGGTCTACGAGGACACCTTCCTCATCAACTCCGACATCACCAGCGGGTACTTGAAGCCCCTGGACCCGTACCTGGCGAAGTGGAAGGACTGGGAGCAGTTCATCGACACCGCGAAGGCGGCGGCCAGGGGCGAGGACGGCAGGACGTACGGCGTCCCGGACGGCACCGACACCCGCGGGCTGTGGTTCAGCAAGGACGTCTTCGCCGAGGCCGGGCTGCCGGCCGACTGGCAGCCGAGGACCTGGGAGGACGTCCTGGACGCGGCGCGCACCATCAAGGAGAGGGTCCCGGGCGTCATCCCGCTGAACGTCTACACCGGCAAGCCGGTCGGCGAGGCGGCGACCATGCAGACCTTCGAGATGCTGCTCTACGGCACGGGCGACGGCGCGTCCGACCCGCTGTACGACAGGAGCAGCAAGAAGTGGATCACCGCGGGGCAGGGCTTCGAGGACGCGCTCGCCTTCGTCGAGACGGTCTACGAGGAGAAGCTCGGCCCGGACGTCTCCGACGCCCTCGACCCCAACGTCGGCACCCGGGTGCGCGGCGAGTGGCTGCCGCAGGGCAAGCTCGGCATCGCGCTGGACGGCTCCTGGCTGCCGCAGGACTGGCTGGAGGGCAGCGGTCACGAGTGGCCCGAGTGGTCCGAGGAGCTGGGGCTCGCGGCCATGCCCACGCAGCGGGGGCAGGCCCCGGGCAGGGTGAGCATGTCGGGCGGCTGGACCTGGGCCATCCCGGCCGAGGCGGCCAACCCGGACCTGGCCTTCGAGTTCGTCGAGACGATGCAGACCAGGGCCAACGCGCAGAAGTGGTACATCGCCAACTCCGGCATCGCGGTCCGTGAGGACGTCGCGGACGACCCGGCCTACGTCCGGGCCCAGCCCGGCATCCGGTTCTTCACCGACCTGGTGGAGAACACCCACTACCGGCCCGCCTACCCGGCGTACCCGAAGGTCTCCACGGCCATCCAGGAGGCGATGGAGGGGGTGACCACGGGGGACCTGTCGGTCGAGGAGGCCGCGCGCGGCTACGACGAGGCGCTCCGGGACGCCACCGACGGCCGGGTCGTCGAGAAGTGAGCGGCGGAGAGCGCCGATGACCGCCGCCGCACCGCACACGGGCCCGGGGCCCGCCAAGAGCCCGCCGGGCCCGTCCGCGCCCGCCCGGCGCGCCCCGCGCCGGCTCCTCCCCCGCTTCCTGCCCCTCACCCCGGCCCTGGTCCTGCTGCTGCTCTTCCTCGCGGGGCCGATCGCGTACTGCGTCCTCATCGCCTTCACCGACCTCCAGCTGACCGGCCAGGCCGAGGAGTCGTTCGTCGGCCTCGAGAACTTCCGCCGGGCGTTCGGGGACGAGGAGTTCCTCAACGCCGTGTGGCTGACGCTGGTGTTCACGGTGGTGTCGTCGCTGATCGGGCAGAACACGCTCGGGCTCGCGCTCGCCGTGCTGATGCGGCGGGCGTCGAAGCCGGTGCGCACCCTCACCGGTGGCATCGTGGTCACGGCCTGGGTGCTGCCGGAGGTCGTGGCGGGCTTCCTGCTGTACGCGTTCTTCCGCCGCGAGGGCACCCTGAACGCGATCCTGGACTGGCTCCGCCTCCCGTCCCAGAACTGGCTGTTCACGCTGCCGATCCTGGCGGTGTCCTTCGCCAACGTCTGGCGCGGGACGGCGTTCTCGATGCTGGTGTACTCGGCCGCGCTGAGCGAGATCCCCGAGGAGATCACCGAGGCCGCCGAGGTGGACGGCGCCGGCGGCTGGCGCCGGATGTGGCACATCACCCTGCCGATGATCCGCCGCTCCATCGGCACCAATCTGATGCTCAACACGCTGCAGACGCTCTCCGTGTTCGGGCTGATCTGGGTGATGACCCGGGGTGGCCCCGGCGGGAAGAGCCGGACGCTGCCGCTGTTCATGTACGAGCAGGCCTTCCAGAACAGCCTGATCGGCTACGGCACGGCGGTCGCGCTGCTGCTCCTGCTGGTGGGCTCGCTGTTCTCCCTCGTCTACGTGCGTCTGCTGCGGACGGAGGTCTGACCCGTCATGCCGCTCCCCTCCCGTCGCACGACCCGCCGCCTCGCCGCCGACGCCGGACTCCTGGCCGTCGCCGCCGCCTTCGTCCTGCCGCTGGCCTGGGTGGTGCTGTCCGCCCTGGACCCGCGCGCCGGGCTCCGGGTGAAGGCCCCCGACGGTCTCACGCTGGACCACTTCGACGCGATCCTCACCGACGAGATCACCTTCACCCCGCTGCTGAACAGCCTGGTCCTGTGCGGGGGCGCGACCGCGCTCACCGTGGTGTGCGCCGCGCTCGCCGCCTATCCGCTCTCCCGTTTCCGCTCCCGGTTCAACCGGCCGTTCCTGCTGACGATCCTCTTCGCGACGAGCCTGCCGATCACCGCGATCATGGTTCCGGTGTACGCGCTGTTCGTCCGGGTGGACCTGATCGACACCGTGCGGGGCACGGTCCTCTTCTTCGCCGCCTCCCAGCTCCCTTTCGCCGTCTGGCTGATGAAGAACTTCATGGACGGCGTGCCGAAGGAACTGGAGGAGGCGGCCTGGACGGACGGGGCGTCCTCCCCGCAGTCCCTGGTGCGGATCGTGCTGCCGCTGATGGGCCCGGGCGTGGCGGTGGTGACCGTCTTCTCGTTCGTGATGATGTGGGGGAACTTCTTCGTCCCGTTCATGCTGCTGCTCTCCCCGGACCGGATGCCCGCGTCCGTGAGCATCAACGACTTCTTCGGCAACCGCGGCATGGTGGCGTACGGGCAGCTGGCCGCGTTCTCGATCGTCTACTCGACGCCGGTGATCCTGCTGTACGTGCTGATCGCGCGCCGGCTGGGCGGGGGTTTCGCGCTGGGCGGGGCGGTCAAGGGGTGAGCGCGGCGCTCGGTTTGCGCCGCGCGCGCCGCTCCCGCGACGGGGCCCCGAGGGGTCATGGCATCGCACGGGGATTCGAGTACCGCACGTCCGGACGCGTCCCCGCTCCACCGGGATCCGCGGCGAGGCGCCGACGCCGGCGTACGCATATGCCCGCTGAGCTTTCCCTTCGCGGTCCGGCGTCCCGGACCGCCGCGACGGCCCCGCGCGCCGGGCCGTCCGGGCACGGGCAGCCGACTCGCCGGTAGCCGTAGCTTCCTACCATCGGTGATCCTGGCCGAACAGACCGTAGTCAGCCCGTCCGGGCGCCCCTAGCTTGTGGGCCGTGCCCCGACCCACCGCTCGCCCGGACCGTCACCCGCCCCCGCCGTTCGACGCCCCCGCCGCGCGCCGGCTGCGCGCCGCCCTGGGCATGGGCCCGCACCACGTCGCCCACACCCTGCGCGCCTCGTACGGGCTGCCGTACGTCACCCCGGCGCTCGTCGCCGCCTGGGAGAGCGGGACCTCCGTCCCCTCCCACGCCGAACTCACCGCACTGGCGGGCGTGTTGTGGTGCTCGCCCGGTGAGCTCATCGGCCGTCCGCGCACCCTGCGCGAGCATCGCGTCGCGCGCGGTCTGGCGCCCGAGGACGTCGCCCGCGCCGTCGGCCACGAACTGCACGCCTACCTGCGGATGGAGGAGACCGGCCGGTGGCGCGGCACCGGCCGGCAGTCCGCCGCCCTGGCCCGGCTGCTCGCCCTGTCCCCGGCCGACACCGTCACCGTCACCGGGCGGGAGGACGAACTCGCGGAGCTGCTGCGCGGCGCGGCGACGACGCGCTGGCAGGCGTACGTACGGCCGGTCGCGAAGGTCGTCCCGCTGGAGCGGCGGCTGCTGGAAAGGGTGCTCCAGCGGCTGCACCGGGACTACCGGGGCCACATGGCCGCCACCCTCAGTCGGGGCGGCGGCCACGGCGACGCGGGGGACGGCGGCCGGGAGTTCCTCGGCCGGATCGTCGAGCACTTCTGGACGGCGGCCGGGCGCGGCGGCGGGTGAGGGCGCCGCCGCGCCCCCTGCGGCCCGATCCGCCGGACGGGCCCTAGAAGACCGACTCGGCCTCGTCCATCCGGTCCTTCGGGACCGTCTTCAGTTCGGTGACCGCCTCCGCCAGCGGCACCATCACGATGTCCGTGCCGCGCAGCGCGGTCATCCTGCCGAAGTCGCCCCGGTGCGCGGCCTCCACCGCGTGCCAGCCGAAGCGGGTGGCCAGCACCCTGTCGTACGCCGTCGGCACACCGCCGCGCTGGACGTGGCCGAGGATGACCGGCTTGGCCTCCTTGCCCAGGCGCCGCTCCAGCTCGTGCGCCAGGGCCGTGCCGATGCCCTGGAAGCGCTCGTGGCCGAACTTGTCGATCTCGCCCTTGCCGTAGTCCATGGTGCCGTCGGCCGGGTGCGCGCCCTCGGCGACGCAGATCACCGCGAACTTCTTGCCGCGGGCGAAGCGCTCCTCGACCATCTTGACCAGCTGGGCCGGGTCGAAGGGGCGCTCGGGCAGGCAGATGCCGTGCGCACCGGCGGCCATGCCGGACTCCAGGGCGATCCAGCCCGCGTGCCGGCCCATCACCTCGACGACCATCACGCGCTGGTGGGACTCGGCGGTGGTCTTCAGGCGGTCCATCGCCTCCGTGGCGACGCCGACGGCGGTGTCGAAGCCGAAGGTGCGGTCGGTGGAGGAGATGTCGTTGTCGATCGTCTTCGGGACGCCGACCACCGGCAGGCCCGCGTCCGACAGCATGTGCGCCGCGGTGAGCGTGCCCTCGCCGCCGATCGGGATGAGCGCGTCGATGCCGAAGTCGCGGATCATGTCCGAGGCGTTCTCGCAGGCCTCGCGCAGCCGGTCGCGCTCCAGCCGGGAGGAGCCGAGGATGGTGCCGCCGCGGGCCAGGATGCCGCTGACCGCGTCGAGGTCGAGCGTGCGGTAGCGGCCGTCCAGCAGCCCCGAGTAGCCGTCCTCGAAGCCGATGACCTCGTCGCCGTAGTTGTCGACCGCTCGGTGCACGACCGACCGGATCACTGCGTTCAGGCCGGGGCAGTCGCCGCCTGCGGTGAGAACTCCGATACGCATCGTGCTGTGTCTCCTGGTCGCTGTCGATACCGGTGAGCCAACCCCGATTGTTTCACGTCCTCCCGGCCCGCGCCGACGCCCCACGGACGGGCGTCTTAGCCATCGCCGAGGGTATTGTCAAGAGGGACTTGCTCACCTCGGTGGGTGATTTTTGTGGCCCCGACGAAACGGAGACCGCGCGTGACCCGCAGCGTGTACGTGACCGGTATCGACCGCGGCGACGGCCGCCAGGTCGTCGAGCTGGGTGTCATGGAGCTCCTGACCCGGCAGGTCGACCGGGTCGGTGTCTTCCGTCCCCTGGTGCACGACGGGCCCGACCGTCTCTTCGAGCTGCTGCGCGCCCGCTACCGGCTGGTCCAGGACCCGGCGACCGTCTACGGGATGGACTACCGGGAGGCGTCCGCGCTCCAGGCCGAGCGGGGCACGGACGAGCTGGTGTCCGCCCTCGTCGACCGCTTCCACCTGGTCTCCCGCGACTACGACGTCGTCCTCGTCCTCGGCACCGACTACGCCGACACCCAGCTCCCGGACGAGCTGAGCCTGAACGCCCGGCTCGCCAACGAGTTCGGCGCCTCGGTGATCCCGGTCGTGGGCGGGCGGAAGCAGACCGCCGAGTCGGTGCGCGCCGAGACCCGCAACGCCTACCGCGCCTACGACACCCTGGGCTGCGACGTGCTCGCCATGGTGGTCAACCGGGTGGCCCGGGAGGACCGGGACGCGATCGCCGAGCGGCTCGCCACCCGGCTGCCCGTGCCCTGCTACGTCCTGCCGGACGAGCCCGCGCTGTCCGCCCCGACCGTCTCGCAGATCGCGCACGCCCTGAACGCGAAGGTGGTGCTCGGCGACGACTCCGGGCTGGCCCGCGACGTCCTCGACTTCGTCTTCGGCGGCGCCATGCTGCCCAACCTCCTCGCCGCCCTGACGCCGGGCTCCCTGGTGGTCACCCCCGGTGACCGCGCCGACCTGGTCGTCGGCTCGCTCGCCGCGCACAGCGCCGGCACCCCGCCGATCGCCGGGGTGCTGCTCACCCTGGACGAGGTCCCCGGCGACGCCATCCTCACCCTCGCCGCCCGCCTCGCCCCCGGCACCCCCGTGCTGTCGGTGCCCGGCAACAGCTTCCCCACCGCCGAGCGGCTGTTCTCCCTGGAGGGCAGGCTGAACGCGGCCACCCCGCGCAAGGCGGAGACGGCACTCGGCCTCTTCGAGCGGTACGTCGACACCACGGAGATCGACAAGCGGGTCTCCGCCCCCAGCGGCGACCGGGTGACGCCGATGATGTTCGAGCACAAACTGCTCGAACAGGCCCGCTCCGACCTGCGGCGGGTCGTGCTCCCCGAGGGCACCGAGGAGCGGGTGCTGCAGGCGGCCGAGGTGCTGCTGCGCCGGGGCGTGTGCGAGCTGACCCTGCTCGGTCCCGTCGACCTGATCCGCAAGAAGGCCGCCGACCTCGGCGTCGACCTCGGTGACACCCGGCTGATCGACCCGGCCACCTCCGAGCTGCGCGACTCCTTCGCCGAGAAGTACGCGGCCCTGCGCGCCCACCGGGGCGTCACCGTGGAGCTGGCCTACGACGTCGTCTCCGACGTCAACTACTTCGGCACGCTGATGGTCCAGGAGGGCCTGGCCGACGGCATGGTGTCGGGGTCGGTGCACTCCACCGCCGCGACCATCCGGCCGGCGTTCGAGATCATCAAGACGCGGCAGGACGCCTCGATCGTCTCCTCCGTCTTCTTCATGTGCCTGGCCGACAAGGTGCTCGTCTACGGCGACTGCGCGGTCAACCCGGACCCGGACGCGGAGCAGCTGGCCGACATCGCCGTGCAGTCGGCGGTCACCGCCGCCCGGTTCGGGGTGGAGCCGCGGATCGCGATGCTGTCGTACTCGACGGGCACGTCCGGCTCCGGCGCCGACGTCGACAAGGTGCGCCGGGCGACCGAGCTGGTGCGCACCCGCCGTCCCGACCTCAGGATCGAGGGGCCGATCCAGTACGACGCGGCCGTGGAGCCGTCGGTCGCGGCGACCAAGCTGCCGGACTCCGAGGTCGCCGGGCAGGCCACCGTGCTGATCTTCCCCGACCTGAACACCGGCAACAACACCTACAAGGCCGTGCAGCGTTCGGCCGGCGCCATCGCCGTCGGCCCGGTGCTCCAGGGCCTGCGCAAGCCGGTCAACGACCTGTCCCGGGGCGCCCTCGTCCAGGACATCGTCAACACCGTCGCCATCACGGCGATCCAGGCCCAGTCCCCCGCACCGTCCCCGAACGAGAAGGCAGCCGTCCAGTGAGCCCGTCCCGCCCGTCCCCCGCCGCCCCGTCCGACGAGCTGCGCCCGGCCGCTCCCTCTCGCGTGCTCGTCCTCAACTCCGGCTCCTCGTCGGTGAAGTACCAGCTGCTGGACATGGCCGACGGCAGCCGGCTGGCCACGGGCCTGGTCGAGCGGATCGGCGAGCGGACCTCCCTCGTGCGGCACACGCCCCTCGCGGCGGGCGGCGGGAGCCGGGAGCGCACCGGCCCGGTCGCCGACCACGACGCGGCCCTGAAGGCGATGGCCGAGGAGCTGGCCGCCGACGGGCTGGGGACGGACTCGCCGGAGCTGGCCGCGATCGGGCACCGGGTGGTGCACGGCGGGAAGCGCTTCACCGAGCCGACCGTCATCGACGACGCGGTGTGCGCCGAGATCGAGCGGCTGATCCCGGTGGCGCCGCTGCACAACCCGGCCAACCTGACCGGCATCCGCACCGCCCGGGCGCTGCGGCCCGACCTGCCGCAGGTCGCCGTCTTCGACACCGCCTTCCACACCACCATGCCGGAGGCGGCCGCCCGCTACGCGATCGACGTGGAGACCGCCGACGAGCACCGCATCCGCCGCTACGGCTTCCACGGCACCTCGCACGCGTACGTCTCCCGGGCGACGGCGAGGCTGCTGGGGAAGGCGCCCGAGGAGGTGAACGTCATCGTGCTGCACCTGGGCAACGGGGCGTCCGCCTCGGCCGTGCGGGGCGGGAGGTGCGTGGACACCTCGATGGGGCTGACGCCCTTGGAAGGGCTCGTGATGGGTACGCGGTCCGGAGACATGGACCCGGCCGTCATCTTCCATTTGATGCGTGTTGGCGGAATGTCCGCCGACGGGATCGACACTCTTCTCAACAAGAAGAGCGGTCTGGTCGGTCTGTGCGGTGACAACGACATGCGGGAGATCCGCCGCCGGATCGACGCGGGTGACGAACGGGCGAAGCTGGCGTTCGACATCTACATTCACCGTCTGAAGAAGTACATCGGCGCCTATTACGCCGTTCTCGGGCGGGTGGACGCGGTGGCCTTCACCGCCGGCGTCGGCGAGAACGCCGCCCCGGTGCGGGAGGCGGCCGTGGCGGGCCTGGAGGGGATGGGCCTCGCGGTCGACGCCGGGCGCAACGCCGCACGCGGCGGCGGGCCGCGGCTGATCTCGCCCGAGGGCGCGCGGGTCGCGGTCGCCGTGGTGCCGACGGACGAGGAAATGGAGATCGCCACACAGACATACGCGCTGGTCGGAAAGAACAACTGAGCGATCCGATCCTCATTTGTATTTTCCGCCAGACGGAATATTCCGTAGCGAAACAAACCGATAGGATCGCCCCATGCGCCGTTCGAAAATCGTCTGTACTCTCGGCCCCGCGGTCGACTCCCACGAGCAGCTCGTCGCTCTGATCGAAGCCGGCATGAACGTGGCCCGCTTCAACTTCAGCCACGGCACGCACGCCGAGCACCAGGGCCGGTACGACCGGGTCCGTGCCGCCGCCAAGGAGACGGGCCGGGCCATCGGCGTCCTCGCCGACCTCCAGGGCCCGAAGATCCGTCTGGAGACCTTCGCCGAAGGCCCCGTCGAGCTGGTGCGCGGTGACGAGTTCACCATCACCACCGAGGACGTCCCGGGCGACAAGACGATCTGCGGGACGACCTACAAGGGCCTGCCCGGCGACGTGGCCAAGGGCGACCAGATCCTGATCAACGACGGCAACGTCGAGCTGAAGGTCACCGAGGTCGACGGCTCCCGGGTGCGGACGATCGTCATCGAGGGCGGTGTCATCTCCGACCACAAGGGCATCAACCTGCCCGGCGCGGCCGTCAACGTCCCCGCGCTGAGCGAGAAGGACGTCGAGGACCTGCGCTTCGCCCTGCGGATGGGCTGCGACCTGGTCGCCCTGTCCTTCGTCCGGGACGCCAAGGACGTCGCCGACGTCCACCGCGTGATGGACGAGGAGGGCCGCCGCGTCCCCGTCATCGCCAAGGTGGAGAAGCCGCAGGCGGTGCAGAACATGGAGGACGTCGTGATGGCGTTCGACGGCGTGATGGTCGCCCGCGGCGACCTCGCCGTCGAGTACCCGCTCGAGAAGGTCCCCATGGTGCAGAAGCGCCTGATCGAGCTGTGCCGGCGCAACGCCAAGCCGGTGATCGTGGCGACCCAGATGATGGAGTCGATGATCACCAACTCCCGTCCGACCCGCGCCGAGGCCTCCGACGTGGCCAACGCGATCCTGGACGGCGCCGACGCGGTCATGCTGTCGGCCGAGTCCAGCGTGGGCGCGTACCCGATCGAGACCGTGCGGACGATGTCGAAGATCGTCCAGGCGGCCGAGCAGGAGCTGCTGTCCAAGGGCCTGCAGCCGCTGGTGCCCGGCAAGAAGCCGCGCACGCAGGGCGGTTCGGTGGCCCGCGCCGCCTGCGAGATCGCCGACTTCCTCGGCGGCAAGGGCCTGGTGGCCTTCACCCAGTCCGGCGACACGGCCCGGCGGCTGTGCCGTTACCGCGCCGCCCAGCCGATCCTGGCGTTCACCACGGACGAGTCCACCCGCAACCAGCTCGCGCTCAGCTGGGGCGTGGAGCCGCACGTCGTGCCCTTCGTGAACAGCACCGACGAGATGGTCGCCCTGGTGGACCAGGAGCTGGTCAAGCTGAACCGCTTCAGCGAGGGCGACACCGTGATCATCACCGCCGGCTCGCCCCCCGGCGTCCCCGGCACCACCAACATGGTCCGCGTCCACCACCTGGGCGGCCCGACGGGCTGACCCGGACAGCGCGCGCACGGACACCGAGGGCGCCCCCTGCGGACAGGGTGCGCCCTCGGTGTTCCCGCGGCTCCCGGAAGGTTCCTGACGGGCGGTCAGTCCGTGACGTACTGCTGGAGCCCGGGGATGTGCAGGGTCCCGCCGAACTGGCCGGCCTGCTGCACCGTCACGTCGGTGAAGTAGATCAGCGGGATGTTCAGCGGCGGCGGGTGCTCCGGGTCGAAGGTGACGTCGATCAGCCCGAGCAGCTTGCCGGAAATGCGCTCCGTGTACATCACGGTGTCGCCGTCGCGGATCGTGGACGTCGACCCCTTGCGGGCCTGCACGTGGTAGGTCTTGCCGGTCCTCTCGTCCTTGACCGTCTGGTGCAGGTCGCCGATGTCGGTGCCGTCGGAGATGACGTACTTCAGCACCTTCTTGGTGGCGCCGCCGGCCGTCCGCACCTCGACGATGCCCTGGTAGTCGGCGCCCTTCAGCGTCAGCGAGCTGGCGTTCAGGTACCAGGGGTCGTCGGGCAGCAGGAGCTCGTTGTCGATCCCGCCCTCGGCGTCGGTGGCGATCGGGCAGTCCTCGGGGTCGACCGCGGACGTCCCGGAGGGGCTCGGGGAGGCGGTGGCCTCCTCCGGTGCCGGGGTCGGGGCCGCCTCCTCGGCGGCCTCCTCGACCCTCTCCCCGGTGTCCTCGGCGGCCTCCGAGGCCTTGTCGCCGGTGTCCTCGGCGGTGTCCTTCGCCGCTTCGGTGACCTTCTCGGTGGTCTCCTCGACGGTTTCGGCCGCGTCGTCCGCCGCCTCCTCGGTGGCGGAGGCGGACGGGGTGGGGCTCGGGCTCGCCGCCGCCTCCTCCTCCCCCGGAGTGAGGACGTCCTCGATGGCGTCCCCGATCTCCTCCAGCACGTTGCGGTCGGTCTCCGACGGGACCGGCGCGGGCTCGTCCTGCTCCGCCGCGTCCTGCTCGCCCGCCTCCTGGGACGGGGCCGGCGCGGGCTCGTCCTTGTCGTCGGAACCTGAATCCGACGAAGAGGACGTGCCCGTGCCCGCGTTCGCGTCCTTGTCCGCACCGGCAGGGGCAGAGGGGCCGGGCTCCGCGGTGGGGTCCTGGTCCGGGGAGGCGCCGTCGGTCGCCGTGGGGGACGGCGTGGGCGACGCGGAGGCGTCGTCCTTCTCCTCGCCCTTCTCGGCGTCCTCGATGACGGCCAGGCAGTCCTTGTACTCGTCCGCGGTCAGGCTCCTGGAGGACGGCCGGTCGTCGGCCTGGGCGAGCGTCGGCGTGAACCCCATCCCCATGAGGACCGCGGTCGGCATCGCCGCCAGGGCTATCACCTTGCCGCTCGGCATGTGGAACCGGGTGAACAGGGGCTTCCTGGGGGCCGCGTGGCGCGGCCCCTTTCTCTCCGGGTCCAGGGCCGCGGCGGCGCTCCGGTCCCGCATCTCGTCAGCCGACACGGTGCCCCCCGTCGCGGATCTCGGCCCGGACGCCACCGTCCGCCTCACCGCCGTCACCGGTCTCGTGCGGGAGGGCCGGCTCGCCCGGGACGTCCCCGGGGAGGCTCTTCCGGATTCCCTCCCCGCCGGGGTCGGCGGCCGTCTCCCGGCCCCCGTCCGCCTCGACCGGCGGCTCGCCCGGCGCCCAGGAGAGGGCGAGCGCACCACCGACCAGTGCGAACAGGAAGCCGATCAGGAAGCCGCCTATGTTGGAGACCACCAGGGACACCAGGGCCAGCAGGATCGCCGCGACACCGGCGAAGACGCGCGTGGCCTGCTGGAACCACATGGTCAGACCGAGCGTGACCAGCAGCACGCCGATGATCAGTGACCCCGCGCCGGCCGTGGTCGCCATGGCGAGCGACATGTGGCCCAGCTTGAGCGTGGCGTAGGGGAAGTAGGCGATGGGGATTCCGCCCAGCAGGGTGAACAGGCCGGCCCAGAACGGCCGGGTGCCCCGCCAGTCGCGGAACCGCAGACGCAGCCGGGTGAAGGTACCGGCGCTCTGGACCGGAGTCTCGGCACTCATGGAAAAAGCTCCCTGGGTCCGGTGGAAGTACGTACCGGCTCGGCCGTAGGCATGGAGAAGCCGGAAATCTGAGTCTGTGAGGGTGGCCCGGCACGCGGGCCGGCGGGGCGGGGAAGCGACGGCTCCCCGCCCCTGGGGCGGCTCAGCCGCCCCGAAACACCCCGGTGACGGGAGCCGTCAGTAGCACTCCATCTCGGGGTCCCCGCCGAGACGCATCGACAGGCCGTTCAGGGTGAACGTGCCGGCCGTGGTCGCCCACGCCGTCTGCTCGACGCCGTAGAGGTCGGCCACCCTCGCCTGCTGGGCGAAGCCACCCGGCAGAGTGCTCTTGTCCTTGACCGCCGGGCCGCGGCTCTTGTCCTGGACCGCCACGCCGATGTCGATGTCCTCGAACCTGGCGTCGGCGTCGAGCTGGGCGACGTCGATGTAGAGGTTCTCGGCCGTGACCGGCTTCTTCGGGTTGTTGCCCGCCTCAAGACGGAGGTAGACCGTCTTGTTTATGAGGGGGATCTCCGTCTTGACCGACTGACACATCTTGGTGATCGTCGCGGTGTCGAACGACGAGATGGCAACCGGGACCTGCGTCTTCTTGTCACCCTTGGTCGAGGTGTAGACGGTGTCGATGCCGCCGTACTGGGCGAAACCCTCACCGTGCAGGTGACTGGCCGTCACCTTGAACTGCTGGCCGGAGACGCTGAACGACGCCGCGAGGGCACCCTGCGCCAGGCCGATGCCCACCGCCGCCGTGGCGGCCACGCTGGGCACCATGACCACGGCGAACCGCTTCCATCTTGTCCCGCCACGCACCTGGGACTTCATGTTTCCTCCTTCTCGGACGTACATCTCCTGTCCTGACTGGCCGCCATGACCGGTGGCTCAGTTGGGCAGGGATGGGAGAAGTGCTACGTCCTCGGGAAGGAGAGCGCCCGCACCCGACGGCGCACGAAGCGCACGGATCACCGGCGATCACCCCCGAGCGACAACCACTGGTCGCGCCTGACACGCATCACGCACAACCCTGCTGGACAGGCTTCGCCGAGCGGGCGAAGACCCCCCTGTCCAAGAGCCGGCGCCACTGCCGCCGGCTCTGCCCGGTGGGGACCCAGGGGACCCGCGGGCCCGACCGGCTGTCGGGGTGCGGGCAATGGACCGAGCGTCGCCGATCGTGGTGCATTCTCGCCGCCCGCACAAGGGGGTTCGTTACTCGCTAGTAACGACCGGATAACCACCGGGCGACCCGCCGATCCCGGTCGGCGACGCTGGGTGTCCCGAAGGGGCCGTACAAAACTATTGATCGTTGGACAGAATCCGACAGACCGGCGCCTGCGACTTACTCGCAGTAACAGCGGCCGCGATTACCAAGATTTGGCAAAGCGCGGCCGCACCGGCCTCGATCGGCCAACCCTCCACTCGGACCCCGGCGGATCGGATGCCCGGCAAAACGGTCAGAACCGGTCCCCGCCGCCCGGTCCGCTCAGAACAGGGCCCGCGCCAGCGCCCGGCGCGCGGCGATCACGCGCGGGTCCTCGGCACCGACCACCTCGAACAGCTCCAGCAGCCGCACCCGTACGGTGTTCCGGTCGTCGCCCGCGGTGCGTCCCACCGTCTCGATGAGCCGGCCGAAGGCGTCCTCCACGTGACCGCCCACCAGGTCCAGGTCGGCGGCGGCGATCTGCGCCGCGGCGTCCTGCGGCTTCTCCGCGGCGTCCTTGCGCACCTTCACCGGGTCCAGGCCCTGCACCCGCTGGAGCAGTTCGGCCTGGGCGAGGCCCAGCGTGGCCTCCGGGTTGCCCGGGTCGTCGGCGAGCACGTTCCGGTACGCCTGGACGGCGCCGCTCAGGTCGCCCGCGTCCAGGGCCTGGACGGCGGCCTCCAGCAGGGCGTCGTGCGGACCGGCGGGCACGTCCTGCGCCTGCCGGGCACCGCCGCCCGGCTCGGCGTCGGGGTCGACGACGAGACCGGTCAGGCCGAAGCGCTGCTCGGCGACCTGCACCAGCTGGTCCAGGGTCTGGCGGATCTGCGCCTCGCCCGCGGCTCCCTGGAAGAGCGGCAGGGCCTGTCCGGCCACCACCGCGAAGACCGCCGGGATCCCCTGGACCCCGAACTGCTGCATCAGCATCTGGTTGGCGTCGACGTCGATCTTGGCGAGGAGGAAGCGCCCGTTGTACTCGACGGCGAGCCGCTCCAGGACGGGGCTCAACTGCTTGCAGGGCTGGCACCACTCGGCCCAGAAGTCGATGACGACCGGGACCTCGGTGGAGCGCTGCAGAACCTCGAGCTCGAAGCCGGCCTCGTCGACATCGATGACGAGATCGGCCGGGGAGACGGCGCCCCCGCCGCCCTGCCGGGCCGCTTCGGCGCGCGCCTGCTCCGCCTTCGCCTTGGCCTCCTGGGCCGCCTTCACCGCGGCGAGGTCGACGACTCCGCTCATGGACATGTTCCGTGGCTGCATGCGTCTATCCTCCCCCGTACGGCGCGCGTGTGTGAAAACGCCCGGGGAAAGCCAGGCGTTCGTGTGCTGTCGGGCGCCGGGTCCCCACCCCACGCCGTGGTCGTCGCTCGGGCACGCCGGTCGCACGTGCTTTCGCTACGAGTCGTAGCGTAATGCCGGGCGGGGCCCTCCGGACACCGCTTCCCGGTGATCTCCCTCACGCCCTGCCGCGCGGAACCCGCCGTTATGGTCGTGCCATGCAGAGCCGCACCCCAGCCAGTCGCACCGGACGCCCGCGCAGTGCCGCCGCGGACACCGCGATCCTGGCCGCGACGCGTCAGGCTCTGGTCGAACTGGGTTGGTCCAAGCTCACGTTGGGAGACGTGGCGATCCGCGCCGGGGTTGCGAAGACCACCCTCTACCGGCGCTGGGCGGGCAAGAACGAACTGGTCGTGGACGCGGTCGCGGAACTCTTCGACGAGCTGCGCGTGCCCGACCGCGGCTCGCTGGCCGCCGACATCGAGGGCGTGGTGCTGCAGTTCGCCGCGATCCTGGCCCGCCCCGAGGCCAGGAGCGGGCTGATGGCGGTGGTCGCCGAGGCCACCCGCGACGACGCGCTGCGCGAGCGCATCCGGGCCTCGATCGTCGACCGGCAGAAACACCTGGTCCACGCGGGCCGGGCGCGCGCACAGGCGCGGGGCGAGCTGCCCGCCGAGACCGACGCCGCCCGGGCGGCCCGCACCGTCGACCTGATCTTCGACATGGTGGCCGGCGCGGTGGTGCACCGCACCCTGGTCAGCGCGGAGCCGGCGGACGAGGAGTGGGTGCACGGCTTCACCCGGGTCCTGCTGTCGGGGCTCGCCTCGGCCGGTTCCGCCTGACCGGGCCGCGGACCGCCCACCGGATGCGCCCGGTGGCGAACTACCGCCCCTGTCACGGCAGTTGGTTGCCGCCGCAGGCGCGTCCTGCGAGGATCGGGTGATCATCCCGAACGGGACCGCACGGCACGTCGAGCATCCAGGGAGCCTCGCATGACCGGGACCGAGCCCGTCGCCGCACGCATCGACACCTCCAGGCCGCACCCGGCCCGGGTCTACGACTGGTTCCTCGGCGGCAAGGACAACTACCCCGTCGACGAGGAACTGGGCCGGCGCATCATGAGCGTCGACGGGACCGCCCGGCACGTCGCCCGGACCAACCGCTGGTTCATGCAGCGCGTCACCCGGTGGCTGGCCGGCACGGCGGGCATCCGCCAGTACCTGGACATCGGCACCGGCATCCCCACCGAGCCCAACCTGCACCAGATAGCCCAGCGCATCGCCCCGGAGTCCCGCGTCGTCTACACCGACAACGACCCCATCGTGCTGAAGCACGCGGAGGCGCTCCTGCGCAGCACCCCCGAGGGCGTCACCGCCTACGTCGAGGCCGACGTGCGCAGGCCCGGCCGCATCCTGGAACAGGCCCGCGAGAACCTGGACTTCACCCGGCCGCTGGCGCTGTCCCTGGTGGCGCTCACCCACTTCCTCGGCGAGGAGGACGACCCGTACGGCCTGGTGGCCCGGCTGGTCGACGCCCTCCCCGCCGGCAGCTACCTCGTCCTGTCGCAGCTCACCGCCGACTTCGACCCCGTCGGGGTGGGACGCGGCGTCGAGATGTACAAGGCGGGGGGCGTCACGCTCGCGCCGCGCAGCCGCGCGCAGATCGCCCGTTTCTTCGCCGGGCTGGAGCCCGTGGAGCCCGGACTGGTCCAGCTGACCGACTGGCATCCCGAGCTCGCCGACGGGGAGACCGCCGACGCGAACGCCGTGATCTCCCTGTACGGCGCGGTGGCCCGCAAACCGTGACCGCCGCCCGGCCGGCCGGCCGGGCTGACGACCGAACGGGCGGACCGAACGGCCGGGCGGACGACCGGCCGACCGGACCGACGGCCGGGCGCGGCCGGGTCCCGGTCCCGGGGTCTAGAAACCGGCGGGCTCGGTGTAGACGCCCCACTCGTCGCGCAGGACACCGCAGATCTCGCCCAGCGTCGCCTCCGCGCGCACGGCGTCCAGCATCGGCTCGATCATGTTGGCACCGGAGCGCGCGGCCGCCACCATGGCGTCGAGCGCGCCGCGCACCTTCGCGTCGTCGCGGGCGGCCTTGCGCTCGCCCAGCAGCCGCACCTGCTCGCGCTCCACCTCGTGGCTGACCCGCAGGATCTCCAGGTCGCCGGTGACGGACCCGGTGTGCACGTTGACGCCGACGACCTTCTTGTCGCCCTTCTCCAGCGCCTGCTGGTAGCGGAACGCCGACTCGGCGATCTCACCGGTGAACCAGCCGTCCTCGATGCCGCGCAGGATCCCGGAGGTGATCGGCCCGATCGGGTGCTGTCCGTCGGGGTGGGCCCTGAGGCCCCGCTCCCTGATCTGCTCGAAGATCTTCTCCGCGTCCGCCTCGATGCGGTCGGTGAGCTGCTCGACGTACCACGAACCGCCGAGCGGGTCGGCGACGTTGGCGACGCCGGTCTCCTCCATGAGCACCTGCTGGGTGCGCAGGGCGATCTCGGCGGCCTGCTCGCTGGGCAGGGCGAGGGTCTCGTCGAGGGCGTTGGTGTGCAGCGAGTTGGTCCCGCCGAGCACGGCGGCCAGCGCCTCCACGGCCGTGCGCACGACGTTGTTGTACGGCTGCTGGGCGGTCAGCGAGACACCGGCGGTCTGGGTGTGGAACCGCAGCCACTGCGCCTTCTCGCTCTTCGCGCCGTAGACGTCCCGCATCCAGCGCGCCCAGATGCGGCGCGCGGCGCGGAACTTGGCGATCTCCTCGAAGAAGTCGACGTGCGCGTCGAAGAAGAAGGACAGCCCCGGCGCGAACACGTCCACGTCGAGCCCGCGGCTGAGCCCCAGCTCCACGTAGCCGAAGCCGTCCGCCAGCGTGTACGCCAGCTCCTGCGCGGCCGTCGCCCCGGCCTCGCGGATGTGGTAGCCGGAGACCGACAGCGGCTTGTAGGCGGGGATGCCGGCCGCGCAGTGCTCCATCAGGTCGCCGATCAGGCGCAGGTGCGGCTCGGGCTGGAAGAGCCACTCCTTCTGCGCGATGTACTCCTTGAAGATGTCCGTCTGCAGCGTGCCGTTGAGCACGGCCGGGTCGACGCCCTGGCGTTCGGCGGCGACGAGGTACATGCAGAAGACGGGCACGGCGGGTCCGCTGATGGTCATCGACGTGGTGACGTCGCCGAGCGGGATGTCCCGGAACAGGACCTCCATGTCGGCCGCCGAGTCGATCGCCACCCCGCAGTGCCCGACCTCGCCCAGGGAGCGCGGGTCGTCGGAGTCGCGGCCCATGAGCGTCGGCATGTCGAAGGCGACGGAGAGCCCGCCCCCGCCGTTGCCGAGGATCATCTTGTACCGCTCGTTGGTCTGCTCGGCGTTCCCGAATCCGGCGAACTGCCGGATGGTCCACGTACGCCCCCGGTAGCCGGTCGGATACAGACCGCGGGTGAAGGGGTACTCACCCGGCCAGCCGATCCGCTCGAACCCCTCGTAGGTGTCCCCCGGCCGGGGCCCGTACACCGGCGCCACGGGGTCGCCGGAGAGCGTGGTGAAGTCTGCGTCGCGCTTGCGCGCGGCGTCGTACCGGGCCTGCCAGCGTCGGCGGCCCTCCTCGATGGCGTCAGCGTCCATACCCTCGAATTTACTTGGACGTCCTAGTAAATGTCGATGGCTGACCGCCGCACGCTGCTCCGTACGGCGGCGGGGGCCGGAACGTCAGGCCTTGGCGACCGCGGGACCGGCGTCCGCGGTCTTCGCCTCCAGCTCGCGGCTGATCCTGCGCTCGACGAAGAAGGCGGCCGTCGGGATGGTGCCGGCCAGCAGCACCCAGAGCTGCTTGGCGACCGGCCACTTCGCCTTGGCGCCCAGGTCGAAGGCGAAGATCAGGTACACGACGTACAGCCAGCCGTGGGCGATGCTGACGACGCGCGTGAAGTCGGCCGCGCCGTCGACGTCGAGCGCATACTTGCCGATCATGCCGAAGGTCAGCAGGACGAGCAGGACACCGGTGACGTAGGCCATGACGCGGTAGCGCGTCAGCACGCTCTTCTTCATGCGGTCGAGCGTAACGGGCCGTTCCGGGCGATCCCGGACCGGGGCACGTGCCCCTGGTCACTCCTCCTGGAAGTCCCCCGCCGCGAGCCGCAGCGGCCGGAGCATCGCGAAGATCTCGGCGCACTCCTCGGCGTCGTAGGCGCCCAGGCCGAAGTCCATGGCCATCAGGTCGCGGGTGGCCGACTCGACCACCTCGCGGCCCTTGTCGGTGATGGTCGCGAGGGTGCCGCGGCCGTCGTTGGGGTTGGGGCGCTTGTCCACCAGGCCCGACCTCACCAGCCGGTCCACGGTGTTCGTCACCGACGTGGGGTGCACCATCAGCCGCTCGCCGATCTTGGACATCGGCAGCTCGCCCGACTTGGAGAAGGTCAGCAGCACCAGCGCCTCGTACCGCGCGAACGTCAGCCCGTACGGCTTGACCACCGCGTCGACCTCGGCCAGCAGGATCTGGTGCGCGCGCATGATCGACGTGATCGCGGCCATCGGCGGCACGTTTCCCCAGCGCTGCTTCCAGAGCTCGTCGGCGCGGGCGATGGGATCGAACGAGAGACTGAGCGGCTTCGGCACGGACCCGACCATACCGGCCGGTCATATGCCGGTCAGCCCTGTCTCGCTCTCCGGTCGGCGGGACCGCTCCGGCCCCGCCGACCGCCTCGCGCGGCCGCCGGCTACCCGGCGCCGCGCGCCAGGTGCCGCTCGACGGTCTCCACCTTGGACGTGAGCCCGTCCTCCACCCCGGGGCGGATGTCGGCCTTGAGGACCACCGAGACCCGCGGGGCCCGCGCCTCCACCGCGGCGACGGCGCGCCTGACGACGTCCATCACCTCGTCCCACTCGCCCTCGACCGAGGTGAACATGGCGTCGGTGCGGTTCGGCAGTCCGGACTCGCGGACCACCCGCACGGCGTCGGCGACGTACTCCCCCACGTCCTCGCCGACGCCGAGCGGCGTCACGGAGAAGGCGACGATCACGCGTTCACCACTCCTTCCTTGCGGGCGCGGGAGGCGATCACCGCGTCCTCGGCCTCGCGCTTGAGCCGGCGCTCGGCGAAGAAGCCGCCGGTGGGCAGGACCGACATCAGGAAGTAGAAGGCGGCGGTCTTCAGCGACCACTTGGCGCGGTTCCAGGCGTCCGCCCAGAAGAGCACGTACAGGACGAAGAGGAAGCCGTGGACCGCGCCCATCACCGGGACGGCGTTGAAGTCCGTGGTCCGCTTCAGGACCGAGCAGACGAGCAGGACGAGGAACGAGATCGCCTCGGGGCCCGAGACCAGGCGGAGGCGGCGGAGGGCGGTGGCGGTCTTGATGTCCACGGATCACCTTCGGTGGGAGAGACGTCGGCGTCGACGGTCTGACGGTTTGTGAACGCACGCACAAGCGTCCGCCCATTGTGGCAAATCCCCTCCGCGGCCGCCGGAGGGGGGCCCGGGAGCCGGCGACCCGCGGTTCCCCGGGATCCCCCGGACGCTCCGGGCGCCGTAGCCCGTAGGGGTCCGGTCAGGGTCCGGTTCCCCCCACGGGACCTGTCGGCGGGGCAAAGGGGCGGCTACCGTCACAAGCGTGGCGATGTTCCGACTTCAGAGCAGCAAGGTGCTCGCCGTCGACATGACCGGGGATGCCGTGAAGGCGAAGAACGGCTCCATGGTCGCGTACGACGGCGACATGGCCTTCAAGAAGCTCAGCGGCGGCGGTGAGGGCCTGCGCGGGATGGTGACCCGGCGGCTGACGGGCGAGCAGATGACGGTGATGGAGGTGAAGGGGCACGGGACCTGCTGGTTCGCGGACCGCGCGTCCGAGATCAACCTGGTCGGACTCCGGGGCGACAAGCTCTACGTGGAGTCGAGCAACCTGCTGGCGACCGACGGCGGGCTGCGCACCGGCACCGCCTTCACCGGGGCGCGCGGCGCCGCGCAGGGCAACGGGCTGTTCACGACGACCGTCGAGGGCCACGGCCAGGCGGCGCTCCTGTCGGACGGCCCCGCGGTGGTGCTCCGGGTCAGCCCGCAGTACCCGCTGACGGTGGACCCCGGCGCCTACGTGGCCCACCAGGGGAACCTGCGGCAGTCCTTCCAGTCCGGCGCCACCTTCCGCACCCTGCTCGGTGAGGGCGGCGGCGAGGCCTTCCAGATCCGCTTCGAGGGCGACGGACTGGTCTACGTGCAGCCCAGTGAGCGGAACACGATCGCGGGGGACGTCTGACATGGCCTTCCGGGAGATCAACGCGAAGATGGTCGAGGCGACCGTGGTGCCGGGCCGGCGGCTGTTCAGCCAGCGCGGCGCGATGCTCGCCTACAAGGGGGAGGTGAGCTTCACCCCGAACACGGCGGGCGGCCAGGGCGGGCTGATGTCGATGATCGGCCGGCGCGTGGCGAACGAGGACACGCCCCTGATGAGCGTCGAGGGCAGCGGCACGGTCCTGTTCGGGCACGGCGGCCACCACGTCCAGGTGATCGACCTCGCCGGGGACACCCTGTGCGTCGAGGCGGACCGGCTGCTGGCCTTCGAGGGCACCCTGGAGCAGGGCACGGTGTTCCTGGGCTCGCAGGGCGGGGTGATGGGCATGGTCCGGGGCCAGGTCTCCGGGCAGGGGCTGTTCACGACCACGCTGAAGGGGCACGGCTCCGTCGCCGTCATGGCCCACGGCGGGGTGATCGAGATCCCGATCACCCCGCAGCGGCCGGTGCACGTCGACCCGCAGGCCTACGTCGCCCACCACGGCGACGTCCGCAACAAGCTGTCCACGGCCCTCGGATGGCGGGACATGGTGGGCCGCGGCTCCGGCGAGGCGTTCCAATTGGAGCTGAGCGGCAGCGGTGCGGTGTACGTCCAGGCGTCGGAGGAGAAGCTGTGAGCACCTACGGAACCCCGGGCCCCGGCCCCACGGTCCTCGACCCCACGACCCTGCCGTCCGACGACAACGTCGATCACCACACCTTCTGCGTGGAGCTCAGCGGCACCCAGTGGTTCATGCAGAAGGGGAAGATGATCGCCTACTACGGTTCGATCGAGTTCAACGGCATCGGGCAGGGCCGACTCGACCGGCTCGTCCGCACGTCGTTCCATTCGCCTCTGCACGCGAGCGACTGGGTCGTGGCGGAGGGCTCGGGCAAGATGCTCCTCGCCGACCGGGCCTTCGACGTGAATTCGTACGACCTGGAGGACGGCAACCTGACCATTCGCTCGGGCAACCTCCTCGGTTTTCAGCCAAGTCTCTCGCTGAAGCAGTCGATCGTGCCGGGTTTCCTGACCCTGATCGGAACCGGAAAGTTCGTGGCCGCGTCCAACGGCCCGGTGGTGTTCATGGAACCCCCGATCCGGGTGGACCCGCAGGCGCTGGTCGGGTGGGCGGACTGCCCCTCCCCGTGCCACCACTACGACCACGGCTACATGACCGGTGTGCTGGGCGGTCTACGTGCGATGACGGGCCTCGGCGGGGTCTCCGGCGAGGAGCACCAGTTCGAGTTCGTGGGAGCCGGCACGGTGCTGCTCCAGTCCTCCGAGGTCCTGATGGCGGAGCAGGCCACGGGGGTCACCCCGCAGCAGCCGGGGGTGCCCGGCGGCGGGGCGCCGGGCGGACCCGGGCAGCCGTCCGGGACACCGCGCCTTCCCGGACAGCTGGGAGACCTCCAGCGTCGCTTCGGGCTGTGAGCGGTAGTCTGCGGAGTGTGACGTCGAACGCGTGCACGTAGCGTCACACGGAAGCATCATTAGTTCGCCTTTCAACTTCTTAGGTAGACTTCATTCATGGAGACCGAGACGGCCACGCGCTGGCTGACCAATGCGGAGCAGTGCGCCTGGCGCACCCACCTGGAGGTCAACAGGCTGTTGACCTACCAGCTCGAGAAGGACCTGCAGCCGTTCGGCCTGACAATGAACGACTACGAGATCCTGGTGAACCTCTCCGAGTCGGAGGACCGGCGGATGCGGATGAGCGACCTCGCCTCCGCCACCCTGCAGTCCAAGAGCCGCCTCTCGCACCAGATCACCCGGATGGAGAACGCGGACCTGGTCCGGCGGGAGAACTGCGAGTCCGACCGCCGGGGACTCTACGCGGTCCTCACCGACCACGGCATGCAGACCATGCAGAAGGTCGCGCCGCACCACGTGGCGTCCGTGCGCCGGCACTTCATCGACCTGCTCGCCCCCGAGGCCCTCACCGAACTCGACAAGGCCCTCAAGCCCATCGCGGAACACCTGCGCGGGCAGCGCGGACGCCCCTGAGGACCCGCCCCCCTGACCGGACGGACCCCGACAACCCCGACGGGGCCCGTCACCCCCGCCCGGCGGGCGGCAGGCGGAGCTCGAACAGGGCTCCGCCCGTCGGCGCCGACCCGACCGTGAGCGTCCCGCCGTGCCGTACGGCGACGTCCCGCGCGATGGCGAGGCCCAGCCCGGCGCCGCCCTCGTCGCGGCTGCGGGCGGCGTCCAGCCGGACGAACCGCTCGAAGATCCGCTCCCGGTCGGCCTCCGCCACCCCCTCACCGTCGTCGGCCACGCCGAGCACCACCCGGTCCCCCTCCCGCCGGACGGTCACCGTGACCCTCTCCCGGGCGTGCCGCCGGGCGTTGTCCAGCAGATTGGCGAGCAGCCGTCCCAACTGCCCCCGTGATCCGGTCACTTCCGCCGGCTCCGTGTCCACCGTCACGCCCGTCCGGCCCGCGGCCTCCTCCCGGGCCAGCGCGGCCAGGTCGACGAGGGCGTCGGCGGGCCGCTCCCCCGCGTCCAGCCGGGCGAGCAGCAGCAGGTCGGCGGCGAGGTGCTGGAGCCGCACGGTGTCCTCGACGGCACCGTCCAGGTCGAGCAGCTCGGGGTGGGCCGCGGCCACCTCCAGCTGGGTGCGCAGGGAGGCGATCGGGCTGCGCAGCTCGTGCGAGGCGTCGGCGACGAACCGCCGCTGCCGCTCCACGGACGTCTCCAGCGCGGCGAGCGTCTCGTTGGTGGTGCGGGCGAGCCGGGCGATCTCGTCGTGCGTGCCGGGTTCCGGGACGCGGCGGGCGAGGTCCTCGGAGGCGGTGATCGCGGCCATCTCCCGGCGGATGCCCTCCACCGGCCGCAGCGCCCGCCCGGTGACCATCCAGGTCACGCCGGCCACCACGCCCAGCAGCAGCGGGAGGCCGAGGAGCATCGCGGTCTGCGCGGTGTCCACGGCGCTGTGCTCGGCGGCGAGCGGGGCGCCCGCGTAGACGGTGAGACGGCCCCGGTCGCGGGTCTCCACGCCGACGGCGGCGAACCGGTAGTCCTCGGTGTCGCCGTCGATCGTCGCGGAGCCGTTGCCGAAGGTGGTCTCGCGGGCGATCTCACCGGGGTCGAGGTCCTCGCCGGAGCCGTCGGAGCCGTCGGAGTCCCCGTCACCGGAATCGTCCGAGCCGTCGGAGTCGTCGTCCTCACCGCCCGGGACGGACGGCCGCGGCCTCACCTCGGCGGTCGCCGTGCCGCTGATCCGCTCCAGGTCCTCGCTGGCCGCGACCAGCCCGCCGTCCTCGTCGAGGATCTGCACCGGGCCGTCGTCGCCGTCCAGCCCCGACAGGCCGCCGTACGGCGTCCCGGCGGCCAGCTCGGAGGCGACCGCCCGCGCGGAGCGCTCCGCCTGGGTGCCCGCCTCGGCGGTCAGGTTGGAGCGCAGCGACAGCAGGACGGCGATCCCCGCCGTGACGAGGGCCACGGCGACCACCAGGGTCGCGCCGAGCGTCGCCCGCGACCGGACCGAGCCGAACAGCCGGCTCACGGCGCCGTCTCCAGCCGGTACCCGGCGCCGCGCACGGTCCGGATCAGCCCGGCGCGCAGCTTGCGGCGCAGGGCGCTGACGTAGACCTCGACGATGTTCGGGTCGCCCTCGTAGGCGAAGTCCCAGACGTGCTCCAGGATCTCCGGCTTGGAGACCACCTCGCCGGCCCTCAGCACCAGCTGCTCCAGGACGGAGAACTCCTTAGCGGTCAGCGCCACCTCGTCCTCGCCCAGGAAGACCCGGCGGGCGGCGGTGTCCACCTTGAGGTCGCCGTGCACGTGCACCGGGGAGGCGCCCGCGCCCCGGCGGCGGCGCAGCAGCGCCTTGATCCGGGCGACGAGGACGACGTACGAGAACGGCTTGGTGAGGTAGTCGTCGGCGCCCGTGTCCAGGCCCTCGGCCTCGTCGTACTCGCCGTCCTTGGCGGTGAGCATCAGGATCGGCACGTCGTGTCCGGCGGCGCGCAGGGCGGCGCAGACCCGGTAGCCGTTCAGGCCGGGCAGCATGATGTCGAGGACGACCAGGTCGTACGTCTCCTCCGTGGCCCGGTGCAGCCCCTCCCGGCCGTCGTGGACGACGTCCACGGCGTAGCCCTCGGCGGTCAGCCCCTTGGCGAGCGACAGGGCGAGGCGCTTCTCGTCCTCCACGATCAGGATCCGAAAGGGGCGGCGCGAAGCGCCTCCGGCGGGGTGGTGGTGGGTGACGGGTGGGCGCATGCCCCCAGGGTCGCAAAGGAAAGCTGAAGATCCCTTCAGGCGGTTTCAGGCTCCCCTCAGCGTCGGTCGGCGAGATTGGGAGGCGTCGAGAACGCAACGACCCGGGAGGAACCCGCATGAAGCGCAACATCGTGATCGCCGTCGTCACGGCCGCCGCCCTCGTCGGAGGAGGCACGGCGACGGCCCTCGCGGTCTCGGGGGACGACGCGCCGACGACACGGGCGACGCAGACGCGGGGCACGGACGACGACACGGCCCGCGACGACGACCGGGACGACGACCGCGACGACCGCGGGCGTGAGGACGCCGACGACCGGGACGGTGACGACGACGCCCGTGTCGCCGTCACCTCCGACGTGACCGCCGCCGACGCCATCGCCGCCGCGCTGAGGCACACGCCGGGCACGGCCGTCTCCGCCGAACTGGACGACGAGGACGACGACGGCAACGGCGGCAAGGCGGTCTGGGAGGTCGGCGTCCTCGCCGGCGGCGACACCCGGCACAGCGTGCGCGTCGACCCGGCCACCGGCGAGGTCCTGGGCGCCCAGAAGGACGGCGACGACGACGTCGCCGAGGTGCGGGCCGCACTGAAGGGCACGTCGGTGACGGCCGGGGAGGCCGCGAGGGCGGCGGCCGCCAAGGGGACGGTGACGTCGGTGGACCTGGACGACGACGGTGACCGGGGCTGGGAGGCCGAGACCCGCGCGACCGGCGGGGACGAGCGGGACTGGCGCGTCGGCCCGGACGACGCAAAGGTCACGGCGGACCGTGACGACGACGGGGGCGACGACTCGGACGACGACTGAGGGCGCGGATGAGCGGGGCCGGGGACGGACGGCGTCCGCCCCCGGCCCCCCTTCCCCTTCCGCCGGGGGCCGCCGCTCCCGGACCCCCGGTCCCGCCCCGGACGGGCCCCGTCCTCGAACGCCGGACCGGCCGGCGGACCGGGCCGGTGCCGGCCGGGGCCGTCAGCCCTGCGTCAGCCCCGCCACCAGTTCGTCCGCCGCGCGGTACGGGTCCAGTTCGCCGGCGATGATCCGTTCCGCCAGGGCGCCGAGCCGGCGGTCGCCGTGGAGGTCGCCGATGCGTTCGCGCAGGGCGGTGACGGCGATCGTCTCGACCTCGCGGGAGGCGCGGGCCAGCCGGCGTTCCGCCAGGACGCCCCGCTCCTCCATCCAGGCGCGGTGCTTCTCCAGCGCCTCGACGACCTCGTCGACGCCCTCCTGGCGCGCGGCGACCGTCTTGACGATCGGCGGGCGCCAGTCGCCGGGGGCCCGGGACTCGCCGAGGCCGAGCATGTGGTTCAGCTCGCGGGCGGTGGCGTCGGCGCCGTCGCGGTCGGCCTTGTTGACGACGTAGACGTCGCCGATCTCCAGGATCCCGGCCTTGGCGGCCTGGATGCCGTCGCCCATGCCGGGGGCCAGGAGGACGACGGAGGTGTCGGCCTGGGAGGCGATCTCCACCTCCGACTGGCCGACGCCGACCGTCTCGACCAGGACCACGTCGCAGCCGGCCGCGTCCAGCACGCGGATGGCCTGCGGCGCGGCCCAGGCGAGGCCGCCCAGATGGCCGCGGGTGGCCATGGAGCGGATGTAGACACCGGGGTCGGAGGCGTGCTCCGACATCCGGACGCGGTCACCGAGCAGGGCGCCGCCCGAGAACGGGGAGGACGGGTCGACGGCCAGGACGCCGACCCGCTTGCCCTGTTTGCGGTACGCGGTCACCAGCGCCGAGGTGGACGTCGACTTGCCGACGCCCGGCGAGCCGGTCAGACCGACCACGTACGCGTTGCCGGTGAGCGGCGCCAGGGCCGCCATGACCTCCCGCAGCTGCGGGGACGCCCCCTCCACCAGGGAGATCAACCGGGCCACGGCCCGCGGCCTGCCCTCCCTGGCCTGGGCCACCAGGGTGGAGACGTCCTGCATCACAGCTCCGTTCACGAGAGAAGACCCTGCACACCTGCGAAGAAAACCGGCTCAGGCCCTGGGGACCCGCACGATCAGCGCGTCGCCCTGGCCGCCGCCGCCGCACAGCGCCGCCGCGCCGACCCCGCCGCCGCGCCGCTTCAGCTCCAGCGCCAGGTGCAGCACGAGCCGCGCGCCGGACATGCCGATCGGGTGCCCCAGGGCGATGGCACCGCCGTTGACGTTCACCTTTTCGGCGGAAACCCCGAGGTCCTTCATTGACTGCACGGCGACCGCGGCGAACGCCTCGTTGATCTCGATGAGGTCGAGATCGGAAACCTCCAGGCCCTCCTTCTTGAGGGCGTGCAGGATCGCGTTGGACGGCTGCGACTGCAGGGAGTTGTCCGGGCCGGCCACGTTGCCGTGGGCGCCGATCTCGGCGATCCAGTCCAGTCCGAGCTCCTGCGCCTTGGCCTTGCTCATCACGACCACGGCCGCCGCACCGTCCGAGATCTGCGAGGAGGAGCCGGCGGTGATGGTGCCGTCCTTGGCGAAGGCGGGGCGCAGCTTGCCCAGCGACTCGGCGGTGGTGTCGCCGCGGATGCCCTCGTCCTTGCTGAACAGGACCGGGTCGCCCTTGCGCTGCGGGATCTCGACCGGGGTGATCTCGGCCTCGAAGACGCCGTTCTTCTGGGCGGCGGCGGCCCGCTGGTGGGACAGGGCGGCGATCTCGTCCTGCTCCTGTCGGCCGATGCCCAGGCGGGTGTTGTGCTTCTCGGTGGACTCGCCCATGGCGATGTTCTCGAAGGAGTCGGTCAGACCGTCGTGCGCCATGGCGTCGAGCATCTGGACCGCGCCGTACTTGAAGCCCTCGCGGGACTTCGGCAGCAGGTGGGGGGCGTTGGTCATGGACTCCTGGCCGCCGGCGACGACCACGTCGAACTCGCCGGCCCGGATCAGCTGGTCGGCCAGCGCGATGGCGTCGAGGCCGGAGAGGCACACCTTGTTGATCGTGAGCGCCGGGACGCTCATCGGGATGCCGGCCTTGACCGCGGCCTGGCGCGCCGGGATCTGCCCCGCCCCGGCCTGGAGCACCTGCCCCATGATCACGTACTGGACCTGGTCGCCGCCGATCCCCGCACGGTCGAGGGCGGCCTTGATCGCGAAGCCGCCGAGGTCGGCTCCGGAGAAGGACTTCAGCGAACCGAGCAGCCGCCCCATCGGGGTGCGGGCGCCCGCGACGATGACGGACGTCGTGCCGTTCGTTGCGGAAGATGCAGAAGACATGAGCTGCGATCCCCTTCCGGCCTGCACAGCCGAGGAGTGAACGAGGGTTTACTTCGAATGTACTGACGCCCGACGGACCGCGTCATCGGCCTTTCGGTGTGATCGCGCGCACGTTGCGTAACCACCGCGGGAGCGCTGCACTGAATTCATGCTGACGCGAATCGACCACATCGGAATCGCCTGTTTCGACCTCGACAGGACCGTCGAGTTCTACCGTGCCACCTACGGCTTCGAGGTGTTCCACTCCGAGGTCAACGAGGAGCAGGGCGTGCGCGAGGCCATGCTCAAGATCAACGACACCTCGGACGGCGGCGCCTCCTACCTCCAGCTGCTGGAACCGACCCGGGAGGACTCCACCGTCGCCAAATGGCTGGCGAAGAACGGCGAGGGCGTCCACCACATCGCCTTCGGTACGGCGGACGTGGACGCGGAGGCCGCCGGCATCCGCGACAAGGGCGTACGCGTCCTGTACGAGGAGCCCCGGCGCGGCTCCATGGGGTCGCGCATCACCTTCCTGCACCCCAAGGACTGCCACGGCGTACTGACGGAACTGGTCACTTCGGCACCGGTTGAGTCACCTGAGCACTGACCCACGTACATAGGGGCCGGTAGGGTTGGGTGTGGTCGCCGCTCGATCCAGGGTGACCGGGTCCTGCCGTCAACGGCGGCGGGACCGACCGGGGTCCGGGTTTCGGGGGGCGAGCGCCGGGGCAGCAGCCCATGCTCCGCCGTTGATCTGACACCATTCCCCGGTGAGCCCCGTTCGCCGGACGGACGGAGCTCGGCCAGACTTGTGACCAGGGGACGGATGGGACCGCGCAGTGCGGGGCTACGAGAGCCAGGAGCGAGAGCCGGCGGCTGACGTCGACCACCTCTCTCGGTTCGAAGCCGAGATGAAGCGGCTGAAGACCGAGCGGGAAAAGGCGATCCAGCACGCCGAGGACCTCGGCTACCAGGTCGAGGTGCTGCGCGCCAAGCTGCACGAGGCGCGGCGCACCATCATGTCCCGGCCCGCCTACGACGGCGGGGACATCGGCTACCAGGCCGAGCAGTTGCTGCGCAACGCGCAGATGCAGGCCGACCAGCTGCGGGCGGACGCCGAGCGGGAGCTGAGCCAGGCCCGGGCGCAGACCCAGCGGATCCTGCAGGAGCACGCGGAGCAGGCGGCCCGGCTCCAGGCCGAGCTGCACCAGGAGGCGGTGACCCGGCGCCAGCAGCTCGACCAGGAGCTGGCCGAGCGCCGGCAGACCGTCGAGTCGCACGTCAACGAGAACGTGGCCTGGGCGGAGCAACTGCGCGCCCGCACCGAGCAGCAGGCCCGCCGGCTCCTCGAGGAGTCCCGCGCGGAGGCGGAGCAGGCCATGGCCGCCGCGCGCGCGGAGGCGGAGCGGCTGACCGCCGAGGCGCGGCAGCGGCTGCAGAGCGAGGCCGAGTCGGCCCGCGCGGAGGCCGAGCAGCTCCTGCGCCGGGCCCGCGCGGACGCGGAGCGGCTGCTGAACGCCGCCTCCACGCAGGCGCAGGAGGCCACCGACCACGCCGAGCAGCTGCGGACGTCGACCGCCAGCGAGTCGGAGGCGGCGCGCCGTCAGGCGCAGGAGCTCGCCAGGGCCGCCGAACAGCGGATGTCCCAGGCCGAGACCGCGCTGCGCGAGGCGCGCGCCGAGGCGGAGAAGGTGCTCGCCGAGGCGAAGGAGGCCGCGTCCAAGGCGCTCGCCTCCGCCGAGTCCGCGAACGAGACCCGCACGCGCACCGCCAAGGAGCAGGTGGCCCGACTGGTCGAGGAGGCCACCAAGGAGGCCGAGCGGACCAGGTCCGAGGCCGAGCAGCTGGTCGCGGACGCCCGCGCGGAGGCCGAGAAGATCGTCGCCGAGGCCGCCGAGAAGGCCCGCGCGATCACCGCCGAGGAGTCGGCCACCCAGCTGTCCAAGGCGGCGCGGACCGCCGAGGAAGTGCTCAACAAGGCGTCGGAGGACGCCAAGAAGACCACCCGGGCCGCCGCCGAGGAGGCCGAGCGGATCCGCAAGGAGGCCGAGGCCGAGGCGGACCGGCTGCGGGCCGAGGCGCACGACATCGCCGAGCAGCTCAAGGGCGCGGCGAAGGACGACACCAAGGAGTACCGCGCCAAGACGGTCGAGCTGCAGGAGGAGGCCCGCCGGCTGCGCGGCGAGGCCGAGCAGCTGCGCACCGACGCGGTCGCCGAGGGCGAGAAGATCCGCGCGGAGGCCCGCAAGGAGGCCGTGGCGCAGATCGAGGAGGCGGCGAAGTCCGCCGAGGAGCTGCTCGCCAAGGCCAAGGCGGACGCGGACGAGCTGCGCTCCACCGCGCAGGCGGACAGCGAGAAGGTCCGCACCGAGGCCATCGAGCGCGCCACCACGCTGCGCCGGCAGGCCGAGGAGACGCTGGAGCGCACCCGCAAGGAGGCCGAGCGGCACCGCGCGGAGGCCGCCGAGCGGGCCGAGGCGCTCAGGGAGGACGGCGAACGGGCCGCGCGCGAGCTGCGCGAGGAGACCGAGCGGGCCGTCGAGGCCCGGCGCGCGGAGGCCGCCGAGGAACTGACGCGGCTGCACGCGGAGGCCGAGGAGCGGCTCGCCGCCGCCGAGCAGGCGCTGCGCGACGCCCGTGAGGAGGCCGCCCGGATCCGCCGGGAGGCGTCCGAGGAGAGCGAGCGGCTGCGCACCGAGGCCGCCGAGCGGATCCGTGCGCTCCAGCAGCAGGCGGAGACGGAGGCCGAGCGGCTGCGCGACGAGGCCGCCGCCGACGCGTCCGCGTTCCGCGCGGAGGGCGAGGCCGTCGCCGTGCGGCTGCGGTCGGAGGCCGCGGCCGAGGCGGAGCGGCTGAAGTCGGAGGCGCAGGACAGCGCCGACCGGGTGCGGGCCGAGGCGCAGGCCGCCGCCGAGCGGCTGGCCACGGAGGCGTCGGAGACGCTGGCCGCCGCGCAGGAGGAGGCCGCCCGGCGCCGCCGCGAGGCCGAGGAACTCCTCGGCTCGGCGCGGCAGGAGGCCGACCGGGAGCGCGAGCGGGCCCGCGAGCAGAGCGAGGAGCTGCTGGCCTCGGCGCGCACGCGCGTGGAGGAGGCGCAGGCGGAGGCCGTGCGCCTGGTCGAGGAGGCCGACCGGCGCGCCACCGAGATGATGGCGGCCGCCGAGCAGCACGCGGCGCAGGTGCGGGACTCCGTCGCGGGGCTGCACGAGCAGGCCCAGGAGGAGATCGCCGGGCTGCGCAGCGCCGCCGAGCACGCGGCGGAGCGCACCCGCCGCGAGGCCGAGGAGGAGGCGGACCGGGTCCGCGCCGACGCCTACGCGGAGCGGGAGCGGGCGTCCGAGGACGCGGGCCGGCTGCGGCGCGAGGCGCAGGAGGAGACCGAGGCCGCCAAGTCGCTGGCCGAGCGCACGGTGTCCGAGGCGATCACGGAGGCCGAGCGGATCCGCACGGAGGTCGCCGAGCACGCCCAGCGGGTGCGCACGGAGGCGTCGGACACCATCGCCGAGGCCGAGCAGAGCGCGGCGCGCACCCGGGCGGACGCCCGCGAGGACGCCAACCGGATCCGTTCGGACGCGGCGACGCAGGCGGACACCCTCATCACCGAGGCGCGCAGCGAGGCCGAGCGGCTCACCGCCGAGACGATCACCGACACCGACCGGCTGCGCACGGAGACGGTCGCCGAGGCCGAGCGGGTGCGGGCCGAGTCGGTCGCCAAGGCGGAGAAGCTGATCGCGGACGCCACGGGCGACGCGGAGCGGCTGCGGGCCGAGGCCGCGGAGGCGGTGGGGTCGGCGCAGCAGCACGCGGAGCGGACCCGCGCCGAGGCCGAGCGCGTCAGGGCCGACGCGGAGGCGGAGGCCGAGCGCCTGGTGTCGTCCGCGCGCGAGGAGGCCGAGCGGACGCTGGACGAGGCCCGCAAGGAGGCCAACAAGCGGCGCTCCGAGGCCGCCGAGCAGGTCGACAAGCTCATCACGGAGACCGCCGCCGAGGCGGACAAGCTGCTCGCCGAGGCGCAGCAGCAGGCGCTGAAGACGACCGCGGACGCCGAGGCGCAGGCGGACACGATGGTCGGCGCGGCCCGCAGCGAGGCCGAGCGGATCGTCTCCGAGGCGACCGTCGAGGGCAACACGCGCGTGGAGAAGGCCCGTACGGACGCGGACGAGCTGCTGGTCGGCGCGCGCCGGGACGCGACACAGATCCGCGAGCGCGCGGAGGAGCTGCGCGAGCGCGTCACGAGCGAGATCGAGGAGCTGCACGAGCGGGCCCGCCGGGAGGCGGCCGAGACGATGAAGTCCACGGGCGACCGCTGCGACGCGCTCATCAAGGCCGCCGAGGAGCAGCTCGCCAAGGCCGAGGCGAAGGCCAAGGAGATCGTCTCCGAGGCCAACTCCGAGGCGGGCAAGGTCCGCATCGCCGCCGTGAAGAAGGCCGAGGGCCTGCTGAAGGAGGCGGAGCAGAAGAAGGCCACGCTCGTCAAGGAGGCCGAGGAGCTGAAGGCCGAGGCGGTCCGCGAGGCGCGGCGCACGGTCGAGGAGGGCAAGCGGGAGCTGGAGGTCCTGGTGCGGCGCCGGGAGGACATCCAGGCCGAGATCTCCCGGGTCCAGGACGTCCTGGAGGCGCTCGAGTCGTTCGAGGCGCCGTCGTCGGGCAAGGACAACGGGGTCAGGGCGGGGGCCACCGCGGGCGCCGCCCGTTCGGGTGGCAAATCGTCGGATAACTAGCAAACCGGACGGGATTTCCGTGTCGCCGGAGGGCTTTGACCAAGGCTTTGGCAAGTCCTCCGGCGATCAGCCACTCAAAAGGGGTGTCATTCTCCGTATCAAACGTGCATCCGCTCGATGACACACCGCTTCGGCCCCTAGGATTCCACCTATCACCTCACCGGTCTCTTTCGACAGGAACCCCATGAGCGACACTTCCCCCTACGGCTTCGAGCTTGTGCGGCGTGGGTACGACCGCGCTCAGGTGGACGAACGTATCTCCAAGCTCGTCTCCGACCGTGACAGCGCTCTCGCCCGCATCACCGCTCTGGAAAAGCGCATCGAGGAGCTCCACCTCGAGACGCAGAACGCCCAGGCCCAGGTCAGCGACGCCGAGCCGTCGTACGCCGGCCTCGGCGCCCGGGTCGAGAAGATCCTGCGGCTCGCCGAGGAAGAGGCGAAGGACCTGCGCGAGGAGGCCCGGCGCGCGGCGGAGCAGCACCGCGAGCTCGCCGAGTCGGCCGCCCAGCAGGTGCGCAACGACGCCGAGTCGTACGCCGCCGAGCGCAAGGCGAAGGCCGAGGACGAGGGCGTACGGATCGTCGAGAAGGCCAAGAGCGACGCCTCCCAGCTGCGTGCCGAGGCGCAGAAGGACGCGCAGTCCAAGCGCGAGGAGGCGGACGCCCTCTTCGAGGAGACGCGCGCCAAGGCCGCGCAGGCCGCCGCCGACTTCGAGACGAACCTCGCCAAGCGCCGCGAGCAGTCCGAGCGCGACCTGGCGTCCCGTCAGGCCAAGGCCGAGAAGCGGCTCGCCGAGATCGAGCACCGCGCGGAGCAGCTGCGCCTGGAGGCCGAGAAGCTGCGCACCGACGCCGAGCGCCGCGCCCGCCAGACGGTGGAGACCGCGCAGCGCCAGGCCGAGGACATCGTGGCCGACGCCAACGCCAAGGCCGACCGGATCCGTTCGGAATCGGAGCGCGAGCTCGCCGCGCTGACCAACCGCCGCGACTCCATCAACGCCCAGCTGACGAACGTCCGCGAGATGCTCGCCACGCTCACCGGCGCCGCGGTGGCCGCGACCGGCACGCCCGCCACCGACGACGAGCCGATCTCCCGCGGGGTTCCGGCCCAGCAGTCCCGGTAACGTCCCGCCGTACGGCGGGCGAACATCGGCGAAGCCCTCTGCCACTGAGGTGGCAGAGGGCTTTGTCCCGTTTTAGCGTGGCCGCATGATCGAGCTCGAGGGGCTGACCAAGCGGTACGGCGAGAAGGTGGCGGTCAACAACCTGACCTTCGCGGTCAGACCGGGCATCGTCACGGGCTTCCTCGGTCCCAACGGCGCGGGCAAGTCGACCACCATGCGGATGATCCTGGGCCTGGACCGGCCCACCGCCGGGGACGTCCGGATCGACGGCACGCACTACGACCGGCTCGAGGACCCGCTGACGTGCATCGGCGCCCTGCTGGAGGCCAAGGGCGTGCACCCCGGCCGCAGCGCCTACCACCACCTGCTGTGCCTCGCCCAGAGCAACGGCATCCCCCGGCGGCGGGTGCACGAGGTGCTGGACACGGTCGGGCTGGCGGCGGTCGCGCGGAAGAAGGCCAAGGGGTTCTCGCTCGGCATGAGCCAGCGGCTCGGCATCGCGGCCGCGCTGCTCGGCGACCCGCGGATCCTGATGTTCGACGAGCCGGTCAACGGCCTCGACCCCGAGGGCATCCACTGGATCCGCACCCTGATGAAGTCGCTCGCCGCCCAGGGCCGCACCGTCTTCGTCTCCTCGCACCTGATGAGCGAGATGGCGCTCACCGCCGACCACCTCGTCGTCATCGGCCAGGGCCGGCTGCTCGCCGACACCTCCATGGCCGACTTCATCGAGCGCAACTCCCGCTCCTACGTCCGGGTCCGCAGCCCGCAGCGGGAACGGCTGCTGGACGTGCTGCACCGGGCCGGGATCACCGCCGTGGAGAGCGGGAACGGGGCGCTGGAGGTGGACGGCGGCAAGGCCGAGCACATCGGCGAGCTGGCGGCCCGGAACCAGCTGGTGCTGCACGAGCTGAGCCCGCAGCAGGCCTCCCTGGAGGAGGCGTTCATGCGGCTGACCGCGGAGTCGGTGGAGTACCACGCCCACTCCGACGCGCCCGTCACCGCACGGCAGTGGGGCGACGGCTGGAGGAGGAGCTGAGCATGGCGGCGGTGCAGGTCGTCCGGTCCGAGTGGACCAAGATCCGGTCGGTGGCGTCCACGGTGTGGACGCTCTCCCTGGCGGTGGTCGTCACCATCGCGCTCGGCATGCTGATCTCGGCGCTGTCGAGGAGCGAGTTCGACGGGATGAGCGCGCGGGACCGGCTCTCCTTCGACCCGACGTTCATCAGCTTCGCCGGGATGAGCCTCGGCCAGCTCGCGATGGTCGTGTTCGGGGTGCTGGTGGTGTCGAACGAGTACAGCACCGGGATGATCCGCACCTCGCTGGCGGCGGTGCCGCGGCGCGGCACGTTCCTGGCCGGCAAGCTGGCGGTCGCCACCGCGCTCGCGCTCGTGGTCTCCCTGGCCACCGCCTTCGCCGCGTTCTTCCTGGGCCAGGCGATGCTCGGCGAGCACCGGGCGTCCCTCGGGGACGAGGGGGTGCCGCGCGCGGTCATCGGCGGCGGCCTCTACATGACCCTGATCGCGGTGTTCTCGATGGGGGTCGCCACGATGCTGCGCTCGCCGATGCTGTCGCTGGGCGTCCTGGTGCCGTTCTTCTTCCTGATCTCCAGCGTCCTGGGCTACGTCGACGCGACGAAGGAGGTCGGCCGCTTCCTGCCCGACCAGGCCGGCAGCAGGATCATGCAGGTGGTGCCGCCGGTCGGCGACGACACCCCGTACGGGCCCTGGGGCGGCCTGGGGATCATGGTGCTGTGGGTGGTCGCCGCGCTCGTCGGCGGCTACGCGGTGCTGAAGCGGCGCGACGCGTAGGGGGCGACCGGTCGGGACCGGTTCTGCCTCGTCTTGAGCGGAACCGTCGGCGCCTGGATATCCTCCTAACCCTTACGGGGGCGTGTGCCCCGCTGTCCTGAACCTTTCGATGGGTGCGGAGCATGATCGAGGCAGTCGGCCTGACCAAGCGCTACGGCGACAAGACCGCTGTGTACAACCTGTCCTTCCAGGTGCGGCCCGGAGCCGTCACCGGCTTCCTGGGCCCCAACGGATCCGGCAAGTCGACGACGATGCGGATGATCCTCGGCCTGGACAACCCCACCGCGGGCCACGTCACGATCGGCGGCTACCCGTACCGCAGGCTGCCCAACGCCCCCCGCCAGGTCGGCGCGCTGCTGGACGCCAAGGCGGTGCACGGCGGCCGGTCCGCCCGCAACCACCTGCTGTCCCTGGCCCAGCTCTCCGGCATCCCGGCCCGGCGCGTGGACGAGGTGCTGGGTGTGGTCGGCCTGCACGACGTGGCCGGGCGGCGGTCGAAGGGCTTCTCGCTGGGCATGGGCCAGCGGCTCGGCATCGCCGCCGCGCTGCTCGGCGACCCGCAGGTGCTGCTGTTCGACGAGCCGGTCAACGGCCTCGACCCCGAGGGCATCCTCTGGGTGCGCAATCTGATGAAGGCGCTGGCCGCCGAGGGCCGTACGGTGTTCGTCTCCTCGCACCTGATGAGCGAGATGGCGCTCACCGCCGACCACCTCATCGTCATCGGGCGCGGACAGCTGCTCGCCGACATGAGCGTGAAGGACTTCATCTCCGCCAACTCCGCCGACTTCGCGCGCGTGCGCACGCCCGACACCGAGCCACAGCAGCGCGAGAAGCTGTCCGCCGCGATCACCGAGGCCGGCGGCCACGTCCTGCCCGAGCAGGACGGCGCGCTGCGGGTGACCGGACTGCCGCTGCCGCGCATCAGCGACATCGCGCACGACGCCGACGTACGGCTGTGGGAGCTGTCGCCGCACCAGGCCTCGCTGGAGGAGGCGTACATGCGGATGACGCAGGGCGCCGTCGACTACCGCTCGACCGCCGACCAGAAGGCGGGGCTCCAGCAGCCGCTGCCGCCCGGCGCGCAGCCGCCGATGCCGGTTCCGGGTCAGGGCCAGCCCGGCTGGTACGCCCCGCCGCCGCCCCAGCAGGGCGGGCAGCCCTTCGCGGTGCCGCCGGGCGCGCCGGGGGCTCCCGCGGGCCCCTACGGCGCCCCGGGCGCCGCTCCGGGTGCCCCCGCGTCCAACCCGTACGCGCAGCCGGCCCCGCAGGCGCCCGGGAGCCAGGCTCCGGCCGCTCCGGCCGCTCCGCCCGTCGCGCCCCCGACCGCCCCCACCGCCTCCGACGTGACCAAGCCCGAGGACGCCCGATGAGCACGCCCCAGCCCCCGATGCCGCAGACCGCCGCACCCGCATGGCAGGCGGCGCCCGGTTCCGCCTCTCCCGCCTCCGGCCCGGCGGGCCCCGGTTACACCTCGCCGATCCCGGTGGTGCGCACGCACCTCGGGCACGCGATCGCCTCCGAGTGGACGAAGATCAGGTCGGTGCGCTCCACGATGTGGACGCTGGGCGTGTTCGTGCTGCTCGTGGTCGGCATCGGCCTGCTGACCGGCCTGGTCGTGTCCGGCCAGGACGCCGACCTGGGCGGGGAGAGCCCGCTGGGACTGGGCTTCTTCGGGCTGCTGCTGGGCAGCATGTGCCTCATGACGCTGGGCGTGCTGACCACGGCCTCGGAGTACGGCACCGGCATGATCCGCACCACGACGGTCGCCTGTCCCTCGCGCGCGCGGGTCCTCGCGGCGAAGGCCGTGGTGTTCTTCCTGGTCGCCTTCGTGGTGACCCTGGTGTCCGCCACGCTCATCGGCTTCGCGCACGTGGCGCTGCTGGAGGGCAACGGCACGAAGGAGCCCTCGGGCGAGGAGTGGCTGAAGGGCACGGTCGGCATCTCGCTCTACCTCGCCCTGCTCGGCATGCTCTCGCTGGCCGTCGGCTCGATCATCCGGCACTCGGCGGGCGCCATCACCATCATGATCGGTGCCGTGCTCGCCCCGCTGGTGATCGCGCTGTTCATGTTCTCGTCCTCGCTGCAGGACGTTCAGCAGGCGCTGTTCGAGTACTCCATCCCGAACCAGATGAGCATCTTCTACGCCAACTCCCTGAGCGATTCCGGACCGTCCGGCTGGGACCCGCTGTGGATCATGCTCGGCGTCACCGCCGTGACGCTGGGCGCCGCCTTCGCCCTGCTGGAGAAGCGGGACGTCTGACGGACCCCGCCGGCCTCCCGGCCCCGGTCAGAACCTCGGCGCGTTACGGGACCGCTGCACCCGCGTGGTGCGGCGGTCCTTCGCGTTCCAGCACGCCTTGTGCCAGTGCCGGCGCTCGTCGACGCCCGAGTGCTCCGGCCAGGCCACCACGTGCGGCACCCCGTCCGGGATCAACTGGTCGCAGCCGGGGCAGCGGTAGGCCTTGCCCTGGGCGCTGGCCCCCGCCACGTGCCGTACGCTCCACTCCTCGCCCTGCCAGCTCTCCGTGGACTGCCAGCCGCCGTAGCGGCCGGAACGGTCCTCCTCGGCGCTGCGGCCGGACGAACCGGCTCCCTTGGGTCGGTTGCGACGCGGGGACACGGAACACCTCACGGGGCTGTACGGGATGCGGGGGCCGCTTCCAGCCTACGCGGCGCGTGCAGGGGCAGGCGTACGCCACCGAACCTCACAAGTCCCCTCCACGACGCGGCGGCACCCTTCCGAGCGGCGCATTCTGCAGACAATCCGCAAAGCCCTCCGCCCGGCCGTGTCCTCGGCACGTGTCGGACGGTTATGCCCTGTGGGGGAGCTCCGCGTCGGGGCCAAGGAAGCAGGAAAGCAATGCGCGTTGGAAGTTTCGTGTTGGCCGCCCAGTTCCCCGGGCAGGGCGAGGGGGAGGCGCTGCACCGCGCGGTCCGCTCGGCCGAGGTGGCCGAGGAGGCGGGGCTCGACACGGTCTGGCTGGCCGAGCACCACTTCGTGCCGTACGGCACCTGCCCGTCGGCCGTCACCCTGGCCGCGTTACTGCTCGGCCGCACCCGCCGCCTGCGGGTCGGCACGGCGGTGAGCGTGCTGCCCACCACCCATCCCGTGGCGCTCGGCGAGCAGGCCGCGCTGCTGCACATCACCAGCGGCGGACGGTTCTCGCTGGGCGTCGGGCGCGGCGGGCCGTGGGTCGACCTGGAGGTGTTCGGGGCCGGTCTGGAGGCGTACGAGAAGGGGTTCCCGGAATCACTCGATCTGCTGCTGCGCTGGCTGCGCGAGCCCTCCGTCGGGACCGCCGGCGAGCGCTTCGCCTTCCGTGAGGTCCCGGTCGTGCCGCGCCCGTCGGAGTCCCTCACCGAGACCGAGGGCCCCGAGGTCGTGGTCGCCTGCACCTCCCCGGCGAGCGTGCGGCTGGCCGCCGAGCGCGGGCTGCCGATGCTGCTCGGGATGCACGTCGGGGACGAGGAGAAGGCCGAGATGGTCGCCCTGTGGCAGCGGCACGCGCGCGCGTGCGGGCGGCCGGCCCCGGAGGTCCACCGTGCCGCACACGTCTCGGCCGGTGTCTGCCAGATCGCGGACCGGCGCACGGACGCGGTGGAGACGCTGACGAAGGTGATGCCGGGCTGGCTGCGCCAGGGGCTCGAGGCGCACGTCACGGTGGACGGCCGGAAACGGCAGATGCGCGACCCGCTGGCGTACACCGAACTGCTCTGCGAGCTGCACCCGGTGGGCACGCCGCGGCTGTGCGCCGACCGGCTCGCCGCGACCAGCGAGCGCACCGGCATCTCCCGTTTCGCCCTGCTCGTCGAGGGTTCCGGCGATCTGGCGGCGACCGAGGAGAACGTACGGCGGCTCGGGGCCGAGGTACTGTCCCAGCTCGGCTGAGCGAGCCGGGTCCCGCGGAAGGCTTGCCGCCCCGGTACGAACTGCACCTCCCGCGTACGGAGCGGCAAGCAAACGACAGAGCGTCAGCAGTCGCGCAGTTCCGGCGACTGGTTCAGCAGCTGACTGCGGACCGAGGTGAAGCGGGCCAGCGTCTCGTCGACCGAGGAGTCAAGCGGGAACACGGCCACCCGGTGGCAGTTCTGGAAGGCCAGCCGAACACCGAAGTGCCGTTGCAGCGCGCCGCGTATCGCGTCACTCGCTAGCGCACGCAGCAGCTGGCCGCGTGCCTGCTCGTCCGGCGGGGGCGTCTGGTTGTCGGCGAAGGGTCCGCCGTCCACCTTCAGCTGGGCCACCAGGGAGCTGATCATCTCCCACGCATAGGGCAGGGAGGTCCGGACGCAGTCGACGAATTCAGCTTCGTCGACCTCGCCTCGCTCGGCCTGTTCGAGTAGGGCCGGTGAGACGTCGAGCGACATGGGTTCTCCTCTCGCACCCCCGACGAGCAGGGGTTGCCTGACAGATAGGGGAGTCCGCGATATCGAACACGCTGCGTACACACCTCGCGACCTCCCGTTCAATACCGTAAGCAACGGACCGTGACGGCACCAGGAGAATGCGTGGATGCGGAACTTCCTGTGGGCCGGTAATCGGCCATCGCCGAACACGCGTTTTCCAGGAGATACAGGACGCGCCTCGTGGGGCCCACGAGGCCGTCATGAGGGCGAATCGCGCCGAGGCGGACCGGTCGAGTAGCGTTGCCGACCATGCGTCTCGTCATTGCCCGCTGCTCCGTGGACTACGCCGGACGGCTCACCGCCCACCTGCCCCCGGCCCCCCGTCTGATCCTGGTCAAGGCGGACGGCAGCGTCTCGATCCACGCCGACGACCGGGCCTACAAGCCCCTGAACTGGATGTCGCCGCCCTGCACCCTCAAGGAGGGCACCGGCGAGGAGGAGGGCGTCTGGACCGTCGTCAACAAGGCGGGCGAGAAACTCATCATCACGATGGAGGAGATCCTCCACGACTCCTCGCACGAACTGGGCGTCGATCCCGGCCTGATCAAGGACGGCGTGGAAGCGCACCTCCAGGAGCTGCTCGCCGACCGCATCGAGACCCTCGGCGAGGGCTACACCCTCATCCGCCGCGAGTACATGACCGCCATCGGCCCCGTCGACATCCTGTGCCGGGACGCCGAGGGACGGACCGTGGCAGTGGAGATCAAGCGACGCGGCGAGATCGACGGCGTGGAACAGCTCACCCGCTACCTGGAGCTGCTGAACCGCGATCCCCATCTCGCCCCGGTGCGCGGCATCTTCGCCGCCCAGGAGATCAAGCCGCAGGCCCGCGTGCTCGCCACGGACCGGGGCATCGGCTGCCAGGTCCTCGACTACGACGCGCTGCGGGGCATCGAGGACGACAAGCTGCGGCTGTTCTGACCCGCTCCGGGCGGCGCCGCGACAGGACACGAGGGCCGGGTTCCGTCGGGAACCCGGCCCTCACGTGTGCCGGTGTGTCAGATCACCGTCTCCGAACCGCCGGACGTACCCGCGTCGGAGCTCTGCGGGGCGCTCGCCGTGCTGCTCGTCGCCACGGGGGAGGACGAGGTGGGGCCGCCGGCGGTGTCGCTGGTGGACGGCGGCGGGGGCTCGCTGGAGGCGGGCGGCTCCGAGGACGTGGGCGGCTGGGACGTCGGAGGCTGGGACGTCGGGGGCTGGGACGTGGGCGGCTTGGACGTCGGAGGCTTGGTGGTGGGCGGTTCGGTGGTCTCCGTCGGCTTCGGCGTCTTCGTCGGACCGTCCGGTTCCTTCGTACCGCTCGGCCCGTCCGACGGCTCGTCCGACCCGGTGGCCGTCGGCGTCGGGTCGTCGGAGGTGCCCGGGGTGCCGTCCGGGCCCGGGTCGGTCGGCCGGCTGGTGGCCTCGCCGGTGTCGCCGCCCTCCTCGGCCGCCGGGTCGGCGCCCAGGCTGCCGTCGTCGACGCCCTGGCTCGCCGACGGGTTGACGCCGACGTTGTCCGACGGGCTGCCGGCGTCGTTGTCCGACGTGGCGCCGAGGGTGACCACGGTGCCCAGCACGGCGACGAGCAGCGCGCCCGCGCCGGCCGCCACGAGGTTGCGCCGGGCCAGGCTCTTCAGCCCGCCGCCCGTCCTGCCCCGCGGCGCGGACGCGGGCGCGGTGCGGTGGACGACCAGGGGGGTGTCGGTGGGCGGCTGGAGGTCCGGGAAGGCCGTCGGCACCCCGCGGGGCGGCGGGGCCGACTCCTCGACGTGGGCCTCGGGCACCTCCTCCCCCGCGGTCGGCGCGAGTGCCAGCGGGGTTCCGGAGCGGTCGGCGACCAGGGCCAGCGCGCGGCGGCCGGCGACGGTGCCGCGCTTGTCGGCGAGGGCGCCGCGCAGGCCGATGGACGCCTCCAGTTCGGCGCGCGACCGGTCGAGCTGTCCCGCGCACAGGGCGAGGACGCCGAGCTCGTGGTGGAAGTAGGCCTGTTCCGGCACGTCCCCGGCGAGCCGGGCGGCCTCCGCGCCGGCCCGCAGCGCCTTCTCCCAGGCGCTCCAGTGCAGGCCCGCGGCGAACGCGGGCGCGGCGGCACGGGCCAGCTGCACGACCGTGTTCGGCTCGTCCTCGGTGGTGGCCGTGGTGAGCGGCGACAGCACGGCGAGCGCGGTGAGCACCGCGTCGGCCTCGGCGCACACCCGCTCCGGGGTCACCGAGGGGTGCCCGGCCCACCAGGCGTAGTGCCGGGCGGCGGCACGGGCCTGGGCCTCGGCCTCGTCGGCGTATCCGGCGGCCTCCAGCTGGGCCGGCACACCGGCGGCGAGCCGGTAGCGGGAGCCGGCCGGGGAGACCAGTCCGCAGGCGGCCAGTTCGCCGAGCGCGGCGTCGGCGTGGGTGTCGCCCACCAGGGCGGGCAGATGCGCCTGGTGGGGCACCTCGCCGCCGAGCGCGACGGCGAACCGCAGGGTGGCGCGGGCGGAGGCGCTGAGCCGGGAGGCGAGCAGCGGAGCGGGGGCGGCGGCCTCGCCGAGCGAGGGCAGCGGCACCTCGACGGCGTCGACCGCGTCGTACGGCGGCGCGTCCGGCCGGACGTCCTCGAAGACGCCGAACTCGTCGACGGCGCCGGCGCCGGCCCGCAGCCGGTCGCGCTGCCGCAGCAGGGCACCGGCCTGGACGAAGCGCAGCGGCAGGCCCTCGGACTCGAACCAGAGGTCGCCGGCCCAGTTCCGCTCGTCCTCGGTGAGGCCGCGGCCGACGGCGTGCTCCAGCAGCTCCAGGCCGGCCGCCCGGTCGAGCCCGTCGAGGGTCACCTCCTCGACGCCGGAGTCGGCGGACGGGTCGGGCACGTCCGGGGTGGTGCCGAACAGGAAGGCGCACTCGGGGGTGGCGTCCAGCAGCTCGTCGAGGGCGGCGCCGCCGAACTCGAGGTCGTCGAGGACGACGACGGCGCCGATCTCACGGACGTGCTCGACCAGTTCGTCCCGGTCCGGGCGGTACAGCGGGGCGTCGTGGACGGCATAGAACAGGTCGTACAGCAGGTCGTCGGCCGAGCGGCGGTGGCCGTTCAGCCGGACGACGCCGTCGGGGGCGAGGTCCGCGCAGTCCCCGGCGACGACGTCGAGGAGCCGGGTGCGGCCGGAGCCGGCGGGGCCGGTGAGGCGCACGGAGCGGCCGCGGGCGAGCAGCCGGACCAGCTTCTCGCGCTCGTCCTCACGGGCCAGCAGCGGCAGCGTGGGCTGCGCCGGTCCGGGCGGGACGGCCGGCCTGGCGGCCCGCTCGACCTCGGCGCGCCCGGTCTCGTCGAGTTTGGCGGGGCGGGCGGGCCGTTCGGCGGGCGGGCAGGGCTCGATCTCGCTGCCGTCGACGGGGTTGACGGTGAGCAGGAAGTCGCCGGACACGAGTTGCACCGTGCGGGCGAGCGCCGGTGCGTGCTGTCCGAAGTCGGAAGTGAGGGATTCCCTGGGAGGGCGCTGGCGCGGCGCGTGACCGTCACCGTCCTGGCCGTACTCCTCGGGTCCCCGGCTGTTCGGGTCCATAGGTCCTAGCCCCCAAAAGCGTCGTGTGCCTGGGTCCTGTCGTCGGACTCCCGTCTGCCGCGAGTCCGACAGTTCCCAGAGCCCCTCCCGGCCTTGCTGCACACCGCGCTGTCGCTTCTGGTCCGGGCCCGCTCGAGGGTTGCGAGGCAGCGGGCAGCCGCACCCTAAACCTTCGCTCAGTATCCACGACAGTCCGGGGTACCGCGCCGTCCGAGACGTCACGGTCTCGTGAGGATTGTGCGCGCGTCACGCGGTCCGCCGGAGCCGGTCCGGACGGTGCCGCTCGTCCGGTTCCCACCCGTACGGACCTCACACGCGGGGCAGCGTGTCCACCCCGATGCCTCCCTCGATCGCCAGGATCCGGTGCAGCCGGGTGGCCACCAACAGGCGCTGCATCTGCGGCGGGACGCCGCGCAGCACCAGCCGCCGGCCGCAGCGGCCGGCCCGCCGGTGGGCCCCCATGATCACGCCGAGTCCGGTGGCGTCCCAGGAGTCCAGTTCGGACAGGTCCAGCACCAGGTCGCCGGCCCCGTCGTCGACGGCCGAGTGCAGGACCGTACGGGCGTCCGCCGCGCTGCGGACGTCGAGGCGGCCCCCGACGACCAGCTCGGCGTGGTCGCCCCTGATGTGCATATGCGCTCCCCGTGCGTGCGTCTGTCGTCTCCGCGTTGCTGATGCCGGTGATGCAACCTCTGACTGTGCGGAGGTGCCGGAGGTTGCCCGTTGTGAGCGAACCGATACCGAATTCACCCCGGCGGGTGATGCACGCCGGGGTGAGTGCACGGTGTCAGTGCTCGTAGAAGCCCTGCCCGCTCTTGCGGCCGATGTCACCGGCGTCAACCATCCGGCGCATCAGTTCCGGAGCGGCGAACTTCTCGTCCTGCGACTCGGTGTAGATGTTGCTCGTGGCGTGCAGCAGGATGTCCACGCCGGTGAGGTCGGCGGTGGCCAGCGGACCCATGGCGTGGCCGAAGCCCAGCTTGCACGCCAGGTCGATGTCCTCGGCGCTCGCCACGCCCGACTCGTACAGCTTCGCGGCCTCGACGACGAGGGCGCAGATGAGGCGGGTGGTCACGAAGCCGGCGACGTCGCGGTTGACGACGATGCAGGTCTTGCCGACCGACTCGGCGAACTCCCGGGCCCTGGCGAGGGTTTCGTCGCTGGTCTTGTAGCCGCGGACCAGTTCGCACAGCTGCATCATCGGCACCGGCGAGAAGAAGTGGGTGCCGACGACCCGCTCCGGGCGCTCCGTCACGGCCGCGATCTTGGTGATCGGGATGGCGGAGGTGTTGGAGGCGAGCACGGTGTCCTCGCGCACGATCTTGTCGAGGGCGCGGAAGATCTCGTGCTTCACCTCGAGCTTCTCGAACACGGCCTCGACCACGATGTCCGCGTCCGCGCAGGCGTCCAGGTCGGTGGTCGCGGTGATCCGGGCGAGGGCGGCGTCGGCGTCGTGCGCCTCCAGCTTGCCCTTGCTCACGAACTTGTCGTACGACGCCTTGATCCCGTCGGTGCCCCGCGCGAGCGCCTCGTCGGTCACGTCGCGCAGGACGACGTCCCAGCCCGCCTGAGCGGAGACCTGGGCGATGCCGGACCCCATGAGACCGGCCCCGATGACGGCGAGCTTGCGTGCCACTGTGCGACTCCCCTGATACGCGCTGTCGTTGTTCTCCAGGAGCGGACACTAGCGGGCGCCGGGGTTCCCGTGACCGACTTAGTAACGCGTTTCACGTCTCACGGAGTGAGACTCCTGTCACGTCCCGCACGCCGGGCCCGGCGCCCCTGCCGGGGGTGCCCGGCCCGGCGGGAGACGGCCCGGCGAGAAGTGGCCGCCGGGCCCGTGACGGATGGGAGGGTGGGGGGACCGGTGTCCGATCGACGGAGGAGAACCCCGGCATGGCCGTGATCCACCGCACCACCCTCGAGCCGACCAAGCTGGAGCTGCTGACCGCCTGGCTGCCCTCGCGCCCCTGGTACCACGGGGACGCGGAGGGACCGCGGCTGGCCAGGGCCGGCGGTTTCCGGCTCGACGATCCGCAGGGGGAGGTCGGCATCGAGTTCATGGTCGTCACCGACGCCTCGGGCCCCGAGCCGACCGCCTACCTGGTGCCGCTCACCTACCGGGGCGCTCCGCTCGACCGGGCGGAGCACGCCCTCATCGGCACCGCGGAGCACGGCGTCCTCGGGCGGCGCTGGGTCTACGACGGCTGCCACGACCCGGTGCTCGTCGCGGAGTTGGCGGCCCTGATCGAGGGCCGTGCGCAGGCCCAGGCCCAGAGCCTCACCGACACCCCCGACCGGGAGGTCACCCGCGCCCACGCGGGCGAGGGCCCGGTCCCGGCGGACTTCACCGCCGTCGACGACACCGAGGAGGACACCGAGCTGTCCGCACCGGACGGCACGACCCTCCGCGTCCTGCGCACCCTGCGGCCCGCCCCGGACGGCGCGCCGCTCCCCGAGCCGGGAGCGGCGGGTCATGTCGCCGGCGTGTGGGAACTGCCCGACGGCACCCGCGCGCAGGGCCTCTTCTTCGTCCTGCACACGACCCCCCGGGCGTAGGCCCGGTTCAGCCGCGCACCGCGTAGCCGAGGACCTTGCCGCTCAGCAGTTCCTCGATGTCGTCGACGAGCCCGAGGACCTCGCGCGACACCTCCGCCGGTGCGCGGCCCCTCATCATCTCCCGGCCGATCGTGACGAAGACCGTGCTGTGGATCCAGCAGATCTGACCGGCCACCAGACCCGGCAGCGGGTCGTCGGGGGCGGCGCCCGCCTCCTCGCGGAGCGTCGCCTCCAGGTGGTCCTGGATCTCCTGCTGGAGGCTCCACAGCCTCGAACGCAGCTGCGGCGACTCGTGGATGACGCGCATGAAGCGGTCGTAGCCCTCCATCAGGCCGACCCGGGGCGACACCGCCTCGATCTCGGCGCGCAGTTCGCGCAGCACGGCGTGGGCGGCCGACTCCCCCGCGTCCCGGCCCCGCACCCAGCGGGAGAGCTGGTCGACGACCCCCTTGGAGCGGTCGAAGAAGAGGTCCTCCTTGGCGGGGAAGTAGTTGTAGACCGTGTTCACGGACACGTCGGCGGCCTCCGCCACCTCCGCCATCGTCACGGTCACGAAGCCGTGCTCCAGGAAGAGTCCGGTGGCGATGTCCGAGATCCGCTGCCTGGTCTCGCGCTTCTTCCGCTCCCTGAGCCCTTCTGCCATGCCCTCATCGTAGGCACGCGGGATGATCACTGGAGTCTCTGAAAATTTGGGGCCGTTGCAAAATTTCAGAGACTCTGTTTTTCTGAGGGCATGACCCTCATCAGTACGGCCGCCCTGTCCCGTACCTTCCGGACGAAACGCGGCCCCGTGGAGGCCGTCCGCGGTATCGACCTGACCGTCCGCAAGGGGGAGATCCTCGGCCTCCTCGGCCCCAACGGGGCCGGCAAGACGACGACCCTGCGCATGCTCACCACCCTGCTCCCGCCGACCGGCGGCACGGCCACCGTCGCCGGCTGCGACCTGGCCACCGATCCGGCCGGGGTGCGGCGGGCCTGCGGGTACGTGGCGCAGTCCGGCGGAGTCGATCCGCAGATCACCGTGCGGGAGGAGCTCGTCACCCAGGGGCGGCTGTACCGGCTGACCGGGGACCGGGCCGCCGAGCGCGCCGAGGAGCTCGCCCGCGAGCTCGCACTGACGGACCTGCTCGACCGCAGGTGCGGCGCGCTGTCCGGCGGCCAGCGGCGCCGGCTGGACATCGCCATGGCGCTCACGCACCGGCCCGAGGTGCTGTTCCTCGACGAGCCGACCACCGGCCTCGACCCCGGCAGCCGCGCCGACCTGTGGGACCTGGTGCGCCGGCTGCGCGACGAGCACGGCACGACCGTGTTCCTCACCACCCACTACCTCGACGAGGCCGACGCCCTCGCCGACCGCCTGGTCGTCGTCGACCGGGGCGTGGTCGCCGCCGAGGGCACGCCGGGCGCCCTGAAGCTGGAGTACGGCGGCTCGATCGACGCCTCGCTCCAGGACGCCTTCCTCTCCATCACGGGCCGCGGCGCCGCTCCGGCCGACGCGACCCCCCTGGCCGTATAGGACCGACGATGCTGCTCCACGACACCGCGCTCCTCTACGGGCGCTGTCTGCGCCAGTCCCTGCGCTCCCGCTTCGCGCTGCTCTTCGGCGTGCTGATGCCGTTGCTGTACCTGCTGTTCTTCGGTCCGCTGCTGACCGGTCTGCCGCTCGGCGGGCGGGGCAGCTCCTGGCAGGTGCTGGTGCCCGGCCTGCTGCTGCAGCTCGGCCTGTTCGGGGCCTCGTTCGCGGGATTCAGCATCATCATCGAGAAGGGCCAGGGGGTGGTGGAACGGATGCGCGTCACCCCCGTGAGCCGCCTCGCCCTGCTGCTGGGCCGGGTGCTGCGGGACGCCACGGTGTTCGTCTTCCAGGCGGTGCTGCTGGTACTGGCGGCGCTGGTGATGGGCCTGCGGGCGCCGCTGGCCGGGGTGCTCATCGGCTTCGGCTTCGTCGCCCTGCTGACCGTGTCCCTGGCCGCGCTGTCCTACGCGCTCGCCATGAGGACGGAGACCCCGCAGACGTTCGGGCCGGCGGTCAACGCCCTGACCATGCCGTCGATGCTGCTGTCGGGTCTCATGCTCCCGATGACCCTGGGTCCCGCCTGGCTGGACGTCCTGTCCCACCTGATGCCGTTCCGCTACCTCGTCGACGCGGTGCGGGACGCCTACGTCGGCGCCTACGCGACGGCCCACATGCTGTACGGCGTGCTGGTGGCCGTCGGCTTCACGGTGCTCGCCGTGACGGTGGGCACACGGGTGTTCCGGACGGCCGGGGCGTAACTAGGCTGGCCGCATGGTCAATCTGACGCGCATCTACACCCGGACCGGCGACCGGGGCACCACCGCCCTCGGTGACATGAGCCGGGTCCCCAAGACCGACCTGCGGATCTCCGCCTACGCCGACGCCAACGAGGCGAACGCGGTGATCGGCACGGCGATCGCGCTGGGCGGTCTGGAGGACGAGGTCGTGCAGGTGCTCACCCGCGTGCAGAACGACCTGTTCGACGTGGGCGCGGACCTGTCCACGCCGGTGGTGCAGAACCCGGAGTTCCCGCCGCTCAGGGTCGAGCAGTTCTACGTCGACCGGCTGGAGGCGGACTGCGACCGGTTCAACGAGCGGCTGGAGAAGCTGCGCTCCTTCATCCTGCCGGGCGGGACGGCGGGGGCGGCCCTGCTGCACCAGGCGTGCACCGTCGTACGGCGGGCCGAGCGCTCCACCTGGGCCGCCCTGGAGGTGCACGGCGAGACCATGAACCCGCTCACCGCGACCTATCTCAACCGCCTCTCCGACCTCCTGTTCATCCTGGCCCGCACCGCGAACAAGGAGACCGGCGACGTGCTGTGGGTCCCGGGCGGGGAGCGCTGAGCCCTCCCCGCGGGGCCCGCCACCGGCGTGGCGGGCCCCGCGGGGAGGTTCCGGACCGCCCGCGTCACCGGCCGACACGCTCCTTCCCGGCGCTCGGCTCGGTCTCCGGCTCCCCCGCCGGGGCCTTCTTCGGCCAGATCCAGTACGCCAGGGTCACCAGTCCGTGGATGCCGGCCGCCCGCCAGGCCGTGTAGCGCCAGCTCTCCAGGGAGGTGGTGCGGCTCGCGTCGTCGACGTACCAGATGGCGATCTGGAGCAGCGCGGTCGCCACGGCGGCGCCCGTCAGCGTGCCCAGCCAGATCCTGGTCTCGTGCCGGGCGCGGGCCAGGCCGTGGCGCGGCGGGCCCGCGGGCTTCGGGGCGCCGCCCAGCCGGTGGGCCGCGTGGCCGTCGAGCCACTTCACCGTGCGGTGGCCGTGGCCCACGGTGTAGCCGATGTAGAGCGCTGCCAGGCCGTGCGTCCAGTTCGGCTCGGCGCCGTTCTTCAGGTCCAGCGCCGTGGCGACCAGCAGGACGACCTCCAGCAGCGGTTCGCACAGCAGCAGCGCCAGGCCGGTGCGCGGCATCCTCAGCAGGTAGCGGCAGGCCAGTCCGGCGGCCAGCAGCACCCAGAAGCCGATCTCGCAGGCGGCGATCAATGCGACGATCACGGTTCGCTCCTCTCGGTCACCCTTTCAGGCTCCCGTGCGGACCGGCCCGTTTCGTCGTCGCCGCCGACGAATCCGCGGTACATCGAAGGATGCAGTCCAGGACCGTTCCCGGGGATCAGGCGAGCGCGGCGGGTGCCGTGTTGGATGGGGTCATGGCCCTACGACTGCCCCGCCCCCACCGCTTCGACGTGTGGGCCGCGCTCGCCGGACTGCTCGGCGGGCTGCTGCTGTGGGGCATCGGGCTGGGCACCCGGCCGGCCGACGAGCCGATCGTGCTCTTCGACGGCCGCTGGCCGCTGCTGGTGCCGCTCGCCGTGACGGCGGGCTGCGAGCTGCTGCGCCGCGCCGCCCCGCGCACCGGGCTGCTCCTGGGCACCCTCGCGCTGGCCGCGGACACCCTGACCCGGGGCAGCATCGTCACCCTGCTGATGTACACCGACCTGATGTACGCCGCCGTCCTGTACGGCCCGCCCGCCTCCGCCCGCCGCATCCCGTGGATCACCGGGCTGCTCAGCATCGCCGCGTCGCTGGTGCCGTACGCCGTGTGGCGGGTGCCCGAGGCGCTGCTGATCGGGGTGGCCGTCGGCATCCTGTCCTTCGCGCCCGCCTCCACGGGGCTGATCGTGCGCAACCACCGCGACGCCGCCGAGGCCGCCCGGCTGCGCGCCGAGCAGACCGCGCTGCTCGCCGAGATGGACCGCACCCAGGCGGTGACCGCCGAACGCGCCCGGATGGCCCGGGAGTTGCACGACATGGTCGCCAACCACCTCTCCGCGATCGCCATCCACTCCACGGCCGCGCTCTCCCTGGACGACGGGAACACCTCCCGCGAGGCGCTCACCGTGATCCGGGAGAACAGCGTCCAGGGACTGGCCGAGATGCGCCGCCTGATCGGCATCCTGCGGGACGGCGCCGGCGACCGGGAACCGGCGGCGACCCCGACCCTCGACGGCCTCGGCGCCCTGGTGGAGGGCGCCCGCGCCAACGGCCTGGACGTCACCCTCGACGCCGCGTACGACTCCGTCCCCGCGCCGGTCGAGCTCGCCGCGTACAGGATCGTGCAGGAGTCGCTGACGAACGCGCTGAAGCATGCCGCGCGGGGGGAGGTCAGCGTGCGGCTGCGCCGGCGGGACGACGCCCTCGACATCCGCGTGACCAGCCCGTACGGCGACCGGGACACCCCGCGTGCCCCGGGGTCCGGGGCCGGACTCGTCGGCATGCGGGAGCGTGCCGCGCTGCTGCACGGCACCTTCGAGGCCGGACCGGAGAGCGGCCCGGACGGCACCGCGGACGGCAAGCTCTGGGTCGTACGCGCCCGTCTCCCCCTCACCGACACCGACACCGACACCGCCCGAGGAGGCACCCGATGATCCGCGTCCTGGTCGCCGAGGACCAGTCCGCCGTCCGCGCCGGACTGGTCCTCATCCTGCGCAGCGCGCCCGGCATCGAGGTGGTCGGCGAGGCGGCGGACGGCGAGCAGGCGGTGGCGCTCGCCCGCGAACTGCGTCCCGACCTGGTGCTGATGGACGTGCAGATGCCGCGCCTGGACGGGGTGTCGGCGACCCGGCGGGTGGTCGGGGAGCAACTCGCCGACGTGCTGGTGCTGACCACCTTCGACCTGGACGAGTACGTCTTCGGGGCGCTGCGGGCCGGGGCCGCCGGGTTCCTGCTGAAGCACACGGAGGCGCGGGACCTCGTCGAGGCCGTGCGCACGGTGGCGCGCGGGGAGGGGATCGTCGCCCCGGCCGTCACCCGGCGGCTGATCGCCGAGTTCGCCGCGAAGCCCGCCCGTGCGGTGCCGGCCGATCCGGCGGTGCTGGAGTCCCTCACCCGGCGTGAGCGCGAGGTGCTGTCCTGCCTCGGCGAGGGGTTGTCCAACGCCGCCATCGCGGACCGCCTGGACATGGCGGAGGCCACGGTGAAGACGCACGTCAGCCGCCTGCTGGGCAAGCTGGAGCTGCGCAGCCGGGTGCAAGCGGCGGTGCTCGCGCAGGAGTTGGGGATCTGAGCCGGAGACGACGTGGTGGTCCAGACCTATTGACCCGTGGTCCAGACCTTTCTATTCTCGCGGCACTGCGGGCGTGATGGCTCAGTCATGTCCTCAACAACATCCCCACATAAGGAGGCGCAGCATGCGCTTCAGGCACAGAGCCGCGGCCGGGATCGCGGCCCTGACACTCCCCCTGGCCGGCCTCGTGGCCCTCGCGAGCCCCGCCCAGGCGGCCACCTCCGCGACCGCCACCTACACCAAGACCCAGGACTGGGGTTCCGGCTTCGAGGGCAAGTGGACGGTGAAGAACACCGGCACCACGACCATCAACACCTGGACCGTCGAGTGGGACTTCCCCTCCGGCACCAAGGTCACCTCCGCCTGGGACGCCACGGTCACCAACTCCGGTGACCACTGGACCGCCAAGAACCTCGGCTGGAACGGCACCCTCGCCCCCGGGGCGTCGGTCTCCTTCGGCTTCAACGGCAGCGGCTCCGGCTCCCCGTCCGGCTGCAAGCTCAACGGCGGCAGCTGCGACGGCACCTCCGTCCCCGGCGACGCGGCCCCCTCCGCGCCCGGCACCCCCACCGCCTCGAACATCACCGACACCTCGGTGAAGCTCTCCTGGTCGGCCGCCACCGACGACAAGGGCGTCAAGAACTACGACGTCCTGCGCGACGGCGCCAGGGTCGCCACGGTGACCGGCACCTCCTACACGGACGCGGGGCTCGCCAAGGGCACCGACTACTCCTACTCCGTGCAGGCCCGCGACACCGCCGACCAGACCGGCCCGGTCAGCGGCTCGGTGAAGGTCCGCACCACCGGCGGCACCGAGGAGCCGCCGCCCACCACCGGCGGCAAGGTCAAGCTCGGCTACTTCACCGAGTGGGGCGTCTACGGCCGCAACTACCACGTCAAGAACCTCGTGACGTCCGGCTCCGCCGCCAAGATCACTCACATCAACTACTCGTTCGGCAACGTCAAGAACGGCCAGTGCACCGTCGACGACACCTTCGCCGCGTACGAGAAGGCCTACACCGCCGACCAGTCCGTCAGCGGCACCGCCGACACCTGGGACCAGCCGCTGCGCGGCAACTTCAACCAGCTGCGCCAGCTGAAGGCCAAGTACCCGCACATCAAGGTGCTGTACTCCTTCGGCGGCTGGACCTACTCGGGCGGCTTCGGCCAGGCCGCGGCCAACGCCGCCGCGTTCGCCAAGTCGTGCAAGCAGGTCGTGGAGGACCCGCGGTGGGCCGACGTCTTCGACGGCATCGACATCGACTGGGAGTACCCGAACGCCTGCGGCCTGACCTGTGACACCAGCGGCCCGGCCGCCTTCAAGACCCTCTCCCAGGCGCTGCGCGCCGAGTTCGGCAAGGACTACCTGGTCACCGCCGCGATCACCGCGGACGGCTCCGAGGGCGGCAAGATCGACGCGGCCGACTACGGCGGCGCCGCGCAGTACCTCGACTGGTACAACGTGATGACGTACGACTACTTCGGCGCCTGGGACAAGACCGGCCCGACCGCCCCGCACTCGCCGCTCACGTCGTACTCCGGCATCCCGAAGGAGGGCTTCAACTCGGCCGCCGCCATCGCCAAGCTCAAGGCGAAGGGCGTCCCGGCGAGCAAGCTCCTGCTCGGCATCGGCTTCTACGGCCGCGGCTGGACCGGCGTCACCCAGTCCGCCCCCGGCGGCACCGCCACCGGCCCGGCGACCGGCACCTACGAGGCCGGCATCGAGGACTACAAGGTCCTCAAGAACTCCTGTCCGGCCACCGGCACCGTCGCGGGCACGGCGTACGCCCACTGCGGCAGCAACTGGTGGTCCTACGACACGCCGGCCACCATCAACACCAAGATGGCCTGGGCCAAGAACCAGGGCCTGGGCGGCGCCTTCTTCTGGGAGTTCAGCGGCGACACCGGCAACGGCGAGCTGGTGAGCGCCATCGACAGCGGCCTGAAGTAAGGCCCGTCGGGCACCGGGCCCCGGCCCCCTCCCCCCGGACGAAGCCCGGGGGGAGGGGGCCGGGGCTACGCCGTGTTCACCCTCCCCCAACGGCTTCGCCGCCGGGGGAGGGACCCCGGACATCGCTCTACGCGACGTTCACCCGCTGTCCGGGCGGGGCCGCCTCGAGCCACGCGAGGAAACCGGTCAGCGCGTCCTCGCTCATGGCGAGCTCGACGCGCGTGCCCCGGTGCAGACAGGCGAGGATCACCGCGTCGGACAGCAGGGCCAGCTCCTCCTCGCCCTCCGGGAGGCGGCGGCCGGTCACCTCGATCGCGGAGCGCTCCAGGATGCGGCGCGGACGGGGCGCGTAGGAGAAGACGCGGAACCACTCGACCCGGTCGCCGTTGTAGCGGGCCACCCCGTAGGCCCAGCCCTTGCCGCCGGAGTCGCCCGCCTCGGGGACGTCCCAGCGCAGGCTGCAGTCGAAGGTTCCGCCGGAACGCTGGATGAGGCGGCGGCGCAGCCCGAAGACGAAGAGCCCCACCACCACGAGCGCCACGACGATTCCGCACACAGTCAGAGCGAGGACCATCGACACCGACCTCCTCGTCTCCTAGGTAACGGAACGGAAAAATCATCCAGATCTGCCTCAGCCGCGGCCGGCTCCGGATCGCTCCGGTGCCGGCCGCGGCTGAGTGACGTCATCGCACCGCTCCCCCGGTGCCTGGACGGCCCGGGCGGTGCCCCCACGGGTCAGCGCGTCGCCGTCGCCGCCCGCAGACGGACGTCCGCGCGGCGCTCGGCCACGGTGTCGTCCTCCGCCTTCGCGCGGGCCAGTTCCTGCTCCGCGCGCTGGACGTCGATCTCGTCGGCCAGCTCGGCGATCTCGGCCAGCAGCGACAGCTTGTTGTCCGCGAACGAGATGAAACCGCCGTGCACCGCGGCGACGACCGTCGCACCTTCACTCGTACGGATGGTCACCGGGCCCGACTCCAGCACACCGAGCAGCGGCTGGTGACCGGGCATGACGCCGATGTCGCCGGACGTGGTGCGCGCGACGACCAGGGTGGCCTCGCCGGACCAGACCTCTCGGTCGGCCGCGACCAGCGCGACGTGCAGCTCAGCAGCCAAGGTGGCTCCTCGGGTCACCACCCGGCGGGTCTGCCGGGTGTTGGTTACAAGTCTAGTGGGCGTGGGAGAGGGGGCGGGACGCACCCGCCCCCTCAGGAGTGGGCCGGAAGGCCCACGACGAGCACGGGGCTCAGGAGACGCCCAGCTCCTTCGCGTTCTTCTTCAGGTCCTCGATGCCACCGCACATGAAGAACGCCTGCTCCGGGAAGTGGTCGTACTCACCGTCGCAGATCGCGTTGAACGCGGCGATCGACTCGTCCAGCGGCACGTCCGAACCGTCCACGCCGGTGAACTGCTTGGCGACGTGGGTGTTCTGGGACAGGAAGCGCTCCACGCGACGGGCACGGTGGACGACGAGCTTGTCCTCCTCGCCGAGCTCGTCGATACCGAGGATCGCGATAATGTCCTGCAGGTCCTTGTACTTCTGCAGGATGTTCTTCACGCGCATGGCCGCGTTGTAGTGGTCCTGCGCGATGTAGCGCGGGTCCAGGATCCGGGACGTCGAGTCCAGCGGGTCCACGGCCGGGTAGATGCCCTTCTCCGAGATCGGACGGGACAGAACCGTCGTCGCGTCGAGGTGGGCGAAGGTGGTGGCCGGGGCCGGGTCGGTCAGGTCGTCCGCGGGGACGTAGATCGCCTGCATCGAGGTGATCGAGTGACCACGGGTCGAGGTGATGCGCTCCTGGAGGAGACCCATCTCGTCGGCCAGGTTCGGCTGGTAGCCCACCGCGGAGGGCATGCGGCCGAGCAGGGTCGACACCTCGGAGCCCGCCTGGGTGAAGCGGAAGATGTTGTCGATGAAGAACAGCACGTCCTGCTTCTGGACGTCACGGAAGTACTCGGCCATGGTGAGGCCGGCCAGCGCGACGCGCAGACGGGTGCCCGGGGGCTCGTCCATCTGACCGAAGACCAGCGCGGTCTTGTCGATGACACCGGACTCGCTCATCTCGTCGATGAGGTCGTTGCCCTCACGGGTGCGCTCACCGACACCGGCGAACACCGACACACCGTCGTGGTTGTTGGCGACGCGGTAGATCATCTCCTGGATGAGCACCGTCTTGCCGACGCCGGCGCCGCCGAACAGACCGATCTTGCCGCCCTTGACGTACGGGGTCAGCAGGTCGATGACCTTGACGCCGGTCTCGAACATCTCGGTCTTCGACTCGAGCTCGTCGAAGTTCGGCGCCTTGCGGTGGATCGGCCAGCGCTCGCCGTCGTAGGACTCGTTGACGTTCAGCACCTCACCGAGGGTGTTGAACACCTTGCCCTTGGTGAAGTCGCCGACCGGCACCGAGATGGAGGCGCCCGTGTCGGTCACCGGGGCCTGGCGGACCAGACCGTCGGTGGGCTGCATGGAGATGGTGCGGACCAGGCCGTCACCCAGGTGCTGGGCGACCTCCAGGGTCAGCGTCTTCTTCTGGCCCTCGTTCGCCGGGTCGGAGACCTCGACGTGCAGGGCGTTGTAGATGTCCGGCATCGCGTCGACGGGGAACTCCACGTCGACGACCGGGCCGATGACCCGCGCGACGCGGCCCGTCGCCGTGGCCGTCTCAACAGTGGTGGTCATTAGTTGTCACTCCCCGCGGTCGCGTCGGCCAGGGCGCTCGCGCCACCGACGATCTCGCTGATTTCCTGGGTGATTTCGGCCTGGCGGGCCGCGTTGGCAAGACGGGAGAGCGTGTTGATCAGCTCGCCCGCGTTGTCGGTGGCCGACTTCATCGCGCGCCGCGTGGCGGCGTGCTTCGAAGCGGCCGACTGGAGCAGCGCGTTGTAGATCCGGCTCTCCACGTAGCGCGGCAGCAGGGCGTCGAGGACGTCCTCCGCCGACGGCTCGAAGTCGTACAGCGGCAGGATCTCGCCCTTGGTGGCGGTCTCCTGCGCGACCTCTTCGAGGCGCAGCGGAAGCAGCCGGGAATCGACCGCCGTCTGCGTCATCATCGAGACGAACTCGGTGTAGACGATGTGGAGTTCGTCCACGCCGCCGTCCGCCGTCTCCTTCTCGATGGCCTCGATCAGCGGGGCCGCGACCTTCTTGGCGTCCGCGTACGAGGGCTCGTCGGTGAAGCCCGTGAACGACTCCGCGACCTTGCGCTCACGGAAGTTGTAGTGGGCGATGCCGCGCCGGCCGACGATGTACGTGTCGACCTGCTTGCCCTCGCGCTCCAGGCGCTCGGTCAGCTGTTCCGCCGCCTTGATGGCGTTGGAGTTGAAGGCGCCGGCCAGGCCGCGGTCGCTCGTGAGGAGCAGGACCGCGGCACGGGTCGGGTTCTCCGCCTCCGTGGTCAGCGGGTGCTTGGTGTTCGAACCGGTGCCGACCGCCGTGACCGCGCGGGTCAGTTCCCGCGCGTACGGCGTGGAGGCCGCCACCTTGCGCTGCGCCTTGACGACGCGCGAGGCGGCGATCATCTCCATCGCCTTCGTGATCTTCTTGGTCGCGGTGACGGATCGGATGCGACGCTTGTAGACCCGGAGCTGGGCTCCCATGAGTCAGGTCCCTTCCTTACGTCACTTGGAGGCGCTGGTCGCCTTCGGGGCAGCCGAGGCTTCCTCGCCGAGCAGCTTGCCGTCGCTCGTCTCGAACTGCTTCTTGAAGTCCGCGATCGCCTCGGCCACGGCCTGCAGGGTGTCGTCGGACATCTTGCCGCCCTCGCGGATGGAGGTCATGAGGCCCTGCTCCTTGCGGTGCAGGTACTCCAGCAGCTCCTTCTCGAAGCGGCGGATGTCGGCGACGGGGACGTCGTCCATCTTGCCGGTGGTGCCGGCCCAGACGGAGACGACCTGGTCCTCGGTGGACATCGGCTGGTACTGGTCCTGCTTCAGCAGCTCGACCATGCGCTGACCGCGCTCCAGCTGCGCCTTCGACGCGGCGTCCAGGTCGGAACCGAAGGCGGCGAACGCCTCCAGCTCACGGAACTGGGCGAGGTCCACGCGCAGACGGCCGGAGACCTGCTTCATCGCCTTGTGCTGGGCGGAGCCACCGACGCGGGAGACCGAGATACCGACGTTCAGGGCCGGGCGCTGACCGGCGTTGAACAGGTCGGACTCCAGGAAGCACTGGCCGTCGGTGATGGAGATGACGTTGGTCGGGATGAACGCCGAGACGTCGTTGGCCTTGGTCTCGACGATCGGCAGACCGGTCATCGAGCCGGCACCCATGTCGTCGGAGAGCTTGGCGCAGCGCTCCAGCAGACGGGAGTGCAGGTAGAAGACGTCACCCGGGTAGGCCTCGCGGCCCGGCGGGCGGCGCAGCAGCAGGGACACGGCGCGGTAGGCGTCGGCCTGCTTCGACAGGTCGTCGAAGATGATCAGGACGTGCTTGCCCTCGTACATCCACTGCTGACCGATGGCGGAACCGGTGTACGGCGCCAGGTACTTGAAGCCGGCCGGGTCGGACGCCGGGGCGGCGACGATGGTCGTGTACTCCAGCGCGCCGTTCTCCTCCAGCGCGCGGCGGACCGACGCGATGGTGGAGCCCTTCTGGCCGATGGCGACGTAGATGCAGCGGACCTGCTTCTTCGGGTCGCCGGTGCGCCAGTTGTCACGCTGGTTGATGATCGTGTCGACGGCCAGGGCGGTCTTGCCGGTCTGGCGGTCGCCGATGATCAGCTGACGCTGACCACGGCCGATCGGGGTCATGGCGTCGACGGCCTTGTAGCCCGTCTCCATCGGCTCGTGCACCGACTTGCGCTGCATGACCGTGGGGGCCTGCAGTTCGAGGGCACGGCGGCCCTCGGTCTCGATCTCGCCGAGGCCGTCGATCGGGTTGCCGAGCGGGTCGACCACACGGCCGAGGTAGCCCTCGCCCACGGCGACGGACAGGACCTCGCCGGTGCGGGTGACCGGCTGGCCTTCCTCGATGCCGCTGAACTCACCGAGGACGATGGCACCGATCTCGCGCTCCTCGAGGTTGAGGGCGAGGCCGAGGGTGCCGTCCTCGAACTTCAGCAGCTCGTTGGCCATGGCCGAGGGGAGACCCTCGACCTTCGCGATGCCGTCGCCGGCAAGGGTGACCGTACCGACCTCCTCGCGCGAGGCCGCGTCCGGCTTGTACGACTGGACGAAGTTCTCCAGCGCGTCCCGGATCTCCTCCGGCCGGATCGTGAGCTCCGCCATCTGAGTTCCCTGCTCTCCTTGTTGGGCCCGAAGTTTCACTTGGGGGGTATGGGGACTCCCCCCAATATGAGGTGAATCCTCTGCACGGCCCAACCAGGGCCGTAAGTACGTACTGCTTATTCAGAAATTGCTGCTCAGCTCGCCAGCCGGCGGCTCGCGTCCTCCAGCCGGTCCGCGAGGGAGCCGTTGATGACCTCGTCGCCGACCTGCACCCGGATTCCGCCGAGGACCGCGGGGTCCACGTCCAGGTTGAGGTGCATCTGGCGGCCGTAGAGCTTCGCGAGGGCGGCGCCCAGGCGCTGCTTCTGCGTGTCGCTCAGCGGCACCGCGGAGGTGACCACGGCCACCATGCGGTCGCGGCGCTCGGCGGCGAGCTTGGACAGGGACTCCAGTCCCGACTCCAGGCTACGTCCCCGGGGAACGGTCACGAGACGCGTCACCAGACGCCCGGTGGTCGCGTTCGCCCTGCCGCCGAGCAGGCTGCGCAGCAGCTCGCCCTTGGCGGAGGCGGTGGCGCTCCGGTTGGTCAGCGCGGCGCGCAGCTCGGTGTTCGAGGAGACGATCCGGCCGAACCGGAACAGCTCGTCCTCGACGTCGTCGAGCGCGCCCGCCTGCTGGGCGGCGGTGAGGTCGGCGGTGTCGGCCAGCTCCTCCAGCGCGTCCACCAGGTCGCGGGACTGCGACCAGCGGGAGCGCACCATGCCGGACACCAGGTCCGCGGCCGGGCCGCTGACCTGCGAGCCGAGCAGGCGCTGGGCCAGCTGGGCCTTGGCCTCACCGGCCTGCGCCGGGTCGGTGAGGACCCGACGCAGCGACACCTCGCGGTCGAGCAGCGCGGTGACGGCGGCCAGCTCGTCGGCGAGCGAGCCCGCGTTCACGGACGTGGAGTCCGTCAGCGCGTCGAGACGCTCACGTGCGGCTGCCAGGGCCTCGCGGCTCGCTCCGTTCATCGCGCGGCCTCGGCCTTCTGGTCGAGCTCGTCCAGGAAGCGGTCGATCACGCGGCTCTGGCGGGCGTGGTCCTCGAGGGACTCGCCGACGAGCTTGCCGGCCAGGTCGGTGGCCAGCTTGCCGACGTCCTGACGCAGCGAGGACGCGGCGGCCTTGCGGTCGGCCTCGATCTGGGCGTGACCCGCGGCGACGATCTCCTCGCGCTGCCGCTGGCCCTCGGCCCGCATCTCGGCGATGAGCGCGGCACCCTGCTCCTGCGCCTCCTGGCGCAGACGCGCGGCCTCGTGCCGGGCCTCGGCGAGCTGAGCCTTGTACTGCTCAAGGACGCTCTGGGCCTCGACCTTCATGGCCTCGGCCTCTTCGATACCGCCTTCGATCGCCGTGCGGCGCTCCTCCAGAACCTTGTTGATGTTCGGAAGCAGCTTCTTCCAGAAGAAGAAGAACACGATGGCGAAGGCGATGGTGCCGACGAGCAGCTCGGGGCCCGGAGGCAGGAGCGGGTTCTGCTCCTCCTCGGCCGCCAGCTGTACCAGGTTGGCGATCACATCAGTGCCTTTCGTCGAAACGTGTCGGTGAGCAGTGGTGATTACTGACCGAACACGAACGGCATAACGATGCCGATGAGGGCGAGCGCCTCACAGAAGGCGAAGCCGAGGATCTGGTTGGCGCGGATCAGACCGGCCGCCTCGGGCTGACGGGCGAGGGCCTGGGTGCCGTTGCCGAAGATGATGCCGATGCCGATGCCAGGGCCGATGGCGGCGAGGCCGTAACCGATGGAGCCGAGGGAGCCGGAGACAGCGGCGAGGGTCTCAGTGGCAGCCATGCTGGATCTTCCTTCTCTTTACATGGACCGGTGGGGGTTGGCCACCGGACGATTGGAGGTGCGGGGTGGTGGGGCGGGCTCAGTGGTGCTCGGCGAGAGCGCCCTGAACGTAGGAGCAGGCCAGCAGGACGAAGACGTACGCCTGGACGGCCTGGACGAAGAGCTCGAAGAGGATCATGACGACGGTCATGGCGAACGAGACGCCCGCGGCCGGGATCATCCAGCTGTTCAGCAGGTACCAGCTGGCGACGGTGAACATCACGAGCAGCAGGTGGCCGGCGAACATGTTCGCGAAGAGTCGGACCGCGTGCGTGAAGGGCCTCACGAGGACGTTCGAGAAGAACTCGATGACCACGACGAGCGGCAGCACCGCGCCGAGCGACTTGTCGTAACCGGTGAGGTTCTTGAACCCGCCCACGAAGCCGTGCTTCTTGAACGTGAGTCCGAGCCACACCACGTAGACGATCGCGGCGAGCACCGCCGGGAAGGCGATGATCGAGGCCACCGGGAACTGGGCCAGCGGGATCACGGACCAGACGTTCATGATCCAGATGAAGAAGAACAGCGAGACCATCAGGGGGACGTACTTCTCGCCCTCCTTCTTGCCGAGGGTCTCGTAGACGATGCCGCGGCGGACGAAGTCGTAGCCGGCCTCACCGACCATCTGCAGCTTGCCCGGCACCACCTTGGCCTTGCCGAAGGCCGCCCAGAAGAAGCCGACGACGAGGACGGTGGTGATGAGCGAGAGCAGCATCACCTTGTTGAACTCGAACCCGCCGACGGTGGCGATCGGCTTGAAGAGGAACGAGTGCAGGCCCGGAGCCGGAAAACCACACCCGTTGTCGGACATGATCCGACAGCTCCAGTCAAAGGCGAGCTGGGTCTGGTCAGCACTCACCGCGGGCTCCTTCGGCGTGACGCATAGGTACGGCAACCTCGTTGTGTCGGCGCGGCGCGAGGCCGCGGGTCGGCACCGGACAGGTGTTACGGATGTGGGGGCGGCTGGGGGGCATCGAGCCTCGCGATCGCTCAGGCGTCAGCTCGGATGCCCGCGCCCGCGATGCCGCAGTTGGCACCGGACGATAGCAGGAGTTCTCACCGGTCTTTATCGCGCCCCTACCCGTCACGACGACGGCCCCGTCTTCTCGGACTTGTCACTCTTCGCGGAGTCCGGATCGACGTAGAAGAGCTTGGCCTTCATGTGCGCACGGGCCTGCGCGGCCATCCACACGAGCGTCGCCACGACGAGCGAGATCGCGAACGTCTTCGGGTTGAAGAGCGACGTGTCCTTGAAGAGCGCGACGAAGATCATGAGCAGCAGGAGCTGGGCGACGTAGAGCATCAGCCCCATGGCCTGGAACAGCTGCGGGAGTGATTTCGCCGTCCACTGCAGGACGTACAGGCCGACCCCCATGAACAGGATGGCCAGTACGGCCCCGACGGCCGCGCCGAGCGCACCCTTGCCGCCGGCCACCGCACCGCTGACGGCGACGGCGACCGCACCGGCAGCGGCTGTGGGCACAGCGCACTGCAGAAGGTTCCGGGCGTCATGGGACGGCATGGCGGCAACTCCGCTTTCACAGGGGGCAGGGGTGTCGTCATGGACGAGCGTAGACCCCCGGGCCGAGTGTGAAGACCTCACGAGAATGGACCGTCGCACTACGGTCCTTCAGCTCTCTCCGGGGTTCTCGTGAACGGTATCACAAACTATTTGATGCAGTCTTTACCCAAAAGGTGTGCTGGCCGTCACACATGAGAGTGAACCTGCGCGCTTGAGCGCTTAGGGCGACCCTATGTCTGGTATTGGGGCGCTTCGTACCCCCAACACCATCCCATCGCACTCCCACGACTTGGTAATGCTCTAGTGAGATTCTTACCTTCGCCGTGAGCGGCCCCCGGCGGACCGGCGGGCCGCCGGGAACGGTCAGCGCGCGCTGTCGGCGTTCCGCCGGCCCGCCGGGCGTACGCGGGAGCCGACGGCGGTCGCGCCGTTGACGCCGGAGACCCCCGCGGCGACGGGGGTGCGGTGACCGGCGTCCTCCCCGTGCCCGTCCGCGGAGCCGGGGCCCTGCGGGGACCCGGGACCCGCCGGCGTCGACGCCTCCGGGGCGGTCGCCGACGCGCGGCGGCGGCGGTAGCGCGGCGGGACGAAGGCCTCCGCCCAGCGCGGGGCGCGGGGGGTGAAGCGCGGCAGCAGGAGCAGCACCAGGCCGATCGCGCTGAGGAAGACCACGCTCAGGACGATCCACATCGACGCCGAGTTGACGGAGTAGGCCAGCGCGCCGAAGGCGATCAGCGCCGACCAGAAGTACATGATCAGCACCGCCCGGCTGTGCGAGTGGCCGATCTCCAGCAGCCGGTGGTGCAGATGGCCCCGGTCCGCCGCGAACGGCGACTGACCGCGCCAGGTGCGCCGCACGATCGCCAGGATCAGGTCGGCGGCCGGCACCGCGATGATGGTGAGCGGCAGGATCAGCGGGATGTAGACCGGCACCGTCTGGTGCACGGCCTCCTTCTCCGAACCCGCGTACAGGTTCAGGGCGTCCGGGTCGACCTGCCCGGTGACGGAGATCGCGCCGGCCGCCAGGACCAGGCCGATGAGCATCGAGCCGGAGTCGCCCATGAAGATCCGCGCCGGGTGCATGTTGTGCGGCAGGAAGCCCAGGCACATGCCCATCAGGATCGCCGAGAAGAGCGTCGCCGGGGCGGCGGCCTCGATGCCGTACGAGTACCAGATGCGGTAGGCGTACAGGAAGAACGCCGCCGCCGCGATGCACACCATGCCGGCCGCGAGACCGTCCAGGCCGTCGACGAAGTTGACCGCGTTGATGGTGATGACGACCAGCGCGACCGTGAGCAGCGTGCCCTGCCACTGGGTGAGCGCGACCGAACCGACGCCCGGGACGGGCAGCCACAGGATCGTCAGGCCCTGCACGACCATCACGCCGGCGGCGATCATCTGGCCGCCCAGCTTGATCAGGGCGTCGATCTCGAACTTGTCGTCCAGGACGCCGATCAGCCAGATCAGCGCCGCCCCGGAGAGCAGCGCCCGGGGCTCGTTGGACTTCTCGAAGAGCTGGCCGAGGTTGGTGAGGTGGTCGGCGACCAGCAGGCCCGCGCACAGGCCGAAGAACATCGCGATACCGCCGAGCCGCGGAGTGGGTTCCCGGTGCACGTCACGCGCCCGGATCTCCGGCATCGCCCCGGCCACGATCGCGAACTTGCGGACCGGGCCGGTCAGCAGGTACGTCACCGCGGCCGTGACGCAGAGCGTCAGCAGGTATTCACGCACGGGCTTCCCCACAGGTCTCGCTGGCCATCACAGCCCCACACCCTAGCGAGGTGCGCATATGAGTGAGGACTTCCGGGTGGCGACGATGGTTGCACGGGAGGCCGTGCACCGCGGGCGCGCCCACCCCGGAACGGCCGTGCTCAGTGCGGATACGGCGGAAAGGCCGCGGTCAGTTCCCGTACGTCCTCCCGGACCCGCGCGGCCCGGGCGCCGCCCCTGAGGGCGCTCGCCATCAGCCCGGCGACGACCGGCATCTCCCGCTCCCCCATGCCCTGCGTGGTCACCGCCGCCGTGCCCAGGCGCAGGCCGCGGACGTCGGCGTGCGGCAGGGCGCAGCAGTCCATGACCAGACCGGCCGCCGCGAGCCGGCCGCGCGCGGCGCGTCCGTCGACGCCGAGGGGGCCGGGTCGGCGGTGATCAGGTGGGTGTCCGTGCCGCCGGTGGTGACGGCCAGCCCCTCGGCGGCCAGCGCGGCGGCCAGCGCCCGCGCGTTGGCGACCACCCGGTGCGCGTACGCGGCGAACGCCTCCGTCGCCGCCTCCCGGAACGCGACCGCCTTGGCGGCGACGGTGTGCATCTGGGCGCCGCCCTGGGTGAAGGGGAAGACGGCCCGGTCCACCCGCTCGGCCAGTTCCGCGCCGCACAGGATCATCCCGCCGCGCGGGCCGCGCAGCACCTTGTGCGTGGTGGCGCAGACGATGTCGGCGTACGGCACCGGGCTGGGCGCCGCTCCCCCGGCGACGAGCCCGATGGGGTGCGCGGCGTCGGCGATCAGGTACGCGCCCACCTCGTCGGCGACCTCGCGGAAGAACGCGTGGTCGAGGTGGCGGGGGTAGGCGGTGGAGCCGCAGACGATCGCCTTGGGGCGGTGGGTGCGGGCGAGGGTGCGGACCTGGTCGTGGTCGATCAGGCCGCTCTCGGCGTCCACGCCGTAGCCGACGAAGTCGAACCAGCGGCCGGAGAAGTTCGCGGGCGACCCGTGGGTGAGGTGACCGCCGTGGGGCAGGCCGAGGGCGAGGACGGTGTCGCCGGGGCGCAGCAGGGCGGCGTAGGCGGCCAGGACGGCCGAGGAGCCGGAGTGCGCCTGGACGTTGGCGTGCTCGGCGCCGAACAGGTCCTTGGCGCGCTCCACGGCGAGGCGCTCGGCGGCGTCGGCGAACTCGCAGCCGCCGTGGTGCCGGGCGCCCGGATAGCCTTCCGCGTACTTGTTGGCCAGCGGCGAGCCGAGGGCGGCCAGCACGGCGGGCGAGGTGAAGTTCTCCGCGGCGATCAGCTGGAGCGTGGTCGCCTGCCGCTCGCGCTCGCCGAGCAGGACGTCGGCGAGCTCGGGGTCCTGGCGGCGCAGGACATCGGCCTCGAGGGCAGGGGTGACCGTCATGGGGGGCTCCCGGACGTCGACGCGGACGTACGACCAATGTAGGCCGGGCGCCCGGGGAGCGCGCGGTTGCCGCACCCTCCCGGGCCATGCGGCCCGCACGGCCCGCCCGCGGGGGTTCAGGCCCGCGTCGGTACGCCCGTCAGGGCCGTGACCACCGGGTCCAGGGCCTGGTGTATCTCGTCGCCGATGGAGCGGAAGAAGGTCAGCGGCGCCCCGTACGGGTCGTGGACCTCGTCCGCCTCGGCCGTCGGGGCCAGGAGCCACCCGCGCAGGGCGGCGGCCGCGCGGACCAGGGCGCGGGCGCGCATGACCAGGCCGTCGTCCAGCGGGGGCAGGGTCGCCGGGTCGATGGCGTTCACCAGACGGGTGAACTCCTTCAGCGTGAAGGTGCGCAGGCCCGCCGAGTGGCCCATGGAGATGACCTGGGCGCGGTGGTCCCGGGTGGCGGTCAGGACGAGGTCGGCGCGGATCACGTGCTCGTCCAGGAGCTCGCGCCCCGTGAAGCCGGAGGCGTCCGCGCCGAAGTCGGCGAGCACGGTCTCCGCGTGGGCCTCCATGGGCGCGCCCTCGTGGCCCCAGGTGCCCGCGCTCTCCACGATCAGCCCGCCGCCCAGGATGCCCAGCCGCTGGCTCACGAAATGCCGGGTCAGCCGCTCGGTGATGGGCGAGCGGCACACGTTTCCGGTACTGACGTGGAGGATGCGGAAGGTGTCGCGCGGAAACCCGAAGGTGGTCGTCACCTCCGCGCTGGATTCCCCGTTGCCTATGCCACGCCCCGCTTCCGGGGCCGTCAATTCGCCACCTCGAGGTCGGGTACCACCTTGCGCAGCTCGTCCGGCGAGATCGCGCCCTCGCGCAGCAGCACCGGCACGGGCCGCGTGACGTCGACGATCGAGGAGGGGACGTTGCCGGGGGTCGGGCCGCCGTCGAGGTAGACGGAGACGGAGTCGCCGAGCATCTCCTGCGCGGCGTCGCAGTTCTCCGGCGCCGGGTGGCCGGTGAGGTTCGCGGACGAGACGGCCATGGGGCCGACCTCGGTGAGCAGCTCGATGGCGACCGGGTGCAGCGGCATCCGCACGGCCACCGTGCCGCGGGTGTCACCGAGGTCCCACTGGAGGGACGGCTGGTGCCTGGCGACGAGCGTCAGCGCGCCCGGCCAGAACGCGTCGACCAGTTCCCAGGCCATCTCGGAGAAGTCCGTGACGAGGCCGTGCAGGGTGTTCGGGGAGCCGATGAGGACGGGCGTGGGCATGTTGCGGCCGCGGCCCTTGGCCGCCAGCAGGTCGGCGACGGCCTCCGAGGTGAACGCGTCCGCGCCGATGCCGTACACCGTGTCCGTCGGCAGCACCACGAGCTCGCCACGGCGCACGGCGGACGCGGCCTCACGCAGACCGGTCGCGCGGTCGGTCGCGTCATTGGTGTCGTATCGCCGAGCCATCTGGCGGGCCTCCTCGTACGTGCTGGGGGGATGGGGTGGGCAGGGCGCTCACGGCAGCGCCTTGCGGGCGGTGGCGAACCGGGGGCGGTTGTTCAGGTCGGGGTGGTCGGCGGCGTCGGTCCAGCCGCGGTCCTCGGCGAAGATCCACGGCACCTGGCCGCCCTGGGTGTCGGCGTGCTCGACGACGACCACCCCGCCGGGGCGCAGCAGCCGGTGCGCGGTGCGCTCCAGGCCGCGGATGAGGTCGAGGCCGTCCTCGCCGGAGAACAGGGCCAGCTGGGGGTCGTAGTCGCGGGCCTCCGGGGCCACGTACTCCCACTCGGTGAGCGGGATGTACGGCGGGTTGGAGACGACCAGGTCGACCTGGCCGTCGAGGTCGGGGAAGGCCCTCAGGGCGTCGCCCTGGCGCAGTTCGACGCGGGAGCCCTCCATGTTCTTGCGGGTCCACACCAGGGCGTCCTCGGACAGCTCCACGGCGTACACGCGCGAGCGCGGCACCTCCTGGGCGAGGGCGAGGGCGATCGCACCGGAGCCGGTGCACAGGTCGACGATGCAGGGCTCGACGACGTCCATGGCGCGGACGGCGTCTATGGCCCACTCGACCACCGACTCGGTCTCCGGGCGCGGGACGAACACCCCGGGTCCCACCTGGAGCTCCAGGTAGCGGAAGTAGGCGCGCCCGGTGATGTGCTGGAGCGGTTCGCGGGCCTCGCGGCGGGCGATGACCTCCCAGTACCGGGCGTCGAAGTCGGAGTCCTTCACGGTGTGCAGCTCGCCGCGCTTGACGCCGTGCACGAACGCGGCGAGCTCCTCCGCGTCGGTGCGCGGCGAGGGCACGCCGGCGTCGGCGAGCCGCTGGGTGGCCTGGGCCACCTCGGCGAGCAGCAGGTTCACGCGATGCCTCCGGAAGTACTCGTACGGACCTCGTGCCTTACGCGGCGGCGAGCTTGGCGGCCGAGTCCGCGTCGACGCAGGCCTGGATCACCGCGTCGAGGTCGCCGTCCAGGACCTGGTCCAGGTTGTACGCCTTGAAGCCGACGCGGTGGTCCGAGATGCGGTTCTCCGGGAAGTTGTAGGTGCGGATCTTCTCGGAGCGGTCGACGGTGCGGACCTGGCTGCGGCGGGCGTCGGCGGCCTCCCTCTCCGCCTCCTCCTGCGCCATGGCGAGCAGCCTGGAGCGCAGGATACGCAGTGCCTGCTCCTTGTTCTGCAGCTGGCTCTTCTCGTTCTGGCAGGAGGCGACGACTCCGGTCGGCAGGTGCGTGATGCGCACGGCGGAGTCGGTGGTGTTGACGGACTGGCCGCCCGGGCCCGAGGACCGGTAGACGTCGATGCGCAGGTCGTTCGGGTTGATCTCGACGTCGACCTCCTCCGCCTCGGGGGTCACCAGGACGCCCGCCGCGGAGGTGTGGATGCGGCCCTGCGACTCGGTGGCCGGCACGCGCTGCACGCGGTGCACGCCGCCCTCGTACTTCAGCCGCGCCCACACGCCCTGGCCGGGCTCGATCTGCCCGCGGGCCTTCACGGCGACCTGGACGTCCTTGTAGCCGCCCAGCTCGGACTCGGTCGCGTCGATGATCTCGGTCTTCCAGCCGACGCGCTCGGCGTAGCGCAGGTACATGCGCAGCAGGTCGCCGGCGAACAGGGCGGACTCGTCGCCGCCCGCACCCGCCTTGATCTCCAGGATGACGTCCTTGTCGTCGCTGGGGTCGCGCGGGATCAGCAGCATGCGGAGCTTCTCGGTGAGCTCCTCGCGCTGCTTGTCCAGCTCCTTGACCTCCGAAGCGAACTCGGCAGCATAGTCGGGGTCGTCGGCGGCCAGTTCGCGCGCGGTGTCGATGTCGTCGCCCGTCTGCCTCCAGGAGCGGTACGTGGCGACGATCGGGGTGAGCTCGGCGTAGCGCTTGTTCAGCCTGCGCGCGTTGGCCTGGTCGGCGTGGACCGACGGATCGGCGAGCTTCTTCTCCAGGTCGGCGTGCTCGGCGACGAGTTCCTCGACGGCCTCGAACATCTTGGGCTCCTGCTGGTACGGGGTGAAGGGCGGACGACCAAAAACGCCGGTCCCGGTGAGTCCCCCGGGAGGGACACGACCGTGGACCGGCGGAATGGGGCTCGCTACTTCTTGGAGCCGGCGGCCTTGCCGAAGCGGGCCTCGAAGCGGGCCACACGGCCACCGGTGTCGAGGATCTTCTGCTTGCCCGTGTAGAACGGGTGGCACTCGGAGCAGACCTCGGCACGGATGGTGCCGCTGGAGATCGTGCTGCGGGTGGTGAACGACGCGCCACAGGTGCAGCTGACCTGCGTCTCGACGTACTCGGGGTGGATGTCGCGCTTCAAGGTGTCTCCTAGGTTCCGGGAGGGCGCCGGGTCGCCGCCGCGGGGTGCGGCAGGCGTGAACCGGAGCCGACGTACCAGTCTGCCAGGACTGGCGCCTTCCTCCCAAACCGGGGGTGGAGGCGATCTATTCCCGCCGGTGGGCCGCCCGGCTACGACGTGCTCACCACGTCCCCGGCCTGCCCGGCGGCGGTGCCCTCGGCGGCGGCCGCGGGGATCGGCTCGTCGTTCCTCAGGGCGTCCAGGACCAGCCGTGCCTCGTCCTTGTCGAGCAGGACCCGGTTGGCGTCGGCCGGGTCGTACCGCACCGGCATGGTCACCGTCTGCGTCCGCGCGGGGCTGATGTCCTTCAGGCCGCCCGCGAAGGACATCAGGGAGTTCACCGAGCCGAGGCCGGAGTCGGTGGTGACGGTCCTGGTGGCGGTGTCGGCGAGGTCGTACCGCTTCTCGGGGCCGGTGAGGACGCCGACCTCCCCGACCTGCCGCAGCAGCGCCTTGAGGAAGGCCTGCTGGAGCTGGATGCGGCCGAGGTCGGAGCCGTCGCCGACGCCGTGCCGGGTGCGCACCAGGCCGAGGGCCTGCGCACCGCTCAGCCGGTGGGTGCCGGCCTTCAGCTCGAGGTGGCTCTCGGGGTCCTCGATGTCCTCGGTGGTGGTGACCTGGACGCCGCCGAGTTCGTCGACGAGCTCTTGGGAGCCGGAGAAGTCGACCTCCAGGTAGTGGTCCATGCGCAGATCGGTGAGCGACTCGACGGTCTTCACCGCGCAGGCCGCCCCGCCCGTGGAGGAGGCGGAGTTGAACGTCACGCCGGTCGCGGCGGGGTGGGTGGCGCCCTCGGTGTCGGTGCACTCGGGGCGGTCGACGACGGTGTCGCGCGGGACGGAGTCCACGGCGGCCCTCCTGTGGCCCTCGTGGACGTGCACGATCACCGCGGTGTCGGAGCGGGCGGTGCCGTCGTCGGTGCCGCCGCCGAGCTCCCCGTTGCCGCCGGAGCGGGTGTCGGAGCCGAGCACGAGGATGTCCTCGGAGCCGTCGTCCGCCTTCTCGGGCCGGTCGGTGCCGAGGGCCTGGTCGATGTCGACGCTGTCGATGTCGCCGTTGAGCTTGAAGTACAGGTGTCCGGCGCCGGTGCCGCCCAGGGCGACGATGCCCGCGGCGGTCCAGACCGGCGGCCCTCGCGCCGCTTCCCGCGCCGTCCGCGGCGGCGTCCTCCGGCGCGGTGGTGCCGTCCCGCCGTGCCGGGCTCTCCCCGGTGCGCCGGGGTCCGGTGTGCCCTCGGCAGACATGTGCTCCTCGGCTCCCGTCCGGTCGCCGGCCTTCCGCGCGGTGCCGGACCCGGCCGGTCCGCTCCCTGTACGGCACCCGTCGTCCCGCCGTCCGGCCGGACGGGGAAACGCGGCACAGGGTGACACGGCCCCCTGTGCCCGGCCTGTGGACGGCCGGGCACGACGGGGTGGTTCCGCCGGGAGCGGTGCGCACACCGCTCACCTGCGGGTTCAGCCGAAGATGTCGTACTGCTCGAAACCGGTGCCGACGGAGATCCGTGTGGCGAAGATCTCGCTCGTGGCCTTTCCGGTGCCCTTGTACAGGTAGAGCGTGCCGCCGGGGGTGCGGGCCAGGAAGTCGGCCCTGCCGTCGCCGCTGACGTCGCCGACCGCGTCGAAGGCGTTGTAGGTGGTGCTCTTCCAGGTGCGCACCTTGATCCGGCCGGAGAAGGCGCCGGAGCCGGACTTGCCGGTGCCCTTGTACAGGTACACGTCGCCGGTGCTCTTGGACCGGGCGATTAGGTCGGTCTTCCCGTCGCCGGTGAAGTCGCCGTGGCCGCGCACGGAGTTGTACTGGTTCCAGCCGGAGCCCACCTGCACGCGGGAGGAGAAGGAGCCGTCGCCCCTGCCCGGGTAGATCCACAGCACGCCGGCGGAGTCCACGGACAGCAGGTCGGGCAGGTAGTCGCCGGTGACGTCGCCGGGGGTGACGATCCGGGTGCGGGTCTTCCAGTTGTCGGCGAGGCGCTTGGTGGACCAGCTGCCGCTGGAGATGACGTAGTGGGTCCAGAAGACGTCGCCGTCGCTGCTGCGCCGGTACACCAGGTCCTGGTAACCGTCGCGGTCGAGGTCGGTCTGCAGGACGAGGTTGACGCCGTTCCAGCTGCCCCAGGACTCGCGGGTGGCGAAGGCGGAGCCCGTGGAGTCCTTGGAGTAGCCGGTCGTCGTGGAGGCCCTGCGCACCCACAGGTCGGCCCGGTGGTCGCCGCTGATGTTGGTGTCGTCGACGCGCGGGTAGGCGGCGCCGACGTAGCCGCTCACCTTGGCGAAGACGCTGTAGGCGCCCTTCGCCACGCAGTCCTGCACGCCCCAGGAGACGACGCCGACGATCCGGTTGCTCACGACCAGCGGGCCGCCGGAGTCGCCGTTGCAGGCGGAGGTGGTGCCGGTGTCGCTGCCGCTGGCGGGCTGCCCGGCGCAGACCATGTGGCCCTTGACGAAGTCGGCGCCGTAGGCGCCGGCGCACGTGGTGTCGGACTGGATGGGCAGCGTGGCCGTCTTCAGCGTCTCGGAGATGTCCTGGCTGGTGGAGCTGGTGCGGCCCCAGCCGTAGACCTTGGCGCTGGTTCCGGCGGCGTAGGAGGCGGTGTCGCCGGAGGTCGTCATGCGGATCGGGGTGACCCGGACGGGGGCCGGCAGGGTGAGCACCGCGATGTCGTTGTCGATGGTGGTCGCGTTGTACGACGGGTGGTTCCACTGCCGCCAGACCCCGCTGACGGTGCCGCCGTGCAGGTCGCTGCCGCCGTCCGAGGGGAGCTGGGCGGTGCCGGTGACGACGGCGCCGTTGGCGTGCCAGTCGTAGCCCTTGACGCAGTGCGCGGCGGTGAGGACCTTCGTCGGCGCGACGACGGCGCCGCCGCAGAAGAAGCCGATGTCGTCGCTGGTGCCGCTGGTGCCCCGGTCGTCGTAGTAGTGGAGCTGGGCCATCCAGGGCGCCGTGCTGATGCCGGTCGTGGTGCCGCCGATGATCTTCGCGTCGACGGTGGAACCGGTGTCCGTGCCGCTGCTCAGCGACGACCTGGCCGTCTTGCCCGCGGTGTCGTCGCCCGCCATGGCGCCCGCGACGCGCCTGGTCAGCTCGGCGGTCGACGGCGAGCTGGTCGCCGGGTCGACGGTCGGCTGCGGCAGCGCGGTGGCGGCACCGGCCGACGAGGTCAGCAGTGCGGCGGCGACGGCCGCGGCGACACCCGCCGCGGCCACGGGCAGGGCGATCCTGGCCCGGCGTCTGTGCCGGCCGGCTCCGGACATGGATGTACTCACGCAGGTCCCCCTGGGGATCGGAAAGCCCGGGCCCGGATGCGGCGGAGAGAAGCGGAGATCGGCCCGAGGCAGCGTGATCGTACACCTGTCCGAGAACGCCCGAAGGGCCGCTCCCTTCGGGGAGCGGCCCTTCGGCGGGGGACGGACGTCAGTCGCCGTTGCCCGGCGTCGGCGTCGTCTTCTGGATCTGCATCAGGAACTCGACGTTCGACTTGGTCTGCTTCATCTTGTCGAGGAGCAGCTCGATCGCCTGTTGCTGGTCGAGCGCGTGCAGCACCCGGCGCAGCTTCCAGACGATGCCCAGCTCCTCGGCGCCGAGCAGGATCTCCTCCTTGCGGGTGCCGGACGCGTCCACGTCCACCGCGGGGAAGATGCGCTTGTCGGCGAGCTTCCGGTCGAGCTTGAGCTCCATGTTGCCGGTGCCCTTGAACTCCTCGAAGATCACCTCGTCCATGCGGGACCCGGTGTCCACCAGGGCGGTGGCGAGGATGGTCAGCGAGCCGCCGTCCTCGATGTTGCGGGCCGCACCGAAGAAGCGCTTCGGCGGGTACAGGGCGGTCGAGTCGACACCACCGGACAGGATGCGGCCGGAGGCCGGGGCGGCGAGGTTGTACGCACGGCCCAGGCGGGTGATCGAGTCGAGCAGCACGACGACGTCGTGACCCAGCTCCACCAGGCGCTTGGCGCGCTCGATGGCGAGCTCGGCGACCGTGGTGTGGTCCTCGGCCGGACGGTCGAAGGTCGAGGAGATGACCTCGCCCTTGACCGACCGCTGCATGTCGGTGACCTCTTCCGGACGCTCGTCGACGAGGACGACCATCAGGTGGCACTCGGGGTTGTTGTGGGTGATCGCGTTGGCGATCGCCTGCATGATCATGGTCTTGCCGGTCTTCGGCGGGGCCACGATCAGACCGCGCTGGCCCTTGCCGATCGGCGACACGAGGTCGATGATCCGGGTGGTCAGCACGCCCGGGTCCGTCTCCAGGCGGAGGCGGTCCTGCGGGTACAGCGGAGTGAGCTTGTTGAACTCCGGGCGGCCGCGGCCGTGTTCGGGCGCCATGCCGTTGACGGAGTCCAGGCGGACCAGCGCGTTGAACTTCTCGCGCCGCTCGCCTTCCTTGGGCTGGCGGACCGCACCGGTGATGTGGTCGCCCTTGCGCAGGCCGTTCTTGCGGACCTGGGCGAGGGAGACGTACACGTCGTTCGGGCCCGGCAGGTAGCCGGAGGTCCGGATGAACGCGTAGTTGTCGAGGATGTCGAGGATGCCCGCGACCGGGATCAGGACGTCGTCCTCGGCGATCTGCGGCTCCTGCACGTCCTCGCGGCCGCGGCGGCCACGGCGGTCGCGGTAGCGCCCGCGGCGGCCACGGCGGCCGCCGCCGTCCTCGTCGTAGCCGTCGTCCTGACGGCCGCCGCCCTGCTGGCTCTGCTGACGGCCCTGGCCGCCCTGGTTCTGCTGCTGGTCGTCGCCCTTGCCGCGACGCTCACCGCGCTCACCCCGGTCGCCGCGCTCACCGCGGTCGCCGCGCTCACCGCGGTCGCCACGGTCTCCGCGGTCACGGTCGCGGCCGCGCTCACGGCGGTCGCGGCGGCGGCCCTCGCCACCCTCGTGGTCGGACCTGGCCTCGCCCTGCTGCGGCTGGGCCGAGGTCTCGGCCTTCGCCTCGGCGGCGATCGTCTCGGTCGCGGCGGCCGGGGCACCGGCCTCGGCGGTGGCGCGACGGCGGCGGCGCTCGGCGGGGGCGGCGTCCTCGGCGGCGGCCTGCTCGGCCGGGGCGGAGGCCTTCGGGGAGGGCTGGCCCGGGATCTCGATCTGCTGCTGGGCCGCGGCCTTCTCGGCGGGGGCCTGCGCGTCCCCGGCGTCCGCCTTCTTCTCGGCGGCCTCGCCCGTACGGGCCCGGGAGGTGGCGCGGCGCTTGGGCTTGGTCTCGGCGGCCTCGGCCTTGGCCGGGGCGGCCTCCCCGGAGGGGGCGCCCCCACCAGCGGCCTGCGCCTCCTTGATGACCTCGATCAGCTGGCTCTTGCGCATGCGCGCGGTGCCCCTGATGCCGAGGCCGGATGCGACCTGCTGCAGCTCGGCCAGCACCATGCCCTCGAGGCCGGTACCGCGGCGCCGCCGGGAGCCGGCACCGGTGGCAGGCGCGGAAGCGTCCGTGGCGGGCGCGGCAGCGGTCTCCTCGACACGTGCGCCCATCAGATCGGTGGTGTCGCTCACGAAGGGTCCTTCCCTGGAGCGGACGTCGGCCTGTCTGGCTCGGCGACCGGTTGTGCTGTCCGGCGGCGGTCCTTGCTGTGCGAACCGTGCCGGGGCGGTTGTCCGCCTGAGCGGCGGAAGAGATATCTGGTGATGGCGCTTCCTCGAGCCGTGGCACCCAGTGTCACGTGGCGTGGTCGCACCGGTTCCGGAGCGTGCCCGGCGGGCCGTTCAGTGTCCGCGTACGACGTACTGCCCGCGTACGTAGCAGAGAACACAGTGCGGCTTGGGGAGCTCCCGGAAGAATGTCTGTCCCGGACGGGGACACGAGGCACCTCGCCATGGTGGGGTCGGGTGCAGACTTGAGATTAACACTACCGGATCCAACAAACATTCCCCCTCTCCAAATCCGGCAACCGTGTGTCAGGTCGCGAGCGGAAGCACGCTCGCTCCCCGCACGTCGAGGCTGAGCCGGTTGGCGGCCCAGTCGGTGCCGGCCAGTGCTTCGACCTTGTCGGCGGTGTCCGCGTCCGCCAGCGCCATGACCGTGGGTCCGGCGCCGGAGATCACCGCGGGGATGCCGTCCCTCCGCAGCCGCTCCACGAGGGCCGCGCTCTCGGGCATGGCCGGGGCGCGGTACTCCTGGTGCAGGCGGTCCTCGGTGGCGGGCAGCAGCAGCTCGGGGCGCCGGGTGAGGGCCTCGACGAGCAGGGCGGCACGGCCCGCGTTGGCGGCGGCGTCGACGTGCGGGACGGTGCGCGGGAGCAGGCCGCGCGCGGTCTCGGTGAGGACCGGCTTCCCGGGGACGAAAACCACCGGAACGATGGAATCGGCGGGATCCATCCTGATCGCCCGGGCCGCGCCGCCCTCCATCCAGGACAGGGTGAAGCCGCCCAGCAGACAGGCCGCGACGTTGTCGGGGTGGCCCTCGATCTCGGTGGCGAGCTCGAGCAGCGCGGTGTCGTCGAGCTTGGCCTCGGCCCCTATGGTCACGGCGCGGGCGGCGACGATCCCGGCGCAGATGGCGGCCGAGGAGGAGCCCAGGCCCCGGCCGTGCGGGATGCGGTTGGCGCAGACGATCTCCAGGCCGCGCGGCTGTCCGCCGAGCAGGTCGAAGGCGGTGCGCAGGGAGCGTACGAGCAGATGGCTCTCGTCGCGCGGGAGGGTCTCGCTGCCCTCACCTGCGATGTCGATGTGCAGCCCGGAGTCGGCCACCCGGACGACCACGTCGTCGTACAGGCCCAGCGCGAGGCCGAGGGCGTCGAAGCCCGGGCCGAGGTTGGCGCTGGTGGCGGGGACGCGCACCCGGACGGCGGCGGCGCGGAACGCGGGACCGGCCATCGCTCGAAGACTCTCCTTGGACTACGTGACTGTCGAACGGCCTTCGACGGACATTCGGGGACGGGACATTCGATGACGTACGAAAACCCCTTCGGGCAACCCCCGGGCCCGCCGCCGGCCGGGTGGGCCGGCCGCTTTCCGGGCCGCCCCGGGCCACTGTCCGGACCACGGGGACGACGCGGTGCCGCGGCATATGCAGCGGGCGGGTTCAGTACAGCCTATCGAAGGAAGGTTCTGTGGCGACATAGGGCGCACAGGAGGCGCACGATGCGTGTCGTAAGCCCCCTGTGCACCCGCTGTAGGGAAACTTCCCCAGGTGAGCGCCTTCATACGCCGGTCCTGCCGAACCGGGCCGAACGGCGCGCCCCGGCGCCACCGGGGCGGCACGGCCGGCGCGGCCGGTACGGCCCGACGCGGTCCGGCACCACCGGCCCGGTGCGGTGCGCGCGGGGCCGGTGGTGCCGGAGCGCCCGGCGACGACCGAACGCCCGGGCCGGGACCGGCCGGACGACCGGGTCAGGACCGGTCCCGGACCGGTCCCGGACCGGTCCCGGACCGGTCCCGGATCAGGGCCGTACCGGGATTCGAGCCGGACCGGGGCCGGGGTCAGACGAGGCCGAGCCGCTCGGCGGCGGTCGCGGCGTCGACGGGGACGGTGACCGGCTGCGGGGCGCCGGCGACGGCCCAGTCCGGGTCCTTCAGGCCGTTGCCCGTCACCGTGCAGACGATCCTCTGCCCCGGGTCGACCTTGCCCTGCTCGGCGGCCTTCAGCAGACCCGCGACCGACGCGGCCGACGCGGGCTCGACGAAGACGCCCTCCTGCGAGGCCAACAGTCGGTAGGCGCGCAGGATCTCACGGTCCGTCACCTCGTCGATGAGACCGCCCGACTCGTCCCGCGCCGCCAGCGCGCGGTCCCAGGAGGCCGGGTTGCCGATGCGGATGGCGGTGGCAATGGTCGACGGGTCCTTGACGACCTCGCCGCGCACGATCGGGGCGCTGCCGGAGGCCTGGAAGCCCCACATGCGGGGGGTCCTGGTGGAGACGCCGTCGGCGGCGTACTCGCGGTACCCCTTCCAATAGGCGGTGATGTTGCCCGCGTTGCCCACCGGCAGCACGTGGATGTCGGGCGCGTCGCCCAGCATGTCCACGATCTCGAAGGCGGCGGTCTTCTGCCCCTCTATCCGCACCGGATTGACCGAATTGACCAGCGCCACCGGGTAGTTGTCGCTCAGGGCGCGGGCGAGCGTGAGGCAGTCGTCGAAGTTGCCGTCGACCTGGAGGATCTTCGCCCCGTGGACCAGCGCCTGGCCCATCTTGCCGAGCGCGATCTTGCCCTGCGGCACGAGCACCGCGGACACCATCCCGGCGCGCACCCCGTACGCGGCGGCGGAGGCGGAGGTGTTGCCGGTGGAGGCGCAGATGACGGCCTTGGCACCCTCCTCCTTGGCCTTGGAGATGGCCATGGTCATGCCGCGGTCCTTGAAGGACCCGGTCGGGTTCGCGCCCTCCACCTTCAGGTGGACCTCGCAGCCCGTGCGCTCGGAGAGCACCTGCGCGGGCACGAGCGGCGTGCCGCCCTCCCGGAGCGTCACGACCGGCGTGGTGTCGGATACCGGCAGCCGGTCCCGGTACTCCTCGATGATTCCGCGCCACTGGTGGGTCATTGCTGGTTACTCTCCTTCAACCCGCATGATGCTGGCGACACCGCGCACGGTGTCGAGCTTGCGCAACGCCTCGACGGTCCCGCCGAGGGCCGCGTCGGACGCACGGTGGGTGACGACGACGAGGGAGGCCTCGCCGTCCTTGCCCTGCTGGCGGACCGTGTCGATCGAGACGCCGTGTTCGGCGAACACGGTCGCGACCTGGGCGAGAACGCCCGGTTTGTCGGCCACGTCGAGGCTGATGTGGTAGCGCGTGACGACCTCGCCCATCGACGAGACGGGCAGCGCCGCATACGCGGACTCGCCGGGTCCGGTCGTCCCGCCGAGCAGGTTGCGGCCCACGGCGACGAGGTCGCCGAGCACGGCGGAGGCGGTCGGCGCGCCGCCCGCGCCCGGCCCGTAGAACATCAGCTGCCCGGAGGCGTCCGACTCCACGAACACGGCGTTGTAGGCGCCGCGCACGGAGGCCAGCGGGTGGCTGAGCGGAATCATCGCCGGGTGCACCCGCGCGGTGACCGACGCCCCGTCCTCGGCCCGCTCGCAGATGGCGAGCAGCTTGATGGTGCAGCCCATCTCCTTGGCGGAGGCGAAGTCGCCGGCGGTGACCTCGGTCATGCCCTCGCGGTGGACGTCGTCGAGCCGCACGCGCGTGTGGAAGGCGATCCCGGCGAGGATGGCGGCCTTGGCGGCCGCGTCGAAGCCCTCGACGTCGGCGGTCGGGTCGGCCTCCGCGTACCCCAGGGCGGTGGCCTCGTCGAGCGCCTCCTGGTAGCCGGCGCCCGTGGTGTCCATCTTGTCGAGGATGAAGTTGGTGGTGCCGTTGACGATGCCCAGCACCCGGTTGACCTTGTCGCCGGCGAGCGACTCGCGCAGCGGCCGGATCAGCGGGATGGCGCCGGCGACGGCGGCCTCGTAGTAGAGGTCCCTGCCGTGCTCCTCGGCGGCGGCGTGCAGCGCGGCCCCGTCCTGGGCGAGCAGCGCCTTGTTCGCGGAGACGACGGAGGCGCCGTGCTCGAAGGCGGTGGTGATCAGCGTCCGGGCGGGCTCGATCCCGCCGATGACCTCGACGACGATGTCGAGGTCGCCGCGTTTGACGAGGGCGGTGGCGTCGGTGGTGACCAGGGCGGGGTCGATGCCCTCGCGCACCTTGTCGGGCCGCCGCACGGCGACCCCGGCGAGCTCCACCGGGGCCCCGATGCGTGCGGCGAGGTCGTCGGCGTGCGTCGTCATGATGCGCGCCACCTCTGAGCCGACCACTCCACAGCCCAGCAGCGCCACCTTCAGCGGACGCGTACGCATCATCCGACCTCGTTTCCTGGTTACCGTCTCGGTTGCACCAGTCTCACTCACCGGACGGGATTTCCTGCCCTTTGTCCGGATCGTGAGACATCTATTTCATTTTCTTGCCGGGGAAGACAGGAGATCTTCCAGCGGCGGGGGTTCGTCGTCGCGGGCTACCCGACGTCGAGGCGGAGGAGGTCCTCCTCGGTCTCGCGCCGGACGATCACCCGCGCCTCGCCGCCGTTGACGGCGACGACGGGCGGACGCAGGACGTGGTTGTAGTTGCTGGCCATCGACCGGCAGTACGCGCCGGTGGCCGGCACGGCGATGAGGTCGCCCGGCGCCAGGTCCCCCGGCAGGAAGGCGTCCCGCACCACGATGTCCCCGCTCTCGCAGTGCTTGCCGACGACCCGGCACAGCATCGGCTCGGCGTCGGAGCGGCGGGAGACGAGGGCGACGCTGTACTCGGCGTCGTACAGCGCGGTGCGGATGTTGTCCGACATCCCGCCGTCGACGGAGACGTACGTCCGCAGCCCCTGCAGCGGCTTGACGGTCCCCACCTCGTACAGCGTGAAGGCGGTCGGCCCGACGATGGCCCGCCCCGGCTCCACCGAGATGCGCGGCGTGCTCAGCCGGGCGGCCTCGCACTCCCGGGTGACGATCTCGGTCAGCGCCTTGGCGATCTCGTGCGGCTCGCGGGGGTCGTCGTCGCTGGTGTACGCGATCCCGAGCCCGCCGCCGAGGTCGATCTCGGGCAGCTCCACGCCGTGCTCGTCGCGGACGTCCTTGAGCAGTCCCACGACCCGGTGCGCGGCGACCTCGAACCCGGACATGTCGAAGATCTGCGACCCGATGTGGCTGTGGATGCCGATGAGCTCCAGCCCGTCGAGCTGCAGCGCCCGCCGCACGGCCTCCGCGGCCTGCCCGCCCGCGAGCGGGATCCCGAACTTCTGGTCCTCGTGGGCGGTGGCGATGAACTCGTGCGTGTGCGCCTCCACGCCGACGGTGATGCGGATCTGCACCCGCTGCCGCTTGCCGAGGGACTGCGCGATGTGGGCGACGCGCACGATCTCCTGGAACGAGTCGAGCACGATCCGCCCGACACCGGCGCGGACGGCGCGCTCGATCTCGGCCGGGGACTTGTTGTTGCCGTGGAAGGCGATGCGGTCGGCGGGCATGCCGGCGGACAGCGCGGTGGCGAGCTCGCCGCCGGAGCAGACGTCGAGGTTCAGCCCCTCCTCGTCCAGCCACCGCACGACGGCCCGGGACAGGAACGCCTTGCCGGCGTAGAAGACGTCGGCGTCGCTGCCGAAGGCGGTGCGCCAGGCACGCGCCCGGGCCCGGAAGTCGGCCTCGTCGAGGATGTAGGCGGGGGTGCCGAACTCCTCGGCGAGCCGCTTGACGTCGATCCCGCCGACGGTGACCACACCGTGCTCGTCGCGGGTGACGGTCTGCGCCCACACCTTCGGGTCGAGGGCGTTGAGGTCGGCCGGGGGTGCGGAGTAGTGGCCCTCGGGGAGGACGTCGGCGTGACGGGGCCCGGCGGGGTGTGCGGAACGGCTCATTCTTCGCAGTGCTCTCTCAGAGATGGTCGGGTGCGTCGATGCCGAGCAGGGACAGGCCGCCGGCCAGCACCGTCCCGGCGGCGTCGGCGAGCGCGAGCCGGGCCCGGTGGGCGGCCGAGGGTTTCTCCCCGCCGACGGGCAGCACGGCGGGAAGCAGGGGCAGCGCGGCATCGGCGACGGCGACGAGGTGCCGGGCGAGCCGATCGGGCGCGCGGTGCGCGGCGACCGCGGCGAGGATGCGGGGGTGGTCGGCGAGCGCCCGGAACAGCGGCTGGGCGCCGGCACCGGCCACGGGATCGGTCACCGGGCCGGGCTCGGGGGCGAATCCGAGATCGGCGGCGTTGCGCAGGAGGGCCCGGGTGCGGGCGTGGGCGTAACGGACGCGGAAGAGGGGGTTGCCCTCCCGCTGCACCAGGTGTTCGCCGCCGATCCGGGGCCGGTCGTGCGGGGCGGGGTGCAGCAGGGCCCAGCGGGCGGCGTCCCGGCCGAGGGGGAGCGGATCGGCGGGGGCGGGCACGGGCCGGACGACGACACGGCCGGAGTCGTCGCCACCGCCGGACGCATCGCCGCTGCCGGGGACATCGAGGCGGACCCCCAGGGCGGTGCGGACGGTGCGGGCGGTGGCCCACCCGGCCCCCTCACCCCCGGGCGGCGGAGCGGCACAGTCGGCACGGACGTCGGCGCCCTGGGAGCGAAGGACGCGGACCAGGACGTCGAGGTGGACCAGGGCGCGGACCTCGTGGGGAGCGTGCAGCCGGACGAGCCGCCCGCCCAGCGAGTCGCCGTGCCCGTACCGGAGACCGCGCCGCAGGACCTCCTCCACGAGGGCGACGGGCGCGGCGTTCCGCAGACTGATGTTGAGGAACCCGGGCCCGGTGACGACGACGTCGGCGATGCCGCCGGTGCGCAGCAGGTGGGGCCGGAGGATCTCGGCGACGCGCCGGGCCGGCCGTCCGGACGGACGGGCGAGCTGGAGGGCGACGTTGGTGGCGTAGTCCCCGCACCCCCCGGGCCGGGGAGGCGCGACGACGACCCGCTCGGGCACGGCCACGCTCAGCTCCCCCTCGTCGACGGCACGGCGCACCGCGTGCAGCACGGTGCGGGAGAGCTCGACGGGGGTCACGGGACAAGCGTATGGGAGGAGGGGGGTGGGTACGCGAACGGGTTAGGCCGCGATCCCGCGATGTGGACGGCCTCACGCGACGGAAGCCCGAGCCTCATCCCCCGGCGCGCCCCGGGTTCCCGGCGGGCGAGGCGGGACCGGTCTCCTCGGCCTCGAGGACACGCCCCTGGATCAGCTCCCGGACGAGCCGCACGAGCTCGCCGGGCTCGAAGGGCTTGGCGAGGAAGGCGTCGACACCGGCGTCGAGCCCGCTCTCCACCTCGTGCCGGGTGCAGGCACTGACGATGGCGAGCGGAAGATCCCGGGTACGGGGATCGGCACGCAGCCGGGCGGCGGTGCGCAGCCCGTCCAGCCGGGGCATCACGACATCGAGGGTGACGAGGTCGGGCCGCACCTGATGAACGACTTCCAGACACTCGGCACCATCGGCCGCGGTCACGACCTCGATGCCCTCCAGCTCGAGGTTGACCCTGATCAACTGCCGGATGACCTTGTTGTCGTCCACAACAAGAACCCGGCCAGAAGCGCCTGGCACAACTCGAGAGTAGGTCGACACCGGCCACCGCGTCCGGCGTTTCCCCACTTCCGCCCCGCACGGGCGACACCCCGCACTCCGGACCGACCCGACCTCCGACCCTCCCGTCCCGGCCGACTCCGCAAACGGGTTCATGACCACCCCACCGGAGCTGGTAATGTTCTACTCGTCGCCGCGATCACCGCGACCGACACGCCCCCGTAGCTCAGGGGATAGAGCAACGGCCTCCGGAGCCGTGTGCGCAGGTTCGAATCCTGCCGGGGGCACCACGGATTAGGTGCCCAAAGACCCCGTCACCAGCGGAAACGCTGAGAGCGGGGTCTTCGCGTATGTGCAGGCATGTGCCGCCCGGAGCGGCCGTATGTCGGGGTCTGTGGACGAGGCGTGGACGGGATCTTGGAGCATCGCCGCAGATTGCTGACCCTTTCTGTCGGCTGGGCCTGGCTTGCCTTCAAGGCAGGCAGCTGGCACGGTCCCAACCGTGAACTCCGCGCCACCCGAGTGCTTAGATCGCTGGCATGACGGACTGGCCCCAGCTCCACCACGCCTACGCCGCAGAAGCCCGGTGGGAACGGCAAGGCGAGGTGCTCGGCCGCCATCCGCGAGAGCACATCCAGCTTCTCTTCGAACATGTCGGCGATCACGCCAGGCACGCGCAGGCGTCCAAGAGCGATTCGCGCCCAATCGGTGGACCTATGCGGTCACAGCGTTAGAAAGGCTCCATGTGAATGAGTGAGGCTATCCGGCTGAGCGGCTGCCGCCTGAGCGGGGCAGAGCTACAGCGGCTCCCCGCAGCTGCGACAGGTGGACTCGCCATCCTCATAGATCATGCCGCAGCAGTACTTGGCGTCGCCGTCGGTCCCGTCGTCGCCCCACTCGCAGCCAAGCTCCTGATGGATGGCCAGGCCCTGCGGGTAGCCAAAGTCAACGTCACAACTGGGGCAGACATACGAGGTCACGAATAATCCTTACAAGAGGCGATCAACCCGTAACAGCGCGGCTGCTCGGGATTGCGAGGCCTGACAGTTACTCGGGGACGCCTTCATCGAAGTAGCCGCACTGGTCGTACTCGCATGTGGCCACATCGCAGTGGCCGTCCTTGTCCTCACTGGCTGTTCTCTATCCGTTCGTGGAGTCGATCAGGTTCGAACGAGGTCCTGATTCGGGTGAGTTGGCCGGTGCAGGCGCATGGAAGAAGGGCCTCTTGGTAGCTCGCGGTTGTCGAGTCCAGCGAGAGGCAAGAGGCCCTGGTGTCGAAGTGTTGCGTGGTCGTGGTCGCCGGGTCCAGTCCGTCCACTCCTGGGTGTGACTGTCTCGCCCATCGGTTCGGGAACGCGGCCGACCGGCCGGAGCGTCGGCCCCGGTATGCCTCGGACATGAGCGACACGGAGTGGGCCCTGGTGCGGGAGCTGCTGCCGGTGCCGTCGTGGTTGACGGGCCGGGGCGGCCGGCCGGAGGGCTACTGCCACCGGCAGATGGTCGATGCGGTGCGCTACCTCGTGGACAACGGCATCAAGTGGCGGGCCATGCCCGCCGACTTCCCACCCTGGCCGCGGGTGTATGCCTTCTTCGCCCGCTGGCGGGATGCAGGGCTGGTGGCCGAGCTGCACGACCGGCTGCGCGGGGTCATCCGCCGCTCGGAGGGCCGCAGGGAGGAACCGAGTGCGGGCGTGGTGGACTCGCAGTCGGTGAAGGCGGACGCCACCGTCCCTCATGTCTCGCGGGGGTTCGACGCCGGGAAGAGGATCAACGGGCGCAAGCGGCACCTGCTCACCGACACCCTCGGCCTGCTGCTCGCGGTGCTGGTCACGCCGGCCTCCACCACCGACCGGGACGCCGCCCGTCTCCTGCTGCCCGCGGCGAAAAGCCACTTTCGGCGGCTGGCACGGGTCTGGGCCGACGGCGGCTACACCGGCCACCTCACCGACTGGACCGACCAGCACCTCGGAGTCGTCCTCGACATCGTCCGCCGCAGCGACGACCTCCAGGGTTTCCAGGTCCTGCCCCGCCGCTGGGTGGTGGAAAGATCCTTCGCCTGGCTCCTGCGCAGCCGGCGCCTGGTCCGCGACTACGAACGGCGCACCGACACCAGCGAGGCCGTCGTCCTGTGGTCGATGACCATGCTCATGAGCCGCCGCCTGGCCGCCCGGCACCGGCAGCGTCCGGCTCCGGCGCGGGCGGCGTGAAGCGGCCCGGCTTGTCCTCCACCAGCCAGCCCCGTTCCACCAGCCGCTTCAGCCGGGCCCTGGCGCCTTCGACGCGCGAGGCCAACGCGCTGTCCCAGCCCAGCACCACCGCCGCCCGCCGGGCCCCCAGCCCGTCTCCTCCCGCCTCCCCGGCGGCGGCCATCAACGCCTGGTAGTCCACCGACAGCACCTCGGTGCCGACCGCGTCCTGGCGGTGCGGCACCGCCCGGCGCGGCCCCACCGGCTCCTTCCGCACCATCCCGTCGGCCGCCACGGCGGGCGCATCCGCCTCGGCCAGCGCCTCCAGATACTGCTCCAGGCCGATCACCCGGCACCGGAGCGTCTCCTCTGCCTCCGTCAGAGCCGCCCGCACCCGCTCCAGTTCGGCTTCGATTTCCTCCACCCGCACCGCCACGGCCTTCTGCCGCGCTTCCAAAACCGCTCGCATCGACGGCATCCGCCACCCCCACGACGTCTCGGCCAGCAACAGACCGAGACTTCCGCGACAGCCCTCAGCTCATGCCGGACCAGCGGAAACCGCACGTGAGGTTCGGATAGAGAACGACCTCTAAAGCCGTGGAGCCGACCGACCCAGCCACGACGTACTCCTTCTCTGACGTCAGGCGGCTGATTGCTGCGTGCGCGGCACGGGCGCCGGCCGGGCTGGAGCGGGACGGAGGCAGGAGCGCAGGCCCGGCCGGGGGCCGGGCCGCGCGCGGCGAGCGGAGCGAGCCGACTTGACGGTCCCGAGGGCGGTGAGACCACGCCCCCGGCCTGGGCGACGGCCGAGCTGCTGACCGACGCCATCCGCGCTGCCGCCGCTGCCGCTCGCGTCGACGGCCCAGAGGTTGACGGTCGGCCGCACACCTTCGTCTTCGGCCGACAGCTCGACGTCCGCCCGATCCGCTCTGCCGACTTCGACGACGATCAGGACCTGACCGAGCGTGCCGTAGCGGCGTACGTCGCCAAGTACGCCACCAAGGGCGCCGAGACGGCGACGGGCACCCTCGACCGGCCGATCCGCTTCCTTGCCGAGCTGGCCCAAGCGAGGATCACCGACCACGCCCGGCGCATGATCCGGACCGCCTGGACCCTGGGCGCACGCACCGAGCTGGCAGACCTCCGCCTGCGGGCCTGGGCCCACATGCTCGGCTTCCGCGGCCACTTCTCCACCAAGTCCCGCCGCTACTCCACCACCCTCGGCGCCCTCCGTGACGCCCGCGCCGCATGGCGCCGAGCCCAAGCTGATGCGGCCGTCGACACCGGCCAGGAAACGACTCTCGTCCTCGCGCACTGGGTCTTCGCCGGAACCGGCCTCTCCAGCGCTGAAAGCTGGCTCGCCGCCACCCTCGAACCCGCTCCCGGAACGGAAGGAGAACCGACATGGACCGCCGACGCGACGAACTCATGACCGTTCCGCAGATCCTTGCCGAGCTGGGTGGGGTGTCCCGGCGTACCTTCTACCGCTGGCGCGAATTGGGCCAGGGCCCCGCCGCGTTCAAGTTGCCCAATGGAGAGCTCCGGGTGTGGCGGAGTGACTTCATCACATGGCTGCGGCAGTTGGAGGCGGCGGCGTGAAGTCCCTCGACGTGAAGGTCTGGAGCGTCCGTAAGCGGGACACCAAGACGCCCTCGTACGGGGTCCGCTGGTCTGTTGCGGGCAACGTCTTCTCGGAGTCCTTCCGGACCAAGGCGCTTGCCGACCACTACCGTACGAAGCTCATGCGCGCGATGCGCGACGGCGAGGAGTTCGACACGGAGTCGGGCCTTCCGGCCTCGATGGAAGAGAAGAAGTCGGCCGTGTCGTGGTACGCCTTCGCTCTCAGGTACCTCGCCATGAAGTGGCCCCATGCCGCCCCCAACACACGGGACGGCATCAACGAAGCCCTTACCAGCGTGATGCTGGGGCTCCTCGACGAGCGCGCCGGACGGCCGTCCGACGAGGTGATTCGCAGAGCATTGCGCAACTGGGCCTTCGTGCTGCCGGGGCCTGATGACCGGGAAGTCCCGGACGACGTGCGGAACGTTCTCCACTGGGTGTCCAAGGCGTCCCGGCCGCTCGCTGATCTTGCTGAACCGGCCACGGCTCGCGCGGTCCTCGATTCGCTGAAGCTCAAGCTCGACGGCACGGCGGCAGCGGCGGAGACCGTGCGGCGCAAGCGTCGGACGCTCGTCAATGCCGCGAATTACGCCGTCGACCTGGGGGAGCTGCGTGAGAACCCGATTACGGCTGTCCGCTGGCAGAAGCCGAAGGTGTCCAACCAGGTCGATCCGCGGGTCGTCGCCAACCCGGAGCAGGCGCGGAACCTCCTGGCGGCGGTTTCCTACGTGGGCGGGTACCGGCGTGCCCGTGGTCGTCGCCTTGTGGGTCTGTTCGCCGCCATGTACTTCGGTGGTCTCCGGCTGGCGGAAGCGGTCGGCCTCGTCGAGACGGACCTGAACCTTCCCGGGCAGGGCTGGGGCTCGGCGCTGCTCCACCGGACCCGTCCGTCCGTCGGCAAGCAGTGGACCGACTCGGGGGAGACCCATGACGACCGCGGGCTGAAGAACCGGCCGACCGAGGACGTCAGGAGGGTGCCCATCCCGCCGCACCTCGTCGCCGTGCTCCGTGAGCACCTGGCCACCTTCGGCACGGCGGACGACGGGCGGCTGTTCTTCAGTGAGAAGGGCTCGGTCGTCCCGTCCTCGACCTACTACCGCGTGTGGCAGGAGGCCCGGCTCCTCGCGCTTCCGCCGGCCGTCGCGGCCTCGCCGCTCGCGAGTCGGCCGTACGACCTCCGGCACTCGGCGCTGTCGACGTGGCTCAACGCCGGGGTCGACCCGACCGAGGTGGCCGAGCGCGCCGGCAACAGCGTCGAGGTCCTGCTGACTCGCTACGCGAAGTGCCTCGACGGACGGCAGGACGTCGCCAACCGCCGCATCGAGAACCTGCTCCGCGAGTACGCGTGAGACAACCCGTACCCATACTGAGGCCCTAGTACTGCAACGGTGTTTGTGTTGATTGCTGACCAGTTCAGGGACTGTGTCCGCGTCGCTTGTAGTGACTGACGCGGGCTTGGTGCTGGCGTCGTCGTCGCCAGGTCGACCAGTGCAGGATGTGATCGACCGGGGTGGGCCGGCGATTGGTGAGGCGGGTGATCAGGCGTCGGATCTCGGCGAGGCTGAGGTGGATGAGCTGGGAGGATCCGTTTCTGCTTTCTCCGCATCCAGCTGGCGGGCGCGCAGGACGGTCAGGCAGGCGTGGGCGGCCATGGCCAGGGTCATGTGGCGGTGCCAGCCGGGATAACGGCGGACCTGGTAGTCGTCCAGGCCGCACTCCTGCTTCGCGCTCTGGAAGCACTCCTCGATCGCCCAGCGGCTGCCCGCGATGCGGATCAGCTCGTCCAGGGTCGTGCCGGCCGGGCAGTAGGCGATGTAGTAGGAGATCTCCTCGGGGCGGCTGACGCTGCGGCGGGCCAGCACCCAGTGCCGGCGGTCCTCGCGGTGCCAGGGCCTCACCTCGACGCGGGCCCAGTCGTAGATCCGCCGGCCGTGGGCGCCCTCGCCGCAGGAACGGCGCTTCCACTTCTGCCGCGGCAGGCCGGGAAACAACTCGTGGACGGAGTGATCGATGGACCACCGGGTGACGACGGTGTCGTGGCGGGTGGTGGCCATGACGTGGAAGACGTCCGCCTGCTCCAGCTCGGAGCGCCAGCCCTTGGAGAAGCCGTAGGCGGCGTCCGCGGTCACCCACCGGAACGGGATGCGATCGGCGATCGCGCGGCGGACCATCGCCTTGGCCATGGCCACCTTGGTGGCGAAGGCCACCTCGTCGCCGATGCCGGCCCGCCGGCACCGTTCCCGGTCCTCCGTCCAGGACGTGGGCAGATACAACCGGCGGTCGATCAACGTCCTGCCGCGAGCGGTCGCATAGCCGAGGAAGACGCCGACCTGGCAGTTCTCCGTCCGCCCGGCCGCGCCGGAGTACTGCCGCTGGACCCCGGCCGAGCGCGTCCCCTTCTTCAGGAAGCCGGTGTCGTCCACGATCAGCACCGCGTCCTGGTCGCCGAGATGCTCGACGACGTAGTCCCGCACGTCGTCGAGGACCTCATCGGCGTCCCACTCGATCCGGTTCAGCATCCGCTGGATACGGTCCGGACCCTCATGACCGGCCTCCTCCGCCAGCGTCCAGCCGTTCTTGCGCTGCAGCGGAGCGATCAGCCCCCGCATATAGGCCAGCGCCGACTCCCGCGGCTCCGACCTGCTGAACCGGTGCACGAACCGCTCATGCAGAGCATCCAGCTCACCTGCCCACAACCTGACATCAGCAAGGTCCCCACCCATAACCACACCAACGACCCACCTGGCCAACAGTCACGGCAAGCACCGTTGCAGTACTAGGGAGTGTCTTTCCGATCATCCGATCGTTGGACTGATCGTGAGGGATGGGGAGATATCTGAGGCCGCGTGGGTGGTGATCGAGCCGTTACTGCCGCCGGCGGGCCGTGCCCGGGGCAGGTGGCGCGATCACCGCCAGGTGCTGGAAGGCATCGTGTTCAAGTTCCGCACCGGTGTGCCCTGGAGGGACCTGCCCGAGCGGTTCGGACCCTGGCAGACCGTTCACGGGCGCTTCGCCCGCTGGGCCGCCGACGGCACCTTCGACAGGCTCCTGGCTGCGGCCCAGGGCCAGGCCGAGGTGGACTGGTTGGTCGCACTGGACTCCACGATCGTGCGGGCCCACCAGCACACCGCCGCCAAAGGGGGCTCGAGGAACGAGGACTCGGACGCTCCCGCGGCGGGCTGACCAGCAAAATCCACCTCGCCTGCGACGGACGGGGACGGCCGCTGGCCTTTGTCGTCACGGCCGGCACCCGCAACGACTGCACCCAGGCCGAGGCCGTCATCGACGCCATCCGCGTTGCCGGGCCCGGGCCGGGACGCCCCCGTCGACGGCCCGAACGAGTCGTGGCCGACAAGGGCTACTCAGCCCGCACCTTCCGCGCCTACCTGCGCAGACGAGGAATCAAAGCGACCATCCCCGAGCGCGTCGACCAACTCGCAGGCCGGGCACGACGCCGCGAACGGCCCTGCGGCTTCGACAGGGCCGTCCACCGGCGTCGTAACGTCGTCGAACGCTGCTTCCACCGCCTCAAGCAGTGGCGCGGCATCGCCACCCGCTACGACAAACAACCCGGCCGCTACCGCGCCGCGATCACCCTGGCCAGCACACTCATCTGGCTCGACACATGATCGGCAAGACGTTCCCTAGGCATGCCGCCTGGGGCCTCCGCCTTGACCGCTTCCCCAAACACCGAGCCCACGCCGAGATATGGTGGGCTACGTGAGCGACTACTGGGGCTGCCCAGAGTGTGGGAACTTGACCCTCCGTCTTGAGAGGTCGTTCTCTATCCGAACCTCACGTGCGGTTTCCGCTGGTCCGGCATGAGCTGAGGGCTGTCGCGGAAGTCTCGGTCTGTTGCTGGCCGAGACGTCGTGGGGGTGGCGGATGCCGTCGATGCGAGCGGTTTTGGAAGCGCGGCAGAAGGCCGTGGCGGTGCGGGTGGAGGAAATCGAAGCCGAACTGGAGCGGGTGCGGGCGGCTCTGACGGAGGCAGAGGAGACGCTCCGGTGCCGGGTGATCGGCCTGGAGCAGTATCTGGAGGCGCTGGCCGAGGCGGATGCGCCCGCCGTGGCGGCCGACGGGATGGTGCGGAAGGAGCCGGTGGGGCCGCGCCGGGCGGTGCCGCACCGCCAGGACGCGGTCGGCACCGAGGTGCTGTCGGTGGACTACCAGGCGTTGATGGCCGCCGCCGGGGAGGCGGGAGGAGACGGGCTGGGGGCCCGGCGGGCGGCGGTGGTGCTGGGCTGGGACAGCGCGTTGGCCTCGCGCGTCGAAGGCGCCAGGGCCCGGCTGAAGCGGCTGGTGGAACGGGGCTGGCTGGTGGAGGACAAGCCGGGCCGCTTCACGCCGCCCGCGCCGGAGCCGGACGCTGCCGGTGCCGGGCGGCCAGGCGGCGGCTCATGAGCATGGTCATCGACCACAGGACGACGGCCTCGCTGGTGTCGGTGCGCCGTTCGTAGTCGCGGACCAGGCGCCGGCTGCGCAGGAGCCAGGCGAAGGATCTTTCCACCACCCAGCGGCGGGGCAGGACCTGGAAACCCTGGAGGTCGTCGCTGCGGCGGACGATGTCGAGGACGACTCCGAGGTGCTGGTCGGTCCAGTCGGTGAGGTGGCCGGTGTAGCCGCCGTCGGCCCAGACCCGTGCCAGCCGCCGAAAGTGGCTTTTCGCCGCGGGCAGCAGGAGACGGGCGGCGTCCCGGTCGGTGGTGGAGGCCGGCGTGACCAGCACCGCGAGCAGCAGGCCGAGGGTGTCGGTGAGCAGGTGCCGCTTGCGCCCGTTGATCCTCTTCCCGGCGTCGAACCCCCGCGAGACATGAGGGACGGTGGCGTCCGCCTTCACCGACTGCGAGTCCACCACGCCCGCACTCGGTTCCTCCCTGCGGCCCTCCGAGCGGCGGATGACCCCGCGCAGCCGGTCGTGCAGCTCGGCCACCAGCCCTGCATCCCGCCAGCGGGCGAAGAAGGCATACACCCGCGGCCAGGGTGGGAAGTCGGCGGGCATGGCCCGCCACTTGATGCCGTTGTCCACGAGGTAGCGCACCGCATCGACCATCTGCCGGTGGCAGTAGCCCTCCGGCCGGCCGCCCCGGCCCGTCAACCACGACGGCACCGGCAGCAGCTCCCGCACCAGGGCCCACTCCGTGTCGCTCATGTCCGAGGCATACCGGGGCCGACGCTCCGGCCGGTCGGCCGCGTTCCCGAACCGATGGGCGAGACAGTCACACCCAGGAGTGGACGGACTGGACCCGGCGACCACGACCACGCAACACTTCGACACCAGGGCCTCTTGCCTCTCGCTGGACTCGACAACCGCGAGCTACCAAGAGGCCCTTCTTCCATGCGCCTGCACCGGCCAACTCACCCGAATCAGGACCTCGTTCGAACCTGATCGACTCCACGAACGGATAGAGAACAGCCAGTGAGGCAGCCACTTTGGCGCGAGCCTCGAAGATCACGGCCCCAACGTCGTGCTTCACCGGGCAGGTCCACAGACTGCCCGACGCGCCGGAAGCTTACGGGACCATGATCACTCGCGCCAAAGCAGCTCCGTAAGTTGTTCGGTGGCCCGGGAGGGCCGGATGTGGCTTCAAAGCAGCTTGCCGACCGTGGCTCGGCTGGAGTGGCCGTCCGGCCCTTCGGGGCGCCCTGGTCGCTGATTGAAATACGCGGAACGCGTCGCTGTTTACGGAGCTGACGACGGGGTGTCCTACGGGCCGACGGAAAGCAACTCGGCTGCGGGAGGGACGCGTGAGCGAACGACGGGCCCGGATATGGGTTGGTATCGACGCGGGCAAGGCCCATCACTGGGCCGCGGTGGTCGACGAGACCGGCGCGACTCTCTGGTCGGAGAAGATCGAAAATGACGAGTCGGCGATCCTGACCGCACTCGGCGGGATCCTGGACCTGGCCGAAGAGGTGCACTGGGCGGTGGACATCTCCAGCAGGTCCTCCGCACTGCTGCTGGCGCTGCTGGCAGCCCACGGGCAGCAGCCTGTCTACGTGCCCGGCCGGACGGTCAACCGCATGGCCGGCGCCTACCGGGGCGAGGCCAAGACGGATGCCCGCGACGCCTATGTCATCGCCGAAACCGCCCGCCACCGCCGGGACTTCGCCACCATCGGCGTCCCCGCACAGCTGGCCGCCGACCTCGCGCTCCTGACCGCTCACCGCACCGACCTGGTCACCGACCGAGTGCGAACGGTCAACCGGCTCCGCGACGTGCTCACCGGCATGTTCCCCGCCCTGGAGCGAGCCTTCGACTACTCGGCCCGCAAGGGCGCACTGGTGCTGCTGACCGGCTACCAGACCCCGGCCGCCCTGCGCCGGCGCGGCCTGGCCCGCCTGACCTCCTGGCTGGCCAATCGAGGGGTTCGCGACGCGGGCAGCGTGGCCGCCACGGCCATGGAAGCCGCCCAGGCCCAGCAGACCGCCCTGCCCGGCGAAGACGCCGCCGCACAGATCGTCGCCGACCTGGCCACGCAGATCCTGGCCCTGGACGACCGACTCAAGCGCCTCGACCGGCAGATCCGTGACGCCTTCCGCACCCACGCACAAGCCGAGATCATCGAGTCGCTGCCCGGCATGGGCCCCATCCTCGGAGCCGAGTTCATCGTCGCCGCGGGCGACATGACCGCCCACACCGACGCAGGCTACCTCGCCTCAGCCGCCGGACTGGTCCCCGTCCCACGCGACTCCGGCCGCCGCACCGGCAACCTGCACCGCCCCAAGCGATACAGCCGCCGCCTGCGCAGAGTCTTCTACCTCTCCGCGCAGACCAGCATCATCCGCGACGGCCCCAACCGGGACTACTACCTCAAGAAACGCGGCGAGGGCTGCAAACACGTCCAAGCCGTCATCGCCCTCGCACGACGCCGCACCAGTGTGTTGTGGGCCCTCCTGCGCGACGACCGGGCCTTCACCCCCACACCGCCCATCGCGCAGACGGCCTGAGCAAGGCCACAGAGCCGGCAGCGTGGCTGAGGCCGGTGGGGCTGCAGCGAGACACACGCGCACCTGATCGGTCGGCATGCCCGCCGTCGTGGCTGACTTTCGTCGGCTGAGGCACAGACGATCTCCGGGACGAGGTGCCGTCCTCACGGGTGGAGGGCGACCGCAGCCTTGACTCGGTCATTGAAACTCCAGCCCAAAGCCGCTACGCCGACCTTGAGCAGTACCGACGGATATCCCGAAGCCGACTGCGCGTGCAAGGGTGTCGTGCCGGCGCAGGTGCACCAGCGCGACCAGCGCATGCTGGTCCGGCGGAAACCTTGCCTCGGCAGCCACCGTCACGGGCGACGCTAAGCATCGTGACCCACTCGACCAAGGCGTGCGGGCGGTCGAGTGCGGCAGAATAGGTAACCACTGAGGCTCCTGTGCCGGTCAGTTGGGTCTTGAACATCTCCCCTAAAGGGCACGGGAGCCTCGTGCGTGGCGGTCCCTCGCTCACAGTATCAAGGTCACCCGCTCAGTGGCGCACTGAAAATACTCACTGCTCCGCCACCGTATCCCCTATCAGTGCCTACAGCGCTACTGCCGACTAGGCACAGATCGAAGAGAATAGAGTCCCGGTCAGAGAAGTCGGAAGACTTTGCACGCGTCCGCCTGTAGGTCATGCAGGCGCTCTTTGTATTCAGTTTCTGTCCACTGTGAAAACTTGATCATACTGCGAGTCAAGCCCACCTGACTCTGCGCATAGTACTGCTTGCACTTCACTGAGAATGATTTGTTTCCCGCATCGGAGTTTTCACGGGGCCCAAAGAATGTCAGGTTCCCCAGTCGGTTCAGGAGCTCGCGCATCTCGGGCTGCTCATCGCCCGGGAGTGGGTTCTGAGGGTAGATGTGCTCGATCGTCACCTGTTGAAGGTCGAAGACGGACATCATGTTCGGCTTAGGCTGACCCGGGGCGCCTTTTTCTAGCCATTCACGATGATCTTCAAGGGTGGTGAGGAATTCACGCAGGTTAGCTTTTTGTGCGCTCCCTCGATCGTATCGCAGATGATTGTCCAGACTGACTTTAAAATGCTCGTCGGACGCCGACTTGTCGAGAAGCCCTTGCAGCTTGATCCGAAGGTCATTCCACCGCACCTCTTTGCCAGCCGCAGTCGCTTCTCGAATCCGCTTCGCTTCGGCGTAATAGATTGCTTGAGCGGGACTTGCGTGTCCACTGCACACATTTTTGTAGCGGAAGGCGAAAATTTCAAGCATGAAAACAAGCTCTGCGAATCTCTTCTCTGTCGCACACTGCGATGCGGCTAGCAACAGAGGAAGGGCCAATTCATGCTTCAGTGTCCGCACCAGGCGGGCAAGTCGATCTTTCTGCCATGCAGAGGCTTCCGGCGTAAAACCGGGAACAACAGCAGTTTCAAAAGGCCACTCGCCTTCGGCGATCTTGAGATAAGTATCCTTCTCTTTGAGGAAGGACGAGATCTGCTGAGATACGCGGGAGGGGGCGGTAGGGGGTTTTTGGGGAAAGTAAGCGTCACAGAGCTTCTGAAAGAGTGGAGTACCAGCGCGCGTACCGGTCGTCGACGGATAATAAGCCTTCAGGAAGGAACTGACCTTTGCGGCGGGAGTCTTCAGCAATTCATCCCACGTCGCTGCCGCCACTCGCTGCTCATGCGGATGCTGCTCAAGCTGCTCAAGCGTGTAACTGCGCAGTAGATCGGCGTCCTCCAAAGAGCGCCCTCGATCGTTGAGGACGCTAAAAAGCTGATACGCTCTTTCTCGGTCCAGGCAGACGATCTGAATGACATGCGACTGAACAGTCAGGGCATGACGGAGACGGTCCAGTGCTTCTACCTTTTCCATCCAAGAAGGAGCAGCCTCAACGATGGGCTTAATCAACTTGCCCTGGAGAGCTTTCTGCGCAGCAATCAGAAGCTCATGGCTCTCCCGAGAGGCGGTGACATCCCGGCCCTTAAGCAGATCTTGGAAAATTTTGTTGTCAGCCGTGGAAAGCTTCAGCCGAGGACGTTCCTCAACTCGCCCTTCAGTGACGTTGAAGTGTTTCCAGTAGATGAAGCGACTGCGCATGTCCTCAGAGAGAATGCTTGCAGAATTGGCAGCTCGGTCATCACCTGCGCGCCGAGCCTTCTCTGAAACATCCTCTGCTGCAGCAGCAATTTCTGACAACGTCAGAACAAAGGTAGTTAGGCGCTGCTGGCCATCGACAATCTGGTAGGTATGGGGCCTCGATTGGGAGTGATCCGTGTGCTCGATACACACAAAACCGCCGAAGAAGTGGCCGCGCTGGCTGCTGGTGTCTGCCAGGAGCTCTTTAACGTCCGTGATGAAAGCTGACGTCTGCTCATCCCAGGCGTATGCCCGCTGATACACGGGGACCCAGAAAGGGTGATGCTCCTCCAGGAGCGCTCCCATGCCCACGCTGCGGGGGGAGACAGATGCAGCACCGAACGTCATGGAGCCTCTTTCAGGTGATGAGGGACTCGACACCTCTCATGTGACCCCGATGTCCGGGAAGTTGGGTCGCGCCCCCTACGCGTCTATGACTGGAAGTCAGATTAGTCGAGAGACGGGGCAGGTGGCCAGAGAGATGCTCAAGCATCTGCGCGGACGCGCGGGGACATCACTGACACCGTGAGACAGAGGGCGGCTCGGCTAGCAGTACGCGCCTGGCACAGCAGCGGCCTCGCTGTGTCAGGCGCCGATGTGGTTGCTACCAGTCTAGATCTGCGGCTTGCATTAGTGCGGAGACGTCGTTCTGCCGCTCGTCGGGTTCGGTGAGAGCATCCATGACTAGGGTGCTGATGATGGAGACGTAGTCGTGCCCACCGGTGGCGTTGACCTCGCCTTGTATATAGTTCAGTCCGCCGTTGGCGTACTCCTCAAAGATTTCAACCCGGTCGGGCTGGCGCTCGTCGGCGAGGATCTTCGGATCGTTGGGCTCCTCGGCCACTGCGATCATGTCGATGAGTACATCGCCGTACTGGCGGCCTTCGATCAGCGCCAGGCGAATGGGCTCGCCAGCTTTATCGAAGGGCTCTCGCTTGCCCTTGTTGCGGCCTAGCACGGCCGCGAACATGAGCACGTCCACCATCGCGTTGAAAGGGCCCTCTTTGCCGGCCAGCGCCGAGATAAGGTCCTCATGGGCGGCTGGCCTGCGGAAACGATCTTCGTATGCCATCAGAAGGCCACCTCTTCCAAGATGGTGTGCTCGAAATCGCCGTGCGTGACGTAGGCGACGGCCCGGTTGTTGATCTCGATCGTCTCTTGCGCGGCGTCCGTGTTGGGGGTAACCGTGCGCAGCACGTACATGCGAGTGGCCGCTCCTTGAAGGTTGTCCATCACCTTGCCACTCGCCTGGGAGTTGGAAAGCAGGGTAACGATCTGCGAGGTGAGCTTCGGCAGTGCTTGGGAGATTTCTTCTTGATAGGTGAAGTCCAGGCTGCCGAAGGGGGCATCCATGACGACGGGGTAGATGCCTCCTTCGCCGATGATGTCTTCGCTGTCTTTGGCCTTGCGCTGGTGGATCTGCTTGGCGATCTCCGAGACTGCGCCGACGAAGGACAAGCCCAGGACCTGGTTTTCGCCCGTGCTGCGGATAGCGATGCCGGCGGGTGACTTCAGCAACAGTTCAAAGGAGTCTGTTAGTTCGGGCTCGTAGGACTTGATGAAGATCCTTGAGAAGACCTCCTTGAGCTTCGCATCGAGCTGTTCGCGGACCTCTTCGGTCTTCAGTTCCAGTGCCTCGCGGAAGGTGTCCAGTACCTCGTTGACGAGATTGACCTGTCGCTGCACCTTTCGGGACGCTTCGTCCGCTGCCTGCGCGGACCTGAAGAGTCTCTTCATCTTGTCGATCTCGGCTTCGAACTCGACCCGGCGCTCTTCCAGCCGGCGGTGCTCGGCCAGTCCGTCGATGCGTTTTTCGTCGTACTCCTTGCGTCGCTGCTCGAGGCGCTGTACGTCTTCGATGTTGACGCCCTGCAGCTGGCGGTCGATCTCGCTCTTCTCTTCCTCCAGGCTCTTGATCTCGTCCTGGCAGTTCTGGATCTCGAATGTGGCCTGTCGCAAGTCGTCTAGGAGCTTTTGGCGTGCCTCGCCGAGGTGTTTCATCTGCCCACTGACATACATCCAGCGGGCTTCCACATCGGCAAGACCGGCGTTGTAGCGGCGCTTGTCCAGCTCTTGATATGCCGCGCTCCCCTGGGGAACGGGCGTTCCGCACATGCACTTGCCTTCGTCGAGGAGGCCCTCGATGAAGTCCCGTTGGATGCCGGCAGGCAGTTGGCGGCGCTCGCGCATGGCTTCTGCCAACCCGATCACCGTTTCGTCGATGTGCGACGTGAAGGCGAGAAAGCCCCCCTTGGAGAGGATCTCACGCTTGCGTGCGTACCGGTCCTGTAGCTGCCCCCCCATCTCGTTGATTTTCCATTCGAGCTTCTTGCGAGCGTTTTGCAGAGGCTTGGACTCCGAGTGGCTACGCAGCGCTCGTTCCATCTCCCGGACTTCCCTCTCGTAGCTGCTAATGTCGCGGGAGACTTTCTGCGCACGCCGGGTGGCGTCGTCACGCTGCTGTTCGAGGCTTTCCTGTTGATCGCGCAGCTGCTGGAGGCGACTGTCGCCGCCCTTGTCGATCTCTTTTGCGAGGCGTCGTGCGGCTGCGGGAAGGTGCTCGGTGATCGCCCGCTCCATTGGTTCAAGATCCATCAAGGTCTTGATGGCGCGTTTGACCTCGTCGTTGTTCTCCTCGCCGGTGAACATCTTCTCCATGCGCTCACCGTTGAAGAAGAAGAAGCGACGGAGGCCTTCGGGAAGGATCTTTTCGATGCGATCCTGACCGTTGGCTACGGGCTTGCTCTCGCCGTTTTTGATCTCGTTGAGGGTGAGCTTGGCTGCGACGGCTATCTGCTCGTCAGTGTTCTTGACGGTGGCCACCTCACGCAGCGCAGTGAAGATCACCCCTGCGTGTTCGAATTTCAGTTCCACCGACGCGCTGACGGGCGTGCCGTGCGGGGTCTCCGCCCATTTGTGGTCATGGATGACGCGGTGCTGCTGCTCGACGTCGGCGGAGAACTTGCCGTACAACGCCCAGGCGAAGGCATTGAGGAGGGTGGTCTTGCCTGCACCGTTGTTGCCGAAGATCAGCACCGCCGGCTTGGAGTCGTCGACGGCGAGATCCAGCGTCTGGCGGCCGTAGAACGCACGAAAGTTGTCCAGGGTCAGCCTCAGCAGCTTCACTTGATCAGTCCCTTCACGGCCGCCACGATCTCGTTGACCACGGTGGTTGAACTTCTGATGTGCAAGTTCTCACGCTCCAACTCGATGACGCGTCTGGCAAGTTTGACGCCCTCAGGCGACAGCTGACTCAGCACATCCTGCGCAGTCTTCTTCTTGCTCACGTCTACTCCGTTTGGTGATGCCGTGGATCAGGTGTCGAGCAGGCCATATCGCAGGCGTAGTGGACGAAGGAGGTCGAGGGTCTCGGCTTCGTTGTCCGCCAGTTGTGCGAACTCCGTCACGCGGGCCAGCTCGCGAGCCACCATGCTGCGTTCGGTGCGGTCCTGCAGGTCGGGCATATTAGGCGGGGGGACCACGATGAAGTCGACGATGTCGGCCGTGGTCTTGCCCGGTGCCTGTCGCAGCACTCGGCCGCGGCGTTGAATGAACTGCCGGGGGTTGGAGGAGCTGGCCAGCAGGTATGCGGTACGGGCGGCGGGCACGTCGACGCCTTCGTCCAGGCAGCGCATAGAGGCGATCACTTGCAGCTTGCGGTCGGCGAAGCGCTGCAGGACCTGCTGACGTTCGGGGCGTTTGGTCTCGGCGGTGTAGCGAGCGGCGGGCATATGCAGTTGATTGCCGACGAGGTCGAGTACTTGATCAATCTGCGCTGGTTCCGGCGCGGCGCCGTCTTCGTACGACAGGGGGTGCTGTCCTTCTGCGCAGTACAGCAGCTGATACCACTCCTCGCTGCGTTGGCTGATCTCCCGTCGCAGCGCTGGGAGTTTCGCGCGGGCGTGGCCGAGGAGGTTGGCTCGTTTGCGCAGCAGGTGGCCCAGGGGGCTGTTCTCGTCGGCTTGTTCGGAGAACTGTTGCATCGCGAACAGCCTGCCGATCTTTTCGGTGATCTCTATGTAGAGGTCAGTCTCGTCGGCATCCAGTTCCACGATCACGGGCTTATAGGTGTAGCGGCACAGTGCTCCTGCTTTGATGGCGTCACCGAGGCCCAGCTCGAAGACCACCGGGCCGAAGTAGTCGGTGAGTGCGGTGGTGCCTTCGTCGTCGAACCAGCGTTCCGGGGTGGCCGACAGTCCGAGGCGAAACTGTGCGCTGTCGGGCAGCTTGGAGCGGATGTGCCGGGCCCCGAGGTTATGTGCCTCGTCGGCGATGAGGAGGAGCTGGCCGCGGTAGCGCTGGAGGATGCTTTGGAAGGCGGTCTCGCCGAAGGTCTTGTTCGTGGTGATGATGACGCCGCCGCGGGTGGTGTGCAGCGCCAGCGAATCCAACATTTGGGAGGCGCGGGGGAACCATGAGGCGGTCGACTCGTAGGCGCGTAGGGGGTGCACGCCGAACCACTCGATGTCTTTCCCCCACTGGTCGACCAGGTGCTGGTAGGGGGCGATCACGACGGTGAGCAGTGGTTCGCCGGCCTTGCGGAGCATCTTGGTCACTTGGGCAGCGGCGGACAGGGCGGTGAGGGTCTTGCCGGTGCCGGTTGCCATGCGCAGGATGCCGCGGCCCTGCTGGGCAAACCACTGGGCGACGGCCCTCTTCTGGTAGTCGCGCACTTGCAGCTGCGGAGGGATGGTCAGCATACCGGTGCGGTCTTCGCGGATGACAGTGATCGGTGCGCCGGACGGGGGGATCACTGTGTCGTCGTTGGGGTCAGGTGCAGCGCAGCTGCTGCGCTCGATGATCTGCTTGGCGGCGTCGGTGAAGGGCATCACACGAAGCAGGGGGGTCTTGTCATGCCACAGGTCGTCGAAGTCTTTGCTGATACGCAAAGCCCGTTCGCGGTCTCGCTCCTCCCAGCTACGGAACACCTCGATGGACTCGAAGTTCCCCACCAGGCCCGACAGCGTCTCATTCGCGCTGCCCTTGAACGCGACGAGGTCGTGGTCATCGCGGAAGACGCCGATCTTTTCGTGATACATGCCGACCCGGCTGCCGGCCGTGACGTAGGCGAGCTTCATGTCCAGTCGCCCCTCGGCGATGAGCGCGCCGAGCTTGCCAAGTCCGCGCACCGCCCTGACGTCTTCCGTCGCACGCTCCAGGTCGCGTAGGGCAGCCTTCTCCATGACGGCGCGGAGCTCGTAGCCCGCTTCGATCTCGGCGATGTCTTCGGCGAGGAGATAGGGCGAGGCCACGATGCGCATCGTCCCGGCGCGCCGAGTGAATTCTTCTATGCCCTCGCCGATGACGGCCAGGACAGAGGCCGTGAAATAGCCGACAGCACGATCGTAGGCGGTCGATGCCCGCAGAGCCGGTACGTAGAACTCATCGACAACGTTGCCGCGGTCGCTACGGTACTCTCCCCCAAGACCGGCATCCCGGAGAGCCTCAAGAGCGTGCACTAGAAGTCCAATCCGAGATCCCGGGCGAGCTGAACACCCGCAGTGTTATCGGCGGGCTCGTCGGCCCGATGCGTGTCGCCTTGGCCCCTCCCGCTCTCAAGGTCGGTGAGGCGTTGCACTCGTCCCCCGCGAGCAGTGAAAGGTGCAGAGGAGATTACCTGTCGCAGGGTGGATTCTTTGATGGAAAAAGCTTGCGTCAATACCTTCACGAGCTCGGCACTTTCTATACTGCCGCCCGCCTTATCGACTTCTTCTTCCACTAGTTCACGCACGCTGGTGTAAGGGCGCAATTGCCATTCTGTCAGCGCCCAGGCGTCAATATCGCTGCGCGTGAAACGCAGGTCAGCGGCAATCTGCGCCTTCAAATACCGCTCATTTACGATGTCGCCCATGCGTGAGGCGAGTTCGCCGATTGAAAGCGGATGATCCGCTTCCTGGAGTACCTCCCGAGCGCGCTGCTTAAGTGTTTTCCAGACAGGGGCACCCGCGCTAGCCTGTGTAACTTCCTCTCTGTCTACAATCCAGCCGCTTTCCCCCAGGGTGGCGTTCAGGATGCGATGGACGATGTTCTGCGCCTGCGGCGGTAGTTCTTCTCCGAGCCGCAAGAGAGAACCGAATGTTATGCCCTGCTCATCGGGGTTCATCAGAGCAGCGAGCGTCGCGAACTCCTCGGCAAGCGCGCTATCCGGCGAGCCGGAGGGATCATCACGGGTGAGAGACAGTGGTGGCGCTTCTCGCGGGGAGGCAGCATGCGACGTGTCGCCGAGTGCCGCAGCATAGGCTTCTTGAACAACTCGCGAAATACGTCCACGCTCTCCTATGGCAAATCCGTTGCTGCGTGCCCATGCGCGAATAGCGATGGCATCTGCCTGGTCTGGTGTGCCACCAGCCGAAGAAGGCGACTCCGAATCCATGTCGTGATCGTGCATGCCCGACTGTGGCGCACCGTCGAGATTCTTCGCAGGCGGGCGATTGATTGGTGCCGGCTGGGCATCCTGTCGCGAAAGATCATCGAGTTCGGGGGTGGACATGCCACTGAAGTGCAGCTGACCCGATCGGGAAGAAATTCCGCAAAAATCGAGCCAGGAATCAATGTATGCTGCAACCCATCCCTGTTGACTCAATAGCCTCCGAGCAACGGGAAGCGCCATAACCTCATCCTCTTCAAAACTAAGGATGCTCAGAGTTTTTTGCACTTGCTCGCGCACAGAGGGGCGGCATATCCATTGTTCCTGCACTTCGACGTGACGCAGGGAGGACAGCAGCGACATAAAACTCACATCACTGCCCGGCAAAAAGCCGCCTAGCCACGGACGCCGGTGCTGGAGCTGCGCCAAAGGTGTCGGCGCATGGGTGACATGGTCGAAATCCGCCACGGCTGCCCGCAAAGCAGGGGATGTGGCCATGGCAGCGTTGAGGCGATGGGATAGCTCGTCACAGAGTTCCTGCAAGCGTTCCAAAGGCATGTGGTGCTGCATCGCCAGCGTGGACAATTCCTGGCGTTTTGGGGCACATCGCTGCAAGAGCAGGATGCTTTGTTCTTCGCTGTCCAGCTCACTGAACCACTGTGTTACCGCTACAGCGTGCAAGGTCTCGTCCGGCAGGGCGACCGCACGCATTACAGCACTCAAGAAGGTGGCCACCTCACCCCGTGTCAGGGGAAGGTGCAAACTGAGATGATGCGGTGTCATGCCCCGCAAATCATCTAGCTCAAGAATTCCGAACTCCGCCAATGCTGCAGTAGCACCGTTTTTCATATCGAGGTCTTCGATGACAGTGGTGGCATGCAAAGCCGGAAAGAGTATTGCGCAGTCTTCGTCCACGAGGTTCCCGCTCGACAGCAGAATACCGCTGAGCAGGTCAAAGACTTCTTCCATGGAAGCCCGTCTCATGGCCGTCTGCGCCGGACTTTCCTTACCCCACCACTGAGCAGGTCCCCCGAGTCGTTGAAGGTCGATAAGGTCTGGGGCGTTGAGATATTCGACCCACGGGAAAACATCAATCCACGTGTCAACATGCTCCGACGACTCCATTGAGGATGCTGACACTTTATGCTCCCACCATGGTTACTTCACTACCATATCGGATGTGTATTTCACCCGTACAGAAGGGCAGCGGCCCGAGAAGCCGGCCTTCATTGATGACCCAGCGGTATGTCTCGCGGCTTCGCATCCGGCAAACCCCCCGCCCCCGATAGTCCGTTACATCGCCGAGCCCCTCAACGGGGCAAGGGCCAGCCCCCGGTCGGCCCGAGTATGCGGGGTGGGTTGTCGCCTGCTTCGGGGCAACGGCGTAAGTGCGATGGAGGTCGACCGTACTTGCCGCACCTCCCCATCATGTGCCGGCCGCGTTCGAAGCTGGGGATGGGCAGCGGGGTTGCTGCAGCACAGGCGGAGGCCAGACCACACCCGCGAGGCAGCGCACAATCTGAGGGCGCCCTGCTGGCCGGCCAGTGCCGCCCCTATAGGGCCGCCGTCATCACCGGGTACAGAGTGTGCGGTAGTCGGCGCGCACATTCCCTCGGCGGCCTGAACCGATCGTGTGCGGTGCAGAAGGTCCTGCAGCATGGAGAGTTGAGTCCTGCCCTTTCGCGCGTGCCAATCACCGAAGGCGACGCATCGTCACGGTGCGACGAGCCAGTGCGGGCGCTGCCACGCTCTGCCTCGTACTTTGCGTCTCGGCAAGCGGAACGTGGCGGTGGGGGCGTCCACTTTCCGCCCGGCATCGTAGCGGAACGGCAGGTAGGCGTCTTCTCTTCGATGTATCACGATTCAACCGCTATCCCCCTCGGAGGCTTGCTGCACACCTGGCGCTTGGTGGTGTGAACGGCTCGCGGCTGGATCGCCCTCAATGACATACGTTTCCAAAGCATGGCATACCGTCATGTTCTGCGTGAGGGGCTGCCGCCGTCCCGTCGCATGGATGGCTTCTGCGGGCCAACTGGTGGCACGGAACGGAGCGTCCTGTGCGCACACCCCCTCGTTGCCTGTAGGGAGCCGACGTCGCGCTCGGGGGCCCGGAAAGGAGCTAAGCGCCCGGTATTGACGTGGAAGCTTGGCCGCCTGCGTGAGCTGCCGACTGGAGCATGCTCACGGCGAAGCAGAGCGGTCTCGGTGGCGTCGCAGCCGTGTCCATGACTCGTGCAAGGCTTCCCCCGCGGTGACTGCGCAGGGCGCAGGGATGGCGTGGAGGCTGCGGGGAACGTGCGGTGCTTCGTACATGAAATTGTCGGGCACACGAGGGCTTGCATGCCCGACAGAAGGGGGAAGGGTGTGTCTTGTCTTGGCGGACGGGTGGGGGGTGCCAGGGCGGGCGAATGTGTGCCCTCGGTAGTCGCTCGGAGAAAGGAACGTCAGGAGGGCACGACGGAGCCGATCATTCCTTCGATGGTGGCCATCGCCTTGTCCGCGCCCAGATATCCGATGCCGCGGTGCAGGTGCACGGTCAGCATGCGAGCGACGTTCTCATCGGAGACTTCCTGCCCAATCGCCGCGCATCGCTGCTTGAGCAGGGCCAGATAGACATCACCGTGCTGGCCGGCGAAGGTCTTCCAGGTCATCTCCACGTTGGAGTCGGTGACGATATCCTTGACCAGCGGAGTCGAGGGGTCTTTGAGGGACAGCAGCAACGCCCAGCGGCACAGTACGTTCCACTGGGTGATGCCGGTGGTGCGCTTGAGGTAAACCAGCCGGTCCTTAGCTGGTTGGGACAGGCGGACGTTGTCAACCGGCATGCTGTGCTCCTGCGTTCCACCAGTAGCCTTCGACGACAGCGGTGGTGAACTCAGTGTCGTCGTGGACGAGGGTGTAGGTCTGGGCGACGGACTTCTTCAAGCGACCCAGCAGGTACTCGTCGATCTCCTCGTCGGTGGACAGCAGGAGGACCTGGTCGCTGGCGTTGGGAAAGTAGCGGTCGACGAGGTGCTCGCGATGACGACTGTCGAGGCGGCCCAACGGGGTGTCGATAACGCTGGGCAGGCGGTTGCCAGCGACCCGCATCAGGCCCCACAGCAGGGAGACGGCCAGGAGCTGGCGCTCGCCAGCGCTCAGGCGCGCGGGGTCGATAGGCTCCCCTTCGGCATCGGCGAGGGTGAGGGTGAACTTGTCGGTGTCGATGCGCAGATCGTGCACGAGTCCTTGCTTGCGCATGAGAACCTTGAAGCTCTGCAGGACGGCCACTTCGAGTCGGCTGATGTGCCGCTTGAGGAGTGCGGAGCCGAAGCGTTCGAGAGTGTCGCGGGCCTTTTCGGAGTATTTGATAATCCGCTCGACTTCTTCTGCCTTGACCTTGGTGCGGACGAACTCCTTGTGGGCCCGTTCGAGCAGGGTGGTGACGTGCTCGCGGCGACGCTTGAGGTCCTCCAGCTTGGCCATGGCGCGGTCGCAGGCGGCTTGGTTTCGGGCGACTTCCACGATCTGCTCGTCCCGGGCGACTTGCAGGGCTTGGACCTTGTCCTGGGCTGGGACGCCGGCGAGCTGCCGGTCCAGTTGGTCGAGTTGTTCTGTCAGTTCTGCGGCGCTGTGCAGTAGTTGCTGGGAGCGCTCCTGGTCCCGCTGCAGGAGTTCGTTCAAGACGGTGAGCTGGGCTAGTGCGTCGTGCGGCAGACGTAGGTCCACCGGCAGCTGCGTCTTGTCGGCACGCTCGGCGCGGTCGGCGTCCAGTTGCTTGAGCACATCGGCGCGGACGGTGTCGGGCACCAGATCCAGCAACCACTGGTCGCGCGCTTCGAGTACCTGCAGAACCTGTGCCGATTGCTGGGCTTCCTGCTCCATTTCGGCCTGCCTGCGCACGTCCTGCAGGAGCGGTTGAGCCATCAGCAGGGGTAGCGGGCCCGCGGCAAGCTGGATCAGCTCGCCGCGCACCTGGGCCAGCCGGGCGGCGGTCTGCTTCTTGTTGTTCTCCAGCTCGATGCGCCTAGTGAACAGGTCGCCGCCCTCGTCGGCGAACGCCTTTTCCAGACTGTCTAGCTTGCGCTGCGCCTTACCGAGCTCGGTGCGGGAGTGGGCGAGTTCCTGATGGGCGATGTCGTACTGGGAGACCACCGCCTCGCGTTCGACTTCCTGGGCCCGAATGTTGTCCAGCAGATGCTGTTCTTCGTCGGAGAGCTTCTGGCGACGCTGCAGGGCCAGCAGGTCGTTGCGCAGCTGCTGGACGGTGCTCACGCCCAGGAGGGAGTGGACGGCGGACTCGATGACGGAGGCGGCCCGTTCGGGGTCGGCCAGTGATTCGATTTTCTCACCGTCGAAGAAGGCCAGGGAGGCGATCTCCAAGGGGAGGAGGGATTCGACGTGGTCAGCCCAGCCCTCGCTCAACAGCCGATTGAACTTGCCTTCGGGCGTGACGTCGCGCTGCGTCTTTGCGCGTGCGCCGTAGGTGTCGTCGACGTAGACGTTGAGGAATTCTTTGAGGGTTTTGCCGCTGATGTGCCAGCTGCGGACGACGCGGTAGTAGTGCTCGTGCCCGCCGGTCATGACGGTGAACTCGAGAGTGATGGCAGAGCCGCGGGTGGGGTCGGCCTTGCGGTTGATGCTTTCGCGCAGGTAGGCGTCGTAAGCCTTGGTGCCGCGGCCGCTGCAGCGGGCGCGGTTCCCGTAGAGTGCCAGCTGGATGGCGTCGAGCAGAGTCGTCTTGCCGCACCCGTTCAACCCGCCGATCAGGATGATCGGCTTGTTCTTCTTGGGGGTAAGGTCGAGAGACTGCTTGCCGCGGTAGGCCCCGAATTCTTCGAGGGTGATCTTACGCAGGAGCATCGAGTTCGTTTTCGTCGTCGAAGGTCAGGTTCTCGGCGATGTCGTCACGCCACTTTTTCTTGCGCGTAGCGAATTCCACGGCGTCTTCGTGGTTGTCGTAGTAGCCCTTTTGCACGGCTTGCTCAAGTGCCTGGAAGAGGCCGGACCGGCGAGCCATGGTGCGGTACTTCCGCTCGACGGCAAGGAGTTCGCGGACCATGTTGTAGTGCAGGTCGTCGCCGTCGCAGACCTGCTTGAGGACATCCATCTCGTCGGAGCCCATGACAAGCTGCTCATCCAGCGGACCGCCCGGGAACGGCTCGCCGGTGGCGTCCTGGTAGATCTGCGGCAGGCTGTCCTCGACCTCATGCTTGTCGAACACCCAGATCCGGCGGATCTCATGGAGTTCGTCGAGCGTGATGAGTTCGATGTTCTGCACGTGCTCGGGGGCGTGGGCACGGATCCATGTTTGCGCCTGGAGCAGCTCCTTGAGCCACTCTTCGCGGTAGGACTGCAGATAAGGGCCGTGGATGGCGCCGTCGTTGAACAGCATCACCTTGCCGTTCATCCGGCGGAAGTCACGGGCCGGCTTGTCCGGGCGCGGGAAGGGTGCCTTGCGGCCGGGCGGGAGGTCGGGGTCGCCCTCCTGGTAGTAGCCGAAGGGTGCATCGAGCTTGTTGCGCAGATCCAGCAGGGGGAGCATCCACTCCTTTTCCTCGTCGTTCTGGATCATGGCGGACATGGACTTGTCCTGCTCGACGAGGGTGCAGGTCCAGCAGCCGAAGCGACTGGAGCCGCAGGAGGGGGTGGTGGAGTCGACCACGAGGGGGCATTCGCCGTCCCCGGAGGCTCCCTGGTACATGGTGAGCAGGTCCTGATTGTTGTAGCCCCAGGGGTTGGGCTTCTGCATCAGGAACTCCCACACATCGTCGTTGGTCCAGTCCTCGACGGGGCTGTAGACGAGGGAGTTGGGGAGGTTGGCGTTGGGTGAGAGGCGGTCGCGTACGCGTCGCTTCTCGTGCTTTTCCATGGCGCGGGCGCGGGCTTGGCTTTCTGCTTTGCGGATACCCAGCACCATGATCGCTTCGCCGTGGGCAGCCACCACGCTGCGGATGAAGGTGTTCGACGGTTTGATTTTCAGTCGTTCGGTGCACCAGCGGAACTTCGGGCGCGGGGCCGGATAGCCGCGGCCGATCAGGTTCACCCAGAAGGTGTCCTTTATCTCCGGCGTGAGGCGGTGCGGCTCGATCGGCAGGTTCTGCGCCTGTGCCGCATCCTGCATGGTGCCCAGCGAGGCGGAGACCCAGGCGGCGACGACGGGGTTCTCCACGAGGGTGTCGGTGGAGATGACGTGCACGGTCTTGGTGCGTTGCTCGGCGGGCAGGTCTGCGAGGGCCATCCACACCAGTTGCAGGACGGCGGTGGAGTCCTTGCCGCCGCTGTAGCCGATGACCCAGGGCACCTGGTCGGCGGTGTAGAGCTCGCGGATCTCCTCGGTGAGCTCGGTGACGACCTCGTCCAGCGAACGCCCGTTAAAGGGCTTACGGCGTACGGGGGTGAGCCCGAGGTTGAGGGGGATGGTGGTCATGCCTCGCCTCGCAGGTATGCGTCTTCCACGCGTTGTTCTTCCGGGCTCAGCTCCAGGCCCAGATGCTTACGCAGGTAATTAACGGTAAGTGTCACGTTTTGGTGGCTTTTGGAGACGCGGCCGCCGACGATGGCGCGCCCCTCCCAGTCGGTGTTGGCCCGGCTCCAGTCCACGTGCTTCAACGGAACCAGACGCTTCTTCCACACAGTCGCCTTGGTGGACTCTCGTAGCAGCGAGTTGCCGATACGGCCCAGCGCATGCAGGGCGATGCCGTGACTGTGAATGAAGTCCCGGCGCATCTCTTGCGCGGACAGCTGCTTGTCACGCACCATCGCCCATTCTGGCAGCGCCGCGTCCATGGCCTCCCAGAACGACTGCGCCAGCCCAGTCGCCTCGTCCTGCTTCAGCTCGAGGCCTTGAAGCAGGGATTGGTTGCCGAAGTACAAGGCGCTGAGGGTGAACAGCTTGCGGGAGCGGGCGGACAGGGTGCTTTTTTCCATCTCCACAAAGCCTTTGAAGATGGCCGAGCGTTCGGTGAGGGTCCGGGTGATCTGTGCGTTGACGTCCCGGTGGTCGTACAGGACACCGATCGAGCGCGCCGGACGGACGGCGTGCCGGTTGAGGTCGGCGAACATCTGCTGAGAGCGCGCGAGTCCCGTGTCGTGGAAGAAGACCACAGCGATGGTCTCGTCCCCCAGGTCGGGGTTTTCCTTCAACGCCAGCTCGATGGCGGCGCGGCGATGCTGCCCGTCGTTGATGAGGAAGCGTGCGTCCATTGGGATGCGCAGCTGCCCGGTACGGTGCGCGGCTCCTTGGGCTCCCTGGCTTTCGAAGACCATGTCCCCGTCCACGGAGGCGGTCAGGGCGCTGAAGACATAGTCCTCGGGGTTGTCCAGGATGTAGCGGGCGAGCGCCGGCAGGCGTCCCTTGTTCAGGACGCGCTGGGCTCTCAGTTCGGCGGAGAGATCTTCTTCGTCGAAGAGGAAGATCTTCGGGATGAGCCGCAGCGGGCACATCGACGCATAAAACTCCCGCCCCGCCTGCACCCCTCGGATCGCAGGGAAGGTGTACTCAAAGCCATCAGACGCTCGCGAGACAGCCCGCCCCGCAGCTTTGCTCGCCGCTTCAGTCTGCACCCGTGCACTCTAGCGTGCGCGTACGTGTCCTGAGAAACGTACGTCGCTTTCGTCTCGACGTACCCAGGTGCACAAGATGACGTACCACTCCTTCGACCATGCGTCTGCAGTCGGCGAAGCGACACAGGAACAAGCGCCACGAAGACGATGTTGACGTACTGGGGTGATGGCTTCGTGCGCTGCGGTCCCAGCGTGTACGTTAACCACTTGACGTACGACCGTTATGCAAGCGTGCAAAGAGGCGGGTGAGCGCCGTGGTGGCGTATCTGGATGTGGCGGCGACGACACGGGTGGAACCGCGGGTTGCCGAGGTGGTGCTGCACTGGATGACCGAAGACTTCGGCAACGCCGGCAGCCGCACTCACGAGTACGGTGCACGCGCCAAGAAGGCGGTGCAGCAGGCGCGTTCCTTCATCGCCAGCACCGTGGGCGCCAAGACGGAAGAAGTGATCTTCACCAGCGGGGCGACGGAGTCCAACAACATCGCTCTGCTCGGGTTGGCGCCGCACGGCGAGCTCACGGGTCGCAAGCACATCATCACCTCCGCCATCGAGCACAAGGCGGTATTGGAGCCGCTGACGCACCTACGCGATACCCGTGGCTTTGAGGTCGACTTCCTCTCCCCCGGCTCCAACGGCCGCATCTCCGCCGACGCCGTGCTGGAGCGGCTGCGTCCGGACACCCTGGTGGTGTCGCTGATGCACGTCAACAACGAAACTGGCGTCATCCAACCGGTCGCCGAACTCGCCGAGAAGCTGCGCGTCACGCCCACCTATCTGCATGTCGACGCCGCTCAGGGCTACGGCAAGGTCCCCGCCGACCTGATGGCGCCCATCGACCTGATCAGCATCTCGGGTCACAAGATCGGCGCCCCGAAGGGCGTCGGCGCTCTTATCACCCGCCGGCGGGGATGGGACAAGGTGCCGCTGCAGCCGATCATGTTCGGCGGTGGGCAGGAGCGCAAACTGCGCCCTGGCACCCTCGCGGTGCCATTGATCATGGGCCTGTGCGAGGCCGCCAAGATCTTCGCCGAGAACCGGGAGACATGGGAGCGGGAGGCGAAGGCGATGCGCGAACGGATCCTTGCTGCGCTCAGCACGACACGCTTCCACCTCAACGGAGACCCCGAGCACAGCGTCCCCCACATCCTCAACGTCAGCTTCGATGAGCTGAATGCCGAAGCACTCATCGTCCGCCTCAAAGACCAGGTCGCCATCGCCACCGGCTCGGCCTGCACCAGCGCCTCCTACACGCCCAGCCACGTCCTCCAGGCGATGGGCCTGCGCGACGCCGTGGCTGCCAACGGGCTGCGTCTTTCCTGGTTCCCTTCCCAGGCAGCCGATTTCGATCCCCTCCCGCTCGCCGAGACCATCGCCAGCATGCAGCCTCAGGAAGGTTGACCAGCCCTACGCCTCGGAGCGACGCACCAGCCGGTGCCCGCGCAGCTGCCGGCCGCACCTGACTAGCTCGGCCTTCCAGCCGTTCTCGGTCCCGATCAGGTGCGGCCGTTCATACAGCCCCGCCCGCATCTCAGACTCGGTCAACCGGCGGTATCGCGGCACGTCCGGATCATCCGGTGCCAGAAACTCGTGCTTGCGGTGCAGCAGCGGCCTGTTGGCCGAGCTTTCATAGGAGAGATGGGACGCCTCCAACGTCTGCAGGTCCACCATGTAGGAGGACCGGATCCGTGGATGCGGGTTTTTGTCAAAGTCCGGGTAGTCCAGCCACGACACCGCTCGCCCTTGGTGCTTGAGCTTGACCACGGTCCACTGCTCAGGGCGACCGGCAGCGATCGATGCGCAGTGCTCGTACAAGCGCAATACCGTCGGGATCCGCTCCAGCGCGCGTCGATGCACGTACAGCGCCGTCGGTGTCACCTTGCCAGCGACGGAGGCGTTCATAGCATTGCGCACATAGATGTCGTCGCGCAGCTTCAACAACAGTCGGTCAGCCCGCTGACAAGCCTCCTTGTAGGAGCTGAAGAACGTGCGCACGTCCTGTTGCAAGCCCACTGGCAGACTCCCGAACGGCCCGCGACCGTTGAACAGCTCCACCGCCAGGTAGAGCAACGTGTTCAACGTCGATCGTTTAGCCCCCGCAGTGGCCCGTTCAGGATCAGCACCATCCCGCACCAGGCGCTTGACGTCGCCGGGCCGCAGGTGAGCCAAGAGCTCCGCAACGGTCCGCGGCATCTCCTCAATCCGCGGCGGACGTCCCCTGCGCTCGAAGAAGTCCACCACCGCACTCACCGCTGAGGCAGTGTCCTCGGAAGCAAGCCACTCAGCATCCGGGATCACCCGCTGCGCCAGATAGCTCAGACGGGCGCCCTCGTCCCGGAACGCGTAGACGACTCCGGGCGCGGCGGCCACCACCCGCCCGCCGGTCACCTGCTCCACGTACGCCCGAAGCTCACTCGCGGCATATAGATGCTGAAACGTCTGCCGACTCGTCAGTAGACCATCACCGAACTGCTGACCTTGGACCTTTGACTTCTCCCAGGTCAGCCGGGCTGAGACAACCAGCAGCGTCGAGGTCAGCTCCCACGCCCGCTTTAAGGTCTGCCGACGCTCGACCGGGTCCTCGATCACGTTCAGCACGTAGGTCAGCAACACGACGTCGCTGGCGACCAGCTGGGTGTCGGAGCGGTAATACGGATCCCACCCAGCCACCTGGCAGTCCAATTGCTCCAAGGCCCTGACATCGTCACCACGGCCACAGCCGTAGTCGAGGATCGTCCGCTCAGGTAGCAACTGGCGGTCCGCCAGCGCCTGACGCGCGGGCATGGACAACGCCATCCGCCCGATCGCCGTTCGGCGACGCTTACTACCCCACATCTGCTGCATCACAGGCACCTGCATCCAGGTAACGACACGAACAGCAGGGTAGAAGACAGGCGTCCGGCCTGCTCACGCAACGGCGAACTTGCCCCTCAAGTGTCAGCAAGGCACCGTCACGCGGCGCATCCGCTGGCCGTGTGTTCCCAAATTACGATGTCTGCCGCTCGAAGAAAGCTGAGAGGCCTCTCGTCAGGCGTACGAATGGGGACGATGAGGTCTTGGATCCAACCCCGGTGACGGCGTAGGTCTGATTGCAGGAGCGGCCACAAGCGCCAGGGGGTGTCCTTATAGGCTCCGGGAACTGGCTTTTGGCCGAGGTAGAACTGGTAGATGCTGCTGTCGGAAATCGGCACTAGGTTAGGCCGCTTGCGGTGGAGGATCTTGGTGACAGCAACGGCCTTGAAGTCGGACAGCCCCGTGCCGCCGGCTTCACCTGTAGCCACTAGTGCTCGATCAACCAGAGACCAGGGTCCCGTCGACGGATCCAGCGTTACGTCCAAGAAGTCAGCTGTCGCACATCCCTTGTTCGCAAGCACCACTTCCATGGCTTGCAGGACTTCAGCTCCCGGGCCATCAGGGTGGAACAACGGCGCTACCTGCTTGTAGCCCATGCGAACGCTCAGCAGGGCCGGGGCCAGACAGTCTAACGGGCTCAATCGGTCCGGACCGCCCTGCCAGTCATACGTGCGGAAGGCTCTGGGCCCCGGGGATCTGTGTAGGTCTGCAGGTGCTTCTCCGCACAACCATGCAGTGCTCCAATGGTCCTCACGCAGCCCCCCGCAGCCTCGACGTTTCGCATGGCAGCGCCGCCGCTCTCATCAGAGCAATGCTCATGCTACGAGCTGTGGACTATGCGTGGACCCATACTCGTGGAACAGCCGCCTGCAGGCCTGTGGCCTGCGACGGTGCCCGACAGTCAATTCCCCTCCGGAGCCGTGTGCGCAGGTTCGAATCCTGCCGGGGGCACCCAATGTGAGGTGCCCAAAGACCCCGTCACCAGCGGAAACGCTGAGGCCGGGGTCTTCGCGTATGTGCAGGCGGGTGTCGCCCGGAGCGGGCGTACGGCGAGGGCTGGGGGCTATTCGTGGACAGGACCTTGAGGTGTTTCCCCAAGTCAGCCCTGGTGGGCGCGAAGGCCTTCGGACGGGTCCGGGGGCCTTGGGTGTGGCTCGTCGGGTCGAGCTCGGATCTCGCGGACCGGGGTGCCGTCCTCGTCGTAGAGCTCGAGGGAGTACGTCAGCCCGAGGCGGCGGAGAAGGTCGGCGAGGTCATCGAGTCGCTGCGGGTCGACGACTCCGTTCAGCAGGACGTCCGGCCCCTCGGCGGGGTCGAGCTCCACCTCGCACCAACGGGTTCCTACCTCGTAGCCGTGCCAGGAGGACGACCTCGACCTCCAGCCGGCCCGGACGAAGCGTTCGGCGACGGGCGAGGCGTCCCGGCAGCCGTGCAGGATGCCGTTCACGTTGTTGCCCGCCTCGGCCCATTCAGGAGCGAGCGCTTCGCCTTCCTCGGACATGTCCACCGTCGGAGTATGGAGGTTCCTGGGCTGCGTGATCGCTCGGGACTCCCGCGGCAACTCCTCGGTCCTGCGGTTGGTGACGCGAGAAGCCGACCGGGACCGGCCGGTGGGGCGTACAGGGCGTTCTGTCGCTTCGTGTGGTCGTGTCGGAGTGGTGGTGCGAAGTCAGGGGTGGGTGGTCGTCGGTGGTGCGTCGTGTGGGGGTGGGAGCTTTCGGCCCAGGCGGGCGAGTGGGGACAGGGCCATGACCAGCGGGGACAGCATCATGCCTGCGGTCGTCACCAGGAGGGTGGTGCGCAGGCCCCACTCCTCGGCGAGGAGTCCGCCGGTCAGGGAACCGAGCGGGGTCAGTCCCATGCCGACGAACGTGATGGTCGCGGCCGCGCGGCCCTGCATCCCGTCCGGGGTGACGGCCTGCCGGACGGCCATGACGGTGACGTTCACCAACTGGCCGCAGAGCCCGAACACGAAGCCGGTCGCGAGGAGCGCGGGAACCGTCACCGGGGAGGTGCCGTGCAGCGCGGGCACGCACAGGAAGACGCCGTCGCCGAGTACCGCCGCGCACACGAGCACCGGGCCGTGGCCGAACCGGCCCGGCAGGCGGGCGGCGAGCAGTGAGCCCAGGAGCGCGCCCGGTCCCGCCGCCGTGAGCGCCAGCCCGACGACGGTGCCCGACAGGTGCAGTTCCCGCGGCAGGAAGAGCAGGTAGACGGTCATCACGGCCGCGAAGGAGAACTGGAAGGCGGCCGAGGCCAGGCACACGGCCCGAAGCAGGGTGTCGCCGGCGACGAAGCGCAGGCCCTCGTGGATCCGCCGCCAGACCCGAGGGGGGTGTTCCGGGCGTTCCGGGATCACTTCGGCTCGGCGGATCCGCCGGATCGACAGGAACGACAGCGCGAAGAACAGCGCGCCGGAGGCGGCGGCGACCGGTGCCGACAGCAGGGACACCAACGCACCGCCGAGAGCGGGGCCGCCGATCTGCGCCGCGGACCGGCTGCTCTCGAGCGCGCTGTTGCCCCGCACCAGTTGGTCGCGTTCCACCAGCCGTACGAGAGACGCCTGGTAGGCCACGTCGAAGAACACGGACAGGGCCCCGACGGCGACGGCAAGCGCCAGCAGACCGGGCAGGCCGAGGAGGCCGAGGAGGCCGGCCGTGGCGGCGGCGCCCAGGGCCAGGGCCCGGCCGGCGTCCGTGAGCACCATCGTCGTGCGGGTCCGCCACCGGTCCACCCACGCGCCGGCGAAGAGCGAGAGCAACAGGATCGGCGCCTGCCCCACCGCGCGGAGGACGCCCAGCCGGCCGGCGTCGGCGTGGAGGGTCAGGACGGCGAAGAGCGGCAGGACCACCAGAGTCGCGTGTTCACCGAGCTGGGAGGCCGTCTGGCCCGTCCAGAGTCTGCGGAAGTCGGTGTTCCGCCACAGGCTTGTCGGAACAGGTCGACCGGGATCGGATGCAGCGGAGGAAGCGGACGGCACGGGAGTCCCCCGGGTGGCCGACGAGGCCCGCCACCGGGCACACGGAAGGTGCGCCGGCGGTTCGGGCGGGGAAGGGCTCGCTGTGCCGCGACGTCGAGGGCAGCACGCGATGACAGGCCGGTCACGGCCGACGGCGTCAACGCGCGCTCGGAAGACCGACCATGTCTCAGCTCCTCGTGGGTGACTCGCTGTGGCCGGAGCCTAGCCGCCGGCGGTCCGGCGCGAAAGGCGGTTTCGCTCGCCTCGCGTGCGACCGGGCAGGCTGCACCACGTCGCCCTCAGTCCGTCCCGTCCTGCTGCTGCCAGACACGGGGCCAGTTGCCGGACGGCGGGGGCGGGCCCGAGATGCCCAGGTCACGCCGTGCGAGGGCGTAGAAGGCGTCACGCGCTCGGCTCATCCGCCGCACCGCACTCTCCCAGCCGGCCGGGTCGTCCTTCAGGCCGCGTGCGTAGAGTTCGACGTTCCACACGGCTTCGTGCCACTCACGAGCCGCCCCTATGGTCTCGGCGTCCCCGACGAGCAGCACCGATTCCCACTCGGCTGCGCGCCGCGCCTCGGCCTCGGCGAGTTGCGTGAGGCCCTGCTCCGGGTCCAGGGGGTCCACAGCGTGCTGGAATCCCCTTGCCGCTCCCATGCGCTGGGCGATGTTGATCTGGTGCTTCAGGGCGTTCGCGTAGGACGCGTAGGTGTCCAGTCTCCTCTGGTCCCAGCGTTCGGCTCTGGCCCGGCGCCACCGGCTCCGTTCCGTGAGGCTGGTCGCCACGTAGGAACCGGCGGCTCCCACGATGACACCGGCCAAGGCGGGCAGTTGGTCCCACAACGTCGATCCCCCCTGTGGCTGACGTGGTCGGTCGGAGACACAGTGCCGTACTCGGTGGCTTCGGGACAGGTGCCGGGTCCGTGACGGCGTGCCGTCCCGGGAGCCGTTGTGATGCGCGCGTCGTGCTCCGAGCTTCGGTGCGCACGCGTCCTGCCCGGGTCGGGCCGCGGCGGTGTCCGTCCTCGGCCCCTGGTCGCCGGCCGGTTCCGGCGTGCATACGGAACCGTCTACTCCGTGAGGCGGTGGGCACGCGGTGCCCATGACACTGGCGCGCTCCTTTCCCGACGACGCCACCGAGTGGTGGATCTTCCTGGGTTCGTTCGCCCTGTACGTACTCGGCCGTTGGTTCTTCGCCTGGCGGCAGGCCCGGCGGGAGGGCGACGACCACCCCGTGCGCGCCGCGTTCGCCGAGGAGGACGATTCCGACGCGATGACCGCGGCGACAGGCGGCTTCCGCTCCTACCGGCAGTTCTCCGGCTTCGTCGTCGGCGCCGTCACCGTGGTCCTGGTCGTCGCCCTGACGGACGGCCGGCTCCGCGTCTCACTGCTGTGGGTCGTCGTTCCGCTGCTGGTCGTGGCGTTGTCGTACCTCGACTTCCGGGAGGCCCGGAAAGCACGCTCGCGTGTTTGACGGCACGTCAGGCGTGAGGTGGGAGGCGTGCCGTTCGGCGGCCGGTGCGGCGTCGCCGACCGCAGGAGTGACAACTTCCCACCCAGAAAGGCATCTTCACGAAGATAAGGGGCATTCGGGACGGCAGACGGGCGGCTGGTCAAAGGCAGCCGACACTCGTGAGAGGAGAGCAATTCGTGCGTGGCAGGGGAACGAAGGCCGGTGCGATCGCGTTAGCGGCCGTCACGGGGAGCGTCGTGCTGACCGGCTGCGGCGGTGACGACACCCCCGAGTCCAAGGGGAACGGCGCCTCGTCGAGCGCGAGCGGCAGTGCCGGCGCCCGGGAGGAGGGCACGACGGCCGTGCGCACCGCGTACGACAAGACGGCCGAGGCCGAGACGGCGCGGATGGAGATCAGGGTGAAGGCCGCCGCGGGCGGCGAGACGGTCACGTCCACCGGCCAGGGGGCGCTCGACATGACGGAGGGCGACAGCGTCATGACCGTCACCGCCCAGGGCAAGCGCGTCGAGCAGCGCGTGGTCGACCAGATCCTCTACCAGAAGATGGACGGCCAGAAGGCGCCGGGCGGCAAGTCCTGGGTCAAGATCGACTTGGCGAAGGCCGCCGAGAAGCAGGGCGTGAACCCCCAGCAGATCGGTGACCCGGCCCAGTCCGCCGCCTACGCCAAGGCGATCACCGACAAGGACGTCACCGAGGTCGGCACCGAGAAGGTCGACGGCGTCGACACCACCCGGTACAAGGTCACGGTCGACGTCGCCGAGCTGCCGGGCGGCGACCAGCTGCGCCGGCAGATCGGCCCGACGCTGCCCATGGAGGTCTGGCTCGACGACCAGGGCCGGCTCCGTCGCCAGCAGGTCGACATGACCGTCAAGGCCTCGGCCGCCAGTGGGCAGCCGGAGAGCGGCACCTCGCCCCAGCAGGTCAAGGTCAGCACGGTGATGGAGTTCTCGGACTTCGGTGCCGAGGTCGACGCCGAGGCTCCGCCCGCGCAGCAGGTCGCGGACATGACCGACGAGGCGCTCCGGGGCGGCCAGGGGCAGGGCGGCCAGGGTCAGAGCTGACAAGGGCAGCGCTGGCATCCGGGGGTGTCACCGGGGCGGCGGTGTCCGGCGCGGAGGCGGGCTGAGGCTCGTCCGGCCGAGCCGGGCGCAAAGGAGCGGCGGCCGCCGGCCCCACGGTGCTCCGGCCGGTGCTCGGGCCGCCGGGCTCCGGCCCGGGTGGAGACCTCGGGTCAGTGCTCGTCCCAGTGTCCGGCGTGGTCGGCGTGGCGGTGGCCGTCGTGCACGTAGTCGACGTGGTCGCCGTGGGGGACCGCGACGTGGCCGCAGCCCTCGCCGTGCCGGTGGTCGTGGCCGTCGTGGGTGGTGTGCGCGGCGGTCTCGCACTCGTCGACGTGGCCCTCGTGGGCCCGGTGCAGATGGCCGTCGTGGGCGTAGTCCACGTGGTCCGCGTGGGGGACGGCGACATGGCCGCAGCCCGCCCCGTGCCGGTGCGTGTGGTCCTGGTGGGTGGCGTGTGCCGTGGTCATGCCGTACCTCCGGTCGGCGGGAGGCCAGCCGGCGTTCGCTGTGCCGGCACCGCTGCTTCCATCGTGCTCCCGAACCGGCCGCACCGCAGCCTCGCCCCGGCCTGTCCCCGGGCCGCCGCCGGACGCCCGGGGCCTCCCCCGGAGACGTGCCGGGGCCGGGTGCGCTGTCGCCGCACGGCCTCCCCGGCGGCCGGGGAGGCCGTGCGGCGGCGTGAGCCGTGCGGCCGGGTCCACCGCGGCGGGAGGCGCGGTCAGCCGGTGACCCCCGGGGTCCGCCGGGGGGCGGCGTCGGCACCGCTCGGCGTCCCGGGGCCGGGTTCCGTCTCCGTGCCCGTCCCTGCCCCTGCCCCTGTCTCCGTCGTCGGCGTCGTCTCCGTCGCCCGCTCCGGTTCCGTCGGGGTCGGGGTCGTCGCCCCGGTGTCCGGGGCGGCCGTCGTGAGCTCGATGTGGTCGCCCGTCCGGGCGCGGTGGTGGAACCACTCCGCGTCCGCGAGGCTCATGCCCAGCCAGCCCGTCCTGGCGGGGAGGGCGGCGAGGGACTTGAGGTCGAAGGTGAGGGCGCCCGCGTAGACCGGTTCGCCGTCGGGGGTGCGCAGTTCCACCAGGTACGGGACCTTGACCTCGTACCTGGCCCCGCCGGCCCCGTCGAGCCCGCCGGCCTCCGCCTCGAGCGACAGCACCTTCAGTTCGGACGTGGCGGTCACCGTCAGCCGGGTGCCGGGCGGGAAGCGGCGGAAGGAGTGCGAGTCGACGCGCAGGACGCGGTCGCCGACCGTGAGGGTGTGGCGGCCGAGGTCCAGGTGGCCGACCGGGGTGGCGGTGGGGAGCGGGGTCGTCCGGCCCGGGGACGGGGCCCGGTCCGGGGTGTCCGACGCGGTGGCCGGAATCCGATGGTGCTCGCCCGGGTCCCCGGTGTGCAGCGCGAACGCGACGGCGGTCAGCGCGCAGGCCGCCGTGGCCGCCGCGCCGAGTGCGACGGCCGTTCTGCGACGGCGGGAGCGGCGCCCCGCGCGGGCGCGGATCCCGGCGGCGTCCACACGCGGCGGGGTTTCGTGCCGTTCCGCCAACCCGCGCAGTGCTGCGGCGAGTTCATCCGACACGGCCGCTCTCCCTCCAGGCCGGCTCCTCGGCCTCGTCCACCGCCAGGTGTCTGGCCAGTGCCGCCCTTCCGCGGGACAGCCGGGCCTTGACCGTCCCCACCGGTGCGCCGGTCTCGGAGGCTACCTGCTCGACACTGAGGTCGCACAGGTGGTGCAGGACGATCGCCATGCGCTGTGCCTCGGGCAGTTGGCGCAACGCTGCCACCAGGGCGGTGCGTTCGGGGCCGGGGCCGGGGGCCGGCTCCGGGGGCGGGGTGCGGCGCACCAGTTCCAGCCAGCGCCTGGCGCGTCTCCAGCGGCTCACCGCCAGGCGCATCGCGACCGTGCGGACCCACGCCTCGGGCGCCTCGTCGGCCAGGAGCCTCCGGCGCCGGTCCCAGGCCCGTACGAACGCCTCCTGGACCACGTCCTGGGCCTCGCCGAGGTCCCCGGTGAAGGCGTAGAGCTGGCCGGTCAGGCGGGGGAACGCGGCCGCGTAGAAAGCGTCGAACTCGTCCTCGGTCATGCCCTCCACCGGTGTCTCGGATTTCCCGTGCAACCCGGCCGCCCCCGCCATGCGTACAGGTTCCGCAGGTCGCGCACATCGAAGCACACCCCTGGAGGAAGACGATGAACACGGGCACCGGGATCCATCGACCCGTCGTACGGGTGGGTGCGCACCGCAGAGGGGCGGCCGCCGGGGAGGTGACCTACTCCCCTCTCCGCCCGGTGCGTTCGTCCCGGGGGCGGGCCGAAGTGCCGTCCGCCGGGGGTGACTTCGACGAGTACGCGCGCGACCGCTGGCCGGGGCTGGTCGCCACCGCCCTGCTCCTCACCGAGGACGCGCGCGCGGCGGAGGAGCTGGCGCGGCTCACCCTGGTGCGGGTGTGCGCGCGGTGGCGGCGGATTCCGCGCAACGACGTCGACTTCCACGTGCGGCGCTGCCTGGTGCGGAGCCATCTGCGGGGGTGGGGCCGCCGCACGGGCGGGCGACGGCGGGTGATGCTGGTGCTGCGGTACCGGGAGGGTCTGGGCGAGGCCGAGATCGCCCAGGTGCTGGGGTGTTCGACGGGGGCCGTGCGCGCGGTGCTGCGGCGCGAGGGGAAACGGGTCCGGCCCCGGGACAGGCGTGCGGGGTTCGCCGCGGCGCTCGCCCGGTTCGTGCCGCCGGCCGTCCCGCTCGACGCCGTCCGGCGGGACGGTGCGCTGCGGCGCCGGCGCCGGGCGGGGATGGTCGCGGCCGGGTGTGCCCTGCTGCTCGCTCCCCCGGCCGCCCTCGGTCTCGGCTCCGTCGTGGGCGGTGACGGCACCGGGGCCGCGGAGGCACCCGACATCCCGGTGCCCGGGTCCGTGCGCATCGTCGCTCCCGGGGAGCGGGTGGCCGCCGCGCCGGGGGTGGAGCTCTGGCTGACGCAGGACGGCAAGCACTGGTCCTCCCCGCACGCGCCGAACCAGTTCCGCGCGGTGGACGACGGGAACCTGGACCGCACCGGGGCGGGCGTCTCCGTCCAGGGGGAGCCGCTGGACGGCGCGTACTTCCATTCCGGCGTGTACCACGGCCTGACCGCCGAACCGGCCCGCGTCGAGATCCGTACCGGCGGCAGGACGGTGACCGCGAACGTCCTGACGCTGGCGGGCAGCCCGGGGTGGGGCGTGTGGTACGCGCGGACGCCCCTGGAGGAGGGCGGTGGGGGCCGGACCGGGGGCCGGCCGGTCGTCACCGTGTACGACGCGGCCGGTGAGGTCCTGGTGCGGTCGGACCTCGGGTCCCCGGTCGCGGAGCCGGTGCGCGTCGGGGCGTGGCGCCCGTGAAACCGTCCCCTGCCGTCGGCCGGTTCCGGCACCGGTTCCCGGTCCGGCACCCGCGAAGGGCCTCGGGCCGTTCCCGCGCGCCCGTCCGCGTCCCCCTCCGCGTCCGTCTGCGCCGGTCCCGCGGGCGGTGGCTGCGGCGGCTGTTCGTCGCCCTCCTCGCGCTCGTCGCCGTCCTGTGCGGGGCGGTCGTCGTCGCCTACCGGCTCACCGACATCCCCGAACCGCACCCCGAGACGGTGGTGCAGAGCACGGTCTTCCTGGACGCCGAGGGCTCCTACCTGGGCCGGCGCGGTCCGGTCGACCGGCAGGAGGTGCCCCTGTCCCAGGTCCCCCGGCACGTCCAGGACGCGGTGATCGCCGCGGAGAACCGCTCCTTCCGCACGGACACGGGGGTGTCGCCGCGCGCCCTCACCCGCGCGGTGTGGGCCACGGTGTCCGGCGGTGCGCCGCAGGGCGGTTCCACCATCACCCAGCAGTACGTGAAGAACGCGCTGCTCAGCCCGGAGCGGTCGCTGGCGCGCAAGGCGCGTGAGGCGTTGATCGCCGTCAAGCTCGACCGGACGCGCAGCAAGGACGAGATCCTGGAGGGCTACCTCAACACGGTGTACTTCGGCCGGGGCGCCGCCGGGATCCAGGCCGCCGCCCGCAACTACTTCGACGTGGCGCCGCAGGACCTCACCGTCTCCCAGGGCGCGGCGCTGGCGGCGATCGTCAACATCCCCTCGTACTACGAGAAGGCGGGCTCCGACCCGAAGGTGACCGCGACGCTGCGGGACCGCTGGGAGTGGGTGCTCGACGCGATGGAGGCCGGGGGCGGCATCACGGGCGAGCAGCGCGCCGCCGCCCGTTTCCCGGCGTTCCGGTTCTATCCGCCGGGCGGGACCGAGGGGCAGCGGCAGTACCTGATCGACGTGGCCGCGAAGGAGGCCGCCGACCGGCTCGGCATCACCGGGGACGAGCTGGCGCGCGGCGGCTACACCGTGCACACCACCTTCGACCTGGCGCTGCAGGACGCGACGGCCGAGCTGGTGAAGGACCGTGCGGCCGGGCCGGACGGCGGCGGCGTCCGGGTGCACACGGCCGTCGTGGGGATCGAGCCCGGCGACGGGGCGGTGCGGGTGCTGTACGGCGGGGCGGACTACGCCCGGCAGCCGTTCAACGACGCGGTGAGCGGGGCGGTGGAGGCCGGCTCGGTGCTGGATCCGTTCCAGGGCGTGCGGCTCGGCGGTCCGCTGAGCGGGCTGCGCGGGTCCACGGCGCCGACTCCGCTGCGGCTGGCGTCGGCGTACGCGGCGGTGGCGGCGGACGGCGTGTACGCGACTCCCCGTACCGTGGCCCGGATCACCCGGGAGGGACGGACCGTGCACACCGCGCGCCCCGAGAGGCGGCGGGTGCTGGACGAGAAGGGCGTCCTCGCGGTGACGGCCCGGACGGACCCGCGGCAGGACGGCGGCCCCGGCGCCCCCGGTGCCGCCGTCGCCGCCCGGCGGGACGGCACCGGCGCGTTCCTCACCGCCGGGGCCGGTGGCGGCATCACCCGGCGCACCGTGTGGTCCACCGGTCACGACTCCCGGCTGGCGCTGACCGTCGCCCTGTTCGCCGACCGGCCCGGCGAGAAGAAGAACACCACCGTGCCCGCACAGCTGCCGAACGACCCGCCTCCGACCGACCGCGCGGAGCTGTTGGCCGCGCGGATATGGCAGGTGGCGAAGGACCGGGCGTGACCTTTCCCAGGGAGGGGGACGGGCCGGGACGGACGGAGGAGACGGACGGGGAGGGACCGGCGGGCGGGACGGACGGGCGGGCGTTGCGGGTCGTCCCGGCGTCCGCCGTCCGACGGGGGTGGTCCGCGGCGGGTCAGGCGGAGTGCTTGCGGGAGGCCGTCTTCTTCGCCGGGGCCTTCTTCGCCGCGGTCTTCGCCGGAGTCCTGGCGGTGGTCTTCCGCGCGTCCTGTTCCGCCGCCCCGCCGCGCTCCGTCCTCGCGGTCGGCTTCCCGGCCGGCGTCCTGCCCGCCGCGGACGTCGACTTCCTGGCTCCGGTCTCCTTGGGGGCGGCGCGGGACGTCCCGCGCCGCGGCAACCGCTCGCCCCCGGTCCCCGCCTCCTCGCCGCGGGACTCGCGGAGGGCGCGGACGCTCCTCTCCAGGGCCGTCGTCAGGTCCAGGACCCTGACGCCGCGCTCCGGCTCGGGTGCCTCGGGCAGGGGCTCACCGGAGATCTTGGCGGCGACGACCTCCTCCACCGCCTCGCGGTACTCGTCGCGCAGGTCCTCCATGCCGACCTCGCTGAGGGCGTCCATCAGCTCGTCCGCGAGGTCCAGCTCCCTGTCGTGGACGGTGACGTCCGCGGCGGGGGCGAGTCCTTCCGGGGCGCGCACCTCGTCCGGCCAGAGCAGGCCGTGCAGGGCGATCGTGTCGCCGACCAGGCGGAGCATGCCCAGGCGCTCGCGGCCCCGCAGCGCGAACTTCGCGATGGCCACCCTGTTGCTGCGCTTCAGGGCCTCCCGCAGGAGCGCGTACGGCCTGGCGGCCGGCGCCCTGCCCGCCGCCAGGTAGTACGCGGCGCCCATCTGGAGCGGGTCGATCCGGTCCTCGGGGACGAAGGTGACGATCTCGATGGTCTTGGCGGTGGGGAGCGGCAGGTGGGTCAGGTCCTCGTCGGTGATGGGGATGATCGTGCCGTCCGCCTCCTCGTAGCCCCTGCTGATCTCCTGGACGGTGACCTCGCGGTCCTCCAGCTCGCAGAACTTGCGGTGGCGGATCCGCCCGCCGTCCTCCGTGTGGATCTCGCGGAAGGGGATCGCGTGGCTCTCGGTGGCGTTCACGAGCTTGATCGGGATTCTGACCAGGCCGAACGAGATCACGCCGTTCCAGATGGATCTCACGTGCAGCACCCTTCCGGTCGTCCGCCGGCCACTTCCGATGTTTTGTCCCGTTTTGCATGGACTCTCATCGTATAGCGCCCGCCGTCGCGGCGGAGGGGCGGGGGATCATCCCCGCGTCCAGGTGTTCCGGTCCCGCGCCAGTGCGTACAGGGCTTCCGCGTCGGCCGGTTTCAGCACTCCGCCGAGGCCGGCCAGGCCCGCCACCTCCGCGTCCGTCAGGACGCGCACCCCGCGCGTCGGGGCGGAGACCGACACCTGCGACGCGCCGACCAGGACGAGCACCGGGCGGACCTCGGCCGTCAGGACGTGGGAGGCCCGGTCGGCGTCGGCCCGGACGCGGCGCAGGAGCGGCTGCGGTTCGTGGCGGCCCAGGGCGACCCCGGGGCCGACGACCGTCACCCGCTGTTTGTGGGCGTACAGGGCGTGGACGGCGTACAGGCCGCCGGGGCCGACGAGCAGGTGGTGGATGCGGTCGCCGCCGGGGAGCGGGACGGAGTGCAGGACGTGCCAGCCGGCGCCGTCCATGCGGTCCAGGGCCTCGCCGACCGTCCGCTCCGCCGTGAGCGCCCTGCGGCGCGGGTCGGGGCGGAAGCGGCGGGCGGGGCCGGGGTCGCGGTCGAGGGCGATCAGCAGCGCCTCGCCGGGCCGGTTCGGCGCGAGGTCGTCGTCGGGGTGCAGACAGAGACGTACCAGCTCGGCGGGGGTGGGGACCGGGGGCGGGCCGACCGAGACCGGGCCGGTGACGAAGGGGCCCAGGGCTTCGAGGACGTCCTCCTCGTAGTCCGCGCCGAGCAGGTTGACCCGGGCCGCCTCGCGGTCGTACCAGGCGATGTTCCTGCCGTCCGGGAGGCAGACGTACAGCCGTTCCCGGCCGTGCCGCCAGGTCGGTATGACGCGCAGTCCGTCCATGCATCATCACCCCACGACCATGGGAACAGGCGGTCGCGCCCGGGGCAAGAACAGGGATAACCCGGTTACCTTGGAGAGGAGTTGGGCACGCCCACGGACGGATGGGTGGGGAGGCGCCGTTGCGTACCCGCAGGAAGCACCCCGACGTACCGGCCCCGGACAGCCCGTGGAACGAGATCGTGCCCGGCCTGTGGATGGGCGGGCACGAGTTCCGGGGCCTCTCCGGGCAGCTGGAGCTCGCGGAGGTGGGCCAGGAGTTCGATCTCGTGCAGACGCTGCTGCGGCGGCCCGGGCACGGGCCCGATCCGGGGGTGGAGCACCATGTGTGGCCGATCCCCGACGGGCCCCTGGACGGGACGCAGCTCGCGGGCGTCATCCGGCTGGCCGAGGCGGCGTGCGAGGCGCTGGACGACGGCCGCTCGGTCCTCATCCGCTGTTACCACGGGTACAACCGCTCCGGCCTGGTCGTCGCGCACGCGCTGATGCGCCGCGGCAGCACCGCCGAGGCGGCGATCCGGCTGATCCGGGCCCGGCGCTCGCCCTGGGCCCTGCACAACGAGCTGTTCGTCGACTACCTGCGGGCGGGGCTCGCCACGGCCCGGCTGCTGGAGGAGCTGACGGACTGAGGCGCTCCCCTCCCCGCGCGAGCCCCGAGGGGGGTCCCGCCCACCTTGCCGGGGGCCCGACACCGCACGGGCCCGACACCGTGCGGGCACCCGACGGCCGCCCTTCCCACGGGCGGGCCGGCCGTGGTCCCGGTGGCCGCCGGCGGAGGCGGGTCCCGAGTACCGCCCGGGCGGCCCGTGCGGGCGGGGCGGCGCACCGGGTGTGCGGGCGGTTCCCCACGGCGCGGGCCGCGTGCGCCCGGGGGCCGGCGAGCCGGGCCCGCGCAGGCTCCGGTGCCGCGCCCGGCCGGCCCCGGCGCCGGCCGGGCGCGGCACCCGAACCGCCGCTCCGCCTGCGCACGCTCCGTGACCCCCCGATCACCGCTGCGTCCGGTTGGCGCCGCCCCGCCGGAATCCGGACCGACGCACGAGCGGGCCGTCGTCCGCGGGGGTGGGGGCTTGTGCTCCGGTCGGCGGGGCGGCCCGCTCGCGGCGCGGACGGGTGCCGGTGGCACCGGCCGCGAACGGCCCGCTCGTCTCCGCGCGGGACACGGGGGACGGCCGTCCGGAGTAACTTCGCGCACGGTCCGCAGCGGTTCCGTACGGAGAGCGGAGCGGGACGGAGGGACACAGGCCCGGCCCGGCGGAGGCACCCGGCGGCCGTCCGGCCCCCACCCTTACCCCGGAGGGCGGAACGTCACCTGCCTGACGCGCCCTCAACACGGACCTCTCACCAGGGACGACGCGGAACGGGACGGGAGCACCGTCCCCGATGGCGCACCAACGCGGGCGAGCGCCGGGGGCCGCTCCTACTGTGGCGATTAGTCACCTTCGACCTGATATCCCCCACATGGAGGTACTGCGATGTCCCTGCATTCTCCCCGCTCTCCCCGCTTCGCCCTCAACCGCCGTCTGTCCATAGCCCTCGCCGCCGGCACCCTCGCCGTCGCGGCCGCCGTCACCCCCGCCGTCGCGAACGACGGCGGGGGCCAGGGCGGCGGCAACGGGAACTGGAGCCAGCAGGGCGGCAACGGCGACTACGACAACGGCGCGAACCAGCAAGGCGGAGGCAACGGCAACGGCAACTGGAACCAGCAGGGCGGCAACGGGAACGCCGGCCAGCAAGGCGGAAACGGAAACTACGACCAGCTGGGCGGAAACGGAAACCAGCTGGGCGGCAACGGCGGCTACGACGACGGCCCGAACCAGCAGGGCGGCGGAAACGGCTACCCGCAGGGCGGCGGGAACGGAAACCAGCAGGGCGGCAACGGCGGCTACGACGGAAACCAGCAGGGCGGAAACGGAAACCAGCAAGGCGGCAACGGCGGCTACAACGGAAACCAGCAGGGCGGAAACGGAAACCAGCAAGGCGGCAACGGCGGCTACAACGGAAACCAGCAGGGCGGAAACGGAAACCAGCAAGGCGGCAACGGCGGCTACAACGGAAACCAGCAGGGCGGAAACGGAAACCAGCAAGGCGGCAACGGCGGCTACAACGGAAACCAGCAGGGCGGAAACGGAAACCAGCAAGGCGGCAACGGCGGCTACGACGGAAACCAGCAGGCCGGCGGCAACCGCGGCGACCAGGGCCGGTACAGGGGCGTCGTCACGGCGGACCGGCTGGCCCTGCGCAGCGCCCCGAACCGGGGTTCGCGGATCATCCGGTACGCCCACAGGGGCGAGGTCGTCTCGATCTTCTGCAAGGTCCCCGGCGAGAACGTGCACGGCAACCCCCTCTGGTACCTGCTCACGGACGGCACCTGGGCCTGGGGTCCCGCCCGCTACATCAACAACATCGGTCCCGCGCCACGCTGGTGCTGACGAACGAAGCGCGCAAGACGCACCATTTGGGTAAGTTCCGGACATGAGCAAGGCCGGAATCACCCTGGCGACGGCGGACCCGCCCGCGCCCACCGTCCGCCTCCCCCGGCGTCGTGGCATCGAACTCACCCTGATCGTCCTGGCCGTCCTGCTGTCGGTGTACGGATACTGCGCCGTCGGCCTGGCCAGGAACGGCTCCGTCCCGCCCGGCGCCGCCGGTTACGGCGCCGGGCTCGGGGTGCTCGCGCTGGTCGCGCATCTGGCGGTGCGCTGGCGGGCACCGCACGCCGACCCGCTGCCGCTCCCCATCGGCGTCCTGCTCAACGGCCTCGGCCTGGTGCTGATCTACCGGCTCGACCTGGAGACGCCGGGCGACCCCGCGGCCCCCACCCAGCTGATCTGGTCGACGCTGGGCGTGGCGCTGTTCACCGTGGTGGTGCTGGTGCTGCGCGACCACCGGGTCCTCCAGCGCTACACCTACGTCTGCGTCGCCGCCGCGCTGATCCTGCTGACGGTCCCGATCCTCTTCCCCGCGGTGAACGGGGCCCGCATCTGGATCCGGGTCGCCGGCTTCTCCATCCAGCCCGGGGAGTTCGCGAAGGTGCTGCTGGCGGTCTTCTTCGCCGCGTACCTCGCCGCGAACCGGAGCGCCCTCACCTACGCCGGCCGCCGCGTCTGGCGGCTGCAGCTGCCCACCGGGCGGGTGCTCGGCCCGATCGTCGCCGTCTGGCTGGTCAGCGTGGGCGTCCTGGTGCTGGAGCGGGACCTCGGCACCTCGCTGCTGTTCTTCGGCCTGTTCGTGGTCCTGCTGTACGTCGCCACCGGCCGCACCGGCTGGATCGCCGTCGGCCTGCTGCTGGCCTCGCTGGGGGCGGTGGCCGTGGGCCGGCTGGAGCCGCACGTGCACGGAAGGATCGACACCTGGCTGCACCCGTTCGCCTCCATCGAGGCGGGCGAGGGCCCGAACCAGCTCGCCCAGTCCCTGTTCGCCTTCGCGGAGGGCGGGACGCTCGGCACCGGGCTCGGGCGCGGGCACTCCGTGCTCATCGGCTTCGCGGTCAAGTCTGACTTCATCCTGGCGACGGCCGGTGAGGAGCTGGGCCTGGCCGGGCTGTCCGCGATCTTCCTGCTCTACGGGCTGCTGGTGGAGCGCGGTTACCGGGCGGGGCTCGCCCTGCGCGACCCGTTCGGCCGGCTGCTCGCCGTGGGCCTCGCCTCCCTCGTGGCGCTCCAGGTGTTCGTGATCGCGGGCGGGGTGACCGGGCTGATCCCGCTGACCGGGATGGCGATGCCGTTCCTGGCGCAGGGCGGCTCGTCGGTGGTGACCAACTGGACGATCGTGGCGCTGCTGGTCCGGCTGAGCGACTCGGCGCGCCGGCAGGGGGACGGGGGTGCGGCCCGGTGACGCGGCACATCCGACGGGCCGGCCTCTTCTGCGCCCTGCTGCTGGTGGCCCTGATGGTGAACGCGGCCCGCGTCCAGGTCCTGCGGGCCGACGCCTACGACGACAACCCGGCCGACCGCCGCAACGCCATCGCCCGCTACCAGCAGCCGCGCGGCGACATCCTGGTCGCCGGCCGGCCGGTCACCGGCTCCCGGGACACCGGGGAGCACCTGCGCCACGAGCGGACGTACACCGACGGGCCGCTGTACGCGCCGGTGACCGGCTTCGCCTCGCAGGAGTACGGGACGACGCTGCTGGAGCACGCGGAGGACCGCCTGCTGTCCGGCGCCGACCCGGTACTCGCGCCGCTGCCGCTGTGGAACGACTTCACGCGCTCCCGCAACGCCGGCGGCGACGTCGTGACCACGATCGACCCGGCGGCGCAGCGCGCGGCGTACGAGGGGCTGCGTTCGCGCAAGGGGGCGGTGGCGGCGGTGGAGCCGTCGACCGGCAGGATCCTGGCCCTGGTGTCGGTCCCCTCGTACGACCCCGGGCTGCTCTCGGGGAACGGCAGGGAGGCGCGGGACGCCTGGGCGCGGCTGAACGCCGACCCGGACCGGCCGATGCTGAACCGGGCGGTGCAGCGGACGTATCCGCCGGGATCGACGTTCAAGGTGGTCACGGCGGCGGCGGCGCTGGACGCGGGCGTGGTGACCGACCTGGACGAGCCGACCCGCTCCCCCGACCCGTACCGCCTGCCGGGCACGACGACGCGGCTGACCAACGGGTCCCGGGGCTGCGCGGACGCCTCGGTGCGGGAGGCGTTCACCTGGTCCTGCAACACGGTGTTCGCCAAGCTGGGCGTGGAGACGGGCGTGGCGGACATGACGGCCACCGCGCAGGCCTTCGGCTTCAACGACGGGGAGGTGCGGATCCCCTTCCGGGTGGCGCGGAGCACCTTCGACACCACGGTGGACCGGGCGCAGCTCGCGCTGGCGTCGATCGGGCAGTACAACACCCGGGCCACGCCGCTGCAGATGGCGATGGTGGCGGCGGCCGTCGCGGGCGGGGGGCAGGTGCGGGAGCCGTACCTGGTGGAGCGGACGACGCGGGCGGGCGGCGGCACGGTGTCGACGGCCGGTCCCCGTCCGGTGCGACGGGCCATGCACCCGTCGACGGCGCTGCGGATGCGGGAGCTGATGCGGGACGTGGTGGAGAAGGGCACCGGCGCGAACGCCGCCATCCGCGGTGCCGTGGTCGGCGGCAAGACCGGCACCGCCCAGCACGGTCTGGGCAATTCCGGGACGCCCTACGCCTGGTTCGTCTCCTGGGCGCAGGGCCGCGAGGACATGGAGGCGAAGGTGGCGGTCGCCGTGGTGGTCGAGGACGCGGCGGCGAACCGGCGGGAGATCAGCGGGGGCGGGACGGCGGCACCGATCGCCCGGGCGGTGATGGAGGCGGTGCTGAAGCCGTAGGCACGGCGGTCCACTCGCTGTCCACGCCCTGGGACGGGGGCTGCCGAACCTCCGGTTCCCTACCTACCGTTCGGTCCATGACCGCATCCGCTGCCGCGCACGAACTCGCCCAGGTGAACATCGCCCGCCTCAAGGCGCCGCTGGACTCCCCGCAGCTGAAGGACTTCGTCGACCACCTCGACCCGGTGAACGCGGACGCCGACGCCGCCGACGGCTTCGTCTGGCGCCTGGTGGGCGAGGGGGACGACGCGACCGACGTGCCGGTCTTCGGCGACTCCTGGCTGATCGTCAACATGTCGGTGTGGCGGGACGCCGACGCCCTGACCGCGTACGTGTACCGGGGCCGCCACCGGGAGATGCTGGCACGCCGCAGGGAGTGGTTCGAGCGGATCCAGGAGGCGGTCACGGCGCTGTGGTGGGTTCCGGCGGGCCACCGCCCGACGGTCGCCGAGGCGGAGGCGCGGCTGCTGCACCTGCGCGCCAACGGCCCGACGCCGTACGCCTTCACGCTGCGGACGCCCTTCCCGCCGGGGGCGTCGGCGCCGGTGGCCGGCGAGGTACCGGAGGGGCTGGGCTGCTCGGCCTGACGGCGGCGGCCGACGGCGGTGAGGCCGGCATCGACGTCGACGGGGACCACGAGGCGGTCCGAGGGGTGCGCCGTCGGCCCTCCCGCCAGGTAGATCGTTCGTCAACAAGTCGTGCGCGGGGGATTGACGGCCTTGCTGACAGGCAGTCTCATAAGTGAAGTGAACCGCCGGTAACCCAGATCTCCCCGGACGCGTCCCCGAGACGTCCCCCGCACCACGAGGTGGAACCGCCATGACGACCCTGACGGAAGCCGACGCGCTCGACGGCCTGCGTGACGCGCTCGGCCCGCTCAAGGACCGCGAGCAGGTGGCCCAGCGGCTGCTCGACTCTTCCGCCAAGCACTCCTTCGACCCGGACAAGGAGCTGGACTGGGACGCGCCCTTCGAGGAGGGCAAGTGGTTCTGGCCGCCCGAGCTGGTGTCGCTGTACGACACCCCGCTGTGGAAGCGGATGAGCGAGGAGCAGCGCATCCTGCTCTCCCAGCACGAGGCCGCCGCGCTCGCCTCGCTCGGCATCTGGTTCGAGATCATCCTCATGCAGCTGCTGGTGCGGCACATCTACGACAAGTCCGCCACGAGCGCGCACGTCCGCTACGCGCTCACCGAGATCGAGGACGAGTGCCGGCACTCCAAGATGTTCGCCCGGCTGATCACCCACGGCGGCACCCCCTGGTACCCGGTGAGCCGGGTCCACCAGCACCTCGGCCGGCTGTTCAAGACGATCTCCACCACCCCGGGCTCCTTCACGGCGACCCTGCTCGGCGAGGAGGTCCTGGACTGGATGCAGCGGCTGACCTTCCCCGACGAGCGGGTCCAGCCGCTGATCCGGGGCGTCACGCGCATCCACGTCATCGAGGAGGCGCGGCACGTGCGCTACGCCCGCGAGGAGCTGCGCCGCCAGATGGTGACCGCGCCGAAGTGGTCGCAGGAGTTCACCCGCATCACCTCGGGCGAGTTCGCCCGCGTCTTCTCCGTGGCGTTCGTGAACCCCGACGTCTACGCCAACGTCGGCCTGGACAGGCGCGAGGCCATGGCCCAGGTCAGGGCCAGCGGCCACCGCCGGGACGTGATGCAGCAGGGCTCCAAGCGGCTGACCGACTTCCTGGACGACATCGGGGTGCTGCGGGGCGTCGGACGGAAGCTGTGGAAGTCGTCCGGACTGCTGGCGTAGCCGGTCGCCGGGCGACGCCGCCGTGCCGCGGGGCGCCGGACGGGAGCGCGGCGGCCGCCGGGACCGCCGGCGCGGGCGCCCGCCCGGGGCGGGCGGTTACGCTGCGGGGCATGACCCCGCAGGCCCCCACCCCCGCCTACCGGCGGCTCAGCGTCGAGGAACGCCGCAGCCAGCTGCTCGACGCCGCGCTGTCCCTCTTCGCCCACCGCGCCCCGGAAGAGGTGTCCCTGGACGACGTGGCGGAGGCGGCCGGGGTGTCACGCCCCCTGGTGTACCGGTACTTCCCGGGCGGCAAGCAGCAACTGTACGAGGCCGCCCTGAGGTCGGCCGCCGACGAGCTGCGGCACTGCTTCGACGAGCCGCACGAGGGCCCGCTGCTGCCCCGGCTGTCCCGGGCCCTCGACCGCTACCTGGCCTTCGTCGACCAGCACGGCACCGGGTTCAGCGCGCTGCTGCAGGGCGGGAGCGTCGTGGAGACCTCCCGCACGACCGCGATCGTCGACGGGGTGCGGCGGGCCGCCGCCGAGCACATCGTCAGCCATCTCGGGGTGGCCGAGCCCGGGCCCCGGCTGCGGATGACCGTCCGGATGTGGATCACGGCCGTCGAGGCGGCCTCGCTGATCTGGCTCGACGAGGACAAGCGGCCGCCGGTGGACGAACTGCGGGACTGGCTCGTGGAGCAGTTCGTGGCGGTGCTGGAGGTGACCGCGCGACGCGACGCGCAGACCGAGGAGCTGGTCCGGGAGCTGGCCGCGGACCTCTGACCGGGGGGACGGCGGCGGTGACGGCGGACGGCCGCGGCCCGGGCGCATGGCCGACACTGGGAGCGTGAAGAGCGAAGACACCCCGTTCGAGGGCGGGCCCATGGACGGGCGCGTCCTGCCCGTGCTGCTGGGCATCACCGGGCACCCGCCCAAGACGTACCGCATTCCCGTCCCGGCCCCGGACGGCGGGCCGCCCACGGTGCTGGTCTACCGGCGCGTGCCCCGCGGGCGGAGCGGACGGACCGGGCTGACGCGGGGGTGGAAGTACCTCCACGACCCCGCGGGGGGTGCGGGCGGCCGGCCGAGGTGGCCGTGGTCGAAGCCCGCACCCGGCCCGGACGCCACGCCGGAGGGCAAGCCGGACGACACCGACGGGTGACCCCGTTGCGCCGAACCGCGCACACTCGGCGAGCGGGCCCCCGGAGCACGTCCGATGCTCGCGATGCGGAGCGGACGAGCCGCTCCGCGTCGGAGGTGATGACGTGTCAGGAATGCTTCTGCGTCTGGCGTGTACGGCGGCGGTGGCGGCCGGGACCGTTCTCGCACCCGTGCCCGCGGCGGCCGTTCCCGGACCGGGCGGCCCCGGCGACCGCTCCGCCGCCGAGTTGCTGACGGAGCTTCAGACCCTGTACCGGGAGGCCGAGAAGGCCACCGAGGCCTACAACGCCACCGAGGAGCGGCTGGAGAAGCAGCGCGCCGAGACCGAACGGCTGGAGGACGCTCTCGCCCGGGCCCGGCTCTCCCTGTACGACAGCCGGGGCGAGGCCGGGCGACTGGCCCGGCAGCAGTACCAGAGCAGTACCGGGATCTCCCCCTACGTGCGCCTGCTGCTCGCGCGCGATCCGCAGGGCGCCCTCGACCAGGGCCATCTGATCGGGCAGTTGGCGCGGGAGCGGGCCCAGACGGTGGACCGGCTGACCGGCGACGAGCGGAAGGCCGGTGAACTGGCCCGCCGGGCCCGCGCGGCGCTCGACGCCCGGCTCGCCCTCACCGAGCGGCACCGGGAGGAACGGGACGAGGTGCGCGAGCGGCTCCGCGAGGTCGAGGAGCTGCTCGCCTCGCTCACCCGCGAGGAGCTGGCCGCGCTGGCCGAGCTGGAGCGGGCCGAGGTGGCCCGGGACCAGGAGGAGCTGCTCGCCTCCGGCGCGCTCGGCGGCGCGCGCACGCCCTCCGGGGCGGGCGACCGGGCCGTGCGGTACGCCGTGGAGCAGCTCGGGAAGCCGTACGAGTGGGGTGCGGAGGGGCCGGAGACCTACGACTGCTCGGGGCTGACCTCCGAGGCGTGGGGCGCCGCCGGGACGCCCATCCCCCGGACCAGCCAGGAGCAGTGGGCGCGGCTGGAACGCGTCCCGCTCCGGGAGCTGCGGCCGGGGGACCTCGTCGTGTACTTCCCCGAGGCCACGCACGTCGCCCTCTACCTCGGCGACGGCAAGGTGGTGCACGCCCCCCGGCCCGGCGCGCGGATCAAGGTCTCCCCCATCGCGGCCAACCCGGTCCTGGGCGCCGTGCGCCCCGACCCGGACGGGGAGCCCCTGCGCCGGTACGTGCCGCCCGAGCTCCCCGAGGGGGCGGCGGACGGTTCCGACGAGGGGTACGCGGGGTCCGCGGCGCCCACGGCGGAACCGGCCGGGTGGGCGGGGACCCCCGTCCTGTAGGCCCGCCCGTCCGTCCGCTCATCCGTCTGCCCGCACGTCCGTCCGCGCGCCCGCACGGGGAAGCGGCCGCGGAGGCCGACGGCGCACCCGGCGCCCGCGGGACCGGCGCCCGCGGGGCCGGCCGGGCCGTCCGGAGGGTTACGCGCCCGTGGCGCCCGAGGCCTCCATCAGGTAGGCCTCCGTCTTCTTCGGGTCGTAGAAGAAGTTCTCGAAGTCGGCCGGGTTGTTGAAGCCGTTGGCGAAGCGGTCGGCGACCGGCTGGATCTGGCCGGCGGCGCCGATGAGGTTCAGGACGTGCTCGGGGGGCGGGGCGAGCATGGTGTTCGTCCACTTGGTGACGTGCTGCGCCGTCTCCCAGTAGCGGTCGAAGGTCTGCTGCATCCACTCCTCGTCGAACGGCTTGTCGCCGTGCTCGATGATCGAGGCGAGGTAGGCGGCGGCGCACTTGGACGCCGAGTTGGAGCCCTGTCCGGTGATCGGGTCGTTGGCGACGACCACGTCGGCGACGCCGAGGACCGCCCCGCCGCCGGGCAGCCGGCCGATGGGGTTGCGGACGGTGGGGGCGTAGCGGCCGGCCAGGGTGCCGCCGGCGTCGGTCAGTTCGACCTTGGTGGCCCGCGCGTACTCCCAGGGGAGGAACTTCTCCATGAGTTCCAGGGTCAGGGAGAGGTGCTCCGACGGGTCCTTGACGTCCTTGAAGACGTCCAGCGGGCCGCCGGGTATGCCCTCCCAGAACAGGATGTCGGCGCGGCCCGAGGTGGTGAACGTCGGCATGATGAACATCTCGCCGACCCCGGGGACCAGGTTGCAGCGGACCGCCTCCGTGTCCGGGTGCTCCGGGCGCGGGCCCAGCCCGTGGACGTAGGCCACCGCGAGGGCGCGCTGCGGCTCGCTGTACGGGGAGCGGGACGCGTCGCGGCCGAACATCTGCACGAGTTCGCCCTTGCCCGCCGAGACGAGCACGAGGTCGTACGTACGCGAGAAGTAGTCGAGGTCGCCGACCGCCGCGCCGTGGATGACCAGCTGGCCGCCGCGCTGGGCGAACGTCTCCATCCAGCCGGCCATCTTCACCCGCTGGTCGACCGACTGCGCGAACCCGTCGAGCCTGCCCAGCCAGTCGATCGCCCGCTGCGTCGGGCCCGGGTCGTGCGAGCCGGGGGCCGCGACCGAGACGCCGAGCCCCTGGATCTTCGGGGCCTGGGACTCCCAGAAGTTCAGCTGGAGATCACGCTCGTGCTGCAGGGCGGTGTGGAACATGCACTGCGTCGACATCACCCGTCCGGTGCGGATCTCGTCCGCCGTCCGGTTGGACATCAGGGTGACCTCGTACCCGTGCGACTGGAGGCCGAGGGCGAGCTGGAGGCCGGACTGGCCGGCTCCGACGACGAGTATCTTCCGCATACGGGGGTGTCTCCTACTCGGGGGTTTCGTCGAGCGCGTGGCCCACCAGGGCCAGGAGGGTCTCGATCACGGTGATCCGGCTGCGCGCATCCATGATCATGACAGGTATGTGGCGCGGGATGGTCAGGGCCTCCCGCACGTCCTCCGGCTCGAACAGGTCGCTGCCGTCGAAGTGGTTGACCGCGACGACGTACGGCAGCCCGCAGCTCTCGAAGTAGTCCAGCGCCGGGAAGCAGTCCTTCAGGCGCCGGGTGTCGGCCAGGACGACGGCGCCGATCGCGCCGCGCACCAGGTCGTCCCACATGAACCAGAACCGCTGCTGACCGGGGGTGCCGAAGAGGTAGAGCACCAGGTCGTCGTCGAGCGTGATGCGGCCGAAGTCCATGGCCACGGTGGTGGTGAGCTTGCCCGGCGTGGCGGTGAGGTCGTCGGTCTCCTCGCTCGCCTCGGTCATCAGCGCCTCGGTCTGCAGCGGCGTGATCTCCGAGACGGAGGTGACCAGCGTGGTCTTTCCGACGCCGAAGCCGCCCGCCACGACTATCTTCGTGGCGATCGGGGCGCGGGTGCGGTCCGTCTGCCAGGGCAGCAACGGCTCGTCGCCCTCGACGAGCGGGGAGACGCCTCGAGCGGCGTCAGAGACGACGGAGTCCACTCAGCACCCTTTCCAGCAGCGCGCGGTCCGGGCGGCCCGTGCCGTGGCCGGTCCCCGTTCCGTAGACACGGATCTTTCCCTGGTCCGCGAGGTCGCTCAGGAGCACGCGGACCACGCCGAGCGGCATCTTCAGCAGCGCGGCGATCTCGGCCACCGTACGCATACGGCGGCACAGTTCGACGATGGCCCGCATCTCCGGCATGATCGCCGAGAGCCCGCCGCTCGTCAGTTCCCTGCGCTCCTCGGCGGCCTCCAGCGCGGCCGTGCTGCCGACGAAGGTCTCCACGAGCAGGACGTGGCCGAAGCGGGTGCGGCCGCCGGTGAGCGAGTAGGGGCGGACCCGGGCGGGTTTGCGGTCACCGCCGCGGACCGGCAGTCGCTTCCTGGACGTACTGCTCATCGGGGGCTCCCGGTGGACTCGGTCTCCAGGGACTTGCGCAGCTCGCTGCGGAGTTCGGGGGTGAGGACGTGGCCGGCCCGGCCGACGAACAGGGCCATGTGGTACGCCACCACGCTCATGTCGCAGTCCGCGGAGCCGTGCACGCCGAGCAGCGACCCGTCGCTGATCGACATCACGAACAGGCTGCCCTCGTCCATCGCGACCATCGTGTGCTTGACCGGGCCGAACTCCATCAGCTTCGAGGCGCCGACGGTGAGGCTGCCGATGCCGGAGACGACGGTGGCCAGGTCGGCGGCGGAGCCGCGCGGTCCGGTACGGGTCTCCGCCTTCGCCTCGCGGGCTTCGGCGTTGCGGGCGTGGTCGGAGGAGAGGAGCAGCAGGCCGTCCGAGGAGACCACCGCGACCGAGAGGATGCCGGGCACCTCCTCGACGAGGTTGGTCAGCAGCCAGTGCAGATTGCGGGCCTCACTGCTCAGTCCGAAGGTACTGGGCGCGGTCAACTGCTTGCCTCCTCGACTGTGCCCCCCGTGGCTTCTTCTGTTGTGCCGGTCGCGGCGGACGGGGCCTCGTGCCGGCCCGTCTGCTCGGCGATCTCCGCCTCGACGTCCCGGCGACCGGCCTCCGCCCCCGGCGGAAGCCGCCGAGACGGCGGCGCAGTGCCTCGGCGTCCACGGAACCGGTGCGCGGCCGTGGTGCCTGGGCGGGTGTGGTGATCTTCGGTGTGCGCTTGGGCAGCCCCTTGGCGGTGACCGGCTCGTCCTCCACCGGCCCGTCGGGCACGCGCGTGTGCTCGGCCCCGGCCTCGCGGGCGGTGCCGGACCCGGGTTCGGGTGCGGCCTCGTCCCCGGCGGCCGTGTGCTCGATCTCGTCGGGGAGGGGGGCGGCCCTGGTCTCCCCGGCGGCCGGCGGCGTGCCCGGCGGTGCCGTCGCGTCGTCGGCCGCGTCCGCCGGGGACGGGATCAGCAGCTCCATCGTGGTCTCGGCGGGCCGCTGGGACGGCGCCTGCGCGCCCTCCCCGTCCGTCTCCCCGTCCGTCTTCCCCGTCGGTCCCGCCGCGGGCTCCGTCCCGGCGTCCCCGGCGGGCTCCCCGCCGCGGTCCGCCGTGGAATCCGTGCCGCGGCCGCCCGCGGGCTCCTCCGCGACTTCCCCTGCGTCGCCGCCCTCGGGCTCCGCGGCGGTTCCCTCCGGGGCGTCCGCCTCCGCGGCCTTCGCCTCAGCGGACTCCTGGTGGCGTACGGCCTTCTCCGCGAGGGCGACCAGCGGGTCGCCGCTCTCCCTGCGGCCGGGCAGCACGTTGGAGTTGGCCTCGGCGTCGGCGCCCGGGAGGGAGAAGGTGTGCGTGCCGCCGGAGACGGGCCCCGAAGCGGGGACCGCGGCGGGCTCGGCGGGCGCGAGCAGGGACTTGGGCAGCACCACGACCGCGGCGACGCCGCCCTGCTTCTGCTTCCGCAGCTGGACCCGCACCCCGTGCCGGTGGGCGAGCCGGGCCACGACGTACAGGCCGAGGCCGAGACCGTCCTCGCCCTCCTGGTCGTAGCCGGCCTCCGGGTCGAACTCGGACAGGCGGGAGTTGAGCCGTTCCAGCCGGTCCGCGGTCATGCCGATGCCCTCGTCCTGCACGGAGAGCATGACCTCGCCGTTCTCCAGCAGCCAGCCGGAGATCTCGACGGGCAGGTCGGGCGGGGAGAACGAGGTGGCGTTCTCCAGGAGTTCGGCCAGCAGGTGGGACAGGTCGTCCGCGGCGAACCCGGCGATGTGCGCGTGCGGCGGCAGCGCGGCGATCCGGACCCGCTCGTACCGCTCGATCTCGCTGACCGCGGCCCGTACGACGTCGACGAGCGGGACGGGGCCCGCCGTGTGCTGGACGTGTTCGGTGCCGGCGAGGACGAGGAGGTTCTCGCTGTGCCGGCGCATGACCGTGGCGAAGTGGTCGAGCTTGAACAGGGTGGCCAGGCGGTCCGGGTCGTCCTCGCGCTCCTCCAGGCTCTCGATCACGCCGAGCTGCCGCTCGACCAGTCCGAGGGTGCGCAGCGCCAGGTTGACGAAGGTGCCGCCGATGCCGGTGCGCAGCCGCTCCAGCTGCGCGGCGGCCCCGTCGAGTTCGGCGCGCAGTTCCTCGCGGGCGTCGGCCATCTTCTGGCGCTGGCCGACGAGGTGCTTGCGGTCGGCCTCCAGGGTGGCGATCCGCTCGGCGAGGCCCGCCGCGTGCGCGCGCAGGGCGTTGACGGAGCGGACGACCTGGGCGAACTCGTCGTTGCGGCCGGTGAAGGTGATCGGCTCCTCGGCGGCCGGGTCCTCCGCCTCGGCGAGGCGGGCGGAACCGCGGCGCAGTACGGAGAGCGGGCGGGTGAGGGTGCGGGCCATCGCGGTGGCGATGCCGACGGCCAGCAGCATCAGGGCGCCGAGGACGGCGATGCGGATCTCCAGTGCGGTGACGTCGTCGTCGCGCAGCTGGGCGAGGTCCTTGGTGCGCTGGTCGAACAGCGCCGACTCCACCCCGCGCATCATCTCGACGCGCGCGGTGAGGGCGGCCCGGAGCTTCTTGACGTCGGTGCCGAGTTCGTCGTCGGAGAGCGTCGGCTCGTCGGCGAGCTTCGCGAGGTACTCGTCGGCGGAGTCGACCTCGGGGCCGGTGACCGTGGAGTCGTAGGAGGTGCGGGCGCTCTTGGGCGCGGTGTCGCGGAAGTCGGCCAGGGCGGCGTCGGAGCGCACCCGGGCCTGGAGCGCGGCGGCGCTCAGCGCGTCGCGCCGCTTGGCCTCGGCGCCCGAGGACGCGGTGGACGTGGACGGCAGGCCGGTGACCGGGTCGATCACGGTCTGCGTGGTGCGCGGCACGCTCAGCGCGGCGAGCAGCAGTCCGCGGGCGGCGGCGGCCTGCTGGACGGCGGAGTCCAGCTCGGCGAGCGCGTGGGCTCCGGAGCCCGCGCGGGACGGGGTCTGCTGGGCGAGCCGCTCGGCGATCCGGTGCAGCTGGGTGATGGCGGTGGAGTACGCCTGGTGCGCCTCGAGCGCGCTGCTCTTGCCGGTGAGCGCGGCGCGGCGGACGGCCGCGATGGCCTCGAGGTCGTCGCGCAGGGCGTCCGAGGTGTCGGTGTCGGCGCGCAGTTCCTCGACCTGCCGGTCGACGCGGGCGCTGTGCTCCTCCGACGGGGCCTTGGACTTGGCACGGCCGGCCGCGATGTAGGAGGTGACGTCGTCGCGCTCGTCGGCGAGGGAGTGGGCCAGGGCGAGGGCGTCCTGGGTCTGCTCGGCGAGCGTCACCAGGTCCTGGGAGTCCTTGAGCTCACCGGAGGCCGTCAGCACGGACGGCGCTCCGGCGCCGGCGATCGCGGCGGCCACCACCACCACGGCCACGATCAGCCGGTTGCGTACGTGAGTGGGGCGGCCCCTGCCGACGGTGGGCGCCTGCTCCGCGTCCCCCGCGGGGGGCGTCTGCTTGGCTGTGCGACGAGGCCGCGACTTCTGCACCGGTGCTCGCATTCCTGACTCGTGTACCCCTGGGTCCGGGTGACGCTCCGTCAACGTGCGCGGACGCTCGCCCCGAGCCGTGGACCGCGCTCGGACAGCAAGGCGCCCCCGTCGCTCCCCGACCCTCCCAGCGCACGTGGGCAGTGGATGCGCATCACCTGACCCGCCACCCGAAGGAGTGAACATCGGACGTGAGTTGGGGAGCAAGTCCCGCCACTTCGCGCGGCGGCCGCGCACGGCACGCCGGTTGGACGTCTGCGGCGGGCGGTGGCAGTATTCGCCGCCACGCGTTCCCGGAGCCCTGCATTCCCTCCCAAACCAGGCACCTGACCTGCACGGCTGCGGCGATCCGGCAACCGGCACCGGTCCTTTGCGGCCCTTGTGAAGGGCTCGTGCAGACTGGCCGGATGCGTACGGAACTTGTTTCGGAGCCCAGCGATCCGGGCCACCCCAACGAGGACTTCGCGAGTGTCGGTCTTCCGGCCTCCGGACAGGGCGGTTCGCTCGTCGTGCTGGACGGGGTCACACCGCCGGCGGACGGGGGCGGCTGTCTGCATTCCGTTCCCTGGTTCACCGCGCGCCTCGGCGGAGCCCTGACCGAACTGACCGTTTCACTCCCGGATGTTCCCCTGGCCGAGCTGCTGTCCCGCGCCCTCATCCGTACCGCCGGGAGCCACGCGGCAACCTGTGACCTTTCTCACCCTCGTACGCCCCAGGCCACGGTGGTGCTGGCCCGTTGGTCACCGGCCTCGGTCGAGTACCTGGTCCTGTCCGACTCGGCCCTGCTGGTCGAGTCCCCCGACGGCACGGTGACCGCGGTGCTGGACGACCGGCTGGCCCGGCTGCCCCCCTCGGCCCTGGCGACGGACGCCCTGGTGGACTCCACGGTGCGCAACAGGGAGGGCGGTTTCTTCACGGCGGCGGCGGATCCCTCGGTGGCGGACCGCGCGGTCACCGGCACCCTGCCGCGCGACGGGGTGCGCGCCCTGGCCGCCCTGACGGACGGGGCGGCGCGCTGGGTGGAGCGGTTCCACGAGGGCGGCTGGGCGGACTGCCTCGCCCTCGTCCGCAAGGAGGGGCCGCGCTCCCTGGTGGACCGCGTACGGACCCTGGAGCGGGCGGACGCGGACCGGCTGCCGCCGCGGCGGGGCAAGACCCACGACGACGCGACGGTGGTCTACGTGGAGCTGTGATCCGGGGGCCCCGGTGACCCCGGGGTTCTGGGCCCCGGGGTTCTGGGCCCCGGGGTTCTGGGCCCCGGGCGCCTGAAACCCTGATTGCCTTTCGGGGCCCCGAGGTCCCGGAGACTTCGGTGGCCCCGGTGGCCCCGGTGGCCCCGGTGGCCCCGGTGGCCCCGGTGGCCCCGGTGGCCCCGGTGGCCCCGGTGGCCCCGGTGGCCCCGGTGGCCCCGGTGGCCCCGGTGGCCCCGGTGGCCCCGGTGGCCCCGGTGGCCCCGGTGGCCTCACCGGTCCGGGCGGCTCCCGAGGCTTCAGCGGCCGTGGCGACTCAGGTGACTCCGGTGGCCTTCGCGGCTCCGGTGGCGGTGCGCGCCCGGGCCCGTCCGGGTCACTTCTCCATTCCGCGGTTCAGCTGGTTCAGCAGCCGGGCGAGTTCCGCGACTTCGGCGGGGTCCCAGTCGGCGAGGCGGCCGGCGTAGCGCGCGCGGCGGGCCTCGCGGACCCTGCTCACCCGTTCGCGCCCCTCCCGGGTGAGGGCGACCAGCCAGGCGCGGCCGTCGGCCGGGTCCGGCTCGCGGGCGACGAGCCCGAGGTCCTCCAGCGCGCGCAACTGGCGCGACATCGTGGCCTTGCCGACACCGATGTAGGCGGCGAGCTCGGTGGCCCGCTGCTTGCCGTACTCATCCAGACGGACGAGCAATCCGTAGGCGGACGACTCCAGGTCGGGGTGGACCTCGCGGGCCATCTCCCCCTGGTTGGCCCGGGCGCGCCGCAGCAGCACCGTCAACTCCCGCTCCAGCGCGAGGAGTCCGGGCTGGTTGGGACCGCTTCCGGGCCCAGGGGTGGCGGCGTGTCCCCCGCCGCCGTTTCCGTCTTCGTGCACGTGAGGCCTGCCTCGGTCTTCCCGGTCCTGAAGGTTTTCGCCAAGTGGCGACGTCGCCGCAGCTCCGCCAGTATTTCGCAGGCGTGGACCAACGGCAGCTTCCGGACGAAACCCTCCCCGTGCCGCGGTCCGCGCGCGCAGTCTCTCTACCAGGCGACTGCGTGGCATGCCCACTACATGCGATGTGGGTCACACACCGGATCCCCCTCGACCAGCCCTTCGGAGACACGCCATGCCCGTGCACAGACCCGGCGTCACCCGTTTACACGTGTACACCGCCGTCGCGGCGGTCCTGCTCGCTCTCTTCTCCCTCCCCCGTACGGCCGCGGCGGACGAGCCCGCCCCCGGCGGTCCCCCGCGCGGCTCCGCCCGCATGGGGATGGGCGTCGTCGCCCACGACGGCCGCGGCGGCGTCCCGACCCGGCGCTCCACCCAGACGGAGGGCGTGGACGTCTCCAGCCACCAGGGCGACGTCGCCTGGCCGGCCCTGTGGAACAGCGGGGTGCGATGGGCCTATGTGAAGGCCACGGAGGGGACGTACTACACCAACCCGTACCACCCCCAGCAGTACGACGGCTCGTACGACGTCGGGATGGTCCGCGGCGCCTACCACTTCGCGACCCCCGACACCGCGAGCGGCGCCGCCCAGGCGGACTACTTCGTCGACCGCGGCGGTGCCTGGTCCGCGGACGGAGGGACCCTGCCGGGCGCGCTCGACATCGAGTGGAACCCCTACGGGGACGCCTGCTACGGCAAGTCGCAGAGCGCGATGGTGAGCTGGATCCACGACTTCCTGGACCAGTACCGGGCGCGCACCGGCCGCAACGCCGTCATCTACACGGCGACCAGCTGGTGGAAGCAGTGCACCGGGAACTACGCCGGCTTCGCCTCCGTCCACCCGCTGTGGATCGCCCGGTACGCCTCCACCGCGGGCGAGCTCCCCGCCGGCTGGGAGACCTACACGATGTGGCAGTACACCTCGACCGGACCGATCGTCGGGGACCACAACCGCTTCAACGGCACGCCCGACCGGCTGCGGTCCCTCGCGCTGGGCTGAGCCGGCCCTCCCCCGGGACGGCGAAGGCCCGGGCCTCCCTCACGGGACCCGGGCCTTCCCTCGTCCGGCCGCCTCCGTCACGCGGCGACCGGAACCTCCGGCGCCGCGCCGTTCACGGCCGGCGACAGCGCCAGTTCGAGCACCTGGCGGACGTCGGTGACGGCGTGGACGTCGAGCTTGTCCAGCACCTGGGCCGGGACGTCGTCCAGGTCGGGCTCGTTGCGCTTGGGGATGATCACGGTGGTGATGCCCGCCCGGTGCGCGGCGAGCAGCTTCTGCTTCACCCCGCCGATCGGCAGCACCCGCCCGGTCAGCGAGACCTCGCCGGTCATCGCCACGTCCGTGCGGACCAGCCGTCCGGAGAGCAGCGAGGCCAGCGCGGTGGTCATCGTGATGCCGGCGCTCGGACCGTCCTTGGGCACCGCGCCCGCCGGGAAGTGGATGTGCACGCCCCGGTCCTTCAGGTCGGCCACCGGCAGTTCCAGCTCGGCGCCGTGGCTGCGCAGGAAGCTCAGCGCGATCTGCGCCGACTCCTTCATCACGTCACCCAGCTGGCCGGTCAGGGTCAGCCCCGCCGCGCCCGTCTCCGGGTCGGCCAGCGACGCCTCCACGTAGAGGACGTCACCGCCGGCGCCGGTCACCGCGAGCCCGGTGGCGACACCGGGGACGGAGGTGCGGCGCTCGGCCGGGTCCTGGGCGGACTCGGGCACGTGGTGCGGCCGGCCGAGCAGGCCCTGCAGGTCGTCCTCGGTCACGGTGAACGGCAGCTCGCGCTCGCCCAGTTCGTGCTGGGCCGCGATCTTGCGCAGCAGCCGGGCGACGGACCGCTCCAGGGTGCGCACGCCCGCCTCGCGCGTGTACTCGCCGGCGAGCCTGCGCAGCGCGCCCTCCTCGATCGTCACCTCGTCCGCGCCGAGCCCGGCGCGCTCCAGCTGGCGCGGGAGCAGGTGGTCCCGGGCGATGACGATCTTCTCGTCCTCGGTGTAGCCGTCCAGGCGGACGACGTCCATGCGGTCCGCCAGCGCCTCCGGGATGGCCTCCAGGACGTTGGCGGTGGCGAGGAAGACCACGTCGGACAGGTCCAGCTCGACCTCCAGGTAGTGGTCCCGGAAGGTGTGGTTCTGGGCCGGGTCGAGGACCTCGAGCAGGGCGGCGGCCGGGTCGCCCCGGAAGTCCGACCCCACCTTGTCGATCTCGTCGAGCAGCACCACCGGGTTCATCGACCCGGCCTCCTTGACGGCGCGGACGATCCGGCCGGGCAGCGCGCCCACGTAGGTGCGCCGGTGGCCGCGGATCTCGGCCTCGTCGCGGACGCCGCCGAGGGCGACCCGGACGAACTTCCGGCCCATCGCGTGGGCGACGGACTCGCCGAGGCTCGTCTTGCCGACGCCGGGCGGTCCGACGAGGGCGAGCACGGCGCCGCCGCGCCGGCCTCCGACCACACCCATGCCCCGCTCCGCGCGCCGCTTGCGCACGGCCAGGTACTCGGTGATGCGCTCCTTCACGTCCTGCAGGCCGGCGTGCTCCGCGTCGAGCACGGCCCGGGCCCCCTGGATGTCGTAGGCGTCCTCGGTGCGCTCGTTCCACGGCATCTCGAGGACCGTGTCGAGCCAGGTGCGGATCCAGGAGCCCTCGGGGGACTGGTCGGAGGCGCGCTCCAGCTTGTCGACCTCCTTGAGCGCGGCCTCACGGACCTTCTCCGGCAGGTCGGCGGCCTCGACGCGGGCGCGGTAGTCGTCGGACTCCTCGCCCTCCTGCTCGCCGTTCAGCTCGCGCAGCTCCTTGCGGACGGCCTCCAGCTGGCGGCGCAGCAGGAACTCGCGCTGCTGCTTGTCGACGCCCTCCTGGACGTCCTTGGCGATGGACTCGGCCACGTCCTGTTCGGCGAGGTGGTCGCGCAGCTGCTGGGTGGCGAGCTTCAGCCGGGCCACCGGGTCGGCGGTCTCCAGCAGGGCCACCTTCTGCTCGGTGGTCAGGAAGGGCGAGTAGCCGGAGTTGTCGGCGAGCGCGGAGACGTCGTCGATGGCCTGGACGCGGTCGACGACCTGCCAGGCGCCGCGCTTGCGCAGCCAGGCGGTGGCGAGCGCCTTGTACTCCTTGACCAGTTCGGCCACCTGTCCCGGCAGCGGATCCGGCACGCTCCCGCCGATCCGGGTGCCCTCGACCCACAGCGCCGCGCCCGGTCCGGTGGTGCCGGCGCCGATCCGCACCCGGTCCCGGCCGCGGATCAGGGCGCCCGGGTCGCCGTCGGCCAGTCTGCCGACCTGCTCGACCGTGCCCAGCACGCCGGTGCCGGCGTAGGTCCCGTCGATCCGTGGCACGAGGAGCACCCGGGGCTTGCCGGGCTCGTTCTTGGCGGCGGCCTGCGCGGCCTCGACCGCGGCGCGCACCTCCGTGTCGCTCAGGTCCAGCGGAACCACCATTCCGGGCAGCACGACCTCGTCGTCCAGCGGCAGCACGGGCAGGGCGAGCGGTGTGGACTCAGTAGCCATGATCTCCCTTTCGGCAGTCAAGTTGAGTTATGCAGACTCAATGCTGCTGAGCCGCCGGATGTTCCCGGGGCCGCGTTCGCTCTCAGCGATCATCGGCCGGCCGCGGCGGGGAGCCGTGCGCCCGAACCCCTGAACCGGGGCGGGGCAACTGCCAAGATGAACGGGTGCCCACCCCGTACGACATTCCCGAAGCCCCCGAAGTCCTGGACCGCCGTGAGGGTCCGTACGGCGAGGTCGTGCTGCGCCGGCACGGCGACCTGCTGCAGATCATCGCGAACGGCTGCTTCCTGATGGACACCTCCGACGGCCGCTCGGAGCGCCGGCTCGTCGACGCCGCCCTGGCCGCGCTGGACGCCGCCGACGCGCACGGGGGCCACGACCCGCGCCCCGGCCCGCGCGTCCTCATCGGCGGGCTCGGCGTCGGCTTCTCGCTCGCACACGCCGCCGCCCAGCCCCGCTGGGGGCGGATCACCGTGGTGGAGCGCGAGCCGGCCATCATCGGCTGGCACCGCGAGGGGCCCCTGGCCGCGCTCTCCGCCGCGGCCCTCGCCGACCCGCGCACGGAGGTCGTCGAGGCGGATCTCGTCACCTACGTCAATGAGACATCCGACACGTTCGACGCGCTGTGCCTCGACATCGACAACGGCCCCGACTGGACCGTCACCGAGGGCAACGACGGGCTCTATTCACCGGCCGGACTGGCCCACTGCGCAAGGGCGTTGAGGCCCCGCGGGGTGCTCGCCGTGTGGTCGGCCAAGCCCTCCCCGGAATTCGAGGGAACCTTGCGGAATGCCGGGTTCCAGCAGGTGCGTACCGAAGAGATCCCCGTTGCCCGGGGCGTTCCGGACGCCGTGCACCTCGGCATCCGCCCTGGATAGCAAACACGCGGTAACTCCCCGTACGCTGCTGCCCTGACGCAGATCATTCAAGCGTCAATCGCAGTCATGCGCAGATGACGGATCACCCCACGGATTCCGGAAAGCACACATCAGGGGCGGGCGATGGAGCAGACACACACCTCCCACAACGGCACGGCGGCGACCACTCCCGGCGCACAGCGACGGGTCCTCGTGGTCGAGGACGACGCGACGATCGTGGACGCCATCGCGACCCGCCTTCGCGCCGAGGGATTCCTCGTGCAAACGGCGGGCGACGGCCCGTCCGCGGTCGACACGGCGGAGGCCTGGCAGCCCGACCTGCTGATCCTCGACATCATGCTGCCGGGCTTCGACGGCCTGGAGGTCTGCCGGCGCGTGCAGGCCCAGCGGCCCGTGCCGGTGCTGATGCTCACCGCGCGCGACGACGAGACCGACATGCTGGTCGGACTGGGCGTCGGCGCCGACGACTACATGACGAAGCCCTTCTCCATGCGGGAGCTGGCGGCCCGCGTGCACGTGCTGCTGCGCCGCATGGAGCGGGCGGCCCTCGCGGCCACGACCCCGCGCAGCGGCATCCTGCGCCTGGGCGAACTGGAGATCGACCACGCGCAGCGCCGGGTGCGGGTGCGCAGCGAGGACGTCCACCTGACGCCCACCGAGTTCGACCTCCTGGTGTGCCTGGCGAACACCCCCCGCGCGGTGCTCTCCCGCGAGCAGCTGCTGGCCGAGGTCTGGGACTGGGCGGACGCCTCCGGCACCCGGACCGTCGACAGCCACATCAAGGCGCTGCGCCGCAAGATCGGCGCCGAGCGCATCCGCACCGTGCACGGCGTGGGCTACGCCCTGGAGACGCCGACGCCATGAGCGACGGGCCGGCCGGACGCACGGACCCCGGGAGACACCCCTGGGGCGGTGTACGCCCGTTCTCGATCAAGACCAAACTGGGCGCGCTGGTCGTCATATCGGTGCTGATCACCACCGGGCTGTCGGTGGTCGCCGTGCACACCGAGACGGAACTGCGCTTCATCACGGTCTTCTCGATGATCGCCACCCTGCTCATCACGCAGTTCGTGGCGCACTCGCTCACCGCGCCGCTGGACGACATGAACGCGGTGGCCCGGTCCATCTCGCACGGCGACTACACCCGCCGGGTGCGCGAGAACCGCCGCGACGAGCTGGGCGACCTGGCCCAGACGATCAACGCCATGGCCGACGAGCTGGAGGCCCAGGACCGCCAGCGCAAGGAACTGGTGGCCAACGTCTCGCACGAGCTGCGCACCCCCATCGCGGGCCTGCGCGCGGTGCTGGAGAACATCGTCGACGGGGTCACCGAGGCCGACCCCGAGACGATGCGCACGGCCCTGAAGCAGACCGAGCGGCTGGGACGCCTGGTGGAGACCCTCCTCGACCTGTCCCGCCTGGACAGCGGCGTCGTCCCGCTGAAGAAGCGGCGGTTCGAGGTGTGGCCGTACCTGTCCGGCGTGCTGAAGGAGGCCAACATGGTCGCCTCCGCCCGTGCGGGCATGGCCACGGGATCCGGCAGCCACACGCGCACGGACGTCCATCTGCACCTCGACGTGACGCCGCCCGAGCTGACCGCGCACGCCGACCCGGAGCGCATCCACCAGGTCGTCGCCAACCTCATCGACAACGCGGTCAAGCACAGCCCGCCGCACGGACGCGTGACGGTCAGGGCGCGGCGCGGGCCGCAGCCGGAGTCGCTGGAGCTGGAGGTCCTGGACGAGGGGCCCGGCATCCCGCGGACCGAGTGGCACCGCGTCTTCGAGCGGTTCAACCGCGGCAACGCCGACCGGCCGCACGGTCCGGGCAGCGACGGCGGCACCGGTCTGGGCCTGGCGATCGCCCGTTGGGCCGTCGATCTGCACGGCGGCCGGATCAGGGTGGCCGAATCCGAGCGGGGTTGCCGAATTCTTGTCACTCTTCCAGGGGCTGCACCCGCGTCAAGTTGACGTACAGTTCGAAGCGGAGCCACAAGATCCACTCGCGTCCGCGCTGACGGACACGTGTGATCAGGCACAGGCCCCGCGCCAGGTGCGCGCCGGGTCCGATCGAGCGATCCCTGAAGTGGCCCGAAGAAGTGGAACCAGGCTTGTTTCCCGCCATTTCCAGCGCCGAAACACCCTCTGAGATGTGACTTACGCGACGATGAACGGGCCCGGCCTGACCTTCTCGCACTCGGGGGCGTAGCCTTGATTCCCGCTGTCCATCACCTTGTGAAGCGGAAGAGGGCGGTTGCCGCCGTGTCGCCACAGTCCCCCAGTAACTCGAGCATGTCGACCGAAACCGACCAAGCGGGCAAGAACCCCGCCGCGGCGTTCGGTGCCAACGAGTGGCTAGTCGACGAGATCTATCAGCAGTACCTCCAGGATCCGAACTCGGTGGACCGAGCCTGGTGGGACTTCTTCGCCGACTACAAGCCGGGCGCGCCCGCGGCCTCGGCCCCGGCGGGTACCGCGGCCGCGGGGGCGGCGGGCACCACCACGGCTCAGCCCACCGCTCCGGCCCAGCCCGCCGCCGCTCCCGCGGCCGCCGCGCAGCCCGCGGCCGCCGCCCCGGCCCGGCCGGCCGGCCGGGCCCCCGCCCCGCAGGCCCAGGTCCCCGCCCCGGCCCCGGCTCCCGCCCCGGCGAAGGCCGCCGCTCCCGCCGCCAAGCCGGCCGCCGCGAAGGCCGAGCCCGCGGGCGAGGCGAAGGAGGGCCCCGAGCAGGTGACCCTGCGCGGCCCGTCCGCCGCCGTCGCGAAGAACATGGACGCCTCGCTGGACCTGCCCACGGCCACGTCCGTGCGCGCGGTCCCGGTGAAGCTGCTGTTCGACAACCGCATCGTCATCAACAACCACCTCAAGCGGGCCCGCGGCGGGAAGATCTCCTTCACGCACCTCATCGGCTACGCCATGGTCCAGGCCATCAAGGCGATGCCGGCCATGAACTGGTCCTACGCGAAGGTGAACGGCAAGCCGACCCTGGTCAAGCCGGAGCACGTCAACCTCGGCCTCGCCATCGACCTGGTCAAGCCCAACGGCGACCGCCAGCTGGTCGTCGCGGCCATCAAGAAGGCCGAGACGCTGAACTTCTTCGAGTTCTGGCAGGCCTACGAGGACATCGTCCGTCGCGCCCGCGACAACAAGCTGACGATGGACGACTTCACCGGCGTCACGGTCTCCCTGACCAACCCCGGCGGTCTCGGCACCGTCCACTCCGTGCCGCGCCTGATGCCCGGCCAGTCGGTCATCATGGGCGTCGGCTCCATGGACTACCCGGCGGAGTTCCAGGGCACCAGCCAGGACACCCTGAACAAGCTCGGCATCTCGAAGGTCATGACGCTCACGTCGACCTACGACCACCGGGTGATCCAGGGCGCCGCCTCCGGCGAGTTCCTCCGCCAGGTCGCCAACCTCCTGCTCGGCGAGAACGGCTTCTACGACGACATCTTCGAGGCGCTGCGCATCCCCTACGAGCCGGTCCGCTGGCTCAAGGACATCGACGCCTCCCACGACGACGACGTCACCAAGGCCGCCCGCGTCTTCGAGCTGATCCACTCCTACCGGGTCCGCGGCCACGTCATGGCCGACACCGACCCGCTGGAGTACCGCCAGCGCAAGCACCCCGACCTGGACATCGTCGAGCACGGCCTCACCCTGTGGGACCTGGAGCGCGAGTTCGCCGTCGGCGGATTCGCCGGCAAGTCGATGATGAAGCTGCGCGACATCCTCGGCGTGCTGCGCGACTCGTACTGCCGCACCACCGGCATCGAGTTCATGCACATCCAGGACCCCAAGCAGCGCAAGTGGATCCAGGACCGCGTGGAGCGCTCGCACTCCAAGCCGGAGCGCGAGGAGCAGCTGCGCATCCTGCGCCGGCTGAACGCCGCCGAGGCCTTCGAGACCTTCCTGCAGACCAAGTACGTCGGCCAGAAGCGCTTCTCCCTGGAGGGCGGCGAGTCCGTCATCCCGCTGCTCGACGCGGTGCTGGACTCGGCCGCCGAGTCCCGCCTGGACGAGGTCGTCATCGGCATGGCCCACCGCGGCCGCCTGAACGTCCTCGCGAACATCGTCGGCAAGTCGTACGCGCAGATCTTCCGCGAGTTCGAGGGCAACCTCGACCCGAAGTCGATGCACGGCTCCGGCGACGTGAAGTACCACCTGGGCGCCGAGGGCACCTTCACCGGCCTGGACGGCGAGCAGATCAAGGTCTCCCTGGTCGCCAACCCCTCCCACCTGGAGGCCGTCGACCCGGTCCTGGAGGGCGTCGCCCGCGCCAAGCAGGACATCATCGGCAAGGGCGGCACGGACTTCACCGTCCTGCCGGTGGCGATCCACGGCGACGCGGCCTTCGCGGGCCAGGGCGTGGTGGCCGAGACCCTGAACATGTCGCAGCTGCGCGGCTACCGCACCGGCGGCACGGTCCACATCGTCATCAACAACCAGGTCGGCTTCACCGCGGCCCCCGAGTCCTCGCGCTCCTCCATGTACGCGACGGACGTGGCCCGCATGATCGAGGCCCCGATCTTCCACGTGAACGGCGACGACCCGGAGGCGGTCGTGCGCGTCGCGCGCCTGGCCTTCGAGTTCCGCCAGGCGTTCAACAAGGACGTGGTGATCGACCTCATCTGCTACCGCCGCCGCGGTCACAACGAGTCGGACAACCCGGCCTTCACCCAGCCGCTGATGTACGACCTGATCGACAAGAAGCGCTCGGTGCGCAAGCTCTACACCGAGTCCCTGATCGGTCGCGGCGACATCACCCTGGAAGAGGCCGAGCAGGCGCTGCAGGACTACCAGGGCCAGCTGGAGAAGGTCTTCACCGAGGTCCGCGAGGCCACCTCGCAGCCGGGCTCGGTCGACACCCCGGACCCGCAGGCCCAGTTCCCGGTCGCCGTGAACACCGCGGTCTCCGCCGAGGTCGTCAAGCGGATCGCCGAGTCCCAGGTCAACATCCCCGACCACATCACCGTCCACCCGCGCCTGCTGCCGCAGCTCCAGCGCCGGGCGGCGATGGTCGAGGACGGCACCATCGACTGGGGCATGGGCGAGACCCTCGCGTTCGGCTCGCTCCTCCTGGAGGGCGTCCCGGTCCGTCTGGCGGGCCAGGACTCGCAGCGCGGCACGTTCGGCCAGCGCCACGCGGTCATCATCGACCGCGAGACGGGCGAGGAGTACACGCCGCTGCAGTACCTCTCCGAGGACCAGGCGCGGCTGAACGTCTACAACTCCCTGCTGTCCGAGTACGCGGCCATGGGCTTCGAGTACGGCTACTCGCTGGCCCGCCCGGACGCTCTCGTGCTGTGGGAGGCCCAGTTCGGCGACTTCGTCAACGGCGCCCAGACGGTCGTGGACGAGTTCATCTCGTCGGCGGAGCAGAAGTGGGCCCAGACCTCCGGTGTGGTCCTGCTCCTCCCGCACGGCTACGAGGGCCAGGGCCCGGACCACTCCTCGGCCCGCCCGGAGCGGTTCCTGCAGCTCTGCGCCCAGAACAACATGACGGTCGCGATGCCGACCTCGCCGTCGAACTACTTCCACCTCCTGCGGTGGCAGGTGCACAACCCGCACCACAAGCCGCTGGTCGTCTTCACCCCGAAGTCGATGCTGCGCCTGAAGGCCGCCGCGTCGAAGGCGGAGGAGTTCACCACGGGCCAGTTCCGCCCGGTCATCGGCGACGCCTCGGTCGACCCGGCCGCGGTGAAGAAGGTCGTCTTCTGCGCCGGCAAGGTCTACTACGACCTGGAGGCCGAGCGGCAGAAGCGCGGTGCGACGGACACGGCGATCATCCGCATCGAGCGCCTGTACCCGCTGCCGGGTGCGGAGCTCCAGGCGGAGATCAAGAAGTACCCGAACGCCGAGAAGTACCTGTGGGCCCAGGAGGAGCCGGCGAACCAGGGTGCCTGGCCGTTCATCGCGCTCAACCTGATCGACCACCTCGACCTGGCGGTCGGCGCCGACCTCCCGCACGACGAGCGTCTGCGGCGCATCTCGCGCCCGCACAGCTCGTCCCCGGCGGTCGGCTCCGCGAAGCGCCACCAGGCCGAGCAGGAGCAGCTGGTGCGTGAGGTGTTCGAGGCGTAGGACCGACGCCCTCACGGGTCGTGCGCGGCCGGGCCGCATCCCCTCCCCGGGGGTGCGGCCCGGTCGTTTTCCCGCACCTATCCTTGTCCTCATGTACTTCACGGACCGTGGCATCGAGGAACTGGAGAAGCGGCGCGGCGAGGAGGAGGTCACCTTCGAGTGGCTCGCCGAGCAGCTGCGGACCTTCGTCGATCTCAACCCCGACTTCGAGGTGCCGGTGGAGCGCCTGGCGACGTGGCTGGCGCGGCTGGACGACGAGGACGAGGAGTAGACGTTCCGACGTGCCGACGTCCTGACGGGACGTCCCGGCGGACTTTTCGACGTCCCCCGGGAACGTCCCCGGGAGTCGGCCGCCCGGCCCGACCGGCGGGGCGTTTGCGGAGCGGGCGTCCTCGGAGCGGGGCGCCCTGGGGAGCCGGGGACGCGGACGATCACCGGATCCTCCGCGGGAGGGGCCCGACGAGGGCGTTCCGCGCGTTCCTGAGCGCGCTCGGCGTCGACGCGCCGGCGGTCGCGACCCCTGCCGCCGGCCCGGACGTCCGGCCCGGCGGGGAGCTGCGGTACCGGACCGTCGTCACGGGCGGGGGCGCCGCGGTGCCGTGGGCCCCGGCGGTCGGCGGGAGGCCGACGGCGGTGGGCCCGCCGGGGACGAGTCCCACGGGCGCGGCAGGGCTTCTGCGCGCGTCGGCACGGCCGTGCACCGGGCCGGTCCGCCTGTTTCGGGGGCGACCGATCACCACAACGAGTGTCTTGACTTTCCCGGGGCGCGATATATCGTGAATCACGTAAGACGCGATATGGCGCGTCGCCGGGTTCGTTCCAGGAGGTCGTCCCATGTCCGAGTGGTCCGTCGCGGAGCCCTCGAAGCTCACCTTCGACGCCCCCGTGAGCGAACTCCACGTACGCATCGTCAACGGAACGGTGAACGTGGTGGGCACCGACGAAGGTTCCGCCCGCCTTCAGGTGTCCGAGATCGAGGGACCGCCCCTGGTGGTCACCCAGAAGGACGGCACCCTCACGGTGGCCTACGACGACCTGCCGTGGAAGGGCTTCCTCAAGTGGCTGGACCGGAAGGGCTGGCGCCGCAGCGCGGTGGTCTCCCTGGCGGTTCCGGCACAGACCCGGGTCGAGGTGGGCGTGGTCGGCGCGGGCGCCGTGGTCTCCGGGATCCGGGGCCCGGCGGTGGTGAAGGGAGTCGCGGGCGACACCACCCTGGTCTCCCTCTCCGGCCCGGTCCGGGCGGATACGGTGTCCGGAAACCTGGAAGCCCAGTCGGTCACCGGTGACCTGCGCTTCACCTCCGTCTCCGGCGACCTCACGGTCGTCGAGGGATCCGGCTCCTCCGTGCGGGCGGACTCGGTCAGCGGCTCCATGATCGTGGACCTCGATCCCGACGGCCCGACCGACGTCCGGTTGACCAGCGTCTCCGGCGAGATCGCGATCCGGCTGCCGGATCCGGCGGACGCCGAGGTGGAGGCGAACACCGCGAGCGGTGCCGTCTCCAACGCCTTCGACGACCTGCGGGTGCACGGCCAGTGGGGTGCCCACAAGATCACCGGTCGTCTGGGCGCGGGCAGCGGCAAGCTGCGGGCCACCACCGTCTCCGGTTCCATCGCCCTGCTGCGCCGCCCGGCCGGGGAGGACGAGCCCGAGCCGGCGGACGGACCGGTGGACGGACCGGCGGACGGCTCGGGCAGCGGACCGCAGGACGCTTCGGGGGACAATCCTCCTACCGGCAGGGGCGAGGGCGCAGCCGACGCCCCGGCCGACGGCACGACCGACAAGAAGGTGCTCTGACATGCCTCCCGTCTTCGCCCACGGACGCCTCCGCCTGTACCTGCTGAAGCTGCTGGACGAGGCGCCGCGCCACGGCTACGAGGTGATCCGCCTCCTCGAAGAGCGTTTCCAGGGGCTGTACGCGCCGTCGGCCGGCACGGTCTACCCGCGCCTGGCCAAGCTGGAGGCGGAGGGCCTGGTCACCCACACCACCGAGGGCGGCCGCAAGGTCTACTCGATCACGGACGCCGGGCGCGCCGAACTGGCCGACCGCAGCGGTGAACTGGCCGACCTGGAACTGGAGATCAGGGAATCGGTCGCCGAGCTCGCCGCCGAGATCCGGGCCGACGTCAGCGGCGCGGCGGGCGATCTGCGCCGTGAGATGCGAGCCGCGGCGAGCAGGGCCCGCCAGAGCCACAGAAACGGGACGTCCGGCGAGGAGGAGGGCGGCCTCGGCGACTTCACGGGCCTCGGCGACAAGGACGCCTGGCGTGCCGCCAAGGAGGAGATGCGCCGCGCCAAGCAGGAGTGGAAGGACCAGGCCCGGCGCGCCAAGGACGAGAGCCGCCGCGCCCGTGAGGAGGCCCAGCGCGCCCGTCGCCAGGCCAAGGAGGCCCAGGACCGGGCGCAGGAGGAGGTGCAGCGCATCGCACGCCGGGTCCAGGAGCAGGTGCAGGACCACTTCGCCCGGGGCGACTGGCCGACGGGACTGCGCGAGGGCCTGAGCGAACTGGCCAAGGAGGTGGGCGAGTTCGGCAAGGACTTCGCCTTCGGCCGCACCGGCGCGGGGACCTCCGGCCGGACCTCCCAGCCGTCGTACTCCCACACCCCCGAGGACCTCCCCGCCGACTACACCCCGGCCTGGGCGCACGAGGGCGCCACGGACTCCACCGGTGACCCGGCCCGCGACCTGGACCGGCTGCTGGACCGCTTCCGGGACGACATCCGCGACGCGGCCCGCGACCACGGCGTCACCCCGGAGCAACTCCGCGACACCCGCCGCCATCTGTCCACGGCGGCGGCCCACATCGGGGTGATACTCCGCACGCCGAGGTCCTGAGCCCGACGGCGGGCCCCGGACCCGACGGCAGGGCGGAGCCCGGCGGCGCGGCGGGGGCCCGGCCCACCCGACGGGGGTCCGGCCCGTGCGCTTGGGCCCCGGCCCATGAGGCTGGGACCCGGCGGCACGGTCGGATCCCTCACCCGTGCCGCCGGGTGGGCTCCCTCCGCATCAGGCGCACGCCTCCCCCGCGTCGCCGAGCACCCTGGTCAGCGACGCGTGGGTCACCCCGTGGTCGGCGAGCACCTCGGCGGGGACGCCGGGACGGACGGTCAGGGCGAGGAGGATGTGTTCGTCCCCGATGTGCCGCTCGCGCCGGGCGAGGGCGACGCGCAGGGCGTTCTCCAGCACCTTCTTGGCGTCCTTGCCGAAGCTGGGGCGCCCCGGCCGCCGGCCCTCGCCCTTCCGGTCGCCCGACATCGCGCCGACGCCGTGGGCCTCCTCCACCCGGGCGACGATCTCCGAGACGTCGATGCCCAGTCCGGCGAGGGCGTCGGTCTCGGCCTGCGACAGACCGGCCCGGCGCCGCGCCTCCTCCAGGGCCCGCCGCACCGACTCCTTGCGCTCGCCGGCCCCGAGCGCCGCCAGCGCGAAGGAGGCGCGGCTGCCCTCACGCTCCAGCAGGGCGAGCAGCAGGTGCTCGGCGCCGACGGTCCGCGCCCGTGCCCCTTCGGCGCGCTCGACCGCCCCCTTCACCACCGCGCGGGCGTCCTTCGTGAACCGCTCGAACATCAATGCCTCCCGTACTTCTTGTGCACGGCCTGCCTGCTGACTCCGAGCTCGGTGGCGATCTCCTGCCACGACCAGCCCTGATGGCGCGCGTTGCGCACCTGCACGGCCTCCAGTTGTTCCAGCAGCCTGCGCAGCGCGGCGACGGCCCGCAGGCCGACCCGTGGGTCGCGGTCGCCCGCGCGCTCGGCGAGGTCGGTTGCCTCAGTCATGATGTCAACCTACGTTGACATCACCCCTACGTCAACCCCGGTTGACATGCCGACGGCCGGCCCGGAGACCCGGACCGGCCGTCGAGAGGCGCGTCGAACCCCGCCGTCAGGGATGCGTGAGCACGATCTTGCCGAACTGCTCGCCGCTCTCCATCCGTTCGAACCCCTCCCGGGCCCGGTCCATGGGCAGCACCTCGTCGATGACGGGGCGCACACCGGTGGCGGCGCAGAAGGAGAGCAGGTCCTCCAGTTCGTCCTTGGTCCCCATCGTCGACCCGACGACCTTGAGCTCCAGGAAGAAGATCCGGGTCAGCTCGGCGTGCGAGGGCCGGTCCCCGCTCGTGGCGCCGGAGATGACGAGCGTGCCGCCGGGCCGCAGCGACTTCACCGAGTGGGACCAGGTCGCGGCCCCCACGGTCTCGATGACCGCGTCGACCCGCTGCGGCAGCCGCGCACCGGACTCCAGCGCCTCCACGGCGCCCAGCTCCAGCGCCCGCTTGCGCTTGGCCTCGTCCCGGCTGGTGGCGAAGACCCGCAGGCCCGCGGCCTTCCCCAGCACGATCGCGGCCGTGGCGACTCCCCCGCCGGCCCCCTGCACCAGTACCGAATCGCCCGGGCGGACCCCGGCGTTGGTGAACAGCATCCGGTACGCGGTCAGCCAGGCCGTGGGCAGGCAGGCCGCCTCCTCGAAGGACAGCTCCTTCGGCTTGGGCAGCACGTTCCAGGTGGGCACGGCGACCTGTTCGGCGAAGGTGCCCTGGTAGCGCTCGGTCAGGATGGACCGGGGCTCCTTCGGTCCCACACCGTGGCCGCTCTGGCCGATGACCGAGTGCAGGACGACCTCGTTGCCGTCCTCGTCGACGCCGGCGGCGTCGCAGCCGAGGATCATCGGCAGTCTGTCCTCCGCGAGGCCTACGCCGCGCAGGGACCAGAGGTCGTGGTGGTTGAGGGAGGCGGCCTTGACCGTGACGGTGCTCCAGCCGGGACGGGCCTCGGGAGCCGGACGCTCTCCCGACTCCAGACCGTTGAGCGGCTGGTCGCGGTCGATCCGGGCGGCGTAGACAGCGAACATGACCTTGACGATAGGTTCCCCGCCCCGCGGAGGGAACCACGGCCCGCTGTGAGACACGCCCTCTTGCCATGGAGCCGGAACCGACTCGCCATGGAACCGGAACCGACTCGCCGTGGAGCCCGGACCGCCATCCGGCCGGCCCGGCACCCGGGCAAAAGGTCGGCCCCGTCCACCGGGGACGGGGCCGACGTGAACCGCACGCCTCAGCGGCGGGCGACGCCTTCCGCCCGGGCGGCCGCGGCCACCGCCGCCGTCACCGCGGGGGCGACCCGCTCGTCGAACGGGGACGGGATGACGTAGTCGGCGGCGAGGTCGTCCCCCACCACCGCGGCCAGCGCCTCGGCGGCGGCCAGCTTCATCCCCTCGGTGATCCGGGAGGCCCGCACCTGCAGCGCCCCCGCGAAGATCCCCGGGAACGCCAGCACGTTGTTGATCTGGTTCGGGAAGTCCGACCGCCCGGTGGCCACCACCGCCGCGTACTTGTGCGCGACCTCCGGATGCACCTCCGGGTCGGGGTTGGCCATGGCGAAGACGAACGCGCCCTCGGCCATCGACGCCACCGCCGTCTCCGGCACCGTGCCGCCGGAGACGCCGATGAAGACGTCGGCCCCGGCCAGCGCGGCCTCCAGCGAGCCGGAGAGGCCGGCCTTGTTGGTGAACGACGCCAGTTCCCGCTTGATCGGCGTGAGGTCCTCGCGGTCCCGCGACACGACGCCCTTGCGGTCGGCCACCGCGACGTCCCCGATCCCGGCCTCGACCAGCATCTTGGCGATCGCCACGCCGGCCGCGCCCGCACCCGAGATCACGGCCCGCAGATCGCCCAGCGGGCGCCCGCTCAGCCGCGCGGCGTTGCGCAGCGCCGCCAGCGTGACGACCGCCGTGCCGTGCTGGTCGTCGTGGAAGACCGGGATGTCCAGCCGCTCCTGCAGCCGCTTCTCGATCTCGAAGCACCGGGGGGCGGAGATGTCCTCCAGGTTCACCCCGCCGAAGGACGGGGCGAGCCGGACCACGGTCTCGACGATCTCGTCCACGTCGGTGCAGCTCAGGGCGATCGGGACGGCGTCCACGCCCCCGAACTGCTTGAAGAGGATCGCCTTGCCCTCCATCACCGGGAGGGAGGCCTCGGGCCCGATGTCCCCGAGCCCGAGCACGGCCGTACCGTCCGTCACGACGGCGACGACCGACGACTTCCACGTGTAGTCGTGGACGAGGTCCGGCTGCTCGGCGATCGCGCTGCACACCTTCGCGACGCCGGGCGTGTAAGCCAGGGACAGATCGTCCTTGTCGCGGACCGGCACGGTGGCCTGCACGGCCATCTTGCCGCCGCGGTGCAGCGCGAACGCCGGGTCGAAGGAATCGAGGGGCTCTGCCCCGCTCTCCCGCTCCGTATGACCCGGCAGGCTTTCGCTGTCGCTGCGAGGATTGACAATCTCCGCTGCCACTTGGTTTTACCCCTTAAGTGTTTCGGTTTGAGGGTTGCCGCTCCTGGTGAGGAACGGGCGGGACCGCGCAAGGCCCGGAGGGTTGATGCGTACGGGCCGAACACGACGGGCGCGCCGCACACGCGCCCTGATCCCCGGATGAGGGGTGTAAAGAACCTTCTTACCGGACGGACGCCGTCGGCGACGAGTCCATAACGCGAAGGTCACATGACGGCGTCCGGAATCATCGCCCGATATCAGGACAAGACCTGGACGAACTCCCGGCAAGCCCACAAGTGCAGCAAAGGGCACGGCGAACACGTCCGCATCCCGGGATATGCCGAAGATCTTCCGGCTGGAATGCTTGATTCCCGCAGAGTCTCCGGTCGTGATGTACCGGAGTGGTGCGGTTCGAGCGTCACCCGTTATCCGATTTTGACATCGCGAGCCCCCTGAATAGCTCAGTCCGAATGGCAAGATGCGGTAATCACACGAGGTCGCGACACTCGAAGGCGTGTGCTCTCGTCGACCCGCGGCGACGCCGCACAGGCAGTCGCCGGCCCCATCGGCAACTCCACCCATCCGCCGGAGGAACCCACCATGACCGCAAGCACCACCCGTCGTACCACCGCCGCGCAGTCCCGGCTAGCAGCGGTCGGCGCGATCGCGGTCGCAGGCGCACTGCTTCTCACCGGCTGCGGTGACCAGACCAAGGACAACGGCTCCGGCAGCACCGACACCACGTCCGCCGCCGCGGCCCCGCTCGCCGACAAGCTGCCCCAGGCGATCCGTGACAAGGGCGTCATCAAGGTCGGTTCGGACATCGCCTACGCTCCGGTCGAGTTCAAGGACGACTCCGGCAAGACGGTCGGCATCGACCCCGACCTCGCGGCCGCCATGGGCAAGCAGCTCGGCGTGACGTTCGAGTTCGAGAACGGCACCTTCGACACCCTGATCACGGGTCTGCGCTCCAAGCGGTACGACATCGCCATGTCCGCGATGACCGACACCAAGGACCGCCAGGAGGGCATCGACTCCGAGACCGGCAAGAAGGTCGGCGAGGGCGTCGACTTCGTCGACTACTTCACGGCCGGCGTGTCGATCTACACCAAGAAGGGCGACGACCAGGGCATCAAGACCTGGTCCGACCTGTGCGGCAAGAAGGTCGTGCTGCAGCGCGGCACGGTCTCCGAGGACCTCGCCAAGGCCGAGAACGAGAAGTGCCCGAAGGGCCAGAAGATCTCCATCGAGTCCTTCGACAACGACCAGCAGGCCCAGACCCGTCTGCGCGCGGGCGGCGCCGACGCCGGTTCCTCCGACTTCCCGGTCGCCGCGTACGCCGTGAAGACCTCCGGCGGCGGCAACGACTTCCAGCTGGTCGGCGAGCAGGTCGAGGCCGCCCCGTACGGCATCGCGGTCGCCAAGAACAACGCCGAGCTGCGTGACGCCCTCAAGGCCGCGCTGGACGCCATCATCGAGAACGGCGAGTACCAGAAGATCATGGAGAAGTGGGGCGTCGCGGAGGGCGCCGTCGAGGAAGCCACCATCAACGGCGGCAAGTGACCGCGGCCGAGCGGCACTGAAAGGCAACACCCGTGACTGTTGACATCGACAAGACGACGGGTCCGGCCGACACTCCCCCGGCCGGACCGGAGGCCATCAAGGCCATCCCGGTCCGGCACTACGGGCGGTACGTCTCCGCCGTCGTCGCGCTCGCCCTGCTGGGCGGGGTCATCTACGCGTTCTCCCAGGGCCAGATCAACTGGGGGACGATCCCGGACTACTTCTTCGACGACCGCGTCCTCAGCGGTGTCGGCAAGACGCTGCTGATCACCGTGCTCGCCATGGCGATCGGCATCTTCGGCGGCATCATGCTCGCCGTGATGCGCCTGTCGAAGAACCCTGTGACCTCGGCGATCGCGTGGTTCTACATCTGGTTCTTCCGCGGCACCCCGGTCCTGGTGCAGCTGGTGGTCTGGTTCAACCTGGGCCTGGTCTTCGAGTACATCAACCTCGGGCCGTTCTACAAGGACGAGTGGTCGGACTTCATGACCCCGTTCCTGACGGCGCTGCTGGGCCTCGGCCTCAACGAGGCCGCGTACATGGCGGAGATCTGCCGGGCCGGCCTGCTCGCGGTCGACGAGGGGCAGACCGAGGCGTCGCACGCGCTGGGCATGAGCCACGCCAAGACGCTGCGCCGGATCGTCATCCCGCAGGCGATGCGCGTGATCGTGCCGCCGACGGGCAACGAGGTCATCAACATGCTGAAGACGACCTCGCTGGTCTCGGTCGTCCAGTACTCCGAGTTGTTCCGCGTGGCACAGGACATCGGTCAGACCTCCGGCGCCCCGGCCGAGATGCTGTTCCTGGCGGCGGCCTGGTACCTGCTGCTGACCTCGGTCTTCAGCGTCGGCCAGTACTACCTGGAGCGCTACTACGCGAAGGGTTCCACGCGTCAGCTGCCGGCGACGCCGTGGCAGAAGGTGAAGGCGAACATGCTGTCGCTGTCGAACCGCTCCCGCACGGGAGGTGGCACCGCATGACCCTCATGGTGAAGGCCGAGGGCGTCCACAAGTCCTTCGGCCTCGTAGAGGTCCTCAAGGGCATCGACCTGGAGGTCAAGAAGGGCGAGGTGTTCTGCCTCATCGGCCCTTCCGGCTCCGGCAAGTCCACCTTCCTCAGGTGCATCAACCACCTCGAGAAGATCAACGCCGGGCGTCTGTACGTCGACGGCGAGCTCGTCGGCTACCGCCAGAAGGGCGACAAGCTGTACGAGCTCAAGGACAGCGAGGTCGCCCTGAAGCGCCGGGACATCGGCATGGTCTTCCAGCGCTTCAACCTGTTCCCGCACATGACGGCCGTCGAGAACGTCATGGAGGCGCCGGTCCAGGTCAAGGGCGTGAGCAAGGCGCAGGCCAAGGAGCGCGCGATGCAGCTCCTGGAGCGCGTGGGCCTCGGCGACAAGGCCGGGAACTACCCCTCGCAGCTCTCCGGTGGCCAGCAGCAGCGCGTGGCGATCGCCCGGGCGCTGGCCATGGACCCGAAGCTGATGCTGTTCGACGAGCCGACCTCGGCCCTCGACCCGGAGCTGGTCGGTGACGTCCTCGACGTCATGCGCGACCTCGCCGAGTCCGGCATGACGATGGTCGTCGTCACCCACGAGATGGGCTTCGCCCGCGAGGTGGGCGACAGCCTGGTCTTCATGGACGGCGGCGTGGTGGTCGAGTCGGGCAACCCGCGCGACGTCCTGACCGACCCGCAGCACGAGCGCACGAAGGCGTTCCTGTCCAAGGTGCTCTGAGCCGATGCGCGAAGGGGCGGTACGGAGTCCGTACCGCCCCTTCGCGTTCCCCTCCGGCTACTTCAGCGCGAGCAGCAGGGTGTCCGAGGGCGAGCACCACACCGGCCGCGCCTCGCCGAAGCCCTTCTCCCGGAGCACGCGCGCGTGCCAGGCCGCGGACGGCGCGTCGCCGTCGGCGTGGTCGCCGTAGATCTCGAAGCGGCGGGCCGTGGGCTCGGCGAGGACCGGGTCCTTGGCCGCGAGCTGCCACCACTCGGTCCAGTCGAGGGCGCCGTCCCGCTTGGCCCGGTCCTGCCGGGCGTGGCGCCGGGCACGCTCGGCCGCGTTGATCCGGGGCGTGGTCTCGTCGATCATGTGGTCCGCGTTCATGAAGACACCGCCGTCGCGGACCAGGCCCGCGACGTGCCCGTAGAGGTCCGCGAGAGGTTCCCGGTGCAGCCAGTGGAGGGCGGTCGCGGTCAGCACGGCGTCGTAGGAGTCGTGCGGCAGCGCCGCCGCCCAGTCGGGGTCCTTGAGGTCGGCGGTGACGAGGGTGACCCGCTCGTCGCCCGCGAAGGTGCCCTCGGCGATGGCGAGCAGCGCCGGGTCCAGGTCGACGCCGGTGCTGGTGGCGTCCGGGAACCGGGCGAGCAGCCGGGCCGTGATACTTCCCGTGCCGCACGCGAGGTCCAGCACGCGCGGGGAGGTGCCGACGAGGGCCTCCACCATGTCGAGCATGACCCGGAACCGCTCCTCGCGGTCGGGCATGTACCACTCCTGCTGCCGGTCCCAGCTCTCCTGCCAGGCGTGCCAGTCGGCGGCGGCCGTGGTGGCGTCCGCGTCCGTCATCGAGCCCCTCCCTCACGCACGTCACGTAATACCCTGGAAGCACGATCGTCTGTTACCCGACCGCACGCACGACCATAGAGCCCCTGCGTAAGGACTACAAGTGGAACTGGCCTATTACTCGGACTATGCCGTACGTCTCGTCAACACCGAGGAACCGGCCCGGGGGAAGGACGCCCTGACGTCGATCGACGCGGTCCGCGACCTCTTCGGGGGCAACCAGTCGGCGGCGCGCCGCGCGACCGAGGCGGACGTGACCCGGTTCCGCTCGGTGCGGGCCCGGCTGCGCGCGGTCTTCGAGGCGGCGGACGGCGGCGACGAGACGCTCGCCGTGGACCTGCTGAACTCGCTGCTGCTGGAGTTCCCGGTGAGCCCGCAGATCTCCGGGCACGACTTCCGGGACGACGACGGCAGCCCGCTGTGGCACATGCACCTGGCCGACCACCCGTCCAACGCGACCGCCGGTTACGCCGCCATCGCGGCGATGGGCCTGGCCTTCCACCTCACCGAGTACGGCGTGGACCGCCTCGGCCTGTGCGAGGCGCCGCCCTGCCGCAACGCCTACCTGGACACCTCGACCAACCGCTCCCGGCGCTACTGCTCCGACCGCTGCGCCACCCGCGCCAACGTGGCGGCCTACCGCGCCCGCAAACGCCTGGAGGCCGACCGGGCCGACCGCCCGGAGAACACCGGCCGGGCCGCCGACAGCGCCCACACCACCACGGCCGGCAAGGAGCGCTGAGCCGGCCTGCGCGGCCGGTACCGGAAGCGGACCCTGCCGAGCACCAGCTCGTCGGGGACGACTCCGTAGTCGGTGCTGTCGCCCCCGGCGTACGTGTTGTCGCCGAGCACCCACCAGCCGCCCTCGCGCCGCTCCGCGGCCCGCTTCACGACGAGCAGGTCCTGCTGGAACGGATGCCGCAGCACGATCACGTCGCCGCGTTTGACCCGGGCCCCGTAGTGCACCAGGAGCCGGTCCCCGTGGTACAGCGTGGGCACCATGGACGGCCCCGTCACCTCGGCCACCCCGAAGGGCAGCGGCGCCCTCACCCGCTCGGCGTCCTGCGACAGCTCCGGCATCACCCGGCACCTCCCCGTCTTTCCTCCACCAGTCCCAGTCTGACCCCGGACTTTTGTCCTAAGCCCACGGGGGCACTCGCGAAAACCGCTCCGCCACGGAGTAATGTCCCCTGTGAGAAGACGATCACGAGGAAGGAATGCTCCATGCTTTCCCGCCTGTTTGCCCCCAAGGTCAAGGTCAGCGCGCACTGCGACCTGCCCTGCGGTGTGTACGACCCTGCCCAGGCCCGCATCGAGGCGGAGTCGGTGAAGGCCGTCCAGGAGAAGATGGCCGGCAACGACGACCCGCACTTCCAGGCGCGTGCCACCGTCATCAAGGAGCAGCGCGCGGAGCTCGCGAAGCACCACGTCTCCGTGCTCTGGAGCGACTACTTCAAGGCCCCGCACTTCGAGAAGTACCCGGAGCTGCACCAGCTGGTCAACGACACCCTGAAGGCCCTCTCGGCCGCCAAGGCGTCGACCGACCCGGCGACCGGCCAGAAGGCGCTGGACTACATCGCCCAGATCGACAAGATCTTCTGGGAGACCAAGAAGGCCTGACCCGGCCGACCCTTTCACGACGACCGGCGATCGGTGCACCATCGCGGGTCAGCGGGCACCCCGAGGGGCCCGGCCGGCTGCCGTCCGGCCGGGCCCCTCCGGCGTCCCCGGCGGTGTGCGGGTGCTTCCGGGCCCCCGCCGGCGAGCCGTACGGGTCCTAGGATCGGGTGATGGACATCCGCTGGACGTACGCGTTCATCGACCGGCCCGCCCCCCACGCCGACCGGGCGGGAGAGTTCTGGACGGCCGTCACGGGGACGCGGCGGTCCGCGGCCCGCGGGGACGGCGGGGAGTTCACGACCCTGCTGGCGGACGGCTCCGATGCCTGCGTCAAGGTGCAGGGGGTCGCCTCGGGCGGGGGCGGCGCCCACCTCGACCTCTGCGTGGACGACGTGGCGGGGTTCGCCGCGTCGGCGCTGCGGCTGGGCGCGGGAACCGTCGCCGAGCACGACGGGTGGGCCGTACTGCGGTCGCCCGCCGGGCAGTTGTTCTGCGCGGTGCCCTGGCACGGGGAGTCGGTCCGGCCGCCCGTGGTGCGGGGCAGCCGGCTGGACCAGGTGTGCGTCGACGTCCCCCCGTCCGCCTACGACGCCGAGGTCGCCTTCTGGGGCGGGCTGCTGCCCGGCTGGGACGCGCCGCCCGCCCTGCTCCCGGAGTTCCACGTGCTCATGCCACCGGCCGGACTGCCCGTGCGCCTCCTGCTCCAGCGGCTGGAGGAGGAACGGCCCGTCTCCGCCCACCTGGACCTCGCGTGCGCGGACGTCGGCGTGACCCGGGCACGGCACGAGGAGCTCGGCGCCACGTTCGCGGCCGCGTTCGACCACTGGACGGTGATGCGCGATCCGGCGGGCGGCACGTACTGCCTGACCGGCCGCGATCCGGAGACCGGCCGACCGCCCGGCCGGCCCGGCGGGTCCTGACCGGGCCGTCGCGCACACTCAGGCGCGGGCCGCCCGGCCGTCCCCGGTACGTCCCCGGCGCGCGGTTCCGGGCCGGGGGCGCATCCCGCGGCGCGGACCCCCGCTCACCACGCCCCACGCCGACCGGCCCGCTCCGTCAGGCGTTCCCCGCGGTGGTCCGCCCCGGCTCCTGCGCGGGCGCGGCTCCCTCGGAGCCTCCGGATCCTGCGGGCCCCGTGGCGCGCCGGGCGTCCTCCGCCCGGCCGGTCCCGCCGGGTTCCCGGGCGACGTGGACCTCGCACTTCGGGTTGCGGCACGGTCCCCGCACCCACACCGGCACCCACGCGCCCAGCGTCTTGTGGCGCCGGACGACCCTGTCCACCGGCTGTCCGCAGGCGGGACAGACGGGTTGTTCGCTGCCCATGCCCTCAGAGTAGGCCCGTCGGCGGTCCGGCGCTTCCTGCCGTCCGTCCGCACCACCGCGGGAGGGCGCGGTCCCCGGGCGTTTCCGTCCCGAGGAGGCCGAGGAGCTCCCCGGGCGGGGAGCACGGCCGACGCGTCACCGGGACGCTACCCCGGACGCCGTCCGCGGTCCGCCGCGGTGCGGCGGGACGTACGGGTGTGCCGGACGGCGAGCGCGAGGAAGAGGCCCACGACCGCGGCGGGGACGGCGACCACCGCCACGGGGAGTGCGGTGGCCGCCGTCCCGTACCGGCCGCCCCCGGCCCCCAGGGCCGCCGCCAGGGCGGCTCCCGCCGCCGGTCCGGCGACGACCAGGCCGGCGACCGCTCCGCGGGGACGGTACGGGTCGGCGGGCAGCGGCCCGTGCGGCAGCTGCGCCCACTGCCGGGCCGCCTCCCGCCGCTCACCGGCGCGCCGCACGGCGGCACGGATCCGCAGGGCGACGGCGGCCGGGCCGCCCGCGGCCGCCACGGCCCCCGGCACCCACCACGCCGTGGTCACGAGCAGTGCCAGGGCGACCGTCCCGAGCGTGCCCCAGCCGGTCAGGCAGGCGAGCGCCGCGGTGCGGCGGGACAACGGCCGGTCGGCTCCGGCCCGCAGGTCGGCGAACGCCGGCAGGTACCAGACGCAGCCGGCGGCCGTCACCACCGCGCACCCCAGGGCCGGAACGGGCTGCGGCACGGTTCACCCCGCCGTCTCGAGCGCGGCGGTCCCCGGGTGGTGCAGGTCGAACGCCGGGGACTCGCTGCGGATCTTCGGCAGGGTGAGGAAGTTGTGCCGCGGGGGCGGGCAGGAGGTCGCCCACTCCAGGGAGCGGCCGTAGCCCCAGGGGTCGTCGACGCCGACCGGCTCGCCGTACCTGGCCGTCTTCCAGACGTTGTGGAAGAACGGCAGCACCGACAGGCCGAGCAGGAACGACCCGATCGAGGAAAGGGTGTTCAGGGCGGTGAAGCCGTCGGCCGCCAGGTAGTCGGCGTACCGGCGCGGCATGCCCTCGGCACCCAGCCAGTGCTGGACCAGGAAGGTGCCGTGGAAGCCGGTGAACAGCGTCCAGAAGGTGATCTTGCCCAGGCGCTCGTCGAGCATCTTGCCGGTGAACTTCGGCCACCAGAAGTGGAAGCCGGCGAACATCGCGAACACCACCGTGCCGAAGACCACGTAGTGGAAGTGCGCCACCACGAAGTACGAGTCCGTGACGTGGAAGTCCAGCGGCGGCGCGGCCAGGAGCACACCGGTCAGACCTCCGAACAGGAAGGTGACCATGAAGCCCAGGGACCACAGCATCGGCGTCTCGAAGCTCAGCGAGCCCTTCCACATGGTGCCGATCCAGTTGAAGAACTTCACCCCGGTCGGGATCGCGATCAGGAAGGTCATGAAGGAGAAGAACGGCAGCAGCACACCGCCGGTGGCGTACATGTGGTGCGCCCACACCGTGACGGAGAGGCCGGCGATGGCGATGGTGGCGCCGATCAGGCCCATGTAGCCGAAGATCGGCTTGCGGGAGAAGACCGGGACGACCTCGCTGACGATGCCGAAGAACGGCAGCGCCAGGATGTAGACCTCGGGGTGCCCGAAGAACCAGAACAGGTGCTGCCACAGCAGCGCACCGCCGTTGGCCGGGTCGAAGACGTGGCTGCCGAACTTCCGGTCGCACTCCAGCGCGAACAGCGCCGCGGCCAGCACCGGGAACACGATCAGCACCAGCAGCGCCGTCAGCAGCACGTTCCAGGTGAAGACCGGCATGCGGAACATCGTCATGCCCGGGGCGCGCATGCAGATGATCGTGGTGATGAAGTTGACCGCGCCCAGGATCGAGCCGAACCCGGACAGGGCCACGCCCATGATCCACAGATCGGCGCCGATGCCCGGCGAGTAGACCTCGTTGGACAGCGGGGCGTACAGGAACCAGCCGAAGTCGGCGGCTCCGCCCGGGGTGAGGAAACCGGCGGCCGCGATCGTGGAGCCGAACAGGAACAGCCAGAGGGCCAGCATGTTCAGCCGCGGGAACGCCACGTCGGGCGCGCCGATCTGCAGCGGCATGATCCAGTTGGCGAAGCCGGTGAACAGCGGCGTCGCGAACATCAGCAGCATGATCGTGCCGTGCATCGTGAACGCCTGGTTGAACTGCTCGTTCGACATGATCTGCAGACCCGGCCGGGCCAGCTCCGCGCGCATCACCAGCGCCATGAGCCCGCCGACGACGAAGAACACGAACGCGCTGACCAGGTACAGCGTCCCGATCTTCTTGTGGTCGGTGGTCGTCAGCCAGTCCACCCACGCGGCCCGGCGCACCGCGGGCGCCCCCGCGGCGGTCCCCTCCCGTGCGGCGGTCCCCGCGCCCGGCACGGGACGTGTCCGCCCGTCCTTCGCGGTCCTGGCGTTCTCCATGCGTATCTCGTCCACCGGACGTCTTCCTCCCCATCCTGTTCCGCGCGCCCATGATCAGCGGCGGGACGGGGGGGTCCACATGGGCCGAACAGTCCCTGCGGGGGACCTCGGCGGGGACCGATGGTCCCTGTCCCCACCGGTCGCCGGGCGGGTCCGGCGACCGCCGGTACGGCCGGAGCGGCGCGCGGTGATCAGCGGGGTGGCGCCGCCCGTCGCCGCGGTCCGCGTTCCGCGCCGGTCGCGGGCATCGCCTCCCGGGCGGCTCCCGCGGGCCACACGACCTCCACGCGGACGCCGTGCGCGCGGGCGTACGTCACCAGGTGGGCCGTGGCGTCGCGGCCGTCGGACGGGGAACCGTCCCAGACGGCGAGGAGGAGACCGCTGGAGGCGACCAGCCGCTCGTCCGCGCCGACACAGGAGTCACGGTCGACCGGGTCGTACGACAGCAGCCGCACCTGGTCGGCGAGGGTCAGCAGTTCGCCGGTCGCCATCCGGTCGCGCCGGGGCGGCATGACGGGCACCCCGTTCCGCGTGGGGATCACCACGGCCAGCGGGCACCCCGACGCCCGCGCGGCCCGGCCGGACGCCAGCGGTGCCCCCGCGCCGGAACGCACCGTGGCCACGGCCCTCGCGGGGCGCCGCGCCAGCCGCGCCCGCAGCGCGGACTCCACCAGCGCGAGCGTGTCCGGGGTCAGATCGGCGTGCCCGACCACCGCGATGTCCCCGCTCGCCGTCCCGTCGTCGCCCACCGCCGCGCTCATCCCGCCCCTGGCCGCCCTCGTCGTCCGCCGCCCCGCCGGCCCCTCGGGGCGTCGGCGGGCGTTCTTCGCGAGGCCAGTGAAGCCGGGACGCGCGTCGGCGACCAGGGCCGAACGTCCCTGCCGGGGGCGGGGACGAGGGCGCGGGAGGTCACCCGCCCAGCCCGTCCCGCGAACCGGCCGTCCGGGGCTCGCGCCACATGGGCCACATGCACGGGCCGTCCGGGAGGGCCAGGGGTGCACCGGCCGGGGCGAAGCCGAGGCGCTCGTACAGTCGGCGGCTGCGTTCGCTGCTCGCCTCGAGATAGGCCGGCCGCCCCTCCCGGTCGCAGCGGTCGAGGGCCGAACCGATCAGCGCGGTGCCGAGTCCCTCGCCCTGGCGGGCGGGCGCGACGCCGATCATCCACAGGTACTCGTGGGCCCGCCCCGAGGGATGGACGCCCGCCGTCAGCCGGCCGATCAGCTCCACGCGCTCGTTCCCCGGGTCGACGGCCCGGCGCACCTGTGCCGGGCCGTCGTCGTCCGCCCCGCCGTCACCGTCCCCGTGGCCGTCCGCGGGGACGGACATCCACAGCGCGCACGCCGATCCGTCCTCGGTGACGTCGATGCGCCCCTCGGCGAGCACGATCCCGGTGAACGCGGCCATGAGCCTGTGGTGCGTCGTACGGCGGTACTCCTCGCCGGGGAAGACCCAGCCGCTCACCGGGTCGTCCTGGAACGCCTCGTCCAGGAGCCGGACGACCAGCTCCCGGTCCTCGTCCCCAGCCGTCCGGATCGCCACGCCCATGTCCGCCCCTTCGCCCCAACCTTCACCGACCGTACGGGTGTTGAGCCTAACGGGGCGCCCCGGCGGCCGCGTCCCGGAGGCGGGCGCGGGCGCACGGAACCGGACCGGTCCGGACGGGACCGGTGGCGTGGGGAGGGCGGGCCCCGCACCTCGTGGGGGAGTGCGGGACCCGCCGGACCGGAGCCACGGAGGCCGTGCGGGGTCAGGAGCCGCACGGTTCCGGTGGGTCCGGGGACAGGGCGACGGCCGCACGGGGACGGCCGGGGACACCTGCTCCGGTACCCCTCGGCCGTCCCCGGCGAGCCGTCAGGTGCCGCGCCGCGTCACGAACTCGGCCAGGGCCAGCAGCCCGCCCGCCGCCTCCGGGTCGGGTACCGCGCGGGCCACTTCCTGCATCGCGCGGGCCATCCGGTCGGCCGCCTCGGCCTGCGCCCAGTCACGGCCGCCCGCGCGTTCCACGGTCAGGGTGATCCGCTCCAGGTCCTCCTCCCGGTGCGCACGCGCGTACAGGACGGCGAGTTCGGCGGCCGCCGGGGTCCCCGAGGCGAGCGCGGCGACCACCGGCAGCGACTTCTTGCGGGCGGCCAGATCCGCTCCGGCCGGCTTGCCGGTGCGGCGGGGGTCGCCCCATATGCCGATCACGTCGTCGATGAGCTGGAAGGCCAGTCCCGCCTCGCGGCCGAACGCGTCCAGGGCCGCCACGTCCGCGTCCCCGGCCTTCGCGTACAGCGCACCGATCGCGCAGGCGCATCCGAGCAGGGCCCCGGTCTTGGCCTCGGCCATGGCCAGCGTCTCGGCGAGGGTGACCTCGCCGGGACCGCGCCGCTCCATGGCCGTGTCCGCGTGCTGCCCCGCGCACAGCTCGACGACACAGTCCGCGAGCCGGGCCGCGGCGGCCGGGGCCGCCGGGTGCGTGTCCTCGGCGAGCAGCCGCAGGGCGAGCGCCTGGAGGGTGTCCCCGGCGAGGATCGCGTCGGCGTCGCCGAACAGCGTCCACGCCGTGGGGCGGTGGCGGCGGGTGGCGTCCCGGTCCATCACGTCGTCGTGCAGCAGCGTGAAGTTGTGGACCAGTTCCACCGCGGCCGCCGCCCGTACGGCCGCCGTCCGGGCCTCGGGCCCGCCCAGGGCGGAGGCCGCGGCGAGCACCAGGGCGGGGCGGATCGCCTTTCCCGGACTCCCCTCGGCCGGAGTGCCGTCCGCGTGTTCCCAGCCGAAGTGGTACAGCGCGATCCGGCGCATCGGGCCGGGCAGCGAGTCGAGGGCGGCCCGCAGCACGGGGTGGACCGCGGCCCGCGCCCGCTCCAGCAACGCCGTCGCCTCGTGCCCCTCGCCGGGGTGCTGCTCCGGCTCCGTCGTGCGCGGTGCCGGGCGCTCCGCCGCGGACCCCGTTCTCGGCTCCGTCACGGACTTCGTCATCGACTCACCCCCGGGACCGGCTCGTGGAACGGAGGGACGGCGTCTGCGCCGCCGCCGGGCACGTACCCCCGAGGTCTACCCGCCCGGACGGGCGGGGACACGGCGGGCGCACCGGGAGCTCGCGGACGGTCACCGCCAACGGCCGATCTCGACGTTCTCCAGGACACCGAGCGCGTCCGGTACCAGGACCGCGGCCGAGTAGTAGGCCGTGACCAGGTACTTGATGATGGCTTGTTCGTTGATGCCCATGAACCGCACGGACAGGCTCGGCTCGATCTCGTCGGGGATCCCCGCGGCCCGCAGCCCGATGACGCCCTGGTCCTCCTCACCGGTGCGCAGGGCGATGATGGAGGTCGTCCGGGCCTCGGTCACCGGGATCTTGTTGCACGGGAAGATCGGCACGCCCCGCCAGGTGGGGATGCGGTTGCCGCCCATGTCGATGGTCTCCGGGACGAGTCCCCGCTTGTTGAGCTCGCGGCCGAACGCGGCGATCGCGCGCGGGTGGGCGAGGAGCAGCCGGGTGCCGCGCCGCCGGCTGAGCAGTTCGTCCATGTCGTCGGGGCTCGGCACGCCGTCGTGCGGCTGGATCCGCTGGTCGTACTCGCAGTTGTGGAGCAGGCCGAAGTCGCGGTTGTTGACGAGTTCGTGCTCCTGACGCTCCTTCAGCGCCTCGACGGTCAGCCGGATCTGCTGTTCCGTCTGGTTCATGGGCTGGTTGTAGAGATCGGCCACGCGCGTGTGGATGCGCAGCACGGTCTGGGCGACGCTGAGCTCGTACTCGCGCGGCCTGGCCTCGTAGTCGACGAAGGTGTGCGGGATGTCCGGCTCCCCGGTGTGACCGGACGCGAGGTCGATCTCCTTCTCCCCGTACCTGTTCGTGCGCTGCCCGGGGACCGTGCGGATCCGCCGCAGCTGCTCGCGCAGGGTCCCGGACCGTTCGGCGATCTGGACGACGGCCTCGCGGGGCAGGGTGAGCACGGTGCAGGCGGTGAGCGTGCGCGCCGTGTACTCCCAGATGGCGTCCTCGTCCAGCAGCGCGTGGTCGCCGAAGTAGGCGCCGTCGGCGAGCACGCCGAGGGACTCGTCCTCGCCGTAGGGGCCGGTGCCGACCTTCTCCACCCTGCCGTGCGCCAGCAGGTACACCTCGTCGGCCGGGCTGCCGAACGAGGCGATCACCTGGCCCGCCCCGATCTCCCGCTGCCGGCAGCGGGCGGCCAGCTCGGACAGCACCTCCTCGTCGTCGTACGACCGCAGGGCCGGCAGCTCGCCCAGTTCCGCGGGGATGACCTCGACGCGGTCACCGGTCTTCACGAACGTCATCCGGCCGTCGCCCACGGCGTACGTCAGCCGCCGGTTGACGCGGTAGGTGCCGCCCTGCACATCGACCCAGGGCAGCATGCGCAGCAGCCAGCGCGAGCTGATCTCCTGCATCTGCGGCACGGACTTGGTCGTGGTGGCCAGGTTCCGCGCGGCCGCCGTGCCGAGGCTCTGCTGTTGCCTGGCCTGCTCCGCGCCGACCTCTTCGCCTACCGACATAGAGAATTGTCCTCCCCGGTTGTGATCCACGTCCGTCTGTGCCGGACGCCGGACTGCGTGATCAAGCGTTCCTCACACGGAGTGCTCGCGCCATTACCCGAACGAGCGGGAATGGATCTTGACTGGTCTGGGCACACATGGGGCCGCTCGACGGCGCCCCACCGGAAGGAGAATGTCCGGATCGGCTCGTACGGGATCCGAACGAGTAGTTGAACACGCTCCTTTCAGGTATAGGCCCGGTAGGAGGCGGTTGCGACGGGCGGCCGCCGCCCGGCACGAAGGAGGGTGGCCATGGCACCACCCATGTCCGCGAGCGCGTTCCTGCGCGCTCTGAGGGCGGAGGGACTCACGGTCGTCGAGGTCGGCGACTGGCGCGACCACAACCGCAACCACAAGGGCCCGTGGGGGCCGGTCCACGGCGTGATGATCCACCACACGGTGACCAAGGGCAGCGCCCGGACCGTGGAGCTCTGCCGCAAGGGCTACGCGGACCTGCCGGGGCCCTTGTGCCACGGCGTCATCACCAAGGACGGCCGGGTCCACCTCGTCGGCTACGGCCGGGCCAACCACGCCGGTCTCGGCGACGACGACGTGCTGCGCGCGGTGATCGCCGAGACGCGGCTGCCGGCGGACAACGAGCAGAACACCGACGGCAACCGGCACTTCTACGGCTTCGAGTGCGAGAACCTGGGCGACGGCGAGGATCCCTGGCCGGCGGCGCAGCTGGAGGCCATCGAGAGGGCCTCGGCCGCGGTGTGCCGCCACCACGGCTGGACCGAGCGGTCGGTGATCGGGCACAAGGAGTGGCAGCCGGGGAAGGTGGACCCGCGCGGATTCACGATGGGTTCGATGAGGGAGCGGATCCGTGACCGCCTGAGATGACCCGGCGGCGCGACGGCGCACGCGGCCGCCGGTGGCGACGACCCGCCGGGATCCGTCGCCCGCTCCCCCGAGACCGGCGGAGCCCGCTCCCGGCGTGCCGGTCCACCGGTCCGGCGCCCTCCCCTCCGGGCGACAATGACCCCGTGACCGGCTCCGGCGAACCCGCCTCCCTCCCCCTCACCGGCCTGCGCCCGCGGCTGCCCTCGCCACTGCAGGAGGTGGCGGACGAGCGGTTCGCCCGGCGCGGGGTCCGGCTGCTGCTGAAGCGGGACGATCTGATCCACCCCGAGCTGGTCGGGAACAAGTGGCGCAAGCTGGCCCCGAACCTCGCCGCGGCGGCCGGGCGGACGGTGCTCACCTTCGGCGGCGCCTACTCCAACCACCTGCGGGCCACGGCCGCCGCCGGCCGACTGCTCGGCCTGCGCACGGTCGGCGTGGTGCGCGGCCAGGAACTCGCCGGCCGCCCGCTCAACCCCTCGCTGGCCCGGTGCGTGTCCGACGGCATGCGGCTGCACTTCGTCGACCGGTCGACCTACCGCCGCAAGGCCGAGCCGGAGACCCTCGCGGCCGTCCTGCGCGCGGCGGACGCCGAGGACGCGTACGTCGTGCCCGAGGGCGGCAGCAACTCCCTCGCGGTGCGCGGCTGCCGGACGCTCGGTGCGGAGCTGGCCGGCCGGGCCGACGTGGTCGCGGTGGCCTGCGGCACCGGCGGCACGCTCGCCGGCCTGGCCGCCGGACTCGGTGCCGGCGGGCACGCGCTGGGCGTTCCGGTGCTGAAGGGCGGCTTCCTGACCGGGGAGATACGGGCCCTGCAGAACGAGGCGTTCGGTGGTCCGCGCGGCGACTGGAGCCTCGACGAGCGCTTCCACTTCGGCGGCTACGCCCGTACCGCCGAGGAACTCGACGCGTTCGCCGAGGACTTCGGGCACCGGCACGGCATACCCGTCGAACGTCTCTATGTCGCCAAGTTGCTCTACGCCCTTGTCGCCCTGGCGGAGGAGGGCGCCTTCCCGCGCGGGAGCACGGTCGCCGCGGTGATCACCGGTCGCCCCTTCCCCTGAACCTGCCCGCTCCGGACGGGAGGTCCTGGTTCGCCTCCCGGTACGCCGCCGCCTCCTCCAGGTCCAGTCGGCGCAGCAGCGTCCGCAGCATCTCGTCGTCGATGTACCGGCCGTCGCGCAGCCTGACGAACACCTCGCGCTCCGCGCCGATCATCTTCCGCGACAGCCGCCGGTAGGTGTCGTCCACCGTCTCCCCGGTGACCGGGTTGACCTGGCCGAGCCGCTCCCAGACGGCGTTGCGGCGGCGCTCCAGGACGGTGCGCAGCCGGTCGGCGAGCGGTGCGGGCAGGGCGTTGCGCTCGTCGGCCAGGAGCTCGTCCAGCCGCCGCTCGGCGGCCCGGGAGGCCTGCGCCTGGGCGTTGGCCTCCGCCAGGGTCTCGGCCTGCGCGTCGCGTCCGGGGAACCTCAGCACGCGGATCAGCGGGGGCAGGGTCAGCCCCTGCACGACCAGGGTGCCGATGACGGTGGTGAAGGTCAGGAAGAGCAGCAGGTTGCGCTGCGGGAAGTCCTCGCCCTCGGCGGTGATCGGGATGGAGAAGGCGATGGCCAGCGAGACCACGCCCCTCATCCCGGCCCACGCGATGACGAACGGCTTCTTCCAGCCGGGTCTCCCCTCGCGCTCCCGGATCCGCGCCGACAGCACCGGGGGCAGCCAGATCGCCGGGTACACCCACACGAACCGCGCGACGACGACCACCGCGAAGACCGCGAGCGCGTACAGGGCGGCGTCGGTGCCCGCGTACTCCCCGAGCCCCCCGAGGACGACCGGCAGTTGCAGTCCGATGAGCGCGAAGACCGCGGACTCCAGCACGAACGCGACCATCTTCCACACCGCCTCCTCCTGGAGGCGGGTGGCGAAGTCGACCTCCCACGCGCGGTGCCCCAGATAGAGGGCGACGACCACGACGGCGATGACGCCGGAGGCGTGCACCTGCTCGGCGGCGGCATAGGCGACGAACGGGATCAGCAGGGAGAGCGTGTTCTGCAGCAGCGCCTCCTTCACGTGCGTGCGCAGCCAGTGCAGGGGGGCCATCAGCACCAGGCCGAACGCCACCCCGCCGACCGCCGCGAGCAGGAACTCCCCGACTCCCCCGGCCCAGGTGGCGCCCTCGCCGACCGCCGCCGCCACGGCCACCCGGAACGCGGTGATCGCGGTGGCGTCGTTCAGCAGGGACTCGCCCTGGAGGATGGTGGTGACCCGGGACGGCAGCCCGACCCGGCGCGCCACCGCCGTCGCCGCGACCGCGTCCGGCGGGGCCACCACGGCGCCGAACACCAGGGCCGCGGTCAGGGGCAGGCCGGGCACGATCAGGTACAGGGCCCAGCCGACGACGAAGGTCGCGAACAGCACGTACCCCACCGACAGCAGCGCCACCGGCCGCACCTGCGCCCGCAGGTCCAGGTAGGAGCTGTCGGTGGCCGCCGTGTGCAGCAGAGGGGGCAGGACGAGCGGCAGCACGATGTGCGGGTCGAGCGTGTACTCGGGCACGCCGGGGACGTAGCTGACCGCCAGGCCGGCCGCGACCAGCAGCAGCGGCGCCGGCACCCAGGTGCGCCGGGCGGCCGCGGCGATCGCGGCGCTGCCCGCCACCAGCAACAGCAGGGGCATCACGTCCATGTCCGGCCCGCTCTCGTTTTCTGCGCGGTCTTCCGCGCGCCCGTCGTAATCTGGCCACCATGAAACAGTGCACGCATGCCGGCGCGCTCCCGCACCCGGAACCCGTCCCGCTCAGTGAGACGTGCCCGGAGTGCCTGCGGGACGGCACGGACCCGGTGCAGCTGCGCCTGTGCCTGAGCTGCGGCCACGTCGGCTGCTGCGACTCCTCGCCGGGACGGCACGCGGCGGAGCACCACAGGGAGTCGGGTCACCCCGTGATGCGGACCCACGAACCGGGCGAGGACTGGCGCTGGTGCTTCGTCGATCACGTACTCGTGTGACCCGACGGGACTCCGGTGCCGGACGGTTCGACCGCCTGACGACCGGGTACGTCAATCCGGCGCGCGCTCTTCCCATTTGGGCCCGCAGACCCCTAGCCACGGAGCGTATTCATAGTTTTACTATGAGTGACAGCAGTCGCCGGGGTCCCGGGGACAGGATCGCCGGGAGCGCGATAGCGTCACCGCTGAACCACGTAGCGCGTTGTCCGGGGGGCGACCCCGGCCCTGTAACGCTTGTACCACCTTGGAGGTGAGGGTGTCCCAGATCGCAGGCGAGCCCGCGACCCAGGACTTCGTGGAAGTCCGGCTGCCGGCCGCGGGGGCCTACCTGTCGGTGCTGCGTACGGCCACGGCCGGGCTCGCGGCCCGTTTGGACTTCACCCTCGACGAGATCGAGGACCTGCGCATCGCGGTCGACGAGGCCTGCGCGATCCTGCTCCAGCAGGCCGTGCCGGGATCGGTGCTCAGTTGCGTCTTCCGGCTCGTCGACGACTCGCTCGAGGTCACGGTCTCGGCGCCGACCACGGACGGTCACGCCCCCTCGCGGGACACCTTCGCCTGGACCGTCCTGTCCGCGCTCGCGGGCAAGGTCTCCTCGGCGGTGGACGAGGACAAGACCGTTTCGATCAGCCTCTACAAACAGCGCGGCGCGGGACCCGGGCCGGCGTGAGGAACGAGGACGGGCCGGTGCGGGACGAAGAACGCGGTACGAGGGAGCTGCCGGCCGGGCGCGTGCCGGACGGCATCGACGGCATCCCCGAGCAGGCCCGGCCGCATCCGGAGGACGACTCCACGGAGACCGGCTCCGCGGGCGGCGGGCGGCCCGGCGGTGCCGTGCGGAGCAGGCCTCCGGGCGGGTCGGCCGGGGTCGCTCCCGGCCACGGGGGCGCCCCCGCTCGAGCGAAGCCGGCGGCGGGGGACGAGGCGAGCGCTCGGGGAAGGGCGACGGGCGGGACGATGAGCGAGCACGAGCGACACGCCGAGGACGAGGCGCCGCGGGCGCCGAGTGCCCGGGGTGCCAGGAGCACACCGGGCGGCCAGAACGCGCACGGCGCACAGCACGACGCGCAGGACCGCAGCGGGGCGCGTGCCATGTTCCTCGAGCTGCGCTCGCTGCGGGACGGCAGCCCCGAGTACGCGGAACTGCGCAATCAGCTGGTCCGCATGCACCTGCCGCTCGTCGAGCACCTCGCCCGCCGCTTCCGCAACCGCGGCGAGCCGCTGGACGACCTCACCCAGGTCGCCACCATCGGGCTGATCAAGTCGGTCGACCGCTTCGACCCGGACCGCGGCGTGGAGTTCTCGACGTACGCGACCCCGACGGTCGTCGGCGAGATCAAGCGGCACTTCCGCGACAAGGGCTGGGCGGTGCGCGTGCCGCGCCGGCTGCAGGAGCTGCGCCTGTCGCTGACGACGGCCACGGCCGAGCTCTCGCAGCTGCACGGCCGCTCCCCCACGGTCCACGAGCTGGCCGAGAAGCTGTCGATCTCGGAGGAGGAGGTCCTGGAGGGCCTGGAGTCCGCCAACGCGTACTCCACGCTGTCCCTGGACGTCCCCGACACCGACGACGAGTCCCCCGCGGTCGCCGACACCCTCGGCGCCGAGGACGAGGCGCTGGAGGGCGTGGAGTACCGGGAGTCGCTCAAGCCGCTGCTGGAGGACCTCCCGCCGCGCGAGAAGCGGATCCTGCTGCTGCGCTTCTTCGGCAACATGACCCAGTCGCAGATCGCGCAGGAGGTCGGCATCTCGCAGATGCACGTCTCGCGGCTGCTGGCCCGCACGCTCGCCCAGCTGCGGGAGAAGCTGCTCGTGGAGGAGTGAGGGGACGCGGCCGCCGGGGTCTTCCGTCCGGACCGGGCCGGACCCCGCGGGCCCGGGGCCTGGTCCACGCGAGAGCCCTGGCTACTTCCCGGTGTTCCCGGGGCCCCGGATGCCGAGGGCCCGGGTCGTCTCGGGGTTGAGCAGCAGGACGAGCGCGGTGACGGCCACCACGGCGAGCACGATCCCGGCCGGGATGGCCGTGCTGTCGGCCTTCAGCAGGGTGTAGGCCACCGGCAGCGCCATGATCTGCGTGATGACGGCGGGGCCGCGGCTCCAGCCGCGCCGGCCGAGCAGCCCCCGCGCGGCGACGAGCGGCAGCAGCGCGAGCACGATCAGCGTCACCCCGCCGGTGACGGCCTGCCGGCGGTCGTCCGGCTCGCCCGTGACACCGAGGACCAGCATCCAGATCCCGCCGACCACCAGTGCGAGCCCCTCCAGGGCGGCCAGCACCGCGGCGTACGTCAGACGGCGCGGGCGGGGGCCGGTGGTGTCCGGGGCGGTGGGGGTCCGTTCACTGCTCACCCCTGAAGGGTAGCCCTCTCCTCATCCGCCCCGTGTCGAGGTTCACGCACCGCCCCCCGGCCCGATCCGCACCTCGGTCTGGGCCCGGTACCGCCCAGTAGGTACCCTGCACGTCATGCGTGCACTTCTTGTGGTCAATCCGGCGGCAACCACCACGAGTGCGCGCACGCGCGACGTACTGATCCACGCGCTCGCCAGCGAGGTGAAGCTGGAGGCGGTCACCACCGAGTACCGCGGGCACGGGCGCGACCTGGGCCGGCAGGCGGCGGAGAGCGACGACATCGACCTGGTCGTGGCCCTCGGCGGCGACGGCACGGTCAACGAGGTCGTCAACGGCCTCCTGCACGCCGGCCCCGACCCGGAACACCTGCCCGGGCTCGCCGTGGTCCCCGGCGGCTCCACCAACGTCTTCGCCCGCGCCCTGGGGCTGCCCAACCAGCCCGTGGAGGCCACCGGCGTCCTGCTGGACGCGCTGCGCGAGGGCCGCGAACGCACCGTGGGCCTGGGCCTGACCTCGGGGACCCCGGGCTCGGAGGACGAGGCGGTGCCGGCCCGCTGGTTCACCTTCAACGCGGGACTGGGCTTCGACGCCGGTGTGGTCGGCCGGGTGGAGCAGCACCGCGAGCGCGGCAGGAAGTCCACCCACGCGCTGTACGTGCGCCAGGTCGTGCGCCAGCTGTTCGGCGAGCCGCACCGCCGGAACGGGGTGATCACCCTGGAGCAGCCGGGCGAGGACCCGGTCACCGATCTGGTGCTCTCCATAGTCTCGAACACCTCGCCGTGGACGTTTCTCGGCAATCGCCCGATCTATGCGTCACCTAAGGCCTCGTTCGACACGGGCCTGGACATCTTCGGTCTGAGCCGGCTGTCCACCGCCGCGGTTGCCCGGTATGGCACCCAGTTGCTCACTTCGTCCCCGGAGCGCGGCCCCCAGGGCAAGCACGCCGTCTCCCGGCACGATCTGACGCAGTTCACCTTGCATTCGAAGGTGCCGCTGCCCCTTCAGATGGACGGTGACCACCTGGGGCTGCGCACCAGCGTGACGTTCACAGGCGTACGCCGTGCACTGCGTGTGATTGTGTGAGCAGAAAGGGCCAAAGTCCTTTCACTCGAACGTTTAGACCAGGATCCACCCCATGGAAGTACGGCTGTGACCTAGTCGACACCGAAGAATCAAAAAAAACTTTCCGGAAGGGGTTGTATCCGCCGCCGAGGTTTGCGAGTCTCTACGTGGCGATCAGGACGGCCCGCAACACCGGCCTCCACGGATCACCGGAACCCCTCTTCAAATCCAAGGACCACGCCAGGGAACCTGGCGGTCGGCCCTTCACTTGTTGGGGGATTCGTGAAAGCGTTCACATTCACAAGCAAACCCTGCAGTAATACCAAGGAGAGGTAGCAGCCATGGACTGGCGTCACAACGCCGTTTGCCGCGAGGAAGACCCCGAGCTCTTCTTCCCCATCGGCAACACCGGTCCTGCGCTGCTGCAGATCGAGGAAGCCAAGGCCGTCTGCCGTCGCTGCCCGGTGATCGAGCAGTGCCTGCAGTGGGCGCTCGAGTCCGGTCAGGACTCCGGCGTCTGGGGTGGTCTCAGCGAGGACGAGCGTCGCGCGATGAAGCGCCGCGCCGCCCGCAACCGGGCCCGTCAGGCCTCCGCCTGACAACCCCGCCCCTGCTGACAGCCTGAGCTTGGCGGCGCGTGCAGCGAGTACGCATCTCCCGCCCCCGAGCCGCAGCGCGCAGTTCCCCCGAATTCTCGACTTCGCTCGAGCAGGGGGTAACCCCATCGCATGAGCATGAGCCCCGGCCGTCTCCACCGGTCCGGGGCTTTTCGCTGTCCCCGTCCCTCCGGGACGCCGAGGGCGCCCGACATCACGTCAGGCGCCCTCTGTGCATGAGTACTTGAGCTACTTCCCCGACTGCACCGGGACGTCGAGGATCACCCGGGTCCCCCGGCCGGGGGCCGGAACCATGTCGAAGGTGCCGCCCAGCTCGCCCTCCACCAGGGTCCGCACGATCTGCAGGCCGAGGTTGCCGGCGGTGTGCGGGTCGAAGCCTTCGGGCAGACCCACGCCGTCGTCCTGCACGGTGACCAGCAGGCGCGCCTCCTTCGTGGTGCCGCCGCGGACCGCGGAGACCTCGACGGTGCCGGTCTCGCCCTCGCGGAAGCCGTGCTCCAGGGCGTTCTGCAGGACCTCGGTCAGCACCATGGACAGCGGGGTGGCGACCTCCGCGTCGAGTATGCCGAAGCGGCCGGTGCGCCGGCCGGTGACCTTGCCCGGGGAGATCTCGGCGACCATCGCCAGGACGCGGTCGGCGATCTCGTCGAACTCCACGCGCTCGTCGAGGTTCTGGGAGAGCGTCTCGTGCACGATCGCGATGGATCCGACGCGGCGCACCGCCTCCTCCAGCGCCTCCCGGCCGCGCTCGGACCCGATCCGCCGGGCCTGGAGCCGCAGCAGCGCCGCCACCGTCTGGAGGTTGTTCTTCACCCGGTGGTGGATCTCCCGGATGGTCGCGTCCTTGGTGATCAACTCACGTTCGCGGCGGCGAAGTTCGGTGACGTCACGGAGGAGGACCAGTGATCCGATGCGCGTCCCCTTCGGCTTGAGCGGGATCGCCCGGAACTGGATCACCCCGTCGTTCGCCTCGATCTCGAACTCGCGCGGGGCCCAGCCGCTGGCGACCTTGGCCAGCGCCTCGTCCACCGGGCCGCGGGAAGGGGCCAGTTCGGCGGTGGTCCGGCCGAGGTGGTGGCCGACCAGGTCGGCGGCCAGGCCCAGCCGGTGGTAGGCGGAGAGGGCGTTCGGGGAGGCGTACTGGACGATGCCGTCGGCGTCGAGCCGGATCAGCCCGTCGCCGACGCGGGGCGAGGCGTCCATGTCGAGCTGCTGGTTCGCGAACGGGAAGGCGCCCGCCGCGATCATCTGCGCGAGGTCGGAGGCGCTCTGCAGGTAGGTGAGCTCCAGCCGGCTCGGGGTGCGCACGGTGAGCAGGTTGGTGTTGCGCGCGATCACCCCGAGGACGCGGCCTTCGCGCCGGACGGGGATGGACTCGACGCGGACCGGGACCTCCTCGCGCCACTCCGGGTCCCCCTCGCGCACGATCCGGCCCTCGTCCAGGGCCGCGTCCAGCATCGGCCGGCGTCCGCGCGGGACGAGGTGGCCGACCATGTCGTCCTGGTACGAGGTGGGGCCGGTGTTCGGCCGCATCTGGGCGACGGAGACGTAGCGGGTGCCGTCACGGGTGGGAACCCACAGGACCAGGTCGGCGAAGGAGAGGTCGGAGAGCAGCTGCCACTCCGAGACCAGCAGGTGGAGCCACTCGAGGTCGGTGTCGTCGAGGGCGGTGTGCTGGCGTACGAGTTCGTTCATGGAGGGCACGTCAGCGAGCGTACCCGGGGCCGTACCGGCCCTGAGAACACCCGCGGGCCGCGGCGCCTGGGAGGGACCCTCAACCCTCCCGGCACCGCAGCCCGGAGCAATATCGGCCGCGGGGTGTGCGGTCCCGGTCGGCCGAGCGATGAGGAGCCGGGGCAGTCAGGGCAGAGAGCTCCGGATCCTCGATCCGCCTTCCTGTGCGGGGAAGGCAGGCTTTGTGTCTGCTGTGCATTGTGGACTAGACCACTGCCGGTGTCCATGCGCGGAACATTGTTCGTCGATGTCACGTCGCGAGGTGCCGCGTCGTGGATCGTCGCGCCGCCCCGCCGGACGCACAGGCGTCCACCACGCAGCCTAACCCGTGGGGGTTCCCGCGCGGGGCCAGACGGACAGGGCAATTTCGGCGAGCGACTCCAGCTCCTCCCGGCTCGCTCCGTCCCGCGCCTGCTGCGACATGCCCTGGATCATCGCCCCGGTGTACCGGGCGAGCGCGCCGGCGTCGGTGTCCGCGGGCAGCACCCCGGCGGCGACGTCGTCCCGGATCCGGCGCTCGAACGCGGCGATGTTGGCCGTGCGGCGCTCCCGCAGGGACCGCTCGACCTCGGGGTTCGAGCAGTTCGCGGCGGCGTGGATGACGAGGCAGCCGTGCGGGTGGCCGGGTTCGGTGTACGCGGTGGCGGCCTCCCGCAGTATCCGCTCGACGGCGGCCCGGGCGGTGGGCTCCTCGGCGAGGGCACGGTCGGTGAAGGAGCCGTACCGCGCGCCGTAGACCCGGACGACCTCGTCGAACAGGGAGCGCTTGTCGCCGAAGGCCGCGTAGAGGCTCGGGGCGCCGATGTCCATGACGCGGGTGAGGTCGGAGACCGACGTGGCCTCGTAGCCGTGCTCCCAGAAGGCGAGGAGCGCCTTCTCCAGCGCGGTTTCCCGGTCGAAGGAGCGGGGACGGCCGCGGGGTCTGCGCGCGGGTCCGGCCCCGGTGCGGGCGGTCCCGCTCCGCCCGGCGTCCTCGTCCCTCACCACGCGATCCCTCCTCGTCCGCCGGGGGGCCTGCGCCCCGTCCGTCCCGCGGTCCGCCCGCGTCCCCCCGTGGGGTGCATTTTATAGCGGGCACTAGAAAAAGTCGGCGGGCCGGCGTACGGTTTTTTTCTGTAGCGACCACTACGGAAATCAGGAGGGCGTCGGCATGGGTGTGCTCACGGGCAGGACGGCACTCGTCACGGGAGCGAGCAGGGGCATCGGGCGGGGCATCGCCGAGCGGCTGGGGCGCGACGGAGCACGGGTCGCGGTGCACTACGGCCGGAACGAGGCGGCGGCGAAGGAGACGGTCGCCGCGATCGAGGCGGCGGGCGGCTCGGCGTTCGCGATCGGCGTGGTGCTCGGCGTCCCCGGGGACGCCGAGGCGCTGTGGGAGGAGTTCGACCGGCACGCGGACGGCCTGGACGTGCTGGTGAACAACGCGGGGATCGGGACCTCACGGCCGATCGAGGAGATCCGGGAGGAGGAGTACGACGCGCTCTTCGCGGTGAACGTGAAGGCGCCCTTCTTCATCGTCAAGCACGGCATGACGCGGCTGCGGGACGAAGGGCGGATCATCAACGTCTCCTCGGGGCTCGCCCGGACCGCGGCGATGCCGGGAAACGTGGCGTACGCGATGACCAAGGGGGCACTGGACGTCCTCTCCCGGGACCTGTCCAAGATCCTGGGCCGGCGGGGCATCAGGGTGAACTCGGTGGCACCGGGGCTGATCGACACCGACAACACGGCCCCGTTCCTGCACGGCACGGAGGACGGCTGGGCGTGGGCCGAGGAGATATCGGCGCTCGGGAAGGTGGGGACCCCGGCGGAGGTCGCGGACGTGGTGGCGTTCCTGGCCTCGGACGCGGGCCGATGGGTGACGGGGAGCTGGGTGGACGCCACCGGAGGGTCACTGACGTAGCACCGCGCGACGGGCCGGGTCCGCCCGGCCCTGGGATGCTGAAGGGGGCGGGAGGAGGGCCGCCCCGCGCCGCTCGCCCGGGAGGGCGGCGCCCGCTCTGCTAGATTGATTGGTCTAAACCACATGGTCCCTTCCGGGTCCAGTTCCAGTCGAGCCCTCCTCATCAGATCGGCAGGCCCAGCGTGGAAGTTGTCATCGTTGCGGACGCCAAGGCCGGCGGCGAACTCATCGCCGAGGCCATGGCTCAACTCCTGCGGCGCAAGCCCGACGCCCTGCTCGGCGTGGCCACCGGCTCCACGCCACTGCCCATCTACCAGGCACTGGCGGCCAAGGTGCGCGACGGTGCCGTGGATGCCTCGCGGGCACGCATCGCCCAGCTCGACGAGTACGTGGGGCTGCCCGCCGACCACCCCGAGTCCTACCGCTCGGTGCTCCGGCGCGAGGTGCTGGAGCCGCTCGGGATCGGCATGGACGCCTTCATGGGGCCCGACGGCACGGCCGAGGACGTGCAGGGCGCGTGCGAGGCGTACGACAGGGAACTGGCCGTGGCCGGCGGTGTGGACCTCCAGCTGCTGGGGATCGGGACGGACGGGCACATCGGGTTCAACGAGCCCTGCTCCTCGCTCGCCTCACGCACCCGGATCAAGACGCTGACCGAGCAGACCCGGGTGGACAACGCGCGCTTCTTCGACGGCGACATCGACCAGGTCCCGCACCACGTCATCACCCAGGGCATCGGGACCATCCTGGAGGCCCGCCACCTGGTGCTGCTCGCCACCGGGGAGGGCAAGGCGGACGCCGTCGCCGCGACCGTCGAAGGACCGGTGGCGGCGGTGTGCCCGGCGTCCGCGCTGCAGCTGCACCCGCACGCCACGGTGGTCGTCGACGAGGCGGCCGCCTCCAAGCTGAAGCTCGCCGACTACTTCCGGCACACCTACGCCAACAAGCCGGAGTGGCAGGGGCTCTGAGCCCGTCGCACGGGCCGGGGCCGATCGTGGACTAGACCAGCCCTGATACCGGGGGTATACAGAAGGGATCACGGAGGGTGCGGGGCACACCCCGTCCCGGGCCGTGCCACGATGTGAGCCGTGGCCGACGGGATGTCGGCCGCTTCGGGACTCGGAGCCGGGAAGGCAGAGCATGAGCACCGACGTCAGCAGTGCGGAGAACGAGGGCGGGACTGCGGTCCGTACGGCGCGCGTGCCCAAGTACTACCGGCTGAAGAAGCACCTGCTCGACATGACCGAGACGGCGTCCCCCGGCACCCCGGTCCCGCCCGAGCGCACGCTGGCGGCGGAGTTCGACACCTCGCGCACCACCGTCCGCCAGGCCCTCCAGGAGCTGGTGGTCGAGGGACGCCTGGAGCGCATCCAGGGCAAGGGCACCTTCGTCGCCAAGCCCAAGGTCTCGCAGGCGCTGCAGCTCACCTCGTACACCGAGGACATGCGCGCCCAGGGTCTGGAGCCCACCTCGCAACTGCTGGACATCGGCTACATCACCGCCGACGACCGGCTCGCCGGACTGCTCGACATCACGCCCGGCGGACGGGTGCTGCGCATCGAGCGGCTGCGCATGGCCAACGGCGAGCCGATGGCCATCGAGACCACCCACCTGAGCGCGAAGCGCTTCCCGGCACTGCGCCGCAGCCTGGTCAAGTACACGTCCCTCTACACCGCCCTCGCGGAGGTGTACGACGTCCATCTGGCGGAGGCCGAGGAGACCATCGAGACCTCGCTGGCCACCCCGCGCGAGGCCGGCCTGCTCGGCACGGACGTCGGCCTGCCGATGCTGATGCTCTCCCGGCACTCGCTGGACCGGGACGGACAGCCGGTGGAGTGGGTGCGGTCGGTGTACCGGGGCGACCGGTACAAGTTCGTCGCGCGGCTGAAGCGTCCGCAGGACTGAGCCCGGGAGCCCCGGCGAAACGGACGGTTGACGGGGATTTCGCTGCCGGTGCCTCTCGGTTGAGTGGAATTCGAGGTACCGGTATACGGACGAGGGGTTACGGACGAGCCACCCCCTGACCTAGATTTCCTGCGCACTACCGCCGGTGATCAGTGAGGGGACGGAGCCGTCTGATGTCACAAGCCCCAGGAACCGGCAGGGGGCCGGTGGTGACGCCCGTGCGCGTCGTCATCGCCCTCTGTCTCGTCGCACCCTTCGTGGCCATGCTGTGGGTCGGGTCGTACGCGAAGACCGACCCCGTCGTCATCGGCATCCCGTTCTTCTACTGGTACCAGATGGCGTGGGTGCTGATCTCCACCCTGCTGACCATGGTCGCGTACAAGCTCTGGCAGCGTGACCAGCGCGCCCGCAGGGCCCCGAAGGGAGGTGCGGCGCAGTGAACGACGGCGTGAACGGCGTGGCGCTCGCCGTCTTCGTCTTCTTCTTCGTGCTCGTCACGGTCATGGGCTTCCTGGCCGCGCGCTGGCGCAAGGCGGCGAACGAGCACAGCCTCGACGAGTGGGGCCTGGGCGGCCGGTCCTTCGGCACCTGGGTGACCTGGTTCCTGCTCGGCGGCGACCTGTACACCGCGTACACCTTCGTGGCCGTCCCGGCGGCGATCTACGCGGCGGGCGCGGCCGGCTTCTTCGCGGTGCCGTACACGATCCTCGTGTATCCGCTGATCTTCACCTTCCTGCCCCGCCTGTGGTCGGTGTCGCACAAGCACGGCTACGTGACCACGTCCGACTTCGTGCGCGGCCGGTTCGGTTCGAAGGGGCTGTCGCTGGCCGTCGCGGTCACCGGCATCCTGGCGACGATGCCGTACATCGCGCTCCAGCTGGTCGGCATCCAGGCCGTGCTGGACGTGATGGGCGTCGGCGGCGGCGAGGACACCAACTGGTTCGTCAAGGACCTGCCGCTGCTGATCGCCTTCGGCGTGCTGGCGGCGTACACCTACTCCTCGGGTCTGCGGGCGCCCGCGCTCATCGCGTTCGTGAAGGACACGCTGATCTACCTCGTCATCGCGGTGGCGATCATCTACATCCCGATCAAGCTGGGCGGCTTCGACGAGATCTTCGCCTCGGCGAACGAGGCGTTCGGCCAGACCAACCCGGCCACGGGCGCGCCGCGCGGTGCGCTGGTGCCGGGCGACGCGGGCCAGTGGACGTACGCGACGCTGGCGCTGGGCTCGGCGCTCGCGCTGTTCATGTACCCGCACTCCATCACGGCGACGCTGTCCTCGCGCAGCCGCGAGGTGATCCGCCGCAACACCACGATCCTGCCGCTGTACTCCCTGATGCTGGGTCTGCTGGCGCTGCTGGGCTTCATGGCGATCGCGGCGGGCGTGAAGGTGCAGAACGGCCAGCTGGCGATCCCGCAGCTGTTCGAGGACATGTTCCCCGACTGGTTCGCGGGCGTCGCCTTCGCGGCGATCGGCATCGGCGCCCTCGTCCCCGCGGCCATCATGTCCATCGCGGCGGCGAACCTGTTCACCCGCAACATCTACAAGGACTTCATCAGGCCGGACGCCACACCGGCCCAGGAGACCAAGGTCTCCAAGATCGTCTCCCTGCTGGTGAAGGTGGGCGCGCTCGCCTTCGTCCTGACCATGGACAAGACCGTCGCCATCAACTTCCAGCTGCTGGGCGGCATCTGGATCCTGCAGACCTTCCCGGCCCTGGTCGGCGGCCTGTTCACCCGCTGGTTCCACCGCTGGGCGCTGCTCGCGGGCTGGGCGGTCGGCATGCTCTACGGCACGGTCGCCGCGTACGGCGTCGCCTCCCCGACGCAGAAGCACTTCGGCGGCTCCTCGAAGGAGATCCCCGGCATCGGCGAGATCGGCTACATCGGCCTCACCGCCTTCGTCATCAACGTCCTGGTCACGGTCGTCCTGACCTTCGTCCTGAGGGCCGCCAAGGCCCCCGAGGGCGTCGACCAGACCAAGCCGGAGGACTACACGGCGGACGCGGGCGACCCGGGCGTCCAGGTGGAGCTCCCGCCGGCCACGGCGGGCAGCGCGCACTGACGCCGCAGCCGTGAACCACGGGCCGCCGGAGAAATCCGGCGGCCCGTCGTCGTATCCGTCAAGCACACTCTCCCCCCATGGGCGTCGCCGTCCGGCCGGCGGAGCCCGGCGAGCACGGGGAACTCGGTGAGACCACCGCGCAGGCCCACCTCCGGGACGGGCTGCTCGGCCTCGGGGGGCGCGACGCGTGTCCCGGTGAGCCGGGGGCACGCGGCGACGCGGGCGGCGGTCACCGAGGTGCCGGCCGCCGTGGAGCACGGCGGCGTGCCGGGCGGGGTGACGTTCGTACCGGGCAGCGGACCGATGGCCTGCATGGCCGGGCCCGGCGAGGCCGGGATCCGGATGCTCGCGGTCGCCCATGCGGCCCGGGGCCGCGGTGTCGGGGAGGCCCTCGTCCGCGCCTGCGTCGGCCGGGCACGGGCCGTCGAGGGCTGCGTCCGGGTCGTGCTGCCGGCCCGGCGCACCGTGCACTCCGCCCCCCGCGTCCACGAGCGGCTGGGTTCCGTCCGCACGCCCGGGCGCGACCGGAAGTCCCTCCCGCACCTGGACGACATCACGCTCTTCACCTATGAGTTGACACTCTGACACCATCGAGACACAACATATGGGCCTGCCGACAGCACCCGGCACAAGATGTATGCTCGTGCTCGCTGTCGCCGCAGGGGAATCCGGTGCGAATCCGGAACTGTCCCGCAACGGTGTACTTGTGCGTGTTCGCGTCATGGCGCGGGCGCGCACGGGCTTCAGTCCGAGGACCTGCCGACAGTGCGCCCGGCCGTCCGGTCCGGGTGCCCTGACGTCCGGGCCTCGTGGAATGGGCCGGTGGACGCGACGCCGCGTGCGTTCGTGTGCTGCCCCCCGCCCTCGGCGAGGCCCCCGTGCCGAGCGAGGGAGAGCCCCACGTGACCATCGCGCCAGCCGATCCGGCTTCAGCGGTCGACGTGACAGAGCAGAGCGACGGCCCCGGTGCCGCGCTGCTGCGGACCCTGACCGAGCTGACCGCCGACCTGCCCGACGCGGACCCCGGCCGGGTCGCCGCCGCCGCGCTGCGCGGCCGGTCCGCCCGCGCCGACGAGACGGAGCTGCGGGAACTGGCCACCGAGGCCGCGGCCGGGCTCATCTCCGAGGACCCCGCCTACTCCCGGCTGGCCGCCCGGCTGCTGACCGTCGGCATCCGCGCCGAGGCCGCCTCGCAGGGCGTCACGTCGTTCACCGGGTCCGTCGCGACCGGGCACCGCGAGGGCCTGATCGCCGACCGCACCGCCGCGTTCGTCCGGCTGCACGCGGACCGGCTCGACGCGCTGATCGACACCCGGGCCGACGACCGCTTCGGCTACTTCGGCCTGCGCACCCTCCACAGCCGCTACCTGCTGCGGCACCCGATCACCCGCAAGGTCGTCGAGACGCCCCAGCACTTCCTGCTGCGGGTCGCCGCCGGTCTCGCCGAGGACGACAGCGTGCGGTCGGTGGACGAGGTCGCCGCGCTCTACGGGCTGATGAGCCGCCTGGACTACCTGCCCTCCTCCCCCACGCTGTTCAACTCCGGCACGCGGCACCCGCAGATGTCGTCCTGCTACCTGCTGGACTCCCCCAAGGACGAGCTGGACTCGATCTACGACCGCTACCACCAGGTGGCCCGCCTCTCGAAGCACGCCGGCGGCATCGGCCTGTCCTACTCCCGCGTCCGGGCCCGCGGTTCGCTGATCCGCGGCACCAACGGGCACTCCAACGGCATCGTCCCGTTCCTGAAGACGCTGGACGCCTCGGTCGCCGCCGTGAACCAGGGCGGACGGCGCAAGGGCGCGGCGGCGGTCTACCTGGAGACCTGGCACTCCGACATCGAGGAGTTCCTGGAGCTGCGCGACAACACCGGTGAGGACGCCCGCCGCACGCACAACCTGAACCTCGCGCACTGGGTGCCGGACGAGTTCATGCGCCGGGTGGACGCCGACGGCCGGTGGTCGCTGTTCTCCCCGGTGGACGTGCCGGAGCTGGTCGACCTGTGGGGCGAGGAGTTCGACGCCGCCTACCGGGCCGCCGAGGAGAAGGGGCTGGCCAGGAAGACCCTCCCCGCGCGCGAGCTGTACGGCCGGATGATGCGCACCCTCGCGCAGACCGGCAACGGCTGGATGACCTTCAAGGACGCCGCCAACCGCACCGCCAACCAGACCGCCGAGCCGGGCCACGTCGTCCACTCCTCCAACCTCTGCACGGAGATCCTGGAGGTCACCGACGACGGGGAGACGGCGGTCTGCAACCTGGGGTCGGTCAACCTCGGCGCGTTCGTCGACACGGCCGCCGGCGACCTCGACTGGGCGCGGCTGGACGCGACCGTGCGCACGGCCGTCACGTTCCTCGACCGGGTCGTGGACATCAACTTCTACCCGACCGAGCAGGCGGGCCGCTCCAACGGCCGCTGGCGCCCCGTGGGTCTGGGCGTCATGGGGCTGCAGGACGTCTTCTTCAAGCTGCGCCTGCCCTTCGACTCGCCCGAGGCCCGGCGGCTGTCCACCCGGATCGCCGAGCGGATCATGCTGGCCGCGTACGAGACCTCCGCGGACCTCGCCGAGCGCAACGGTCCCCTGCCCGCCTGGGAGAAGACCCGCACCGCCCGGGGCGTTCTGCACCCGGACCACTACGCCGCGGACCTGACCTGGCCGGAGCGCTGGGCGGCGCTGCGCGAGCGGATCGCGGCCGTCGGGATGCGCAACTCGCTGCTCCTCGCCATCGCGCCCACCGCCACCATCGCCTCGATCGCGGGCGTGTACGAGTGCATCGAGCCGCAGGTGTCCAACCTGTTCAAGCGCGAGACGCTGTCCGGGGAGTTCCTCCAGGTCAACTCCTACCTCGTCGACGACCTCAAGCGCCTCGGCGTGTGGGACGCGCGCACCCGCGAGGCGCTGCGTGAGGCGGGCGGCTCGGTGCAGGACTTCGCGTGGATCCCCGAGGAGGTGCGCCGGCTGTACCGCACGGCGTGGGAGATCCCGCAGCGCGCGCTGATCGACATGGCCGCCGCCCGCACCCCGTTCCTCGACCAGGCGCAGTCGCTCAACCTGTTCCTGGAGACGCCGACCATCGGCAAGCTCTCCTCGATGTACGCGTACGCCTGGAAGCAGGGCCTGAAGACGACGTACTACCTGCGTTCGCGTCCGGCGACCCGGATCGCGCGCGCCGCACGGGCGCAGACCGCCGTCCCCGTCCCGCAGCCGGCCCCCGAAGAGGCCGTCGCCTGCTCCCTCGAGAACCCCGAGTCCTGTGAGGCCTGTCAGTGATGACCAGCACCACCCGTCCCCAGAACCTGCTCGACCCGGGCTTCGAGCTCACGCTGCGCCCGATGCGCTACCCCGACTTCTACGAGCGCTACCGGGACGCCATCAAGAACACCTGGACCGTGGAGGAGGTCGACCTCCACTCCGACGTGGCCGACCTCGCGAAGCTGAGCCCCGCCGAGCAGCACCTCATCGGCCGGCTGGTGGCGTTCTTCGCCACCGGTGACTCGATCGTGGCGAACAACCTGGTGCTCACGCTGTACAAGCACATCAACTCCCCCGAGGCGCGGCTGTACCTGTCGCGGCAGCTCTTCGAGGAAGCGGTCCACGTCCAGTTCTACCTGACCCTGCTGGACACCTACCTGCCCGACCCGGACGACCGGGCGGCCGCGTTCGCGGCGGTGGAGAACATCCCCTCCATCCGGGAGAAGGCCGAGTTCTGCTTCCGGTGGATGGACTCGGTGGAGAAGCTCGACCGGCTCGAGACGCAGGCGGACCGCCGCCGCTTCCTGCTCAACCTGATCTGCTTCGCCGCGTGCATCGAGGGCCTGTTCTTCTACGGGGCCTTCGCCTACGTCTACTGGTTCCGCAGCCGGGGCCTGCTGCACGGGCTGGCGACCGGCACCAACTGGGTGTTCCGCGACGAGACGATGCACATGTCCTTCGCCTTCGACGTGGTCGACACCGTGCGCAAGGAGGAGCCGGAGCTGTTCGACGACCGGCTCGGGCAGCAGGTGACGGACATGCTGCGGGAGGCGGTCGAGGCGGAGCTGCAGTTCGCGCGCGACCTGTGCGGCGACGGGCTGCCGGGGATGAACACCGAGTCGATGCGGCAGTACCTGGAGTGCGTCGCCGACCAGCGCCTGACCCGGCTGGGCTTCGCCCCGGTGTACGGCTCCGAGAACCCGTTCTCCTTCATGGAGCTCCAGGGCGTGCAGGAGCTGACCAACTTCTTCGAGCGGCGCCCGTCCGCGTACCAGGTCGCCGTGGAGGGCACGGTCGACCTGGACGAGGACTTCTAGGGGGTTCCCCACAGGGCGCCGGTCCGGGTGCCACCTCGCCTCACGCCGCCCGCGCGGTGCGGTGCGAGGTGGCGTCCCGCGCGGCACGGCGCGACGCGGCGCCCCGTGCGGTGCGGGCCGGTGCGGCGGTGTCGCGCCGTTCCGCGGCGGCGCGGCCCGCCTCCGCCCGCCTGATCTGCCGGTCGATCCGCCGGTCGCGCACGATGCCGATCACGGCGGGGAGGACCATCAGGACCAGCAGGCCGAGGACGGTCAGCGTTCCGATCAGTGCTTCCATGCGTGTCGTATCCATGGACACCACTGTCGCGCCGAACACTCCTTACCGGCAGTGGCAGGACTGCCGTAGAACCTCGATTTACTGCCAGCGGTGAGGCACACTGACGGCATGCTCCACGACGTGGCGGCCGTCCTCCTCGACGGTGTGAACCCCTTCGAGCTCGGTGTCGTCTGCGAGGTCTTCGGCGTCGACCGCAGCGACGACGGCCTGCCGGTCTACGACTTCGCCGTCGCCTCGGCCGAGGGCCGCGCGCTGCGCAGCAACACGGGGTTCTCCCTCCAGGTCGAGCACGGCCTGGAGCGCCTGGAGACGGCGGACCTCATCGCCGTGCCGGCCGGCTCCCGCTACGAGTCGCGGGACTTCCCGCCGGAGCTGCTGGACGCCCTGCGCCGGGGCGTGGACCGGGGCGCCCGGGTGCTCAGCGTCTGCTCCGGCGTGTTCGTGCTCGCCGCCGCCGGGCTCCTCGAGGGCCGGCGCGCCGCCGCCCACTGGCGTCACGCGGAGGACCTGACCAGGCGGTACCCCCATCTGACCGTCGAACCGGACGTGCTCTACGTCGACGAGGACCCGGTGATCACCTCCGCGGGCACCGCCGCCGGCATCGACGCCTGTCTGCATCTGGTGCGCAAGGAGCAGGGGCCGGAGGTCGCCAACAGGATCGCCCGGCGGATGGTCGTGCCCCCGCACCGCGACGGCGGCCAGGCCCAGTACATCGAGCGCCCGCTGCCGCGGTCCGGGGGCGACACGGTCTCCGGGGTGCTGGTGTGGATGGAGCGGCACCTCGACGAGGAGGTCACCGTCGAGCAGCTGGCCGCCCGCGCCCACATGTCCCCGCGCACCTTCGCCCGCCGCTTCCGGCAGGAGACCGGCACCACGCCCTACCGCTGGATCCTGCGCCAGCGCGTCCTGCTGGCCCAGCGCCTGCTGGAGGCGACGGACGAGACGGTGGACGCGATCGCGGGCCGCACCGGTTTCGGCGACGCGGCCGCCCTGCGCCACCACTTCGTGCGCACCGTGGGGACCACGCCGAACGCCTACCGGCGGACGTTCCGCGGCCCCGAGGCCGCCTGAGCGCCCGCCGGCGGGCGGGGCTCACCGGGCGACCGGCCTCACCAGCAGCCGGTTCGGGCGCAGGGTGATGCCGACGCGCGTGGTGTCGTCCGAGCCGGCCGCCTGCTCGAAGCGGAACCGGGTGGCCATCGCCGCGGTGATCAGCGTCAGCATGGCCATCGAGAAGTGGTCGCCCGGGCACTTGCGGTTGCCCACGCTGAAGGGCCGCATGGCGTGTTTCGGCACGTCCTTCGCGCGTTCCGGCCGCCACCGGTCGGGGTCGAACTCCAGGGGACGCTCGAAGGACTTCGGGTCGCGCTGGATCGCGTACGGGCTGTAGACGATGTCCGCCCCGGCCGGAATGCGATAGCCGCCGAGTTCCGTGTCGGCCACCGCCCGGCGGGTCAGAATCCAGACGGCCGGACGCAAACGCATTGCCTCGACGACGACATTGTTGGTGTGCGCGAGCTTGCGGACGTCCTCGAATGCCACGGCGCGCCCACCGGTCACGGCTTCTACTTCGTCGCGCACCTTGTCCCCGTGTTCCGGGTGCGCGGCGAGCAGCTCGAGCAGCCACATGATCGTGGAAGCGGTCGTCTCGCTGCCGGCGGTGAGTATCCCGACCACCTGGTCGTGAATCTCCTGCTCCCCCACGGGGTCGCCATTGTCGTCCTTCGCGTCCAGCAATAACGTCAGCAAATCGTTCGGCTTTTGACCGGATGCCCGGCGCTCGGCCACGATCTCGTCGACGAGGAGATGCATATCGGCCAGCGCCCGGTTGAATTCGCGGTTGGCCGGGAACGGCAGCTTGTACAGCGGGCCGAGCGGCACCACCATCCGCCGGTACATCCCGCAGAAGACGGTGGTCAGGGCGGCGCACAGCCGCTCCGCCCGCCCGTCGATGAACCGGCCGCGCAGCAGGCAGCGGGCCGTGACGCGCACGGCGACCCGGAAGGCCTCGAAGGTGCAGTCGACGGTCCGCCCGGAGGACCACCGTTCGGTCAGGGCGTGCGCCTCCTCCTCCATGATCGGGCCGTAGGCGGGGATGGCGTCGAGCCTGAAGGCGGGCTGGAGGGTGCGCCGCCGGCGCCGGTGCAGCGGACCGTTGGAGGTGGCCACGCCCTCCTTGCCGAGCAGGCCCTCCAGGGACTCCCACAGCGGCCCGGAGATGATGTAGTCGGGACTCAGCGCCAGCGCCCCGGTGAGGTCGGGCGTGGTGACGGCGTACACCGTCTTCGGTCCGAGCCTCAGGCGCACGACGTCGCCGTGGTCGCGCAGCCGGGACATGAAGGCCAGCGGGTCGCGGACCAGCTTCCAGCCGTGGCCGAGGACGGGAACGCCTCCGCCCGCCACCGGCGGTTCGCGCAGTGCGGTCACCGCGGACGCTTCGGGTTTCACCGACTCGACGGTCATTTCTCACCTGCCGCTTGGTTGTTGACGTACGGGGGCGTGGACCGGTCGTCCCAGCTGTCGACCCTGTACCGGCCGGACTCGTGGTGGAACCAGTAGACGGAGCTGAACCAGTTCCGCATGTTGCCGATGCAGGCGCGCACGGCGGCGCTCGTTTCCTTTCCCCGCACCGTGCCGTCGTCGAGGCCGTCGGCGAACCGCAAGGCGTCCCGCTCGACGTCCAGGAATTCGCTGATGCATTCCTCGACGCGACGCCTCACTTCGGCGATCGCCTCTTCGAGGGTCAGCCCCTCGTGAGTGACGAGACTGATTCCCAGATTGTGCACCTCACTGCCCGCCATTTCCTTCGGCAGCGAGCACAGGTCGTTGTACCAGGCGGCGAATTCCTGGCTGAGCAGCGCCGCCTTCCGGTAGGCCGGGTTCTTCCGCACCGTGTCCGGGAGTTCACAGCCGGCACTGGGTTCCAGGAGATCGGTCCAGATCCGGTGCGCGAAGGTGAGCCGGCGGAGTTCCAGGTATTCCTCGACGGTGGGGACGATTCCCTCCGTGCGGTTGTGGAACTCCCGGTCGTACGCCTCGATCACCGCGTGGAAGTGCCGCGCGAACCGGGCGTTCCAGGTGCCGGACAGGAACGTGTACAGCCGCTGCACGCTGTCCGCGAGCCCCGCCACCACCGGATCCCCGTGGTCCAGGTGGTCGGCGGGGCTGTCGAGGGCCGAGTGCAGCCGCTCCTTCAGCCGCCGCCAGGCGGCGGGGCGGCCGTGCACGATGTCGCGGTCGTGCCGGTCGTCCCAGACGAAGAACCACGCGCTGTAGTCCGCTATCGCCTGCAGAACCTCGTCGGGGGCTCCTGTGTAGTAGCCCGCCATGAGGTCGGTGTAGCGCAGCCCGTCGGCGTGTTCCTCCACCGTGTCGGCCGGCATGAGCCGCTTTTCGAGCAGCCACGCACGTGTTGTTCCCTGGAGCTTCGGCCAATACGGGTGGAGTTGCCGGGGAAACGCCGCCTCGATCACCGGGAGAGACAGCGCGGGTGGAACTGCGATGGTGGTCGGTGTCGATGTGGTGCCGTGTGACAAAGCATGCACGAACAATCCCCTCTCAGCCGCCGGTTGCGACGTGCGCCCGCCCCCGTGCCGCGCGTGCGCCGGTGCGTATCCCCGCACCTCCATTCAGCACCACAACTGACCGCTCTGGGAACGGATTTGCTCTATTCACCCCACCAGGAAGCCGAGATTCCTCCGCGACGTGTCCGATTCCGGATCAGTGCGGAGCGATAGGGGATCGAACACATGGCGGACACACGAACGGCGCCCGATCCGGGAACAGGCCCGGTCGGACGCCGTGCGCGAGGGGATCCGCGGCCCCGGGGCCGGGTGTCAGTCGTTGGCGACCACGGGGTAGCGCGGTTCGTTCTCGGCCATCTGCCGCAGCGCGTCCTTGCGTTCCCGCTTGGACAGCCGGTCGATGTAGAGGTAGCCGTAGAGGTGGTCGGTCTCGTGCTGCAAACACCGTGCGAAGTAGCCGGTGCCGCGTACCTTGACGGGGTTGCCCCACTCGTCCTGACCGGTCACCTCGGCGTAGTCGGGACGGGCCAGCGGAGCGTACGCGGTGGGCACCGACAGACAGCCCTCGTTGCTGTCGTCCAGCCGGCGCTTCTCGGCGGGCAGTTCGACCAGCTTGGGGTTGCAGACCACGCCGACGTGGCGCACGCCCTCGTCGTCCGGGCAGTCGTAGACGAAGACCTTCAGGTCGACGCCGATCTGGTTGGCGGCCAGGCCCACGCCCTCGGCGGTGCGCTGGCTGGCGAACATGTCGTCGACCAGCTTGCGCAGCTCGTCGTCGAACTCCGTGACGTCCCTGCACTCCTTGTGCAGCACCGGGTTCCCGACGACCGTGATCGGGCGGGAGGTGCCGCGCTCGCGGTAGGCGGCCTCGCGCTCCTCGCAGTCCTCCGTGTCGATGACGTACCCCTCGTCGTCGACGGGGAGCACGCTCGCGTGCTGCTGATCGGTGTCCTGCTGAGCCATGACCGACGTATGCCTTCCTGGAAAACATGGGGGTGTGATGCTGATACAGGGTACGGCGACCGGCCCCCGGACCTCCGCCCTAGCAGACCTCTTCCAGGTCCCGCCAGTCCCGGGAATCCGGGCTGTCCGCGACCCACCCGTCCAGCAGCCCCCTCACCAGGGAAGCCGGCGCGGCCACCCCGCACTCCCGCTCCGGCACCCACAACTGGCCGTCGGTGCGGTGGCCGAGCGGCCCGGGATGTCCCGGCTCGCTGTGGTCGTGCGGGTCGAGGTGCTCGCCGTCGCCCTCGTCGGACGGCATCCGGGACTCCGAGCACATCCGGCACAGCAGCCGCACGGAGGACGACCAGTCCTCGGCGGCGAACCCGGCGTCGGAGGCCAGCTGCTCCAGCGCGTCCCGGTCGGCCTCGGAGGCGGCCTCCAGCAGCACCACCCAGGTCGGCACCGGTGAGGGCGCCCACAACTCGATCTCGTCGAAGACCGGGTAGGTGTGTCCGGCGGCCGTGCTCCGCTCCCCGTGCGGCACGCCGTCGTGCAGCACGACCTCGCCCCAGCGGCGCCCGGAGGACGGCAGCGGAATGGACAGCACCTCGATCCGGGCGGGATCGAGCCGCCGCCCCCACACGACCTCGGCCTCCCCCTCCGGGGACAGCCGTACGGCCGCGCTGCCCAGGTCCATGCCGAGGGGCTCGCCGGAGTCGGTGGCCGGGCCGGGGACCCTGAGTCCGTAGGCCTGCCAGGCCCGCCGGGCCAGCGGCCAGTCCTGCAGTGCGGTGGCGGCGATGCCGACGTTCCACCAGTCGGGAGCGCCGGTGTCGCGGTCGAGCAGCGCGACGGCCCGCAGACCGGCCGCGCGCGCCTGCTCCCAGTCGTGCCGGAACTTGTGCAGCAGCGCGAGGTTGAACCACGACTCCGACAGCCACGGCTCCAGATCGGCGGCCCGTGTCAGCAGCGCGCCCGCGTCCTCGTACCGGCCGTCGCCGATGAGCGTGAACGCGCGGTCCGTGGCCTGCCGCCAGGAGGCGGAGGGCCGGTGCCGTCCCTTGCCGAAGATCCTCACGATTCCCGCCTGCCAGTTCCGTGCGGTGGGCTGGCTGTGTCTTTCCGCGCCCCCGGACACCCTCTTCTTCGCATCCAACCACGTACGGCCGGAGAGGCGCTCATTACCCATGGGTTACCCAGCCTCGGACGGGGTCAGACCGCCCCGTTCGTGGCCCTCACCACGCCCGGCCCCCGAACGCGCGCGGCGCTCAGCTCCCGTACGCACGCACCACCTCCGTGTTCCGTGACAGCACCCGGGCCAGTGCCTCGACCACCTCCGGGGCGTACTCCCCGGCGGTCGCCAGCCGCAGTTCCTCCAGCGCGGTCAGCGGCCCGCCGGGCCCTCCTTCCCTGGACTTCTCCTCGTACGCGTTCACCACCCGGACGATCCGCGCGGCGAGCGGCTGCTCCCGGTGCGGGTCGGCCTGCCGTTCGACGATCCGGGCCACCTGGGGGTCCACCCCGGTCTGGCGTACGACCGCGCCGCCGAGCAGGGCGATCCGCCGCTGCTCGGTGACCGGCAGGCCGGCGGTGGCGCCCGCGGGGACCGGGTCGACGAGGCTGAGCTGGCCGATGTCGTGCATCAGGGCCGCGTACTCGAGCACGGTCAGCTCGGGCTCGGCCAGCCCGAGGTCCCGGCCCACCGCCTGGCTGAGCGCCGCGACCCGGTGGGCGTGCCCGGCCGGGGTGTACCCGGCGATCTCGGTGGCCCGCGCGAGGGAGGCGATGGTCTGCCGGTAGGTGGCGCGCACGGCGGCGTACCGCCGGTAGGACAGCTGGGCGAGCAGCAGCGGCACGGAGAAGACGGGCAGCGCCCACAGGCCCACGACCGCGGCCCCGAGCGCCATCACCGCGCTCGTGGCGACGACGGCGGCCCCGATGCCGGGCACGGCCCGCAGTTCGTCGCGCAGCGTCGGCAGGAAGGGCCACCCGGTGCGGGAGTGGGCCAGCGCGGCGGCCAGCACGGCGTCGCACAGCGCGGTGAGGGACAGCAGGGCGAGCAGCAGCAGCGCGTGGGCCGGCCCGCTCCAGTCGTCGAACGCGCCCTGGCTGTACAGGGGCTGGAAGCACACGGCGACGAAGCCGACGGTGAGCACCCGGCGGGCCAGTGGGTCGAGGGTGGGGCCGTGGCCGCGCCCGACGTGCGGCACGCTGCCGAGCAGGGAGGCGGCGAGCACCACGGTGACGGCCTGGGCGGCGCCGTGGTGGGTGGGCCGGCCGCCGGCCTCGCCGAGCAGCGCGTACGACAGCGACCCGGCGGCGGCGAGCGGCGCGGCCTGCCTGATCCGCGTCCCGTTGCGCCGGGTGAGCTCGCCGACCGCGACGAGCACGCCGAAGGCGAGGGCGGTGGCGCGGTCCTCGACGCCGTGGTGGAGGGTGACGCCCAGGGACCCGGCGGCGAGGACCGCGGCGCACGTGTGGACGAGGGTGTGGAGCCCGGGCCTCATCGGCGCGCCCCGGACCGGTCGGCGACCGGTGCGGCGGGCGCGGCCACGGCACGGGCGCGGGCGTCGTCGGCGGTCACCTCGGGACGCCATCCGACCCGGCCGATCACGCGCACCAGGGCGGCCACCATCCGCGGGTCGAAGTGGGACCCCGCGCACCGCTGGAGCTCCTCCAGCGCCACGGGCACGGGCCGGGCCCGGCTGTAGGAGCGGGTGGAGGTCATCGCGTCGAAGGCGTCGGCGACGGCGACCACCCGCGCGGACTCCGGGATCTGACTGCCCGCCAGCCCGTAGGGGTAGCCGCTGCCGTCCAGCCGCTCGTGGTGGTGCAGCACCGCCGCCCGGGCCTCGCCCAGGAAGGAGATCCCCCGCACCATCTCGTGCCCGTACTCGGGGTGCAGTTCGATCACCCGCCGCTCCTCGGGGTGAGCGGACCGTCCTTGGTGAGCAGCCGGGTGGGCACGCCGAGCTTGCCGACGTCGTGCAGGATGCCCGCGAACCGCAGCACCTCGACCCGTTCGTCGTCCATGCCCAGTTCGCGCGCGATCATCATGGACGCCTGTCCGACGCGCTCGCTGTGCCCGCGCGTGTAGCCGTCCTTGATGTCGACGGCCTGGACGAGGGCGCGGATCGTCGCCCGGTGCGCGGCCCGTTCCCGGTGGTACTGGGCGAAGGCCCACCACGAGACGCACATCGGCAGCAGCACGAGCAGCGCGGCCACGGGCCCGTAGGGGCTGCGCCACAGCAGGGCCATCATGAGTCCGGCGAGACCGTGCACGGTGATCGGCGCCAGTGACCGCAGGAACAGCCGCCACCAGGCGTCCGGCCCCGCCGTCCGTCCCCCGCGCCGGAGGGGCACGCCCGCGGTCAGCGCCAGGAGGGCGCCGTCCAGCAGGGTGAGCACCAGGCAGAACACCAGCACCGCGGCCCCGGCGGTCCCGAGCGCGAGCGGGACGTCGCAGTCCGCCACCGCGTCCCGGCCGCCGACCGTCCGGTGGACCCGGCCCGCGGCCCACACGGCGAGCACCAGGCGGCCGGCCCGCCAGAGCCGTCGGGCCGGGTACGGCCGCCGCGCCACGGGGACGAGCAGCGCCCCGGGCAGGGCGGCCAGCGCCGCGGCGGGCGGCGGCAGCAGAAAGGCTCCGGCGAGCAGGACGGGGTAGAAGGTTCCGCCCGGGTGCGGGGTGCCGACGAGGCGCGACCGGGCGAGGCACTCGCAGCCGCCGTACAGCGCGGCGAGCAGGGCGACCGCTCCCCAGGGGACGTGGACGCCCGGGAGGGGCAGCAGACAGAACAGGCCCAGCAGGGCGACACCGGCGACCAGCGCGCGGGCCCGTCCCGGTAACGCCTCCATGAGCCCCTCCCGACCGTGCCCGACGCACTCGACCCGCCGCCTGTCAGGTCCTGGAGCCTAGGACGGCGCGGGGCGCCTCCGCGGGCCGATAACCCGCGGATTAGCACGTACGAGTGACGGCGGTCCCTTCCCGGGACGGTCGCACGTCGGGGGGTGTCAGGACTCCTGCGGTGCGGCCGATTCGGCCGGTGAAGCCGGTGCGGCGGTGACGTCCTGCTCGGGCACGGTCTGGCCGGAGCGGATCAGCTCGATCCGGCCCATGACCTTGGAACGCAGGTCGCCCGGTACGTCGTCGTGCCCGCAGCACCGCTTGACCAGCTTCTTCACCGCCTGCTCGAGCCCGTACTTCTCGAGGCAGGGCGAGCACTCCTCGAAGTGGTGCTCGAACTTGGTGCACTCGGTATCCGGCATCTCACGGTCGAGGAACTCGTAGAGATGATCGAGGATTTCGCTGCAATCCGTCTCGTGCGGCTCTCCGCAGCTCATGACCCCGAGCCTTTCGCTTCGTTCGACTCTCCGGCGCCGGCCGGGACCAGTCCGCGTTCGCGGGCGTAGTCCTCGAGCATGCCGCGCAGCTGACGGCGGCCCCGGTGCAGCCGGGACATCACCGTACCGATGGGTGTGCCCATGATGTCGGCGATCTCCTTGTAGGCAAAGCCCTCCACGTCCGCGAGATACACGGCGATGCGGAATTCCTCGGGGATCGCCTGGAGCGCTTCCTTCACGTCCGAGTCGGGCAGGTGGTCCAGCGCCTGCGACTCCGCGGAGCGCAGACCCGTGGACATGTGCGACTCGGCGCGCGCGAGCTGCCAGTCCTCGATCTCCTCGGCCGCGCTGCGCTGGGGTTCGCGCTGCTTCTTGCGGTACGAGTTGATGAAGGTGTTGGTGAGGATCCGGTACAGCCACGCCTTGAGGTTGGTGCCCTCGCGGAACTGGTGGAAGGACGCGTACGCCTTGGCGTACGTCTCCTGCACCAGGTCCTCCGCGTCGGCCGGGTTGCGCGTCATGCGCAGCGCGGCCGAGTACATCTGGTCGAGGAACTCGAGCGCGTCCCGCTCGAAGCGCGCGCTGCGCTCCGCGGTCGACTCCGCGCCCGTGCCGTTGCCCCGGCCCTCGGGCTGCTCCGCCTGGCCGTGTTCGGTCCCTGCGTCGGTACCGGGAACCGGACCCACCTCCTCCAGAGTTGTCGTGAGACCGAGACCGGTCTCACCCGAATCGGAGGATAGACGACGATCCGGTCCGCCCGCCGCCCGAATCGGGGCGGTCCTGGCCGCGTGCAGCACCGTCCACTCCAGGTCGGCGCGGCTGCTGCGGCTCGGGCAGAAGGTCGAACCCATGGGGCGAACTTCCTCTCCTACGGCGGCGGTGCCGTTGACCGGCACGTACGTCCGGCTCAACAGCGGGAGCCGCCGGGGCATTCCCGGCGCGTCACCCGAGTGAGCCGCACCACCGCACGACCGCGTCCGTGACCACCGCCACGGCCTCCTCCTGCGTGATGTCCGCCCGTTTGGGGACGGCGAAGCCGTGGTCGCCGTGCTCCACCCCGACCAGTTCGTACGCCCCCTCGGGGAACTCCTCCGGCCTGCCGAACGGATCGTTCCCGCCCTGGACGACGAGGGTGGGCACCCCGGTCCCGAGCAGCTCGCCGGCGCGGGACTTCTCGGGCCTGCCCGGCGGGTGCAGGGGGAAGCTCAGGGCGAGCACGGCGTGCGCGCCCAGCTCGCCGGCCGTGCGGCAGGCGACACGGGCGCCCGCGCTGCGCCCGCCCGCGACCACCGGCAGGCCGGGCCCGGCCAGCGCGGGCCAGACGCCGCGCCAGCCGGTGTCGAGGGTCTTCGGCGCCGGGGCCACCTTCTTGCCGGCCACGCGCCAGGGCTGCTCGACGAGGGCCACGCTCACGCCGTGGGCGGGCAGGGCGGCGGCGAGGGCCTTCAGGTCCCGGGCCTCGATGCCGCCGCCGGCGCCGTGGCCGACCGCGAGGACGAGGCGTGCGCCGCGCGGCGCCCGGTGCCAGGTGATGCGGGCGGGACCGGCGTCCGTCCCGACGGTCTCGACGGTCACGTCGGGGGTGCCGGAGGTGTCGGGGGTGCGGGTGGTGCCGGTGGTCACGTCGGGGCTCTCGGAGGTCACGTCAGAAGAGTGTGCCCTCTTCCGGCGCGGCCAGCTCGTTCAGCAGCTCCGGGCCGTTGTTGCGGACGTTGCTGACCGCCGTGGCGACCGGGTAGGCGCGCATCAGGCCGGGGGGCGGCGGGGCGAGCAGTCCGCGCAGGTCGTCGGCGTCCGTGCGGGAGGGGTCCAGCCAGGCGTCCCAGCGGTCCGGCGTGAGCATGAGCGGCATCCGCGGGTGGATCTCGGCCAGGGTGTGCGGGCCGTCCGCCGGGGACACCGCGAGCGGGCCCGTCTCCGCCTCGGTGGTGATGACGGTGCACGTCGCCCACCAGGCCTGCGGATGGTCGTCCGGCAGTGTCCGGTCCCGCCAGAACTCGTACAGCCCGGCCATCGCGAAGACCGAGCCGTCCGCCGGCGTCACGAAGTACGGCTGCTTGCGGGGGCGCTTCTTCTTCCCCTCGACCTCCAGGTCCCGCTCCTGCTTGCCGGTGACCCACTCGTAGTAGCCGTCGGCGGGCAGGATGCAGCGCCGGGTGGCGAAGGCGCGCCGGTAGGACGGCTTCTCGTGGACGGTCTCCGCGCGTGCGTTGATCATCCGGGCAGCGCCCTCGGGCGTCTTCGACCACGAGGGGACCAGGCCCCACCTCAGCTTGCGCAGCTGCCGAACCGGCCGCGGGTCGTCCGCGTCCTTCAGGGCGCGGTCGAGTACGGCGTAGACCTCTTTGGTGGGAGCCACGTTGTAGTCGGGCGCCAGGCTCTCCTCCGGCTCCCACTTGTCGATCTCGAAGATTCCTGCGAGATCCTCGGGCCTGCGACTCGCTGCATACCGTCCGCACATACGTGCAACACTGCCAGACTCCGTACGCCCAGGCAGAGGGAGCCAACGGAAACACATGGAAAGCACCACGAGCACGATCGGCACCGCGTCCGCCTCCCTCGCCTCCCTCTGGGACGAGGTCTCCGGCACCCAGCCCGACCCCGATCTGTGGGTGGTCGTCGCCACACTGGCCGCCGCGCTCGCCGTCGTCGTGCCGCACGGGCTGTGGCGGCTCTCGCGCAACGCCATCACCATCGCCCACGAAGGCGGTCACGGGCTCGTGGCCCTGCTGACCGGCCGCACCCTGACGGGGATACGCCTGCACTCGGACACCAGCGGCCTGACCGTCAGCCGCGGCAAGCCGCACGGCATCGGCATGATCCTGACCGCGGCGGCCGGCTACACCGCGCCCCCGCTGCTGGGCCTGGGCGGCGCCGCGCTGCTCGGCGCCGGGCGCATCACGCTGCTGCTGTGGCTGGCGACGGCGCTGCTGCTCGCGATGCTGGTGATGATCCGCAACGCGTACGGGGTGCTGACCGTGCTCGTCACCGGCGGCACGTTCGTGGCCGTGTCCTGGCTCGCCGGGCCCCAGGTGCAGGCGGCGTTCGCGTACGCCGTGGTGTGGTTCCTGCTGCTGGGCGGGGTGCGCCCGGCCTTCGAGCTGCAGGCCAAGCGGGCGCACGGGGGTGCGGGGGACTCGGACGCGGACCAGCTGTCCCGGCTGACGCACGTACCGGCGGGACTGTGGTTCTTCCTGTTCCACGCGGTGTCGCTGTGCTCGCTGCTCGGCGGGGGGCGCTGGCTGCTGGAGCTGTGACGGCCGCCCCGGGGCGCGTCCGGCGCCGGGGCGCGGCCGCGCTCCGGGCGGGCCACCGGCCACAACGCCGCCGTACCCGGACCACCCCCGCCCACTAAAGTGGGGCGCATGACCGTTAACCCCGCACACACCGCCCTCTGGCCCGCCCCGCACGCGAGCGGAGCCGTCGACGCGACGGTCCACGTGCCCGGGTCCAAGTCGGTCACCAACCGCGCCCTCGTGCTCGCCGCCCTCGCCTCCGAGCCGGGCTGGCTGCGCCGCCCGCTGCGCTCGCGCGACACCCTGCTGATGGCGGGCGCGCTGCGCGCCATGGGGGTCGAGATCGAGGAGGGCGTGGGTCCGGACGGCACGGGCGAGGCCTGGCGGGTGCTGCCCACGGGCCTGCACGGTCCGGCCGCCGTCGACGTCGGCAACGCGGGCACGGTGATGCGGTTCCTGCCCCCGGTCGCCACGCTGGCCGACGGCCCCGTCCGCTTCGACGGCGACCCGCGCTCCTACGAGCGTCCCCTGAACGGCGTCATCGACGCGCTGCGCCAACTGGGTGCCCGGATCGACGACGAGGACCGCGGCGCGCTGCCGATGACGGTGCACGGCGGCGGCGCCCTGGACGGCGGCACGGTCTCGGTCGACGCCTCCTCGTCCTCCCAGTTCGTCAGCGCCCTGCTGCTGTCCGCGCCGCGCTTCAACCAGGGCGTCGAGGTCCGGCACACCGGCTCGACGCTGCCGTCCCTGCCGCACATCCGCATGACCGTCGACATGCTCCGCGCGGTCGGCGCCCAGGTGGACACCCCGGAGTCGGGCGGCGAGCCCGACGTCTGGCGGGTCACCCCGGGCGCCCTGCTCGGCCGGGACCTGACCATCGAGCCGGACCTGTCCAACGCCCAGCCGTTCCTGGCGGCGGCGCTGGTGACCGGCGGCAGGGTCGTGGTCCCGGACTGGCCGGCCCGGACCACCCAGCCGGGTGACCGCCTGCGGGAGATCTTCACCGAGATGGGCGGTTCGTGCGAGCTGACCGAGTACGGGCTCGTGTTCACCGGCTCCGGGGCGGTCCACGGCATCGACGTGGACCTCGGCGAGGTCGGCGAGCTCACGCCGGGCATCGCGGCCGTCGCGGCGCTCGCGGACTCGCCGTCCACCCTGCGGGGCGTGGCCCACCTGCGGCTGCACGAGACGGACCGCCTGGCGGCGCTCACCAAGGAGATCAACGAGCTCGGCGGCGACGTCACCGAGACCGCCGACGGTCTGCACATCCGCCCGCGCCGGCTGCACGGCGGGGTCTTCCACACCTACGAGGACCACCGCATGGCCACCGCCGGCGCGATCATCGGCCTCGTGGTCGAGGGGTGCAGATCGAGAACGTGGCGACCACGGCGAAGACCCTGCCGGACTTCCCCGAGCTGTGGACCGGGATGCTGGGACAGTAGGGACTCACGACCATGCGCCGCTACGGCAAGCACACCGACGAGGACGACATCCGCTCCCGCCCCAACCGCAAGGGCAACCGGCCGCGCACCCACATCCGGCCCAAGCACGAGGACGCCGCCGAGGGCATGGTCCTCACCGTCGACCGGGGCCGGCTGACCTGCCTCGTCGAGGACCGGGTGGTGACGGCGATGAAGGCCCGGGAGCTGGGCCGCAAGGCGGCGGTGGTCGGTGACCGGGTGGCGATCGTCGGCGATCTGTCCGGCAGGAAGGACACGCTGGCGCGGATCGTGCGCATCACGGAGCGGACGTCGGTGCTGCGCCGTACCGCCGACGACGACGATCCCTACGAGCGGGTCGTCGTCGCCAACGCCGACCAGCTGGCCGTCGTCACCGCCCTCGCCGACCCCGAACCCCGCCCGCGCCTGATCGACCGCTGCCTGGTCGCGGCGTACGACGGGGGGCTGACGCCGCTGCTGGTGCTGACCAAGTCGGACCTCGCGCCGCCCGACAAGCTGCTGGAGCTGTACGGCGACCTCGACATCCCGTACGTCGTCACCAGCCGTGCCGAACTGGAGGCCGGCGCGGCGGCGGACCGGGTGCGGGAGCACCTGGACGGCCGGGTCACGGCGTTCGTGGGGCACTCCGGGGTCGGCAAGACGACGCTGGTGAACGCGCTGGTGCCGGAGGAACGCCGGCGCACCACGGGCCATGTGAACGCGGTGACGGGGCGGGGCCGGCACACGACGACCTCCGCGCTGGCGCTGCCGCTGTCGGGCGCGGACGGGTGGGTGATCGACACCCCGGGCGTGCGGTCCTTCGGGCTCGCCCACGTCGACCCGTCCCGGGTCATCCACGCCTTCCCCGATCTGGAGCCGGGCACGCAGGGCTGTCCCCGCGCGTGCAGTCACGACGAGCCGGACTGCGCGCTGGACGCGTGGGTGGCCGAGGGGAACGCGGATCCGGCGCGGTTGTACTCGCTGCGGCGGCTGCTGGCGACGCGGGAGCGCACGGAGGGCGACTAGGAATTCCGCCTTCATGTTGTTTGTCACGGTGTCCGGGCGGTAAGTGCATAATCGCACCGAGCCGGACCCGGACCCGTCGAACCCGGCGAAGCGGTCACCGTGCGTGGGGAGAACGGGAGGACGACACATGGCGTGGCTGCTGGTCGTGGTGGCCGGGTTGCTCGAGACCGGATTCGCCGTGTGCCTGAAGCTGTCCCACGGCTTCACGCGGCTGTGGCCGACGATCGCCTTCTGCGTGTTCGCGCTCGGCAGCTTCGGCCTGCTGACCCTGTCGCTGAAGAAGCTGGACGTGGGACCGGCGTACGCGGTGTGGACGGGGATCGGGGCGGCGGGGACGGCCGTCTACGGGATGGTGTTCCTCGGCGACCTGGTGTCGACGCTGAAGATCGTGTCGATCACGCTGGTGATCGTCGGGGTGATCGGGCTGCAGCTGTCGGGGTCGGCGCACTGAGCCTTCGCCGTCACGCGACGGGGTGCCGGCGCAGGGCGCTGCGGACCAGGTCGGCCACGCCGCCCTCGGCCGGGGGCGCGACGACGCAGGACAGGGCGAGGCGGACCACGAGTTCGCAGGAACGGGCCAGGTCGGGGGTGTCGGTCCGGGGTGTCCCGGGGCCGGCCAGGACGGCGACGGCACGGTCGCGGACGAGGGCCACGAAGTCGGCGGGCGAGGGCAGCGGACCGTCGGCGCGGCGCTGGGCGGGGACGGCGGAGGCGGACCGCGCGGGCGCGAGGGCCGGGACGGGCAGGCGTTCGCTCCAGCAGCCGGTGAGCATGGCGCGGACCAGGGCGTTCTCGCGGGCGGTGGAGGTCGTCCACTCGGCGGTCGCGGTCAGCCGGTCGCGCGCGTCGGTGGGGCCGGTGAGGGCGCGGTCGACGCCGGCGAGGTAGCCGTCGGCCTCCCTGCGGACGAGGGCCCGCGCGAGGCCGTCCTTGCTGCCGAACTCGTTGTACAGCGTCTGCCGGGAGACTCCGGCCGCGGCGGCCACGTCCACCATCCGCACCGCGGACCACGGGTGACGCGCCAGCGCCGTGTAAGCGGCGTCCAGCAGAGATTCCCGCGCTGCAGGCATCATCGCCTCCCTCGGGGCGAGCGACCGACCCTGCGGTTCAGATTTGACGCGTCCCCGGGGGCTGTCAAGGGTTCGCGGACCCCCTGTGGTCCCGCCCCCGCCCCGGCGGATACCGTTCGTTTCATGCCCGACTACCTCGACGACCTGCGTCTCGCCCACGTCCTCGCGGACGCCGCCGACGCCGCGACGATGGACCGCTTCAAGGCCCTCGACCTCAAGGTCGAGACCAAACCGGACATGACGCCGGTGAGCGAGGCGGACAGGGCCGCCGAGGAACTCATCCGCGGCCACCTCCAGCGCGCCCGGCCCAGGGACGCGGTCCTCGGCGAGGAGTACGGGGTGGAGGGCACGGGTCCGCGCCGCTGGGTGGTCGATCCCATCGACGGCACGAAGAACTACGTGCGCGGCGTCCCCGTCTGGGCCACCCTGATCGCCCTGATGGAGGCGGGCGAGGGAGGCTTCCAGCCCGTCGTCGGCGTCGTCTCCGCGCCCGCCCTCGGCCGCCGCTGGTGGGCCGCGCGGGGCCACGGCGCCTTCAGCGGGCGCAGCCTGTCCTCGGCCTCCCGGCTGCGGGTCTCCCGCGTCTCCAAGCTCTCCGACGCGTCCTTCGCGTACTCCTCGCTCGGCGGCTGGGAGGAGCAGGGGCGCCTCGACGGCTTCCTCGACCTCACCCGCGAGGTGTGGCGCACGCGCGCGTACGGCGACTTCTGGCCGTACATGATGGTCGCCGAGGGGTCGGTCGACATGTGCGCCGAGCCCGAGCTGTCGCTGTGGGACATGGCCGCCAACGCCATCGTCGTCACCGAGGCCGGAGGCAGTTTCACCGGGCTCGACGGCCGTCCCGGGCCGCACAGCGGCAACGCCGCCGCGTCGAACGGCCTGCTCCACGACGAGCTGCTGGGGTACCTCAACCAGCGTTACTGAGAGCTCCGGGTCCGCGTGCGCGCCGCCGGCCGGCCGCACGCGCCCCCTTGTTGCGCCCCGCTGCGCCTGCCACTCTGGGAGCCCCCCACTTGTGAATTTGTGAAACCGTGAACTAGCGGACGCCGTGTCCGTCAACGGCGCGTCCGCGAGCGTCCGGTTTCCCGAAGGAGGTGGCTCCACCCATGCTCGTCCGTGACGCCATGAGCACCGTGGTCCTCACCATCGGCCCCGCCCACACCCTCCGCCGGGCCGCCGCACTGATGTCCGCCCGCCGCGTGGGCGCGGCCGTGGTCCTCGACCCCGACGGCACCGGCATCGGCATCCTCACCGAGCGGGACGTCCTCAACTCCCTGGGGCTCGGGCAGGACCCGGACACCGAGCGCGCCCACGCCCACACCACCACCGACGTGGTCTTCGCGGCCCCGTCATGGACCCTGGAGGAGGCCGCTGCCGCCATGACCCACGGCGGTTTCCGCCATCTGATCGTCCTGGAGCGCGGCGGGCCCGTCGGCATCGTCTCGGTCCGCGACATCATCCGCTGCTGGGCACCGCCGCGGCAGCCGGGCCGCCACGTGCCGGCGCAGGCGTCGGCATAGGTGCAGGGGCGGGTGCCCCCACCGGCACCGTCGCGGGCACGCGGAACGGGCCGGACCCCCTGAGGGGTCCGGCCCGTGTTTCCGGCAAGCGGTCCAGCGCTGGAATCAGCCGCGCAGGGCCTGGACCGCGGCCTCCAGCCGCTTGCCGAAGTCCTCGTCCGCCTGGCGGAAGTTGTTGATCGCGCGGTCGGCGATGTCGTCGCGCGTGACCCCGGAGATGGCGTTCGCCAGGTTCTTGACCAGGCGCTCCTTCTCCTCCTCCGTCATCAGCCGGTAGAGGTTGCCCGCCTGCACGAAGTCGTTGTCCTCGGCGTGGACGGGCGTGACCGTCTCGCCGGTGACACCGGTCACCGGGATGGGCTGCCACAGCGGACGGTCCGTCTGGGACGGGCCGCCGAAGCTGTTCGGCTCGTAGTTCTTCGCGCCCTTGTGGCGGCCGTCGTAGAGGTAGCCGTCACGGGAGTGGGTGCGCGCCTCGGTGGCGTGCGGACGGTTCACCGGCAGGTGGTCGGCGTTGATGCCGACGCGGTAGCGGTGGGCGTCGCCGTACGCGAAGAGACGGCCCTGGAGCATCTTGTCCGGGGAGGGACCGATGCCCGGCACGAAGTGGGCGGGGCTGAAGATGGACTGCTCGACCTCGGCGAAGATGTTCTCCGGGTTGCGGTTGAGCTCCAGCTTGCCGAACTCGATCAGCGGGTAGTCCGCGTGCGGCCAGACCTTGGTCAGGTCGAACGGGTTGAAGCGGTACGTCGCCGCCTCGGCCGCCGGCATCACCTGGACGTAGACGGTCCAGGACGGGAACTCGCCGCGCTCGATGGCCTCGCGCAGGTCCCGCTGGTGCGAGTCGGGGTCCTTGCCCGCGAGGATCTCGGCCTCCTCGGCGGTCAGGTTCTTGATGCCCTGGTCGGTCTTGAAGTGGTACTTGACCCAGAAGACCTCGCCGGCCTCGTTGTTCCACTGGTAGGTGTGCGAACCGAAGCCGTCCATGTGGCGGTAGGACGCCGGGATGCCGCGGTCACCGAACAGCCAGGTCACCTGGTGCGTCGACTCGGGCGACAGGCCCCAGAAGTCGAAGACGTTGTCCGCCTCCTGCGAGCCCGTGTACGGGTCGCGCTTCTGGGTGTGGATGAAGTCGGGGAACTTGATGGCGTCCCGGATGAAGAACACCGGGGTGTTGTTGCCGACGAGGTCGTAGTTGCCCTCCTCGGTGTAGAACTTCACCGCGAAACCGCGCGGGTCGCGCACGGCGTCCGCGGCGCCCAGGTTGCCGGCCACGGTCGAGAAGCGCAGGAAGACCTCGGTCTCCTTGCCGACCTCGGAGAGGAACTTGGCCCGGGTGTACTTCGTGACGTCGGCGGTGACCTTGAAGGTGCCGTAGGCACCGGCACCACGGGCGTGCACGACGCGCTCCGGGATGCGCTCACGGTTGAAGTGGGCCAGCTTCTCCAGAAGGAGCTGGTCCTGAACGAGCACCGGGCCGCCGACGCCCGCGGTCTCGCTGTTCTGGTTGTCGGCTACCGGAGCACCGGCCTCCGTAGTAAGCGGTCCCTGCGTCACGTGCGCCTCCTGCGTCATTACCGGACCAATCTGTCCCTTGGCCAAAGCCGAGCTCGATCCTACAATGGACAATGTCTAAGTCAAGTGAGACTCCAAAGTCACACCCATTCGGGACCTGGTCCCCCTCTGCTGCTAGGCTGGTGCCTATGAGTGACCTTCTGGAACGGCTCCGCGGACGTGGATGGCGGATGACCGCGCAACGCCGTGTCGTGGCCGAGGTCCTCGACGGCGAACACGTCCACCTGACGGCCGACGAGGTGCACGCCAGGGCTGTCGCGAAGCTGCCCGAGATCTCCCGGGCGACCGTCTACAACACCCTGGGCGAGCTGGTCTCGCTCGGCGAGGTGCTGGAGGTCGCCACGGACAAGCGGGCCAAGCGCTACGACCCCAACGCCCACCGCCCGCACCACCACCTGGTCTGCGCTCAGTGCGGCGCGATCCGCGACGTCCACCCGACCGGCAACCCGCTGGCCGACCTCCCCGACACGGAGCGCTTCGGCTTCACGGTCTCCGACGTGGAAGTGACGTACCGCGGCGTCTGCCCGAACTGCGCGGCGGCGTAGTCGCCCCACACGCGTGAGCGAAAGCCCCGGCACCGATGGGTGCCGGGGCCCTTCGTCGTGCCGTCCGTCGCCGCGGTGAGCGGTTCGATGCACGCTCAATACGCCGAGGGCCGGAACCCTTTCGGGTTCCGGCCCTCGGCCTTCAGTAGCGGGGACAGGATTTGAACCTGCGACCTCTGGGTTATGAGCCCAGCGAGCTACCGAGCTGCTCCACCCCGCGTCGGTGAATGCAACGTTACGTCAAGGATGCGCATGGAAGCAAATCGCTTTCCGCGGACCGCCGCGGCGCGGGCCCGGGGCCGGCGTGCGGCCGCCCCCACCGCACGGGTGCCGCGGGTCAGGCCGACAGCTCCTGGCGCAGGGCGTCACGAAGGCGCGCGGCGCGCTCCGCGACCGCCTCGGGGCCCATGGCCGCCGCGCGGTCGGCCCAGCGCTGGCCCTCGGCGAGCTCGCCCCGCCGCGCGTAGACCAGCGCGAGGCGCAGCGCCGCCCGGCCGTGTCCGGCGTCGGCCGCCCGGGTCCACCAGACCGCCGCCTCCGGCTCGCTGCCCTCCCGGGCCAGCAGCAGGCCCAGGTTGAAGGCGCCGTTGCGGGAGCCGGCCTCGGCCGCCGCGCGGTACCAGCGTGCCGCCTCGACCACGTCACCGCGGGCCGCGGCGAGCATGCCGACGCGCACCTGCGCCCGGCGGTGCCCCTGGGAGGCCGCGCGCTCGTACCACTCCTCGCACTCGCTCCGCCGGTTCACCGGCTCCCCCAGCTCGTGGGCGGGCTCCGGCGGCCTGCGGGCGTCCAGCACCGTCGCCAGGCGGTACGCGGCCTCCGCGCTCCCGCCGCCCGCCGCGCACCGCAGGAACCGCTCCGCCTCGCCCTCGTCGCCGTCCCGCAGCCGCGCCATGCCGACCTGGAGCGCCGCCTCGCAGTGCCCGGCGGCGGCCGCCCGCTCGTACCAGCGCAGCGCGGCCTCCTCCTCGCCCCGGCCGGCGTGCAGGATGCCGAGGTTGAAGGCGGCGTCCACGCTGCCCGCCTCCGCGGCCTTGGAGAACCACGGCTCCGCACCCGTCCGGTCCCCCGCCCTCAGCAGCAGGATCGCCAGCGCGTTCGCCGCCTCGCGGTGACCGGCGTAGGCGGCCCTGCGGTACCACTGCTCGGCCTGCTGGGTGCGGCCCTGCTCGGCGCAGAGCAGCCCGAGGTTGTACGCGCCGTTGTCGTCGCCCGCGTCCATCGCGGCCCGGTACCAGCGCTCGGCGGTCTGGGTCTCGCCCCGCCCGGCGTGCAGCGCGCCCAGCGCGTTGGCGGCGTTGCCGTCGCCGTCCTGCGCGGCCCGCAGCCACCACACGGCGGCGTTCTCCGTGTCCCCCGCGTCGCGCAGCAGGAAGCCGAGTGCGCAGGCGGCCCGGGGCTCGCCGTCCTTGGCGGAGGTCAGGTACCAGCGGCCGGCCTCCTTGAGCTCGCCGCGTCTCTCCAGGATCGCCCCGAGGTGCAGCGCGGCCCTGCGGTGCCCGCGCGCGGCGGCCTGCCGGTACCACTGCTCGGCCTCGTCCACCAGCGGGGCGCCCTCGTCCTCCGTCCCCTGCGCGGCCCTGCGGTCCAGTGCCCGTGCCAGCCGGTACGCGGCCTCCCGGTGCCCCCGCTCGGCGGCGGCCCGCATCCAGCGCTCGGCGCCGGCCGCGTCCCCGCGGTGTTCCAGCAGGTCGGCGAGGGCGTAGGCGCCCAGGGGGTGCCCCTGCTCGGCGGACTGGCGCAGCCAGTACTCGGCGGCGGGCTCGTCGCCGCGCTCCCGGTGGTGACGGCCGAGCGCGTGCGCCGCGGCCGCGGAGCCGGCGACGGCGGCGATCCGCCACCATCCGGCGGCCTCGTCGGCGTAGCCCCGCTGGTGCAGCAGGACGCCCAGGTTGTTGGCGGCGGCGCGGTCGCCCGCGGCGGTGGCGGCACGCAGATGGGGTTCGGCTCCGTCGAGGTCACCGCGGCGCAGCAGCATGGCGCCGAGGACGCTCATCGCCTCGACGTCACCGGCCTCCGCGGCGAGCCTCTGCCGCAGTTCCTCGGCCGCTTCGTCGGCGATTCCCTCCGCCTCGTCGCCGGTTTCCTCCCGGTAGGAGGCCTGCACAAAACGCCCTGTCTCGTACAGAGTTGCCTTGTCCCCCATAACGTCCATCGTCGCACCACCTGCAACCTGGGTACACCCGGTATACCGCAGCCATTGAGGTCACTTCAGCGTTTTGTCGACATGCCCACAGAGAGACAAGTCAAACACAGATCTCCCAACTCCCGTCGGCGGCATGGCCGTCACCTGCCCCGGGCACATGCGTTCGCACATCACAAAGGCCCGGACTCCTTGCGGAATCCGGGCCTTTGCCGTCGCCGACTGCGCGACTTCAGTAGCGGGGACAGGATTTGAACCTGCGACCTCTGGGTTATGAGCCCAGCGAGCTACCGAGCTGCTCCACCCCGCGTCGTTGTGCTGCAACCGTAGCACGACGCGGGGGGAGCCTCCGACCGGCCTGCTCGCTAACTGCTCGGGCTCGCCTCGGGAGCGGGACCGCCGTCCCCGCCGCCGCCCCCTTCGGCCGCCTGGGCCTCCTCAGCCCTGCGCAACGCGTCCTCGAGGTCCTTCTGCGCCTGGCCGTAGGCCTCCCAGTCGTTCTTCCTGAGGGCTTCCTGGCCGGCCTCGAAGGCCTCCTGGGCGTCGTTCAGCGCCTCCTGGACCGTGGGGTTGTCCGACGTCGGCGGTGGCGTCGTGCCCTCGTCCTCGCCGGTGCCCTCGTCCTCGCCCGGTGGCGGCTCGGTGGCCGGACCCTCCGCCCCGAAGACCTTGTCGAGGGCCTGTTCCAGGGTGTCCTCGAAGGCCGTCTGGCCTCCGTAGGTCACCAGCACCTTCCGCAGCAGCGGGTACTTGAGTCCGCCACCGCGGACGTAGACCGGCTCCACGTACAGCAGGCCTCCGTCGAGCGGGACGGCCAGCAGGTTGCCGTACTCGACCTCGGAGTCGCCGCCCCTCAGCAGCCTGATGGACTCGGCGATGTCCTGCTCGGAGTTGAACTGGCTCTGGACCTGTTTGGGGCCCGCGGCCGTCGTGCTCGTCGGCAGTTTCAGGACTCTGATCTTGCCGTAGTCCTCGGTACCGGCCTCGGCGTTGACCGCCATGAAGGCGCTGAGGTTGTCACGGCCGTTCGGGGTGAACGTCGTGGTGAGCGAGAAGACCTGCTCCTGCTGGTCCGGCATCTTCATGCTCAGGTAGTACGGCGGCACCGCGTCGCCCGTCTTGTTGGTCGGGTCGTCCGGCACCTGCCACACCTCGCTGCCGCTGAGGAACGTCGTGGCGTCCTTCACGTGGTAGCGGGTGAGCAGCTCGCGCTGCACCTTGAACAGGTCCTGCGGGTAGCGCAGGTGGGCCATCAGGGAGTCGGAGATCTCGCTCTTCGGCTCCACCGTGTCCGGGAACGCCTTCATCCACGTCTTCAGGACGGGGTCCTGGGTGTCCCACTCGTAGAGCTTGACCTCGCCGCTGTACGCGTCGACCGTCGCCTTCACCGAGTTGCGGATGTAGTTGACCTGGTTCTGCTGGGCCACCACCGCGCGCTGGTCGTTGGTGGCGGTCAGCGAGTCGGCCGTGGTGTCGCCGAGGGTCGTCCGCGACGAGTACGGGTAGCCGTTGGTGGTCGTGTAGGCGTCGACGATCCACTGGATCCGGCCGTCCACCACCGCCGGGTAGGCGTCGCCGTCGATGGTCAGCCACGGGGCGATCGCCTCGACGCGCTCCTTGGGCGTGCGGTTGTACAGGATCCGCGAACCCTCGCCGATCGCGCCGGAGTACAGGATCTGCGGCTCGCTGAACGCGACCGCGTACGCGGCCCGGTTGACCGGGTTGGCCAGGTTGACCCCGCTGTCGCCCCGGTAGCTGTACGTCTTCTCGCCGCTGTCGTCGGAGTAGTCGATCTCCTTCTGGGGACCGCCGACGATCGAGTACGTGGTCGTCCGCTCGCCGTAGTAGACGCGCTGCTCGTACGTCCCGAGGTCGCCCTTGGACGGCAGGTCGGACTCGGTGAACTTCGGACGGCCGCCGGAGTCGGCGCTGGTGCCCTCGGCGGCGACGACACCGTATCCGTGCGTGTACCGGAAGTGGTCGTTGATCCAGTTCCGCTTGGGGATGCCGTTGAGGTTCAGCTCGCGCAGACCGATGACGGTGTCCTGGTCCTTGCCGTCCTTGCTGTACCGGTCGACGTCCAGGTTGGTCGGGAACGCGTAGTAGTTCCTGATCTGCTGGAGCTGCTGGAACGTCGGCGAGACGATGTTCGGGTCCATGATCCGGATGCTCGCCGTGCCGGCGACGTCGTCCCGCAGCTGGGTCTTGTCCTCGGTCTGGCTCGTGCCCGGGTAGTCGGTGACCTTGGAGTCGTCGATGCCGTAGGCCTCACGCGTGGCCTTGAGGTTCTTCTCGACGTACGGCGCCTCCTTGGCCTGCTCGTTCGGCTGGACCTGGAACTTCTGCACGATCGCCGGGTACAGGCCGCCGATCAGGATCGCCGACAGCACCATCAGGCCGAAGCCGATCACGGGCAGCTGCCAGGTGCGCCGCCACAGGGTGGCGAAGAACAGCAGCGCGCAGATCACGGCGATGCAGAACAGGATCGTCTTGGCCGGCAGGTAGGCGTTGGCGTCGACGTACCTGAGGCCCGTCCAGCTGTCGGTGGCCTTGAAGTCGCTGGACTTGACCGCCAGTCCGTACCGGTCGAGCCAGTACGCGACCGCCTTCAGCGCGACGAAGACGCCGAGGACCACCGACAGGTGTCCGGTGGCCGCGGCGGTGGCGCGCGCGCCCGGGCTGGTGACGCGCAGCCCGCCGTACAGGTAGTGGGTGAGCGCGGCGGCGATCAGCGACAGGATCGTGGCCGCGAAGCCGAAGCCCAGCAGGAACCGGTACCAGGGCAGGTCGAAGGCGTAGAAGGAGACGTCGAGCTTGAACTGCGGGTCCTTCTGGCCGAAGGGCACGCCGTTGACCCACATCAGCCAGGTCCGCCACTGGCTCGAGGCCGAGGCGCCCGCGATCAGGCCCACCAGCGCGGTGATGCCGAGCAGCAGCCACTTCTTGTACGGGGCGATGCCCATCCGGTACCGGTCGAGGTTCTGCTGCTCCATCGACATGGCGCTCAGCGGCGGCCGCATCCGGTGTGCCAGCCAGATGTTGAAGCCGACGGCGAGGGCCATCAGCAGACCGAAGACGAAGAAGAGTCCGATCTTGGTCCACAGGGTCGTCGTGAACACCGACGAGTAGTCGACCGAGCGATACCACAGCCAGTCGGTCCAGAAGCCCGCGAACATGGTGAACACCATGCCGAGGACGGCCAGGACGCCCAGTGTCATGAGCAGGGTCCGGACCCGCCGGGACGGGCGGCCCACTCTGATCCGTGGCCCTGTCGGGCCTCCGCCGCGGTCCGGCATCTGGAAAGCCAAGGTAGGCACCTCGAAGTTCGCTGTTGATTCGTCAGGCCCGCGTTTTCCGTGGACCGGGTGCGGCCCCCGTGATCGCGGGCCCCCACCTATGCAACTTACTCACCCTTTACTCGGTTCCCGATTCCGGCCAGGAACGAGAGAGGATTGTGACCATGTCCAACACACCCATGGCGGCGAACCCGCTCACCCGGGCCGTGCTCGAGATCGACGAGTACGTCTCCGGCCTCGGCTGGGACCGGCCCGCCCGTCTCTTCGCCCTCGTAGACACTGCCCGGCTTCGGGCCGAACAGCCCTCTCTCGCGGACCGGCTCGGTCTGGACGTCGAGCAGGAGACGACCGCTCTCACCCCGATCGAGCAGGACGAGATTCCAACGGGCAAGCCGCTGGATGAGTTCCTGGGCACCATCGCGTGGCCCGACGCGGTGGCCGGCTGCGCCCTGACCGTGGAGCGGCTGATGCTGCCGCCGTCCGCGGAGGCCCAGGTCCCGGAGGACATGGACGAGGCCGCGCTGACGAAGTGGGTGGCCGCGCACCCGGAGCGCCAGGAGGTCCGCATGACGGTCGCGGTGCTGCGCGACGGCACCCGCGAGTCGGCCCTCCGGCTGCGCGAGAAGGACTCCCCCACCGAGGTCCTCACCGGTTCCGAACTGGTGCCGGGCCTGGCCGAGGCCCTGGCGGCGACGTTCGAGGAGTAGCCCGAGGAGCGGCCGTCCCGGTCGGCGGGCCGCTCAGGAGGCCGTGCACCTCGGCAGGCCGGCGGTGTCGCCGGAGCGGATGTCCGCCAGGGCGTCCAGGGCGTCGTCGATGGTGTTCACCTTCACCAGGGTGAGTCCCTCGGGGGTGTCCTTGGCGGCCGCCGCGCAGTTGTCGGCGGGCGTGAGGAAGTACTGGGCGCCCTTGGCGCGCGCGCCGACCGTCTTCATCTCGATCCCGCCGATCGGCCCGACCTCGCCGTCGTCGTCGATCGTGCCGGTGCCGGCGACGAACCTGCCGCCGGTCAGGCTGCCCGGGGTGAGCTTGTCGTAGATGCCGAGGGCGAACATCAGGCCCGCGCTCGGCCCGCCGACGTCGGCGAGCTTGATGTCGATGGTGAACGGGAAGGTGTGGTCGGTCCCGGCGGAGATCCCGACGACGGCCCGCTTCTCACCGGCGTCGTCGGACGTCGCGGTGGTGATCGTGACCTTCTCGGTCCTCGTCACCGTCCGGTTCTCCTTCTCGGCCGCGGCCTGCTCCTTGGCGGGCACGATCGTGAAGACGACGTCCTGGCCGGGCTCGTGCCTGGTCACCAGTTCGGCGACGTCGGCCGGCTCCTCCACCGCCTTGCCGTCCACGGCCTTGATCACGTCACCCGCGTGCAGCTTGCCCTCGGACGGGGAGCCCTTGACGACCGTCGAGACGATCACCCAGGACCTCACCGGGACGTCGAGCTCCTTCAGGGCCGCGACCTTGGCGCTCTCCTGGGACTGGCTGAACTCCTCGGCGTTCTCCTGGGTGGACTCCTCCTCCGTCTTGCCGTCCGGGTAGAGGGTGTCGTGCGGCACGACCTTGTTGTCGTGCGCGAGCCACCCGTAGACGGCCTCGACGAGGTTCATCCGGTAGTCGGCGCTGGTGACCCGCACCGTGGTCATGTTGAGGTGACCGTCCGTCGGGTAGGTCCTGCGCCCGGAGATCTGCAGCACCGGCTCGCCGTCGTGCTCGCCCAGCGTGTTCACCGTCGGCCCCGGGGACATCTCCGCATACGGCACGGGGATGAACACTCCCACGCACAGGAGCGCGATCAGCATCAGGGTGGAGGCGAGCATCGTCGCAGTGCGGCGTGGCATGCCTCGACAGTACGGGACGTGTCTGTCAGCGCACCGTCAGGGCCGCCCGGACGGGCGGCCCTGCTCGCTTCGACTGCTCTGACCTGCTGTTTTCCGGTCGTCAGCTACCCGACCGTGGCCTTTCCATGGCCTCGCGGAAGCGGGCGTAACCGATGAGCTCGGGTCCGTCGCTCCGCACCTTGCGGGTCCGGTTGGCCCAACTGCCCCACAGTCCCGCGCCTATCGCAGCCACAAGCGGAATCAGCAACCAGGCAAGCGCCGCCATGCCGACCTCCCAACCCCAATGAGCGTCCGCAACTGACTGATCAGCAGATTAACCATCCGCAGTGACAACGCTCACGCCAGGGGTGCGGTTACGCAACCGGAGTCCCAGCAGGTCCCACCCGTCACTTGGCCACCACCCGCCGACGGCGCTGCACGTCGACCCCGCCACTACCCCTCAACGACGGCGCTACACGCCGACCCGCCCACCCGTCACCCGGCCACCACCCCCCGACGACGGCGCTACACGCCGACCCATTCCTCGGTGCCGTCCGAGAACCTCTGGTGCTTCCAGATGGGCACCTCACGCTTGAGGTCGTCGATCAGCTTCCGGCACGCCTCGAAGGCCTCGCCCCGGTGCGGGCACGACACGCCGACGACGACGGCCAGGTCCCCGACCCTGAGGTCTCCCACCCGGTGCACGGCGGCCAGCGCCCGCACGGGGTACTCGGCGACCACCTTCTCGGCGATCCGCCGCATCTCGGCCTCGGCGCCGGGGTGGGACGAATAGCCGAGCTCGTCGACGTCGGTGCCGCCGTCGTGGTTGCGCACGGTCCCCACGAACAGCGCCGTCCCGCCGGCCGCGTCGTCCCCGACCGCCCGGAAGACCTCGTCCACCGACAGCGGTGTGTCGCGGATCCCGATCAGCTTGATCGGATCCTGCGCCGCCTGCTCACCCGGATGATCGTGCGTGGATGCCATGCCCCCATCGTGCCGCACGCCGACGACGACGCGGAATAGCGTTATCACCCGGCCCCCGCGCGTGCCGGTTCGGACACTCCTACAGGACACTCCCGCAGGAGGCGCGGCGGGCCCCGGCCGGGGAAGCCCGGGCTCCCGCGTTCAGATCCGCCGCCGGGCCTTCCGCGCCCGCCGCACCACCGCCGCCGCACCCAGCAGGGCCACCGTCGCGCCCGCGGCACCCGCCGCCGTCGCGTCCTTGCGCCCCAGCCGCCGGCCGGCGACCGTGTGCCTGCCGGAGACCTCCTCCAGCAGCTCCGCGAGCACCTCCTCGTTGGTGTACGCGGGCCGCCACCCGGCGTCGTGCAGCCGGCTCCCGCTCACCACCCAGGGGTACATCGTGTACGCCAGGTCCCCGGCCGGGGACGGGGTCAGCCCGATCCGGTGCAGCCGGGCCGCCGCGCCCAGCGCCACCGCCGACGGCAGCTCCATCCGGCGGATCCCGCTGAGCTCCTCGACCTCCTCCTGCTCCAGCCACCCGTCGCAGCCGACGGCCAGCTCGCCGTCGACCTTCTCCAGCACGGCGTACTCCAGGGCGCTGCACAGATCGTCGACGTGGCAGAACTGCCACGCGGGCCGCGACCCGGTCACCACGAGCAGCCGAGGCGACTCGAAGTACCTGGTCAGCGCGGTGTCGGTGCCTCCCACCAGGACGGCGGGGCGGACGACGGTGACGTTGAGCCCGGGATGCGCCCGCGGCGCCCGGCGCGCGAGCCGCTCGATCTCGAGGAGGTCGCCGACGCCCGTGGCCTCCGCGGTGGCCCGCAGCTCCGCGTCCTCGGACAGCGGCAGCTCGTTGTCGGGCAGCGCCCCGTAGACCATCGTCGAGGTGCACAGCACCACCCGGTGCACCCCGGCGGCCGCGGCGGCCGTCAGGACGGTCTGCGTCCCCCGTACGTTGTAGGCCGTACGGGCGGCGGCATCGGTCTCCAGATCGAGGTCGAGCGCCAGGTGCACCACCACGTCGGCCCCGCGCAGCTTGTCCGCGATCGCCGGGTCCCGTACGTCCAGGATGTGCCACCGGGCCTCGGCGCACTCGCCCCGGCGTTCGTCGATGGCGACGACCTGCTTGATCTCCTCCGAGGCGGCGAGCCGCCCGGTGAGCAGCGCGCCGACGCCGGACGCGGCACCGGTGACCGCGACGACGGGCCCGCGCGCCGCGGGACTGCTTGACTTGTTTCGCGCTGCGCGAACCTGCGGATCTGGGGAACTCACCGGGCGTCTCCAGCGGTTGTCTTCTGTACGGGCGCAAGTGACGCGTACGTACCAGGTGGCATCCATCCTGCCGCAGGCCTCCTGTCGGCGAAGCACCGAGGCCCGAACCGCTTCAGGTGTCTACGCTGGGTGGTGTTGTCGGGCAGCCGTGCCGCCGGAAAGAACCGGCGGCCCTACCAGCCGAGGAATCCCGTGAGTGACACCCCATTCGGATTCGGCCTTCCGCCGGAGGAGCCGGACGACGGCGACGAGGGCAAGAAGAAGGACCCGCAGAGCGGCGGTGGTCAGGGCCCGGCCAACCCGTTCGGTTTCGGCATGCCCGGAGCCGGAGGCTTTGGCGGCCCGGGCGCGGACAATCCGTTCGCCGCGATGTTCGGGTCGCTGAACCCCACCGACCTGGGCGCCGCGTTCCAGCAGCTCGGCCAGATGCTCTCCTACGAGGGCGGCCCGGTGAACTGGGACATGGCCAAGCAGATCGCACGACAGACCGTCTCCCAGGGCACCGCGAGCGGCTCGAAGGACGCGAGCGTGGGCCCCGCCGACCGCAAGGCCGTCGAGGACGCCGTCCGCCTGGCCGACCTGTGGCTGGACGACGCCACCTCCCTGCCGTCGGGCGCGCACTCCGCCGTGGCCTGGAGCCGCGCGGAGTGGGTCGAGGCGACCCTCCCGGCCTGGCGGGAACTGGTCGACCCGGTCGCCGAGCGCGTCGGGAACGCCATGGGCGACGTCCTGCCGGAGGAGATGCAGGCCATGGCCGGCCCGCTGATCGGCATGATGCGCTCCATGGGCGGCGCCATGTTCGGCACGCAGATCGGGCAGGCCGTCGGCGTGCTGGCCGGTGAGGTCGTCGGCTCGTCCGACATCGGCCTGCCCCTCGGGCCGGCCGGCCGGGCGGCCCTGCTTCCGCTGAACGTCGAGACGTTCGGCAAGGACCTGGGCGTGCCGCAGGAGGAGGTGCGGCTGTACCTCGCCCTGCGCGAGGCCGCCCACCAGCGCCTGTTCGCGCACGTCCCGTGGCTGCGCTCGCACCTGTTCGGCGCGGTCGACGGCTACGCGCGCGGGATCAAGGTCGACACGGCCAAGCTGGAGGACGTGGTCGGCCAGTTCGACCCGCAGAACCCCGAGCAGCTGCAGGAGGCCCTCCAGCAGGGCATGTTCCAGCCGGAGGACACGCCGGAGCAGAAGGCCGCCCTGGCCCGTCTGGAGACGGCGCTGGCGCTCGTCGAGGGCTGGGTGGACGCGGTGGTGCACGCAGCGGCGAAGCCCCGGCTGTCGTCGGCCGACGCGCTGCGCGAGACGCTGCGCCGCCGCCGTGCCTCGGGCGGCCCGGCGGAGCAGACGTTCGCCACGCTGATCGGTCTGGAGCTGCGCCCGCGCCGGCTGCGTGACGCCTCGCGCCTGTGGGCCTCGCTCACCGACGCGCGCGGCGTCGACGGCCGGGACGCCCTGTGGGCCCACCCGGACATGCTGCCCACGGCCACCGACCTGGACGATCCGGACGGTTTCGTGCACCGCGAGCAGATCGACTTCTCCGAGCTGGACAAGATGCTCGGCGAGGCGGCCGGCAAGCCCGACCTCAGGAAGAAGGACCAGGGCGAGGCCGAGGGCCCGGGCGGCGGCAAGGGCGAGGGCGACGGCGCCGAGTGAGCCTGCACGACGACGCGGTCCTCGTGCTCAAGGGGTACGAGGACCAGCCCGCACTGCGCCAGGCCTATCTGGACCACCTCGCGGCGCATCCGGACGGCATGTGGAAGGCCTGCCAGGCGGGCCACGTCACGGCGAGCGCCCTGGTGGTCGATCCGGAGCGCGGCCGGGTGCTGCTCACCCTGCACAGGAAGCTGCGCATGTGGCTGCAGATGGGCGGGCACTGCGAGCCGGGTGACGCCTCGCTCGCGGCGGCGGCCCTGCGGGAGGCCACGGAGGAGTCCGGCATCGCGGGCCTGACGCTCCTCGCGGGCGGGCCGGTGCGCCTGGACCGGCATCCGATCCCGCCGCCCTGCCACTGCCACCTCGACGTCCAGTACGCGGCCCTGGCCGCGCCGGACGCCGCGCACGCGATCAGCGACGAGTCCCTCGACCTGCGCTGGTTCCCGTACGACGAGGTCGCGGACGTGGCCGACGCGTCGGTCCTGCGTCTGGTCGAGGCGACCCGGAGGAGACTGGGCGTCTGACGCCCTCGCGAGGACACACGTGCAGGGGGCGACCGCCGTGGCGGTCGCCCCCTGCACGTGTCGTCGCCGGCCGGTCAGCTCCAGGCGTTGCCCTGGTTCTGGCCGCGGGCGCCCTGCTGTCCCGCGCCGTACTGCGCGGCGAAACCCGAGCCGATCTGGGCGTTCTGCGGCGGCAGCAGTTCGCTGGGCTGGACGAGCGCGAAGCCGCTGCCCATGAAGCTGAGCTCCCAGCCCTCACCGGTGTTGCCGCGCCGGCGCCACACCCCGGAGGAGTGCGTCTGGGCCTGCATCTGCACACGCAGCGCGGTGGACCAGGCGACGATCGCGTCGGCGTCGCAGTTGACGTACTTGTCCGGCGTCACCTGCATCAGCAGGGGCATGCCCGAGGTCATCAGGGCGACCTTGCCCCGGCCGGTGATGTTGAGCTGGTACTTCCCGGATCCCGAGATGCCGTACAGGCTGTCGACGGCGATGACCTCGTGGTGCAGCGAGGAGTCCATCGCGAGCACGTAGCTGCTGTCGACCGTCAGCCCGTCCTGGTCCACCTCCATGACGTGGATGTGCTGGGCGAGATTGGCGAGGTAGACCGTGCCCTGTCCGTGGCAGCGCATGAGGTCGAGTCCCTCGCCGGTCTGCGCCCGCGCGCGCGACTGGCTGCTGCTCTGGAACTCGGCGTCGAACTCGACGAGGCCCTGGTAGGCGACCATGGTGCCCTTGCGGGCGAGGACGTCGTCGTGGCCCTCCAGCGCGACGCGGAGCATCTGCTTGTTCTGCAGGCTCCAGCGCTCCTGGGTCTGCTGGTCGTTGTGGGCGAAAAGCGGGCTCTGCATGGTGTGGTTGCTCCCCCTCAGCCCCGGACCCGGAGACGGTCGGTGCTGTCCTCACTGGGCTGGACGACGACGATGCCCTGACCGGAGAAGGCCATCTGGTAGGCCTCCCCGCTGCCGCGGCCGATCAGCGACTGGGCCCGGAAGCTGCGCTTGCCCTTCACCTTGAGGTTCGGGGACCAGGCGACGAGTGCGTCCGGGTCGACGTAGGTCTCGTCCTCGCCGCCGCCGCAGTCGACGACGATCGGCTTGCCCCGGGAGGTCAGCGCGACCCAGCCCTGACCGGAGATCCTGGTGTTCCACAGGCCCTGGCCGGCGAACTTCGCCAGGCCCTTGACCCGCTCCACGCCCCACGTCAGGTGGGCGTCGAAGGCGAGCAGGTTGGTGGCGTTGACGGAGATGCCGTCGCCGTTGAGGTTGATCACGACGACGTTGGCGCCGTAGTCGGCGAGGTAGAGCAGGCCGTCGCCGGAGCACTTCATCAGGGGCGCGCCCTCACCGGTCAGCCAGTCCTTGGCGATCTGGCGGACGGCCGGCGGGTTGGGCTCGTACTGGACGAACCCCTCGTAGGCGACCATGGACCCCACGCGCGCGAGGAGGTCGTTGCCGGTCTGCATGGCGACCTTCAGCATGTGGTTGCCGTGGTTCTCCATGCGGGCGGTGACGGGGGCGGGGGCGAAGCCCGCGAGTGGCTGGTTCATGACGGGCTCCCCTTAGATCTCGTACGGCTGGACGACGATGAAGTTGCCGGGTGCGCCCCGGAACTGGAGGTTGACGCTCTCCCCCGTGTCGCCGGGGTAGGAGTTGCGGCGCATCCGCACCTGGCTGGAGACGACCACCTGGGAGGCGGCCGACCAGGCGACCACCGCGTTGCAGTCGGCGAACGTCGTGGGCGTGACCGGCAGCACCACGGGCACGCCGTGCGTCTTCACGACGACGGTGCCGGTCCCCTGGAACTGCATCGTGAACAGCGCGCCCCCGGGGATGCCGTGCCCCTCGATGCGGCGGACCTCGTACTGCAGGCTCTCGTCGAAGGCGAGAACGTTCTCGGCGGAGACGCACACGGCGTCGCCCTGGAGCTCGATCGGGTGCAGCATCGTGGAGTTCTCGGCGAAGAACACCTGGCCCTGGCCGGTGCAGCGCATCAGCTGCATCTCCTGGCCGGTGGCGTTGCCCACGATGCGGCCGGTGAAGCCGGCGCCCTTGTAGCTGAAGTCGACCTTGCCCTGGTAGAGCACCATGCTGCCCTGGCGGGCCAGCACGGGCTGTCCGCCGATCCCGAGGTCGGCGCGGACGAGCTTCTTGTTCTGCTGCGTCCAGCGCTGCCCGGTGGGCGTCTCCTTGAACTGCTGGAGCGCGCCGAGCACGCCCGGAGCCTGCGGGGCGCCCTGCGGAACACCCTGCGGCGCCCCGTAGGGGGCCTGCTGTCCCGGGATCTGGCCGGGCGGGGGCTGCTGGCCGTAGCCCGGGGCAGGCGTCGGCTGGCCGTAGCCGGGAGGGGGCGTCGGCTGGCCGTATCCCGGAGGGGGCGTCGGCTGGCCGTAGCCGGGCGGCGGCGCGGGGGCGTGGGGCGCCTGCGGCTGGGCGGCGTAGCCCGGGGGCGGCGGGGCGCTCTGTCCCGGAACGGGCTGACCGTACGGCGGCTGCTGGCCCGGCTGGCCGTAGGGCGCGGGGGCCGGAGCCGGAGGCGGCACCGGGGAGCCGCCGGGCGGAGTGTGCACGGGCGCGACGATGGTCGGCGCGGTGTGCACCGGCGGCGCCGAGGGCGCGGGGGCCGGCGGCGGGGTGGCACCCGGCGGGGGCGCGAAGCCCTGCGCGGCAGGCTGGGGGGCGGGAGCCGGAGCCGGGGCGGGGGCGGGGGCGGAGCCCGCACCGGGCACTCCGAACGCGGGCGGCGCGGCGCTCTGGGCGGGCGGCGCGAAACCGGGCGCGGCCGCGCCCGCCTGCGGCTGCTGCGGGGCGGCCGGCTCGTCCTCGGCCACCTCGCCGCCGAAGTTCCTCAGCAGCGCGTCGAGCCCGCCGTCGAAACCCTGCCCGACGGCGGCGAACCGCCACACGTCCTTGACGTAGAAGTCGCCGAGCATCACGGCCCGCTCGGTGGAGAACTCCGAGCCGTCGAAGGGGTACCGGGCCACTTCCTCGCCGCCCGCGACGATGCGGATGTATCCGGGACCGATCTGTGACATCTGGCCGGCGCCGTCGACGGTCGCCGTGAAGGACAGCTTCTTGATCTGCTGCGGGATCCGGTCCAGCGTCACGCGGAAGGACTCCGTGTCGCCCGCCTGCGCGCCCAGGAGCTGGATGGACTCCTCGGGGGACTTCGGCTGGTTGTAGAAGATGAAGTAACGGTCGTCCGAGAGCCGCTCGTCGGCGTCGAGACCGAAGCAGCTGATGTCGAAGGTCAGCCCGGGCCCGGAGATCTGCACGCCTACGTACAGATCCGTGCCCGCCGTGAGGTCACTGATCCTGGCCTTGTGGCCGCGTTGGAATTCCCTGGCCATGCGTACGACCGTCCCCCATCCCGAATGTGAGTGCGTCGCGCCAGGCTAACGGCAAACTCCGGCACCGGAAGCAGCCGGTGCGGGCAGTCGGTACAGACCCGGTACACAACGCGCGCGGCCCCGCGGCGCGCGCCGCGGGCGGGGCTCACTCGTCGCGGACGGCCGGCGCGTGGGGCAGCCGCTCGGCCGCGACCACTCCCTCGAGGTAGCCCCTGGCCCGCTCGGTCCTCGGGTACGCCTCCAGCAGCCGCCAGAAGCGGGGCCCGTGCCCGGGCACCAGCAGGTGCGCCAGTTCGTGGCACAGGACGTAGTCGACGACGTACTCGGGCATCCCCCGCAGCCGGTGCGACAGGCGGATGCTGCCGTCGGAGGGGGTGCACGAGCCCCAGCGCGTGTTCTGGTTGGTCACCCAGCGCACCGACGAGGGACGGGCCCGCCCCTCGAGGTACTGGGCGGACAGGTACCGGGCGCGCTCGGCCAGCTCGGTGTCGCCGAGCGCCCGCCGGCTCTCCTGGGCGGCCAGCTTGTCGAGCATGACGGTCACCCAGCGCTGCTCCTCCGCCTCGGACATCCGGGCGGGGATGAGCACGACGGTGCGATCGCCCTCGCGGTACGCGGAGACCGTTCTGCGGCGGCGGGCGCTCCTGCGGACCTCGATCGCGCTCGCCCGTGAGCCGTTCGCCGGCTGGCTCGTCGTGCTGCGCTGTGGCTTTCCGGCGCGGTGCAGTGGGTCGGCGGGCACGCCCCGACGGTACCGGTTGTACAGGGGGAAGTCCCGGCTCCGGGACCGTTCGACGATGATCCTCCCACCGTGCGCCGGATTTATACGATGAATCCTCTCGCTTGTGGACAACTTTCGGCGGCCGGGGGTCCGTGCGGGCATGCTGGCATTCACCGGCCGGGGCGCGAGTCGTCCCGGCCGGGCGTACGGGGACGATCCAGAACATACGGGGGCCTGTCATGCATCCGATGGTCAAGCCGGCGCTCAGGCGCGGATGGCGCGATCTCCATACCGTGCAGTTCGGGATGACGCCGGCCCACGCCCTGACGCTGGGACCGGTGGACACGGCGACGGGCAGCTTCCTCGACCTGCTCGACGGCACCCGGGGCCTGGAGCTCCTGCGCGAGGAGGGACGGCGCATGGATCTGCCCGACGGCCACGTCGACCGGCTCGTACGGCGGCTGTCGCGGGCCGGGCTCCTGGACGACTCCCGGGGCGGCGGACCGGACGCCGACGCCCTGCGCGGGAAACGGGAGGTCCTCGACCGGCTGCGCCCGGACCTGGCCTCGCTGACCCTGACCACCTCCGGACCGGGCGACGCGCTCGGGCGGCTGGCGGCACGCGGCAGCATGCGGGTGCAGGTGAGGGGCGCGGGCCGGGTCGGCGCGGTGCTGGCGGCGCTGCTGTCGGGGGCCGGAGTGGGGGAGGTCGACGTGCGCGACGTCGGGCGGGTCGAGCCGTGGGACGTCGCGCCGGGCGGACTGCCCGCCGAGGCCGTCGGCGACCGCAGGGACGAGGCGGCCCGCCGCGGCGCACGCCGGGCCGCACCGGACCGGCCGCCCCGCCGCACCGCCCGGTCGCGGCTCGAGGAGGACGCCCCCGGCTTCGGTCTGGTGGTCCTCGCCCCGCGGGACGACGTCGCCGTGCACGCGCCCGACCCGTCGTCCGCCGAACCCCTGCTGTCCGCGGGCACACCCCACCTCTACGCGGGTGTCGTGGAGGGAACCGGTGTGGTCGGCCCGCTCGTCCTGCCCGGCGAGACGAGCTGTGCGGGCTGCCTCCAGGAGGACCGCACCGACCGGGACCCGACCTGGCCGCGCCTGGTCGCCCAGTGGCGTTCCGGACGGCAGCGCCGGGTGGGAGCATGTGACCTGACGCTCGCCACGACGGTGGCCTCCCTGGCGGCCGCCCACGCGCTCGTCTTCCTGGACGGCGGGGTCCCGTCCAGCGCGGACGCCCGCTGGGAGGTCTCCGTCCCCGGTCTGCACTGGCACGCCCGGCCGGTCCGGGCGCACCCGGCGTGCCCGTGCGGAGCGGCGGAGGACAGTAAGGGAGAACACACCTCCGGAAACGGGCCGTCGCACGAGACAATGGGCGTGCACGGGCCGTCGGAGGAGTCGTGCCGTAAGGCGGACGCGAAGCGGCCGGCAGGGACTTGGAGGGCGCATGTCTGATCTTCCCCGGAAGGCGGTCACCCGGACCGCCAAGCTGGCCGCGCTCCCGCTCGGCTTCGCCGGGCGGGCTACCTGGGGACTCGGCAAGCGGATCGTGGGCGAATCCGCGGAGATCGTCGGCCGTGAGCTGCAGCAGCGCACCGCCGATCAGCTCTTCAAGGTGCTCGGCGAGCTCAAGGGCGGTGCGATGAAGTTCGGCCAGGCCCTGTCGGTCTTCGAGTCCGCCCTGCCGGAGGAGGTCGCCGGTCCCTACCGCGCGGCGTTGACCAAGCTCCAGGAGGCCGCCCCGCCCATGCCGACCCGCACCGTGCACACGGTGCTCCGGGAGCGGCTCGGCGAGGGCTGGCAGGAGCTGTTCCTGGAGTTCGAGGACAAGCCGTCCGCGGCGGCCTCGATCGGCCAGGTGCACCGGGCCGTGTGGCGCGACGGCCGCGAGGTGGCGGTCAAGGTGCAGTACCCCGGCGCCGGCGAGGCCCTGCTGTCCGACCTGAACCAGCTGAGCCGCTTCGCCCGTCTGCTGGGCCCGCTGATCCCCGGCATGGACGTCAAGCCGCTGATCGCGGAGCTCAAGGACCGCGTCTCGGAGGAGCTGGACTACGGACTGGAGGCCCAGGCCCAGCGGTCCCACGCCGAGGAGTTCGCGGGCGACCCCGACGTCGTCGTGCCGGACGTGGTCCACCAGTGCGAGCAGGTGCTGATCACCGAGTGGATGGACGGCATACCGCTGGCGGAGATCATCTCGGACGGCACCGAGGCCCAGCGCGACCGGGCCGGTCAGCTCCTGGCCCGCTTCCTGTTCTCCGGCCCCGCCCGCACCGGCCTGCTGCACGCCGACCCGCATCCCGGTAACTTCCGTCTGCTTCCCGGCGGGCCGGGCGGAGAGGACGACTGGCGTCTGGGCGTGCTGGACTTCGGCACGGTCGACCGGCTTCCGGGCGGGCTGCCCGCCCCCATCGGCGAGGCCCTGCGGATGACCCTGGACGGCGAGGCCGAGGCCGTCTACGACATGCTGTGCGCGGAGGGCTTCGTCAAGGAGACGATAGAGCTGGACCCCGAAGCGGTCCTGGACTACCTGCTGCCGATCATCGAACCGGCGCAGGTCGACGAGTTCACCTTCACCCGCGGCTGGATACGCAGCCAGGCGGCCCGCATCGCCGACATCCGCTCGCCCGCCTACCAGTTGGGCAAGCAGCTCAACCTGCCCCCGGCGTACCTGCTGATCCACCGGGTGACCCTGAGCACCATCGGTGTGCTGTGCCAGCTGGGTGCGACGGTGCGGCTGCGGGACGAACTCGAGGAGTGGCTGCCGGGCTTCGTCCCGGAGGAACCGGCACCGGAGGAGCCGGCGGCCCGGGCATGACACGCGCCGCCGCCGGCCGCCGTCACCACCACCGCGCGTCCGGACGGCCCTCGATCGCCCGCAGGTTGTCCCGGGAGCAGGTCGCGCAGGAGTGGCGGCGGACGCCGTTCTCCACGGAGAGGGTCCAGGTCGGCTGCGGGTCCTCGGCGCGCGTGCCGCAGCGGGCGCACACCAGGGCTTGCGGCTCCGCCGGGCCGGTGTCGTCGCCGCGGCCCGGATGACTCGTCACCCGCCGACGACAACGCCGCGTCCGGCGCTCCGCCCGCCGGCAACGCACCGCGGGGGCCGGTCCGTTCGTACGGACCGGCCCCCGCGGGGAGAGCTTGGCCCCCGGCCTGGGAGGCCACCGCTTCAGGCGTGGTCGGTTACTGCATGACCGCCATGGCAAGCGCGCGGCGGGCGCGCCGGGAGGCGCGCTCGGCCCGGCGCTGCATCCGGCGAGCGGTCACCAGGCCCATGGCCTGGCGCTCCCGCTGCGCCTCCCGCAGTCGCTCGTGCATATGCGCACGGGCCATGGCTTCTGGGATGAGTTGCATCTCTCGGGTCCTGTTCTGGCGCGAGTCGTTCGCACCACTGGTGGTGAAGTCTTCGGTCGCGGAGCCTGCCGGCTCGTGAGTGGACGGCATCATCGGGGCCTGCTTCTGGGGGTCGTGCGTGAGGGGGCGGTCGATCGTTCCTGGGGTGTTCATGCCGTGACCGGGTTCTTGCGCGGGCGGCCACGCGGCCGCTTCCGGGCGACGACGACTCCCTGGACGAACAGCTCGCCACCCCAGACGCCCCAGGGCTCGCGCCGCTCCTTGGCACCGGCGAGGCAGGCCTCGATCAGCGGGCAGGTGCGGCAGAGGGACTTGGCGTACTCGACGTCCGCCGGCGACTCGGCGAAGAAGACCTCCGGGTCGTACGAACGGCAGGGGACGGGGACGCCGAGGTTCTCGATGGCGTCGTCGAGCGCGGTGAGCGCGGTGAGCGGAGTCAAGGTCGGGTCCTCCGTGGAGCCGGGCTTGGGGATCGTGTCGGAAGGCGGTACGGACGGGACGTGCGCTTCGAGTTGCACGGTTCGTCTTCCTCGTCTGGTCGTTTCCGGCCGGTTGGCCGGGTGGCGGCTGGTACCGGGTTCTTTTCTTGTCCCGAGGCGCCTTCGGGGCTGTCTCCCCCGTTCGGGGAAAACAGAAGGGCCGCGGATCCCGGATGGGGTTCCGCGGCCCTGAAGGCGCCGGCCTGATCGAATCAGGCTGGATCGCTCCAGGGTTCTGGCCCACGGAAGGCCCACATCAGGTGGTGCTGCGTCGTCTGCTTCCGGAATCCGGCACCGGCCGCCGCAAAGGCATAGGCATGCGCCTGTGCCACTACCGCTTCCAGTGCCTTGGTCGGTCGCTCATCGCGCTCACGGACGGCAGGAGCCGAGGGAGCGACGAGGGACGCCGGGCGTGCGGCACGAATGCCGGACAGACCGGTGCCCTGGTTCGAAGCGCCGAGCATGCACAGGGAGACGGACGAGCGATCGGTCATTTTGACGGTGGAGCTGGCGTTGATGCTGATCACTGGACTCGCCTCCTCTCGGCGCTTCGGGACTGGGGTGAGCCAGTCCGACGGATATGCAAGTACAACACGGAATCAGGGCCTCCGAGAAGGCCGCTGTTCCCGTGCCTAAGAACCTATGGGGATCGCTGGGGCATGCGCAAACTATTTTTTCGACGAGTTGGCGTCAGTCCTGCTCCCGGTCCCCGGCGATGTCCCGGCCTGCGCAGATGGCCAGAACGTCCGCCCCGTAGCGGCCCGTCTTGCGTGTCCCCACCCCGGGGATGCGGGCGAGAGCGTGCTCGTCCTCGGGGACGGCCTCGGCGATGGCCATCAGCGTCTTCTCGGTGAAGACGCAGAAGTCGGGCTGACCGCTGCGCCGCGCCTGGTCCGCGCGCCACTCGAGCAGCCGCCCGTAGACCCCCTCGTCCATGTCGGAGGGACAGTCCTCGCAGCGCATCAGCTTCATCTCACCCGCGTCCGTCAGCGTGCGGCCGCAGACCCGGCAGCGGGCGGGGCTGCGCTGCTTGCGCACCCTGCCCGGCGCGGCCGAGGCGGACACCGCTCCGGAGAATCCGGGGAAACCTCGCTCCACTCCTCCCGTGCCCCCCGCGCCACCGCGGCCGGCGGCGGCGCTCGAGCCGGTGCGCAACCCGTCGAGGAAACGGCTGGGGCGGCGGTTCGGCCGGCCGCCGGGCGAGCGGGAGAGCGCCCAGGAGAGGTGGAGGCGCTCGCGCGCCCGGGTGACGCCGACGTAGAGGAGGCGGCGTTCCTCCTCGATCTGCTCCTCGGTCTTTGCGTAGGTGATCGGCATCATGCCCTCGGCGACGCCCACCAGGAAGACGACGTCCCACTCCAGGCCCTTGGCCGAGTGCAGTGAGGCGAGGGTGACGCCCTGCACGGTCGGGGCGTGCTGGGCACCGGCCCGCTCGTCGAGTTCGGCGACGAGGTCGGCGAGGGTGGCGCCCGGCCTGGCGGCGGCGAAGTCCTGGGCGAGGTTCACCAGGGCGGCGAGCGACTCCCAGCGCTCCCGGACCGCCCCCGAGCCGGCCGGCGGCTGCGGTGTCCAGCCCTCGCCCGACAGCACGGCACGCACCTGGGAGGGCAGGTCGGGGGCGTCGTCGAGAAGGACGTCGTTGCCGCCGAAGCGGGCCGCTCCCCGCAGGGCGATGCCCGCCTTGCGCACCTCGGGGCGGTCGAAGAACCGCTCGGCGCCGCGCAGCTGGTAGGGCACCCCGGCATCGGCCAGGGCCTGCTCGTAGGTCTCGGACTGGGAGTTCGTGCGGAACAGGACGGCGATCTCGCTCGCCGGGACCCCGGAGTCGATCAGCTCCCGGATCCGGCGCGCCGCCCCCTCGGCCTCCGCGGGCTCGTCGGTGTACTCGGTGAACACCGGCTCGGGCCCCGCCGCACGCTGGGAGACGAGTTCCAGCCGGTGATCGGCGGCACGGCCCCGGGCCTGCGCGAGCAGGCCGTTGGCCAGGTGGACGACCTGGGGGGTCGAACGGTAGTCACGGACCAGCTTGACGACGGTGGCCCCGGGATGACGGATGCGGAAGTCGAGCAGATGGTCGGGAGTTGCGCCCGTGAACGAGTAGATGGTCTGGCTGGCGTCGCCGACCACGCACAGGTTCTCCCGGTCGCCGAGCCACAGCTCCAGCAGTCGCTGCTGGAGCGGGCTGACGTCCTGGTACTCGTCGACCACGAAGTGCTGGTACTGGGCGCGGACCTGCTCCGCGACGTCGTGCCGGTCCTGCAGGACGGCGACGGTCAGCAGCAGCACGTCCTCGAAGTCGATGACGGCGCGTTCGCGCTTGAGGTCCTCGTAGGCGGAGTACAGCTGGGCGATCTCGGCGGGGTCGCGGGGCGCCTCCCGGCCGGCCTTGAGGGCCGCCGCCGCGTAGTCGGCCGGGACGGTCTGGGTGACCTTCGACCACTCGATCTCGGCGGTGACGTCCCGCAGCTCGCCCCGGTCGAGCCGGATGCGGCAGGCGGCGGCCGCGTCGGCGACGAGCTGGATCTTGCGGTCGACGAGCCGGGGCATGGAGCCGCCGATCGCCCTCGGCCAGAAGTACTGGAGCTGACGCAGCGCCGCCGAGTGGAAGGTGCGCGCCTGGACGCCGACGGCGCCGAGCTGGCGCAGCCGGCCGCGCATCTCCCCGGCGGCGCGGTTGGTGAAGGTGACGGCGAGCACGCTGGAGGGCTGGAGGATGCCGGCGCGCACCCCGTAGGCGATCCGGTGGGTGATCGCCCGGGTCTTGCCGGTACCGGCACCCGCCAGCACGCACACCGGACCGTGCAGGGCGGTGGCCACCGCGCGCTGCTCGGGGTCGAGCCCGTCGAGTACCGCGTCGGCCGAGTCCGGTACCTGCGGGAAGAGGGTGGAATGCGTTGCTGCTGTCACACAGCCATGCTGCCAGGTCGCCGGAGACGGGTGAGCCGGTTGTCCACAGGCAGGGCCTCGCAGTCGTACTGATACGACGGATGCCGCTCCGAAGACGCGGCGGGACACCGTCCGCGGGAATGCCGGCGCTTTCAAGCACGTTCCCCCGGGTGCGAGGACTTCCCCGAACCGCCGAAGGAGCGCGAGAGACATGCTGGGTACTGTGACGATGTACAGCACCACGTGGTGCGGCTACTGCCGCCGGCTGAAGAGCCAGCTGGACCGCGAGGGCATCGCGTACACCGAGATCAACATCGAGCAGGACCCGGAGTCCGCGGCGTTCGTGGAGAAGGCGAACGGCGGGAACCAGACGGTTCCGACGGTTCGGGTGGTTCCCGCCGCCGGCGGCGAGGAGGTCGTCATGACGAACCCCAGCCTCGCCCAGGTGAAGCAGGCTCTCGCGGTCTGACGTTCCCCGCGTCGCGCCCCCTCCGGTCGAGGTCACCGGAGGGGGCGGACCTGTGTTCGGGGACGTGCGGGCCCGTGAACCTGAGGGAACCCCGGGGCCGGGGCCGTGCGGCTCCGCCCGGCCCGCTCGTACGGGCGGTCCGGGGCGCGGGGAGGGCGAAACCGGCCGGATTCGAACCGGCGTCCTCACGGTTTTGGAGACCGCGCGCGACGACCTCTGCGCTACGGCTCCGCCCGGGCCGGCATCCTAGCCGGAGCACGGGTGGGCCGTTCCCCGGCCGGTGCACGAGTGGGGGCCGTTCCCCGGCCGGGGGGCGGCCACCACCGTTTCCTCGGGTGTCCCGTCAGAAGACGCTGCGGGTCGGCAGGTCCTTGCCGTACCAGCGCTCGATCAGACGGGCCGCGATCGAGATGCCGTAGGGCGGGAGCACCTCGCCCGACTCGAAGGCGGCGCCGAGTTCGTCGCGGGAGAACCAGCGGGCCTCGTGGATCTCGTCGCCGTCGACGTCGATCCGGGTCGAGGTGGCGCGGGCGACGAAGCCCAGCATGAGGCTGGACGGGAACGGCCAGGGCTGGCTGGCGACGTACTCGACCTCGCCGACGTCGATGCCGACCTCCTCGTGGACCTCGCGGCGCACCGACTGCTCGATGGACTCGCCGGGCTCGACGAATCCGGCGAGGGTGGAGAAACGGCCCTCGGGCCAGTGGACCTGGCGCCCGAGCAGGATGCGGTCCTGCTCGTCGATCACGGCCATGATCACGGCGGGGTCGGTGCGCGGGTAGTGCTCGGCGCCGCAGGCGGGGCAGCGGCGGATGTGGCCGGCCGCGGCGATGACGGTGCGCTCGCCGCAGCGGGAGCAGAAACGGTGCAGCCGCTGCCAGTTCTCGAGGGCGACGGCGTGCACCATCAGGCCGGCGTCCCGCGGCGACAGCAGCAGGCCCGCCTCGCGCAGACCCGCCGGGCGGGCGGACTCGTCCATGCGGCCGGGCAGGGAGTCCTTCTGGAGGGCGAAGTAGCTGACGCCGCTCTCGTCGGTGCCCAGGAAGTAGCGGTGCGCCTCGGTGAGCGGGGCCTCGAAGGACGGGGTCATGACGAGTTCGGTGCGCCCGTCCGCCGTCTCGTCGATGAGGACCTGACCGCCGGAGACCACGAAACAGCGCGTGGAGGGGTGGCTCCACGCCGCCGCGAGCCATGCCTCGTCGAGCCGGTGGTGGGCGGCGCGGTCGATGCCGCTCGGGGCGGTGAGCGAGATGGGGCGGTCGGCGGTGTGGTCGGTCCAGGTGGTCACGGGTGCTTCCAACTCCCCCGGTGGAACGGATTGGGTCGGCGGGCGGTTCGGCGGGACGGGCGGCGGGCGAGCGGGTCCGGCGGCGGGCCCTTTCCAGTGTGCCCCGCGCGGACGGCCGGTTCGGACGGCGTGCGGTGGTCAGGGGGCGTGCCGCCAGTGCTCGGCGAGGTCGCCCCACAGGTACGCGCTGGTCTCGGCCCCCTTGAGGAGCAGGTCCAGCCCGACCTTCTCGTTGGGGGCGTGCCAGCCGTCGGACGGGACGGAGATGCCGAGGAAGAGCACCGGTGCGCCGAGGACGTCCTGCAGGTCGGCGGCCGGTCCTGAGCCGCCCTCGCGGGTGAAGCGGACGGGCTTGCCGAAGGCGCGGCCCATCGCCCGGACCAGGGACTGCAGGGCCGGGTGGTCCGGCGGCGTCAGGCACGGGCGCGTGGCGGGGCTGAAGGAGATCTCGTGGCGGATGCCCTCGGGCAGCTGCCCGGGCACCCAGGCGCGGACGGCCTCCCGCACGTGCCCGGGGTCCTGGCCGGCGACCAGCCGGAAGGACAGCTTCACCATGGCGGAGGAGGGGATGATCGTCTTGCTGCCGGGGCCCTGGTAGCCGCCGCCGATGCCGTTGACCTCCGCGGTGGGGCGGGCCCAGATGCGTTCCAGCGTGCTGTACCCGGCCTCGCCCAGGGTGCCGTGGGACCTGGCGGCGTGCAGCCACCGCCCCTCGTCGAAGGGCAGCTCGGCGAAGAGTTCGCGCTCGCGGTCGGTGAGCTCGACGACGCCGTCGTAGAAGCCGGGGATCGCCACGCGCTCGTGCTCGTCGTGCAGGGCGGCGACCAGGCGGGCGGCGGCGGTGGCCGGGTTGGGGACCGCGCCGCCGAAGGAGCCGGAGTGGATGTCCTGGTCGGGGCCGTACAGCCGGATCTCGCACTCGGCGAGGCCGCGCATGCCGGTGCACACGGTGGGGGTGTCCTCGGACCACATGCCGGTGTCGGAGACGATCACGGCGTCGGCGGTGAGCCGGCCGGCGTGCTGCTCCACGAGCTCCCGGAAGTGCGGGGAGCCGGACTCCTCCTCGCCCTCGATCAGGAGCTTCAGGTGGACGGCCGGGGTGGTGCGGCCGGTGGCGGCGAGGTGGGCCCGGACGCCGAGCGTGTGGAAGAACACCTGGCCCTTGTCGTCGGCCGCTCCGCGCGCGTACAGGCGGTCGCCCCGCACGACGGGCTCGAAGGGATCGCTGTCCCAGCCGTCCTCGCGGGCGGCCGGCTGCACGTCGTGGTGGCCGTAGACCAGCACCGTGGGCGCGTCCGGGTCGGCGGAGGGCCACTCGGCGTAGACGGCCGGGGCGCCCGGGGTCTGCCAGACCTCGGCGGTCGGGAAACCGGTCTCCTTGAGCTCGGCGGCGAGCCAGTCGGCGCTGCGGCGCACGTCGGGCGCGTGGTCGGGCTGGGCCGACACGGAGGGGATGCGCAGCCATGCGGCGAGGTCCTCGAGGAAGGCGGCGCGGTGCTGTGCGATGTACGTACGGACGGCGCTGACGGCACTGTCAACGGGCTGGCTCATGCTCACGAGCCTATCGGCCCGCGCCGGCGTCCTCGGAGTGCGGTATCTCACCGGGCGTCCCGCCGGACGTCCCACCGTCCGTCCCGTCGGACGGGTCCCGGAGCAGCAGCCGCTCCAGCGCGGCCCGGTCGGGCAGGTCGTCGGGGCGTACGACCTCGCCGGTGCGCACGTACAGGAACGCGGCGCCGACGGACTCCAGGGGGACTCCCTGCTGCTCGGCCCAGGCGAGCCGGTACACGGCGAGCTGGAGCGGGTCGGCGGTGCGGGCGCGGCCGGTCTTCCAGTCGACGATCTCGTACGTCGCCCCGTCCCCGTCGCCCTCCTTGTAGACGGCGTCGATGCGGCCCCGGACGACGCGTCCGGCGATCGACAGCTGGAAGGGGGCCTCCACGCGGTGGGGGGTGCGGTGGGCGTACTCGGTGCGTTCGAAGGCGTCCTTGAGGGCCTGGAGGTCGCGCTCGTCGGCGATCTCGGCCGTGCTGCCGGGCAGTTCCTCCGGCTCCAGCATGGGGAGGGTGAGCTCCTCGAAGCGGGCCTCGACCCAGGCGTGGAAGCGGGTGCCGCGGCGCGCGGCGGGCTGCGGCGGGCGGGGCATGGGGCGGGCCAGCTCCTGCGCGAAGCCGTCCGGGTCGGCGGCCAGGCGCAGCAGCTCGGAGGCGGTGAGCGAGGTGGGCAGCGGGACGTCGGTGACGCCCTCGCGGGTGCGCAGCAGTTCTCCGGCCAGGGCGTCGAGGTCGCGGTCCCAGGAGGCGACGGTGCGGGCCTCCTCGGGGGTGAGCCGGGGCGTCCCGGTCTCCTCGGCGGGGCGCGGCCGCGGGGTGCCGGGCCGTCCTGTCCCCCCTGTGGCGCCCGGCCGCGCGGCATCCGCGGGGCGGGGGCGCGCGCCCCCGGGTGCGCCGGGCCCCGTGGCGGACTCCGGGGCCCTCGCCTGGTGCGGGATGACGGGACGGTCGGTGGTCCAGGAGTCCCAGTCGTCCGGGTCGCCGGCCGGGAAGGGGGCTTCCTCCTCGGGGAAGGGGTCCTCGTCGTCCGGTGGCGGCGGCCAGTCCGGGTCGTCGTACGTGTCCGGGTCGTGGACGGCCACGGGGTGGTCGTCCGGGTGGTCGTCGGGATGGTCGCCGGGGCCGTCGGCGAGGCGGTCGAGGTGGGCGAGGACGGTCTCGGCGGCCGCGCGGCGCCGGGCGAGGGCGTCGTCGTCCAGGGGCAGGGGCCACAGCCGGTCGCCGGTGGCCCGGTGCAGGGCGGGGTTCTCCTCGTCCTCGGCGGGCTCGTCGGCCCACACCTCGATCTCGCCGTACCCGGCGGCACAGTGGTCGTGGAGGGCCTGGAGGAACGCGGAGGGGCCGCGCGGCTTCTTCTGACTGGGTCCCCACCAGTGGCCGGAGCCGAGCAGGAGGGAGCGGGGGCGGGTGAAGGTGACGTAGCCGAGGCGGAGTTCCTCGGTGTGCTGGTGCTCCTTCATCGCCTCGTGGAAGGCCTTCAGGCCCCGGGAGTCCCAGGACGTGACGTCGGGCAGGGTGTCGGCGTCGCCGCGCAGCGCGTGCGGCAGCACCTTGCCCTGGGCGGTCCACTTCTCGCGGCCCTGGCCGCTGGGGAAGGTGCCGGTGACCAGTCCGGGGACGGCGACGACGTCCCACTCCAGGCCCTTGGACTTGTGCGCGGTGAGCACCTTGACGGTGTTCTCGCCGCCGGGCAGCGCGTTGTCGAGGCCCTTCTCGTACTGGGCGGCGGTGCGCAGGAAGCCGAGGAAGGCGAGCAGGGTCGCCTCGTTGTCGCCGGCGGCGAAGGAGGCGGCGACGTCGAGGAAGTTGGACAGGGTCTCGCGCCGGCGGGCGGCCAGGGCGTGCGGGGAGGCCGACAGCTCGACCTCCAGGCCGGTGACGGCGAGGACGCGGTGCAGGACGTCCATCAGGGGGTCGGCCAGGGAGCGGCGCAGGTCGCGCAGTTCGGCGGCCAGGCGGGCGAAGCGCACGCGCGCGTCCGGCGAGAAGGGCAGTCCGTCGTCGTCCCCGCGGCCGTCCAGCGGCGTCTCCAGGAACGTGTCGAGGGCGTCGGCGAGCGAGACCACCTCGGACGGGTCGACGCCCTCCACGGCCTCCGCGAGCCGGCGGTCCGGGTCGTCGTCGCCCTCCACGCGCGCGTGGGAGACCAGCAGCCGGGCCCGCCGCCCCAGCAGGGCGAGGTCGCGCGGGCCGATGCGCCAGCGCGGGCCGGTCAGCAGCCGCACCAGGGAGGCGTTGGCGCCGGGGTCCTGGAGGACCTCGCAGACGGCGACGAGGTCGGCGATCTCGGGCAGGTGCAGCAGCCCGGACAGGCCGACGACCTCGACGGGGACGTCCCGGGCGACCAGCGCGCCCTGGATCTCGGCGAAGTCGGTCGCCGTGCGGCACAGCACGGCGATCTCACCGGGCGCCTTCCCGGTGCGCACGAGGTGGGCGATGGAGTCGGCGATCCAGTCGATTTCCTCGGCGTGGGTGGGCAGCAGGGCGCAGCGCACGATGCCGTCGCGTTCGGCGCCGGGGGCCGGGCGCAGGGCCTCCACGCCCTCGTGCAGGGCGCGCAGGGGCTCGGCGAGGCCGTTGGCGAGGTCCAGCAGGCGGCCCCCGCTGCGGCGGTTCTCGCTGAGCGACTGGCGGGTGGCGGGGCGGCCGTCGGCGTGGGGGAAGTGCTCGGGGAAGTCGTCGAGGTTGGCGACGGAGGCGCCGCGCCAGCCGTAGATCGCCTGGCAGGGGTCGCCGACGGCGGTCACCGGGTGGCCGGTGCCGTCGCCGAACAGGCCGGCCAGCAGGACGCGCTGGGCGACCGAGGTGTCCTGGTACTCGTCGAGGAGGACCACCCGGAACTCGTCGCGCAGCACGCGGCCGACCTCGGGGATCGCGGCGAGCCGGGCCGACAGGGCGATCTGGTCGCCGAAGTCGAGCAGGTCGCGTTCGCGTTTGGCGGCCCGGTAGCGCAGCACGAGGTCGGCGAGCTCGCGCCGCGCGGCGGCCGCTTCGGGGACCTTGCGCAGGTCGGCGTTGGTGAGCCTGGTGTTCTCCAGGGCGCGCAGCAGTTCGGTGTCGTGGGCGCGCAGGTCCTCGGGCCGTACGAGGTGTTCGGCGAGTTCGCCGTCCAGGGTGAGGAGGTCGCCGACCAGGTCGGGGAAGGAGCGGGTCAGCGCCGGGTAGGGGCCGGGGGCCTCGCGCAGGACGCGCGCGGCGAGCTGGTAGCGGGTGGCGTCGGCGAGCAGGCGGGAGGTCGGTTCCAGGCCGATGCGCAGGCCGTGGTCGGTCAGCAGGCGGCCCGCGAAGGCGTGGTAGGTGGAGATCACGGGTTCGCCCGGGGGGTTGTCCGGGTCGATGGCATCGGGGTCGGTGACGCCGGCCTTGATCAGCGCCTTGCGGACGCGTTCGGCCAGCTCGCCGGCGGCCTTGTTGGTGAAGGTGAGGCCGAGCACCTGTTCGGGGGCGACCTGGCCGGTGCCGACCAGCCAGACCACGCGGGCCGCCATCACCGTGGTCTTGCCCGACCCGGCTCCGGCCACGATCACCTGCGGGGCGGGCGGCGCGGTGATGCAGGCCGTCTGCTCCGGGGTGAAGGGGATGCCGAGGAGTTCTTTGAGCTGATCGGGTTCGGTGATGCGGGCGGGCACACGCAGAGGCTAGCGGCGGACACTGACACGTGATGCCGGATCACCCTCCGGGGACGACGAAAGCGCAGGTCGGCACGGGTGGTGCGATGCGTCACGCCGGTCACTCGACCACGTGCCGCCCCTCGGGCCGGGCGCTGCAGGAGGCCCGGAAGGCGCAGTGGGCGCAGTGCTGCCCCGCGGTCGGGGTGAACCGTTCGTCGAGGACCTTGCCGGCGGCCGTGGCCAGCAGGTCGCCGACCCACTCCCCCTCCAGCGGCTGCTGGGCCTGCACCTTGGGCAGGGCCTCGCCCCCGTCCCGTTTGGCGGCCCCCTGGCGCAGCTGGACGAGCTCGGCGCCGCCCGGTTCGGGGCGCGCCCCGTCGAAGACCTCGTCGACGGCGCCCTCGCGCACGGCGAGCTGGTAGACGGCGAGCTGCGGGTGCCGGACCACCTCGGCGGAGCTGGGCGCCTGCTTGCCGGTCTTGAAGTCGACGACGTAGGCGCGGCCCTCGCCGTCGGCCTCGACGCGGTCCATCTGGCCGCGGATGCGGACCTGGTAGTCGCCCGCCTCGAGGGTGACGTCGAAGTCGTGCTCGCTGGCCACCGGGGTGCGTCCGGCGCGGTCCATGACGTGCCACTTCAGGAAGCGTTCGAGCGCGACGCGCGCGTTCTCCTTCTCCTGCGCCGACTTCCACGGCGCGTCGAAGGCCAGCGCGTTCCACACGGAGTCGAGGCGCTCCATGAGGACGTCGAGGTCGGCCGGGGTGTGTCCGGAGGCCACCTCGTCGGCCAGGACGTGCACCACGTTGCCGAAGCCCTGGGCGGCGGTCGCGGGGGCGTCGGCCTTCACCTCGCGGCCCAGGAACCACTGCAGCGCGCAGGTGTTGGCGAGCTGGTCGAGGGCGCTGCCGGAGAGCACCACCGGCTGGTCGCGGTCGCGCAGCGGCACCCTGGACTCGGTCGGCTCGAACATGCCCCACCAGCGGTAGGGGTGCGCGGACGGGACGAGCGGACGGCCGTCGTCGTCGGCGAGGGCGGCGAGCCGGGCCAGCCGGTGGGCCGCGGCCCGGCGGAGGGCGTCCGAGACGCGCGGGTCGACCGTCGTGGCCCGCAGTTCGGCGACGAGCGCGGCCACGGACAGGGGGCGGCGCGGGCGCCCGGTGACGTCCTTGGGTTCGACGCCGAGTTCGGTCAGGAAGCGGGAGGGCTGGTCGCCGTCGTCCGCGGGCGCCTTCACCGCCGTCACGACCAGGCGTTCACGCGCGCGCGTGGCGGCCACGTAGAACAGGCGTCGCTCCTCGGCGAGCAGGGCGCCCGGGGTGAGGGGTTCGGCGAGTCCGTCGCGGCCGATGCGGTCGGCCTCCAGCAGGGAGCCGCGGCGGCGCAGGTCCGGCCACAGGCCCTCCTGGACCCCGGCCACGACGACCAGGCGCCACTCCAGGCCCTTGGAGCGGTGCGCGGTCATCAGGCGCACCGCGTCGGGACGGACGGCGCGCCGGGTGAGGGTGTCGGCGGCGATGTCCTCGGCCTCGATCTCCTCCAGGAAGTTCAGGGCGCCGCGGCCACCGGTGCGCTCCTCCGCGCGGGCCGCGGTCGCGAACAGCGCGCACACGGCGTCGAGGTCCCGGTCGGCGTTGCGCCCGGCCGCGCCGCCGCGCCGGGCGGAGCGCTCCAGGCGCTGGGGCCACGGCGTGCCGTCCCACAGGTCCCACAGGGCCTCCTCGGCCGTGCCGCCGCCGGCCAGGCGCTCGCGGGCCTTGCGCAGCAGGGCGCCGAGGCGCTGGGCGCCGCGCGCGTACGCGGGGTCGTGCACGGCCAGCCGCTCCGGCTCGGCCAGCGCCCGCGCGAGCAGTTCGTCCGAGGGCGGCGGCAGCGGATTGCCCGCGGCCCGCTCCTCCTCGCGCAGGGCCCGCCCGAGGCGGCGCAGGTCGGCGGCGTCCATGCCGGCGAGGGGGGAGGTGAGCAGGGTGAGGGCGGTCTCGGTGTCGAGCCGGTACGGCTCCGGCACGTCGTCGGTGCCGGAGCCGGGACGGTCCGCGTCCGCGGCGGCCCCGCCGGTCCCCTCTCCCGCGGTCCCCGCGGCCCGGCCGGGGCCCTCGGCCGCCGCCGTCGCCACCACCCGCAGGGCCGTCAGCAGCGGGGCCACCGCCGGCTCGTGGCGCAGGGGCAGGTCGTCGCCGTCGACGTCCACGGGGACGCCCGCCGACGTGAGCGCGCGGCGGACGACGGGGAGGGTGCGGGAGCCGGCGCGCACCAGGACGGCCATGTCGCTCCAGGGGACGCCGTCCTCCAGGTGGGCCCTGCGCAGGATGTCGGCGATGTTGTCCAGCTCGGTGCCGGGCGTCGGGTAGGTGTACACCTCGACCCGGCCGCCCTCCCGCACCGGGACCGGCTCCCGGTGGGCGCGGACCTTCTCGGCGGGCAGGCGGGGCAGCGGCATGCGCCGGGTCACCAGCCGGGTGGCGGCCAGCAGGGCGGCGCCGGAGCGGCGTGAGGTGCGCAGCACCCCGACCGGGGCCGGGCGGCCGTCCGCGCGGGGGAACGCGTGCGGGAACTCCAGGATGCCGCCCACGTCCGCGCCCCGGAAGGCGTAGATCGACTGGTCGGGGTCGCCGAAGGCGACGAGGGTGCGGCCCTCCCCGGCCAGGGCGCGCAGCAGGCGCACCTGGGCCGGGTCGGTGTCCTGGTACTCGTCGACGTAGACGGCGTCGTACCGCGCGGCCAGCCGTCCGGCGGTCTCCGGGCGGCGGGCGAGGAGCACCGCGCGGTGGACCAGTTCGGCGTAGTCGAGCACGCCCTGGAGGTCGAGGACGTCGAGGTACTCGGCGAGGAAGGCGGAGGCGGCGCGCCAGTCGGGGCGGCCGATGCGGCGGGCGAAGGCGTCCAGGGCGTCGGGGCCGAGGCCCAGTTCGCGGCTGCGGGCGAGCACCGCGCGGACCTCGTCGGCGAAACCGCGGGTGGTCAGGCAGGCGCGCAGTTCGTCCGGCCAGCGCACGTGGGCGAGTCCGAGCCGTTCCAGGTCGACCTGGCCGGCGAGCAGTTCCCGGACCGTGACGTCCTGCTCGGGGCCCGACAGCAGCCGCAGCGGTTCCGCGAAGAGGTCGCCGTCCTGGTGGGCGCGGACCAGGGCGTAGCAGAACGAGTGGAAGGTGGTCGCCTGCGGGGCGCGCGCGGCGCCCATGCGCAGGGCCATGCGGTCGCGCAGCTCGACGGCCGCCTTGCGGCTGAACGTCAGCACCAGGATGCGCTCGGGGTCCCCGCCGCGGGCGATCCGCGCGGCCACGGACTCGACGAGCGTGGTGGTCTTCCCGGTGCCCGGGCCTGCGAGGACGAGCAGTGGTCCGCTCTCGTGGTCAACCACGGAGCGCTGTGCGGCGTCCAGTCGAGGGGGATCCATGCGAGCCGGCGGGGTACGCACCAGTCGATAAGCGCCACGGCTCCCCCGCCGCACCTGGGGGTGCGACAGGCCGCTGGTGGAGGAAGAGGAGCTCACGTGGTTCGCCGGTCCTGGTGGGTGTGCTGGTGGGCGGTCCGCCGCGCGTGGGTGGCGGTGGACCCGGGGTGAGGGGGACTCGCGCTGCCGACGCTACGCCGGTGAAAAGTATGGAAGCAGGGCTTCCGCTTCTTCCCGCACGGCACTCACGACACGCTCGTCCCCTCCCTCACGAACGTACGTCATGCCACGGACGTGTTCCGTTTCCCCATGACGGAGCAGAGGTCACACGGCGGCGCGCGCGATGGCGGAAGCTGTCAGGTGTGACCCTCGCCCTGTCCACCGCCGTCCCACCGCGCACGCTTCATGTCGAGGCGCGGCACGTGGCCCTGAGCGGCCCGGTCCGCCTCCCTCAGGGGCGTGCCCTCCGCGCGGTAGTGGCCGAGTGCCCTCAGTTCGTGGCCCGGCAGCAGGACACCGTCCGCGCGGACGACGCGCCACCACGGCACGGCGCCCCCGTAGAGGGCCATCACGCGCCCGACCTGCCGGGGACCCCCCTCCCCCAGCCACTCCGCCACGTCGCCGTACGTCATGACGCGTCCCGGCGGGATCAGCTCGGCCACCTCGAGGACCTGCTCGGCGTACTCGGGCAGGGCGTCCGGGGGCTCCGGGGCGGCATCGGGCGGAAGGCTCTCCTGACTCATCCGGCCCATCCTGCACCACCCCACCGACAACGCCGGGCGCACGCGCGCGTGTGCGCCCGCCTCGCCCCGGCGCACCGCTTCGGGCAGACTGTGCGGCCCCGCACATGGACCCTGATGCCCCCTCGTGCCGGTGCGGCATGCCACCATCGTGCGGGCGGTGACTGGTGATACGAGACCAAGAAGAGACGATGAAGCAGCAGGGCGCGCACCCCGGGGACACGGAGGGCACCCCTGACGCCTCGTCGCGCCCGGACACCGCGAGCGCCGACCCGGAGGAAGCCGGCCCCGAGGGCGCCGGCACCCGGGCGGCCGGGAGGAAGGCCGCCCTGGACAGCGACGACGCCGACGCGGCGCACATCGACGAGGTCGAGGGCGACGAACCCCTGCTGCCCGCGCGGGTGCACCGCCCGTCCGACCTCATGCGGCTCCTCGTGGGCGTCCTCGCCGTCGTGGTGCTGCTGGCGATCGCCGCGTTCGCCCACGGCACCACCTCGGGCCTGGAACAGGACATCACCAAGGGCACCGGGCAGGCACCCGACCTGTTCATCAAGATCGCGGGCCTGGCCTCCAGCATCGCGATCCTCCTGGTGCCGGTCGCCTTCGCCATCGAGCGGCTGATCAAACGGGACGGACTGCGCATCGCCGACGGCGTGCTCGCCGCCGTCCTCGCGCACGGCGTGACCCTCGCCACGGACCTGTGGGTCGCGCGGGCCGCCCCCGGCTCGATCCAGGAGGCGCTCACCCAGCCCTCCCCCGGCGACATCAACGCCCTGACCGATCCCGTGCACGGCTACCTGGCCCCGGTCATCGCGTACATGACGGCCGTCGGCATGTCCCGCAGACCCAGATGGCGCGCGGTGCTGTGGGTGGTCCTGCTCCTCGACGCCTTCTCGATGCTCGTCACCGGGTACACGACCCCGTTCTCGATCATCCTGACGGTGCTGATCGGCTGGACCGTCGCCTACGGCACCCTCTACGCGGTCGGCTCGCCCAACGTGCGCCCCACCGGCCGGACCCTGATGGCGGGCCTGCGCACCGTCGGCTTCCGTCCCGTGAGCGCGTCCCGCGAGGAGTCCGGCGACGCCTCCGAGGCCGGGGACCGGGGACGCCGGTACTTCGTCACCCTGGAGGACGGCCCGCCGCTGGACGTGACGGTGGTCGACCGCGAGCAGCAGGCGCAGGGGTTCTTCTACCGCGCGTGGCGCAATCTGACCCTGCGCGGCTTCGCCACCCGCAGCAGCCTCCAGTCACTGCGCCAGGCCCTGGAACAGGAAGCCCTGCTGGCGTACGCGGCCATCGCGGCCGGCGCCAACGCGCCCAAGCTGATCGCGGCCTCCGAGCTCGGGCCCGACGCGGTCATGCTCGTCTACGAGCACAGCGGCGGGCGCACACTCGACTCGCTGCCGGACGAGGAGATCACCGACGAACTGCTGCGCGACGCCTGGCACCAGGTACGGGCGCTGCAGTCCCGCCGCATCGCGCACCGCAGGCTGGTGGGCGACGCGATCCTGGTGGACCGTTCCGGCACGGTGATCCTCAGCGACCTGCGCATCGGCGAGATCGCGGCCGGCGATCTGCTGCTGCGCATGGACGTCTCCCAGCTGCTCGTGACGCTGGGCCTCAGGGTGGGCGCCGAACGGGCGGTGGCCTCCGCGCTGAGCGTCCTCGGTCCCGACGCCGTGGCGGACTGCCTGCCGATGCTCCAGCCCATCGCGCTGAGCCGCTCCACGCGCGCGACCCTGCGCAGGCTCGCCCGGGAGCGGGCGGAGCGCGAGCGCGAGGCGGTCCTGGAGGCCTCCCGGCAGGCCCGGCTGCTGCGCGCCGAGCAGGCGGCCGCCGACGACACCGACAAGCCCGTGCTCGAGAAGCCCGACAAGAAGTCCGTACGCGCGGAACAGCGGGCCGAGAAGCGGGCCATCGACGAGGCCCTGGAGGGGGCGCGCGAGGAGGACCTCCTCACCCAGATCCGGCACGAGGTGCTGCGGATCAGGCCGCAGGCCCCGGTCGAACCGGCCCGCCTGGAGCGGGTGCGGCCGCGGACGATGATCAGTTTCATCGCCGGCGCGATCGGCGCGTACTTCCTGCTGACCCAGCTCACGCACATCGAGTTCGGGCCGCTGATCGCCAACGCCGAGTGGGGATGGGTGGCCGCGGCCGTGCTGTTCTCGGCGGCCAGCTACTTCGCGGCCGCTCTGGCGCTGCTGGGGTTCGTGCCGGAGCGGGTGCCGTTCCTGCGGACGGTGGCGGCACAGGTCGCCGGGTCGTTCGTGAAGATCGTCGCCCCGGCGGCGGTGGGCGGCGTGGCCCTGAACACACGCTTCCTCCAGCGCGCGGGGGTGCGGCCGGGGCTCGCGGTGGCGAGCGTCGGCGCCTCCCAGCTGTTCGGGCTGGGCTGTCACATCCTGATGCTGCTGTCCTTCGGCTATCTGACCGGCACCGAGAAGACGCCCTCCCTGTCGCCGTCCCGCACGGTCATCGCGGGGCTGCTGACGGTGGCGGTGCTGATGCTCGTGGTGACCTCGGTGCCGTTCCTGCGGAAGTTCGTCGTCACGCGCGTGCGGTCGCTCTTCGCCGGGGTCGTGCCGCGCATGCTCGACGTGCTGCAGCGGCCGCAGAAGCTGGTCACCGGCATCGGCGGCATGCTGCTGCTCACGGCCTGCTTCGTGATGTGCCTGGACGCCTCGATCCGGGCGTTCGGCGACGAGACGACCTCGATCAGCATCGCCAGTGTCGCCGTCGTCTTCCTCGCCGGCAACGCGCTGGGGTCGGCGGCGCCGACGCCGGGCGGTGTGGGCGCGGTCGAGGCGACCCTGACGGTCGGCCTGATCGCCGTCGGGCTCCCCAAGGAGGTCGCCGCGCCGGCGGTGCTGCTGTTCCGGCTGCTGACGCTGTGGCTGCCGGTACTGCCGGGATGGCTGGCCTTCAACCACCTCACGCGCAAGGAAGCACTGTAGGGGCGCGAGGGCGGGCACGGCGGGGGCGGACGCCGTGGGACCGGTCCCGGGTCCTTACCCCGTACGGCCCGTGCCCCGCGCGCCCCGCCCCGGACCGCCGCAGGATGGAGGCATGCCCCGCCCCTTCCGCCTGCGTGCCGCCGCCCCGACCGTCTGCGCCGTACTGCTGTCCGCGCTGCTGGCGGGCTGCGGCGGGGACGACGGGAACGACGGGTACGCGGACCTGACGCAGCAGGAGCTCAGCTGGAAGGACTGCCCGGCCCAGTCCGAGGCCCAGGGCGGAGGTCCGGCCCCCTCGCCCCTGCCGGACGGAGCCGGGTGGAGCTGCGCCACCCTGAAGGCGCCCCTGGACTGGGACGAGCCCGGGGGCGACACCATCGACCTCGCGCTGATCCGCGCGAGGTCGAGCGGCGGACCGGACGAGCGCATCGGGTCCCTGATCTTCAACTTCGGCGGCCCTGGCGTTTCGGGCGTCGCCACGCTCCCCGCGTTCGGCGAGGAGTACGAGACCCTGCGCACCCGCTACGACCTGGTGAGCTTCGATCCCCGCGGGGTCGGCGACAGCGCGCCCGTGCGCTGCGTGAGCGACCGGCAGCTCGACGCCTACCTCCAGCAGGACGCGACCCCCGACGACGCCGCCGAGCGGACCGAGCTCCTGAACAGCACCAAGGAGTTCAACGCGGCCTGCGAGGAGAACTCCGAACGGATCCTGCCGCACGTGCGCACCACGGACACCGCCCGCGACCTCGACCTGATGCGCCAGGTCCTCGGCGACGACGAACTGCACTACTTCGGCATCTCCTACGGCACCGAACTCGGCGGCGTCCACGCCCACCTGTTCCCGCAGAAGGTGGGCCGGGCGGTGTTCGACGCGGTCGTCGACCCCACACGGACCCCCGAGCAGGTCTCGCTCGGACAGGCCCGGGGCTTCCAGCTCGCGCTCGGCAACTACGCCGAGCACTGCGTCTCCCGGGCCGGCGGCTGCCCCGTCGGCGACAGCGTGCAGGAGGTGGAGGACCGTATCGCCGGGCTCCTGGAGGACCTCGACGCCGAGCCGATCCCCGGTCTCCCCCCGCGCGAGCTGACCCAGGCCGCGGCGGTCGACGGGATCCTCCAGGCGTTGTACTCCCAGGAACTCTGGGAGTTCCTCACCCAGGGCCTGGAGGAGGCCTACAACGGCGACGGAACGATTCTGATGGTGCTGTCCGACTCCTCGAACGGGCGCGACCGGAACGGTGAGTACAACAACCTCGTCCCCGCCAACGTCTCCATCAACTGCGCCGACTACAAGCCCCGTTACGGCGTCGGGGACGTGGAGCGCGGGCTGCCCGCGTTCCGGGCCGCGTCCGAGTTGTTCGGCGACCACCTGGCCTGGGGCTTGATCGGCTGCACCGACTGGGCGGTCCCGGGGGCCGCCGACCGTCCCGAGGTGAGCGCACCCGGCGCGGCCCCGATCCTGGTGATCGGCAACACCGGCGACCCGGCCACGCCGTACGAGGGGGCGCGCAGGATGGCGCGGGCGCTGGGTGAGGGAGTCGGTGTCGAGCTGACGTACGAGGGGCAGGGGCACGGGGCCTACAACAGCGGGAACGGGTGTGTGCGGGACGCGGTGGACGGCTATCTCCTGGACGGAAAGGTGCCCGCGTCCGGCACCGTCTGCTCCTGAAGCAGACACCGTCTGAAAACTGCAGGTCAGAACGTTTTCCACAGGGTGCCCCGGTGGGAGGCGGATCTGCCTACCATGGCCTGACCGCCATCCGCGGCACGGCGCGGACGGTCGGCGAGGGGGGGAAGGCGCCACATGACGCGTATCACACGGTGGGCGGCTCTGACGGCCGTCATCACGCTGCTGGCGGTGGGCTGCGGCTCGTCCGGCGACGACGGCAAGAACGACGGGACGGCACTCGACTGGGGCCGCTGCAAGGCCTCGGGGGACGCCCCCGCCCCGGGCGGTGACTGGCAGTGCGCCACGCTCCGGGTGCCGCTGGACTGGTCGGAGCCCGACGGCACCACGATCGGGCTGGCGCTGATCCGGGCGAAGGCCACGGGGGACGACCGTCTCGGCTCACTGCTGTTCAACTTCGGCGGCCCGGGCGGCTCCGGCGTGTCCACGATGCCGTCCTACGCCGACACCGCCGCCGAGCTGCGCGAGCGGTACGACCTGGTGAGCTGGGATCCGCGCGGGGTGGCCGCCAGCGAGGGCATCCGCTGCCGTGACGACGCGGAGATCCGGGCGGCCGAATCGTCGGTGGACGGCACCCCGGACACGCCGGCCGAGGAGCGGGCGTACCTCGAGGACGCCGCCGACTTCGGCCGGGGCTGCCAGGAGGCCGCCGGGAAGCTGATGGCCCACGTGTCGACCACCGACACCGCCCGCGACATGGACCGCATCCGGCAGGCCCTCGGCGACGACAGGCTGAACTACTTCGGCATCTCCTACGGCACCGAACTCGGCGGCGTCTACGCCCATCTGTTCCCGCAGAAGGTGGGCCGGATGACGCTCGACGCGGTGGTCGACCCGAGTGCCGACGCGGTGGGCCACGCCAGGAACCAGACGCGCGGCTTCCAGCTGGCGCTCGACAACTACCTGAAGTCCACCGGCCGGGATCCGCAGGAGGGCTCACGCGAGATCGCGGAGTTGCTGGAGCGGATCGACGCGGAGCCGTTGCCGACGTCCTCGTCCGGACGGAAGCTGACGCAGACGCTGGCGCTGACCGGCATCGTCCTGCCGCTGTACAGCAAGTCCGGCTGGCCGGCGCTGACCAGCGCGCTGCGGGCGGCGGAGAAGGGAGACGGCACGGAGCTGCTGGCGCTGGCCGACGGCTACAACGAACGCGACTCCTCGGGCCGCTACGGCACGAGCACCCACTCGCAGCGGGTCATATCGTGCCTGGACGACAAGCAGCGGCCGACCGTGGCGGAGACGAAGAAGCTGCTGCCGGAGTTCGAGGAGATCTCGCCCGTGTTCGGGGCCTTCCTCGGCTGGGACACGGCCGGCTGGTGCCACGACTGGCCGGTGCCCGGCCGGCACGTCACCCCGGAGGTGAGCGCGCCGGGTGCGGACCCGGTCCTGGTGGTCGGGAACACCGGCGACCCGGCCACGCCGTACGAGGGCGCCCGGAGGATGGCGGACGAGCTGGGCGAGGGCGTCGGCGTGGTGCTCACCTGGAAGGGCGAGGGACACGGCGCGTACGGCAGCGGCAGCGACTGCGTCGACTCCACGGTGAACGCCTACCTCCTGAACGGCACGGTCCCCGAGGACGGCAAGGTCTGCTCATGACGAGGGCGGGAGCTTCGGAGGCCCGCGGCACCCGAAGCCCCCACCTCGACTACGGCTACGGCTACGGCTCCGAGTCGGCGGACTCGATCGCATCGGAGATCGCACAGCGACCGGGCGACGCGACCGGAGAGCAGGCTCTTCGGTACCGGGTCACTGACTGATGGACTCGCCAGGGGTGAGTGTGTGACCGCGTGACAGCGCCGACAGGCACGGGCGGACACGCGCGCACATCCATGGACGACCGCGGCAGCTCAGAGGCGTTGCGTGCCCAGGCATAACCCTCACCCGAGTTGCTTCCGGACGAAGCGGTCGCCGTGCCGCAAGGGCAGATGCGGGAGGCAGCCACGGTCAACGAGGGTGGCTGGTGGGTGTGTCCGGCTCCGCCGACTCGACCGGTGAATCAGCAGGTCGCCGGCCCGATGCCCCAGCCTCTCCCCTCAAGCGGGGGTCGCAGGTTCGGATCCTGCCGTGGCACAGGGGAAAAGGCCGCCTGCCGACGTTGGTGGGTGGCCTTGCACGAGCAGTGAACCGCCTCGGGTGTTCGAAGGCGCCTCAGACGCTCACGGCATGCTCGCGCACCGCGATCCGAGCCAGCTTCGTCAGCATCATGCCGTTGCGGACCCTGATGAAGTAATCCACCGGGAGCCCGTGCATCCGCGTGCCGGGGCCCCGGAGGGGGTGCCAATCGAGGGTGAAGAGGGTGTGCTCGCCCCAGGGGGTCAACTTCATGGCGATGCGAGCCGCACCGAAGGGTTCTGCCTTCGCTTCCAGTTGCAAGCGGTGTCGCGGTTCGGAGATGCGGACGATGCAGGTGTCCTCGAGGGTCAGAGGGCCGGCCCCGACGCGGACTTTCAGTCGGGCGCCTACGTCCGGCCAATGCGGGTCCACGGCGAGGACTTGCTGGGTTCCTGTCACCCACTCCCTGTAGCGGTGGCCGTCGGACAGCAGGCTCCAGACTTCGGACGGCGAGCTCAGGATCAGGCAGCGGTTCCGGGCCATCATCACGCTCCTGGAGGACGGGCAGTACGGAGCACCCCCCGTCATGGGGTCACCGGGATGAGGACGTCCGGCGCAGCAGAAGCGCGGCGGGGTAACCGGCCACTCCCCGGCTCGACGGGTGGACCCAGCGCACCGGGTTGCCTCTCCAGCCGTCCCACGGGCTTGGCTTCCAGCGTCACGCCGATCGCACCACCTGCACAGTCCGAGAGATCCAGACGGGTGAGTCGGCAGTCGGGGATGAGCCTGTGCCGGCCGACGCGGAGCAGCCGCAGCGCACGGCGCAGCCGTCGCCCGGCGTCGACGACGGGCGTCGACAGTGCCGGGCGACGGCGGACCGGGCCGGTCCTCCGAGGACCAGCCACCCGACGCCAACGGTGCCAACCGCCGCCGAGCGAACCCCTCATGCGGTGGTCACGCCTCCCTGCCGCGCCGGACGTACCAGCCCACAGCCGGGCACGACGGAAACGACGGCACAAACGCCCCCACGGTCGTCGCCGCGTCCAGGACCGGCACACGAGGGCCGGCGCGCAGGCGGAAGCCCACGGCATCCGAACTGGTCGGAGCCGTGGGCTTCGTCAGGCCCGCCGGCCGGCGGAAGGGGTGATCAGTAGACCGGCTTCTGCGGCTCGATCTGGTTGACCCAGCCGATCACGCCGCCGCCGACGTGGACGGCGTCGGAGAAGCCCGCGGACTTGAGGACCGCAAGGACTTCCGCACTGCGGACACCCGTCTTGCAGTTCAAGACGATCCTCTTGTCCTGCGGCAGGCCCTCCAGGGCGTTGCCCATGAGGAACTCGTTCTTGGGGATCAGGCGGGCGCCCGGGATGGAGACGATCTCGAACTCGTTCGGCTCGCGGACGTCGATGAGCTCGATGTTCTCGCCGTCGTCGATCCACTCCTTGAGCTGCTTGGGAGTGATCGTGGAGTCGGCGGCCGCCGCCTGGGCCTCCTCGGACACGACGCCGCAGAAGGCCTCGTAGTCGATGAGCTCGGTGACGGTCGGGTTCTCGCCGCAGACCGCGCAGTCGGGGTCCTTGCGGACCTTGACCTGGCGGTACTGCATCTCCAGGGCGTCGTAGATCATCAGGCGGCCGACCAGCGGCTCACCGATGCCGGCGAGGAGCTTGATGGCCTCGTTGGTCTGGATGGAGCCGATGGACGCGCACAGCACGCCCAGGACGCCGCCCTCGGCGCAGGAGGGGACCATGCCGGGGGGCGGGGGCTCCGGGTAGAGGCAGCGGTAGCAGGGACCGTGCTCGGACCAGAAGACCGAGGCCTGGCCGTCGAAGCGGTAGATCGAGCCCCACACGTAGGGCTTGTTCAGCAGCACGCAGGCGTCGTTGACCAGGTAGCGGGTCGCGAAGTTGTCCGTGCCGTCGACGATCAGGTCGTACTGGCTGAAGATGTCCATCACGTTGTCGGCCTCGAGCCGCTCCTCGTGAAGGACCACGTTCACGTACGGGTTGATGCCCTGGATCGTGTCGCGGGCGGACTCAGCCTTGGGGCGGCCGATGTCGGCCTGGCTGTGGATGACCTGGCGCTGCAGGTTCGACTCGTCGACCTCGTCGAATTCCACGATGCCGAGCGTGCCGACACCGGCTGCCGCCAGGTACATCAGGGTCGGCGAGCCGAGCCCGCCCGCGCCCACGGCGAGCACCTTGGCGTTCTTCAGCCGCTTCTGCCCGTCCATCCCCACATCGGGGATGATCAGGTGGCGGGAGTACCTGCGGACCTCGTCTACGGTGAGCTCGGGGGCCGGCTCGACCAGGGGTGGCAGCGACACGGGGACTCCGTTGGTCGGTCGATCACTACGGTTGTTCTCCGCTTAACAGTGCCACGGCCTTTTTCATTCCGAGACACCCGTCCCGATGTTCGAGACGATCTCGTCCCAGTAGCCGGGCAGCGGCTCCCAGGGATCGGTGCGGCCGCCGCGGCCCGTGTGGTCGGTGAAGTAGATCGTCGCGGCGCCCTGCCAGCGGGCGATGCGCAGGGCCTCCTCCAGGTGCGGTCCGGGCACCCCGTGCACGAAGTGGCAGAAGCGTTCGGGCGGATGGTCGGCGGTCCACTCCGCCGCCTGCGACCAGCGGTAGTCGCTCCAGGGTCCGGAGAAGGTGACCAGTTGGTCGGCGTCGTCGGCGTATCCGGGGTACGGGTGGGTGCCGTGGCCGAGGACGATGTGGGCACCGTCACGGATCACCCGGAGCGTGGTGACGGTGCGCCGGACCTCGGGGAGCCCGGCGCGGTCGGCCGGGCAGCGGTCCAGGAGGAAGCCGTCGACCCGGTACCAGTCGAGGAACCGGTGGGCGTCCGAGATCACCTCGCCGAAGGTGCGCAGGCCGTACGCGGCGTCGACGTGGCCGAGGACGCGGACACCTGCGTTGCGCAGGCGGCCGGCCGCCTCCAGGCAGTGCGGGTCGGGCCGGACGCCGGGGCCGTCGGCCACGTTCAGGACGACCCAGTGCAGGGGGGCGCCCGGGCGGGTGAGTTCCCTCCACTCGGCCGGGGCGACGAGGGGGTGCGCGAAGCCCGGGACGCCGAAGCCGGTTCGGACGCCGGTGCCCGCGGTGCCCGGTCTGACGCTGGTCAGATACGGCATGCCGCCTCCATCCAGATGTCGGCCAGGGACTCCTCGAGGTTGATCCGGGGGCGCCAGCCGAGCCGGTCGCGTGCGGTGCGCACGTCGGCCTGCTGCCAGCCGCCGCAGCCGTCCGGGTACGGGTACGCGACCGGAGGCGCGTGGTGGTCCGCTTCGGCGCGGGGATGGCCGATGGTGGCCCTGAGGTGGGCGGGGTGGCCCGTGTGGGAGGCGTGCGCGGCGTGCGAGATCGGTGACGCGTGCGCCCCGTGGGGGCCGGGGGGACCGTCCAGTTCGGTGAGGGTGCCGCCGTACCCGGCCACGCGGGCGAGGATCCCGGCGGCGTCGCGCAGGCGGACGGCGCGGCCCGAGCCGATGTTGATGACGCCCTGTGCGGCGGAGAGCGAGGCGGCGTGGACGGCGCGGGCCACGTCACGGACGTCGACGAAGTCCCGCTGGGCGCCGAGTCCGCCGAGCCTCAGCTCGCCGTCGCCGGTCTGCATGGCGCGGCGCATGGCCTCGGCGAGGCGGCCGAGCGGGGAGCCGGCGGGGGTGCCGGGGCCGACGGGTGAGAAGACCCGCAGGACGACGGCGTCCAGGCCGGAGCCGAGGACCAGCTCGGTGGCGGCGAGCTTGCTGACGCCGTACGGGCCGCCGGGGCGGGGGACGGCGTCCTCCGCCGTGGAGGAACCGGGCTGGCTCGGGCCGTACTCCGCGCTGCAGCCGATCTGCACGAGACGCGCGCCGCAGCCGCTGCGGCGCAGGGCCTCGCAGACGGTGGCGACGGCGACGGTGTTGTGCCGGGTGAGCTCGCGGGCACCGCCCCGGGTGGCGCCGGCGCAGTTGACCACCACGCCGGGGTGGACGGCGTCGAGGAAGCGGGTGAGGGCGCCGGGGCTGCCGGTGGCGAGGTCGAAGCGGACGTCGGCGTCGTCGCCGCGGCCGAGGGCGGTGAGCTGGACGGCCGGGTCGGCGAGCAGGCGGTCGGCGACGAAGCGGCCGATGTAACCGTTGGATCCGATCAGCAGGACTCTCATCGGGCGGCTCCTTCGGCGTCCGGAGCTGCTGGGCGGGTGGTCATGTGGGGTTCTCCTTCGGATGCGGATGCGTGGGGGTGGGGGGCGGGAGCCGTGGGGGGCGGGAGCGGCGCGCGGCTGCCGGACGTCCGCCGTTCGGCCCGCCTTCGCGCCGTGCGCGGGCACGGGCCGTGCCCGCCCGGCTCGCGCGGCCCGCGCGGGGAGCCCGGCCGGTCACCGCGGTTGCTCCGGGTGGGTGTGGGCCGAGGCCCGGGCGAGTGTGCGGGACGCGTGGACCAGGAGGACCAGGGCCGCCGCCCCGCAGGTGAGGGTGGGGACGGCGGCGGGGCCCCAGGCGGTGGCCAGCGCGTCCACGGGGGCGGCCAGCGGCCCGCAGCCGGGGAGGCGGGCCGCGAAGACCGTGGCCAGGGCCGCTGCCTGGGCGACGGCCGTGGCCGCGAGGACCACCCTCGGGGCGTGGGTGAATCCGTGGACCGCGAGGAGGCGGGCCAGGAAGAGGAGGGCGCCCAGGGCGAGGGTCCGGGGGTGGGCGGGGGGTGCGTCGAGGAGTGCGGCCGAAAGGGCGAGGAGCACTCCCAGGGCGCCCAGGTACAGGGCGAACGCGCCGAGCAGTACGGGCCGGACGGAAGCGGCGAAGTCCTCCAGGCCCCGGCTCGAGACGAGCCTGCGGCGGGCGCGGGCGCGGAAGAGGTGGGCGGTCCAGGCCGCGGGCGCGCAGGACAGGGCGAGGGCCAGGACCGGGGCGGCGGTGAGCGGCCAGTCCCCCTCGGCGGTGCCGGTGGGCAGGCCGTCGGGGCCGCCGGTGACCGCGGTGCCGAGCAGGCCGTCGCCCAGGAGGGCGTAGCCGACGAGCCAGCAGGTCCAGGACGCGGTGGCGGGGCGTCGCGGGGCGGGTGAGACGTGGTCGCCGGTGCTCAGGGGGCCTCGGCGCAGTGCCGCGCGCAGGGCGAGGGCGACGGCGAGGACGCCGGCGGTCGCCGCGAGGAGGCGGGTCTGGCCGTGGGTGAGGCGCAGGGCGGCCAGGGAAGCGGCGCACAGCGCTCCGGGGAGCAGGGTGAGGACCACCCAGTCGGCGCGCGCCCCGGGGGCGGCCGTGGCCGGGGCGGGCCGGGTCTCGCCGTCGCGGGGGACGCGGGCGTACAGCTCCTCCGCGAGGGAGAAGACGTCCCGGTGGCGGAAGCGCGCGGCGGTCCGGTCGGTGACGCCGTGGGCCTCCAGGCCGGCCGCGATCTCCAGGGGGTCCACGGCCCGTTCGCACAGCTCGCGGTGACGGTGCAGGAGTGCCTTGACCGGATCGGCCGCGCCCCGGCGGGCGGTGGGGGCGGGGTCGGCCGCCGGGGCGGTGGCCCGGCCGTCCGGCTCGGGGGACCGCGGGCCGCCGGGCTCCGCTGTCTCTCGGTGCGGTGCGCCCAGGTCGTTCATCGGGCTGCCTCCGTCGCGGGCGCCGGCGTGGCGCGTACGGGTGTGCTCGTCGCCCATGTGGGGAGGGCGCGCGGGGCGGGGTCGGTCCAGTGGCCGGGGACGTGGGCCTCGGCGGGGGTGGCGAAGGGCAGGGGGTCGCCGCCGTCGTTCAGCAGGAGGCGGCGGACCGGGGTGCGCGCGACGGTCTCCAGATACAGGCCCTGGAACGCCGCGACGTTCTGCTCGACGGTGAACAGTTCGAGTGCGCGGGCGCGCGCGGCGGCTCCGAGGCGCTCGCGGCGCGCGGGATCGCGCAACAGGGACACGCACGCCTCGGCGAGCGCCCGCGGGTTGCGCGGCGGGACGACGAGGCCCGTTCCGCCGATGGCCTCCACGACGGCGCCGACGTCCGTGGAGACCGTCGCGCGCCCGCAGAACATCGCCTCGACCAGCCCGGCGGGGAACCCCTCGACGACGCTGGACAGAACGGTCACGGCGCCCGAGGCGTACGCGTCGGCGGCGGTGGGCAGGTCCGGGCCGCCGATCTCCTCGAAGGACACCGGGTTGTCACCGACGGAGTGCGGGCCCTCGGCCTCGTCCGGGAAGAGCTGCGCGGCCAACGCCTTGCAGTGGCCGAGATAGCCGGCGCCCTCCGCACCGGAGGGGCCGCCTATGATCCGCAGTCGGGTCCCGGGCTCCTCCTTGTGGATCTCCGCGAAGGCGTGCAGCAGCGAGACCAGGTCCTTGGCGGGCTCCACACGGCCGACCCAGACCAGGGTGCGCGGGTCCCCGCGCCCGGGTGACTCGCCGACCTCCTCGAAGGGCGCGGCGTCCATGCCGGGGTGGACCGTGCGGAGCTTGGCCCGGTCGGCGCCGCAGCGTTCCTGCCAGCGGCGGGCGTGGGCGTTGCCCGGGGTGACGAACGCGGCCCGGCGGTAGGTCTCGGCGGCGAGCCTGCCGTGGAAGGCGGCGAGCAGGGAGCGGACCGCGGGCGAGGAGTCCGGACGGGTCAGGTAGTGCGTCCGCAGCCGTACGCCGTACTCGGTCACCAGCAGCGGGATGCCGAAGAAGTGGTGGGCGAGCAGGCCCGGCAGGGCGGCCGCGCCGCCGGCCGTGGCGTGGCACAGGTCGACCGCGCCGAGCCCGTCCTCCTCGTACCAGTCGAGCGAGAGGGGGCGCAGGGCCTGCTCCAGGTGCGCGGCGACGGCCAGCAGATCCGGTACGCGGGCCTCGCGCGCGGCGCGCAGGACGCGGGGCGCACGACAGGCGCGTTCCAGGGCGCGTACGGCGGTCTCGGAGCGGAGGGCGGCCACCAGGCCGCCCTCGTCGCGGGCGAGTTCGGCGAGGCCGTTCAGGGCGGTGGCGAAACGGTCCGCCTCGGGCGACACACGGGCCGTCCCGGTGGGTTCACGGCGTGCGCCGGGCGTCGCCGCGGGCCGTGCGCCGGGGGCGGCGTCAGGCGCGGCTCCGGGGGCGGCGGGGTCCACCGCCGCGCAGAGCACGGCGGCCAGTTCGCCGTAGTGCTCCGTGAAGCGCCGGCGCGCGCGGCGGCCGTACACCACCCCGTCGTCCTCGGCCGCCCACAGCGGCGCGGTGCGCACCCTGCCGACCTGCGGCGGCAGCGGGACCCAGCCCGCGTCCTCCTGGGCTTCGCTGCGGCTGAACGCGTAGACGTCGAACTCGTGTTGGTGAAGTCCGCGCACGAGGCGGTCGCACCAGAGCCCGGCGCCACCGCTCACATACGGATAACCACCCTCCGTAAGCAGTCCGATGCGCACGTGTGCACCCCCGATCTCCCGTATGGGGAGCCGCCGTTGGTCCGGCGGCTCGCAGCGGGACGAACGTATGCGGACAAGGCGGTGGTGCGATGGACGGTTGTCCATCGCACCACCAAAAGGGGTGAACGGGCGTAACCTTCCTGCGCGGGGCGCGTTTCGCCCCGTCAGGGGATCAGGCCTTCGGGTAGGGCCACGGGTTCGGCCGGCAGTCGATGCCGTCGTGGTCCACGAACTTGGTCTGCTGCTGCATGACCGGGGCGAGTTCGCCGTCCTTGTCGCAGGTGACGTGGCCGTAGCCCAGGCGGTGGCCGATCTCGTGGTTGATCAGCATCTGGCGGTAGGCGTGGATCTCGTCGCCGTACGGCTCCGCCCCCTGCGCCCACCGGTACGCGTTGATCATCACGCGTTCGGTGGCCGCCGAGTCGCAGGAGACGTTGTCCACGGTGGTGTCCAGGCCGGACTTGGCGCACCAGTCGGCGGTGGTGCCGGGGCTGGCGAGGGTGATCACGAAGTCGGGCCGGCCGGAGTGGATGCGCTCGAAGGTGCGGGCGCCGTTGTGCGCCCAGCTGCGGTCGTCGTTGAGCGTCTTCTGCACGGCCTCGGCGAAGAGTTCGCCGTCGAGGCCGAGGCCCTGCTCCACGTCCACCCGGTAGGTGATCTTCTGCCCCGTGCCCGGCGCCTTGTCGATGCCGGGGATCGCGTCGAACTTCCCCGAGCCCGCGAGCGTGGCGCCGAGCGGGTACCTCCGCTCCATCTTCTGCTCGTACGTCAGCGGCTCGGCGCCGGACACCCCGCCGGGCGTCTCCCGGTCGTCCCCGCGCGAGGCGGGGTCCCGGACGTCACGCGCCCGGTCGACGGCGGACTGCGCCTGTACGTCGGTGCCGCCGTGTTCGTCGGCGACCTGGCCGGCCACGACCACGGCCAGCACCGTGGTGACGGCGGCGGCCGCGATCCCGGTGAACGCCCGCCCCTTGCCGCCCCTGTTCCGCGCGGGCTCACCGGTGGGCGGCGCGTCGTCGCCGGGGCCGGACGCGACGGCGGTGCCCGCGGCGGTGGTCCAGTCGGTGACGGCGGCGTACGGGTCCGCGGGGTGCGCGGCGGCGGGCGGGCGCGGCGCGGCGGCGGGCGGGCGCGGCGTGAAGAGGTCGCCGGCCTCGTCGAAGGCGTCCAGGTAGTCCTGCCGCGGGCCTCCGGGGGGCGCCTGCCGCTGCCGCGGCAGGGGCACCTCGGCCCCGGCCGGCACGCCGTGTCCGGTCCCGGGCGGGCCTCCCGCCGGCCGCCCCGTCAACTTCCCCCAGCCACCGCCGGGTTCCCGCTGCTCGGGGTGGCCGCCGCGGACCCGGGGGGTGCCGTGGGCGGGGGTGCCGTCGGGGAACGGGGGGACACCGTGCGCCGGGGTGCCGTCGAAGGCGCGCGGGACGCCGTGAGCGGGCGTGCCGTCCGGCAGGCGCGGGAAGCCGTGCGCCGGCGTGCCGTCCGGAAGCCACCCGTCCGGGAGGCGTGGCACCGCGCCGCCCGGCGTGCCGTACACCGGGGTCCCGTACGCCTCGGGCGCGCCGGGAGGCGTTCCGGCCGGCCCCGGACGGGCCTCCCGCCGGCCGTCCCGCCGGGTCTCTCCCCGGGCTTCGCGGCCGTCCCGGCCGCTGCGTGCTGCAGTTGTGTCCGCGGTGTCGCCCTTCGGGGCGGGCCCACGGCGGCTGTGGCGTCCCACGTCGCGCCTCAGCCCCTCACGTTCTCGGCGGTGACCCCGCCGTCGACGGCCTCGTCCGCACCGCTGTCGGCGGCCGGACCGGGGGCGCCCTTCGCGCCCGGCTCCCCAGTATCCCCCTCGCTCCTCGAATCCCTTGCGTCCGCGAGGAGTTCACGGAAGGCGAGGGCCACGGTCTCGGGGTACTCCATCATCGCCACGTGCCCCGCGTCCGGGAGTGTCACCAGCCGCGAGTTCCGGAACGCGCGGGCCGCCCGCTGGGCCATGCGGAAGCCGACGAGCTGGTCCCGGCCGCCGTAGACGAGCAGGGTCGGCGCGAGCACCCGCTCGGCCTGGCGCCACAGTCCGTGCTGGCCACCCAGCGTGTAGGCGTTGACGAGGCCCCGCGCGGAGCGCGCCGTCGCGTCCCAGAAGTACGGCAGCCGCATCCGCCGCTCCATCTCGTGCACGGCGTTGCGGAACCCCTCCGGCGTCACTCGCCCGGGGTCGCCGTAGCAGAGATCCATCACGCCGCGGACCCGCTGTTCCGCCGTCCACCCCCGGGTGATGCGGGTGAACAGCGGTGCGACCCCGGGCACCGCCAGCAGTCCCGTCGGGACGGCGGTGCGCTGCACGCGCAGCTCCGGCAGGGCCGGCGAGACGAGCGTGAGCGTACGGACGAGGTCCGGGCGCACGGCGGCGACGCGTGTCGCGACCGCGCCGCCGAGCGAGTTGCCGAAGAGGTGCACCGGGCCGCGTCCGGCGGTGTCGAGATAACGGATCACCGCGCGGGCGTGCGCGGAGACGGAGTAGTTGCCGTCGTCCGGGGGCGGGGAGTCGCCGAAGCCCGGCAGGTCCACCGCCTCGCTGTCGACGACGTCCTCCAGCAGGGGCATCAGGGCCGACCAGTTCAGCGAGGAGCCGCCCAGTCCGTGGACGTAGAGGGCGGGCGGCAGCCCCCGGCGCGCGGGCGGCCTCGACCGGATCGACAGCGTGACCCCGGGCAGCTCCACCGACCTGAGCCGCTCGCCCTCCGCGACCCTGACGGCGGCCACTTCGGGAAGCACGCTTGCGGGCGGCACGGACGGCGGCTCGGTCGAAGACATGCGGCAATGTTACGAGACGATCACGCAATGGCTCACGTGTTCGCCGTCACAGGGCCGCGTGCGCATCGCGTCACGTCCCGGTCGCGGATCGCATAGCGTCCGGATCGGGTGTCTCCTAGGCTCGTACAGAGGGCACCCGCATGTGGCCCCTGCATTCCCAGGGACGTTCGTAGGAAGGGAGCCCAGCATGGCCGTAGATCCGACCGACCCCGAGACGTTCGAGGAGGACGAGGACGTCCGCGAGGGTCAGGAGTTCGACGTCGAGGCGCCCGTGGTCGACGCGGCCGAGCAGCACGCGGAGGTCAGGCCGGACCGCGACGACCCGCTGACCGGTGTCGATCCCGATCGCGCCAATGAGGCGGATCTGGTGGAGCAGGCGAGGATCGTCTCCCTCGACGAGGACGACTACCGGTGAGGAGACCGCCGAGGAGGGCCTCGACGAGCAGGAGAGAGGCCATATTTTGCCCACTCTGACACCTTTTGAAACCGTCCGTACGGCTTTCGCTGTCGTCCGGTCCGTGAAATTCTGCGCTCTCACCGCGCACACCACGGTTACCGAAAAGTACGATGGCGGCGCGGCTCACACCGCATGTGGACGACAATGGGAGGCGGCGTGACAGCCATCGAGCAGACAGAGGCGGTACGCCCGAGGGGGACACGCCTGCCGCGCCGGGCCCGACGGAACCAGCTGCTGGGCGCCGCCCAGGAGGTCTTCGTCGCGCAGGGCTACCACGCGGCCGCGATGGACGACATCGCCGAGCGCGCCGGCGTCAGCAAGCCGGTGCTGTACCAGCACTTCCCGGGCAAGCTCGATCTCTACCTCGCGCTGCTGGACCAGCACTGCGAGTCGCTGATCCGGTCGGTGCGCCACGCGCTCGCGTCGACGACCGACAACAAGCAGCGCGTCCGGGCGACCATGGACGCCTACTTCGCGTACGTCGAGGACGACGGCGGCGCCTTCCGCCTGGTCTTCGAGTCGGACCTGACGAACGAGCCCGCCGTGCGCGAGCGCGTCGACAAGGTCACCAACGACTGCGCGGAGGCGATCTGCGACGTCATCGCCGAGGACACCGGGCTCTCGCGGGCGGAGTCGATGCTGCTCGCCTCGGGGCTGGGCGGACTCGCCCAGGTGGTGGCCCGGTCCTGGCTGCACAGCGACCGCAGCGTGCCGCGCGACCAGGCGGTGCAGTTGCTGACCTCGCTCGCCTGGCGGGGCATCGCCGGATTCCCGCTGCACGGCAACGAACAGCAGCACTGACCGCGGGCGCGGACACCGGCGGTCGTTTGTTCCCGCCGGCTGTTCGCTCCTGGCGTGGCCGGGTGCAGCGTGCACGTCCCCTCACCGGGCTAATGTGTGCTGGTACGGCGCGGAAGGTCGCGCACTTCACTGACCGTCGGAGGGACATAGCCGTGGAGGTCAAGATCGGCGTGCAGCACGCGCCCCGCGAGATCGTTCTGGAGAGCGGTCAGAGCGCCGAGGAGGTCGAGCGCGTGGTGGCCGAGGCACTGGCCGGGAAGTCGCAGCTGCTGAGCCTCGTGGACGAGCACGGCCGCAAGGTCCTGGTCCCGGCCGACCGCCTCGCGTACGTCGAGATCGGCGAGCCGGCCCCGCGCAAGGTGGGCTTCGGCGCGCTGTAGGCGTCGACCGGCGGACGACCAGCAGCCGGGGAAGGGCCCGGCGGTGCCGCGTGCGGCACCGCCGGGCCCTTCCGTGTCCCGTGCCGCCCCGACGGCGTTCACTCCGTCGGAGCCATGCGCGCGCCCCTCTCCGCGTGCCGTTCCGCTCCGGCTCACCGCGCGCGGCCGCGGCCCTCCCGTTCACGGGGGTACACGGTTCCCTCACAGGGAGGATTGGATTCCGCAGGTCAGGGGTAATACGGGCTACGACCGATGTGAGCAGGCCGGCCATGTGGGAGGGACCCCGACATGCTCTTGGAAGCGCTCAGCTCCGCGATCCTCGGCCTGGCTCTGGCGTGGGCGGCCGCACGCCGCCTGCCGCACCGTCTGCCCGCCCGCGTCCTGGTCCTGCCGACCGGCGTGGCCGGAGCCCTCTTCGGCGCCTTCGTGACGCACACCGCGCTGGAGGCCGTGAGCCTGCTGACGGTCCTGGTCGGCGCGGCGACCGTCTCCGTGGCCTCCCTCTCGCTGCTGCTGCGCCCCGCGGGAAGACTCCGCCGCGGATCGGCGACCGCCTGACCGGCCGCCGACGTCGCCGCGGGCCCTGACGGGCCGGTCCGCCGTCAGGCCGCCAGCCCCAGCGCCGCCATCCGCTTGGTGTGCGCCTCGGTGATCCGGGAGAACATCCTGCCGACCTCGGCGAGGTCGAAGCCGTCCGCGACACCGCCCACGAGCATCGTGGACAGCGCGTCCCGGTCGGCGACCACCCGCTGGGACTGCGACAGGGCCTCCCCCATCAGCCGCCGCGCCCACAGCGCGAGCCGCCCGCCCACGCGCGGGTCCGCGTCGATCGCCGCGCGCACCTTCTCCACGGCGAAGCCGCCGTGCCCCGTGTCGTCGAGCACGGTCAGCACCAGGGCGCGGGTGTCGGAGTCGAGGCGGACCGCCACCTCCCGGTAGAAGTCGCTGGCGATGGAGTCGCCGACGTAGGCCTTGACCAGGCCCTCCAGCCAGTCGGAGGGCGCCGTCTGCTTGTGGAAGCCGTCGTACGCGGCGACGAACGGCTCCATCGCGTGCGTCGGCTCCTCGCCGATCCCGGCGAGCCGGTCGCGCAGCCGCTCGAAGTGGTGGAACTCGGCCGACGCCATCTTCGCCAGCTCCGCCTTGTCCGCCAGCGTGGGCGCCAGCTTGGCGTCCTCCGCGAGCCGTTCGAACGCCGCCAGCTCCCCGTACGCGAGCGCGCCGAGCAGGTCCACGACGGCGGCGCGGTACTGGGGGTCGGCGGAGGCGGCCGCCCAGTCCATGGCGGCGACGCCGGTGTGTTCGGCGGGGGTCTCGGGGGTGTCCGCGGCGTTGTCAGGCTTGTCAGAGCTCGTCATGAAGCGCACAATAGCCCGCTTGCCGGGCGCCGGAAGGTCTTGGCCGATCGGTGTGACGACGACTACGTGACCAAATCGGCCATGGCGTGTGCGCGAATCCGGGGTATGGTGGTAATGCGCCTGCTGAGCACTCTGACGTACTCGACAGGCCGCATGTATGAGGATGCCCGGTCGGTGGCCCGATCGGCTCCGACCCGACAGCCCTCCCTGACCGTGCGGCACCTCGCGTACGACGATCGGAGGGAACCCTCAGCGGTACGAGCGCTAGAGCGTCGGCGGTGGTCCCGTGCCCTACGGCACCGCCCGTAAGGCAGCCGACGTCCCCGGCACGGTCCCGACACGACCCCCCGCGCTCGCCTCGCACCGCGCACACAGAAGAGGCAGCACCCTGACTACGACGTTCCGAGAGCTCGGGATCCTCCCCGAGACCGCCGAGGCCCTGGAGGCCGTCGGCATCATCACCCCCTTCCCCATCCAGGAGATGACCCTCCCCGTGGCCCTGTCGGGCACGGACGTCATCGGCCAGGCCAAGACCGGCACCGGCAAGACGCTCGGCTTCGGCCTTCCGCTCCTCGAGCGCGTCACCGTCCCCGCCGACGTGGAGGCGGGCCGCGCCAGGCCCGAGGACCTCACCGACGCACCGCAGGCCCTCGTCGTCGTCCCCACGCGCGAGCTGTGCACCCAGGTCACCAACGACCTGCTGACCGCCGGCAAGGTGCGCAACGTGCGCGTCGCCGCGATCTACGGCGGCCGGGCCTACGAACCGCAGGTCGAGGCCCTGAAGAAGGGCGTCGACGTGGTCGTCGGCACCCCGGGCCGGCTGCTCGACCTCGCCGGGCAGAAGAAGCTGGACCTGGCGCACGTGAAGGCGCTCGTCCTGGACGAGGCCGACGAGATGCTCGACCTGGGCTTCCTGCCCGACGTCGAGAAGATCATCAACCTGCTTCCGGTCAGGCGCCAGACCATGCTGTTCTCGGCCACCATGCCGGGCGCGGTCATCGGTCTCGCCCGCCGCTACATGTCGCAGCCCACGCACATCCGCGCCACCGCGCCGGACGACGAGGGCGCCACGGTGGCGAACACCACGCAGTTCGTCTACCGCGCGCACAACATGGACAAGCCCGAGATGGTCGCGCGGATCCTGCAGGCCGACGGCCGGGGACTGGCCATGATCTTCTGCCGCACCAAGCGCACGGCCGCCGACCTCGCCGACCAGCTCAAGCAGCGCGGCTTCGCCTCCGGCGCGGTCCACGGCGACCTCGGCCAGGGCGCCCGCGAGCAGGCGCTGCGCGCCTTCCGCAACGGCAAGGTGGACGTGCTCGTCTGCACCGACGTCGCCGCCCGCGGCATCGACGTCGAGGGCGTCACGCACGTCATCAACTACCAGTCGCCGGAGGAGGAGAAGACGTACCTGCACCGCATCGGCCGGACCGGCCGCGCCGGCGCGAAGGGTACGGCGATCACGCTGGTCGACTGGGACGACATCCCGCGCTGGCAGCTGATCGACAAGGCGCTGGACCTGGGCTTCAGCGACCCGCCGGAGACGTACTCCACCTCCCCGCACCTGTACACCGACCTCGGCATCCCCGAGGGCACCAAGGGCATCCTGCCGCGCTCGGAGCGCACGCGCGCCGGGCTGGACGCGGAGGAGCTGGAGGACCTGGGCGAGCCGGGCGGACGCGGACCGCGCGGACGCGGCGGCCGGGGCGGGCGCAGTGACTCCCGTGCCGCCGAGCAGGAGGCCCCGTCCCGTACGCCGCGGCGCCGCCGCCGCACGCGCGGTGGTGCGCCGCTGGACCAGACGAGCCCGCAGCCCGCGACCCCGGCCGCCGAGGGCGCCGACGAGGCGGAGGCCGGTACGGCCGTCCGCACCCCGCGTCGCCGCCGCCGGATGCGCGGCGGACTCCCGGCCGAGATGGCGCCGGCCGCGGCGACCGCGGCCGAGACCGCGGAGCCGGCGCGGTCCGCCGTCGCCACGGCCGAGGGCACGACCGGTGAGGCCCCCGAGGCTCCCGAGAAGCCGCGCCGCCGCCGGACCCGCAGGACCGCGGCCGCGGAGGCGGCGGTGGAGGACGCGGCCGTGGTCACCCCGTCGGTCGAGGAGGCCGCGGCGGCCCCCGCGGCCCCGGTGACGACGGACGCGGCGGCGGTCACGGAGCCCGAGTCCCCGGCGGCCGAGCCGCGCCGCCGCCGGACCCGCAAGACCGCGGCCGCGGCCGCGGAGGCGGAGGCGGCGGTCGACACGGCCGAGGGAACCACCGAGCCGGCCGAGGCCGTGGAGCCCCGGCCGCGCCGCACCCGCAAGGCCGCGGCGAAGGCCGAGGCAGTGGTCGAACCGGCGCAGGAGCCGGAGGCCGCGGCGGAGGCCAAGCCGCGCCGCACCCGCAAGACCGCGGCCAAGAAGGCCGAGGCGGCGGCCGACACGGCGGAGGCCACCGAGGCCGAGCCGCGCCGCCGCACCCGCAAGACCGCCGAGACCGCGGAGCCCGCCGCGACCGTCGCCGACATCCCGGCACAGGCCGCGCAGGAGCCCGAGGTCACGGCGGAGGCCAAGCCGCGCCGCACCCGCAAGACCGCGGCCAAGAAGGCCGAGGCGGCGGCCGACACGGCGGAGGCCACCGAGGCCGAGCCGCGCCGCCGCACCCGCAAGACCGCCGAGACCGCGGAGCCCGCCGCGACCGTCGCCGACATCCCGGCACAGGCCGCCCAGGAGCCCGAGGTCACGGCGGAGGCCAAGCCGCGCCGCACCCGCAAGACCGCGGCCAAGAAGGCCGAGGCAGTGGTCGAACCGGCGCAGGAGCCGGAGGCCGCGGCGGCGAAGCCCAGGGTCCGCCGCACCCGCAAGACCACCACGGCCGCCGCGGAGCCCACGGAGGGCTGACGCACCGTCCGACGGCCCGGTCCCGCCTCCCGGTGGGGCCGGGCCGTCGGCGTGTCCGTGCCCGTCGCCCGGAAGCGGGGCGGGGCCTCACCGCCTCGCCCCGCCGCACGTCCGCCGCGCCCGCTACCCTCCCTCCGTGACCAGCCACTCCACGCCCGTCCCCGCCCCCGTCCCGCCCCACGGCGCCCGGCCCCGCCGGCTCCGCACCTCGCGCGGGGAGTTCGCCGTCGTGGACGTGCCGCCGTCCGCCGGAGCCGAGGAGAGGGGGGTCGCGCTGCTGCTGCCGGGGTTCACCGGGAGCAAGGAGGACTTCGCGCTGGTGCAGGGACCGCTCGCCGCGCGCGGGTATCGCAGCGTCGCCGTGGACGGACGGGGTCAGCACGAGTCGGACGGGCCCGCCGACGACGAGACCGCCTACGCCCAGGCCGAGTTGGCGCGGGACGTGCTCGCGCAGGCCGAGGCGCTCGGCGGGCCCGTGCACCTCGTCGGACACTCGCTCGGCGGCCAGATCGCCCGTGCCGCCGTCCTCCTGGACCACTCCCCCTTCCGCTCGCTCACCCTCGTCTCCTCCGGCCCCGGACGGATCTCCGTCTCCCAGGAGCGGCGCGTGAAACTGCTGCGGGACGCGCTCGCGGTGATGTCGATGGCGGAGTGCTGGGAGGCGATCCTGGCCATGGGGCCGCCCGAGGAGGTCGGTGGTCCGGCGCGCGGGATCGGCGGCCCGGAGCAGTTGCGCCGCCGCTGGCTGGGCACCGAGCCCGCGCAGTTGCTCGCCACGGGGCGGCAGTTGTGCGCCGAACCGGACCGGGTGGCCGAACTCGCCGCCGTGCCGCTGCCGTTCCACGTCCTGTCCGGCGCGCGCGACGACACCTGGCCGGTCCCGGACCTCGACGAGATGGCCGTACGGCTGAAGGCGCACCGCACCGTCGTCGACGGGGCCGAGCACTCGCCCAACGTCGACGCGCCGGAGCCGACCGCCCGCGCCCTCGCCGACTTCTGGGACGGGCTGCGCCCCGGCGGCCGTTGACGCGTCAGTACTGCGTCTGCAGGTGGTCCCAGAAGCCGTCGCGCAGGGCGCGCCGCAGGTCCGCCTGGCCCCGCAGGGAGTACTGGAGCAGGCCCTCCGCCTCCACCAGCAGCTCCTGGTCGACCGAGCCGGGCAGGTAGGGGTGGCCGGGGAGCAGCTCCACCAGGGTGTCCCGGCCGCGTGCGGCGAGCCACTTCGCGGCGATCTGCGCGCCGACGAAGCGGACGTCCTCGCGGGTGGGCCGGCCCGTCATGGGCTCGTAGGCCGGGGCCGTGCGCCGGGAGACGTAGGGCTTGAAGAAGTCGAGGTCGAGGGTGCGCTGGCTGTCGACCTCCCAGAGCAGCGGCTCGGCCTGGTTGCGGCCCTCGGGCGCCTCGATGCCCCACAGGTGCACCCGGGCGCCGTACCCCTGGGCCGCCTCGACCGCCGAGACGAGGTCCTCGTCGCCGCCGAGCAGGGCGGCGTCGCTGATGGCGCGGTGCCGGGCCAGTGACTCCAGGTCGGTGCGGATCAGGGAGTCGACGCCCTTCTGCTGGTTGTTGGCGTTGAGGTTGCCGAGGCGGACCTTGACGTCGGGGAGCTCGGCGATGGACTGCTGTTCGGCGGTGTGGATGCGGCGCCTGGCGCCGTCGTACCAGTAGACCCGCAGCAGCCGGCTGTCCGCGAAGACGGTGCGGGCGCGGTCGATGAGCGCGTCGATGAGTCCCTCGGCGTCGAGGTCGAAGGCCCGGCGGTCCTCGGTCCCGGCCACGAGCCGCCCCGCGGCCGCGTACAGATAGCCGGCGTCGACGAAGATCGCGTGGGTCGAGGGCGTCTTCGCCACCTCGGCGAGCATGCGCTGGAGCAACTCGTTCGTGCGATCGATGCGGGCGCTCAGGTCCGCGAGGTCTTCGTTCATCTCCTCCATTGTCCCGGCGGTCACGCTACGAACACAACCGGTCCCGGTCGGTCCTCTTCGAAACTCTTACTGGTCAGTATTTAGTCGATCGAAAAATTTCTTTAGCGTAGGGAATGTTTGTATCGCACAGACCGTTGTCACTCGTGGAACTCGGGTCCGACCGGCCCGGGACCGCCCACCGAGTAGTTCTCCTTCAGGAGGATGACCAGACGAAGGGAGAAGCCCGTGCGCTTCGAGATCATGCGACTCGACGACGTCGACGGCACGCCCGTGGACACGACCGTCGTGGACGCCGCCTCCGTCAACCGCATCGTCCAACAGGCCGCCGCCATCGGGCAGCGCCTGTGGATCCGCCCCGCCGACACGTCGGCCTCATAACGCGCTGCGCCGCCCCCCGGGTCCGCGACGCCTCCGTTTGCTCCGGAGCCCCCGTACCGCGATCGGTACGGGGGCTCCGCGCGTCCCGCGTGCGGGGTCAGCCGCCCCGGATCACCTGGGTGACGCCGTTGATGATCTGCTGCACGGCGATCGCGGAGAGCATCATGCCCGCGAGGCGCGTCACCAGGACCACGCCGCCGTCCTTGATGACCCGGATGATCAGCAGCGAGTACCGCATCGCCAGCCACAGCACGACGTGGATGGCGAGGATCGCCGACCACACCGAGACCTGCCCGGCGACACCGCCGGCCTTCTCCACCGCGAGGATCACCGACACCATCGCGCCGGGCCCGGCCAGCAGCGGCATGCCCAGCGGGACCAGCGCGACGTTGACGTCCTTGGTCTGCTGGGGCTCGTCGGACTTGCCGGTGAGCAGGTCGAGCGCGATCAGCAGGAGCAGCAGCCCGCCCGCGATCATCAGCGCGGGCACCGACACGTGCAGGTAGTCGAGGATCTGGTGGCCGAGCAGCCCGAAGACGGTGATCACGCCACCGGCCACGCACACGGCCTGGAAGGCCATCCGCCTCTGCGCCTTGACGGGCCGGCCCGCGGTCAGGGCGAGGAAGATCGGGGTGATCCCCGGGGGATCCATGATGACGAAGAGGGTCAGGAAGAGGGAGCCGAAGAGGGCGACGTCGAACATGACTGCCTTGCTGAAGGACGAACGAAAGGCATGACTGCCTTGCGCTGGGGGGCGAACGAGAGGTGGGCGGGGAGGACGGGCCTCAGGCTCCGCCGGTCCCCGGCACCGGGAACGCCCCGGTCGCGCGCCGCGTGATCTCGCCGTACACCTCGGGGTCCGTCATGAACTCGCCGAGGACGCAGGTCTTCCGGCTGCCGTGGTAGTCGCTGGACCCCGTCACCAGGAGTCCCAGCTCCTGCGCGAGGCCCCGCAGCCCGGCCCGCACCTCGGGGTCGTGGTCCATGTGGTCGACCTCGAGGCCGTCGAGGCCGGCCTCGGCCAGTGCGGCGATCGCGGACTCGGGCACGGTCCGGCCCCGCTTGCTCGCGGCCGGGTGCGCGAACACCGCGACCCCGCCCGCGCCCTTGATCAGCCGCAGGGCCTCGAAGGGGTCGGTCTCGTGCTTCTCCACGTAGGCCCGGCCGCCGTCGGCCAGCCACTCCTGGGTGAACGCGTCACTCACGGTCGGCACGACGCCCAGCTCGACGAGGGCGGTGGCGACGTGCGGGCGCCCCACCGACCCGTCGCCGGCGATCCGCGCGACCTGCTCCCAGGTGACGGGCACGCCCAGCGCGTTGAGCTTGTCGATCATGCCCCGGGCGCGCGGCACCCGGTCGTCCCGGACCAGCTCGCGCTCGGCGAGCAGTGCGGGCTCCTCGGGGTCGAAGAGGTAGGCCAGCATGTGCATGCTGATGCCGTCGAGCCGGCAGGAGAGCTCCGCACCGGTGACCAGCGTGAGCCCCTCGGGCAGCGCGGCGAGGGCCTCGGCGTGCCCGCGGGTGGTGTCGTGGTCGGTCAGCGCGATGACGTCGAGTCCGACGGCTGCGGCCTTGCGGACCAGGTCGGCCGGCGTGTCCGTGCCGTCGGACGCGGTGGAGTGGGTGTGCAGGTCGATACGCACGACGCGTTACTCCAAAGCGGTGACGGAACGGACGGGGACGCTTCAGGATAACCGGATTTTCACCGTCCTCTGTCACACCCGAACCCGCCCTGCGCCCCCTACGCGCACCTGGGGAACCGCCCCTACGCCTCCAGCAGGCGCGGCGACAGCGCCCCGCAGGGGACCAGCTCCACCTCGGCCCCGGCGTCCCGCAGGTCGGTGAGCACCAGTTCGTCGTACATCAGCAGTCCGGACTGCTCCGGCCACACCACCGCCCACAGCCACATCCCGAGCGCCTCGCCCGCGAACACGGCGCGGTCGTCCGGGGTCTTGGAGACGTGCCAGAGCGGGGTCGGGCGGCCGGCGGCCAGCACCTTCGCCTCGGCCGGCTTCTCGACGTCCAGGTACGGTCCCGGGTCCGGGCCGTCGACGCCCGCGTACCGCGCGCCGAGGCCGACGCCCAGCTCCTCGGCCACCAGGATGAGCTCGCCCATGCCGCCGAGCGGCCCGGGCCCGGTGCACGCGACGGCGGTCGCACGCCCCCCGCTGCGGTCGTCACCCGCGCAGGCCACGCCCGTGAACAGCCAGCCCACCGGCAGCGGCCACGGCATCCACACCGGCACCTTCGTGCGGTGCACGACCACGTCGAGGGCCTCGACGCTGGGCGGTATCACGGGCTGCACCGGGTGTACGGCGCCGTGCACGGCGCACTGCCAGGCATCGGAGAAGAGGCCGGGAGCCCTGACCCGGCCACCGCACTTCGGGCAACTGGGTTCGCCCCTCATAGGGCCCCACGGTCCTACCCCTGCCGCCCCACGTCAAGGACGATCACCCGTCCGGGCGGAACCGGCACGGCGGCCCCATTAAATGTAGCTCACATTAATTAGATCAGCTAACTTACTGTGTGCATATACCAACCATCTGCCGGGCATCCGGCACCCGGACACGTCCCGGATTGGAGCACCTCCCATGGATTCCCCCGACGCGGGAACGGGCGGCCTTCTCAGGCAGCCGAAGGCCGTGTGGGCGACGGCCGGCGCGTCCGTCGTCGCCTTCATGGGGATCGGGCTCGTCGACCCGATCCTGCCCTCCATCGCGCACGGCCTCGACGCCACCGCCGGCCAGGTCTCCCTGCTGTTCACCTCGTACTTCCTCATCACCGCCTTCGCGATGCTGGTGACCGGCTCCGTCTCCAGCCGCATCGGCGGCCGCAGGACCCTGCTGCTCGGCCTCGCGTTCGTCGTGGTCTTCGCGGGGCTCGCCGGCACCTCGGGGTCGGTCGGGGAACTGGTCGGCTTCCGGGCCGGCTGGGGACTGGGCAACGCCCTCTTCGTCTCCACGGCCCTCGCGGTCATCGTCGGCGCGGCGGCCGGGGGCAGCGCGGCGGCGATCCTGCTCTACGAGTCCGCCCTCGGCCTCGGCATGGCCTGCGGGCCGCTGCTGGGCGCGCTGCTCGGTGACGCGAGCTGGCGCTACCCCTTCTTCGGCACGGCCCTCCTCATGGCGGCCGGTTTCCTGTGCATCGCGGTGTTCCTGAAGGAACAGCCGAAGCCGGCCCGCGGAACCTCGCCGCTCGACCCGCTCAGGGCGCTGGGCCACGGCGGACTGGCCTCGGCCGCGGTCTCGGCGTTCTTCTACAACTACACGTTCTTCACGGTGCTGGCCTTCACGCCGTTCGTGCTGGACATGTCCCCGTACCGGTCCGGTGCGGTGTTCTTCGGCTGGGGCGTGCTGCTGGCCGTCTTCTCGGTGATCGTGGCGCCACGGCTGCAGCGGCGCCTCGGCTCCCTGAAGGTGCTGGGCGGCTCGCTGGTGCTGCTCGCGGCCGACGTGCTCGTGCTCGGGTACGGCGGCCACGCCGTCGCCGTCGTCTGCACCGTCCTGTCCGGTGCCTTCATCGGCGTGAACAACACGGTGTACACCGAGCTGGCGCTCGGGGTGTCGGACGCGCCGCGCCCGGTGGCGAGCGCCGGGTACAACTTCGTGCGCTGGTTCGCCGCGGCGGCCGCGCCCTGGTTCGCGCCGAAGCTCGAGGAGTGGACCGACGCGCACGTCCCGTTCGTGGTCGCGGCGGTCACGGCGGTGCTGGGCGCGCTGGTGGTGGCGGTACGGCGCGGGGCGCTCACCGGGGGGACCGAGGAGCGGCGGACGCGGCCCGAGACGCAGGACGGTGTCACCGTTCTCGCCAACTGAACCGGTCCGAAAAGGCGTTGGTGAGCTTGCTCACTCCAGCGGGACGGACCTGCGGGCGGGGTCCCGCAGGTCCGTCCCCTGCGTCAGCCAGCGCTCCTGGAGGGCCTGGGCGCCGTGCACCCGCTTCCAGGCGGCCTCGTTCGGGGTCATGGGCAGCAGCGGCAGGAACCGCACGGGGTCCAGGGGCGCGTCGAGCTCCAGGTCCTCCACCAGACCGCCGGGCTCGGCGACCAGGACCGAGGTGAACGGGGCGCCGGGCCACAGCGGCCCGCCGACGTCCAGGGAGGCGCCGGGCGCCACGACCACTCCCTCGACCTGCGGGGACGCGGCCAGCACGGCGAGCGGGCGGAGCACCTTGTCGGTGTCGGCGAGTCCGCCCCTGACAGACAGCACCAGTTCGGCGCGCGGCCCCCTGACCGGGTCCGCGACCACGGCCGTGGGGTCGGCCATGGGCTGCGCCGACATGCCGAGCGTGGCGTAGCGCACGATGTCGCCCTCGTGGAAGCGCAGCACCTCGATGCGGTCCGTGCCCAGGAAGGTGACCGCCGCCCGCGCGTCCGGTTCGCCCAGCGCCGTACGCAACCGGGCCTCGACCAGAGGAAGAACATCAGCCATGCGGCGAGCATAGAACTCGTCAGCACCGGGCAAAGCAGCGCCTTGACACGCCGGTCGGCTGATACGCTTGGCCGGTGGTCGGGGCAGCACGCAGAAGCGTCGCGATCGAGTCCCGACGCCGATGTGGCACTCCCCGTCTACGGGGGAATCCCCCAGGGGGATTGTGGATCGTCCCTCACGAGGGACCGGCCGGAGGAGGTGGGGCTGGCATGGACCGAAGTCGACCGTGCAGTATCACCCGCTCTTCCGCCCGCTGATGTAGCCGTCTTTCCCCTGGCTGCCGCCTTTCGCACTCGCGTCCGTAACGGAAGAGCACTTCGTTTCGTTCTGCCTGATCTGCCCCAGTAGCTGTATCAGCGACGAAGCTCGCCACCGCGACGGTGCGGTGCTCCCCGCTTTGTGGACGTGCCAAACATCCGCAGTTCAAGACGTCCTCATTCCGGGTTGTTCCACCCGTCGTCCCGGCGCCTTTCGTTGCCCGTCCGCGAAGGAGCCCGCCATGTCGATGATCCGCGACCTGCGTGCCGTGGTCCGTCCCTCCTCCCGTGTCTCGCTGCGCAAGGAGAGCGGCCCGTACGACACCACCCGCGACCCCGGGACGGCCACCGCCGTCGTCGACTGCGCCGTCTACCGCGACGGCCGGCGCCTGGAGACCGAGGGCCCGATCGGCCCGCAGGAGGCGATGCGCCTGGTGCGTCGCGACGGGGGCTTCGTGTGGATCGGCCTGCACGAGCCGACCGAGGCCGAATTCGCCGGTATCGCCCGCGAGTTCGGGCTGCACCCGCTGGCCGTGGAGGACGCCGTCCAGGCCCACCAGCGGCCCAAGCTGGAGCGCTACGACGACTCGCTGTTCACGGTCTTCAAGACCATCCACTACGTCGACCACGACCGGCTCACCTCCAGCAGCGAGGTCGTCGAGACCGGCGAGGTGATGTGCTTCACCGGCCGGGACTTCTTCATCACCGTCCGGCACGGCGGGCAGGGCTCGCTGCGGGCCCTCAGGCACCGCCTGCAGGACGACCCCGAGCTGCTGGCCAAGGGCCCCTCGGCCGTGCTGCACGCCATCGCCGACCACGTCGTGGACGGCTACATCGCGGTCGCCGACGCGGTGCAGGACGACATCGACGAGGTCGAGACGGAGGTGTTCTCGCCGGGCCGCAAGGGCGCCCCGCGCGGCACGGACGCCGGCCGGATCTACCAACTCAAGCGCGAGGTGCTGGAGTTCAAGCGGGCCGTGTCGCCGCTGCTGCGGCCGATGCAGCTGCTGAGCGAGCGGCCGATGCGGCTGATCGACCCGGAGATCCAGAAGTACTTCCGGGACGTCGCCGACCACGTGGCGCGCGTGCAGGAACAGGTCATCGGCTTCGACGAACTGCTGAACTCCATCCTCCAGGCCAACCTCGCCCAGGCCTCCGTGGCGCAGAACGAGGACATGCGCAAGATCACCTCGTGGGCCGCCATCATCGCCGTGCCGACGATGGTGTGCGGTGTGTACGGGATGAACTTCGACCACATGCCCGAGCTGCGCTGGAAGTACGGCTACCCGCTGGTCCTGGGGATCACGGTGGCCATCTGCCTGGGCATCCACCGCACGCTCAAGCGCAACGGCTGGCTCTGACGGCCCCGGACGGCCCTGGATAGGCTGGGCCCATGACAAGCGAGCTGCTCGAGAGGGCCCTCATCGAGGAGGCCACGAAGAAGTCCGGCCTCGTCTGGGTCGGGGGGCCCGGCGCCGCGGCCCGTGCGCTGTGGCACGTGTGGCACGAGGGCGCCGCGTGCGTGGTCGGCGACGGGCCCGGGGAGCAGCCGCTGCCGGGGCTGGCCGACGGCGTCCGGGCCCAGGTGACGGTCCGCAGCAAGGACAAGGGCGGCCGGCTGGTCTCCTGGACCGCGCGGGTCGTGGAGCTGCCGTCCGGCTCCGAGGAGTGGACGGCCGCCGTCGCCGAGCTCAAGGGCAAGCGGCTCAACGCGCCCGACGGCGAGGCGATGACCGCGCGCTGGTCGCGCGAGTGCCGGGTGCTGCGCCTGGAGCCGACGGGGGAGACGGCGCCACTGCCCGACGGCTCGCTGGCCGGGCCGCCGCTGCCGACGCCGGTGACGACCAGGAGGCCCGTGCCGGCGGGCCTGCCCCGGCTGCTGCTGAAGAAGAGGAAGCGCCGGCGGGGCTAGGGTCTGTCGTTCGGACCGGCTACGAGGCGGGGAGCTGCTGGCCGTAGTCCAGGGTCTGGTCCTCGGCCGGCTTCTCCAGGGGGAAGTCGGTGCCCCAGGCCGAGAACGTCAGGGTGCCCGCCTTGCCGGCCCGCACCAGGCGCAGCGGGTACGGCGTGCCCTCGAGGGAGACGTCCAGGGTGCCGCCGGAGCCCTTGTCGCCGGCGATCCGGATGGTGCGGACGCCCCCCTGCTCGTGGCGGCCGTCCGTGGCCAGCTTGCCGTGCAGGGTGAGCAGGCCGCCGAGGAGGACGTCCTTGTCCGTGAAACCGCTGAACTTCTTGTACGAGGGGTCGCCCTGCGGCACCTTCACGTACTTCTCGGCGAGCTTGCCGGCCGCCGCCGCGTCCGCCTCGCCGTCGTCCTCGCGGCCCCAGAACTCCGCGCCGGCCTTCAGGAAGAGCTCGTCGCCGACCCGCAGCAGGCGAAACGTCTCCCCCCGGGTGGTGACCGACCCGATGCCGCCCTCGGGCTTCAGCCGCATGTCGAGCGTGTAGCTGCGCCCGTTGGTGACCACGGTCCCGTGCAGCCGGACCGTGTCGACCGACTTCGCGGCCTTCTGGGTCCGGCTCTGGATCTCGTCGGCGGACAGCCTGCCGACGCCGTTGGTGCCCTCGTTCGGGTCCTCGGAGCATCCCGTGAGCGCCGTCCCCGTCACGAGCAGCGCGCCCACGGCGCCGGCCAGCACGGTCCTGCGGGAACGGCCCGAGGAGATCGGAGTCACAGGTGGGGCTGCCTCTCTGTCGGGGGACCTGAACGGCGTACCGCAGGGTACCGGGATCAGGTGATCAGAACGGAGCCGGTCCGTCCGGACCGGCCTCGGGAGCACGGCCGATCGGGACGGGCTAGCCTGAAGCCCACCCGAGCGGGCAATTCGGAAAACGAGCGCAGCAGGCACCACCCGGAACGAAACATCCCGCATGAAAAGGAGCCGCGGCCATGGCAGCGGGCGCCCCCCGGTTCTTCGTCTCGCACCTCTCCGGTGTCGCCGTGTTCGACCCGGCCGGCGACCAGGTGGGGCGCGTGCGCGATCTGGTCGTCGTCCTGCGGGTCGGCCGGCGTCCGCCGAGACTGCTCGGTCTGGTGGTCGAACTCGCCACCCGCCGCCGTATCTTCCTGCCCATGAACCGGGTGACCGCCGTGCAGTCCGGGCAGGTCATCACGACCGGCGTGCTCAACGTCCGGCGCTTCGAGCAGCGGCCCACCGAGCGGCTCGTCTTCGGCGAGCTCCTGGACCGGCGGGTGACGCTCGCGGAGAGCGGCGAGGAGGTCACGGTCCTGGACCTGTCGGTGCATCAGCTGCCGGTCCGCCGCGAGTGGGAGATCGACCGCGTCTTCGTGCGCAAGGGGAAGAAGGCGGGCGCGTTCCGGCGCAGCAAGGGCGAGACGCTGACCGTCGAGTGGACCGCGGTCACCGGCTTCTCCCTGGAGGAGCACGGGCAGGGCGCCGAGAACCTGCTCGCCACCTTCGAGCAGCTGCGCCCCGCCGACCTGGCCAACGTCCTGCACCACCTGTCCGCCAAGCGGCGGGCCGAGGTCGCCGCCGCCCTCGACGACGACCGGCTGGCCGACGTGCTGGAGGAGCTGCCCGAGGACGACCAGATCGAGATCCTCGGCAAGCTGAAGGAGGAGCGCGCCGCCGACGTCCTGGAGGCCATGGACCCCGACGACGCGGCCGACCTGCTCGGCGAGCTGCCCGAGGCGGACAAGGAGCGGCTGCTGAGCCTGATGCAGCCCGGTGACGCGGCCGACATGCGGCGCCTGATGTCGTACGAGGAGCACACGGCGGGCGGTCTGATGACGACCGAGCCGATCGTGCTGCGGCCCGACGCGACCGTCGCCGACGCGCTCGCCCGCATCCGCAACCCCGACCTCTCCCCCGCGCACGCCGCGCAGATCTACGTGTGCCGTCCGCCCGAGGAGACGCCCACCGGCAAGTACCTGGGCACGGTCCACTTCCAGCGCCTGCTGCGCGACCCCCCGTACACCCTGGTCGGCTCGATCCTGGACGACGACCTGCAGCCCCTGGAGCCGGACGCGGCGCTGCCCGTGGTCGCCGGGTTCTTCGCCGCGTACGACATGGTGGCGGCGCCCGTGGTCGACGAGACGGGCTCGCTGCTGGGCGCGGTGACGGTGGACGACGTGCTGGACCACATGCTGCCCGAGGACTGGCGGGAGACCGAGTTCCACCTCGACGGGGGGGTGGTGACCGATGGCTCCTGAGCGCGAGGGGACGCGCGAGCGGCTGCCCGCGGGTGCCACGGCCGCCGGCCGCCGGCCGCGCGCGCCCCGGCTGGACCAGCCGCGCCCGCCCCGGCGCCGGCTCCTGCCCGAGTGGGACCCGGAGGCCTTCGGGCGGCTGTCGGAGCGGATCGCGCGCTTCATCGGCACCGGGCGGTTCCTCGTCTGGATGACGGTCGTCATCATCGTGTGGGTGCTGTGGAACGTGTCCGTGCCGCGGGAGCTGCGGTTCGACGAGTACCCGTTCATCTTCCTGACGCTGGCGCTGTCCCTCCAGGCCTCCTACGCGGCCCCGCTGATCCTGCTCGCGCAGAACCGGCAGGACGACCGCGACCGGGTCAACCTGGAGCAGGACCGCAAGCAGAACGAGCGGTCGATCGCGGACACCGAGTACCTGACCCGGGAGATCGCGGCGCTGCGCATCGGGCTCGGGGAGGTGGCCACGCGGGACTGGATCCGCTCGGAGCTCCAGGACATGGTCAAGGAACTGGAGGAGCGGCAGGACGGCCACAAGGACCATCACGGACCGTTTCCGGCGATACGGGCGGAACGGCCGCCGGAACGTGACGCAGACGACCGATGACGGACTTACCGGCGGGTGCACCCGGCGCCGTACCATCGTCCCTATGGCTACGGAAGACGCGGTGCGCGAGGCACTGGCGACGGTGAACGACCCCGAGATCAACCGGCCGATCACCGAACTCGGCATGGTCAAATCGGTGGAGATCGGTGCGGACGGGGCGGTCGCGGTCACCGTGTACCTGACGGTCTCCGGCTGTCCCATGCGGGACACCATCACGCAGCGCGTGACGGACGCGGTCTCCCGGGTCGAGGGCGTCACCCGTGTCGACGTCACGCTGGACGTCATGAGCGACGAGCAGCGCAAGGAACTGGCCAGCGCCCTGCGCGGCGGCCAGACCGAGCGCGAGGTGCCCTTCGCCAAGCCGGGCAGCCTGACCCGGGTGTACGCGGTCGCCTCCGGCAAGGGCGGCGTCGGCAAGTCGTCGGTGACGGTGAACCTGGCGGCGGCGATGGCGGCCGACGGCCTGAAGGTCGGTGTCGTGGACGCCGACATCTACGGCCACTCGGTGCCGCGCATGCTGGGCGCCGACGGACGTCCGACCCAGGTCGAGAACATGATCATGCCGCCGTCGGCGAACGGCGTGAAGGTCATTTCCATCGGCATGTTCACCCCGGGCAACGCGCCGGTGGTGTGGCGCGGCCCGATGCTGCACCGCGCGCTCCAGCAGTTCCTGGCGGACGTGTACTGGGGCGACCTGGACGTGCTGCTGCTCGACCTGCCGCCCGGCACCGGCGACATCGCGATCTCCGTGGCCCAGCTGGTCCCGAACGCCGAGATCCTGGTGGTCACCACGCCCCAGCAGGCGGCGGCCGAGGTGGCCGAGCGGGCGGGTTCCATCGCCGTGCAGACGCACCAGAAGATCGTCGGCGTGGTCGAGAACATGTCCGGGCTGCCCTGCCCGCACTGCGGCGAGATGGTCGACGTCTTCGGCACCGGCGGCGGCCAGACGGTCGCCGACGGCCTGACCCGGACCACCGGGGCGAACGTCCCGGTGCTCGGCGCCATCCCCATCGACGTCCGGCTGCGCGAGGGCGGCGACGAGGGCAGGCCGGTCGTCCTGACCGACCCGGACTCCCCGGCGGGCTCGGCGCTCCGCTCGATCGCCGGCAAGCTGGGCGGCCGCCAGCGGGGCCTCGCGGGGCTGTCCCTGGGGATCACGCCGAAGAACAAGTTCTAGGGTCCGGACGGTCCCCGGGGCCGTCAGCACGCCGAAGGGCGCCGTCCCCCGCGGGGGAGGGCGCCCTTCGGCGTGTCCGGGGCCCGCGCTCAGGCCGCGTACGTGCCGATGTCCTCGACCACGGCGAAGCCGAGGCCGTAGGCGCTCATGCCCCTGCCGTACGCGCCCACGTGCACGCCCGTCCGCGTGGTCCCGGCGAGCACCCAGCCGAACTCCGACTCCCGGTAGTGGAACGGCGTCGGCACCCCGTCCACGGGCAGGGACAGCGTCGACCAGTCGGGGCCCTCGAGGTCGTCCGCGAGGACCCACGCGGTCTCCGTCTGCTGCTCCAGCCAGTCGTCGCGCAGGGAGTGGTCCATCTGGCCGGGCCAGGTGAAGGACAGCAGCCCCACACCGGCGAGCCAGGCGGCGGAGGACACCGAGGTGGCCTCCAGCAGACCGGTGCCGTCGGCGCTGCGGCGGACCGGGTTGGCGGCCACGGTCACGACGACCGCGAACTTCTCCTTGGCGTCCTGGTCGCCTCCGGCCAGGTACTCGCTGCGCACCGAGGGCTCGTCGCCGTGCCCGATGGATCCGTGTTCGACGGCCCCGTCGGCCGCCGTACCGACCTGCATCAGCCAGCGGGGCCCCGTGAAGGCCTCGTCAAGGCCGTACCAGGGGAAGGGCGCACGCAGGTAGCCGTCGACCGCACGCCGGACGGAGGGGACCTGTGGTCCGTCCTCCGCGACCGGCGCCTGCGCGACTGCCCGACTCGTCGTCTCCATGTGCCCGGACGCCTCCTCGCTCTCGTCGGACCGAGCGGCCCGCCCCCCTTCGGGCGTACTCGTCCGGTCCGCACAACAACTCGGCAGCATAGCCATCTTGTCGCCACCGGCTGGGAAAGCGCCCGGTGTACGGGGCGCACGGACGTCCGGATCGGGCCCTGCGGAGCCCGGCCGGAGTATGAAACGCGTCACGTGCGCGGGGGCGTACGCCCCTGTGCACCCTGCTCGGCGCCCGGTCCGGACCGCGTCCGCGGGCCCGGTTCGCCCCGGTTCGAACGGTCCTCGCGGGACCGGGTCAGGTGGCGTCCGCGTCGAAGGGCGGGCGGTGGTCGGCCGCCCGGCTCTCGGGCTTCTTGGTCATGTCCACGCGGTCACCGGAGGAACCCGGGGACGGGGCGGGACCGGAGGAGCCCGAGGACGACGAGGAGTCGGAGTCGCGGCCGTGGACGGCGTCCGCGACCTCGGCCATCTCCTTCTTGAGGTCGAATCCGTTGCGGATCTCCTTGAGCCCCAGGTCGTCGTTGTCCAGCTGCTTGCGGATGAACGTCTTGGGGTTGAGGTCCTCGAACTCGAAGTCCTTGAACTCCGGTCCCAGCTCCTGCCGGATGTCCTGCTTGGCGCTCTCCGAGAAGTCCCGGATCTTCCGGATCGTGCGCGTCACGTCCTGGATGACCTTGGGGAGCTTGTCCGGACCGAAGACGAGCACGGCGAGGACGATGAGCGTCACCAGCTCGAGCGGTCCTATGTCATTGAACACCTGAAGCTCCTCGCGATGCCTTCGGTCCTCGGCCCTCGGGGCGGTCTGCGGTCTTCCGTGGTCCGGGCCGGGTCCACGGTACCCGGCCATCCCGTGCGACCGGTACCGTCCCGGTGGTCACCTGTGTGCGCACCCGTGCGGTTTTTCCGGGCCGTTCGCCTTCCCGTGCCGTGCCGTACGTCTCAGTCGCCCTCCGAGGAGCCGAGCACCAGGGAGACCTTCCGCTCCACGCCGTCCCGCTCCAGGGTGAGCTCCAGCCGGTCGCCGGGGCGGTGGGCGCGGGTCTTGACGATGAGTTCCTCGCCGGAGTGGATGCGCCGGCCGTCGACCTCCGTGATGACGTCGCCGGCCCTGATCCCGGCCTTGTCGCCGGGGCCGCCGGTGCGGACCGCGGGCCCGCCGTCGCCGCCCTCGGTGCCGACGCGGGCGCCGTCGCCGCTGTAGGCCATGTCGAGGGTGATGCCGATGACCGGGTGGGTCGCCCCGCCCGTGTTGATCAGCTCCTCGGCGACCCGCTTGCCCTGGTTGATGGGGATGGCGAAGCCGAGCCCTATGGAGCCGGACTGACCGCCGTCCGGGGCGGCCCCGCCGCCGGCGGAGCGGATGGCGGAGTTGATGCCGATCACCCGGGCCCTGGAGTCGAGCAGGGGGCCGCCGGAGTTGCCGGGGTTGATCGGCGCGTCGGTCTGCAGGGCGTCGACGTACGAGACGTCGCTGCCGTCGCCCTCCTCGCCGCCCGCGGTGATGGGCCGCTCCTTGGCGCTGATGATGCCGGAGGTCACGGTGCCGGCCAGGTCGAAGGGGGCGCCGATGGCCACGACGGGGTCGCCGACCTGCACGTTGTCGGAGTTGCCGAGGGGCAGGGGGGTGAGCCCCCGGACGCCCTTCACCTTCACGACGGCCAGGTCGTAACCGCTGTCCCGGCCGACGACGGCGGCCTCGGCGGTGTCGCCGCTGTGGAAGGTCACGGTGATCTCGCCGTCGTCCCCGGCGGGGTCCACGACGTGGTCGTTGGTGAGGATGTGTCCGCGCGTGTCGAGCACGAAGCCGGTGCCGGTGCCGCCCTCGCCGGAGCCGTTGACGTGCAGGGTGACGACGCTGGGCAGGGCCTGTGCGGCGATGCCGGCGACGCTGCCCGGCTCCCGCCCGGAGGACTCCTCGCCGGCCTGCGGCAGCTCGACGGCGCCGATCCCGCCGTTGCGCTCCAGGTACGCGCCGACGATCCCGCCGACGCCCCCGCACACGAGCGCGAACACCAGCACGGCGCCGAGGAGGGCCCTCCTGGTCCGCCTGCGCCGCTGCTTCTCGTGGGGCACCGCGGACCCGGTCTGCTGCAGCGGCGCGGCCGCCCAGGGGTCGTAGCGGCGCCACGGGTCGGGGGCCGGGGCGTTTGCGTACGGGGATGCCGGGGCGTCCGCGTGGGCGGAGGGCACCGGGGTGTCCGGGCGCGCCTGCGCGGGGACGGACGGTGCCACGGCGGCCGGTGCGGGCGGCGCGCCGTGCGGCGCCGTGCCGGGCGGCGGTGCCGTGACCGCCATGCCGTGGGCGGGAGTGGCCGCCGGGTGCTGCACCGGCGGCGCGGGCGCCCAGGGGCCCGGTTCGCCGTACGGCGGGGTGCTGTACGGGTCGGGGTCGTGCAGGGGCCTGGGCTGCTCGGCCTCGGCGGCGGAGGCGGCAGGGGCCGCGGGGCCTGCGGGGTGGGCAGGGGCGGCGGAGGCGGCGGACGCCTCCGGCGCGCCGGGCGTCCGGGACGGGTCCGGGACGGCAGGCGCGCCGGCGGGGGCGGCCTCGGCGGGCAGCGGCCGGTCCAGCTCGTAGTCGCCCTCGTGCCCGCCCCCGGCACCGGCCGGCGCCCGGCCGGGCCGCGCCAGCTCGAAGTCCCCGTCGGGCCCTTCCGGACGCGCGGTCGGCCCCTCCCCCGGTGGGCCCGGCTTCCCCTCGTTCATGCTCTCCCCACAGCTGGACGCGGCACGGCTCGTCGGCGGTGGCCGCGGATCGTCGGCTCCCGGCTCCGTCGCCTCCGCGCCGGAGCCCGGCTCGGCGCCCGGCTGCGTGGGCCTGGGCGCACCACCTGGATTCAATCAGGTCCGCGCGCCCGTGCGCAGGGAACGGGTCAGCGGGCCGTACGGGAGGAGGCGGTGGGCGAAGGGGCCGACGACGTGCCGGGAGCGGCGGTGAGGAGGTCGGGGCCCTTGATCCCGGAGGAGCCGGACCACGCGGTCAGGGCGAGCGGCGGGGTCGAGCCGAGCGGTCGTATCAGCGGGGACGTCGCGGCGGCGCCGGCCGTCAGCGGTGTGCCCCGGTGGCCGGTGGGGGGACGCCGGGCAGCAGCGGCGCGGAGACCGTGGTCGGGGCGACCGGGTCGTCCGCGGGGGCGCCCTGGCCCTGGAGCTGGCCGAGCAGCGGTCCGACGCCACGGCGCCGCTGTTCGGGCGCCGTCGCCGGGCCCGTGCCCTGGGTGCGCGTCGGCGTCACGTTGCTGCCCTTGCCCGAGCCGCGCGCCTCCGTGTCGGTGGGCGTGCTCGTGGTGACCCCGCCGAGCGCGATCGCGGCCAGGGACACCGCCCCGGCGGCGACGAACGCGAACCGCAGCCCGCGCGAGGACGGCCGGTCCGCCGTCTCGTGGCGGCCGACGTCGTGGATGCGGAAGCCCCGGTCCGCCCGGGACGCCGCCGGTGCGGGGGCGTGCCGCCGCGCCGGTGCGTACGCGAACTCGAAGCGCTCGCCCCGCCTGGTCCCGAAGGCCCCGGAGGTCGTGCCGAACCGCCCGGACGCGCCGCCCGGGGGCCCTTCCCCGGCCGACGGCGGGCCGCCGAGGTCGCCCCCGGCCGGGAGCCCCTGGAGGCGGGCCAGGAAGCTCTCCGAGGGGGGCGGGGGGCGGCCTCCGCGAAGACGTTCTTCAGACGGCGCTGCGCGTCCACCTCCGCCTTGCACTTCGCGCAGGTGGCCACGTGTGCCAGTACGCGCTCGCGCGCGTCATGACCGAGCTCTCCGTCCACCAGGGCGGAGAGTCGGTCTCCCAGGTGCTGCTCTGCGAGGTGTCCCTCGGAAGACTTCGGCCGTGAACCGCTCACGCGCTCGCGCCCCCTCCTCCCAGTGCGGGAACACGCGGCACGAAGGAGCGGCGCTCCGCGCGCGCCTGGGGCGAGCGGTGCGCGAGGGCCTTGCGCAACTGGGAGCGGCCGCGGTGGATCCGGGAGCGGACCGTGCCGAGCTTGACGCCGAGGGTCGCGGCGATCTCCTCGTACGACAGTCCTTCGATGTCGCACAGGACGACCGCGGCGCGGAACTCGGGGGCGAGGGTGTCGAGAGCCTGCTGGACGTCCGCGTCGAAGTGGGCGTCGTTGAACACCTGCTGGGGGGTGGGCTCCTTGCTGGCCAGCCGCTCGGCCGCGTCCTCGCCGAGCGCGTCGAAGCGGATGCGCTGCTTGCGGCGGACCATGTCCAGGAAGAGGTTGGTGGTGATGCGGTGCAGCCAGCCCTCGAAGGTGCCCGGCGTGTAGGTCGACAGGGAGCGGAAGACGCGGACGAAGACCTCCTGGGTGAGGTCCTCGGCGTCGTGCTGGTTGCCGGTGAGGCGGTAGGCGAGCCGGTAGACGCGGCCGCTGTGCATGCTGACGATCTCCTCCCACGTGGGCGGAGTCCACGCCTGCCCGTCCGCGTCGGTGGAGAAGGTCGCGGTCTGGGTCCGGTCGGCGGCGTGGGTGTGGTCAGCGGTGTCGTTCACGGATTTCGGCCTGCCCGCCGATCCGAGGAAGCGCCGCAGCACTCCTGCGCGATCCACAGGCGCAGCCGCACCTCCCCTATCGGCTCTGGTGGTGTCCAGTGGAGCCCCTACCATAGCCACCTCGCCCGTTAGCTCCGGATAAGCGGTTTTACGAGAATTTGATCTGGGCTGCCACGGGTCGTACGACTGCGTCAGCACTTGCTCGGCGTCCTCGTCCACCGCCCACCCCCCGTCACGGCGCACGCCACTCGGTCACCCCTTTAAACGACCGGTCCCATCTGCGGGTTCCCGGCGCCAGCGGATACAGTCACGCAGCAGGCAACCATGGGGACAGGAGAGGGTCATTACCGCCAACCGGCAGACGAGCTGGGCGTTCGCCGACGCCTATGTCGCCGAGGACGAAGCGCTGCTCTGGGCCCGGGACCGGGCCCGCGAGGCGGGGCTGCGCTCGGTGTCGCCCGGCACGGGCGCGGCCCTGCGGTTGCTCGCCGCCAGCGTGGACGCCAAGGCGGTCGCGGAGATCGGCACCGGCTGCGGCGTCTCCGGGATCCACCTGCTGCACGGGATGCGGCCGGACGGGGTGCTGACCACGGTCGACCAGGAGCCGGAGCACCAGCAGTCCGCCCGGCAGGCCTTCCGCGCCGCCGGTTTCGCCGGCAACCGGGCCCGCTTCATCCCGGGCCGCGCCCTGGACGTCCTGCCCCGGCTCGCGGACGCCGGCTACGACCTGGTCTTCTGCGACGGCGACCGGCTGGAGTACCAGGACTATCTCGCTGAATCGTTGCGCCTGCTGCGTCCCGGGGGCCTGGTCGCCTTCGAGGGCATCTTCGCGAACGGGCGCACGGTGGACTCCGGGCCGCAGCCGACGGAGGTGCTGCGGCTGCGGGAACTGGTGCGGGCCGTGCGCGAGAGCCAGGAGCTGGTGTCGTCGCTGCTGCCCGTGGGGGACGGGCTCCTCTGCGCGGTGAAGCGGTAGCCGGGTGGGAGACGGTGCGCGGCGGCGGGGCGGCAGCGGCGGGGACGGACCGGCGCCCCGCCCGCGCAAGCAGCCGCCCCGGCACCGAGTGCGGCACCGGGGCGGCTGAAAGGGTATGGTCGCTTGCGCGTCAGCCGACGACCTTCTTGAGGGCGTCGCCGAGCGCGTCGGCCTCGTCCGGGGTCAGCTCGACGACGAGCCGACCGCCGCCTTCGAGCGGAACGCGCATGACGATGCCCCGCCCCTCCTTGGTCACCTCGAGCGGGCCATCACCCGTCCGCGGCTTCATGGCCGCCATGCTCGTTCCCCTTCCTGAAACCCAGCTCAACCGTCTAGCCGACGGGCCACGAAGGGCACCTGCGGTCCTGGGAGCAGGACACACGCCACCGGCATCGAACACATTGCTTCCAGGCCATTATCCCGCATCTCAGGACCCGATGACCAACATCAGTCGGCATCGCTTGGGCAACGCACGCGAGCAAAACCACCCAATTCGGCGATGTGGTTGCGATACTGCGCCACCGCACGGAGTTTCACCGAACGAAAACGGACGGGAATTCTTTGACGCAGGTCACATGCCGCCCGCACGCCACCGCCGGTGATCTCCGTCATGCTGTCCTGCAGACGGGGACGTACTCGCCGGTACGTCCCGATTCCGCCACACGGAGGGGAAACGCCATGGCCGACACCGTGCTCTACGAGGTGAGCGACGGACTCGCGACGATCACGCTGAACCGCCCGGAGGCGATGAACGCGCTGGACGTCGCGACGAAGGCCGCCCTCCGCGACGCGGTCCGTTCCGCCGCGGACGACGACGCCGTGCGGGCCGTGCTGCTGACCGCGGCCGGCGACCGGGCGTTCTGCGTCGGGCAGGACCTCAAGGAGCACATCGGGCTGCTGGCCGCCGACCGGGAGAGCGGTTCGGGGCAGACCATGAGCACGGTGCGCGAGCACTACAACCCGATCGTGAAGGCGATCGCCGGGGCCGCGAAGCCGGTGGTGGCGGCGGTGAACGGCGTCGCGGCGGGCGCCGGCTTCGGCTTCGCGCTGGCGGCGGACTACCGGATCGTCGCGGACACGGCGTCCTTCACCACCTCGTTCGCCGGGGTCGCGCTGACCGCGGACTCCGGCGTCTCGTGGACGCTGCCGCGCGTGATCGGCCCCGGGCGCGCCACCGACCTGCTGCTCTTCCCGCGCAGCATCCCGGCCCGGGAGGCGTACGAGCTGGGCATCGCGAACCGGCTGGTCCCGGCGGCGGAGCTGCGCGCGGAGGCGGAGAAGACGGCGCGGGCCCTGGCCGAGGGCCCGACGGTGGCGTACGCGGCGCTGAAGGAGTCCGTGGCGTACGGGCTGAGCCACTCCCTGGAGGAGACCCTGGAGAAGGAGGACGAGCTCCAGACCCGGGCGGGCTCCTCCGAGGACCACGCGATCGCGGTGCGGGCGTTCGTGAACAAGGAGAAGCCGAAGTACCTGGGCCGCTGAGCCGGGACGCGCGCGGCGCCGGGCGGCTCAGCGCCGCCTGGCCACGCAGTCCTCCAGGTGGTCGTCGACCAGCCCGCAGGCCTGCATCAGGGCGTACGCCGTGGTCGGGCCGACGAAGCGCAGGCCGCGCTTCTTCAGGGCCTTGGACAGGGCCGTCGACTCCGGGGTCACCGCGGGGACGTCGGCCAGGGTCTTCGGAGCCGGGCGGCCCGCCGGGTCGGGGGCGTGCGACCAGATCAGGGCGTCGAGGTCGCCGGGCGCCCACGCGGCCAGCTCGCGCGCGTTGGCGAGGGTCGCGTCGATCTTGGCGCGATTGCGGATGATGCCCGTGTCGGCCAGCAGGCGCTCGCGGTCCTCGTCGGTGAACTCCGCGACCGTGGCGATCTTGAAGTCGGCGAAGGCGGCGCGGAAGCCGGGGCGACGGCGCAGGATGGTGATCCAGGAGAGGCCGGACTGGAACGCCTCCAGGCTGAGGCGTTCGAAGAGGGCGTCGTCGCCGTGGACCGGGCGGCCCCACTCCTCGTCGTGGTACGTGACGTAGTCCGGGGCGGACAGGGCCCAGGGGCAGCGCGGGGCGCCGTCCGGGCCGACGAGCGCGGCACCGTCGCTCACAGCTGCTCACCCTCCTCGCGCGGGGCGGTCTTGTCCATGGAGACGTGGGCGGCGGCACGGGCGCCGGCCAGCGCGGCCTCCAGGTCGGCGATGCGGGCGTCGCGCTCGGCGAGCTCGGCGCCGAGCCGGCCGAGGGCGTCGTCCACGTCCGCCATCCGGTAGCCGCGCACGGTGAGCGGGAAGCGCAGGCCGTCCACGTCCGCGCGGTCGACCGGGCGGTCCGGCGGCAGGGGGTCCAGGAGCCGTTCGGGCGGCGCCTCGGGCAGCGGGCCGTTCTCGCCGCCGCCCACCACCGCGAGGGTCACCGCGGTGACCACGACGGCGAGCGCGACGACCAGGAACAAGAACATCACCATCGCTGGGGCCCCCATGGTCGGATGAGTCGGAGTCGGATGTGTGGCTCCGATCGTGCCATGCGAGTCTGACAGTTAGGGTCGCCAGGCGGTCACAGGCGGCCGGAAGACGGTTCGGCGCACGAGGAGAGGTCACAGGGGATGCTCAGGCTGGGCAGGCGGGAATTCGAGCCGCACGAGCCGGTGATCATGGCGATCGTGAACCGGACCCCGGACTCCTTCTACGACCAGGGCGCGACGTTCCGCGACGAGCCCGCCCTCGCGCGCGTGGAGCAGGCCGTGGCGGAGGGCGCCGCGATCATCGACATCGGCGGGGTGAAGGCCGGGCCGGGCGAGGAGGTCACGGCCGAGGAGGAGGCGCGGCGGACCGTCGGCTTCGTCGCGGAGGTCCGGCGGCGGTTCCCGGACGTCGTGATCAGCGTGGACACCTGGCGGCACGAGGTCGGCGAGGCCGTGTGCGAGGCGGGGGCGGACCTGCTGAACGACGCCTGGGGCGGGGTCGATCCGCTGCTCGCGGAGGTCGCCGCGCGGTACGGCGCCGGGCTGGTGTGCACCCACGCGGGCGGCGCCGAGCCGCGGACCCGGCCGCACCGGGTGGCGTACGGGGACGTCATGGCCGACATCCTCGACGTGACCGTGGGACTGGCGGAGCGGGCGGTGGCCCTGGGGGTGCCGAGGGAGTCGGTGCTGATCGACCCCGGGCACGACTTCGGGAAGAACACGCGGCACAGCCTGGAGGCGACGCGGCGGCTGGACGAGATGGTCGCCACCGGGTGGCCGGTGCTGGTGTCGCTGTCCAACAAGGACTTCGTCGGGGAGACGCTGGACAAGCCGGTGAAGGAGCGGGTGCTGGGCACCTTGGCCACGACGGCCGTGTCGGCGTGGCTGGGGGCGCAGGTGTACCGGGTGCACGAGGTGGCGGAGACGCGGCAGGTGCTGGACATGGTGGCGTCGATCGCGGGGCACCGTCCGCCGGCGGTCGCGCGCAGGGGGCTGGCGTAGGCCCGCCCCGCCGCGCGGGGAACGCCTCTAGCGGCCCGCTTCCTTCGACACCAGCGCCACCGCCTCGTCCACGTCGTCCGTGACGTGGAACAGCAGCAGGTCCTTCTCCGCCGCCTTGCCCTGGGCGATGACCGTGTGGCGGAGCCAGTCGACCAGCCCGCCCCAGTAGTCCGTGCCGAACAGGACGATGGGGAAGCGGGTGACCTTCTGGGTCTGGACGAGGGTCAGCGCCTCGAAGAGCTCGTCGAGGGTGCCGAGGCCGCCGGGCAGGACCACGAAGCCCTGGGCGTACTTGACGAACATCATCTTGCGGACGAAGAAGTAACGGAAGTTCAGGCCGATGTCGACGTAGGGGTTGAGCCCCTGCTCGAAGGGCAGTTCGATGCCCAGGCCGACCGACACGCCCTTCGCCTCGCACGCGCCCTTGTTGGCCGCCTCCATGGCCCCGGGGCCGCCGCCGGTGATCACCGCGAAACCCGCCTCGACCAGGCCCCGGCCCAGGCGGACGCCCGCCTCGTACTCCGCGGAGTCCACCGGCGTGCGCGCCGAGCCGAAGACGCTGATGGCGGCGGGCAGTTCGGCGAGGGTGCCGAAGCCCTCGATGAACTCCGACTGGATGCGCAGCACCCGCCAGGGGTCGGTGTGGACCCAGTCGGACGGAGCGCGCTCGTCCAGCAGCCGCTGGTCGGTGGTGCTCGCCTGCACCTGGTCCCGCCTGCGGAGGACCGGCCCCAGGCGCTTCTCCTCCGGCGGCTGCTGCTTCCCCTCGGGGTTACCGGTAGCCATGTGCGCTCCCTCCGTTGTGCAGGTCGTTCCACCTCAGCGTAGATCTACGCGGGTTACGTACGGGGGACGTCAGCATGTCCGCCGGACAGCGTCCTAAACGCGCCGGAACGCCGGCGGCCTCACGCCGTCAGCCAGGACCGCAGCCGCTCCTCCCCGGCGAGGATCTTCGCGGTGTCCACGCGCTCGTCCCGCTTGTGGGCCAGGTGGGGGTTGCCGGGACCGTAGTTGACCGCCGGGACGCCCAGCGCCGAGAAGCGGGAGACGTCGGTCCAGCCGTACTTGGGCTGGGGCGTGCCGCCCACCGCCTCGATGAAGGCCGCCGCGGCCGGGTGGGAGAGTCCGGGCAGTGCCGCGCCGCTGTGGTCGTCGACGACGAACTCCGCCACGCCGCAGCCGGCGAAGACCTCCCGGACGTGGGCCAGGGCCTCCTCCTCGGTGCGGTCGGGCGCGTAGCGGAAGTTGACGGTGACGACGCACTCGTCGGGGATGACGTTGCCGGCCACGCCTCCGGAGATGCCGACCGCGTTCAGGCCCTCCCGGTACTCCAGGCCGTCGATCACGGGGCGGCGCGGTTCGTAGGCGGCCAGGCGGGCGAGGATCGGGGCGGCGGCGTGGATCGCGTTGGAGCCCATCCAGCCGCGCGCGGAGTGGGCGCGCTCGCCGGTGGTCCTCAGCAGGACCCGCAGCGTGCCCTGGCAGCCGCCCTCCACCTGGCCGTCGGAGGGTTCCAGCAGCACCGCGAAGTCGCCCTCCAGCCATTCGGGGTGGGCCTCGGCCACGTGCTTCAGGCCGTTGAGGTCCGCGGCGACCTCCTCGTTGTCGTAGAAGACGAAGGTCAGGTCGCGGTTGGGGGCGGGGACCGTGGCGGCGATGCGCAGCTGGACGGCCACGCCGGCCTTCATGTCGCAGGTGCCGCAGCCCCACAGCGTGCCGTCCTCGTCGAGCCGGGAGGGGACGTTGTCCGCGATCGGGACCGTGTCGATGTGGCCGGCGAGGATCACCCGCTCCGGGCGCCCCAGGCGCGTGCGGGCCACGACGTTGTTGCCGTACCGGTCGACCGTGAGGTGCGGCAGCGCGCGCAGCGCTCCCTCGATCGCGTCCGCGAGCGGCTTCTCGGTGCCGCTCTCGGAGGGGAAGTCGACGAGCTGCGCGGTCAGGCGCGCGGCGTCCAGCGTGAGGTCAAGCGGGGTGTCGGCCATGCCGTCGACCCTAACGCCCCGGGGCCGGGACCACTGTCCGCACCCGGCTCACACGTCTGCGTACTCTCCAGTACCTTGTACGCGTGCCAGAGCCGTCCCTCCCTTCCAAGCGTCGCGGCCGCCTCCTCCGCTCCGGGGCGGCCCTCGTGGTGCTGTGCGCGGTCGCCGGGTACCTCGTGGTGCAGTACGTCACCGGGGGCACGGGCGCGCCGGGCTGCAAGGTCGTGTCCGGCAAGGGCGACGGGGCGACGTACGCGTTCACTCCCGAGCAGGCGGTGAACGCGGCGACGATCGCCGCCGTGGGCACCGCGCGCGACCTGCCCGAGCGGGCCGTGACGATCGCCCTGGCGACCGCGCTGCAGGAGTCCGCGCTGCGCAACATCGACTACGGCGACCGCGACTCGCTGGGCCTGTTCCAGCAGCGGCCCTCGCAGGGCTGGGGCACGCCGAAGGAGATCATGGACCCGGCGTACGCGGCGGAGAAGTTCTACGAGCACCTGGTGGAGGTGCCGGGCTACACCCGGCTGCCGCTCACCGTCGCCGCGCAGCGGGTGCAGCGCAGCGGCTTCCCGCAGGCGTACGCCAAGCACGAGCCGGACGCCACGCTGCTGGCCGCCGCCCTCACCGGGCGCTCGGCGGCCACGCTGACCTGCGACGGCCGTCCGGCCGCGACGCGTGCGGCGGGCACGGACGCGGTGCGCGCCGCGCTGGTGCGGGACTTCGGGCGGGACGTGCTGGAGCCGGCCGGCGCGGAGGTGGGCGCGGCGGCGACGCCCCCGCCCGCTCCGGACGACCGGTCCGTCCCCGGCGACGGCAGCACCGTGACGCTGCCGGTCACCGCCGGGCCCGACGGCGCCTCGCGGGACGTCGAGGCCCGCGGCTGGCAGCTGGCGCACTGGGCCGTGGCCAACGCCTCCGAGCTGCACATAAAGCAGGTGTCGTACGGCGGGCGCGAATGGACCGCCGGGAACACCGACAGCCAGTGGCAGCCGATCGACGGCAAGGGCTCCGCGGACGCGGGCGACGGCCTGGGCGCGGTCCGGATCACGACCGCACAGTAGTACGGGACCTCACCCTCAGGCGTCGTGCGCGAGGCGGGCCGCTGACGCCGCGCGAGGAATTCCGCGCGGTCGCCCCGCGTCGGTGAAAATCCTTGGCGGGACGGGGCCGCAGCCCTTTCACCAGCCCGCGGCGGACCGTGCGGGCAGGTCCTTTTCCTCCCCTTTTCGCCGCAGCCGATAATGCGACGCATTGCCAACTCTTTACGTCGCCCCGCCGCAACCTTCCCGGCCGCCGGACGGTAGTCACTGCGTCCGGGTCCGGAGACCACCGGCCAGTCGGCCGGTTCCGGGCCCGGTCGGACACGTCACCGTTCTCTCCGCCGAAGGAGCACCATGTCCCTCCCTCTGACCCGCCGGATCGCCCGTGCCGCGCTGCTCGTCGCTGCGGGAGCGGCCGCCGGGGTCGGTGCGGCCGGTTCCGCCGGCGCGGCCCCCGAGCTGCCGACCGCCCAGAACCTCGGCGGGCTGACCGCCCCGGACGGGGCGACCGGCGACACCGTGACCGGCGTGACGCGGAACGTCACCGAGACCGCGGGGGGCACCGACAAGGTGGTGCCGACCGTCGACAGGACCGCCGAGAGGACCGCGCCGGTGGTGAAGGAGCTGCCGACCGGGTCCCTCACCGAGGGCGCCGTGCCGTCGGCCAGGACCCTGCCGGCCCAGGACCTGCCGCTCGCCTGATCGGGCCCGGCCCGACACGCCGACGGGGCCCGGGGGTTCACTCCCCCGGGCCCCGTCGGCCGTCGTGCGCCGTGACGCGGACCGCGTCATCCCGTCCGCGTCATCCCGTCCGCGTCACGCGGACAGACGCTCCACCGCCGCCCGCACCCGCTCGTCCGTGGCGGTCAGGGCGACACGGACGAACCGCTCGCCCGCCGGGCCGTAGAAGTCGCCCGGCGCCACCAGGATGCCGCGTTCGGCGAGGTGGGCGACGGTGTCCCAGCAGGACTCGTCGCGAGTCGCCCACAGGTAGAGGCTGGCCTCGCTGTGCTCGATGCGGAAGCCGTGGCCGAGCAGCGCCCCGCGCAGGGCGGTGCGCCGGGCCGCGTAGCGCTCGCGCTGGACGCGGACGTGCTCGTCGTCGCCCAGGGCCGCCACCACGGCCGCCTGCGTCGGCGCCGAGGTCATCATGCCGCCGTGCTTGCGGATCTCCAGCAGCGGACCGAGCACCGCCGGGTCGCCGGCCAGGAAGGCGGCGCGGTAACCGGCCAGGTTGGAGCGCTTGGACAGGGAGTGCACGGAGACGATGCCGTCGTGGGACCCGCCGTTGACGTCCGGGTGGAGGACCGAGACCGGGTCGGCCTCCCAGCCCAGCTCGATGTAGCACTCGTCGGAGAGGACCAGGACGCCGTGCTCACGGGCCCAGGCGACGATCCGGGTCAGCTCCTGCTTCGACAGCACCCGGCCCGTGGGGTTGGACGGGGAGTTCAGCCAGAGCAGCTTCAGGCCCGCCGGGTCCAGCTCGGTCGGATCGTCGTACGCCACGTGGTCCGCGCGCGCCAGGCGGGCGCCGACCTCGTACGTCGGGTAGGCCAGCCGCGGGAAGGCGACCTTGTCGCCGGGGCCGAGGCCCAGCTGGGTGGGGAGCCAGGCGACCAGTTCCTTGGAGCCGACGACCGGCAGGACGTGGCGGTGGGTGATCCCGCGGGCGCCCAGGCGGCGCTCCACCCAGCGGGTGATCGCGTCCCGCAGCTCCGGGGTGCCCCAGACCGTGGGGTAGCCCGGGGAGTCCGCCGCGGCGATCAGGGCCTTCTGGACCGGCTCGGGGACCGGGTCGACGGGGGTGCCCACCGAGAGGTCGACGATGCCGCCGGGGTGCGCGGCGGCCGTCTTCTTGTAGGGCTCCAGCTTGTCCCAGGGGAAGGTGGGCAGCCGGTCGGACACTGCGGACACGGGTACGGGCTCACTTTCTGGTGCGGCACGGGTACGGCACTGGTGCGGCACGGGCACGGAAAACGCCTCGGTCCCGTGCGGCGATCGGGCTGATCGGGCCGTACGGGACCGAGGCGGCGCGGAGCGCGCCGGCCGCTCAGGCCTGCGGCGGGAGCGCGGCGATGAAGGGGTGGTCGCGCTCGATCAGACCCAGCTTGCTGGCGCCGCCGGGCGAGCCGAGTTCGTCGAAGAACTCGACGTTCGCCTTGTAGTAGTCCTTCCACTCCTCGGGAGTGTCGTCCTCGTAGAAGATGGCCTCGACCGGGCAGACCGGCTCACAGGCCCCGCAGTCGACGCATTCGTCCGGGTGGATGTACAAGGACCGCTGGCCCTCGTAGATGCAGTCGACCGGGCACTCCTCGATGCACGCCTTGTCCTTGACGTCGACACAAGGCTGCGCGATGACGTAGGTCACGCTGTCGTTCCTCCTCGATAGGGCGCTGGCGGGCCTCCTCAGGCTCCGCCGCCTGGCGCGCGGGAGCGCGGCGTCGTCGATGCCCGCCCCTAGTATCTCCGTTCTTGGGCATGATCCGAACAGGAGGGGTGAACTGACCTGTGGAAATCTCTGCCGCTGGGCGTCTCGAGGTCCGTATCACCGCTGCTGACGTGGGCAAACGAGTTTCCGTGCGCCGCTTGAGCCACGCCGGTGTCACGGAGGAGAAGTTCACCGACACGGTGGGTGTTCTCGCATCATGGGACGACGGTGTGCTGCTGATCACACGGAAGAGCGGCGAGACCGTCCGCATCGCGGAATCCTCGCTGGTCGCGGGGAAGGTGGTGCCGTCCGCTCCGGCGCGTCGGCGGGGTCCGGCCGCCTCGTACGAGGAGCTGGCGCGGGTCGCCGCGCGGGCCTGGCGGCCCCTGGAGAGCGAGCGGCTGGGCGAGTGGGAGCTGCGGGCCGCGGTCGAGCGGGCGCCGCGCGACGGGGGTCCCGCCGGGCGGCGGGTGGGCTTCACCCGGCGCGCCAACTCGGTGCTGCCGCTCGGCGACCCGGGCGTGCCGCTCGACGAGGCGCTGACGACCGTACGCCGCTGGTACGCCGAACGGGGGCTGCCCGCCTACGTGCAGACCGCGACCGGCGCCGAGGGCACGCAGGAGCTGCTGTGCGCGGAGCTGGAGCGGCGGGGCTGGGTGCGGGAGGTGACCGCCGAGCTGTGGGTCGGGGGGCTGGCACCGGTCGCCGACCGGGGCCCGGAGCCGTCCGGGGTCGTGCTGTCGCGGACGGCCGACGAGGCGTGGCTGGCGCGGTACCGGCGCAAGGGGGCGAGCGAGGTCGCCCTGAAGGTGCTGGAGAGCGGTCCCTCGGTGTGGTTCGCGACGGTGCCCGGTCCGGACGCCCCGGCCGCCATCGGGCGGTGCGTCGTGGACGGGCGGTGGGCCGGTTTCGCGGCGGTCGAGGTGGATCCGGCGCAGCGCCGGCGGGGGCTCGCGACCGCCGTGATGGCCGCGCTGGCCCGGCGGGCGCTGGAGGAGGGCGCGTCGGCGGCCTGGCTCCAGGTCGAGGACGACAACGCGGGGGCCCGGGCGCTGTACGACCGGATGGGCTTCGCCGCACACCACGCCTACCACCACCACCGCGCGCCGGAATCATCGGCTCCGGCCGGTGACGGATCGCCGTGAGCGGGCACGAACCGGTTATGCGTTTCCCCCGTCCCCCGTCACCCGAGCGCTCCGCCGAGCTGCGGCGGCGGTTCGCCGAGGAGGCCCGCTGCGAGCGGCCGGACCTGTCCGCGCTGTGCCTGCTGATCGGCGCGGAGGCGGACGGCGCGCTGGACGAGGCGGGCATGGACGCCGCGCAGGTCGAGCTGGACCGGCTGGCCGGGGAACTCCCCTACCGGCCCGGCTCGCCCCTGGCGTGGGCGCTCGCGCTGCGCGGACTGCTGGGCGAGCGGTACGGCTTCCACGGCACGCCGGGCGACTACCGGCGGCTGGAGTCCTCGCTGCTGCACGCGGTGCTGCGGCGGCGGCGCGGGCTGCCGATCCTGCTGTCGGTGGTGTGGCTGGAGGTGGCCCGGCGGGCGGGGGCGCCGGTGTACGGGGTGGCGCTGCCCGGGCACTTCGTCGTCGGCTTCGGGGAGGCGGAGGAGCAGGTGCTCGCCGACCCCTTCGACGGGGGCCGGGTACTGACCGGCGCCGACGCGGAGCTGCTGGTCGCCGGGGCCACGGGGGCGCCGCTGGAGGCGTCGATGCTGACGCCCGCCGATCCCCTGGACGTCGTGCTGCGCGTCCTGAACAACGTCCGGGCGTGGGCGGCCGCCCGGCCGGAGCGGTCCGACGTGGCCCTGTGGGCGGTGGACCTGTCCCTGCTGCTCCCCTCGCACCCGGCACGGCTGCGGTACGAGCGGGCCCAGGTACTGGTCCGGCGCGGTGACTTCCTCGACGGCGCGGACGAGCTGGAGGCGTACGCCGAGGTGGTGGCCGCGGTGGACGAGCCGGCGGCGGAACACGTCCGCGCCCAGGCCCGAGCGGCACGGGCCCTGCTCAACTAGGGGGTGTCGTTTGGATCTTGCCGGGGCCGCGGGGCCCGGCACGCGCATCTGCGGCGTTGTCGTCGGTTGCCGGGGCTCCGCCCCGGCGCCCTCCTCCGCCTTGCACCCGCACGCACCAGACCCCGCTCGGGCCGGTCCGCAAGGCACCGTTGCCCGGAGCCGGCCTGATCCAAACGACACCCCCTGGGGCCGGCGGCCACCCGTCCGGCCACTCATCTCCTTTGACATAGGTATCTCGGGATACCTGTCATCTCGGGCGTGTCCGACACCCGTGCCCCCGAACAGCGCATCGCACGCGTGGCCTCCGAGCTCGCGGCGTGCCTGCCGGCGCTGCACCGGGCACTGGAGCGGCGGGTCGGGAGCGAGTACCCCCACCCGAAGCCGCCCGAGGGGCAGCTCGCGCTGCTGCGGTTCGTCGCGCGGCACGAGGGCGCCACGGTGGGCGAGGCGGCCACGGCGCTGCTGATGAAGCCCAACAACGTCAGCGCCCTGGTCTCCCAGCTCACGGAGCGGGGAGAACTGGAGCGCCGGCAGGACGGCGCCGACAAGCGGGTCGCCCACCTCCACCTCACGGAGTCCTCGCGGCAGCGGATCGCCGAGGTGCGCGCCCTCGAGGAGAGCCACCTCGGCCGGGCGATGCTGTCCCTCACCGACGGCGAGATGGACGCGCTCGGTTCCGCCCTCGGGGCGCTGAAAGCGCTGACGCACCACCTGCACTCCGCGGCCCGCTGACGCCGGGACCGCGGGGTCGCACGCGTCCTTGCGGCGGCGCGTTCCCGCGGTGACGCGTTCCCGCGTGGCATGTCCACGCGGTGAGCGTCCCGCTTCCCGCTCCCCTTCCCCCGTTCCCCCGCTTCCCGCTCCCTCCCGGACGCACCCCTTCCCGGACGCGGTCCTTCCCGGGGCCGTCCCGCGTCGGCCGCCCCGCGTCCGGTCCTCCGCGCGCCCTTCTCCCGCCGTCCGTGCGATCCGTGCGGTCCGGCCACTCCCCTTCGTCCCTTCTTTCACCCCTTCTTCGCCCCTTCCGAGAAAGAAACGGCTTCCCTCATGGCGTCCACTCCCGTGGATCACTCCGCCCCCGTCACGGCTGCCCCCGTGCAGTCGGGGGCCGCGCGCCGGGGCAACCCCTGGCTCGCTCTGGTCGCAGTGTCGTTCGGCCTGCTCATGGTGCAGCTCGACGGCTCCGTCGTCGCCATCGCCAACCCGGCGATCGGCAAGGACCTCGGGGCCAGCACCGCGGAACTGCAGTGGGTCACCAACTCCTACCTGCTCGCGCTCGCCGCCTCGATGATCCTCGGCGGCACGCTCGGCGACCGGTTCGGCCGGCGCCTGTACTACCTCGTCGGCGTCGGCGGGTTCGTCGTCACCTCGGTCGCCATCGGCCTGGTCGGCAGCATCGAGGGCGTCATCCTCTTCCGCGCCCTGCAGGGCCTGTGCGGCGGCGTCCTGATGCCCAACACCCTGGGCATCCTGCGCGCCGTCTTCCCGCCGAGGAGGTTCGGGCTCGCGGTGGGCATCTGGGGCATGGTCTCGGCCGTCTCGACGTCGCTGGGCCCGATCATCGGCGGTCTGCTCGTCGAGCACGTCGACTGGTCGTGGGTCTTCTACATCAACGCGCCGATCGGTGCCGTCGCGCTGGTGTTCAGCGCGGCGGTCCTCACCGAGTCCAGGAACTCCGCCGGTCACCGGCGCTTCGACATCGCCGGCGTCGTCCTGCTCGCCGCGGGTCTGCTCGCGCTCGTCTTCGGCATCGTCAAGGGCGAGACCTGGGGCTGGACCTCCGCCGGGACCCTCGGCTCCATCGCCCTCGGCCTGGTGCTCCTGGCCGTCTTCTGCCGGTACGAGGCCCGGCAGGAGCACCCGCTGCTGCCGATGCGCCTGTTCCGCGGCCGGTCGCTGACCACCGGCGCCGTCATGACCCTGCTGAACTTCTTCGTCATGCTCGGCGGCATCTTCTTCATCATGCTGTACCTGCAGAACGTGCGCGGCTACACGCCCGTCGAGGCCGGCATCAGCACGCTGCCGATGTCGATCGCCTCGCTGTTCGCCTCCCCGATCGGCTCCCAGCTGACGGCCCGCTTCGGGCCGCGCGTCACGATCCCGCTGGGTCTGGTCCTCTCGGCCGCCGCCATGTTCTCCATGCTCACCTGGACCGTCGACTCGTCCTACGCCACGATGTGGCCGCCCTACCTCGCGCTGGGCCTCGGCGTCGGCATCGTGCTGCCCGCCACCGCCGCCGCGATCATCGGCAACGCGCCCGTCGAGGACGGCGGCGTGGCGTCCGGCCTGCAGTCCACCATGCTGCAGATCGGCGGTGCGCTCGGCACCTCCGTGCTGGTCACCGTGATCGCCGGCAAGGTCGGTTCCTCACTGTTCGGCGAGCTCACCGGGGCGGGCGTCCCGGTGTCCCTGGCCCACGGACTGGAGAAGGCCGAGGACGCCGTCGCGATGGGGATCGCCCCGGTCTCCTCCGACATGCCGGCGCAGCTCAGGGCCGCGGTCGTGGAGGGCAGCGGCCAGGCGTTCGTGAACGGTCTGCACTCCGCCGTCACCGTCACCGGGATCCTGTGCCTGATCGGCGCCGTGGCCGCCTTCGCCGGCATCGAGCGCCGCTCCCGGGAGGCGCGGGACGGCGAGGGGGCGCCGGTGAGCGTCGCCGCCCGCTGACCCGCGACGCACGCGGGGAGGGCGCCCGGTGGGTCACCGGGCGCCCTCCCCGTACCGGGGCGGTCAGCCGCCGCCGGGACCCCGTCGCCGCGGCGGTGCGACCGGGACGCGGGCGATCGGCCCGGCCTCCCCCGGGCTCTTCCCCGGGCGTGGGGGCCGAGTGCGGCGCGTCGGCGGAGGGGGACCCGCACCGCACGAGGTCCGTGAAAGCCCGTGAAGGCCCGTCCGGGCAGGACGGGCCTTCACGGGTTCACGTGTCACGCGGGCGCCGCGGGACGGCCGGCGGTCAGTTCGGGTTGGTCTCTATGACGCCGATGCGCTCCGCCGGGGTCTTGCCGCGCAGAGCCTTGCGCAGCGCGGAGACGACGTCCTGCGGCTGGACGTCGCGCTTCCCGCTGGCGCCCTCGATCTGCACCCCGTCGAAGGTGCTGCCGTACGCCTTGCGGAGCGCCTCGAGGTCGTACGTCTCCACGAGCTTGCCCCCGACGGCCTTGACGCCGAGGATCTTCGGCAGGGACACGGGGCCGAACGGGATGCTGTGCGCCGCGTCGGTCCTGACGGTGACGAGGCCGGACATCGCCGGCTCGGCGAACTCCTTCATCATCCGGTCGACCTCGGCCTTGGAGACCTTCGGCTGCTGGGGAGCCGTCGGGACGTTCACCGCGGCGGTGGCGCCGGTCTCGACCTGGGTGCGGTACGCCTCCGTCACCACGTCGGCCGCCTCGGCGACGTCGATGCCCTGGCCCGCCTTGGGGTAGACGGCCACGGCCTTGCCGGACTCGAACTTGATCGAGCCCTCGACCACCGAGCCGGAACCGCCCGCCGCGTCCTCCAGGGCGGCCTGGAGCTTCTCCTCGTCCACGGGCATGACCGGTTCGACGACGCGGTGGTTGCCGAAGAGCGAGCCGATCACGGAGACCGGGTTGTAGTCGCTCCGGGCGGCCTCGCCGACGGTGGCGTCGGCGTCGAGCTGAAGACCCGCGTTGTCCGGCTCCAGCTCGACGGTCCTGCCGCCGACCGACAGCTTCAGCGGCTTGTCCAGCCGGTCGTCGAGGGCCTGGTCGAGCTTCTTCACGGCCTCGTCGCGGGTGCCGCCGCCGATGTCGACGCCGAGCACGGTGGTGCCCTTGGGCACGTCGGAGTGGTTCATCAGCAGCCCGGCGCCGTAGGCGACACCGGCGAGGACGACCAGGGCGCCGCCGAGCAGGACGAGCTTGTTGCGCCCCTTCTTCTTCGGCGGCTTCGAGGAGCTCGCCGGGGGCGGGGAGACCGGCTCGGGCAGCTTCGGGGGCGTGTGCCCCAGGGGACCGTCGGCGGGGGCGCCGGCGTTGAAGGCCGCGCCCGGCGGCACGACCGGGATGCCGCTGGTGAGGGTGTGCCCGGAGACGTTGTCGTGGCGGACGCCGTAGCCCGGGGTGCCCGGCTCGGGGGCCGGCTGCTGCGGGGTGAGGATCGCGGTGTCGTCGCTCAGGCCGCCGCCGGGGGCGCCGGGCCGGCCCTGCTCGTCGAAGGCCGCGCCCGGGTGGGGCCGGCCGGCGGCGGCACCGGGGCCGGCCGGCGGGGCCATCGGGCCGTCGCCGGTGACCGGACCGCCCGTGGGGCCCGCCGGGCCCTGCTGCGGGCCGCCCGGGCCCCGCCGGCCGCCGCGGTCGAGCCGTCCGGGCCGGCCTGCCTGCCCGTTCCGGCCGCCGGGCCCGTCCCCCGGGAAGTACGGCAGGTCGTCGTGGCCCGGTTCGCCCCCGCCGCCGGTGCCCGGACGCGTACCGCTCGCGGTCCCGCCGGCCAGCGCCTCGGTCACGTCGAACGAGCCGGTGCCGCCGCCGTGTCCGGGGGCCACGGGCCCGCCGGTCGCGCCGGGGAGGCCGGAGCCGTTGGTCCCGCCGGGCCGGGAGCCGCCCGGCGCGTTCATGGAGCCGACCACGCCACCGGGACGCCCACCGCCCGGTCGCGCACCGCCGGGCGCACCGGGACCGGGGGCGGCCGCGGGTGCGGAGCCGGCCGCCGGCCCCCCTGCCGCGGCGCCGCCCGAACCGTTCGGCGCGCCCGATCCGTTGGCGGAGCCGCCGCCCGGAGCGCCCTTGCCCGGCGCCGACTTGCGCGGCGCGAACCAGTCGCTGGCCGGCTTGTCCCCGTCCGGCTGCCCCTCGGGTCCGGTGGACCGGGCGGGCTCGGCGGGAGGCTCGGCCGCGCCCGTGGAGGTGGCGGAGGACGGCGCCGACGCCTCGGCGTCGGGGGCGGCGTTGCCCTCCTTGTCCGCGACGGGCTTGCGCACGACGACCGGCGGGATGGGCCGCGATCCGGGGATGTTGATCCGGATCCGGGTCGTCAGCGTGGTCTCGGTCTTGCGGTCCTCCGGTCGCGCGGCCGGACGGCCCGCGCCCGTACCCTCGTCCGGAATCGCCGGAATCCCGTAGGGCGGGGTGCCCGACGGGTAGGCGGCTCCGCCGCGCCCGTCGGGCCCGGAGGACGGAGTGTCAGTTTCACGACTCAAGGCAGGTTCTCCCGGTTGGCTCCGCCGCCCGTCACGACCTCACGGTGGGGGTCCCCCGGCTCGGGCGAGGCCGAAAGTGCGGGGGAGGCTCGGCGGCGCGCACCACCTTACTGGCCGCGTCCGGCCGGTATTCCAGGACCGCTGAGGAAACCCACACCGGACCCGCACGCCCGTGACACCGCGAAGTGGTACGTCACTTGCCAAGTCGGACGGGACCGCCGTCCGGTTGCCGCCCGGGAGCGAGCGTGGCACAGATCACAGCCACGGCGATGCCGCCGAGCAGGAAGAGGTAGGAACCGCTGCCCGCGGCGAACAGGAAGTCACCTTCCGGACGGCTGGTGGTGAGCAGGATGACGGCGAGCATCCATCCGCCGGCCGCCGCGGCGGCCGCTCCCCGGCTGCGCAGCGCGCGGGCCGCCCCCAGGCACAGGCCCGCCTCGCCCGCGAGGGCGAGCAGCAGCCCGCCCGGGAACCACGCGGGCTGCACCAGCGCCCCGGCCGCGCCGACCACGGCGCCGAGCAGGAGGAGCCCCAGGAGGGCGGAGATCCGTGCGGCGGAGGGCGGGCGCATCGGCTGGGCGAGCAGGGGGCCGCGGTCGCCGCTCACGACGCCTCCCCGGTGCCGATTCCGGCGAACAGGTCGCTCTCGCGCCCCTCGGGACGCTCGCCCCGCACCAACTCGTAGTACTCGGTGGTGAAGAGGGGCTGCGCGAGGTCGTTGGAGAGCACGAAGTACGGCTCGGCCACCGTGATCTGGGTGGCGTGGGCGCGCATCGCGGCGGCCTTGGCGGCGGCGTGGGCGCTTCCGTCGATCGCGGTGGTGACGCGCTCGTCGTCGACGACGCCCGGTACGTCGTCGATGTCGGCCGCCTTGTCGAAGGGCAGGCCGGGCAGGTCGTCGTGGAGGCGCGCGAAGGACCGCTCGGCGGCGGAGCGGGGCACCCGGTTCCAGTAGACCTTGGGGACGTCCCAGCCGGAGCCGGCGGCGAGTTCGACGGCGCGCATGGCGACGCGGTGGGCCTGGACGTGGTCGGGGTGGCCGTAGCCTCCGTCGTCGTCGTAGGTGACGAGGACCTGGGGGCGGATCTCGAGGATCACCTCGGCGAGCAGCCCGGCGGCCTGGTCGACGTCGGCCTGCCAGAAGCAGCCGGGGTCGTCGTTGTCGGGCAGCCCCATCATCCCGGAGTCGCTGTACCGCCCGGCGCCGCCGAGCAGCCGGACGTCCTCGACCCCGAGCGCGCGCATCGCGTCCCTCAGCTCACCGAGCCGGTGCTGGCCGAGGGCCGCCCCGCTCAGATGGGCGAGCTCGGGCGGGATGACCTCCCCGCGCTCACCGAGGGTGCAGGTGACCAGCGTCACATGGGCGCCCTCGGCGGCGTACCGGGCCATGGTCGCGCCGTTGTTGATCGACTCGTCGTCCGGGTGGGCGTGCACCAGCAGGAGACGCCGGGCGGGCAGTTCCGTCATGGGGTCACCTTATGAGGCGGCGCCCTCGTCCTCGTACCGCGGCAGACCGTCCACGGGGATCCTCCGGTCCGCGAGGGTGACCTCCCGGCCGTGGGCGAAGTCCCCGCGGGTGGCGCGGCGGGGCCTTCGGGGGCGGGGCGGGAGCCGGGCGGCGAGGCGGCGGCCGGGGCGGACCGCCGGTCCGGGGACGTTCACCCGCCCGGGCGTGCGCGACCGCGGACGGGAGGGGTGGGGCCCGGTCCCGGCGATTTACTGATTCACGTCACTCGGCGTGGCCGGCCGGACGTACCGTGAGGAGTGATCGCGGCGTCGCGCAGGGTGACCGTCCACGGTTCGTCCGGTGCCGTCCGGGCTGTCGGCACGGCTCCCGCGCGCGGCGCGCGACGGTACGGAACGGCGCCACGGAGGGGCACGCATGTCGGTGAACGGTGAGGCGTTGCGGGTCAGGACCGAGACGGAGCGGACGGACGAGCCGGGCTGGGAGGTGGACCCGGACGACGACTGGGCGCTCGCCGTGGTGGCCACCGTGGGACGGCAGTTGAAGCTCCGCCGGGAGGCGGCGGGGATGCGGGCCGGCGAGTTCGCGGTGGCGGTCGGCTACGGCGAGGACCTCGTCCACAAGATCGAGGGCGGCAAGCGGATCCCCCGCCCCGAGTACCTGGACACGGCGGACGAGGTGCTGAACGCCGGCGGGCTCGTCGCGGCGATGAAGGAGGACGTCAAGAAGGTCCGGTACCCGAAGAAGGTGCGGGACCTGGCGCAGATGGAGGCGCGGGCGGTCGAGCTCCAGCTGTACGACCCGCTGCACATCCACGGCCTGTTGCAGACGCCGGAGTACGCACGTGCCCTTCTGGCGATGCGGCGTCCCGCGTACTCAACGGACGAAGTGGAACGGTTCGTCGCAGCACGAGCGGCACGCAAGGTGATCTTCGAACGGGACCCGGCGCCCGAACTCAGCTTCGTCCTGGAGGAGTGGACGCCTCGTCGGCCGCTGGGCGGGAGGACGACCCTGCGTGGCCAGCTTCAGCACCTGCTCGAGTTGGGACGGCTGCGTAACGTCGAGCTCCAAGTGATGCCGACGGACCGTGATGAGCACGCCGGTGTGGATGGCGGCATCGAGGTGCTCAAGTTCGAGGACGGTTCGGCGATCGGCCGTTCGCCGGCGGTGGCCAACGGACGGCCGGTTTCCGAACTGAGGCAGCTCCGTATCCTGGAACTTCGTTATGGCATCATCCGGGCCCAGGCGCTCACACCGCGTGAGTCGACGGCCTTCGACGAGCAACTGCTGGGGGAGACATGATCCGGAAGACCTCGTCCAGGGACGCCTCCAGCCTGACGTGGTTCAAGAGCAGCTACAGCAGTGGCAGCGAGGGCGACTCCTGTGTCGAGGTCGCCGCCGGGGCCGGTGCCGTCCACGTCCGTGACTCGAAGGACGTCGGGGGCCCCCGGCTGGCCTTCGCCCCCGCCGCGTGGGGCGGCTTCGTGCCGTACGCGGCCGGGGACCGTCCCGCCCTCTCGACCGCACCCCTCGGACGACCGTGAACAGCGAGAAGGGAAACGCCGGCCAGACGCTCACGTGAGCAGCCCAGGAGCAGCGAGGGCCGGGATGCTCACGCTTCCACGTGAGCGCACCGGTCCGGTGCCCGCGGTCTGCGCCGCTCCTCCCCGGAGTCCCGTCAGCCGTCCTGGAGGCGCGGGAAGGGCCGGTCGGCCTCCAGCTCGAACGCGAGCTCCAGCAGGGTCCGTTCGGCGCCCGGCCGGCCGGAGAACATGACGCCGACGGGGAGCCCGTCCGCCGTGGTGCTCGCGGCCGGTACCGAGATCGACGGCGTCCCGACGACGTTGTTGACCGGGGTGAAGGCGACGTAGGCGAGGATCCGCTCGATCAGCGTCGGGTACGGGACCGCCGGGCTGAGGTGACCGAGCGGCGGCGTGGTGTGGGCGAGCACCGGCGAGAGGACCAGGTCGAGCCCGCGGAACGCCGCCGCGTACGCCTCCCGCGTGCGCTTCAGCCTCCGCACCACGCCCGGCGTGCGCTGCCAGTTGTTCACGTACAGCTCGCGCAGTCCCCGGCTGAGTCCGTCCATGCGGCGCCGGTCGAAGTCCGCGCCGAACGTCCTGCCGGTGAGGCCGATCAGGAACGACAGCAGGCCCCAGTAGGTGAGGAAGTCCCGGGTGAAACGCGGGTCGATCGACAGCTCCACCGGTTCCACCGTGTGGCCGAGCCGCTCCAGCCGCCGTGCCGTCTCCGTGACGGCCGTCCGGGTGGCGTCGTCGGAGCGGACGCCGTTCGGCGAGTCCAGCACGAGCCCGATGCGCAGCCGCCTTTCCGAGGGGCCTTCGACCAGGCCGACGGGCGGCAGCTCGGGGTTGCGCCAGTAGGTCTCGGCGGCGGCGAGGAACGCGGCGCTGTCCCGCACGGAACGGCTCACGACGCCGTCGGTGACGAGGTCGATCGGCAGTTGGCGGCCCAGCGCGTTCGGCACCACCCGGCCGCGGGTCGGCTTCAGCCCGACGAGCCCGCAAGCGGCGGCGGGGATCCGGATCGAACCGCCGCCGTCGTTGGCGTGCGCGATCGGCACCGCTCCGGCGGCGACGAGTGCCGCGCTGCCGCCCGACGAACCACCCGCCGAGTGGCCCGTGTGCCACGGATTGCGGACGGGTTCGGCCTCCTCGTACTCCGTGGTCGGACTGAACCCGAACTCGGGCAGCCGGGTCTTGCCGAGCACCGTGACGCCGGTGCTCAGGAACTGGCGGACGAACGGGGCGTGCCGTCGTGCGGCCCTCGGCGCGAACGCGGCGCTGCCGTGACCGGTGGGCAGCCCCCGGTAGTCGGTGTTGTCCTTGACGAAGGTCGGCACCCCGGCGAGGGCGCCGGCGGACCCGGACTCGTGCACCGGAGGGTCGAGGTGCACCTGGACGGCGCGGAGCCGGGCCTCGACGGCCCTGACCCTGGCCGCCGCGTCACGGGCGGCCTCGGCGGCGCCGACCTCGCCCCGGCGGATCGCCCGGGCGAGGCCGACGGCGTCGTGGTCGCCGAGGGCGTCGTCCCGGAAGACGTGCACCCTGGTCTGTTCCTCGAAAGTCGTCACCGGTGACTCCGCCCTGAACGCGTGAAGGATCGCCCGCCATCATTCCTTACCGGCGAGTAACAGGCGAGGGGGTGCGGCGCACGGGTCCGGACCGCAGGAGGACGGCGGCAGCGGCCGGGCGACGGCTGCGCGGACGCGCGTCCACCGCACCGGGCACCGCCCCGAGCCGTCCCCTCCCGGTCGCCGCCCCGGTCGTCGCGTGTTCCGGGTCCGGGGCCTGCGGAGTCCGATGCGGGGAATCCGGGTGGGGGGACGGACGGGACGTGGACTCCGGCCGGCGCCCGGGAGTTGCCTCGGGCCCGGCCGGAAGACGGGTCGCTCAGAAATTGATGCTGCCGATCATCCCCGCGATGTTCGTCGTGAGCTCGCTGATGGTGGGCGCCACCGTCGACGAGGCGAGGTAGAAGCCCAGCAGCATGCACACGACCGCATGCCCGGCCTTCAGTCCTGACTTCTTGATCAGCAGGAAGACGATGATCGCCAGCAGCACCACCGCCGAAATCGAGAGTGCCACGGCGGCTCACCTCCAAGGATCCCAGGACGCGGGGGGTAGGAATATGGGGGGCAGATAAATCCACGCACGAGCCAGCAGGTTCATACCCACTATGCGCTAACGATCATAACTATCCGTACGTGCGCATCGGTCGGCGCACAGCCGCACAAGGGGGCGCATGGCCAATATGGTCAGGGCATGACGACTGAGGCTGACTCCTTCCCCCGGCGGCACGCCCGCACCCAGCGCTTCACGCTCGGCGCGCCGCGTTCGTTCACCGTGGCGCCCGACGGTTCACGTGTCGTGTTCCTGCGCTCCGGTTCCGGTACGGACCGGGCCAATTCGCTCTGGGTCCTCGACACGGAAGGGGGCGGGGAGCGCGTGGCGGCCGACCCGCACGCCCTCCTGGGCGGGGCCCGCGAGCAGCTCTCCGCGGAAGAGCGGGCACGGCGCGAGCGGAGCCGCGAGGGGGGTGCCGGCATCGTCGGCTACGCCACCGACGCGGCCGTGGAGTTGGCGTCCTTCGCCTTGTCCGGGCGGCTCTTCACGGCCGAACTGCGGGCCGGGACGGCGCGTGAACTGCCCGTACCGGGGCCGGTGATCGACCCGCGGCCGTCGCCCGACGGGCGCCACGTCGCCTACGTCGCCCGGGGCGCGCTGCGGGTGGTGGCGGCCGAGGGGGAGGACGACCGCGCGCTCGCGGCCCCCGAGGCGGAGGGCGTCGCCTACGGACTGGCCGAGTTCATCGCGGCCGAGGAGATGGGGCGTTCGCGGGGCTTCTGGTGGGCTCCGGAGTCGGACCGGCTGCTCGTGGCGCGCGTGGACGACACGCCGGTCGAACGGTGGTGGATCGCCGATCCCGCCCGTCCGGAGCGTGAGCCGAGCCGCGTCCCCTACCCGGCGGCGGGCACCGCGAACGCGGACGTGCGGCTGTTCGTGATCGGGCTGGACGGAGTGCGCACGGAGGTCTCCTGGGACCGGGCGCGCTACCCGTACCTGGCACGAGTGCACTGGTCAGCGGCGGGTGCGCCGCTGCTGCTCGTCCAGTCGCGCGACCAGCGCGGGCAGCTGATCCTGGCCGTGGACCCGGATTCCGGGGCGACCCGGATGGTGCACGCCGACGAAGATCGAAATTGGCTGGAACTTTTCCCCGGGGTTCCGTGCTGGAGCCCCTCCGGGCAGTTGGTGCGGATCGCGGACGAGGGGGGCGCACGACGGCTGGCGGTCGGCGAACGGCCTCTGACCGGTCCGCAGTTGCACCTCCGCGCGGTGCTGGACGTCTCCGACGACGACGTCCTGGTCTCCGCGTCCGCCGGCGAGGAGGCGGACGAGCCGGAGATCGGCGAGGTGCACGTCTACCGGGTGAACGAGCTGGGCGTGGAACGCCTCTCCCAGGAGCCCGGCGTCCACTCGGCGGTACGCGCCGGCGGGGTGACCGTGCTGGTCTCGGCGACGCCGGATCGGCCAGGTTCGCGGGTGCGGATCCTGCGTGACGGGAAACCGACGGCCACTGTCCCCTCGTACGCCGAGGATCCCGGTATGTCCCCCCGCGTGACCCTGACCCAGGGGGGCGCACGCCGCATTCCGTGCGCCGTGCTTATGCCTCGGGACTACGCCGGTGACACCCCCCTGCCGGTGCTCATGGACCCCTACGGCGGTCCGCACGGGCAGCGGGTGCTCGCCGCCCACAACCCCCACCTGACCTCGCAGTGGTTCGCCGACCAGGGCTTCGCGGTGATCGTCGCCGACGGCCGCGGCACCCCCGGCCGCTCCCCCGCCTGGGAGAAGTCCGTCAAGGACGACCTGGCCGCGGTCGTCGTCCAGGACCAGGTCGACGCGCTCCGGGCCCTCGCCGCCGACTTCCCCCTCGACCTGGACCGCGTCGCCATCCGGGGCTGGTCCTTCGGCGGCTACCTGGCGGCCCTCGCGGCGCTGCGCCGCCCGGACGTCTTCCACGCGGCGGTGGTGGGCGCCCCGGTCACCGACCTGCGCCTGTACGACACCCACTACCAGGAGCGCTACCTCGGGCACCCGGGCGAGCAGCCGGAGGTCTACCGCCGCAACTCGGTGATCGACGACGCGGGCCTGGTCGACGCCGCCGAACCGCACCGCCCCATGATGATCATCCACGGGCTGGCGGACGACAACGTGGTGGTCGCCCACTCGCTGCGCCTGTCCTCGGCGCTGCTGGCGGCCGGCCGGCCCCACGAGGTGCTGCCCCTGTCCGGCGTCACGCACATGACCCCGCAGGAGACGGTCGCCGAGAACCTGCTCCGCCTCCAGCTCGACTTCCTCAGGCGCTCGCTGGGGCTCAGTGCCGGCTGAGCACGGCGGCGGGCCGGGACGACATGGCGCGTCCCGGCCCGCTTACGGCACCCGCACGGCCGTACGCTGTTCAGCCTCGCGTGTCCGTATATCGGAACCGCTTCCGTGGAGTTGCTTCCGCGTTAACGCGGTCGGCGTCCGTTCGCGCGGCTACGGCGGACCCTCGCGGTCCCCCTGCGGCACCACGTGTCTCTCCTGCGCGAAGTGGCAGGCCGAGTCGTGGGCGGCCGGGCCGCCGGCCGTCCGGAACTCCTCGGGGACCGCGAGGGCCGGGACCTCCACGGCACAGCGCTCCCCGGCCTTCCAGCAGCGGGTGCGGAAGCGGCAGCCGGAGGGGACGTCCGCCGGGGACGGGACGTCCCCGCTGAGGATGATCCGTTCGCGGTGCTCCCGGGCCCGCGGGTCCGGCACGGGCACGGCGGACAGCAGCGCCTGGGTGTACGGGTGGGTGGGGTGTTCGTAGATCTCGGTGTCGGTGCCGGTCTCCACGATCCGGCCGAGGTACATCACCGCGACCCGGTCCGAGATGTGCCGGACGATCGACAGGTCGTGCGCGATGAAGACGTAGGAGAGCTCGAACTCGCTCTGCAGCCGGTCCATCAGATTGATGACCTGGGCCTGCACCGAGACGTCCAGCGCCGAGACCGGCTCGTCGGCGACGATCACCTCGGGGCGCAGCGCCAGCCCCCGCGCGATGCCGATGCGCTGGCGCTGGCCGCCGGAGAACTGGTGCGGGTAGCGGTTGACGTACTCCGGGTCGAGGCCGACGACCTCCAGCAGTTCCTGGACCCTGCGGCGCCGGTCGCCCTTGGGGGCCGCCTCGGGATGGATCTCGTAGGGCTCCCCGATGATGTCGCCCACCGTCATACGGGGGTTGAGGGAGGTGTAGGGGTCCTGGAACACCATCTGGATGTTGCGGCGGACCGCCTTGAGGGCCCTGCCCGACAGCCGGGTGATGTCCTCGCCCTTGTAGCGGATCGAACCGGCCGTCGGCCGCTCCAGGTTGACCAGCATCTTCGCGACCGTCGACTTGCCGCAGCCGGACTCGCCGACGATGCCCAGCGTCTCGCCCCGGCCGAGGCCGAAGTCCACGCCGTCGACCGCGCGCACGGCGCCGACCTGCTTCCTGAACACCACCCCCCGGGTCAGCGGATAGTGCTTGACCAGGTCGCTGACCTCGACGATCGGCTCAGCCATCCAGGCACTCCCTCCAGAAGTGGCAGGCGCTCCCCCGGGTCTGCGAGACCTCGTACAGCGGGGGCTCGTCGGTGCGGCAGACGTCCCGGGCCAGCGGGCAGCGGGGGTGGAAGGCGCAGCCCGGCGGGATGCGCGTGAGGTTGGGCGGCAGGCCCTTGACGGCCTGGAGCTGCCGGCCCTTGAGGTCCAGGCGCGGGACGGACTCCAGCAGGCCGCGGGTGTAGGGGTGGGCCGGGGCCCGGTAGATGTCGTGCACGGGGGCCGACTCGACGATGCGGCCCGCGTACATCACGGCGATGCGGTCGGCGACGTCGGCGACCACGCCCAGGTCGTGGGTGATGAGGATCAGGCCCATGCGGTACTCCCGCCGGAGCTCCGCGAGCAGGTCCATGACCTGTGCCTGGACGGTGACGTCGAGGGCGGTGGTCGGCTCGTCGGCGATGATCAGGGCCGGCTCCAGGGCCAGCGCCATCGCGATCATGATGCGCTGGCGCATGCCGCCGGAGAACTGGTGCGGGTACTGCCCCACCCGTTCCCGGGCGGCGGGGATGCGCACCCGGTCCATCAGCTCGACGGCCCTGGCCCGTGCCTCCTTGCGCGACATGCCCCGGTGCACGGTGAACATCTCACCGAGCTGGTCGCCGACGGTGAGCACGGGGTTCAGGGACGACAGCGCGTCCTGGAAGATCATCGCCATCTCGGCGCCCCGGACCCTGCGGCGTTCGTCCTCCTTCAGCCTCAGCAGGTCCCGCCCCCGGAAGACGACCTCGCCGCCGGTGATCCGGCCGGGCGGCGTGTCGAGGATGCCCATGACCGCCTGCGCGGTCACCGACTTGCCGGAGCCGGACTCGCCGAGCACGGCCAGCGTCTCGCCCGCGTCCACGCCGTAGCCGAGGCCGTCGACGGCCTTGGCGATCCCGTCCCGGGTGCGGAACTCCACGTGCAGGTCCCGGACTTCGAGCAGCACGGCGGCTCACCTCAGTTTCGGGTCGAGGGCGTCGCGCACCGCGTCGCCGAGCATGATGAACGCCAGGACGGTGACCGCGAGGGCCCCGGAGGGCCACAGCAGCGCGTGCGGGGCGTTGCGGACGTACGGGGAGGCGGCGGAGATGTCGATGCCCCAGGAGACGCTGGGCGGCTTCAGGCCGACGCCGAGGTAGGACAGGGTGGCCTCCAGGGCGATGTACGTGCCGAGCGCGATGGTCGCGACGACGATGACCGGGGCGACGGCGTTGGGGGCGATGTGCCGCAGCACCAGCCGGGCGTGGGAGGCGCCGAGCGCCCGCGCGGCCTGGACGTAGTCGTTCTGCTTGGCGGTGATGACGGCGCCGCGGGCGATGCGGAAGATCTGCGGCCAGCCGAGCAGCACGATGAAGCCGATGACCGGCCAGACGGTGTCGCTGGTGATGACGGACAGCAGCACCAGTCCGCCGAGGACGACCGGGATGGCGAAGAAGACGTCGGTGACCCGGGACAGGAGCGAGTCCCAGACGCCGCCGAAGAACCCGGCGAGGGCGCCGAGGACGCTGCCGAGGACGGCGACGCCGAGGGTGGCGAGGACACCGACCGCCACGGACGTGCGGGCACCGTGGACGGTGCGGGTGTAGACGTCGCAGCCCTGGCCGTCGAAGCCGAAGGGGTGGCCCGGCCGGGCGCCCTCCTGCGCGTGGGCCAGGTCGCACGCGAGGGGGCTGCCGGGGGCGATCGCCGAGGGCCACAGGGCGATGAGGACCAGGAAGCAGATCACCAGCCCGGAGACGACGAAGACGGGGTTGCGGCGCAGGTCGCGCCAGGCGTCGGACCACAGGGAACGGGGCCTGCCCCGCGGTCCGGAGCCGTCCGGGCCGTCCGGGCCGTCCCGGCCCTTCCGGCCGCCCGGCGCCCTCTCGAGGGTCTCCGTCCCGTCCGCGCCCAGGTCCACGGTGCCGCCCACGCCGGTCACCGCGACGACGCGCTCGGGGTCGTAGTGCTGCTCAGACATAGCGGATCCTCGGGTCCAGTACGGCGTACAGGAGGTCGACGACGAGGTTGGCGACCAGGAACACCAGCACGAGCACGGTCACGAAGCCGACGACGGTCTGGGTGTTCTGGCGCAGGATGCCCTGGTAGAGCTGGTAGCCGACGCCGTGGATGTTGAAGATCCGCTCGGTGACGATCGCGCCGCCCATGAGGAAGCCGACGTCCGCGCCGATGAAGGTGACCACGGGGATGAGGGAGTTGCGCAGCAGGTGCCGGGTGACGACCCGGTGCCGGGGCAGGCCCTTGGCGACGGCGGTGCGGACGTAGTCGGAGTGCCGGTTCTCGGCGATGGAGGTGCGGGTCAGCCGGGTGACGTAGGCGAGGGAGACGGAGGCCAGCACCAGACCGGGCAGGACCAGCTCGCCGAACGGCGCCTCGGCGGAGACCGAGGGCCGGATCCAGCCCCACTTCACCCCGAGCAGCAGCTGGAGCAGCAGGCCGGTGACGAAGGTGGGCACGGAGATGACGACGAGGGTGAGCAGCAGGACGCCGGTGTCGACGGGGCGGCCCCGGCGCAGTCCGGTGAGCACGCCGAGGGTGACGCCGACGACGATCTCGAAGAAGACCGCGATCAGGGTGAGCCGGAGGGTGACGGGGAACGCCGTCGCCATCAGCTCGGTGACCTCCTGGCCGTTGAACGCCGTGCCGAAGTCGCCGGTGAAGACGTTCCCCATGTAGGTCAGGTACTGCTGCCAGACCGGCTGGTCGAGGCCGAACTCCGCCCGCAGCCGGGCGGCGGTCGCCGGATCGCAGCGGCGCTCGCCGCACAGGCCCGCGACGGGATCGCCCATCACGTTGACCATGAGGAAGATCAGCAGCGTGGCTCCGGCGAACACCGGGACCATCTGGAGCAGACGCCGGACGACGTAGCGCCCCATGGCACTCAGCTCACCCTGATCTGGTCGTACACGGGGACGCTGAAGGGGTTGAGCCGCACGTCGGACAGCCGCTCGGACCAGCCGGCACTGCCGTTCTGGTACCACAGCGGAATGGCGGCCATGTGGTCGCGGACGACCTGCTCGGCCTGCTGGAACAGGCCGACGGACCGGGCGGCGTCGGTCTCCTGGTTGGCCCGGTCGACGAGACCGTCGAAGTCCTTGTTGGACCACCCGCCGTCGTTGGAGGAGGCGTCGGTGTAGTAGAGCGGCTGGAGGAAGTTCTGGATGAGCGGGTAGTCCATCTGCCAGCCGGCGCGGAACGGGCCGGTCATCTTCTGCCGGGTGATCCGGTCGCGGAAGTCGGCGAAGGTGCCGACCGGGTTGCCGGTGCAGGCGCGTTCGTCGCCCAGCGCGTTGTTGATGGAGTTGCAGACGGCGTCGACCCACTGGCGGTGGGAGCCGGTGTCCGCGTTGTAGGTGATGGTGACGCGGCCCCCGGGCAGTCCGCCGCCCTCCGCGATGAGCCTCCTGGCCTCGTCCGGCCTGTACGCGCAGGCCTCGCCGCACAGGCCCGCCTTGAAGCCGCCGTCCTCGCCGAGCACCGGGGAGGCCCAGTCGGTCGCCGGGGTGCGGGTCTTCCGGAAGATGGTGTCGGTGATCTGCTCGCGGTCGATCGCCATGGACAGGCCCGTGCGGACCTTCTCCATGCCGGGTCTGCTCCAGTTCTCGTCGTAGTAGGGGAAGGCGAGGGTCTGGATGATGCCGGCGGGGGTGTTGAGGTAGCGGTCGCCGAGGTCGTTCCCGACGTTCTTCAGCTGGGCCGCCGGGACGTCGTCCACCAGGTCGAGGTTGCCGGCCAGCAGGTCGGTGTAGGCGGTGTTGTTGTCGGTGTAGACCTTGAGGTCGACGCCGCCGTTGCGCGCCTTGTCGGGGCCGGGGTAGTCCTCCCACGTGCGCAGGGCCATCTGCGAGCCGCGCGTGTAGGAGTCGACCAGGTAGGGGCCGTTGCCGACCGGCTTCCTCACCCAGGCGTCGTGGTCGTCGAAGAAGGCCCGGGGCAGCGGGGCGAACGCGTTGTAGCCGAGGGTGTCGGGGAAGCCGGAGAACTTCTGGGAGAGCGTGACGGTGAAGGTGCGGTCGTCGACGACCTTCAGCCCGGAGAGGGTGTCGGCGGTCTGCTTGCCGCCGCCCTCGGGGTGGACTTCGTCGTAGCCCTCGATGTAGCCGAAGAAGTAGGAGTTGCGCTGGTTGTTCCTCAGGGCGGCGCCGTAGTTCCAGGCGTCCACGAAGGACCGGGCGGTGACCTTCTCGCCGTTGCTGAAGGTCCAGCCGTCCTTGACGGTGATGGTGAAGTTCCGCGAGTCCGAGGTCTCGATCCTCTCGGCGAGCATGTCCTTCGCCTCGCCGGTCTCCGGGTCGTAGCGCTTGAGCCCCCGGAAGATCATGTCGAGGACCTTGCCGCCCTGGACCTCGTTGGTGTTGGCCGGCTCCAGCGGGTTCTGCGGGTCGCCCCAGGAGGCGCTCAGCACGGCGTCACCGTCGCCGGCGCCCCCGCCTCCGCAGGCCGTCGCGACGAGGGCGGCCGCCACCGCGCAGACGGCCCAGGGGGTGTGCGTGGCTCGGCGCATGGGTGCCTCCTCGTACGTGCGCGGTGGTGCGCTGCCCTGTGCGCTCAATATCCGCGCAGAAGGGGCACGGCGCACACGCACGAGGGCTGTACGGGGGCCGGACGGGGGCCGGACGGGGGGCTCCGGCCGGGTTGCGCGTACGCGGCGACGAACGACGGCTGCCGTCCGCCCCTGGGGGGACGGACGGCAGCCGCGGGTTCCGACGGGGTGTCACTCCTCGTCGGCGGAGTCCTCCAGGGCCTTCAGCGCCGGGTCGAGGACGACGTCCTCGTCACGGGCCTGGGTGGTCGGCTCCTCCGGGAAGTGGCAGGCCGTCAGGTGGCCCTCACGGTTGCCGGAGATCTGGACGAGCGGCGGCTCCTCGGTGGCGCACTTGTCCTGCGCCTTCCAGCAGCGGGTGCGGAAGCGGCAGCCGGACGGCGGGGAGATCGGCGAGGGCACGTCGCCGGAGAGCCGGATGCGCTCCCGGTTCTCCGTCTCGTCGTCCATGGCCACCTCGGGCACGGCCGACAGCAGGGCGTGGGTGTAGGGGTGACGGGGACGGTTGTAGATCGACTCCCGGTCACCGACCTCCACGACCTTGCCGAGGTACATCACGGCCACGCGCTGCGAGAAGTGCCGGACCACCGCCAGGTCGTGCGCGATGAAGAGGAAGGCGATGCCCAGTTCGTCCTGGACCTTCTTCAGCAGGTTGACGACCTGCGCCTGGATCGACACGTCGAGCGCGGAGACCGGCTCGTCCGCCACGATCAGCTTCGGGTTCAGCGCGAGGGCGCGGGCGACGCCGATGCGCTGGCGCTGACCGCCGGAGAACTCGTGCGGGAAGCGGTTGTAGTGCTCGGGGTTGAGGCCGACGAGCTCGAGCAGCTCGCGGACCTTCTTCTCCCGGCCGCCCTCCGGGTTGATCCCGTTGATCTCCATCGGCGACTTGATGATGGTGCCGACGGTCTGCCGCGGGTTCAGCGAGGAGTACGGGTCCTGGAAGATCATCTGGATCTCGGACCGGACGGGCGCGAGCTGCCTGCGGGAGGCGTGGGTGATGTCGTGCCCCGCGTACTCGATCTTTCCGCCGGTCGGCTCCAGGAGCCGGGTGATGAGCCGGCCCGTGGTCGACTTGCCGCAGCCCGACTCACCCACCAGGCCGACGCTCTCGCCGACGCCGACGGTCAGGTCGACGTTGTCGACGGCCTGCACCGCGCCGACCTTCCGTTTGATCGGGAAGCCGCCGTAGATCGGGAAGTGCTTGGTCAGACCCTCCACCTTCAGCAGCGCCTCGGTCGAGGTGCCGGTGGAGCCCTGCTGTGCGGGGAGGGTGAGGTTGTCGCTCATGTCTCGGATCTCCCTAGCGCAGCCGGGGCTGGATCTTGTCGATGAAGATGGTCTGCTTCTGCTCCGCCGTCAGGTGGCACGCCGCGGCGCGGCCTTCGCCGAGCGGCGGCCGTTCCGTGCTGCAGCGGTTGCCCGACACCTCGCCCGTGAAGGCGCAGCGGGGGTGGAAGGGGCAGCCGGAGGGCGGGTTGAGCAGCGACGGCGGGGAGCCGGGGATCGGGGTGAGCTCCTCGTGGATGTCGCCGTCCAGGCGCGGCATCGAGCTGAGCAGGCCCCAGGTGTAGGGGTGCTTGGGGGTGCGCAGCACCTCCTTGACGCTGCCGCGCTCCACGGCCCGGCCCGCGTACATCACGAGCAGGTCGTCGGCCATGTTCGAGATGACGCCGAGGTCGTGGGTGATGAAGATGATCGCGGACCCGAACTCCTGCTGGAGGTCCTTGAGCAGGTCCAGGATCTGCGCCTGCACGGTCACGTCGAGCGCGGTGGTCGGCTCGTCGGCGATCAGCAGGTCGGGGTCGCACATCAGCGCCATGGCGATCATCGCGCGCTGGCGCATGCCGCCGGAGAACTGGTGCGGGTAGTCGTCGAAGCGCACCTTGGGCTGCGGGATGCCGACCTTCTCCAGCATCTGGATCGCCCGGTCCTTCGCCTCCTTCTTGGAGGCGCCGGTGTGCTTCATGAACGGCTCGGACAGCTGCCGGCCCACCGTGTAGTACGGGGACAGCGCGGTCAGCGGGTCCTGGAAGATCATCGCCATCTTGTTGCCGCGGAGCTGCTCCAGCTCCTTCTCCTCGGCGGTGACGAGTTCCTGGCCGTCCAGGACGATCTCACCCTGGATCGTCGACGTCCGCGGGTTGTGCAGGCCCAGGATCGTCAGGTTGGTGACGGACTTGCCGGAACCCGACTCGCCCACGATGCCCAGGGTCTTGCCGCGCTCGACGTCGAAGGAGAGGCCGTCGACCGCCTTGACGATGCCGTCCTCGGTGGAGAACTGCACCCGCAGGTCACGGACCGAGAGGAAGCTCTCGGGCCCGGTCGGGGCCGGGGCGTCCTCGGTCTTGGTCAGTGTGGTCACGGTGGTTCGTTCTTCCTAGGAGAGCCGGACGCGCGGGTCGATCCAGGCGTACGCGATGTCGACGAGGATGTTCAGGAGCAGGATGAAGAAGGCTCCGAACAGCATGACGCCCATCGTCAGCGGGAGGTCCTTGTTGACCGCTCCGTCGACGGCGAGGCGACCGATTCCCTGGAGGGAGAAGGTCAGTTCCGTGACCACGCCGCCGCCCAGCAGGGCACTGATGTCGATGCCCAGGATGGTGACGATCGGGATGAGGGAACCCCGCCAGGCGTAGCGGAAGAACACGTAGTTCCTCGACATGCCCTTGGCCCGGGCGGTGCGCACGTGCTCCTCGGCGAGCTGCTCGATCATCGAGGCGCGCGCCATACGCGTGTACTGCGCGGTGAAGATCGTGGCCATCACGACCATGGGGATGGACAGTCCGACGAGCCAGCCCACCGGGTCCTCGGTGAACGGGACGTACTTGGGGTCCTCCATCCAGCCGGTGCTGTAGACGAAGATCATCAGCGCGATCGGGCCCAGGAAGTAGATCTGGAAGGAGCTGAGCACCATGGACGCGCCGGTGGCCACCTTGTCCACCGCGGAGCCGCGCTTGTAGGCGGCCAGCATGCCCGTACCGAGACCGACGAACAGGAAGACGACGATCGAGCCGATGGTCAGCGACAGCGTGAGCGGGAAGCGGTCCATGATCGTGTCCCAGACGAAGTCGCCCGAGTAGAACGACTGGCCGAGGCACGGGGCCGCGCAGTGCCCGTCCGGGAAGTCGCGGCCGGCGACGATGCCGGACATGAACTCCCAGAACTGCTGGGCGATCGGCTGGTTCAGGCCGAGCGCTTCGCGGATGTCCTCCAGTCGCGCGGGCGAGCAGTCCTTGCCACAGGCCAGGGAGGCGTAATCGGAGGGCGCGGCGACGAAGAGGAAGAAGGTGGCGGCGCCGATGAGGAACAAGGTGACGACGGCACCGACCGAACGCCGGAGTATGAACTGAAGCATGGCGGGGAAGCTGCTCTCTGCGGAGGCGGTGGGCGGTTTCACGGAACCGCGGGAGTGCGCTCCGCCTGGTGCGCACTCCCGCGATCAGCCGTAGAGAGTTACGACTTCAGGAACAGACGGGTGACGTCGATGTAGCTCGACTCGGTGCTGTAGCGGGCACCGCCGATGTTCGAACCGTAGAGCTGGAACTGCTTCGTGTACCACAGCGGAGCGGCCGGGTTGACCTCTTCGAGGATGTAGCGGTGCGCTTCCTTCCAGGTCTTGTCGGCCTCGGTCGGCTCCTGGGTCAGGGCCTTCTTGATGAGCTCCTGGACCTTCGGGTCCTTCATGTGCGAGTAGTTCGGCGCACCGTCGGCGACCTGGTCACCGTCGTAGATCGGCGTGACGACCGTGCCCGGCGACGGCCAGTCCTGGCCCCAGCCGGTGATGTAGATGTCGTACGGGTTGTCGAGCTTGCCGATCTGCTCGTAGTAGCTCGCGGAGTCGATCTCCTTGGAGACGACGTCGATGCCGACCTTGCTCAGCGCGTCCTCGATGGCGACCTTGCGCTTCTGGCCCTGCTCGGTGTTGCCGTAGGCGAAGACGAGCTTCTTCTCGGCGGCCGGGACGTCCTTCAGGAGCTCCTTGGCCTTCTCGATGTCGCCCTGCGGCGCCTTCAGGCGGCCGTAGGGGTCGTAGTCCGCCTCGTAGCCCGGCAGGGTCGGGGCGAACAGGTTCGGGGCCACGTCGCCGCCGTACGCGCCGCCCTCACCGGCGATGAGCGACTTGGAGTTCACCGCGTAGGTGACGGCGTCGCGGACCTTCTTGTTCTTGACGCGGTCGAGGTTGAACGTCAGCTGCATGACGTAGGGCTGGTAGCCCTTGATCGTGCGCTTGTTGACCGCCGGGTCGCCGATGACGTCCTGGATCTGGGTCGAGTCGACGCTGCCGGTGAACTGGATGGCGCTCTTCGACGCGCCCTGGTCGGCGATCAGACGCTTGGTCTGGGTCGACTCGGTCACGCCGAAGTCGAAGTTCCAGCCGTCCACGTACTGGTGGCGCACGGAGTCGGTCTTCGGGTCCCACTGGTCGTTCTTGACCAGCTTGAGGGTCTTGCCGACCTTGTACTCGGCGATCTTGTACGGGCCGGTGGCGACCGGGGCCTTGTCGTACTTCTCCTTCGTGTCGGACTCCTCCGGCACGACGGAGTAGCCCGGCATGGCGAGCGTCTGGGGGAGGTCCGGACGCGGGGTGTCGAAGTGGAAGATGACGGTCTTGTCGTCCGGGGTCTCCAGGACCGAGTCCGGCAGGTGCTTCTTGCCGAAGCCGCCGTCCGGCAGCGCCTTGCGGTAGTCCGGGCCGCTCAGCCAGGTCTGCAGGTAGGTCGGGCCGTCGAAGATGAACTTGGCGTACAGGCGCTCGACGGAGTGGCGGACGTCGGCGGAGGTGATCTCCTTGCCGTTCTGGTCCTTGATGCCGTCCTTGAGCGTGAACGTCCAGGTCTTGCCGCCGTCGGAGGACTTGCCGGAGTCGGTGGCGAGGTCACCGACGACCGAGACGTTGCCCTTGCCGTCCTCCTCGAAGTTGGTCAGGCCGCGGAACAGCAGGTTGGCGACCTGGCCGGCGTCGGAGACGTAGATCTGGCCCGGGTCGAGGTGGGACAGGCCCGCCTCCTGGTAGACCTGGATGGTGCCGCCGCTCTTGGCGCCGGGCACCTCCTCGGCGGGGCCGGCCGACGCCGCGGCGTCGGCGTAGGTCACCGCCTTGGACTGGGTGGACGCCTCCTTCTGGTCCTTCTTGGAGTCCTTGCCCGAGCTGCCGCCCTCGTTCTTGGAGCAAGCGGTGAGCGCGAGGGAGCCGGCCGCGAGGGCGACCACGATGGCACGCGCTCTGCGCGAGGTCTGCGACTTCATGATGGTGTTTGCACCTACCTGTCGGTTGTTATCCATGAGTACTGCCTGACGCGGCTGGTAGGCCGACGCGGGGGCGGCAGTCACCCCCCACCAATGGACGGTTCAGCGCCCGGACTTGGGGTCGAAGGCATCCCGTACCGAGTCTCCGAGGAGGTTGAAGCACAGGATGAAGATCACCAGCGCCACGCCCGGGAAGAACATGAACGCCGGGTCCTGCTCGGCGTACCTGGCGCCGGCGGCGAACAGCCGTCCCCAGTCGGGGGTCGGCTCGACGAAGCCGACACCGGCGAAGGACAGGAACGCGATGGTGAGGATGGTGCTCGGCAGCATGTACGTGAACTGCACCAGGATCGGCGAGACGACGTTCGGCAGGATCTCCTTGCGGACGATCCGCCAGGGCGACGCGCCGGCGACCTTGGCCGCCTCCACGAACTCGCGTTCACGCAGGGACAGTACAGTCGAGCGGACGAGTCGGGCCATACCCATCCAGCCCAGCACCCAGAGCACGATCAGGATCGCCACCGCCCGCAGGTAGGTGGGCGTCTCCTCCCGCGGGTCCACGAAGAACGCGGTCACCACGGGCATGAAGGCGATGAAGAACAGCTGGCTGGGGAAGGACAGGAAGAAGTCGGTGACGCGGCCGATCCAGTAGTCGGTCTTGCCGCCGAAGTAGCCGCCGACCAGACCGATGACGACACCGGTGAGGACCACGAGGACGGTCACGCCCAGCGCCATGAACAGCGAGGTGCGCATGCCGTACAGCAGCATGGCGAACAGGTCGCGGCCGTACTGCGGCTCGACGCCGAACCAGTGGTCACCGGAGACACCGCCGAGGTAGCCGAGCGGCAGACCGAAGTCGTCCAGCACCGGCTTGTCCGCGTACGTGGGGTCCTGTCCGTACAGCGTGTACGGGTCGGTCCCGCTGATGGAGGTGAGCACCGGAGCCAGCAGGGACATCACGAAGTAGAAAATCACTACCCCGGCGCAGATCATGCCGGTACGGTCACGCCTGAAGCGCTGCCACATCAGCTGGCCCGGGGAACGACCTTCGAGCTTCTTCGGCTCGGCGGCCCTCGCTGGTCGCCTCCAGCTCAGGTTCCAAGGCGACCGTGGAGCCGGGACCCTCGGCCTTGGTTGGACTGGTCATGTGTGTTCTTCCCCCGGGATGGAGAGTTGAGCGCAGCACAGATACCGGCAGGTTCTGTGGTTTGGGGGAACTTTCGCCAAGACCATCAACGCGCGTCAAGGGCGGAAGACATAGGGATCTCCCTACCGTCCATATTTTGAGCGAAAATTGCAAAGATTGACACCTGCGCGCGCTTGACACCTATTACGAGAAACAGGCAAAACGGTCATACGGAAGTATTTTTTCGTTTACATGTCCGAAACCTGTTGGTGTGATCACCGGTATCCGAACAGCTCCTCGCGCTCCTCAGGGGCCCCACGGGCAGCACCGGAGCCGGCCGCCCGCCCGGCGGGCCGTCGGCAGGACCCCGGGTCCGGCCGGGGCCCCGCGGGCCCGGGAAGCCCCCGGGGCCCACGGCTCCCGCGCACGGGAAGGCGGTCCTGTCGACGGCCCCGTACCATGGGGTGAGGCCGTGGCGTGTTCAGCCCGGCAGGGCCCGCGCACCGCAGACGTCTGCGCAGGGCATCCTTCACCACCTCCGGGAGTACGCCTTATATGGCCACGCGCCACGACATCCGCAACGTCGCCATCGTCGCCCACGTCGACCACGGCAAGACCACCATCGTCGACGGCATGCTCAAGCAGGCCGGCGCCTTCGCGGCCCACCAGCTCGACTCCGTCGACGACCGCATGATGGACTCGAACGACCTGGAGCGTGAGAAGGGCATCACGATCCTCGCCAAGAACACGGCGGTGAAGTACCACCCCAAGGACGGCGGGGACCCGATCACCATCAACATCATCGACACCCCCGGCCACGCCGACTTCGGTGGTGAGGTCGAGCGCGGTCTGTCGATGGTCGACGGTGTGGTGCTGCTGGTGGACGCCTCCGAGGGCCCGCTGCCGCAGACCCGTTTCGTGCTGCGCAAGGCGCTCCAGCAGCGGCTGCCGATCATCCTGTGCATCAACAAGACGGACCGGCCGGACTCCCGCATCGACGAGGTCGTCAACGAGACCTACGACCTCTTCCTCGACCTGGACGCCGACGAGGAGCAGATCGAGTTCCCGATCGTCTACGCCTGCGGCCGTGACGGCATCGCCTCCCTGACCAAGCCGGAGGACGGCACGGTCCCGGCCGACTCCGACTCGCTGGAGCCGTTCTTCTCCACGATCCTGGAGCACATCCCGGCCCCCACCTACGACGAGGGCGCCCCGCTCCAGGCCCACGTCACCAACCTCGACGCCGACAACTTCCTCGGCCGCATCGCCCTGCTGCGCGTCCACCAGGGCGAGCTGAAGAAGGGGCAGACGGTCGCCTGGATGAAGCGCGACGGCTCGGTCTCCAACGTCCGCATCTCCGAGCTGATGATGACCGAGGCGCTCACCCGCAAGCCCGCCGAGAAGGCCGGCCCCGGTGACATCTGCGCCGTCGCCGGCATCCCGGACATCATGATCGGCGAGACCCTGGCCGACACGGAGAACCCCGTCCCGCTGCCGCTGATCACGGTGGACGAGCCGGCGATCTCCATGACCATCGGCACCAACACCTCCCCGCTGGTCGGCCGCGGCGGCACCGGCAAGGGCGCCGACAACAAGGCGGCCGTGAAGGACCGCAAGGTCACCGCCCGCCAGGTCAAGGACCGCCTGGACCGCGAGCTGATCGGCAACGTCTCGCTGCGCGTCCTGGAGACCGACCGCCCCGACGCCTGGGAGGTGCAGGGCCGCGGCGAGCTGGCGCTGGCCATCCTGGTGGAGACCATGCGCCGGGAGGGCTACGAACTCACCGTCGGCAAGCCGCAGGTGGTCACCAAGGAGGTCGACGGCAAGGTCTACGAGCCGGTCGAGCGCATGACCATCGACGTCCCCGAGGAGCACATGGGCGCGGTCACCCAGCTCATGGGCGTCCGCAAGGGCCGGATGGACAACATGTCCAACCACGGCTCGGGCTGGGTGCGCATGGAGTTCGTGGTGCCCTCCCGCGGTCTGATCGGCTTCCGCACGGAGTTCCTGACCCAGACCCGCGGCACCGGCATCGCCCACTCCATCCACGAGGGCCACGAGCCCTGGTTCGGCACGCTCACCACCCGGAACAACGGCTCCCTGGTCGCCGACCGCGCCGGTGCGGTCACCGCGTTCGCGATGACCAACCTCCAGGAGCGCGGCGTGCTGTTCGTCGAGCCCGGCACCGAGGTGTACGAGGGCATGATCGTCGGTGAGAACTCCCGCTCCGACGACATGGACGTCAACATCACCAAGGAGAAGAAGCTCACCAACATGCGGTCGTCCACGGCCGACGTGGCCGAGTCGATCGTGCCGCCGCGCAAGCTGTCGCTGGAGCAGTCCCTGGAGTTCTGCCGCGACGACGAGTGCGTCGAGGTGACCCCGGAGGCGGTCCGCATCCGCAAGGTGAACCTGGACGCCCGCGAGCGCGCCCGCGCCGCGAGCCGCGCCAAGCACGGCTGATCCCGGCACACGCCGGCAGCGACAGGAACGGCACGCCCCGCTCGGGGCGTGCCGTTCCGCGCGTGCGGGGGCCGCGCTCCCTGGCCGTCAGTCCCCGGACGACGGCCCGGCGCTCTTCTCCCCGCCCGGGGTTCCCCCGGTCCCCTGGGTCCCCGTCGGCCCCTGTGTGCTCTTCTTCAGGAAGCCGATGTCCTCGTACACCGGCGTGCGGAAGCCGAAGGCGCCGGCGTTGACCAGGTCCTTGCGGGCCGCGGTGAGCTGGGGGCGCTGGTAGAGGGGGATGGAGCCGGCCGCCGCCCAGATGCGGGCGTCGGCCTTGCGGATCAGGGCGCGGCGCTCGGAGTCGTCGAGCGTGGCGACGGCCTGGTCGAAGAGCTGGTCGACCTGGTCCGTGCCGACGCGGGTGTAGTTCTGCTCGACGTTCAGCGAGCCGTCCGCGGCCGGGACGGGCTTGGCGTAGACGGGGCGGGCGTCGGTGGCGGGGAAGGCGGTCGCGGGCCACGAGTACAGGGCGAGGTCGTACGCGCCGGAGGCGATGTGGTCCTTGAAGTAGCTCTCGTCGTCGACCCGGGAGATCTCCGTGCGGACACCGATCCGCTCCAGCATCCTCGAGATCCGGTCGGCCACGGTGCGCAGGGTGTCCGAGCCGGGGCCCGAGGGCAGCACGAAGCGGAGGGTGAGCGCCTTGCCGTTCCTGGCGACCGGGGCGGCACCGGCCCCGGCGGGGGCGGCGGTGCCCTCGGGGGCGTAGGCGCCGGGGGCGGCGCCCCGCTTCAGGTGCGCGGTGCCGTCCTGGGCGAGGTGGTCCGCACGGCTCCCGGCGCCGGAGTCGCGCGGCGCCTTGTTGTCGCCGCCGTCCTCGCCGTCGCCGCTGCCGCTGTCCTTGTCGCCGTCCCTGTCCTTGCCGTCGTTCCCGCCGACGATGTACGCCCCGTCGTCGCCGCCCTCCGACTCGCTCCCGGTGTCCTGGTCGGACGCGCCGTCCTTGTCCTTCTCCGCGCCGGTCGCCTTCTCCCCCTTCTTCTCCTCCTTGACCGGCCCGCCCGGCACCCACCCGGCGTCCGTCAGCAGCGCCCGCGCCTCCTTGACGTCCTGACGGCCGAGGGCGCCGCTGTTGTCGGCGTAGGCGGCCTGGCCGGACAGCGCCAGGTGGCTGCCGACCGGCTCGGCGGGCAGACCGAGCGGCTTCAGCACCGTCTCGGCCAGCTCCTTGCGGTCCAGGGCGCGGGCCACGGCACGGCGGACCCGCTCGTCGGCGAGGGGACCGTCGGCGCCGTTGAGGGCGAGCTGGGTGTAGGCCGGCTCCAGTGACTTGCGCACCTCGAAGCCGCTGAGGGCCTTCTGCCGGCGTGCGTACGCGGCGGCCTTCCTCTCCCGCTTCGCGCGGGCGGCGTCCTCCTCCTCGGCGGCCTTCTCGTCGGAGCCGCCGGCGCTCGCCCGGGAGCGGGGCTCGTCCGCGGTGGACCGGCCGGTGCCGGGACCCGTGAGGGCGGTGCCCGTGCTCCGCGGACCGGTGGCGAGGGTGATGCGGCGGGCGGTGGCCGGGTCGATCTCGGCCAGGTCCACGGTGCCGGCGGCGAGCGCGGAGACCCGCTCGTCGCGGGGCACGGCGCGCAGCACGATCCTCGAGAGCCTGGCGGGGTCGCCCCACCAGCGCGCGTTGCGGGTGAGGGTGACCTCGTCCTTCCTGCCGTCGACCTTCTTCACCGTGAAGGGGCCGGCGGTGACCTTCAGCTTCTTGCGGGCCCCGTCGTTGAAGGAGTCCGGGGTACCCATGACGTCCTTCGGGTACAGCGGGGTGAACAGCGACCTCCAGTCGGCGTAGGGACGGCTGAAGGTGACCTTGACCTCCAGGTTCCCCTTGCCGCGCTCGACCTTCTCGACGCGGTCGTAGCCGGCGTTGCGGGCGGTCCAGTAGGCGGTGTCCTTCCCCGACAGGGCGCGCCACTGGGCGGCGAAGTCGGCGGCGCCGATCTCGCGTCCGTCGCTCCAGACGGCCTGCTGGTTGAGCCTGTAGACGACGACCTGCTTGGGCTCGGTCGCGACGACCTCGGCGGACTCCAGGTAGTCCGGATTGCGCACCGGCCGCCCCCGGGCGTCCATCCGGAACATCGACGGCAGGACGGCCTGCGTGATCCGGGTGGTGGTGGCGTCGGCGTCCGACTGGAAGGTGTTCAGGGTGTCCGGGACCGTGTCCACGGCCCAGCGCAGGGTGCCCCCGTCGGCGATCTCCGCGCGGCCCGCGGGCTCGATGTCCTGCCCGGCGAGGGGCTTGCCCGCCGGGTCCTCGGAGCCGCATCCGGCCAGCGCGGGCACCGCGAGCGCGCCCGCCGTGAGGAAGGCGACCGAGCGCATGACCGCGCGCGGGCCGATGCCGTCATGGGACATCTCTGGTTACCTCCGGAAGCCGCGGGCGTTACGATCACTTTTGGTGGTATTTGGAGCTCATCCGATGTATGCGGCCACTGAAAAGGAAAGAGTTCGGCAGCCGGGGGCGACACGACGGCCACGGGCGGCAAGCCCACCCGTGCGGCGCAAAGCACCCGGCGGTGCACCCCCTGCGCCTCGGCCAATCGATGCACATCCCTTCACAGCACAAGGTGTGACGCGCAACACTCTCAGGCGCATGAACGTTGCCGCCTTGGGCCTGAAGGACCCGTGGAAGTGAGGGCAAGTCATGTCCGTGCACGACGAACTGACAACGGTCCAGCGCTGCCTCGACGACCTGATCCGGTCCGTGGGACGCCTGGAGAAGCAGCTCGGCAGCGGTGGCCTGGAGATGCGCCGCGTCCGCGCCGACAGCAACCACCTGCGTGAGAGCGTCGCGCTGCTGCGGGAGGCGGCCGCCTCGCCGGCCGCCGCGCAGAAGCGGCCCGACCTCGTCACCATCTCCGACACGCCGTACGACCCCTCACTGTGGGTGGACACGGACGACGAGGGGCTCGGCGCCCGCGACCGTCGCGCCCCCTGACCCCCGACCCCGACCGGAGTGGATCCCGTGGCCACAGGTACGGAACCCCCTGCCACCGAACCCCGTCCCCGCGGCGGCGTCACGGCGGGCACGCGCGCCGCGATCGCCGCCCCGCACCTGCGGAGCGACCGCTGGTGGCTGGCCCCGGCCGCCACCGCGGCCGGTCTGCTCGCCTTCGTCGTCTACTCGACCTGGCGGGCCTTCGCGAACGCCGACTACTACGCGGCACCGTACGTCTCGCCGTTCTACTCGCCCTGCCTGGCGGAGAACTGCGAGCCGATGAAGGCCGGACCGAACTGGGAGATCTTCGGCAGCTGGTGGGGCATCTCACCGGCGGTCATCATCCTGATCTTCCCGCTCGGCTTCCGCCTGACCTGCTACTACTACCGCAAGGCCTACTACCGGGGCTTCTGGGCGTCCCCGCCGGCCTGCGCGGTGGCCGAGCCGCACCGGAAGTACACCGGCGAGACCCGCTTCCCGCTGATCCTGCAGAACCTCCACCGGTACTTCTTCTACGCGGCCCTCCCGGTCGCCGCCATCCTGACCTACGACACCGTGCTCGCCTTCCGCGACGAGCACTACGACTGGGGCCACATGGGCCTGGGCACCCTGGTGTTCCTGGTCAACATCGTGCTGATCTGGGCGTACACCCTCTCCTGCCACTCCTGCCGGCACATCGTCGGCGGGAAGCTCAAGCACTTCTCCCGGCATCCGGTGCGCTACCGGATGTGGCGGTGGGTGGGCCGGCTGAACGCCCGGCACATGCAGCTCGCCTGGGCGTCGCTGCTGAGCGTGGCGCTCGCCGACCTCTACGTGTACCTCGTCGCGTCCGGCGTCTTCGACGATCCGCGCTTCTTCTGATGTGTTCCGTGATGAGTTTCGATGACTGGGGCCTTGTGAGATGACCGTGGTCGACCGGCAGGAATGGGACGTCGTCGTGGTCGGCGCGGGCGGCGCCGGACTGCGTGCCGCCATCGAGGCGCGCGAGCGGGGCGCCCGCACGGCCGTGATCTGCAAGTCGCTGTTCGGCAAGGCGCACACGGTGATGGCCGAGGGCGGCATCGCCGCGGCGATGGGCAACGTCAACGCCGGGGACAACTGGCAGGTCCACTTCCGCGACACCATGCGCGGCGGGAAGTTCCTCAACCAGTGGCGGATGGCCGAGCTGCACGCCCGGGAGGCGCCGCAGCGGGTGTGGGAGCTGGAGACCTGGGGCGCGCTGTTCGACCGGACCGAGGACGGCCGGATCTCGCAGCGCAACTTCGGCGGCCACGAGTACCCGCGCCTCGCGCACGTCGGCGACCGCACCGGCCTGGAGCTGATCCGCACCCTCCAGCAGAAGATCGTCGCGCTCCAGCAGGAGGACTTCCGCCTGACCGGGGACTACGAGTCCCGGCTGAAGGTCCTCCAGGAGTGCACCGTCACCCGCGTGCTCAAGGACGGGGAGCAGGTGTCGGGGGTCTTCGGCTACGCGCGGGAGTCCGGGCGCTTCTTCGTGCTGGAGGCGCCCGCCGTGGTGATCGCGACCGGCGGCATCGGCAAGTCGTTCAAGGTGACGTCGAACTCCTGGGAGTACACCGGCGACGGCCACGCGCTGGCGCTGCTGGCCGGGGCCCCGCTGCTGAACATGGAGTTCGTGCAGTTCCACCCGACCGGGATGGTCTGGCCGCCGTCGGTGAAGGGGATCCTGGTCACCGAGTCGGTGCGCGGCGACGGCGGGGTGCTGCGCAACTCCGAGGGCGAGCGGTTCATGTTCGACTACGTCCCGGACGTCTTCAAGGAGAAGTACGCCGAGTCCGAGGAGGAGGGCGACCGCTGGTACGACGACCCGGACCACAACCGGCGCCCGCCCGAGCTGCTCCCCCGCGACGAGGTGGCCCGCGCGATCAACGCCGAGGTGAAGGCGGGGCGCGGCTCCCCGCACGGCGGGGTCTTCCTGGACGTGTCCACGCGGATGCCGGCCGAGGTGATCAAGCGGCGGCTGCCGTCGATGTACCACCAGTTCAAGGAGCTGGCGGACGTCGACATCACCGCGGAGCCGATGGAGGTCGGGCCCACCTGCCACTACGTGATGGGCGGCGTCGCCGTCGACTCCGACTCGGCGGCGGCACGCGGGGTGCCGGGGCTCTTCGCCGCCGGTGAGGTGGCCGGCGGGATGCACGGCTCCAACCGGCTGGGCGGGAACTCCCTGTCCGACCTGCTGGTGTTCGGGCGCCGGGCGGGCCGGCACGCGGCCGAGTACGCGGGCGGACGGCACGCCGCGCGGCCCCGGGTGGACGACGCCCAGATCGACGCCGCCGCCGCGGAGGCGCTGCGGCCGTTCTCGGCGGGGGGCGGGGAACCGGCCGAGGGACCGCCGGAGAACCCGTACACCCTGCACCAGGAACTCCAGCAGACGATGAACGACCTGGTCGGCATCATCCGCCGCGAGGCGGAAATGAAGCAGGCGCTGGAGAAGCTGGACGAGCTGCGGGCGCGGGCGCGCCGGGCCGGGGTCGAGGGGCACCGGCAGTTCAATCCCGGCTGGCACCTCGCCCTCGACCTCAGGAACATGCTGCTGGTCAGCGAGTGCGTGGCGCGGGCCGCGCTGGAGCGCACCGAGTCGCGCGGCGGGCACACCCGCGAGGACTACGCGGCGATGGACCGCGCGTGGCGCAACGTCAACCTGCTGTGCTCCCTCACCGACCCCACGGGCGCCCTCGCGGCCGCCGACCCGGCGCGCGGCCGGATCACCCTGACCCGCGAGACCACCGAGCCCATCCGTCCCGACCTGCTCGCCCTCTTCGAGAAGGAGGAGCTGGTCAAGTACCTCGCCGAAGAGGAGCTGTACGAGTGAGCAGCTACGAGGCCCGCTTCAAGGTGTGGCGCGGGGACGCCGGGGGCGGCGGTCTGGAGGACTTCGCGGTCGAGGTGAACGACGGCGAGGTGGTCCTCGACATCATCCACCGCCTCCAGGCCACCCAGGCCCCCGACCTCGCCGTGCGCTGGAACTGCAAGGCCGGCAAGTGCGGCTCGTGCTCGGCGGAGGTCAACGGCCGTCCCCGGCTGCTGTGCATGACCCGGATGTCGGTCTTCGGCCGGGACGAGACGATCACCGTGACCCCGCTGCGGGCCTTCCCGGTGATCCGCGACCTGGTGACGGACGTCGGCTTCAACTACGCCAAGGCCCGCGAGGTCCCGGCCTTCGTGCCGCCCGAGGGGCTCGGTCCGGGCGAGTACCGGATGATGCAGGAGGACGTGGACCGCTCGCAGGAGTTCCGCAAGTGCATCGAGTGCTTCCTGTGCCAGGACACCTGCCACGTGGTCCGCGACCACGAGGAGAACAAGCAGGCGTTCGCGGGGCCGCGGTTCCTGATGCGGGTGGCGGAGCTGGACATGCACCCGCTGGACGCGGCCGAGGAGGCCGGCCTGGACCGCAGGCGCACGGCCCAGGACGAGCACGGCCTCGGCTACTGCAACATCACCAAGTGCTGCACGGAGGTCTGCCCCGAGGGGATCAGGATCACCGACAACGCGCTGATCCCGCTGAAGGAGCGGGCGGTCGACCGGAAGTACGACCCGCTGGTGTGGCTGGGCTCGAAGATCAGGAGGCGCTCCTCGGCGGGCTGAGCGCCGGTCACGGCCCGTCCGCCCAGCCCTCCCGGTACGCCCTCCAGTCCGCCTCGGTCGCCGTGAAGTCGATGTAGAGGGCCACGCCGAAGCGGGCGCGGTCGGCGTCCTCGCGGGACAGGCCGAGACGGACGCCCCGCACGGCGGCGGGGACGGTCTCGGCGTGGGCCCAGTGGCCGAACCGGTTCTCCCTGTAGGCGGGAAGGCCCATCAGCAGGTCGGTGGAGGGCGGGGTGACCTCCAGGGCGAGGGCGGTCTGCTGGGCGACGTAGCCGCCGTAGGTGCCCTCCAGCGGCTGCATGGTGTCGTACGACATCATCGCGATCTGGTCGACGCGGCGGGCGACCTGCCCGAAGAACTCCTGCGACCACCACTTGGGGTGACCGGTGAGCGCGCCCCAGAAGGAGTGGAAGCCCGGCAGGGGGTCGATCTGGTGGGCGGCGACGGAGAGCGGGACGCCGCGCGCACCGGTCTCCTCGTGCAGCGCGTCGAGGAGCTCCAGGTAGTCGCCGTCGCCGGAGTGCAGGGGTTCGAGGTCCAGGTGGATCCCGTCGTAACCGGTGTCGAGGACCTCGCGGGCCGACCGCAGGATCGCGGCACGGGACGCGGCGCGCCCCAGGTGCAGGCCCTCGGGGTGTTCGGGCGCGAGGATGTCGCCGAGGAAGGCCTGGACGCGGACGCCGGGCAGCTCCCGGTGCACGGAGTCGATCAGCCAACGGGCGCGGGGGTACGCCGGCTTCGGCAGGGTCCCGTCGTGCTCCAGCGGGCCGGAGTGCACGTAGAGGTCCCGGATGCCGGTGCCCTCCAGACGGCGGGCGAGCGCCTCGACGTCGGCGTCCTTCTTCCGCCCGTCGACCCAGGCGTGCCCCAGCCAGAGGGCGTCGCGGCCGCGGGTGTACGTGCCGTCCGCCGGGTCGCCGGTGTAGTTGATCCGCAGGGCCGTCCCGGCGGCGAGGAGGGGGACGAGGAGCAGCAGGGCGAGCGCGAGAGCGGTGCGCCTGAGCCGGCGGGCCCAGGGGCCCCGGCGTTTCCCCCCGGGCGGGCCGGTGGCTTCCGGGGGGTCGGGGGTTCCGGACGGGGCCGGAGCGTCGGACGGGGCGGGGGCGTCGGAGGCTTCCGGGGCGTCCCGCGTGCCGGGGGCGTCGCCGTCGGTGTCCCCCGGGACGCTCGCGCCGGCCGGCTCGGGCGGACGGCCCTCCTCGCCTCCGGCCGACGGCTCCCGCGACTCGGCGCGCTCCATCCCGGACCCCCTCACCCGCCGGCTCCCGCCGACGGCCGCGTGGTTGGTGTCGCAGGGGAGGACGGGAGGAACGGGTGTTCCGGTTGCGGTCACCGCACGGGGGCCACCCGCCGTACGTGCCGGTGGCCGTCCGGCGGGAAGGCCGGCGGAGCGGACCGTCAGAACATGCTCAGCAGTGCCTCCGCCGGGTCGGTGAGACCGGTGTCGGCGCCCGGGAGGGGGAGCTCGAACCAGACGGTCTTGCCCCGGTGGGTGCGGCGGGAGCCCCAGGCGGCGCTGAGCAGACCGACGAGCTGCAGGCCGCGGCCGCCCTCGTCGGTGTCGCGGGCGCGGCGGCGGCGCGGCTGGACCAGGCCGGAGTCCCAGACCTCGCAGACCAGGGTGCGGTCGAGGAGGAGGCGGAGCCTGATCTCGCCCTCGCCGTAGCGCAGGGCGTTGGTGACCAGCTCGCTGACCAGCAGCTCCGTGGTGTCGACGAGGGGTTCCAGGTCCCAGCTGAGCAGCTGGGCGCGGGCGTACTCGCGGGCCCGGCCCACGCTGCGGGGCTCGCGCGGCAGGGTCCAGTCGCCGACGGACTCGGCGGGCAGCCCCTGGACACGGGCCATCAGCAGGGCGATGTCGTCCTCGCCGTGGTGGGTGTCGAGGATGTTGAGGACGTGGTCGCAGACGTCCTCCAGGTTCGGACGGGTGTCGGCGCGCGGCGCCGTCGCCGGGGGGTGGCCGGGCGACGGGTGGTAGGGGTCCGTGAGCGCGCCCACGAAGGCCTGCAGGCCCTCGTCGAGGGGGTGGTCGCGGCTTTCGACCAGTCCGTCCGTGTAGAGCGCGAGCAGGGCGCCTTCGGGCAGTTCGACCTCCACCTCCTCGAAGGGCTCGCCGCCCACACCGAGCGGCATGCCGGGCGGTACGTCCAGCATCAGCGCGGACTCGCCGGGCTCGACCAGGACGGGCGGCAGGTGGCCCGCGTTGGCGAAGGTGCAGCGTCTGGTCACCGAGTCGTAGACGGCGTAGACGCAGGTCGCCAGGTAGACCTCGGAGAGGTCGGCCTCGCGGGGGCGGCGGGCCGCCCGGGTGGCCTGCTGGACGCCCCCGGGGGCGCCGAGGCCCCGGGCGATCTCGTCCAACTGGGAGAGGACCTCGGCGGGTTCCAGGTCGAGCTGGGCCAGGGTGCGTACGGCGGTGCGCAGTTCGCCCATGGCCACCGCGGCCCGCAGGCCGCGTCCCATGACGTCGCCGACGACCAGCGCGGTGCGGTGACCGGGCAGTTCGATGACGTCGAACCAGTCGCCGCCGACCTCGCTGGGCCGGCCGGTGGCCGCGTTGCCGGGCAGGTAGCGGCAGGCGATGTCGAGGCCGGAGGCCTCCGGGTCGCCGGGCGGGAGCAGGGACCGCTGCAGTATCAGCGCGCGCTCGTGCTCGCGCCGGTACAGGCGGGCGTTGTCGATGCAGACGGCGGCGCGTGCGGCCAGCTCCACCGCGAGGTCGCGGTCGCGGTCGCCGAACGGCTCGCTGCCCTTGGTCCGGGCGAACTGCGCGAGCCCCACCACCGTGTCGTGGGCGACCATCGGCACGGCGAGCGTGGACTGCACCAGTCCGCCGTCCTCGCCGGGGACGGTCTGCGGGCGGGCGGTGCGCAGGGCGTCCGCCCAGGGCGAGTTGAACGCGTAGTGGTGGACGGCGCCCAGCTTCACCCGCTCGCCGGTGCCGTCGAACGGCGCGTCGGAGACGGCGCTGGCGAAGGCGACCCGGCGTACCTCCGCGCTGCCGTCGGCCAGTCCCGGCGGGGTCTCGTCGCCGGCCAGCAGCCCCTGGTAGAGGTCGACGGTGGCCAGGTCGCAGAAGCCGGGGACGACGACGTCGAGGAGTTCGCGGGCGGTGGTCTCCAGGTCGAGGGAGTTGCCGATCCGGGCGCCGGCCTCGTTGAGGAGGGCGAGATTGCGCCGTGCGGCGGCGGCCTCGCGGGCGGCGGCGCGGCGGGCCGTGATGTCGGTCCCGAGCCAGGCGACGCCGATGGGCCGGCCGCTGCCGCTGTGCACGCGGTAGAGGTTGACGGACCAGTGGCGGCGCTCGTCGGACCCCGGCACGAACCCCGTGACGTGCATGTCCGTGATGGAGTCGCCGGTCTCCAGCACCCGGCGCAGGGTCGCGGCGACCCGTTCGGCCTCGCCGCGCGGCAGGTAGTCGTGGACGCCCTTGCCGCGGTGGTCGTCCGGCGTGCCGCCGAAGATGGACGCGAACCGCTGGTTGGCGCGGCGCACCCGCAGGTCGGGGTCGATCAGCAGGAAGCCGAACGGAGACTGGCCGAATATGGCCTGTGAGGCGGCGAGATCGGTCTCGATGCGGCGCAGGGTGCGCACGTCGACGACGATGCAGACGGCGGCCTTCTCCCCCTCCTCGGTCCGCGTCGGCATGACGTAGACCTCGGCCAGTCCCTCCCGGTCGCGCTCGTCCCGCGCCACCGTGTCCGGCAGCCGGAAGGGCACCACTCCGGTCCACTCCCGGCCGTCGAGGATCTCGGCCATCTTGCGCTGGCCCCGCTCACGCCGGTCGGAGGCGACGAAGGCGGCGATGGGGTCCATGCCGACGGCGCGGTCGGCGGGGATGCCGAAGAGCTGTTCGGCGCGCAGGCTCCACTGGTCGACCAGCCCGTCCGGGCCGATGGAGAAGGAGGCGACCTTGATGTAGTCGTACATCGAGCCGGGCGGACTGCTCTGCCACACCGCGTCGGCGGACGGGGCGTCGCCGGAGGAGAGGCCGTCCGCGGCCTCCGTCCTCGGGCCGCCCGACGAGTCCTCGGACCCCGTGGCCTTCGCTGGTATCTCGCTCACGCGAACCGTCCCCTCCAGCTCACCGCGTCCGGCACCGGTCACCGGAGACGGCTGCCCGCAGTATCCAGCACTACGGCGCCGCACGACACGGTGTTCACGATCACAGCACGGTCCCGATGCTTTTCGGTCCCCGCCGTGAGAACACTTCCAGTCTTCTAACCAGCGGACACGCCATCGAACCCCCTCTTCGGCAACCTCCGCGGGCCGGTGCCCGCGGGTGGACGCAGGAGGCGGGGGCGTACACCCGTGAGCGGTGTCGCGCGCCTCAGCGCGGCACCGCGAGTTCGAACCACACGGTCTTGCCCGCGCCGCCGGTCCGGGTGCCCCAGCGGCGGGAGGTGGAGTCCAGGAGCTGGAGCCCGCGACCGCCCTCGTCGTCGGGGCGGGCGACGCGTTCGTGGGGGAAGTCGGGAAGCGGGTCGGAGACCTCCACCAGGAGGACCCCGCCGAGGCCCGCGGGGCGCGTCAGGCGCACGCCGATGGGGCCGGTGGCGTACCGCAGGGCGTTGGTGACCAGTTCGCTGACCAGCAGGGCCGTCAGGTCGCCGACGCTGTCGAGGTCCCAGTCGCGCAGCCGGTCGCGGACGACGGAGCGGGCGGCGCGCACGGCGCCCGGGTCCGCGGGGAAGGTCCACGCGGCGCAGTCGCCTCCGGTGTCGATCACGTGGATCACTTCCCCGCCCAGCGAGCCCATCCGTGTCCGGTTTCATGGGGTTAATGGGCACATACCCGATATCCCGGACCGCGTACCGCGCACGGCGGCGTCTTGTGGCACGGACGGCGCGGGAGGGCGTGCCGCGCACCGGCGGGCCGCGATCCGGGCGGCGCGCGCAGCGCGCGAGGCGCGCGGCACGGCGCGCACGGCGGTACGGCGCGCACGCCGCCTACGGCCGCCGTGCGGTGAGACCGAGGTGGGCGAGGGTGTCCCGGACGGCGGGCACGTCGTGGTCGAGCCAGTCGACGTCCCAGATCCGGGCGGGAGCGAGCCAGCGCAGCGCGTCGTGGTCCTGGAGGGGCCGGGGATCGGCGGACCCGGGGCGCAGGCGGGCGGTCCACACCTGCATCACGTAGGGCGCCCTCAACGGCCACTCCCCCGGGACGCGTTCACCGGCCTCGGCGTCGACGCCGAGCTCCTCGCGCAACTCGCGCACGACGGCCGCGTCCGGGGTCTCCCCCGGCTCGACCTTGCCCCCGGGCAGCTCCCAGCGCCCGGCCAGCTCGACGGGTGCGCTCCGGCGGGCGGCGAGCAGCCGTCCCCCGTGCCACAGGGCCGCACCGACCACCACGATCCGCTCGCTCATGCGCCGGAGCCTACGGGAGGCCGGCCGGGCGCCCGCGACGGCGGCCGGTGTCAGCCGGCGGACGTTCCGTTCTGGCCGATGCGCTCGACCCAGTACAGCTGCTTGTGTCCGCGGTCGTCGAGGCTGTCCGCGATCTTCTGCGCCTCGGCGCGGGTCGCGTACCGGCCCACCCGGTACCGGTTGCCGTTGTCGTCCTGCCGCACGACGAGCCAGGGAAGAGTGACCGTGCCGTCGTTCATCGCGCCTCTCCACTTCCCGCCCGCGGCCTGTGCCGCGCCCCGCCCGGTAAGGAAACCGCAGTCCGCATATGCCTGAGCCTACGCCTTACCTTCACGCAGCGAATACGCCTTTTCACAAAGAGGCACGCAACCGACCGGCGCGCAAGGGGCGCACGGTGGTGGACGCGCCGTGCGCGATGACCGACGCATCCGGTCGGCGGCAGGCCGCTCCCCGCGCGCCGCACCCCGGGCGGCCTGCGGGAACGGCCGGATCACCACGGCGGCGGGGCGGTCGCCTCCCGGACGGCGCGCCGGGGCGGAAGCGGTGCCGGGGGCGCGCAGGGAGTGAGCAGGCTCACTGGACGGAGCGCCCGGCCGCGCCGGCGGAGGAGGGCCCGGCCGGCGGGACTACTTCACCGGGAGGTGGTAGGCGGCCCGGTAGCGGTCGGCCGGGATGACCACGTCGGCCGTCTCCACCGGACGCCCCGAGGCGAAGTACGTGCGCCGGATGACGAGGACGACGTGCCCGGGGACACCGCCCAGCACGGCCAGTTCCTCGGCGAGGCCGGGGCGGGCGCCGACCTCCTCGGTGACGTTGTCCACGATCACGTCGATGGCGCGCATGCGCTCGACGACGCCCATGCCGCCGAGCGGCCCCTCCTCGGGCAGCATCACCGGCGTCCGGCCGGTCAGGGCCAGCGGCTCCCAGGAGGTGGAGAGCATCATGGTCTCGCCGGCCTCCCGGAAGAGGTACCGGGTGCACATCACGCGGTCGCCGGGCTCGAGGCCGAGCCGCTCGGCGATCGCGGCGTCGGCCTCGGTCTGCTCGCTGCTGGACTCCCAGGTGCCGTGCACGCTCGCGTCGGCCTGCTCCTGGCGGAAGGGCGTGGCCCCGCGCTCCGGGCGGAACCCGGAGCGGGCGACCCGCCGGGGCACCGGCCGCTCGCGCACGTACGTGCCCGAGCCGGAGCGGCCCTCGACGAGGCCCTCCGCCATGAGCACCTTGCGCGCCTCCAGCGCGACCGTGTCCGAGACGCCGTACTCCTCGCGGATCCTCGCCTGCGAGGGGAGGCGGGTGTGCGGTGGCAGCCTACCGTCGACGATCTTCCTGCGGAGATCGCTCGCGACGCGCAGATACGCCGGCTGCTCACCGAAAGTCACTGGCCGCTCCCATCAGGTTGTACAGACAGCAACAGCGTGGCAACCGTGGGTTGAGCCGGGCAAGCGAAGGCCAGAGAATCACTCGATGTGATGACATGTGTCCGGCGGGGGTTTTACGCAGGCACTTTCTCCCCGCCCGGGCGGCCGTCACACCTGCGTGCCGCCGCTCCCGGTGTCGCGCCCGGGCGGCTCCCCCGCGTGCGCGCGTGGTGAGGCGGCCGGGCCGCGCGCCTCGCACGCGGTGACCGGCGCGCGGGCCGACGAGCCCTCGGCCCTCGTCGTGTGCCGGTGGCGGGCGGCCGCGTCGGCGGCCCTCCTCCCGTTCCCGGCGCCCCCTGACGGAGCAGCGGCCGGCCGGCCCGCGGAGGCGTCCGGGGCACGGCGTTCCCGGCCGCCGGGGCCCGGCCGGCCCGCACCGCGGGACGCCCCCGTCCTCGCGGCGGGCCGGGTCACCGACCCGAAGCCCCTCCCCGAGGACGAGGGCGTCCGTGCGCCGGACGGATCCGGGAGCAGGCGTGCTCCCGGGCCCGCGTCAGAACTGCAGGGCCCAGCCGTTCAGCCGGCCGGTGTCCCACCGGGCGTTGTCGCCGACCCGGAGCTTCCACGTGCCGTTCGCCGTCTCCGAGGAGGCGTCGACGGTGTAGGTGGTGTTGATGTTGTCCGCGCTGCCGCCGGTGCCGTACGCCTTCAGCGTGTACGCCGTGCCGTCGGGGGCGACCAGCTGGACCTGGAGGTCACCGATGTACGTGTGGGTGATGTCGACCTCCACGGCCAGGTCCGAGGGCGCGTTGCCGGAGACGCCGGAGACGGTCACCGGGGACTCGACGGTGGAGTTGTCGGCGATGGTGTAGTCGGTGGCGTTCTCGAAGCGGTCACCGGTCGGGGGCGGGGTGGTGCCCCCGTCGCCCACGTACAGCAGGCGGTTGGGCGAGCCGCTGCCCGGGCTGCCGACGACGCCGGTGGTGGCGGCGGAGGTCAGCGCGGAGGAGACCTGGGCGGGGGTGGCCGAGGGGTTGTCGGCCAGGTGGAGGGCGGCGGCGCCGGCGACGTGCGGGCTCGCCATGGACGTGCCGGAGATGGTGTTGGTGGCCGTGTCGCTGGTGCGCCAGGCGGAGGTGATGGAGGAGCCCGGTGCGAACAGGTCGAGCACCGAACCGTAGTTGGAGTAGCTGGCGCGGGCGTCGCCGGAGGTGGTGGCGCCGACGGTGATCGCCTCGGTCACGCGGGCCGGGGACTTGGTGGAGGCGTCGGTGGACTCGTTGCCGGCCGCGACGACGAAGGTGACGCCGGTGCCGATGGCGTTGCGCACGGCCGTGTCGATCGTGCTGTCGGCACCGCCGCCGAGGGACATGTTGGCGACGGCCGGCTTGACCGCGTTGCGCGCCACCCAGTCGATGCCGGCGACGACCTGGGCGGTGGTGCCGGAGCCGGAGTTGTTCAGCACGCGGACGCCGACGATCTTCGCCTTCTTGGCGACGCCGTAGGAGGTGCCCGCGACCGTGCCGGCGACGTGGGTGCCGTGGCCGTGGCCGTCCTGGGCGGTGTTGTCGTTGTCGACGGCGTCGTAGCCGTCGGAGGCGCGGCCGCCGAAGTCGCTGTGGGTGGTGCGGACGCCGGTGTCGATGACGTACGCCGTCACGCCCTGCCCGGCGGAGTCCGGGTAGGTGTAGGAACTGTTCAGCGGGAGGTTGCGCTGGTCGACCCGGTCCAGGCCCCAGGAGGGCGGGCTGGGCTGGGTGCCGGTGATGTGGAAGGTGCGGTTCTGGATCACCGAGGCGACGGCCGGGTCGGCGGCGAGGCGCTCGGCCTCGCTCTCGGACGCCTCGACCTCGTAGCCGTTCAGGGCCTTGGTGTAGGTCCGCTCGATGTCGGCGCCGTACTTCTCGGCCAGGGCGCGGCCCTCGGCGGAGCCGGACCGGGCCTTGTCCGCGTCGAGGGTCACGATGTAGCTGCCGGCCACGGCGTTCGCGGCGTCCTCGTACTGGATGCGGCCTTCGGGCGCAGCCGGGGCCGCGCCCGCGGGGAGGGCGGAGACGAGACTCGCGACGAGGGCCGCGGCGGTCGCCGCGCCGAGCGTGGTGAGTCTTCGGGTGGTGCTCCGCCGGGGGTGACGCATCACTGCCATCTGAGGGGTCCTCCTCGATCGGTGGTGCGTTGCTGTGGGGGGCGGTGCGGTCGGCGCACGGTGCCGCGGGTGTGACGAAGCGACTCCCTGATTGGCAGGATCATGTCAATCAGGGAGTGGCCGGGCACGTGCGTCAGCCGAAAGATTGAGGGTTCCACAGGAATTGCACAAGGGTTCCCGCACGAAGAAACAAGCATGTCATGCGCTCGTCATATGCGGCCTCGCCGGACCGGGCGCCCCCGCGCGCGGGCGCCCCGCGCGGCCGCCGGCTCCCTTTCGGTGAACGCCCCGGCGGCCCCGAGCCCTTCAGCCGCTCTCCGGGCTCAGCCGGCGGCCGTCGCGCACGGGGTCGCGCCCGGGCGGCTCGTCCGCCCCGCGCCGGGCCCGGACGCGCCGCGGCCGGACCGGGAAGTACCGGTGGGGCCCGCCGAGTTGGCGCAGGTCGACACCGGTCCTGACCGTGAACGCGTCGCCCGTCCCGGCGGCGGGCCGGGGACGTCCACCGGCCCGCGGCGCCGTCGACGACCACGGCGCCGCGGGGCGGCCCGGGGCCGAGGCGCACCCGCCCGTCCGCCGGCGGGTTGCGGCCGGTGCCCGAGGCGCGCGGCGCCGCGCCGGGGGACGCGGCTCCGTCCCCCGGCAGGAGAGCGGGACGAGGCGGACGCCGCCCGGGAAGCCCGCGGTCGCGCCCCGGGGACCGGCGTCGCCCTCCGGCCTCGCGCGAGTGTCCCGCAACCCCTCCTCGAGCCCGCGCGTCCGGCAGGCCCCCTCCTGGGACGGGCTCCGTCGGTCGCCGGTCAGTTCGCGAGCGCCGGGGACGCCGCCTCCCACGCGAACCCGTCCGGGTCGGTGAAGGGCCCCGCGTCGCCGGCGACCACGAGCCGGTGCGATCCGCTGCCGTCGGGGGAGACGCCGGCCACCTTGGCCAGGGCGCGGCGCTTGTACAGCGCCAGCTTGACCGAACCCGAACCGGGGGCGAACTCGACGTACTTGCTGCCGAAGCCCTTCGCCACGGCGAGGCCCTGGCCGACGTAGAACTGCTTGCTCGCCTTCACGTCCGCGACTCCCAGCAGGAGCACGACCTCGTCGATCCGCCGGGTGGCCGGGCCGGTGTCCTTCTTCGCCGACGTGGCGACCTGCCAGATCGTCCCGTCCGGGGCCTGTACGACGCCCCCGTAGCCCCAGAGCGACTTGGCGGCGGGCTTCAGGGTCGCGGCGCCGGCGTCCACGGCGGCGCCGACCAGGGCGTCGACGTCGGCCGGCTGGGAGACCACGAGCGACAGCGTGAACCCGCGGAAGCCGGCCGTCGGTTCCTCCGAGGCCCGCAGGCGTACCTGGCCCCCCAGGCCGAAGGCGGTGGTGTGGAAGCGGTCGGCGGCCGTGAGGTCGGCCACCTCGAGGGTCACGGATGCGATGGATGTCATGGCCGTCACGCTAGGTTCGGCTCGACGGCCGGCGCTTCTCGATTCCTGACCGGTTCCGCCGACGCCCGTTGCGCGGACCGGTAGGCGCCGGGCTCCATGCCGACCAGCTCGGTGAAGCGGGTGTCGAAGACGGCCGGCGACGGGCAGCCGACCGCGGAGCGGACCTCGGTGACGCCGAGGCCGCCCTGGCGCAGCAGCGCCGCCGCGCGCTCCATGCGACGCGCCGTCAGGTACGCGTACGGCGACGTGCCGTAGGCCTGCCGGAACCGGCGGCTGAGGTGCCCGGCGGGCATGCCCGCGCCGCGGGCGAGCGCCTCGACGTCGAGCGGGAGCGCGTACTCCCGGTCGATCCGGTCGCGGACGCGGCGCAGTCGCGCGAAGTCGCTCAGGCGCTGCGCCGCGGCGCGTGCGCGCCCCCACGAGGGGTGACACATGAGGGAACTCCTTTTCGACGGTGTGCGCGGGCGCCCGGCCGGTACGCGCCGGGGCGGCCGGCCGGGTGCCCGACGGTGACGACCGGACGGTTCAGCGGACTTCCTGGATGCGGACCAGGTTGCCCGCGGGGTCGCGGAAGGCGCAGTCGCGGATGCCGTACGGCTGCTCGGTCGGCTCCTGGACGACCTCGGCGTCGCGGGCCTGGATCTTCGCGAACGTGCCGTCGAGGTCCGGGGTGGCCAGCAGGATCCAGCCGTAGGTGCCCTTGGCCATCATCTCGGCGATGGTGCGGCGCTCGTCCTCGGTGATCCCGGGGTCGGCGGCCGGCGGCGCCAGCAGGATGGACGTGCCGGGCCGGCCGGCGGGGCCGACCGTGATCCAGCGCATCCTGCCCTGCCCGACGTCGTTGCGGACCTCGAAGCCGAGGACGTCGCGGTAGAAGGCCAGGGACGCGTCCGGGTCGTCGTGCGGGAGAACGGTCGTGTGAATGGTGATGTCCATGGCGGTCAGGCTAGGCACGGCTCCCCGGCCCCCGCTTCTCGATTCCTGACCGGAATCGGCCGCCGGAACGCTCTCCAGGACGGGGCTTCCCTCCCGGCCGACCGCCCGTGCCGATCGCCCGTGCCGGGCACACGGCGCAGGAGGCCCGAGGCCGGTGAGGTGGTGCACCGGGCTCCACGATCCACTCGGCCTTCGACCCGCCCACCGGGGCGGTCGGGAGGAGCCCGTCCCGGCCCCGCGCGCCCCGCCGCGCCCGCTCCCCCGGCTCCCGGTGCCGACGCCGTACCGGTCGGCACGCGAACCGCCCCGGCGTTCCGGCACGGTCCGGCACGGGAAAGGGGCAGGGGCCCGCCCCGAAGGGCCGGACCCCTTCCGGCCCGCAGCCCCCGGCGCCCTTCTCCACCTCGACGCCCGCCTCGGCACCGGGCGCGCGGCCCGCTTCACCCAGCCCGGCGGCCTCTGGGGCCAGTGGGTCAACGCCCTGACCCACCTCCGCGACCACCCGGCTCACACCCCCGCCGGGCTGCGCCGCCGGACGGGCCTCCACTGCGGCTTCGCCCACGGCTGGCCCCGGCCGTAACCGCCGGAAGGGGCCGGACCGTGAGGTCCGACCCCTGACCCGGGGTTCCCCCCTCCGACCCGCGTCTCAGCCGATCGAGGGGGCACCCGCTACACGTTGAAGCGGAACTCCACGACGTCCCCGTCCTGCATCACGTAGTCCTTGCCCTCCATGCGCGCCTTGCCCTTGGCGCGGGCCTCGGCGACCGAGCCCGCCTCGACCAGGTCGGCGAAGGAGATGACCTCCGCCTTGATGAAGCCCTTCTGGAAGTCGGTGTGGATGACACCGGCGGCCTCGGGGGCGGTGGCGCCCTTCTTGATGGTCCAGGCGCGGGATTCCTTCGGGCCGGCCGTGAGGTAGGTCTGCAGGCCGAGGGTGTCGAAGCCGACGCGGGCCAGGGTGGCGAGGCCGGGCTCCTCGGCGCCGACGGACTCCAGGAGCTCCATCGCGTCCTCCTCGTCCAGCTCGGCGAGGTCCGCCTCCAGCTTGGCGTTGAGGAAGATCGCCTCGGCGGGGGCGACCAGGGCGCGCTGCTCGTTCTTGAAGTCCTCGTCGACCAGCTCGTCCTCGTCGACGTTGAAGACGTAGAGGAAGGGCTTGGTGGTGAGGAGGTGCAGGTCGTGCAGGAGCTCGTTGCGCTCGGTGCCCTGGACGATGCCGTGCGCGAAGAGCGTGTCGCCCTTCTCCAGGATCTCCTTGGCCTCCTCGACCGCCTTGACCTTGGGCGCGACGTCCTTCTTGATCCGCGACTCCTTCTGCAGGCGCGGCAGGACCTTCTCGATGGTCTGGAGGTCGGCGAGGATCAGCTCGGTGTTGATCGTCTCGATGTCGTCCTTCGGCGAGACCTTGCCGTCGACGTGCACGACGTTCTCGTCCTTGAAGGCGCGGATGACCTGGCAGATCGCGTCGGACTCGCGGATGTTCGCCAGGAACTTGTTGCCGAGCCCCTCGCCCTCGCTGGCGCCGCGCACGATGCCGGCGATGTCGACGAAGTCGACCGTGGCCGGGAGGACGCGCTGGGAGCCGAAGATCTCGGCCAGCTTGGCCAGCCGGGCGTCGGGGACGCCGACGACGCCGACGTTCGGCTCGATCGTGGCGAACGGGTAGTTGGCCGCCAGCACGTCGTTCTTGGTCAGGGCGTTGAACAGGGTCGACTTGCCGACATTCGGCAGGCCGACGATTCCGATCGTGAGCGACACGTTGCGACTTCCCGTACGTGAGGAGAGGGGACGAGGGCCCGGCGACTGGGCCGCGTGGGCCGATCCACCAGTCTACGGCGTGCCCGCCCGCGCCCCGGCGACATGTCGAACGTCCGGCCGGACCGCGTTCCACGGCGTGTCTGAGGAGCCATTCGGCACATAAAACGACCTAAGTTGGTCCAATGGAGCACCCCAGGACGCGACCCGCGCAGTACGGACCGCGACGCGACACGCCGCCCAGGCCGCCCCGGCCGCCCGGGTCATCCGGGCCGTCCGGGCCCCCGCTGCCTCCGCAGGCGGGGCGGGCGGCGGGGGGCGGTGTCACGCGGTCCGCCGGGCCGGCCCGGCCCGGCCGGCCCGCCCGTGCGCCGCAGCGCCGGCCGGTGCCCGCGCGGCGCCCCGCTCCGGCGCCGGCCGCCCGGCGGCTGCCCGACCCGCGGCTCACCGGACTGGGCGGGGGGCTGTTCTGCGGGCTGGTGATGCTCGCGCTCGGGCTCCTGGTCGGCGTGGTGTTCGGGGCGCCCCAGACGGTGTACGGGGTGCTGTTCCTGCCGGTGTGCGTGCTGACCGCGGTGTGGGTGCGCGAAGGGGACCTGCTGGCCGCGCCCGTCATCGTGCCGATCGCCTTCGCCGTGGGGCTGGTCCCGGTGGCCGACGGCGGCGACGGGACCGGCGGCCTGCTGACGGGACTGGTGACGGGCCTCGCGACGCAGGCCGGCTGGCTGTACGGGGGGACGCTCGTCGCCGGGCTGATCGTGCTCGGCCGCAGGATCCGCATGGTCAACCGGAGGGCCGCGAAGGGCCGGCCGCGGAGGTGAGGCGTCCGGCGCGACGGTCGTGGCACCGGGGGGCGAGGCGCCGGAGGGCGGGGCACCGGGGGCGGGGCCCGCCCCGCCACGGACGGCCCGCCGCGCCCCCGCGCACCCCTACACGCCCGTGGCCGCCCGCATCGCCGCCCCCACGATGCCCGCGTTGTTCTGCAGCTGCGCCGGGACGATCTCCGCCTTGACGCCCTCGATGTGGGGCAGGAACTTGTGGGCCTTGCGGCTGACGCCGCCGCCGATGACGAACAGCTCCGGCGAGAACAGCATCTCCACGTGGGCCAGGTACTTCTGCACCCGTCGCGCCCATTCCTCCCACGACAGGTCGTGGTCCTCCCTGGCCTTGCTGGAGGCGTGCTTCTCCGCCTCGTGACCGTGCAGCTCCAGGTGGCCCAGCTCGGTGTTGGGGACGAGGACGCCGTCCACGAACAGGGCGCTGCCGATGCCGGTGCCGAAGGTCAGCAGGATGACGGTGCCCCTGCGGTGCCGCCCGGCGCCGAAGTGCATCTCGGCGACACCGGCCGCGTCCGCGTCGTTCACCACCGTCACCGGCAGGCCGCCCAGGCGGTCGCCGAGCAGCACCCGCGCGTCGGTGTCGATCCAGGCCTTGTCGACGTTGGCCGCCGTGCGGATCATGGCGCCGTCGGTGACCACTCCGGGGAAGGTGATGCCGACCGGACCGGTCCAGCCGAAGTGGTCGACGACCTCCTTGACGCCGTCCGCCACCGCGTCCGGGGTGGCGGGGTGCGGGGTGAGGACCTTGTGGCGCTCCTGCGCCAGGTCCCCCTCGTCCAGGTCGACCGGGGCACCCTTGATCCCGGATCCGCCGATGTCCACGCCGAAGATCTGCATGGCCCCACGTTACGACGTACGGCGGACGGCCACGGAGTCGATCACCGTGACGCCACCGTCACCGCGCGGAATCCTCACCCGTGCCGGAACCGCCGCGCCCGGCCGCCAGGGCCGCCGCCTCCTCGCGCAGGTCGCGGCGCAGCTCCTTCGGGAGCGAGAAGGTGATGGACTCCTCGGCGGCCTTGACGATCTCGACGTCCTCGAAACCGCGCTGCGACAGCCACTCGAGCACCTGCTCGACCAGCACCTCCGGCACCGAGGCGCCCGAGGTGACGCCGACCGTGGTCACGCCCTCCAGCCAGGCCTCGTCGATCTCGTCGGCGAAGTCCACCAGGTACGCCGCGCGGGCGCCCGCGAGCTTGGCGACCTCCACCAGGCGCTTGGAGTTGGAGGAGTTGCGCGAGCCGACCACGATCACCAGGTCCGCCTCGGCGCCCATCTGCTTGACCGCGAGCTGGCGGTTCTGCGTGGCGTAGCAGATGTCGTCGCTGGGCGGGGAGATCAGCTGGGGGAACTTCTCCTTGAGGGCGTCGACGGTCTCCATGGTCTCGTCGACGGAGAGGGTGGTCTGGGAGAGCCAGACGACCCTGGAGGGGTCACGGACCTCCACCTTGGCGACGTCCCCGGGGCCGTCGACGAGCTGGATGTGGTCGGGGGCCTCGCCGGAGGTGCCGATGACCTCCTCGTGGCCCTCGTGCCCGATCAGGAGGATGTCGTAGTCCTCCTTGGCGAACCGGACCGCCTCCTTGTGCACCTTGGTGACCAGCGGGCAGGTGGCGTCGATGGTGGCGAGCCGGCCGCGCGCGGCCTCCTCGTGGACGACGGGCGCCACGCCGTGCGCGGAGAACATGACGATGTTGCCCGGGGGCACCTCCTCCGTCCGTTCGACGAAGATCGCGCCCTTCTTCTCCAGGGTCTGCACGACGTACTTGTTGTGCACGATCTCGTGCCGGACGTAGACGGGGGCCCCGTACTGCTCCAGGGCCTTCTCGACGGCGATCACGGCGCGGTCCACACCCGCGCAGTAGCCCCGGGGGGCGGCGAGCAGGACACGGCGGCCAGGCGAAGCGGTCATGCGTCCCATCGTAAGGGCCGCGTCCGGGGGGCTCGATCACGGTGCGTTGTCGGCGGGGCCCACTACCCTCGCGGCATGGCTGTCAACACGTCTGCGGAAGCGCCCCTGCCGGTCGGTGAGGTGTCGCGGCTCATCGGGGGGTGGATCGACCGGCTCGGCGCGGTGTGGGTCGAGGGGCAGATCACCCAGCTGTCGCGGCGGCCGGGCGCCGGGGTGGTGTTCCTGACCCTGCGGGACCCGTCGTACGACATCTCCGTGGGCGTGACCTGCTACCGGCAGGTGTTCGACGCCGTGGCGGACGTGGTGAGCGAGGGCGCCCGGGTCGTGGTGCACTGCAAGCCCGAGTGGTACGCCCCGCGCGGGCAGCTGTCGCTGCGGGCCGCGGAGATCAGGCCGGTGGGGGTCGGGGAGCTGCTCGCGCGGCTCGAGCAGCTGAAGAAGGCCCTCGCGCGGGAGGGGCTGTTCGCGCCGGAGCGCAAGAAGCCGCTGCCGTTCCTGCCCCAGATGATCGGGCTGGTGTGCGGGCGCGCCTCGGCCGCCGAGCGGGACGTGCTGGAGAACGCCCGGCACCGCTGGCCCGCGGTCCGCTTCGAGGTGCGCAACGTCGCCGTGCAGGGGGTGCACGCGGTGCCGCAGGTCGTCCAGGCCGTGAAGGAGCTGGACGCGCTCGACGACGTGGACGTGATCATCGTGGCGCGCGGCGGCGGCAGCGTGGAGGACCTGCTGCCGTTCTCCGACGAGCAGCTGGTGCGGGCCGTGGCCGCCTGCCGTACGCCGGTGGTCTCCGCGATCGGGCACGAGCCGGACAACCCGCTGCTCGACCACGTCGCCGACCTGCGCGCCTCCACGCCGACCGACGCGGCCAAGAAGGTCGTGCCGGACGTGGGCGAGGAGCACGAGCGGGTGCGGATGCTGCGCGACCGCGCGCGGCGCTGCGTCCGGGCGCTGGTGGACCGGGAGGAGCGCGGGCTGTCCCAGGCGCTGGCCCGGCCCTCGCTGCAGGATCCGCACCGGATGGTCGACGTCCGGGCCGAGGAGGTCACGGCGCTGCTCGAGCGGGGGCGGCGCTCCCTGCGGCACCAGCTGGACCGGGCCGACTCCGAGCTGGCGCACACGCACGCGCGCGTGGTGGCGCTGTCCCCCGCCGCGACCCTGAAGCGCGGGTACGCCGTGCTCCAGCGGGCCGACGGGCAGGCGGTGCGCGCTCCGGGCGAGGTGGAGGCCGGTGAGGCGTTGCGGGCGCGGGTGTCCGAGGGCGAGTTCACGGTCCGGGTCGATGCGCAAGGGTGACGAGAGCGAGGAGGATGAGCGCATGAGCGGCAAGACGAAGCAGACGGCGGCGGTGTCCGAGGAGCTCGGGTACGAGCAGGCCCGGGACGAGCTGATCGAGGTCGTACGGCGGCTGGAGGCGGGCGGTACGACGCTGGAGGAGTCCCTCGCGCTCTGGGAGCGGGGCGAGGAGCTGGCCAGGACGTGCCGCCGCTGGCTGGACGGCGCGCGGGCGCGGCTGGACGCGGCGCTGGCGGAGGAGGCGGCGGAGGAGACGGAGGGCGGCGGCGAGGACGGGTAGACCTCCGTGCGGGCCCCTGTGAAGTGGATCACCGCGCCCCGGATTTAGTTGAGCGTTGAACTTAATGCGCGTACGGTCGTTCCGTCAGCCGATCCGCGCGCCCTCCCGGGCGCCCGGACCCGACGTCCACGCAAGAAGGTTCACGCATGACTCTCGTACTCGACCCGGCCGCCCAGGACCTGCTGTTCCGTGAGGCACGCACCGCGAACACGTTCACCGACGAGCCGGTGACCGACGAGCAGGTCCAGGCGATCTACGACCTGGTCAAGTACGGTCCGACCGCCTTCAACCAGTCCCCGCTGCGCATCACGCTGGTCCGCTCCCCCGAGGCCCGCGAGCGCCTGGTCGGGCACCTGGCCGAGGGCAACCGGGCCAAGACGGCCGCCGCCCCGCTGGTCGCGATCCTCTCCGCGGACAACGAGTTCCACGAGGAGCTGCCGCAGCTCTTCCCGCACTTCCCGCAGGCCAAGGACGCCTTCTTCAGCGAGCGTCCGGTGCGCGAGAACGCCGCCGCCCTGAACGCCGCCCTCCAGGCCGCCTACTTCATCGTCGGCGTGCGCGCCGCCGGCCTGGCCGCCGGCCCGATGACCGGCTGCGACTTCGAGGGCATCCGCAAGGAGTTCCTGGACGACGACCACACCCCGCTGATGGTCGTCAACATCGGCCGCCCCGGCCCGGACGCCTGGTTCCCGCGCAGCCCGCGCCTGGAGTACGAGCAGGTCGTCACGACCGTCTGACCCGAGGGGGCGCCGCGACGGCGGCGCACCACCGGCACGCCCGCGACAGGGCCCCGGGGATCGGCCGATCCCCGGGGCCCTGTCGCACGCCCGGGGCGGTCACTCGGCCCGCAGCGCCTCGGCCATCTCCGTCAGCTGCCCGAACGACGCCGTGCCCGTCACCACCGTGGTCGAGCCCTCGGTCCCCTCGAGCACCAGGGCGTCGTAGCGGCCGCCCTCGTACCGGGTCCAGGTCCTGCCGTCGATCCGCTGGGTGACCTCGGTCTTCTCCGCACCCTGCGTCGCGTCCTCGATGAAGAGCAGCCGCTTCTGCGTGGACTGCTCGACCGCCACGTACTCCCCGCCGGGAGCGTGGTAGCCGAGGTGCCAGGCGTCGCCCTCGTCGCCGCGGAAGCGGACGGAGGTGGGCTTCCACGCCTCGGGCAGGCCCTCGGGGGCGGCCACCGGGTAGGAGGCGGCGCGGCGGGCGGTGAGCAGGTCGACCCGGTAGTCCACCCGCTTGAGGTCGGGCGCGCTGTCGTCGTGCGGGATGAACAGCCAGACCACTCCCGACACCAGCCCTATGAGGCCCAGGGACAGGATCATGTCCCGGGCCGTCTTCTGCACGCTGTTCTTTCCTGCCACGCCCTCTATCGTCGCAGGTGCCCGGTGCGCTCATCCGTGGGGGCCCCTGCTCATTTTGTCGGACTGGCGATAGAGTCGTGCCCCACACCCTCATCCGGCCGTCGTCGTACAGAAAGGTGCGCTCCGATGACCGAACACCATCACCTGCCGTCCGAGCTCGATGTGCCCTCCGAGGCTCCCGACCGCAACCTCGCCCTGGAGCTCGTACGGGTCACCGAGGCCGCGGCGATGGCCGCCGGCCGCTGGGTCGGGCGCGGGGACAAGAACGGCGCCGACGGTGCCGCGGTGCGTGCCATGCGGACCCTCGTCTCCACCGTCTCGATGAACGGCGTCGTCGTCATCGGTGAGGGCGAGAAGGACGAGGCCCCGATGCTCTTCAACGGGGAGCGCGTGGGCGACGGGACCGGACCGGAGTGCGACATCGCCGTCGACCCGATCGACGGCACCACGCTGACCGCCAAGGGCATGACGAACGCGATCGCGGTGCTGGCCGCCGCCGAGCGCGGGTCGATGTTCGACCCCTCGGCCGTGTTCTACATGGACAAGCTGGTCACCGGGCCGGAGGCCGCCGACTTCGTCGACATCGACGCGCCGGTGAACGTGAACATCCGCCGGGTCGCCAAGGCCAAGCGGGTCACCCCCGAGGACGTCACCGTGGTGATCCTGGACCGGCCGCGGCACGAGGGCATCATCAAGGAGATCCGGGAGACCGGCGCGCGCATCAAGCTGATCTCCGACGGCGACGTGGCCGGCTCGATCCTCGCCCTGCGCGAGGGCACCGGCATCGACCTGCTGCTCGGCGTCGGCGGCACCCCCGAGGGCATCATCTCGGCCTGCGCCGTGAAGTGCCTGGGCGGCACCATCCAGGGCAAGCTGTGGCCCAAGGACGACGAGGAGCGGCAGCGGGCGATCGACGCCGGGCACGACCTGGACCGGGTGCTGACCACGGACGACCTGGTCTCCGGCGAGAACGTCTTCTTCGTGGCCACCGGCATCACCGACGGCGAGCTGCTGCGCGGGGTGCGCTACCGCTCCGAGACCGCCACGACCGACTCGATCGTGATGCGCTCCAAGTCGGGCACGGTCCGCCGGATCGACTCCGAGCACCGGCTGAGCAAGCTGCGCGCCTACAGCGCGATCGATTTTGACCGGGCGAAGTGACCACGCGGTAGCGCGGGGCCCGGACGGAAGCGTCCCGCGTCCCCGGGCGAAGGGCCGCCCGGCGCCGAAAGGGCACCCTCTGTGCGGAGAGGGTGCCCTTTCGCTCGCGTCCGCGCTAACCGGCCGCGGCTATGCGGTCCGTCGCGCGCGCCGTCTTCTTCAGCTCCATCTCGCGGCGCCGGCGCCGGGCCAGCACCACGCGGCGCTCGGCGGCGGTCAGGCCGCCCCAGACGCCGTAGGGCTCGGGCTGGAGCAGGGCGTGCTCGCGGCACTCCACCATCACCGGACAGCGTGCGCAGACCCGCTTGGCGGCCTCCTCGCGGGAGAGCCGGGCGGCGGTGGGTTCCTTCGAGGGGGCGAAGAACAGCCCGGCCTCGTCGCGCCGGCACACCGCCTCGGTGTGCCAGGGGGCGTCCTGGTCCCTGTCCCGCGCTGCCGCTCGCTGGGCCGGGACGGCAGCTACCTGCAGGGACGAATGCGGCGGTTGCAGCACGGTCTACTCCTGACGACGGCTTCGCGAGCGAGACACGATGCAGCAAGGCTTACCCGTTGTGCGCACGCCTATGCACTGAGTCCCGAACCGCCGTGCCGGATGCCGGATTTCGCACCGGCCCGCCCCGCCGCCCTCGGACGAACCGACTCCGCTTCCGGCCCGTTCACGGGCGTCAACGGTCCAGGCGCCCGCGCAAACCCCTGTCGACCGAGCGCTGCACCTTGTCGAGGATGTCCGCCACGAGCTTGCCGCGCCTGGGCCGCGCCTCGATGCTGCCCAGCACCGCCCAGCCGTCGACGTAGACCACCGGGGCCTCGGCGTCGGTCGCGTCGAGCGTGTCCACGTCGAAGGCGCCGAGCACGCCGCCGCCCATGCCGCGCAGCGACACGTTCTCCGGGACGCGGATCTCGACGCTGCCGAACACGGAGAACGCCTTGATCACGACCTGCTGGTGGTCGAACAGCGCCTCGCTGAGGTCGATCTCGACGCTGCCGAAGACCGCGTACGCGTGGATGCGGCGGCCGGTCCGCCAGCGGCCCTTGCGGGCGGCGGCGCTGAAGACCGCGACCACGTTGTCGTCGGGGTCCGTCGGTATCGCGCCGGCGGTGGGGCGGTCGGGCGCCGAGGCGTGGACCGCGCGCCGCCGGTGGGCGGCCGGGAGGTCCCGGACGAACACCTCGAGCTCCCCGACCGTCTTGGCGGCCAGCACGCCCTCGACGCGCTCGGCGTGCTCGTCGGGGGTCAGGCGGCCCTCCGCGAGGGCGTCGCGCAGGAGGTCGGCGACGCGGTCGCGGTCGGCGTCCGAGGCGCGCAGGTCGGCGGGGCGCGGGGCCGTGTCCGGCCGCTGGGCGTGCTGGTGAAGGTCCACGGCACCAGCGTACCCAAACGCGATAGATCGCGACTACCCCCTGTCAGGGACAACTGTGCGGGACGAGCGCGCGGGACGACCGCGGGACGACTGAGGACAACCTCACAGGTTCGCCGACGGGAGCAGGTCCTACGCTGGTGAGCGCCCGCCAACGTCGGCGGGCGGCCGTCTGTCGAGTGAGGAATGGGCGAGATGCCTGAGTTCGAGTACGCCGATCTGCTCCCCATGGGAGAGGACACCACCCCCTACCGGCTGGTGACCTCCGAAGGTGTCTCCACCTTCGAGGCCGACGGGCGGACCTTCCTCAAGGTGGAGCCGGAGGCGCTGCGCAAGCTCGCCGAGGAGGCCGTCCACGACATCCAGCACTACCTGCGCCCCGCGCACCTCGCCCAGCTGCGCCGCATCATCGACGACCCCGAGGCGTCGTCCAACGACAAGTTCGTCGCCCTGGACCTGCTGAAGAACGCGAACATCGCGGCGGCCGGCGTGCTGCCCATGTGCCAGGACACCGGCACCGCCATCGTCATGGGCAAGCGCGGCCAGAACGTGCTGACCGGGGGCCGCGACGAGGAGGCCCTGTCCCGGGGCATCTACGACGCGTACCAGAACCTCAACCTGCGCTACTCGCAGATGGCGCCGCTGACCATGTGGGAGGAGAAGAACACCGGTTCCAACCTCCCCGCCCAGATCGAGCTGTACGCGACCGACGGCGACGCCTACAAGTTCCTGTTCATGGCCAAGGGCGGCGGCTCGGCCAACAAGAGCTTCCTGTACCAGGAGACCAAGGCCGTCCTGAACGAGGCCTCCATGATGAAGTTCCTGGAGGAGAAGATCCGTTCGCTCGGCACGGCCGCCTGCCCGCCGTACCACCTGGCGATCGTCGTCGGCGGCACCTCGGCCGAGTACGCGCTGAAGACCGCCAAGTACGCCTCCGCGCACTACCTGGACAACATGCCGACCGAGGGCTCCCCGCTCGGCCACGGCTTCCGGGACAAGGAGCTGGAGGAGAAGGTCTTCGAGCTGACGCAGAGGATCGGCATCGGCGCGCAGTTCGGCGGCAAGTACTTCTGCCACGACGTGCGCGTGGTGCGCCTGCCCCGGCACGGCGCGTCCTGCCCGGTCGCCATCGCCGTCTCCTGCTCCGCCGACCGCCAGGCCGTCGCGAAGATCACCGCCGAGGGCGTGTTCCTGGAGCAGCTGGAGACGGACCCCGCGCGGTTCCTGCCGGAGACGACGGACGAGCAGCTCGACGCCGACGGCGACGTCGTCAAGATCGACCTCAACCAGCCGATGGACGACATCCTCGCCGAACTCACCAAGTACCCGGTGAAGACCCGCCTCTCGCTCACCGGCCCGCTGGTCGTGGCCCGCGACATCGCGCACGCCAAGATCAAGGAGCGGCTGGACGCGGGCGAGGAGATGCCGCAGTACCTCAAGGACCACCCGGTGTACTACGCCGGTCCGGCCAAGACGCCCGAGGGCTACGCCTCCGGTTCCTTCGGCCCGACCACGGCCGGCCGGATGGACTCCTACGTCGAGCAGTTCCAGGCGGCGGGCGGCTCCAAGGTCATGCTCGCCAAGGGCAACCGCAGCAAGCAGGTCACCGACGCGTGCGCCGCGCACGGCGGCTTCTACCTCGGCTCCATCGGCGGCCCGGCGGCGCGCCTGGCCCAGGACTGCATCAAGAAGGTCGAGGTCCTCGAGTACGAGGAGCTGGGCATGGAGGCCGTCTGGAAGATCGAGGTCGAGGACTTCCCGGCGTTCGTCGTCGTCGACGACAAGGGCAACGACTTCTTCCAGGACCCGGCTCCGCAGCCGACGTTCACCAGCATCCCGGTGCGGGGGCCGGGGCTGGCGTAACCGGCTCCCCCCTTCGGCGGGCCGGTCCGGGCGTCACCCGGGCCGGCCCGCGGCCGTCCCGCTCACCGCCGTCCGCCGGGCGGGTCCCGCAGCGCCGCCGCGATCAGGTCGTGGACGAGGAACTCCCCGGGGGCGCGGTTCTCCTTGAGCCGGTCGAGGTCGTCCGGCCCGAACCAGGCGCAGGCGGTGTGCCGGGACCACTCCAGGGCGGGCCGGCGCAGGTCGCCGTCGACCTCGACGAGGAAGTCGGCCTCGTGCCGGACCCCGAGACCGTCGTCCCCGGTCCAGGTGGTGACGCCGAGCAGCCGCCGCACCCGGCGCACGCGCCACCCCGTCTCCTCGGCCACCTCGCGGACGAGGGCGTCGAGCAGGGTCTCGCCGGGCTCCACGTGTCCGCCCACGACGTCCCAGCAGTCGGGGAAGAGCCTGCGGTCGGGGCCGCGCCGCTGGGCGAAGGCCCTGCCGTCCCCGTCGAGGATCACCGCGCCCACCGCCCACAGCTCGCCGTCGGCCGGCCGGGGCAGCTCGACACCGGGATCCACGGCCGCACTCCACCGGTCCTCCGACATGCCGTCACGGTAAGCCGTCCGGATGCCGGACGGCGTGTTCTTTTTTTGGACAACCTGCCCGCACCGGCGCCGATTTCATTGACTCCCTCAACCTCCGCTGTGAGTCTTCTCGCCACTCCGACATGCGCATGTCATGTCGACTCCCGTGTGGCCACCCCACGGCCACCTCCCGAAGGAGACAGAGTGAGACGACGATTCGCCGTGGCGAGCCTCTCCCTCGCCGTCGTGCTCGGCTGCGGAACACTCCCCGCCGCGGCCGCCGGCCCGGCAGACGCCCGGCAGACGCGGGCCCTCGCGGACACGGACCGGTCCACCGCCGCCGTGAACGCGCTGGCCGCGCCCGACGTCGACGTGACCAGGGTGCGGGCGCACCTGAGCGAGCTGAGCGCCATCGCCGCCCGCAACGGCGGCAACCGCCGCTCCAACACCCAGGGTTACCGCGACTCCGTCGCCTACGTGAAGGGCAAGCTGCAGGCGGCCGGCTACACCGTCACCGAACAGCCCTGCACCTCCGGCTGCACCAGCGGGGCCGGCCCCAACCTGATCGCCGAGTGGCCGCAGGGCGACGCGAACAACGTGTACATGTTCGGCGCCCACCTCGACGGCGTCTCGGCGGGCCCCGGCATGAACGACAACGGCTCCGGCTCGGCCGCGCTCCTGGAGAACGCCCTGACGCTGGCGCAGCAGAACCCCGCCCTGCGCAACCGGGTCCGCTTCGCCTGGTGGACCGACGAGGAGCAGGGCCTCAACGGCTCCGAGTTCTACGTCCGTTCGCTGTCCTCGACCCAGCGCTCCAGGATCCGGGCGTACTACAACTTCGACATGATCGCCTCCACCAACGGCGGCTACTTCATCAACCACATCACCTCGTCGGCCGCCGCGCCGATGAAGGCGTACTGGGACTCGCTGGGCCTGCGGCCCGAGGAGAACACCGAGGGCGCCGGGCGCAGCGACGACTACCCCTTCGAGCAGGTCGGCATCCCCACCTCCGGCTACGCGATGGGGGCCAGCGCCCGCAAGACGTCCGCGCAGGCCGGCAAGTGGGGCGGCACGGCCGGTGCGGCCTACGACCCCTGCTACCACCGGTCCTGCGACACCCTCAGCAACATCAACACCACCGGCCTGAACCGCGCGGCCGACGGCATCGCCCACACCCTCTGGCAACAGGCCGTCACCGGCGGCTGAGGCGCCACCGGCACCGTCCCGCCGGCCGTCCGCCGGCACCGGCGGGCCCGGCCCGGCGCGGTGCGACGGGCCCACGGCCCGGGCCGGCGACGGCACGCCCGCCACGCGGTACTCCGCCCCGCCGCCCCCTCGCGGCGGGGCGGAGTCCGTTCCGGGTACCCGCGCGGGATGCTGGCAAGGCAGGCCGGCGGGAATACGCCGGGCCGGGACCGCTGCTGTGAACCTTCGGAGGTACGACGATGACGACCACGGACGACGACCGGAACCACCGCATCGAGCACGACTCCATGGGGGAGGTGAAGGTCCCGGCCGACGCCAAGTGGCGCGCCCAGACCCAGCGCGCCGTGGAGAACTTCCCGATCTCCGGGCAGCGCATCGAGCGCGCCCACATCGAGGCCCTCGCCCGCATCAAGGGCGCCGCGGCCAAGGTGAACGCGCGGCTCGGCGTGCTCGGCGAGGACGTCGCCGAGGCGATCCAGGAGGCGGCCGGCGAGGTCGCCGAGGGGAAGTGGGACGAGCACTTCCCGGTGGACGTGTTCCAGACCGGCTCCGGGACCTCGTCCAACATGAACGCCAACGAGGTCGTCGCCACCCTCGCGAGCGAGCGGCTCGGGCGGGACGTGCACCCCAACGACCACGTCAACGCCTCGCAGTCGTCCAACGACGTCTTCCCGTCGTCCATCCACATCGCGGCCACCGCCGCCGTCACCCGCGACCTGGTGCCGGCCCTGGAGCACCTCGCGGCCTCCCTGGAGCGCAAGGCCGGGGAGTTCGCCGACGTGGTGAAGTCCGGGCGCACGCACCTGATGGACGCCACGCCGGTGACCCTGGGTCAGGAGTTCGGCGGGTACGCGGCTCAGGTGCGGTACGGGATCGAGCGGCTGCACGCCTCCCTGCCGCGCCTCGCCGAGCTGCCGCTGGGCGGGACCGCCGTCGGCACCGGCATCAACACCCCGCCGGGATTCTCCGCCGCCGTCATCGAGGAGGTCGCCCGGGTCACCGGGCTGCCGCTGACCGAGGCGCGCGACCACTTCGAGGCGCAGGGCGCCCGCGACGGCATCGTGGAGACCAGCGGCCAGCTGCGCACCGTCGCGGTCGGCCTGACGAAGATCGCCAACGACCTGAGGTGGATGTCCTCCGGTCCGCGCACCGGGCTCGCGGAGATCAGCCTCCCCGATCTCCAGCCCGGCTCCTCGATCATGCCCGGCAAGGTCAACCCGGTCGTCCCGGAGGCCGTGCTCATGGTCTGCGCGCAGGTGATCGGCAACGACGTGACCGTCGCCACCGCCGGCGCCTCGGGCAACTTCGAGCTCAACGTGATGCTGCCGGTCATCGCGAAGAACGTGCTGGAGTCGATCCGGCTGCTCGCGAACGCCTCCCGGCTGCTCGCCGACCGCACGGTCGACGGGATCGTCGCGCACCGCGACCGCGCCCGGGAGTACGCCGAGTCCTCGCCGTCCGTCGTCACCCCGCTCAACCGGTACATCGGCTACGAGGAGGCCGCCAAGGTCGCCAAGAGGGCGCTGGCCGAGCGGAAGACCATCCGGCAGGTGGTGCTGGAGAGCGGCTACGTCGAACGCGGGGACCTCACCGTCGAGCAGCTCGACGAGGCGCTGGACGTCCTGCGGATGACGCGCCCGTAAAACATCGCGCCGCGCGGGTGAACCGTGACCGGGGCCGCAGCGTCGTATGCCCCGGGCACCTAATATCTGCGCATGGCAGAGGGCGGAGCGGTGAGGGGCGTCGGACACGGGGACGCGGGCGGCGCGGCGGGCTTCTGGGCGCCCGGGACGCAGATCCTGTGGCGGTACCGGGAGAACGGCGGCGCGCGCTTCCACATCGCGCGCCCCGTCACGGTCGTGCGCGACGACCCGGAACTGCTCGCCGTGTGGATGGCTCCCGGCACCGAGTGCGTGAAGCCGGTGCTCGCCGACGGCACCCCCGTGCACCAGGAACCGCTGGCCACCCGGTACACCAAGCCGCGCACCGTGCAGCGCGACCGCTGGTTCGGCACCGGGGTGCTGAAGCTGGCCCGGCCCGGTGAGCCCTGGTCGGTGTGGCTGTTCTGGGACCCGGGCTGGCAGTTCAAGAACTGGTACGTGAACCTGGAGGAGCCGCTGGCCCGCTGGGCGGGCGGGGTGGACTCCGAGGACCACTTCCTGGACATATCCGTGCACCCGGACCGCAGTTGGCACTGGCGGGACGAGGACGAGTTCGCCCAGGCACGGCGCGACGGACTGGTGGACGAGGCGCTGGCCGGGAGGGTGCGGGAGGCCGGCCGGGCCGCGCTGGAGGTGATCGCCGCCTGGGGGCCGCCCTTCTCGGACGGCTGGCAGGACTGGCGCCCGGACCCGTCCTGGACGGTACCGTCACTGCCACAGGACTGGGACCGCACGCCCGCGCACATGTCTCCGTGAGACCCTTGATACGCCCCCGGGCAAGAAACGTAGGATCGTCCTCCGCAAGGGCACGGGAGCAGCAACCAACGGAACAGTCGCTGGGCTTGACCGATCGTCACCGAGGGGCGGCAGGACGTGAGCGAGGGGTACGGCAACACCGGTAACGGCCGGGAAGGGTCGGCCGGCGGCACAGGAACGACCTCTGACCGCGCGGGAATTCCGTTCCTGAGGCACGTATTGCGGGTATCGGAGTTTCGGCGGGACGCACTGCGCGCACGACGCGCAGTCCCGGACGGATGGACTTCACACGCGTGACGGAGCAGCCGACCTCCTTCGACCGCCCGCAGCCGGGCGTGGACCCCGCGGACCCCCGCGGGGCGCTCGTGCGTACCCAGGACCCGGTCCGCGCGCCGGGCACGGGAGCCGCCTTACCCGCACAGGCCCGCTCCGGCGGCGAGTCCGTCGCTCCCGGGGCCGCGTCCCCCGCGTCGCCGGACGCGTCCGCCTCCGGCGGCACCGGCCAGGACACGGCCGCCGGCCCCGCCTCCGAACACTCCCAGCCGGGCGCCGGACACGGTGCCGAGCCGGACACGCACCGGCCGCGGCCCGTGCCCGAGGGCATCCCGGTGCAGCCGGCCGCGGGTCAGGACGGCCGTCCGGCGCAGGGCCGGGACGGCCGGGAGCGCCGCACCGGCCAGGTCACCCCGCCCGGACAGCCCACGCCGATGCGGCGGGACGGGGACCGGCTGAGGTTCGTCGGCGCGGCGACCCGGCGGATCGCCCGCGGCATCGACCTGGACGAGATCGTGATGGGGCTGTGCCGGGCCACCGTGCCCACCTTCTCCGACACGATCCTGGTCTACCTGCGCGAACCGCTGCCGGTCGGCGACGAGCGGCCCACCGGCCCGCTGGTGCTGCGGCTGCGCCGCAGCGACCGGATCCCTCCCGACCGCGACACCGAGGGCGGGTTCGCCCCGATCGCCCCGCCGGAGCCGAGCGAGCTGGACTCGGTCGGCGAGGAGCTGTGCACGGTGCGGCCCGGCAGCGCGCTCGCCGAGGTGCTGCGCGGCGTCCGGCCGGTGTTCACGGACGCGCCGGCCGCCCGCGCCGCGCTGCCCGAACTCCTCGGCGAGGACGGCGCCCCGGCCGTGCCGCAGGGGCAGCGGGCGATCCTCGCGCCGCTGCGCGGCCGGCGCCGGGTGATCGGTGCCGCGCTGTTCCTGCGCCGCCCGGAGCGCATCCCGTTCGAGGCCGACGACCTGCTGGTCGCCGCGCAGCTCGCCACGCACAGCGCCCTCGGCATCGACAAGGCGGTGCTGTACGGGCGCGAGGCGTACATCGCGGACGAGCTCCAGCGCACCATGCTGCCGGAGCACCTGCCCCGCTGCACCGGCGTGCGGCTGGCGTCCCGCTACCTGCCGGCCGCGGAGACCGCTCGGGTGGGCGGCGACTGGTACGACGCCATCCCGCTGCCGGGCAGCCGGGTCGCGCTGGTCGTCGGGGACGTCATGGGGCACTCCATGACCTCCGCCGCGATCATGGGCCAGCTGCGCACCACCGCGCAGACCCTGGCCGGGCTCGACCTGCCGCCGCAGGAGGTGCTGCACCACCTCGACGAGCAGGCCCAGCGACTCGGCGTGGACCGCATGGCGACCTGCCTGTACGCGGTCTACGACCCGGTCTCGCACCGCATCACCGTCGCCAACGCCGGCCACCCGCCGCCCGTCCTGCTGCACCTGGGCGGCCGGGCGGAGGTGCTGCGGGTGCCCGCGGGCGCCCCGATCGGCGTCGGCGGGGTGGACTTCGAGGCGGTGGAGCTGGACGCGCCCGCCGGGGCGACCCTGCTGCTGTACACCGACGGCCTGGTGGAGTCCCGGCTGCGGGACGTGTGGACCGGCATCGAGCAGCTGCGCGAGAAGCTCGCCGCGACCGCGCAGCTGACCGGCCCGGACCATCCGCCGCCGCTGGAGGCGCTGTGCGACGAGGTGCTCGACATGCTCGGCCCGGGCGACAGGGACGACGACATCGCGCTGCTCGCCGCCCGCTTCGACGGGATCGCGCCGAGCGACGTGGCGTACTGGTTCCTGGAGCCGGAGGACGCCGCTCCCGGCCGGGCCCGTCGCCTGGTGCGGCGGACGCTGTCGCGCTGGGGTCTGGAGGAGCTCAGCGACTCGGTGGAGCTGCTGGTCAGCGAGGTGGTGACCAACGCGGTGCGGTACGCGTCCCGGCCGGTCACGCTGCGGCTGCTGCGCACCGACGTGCTGCGCTGCGAGGTCGGCGACGACGTGCCGCAGCTGCCGCGGCTGCGGCAGGCGCGCGCCACCGACGAGGGCGGGCGCGGGCTGTACCTGGTGAACCGGCTGGCCCGGCGCTGGGGCGCGACCCGGCTGAGCACCGGCAAGGTGGTGTGGTTCGAGCTGAACCGCGGCTGACCCGCGGCCGGACCTCGGCGGGTCCGCGGGAACGACTCAGGGGCGCCCGGTGACCTCACCGGGCGCCCCTGCCGTCCCGCCTCGTCTCGTCCGTTCCCGTCTACTCCTGCTGGTCCTGCTCCGGGTCGTCCGGCCTCTCCGGTTTCTCCGGGCTCTCGAGGATCGGCGGGATCGAGGGCGTCTGCGTCGTCGGCTCCGTCGTCGGGGTCTGGCTCGGCGGCTCCGTCGTCGGCGTCCGGGACGGGGTCTGGGACGGCGGCTCGGTGGTCGGCTCCTCCGTGGTCGGCTCCTCGCTCGGCGTCTGAGACGGCGACTGCGACGGCGACGGCGTCGAGGACGGCTCCACGGCCGCGCCCTGCTTCGTCTCCAGGTCGAACTCGCTGGTCTCCTCCATCACGCCGAAGGTGTACGCCGCCCAGATCCGCGCCGGGAAGCCGCCGCCGTTGACCCGGGGTTCACCGCCCGCGCCGTACATCTCGACCTGCTTGTGCGGGGGCTTGTCGTCCTCGCCGAACAGGCCGACGGAGGTCACCAGGTCGGGCGTGAAGCCGGTGAACCAGGCCGACAGGTTGTCGTCGGAGGTACCGGTCTTGCCGGCGACCTGCTGGCCGTCGCGCAGCGGGTTGTCGCGGACGGCCCCGCGCGCCGTGCCGTCGTCGACCACTCCGGTCAGCACCGAGGTGACCGTGTCGGCGGCCTCGCGGCTGATGACCTGCTCGCCGACCGCGTCGGGCATGGTGACGGTCCGGGTGCGGTGCTCCGCGGACTTGATGATCGACGGGGTGGTCTTCCTGCCGTGGTTGTCGAGCGTGGCGTAGACGCCGGCCATCTCCAGGGGGCTGGCGCCCATGGAGCCCAGGGTCTGCGCGGGCACCGCCTGGAGGTCCTCGGCGTCCATGCCGAGCCTGCCCGCGGTCTCCATCACCTTCTCCATGCCGACGTCGATGCCCATCTGCGCGAAGACGGAGTTGATCGACTTGTTCATCGCCGTCTGGACGGTGACGTCGCCGTAGTTGCGGTCGTCCTCGTTCTCGGGGGCGAAGCCGACCCTCCGGCCGCCGTCCACGACCGGGCGTTCGCTGGTGCCGTCGTAGACGGTGCCGGCCGTGATCGGCCGGCCGTCCTGCGTCTCGGCCCCCTCCTCCACGGCGGCGGCCAGGATGACCGGCTTGAAGGTGGAGGCGGGCTGGTAGTCGTCGCGGGTGGCGTTGTTGAAGTAGTGCTTCAGGTAGTCCACGCCGCCGTACATCGCCACGACCGCGCCCGTCTTCGGGTCCACGGACACGGCGCCGGCCTGGACGTCCGCGTCGACCTCGCGCTCCTCGGGGTCCAGCTTGGCGGTGAGCTGGGTCTTGACGGCCTTCTCCAGCGCCGCCTGCTTCTTCTTGTCGATGTTGAGCGTGATGGTCCAGCCGCCGGCGTCGACGAGCGCGTCGGCCTGCTTGGCGTCCTCGGCGGTGCCGTCGGCGACCAGCTGCTCCTTCAGCGCGGCGTTGGCCGCGTTCACCAGGTAGCCGGTCTGGCCCGCCATGCCCGGGTCGCCCTTGGGCTCCTTCGGCACCGGGAACTCCATGCCCGACCGCTCGGACCGGTCGAGCCAGCCCTCCTCGACCATGTTGTCCAGGACGTAGTTCCAGCGGTTCTTGACCAGTTTCCTGCCGCTCTCCGAGGCGACCGCCCAGTCGTACTGGCTCGGCGCCTGGAGCAGCGCGGCGAGGTAGGCGCCCTGTTCGACCGTGAGGTCCTCGGCGTCGACGCGGTAGTAGGCCTGGGCGGCGGCCTGGATGCCGTAGGCGTTGCGGCCGTAGTAGCTGGTGTTGATGTAGCCGGCGAGGATGTAGTCCTTGGACTTCTCCCGGTCCAGCTTCAGCGAGATGACCAGTTCCTTCAGCTTGCGCGAGACGGTCTGTTCCTGCGTCAGGTAGTAGTTCTTGACGTACTGCTGAGTGATCGTCGAGCCGCCCTGCGCGCCCTTGCCGGAGACGGTGTTGAGCAGACCGCGCGCGGTGCCCTTCAGGTCGACGCCGGCGTCGCTGTAGAAGGTCTTGTTCTCGGCGGCGACGAAGGTCTTCTGGACCTGCTTGGGTATCTGCGCCAGGTCGACGACCTCGCGGTTGACCTCGCCGTCGCGGGCCATGATCGAGCCGTCGCCGTACTTGTAGACGTTGCTCTGCCGTTTGGCGTCGGCGTTCCCCTCGGGGATGTCGATCACCATGTACAGCACGATGAAGGCGCCCATGCCGAGCAGGCAGAGCCCGAAGAAGGTGCCGAAGATCTTCTTCCAGGTGAAGAGGCGGCGTATGCCGGTGCGCCCGGCCGCTCCGGACGAACGGCGGCTCTGGGCCGCCGCCCGGCGCCCACCGCGCTGTCGTGCGCGTCTTTCTTCCGCTCGTCCCATGCGTCCGTTCCGCTCCGCTTCGTTCGTGTGTGCTCGACAGCCCCACAGGTTCGCCGCTCGGGTCAGCTCAGAAAACTAACACCGGGAGCTATGACAAAGGGCCGCCGATCCGACCTTTACGGACGTGACAATCAGCACCCGTCCCAACGGAACCGACGTACGAGAGGGGCGCAAGGTTGCCGAGATGCGATAAAGTGATATCACTTAGATAGGCAGGCGCTAGCCGCGCACACCGCGCGCGGCGGACGCCCGAGGGAACGGGGGACCACTCATGTCCACGCACGACACACAGGTCACGGCCGACGTGCCCGAGATGCCGGCGCCGCGCGTGCGGGAGTTCGCGGCGCACAGCATCGGGGGCGGACTGGCGCTGCTGCTCGGCCTGGCCGGGCTGCTGATCGGCGCGGCGCTGATCGTGACCGCCACCGCGGTCGCCGGGGCCGGCGCCAAGGCCGCGCTGATCGTCGGCGGCATCCTGGTCGCGCTCGCCGCGTTCCTCGCGATGTGCGGGCTGAACATGGTGGCGCCGGGCGAGGCGCGGGTGGTCCAGCTCTTCGGCAGGTACCGGGGCACGATCCGGCAGGACGGCCTGCGCTGGGTGAACCCCTTCACCTCGCGCACCAGGATCTCCACGCGCGTGCGCAACCACGAGACCGCCGTCCTCAAGGTCAACGACGCGTACGGCAACCCGATCGAGCTCGCCGCGGTCGTGGTGTGGCGGGTGGAGGACACCGCCCAGGCGACCTTCGAGGTGGACGACTACGTCGAGTTCGTCTCCACCCAGACCGAGGCGGCCGTCCGGCACATCGCCATCGAGTACCCCTACGACGCCCACGACGAGGACGGCCTCTCCCTGCGCGGCAACGCCGAGGAGATCACCGAGAAGCTCGCCGTCGAACTGCACGCGCGCGTGGAGGCGGCCGGCGTGCAGATCATCGAGTCCCGCTTCACGCACCTCGCCTACGCCCCCGAGATCGCCTCGGCGATGCTCCAGCGGCAGCAGGCGGGCGCGGTCGTGGCGGCCCGCAAGCAGATCGTGGAGGGCGCCGTCGGCATGGTCGAGTCGGCGCTGGCCCGGATCGCCGAGCAGGACATCGTGGAGCTGGACTCCGAGCGCAAGGCGGCGATGGTGTCCAACCTGATGGTGGTGCTGTGCGGGGACCGCTCCGCGCAGCCGGTCCTCAACACCGGGACGCTCTACCAGTGACCGGCCCCGCGGACTCCCCCGAGGGCACGGCCCCTCGGCGCAGGCCGCAGCAGCGCAAGCAGGTGCTGCTGCGGCTGGACCCCCTGGTGTACGAGGCCCTGGCCCGCTGGGCCAACGACGAGCTGCGCTCGGCCAACGCCCAGATCGAGTTCCTGCTGCGCCGGGCGCTCGCGGAGGCGGGCCGGCTCCCCGGCGAGGCGGGCCCCCTCCCCCGCCGGGGCCGCCCGCCCGCGCGGCAGCCGGACGACGCCCCCCGACGGCCCCCGGGCGACCCCTCCGCCCCTCAGTGACAGAACCGTGACAACCGGCCCCCACCTGGGGTCCCGCACCCCCTGCCACGCTCTGCGCACTCGGCGTATACACGGCGCGTATACACCGTGTGTAGAGTGCTCGGCATGTCCATCGGTCACACCCTTCTGGGGCTCCTGGAGTCCGGCCCGCGCCACGGCTACGACCTGAAGCGGGCCTTCGACGAGAAGTTCGGTCACGACCGGCCGCTGCACTACGGCCAGGTCTACTCGACGATGTCCCGCCTGCTGAGGAACGGCCTCGTCGAGGTCGACGGCATCGAGTCCGGCGGCGGCCCCGAGCGCAAGCGGTACGCGATCACCGAGGCCGGCGTCACCGACGTCGAGCGCTGGCTCGCCACTCCGGAGAAGCCGGAGCCGTACCTGCAGTCGACGCTCTACACCAAGGTCGTCCTCGCCCTGCTCACCAGCCGGGACGCCGGCGACATCCTCGACACGCAGCGCTCGGAGCACCTGCGCAGCATGCGGATCCTCACCGACCGCAAGCGCAGGGGCGACCTGGCCGACCAGCTCGTCTGCGACCACGCCCTGTTCCACCTGGAGGCCGACCTGCGCTGGCTGGAGCTGACCGCGGCGCGCCTCGACAAGCTCCGCGAGGCGGTGACCCGATGACCTCCGTCCCCGCCGGCACCCTGCTCGCGGCCCGGGACCTGCGCAAGGTCTACGGCCCGACGACCGCGCTCGACGGCGCCGCGTTCTCCATCCACCCCGGCGAGGTCGTCGCCGTGATGGGGCCCTCCGGATCGGGCAAGTCGACCCTGCTGCACTGCCTCGCCGGGATCGTCACACCCGACTCCGGGTCGATCACGTACGACGGGCGCGAGCTGACCGCGATGAACGACGCCGGGCGCAGTGCGCTGAGGCGCTCGGAGTTCGGCTTCGTCTTCCAGTTCGGGCAGCTCGTGCCGGAGCTGACCTGCGTGGAGAACGTCGCCCTGCCGCTGCGGCTGAACGGCACCTCCCGCAGGGAGGCCGAACGGGCGGCGCTGACCTGGATGGAGCGCCTGGAGGTCGACGACGTCCGCGGGAAGCGGCCCGGCGAGGTCTCCGGCGGCCAGGGGCAGCGGGTCGCCGTGGCCCGGGCGCTGGTCACGGGCCCGCGGGTGGTGTTCGCCGACGAGCCGACCGGTGCGCTGGACTCGCTCAACGGCGAGCGGGTGATGGAACTGCTCACCGACGCCGCCCGGTCCGCGAACGCCGCCGTCGTCCTCGTCACGCACGAGGCACGGGTGGCCGCCTACTCCGACCGCGAGATCGTCGTGCGCGACGGGAAGTCCCGGGACATGGAGCGCGTCGTATGAGTGCCGGGTGGGCCCGTGATCTGGCCATGGGGATCCGGTTCGCCTTCGCCGGCGGGCGCGAGGGCTGGGTCAGGGCGCTGCTCACCGCCGTCGGCGTCGGACTGGGGGTGGCCCTGCTGCTGCTCACCACCTCCCTGCCGAACGCGCTGGCGGAACGGGGCCGGCGCGAGGAGGCACGCCTGGACTACACCTACGCCCAGGAGGTCATGCCCGAGGCGGACGACACCCTGGTCATCGCGGACATCGACACCGAGTACCGGGACCGGGACGTCCGCGGCCGGCTGGTGGAGCCGGAGGGCGAGGGGGCCCCGCTGCCCCCGGGCCTGGAGGAGTTCCCGGCACCGGGCGACATGGTCGTCTCCCCCGCGCTGAGGGAACTGCTCGACTCGGACGGCGGCGGGCTGCTGCGCGAGCGGCTGCCGTACGACATCGTGGGGACGATCGGCGAGCAGGGGCTCATCGGCTCGCAGGAACTCGCCTACTACGCGGGCGGCGAGGGCCTCGCCGAACGGATCAACAACTCGACGGTGGCCCGTATCGACGCCTTCGGCGACCCCTACCCGACCGAGGAGGAGACGGATCCGGTCCTCGTGCTGCTGACGCTGGTCGTCTTCGTGGTGCTGCTGATGCCGGTCGTCGTGTTCGTCGCCGCGGCCGTGCGGTTCGGCGGCGAGCGGCGGGACCGCAGGCTGGCGGCGCTGCGGCTGGTCGGTGCCGACGGCGGCACGGCACGGCGGATCGCCGCGGGCGAGGCGCTCGCCGGGGCGCTGCTCGGACTCGTCCTCGGCGCCGGCTTCTTCCTGGCCGGGCGTGAGGTCGCGGCGTCCTTCGAGGTGTTCGGGGTCAGTGTCTTCCCGAGCTATCTGAACCCCTCGCCGCTGCTGGCGCTGCTGGTCGCGGTGGCGGTTCCGGCGGCCGCGGTGCTGGTGACGCTGGTGGCGCTGCGCGGGGTGGTCATCGAGCCGCTGGGCGTGGTGCGCACGGCGCGGCCCGCGCGCCGCCGGCTGTGGTGGCGGCTGCTGCTGCCGCTGGCCGGGATCGGCATGCTGCTGCCCATGGCCGGCCAGGGCAGGGACGGCGGGGACTTCAACCAGTACCTGGTCGTCGGTGGTGTCATGTGCCTGCTCATCGGGGTCACCGCGCTGCTGCCGTGGGTCGTGGAGACGGTCGTCGCCCGGCTCGGCTCCGGCAGCGTCTCCTGGCAACTGGCGGTGCGCCGCCTGCAGTTGAGCAGCGGCGCGGCGGCCCGCATGGTCAACGGCATCGCGGTCGCGGTGGCCGGGGCGATCGCGCTGCAGATGCTGTTCGCCGGGGTGGAGAGCGACTACACCGAGGCCACCGGCTACGACACCACCCGGGCCCAGATGCAGATGCGGGTGCCCGAGGGCGTGGAACTCTCCGCGGCGGCGGCGAAGCTGGAGGGGACCGAGGGCGTGCGGCGGGTGCACGCCCTGTCCCACGGCTACCTCTACGGCGCCCCGCCGCAGGAGGAGCCGCAGCAGGGCGCGCAGCTGACCGTCGGCGACTGCGCCACCCTGCGGGAGGTCGCGAAGCTGCCGGGCTGCCGGGACGGTGACGTGTTCGCGCTCCGCGGCGGCGACTACGACGAGGAGACCGCGGCGCTGAACGAGCCCGGCCGGAAGCTGTACCCGGAGACGTCCGGCTCCGGCGGGCCCGGGGCCGCCGCCTGGACCGTCCCCGGGGGCGTGCGGCAGGCCGACTCGATCGAGGACCCGACCGGGGACAGGCGCAACGGCTTCCTGATGACCCCGGGCGCGATGCCCGAGGGCCTGGCGGAGGCGGTCACGGGGGAGCTGTACCTGGCGGTCGACGACTCGGTGCCGGACGCCCACGAGCACGTGCGCAACGCGGCGGCCGCGCTCGACCCGATGACCCAGCCGCTCGTGTGGTCCGCCACCGAGCGCTCCGAGCGCTACGAGTCCGTCCGCACCGGCCTGTTCGCCGGCGCCGCCGCCGTGCTCGCGCTGATCGGGGCGAGCCTGCTGGTCTCCCAGCTGGAGCAGCTGCGGGAACGCCGCAAGCTGCTGTCGTCCCTGGTCGCCTTCGGCACCCGGCGGCGCACGCTGAGCCTGTCGGTGCTGTGGCAGACGGCGATCCCGATCGGGCTGGGGCTGCTGCTGGCGTCGGCGGTGGGCATGACGCTGGGCGCGGTGCTGCTGCGGATGACCGCGACGCCGGTCCGCGTGGACTGGCCGAGCGTGCTGCAGATGACCGGGACCGGCGCGGCGGTGGTCGTGGTGGTGACCCTGCTGAGCCTGCCGCCCCTGCTGCGCATGATGCGCCCGGACGGCCTGCGCACGGAGTAGGCCCCGGCCGCGGGAGGCTCCGGGGCCCGGCCCGGGCAGGGGCGGGCGGCGCCGGAAGGCGTACCGCCGGTCAGTCCCGCACCACCCGCACCGGCAGGTCCCGCATCGCCTCGCGCAGCGCCGCCGCCAGTTCCTCGTACTCCGCCGCCCTCGCCGCGCCCGTGCGCATGGCGAGGGCGATGCGGCGCCCGGGGGCCGGATCGGCGAAGCGGCCGGTGAGGAGTCGGCCGGAGCGGGTGGTCTCGACCTGGACGGCGGTGCGCGGCAGCAGCGTCACCCCGAGGCCGCCCGCGACCAGCTGCACCAGCGTGGACAGCCCCGCCGCCGTGGTGGTGGCCGCGACCCCCGCGCTTCCGGCCTCGCGGCAGATGTCGAGGGCCTGGTCGCGCAGGCAGTGGCCCTCGTCCAGGAGGAGCAGGTTGAGCTCGCGCAGCGCCTTGCGGGGGATGCCCTCCCGGCCGCCGAGCCCGTGGCCGAGTGGCGTAACCAGCACGAAGTCCTCGTCGAACAGGGGCAGTTCGGTCACACCCGGGACCCCGAGCGGCACCGCGAGCAGCAGCACGTCGAGCCGGCCGCCGGTCAGCCCGTCCAGCAGGCCGGCGGTCCGCTCCTCCCGCACCTGGAGGTCGAGGTGCGGATAGCGGTCGTGGACCAGCCGCAGGACCGTCGGCAGCAGGTACGGCGCCACCGTCGGGATCACACCGAGCCGCAGCGCCCCGGTGAACGGTGCCCTCAGCGCGTCCGCCTCCTCCGTCAGCGCCCCGACCTCCGACAGCACCGCCTTGGCGCGGGCGGCGAGCCGCTCGCCGGCCGGTGAGAGCAGCACCTTGCGCGTCGTACGCTCCAGGAGGGTGACACCGAGTGTCTCCTCCAGCGCCGACACGGCACCCGACAGGGCCGGCTGGCTCATCCCGATCGCCGCGGCGGCGTCCCGGAAGTGGAGATGCTCGGCCACCGCGGCGAAGGCGCGCAACTGCGCGAGGCTGGGCTGCCTGCGCCCTTTACGCACGGTCACTGATAGCTACCTCCGATCAACACGACCGAGTGTAGCTATTTCACTCATCAATGCACCTTGTGCCAACATCAAGAACGTCCAACCCATGGGAAACACCCTCAAAAAGGGTGTCTCCTCGCTGCAAGGAGAGCCTGTGCTCACTGTCGGTGACAAGTTCCCCGAGTTCGAACTGACCGCCTGCGTCTCCCTGGAGAAGGGCAAGGAGTTCGAAACGATCAACCACAAGACCTACGAGGGCAAGTGGAAGATCGTCTTCGCATGGCCCAAGGACTTCACCTTCGTGTGCCCGACCGAGATCGCGGCCTTCGGCAAGCTGAACGACGAGTTCGCCGACCGCGACGCCCAGATCCTCGGCTTCTCCGGTGACTCCGAGTTCGTCCACCACGCCTGGCGCAAGGACCACGACGACCTGCGCGACCTGCCGTTCCCGATGATGGCGGACTCCAAGCACGAGCTGATGCGCGCCCTCGGCATCGAGGGCGAGGACGGCTTCGCCAAGCGCGCCGTCTTCATCGTCGACCAGAACAACGAGATCCAGTTCTCCATGGTGACCGCCGGCTCCGTCGGCCGTAACCCCAAGGAGGTCCTGCGGGTCCTGGACGCCCTGCAGACCGACGAGCTCTGCCCGTGCAACTGGACCAAGGGCGACGAGACCCTGGACCCGGTCGCGCTGCTGGCCGGGGAGTGACCTGACATGTCCCTCGACTCCCTGAAGTCCCGCATACCGGACTACGCCAAGGACCTGAAGCTCAACCTGGGCTCGGTCATCGGCAACTCCGACCTCCCGGCCCAGCAGCTGTGGGGCACGGTGCTGTCGACGGCCATCGCCTCGCGCTCGGCGATCGTGCTGCGCGAGCTGGAGCCGGAGGCGAAGGCGAACCTGTCGCCGGAGGCGTACACGGCCGCCAAGGCCGCCGCCGCGGTGATGGCGATGAACAACGTCTTCTACCGCACCCGTCACCTGCTGTCGGACCACGAGTACGGCAGCCTGCGCGCCGGCCTGCGGATGAACGTCATCGGCAACCCGGGCGTCGACAAGGTCGACTTCGAGTTCTGGTCCTTCGCGGTCTCCGCGATCAACGGCTGCGGCATGTGCCTCGACTCCCACGAGCAGGTGCTGCGCAAGGCCGGCGTGGAGCGTGAGGTCATCCAGGAGGCGTTCAAGATCGCCGCGGTGATCCAGGCGGTCGCCGCCACGCTGGACGCGGAGGCGGCCCTCGCGGAGTGACGCCGCGCCCGCCCCACGCAGCGGGCCCGTCCACCGGTCACGGTGGACGGGCCCGCTGTCGTCGTACCGGGGACCGCTGTCGCCGCATGAGGGACCGCTGCCGCCGTACGGGGGACCGCTACTGGTCGCGTGGGTCCTCCGCCCGCTTCTCCTCCGCCGGAGCCGGCGGCTGCGCTCCGGAGGGCTCCGGGGCAGGGGTCAGGGCCGGCGCCGGGGCCTGGGCCGACGACATCGCCGTCGCGCCCCGGGGCCTGACGGCCTGTCGCACGGCCGCCTCCTGGGAGTACGAGCGCAGATAGCCGACGACGGTGTTGACGACCGCGACCAGCGGTACGGCGACCACCGCGCCGCCGATGCCGGCCACCATGCCGCCCGTGGAGACCGCCAGCACCACCGCGAGCGGGTGGACGCGCACCGCGCGGCCCAGGATGAACGGCTGGAGGATGTGCCCCTCGATCTGCTGCACCGCCAGGACCACCACCAGCGTCATGACGCCCGTGAACACGCCCTGCGTGACGAGCGCGACGACCACCGCCAGCGCTCCGGACACCACCGCGCCGACGAGCGGGATGAAGGAGAACAGGAAGATGAAGACGGCGAGCGGCACCGCCATCGGCACGTCGAGGAAGTAGATGCCGAGGCCGATGAAGATCGCGTCGATCAGCGCCACCACCACCGTGCCGCGCACATACGCCGTGAGCGTCCGCCACGCGGCCGGACCCGCGCCGGCGACACCCGGACGGGCGGCGGCCGGGACGAGCTTGAGCGACCACTCCCAGATGCGCCGGCCGTCGTAGAGCAGGAACAGCGTCGAGAAGACCGCCAGCAGGATGCCGGTGAGCGCCTCGACGACGACCGTCACGCCCTCGATGCCCGCCGAGGTGATCTGCTCGGTGTTGGCGCCGACCGCCTCCCGCAGGTTCTTGGCGATCTCGTTGATCTGCTTGTCGGTGACGTGGAAGGGGCTGTTGAGCAGCCAGTTGCGCAGCTCGTCGATGCCGTCCTGGATCTGGTCGGAGAGGTGGTCGATGTTCTCCATGACCTGCCAGGTCACGAACCAGCCGATGAGGCCGATCACGACGAACCCGAACAGGGCCGTCAGCGCGGTGGCCGGCCCGCGCGGCACCCCGATCCGGCACAGCCGCGCCACCGTCGGCTGGAGCAGCGCCGTGATCAGCAACGCGGCCGCGAACGCCAGCACCACCAGCTGCACGGCGCTGATCACCCGCATGAGCACCCAGAGGGTGCCGGCCAGCACCAGCAGCCGCCAGCCGGCCTCGGCCGCGACCCGCACCCCCCACGGCACGGCCAGTGCCGGATCGGGCCGGGGCTGGACGAGAGGGGGGTCGGACGGCGGCACGGGCTGCGGGGCGGTCTCCCGTTCGGACTCGCCGTCCTCCCGGTCGCCCCGCTCCACCTCGGCGCGGCGCTCCTCCAACCGCTTGCTGACCTCGGTCAGCCGGGCTCCCACCCGGCCGAGCCACCCTGGCACTCGCGACATGATCCGTCCTCTTCCCCCGTTGCTCCCCACCACTCCCCCTGGAGTCATCGGTCAGACCGTACATGGCGAAAGCCCCGCACCGTAGGACGGTGCGGGGCTGCGCCGGGGTTGAGCGACGGCCGGGAGGCCGGGGACCGGAGGGCCGGGCGGCTCCGGGGGCTCCCCTAGTACCAGTTGTTGGCCTGCCAGAACGACCACGCGCCGCAGGGGCTGCCGTAGCGTTCGTTCATGTAGTTGAGGCCCCACTTGATCTGGGTGGCCGGGTTGGTCTGCCAGTCGGCGCCGGCGGAGGCCATCTTGGAGCCCGGGAGCGCCTGGACGAGGCCGTAGGCGCCGGAGGAGGGGTTGACGGCCCGGTAGTTCCAGGTGGACTCGTGGTCCACGATGTTGCTGAAGCACTGGAACTGGTCGGCGGGCACCATCTGGCGCGCGATCGCCTGTACCTCGGCGACCGTGTACGAGCTCTGGACGGCGATCTGGGAGGCGTCGCGGGTCTCGGAGCGGGCGGCCTTGGCCTCCGCCTCCTCGCGCTCCTTCGCCTCTGCCTCCGCCTTGGCCTTCGCCGCCTTCTCGGCGGCCGCCTTCTTGGCGATCGCGGTTTCGGCGGCGGCCTTGCGGGCGGCCTCCTCCGCGTCCTTCTTGGCGCTCACGTCCGCGGCGATGGCCATCGTTTCGGCCTGCTGCGTCAGGGACGCGGTCTGCACCTGGGCCTGCTGGCCCGCGGGGATGTCCGCGAGCAGCGTGGTGCCGCTTGCCGTCGCTTCGGCGTCGTTGTTCTGCGCGGTGCTGCCCGAGGCAACGCCGACGACGCTTCCGACAGCGGTGACCGCGGTGGCCGAGGCCACTGCGAATCCCCGGACCGAGATCCGGCTCACACGGTTTCCTTCCAGCATCGCCCGCTTCGGTGACCCTCGCGGACGCAATCGTGCCCCTGGCACTGGCCTCCCCAACTGCGGGTCACGGGAGGCTCGGGCCCGGTGGGCAACCCCCACGAGGGGAGCGCCGCGTGGTGCTCGGGCGGCATACGACGACGCTATGGAGTTGGAAAGCGATGCTTTTGTGGTGCCGTACCGCTGGGGGTACAGGTGTGTCGTATGCGGGGCCTGACAGGAGTGAGACTCTGCCGCAACCCGACGGTGCAAGGCAATTCCCCGTTGCGTGTGAAAGCTCACATCCCGTTCGGCCCCGAGGGATCCAGGAAACCCCCACACACGCCGACGCCGCCCGGCTAGGCTCTACGCCTTTCCGGACGGCGCCAATCACCCCATGACCGGCCCTCGTTGGAAGGTGCGGGTCAGACCTGCCCGTCTTCCAGCATTTCGGTCACAAGGGCGGCGATCTGGGACCTTTCGGACCGTGTCAGGGTGACGTGCGCGAAGAGCGGATGGCCCTTCAGCTTCTCGACGACGGCGACCACACCGTCGTACCGGCCGACCCTCAGATTGTCCCGCTGGGCGACGTCATGGGTCAGGACGACCCGCGAATTGGCCCCGATCCGGGACAGGACGGTCAGCAGGACGTTCCGCTCCAGCGACTGCGCCTCGTCCACGATCACGAACGCGTCGTGCAGCGAGCGGCCCCGGATGTGGGTGAGCGGCAGGACCTCCAGCATGCCGCGCGCGGTGACCTCCTCGATGACCTCGCGGCTGGTGACCGCCGACAGCGTGTCGAAGACGGCCTGCGCCCAGGGGCTCATCTTCTCCGCCTCGGTGCCGGGCAGGTAGCCGAGCTCCTGCCCGCCCACCGCGTACAGCGGACGGAAGACCATCACCTTCTGGTGCTGCCGGCGCTCCAGCACCGCCTCGAGGCCCGCGCACAGCGCCAGCGCCGACTTGCCGGTGCCGGCCCGGCCGCCCATGGACACGATCCCGACGTCCGGGTCGAGCAGCAGGTCGAGCGCGATCCGCTGTTCGGCGCTGCGCCCCTTGATGCCGAACGCCTCCCGGTCGCCGCGCACCAGCCGCACGTTGCCCTCGGCGGTGACCCGACCGAGCGCCTTGCCGCGCTCCGACTGGATGGTCAGCCCGGTGTGCACGGGCAGGTGCGAGGCCTCGGGCACGTACACGTGCCCCTCCTCGAAGAGGACGTCCACCTGCTCGCCGGGCAGGGTCAGTTCGGACATCCCGGTCCAGCCGGAGGCGTCCGTGACGGCGAGTTCCGCGCGGTACTCCTCGGCGAGGAGACCGACGGAGGACGCCTTGATCCTGAGCGGGAGGTCCTTCGACACGACGGTGACGTCGAACCCCTCGGCCTGCAGGTTGCGGGCGACCGCGAGGATGCGGGAGTCGTTGTCCCCCAGGCGGTAGCCGCTGGGCAGCACGCTGGGGTCCGAGTGGTTGAGCTCGACCCGCACGGTTCCGCCGAGGTCCCCGGTCGGAATGGGGGCGTCGAGACGGCCGTACCGCACCCGGTAGTCGTCCAGCAGACGCAGCGCCTGACGGGCGAAGTAGCCGAGTTCGGGATGGTTCCGCTTGGCCTCCAGTTCCGTCACCACGACGATGGGGAGCACGACCTCGTGCTCGTCGAAGCGGTTCAGGGCTTTCGGGTCGGCCAGCAGGACGCTGGTGTCGAGAACATAGGTGCGCCGGTCGGGCTTGTGGCGCTTTGCGCTGGTCACCACGGAAGGACGTACCCCCTCGGATGAGGTCGGGGAGCGACGAGGCGGAGCTGGACCGGTCTGCGGCCCCTGCGCACGCCCCCGTGCGCAGCGGGCCGGGAACCGGCCCTCCGCTGCTTCTTCCGTGCCGTGACCGCACGGTCGGGCTGGTGCAAAGGGCCTCCCGGGCGGACGGCTTCCCTGCCGCCCGCTGAGATCCGACACCCGTGGTTCGGGTGTCGACCTGTCTGGCTTATGCCCTCGAACGAGCGCCGCCATGCCACGGCATATGACGGCACACCGGTGAACTCGGTGTGACCCCCGGCCCTCGCCGGGGTGTCCGCGCGTGTCCGAATGCCGCCCGCCGCGCCGTCCGGCCCGCCGTCGGGCCCCGGTCCGGCCGCCGCTCAGCCGCTGCTCAGCCGCCGTAGCGCCGGTGGCGGGCGGCGTAGTCGCGCAGGGCGCGCAGGAAGTCGACCTTGCGGAAGGCCGGCCAGAAGACCTCGCAGAAGTAGTACTCCGAGTGCGCGGTCTGCCAGAGCATGAATCCGGACAGCCGCTGCTCACCGCTGGTGCGGATGACGAGGTCCGGGTCGGGCTGGGCGCGGGTGTAGAGGTGACGCCCGATCATGTCGACGTCGACGGCCTCGGCGAGCTCGTCCAACGAGGTGCCCTTCTCACGGGCGTCGAGCAGCATGGACCGCACCGCGTCGGCGATCTCCTGGCGGCCGCCGTATCCGATGGCGACGTTGACCACTATCCCGTCGATGTGCGCGGTGGCCTCCTCGGCCTCCTTCAGGGTGGTCTGCATCCCGGAGGGCAGCAGGTCGAGCGTCCCGACGTGGTGCACCCGCCAGCGTCCGTCGGCGGCGAGGGTGCGGACCACGTCCTCGATGATGCCGAGCAGCGGGACGAGTTCCTCCTTCGGCCGGTCGAAGTTGTCCGTGGACAGCAGCCAGAGGGTGACGACCTCGACGTCCGTCTCGGAGCACCAGCCGAGGAACTCCTCGATCTTGTCGGCACCGGCCCGGTGGCCGTGGACGGTGCTGGAACCCGAGGCCTTGGCCCAACGGCGGTTGCCGTCCATGATGACGCCGATGTGCTTGGGCACCTGAGCGGTGTCCAGGTGGCCTTCCACCCGGCGCGCGTACAGCCTGACCAGCAGGCCGCGCAGCTTGTCGCGCAGGTTCACGTGATCGTCAGCCCCTCCGTACGGATCGGACAGGCACGGCATCCCGCCGCGGTGCGCGGCAAGCGGCCCGGTCTCGGCCGCGGGCGCCCCTGTCCGTATGGCGGTCCCCGAAGGCGAAGCGTACCCCCGCCGGGGCGGGGGTCCCCAAAGTCCGGGGTGGTGCGTTTGCCGGATGTGCCGCGGCGGCACACCGTTTGCGCGGTGCCGGGCATGACCCGGGCCGGGACGGGGCGCGGTACGGCGGGACACCGGTCGCCCGGGCTCCCGGGAGCGGAGGGGTGGGGCGCCCCGGACTCCCGCCGGAGGGGGGCGGACGGAGGCGTCGGAGCGGAGAAGAAAAAACGGGCCGGTCCGTGGGGGGGAGACGGACCGGCCCGAGGGGGGGTTTCCACCATAACCCTTCGTAAGTGATGCTGCGTGCATCAGCGCGCCACAACTACTCTCCGAAACCGGCCGACGACGCCCCGACGCCCGCGGAAGCCCCCGTTCAGGCCGCCCGCGTGGCCGGAACGCAGCGGCATTCCGTCGAAAAGCGGGTGTCAGGAGGCGGCTGTGCAGGATGTGACGCCGAAGGACCCGCATCGCGACAACTCCTCCGGCCGTCCCCCCGACGGGTGACCCGGCGGCGAGCGCCGGCTTGACCCGCCCCGCGGCGAGCGCCGTACGGCGGGAGGGGTGCCGGCACCGCGCAGCCCCCTCCGCCGCGCGGTGCCGCCCGCGCGACTTTGCTCACGCGAATTACCTTGGTCTGAACTTATGTGATGTCGAGCGCCCGTGGCGAGCCGCCCTCCCCAACGATGCGGACACCCCGGCTCCGCCCACGACGAGAGCGAACACGGGAAGGGAAAAGAAGATGAGGAGGAAGAGGGGCAAAGAGGGAAAACAGGCCGGCGCGGGCGTCATCACCGCGCCGGCCGACCGGGGCCGGGCCTGCGGGCCTCGATGAGGTGACGGGTGCTGTGGGCCACGAACGCCCCGTCCGTCTCGATCCGCTCGTGCAGGGTGCGCAGCTTCGGCAGATACGCCTCGACGGTGAAGCCCGGGACGATCCAGACGACCTTGCGCAGGAAGTGGACGACGGCGGCGATGTCGTGGAACTCCATGCGGAGCCGTTCGGCCCGCAGATCGACGATCTCCAGCCCGGCGGCCTCGGCGTCCCGCCGCTCGCGGTCGGGGTGCCGGGCGTCGCGCCGCTCCTGCGGCTGCGGTCCGAGGAAGTACTCGGTGAGTTCGTGGACGCTGCCCGGCCCGACGTGCTGGGCGAAGTAGGTGCCACCGCTCTCCAGCACCCGGGCGATCTCGTCCCAGCGCGCCTCGACGGGATGCCTGCTGACGACGAGATCGAAGGTCCCGTCGGCGAAGGGCAGCGGCGCGTCCTCGGGTGAGGCGACGACGGCGACGCCGCGGGGCCGGAGCAGAGCGGTGGCCTTGGCGACGTTGGGCGGCCATCCCTCGGTGGCGACGGTGAGCGGGGGACGCCGGGGGGCCTCGGCGAGGGCGAACTCGAGCACCTCCCCTCCCCCGGTCTGGATGTCGAGCGCGGCACCGGCCCGGCCCAGCCGCCCGGCCATCGACACGGCGTACCCCCAGGAGGGCCTGGCCTCGGTGGCCCGGCCCTCGAACCAGGAGAAGTCCCATCCCTCGGTGGGGACGGAGGCGCCTTCCGCGAGGAGATCATCGAAGGAACGGGTCCGCTTGTCCGGCATGATCCGATCATGCATGACCGGGACGGATCCTGTCGGCCGGATCACGGCACCAGCGGCCGTACCTCCTGCGCCACGAACCGCACGAAGCCCTCGGGGTCCGGCTCGTCGCCGGTCGGCTGCAGGACGACCGCGTCGGCCCCGGCCTCGGCCAGCCGCTGGACCGCCTTGGCGACGGCGCCCGCGTCCCCGGCGGCCCCGAGGTCCGGTTCCCCGCCGACGCCCTCGGCGACCAGCTCGGCACGCAGCCGCCCGTCGGCGCCGGGCCCGGTGGCGGCGAGCAGGTAGACGACGACCCTGTGCGGCCCGGCGCCGCGGCCTGCCGCGGCGCGTCCCTCGTCGATGAGCCGGCGTGCGCGCCGGACGCCTTCCGGTGAGGTGGTGGCGGTGAGGATGGTGCCGTCGGCGGCCTCACCGGTGAGCCGCACGGTCCGCGGACCGGTGGCCCCCGCGAGCACCTCGACCTCGCCCTCCGGCGGCCAGTCGAGAGCGACGTCGTCGAGCTCGACGTACTGCCCGTCGGTCGTGATCCGCTCCCCCCGCAACAGGCCCCGCAGTGCGACGAGGTGCTCCCGCAGCAGGGTCACCGGGGACTCGACGCGCGCCCCGACCTGCCCCATCCAGTCCTGCACCCCGTGTCCGACGCCGAGGATCGCGCGCCCGGGGAACATGCGGTGCAGGGTGGCGGCCTCCATGGCGGTGACGGCGACGTTCCGCAGGGGCACGGGCAGCAGTCCGACCCCGACCCGCACCCGCTCGGTCCACGCGAGCGCGGCGGCGGCGGCCGAGATCCCGCCCTCCCGGAAACAGTCCTCCCACAGCCAGAGCTCCTCGAGCCCCGCCCCGTCCGCGAGCCGGGCAACGGAACGGAGCCGCTCGGGAGCGAGCTGGGGACGGAACACAGCGCCGAGTGTGGTCATGGTCGGGGTCCTACCCGGCAGGGAGCGGGTCGGTAACCACATCGGCGGAGCAAAGACCTGCAACCGGCCTGCGCTCACGCACCGCCGCCCGCGTCCCCCGGCGGGCTCTCGAAACCGACGCTCCCGGCGATCAGCCGCAGGATCGCCCGGTACTCGTCCCCTCGCTCCGGGGCCGTCGTGGCGAGCGTGAGCACGGCGAGGCGCCGGCAGTCCGGGTGGGGCAGATACGCGTGCAGTCGCAGGAGCGGCCGCTGCGGCAGCCCGCTGCCGGGGGCCGGTACCGACACCGTCTCGGCGAACGTGGCGGGCCCGCAGGGAAGTTCGGCGAACTCGATCCGTGCGTGCCCGCCGGCGGACGTCACCGCACGGGCCGCGGTGACTCCCCGCGGGGCGACGCCGGTGTCCCGCCAGGAGATGGTGAAGAGCGAGAACAACGGCCCCCCGCCGCCCACGACGGCCACGTCACCGACGTCGTCACGGTGCAGCCCGACGGAACAGTGGACGGTGCCGGCTTCGCGCAGGGCAGCCAGCAACCGCTGTGCCGTGGCGAACTGAGCGATGAAATGCCGGCGTGCCCCGCCCTGCGGAAAAGCATCGAGAAGTGGCGTGGCAGCCGCGCGCAGATCATCCGCCGCCCGGGAATCAGGAGAAGGGAGCAGTTGGTCGAGGGGAAGGGCTGTGAAACCGGCGGGTTCGAAAAACCAAAGCGCCGCATGGGGGTCGTTGAACGAGTCGTCGATGACGATTGCCAGGTCAGCCACAAGCGGCTCCGTACGTGGATCAGAATTGGGCAGGGTGGATTCCGACGCGTCTACTACGCTCCACGTCCTCCGCAGTGGCACCCCATTCGGCACATCGCTCCTTCTCCGGCAATGCCATTCGCTGTTCGAGTACATGCAGCCGACGGGGCCGGACACCCTTGCGGCCGGGTACGGCGACGAGTCCGATGAAGCGGGGGTCACCGGCGAACCAGATCGTCTCGATACCCGCCTTCAACACAGGCTTGGCACGAGGCGCCATCCTGCGGTGCCACCACTCCGTACGGTGATGACGAGGGAACACAAGCGGCAGTCGGTGCTGAGCACGGACTGGATTGGAAAACTCGAACCACCCGTAGTGCTTGCTGACGACCTCGGGGTGGTCCGTCAATCCGTAGGGAGTACGTCGAAGGACCTGCCAGGGATACGTCAGCATGATACGCCGCATGCGAAGAGCCGGACGGAAATAACACAACTGCACCACCAGTCGATAGGAGCAGTAGCAGAGCGGGACCACGAAGAGAAGGATGAACCCTGGAGGCAGGAACACGACCAGCACATAGAGCAAACCGAACCAGGAAGTGATCCACCCCAGCAGGCCGACGAAGTTCATCAACATGTGTCCTGCCCAGGACCGACGACTGGGCGGATGGTCCCAAGCCACACGGCACGCTTCAGGATTCACAACTCGGCCTCTCCTCATCAGGACATCAGAAGGCGTGACGGACGACATCGAAGATCCCGGCGTTGTCCAGAATCAATCGCGTTCCGTCGACGCCTGCGACGGCCCCGTCCTTGATTCCGTCGTCGTCCGCGTCCACGACCTTGTTGTAGAGTCCGAATCCGGCAGTACCGACGCCGACCAGCCCTGACGTGATCGTCACGGTCCTGGCCGCGGTATCGGGGTTGCCGAGACCCCGAACAGCCCGCGCGACGAAAGGGTTGTCGAGCCGGGAAATGGCCTGCATGTTTTCCATGGTTTTGGTGCCGAGCAGTGCTGTCTTCTGTGCGAGCGAAAGCGTCGCTCCGCCCGTACGAAGCGTGTTCACGGCTCCCTTGGCTCCTGCTGCAACCGCCGCGAGTCCGGGAATCGCCCCGGCGGCATCTGCTCCCACTGACACCAGATTGCTCCAGAAATCCGCATCGAGCTCACCTTTGGTGAAGCCGTCCTTCAAGGACTCCAACGTCTCGGGATTCGCAAGGAGCCGCAGACCGAGTGCCGTCACGCTCAGCCCGGACGCTGTGAGCATCAACGCCGCCACCATCGCCAACCCAAGTGGCCCCGCGAAGAGGATCGCCACGACACCTGCGACTCCGGCCAAGAAGCTCAGGATGTCCGGCAGGTTGTCGCCCAGCCAGTCGAGGGCCTCGTCGAACCAGCCCGGCTCCTGCGGCGCCAGCTTCTTCGTCGCGTCGCGGATCTTCCTCGCACGGAGCTGGGCCCGGCGCTCATGCTCCTCGGCCAGCCTCTTCGCCCTGCCGATGACCTTGTCGAGTTCGGCCTGCGCCTCCTCGACGTCGTTGTTCGCCCGGGTCAGCGCCCGCCGTGCCGCCTCCCGGTCGGAGCCCTCCTTCTCGAGGTCGGGATGGCCCTCCGCCCTGGCCGCGCGTCCCTCGGCCCGGTCGACCTCGGCCCGGGCCTCCCTCGCGTCGTCCTCCAGCTGCTTCGCGCGCCGCCGGAAGTCGTCCAGCTCTCCCTCCCAGCGGCTCAGCTGCCTCGCCGCCTTGCGGAGGGAGTGCGCCGCGTTCTTCAGGTTCAGCGGCAGCGGCCCGTCGTCGAGTTGTTCGCGGAAGGCCACGGCGGCGTCGCCCTTCCAGTGGCTTCCGTCCAGCAGTCCGGTGACCACGTCGTGCGTGTCCTGAAGCGCCTCCGCACACCCGCTCAGCTTCTTGTGCAGCCGACGGACGGTCTCCGTGTCGCCCGGCACCGGGTTGAACCCCAGATGCGGACAGTCCGGGTTCGGCATGCGCGGGGCCGACTTGAGCCCCTGGGGCAGGCCGAGGTCCGCCCGGGACCGCGGGTCCAGGACAACGCCGTCCCGATCACTCTCCGGAGCGAGGGTCACTTCCCGGCACCCCCGCCCTCGCCCCCGTCGCGCGCCTGCCGGAGCGCCTCTTCCAGGGCTCTGTCGACCTCGAGGTAGCCGTCCCGGCTCTTGCCGATGATCTCGGCGAGGTCCTCCGTCTGCTTGCCGATCTCCTCGGCGCCGTGCTTCCAGTCCTCCTGGAAGTCCTGGCAGGCCTCGTCGAGATCGTCCGTACCGAGCCCGGTGACGGTCGCGTCGGCGAGCGCCTTGCGTACGCCTCTGAGTGAAGTCGCCGATTTCCGCAGCGACTTCATGAACCGACCGAGTTCACCACCGTCGACCGCCAGTCGCTCCGCCATGCGCCCGTCCCCTCTCCCGGTTCACCTGCACCCATGGGAGGAACGAGGTACTCCACGATTCGTGGCGCGCGCTCAGGGGCGTTCTGGGGATTCACCGCGCGGGGGAGGCGCGTGGACGCGGCGCCGAACTCCTGCTCATCCCGTGGGGGACGCACGACCGTCAGCGCGGTCGGCCTGTCGTTCGCCGCTGGTGCTGGTGCTCCGGTGGGGACGGCGTGTGTCCGGACCCGTACCGGGAGGTGCGGCTGAAGGCCGGGATCACCGTGGCGGCCGGCACGCCCTCCCGGGCGTGCCGGCCGTCTTCCTCACGCCTGCCGTGCCGCCGCGTTCACCGGTTGACGGCCTGGATCTCCTGGACGACGACGTCCTGTGTCGCCCCGAATTCGCCGTCGGGCAGGTCGCCGCCCGCGTCGCCGCTGCCCGTCCAGTGGATCTCCCAGGTGACCGTGGCCCGGAGCGGGAAGGTGCCGTCGCCCGAGGAACGCAGGTACTTCACTCCGCACGGGGGCGTCCGGTCCGCCTTGCCCTTGGCGTAGGGCTCGCCGATACGGCCGTCGTCGATCTCGCAGATGCCCGAGGCCGGGTACGTCTCGGCATCCGGGGTGCCCGGCTCGATCTTCAGCGAGACCGGCTCCGCCGTGGCGGTCGCCTCGATGCCGAGCACCGGTACGGACGCGGTGACGGAGACCGGCTTGAACTCGGCGCCGTCCAGCCAGGACCAGGTCGGGAGGTTGACCTTGGTCGCCTCCGCGGGGGCCAGCGTCACCTCGGTGCCCGGGACGCGGATCTCGGCGTAGGCGAGTTCGGCGAGGACCTCCGGGGTGACGGCGTTCTCGATGTCGGCGGGCGGCGGGTCGCCCTGGTCCACCCAGAAGTAGTCCTTGTCGCAGGAGTCCCAGCCCGGGGGGTAGCTCTCGTTGACGTACGAGCCCCACCAGTAGCCCTTGCCGGTCTTGTCCTTGTTGAAGCCCTTCTTCTCGTCGTCGGCGTTGTACTTCTTCCGCTGCTCGGCGTCCCACTGGTAGCCCGTCGACTCCGCCTCCCAGATCGGCTCCAGGTACTCCTGCAGCTGCTCGGGCGTGTACTTGGGCGCGTACCAGCACGGAGGGGGCGTCCACGACGTGGACGACGTCAGCGAGCCCGCGGAGTCACCGCTGCCGTTCTTCGAACGGTCGAAGACGACGCCGCCGACGGTCACGGAGACGGTGCCGTCGTCGCCGGCTTCGGCGTGTTGCTGGGTGTCACCGTTGTTCCCGTACTTGCCCCGCCCAGCGAAAGCCGCTTGGGGAGCCAAGACGGAAACACCCACGAAGGCCAGAACTGTTGCGGCCCTCGCCGCGTTCCTTATGGCTGGCACTCCTCGGCTCCCCTCTTCGAAACGATGTCGGTGGTCCGCCAGACGCCGTCGGTGTTCTTGGTGAGCACGGTGTTGTACAGCACGTAGCTGTCAGAGGTCGCCGGCGACTTGTCGACCTTGCCGGTCTTCTTGCTCTTGATGTACGACTTGCTCTCGTCGGAGCAGTAGGTGACGTATGCCTTGCTGTCACTGCTCAGCGTTACCTTGCGGTTGAAGTACCGCGTCACACCGATCCAGGTGTCGTTGCCGTCGATGTAGCGCTGTGCGTACGTGATCGACGAGCTCAGGGCCTTCTCGGTGTTGTAGAAGCCGAGCGCCTTGGTGTCCGTGGTGCCCTTGAAGATCGCCTCGTCGACGGAGTTGACGCTGAGAGCGCTGTCGGCGAGGACGGCGTCCTTCGTCGGGTCGCCCGTTTTCCCGCCCTCGAAGACGTTCTTCGCGTCGGAAGGAAAGGTGATCTTCGGACGTCCACCGGAGTCCGACGCGCTCGGACTCGGTGACGCCGACTTCTCACCCCCCGTGTCGGCTCCCGCGATCTTGTCGTTGTCCTTGGCGGCGCTGTCCTCGTCGCTACCGCACGCGGACAGCGTCAGGGCCGCGGCGGCGGTCAGCGCGAGCGCTGCGAGCAGGGTGGGGCGGCGGTTCACGGTCGGCTCCCGGTGGGGCGAGGCTTCTGTCGAGCGCACCCAAGCTATCCGCGTGATGCGCGGTGACACCAGGGTGAAAGATGTCAACCTGTATGGGTAATAGCCCAATTGGCGCTGAAAAGCCCTCCCGGCTCGGGTAACGGTTCGGATCGGCCGTCTCCTCCACCGCGTCGTCCGCCGCCGTGGGCGGGCTACTCGCCGCGGGTCTCCGCGAGGGTGTGGGCGACGAGGGCGTTGGCGTGGCCGTGGCCCAGGCCGTGTTCGGCCTTGAGCCAGTTGACGAGTTCCATGTGCTTGGCCAGCGGCGAGGAGCGGATGAGGTCCTTCCACTCCGTTATCGGGCGGCCGTACTTCTTCTCGATGGAGGGGAAGTAGCTGGCAGGGCCCTTGGCGGTGTCGGTCATGTCGGCGGTGTCCCGTCTGTCGGTGCTCGGTGGTCGGTGGTCGCGGAGTGCCGCTCGCAGCCGGATGTCCCTCCGGCTGCGGGCGGTGCCGTCCCTTGTGCGACCGGTGGGCGGGGCTCGTGTCATCGGCCGGGGAGGGTGTGCCGCGTCACACTCCGGAGCCCGGGCGGCCCCGCCGCGGGAGCCGGCTCCGCTACGCGTCGAGGTGGGCGGGCGGACGAGCGGGGCGGGTCGCGGGCTTCAGGGGCGTTCGTGCGGCTCTTCGACCGGACGGGTGCTGACCAGGGCGGTGATGATCATGGGGGCGTCGCCGTCGGACTGGTTGAGGGAGAGGGCGAGCCACCGGGGGGCGCGGGGAGTGGTGGGCGGGCCGTCGAGCGGCACCGGGCCCCACACCGTCAGGTCGCCGTAGCAGTCCTTGGCGGCGAGGGTGCGGAAGGGCTCGGGGAGGGGGGCGCCCGTTCGGCTGCGGTGCAGGGGGACGCGCATGCTCACCGTGCGGTGGGGGCCCCAGCGGTGGTCCAGTTCCGTGACGAGCGCGGCCAGGTTCGCCTCGGCCGCCGCCTCGGCGTCGTTCCACTCGGGGCCGTACACGCCCGTGAGGGCCTCGCCCTCCCAGAGGGGCAGGAGCAGGAAGCCCGCGCCGCGGGTCACGGTCCACTCCCCCGTGCCCGGCTCGCCCTCGCTGGTCGTGGGGCCGGTCGCCGGGACGGGGGCGGACAGGGCGGCTTCGATGCGGGACGTCACCCGGCCGACGTCGAAGGGTTCGCCGGCGCGGGCCGTCACAGGGTGGGCCCGGTCATCGGGTGGGGCAGCGGGTCCAGGACCCCGGCCTTCTTGAGCAGGTCGTAGGCCCGGACCACCTCGGCCGTGTCGCCGGGCGCCGCGATGTCCAGGAGGACGCCGACGCCGGGGATCTCCTTGCGCGGGGCCGGCCAGTCGGCGGGGACGCGGGCCGCCCGGCCCGGGGACAGGAAGGCGACCCAGCCGACCGACGGGGTGCCGATCCTGAGGCCGGCCTCCTTCTTCAGGGCCGCCGTCACGGCCCGGTCACCGACGTCCCCGTGGTCCGGGTGCCACGCCTCGGCGACGGCGGTGAGGAGGTCGGCGTCGGGGAGGCGCTCGTCGTCGGGGGACACGATCGTGGCCACCAGCGACTGGAGCAGGAACTCCGGTGTGCCGCCCGCCAGCGCGGCGATCTCCACCTTCCAGCCGGGCGGCGGGCCGTCCGCGACCAGGCGCAGCGACGTGCCGTTCCCCGCCGACCAGTCGTCGGCCGCCTGGGCCGTGCGCAACGCCTCGAGCAGTGACGCCCCGTCCGGCCGGAGCGGCCGGGAGGGGCCGGACGCCGGGGCGGTCCGCCACGTCCACCGCGGGTCCGCCTCCGGTTCCCCGGGGGTGGGGAGCAGCCGGGCGAATCGGGTCAGGGTCGCGCTCCACCGTTCGGCGAGCGCCTCCGCCGGCTCCTGCCGGGGGCCCCAGAAGCCCCGCACCACTCGTCGCATGTCCGTCCTCTTCCCTTCTCCGTCCCGCGTCCACGCCTCTCGTTCCTGCCCGGCCGTTCCCACCTTAGGGCCGGCCCGGCCGGTGGTCCCGTCAGTCGAACGCCTCGGGTCGCCGGTCGCCGGCGACCGGTTCGGGCGCGGTGTGGACGACCTCGATGTCCAGGCCGGCGTCCTCGAACGCGTCCCTGGCCGCGTCGGCCACCTCCTCGTTGGAGAAGTGCCACTCGACGTCCTTGCCGCGCGCGGCCTCGACCTGCCTGCGGGCCTCGGTCAGCAGGCGTTCCCTGCCGGACGGGGTGAGCTCCGTGCGGTCCGCGCTCAGGAAGCTGTCGTAGCCGTTCTTGGCCTCGAGGTAGGTCTGGCGCGAGGAGTCCCAGCCGTCGAACTCGACGTCCGGCACGTCGGGGTCGGTGTGCGGGACGACGTACTCGTATCCGCGCTGCGTGCCGGTGACCTGTTCCTGGTAGCGCAGCCACGACTCGTTCTTCCAGCCCGGCTTGGGGTTGCGGTCGCGACTGGCCCAGAAGCCGTCGCCGTCGTCGGCGTCGCCGTACGTGCGGCTGCGCAGGTTCTCCGCCCAGTCCGGCGGGTTGTAGTTGCGCGGGTCGCCGGTGTCGTTGCGCTCGGGGTCCGGCCACTGCTTCTTGTTCTCCAGCGCCTGCCGGGCGCGCTCCGGCTCCTCGGCGCGCTTGCGCTCCAGGTAGGCCCGGCGCTCCTGCGCGCGGGCCGCCTCCGCCTGCTCCCTGGCCTCCTCGTCGCAGCCGCCCTCCGCCAGGACGACGTACGGGCTGCGCGCGGACGGTCCGCCGGCGAGCACGGTGGTGCCCGTGCCGGGTCCTCCGCCGAGGCCGGGGAGGCCGGGGTGCGGTCCCTCGCCGTACGGGATCCCGCGGGCGGGCGCGGAGATGGCGCAGCCCGTCCGGCGGGCCGCCTCCTCCGCCTCGTCCGCCGCCTCGTCGGCGCGCCGTGCGGCGTCCTCCAGCGCCTCGAGGTCGCCGGCCTCGGCCGCTCGCCGCGCGTCCCGGGCGGCCTCGGTGGCGTCGTCGACGACTTTGCTCAGCCGGCCGAGCGAGCCGATCTTCTCGACGATCTTGGCCTCGCCGTAGCCGGGGATGAACAGGGACCCGACGTTCCAGATGACGGTGGTGACGGCCCGGGTCTCGTTGCCCTCGTTCCACTGGTCCACGACGTCGTCGCCGACGAACGAGTCGAACAGGACCGTGCCGCCGGTGCCGAGCGAGGCGCCGCCCCAGTCCAGGATCGCGCCGAGGTAGTCGCCGTCGTCCCACCTGTCGCGGGCGTCCGCGGTGTCGTTCCACCAGTCGTCCCCGAGCGAACGGCCGTAGTCCATCAGGCCGTTCCAGGTGTCGACGGGGCTGGTGACCACGTCCCAGATGCCGGTGAGGTCGCCCCAGACGCCGTCGACGAAGAGGCCCTGACCGACCTGCTTGATCTGGTCGCCGGCGCATCCGAGGAAGGCGCCGAAGCCGGAGAAGCAGCCCTCGTCGTCGCCCTCGCCGCCGTCGTCTCCGTCGCCGCTGCCGTCTCCGTCGGTGGTCGGGTCTTCGTACGGGGGCTCGTCGATCTCGTCCGCGGCGGCCACGGGGTCGACGGGATCGACGGCGGGCGGGTCCTCGTCCCCGCCGGGGTTCCTGGCCTCCGCGTCCTGGCCGGGGTCGGCTCCCCCGGGGTCGCCGCCCGGGTTCCCGGTGCCGCCGGTCCCGGTGTCTCCTGGGGTGTCGCTTCCGCCGGTGTCCCCCTGCCCGTCCCCGTCGCCGCCCTCCGCGGTGACCTGGCCGTCGTCCCCCCCGGCGGGCGCGGGGCAGGCCGTGCCGGTGACGCGGCACACCTGGGCCTGGATGCCGGTGAGGATCTGCGTGCCCAGGCCGCTGACGACGAGCGCGGTGATGATCGCCGCGACGACCGCGACCAGGCCCGCGTACTCCACCGCCGTCTGGCCCTCGTCCCGGCGCCAGCGGATCAGCCGGGCCGGTGAGAAGGAGCGGCGTTCCGGCCGGTCCGGTGCGGCGAGGCGGTACCAGGCGCGGCTCTCCGGGCGGGTCAGGAGGAACAGGATCAGGAGGGGGAACAGGAGCTGGGTGAGGCCACGGGCCGATCCGTCGGCGAGGTTGGACACCGAGCCGAGGACCAGCCACGCCTGTACGGCGATCAGTCCCGTCCGGACCCTGGCGCCGCCCTCCCAGGAGCGGCGGGCCAGCCACCAGCCGAGCGCGCCGGGAGCGGCCGCGTACGCCACGTGGGCGAGCAGCGCGCCGTCCACCGCGTCGAGGGACGCCGCGGTGAGGAGCAGGCCCACGCCGCCGAGCACGGTGAGGGCGAAGAGCGTGTGGACGAGCAGGAGGGCCCACGACAACGGCCGGGGCATGTCCCGCCGCCCTCCGGGTCCGGCCGGCCACACGGCCCCGGCCTCCGCGCCTCCCCCGATCGAGGACATGTCGCCCCTCCTCAACTCCCCCGGTTCGCAACCGTGTTTGGTTCACGGCACGGCCCGAGGGTAGGGAGAGGCAGCTGTCACAGCATGGGCCCGTGGGCCCAAATCGGCGCCCACGCCTCACCACGCGCAGCCCGGGGTGACGCCCCGCCCGGCTCCTGGCCGCGTCGGCCTTGCGACTTCGCAACGGCCGACATCCGGCGGTCTGCCGGGGATACCTTCGGTTCGGCCGGTCGGTCGCCGGTCGGTCGTTGGTGACGGAGGGGGTCGGTGATGGCGCGCTGGCGTGACGGGCACGGGAAGTTGACCGTGCGGGGGGAGGCGGGGGGAGGGACGCTCGTGCGCGTTCCCCTGGAGATCGCGACCTCCTACCGGGCCCGCACCAAGGGGTTGCTGGGGCGGGACTCCCTCGACGGGGCGCTGCTGCTCTCCCCCGCCGGCAGCGTGCACACCTTTCGTATGCGCATGCCGATCGACGTCGCCTATCTCGATCGCCGTCTCACCGTCATCGCCGTACGCACCATGCCACCGGGGCGGCTCGGGCTGCCCCGGTTGCGGGCACGGCACGTGATCGAGGCCGAGGCGGGTGCCATGGAGGGGTGGGGGCTGCGGGTCGGGGTGCGGGTGGAGGTGGAGCGGGAGCAGGAGCGGGAGGGAGAGTGACGGGGGCCTCCACGGCTCTCCGCCCACGTAGGCGCGTGCGCCGTCCCCGGGCGGGAGGACCGTTGCCTCACCGACAGCGGGGAGGCCCTGCGCGCCCTGAATCCTGGGGATCAGGGCGGGCAAGGCCGATCGTCTGCTGCGGCTAGCTCTCCGTGCGGGGGAAGGAGATCTCGACCCTGCGGTTCTTCTTGCGGCCGGCCTCCGTCGAGTTGTCGGCGATCGGGTACTGCTCGCCGTAGCCGCGCACCTCGTAGGTGACGTTGGAGTCGTTCAGCTCCTGCTCCAGGATGCCGTGCACGGCGTTCGCACGCTGACGGGACAGGACGTCGCCGTGCGCGGAGGAGCCGAGGTCGTCGGTGAAGCCGAAGACGCGGATCCTGGTGGCGTTCTGGGCCTTGATCTCGTCCGCGATGGCGGTGATACGGGCCTTCGCCTGCGCGCCGAGTTTCGCGCTGTCCTTGCCGAACAGCACCTCGGCCTGGAGCGCGAACTTCACGTCGGAGTTGGTGTCCTCGCGGCGCTCGTCGCCGCTCTGGTCCTCCACGACGGTTTTGATGTCGAGGACTTTGGCGGCAGCGAGGGTCGCGCCTTCAGGAAGCTTGAGGTCCGGGTCATTGCCATCCACCTCCACCGGTGCGGAGGCGGTGGCTTCGGTGCCGGGAGGGACACTGGGGCCATCGTCGGCGTATGTCACTCCTACGCCAACGACCAGGAAGGCTGCAAGGCTCCCGGCGAGAATTACGCGCGTACGGATCATCCTCTGCCTCACCCGGAAATCTCGATGGCGGCGCTCGAGAATGTCGGCAGTTGGAACGTCACTTCGGTGGTGTCCATGGGCGGTGCCGGGAATTGCATGAAGACCGGGACAGACTCACCAGGCTTGATGATGCCTAGGTCAGTGGTGGTCAGGGGACGCCCATCGGTGTCACGAAGCACGTAGTAGCGCTTCTTTCCCTTCGAGTCCACAAGTGTGGCTCCACCGAGTGTCCGACCGTGCTTGATGATCTCCGTCTCATCCCCCCTCAGTGCCGCAGGCACCGTGATCCTCTTGGAACCCTCGTTCTTAAGGTCACCATTAACCGTCACGAAGCCTCCGGCATCACGCTCAGCAGTTGTGAGCTGCAAAAGCAGTCCGTCCTGCCCCCTTAGCTCCGCCAAAGGCTCCTCTGCCTGTCCTTCCTGAGCACTCGGGCCGGATGCGTCCTCCCTGGAGGCAGAAGTCGAAGCCCTCGGCTTTTTATCGTCGCCGCCTCCACCACAGCCAGCCACGCCGAGAGCCAGTCCGGCCGCAACGGTCAGCGCGACCATCCCCCTGCGGGCCTTCGTTGTGAACCGAATGCTCATGCCTCTGCTTCCTTAGTCACTCGTCGTTCGCTTGTCAGTCGGCCAGATGGACGTCGAAAAGATCTTCGGGTTTCGGCAGCAGCTCCTCGGGGCCCTTTGGATCCAGTTCCCACTCCGTGCCCTCACAGATGAGCGGAGGCAGCGTGTCATCCCCCGCTTCCTCCGTCGGAAGCTCGAACGCACAACGAGGCTCGATCACGGCGGTGGCGGTCTCCTGGGACTTCTTGTCCTCCGTGCCGGGCACGATGGAGTTCCCCACGGCGTCGTTCGTCTCGACCACGACCGTGTAACCCAGAGTTCCATCCGGGGCGCAGCTCGTCACTGTCGCATCGTTCTGTGCCGCAAGCTGGTCCGCCCGCCAGCACGAAAGCCCGAGACCGTCTGACTCGCCGTCGAAGATGTCCTGCCACTCGGTCGGGTCGAGGAGGTTCTGCACCCATGCACCCGCGAGTTGATCCCGCCGGTCCTGAGCTGCCGCGAGCGCGGCCGCGTCGGCGGCGGTCTGCGCGTCGTTCCGGTTCGCCGCGGCCTGGCCGACCGCGAAGTACGCGAACGCGAGGAAGAGCAGGCCCCCCACCACCGTGATGTAGATGGGGAAGGCCTGCCCTGCGTCGCCGTACTTACGGGGCTTCGTCAGCCGCCCGTGACTTCCGCGATCTGGTTCGTAATGGCGTCGTAGATCGACTCGCCGATGTCCGTCCCCGTGATCGCCAGTACGATCGCCACGACCACCGCGATGATGCCCAGGTACTCCACCGCGGTCTGGCCCTTGTCGTTGCGGGCCGCGCGGGACTGGAGGTACGCGACCGTCGTGTTGATCCAGTTGCTCATGGTGTTCCCCTCCGGCTGACGCGGTAGCGGCCTCCTTCGCGGTGCCGCTTTCGACATGAGCAACGTAGGGGCGCGCACCCCGTTCGCCGGAGGGCCCCAGGGCCCAATCCCGGGCCCAATCGCAGGCCCAGTTCCTCTTCCCCCCTACCGTCATCGCAGGTCACCCCACTTCCCGGCCGGAACCCGGTGCCGTGCCGAGCCACTTCGCGGCGGCCTGGGAGCGGCTGGTGCTGTGGAGCTTGGCGAAGATGCGGTTGATGTGGTTCTTGACCGTCTTCTCGCTGATGAAGCACGCGGCGGCGATCTGCTGGTTGTTCATGCCGGACGCGATGAGGTCCATGATCTCCGCCTCTCTCGTGCTCAGCCGGAACCTCGACCTGTCGGGAGCGGCCGGGCGGCCGCCCGTCCACCCAGACGACGACTGTGCCACATACGGTTGCATCTGCGAAAGGTTTTCCGCAGAAGCAAGTGAGGACGGGGCATGGGGCGGGCCGAATCCCGGTAGGATTCCGGGATTTGTGCGCGAGGCGCCCAGCCCGTCCGGCAACACTTGATCCGTCCTGGGCTCCTGACGCAGTTGCGCCAGCAACGCCCCCGCCGCCGTGGACGTGAAGTGGGCCCTGCCCTCCTTGACGTCCCGCACCGCCGACACCAGCTGGTCGGCCGTGAACTCGCCGTGGACCAGGTAGCCGCCCGCTCCCCTGCGCAGCGCCTCCTGGACGACCTCCGCCTCCCTGCTGTACGTCAGCATCACGACCGGGGCGATCCGCACCAGGTGGGGCAGCGCCGAGATGCCGTCCACGCCCGGCATGCGGACGTCGAGGAGGACGACGTCGGGACGGTGGGAGTGGGCCGCCTCGTAGGCCTCTCTGCCGTCCGCCGCCTCCGCCACGACCGTGATGTCCGCGCGGCCGGTGAGCAGGGCGGTCAGGCCGGCGCGGACCACCGGGTTGTCGTCGGCCACCACGACACGGAGCGCGGCGGGCGGGGGGACGTTCTCGAAGGGGTTCGGCGGCGGTTGCATGGGGCTGCCTCCTCTCGGCGTCTTCACGGGGCCGCCTCCGCGGGACGCGGAGCCGGTGCCGTCACGGCCGCCAGGGGGAGTTCCAGGCGGACCTCCGTGCCCCGGGCGTGCGAGCCACGGCCTATGCGGATGCGGGCGCCGACGGAGGCCGCCCGTTCGACCATGCCGAGCAGGCCGAAGTGGCCCGCACGGCGGAGTTGTTCGAGGTTCGTGCCGGGCGGGAGGCCGCGGCCGTCGTCGTGGACGCTGATGCGGAGCAGGTCTCCGTGGACGCCCGCGTGGACGTCGACCCGGGTCGGTCCGGCGTGGCGGTGGGCGTTCTCCATGGCCTCCGAGGCGATGGTCAGGAGCTGGCGGGCCACCGCCGGCGGAACCGGCGGGACCGTGTCGCCGCCCGTCGGGCGGTACGTCGTCGGCAGGCCGGTGCGGGCGCCGAAGTCACGCGTGCGGGCCGCCAGTTCGACCAGGACGTCGGTGCCCTGGTCCGGGTCCGACTCGCGGCGCAGGTCGGCGAGGAGTTCGCGGGACTCCGCCGCCGCGCGGCGGGCCGAGCGGGCGACCAGTTCCGCCTGCTGCCTCACCAGGGCCGGGTCCACGGGCCGGGCGCCCGCCGAGCCCGCCAGGCCGTCCGCCGCCAGGGCGACGCCGTGCAGGGTCTTCGCCACCGAGTCGTGCATCTCCCGGGCCAGGCGGGCGCGTTCGGCGCTGACCGCCTCCGTGACGGCCAGGCGGGCCTGGACCGTCGTCAGGGCCCGGGTCGCCGCGCCGAAGCGGAGCATGAGGTTGCGCAGGCTCGAGCCGACCGCCCCCGCGACCACGCAGAGGCCGGGCAGGAGCAGCGTCTCCGCCGGGCCCGCGTGCGGGTCCTCCACGGTCGCGTAGACCAGGAGCAGGATCAGGCCCTGGAGGGAGGCGAAGACCGCCGCGCCGCGCCAGCCGTAGACCAGGCCCGCCAGGAGGGGGGTGCAGACGCTGACGTAGGCGAGGGTCGTGTCCGGGCCCGCCGAGATCAGGAGCAGGGCGCCGAAGAGGGTGTCCACCGCGAGGAGTGTGGGGTGGCGCAGGAGGAGGGGGCCGAAGCGTTCCCAGTCGCGGAAGAGGAGGTAGGACGCCATGAAGGTGACGACCACCGCGATGCCGACCAGGCGGGTGCCCCAGCCGGGGCCGGCGTTCAGGAGGGCGGCGGGGGCGGCCAGGGCGATCATCGCCAGGCGGAAGCCGAACGCCTGCCGGCACAGGGCTTGGAGGGCGTTGACCTGGATGTCCACGTCCGGGGCGGGCGCGGGTGCGGGTGCGGGTCGTGGGGGGTGCGTCCGGCCGTCGGCCGGGTCCTCGGTGCCGCCCGCGCCGCCCGCGCCGCCCGCGCCGTCGGCGGCTCTCCCGTCGTGCGCCGGCCCGCCGGCTCCTGCCCCGACCGCCGCCTCCCAGCCCGGCGGCAGCACCGGCGTCGCCGACGTCACCGGGACGTCCGGCGCGCCCGTCCGGACGTGGGCGGGCAGGACCGTGCCCGCGGGCGGGGTGGTGATCTCGGGAGTCCTGGGGCGTCGGCGGAGCAGCCCCGTGCGGCCCCCGCGCGGTCCCCGGTCGTCGTCATCGCACCCTGCCCCCGTCCTACTCGCCCGTGATCGAGCCGAAGTCGGTGCCGGAGCCGAGGATCAGGCCGGCGCCGAGGAGGATCATGGTGGCCGGGACCATGAACGTGGTGATCATCATGGTGGCCTTGGGGACCGCGCGGGCGGCCTTGCGGCGGGCGTTCTGGGCGTCCGTGCGGCGCATGTCCTTGGCCAGGGACACCAGCGTGTCGACGATCGGCGCGCCCAGTTCCTCGCCCTGCTGCAGCGCGGTGACGAACATGGCGACCTGTTCGGAGTCGTTGCGGCGGCGCAGTTCCGCGAAGGCCTGGCGGCGGCTCATGCCCAGGTCCATCTGGCGGAGGGTGATGCGCAGTTCGTCGGCCCAGGGACCCTCGTACTTCGAGGCCACCCTGTCCAGTGCCTGGCGGAATCCGAGCCCGGCGCTCACCACGACCGCCAGCACGTCCAGGAAGTCCGGCAGCGTCCGCTCGATCACGTCCTTGCGGATGCGGATCGCCGACCAGATGCCGACCTCCGTCCAGAACGCCCCGAAGGCGAGCAGCAGCAGGGCCACGAAGAGCTGGCCGCGCATGAGGAAGACCAGGAAGCCGACGCCGCCGAGGGCGCCGTAGACGGCGCGGCGGGCGGCGTAGCGGTCGAGGGTGAGGCCGCCGGGGTTGCCCGCGAGGTCGATCTTGCGGCGGTACCTGGCGACCTGCTTGGGGCCCATGAGGCGCAGCACGGCGGGGGCGTAGCGCATGCCCATGCGGTCGACGAGCGAGTCGACCGCGCCGGTGCGGGTGGAGCCGACCTCCAGGGCGAGGGCCAGGTCCCCGGGGAGTTTCGCCTCGGCCCGGTACATGCGGATGCCGGCGAAGACGCCCCAGACACCGAGGCCCATGGCCAGTGCGAGCAGAAGTGCCATGTCAGTCAGTCCCTCCTGTGCCGGTCCGGCCGCTCAGACGTCGATGCGGGACAGGCGGCGGATGAGGACGAAGCCGACGGCGTAGAGCCCGAAGGCGATGATCACCGCGGCCTGGCCGGCCGGGGAGCCGGTCATGCGCTCCAGGGCGCCGTCCTTCACGCCGTTCATCAGGAAGAGGGAGCCGACGCCGAGGACGGGGACGGCGTACGAGGTCATGCTGACCTGGGAGAGCTGCGTCCTCACCTCCCGCCGCGTCTCCTTGCGTTCCTCCAGCGTCTCGGTCAGGTTCCTGAGCGCGCTCACCACCTGGCCGCCCGCCCGGTTGGACAGCACCAGGGTGGTGACCAGGACGACCAGTTCGCGGGAGGGGAGGCGGTCGGCGAGTTCGCCGAGCGCGTCGTCCATCGAGGCGCCGACCGCCAGCTGGTTGGCGACCTTGGACAGTTCCTCCCCGGCGGGGGCCTCCAGTTCCTCCGCCGCCATGCCGATCGCCGTCCGCAGGGCCAGACCGGCCTGGGTGGCGTTGGCCAGGATGCGGGCCAGTTCGGGGAGTTGGTTGATGAACTTCTCGATGCGCTTCTGGCGCTGCCAGTTGAGGAACTGGACCGCCACCCAGATGCCGAGCAGCCCGGCGATCGGGCCGAAGAAGGGGGCGAGGGTCGCCTGGCCGACGAGCCAGAGGCCTGCGACCGTGGCGAGCATGGCGGCGAAGAACTCGCCGGGGGTGATGTCCAGGCCGGTGGCCATCAGGCGCAGTTCCAGCTTCCGGCCGAACCCGGTGCGGCGCAGACGGCGGTCCAGGGTGGGGAAGTGGCGCCGGCGGCCGGCGACCGGGATCTGGCCGGTGGCCGACAGCCGGTCCACCAGCGCCTGCCGCTGTGCCTTGCCGGTGGCGTAGGAGTGCACGCCGACGACCGCGAGGACGCAGGTCAGCAGCGTGACGCCGGTGGTCAGCGTGATCAGGTTCTGCAGATCCATGGGGACGGTTCCTACCTGGCTTCTCGGGTGGCGAGCTGGTCGGCGGACTGGGCGATGCCGAAGGCCTGGGGGACGGGCTGGCTCGCCATGTAGAGGCGGTCGGCGGTGCGGCGCGGGAGCGGGTAGTACTCGAAGGCGCCGTGGATCCGGCCGTCGGCGGTCATCGGCCGGGCGTGGAAGCGGGCGACCGTGGCCAGCCGGTACGGCTCGCCGCCGTGGCTCTCCAGCAGGGCGATCTCGGTGATGCGGCGGGCGCCGTCGGCGAAGCGGGTGAGCTGGACGATCACGTCGACGGCGCTGTTGATCTGGTCGTGCAGCGCGACGAAGGGGATCTCGACGTCGGACATGGAGGCGAGGGTCTGCAGGCGCATCAGCGCGTCCTCGGCGCTGTTGGCGTGGACGGTGGCGAGGGAGCCGTCGTGGCCGGTGGACATCGCCTGGAGCATGTCCAGCGACTCGCCGCCGCGGACCTCACCGACGACGATGCGGTCGGGGCGCATGCGCAGCGAGTTGCGCACCAGGTCGCGGATGGTGACCCGGCCCTTGCCCTCGACGTTCGGCGGGCGGGACTCCAGACGGATGACGTGCGGCTGCTGGAGCTGGAGTTCGGCGGAGTCCTCGATGGTGATGATGCGCTCGCCCTCGGGGATCAGGCCGGAGAGGGCGTTCAGCAGGGTCGTCTTCCCGGTGCCCGTCGCGCCCGAGACGATGACGTTGAAGCGCGCCTGCACCAGGCCGGCCAGCAGGTGGAGCATGTGCTCGTCGAGCGAGCCGAGGCCGATGAGCTCGTGGAGGGTGAAGGAGCGCGGGAAGCGGCGGATGGTGAGGATGGCGCCGGTCAGGGACAGCGGCGGGATGATGACGTTGACGCGCTCGCCGGAGGGGAGGCGGGCGTCGACCATCGGGTTGGACTCGTCGACGCGGCGGTTGACCGTGGAGACGATGCGCTCGATCGTCTGCATGAGCTGGTCGTTGGAGGCGAACCGCAGCGGGAGCTGTTCCACCCGGCCGCCGCGCTCGACGAAGATCGCGTCGGGGCCGTTCACCATGATCTCGGTGATCGACGCGTCCTCCAGGAGGGGTTCCAGGATGCCGAGGCCCAGCGCCTCGTCGACGACCCGGCGGATCAGCTGGGAGCGTTCGACGGTCGACAGGACCGGGCCCTCGCGGCTGATGATGTGGCCGAGCACGCGCTCCAGCCGCGCGCGGCGCTCGGCCGCGGCGAGTGAACTCATCTCCGCGAGGTCGATCTCCTCGAGGAGCTTGGCGCGGTAGGAGGCGACCAGGTGGCCGTCCTCGCCCCGTCCGGTGTTCTCCTCGGGGGAGTTGATGCGTGCCCGCAGGCTCATGAGTCCGGTGCTCCTCGGTCCTCGTGGGTGCTCGTCGGTCCTCGTCCCCGGTCAGTGGTCGAGCGGCATCGTGGCGGTCTTGCGGGCGGGGCCGAAGTCCCAGCCCGGCACGATCGAGGGGATGTCGATCGTGGCGGTGACGGTCACCTCGTCGCCGCCCTCCGCCGCGCCGCAGTCGGTGCGGCCGGCCAGCCAGTCGCTGACCGCGGCCGTGCAGGCCGGTCCGGCGCCCCGGTCGAGCGACGCGCTGCGCGCTCCCGCGCGGGCCGCGGTGCCGGCCTGCTGGGCGGTGTAGGCGATCAGGCCGAGCTGTACGGCGGCCATGGCGACGATGAGCAGGACGGGGAGGAAGCCCAGGTATTCGAGCGCCGCCTGACCGCGGTCGCGGGGCCCGCGCGGGCCGCGGAGGCCGCGGCGGGGCCCGGGGGGGTACGGCATCTCAGTCCACCTCCTCCTCGACGGCGCCCGCGTGGCCCTCCACGTCGAAGGGGAAGGAGACGGTGCCCGGGAAGAGGACGGGGACGCTCAGCTCCACGTCGGCGGTCACGAACCCGCCCGCGGTCGTGCAGTTCACGGTCGCTCCCCCCGCCCACGCTCCCGACAGCTTGTCCAGTCCGGCCTCCTGGCAGGCGCCCTGGCGCGCGCCCGGCGCCGCCGCCGTCCCCGCCCGCACGGCCTCGTCCGCAGCATTCCCCGCGAGCGTGAACGTGTACCCCACCAGTACGAGCTGCCACAGCACCACCAGCGTCACGAGGATCGTCGGTGTCATGCCGAGGAACTCGACGGTGACCTGGCCCCGGTCACGGTCGCGTGCAGGTGGTGCGGCCCGCATGCTCATCCCCCTCCGTCCCTGCGGCGCCGGAAGCTCACCGACCCCCGGTCGCCGCGCAGCCGTCCCGCCCTGTGGGCGCCCTCGGCGGCCCTGACCAGGCCGAGTTCGCCGGCCAGGCCCCACATGGCCTGCTTGACCGCGCTCTTGTTCTCCAGTTCGTGGACGCGGCCCGCGTCCACGACCGCCTGCAGTTCCCTGAAGCCGGCCGGGATCGCGGTCGCCGCCACCGACGTGCCGGTGATCCGCTGGATGAGCGGGGGCTGGATCTCCGTGGCCCGGGTGTGGCGGTTGACCACCACCGTGGTCTCCTCGGCCTTGCGGATCTGCAGCCGGTCCCACATCCGCACCGCCCGCTTGGCGCCCCGTACGGCGATCACGTCCGGGGTGGTGACCAGCAGGGCCGTGTCGGCCATCTCGACCGCCGCCGCGCCGGCCCCGGTGAGCTGGGCGCCGCAGTCGATGACGACGACCTCGTAGCGGGAGCGCAGGGCGCTGACGATCTGGCGGGCGGCCCGGTCGGTGACGTCCTCGCCGCGTTCGCCCTCGGCGGGGGCGAGCAGCAGCGCGACGCCGGTGTCGTGCCGGAAGACCGCGTCGGCCAGGACGCGCGGGGAGATGTCGGTGATCGCGGCGAGGTCGACGACGGACCGGCGGAACTGGACGTCCAGGTAGGAGGCGACGTCGCCGGTCTGGAGGTCCATGTCGACGAGGGCGGTGGCGCGTCCGGAGGCCTGGGCGGCGAGGGCGAGCTGGACGGCCGTGAGGGTGGTGCCCACGCCCCCCTTGGCCCCGCTGACCGTGACGACCGTGCCGCCGGCGCCGGTGAAGACGTCGCCGCCCGCGCCGAGGTGGCGGCGTACGCCGACCGACCACTGGGCGACCGCCTGGACGCGGCTGGCGAGTTCCTCGTAGCTCAGCGGCAGGGCGACCAGTCCGCGGGCGCCGTAGTCCATGGCGGCCTGGAAGAGGCCGGGGCTCGCGTCGGAGGTGACGAGGATGACGCCGACGGCCGGGAAGCGCAGGGCGACCTCACGGATCAGTTCCAGGGCGGGGACGGGGCCGATCCGCTCGTGCACGACCACGACCTCGGGCAGTTCGTCGACGGACTCGGCGGCCAGGCGCGCGAGGGTGTCGACGAGCTGGGTGGAGTCGGTCACCGGGGTCACCGGCTCGGCGTCGGGGAGCTGGCTGAGCAGTGTGGTGATGGACCGGACCGCGTCCGCGTCGCCGACTGCCGGGAGGATCCTCGTGGACATGCGGGCCTCTCACTTGTCCTTCGCGAGTTCGTACGTCCGCTGCGAGTCGGGGACGGTGGTGTCGCCGCCGGGTGCCACCAGCGCGAGCCGGACCCGCTGGGCGAACGACTCGGCGTAGGTGATGCGCTGGGCGTCGAGGGCGGACAGCGCGAAGGTGATCGGGACGGCGTCGGTGGGCTCCCGGCCGCGGTCGTCCTCGTCGGGCTGGAGGGCGGTGAGCCGGCCCACGTCCAGGACCTTGGCGTTCGTCACGATGACCTTGGACTGGGCGGGGTCGCCCTCGCGCTCGCCCTCGAAGGTGGCGTAGACGTTGACCGCCGAGCCCGGTGTGATCTTGCCGGCGACGCCGGTCGCCGCGTCGATCATGATGGCGACCTCCTGCTGACCCGGCTGCAGCTCGGGCTGGTCCACGACCATGTCGCTCTGCAGCAGGGAGCCTTCCTTCAGCGTGGTCACGGCGATCTTGCCCCGGATCTCGCGCAGGTCGGTGACCGCGTTCTCGGACAGCCACCGCTCGGGCATCTTGATCTTCTCGAACTGGCCCGTGCTGAGGGCGGTGTAGGGCGCCACGTCCGCTTTCAGCCGGTACGCGGTGACCTCGGGGCCCACCTTGGACTTCACGTCGTTGATGACGGACAGCACGCCGGCGAACGCGCCGAGGGCGCACAGGACCGACAGGAGCAGGAGTATCACGCCGCGGCGCTGACGGGAGTTCATGAACCGTGCAACCTCATCGGGAAATCGGTCGAGCGGGATCGGGCGGGCGGATCAGGTGCGGTGGGCCGGGTGCGGTGGACCGGGTGCGGTGGACCGGCGGGTCGGGAGGCCCGGGACGGCGGGAGCCGTCCGGGGCGCCTCGTGGTGCGGGACTCACCCGACGGCCGTGCGGTTCCCGGGCCGTGACCGGTGCGGGTCCTCCTGGCCGGGTGGTGTGGCCGAACAGAACACGCACCGGTCGCCGATGACGTCGATGCCGCACCAGTGGCAGGTGGTCCGGCGCACGGACGTGACCAGCTGGTAGAGGACGGACAGGTCGGGCAGGTAGGTGCAGAACTCGATCAGCCTGCCGGTCCCCCACCAGCCCGGGGACTCGGCCGGAAGCGGTGCCTCGTGCAGCCCCTGGACCTTCCAGGCCGGCGCCAGGGTGCCGGTGACCCAGTCGGACTGGAGCTGGCCCTTGGCGAGGAGCATCCAGGTGCCGAACTCCGGGCCGTCGAGCGCGGCCTCGGGGCCGAGGCGGACGAGCTGCGGCTGCGGGTGGGCGAGGACGGCGAACTGGCTGCCGGGCATCCAGGACTTGGCGTGCTGCTTGAGGTTCACCGGGACGCGGTCGAGGCGGGCGACGGAGCCCAGCAGGGCCCCGGCGTGGATGTAGTGGATCAGCAGGCGGCCGGCCGAGGCGAGGACGCCGGGGGTGAGGTCGCAGGAGGCGAGCTGCCGCAGCTGGCGGGCCAGGACGGCGATCCCGAGCGGCGGGAGGGCGGGGCGGAAGAGCGCGACCCGGTCGCTCTCCAGCAGGGAGCGCAGGGTGTGCAGCCGCCGCCGGACGGCGGTGGGGGCGGCCTGCGAGCAGACCACGATGACGTGGCCGTGCTGCTCGATCAGCGTCTGGAGGTCGGCCAGCGCCTGTTCGAGCGGACGGGTCTCGAGGTCCCGCAGCACCACGGCGGGCAGGGTCCGTTCGTCCTGCGGCGGCAGCGCCATGTCGGCGCTGGTCACGGCGATGGCGGTTGGCACAGCGCAGCTCCCCGTTCTCCCCACGCCCCGGCGGTCCACCGGGCGTTACTCCGGTACACCCGGGTGACTTCACTGCGTGACTACCTCAGCACTGTATCCACGGCTCCGTGACCGGAGAACAGCGTTTGAGTAGCGGAACAGGAACTCCTGTGGCACAAGGCGCGCCATAACGGGACAGGTTGAGCATCTCGCCGGTCGCGGCCCGGACCCGTGGGTGTGGATCCCGTGCGCCGCCTTGACGCCGGGCCCGCTGTGCGGAGCCGCCGGGGAGGGGGGTTCCGGACGGGAGGGCGCCGCGCGGCGGGGCCCGGCGACCGATGTCGGTCCGGACCATTGACAAGGCGATTGGTCTGGACCACCTTGTAGGTCCAACGGTGGCCACCGTCGCTTCCCCGCTCCTTCCCCCACTCCTTCTCCCCCACCGGAGGCCCCAGTGGACCGCGTACCGGGCACGCCCCGACGCAGCAGACGCATCTGGGCCGGAGCCCTCGTCTCCGCCCTCGCCCTCACCCTCGCCGGCGCGGGCCAGGCGTCCGCCGCGGACGTCGACAACGCCAGGAACGGCGGCTTCGAGGCGGGTCTGGGCAACTGGACCTGCTCGGCGAACAGCGGGACGACCGTCTCCTCCCCCGTGCACGGCGGCACGGCCGCGCTCAAGGCGACGCCGTCCGGGCAGGACAACGCCCGCTGCAGCCAGACCGTCGCGGTGAAGCCCGGCTCCACGTACCGGCTGAGCGCCTGGGTGCAGGGCGGCTACGCCTACCTGGGCGTGACCGGCACCGGGACCACCGACGTGTCCACCTGGACGCCGGACTCCGGCAGCTGGAAGCAGCTCTCGACGAGCTTCACCACCGGGTCCTCCACCACCTCGGTGACGGTCTACACCCACGGCTGGTACGGCCAGGCGGCCTACTACGCGGACGACCTGTCGGTGTTCGGCCCCGACGGGGGCGGCGGCGGTGGCCCCCAGCCCACGATCCCGGGCACGCCCGGCGGCCTGGGCGTCTCCGGCACGACGTCCTCCTCGGTGTCCCTGGCGTGGAACGCGGTGTCGGGGGCGACGGGGTACACCGTCTACCGCGACGGCACGCGGGTGACCGCCGTCTCGGGCACCTCGGCGACGGTGACCGGCCTCGCGGCCGCCACCTCGTACTCCTTCCAGGTCGCCGCGACCAACGCGGCGGGCGAGTCGCCGAAGTCGGCGGCCGTGACCGCCCGGACGAAGGAGAGCGGCGGCGGGGGCGGCGGCCTGCCCCGGCACGCGGTGACCGGCTACTGGCAGAACTTCAACAACGGGGCGGCGGTGCAGCGGATCTCCGACGTGTCCGCCCAGTACGACATCATCGCGGTCGCCTTCGCCGACGCCACCAACACGCCCGGGGCGGTCACCTTCAACCTGGACACCGCGGGCCTGAACGGTTACACCGTCGACCAGTTCAAGGCGGACGTCCGGGCCAAGCAGGCGGCCGGGAAGAAGGTCATCATCTCGGTCGGCGGCGAGAAGGGCACCGTCTCGGTGAACGACTCCGCCTCGGCGACGGCCTTCGCGAACTCGGTGTACGCCCTGATGCAGGAGTACGGCTTCGACGGCGTCGACATCGACCTGGAGAACGGCCTCGACGCGACCTACATGACGCAGGCGCTGCGGGCGCTGTCCGCGAAGGCGGGCCCGTCGATGATCCTGACCATGGCCCCGCAGACCATCGACATGCAGTCGACGTCCAACTCCTACTTCCGGACCGCGCTGAACGTGAAGGACATCCTCACGGTCGTCAACATGCAGTACTACAACAGCGGTTCCATGCTGGGCTGTGACGGGAAGGTCTACAGCCAGGGCTCGGTGGACTTCCTGACCGCCCTGGCCTGCATCCAGCTGGAGGGCGGCCTCGCCCCGTCCCAGGTCGGCCTGGGCCTGCCGGCCTCGACGCGCGGCGCGGGCAGCGGCTACGTCTCCCCGGCCGTGGTGAACAACGCCCTGGACTGCCTGACGAAGGGCACGAACTGCGGCACCTTCAAGCCCTCGCGGACCTACCCGGACCTGCGGGGCGCGATGACCTGGTCCACCAACTGGGACGCGACGGCGGGCAACGCCTGGTCCAGCGCGGTGGGCCCGCACGTGCACGCGCTGCCGTAGCTCCGGCCTGTACGCACGCGACCGCCCCCGCCCGCGGCATGCGGGCGGGGGCGGTCGCGTGCGGGGCCGGTCAGAAGAACTCCGACCACGGCTGGTCCCAGATCTGCTTGACGCACAGGACCAGGAACAGCAGTCCCGCGACGGCCAGCATGGCGTTGCTGAGGGCGCCGTTGCGCCATTCGCGGGGGGTGCGGTCGGAGTTGAGGAGCCAGACCAGGGTGAGGGCCAGGAAGGGCATGAAGGCGGCGCCGAGGACGCCGTAGACGATGACCAGGCGGAAGGGCTGGCCCTCGAAGAGGAGGATCATGGGCGGGAAGGTCAGCCACAGGAGGTAGGCGCGGAAGGGCCAGGACTTCTCCCGCGCGCCGGAGGCGATCTCCTCGCCCTTGGACTCGGCCGCCTTCTTCCGGCCGCGCGCCACGAAGTCGGCGAACATCAGGCTCACGCCGTGCCAGACGCCGATCAGCGAGGTGAAGGAGGTGGCGAAGAAGCCGATCAGGAAGAACTTCGCCGTGGCGGTGCCGTACCTGTCCTCCAGGATGTCGCTCAGCTGCACCAGGCCCTTGTCGCCGCCGGCGATCGCGATGTTCGCCGAGTGGAGCAGTTCGGCGCCGACGAAGAGCATGGCGACCACGAAGACGCCGGTGGTGAGGTAGGCGACGCGGTTGTCCAGCCGCATGACCTTCATCCAGCCGGTGTTCGTCCAGCCCTTGGCGTTGACCCAGTAGCCGTAGGCGGCGAGCGTGATGGTGCCGCCGACACCGCCGATCAGGCCGAGGGTGTTGAGGACCGAGTCCTTCTCGTCGGGCAGGACGGGCAGCAGCCCGGCGAAGGCGTCGCCGAGGTTCGGGGTGACGCGGACCGCGAGGTAGACGGTGACCACGAACATGACGCCCACCAGGACGGTCATGACCTTCTCGAAGACCGCGTACTGGTTGAACCAGACGAAGGCCAGGCCCACCAGGGCGCAGGCGATGCCCCACCACTCGAGGTCCATCACGTCCGGGAAGAGCGCCTGGAGCGGCAGGGCGCTGGACGACATCGCCGCCGCGCCGTAGACGAAGCCCCAGACGACGACGTAGAAGCCGAAGAAGTACGTCGTCCAGCGGCCCAGACTCGCCCAGCCGTCGAACAGGGTGCGGCCGGTGGACAGGTGCCAGCGGCCCGCCGCCTCGGCGAGGGAGATCTTCACCAGGCAGCCGATGATCGCGGCCCACAGGAGGGTGTAGCCGAAGTTGCTGCCGGCGATGAGCGTGGCGACGAGGTCGCCGGCCCCGACGCCGGTCGCGGCGACGACGATGCCGGGGCCGATGTACTTCCAACTGGACTTGCGGGGCTGGGGGCCGGCGCCGTGCGCTGCTCCGGTGTCCTGGGTGTTTCCCGTGGTGTCCGCCATGGAGGTCAAGAAAGCGGATGGGTGCCGGGCGGGCAAGGGGGCGTGCGGGGATCTTCACCGGATACACCTGGTCGAGCGGTCCGGCCCACGTCATCTTGACCTGATCATGTCACCACCGGACGATGTCGGCACCGCACCACGCACGTCGCACTGAACAACCCCACCTCCCACAAGGAGACTTCATGCGACTCCGCTCACGCGGCAGACGTTCCGCAGCGCTCGCCGCCCTGCTCGCCCTCGCCCTCGCGGCGCCCGTGTCCCTGACGGCCACGCCGGCCGGCGCCGACGGCGCGGACCGGGCGGCGCCCTCGGCCGACGACGTCCGCCAGTACGAGATCCACCAGCACACGACTCCCGTGACCCGCACGGCGATCCAGCGCTCCGGCGTCACCGTGGACGAGGCCGACGAGGAGACGGTGGTCGTCTCCGGGCGCGCGGACCAGATCCGGACGCTGCGTCAGCAGGGCTACGAGGTCACGCCGTTGGGCGCGGCCCCCGACCGCTCGTCCGCCGCCGACGGCCTGCGGCTGTTCGACTTCCCCTCGGCCGACTCCCGCTACCACAACTACGCCGAGATGAACGCGGAGATCGACCAGCGGCTGGCCGCGTACCCGGGCATCATGAGCAAGCGGGTGATCGGCAGGTCCTACCAGGGCCGGGACATCGTCGCCGTCAAGATCAGCGACAACGTGGCGACCGACGAGAACGAGCCCGAGGTCCTGTTCACCCACCACCAGCACGCCCGCGAGCACCTGACCGTCGAGATGGCCCTGTACCTGCTGCGCGAGCTCGGCGCGGGGTACGGCAGCGACTCGCGGATCACCAGCATGGTCAACGGCCGGGAGATCTGGATCATCCCGGACCTCAACCCGGACGGAGGGGAGTACGACATCGCGAGCGGCTCCTACCGCTCCTGGCGCAAGAACCGCCAGCCCAACTCCGGTTCCTCGTACGTCGGGACCGACCTGAACCGCAACTGGGACTACCGCTGGGGCTGCTGCGGCGGCTCCTCGGGCTCCACGTCCTCCGAGACCTACCGCGGTTCCGCCCCGGAGTCCGCGACCGAGGTGAAGGTCGTGGCGAACTTCGTGCGCAGCCGGGTCGTCGGCGGGGTGCAGCAGATCAAGGCCGGCATCGACTTCCACACCTACAGCGAGCTGGTGCTGTGGCCGTTCGGCTACACCTACTCCGACACCACGACCGGGATGACGGCCGACGACAACGCCGCGTTCAAGGCGGTCGGCCAGAAGATGGCGGCCAGCAACGGCTACACGGCCGAGCAGTCCAGCGACCTGTACATCACGGACGGGTCGATCGACGACTACCTGTGGGGCACGCACAGGATCTTCGGCTACACCTTCGAGATGTACCCGCGCTCCAGCTCCGGGGGCGGGTTCTACCCGCCCGACGAGGTCATCGAGCGGGAGACGTCCCGCAACCGGGACGCCGTCCTGCAGCTCCTGGAGAACGCGGACTGCATGTACCGCTCCATCGGCAAGGAGGCGCAGTACTGCCGTTAGGACGCGTCACCCGGTGTCCTCCGCGGAGCCGGCCGAGGTCTCGGCCGGCTCGGCGGACCTGTCGCCGTCCTCCTCGAAGTACGCGTCCAGGACCGCGTCCAGTCCGGCGTCCCACTCGGCGAACCGGCTCCGGGACGGGGCCTCGACCTCGAGGGGGTACCAGCGGCGGTCGGGGGTGTGGACGGTGACCGTCCAGCGCTTGCCGAAGCGGGCGGTCTCCGTCTCCACCGCGCCGATCTCGTCCCAGCGGAACTCGCACTCCTGGTCGTCCAGGCGCAGGCGGACGCCGCTGTGGTCGGCGACGATGCGCGCGCGGCGGTCGGACGCCTCGAAGACCGGGCCGTCGGGGGCCGCCTCCTCCTCGGGGGAGGCGGTCTCCTCGCCGGAGGCGGCCTCCGCGGCGGAGTCCTCCTCCGGCTCGGGCTCCGGCCCGGGTGCCGTGTCCTGCGGCTCCTCCGCCGTCGCCTTCGCCTCCTCCTCACGGCCGGACGCGGGTGAGGTGAGCCCGGGGATGAAAGCCGGGTCGAATCCGGCGCCTTCCAGGGGCTGGCTGCTCGAACCTATGCGCTGCTCCACAGCAGGGCAGTATGGTCGACAAACCTGTGCCGGACACAGCCGACCCCGACTTCGTTATCAGACGACTACACGGACACCGCGGCTCACACGACCAGGCTGAGCGCCGCCGCGACCGCGAATCCGGCCACCGACAGCACGCTCTCCAGCACCGTCCAGGTCCTGAGCGTGTCCCGCTCGCTGATGCCGAAGTACTTGGCCACCATCCAGAACCCGCCGTCGTTGACGTGCGAGGCGAAGATCGAGCCCGCCGAGATGGCCATGATGACGAGCGCGACGAACGCCTGCGAGTGGTCCCCCTCGGCCAGCAGCGGGGCGACGATGCCCGCCGTGGTCACGATCGCCACCGTCGCCGAGCCCTGCGCGACCCGCAGCACCACGGAGATCAGGTAGGAGAGGACGATCACCGGCAGGCCGACGTCGTTGAAGGTGTCCGAGAGTGCCTGGGCGACCCCGCTGGCCTTGAGGACGGCGCCGAAGACCCCGCCCGCGCCGACCACCAGCAGGATGTTGCCGACCGGCTTCAGCGAGGACGTGGAGACGGTCTCCAGGGACTTGCGGGACCAGCCGCGCCGGATGCCGAGCAGGTAGTACGCGAGGAACAGGGCGAGGGTGAGGGCCACGAAGGGGTGGCCGAAGAACTCGATCACCGAGCGGAGGGTGGAGGGGTCCAGGGCGATCGAGGAGAAGGTCGCGGCGAGGATCAGGACGAGCGGCGTCCCGATGATGCCGAGGACCGTGCCGAGCGGCACCGGCGTCTCGCGCGGTTCGGCCCCGTCCCCCGAGCTCTCGACTCCGCTCGAGCAGGGGGCACCCCCACCGTGCTGTTCGGCGACGACGGCCCGCCTGGCCTCCTCGGCCGCCTCGACCATGTCCTGCGGCACGGCGACGAAGATGCGCCTGCCGATCCAGGCGGAGTAGACCCACGCGGCCACGACGGCGGGGATCCCGCAGACGACGCCCATGAGGATGACCCAGCCGAGGTCGACGTGGAGCAGTCCGGCGGCGGCCACCGGGCCGGGGTGCGGGGGCAGGAAGGCGTGGGTGACCGAGAGGCCGGCGAGCAACGGCAGGCAGTACAGCAGGATCGACTTGCCGGAGCGCTTGGCGGCGGCGTACACGATCGGCGCGAGGACGAAGATGCCGACGTCGAAGAAGACCGGGATGCCGAAGACCAGGCCGGTCAGACCCATGGCGAGGGGTGCCCGCTTCTCGCCGAACAGGCCGAGCAGCCGGCTCGCCAGCACCTCCGCGCCGCCGCTCACCTCGAGGATCGCGCCGAGCATGGTGCCCAGGCCGATGATGATCGCGACGTGGCCGAGGATGCCGCCCATGCCGGACTCGATGGTGGACACGGCGTCCGAGCGCTGGACCGTGCCGAAGAGCTCGGTGACCGACAGGCCCGCCATCAGGCCGACGGCCATGGAGACGCCGAGGAGGGCGACGAAGGGCTGGAGCCGGACCTTGATGATCAGGAAGAGGAGGAGCGCGATGCCGATCGCGGCGACGGTCAGCAGACCGGCCGTGCCGTCGACGAGGAGGAGCAGGCCTCCGGTGTGCGGGGGTGCCTCCACCGGTGCGGAGGCGGCGAGCGGGAGGGACGAACGGGACATGCGGGGGTCCTCTGCGTAAGGGCATGGTGCTTTCGGGCAGGGGGGATCGCGGCGCGGCGTCCCGGGGTGCGGGACACCGCGCCGTGACGTACGGCGTGCGGGGGGTGGGAGGGTGAGGGGGCGTCAGCCGAGGACGGCGAGCGCGTCGATCTCGATGAGGAGTCCGGCGGGCAGACCGACGTAGACGGTCGTGCGGGCGGCGGGCGGCTGGGTGAGGCCCTGCTCCTCGAAGTAGGTGTCGTAGATCTCGTTCATCTCCGCGAAGTGGTCCACGTCGGTGAGGTAGACGCGGATCATCATCACGTCGTCCCAGCCGGCGCCGCCCTCCTCGAGGATCGCCTTGACGTTGGCGAGGGTCTGGAGGGTCTGCTCGCGCAGGGTGGGGCCGGCGGGCGTGGGCGGCTCGCCCTCCACCGCGGGCAGGAACCCGACCTGGCCGGCGACCTGGAGGATGTTGCCCTTCCTGACGCCGTGGGAGAACTTCGCGGGCGGGGTGGTGTGGGTCTTCGGGGTGAGCGCGGTCTTCTCGGTCTTGTCGGTCATGCGGTGTCCTTGTCGGGGTGGTGCACGGGGGTCCTGCCGGAGTACTCGCCGCTGATCGCGTCCGCCGTGCGGCGCACCAGCGGGAGCAGGGTGAGGAGTTCGTCGGCGGTGACGACGACGTTCGGCGCGGAGACCGACATCGCGGCGACCACCCGGCCGTCGGCGCCGCGGACGGGGGCCGCGACGCAGTTGATGGACTCCTCGTGGCCGCCGAGGTCGGTGGCCCAGCCCTGTTCGCGCACCTTCTCCAGCTCGCGCAGGAACGCGGCCGGGCCGGGTGTCGAACGGGACGTGTACAGGGGGTAGTCGAGCCTCTCCGCGAGGGCGCGGCGCTCGTGCTCGGGCAGGTCGGCCAGGAGCAGCTTGGCCACGGCCGCGACGGTGATGGCGACGGGCTTGCCGATCCGCGAGTACATGCGCACCGGGTAGCGGCTCTCCACCTTGTCGATGTAGAGGACCTCGTTCTCCTCGTGGACGGCGAGGTGGACGGTGTGCCCGCACTGCTCGTTGAGGCGCACGAGGTGGGGGTGGGCGATCTCGCGGACGTCGAGGTTCTCCATCGCCTCCTGGGCGAGGGCGAAGAGGCGGGCGCCGAGGCGGTAGCGCTGGTCGGACTGGCGGTAGACCAGGCCGTGCTCGTGCAGGGTGCGCAGCAGGCGCAGCGCCGTGGACTTGTGCACGCCGAGGCGGTCGGCGACCTGTCCGAGGTCGGCGGGTCCCTCGGCGAGCAGCGGCAGGATGCTCAGCGCGCGGTCGACGGTCTGGCTCATGGGGTGCGTACCTCCTCCTCGGCCCCTTCGTCGGCCTGTGTCCAGCCGGGGCCGAGTCGCAGTCTCCCCCACGCGGTGTCGTCCAGGGCGACGAGGCGGTCGGCCAGGTCGCGGGCGGGGGGCGGGGCGAGGTCGCCGGGGGCGGTGAGCGCGGCGGCGGCCATGAGGTGGCCGTGCCGCAGCCGGTCGCGTACGGGCAGCCCGCGCAGGGTGGCGGAGAGGAAGCCGGCGGCGAAGGCGTCCCCGGCGCCGACGGCGGCGACGACGTCGACGTGCAGGGCGGGCACGAAGGTCGCGGTGCCGGTGGCGTCCTCGCACGGGAGGCCGTCGGTGTCCCTGCCGAAGGCGACCGCTCCGCCCCGGCCCTGCTTGACGACCACGATCTCCGGTTCGGGCAGCGCCTCCCGCACGGCGCGGGCGCCGTGCAGTCCCCACGCGTCGCGCGCCTCGTCGTCGCCGACGAAGACGATGTCCGCGCCGCGCGCCAGGTCCAGCAGCACCTCGGGGCCGCGGGCGTCCCGCCACAGGCCCGGACGGTGGTTGACGTCGAAGGAGACGAGCGGGCGGCCGGGGCGGGGGGCCGTGAGCTCCCGCAGCAGGTCCAGGCAGCCGGCGGAGAGCGCGGCCGTGATGCCGGACAGGTGCAGCACGCGTCCGGCGCGCACGGCGTCGAGGTCGACGTCGGCGGCGGTCATCGCGGAGGCCGCGGAGCCCGCCCGGTAGTAGGCGACCTCGTGGGCGTCGGTGGCCCGGTCGCCGGCCGTGCGGAAGTAGACGCCGGTGGGCCGGTCCGGGTCGCGGCGGACGTACGACACGTCGACGCCGTGTCCGCCGATCGCCTCGAGGAGGTGGTCGCCGAAGCCGTCGTCGCCGACCCGGCTGACCCAGCGCGCCGAGTGGCCGGCCGCCGCCAGCACGCACGCGGTGTTGGACTCCGCGCCGCCGATGCCGCGCTCGAAGGAGGGGACGTCGGCGAGGCGGCCCGGCCGGGTGGGCAGGAACGTCACCATGGACTCGCCGAGCGCGACGACGTCCACGACGTCGGGGGCGTTGCAGGGTCCGGTGACGGTCACGGCGGCGGGGCTCCTCGGTGGCTGCGGGGGACGCGGTGTCCGTTGACCACGCGTGGCCGAGATGTTAGACAGCGGTAAGCGATATACGCAACGAGCGTTGCATTAAATGCAACGCGCCTGATCAGGGAGGCTCTGATGGTCCTCGACCCCGGCTCCGACGCACTCGCGCAGCTCACCGAGGAACGCGTCGACCACCGCTTCAAGGGCCTCCCGCCGGACGCCGACGGGCTGACCGTCGGCGAACTGGCCGCCCGGCGCCGCAACCTCTTCACCGACGGCTTCACCACCCCCGTGCTCACGCTGTCCGCCGAGCGGCTGGAGCACAACCTGAGGCTGATGGAGACCTACGCGGCCCGCCACGGCCTCGCCTTCGCCCCGCACGGCAAGACCTCCATGGCCCCGCAGCTCTTCCACCGCCAGATCGAGCACGGGGCGTGGGGCATCACGCTCGCCGTCCCGCACCAGGTGCGGGTGGCGCGGGCGTTCGGGATCCGGCGGGTCTTCCTCGCCAACGAGCTGGTGGACGCGGCGGCCCTGCGCTGGGTCTCGGCGGAGCTGGACGCCGACCCGGACTTCCGCTTCGTCTGCTACGTCGACTCCGTGCGCGGGGTGGAGCTGATGGACGCGGCGCTCGCCGGGGCGTCCCGCCCGGTGGACGTCGTGGTCGAGCTCGCCGCCGGAGAGGGCGCCCGCACCGGGGTGCGCACGGAGGCGGAGTGCGCCGCCGTCGCCGACGCCGTGGCGGGTGCGCGCGGGCTGCGGCTGGCCGGGGTCGCCGGGTACGAGGGCGAGGTGCCGCAGGCGGACCCGGAGCGGGTGCACGCCTGGCTGCGGCGGCTGGTGTCGCTCGCCGTGGACTTCGACGAGGCGGGCCGGTTCGCGGGGCTGGACGAGATCGTGGTGAGCGCGGGCGGCAGCGCCTGGTTCGACGCGGTGGCCGACGTCTTCGCGCGGATCCCCGCACTCTCCGCGCCGGTGCTGAGGCTGCTGCGCTCGGGGGCGTACGTCTCGCACGACGACGGCCACTACCGCAGGCTGACCCCCTTCAACCGGGTGCCGGAGGAGGGCGCGCTGGAACCGGCGTTCCGGCTGTGGACCCAGGTGGTGTCCCGCCCCGCCCCCGACCAGGCCTTCGTCAACGCCGGCAAGCGGGACGCGGCCCACGACCTCGACCTGCCGTCCGTCCAGGTGGTCCGCCGGGACGGCACCGAGCGCCCGGCCGCCGGGATCTCGGTGACCGCCCTGTCCGACCAGCACGCCTGGCTGCGCACCACCGGGGAGGCCGACCTGGAGGTCGGCGACTGGGTGGGGCTCGGGCTGTCCCACCCGTGCACGTCCTTCGACAAATGGGTGCTCATCCCCGTGGCCGAGGCGGACGGCACGGTGGTCGACTACATCCGTACGTTCTTCTAGGAGGCCGGTGTGGAAGAGCTCGTCATCCGGGACGCGGACGTCGTGGACGGCTCCGGCGGCGACGCGTACCGCGCGGACGTGGTCGTGGACGGCGGCCGGATCGTCGGAATCGTGAAGGAGGCGGCGGCAGCGGGCTGCCAGCGCCCGAAGGCCCGCCGCGAGCTGGACGCCGAAGGGCTGGTCCTCTCCCCCGGCTTCGTCGACATGCACGCGCACAGCGACCTGGCGCTGCTGCGCGACCCCGACCACAGCGCCAAGGCAGCGCAGGGCGTCACGCTCGAGGTGCTGGGCCAGGACGGCCTGTCGTACGCGCCGGTCGACGACCGCACGCTCGGCGAGGTGCGCCGGGCGATCGCCGGCTGGAACGGCGCGGGCGACGACGTCGACTTCGACTGGCGGTCGGTCGGCGAGTACCTGGACCGGCTGGACCGGGGCATCGCGGTCAACGCCGCCTACCTGATCCCGCAGGGCACGGTCCGCGCGCTCGTCGTCGGCTGGGAGGACCGCGGGGCCACCCCGGCCGAGCTGGACCGGATGCGGCAGCTGGTGGCGGAGGGCATGGAGCAGGGCGCGGTCGGCATGTCGTCCGGCCTGACCTACACCCCCGGCATGTACGCCGAGGACGCCGAACTGACCGGGCTGTGCCGGGTGGTGGCCGAGTACGGCGGCTACTACTGCCCGCACCACCGCTCCTACGGCGCGGGCGCGCTGGAGGCGTACGCGGAGATGGTGGCCCTCACCCGGGAGGCCGGCTGCGCGCTGCACCTGGCGCACGCGACGATGAACTTCGGGGTGAACAGGGGCCGGGCGCCCGAACTGCTGGCGCTGCTGGACGAGGCGCTGGACGCCGGCGCCGACATCAGCCTCGACACCTACCCCTACACGCCCGGCTGCACCACGCTCGTGGCGCTGCTGCCGAGCTGGGCGAGCGAGGGCGGCCCGGAGGAGGTCCTGCGGCGGCTCGCGGACGAGGCGACGGCCGAGCGGATCCGGCACCACCTGGAGGTCACCGGCTCGGACGGCTGCCACGGCGTGCCGGTGGAGTGGGAGACCATCGAGATCTCGGGCGTCGGCGACCCGGCGCTGGGCGAGTACGTGGGCCGTACGGTCCTGGAGTCGGCGCGGGCGCGCGGCGAGTCGCCCTGGGCGGTCGCGCGGGAGCTGCTGCTGAAGGACAGGCTCGCCCCGACGATCCTCCAGCACGTCGGCCACGAGGAGAACGTGCGGGCGATCATGCGGCACCGCGCGCACACCGGCGGCTCGGACGGCATCCTGCAGGGCGCCAAGCCGCACCCGCGCGCGTACGGCACGTTCCCGCACTACCTCGGGCACTACGTCCGGGAGCTGGGGGTGCTGTCCCTGGAGGAGTGCGTGGCGCACCTGACCTCGCGCCCGGCCGCCCGGCTGCGGCTGCCGGACCGGGGGCTGGTCCGCGAGGGGTACCGGGCCGACCTGGTCCTGTTCGACCCGGACACGGTGGCCGCGGGTTCCACCTTCGAGCGCCCCCGCACGCTCCCGACGGGCATCCCGCACGTGCTGGTCGACGGGCGGTTCGTGATCGAGGACGGACGGCGCACGGACGAACTGGCGGGGCGGGCGGTCCGCCGGACTCCCCGGTGACCGCCCGCCCCGCGCGTGCGCCCGCCCCCTACGGCTTGGGGACGGCGCAGCCGCTCGCGTTCAGCTCGAGCCTGTTGTCCACGCCGAAGCAGGCGGGGAACAGGTAGGTCTGCTGGGCGTAGTTGATGCCCTGACGGACCGTCACGGTGCCGTCCTCGGCGACCTCGCACGGGTTGTTGACCGTGCAGCGCTCGCCGTCCTCGTTGCCGGTGTTGTTGACGGCGACCACCTCGCCGGTGGCGTCGTCGACGACCGGCGAGCCGGAGGTGCCGCCGATGGTGTCGCACTCGGGGGTGTAGCGGACCGAGTCCTTCCAGGTCCAGTCGCCCTCCTTCATCCGGTGCACGAACCCGTCGACGGAGCAGTTGTAGATCCGCTTCCAGTAGCCGGAGACCATGCTGACGGCGGTCCCGGCCTGCGGGCGGGTGCCGGACAGGGTCAGCGCGTCGATGCCGTACGCGCTCTTGATCCGCGCGTACGTGGTGCCGAGCCGGTAGACCGCCGCGTCCGTGTCGGTCATGGTCGCGTACACCAGCCGGTCGGCGCGCAGGGTGGCGACCCGGGAGCCGGAGGAGTTCAGCAGGCCGAAGCTGCGGCTGGACGCCCGGTCGACGAGGACCTGGCCGGGCGCGGGGAAGCCGCTCTCCAGGCAGTGGCCGTTGGTGAGCACGAGCGCCGGGTCGTCGGCCGCCGAGTCGGGCATGCGGACGACGGAACCGGAGCAGTTGCTGAGCGAGACGGTGCCGGCGAAGTTCACCGCGCCGGCCTTCGGCGCGGTGAGGCCGGACAGGGTGTCCGCCGCGGTACCGACCAGGCCGTCGACGACGTCCGTCACCGCGGTCGGGCCCGAGCCCGTGGCCGTCTCCGCGCCCGTGGGGGAGGGCTCGGCGGCGACCGCGGGAGCCGCGCCCGCCCCGGCCATCGCCAGGGCGCACAGCGCGACGACGAGAGGTTTTCTCATGTGGGGTCCCCTCATTGCGACGTCGGGCGGCCGGGGACCCGGACATCCGGGAATCCTCCGGCCACCCACAGGATTGTCATGCGCATTGTCATCACGCGGACGGCAGGGGGGACAAGGAGGTGTTTCCGGCCGCAGACTCCCCGGGGACGGCACACCGCCGACGCCCCGGCCGGCCGCGGCGACACCCGGAACAGAGTCGTCCACTCCCGTGGAGACGGCGGGGGCCGACCTGGGGAGGGTCGGTGCGGAGATCATGGAGACGCCGGGCGACGGCCCCGCGGCGAACCCCGTCCGGCCGGCCGGCGGCCCGCCCCTACCTGGGCCGCTTCGGTCCCTGACCCCGGCCCGGCCGGTCGTCGTCCACGCCGTCCGGATCGGTGGACGCGGAGGCGGAGACGGAGGGGGACGGCGCGGGAAGGGCCGGCGTGGGGGCGGCGGTGGACGCGGCCGGGGTGGCGGAAGCGGCGGACGCGTCGGCCGCGGGGGCCGACGGCGTCCCGTCGGCCTTCCGCTCCCCCTCGGACGCGCTCGCACCCGGGGAGTCCTGGCCGCCCGGTGAACCGCCGGCACCGGACGGGCTCCCGGAGGAGGGCGTGTCCGGCACCGTGGACGTCTCGGGCCCCTCCGCCGTCGGTCCCGTGCGGTCGTCCCTGCCCCCGGCGCCGCCGGACGGCGAGCCCGAGAAGGCGAACCCGGCGACCAGCGCCGCCGACACCGCGCCCACCGCTCCCGCGGCCACCGCCATCCGGCGCGAACGCCGGGGGGCGGCCCTGCGGTGGGCACGCCGGCCCGAGCCGCCGGCGCCGGACCGGCCGGCCGCACGCCCCGCGCCGTCGCCCGCCGGGGACGGCGCGCCGCCGTCCGCCGCGGCGCCCGCGTCGTCCTCCCCCGGACGCGGCACACCGCCGTCCGCCGCGGGGGACGGATCCTCCTGCGCCGCCCACGGCGCGCCGGCCGCCGCGACCGGGGGCAGCTCGCGCGTCTCGTCGTACGCGTTCTGCCAGCCGTGGGCGGCCGCCGGGTCGGCGTACGCGTCGTACGCCGGGGCGGGGGCGGTCTGCGGGAGGTACACGTTCGGCGGACCCTGGGGCTCCGGCGCGTCGTGTCCCCCGTCGGCGTACCGAGGTGGCCTGGACATGGCGGCGCATTCTAGAGACCGGGAGGGCCCTGAGGACAGCGCGCGGACATAACCACCCGAATCGCCGTGTCTCACGTGGCGGGAAACACGGCCCAAACGGCCTTACCGGGCCGTAAGCTCCCTGCATGCAGGTGATCCAGTCGACCAAGCTCGCCAACGTCTGTTACGAGATCCGGGGCCCGGTGCTCGAGGAGGCGATGCGGCTGGAAGCGGCCGGCCACCGCATCCTCAAGCTGAACACCGGCAACCCGGCCGCCTTCGGCTTCGAGTGCCCGCCCGAGATCCTGGAGGACATCCTCCGCAACGTCTCGTCGGCGCACGGCTACGGCGACGCCAAGGGCCTGCTGGCCGCGCGCCGGGCGGTCGTCATGCACAACCAGACCCTCGGCATCGAGACCGACGTGGAGCACGTCTTCATCGGCAACGGCGTCTCCGAGCTGATCGTGATGGCGATGCAGGGGCTGCTGGACGACGGCGACGAGGTGCTCGTGCCCGCGCCCGACTACCCGCTGTGGACGGCCGCCGTCTCGCTCTCCGGCGGCACGGCGGTGCACTACCGCTGCGACGAGCAGTCGGACTGGATGCCGGACCTCGCCGACGTGGAGCGCAAGGTCACCGACCGCACCAAGGCGATCGTCGTCATCAACCCGAACAACCCGACCGGCGCGGTCTACGACGAGGCGGTGCTCAAGGGCCTGACGGACATCGCCCGCCGCCACAACCTGCTGGTCTGCTCGGACGAGATCTACGACAAGATCCTCTACGACGACGCGAAGCACGTCCCGACCGCCTCCGTGGCCCCCGACCTGCTCACCCTCACCTTCAACGGCATGTCGAAGGCGTACCGGGTGGCGGGCTACCGGGTGGGCTGGATGTCGATCTCCGGGCCGCGCGCGCACGCCGACTCCTACATCGAGGGCCTGACGATCCTCGCGAACATGCGCCTGTGCGCGAACATGCCGGGCCAGCACGGCGTGGTCGCGGCGCTCAGCGGGCGCCAGACGATCAACGACCTGGTGCTGCCGGGCGGCCGGCTGCGCGAGCAGCGGGACGCGGCGTACGAGCTGCTGACCCAGATCCCCGGCGTGAGCTGCGTGAAGCCGAAGGGGGCCCTGTACCTCTTCCCGCGCCTCGACCCCGACGTCTTCAAGATCAAGGACGACCGCCGGATGGTCCTGGACCTGCTGCGCCGCGAGAAGATCATGGTCGTGCAGGGCACCGGCTTCAACTGGCCGGAGCCGGACCACTTCCGGGTGGTGACCCTGCCGTCGGTCACCGACCTGCGGGACGCGGTGGGCCGGATCGGGCGCTTCCTGGACGGTTACAGCCAGCCCTGACCCCGTCCGTACGACCGGACGCCCGGACCCGCGCTCACCCTGCGTGGTTCCGGGCGTCCGATTTTGTGAACGACTCAACTTTAGACGAAATCCAAGCTAGGATGGTTTCCTGTCAGCACCCAGGAGGCCATCCATGTACGAACCGATCCGTGCCAAGTCGGTCCACAGCACGATGGCCGGCACCCCCCACGACTTCCCCCACCGCTCCCGCGAGGAGGAGCTGGACATCCAGCTCGCGGGACACCTCGCAGCGCTGCTCGCCGTCACCGACGAGCTGCGCGCGACAGCTCCCTCGGCCGACCTGGACGCCGCGGCCGAACGGATCGCCGAGCAGGTCACCCGCCTGCGGGGAGGGCGGGTGCCGGCCCGCGCGTCGGTGACCACCACCGGCCGTGAGCCGAACGCGACGGCGCTGCACCGGCGTGCGCACGCCCTCGCGGGCCGCGCCCTGGTCGTCGCCGCCTCGCGCGCCGACACCGCGGTGGCGATCCTCGCCGCCGAACGGATGGACGCGCACACCGCGGCCCTGCAGCCGCGCGAGTTCGCGTCCCGCTGAGCCCCACCGGGCTCCCCCGAACGGCCCCGGTCCGCGTGCACCCGCAGCGACGCGCGGACCGGGCGCCCTGCACCCCCACCGTCGACGGGGCACCCCGGGCAGCGCGCCCGGGGTGCCCCGTCGGCGTTTCCGGCGCGGTCAGCGCGTGACGTACACCGTCGCCGACGCCGTGGACCCCTCGTGCAGGTCGTCGCCGGGCCAGCTGACCGTGTAGGTCGTCTCCCGCCGGGTGCGCGGCAGGTCGTCGACGGTGAAGGTGCCGTCGGCGGCGACCGTCACCGACGACAGCGTGCCGGTGCCGAGCCGGTCGGCGCGCTCCACCTTCAGCACGGCCCGCTCGGGCAGCGCCCTGCCCTGCGCGGTGAACGTCCCGGTGAGGCGGACGCCGGTGCTCATCGACGCCTCCTGCGGAGCCGTGAGCGCGATCGAGCTGGCCGCCTTGCCGACGGACACGGTGTGGGTGACGTCGGCGGCCGGGCGGTGGGTGAGGTCGCCGAGGAACGACACGGTGTACGTGGCGTCGCCGGTCAGGTCCGGCTCGTCGAGGACGGTGAAGGTGCCGTCCGCCTTGACGGTCGCGGTGCCCAGCTCGTGCGTGCCGTTCGCGTCCGTGCGGGTCGCCGTGACCTTCGGCGGCTCGGCGGGGGCCGGGCCGTCGAACTCCAGCTTCCCGCGCACCGCCAGCGGCTCGCCCGCGACGGCCCGGGCGGGGCTGTGGGTCAGCCCGCCGGTGAAGCGGGCGTCGTACTGGACGGCCGGCGGCTGGATGACGTGCAGCCAGTACTGGCTGCCCGCGGCGTTGGTGGTGACCGCGAACAGCCGGGAGCCGTCGGCGGACCACTCCAGGCCGCGCGGCGCGACCCGGTCGCCGTCGAGGCTGCCCTCGAAGGCGAACTCCAGCGGCGCGGTCGCGTCCCCCGGATCGGCGGGCGAGAGCAGCAGGTCGGGCGTCGCGCCGGAGGCCGAGGCGCCGCGCGCCAGGTACGCCCCGTCCCCGCTGAAGGCGACGGCGGAGGCGGCGGCGCCGGACGGCAGCGCCGGGTAACCGGCCCGGGCGTCGGACAGGTCGGTGGTGTTGAGCAGCCGGGTGCCGGCGGAGGCGTCGGCCACGGCGACCTTGGTGCCGTCCGGGGAGAACGCCATGTCCTTGAGGTTCAGGGCGCCCTTGCCCTCGCCGTCGGCGAAGCGGCGGCCGGCGGTGCGCACCAGGGTCTCGCCGCTCGCGTCGAACACCGCGAGGAACGGGTCGGCGGCCTTGGCGTTCAGCGGCTGGCCCATCATCAGCCGGTCGCCGGGGCCCGCCTCCAGCTGGAGCCTGCCGTGGTCCTGCCAGCCGGTGCGCTGCCAGGTGTTGTCGGTCTGGTGGTTGTCCAGGTACGTGAGCGTCGCGTCGCACTCCGAGGTGGAGTTGGCGTACGGCGTGGTGTGGTACGCCCTGCCGCCCGCGAAGGCCAGGCTGCGCCCGCAGGTGTCCGTGCCCGCCACCCCCGCGCTGAGCGGCGTGTACGTGGCGGTGTCGTACCGCAGGATCCCCTCGCGGCCGCCGACGTGGAGCGTGCTGCCGTCGGCGTTCAGCGCGAGGCCGGACACGTGGCGCTGGGTGCTGAGGGTGGTGACGCGCTCACCGGAGAAGTCGTAGACGGCGATCAGCCCGGTGTTGGTGTAGCTGCCCAGGTTGCTGTCGGCGACGTACACGCGCTGGTGCGCCGAGTCGACCGCCAGCGCCGAGAACGAGGAGATCGGCAGCTTGGCCACGAGGTCGGAGGCCGCCGCGTGCGCCGCGGGCGCGGCGGCGAGGGTGAGGCCGCCGCCGGCGAGCGCGCCGGCCAGCAGCGTGGCCGCGAGACGTCTGGATCGTCGTGCTGTATTCAACTGTGCCCCCCACAGGCTGTGTCGGCGACCCGTACGGAACGGCCGTCCCCGCCTCCGGGAGGCGGGAACAGCCGTTCGGGTCGTGCGAGGTTGGTGAGCGTACACCGACACATCCGGATTCCCCCGGGGTTCGCGTTCCCGCGCGCGTCCCGCGGTGGGGATCAGCCGTCGCCGGCGGGCAGCTCGCCCGCCCGGCCACCTCCGCTCGCGTCCCCGCCGGCACCGTTCCGTGCGCCATTCCCCGACGGCAAGCCGAAGTCCAAGGCGGACGACGGTGTGCCGGTGGGCAAGTCGGTGGTCCTGGTGGACGACTCCGACAGTCAGCACACCTCTTCGACCGGCACCTGGGCGAAGGGCGACCTCGCCGGGCAGCACGGCTACGACCACCGCACGCACGCGGCCGGTACGGGCACGGATGCCTTCACGTGGACGCTCGACGTCCCCGAGGACGGCACGTACACCGCGTACGTGAAGTACCCGAAGGCGACGGGCGCGGCCACGACGGCGAAGTACACGCTGTCGCGGGGGCCGACGAGTGAGCCCGCGGTCACCGAGGACCAGAACGCCGACACCGGCACCTGGGTCCCGCTCGGCTCGTACAGCCTCGAGCAGGGTAATGACGCCGGCGAGTGGTGCAGGTATGAAATGTCGACCTCGGAATTCCTGTACCGGGTCCCTGCGGACAAGGAGTTCAAGCCTTTCGGTGTCGCGGAGTACGGCCTTGACCCGACGTTCCAGCCGGGCCGCTCGGTCCACGGCAGCTGAGCAGGGACGGACAGGGAGGGGCGTTCGTGCAGTCGCAACGTGCGGGCCGCGGACTCAGGGTCGCTGCCCGGGTGCTGGTTCCGCTGGGGTTGGTCCTGTTGCTGGGAGCCACCGCTGGGATCGCGCGCACCGGCGTCCTGGACCGGGAGCAGATCACCGTCGCGGGCGATGCGATGCGGTCCACCTACCGTCCGGGCGGGCGGCTGACCATGGAGCGCATCGACGAAGCCGAGATACGCCGCGGCGACGTCGTCCTCGTCAGTGTGCCGGGACGGTGCGGGGCGCACCGGTCCTGCAGCGGGTGATCGGCCTGGGCGGTGATCACGTGGAGTCCCGCGACGGTACGCGAGTCGCGGTGAACGGCAAGGAGATCGACGAACCATATGTGAAGCGCGACGGGTTCGCCCCGGCAGGAGCCCCGTACGACGTGACCGTTCCGGAGGGGTGACTGTTCCTCCTCGGTGATCACCGGGCCAGTGCCCATGACTCGCGCTACTTCCTCAGCGAACAGCCGGGGAGCATCACGGCCTCCGATGTGCGCGGCCGCGTCCGGGACGAGCCGGCCACGTCACTGTGGCCACTGGCCCTGGGAGCCGTCGGAGCCCTGCTGACGCTGGTCGGGGCCGGGCTGGGCATCGGGGGGTACATGGCCGGGCAGCGCTCCCGGATCGCGGACACGGCAGTACCACCATGCACCGGCCGCACCTGAAGGCCGGATACCGCTCGGTGGCCGCGCTGTGCCTTGTACTCACTGGTGTGCTGGTCGCCGGGTGCGGCGCGGATGCCGGTCCGACGCCGGAACACGGCGTCCGGCGGGACGCGAAGGTCATCCGGCAGTACTTCCCCGAACCGGGTGACTTCGAAGAGGTCGTGTGGACGGCTGAGCTTCTGGAGGTGTGGGGTCCCCTCGTGGTGACAACGCTCGCGGAGATACAGGCCCTGTTGGGCGAACCCCGGTTCAACTGGTCGGATCCGGCACCATGGACCGGACTGGAGCAGGAACTCGGTATCGAATTTCCCGCGGACTTCCGTGAGATCGTGGACGCCTATGGTTCGGTCGTGATCAACGGGTAGTTGTACGTGTCGCATCCTGCCGGCCATCTTCTGCACAATCTGGGAGAAGGGATCAGGGGGGATCTCGAGCTCTGGCGCGACGAGGACAGGGTGGAGTTCCTGCCGAGCCCGGTGGGAGCGAACCCCGGCGACTTGATGCCGGTGGCCACGGCCGTGACGGGCGAGGCGATCTTCCTTCGCGTTCCGGACGAGCCCTCGTCACCCTGGCGTGTCGTGGTCCAGGAGTTCGCCAGTCCGGCCTGAACCCAGTACGAAATGACGTTCAGCGAGTGGTTGCTCGACCATCTCAGGGGAAGGGACGTCACGTTGTGTTCCAGGAACCGGGCGCCCGACGGCCCTTTCTGGGAATTCCTGCCCCAGGTCCGTCCGGCCCCGTGTCAGTAGGAGCAGTGGGGTCAGCCGAAAGACTGCTCGACCGAAGAGGTCCTGTGCATGGACACTGCCGTGCTGCGTAGCCCCGGAGGCTGCTCGGTGGTGACCGCTGCCGTCTTCACCAGCGTGTGCTGGGGACTCACTGCGCTGCTGTCCGAGAACTTCGGGAACGACTGCCTCCTCTCCTTCGGTGACACCGGACCACACCCCACGGCGCCCGCCGGCGGCGAGGCGCTCGCACCGCGCGCCGGGTCAGAAGAGCGCCGTCGTCCCGCCCACGCGCCGGCCGATCGGAGCCCCGTCCGGCGGCCGCGCCGCTCCATGTCAGTGGGCGGCCCTAGGATCACGCCGATCCATGACGGAGGGGGGCGACCGTGGGCGCCAGTGGGTGGGAGTACGTCACCGCGTACGAAGGCAGTGTCGAGAAGTCGCTGGAGGCATTGCACCGGCGGGTTTTCGACGAGTTGTACGGCCACGACGACATGTACGGCTGTCTGGACGACCTCTGGGCCGACGAGGAGTTCATGGGCGAGGAGGGAACGCACTCCGTCCTCGACATCCAGCGGGTCGTCCACTCCACCGCAGCACCGACACCGCTCGCCGTCGAGGACTACGGGACGCTGCGTCCCCTGAGGCACGAGCGCGTCCTGCACCACTTCGGCACCGTCCGGCCGACACCGGCTCGCTTCTCGGAACTCCTCGACCACGCCCGCACGGCCGCCCGGTTCCCTCCCGGCCCCGGGGAGACGCTGCTGGACGAGTGCCGGATGCGGTGGACGGGTGTGTACGTCCTCCTCCACGCCGATGACCAGCCCGAGCCGACCCACCTGGGCATCTTCGGATACTCGGGTGACTGAGCCGTCCCGCGGCGCCCCCGTCGCCTCCCCGCCCTCGACAACCGACCGGAGAACACCTTGTCCTCGATACACGACCTCACGACCTGGGAGCCGCTGCTGCGGCTGGTGCGGGACGCCAACGCGGAGCAGCTCGCCGCGCCGGGTGGTTGCTTCACGGGGCAGATCACTCTCGGCAGTTGGACCCTGCCCGCGCCGCAGCCGCACCCGGTGCCGGGGCGAGCCCTCCAGGTGGCGGACATGCAGGACCAGTTCACCGCCGTGGAACGGGTCCAGGACGCCCTCAGGGCCGACGGCGCGAGCAGCGTTTCGTACATGGTCGAGACGGCGCCGGACGGGAGGACGCTGCTTCACGTCGTCGACTTGGGCCCTGCCGTGGAGCACGGCGTGATCAGCCCCTTCGTGGGAGCCCTGCTCCTGGTCGAGGGCGCCGTTCCCGAGCCCTGGCGGCGCCTGCCCGAGGAGGTCCCGGGCGCGGCGCCGGCGCCGTCGGCGGACCCGGCGCTGCTGGAGCGGACCCTGCGCGAGCGGCTCCCCGACGCCATCGGTGCCACCGAGGAGGAGATCGCGGAAACGGAGGCGCGTCTCGGTGTCGCGCTGCCCGAGGAGCTCAAGGCGCTCTACCGCGTCACCCGTGCGCAGTGGCAGGACTGGGGCGACGACTACGAGGCGGCGGGGCGCGTCGCCGACGCCGTCGGCTGCGAGCTCTTCTCCCTGGACGGGCTGTACATCGCGGACGCGGCCTCCCGTCCCTGCCCCTGGCAGTTCGCTGCCAACGACGCGGTCGTCACCGCGCCGGACGCCGCCGTGCAGGGCCTCGTCGGCTCGCCCGGCTGGATCGTCTTCGGCGACAACGGCGGTGGCGACCGGGTGGCCCTCGACCTGACGCCCGGCCCGGGCGGGCACCGCGGGCAGGTCGTCATGATCGACCACGAGCGGACCATCGGCGCCTCCTTGCGTGCCGACTCCCTCACCGACATGGTGGTCAACCGCCGTGACGCCTGGTACACGGGGCGTGAGGACAACCCGGCCGTGGCCCACGTGAACATCCGCGCCCTGCGGAGTGTGAAGGCCGCCGCCCGTCCCGAGCTGGAAGTGCTCCGCATCGGCGTGTGGGAGGGCGAGCCGATCGGCCTCGCCCCGGTCGCCGGACTTCCCCGTCTGCGGACCCTCACCGCCTACCCGGGCACGCTCGCCGATCCCCTGGAGATCGCCGGGCTGACGGGTCTGGAGTACCTGAGCCTCGGCCCCGAGGAGTGGCGCGTCCTGCTCGACGCGGGCGCGGTCCCGCGGAGCCTGTCGGCGGCCGGCATCGAGGTGCAGGGCGCACGACCCCCGCTTCCGATCCTGGACCTCGCGAACGAGCTCCTCGCCCTGTGGGACCGGCCCCTGATCACCCGGACGGTCCTCGAAGGCCGACCGGACACCGACCGGTGAGCGAGGACGCACTGGAGGAGGGGTGGGCGGCGCCGCCCGAGTACCTGGTCGAGATCGGTACCGAGCCGCTGGACCGGCCGGCCCGGAACTCGGTCGGCGGGTGGCCCTGTTTCGACGACGACCAGGAGTGGCCGCGGTGTTTCTGCGGCGAGCGGATGGCGCTGTTCTTCCAACTGGATCTGCCGGACGACATCGAGTTCTTCGGCGGAGAACACCTGTCGGTCTTCCACTGCGCCCGCCACCACGACGCGTCCGACCCGGTCACGGCCGACGGACGCCTCGTGCCACGGTTCTGGGAGGCTCCGCAGCCGCCGTTCCCGGGCTCGTTCTGGCGGGTGCTGCTCCAGCGTGACCCGGGGACACCGGAGGCGGAGCCCGAACCGGCCGTGCGGGCCCTGCCCCTGACCCTGCGGCCCTTCGTGGACGCGCACGGGCCGTTCGACATGCACTTCAAGGTGGGGGGCACGGCAGCCTGGGCGCAGGAACCCGAGTACTACCGGTGCGCGTGCGGTGCGGAGATGGCGTTCGTCTGCCAGGTACCGGAGTACCTGGAGTTCGGTGTCCGCCCCGGGGCCCCGGTGCAGCCCTACAGCATCCGGGACGATGCCTACCTTCTGTTCCTCGGCAACGAGGTCTACCTGCTCGCCTGCCCGAAGCGTTGCGACCCGGCGGCCGTCTTCCCCGTGAACCAGCACTGACCCCGGATCACTCGAGGGAGGCGACGAACGACGTCCAGGCCGGGGCCGTGAAGGTGAGGACCGGGCCGTGGGGGACCTTGGAGTCGCGGACGGGGACCACGGCGGTGTGGGCGTCGCAGACCTCCACGCAGTCGCCGCCGTCGCCGTTGCTGTAGGTGCTCTTGCGCCAGCGGGCTGCGCCGGGGAAGGCTTCGGCCACCTCGACGCAGTCGCCGCCGCTACCGTTGCTGTACGTGCTCTTGCGCCAGACGGCTGTGCTCAAGTCAATCCCGTTGCTCGCCATTTCTGCCATCCTCAGCCGCTTGCTCGATCAGGGCGAGGGACGCCTCCGGAGGTAGCGCGGCGGCCCTGAGCAGATCGTACGACCTGCGGTACTCCCTCACGAGGCCCGGATCGTCGATGGTGTCCCCGCTGTGCAGCGCCTCCGTGTAGACCAGCGGTGGCGCATCAGCAAAGGTCATGATTTTGGCTGTGCCCAACATGAACGGGTGCGCACCGCAGTTCCACGGAAGGATCTGTGGAACGATTCGATGCCGCCGGGTCAACCCTGCAATGTGATCCCACTGTTCGGCTGCCTGGTCCGGTGGAACGATCGGCTGGCGGAGCAGGGACTCGGACAGGATGGCCCAGTACACCGGAGTCTTGTGGTTCTCCTTGAAGAGAAGAGCCCGTGCCAGTCGGGCGGTGGCCTTCTCCTCCACCTCCTCGACCGGTGCCAGCGGGTGGGTCGCCCTCACCACCGCCCGCGCGTACGCCTCCGTCTGCAGCAACCCCGGGATCAGCGTCGGGCACCACTCCTCGATGGTCTCCGCGTGCTTCTCCGCCTCCAGCACCCGCTCGAAGTAGCTCGCGTGCCCCCGCCGTTTCGCCCGTCGCACGTCCTCGCAGCGCCGTCGGAAGAACCCGTCCGTGCCGAGCACCTTGTCCACGTGCTCGGCCAGTTCCGCCGGCATCCGGCGCGTGCCGCGTTCGATCTCGCTGAGGTGGCTCGGGCCGTAGAAGCTGCCCTCGACGAGCTGCTGGAGGGTGAGCCCCGCCTCCTCCCGTTTCCAGCGCAGTTCGCTGCCGTAGAAGGTCGGGACGCCCGTCGAACCGTCGATGTCCTTGCGCTGCCCCATCGTTCACCGTCCTTGGTGTGCCGTTACCGCCCGCTTCCCGGTGTTTCCCGGCCGCTACCGCCTCCCGTACCGCATCCGTGCAGTTCAGGGCCGGGATGCCGAAGGGCTGTCACGCTACGCCGACCGGCGGCAGAGTGTGAGCGGTTCGTGACACAGCGCACTGGAAGGTGTGAACCCCATGCACAGCCCCACCGAAGCCGACGCCTGCGCCGAGGAGTTGCGGGCGGCGCTCGCCGCGCACGGCATCACCCTGCCGTCCCTCGGCGTCGACCTGCCGGCCTTCGCCTCCCGCTGCCCCACCCGGCCCCTGATCGTGCTCGGCACCTGCAACCTCCTCACCGCCCGGGCCCTGACCGCCGCCCTCCGCGAGGGGGCCGAGTGATGCGGCCGACGACGACGCTGGAACTGCTCGCGACCCCGGCCGGGGTGTCCGGCGTGCGCCGGGCGCTGCGCGCCTACGGGGCCGACGTCCAGCTCTGCGCGAGCGAGCTGGTCACCAACGTGATCCGGCACCTCGGCGAGGGCGTTCCCGTCACCGTGCGGGCGGGGTGCGGCGACGGCGGACGCACGCGGCTGGAGGTCACCGATCCCGACCCGCGTGCGCTGCCCCTGCTGCGGGTGGCGGTGGGCGCCGACGAGGAGTCGGGGCGGGGGCTCGCGCTGCTCGACGCGCTGGCGGTGAGGTGGGGCGTGGCGCAGGGGCCCGGCGGCAAGACCGTGTGGTGCGAGCTGGGGGCGGGGTTGCCGGAGGACGGTGACGTCCCGGGCCGGGGTGCGGTGTCAGTGGTGTCCGTTTGAATGACGGCCATGGACGTGGTGGAGGAGTTGCTGTCGACCGTCCACCGGTTGACCGCTCAGCGTGCGGACAGGCCGGTGTGCGGGACGCACGGGCATGCGGCGGGGCACGTGTGCCTGGTCCCGCCGGCGGAGGTCGGTCTCGCGGAGCTCCAGGAAGCGATCAGTTCGCGGTTCGGGAGCCCGCGCGGCCTCGCCGGACGAGGCACCGCCGACCCCGCGGCGAGCGCGCGGACCGGGCTGCCGCTCCTGACGCCGTTCGGGGAGCGGGTCGTCGAGATGCGGGCGTGGGCGTACGGGGACCGGTGGATCGGCTGCGGTACGACCCGGACCGGGGACGGCGACGTCCGGCTCGTGGTGCTCGTCGCCGAACGGGAGGACCCGGCGGCGGGCATGCCCGAGCCGGCGTCCTGGGTGGACGGGATCGTCGCGGTCACCGGGTGGGACACGAACCGGGCGCGGACCGTCGACTGGGCGGCGGTCGAGGCCCGGCTCGGGACCGGGCTGCCGAGCGACTACAAGCGGCTCGCCGAGATGTTCGGCGGGGCGGGCGCCTTCGACGGGTACCTGCGACTCCAGGTTCCCGACGCGCCCTTCGACAGCTCGGACATCGTCCGGCACACCGAGTGGCTCGGTGAGTGGGCCCGTACGCACGGCAGCGACCTGTGGGAGCCGTACCCGGTGTACCCGGCCCCCGGGGGGCTGTTGCAGTGGGCGAGCAGCGAGCAGTCGGACGGGTTCTACTGGCTCACCGGGGACCCCGACCCGGACAGGTGGCCCGTGCTGGCGAAGGAGGACGTCCCCGACTCGTGGGAGCGGTTCGACGGCACGACCGGGGAGTTCGTCCACCGCCTGCTCACGGACCCGCAGCACCCGTTCTCGACGGCCCGCCACTTCGACGTCCACTGGTTCCAGGACTACGGCCCGGCGGCCTCGGACCAGGACCGGGCGTGACGGCACAGGACCGGCGCCAGGTAGGACACGTGCGGGCCGGTGAGGTCCGCCAGGTCGGCGTGGGAGCGGACGAGGGCCAGCCGGTCGAGTTCCGGGGTGCGGCCGAGGGCGCGTTCGGCCGCCGTGAGGGTCGCGTGGCGTTCGTGCAGCCGTGCCGCCGGACGGGGCGGGGCCTGGAACAGGACGCCGACGCTGCCGTTCGCGCCCCGGGTGACCTGCCAGGGGGTGAGGTCGTCGGCCGGGGTGTCGGCACCGGTCTCCTCGGCCAGTTCCCGGGCCGCGTGGCGGCGCAGGGCGGCCAGGTCGAGGGGTTCGCCGTCCGGCGGGGGCTCGACCGAGCCGCCCGGGAGCTGCCAGCGGCCGGGTGAGGTCGTCCAGGACGCCATCCGGCCCACGAGCAGCCGCCCGTCGTCCGCCGGCTGCGCGACCGACACGAACAGGGACGGCAGCCGTACGGTCGCGCCGGGCACCTTGCGCAGGACGTAGTACCGGTACGTCGCGCGGACCCAGGTCAGGACGAGGCCGTGGCGTTCGTCGTGTTCCAGGCCGGTGCACCCGGCCACCGGCCCGTCGAACAGGGCCGGGTTGGCCCGGACCGCGGCGTCCCAGGCGTCGTCCATGGCGCGCCGGTCCCGCGGGGACAGCCGGGGCGGCGGGGCTTCGACCAGCCGCAGCCGGTCGGCGGCGAAGAGATCCATGCCGGGACCGTATCCGTGGCCGGGAGCCGGACGCCGCACGCGGCGCCCGGTACGGCCGGTGCCTGCCGTGACTTCGGGGGGACGGCCGTCCGCGGACGCCTCCGGGAGGGAGCCGGCGTCGGCCCGGGGGACCGCCTCGCGTTCGGGGTGCGGGTCGCGGACGGCGAGGTCCGGGCGGAGCGGGGTCCGGAGTGGCTGGTTCCCGTTGCGTACCGGTATCGCCCGGACACCGCCCGTTCACCGGGGCCGCCGGGGAACGTTGGATTCCGGCGGGATGCTCCGGGCGTGAGACGGATTATGGGAATCGTCCTCGCGGTCCTGCTGGTCGGTGGCGTGGTGGCAGCCGTCGTCGCGGGCCGGGACAGCGGGGGGACGGGCACGGCAACGAAGACCGTGCGCATGGTGATCGGATCGGAGAAGGCGGAGTTCTTCGCCGATCCGGACGTGGTGGAGGCCCTCGCCGCCGAGGGCTACACCGTCGAGGCCGAGACCTCCGGGTCCTGGGCCATGGAGGGGCTGGACCTCGAGGGGTACGACCTGGCGTTCCCGTCCAGCCGTGCGCCCGCCGCCGAGCTGGCCGAGAAGTACGGGGTCCGGGGGATGCTCCCGCGCCCGTTCTACTCGCCCCTCGTCGTCGTGTCCCGCCGCGGGGCCGCCGAGGTGCTGGCCGGCAACGGGCTGGCGGTGCTCGACGGGAAGAACCCGGGCACGCTGAGGATGGACGCCTTCCTCGACGCGGCCGAGCGCGACCGCACCTGGCAGCAGCTCGAGGGGGCCGAGAAGTACGGGGAGCTGACCGGCACCCTCTACGTCTCCAGCACCGACCCGGAGAGCTCCAACTCCGGCGCGCTGTACCTGGCCGCCGCCTCCTACGTCGCCAACGGCGGCAAGGTGGTCGCGAGCGACGCCGAGGTCGAGCGCACCGCTCCCCTGCTGCGCAAGCTGGTCGGCGTCCAGGGCGCCCAGCAGTCCAGCACGGACGCGGCGTTCCGGGACTTCGTCAGCGGGGCCGGCAACCCGCTCGTCCTCGTCTACGAGTCCCAGGTGGCCGCGCTCCTCGACGAGCAGCAGAACGCCGACGACCTCGTCGTCCTCTACCCGGACACCACGGTCAACAGTGACCACACCGTCGTCCCGCTCACCGGGAACGGCCGGAAACTCGCCGAACTCCTGGGCGAGGACAGGGCGCTGCGGAAGCTGGCCGTCCGGCACGGCTTCCGCCCCCAGGGCGACGTCACCGAGTTCGCGGCGGCCACCGTGGGCCGCACCGCCTACCTCAAGCAGCGACTGACCGGCGTCCGCCAGGCGCCCGTGCCCACCTCCGCGGTGCTGCACGAACTGGCGCGACGGGCGCGCGGATAAGGGGGACCACACCAAGTGAGCACCACTGACGGCGACTTCATACTCACCCCGCCCGAGGCCGTCGCTCCCGTGCCGCGGGAGAAGGCCGGCGGACTCGTCCCGGTCGACGACGGCGTCCGCGCCGACATGGCCGCCAAGGCCGCCGCGTACGTCGAGGGCCTGGCCGCGCTGGACGCCCGCTCGCCCGAGTTCGCCGGGAAGGTCGGCGAGATCACCGCGCTGGGCGCCGGCGAGATGCGCACCGCGACCGCGCAGTCCAACCGCATGCTGGAGCGCACGGTCCGCAGCCTGCCCGGCAAGGGCGGGGACGCCCAGTCCAAGGTCGCGGGCTCGCTCGTCGAACTGCGGCGCGTGGTCGAGGACCTGGACCCGCGGGACCTGCCCGCGGGCAAGGGCCGCAGGTTCCTCTCCCGGCTGCCCGGCGGCAACAAACTGCGCGACCACGTCGCCAGGTACGCCTCCGCGCAGGGCACCCTGAACCGGATCGTGGGCTCCCTGCGGGGCGGGCAGGACGAACTGCGCCGCGACAACGCCGCGCTGCAGACGGAGCGGGTCCGCCTGTGGGAGACCATGGGCAAGCTCCAGGAGTACGTCGTGCTGGCGGAGGCCCTGGACACGGCCGTGGAGCAGCACGTCGCGGGCGTGGAGGCCACCGACCCGGCGCGGGCCGACTCGCTCCGTGCCGACGTGCTCTTCCCGGTCCGGCAGAAGCACCAGGACCTGCTCACCCAGCTCGCGGTGTGCGCGCAGGGCTACCTCGCCATGGACGTCGTGCGCCGCAACAACGACGAGCTGATCAAGGGCGTGGACCGGGCGGCCACGACCACCGTGTCGGCGCTGCGGATCTCCGTGATGCTGGCGTCCGCGCTGGACCACCAGAAGAAGGTGGTCGAGCAGGTCGACGCCCTGCGCGGCACCACCGAGGAGCTGATCCGGGGCAACGCGGAGATGCTGGCGACGCAGAGCGGGGAGGTCCAGCGCATCGCCGCCGACCCGGCGGTCGGGGCGGAGACCCTGCGGACCGCGTTCCAGCAGATCTACCGGACCCTCGACGCCATCGACACCTACAAGGTGCAGGCGACCGAGGCGATGGCGGCGACGGTGGAGAACCTGACCTCCGAACTGCGGCACGCGAGCACGTACCTGGAGCGCAGCCGGGCGCAGGGCGCGCTGGAAGGGGGCCTCGGATGAGACGGCGCTCCCTGGCCGGCCTCCTCGCCGCCGGCGTCCTGCTGACCGCGTGCACGGCCGCCCCGGACACCCGGGAGGACCCGGACCCGTACGCCGCCGAGCCGGGCACCCTGCGGGTCCTCGCCTCCAGCGAACTCGGCGACATGGCACCGGTCCTCGAACGGGTCGAGAAGGACACCGGGATCACCCTCCGGCCGACCTACATCGGCACCCTCGACGCCGTGGACATGCTGGCCGAGGGGGAGACGGACGGCAGGTACGACGCCGTGTGGCTGTCCTCCAACGACTACCTGCGGCTGCGCCCGGACGCGGCGAAGAGGATCGTCTCGGAGACGCCCGTCATGTCCAGCCCCGTCGCCGTCGGCGTCAGGCCCGCGACCGTGGAGGAGCTGGGCTGGACGCCGGAGGAGGTCACCTGGGCGCAGGTCGAGCGGGCCGTGCGGGACGGGCGGCTCAGCTACGGCATGACCGATCCCGCCCGCTCCAACTCCGGCTTCTCCACCCTGGTCTCGGTCGCCTCGGCGCTCTCCGGGGCGCAGTCCGCGCTCACCGACGCGGACGTGGCGAAGGCGGGGCCGCGGATGAAGGAGTTCTTCCGGGGGCAGAAGCTGACCTCGGGTTCCTCGGGCTGGCTGGCGAGCGCGTACGCCCGCCGCGGCGACGTCGACGCGCTCCTCAACTACGAGTCCGTCCTGAAGGGCTTCAAGAACCTGACGGTGATCCGCCCGAAGGACGGCGTCGTCACCGCCGACTACCCGCTCTCCTCCCTCGCCGCCACCGGCACCGCGACCCGCGAGGACGTGCGCCGGGTGGCCGAGGCGCTGCGCACGGACGCCGTCCAGCGGCTGATCACCGATCACACGCGCCGCCGTCCGGTCGTCGCCTCGGTGCCGCCGGCGGCCGGACTGGACACGACGAGGCGGCGCGAGCTGCCCTTCCCGGGCAGCCGTTCCGTCGCCGACGGCCTGCTCGACGCGTACGAGAACGAGCTGCGCCGCCCCTCGCGGACGGTGTACGTCCTCGACACCTCCGGCTCGATGGAGGGCGAACGCCTCAGCCGGCTGAAGCAGGCCCTCACCGACCTGACCAGCGACTTCCGCGACCGCGAGGAGGTCACGCTGATGCCGTTCGGCTCGGCGGTGAAGAGCGTGCGCACCCATGTCGTCGGCCCCGCCGATCCCGAGCGGGGGCTCGCCGCGATCCGGCGCGACACCGGGGCGCTGCGGGCCGAGGGCGAGACCGCGATCTACACCTCCCTCCGGAGGGCCTACGACCATCTGGGCGCCGATGAGGACACGTTCACCTCGATCGTGCTGATGACGGACGGCGAGAACACCGCGGGCGCCGGGGCCGGCGACTTCGACGCCTTCTACCGGGAGCTGTCCGGCGCCCGGCGGGACATCCCCGTCTTCCCCATCCTGTTCGGCGACTCCGACCGCGCGGAGCTGGAGCACATCGCCGAGCTGACCGGCGGCCGGCTGTTCGACGGGCAGGGCTCGCTCGACGGAGCGTTCGAGGAGATCCGTGGCTACCAGTAGGGCGATGGCGTACCTGGAGTCCCGCAAGAACCTGGCCGGGAGCGCGGGCGGGCTGGCGGGGCTGGTGCTGACCTTCACGGGCGTGGCCGGTCCGTACTGGCCGGTGGTGGTGGCGGGGCTGTACGGGGCGGGCGCGCTGATCGCCCCGCCGGAGCGGCCGGCGCCGCCGGACTTCCCGGACCCGTCCGCGCAGCTGGACGCGGTCCGCGCCGACTTCGCGACCCTGCGGACCTATCTGGAGGACGTCGACCTGCCGTCCGCCGCGGCCGGCGAGCTCGGCGGCCTGACGGAGCTGCTGGGCGCCCTGCTCGACCCCGGGTGGAGCGGTGAGCTGCTCGCCCAGGACCCGGAGGGCGTGCACGTCCTGGCCCGGACGGTGCGCCGGGACCTCCCGGAGGCCGTCGACAGCTACGTGCGGACGCGGTGGTGGACCCGGATGGCGCCGGGGAGCGAGTCGCCCGAGCACCATCTCGAGCGCCAGCTCGGCCTCCTGCGGGCGGAGGCGGAACGGCTGGCCCGGGTACTGCGCGAGGCGGAGGCGCGGCGGCAGGAGTCGCACACCCGGTACCTGGAGGACCGGCCGAAGTGAACGGGCGGGCGGGCCTGCCGTCGCCCGTCCCGTCGGGGCGGACGGGGTGGCGGCGGCAGGCCCGGACCCCGCACGCCGTTGTGCGGGGCCCCGCCGGTGTGTTCCGCGGCCGGCTGTGACGATCGCTGGTCAGGGCATCCTCGAACCGGCCGCGGAGTCTGTGTGCGCCGGGCGGTTCAGCCCAGGCGCTTCACCAGGGCGTGGTACTGGTCCCACAGCTCCCTGGGTGTGTGGTCGCCGAAGGTGTTGAGGTGGTCGGGGACCAGGGACGCCTCCTCGCGCCACACGTCCTTGTCGACGGTGAGCAGGAAGTCCAGGTCGGAGTCCGACAGTTCGAGGCCGTCGGTGTCCAGGGCCTCCTTGGTCGGCAGGACGCCGATCGGGGTCTCGACGCCCTCCGCCCGGCCCTCCAGGCGCTCCACGATCCACTTCAGGACGCGGGAGTTCTCGCCGAAGCCGGGCCAGACGAACTGGCCCTCGTCGTTCTTGCGGAACCAGTTGACGTAGTAGATCTTCGGCAGCTTGGACTGGTCCTTGTCCTTGGCCACGTCGATCCAGTGCGCCATGTAGTCGCCCATGTTGTAGCCGCAGAACGGCAGCATGGCGAACGGGTCGCGGCGCAGCTCGCCGACCTTGCCCTCGGCGGCGGCGGTCTTCTCGGAGGCCACGTTGGCACCGAGGAAGACACCGTGGTTCCAGTCGAAGGACTCCGTCACCAGCGGTACGGCGCTGGCGCGGCGGCCGCCGAAGAGGATCGCGGAGATCGGCACGCCCTTGGGGTCCTCCCACTCGGGCGCGATGATCGGGCACTGCGCGGCGGGGGTGGTGAAGCGGGCGTTGGGGTGGGCGGCGGGGGTGCCGGACCCGGGGGTCCAGTCGTTGCCCTTCCAGTCCGTCAGGTGGGCCGGGGTCTCCTCGGTCATGCCCTCCCACCACACGTCGTTGTCGTCGGTGAGGGCGACGTTGGTGAAGACGGAGTTGCCCCACAGGGTCTTCATGGCGTTGGCGTTGGTGTGCTCGCCGGTGCCGGGCGCGACGCCGAAGAAGCCGGCCTCGGGGTTGATCGCGTAGAGGCGGCCGTCCTCGCCGAAGCGCATCCAGGCGATGTCGTCGCCGATCGTCTCGACCGTCCAGCCGGAGATGGTGGGCTCCAGCATGGCCAGGTTGGTCTTGCCGCAGGCGGACGGGAAGGCGGCGGCGACGTACCTGGACTCGCCCTGCGGCGGCGTCAGCTTGAGGATGAGCATGTGCTCGGCGAGCCAGCCCTCGTCGCGGGCCATGACGGAGGCGATGCGCAGGGCGTAGCACTTCTTGCCGAGCAGGGCGTTGCCGCCGTAGCCGGAGCCGTAGGACCAGATCTCGCGGTCCTCGGGGAAGTGCGAGATGTACTTGGTCCGGTTGCAGGGCCAGGGGACGTCCTCCTGGCCCTCCTCCAGCGGGGCGCCGAGGGAGTGCACGGCCTTGACGAAGAAGCCCTCGTCGCCGAGCTCGTCCAGGACGGCCCGGCCCATGCGGGTCATGGTGCGCATGGAGACGGCGACGTACGCGGAGTCGGTGATCTCGACGCCGATGGCGGACAGCGGCGAGCCGAGCGGGCCCATGCAGAAGGGCACGACGTACATGGTGCGGCCGCGCATGGAGCCGCGGAACAGGCCCTTCTCACCGGTGAAGACCTCCCGCATCTCGGCGGGGGCCTTCCAGTGGTTGGTGGGGCCGGCGTCCTCCTCCTTCTCGGAGCAGATGAAGGTCCGGTCCTCGACGCGGGCGACGTCGGTGGGGTCGGAGGCCGCGTAGTAGGAGTTCGGGCGCTTGATCGGGTCGAGTTTCCTGAAGGTGCCCTTGGCGACGAGCTCCTCGCACAGACGTTCGTACTCGGCCTCTGAGCCGTCGCACCAGACCACCTGGTCCGGCTGTGTCAGGTCTGCGATCTCGTTGACCCAGGAGATCAGTCCCTGGTGGGTGGTGGGGACGCTGGGAGCCGCGATGTCGCTCGCCACGATTGCTCCTAAATGAGGGGTTTTCGGTTTGGAGGCCCCGTGGGGGCTGCGACCCGGATGCTTCCCGGTGGGATCTTCGGCGCTCATCCGGTGCCGACCGCACTCATTTGATCATCCGACGTCCGCGCCCATCTGTCCAGAGGAGCGCACAAGTGAGCAACGTGACGATGACCACGGTTTCTCCTGCCGCTTTACACGCGCGTTGGGCCGTCCTGACCGTTTCTTTGCGTGACGATTTCGTGGAGCGCTGTGAGACGATGACCACGTCGCGCGTCCAACGCGATGCCCCGAGGCATAACTTACGGTTCCGTAGGTACCATGCGACCATGACTGAGCTTGTCCCCGACGCGCCCACGGACCCGTCGGCCGAAGGCCGCGGCCCGGTGGCGACCTCCCTGCCGCATCCGGTCAAGCCCAAGCTCCGCGGCTGGCTGCACCTGGGCATGTTCCCCGCCGCCCTGGTGGCCGGACTGGTCCTGACCGCCTTCGCCGACTCACCCCGGGGCCGTCTCGCCTGCGGGATCTACGCCCTGACCGCCTGCCTGCTGTTCGGCGTGAGCGCGCTGTACCACCGGGGCGACTGGAGCCCCCGCATGGACGGCGTGCTGCGCCGGCTCGACCACGCCAACATCTTCCTGATCATCGCGGGCACCTACACCCCGCTGACCATCCTGCTGCTGCCGGACTCCAAGGGGCGGTGGCTGCTGTGGGGCATCTGGGCGGCCGCCGCCGCGGGGATCGTCTTCCGGGTCTTCTGGGTCGGCGCCCCGCGCTGGCTCTACACGCCCTGCTACATCGCCATGGGCTGGGCCGCCGTCTTCTTCCTCCCGGACTTCCTGCGCGCCGGCGGCATCGCCGTGCTCGTCCTGGTGGTCGTCGGCGGCCTGCTCTACAGCGTGGGCGGGGTCGTCTACGGCATCAAGAAGCCCAACCCGTCACCGCGCTGGTTCGGCTTCCACGAGGTCTTCCACTCCCTCACCCTGGCCGCCTTCATCGCGCACTACATCGGCATCTCCCTGGTGGCCTACCAGCACGCGTAGGCACCCCCTCCCCCCACCCCAGCCGAATCCGGGCCGCGGCGTCGACGCCGCGGCCTTTTCCGTGCCCGGCGCGCGACCGCCGCCCCGTGATCGCCGCCCCGCGGCCGCGCACGGCCGCACGCAGCCCCGATGACCGGCACGTACTCTCTTTTGAGAGTTACCTTCATTTCATGGCCACCGTCATTCCGTCGAACGCGCGCACGCCGACCCCCGCCGCTGGTGACCGCGGCCCTGACCGCGCTGTTCCTGCCGGACCCGCGCCCCGCCGCCCCGTCGGCCGGACGGACACCGCAGGAGCCGGACAGCGCCGCCCGGGCCGCCCAGGACCGCCCCGGACCGGAAGCGGGTCCCTCCCCGGCCATGGCCCGGCGGAAGGCGGATGACGGACAATGACGGCATGACCACGGCACGAACCCCCGTTCCCGAGGCGGCCCGCCACCTGGGTCTTCGTGAACGGAAGAAGATCAAGACCCGCATGGCGATCAGGGAGGCCACCTACTCCCTGATCAAGGAGCAGGGGTACGAGGCCACCACCGTCGAGCAGATCGCGGACCGCGCCGAGGTCTCGCAGAGCACCGTCTTCCGCTACTTCCCCGCCAAGGAGGACATCGTCCTGACGGACGAGTACGACCCCCTCCTGGAGAAGCTGCTGCGGCGGCGCCCGGCCGACGAACCGGTGCTGGAGTCGCTGCGCTGGGCGGTCCACGAGGCGATGGCGATGGCGCTCACCGACAACCCGGCCCACGAGCGGGACGAGATGATCCTGCGGGCCCGGCTGATGGTCGAGGTCCCCCAGGTGCGCTCGCGGCTGGTGGAGAGCATGTCCGTCACGGGCCGCCTCGTGTGCCGGATCGTCGCCGAGCGCACCGGTCGCCACGAGAACGACCTCGAGGTGCGGGTCTACGCCATGGGACTGATGGGCGCCCTGATGGAGACGCTGATCTACTGGGTCGAGGGCGACTGCCGCGACGACCTGCCGGAGCTGATCGACCGCACCCTGGCCACCTTCGAGGACCTGCCCCGCCGCTGAGGCCCGGCCGCCGGTGCCGGACGGCACGGGCCGGGCACGCGGTCCCCATGACATCCTTGGCCGGGTGAACGGTCCCGAGATCCACGTCGAGTTCGCCCCCGAGCTGCTCCTCTTCGTCCCCCAGGCACGGCCCACGGGCACCACGAAGACCGCCACCGACGGCGTCTCCAGCCTCGGCCACGTCGTCGAGTCCCTCGGTGTCCCGCTGACCGAGGTCGGCGCGCTGCTCGTGGACGGCCGCGAGGTGCTCGCCGGCCACGTCCCGGCCGCCGGCGAGTCGGTGACCGTGCGCGCCGTCGCCCACCCGCAACGGGTGCCGGGATCGCCGCTGCGGTTCCTGCTCGACGTGCACCTGGGCACCCTCGCCCGCCGGCTGCGGCTGCTGGGCGTGGACACCGCGTACGAGGCGACGGACATCGGCGACCCGGCGCTGGCCGCCCGGTCGGCGGCCGAGAAGCGGGTCATGCTCAGCCGCGACCGCGGACTGCTGCGCCGCCGCGAGCTGTGGGCGGGCGCGTTCGTCTACAGCACCCGGCCCGACGAGCAACTCCAGTACGTACTGGACCGGTTCCGTCCCGAGCTGCGGCCCTGGACGCGCTGCACCGCCTGCAACGGCCTGCTGCGCGAGGCCACCAAGGAGCAGGTCGCCGACCAGCTGAAGGGCGGCACCCACCGCACGTACGACGTGTTCGCGCAGTGCGGCGAGTGCGGGCGCGCCTACTGGAGGGGCGCGCACCACGAGCAGTTGGAGGCGATCGTGGAGCGCGCGCTGAGCCGGAACGCCCAGGACGGCTGAGCGGCCGGGCCGGTCACCGCCGGGCGGGGGCGTCCCGGGCCCGGCCCGCGGGAACCCCCGCGCCGGTGCTCCTTCCGCCGGGCGGGCCCGCCGGACCCGGGCCCCGCGCCGTCCGGGCGGCCCGGAGCGCCCGGTCCGTCCGCCCCCTCAGCCGCCCAGTGCCGCGTGCAGCCGGTCGGGATCGGTCGTCGGCGCCTCGCACGTGAAGTTGCGGCAGACGTACGCGGCCGGTTCGTCCCGGACCAGCGGCCGCCCGGCGAGCAACGGGAACTCGTCGCTGTCCGGAGTCCCGACGGCGACCACCGCTCCCGGCGCCGCGCCCAGGAGCGCCGTACGGTGCAGGGCCCTCGTCGCCGGATCGTCCGGAGCGGGACCGACCACCGCGACCTCCCGCGGCCCGTCCAGCGCCGCCTCGGCGACCGCGAGCCCCCACCCGATGAACCGCGGCACCCGCGGCCCGAGCGCCTTCACCACGCCCAACGCCCGCTCGGCGGCGGTGCGGTGGGGCTCGGAACCGGTGTGGGCGGCGTAGCTCAGCAGGGCGCCCGCGGCGGCGCTCCAGCCGGACGGGACGGCGTTGTCGGTCGGGTCCTGCGGACGCCTGATGAGCTGCTCCGCGTCGGCCGCGGTGTCGTACAGGGAGCCCGAGGCGGGGTCGGTGAAACGGGCGAGCACGTGGTCGAGCAGCAGCCCGGCGAACTCCAGCCACACCCCCTCACCGGTCACCGACGCCAGCGCCAGGAAGCCCTCGGCGACGTCGGCGTAGTCCTCCAGCACACCGGCGTTGGCGCCGACGCGGCCGTCCTTGCTGGTGCGGGCGATCCGGGCGCGGTCGTCGAGGTGCAGCCGCACCAGCAGGTCACCGGCGGCGACGGCGGCCTCGATCAGGTCCGGCCGGTCGAAGTAGGCCCCGGTCTCGGCGAGCGCGGCGATCGCGAGCCCGTTCCAGGCGGCGACGACCTTGTCGTCCCGGCCGGGCGCGGGCCGGGCGGCGCGCGCCGCGAGCAGCCGCTCCCGGACGCCGTCGATCCGCGCCGCGTCGAACACCTCGTCGCGCTGCGGCAGTTGCAGCACCGACGCGCCCTCCTCGAAGGTGCCCTCCTCGGTCACCCCGAAGTACCGCGCGGCGAGGTCGGCGTCGTCCTCGCCCAGCACCTCCCGCAGCTGCGCGGGCGTCCACACGTAGTACGCGCCCTCGACGTGCCTGCCGGTGCCGTCGTCGCTGTCCGCGTCCAGCGCGGAGGCGAAACCGCCCTCGGGCGTGCGCAGTTCGCGGACCATGAAGTCGGCGGTCCGCAGCGCCACCCGGCGTGCGAGGTCGGAGCCGGTGGCCCGCCACAGGTGGGCGTAGACGCGGCACAGCAGCGCGTTGTCGTAGAGCATCTTCTCGAAGTGCGGCACGACCCAGTCGCGGTCCACCGAGTACCGCGCGAAGCCGCCGCCGAGCTGGTCGTGGATCCCGCCGCGCGCCATGCGCTCGCAGGTGTCGACGGCCATCTGCAGCGCGCCCTCGGCGCCGGTGCGGGCGTGGTGCCGCAGCAGGAACTCGATCACCATGGACGGCGGGAACTTCGGCGCCCCGCCGAATCCGCCGCGCTGCGGGTCGTACTCCCTGGTCAGCCCGAGCAGCGCCTGCGCGAGCTCCTGCTCGCCCGGCACCTTCGCGTCCCCGTAGGAGATCTCCCGCCCGGCCAGGTCCCGCACGATCTTCCCGGCCACGTCGGTGACCTCGTCCCGCCGCTCCTCCCACGCCTGGTGGACCCCCTGGAGCACCTGGAGGAAGGACGGCATGCCGTGCCGCGGCTCGGGCGGGAAGTACGTGCCGAAGTAGAACGGCTCGGCGTCCGGCGTGAGGAACACGGTCATGGGCCACCCGCCGTGCCCGGTCGCCGCCTGCACGGCCTCCATGTAGACGGCGTCCACGTCGGGGCGCTCCTCGCGGTCCACCTTGACGCTCACGAAGTGCCCGTTCAGGTAGTCGGCGGTCGCCTCGTCCTCGAAGGACTCGTGCGCCATGACGTGGCACCAGTGGCAGCTGGAGTACCCGACGCTGAGCAGCACGGGCACGTTCCGCTCGCGCGCCTCCGCGAAGGCCTCGTCCGACCACGGCCACCAGTCGACCGGGTTGTCGGCGTGCTGAAGGAGGTAGGGGGACGTCTCGTGCGCCAGTCGGTTCGGCATGGTTCCAGTCTCACTCACCCGAGCCCCGGAAGTACGCAGGCGATCACCTGTCGTCCCGAAGCAGCGCAATCCGCTGTCGGTGGACGCAGCCGTCGCTAAGCTCGCCACGGCGGTTGCACGTTCACACGCGGGACGGTGGGGGATGAGGGTTCACATTCTGGCGGACGGCGACGAGGAATCCCTGGCCGACCTTCAGTCGTGGCTGGCCGACGATCCGGGTACCGCCGGGGTGCCGGTCACCACGGTCGGCGGCGACGGCCCCACGATGGGGGTACTGGAGTCGCTGGACATCGTCCTGGGCAACGCGGTGGACATCGCGAGCTTCGCCCTCGCCTACGTGACCTGGCGTTCCGTGAAGCACGACGAGTCGCCCGGGTCCGCCCAGGACGGAGGGGCGGGTGGCCGGCGCCTGGTGCACGGGGACAGCACGGTGGACATCGGCCACCTCTCCACTGAGGAACTGGCCGACCTGCTGCGCCGCCTGGACGACACCCCGTCCACGGAAGCGGACGAGTGACCTCCGGTACCGGGCGGTCACGGGCGGTCCTGTTCGGCGTCCACGACTTCAGCGAGCTGACCCGACTCGACGGCGTCCGGCACAACGTGCCGGCCCTGCGCGAGCTGCTCACCAGCGCGGACATCGGCGGCCTGGCGGAGGAGGACTGCACCGTCGTACCGCACGACGGGACACAGCAGCAGCTGCTGGACGCCCTGCACGACGCCGCGCAGGAGGCCACCGACCTGCTGCTGGTCTACTACGCGGGGCACGGGCACTTCGGCGGCCGGGACCGCTCGTTCCTCCTCGCCACACGTGACTCCAGCGGGCGGCGCCCCTATCACTCGGTGAAGTACAACGACATCCGGGATCTCGTCTCGGGATCGGCCGCCCGGCGGAAAGTGGTCGTCATCGACTGCTGCTTCAGCGGCCGGGCACTGTCCATGGCGGACGAGCAGACCCCGACGCAGCTGGACATGGAGATCACCGGTGCCTGCGTCCTCACCTCGGCCGCGGAGACGGAACGCTCCCTGTGCCTGCCGGACGGCAGTGTCTTCACCCTGGAACTGACCAGGCTGCTGCGGGAGGGGCTCAGCGGCGAGCTGACCGGCGGGCGCCGGGGCGAGCACATGCCCGACCTCACCATGACCGACGTCTTCAACACGCTGCACCTCAGACTGCACGGCAGGACAGTCGACGGCCTGCGTGTTCCGCAGCCCAGGATGAGCACTCGCGACCTCGGTCACCAGATCGTGCTCGCCCGGAACCGCGCGTACACGGGAGAGCCGGACGGCACCCCCGGGCACGGGACGGTGGAGCCGTCCGAGGAGCACGAGTGGGTGGCAGCGGCGCGCGATCACCCCTTGTGGAACTACGTGGCCGACGAACGCGGACTGCCCCTCCTGCGCGACACCGCGACCGCGCTCGTCGGCCGGGCCGCCGCCGCGACGGCGCCAGACGACGGGGGACTCGCCGGTGATCCCTGGCACTCGCCGTCCTTCACCGACCGACTGGCGGAGTGGACCGACAGCCTGCTGCTCGACAGCAGCCTGCGCCCGGAGGAACTGGAGCTCTCCGCCGCCGAGGTCTTCCTGCTCGTCACGCATCCCTACCTGCACGCCGCGTTCTGGCAGCACAACGCGAGCCAGTACCACGGGATCGAACCCACGAACCTGGCCGACGCGCAGAGCACGTCCCCGGCGCGGCGGGGCTACGAGTTGTTCCTCCAGAACCAGCCCCGACTGGTGCGCCGGGCCCTGCGGTGCAAGGACACCGACGCATCCGACGCGATCGGCTGGTGGCTCTTCCGCCGCTGGCTCGTCCGGCAGGCGAGACTCTACGAGCCCACCGCGGTCGAGACCCTGCTGGACCGGCTCGCGGTGCCCCTGGGCAAGCGCTCTCCGAGGGAGAAGCGGCTCATCGAGGACGTGCTGGATCCCTCACTGATCGCCCGGCTCCTGCGTGCCCCACAGTTCCCCGGACAGCCTGAGAAAATCGTCACCAGGCCCCGATCGGTGGGGGTGGCGGAGACAGCGCAGCGGGTCCGGGCGCAGCAGCTCGCGGAGCTGCTGCGCTTCGCCCACCTCTTCGCCATCGACCCGATCGCCCTGCCCGACGTGGTGGCGGACCACATCGGCATCGGCTACGCCGTGGGCCTCCCGGATCTGCACCGCACGCTGACCGGCTTCCGGTGGGAACCGAACGGCAGGACCCGGATCCTGAGCGCCACCTGCCACCACCTCGCCGTCGACCTGGGGCTGCGCCAGCACGCCGCCGCCCTGGACACGCTCCTGGCCCGGATCGACATCAGCACCGGCGACGAGGAGCGGCCGACGCTGCTGCGCAATCTGCCGTCGCACGTCACCGCCGACCAGGTGACGCCCGCGACCGAGGAGCACGGGCGCGCGGCCTACGAGTCGACCGAGCTGCGTTTCCGGCTGGCCGACGACCGCATCCAGGAAATGCTGATGGGTGAGGAGCTCTACGGGGATCCCGCTCTCGCCATCCGGGAGCTGTACCAGAACGCCCTGGACGCGTGCCGTTACCGACAGGCGCGTACGGCGTACCTGCGCGCCACCGGCTTCCGACAGGCCCCGTACCAGGGGAAGATCACCTTCACTCAGGGCGTCGACGAGAAGGGCCCGTATCTGGAATGCCGGGACAACGGGATCGGCATGGGGGAAGTCGAGCTGCGGGACGTGTTCTCGCACGCCGGAATGCGCTTCGCCGACCTGCCGGAGTACATCGAGGAGAAGGCGAGGTGGCGGGAACACGGCATCACCATGCACCCGAACAGCCAGTTCGGTGTGGGCGTGCTCAGCTATTTCATGCTGGCCGACGACATCACCGTCACCACCTGCCGCCTCACGCCCGACGGGCTGCCGGGCGAGCATCTCAGCGTGGAGATCGCCGGCCCCGGCTCACTGTTCCGCATCCAGCGGCTGGAACGCTGCCCCGACGCCTACACCAGTGTCCGCCTCAGGCTTCGCTCGCCCGACGTCGCGTCGTGCGTCGACGTACTGCGCCGCATCCTGTGGCTGTCCGACTTCGACGTCACGGCGAGCGACGACCGTGGACAGAAGCAGGTCTGGGAAGCGAGGACCCTCTGCGACGCGGCCCCGCTGGGTGCACTCGACCCCCACGACCCGAGCTCCGTTCGCGAGGAGGGAGCGGTCACGGTGGCCGGCTCCGTACCGGTGGTGTGGTGGTGCAACACGGGCGGCGCCGTACTGGCCGACGGCTTGTGGGCGGGCAAACACCTTTTCGGAGCCGTGGTCAACCTGTCCGGCGAACACACACCGCGCCTGACGGTGGACCGGCGGCGGACCATCGACCCGGACAGCGCGGAGACCGAACGGCTGCTGCGCCGGGAGATCCCCAGCCTGCTCGCCGCGAAGGACGCGGTGTTCCGACATGACTGGCTGGCGCGGGTCATCGAGGAGAACCCGGGGCTGGCCGACGACATCTTCGCCGAGGCGGTGCGTGTCCGCTTCGCGCCGTGGAGGATCGCAGGCCGCGAGGTGGACATCACCGAATGCGGTTACTTCGCCGAGGACGCCTCTACGGAGACGTCGGAAGATGGTTTTCCCAGAGGTTTTTCCACCAGTGGAAATTTGGCGTCCGTCGACAGATTCAGAGGGGAGGCGCTGACGAGGGCGGGATTTTTCCCGGGGTTCGTCGCCACCGGATCCACTTCATCGGACCTTCCGGTACCGTCCGACATCCACATCCTGATTCCGAGATGGCACAGTTCCCGCGCCTTCCTGGACTGGGGCGGGTCCGTTTTCACCCACCAGTCCGCGGTGAGCATCGGCCTGATATCACAGGCGGTGGACAGGACAGGACGAAGCGCCGAGGAAGTCGCCACCCGGCTCAGAGAACTCGGCTTCAGCACCCCTCCCGCGCCCCTGCCACGACTCAGCCACGACGACCTGCGCATCATCAGTCGCGACCTGGACGGAGAGGCGCCCTGGATCGACCCCGCCAGAACCGTGAGCATCGCCCACATCGCACAGGCCGCTCTCACGACCGGGTGCGACGCCGAGGAGGTCACTGCCCGGCTGAGAGAGCTCGGCCACCGCGTCCCCGCCACACCCCTGCCGCACCTCGACCCCGACGACTTCCTCATGATCAGCCAGCACCTGAACGGGGACCCACCCTGGCTCGATCCCGGTGCGGTGGTCCACCCCGCTCACGTCTTCCGCGCCGCCGACCGGACAGGGAGCACCCCCGCCCATGTCACCGCCCGCCTGACGCAGCTCGGCCACCGCGTCTCCGCGACGTCCCTGCCGCACCTCGGCCCCGACGACTTCCTCATCATCAGCCTGTACCTGAACGGGGACCCACCCTGGCTCGATCCCGGTGCGGTGGTCCATCTCGCCTTCATCACCCAAGCCGCTTCCGCAACGGAACGCACCACCGACGACATCACCACCCGCCTGGCACAACTCGGCTACCGCATCCCGGACAGCCATGTATCACCCCCGGAACCGGACGATCTTCTCTTCATCAGCCGTGACCTGGATGCGCAGCCACCTTGGCTCGACTATGACGAACCGGTCCAGCCGGCCCACATCCAGCGCGTCTCCCATGTCACGAGGCGCTCCCCGCACACCATCGCCACGCGTTTGACGGAGCTCGGCTACAGGTTGCCCGACTCCGTCACCCTGGGCACCGAAGCACACGCAGCGGAGCCGTCGACCGCCTCACGCACCAAACCCATCCCGGACAAAAATTTTCACGACGGGTGATGCTCCCCGGGGTGGATGACGCCGTCCGGCCGGTGATCGCCGCCCCCTCGCGCCGGCGCCCCGTCCGCAGCACACTCGTAGCCGGAGGAGTTGCCGCCGGAGGGGGACATGACATGAGGGACGGTCATCGGGCGGACGCCGAGCGGCTGTTGGCGCGGGCCGTGGAGGAGGAGGTGCGCCGCTCGGGCGGGCGCACGGACGGGAAGGTGCTGCTGGCGCGGGCGCGCGGGGCGCTGGACACGATGGCGCGGACGGCGACCGAGGAGTACGAGGCGTACACCCGCGCCCTGGACGAGGCGGCGGCCGGGCAGCTCACCTTCCGCCAGCGCTACGCCCGCGAGGGCGCCGGGACGCCGCTGCTGGTGGCCGGGGTGGCGGGGGTCGCGGCCGTGGTCGCCGACATGGCCCTGGGAACGGGCGCCGGGACGGCGCTGGGCGCGGGGGTGACCGTCGGAGTGGCCGGGGCGGCGGCGACCGTGGTGAAGGTGGCCGGCGCGCACGTGCCCGCCGTCCACCACCGGGCCGGCGCGGTGAGCCAGCCGGGCGGGCCGGAACAGCTGCGGTTGCAGTGGCTGACGGCACTGGAGGTGCGGGGGATCCGCCCGTTCCTGGACCAGCAGCGGGTGCTGACCGCGTCCACGGGGCGGAAGGGGGCCGGACCGCGGCTGCGCGGCACGGACAAGAGCGCGGTAGCGCGCGGACGGAGCGTGCTGGAGCAGTCGTTCGGGCAGCTGCCGGAGCCGCTGGGCCCGTTCGCCGGCCGGCGGCAGGAGATGGCGCGGATCCGGCAGTGGGTGCAGGCGGCCCGCGCGAGCACCCGGACGCAGCCGACGGTGGTGGTGCTGCACGGGCCCGCCGGCAGCGGCCGTACGACGCTCGCGGTGCGCGCCGCGCACGACCTGAAGGACCACTTCCGCGGCGCCTGCGTCGTCGATCTGCGCGGCGAGGACTCCGGTGAGCCGCCGCTGTCCACCCGGGACGCGCTGCTGCACCTGCTGAACCGGCTCGGGGCGCCCCGCGAGCAGCTGCTGTTCCGCGAGCGGTCCTCCCCCGAGCAGCAGGTCAGACGGCTGAGCGAGCTGTACCACCAGCATCTGGCGGGCCTGCCGGTCACCGTCGTCCTGGACGACGCCTCCGATCCGCGGCAGGTCCGCGCGCTGATCCCCGAGCGGTCCGACAGCCTGGTCCTGGTCACCGCCCGCGCGCCCCTGGGCCTGCCCGACGACCTTCCGGCCCGGGTGCACCAGCTGCCGGTGGAGCCGCTGGACGCGGCGGGCGCGGAGGAGCTGCTGGCCGCCGCCGCGCAGGCCTCCTCGGGCCGTACGACGCCGAGTCCGCCGAGCGGGTGCGGGAGCTGTGCGGGGGGCTGCCGCTGGCGCTGCGGCTGGCCGGCTCGTCCCTCGGCCCGCGGTCGCCGCGCGCCCTGGCCACGGACCTGGGCGCCTACGGACCGGTCGAACCGGTGGAGCGCGCCCTGTGGCTGCGCTACACCGACCAGCCGGAGACGGTACGGCGGCTGCTGCGCCGGCTGGCGCCGGCCGGCCGGGTCTCGCTGGGCGCCGCCGCCGCGGCGGCGGTGCTCGCCACCGACGAGGCGGAGGCCACCCGGCACCTGGAGGCGCTGTCCCGCGCGGGCCTGATCGACCGCGTGCGGCACGGCCGCTACCGGCTGCACGACCTGGTGCGCGCCTTCGCGCTGGCCCGGCTGCTCGACGAGGAGGACCCGGCCGAGCGCACCGCGGCGCAGGAGCGGCTGATCGTGAACTACGCCGAGCTGGCCGACTCGGTGCTGCGGCTGGTCGACGGCAACATGTCGACCCGCTCGGACCGGTTCGGCCCGTACGGCTTCACCTCGCTGGACGAGGCGCTGCGCTGGCTGGACGACGAGTCGAGCTTCATCACGGCGGCGCTGCGGCACGCGGAGGGCGTGGACCGGGCGGCGGTGCTGAACCTGCTGGGCGCGCTGTGCGACTACTGCCTGCTGCGCGGCGACCTGTACCGCCTCGGGGAGATCAGCGAGCTGGCGCAGGCGGTGGACGAGGGCCTGCTGGTGCGCTCGGTGCAGTGGCGCACGGGTATCGCGGCACGCCAGCTGGGCGAGCTGGACAAGGCGCGCACCACCCTGGCGTCGGTCGTGGACCTGTACCGGGAGGCGCACCACGACGCGGGCGCGGCCCGTGCGCTGACCTCGCTCGGCATCACGCTGCACCACCAGGGCAACCTGACGGAGGCGTCGGCGAGGCTGCGCGAGGCCCTCGGCCTGCAGTCCGCCCCCGAGCTGGCCACGGACCGCGCCTGGACGATGCACGCGCTGGCGGCGGTCGAGCGGGACCGCGCCCGGCTGTCGGAGGCGCTGGACCTGCTGACCGAGTCCCTGGTGCTGCACCGGGCGGGCGAGTCCGTGCACGGCCAGGCGTGGGCGCACTACCAGCTCGGCCAGCTGTGCCTGCGGATGGGCGACGTGCCGCGCGCCGGGACCGAGCTGCGCGCGGCCCTCGAGCTGTACGGCCGGACCCGCGACGCCCGCGGCGAGGCCTGGGCGCTCACCCAGCTGGCCCGGGCCCGCCTGGTGGGCGGTGACGCCTCCGAGGCGGCGGAGGAGCTGCGGCGGGCCGCCGCCCGGCACCGGGACAACGAGGACGCGCGGGGCGAGGCCTGGACGCTGTACTACCTGGGCCAGGCGCTGGAGGAGACCGGGGACCTGGACCGGGCGGTGCGCGAGCTGGAACGCGCCCGCACGATGTTCTCCCGGATGCGGGACGTCTACGGCCTGGCCTGCGCCCGGCACCACTCGGCGCGGGTGACCCGCGACCAGCGGGCGGCGCGGACCGGTTCGCTGCGCAACTCCGGTTTCGCCCGCCAGCTCCTCGTGGACGCCCGGGCCGACTTCCAGCGCATCGGCGTGGCGCACGGCGAGGCGTGGACCTGCCTGGAGCTGGCGGTCGTCGACGCGGGCAACGCCCGCACCCAGCAGGCGCTGGCCCTGTGCGACGAGGCGGTGGCCCTGTTCGCGTCCTACGGCGACCGCCGCGGCGAGGACTGGGCCCGCTTCCTGCGCTGCACCCTCCTGCCGTACGCGGCCCCGGGCGGCACGGAGGTCGGCACGGCGGTGGCCCAGGAGGAGCTGTCCCGGCTGGCCCGGGCCGCCCATGCCTCCCGCGACGGGAAGCTGGACGACTGCGTGGAGGCCTACCAGCTGCTGCTGGAGCGGGGCGTCAGCCTGGAGGCGGGCTGGCAGGCCTGGCGCCTGGGCATGGTCCCGGGCCGCCACGCGCGGGAGGTGATGGGCGTGGCCGTGGGGTCCAGGGCGTAGGACGCCGCGGGCCGGGGCACGACGGGACCACGGACGGGCGTGCGCCCCCTGCCCGCGCCCCGCCGCCGTACGGCCCTCCGGGTCCGGAGGGCCGTACGGTTCAGCCGTTCTTCTTCCGGCTCCCGCCGGAGGCGGCCGCCTCGGTGCCGCTGTCGGGCCGGCCCCGCGGGTCCTCGGCCTCGGGGAAGTCGACCCGGCCCATGTGGCGGTTCATCGACTTCATCAGGGCCCAGACGGCCAGGGCCATCACCGCGAAGACGATGAAGCCGAGGACACCGGGGGTGACCTTGTCCTCGTCGAGCTCCTTGGCCAGGGGGACGAGGTGGGTGATTGCCAGGCTTGCGCTCATGTCAGGCATTGTCCCGGATGCCCGCGAAGAGGTCGTCCTCGGGGAGGGAGGTATCGACGAGGGACTTGGCGAGCTCGTACTCCTCCGTGGGCCAGACCTCCTTCTGGACCTCCATCGGCACCCGGAACCAGCCGCCGTCGGGGTCGATCTGCGTGGCGTGCGCGATCAGCGCCTTGTCGCGGATCTCGAAGAAGTCGGCGCACGGGACGTGCGTGGTGAGCGTGCGCTCCTTGCGCTCGAACTCGCTCCAGCGCTTGAGCCAGTCCCCGTAGGGCGACTCCAGGCCGCGGTCCAGCATGGCCTGGTGCAGCGCCTCGGTGCGGGGGCGGTTGAAGCCCTGGTTGTAGTACAGCTTCAGCGGCTGGTACGCCGGGCCGTACTCCTCCTCCGGGTACTTCGCGGTGTCCGCCGCGCCCTCGAACGCCACCATCGTGATCTTGTGGGTCATGATGTGGTCGGGGTGCGGGTAGCCGCCGTTCTCGTCGTAGGTGGTGATCACCTGGGGACGGAAGGAGCGGATCCTGCGCACCAGCTCGCCGGCCGCCTTGTCGACGTCCTCCAGGGCGAAGCAGCCCTCCGGCAGCGGCGGCAGCGGGTCGCCCTCGGGCAGGCCGGAGTCGACGAAGCCGAGCCACTCCTGCTTGACGCCGAGGATCTCGCGGGCCTCGTCCATCTCCTTCCTGCGCACCTCGTGGATGTGCTCCTCGATGTACGCGTCGCCCTGCAGTTTCGGGTTGAGGATGGAGCCGCGCTCCCCGCCCGTGCAGGTCACCACCAGCACGTCCACCCCCTCGGACACGTACTTCGCCATGGTGGCCGCGCCCTTGCTCGACTCGTCGTCGGGGTGGGCGTGCACGGCCATCAGTCGCAGCTGGTCAGTCAAGACTCAATCCTCAAGTCGTCAGGCGCCCTGTGTGCGGCGGCGCAGTCGCAGGCTTCTATAGTGACCGAACCGGGGGGCGAATAATTCCGGGATCCGGGCCCGCGTCCGTGACGGGACCCGCGTTCCCCTCCGCCGAGGATTCCTGCCGAGGAGACGATCATGAGCACGGCGAGCACGCGGCTGCCCGAGGGCCGTTACGGTCGTTCCTCGGACGAGCGCGCCGACCGCACGCTCAGGGTCGTCGGCGCCGTGCTGGCCGTGGTGATGCTCGGGCTGGTCGGCTGGTTCGGCTACCACCACGTCGCCAAGAACGAGATCAGCGCCGAGGTGATCGGCTTCGACCTCTCCGAGGACGCGGTGAAGGTGCGCCTGGAGGTGCGCAAGGACGCGGGGGCGAGCGGCTACTGCACGGTGCGCTCCCAGGCCAAGGACGGCGCCGAGGTGGGCCGCGCCGACTTCCGCTTCGACGGGGACGACACGCGCATCGACGAGGTCGTCACGCTCCGCACCACCTCCCCGGGCACCACGGCCGAGCTCGTCGGCTGCCACGCGGACTGACACGGCCGGGAATACATGGCCGCTGACCTGCGCTGACATGAGTCCGGCGGCTTATGTCCTCCCCCTTTGGGCGGTCAATTGTTAGGCTCGTGGTTTCGCCCATCCGTAGAGGAACATCCTTCTGGGGAGGGGCGATACTTTGTATTCCCAGTACCTACGAGGAGCACCTGTGACCCAGACCAGCGAGAACGTCACCTGGCTGACCCAGGAGGCGTACAACAAGCTCAAGGACGAGCTTGAGTACCTTACTGGTCCCGCGCGCACGGAGATCGCCGCGAAGATCGCCGCCGCGCGCGAGGAGGGCGACCTGCGTGAGAACGGCGGGTACCACGCGGCCAAGGAGGAGCAGGGCAAGCAGGAGCTCCGTGTGCGCCAGCTCACCCAGCTCCTCGAGAACGCCAAGGTCGGCGAGGCTCCGGCGGCCGACGGCGCGGTGGCGCCCGGCATGGTCGTGACGATCGCCTTCGACGGCGACGAGGACGACACGCTGACCTTCCTGCTCGCCTCGCGCGAGTACGCGAGCGCGGACATCGAGACCTACTCGCCGCAGTCCCCGCTGGGCGCCGGCGTGACCGGCCACAAGGTCGGCGAGGACGCGGAGTACGAGCTGCCGAACGGCAAGAAGGCCTCGGTGAAGATCCTCAAGGCCGAGCCGTACAACGGCTGACCCGCCCCCGCACGTCTCCGACGGCCCCCGGCGCCCTGTGCGGCGCCGGGGGTCTCGTCATGCCGCGGCCGAGCGGTACTTGCGCACGGCGAGGGTGCGGAAGAACGCGACGATCAGGACCGAGTAGATCAGCGAGGCCCACACCGGGTGCTGCATGGGCCAGGCGTCCGAGGTGGAGACCCCGGGGTTGCCGAAGAGCTCGCGGCAGGCCTGGACGGTGGCGCTGAACGGGTTCCAGTCGGCGATGTGGCGCAGCCAGGGCGTCATGTTGCTGGAGTCGACGAACGCGTTCGAGACGAAGGTGACCGGGAAGAGCCAGACGAGTCCGCCGGAGGTGGCCGCCTCCGGGGTGCGGACCGACAGGCCGATGACCGCGCCGATCCAGGTGAACGCGTACCCGGTCAGGAGCAGCAGGGCGAACGCGCCGAGCACCTCGCCGACGCTGGTGTGGGTGCGCCAGCCGACGAGGAGGGCGACGACGGCGAGCACGAGCAGGGTGAGCGCCGTCTGCACCAGGTCGGCGAGGGTGCGGCCGGTGAGCACCGCGCCGCGTGCCATGGGCAGGGAGCGGAAGCGGTCGATGAGCCCCTTGTGCATGTCCTCGGCGATGCCCGCGCCGGCTCCGGCGGTGGCGAACGTGACGGTCTGCGCGAAGATGCCCGCCATCAGGAACTCGCGGTAGACGGAGGAGTCCGTGCTGCCGCCGATGTTCATGGAGCCGCCGAAGACGTAGGAGAACAGCACCACGAACATGATCGGCTGGATGAGCCCGAAGATGACCACTTCGGGGATCCGGGCCATGCGGATCAGGTTGCGTCTGGCGACGACCAGGGAGTCCCGGACCGACTGGGCGACGGGGTTGCCGGGTGCCGTGATCCGCACGGCGTCGGTGACGGCACTCATTTCGCGGTCTCCTTGCTGTGGCGGTGTCCCTGTCCCCCGGCGTCGCGCGCGGTGCGCTCGCCGTCGTCCTCGTCCTCGTGCGCGGTCTGCGCGACGTGTCCGGTCAGGGAGAGGAAGACGTCGTCGAGGGTCGGGCGGCGCAGGCCGATGTCGTCGATCTCGATACCGCGGGTGTCGAGCTCGCGGATGATCTCGGCCAGGAGCTTCGCTCCGCCGGAGACCGGCGTGGTGATCTTGCGCATGTGCTCCTCGACCGTGGTGTCGCCCTTGCCGGGGCCGCGCAGGCTGTACCTGTCCAGGAGGGCGGAGACGGTCCGGACGTGCTCGCGGTCGTGCACCACGACCTCGACGCGCTCGCCGCCGGTGCGGGCCTTGAGCTGGTCGGAGGTGCCCTGGGCGATGACCCGGCCGTGGTCGACGACGGCGATGTCGTGCGCGAGGTGGTCGGCCTCCTCCAGGTACTGGGTGGTGAGCAGCAGTGTCGTGCCCCCGGAGACGAGCTGTTTGATCACCTCCCACAGCTGCTGCCGGTTGCGCGGGTCGAGGCCGGTCGTCGGCTCGTCCATGAACATCACGGGCGGCGAGACGACCAGGGCCGCCGCGAGGTCGAGCCGGCGGCGCATGCCCCCGGAGTAGGTCCTGGCGGTGCGGTCGGCCGCGTCCGCGAGGTTGAACTGCTCCAGCAGCTCGTCCGCGCGGGCCCGGGCCGCCTTCGCCCGCATCTGGTAGAGCTGTCCGACCATCTGCAGGTTCTCGCGGCCGGTCAGGTACTCGTCGACGGCCGCGAACTGGCCGGACAGGCCGATGGAGCGGCGTACGGCGTCGGGCTGTCCCAACACGTCGAGGCCGGCGACCACGGCACGGCCGCTGTCGGGCCGCAGCAGGGTGGTCAGGCAGCGGACGGTGGTGGTCTTGCCCGCGCCGTTCGGCCCGAGCAGGCCCAGGACGGTGCCCTCGGGGACATCGAGGTCGACGCCGTCCAGTGCCCTGACGTCCCCGAAGGTCTTGACCAGACCTTCGGCATAGATGGCGCCTGGCATATGAGTCTCCACGTCATCGGGGAATTCTTCGGGAATGCTTGGCCTGTGCGCTTCGTCCCGCCGGGGTGCTCCTCCGCCGAGCGGGCGGGGCGGCGCGGCGGGCGACATTCACCATAACGCGATGTATCGCGTCCCTCAACGGACTTCCCCGAACGAGTGACGAGGAGTCGTGGCCCGGCCGGTGCCGGGCCGTCCGTGTCAGTCCATCACCGTGTAACCCGCGTCGCGCAGGGCCCCGTCGACCTCGGTGCAGTGCGCCGGTCCCTTGGTCTCCAGGTGCAGCTCGACCTCCACCTCCGTGAGCCCGAGCCGCGGGTCGGTCCGTACGTGGCTCACGTCGAGGACGTTGGCGTCGACCGCCGACAGCGTCCCGAGGAGCGCCGCGAGGGCGCCCGGCCGGTCCGTCAGGCGCAGCCGGACGGCCAGGTAGCGGCCCTGCGCGGCCATGCCGTGCCGCAGCACGCGCTCCATCAGCACCGGGTCGACGTTGCCCCCGGACAGCACCGCGACGACCGGTCCGTCGAAGGCGTCGGGCCTGCTCAGCAGCGCCGCGACCGGGCTCGCCCCGGCCGGCTCGACGACCAGCTTGGCCCGCTCCAGGCACAGCAGCAGCGCCGTGGACAGCTCGTCCTCGGTGACGGTGCGCACCTCGTCCACCAGCTCGTCGACGATCGCGAACGGCACGTCACCGGGCCGCCCCACCTTGATGCCGTCGGCCATGGTCACCGGGTTGCGCACCGGCACCGGACGCCCGGCCGCCAGCGAGGGCGGGTACGCCGCCGCGCCCTCCGCCTGCACCCCGACGATCCGCACGTCCGGCCGCAGCGCCTTCACCCCGACCGCGATGCCGGCGGCCAGCCCGCCCCCGCCGACGCCCACGACGATCGTCCGCACCTCGGGGCACTGCTCCAGGATCTCCAGGCCCACCGTGCCCTGGCCCGCGATGACGTCCGGGTGGTCGAAGGGGTGGATGAACACCGCCCCCGTGTCGTGCGCGTACTCCTGCGCGGCGGCCAGCGACTCGTCCACCACCTGGCCCCGCAGCCGCACCTCGGCGCCGTACTCCCGGGTCGCGCTGATCTTCGGCAGCGGGGCGCCCTTCGGCATGAACACCGTCGACCGCACCCCCAGCAGCGACGACGCCAGCGCGACACCCTGCGCGTGGTTGCCGGCGCTCGCCGCGACGACACCGGCGGCACGCTCCTCGGGCAGCAGCCCGGCGATCCGGACGTACGCGCCGCGCAGTTTGAACGACCCCGTCCGCTGGAGGTTCTCGCACTTCAGGTGCACCGGCGCGCCCACCTGCCGGGACAGGTGCCGGCTGCCCTCCATCGCGGTCGTCCGTGCCACGCCCGAGAGCATCTTCTGGGCGCCGCGCACGTCGTCGAGGGTGACGGTGCGCAAGGGGTCGGCCGTGCTGTAGCTCATGGCCCCAGCATCGCAGTTCACACGTGTCCGCGACCGCTGTGACCGACCCGCGGACTCCGCTTTGCACAGCGCCCGCACGGCCCGCCCTCCGGCCGCGTACCCTGTCCCCCACACAAGCAGCCCTCCACGAAGTGAGCCCCCGGCCATGCCCACAACACCTGAAATGTCGATGGACATGACGACGGACGCAACTGCCGTCGGTGACACCGGTCTTCTCGACACGTTGCAGCACGAGGTGGCGCTGTTCGCCCGCCGCGCCGAACAGACGCGGCTCGGCGGGGTCGGCCAGGTGCGCAACTCCATGGACCGCGCCGCCTACCTGCTGCTCAACCGCCTCGACAAAGAGGGTCCGATGGGCGTCAAGGCGCTCGCCGCGAGCATGGGCATCGACTCCTCGACGGTCACCCGGCAGGTGGCCCCGCTCGTGGACACCGGCCTGGTCAAGCGGACCTCGCACCCCGAGGACGGACGCGCGGTGGTGCTCCAGCTGTCCCCGCGCGGGCTGTCCCGCCTGGAGGAAGTGCGGGCCTCGCGGCGTCAGTTGATGGCCGAGCTGACACACGACTGGGAGCCGGAGGAGCGCGAGGCGTTCTGCGCGCTCCTGACCCGCTTCAACAGCGCGCTGTCCACGCGGATGTCGGTGCAGGGGGGACCCGGCCAGGAGGGGCAGCCGGCGTCCTGACCGCCCCGGACGTCCGTCCGGGGCGGGGTGCCCGTCGGGCGCGGGGGTGCCGCCGCGCGCGAGGGCGGCCCGGTTGCGGGGTGCGCGGCTCTTGACCACGGGGTGGACCCTGGCCTCATATGAGACCGGGTCCCCGTCGTACGCGCCCGCCGCGGGCCGTACGCGGCCGGGACCGGCTCGTTCAGGGGTGGCGGGAGGCGCGGTTGCGACCACGGCATGCGTCCCGGGATCTGCGCCGGGCCCGCGAGTTCGAGGCGTACGTCGCGGGCGCGGGCGGACGGCTGCTGCACACCGCGACGCTGCTCACCGCGGAGGCACCGGACGACAACCCGCGCGCGCGGCGCCTGCTGACCCTGGCGCTGGCCCACACGTACGCGTCCTGGGACCGGTTGCGCGGCGAGGACCCCTACGACGTCACCCGCCGGTACCTGGCGACCCGCTTCGCGCACGGCGCCTGGCACCGGCACGGCGGTCCGCTCCGCTCGCGCCCCCGCCCCGGGGGCCTCCTGGTCCGGCTCACCCCGCAGGAACGCCTGATCCTGGTCCTGCGGCTCCACGAGGGCGTCGCCGAGGAGCAGACGGCGGCCCTGCTCGGTCTGCCCGCGGAGCGCGTGCGGACGATCTGCCACCGCGCGATGGCGGTCCTCCTGCGCCCGCCCCGGGAACCGGCTCCGGCGGTCGAAGGCGCCGGGGCGGTGCCGTCATGAGGCCGCCCGGACCGGCGGGGCCCGGCGACGACGACCAGACGGGAGGCGGGGATGGCCCGGACGAACCGTGAGGCGACCGTGCGGCGGCTGCTGGAGCGGCCGCCGCCCCCGGTGCCGCCCGGGCTCCACGCGCAGGCCGTGCGCCGCGGTGCCCGCATCCTGCGGCGCAGGACGCTGGCGCGCCGCGCGATGTGGCTGCTGGTGTGCGCGGCGGCCGTGGCGTTCACGGTGTGGGCGCTGACGGCCCGGCCCTGGGCGGAGCCGCCGTCGGAGACGACGCCGCCCCTGACGGGCTGGTGAACCGGCCCGGCGCGAACCGGCTCGCGGTCCTTACTTCCCGAGCGCCTGCTGGAGGTCGTCGAGCAGGTCGTCGACGTTCTCGATGCCGACGGACAGCCGCACCAGGTCGGCGGGGACCTCGAGCGCGGAACCGGCCGCGGACGCGTGCGTCATCCGCCCGGGGTGCTCGATCAGCGACTCGACGCCGCCCAGGGACTCGCCGAGCGTGAACACCCGGGCCCGGTTGCAGACCTCGACGGCCGCCTCCTCGCCGCCCTCGACGCGGAAGGAGATCATGCCGCCGAACGCCCGCATCTGCTTGGCGGCGACCTCGTGACCGGGGTGGTCCGGCAGGCCCGGGTACAGGACGCTCGTCACGCGCGCGTGGCGGGTGAGCATCTCGGCGATCCTCGTCGCGTTCTCGCTGTGCCGGTCCATGCGGACCGAGAGCGTCTTGGTGCCGCGCAGCACCAGCCAGGAGTCGAAGGGTCCGGCGACCGCGCCCATCGCGTTCTGGTGGAAGGCCAGCTCCTCGCCCAGCTCCGCGTCGCCGGTGATCAGGGCGCCGCCGACGACGTCCGAGTGGCCGCCCATGTACTTGGTCAGGGAGTGCACGACGACGTCCGCGCCGAGCGCGAGCGGCTGCTGGAGGTACGGCGTGGCGAAGGTGTTGTCGACGACGAGGCGGGCGCCCGCGTCCCGGGCGACCTGGGCGACGGCGGCGATGTCGGTGATGCCGAGCAGCGGGTTGGAGGGGGTCTCCACCCAGACGGCCTTGGTCTTCGGGGTGAGGGCGGCCCGCACCGCGGCCGGGTCGGAGGTGTCGGCCACCGACCACTCCACGCCCCAGCGGGCGACGACCTTGGCGAAGAGGCGGAACGTGCCGCCGTACGCGTCGTTCGGGATCACCACGTGGTCGCCGGGGCTGAGCAGCGTGCGCAGCAGGCAGTCCTCGGCCGCCAGTCCGGACGCGAACGCGAGGCCGCGGCGGCCACCCTCCAGGGCGGCGAGGTTCTCCTCCAGCGCGGTCCTGGTGGGGTTGGCGCTGCGGCTGTACTCGTAGCCGCCGCGCAGGCCGCCGACGCCGTCCTGCTTGTAGGTGGACACCTGGTAGATCGGCGGGACGACCGCGCCCGTCAGGGGGTCGGCGGTGTTGCCCGCGTGGATCGCGAGCGTCTCGAAGTGCTGACTGATGTGCCTGTCGCTCATGAGCACCGAGGGTAGTGCTCGGGCGGCGCCGATGACGGATGCGGGGCGGACGGGGGGCGGAAGCGGGGCGGAAGCGGGGCGGAAGCGGGGCGGAGGAAGGACGGACGAGGGGTGGACGAGGGGCGGGTGAGGGCGGACGGGCACCGCTTCCGGAGCCGGGAGCCGGGAGTTCTCCACAGGGTCGGGCACCGGGTTGGCCAAGGGGCGGCGCGGTCTGGTTCGCTGGTGGCATGGAGATTCTCTGGGTCCTGATCGCGCTCGTCATGCTCGGCTTCGTGGTGGTGCCGTTCCTCAGGCGCCGGCCCGGCGCGGTCGGTCTGGTCCCGCCCGGCCACCCGGACGCGGCGGACCCGGCGAACTACGGCTTCGCCCGCGAGGAGGAGCTGGACATCCGCATGCCCGGCCCCGACCAGGACCTGCTGGACGTCCTGGACCTGGTGCAGCGCACGCAGGACCACCGGGCGGCACAGCAGCTGCTGGCCGGCACGGACGCGGAGGGCGAGCTGCGCTGGCAGCGCGTCCAGGCCTTCGCGGGCGCCGCCTCGCTGGAGCTGCGGCAGCGGCCCGGCGGGGCGGGCGAGGCGCCGGGCGGGCAGTGGCTGCGGGTGTGGCGGACCGAGGCCCCCAAGGACGCGGGGGGAGCGGCGGTGCACGCCGAGTTCCTGGTGCAGCAGGCGTGGCGTACGGCGACGCCCGGGACGGACGAGTTCCGGATCATCATGGAGGAGGCGAAGGAGGCGTGCGGCGAGGCGGCGCTGCTGGCTCCCGGTGACCCGGTCCCGTACATCGTGGAGCTCTCGGCGGCCCGTGGACTCGGCTACTCCCGGGAGGACTTCGAGCAGGTCTGGCTGAAGATCCTGGACCGTGCGCCGTCCCACATGGGGGCGCACCTGGCCGCGCTGCACTACTGGTGCGAGAAGTGGCACGGCTCGCGGCAGCAGGCGTACGAGTTCGCGGAGGCCGCGGCGGCCCGGGCGCCCCGGGGGTCGCTCCTCGCCGCGATGCCGCTCTTCGCGGTGTTCGAGCACATGCCCGAGGTGAACCTGGTCAGCGGCTTCTACCAGAGCGAGGTCGTCACCCGCGCGATCCACGGCGCGCTGCACGCGGTCCACTCGGCCCGCCCTGACGACCCGATGCTCGCGCACGTCCGGCACATGCTGGTCTTCTTCCTGGTCCGCGCCGAGCGCTGGGCGGAGGCCATGAACCAGCTGATACACATCGACGGCCACGTCGGCGCGCTCCCCTGGACCCTGTCCGCCGACCCCGCCGCGGAGTTCGCGGTCTACCGGGCCCTGGCGGTCGCGGGCTACGAGGCGAACGGCGGCAGCCCGGCGACCCTGCCGCACTGAGCCCGCCGCCCCCCACGGCCCGGGTCCGCCGTACCGCTTCTCCCGCACTCGTTCCGGGCGGCGGGAGGGGTGCCACGGCCACCGCGGCTGCGGTCCCTCCCCTTCCGGGCGGACACCGGCGAGCGGTGTCCGCCCGGAGGGCACGGCGGGACGCACCCCGCGGACGCGGCCGGGGGCGCGGTGCGTCAGATCGTCGCCGTGTCGATCACGAAGCGGTAGCGGACGTCGCTGTTCAGGACCCGCTCGTACGCCTCGTTGATCTCGGCCGCGCCGATCAGCTCGATCTCCGCGCCGATGCCGTGCGCGGCGCAGAAGTCCAGCATCTCCTGGGTCTCGGCGATGCCGCCGATCATCGAACCGGCGAGGGTCTTGCCGCCGCCGATCACCGAGAAGAGGTTGAGGGAGATGGGCTCCTCGGGGGCGCCCACGTTCACCAGCGCGCCCTCCGTCCTCAGCAGGGACAGGTAGGCGTTGAAGTCCAGCGGGGCCGACACCGTCGACACGATCAGGTCGAAGGCGCCCTGCAGCTCCTCGAAGGTCTTCGGGTCACCGGTGGCGTGGTAGTGGTCGGCGCCCAGCTTCAGGCCGTCGTCCTTCTTGCGCAGGGACTGCGACAGCACCGTCACCTCCGCGCCCAGCGCGTGCGCGATCTTGACGCCCATGTGGCCGAGGCCGCCCATGCCCAGGATCGCGACCTTCTTGCCGGGGCCGGCGCCCCAGCGCTTCAGCGGGGAGTACACGGTGATGCCGGCGCACAGCAGGGGCGCGGCGGCGTCGAGGGACAGGCCGTCGGGGATGCGGACGACGTAGTTCTCGTCGACGACGATCTTCTGCGAGTAGCCGCCGTAGGTCGGCTCGCCGTTCTTGTCCAGGGCGTTGTACGTGCCGACCATGCCGCTGCCGGTGCAGTACTGCTCCCGGCCGGCCCGGCAGTTGTCGCACGTGCGGCAGGAGTCGACCATGCAGCCGACGCCCACGCGGTCACCGACCCGGAACGACGTGACACCGGGACCGACCTCGGACACCACACCGGCGATCTCGTGGCCGGGGACCATGGGGAAGATCGCTCCGCCCCAGCCCTCACGGACCTGGTGGATGTCGGAGTGGCAGATACCGGCGAACTTGATGTCGATCAGGACGTCGAACTCACCGACCTCGCGCCGCTCGATGGTCGTCCGCTCCAGCGGAGCCTTGGCGGCGGGTGCGGCGTACGCGGCGACAGTGGTCATACCAGGGATCTCCTCGGAAGTCGTGCGCCCGGCTGCCTTCTGTCCGCCCGGGCACGGCATCCAGCCTGCGGCAGCGGCCGGGGACCACCCAGACCACGGCTCTGCCTACGTTCGCCGTGCGTACCACTGGCAGGGACAGGATGCTGTGCGTACGACCGGGGATACTGGAGCCATGGACGAGCGGCACACCGATCCGGCCGGCCCCGCGGGCGGCGGCCTCGACCCGCGAGCGGAACTCAGCGAGTTCCTGCGCACCCGCCGCGCCCGGCTGAAGCCGGAGGACGTGGGCCTGCCGGACTTCGGACGGCACCGCCGGGTGCCGGGCCTGCGCCGGGAGGAGCTGGCGCAGCTCGCCGGGGTGTCCGTGGCGTACTACACGCGCCTGGAGCAGGGCAACGGGCGGAACGTCTCGGCGGAGGTACTGGACTCGATCGCGCGCGCCCTGCGTCTGACCGCCGCCGAGCACGCCCACCTGACGCACCTGGCGAAACCGAAGCGGCACAGGAAGAAGCAGGGGCCCCGGACCCAGCAGACCCGCCCGGCGCTGCGGCAGCTGCTGGAGTCGATGGACACGGTCCCGGCGTACGTCGTGGGCCGGCGCTCGGACATCCTCGCCTGGAACCGGATGGCGGCGGCGCTCTTCGGGGACTGGGGCCGGATGCCGGCGCAGGAGCGGAACTGGGCGCGGCTGGTGTTCCTGAACCCGGACTACCGGAAGCTGTTCGTGGAGTGGGACCAGAAGGCGTACGACATGGTCGCCTACCTGCGCATGGACGCGGGCTGCCATCCGGACGACCCCCAGCTGTCCTCCCTGGTCGGGGAGCTGTCCGTGAAGAGCGAGGAGTTCCGCGGGCTCTGGGCCGCGCACGACGTCAAGGAGAAGAGCCACGGCGTCAAGCACGTCCGGCATCCGCTGGTCGGTGAGCTGACGCTGCTCTGGGAGTCGTTCCGCCCGGCCGGTGACGACAGCGGGCAGTCGCTGGTCACGTACTTCGCGGAGCCGGGCTCGCCGTCGGCGGAGGCCCTGCGGCTGCTGGGCAGCTGGGGCGTGGACGCGAGCCGGTCCGGAACGACGACGACCGCCTGAGACGGGAGGGGCCCGCCGGAAGCGCTGCTTCCGGCGGGCCCCTCCCTCAGGGACTACTTGCCGTGGTAGGCGTTGTAGATCGAGATCGTCGACTTGTTGCCCTTCTTGTCGGCGATCTTGGCGTGGAAGGAGATCGCCTTCCCCTTCGCCGGGTTCTTGAAGGTGACCTTCCCCTTCTTCACCTCGAGCTTCTTCCAGGTCTGGCCGTAGTCGTAGGAGACGTACACCGACAGGGACTTGAGGTTCTTGCCCTTGGCGGCGCCCTCGACGGTGACCGGGACGGTGACCTTCTTGCCGGCCGTGACCTTGCTGTCCAGGCCCGTGGCCGCGTTGAAGCGGACCGTGGAGGCGGGCAGCTGCTTGAGGTCGGCGGTCTTCTTGGAGCGGAAGGTCCAGCTCGCGTCGATGCGGGTGGAAGCCGCGGCGACCTTGGCGCTGCGCTTGACCGAGGTGGTCAGCTTGTAGGCGGCGTCACCGGAGGGGACCTTGAACTCCTGGTCGCCGAGCAGCGGGTCGTCGTTCGAGCCGACCTTCTTGCCGTCGCGGTAGAGGGTGGTGGTGACCGAGGTGAACAGCGAGGACCCGTCGTGGCCCTTGCCGTCGGCGAACAGCGGGACCAGGCCCGAGATGCTGTTGCCGTCCCGGAAGAGACCGTACTCCGAGGTCAGACGCGGTCCGAAGACGGCCGTGTTCACGGTCTCGGAGTAGTGGGCGCCGCCCTTGTAGGCCTTCCCGTAGCCGATGGTGTAACCGGCGTCGTAGACCGGCCAGCCGTCCGCGTCGACACCGCCCCGCTGCGCGAAGTCGAGGTCCCAGCGGACCCCGTTCCCGGTGGACAGGTGCAGGGTGCGGGTGCCGGGCAGGGTCTGCGGGATGCTGACGGAGGAGCCCCCGCCGCTCGTCGGCAGCCAGCCCACCGCGCCGACCTCGCCCTTCTTGCCGCTCGCCGACGCGCCGAGGCCGACCTTCACCGTGGCCAGGTCGCCCGCCTTGTAGGCGCGGTTGTAGCCGGTGGCGAGCTGCTTGACCACGCCGCCGGCGACGGTGTCGTACTGCTCCTTGGCGCCCTTGCTCCAGTGGGAGTCCCACTGCTGGCTGAGCGAGCCGTCGGTGATCTGCGGGCCGAGGTGGGCGGAGCGGAAGTTGTCGTACGAGTCCAGCCACCAGCCGAAGGCCTGGGCGGTGTTCTTCGTCTCGACGGTGTAGTCGGCCGAGGCGAACTCCGACTTGACGCCCTTGTCCGGCACGGTGATGTTCACCGGCTTGGCCTTGCGGGCGTCCAGCGTGATCGTCGTGTCCTTGGTGACGCTCAGCTTCGGCTGGGCCAGCCAGTCGGCGCCCTCGTACTTCTGCGGGTCGGGGCTGACGAAGATGCCGGTGTCCAGGACGTAACCGCCCTTGGGCACCCGCACGGTGACGGTGCCGTCGGCGTCGTAGGGCTGGTACCACTGCCCGGCGCCCAGGCCGGAGAGACCGGAGAGGTTCGCGACGTAGTTGCCGGCCGGCTTGCCCGCACGGCCGAGGAACTTCAGCGTCACGTCGTACGACTCGACCTCGCGCTGCACGGCGGCCGCCGTGCGCACGCTCTGCCCGCCGCCGGTCGCGACCACGTACGCGGAGTACGCGCCGTCGACGGTGCCGCCGAGCCGGGTGTCCACGGTGAGGTCCACGGAGGCCCTGCCGCCCGCCGGGACGGTGACCGTGGTGGCACCGAGCTCGAAGAAGCCGGCCGGGGCGGCCTTGCCCTTGGGGTCGGTGGCCGTCGACGTCAGCTTCAGCGTGACGTCCTCGGTGCCGAGGTTGCGGTAGGTCAGCTCCTTGGTGACCGGCTTGTCGTCGGTGTGCGGCCACTGCTGCACGCCGAAGCTCAGCGACACCGGGTCGGCGATCACCGTCTGCTTGACGGCCTTGTCGACCTGGACCCGGCCCGAACCCTGCTCGAACGGCGTGTACTTGCCGCCCTTCGTGGAGCCGGTGAGGGCGGCCTTCAGCTCCGTGTGGGTCCACTCCGGGTGCTGCTGCTTCAGGATCGCCGCGGCTCCCGCGACGTGCGGGGTCGCCATCGACGTGCCGGAGATGGTCATGTAGCCGGCCGGCTTCTCGCCGACCTCCCCGGCGATGTCGTTGCCCTTCGCCGAGGCGGCCGTGATGTCGACGCCCGGCGCGGTGACGTCCGGCTTGATGGCGCCGTCGCCGACGCGGGGGCCGGTGGAGGAGAAGTCGGCGAGCGCGTCCTTGTCGTCGACGGCGCCGACGGTGAGCGCGGCGTCCGCGCTGCCCGGCGAACCGATCGACTGCGGGCCCTCGTTGCCGGCCGCGATGGCGAACAGCACGCCCTTCTCGGCGGACAGCTTGTTGACCGCCGCCTCCAGCGGGTCGACCTCGGCGGTGTCCATGCCGCCCAGGCTCATGTTGACGACGTCGGCGCCCTGCGCGGCCGCCCACTCCATGCCGGCGAGGATGCCGGAGTCGTCACCGAAGCCGGAGTCGTCGAGGACCTTGCCGTTGAGGACCTTCGCGCCGGGCGCGACGCCCTTGTACTTGCCGCCCGACTTGGCGCCCGTACCGGCCGCGATGGACGCGACGTGGGTGCCGTGGCCGACCTTGTCCCCGGTGGTGGCCGCGGAGGTGAAGTTCTTGGACTCGGTCACCTGGCCCTTGAGGTCCGGGTGGGTGGCGTCGACACCGGTGTCCAGCACGGCGATGGTGACGCCCTTGCCGTCGTAGCCGGCGGCCCACGCCTTGGGGGTGCCGATCTGCGCGACGGAGGTGTCGAGGCTGGCCTTGCGCACCCCGTCGAGCCAGACGTGGGCGACACCGGAGGCGGTCCGGTCGCCGTTGGTGACGGCGTCCCACAGGTCGGGCGCGTCCTCGTGCGGCGTCTGCACCGCGTCCGCGTTCAGGGTCTTCAGGGTCCGGCGGAGCGTGCCCGCGTCGCGCACCTCGGCCTTGGCGCCCGCCGCGCTGCCCTTGTAGCCGACGATGACCTTCAGGCCCCGCTTCTGGGAGCCGCGGGTCGTCGCCTTGTTGAGTTCGGTGACGTCGAAGAGCCGCTGGTCGAGCTTGCCGCTCGCGATCAGCCGGGCGGCGTCCGCCGGCACCACGAGCGTGTGACCGCCGGTCCTGCGGACCTGGACGGGTATGTGCTCCCGGCCCTTCGCCCGCTCCAGGCCGACCACGCGGCCCTTGGCGTCCACGGCGACCCGGTCACCGGTGATCAGCGTGACGCGGTGCTTGGCCTTGGCCGCGGACGTCTTGTCGGACGTCTGCGCCCCGGCGGTCGTGCGTCCCCCGTCCGCCGACGCCGGAGCGGCCATGCCCGCCGCGAGCGCCACGGCGGCCGCCGTGGCGACCGTGGCCGCGCACGCTCTCTTCACTTGTCTGCGCAAGGTTCCCCCTAGCGAAGTTGCCGGGTGGATTACCGTCACCCGGCCGGGGGTGGTCTCGTACGTCTGCGCGCACCCCCCGGATCACGAAGTATGCCGAGGGGTGATCAAGCGCCTCAAGGGATGTCGAAGAGGGTGCCGAAGTCGACGGGTGACTGTAACCTCGCCGCCGGAACCCCGTTACGGAACCGCGCGGTTGGGCGCTTCCCGGCTCAGGCCCGGGTGTTCTCCTTCACCGTGATCCGTCCCTTGCGGATCGTCGCCAGGCGCGGGGCCTGCTTCGCGACGGCCGAGTCGTGGGTGACCATGACGAAGGTGAGCCCCAGCTCCTCCCACATGCGGACGAGCACGTCCATGATCTCGTCGCGCGTCGACTCGTCGAGGTTTCCGGTGGGTTCGTCGGCGAGCAGCACCTTCGGTTCCTTCACCAGCGCCCGCGCGATGGCCACCCGCTGCTGCTGGCCGCCGGACATCTCACCGGGCAGGTGCCCGAGCCGCTCGCCCAGCCCGACCGACGCCAGCGCCTCGGCGGCCTTCTCGCGGCGCTCCCTCGCCTTCACCCCGAGCGGTACGAGCGCGGTCTCCACGTTCTCCTGCGCGGTGAGCGTGGGGATCAGGTTGAAGGACTGGAAGACGAAGCCGATGTTCTCGCTGCGGACCCGGGTGAGCCGGGCCTCGGGCAGCCGGGCCAGGTCGGTGCCGTCGAGGACGATCTCGCCGGAGCTGGGCAGGTCGAGCCCGCCGAGCATCTGCAGCAGCGTGGACTTGCCGCCGCCCGTGGGTCCCTGGATGACGAGCCGGTCGCCGTCGGGGATGGTCAGGTCGACTCCGTCGAGGGCGTGGACGGTCTCCTTGCCGCGCGTGTAGCGCCGGGTGACGCCTCTGAGTTCGTACATGGGTCTGCTCCTGGATCGCGTACGAGGGTGGGGCCCGTCCGCTGCGGGCCCCGGGACCGGTGCCGGGCGGGCGTCAGCCGACGCGGCGGAGCGCGTCGGCCGGCCGCAGCCGGGAGGCGCGCCAGCCGCCGAAGGCGCCGGCGACGAGGCCGCCGGCCACCGCGAGGCCGACCGCGAGGGCGAGGGTGGTGAGGCTGACGGGCGCGGTGAGCGCGACGTCGAGGGTCCTGGCGGCGGCCTGCCGTCCGGGCCCGCCGAGGCCGGCGCCGCCGCCGGGCCCGCCCGTGCCGCCTCCCCCGCCGCCGAGCTGGGCCTGCAGGGTGGGGCTGACCGCGGTGACGGCGTAGGCGCCCGCCAGGCCGAGCGCGATGCCGAGGACGCCGCCGACCAGACCGTGGACCACGGACTCGCCGACCACCTGCCGGGTCACCCGGCCGGACGTCCAGCCCAGCGCCTTGAGCGTGCCGAACTCGCGCACCCGGCGGGAGACCGCCGAGGAGGTGAGCAGGCCGGCGACGAGGAACGCGGCCACGAGCACCACGACCGACAGCCACCTGCCGACGCCGGCGGCGAGCGAGGAGGCGGTGGACAGGGAGCCGGAGACGGTGTCCGCGAGGTCGGCGGAGGTCGTGACGGTCGTGCCGGAGATGTTCTTCTGTATCCCGGACTTGACGCTGTCGATCCGCTGGGAGTCGGTCGCCTTGACGTAGATGGTGGTGACCTTGTCCTTGGCGCCGGCGAGCGTCTGGGCCTGCTTCAGCGGGACGTAGAGGTTGGCCGCCGCGTCCCCGCTGGAGGCGGTGGCGATGCCGATGACCTCGTACTTCGTGCCCTTGACGGTGACGGTGTCACCGGTCTGGAGCTTCTTCTCCCTGGCGTAGGCGGAGTCGACGACGGCGACCTTCGCGTCGGTCTCGGTCGTCCTGAAGGTGCGGCCGCTGGTGATCTCGGAGGAGGTCAGCGGGCCGAGGGCGGGCTCGGTGACGTCGGTGCCGTAGACGGAGTAGCTGTTGACGTCGAAGTCGGCGCCGCCGCCCTGGACCCGTCCCTGCGGCGAGGGCTGGGCGGCACCGGGGCCGCCGCCCTGGCCGTCCTGCTGGAACCGGCCCCGCGTGAACTCGCCGCTGACCTTGACGACCTGCAGGCTCAGTCCGCCCACCGCGTCGGCGACACCGTCCTGTTCGCCGACCTTGTCCACGGTGGAGCTCGCCAGGGTCTGGAAGCCCTGCACCATGACGCGGTCGCTGCTCTGCTCCTCGCCGGAGCCGTCGTCCCGGGCGTCGAAGCGGAAGCGGGGGCGCTCGGCGGCGGTGGTGGACTCCGCGGCCTTGGTGACCGTCATGTCCGTGCCCAGCCCGTACAGGGACTGCAGGACCTTCTCCTGCGCCTTGCCCATTCCGGAGGAGACGGAGTCGACCACGACGACCAGCGCGATGCCGAGTGCGAGGCCGGAGGCGACGACGAGGGCCGCCTTTCTGCGGCGGCGCAGCTCGCGCCTCAGGTAGGTGAAGAACATGGCGGCAAGCTAGGGACGGTCCGTGATGAAGCGTTAAGCACGCCATAAGAGCCGCATGAGAAGGCCGATGCCGCCGTCCGCCCCCGAAGGGGCGGACGGCGGCATCGGCCGGGTGGGGTGAGGCGCCGCGGGGCGGCCGGCGTCAGATCGCCGAGCCCGCCTTCCACTGCTCCCAGCTCATGTTCCAGCCGTTGAGGCCGTTGTCCGGGGCGATGGTCTTGTCGCCGGTGTTCTGGACGACGACCACGTCACCGACGATCGAGTTGTCGTAGAACCACGCGCCGGGCGTGTTCGGGTCGTTCGCGCCCTTGGTGTCGGACAGGCCGACGCAGCCGTGGCTGGTGTTGGCGCTGCCGAAGATGGACTTGTCGCCCCAGTAGTTGCCGTGGATGAAGGTGCCGGAGGTGCTCAGGCGCATGGCGTGCGGCACGTCCTTGATGTCGTACTCGCCCTTGCCGTCGTCGTCGGTGAAGCCGACGGTCGCGCCGTTCATCCGGGTCTCCTTGAACTTCTCGGAGATCACCATCTGGCCCTCGTACGTCTTGTTCTCGGGCGCCCCGGCGGAGATCGGGATGGTCCGCACGGTCTTGCCGTCCTGCGTGACCTTCATCTGCTTGGTCTCGGCGTCGACGTAGGAGACCTGGTTGCGGCCGATCTTGAAGGTGACCGTCTTCTGCTGGACGCCGTAGACGCCCTCGGCGCCCTCGACCCCGTCGAGCGCCAGCTTGAGGGTGACGGTGGAACCCTCCTGCCAGTAGTCCTCGGGGCGGCAGTCCATGCGGTTGGCGTTGAACCAGTGGCAGGCGACCTCCTGACCGCTGGTGGTCGAGACGGTGACGCCCTTCTGGACCGCGGCCTTGTCGGTGATCGCCTTGTCGAAGTTGATCGACACCGGCATGCCGACGCCCACGGTGGTGCCGTCGTCCGGGGTGAAGGTGCCGATGAAGCTGTTGGTCGGGGAGACCGTGGTGAACGAGGCGTTCTCGTGCGCGGCGCGGCCCTCGGAGTCCTCGGCGGTGGCCGTCACCTTGTAGGTGGTGGCGCGCTCCAGCTGGGCGCTGGGCTTCCAGGTCTTCTTGTCGGCGGATATCTCACCGGAGACGGCGGTGCCGTCGGCGGTCGTCATCCTCACCTCGGTGAGCGTGCCCTTGGTCACGGTCACGGCGGCGGAGTTGTTGATGGAGGCGTTGTTCGAGCCGTCCTTCGGCGTGATCTCGATCTGTGCCTCGGAGCTCTTCTCGGCCGCCGCCTCGTCGACCCGGGCCTGCGCGGTGCCGTTCCCGCCGTCGCCTCCCGAGGCGTCGGCGTCCCCGCCGGAACACGCCGAGAGCACCAGCACACCACCGAGCAGAGCGGACGCGGCCGTCAGACCCCTGCGCCGCTTACCGTCCGTCATCACACGCTTCTCCATCGTTGCCGAATCCCAACCCCACGAGCACCCGGCCCGAAGCCGGGACCTCGTCCTAACCATCAACGCTACGACCGGTTGATCCGGTTCCCCATGGCCCACGGGTGTGGGGCTCACCACGTCCGCCGCGGCGGGAAGTGGCGGGTGCCGGCCGGTGCGCCGCCCGGAACGCCGTGGTCCCGGACGGCGGTCGCCGCCCGGGACCACGATCCCTCCGGGCGGCCTCAGCCGGCCCCGCCCGTCCCGCGCGCGTCGCCGTCGACGCGGTCCTCCTCGTCGCCGTCCTCGGCGACTTCGTCGTACCCGTCGTCGTAGGGCTCCTCGTCGTCCTCCTCGTCGAGGTCCCACTCCGGCGCATCAGGGTCGTAGTCGATCCGCTCGCTGCTCCACGAGGCCTGCTGGAGGTCGACCCCGGGCACCTCGCCGACCAGACCGAACGGGTCGACGAGATACGCGAGGGCCTCAGCGGTGTCCTCCCTCACAGCACTCTCGGCGTGTACCCGTTCCGCGTCCGGCATATCGCCGTCGTCCGCGATCCTGCGCAACGCGGCGTCGGTCACCGCCTTTTCGTCCTCGACCTCGAGGACGATCTCCACCCGAAGCCGGACAAAACGTGAAGTCTCTGGAGTGCTCATGCCCGGAGCGTACGGCTCCGGGCCCCTGTGACTTTCCTGTGACCCGCGCCTTTCATTAACATCGGCCCACACGGCCAATTCGCCAGCGCCACAAGGGGATCGATATTCCGTGTCATCCGCGCTCCGTCCGTTGCTGACCGCCACCGCCGCAGGCACCCTGCTGTGCGCCCTGTGGTTCGTCCCGTCCGCGAACGCGACCTCGGACGCCCCGGCGAGAGAGTCGGCCCCGGCGAGCCCGTCCCCGCAGGTCACGCAGCAGGCGAGAGTGGTGTCCCACACCACGTCCACGTCCCTGGACGGCACCGTCCAGGACGTCCGGCTCGCCGACACCGGCAGCTTCGACAGCACCCCCTACATCGTCGGCGGCACGGCCTGCCTGACGCTGGGCGCCGGGTTCGTCGTCTACTCGGTGCGCCGCGAGCGCTTCGGTCACTGAGCCGCCCGCTCCTTCCCCGGCGAGGCCCCGGGCCGCCGGCGCACGGCGGATGACGGACCGTCACCGGGGCCCCGGCGGCCCTCCGGGGCCCCGCGACGCCGGTGCGGGGCCCCGTCCGGTTCAGCCCAGCGGCCCGGTGACCGTCTCCGCGGCCGCGACCAGCCGCCCGTCGCGGACGAACGCCTCCGCCGCGGCGAGGTCGGGCGCGAGGTACCGGTCCGGTCCCGGGCCCCCCACGCCGGCTTCCCGCACGGCCTCGATCACGGCCCTGGTCGCGGGCGCGGGCGTCAGCCCCTCGCGCAGCTCCACCGCGCGCGCGGCGGCGTACAGCTCGACGGCGAGGACCCGGGTGAGGTTGTCCACGGCCGTGCGCAGCTTGCGCGCCGCCGACCAGCCCATGGAGACGTGGTCCTCCTGCATCGCGGAGGACGGGATGGAGTCCGCCGACGCCGGTACGGCGAGCCGCTTCAGCTCGCTGACCAGGGCGGCCTGCGTGTACTGGGCGATCATCAGCCCGGAGTCGACACCGGGGTCGTCGGCGAGGAACGGCGGCAGTCCGTGGCTGCGGTTCTTGTCCAGCAGCCGGTCGGTGCGGCGCTCGGCGATGGAGCCGAGGTCGGCGACGGCGATGGCGAGGAAGTCCAGGACGTAGGCGACCGGGGCCCCGTGGAAGTTGCCGTTGGACTCGACCCGCCCGTCCGGCAGCACCACCGGATTGTCGACGGCGGAGGCCAGTTCGCGCTCGGCGACCAGCCGGGCGTGGGCCAGGGTGTCCCGTCCGGCGCCCGCCACCTGCGGGGCGCAGCGCACCGAGTAGGCGTCCTGGACGCGGGGCGCGTCGTCCTGGTGATGTCCCGTCAGCCCCGAACCCCTCAGCACGGCCAGCATGTTGGCGGCGCTGGCGGCCTGGCCCGGGTGCGGCCGGATGGCGTGCAGCTCGGGGGCGAGCACCTTGTCGGTGCCGAGCAGCGCCTCCAGGCTGAGGGCGGCCGTGACGTCGGCGGACCTGTACAGGGTGTCCAGGTCGGCGAGGGCCATGATCAGCATGCCGAGCATGCCGTCGGTGCCGTTGAGGAGGGCGAGCCCCTCCTTCTCGCGCAGTTCGACGGGCCGGATGCCGTGCTCGGCGAGCAGCTCGCCTGCGGGCCGCACGCTCCCGTCGGGCCCCTCGGCCTCCCCCTCGCCCATCAGCGTGAGGGCGCAGTGGGACAGCGGGGCCAGGTCGCCGGAGCAGCCGAGGGAGCCGTACTCGTGCACGACCGGGGTGATGCCGGCGTTCAGCACGTCGGCCATGGTCCGCGCGACCTCGGGCCGGACCCCGGTGCGCCCGGAGCAGACGGTCTTCAGCCGCAGGAACATCAGGGCGCGGACGACCTCCCGCTCCACGCGCGGCCCCATCCCGGCGGCGTGCGAGCGGACGATGTTGCGCTGCAGCTGCGCGCGCAGTTCCGGGCTGATGTGCCGGGTCGCGAGGGCGCCGAAGCCGGTGCTCACCCCGTAGACGGGGTCCGGCTTGGCGGCCAGGGCGTCCACGATCCCGCGGGACGCGGCGAGCGCGGCCACCGCCTCCGCGGACAGTTCGACGCGGGCACCCCCGCGCGCCACGGCGAGCACGTCGGACGCGGTCACCCCGGACGTCCCCACCACCACAGTGTGCATATCCATATTCAGGAGCGTACGCAGTGAATTCAATGATGTCACCACTGGGGGCCCGGCCCACCCCTTACCGAATACGTCACACCCGCACCCGCACCCGCCGCGCCCGCGCACCTCACGCCGAGCCGGCACACGCCGTGCCCACCGTGCCACGACGGCACCCCCGCGGCACCCCCGCGGCACGCCCTACGGCGAGTGCCGCCCCCGGAACCGGCGCCGCTCCCCGTCCGCCGCCCGCGACGGCTCGTCCGCGAGCCGCAGGACGGGATCGTCGGGCCCCTCCCGCCCGGCGACGACGGGATGGGTGGCCCGGCCGGCCTTGGCCCGGTACTGCGCCGCGTCGGCCAGCCGGAACAGCCGCCGGGCGGACCGCACCGGCCCGACGGGGTCCTCGGTGGACGCCACCCCGCAGGCGACGCCGTCACCGATCCCCAGCTCGACGGCCCGGCGGCACACCTCGTCGGCCGCCTTGACGACCTCGTCCGCGGACGGCCCCACGGACAGCAGGCAGAACTCGTCCCCGCCGAGCCGCGCCGCCAGAGCCCCCGGCAGCATGGCCCCGCACAGCGACAGCACGGTCCCGAACCGCTCCAGCAGCCGGTCCCCGACCGCGTGCCCGAGGGTGTCGTTGACCCGCTTCAGCCCGTTGAGGTCGCACACCACGAGGCTGACGACGGCCCCGTCCCGGCGGTGCCGCTCGATCGCCTCGTCGAGCCGCGCGTCCACGGCCCGGCGGTTGGCCAGCCCGGTCAGCGCGTCCGTGTACGCCAGCCGGCGCGCCTCCTCCAGCCGCTCGGTCTGCGCGATCCCGGCGGCCACGACGGCGGCCAGGACGGTGGCGAAGTCGGCGTCGCCCCGGCCGAAGACGGGGACGCCCGCCGGCCGGGCCACGTACAGCTCGCCCCACGCCCGCCCGTGCAGCACGATCGGGGCGACCACGCAGCATCCCCGCCCGCGCCGCCGCAGCGCCGCGACCCGCTGGTGGCGGTACCCCGGCCGCCCCGCCGCCGGCCCCTCGGCCGTCTCCACCCAGGCGTCGGGCTCACCGCCGCCGGCCCACCGCTCGTGCAGGAACTCGGTGATCTCGGCGAACTGGTGCACCGGGTAGGACTCGTCGTCCGGGAACTCCTCCTCCCCCTCGGCCAGCTCCCCGACGTTCACCAGGACCCGCAGCCGCCCGAGCTCCCGCTCCCACACCGACAGCGCGGCGAAGCTCCCGCCCAGCGCCCGGCAGGCCCCGACCGCCGCGGCCCGCCAGGCCTCCCGTGAACCCTGCGCGGCGGCCATGCCCTGGGCCAGCGCCACCACGGCCGCCAGCCGGCTGTCCTCACCCATCCCTCCAGGCTAAGGAGATTCGGGGCGAACCGGGACATCGGAGACGCGAACGGGGACCGGCCGCACCGGGACGGGCCGGAGGGCGGGAGCGGGCCCCGCTACTCCCCCGGCCAGTTCGGCTTGCGCTTCTCGTTGAAGGCGGCGACCCCCTCCGCGCGGTCGCCCGAGAACGCCACCGACCGCCAGGCCGCGTCCTCGACCTCGAGGCCGGCGGACAGGTCCAGCCCGTGTCCCAGGCGCAGCGCCCGCTTGGCCGCCCGCAGCCCCACCGGGGAGTTCGCGGCGATCCGGGACGCCAGGGCCAGGGCCGCCTCCCGGTCCCGCCCCTCCTCCACCAGCTCGTCGACGAGCCCCAGCTCCCGGGCCTCGGCGGCCTCCACCCGCCGCGCCGTGAAGATCAGCTCGGCGGCGCGCGCCGCGCCCACCCGCCGGGGCAGCAGCTGCGTGCCGCCACCGCCCGGGATCACCCCGACGGACACCTCGGGCAGCCCCACCACGGCCGTGCGGTCGGCCACGATCACGTCGCACGACAGGGCCAGCTCGAAGCCGCCGCCCAGGGCGAACCCGTGCACCGCCGCGACCGTGGGCACCGGCAGCTCGAGCACCCCGGTGTACGCCCCGCGCGCCACGGGGCGCTGGCGCACCAGGTCGGCGTCGCTGAAGGAGTTGCGCTCCTTCAGGTCGGCCCCCACGCAGAACGCCCGCTCGTGCGAGGAGGTCAGCACCACCACCCGGACACCGCGGTCCTCCCCCAGCGCCGCGCAGGCTCCGGCGATCGAGCGGGCCATTCCGGTCGACACGGCGTTCATGGCCTTGGGGCGGTCGAGGACGAGCTCCGCGACATGCCCCTCCCCGTGCCGGCGCACCAGCACGAACTCCCCGAACCGTTCCTCACTCATGACACCCTCCGGTTAACGCGGGTTAACATCGCTCGCCCCGATCATCGCAGCACGGCACCCCACCGGAAAAGGGCTCACGCCCGGTTCCCCCGTCACCCCCCGCCCACCCGTTCGAGTGACATCCGGCCGACTCCGGCGGCCCTCCTCCACGGGAGCGCATAGCGTGCGCTCCACCGCGGCGCGTCGGGGGCGCGTACGCAGGGGAGGGATCGCGATGACACCGAACACGCCGGCACCACCCGCACCGGGGCCCGACGGGTCACCGGAACGCACGGGCCCGCACCCCCGGGGCCGTCACCGCAGGCCCCGCCCGCGCAAGGCCCTGCTGGCGGCCGGCGGCCTGGTCCTGACCGCGGGCGCCCTCGGCCTCGTCCGCCTGCTCTCCGGCCCGGGCGGCGAGGGCGTCGGCGCGGAGGCCGTCCCCCGCCCGCACACGTCCACCGGCCCGGCGCCCACCGTCACGGGCGGCACCCCGGCCCCACCGACTTCCGCCCCCGAGACCGGCCCTTCCTCCCCCACCGCCCTGGGCGGCCAGAACACGACCCCGCTCGCCCCGGGCACGCCGGCGTCCTCCGCACCGGCACGTTCCCCGGCCGCCGCCGATCCGGCCGATCCGGCCTCCCCCTCGGCCGTCCCACCCCGGAAACCCGCGACCCGGGCACCGGACCCGACCGCTCCCCCGCCACCGGCCCCGTCCCGCACCCGAACACCCCCGCCCGCGTCCCCGGAACCACCACCGGCCCGGCCGGACGAACCGGACCCCGACCCCAACCCCGATCCCGGTCTGTGCCTCCCGGTCATCGGCCTGTGCGTCGGCGGTGTGGACTAGACCCCGTTGCGGCGCGTGAGCAGCCAGGGCTCCACGACACCGAGACCGCGCACCGGCCGCTGCCACATCGGCTGCAGCGCGAACCGGTACGTCGGCGGCTCCTCGCCCTCCTTCTCGGCCGCGGCCACCGCCTCGGCCGCCGCCGCCTCGGAGGCGGGGGCGTCACCGGTGCGGATCAGTTCCTCGGCGAAGGCGGTGTCGACGAGCACGGCGTCCCGCGGGGCTATGGACGTGAGCCGGGAGGCCAGATTGACCGTGGTGCCGAAGACATCGCCCATCCGGGTGGTCACGGTGCCGAACGCCATGCCGACCCGCAGCTCCGGCATCGTCTCGTCGTTCGCCATGGTCTCGATCAGCCGCACGGCGATCTCCGCGGCCGTGCCCGCGTCGTCCGCGACGTACAGCACCTCGTCGCCCAGCGTCTTGATGAGCCGCCCGCCGCGCGCCGCCACCAGGTCGGCGGCGGTGGTCTCGAAGGCCTCGACGAGCTCGCCGAGCTCCTCCTCCTCCATCCGCCGGGTGAGCCGCGTGAACCCCACCAGGTCGGCGAACGCGACGGCGAGCCGCCGGTCCACCATCTCCTCGTCGTCGGCCCCCTGCACCACGCGCCCGGCCGAGGCGGCGAGCTGGCGCCGCCAGACGTACACCAGGAACTCCTCCAGCTCGGGCAGGAGCAGCTCGACGATCGGATACGTCACCTCGGTCCGGGTCATCCCCGGCTCGGGCGGCTCGGTCAGCCCCTCCAGGAACGAGTCGATCTGCCACTCGGCCAGCCGCGCGGTGGTCTGCCCGGTGGACCGCGCCACCTGCACCGCCATGGCCTCGCTCAGCAGCCCCGCCTCCACCAGACCGGCCAGCCGGCGCAGCGCCAGTACGTCCGCCTCCGTGAGCGCCTTGGCCTGACCCACGTCGGCGAAGCCCATGGCGCGCCAGAACCGCGTGGCCAGCTCCATGGTGACGCCGGCGCTGCGGGCCGCCTGGAAGGGTGTGTAACGGCGTTCGGCGCCCAGGATGAGCTGTTCGAGGCGCAGGGCGAGCGGGTCCTCGCCGGTGTCGGCGGGATGGGTGTCCCCCCGCTCGAGCGAAGCCGAGAGTGGAGGAGGCTCCACCCGGCCCTGCGCGTCCGTGCCGGAACCCGAGTCGTCGACGGTCACGCGTTGCTGCCCTTCCGATCTGCCACGGCCATGTATCGACCGGCCTCAACTCTACGGCAGGTGTGCGCCAGCTCACTCCGTTCGGTTGGGCCGGCGGTGAGGTGACCGGCGCCTTCCCGTCGCCCGGGGCCGGCGCGGGGCGCGCGGTCCGGCGCCACCGCGCCCCGGCCCGCCCGCACCCGATCCCGCACGCGCGCCGCCCGGGTCCCCGCTCAGGCGGGGCGCAGGTGCACGATGTCCCCCGCCCCCACGGGCTCCTGCACCCCCTCCTCCGTGGCGATCACCAGCCGCCCGTCCCCGTCCACGGCGACCGCCTCCCCCACCACGGACCGCTCCCCCGGCAGCTCCGCCCGCACCACCCGCCCGAGCGTCGCGCACCCCGCCGCGTACGTCTCCTGCAGACCGCACTCCGCGGGATCGCCTCCGGCCGCCCGCCACCGCCCGTACCACTCCTCCAGCGCCCGCAGCATCCCCCGCAGCAGCGGGTCCCGGTCCGTGCCGACCGCCCCGGCCAGCGCCAGCGACCCGGCCGTCGGCACCGGCAGCTCGTCAGCGCGCAGGCTCACGTTGATCCCGACCCCGATGACCACCCCGCCGTCCCCCGCCCGCTCCGCGAGGATGCCCCCGGCCTTGCGTTCCTCGCCGCCCACGGTCACCAGCACGTCGTTGGGCCACTTCAGCGCCGTGTCCACCCCCGCCGCCCGCGACAGTCCCGTCGCCACCGCGACCCCCGTCAGCAGCGGCAGCCAGCCCCACCGGGCCACCGGCACCTCGCGCGGCGTGAGCAGCACGGAGAAGAACAGCCCCGACCGGGGCGGCGCGGTCCACCGCCGGTCCAGCCGCCCCCGCCCGGCGGTCTGCTCCTCGGCGACGAGCACAGCCCCCTCCCCCGCCCGTCCCTCGGCCGCCCGCGCCACCAGATCGGAGTTGGTCGACCCGGTCCGCTGCACCACGTCCACCTGCGACCACAGCGACCCCTCCCGTACCAGCCCCCGGCGCAACGCGCCCACGTTGAGGGGCGGCCGGTCCAGGTCCGACCAACGGTTTCCGAACGGTTCTGATGCATCTCGCGGCGTCATGCAAGCCACCCTAGGTGTGGTAAACACCGCACTGCCGATGACGGGACCCCCCACTACGCTACGGATGAGTAACCGTCCCCCCTTTTGAGCAGGCAGGGAGCCGCATCCCGATGTCCGAGCCGGAAGAGCAGCAGCCTGACATCCACACGACCGCGGGCAAGCTCGCGGACCTTCGGCGTCGCATCGAAGAGGCGACGCACGCCGGCTCCGCACGCGCCGTCGAGAAGCAGCACTCCAAGGGCAAACTGACGGCCCGTGAGCGGATCGACCTCCTGCTCGACGAAGGCTCCTTCGTCGAACTGGACGAGTTCGCCCGGCACCGCTCCACCCACTTCGGCCTCGACCGGAACCGCCCCTACGGCGACGGCGTCGTCACCGGGTACGGCACCGTCGACGGCCGCCCGGTCGCCGTCTTCTCGCAGGACTTCACGGTCTTCGGCGGGGCGCTGGGCGAGGTCTACGGCCAGAAGATCGTCAAGGTGATGGACTTCGCGCTGAAGACCGGCTGCCCGGTCATCGGCATCAACGACTCCGGCGGCGCCCGCATCCAGGAGGGCGTGGCCTCCCTCGGCGCCTACGGCGAGATCTTCCGCCGCAACACCCACGCCTCCGGCGTGATCCCGCAGATCAGCCTGGTCGTCGGCCCGTGCGCGGGCGGTGCGGTGTACTCCCCCGCGATCACCGACTTCACGGTCATGGTCGACCAGACCAGCCACATGTTCATCACCGGCCCGGACGTCATCAAGACGGTCACCGGCGAGGACGTCGGCTTCGAGGAGCTGGGCGGCGCCCGCACCCACAACTCCACCTCGGGCGTGGCCCACCACATGGCCGGCGACGAGAAGGACGCCATCGAGTACGTCAAGCAGCTGCTGTCGTACCTGCCGTCCAACAACCTCTCCGAGCCCCCGGCCTTCCCCGAGGAGGCCGACCTCTCCCTCACCGACGAGGACCGCGAGCTGGACACGGTCGTCCCGGACTCGGCGAACCAGCCGTACGACATGCACACGGTGATCGAGCACGTCCTGGACGACGCCGAGTTCTTCGAGACGCAGCCGCTGTTCGCGCCGAACATCCTCACCGGCTTCGGCCGCGTCGAGGGCCGCCCCGTCGGCATCGTCGCCAACCAGCCGATGCAGTTCGCCGGCTGCCTGGACATCACCGCCTCCGAGAAGGCCGCCCGCTTCGTGCGCACCTGCGACGCCTTCAACGTCCCGGTGATCACCTTCGTCGACGTCCCCGGCTTCCTGCCCGGCGTGGACCAGGAGCACGACGGCATCATCCGCCGCGGCGCCAAGCTGATCTACGCCTACGCCGAGGCCACCGTCCCCCTCATCACCGTCATCACCCGCAAGGCGTTCGGCGGGGCCTACGACGTCATGGGCTCCAAGCACCTGGGCGCCGACCTCAACCTCGCCTGGCCGACCGCCCAGATCGCGGTGATGGGCGCGCAGGGCGCCGTCAACATCCTGCACCGCCGCACCATCGCCGAATCGGACGATCCGGAGGCGACCCGCGCCCGTCTGATGCAGGAGTACGAGGACACCCTCCTCAACCCCTACGTCGCGGCCGAGCGCGGCTACGTCGACGCGGTGATCATGCCGTCCGACACCCGCCGGCACATCGTGCGGGGCCTGCGTCAGCTGCGCACCAAGCGGGAATCACTGCCTCCGAAGAAGCACGGCAACATCCCCCTGTAGCCCGCCCCCCGCCGATCGATGGGAAGCACCATGACGATCAAGGTTCTTCGGGGCAACCCGACCCCGGAGGAGCTGGCCGCCGCACTGGCGGTGGTCCGCGCCCGCGCCGCGGCGGCGTCCGCCCCGCCGTCCGGCGCGCCCGCTCCCCGCGACTCCTGGTCCGACCCGTCCCGCATCGCGGCGAACCGCCTGCCCCAGCCGGGGCCGACGGCGTGGTCGCGGACGTACTGGCCGGGCTCGTAGCGCGGGTCCCCCGTACCGGGCCCCGGCCGGGAAGTTGAGTACGCGTACTCAGGCGCGCACCCGGGCCGGGGCCGGACGATGGAAGGCATGCTGTGGTCCGACCCCGAGAACGAGCCGCCGGAAGAACTGCGGGACACGCAGGCGATGCTGCGGCGGCTGGGCGTTCTCGTGGCGCTGGCCATGGTCCTCTCGATGCTCGTGATCGGCGTGAGGTGAGGCATCCGGGCGACGTCGATACGCTGATCGCATGACAGATCAGCCGCGCCGCCGACTCGTGCTCGCCTCCCAGTCCCCCGCCCGGCTCGGGCTGCTCCGCCAGGCCGGGCTCGCCCCCGAGGTGATCGTCAGCGGGGTCGACGAGGACGCCGTCACCGCCCCCACCCCCGCCGAGCTGGCGCTCGCCCTGGCCGAGGCCAAGGCGTCCGTCGTCGCCGCGAAGCCCGAGGTCAAGGGCGCGCTGGTGATCGGCTGCGACTCGGTCCTCGAACTGGACGGCCAGGCCCTCGGCAAGCCCGCGGACTCCGGGGAGGCCACCGCGCGCTGGAAGGCCATGCGGGGCCGCGCGGGCACGCTCCAGACCGGCCACTGCGTCTACGACACCCTCAGCGGCCGTTACGTCTCCGCCACCGCCTCCACCGTCGTCCGCTTCGGCGATCCCACCGACGAGGAGATCGCCGCCTACGTGGCCTCCGGCGAGCCCCTCCACGTCGCCGGGGCGTTCACCCTGGACGGCCGCTCGGGCCCGTTCATCGACGGCATCGACGGCGACCACGGCAACGTCATCGGCATCAGCCTGCCGCTGGTGCGCCGCCTGCTGGCGGAGCTGGGCGTGGGCATCACGGAGCTGTGGGCGCCGCCGGAGGCGTGACCGGGGAGCCGTCGCCGCCGGGGCCGCCCTCGGGGGCGGTGCCGGGGCCGGCGGGCTCCTCCGGGCGGCCGTCGTACGTCATCAGCAGCAGCACGACGAGACCCAGCACCCCCACCAGGAACACGAACGCGGCCGGGCCGACCAGCCCCCACGCGAACGCGCCCAGCAGCGCGTGCACCACCGCGGCGCTGATCAGCAGCACCCGGCCGAGGCCGGCCGGCGCCCGGTCGCGCACGGCGACCAGCAGGGCCACCAGGGCGCACAGCGCGAAGTAGAGCCCGAAGACGATCCCGCCGATCTTCGAGGACGCCGACATCACGTGCGGGTCGAGACCGGCCAGCGACATGTCCTGCCGGTCGACGACCGTCCCCAGGAGCCAGTTCAGCACCGCCACGCCGAGCGCCTCGGCCAACAGCACGAGCGCCAGGACCCACGCCACCGGTCTGCGCACCACCGGCCCCCACCCACTTTCGAGCACGACTGTGGTTACCCCGAGTATGTTGGGGCGACGTGAACGCTACTAACGGGTAAACCTCAGGACAAGAGGTCCGCGGGGGGCAAAGAATCATTGGGCCATTCGTAGGGACTCGACAAAGAAACCAAGTGGGCCGCAGCACGCTCTCACAGAGACCTTGACCACAGAGGACGGCTAGGGTTTCCGGGAGAAGTCCTGCGTACCGCGGTGTGACAAGGGATTTCCCAGGTCGAGCAAGCCTCGCATCACGCTCCGTGTGGGCAAGCTCACCACTGGGGACGGGTCGAAGTGCCGTGTCGGCAGTCCCTAAACTCGGCTTGTTTCAAGGAGGGAGCCTCAATCGTGCGCAAGGTGCTCATCGCCAACCGTGGCGAAATCGCTGTCCGCGTGGCCCGGGCCTGCCGGGACGCCGGGATCGCGAGCGTTGCCGTCTATGCCGACCCGGACCGGGACGCTCTGCATGTCCGCGCCGCGGATGAGGCGTTCGCTCTGGGCGGTGACACCCCGGCCACCAGTTACCTCGACATCGGCAAGGTGCTGAACGCCGCGCGTGAGTCGGGTGCCGACGCCGTCCACCCCGGCTACGGCTTCCTCTCCGAGAACGCGGAATTCGCGCAGGCGGTGCTGGACGCGGGCCTGATCTGGATCGGCCCGCCGCCGCAGGCCATCCGCGACCTCGGTGACAAGGTCGCCGCCCGGCACATCGCCCAGCGCGCCGGCGCCCCGCTGGTGGCGGGTACGCCCGATCCGGTGAGCGGTGCGGAGGAGGTCGTCGCCTTCGCCGAGGAGCACGGTCTGCCGATCGCCATCAAGGCCGCCTTCGGCGGCGGCGGGCGCGGCCTGAAGGTCGCCCGCACGCTGGAGGAGGTGCCGGAGCTGTACGACTCCGCGGTGCGCGAGGCGGTCGCCGCCTTCGGCCGCGGCGAGTGCTTCGTCGAGCGCTACCTCGACAAGCCCCGCCACGTGGAGACGCAGTGCCTGGCCGACCAGCACGGCAACGTCGTGGTGGTCTCCACCCGTGACTGCTCCCTCCAGCGCCGCCACCAGAAGCTGGTCGAGGAGGCCCCGGCGCCGTTCCTGTCCGAGGCGCAGATGGCCGAGCTGTACCGCGCCTCCAAGGCGATCCTGAAGGAGGCCGGCTACGTCGGCGCCGGCACGGTGGAGTTCCTGGTCGGCCTCGACGGCACGATCTCCTTCCTGGAGGTCAACACCCGTCTGCAGGTGGAGCACCCGGTCACCGAGGAGGTCGCCGGCATCGACCTGGTGCGCGAGATGTTCCGCATCGCCGACGGCGAGGAGCTCGGCTACGACGACCCGGTGCTGCGCGGCCACTCCTTCGAGTTCCGCATCAACGGCGAGGACCCGGGCCGCAACTTCCTGCCCGCTCCGGGGACGGTCACGAAGTTCGCCCCGCCGTCGGGTCCGGGTGTCCGGCTGGACGCGGGCGTGGAGTCGGGCAGCGTGATCGGCCCGGCCTGGGACTCCCTGCTGGCGAAGCTGATCGTCACCGGCCGCACCCGCAAGGAGGCGCTGGAGCGCGCCGCCCGTGCGCTGGAGGAGTTCCAGGTCGAGGGCATGGCCACGGCCATCCCGTTCCACCGCGCGGTGGTCAGGGACCCGGCGTTCGCCCCCGAACTCACCGGTTCGGCCGATCCGTTCACGGTGCACACCCGCTGGATCGAGACCGAGTTCGTCAACGAGATCAAGCCCTTCACCGCCGCCGTGGACGCGGAGGCCGACGAGGACGCGGGCCGCGAGACGGTCGTCGTCGAGGTCGGCGGCAAGCGCCTGGAGGTGTCCCTCCCGGCCTCGCTGGGCATGTCCCTGGCCCGCACCGGCCTGGCGGCGGGCGCGAAGCCGAAGCGGCGGGCGGCCAAGAAGTCCGGCCCGGTCGCCTCGGGCGACACCCTCGCCTCCCCGATGCAGGGCACGATCGTCAAGATCGCCGTGGAGGAGGGCCAGGAGGTCAAGGAGGGCGACCTGGTCGTCGTCCTGGAGGCCATGAAGATGGAGCAGCCCCTCAACGCCCACAAGTCCGGCACCGTCAAGGGCCTGAGCGCCGAGGTCGGCGCGTCGGTGACGTCCGGCGCGGCGATCTGCGAGATCAAGGACTGAGCGGCACCTCGTCACAGGGCGCCCGGCGGACCGATCGAGGATCCGCCGGGCGCCCTCGGCGTGCGGGCCCGTGGAACCTCCGTACGATGCGGCGGTGGGCGATGACGACGCCCTGTACGACGACGCGGTCCGGCGGACCGGGAAGGCCGCGCGGCTCGGCCGGACGGTGAGCGCGGGAGTGTCGGGGCTGCTCGCCCCGGCGCTGATCGCCGCGTCGGCGGACCTCCTGGCGATCGCGCTCGCGCCGGCCTACGGGACGGCCGGCACGGGGTGACCAGTACGGGATGGCCGGTACGGGGTGATCAGCACGAGGCGACCCGCCCCGCGCCCGCTCACCGCCGGCGCATGTCCGCCACCCGCGCCCCCCGTTCCTGGGGCTGCTCGGCGGCTCCGAGCGCCACGGCGGGACGCAGCCCCGGGCCCTGGCGGCGCGGCCCGGGGAGGGGCACGTCGCGGCGCTGCCGGCGCGCCGGAGGACCGTCCCCCTCCGCCGGGCCCGCGGCACCTCCCGGCGCGCCGGCGACGGCGATCTGCACGCCCTGGTCGGCGAGCGCCTGGAGCTCGGTGGCCGCGCGGTCGTCGTGGGCGGGCGGCTCGTCCGTCACGAGGCGGGTGATGAGGTCCGTGGGCACGGTCTGGAACATGGTGTCCGTACCGAGCTTGGTGTGGTCGGCGAGGACCACCACCTCCGCCGCGGCCTGCACCAGCGCCCGGTCGACCGAGGCCGACAGCATGTTGGACGTGGAGAGCCCCCGCTCGGCGGTCAGCCCGCTCCCGGACAGGAAGGCCCGGGACACCCGCAGTCCCTGGAGGGACTGTTCGGCACCGCTGCCGACGAGGGCGTAGTTCGAGCCGCGGAGCGTGCCGCCGGTCATCACGACCTCCACCCGGTTGGCGTGGGCCAGGGCCTGGGCGACCAGCAGCGAGTTGGTGACGACGGTCAGCCCGGGCACCCGGGCCAGCCGGCGCGCCAGCTCCTGCGTGGTGGTGCCCGCGCCGACCACGATGGCCTCGCCCTCCTCCACGAAGTTCGCGGCGAGGTCGGCGATGGCGGTCTTCTCGGCGGTCGCGAGATGTGACTTCTGCGGAAAGCCGGACTCCCGCGTGAACCCGCCCGGCAGTACCGCACCGCCGTGCCGGCGGTCGAGGAGTCCTTCTGCCTCCAGCGCGCGCACGTCCCGCCGTACGGTCACTTCGGAGGTCTGGACGACGCGGGCGAGCTCACGGAGCGACACGGCCCCGTTCGCTCGCACCATTTCGAGGATCAATTGGCGACGTTCTGCAGCGAACACGAAACTGACAGTAACGCCGACGACCGTCTGCTTTCAGCAGTTTGCGCTGAATAGCAGAAGTTGTTCGCACGACACCACGTCAGGTGGTATAAGGCCCGGTCCCGCCGCCCGTGCCGGCCGCACGGCCGGTGAGCGGCGGGGAGCCGTTCCCGGCCGTCAGGCCTCGCCGCCCGTCTTGCGGGTGTGCAGCTGGCGCGCCACCTCGGCGATCGAACCCGACAGCGAGGGGTAGACCGTGAAGGCGTTCGCGATCTGTTCCACCGTCAGGTTGTTGTCGACCGCGATCGAGATGGGGTGGATGAGTTCCGAGGCGCGCGGCGCGACGACGACGCCGCCCACCACGATGCCGGTGCCCGGCCGGCAGAAGATCTTGACGAAGCCGTCGCGGATGCCCTGCATCTTCGCGCGGGGGTTGCGCAGCAGCGGCAGCTTCACGACCCGGGCGTCGATCTTGCCGGCGTCGACGTCGGCCTGGGTGTACCCGACGGTGGCGATCTCGGGGTCGGTGAAGACGTTCGACGAGACGGTCTTCAGGTTCAGCGGGGCGACCGCGTCGCCGAGGAAGTGGTACATCGCGATGCGCCCCTGCATGGCGGCCACCGAGGCCAGCGCGAACACACCGGTCACGTCACCGGCGGCGTACACGCCCGGCGCCGTGGTCCGGGACACCTTGTCGGTCCAGACGTGCCCGGAGTCGCGCAGCCTGACCCCGGCCTCCTCCAGGCCCATGCCCTCGGTGTTGGGGATGGCGCCGACGGCCATCAGGCAGTGCGAGCCGGTGATCACGCGCCCGTCGGCGAGGGTCACCTCCACCCGGTCGCCGACCCGCTTCGCGGACTGCGCCCGCGAGCGCGCCATGACGTTCATGCCGCGCCGGCGGAAGACGTCCTCCAGCACCGCGGCGGCGTCCGGGTCCTCGCCCGGCAGCACCCGGTCGCGCGACGACACGAGCGTCACCTTGGAACCGAGCGCCTGGTAGGCGCCGGCGAACTCGGCACCCGTGACACCGGATCCGACCACGATGAGCTCCTCGGGGAGCTCGTTCAGGTCGTACACCTGGGTCCAGTTCAGGATCCGCTCGCCGTCGGGCCTGGCGTCGGGCAGCTCACGCGGGTGCCCGCCGGTGGCGATGAGCACGGCGTCCGCGACGAGCGTCTCCTCGGTCCCGTCGGCGGCGCGCACCACGACCTTGCGCGACCCGTCGAGGGCCTGCATGCCCTCCAGGCGCCCGCGCCCGCGCAGCACGCGCGCGCCGGCCCGGGTCACGGACGCGGTGATGTCGTGCGACTGGGCCAGGGCGAGCCGCTTCACCCGCCGGTTGACCTTGCCCAGGTCCACGCCGACCACCCGGGCGGCCTGCTCCATGGGCGGGGTGTCGTCGGCGACGATGATGCCCAGCTCCTCGTACGAGGAGTCGAAGGTGGTCATCACCTCGGCCGTGGCGATCAGGGTCTTCGACGGCACGCAGTCGGTGAGCACCGACGCCCCGCCCAGACCGTCGCAGTCGACGACGGTCACCTCCGCGCCGAGCTGCGCGGCGACCAGCGCCGCTTCGTATCCGCCGGGTCCGCCACCGATGATCACGATCCGAGTCACGTACTCCATTGTCCCGCACACCTCACGGTGCGACCGCCCGGGGGCCCGCCCGTGGCCCCGCCGTTACCGGACCGGTGCCGTGCCGCCTGCCGTACCCTTCCCCCATGTCGCTCTACGCCGCGTACGCCGGCAACCTCGACGCGCGGCTGATGTCCCGCCGCGCCCCGCACTCGCCGCTGCGCGCCACCGGCTGGCTGAACGGGTGGCGGCTGACGTTCGGGGGCGAGGGCCGGGGTCTCGCGCACCCGGGCGAGGACGAGGACCCGGGCGAGGGCGCGCTGGTGACCCTCGTCGAGGACCCGCTGGCCCAGGTCTTCGTGGCGCTGTACGACATCGCCCCCATGGACGAGGAGCGGCTGGACCGCCGGGAGGGCGTCGGCCTGGACCTCTACCGCCGCACCCGGGTCCGCGTGCACACCCTGGACGGCGAGGAGCCCGCCTGGACCTACGTCCTCAACGCCTACGAGGGCGGCCTGCCCTCGGCCCGCTACCTGGGCGGGATCGCCGACGCGGCGGAGTCCGCGGGCGCGCCCCACGACTACGTGATGGAGCTGCGCAAGCGCCCCTGCTGAGCGCGCGCCGGGGGGTTCCCCGTCGGAAACGACAAGACAACGATCGCCCCCCGCGAGCGTCGGCATCTACGCGCGTAGGCGAATACCGGCTACCCTCGTCGCGTGAACGCTTCTCTTCTTCCGGACGACATCCAGGGCGACCCCTACGCCGCAGCCGACGCCGCCGCCGCGCGCCTGCGCGAACTCACCGGCGCCGAGACCCACGACGTCGCCCTCGTGATGGGCTCCGGCTGGGCGCCGGCCGTGGACGCCCTCGGCACCCCCGAGGTCGAGTTCCAGGTCACCGAGCTGCCCGGCTTCCCGCCGCCGGTGGTCGAGGGCCACGGCGGCAAGATCCGCTCCTACCGCATCGGTGCCAAGCGCGCCCTGGTCTTCCTGGGCCGCACCCACTACTACGAGGGCCGCGGGGTCGCCGCCGTCGCCCACGGCGTGCGCACCGCCGTGGCCGCCGGTGCCAAGACCGTCGTCCTGACCAACGGCTGCGGCGGCCTGCGCGCGGGCATGCGCCCCGGCCAGCCGGTCCTGATCAGCGACCACATCAACCTCACGGCCACCTCCCCCATCGTCGGCGCCAACTTCGTCGACCTCACGGACCTCTACTCCCCCGCCTGCGCGCCCTGTGCAAGGAGGTCGACCCCACCCTGGAGGAGGGGGTCTACGCCCAGTTCCCCGGCCCTCACTACGAGACCCCGGCCGAGATCCGCATGGCCCGCGTCATCGGCGCGGACCTGGTCGGCATGTCCACGGTCCTGGAGGCCATCGCCGCCCGTGAGGCGGGCGCCGAGGTCCTGGGCATCTCCCTGGTCACCAACCTGGCCGCCGGCATGACGGGCGAACCCCTCAACCACGAGGAGGTCCTCCAGGCGGGCCGCGACTCCGCCACCCGGATGGGCTCCCTGCTGGCCCAGGTCCTCGGCCGCCTGTAGAACGGGGCGCGCCCGCCGTCGTACGGCGGGCGCCGGCCGCGACGATGGCGGGCACCCGCGCCCGGCGAGAAGGTGGAGACGGCGCCGTACGCACCCGCGGGCGCGTACGGCGGGAAGCCGGACCGAACGGCGGGCGTCCGGCGCCCGCGCACGGCGGGAAGGGGGCGGGACGGGAGCGTCCCGCCCGCCGCGGCCCGGTGCGCCGGCGCCCGCCCCCGCGCCGGTCCGCCGTGCACGCCGGGCCGGGGACGGACACCCCGTGGGCACCCCGTCCCGCCGCCGGAGCGCAGGCGCTGCGCCCGCCCCGCCGGACCCGCGGCCGCGCCGCGGGTGCCGGACCCGCGCCCCCGTCCACCCGACCGCAAGAATCCGCACCCACCCGAATCCGCACACGCACCGCGGGCACCCGCACCCGGCTCCGCCCGGCCCGCCGCAGGTGCCCGCACGACGAGAGGCTGACCGACCGTGCAAGACGACCTCATCGCACGCGCCAAGGCCTGGCTGGCCGAGGACCCCGACGCGGACACCCGCGAGGAACTCGCCCGCCTCATCGACGCCGGGGACCACGCCGAGCTCGCCGCCCGCTTCGGCGGCACCCTCCAGTTCGGCACCGCCGGCCTCCGCGGCGAACTCGGCGCCGGCCCGATGCGCATGAACCGCTCCGTCGTCATCCGCGCCGCCGCCGGCCTCGCCGCGTACCTCCGCAAGAACGGCCACGCCGGCGGTCTCGTCGTCATCGGCTACGACGCCCGCCACAAGTCGGCCGACTTCGCCCGCGACACCGCCGCCGTCATGACCGGCGCCGGCCTCAGGGCGGCCGTCCTGCCCCGCCCCCTCCCCACGCCCGTCCTCGCCTTCGCCATCCGGCACCTCGGCGCGGTCGCCGGGGTGGAGGTCACCGCCAGCCACAACCCGCCCCGCGACAACGGCTACAAGGTGTACCTCGGCGACGGCTCCCAGATCGTCCCCCCGGCCGACGCGGAGATCGCCGCGGAGATCGCCGCCGTCGCCTCCCTCACCACGGTCCCCCGCCCCACGGAGGGCTGGGAGACCCTCGACGACGCCGTCCTGGACGCCTACCTCGCCCGCACGGACGCCGTCCTGGCCGAGGGCTCCCCGCGCACCGCCCGCACGGTCTACACGGCGATGCACGGCGTCGGCAAGGACGTCCTCCTCGCCGCCTTCGCCCGCGCCGGCTTCCCCGCCCCCGACCTCGTCGCCGAGCAGGCCGACCCCGACCCGGAGTTCCCGACCGTCGCGTTCCCCAACCCGGAGGAGCCCGGCGCGATGGACCTCGCCTTCGCCAAGGCCCGCGAGACGGAGCCCGACCTGGTCATCGCCAACGACCCGGACGCCGACCGCTGCGCCGCGGCCGTCAGGGACGGGGACGACTGGCGCATGCTGCGCGGCGACGAGGTCGGCGCCCTGCTCGCCGCCCACCTGGTCCGCCGCGGGGCGACCGGCACGTTCGCCGAGTCGATCGTGTCGTCCTCGCTCCTCGGCCGCATCGCCGGGAAGGCCGGGCTCCGCCACGAGGAGACCCTGACCGGCTTCAAGTGGATCGCCCGCGCCGAGGGCCTGCGCTACGGCTACGAGGAGGCGCTGGGCTACTGCGTCGACCCGGACGGCGTGCGCGACAAGGACGGCATCACGGCCGCCCTCCTCCTCACGGAGCTGGCCTCCGTGCTGAAGGCCGGGGGCCGCACCCTCCTGGACCTCCTCGACGACCTCGCCGTGGAGCACGGCCTGCACGCCACCGACCAGCTCTCGGTCCGCGTCCAGGACCTCTCCCTCATCGCGGCCGCGATGCGCCGCCTGCGCGAGCGGCCCCCGGCCGAGCTGGCGGGCCTGCGGGTCACCGCCGCCGAGGACCTGACCCGGGGCACGGACCGGCTCCCGCCCACGGACGGCCTGCGCTACACCCTGGACGGCGCCCGGGTGATCGTCCGCCCCAGCGGCACGGAACCCAAGCTGAAGTGCTACCTGGAGGTGGTGGTCCCGGTCGCCGCGCGGAGCGACCTGCCCGCGGCCCGCGCGACGGCGGCGGAGCTGCTGACCGCGCTCAAGCGGGACCTGGCGCGGGCGGCCGGCATCTGAGGAACGCGGCGGGGCCCGTGGTCCGGAGCGCCCGGCGGGCGCTCCGGACCACGGGCCCCGGGACGGACCCGCCGCGCGCTCAGCCCACGGCCAGCAGGACCGCCAGCAGCACGGCCCCCGCGAGCGCCGGTCCCGCGATCTCGTAGGCCCACCGCACGGTCACCTCGCCCTGGGCCGCCGGCTCCTCCTGCCGGGCCTCGTGCGTCTTGCGCAGCTCGTCCATGGCCTGGTCGGTCTCCGCCCGCTTCGGCGCCTCGACGACGCCCCCGGGACCGAGCCCGAGCCCGAGGCCGGCACCGGGGCCCTGCCCGTCACGACGGCCGCCGCGCCCGCCGCGCGCGGCCTGCGCGTCCAGCCGGGCCTGGGCCCGCGACGCCTTCTTGCGGGCGCGCAGCGACACGGGCAGGGCCCACAGCTGGTACTTGGTGTCGGAGGCGTCGACGACCTCGTTGGTGAAGCCGGAGCGCAGGGAGACGACCTGCCCCCAGGGCAGCACGACGACGCGGAAGGGGTTGCGGACGCGCAGCCGGTCGTCGTTGACGAAGACCGCGGGGCGCAGGGTGTAGGCGACGACCAGGGGCACGACGAGGAGCATCACGGCGAGCGCCAGCCACGGTGTGCGGCCCTCCCCGGTGACCATCGCGTCGATGCCGAGCCACGCGACGAGGGCGAGCAGCAGCGCGCCGCCGGCGAGGGCCGCGGGCGAGCGGTAGATCCGGTCCTTGTACCGGGGCGCCGCGGGCGCCGGGGACTGCGGGGCCTTCGAGGGCTTCGTGGGCTTCGAGGGCTCCGGCGCAGGCGACTGGGGGTCGGGGGTCGTCATGCCCCCGATTCTGCACGACGGCTCCGGAAGCGCTCGTGCGCGGTGGGATCCGGGCGGCGCCGCCGGCGGGCGCAGCGGGCGGGCCCGGGGCTGTACAGCCGCTACGCGCGTAGATATGCTCGGCTTGTGACCATGCCCACCACTGCACCCCCTGCACACGCCCTGAGCGACGTCACCGCGTCCGACGGCACGCTGCGCCGCTTCCTCCACGGGCTGCCCGGCGTCGACGCGGTCGGTCTGGAGGCGCGCGCCGCCTCCCTCGGCACCCGCTCGATCAAGACGACCGCGAAGGCGTACGCCATCGACCTCGCCATCTCGATGGTCGACCTGACGACGCTGGAAGGCGCGGACACCCCGGGCAAGGTCCGGGCGCTCGGCGCGAAGGCGGTCCGCCCCGACCCGACCGACCGCACCACCCCCGCCACGGCCGCGGTCTGCGTCTACCCCGACATGGTGGCCACCGCCAAGGAGGCGGTCGCCGGCTCCGGCGTCAAGGTCGCCTCCGTCGCCACCGCCTTCCCGGCCGGCCGCGCCCCGATCGCCGTCAAGCTGGCGGACGTCCGCGAGGCCGTGGCCGCCGGCGCGGACGAGATCGACATGGTGATCGACCGCGGCGCGTTCCTCGCCGGGAACTACCTGAAGGTGTACGACGAGATCGTCGCCGTGAAGGAGGCCTGCGGCGCGGGCGCGCGGCTGAAGGTCATCTTCGAGACGGGCGAGCTGTCGACGTACGACAACATCCGCCGGGCGAGCTGGCTCGGCATGCTGGCGGGCGCGGACTTCATCAAGACCTCGACCGGCAAGGTGGCGGTGAACGCCACGCCCGCGAACACGCTCCTGATGCTGGAGGCGGTCCGCGACTTCCGCGCGCAGACCGGCGTCCAGGTCGGCGTGAAGCCGGCCGGCGGCATCCGCACCAGCAAGGACGCGATCAAGTTCCTCGTGCTGGTCAACGAGACCGCGGGCGAGGACTGGCTGGACAACCACTGGTTCCGCTTCGGCGCCTCCTCGCTGCTGAACGACCTGCTGATGCAGCGCCAGAAGCTGGCCACCGGCCGATACTCCGGGCCCGACTACGTGACGGTGGACTGAGACCCCCATGACCATGGAAAAGCGGACATCCGCATTCGAGTACGCCCCGGCGCCCGAGTCCCGCTCGGTCGTCGACATCGCCCCCTCCTACGGCCTGTTCATCGACGGCGAGTTCGCCGAGGCGGCCGACGGCAAGGTCTTCAAGACCGTCAGCCCCTCGACCGAGGAGGTCCTCTCCGAGGTCGCCGAGGCCGGCGAGGCGGACGTCGACCGCGCGGTCGGGGCCGCCCGCAAGGCCTTCGAGAAGTGGTCGGCGCTCCCGGGCGCCGAGCGCGCCAAGTACCTGTTCCGCATCGCGCGGATCATCCAGGAGCGCAGCCGCGAGCTCGCCGTTCTCGAGACCCTCGACAACGGCAAGCCGATCAGGGAGACCCGTGACGCGGACCTCCCCCTGGTCGCGGCGCACTTCTTCTACTACGCGGGCTGGGCCGACAAGCTCGACCACGCCGGCTACGGCGCCGACCCGCGTCCCCTCGGCGTGGCGGGCCAGGTCATCCCCTGGAACTTCCCCCTGCTGATGCTGGCGTGGAAGATCGCCCCGGCGCTGGCGACCGGCAACACGGTGGTGCTGAAGCCCGCCGAGACCACCCCCCTGTCCGCCCTGTTCTTCGCGGACGTCTGCCGCCAGGCCGGACTGCCCAAGGGCGTCGTCAACATCGTCACCGGCGACGGCCGCACCGGCGCCGCGCTGATCGCCCACCCCGACGTGAACAAGGTCGCCTTCACCGGTTCGACCGCCGTCGGCAAGGAGATCGCGCGCACGGTCGCGGGCACCCGCAAGAAGCTGACCCTCGAACTCGGCGGCAAGGGCGCCAACATCGTCTTCGACGACGCCCCGATCGACCAGGCCGTCGAGGGCATCGTCAACGGCATCTTCTTCAACCAGGGCCAGGTCTGCTGCGCGGGCTCCCGCCTGCTGGTCCAGGAGTCGATCCAGGACGAGCTGCTCGACTCCCTCAAGCGCCGCCTGTCGACCCTGCGCCTCGGCGACCCGCTGGACAAGAACACCGACATCGGCGCGATCAACTCCGCCGAGCAGCTGGCCCGGATCACCGCGCTGGCCGACCGGGGCGAGGCGGAGGGCGCCGAGCGCTGGTCCCCGGCCTGCGAGCTCCCGGAGAACGGCTACTGGTTCGCGCCGACGCTGTTCACGGGCGTCACCCAGGCGCACACCGTCGCCCGCGACGAGATCTTCGGCCCGGTGCTGTCCGTCCTCACCTTCCGCACCCCGGACGAGGCCGTCGCCAAGGCCAACAACACCCCGTACGGCCTGTCGGCGGGCATCTGGACGGAGAAGGGCTCGCGCATCCTGGCGGTCGCGAGCAAGCTCCGCGCGGGCGTGATCTGGTCCAACACGTTCAACAAGTTCGACCCGGCCTCGCCGTTCGGTGGCTACAAGGAGTCGGGCTTCGGCCGCGAGGGCGGCCGCCACGGCCTGGAGGCGTACCTCGATGTCTGAGCAGAACCGTCTGAGCGTCTTCAAGACCTACAAGCTGTACGTCGGGGGCAAGTTCCCCCGCAGCGAGAGCGGCCGGGTGTACGAAGTGCAGGACAGCAAGGGCAAGTGGCTGGCCAACGCGCCGCTCTCCTCCCGCAAGGACGCCCGTGACGCGGTGGTCGCCGCCCGCAAGGCGTTCGGCGCCTGGTCCGGCGCGACGGCGTACAACCGCGGCCAGATCCTCTACCGCGTCGCCGAGATGCTGGAGGGCCGCCGCGACCAGTACGTCCGGGAGGTCGCCGACGCCGAGGGGCTGTCGAAGTCCAGGGCGGCCGTCCAGGTCGACGCGGCGATCGACCGCTGGGTCTGGTACGCGGGCTGGACCGACAAGATCGCCCAGGTGGTCGGCGGCGGGAACCCGGTCGCCGGGCCGTACTTCAACCTCTCCTCGCCCGAGCCGACGGGCGTGGTCGCGGTCCTCGCCCCGCAGGAGTCGTCCTTCCTGGGCCTGGTCTCGGTCGTCGCCCCGGTGATCGCGACCGGCAACACGGCGGTCGTGGTCGCGAGCGAGCGGTCCCCGTTCCCGGCCCTCTCCCTGGGCGAGGTCCTGGCCACCTCCGACCTGCCCGGCGGCGTCGTCAACATCCTGTCGGGCCGTACGGCGGAGATCGCCGCCCCGCTCGCCGCGCACCAGGACGTCAACGCGATCGACCTGGCGGGCGCCGACGAGGCGCTGGCCAAGGAGCTGGAGATCGCCGCGGCCGACAACCTCAAGCGCGTGCTGCGTCCACAGCCTGTGGACGACTGGTCGGTCACGCCCGGCACGGACCGGATGACGGCGTTCCTGGAGACCAAGACGGTCTGGCACCCTACGGGCTCCCTGGGCGCGTCCGGCTCGGCCTACTGACCGGCCCCCCCGTACAGCCGGAGCGCCGCCCCCGCCCGTCGTCCGGGAGGGGGCGGCGCTCCGCCGCCCGCGCGCCGGCCGGTCTCAGCCGGCCTGCGCGCCCGTCACCGGGCCGGCCACCGGGAGGCCGCCGACCGACGGCGCCTGGGCGACCGGACCGGTCACCGCCCGCGAGTCCAGCGGCCGGAAGTCGGCGACCTGGGTGCCGACGCCGTTGTCGAGCGGGTCCACGCCCGTGCCGGCGAGCGGGTTGGGCCTCAGGTCCGCGACCGGACCCGTGACATGACCGGTCGTGCCGGCCGCGGTCCGCAGACCGGACTGCGGGTCGAGTGCGCCGAGCGGGGTGCGGCCCGTGTCCACCGCGCCCGGGAGCGCCCCGGAGTCCGCCGCTGCCGCCGCCGTCGCGCCCACCCCGAGCGCCGCGCCCGCGGTCGCGAGGACGGCCAGGGCGCGCCGGGCGGCCGGCGTCCTGGGTGCGTTGTGTCGGGCCATCGCTCTGCCACCTCTTGCCTTCACCGGGTAGTCGGACCGACGCGCAGCGTAGTGGACGTGTGACGCGCGCTTCAAAGCCGGAACGCGGGGTCGTCCCCCGCCCGATCGATGCCTCACACTGGTGTCCCGTGAGTTCCCAGTCGCCCGTATCCGCGCGAGTCGTGCTGCTCTGCGGCCCCTCCGGCTCCGGCAAGTCCCTCCTCGCGGCCCGCTCCGGTCTTCCGGTGCTGCGCCTCGACGACTTCTACAAGGAGGGCGACGACCCGGCGCTCCCGCTCGTGGCGGGCAGCTCCGACATCGACTGGGACCATCCCGGCTCCTGGGACGCGGAGGCCGCCCTCGCCGCGATCGACCGGCTGTGCCGCACGGGCCGTACCCAGGTCCCCGTCTACGACATCTCGCTCAGCGCCCGCACGGGTGAGGGGACCGTCGACATCGGCACCGCCCCGCTGTTCATCGCGGAGGGCGTCTTCGCCGCGGAGATCGTCACCCGCTGCCGTGAGCTGGGGGTGCTGGCCGACGCGCTGTGCCTGAGCCGCGGCCCGGTGACGACCTTCCGCCGGCGCTTCCTGCGGGACCTCAAGGAGGGCCGCAAGTCGGTGCCGTTCCTGCTGCGCCGCGGCTGGCGGCTGATGCGGCTGGAGCGGTCGATCGTCTCCCGCCAGACGGCGCTGGGCGCGTACGCCTGCGACCGGGACGAGGCGCTGGGCCGCCTGGCGGCCGCGGCGGTCGGCGGACTCGCCGCGACCGGCACCACCGCGTCCGCCTGACCGACGGCGGCAGCGGCGACAGCGGCGGCGGCGCGCGCACGCGAAAGCGGGACCGGACGGACCCCCCGGTCCTCCAGTCCCGCTCCTTCGCTCCCCCGTGGATCCCCCGTGACCCCCGTGGCCCCCCGGGGTCCCCCCGTGACCCCCTTTTGTTGCTCCCCCTCCGGCCCCCGTTCCCCGTTTCCGCGGTGACGCCCCCCGGCGGCCCCGCGGTCCCCCCGAACCTTCAGGCGACCAGTTCGCCGAAGGCGTTCTCCTCGTCACGGCCGAGGTTGAGGACCTCGTCCTCCCGCAGCCGGCGGAGCGACCGCCAGATGCTGGACTTCACCGTGCCGACGCTGATGTCGAGGATCTCCGCGATCTCCGGGTCCGTGCGGCCCTCGTAGTAGCGCAGGACCAGCATCGTGCGCTGGAGCTCGGGCAGCCGGGCCAGCGCCTGCCACAGGACCGCGCGCAGCTCGGTGCCGCGCATCGCGTCCGTGTCGCCGGCCGTCTCCGGCAGTTCCTCGGTCGGGTACTCGTTCAGCTTGCGGCGGCGCCACGCGCTGATGTGCAGGTTGGTCATGGTGCGGCGCAGGTAGCCGCCGACCGCCGCCTTGTCGCTGATCCGGTCCCACGCCCGGTAGGTCGAGAACAGCGCGCTCTGCAGCAGGTCCTCGGCCTCGAAGCGGTCGCCGGTCAGGTGGTAGGCGGTGGCGTACAGGGAGGCGCGGCGCTCCTGGACGTAGGCGGTGAACTCCGCCTCCGACAGCGAGCGGCGCTCCCCCGGGTCCTCCCCGTACGCGCTTCCCCCGTGCGTCTCCCCCCTGGGCGCGTCAACCACCGTCATGAACCCGGTGTGCTGACGCCCGGTGCCGCGAGCGCACCCCCGCCCGCTCACGGCACCGGACTTCTCGCCACCTCGGTGCACGTCGTGCAGACGCGTGACCACTGCGCTGGTGCTGGTGCCGTGCAGCGTGTTCATCTCGCGCCCCCCGTCGTGGACTTCCGGTGATCTGCTTGCCGTCCTGCTCGTGTCGAAAAGCTTGCCCGGGGGACTTCATGGCCGTGTCCGCCGACTGTCACAGGCGTGTCACAGAGGTCGGTCACGGCGCGGACACAGGTCCTTCACGGCTGTCGGTGCACGTAGGCCCCGTATGCGGGCCCAACGGGCATCTGCCGTCCACGGGTCGAACAGGGGGGCCTCCATGGGCCAGAATGAGCCCGTGCCTTCCCTGTTGCTGATCGAGGACGACGACGCCATCCGTACGGCCCTGGAGCTCTCCCTGACGCGCCAGGGACACCGGGTGGCGACCGCTGCCAGCGGAGAGGACGGTCTGAAGCTGCTGCGTGAGCAGCGGCCGGATCTGATCGTGCTGGACGTGATGCTGCCCGGCATCGACGGGTTCGAGGTGTGCCGGCGCATCCGGCGCACGGACCAGCTGCCGATCATCCTGCTGACCGCGCGCAGCGACGACATCGACGTCGTGGTCGGCCTGGAGTCCGGCGCCGACGACTACGTCGTCAAACCGGTGCAGGGCCGGGTGCTGGACGCCCGGATCCGGGCGGTGCTGCGGCGCGGGGAGCGGGAGTCCAGCGACTCGGCGACCTTCGGCAGCCTGGTCATCGACCGCGCGGCGATGACGGTGACCAAGAACGGCGAGGACCTCCAGCTGACGCCGACCGAGCTGCGGCTGCTGCTCGAGCTCAGCCGGCGTCCCGGCCAGGCGCTGTCCCGGCAGCAGCTGCTGCGGCTGGTGTGGGAGCACGACTACCTGGGCGACTCGCGCCTGGTGGACGCCTGCGTCCAGCGGCTGCGCGCCAAGGTCGAGGACGTGCCGTCGTCCCCGACGCTGATCCGTACCGTGCGCGGTGTCGGCTACCGGCTGGATCCGCCTCAGTGACACAGGAGCACCAAGGGGGGTCCCGCGGCTGGTCCGTGGCGCGCAGGGGAGTCTGGTCGCGGCTGCGCTTCACGAGCCTGCGCCTGCGGCTGGTGGTCGTCTTCGGACTGGTGGCGCTCACCGCCGCGGTGTCCGCGTCCGGGATCGCGTACTGGCTCAACCGCGAGGCCGTGCTCACCCGCGCCCAGGACGCGGTGCTGCGCGGCTTCGAGCAGGAGATGCAGAACCGGGCGGGCGCGCTGCCCGAGCACCCGACACAGGACGAGCTGCAGCACACCGCGGACCAGATGGCGAACAGCAGCCAGCGCTTCACCGTGCTGCTCGTCGCCGACGACCCCGAGGGCCGGACCGTGTACGGCAGCTCGGGCGGGCTGAACGGCTTCTCGCTGCGGGACGTCCCGGCGTCGCTGCGCGAGGCGGTCACCGAGCGGCAGAGGATCACCTCGAACAACGAGTACGCGTACCACCTGTACTGGCAGCGGATCGTCGACGGCGACACCCCGTACCTGGTGGCGGGGACACGGCTGATCGGCGGCGGGCCGACCGGCTACATGCTGAAGTCGCTGGAGCCCGAGGCCAAGGACCTCAACTCGCTGGCCTGGTCGCTGGGGATCGCCACCGGTCTCGCGCTGATCGGCTCCGCGCTGCTCGCACAGGCCCTGGCCACGACCGTGCTGAAGCCGGTGCAGCGGCTCGGGGCGGCCGCCCGGCGGCTCGGCGAGGGCAAGCTGGACACCCGGCTCAGGGTGTCGGGGACGGACGAACTGGCCGATCTGTCGCGGACGTTCAACAAGGCCGCCGAGGCGCTGGAGAAGCGGGTGGCCGACATGGCCGCCCGGGACGAGGCGTCCCGCCGGTTCGTGGCGGACATGAGCCACGAGCTGCGCACCCCGCTCACCGCGATCACGGCCGTGACCGAAGTCCTGGAGGAGGAGCTGGAGTTCGAGGGCGGCGGCTTCGACCCGATGATCGAACCGGCCGTACGGCTCGTGATCAGCGAGACGCGGCGGCTGAACGACCTGGTCGAGAACCTGATGGAGGTCACCCGCTTCGACGCGGGCACCGCCCGCCTGGTCCTCGACGACGTCGACGTCGCCGACCAGATCACCGCCTGCATCGACGCGCGCGCCTGGCTGGACGCGGTCGAGCTGGACGCCGAGCGCGGCATCCACGCCCGGATCGACCCGCGCCGGCTGGACGTGATCCTGGCCAACCTCATCGGCAACGCGCTCAAGCACGGCGGCTCGCCGGTGCGGGTGTCGGTGCGGGAGCTCCCCGACGGCGCGGAGGGCACGGAGGACACGGAGGGTGCCGCGGGGGCGGGCGCGGTGGTCATCGAGGTGCGGGACCACGGGCCCGGCATCCCCGAGGACGTCCTGCCGCACGTCTTCGACCGCTTCTACAAGGCCAGCGCGTCCCGGCCGCGTTCCGAGGGCAGCGGTCTGGGCCTGTCCATCGCGCTGGAGAACGCCCACATCCACGGCGGTGAGATCACCGCGGCCAACTCGCCCGAGGGCGGCGCGGTGTTCACCCTGCGGTTGCCGCGGGACGTGTCCGCGCCGACGGAACGGGACGCGGAGGCGGAGGACGCGCGGGAGGACGAGGGGAGTCCTTCCGGGAAGACCGGCGGCGCCCGGGGCGAGGGTGCCGAGGGGGACGCCTGATGAACACACGACGGACGACCGTACGCTGTCTGCCGGGGGTGCTCGCCGCCACCGCGCTCGGCGCCGCCCTGCTCGCCGGGTGCGGGATACGGGCCACGGAGGTGCCGACCGACTTCGGCCCGGCGCCCTCGCGGGTGCGCTGCTCGCTGGCCGAACCGAACGCCTCGGAGCAGGCGGCGCGGGGGCTGCAGGTGCAGGTGTTCCTGCTGTGCGGTTCGTCGCTGGTGGCCGTCGACCGGACGGTGCGGGTGCCGGACGGGGCGACGGACGCCGGGCGGCGCGTGGTGGTGGCGCAGGGGCTGCTGGACGAGCTCTCGGCGTCGCCGTCGGCCGCCGAGAAGGAGGCCGGCTACACGACGAGCGTGCGCGGCGGGACGACCGTGAGCGGTCCCCGGCCGGGCGACCCCGAGGACGCGCTGCGGCTGAGCACCGCGCCCGGGAGCCTCGCCTCCTCCGCGCTCGGGCAGATCGTGTGCACCTTCTCCGACTCGGCGGCGGCCGAGGGCGACGGTTCGGTCATCCTGGGCGGCCCCGACGAGGCCCCGCCGCGGCGCTACAAGTGCACGGACGAGGTCCGGACCCGTCCGGGCAGCGTGAAACCCCCCTCGGCGGAGGCCGCCTAGGGGGTGTCGTTCGGATCGGGCCGGCTCCGGGCAACGGTGCCCTGTGGACCGACCCGAGCGGGGTCTGGTGCGTGCGGACGCAAGGCGGAGGAGGGTGCCAGGGCGGAGCCCCGGCAACCGACGACAACGCCGCAGATGCGCGTGCCGGGCCCCGCGGCCCCGGCAGGATCCAAACGACACCCCCTAGGGTCCTTCGCCCGGGCCGGACCGGGCCGGGTCCGACCGGACCTGCTCGGACCGGGCCTGCTCGGGCCTGCACGGACCCGGCCCGCCCGGGCCCGGTCCGGCGGCGGGGTCCGGCGCGGCCCGGACGGGAGGCCCCGGGAGCGGGCCGGGGCGGTGCGCCGGGTTGTGGCACATGCCTCACCCGGTGAAGGGGTGACATCCCGGAACCGATCCCGCCGGACGCCGCGTCTAGGGGGGCGTGCAGCGTCAAGGCCCCATCGGCGGCACCGCCGCGATCCGCATCCGTGTGACGGGAGGTCTCCTCCTGGCCGCGTATCTCACGTTCGTCGCCTGCTTCACGCTGCGCCCCCTGGACGTCCCCTGGGTGATGCCCGCCAACCTGCGTCCCTTCGACGGCATCCGGGCCGACTTCGCGCTGGGCTGGACGGCGGGGGTCCGCCGGGTCGGCGAGGGGCTGGCGCTGCTCGCGCCGCTGGGCGTGCTGCTGCCGATGGCCGGGGGCCGGCTGACCGTGTCGCCGCTGGGTTCGCTGATCCGCACCATGGCCGCGACCGCCCTGCTGTCGCTGTCCATCGAGATGCTGCAGACCGTGGTGCCCGGTCAGGTCGTGGACGTCGACTCGCTGCTGCTGAACACCGCGGGCGCGGCGCTCGCGCACGCCCTCGTGGTGCCCGCGGGCCGTGCCCGGCTGCGCCGCCGGGCGGAGCGGCGGTCCGTCACGGCCGTGCGCGGGGAGGAGCCGGCTCAGGGGCGGACCCCGACGATTCCCAGGGTCGGGATCGCCCCGTGGAGTGACGCTTTGCCCCCTTCGTCTCCGTAACGTGGAGTGCAGACGAGGCAGCCGGCCGGGAGGCCTCGCACCACCACCGAGGAGTCACGATGAGCCGCCCCGTCCGCCCCACCGACAACCGCATGATCGGCGGAGTGTGCGCCGCGCTGGCCCGGCGCTTCGGCACCTCCGCGACCACGATGCGGGTGATCTTCCTGGCGTCGTGCCTGCTCCCGGGCCCGCAGTTCCTGCTGTACGCCGCGCTGTGGGTCCTGCTGCCCTCGGAAGGCAGGACGCGCACGGCCTGGTAGGACGCGGGACCTCCCCCGAGGACGCCGACGGGGCGCCCCGAGTCCGGGGCGCCCCGTCGGCGACGTGTCCGTCCGGCCGGGTCAGCCGAGCGGGATCCCGTTGATGTTGGAGCCCTGCGTGGGGACCCCCTCCAGCGGCAGGCCGCCGAGCAGGCCGGCGGCCTGTCCCCCGACGGCCGGCTGCTCGGCCGGCAGCGCGCCGGAGAGGTCCCCCGCCGGGACGGCCCGGGTGACGGAGTCCAGGGCCGGAGCGGCGTCCGGGACGACCGGGGCCGCGTTCGCGGCGCCGGCGCCGGCCGCGGCGAAGGCGGCGCCGAGAGCGGCGGCACCGAGGGTCTTGGCAGCAGACTGCTTCATGAAATGCGTCCTCGACATGGGGTACGGGGAGGTGATGAGCGGTCCTGCGACCGTAGACACGCGCCGCCTCCCGCCGCAAACACGGAAATGCGGACAGAATGTGAACACCGTCCGCACCTCTCCCCGCCCGTGCGTGTCCCGGTCAGTCCCCCGGTTTCACAGAACCGCTGGTGGAAGCGGTCTGCCGGAAAAGCCACTCGGATTTCAGTTCGGCGTATCCGGGCTTGATGACGTCATTGATCATGGCCAGTCGTTCATCGAAAGGAATGAACGCTGATTTCATCGCATTGACGGAGAACCACTGCATGTCGTCGAGCGTGTAACCGAACGCGTCGACGAGGTGCTCGAATTCCCGGCTCATGGAGGTGTGGGACATGAGGCGGTTGTCGGTGTTCACCGTCGCCCGGAAGTGCAGCCGCCGCAGCAGCCCGATGGGGTGCTCGGCGTACGAGGCGGCCGCGCCGGTCTGGAGGTTGGAGCTGGGGCACAGTTCCAGCGGGACGCGCTTGTCCCGGACGTAGGAGGCGAGCCGGCCGAGCTCCACCGTGCCGTCGTCGCGGACGTGGATGTCGTCGATGATGCGCACCCCGTGCCCGAGCCGGTCGGCGCCGCACCACTGCAGCGCCTGCCAGATGGACGGCAGTCCGAAGGCCTCGCCGGCGTGGATGGTGAAGTGGTTGTTCTCCCGCTTGAGGTACTCGAAGGCGTCGAGGTGCCGGGTGGGCGGGTAACCGGCCTCGGCGCCCGCGATGTCGAAGCCGACGACACCCAGGTCCCGGTAGCGGTTGGCGAGTTCGGCGATCTCCAGGGCGCGGGCGGCGTGCCGCATGGCGGTGAGCAGGGCGCCGACGCGGATGCGGTGGCCGTTCTCCTTCGCGCGCCGCTCCCCCTGGCGGAAGCCCTCGTTGACCGCCTCGACGACCTGTTCGAGGGTCAGCCCGCCCTCCAGGTGCTGCTCGGGGGCGTAGCGCACCTCGGCGTAGACGACGCCGTCCTCGGCGAGGTCCTCGGCGCACTCGGCGGCGACCCGGACGAGCGCCTCGCGGGTCTGCATGACCCCGACGGTGTGCGAGAACGTCTCGAGGTACCGCTCCAGGGAACCGGAGTCGGCGGCCTGGTGGAACCAGAGGGCGAGCTTGTCGGGGTCGGTCGCGGGCAGGCCGGTGTAGCCGGTCTCCCGGGCCAGGTCGACGACGGTGCCGGGGCGCAGTCCGCCGTCGAGGTGGTCGTGCAGCAGAACCTTGGGCGCCCGGCGGATCTGGTCCGTGGTCGGGGTGTTCGCGATGGTCTGGCTGGTCATTTCCGCACTCTAACTCCTACGCGCGTAGATCACCCGGCGCGCGCTTCCGTCGATACGCAACGGTGACCGCACGGCAGGGTGGAGTACACCCGCACTTCTGACACTGTTCTGTCATGGCACAGCAAGCGACGCCGGTTCGCAGGGCCCGGCTGGGGAGGGCGCTCGGCCCGGAGCCGACGGCGGTGAGCGGCGTGGTGCTGCTGCTCCCCGGCGGTGACGAGGTCTCCGGCCGCAGGCCTTCCCCCGTGATGGCGACCGCCTCCGTACGCGCCCTGGGGCGCCGTCTCGCCCGCGCGGGCCGGGGCGAGGGCCTGGCCACCCATGTCGTCCACTACCGCTACCGGGGCTGGAACGGCAGTGAGGCGCACCTGGCGCGCGACGCCGCCTGGGCCGCCGACGAGGCCGTACGGCGCTACGGGGACGTCCCGGTGTGCCTGGCCGGCCTCGGCATGGGCGGCCGGGCCGCGCTGCGCGCTGGCGGTCACGGGGCCGTCAACTCCGTCCTGGCGCTGGCCCCCTGGCTGCCCGAGGAGGACGTGGCCGCGCCACCCGAACCGGTGAAACAGCTCGCCGGGCGGCGGGTGCTGATCGTGCACGGCACCAACGACGCGCGGACCGACCCGGAGTTGTCGTTCCGGCTGGCGGCACGGGCGAAGAAGGCGAACCGGGACGTGTGCCGGTTCGAAGTGCACTCCGACGGTCACGGGTTGTCCCAGTACCGGGACGAAGTACTGGCGCTGGCCGAGGACTTCGTGATGGGGACGCTGTTCGGGCGGGCCTTCTCGCGGCCGGTGCAGGACGCCCTGGCGGCGCCTCCGCCGCTGGGGTTGCGGATGCCGCTCGCGGCGGGGTTCGGGAAGTCGTTGCGGCGGTAGCGGCGGCGGGACCGCCCCCGCCGGCGGGCGCGGGCCGGCCGCGGCTCGTCGCGCCCGCGCGGCGGGGCCTCGGTCCGTCACGGCCCCGCCCCCGGGGTCCGTCGCTCCTAGGCCGGCAGCAGGGTGCCCCTCCTCGAGAGGAGGAACTTCTTGAAGGCCGCCACCGGAGGCGTGTCCGGACGGCCCGCCAGCCAGGCCACGCCGATCTCCCGGACCGCCTTCGGCGCCGTGACGCCCAGTTCCACGACCCCGGGCCGGGGGACGGCCGGCGGCGGCAGGAGGGCGACGCCCAGGCCCGCGGCCACCAGACCGCGCAGGGTCTCGGCCTCCTCGCCCTCGAAGGCGACGCGGGGCCTGAATCCGGCCTGTGCGCAGAGGTCGTCGGTGATGCGGCGCAGGCCGTAGCCGGGTTCCAGGGTGACGAAGGTGTCGTCGGCGGCCTCCGCCAGGCGGATGCGGCGGCGGCCCGCGAGGCGGTGGTCGGCGGGGACGACCAGGCGCAGCTTCTGCTCGTCGAGGCGGCGGGCGACGAGGTCGGGGGCGTCCGGGACCGGGGACGTCAGGCACAGGTCGAGCTCGCCCGCGCGGAGGCGTTCCAGCATGGCCTCGCCGTAGTTCTGGACGAGGCTGAAGCGGATGCGCGGATGGTCGGCGCGGAAGGCGTGCAGCAGGCCCGGTACGGTCTCGGCGCCCATGGTGTGCAGGAACCCGAAGGCGACCTTGCCGGTGGCGGGGTCGGCGTCGGCGCGGACCGCCTCGGCGGCGCGTCCGATCTCGGCGAGGGCGCGTTCGACGGAGGCGAGGAACGTGCGGCCGGCCGGGGTGAGGGAGACGGTGCGGCCGTGGCGGGCGAACAGGTCCACGCCCAGGTCCTGTTCCAGCCGGACCATGGCCCGCGAGAGGGTGGACTGCGGCACCTGCATCTCCTGGGCGGCGCGGGTGACGTGCTCGGTGCGGGCCACGCCGGCGAAGTGGGCGAGGCGGGGCGCCAGCGACATCACCATGTCGTGTGTGTCACCGGACCGTGACAGGTACTGCTGTGAGCTCTGCTGATGCACCATGGGAACGATTATGCCGATTCCGTGCATTGGACGGATGAGCGCGGGCGTACGTAGCTTCGGGGCATGACTCCCGCCAGTACCGGGGCGTCCACGCGTGTGGGCGCCGTTCCGTCCGTTCCCCCGTCCCCGACCGCCGTCGAGTCCCGGATGTCCCCGGGCGGCCCCGGTTACCGCCGGATGAGTCTCGCCCTGTTCCTCGCGGGCGTCGCGACCTTCGCGCTGCTGTACTCCACCCAGGCCCTGCTGCCGCTGATCTCCGCCGGCTTCGCCGTGAGCGCGGGTGACGCGAGCTGGACCGTGGCGGCGGCGACCGGGGGCCTGGCGCTGTTCGTGCTGCCGATGAGCGCGCTGTCGGAGCGCTACGGACGGCGTACGGTCATGACGGCCTCCCTGGCCGTCGCGGTGACCCTCGGGCTGCTGGTCCCCTTCGCGCCGTCGCTGGGCGCCCTGGTCGCGCTGCGGGCGCTCCAGGGAGCGGCCCTGGCCGGACTGCCCGCGTCGGCGACGGCGTACCTCGCGGAGGAGGTCACGCCCAAGGCGCTGGTGACCGCGATCGGGCTGTTCGTGGCGGGCAACAGCGTCGGCGGGATGAGCGGCCGGATCATCACCGGATGGGTCGCGCAGGAGTGGGGCTGGCGGGTCGCCGTCGGCGTGGTCGGCGCGGTGGCGGTGGCGTGCGCGGTGGCCTTCCGGCTGCTGCTGCCGGCGCCGCGGCACTTCCGGCCGGGCTCGCTGCGCCCGCGCGTGCTGGCGCGCACCGTCCGGGGCCATCTCGCCGATCCGCTGCTGCGGCGCCTGTACGCGATCGGCGCGCTGTTCATGACGGTGTTCGGCGGTGTCTACACGGTCATCGGCTACCGGCTGACGGAGGCGCCGTTCTCGCTCCCCCAGGGCATCGTGGGCTCGGTCTTCCTGGTCTACCTGGTGGGCACGGTCTCGGCGTCGGCGGCGGGCCGGCTGGTGGGCCGGCTGGGCCGCCGGGGCGCGCTGTACGCGGCGGGCGGGACCACCGCGGCCGGCCTGCTGCTGTCCCTGGCCGGCTCCCTGCCCCCGGTGCTGCTGGGCCTGGTGCTGATCACGGCGGGCTTCTTCGCGGGGCACGCGGTGGCGTCCTCGGCGGTCGGCCGGGCGGCCACCGAGGGCCGCGCCCAGGCCTCCGCCCTGTACCAGTCCGCCTACTACGTCGGCTCCAGCGCGGGCAGCACGGTCGGCGCGCTCGCCTTCCACGCGGGCGGCTGGGCCGGGACGGTGGGCGTCGGCCTGGTGGCGGTGGCCGGGGTCGCGGCCATCACGCTGCTGGGCACCCGGGCGGCGCGGCTGGAACGGCGGCCCGCGACCGCGTGAGGCGGCGCCGGTGACCCGGTGGCCGTGACGCCCCGGGGACGCGCAGGACCCTCGTCCCGAACTCCGCTTTCACCCCTCTGAGCTGCGGCTTCGCGCGCCCGGAGGGCCGTTGTCAGTGCCGTGCGATAGCTTCCGAAGTGCGGGGCGCAAAGACGCGCACGACGGGAACGGCCACAGGGGTGGGTGGACGATGAGCGACACGGCGACCACGGCGGAGCTCGACTCGACGCTGGAGCGGTACCGGGTCGAGCTGACCGGGTACTGCTACCGGATGCTCGGCTCCTCCTTCGAGGCGGAGGACGCGGTGCAGGACACGATGATCCGCGCCTGGCGCAGCTTCGAGAAGTTCGAGGGCCGCTCCAGTCTGCGCTCCTGGCTGTACCGCATCGCGACCAACGTCTGCCTGGACATGCTGACGGCCGGCAACAAGCGCGCCCGGCCGATGGACCTGACGGAGTCCACGCCGCTCGCCCGGGCGGCCCTCTCCCCGCGCCCGGACAGCACCTGGCTCGAGCCGATGCCGGACGCGCGGGTGCTGCCCACGACGGACGACCCGGCGGAGGCCGCGGTCGCCAAGGAGTCGGTGCGGCTGGCCTTCATGGCCGCGCTGCAGCAGCTGCCGTCCAGGCAGCGGGCGGTGCTGATCCTGCGCGAGGTGCTGGCCTGGAAGGCGAGCGAGGTCGCCGAGCTGCTCGGCACCTCGGTCGCCTCGGTCAACAGCGCGCTCCAGCGGGCCCGGGCGACGCTCGCCGAGCGGCGGCAGCCGGGCGCCGACGCGTCGGTCTCCGACCCGCTGGACGAGGAGCAGCAGAAGCTGCTCGAGCGCTACGTGGCGGCGTTCGAGGGGTACGACATGTCGGCGCTGACCGCGCTGCTGCACGAGGACGCCGTCATGACGATGCCGCCGTTCGACCTGTGGCTGACCGGCGCCGACGACATCACGGGCTTCATGACGACGCTGGGCGCCCCCTGCGCGGGTTCGCGACTGGTGCCGGTCCAGGTCAACGGCCTGCCCGGGTTCGCGCAGTACAAGCCCGACCCGGAGGCCGGCGGCTTCACCCCGTGGGCGGTCCAGGTGCTGGAGATCTCAGACGACCGGATCACCGGGTTCCACTGCTTCCTCGACACCAGGCGGTGGTTCCCGCTGTTCGGGCTGCCCCTCCACCTCGAAGCGGAGCCCGACCAGGTCGAGCAGGGCGCATAGGGCCGGCGAGGGGTCGCGCAGCCGGATCCGCCCCCCGGCCCGCCGCGCCGTGAGCTGGAGCCGCGCGAGCAGGTTCACGGCGGGGAGCCCCGGTGGCCCGAGCCCGCCCACGTCGCACACGACGACCGCGCCGGCCCCGCTCCCGTCCAGCAGCGCCCGCAGCGCGTCGCAGGGCCCGCTCACCTCGTTCCGGGTGACGGGTCCGTGCAGCACGAGTACGGGCGGTGTCATGGCGTCCACGACCGGTAGACCCGGCCGCGGTGCGGAACTCATCGCGGGGGCCGGTGCGCGCGGGTCACGGGGGGGGGCGCCGCGAGGATCACATTGACCGGGCGCGGCCTTCCCCGGAAGGTGGGTGTATGCGCCAAAGATCATCTCCGCCCGTGGTGCCCGGTGCGGTCCGCCGCCGCGAGGAGTCGCCGTGCAGGGGGTCCTGAGCGGGTTCGCGGTGATCGCGGTCGTCATCGGCGTCGGCTACGTCCTCGGCCGCCGGGGGCACCTCGGCCGGCAGGGCAGCGAGGTGCTGACCACGCTCGCGTTCCACGTGGCGTCCCCGGCCCTGCTGTTCACCACGCTCGCCCGGGCCGACCTGTCGGTGGTCTTCTCCGGCCGCCTCCTGGTCACGGCGCTGAGCACGGCGGCGGTGGCGGGCGTCTTCACGGCGGTGGGTGTCGTGCGCCGCTGGGGCGTGGGCCGGACCACGATCGGCGCCCTGTGCGCCGGTTACGTCAACTCGGGCAACCTCGGCATCCCGATCGCCGTGTACGTCCTGGGGGACGCCTCCCTCGTGGCGCCGGTGCTGCTGTTCCAGCTCGTCGGGGTCACGCCGGTGGCCCTCACGATCCTCGACCTGACCACCGCGGGCGAGAAGGGTCCGCTGTGGCGGCGGCTGCTCACCCCGTTGCGCAACCCGATCGCGGTGGGGTCGCTGGCGGGGGTGGCGGTGTCCGCGACCGGGGTGGAGGTCCCGGGACCGGTCATGGACCCGGTGACCCTGATCGGCAACATGGCGGTCCCGGCGGTCCTGCTCGCGTTCGGGATCTCGCTGCGCGGCAGCACGCTCCCCCTGCGGGGCGGCGAGCGCGGCGCGGTGCTGCTCGCCGTGGCGCTGAAGTCGGTGGGCCAGCCGGCGGTGGCCTGGGCGCTGGCCGCGGGGGTCTTCGGGCTGCGCGGGGCGCACCTGCTGGACGTGGTGGTGACGTCGGCGCTGCCGGCCGCGCAGAACCTCTTCACCTACGCGAGCCGGTACCGGGTCGGCGAGACGCTGGCCCGGGAGTCGATCCTGGTGTCGACGGTGCTGTCGGTGCCGGTACTGGTGCTGGTGGCGGCACTGCTGGGGTGACTCAGGTCTCGGGGAACTCCGCCGTGTCGATCACGAGGTCGAAGGGCGCGGGCAGCTTGATCGGCTCGCCGAACTTCGCGGTGCTCAGCGGCCGGTGGACGTCGCCCCTCGGTTCGCCGTAGAGCGTCGCGGTCGGACCGTCGGGGGCCCAGCGGTCGACGAGGAGGGGGAGCGGGATGCCCGCGGTGGCGTAGGCGGCGGGCTTGCTGACGCGGTCGTCGCGCGCGTTGGACTTCGAGGTGACCTCGACGACCAGCTCGGCGAGGGCGGCGGGGATGTGGGTGTCCGACTCCGTGTGCTCCCGTACGGGGGCCACCACGAGGTCCGGGACGAGCATGCCCAGACGTGAGGGCACGGCAATGGCCAGCGTCTGGAAGATCTCCCAGTCCTCGGGGATCACGGAGTAGAGGCGACGCTGGATGCGGGCCGCGATCACGTTGTGGCGGTACGCGGGAGCGGGTGACACGGTGATGATCTCCACCTTGCTGCCCTCGGGCCATTCCATCCCCTCCCAGAACCGGACGAGGTCGTCCCAGCTCTGCTCGGGGTCCTGGCTCACGGTGAGTGCGCTCACGGCGGTCTCCTGTCGGTGCGTCACCGAGTCCGGCATGCCGAACGGGACCGGTGGGGGTCCGCCGGTCCCGTTCACCCGATCGGGGAAATACCAGGTCAGGCGATACGTTCCAGCACCACCGGCGACGCCGTGAAGTCCGTGCCGGGGGCGGCGACGTCGTAGGAGCCCTCGATCGCCGCGAGGGCGTACTCGAAGCGGTCCGGGGTGTCCGTGTGGAGGGTGAGCAGGGGCTGGCCCTCGGTCACCGTGTCGCCGGGCTTGGCGTGGAGCTCGACGCCCGCGCCCGCCTGCACCGGATCCTCCTTGCGGGCGCGGCCCGCGCCGAGGCGCCAGGCGGCGACGCCGATGCCGTAGGCGTCCAGGCGGGTCAGGACGCCGGAGGCGGCCGCCTTCACCACGTGCTGCTCGCGGGCCGTCGGCAGGGGCGCGTCCGGGTCGCCGCCCTGGGCCGCGATCATGCGGCGCCAGACGTCCATGGCGGAGCCGTCGGCCAGCGCCTTCGCCGGGTCGGCGTCCTTCAGGCCGGCCGCGTCGAGCATCTCGCGGGCCAGGGCGAGGGTCAGTTCGACGACGTCCGCCGGGCCGCCGCCCGCCAGGACCTCCACCGACTCGCGGACCTCCAGCGCGTTGCCGGCGGTCAGGCCGAGCGGGGTCGCCATGTCGGTCAGCAGGGCGACGGTCCGCACACCGTGGTCGGTGCCCAGGCCGACCATCGTGCGCGCCAGCTCCCGCGCGTCCTCGATCGTCTTCATGAAGGCGCCCGAGCCGACCTTCACGTCCAGGACCAGCGAGCCCGTGCCCTCGGCGATCTTCTTCGACATGATCGAGGAGGCGATGAGCGGGATCGCCTCCACCGTGCCGGTCACGTCGCGCAGGGCGTAGAGCTTCTTGTCGGCCGGGGCCAGGCCGTCGCCGGCCGCGCAGATCACCGCGCCGACGCCGTCCAGCACGGAGAGCATCTCCTCGTTGGACAGCAGGGCGCGCCAGCCGGGGATCGACTCCAGCTTGTCCAGCGTGCCGCCGGTGTGGCCGAGGCCGCGGCCGGACAGCTGGGGGACGGCCGCGCCGCAGGCCGCGACCAGCGGGGCCAGCGGGAGGGTGATCTTGTCGCCGACGCCGCCGGTGGAGTGCTTGTCGGCGGTGGGGCGGGACAGGGACGAGAAGTCCATGCGCTCGCCGGAGGCGATCATCGCGGCCGTCCAGCGGGCGATCTCGCTGCGGTTCATGCCGTTGAGGAGGATCGCCATGGCGAGGGCCGACATCTGCTCGTCGGCCACCTCCCCGCGGGTGTACGCGTCGATGACCCAGTCGATCTGCTCGTCGCTGAGTTCGCCGCGGTCCCGCTTGGTGCGGATGACGGAGATGGCGTCCATGGCCATGGGGGGCGTTCCTTCCGGGGTGCGAAGGGCACGGCCCCTCCGGTGACGGTGTCGACCGTCACTCGGAGGGGCCGCACGGAGTTACTTGGTGAGGTGCTGCGGGCCGAAGGCCTGGGGCAGCATCTCCGACAGCGGCAGGATCCCCTTCGGGGTCTCCAGCAGCAGTCCGGGGCCGCCGAACTCGTACAGCAGCTGGCGGCAGCGGCCGCACGGGACGAGTACCTCGCCCTCGCCGTCCACGCAGGTGAAGTGCGTGAGCCGGCCGCCCCCGGTGCGCTGCAGCTCGGAGACCAGTCCGCACTCGGCGCACAGGCCGAGCCCGTAGCTGGCGTTCTCGACGTTGCAGCCGGAGACCGTGCGCCCGTCGTCGACCAGGGCCGCGACGCCGACCGCGTAGCCCGAGTAGGGGGCGTAGGCGTGGGTCATGGCCTCCCGTGCCACCGCGCGCAGCGCGTCCCAGTCGACGTCGGCCGCGGGCCGGGTCACTTGCCCTGTCCCTTCCGGTACGGCATGCCGTCCGCCTTCGGCATCCGCAGCCGCTGGGCGGACAGGGCGAGGACGACGAGGGTGATGACGTACGGCGTGGCGGAGACGACCTGGTTGGGGACCTCGTTGGTGCCGGCGTACCAGGCGAAGACGAGGGCGCCGACGACCAGGGTGATCGCCGCGTGGACGTACTTCTTGCGGATCGCCAGCCAGATCGCGCCGATGACCAGCAGCAGCGCGCCGAGCAGCAGCAGGGCATGCACGTTGGCGGAGCCGCCGCGCAGGTTGAGGCTGTCGGTGTAGCCGAACAGGCCGGCGCCGATGGCGAGGCCGCCCGGCATCCAGTTGCCGAAGATCATCGCGGCGAGGCCGATGTAGCCGCGGCCGCTGGTCTGGCCCTCCAGGTAGAAGGGGTTGGCCACGATGGACAGGAAGACGCCGCCGAGGCCGGCCAGGCCGCCGGAGATGATCACGGCGAGGTACTTGTACTTGTAGACGTTGACGCCGAGGGACTCGGCGGCGATCGGGTTCTCGCCGCAGGAGCGCAGCCGCAGGCCGAACGCCGTGCGCCACAGGATCCACCAGGTGGCGGGGATGAGCGCGACGGCGATCAGGGTCAGCCAGGAGACGTTGGTGACCAGTCCGCCGAGCAGGCCGGCGATGTCGGAGACGAAGAACCAGCCCTTGGCGTTGAGGTCGCTGAGCGCGTCGGACAGCCCCGGCACGGTGAAGTGGCCGAGGGAGTCGACCGCCGGGGACTGCTTGGCGGAGCCGCCCGGGTGGCCCTCGAAGGCGAGCGGGGCGAGGTAGCGGGTGGCGCCGAGGGCGAGGATGTTGATGGCCACACCGGAGACGATGTGGTTGACGTTGAAGGTGACGGTGACGATCGCGTGCAGCAGACCGCCGATCGCGCCGCCGAGGATGCCCACGAGGACACCGGTCCACGGGCCCCACTGGAATCCGGCCCAGGCGCCGAACCAGGTGCCGAGGATCAGCATGCCCTCGAGGCCGATGTTGACGACGCCCGCGCGCTCGGCCCACAGGCCGCCGAGACCGGCGAGGCCGATCGGGACGGCGAGCTGGAGGGCGGTGGACATCTGGCTGACGTTGGTGATGCCGTCCGCGCCGGTGATGATGCGGACGATCGAGACCAGTGCCAGGGCTCCGGCGATGACCAGGAGCAGGACGGGCCACGACATGCGGCGGCCGGTCGGCGGTGCGTGCTCCAGCGACGGCTGGTTGACGTCGGTCGCTGTGGTCGGAGCGGTCATCGGCCGGCCACCTCCTTCGTGGTGTTGTTGTCGGCGCCCAGGACGTGACCGGCGGCGAGCTCCGCGCCGACCCGGCGCTGCTGGCGGCGCAGGCCCCACTCGCGGACGGCCTCGTAGGAGACGACGACCGAGAGGACGATCAGGCCCTGCATGATGACCGCGATCTCCTTGTCGTAGCCGTGGAAGTCCAGCTCGGGCGAGGCCTTGTCGAGCCAGGCCCACAGCAGCGCGGCGAAGGCGATGCCGACGGGGCTGTTGCGGCCGAGCAGGGCGATGCCGATGCCGAGGAAGCCGATGCCGGTGGGGAAGTTGAGGCTGTAGGTGTGGGTGTCGCCCATCAGGATGGGCAGACCCGCGAGGCCGGCGATGGCGCCGGACAGCAGCATGGCGGTGAGCACCATGCGCTTGGGGCTGACGCCGCTGGCCGCGGCGGCGGACTCGGAGGCGCCGGAGGCGCGCAGGTCGAAGCCGAAGCGGGTGCGGTTGAGGACGACCCAGTAGCCGATGCCGAGGAGCACGGCGAGGACGACCAGGCCGTAGATCTCGCCGGCGGCGCCCATGTCGATGCCGGGGACCCAGCCCGACTCGTGCATCTCGCCGGTGGTGTTGTTGTTGCCGACCTTGACGCCGAAGACGGTGGGCAGCCACAGGTAGCCGATGACGGAGGTCGCGATCGCGTTGAGCATGATCGTGGCGACGACCTCGCTGACCCCGCGGGTGACCTTGAGGACACCGGCGATGCCGGACCAGAAGGCGCCGGTGAGCACGGCCGTGAGGAGCAGCAGCGGGATCTGCAGGGCGGCCGGCAGGTTCATGTGGGCGCCGACGATGGCGGCCATCATGGCGGCGAGCTGGTACTGGCCGTCGACGCCGATGTTGAACAGGTTCATGCGGAAGCCGATGGCGACCGCGAGGGCGGCGATGTAGTACATCGAGGCCTGGTTGATGATCAGTACCTGGATGTCGGAGAAGCCGGCCTGCTCGAACATCAGGGCGAACGGCTCGACCGGGTTCTTGCCGGAGGCGATCAGGACGATCGCGCTGAGCACGAAGGCCACGGCGAGCGCGATGACCGGCCCGGCCACCGCGAGGAGCACGCGCTCCTTGTCGAACTTCTTCATCAGCGGGCCTCGTCTTCCGCACCCGGGCCGCCGTCGGCCGGGGTCTCTTCGTGCTCCAGGTGTCCGGAGGCGGCGCCGGTCATGGCGGTGCCGAGTTCCTCCGGGGTGATGGTGGCCGGGTCGGCGTCCGCGACCAGCTTGCCGTCGTAGATCACCCGGAGGGTGTCGGACAGGCCGATGAGCTCGTCGAGGTCGGCGGAGATCAGCAGCACGGCCAGGCCCTCGTGGCGGGCCTCGCGGATGTGGTCCCAGATGGCGGCCTGCGCGCCGACGTCCACACCGCGGGTGGGGTGGGCGGCGATCAGGAAGCGCGGCTTGTGGCTCATCTCGCGGCCGACGATCAGCTTCTGCTGGTTGCCGCCGGACAGGGAGGCAGCGGTGACGTCGATGCCGGGGGTGCGGACGTCGTACTTCGTCACGATCCGGCGCGTGTCCTCCTGGGCGGCCTTGGGGTCGAGCCAGACGCCCTTGGCGTTGGGCCGCTCGGTGACGTGGCCGAGGATGCGGTTCTCCCAGAGGGGGGCCTCCAGGAGCAGGCCGTGGCGGTGGCGGTCCTCGGGGATGTAGCCGATGCCCTGCTCACGGCGCTTGCGGGTGGGCCAGGCGGTGATCTCCTCGTCGGCCAGCCGGATGACGCCGGAGTCGGCGTGCCTGAGGCCGATGAGCGCGTCGACCAGCTCGGTCTGGCCGTTGCCCTCCACACCGGCGATGCCCAGGACCTCGCCCGCGTGGATGGTGAAGGTGATGTCGTCGAGCAGGGCCTTGCCGCCGGGGGCCACCAGGCGCAGCTTGTCGACGGTGACGACGGGGCGGTCGGTGACCGTGGACTCGGCCGTCTCGGGGGTGGGCAGCTCGCTGCCGACCATCAGCTCGGCGAGCTGGCGCGGGGTCGTCTCGGCGGGGACGGCCGTGCCGACCGTCGTGCCGCGGCGGATGACGGTGATCTCGTCGGCGACGGAGAGGACCTCGCCCAGCTTGTGGGAGATGAAGACGACCGACAGGCCCTCGGCCTTCAGCTCGCGCAGGTTGTCGAAGAGCGCGTCGACCTCCTGCGGGACGAGGACGGCGGTGGGCTCGTCGAGGATCAGGGTGGTGGCGCCGCGGTAGAGGACCTTGAGGATCTCCACGCGCTGGCGGGCGGCGACGCCGAGCTCCTCGACCAGGACGTCGGGGCGCACGCCGAGGCCGTAGCGGTCGGAGAGCTCCTTGATCTTGCGGCGGGCCCTGGCGCCGATGCCGTGGAGCTTCTCGCTGCCGAGGACGACGTTCTCGAGGACGGTGAGGTTGTCGGCGAGCATGAAGTGCTGGTGCACCATGCCGATGCCGCGGGCGATGGCGTCGGCGGGCGAGGAGAAGCTCACCTGCTCGCCGTGGATCGTGATGGTGCCCTCGTCCGGCTTCTGCATGCCGTAGAGGATCTTCATCAGGGTCGACTTGCCGGCGCCGTTCTCGCCGACGAGGGCGTGGACGGTGCCCTTGCGGACGGTGAGGTGGATGTCGTGGTTGGCCACGACGCCCGGGAAGCGCTTGGTGATCCCGGCGAGCTCGACGGCGGTCACCGATTCGTTGACCGCCGCTCCGGCCGGAGGGCTGCTGGACGCGTTGATGACGCACTCTCCTGGGGACGGGGGCCGTCTACGCGCGTAGCGCCCCTACGGCATACAAAGGGGTGGCGCACCTGACCGACGGGGTACGAGGAGCCGGGCTCCTCGTACCCCGTCGAGCGGACGCGACCCCGCGGTGGTTCAGGGGTGTCAGCTCGACTTGACCTTGATCTCGCCGCTGATGATCTTCTCCTTGGCCTTCTTGATGGCTTCCTGGAGCTCGGCGTCGTCCGCGAACTTCGGGTTGGAGTTCGACAGGCTCACCTCACCCGTCTTCAGATCGCCCTTGACGATACCGGTCGTGGGCTTGCCGTCCTCGACCGACTTCGCCAGGTTGTACACGGCCTTGGCGACGTCCTTCATCGCCGAGGTGAGGATCGAGTCCTTGTACTTGGCGAGGGCTTCCTGCTGGTACTGGTCGGAGTCGACACCGATCGCCCACACCTTGTTGGCGGCGGCGGCCTCGATGACGCCCTGGCCGGACAGGCCGGCGGCCGCGTAGACGACGTCGGCCTTCTTCTCGATCTGGCCCTCGGCGGCGGTCTTGCCCTTGTCGGGGCTGGAGAAGCCGCCCTCCTCCGCCGTCTGGGTCAGGAACTGCGAGAGGACCTTGACCTTCGGGTTCGTGTCCTTGACGCCCTGCTCGAAGCCCGCGCGGAACTTGTGGATCAGCGGGATGTCCACACCGCCCACGAAGCCGACGGTGTTCGTCTTGGTGCTCTCGGCGGCGGCGACACCGGCGAGGTAGGAGGCCTGCTCCTCGGAGAAGACCAGGTCGGCGACGTTCTCCGCCTCGATCGTGGCGTCGTCGACGATGCCGAAGGTGGTGTCCGGGAACTTCTCCGCGGCGCCCTTCACGGCGGCGGCGTACGCGTAGCCGACACCGACGACCGGGTTGTAGCCCTGCTTCGCCAGCGAAACCAGGCGCTGCTCCTTGTCGGCGTCCGTCTCGCCCTCGGTGGGCTCGACGTCGGCCGTCTCGTAGCCGAACTCCTTCTTCGCCTGCTCCAGGCCCGCGTACGCGGCGTCGTTGAAGGACTGGTCGCCCTTGCCGCCGACGTCGTAGGCGATGGCGAGGCCCTTGTCGCCCTTCGAGTCCGAGGAGCTCGAGGAGGTCGAGGTGCCGCCGCAGGCGGAGAGGGCGAGGGCCAGGGAGGCGGTCGCTGCGCCTGCGACCGTGATCCGGGAAATCCGGCGCATGAGTGGTGCTCCTAGTCGTACAAGCGCCGGACGGTTCGGCTACGGCGCTGGCTTCGCCGCAGATTAACGCGCGTAGACCTGCCTGAAAACCCCTTCTGTCCACCTTGTTATCCGGCCGTGCCCAAGCCGCCCGGGAACCCTGGTCACGGCATCGCCGACAGCGAAGGCGGGGTGGCGGTGGGTGACGTGAGGGCGCCGGCCGCGGGCACGGCGAAGCGGGCGGGCGCTCCGGGGCGCCCGCCCGCTTCGTGTTTCGTGTGATGGGTCACGGCCGGTCCGTGGACCGCGCCGCGGTCGGTTCCGTCACCCGGTCCCGGCCTCGACGGGCTACTCCGTCCTGACCTTGATCGAGCCGTCGACGATGCCCTCCTCGGCCTTGGCCACGGCGTCCGTCAGGCCGGGGACCTCGGCCATCTTCGGGTTGCTCTCGGACAGGCCGACACCGTTCACCTTGAGGTCGAACACCTGGGTGCCGGTCAGCGGCTTGCCGTCCTCGACGGACTTGGCCAGCGTGTAGACCGCGCCGCCGACGTCCTTCAGGGCGGAGGTGAGGATGTAGTCCTTGTACGCGGCGAGGGCTTCCTGCTTGTACTGGTCGGAGTCGACCCCGATCGACCAGACCTTCGCCTTGGCGGCGGCCTCGATGACGCCCTGGCCGGACAGGCCGGCCGCCTGGTAGACGACGTCGGCCTTCTTCTCGATCTGGCCCTCGGCGGCGGCCTTGCCCTTGTCGGGGCTGGAGAAGCCGCCCTCCTCCGCCGTCTGCGTCAGGTACTGCGGGATCACCTTGACCTCGGGGTCGGTGTCCTGCACCCCCTGCTTGTAGCCGGCCTCGAACTTGTGGATCAGCGGGATGTCCACGCCGCCCACGAAGCCGACGGTCTTGGTCTTGGTGGCCTTGGCGGCGGCGACGCCGGCGAGGTAGGAGGCCTGCTCCTCGGCGAAGACCAGGGAGGCGACGTTGTCGCCCTCGACCACGGAGTCGACGATGCCGAAGGTGGTCTTCGGGTACTTGGCGGCGACGGCCTTCATCGCGGGGCCGTAGGCGAAGCCGACGCCGATGACCGGGTTGTAGCCCTGGCGGGCCAGCGAGGCCAGGCGCTGCTCCTTGTCCGCGTCGGTCTCGCCCTCGGTGGGCTCGACGTCGGCGGTCTTGTAGCCGAACTCGTCCTTGGCCTTGGTGAGCCCCGCGTAGGCGGCGTCGTTGAAGGACTGGTCGCCCTTGCCGCCGATGTCGTAGGCGATGGCGAGGCCGAGGTCTTCCTTGGAGCCGCCGCCGTCGTTGTTCTCACTGCTGGTGCCGCCGCAGGCGGTGGCGGCGAGGGCGAGCGAGGCGACCCCCACCGCGACGCGGGTCAGTTTGGATATCCGACGCATCTGAAGTTCCCCATTCCTCCAAAGCCCCGCAGCGGGTGCTCGGTTCGGCGCACATTAACGCGCGTAGACACTCATGGGAACGGGGTACCCCGGGGCCGTTATCCATTCGTGCCGATGGCCGGTTACGCCCTTGTGAACCAGCCGGCCACGGAGGATCGAAAGGGGCGACCGGGGCGGCGCGCATGCCTGTGCGGCACGCGACCCACGCTGCCCCTCCCCCGCCCGCACTGCAACCGGAGGGGGCGCGGGAGGGACGGCAGGGGCCACGGGGACGGCAGGGGTCAGCGCAGGGCGTCGAGGAAGGCGGCGGCGGTGAAGAGCTCCACGCCCACCGTGATGGCGTGTTCGTCGACGTCGAAGTCGCCCTGGTGCAGGTCGCGCACGGTGCGCTCGCCGGGAGGACGGACGCCGAGGCGGGCCATCGCGCCGGGGACCTGCTCCAGGTACCAGGAGAAGTCCTCGCCGCCCAGGCTCTGCTCGGTGCCCTCGACGGAGTCCACCCCGCGCCGGGCGACCATGGCGTCGCGCAGCAGCGCGGTGGCCCCGGCCTCGTTGACGACCGGCGGGACGCCGCGGACGTAGTTGATCTCCGACTTGGCGCCGTGCAGGTTGGCCACCTCGTCGATGGCCGCGACCACGATGTCGGGGGCCTGCCGCCAGGTCTCCAGGTCCAGGCAGCGCACGGTGCCGGAGAGTTCGGCGTGCTGCGGGATGACGTTGGGCGCGTGGCCCGACTCGATCCGGCCCCAGGTCACGGCGAGACCGCTGCGGCTGTCGACGCGGCGGCCGACCAGGGCGGGCACGTCGGTGACGACGCGGGCGACGGCGGTGACCAGGTCGGTGGTCAGGTGCGGGCGGGCGGTGTGGCCGCCGGGACCGTCGAGGGTGATCTCCAGCCGGTCGCAGGCCGAGGTGATCGGCCCCTCGCGCAGCCCGATCCTCCCGGCGTCGACCCGGGGGTCGCAGTGCACGGCCACGATCCGGCCGACGCCGTCGAGCGCGCCGTCCGCGATGGCGTCGGCGGCGCCGCCGGGCAGCACCTCCTCGGCGGGCTGGAAGATCAGCCGCACGGGCCGGGGCAGCAGGCCCTGGCGGTGCAGCTCGGCGAGGACGAGACCGGTGCCGAGCACCACGGTGGTGTGCACGTCGTGGCCGCAGGCGTGCGCGCGGTCGGGCACGGTGGAGCGGTACGGGCACTCGGTCTTCATGTCGGGGATGGGCAGGCCGTCGATGTCGGCGCGCAGGGCCAGCATCCCCGAGTCGGTGCCGGCCTCGTCGTCCGTCCCGATGTCACAGATCACGCCGGTCCCGCTGGAGAGCACGCGCGGCTTCAGCCCGGCCTGCTCCAGCCGTTCCTTGATCGCGGCGGTCGTGCGGAACTCCTGGTTGCCGAGCTCCGGGTGCATGTGCAGGTCGCGGCGGAACGCGACGAGCTCGGCACGCAGGGCCTCGGGCAGCGCCCCGGGGAGGACCGCTCCGCCGGGAAGATCGACCTCGGACTCCAGTGACATCAGTGGTTTCACCCTTTGAAGGGTAGGGCTCCGGGACTGTCGACCGACCCCCGATCAAGAAAAATCAGTCCGTTAGGGGAAGAAAATCCGATCGCCCTACGCATGGCCGTCAACCGGGATGGGTAAACTTTCCGGTCTTTTGCGGAGGTGGGGACCGTGTGACCTGCCACATCGTGATGTCGATCACAGTTGCGTCGCGATTCCGGTATCCGTCCACTCCTCCACGGTTACCACGCTCGGCCCAGCCCACGCGGACCGGTTCATTCGGAGGACACGGAACCGGCCGCCCGGACGGGGCGGCCGGACGGGGCGGCTCGGGGGGACGGGGCGGCCGGCCGGACGGCCCGTCCGGCGGGGGGGCTCGCGCATCCCGGCGCAGGCGCCCGCGCGCCGTCCGGCGTGCCCGGCGCCGGGCCGGACACCCGGGGCCGGGCACGCCGGACCGCGGGGCCGGACGGGGCGGGCGTGCGGTCAGACCGCCGGCACCGCCGACAGGTGGTGGGCGTCCTTCGCCGTGCCCGTGACGTTCGACAGGAAGCCCTGGGCCCGGGGGGAGGCGTTCCGGGTCAGCCAGGCGGGGTCGATGTCGCAGACCGCGACGGTGACCTCGGTGCCGGACAGGGCGAGCGGGAGGGTGTGGACGACCGTGGACGGGAAGCTGACGACGGTCCGGCCGATGGGGCCGCGACGGGCTATCAGCTCCAGGGGGAGTTCGGGGCGGACGATCTCCAGTCCCGTCTCGACCGCCAGGCGGTGGAGCTTGTCCGTGCTCTCCCGGCGGTGGGCGAAGTAGCGCTTCGCGCCGTGCGCCCCGGCCAGGGAGCGGACGGCCGTCAGGTAGGCGTCGGCGTCCACCACGCCGGTCTCCACCAGGGAGGTGCCCACCATGTCGGCGCCCTGGGTGATGCGGGGCGGTCCGAAGCGGGCCCGGGTCCAGGCGAAGGTGTGGGCGGTGAGCGTGACGCCGGGCGGGGTGTCCTCCATCGGCATCGAGGAGAAGACCTCCACCCGGCGCTTGTCGTCCGGGGTGAGCCGGTGCCGGGCGGCGGCCGACACCGGGGCGAGGAGCAGGTCCCGGGGGCCGGGGCGGCCGCCCTTGCGGTGCCAGCGGACCAGGCGTTCGCCCCGGGCCAGCTGGCCGACGAACTCCATGGTCGCCGTGCCGTCGTCGACCACGACGAGGTCGCGGGCCCGGGTGATCGTCAGCAGCAGTTGCACGTACCGCGAGAAGGGGTCGCCGAGGACGATCCGGGAGGCGCGGCGGAGCGGTCCGGCCAGGCCGCCGATCGTCTGCAGCGGCGCTGCCGGTCCGCCCCGGGCCTCCTCCCAGCGGACCTCGTGGCCCTCCTCGCGGGCCAGTTCGGACATGCGGCGCAGCTGGCCGCGCGTCATCGGGTCGACCGGGGACAGCACCACGAGGGTGAGCCCCGCGCCGGAGGCGTGCGCGTGCGCCCACTCCAGCACGTTCAGCAGCTGTACCGGACTCTCGACGAAGGCGAGGGTGTGGGGGCCGGCCTTTCCGGCGCGGGGGCTCATCTACGTACGACCGTTCCCGTCGTAAGGGGGTGGGGGAGGGGGTGCGCTCAGACCGTCAGCGGCTCGCCCGCCGCCGTCGCGATCTCCGCCTCGGCGACCACCCCGGGAACACGGCGCAGCTTCTTCATCGGGCCCAGCTCGGACTCGTAGACCTTCTTCACGCCGTCGCCGAGGGACGCCTCGATGGTGCGGATGTCACGGACCAGGCGCTGCAGGCCCTGCGGCTCGACGGAGGCGGCCTGGTCGGAGCCCCACATGGCGCGGTCCAGGGTGATGTGGCGCTCGACGAAGACGGCGCCGAGGGCGACGGCGGCGAGGGTGGTCTGCAGGCCGGTCTCATGGCCGGAGTAGCCGATCGGGACGTTCGGGTACTCCTGCTGGAGGGTGTTGATGACCCGCAGGTTCAGCTCCTCGGCCTTCGCCGGGTAGGTCGAGGTGGCGTGGCACAGCAGGATGTTGTCGCTGCCCAGGACCTCGACCGCGTGGCGGATCTGCTTCGGGGTGGACATGCCGGTGGAGAGGATCACCGCGCGGCCGGTGGCGCGCAGGGCGCGCAGCAGCTCGTCGTCCGTGAGGGAGGCGGAGGCGACCTTGTGGGCGGGGACGTCGAACTTCTCCAGGAAGGCGACGGCCTCGGTGTCCCACGGGGAGGCGAACCAGTCGATCCCCTTCTCCTTGCAGTACTCGTCGATCTGGCGGTACTCGTCCTCGCCGAACTCCACGCGGTGGCGGTAGTCGATGTAGGTCATCCGGCCCCAGGGGGTGTCGCGCTCGATGTCCCACTGGTCGCGCGGGGTGCAGATCTCCGGCGTGCGCTTCTGGAACTTCACGGCGTCGCAGCCGGCCTCGGCGGCCACGTCGATGAGCTTGAAGGCGTTCTCCAGCTCACCGTTGTGGTTGATGCCGATCTCGCCGCAGATGTAGACGGGGCGGCCCGGGCCGACCTCGCGCGAACCGAAGGTGCGGATGCGGGAGTTGCTCATGACAGGGGGTTTCCTTACTTGGGGAGGGAATCGAGAGAGGGACCGAGGATCCAGCCGGCGATCTCCCGGATCGCGCCGTCACCGCCGGGGAGGGTGGTGACCGCGCGTGCGGCGCCGCGTACGACGTCGTGGGCGCTCGCGACCGCCACGGGCCAGCCGACGAGGGCGAAGCACGGGAGGTCGTTGACGTCGTTGCCGACGTAGAGCACGCGCTCCGGCGCGATGCCCTGCTCCTCGCACCACTGCTTCAGCGCGAGGTCCTTGCGGTCGACGCCGTGCAGCACGGGCAGCTTGAGCTTGCGCGCGCGGGCGGCGACCACAGGGTTCTGTTCCGTGGACAGGATCAGCATCTTCAGGCCGCTGCGCCTGAGGGCCGCGATGCCGAGGCCGTCCCCGCGGTGCACGGAGACGAACTCCTGTCCCTCGGAGTCGATCAGCACCCGGTCGTCCGTCTGGGTGCCGTCGAAGTCGAGGACGACCGCGTCGATGTCCTGGGCGGTCGGGAGGGCGCCGGGCCTGTCCGCGTCGAAGAGCGGGGCGAGGGCGCGGGCCCGGGCGAGGTCGTGCGGGTCGTCGATCTCCAGGACGCGGGCCGGGTCGGTGCGCACGAGTTCGGTGCGGCCGAAGAAGCGGTGCCGGTGCTCGCGGAAGCCGGCCGCGTCCATGGCGTAGGCGGCGCCGGTCTCCAGCAGGTCCTGAGGGCGGTCCTGGCGGCGGGGGCGGAAGGACTTGTCGTGGTTGACGCCGTGACCGCCCCCGGCGGTGTCCGTGTCCGCCGCGTCCGCCGCGTCCCGCCAGATGAAGCCGTGGAAGGGGGCGACGGTGACCGCGGTGTCGGCGCCCTGCTCGACGACCGCGCCGGCCACCCCGTCGACGTCCTCGCGCAGGAGGAAGGGGCTGGTGCACTGCACGAGCAGGACGACGTCCACCGGGGCGCCGTGCAGGGCCTCGTGGGACTCCATGGCGTGCAGGACGGCCGCCTCGGAGGTGGCGGTGTCGCCGGCGATGGCGGCGGGCCGCAGCACGACCTCGGCGCCGGCCTGCCGGGCGGCGGCCGCGATGGCCTGGTCGTCGGTGGAGACGACGACGTCCGTGACGTACCGGGCGGCGCGGCACTCGCGCACGGCCCGTGCCACCAGCGGTATGCCGCCGACGGGGGCGAGGTTCTTCGCGGGCACGCCCTTGGAGCCGCCGCGCGCGGGGATCACCGCGAGCACCCGGCGCACCGGGGGGACCTGGCCCGCTTGCGGGTCGGACATGGGATCAGCTCCTTGAGCGGGGGTCGGGGCGGTCACAGCTCGCCCATCCGGCGGATCACCGGGGCCACGCGCTGCACGCCGTGCCGGTAGGCGCCGCGCGCCGCCCGGCGCACGATCTGCCGGACCGGACCGGGCTCCCTGTCGGCGGCGGGGGCGCCGGGCAGCGGGGTGCCGTCCGGGCCGAGGTGGTGGCGGGCGAGGATGCCGGGCAGGTAGCCGGGCGCGGTGACGGGCGTGTAGTACGGGGTCAGCGGGGGCAGTCCGCCGGGGCGTTCCAGCAGCTTGGCGATGCGTTCGCGGGCCGCGTCGAAGGCGGTGGCGTACGAGCCGTCGGCGGCGACGCCCTGTCGCGCCACCCACGCCTCGTCGGGTTCCGGGCGGTGCCCGGCGTCGAGCTGGTCCCAGGAGGCGAGGCAGCCGGAGCCGACGAAGTGGTGGTTGCCGAGCGCCTCGCGCACCCCGAGGTCGGTGAGGACCACGGTGGGGATGCGGCGGTGCAGCGACTCCAGGGCGGCCGTGGAGCTGACCGTGACCAGCAGGTCGGTGCGGTCGAGGACCTCGCCCATGTGCCCGTAGACCAGGCGGAAGTTGGGCGGCAGGTCGAGCCGCTGGGACAGCTTCTGGTAGGGCAGTTCCTCGATGTGGGTGGTGTGCTCGCCGGGCTTGGAGCGCAGCTTGAGCAGCACCTCGCGCTCGGGGTGCCGGCGGGCGTGCTGCACCAGCCGGTTCAGCAGGTACGTGCGGTCCCTGCGGGTCTCCGGGACGGAGGGCTGGGCCGCGAAGACCACGGTGTAGGGCTCATGTTCGCCGGTGTAGGCGGCCCCGCCGAGGAAGGGCAGCGCGACCTCGGTCACCGAGGAGGCGTCGGCGCCCACTCCCTCGTACACGGCGCGGAACCGGTCCGCGTCCTGGCGGGAGTTGGCGAGCACGAGGTCGGCGCCGTGGCGCAGCAGCAGGCCGTCGGCGAGCTTCTCGTAGACGACGCCGACGTATCCGGTGACGACGACGGGGCGCTGCGGCCGGTCCTCCCAGACCCGCTTGAGACCGTGCAGCATCGCCTGCACACCGCCGCCGACCAGGGCGAGCACGAGGACGTCGTAGGACTCCTCGTGCATCGCGCGCAGGAACTCGACGGCGGTCACCTCGCGGAGCGAGTCCGCTCGGACGCCGACCTCGCCGAGCTGGCGGGCGGTGGGAGTGGCGCGGCCCCGCAGCAGGTATCCGTCCAGACGGATTTCCCGCGGCGCGACGCGGTCGGCGGTGAGCGCGCCCCATTTCCACCGGGTGTCGGAATCCGCGAGAACCGCGACCCTGAGGGGCTTCGTTGCACTTGCTGGCACGTCGAAGACGCTAGGAAGCGAATTCTAGGTACGGCCCAACCGTGAATCAACGAAAAGTTAACAACACCCCACCGAGAGCCGAACCGGCCCGCGGAAACCGGGGACGTAGGCGCGATGCACCGTACCGACACACGGAGTTCACTCCCCGTACGGATACCGGAAAGTTGTCCCGCCGGGCGGCCTCCTAGTGTTCTGCGCGTGCCAAAGCTCTCCGTGATCGTTCCGTTCTGCAATGTTCGGCAATACGCCCCGGACGCCCTCAGAAGTCTTCACGCGAACGCCCGGCCGGATTTCGAGTTCGTTCTGGTCGACGACCATTCCGACGACGAGACCCCGGCGATTCTCGAGCGTGCGGCCGAGGACCTCTCGGGCGTCGCGCAGGTGCGCTACATCCGCCGTGACAGGAATGGCGGGATCGCCGCCGCGCGCAACACCGGCCTGGACGCGGCGCGGGGCGAGTACCTGGCCTTCCTGGACGGCGACGACTGGTTCGCTCCGGGGTACCTGTCCGAACTGGTGGCGGCCGTCGAGGAGCTGGGCTGCGACTTCGTGCGCACCGACCACGTGCGGGTGACCGGCCGCGCCCGGTCCGTGCACCGGGTCCCGGTCGGCCTGCGGAACGAGGTGCTGAACCCGCGGGACGCGATCCTGCCCGCGGACCGCACGACCGCGGTGGACTACGTGTCCGTCTGGGCCGGCGCCTACCACCGGCGGCTCCTGGAGCGAGGGCTGCTGCACTTCACCGAGGGGCTGCGCACGGCCGAGGACCGGCCGTGGACCTGGAAGCTGCACCGCGAGGCGGAGTCGTTCGCCGTGGTCGGCCTGCTGGGCGTGTTCTACCGGCGCGGGGTCGCCTCCTCCCTCACCCGGATCGGCGACGTCCGCCAGCTCGACTTCATCCGCGCCTTCGACCAGATCGTCGAGGAGACGGCGGCGGACCGGGACGCCGACCGGCTGCTGCCCAAGGCGGTGCGGACGTACTGCGCGATCATGGCCCACCACCTGGCCGAGGAGGACAAGTTCGAACCGGCCGTGGCCAGGCGGCTGCGGGCGATGAGCGCGGCGGCGCTGCGCCGCATGCCGCAGGACGCGCTCGACGGCGTACTGGAGAGCATGGACATGGACCGTTCCACCCGGCTGCGGCGGCTGCGGCGCCGTGCCGGCACGCCGAAGGGGGCCGCCTGATGTCGCGCACCACCCGGATCTTCTGCGCCTCGACGCCGTACGGCCTGCTCACGCTGGCGGCGGCGATCGAGTCCGACTGCTTCCCCGAGGCGGAGCGGCGGGTGCTGCTGGTCTGCAACGACGCCGCGGTCCCGGAGGCCACCCCGGCGCCGGACGAGATGCCTGGCTTCGCGCCGCTGCGCGGCCACTTCGACGACGTGCTGTCGTGGAACGAGGCCGTCACTCCCTTCCATCCGGGGGCCTGGACGCCCCGCGCCGACGACGTCCCGCTCCTGGAACGCCACCTGCGGAAGCTGTGGGGGCTCGGCGGCGACCGCGTGGAGCTGGTCCTGGAGTCCCTGGCGGTGCCGCCGGCCCTCGCGGTGGCCCAGGTGTTCACCGGGGCCCCGGTCCACGTCTACGCCGACGGGCTGATGAGCTACGGTCCCACGCGCGGCAAGCTCGACCCGCTGGTGGGCACGCGCGTACGGCAGTTGCTGCACCTGGACCTGGTGCCGGGCCTGACGCCGATGCTGCTGACCGAGTTCGGCGTGCCGGCCCGAACGGTGCCGGCGGACGCCTTCCTGAAGGCGGTCGGCGAAGTGTCCGAGGCGGCCGAGGGGTTGCCCGCGCTGCCGGACGGCTCGGCGCTGCTGCTCGGCCAGCCCCTGTCCGCGCTCGGCGTCCTCTCCCCGGGGGAGGAGGCCGAGCTGTACCTGCGGATGATGAGGGGGGCGGCCGGACGCGGCCACCGCGCCCTCGTGTTCAAGCCGCACCCGGCCGCACCGGCCGGCCACGGCCGCGCGCTGCGGACCGGGGCGCAGGAGCTCGGGGTGGACCTCACCGTCGTCGACTCCCCCGTCCCCGCGGAGGTGCTGTTCGAGAGGTCCCGGCCCGCGCTGGTCGTCGGCTGCTTCTCGACCGCGCTGTTCACGGCGTCCGCGCTCTACGGCCTGCCGGTCGCCCGCACCGGCACCGAGCGGCTCCTGGAACGGATGACGCCCTACCAGAACGGCGACCGCGTCCCGGCCGTCCTGGCCGACGCGCTGCTGCCGGACCTGGAGTCCGGCGGCGGTGCGGACACCCCTCCCGCCGGCGAGCTGAACGACCTGGTCACCGCGCTCGGCTTCACCATGCAGCCGCAGATCCACCCGTCCCTGCGCCCGGCCGCCGAGCGCTACCTCGCCCAGCACTTCGGCCCGCGCACCCGGCACTGGTTCAAGCGCAAGCGGCTCACCTCGCTGGGACTGCCCGGCGGCATCCCCAAGCGGCTGGCGTCCCTGTCCCGCAACGCCACCGCGCGCCGGATGGTGCGGCGGGCGCGGGCACTGAAGAAGGCCGTGCGGCGCTGAGCGGGCCCACGACGCCCGGCCGGCCGTTCGAGGGGGACTGTTCACCCGTTGTCCACCCGAAAGCCACCGGCGGACCGCCGCGCTGGGGCACATTCGGCCTCCGATCGGAGGACGGTGGAAGCATGGCGAACCCCCTGGCGGGATTGTTCACGGCACGGCAGAAGGAGGCCGCCAGGCGGGATCTGTACGCCCGGGGCGTGCGCCTGTGCGGTGAGTACCTCGCGGCGCGGGACGGTCGGCCCACGGTCCGGGACGCCCGGCTCACCCGGGCGGTCGGCGTCCTCGTCGGCTCCCTCGACGCCCCGTCGGCCGATCCCTTCGACGCCCTGCTCCAGGTCGGCGAGCGCGCGCTGGAGGCCGGCGGGGACGACGGACTCGCCCTGGCCCTGGGCGTCGCGGAGACGGCGACCGGGATCCGGCAGCGCTCCAGGGGCGCGTGGCGGCTGCGCGGCCGGGCGCTGGACGGGCTCGGCCGCGACGACGAGGCGCTGGAGTGCTACGAGCGCCACCTCGCGCTGCTGCGGGACGGCGAGGCGGCCGAGGAGGTCACCCGCAGGATCGACACGCTGCGGCGCCGGCGGGCGTGCCTGCGGGAGGCCGCCGCGTTCCTCCCCGGGCCCGGCGCCGCGCCGCACGACCTGACGGGGAGGCCCACCGCGGTCGCCGCGCCGGAGTTCGCCGCCCGCGTACGGGCGCGGGTGGCCGAGCGCGGCATGGGCGACCCGGCCGTGCGGCGCCTGCTGGAGCTGTACGGCACGTACCGCCGGCTCGTCGAGCGGCCCGGGATGCCCGATCCGCTGCTCGGCGGGAGCACGCCCGTCGGCGTCGGCGGGCTGCGCAAGCTGGTGGCGGGGCGGACGGTGTGCCTGGTGTCGAACGCCGCGGAGGTCGCCGGGAGCGCGCTGGGCGCCGAGATCGACCGTTACGACCTGGTGGTGCGCTGCGACTCCTTCCGCATCCAGGCGGAGGGCACCGGCGAGCGCACCGGCCTGCACGCCGTCTCGCTGCGGGGCGACGCCCCCTGGGACGGCCCCGCCTGGACGCGGCCGGCCGGCATCCGGCTGGTGTTCGGCGACCCGGCCGCGGCGTGGCGGCGCGCCACGCGGCAGCGGCTCGTGCCCGGTGCGCAGGAGCACGTGGGCGACGCCTCCCTGCGCCGGCCCCTGAACGACCCGGCGCTGCTGGGCGAGGACTGGGACACGGGGACCACCGCCGCCTTCACCGTCCTGCGGCTCCTGGACTTCCTGGACGTCAGCCCCCGCCTGGACCTCATCGGCTTCGACAAGCCCGGCCGGCTGCGGCCGAGGGAGGCCGAGTGGGTCATGGACCGCGCGACGCACGTCGACGACAGCAAGATGAGGATCGCCCTGCGATGACCCACCCCTTGGCGGACGACCGGAGCACCGTCACCGGCAGACGCCGGATCGCCTTCGCCGTCCACACCGACTCCGACCGCCTGCCCGCCCTGCCCACGCTGCTGCGCAGCCTGGTGCTCACCAACCCGGGCGTGTGCGAGGACTTCGTGGTGCTGCACCCCGGGCTGCCGGACGCCTCGTTCGACGCGCTGCGCCGGCTGCACCCGCGCGTGGTGACGCGCCGGGCGGAGGGCCGGGCGGACGTCCTGCGGCTGGAGGGCTACGACACCGTCGTCGCCCTCTCCCCCGCCATGGTCGTGCTGGGGGACCTCGGCGAGCTGCTGCGGATGCGGCACGGCGTGGGCGCCGTACCGCAGTCGCTCTGGGACGGACGGAGCGGTGGGCGGCGTGCGGTGCTGCCGGACGGCCTGCTGGTCGTCCAGCGCGCCGACGCGGACGGCGCCGTGCCGGACGGGACCGACGTGGTGCCCGAGGACGTCCTGACGCCGCTCGACGCGCGGTACGACTTCCTCACCCACCGGCTGTACGACGACACGCCGGTGCCCGAGGGGGTCGCGGTCCTGCACTTCACCGGCCCGTTCGACGAGCCCGGGTACGGTCCGGCCACCGAGGCGCGGCGCCGCTTCGAGATGGGCGACGAGGAGTTCCGGGCCGCCTACTGCGCCCTGTCCGGCGACAAGCACCCCGACCTCCTGGCGCATCTCGCCCCTCCCCTGCTGCGGGCGCGCCCCTCCCTGGACCTCGCCCGCACGGTCGCCGACGTGTACCGCAGGCAGGGCCGCTACGACGAGGCCGTCGACGTCCTCGCCCCGGTCGTCGGCGACCGGCTGGACGCGCCGCGCTGCCAGGAGACGCTCGGCGTCTGCCTGATGGCGGTGTCTCGCTACGACGAGGCCGAGGCGCGGCTGCTGCTGGCGGCGGCGTCGCCCGACGTCGCCCCGCGCGCCTTCGCCCAGCTCGCCCGCCTGGCGTGGCTGTGCGGACGGGAGGAGGACGCGCACGCCTACGCCCGGGCGGGTCTGGAGGCCGACCCCACCGACGCCGGGTGCCACAGCTGGTACGTCCGTACCCGCGCCCGGGGCCCCGAGGAGCAGCCGGAGCCGGCTCCCGCCGCGGAGCAGCTCGCCCACGTGGCGCTGTTCGCCGAGGGCCAGGAGAACGCGGGCGACAAGGTCCTGCCCGAGGCCGTGCGGCTGTGCTTCGGCACCGACACCGGACCGCGCCGCTGGTACCAGCAGCCGGTGCACCGGCTGGTCGACGAGGCGGCGCTGGAGCGGCTGAACGCGCGGCGCGGGGTGGTCGTGGGCGGCGGCGGGCTCTTCCTGCCGGACACCTCCCCCAACGGCAACAGCCACTGGCAGTGGAACGTCCCGGACGGCCTCCTGGCCCGGCTGACCGCACCGCTGGCGGTGTTCGCGGTCGGCTACAACGTGTTCGACGGGCAGCTCTACCGCCGCAACCGGTTCGCCGAGAGCCTGCGGGTGCTCGTCGAGCGGTCGGCGTTCTTCGGGCTGCGCAACCACGGCTCGATCGACCGGGTCCGCGAGCTGCTGCCCGAGGAGCTGCGCGACCGGGTGCGCTACCAGCCCTGCCCGACCACGGTGGCGCGCCACCTCCTCCCCGGCTGGGCCGACCCGGTGCAGCGGGACGACACCGTCCTGGTCAACTGCGCGTACGACCGCGCGGGGCTGCGCTTCGGCCACGACTACGGCCACTTCCTCGCCCAGATGGCCGGCGCGCTGAAGGGCCTGCGGGACCGGGCCGACGTACGGTACGCGGCCCACATGCCCGCCGACGAGAAGTTCGTGCACGACCTGCGCCGGGAGCACGGCGTCGCCCTGCCCGTGGAGCAGCTGTACGACATGTCGAACGACGGGATCCGCGAGCTGTACCGCCGGTCGCGGCTGGTGATCGGGATGCGCGGGCACGCGGGGATGATCCCCTTCGGCTGCGGCACCCCGATCCTCAGCCTCGTCTCCCACCCCAAGCTCGCCTACTTCCTGTCCGACATCGGCCGCGAGGAGTGGGGGCTGTCCGTGCACGACCGGGAACTCGGCCCCCGGCTCACCGAGCGGGCGGCGGCGCTCCTCGACGACCACGCGGCCGCGGTGGCGGACGTGCACGACGCGCAGAAGGCCCTGTGGGAGACCACCCGGTCGAACCTCGACGAACTCAGGGGGACCTTCGGCCCGGCATGAGCCATCGCACCACCGCCGCTACGAGCTCCGAAAGAGAGAACCACGTGCCCAAACTGTCCGTCGTCGTCCCCATGCACAATGTGGAGGCCTTCGCCGAGAGCACCCTGCGCAGCCTCGCCGCCAACGCGCACCCGGACTTCGAGTTCCTGCTCGTCGACGACTGCTCCACGGACGCCACGCCCTGGGTGATCGACCAGTGGGCGGAGAAGCTCCCGGGCGCGCGGGTGATCCGGCACGAGACGAACAAGGGCATCGCCCAGGCGCGCAACAGCGGCATCGACGCGGCCGACGGCGAGTTCATCACGTTCCTCGACGGCGACGACTGGTACGGACCGCGCCACCTCGCCGGGATGGTGCGGGCCATGGAGGAGCTGGGCTGCGACTTCGCCCGCACGGATCACGTCCAGGCCACCGGCACCGAACGGGTGATCCGGCGGCCCCCGGCCGCCGTGCGCAACGCCGTGATGGATCCGCGCGACGGGATCGCGCCCGCCGACACCGAGACGATGGTCGACTACCCCTTCGTCTGGGCGGGGATCTACCGCCGCCACCTCTTCGCCGACGGCGGCATGCGCTTCGCGACCGAACTGCGCACGGCCGAGGACCGGTTGTGGATCTGGCGGCTGCACCTGAAGGCCAGGACGTACGCGTCCCTGGGGCTGCACGGGGTGTTCTACCGGCGGGGCGTGGCGACCTCGCTCACCCAGATCAAGGACGACCGTCAGCTGGACTTCATCCCGGCGTACGACACGCTGCTGCGGGACGTGCAGCAGGACCGGGAGGCCGACCGTTTCCTCCTCAAGGCCGTACGCACCTACTGCGCCATGATCGCCTTCCACATCGGCAAGGTGAACGAGTACGAGCCCGCGGCGGCCCAGCGGCTGCGGCGCGAGGCGCGGGCCGCGCTCCAGCGGATGCCCGAGCAGGCGCTGGAGGAGACCCTCAAGACCATCGACAGCACACGGAGCAGGTTGCTCAGCCGCCTGCGTGACGGGCGGAAGGCTGCCTGATCCATGCCCCACACGACCCAGATCTTCCAGGTCTCGACCCTCTACGGAGCGGCCACCCTCGCCGCGGCGCTGGACGCGGGCCTGTTCGGACCGCGCGGCGGAGCCCGGCGCATCCTGCTGGTCTCCAACAACGCCGCCGTACCGGAGACGGCGCTGCGCATGGACGAGATGCACGGCTACGGGCCGATAGCCGACCGGTTCGACTCGGTGGTCAGCTGGAACGAGGCGATCAGCCCGTACCACCCCAGCAACTGGGGTCCGCGCGGGAACGACACGGTGCTGTGGCAGCGGGCGTTCCGTCTGCTGTGGGACATCGACGAACGGGACATGATCGAGCTCGCCGTCGAGTCGATCCAGGTCAATCCGGCCCGCGCGCTGACGGCGATCTTCTCCGAGGCCGCCGTCGACGTGTACGCCGACGGCCTGATGAGCTACGGCCCGACCCGGGAGAAGCTGCCGCTCACCATCGCGCGCCGCATCCGGCGGCTGCTCCACCTGGACCTGATCCCCGGGCTGAGGCCGCTGCTGCTGTCCGAGTACGGCGTCGAGCCGGAGATCGTCCCGGACGAGGCGTTCCGCGGCGTGCTCGACGAGATCTCCCGGGACGCGGCGGACGACCCGCGGCTCGCTCCCGTCCTGGAGGAGGCGCCGACGGCCGTGCTCCTCGGCCAGTACCTGGCGGCGATCAACATCCTGAGCGCGCAGGAGGAGGAGGACCTCCACGTCCGCATGCTCACCGGGGCCGTGCGCGCCGGGCACCGGTCCGTGGTCTTCAAGCCCCACCCGACGGCCCCCGCCGGCTACTCGGCGGCGCTGAGCAAGGCGGCGGCGGACGCGGGCGTCCGGCTCACCGTGCTGGACGCGCCGCTGCTGGCCGAGACGCTGTACCACCACTGCCGTCCCGCGCTCGTGGTCGGCTGCTTCTCGACGGCGATGGTGACCGCCTCGGCCTACTACGACGTGCCCGTCGCCCGGGTCGGGACCGCGCTGGTGATGCGGCGGCTCAAGCCCTACCCGAACAGCAACCGCGTGCCGCTGGCCGTGATCGACCACGTGGTGCCCGACCTGGAGAGCGGGCAGACCCCGGCCCTCGTCGGCACGGCCCCCGAGACGCTGTCGCCGCTGGTCCGGGCGATCGGCTTCTGCATGCAGCCCAAGACGTACGCGCGGCTGCGGGAGTCGACGGCGGACTGGCTGCGCGACAACCTGGCCGGCAGCCCCGGCCACTACTTCCCCGAACTGCGGCTGGCCGAGCTCGGTCTGCCCGGCAGCCGCCCGCGCTCGCGCGCGAAGCTCCGGGTGAGCCGTGCGAAGCGCGTGGTGGGCAAGGCGGTACGGCGCGGCGTCCGGAGGGGGTGAGGCGGGCGGAGGGCCGGAGCCGACGGCAGCGGCGCCCCCCTCCGCCCCGCTCGGCCAACCGAGTCCCATCCGCCACGGCGGGGTCACCCGTTCTTCAACTCGCGTACACCGGACGCCCCGAGAGTTGCGCGGTGCCGAACGACACCGCCGTGCGCCTGCCGCAGCAGCAGAGCAGCCCCCCTTCCGAGCAGATCCCCGCCGCACCACGGGAACACCGCCTCGACATCGACCTGATGCGGCTGATCTGTTCCGCCACCATCATGCTGGGGCACGTGGGCGCCCAGTTCATCCGCTCCACCGGGAACGACCCGGCCAACGGTTCCGGGTCGTACTGGGCGGGCCACGTGGCCGAGGCGATCAACCCGTTCGCCGTTCCCCTGTACTTCGCCATCGCCGGCTGGGCCGTGCTGGTCGGCGCGCCCCCGCGCGACAGCGCCCGGATGTGGCAGAGGATCGTCCGCAACACCGTTCCGCTCTTCGTGTGGACGGCGGTCTACCTGGTCTGGGCCTGGCTGCGGGACCGCAACGACCGGCCCATGACCGAGTTGGCGACCCACTCCCTGTTCGGCTCCGTGCAGCCCGCCTACCACCTGTGGTTCATGTACACCTACATCCCGATCATCGCGCTGCTCGCCTTCGCGATGCTGATCAAGGCCGGGAAGCGGCCCTGGGGGCTGGGGGCCGCGCTGCTCGGCATCGCGGTCCTGCCGAGCGTGCTGACCACGTTCACCGAGGTCACGGGCCGGGAGACGCCGCCCGTGGCCTGGGGCTTCGGCACCTACTCGCTGGTGTACGCGGTCGGCGGCGCGCTGTTGTTCGCCCTCCCCGCCGGGGCCGTGCGGTGGCGGTGGCCGCTGTACGTCCTGCTGCCGGTCACCATGGCCGGGGCCCTGTGGTACAACACGCAGATCCACTACGTGATGCCCAACGCGCACCTGTTCGTCGCCGCCATGAGCATCTGCGTACTGCTCCTGGTCAGCAGGGTCCGGATCCCCGAGAAGTGGCGGCCGCTGCTGCGGAAGCTGGCCGGTGCCGCGCTCGGCGCGTACATGGTGCACGTGCTGTTCGTCGAGGAGATCGTCACCCCGCTGGTGTCGCCGGACCTGAGCGGACCGGTGGCGGGGCTGCTGCTGGTCGGCCTGCTGGTCGCGGTCATGGCGCTGTCGTTCGCCACCAGCCTGCTGTGGGGCAAGCTGAACCTGCGGCGTCTGCTCGGCTGACTCGTCTCCATGCGGAGTTCGCCACTTGTTCGCACGTCGCTCAACTCCGCGTCCCTTCCCCTCCGTCGGCGCCCGCCTAGCCTGTCCTCAACCCGCGAGCCGCACCACTCCCACCGAGCTTCCGACGGATCGAGGTCTCCGGTTCATGAACAGCCGCTCCCTGCTCACCAGTTCGGCATCACGGCGTCTGCTGCGGCCGGTCGCCGACCTCATCGACCGGCGCATCGAGCGCCGCATCCGCTCGGCGGCGGCCGCGGACGCGGCGGACAGGGAGCGGCTCCGGGACGCCCTCGAGGTGATGAGGCGTCAGCAGCTCACCCTCGACCTGCTGCTCGGCTCCTCCGGCCGCGGACTCTCCCGCATCGTGAGCCCCGGCCCGCTGAACCGCCTGCAGTCCGAGGTGGCGGAGCTGGCCGGGGACCGGGACGCCGCCGTCCGCAACGTCGCCACCGCGTACCGGCTGCTGGTCGGGCTGGAGTCGCTCGGGGTCGGCCGGATCGCCGGCGGCACCATGAACATCTGCGGCAAGCTCGGCACGATCCCCCTGCTCGACCCGCCGAACGACGAGATCCTCGAGATCGGCACGCTCCACGGCATGTTCTCCACCGGGCTGATCCGGATGATGGAGCGCGACGGCCGCAGTCCGAGCGTGACGATCGTCGACCCGTTCGCCGGCGTGCAGCTCCAGCCCGGCACCCCGCGGCGCTCCGACCCCTCCGGCACCCCGGTCGACGAGCACGCCGTCCGCACCAACCTCGCCCTGGCCGGTCCGGCGGGCACGGCCGCCCGGATCCAGAAGGGCTTCTCCGAGGACCCCGGCACCCGCGCGGCCGTCTCGGACCGCCGCTACGGCGTGATCGTCGTCGACGGCGACCACTCGGCCGAGGGCGTCGCCAAGGACCTCCAGTGGGCGGAGGAGATCGCCGCCCCCGGCGCGATCGTCGTCCTCGACGACTTCGGCGACCCCAAGTGGCCGGGCATCAAGGAGGCCCTGGACAAGCACCTCACGGGCGACACCCGCTTCACCTACCTCGGCAAGGCGGCGCTCTCGGCGTTCCTGCGGGCCTCCTGACACACGCGGTACGCGACGTCCACGGGCGGCGTGCCCGGGACGTCCGCCGGGCGCGAAGCCGGCCCTGGGGCGGGCCCGTTCGGCGACGCCGGGGCCCTCGCGGCGGGCGGCGGCCGCCCGGAGCCGTCCCCGCCCGGTCCGGCCGGTTCCCGGGTCCCTACGCGCTCGCCAGCGACAGCTTCGCCGCGAAGCCCAGGAACAGGGCGCCGGCCGCCGAGGTGGCCCCGGCCGCCAGCCGCCGCCTGCGGCGGAACGCGTCGGCCAGGCGGGTGCCACCGAAGATCAGCAGCGACAGGTACAGGAAGCTGGCCGTCTGGAGCAGGGCGCCGAGGACGACGAAGGAGAGCGCGGGGTAGGCGTAACCGGGGTCGACGAACTGCACGAAGAAGGAGATCAGGAAGAGGATCGCCTTCGGGTTGAGCAGCGACACCACCAGGGCACGGCGGTAGGGACGCTCCTCGGCGGACGGCACCGCGTCGGCCGCCTCGGCCGGCACCGGCTCGCCCCGCGTCTTCCACATGCTCCACGCCGAGCGCAGCATGCCGTACGCCATCCACGCCAGGTATCCGGCACCGGCGTACTTCACCACCAGGAACAGCAGCGGCGTCGTGGTGAGCACCGAGGCCGCGCCGAGCGCCGCCAGCGTCATCAGGACGGCGTCCCCGGTGAAGACACCGGCCGCCGCCGCGTAGCCGGTGCGCACGCCCCTGCGGGCGGCGACGGAGAGGACGTACAGGGAGTTGGGGCCGGGCAGCAGGACGATGAGGACCAGGCCCGCCAGGTAGGTGGGGAGATCGATGACGCCGAACATGGAGGGAGTGTCGCACGGGGGTACGACGCTCCGCTCCGGTGTTTCAGCCGTCGAGAAGGGCGTCGGCGGAGAGGTCGAGGGTGACGCCGACGGATGCGGGGATGCCGGCCTGGGCGTGACACTCGGCCTCGGGGCCGAGGTCGTCGGACCGGTCGGACGACGTGGTCTCGACGACCATGCGGAAGACGTTCGGCGCGTAGTGGTTCTTCGTGACGCGGGCGTCGCGGAAGTCCTCGTCTGGCGGTGTCGCAGCGAGCCTCCCCCGGAGAATCTCCACGCGGTGGCCAGGCAGTGCACGGGCGAGCCGGTCGGCGGCTTCGCCCGGGGTCAGCTCCTGCTGCAGCACGGCCATGGCGTGCTCCTCTTCGGGGCCCGCTCCCGACGAGCGTCACCGGGGGCGGACCGCTTCCGCCCGTGCTCACTCATACGGAGGAACGGGCCGGCTCAGAAGGCATCCGACGGCACGTACGTCCCCCAGACCTCCCGGAGGGCGTTGCACACCTCGCCCACCGTGGCCCGGGCCTTCAGCGCCTCCTTCATCGGGTACAGGACGTTGTCCTCGCCCTCGGCCGCCTTCTTCAGGGCCGCCAGCGCCGAGTCGACCGCCTGCTGGTCGCGCTCCGCGCGGAGCTTCGCCAGGCGTTCGGCCTGCTGGGCCTCGATGGCGGGGTCGACGCGCAGGGGCTCGTAGGGCTCCTCCTCGTCGAGCTGGAAGCGGTTGACGCCGACCACGACGCGCTCGCCGGAGTCGGTCTCCTGGGCGATGCGGTAGGCGCTGCGCTCGATCTCGTTCTTCTGGAAGCCGTGCTCGATGGCGTTGACCGCGCCGCCGAGGTCCTCGACCTTCTGCATCAGCTCCAGCGCCGCGGCCTCGACCTCGTCGGTCATCCTCTCGATGACGTAGGAGCCGGCGAAGGGGTCGACGGTCGCGGTCACGTCCGTCTCGTAGGCGAGGACCTGCTGGGTGCGCAGGGCGAGGCGGGCGGACTTGTCGGTGGGGAGGGCGATCGCCTCGTCGAAGGAGTTGGTGTGCAGCGACTGGGTGCCGCCGAGGACGGCCGCCAGGCCCTGGACGGCGACGCGGACCAGGTTCACCTCGGGCTGCTGGGCCGTCAGCTGCACGCCCGCGGTCTGCGTGTGGAAGCGCAGCATCAGCGACTTGGGGTTCTTCGCGCCGAACTCCTCCTTCATCACCCGCGCCCAGATCCGGCGGGCCGCGCGGAACTTGGCGACCTCCTCCAGGATCGTCGTCCGGGCCACGAAGAAGAAGGACAGGCGGGGCGCGAAGTCGTCGACGTCCATGCCGGCCGCGACCGCCGTGCGCACGTACTCGATGCCGTCCGCGAGGGTGAACGCGATCTCCTGCGCGGGGGAGGCGCCCGCCTCGGCCATGTGGTAGCCGGAGATCGAGATGGTGTTCCACTTCGGGATCTCGGCCCGGCAGTACTTGAAGATGTCGGCGATCAGCCGCAGCGACGGCTTGGGCGGGAAGATGTACGTCCCGCGCGCGATGTACTCCTTCAGCACGTCGTTCTGGATCGTGCCGGTGAGCTTGTCGGCCGGGACGCCCTGCTCCTCCGCCACCAGTTGGTAGAGCAGGAGCAGCAGCGCGGCGGGGGCGTTGATCGTCATCGACGTGGAGACCTTGTCCAGCGGGATCCCGCCGAACAGCACCCGCATGTCGTCGATCGAGTCGATGGCCACGCCCACCTTGCCGACCTCGCCCGAGGCGATCGGGGCGTCGGAGTCGTGGCCCATCTGGGTGGGCAGGTCGAAGGCGACCGACAGGCCCATCGTGCCGTTGGCGATCAGCTGCTGGTAGCGGGCGTTGGACTCCGTCGCCGTGCCGAAACCGGCGTACTGGCGCATCGTCCAGGGACGGCCGGTGTACATCGTCGGGTACACGCCCCGGGTGAAGGGGTACGCCCCCGGCTCGCCCAGCTTCTCGGCCGGGTCCCAGCCCTCGAGAGCCTCCGGCCCGTAGACCGGTTCGATGGGCAGTCCGGACTCCGACTCGCGCGCCATGGTCTGATGCCTCCCACTGAGCAGCGTTGCTCGACTCGCTCGGCCGTTACTCGTCAGTTACTCATCAGTACGGACCGACCCTCCGACGGACTGTAGCGGTGCGCGCACGGCCCGGTGGAGAGGCGCAGGCTGGGACCTTCCTCACAGCTCCGGTGGGACCCCGCTCACAGCCTCCGCCTCGTCCGCCTCGGCGGTCGTCTTCCGGTCACTCACCACCATGCACCGTGGTTCGGCCGCGGTCACGTCCGGGGAACATCTCGGTTGACGACCGGGGGCGGCAGCCGGCGGGACGACGGGGGGTTCGCGTGCGGAGGACGGGCGGGGAGGCTCGCGTGCGGAGGACGGGCGGGGAGGCCCGCGGGTGCGGGACGGGCGGGGCGGGAGCGCTCGCCGCCCTGGCGGCACTGGCGGTCCTGGCGGGCTGCACGGTGCAGCCCGCCGGCACGGACGGCGAAGGCGGGCCGCCGGTGCGCGTCGAACTGCCGGGCGGGACGCCGTCCGCGCCCCGTGCCCCGGACGGCGACGGCGCGCACGCGTCCGGGGCCGGTGACGACCGGTCCGGCACCGCGCCGGAGCAGGGGTCCCCCCGCGTGCTGTGGTCCCCCGGCGACTCCGGCCGCGACGTCCGCGAGCTCCAGGCCCGGCTGCGTCAGGTGGCCTGGCTCCTCCACGGCCCCACCGGGACGTACGACGGGCCGACGGAGGAGGCGGTGAGGGGCTTCCAGGGCAAGCGCGGGCTGCCGCGGACCGGCATGACCGACTCCGTCACCTGGCGGCGGCTGCTCGGGATGACCCGCGAGCCGGGCAGGTGGGAGCTGTACCTGATGGGCGGCCAGCCGGCCGACGCGCCCGACGCCCGCTGCCGGACCGGCCGGGTGCTGTGCATCAGCAAGTCGAGCCGCACCCTGCGCTGGATGGTCGACGGGCGGACGGTCTCGATGATGCCCGTCCGCTTCGGCTCGGAGTACACGCCGACCCGGGAGGGTGTCTTCCGCGTCTACTGGAAGTCCCGGCACCACGTGTCCACGCTCTACGACTCGCCCATGCCGTACGCCATGTTCTTCAGCGGCGGACAGGCCGTGCACTTCTCCGCCGACTTCGCCGCCCGCGGCTACGCCGGTTCCTCGCACGGCTGCGTCAACGTGCGGGACGAGGCGGCGATCGCCCGGCTGTACGCGCAGGTGCGCAACGGCGACAGGGTCGTCGTGCACTGGTGAGGGGCGCGGGGAACGGGACGGGGAGGATGCGGGCGCGGGCGGGACCGGGGGAACGTGTCCCGCCCGCGCCGAGGTGCACGAGCCGCGGGTACGGGGGGAACCCCGGCTCCGTGCGACAGCCGATGACCAGTCGGCTCATTCATTACTGCGTCACGGGCGCCGAAAACGTCACACCCGTCGGCGAGAAAATTTCAGAGGAAGGGAGAACTGCAGGTCAGAGGCGTGTGACGGGACGGTCGGGACCGTCACCACCGCCCTCACTCCCCTCGGCCCTTGCCGTTCCCGCCGTTCTTTCCGCCCTGGCCGCCCTGACCGCCCTGACCGCCCTGGCCGCCCTGACCGCCGTTCCCGCCGCCCTCGCCCTGGGCGTCGCCGTGGCCGCCGCCGACACCGTTGCCACTGCCGACACCGTTGCCACTGCCGACACCGTTGCCACTGCCGGCACCGGTGCCGCCGCCGTCGGTGTTGTCACCGCCGGTGCCGTTGCCGCCACCGTCGCCGTTGCTGCCGCTGCCCTGCCGGGCCTCGTCATCGGCGTGTTCCCGGACCGTGGGACCGGTGCCGGGGGTGGACAGGACGTCCTCGCAGTACGTGTCGACACGGGAGGGGCCGCCCGCCGCGCCCTCGACGAGGCGCCTGCGGTCGCCGCCCAGTCCCTTGCCGTCCCGGAGGTCGCGGCAGGCCGAGGCGATCTGCTTCCAGCCGCCCCGGGAAAGGGCCGCGGGGTCGTCGGCGTCCGGGCCGGACTCCCCCGACCCGGACGTGTCCTCGTCGCCCTGCGCGCCCGGCCCGTTCCGGGCGGTGCCGGCGGCGCCCCGGGAGTCCCGGTCCGGGCCGCCCCCGGGCGTGCCCTCCGTCGGCGGGGGCGACACCAGGGGACGTTCGGAAGGGGTGCCGGTGGCCGTGGCGGAGGTGGCCGGGTCGGCCCCGGGGCCGTCGGACGGGGTCGGCAGGACTCCGGTTCCGGCCAGGGCCGCGGCGCCGCCGACCATCCCGACCGTCAGCGCGGCGGCCAGCCCGACGCGCAGGGGGCGCGTCCAGCGGGGTCCGCCGAAGGTTCCGGAACGGCCGCCGCGCGGGGCGCCGAGCCGGACCGGCCCGGCGCCGGGGAGCCGGGTTCCGGCGTGGCGGCCGCCGTCCGCGTCCGGCGCGGCGCGCTCCGCGCGTTCCTCGCGCGCGGCGCGGAAGGCGGCCAGGGCGGCGGCCTCGCCGGGGAGTTCGCCGCCGGCCGACGGGGGTGGGGCGGAGAGGGCGCCGAGCGTCCTGGCGAGCCGTTCGGCCTGGTCACGGGCGACGGGGTCGGCGGCTTCGGGGAGCTCTCCGTTCAGCAGGCGCTCCGCCGTCTCACGGTCCAGCCACCTGTGCTGCTCGTCGGCCATCACATGTCCTTCTGCGTCCGCGCTCGCATCTGCGTCACACTCGCGGACGTCACCGTACGACGGCGTGGTTCTCTCTGGGGCGGAAGGGCGTCGAGCACCCCGGCGGATTCCGGACGGGCCTCCGGATCGTCACCGAGCAGCTCGGCCAGCCGTTTCAGGCCACGGTGCGCGGCCGTGCGCACGGCGCCCGGGCGCTTGCCCAGCGTCTCGGCGGCGGTCTTCGCGTCGAGCCCCACGACCACGCGCAGCACGACGGCCTCGGCCTGGTCCTGCGGCAGCCGGCCGATGAGGGAGAAGGTGCCGTCGGTGGCCAGCGCCTCGATGGCCTCGCCCGCGGTGTCGGACTGGGCGGCCCGCCCGGTGAGCTCGGTCTCGTCGCCGCCGATCGCGGGACGGCGCCCGCGCATGCGTATGTGGTCCAGCGCGCGGTTGCGGGCGATCCGGGCGGCCCAGCCGCGGAACCGGTCCGCGTCACCGGTGAACCGCTCCAGGTCACGGGCGATCTGCAGCCACGCCTCGGACGCCACGTCCTCGGCGTCGGGCTCGCCGACGAGCGTCCGTACGTACCCCAGCAACCTCGGGTGCACGGTGCGGTACACGGTCCGGAACGCGGTCTCGTCCCCGTCCTGTGCCGCACGCACCGCGGCGGTCAGCTCCGCGTCGTCCCCCAGCACCGCGCGCGCCCTTCTGCGCCTCAGCCGGCGCCGCTCTCGCGGGCCGGGTCGTTCGCCGTCGTGGTTGCCCCATTGGTGGTTGCGGTCTCCGGCCGCGGGCGGTTCGTGGTCATGTGTCCGCCGCGACCTGGCGCGAAAGGCACGTTACGACCTGAAACCTGTCTCCGTCCATGTCCGTCCAAGATGCAACTAACCCGTGACACAGCGGGGTGTGACAGAAAACGCACCCTCGGCGCTGTAGGAAGTACGGGCCGCCGCGCGGCCCGTACCGCGCGACGGCCGGGGCCTCTCCTGTGGGGGGTGGCGGCCCCGGCCGTTGCCCCGGCGGTTTCGGCGCGAGGACGTCGGCGGTGCGAGGACCTCCACGGAGGCGTTCCACGGCACGCGGGCGTCCGCACGCGCACAACCGCGCAACCTTCACTTTCTCCCGGCCACTCGCCCGTCCTCCCCGGTCAGCGGGGCGCGTCGGTGCGTTACGGGGTGCCGGCGCCCGGCCGGGCGGGCTTGCCCCGAGGGTCGCCCGAGCCGCCGTCCGCCGCGCCGGAACCGCCCGGGGCGTCGCCGGCCCCGCCCGCACCGGACCCGCCGGCGCCGGCCGAGGCGTTGCCCGGGGCGGTGGCCGGGGCCTCGTCGCGCGCGTCGCCGGAGGGGCTGTTTCCGGCCCGGCCGGTCCCGCCGGGGTTCTTCCCCGGTGCCGGGGTGCCGCCGGGCCGCGCCCCGGCGGTGGCCCGCTCCCGTCGCTCGGCGCAGTACGCGTCGACCTTCGCCTCGCCGCCCGCGGCCGCCGTGAGCCGCTTCCAGACCGTCGCGTCCAGCGCCTTGCCGCGCCCCTCGACCTGCTCGTAGGCGCGGCAGTGCGCCTCGGTGTCCCGGGCCTCGGCAGGGCGGTCCGGTCCGGCGGAGGCGGAACCCGCGCCGGCGGACTCCCCGGTGGACGGACCGGGCGCGCCGGGAGAGACCTGGGTGCGGCGGTCGTCCCGCCCGGGGCCGTCGGTGTCCGGTCCCGTCGCGCCGATCCCGGCGACCGCGACCCCGCCGAGGGTGAGGCCGCCGAGCAGTACGGAGAGCACGGCCTTCACCGAGTTGCCCCCGAGCCGCCGGCGGGACCGCCAGTCGTCCCGGCGCCGGGTGCGCGCGTGGTGCGCTCCCGCCTCCCGGGCGGCCCGGAACGCGGCGACGGCCCGCTGCTCGGCGGCGTCGTCGACGGGGTCCCGGATCAGCGCGGCGGCGAGCAGCGCCTCGAGGCCGGCGGTGTCCACGACGTGATCCCGGCCGGTGGCGGGGCCTTCCTGACCGGCCGCACGGTGCCCGGACGTCATGCCCTCAGGGTGCACACGCCGACGGCCCACCGGCCCGCCGTCGTTCTGCCGTTCACCCATGTCCGTTCCCGTCCCTGCTCGATCCACTCGGCTCGCTCGGCCGCGCCGGCCCGCCGGGCCCGGGCGGCCCGCCCGGTCCGTGCGGTCCGCACGGGCGGGCGGTCCTGCCCGGACCGGGGCATACGTTCGGCACGACCGGCCCGTTCGGTCCACCGGTCCCGGCCGGCCTCCGCGGGCCGCCGGGTCCGGCCGGCCCGGGCGGGGCGCCGTCGCCCGGCCCGCCGTGTCCGCCGTCCCGGCCACCGCTCATGTCGACTCACCCAGCGTCCGCGGCGCCTCATCCGTCACACTTTCGACGCCCAGCTGTTTGGCCAGGCGCTTCAGACCCCGGTACGCGGCCGTCCGGACCGCCCCCGGCCGCTTGCCGAGGACGCGGGCGGCGGCGGGGCCGTCGAGGCCGACGACCACGCGCAGCAGCACGGCCTCGGCCTGGTCCCGCGGCAGCTCGCCGACCAGTGCCAGGGCGTGTTCGGTGGACATCGCCTCCATGGCCTGGTCGTGGGTGCTCTGCGGACCGGGCAGCTCCAGTACGTCCTGCTCCAGGGCCGACGGCCGGGGCCGCACCCGCTGCCGGCGCAGGTGGTCCAGCGCCCGGTGCCGGGCTATGGTCGCCGTCCAGCCCCGGAACCCGGCCCCGTCGCCCTTGAACCGTCCCAGGTCGCGGGCTATCTCCAGCCAGGCGTCGGACATCACGTCCTCGGCGTCGTCCCCGACCAGCCCGCGCACGTAGGCGAGCAGTCCGGGCTGCACGAGCCGGTAGGCCGCGGCGAAGGCGGCCTCGTCCCCTTTCTGGGCCCGCGCGACGGCCGCGCCCAGCTCCCCGTCGTACGCCTGTGCGCGGCGGGGTTCCCCTCCGTGGCCCAAGAACTGTCCTCGTCCGTACCGAGTGCGTAGCGCATCCGCTGGGCGTGGGCGCGTCCGGTGGTGCCCACGCCCCCCACGGTCATCAGCGTCGGGCGCCACGAAAGTGTCACAGCTCGTCACGTGCCTCGTGCGGCACGCGCACCGGGGCGGGCCGCCCGTGCGCGGCCGCCGGGGAACGGCGGGCCCGTCCGTGCAGCACCAGGTAGAAGGTCCGGAGCGACTCCTGCGGGCCGCCGTCCGCCTCGAAGCGGTTGTGCACCTTGCCCACCGGGTTCCAGATCCGGCCGTCCGGCATCCGCACCCCGACCGGCTGGCCGAAGTAGGCGCGCTGCCCCTCGTCGAAGTCCACCCACACCGCCCCGGCGTGGCGCACGAGCACCTCACCGACGTAGGCGCCGAGCCCGAACAGCGTCTCGCGCACCCGCTCGTGGTCCGTGCCGCCCTTGCGCAGCCCGTCGACCAGGAAGTCGACGACGCGCAGGCTGGCCACGGAGTAGTCCAGCGGGAGCCGGCCGCGGGCGGTCATCCGGGCGACGAAGGCCGCCGCGTACGGCCGCATCCGCCCCGCCGCCGGCGTCCGCTCGTCCGCAGCCTCCATGGCCCCGCCCCTTCGCTTGGTCTGCCGGGGAACCCGGCCGGGTTCCCCGGCAGACCAAGCGGGCGGCGCGTCCCGGGCGTCACGGGTCACGGACGTGTCGATCGACACACGGCCGGTTCACACGCCGGGCACAACCTTTCGGCCTCCCGTACGTCCGCGAGGGCCTCCGGGCGGACGCGCGGATCCGGTGCCCGCCAGGTGATGTTTGGCCAGTTCCTCGCGCTGGGTGAGTGCCACCTGTGTGACCGGTGGTGTCCGTGTTCCTTCTTTAGGGGTGGGGTAGTTGAGTCCTCGCAGGACCCATGCGTACAAACCGCTGAGTCTCGGACGGCGGGCGTGGCTGACCGTCGGAGCCGTCGTGCTGAGCGGCGCGGGCGTCGTCACCTACGCGGTGGCCGGCCCGTCGTCCGGGCCGTCCGACACCAAGGCGAAGGCCCGCAAGCCGAGCGTCCACACGCTGCGGCTGGAGGACCGCGGCGCGGGCCGCCGGGGGCTGGACCGGCAGGCCACGGAGCGCTTCAGCGCGGTGCTCGTGACCTGGGACGACCCCGACGCCGAGGTCGAGGGCACCCCCGAGGTCCGGACCCGGGACCTGAGGACCGGCAAGTGGTCCGGCTGGCGGAAGCTGGAGGCCGAGCAGAGCCAGGCCGAGGGCGCGGAGGCCGCGCGGGCGGCGACGCGCGGCGGCACGGCCTCCGTGTGGACCGGTGGCGCCGACGGCGTCGAGGTGCGCGTGGTCGGGGCCGACGGCACCGAGGCGGGCGGCCAGCCGGCCGGCATGGACGTCAGGCTGCTCGACCCGGGCACGGACCCGGAGGGCGCCGCCCCGGCCGCGGGCGGCATGGAGCCCGCCGCGTTCGCGGCGGAGACCACGGCGCCGGTGACGGAGGACCCGGCCCCGACCGGGACGCCCACCGGCACGGCGACCGCCACCGAGCAGCCGGAGACCTCCGCCCCGGCCGGGACGGAGACGCCCACCGGGACGCCCTCGCCGACCGCCACCGACACCGCGTCCCCGACGGAGTCCCCCTCCCCCACCCCCACCGTCCCCGAGCCCCGGCCCTCGACGGTCGTGAAGCCGCCGGTCATCACGCAGGCCGAGTGGGGCGCCTCCACCGACTACGACGGCACGCCCAGCTACGGCACCGAGATCAAGGCCGCCGTCGTCCACCACACCGGCGTCGACGCCGACAACGGCGTCTCCTGCGCCGACTCGGACGCCCGGCTGCGCACCATCCAGCAGGCGCACATCGCGCAGGGCTACTACGACATCGGCTACAACTTCGTCGTCGACCGCTGCGGTCAGATCTTCGAGGGCCGCAGCGGCGGCATGGACCTGCCGGTGGTGGGCGCGCACGACGTCGGCTTCAACACCGACACGGTCGGCGTCTCCTACATCGGCAACTTCGAGAGCGCCCGGCCGAGCCGGGCCGCGATGGACTCGATCGCGCGCGTCATCGCCTGGAAGTTCGGCATGTACGGCATCGACCCGGCCGGCAGGGTCACGCTGACCTCCGGGGTGGACGCGGGCGTCAGCGGCAACAGGATCGCCAAGGGCGCGTCGGTCACCCTGCCGCGCGTCTTCGGCCACCGGGACACCAACTACACGGCCTGCCCGGGCGAGAACCTCTACCCGAAGCTCCCCCGCATCGCGGCGCTGGCCAGGACCCCGGGCATCTCGCACGCCCTGGCCACCTCCGACCACGACCGGGACGGTCTCGCCGACCTGGTCGCGGGCACCCCGAACGCCTCGAGCGGCGGCGGCAGCCTCACCGTGGTCCCGGGCGGCCTCGACGGCCCGGTCACCGGCGCGAAGAGGACGCTCACGCAGAGCAGCCCCGGCGTCCCCGGCTCCCACGAGTCCGGTGACGGCTTCGGCACCTCCAGCGCCTGGGGCGACGTCAACGGCGACGGCTACGCGGACCTCGCGATCGGCGTCCCCGGCGAGGACGACACCGACGGCGACACCGACCGCGGCGGGGTCGTGGTGATGTACGGCCCGGCGCTGGACACCGGCTTCTCGTACACCACGGCGGGCGTGGCGCAGACCGGTGCCAGGCTCGGCACCACGGTCGCCGTCGGCGACTTCGACGGCGACGGCAAGGCGGACGTGTTCGCCGCCGGCACCGGCAGGGGCGGCAACTGGAACGCCCGCCACACCGGCGGCGCCACCGAGTACGGCACGCTGACCTCGGCCACGGGCGCGGTGGCGTACCTCGACGCCGCGACCGGCGACTTCAACCGGGACGGCTACGCGGACGTCGCCCTCAACTACCGCGACACCGGCGGCGTCGGCCGCGTGCTCCGCTTCGCGGGCTCCGCGTCCGGCCTGACCAAGGCGGGGGTCATCTCCGTCAGGGGCGGCCGCTCCCTCGCCGCGGGCGACGTCGACGGCAACGGCTACGACGACATCGTCATCGGCCAGCCGGTGGGCACCGAGTCCGGCTTCACGACGCCGGGCGGCCGGATCACCATGGTCCTGGGCACGTCGACCGGGTTCACCACCACCGGCATGAAGTCGATCCACCAGGACACGACGTCCGTCCCCGGCAGCAACGAGTCCGGTGACGCGCTGGGCACCTCCGTCTCGGTCGGCGACTACAACGCCGACGGCTACGCGGACGCCCTGGCCGGCGCCCCCGGCGAGAACCTCACCCGCGACGGCGCCGGCCGTTCCGACGCGGGCAACGCGCTCCTGATCCCCGGCACGTCGGCCGGCCTCACCGGCTCCGGCTCGAAGAGCCTGTCGCAGGACACCTCCGGCGTCCCCGGGTCCACGGAGTCCGGCGACCGGTTCGGTTCCGCGGTGTCCCTGACGGACCTGTCCGGCTACGGACGCGCGGACCTGACGTTCGGCGCCGACGGCGAGGACACCTCGGACGGCGTCCTCCTGTACCTGCCGAGCAACGGCACGGGCCTCGGCTACGGCGACTCCTACGTCATCGGCAAGGGCTCCCTCGGCACGCCGACGGACGGCCGCCTCGGCCGGACGCTGACGCCGTAGCACCGCACCACCGCCCGCACGGCGACGGCCGGGGTCCCGCCCGATGCGGGGCCCCGGCCGCTTCACGTCCGCCCGTCCGCCGGCCGCCGGCGGTCCGTGGCCTCCTCGCCGTCACGCGGCGCGGCACACCGGGAGACCCCGGTGCCGCCCGTCCGCCCGTGACGGCACGGCGGGCTACGGGCGCGCTCCCCCGTCCGACGCGTCCCGGCACAGCAGCCGCAGGGACCCGTCGCCCGTGTAGCAGCGGACGGCCTCCTCGATCGGGGCCCAGAGGCGGCCGTCGGGCGTGCGGACCCAGTGGTCGCCGCCCGCGGACCACCACTCGCCGCCGGTCTGGCGGATGATCACCTCGCCGGTGTAGGCGCCGAATCCGCGCAGCACCAGCTCCACGGCGGCGTACGGGGCCTCCTCCCGGCGTATCTCCTCGATCATGCGGTCGACGCTCCACAGACTGCGCGCCGAGTAGTCGAGGCGCAGTCGTGCCCCTTCGCGCATCGCCGCCACCGCATCCGCCGCCCATCGGACCGGCTTGGCCGCGGCCGAGGGCCTGGTCTCCTGCTGTGTCGTCACAGTCGTCGCAGTCGTCACACCATCAGAAGCGCACCGGGGAAGCGTTTCGTCACCCGGCCCCGGGGGGCTTCCCACAACCGGCGCAGGACCGCCCCGACTCCGCCCCGGAACCGTCACGGCGGCAGGGCGCCGCCGCGCGGTGGCCGCCGGCCCGGGGCGGCGCGGCCTCAGTCGTTCCTGCGGCTGCGCCGGGACAGCGCGGCGCGGAGCACCCGCCGCCCCTCCGTCGACACCTCCAGCGCCCCGCGCAGCCCCGCCGGGCCGTGGGCGGACAGGAGCTCCAGGACCGCGACCTGGCGGCGCAGTTCCGCGGCGACGAGCGGCGACATGCCCTCCGTGCGGCCCTCGCGGCAGGCGTCGACCGAGTCCTCCCCGTCCTCCGCCGCGGCGGCGCCGTCCAGGAGCCGGTGGACGCGCAGCGCGGCGGCGGAGCAGGCGTCGGCCCACACCCGCAGCTCGGCGGCGGAGCGCCCGGCGGGTGCGGCGGCGAGCATCCGGTGCGCGAGCGCCGCGGCCTCGTCCCCCGCCGCCCCGTCCAGCTTGCCGCGCGCCTCCTCCAGCCGCTGGGCCCAGTCACCGGTGCCGGCGTTCTCCGCGAGGCTCGACCACAGCGGCCGCAGCACCTCGTCGTCGCCGTCCAGCAGAGGCACGCACCGATCCAAACAAGCCAACCCGCTCACGGCCAGCCCGCGCTCGTCGGCCTGTGCGATCAGTTCCACCAGGCTCATCCACGCCTCCCTCAGCGGGTACCGCAGGCCCCGGTGAGGCCCTTCACAAGCCTCTTCCCTTACGGAACCCGCACTTTCCCTTACTGCGTGCGACGGCCCGGGAATGTCACAGGGGCACCACCCCGAGCCGGTCCAGCAGGCGGAAGAAGAGGTTTTCGGCCATCTGGTCGGGGTCGGCGGTCAGCACCTCGAGCAGGTCCTCGGCGGACACGGTGTGCCCGGCCTCCTCCGCCCAGGAGACGGCGCGGTCGGCGGCGTCGCGGGGTTCCAGGAAGTAGTCCTCCAGGGTGAGCCCCTCCTGCTGGCCGCCGAGGTACCCGGCCATCGCGGTCCGGGCCAGGCAGGTCGTCCACGCCCCGCTCACGGGAGCGGCCGCCTCCACCACCGCGCAGTCGCCGTCCATGACGTACCCGAACAGCGCGGGCGCGCCGGTCTCCCGTGCGAGGTCGTTCATGTTCCCGACGTCGCCCCCGCCGCCCGGGTACTCCCAGACCTGCCATCCGTGCGGCGCCGAGGTGCGCAGGGTCATGCCCGGGGCGGCCCCGGCCAGCGCGTCCAGCTCGGCGAGCGGCCGCTCCCCGCGGCCCACGACGTAGTACCCCCAGTAGCCCATGTGCTGGCGTCCCCCGGTTCCTCGGCTCGCCGGTGCGGCCCGGCCCGCCAGAAGACCACCACAGCCGTACGGCGGTTCGCAGGCGTATGCGGCAATCCGCCCCCTCCTCGCGCCCGTCCCCACGCCCGTCCCCGTGCCGGCGATCCGCCCGCCCCCGCGCCCGCGGCCCGGGGGCGGAGCCCGCGCGGGTCAGTCCAGCTCGTCCGCCAGGGCCCGGAACTCCGGCCAGGACAGCTCCGGCCGCCGCGGGTCCCACAGCTTCTGGACGGTCGCCCGCAGCGGCAGCCGGATCCCGGACGCGACCTGGTCCTCGGTCTGGGAGCCGGCCAGGTCGCACCAGACGGCGAGGGAGCCGCCGAGGATCTGGTCGTCGTACCGGGACGGGACGGCGGTGGTGCCGCGCAGCACCCGCGGCGTCCACTGCTCGTAGATCCGCTGCCCCGTCGGGTAGACGAAGGTCAGCGGTTCCCCGAGCACGTAGTAGAGGAACTCGTCGTTGTAGTTGACGACCTCGCGGCCCTCGTCCAGGTACTCGACGGGCTGCCGGGCGCCGATCTCCTTGCCGGTCCAGTAGGCGACCTCGACGTCCCGCGCGGCCCGCACCGACGTGCCCCGGAAGAAGCCGTCGTTCCAGGCGCGGGGCGTGCGGCCGTGGGCGCGGACGGTGGCGGCCCGGTCGTTCAGCCAGCCGGTGGCCAGGTCCTCCACGGTCGCGCCGGGGCCGTACTTCTCCCGTGCGGCGGCGGCGAGGCCCGGGAACGACGCCTCGGGGTCGGACACCACCAGCGCCTGGTACTCGTCGCCGCCGAGGTGCCACCGCCCGCCGGGGAAGAGGCCCGCGTACTCGTCCAGCAGGTCGTCGACGATCTCGGCGGACGCCTCCTCGGAGATGTCGACGGCGCCGCGCACGGCGCGACCGCCGGCGTCGCGCAGCTGGAGGTCCGGATGGGCGGCGAGGACCGCGCCGAGGTGCCCGGGCGAGTCGATCTCGGGGACGACGGTGATGTGCCGGCTCGCCGCGAGACCGACGATCCGCTTGACCTCCGCCTTGCTGAGGTGCTGTCCGGAGACGATCTCCGGGTGCGTGTCGGACTCGACACGGAAGCCCTGGTCGTCGGAGAAGTGCAGGCCGAGCTCGTTGAACTTCAGGTCGCCGAGTTCGCGGATCCGGTCCTCGATCCAGCCGGCGGTGAAGTGCTTGCGCGCGATGTCCAGCATCAGCCCGCGCCGCTGCTTGGCGGGCTCGTCGCGCACCACGCCCTCGGGGGCGGCCCCGGCGCCGCGCACCTCCTGCTTGAGCGTGCGGGTGCCGTAGAACACCCCCGCCTCGCCGGGGCCGCTGACGGTCACCCGCCCGCCCCGCACGGTCATCGTGTACGACTCGGGGTTCGCGCCCGCGTCGCGGTTCAGCACCAGCCTGAGGTCCCCGGGCCGCTCGTCGTCCTTCTCACCGGCGTACGCCAGTCCCAGCTCGCCGGCTATCAGCCGCCCCTCGTCGGCCAGTGCGCCGTCGTTCACGACCACCCGGTGGGCCCGCTCGGGACGCCAGCCGGGGCCGCGCCCGGCGGTGTGCTCCCGGACGGCGGGGATGGTGCGCGGCGCCCGGGACAGGGGGTAGGACCGGCTGGGGCTCGGGCTCGCCTCCGGCGCCGTCCCCGTGGGGGCCGTCGTCGAGCCCGCCGCCGGGCCGTCGCCGTCCGAGGTCGCCCAGAGCCCGAGACCCACCCCGGACGCGGCCACCAGCGCGCCCGCCGCGGCGGCCACGACCAGCACCCTGCGCCGCCCCGCCGTCCGCCTCGCCGTCCGCGCCGCTGCCCGGCGCCCGTGCTGCCTGTGCCGACTCACCCCGCCAACCTACGGCCCGTACGGGTGAGCGGCGTCGACGAGCCGTTCCGAAACTCTGCCGTCCGGGTGAATTCGAGCCATCGATCGGACATGTCATGGACTCACTCGATAACGTGTCGCCACAACTCTCACACCATCCGCCACCGAACACACACGCGACGCCCACGAGGACCCACGCTGCCTGCGCACCGTCTCCCAGACCTCCCCGGCCGAGTCGGCATACCCGGACAGTCCCGCGGCAGACCCGGCCCCCCGTCCCCGCTGGAGCACTTCAACGCCGTCCCCGCAGAGGACGCCGAGCGCACCCTGCTGGCCTGCCTGAACAGCGTCCGCTGGGCCCTGCGCATGGCCGACCACCGCCCCTACCCCGACCTGACCTCCCTGCTCGCCGCCTCCGACGAGGCGGCGTACGACCTGACCGCGGCGGAACTCGCCCAGGCCCTGGCGGCGGAGTCCCTGCCCGCCCTGCCGGAGGGCACGTACGCGGCCGCCCACACGGCGCTGAACGCGGCGTACGCCGCCTACGAAGCCAAATTCGGACACCTGTTCGTCATCCATCTCGACGAGGTTCCGCCGGAGGAGCGCCTGGACCGCATCCTGGAGGGCATCCGGTCACGATTGGCGAACGATCCGGAGGAGGAGCGGCTCGTCGCGGCGGAGGAACTCCGCCGGCTCGCCCGGGGGCGACTGGCGGACGCCTTCAGGGACGCGGGGAACTGCGCGGCCAGCCACTGACCCCCAACCAGGCATATCCGCACGAATCCACCGCTTCCGCGGGCGCGGTAGCCCGTCCGTGCCGCTTTCCGTGCCAGTTTGATCACACCCCATCGACCCCCGCTGAGCTCAGCCGCGGCGCCTCGCTACGATGCTGGGGGCCGGTGGACCGTACCCGGCCGGGCCCGACCGACAAGGAAAGCCGGCGCGGCCCCAATCACCGCTCCCGGAGGAAACTTCCGTGCCGGCTGGAACGCTGTACCGCGGCCGGGAAGGAATGTGGTCCTGGGTGGCTCACCGAGTCACCGGCGTCCTCATTTTCTTCTTCCTGTTCGTTCACGTGCTGGACACCGCCCTCGTGCGGGTGTCCCCGGAGGCCTACGACACCGTCGTGGCCACGTACAAGACGCCGATCGTCGCGCTGCTGGAGTACGGCCTCGTCGCCGCCATCCTCTTCCACGCGCTCAACGGCCTGCGTGTCATCGCCGTCGACTTCTGGATCAAGGGCGCCCGCTACCAGAAGCAGATGCTCTGGACCGTCGTCGCCATCTGGGTCGTGCTGATGCTCGGGGCGATCTACCCCGTCCTCGGCCACGCCGCTCGTGAACTGTTCGGGAGCTGACGCCCATGTCCACGACTGAAACCTCCGCCTCGGGCGTCGGCCCCGTCGAGGGTGCCCCGGTGTACTCCGTCGACAACCCGGCGCCGGTCATCGAGCCCCCGCGCAAGCGGACCAAGAAGACCCCGAAGACCACCCGGGGCAACTTCGAGCTGGCCGCCTGGCTGTTCATGCGCCTGTCCGGCGTCGTCCTGGTCGTCCTCGTCATCGGCCACCTGCTGATCCAGCTGGTGCTCGACGGCGGCGTCTCCAAGATCGGCTTCGCCTTCGTGGCCGGCCGCTGGGCCTCGCCGTTCTGGCAGGTCTGGGACCTGCTGATGCTGTGGCTGGCGATGCTGCACGGCGCCAACGGCCTGCGCACGGTCATCAACGACTACGCGGAGCGGCCGAACACCCGGCTGTGGCTCAAGGGCCTGCTCTACACCGCCACGGTGTTCACCATCCTGCTGGGCACGCTGGTGATCTTCACCTTCGACCCGAACATCCGCTAGGCACGGGGCTGCGAGAATCATGAAGATCCACAAGTACGACACCGTCATCGTCGGCGCCGGCGGCGCGGGCATGCGCGCGGCCATCGAGTCGACGAAGCGCAGCCGCACCGCCGTCCTGACCAAGCTCTACCCCACCCGCTCCCACACGGGCGCCGCGCAGGGCGGCATGGCCGCCGCGCTGGCCAACGTGGAGGAGGACAACTGGGAGTGGCACACCTTCGACACGGTCAAGGGCGGTGACTACCTGGTCGACCAGGACGCCGCCGAGATCCTGGCGAAGGAGGCCATCGACTCCGTCCTCGACCTGGAGAAGATGGGCCTGCCGTTCAACCGCACCCCGAACGGCACCATCGACCAGCGCCGCTTCGGCGGTCACAGCCGCAACCACGGCGAGGCCCCGGTCCGCCGCTCCTGCTACGCGGCCGACCGCACCGGCCACATGATCCTCCAGACGCTGTACCAGAACTGCGTCAAGGAGGGCGTGGAGTTCTTCAACGAGTTCTACGTCCTGGACCAGCTGATCACCGAGGTCGACGGCGTCAAGAAGTCGGCCGGTGTGGTGGCGTACGAGCTGGCCACCGGCGAGATCCACATCTTCCAGGCGAAGGCCGTGATCTACGCCTCCGGCGGCACCGGCAAGTTCTTCAAGGTGACGTCCAACGCGCACACCCTGACCGGTGACGGCCAGGCCGCGGTGTACCGGCGGGGCATCCCGCTGGAGGACATGGAGTTCTTCCAGTTCCACCCGACCGGCATCTGGCGCATGGGCATCCTGCTCACCGAGGGCGCCCGCGGTGAGGGCGGCATCCTGCGCAACAAGGACGGCGAGCGCTTCATGGAGAAGTACGCGCCGGTCATGAAGGACCTCGCCTCCCGCGACGTCGTCTCCCGCTCCATCTACACGGAGATCCGCGAGGGCCGCGGCTGCGGTCCCGAGGGCGACCACGTCTACCTGGACCTGACCCACCTCCCGCCGGAGCAGCTGGACGCCAAGCTGCCCGACATCACGGAGTTCGCGCGCACCTACCTCGGCATCGAGCCCTACACGGACCCGATCCCGATCCAGCCGACCGCGCACTACGCCATGGGCGGCATCCCGACCAACGTCATGGGCGAGGTCCTGGCGGACAACACCACGGTCGTCCCGGGCCTGTACGCGGCCGGCGAGGTCGCCTGCGTGTCCGTGCACGGCGCCAACCGCCTGGGCACCAACTCGCTGCTGGACATCAACGTGTTCGGCAAGCGGGCCGGCATCGCGGCGGCGGAGTACTCGCAGACCGCCGACTTCGTCGAGCTGCCGGAGAACCCGGAGGCGTTCGTCGTCGGGCAGATCGAGCGGCTGCGCTCCTCCACCGGCAACGAGCGGGTGGCCGAGCTGCGCCGCGAGCTGCAGGAGACCATGGACGCCAACGTCATGGTGTTCCGCACCGAGCAGACGATCAAGACGGCGGTCGAGAAGATCGCCGAGCTGCGCGAGCGCTACAAGAACGTCGCCATCCAGGACAAGGGCAAGCGGTTCAACACCGACCTGCTGGAGGCCGTCGAGCTGGGCAACCTGCTCGACCTGGCCGAGGTCATGGCCGTCTCCGCGCTGGCCCGCAAGGAGTCCCGCGGCGGTCACTACCGCGAGGACTACCCGAACCGCGACGACGTCAACTTCATGCGCCACACCATGGCGTACCGCGAGGTCGGCGCCGACGGCACCGAGACCGTCCGTCTGGACTACAAGCCGGTCGTCCAGACCCGCTACCAGCCGATGGAGCGTAAGTACTGATGGCTACCCCTGTTCTGGACAAGGCGGACGCGGCCGGATCGCCCGAGCGCGGCTTCGCCGACTCCCCCTACATCACCGTCACGTTCCGGATCCGCCGCTTCAACCCGGAGATCTCGGCCGAGGCGACCTGGGAAGACTTCCAGCTGGAGATCGACCCGAAGGAGCGCGTCCTGGACGCGCTGCACAAGATCAAGTGGGATCAGGACGGCACCCTGACCTTCCGCCGTTCCTGCGCCCACGGCATCTGCGGCTCCGACGCCATGCGGATCAACGGCAAGAACCGCCTGGCGTGCAAGACGCTGATCAAGGACATCAACCCCGAGAAGCCGATCACGGTCGAGGCCATCAAGGGCCTGACGGTCCTGAAGGACCTGGTCGTGGACATGGAGCCGTTCTTCCAGGCGTACCGGGACGTGATGCCCTTCCTGATCACGAAGGACACCAACGAGCCGACGCGTGAGCGGCTGCAGTCCGCCGAGGACCGCGAGCGCTTCGACGACACGACCAAGTGCATCCTGTGCGCCGCCTGCACGACCTCGTGCCCGGTGTTCTGGAACGACGGCCAGTACTTCGGCCCGGCCGCGATCGTCAACGCGCACCGCTTCATCTTCGACTCGCGTGACGAGGCCGGCGAGCAGCGCCTGGAGATCCTCAACGACCGTGACGGCGTGTGGCGCTGCCGCACGACCTTCAACTGCACGGACGCCTGCCCGCGCGGCATCGAGGTCACCAAGGCGATCGCCGAGGTCAAGCGCGCGCTGATCACGCGCCGCTACTGAGGTACGTCGCCGTACGTCCGTGAGGGCCCCGTCTCCGCCGGAGACGGGGCCCTCTGGCATATGCCACACCACCGGGTGAACGCGCCCGGGACGGACCCGGGGGCGTCCCCCGCCCTACGATGATGGTCTCGACGCCCGCCCCCAGGAGGCACGCGATGTCCGCAGCATCTGTCGAGCGGCCCCACGACGAGCGTCCGCTGATCGCGGAGGCCAACCGTCTCATGGACCGCCTTCCGGGCTACCGCGTCGAGATCATCGAAGGCCAGCTCCTCGTGACCCCGCCACCGGACGGCCCGCACGCCCGCGCCCTGACCAAACTCATGCGTCCGTTCATCGCGGCGGGCCTCGACGACGGCGAGACCGAAGTACTCCAGGGCATCGGCCTCTGGCTGCCCACCGACACCGAGGACCACTCCATCCCGGACCTCGCGTTGGTGGACGCCGACTTCGACGACCACCTCGTCGAGAACAACTCCTACGACCCGGTCTGCTTCCGCCTCGTCCTGGAGGTCACCTCCAGTAACTGGAAGAACGACCTCAAGACCAAGGTCGCCGCCTACGCGGAGGCGAAGGTCCCCGTCTACGTCATCCTCGACCGCAAGCACCAGCGCCTCCACGTCCTGACCGACCCGGTCGAGGGCGAGTACGCCACCCACCGCCTCTACTCCCCCGGCCAGCTCGTCACCCTCCCCGACTCCATCGGCGCCAAGGTCACCCTGGACGGGGCCGGGATCCTCGAGGCCGGCCGTGCGAAGCGGGCGCCCGACCAGGGCTGAGCGCTGGAGCCGGCTCAGGATCGTCGGGTCCGTGATGGCCGTGTCGTCGGCCGGCATCATCGCCTTGCCGAGGATCACCGCCGGCGTCCGGTCGCCCCCCGTAGGGGCGGTCTGCGCCTCCGGGTCGATGCGGCGGGGCGTCCTGAGCGCGTAGCCGTTCAGGACGCGCTCGGCGTCGGTCGGCCGCACGAGTCCCTGGAACACCCCCCGGGGTCCGCGCGTTGTGCTCGGCGACCTCCTGGAACACCCGGCGCCGGATCAGCTCGCGCACCGTCAGCCGTTCCTCGGCGATCTCCAGGCCCCAGGCCGCGCGCCGCTCTCCCGTCGTCGTCTCGTCGACGAACGTCACGATTCCCCTGGCGACGACAGTACGAGCCGCCCCTGACAGTCATCGTCCGCGGCCGGGCGACGACCGTGACGAGGCCCACTCCGCAACCGAGTTGAACATGTTCAAAAGAAGGCCCTACAGTCTTCCCGTCAGCGTTTTGAACGCGTTCAAGAAAGGCTGGGGGACATGGACCGCACGGTCATCGCCTACGTCATCTACCTGCTGGTCAGCATCGCGCTGACCGTCTGGGTGGCCCGCACGCTCAGCAGCAACGGGCGGGTCTTCCTCGCCGACGTGCTGCACGGCAACGAGAAGCTCGCCGACGCCGTCAACCACCTCCTGGTCGTCGGCTTCTACCTGGTCAACCTCGGGTTCGTCGCGCTGTACCTGAGCGGCGACGAGACGATCGCCGACACGCGCGGCGTCTTCGAGGCCCTGTCGACCAAGCTCGGCGTGGTGCTGCTGGTGCTGGGCGTGATGCACCTGGGCAACGTGTACGTGCTCAACCGGATCCGGCGGCGCGGGGTCATGGAGCGGGAGCAGGTGCCGCCGGTCGCGCCGCAGGGCTGGGCGGCCCCCTCGGCCGGGGCGTGAGCGGCGTGACGGCCGCACGTGAGGACCGGGGCGCCGTGCGCGTCCCGGTCCGCCGGCTCACCGTCCTCTACGACGCCGAGTGCTCCCTGTGCTCCTTCGTCCGGGACTGGCTGGTCCGCCAGCCGCAGTTGGTGCCCCTGGAGCCGGTCCCGGCGGGGTCGCAGGCGGCACGGGCCCGCTTCCCCGGCCTCGACCACGGCGCCACCCTCGAGGAGATCACCGTGGTCGGTGACGCGGGACAGGTCTACCGGGGCGCCGCCGCCTGGATCGTCACCCTGTGGGCGCTGCGCGAGCACCGGCCGCTGGCCCACCGGCTGTCCACCTCGTCCGGCGCCTGGCTCGCCAGGGGAGCCGTCCTGGCCGCCGCCAGGTGGCGCGGGGCGCAGGGGGGCGGGGCGCGGGGAGCCGGCTGGGGCGGGCGGGCGTACCACCGGGGCGACGGCTGGACGTACGATCCGCACGAGGGCTGGAGCCACTCCCCGCCGGGCTGCGCGGACGGCTCCTGCGCCGCCCCGTAGGGCGCCTCTCCCGCGGCGCCCGGCTCTCTTTCCCTGGCGTTAGGCTCTGTTTCCGTGCCCGCGAAGAACGACGGCCCCGACGAGGGCGCCGCACCCAGCAAGTCCGAGCAGACCCGTGCCCTGATCCTCCAGACGGCCATGCGGCTGTTCCAGGAGCGCGGGTACGACAAGACGACCATGCGGGCCATCGCCAAGGAGGCCGGGGTCTCCGTCGGCAACGCGTACTACTACTTCGAGGGCAAGGAGCACCTGATCCAGGGCTTCTACGACCGGATCGCCGCCGAGCACCAGGTGGCGGTCCGGGAGGTCCTGGCCCGGGAGACCGACCTGGAGGCCCGGCTGGCCGGCGTGCTGAAGGCGTGGCTGGACATCGCCACGCCGTACCACGAGTTCGCGGTGCAGTTCTTCAAGAACGCCGCCGACCCGGACAGCCCGCTCAGCCCGTTCTCCGCCGAGTCGGAGCACGCGCGCGTGGAGGCGATCAGCGTGCACCGGGCGGTGCTGGCCGGGACGAGGACCAAGGTGCCCGAGGAACTGCGGGAGATCCTTCCCGAGCTGATGTGGCTGGCCCAGATGGGGCTGTGCCTGTACTGGATCTTCGACCGCACCGAGGGCCGCGAACGCAGCTACCGGCTCGCCGAGCGGGGGGCCCGGCTCACCGCGCGCGGGGTCGCCCTGGCCCGCTTCCGGGTGCTGCGGCCGCTCGTGCGCGAGGTGCACGAGCTGTTCACGGAGTTCCTGCCGGGGATGACGAAGGCGCTGCCGGACCCCGCGAAGAATCCCGCGAAGGGCCCGGCGGGGAAGGGGGCGCCCGCCGGTGACGGGCGCCCCGGGGACCTCAGTTGACCGCGTCCACCTCACCGGGCGTGAGCTCGACGTCGTACACCAGCGGCCCGCCGGCCACGCTCACGCGCACCGCGCGCGAGCCGTGGGGGGCGGCCGTCACCGCGAGCAGGTAGTCGCCCGGGGACGGCGCCGAGACGATGTACGCGCCGTCGGCGAGGGAGACCACGCGGTCCACCCGGCGTCCGCCCGGGGTCAGCAGGGTGACGGCCGCGCCCTCCACGGGCTCGCCGTCGGCGGTGCGGACGAAGCCGTGCACCACCGCGGCGGAGCCGCGCTGCCCGGGGAGCGCCGCGGGCGCGGGCGCCGCCGGGCCGGCGGCGTCGTCCTTCGGCTCGACCGCCAGGTGCGGCAGCCGCTTCTCCAGGGCGGCCGGCAGCCACCAGTTGGACTTCCCGAGCAGGTGCATCACGGCCGGTACCAGCGCCGTGCGCAGGATGAACGCGTCCAGGGCGACGGCGGCGGCGAGGCCCACGCCCGCCATGGCCGCGCCGTAGTCGCCGCTGAGCACGAAGGCGAGGAAGACGCAGACCATGATCAGGGCCGCGGAGTTGATGACCCGGCTGGTCTCCGCGAGTCCGACGCGCACCGCGCGGGCGTTGTCCCGGGTGTGCACCCACTCCTCGTGCATCCGGCTCACCAGGAACACCTGGTAGTCCATGGAGAGGCCGAACAGCAGCGAGAGCATGATGATCGGCAGGAAGGACGCGATGGGCCCCTCCTTGCCCAGGCCCAGCAGGTCCAGCCCCCAGCCCCACTGGAAGACCGCCACGAGGACCCCGAAGGAGGCCGCCGCCGCGAGCAGGTTCATCACGGCCGCCGTCAGCGGCACCACCAGGGAGCGGAAGGCGAGCAGCAGGAGCAGGAAGCCCAGGCCGATGATCGTGCCGACGAAGAGCGGCAGGCGGTCGCCCGTCACGGACGCGAAGTCCTTGGACACCGCGGTCACCCCGCCCACGTGGGCCTCGACGCCCGCGTCCGGGATGACGTCCTCGCGCAGGACGTCGATGAGCCGGTCGGTCTCCTCGGCCTGCGGGGAGGTGGTGGGGACGACCTGGACGACCGTGACGCCGTTCGCCGGCGGCAGGGCGGCGACCCGGGCGACCCCCTCGGTCCTCTCGACGGCCGCCACCAGGCCGTCGGCGGCCTCGCCGTCCACGACCACCTGGAGCGGGCCGTTGAAGCCGGGCCCGAAGCCCTCGGCGAGCAGGTCGTAGGCCTTCCTGGTGGTCGTGGAGGCCTCGTCGTTGCCCTGGTCCACGGTGCCCAGGCGCAGCGACAGCAGCGGGACCGCGAGCGCGGCCATCAGGACGACCGCCAGGACGGCGACGGACCGCGGACGGCGTTCGACGGAGGCGGACCAGCGCGCGGCGAGACCGCTCGGCCGCTCCGTCCCGGAGCCCCGCTCCGCGAGACGGCGCCGCTGGCGGCGGCTGAGCACCCGGTGGCCGAGCAGGCCGAGCAGCGCGGGCAGCAGGGTGACGGCGGCGAGCACGCTCAGCACCACGGTGAGCGTGGTGCCGATGACCACGCCGTCCAGGAAGCGCAGGTTCGTCACCAGCATCCCGGCGAGGGCGATGCACACCGTGCCGCCCGCGAACAGCACCGCGCGGCCGGAGGTGTTGAGGGCGGTGACCGCGGCCTCCTCCGGGTCGGCGCCGCGCAGGATGCCGCGCCGGTGCCGGGTGACGATGAACAGGGCGTAGTCGATGCCGACGCCGAGACCGATCAGCGTGGACAGCAGCGAGGCGAGTTCGGGCACGTCGGTGACGTGGCTGAGCAGCTGGGTGCCGAACATGCCGGTGCCGACGCCGAAGACGGCGACCACGATCGGCAGCAGCATCGCGAACAGCGACCCGAACGCCACGAACAGCACGATCGCGGCGGCCAGGATGCCGACCAGCTCGGCCGTGCCCGTCGGCGGCTCCTGGACGCGCGTGATGGCCTGGCCGCCCAGCTCCACCTGGAGCCCGTCGCGCGCGGCGCCCTGCGCCGTGTCGACGACGTCCTGGACCAGCTCCTTCGGCACGGCGTCCGCCTGCTCGGCGAACGTGACCTGCGCGTAGGCGGTCCGCCCGTCCTCACTGATCTGCGCCGCGCCCTGTGCGCCGTAGGGGGTCGTGACGGCGCCGACGCCCTCCATGCGCCCGATCTCCGTCAGCGCCGGCTCGATCCGGGACCGTACGGAGCCGTCCCGCACGGACCCCTCCTCGACCCTCCACACCACGGTGTCGGTGTCCCCGGCGCGTTCCGGGAACGCCCGCTCCATCAGGTCGTACGCCCGCTTGGAGTCCGTGTCCGGCAGCGAGAAGACCTCCGCGTAGTTCGTGCCCGCGCCGCTCGCCGAAACCCCCAGTCCGAACAGCGCCCCCACCCACAACAACAGGACCACCAGCCGATGCCGATAGCACCAGCGTGCCAATACCGCCACGTGTCCGCTCCTTCGTCGCTCGGTCGGTCCCCCGGGTCCTGGGCAGCAGGATCGACGGCAACGCCCGCGCGGGGACACGACCGGCGCGGGACTCTCAAGGAACTCCAAAGCGAAGACCCGTACGACCGCGGGGGGCCGCGCCGATACTTGAGGCATGACGACAGCTCCCGGCACCGTGCTGGTCGTGGAGGACGAGGAGAGCATCGCGGACGTCCTCTCCATCGCCCTGCGCTACCACCGCTTCGAGGTCATGACCGCGGGCACGGTCCGCGAGGCGCTCGCGCTGACCGAGCACACCCGCCCCGACGCCGCCCTGCTCGACGTGATGCTGCCGGACGGCGACGGCCGCGCCCTGGGGCGCGAACTGCGGTCCCGGCGGCCGGAGCTGGCGCTGGTGTTCCTCACCGCGCGGGACGCGCCCGCCGAGATCGTCGGCGCGCTCGGCTTCGGCGACGACTACATCACCAAGCCGTTCAACATCGACGAGGTCGTCGCCCGGATCACGGCGGTGCTGCGCCGCACCCGCCCGGTCGACGTCGTCCCGCAGCGTGCGCCGCTGCGCCACGGCGACCTGGAACTGGACGAGACGACGTACTCGGTGCGCCGCGCGGGCCGTTCGGTCGAGCTGACCCCCACCGAGTACGCGCTGCTGCGCTTCCTGGTGCGCAACGGCGGCCGGATCGTGCCCAAGGAGCAACTGCTGCGCCACGTCTGGCAGTACGAGCACGCACCGGCCGAGTCGACCGTCGTCGAGACCTACATCAGCTATCTGCGGCGCAAACTCGACACCCTGGGCCCGCCGGTGATCACCACCCGGCGCGGGGTCGGGTACGGCCTGACGTGAGGCTCCGACGCCGGAACCCGGGCCGCGGCTGGGGCATCCACTCGCTGCGCGGGCAGCTGACCCTGGCGAACGTGGTGCTGCTGGCCCTCGGCATCGTGGCGGCCACCGCGGTGAGCGTGATGGGCATGCGCTACTACCTGCTGGACCAGATCGACACGGAGCTGACCCGGACCCGGGACTCGCTGGGCGGTACGGAACTGACGCTGCGGCAGATCGACTCGCTGAGCGTGCTGCGCTTCTTCCGCGACCGGGTGGACCCGGACCGGAACCGGGAGGACGACCCGGACTCGATCTTCGCCGCCGTGAACACCCGGGGCGAGCCCGTCGGCGTCCTCGGCTTCGCACCGACCGACGCGCAGCGCGCCCTGGCCGACGCGGTGGGCGACGCGCGCACCCTGCTCCAGGACCCGGAACCGCACGACGTCACCGTGCGCGGCGCCGCCTACCGCGTCACCGCCACCCGGCTCGCGGACGGCACGTACATCCTGATCGCCGGCTCCACCGAGGCGGTGCACGACGGCATCGCCAAGGCGGTCAAGTTCGATCTGGCCATCGGGACGCTGCTGTTGCTGCTGCTGGCCTGCCTGACCATGTTCAGTGTGCGGCGGCGGATGCGGCCGCTGGAGGACATGGTGGAGACCTCGTCGGCGATCGCCGAGGGCGACCTGACCCGGCGGGTGCCCTCCAGCCGGGACCCGATCCTCGAGGTGGAGCAGCTGCGGCTCGCCCTCAACTCCATGCTGCACCAGGTGGAGTCGGCGTACCGCACGCGCGAGCGCAGCGCGGCCCAGCTGCGGCGCTTCGTCGCCGACGCCTCCCACGAGCTGCGCACCCCGCTGGCCGCGATCCGCGGCTACCTCCAGCTGTACGACCGGGGGATCCTGCGGGAGCCGGCGGAGCGGAAGCGGGCGTGGGACCGGATGATGGCCGAGTCCGACCGCATGGGGCGGCTCGTCGACGAACTGCTGGTGCTGGCCCGCCTGGACCAGCGGCCCGAACTGCGGCTGCGGAACGTGGACCTGTGCCGTCTGGTCCGGGACGCGGCCGAGGACCTGCGGGTGCAGCAGCCGGACCGGCCCGTGACCGTGGACGCCGACGGCTCGGTGCTGGTGCGCGCCGACGAGTCCGGGCTGCGGCAGGTCCTGGGCAACCTGCTGGGCAACGTGCGCACGCACACGCCCGCGGACGTGCCGGTACGGCTGGGAGCGGGGCGCACGGGCGAGGCGGTGCGGCTGTGGGTCGCGGACGAGGGGCCGGGACTCGCCCCCGAGGACGCGGCGCGGGTCTTCGACCGCTTCTTCCGGGCCGGCGGCGGCGCGGGCAGCGGGCTGGGCATGGCGATCGTGCAGGGCGTGGTCCGGGCGCACGGCGGCGAGGTGACGGTGCGCACGGCACCGGGCGAGGGGCTGGCGGTGACGGTGACGCTGCCCGTGCGGCCGGCACCGCTCCCGGCGGACGGCGACGCGGACGGCGACGTGACCGGCGGGGCGGGGAGCACCCCGGGAGCCGCCGGGGCGGAGGAGGCCCCCGCGTCCGGGGGGAACACCCCGTCCGGGTGAGACGCCTCGGACGGGACGGGAGCGGCCTCGGCGGCCGTCCGTCCCCCTTACGGAGCCGGAGCGTCGCCGGGCCGGTTCCCGGCCCGCTGCGCCAGGAGTTCCGCGACCGGGCGGTGCGTGCGCCGAGCACCGTGAGCCGGTCGAGCGCCGCGTGGTGCTGCGCGCCGTCCACGCTCGCGGTGGCGTCGCCGGCCACGGCCACGTCGTGGTCCAGGCGCAGCGCCGTCTCGGCCGTGGACGCGACCCCGTGCGCGGTGGACGGCCCGGCGATCACCACCCCGGTGGCCCCCGCGCGGCGCCGGATCCGTGCAGCCCGGTGCCCTCGAAGGCGTCCAGGCCGTGCCGGGTCACCAGGTGGCCGCCCGCGCGCGGCGCGCAGCCGGGGACCAGCCGGCCGGGGGCCGCGTCGACACCGCCGTCCGCGCCGTCGGCGCGTACGTACCGGACCAGGACGACCGTCCGGGAACCGGTGTCCGCGAAGTGCGCGCGGCCTCGCGCAGGCGGCGGCCACCGCGTCGCCGCCGGCCGGCCGCCACGGCATGCCGACGATCCACCGCCGCAGACCGGTCAGGACGAGTGCCGTGCGGGCGCCGGGCATCGCCTCCCCCGGGGACGGACGGCCGGCGGACCGTCGCACCCTGCCCGGGGAAGCGGTCCGCTCCGTCAGGCCCGCGTCGACGCGAGTTCGATCACCGTGATGTCCGACGGTGCGCCGACCCGGGTGGGCGGGCCCCAGGCGCCGGCGCCGCGGGAGACGTAGAGCTGGGTGTCGCCGTAGCGGTCCAGGCCGGCCAGGGTGGGGTTGGCGGCGCCGGCGACGAGGTTGCCGGGCCAGAGCTGGCCGCCGTGGGTGTGGCCGGAGAGCTGGAGGTCGACGCCGTGGTCGACGGCCTCGTGGATCTGCACCGGCTGGTGGGCGAGCAGCACGCACGCGCGTGAACGGTCCCGGTCCCCGAGCGCCCGCGCGTAGTCCGGGCCCTGACCCTCGTCCTCGCCGGCCACGTCGTTGACCCCCGCCAGGTCGAAGTGCGGGAGTTCCGTGCGGGCGTTCTCCAGCGGGCGCAGGCCGAGGCGGCGCACCTCGTCGACCCACTGTTCGGCGCCGGAGAAGTACTCGTGGTTGCCGGTGACGAAGAAGGACCCGTGACGCGCCGTCAGCCGCGCGAGCGGGGCAGCGGCCGGGCCGAGGTCCTTCACGCTGCCGTCCACCAGGTCGCCGACGACCGCGATCAGGTCGGGCTGGGTCGAGTTGATCGTGTCGACGACCTTCTGGGCGAAACCGCGGCCGAGGACCGGTCCCAGGTGGATGTCGCTGACCACCGCGATGCGGTAACCGTGCGCCGCGCGCGGCAACTTGGCGAGCGGCACGGTGACCCGCTTCACCTGCGGCCCGCGCAGCACGCCGTACGTCCCGTAGCCGACGGTCCCCAGGGCCGCCGCGGCGGCGGCCCCGCCGACGACCCGGGAGACGAACAGACGGCGGGAGGGCCCGGCGGGGGCGCCGGTGCCCGGCGTCTCCCCCGTGTCCTCGGGGCCGTCGGGGCGCGGTGAACCGGGTGCCGGGGCGGCGGGTTCGGGGGTGGCGGACTCGGTCGCGGGGGCGGGGTCCGCGGCCACCGGGCGCGCGGCCGGGGCGGCGGTCGCCGCTCCCGCCGGTACCGGCGCCGGTTCCGGCCGTTCGGCCGCCTGCGCGGTCCGCGCCCGCCGCTCCAGGACCCGTCGCAGCACGGGCCGTACGAGCTCGCCCGCGAGCACGGCCAGCAGCAGGTAGAGGGACAGGGCCAGCCACAGGAAGCCGGGCCAGGCCAGGACCTGCTGGAGCCGGAAGGGGGCGCCGCCGCGCTCGGCGACGAAGGCGGCCACCGTCAGCGCCCAGCCGCCGGCGATCACCGCCGCGCCCGCGCGGCGCACCGGGCCCGGGCCCCGGGTGGTGTCCCGGAACAGCCGGCGCCACACGTACCAGTTGCCCGTCACCAGGACGGCCAGGACGAGCAGCGCGACGAGTACGAAAACGATGGCCACGGTGCGGAGTTCCCCTGTTTCCGGTCAGGACGTCGGTGACGTCCGGCTCAGTGCGCGCAGACCGCGCAACCCGATGCCCCCGATGACCGTCCCCCATACGAAGGAGACGACGGCGAGCAGTAGATGCACCCAGAAGTACGCCGTCGGGTCCCCGTCCTCGAACGCGAGCCCGCTGCTGTCCTTGACCAGGTTCTTGACGAAAGTGATCCAGATGACCCAGCTCCACACCCCGAAGACGAGCAGGAACCAGGAGACGGGGCGGCTGAGTTTCACCAGAACAGACCTTTCGTCGCGGCGCCGGTCCCCCTCGGCCGGCCGGGAGTCCGGGGGGCGTCCCCCGGAGAAGCACGGCATGACTCCAGTATCACCGGCGCCTGTCCGGTTCCTTGCCCGGGGTGGGGACCGGGACGGGACGTCCCCAGGTGTGGCATGTACCTTTCCGACCGTGCCCGCACCCGAGAACACCGTCCGGCGATCCCTTCTGGTCGCCTCCGCCGTCCTGTTGTCCACCGCGCTGACCGCACCCGTCGCCCTCGCGGCCCCGAAACCGTCGGCCGGCCCCTCGGCCACGCCCCCGGCGAAGATGTCGACCGTGGGCGGTGCCCGGCTCGGCCTGCCGGGGACGCAGGTCGCCCTCGCGAACGGGGCGCCGGTGCTGCCGAAGGGCCTGTCCGCCCGCTCCTGGATCGTCGCCGACGCCGAGTCCGGCGAGGTGCTGGCCGCGCACAACGCGCACTGGCGGCTGGCCCCGGCGAGCACGCTGAAGATGCTGTTCGCCGACACGCTGCTGCCGAAGTGGCCCAAGTCGACGAAGCACGAGGTGGAGGTCTCCGACCTGGCCGGCGTCGGGTCCGGCTCCAGCATGGTCGGGATCAAGGAGGACGAGACCTACACCGTCCACGACCTGTGGCTCGGGGTCTTCCTGCGGTCCGGCAACGACGCCGTGCACGTGCTGTCGGCGATGAACGGCGGCGTCGAGAAGACCGTCGAGGAGATGAACGAGCACGCCGAGGAGCTCCAGGCCCTCGACACGCACGTGGTCAGCCCCGACGGCTACGACGCCGAGGAACAGGTGTCCTCCGCGTACGACCTGACGCTGATCGCCCGGTCCGGGCTGCAGAAGAAGGACTTCCGGGAGTACTGCTCGACGGTCAGCGCGAAGTTCCCCGGGGAGACGAAGAAGAACAAGAAGGGCAAGAAGGTCCGCGGTTCCTTCGAGATCCAGAACACCAACCGGCTGCTGGCCGGTGACTTCGACGTGCCCGTCTACGAGGGCATAGCGGGCGTGAAGAACGGCAACACCACCAACGCGGGCGCCACCTTCACCGGGGTCGCCGAGCGCGACGGCAAGGTGCTGCTGGTCACCGTGATGAACCCGGAGAAGGACGGGAGCAACGAGGTCTACAAGGAGACCGCGAAGCTCTTCGACTGGGGTTTCGAGGCGGCCGGCAAGGTCGAGCCGGTGGGTGAGCTGGTCCCGCCGAAGAGCGCCGCGCGGACGGACGCCCGGCCGGGCGCGTCCGCGTCCTCCGGCGAGGCCGGGGGCGCCGGGGACGGCACGGTCGTGGCGGGGGCGAAGCCGGTGGCGAGCGCCGCGGCCGGGAGCGGCGCCGGCGGCGCCGGGGTCGCGCTGGGCATCACCGGCGGGGTGCTGGTGCTGCTCGCGGGGGGTGCGTTCCTGGTCAACCGCCGCTGGCCGCTGCCGGATCTGGTGCGTCGCCGTCCGCGTCCGTGACTCCGGTCTCCTTGCTCGGCGTCGCCGTCCAGGCGGCGCAGAACAGGACCAGTTTCGTGGTGAGGTTGATCCACAGCAGCAGGGCGACCGGCACGCCGAACGCGCCGTACATGCTCTTCGTGGCGACGCCCTGCAGGTAGCCGCTGAGCAGCAGCTTCAGCAGTTCGAAGCCGACCGCGCCGGTGATCGCGGCCACCATCAGGCGGTGCCGGGTGGGTTCGACGCCGGGCAGCAGGGTCAGGACGTACAGCAGGAGCAGGAAGTCGGCGCCCACGGCGACGGCGAACGCCGCGGTCCGCAGGACGGCCCCGCCCCAGCCGCCCTCCTCCAGCCCGATGGCGTCGCTGATCCGGCCGACCAGCGCGGAGGCCACGGTGGAGGCGACCAGGGTGACCAGGACCGCGCCGCCGAGCCCGACGAGGACGCCCGCGTCCTTGCCCCTGCGCAGGACGGGGTTCTCCTCCTCGTCGGGCAGCTCCCACACCGCGCGCAGGCACTCGCGCGTGGAACCGGCCCAACTGATGCCGGTGAACAGCAGGACGGCGCCGGCGATGAGGCCGACGGTGCCGGCGTTGCGCACCAGGTCGTCGATGTTCAGCTGCTCGGAGATGCCGGGCACCTGGTCGGCGATCGTGTCCTGGAGGGTCTCCTGCTGCTTCTGGCCGAGCGTGGCGGCGCCGATCGCGGCGGCCACGGTGAGCAGCGGGAACAGCGCGACGAAGCTGGTGAACGTCATCGCGGCGGCCAGCCGCGTCCAGTGCACGCGGTCCAGGCGCTCGTACGACCGCCACGCGTGCGTGAGCATCAGCCGCGCCGCCCACGGTCCGACGACCGGGAGCCTCTTCAGCCAGTCCATGAACGGACTGTGCCCCCGCTGCGGAAGACCAATGTCCTGGTGCCCCAGAACCGGACGGCGGTGGCCGGCGCCATGCCGACCACCGCTCCGGAGACGGTGTCCGCGCGCTGCGAGGTGAGGCCGAGCCCGTAGTGGCTGACGGCCAGGCACAGCAGCTGCACGGCGGCGCCGGCGAGGTTCACCGCGAAGAACACGGCGTACGGGCGCACGCCGCGCACGCGCGCGTGGCGGTAGGTGCCGAGCGCGTTGCCGGCGTAGGCGACCGTGCAGCCGGCGACGAAGGAGAGCGCCTTGGCGGTGAGCGGGTCGAGTCCGGCGGGGCCGCGCAGCCACGTGAAGAGGGCGAGGTCGGCGGCGTAGGCGAGCAGTCCGGCGGTGGCGAAGCCGAGCAGTTCGCGCCGGTGCCGCGCCGGGCGCCCGTGGTGCGGCGGGCGCTCCTCCCGGACCGGGCGGTGCTCCCGTGCCGGGCGGAGTTCCCGTGCCGGAGCGTGTTTCACCAGTCCGCCACCGCCAGGGCGTACATCGCCGCCCACACCAGGCCGATGAGGGCGAGCGCGCGGTCGCCCAGGACCACCTCCTCGGGTTCGCCGGCGGTCCCGCGGTCGGCGAAGACGGCGTATCTGAGGACGGCGAGGACGAAGGCGACCACGGACAGCTGCCGCCAGGGCAGCACGCTGGCGTGCGGCACCCCGCCCTCCTCCAGGGCCCACAGGCAGTAGCCGAGGACGGCGACGCCGGCCGCGAGCTGCCAGACGAAGCGGAGGTAGCCGGTGGTGTACTCGGTGAGCAGCGCGCGCGTGGCGCCCGCCTCCCCGGTCATCTGCACCGCCTCGGAGTAGCGCTTGGCCGCGACCATGAACAGCGCGCCGAACCCGGTGGTGATCAGGAACCAGCGCGAGAGCGGGATGCCGAGCGCGAGCCCGCCGACCACCGCCCGCATCAGGAAACCCGTGGTGACGACGACGAGGTCGACGACGAGGACGTGCTTGAGGCTGACGCAGTACGCCAGCTGCATGCCGAGGTACGCGGTCAGCAGCGCGGCGACCTGCGGCGGGCACAGCCGGGCCGCGACGACGGGGGCGAGGATCCCGAGGGCGACGCCGGCGGCGTAGGCGACCGGGACCGGGACCTGGCCGGCGGCGACCGGGCGGTGGCGCTTGACCGGGTGGGCGCGGTCGGCCTCGGCGTCGCGGGCGTCGTTGACGAGGTACACGGCGGCGGCGCAGGCGGTGAACAGGACGAAGACCAGCGCGAGCCGGGTCAGGGCGGGCCGGGAGAAGAGCTCGCCCGCGGCGGCGGGAGCGGCGATCACCAGGACGTTCTTGACCCACTGCTTGGGCCGCGCGGTTCTGAGCAGGCCCTTGAGCAGACCGCCTCCCGGGGGCGGCGCCGCCGGCCGCCGGTCCGGGCGCCGGTGCAGGAGGGCGGTGTCGGTCACGCCGCGCCTCCCCGCATCCAGCGGGCGCCGCACCGGGCCGTGAGCGCGCCCAGGGCGGCACCGGCCACCACGTCCGAGGGGTGGTGCACGCCGGCCACCAGGCGGGAGAGGCAGACGGCCGCGGCGAGCGGGGGCACCGCGCGCGCCCCCAGCGCCCCGAAGGCGACGGCGGCGGCCGCGGCGGAGGTGGCGTGCGAGCTGGGGAAGGAGTGCCGGCCGACCGTGCCGACCAGGGGTTCGACGTGCGCGGGGCGCGGACGGCGCACGACCCGCTTCACGCCCATGCTGACGACGTGGGCGCCCGCGGTGAGCGCGGTGCCGCGCAGCCAGGCGCCGCGCCGCGGGCGGTCCGCGGCGGCTCCGGCCAGCCCCGCCGCGAGCCACAGCGCCCCGTGCTCCCCCGCCCAGGACAGGACGCGCGCGGCGCCGGCCACGCGCGGGTCGGCGCCGCACGCTCTGAGGGCCGTGCCGATCCGGTGGTCCATGCCGTGGAGACCGAGGGGGTGACGGGCGTGCCGGGAGCGGTGGGGGTCGTGCAGGTCGTCCATGGGGACCCACTGTTCACGTCCGTCGGGCCGGAACTCCGCCACCCTGGGGCGACATCCCATTAATCACCCGTTCCGGGGACGGAATTGACGTTTCGAAACCAACCACTCACATACGGGCGATACGGTCACCGTCATGCCTGCCGACACCGTTTCCGTCACGGGATGGGGCCGCACCGCTCCCACCGCCGCCCGGCTGATCCGTCCGCGGACGTACGAGGAGGCCGCCCGGGCCGTCCGGGACTGCGGCGACCGCGGGGGCATCGCGCGGGGCCTGGGACGGGCGTACGGGGACGCGGCGCAGAACGCGGGCGGGGCCGTGCTCGACATGACGGGCCTGGACCGCGTCCACGCGATCGACGCCGACGGCGGCACCGTGCTGTGCGACGCGGGCGTCTCCCTGCACCGGCTGATGGAGGTGCTGCTGCCGCTCGGCTGGTTCGTGCCGGTGACCCCGGGCACGCGCTACGTGACCGTCGGCGGGGCGATCGGCGCCGACATCCACGGCAAGAACCACCACGTCTCCGGCTCCTTCTCCCGGCACGTGCTGTCCCTGGAGCTGCTCACCGCCGACGGGCGGCTCCGCACGGTCGTGCCGGGCACGCCGCTGTTCGACGCGACAGCGGGCGGCATGGGCCTGACCGGGGTGATCCTGACCGCGACGGTCCGGCTCCAGCCGGTCGAGACCTCGCTGATGTCGGTGGACACCGAGCGCGCGGGCGACCTCGACGACCTGATGGCCCGCCTGGCGGACACCGACCACCGCTACCGCTACTCGGTGGCCTGGATCGACCTGCTGGCCCGCGGCGCGGCCACCGGCCGCGCGGTGCTCACCCGAGGCGACCACGCGCCCCTGGACGCGCTGCCCGAGGGCTCCCGCGCGCGCCGGGAGCCGCTGTCCTTCCGCACCTCCCGGCTCCCGGCGGCCCCGTCCTTCGTCCCCGAGGGCCTGCTCAGCCGCGCCACCGTGGGACTGTTCAACGAGCTCTGGTACCGCAAGGCGCCCCGCGCGCGGACCGGGCAGCTCCAGCGGATCCCCGCGTTCTTCCACCCCCTGGACGGCGTGCCCCACTGGAACCGCGTCTACGGCCGGGGCGGCTTCGTGCAGTACCAGTTCGTCGTCGGCCACGGCCGGGAGGACGTCCTGCGCCGGATCGTGCGCCGGATCTCCGAGCGCCGCTGCCCGTCCTTCCTCGCCGTCCTCAAGCGCTTCGGCGAGGCCGACCCCGGCTGGCTGTCCTTTCCGGTGCCGGGCTGGACCCTGGCCCTGGACGTCCCGGCGTCCCTGCCCGGTCTCGGCGCCTTCCTCGACGAACTCGACGAGGAGGTCGCCTCGGCCGGCGGGCGCGTCTACCTCGCCAAGGACTCACGGCTGCGCCCGGACCTGCTCGCGGCCATGTACCCGCGCCTGGACGACTTCCGCGCGCTGCGCGCCGAACTGGACCCGCGCGGGGTGTTCACCTCCGACCTGGCCCGCCGGCTCCGCCTCTGAAACCGTCGACCCCCTCCTAGGAGCTGTCGTGAAGGACGCCTTCGGCCTCCCCCAGTCCCTGCTCGTCCTCGGCGGCACGTCCGGGATCGCGCTGGCCACCGCCCGCCGGCTGATCGCCCGCCGCACCCGCACGGTGTGGCTGGCCGGCCGGCCCTCCCCCGACCTGGACCGGGCCGCCGAGCACCTGCGCGGCCTCGGCGCCGAGGTGCGCACCGTCGCCTTCGACGCGCTCGACCCCGCCGGTCACGGGGACGCGCTCGGCAAGGTCTTCGCCGAGGGCGACGTCGACATGGTGCTGCTCGCCTTCGGCACCCTCGGTGACCAGGCCCGCGACGAGCGGGACCCGCAGGCCGCGGTGCGCGTCGCGCAGACCAACTACACGGGCGCGGTCTCGGCGGGCCTGGTGTGCGCGAGCGGGCTCCAGGCGCAGGGCCACGGCTCCCTGGTGGTGCTGTCCTCCGTCGCGGGCGAGCGGGCCCGCCGCGCGAACTTCATCTACGGCTCCAGCAAGGCGGGCCTGGACGCCTTCGCGCAGGGCCTGGGCGACGCGCTGCACGGCACGGGCGTGCACGTGATGGTCGTGCGCCCCGGCTTCGTCCGCACCCGGATGACCGCCGGGCTGCCCGAGGCGCCGCTCGCCACCACGCCGGAGGCGGTCGCGGCGGCCGTCGAGCTGGGGCTGCGGCGCCGCTCGGAGACGGTGTGGGTGCCGGGCGCGCTGCGCGTGGTGATGTCGGCGCTGCGGCATCTGCCGCGGGGGGTGTTCCGGCGGCTGCCGGTCTGAGGCCCGGCGGGGACGCGGCGCGGGCCCGCGGTTCAGTGGGCGGAGACGGATCCCCGGTCCGCGTGCCCGGCCTGCGGGGGCACCACGACGGAGCCGAAGGGGAACTCCCGCAGCTTGCGCCACACCCCGTCGGCGCCCTGCTCGTAGAGCGCGAAGCCGGTGCAGGGCCACTCGGCCTCGTAGTCGGCGAGGTCCTCGAAGGCGCGGTCCAGGGCCGCCTCCTCGATGCCGTGCGCCACGGTGACGTGCGGGTGGTACGGGAACTGCAGCTCGCGGGCGACGGGGCCGGAGGCGTCGCGGACCTGCTTCTGCAGCCGGGTGCAGTCCTCGGCGCCCTCGACGATCCGGACGAACACCACCGGCGACAGCGGCCGGAAGGTGCCGGTGCCCGACAGCCGCATGGGGAAGGGCCGCCCGGCCGCGGCGACCTCGCTCAGGTGCGCCTCGACGGCCGGCAGCTCGGCGTCGTCGACCTCCGTCGGCGGCAGCAGGGTGACGTGCGTGGGGATGCCGTGCGCCGCGGCGTCGCCGAAGCCCGCGCGCAGCTGCTGAAGCCGGCTGCCGTGAGGCTCCGGGACCGCGATCGACACACCGATCGTTACGGTCCCCACGTCGTCTCCTGTCGTTGTGGTGGTGAAGCGCGGTGGTGAAGCGTGGTGCCGTGGCCCCGGCGGGCACCGGGCGAGCACCGGGTGACCGCCGGAACGGTCACCCGGTTATCGACTGTACGACCACGGCCCGGATGCGGGCAGGCGCAACCGGAGTGATGTGCAGCGCTGTGCGGTGGTACGGGTCCGCGCCGCGGGCCCGTCCGGTGCGCCGGTTCAGTGCTTGGCGGGCAGGAAGCCCACCCGGTCGTACGCCTGGGCGAGGGTCTCCGCGGCGACGGCCCGCGCCTTCTCCGCGCCCTTGGCCAGGATCGAGTCGAGCGTCTCGGGGTCGTCCAGGTACTGCTGGGTGCGCTCCTTGAACGGGGTCACGAACTCGACCATGACCTCGGCGAGGTCCGTCTTGAGCGCGCCGTAGCCCTTGCCGGCGTACCGCTCCTCCAGTTCGGTGATCCCCGCCCCGGTGAGGGTCGAGTAGATCGTGAGGAGGTTGCTCACCCCCGGCTTGTTCTCGGCGTCGTAGCGGATCACGGTGTCGGTGTCGGTGACCGCGCTCTTGACCTTCTTCGCCGTGGTCTTCGGCTCGTCGAGGAGGTTGATGAGGCCCTTCGGCGTGGACGCCGACTTGCTCATCTTGATCGCCGGGTCCTGGAGGTCGTAGATCTTCGCCGTCTCCTTGAGGATGTACGCCTTCGGGAGGGTGAAGGTCCGGCCGAACCGGCCGTTGAAGCGCTCGGCGAGGTCGCGGGTGAGCTCGATGTGCTGGCGCTGGTCCTCGCCGACCGGCACCTCGTCGGCCTGGTACAGCAGGATGTCGGCGACCTGGAGGACCGGGTACGTGAACAGGCCGACGGAGGCGCGGTCCGCGCCGTGCCGGGCCGACTTGTCCTTGAACTGGGTCATGCGGGAGGCCTCGCCGAATCCGGTGAGGCAGTTCATGACCCAGGCGAGCTGGGCGTGCTCGGGGACGTGGCTCTGGACGAAGAGCGTGCACCGGTCCGGGTCGAGCCCGGCGGCCAGCAGCTGGGCGGCGGCCAGGCGGGTGTTGGCGCGCAGCTCCTTCGGGTCCTGCGGAATCGTGATCGCGTGCAGGTCGACGACCATGTAGAACGCGTCGTGGGTCTCCTGCAGGGCCACCCACTGGCGGACGGCGCCGAGGTAGTTGCCGAGGTGGAACGAGCCTGCGGTGGGCTGGATTCCGGAGAGCACGCGGGGTCGGTCAGAGGCCATGTCCCCCATTCTCTCAGGTCCCGCGGGCCGATCAGGAACGGACCGGAAACAGGTGGGAACCGATTCGTCCCCGGCGGTGCAACAAGAGCGTGGGGACGCGGGAGGGGGGCCGCGGCAGGAGCTGCTGGACGTCTGGGAGCGGCACGCGGCGGTCCGGGACGTGACCGGACCGCCGCGGGGCGGGAAAGGGGTGGGCCCGTCGCGGGGCCCCCGGGAGGCGTCAGCCGAGGTCGATCTCGGGGTAGAGCGGGAAGCCGGCCACGAGGTCGGTGGCGCGGCGGGAGATCTCGTCCGCGATCTTCGGGTCGAGGACGTGGGCGGCCTTGGAGGGGGCGCCGGACTTGGTGGTGCCGGGCTCCGCGGTGGTGAGGACGCGGTCGATGAGGCCGGCGACCTCGTCCATCTCGGCGGTGCCCAGACCGCGCGTGGTCAGCGCGGGGGTGCCGATGCGGATGCCGGAGGTGTACCAGGCGCCGTTGGGGTCGGCGGGAATGGAGTTGCGGTTGGTGACGATGCCCGACTCGAGCAGGGCGGCCTCGGCCTGGCGGCCGGTGAGGCCGTAGGAGGTGGCGACGTCGATCAGGTTGAGGTGGTTGTCGGTGCCGCCGGTGACCAGGGTGGCGCCGCGGCGCATCAGGCCCTCGGCGAGGGCGCGGGAGTTGTCGACGATGCGCCGGGCGTAGTCGCGGAAGGACTCCTGGCGGGCCTCCGCGAGGGCGACGGCCTTGGCGGCCATGACGTGCGGGAGCGGGCCGCCGAGGACCATCGGGCAGCCGCGGTCGACCTGGTCCTTGAGGGAGTCGTCGCACAGGACCATGCCGCCGCGCGGACCGCGCAGCGACTTGTGGGTGGTGGTCGTCACGATCTGGGCGTGCGGGACCGGGTCGAAGTCGCCGGTGAGGACCTTGCCGGCGACGAGACCGGCGAAGTGGGCCATGTCGACCATGAGCGTGGCGCCGACCTCGTCGGCGATCTCGCGCATGATCCGGAAGTTCACCAGACGGGGGTAGGCGGAGTAGCCGGCGACGATGATCAGCGGCTTGAACTCGCGGGCGGAGACGCGCAGGGCCTCGTAGTCGATCAGGCCGGTGGCCGGGTCGGTGCCGTAGGAGCGCTGGTCGAACATCTTGCCGGAGATGTTCGGGCGGAAGCCGTGGGTGAGGTGACCGCCGGCGTCCAGGGACATGCCGAGCATGCGCTGGTTGCCGAAGGCCCGGCGCAGTTCGGCCCACTCGGCCTCGGAGAGGTCGTTGACCTGGCGGGCGCCGGCCTTCTCCAGGGCGGGGAGCTCGACGCGCTGGGCGAGGACGGCCCAGAAGGCGACGAGGTTGGCGTCGATGCCGGAGTGCGGCTGGACGTAGGCGTGACGGGCGCCGAACAGCTCCTTGGCGTGTTCGGCGGCGAGCGACTCGACGGTGTCGACGTTGCGGCAGCCGGCGTAGAAGCGGCGGCCGACGGTGCCCTCGGCGTACTTGTCGCTGAACCAGTTGCCCATCGCCAGGAGGGTCGCCGGGGAGGCGTAGTTCTCGGAGGCGATCAGCTTGAGCATCTCGCGCTGGTCGGCGACCTCCTGGCCGATGGCGTCGGCGACGCGCGGCTCGACGGCGCGGATCACGTCGAGGGCGGAGCGGAAGGCGGTGGAAGCGGTGGAGAGGGGCTCGGCTGACATGAGGGACCTCCGGACGTGGCGTCGGCGTTCACGGTACGGCCCAGGCGCACGGCACTCTTCCCGGACCCGTGGGGTCCGTGGGCCGCTCCCCGATGGTCGGTCCCATCCCAGCGCGCCAGTCACGGCCCGCGGATCAGCCTACCGGGAGCGGCCGGACGGCGGTCACGGCCGTCCACCATGTGGGTCGCCCGGCCGGGGCCCGGCTCCGCCCCCGGGGGCTGCGGGGGTCTCCCGGGGCTGGTGGGGTCTTGGGGAGCCGGCGAGGTCCTTCAGGACCGGTGAGGTTTTGCGGGGCTCGCGGGACGCCCCGGGGCTCACAGGATCACGTGGGGCAGGAAGCGGGCGTACTCGTCGGTCACCAGGCCGGAGGACTCGCGGATGCCGAGGCCCGCGGACTCGTTCTCGACGACCCAGGCTCCGAGGACGACGTGGTTGCCGTCGAAGGCGGGCAGGGGCGCGAGTTGCTGGTAGCAGCAGGGTTCGTCGCGGACGACGGGTGCGGCGCCGGGTTCGTGGACGGTCACGCCGGCGCCCTCGCGGCCCAGCAGGGGCTTGGCGACGTAGCCGGTGGTGGCGGCCAGGTCGCGGGGGCCGTCGAGGTGGGCGGGGAGGAGGTTGGGGTGGCCGGGGTAGAGCTCCCAGAGGATCGCCAGCAGGGCCTTGTTGCTGAGCAGCATCTTCCAGGCGGGCTCGATCCACAGGGTGGAGCCGGTGCCGCCGCCGTTGTCGAGGGTGTCGAGGACGTGGCCGGCGAAGCGGTCGGTGGTGAGCCACTCCCAGGGGTACAGCTTGAAGATGCTGCGGATGAACCGCAGCCTGTTGTCCACGAAGCGGCCGGAGAGGCGGTCCCAGCCGATCTCCTCCATGGAGATCCAGTCGGTGTCGAGGCCGGCCTGCTCGGCGGTCTCCTTGAGGTAGGCGACGGTCATGAGGTCCTCGCCGAGCTGGTCGTCGGAGGAGTGGGCGAAGTACAGGGGGCTGCCCGGCGGGAGGAGGCCGGCCTGCTTCCTCCAGGCGTCGACGAGGCGTTCGTGGAGGGAGTTCCACTGGTCGGCGCCGGGGAAGCGCTCCTCCATCCAGAACCACTGGGGCGAGGCGGCCTCCACCAGGGAGGTCGGGGTGTCGGCGTTGTACTCCAGCAGCTTCGCGGGGCCGGTGCCGTCGTAGCGGAGGTCGAAACGGCCGTAGACGGAGGGGAGTTCGGCGCGGCGGTGCCAGGCCTCGGTGACCGCGCGGACGACGCGCGGGTCGGTGATGCCGAGGTCGGCGAAGCGGCCGGCGGCGACGATGTGGCCGGCGGCCTCGAGGCACATGCGGTGCAGTTCCTCGACGGCCTCCTCCAGCGCCTCGACCTCCTCCAGGGTGAAGACGTAGTAGGCGCTCTCGTCCCAGTACGGCACCCAGGCGTCGTCGGGGAGGGGCTTTCCCGCCGCCCGGACGGGTTCGAGGGCCTTGGGGAGGGTGAGGGGGTAGATGAGTCCCTGCTCCTCGACGGTCTGCTGCCAGCCGGGGCGGGGCTCGATGGTGCGGCGTTCCACGGGGGTGTCCTCCGGTCGGCGGGGTGCTCAGCCGCCGCCGCTGCCGGAGCCCGAGCAGCCGAAGCCGCCCCGGTCGACGGCCTCGCTGCGGCTGAAGGTGCCGTGGTCGGCGTAGCCCCCGCTGACGTCGGCGTCGTAGTACCAGTCGCCGTCGCCGGAGCTCCTCCTGCAGTTCTTGTCGGCGACGATCCGGTAGCCGTTGATGTAGTCGTAGCTGTCCCGGTCCACGCAGCGCCGGTCCGGGTCCGACCCGCACGCGGACAGGGCCGTCGCGAGGACCCCCATGCCGCCGAGCACCACCGTGCTGGACCGCAGCCGCCGCCGTGTCTCCGCCATGTCCTTCGCTCCCCCTCGTGCCGCCGGTGCCCGCTGCCGGACGTCTGCTCCCCGGCTCGCGGCGGACAGCCTAGAGAGCGGCCGGACGGCGCCCGCAGGAGCCCCCTGCCCGCGGGCCCTCCCCCGCCGCCGTTTGGCGGTGTTTGCCACCGGGTGCGCCTTTGGTCCGGCCGCCGGTCAGGGCAGTGCCCTGCACAACGCCTCCAGCGTGCTCGCCCAGGCGTGGTCCGGCGGGGTCGCGTAGCCGACGACCAGGGCGTCCCCGGAGGTGGTCGCGGCGGCGGGGTGGCGGTAGCGGGAGAGGCCGTGCACGGCGAGGCCCTGCCAGGTGGCCGCGCGGACCACCGACGGCTCGGTGCCCGGCGGGAGCCGGAGGACCGCGTGCAGTCCCGCCGCGATGCCGGTGACCCGTACGTCGGGTGCCCGGACGGCAAGCGCCTCGACCAGGGCGTCGCGGCGGCGCCGGTAGCGCAGGCGGGCGGCGCGGACATGACGGTCGTAGGCGCCGGAGGTGAGGAACTCGGCGAGGGTGAGCTGTTCGAGGACGCCGACGGACCGGCCGCCGCCGTGCGCGACGACCTCCGGCACCAGCGACGGCGGGAGGACCATCCAGCCGAGGCGCAGTCCGGGGGCGAGGGACTTGCTGGCCGTGCCGAGGTACACCACGTGGTCGGGGTCGAGGTCCTGGAGCGCGCCGACGGGCTGGCGGTCGTAGCGGAACTCGCCGTCGTAGTCGTCCTCCAGGACCAGTCCGCCGGTGCGGCGCGCCCAGTCGACCACCTCGGCGCGGCGTTCGGGGACCAGGGCCCCGCCCAGCGGGAACTGGTGCGCCGGGTTGAGCAGCACCGCGTCGGCGTCGCCGGCGTCCCCCGTGCGCGTGCCGAGGTCGTCGAAGGGGAGCGGGACGGTGCGCAGTCCGGTGCGTTCGACCAGGTCCCAGTGGACGTCCAGGCCGTAGGACTCCACGGCCAGCGTCCGGGCGCCGCGGGCGCGCAGGACCGCGCAGAGCAGGTGCAGGCCGTGGGCGAAACCGGAGCAGACCACGAGGCGTCCGGGGTCGGCGCGCACGCCCCGCACGCGCGCCAGGTAGTCCGCGAGCGCCGTGCGCAGTTCGGGCCGGCCGCGCGGGTCGCCGTAGCCGAGGGCGTCGTTGGGGGCGGCGGCCAGGGCGCGGCGGGCGGCCTTGAGCCATGCGCCGCGGGGGAAGGAGGCGAGGTCGGGGGTGCCCGGGACGAGGTCGTACGGAAGCCGGCCGGGGGCGCGCCGCGGGGAGGCGGGACGGGCCGGCGCCCGGGGCACCGCGCGGTCGGCGACCCGGGTGCCGGAGCCCTGCCGCGCAGTGAGCCAGCCCTCGGCGACCAGGTCGGCGTAGGCGTCGGCGACGGTGTTGCGGGCGATGCCCAGGTCGCCGGCGAGGGAGCGGGAGGAGGGCAGCCGGGTCCCCGGGGCGAGCCGCCCGGTGCGGACGGCCTCGCGCAGGGCGTCGGTCAGGCCGCGGCGCAGGCCCGGACCGGTCGGTTCGAGGTGCAGGTCGATGCCCAAAGTGGCCCAGCGTTCCCCCATGGGAATGGACCATACCCCTGGGCTGCTTCGCTCCTAGGGTCGAGGGCATGACGACGAACACGGAAGCGACCAAGGAATTCGCCCCCGAGGCCCCGGCGCGCCTGGACTGGGCCAAGCTCGCCCCCGAGGTCTACAAGGCGATGGTCAGGCTCGACACGGCGGCCCGGCGGGGACTCGACCCGGTCCTCTGCGAGCTGGTGAAGATCCGCGCCTCCCAGATCAACCACTGCGCCTTCTGCCTCGACATGCACACCAAGGACGCGCTCGCGGCGGGCGAGAGCGTCGAGCGGATCGTCCAGCTCAGCGCCTGGGACGAGTCGCGGCACTTCTACACCGAGAAGGAGCTCGCGGCGCTGGAGCTGACGGAGGCGGTCACGGTCCTCACGGACGGCTTCGTGCCGGACGAGGTGTACGAGCGGGCCGCCCGGCACTTCGAGGAGGCCGAACTCGCCCAGCTGCTCGCCGCGATCACCGTGATCAACGCGTGGAACCGGTTCGGGGTGGCCTGCCGCAGGACTCCGGGCCACTACCAGCCGGGGCAGTACACGTGACGGCACGGACGACCCTCCTCGACGCCGGCGTCCGTTCCGCCCTCCAGGCGTTGAGCGCCACCGCCAAGAGGGGGTTCGGCGACCCCGAGCTCGCCGAGCTGGTCCAGATCCGCGCCTCGCGGCTCAACCACTGCGCGTTCTGCCTCGACCTGCACCTCACGATCGCCCGGAAGCACGGGGTCGACGAGCGCCGGCTCGACCTGCTGGACGCCTGGGAGGAGGCCGAGGACGTCTTCGACGCCCGGGAGCGGGCGGCGCTGGAGCTGACCGACGCGGTCACGGTCCTCACGGACGGCTTCGTGCCGGACGAGGTGTACGAGCGGGCCGCCCGGCACTTCGACGGCACCGAACTGGCCCATCTCATCGCGCTGGTCACCGTCATCAACAGCTGGAACCGGCTGATGGCCGGCCGGCGGATCCCGCCGGGGAGCACCGAGTGGTGAGCAGGGCGGGCAGGGGGCGGTGACGCCCCGGGTCCACCGCGCTCGGTGGACCCGGGGGCCGTCCGCGTCACGCGCGGGTCAGGGCAGCCACTTCCTCCAGGTGGACTCGTGGCCGGCCACCCACTTCCGCGCCGCCTCCTCGGGGGACAGCTTCTGCTCGGCGATCATCAGGGAGACCTCGTTCTGGTCCTCGGTCGTCCACCTGAACTTCCTGAGGAAGTCCGCCGCCTCGCCGCCGTTCTCCGCGAAGTCCGCGTTGAGGTACTTCTGCAGCGGGGTGTGCGGGTAGGCGCAGGCGACCTTCTCCGGGTCGGCGTCGCAGCCCTCCTCGTACGGGGGCAGCTTCACCTCGGTCATCGGCACCTTCTCGAACAGCCACTGGGGCGTGTACCAGTAGGTGAGGAAGGGCTTCTCCTCCTGGGCGAACTGCTTGATCTGGGTGATCTGCGCGGCCTCGGAGCCGGCGAACACCACCTTGTAGTCCAGCTTCAGGTTCCTCACCAGTGCCTCGTCGTTGGTGACGTAGGACGGTGAGCCGTCCATCAGCTGGCCCTTGCCGCCGCTCTCCGGGGTGCGGAACTCCTCGGCGTACTTGTCGAGGTTCTTCCAGTCCGTGACGTCCGGGTGCCGCTTCGCGAAGTACGTCGGCACGAACCAGCCGATGTGCCCGGTGACGCCGAGGTCGCCGCCGTTCACGATCGTCTTCCTGTCCTCGACGTAGCGCTGCTCCTGTTCGGGGTGGCCCCAGTCCTCCAGGATGGCGTCGACCCGGCCCTGGCTGAGCGCGTCCCAGGCGGGCACCTCGTCGATCTGCACGGTGTCGACGCGGTGGCCGAGCTCGTGCTCCAGCAGGTACCGGGCGACGGCCACGTTGGCCTGCGCGCCGACCCAGGACTGCACGGACAGGGTGACCGTCTTCGCGCCCCGGGCGTGGGCGAACGGCGAGGCCTGCTCGGTCATGTCGGCGGCACCGCAGCCGGTGAGCAGCAGGAGGGCGGTCACGCCCGCCGCCGGTGTCGTACGACGTCGCATGTCACGCCCCCTCCTCGGTGCGGCGTCCGGTCGGCTGGGTCACCCGGTCGAGCATCAGGCCCAGGCAGACGATCGCGGCCCCGGCCGTCAGGCCGGTCGCCAGGTCTCCCTGGGCGAGGCCGAAGACGACGTCGTAGCCGAGCGCGCCGCCGCCGACCAGGCCGCCGATGATGACGACGGCGAGGACCAGGACCACGCCCTGGTTGACGGCGAGGAGCAGGGCCGGGCGGGCCAGCGGCAGCTGGATCTGGCGCAGCTGCTGGCCGCCGGTCGCGCCGAGCGAGCGGGCCGACTCCAGGGCGGCCGGGTCGACCTGGCGCAGGCCCTGGGCGGTGATGCGGACGACGGCCGGCAGCGCGTAGACGATCGCGGCGGCGACGGCCGGGGCGCGGCCGACGCCGAACAGGGCGACGACCGGGATGAGGTACACGAACTGCGGCATCGTCTGGCACACGTCCAGCACCGGCCGCAGCAGCCGTTCGAAGCGGTCGCTGCGGGCGGCCGCGATCCCGGTCGCGAAGCCGAGGACGAGGGTGACGGCGACGGCCGCGAGGACCTGCGAGAGCGTGTCCAGGGACGGCTTCCACACCCCGAGCACCCCGGTCGCGGCCATGGCGAGGACGGCGGTGAGCGCGGTGCGCCAGGTGCCGATCAGCCAGGCCGGGGCGGCGACCAGGAGCAGCACCGCCCACCAGGGCAGCCACTGCAGGCCGTCGCGGAGCGGGTCGAGGACCCAGGTGGTGAAGCGGCCCGCCCAGTCGGCGGTGCCGCCGACGACGGGGACGCCCGAGTACAGGTGGGCGGTCATCCAGTCGACGGCGCGGTTGACCGGCTCGGCGATGCCGACGACCCACCCGTCGGGCCACTCCGGGCGGCCCGCGAGACGTCCGGCGACCGTCACGGCCACGGCGGCGGCGACGGCGTACGCCCACAGCGCGCGGGAGTTCGGCGCGGGCGCCTGTCCGAGCCGGGCGCCGGCCGCGCCGGTCACCCGGTCGAGGACGACGGCGAGCAGCACGATCGGGATGCCGGCGGTGAGCGCCGCCCCCACGTCGACCGAGGCGAGCGCCTGGTAGACGCGGTCACCGAGACCGCCGGCGCCGATCACCGAGGCGATCACGGCCATGGACAGCGCCATCATGATCGTCTGGTTGAGGCCCAGCAGGAGTTCCTTGCGGGCCAGCGGGACGCGGGCGGTCAGCAGGCGCTGGCGGGCGGTGGCGCCGAGCGACTCGACCGCCTCCAGCACCTCCTTGTCGGCGCCGCGCAGGCCGAGCGCGGTGAGCCGGGCCATCGGCGGCGCGGCGTAGACGACGGTGGCCAGGACGGCCGCCGGGACGCCGATGCCGAAGACCAGCACGACCGGCAGGAGGTAGGCGAAGGCCGGGAGCACCTGCATGGTGTCCAGGACCGGGCGCAGCGCGCGGTGCGTCCGGTCGGACAGCCCGGCGGCGAACCCGAGCAGCGCGCCGACGGCGACCGACGCGGCGACCGCGACGACCATCAGGGCGAGCGTCTGCAGGGTCGGCACCCACATGCCGAGCAGGCCGCAGGCGAGGAACGCGGCGCCCGTGCCGAGCGCGAGCCGCAGGCCCGCGGCCCGCCAGGCGACGAGCGCGGCGACGGCGGTGACCCCGGCCCAGCCGACGGCGAGGAGGGCGAGGTAGACGGCGCGTACGGCGATGACGACGACGTTGCTGACGTGGCCGAAGAAGTACAGGAAGAGGGGGTGGGAGTCCCGGTTGTCGATGATCCAGTCGCTCGCCCCGCCCAGCGGCCCGGAGACGTCGACGGTCAGCCCCTCGGGCCAGCTGCCGCTCGCCCAGCGGGCGGCGGCGAACGGGACGAGGACCGCGGCGACGAGCGCGAGCACGAGGAGCTTGCGCAGGGCGCGGTGTCCGAGGACGCCGGGCAGGCCGGCGCGGGGGGCGGCCGTGGTGATCGTCGCCATCAGACCGCCTCCTCGGACGGCTCCGTTCCGGCGGACGGCTCCGTTCCCGCGGGAAGCTCCGGTCCGGCGGGCGGCTCGGTACCGGCCACGACCGACAGCAGCGCATCGGAGTCGACGACGCCCACACAGCGGCCCGCGTCGAGGACCCGGGCCGGGCCGCCCGCGCGGGCGACGGCCTCGATGGCCTCCGACACCGTGGCGTCGGGGCGCACCGCCGGGCCGCTGCCGGCCTCCTCGGCGGAGCCGGCGGGGCGCATGGCCGTCCGGACGGTCATGACCTGCTCGCGCGGGACGTCCCGGACGAACGCGCGGACGTAGTCGTCGGCGGGCGAGCCCACGATCTCCTCGGGGGTGCCGAGCTGGACCACGCGGCCGTCGCGCATCAGGGCGATGCGGTCGCCCAGCTTCAGGGCCTCGCCGAGGTCATGGGTGATGAAGACCATCGTGCGGCCCTCCTCGCGGTGCAGCCGGACCACCTCCTCCTGCATGTCGCGCCGGATGAGCGGGTCGAGCGCGCTGAACGGCTCGTCGAACAGCAGCACCTCCGGGTCGACGGCGAGCGCGCGGGCCAGTCCGACGCGCTGGCGCTGACCGCCGGACAGCTGGGCGGGCCGGCGCTGCTCCATGCCCTCCAGGCCGACCTTGGCGACGACCTCGGCGGCCCGTTCGCGGCGTTCCGCCCTGCCGACGCCCTGGATCTCCAGGCCGTAGGCCACGTTGTCGAGGACGGTGCGGTGCGGCAGCAGGCCGAAGTGCTGGAAGACCATGGCGGCGCGGTGACGGCGCAGCTCGCGCAGCCGTGCCTTGTCCATGGCGCGGACGTCCTCGCCGTCGATGGCGATGGTGCCGGCGGTCGGCTCGACCAGCCGGGTCAGGCAGCGCACCAGGGTGGACTTGCCGGAGCCGGACAGCCCCATGACGACGAAGACCTCGCCCTTGCGGACGTCGAAGCCCACGTCCCGGACGGCGGCCGTGCAGCCGGTGCGGGAGCGCAGCTCGGCCGGACCGAGGGCGGCGAGCTCGGGATCGCCGGGGACGCGGTCGGCCTTCGGGCCGAAGACCTTCCACAGGCCGTCGACGGAGAAGACGGGGGTGTGGCCCGCGCCGGCGGTGGTGGTGGAGGTACCCATCACGCACCACCCCCGATCAGGTCGACGGCCCGCTCACCGACCATCAGCACCCCGATCATCGGGTTCACGGCGGTCATGGTCGGGAAGACGGAGGCGTCGGCGATCCGGATGCCCTCCAGGCCCCTGATCCGCAACTCGGGGTCGACCACGGCCTGTTCGTCGTCCGCGGCGCCCATCCTGCAGGTGCCGGCCGGGTGGTAGACGGTGTGGGCGACCTTGCGGGCGTACTCGCTCAGCTCCTCGTCGCCGGTGACGTCCGGACCGGGGCACACCTCGCGCTTGAGCCAGCCGGCCAGCGGCTCGGTCCTCGCGATCTCCCGGGCGATCCTGATCCCGTCGACGAGGGTGCGGCCGTCGTAGTCGTCCTCGTCGGTGAAGTAGCGGAAGTCGAGGGCGGGCTTGACCCCGGGGTCGGCGCTGGTGAGGTAGAGCCGGCCGCGGGACCGGGGCTTGGGGACGTTCGGGGTCATGGAGACGCCGAACTCCGGCCGCCGGTAGCCCAGTCGCTCCGGGTTGTCCGTGAACGGGATCTGGTAGAAGTGGAACATCAGGTCGGGGCCCGCGTGCTCGGGGTCGCGGCGCACGAACAGGCCGGCGTCGGAGTCCATCGCGGAGTTCTCCGGGATGGGTCCGTTCGTCTCCCAGACGATCACCGACTCGGGGTGGTCGAGCAGGTTCTCGCCGACGCCGGGCAGGTCGTGGGCCACGGGTATGCCGAGCGCCTCCAGGTCGGCCCCGGGGCCGATGCCGGAGTGCAGCAGCAGCCGGGGCGAGTCGACGGCGCCGGCGCAGAGGACGACCTCGCCGCGCGCCCTGACGAGGATCTCCTCGCCGTCCCCGGTGCGCACGTGGACGCCCTCGGCGCGGGTGCCGTTCAGCTCCAGCCGGTACGCCCAGGTCTCCAGCATCAGCGTCAGGTTGGGGCGCTCGTCCATCACCGGGTGGAGGTAGGCCACCGACGCCGACGAACGCTTGTTGTCCTCCGGGTGGTAGGCGAGGTCGAAGAAGCCGACGCCCTCGGTGAACGGTTTCCGGTTGAAGCCCTCGACGCGCGGCACGCCGAGCGCGGCCTGCGCGGAGTCGACGAAGTCGCGGGCGATGGCGTTCCGGTCCTTCTCGTCGACCGGGACGATGTTGTTCTTCAGCCGGGCGTAGTACGCCTCCATCTGCACGGCGCCCCAGCCCTTGGCGCCGGCCGCCTCCCACTCGTCCCAGTCGGACGGCAGCGGCTTGAACGCGATGAGCGTGTTGTGCGAGGAGCAGCCGCCGAGGACGCGGGCGCGGCTGTGCCGGATGTGCGAGTTGCCGCGCGGCTGCTCGGTGGTGGGGTAGTCGTAGTCCAGTTCGCCGCCGAGCAGGCCCATCCAGCGGCGCAGGGTCAGCACGTCCTCGCGGCCGACGTCGCTGGGGCCGCCCTCGATGACGGCGACGGTGACGTCCGGGTTCTCGGTCAGCCGGGAGGCGATGACGGAACCGGCGGTCCCGCCGCCGACGACGACGTAGTCGTATTCCTGTGCGCGGGTGTGGTCGGACATGGGGGTGGTACTCCTCCGGGGACTCGGGACAGGTGGGCGGATGACGGCTTCGGCGGAGGCGGCGCGCGGGTGCGCGCGGCACGCACTCGGGTGCGCGCCGGCGCCCTGCGCGCCGCCGCCGGGTGTCACGGGCGCGCCCTCACGCCCGTACGCACCGTCCGGTGGTCGCGGCTCAGCCGGCGAACCAGCGCACCGGCTTCGGTGCCAGGTTCTGGTAGACGTGCTTGGCCTCGCGGTACTCGGCGAGACCGGCCGGGCCGAGCTCGCGGCCCACCCCGCTCTTGCCGAAGCCGCCCCACTCCGCCTGCGGGAGGTAGGGGTGGAAGTCGTTGATCCACACGGTGCCGTGGCGCAGCCGTCCGGCCACGCGGCGGGCGCGGCCCGCGTCGGCGGTCCAGACGGCGCCGGCCAGCCCGTACTCGGTGTCGTTGGCGAGGGCGACGGCCTCGTCCTCGGTGCGGAAGGTCTCGACGGTGAGGACCGGCCCGAAGACCTCCTCGCGCACGACCCGCATCCCGCGGTGGCAGCGGTCGAGGACGGTCGGCTCGTAGAAGTAGCCCCCCTCGGGGCGCTCGGCGGACGGCTCCGGCCGCTTGCCGCCGCAGCGCAGCACCGCGCCCTCGGCGAGCGCGGAGGTGACGTACGCCTCGACCTTCGCGCGCTGCTGCGCGGAGACCAGCGGTCCGCACTCGACGCCCTGCTCGGTGCCCCGGCCGAGCCTGATCCGCTCGGCGCGGCGGGCGAGTTCGGCGACGAAGCGGCCGTGGACCGACTCCTCGACGATCAGCCGCGCGCCCGCCGAGCAGACCTGGCCGCTGTGGATGAACGCGGCGTTGAGGGCCTGGTCGACGGCGGTGTCGAAGCCCTCCTCGGTGGCGCAGGCGTCGGCGAAGACGACGTTCGGGTTCTTGCCGCCGAGTTCGAGGGCGACCTTCTTCACGCCCGGGGCGGCGGCCTGGGCGACCTTGGTGCCGCTGACCAGCCCGCCGGTGAAGGAGACCAGGTCGACGTCGGGGTGCTCGGCGAGCCGGGCGCCGACGGTGTGGCCGGGCCCGGTGACGATGTTGGCGACCCCGGCCGGCAGGCCCGCCTCGATCAGCAGCCCGATGAGCGCGACGGTGGTCAGCGGGGTGATCTCGCTGGGCTTGACCACGAAGGTGTTGCCCGCCGCGAGGGCCGGGGCGATCTTCCAACTGGCCTGGAGCAGAGGGTAGTTCCAGGGCGTGATCAGCGCGCAGACGCCGACCGGCTCGTGCACGACGACGCTGTGGACGTCGGGCGAGCCCGCGTCGACGACCCGTCCGGGCGCCTCGGCGGCGACCAGGCCCGCGAAGTAGCGGAAGGCGTCGGCGACGCAGTCGATGTCGACGCGCCCCTCCTCGACGGTCTTGCCCGCGTCCCGGCTCTCCAGCAGGCCGAGCTCCTCCCGGTCCCGCACGAGCAGTTCGGCGACGCGGTGCAGCAGCGCGGCCCGCTCGGCGGCGGGTGTGCGCGGCCACGGCCCCTCGTCGAAGGCGCGCCGGGCGGCGGCCACCGCGAGGTCGGTGTCCTTCTCGTCGCCCTCGGCGACCACGGCGAACGGCAGGGCGTCCGCGGGGTCGAGGATCTCGCGCGTGGCCCCCGAGAGGGCCGCCCGCCATTCGCCCCCCGCGTGGATGGTGTCGCGTGCCTGGAGTTCCGTGCTGTCCGCCATGATCGGTTGTTTGCCTTCCGTTCCTGTTCGGCGCCCGTGAGTCACAGGGATGTCACCCACGGGACCGGGAGCGCCTGCCCTTGGGCCCCGGATGCATGCGCGATCCACGGCCGAGAGTGCGCCGCGTCACGGAACACGGGGACATGGCGGAAGAAATCACCCTCCCCGTGAGCGGCCGGTCACGGGTGCCGGGCGCGGCCGGGAGGCGCCGGACCGCGGGCTCAGCCGGCGCCCGTGCCGGTGCCGCAGGCGGTGTGCGGCGGGCAGAAGCGGGCGAGCGCCGTCCGCAGCAGCTCGCGTTCGTCCTCGCGGCCGTCCGCGTCGGCTCCGTAGGCGGCGACGGCGTAGATCCTGCCGTCGGCGGCCAGGAAGCGCTCGTCGACCACGTGCCAGGTCCCGACGTCGGGCTCGCCCTCGATGGAGTCCACGAGGTACTCCAGCCGGGAGCGGGCGGGGCCGCCGTCGTCCGGGCTCTCCAGGGAGAGCCGCGTGAACCCCGGGGCCTTCGCGACGGTGTCGGAGAGGAACAGCTCGTGCGACGCGCCCGGGGACGCCTCCGACACCTCGAAGACCTGCAGCCGGTGCCCACCGTCCGGGCTGCGGTAGTGGACCACGTCGATGCCGTGCAGGGAGGACCCCGCGGTGCGCGTCCAGCCCGTGGGGCGGGCGAGGGTGAAGCCCTCGGGGTCGGTGTACGGCTCGTAGCCGGCGGGGAGGCCGTCGGCCGGGGTGGACGGCGGGGACGTCTCCTCGGCGGGGGTCTCCCGCGGTCCGGGCGCCGGGGATCCCGGGGCCGTGGTCCCGGGCGTCCGCGACGCGCTCGCCGGGACCGCCCCGTCGTCCGCACGGCCGTCCCGTCCCTCACCGTCCCCCGGCACCAGGGTCAGGACGAGCCCCGCGACCGCCCCCACGGCGGCGGCCCCGCCCACCACGGACCACACGCGCCGACGGCCGGTCCCGCGGGGACCGGCGGGCACGGGCGCCGGGACGCCGGGCGGCCGGGAGGGGGCGCGGGGCGGCTCGGGCACGGCCCGGGGGGCGGGCACGGGAGACCGCCCGGCCGCCGTCACGGCTCCCGGCCGCCGCACGTCCGTGAGGGTCGGCGCGAAGGGCGGGACGCCGGGGTGCGCCGGGTGCGGAGGGACGCCCGGGGCGGCGTCGGCGCCGGGCCCGGGGCCGACGGCGGGCGGCGCGGCACCCGGCACCGCTCCGCCGGCCGGAGAAGGGGCTCCCGCTCCGTCCGCGCCCTCGGGCGTCGCCTCCGCCGACGGGGCCCCGTCCCCGGGCGAGGGGACGCCCGCCGTGTCCCCGCCCGTGGCCGGCGGGGCATCCGGGCCGGTCCCGGCGGCGCCGGGAACACCTTCCTCGGGCTCCTCCCAGCGCTGGGACTCCTCGTTCCAGTAGCGCGGTCCCCCGGTCATCGCACTCCCCCTCGTCTCGGTGGCCGCCGGCCTCACATGCCGAGCAGCCCCGCCACGGTCCCGGCCGAGGCGAGCACCGCCGTGACGGCCTGGGCGTCCGTGAGCAGTTCCCGTACCCGGCGCAGGCGGCCCTCGCCGGCCGTGCCGGTCCGGCTGATCTCGTCCTCGGTGTCCGCGAGCGCCTCGTCCAGCTGCGCCGTCTGCTCGCTCTGCCGCAGCCGGGGCAGATCCGCCCGCAGTGCGCGTACCGCCTCCAGCAGTTCCTCGGCGGCCGCGTCACGCTGCGCCGGGACCCCGTGGTGGCCCTCGGCCCGCGCGTGGCGGCCGATCGCGAAGGTGCTGTGCGAGACGTCACCGATCCGGACGTTCGGTTCATCGTGGGCCATGGCCGGGGTTCTCCTTCCGCGGTGCGGCACCGCCGGAGGCGCTCGCGTGCTCGCCGATGGCGAAGGTCGAGCCCTCGACCCGGTCGATGTGCACGGCGCCGTTGCTGATGTTCACGATCTTCTGCACGAACTCGCCGGTCTCGTAACCGGCGTCGGCCAGGGCCTGCCGCACCCCGCGTCCGATGCGGTCCTGAACGGTCCGCAGGTAGCGGGTCACGTCCATCTCCTGGAAGGTGGACCCGCTGTCCACCGCTGCCAGTTCCCGCACGGAGAGGGCGGGCCCGTCGGGCAGCGCGGCCGCGTGACCGCCGGTCAGCAGCCGCCACGCGAAGTCGGCGCCCCGGACCAGGGCGGCCAGGGAGCGGCCCGCCGAGCCGGGCACCAGGGCGAGGGCCCCGACGGCCTTGCCGAGGACGTTGTCGTGGAGCAGCCGGTGGGAGGTGCGGTCGGCCTCCTTGAACTCGGCGCGCACCGGGTTCAGGACGTGCGGGGCGACCTCCAGCATGAGCATGCGGCCCTGGGTGTGGACCCGCACGAAGACCGTGACGACCAGTTCCTCGTCCCAGCCGCCGATCCGGATGCGCAGGAAGTGCCGCCGCTTCTCGCCGCCCTCCTCGACGGCCCGCACCCGGTGCTGCTCGAACTCCTGCGGCGAGTAGGGGGCCTGGTCGCGGTCGGCCAGTCCCTCGGCGGGGAGGAACACGCACTCGTCGATCTCGAGCCGGCGCAGCCGGTCGCGCACGGCGGGGCCCGCGTACTCGGCGGGCACCCGCAGCTGTTCGAGCAGGGGGCGGATCCGTTCGAGGAACGCCCGGTTGCTGAGCGGCTGCTGCTCGGCGTCCTCGTCGGGCCGGAGTTCGACGGCGAGCACCCAGGTGTCGTGCGCCGTTCCGGCGCCGCAGAACGGGCGGGCCTCGTCGTACATGACCAGCGGGGCGTGCTGCTCCCGCCGGATGCGCCGCACCAGGCGGGAGAGGCGCTCCCCCTCGGTCCGTTCGGCGGGGTCGCTCGCGAGGTCCGGGAAGCGCTTCGGGGACAGTTCCGCGGCGAACGCCCGGGCGAACCGGTCGCGCCGGGCGGCGGCGCACAGGGCGATGAGCGCGAGCACGCCGAGCCCGAACCAGGCCTGCCACGGTTCGGTCGACTCGAGCAGCGCCCCGCCGAGGGAGTCCGGATCTCCCGGGCTCCCGGAGCCCGACGAGCCGGAACCGTAGGAGCCGTAGGGGTCGTAGGGGTCGTACGACGAGCCGGACCCGGACGCGTCCCCGGAGCCGGCGCCGAACGCGGTGGTGACCACGAGGACCAGGGTGCCGACGAAGAGGAGGCGCCCCTGCCAGCGCGCGACGAAGGCGGCGAGGAGGCGGTACAGGGGCGGCTGTTCGGCGCTCCCCCTGAGCCAGGGGGCCAGGGCGAGCAGCAGGCTGGCCAGCGCCAGCAGGCCCAGCAGCCGGAAGCTGATCGCCAGGCCCACCGCCCAGAGCCCGACGACGGCGGCGGACCACAGCAGTTCCTGCCGCCGGGACCGCAGCGCGTGCGCGAGGACGCGGGTCGCGTCGAAGCCGAGCGACGGGGCGACGATCCGCTGTTCGTTGAGGTAGAGCTGCTCGATGACGCGGTCCCGGTACTCCGCGTCCTGGTAGGTCCCCGCGCACAGCAGCCGGGTCGCCTCGCTGGCGTGCGGCGGGGTGGGCGGTGGTTCCGGGGGTGCCGGGGCGTGCTGTTGCCGCGGCACGTATGCGGTGCTCATGCCGATCCCCCGTGTGGATGGGTCAGTGGTGACCGTCGAGGTGAAGGGCCGTCAGCATAGGGGAGCGGGAAGAGCAAGGGAAATCGTTATGTCAAGAGGATCTTGATGTGATATGCGTCAATCCTTGGCTTCGGGCGGAAGGCGAAGGGCCCCGCACCGGCCGGAAGCCGGTGCGGGGCCCTGAGCGGGTCGGATCAGATGAGGCCGAGGCCGCGGACCGCCTCGCGCTCCTCCTCGAGCTCCTTGACAGAGGCGTCGATGCGGGCGCGGGAGAACTCGTTGATCTCCAGGCCCTGGACGATCTCGTACTTGCCGTCCTTCACGGTGACCGGGAAGGAGGAGATCAGGCCCTCCGGGACGCCGTAGGAGCCGTCCGACGGGATGCCCATGGAGACCCAGTCGCCCTCGTCGGTGCCGTTGACCCAGGAGTAGACGTGGTCGATGGCGGCGTTGGCGGCGGAGGCGGCCGACGACGCGCCGCGGGCCTCGATGATCGCGGCGCCGCGCTTGGCGACGGTCGGGATGAAGTCCTCGGCCAGCCACTTCTCGTCGTTCACGACCTCCGCGGCGTTCTTGCCGGCGACGGTGGCGTGGAAGATGTCCGGGTACTGGGTGGCGGAGTGGTTGCCCCAGATCGTCAGCTTCTTGATCTCGGAGACCGGGACGCCGGTCTTCTTCGACAGCTGGGTCAGCGCGCGGTTGTGGTCCAGGCGGGTCATGGCGGTGAACCGCTCGGCCGGGACGTCCGGGGCGGCGGCCTGGGCGATCAGCGCGTTGGTGTTGGCCGGGTTGCCGACGACCAGGACGCGGATGTCGTCCGCGGCGTGGGCGTTGATGGCCTGGCCCTGCGGCTTGAAGATGCCGCCGTTGGCCTCGAGGAGGTCACCGCGCTCCATGCCCTTGGTGCGCGGGCGGGCGCCGACCAGGAGGGCGACGTTGGCGCCGTCGAAGGCGACGTTCGGGTCGTCCGTGATGTCGATGCCCTGCAGGAGCGGGAACGCGCAGTCGTCCAGCTCCATGGCCGTGCCCTCGGCGGCCTTGAGCGCCGGGGTGATCTCCAGCAGGCGCAGCTTGACCGGCACGTCCGCGCCGAGCAGCTGGCCGGAGGCGATGCGGAAGAGCAGGGCGTAACCGATCTGGCCGGCCGCGCCGGTGACGGTGACGTTCACGGGAGTGCGGGTCATGGCGTTCTCCGTATGACAGCTGGCGGTGGGGCGGTCCCTGCCCCGGGGTGCGGATCCCCGCCGCCGGTTCACGATGAGCGGTCGCCGGAACGAGTGGTCCGGCACCCGCTCGCCGTGATGATCGATCACGGTACGGATGATCGATCTCTTGGCGTCAAGAGAGATCCAGCGGTCAGGCTATCGCGGCATCCGTGACCGCGGACGGCAGGGATCCCTGTGGCCCGCCCCACAGGGCGACCCGTCCGGCGCACGGACGGACAGGGGGTGGGCAGGGGAGAGGCGGCCGCCCGTCCGGGAGAGGTGGGGACTGGGGCGGCCGCCGTCGGGAACCGACCGTGCCGGGATCCCGTGGGGGTACGTTCCGCGTGCCCGGCTTTCAGCCAGCCATACCGGCCCGTCACGAATTCCCCACGAATTCTGCCGAGGAAGCACGCAAGGAGGCCGGATCCACCCCCGAACGGGCGAATGTTCCGTGTGCCCGGCCTACTCCGTGCAGCCCTGCTCGCCGGAGGCGAGCACCGCGCAGGCCTTCGCCTGCGTCGCGCCCTCGACCGCCACCATCGGGGTGTACGCGACCGGGTCGCCGGCCTCGGTGATGGTGTCGCCCTGCTTCGCCCCGCCCGCGCTGATCTCGACCTTGTCGCCCTGCGCGGCCTGGGTGATGCGCCCCCACGCCGCGCCGCAGGTCTCGCTGTAGCGGACCTCCACGGTGGTGGCGCCGACGGTCGCGGTCCGGGCGGTGGTCACGAGCTCGCCGCTGCACCCCATGGCCTCGGCGTCCTTGCCCGTGCAGCTGTCGCCGCTGCACTTCACGCCGGCGGGCAGGTTCGCATCGGCGGTGGCGGTGGGCGAGGGGGTCGTGACGGCGTCGTCCTTCTTCTTGCCGTCCTCGGTCCCGGTGACGTAGAGCGCGGCGGCTATCACCACCAGCGCACCCACGGCACCGGCGATGAACGTCGAGGTGCGCCGCCTGCCGCCGGAACCGCCGGCGCGGCCGGCCGTGCCCCGGGGCGGCGCGGCCCCGGCTCCGGCGCCGCGGCGGCCCGGCCGCGGCGGCCCGGCGGGCCCGTCGGCGCCCCACGCGTGCGCACCGGGCGAGCCGCCCCGCCCGGCGTCCTGCCGGACACCGCCGGAGGCGTCGCGGACGTCGGCCGCGGTCGGCTGCGGCGGCACGCTCGGCGAGACGCCGGCCGGTCCCGCGACCCCCGGACGGACCGCGGCGCCCCCGCGGGCCTTGCCGCCCGCGCCCGTCGGCGGACCGGCGAGCTCGCTGAGCGCGGCGCGCGCCTGCGAGATCCGGATCGCCTCCATCGTCATGTCGTGACGCATCTCCGAGCGGCTCCAGGCGCGCTCGGCGAGCTCCCACATGGTGGTCAGGTGCATCGGGTTGGTCCCGGTGACCTCGGCCAGGGCGACGATCGCGCGCTTGGGCGCGAGCAGCCGGCCGTTCAGGTAGCGTTCCCAGGACGTCTTGCTGTAGCCCGTGCGGTCGGCGACCGACGCGACGCTCAGGCCGCTGCGGTCCACCACCCGCCTGAGCTGGCTCGTGAACTCCCTGATCTGCGGATCGAGTTCATCCGGCAAGGCCTTCCAACGAGGCATTGCTTCCCCCCTCTTCCCCCCGGTTCGTGCTGGTGTTTCCCTCGCGCATGGTGCCCTCTGCCGAGTCCCGTTCTGGCTACCCACAGGGATGCCGCCGGCCAGGGTCTCAGTTCCCGGGGTGGGGGCGCACGGGAGCATCAGGCCGCGGGCGCGCGCCGTCGCGCACCCGCTCGTACTAGCTTGCGGTCCAGTGTCCCACCGGTCACCCCCTCGACCGAACAGAACCCGGCACGGGCCCGGTACGGGCCTGATACGGACCCGGCGCGAGGCCGCCGCGGGCCCGCCCCGGCGCCCGGGACCCCCGGACCGCCCCGGTCGCCCACGCTAGCCCCGCGGTTCCCCCGTCCGTACGCGGATGCGCGAACTTGTCGACACATCGGCACACGGCGACCACGAAGGCGGTCCCTGCGGCCCCGGCGACCCCACGGAGCCCACCGGTTCCGCCCGTCCCGCGGGAGGGAAGTTCCCGAAGCGGTCAGGGGATTCCGGAGCACGTAGCGGAACGGTCACTTCCGTGCCACAGCGGCCGGACAGCCGTTGAACAGGCGCTTCGCCGTGCAGGAGGGTTGTTCCCGGCGGCGGCCCGTCCTCTCACGGGGGTGAGGACGGGCCGCCGTACGCGGCGGTCCGCCCCTCGGCTAGCCGCTGACCGTGAAGTGCAGCGTGTCCTTCAGGAACGGGATCTCCAGCAGCGGGTCCGGCTGCACCATCAGCGCCAGCAGCGCGATCGCCAGGCCCAGCGCGCCGTACGTGACGATGTCCGTGAAGCGGGAGCGCACCGCGAGCATGCCGACGTCCGGCACCAGCCACCGCAGCACGGCCCCGGCCAGCAGCGCCGCGCCGACCAGCAGGGTGCCGAGCCGGGACAGGTCGAGCGCGGTCAGCAGCAGCCCCAGTCCGACCGTGAGCAGCACGGCGAGGATCGGCCACTGGCGGGCGGGCGCGGGGGCGTCGCCGGGGGCGGCCCGGCCACCGCCCTCGGGGCGCGCGGTGTCCCGGGTGAACAGCGGGAACCGGCGGGTGGCGCGGCGCGGCCGGCCCTCGGCGTCCGGCGCGCTGACGGGGTCGCGGACCGTGATCTCCTCGTCCCGCTCCCCGGCTCCCGGGGCGTTCTGCTCAGGCGACACCGCGCTCCGCCGCCTCGACCACGTTGACCAGCAGCTGGGCCCGGGTCATCGGGCCGACACCGCCGGGGTTGGGGGCGACCCAGCCGGCCACCTCGGCCACGCCCGGGTGGACGTCGCCCACGATCTTGCCCTCGGCGCTGCGGGAGACGCCGACGTCCAGGACGGCCGCGCCGGGCTTGACGTCCTCCGGGCGGATCAGGTGGGCCGAACCGGCGGCGGCCACGATGATGTCCGCCCTCCTCAGGTGGGCCGACAGGTCACGGGTGCCGGTGTGGCACTGGGTCACGGTGGCGTTCTCGCTGCGCCGGGTCAGCAGCAGCGGCATCGGACGGCCGATGGTCACGCCGCGGCCGACGACCACGACCTCGGCGCCCTTGATCTCCACGCCGTGGCGGCGCAGCAGGGTGATGATGCCGTTGGGGGTGCAGGGCAGCGGGGCCGGCTCGTTGAGGACGAGGCGGCCGAGGTTCATCGGGTGGAGACCGTCGGCGTCCTTGCCCGGGTCCATCAGTTCGAGGATGCGGTTCTCGTCGATGCCCTTGGGCAGCGGCAGCTGGACGATGTAACCGGTGCACGCCGGGTCCTCGTTCAGCTCGCGGACGACCGCCTCGATCTCCTCCTGCGTCGCCGTGCCCGGCAGTTCGCGCTGGATGGAGGCGATGCCGACCTGGGCGCAGTCCCGGTGCTTTCCGGCGACGTACTTCTGGCTGCCGGGGTCGTCCCCGACGAGGATCGTGCCGAGGCCGGGCGTGACGCCCTTCTCCTTCAGCGCCGCCACGCGGGCGGTCAGATCGGACTTGATCTCGGCTGCGGTGGCCTTGCCATCGAGAATCTGGGCGGTCATGGCCCCCATCCTCGCGGATGACCGGCCCCTGGTTCCAATCCGCCCGCATGACGGGCGGCCGTGACGCCCCTCCCCCGCCCCGGTCGCGTATCGCCCGTTTCCGGCCAAGATCAGTGATGTTGCACTTGCACAACACATAGGGAATGCGGCTGGACAAGGGAGAGACCGGTCAAGAACGATGAGTCGCACAGTGCCGCGGGCAGAACCGGGGGGACGGGCCGCATCTGTAGAACTTCCTTCCGCGCCGTGCCTCGCGTCGTCCCCGCACGTGCAGCGACAACGGAGGAAGAACCGCCATGAGCTTCGGCGACCCGAACAACCCCTACGGGCAGCCGCCCCAGCAGCCCCCGGCCGGCCCCGGCTACGGCTACCCCCAGCAGCCCGGCGCCCCGCAGGGGTACGGCTACCCCGCGGCCCCGCCGGTGTCCCAGCCGTACGGCGGCGGCTACGCGCCCACGCAGATGCCGGGCATCACGCGCGCCGCGCAGATCATGCTCGGCGTGATCGTCCTGGCCCACGCCGTCATCGCGGTGATGTACGGCTACGCGCTGTCCCAGTGGGACGAGACGATGGCCGAGGCCGGCATCACGGGTGACTCCGAGGCCGAGCGGTTCGCGGACCTGGGCAAGGGCGTCGTCGTCTTCTTCCTGGGCCTGGCCACCGTCTTCGCGATCCTCGGCCTGGCGCTGCTGCTGCAGTACGCCAAGGGCGGCAACGGCGTCCGCGTCTGCTCGATCGTGTACGGCTCGTTCGCGATCGTCACCGGCATCTTCACGATCGCCGCCTACGGCCTCGGCCTCCTGATCATGACGATCTCGATCCTGCTGATCGTCTTCGCCGCGAAGCGGCCCAGCGCGGAGTGGTTCAAGCGACCGAGGTACTGACCGGAGGGGGCGGACCGCGCCCTTCATGCCCGGGGGCCGTGTCCCGCCCGAGTGAGGGGGGACACGGCCCCGGTGCGTCGCCCCGGTCCGGCCGGGGCGGCCTCCGGGCCGGGAGGGCCCGGACGGACCGTCAGTGGAAGAAGTGGCGCGTCCCGGTGAAGTACATCGTGACGCCGGCCTTCTTCGCGGCCTCGACGACCAGCTCGTCGCGGACCGAACCGCCGGGCTGGACCACGGCCTTCACGCCGGCCTCGGTGAGGATCTCCAGGCCGTCGGGGAACGGGAAGAACGCGTCCGAGGCGGCGTAGGAACCGGCCGCGCGCTCGGCGCCGGCCCGCTCGACGGCCAGCTTCGCGGAGTCGACGCGGTTGACCTGGCCCATGCCGACGCCGACGGAGGCGCCGTCCTTGGCGAGCAGGATCGCGTTGGACTTCACCGCGCGGCAGGCCTTCCAGGCGAAGACGAGCTGCTGGAGCTCCTCCGCGCCGAGCGCCTCACCGGTCGCCAGCGTCCAGTGCGCCGGGTCGTCGCCCTCGGCCTGGAGCCGGTCGGTGACCTGGAGCAGCGCACCGCCGTCGATGGCCCTGACCTCGACCGGGGCGGACGGGCGGTCGGGGCAGCGCAGCACGCGGATGTTCTTCTTCTTGGTGAGGGCCTCGAGGGCGCCCTCCTCGTAGTCCGGCGCGACGATGACCTCGGTGAAGATCTCCGCGACCTGCTCGGCCATCTCCTTGCTGACCGGCCGGTTCACGGCGATCACGCCGCCGAACGCGGACAGCGGGTCGCAGGCGTGCGCCTTGCGGTGCGCCTCGGCGACGTCCGCGCCGGTCGCGATGCCGCACGGGTTGGCGTGCTTGATGATCGCGACGGCCGGCCCGTCGTGGTCGTAGGCGGCGCGCAGGGCGGCGTCGGTGTCCGTGTAGTTGTTGTAGGACATCTCCTTGCCGTGCAGCTGCTCGGCCTCGGCGAGGCCGCCGGTGCCCGAGACGTACAGCGCGGCGGGCTGGTGCGGGTTCTCGCCGTAGCGCAGGGTGTTCTTGCGCTCCCAGGTGGCGCCGAGGAAGTCGGGGAACTGCGAGTCGTCCACGGGGGCGTAGTCGGAGGCGAACCAGGAGGCGACCGCCACGTCGTACGCGGCCGTGTGCCGGAACGCCTCGGCGGCCAGCCGCTTGCGGGCGGCGAGGTCGAAGCCGCCGTCCTTCACCGCGGCGAGGACGTCGCCGTAGCGGGCGGGGCTGGTGACCACGGCGACCGAGGGGTGGTTCTTGGCGGCGGCGCGCACCATGGACGGGCCGCCGATGTCGATCTGCTCCACGCACTCGTCGGGCGTCGCGCCGGAGGCGACGGTCTCGCGGAACGGGTAGAGGTTGACGACGACCAGGTCGAACGGCTCCACGCCCAGCTCGGCGAGCTGCCGCCGGTGGTCCTCCAGGCGCAGGTCGGCGAGGATGCCGGCGTGGACCTTCGGGTGCAGGGTCTTGACGCGGCCGTCCAGGCACTCGGGGAAGCCGGTGAGCTCCTCGACCTTGGCGACGGGGACGCCCGCGGCGGCGATCCTCGCGGCGGTGGACCCGGTGGAGACGAGCTCCACGCCCGCCTCGTGCAGGCCGCGCGCGAGGTCCTCGAGGCCGGTCTTGTCGTAGACGCTGACGAGCGCCCGTCGGATGGCCCGCTTGTTGCTCTCGGCGGTCACTGGATAACTACCTTTCGTCCCTCAATGCGATAGCCGTTGCGGGCGAGCCGCCCCACGACCTCGACGAGCAGCCTTCGCTCGACTTCCTTGATGCGCTCGTGCAGAGCGCTCTCGTCGTCCTCGTCCCGGACCTCCACCACGCCCTGCGCGATGATCGGCCCGGTGTCGACGCCGTCGTCGACGAAGTGGACGGTGCAGCCGGTGACCTTGGCGCCGTACGCGAGCGCGTCCCGCACACCGTGGGCTCCCGGGAAACTGGGCAGCAGGGCGGGGTGGGTGTTGACGAACCGCCCGCCGAAGCGCGCGAGGAACTCCTTCCCCACGATCTTCATGAACCCGGCGGACACCACGAGGTCCGGCTCGTGGGCGGCGACGGCCTCGGCGAGCGCGGCGTCCCACTCCTCGCGGGTCGGGTGGTCCTTGACCCTGCACACGAAGGTCGGCAGCCCGGCGCGCTCGGCGCGGGCCAGCCCCTCGATGCCCTCGCGGTCGGCGCCGACGGCCACGACCTCGGCCCCGTACGCCTCGGCGCCGGTGGCGGCGATCTCGTCGAGGAGCGCCTGCAGGTTGGTGCCGGATCCGGAGACCAGCACGACGAGACGCCTGGCGCGCTCGGCCACGGGCTTGGCGGCCACGGTGGGGCCCTTTCTCGGGGAGCGTCTGTACGGCCGGCGGCACAGCGCTTTGTACATTCCTACGAATGCTTCGCGTCCCCTGATACGGGGAAGCCTACGAAGCGGCCGACCGTCAGCAACGATACCGGCACACCGGGCGGCCCCCACGGGACGGGGGCGTGGCCGGAAGGTAGCGTCTGGGAAGAGCCGGTTCGGGAACGTCCGGGCACGGGGGAACGCCACCTGTGCGCCAGGCGTTCACCCGATGACGGACCCGGGCTCCAGAGCCGACGGGAACGCGCCGGCTCACCAGCCCAGTCGTAGTCGATACGTCGTGCGAGGCGGCAGCGCCGGACCACGCCGTGCTTCATTAAGGGGAAGACGCTCACTTGATGTCGGACCGCAGCCTGCGATTCCTCACGTTCCCCCAGCAGTCGGCCCAGGGAGGGGAGCGGGGCGCCGTGCTGCTGCGGGAGCGCCCCGCCTCACCGCCCGACGCGCCCCGGGGCGAGGGCGGGGGTGACGACCGGCGCCGCGACTCCCGGGCCCCGCAGGACCCCCGGTCCTCCCAGGACGACAATCCGTTCGCACCGCCGCCGGAGGGCGCCCCCGACCGGCCCTGGCAGCCGAGGCACCCGTCCGGCGGCGAGGGGGCGACGGTTCCCGGGGGGACGGCGGCCGCTCCCCCTGGGGCCGCAACTGGAGCGACCGGCAGCCCGGCCGCTCCCCCGGCGGCTTCGGCGAGCGCCCGCGCGGTCCCGAGGGCCAGGGCGGCGGACCCCAGGGTCCCGGCCCGCGCTGGGACCCCACCGACCCGGCCCAGCGCCGGGCGCGCTACGCGCTGCTGGCCGGCATGTGGGCCTTCTTCTTCGCCCTCTTCAGCTGGCCCTACGTCGCGCTGCTGCTGGGCGCGTTCGCCCTGTACTGGGGCATCAGCGCCCTGCGCGCCAAGCCCCGCACGCCCGACCCGGACTCCGCGGCGCCCCGGCCGCAGGGCCGCCCGCAGACCACGGCCGCGGTGAGCGGCCTGGTGACGGCCTCCCTGGCCCTCGCCCTGGTCGCCGCGTCGTTCACGGCCCGGATGGTCTACCACGACTACTACACGTGCACCAACGACGCGCTCACCCAGGAGGCGCGGCAGTCCTGCAGCGACCTCCTGCCGGAGGAACTGCGCGACCTCCTGGGGACGTCCGGCTGACACCGGCGGTGACACCGCGGGCCTCGGGCCCCGTCCGGCCGCGGCGTCCGCCCGCGTCCGGGCGCGGCCACGGCCCCGGGGCGCCGTGCCACGGCTGACCCCGGTCACGGACACTGCCGGTCCCCGGCCGGGTCGAGCGCGCCGGGAGGGGGATCCACGGGCAGGAAGTCGTAGGGACCGCAGTCACCGCCTTCCCCGCCCGGGCCCTTGTCCGCGGCCGGTGGGGCCTTCGGGGCCCACGCGGCGCGGGCGCCCGCGGTCCGCGCGAGACGCCATGCCGCCCGCAGCCTCGCTCCCCGGCCGTCCGGGGTCCCGCTCGCGGCCGCCCGCTGCTCCGGGGCCCGCGCCGGGCGGGCGCCCACGGCCCGGGCCGGATACCGGAGCGCCCGGATCCGCCGGCCGCCCGCAAAGCCTGTGGACGCCGTGCCTCCCGTGGAGCTCGTGGAGCCGTCCTCCTTCGGCCCGCCTCCGTACGGGTGCTCCTCGCGCGGCCCGCCGATCCGCCCCGCCTGTCCCGCCCGCCCCGGCCGCCCGCCACGGGACGTGCGGCACCGCCAGTCCCGTACCGCCAGGGCCGTCACGGTCGCCACCAGTCCGATCCAGACCAGGGTCGCGGCTCCCACCTGCCACCCCACCGGCCCGAACCGGGAGAGCGAGGCCACCCCCAGCGGTCCGCCCGCGAGCGTCGCGAGCACCGTCAGCAGGGCCGCGCACAGCACGGCCGCCAGTGCCGCCGCGCCGGCCGTCCGGCCGCGCGACCAGGGCGCGGCGGGCGCCCGCCCGGGCCGTGCGCCTGCCGGTCCTCCGCCCTCCCCGCCCGCCGCGGCGCCCCGGCCCACGCACCACCCCGCCACCGCTCCGGCCAGCACCGGCACCGCCCCGGCCGCCCAGTTCAGCGGCGTCCCCTCCCCCGCGTCCGGCACCGCAGCGAGCAGCGGGAACGGCGGCAGCAGCGGGGCCGGCGCGGAGGAGAACGGGGTCACGAGGGTGCCGGTGCCGAGGAGGAAACCGGGGCCGAGGGCGTACGCCGCCGCCCACACCGCGGCGTTCGGCACCAGCGTGACGCCGAGCAGCAGCACCGCCAGCCGCCCCGACCAGCCCTCCGTGAGCCCCAGGAAGGCCCTCCGGGTCTCCCCGCCGTGCCATCCCAGCGAGGCCACCAGCAGCAGCGCACCGCCGCCGGCCAGCACCGCCGTCCCGGCCGCCGCCGCCCGCGCCGCGACCCCGGGGCGGCCGTCCGGGCCGAGGACCAGGTGCCGCGCCCCCCTCGGCAGCACCCTGCCCAGCGTCCGCTCCAGCGGCCCGCTCGGGCGGCCGTACGCCGTCCACACCCCCGCCCCGGCCGCCGCCACGGCGACCAGTGGCACGCACACCCCGGTCGACGTCCACGCGGGCCGCAGCGCGCCGCCCGCGGCGTAGAGCGCGGCGGGCGTGCCGACGGCGAGGTAGCCGAGGACGACTCCCGTCCAGACGGTCCGGCCGGGGGCGGGCGGGGCGCCGCCGGCCGCGCCCCCGTCCGCGGCGTCCCGGGCCACCCGGTGCAGCAGCCACACCGGCAGCGCGAGGAGCAGCAGCGGCGGGACGCCCAGGGGTGCGGGGACGCCGGAGAGCGTGTCGGTGCGGATCAGCTCGGCGCCGTGCGCCAGCAGCCACAGCGCCGCGGCGATGTGCAGCGCGCCGTCCGCCCCGCTGTCGGGGTAGGGCGAGCTGATCCACAGCAGGATCACGAGCATCGCGAACGCCGCGAGCCCCAGTCCGGCCGCGAGGGCGCCGCCGAGGAGACCGGCGGCCAGTCCGGGCGAGCGGTCGCGCACCCGGGTGAGCAGGAGGGCCGGCGTCGATCGGCGAACGGTCGTCTGGATCACGCCCGCCATGCTCCCAACGACACGCGCTTTCCCGGCGTAACGGGCGAAGCATCGTTGTGTCGCCCAATATACGTTTATGTTCTTTTTTGCATGGAGGGGTGACCGGTGACGCGGAGGTCTGCCCTCCCCCTCCCCCCGCCCGAGGAACGCCGGCGCCTGCGCGAGGCGAACGCGCTGACGCCCGGTCAGCTCGCCGCGCGCGCGGGCGTCGACACCGGGACGGTGCGGGCGTGGGAGTCCGGCCGGACCGCACCGCGGGGCCGGAAGCGGGAGGCGTACGCGAAGCTGCTGGCCGCCCTGGCGGAGTCCGCGGCGCGGGCCGGGACGCGGGAGTCCGCCCCGGCCCGTCACCGGGAGGAGCCGGACGCGGGCACGGTGACGGCGCGTCCGCAGGAGCCCGTCCTGGGCGGCCGCCGCGGCCCGGTCGCGCCGGAGCCGTCGGCGTTCGCGCAGGCGCCCCCGCCGTCCTCGCCGAGGGACCCCGCACCGGCCTTCCCGCCCGGGGAGCAGGACTCCCCCGGCCCGGCGCACGGCCTGACGCCGGCTCAGGCCTTCGACGCGCTGTACGCGTTCTGCGCCCCCGCCCTGGTCCGGCAGGCGTACCTGCTGACCGGCCACCGCGACCTGGCGCGCGAGTCGGTGGAGCGGGCGTTCCAACGGGCCTGGGAACACTGGCCCGAGGTGGCCCGCGACCCGGACCCGGCCGGCTGGGTGCGCGCGGCGGCGCACGAGTGGGCGCTCTCCCCCTGGCACCGGTTCCGCCTCCGTCACCGGCGCTCCGGACCCCCGCCCCCCGACCCGTCCGACCGGGCCCTGCTGGAGGTCCTGCTGCGGCTCCCGCCGCCGTACCGCCGCACGCTCCTGCTGTACGACGGGATCGGCCTCGACCTGCCCGACGTGGCCGCGGAGACCGAGGCCAGCACCCCGGCGACCGCCGGCCGGCTGCTGCACGCGCGCGAGGCCGTCGCCGCCCGGCTGCCGGAGCTGTCGGATCCGCGGGTGCTGCACCGGCGGCTGGCCGAACTGGCCTCCGCCGAGCGGCTGCGGGCGGCCCGGCCGACGGCGGTGCGCGACGGCGGCGAACGCCGGGCCCGCTTCTGGACCCGGACCTCCCTCGCCTTCACGGCCGCCCTGATCGGCACCACGGCGTACGCCCTGTACACCGCCCCCGACGGCTACGAACCGCCGGTGCCGCCGGGGGAGAAGGTCCGGGGCGTGCCGCCGCGGGTGGCTCCCGGCCCCCTGTCGAAGGACCAGCAGGAGCTGCGCTCCAAGCTCCGGCGGGAGTTGCTGCACGGGCCGGACCGGCTGGCACCGCAGCCGCGGTGAGGCTCCGCACCTACCCCGGAACGCGGACGGGCCCGTCCCCCCGGGGGGGACGGGCCCGTCCGTGCCGTGCGGTGGCGCGACCCGCGGGGCCGGGCTCAGCCCGCGAGGACGGCGCGCGCCAGCTTCGCCGTCTCGGTCGGCGTCTTGCCGACCTTGACGCCGGCGGCCTCGAGGGCCTCCTTCTTCGCCTGGGCGGTGCCGGAGGAGCCGGAGACGATGGCGCCGGCGTGGCCCATGGTCTTGCCCTCGGGCGCGGTGAAGCCCGCGACGTAGCCGACGACCGGCTTGGTCACGTTCTCCTTGATGAAGGCCGCGGCCCGCTCCTCGGCGTCGCCGCCGATCTCGCCGATCATGACGATCAGGTCGGTCTCGGGGTCGTCCTGGAAGGCCTTCAGGGCGTCGATGTGGGTGGTGCCGATGATCGGGTCACCGCCGATGCCGACCGCCGTGGAGAAGCCGATGTCGCGCAGCTCGTACATCATCTGGTACGTCAGCGTGCCGGACTTCGAGACCAGGCCGATGCGGCCCGGCTTGGTGATGTCGCCCGGGATGATGCCGACGTTGGACTGGCCCGGGGTGATGATGCCGGGGCAGTTCGGGCCGATGATGCGGGTCTTGTTGCCCTTCTTGCCGGCGTACGCCCAGAAGGCGGCCGTGTCGTGCACGGCGATGCCCTCGGTGATCACGACGGCCAGCGGGATCTCGGCGTCGATGGCCTCGACGACCGCGTCCTTGGTGAACTTCTCCGGCACGAAGATGACGGAGACGTTGGCGCCGGTCTTCTCGATGGCCTCCTTGACGGTGCCGAAGACGGGTACCTCGGTGCCGTCGAAGTCCACGGTCTGACCCGCCTTGCGCGGGTTCACGCCGCCCACGACGTTCGTGCCGTCACCGAGCATGAGCTTGGTGTGCTTCATGCCGGTGGCACCGGTCATGCCCTGGACGATGACCTTGCTGTCCTTGTTGAGCCAGATAGCCATGGTGTGTTGGTGTCCTCGTCCTGAGTGCTTACTTGGCGGCGTGGGCCAGCTCGGCGGCCTTGTCGGCCGCGCCGTCCATGGTGTCGACGCGCTGGACCAGCGGGTGGTCGGCGTCGGTGAGGATCTGCCGGCCGAGCTCGGCGTTGTTGCCGTCGAGGCGGACGACCAGCGGCTTGGTGACCTGCTCGCCGCGGTCCTCGAGGAGCTTCAGGGCCTGGACGATGCCGTTGGCCACCTCGTCGCAGGCGGTGATGCCGCCGAAGACGTTGACGAAGACGGACTTGACGTCCGGGTCGCCGAGGATGATCTCCAGGCCGTTGGCCATGACCTGGGCGGAGGCGCCACCGCCGATGTCCAGGAAGTTGGCCGGCTTGACGTTGCCGTGCTTCTCACCGGCGTACGCGACGACGTCCAGGGTGCTCATCACGAGACCCGCGCCGTTGCCGATGATGCCGACCTCGCCGTCGAGCTTGACGTAGTTGAGGTTCTTCTCCTTGGCGGCGGCCTCGAGCGGGTTGGCCGCGGCCTTGTCCTGGAGCTCCTCGAACTCGGGGTGGCGGAACTCGGCGTTGTCGTCCAGGGACACCTTGCCGTCGAGGGCGATGACGTCACCGGAGGCGACCTTCGCGAGCGGGTTGACCTCGACCAGGAGGGCGTCCGACTTGACGAAGGTGTCCCACAGCTTGACGAGGACGTTCACGACCTTGTCGGCGACCTCGGCCGGGAACTTGGCGGCCTCGACGATCTCGCGGGCCTTGGCCTCGTCCACACCGTCGATGGCGTCGATGGCGATCTTGGCGACGGCCTCGGGGCGGGTGGCCGCGACCTCCTCGATCTCCATGCCGCCCTCGACGGAGGCGATGGAGAGGAAGGTGCGGTTGGCGCGGTCGAGGAGGAAGGAGACGTAGTACTCCTCGAGGATCTCCGGGGCCGTCTCGGCGATCATGACCTTGTGGACCGTGTGGCCCTTGATGTCCATGCCGAGGATGTCCGTCGCGCGGGCGACGGCCTCGTCCGGGGTGGCGGCCAGCTTCACGCCACCGGCCTTGCCGCGACCACCGACCTTCACCTGCGCCTTGACGACCGACTTGCCGCCCAGACGCTCGGTGATCTCGCGCGCCGCCTCAGGCGTGTCGATGACTTCACCGGCCAGCACCGGTACACCGTGCTTGGCGAAGAGGTCCCTCGCCTGGTACTCGAACAGGTCCACGCGCTTCCGTCCCTATCAGTGATCTCGCGGTTCGTTGGATGCGTGGGCGTGCCGCGAAGGGCAACGTGACGTCCGCTGTGTCACAAGGGAGGCGCACACGGTGTCCGAGCGCGCGGCATGTCCATCTCGCAGGTTATCGCCGCACGGCGGGCCTCTCTAAATCGCGAGTCACACGTGAGCGGTGATACCTGTCACATGATGCCGCCCTCCCTGGCACGGCGTGCCGGGGGTGAGGGGCCTCACCGGGCTGGGGTTGACCCGGTGAGGCCGCTGGAACAGCCCGGAGGGACGACGAGCGCCCCGCTCTCCGGGCTGCGGGGAGCGGCCCCCACCCCAATGAGGGCCGCTCCCCCGTCCGCGGGGTTCCGATCGGACGCGCCGACGGATTTCGGCGGTCCCGGGACCGATGCCCCGCGGAGTCTCTTGTTACTCGCGGGTCAGATGTGGTTCCACCGCGGGGCGGCCGACTCGGCGACGCCCTCGGCTCCGGTGACCGCGTGACCGGCGAGCGCGCCCGTGTCGGCCCGGACGGTCCCGGACAGGTCCCGCGCGAAGGGCGCGGCCTGTCCGCCGGCCCCGTGCACGAACGGGCCGGCCTCCGCGGCCACCCCGCCCGCGAAGAGCCGGACGTCCTCGGCGACGCCGTGCGCCAGCGCCGCGGTGCTGCCGCCGACCCCCTCGGCGACCGGTGCGACGGTCCCGGTGACGGCGTCCACGACGGGCCGGACGGCCCCGGTGACCCCGGCGGCGAACGGCGGCACCTCGTCCGCGACGCCCTCCGCGAACCAGCCCGCCCGCCCGGCCGCGCCGTGCGCCACCGGCGGCACCTCCGCGACGACACCGCCGGTGAAGGACCGGACGTCACCGGTGACGCCGTGCGCCAGTGCGCCCGCGTCCGCGACGGCCCGCCCGGCGACGGGCACCGCGCCGTCCACGGCCGTGTCCACGACCGGCGGCAGCACCGCGCCCGTGACGTCAGCGGCGGCCCATCCGGCCAGACCGGTGGCGTACGGCGGCACGTCGCCGACGACCCCGCCGACGGCCGGCCGCACGCCGTCCACGGCACCGGTGGCGACGGACGCCGCCTCGGCGACCGCGCCCCCGGCGGCCGACCGCGCGTCGGCGGCCGCGCCGGCCGCGACCGGCGGCACGTCCCGCACCGGGCCGTCCACGACCGGCCGGACGTCACCGGCCAGGCCGTACGCCGTCGCCGCCGCGGCGCCGACGGCGTGCCCCGCGGCCCGCCCGGCCCCGCCGGCGGCGTGTCCGGCGACCGGGGTCACGCCGTGGGCCGCGTCCGCGGCGGCTCCCGCCGCTCCGGCCGCGAGGCCGCCGGGGACCGGAGCGACGCCGGCGAGGGTCCCCTGCCCGGTGTACGCGACCGCGGCCACCGCCCGCTCGGCGACCGGTGCGGCCCCCGCGACGGCCCGCCGGGCGATCGGCGGGACGGCGTCCCGGGCGGTCTCGTCGGCGATGACGGTGGCGTGCCCGGGGACGGCGGAAACGGTGCCGGTGAGGCCGGACGCACCGCCCCGGGCCCGGTGGGCGGTGTCCTGGGCGGTGGCGAGGTCCTGCCGCTCGAGCTCGGGGGCGAAGGCGGAGAGGGGACCGAAGAGGTAGTCGACGGTGTCCCGCGCGGTGACGGCGGCGTCGGTTCCGGCAGCGGATTCGGCGGCGGAGCCGAGGGCGTCGGCCGTCGCGGTGACGGCGGCACCGGCGTGGGTGCGGGCGTGGGGCTCGCCGAGGGAGTCGGTGAGGGTGCCGGCGGCGTCGGCACCGGTCTCGGCGGCCGTTTCGGCTGCGGTCTCGGCGGCGGTCGCGTCCGGGGCCGAGAGGGGGAGCGAGGGCGGTTCCTCCGCGCTCGCCGAGGCGGAGCCGAGGGCCCAGGCCCCGGTGACACCGGCGGCTATGACGAGGGAACGGCGGATGTTCTTGTTCATCTGTGCGTCAGATCCTTGGATCCTGGGGTTCCGAGGCCCGGACGTGATCGGGCGGGCCCGGAAGCCGGGGGACGTGTTTCCGGCCGCCGGGCCGGGGTCCGCGGGGTGCGCGGAAGGCTCCGGCGGCTTCCGCCGGGACACGGAGGGTGTCCGGACGGGCAGGCCTGCTCCGCCCCCGCGCGCACGCGCGGCGGGGGGAGCGGCCGCCCCTAGGCGGGGGAGACGGGAACGTCCCGGTACCGGTCCCGTGTCCCGGTCGCCTCGGCGCGCTCGGTGGCGCCGGGGACGAGCCGGAGCGGCGGCCGGGGGCACGGGGTCACGGCGTGTGCGTCGCCGTGCCGCGGCGTGCCGTTGTCCGCGGTCGAACGGCTGCCCGCCGTCCCGTCCGGCTGACCGGCGGGGGCGTGGGGCGCCGGGGCCGGCTCGGCGTGCACGGCGTCCCGCGGGGCGCCGTGCCCGTCGGCGCCGCGCGTCGCGCCGTGGGCGTCGACGGCCACCGGGCCGAGGGCGACGGGCGCCACGGCTCCGGTGCGTCCGTCCGGGACGGACGCACCGGCCGCCGTCGGAGTCGAGGCGGTCGGGTCCTCCGGCCGCGGAGCGGGTGACCCCGCCCCCGGGTCGGACGTGATCGGCGCGGGAAGGGTGTGTCCGGGAACGACGGGCCCGGGAACGGCGGGTCCGGGAACGGCGGGTCCGGGAACGGCGGGCAGCCCCGGGAGGTCCGGCCGCGGGAGGGGCCGCGTCGGACCGGGCAGCTCGGGCAGCGTGGGCAGCTCCTCCGGCGACACGACCGACCGGCCCGTCACCGTGCCCACCGCCTCCCCGACCGGTCGCACGATCCGCTCGTCCACGGTCCGGACCAGGGACTCGGTCAGCGGGCGGAACGGGTCGGCCGCCCACGGGGCCTGCACGGTGCCGGCGGCCGTCGGCCCGGTGGCCGAAGTCCCCGGCTCGCTCGCCGGGGCCTCCGCGGCCTCCGGGCGGCCCGGACGGCGGGTGTCGGCCGGCGGGACCTGGCCGGCGGCCCGCCGGGCCTCTCCGCCCGGCCTCTCCGCCCGGACGCCGTTCACCGGAGCGGACACCACGGCCCCGACCGTCCCGGTGGTGCCGGTGAAGGGGGAGTCGGAGAGGGAGAGCGAGGACGTCTCCGCCTGCACGCCGTCCGCCGCCTGCGCCCTCTCCCCGCACAGCATCCCGAGCACGAACACCGCGCCCACCAGCAGCGCCACTTCGAGCGCACGCCGCCCGGCCGCCGTGCGCATCGCGCGCAGGGCGGCACCGGGCAACGCTGCTGACCAGGTCAAGGGGGGAGGTTCCTCCCGGACGGCGGGACGGGCGAGGACGCATCGCGCGTCGCATGAGGCGTGAGGCGTCGAGTGAGGCGTCGGGCATGGGGAGCGCCTCGTACGCCGAAATCGAACGGCGCCGATCCTCGCACGCGACTCCCGAGGTTGCGCAAGCCCCTCGTCACCGATGGCCGGTCATGTCCGTTTTGGCCGCCGCGAGCCGGACGGTGACGGGTCGGCAGGCAGCCGCCGGCCCGTCCCGTCCGTCCCGCTCGCCTCGGTTCACACCGCGTCCGGTACCGGCAGCGGCCGCTTCTCGATCGCCGCCGCCATCACCTCCGGGAACAGGTCGGGCGTGCAGGCGAACGCCGGCACGCCCAGTCCGGCCAGCGCCGCCGCGTGCTCCCGGTCGTACGCGGGCGTCCCCTCGTCGGACAGTGCGAGCAGCGCCACGAACTGCACCCCCGACGCCTTCATCGCCGCGACCCGTTTGAGCATCCCGTCGCGTATCCCCCCTTCGTAGAGGTCGCTGATCAGCACCACCACCGTCTCCGCGGGCCGGGTGATCCGCGACTGGCAGTACGCCAGCGCCCGGTTGATGTCCGTACCGCCGCCGAGTCGGGTGCCGAAGAGCACGTCGACGGGGTCGTCGAGCCGGTCGGTGAGGTCGGCGACCGCCGTGTCGAAGACGACGAGCCGCGTGCTGATCGACCGCATGGACGCGAGCACCGCCCCGAACACCGACGCGTGGACGACGGACGCCGCCATCGATCCGGACTGGTCGACGCAGAGGACGACCTCCTTCTTCACCGACCGCGAGGCACGCCCGTAGCCGACGAGCCGCTCCGGCACGACCGTCCGGTGCTCCGGGAGGTAGTGCTTGAGGTTGGCCGCGATCGTGCGGTTCCAGTCGATGTCGCGGTGGCGCGGCCGTTCGATGCGGGCGCTGCGGTCGAGGGCGCCGGTGAGGGTGGCCCGGGTGCGGGTGGCGAGCCGCTTCTCCAGGTCCTCGACGACCTTGCGCACGACCGCGCGTGCCGTCTCCCTCGTCGTCTCCGGCATCGCCTTGCCGAGCGACAGCAGCGTGCCGACGAGGTGGACGTCGGCCTCGACCGCCTCGAGCATCTCCGGTTCCAGCAGGAGGGTGGACAGCCCGAGCCGGTCGATGGCGTCGCGCTGCATGACCTGGACGACGGAGGAGGGGAAGTAGGTCCGGATGTCCCCGAGCCAGCGCGCCACCGACGGCGCCGACGCCCCGAGCCCCGCCGAACGCTCCCGCCCCGCCTGCGGCTTGTCGCCCTTGCCGTAGAGCGCGGAGAGGGCGCCGTCCATCGCGGCGTCCTGCCCGGACAGCGCGTGTCCGGTCCCGTCGGCCGCGTCCCCGCCGAGCACGAGCCGCCACCGCCGCAGCCGCTCCCGCGCCGGGTCCGTCGCCGTGGTCGTCATGTGCCTCTCCCCCTGGTGCCGCCGGTGTCGTGGTGCCGCTGTGTTCGCGGTCCCGTCATCGCGCCGCTCCCTGCGGACCGGTGCCGAGCGCTTCCCCGTCGTCCCCGCCCGGTCCCAGCAGCAGCCGCACGACCGGCAGCACGGCGTCCGCGCGCGCGGTGTCGAGGTCGGGCGCGAAGCCGGGTGCGCCGGAACCGGCGGCCACCGTGCTCCCGCGCGCCCCGGGCCCGCGCCGGACCAGTTCGCCGAGGGTGCGCCGCACCCCCGCCTCGTACGCCGAGAACGTCCGCCGCAGCAGCGGCAGTACGTCCGTGAACGCCTCCGCCGGCACCCCCGTCAGCCACGCGTCGACCAGCCCGAACAGCCGCTCGTCGTGGACCAGGAGCATCCCGCCCCCGGAGCCGCCGCCGACGAAGCCCTCGATCCACGCGGCCGCGTCCGCCGGCGGTGTGCCCGGCGACAGCACCAGGCCCATCAGCCGCGCCGCCTCGTCCCGCGCCAGCTCCCCGCCGTCCAGCAGCAGCCGCACGGACCGCCCCCGTACGACGCCGGGCACCGTGTCCCGCGCCGACAGCGTCCGCAGCACCGACTGCCAGCGGGCGCGCAGGTCCGCGTGCCCCGGTGCCGGGGCGTCGCCGAGGAGGCCCACCGCCCCGTGCACCGCGTCGAGATGGCCCCGCATCTCCTCGGCGGCGTCCGCGTCCAGCCCGGCGCAGGCCGGCGGCAGTCCGACGAAGACCCGCTCGGCGAGCCCGGCGGCGACCTCGGCCAGCGCCGCGGTGTCCGTGCCGCGCACGTCGCCGTAGCGCAGCGAGCGGACCAGGGCGGGCAGCGCCTGGGCGAGGTGGCCGACGTCGGTGTCCAGGGCCGCGCGGTCGGCGAGGATCCGCATCACCGCGGGCAGTGCGCCGGGCAGTCCGGCCAGCAGGCAGCGCTCGGCCAGCCCGGTGACCTCGGCGAGGCCCTGCGCGGCGACGGCGTCCGCCTCGGCCCTGGCCGTCGCGGCGGCGCGTACGGTCGTCCCCCACACCCCGGCCTCGGCGACCCGTACGGACAGTTCCGGCTCCCAGCGCAGCCGCCAGGTCTCCCGGAAGGTCCCCGTGCTCCCGCGCGAGGCGGCCGGCTCGCCCCATGCGACGCCGAGCAGCCGCAGCCGGTGCAGCAGCCTGCTGCGCCCGGCGTCGGTCTCCCTGCGCAGGTCGAGCTCCAGCTCCCGCTCCGCGGCCTCCGGTCTCAGCCGCAGCCGGCGCTGGATGCGCGCGAGGTCCCGCTGCAGCGGCACGGCGGGCGCCGTCGCCGGCACCTCCCCCAGCACGTCCCCGACGACCAGCCGGTCGTGCACCAGCGCCAGCGGCACGTCGGAGCCCTCGCACATCACCGCCCGGACCGCGTCGGTCGTCTCGCCCAGTCCGGGCAGCGGACGGCCCCGCATCGCGGCGAGCGTCCCCGCCAGCCGCACGGCCTCGATGACGTGCGCGGACGACACGATCCGGTCCTCGTCCCGCAGCAGCCCCGCCACCTTGGTCATCCACCGCTCGACCGGCCGGTCGGGGGCGCCGAACAGGTGCCCGTACCAGCCCGGGGAGTCGACGCCCGCGCCGTATCCGCTCATCCGGGACAGTCTGCGGTTGGTCCAGGGCACCCAGGTCATGTCCGTCCTGACCTTGGGCAGCCCCTTCAGCACGGCCCGGTCGGCGGCGACGGTGGTCCTCCGCCGCAGCGCGGGCACGTGCCAGGCCCCGCACACCACGGCCACCCCGTCCTCGAACTCCCGCTGCGCCGCCCGGATCCGCAGCCGCATGTGCGCCTCGCGCACCAGGTCCCGGTCGTGTCCCCCGCTGCCGTACGTCTCCCGCAGCGCCGTCATGGCCTCTTCCAGCGCGGTGAACGGCGCGAGCGCGTCGCCCTTCCCCACGCCCCGGTGCTCGACGACGTCCTCCCACCACCGCTCGGGATCGTCGTACCCGGCGGTCCCGGCGAGCACTCCCAGCGGGTCGACCCGCACGTCGGCGTCCGGGGCGGCGTCGTCCCCGGACCTGGACCCCTCCGCGGCGCCGGGGCCGGGAGCGGTACCGGGGCCGGGGCCGGGCCCGTCCGCCCCGCCGGTCCCGTCGTCCCCGTCCTTCCCGTCCTCCCCCTCCGCCTTCCCCCACGCCAGCGTGTGGGCGGCCGGCAGGTCGATGAAGCGGGCCGGGACCCCGTGCTCCAGCGCCCAGCGGATCGCGACCCACTCCGGGGAGAACTCCGCCAGCGGCCAGAAGGCCGAGCGGCCGGGCTCGTCCACGGCGTGGGCGAGCAGGGCGACCGGCGGCCGCATGTCCTCCTCCGCGGCGAGCGGGATCAGCGGGTCGGCCTCGGGCGGGCCCTCGATCAGCACGGCCCCCGGCCGGGCCTCCTCCAGCGCCGCCCGCACCGCCCGTGCCGACCCCGGCCCGTGATGCCGCACCCCGAGCAGCAACGGCCCCGCCGGCCGCCCGCCGCCGGGCCTGTCCACGTCCGTCACGCCGTCCCCCTCGAAGCGCCGCCGGGCGGCCGCGCCGGTCCCCGGCACGCGTCCCTCGCCCCGCCGTTCACGCGCTGACCTCCCGGCAGGCCCGGTAGAAGTCCTTCCAGCCGTCACGCTCGCGGACGACGGTCTCCAGGTACTCCTGCCAGACGACGCGGTCCGCCGCCGGGTCGCGGACGACCGCGCCGAGGATGCCCGCGGCGACGTCCCCGGCCCGCAGCACGCCGTCGCCGAAGTGGGCGGCGAGCGCCAGCCCGTTGGTGACCACGGAGATCGCCTCGGCGGTCGACAGCGTGCCGCTGGGCGACTTCAGCTTCGTCCGGCCGTCGGCGGTGACCCCGTCGCGCAGCTCGCGGAAGACCGTGACGACACGGCGGATCTCGTCGATGCCGTCGGGCACGGCCGGCAGGTCGAGGGAGCGGCCGATCTGGTCCACCCGGCGCGAGACGATGTCGACCTCCGCCTCGGGGGTCTCCGGCAGCGGCAGCACCACGGTGTTGAAGCGGCGGCGCAGGGCGCTGGACAGGTCGTTGACCCCGCGGTCGCGGTCGTTCGCCGTGGCGATCAGGTTGAAGCCGCGGACCGCCTGCACCTCCTGGCCCAGTTCCGGTATCGGCAGGGTCTTCTCCGACAGGATGGTGATGAGCGTGTCCTGGACGTCGGCCGGGATGCGGGTCAGCTCCTCGACGCGGGCCGTCATCCCCTCCGCCATGGCCCGCATCACCGGGCTGGGCACCAGGGCGTCGCGGCTGGGGCCGTGGGCGAGCAGCCGGGCGTAGTTCCAGCCGTAGCGGATGGCCTCCTCCGGCGTGCCGGCCGTGCCCTGCACCAGCAGGGTCGAGTCCCCGCTGACCGCCGCGGCCAGGTGCTCGGACACCCACGTCTTCGCGGTGCCGGGCACGCCGAGCAGCAGCAGGGCGCGGTCGGTGGCGAGGGTGCTCACGGCGACCTCGACGATGCGGCGCGGACCGACGTACTTCGGTGTGATCACCGTGCCGTCCGGCAGCGTGCCGCCGAGCAGGTAGGTCGCGACGGCCCACGGCGAGAGCCGCCAGCGGGCCGGACGCGGGCGGTCGTCCCGCGCCGCCAGCGCGGCGAGCTCGGCGGCGAAGGCGTCCTCCGCGTGCGGCCGCAGCGCCTGTGGTCCGGGGGCGGGACGGGCGGCGTCCGTGCCCGGGTGCGCGGACGCGGAGCCGTCCCGGGCCGGGTCGGCGGACATCGGTTCAACGGACGCGGACATGGCTGAGTCCCCCTCCAGCTCGGCCGGTTCGGATCTGCCACCTACCGTGCACCACGCCACTGACAATCGCCCCGGCCCGCGGAAATGCACTCGTCGGACCGATTGTCAGTGCCGGGACGTACCTTCGGCGGCATGACTCAGCAGGGGGCGCGCTGGACCGCGGACCGGGTGCTCGCACTGGCGCCTGACACCGCCTCGCGCGAAGCGGGGAGCAGACTCGGCGCGGCCGGTCCGTGGTCCGGGGCCGGCCGGTCCGGCGAGGGGGCGCTGTGGGGGCTGTGCGAGGGCAGCGGCAGCGAGCCGTACCGGACGGTCGTCGACCTCGCGGACCCCTCCGGACCCGCGTGCGCGTGCAGCTGCCCGAGCCGTCAGGTCCCGTGCAAGCACGCGCTCGGTCTGCTGCTGCTCTGGGCGGGCGGGGACGGGGCGGTGCCGCGGGCGGAGGCCCCGGAGTGGGCGGAGCGGTGGCTCGCGGGCCGGCACGGGCGCGCGGAGCGGCGGCGGACCGCGCACTCCCCGGATCCCCCGGACTCCCCCGGCTCCCCGTCCGGGTCCGCCGGTGCGGAGGCGGCGCGGCGCAGGGCGGAGCGCCGGGCCGAGCGGATCACCGCGGGCGCGCTGGAGCTGGAGCAGCGCCTGGCGGACCTGCTCCGCGGCGGCCTGGCGACGGCGGAGCAGTCCGGGTACGGCCTGTGGGAGGAGACGGCGGCCCGCATGGTCGACGCCCAGGCACAGGGGCTGGCCGCCCGGGTGCGGGAGCTGGGGGCGATCCCCGGCACCGGGCCGGGCTGGCCGGTGCGGCTGCTGGAGGAGTGCGCGCTGCTCCACCTCCTCGACCGGGGCTGGCTGCGCCGGGAGCGGCTGCCGGAGGGCCTCGCCGCGACGGTCCGCTCCCGCGTCGGCCTGCCCGCCTCGGCGGACGGCCCGCCGGTGCGGGACCGCTGGCTGGTCCTCGCCCAGTACGACACGGCGGACGCCCGTCTGACGACCCGCCGCATCTGGCTGTACGGCACGGACTCGCGGCGCACCGCCCTGCTCCTCTCCTACGGCGCCGCGGGCCGCGCCCCCGAGATCGCCCTGCCGGTCGGGACGGTCCTGGACGCGGAGCTGTCCGCCTATCCGGGCGCGGGGCAGCCGCGGGCGGCCCTGGGCGAGCGGTTCGCGCCCCCCGCGCCGACGACGGCGCGGCCGCCGGGGACGACGCCGGCCCGGGCGGTCGCCCGCTACGGCGAGGCGCTGCGCGACGACCCCTGGCTGGAGTCGGTTCCGGTGACGCTGGACCGGGTGGTCCCGGTCCCGGACGGTGACGGCTGGCAGCTGGCGGACGCCGACGGGGACACGGCCCTGCCGATCACCCCGGCCGCGCGGTCCCGGCCCGGCCTGTGGCGCCTGGTCGCCCTGTCGGGCGGCGCCCCGGTCACGGTCTTCGGCGAGTGCGGCCACCGGGGATTCACCCCGATGGCGGCATGGCCGCAGGGGCCCGGCGAGGCGGTGCCGCTGTGCTGAACCACGCGTTCCCTCCCGTTCCCTCCCGTTCCCTCCTGTTCCTCCGGTCTCAGGAATTTTTCGGGCACCACTGGACACTCGGTGCGCGTGGGTCTTCGACCGTGCCGGGCCGCCCGACGGAAAGGAAGCTCATGAGCAGGACCACCGTCGCCGTGGACCCGTCCCTCCCGGACGCCTGGGAGGACCTGGTCACCACGGCCCTGCTGGGCACGGACCGGCGCACACCGGCGGGCTGCGCCCCCGGCCCCGAGGCACCGGTGGCGCTGCTGGACGCGGCGGCCGCGGCGACCGTACGGCGGCGCGCCGGGCTGCGGCCGGCGCGGGCGGCGAGGCGCCCGGAGCCCGCCCCCGAGGACCCCCGTCCGCCGCTGCCGCCCGCCGCCGCCCGTCGGCTCACGCTGCTGCTCTCCGACCGCCCCGGCGCCTCCGGCGGCGGCCGCCGGGGCACGGCCCCGGATCTCATGGAGCTGCTGCCCCAGTGGCTGGCGGCGGCGAACGCCCGCGGTTTCGCGGCGCCCCCTGCCGCGCTGCCCGCCCTGCTCGACGCCGCGCGGGGACGTACGGACCTGCGTCCGGCGGCCCTGCGGTTCGCGGGGCCGCGCGCCCTGTGGCTGGCCCGGCTCAACCCGGACTGGCGGTTCGCCCTGCGCTCGGCACGGGGCGCGTCCGTGCCCGGTCCCGACGACCCGGAGGGGATCGAGCGGCTCTGGCGGGAGGGCCTCTTCGCCGAGCGGGTCGCACTCCTCACCGCCCTGCGCTCCCGCGAGCCCGCCGCCGCACGCGACCTCCTCGCGACGACCTGGGCGACGGAGCGCGCGGAGGACCGGCTCATGTTCGTGGACTCCCTGCGCACCGGCCTCGGTCCGGACGACGAGCCCTTCCTGGAGCGGGCCCTGGCCGACCGCAGCCGCAACGTGCGGTCGACGGCCGCGGAGCTGCTGTCGGCGCTGCCCGGTTCGGCGCTCGCGGAACGGATGGCGGTCAGGGCCGGGGCGTGTGTGGCCGTCGACCACACGAGGGACGTGCCGACGCTCGTCGTCGAGGCACCGCACGAGTGCGACGCCGGCATGGAGCGCGACGGCGTGACGGCCAAGGCCCCCGCGGGACGGGGCGAGCGGTCCTGGTGGCTGGGCCAGCTGGTGGAGGCGGCGCCGCTCGGCAGCTGGTCGCGGCGGCTCGGCGGGCGCACGCCCCGGGAGATCGTGGCCCTGCCGGTGGCGGACGACTGGCAGGGCGAGCTGCACGCGGCCTGGTGCCGGGCGGCGGTGCGGCAGCGGGACGCCCAGTGGTCCCGGGCGCTGCTCGGTGAGCCCTCCGCGCCGGAGGCCGGCGGCCCGGGGGCGGTGTCCCTGGCCGAACGCGCCAGGCTGCTCGCCACGCTGGGCGCCGCCGAACGGGCCGAGTGGGTGGCCGGGTTCATCGAGACGCACGGCCTGTCCGAGGCCTTCCAGCTGCTCGGGGTGTGCGCGGTGCCGTGGGCCGCGCCGCTCGGACGGGCCGTGGTCGACGCGCTCAACATCGCGCGGGACGCAGGGAGTTATCCATGGAGTTTCAGCGGAGTCATGGGCTTGGCCGAGCGCTGCCTCGACCCCTCCGGGGCAGGTCACCTCGACGCGCTCCTGGCGGTACCGGACGAGCCGGAGAACGCGGCGCCGGGAGCCGGCGGCTACTGGGCGGAGGCCTTCCAACGCCTGGTCGCGACACTGCGCCTGCGCGCGGTCATGCTGGAGGAGCTGACCCCGGCGCGAGCCTGAACACCGCGGCCCCGAGCGTCGCGGGTCCGGGCCCCGGGGCCCCGACGAGCCGGTTCCGCACCGGCACCCCGGCGCACGGGACCCGCCCCGCCGTTCCGGCCGGCCGGCCCGGCCCCCGGGCCCCGGCCGGTCGTGCCGGCCGGACCGGCCCCCTCGGGCCGGCCGACGGGGACCGGCGCCTAGGCCTGCGCGGGCTGGCGCACGTTCGCGCGCACCCAGTCCACGATGGACGCCGTGGTCGCGCCCGGGGTGAAGATCTCCGCGACGCCCTTCTCCTTGAGCGGGGCGATGTCCGCCTCGGGGATGATCCCGCCGCCGAAGACCAGGATGTCCGCCGCGTCCCGCTCCTCGAGCAGGTCGATCACCGCCGCGAAGAGCGTGTTGTGCGCGCCGGAGAGGATGGACAGGCCGATCGCGTCGGCGTCCTCCTGGATCGCGGTGTCGACGATCTGCTCGGGGGTCTGGTGAAGCCCGGTGTAGATGACCTCCATACCGGCGTCGCGCAGCGCCCGCGCGATCACCTTGGCCCCGCGATCGTGGCCGTCGAGCCCCGGCTTGGCCACCACCACGCGGATCGGACCGGCTGCCACACCCATCACTGCCTCCATGAAGCGACTACATCCATCCGTACCGACAAGTACCGCACACACGGGCCGTGCCGCACACGCCGCGCACGCCGTGTGCACCGCACGTCCCGCCGCCCACTGCGCCGGGTGTACCACCGCGGCACGGACACCCCGGCCCGGACCGGCCGGGGAAGTGAACGAACGTTATCTCCAGCATCCCGCAACCGGCCGTTTCGCGGTGCGCAGGGAGGGGGAAATCACACGGTGGGACACGTTCACCGCGCAGCGTTCCGGGGCTCCGCGGCCCCCGCACCACATGCCCGTGCGCGGCACGGGCGACGGTGGGACCATGCGCACAAGGGATCCGCGACGAGGCCGCCGTACCACCGCACCCCCTCCACACGTCGCACGCGCGCACCGTCGACCGCTCTCGTCGCGGTTCCCCATGAGGGCACACGGGGGACAGAGCCGTTCCTCCGCGTGCCGACAGGAGGTCGGCCATGAAGGTCACCCAGGCAGCTCTTCCCCTGTTGCCGTTCTGCCGGCGTCTTCTGCCGAGCCGGCTGGCGGATCTCTCCCTGGCGCTGCTGAAGGCCACCGCCCTGGAACTCGCGATCCTGGCGGGCCACCTCCTGCTCTATCCCGCCGGCATCGTCCAGGAGCGACGGGGCCCGGCCTCCTCGCTGCCCGCACCGGACGGCACCGCGCAACTGCCGGTGGAGGCCAAGCCCCCGGTCGTGCTGCTGCACGGCTTCATCGACAACCGCTCCGTCTTCCTCCTGCTGCGCCGCAGCCTCGTCCAGCACGGCAGGCGGCAGATCGAGTCCCTCAACTACTCGCCGCTGACCTGTGACATCCGCATCGCGGCCGAACTGCTCGGCCGCCACATAGAGCAGGTCTGCGAGCGCACCGGCAGCAACCGCGTCGACGTGGTCGGGCACAGTCTGGGAGGGCTGATCGCGCGGTACTACGTGCAGCGACTGGGCGGTGACGCCCGGGTGCGGACGCTCGTCACGCTCGGCACCCCGCACTCGGGCACCCGCGTCGCGCCGCTGGCCAACGCGCACCCCATCGTCCGGCAGATGCGCCCCGGCTCGCCGGTGCTCGAGGAACTCGCGCTGCCCGCACCCGGCTGCCGGACGCACTTCTTCGCCTTCTGGAGCGACCTCGACCACATCATGGAGCCGCTGGAGACGGCCTGCATCGAGCACCCGGACCTGATGGTGCAGAACGTACGGGTGAGCGGCGTCGGCCACCTCGCCCTGCCCGTGCACCCGGCCGTGGCGACCGGCATACGGCAGGCCCTGGACGCGGCGCATCCCGGAGAGCCCTCCACGGACCGCGCGGAGGGCATGACGGTCGCCTGACGGCGATCCGATCGCGGCCCGACCACCGCCCGACGGCGATCCGATCGCGGCACGGCGGCGCTCCTGCCGCGGTCCGGCCACGGCCCGCGAAGGCCCGGGCCCGGCACGGCGGCCTCACGGCCGTCCGGCGGGGACGGCCGTGAGGGGCGCACGACACGCCCGGGCCGATGACACGCCCGTGACCTCGACGGCGCGGCGTCCCCGTCCGAACAGCGACCGCCCGGCGCGGCCCACTTGTGCCGCCGCCCCACGCGTCACCTCGAACAAACATCGAACACAGGGCCAAGGACGCGCCCGCAGTCCGCCAAAACACGACCGATTGCCCGTTTCCTGCGTGCGTGAAACCTGCCGAAGATTGTCGTGCCCGCGTACCGCCGGGTACAGTCGCCGCACTGCTCTGGCAGCCCCTGTTGTCGAGGCGAAAGAGAAGTTGGTGAACGACCGTCACCCGTCGGGGACCATGGCCCCGGCCCCGGCTTCCGACGCCGCCTCGGCGCACTACGCGTCGTACGGCACCCAGGAAGCCCAGTACGGCGACTTCACCTCGTACGGCGGCCACGACGCCGCCGGTTCCGCCCCCACCGGCTTCGGCACCGGCGGCCACACCTTCGCGGGCTTCGCCACCGACCCCCTCTTCGGCGACCTCCCGGGCGGCGGCCACGACACGGGGGCGTACGACACCGCGCACTGGTCCGCGGGCGGCCACGACACCGCGCAGTACGACGCGTACGCGGCCCAGCAGCACACCGGCTACGACACCGGCGCCTACGACGCGACGGCGTGGACCACCGGTCAGCAGCACGTGCCGCCGATCCCCCAGCAGGGCACCGCACCCGACGTCAGCGGTCAGTGGGACGCGGGTGCCTGGCTCCAGCCCGACCAGTCCGGGAACCCCGTCGACCAGACCCAGCACTGGGACTGGGGCACCCAGGCCTTCGACACCGGCGCCTACGACGCCACGCAGTGGAATTCCGACGGCGGCACCGCCCCGGCGACCGACGCCTACGGGCAGCAGGGCGAGTCCTTCGACCAGCAGGCCACCGCCACGTTCGAGCAGTACGAGGACCCCCGGTCGTCCCCGGCCTTCCCCTCCCAAAACTCCGGCTCCCCGGCCCCGGAGGAACAGGACTCCCACGCACAGGACCCCCACGACGACCCCGCCCAGGGCGACCCGGACGGCACGGGCGAACTGCCGGCGGTGCACCTGCTCGAGGAGCAGGAGGAGGTCGTTCCCGTCCCGTCGCCGCGCGCGGCCTCACGCGGCGGGTCCCGTTCCCGCCGCCGCACGCCCCCCAAGCGCTCCGCGCTGCTGACGGTGGCCGTGCCCTCCGCGTGCGTGATGGGTGTCGCGGGGATCGCCGCCGCCTCCGTCGGCAACCTGACCGACGACGGCGGGGAGACGGCGACCACCGCCGCGGACGCGCAGCCGGTGAAACCGTCCGTCGCCAACATCGAGCTGGACACCCAGCTCGAGAGCCTGGCCGCCGGGGCGGACGACTTCGCCGACCGGGCCAGCCGCACCCAGGAGCGCATCGACCTCAGGGCCCAGCAGGAGGCCGAGCGGAGGCGGGCGGCGGAGGAGGCGGCCCGCAAGGAGCGGTTGCGCCCGAAGTTCGCGCTCCCGGTCGCGCAGCACGGCCTCAGCGCCTACTACGGCCAGTCCGGCACCAACTGGATGTCCGTGCACACCGGCATCGACTTCCCCGTGCCGTACGGCTCGACCGTGATGGCCGCGACCGACGGTACGGTGCGCACCCAGTTCAACGTCTCGTACGGCAACATGATGATCGTGACCGCGAAGGACGGCACGGAGACGTGGTACTGCCACCTCTCCAGCTACCGGGTCGCTCCGGGTACGACCGTGAAGGCCGGCGACCCGATCGCGTTCTCCGGCAATTCGGGGAAGTCGACCGGACCGCACCTGCACTTCGAGGTGCGGCCCGGCGGCGGCTCCACGATCGACCCGCTCGCGTGGCTGCGCAGCCACGGCCTCAACCCGTCGTAGCACCGGCCCGGCCGGACCGGGGAGCCCCGCCGCACCGGCGGGGCTCCTGCGTGGTTCCTACAGCTTCTCCACCGGCGCGTACCGCAGCAGCAGCCGCTTCGGCTTGGCGTCCCCGAAGTCGATGGTCGCCTCCGCGTTCGCGCCCGTGCCCTTCACCGCGACCACGGTGCCGAGACCGAACTGGTCGTGCGTGACCCGGTCCCCGACCGCCAGCGACACGGCGGACTGCTGCTCCGCGGCCCGGCGGGTGGCGAAGCCGGAGGCGCCCGCCGCCGACGAGCGGGAGCGGGAGGACGACAGCGAGGCCGCCACCCCGGAGACCGGCCCGGCGGGCGCGGATGAGCCGCCCCCCGTCCGCTTCCACTCCATGTGCGCGGCCGGGATCTCCTCCAGGAAGCGCGAGGGCGGGTTGTACGACGGCTGTCCCCACGCGCTGCGCATCGTCGAGCGGGTGAGGTACAGCCGCTCACGCGCGCGCGTGATGCCGACGTACGCCAGGCGCCGCTCCTCCTCCAGCTCCTTGGTCTGGCCGAGGGCGCGCATGTGCGGGAAGACGCCGTCCTCCATGCCGGTGAGGAAGACGACCGGGAACTCCAGGCCCTTGGCGGTGTGCAGGGTCATCAGGGTGATGACGCCGGAGCCGTCCTCGTCCTCGTCGGGGATCTGGTCGGAGTCGGCGACCAGCGCGACCTGCTCCAGGAACTCGGCCAGGGTGCCGCCCGGGGCGCCGGCCCCCGGTGCCGCCGCCCCCTCGCCGCGCTCCTGCTCGAACTCCAGGGCGACGGCCGCGAGTTCCTGCAGGTTCTCGATCCGGGTCTCGTCCTGCGGGTCGGTGGAGGCCTGCAGCTCGGCGAGGTAGCCGGTGCGCTCGAGGATCGCCTCCAGGACGGTGGCCGGGCCCGCGCCGGACTCGGCGATCGTACGGAGGTCCTCCATCAGCGTGTTGAACCGCTTCACGGCGTTCACCGACCGCGCGGCCATGCCGTACGCCTCGTCGACGCGCCTCAGCGCCTGCGAGAAGCTGATCCTCTCGCGCTGGGCGAGGGCGTCGATCATGGCCTCCGCGCGGTCGCCGATGCCCCGCTTGGGGACGTTGAGGATGCGGCGCAGCGGCACCGAGTCCTCGGGATTGGCGAGCACCCGCAGGTAGGCCAGGACGTCCCGGACCTCCTTGCGCTCGTAGAAGCGGACGCCGCCGACGACCTTGTAGGGGAGGCCGACGCGGATGAAGACCTCTTCGAAGACGCGGGACTGGGCGTTGGTCCGGTAGAAGACCGCGACGTCGCCCGCCTTGGCCTGGCCCGCGTCCGTGAGGCGGTCTATCTCGTCGGCGACGAACTGCGCCTCGTCGTGCTCGGTGTCTGCGACGTATCCGGTGATCCGCGCGCCGGTGCCGGCGTTGGTCCACAGGTTCTTCGGGCGGCGGGACTCGTTGCGCTCGATGACGGCGTTGGCCGCGCTCAGGATGGTCTGCGTGGAGCGGTAGTTCTGCTCGAGCAGGATCGTCGTCGCGTCCGGGTAGTCCTCCTCGAACTGGAGGATGTTGCGGATCGTCGCGCCGCGGAAGGCGTAGATCGACTGGTCGGCGTCGCCCACCACGCACAGCTCGGCGGGCGGGACCTCGGCCTCCGGCGACGCCCCGCCGGGCTGCTCGGAGGTTCCGACGAGCTCCCTGACCAGGGCGTACTGGGCGTGGTTGGTGTCCTGGTACTCGTCGACCAGGACGTGGCGGAAACGGCGGCGGTAGTGCTCGGCGACGTCCGGGAAGGCGCGGAGCAGGTTGACCGTCGTCATGATCAGGTCGTCGAAGTCGAGGGCGTTCGCCTCGCGCAGCCGCGACTGGTACAGGGCGTAGGCCTGGGCGAGGGTCTTCTCGAAACCGTCCGCGGCCTGGGCGGCGAAGTCCTCCTCGTCGATCAGCTCGTTCTTCAGGTTGCTGATCTTCGCGCTGAAGGACTTCGGCGGGAAGCGCTTGGGGTCGAGGTCCAGGTCGCGGCAGACCAGGGCCATCAGCCGCTTGGAGTCGGCGGCGTCGTAGATCGAGAACGACGACGTGAAGCCGAGCTTCTTGCTCTCGCGGCGCAGGATGCGCACGCACGCGCTGTGGAAGGTCATCACCCACATCGCGTTCGCGCGCGGCCCGACGAGCTGCTCGACGCGCTCCTTCATCTCGCCGGCGGCCTTGTTGGTGAAGGTGATCGCGAGGATCTGGCCGGGGTGGACGCCCCGCTCGGCGAGCAGGTACGCGATGCGGTGCGTGAGCACACGGGTCTTGCCGGAACCGGCGCCGGCCACGATGAGCAGCGGGGAGCCGGAGTGCGCGACGGCGGCGCGCTGGTTGTCGTTCAGCCCCTCCAGGAGGGCGGCGGGGTCGATCACCGGGCGTGGGGCGCCGTCGCGGTAGTAGGTGTCCCGCTCCGGCGGCACGTCGAACTTCCCGCCGAACAGGTCGTCCGGGATCGGCTCCGGCACGTGGTCGTCCTCGGGCGGCGGCGGGGGCTCGTCCGCGGGGCCCTGCCGGGCCTGGAGGTCCGCCAGGAAGCTTTCGTCAAAGAGGCTGCTCATCGCTCTCCGAGTCTAGGGCGCTTCACCGACAGCCCGCGGCCACCCGGAGAACATCCCCGGGATTCCACGGTCCGCGCGGCGCCCCGCCCCGGCCGTCGCACCCCGCGCGTCCCCGCACACCCGCCGACATCGCCGCATCACCCTGGGTGACGCGACACCCGAGGTCACGAAAATGTATCGGGCATATCACCCATCAACCTTCACAGGTGCCGCACGAGTTGGCTACGGTGCGGGCGGGCCGCTCGACCCCCACCGGCGAACCTCGCCGGGCCGCGCGGCCTCCGCCGAGTCCGTCACCGCCGCCGCGGCGGCCGGAGCCGGGGACCCAACCGAGACCTTGGGGTGAATCGGCCCACTCCCTCGCGGAGCGGCCGTAGGGCAACCCTTCCGATCCACCCGCCCGAACCCGACAGCTAACCCGGTAGGCGGACCACTGGAAGGAGTCGCCTCCCTTGGCGTCGCACCGCAAGTCGCGCACCCCCGGCACGCGCGTGGCCGGCATACGGACCCCCGCCCTCGCCACGGCGGCCCTGACCTCCGTGGCCCTGCTGTCCCAGACGGCGAACGCCGCGCCCTCGGACGACGGCAGGCCGAGTCTGGAGGAGGTCGAGAAGAAGGTCGACGACCTCTACCGCCAGGCGGAGTCGGCGACCGAGAAGTACAACGCGGCCAAGGAGAAGACCGCCAAGCAGCGCAAGCGCGTCGACACCCTCCTCGACGACGTGGCCGAGCGCACCCAGAAGCTCAACGAGGCGCGGGAGGAGCTGGGCACCTTCGCCGCCGCCCAGTACCGGACCGGCGCCGGCGTCCCCGACACCGCGACCTTCCTGCTCGCGGACTCACCGCAGGACTTCTTCGACCGCAGCCAGCTGATGGACCGGATGACCGGCCGCCAGAAGGAGGCGGTCGACGACTACGTCACGCAGCAGTCCGCGACGATGGAGAAGCGCCGGGAGGCCACCGAGAGCCTCCGGACGCTGACCGAGTCGCAGGGCGACCTGAAGGCGGCCAAGGCGACCGTCCAGAAGAAGCTCGCGGACGCGCGCGAGCTGCTGTCGGAGCTGACCGCCGAGGAGAAGGCGCGGCTCGCGGCGATCGAGAAGAAGAAGCAGGAGGAGGCCGCCCGCAAGGCCGCCGAACTGGCCCGGCAGCAGGCGGAGCAGCAGCGGGCCCAGGAGGAGGAGGAGGCCCGGCAGGAGAGCGGCGCCCCGGACGCGTCCGGCACGACGGAGTCCACCGGTTCGACCGCCCCGCCCGCCTCGTCGGCCGACTCCTCGTACGCCGCCAAGGCCGAGAAGGCCCTGGCCTTCGCCCGCGCGCAGATCGGCAAGCCGTACGTCTGGGGCGCCACCGGCCCCGGCTCCTACGACTGCTCCGGCCTCACCCAGGCCGCCTGGAAGGCCGCCGGCGTCACCCTCCCCCGCACCACCTACGACCAGGTGGACGCCGGCACGACGGTCCCCGTGTCCCAGGCGCAACCCGGCGACCTCGTCTTCTTCTACGACGACGTCACCCACGTGGGCATCTACATCGGCAACGGCAAGATGATCCACGCCCCCAAGCCCGGCACCTACGTCCGCGAGGAGTCGGTCTACTACGACGGCGAGTCCTCGATCCACAGCGTGGTGCGCCCGGCCTGAGACGCGGCGGGGCACGCCGCGCGGTGCTCACCGCCGGCACGCGGCGTGCCCGCGGGGGACGGGGTCAGGTCCACAGCACGGCGATGAAGACGTTCGCCGTGGTCAGCAGCCCGACGAGGCCGAACAGGCCCTTGTCCACCTTCTCCTCGTCCCGCTTCACGTAGACCAGGCCGAGGATCACGATCAGCAGGGCCAGCTTCACCCCGATCTTGATGTTGTTCACGGAGTAGTCCTGGGCCTGGTTGAGGCCGACCAGGACCACGCCGGTGACCAGCATCGTCAGCGCGCCGTGCAGCATCGCCGGGGTGAACCGGGCGGTGCCCTCGCCCATCGCCTTCATCTGGGTGAGGAAGCCACCGAGCAGCGACGCGATGCCGATGATGTGCAGACCGACGAAGAGGTGGAGGAGTACGTCCATGAGGCCGGAGCCTAACCAGGCCCGCCGGCCCCTCCGACACCGGCCCGGCGGGCCCGCCGCAACGGCGGCCCGCCCTCCGCGCGCACCGCATAGCACCACGGCCCCTCCCCCTTCCCGTGTTCGGCACATCGGTCATCGCTCTGCGTGAAGGGAACGGCGCCGGGAGGGGAAAGCGGTCACTTACGGTCACCCGGCGGTCCGCTCGCGCCACTTCCGCACAACCCGTCACCGGGGCCGCACGGCCGGGTCTAGCGTCCTCGACCAGGTGACCGGCTCCCACCGCCGCCCGGACCGGGGGCGGCGACCGGACACCCGTGCCGAGAAGGTCCGGCGGTGGACTGCTCCCCCGTACGCCGCCGGACCGGCACCGTCCCCGCACGGTGGCCGCGGGCACGGACCAGGCGGTCGTCGGAGAGGACGGGATCCCGGGTGGCAGCGCACCGCAAGTCCAGGCCGCGCCCGGCGGGCGGCGCCACGGCCCGCGCGGCCGCCGCCGTCGCCCTCGCCGGCGCGGCCACCGCGACCGGACTCGGCGGAGCGGCACACGCCGAGCCGCAGCCGGCACCGGGCCGGGTCAAGGCCGAGGTGGACAAGCTGTACCGGGAGGCGGAGGTCGCCACCGAGAAGTACAACGGCGCGCGGGAGAAGGCCCGGTCGGCCGGGCAGCGGCTGCACGCTCTGCAGGACGAGGCGGCCCGCAGGCAGGAGCGGCTCAACACGGCCCGCCAGGCGCTGGGTTCGGTGGCGGCGGCGCAGTACCGCGGCGGCGGCCTCGATCCGTCCCTGCAGCTCCTCCTCTCCTCCGACCCCGACGGCTACCTGGACCGTGCCGCGTTCGCCGAACGCGCGGGCAGCCGCCAGAGCGCGGCGGTGGGGCGCGCCCGGGCCCAGCTCCGGGAGATCGAGCGGCTGCGCGGGGCCGCGCGCGTCGAGCTGGCGTCCCTGGCCTCCCGGCAGGCCGAACTGAAACGGCACCGGAAGACGATCACCGGAAAGCTGGACGCCGCGCGCGACCTGTGGTCCCGGCTGACACCCGCGCAACGCGCGGCGCTCACCGACGGGACGGACCGCGCCGCACGCTCCTCGACGGGCGACCGGAACGGCCCGGCGGCCCCCGGATCCGCTCCTCCCCGGGCACCCGGCCCCCGCGCGGCGAGGGCCGTCTCCTACGCCCACCAGAAGATCGGCAGCCCTTACGTCTGGGGCGCGAGCGGCCCCAACGCCTTCGACTGCTCGGGCCTCGTCCAGGCCGCCTACCGCTCCGCCGGTATCTCCCTGCCCCGCACGACCTACGCGCAGATCGCCGCGGGCCGCCGCGTCTCCCGCTCGGAACTCCTCCCCGGTGACCTGGTGTTCTTCTACTCCGGCATCAGTCACGTCGGCATCTACGTCGGTGACGGCCGCATGATCCACGCCCCGAACCCGTCGGCCCCGGTGCGCCTGGCCCCGATCGACGAGATGCCGTTCGCGGGCGCGACGCGGGTGACTTGAGGCGTCCGCCCGTCACACGAGCCGGCGCGCCGTCGCCCAGCGGGTCAGTTCGTGCCGGTTGGACAGCTGGAGCTTGCGCAGCACCGCCGAGACGTGGGACTCGACCGTCTTCACGGAGATGAACAGCTGCTTGGCGATCTCCTTGTAGGCGTACCCGCGGGCGATCAGCCGCAGCACCTCGCGCTCGCGCTGGGTGAGACGGTCGAGGTCCTCGTCGACCGGCGGGGCGTCGGTCGAGGCGAAGGCGTCGAGGACGAAGCCGGCCAGGCGCGGGGAGAAGACGGCGTCGCCCTCCTGGACCCGGAAGATCGAGTCGATCAGGTCGGTCCCGGTGATCGTCTTCGTCACGTACCCGCGGGCACCGCCCCGGATCACCCCGATCACGTCCTCCGCCGCGTCCGACACCGACAGGGCCAGGAAACGCACCGGCCGCTCGGTGTCCCCCATCAACGGCGCACAGCGGCGCAGCACTTCGACGCCGCCGCCACCGGGCAGGTGCACGTCGAGGAGGACCACCTCGGGCCGGGTCGCGGTGATGACCGTGACCGCCTGGTCGACGTCCGCGGCCTCGCCGACCACCTCGACGCCCGTCTCCTCGGTCCGCCCGATCTCGGCCTGCACGCCCGTGCGGAACATGCGGTGGTCGTCGACGAGGACGACGCGCACACGACGTCCGCCGGCGCCGCCGGCCGACTCCGCGGCCCCGGCCGCCCGTGCCGGTCCCGCCCCTGCGTTCGCCTCGGTCGGCTCGCTCATGACGTCTTCTCCGCCCTCTCCATCTCCAGCTCGACCTCCGTGCCGCCGTCCGGCACCGCACGCAGCCGCGCCGTGCCGCCGTTGCGCTCCATGCGGCCGATGATCGATTCTCTGACACCCATGCGGTCGGCGGGTATCGAATCGAGGTCGAAGCCGGGGCCGCGGTCCCGGACGGACACGAACACCGTCTTTCCCTCGACTTCGGCGTAGACCTGAACGGCACCCCCCTCGCCACCGTACTTGGCGGCGTTCACCATCGCCTCGCGCGCGGCCTGCATCTGCGCGCCGATCCTCTCGTCGAGCGGGCAGTCGCCGACGACGACGACCTCGATGGGGACACCGTGCTTGTCCTCGACCTCGGCTGCGCTGCGCTTCACGGCCTCGGCGAGGGTGGCGGGCTCGTCGTCCTCGTCCTTGCCGGTGCCCTCGGGCTTGTAGAGCCAGGCGCGCAGGTCGCGCTCCTGGGCGCGGGCGAGGCGGCGCACCTCGCCCGCGTTGTCCGCGTTGCGCTGGATCAGGGTGAGGGTGTGCAGCACCGAGTCGTGGACGTGGGCGGCGACCTCCGCCCGCTCCTGGGCGCGGATGCGCATCAGGCGCTCCTCGGACAGGTCCTGGGTCATGCGCACGAGATAGGGGCCGGCGAGGAGCGTGACACCGACGAGGACCGCCAGGGCCGCCTGCAGCAGGGAGCCGAGGTGGGCACCGGAGCCCTGCAGGACGAAGATGCCCGAGACCCCCGCGGTCACCAGCAGCACGCCGGCGACGGCCCGCAGCAGGGTGACCGTGCGCCGGCGCCGGCCGACCTCGGCCCAGCGGGCCCGGCGGGCGTTGTCCGCCTGCCGCCAGACCAGGGCCACGCCCGCGCCGACGAGCACGGTCGGCCAGAGGTAGGCCCTGGTCCCGTTGGTGAGGTCCACGCTGCCCACGAAGATCATGGCCACGACGACCATGAGGAGCAGGGCGACGATCTGTCCCTTGTCCGGTCTGCGGGTGACGAGTCTGCGCCGGCCGTCCGGCGAGGTCTCGGCGGTGACCAGCGAGGGCGGTTTCTGCGCGTCCACGCCGCCGACGCCGAGCGGTACGAAGAACCAGAACGCGGCGTACAGCAGCGCGCCGAGGCCGTCGGCCATGAACAGACCGACGAAGACGAGCCGTACCCAGATCACGGGCAGCCCGAGGTGTCCGGCGAGCCCCCGCGCCACACCACCGAGCCAGCGTCCGTCACTGCTGCGGTAGAGCTTGCGCGGCGGCCGCGGCTCGGCGAGGGGCGCTGCTGCGGCTTCCGACATGCCAACGATGGTCACACGCCCGGACTACCGGGGCATCAGGGTCCGTCCCGGAGACTCCCCTGATCTCCGCGGCCCGGCTGCGTCGAACAGCTCCCGGTCCCGGCCTCAGGGGCGATATCAGGGTCCGGCCAGGGTCGTACCGACTGCCGCCGCGGCGGTTCGCCCGTCACCATGGACACATGACCGATCACCAGCACGCCGCACCGGGTCCGGGACCCGGCTCCGGCCCGCGCCCGGCTCCGGGCACCGCGCCGGAGGACGCCGCGCCGGGCGCGGGCCCGGCACGCGGCGCCGCGGCCCACGAGCGCGCGCACGAGCACGCGGGCGCGCGCGAGAGGGAAGGAGGGACCGCACCACGGGACCCGGCCGAGGAGGCCGCGGCCGAACCTCCCCACCTCTTCCGGCGCGACCGCCGGCACAAGCTGCTCGGCGGGGTCTGCGCCGGGCTCGGCCGGCAGTGCGACATGGACCCGGTGATCTTCCGGATCACCCTCGCGGTGCTCTCCGCCACCGGCGGCGTCGGCCTCATCTTCTACGGCTTCGCCTGGCTCCTCGTGCCCTACGACGACGAGGAGGAGGAGAACGAGATCCGCAGGCTGCTGACCGGCCGGGTCGACGGCCACACGCTGACGGCCGTGCTGTTCGCGCTGGTCGGCTGCGGTGTCTTCCTCACGATGCTGAACAACGGCGGCGTGCTGAGTTTCGCCGTCATACTCTCCCTGCTGCTCGCCGGCGCCGGCTACTGGTCCCGGCGGCGCGGCGCCCCCGGCCCCGACCCCATCGCCGCCCAGGCCGCCGCGGACGCCCCGCCGGAGCCCCAGGCCCCGCCGGCGCCCACCGCCTTCCCCTCCTGGTGGCGCGACCCCATCGTCAAGGACGGCACCCACGTCGGCGGCACGGGTTATCTGTGGGGGCCCCGGGACTCCCGCGACGCGGACGTGGCGGCCGCCGTCACCATCGGCCTCGGCACCCGTGCCGGCGTCCGCGACGACGCACACGCCCCGGACCGTCGACCGCCCAGACCGCGCGGCCCCCGCTGGATCGGCGGCTGGATCTTCCTGCTCGCCCTCCTCGCGGGCGGCCTCGGCACCCGCCTGGCCTGGGACGAGCACCCCCTCGGCACCAGCCTGCAGACCGGCCTGGCCTGCGCGCTCGCCGTGTTCGGCATCGGTGTGGCGATCAGCGCGTTCCTGGGCCGCACCGGGGCCGGATCCATCGTCCTGGCGGTCGTCACGGCGGGTCTGCTGGCCGGCTCGGCCGCGATACCCAAGGACATCGGCACCGAGTGGATGCGCACGACCTGGGAGCCCGCCTCGGCCGCGCAGATACGCCCGGCCTACGACGTGGGCACCGGCACCGGCACCCTGGACCTGTCCGGCATACGGGTGCCCGCGGGGGAGACCGTGTCCACCCGCGCGGACGTCGGTCTGGGCCGGATCCATGTGATCGTCCCCGAGGACGTGACCGTGAGGCTGAGCATCGAGGTGGGAGTCGGCGACATCCAGTTGCCCGGCGACGGGAAGAAGGACGTGGACGTGGCACCGGGCAAGCACAAGGAGCTGACCCTGGATCCGCCCGCGGGCGTCGAGAGGGCGGGCACGCTCGACCTGGACCTCCAGGTCGGCGCGGGACAGGCGGAGGTGAGCCGTGCTGCGTCATGAGTTCCAGCCCGGCAGGCTGGTCGCGGGCGTCTTCCTCACCCTCGCCGCCGTGCTCTACGCCGGTGACGCGGGCGGCGCCTGGGAGACCCCCTGGTTCGTCATGATCCCCGTCGTCACGGGCGGCCTGTGCCTGGCCGGCGCGGTGGCCCTGCTGGCGGGCCGGGTACGCCGGCGCCGGGCTCGACGCCCCCGGGACACCGTCTCGGACACCACGGCCTGACCCCTACCGGTACGCCCCCGTGCGCCGCCGCCTCCGCGCGCGAAGGGCCGCGTCCACGGACAGCAGCGGAGCACCCGCCAGCACGAGCGGGGTCCAGGCCATGAGGTAGGGGAGGTCGTTCCCGTAGTAGTAGGGATCGGAGGCCCAGCTCACGGTCAGCCACAGGCTGAGGGAGATCAGCGCACCACCGAGGGCGGCCAGACGGGTGAACAGTCCGAGCAGGGTCCCGATCCCGACGGCCAGTTCCCCGAGGGCGATGGCGTAACCGAACGCCACGGGGCTCTCCAGCGCCATGTCGACCAGCGCGGGAACGGCGGACGAATCACGGACGGCACGCATCATGTCGCCGACGGACCCGGCCCCGGCCTCCTTCATGAACGCGCTGTCGGTGAGCTTGTCCAGGCCGGCGTACAGGAAGGTGAGGCCCAGGAAGATCCGCAGAGGTACCAGGGCATACCGGGTCGCGAGGTCCCGCCAGTCCCTGTCGCCGTCGAAGTGGGGGCTGTACGTGTCCGTACGCGTACCTTGGGTCATCGCCGCCTGCCGCCTCTCACCACCATGCCGAGACCGCCTCGTCAGACGATACGTACGACATTCGACCCCGGCTCAATCCTGATGAACGGTTTTTTCTCGACCGTCCGGTAGCCGCGCACGGCGGGAGACCGACGACGACAGCAGGCTTCCGGCGGCCGTCCGCGGCGGGGCGGCCCGCAGCGCGGCCCCCATGGCGGGGCCGCCCTCGGCGGGAAGAAGGACGGGGCAGGGGTGTCCATCCGCGGCGGCCGGCGCGTCCACGGCCGGGCCCCGCCGGGTGACCGACTCCGTGGCGGACCGAGGACGGGCACCTCCGACGCGGGCCGCACCCGCACCCGGACCTGAACCCGCACCCGCACACACGCCGCAGACGACCACAGGCGCCCACAGGCACCCGCAGGCAGGCGCCCGCGGACGCACGTCTACTCCGTCACGTCGATCACGTACCGGTTCGTCTCCACCCCCGCAGCCGTCACGACCTGCACCTCCACCCGCCCCGGCTCCACCTCCGCCGGTACCGGCACCGTCAGCGACGCGTCCGTCGGGTTGGCGAACCCGCCCGTCACCGGCACCAGCGGCACCTGCACGTTCACCGCCCCCACCCGGACGACCATCCGCGCCAGCCGATCGGCCCCCTGCGCACCCGCCGGCACGAACCCCGCCCCGCGGATCTCGATGTCGTCGCCGGTCCGGATCGGCGCGTCCAGGTCGCCGGCCTCCCGCGCCCGCACCACCGACAGGATCACCGGCCGTCCGCCCTCCGCGTACTTCCCCGCGAGGTACGTCGCCGCCGACACGAGCACCACCACCGCGAGCCCCCACGGCAGATCCGGCAACCGGTCGGGCCGCCGGGCGAGCCGCACCGCCGCGAACGCCAGGGCGACGGCGCTGATCACGACGTACTGGATGTCGGCGAACGTCCCCCGCCCCGCGTCGTCGGTCAGCAGGTCCGCCGCCCGGGGACGGTCCGCGCGCACCTTCTGCAGCCGCTGCCCCAGCACCCGCAGTCCGACCACCCGCCGCACCAGCACGGCGATCCCGCACACCACGGCGAGGACGGTCACCACCCCCGCGCCCCGGGCGAGGTCGAACCCGGCGATCAGCGCGTCGCGCTCACGGTGCCCGGAGGCCGCCGCCAGCCGCCCCACCAGGACCAGCACCGCGTACGCCAGGAACAGCACCCAGGCGGCGGCCACCGCGCGGGACGTGGAGAGGCGGTTGTCCTCCCCGATCACCGGCGCGAGCACCCCACCGCGCGTCCGGTGGAACCACGACGCCGCGGTCAGCGCGCCCGCGACGACCAGCGCGGCCGTCAGCCCCGCGGTACGCGCGGTGGTCCACCCCGCGCCGATCGCCGTGAGCGACTGTCCGAGGAGCAGCAGCACGACCCCCGCCCACACCACGACAGCGGTCCGACGCCACAGGAGGGCCAGCCATGCCGCGCCCTCGGCCCGCCCGCGCTCGGCGACGGCCTCCGCGGCCTGCGCCAACTCCTCCGAGACCCACTGCCGCGAGGCGGAGGCCGAGTGGGCCACCGCGGCCGGGAGCCCCTGCCCGGCCGCGAACTCGTCCCGCTTCAGCAGGAACGCGGCGACCGCGCGCCGATGCCCCTCACGCGCCCCGTGCGGGCAGTCCCCGCAGGTGCAGCCGCCCTCGTGCGGGACCGCGTCCGCGCCGTCCCGTCTCGCCTCCTGCACCGCCACGCCCGAAGCCCGCCTTCCCCGCACACCCGACCAGGACCACAACCACGCGCACGCCCGCTGACGCACACCCGCACTCCGACAACTCCCCCGCGACGAGAGCGAATTGTGCCCTACGCCACGCCCTCCCCGTTCGGCAGGTCCGGTCGGACGGGTGAACTTCGACGCGCCGTGTTGACCCGGCCGCGCGAACTCCCCTGCGGCCGAGGTGATCCAGCGCGACGGGACCCGGGCCTTCGACGGCACCCGGTCCGGACCGGATCCGGCCCGGACCGGATCCGGACCGGTCCGGACCGGCCTGCCACCCCCGTCCGAGGGACGCCGCGGATGCCCGACACAGGATGTCCGGTATCCGCGCCACACTCTCCCCATGAACACGAACTGGGAGGCCTTCGCCGCGGCCGAACCCGACCTCGCGAAGACCGTCGAGGCCCGTTTCCGCGCGTACACCCACCACGTCCTCGCGACCCTGCGCAGGGACGGCTCGCCGCGCACCACCGGCCTGGAGGTCCGCTTCCTGAACGGAGAGCTCTGGTTCGGCATGATGCCGAACTCGCTCAAGGCCCTCGACCTGCGGCGCGACCCGCGCTTCGCGCTCCAGGCGAACCCCGGGGAGGGCACGGGCATGGGCGGCGGCGACGTCCGGATCAGCGGGCGGGCGATCGAGGTCGAGGACGCGCGGACCAGGGCCGAGTACGCCGAAGAGGTGGAACCGCCGGAGCCGTTCCACCTCTTCCGCACCGAGTTGACGGAGGTCGTGCGGACCTACGTCGAGGACGACAGGTACCTCGTCGTCCAGGTCTGGAAGCCCGGAGAGCCGGTGCGCGCTCTCAGGCGGACCTGAGCCCCGTCGCGGACGGGACTACTCCCACTCGATGGTCCCCGGCGGCTTGGAGGTCACGTCGAGGACGACGCGGTTGACGTCCCGCACCTCGTTGGTGATGCGGGTCGAGATCTTCGCGAGGACGTCGTACGGCAGCCGGGACCAGTCGGCGGTCATGGCGTCCTCGCTGGAGACCGGACGCAGGACGATCGGGTGGCCGTAGGTCCGGCCGTCACCCTGGACGCCCACCGAGCGCACGTCCGCGAGCAGGACCACCGGGCACTGCCAGATGTCCCGGTCGAGACCGGCCGCGGTCAGCTCCTCACGGGCGATGGCGTCGGCCTCGCGGAGCAGGTCCAGCCGCTCCTTGGTCACCTCGCCGACGATGCGGATGCCGAGCCCCGGACCGGGGAACGGCTGGCGCTGGACGATCTCCTCCGGCAGGCCGAGCTCCTGGCCGACCATCCGGACCTCGTCCTTGAACAGCTTGCGCAGCGGCTCGATCAGCTTGAACTCGAGGTCCTCGGGGAGGCCGCCGACGTTGTGGTGGGACTTGATGTTGGCGGTGCCGGTGCCGCCGCCGGACTCGACGACGTCCGGGTAGAGCGTGCCCTGGACCAGGAACTCCACCGCCGGGCCCTCGTCCGCGATGATCTCGGCCTGGGCCTGCTCGAAGACCCGGATGAACTCGCGGCCGATGATCTTCCGCTTCTCCTCGGGGTCCGAGACTCCCTTGAGCGCGGTGAGGAACCGCTCCGACGCGTCCACGACCTTCAGCTGGACGCCGGTCGCGGCCACGAAGTCCTTCTCGACCTGCTCGGTCTCGCCCTTGCGCATCAGGCCGTGGTCGACGTACACGCAGGTCAGCTGGGAGCCGATGGCCTTCTGGACGAGGGCCGCGGCGACGGCGGAGTCCACGCCGCCGGACAGGCCGCAGATGGCGCGCTTGTCGCCGACCAGCTCGCGGATCGCCTCGACCTGCTCGTCGATCACATTGCCCGTGGTCCAGTTCGGGGACAGGCCCGCGCCCCGGTACAGGAAGTGCTCCAGCACCTGCTGCCCGTGCGTGGAGTGCATCACCTCGGGGTGGTACTGGACGCCGTAGAGCTTCTTGTCGTCGTTCTCGAACGCGGCGACCGGCACGACGTCCGTGGAGGCGGTGACGGTGAAGCCCTCGGGGGCGGCGGAGCAGGCGTCGCCGTGCGACATCCAGACGTCCTGCTCGTCCGGGGTGCCCTCGAAGAGGGTGGAGGACGTCCTGGAGACGTGCAGGTCCGTACGGCCGTACTCACGGGCGCCGGTGTTGTCCACCTGGCCGCCCAGGCTCTGGGCCATGAGCTGGAAGCCGTAGCACATGCCGAAGACGGGGACGCCGGCCTCGAAGATCTCGCGGTCGAGGCGGGGGGCGCCCTCCTCGTACACGGACGAGGGGCCGCCGGACAGGATGATCGCCGCGGGGTTCTTGGCGAGGATCTCCTCGACCGGCATGGTGCTCGGCACGATCTCGCTGTAGACCCGCGCCTCGCGGACGCGACGGGCGATGAGCTGGGCGTACTGTGCGCCGAAGTCGACGACCAGGACGGTGTCGGGCGCGTTGGCAGCGGGAGTCGCTGATGACACGAGGTGCCTTCCGGCGGTGGGGCGGGGGTCTTGTGTCTCCCGATTCTACCGGGGTGGGCGTGGACGCCCGCCCGCGCTCCCGGGGCGGCACCGCACGGCACCGCGCGGATGCGCGTCTCACCATGCGATCCGTGTTGGACGCTCCGCGAAGGCGCGGCATACTGGGCGCCATGCTCACGCACCCGACCTTCCTCTTTACCTATGGCAACCGGCCCGCCGGCTGCCATGGTCGTGCTGCTTGAGCAACTGACAAGCGACTTCCCAGGCGCCCCGGGCCGACAAGGTCCGGGGCGCCTGGCGTTTCCCGGGTCCTGTCGCTCCGGGGCACCCCGCACCCGCCCACCGAGGAGCCCCGACATGACCGTCACCGCCGCCACGACGAGGTCCACGCCGGCACGGCCCGCCGAGAGGACCGGCGCCCGCACCGCCGAGGCCGCCGAGGTGATCACCGGCGCCCGCGAGCGGATCGACGCGCTCGACGACCGGATCATCGGCCTGGTGCAGGAACGGATGGCCGTGTCGGCCGTCATCCAGGAGGAACGGATCGCCTCCGGCGGCCGGCGCGTGAACCTCTCCCGCGAGATGGAGGTCCTCGCCCACTACCGGGACGCGCTGGGCAAGCCGGGCACCACGCTCGCGATGACCCTGCTGGAGCTGTGCCGGGGCAGGATCTGAGCCGGCGGGCGGCACGGGGACCGCGTTCCCGTCCTCCCGTTCCCGGTACAGACGTGCGCATCGCCTCTCACCCGTACGGCGCGTGACCGGTCCGGAACCGCTTCGTTGGTACCGGTGTCCGTGCCGGCCAGGGGCGGGCCCGAAAGAACCACGCGTGGCTCACCGGAGCGATGAGGCGTACGGATCGTGCCGTACGTCGTGGGACCTCGCTCCGGAGGAGTGACCGGACGGCAGGGGACAGCAGCCCGGTCACCCGAGAGAACGGCCGGTCCCGGGGACGCCCGGGGCCGGCCGGCGGGAACCGCACCCGTCCGGGCCCGAGGACCGCGGAGGGCCACGGAGGGCGCACCCGTCGCACACGAGGCGCGGCGGCCCCGCGGCGGCCCGGGTCCCCCACGGACCACCGCGTCGTCCCGCGCCCGCACCGGAAGACCAGCGGCGTTCCCCCCGGCGCCGCTCCCCGGCACCGACGCCGCCCTGACGTCGGTGCTGACCGGGGAAGGGCCCCGCGGTTCCGTCCCGCGGGGCCCTTCTCACCCCGTACGGCACCCGTACGGCCCCGCACCGGTGCCGGTGTCAGGAGCGGGTGACGACGCCGCACCCCGCGTCGTCGTCCCCGGTCACCCCCCGGCTGCGGTCGTACGGGTCGACCACCTCCCCGGTCGGCTCGGGGCCGGTCCGCCGGTCGGCGAGGAACTGCGGGCGGATCACGCCGTCGCCGTCCCGGCAGTCGTCGTTGGAGATCTCGCCGTCGACGGCGTGGATCCAGAGGTACCCGTCGGTCGCCCGGTACCTGGCGGGGTCCATGACGTCCACCTCGACCACCCGGCGCACGATGGCCCGGGCCACCTCGTCACCGCCGTCGGCGCGGGTCGCCGCGTACACGAAGGTGTAGTCGGCCTTGATCACGGCCCTCCCGGCGGTTTCGCCCACGGGCTCCACCGTCATGCGGCCGCGGACCCGTACGTCGTCGACGAGGTCGACCTCCTCGGGGTCGAACCGGGTGAACGTCCACACCGGGTCGTTCTCCTCGGCGGGCTCGCGCAGCGCGGCGCGCAGGTCGGAGAGGTAGTCCTTCTCCAGGGGGTCCACGAGGGCCAGCGCCTTCTCCGGTTCGCCGCCCCTCAGCACCTCGGGGTCGAGGTTGGAGGCGGCCAGGAACTCCTTCGTCCGCCGCAGGGCCCCCTCGATCCGGTCGGCGGGGATCCCGTTGACGGCCTTCGCCTCCGGCAGCCGGATGGCGTTTGCCCCCGACTCCCAGCGGGCGGCCGGGGATCCGGCGAAGGGCCGCTCGCGGGTGGGGGTGCCGGCGGGGGCCGCGGAGGGCGCGCCGCTGGGGCGGGCGGTCTCGGGGGCGAGCGGCGCCGGGGACCGCGTGGCGGTCGCGTCCGCGCCGCCGGTTCCGTCACCGAGTCCGCCCGGCAGCCAGGACAGCGCGGCGGACGGGTCGACGGCGACGACGGCCAGGGCGGCGGCCAGCACGCCCACGACGCTCCAGCCCCTGCGGCGGCGCGAGGCCCGGCCGTCCGTCCCCCGCGGGGCGGGACCGGTACGCCAGCCCTCCGGCCGGGCGGGCGCGGCGGCCCTCTTCCCGCCCCACCGGCGTCCGCCGCCACCGCCCCTCCTTGCCTGTGCCTCGTCCATGGCCCGCAGCCGTCCGGTCACCATGCGGGCCCGGGCGGAGGGCTCCTTGGGGGCGGAGGCGCGGATGTCCCGCTCGCTGTCCCGGACGAACTTCTCCCACACCTCGTCCGGGAGGGAGGAGGACTCCGGTCTGGGCTCTTCGGACGGCTGCTCGGCCACGGGGTCGCGGACTTCCTCTCGGCGGCGGTGGTAGGCCGCCGAGCGTACGCCGGCGACGATCACCCCTCACCAGTGACCCACGTCACATAAAAATTCTGTGAGGGGCAGGACAACCATCCGCGGACGTCGTTGATCGAACTCACTGAACACTCACGGACCACACCCGTGCGCCCCACACGGAGGCGCCTGCCCACGCGTACCGCCACCGCGGTACACCGGACTTCCCGAGGTCTTCATGAAGCTTCGCCGTGCCATGGCCGCAGCGGCCGCGACGGCAGTGATAGCCCCGGTCGCCCTCCTCACGGCCCCGGCCGCGTACGCGACCGACCCCACGGACGCGCCGAGCGTCTCCACGACCGAGTCCTCGGGCAGCGGTGAGACGGCCGGGACGTCCCCCTCGCCGTCCGCGCCGGAGACGACCGCGCCGACGGAGTCGCCCGACGAGACCACGCCCGGCACCTCCCCGAGCCAGTCGGCCCCGGCGACGGAGACCACCTCCCCGGCGCCCTCCAGCCCGGCGCCGAGCACGTCCGCGCCGGAGGAGACGGAGTCCCCGGACCCCGAGCCGTCCGTGTGCGAGGACACCAAGGTCGACGTCGGCATCACCGGCCTGCCCGGCAAGATCTCCGCGGGCAGCGGCTGGCACAAGTTCTCGCTGAACGTGGTGAACAACTCCGACTCCACGCTCCAGGACCTGGACTTCTTCGCCGGGGCCTCCTCCGACGCGGACGGCACCGACCTCTTCACGAGCAAGCAGGTCCGGCTGCAGGCGTGGGACCCGGACAGCGAGAGCTGGGTGGACCTCGACGAGGGCGGCTACGCGGTCGGTTACGTCGGCTCCACCGACGAGCTCGAGCCGGGCTACGAGGTCGCCATTCCGCTGCGGGTCAACGTGAAGGCGTCCGCCCCGGTCGGCGCCGGCTTCTCGCTCGGCGCGACGATCTACGGCGACGCCGACGGCGAGTGCACCGGCTTCGGTGACGTGTCGTACCGGTTCCAGATCGTGGCCGCCGGTACGGACACCGACGGCACCGAGCCGCAGGAAGGCGGCAAGGCGCCCGTGACGGACAAGGAGCCGAGCGCCGACACGCCGAAGGTCACCGGCAGCCTCGCCGAGACCGGTTCCAGCTCCGCCCTTCCGATGATCGGCCTGGTCGGCGGTGCCGCCGTCGTGGCCGGTGCCGGGGCGGTGTTCGTGGTGCGTCGCCGCAAGGCCGGCGCGGAGGCGTAAGGACGCCTGACGGCGCCCCGCGCGGGACACCGCGCGGGGCGCCGCACAGGACAAGGGAGAAGGACCTGGGCTCGGAGGGGGGCACAGGTCCTTCTCCCTTGTCCGGCCCCGCCTCTTCCGTCCCTTCCGTCCCTTCCCTTCCGTCGCCTCGGTCCGGTCGCCTCGGTCCGGTCACTTCTTCGGCGGCACCGTCGGCATGCCCAGGAACGGCAGCTTCAGCGCGCCGAACGCGTCCGCCGGGACCGCCGGGGACTTCGGCTCGACCGGCTGGAGGCGCCGGTAGGCGGCGCCCTGCTCCGGACGCGGGTCGGCCTCGCCCTTGTTGGGCCAGTACGACATCGCCCGCTCGGCCTGGGCCGTGATGGTCAGGGACGGGTTCACCCCCAGGTTCGCCGAGACCGCGGCACCGTCCACGACCGAGATCCCGGAGTGGCCGTAGAGGCGGTGGTACGGGTCGATCACGCCGGTCTCGCGGGAGGCGCCGATCGGGCAGCCGCCCAGGAAGTGGGCGGTCAGCGGCATCCCCGTCAGCTCACCGACGTTGGAGCCCGCGAAGCCGTTGATCTCGGCCGCCAGCGCCGACGCGCCGTCCGTGGCCGCCTTGATCTGCTTGGGGTTGGGCGCGCCGTGCCCCTGCCGGGCGGTGAGCAGGCCGCGGCCGATCCCGGACGGCTTCAGGTAGGTCGTCAGGGAGTTGTCCAGCGACTGCATCACCAGGCCGATGATGGTCCGCTCCGACCAGCGCCGGTTGGAGAGGGAACGGAGCATCAGCCAGGGGTGCCTCGCCGCGTTGCCCAGCCAGCCGAGCACCCTGGCCGCGCCCGAGCCGCCGCCCGCGTACGGGACCTGGAGGATGGACAGGGAGCCCATCGAGTTGGAGCCGCGGCCGTAGCGGACCGGCTCGATGTGGGTGTTCTCGTCCGGGTGGATGGAGGACGTGATGGCGACGCCGCGGGTGAAGTCCACCTTCGGCGCGCCGGTCGCCCTGCGGTAACGGCGGTCGTCGGTCTGGGCTCCGACCAGCGCCTCGGAGTTGGTGCGGGTCAGCTCGCCCAGCCGGTCCGACAGGTGCGGCAGCAGGCCGCCGGCCTTCATGCGGTGCAGCAGCGTCTGGGTGCCGTACGTGCCGGCCGCCAGGACGACCCGGCGGGCCCGGAAGGTGCGGCCCCTTCCCTTGCGGCGGTCGTCGGTCGGGAGCGTGGCGACGGCGTAGCCGCCCCGCGAGTCCTCCGTCACCGACACGACCGTCGTCATCGGGTGGACGACCGCGCCCGCCTTCTCGGCGAGGTGGAGGTAGTTCTCGTTGAGGGTGTTCTTCGCGCCGTGCCGGCAGCCGGTCATGCACTCGCCGCACTCGGCGCAGGCCCGCCGCGACGGCCCCGCCCCGCCGAAGTACGGGTCGGGGACCTCCTGCCCCGGCTTCGCCCTCACCGTCCCGTCCGCGTCCCCGCCGTCGCCGAAGAAGACGCCGACCGGGGCCAGGTGGAAGGTGTCGCCCACGCCCATCCGCTCGGCCGCCGCCTTCAGGTGCACGTCCGACGGGGTCGTCGTCGGGTTGATCCGGACGCCGAGCATGCGCCGCGCCTGGTCGTAGTACGGCGCCAGCTCCTCCTGCCAGTCCGTGATGTCACGCCACTGCGGGTCGTCGAAGAAGGGCTTGGGCGGTACGTACAGGGTGTTGGCGTAGTTGAGGGAGCCGCCGCCGACGCCCGCGCCGGCCAGGACCATGACGTTGCCCAGCAGGTGGATGCGCTGGATGCCGTACATGCCGAGCCTGGGCGCCCACAGGTAGTTCTTCAGGTCCCAGGAGTTCTTCGGCAGGGACTCCCGGGTGAAGCGGCGGCCCGCTTCCAGGACGCCGACGCGGTAGCCCTTCTCGGTGAGGCGGAGCGCCGAGACCGAGCCGCCGAAGCCGGATCCGACGACCACGACGTCGTAGTCGTACGCGGAGTCGTCGTCCCGTTCGTCGCCCGGCTCTTGGACGGAGTTCTCCTGTGACACGTGCTCTCCTCGTCGAAAGCTGCGGTGCGGGTGCGGTGCGGTGGCTGTCTCAGCGGAAACGGAATGCCTTCATCAGGCGCAGGCTCCGGCTCATGAACGCCGCGTACTTCTCGTCGTCCATGCCGAGCGAGGGGGCCATCGGCAGCAGCCGCTGGTGGGCGACGGTCTGGGCCTCGGTGTACTTGAGGATGCCCTCGGAGCCGTGCCGGCGGCCGAGTCCGGAGTCCTTCATGCCGCCCATGGGCGACTGGACGCTGCCGTACGCGGACGCGTAGCCCTCGTTGATGTTCACCGTGCCGGTGCGCAGCCGGGCGGCGATCTCGCGGCCGCGCCGGGCGTCCTTCGTCCAGACCGACGAGTTCAGGCCGTACGGCGTGGAGTTGGCGCGTTCGACCGCCTCCTCCTCGGTCGAGAAGCGGTAGACCGACACGACCGGGCCGAAGGTCTCCTCCGTGCAGACGGTCATGGGGGCCTCGACGCCGTCGAGGATGGTCGGCTCGTAGAAGTACGGACCGATGTCGGGGCGGGCCACACCGCCGGCGACGACCCGCGCGCCCTTGGCGACGGCGTCCTCCACGTGCTCCTTCACGGTCTCCAGCTGCTGTCCGCTGACCAGTGAGCCCATGTCCGCGCCGTAGGCCAGGGCGCTGCCCAGCCGCATCGCGCGCGTGCGGGCCGCGAAGCGGTCGAGGAAGACGTCGGCGACCGACTCGTGGACGTACAGCCGCTCGATGGAGACGCACAGCTGGCCGGCGGAGGAGAAGCAGGCGCGCACGGCGCCGGCCGCCGCCTTCTCGATGTCGGCGTCCTCCAGGACCACCATGGCGTTCTTGCCTCCCAGTTCGAGGGAGACGCCGACCAGGCGGTCCGCGGCGACCGTGGCGACCTCGCGGCCGGTGCGCGTGGAACCGGTGAAGGAGACGTAGTCGCCGCGCTTGACGACCTCGGGTCCGACGACGGGTCCGAGGCCGATGACGGCCTGCAGGACGTCGGCCGGCAGACCGGCCTCGATCAGCAGGTCACGGGCCCACAGGGCGGTCAGGGCGGACTCGGTGTCGGGCTTCATGACGACCGCGTTGCCGGCGACCAGCGCGGGCAGCGCGTCACCGACGGACAGTTCGAGCGGGTAGTTCCAGGGGACGATCTGTCCGATCACACCGCGCGGGTGGCGCAGTTCGGTGACCTTCGTGAGGGCCGGCACGGCGCCCGCGTGCCGCTTGGGCCTCAGGTACGCGGCGGCCCGGCGGCCGTAGTGGCGGGCGGCGACGGCGACGGCCTGGACCTCCTCGTGGGCGTGCAGACGGGCCTTGCCGGTCTCCAGCTGGATCAGGTCGAGCACCTCGGCCTGGCGCTCGAGCACGAGGTCGTGGAAGCGGAGCAGGACGGCCGCGCGCCGGCGCACCGGGATCTGCGCCCACACGGCCTGGGCGGCGCGGGCCGCCTCGAAGGCCTTCGCCACGTCCTCGGGCGTCGACTCGGGCAGGTCGGCCAGCTTCTCGCCGGTGAACGGCGTGTGGCTGGCGGTGTGCCCGGAACCGACGACCCCCTTGGTGAGCCGGGCCACCAGTTCGGGGGTGACCACGTCGGCGGCGGTGCGGGCGCCCTCCGGGGCGGGGGCGAGGGGATTGGTGCCGGTGGTTTCCCGGGTCTGCGCGTCCGTCATGAGCCGCAGGGTATGCCCGGGCGAACGCTTTGTGTACCCGTCGGTAACAGATTTACCGGCCGCTCACATCGCGCCAGTGAACGCTGGCAACGAATGCCCTGATCAGGACGTTGACGGCGAGACGGTCCGGATCACCGCACTCCCATCTCGAGCCGGTCACGGACGCTCCGGAACACCGCGGTGCCCTTCTCCCGGGGCGTTCCCCCGGGCAGGTCGACGCGGAGTTCGTACATGCGGCCGTCGTCGGTGCGGATCACCAGGCGCAGGACGCGCGGGGGGTTCCCGTCCTGGCCGTAGATCGTGTCGGCCAGGGCGGCCTCGTGGCCCCGGACGCTGGTGCGCGTGTAGCGCGTGCGCGCGTCCCCGTCGCGGTCGTCCCCGCCCGCGTGCGCGTCCCGTGCCTGTGCCATCGGGGAGCCGGGCGCCCTGTCCCACCGGGCGAGGCGGACCCGGACGCCTCCGTCGCCCTCGTAGACCACGGACCCGGGCCGGCGGCCCGTGCCGTCCTCGCGGGCGGCCTCCCGGTACCCGGGCGGCAGGAAGAGGACGGCGTCCAGGGCGGCCTCGCGGTGGGCGGTCCAGCCGGTGGCTCCCGGACCGGCGGTGGCTCCCGGGCCGCCCATGTCCGCCGGACCGGACGTGCCCCTCGGACCGGACGTGTCCCCCGGACCGGCGGTGGGGGTGACCCGGGCGGTCCGTCCGGCGGCCGTTCCGGCGTCCGGACCGCCGGGGGAGGTGGCGGACCAGAGGCCACCGGCGAGGAGGAGCACCCCGAGGGCCGCGAGGGGGACGGGACGGAGCGGGCGGCGTCCGGAGCGGGCGGCGGTGGGGGAGGTGGCCGGGGCCGTGCCGGCGGAGGCGTCCGGGGGTGCGGGGGCGGCGGGCGCCGGCCCGGACCGGGGTATCCGCTCCGGCGTCCGTACGGGACCGGGTCCGGCGGCGGAGTCCGGCCGTACCGTTTCGGTGCCCTCCCCCGCCTCCCGCGCGCCGGGAGCGTTCGGGCTCTGCACCGCCGATTCCTCCGGCGCCGGCCGGCCGCCCGCCGCGGCCTCCAGCGCCGCGGCCGCCTCCTCCGCGTGCGGGCGCTCCTCGGGGGCCTTCGCCAGCAGCCGTACGATCAGCGGCCCGAGCTCCCCCGCCCGCTCCGGCTCGGGCGGGTCCGCGGTGACGACCGCGGCGAGCGTGGACTGCGCGGTGGTACGGCGGAACGGGGACCGGCCCTCGACCGCGGCGTACAGCAGAACGCCCAGCGACCACAGGTCGGAGGCGGGTCCGGCGCTGCGGCCGGACATCCGCTCGGGGGCGACGAACTCCAGCGAGCCGATGGACTCCGCACCGGCCGTCGGGGATTCCTCGCCCCGGGCGTGGGCGGTGCCGAAGTCGGTGAGGACCACCCGCCGAGGGGACTCCCCCCGCCCGAGCGCATGCGGGAGCGGGGGAGGTCCGAGCAGGACGTTGGCGGGCTTCACGTCGCGGTGCACGATGCCGACGGAGTGCGCGGCACGCAGGGCGCCGAGGACCGCGAGACCGATCCGCGCCGCCTCGGCGGGCGGCAGGGGACCGCGCTCGAGCACCTGGTGCAGGGACTCCCCGCGGACCAGCTCCATGACGATCCACGGGAGCCCGCCCAGTTCCTCGGGCCCCTCCGGCCCGTCCTCCTCGACGACGACGTCGTGGACGAGGACGGCGGCGGGGTGGTCGACGCGAGCCGCGGCGCGGGCCTCCCGGTAGAACCGGTGGGCCGCCCTCCGGTTGCGTTCGTCCCCCGGTTCGCCCGGTAACCGGGGCTGCTTGACGGCGACTTCGCGCTTCGTCCGTTCGTCGAGCGCCCGCCAGACCGTGCCCGTTGCGCCGGAGCCGATGCGCTCGATCAGCCGGTACCGTCCACCGATCAGCCGGCCCCGGGCACCCCCCGCGCCACCGTCGTTGCTCATGCCCCATCCCTACCGCGCGGAACGCGTCGTTGTCGACGCGCGGACCCGTGTCCGGCGCGGTCGGTTCAGAGTCGCTCGATCTCCCAGGAATCGAAGACCGTGCGGGCGATCTCCCGGCCGTCGTCGGCGAAGTAGCCCTTGCCCGGGTACACGACCCAGAGCCGGTACATGTCGCCGTCCTCGTTCCGGTAGTACATGACCTGCGCCTCGCGCACCAGCGGCGTCGGCGTGCCGGTCGTCGTGTAGACGATGGTGTTCGTGGCCGCCTCGCGGTCCTTGTACGTGGTCTGGCGCGGACGCCCCCTGGGCGCCGGTGTGTCGGCGATGCCCCAGCTGTACTCGCCGTCCTTGAGCTCGCCCCAGTGCGCGAACGCCTCCTCCGACGCCGAGGCCTCGAGCTCGCCGTTCTCGTCCTCGGACTTGAGGTCGCGGTCGGTCTCGATCCGCACCAGTCCGCTCGGGTCGGTGAAGGAGGCGACCGTCCCGTCCGAGTCGGCGGCGGGTTCGTCCTTCACGAAGCCCTCCGGCACCGCGAGGCGGACGCCCACCCGGTCTCCGAGGTCGTGCTGCTTCCAGCCCTCCGGCAGGGGCCCCGCGAACGGGTCCACGACCGCGAGGCAGGCCGCGACCGCCCCCGCCACGACCGCCGCGCCGAGCCCGATCAGCGTCTTGCGGCCGATGCGGATCCCCTTGCCGCCGGACCCGGAGCCGGGAACGGGGACCTGGGCGATCCGCGTGGGCTGCGGCTCGGGCGGGTTCGCGGCCGCCTCCAGCAGGGCGCGGACCCGGGCGGCGTCCGGACGGTGTGCCGGGTCCTTCTGCAGCAGGCCGGTGACGACCTCGGCCAGCGGCCCCTGCGCGGAGGCGGGCGGCGCGGGCGTGGCGTTGAGGACCGACTGGAGCGTGGCGGGGGTGTTGCTGCGGCGGAACGGCGAGACGCCTTCCGTGGCCGCGTACAGCACCACCCCGAGCGACCACAGGTCGGAGGCGGGACCGGGACGCCGGCCCAGCACCCGCTCGGGGGCGATGTACTCGGGGGAGCCGACGAAGCCGCCGGTGTCGGTCAGGTTGGTCTCGCCCTCGATCTGGGCGATGCCGAAGTCGGTGAGGACGACCCGGTCGTGCCGGCCGAGCAGCACGTTGTCCGGCTTCACGTCGCGGTGCAGGACGCCCGCCGCGTGCGCGCACTCCAGCGCGCCGAGCACCTCGAGGCCGACCCGGGCGGCCTCACGCGCGGAGAGGGTGCCCTCCTCCTGCAGGACGGCGCCCAGCGAACGGCCCTGGACCAGTTCCATCACGATCCACGGCTGACCGTCCACGACCGCGACGTCGTGCACGTCGACCACCGCCGGGTGGTCGAGCCGGGCGGCGGCGCGGGCCTCGCGGCGCATGCGCTCGAAGACGTTGGAGCGTTCCCGTTCGGGAAGGTGGTCCGGGACGCGGGGCTCCTTGACGGCGACCTCGCGGTCCACCGTCTCGTCCTTGGCCCGCCACACCGTGCCCATGCCGCCGTGCCCGAGCCTGGCGAGCAGCCGGTAGCGGCCGGCGATGAGCCGCCCGGTGCCGGGGTCGTGCGGCGTCCGGGCCTGGTGCTGCGCCTGCTGCGGAACCACCTGCGTGGGGGTCGCGTACGGGTTGCCGGGGTGCGGCACGGCCACGGGCGGGTTGCCCGAATGCGGCACGACCGCGGGCGGGTTCGGCGGTTGCAGACCAAAACTGGTGGGCTCGTCGGCCCCCTGGCGGGCTCCCCCGTCGTTGCTCATGGTTCATCCATATCGCGCCGTGCCGCCGCACATCCACCCGGAATGCTCACCGGTCACAGACCCGTGACGCTCACCGGGGCTTATCTCCCTTTTACGCGACTATGCGGCCGGAGGCGGGGACGGGGAACCGGTCGCCGCGGGGGTGGCCGAGGGAGTCGGCGACGGGGTCCGGGACGCGGAGGGCGATGCGCCCGCGGGCGGCCTGCTCACGGGCGACTCGCTCGCGGGCGACTCGCTCACCGGTGTCCCGGGCGCCGTGCTCGTCGGCGTGCCGCCCCCGTCGCCGCCCCGGTCCTGCATGAGCAGCGCCGCCGCGGAGATGCTCGCTCCCGCCATCGCGGCGACCGCCAGCGCGGCCACGAGCACGCTCCTCGGGGGCTGCCGCCGTGCGGTGTCCTCCCCGGTCCCGGGCAGGGCCGGTGGGCGCCCGCCCCCTTCCGCCCGCCGTGCCGGGAGCCGGCGGCGGGACGGGCCCCGCTCGGACGGCAGCGGTTCGAGCGTCACGGACTGGGGCGTACGGCCCGTCTCGAGGAAGGCCCGCAGCATCCGTTCGGCCCGGTCCGCGTCCAGCCGCCGGTCGGGGTCGCGCTCCAGCAGACCGCGCACGACGGGCAGGATCGGCCCGGCCTCGGCGGGCGGCCGCACCTCGTCGACCACGACCGCGTGCAGGACACCGCCGAGCGAGTCGCGATGGAACGGCGACTCGCCGCTGAGCGCCGTGCACAGCAGCGCGCCCAGCGACCACAGGTCGGCCTCCGGCCCCGTCCTGGCGCCGGACATCCGCTCGGGGGCGGTGTACTCGGGTGAGCCGACGAAGGAGCCGCTCTCGGTGAGCGTCGTGGAGCCCGCGACCCGGGCGATGCCGAAGTCGGTGAGGACGACCCGGCCGGTGCCGTTCTCCAGCAGGACGTTGGCGGGCTTGAGGTCACGGTGCAGGACACCGGCGGTGTGGGCGGCCCGCAACGCGCCGAGCAGGTCGATGCCGATCCGCGCGGCCTCGGCGGCACCGACCGGACCGTGCGCGGCGATGCGGTCGGCGAGCGAACCGCCGTCGATCAACTCCAGGACGATGTAGGGGCGTTCGTCGTCCTCCACCACGTCGTGGACGACGATGATGTGCGGGTGGCTCAACTGGGCGAGGGCGCGCGCCTCGCGCAGGGTGCGCTCCCGCTGCCGCCGGGCCTCCGCCGCGGAGAGCGTCTCGTCCAGGGGGAGTTCCTTGACGGCGACGCCCCGCCCGAGCAGTTGGTCGGTGGCCCGCCAGACCACGCCCATGCCGCCGCGCCCGAGCCTCGCCTCCACGCGGTAACGGCCGGCGATGACCCGGGCGTTGGGCCACACGGTCCCGTTCTCGGCGTCCCCCTCGGTCCCCATGGGCCCATCATGCCCCACCGGATGTGCCCGCTCCGGTACGGTGATTCGGCCAAGCGGCGTACGTTCGCGCACGCCAGGCGCCGGACCGCCGGTCCGTCGGGGGTGCCGGGCGCCCCGGGCGCCCCGGGTGCGTCAGGGTTCGCGCCAGCCCCGCAGCACCGTCTCGAACTGCCGGCCGGTCACGGCCCAGTCCTCGGCCGGCCCGGACATGTAGATCGCGTACTCGCTCCCGTCCCGCGAGATGTACATCTGGTCGACCGCCCGGCGCGGCCCCGGGAAGTCGGTGTCCTTGGCCAGCGCCGTCCAGGTGTACTCCAGCCGGGCGCTGTCGCGGTCACGGTAGACGCGGCGTTCCAGTCCCACCCGCCGGTAGTCGACCAGGCGGCGCTCTATCTGCCGGTCCAGATCGCTCAGGTGCTCGTACGGGTCGTCGAAGTCGGGGGAGTCGTCGGCGGCGATGCGGATGAAGTGCCTGCCGCCGTCGGGCGTGTAGTCGACCTGCCGGGTCTCCTCGTCGAAGACGACGCGCTCCCAGTCCTCACCGGGCAGGGCGATGCTGAAGCCGTAGGGGTCGGTGCGGCGCACCCAGCCCGCCGGGAGACCGCCCGCGGACTCGGTCCCGCCGGTTCCCGTGGCGTCGGGCGTGGGCACCGGGGTGCCGGAGGCGGTCGCGGAGACATCGCCCCTCCCCGTGCCCCCGTCGCCCTGCTGCAGCACCACCGCGGTTCCCCCGCCGACGATCGCGGCCACGGCGACGACCAGGGCGGTCAGGCGGCCCCGCCGTCGGGGCGCGGCGACGGCGGGCGCGTGCGGCGGATGCACGGCCGTGGCGCCGGTCGCGGGCGGGACCTGGGGCGGCAGGGCGGTGTCCGGCCGGGTCTCGTGCGGCAACGGCACCCGGGCGGTGACGGCCTGCGCCGGCACGTGCGCCTGCGCCGCGTCCGGCCGGCGCCCCTCCGCCGCCTCGGCGAGCATCCGCTCGGCCCCGGCCGCGTCGGGCCGGGTGGCCGGATCCTTGCGCAGGAGTGCGCTGATGACGGGCGCGAGCGGGCCGGCGTGCCGCGGTTGCCCGGCCTCCTCCTCGACGACCGCCTGCATGGTGGTCAGCGGCGAGGTGCGGCGGAACGGCGATCTGCCCTCCACCGCCGTGTACAGCGTCGCGCCGAGCGCCCACAGGTCGGAGGAGGGTCCGGGGTCGTGGCCGCGGACCCGCTCGGGCGCCAGGTAGTCGACCGAGCCGACGACCTCCCCGGTGCGGGTGATGGCCGTGTCGCCGTCGATCTGCGCGATGCCGAAGTCGGTGAGCAGCACGCGGCCGTCCCGGCCGAGGAGGACGTTGCCGGGCTTGACGTCACGGTGCAGGACGCCGGCGGTGTGCGCGGCGCGCAGCGCGCGCAGCACCCACAGGCCGATGCGCGCGGCCTCGCGGGGCTCGACGCGGCCCTGTTCCTTCACCGCGTCGGCCAGCGAGCGCCCCTCGACCAGCTCCATCACGATCCACGGCCGGCCGTCGTGCTCCAGCACGTCGTGCACCGTGACGACGGCGGAGTGGTTGATCCGCGCGGCCGCCCGTGCCTCCGCACGGGTGCGCGCCAGCAGCATGGCCTGCTCGCTGTCGGAGACGTAGAGCGCGGCGGTCAGCTCCTTGACGGCCACGGATCGGTGCAGCACCTCGTCGTGCGCACGCCACACCCGGCCCATGCCACCGCTGCCGATGGCGTCGCCGAGCCGGTAGCGGCCCGCGACGAGCAGGCCCTGCATCTGATTCACGTTGCCCCGCAATGGTCTTGACAGGGCCAGGGTAAGTACCCGGTCCCTTCCTGGGAACCGACGGGGTGCCATGGAGACCGCACTGTGATGGTTGTCGCGTCGTGGGCCGGGAGGCGACCACAGCGCGTACGGAAGCGTACGGGCGCCCGCGGCACGGCCCCGTCAGCCGGTGAACCGGTACGTCGCCGCCGCCTGCTCGAACAGCCGCGTCACCTCGTCCCGTTCGGCCTCCGGTCCGCGCACCTGCACCACGTGGTACCGGCCCTCGATCAGCGCCGCGAGGTTGCGGACGTACAGCTCGCCCCCGTCGCCGGTCCAGGTGAACTGCCCCTCGGCCATGGTCCGTCCGCCCACCTCGATGGTCTTCAGACCGGTGGAGGTGGCCCAGCTGGAGTCGCGGTACGGCTGGAGCTCGCGCTCGTCGTCCCGCTGGTAGGCCATGGGGTCGCTGCCGTACTCCTGCGCGCTGTCCCGGCCGGGCACGACGATGAGTTCGAAGTCCCCGCGGGAGTAGACGACCTGCCCGCTGCCGTTCTTCGCGGTGCGCTCCCAGTCCTCGGCGACGGCGACCCGGAAGCCCTCGGGGTCCTCGCGCAGGGTGAAGCCGTCGGCGACCTCGGGCCCGGTGGTCTGCGTCTCGGGGGAGGCGTCCGACTCCTCGGAGGTCTCCTTCGAACCGCCCCCGGAGCCGTCGTCCGGCTCGGACGAGGTCCCGCCGTCCCCCGCCCCACCGCCGGTGTCCGGGGAGCTCGGCGCCCCGCCGACCTCACCGGCCGCTCCGGTGCGGTCGGTGGCACCGGCGCCCGGGTCCCCCTCGCCGGCCTTCGGCATGAACAGCATGGCGTACGCGATCGCCGCGGCCAGGGCGAGCAGCACCAGCAGGAGCAGGACGCGGCCCAGCCGGCGCGGTGAACCGGCCTCCTGCTTGGCCCGCTTGTGCCGTCCGTGGTGCGCGGGCAGTGCGGCGCGCCGCCTGCGCACCAGCTCGCCCCGCCGCCGTACGACCGGCAGCCGGCTCGCGTCGACGGGCGGCGCCGTGACGACGTGCAGGCCGGCCTCCGGCTCGGGCGCCGACCGCACCAGCGAACGCAGCCAGCCGCGCAGCTCCTCGAAGTCGGGCCGCTCGGTCGGGTCCTGACGCAGCAGCGACTCCACGACCGGCCTGAGCGGACCGCACTCCTCGGCGAACGCGGGCGGCTCGGCGCACACCATCTGCACCAGCTCGGCCGTCGACTCCTCCGGGTACGGCGCGTGTCCCTGGACGGCCCGGAACAGCAGCGCGCCCAGCGCCCACAGGTCGGTCGCGGGGCCGATCGGCGCGGCCAGCTGCCAGTTCTCGTGCACGGGCCCGGCCTGTTCCGGCGCCCACCGCTCCGTCACGGGTCCGACGACGGCCATCCGCGTCTGCCGCGCCCGCTCGGCGGCCAGCGCGGTGGTCGGGCCGCGGCGCGCGGGGGTGCTCGCCGCCAGGTCGTCCCAACGGGCGGGCGGGGTGGCTCCGCCGGGTCCCGGCGCGGCGGCCGCGGGACCGAGGGCTCGGCCGGCCGCGGGGCCGCCGGCCGGAAGGGACGTGCGCGGCTGTTCGCCACGCGCGGCGCCGGCCGCCGGCGTGCTGCCGGTACCGGGGCGGGGCGCGGCGCCGTACCGGCCGGCGCCGCCCACGCCGTAGGGGTCGGCTATCCGTCCCGGGGGAACCGCACCGGCCGCCGTGCCCGTGCTTCCGCCGCCCTGCTCCGGGACGTACGGCGGCTGCGCGGGGCCGTCGCCGTGCGGGGCGGGGGCCGGGGCGTCGCCCTCCGGGGCGGGCCGGGCTCCGGGCAGGGCGGCACGGGCGCTCTGCTGGGCCTCCTGCACCCGGGCGGCGGCACGGGCGCCCGCCCGGTACGCGGCGATCGCGCCGGCCCGCGCCGCCCGCACGTCCCCCGCGCTGTCCAGGGCGCGCGGGGCCGCCGCGGCGGGGACACCGCCTGCCGTGTCCGCACCGCCCGCGGGCAGCCGGCCGGCCCGTGCCTCGATGGCGGCCCGTCGCGCGGCGTCGGGATCGCCGGGCACGGCGGGGTCCCGGGGCGGGGCGGGGGCGGCGAACCCGGGGGGCCAGGACGGTCCGCGCCCCGGGTCCGGCGTTCCCGCGGGCGCCACCGGGGCCAGGGCCCCGGCCGCTGCCGGGTGCGGTCCGGTCCCCGCCTGCGGGTCCTCGTCCGCGGCCGGCACCGGGTCGTAGCCGCACAGCGCCTCCTCCGCCGCGCCGACCGCGAGACCGGTCAGCATCACCCGTCCGTCGTCGCAGACGAGCACGGTGCGCGCGGTGATGTTGCGGTGCACCCAGCCGTGGGAGTGCAGCACCCGCAAGGCCGTCAGCACGTCGGAGGCGACCTCCGCCGCCCGGTACGGGGACAGCGGCTTCTCGGCGAGCAGGGCCGACAGCGGGCGCGCGGCCACCAGCTCGCTGACGATCCACAGCGAACCGCCCTCCGCGAACACGTCGAAGACCTGGTCCAGCCGCGGATGGTCGGGGATGGCGGCCGCCGCCTGCGCGGCCTCGACCGCGCGCCGCACGACCGGATCGGTGGGCCGCCGCGTGCCCGCGCGCGCGGGCCCGGAGCCGCGTCGCGCGCCGCCGTCACGGGCCGTGAAACCGTCGGGCAGTCCCTCCGCGTCGAGCACCTCGGCCTCGACGACCTCCGGCAGCGGAATCTGCCTGACCAGGACCTCCTGGCCGCTGTAGGTGTCGAAGGCCCGGGTCTCGGTGAGTTCGTACTCGTCGGAGGGCGGCAGCGGCAGGCGGTAGCGGTCGGCGAGCACCCGTCCCGCGTAGTCCTCCACGTTGCCTCCCCCGGCCGTACGGTCGGTCAGTTCCGTTCGCCCAACGGGCCGTTCCAGCTTCGTACGGTCCGCAAGCACTCACGATACGTGCCGGAGGCAACCCGCAGAGAGGGGATGCCACATCTCACTGCCCACGACGGGGAACGCCCATGCTCAGGACTTGGGTTCGAACGACTTCGTCAGCGTCCGCCAGGTGTCCCTGCGCTGCTCGCTGTCCCACCGGGCGGCCTCGGCCGTGTACATCAGCCCGTACCCGAGCCGGTCGCCGACGACGAACCCCCGGTCGACGGACCGGTACTTCGTCCCGTTCTCCACATAGGTGAACTCCCAGTCGGCCGTGTTCCAGCCCCGGTAGTCCACCTTCTCGATGCGGATCCTCTGGTACTGGGCGCGCACCATGCCGCGTTCCTGGTTCTTCCAGTCCGCGACCGGGTCGTCCTTCGGGGTGGTGGTCCAGCCGATGAGCAGCTTCTGCCCGTCGGGCCCGGTGAAGCGGTCTCCCGCGGCCCCCGTCGACCGGTACTTCCAGCCCTCGGGCAGTCCGATCGAGTACCCCTGGTTCCCCCGGTACGTCTCCTTCACGGAGGTGCCGTCGCCGTCCTCCGCCGAGTCGTCCGAGCCGCCCGGGCCGTCCGTCTCGCCGTCCTCGGCCCCCGGGGTGTCCGCCGCACCGGCTCCCGCGCCCGACGACTCGGTCGCCGATGCGGTCGCCGCGCCGTCGGTGCGGGTGCCGTCGCTCCCGTCGCTGCGGGTGTCCGCGCTGGGCGTCCCGCCGGTGACGGCCCGGTCGCCCCCGCCGCCCTTCGCCCCCTGGCCGCCCTCGTCGTCGCCGCCGAGCGTGAGGGCCAGCACGGCGCCGAGGACGGCGAGCACCACGGCCACCGCGATGACCACCAGCGTCCGCCGCGGCACGACATCGGTGAGCGGCGCCCTCGGCGCGGGCCTCGCCGGCAGGTCCGGCGGGGGCACCACCGGCCACCCCGAACTCCGCCCGCCCGAGGCCGGCGCGCCCTGCGCGGCCGTCTGCGCCCCGGACCCGGTGCCCGCCCGCGAACCGGGGGCCGCGGCCGGGGCGGACGGGGACGACGCCGTGCCCGCCGCCCGGGTCCCGCCGGCCGCCGAAGGCGTGCCCGTGCTGCCGGACTTGGCGCGTGCCGCGGCTCCGGCCGAGCCGGCGGCCACCGCCGCCTTCCGCACGGAACGCAACGCGCCCCGCAGCCTCTCCCCGGCCTCCTCGCCCCGCTTGCCCCCGGCGTCGTCCCGCCCGCCGGGCTGCCCCGGCAGCGGCACGACCTTCGTCGCGTCCGCGGGCTCCGACCCGGCCGCCCCGGCCTCCGGCGCGTGGATGACCGCGTTCAGCATCGCCCGGGCCCCGGCGTCGTCGAGCCGCTGGGCGGGGTCCTTGGTGAGCAGCCCGTGGATGACGTCCCGGAGCGGTCCCGCGTTCTTCGGCTCCTCGAGCGGCTCGGTCATCACCGCCGTGAGCGTCGCGATCGCGGATCCCTTGTCGTACGGCGGCGAGCCCTCCACCGCCGCGTACAGCAGCCCGCCGAGCGACCACAGGTCGGCCGCCGGTCCCGGCTTGTGCCCGCGGGCCCGTTCCGGGGAGATGTAGGAGGGAGCGCCGACCAGCATGCCGGTCGAGGTGATGGACGGGTCGCCCTCGACCTGGGCGATGCCGAAGTCGGTGAGCACCACCCGGCCGTCCTCGGCGATCAGCACGTTCGACGGCTTCACGTCGCGGTGCAGGATGCCCTCACGGTGCGCGGAGCGCAGCACGTCGAGCACGGCCAGCCCGACCTCGGCGGCACGCCTCGGCTCCAGCAGGCCGTCCTCCCGGATGACCTCGGCGAGCGACTTGCCCTCGACGAGTTCCATCACGATCCAGGGACGGTCGTCCTCCTGGACCACGTCGAAGACGGTCACGGCGCTGTTGTTGCGGATCCGCGCGATCGCCTTGGCCTCGCGCAGCGTCCGCGTGATCAGCCGCCGCTTCTCCTCCTCGTCGATGTTCGACGGGAACCGAAGCTCCTTGACGGCGACGGTACGGCCCAGGGTCTCGTCCTCGGCCCGCCACACCGTCCCCATGCCGCCGCGGCCGAGCACGTCTCCCAGCCGGTACCGCCCGGCGAGGAGACGTGCGCTCTTGCCCTGACGGGGTGTCCCCGCCCGATCCGCCTCCGACATGCGTCCCCTCATGCAACCCGCCCTGACAGAGACTTCATTGTCTCTCACCCGACAAGTGGCCGACGCCCAGGGTGCCTCTGACGGTGTGCCGGGCTCCGGACACCCGGAGCCCGGGTGAAGCGTCCGTTCCGCCACCCTGCATGATGGCCCCCGACGAGGGAGGAGCCGGGATGCCACCGCTGCGGACCCTGCTGGCCGTCCCCGTCTCCTTGGCCCTGCTCGCCCTGACCCCGGCCACTCCGACCGCCCCGTCGATCCCTTCGGTCCCTTCGGTCCTGTCGGCCTCGCCCGCGGACGCGCTCCTCCCGCTCCTGGTCGCACGGGGCGGGGCCCCGGCCGCGGCCCTGCTGGCCCTGGACGGGAACGGCTCCCGCTACGCCGACGCCGGCGAGGGCGTGGCGCGCGCCGACCACTTCCGCGCCGGAAGCATCACGAAGACGTTCATCGCGACCGTCGTGCTGCAACTGGCCGACGAGCGGAGGCTGTCGCTGTCCGACACCGTGGAGGAGCACCTGCCCGGCCTGGTGCGGGGAGCGGGCAACGACGGTCGCGCGCTGACCCTGCGCTCCCTGCTCAGCCACACCAGCGGCCTGTACGACTTCTCCGCGGACACGCGGGGCACCGTCCCGGTCACGCCTCTTCAGGCCGTACGCATCGCACTCACCCACCCCCCGGCCGGCCACGGCCGCTTCTCCTACTCGAACACCAACTACGTCCTGCTCGGCCTGGTCGTCGAACAGGTCACCGGCCGCTCCTACGCCGCCGAGGCCGAACGCCGCATCATCGCTCCCCTGCGCCTGACGGGCACCTCCTTCCCCGGCTCCCGCACGTCACTGCCCCGGCCGCACGGCCGCGCCTACGCCGCCGACGGGACCGACACCACCCTGCTCGACCCGCGGGTGGCCGGCGCCGCGGGCGAGCTGGTGACCACGCTGGCCGATCTGGACCGCTTCTACGCGGCCCTGCTCGGCGGTGAGCTGCTGCCCCCGCGCCGGCTGCGCGAGATGCTCGACACCCGTGCCGCACGCGGCTCGTACGGCTTGGGGCTGTTTCCCGTGGAACTCCCGTGCGGCACCACCGTGTGGGGGCACAACGGACGCATCTCCGGCAGCTACGTGCGCACCGCGGCCACCGCCGACGGCCGGCATGTCCTCACCTTCCGGGTGAACACGGACGCGATGACGGACCCCGGCCTCGAACCCGCGGTGCTCGCGGCCGAGTTCTGCCCCCGCACCCCGTAGAACGGCCGGGCTTCGCACGAGGATCCCGGTTCGCGTCACTCGTTCGAGTGGTCCGGGCCGGGCCCGGCCCTACAGCGGCACGATGTCCGGGGCGCCCAGCCGTGCCGCGTCCGCCGTCAGGTCGTCGGGCTGGCGCTGCGACTCGCGTTCGGCCTCCACCCGCTTCTCGTAGTGCTGCACCTCGCGCTCGATCTGGTCCTGGTCCCAGCCCAGCACCGGAGCCATCAGCCCGGCGGCCTCCCGTGCGCTGCGCGTGCCCCGGTCGAACGTCTCGATCGATATGCGGGTGCGCCGCGTCAGCACGTCGTCCAGGTGGCGCGCCCCCTCGTGCGAGGCGGCGTAGGTGACCTCGGCGCGCAGGTAGTCCTCGGCCGCCTGCAGCGGCCGGCCCAGCGAGGGGTCCGCGGCGATGAGGTCCAGGACCTCCTCCGCCATCGCCCCGTACCGGTGCAGCAGGTGCTCCACCCGGGCCGTGTGCAGCCCGGTGCGCGCGGCGATCCGCGCCCGCGCGTTCCACAGCGCCCGGTACCCCTCGGCGCCCACCAGCGGCGTGTCCTCGGTGACGCAGTCGGCGACGCGCACGTCGAGTCCGTGCACCGCCGCGTCCACCGCGTCCTCGGCCATCACCCGGTACGTCGTGTACTTGCCGCCCGCCACCACGACGAGCCCCGGCACGGGATGCGCCACGGTGTGCTCGCGCGACAGCTTGCTGGTGGCGTCCGACTCGCCGGCGAGCAGGGGCCTCAGCCCGGCGTACACGCCCTCGACGTCGTCCCGGGTGAGCGGGACCGCGAGCACCGAGTTGACGTGTTCCAGCAGGTAGTCGATGTCCGCGCTGGACGCGGCCGGGTGCGCCTTGTCGAGGTCCCAGTCGGTGTCCGTGGTCCCGACGATCCAGTGCCGGCCCCAGGGGATGACGAACAGCACGGACTTCTCGGTGCGCAGGATGAGCCCGGTCGTGGAGTGGATGCGGTCCTTGGGGACGACCAGGTGGATGCCCTTGGAGGCACGGACGTGGAACCGCCCGCGCTCCCCGACCATCGCCTGGGTGTCGTCGGTCCACACGCCGGTGGCGTTGACGACCTGCTTGGCGCGGACCTCGTACTCGCCGCCGCCCTCGACGTCCTGCACCCGGGCGCCGACGACCCGCTCGCCCTCGCGCAGGAACCCGGTCACGCGCGCCCGGTTGGCGGTCTTCGCACCGTACGCCGCGGCCGTGCGGACGAGCGTCGCCACGAACCGGGCGTCGTCCATCTGGGCGTCGTAGTACTGCAACGCCCCGACCAGCGCGTCCTTCCTCAAGCAGGGCGCGACCCGCAGCGCGTGACGGCGGCTCAGGTGACGGTGCAGGGGCAGGCCCCGCCCGTGGCCGCGGGCCATCGACATGGCGTCGTAGAGCGCGACCCCCGACCCGGCGTACAGCCGCTCCCAGCCCTTGTGCCGCAACGGGTACAGGAACGGCACCGGCCTCACCAGGTGCGGGGCGAGCCGCTCCAGCAGCAGGCCGCGTTCCTTCAGGGCCTCCCGCACGAGCGCGAAGTCGAGCATCTCCAGGTAGCGCAGGCCGCCGTGGATCAGCTTGCTGGACCGGCTGGAGGTGCCCGACGCCCAGTCACGCGCCTCGACCAGGCCCGTGGACAGGCCGCGGGTCGCGGCGTCGAGCGCGGTGCCCGCGCCGACCACGCCGCCGCCCACCACCAGTACGTCCAGCTCGTGCTCGGCCATGGATGCGAGTGACTCGGCGCGCTGCGCCGGCCCCAGTGTCGCTGTCCTCACCGCTGCCTCCCGCTCATCGGTCGCACAGGCCGCACCCGTCGGGCGAAGCCCGGTTCCCCTCCCTCATGCCCAAATTCTGACCGGCTTGCCCGACTTCGGCCACCACGCGACCCCGCCCTGTGGACGGCCCCGCGGAACGACTCACCGAAACTCGGCCGACCAATCCCACATATCGGTCATATTTACTCCTAGTCTGACATTGCGCTCGCCCGTCCTGTCCACAGGGCTTGCGCGCCTGTCCCACTTCGGCTACTGGGAAGGACGGCCCACGCCATGCCCGCAGATCTCGCCGTCATCGGACTCGGACCGTACGGCCTGCCCCTGGCCCAGGCCGCCGTCGCCGCCGGCATTCCCACGATCGGTTACCGGACCGGCCCCGAGACGGGCTCCCTCAGCCCCGCCGAACAGCGCCGCATGCTCGCCCGGGGCTTCCGCACGACGACCAACGCCGTCGAGCTCGGCCGGGTGCGCACCGCGGTCGTCTGCGCACCGGCCCCGCGCGCCGCGGACGGCGGCCTGGACCTGAGCCAGGTCGAGACGGCCGCCCGCACGCTCGCCGCCCGTCTGCGCCCGCACACCACGGTGATCCTGGAGTCCCCCGCGCCCCCCGGGACGACGGAGGGCCCCTTCCTGCGCCTGCTCGAGTCGGGATCGGGGCTCCGCGCGGGCCGCGACTTCCACCTCGCCTACTCCCCCAGCCGCGTCGACCCCGGCAACCGCGACTTCACCCCCGCCAACACCCCCAAGGTCATCGGCGGCCTCACCCCGGCCTGCACCGAGTCGGCCGCCGCCTTCTACGGACGGCTCACCGACAAGGTGGTCCGCGCACGCGGCCCCCGCGAGGCGGAGACCGTGCAGCTCCTGGAGACCAACTTCCGGCACGTCAACATCGCCCTCGTCAACGAGATGGCCGTCCTCTGCCACGACCTGGGCGTCGACCTGTGGGACGTCATCCGCTGCGCGGAGACCAAGCCCTTCGGCTTCCTCGCCTTCCGCCCCGGCCCCGGCGTCGGCGGCCACTCCCTCCCCCAGGACCTGACCGCCCACACGGGCCGCACCCTGCGCATGGCGGAACTCGCCCAGCAGGTCAACGGCCGGATGCCGCACTACGTCGTCCAGCGCGCCGCCGCGCTCCTCAACGAGCACGGCAAGTCCGCGCGGGGCGCCCGGGTGCTGCTGCTCGGCGTCACCTACAAGCCCGACCTCGCCGACCGGCAGGGCTCCCCCGCCCGGGAGATCGCGGTCCGGTTGATGGAGCTCGGCGCGTCCGTCAGCTACCACGACCCGCACGTGCCGTCCTGGATCGTCCTCGACCGCCCGCTGCCCCGCGCCGACTCCCTCTACGAGGCCGCCGCCGACGCCGACCTGACGATCCTGCTCCAGCCGCACCGCACGTACGACCTCCAGGGCCTGTCGGTGAAGGCCCAGCTGCTGCTGGACACGCGGGGGGCCACTCCCGCGGGGGCGGCGCACCGGTTGTGAGCGGGGCCGCTCGCGGCGGTCCGCGCGACCGGTCCCGACGGGTCGGCTCGCGGTGGCGTCCCCCGGGCGACCGCTTCCCCGCGCCGCCCGGTGGTCCGGTGGACGGTCCGCCGGGGCCGGGCCCCGAGGGCGGGGTCCGGAGCGATCTCCTCGGAAAGGGAGCGCCGGGGAGAGCCGGGCTGCCGGTCCCGGACACCACCGGTCCGGCGCGGCCCGCTCCCGGAATCCCGCCCGGAAGCGACCGTGCGCCCCTCGTCCGAAACGCGCGCCCCCGGGGTCTCCCGCGCGGCGGAAAGGGGCGGGGTCACCCGCCTGTGGGTGACCCCGCCCCTTTCGCCGTCCGTGCCGGGCGCGGCCTCAGCGCCGGTGCTGCGAGTCCGCCACCGTCACCTCGACGCGCTGGAACTCCTTCAGCTCGCTGTAGCCGGTGGTGGCCATCGCGCGGCGCAGGGCGCCGAAGAGGTTCATCGAGCCGTCGGGGGTGTGGGACGGGCCGGTGAGGATCTCCTCCAGGGTGCCGACCGTGCCGAGGTCGACCTTCTGGCCGCGCGGCAGCTCCTCGTTGACCGCCTCCATGCCCCAGTGGTTGCCCCGGCCCGGGCCGTCGGTCGCGCGGGCGAGCGGGGAGCCCATCATCACCGCGTCGGCGCCGCAGGCGATCGCCTTGGGCAGGTCGCCGGACCAGCCGACACCGCCGTCCGCGATCACGTGCACGTACCGGCCGCCGGACTCGTCCATGTAGTCGCGGCGGGCGGCGGCCACGTCGGCGACCGCGGTGGCCATCGGGACCTGGATGCCGAGCACGTTGCGCGTGGTGTGCGCGGCGCCGCCGCCGAAGCCGACCAGCACGCCGGCCGCGCCGGTGCGCATGAGGTGCAGGGCGGCGGTGTAGGTGGCGCAGCCGCCGACGATCACCGGGACGTCGAGTTCGTAGATGAACTGCTTCAGGTTCAGCGGCTCGTGCGAGGAGGAGACGTGCTCCGCAGAGACCGTCGTGCCGCGGATGACGAAGATGTCCACGCCCGCGTCGACGACGGCCTTGGAGAACTGGGCGGTGCGCTGCGGGGAGAGCGCGGCGGCGGTGACCACGCCCGAGTCGCGCACCTCCTTGATGCGCTGCCCGATCAGCTCCTCCTTGACGGGGGCGGCGTAGATCTCCTGGAGGCGGCGGGTGGCCGTCTCGGCGGGCAGGCCGACGATCTCGTCCAGCAGCGGCTGCGGGTCCTCGTAGCGGGTCCACAGGCCCTCGAGGTTCAGCACGCCGAGGCCGCCGAGCTCGCCGATGCGGATCGCCGTGGCCGGCGAGACCACCGAGTCCATGGGGGCGGCCAGGAAGGGCAGCTCGAAACGGTAGGCGTCGATCTGCCAGGCGATCGAGACCTCCTTCGGGTCCCGCGTACGGCGGCTGGGGACGACGGCGATGTCGTCGAAGGCGTACGCCCGGCGGCCGCGCTTGCCGCGCCCGATCTCGATCTCAGTCACGTCTGTGGCCTTTCCCTGATGCGTTGCAGCGCCTTCCAGTATCCCCGACGGGCACGGCGAGGGCGGCCCCGGATGCTCCGGGACCGCCCTCGGGAAGCCCGCCGCCTGCGTGCGGCCGCCTACTTGCGGCTGTAGTTCGGCGCCTCGACCGTCATCTGGATGTCGTGCGGGTGGCTCTCCTTCAGACCCGCGGAGGTGATCCGGACGAAGCGGCCCTTGGTCTCCATCTCCTCGATGGTGGCGGCGCCCACGTAGCCCATGGTCTGGCGGAGCCCGCCGACGAGCTGGTGCAGCACGTTGGCCAGCGGGCCGCGGTAGGGCACCTGGCCCTCGATGCCCTCGGGCACGAGCTTGTCGTCGGAGGCCACCTCGGCCTGGAAGTAGCGGTCCTTCGAGTACGACCTGCCCTGTCCCCGGGACTGCATCGCGCCGAGCGAGCCCATGCCGCGGTACGACTTGAACTGCTTGCCGTTGATGAACTGCAGCTCGCCGGGCGACTCCTCGCAGCCCGCGAGGAGGCTGCCCAGCATCACCGTGTCGGCACCGGCGGCCAGCGCCTTGCCGATGTCGCCGGAGTACTGCAGGCCGCCGTCGCCGATCAGCGGGATGCCGGCCGGCCGGGCCGCGAGGGAGGCCTCGTAGATGGCCGTGACCTGCGGGACGCCGATGCCGGCGACCACGCGGGTGGTGCAGATGGAGCCCGGGCCGACGCCCACCTTGATGCCGTCCACACCGGCGTCGATCAGCGCCTGCGCCCCGTCGCGGGTGGCGACGTTGCCGCCGATCACGTCGACGTCCACACTCGACTTGATCTTCGCCATCCAGCTGAGGGCGTTGCTGTTGTGGCCGTGCGAGGTGTCGACGACCAGGAAGTCCACCCCGGCCGCGGCAAGCGCCTGGGCGCGCTCGAGCGCCTCGGGGCTGGCGCCCACGGCGGCGCCGACGATCAGGCGGCCCTCCGAGTCCTTCGCGGCGTTCGGGTACTGCTCCGCCTTCACGAAGTCCTTGACGGTGATGAGGCCCTTGAGGATGCCCGCCTCGTCGACCAGGGGAAGCTTCTCGATCTTGTGGCGGCGCAGGAGCTCCATGGCGTCGGAGCGGGAGATGCCGACCTGGCCGGTGACCAGCGGCATCGGGGTCATGACCTCGCGCACCTGACGGGTGCGGTCGGTCTCGAAGGCCATGTCACGGTTGGTGACGATGCCCAGCAGTTTCTTGTTGCCGTCGGTGACCGGGACCCCGCTGATGCGGAACTTGGCGCACAGGGCGTCGGCCTCGGCGAGGGTGGCGTCCGGACCGATGGTGATCGGGTCGGTGACCATCCCGGACTCGGACCGCTTCACCAGGTCGACCTGGTTGACCTGGTCCTCGATCGAGAGGTTGCGGTGCAGGACGCCGACGCCGCCCTGGCGGGCCATCGCGATCGCCATGCGCGACTCGGTGACCTTGTCCATGGCGGCGGACAGCAGCGGGATGTTGACCCGCACGTTGCGGGAGATCCGGGACGAGGTGTCGACCGCGTTGGGGAGCACTTCCGATGCACCCGGCAGCAGCAGCACGTCGTCGTAGGTCAGCCCGAGTGTCGCGAATTTTCCGGGCACTCCGTCGACGTTGGCAGTCATGACACCTTCCCCAAATGGCCTTGATCGGTGCGGATGTCCATGCTAACGGGAAGCGGAGGTGTCACATTCCACGATCATGCACGGCTCCTGGCTTCGTATGTTCGTACGGGCGCGGCGGTGTGCCCGTTCACGCGCCGAAGGGAGGGCGCCTCGGCGGCGGTTACTGCTCCGCCAGCGCGCGCAGCCGGCTCAGCGCACGGTGCTGGGCCACCCGGACCGCGCCGGGTGACATTCCCAACATCTGTCCGGTCTCCTCCGCCGTGAGGCCCACGGCGATGCGCAGCAGCAGCAGCTCGCGCTGGTTCTCGGGCAGGTTGGCCAGCAGTTTCTTGGCCCACTCGGCGTCGCTGCTGAGCAGGGCGCGCTCCTCCGGGCCGAGGGAGTCGTCGGGACGCTCGGGCATCTCGTCGGAGGGCACCGCCGTCGAGCCGGGGTGCCGCATCGCCGCGCGCTGCAGGTCGGCGACCTTGTGGGCGGCGATGGCGAAGACGAACGCCTCGAAGGGCCGCCCGGTGTCCTTGTAACGGGGCAGCGCGAGGAGCACCGCGACGCAGACCTCCTGGGCGAGGTCCTCGACGAAGTGCCGCGCGTCGCCCGGCAGCCGGGACAGACGGGTGCGGCAGTAGCGCAGCGCCAGGGGGTGCACCCGGGCCAGCAGGTCGTGCGTGGCCTGCTCGTCCCCGTCGACGGCGCGGTGGACGAGCGCACCGATCGCCCCCTGGGCAGTGCCCGCCTCGTCGTCGCGCATCGGTCCATGGTGCCCTGCGGACGCCGGGTCCGCGGCACCGTGCCCGTTGTTGTGCACCGAAGCGTTATGAGCAGGTGCGCCGGAACTCATCCCCTGCGCCCTCCCCTTCCGCTCGACCGACTCGTCCCCGAGGAACTCCACACCTCAAGGATGCGGCATCCGCCGCGAAACGAGCAGTGGGCGCCCTTCGGCCACCGCCGATGCCCTGGTGAACCGGGTTTTCGGTGCTCTTCCCGGGGCGTACGCGGCCGGCCCCGGGGCCTGTCGTCCGGATCGGCCGGTTCGGCCGGCCCGACCCGATCGTCCGGACCCGCAGGATCGACACGGGTCCGCGCGGCCGGGGGCTCGCCCCGCCGGGCCGTGCGCCCCGCACGGACGGGAGGCGGGCCTCGCCCGCGGTGCCGTCCCTCGCCGGTGTCGCCGCACGCGCGTGCGACCCCGGAGGGGGCGTCGTCACGCGGGTGTGCGGCACGGGCGGGGGCGCCGCCCCGTGCGTGTCCGGCCCGGGCGGGGGCATCCGCGTGCCCCCGCTCGCCGGCTGCCGCTCGGCGCCGCGCGCCGCGTCCGGCCCGATCCGAAGGACAGGCCCTAGCGCACGAGACCCCACCGGAAACCGAGCGCCACCGCGTGGGCCCGGTCCGAGGCGCCGAGCTTCTTGAAGAGCCGCCGCGCGTGCGTCTTGACGGTGTCCTCGGAGAGGAACAGCTCGCGGCCGATCTCGGCGTTGGAACGGCCGTGGCTCATGCCTTCGAGCACCTGGATCTCACGCGCGGTGAGCGTGGGCGCGGCGCCCATCTCGGCCGAGCGCAGCCGGCGCGGGGCGAGCCGCCAGGTCGGGTCGGCGAGCGCCTGCGTGACCGTGGCCCGCAGTTCCGCGCGGGACGCGTCCTTGTGCAGGTAGCCGCGGGCACCGGCGGCCACCGCGAGCGCGACGCCGTCGAGGTCCTCGGCGACGGTGAGCATGATGATGCGTGCTCCGGGGTCGGCGGACAGCAGCCGCCGGACGGTCTCGACGCCGCCCAGGCCGGGCATGCGCACGTCCATCAGAATCAGGTCCGAGCGGTCGGCTCCCCAGCGGCGGAGGACTTCCTCGCCGTTGGCAGCCGTCGTCACGCGCTCGACGCCGGGCACGGTCGCGACCGCGCGGCGGAGCGCCTCTCGGGCAAGCGGGGAGTCGTCGCAGACGAGGACGGAAGTCATGGCCGCCCTCCGCAGCTGATGCGCGTCACCTTGAGCCTCCAGGCTGGTACGAAATCGTCACCTGTGCGGTCGACCGTCTCGGACGCCTGCCCGAGCGCTTGTTCCTTCAACCGCCTCGCACTCTCAACGACGGTCACTCGAAAGAGTTACGGGGCCGTCTGCCATCTTCGGCACTCTACGTGAGGAGGCGGACACGATGCAGACACGCACGGCGGACCCTTGAACTTTCATCACAACCATGCCCCGTTCAGCCCTATTTCTTCCCGTTTACTGGTGTCCGGGGCTAGATTCGCAATGAGTCATATTTTCATCTCCTTGGATCGTAGTTGTACGGTCGTGGACACCGGATCCGCCCAGAACGGCTACAAGGGGTCACGCAATGGCAGATTTCTCCCGCCTTCCCGGACCGAATGCGGACCTGTGGGACTGGCAGCTCCTGGCTGCGTGCCGCGGGGTGGACAGCTCGCTCTTCTTCCACCCGGAGGGCGAGCGGGGCGCGGCTCGAAGCGCTCGTGAGAACTCGGCCAAAGAGGTCTGCATGAGGTGCCCGGTGCGCGCCGAGTGCGCCGCCCACGCGCTGGCGGTACGCGAGCCGTACGGCGTGTGGGGCGGACTGACCGAGGACGAGCGCGAAGAGCTGATGGGGCGGGCGCGCAACAGGCTGGTGTCGGCGTCTGCAGCCGGCGGGCACGCCGCCTCGAACACCTGAAGGAACGTTTCTGCAACCACGGGGCACGCTCGCGTGCCCTTGTTCTGTCCGGGCGGCTACCGGGCCGCCGCCCGCGCCAGCTGGTCCAGCGTCGCGGCGACCGCCGGCACCTGCGCGAGGTCGGGCAGGGTGAGCGCGACGATCTCCCGCCGCACGGTGGGCTCCAGGGCGACGGTGCGCACCCCCCTGGGCCGCACGGACTCGATGGCCAGCTCAGGCAGGACGGCGACGCCGAGCCCGGCGCCGACCAGGCCGGCGACCGCCGGGTAGTCGTCGGTCGCGAAGTCGATGCGCGGCGTGAACCCGGCCCCCTCGCACACCTCGACCAACTGGCCCCGGCAGCGGGGGCAGCCGGCGATCCACGGCTCCTCGGCGAGCTCCCCGATGGCGATGGACCGGGCGTGCGCGAGCCGGTGCCGCTCGGGCACGAGCCCCACGAGCCGGTCCGTCAGCAGCGGCCGTACGACGAGGTCGTCCCACTCCTCGGCACCCGCCGCCCCCTCGTAGCGGAAGGCGAGGGCCACGTCGCAGTCGCCCTCGCGCAGCATCTCGACGGAGCGGGGCGGCTCGGCCTCCTCCAGGGAGACCCGGGTACCGGGGTGGGCGCCGCGCAGGGCGGCGAGGGCCGTCGGGACCAGCGCGGAGCTGCCGCTGGGGAAGGAGACGAGCCGGACCCGGCCCGCGCGCAGCCCGGCGATGGCGGCGACCTCCTCCTCGGCGGCGGTGAGTCCGGCGAGGATCCCGGCCGCGTGCCGCACCAGCGCCTCACCGGCCTGCGTCAGGCGCATCTCGCGGCCGCCGCGGACGAGCAGGGGCGTGCCGGCGGACGCCTCCAGGGCTTTCATCTGCTGGCTGACGGCGGGCTGGGTGCAGCCCAGTTCGCGGGCCGCGGCGGAGAAGGAACCGGTGGTGGCCACGGCGCGCAGCACACGCAGGTGACGGGCTTCGATCACCCTCCGAGGATAAGCCGTCCTTTGACGCGGTGACGAATAATGCGTCGACGCTTTGATCCTCGTGGCCTACCGTGCGCCCATGAGGCTTCTGTCTGTGAATCTGGGGCACCCCCGGGCCGTGCCGTACACGGACCACCCCGAGGGCCTGACCGGCATCGACAAGCGGCCCGTGGACGGGCCGGTGCGGGTGGCGGCGCCGGGGCCGAAGGGGTCCGGCGCGAGCGGACTGGCCGGGGACGCCGTGTGCGAGACGCGGCACCACGGCGGGGACGACCAGGCCGTGTACGCCATGGCCCGCGAGGACCTCGACGCGTGGGAGCGCACGCTGGGGCGCCCGCTGCGCAACGGCTTGTTCGGCGAGAACCTCACCACCGAGGGCGTCGAGGTGTCCGGCGCCCTGATCGGTGAGCGCTGGGCCGTCGGGGCCGAGGCGGTGCTGGAGATCACCTCCGGACGCATCCCCTGCCGCACCTTCCAGGGCCACATCGGTGAGAGGGGCTGGGTGAAGCGGTTCACGGAGCGGGGCGCCCCGGGCGCGTACCTGCGGGTGATCCGGCCCGGCGCGGTCCGGGCGGGCGACGCGGTGCGGATCGTGCACCGGCCGGACCACGACGTGACGGTCGCGCTGCAGTTCCGGGCGGTCACGACCGAGCGCACGCTGCTGCCCCGGCTGCTGGCGGCGGGCGAGGCGCTGCACCCGGAGGCACGGGCGATCGCGCGGACGTACGTGGAGAAGTACGGTGCGCGCACCACGGCCTGACGGCTCGTCCGGCGCGTCCGCGCCGGCTCGCGATGCGGAACGGATGCTTCCACTCCGGGTCACTACTCTTACGCCATGACAACGGCTCTGATTACGGGATCGACGGCTGGGATCGGCGCCGCGTTCGCGCGGCGGCTGGCGGCCGACGGACACGACCTGGTGCTGGTGGCCCGCGACACCGGCCGGCTGCGGGAACAGGCGACCGAGCTGCACGACCGCCACGGCATCGAGGCGGAGGTGCTGACGGCCGACCTGGCTCAGGACCGGGGCATCGAGGCGGTGGCCACCCGGCTCGGCGACCGCAAGAACCCGGTCGACCTGCTGGTCAACAACGCCGGCTTCGGCAACAAGGGCCGCTACCTCGACGTCCCCATGGCCGACGAGCTGAGGATGCTCAAGGTGCACTGCGAGGCGGTGCTCCGGCTGACCTCGGCGGCGGCGGAGGCGATGCGGGAGCGCGGGCGCGGGGGCGTCGTGAACGTCGCCTCGACCGCCGCGTTCCTGCCGCGCGGGACGTACGGGGCGTCCAAGGCGTGGGTCGTGCAGTTCACCCAGGGCGCGGCGCAGGACCTGGCCGGCAACGGCGTCCGCCTGATGGCGCTGTGCCCGGGGTTCGTGCGCACCGAGTTCCACGAGCGGGCCGGGATGGGGACGGACAACATCCCGAACTGGATGTGGCTGGACGCGGACAAGGTCGCCGCGACGGCCCTCGCGGACCTGGCCCGGGGCAAGTCGGTGTCGATCCCGGACCCCCGCTACAAGGCGCTGATGGGAGTGGCGAAGCTGGTCCCGAGGGGCGTGCTGGGCGGGATCTCCTCGCGGACGGGGCGCAAGTACGGGCCCCGGTAGCGGGAGCGCGGCCACGGCGGGCCGGAGCCCGCGCCCGGGGAGAAAATGGGTGCTGACAGGACCCGGACCCGAGGGGCACCGGAGGCGATCGCCATGACCTTCGTACAGCTCATCGACTGCAGGACCAGCCGGCTCGACGAGATGGACCGGCTCATGGACCAGTGGGTCGAGCAGACCAGGGGAAGGCGGACGGCGACGCACACCCTGGTCGCCAAGGACCACACGGACGCGGCGCACGTCGTCGAGATCGTGGAGTTCCCGTCGTACGAGGAGGCGATGCGCAACTCGCAGCTCCCGGAGACCGACCGGATCTTCCGGGAGATGGTGGCGCTCTGCGACGAGATGCCCACGTTCACCGACCTGGACGTGGTGCGGGACGCGCAGCTGAACACGGACTCCGCGCGCCGGTTCTTCGAGGTGCTGGCCACCTCGGACGACCTGTCGCCGCTGACGGGCCTGGTCGGGGAGCACTACCACGACCACGATCCCGCCAACGAGCAGGACGTCGTCGGGCTGGACCACCTCCGGCGCGAGATGGACGCCTGGCGCGGCGGCTTCGACTTCTCGTTCCGGATCGAGGACCAGATCGCCCAGGGGGACCGTGTGTGCACGCGGTGGAGCTGGGAGGGGACCCACAGGGACGACTTCCTCGGGATTCCGGCCACGGGGAAGAAGGTCGCCATGACGGGCACGACCGTCTTCCGCTTCGGCGCGAACGGGAAGATCGTCGAGGGCTGGTGGCAGTACGACCGGCTCGGGCTGATGGTGCAGTTGGGGGCGGTGGAGCCGACGGACATGTGAGCCCCGCCGGGCACGGCGCGTCCTCCGCCCGGGGCGACGACCGGGACTCCGGTCCGGTCGTCAGAGGAGATCCGGCACGGCGGGGGGCCGGCCCCCGCCGAAACCTTGGCCCGTCCCTGGCCGTGGTGCGCGCCGTGGTCGAGGCGGAGATCGCAAACGGGACGACGAATCCGGCGCCGATTCCGAAAGTCCTGCCGGGGCCCCCGCACGGCTGACCGTGCAGCGGCGCGGCGGCCGGGTCGTTGTCACACCGGAGGACCAAGCCGGGCGCCGATGATCCGACGTCCGGCCGGTGGAACTGGCCACGTCGATAGCCGGCGGGGTGGCGTTCTCGTCACGCGGCACGAGGTGGTGGCGGTGTCGCTGAGCTCCGTGTTCCTGGACGCCCTGCGGGAGCCGGCCGAGGAGCAGTCGGTGCGCTGGCAGGCGCTGCTGAAGGCGGACGCCAAGTTCACGGGCACGCTGGGCGCGGCGCTCGCCTCGTACACGCGGTTAGCCGCGGCAGCGGGTGGCGGCCGTCGCGGAGGGCGCGGGTCCCCGCTCGGTCGTACTGCTGCACGAGGCCGGGCTGGTCGCCCGCTACTGGGAGGCGGGTGGCCGGTAGTCACTGTGGCGGGCCTCCAGCAGGCGGCGCGGCGCCCTGCCGACGTCCCGCACGGCCTGTTGGTTGCTGCTGCTGCCGACGGAGGACCCGCGCGCCACGCCCACGCTGGACGGCCGGACGGTGGAGGTGGTGGACCGGGCCACCGAGTGGGAGGTGCTGAACGGACTGTTCCTCAAGGACCTGCGGTCCGCACCGGTGCGGCCCTGAGCCGTCCACCGGCTCGGCGGGCGTCCCCGCCGCGGGCCGGGCCGTGGGGAACGGGTGCGGCCCGGATCGGTACGGGGCCCGACGCCACCCGGGCCGGTACCGGCATGTCACGCTCGTCGTGTCGGCGCACGCCTCCCGGCGACGACCGCCCGGTCCCGGAGGAAGAGGGCCCACCGGTGAGGTCGCTGGTGCCGTCGGGCCCACGGTGGCGGAGGTTCGGCGGCTTCCGGCAGCTTGTCGTCCCCGGCCACCGCGCTTGCGGCACCGCCGGGGCCGCCGTCACGCGGTGAGCCGGTCGGACCGGCGCTGACGACGCCGAGCGGTCACCCTGCCGCTGCCACCGCCGGCGGCGTCGGGCACACGGCCGAGGGCGACCTCCGACCGGCCATCAGCCCGCTGCGCTCCGCCGCCCCGGAACGCCCCGGACCGGACGACGAAGTCCTGCCGGGGCACTAGTCGGAAGTTGCGGGGGTGTCGGGGTGCTCCTCGCCCAGCACCCGGCGCCGCACCTCCAGCACCGCCCCGTACTCCGCCCAGGCGGCCTCCCACAGTCCCAGCTCCGCCAGGACCCCGGCGAGGTTGTGGCGGGTGGTGAGGGTGTCGGGGTGCTCCTCGCCCAGCACCCGGCGCAGGATCCCCAGCACCGCCTCGTACTCCGCCCGGGCGGCCTCCCACAGTCCCAGCTCCGCCAGGACCCCGGCGAGGTTGTGGCGGGTGACGAAGGTGTCGGGGTACTCCTCGCCCAGCACCCGGCGCCGCACCTCCAGCACCGCCTCGTACTCCGCCCGGGCGGCCTCCCGCTCCCCCAACCCCTTCAGCACCCACGCCAGGCCGTGACGAGCGGTGAGGGTGTCGGGGTGCTCCTCGCCCAGCACCCGGCGCCGGATCCCCAGCACCGCCCCGTACTCCGCCCGGGCAGCCTCCCACTCCCCCAACCCCTTCAGCACCCAAGCCAGGTAGGCACGGGTGGTGAGGGTGTCGGGATGCTCCTCGCCCAGCACCCGGCGCCGCACCTCCAGCACCGCCTCGAACTCCGCCCGGGCAGCCTCCCGCAGCTCCAGGTCGTCGAGGACCCCGGCGAGGTTGTGGCGGGTGGTGAGGGTGTCGGGATGCTCCTCGCCCAGCACCCGGCGCCGCACCTCCAGCACCGCCCCGTACTCCGCCCGGGCAGCCTCCCGCTCCCCCAGGTCGTCGAGGACCCCGGCGAGGTTGTGGCGGGTGGTGAGGGTGTCGGGATGCTCCTCGCCCAGCACCCGGCGCCGGATCCCCAGCACCGCCCCGTACTCCGCCCGGGCAGCCTCCTTCTCCCCCAACCCGTCCAGGACCCACGCCAGGTTGTGGCGGGTGGTAAGGGTGTCCGAATGCTCCTCGCCCAGCACCCGGCGCCGCACCTCCAGCACCGCCCCGTACTCCGCCCGGGCAGCCTCCCGCTCCCCCAGCCCCTTCAGCACCCACGCCAGGTAGGCACGGGTGGTGAGGGTGTCGGGATGCTCCTCGCCCAGCACCCGGCGCCGCACCTCCAGCACCGCCTCGAACTCCGCCCGGGCAGCCTCCCGCTCCCCCAGGTCGTCGAGGACCCCGGCGAGGTTGTGGCGGGTGGTGAGGGTGTCGGGGTACTCCTCGCCCAGCACCCGGCGCCGGATCCCCAGCACCGCCCCGTACTCCGCCCGGGCAGCCTCCTTCTCCCCCAACCCGTCCAGGACCCACGCCAGGTTGTGGCGGGTGGTAAGGGTGTCCGAATGCTCCTCGCCCAGCACCCGGCGCCGCACCTCCAGCACCGCCCCGTACTCCGCCCGGGCAGCCTCCCGCTCCCCCAGGTCGTCGAGGACCCCGGCGAGGTTGTGGCGGGTGGTGAGGGTGTCGGGATGCTCCTCGCCCAGCACCCGGCGCCGGATCCCCAGCACCGCCCCGTACTCCGCCCGGGCAGCCTCCTTCTCCCCCAACCCGTCCAGGACCCACGCCAGGTTGTGGCGGGTGGTAAGGGTGTCCGAATGCTCCTCGCCCAGCACCCGGCGCCGCACCTCCAGCACCGCCCCGTACTCCGCCCGGGCAGCCTCCCGCTCCCCCAACCCGTCCAGGACCCACGCACGGCTGATGCGAATGGTGAGGGTGTCGGGATGCTCCTCGCCCAGCACCCGGCGCCCGATGTCCAGTGCCGCCTCGAACTCCGCCCGGGCAGCCTCCCGCTCCCCCAGCCCGTCCAGGACCCACGCCAGGCCGTGGCGAGTGGCGAGGGTGTCGGGATGCTCCTCGCCCAGCTTGCGGCGCCGTAGCTTCAGCACCGCCTCGAACTCCGCCCGGGCGGCCTCCCGCTCCCCCAGCCCGTCCAGGACCCACGCCAGGCCGTGGCGAGTGGCGAGGGTGTCGGGATGCTCCTCGCCCAGCATCCGGCGCTGGGTCCCCAGCACCGCCTCGAACTCCGCCCGGACGGCCTCCTCCAGCCCGTCCAGGACCCACGCGCGGCTGACGCGGATGTTGAGGGTGCTCGGGTGCTCCTCGCCCAGCACCCGGCGCCCGATGTCCAACACCGCCTCGAACTCCGCCCGGGCGGCCTCCCTCTCCCCCAACCCGTCCAGGACCCACGCCAGGCCGTGACGGATGGCGAGAGTCCCGGGGTGCTCCTCGCCCAGCACCCGGCGCCCGATGTCCAGCGCCGCCTCGTACTCCGCCCGGGCGGCCTCCCTTCGGCCCAGACTGCCGGCCAGGATGCCGGCGAGGTTGTGGCGGGTGGTGAGGGTGTCGGGATGCTCCTCGCCCAGCACCCGGCGCCGGATCCCCAGCACCGCCTCGAACTCCGCCCGGACGGCCTCCTCCAGCCCGTCCAGGACCCACGCGCGGTTGTGGCGGGTGGTGAGCGTGTCGGGATGCTCCTCGCCCAGCACCCGGCGCCGGATCTCCAGCACCGCCTCGAACTCCGCCCGGGCAGCCTCCCGCTCCCCCAGCTCCGCCAGGACCTCGGCGAGAGTGTGGCGGGTGGTGAGGGTGTTCGGATGCTCCTCGCCCAGCACCCGGCAGCACTTATCGAGAAGGGGTGTGAGTTCGTGGAGGGCTTGGTCGTTCAACCCACGAGCGATCAGATAGCGACAGGCCAGGACGGCGGGATCGACAAGATCCACCAGGTGGGAGTCGTTATCGGGGAGGTGGCGCGGAAAGTGCAGGGCGTGCGGACTGAGCACTTCCCACCGAGGCCACGTCGTCGGTGACTCAGGTGGATCGACTTCGTCGGCCCGAGTCGCCAGCCGTGTCAGGAAAGCGGCGTCGGCAACGCCTTCGGAAGTCCGGTTGGTGACGCGTACGAGGGGGTGGAGGCGGACTGTCGGCAGCGGGTTGTCCGGTGATGCGGGGAGCAGGTGGATGAGCCCCAGCGTGTCGAGGGCCTGAAGGTGGTGCCACAGAGCAGGACCGTCCAGCCCCGAGAACGTACGGACGCGGGTGAGGGCCTCGGGAACGAGGAGCAGGTCGTAGGGGACGGCGGCGTCGGCGAAGCCGGCCAGCAACGCGAGCACCCTTCGTACGTACAGGAGGCGGCGTCGTTCGAGCAGTTTCAGGGACAGGTCCCAGACGCTCGCGACGATTCCCTGCAGGCCGGTGGTGTCCGGGTCGGACGCCAGTGCGCTCTCGTACGAGGCGAAGGACGCGGGGGTCCCCGGCACCCGGAACTTCGGCGGGGTGGAAGTGGTCTCGGAGAGGTAGGCCCCGGCCAGACGCAGTGCCAGGGGGAGTCCGCCGAGCCGATCGGCCAGTGACCGGGCCTCCTGCTCGGTGCCCGCCCGACCCTCCGTGTGGTCGGTGAGGACCTCGGCCGCCTGCCCGGTTTCCAGGACGGTCACCGGGTGGAGTACGGCGTGGGGGCCCCAGGTGGTCTGTGCCGCGTCGCGGGACGTGACGAGGACCAGTCCGGTGGGGTGGCCGTGGGGGCGGATCCAGCCCGTCCCCGAGGAGAGCCGACCGGCCCCGTGCAGCAGGTCGGGGTCGTCCGCGTTGTCGACGACGAGCAGCCAGCGGGAGCGCAGGGCCTCCAGCCGGCGCCACAGCGTGTCGGCGGCGTCGCCGGCATCCAGTTCCTCCTGGGCGGCTCCGGCCCGCCGGGCCACGGCCTCCAGACGGGCCTCCAGGGTGGCGCCCTGCCGCGCGTCCACCCACCACACCCGGTCCGGGCCCAGGCCGGCTGTTCGTGCGTGATGGACCAGTTCGAGGGCGAGGGCGGTCTTGCCGCAGCCCCCCATTCCGCAGAGCACGCGTAACCGATCGGGCGAGTGTCCGAACAGAACGTCCTTGAGCTGCTCGACCAGAGCCTCACGTCCGCGCAGCGGCAGCGCGGGGTTGCGCTCGCCCTGCGGGGCGGCGAGGGTCACGGCGGCGGGCGGTTTCCTCGCGGGGGCCCCGAAGTAGGCGTCCCGCATGCGTACGTGTTGGCCGGCCACCACACCACTGACCGGCAGCGCGTGTCCGGGCGCGGGCGGGTGCTGGGTCGGGCTGTGGGAAACGCCGGAGCGGGTCAGGGACGTTCCCGTTCCGGCATGGGAGGGTTGACGCCGAACGTCACCTCCTTGTTGAAGTTGTTGACGCCGCCGGCGACTCCCCCGTCGGCCCTCACGTTCACGTCACGGCCGGCCGCCGTCCCTCCGTCGCCGGCGCTGACACCGGGACGCGCACCGTCCACCTGGTCGACGAGAGTCCGCAGCTCATTGGCCGCGTCCTCCCGCTCCGCCTCCTGCAATCCCTCCAGCAGGTCCTCGAAGCGGGTCTGCCAGGCGGCCTGCTGACGGGTCCGGACCTCCGGAACGTCGTCCTGACCACCGGATTCCAGAGCGGTCCGAGTGCGGTCCAGCCGGTCCAGTGCGTCGGACTCACCCTGTGCCGCGCCGCGTCCCAGCAGCCGGGCCACCCGTGCGCGCAGTTCCTCCCAGACGTCGGTGCCCGCCGCCTGGACGACCGCGGTACCGCCCGCGGCGGCCAGCGCCACCATCGCTTCAGACAACATCGAGCCCCCCCGATTGCGTCCAATAGTGGTCACAACGCTACCTGTTCCCGGCGTCGGTGTCCGAGATACCGCCCGACCGACAGCGCGCGCGAACCACCGCAGCGGCCTCTCTCAGAGCTGGGAACGCGATCCGCACCGCACCCGGCCGCTCTTCGGCGGTCACGACGTGGGTCGGGTGGGCCGCAAAGCCTGTGAGGGTCTTCACCAGCGGGACCGGATCCGGTTCGCATCGAGAAGACCCTCGAGCGGGAATCGGCCATTCCTGGACCTGGGACCCGCTGTACGGGAACGGGATGCTCGCGCCTGAAGGAGGTCCTCTTCGACTACCCACGCGCCTGGTGGTATGGGCACCGGACCTGACGGGCTGCTCGTCCCCTCACCGGAAAACAGGAGTGTGCTGTGCGACGTCGACGCCTCCTGGCCGTGGCCGCCGCTCCGGTCGTCACGTCCGGCTGCTCGCCCCAGGACGATGAAGCCCCGCCCTCGGCTTCGGCATCCTCCGACGGGGCCCGTGAGGCCGTCAAGGTCTACGTGCAGGCTCTCAACTCCCGGAGCACCGCCGGGCTGATCTCGGTCGGAGGCGTCGAGGACGAGGAGTGGTTCCGGCAGGAGGCCGAGCAGATCCTCGCCGACAGGAGCGGATGAGGGCGGAGGATCAAGGACGTGCAGATCCGGCGTGACATGGGTCCGGGCGTCGGCTCGGCCCGCCTCCTGGCAGAGGACAAGGTGGGCAAGTCCTCGTAGGACACCTTCACCGTCACGGGGGGAGAAGGGCGCCTGGCACCTGGCGGTCTTCACGAACCAGCCCGCCGAGCCGGGCAAGGAATCCGCTGCGACCGACGAGCCGCGTTCCTGACGACCACCGCCGTGGTGGCCCGGTCCGGCGATCCGGCCCGGGCCACCACCACCTGGGACACCGCAAGCCGGACGGCGGGGCTCACCCGCTGCCGGGCGGAACCGGGCTCGGTGGCCCGCGCCCTCGTCGCGCCCGCCTTCACTCAGCGGTCGGCCCCGGACTCCCTGCGGAGCCGTCACCCTCACTGCGCCTCTCGGGGATACCAGCGCATGCAGACGGGTGCGTTTTCGGGAACCCCGCTGCGGCGATCATCCCGGTCCGCGGTGGGGCGGGGCGGTAGGCGGCGCGGCCGGTGAGGCCGACGGGGCACCTCCGGGACTCCACCGTCGTCGGCGCTCGACCGTCGTGCGCGCTCCTCGGCGCGCGGCCGGTGTCCGGAGTGATCCGCCGCCTACAACCTTCACGGCCCGTCACGCGTCAGACAGACGCCGCGATGAGGTGAGGACCCCCGCACCACCGGTGCCACGGGAGTGGCATACGATGCGCGCGCCCCCCTCATAAAGATCACATAAGAGGATGTACACGTCATGACCGTCCGTGCCCCCTACCGTTCCCTCCGCGGCATATCCGCCGTCGTCGCCCTGCTCGCGATCGGCGCGGTGGGGTGCTCGGAGGTCTCCGACGCCGTCGACAGCGCCAAGGACGGCGCGAAGAAGGTGGCTCGCCAGCGCTCGGTGTTCTCACTGGACGTCGGCGACTGCTACAACCCGAACGGCAAGGCCGAGGGGGAGGCGTACGCCGTCGAGATCGTGCCCTGCGACGAGGCGCACGAGGGCCAGGTCGTCGGCGAGTTCAAGATCGACGAGGGCAAGGAGTACCCGGGCAACGACGGGATCACGGCGGTCGCGGACGAGCGCTGCCCGGTCGAGGCGCAGAAGTACGCCCCGGACACCTGGGCGCTCCCCAAGGGCGTCGCCCTCTTCTACTACACCCCGACCAAGGAGAGCTGGGCGACGGGTGACCGCGCGGTGAGCTGCACCTACACCTCGGAGAAGGGCGCGTTCAAGGGCTCGCTGGACACCGCGAAGTCCCTCGAGCCCGAGCAGGTCACGTACCTCGAGGGTTCGAACGCGGTCTACGAGGCCCTGTGGGCGAACCAGCCCGAGAAGGAGACCGTCGAGGACGACCTGGCCGGCTACAAGGCGCAGGCCAAGGCCGTCGCGGCCGCCCTCGACGCGCACGTCGAGGGGCTGGACGGCATCGAGGGCACCGAGGTCGGCAAGCTCCGCGCGACGCTGACGAAGGCGGCCGGCAACTGGAAGAAGGCCGCGAACGCCGCCGACGCCGACGCGTTCTACGTCGCCTACGACCCGGCGTTCACCGACATCGACCCGAACAAGTCGGTCGCCGCCCGCAAGGAACTGGGCCTGGCCACCACCGTTCCCGCCGACGAGGCCGAGGTCTGGGCGGGCTGACGCCCGGTCGGACCAGCGGGGCCGTGTCCGCCGAGGACCCGGCCCCGCTTCCCGGGACCCGTCCGCCGCCCGCCTAGGGGGCGTCGTTTGGATCTTGCCGGGGCCGCGGGGCCCGGCACGCGCATCTGCGGCGTTGTCGTCGGTTGCCGGGGCTCCGCCCCGGCGCCCTCCTCCGCCTTGCGTCCGCACGCACCAGACCCCGCTCGGGTCGGTCCGCAAGGCACCGTTGCCCGGAGCCGGCCTGATCCGAACGACACCCCCTAGTCGCCCCCGCCGCCGCCCCCGCCGCCGTCACCACCGCCGCCGCCGTCGCCTCCCCCGCCGTCACCGCCGTCTCCCCCGTCGCTGCCCCAGCCGTCGCCGCCGCCGGGTTCGTTGTCCTCCCGGCCCCGGCCGAGGTTGCTGTACCAGGGACGGTCCCACGCCTCGTCGCCCCCCTCACGGGAGCGGTGCACGGTGCGGAACCGGGCCAGGCCCGTCGTGTCGCCGAGGCCGAAGGACACGGCGACGGCGTGGGCCATGACGGCGTCCAGGGGGTCGGGGCTCTCGTGGCGCACGCCGGCCAGCGGCAGCAGCACCGTGCCGGGGGGAAGATCCGGCCGTCGTGGGGGCCGGGTCAGCAGCGCGACGCGCCGGTCGCCGCGCAGCAGCCACGAGCTCTCCGCGTTCTCCCGCCGCAGCGTCCAGTGCCGGTCGGGCAGGTGGATCTCGACGCTGCTCCTGGACCTGCGGAACTTCCGGCGCAGGACGAGCCGCGCGGGGACGTCGCCGACGGTCAGGAACAGGCCGCCGTCCGAAGCGGCCGACTCGCCGCGGAAGCCGTGCGGCGCCCTGAGCCGTACGGCGGGGGCGTGCGGTCCCCAGACGTCCACGCGGACCAGGCGCCGGTCCACGGCGACGGCGATCGGTCCGGCGGGGCCCGGTGCGTACCGGCGCGCGATCCACAGGGGCACGCCCTCCGCCCGGGCCCGCTCGGCGAGGACGGCCACCGCGCCCGGGCCGCCGCACCCGCGGACCGCCAGGTCGCCCAGGGCGCGGGCGAACTCGGCGGCCCGGTGCACCTTGAGGGGCGTGGTGGTCCCGGTCACGCGGGTGACCGGGACGGCCCCGCGGCCGTCCGCCAGCCGCTCCAGGGGGCGTTCCGTGCCGCCGCCGCCGAGCCAGTACCCCCGCAGGAACGCCTCGGCCATGGCGCCGAGGTTCAGCTCCTGGAGCGGTGTCTCCCCGCGGCCCCTGCGCAACCGGTCCTCGGTGAGTTCCACGGTCCGCGCCAGCGGGTTCCACGACTCCTCCGCGTAGAGCACCCGACTCATCGCCACCCCCTCCCGCTCCGCGGCATTCCGCCCGGCCTGCTCCGCCGCCCCGTGGGCCCGGGAGACATCACCGGGGCACCACGTCCGCGCAGTCCTCCGAAACCCTCACCACGTCGAGGACCACCGGATAGTCGGTGATCTGCCGGTTCGGTCCCGGCCGGGAGCCGCAGATCCTCCACTCGGCCGGGTCGTCCACGGAACGGCCCCGGCCGCTGGCGTCCCTGAAGGTCACGTCGGTCCCGGAGCCCATCTGCTCGTGCGCGCGCCCGGCGTTGCCGCCGATGACGTCCGGCATGACGGCGGCGACCGGCTCGGGGTCAGCCGAACGGGGCGTCTCGGTGCCCCCCGGGCCGGCCGGGGTGCCCACCGGGACGTCCGGCGCGGACGACGCGCCGCAGGCGGTGGCCGAGGCCATGAGCACGGCGGCGAGGAGGGATCTCAGAAGGGTGGTGACGGACATGTGCTTCCTCACGTGTCGACGGGTCCGACAGTATTCACGGTGAAGCCGATGGTCCCCCTCCTCGCGCGGGCCGACGGGACCGGGACCTCGTCACCGGGCTCGACGCCCTGCCCCGCCCCAAGGCGCCGCCGGACGCCCGGCCCGCCCTCGAACCGGCCGGACGTGCCGCACGGCCGGGCGCGTCCTGAACATCAACTGAAGCCTGGAGAAACCCAGTTGTAGCGCTCCCACCCGCTTGGCAGACTCACCCCGCCGATGATCGGTTCCCGTCGGCACAGGGGAACTCCGTCTCAGCAGGGGGATACATCCATGAAACTCACCGCGCCCCGACGCGCTCTCGGCCGCGCCGCCGCCGTCCTCGCGCTGGCCCTGGGCCTCGCCACCGGATCCACCGGCCTGCTGGCCGGCTCCGAGGCGCACGCGCAGCCGGTCGCCGAAGGCTCCTTCAGCTTCAGCGGCGACGAGGGCGACTGGATCAGCGGCGGCCGGTCCTACGCCTACTCGACCTCGTCCCAGGACCGCCTGAACGTTTCCGCCGACACCGGGAACAACGTCGTCTCCCTCTCCGTGGACGGGGCCAACGGCGACTGGTGGTACCTCGACCTCGCCGCCCCCTCCGGCACGGCCCTCGCGCCGGGCACGTACACCGGAGCCACCCGCCACCCCTTCAACGAGCCGACCGAGCCCGGCCTGTCCCTCAGCGGCAACGGCCGCGGATGCAACACCCTCACCGGCGAGTTCACCATCGCCGCGGTGGAGTTCGGCCCGCAAGGCTACGTGAAGAAGCTCGACGCCACCTTCGTGCAGCACTGCGAGGGAGGCTCCACCGCCGCCCGCGGCGAGGTCCACATCGACAACCCGGCCCCGCCGGCCGCGCTCGACCTCGGCCTCGCCGTCGCGCTGGAGGGCAAGGCGAGCACCCTCAACGGCAAGGCCACCCTCCACGGCACGGTGAGCTGCAACAAGCCCGTCCAGGTGAACGTGTCCGGTGACGTCACCCAGGTGAAGAAGCAGAACCTCATCCGCGGCTCGTACTCCACGTCGGTGTCCTGCGTTCCGGGCGCACCGGTCGACTGGACCGCGACGGCCACACCCACCGGGTCCGTACCGTTCCAGCGCGGCGACGTGGAGGTCGAGGCGCGGGCGACGGCCACGGACCCGGACTACGACAAGCCGGTGACGGTCACGCAGACCACGGCGGTCCGCCTGACCCGCGGCTGACCGGCGGTGGGCGAGGGCCCGGTCCCACGGCTCTGAAAGAAGTCGCCGCCGCACGGCAACCCCTTGCCGTGCGGCGGCGACTTCCGGCCGGTGGACACCGAGGGCCATCGCACACCGAACGAAAGCCGTGACATGCGCAGTACGAACACCGCCCCGCGCACGGGGCACCGGAGGAAGAACGGCCGGCGCCGCACCGTCCTGATCGGCGCTCTCACCACATCCCTGGTGGGCGGCGCCGTGGTCGGCGGCGTGCTGATGTCGGCATCCGCCGCGGGACCGGGCGCGGGCACCTACCGCCTGGTGAACGCGGCGGGCGGAACCTGTCTGGAGGTCCCGTCGGGGAGCACGGCCGACGGGGTGCAGCTGGCCCTGGCGGCCTGCGACGGGGGCGCGGACCAGAGCTGGGAACTGGCCGGCTCCGGCGACGGTTTCACCGTGAGGTCCTCCGCCACCGGCCTGTGCGTGGGCGTCAGGGGCGATTCGGCCTCCGCCGGGAAGGCCGTGCAGCAGCAGAGGTGCGGCACGGGCCCCTCCCAGGTCTGGAAGGTGGGTTCCCTCGGCGACGCCGCCCACCACCTGATCAACGCGCACAGCGAGAAGTGCCTGAACCCCAAGTCCGGTCTCCTGCAGCAGAACTCCTGTGACAAGGCCGCCGGCAAGAGCTGGACCCTGCAGGAGGTGGACGGTTCGACGCCTCCGGCGACCCCCACGGCGAGCGCCACCGCGTCTCCCTCCGCTTCCGCGCCCGCCGCCTCCCCCTCGGCTCCCGCGTCCCCCTCCGCGGGCGCCACCGCGCCCGCGGACGACGAGCCGTCCGGCGGCACCGGCCTCGCCTCCTGGCCCACCGCCACCGACGAGCAGCCCGTCTCCTCGACCATCGAGGTGAGCGGCGAGTACGACGGTTCCCTGAAGCGCTTCCACGGCTCGGGCGACCTCGGCGGCAGCGGCCAGGGCGAAGGCCAGGACCCGCTGTTCGAGCTCGCCGACGGTGCGACGCTGAAGAACGTGATCCTCGGTTCGCCCGCCGCCGACGGAGTGCACTGCACGGGCAGCTGCACCCTGGTGAACGTGTGGTGGGAGGACGTCGGCGAGGACGCCGCCAGTTTCAAGGGCAAGTCGGCGGCGGCGCAGTACGAGGTGATCGGCGGCGGTGCCCGCAAGGCCGACGACAAGGTCTTCCAGCACAACGGCGCCGGCACCCTGACCATCAGGGACTTCCAGGTGTCCGACTTCGGCAAGCTCTACCGCTCGTGCGGCAACTGCGGCACCCAGTACCAGCGCCACGTCGTGATCGACGACGTCCTGGTCACCGGCCCCGGCAAGGTCCTCGCCGGCGTCAACGCCAACTACGGCGACACCGCGACCCTCTCGGGCGTGCGGATCGCCGGCGACACCAAGAAGAAGATCGTCGTCTGCGAGCGGTTCGAGGGCAACGACAGCGGTGACGAGCCGACCGCGCTCGGCAGTGGTCCCGACGGCAAGTCCTGCCTCTACGAGGAATCCGACGTGACGTACCAGTAGGACCGCGGGACCGCTGGGTCCCCGGAGGTCCGGGGACGCACGGCGAGGGCCCGGCACCGCCGTTCAGCGGTGCCGGGCCCTCGTGTCGCTGTGAGCGGGTCGCTCAGTGGGCGTGGCCGTGGCCGTGGCCCGCGGCGGCCGGCTCCTCCTCTTCCTTCTTCTCGACGACCAGGGTCTCGGTCGTCAGGAGGAGGGAGGCGATGGAGGCGGCGTTCTCCAGGGCGGAGCGGGTGACCTTGACCGGGTCGATGACGCCGGCCTTGATCAGGTCGCCGTACTCGCCGGTGGCGGCGTTGTAGCCGCTGCCCTTCTCGAGCTCGGCGACCTTGGAGACGATGACGTAGCCCTCGAGGCCGGCGTTCTCGGCGATCCAGCGCAGCGGCTCGACGGCGGCGCGGCGGACGACCGAGACACCGGTGGCCTCGTCGCCGGTCTTGTCGAGGTTGCCCTCGAGGACCTTGACGGCGTGGACCAGCGCGGAGCCACCACCGGAGACGATGCCCTCCTCGACCGCGGCGCGGGTCGCGGAGATGGCGTCCTCCAGACGGTGCTTCTTCTCCTTCAGCTCCACCTCGGTGGCGGCGCCGACCTTGATGACGCACACGCCGCCGGCCAGCTTCGCGAGGCGCTCCTGGAGCTTCTCGCGGTCCCAGTCGGAGTCGGTGGTCTCGATCTCGGCCTTGATCTGGCCGACGCGGCCCTCGACGTCCTCCTTCTTGCCGGCGCCGTCGACGATCGTGGTGTCGTCCTTGGTGACGGTGACGCGGCGGGCGGAGCCGAGGACGTCCAGGCCGACCTGGTCGAGCTTGAGGCCGACCTCCTCGGAGACGACCGTGGCGCCGGTGAGGACGGCCATGTCCTGCAGCATCGCCTTGCGGCGGTCGCCGAAGCCGGGGGCCTTCACCGCGACGGCGTTGAAGGTGCCGCGGATCTTGTTGACGACCAGGGTCGACAGGGCCTCGCCCTCGACGTCCTCGGCGATGATCAGCAGCGGCTTGGAGGCGTTGGCCTGGATGACCTTCTCCAGCAGCGGCAGCAGGTCCGCGATCGCGGAGATCTTGCCCTGCGTGATGAGGATGTAGGGGTCGTCGAGGACGGCCTCCATGCGCTCCTGGTCCGTCACGAAGTACGGCGACAGGTAGCCCTTGTCGAAGGCCATGCCCTCGGTGAAGTCCAGCTCCAGGCCGAAGGTGTTGGACTCCTCGACGGTGATGACACCGTCCTTGCCGACCTTGTCCATCGCCTCGGCGATGAGCTCGCCGACCTGCTGGTCCTGGGCGGACAGCGCGGCGACGGCGGCGATGTCGGACTTCTCGTCGATCGGGCGGGCCGAGGCGAGCAGGTCCTCGGAGACCGCGGCGACGGCGGCGTCGATGCCCTTCTTCAGGGCGGCCGGGGAGGCGCCGGCGGCGACGTTCTTCAGGCCCTCGCGGACCAGGGCCTGGGCCAGCACGGTGGCGGTGGTGGTGCCGTCACCCGCGATGTCGTTGGTCTTGGTCGCCACCTCCTTCACCAGCTGGGCGCCGAGGTTCTCGTACGGGTCCTCGATCTCGACCTCGCGGGCGATCGTGACACCGTCGTTGGTGATGGTGGGGGCGCCGAACTTCTTGTCGATGACGACGTTGCGGCCCTTCGGGCCGATCGTCACCTTGACCGTGTCGGCAAGCTTGTTGACGCCGCGCTCGAGGGCGCGACGGGCGTCCTCGTCGAACTTCAGGATCTTCGCCATGGCAGCGGGAGCCCTCTCGGAAATCTGGGGTGAAATCACTGCGCCCCGGGCGCCCGGCTTCTTATCGGATGCAGGGGCCAGGGGCGCAGTTCGAGCAGAAGTGCTGCGAGGTGACTTACTTCTCGATGATCGCGAGGACGTCGCGAGCCGAGAGGACGAGGTACTCCTCGCCGTTGTACTTCACCTCGGTGCCGCCGTACTTGCTGTACAGAACGACGTCGCCGACCTTCACGTCGAGCTCGACGCGCTTGCCGTCCTCGATGCGGCCCGGGCCGATGGCCAGGACGACGCCCTCCTGGGGCTTCTCCTTGGCGGTGTCCGGAATGACCAGGCCCGAAGCCGTGGTCTGCTCGGCGTCGAGCGGCTGGACCACGATGCGGTCCTCGAGCGGCTTGATGGCAACCTTGGAGCTGGCGGTCGTCACGATCCGACCTCCCCCTTCGGAGATCTCACGGGGTTAACTGTCTGAGGTGGCGACCAGGTCGATCCGTCGTCGCGGGTGCCGGACCTGCCCGTCGCGTGTTTGGCACTCTCCAGGGGGGAGTGCCAGACCTGAGACTATGACCGCGATTAGCACTCGGTCAAGCGGAGTGCCAATTACCCGCGGCGCGTCGCGGATGCGGCGCCTCTTCCGCAGGGGGCCGTGCGGCCGGCCGGCGTGCGGTGGCCGCCTCCGCGAGCCGGTGCGCCCGGGTCACCGCCCCGGTCCTGCGCGGCCCCGTCCTCAGGCGCCGGGCGGGCGCGCCGGCCGCAGGTGGTCCTCCAGCCTGCCGACCCTCAGCCCTTGTTCCTCCACCTCCCGCAGCAACCGCGTCGTCCGCTCCGCCAGGGACAGGGGCGGGGTGCCGGCCGACGGCACGGAGACGATGTCGCCGGGGGCCAGGCGGTGCGCGCCGTGGGTGTAGGTGAGGCCGCCGTCGCCCTCCAGCGTCACCCGCCAGAGCACGACCGCCGTGATGCCGCAGTCGGCGGCGGCGCGCAGGGTCGTGGCGTCGTACGTGCCGTGGGGCGGGCGGAAGAGGTGCGGACGGACGCCGAAGCGGGACGCGAGCTTGCGCTGCTGGCCGCAGATCTCGGCGCGCTGGCCGGCGTAGGGCAGACCGCGCAGGGCGGGGTGGTCGAGGGTGTGGTTCTGCAGGCTCGCGCCGACCGCGCGCAGGCGGGCGAAGTGGGCGTATCCGGGGCCCACCACGCTGTCGGTGAGGAACATGCTGACGGGGAGACGGCGTTCGCGCACCAGGTCGATGAAGCGGGGGTCGCGCTCGGCGCCGTCGTCGTAGGTGAGGAAGACGACCTCGTCCTCGGTCGGGACGTGGTCGACGACGGGCGGCACGCCGCCTCCCGGCGCGGGGCCGTCTCCGGGCGACTGGCCCGCGCCGTCCCCGGCGCCGCTCTCCCCGGCCCCGGGCGCGGCCGTCCCGGCTCCCGGCCCCGCCGACGGGCCGCACCCGGCGAGCGCGGCCAGCAGGGCGACCGCCGCGAGGAGGGCGGTCCGTGCCCCCCGGCGCCTCACAGGTAGTCCTCCAGCCGCCCCACCGCGTATCCCTCGGCCGTGACCTTGTCCAGGAAGCGGCGGACCATGTCCGGCATCGTGCCCTCCCATTCGCCGCGGCCCCGGAAGTGGGTGAGGACGATGTCGCCGGGGTGCAGTTCGCGGTCCCACTCGCGGTACTCCCAGTGGTCGACGAAGACCTCCTCGTTCCACAGGGGGACGTGGGTGATCCCGCAGGCCTTCGCGGCGCGCAGGGTGGCCTTGTCGTAGTTGCCGAAGGGCGGGCGGAAGAGGACGGGGCGCTCGCCGTAGCGCTCCTCGACGACCTCCTGCATGCCGCAGATCTCGCGCTTCTGGCGGGCGTAGGACAGGGCCGGCAGGTAGGGGTGGTGCAGGGTGTGGTTGTGCAGGGCGACGCCCCGGTCCTGCATCTCCTTGAAGTACCCGTAGTCCTCCTTGACGAGGTAGTCGCTGAGGAAGGCGCTGTACGGGATCCTCAGCTCGCTCATCATCCGCAGGAACGCGGGGTCCTTCTCGGCGCCGTCGTCGACGGTGAGGAAGACGACCTTCTCCTCGGTGGGGACGGTGGTGAAGACCGGGGGGAGGCCCAGCCGGCGGTGGCCGTCGACCTCGAAGCCCTCGCGGGTGGTGATCCGCGGCTTCCGCGCCGGGGGCGCGGGAGCGGTCAGGGGCACCTTCTTCAGCCCCCAGCGCTTCGCGGCGGCGGCCCTGGCGGCGTACGCCGCGCGCAGCTTCGTGGCGTAGGAGTCGAGCGCGCGGGCCGGGGGCGCCTCGAAGCGCTGCTGGCCGCCCGCCGCCACGACCTCGGTGTCGCCCCGTCCGCAGCCCGGGGCGAGGGCGGCGAGCGCGAGCACGACGAGGCCGGTCCGTACACCGCCCCGTGTCCGGCAGCGGGACCACTTTTTGTCATTTTGTCCTACTACTCGCATGCTGCCGGATCCTCGCAGCCCGCCTCCCGCGCCCCGGCCCGACACCACGGCCGGAGGCGCACGGTCCACCGACTGGCTCACAATGAGCCGGTGAACGACCTCGCCCCCCTCCTCACCCCCGAAGGCCGCGCCCTCCTCGACGAGGTGCACGGCACCGACCCGGCGCACGAACTCGCCGTCGCGACCCGGCTGCGCCGCGAGCACCCCGCCGAGCTGGTGTCGGCGGCGCTCGGCCAGGCGCGGCTGCGGCAGCGGGCGGTGGCGAAGTTCGGGGCCGAGGACGCCCGGCGGATGTTCTTCACCCCGAACGGGGTGGAGCAGTCGACCCGGGCGAGCGTGGCGGCCTACCGGGCACGGCGGTTCGCGGAACTGGGCGTGACGTCCGTGGCCGACCTGTGCTGCGGGATCGGCGGGGACGCGATCGCGCTGGCCCGCGCCGGGATCCGGGTGCTGGCGGTGGACCGGGACCCGCTCACCGCCGCGGCGGCCCGGGCGAACGCCGACGCGCTGGGGCTCGCGGAGCTGATCGAGGTGCGGCAGGCGGACGTGACGGAGGTGGACACGGCCGGTTGGGACGCCGTCTTCGTCGACCCGGCCCGGCGCGGCGGCCGGGGCCGCGTCTTCGACCCCGAGGCGTACTCGCCCCCGCTGTCCTGGGCGGTCGGAGCGGCCCGCACCGCTCCTCGCGCCGCCGCGCTCAAGGTCGCGCCCGGCATCCCGCACGAGGCCGTGCCCGGCGACGCGGAGGCCGAGTGGATCTCGGACGGCGGGGACGTGAAGGAGGCGGTGCTGTGGTTCGGCACGGGGGAGGCGGCCGGTCCGGGGGCGGTCCGGGCGACCCTGCTGCCCGGCCCCCGCACGCTGCTCTCCCGCGGCCTGCCCGATCCCGCGGTCCGGCCGCCCGGCCGGTACCTGTACGAGCCCGACGGCGCCGTCATCCGCGCGCACCTCGTCGCCGAGGTCGCGCGGGACCTCGGCGGGGGGCTGATCGACGCGACCATCGCGTACGTCACCGCGGACGAGCACCGCCCGACGCCGTACGCCACCGCCTACGAGATCACCGACCGCCTCCCCTTCAACGCCAAGAAGCTGAAGGCGCTGCTGCGGGAGCGGCGCATCGGCACCCTGACCGTCAAGAAGCGCGGCTCGGCGGTGGAGCCGGAGGAGCTGCGCCGCAGGGTCCTGCCCAAGCCGCACGGCACCGGGTCCGTCACGGTGTTCCTGACCCGCGTCGACGGCGCCCCGGCGATGCTGCTGGGGCACCCGGTGCGCTGAGGCGCCGGACCGGGCCGGCTCCGGGCGCGACGCTCTCCCCGCCGGCCGCGGGACCCCCGGCCGGCCCCTCCGGGATCACCGCGTCGGTGCCGTGGGGGACCCGGTGCTCGTCCGCGTGCCCGGCCCTCTTCCGGCCGGGCGGCGTCAGGACGGGCACCGCCCCGTCGTCGCCGAGGCCGTCGACGATCACGCACCCCGGAACGCCGGCCGGGCGTACTCGCGGCGTGCGCGGACCCGGGCGCGCCGGAGGGCGCGACGGCCCGGCGGGGCGGCCCCGCCGGCCGCCGGCCCGAGGACGCCACGGGTCCGGGGCCCGTGGCGGTCGGGACCGGCGCCGGTCAGCCGAACGGATGGTCGCCTCATCCCGTCAGCGAAGCCCACAGCTCCCCCGCCTCCGGCTCGTCCGCCACCACGCGGTTGCGGTCCCAGGGGGCCGGGACGACCGGCATGGTGAGGGTCGTGACGCCGTCGGGCGGGAGGTCCCGCAGGCTCTGGGCCAGGCGCGTCAGTTCGCCCAGTGAGTCCAGGCCGGTGTCGGTGGTGAGGCTGCCGGTGACGGTGTCGGCGACCCGGTACAGCCGGGTGGGGCTGGTCAGCAGGTCCTCGTCCGCGATCTGCTCCAGCAGCGCCTTCACCAGCTGGTGCTGGAGTCCTATGCGGCCGAGGTCGCTGCCGTCGCCGATGTCGTACCGGGTGCGGGCCAGGGCGAGGGCGTCCGTGCCGTCGAGGTGGTGGGTGCCGGCGTCCAGGGTGAGGTGGCTGCGGTCGTCGTCGATGTCCTCCTCGGTGGTGACGGTGACCCCGCCGAGCGCGTCGACCAGGCGGGCGAAGCCGGCGAAGTCGATCTCGACGTAGTGGTCCATGCGGACGTCCGTGAGCGACTCGACGGTCTTCACGGCGCACACCGGCCCGCCCACCTCGTACGCGCTGTTGAACATCACACCGGAGGCCGCACGGGTCGACTCCCCGTCCTCCAGGGGGCAGGCGGGCCGGTCGACGAGGGTGTCGCGCGGGATGCTGACCACCGTCGCGGCCCTCCGGCCGGCGCCGAGGTGGACGACCATGGCGGTGTCGGAACGGGCGCCGGCGCTGTCACCGCCGCCGAGCGCCCGGTTCTCCGCGCCGCCGCGCGAGTCCGAGCCCAGGACCAGGATGTTCAGGGAGCCGGTCGGCACGGGTGAGGCCGGGCCGGAGGCGTCCGGGGACGCGGGCGGCGGCCCGGCGGGGCGGTCGTCGCCCAGGGCGCCGTCGATGTCGACGCTCCGTATGTTGCCGTTGAGCTGCCAGTACACCCAGCCCGCCGCCCCGGCGCCCAGGACGAGCACGCCCGCCAGCGCGAGTCCGGCGGCCTTCAGCACCCGCGTCCGCCGGGCCGCCCGCACGCCCGCCCGTATGCCCGCGTCCCCGGACCCGTCCCCGCCGTCCCCGGCCCCGCCGTCACCGGTTCCGCCGCTCCCCTGATGTCCCGTCACGAGCAGGAACATAAGTCCGAATTATGGTGAGCAACGACCCCCGGGCCGGTTTTCTTGAGAAATTCTCAGACTTCGGGGAGCGCGCGACATCCCTCCCCCTCCCCCCGAAATTTTCGAGGAGGACGCAGGGGCCGGAGGGGACGCGGAGGAGGAAGAGGCCGGGCGGCTCACGCCCCGCCCGGCGGAGCCGTGCTGCTGCGCACCACCAGACTCGTCGCCAGCTCCACCCGGGTCGCCGCCGCCGGGTCCTCGCCCCTGCCCAGGTCGAGGACCAGCTTGGCCGCCGCCTCCGCCATCTCCGTCAGCGGCTGCCGCACGGTCGTCAGCGGCGGCCCCACCCAGCGGGCCACCGGCAGGTCGTCGAACCCGACCACGCTCAGGTCCTCGGGGATCCGCAGCCCCAGTTCGCGCGCGGCCTCGTACAGCCCGAGGGCCTGGAGGTCGTTGCCGGCGAAGACGGCGGTGGGCCGGTCGTCCCGGCGCAGCAGGGCGAGGCCCTGCCGGTAGCCGGCCTCGTGGTGGAAGTCGCCCGTCACGATCAGCCCGGGGTCCACCGGGAGCCCGGCGGTCTCCAGGGCGGCGCGGTAGCCGTCGACGCGGGCGCGGCTGCACATCATCCGCGAGGGCCCGCTGATCGCCCCGATCCTGGTGTGCCCCAGATCGATCAGGTGCCGGGTGGCGGCGAGCCCGCCCTGCCAGTTGGTCGCGCCGATGGACGGCACGTCGGTGCCCGGGTCGCCGGCCGGGTCCATCACCACGAACGGGATGGAGCGGCTGGTCAGCAGCGCCCGCCCGGACTCGTCGAGGCCGGACAGCACGAGGATCACGCCGTGCGGGCGGCGCGCGGCGACCTGGTCGGCCCAGGTGCGCCCCGGGGTGAGCCGCCCCGCACTCTCGGAGAGCACGACGCTGAGGCCCGCGTCCCGGGCCACGTTCTCCACGCCCCGGATGACCTCCATCGCCCAGGCGCTCTCCAGCTCGTGGAAGACCAGGTCGATCAGGGGCGAGCGGGTGGCCTCGGCGCGTCGGCGCCGGTAGCCGTGGGCGCGCAGCAGCCCTTCGACCCGGCTCCGGGTGGCGGGGGCGACGTCGGCGCGACCGTTGAGGACCTTCGAAACAGTCGGCGCGGAGACGCCGGCCTCGCGGGCGATTTCGGCGAGGGTCGCGGTCTGCGTGCTGCGCCCTCGCGTCCGGGTTTCGGCGGGCTGCGGGGAAGTCATGGCGGCGATCGTATCCCTGCGGGCCCTCTTGACGTAGTCCCCCGGGCGCCATGGGTTCCCGGAACATTCGCCGCTTGATTCGAAACATTCGCTCGGAAAGTTCGTGAGAGGGCCGTTCGTCCACCCGACGGAAGCCTCATGACCACCGCGCCCTGGCGGGACCCCGCCCTGCCCGCCGCCGCCCGCGTCGACGACCTGCTCTCCCGGATGCCCCTGGAGGAGAAGGCCGCCCAGCTGTACGGCGTGTGGGTGGGCGCCGACACGGACGGCGACGGCGTCGCCCCGCACCAGCACGACATGACCTCCGACCCGGACGCGGCGGGCTTCGGGGAGGCGGTCGCGCGGACCGCTGAGGCGGACGTGTGCGTGGCGGTGCTCGGCGACCGGGCGGGCCTGTTCGGCCGCGGCGCCTCCGGCGAGGGGTGCGACGCGGCGGACCTGAACCTGCCGGGTGTCCAGGGCGAGCTCCTCGACGCGCTGGTCGCGACGGGCGTGCCGGTCGTCCTGGTGCTGCTCACCGGGCGCCCGTACGCGCTCGGCCGCTGGCAGGGCCGCCTGGGCGCCGTCGTCCAGGCCTTCCTCCCGGGGGAGGAGGGCGGCCCGGCGGTGGCGGGAGTGCTGTCGGGCCGCGTCACCCCCTCCGGCCGGCTGCCGGTGGGCGTGCCCGGGGGCCCGGCGGCCAGCCGTGGACCTACCTCCAGCCGCCGCTGGGCCTGGCGGGCGAGGTCGGCAACCTCGACCCGACCCCGCTGTACCCCTTCGGCCACGGCCGCCCGTACACGACGTTCGCCCGGGAGGACTTCACGGGCGGCGACGAACCGGTGGAGCTCGCGACGGACGGGGCGCACGACGTGTCCCCGACCGTGCGCAACACGGGCGGGCGCGAGGGGGCCGAGGTCGTGCGGCTCCACCTGCACGACCCGGTGGCGCCGGTGACCCGCCCGGACGTCCGTCCGGGCGGCTACCGGAGGGTGGAGCTGGCCCCGGGCGCGGCGGCGCGGGTGACGTTCCGCTTCCACGCGGACCTCTCGGCGTTCACCGACCGTTCAGGCAGGCGGGTGGTCGAACCCGGCGTCCTGGAACTACGTTTGGCCGCATCCAGCGCGGACGTGCGCCACACGGCGCGGCTCACCCTCACGGGACCGGTGCGGGTGCTCGGTCCGGACCGGCGGCTGCGGTGCGGGACGGAGGTGTCGCCGGCGGCCTGACCCGCGCGCGGCAAGCACCGGGGGGCGCGTCGGGATGTACCGGAGTCTGTACCACGAGATCAGGGCCACCGGCACGGCGCTGGTCGCCGCGGCCGTCTGCGCGGCGGTGACGGGCGCCGTGCGCGGGTTCCCGCCGCTCCCCGGCGCGCCGCCGGGGACGGCCGTCGCGGTGGCGTCAGGCGTCACGGCGCTGGTCCTGCTCCTGGACGTGGTCTTCGACGTACGGAGTTACCGGGCCGCCGCCCCGCTGGCCGAGGACGTGGCGCTGCCCCCGGACGAGCCCCTGCGCGGGCACCTCTTCCTGCCCGGGCTCTTCCCCGTGATAGCGCTGCCCACGCTGGCGATGGCACTCGCGTGGGAGCCGTGGACGGCCCTGATGCCCCTGCCGACGGCGGCGGGCTGGCTGCTGAAGGCCACGACCGTCGCCGTCTGGGAACGCCGGAACGGCAAGCTGCTGTGGCGCAGGTCCGTGCCGCTGGGATCGTGGAAGCTCGCGACCTCGCCGGTCAGTCGCCGCCCAGCGACTCGAACCGCCACCGGTGCACCGGACGTGTGACCAGTTCCCCGTCCGGCTCCGGCAGTTCGGGGAGCCGCGCGTCGTGGGGGGCGTCCCACCAGGTGATGACCAGGACGCGGTCCTGCGGGGCGCGGAGGGTCTCCCGGCGCAGGGGACGCCCGGGCAGCTCGCGCAGCCGTTCCTGCGCCCAGACCAGCAGGTCCGCGCCCCGGCCGGGCACCGCCCGGGCCTCCCACATCAGCGCGACCGTCACGAGTACAGGTTCTCCTTGCTGATCTCGTGCACGTGGTCGTGCGCGTGGTCGTGCGCGGAGGAGTGCGCCTCGCCCGGCACGTGCGGGTCCGTCACCGGCAGCGAGGAGTCCGCCGACAGGCCCCAGTCGGAGGCCGGGCGGCCCCGGGCGACCATCTCCGCGCCCAGCGCCGCCACCATCGCGCCGTTGTCCGTGCACAGCTTGGGCCGCGGCACGCGCAGCCGGATGCCGGCCGCCTCGCAGCGCTCCTGGGCGAGGAGGCGCAGCCGGGAGTTGGCGGCCACACCGCCGCCGATCATCAGGTGGTCGACGCCCTCGTCCTTGCAGGCGCGCACCGCCTTGCGGGTGAGCACGTCCACGACCGCCTCCTGGAAGGAGGCCGCCACGTCGCGCACCGGCACCTCCTCCCCCGCCGCCCGCCTGGCCTCGATCCAGCGGGCCACGGCCGTCTTCAGCCCGGAGAAGGAGAAGTCGTACGCCGGGTCGCGCGGCCCGGTCAGACCGCGCGGGAACGCGATCGCGTCCGGGTCGCCCTCCTTGGCGTACCGGTCGATGACCGGGCCGCCGGGGAAGCCGAGGTTCAGCACGCGGGCGATCTTGTCGAAGGCCTCGCCGGCCGCGTCGTCGATGGTGGCGCCCATCGGGCGGACGTCGGAGGTGATGTCGCTCGACAGCAGCAGCGAGGAGTGCCCGCCGGACACCAGCAGCGCCATCGTCGGCTCCGGGAGCGCCCCGTGCTCGAGCTGGTCGACGCAGATGTGCGAGGCGAGGTGGTTGACGCCGTACAGGGGCTTGCCGAGGGCGTAGGCGTACGCCTTGGCCGCCGAGACGCCCACCAGCAGCGCGCCGGCGAGGCCGGGACCGGCGGTGACGGCGATGCCGTCCAGGTCGCGCGCGCTCACCCCCGCCTCCTTCAGCGCGCGGTCGATCGTCGGCACCATCGCCTCCAGGTGCGCCCGGGAGGCGACCTCCGGGACGACGCCGCCGAAACGGGCGTGCTCGTCGACGCTGGAGGCGACGGCGTCCGCCAGCAGGGTGGTGCCGCGGACGATGCCGACGCCGGTCTCGTCGCAGGAGGTCTCGATCCCCAGTACCAGGGGTTCGTCAGCCATGGGTCTCGGTTCCTTGTCCGCCGTTCACGGGATTCACGGGTTCACGGGTTCGCGGGGGTGGACGGGTCGGTCAGCCGCATCACCAGGGCGTCCACGTTCCCCGGCTGGTAGTAGCCGCGCCTGACCCCGATGGTCTCGAAGCCGAAGCGCTCGTAGAGCTTCCGGGCGCGGACGTTGTCGATCCGGCACTCCAGCATCACCTCGGCGCACTCGAAGGCGGTCGCCGCCCGCAGCAGTTCGGTCAGCAGCCGCGAGCCGAGGCCGGTGCCCCAGTGGTCGCGGGTGACGGCGATGGTCTGGATGTCCGCCGCGGCGGCGGCGCCGTCGGAGTCCGTCCCGGAGGAGGCGAGGCCCGCGTATCCGACGATCCGGTCGTCCTCCTCGGCGACGACGTAGCGGCGGGTCGCCCCGGGCCCGCGCGCGTGGGCCAGCTCGGACCAGAACATCCCCCGCGACCAGGCGTCGTCGGGGAACAGCCCCCGCTCCAGTTCCAGCACGGGTTCGATGTCCCACCAGCGCATCTCGCGCAGCACGGCAGTCTCGGATCCGGTCACTTGGGGGTGACCACCTTGTAGTTCTTGGGGACCTGGGCGTCGGGCCGGCGCAGGTACAGCGGCCGGGGCGCGGGCAGTTGCGCGCCCTCCGCGAGCTTCTCCGCGGCCAGCCGGGCCAGGGCGGCGGCGGACACGTGCTCGGGCTCGTGCGCCTTGGGGAAGGTGTCGGGGTACAGCAGCGCGCCCGCGCCGACCGCGGGCAGGCCCTCGACCTGCTCGGCGATGTCGGCGGGCCGGTCGACGGCCGGGTCGGTGAGGCGGGTGCGGGAGTCGGCGTAACGCGCCCAGTAGACCTCCTTGCGGCGGGCGTCGGTCGCCACGACGAAGGGGCCCTGGAGGTCGGCCGCGTAGGCGAGGCCGTCCAGCGTGCACACACCGTGCACGGGGACGCCGAGCGCGAGCCCGAAGGCGTCCGCGGTCATCAGGCCGACGCGCAGTCCGGTGTAGGGGCCCGGGCCGACGCCGACGACGATCCCGGTGACGGCGTCCAGCCTCCGGCCGGCCTCGGCGAGCACCCGGTCGATCGCCGGGAGCAGCAGCTCGCCGTGGCGGCGGGCGTCCACCTGGCTGGACGAGGCGATGACGTCGCGGCCGTCGTGCAGCGCGACGGTGACGGCGGGGGTGGCGGTATCCAGAGCGAGCAAGAGCACGCAAACAGCCTACGGCTCCCGCGCCCCGGCCACGGCCGCGGCGGCCGGCCGGTCACTTACTGCTACGGTCGCGTCGACATACGTACAGGACGGGACAGAGCGGGACAGAGGTGGCGACGGTGGCAGGCACCAGCTCGGCGATCGTGGCGGGGCTCACCGCGGCGGCCTTCGCGACGGTCGGCTACCTCGGCCACCAGGCGTCGGTGAGCGTCCCGCCCGAGCTGCTCCGGTCGAGCGCCGGGGGCGCGCAGGCCGCCCCCGAGGGGTCCCGGGGCGGGGACCGTCCCGCGCCCCTGCCCCGCCGGTCCGGCCAGGGCGTCCGCGTCGTGTACTCCCTCGGCGACGACCGGGTGTGGCTGGTGGGGGACGACGGCAGGGTCAGGCGCACCTTCGGGGTCAGCCCCAGCACGGTGGACCCCGCGCCGGGCACCTACCGGGTCACCTCCCGCTCCCGGCGCATCACCGGGTCGGACGGCGTCCCGGTCGAACACGTCGTCCGCTTCGCCTCCGCGCAGGGCACGGTGATCGGCTTCAGCGCGGCGGTCGACGGCTCGGTCCCGGCCCGGAACCCGCAGGAGCGGACGGGCGGCATCCGCGAGACCCGTGCCGACGGCGCGGCGATGTGGGGGTTCGCGGCGATCGGCCGCAAGGTCGTCGTCGTCCCGTGACCGCCGGGGGCCGGCGGACCCGCCCGGGCGGACCGTGCCGGCTACGCGGCCTCGCGGCGGTCCGTGCGGCCCGGGCGACCCGGGTGGTCCGGGTGGCCGCAGGGGTCGTGGAGGTCGCGCCCCTTCGCCGGCTCGGAGGGCCGGGGTTCGGGGGCTCGGGGCGGGGTGGAGATCGCGGCGGCCGCGGCGCAGGCGGCGAGCAGGTCGCGCATCGGCACCCCGGAAAGCGACTCCGGCTGCTGTCGCACCGCGGGTCGGCGGGTGCTCCGGTCGGCCGACATGGACGCCTCCTGGGGGTCGGGGGCGGACGTGGTTAGGTACACCTAACTACGAGCTGGATACCATGTGACCACGCCCGGGACGCCGAACGCAACAGTTTGCCGACGCCTTGTCGGAATGTTCACCGGCGGCGGTCCGGAGCGTCCTCGAGCGGTCCGGAGCGGTCCTGACCGGCCCGGACGGCCCGAAGCGGTCCGGAGCATTCCCCGGCAGCCCGAAGCGGTCCGGAACGATCCCCGGCAGCCCGAAGCGGCCCCGGGGCCGGCCCCGGGAGCGCGCATGGCCCTCAGGCCGACAGCACGCTCAGGTCGGTGCTCCTCCAGCGCTCGCCCAGACCGGTGAGCGTGACGTGCCGCACCTCGTCCGTGGTGTCGCCGACCGCGCGGTGGATGACGAGCTGGAGGCGGTCCTCGGTCAGCTCCTCGACCTTGCCCTCGCCCCACTCCACGACGATCACCGACTCGGGCAGCGAGACGTCGAGGTCGAGGTCCTCCATCTCGTCCAGTCCGCCGGACAGCCGGTACGCGTCGACGTGGACCAGCGGCGGGCCCTCGCCCAGGGACGGGTGCACCCGGGCGATCACGAACGTCGGGGAGGTGACCGCGCCCCGGACGCCGAGTCCCTCGCCGAGCCCCCGGGTCAGTGTCGTCTTGCCCGCGCCGAGCTCACCCGAGAGCATCACGAGGTCGCCCGCGCGCAGCAGCTTGGCGAGCCTGCGGCCGAGCTCGCGCATCTGGTCGGGCGAGGTGACGGTCAGCTCGACGGCGTTCGTGGGCGGCTGCGGCTCAGCCGGGCCGTGCGGTGTCGCTGGTGCTTCCATAACCGTTCACGGTAGTCCCTGCCGGCACCGCGCCCGCGCGGACGAGCAGGTCGGCGAGCCGGTCGGTGACCACTTCCGGGTGTTCCAGGATCACCAGGTGCCCGGCGTCCGGCACCATCACCAGCTCCGCGTCCGGGAGCAGGTCGGCGATCGCCTCGCTGTGCTCGCTGGGCGTCACCAGGTCCTGCACGCCGGCCAGCACCAGCACCGGCAGACCGGCGAAGTGGGCGAGGGCCTCGGTCTTGTCGTGGTCGCTGAACGCCGGGTAGTACTCGGCGACCACGTCGATCGGCGTGGACTCGATCATCCGCTCGGCGAACCGGACGACGGCCGGGTCCACGTCCCGGGACGCGAACGAATACCGCTTGATGACCCCGGCGAACAGGTCCGCGGTGGCCCGGCGCCCCTTCTCCACCAGCTCGGCCCGCTGCCCGAGCGCCTTCAGCACCCCCGGCAGCACCCGCCGCACCGCGTTGACCCCGGCCACCGGCAGTCCGAAGTTGACCTCGCCCAGCCGCCCGGACGACGTGCCGACGAGGGCGACGCCGACGACCCGCTCGCGGATCAGCTCCGGGTACAGGCCGGCGAGGGCCATCACGGTCATCCCGCCCATGGAGTGCCCGACCAGCACGACCGGTCCCTCGGGCGCCGCCGCGTCGATGACGGCCTTCAGGTCCCGCCCCAGCTGCTCGATGGTGACCGGCTCGCCCCGCTCCACCTGGGCCGCGCCCCGCGCCGAGCGGCCGTGGCTGCGCTGGTCCCAGTGCACGGTCCGGACGACGCCCCGCAGCGCGGCCCGCTGGAAGTGCCAGGAGTCCTGGTTGAGGCAGTAGCCGTGGCTGAAGACGACGGTGACCGGGGCCGGGGACCTGCGGCCGAACAGCCGGCGGCGACGCGCGGGCGTGGTGGCGTCGGGGTCCGGGTCGGGGTCGTCGACCTCGTAGTACAGCTCGGTGCCGTCGTCGGCGTACGCCTTGCCGGGCGTGCCGCGCAGCGCGCCGTACGGTCCCGCCGCGTCGAGGGCGAGCCGGGCCTTCCTGCGCATGCCCCGGCCGACCGTCATCCGTTCTATCGCGACACCGGCGGCGGCCCCGGTGGCGATCACGCCTATCGCCACGCCGGCGATGCCGGTCGCCCGGCGCCAGCTCCCGGCCGCCCCCGCGGCGGAGGCGGCCGCCGCGGCGGCGGTCGTGGCGGCGGTCGTGGCGGCGGTCGTGACGGCCTCCGCACTGCTCTCGCTCACGTACCGCTCCTCTTCGCCGGGTCGCTGGCCGGGGTGGGGCCCGCGGCTCCGCGCGGGTCATCCGTCCCGTTCCCCGCACGCGTCAACATGTTCATGCCGTCGGCCCGTTCACGGGGCCGCATTGACATAGACGCGCGGCACGCGGCTTCCGATCCGGGTGACGATCTCGTACGCGATGGTGCCCGCGGCCTGCGCCCAGTCCTCGGCGGTGGGCTCGCCGCGGTCACCGGGGCCGAAGAGGACCGCCTCGGCCCCCGGCCCCGGCTCGTCCCCGCCCAGGTCGACGACGAACTGGTCCATCGCGACCCGCCCCGCGACCGTGCGCCACTTGCCCTCGACCAGGACGGGACCGGCGGAGGAGGCGTGGCGCGGGATGCCGTCCGCGTAGCCGAGGGGGACCAGGCCCAGGGTGGTGGCCCCCGGGGTGACGTAGTGGTGGCCGTAGCTGACGCCGTGGCCGCCCGGGACGTGCTTCACCAGGGCCAGGGAGGCGGACAGGGTCATCGCCGGGCGCAGTCCGAAGTCGGCGGGGGTGCCGATCTCGGGGCTGGGCGAGACGCCGTACATCGCGATCCCGGGGCGGACGAGGTCGAAGTGGGTCTCGGGGAGGGTGAGGGTGGCGGGCGAGTTGGCGATGTGCCGCACCTCGGGGCGCACCCCCCGCGCCTCGGCGTACGCCACCATCTCCCGGAAGCGGGTGAGCTGGGCGGCGATGGAGGGGTGCCCCGGCTCGTCGGCGCAGGCGAAGTGCGACCACAGGCCGGTGACGCGCAGCAGCCCCTCGGCCTCGGCGCGCAGGGCCCCGGCGACCAGGCCGGCCCAGTCGCCGGGCTGGCAGCCGCCGCGTCCGAGCCCGGTGTCGGCCTTGAGCTGCACCCGCGCGGCCCGTCCCGCGAGGCGGGCGGCCCGCCGGACCTCCTCCAGCGCCCACACGTCGCTCAGGGACACGTCGAGGTCGGCCTCGATCGCCTCCCGCCACGGTCCGCCGGGCGTCCACAGCCAGCACATGATCCGCACGTCGGCGGGCACGCCGGCGCCGGGCGCGCGCAGCGCGAGCGCCTCCTGCGGCGTGGCCGTGCCCAGCCAGGTCGCCCCGGCCTCGACAGCCGCCCGCGCGCAGGCGGCCGCGCCGTGCCCGTACCCGTCGGCCTTGACCACGGCCATGAGGGCGGCGCCGGGCGCGCGCTCCCGCAGGACGCGCACGTTGGCCCGCACGGCGGCCAGGTCGATCTCGGCACGGGCCCGCAGGTGGGCGGTCCGCTGGGCAGCTGTCTCGTTCATCCCGCCCAGTGTCTCAGAGCGGTACGACGCCCCCCGTGCACCGGGGGGCGTGCCCGGCGCCCGCGGCCCGTGTCCCCGCACGGCGCCCCGCCGGGACGTGCCTCATCCGCGCACGACGCTCCGCCAGGCCGCCGCGATCTCCTCCGCCACGTCGTGCGCCCCCACCGGCGCCCCGTCCGCCGCGAAGCGGCCCGCCAGGCCGTGCAGGTACGCCGCCGCGCTCCCCGCGTCCAGCGCCGGCAGGCCCGCCGCCAGCAGCGATCCCGCGAGGCCCGACAGCACGTCCCCGCTGCCCGCCGTGGCCAGCCAGGACGTGCCGGTCGGGTTCACCCGCACGGGTCCGCCGCCCGCGTCGGCGACCAGGGTCGTCGAGCCCTTGAGCAGCACGGTGGCCCCGTACCGCGCCGCCAGTTCCCGCACCGCGGACAGCCGGCCGTCCTCGACCTCGTGCCGTTCGACGCCGAGCAGCGCGGCGGCCTCCCCGGCGTGCGGGGTCATCAGGGTCGGCGCCCGGCGCGCCCGTACCGCCGACGGCTCGGCCAGCCGCAGCCCGTCCGCGTCGATCAGCACCGGCACGTCCGCCGCCAGCACCTCCGCGACGGTCGCCGCGTCGTCCCCGGCCCCCGGCCCGACCACCCAGGACTGCACCCGCCCCGCGTGCTTCGGCCCCCGGTCCGACACCAGTGTCTCGGGGAAGCGGGCGATCACGGCCTGCCCGGCGGGACCGACGTACCGCACGGCCCCCGCACCGCCGCGCAGTGCCCCCGCCACCGCGAGCACCGCGGCCCCCGGGTAGCGGGCGGACCCGGCCGCGATGCCGACGACGCCCCGCCGGTACTTGTCGCTCTCGGCGGCCGGCACCGGCAGCAGCCGGGCCACGTCCGCGTGCTGCAGCGCCTCCAGGCCGGGTTCCGCCGGCAGCTCCAGCCCGATGTCGACCAGCCGCACCGACCCGGCGTGCTCCCGCGCCGGGTCGATCAGCAGGCCCGGCTTGTGCGTCCCGAAGGTCACCGTGAGGTCGGCCCGGACCGCCGTCCCCCGCACTTCCCCGGTGTCCGCGTCGACCCCGCTCGGCAGGTCCACGGCGACCACCGCGGCCCGCGCCCGCGCGGCGGCGTCGGCCAGGCGTTCCGCCTCCGGGCGCAGGCCGCCCCTGCCGCCGATCCCGACGATGCCGTCGACGACGAGATCGGCCCGCCCGATCAGCCCCTCGGCCGCCTCCGCGCCCACCGTCCGGCCGCCCGCCCGGCGCAGCGCCGCGAGCCCTCCGGCGTGGGCGCGCTCCGGCGCGAGCAGCACCGCGCTCACCCCCGCGCCGCGCCGGGCCAGCCGGGCGCCGGCGTACAGGGCGTCACCGCCGTTGTCGCCGCTGCCGACCAGCAGCACGACCCGGCTGCCGTACACCCGCCCCAGCAGGTCCGCGCAGGCCGCGGCGAGCCCGGCGGCGGCGCGCTGCATCAGCGCCCCCTCCGGCAGCCGTGCCATCAGTTCCCGTTCCGCCGCCCTGACCGTCTCCACGCTGTACGCAGTCCGCATGCGTCCGAGTCTCCCGCACACGGCCGGTCGACTCCCGTACCGCCGGGGCCGGTTCGACTCCCGTACCGCCGGAGCCGGCCGCCTGCCGTCCACGAGCCTGCCGTCCGCGAGCCGGCCGTCCGCGAGCCGGCCGTCCGCGAGCCGGTCGTCCGCGAGCCGGTCGTCCGCGAGCCGGTCGCGGCCATTGACGTCACTGGCATGCCCTTGCCAAACTCTCCGCCCCCCACAGGATGAATCGATTCAGTCGAATCGGTTCGACGACGGAAGCAGAGGACCCATGGGACGCAGAGCCGCACTCCTCGCCGCAGCCGGCGCCACCGCCCTCCTCACCGCGGCCGGCACCATGACGGCCCCCGCCGGCGCCGCCACGGGCGCGGGCACCGCCGCTCCGGCCCCCGCCCGGGCCGCGGCCTGCGGTGACGGCTCCTACCAGGCCGAGGCCGTGCAGAGCGGCGGCACCTGGACCGCCCGCCGCGGCGGCAGCACCGTGTACACCGGGACCGATATGCGCGCGGCCGTCCAGGCGGCGGTCAACAGCCTGTCCCCCGGCCGCACCAGCAAGGAACGGGTGGTGGTCCGCGGCTCGGGCTCCGTCTCCGCCGGTTCGCGCATCTCGCTGCCCAGCTACACCGTGCTCGACGTGTGCGGCACCATCAACGTCACCGGCAGCGGCTCCGGCGACCAGGCCCCGGTCTACTCCCGCGGCACCCGGGACATCGAGGTCCAGCACCTCAGCGTCACCGGCGCCCCGCTGTACGGGATCTTCCTGCGCAACGTGCAGAACGTGGTCCTCGGCCAGATCGACATGCGCCTGTCGGGCGGGCTCGGCGTCCGCATCGACAACCGCGGCGACACCAGCCAGTGGACGCGCAACGTGCGCATCGACAACGTCTACGTCTCCGGCGCGTCCAGCCACGCCGTGGAGACCTACGGCGTCGACGGCCTCACCGTCGGCACGGTCACCGCCCGCAACGTCGGCGAGTCGGGCCTGCTGCTGAACCAGACGATCAACGCCACGGTCACCAGGGTGGACGCGGAGAACGCGGGCACCGGCACCGGCTACGCCGCCTTCCGCATGGCCAACCGCAACGGGCGGATCGGCAGTTCCTACGCCACCAACATCCGCGTGGGCGAGGTCGTCGCCCGCGGCGGCGGGCGCGGCGTGTTCTGCGTCTCGGAGAGCGGCGGCGCGACGATCGACCGGGTGACGCTCTCGCACACCGGCAACAACGCGATCCTGATCGAGAACTGCTACAACGTGAACCTCGCCGCCCAGAGCGGCACGGTCACGGGCGGCGGCGAGATCCGCCTGGCGGCCCGCTCGGAGTTCCCGAACAACAAGGACATCACCATCCAGAACCTCACGGTGACGGACTCGTCGGTCCGGGAGAGCCCCTGCGGCGAGAACACGACGTTCCGCAACAACCGGCTGGTGAACAGCAGCCAGTCGATCTGCTAGCGGACGCACCGCGCGGGGTGCGGTCCACCCACCGCACCCCGCGCACCCGCGCCCGTCCTCGCCCGGCCCGTGGTCAGTCCGTGGTGAGCATGCCTTCCCGCAGCCGCTTCAGCGTGCGCGACAGCAGCCGCGAGACGTGCATCTGGGAGCAGCCGAGCCGCTCGCCGATCTCCGCCTGGGTCAGCTCCTCGACGAAGCGCCAGTGGACGATCTTGCGTTCGCGCTCGTCGAGCTCGGCGATCATCGGAGCCAGGGCGTGGAAGTCCTCGACCAGCTCCAGGGCGGCGTCCTCGGTGCCGATGAAGTCCGCCAGCACGCTCTCGCCGTCCGGTTCACTGCCTATGGCCGCGTCCAGCGAGGCGGAGTTGTAGCCGTTGGCGGCGATCCGCGCCTCGATGACCTCGTCCTCGGTCAGGCTCATCAACTGCGCGAGCTCCTTGACCGTGGGAGTGCGGCCCAGACGGGTGCGCAGCTCCTCGGTGGCGCGGGCGAGCTGCACGCGCGCTTCCTGGAGGCGGCGCGGGACGTGCACGGACCAGGAGGTGTCCCGGAAGAACCGCTTCATCTCGCCGACGATGTAGGGGATCGCGAAGGAGGTGAACTCCACCTCGCGGGACAGCTCGAACCGGTCGATGGCCTTGATCAGACCGATCATGCCGACCTGGACGATGTCCTCCATCTCCTCCGGCCCGCGGCTGCGGAACCGGCCGGCCGCGAAGCGGACCAGGGACATGTTCATCTCGATCAGCGTGTTGCGCGCGTACTGGTACTCGGGCGTGCCCTCCTCCAGCACCGCCAGCTGCCGGAAGAACAGCCTGGACAGCTCACGGGCGTCCTTCGGCGCGACCTGCCCGGGCTCGGCGACCTCCGGCAGCCCGGTCACGGTCTGAGCAGTCTGAGCCTGGTCGGTCCGCGCCATCGTCGACGTCACTGTTCACCCTCCCTGGTCGGTCGGCCCCGCTCTCGGCACCGGCTCAACCGCGTCTACCCCGGTCCACGCGAAGCACGCCTCCCCCTTGCCCAAGTCATCGGCGCCGGTTCCGCAGCAGCCGTACGAGGGCGAGGACCACGGTGAGCACCGCGGCGACGACGAGGAACACGTCGCCCCAGACCGGCAGGTCGACACCCGTCCCGGGGAAGGCCGACACGACGTCACCCCTCCGCGATGACGACCGCCGACGCCACCCCGGCGTCATGGCTGAGCGACACGTGCCAGGACCGCACGCCCAGTTCGGCGGCCCGGGCCGCCACCGTCCCCTTCACCCGCAGCCGCGGCTGCCCGCTGTCCTCGCACCACACCTCGGCGTCGGTCCAGTACAGCCCGCTGGGCGCGCCGAGCGCCTTGGCCAGCGCCTCCTTGGCGGCGAACCGCGCGGCCAGCGAGGCGACGCCCCGCCGCTCCCCGCTGGGCAGCAGCAGCTCGCTCTCCAGGAACAGCCGCTGGGCCAGCGCGGGCGTGCGCTCCAGCGACGCCGCGAACCGTTCGATCTCGGCCACGTCGATCCCGACTCCGATGATGCTCATGTGCAGCACCCTACGAGTCCGCGGCCCCGCAGGGTGTCGGGCGCCGGAGTGGAGGTGCCGGTTCCCCTGCGCACCGGCGCCCGACGGACGGGCGGGTGCCCTCCGGCCCGCCCCCCACGCCCGATTTCACTCTTTCTCCCCCTGTGCGAAGGGCCCCGGTGGTTCACCGGGGCCCTTCGCACACATTCCGCCGTCTACCAGCGGTACCAGCGGCCGCGCCGCCCGCCCGTGCCGGCCGGGCGGACGAAGAAGCCCAGCAGCCACACCACGAGCACGACGACCGCGATCCACCACAGCGCCTCGAGCGCGAAACCCGCGCCGAACAGGATCAGCGCCAGCAGGAGAACCAGAAGAAGGGGAACCATGTGTATCAACCTCCGGTCTCACGAGTGCCCCGGCGCCTTCCGCACACGCCCCCCAACTCCACGTTAATTTCACATTCTTGGGGGAATCCGCGCACGTCGGCCCGGTCGCCCTACGCCGCGTCCAGCTCGCACCACACGTACTTCCCCCGGCTGCCCTCCCGGGACAGCGGTTGCCACCCCCACAGGTCGGAGCACGCCCGCACCAGCGCCAGCCCGCGCCCCTCCTCCAGACCCAGCTCCGCGGCCCGGTCGAAGGGCAGCGGCGGTTCGGGCGGCCGGGGATCGGCGTCCCACGCCCCGATCCGCAGCACCCCGGCGGCCCGGCCCACCCGCAGGGCCGCGGGCCCCTTGGTGTGCAGGACGGCGTTGGCGACGAGCTCGGCGGCGAGCAGTTCGGCGACGTCCACGAGCCGGATCAGCCCGTGCACCGTGAGGATGAGCCGCAGGGTGCGGCGACTGACGGTGACGGCGCGGGGGTCGTTCGGGATGGAGAGGGAGTACTCCCAGGACTCGTTTTCGGGCATGCGTGAACTCCGTTCGAATAAAGGGGAGTTGCGGCTCGCGAGCGGTGTCGTTGCCGCAGCCGTCATGACGGGGCGGTGCGCTTCCGCTGCGCTCACGTAACATCACTGAAAGTAGACCTTTGTTTTATGACCAGGCAAGCCGATCCCGTAATCTGAACCTGAAAGAGTCGTCCTCACAAGCGCGTTGAACCAAGGGGCACCGATGGGAACCAGGCGCGAGCCAACGGCGCGACAGAGACGACTGGCGGTCGAACTCCGCAGACTCCGCGAGGCGGCGGGCCTCAGCGCCCGCGAGGCAGCAGCACTGCTCGGTGTGAACTCCGTGCAGATCAGCCAGATCGAGTCCGGCATCGCGGGAGTGAGCGAAGAACGCCTGCGTCGGCTGGCCTCCCACTACGCGTGCACGGACGAGGAGTTCATCGACGCGTTGGTGGCGATGGCCACCGACCGAACGCACGGCTGGTGGGAGGAGTACCGGTGGCGGCTGCCCGCGTCGTTCCTCGACCTCGCCGAACTGGACCACTACGCCACGTTCCGCAACGAGGTGGCGGTCCTCTACGTACCGGGCCTGCTGCAGACCGAGGACTACGCTCGGGCCGTCTTCTCCGCCAGGGTGCCCGAACTGACCGCCGAAGAGCTGGAACTGCGCGTGCGGCACCGGATGGCACGCCAGCAGATCAGCTTCCCGTACAAGCTGGTGGTGCACGAAGCGGCCCTGCGCATCCGGGTCGGTGACCGCGCGACGTCCCGCGCTCAGCTCGGCGCACTCCTGGAGGCGTCCGAGGCGGACCACATCACCGTGCGCGTCATTCCCTTCGACCTGGACGGTTTCGGCCTGGCCGCAGGCACCATGACATACGTGGGCGGTCCCGTTCCCAGACTGGACACGGTCGTGCGCGACGCACCCCACGGTTCGGCCTTCATCGACGCCGAGGCACAGCTCGGCGCCTATCGAATGCGTTTCCGTAAAATCGAAGCCGCGTCACTGGAACCGGAACGGTCGCGTGACTTCATCCACCGTCTGACCAAAGAGCTGTGAGGCACCCGATGGACAACTGGCGCAAGTCGTCCTACTCAGGCCCCGATGACGGTAACGACTGTGTCGAGATCGCGGACACTCCCACACATGTCGGCGTCCGCGACTCGAAGGCCCCGGCCAGGGCGACCCTCACCTTCCCGGCCGGAGCCTTCACCGCCTTCCTCGACGCCCTGAAGACCTACTCCACCGTCACCGACTTCGCGAGGTTGCGCGGCTGATCGACCTCGTTCCCCCGGGCGGTGGCCAGCTCGCAGGCGAACACCTGCAACGGCACCGTCGCCACCAGCGGCTGCAGCAGCGTGGGCGTGACCGGGATGCGGATCAGGTGGTCGGCGTACGGGACGACCGCCTCGTCGCCCTCCTCCGCGATGACGATCGTCCGGGCACCGCGCGCCCGGATCTCCTGGATGTTGGAGACGATCTTGTCGTGGAGGACGGACCGCCCCCGGGGCGAGGGGACGACCACGACGACCGGCACGTCGTCCTCGATCAGGGCGATCGGCCCGTGCTTCAGCTCACCGGCCGCGAAGCCCTCCGCGTGCATGTAGGCGAGCTCCTTCAGCTTCAGGGCCCCCTCCAACGCCACCGGGTAGCCCACGTGCCGTCCCAGGAACAGCACCGTGTTCTTGTCCGCGAGGGAACGGGCCAGCTCCCGCACCGGCTCCATCGTCTCCAGGACCCGCTCCACCGCACCGGAGACCGACGACAGGTCCCGCACCACCGCGCGGATCTCGTCCCCCCACTTGGTGCCCCGCACCTGCCCCAGGTACAGCGCGACCAGGTAGCAGGCGATGAGCTGGGTCAGGAACGCCTTGGTCGAGGCGACCGCGACCTCCGGGCCGGCGTGCGTGTACAGCACCGCGTCCGACTCGCGCGGGATCGTCGAGCCGTTGGTGTTGCAGATCGCGAGGACCTTGGCGCCCTGCTCGCGGGCGTGCCGCAGGGCCATCAGCGTGTCCATGGTCTCGCCGGACTGGGAGACGGCGATGACGAGGGTCTGCTGGTCGAGGATCGGGTCCCGGTAGCGGAACTCGCTCGCCAGCTCCACCTCGCACGGGATCCGCGTCCAGTGCTCGATGGCGTACTTGGCGATCAGACCGGCGTGGAAGGCCGTGCCGCAGGCGATGATGACGACCTTGTCGACCTCGCGCAGGACGCCCGCCGGGATCCGCACCTCGTCCAGCGTCAGCGAACCCGCCCCGTCGATGCGCCCGAGCAGGGTGTCGGCGACCGCCTTCGGCTGCTCGGCGATCTCCTTGAGCATGAAGTAGTCGTAGCCGCCCTTCTCCGCGGCGGAGGCGTCCCAGTCGACGTGGTAGGAGCGGACGTCGGCCGGGCTGCCGTCGAAGCCGGTGACCGTCACCGTGTCCCGGCGCAGCTCGACCACCTGGTCCTGCCCCAGCTCGATCGCGGACCGCGTGTGCGCGATGAACGCGGCGACGTCCGAGGCGAGGAAGGCCTCGCCCTCCCCCACGCCCACCACGAGCGGTGAGTTGCGCCGTGCCCCGACGACGACGTCCGGCGCGTCGGCGTGCACGGCGACGAGCGTGAACGCGCCCTCCAGGCGCCGGCACACCAGCCGCATCGCCTCGGCGAGGTCGGCGCAGGAGGAGAACTCCTCGGCGAGCAGGTGGGCGACGACCTCGGTGTCCGTCTCGGAGACGAGGTCGTGCCCGCGCTCGGCCAACTCGGCGCGCAGGGCGGCGAAGTTCTCGATGATGCCGTTGTGGACGACGGCGACCCGGCCCGCGTTGTCGAGGTGCGGGTGGGCGTTGGCGTCCGTCGGGCCGCCGTGGGTGGCCCAGCGGGTGTGGCCGATGCCGGTCGTCCCGGTCGGCAGGGGCCGCTCGGCCAGCTCCTTGTCCAGGTTGACGAGTTTCCCGGCCCGCTTCGCCGTGGCCAGGCCGCCGTCCGCCAGCACGGCGACGCCCGCCGAGTCGTATCCCCGGTACTCCAGGCGCTTCAGGCCCGCCGTCACGACGTCCAGCGCCGACTGCGTGCCCACGTATCCCACGATTCCGCACATGCCCGGCAGCCTACGGTCCGTCAGCCGCCGAAAAGAGCCTCCGCCTGCCCGAAATCGGAAATTCCCACCCCCGTACGAACCCGTTCCGCAGCCACCCGGACCTCACGGACCGGCGGGGACCGGCGGGAACGACGAGGCCCGCACCCCTCCGCGAGGGGTGCGGGCCTCAGGCGTTCCGGCGCCGGCCGGCCCGGATCAGCCGAGCTTGGCGAGCTGGGCGTCGGCGACCTTCACCGGGAAGTCGAAGTCCTTTCCGGTGGCGGCGGAGGCGACGTTGAGGGCGGCGAAGGTGACGACGGTGGCACCCTTGCGGGCGACGACCACCTTCATGGGCGCCTCGATGCCCTCGTCCGCGGCCAGGGTCGCCGTGATCGCGAGCGCCTCGTCGGCGCCGCCGGGCTCCTGGGTCTTCTCGACCTTCAGGATCTGGAGCTTCTCGCCGGCGGCGGTGAACGTGAAGCCTCCGGCGCACTTGCCGACGGCGGCGTCCACGTCCTTGACGGCCTGCTCGGCGCCGCCGTCCTCGTAGGAGGCGAGCGCGATCAGGACCTTCTCCGTGTCGAGACCGGCGAGCAGGGCCTCCTCGGGGTCGGCGTCCCCGGCCGGCTTCTTCGGCTCGCCCGTCCAGGACCGCTTCACCGTCGCGGCCGGCGAGCCGACGGGCACGGCCGACAGCGTGTACGCGAGCGGCTGGCAGGCCTCGTCCTCGGCCTTGACCTTGTCCGCGGCGAGGTCGTCCGTGGCGGGCAGCTTCGTCGCCACCTTGCCCTCCTCGACGTCCGCCTGCACCAGCGCGGCCTTCTCCAGTTCGGCGGCGGTCAGCGCCTTGGCCGCCGGAGCGGCGGAGGCGGAGGCGGTCGAGTCGGCCTTGCCCTTGCCCTCGTCGCCCTTGCCCTCGTCGCCGGAGCCGCCACAGGCGGTGGCGAGCAGGGCGAGCGCGGCGGCGGAGGCGGCGAGCACGGTACGGCGGACGGCAGTGGGCTTCACTTGGGCTCTTTCTTCAGTTCTGCGGAGGATTCCGCAACGCTATGCGCGCACTTTATGCACATCCGACACGCAGGTGATCATCGAATGATCACCCGGTATGCGACCGTGACACCCGCGTGATCTCCCCCTTCCCCCGGCGGAACGGTGCGTGACCCACCCCACCCTCCATTCCGTTCAAACTCCGTTAACAATGGACTGTGATCTCTCCGGTCTCCTCGATGCCCCGGAGCGCCCACCGGCAGCGGCCGGAGGCGACTCCCTACGTCGACCTCACCCGTGCCGAGTGGAGCGCGCTGCGCGACAAGACGCCGCTGCCGCTCACGGCCGACGAGGTGGAGCGGCTGCGCGGCCTCGGTGACGTCATCGACCTCGACGAGGTCCGGGACATCTACCTCCCGCTGTCCCGGCTGCTCAACCTCTACGTCGGCGCCACCGACGGCCTGAGGGGCGCGCTGAACACCTTCCTCGGCGAGCAGGGCTCCCAGTCCGGCACCCCCTTCGTCATAGGGGTCGCCGGTTCCGTCGCCGTCGGCAAGTCCACGGTCGCCCGGCTGCTCCAGGCCCTGCTGTCCCGCTGGCCGGAGCACCCGCGCGTGGAGCTGGTCACGACGGACGGCTTCCTGCTCCCGACCAGGGAGCTCCAGGAGCGCGGCCTGATGTCGCGGAAAGGTTTCCCCGAGTCGTACGACCGCCGCGCGCTCACCCGTTTCGTCGCCGACATCAAGGCCGGCAAGAGCGAGGTCAGCGCCCCCGTCTACTCCCACCTCATCTACGACATCGTCCCCGGCGAGAAGCTCACCGTGCGCCGCCCGGACATCCTGATCGTCGAGGGGCTCAACGTCCTCCAGCCCGCCCTGCCCGGCAAGGACGGCCGCACCCGCGTCGGACTCGCCGACTACTTCGACTTCAGCGTGTACGTCGACGCCCGCACCGAGGACATCGAGCACTGGTACCTCAACCGCTTCAAGCGGCTGCGCGAGACCGCCTTCCAGGACCCGTCCTCGTACTTCCTCAGGTACACCCAGGTCTCCGAGGAGGAGGCCCTCGACTACGCCCGCACGATGTGGCGCACCATCAACAAGCCCAACCTGGTGGAGAACATCGCCCCCACCCGGGGCCGGGCCACCCTCGTCCTGCGCAAGGGCCCGGACCACAAGGTGCAGCGCCTCAGCCTGCGCAAACTGTGATCCGGCCGCCGGTTCCGGCTCCTGCCCCGGGACGCCTCCCGCCCGGGCTCACGCGCCCCGGACGGAAGTGACCGCGGGTCTCCCGGCGATCCCAGGTCTCCCGGTGACCGCGGGGTCTCCCGGTGATCACGGACCGGCGGCTTCCGGGAAGTGCCCGCACTCCCCCGCGCCCCCGGCGGCTACGCTGCCGCCATGCTGCACCTGCGCCTGATCACGCCCGCCGAGAAGACCGACGACGTGGTCCGCCTGATCGAGGGGACGATCGGCACCACGCACCTGTGCGTGCTGCCGGGCGCCGCCCGCAACCCCGCCGGGGACGTCGTGCTGTGCGACGTGGCCCGGGAGGCGGGCGACGACCTGCTCAGCGGGTTGCAGCGGCTGGGCCTCGACACGTCCGGCTCCATCGCCGTGGAGAACATCGACCTGTCGCTGTCCCGGCGGGCCGACGAGGCGGAGAAGGAGGCGCCGGGCGAGAGCGCGGACGCGGTGCTGTGGGAGCACCTGACCGACGCCACCCACGAGGAGTCGACGCTGTCGGTCACCTACCTGGCGTTCCTCACGCTCGCCACGATGATCGCGGCCTGCGGTGTGGTGCTGGACAACGCGATCCTCATCGTGGGCGCGATGGCGGTGGGTCCGGAGTTCGGTCCGCTGGCCGGCATCTCCACCGCGACCGTGCAGCGGCAGCCCCGCCTCGCGCTGCGCTCGACGACCGCCCTGCTCGTCGGCTTCGCGGTGGCGATGGCGGTGACGGTGGGCTTCAGCTTCTTCATGGACGCGGTCGGGCTGTTCAGCCAGGAGCAGCTGGACGCCGACCGCCCGCAGACCGGGTTCGTCTACGCCCCCGACTGGTTCTCCTTCGTGGTGGCGGTGCTGGCGGGCGCGGCCGGCACCCTCTCGCTGACGTCCGCCAAGTCCGGCGCCCTGGTCGGCGTCGCCATCTCGGTGACGACGGTCCCGGCCGCCGCGAACGCCGCCGTGGCGCTGAGCTACGGCGACACCGTCCAGACCTGGGGCTCCACCGAGCAGCTCCTGCTCAACCTGCTCGGCATCGTCCTCGCGGGCACCCTCACGCTGCTGGCCCAGAAGAGCCTCTGGGGCAGGCAGCACGAGCGCCTGCGCAAGCGCGCCGGGGCCTGATCGGGCACCGGGCGGGCGCACGTTCCCCGCCATCGGTTACCGGCCAATTTCGGTCGGCTTCCGACCACTTCCGCCACCACTTGAACACCGGAACTCCACAAGCGCCCCTTGCCCTGTGAAGGAACGGTGAACCAGGGCGACTACCGATCGGTAGCAAGGTTCGCGCCAACCGCCCCTCGCGGAGGAATCCGGCACGCCTTCCCCGGTCCCCGGACTTGTGCCTAGGGTTGCGCCGCGCCTCGCCGGAGCTGACCACTCCGTCCTCGCGCACATCCATCAGCGACCGGGGGAACAGCGCCGTCACGGGGAGGGGCGCGTCGCATGCCGCAGCACCCGCCATCCGTGCATTGCGCACCACACACCTTTCGCCGTTCCTGACGCCGCAGGAGACGGGCGCCTTCACGGCCCTCCGCGCTCACCGGCGGATTCCCGGTCATCCCTCTCATCCTGAAAAGGGGATGCACCCTTGCGTTCCAGATCACCCGTCCTCCCGGCGCCGAGATCGGGAAGACACAAGAAACTCACCCGCGTCGCCCTCCTGCTGAGCACGGTTGCCGTCCTGGCCACCACCGCCGTGCCGCCCGCGCTCGCGGGAGTCCCCGCCGGTGCCGACGGCGCGCGGTCCAGCGACAGGCCGGACGACTGGTACGAGACCACGGCGGACGAGCAGCTGCGCTTCGACCAGTGCCTGATGGCCGACGCCCTGCGCCTGGGCGGGCCGGGCATGTACACCTTCGCGCAGGACGCCCTCAACCAGACGCCGGAGAAACTGCGCGAACTGGCGACCCTGGACGGCGCGTTCGACGGCCCGCTGCGCCAGGCGCACGAGAAGGACGAGGCCGACTGGGACGCCACCTGGGAGCGTCTGCACGCGCGCAGGGCCGCGTGGGAGAAGCCGCTCGACGGTCTGGAGACCCCCGGGGGGTTCACCGTCACCGGGTTCCACTGGGTGCCCGGCGTCCACGAGGGCGACGACTTCTACGACCAGACCGGCCTCGGCAAGTGGGCCGGCGGACCCGACTGGAACGAGGAGTTCAACTTCTACGACCCGACCCCTGAGGTCGACGAAAAGACCCTCAAGGCCGTCACCGACCTCGGCACTCCGCTCTACGGGGGCAAGGCCGACCCGTCCCTGCCCACCGACGAGTGGCAACGGCAGTACTACGAGAGGCAGGCGTTCGAGCGGCTGGCGGAGGGCTCCTCCCGCGTGAGCGCGGACGACGCCCGCATCTTCCTGGCCTCCGGCGGCTTCCCCCGCACCGCTCCCCAGCCGGGCACGGTGGAGTACCGGGTCGCGGTCGAGGACATGAAGACGCGCTTCGCGTCCTGCGCGTGGCAGGACCCGATCGACCCGAACAAGGCCCTGCGCCAGGTGGAGGACGTCGCCGCGCAGGAGTGGCAGCAGGAGATCGCCTCCCAGGCGGCCCCGCGCAACCAGATCCTCGACGCCAACCGCACGGCCACGACGGCCCTGGCCAAGGCGTCCGAGTCGATGGCCGACCTGCTCGGCCAGTCCTGGGGCGCCGACCGCCTCGCCCGCTGGCAGGACTACTGGTCCGCCGGCGGGGTGGGCTGGATCGGCGACAGCCACGTGACGATCGAGGTGCCGGGCGCCAAGGGCAGCTGCCTCGACGTCGCCGGCGGCGGCAAGACCAACGGCACGGCCGTCCAGATCTACCCCTGCAACGGCGGCGCGGCCCAGCAGTGGACGCTCGAGGGCAGCGAGGACGACCTCCACCTCCGCAACGTCAACTCGCAGAAGTGCCTGGACGTGGCCGGGAACGCGTCGGCGAACGGCACGAAGATCCAGATCTCGGACTGCTACAAGTCCAAGGGGCAGTCGTGGAAGGGCGACGTCCGTGCCACCGCGCCCCTGAAGAGCGTGACCACCGGCAAGTGCCTGGACCTGAGCGCGTTCACCAAGAGCACGGACGCGCGGCTGTGGGACTGCAAGGACGCCGCTTCGCAGAAGTTCCTGATCAAGCCGTCCGGCCACCAGGGCACCGACAGCCTGTCGTACCCGGACAAGGCGCAGTTCGACAAGGCGAAGAAGGGCGTCACCGACGCCCAGGCGCAGGCCAAGAAGCAGCTCACCGCCGTCAGGGCCCAGCTCGAGGCGGCCAAGAAGGCCGCCGCCTCGTCGGACACCGCCACCCAGGCCGCCTACACCATCGCCGACGCCAACGGGGCGCCGCGTGGTCGCGGTCTGCTGGTCGGCCAGCAGAAGGCACAGGTCACCAAGGGTGCCGTGGCCGCGCTGACGGCACTGGTGAAGGCCGCGGAGACGGCCGAGGCCGCCACCCGCGCCTCCGCCGGGGACAGCGAGACCATCGCCCAGCGTGCGCTGGCGCAGGCCGCGCAGTCCAAGGCGGAGTTCCGCAAGGAGGCCGCCCACGTCGCCGAACTGCAGGCGAAGGCCGCGGCGGACGCGGCCAAGGTGCACCGGGACAACGCCAAGAAGGACAAGGAGACCGCGGAGGCCAAGCTCACCGAGGCCCTGAAGGCCGAGGGCGAGGCCAAGAAGGCCGCCGCCGAGGCCCACGCCAAGCGCCTGGCCGCCGAGGCCGAGGAGAAGACGGCCGAGGCGGAGAAGAAGAAGGCCGCCGCCAAGCAGGCCGAGGCGGCCGAGCACCGCAGGACCGCCGAATCCGAGTCGACGAAGGCCAAGGACGCCAAGGACAGGGCGGAAGCGGCCGAGGGCACGGCGTCCGACAAGAGGGACGCCGCGGTCAAGGCCCGGGACAAGGCCCGCGACCTGCGCGACGACGCCTGGGACGCCGAGCAGAAGGCCGACGCCGCGCGCGCCAAGGCCGACGCGAAGGAGGCCTACGCCCAGGCCCACGAGTCCGACAGCAACGCCCAGGAGGCCAGGGCGGCGGCCGACGCCGCGGACGAGCACGCCGACGACGCCGAGGCCGCCGCCGGGCGGGCCCGCACCGCGGCCGACGCGGCGACGAAGGCGGCCGCCGACGCGGACGCCGCCGCGACCCGCGCCGAGGCCGCCGCCAAGCGGGCCCGCGCGCACGCGGACGACGCCCAGGCGGCGAAGCTGAAGGCCGACGCCGCGGTGAGGACCGCGACCAGCGCCGCGGCGGACGCCATCCAGGCGTCGAAGCACGCCGCGTCCGAGGCGAAGGCGGCCGTCGCACTGGCCGACGAGGCGGAGAAGGAGGCCAGGACCGCCAAGACCCACGCGGACGAGGCGAGCAAGGAGGCCGCCAAGGCCGTGGCCGCCTCGGCGAAGGCCGCCGGGTTCGCCCACGTCACCGCCCAGGCGGCCGTGGACGCCGGCAACTCCGCCGCGCAGGTCGCCAAGCCCGCCAACGACGCGATCCAGCTCGGCTCCCCCTACGTCGACACCGACTCGGCCGCCGGCCTCGTCGTGCTGACCGGGCAGGCGTCGAAGTCGATCGCCGAGCAGCAGAAGGCCGTCGCCGACGCCCACGCCAAGAACGCGCAGGCCGAGGCCTCCGCCGCCAAGAACCTCGCCGACCAGGCACAGGGCGACGCGAAGCAGGCCTACGTCCACGCCGCGAACGCCGCCGGCCACGCCGCCGACGCCCGCGGCTACGCCAAGGAGGCCCTCGGCTACGCCGCCGACGCCGCCCTCGCCGCGTCGAAGGCCACCGCCTCACTGGCCCGCACGGTCGAGTACGACCGGCAGGCCACCGAGGACGCGGAGGCCGCGGACAAGGCGGCGGGCCGCGCCGAGAGCCACGCCACGGACGCCCGCGACTCCGCCGACGAGGCCGCCCTCGACGCGGCGGCCGCCCGCACGGCCGCCTCGGAGGCCGAGGAGGCCGCCAGGGACGCCCGGGCGGCGGCCGACCGCGCGGACGCCGCCGCCACCGAGGCGGAGGAGGCCGCGAAGGACGCCCAGAAGTACGCGGAGGAGGCCCAGGAGGCCGCGGAGTCCGCCGAACGCAAGGAGGCCAACCAGCAGGTCGCGTCGGGCGCCGGCACGGGCATCGGCGGCACCTTCTACGTCGTCGACGAGGACAGCGTCGAGGTCACCGACGCCCAGCAGAAGAACGACTGCGTCATCGAGATCGGTTTCGAGGGCTGCACCGTCACGTTCGCGGTCACGTTCGACGCCACGGTCGACTTCTTCCTGTGCACGAACCCCGACGTGCCGGCGACGTCCTCCGGCTGCCCGGCGCAGGACACGGTCCTGATCAAGACCGAGCGCTTCACCGGGCTGAAGAAGGACGTCACCCACTACTTCAGCAAGCTCGACCTGATCAAGCAGACCGTCGTCTACCAGATCCTCAAGGCGGTCCTGGTCCAGGACTTCGTCGACTGCTGGCACGGCAGCGCCAGCGGCTGCGCCTGGGCCGCGAGCAACTTCATCCCGGGCAAGGCCTTCGCCAAGGTCGCCGAGGCCGTCCACGCCCTGGACGCCGCGATGAGGACCGGGATCGGGGTCGCCGACGCGCTCAAGGCCCTGCGGGCCCTGGACCTGGACCCGGCGTCACTGGCCAAGATCGAGGCCGGCGTGAACGCCTACGAGGACGTCATCACGACGTGCAGGGTCAACAGCTTCCCCGGTGACACCCCGGTGCTGATGGCCGACGGCACCCGCAGGGCGATCCGCGACGTGCGGGAGGGCGACCTGGTCATGGCCGCCGCGCCCGGCACCGGACGGCTCCGGGCCGAGCCCGTCACCGACACGTTCCGGCACGACACCGAACGGCTGGTGACCATCGGCCTGGCCGGCGGCAGCAGCCTGGACACCACGGCCGGACACAAGATCCGCACCAGCGAACGCGGCTGGGTCCTCGCCGCCGAACTGCGCCCGGGTGACCGGCTGCTCAGCCCGGACGGGACGCTCCGCGCCGTGACCGACGTGCACGACCGGCCGGGTCTCGCGCCGCGTCAGGTGTACGACCTGACCGTCGACGACCTGCACACGTTCTACGTGCGCACCGAGGGGGCCGGGGCGGCGGACGTGATGGTCCACAACTGCCTGAACCTGGGGGACGAGGACCTCAGGGCCCTGCAGCACTACGAGATCCACACGCTGGAGAAGCACGTGCGGCCGAACGCGGCCGAGGCCTTCCGGATCGCCAGGGAGAGCGGCACGCCCAACACGGTCTGGACGAGCCAGGAGATCGCTCAGCAGGCCGTGGACCGGGTGGTGGGCGACTACTTCAGCAAGCGGACCCCGAGCGGCCAGAAGGTCTTCGACCAGGACAAGTGGAAGAAGTTCCAGGACTGGGCGGCGAAGGCCAGGGACGGTGAGCAGTACCGGCCGATCACGGGGACGTGGGATGCCTACCCCTCCCTGGGCAAGCGGTACCACCCGGACGGGAGGACGATCGAGGACGTCGGCAACGAGGTCGTGGTCATCCTGATGAAGGTCAAGGGTCACAACGGACAGGGCCGGTACGGGTTCGTCGTCAAGACGGCTTACCCGAAGTAGGACACGCCCCGCAGAGGACACGATTCATGCCGCAGGACCGTTCAACGTACGTCGAGCTGGGTTACTCCGGTGACTTCGGACTCACCGGTCTGACGGAGCACCTGTGCTCCGCGGACCGCCCCGCCGTCGACCTCCCGACCGCGCTCGCGGTCGCGGCCGGGTCGGCGGACGGTTCCGACGGCGAGGAGGCCGTGGAACTGGGGGAGGACGCCCGGCGTCTGCTGGACGGCCCGTTGTCGGAGGAGGTCCTCCACACGGTGTGGCTGGCTGCGGTCGGCCGGATCTTCGATCCGGCCGACCACGGCATGGACACCCGTGCGTGGCTGCGGTCCCTCTCGGACCTGACCGTGGACCGCCTCCGGCAGAACAGGCGCTCCTACGTCCCGCCTCCGGTCCGGCCGGTCCGGGACGCGGGCCTGTGCCGTGAGGTGGTGGCGGAGATCCGGGGGCTGGCCGCGGACCTGACCGGCGCCTGCGCGGCACCGGATCTCGTTCCCGGGCTGGAGCAGGTGGTCACCCTGGCCGACGCCGATGTCGGCTTCCGGCTCTTCCTGCGAGCCCTGAAGGCGTGCTCCGTACGCGTCTCGAAGGAGCGGTACGACAGGTTCCTCGGGCTCGGCGAGCGGCTCGGGTACCCGGTCGCGGTCGTCCGCGACGGTCTCGACGTCGACTGGCCGCCCATCGACACCACCCGCCGCGACACCGCGTGGGACTTCGGTCTCTCCCTGCTCGCCGGGAACGCCCACCAGGACTGGCGCGCCGAGTCCGCCCGCAGGGAGATCCATCAGGTGGCCGACGGGGACGAGCCCGGGCAGTCCCCGGGCACGGCGGCGGCCCTCCTGCTGGAGGACGCGCTGCGGCTGCTGCACTCTCCGCTGTCCGACGACACGCTCACCACGCTGTGGGTCGCCGTCTCGGACGCGGCGCTGCGCGTCGACGGGCGCGACTGGCTGCGGCTGGTCGCGGACGTGTGCGAGGAGCGGCTGGGGGAGGTCGCCCCCGCGTACACCCCCGCGGTTCCGCCCGTACGAACGGAAGGGGCGGACCTGGTGTTGCCGGAGGTCAGGGAGGCGGCGCTCGCGGTGGCGGACAAGGCCGTCAGCCCCCACTGGCGGCCCCTCCCCGCGAGGAAGGTCACGGCCGCCCTGGAACAGGTGGCCGGCCGGGTCGATCCCGACCTCGGCTTCCGTCTGTTCCTACGGGTGCTGCGGCCCCTGTCCGTCCCGGTCACGCGAGAGCAGTACCAGAGGTACCGGGCGATCGGGGAACGGTTCGGGTACGGGGAGCACCACGTCGACGAGATCGAGCCGCTCGTCCGATGAGCGGCTCGAGGCCGCCGTGCCCCTGAGGCCTCCTCGGCCGGGGCGGTCCGGGCGTTCACCCCTTCGCCGGGGGCAGTGATCAGGACGCCCCCGGGTTCACCGGCGGGGTGCTGACGGCCGGCCGGCGCCGCACGACCACGGCCCGCGCCTCCCTCCCGGGGGGCGCGGGCCGCTTCGCGTCGAAGGCGAATCCGGCCCCCCTCCTCCCCGCCCGGAACAGCGGGAGAACCCTCGGGCCCCCGGCCCCGGAGTCCCGCGGCGCCTAGCCCAGCGCCGACTTCACCGCGTCCGCCAGGCGTCCCGCCACCGAGCGGGCCTGGTCGATGTCCGCGGCCTCCACCATCACCCGCACCAGCGGTTCCGTGCCCGAGGGGCGGAGCAGCACGCGCCCGGTCTCCCCCAGTTCCCGCTCGGCCTCGGTGACGGCGGCCGCGAGTTCGGTGGAGGTCCTCACCCGGGACCTGTCCACGTCCGGCACGTTGATGAGCACCTGCGGCAGCCGCTCCATCACCGACGCCAGCTCCCGCAGCGGGCGCCCGGTCCCGGCGACCCGCGCCGCGAGCAGCAGGCCGGTCAGCGTGCCGTCGCCCGTGGTGGCGTGGTCGAGGACGATGACGTGGCCGGACTGCTCGCCGCCGAGGGCGTAGTCCTTCTCCTTCATCTCCTCCAGCACGTACCGGTCGCCGACCGCGGTCTGCACGAGCCGGATGCCCTCGCGCTCCATGGCGAGCTTGAAGCCGAGGTTGGACATCACGGTCGCGACGACGGTGTCGGAGCGCAGTGCGGAACGCTCCCGCATCGCCAGCGCGAGCACGGCGAGGATCTGGTCCCCGTCGACCTCCTCGCCGGTGTGGTCCACGGCCAGGCACCGGTCGGCGTCGCCGTCGTGCGCGATGCCGAAGTCGGCCCCCTGCTCGACGACGGCGGCCTTCAGCCGGTCCAGGTGGGTCGAGCCGCAGCCGTCGTTGATGTTGAGCCCGTCCGGCTCGGCGCCGATGGTGACGACCTCGGCCCCGGCGCGCGTGAACGCCTCCGGCGAGACCTTGGCGGCGGCGCCGTGCGCCTCGTCGAGGACGATCTTCAGTCCGTCCAGCCGGTTGGGGAGGACGCCGACGAGGTGGGCGACGTACTTCTCCATCCCCTCCTCGTAGTCCCGCACGCGGCCGACGCCGGCGCCGGTCGGGCGGTCCCAGGGGGCGCCGGTGCGGTGCTCCTCGTACACGGCCTCGATCCGGTCCTCCAGCTCGTCGGCGAGCTTGTGGCCGCCCCGTGCGAAGAACTTGATGCCGTTGTCCGGCATGGCGTTGTGGCTGGCGGAGAGCATCACGCCGAGGTCGGCGCCGAGCGCGCCGGTGAGGTACGCCACCGCGGGCGTCGGCAGCACGCCGACCCGCAGGACGTCCACGCCCGCGCTCGCCAGGCCCGCGACCACGGCGGCCTCCAGGAACTCCCCGGACGCGCGCGGGTCACGTCCGACCACGGCGGTGGGCCGGTGCCCCTCGAACGTGCCCGCCTCGGCCAGTACGTGCGCGGCGGCGACGGACAGGCCGAGCGCCATCTCCGCCGTCAGGTCCGCGTTGGCGACACCGCGCACGCCGTCCGTGCCGAAGAGTCGTCCCACTTGTCCTCCTGAGGAAACGTCAGTGTCGAAAGCCGGGCCGAGGCCGTGCCGAGGCGTCGGACCCACCCGTGCGGTCGACGGTTGTGCCGCTGACGCAGCTTGTGCTGTGTTCGACGGTCGCGATGCGTGTGCGGCTTCGCATCCCGGGGCGGAAGCGCCCGACCATCCGATCACATTAGCCTTTGAGTGCCTTGTGCCGTTATACGCCCAGAGCCGTGAATAAACGAACGCCCCGGCGGCACAGTGGCGTGCCGCCGGGGCGTTCGGAGTACGCGCGAGCGCCCTGAGATCAGCGCTTGCTGTACTGCGGGGCCTTGCGGGCCTTCTTCAGACCGGCCTTCTTCCGCTCGACCGCGCGGTCGTCGCGGCGCAGGAAGCCGGCCTTCTTCAGCGGGCCGCGGTTGTTGTCGACGTCGGCCTCGTTCAGCGCACGGGCGACACCGAGACGGAGCGCACCGGCCTGACCGGAGACACCGCCACCCGCGATGCGGGCGATGACGTCGTAACGACCCTCGAGCTCGAGCACCTTGAAGGGCTCGTTGACTTCCTGCTGGTGCACCTTGTTCGGGAAGTAGTCCTCGAGGGTGCGGCCGTTGATCTTCCACTTGCCGGAGCCCGGGACGATCCGGACGCGGGCGATGGCGTTCTTGCGACGGCCCAGGCCGGCGGCCGGCTGGGGCTCGCCGAAGCGGGAGGCCATGGACTCCGAGGTGTACTCGCCCTCGACGGGGACCTCGGACTCGGTGGTGTAGCTGTCGATGTCAAGCTCTTCGAGCGGCTGCTCGGCAGTGGTCTCGGCCACGATTCTCCTCAGATTCTCTTCAGTCTTAGGGGGTGGCCGGACTTACTGCGCGACCTGGGTGATCTCGAACGGCACCGGCTGCTGGGCAGCGTGCGGGTGCTGGTCGCCCGAGTAGACCTTCAGCTTCGAGAGCATCTGACGGCCCAGGGTGTTCTTGGGGAGCATGCCCTTGACGGCCTTCTCGATGGCCTTCTCGGGGTTCTTCGCCAGCAGCTCGTCGTAGCGGACGGAGCGCAGACCACCCGGGTAGCCCGAGTGGCGGTACGCCATCTTCTGGGTCCGCTTGTTGCCGGAGAGGTGCACCTTGTCGGCGTTGATGATGATGACGAAGTCACCGGTGTCGACGTGGGGCGCGTAGATCGGCTTGTGCTTGCCGCGCAGGATGGAGGCCGCAGTGGAGGCCAGACGGCCCAGGACGACGTCCTGAGCGTCGATGACGTGCCACTGGCGCGTCACATCGCCGGGCTTGGGGCTGTACGTACGCACGGTTCGTAGCCTTCGCTTCTTCAGTGAATGGTCCTGACAAGGTCACCGAAGACGATCACGACAGCCCTGACCGCACCACGGTGACGCAAACCGCGTGCAGGTCGCTGGTCATCGGCCCGGTGGACCGGTGTAAGGGCCCCTCACGTGAGAATGAGCAAGCCAATACACATAACGAACATGCAGGATACCCACGCTGGACCGGACGGGTCAAAACGAGACCGCCGTCGGTGGACTACACCGATTCTACGGCCGCACGCCGCCCTTTCGCGGCCGGACGCCGCTTCGCGTCCTCCCCGTGCTCCCCGTCCCCGCCGTCCGGCCCCCGGGCCCCGCGGACGCAGTGCCGCCCGACCGTCGCCGCCAGCACGCACAGCGTGACCGCGTCCCTGAAGGCCCGGCGCCGCCCCGACTCCAGCCACGGCCACGTCACGCCCGGCAGCTGCGGCACCAGGGCGAGCCAGAACCAGGGCCGCCGGGCCACCGCCCCGGCGTACGGCAGGCCGGCGAGCAGCAGCGGCAGGACGACCAGGAGGTAGTGGTTGTAGGAGGGCCGCGAGACGAGGAACGCGGAGAGCATCAGCCCCGCGGACGTCTCCGCCAGCCGCAGCGGCACCGGCCCCGGCCCGTGCCAGCGCCGGTACGCGCACACCACCCCCGCCGCGGCCGCGAGCAGCGCGAGCAGCCCGGCCGGTGCCTCGGGCACGCCCAGCCGGGGCAGCACCGCCGTCGGCGAGGCCTCGTAGAGCCGCACGAAGGCGTCGTCGCCGCGCAGCAGGAACGGCAGGGTGCGGGTGAGGAAGCCCGCCGGGTCCGGCAGCAGCAGCGCCGCCGAGGCCGAGGCCGCCGCCGGCACCAGCACCAGCACGGCCAGCGCCCGCCACCGGCGCGCGAAGAGGAACAGCAGCGCCATCGGCGCGAGCAGCGGCTTCAGCGCCACGGCCACCCCGACGACCGCGCCCGCCGCGACCCACCGGCCCCGGCTCGCCAGCAGCAGGCACAGCGGCAGCGCGAGCGCGGCCGTCACCGTCCAGTTGCCCAGCCGCACCAGCTGCCCGAACGGCGCGAAGCCCACCGCGAGGCCCAGCAGCCCCAGGGCCGCGAGCCTGCTGTGCAGCGGCACGCGGTGCAGCCGCAGGGCGCAGGCCCAGCCCAGCGCGAGGGCGGCGGTGACCGCCGGCGGCACCAGCACGCCGAGCACGGAGCGCGGCAGCAGCGCCTGCGGGACGGCGGCCAGGACCGCGCTCGGCAGATAGAGGAAGTGCGGATCGTCGTACGGCGAACCACCGGCCAGCCAGGTCCGCGCGGCGTCCACGACGATCGCGTTGTCCATGCCTCCGCCCGAGGTCACCCGCACCGTGTGCGCCGCCAGCGCCCCCAGCAGAGCCACGAGCCCCGCCCACAGATGCCCGCCCGCGGGTCGCACCAACCACCCGGAGATGTCGCTTTTGCCCGTCGCCATGAACGCAACGCTAGGGCCTTCGGGGCCCGTTGGGGCGGACCAGCACACCCCGCGCCCCGTCTAAGATGCGCCCCATGAGTTTTGGGCAGGGGGGACCTCAACAGCAGTGGGATCCCTGGAAACCGAATTCCCAGCAGCCCTGGAACAGCGGCGCCGACCAGTCCCCCGACTGGGCCGCGCTCGCCGAGGCCTCCGAGGCCCGCCACAAGCGGCGCCGGCTGCTGCTCATAGGCGGCGGCGCACTCGCCACCGTCGCGATAGGCACGGCCGTCGCGGTGGCCGTCGTCTCGGCGAACGGCGACGACCGGGCCGCGGGCGGCTCGTCCTCCCGGCTGCCCGGGTCCTCCGACATCCCGAGCGCCACGGGCACGGTGCCGTCGTTCGCCCCGACGAGCGCGCCGCCCCCGCTGGACCCGAAGGACTTCATCGCCAGCGCGAAGAAGGACAAGGCGCCGCTGAGCCCGGACATCCTCTTCCCGGGCACGCAGCTGACCATGGGCGAGACGGTGTACAAGAAGGGCCCGACGGCCGACACCCGCGACTGCGCCTCGGCCGCGAAGGCCACGCTCCCCAAGGTCCTCACCGACAACGGCTGCACCCGCCTGATCCGCGTCACCTACACCAGGGACGGCGTGGCGGTGACGGTCGGCGTGGCGGTGTTCGACACCGAGGCCCGGGCGACCCGGGCCAAGCAGCAGGCCGACAAGAAGAGCATCGTCAAGTCCCTCGCGGGCGGCGGCGTCAAGGAGTTCTGCGACGGCGCGGTCTGCCGCTCGACCACCAACTCCTACGGCCGCTACGCCTACTTCACCCTGGCCGGCTTCACCGACGGCAAGGACGTGACGACGAAGGACACCGCCGTCTTCGCCACCGGCGACGACCTCCAGGAGTTCACCTTCCGTCAGATCCGCCGCAGGGGCGAGGCCCAGGCCTCGGCGGCGGCGAACGAGTAGCCGGCCGCCGGGGAGGCGCGGCGCCGGCGCCTCACATCCGCTTGGCGCTGCGCAGCGTCTTGGCGTAGTAGCCGTTGCCGTCCAGCCGCGAGACGCCGCCGATGTCGCCGATGGTGGGGCCGTTGACCTCCTCCCGGCTGGACACGAAGATCAGGTGGCCCTCGGTGTCGTAGCCGAGCACCATGCCCACGTGGTCCAGCCGCTCCTCGGTGCGCGCGTCGAGCTTGAAGAAGACCAGGTCGCCGGGCTGGAGCTGGTCGATGGCGGACGGCCGGTCGTCCGCCGACACACCGGTCAGCGGGAGGATGTCGACGCCCTGATCGGAGCGGGCCATGCCGTTGGCGGTGCGGGGCAGGCCGTCACCGGAGGTGTCCGAGGACATCAGCGGGTAGCGGGCGCGGTAGCCGAGCACCATGCGGATGAAGCCCGAGCAGTCCAGGGACCTGGCGCGCACGGCCTCCGGCGTCCCGGTCACGCCGTCCCGGAACGGGTACGGCAGGCCGAGGTAGTCGTAGAAGTCGGACTGCTCCAGGCGCAGGTCGCCGCCCTCGGCGCCGGCGGTGTTCAGCGGCCCGAAGTTCGCGTCGCCGGCGTAGACGACGCCCTGCTCGTCCTTCTTCTGCGGGGCGCCCGCCACGTACTGGAAGGCGAAGGCGAACAGGTCGTCCTCCTTGCTGTCCCGGTACTCGGCGTACCACTCCTCGAACCACTTCTCCTTCTCGGCGCCCTTCTCCCAGGGCTCGGGCATGAGGCGGACCCAGTCCGTGGTGGAGACCTTGGAGGAGGTGGACGTCGGCTCGTCGAAGGTGCGGGCCGGCCCGGTCAGGGTCGCGGTGCGCGCCCCGTCCGTGAAGACGCCCCGGATCTGGCCGTCGGCGCCGCGCAGCACCGAGCGCGCGGGGTTCTCCAGCCGGGACCAGGTCACCTCGCCCTTGTCGGCGGAGCCGCCGCCGGAGCCGCGGTCGCCGTCCAGGACGCCGACGTCGCGGACCTCCGTGACACCGGGCGCCTCCTGCTTGCGCAGCTCCACGGTGAGGTAGCCGGAGGCCCCGACCAGTGCCAGCACCACGAGGCCCGAGACGACGGGCCGCGACTTCTTCTTCCCTGCCATCGGTTACTCCTCGGTTGTTCTCGGACGCCGGATCAGACGGTGGGCATGACGCCGAGCAGCAGGCCGGCGGCGACGACGATGTAGGCCATCAGGGAGACCGTGCCGGTGGCCAGCAGGGTGGCGCCCTTGGGCTGGCGCACCATCTGGTAGGCGATCAGGCCCGGCACGATGAAGCCGAGGGTCTGGTTGCCGTACAGCAGCGGGAACTCGATCGAGAGCACGATCATCACCGTGGCCTGGAGCAGCACGCCCAGCAGCACCACCGCGGCGAACAGCCGCTTGCCGTAGAGGATCACCAGCTTCTGCATGACCTTGGTGCCCGCGTAGGTCAGGGCGGTGACGCCGACCATCATGGCCGCGCGCTGGAGGTCCTCGATGAGGGTCAGGGCGATCCAGCCGGGGGTGATCATGCCGCCGGGCGACAGGTTGGTGGTGAGGTAGCACAGCAGCGAGAAGAACAGACCTATGGCGATGCCCAGGGCGGCCATCTCGGGGGTCAGGGCGGCGGTGGTCAACGGGGTCTCCGGGCAGGTGGGCGGGGGTGGGCGAGGCGGTCGGCCCGCGGGTCAGTGGCGGGCGGGCGGTCCGCCGCCCTCGGTGGTCGGGTACCGGTGCCCGCCGTGCGGGTCGTCGTACGACGCGCCGTACGACGCGCCGTACGGCTCGCCGTCGTCCGGCCGGACCTGCCGGGCGGTCCGCCCATCGGGGGCGTACTGCTCGTACGGCTGCCCGTGCTGCTGGTACTGCGGGTACTGCTCCTGGTGCTGCTGCCGGTACGGCCCCGTCGACTGGGCAGGGATGCGGAGCACCGGGATCTCCTGGGTCCGGGAGGCCTGGTAGCGCTCCTCGTACGCCGTCGGGTACGAGGCGAAGGGGTCCAGGCGCGGCGACTGGGCCGGGGCGGCGGCGGCCGGCGCCGGGCCCGCCGGACCGGCGTCGCTGTCGTCCGCCGGGAGCTCGGCCAGGTACTCCAGGAGTTCCTCGCCCTGGCCGTGGATGTTGCCGATGGCGACCAGGGAGGAGCCGTCGGACATGCGGCCGAGCAGGGCCGGCATGAACTCGTCGGCCGAGCGGCGCTCGCCGCCCAGGTCGACCGCGCGCTCCCGCCACTGGGCGGGGATGGCGTCGATGGCGCTCTTGGCGGGGTGGCCGATGACGAAGACGTTGTCCGGCTGGAGGTCGGGGATGATCTCGCCCATCTGCCCGTTGCGCTCGACCCGGTCCGGGCGGCAGTTGATCACGACGTTCAGCGGGCGGCGGACGGCGCCGAGGTCCAGCAGCTGGTTGATGTTCATCAGCGTCGACTCGGGGTCGTTGGCCGCGAAGACGTTGGCGAAGGCGAGCCGCTTGCCCTCGGGGGTCGCGTACCGCTCCACGGACAGCACGCCCGGGTCCGGCGGGGCGTCGTACATGCCCTGCAGGGCGACCTGGCGCTCCACGCCGAGCAGCTCGGCGACGACCAGGGCGATGGCGACGTTCTCCTTGAAGGTGAACCAGCTGAAGCCGCGCAGCTCCTCGTCGGTGACGGTCTCCGGGTCGGCGTAGACCAGCCGGCAGTTACGGGCGTCCGCCTCCTCCTGGAGGATGGGGAAGCGCTCCTTCTCGGCGGTGACGCAGATGCCGTTCTCCGGCATCGAGCGGCACAGCGAGCGGGCCACGTCGTCGAGGGTGGGGCCCATCTCGGCGAGGTGGTCCTCGCGGACGTTGCACAGCACGCCGATCGTGGAGCGGATCAGCTTGCTCTGGTTGACCTCCTGCAGGGCCGGCATGACCGCCATGCACTCGATGACGAGGGCGTCGGGGCGGTAGGTGGCGGCCCGGCGGACGATGCCGATCTGCTCGACGACGTTGGCGATGCCGAACTTGCGGTAGACCGGCTCCTCGGTGGCGTCCGGGTGGATGAAGCGCGCCGCCGTGCCGGTCGTCTTGGCCACGGTGACCAGGTCGCCGCCGCGCAGCGCCCCGGCGCACAGCCGGGTGATGGAGGACTTGCCGCGGATGCCGTTGACCAGCACCCGGGAGGGGATGGAGTGCAGGGCGGCGTAGTGCCGGCGCTGCTCCACGATGCCCGCGACGAGCAGGAACGCGCTGCCGACCAGCAGGACGAAGTAGAGGTAGAGCACGGCGGGTCACCTTCCTCCGGCGCCGAGCCGGGGCTCGGCGGGCCGGCGGGCCTGGTTGTGTCGGCGGGCCTGGAGCTGCTGGCGGATCAGTTCGAGGCTGCGGACGATGGCCCCGACCTCGTCCTGGTACCGGGGGTAGAGCACGGTCTTCAGGTCGCCCTCGGCCAGCTTCTCGGCACTGGTGGCCAGCGCCCGCAGCGGCCGGGCGACGACCAGGTGGATCCAGCCCAGGCAGACGACAATCGCGGCGAGACCGAGCAGGCCGGCGAGCACGCTGCGGTCCTCCCGCTGGTAGGGGGCGATCTGGAAGTGCTGGGCGTCCTGCCAGCTGACGACGGTCCAGCCGAGGTCGGAGGCGACGCCGCCGCCGGAGAAGGGGGCCGCGGCGGCGACGGTGACGCCGCCTCCGTCGCGGATGAGCAGGCCGTTCTCGACCGGCCCGGCGCCGACCGGCACGTTGCCCGCGCGCACCAGGTCGGGCAGGGCGTCGTTCGGCAGGTCCTCGAAGGCGAGGAAGCCGTCGCCGGCGGCGAGCGTCTCGGCCTCGGCGTTCACGACCCGGACCTCGCCGAGGCCGGGCCGCTTCAGCAGCGAGTTCAGGAACTCCACGCGCACCTCGCCGACGAGCGTGGTGCCCTTGTGCTCGGGCACCGGCGCTCCGGCCTGGATCACGGGCTTCTTCTCGCCCTCGCCGGACACGCGGACCAGGGGCAGGTCCCGGTCGTCGCTCCAGTCGTGCGGGTCGCCGCCGGCCCGGGCGACGACCTCGCCGTCGTCCACGACGTACAGCGCCTGGTAGCGGGTGTGCTCGCGCAGGGCGTCCGTCAGCAGGCCGGTGGTGGCGCCGGGGTCGTCGGCGTCGATCAGGCGGGAGGTGGAGACCAGGTCGGCCTGGGCCTCGTTCAGCGCCCGGCGGACCCGGTCGGCGACCAGGTCGGTGCGGTCGCGCTGGTCGTTGACCATGGTGGCGGGCACGCTGACCGAACCGTCGGTGCGGTTCAGCAGCAGGCCGACGGGCACGCACCACAGCAGCAGCAGGACGGCGGTCGCCGCGAGCGGCACCCGCAGGCCCGGCCGGATCCTGCCGCCGGATCCGCCGCCGGGTCCGCCGTCCGGGCCGCCGAGCTGCCCGCGCAGCCGTTCCAGGGCCGTGCCGATCCGGGCCGCCTCGCCCCAGCGGGGGACGAAGACGGGACGGGTCAGGTCGCCCCGGGCCAGCCGGCGGGACTCCAGGAACAGCCGCAGCAGCGGGCGCTGGACGCTCAGCCACAGCACGGCGACCGCCAGCAGCCCGAGCACCACCAGGGCGCCGGCCGTGATCAGCCCGAACAGCTCCCGGTCCGGTCCGACGGTGCCCTGCTGCTGGACCACGGGCAGCATGGCCACGACCGTGAGCCCGAGACCGGCCGCGACGCTCTTCTCCTCCTCCGGGTCGGAGGAGGCGAGGGAGGCGTACCCGGCGGTGGCCACACGGCCGTTGTGGTCGTCGCCGAGCAGGGTGCCGCTGACCCCGGGGTAGCCGCGCGAGCCGGGCTCCTCGGCGCCGGCCGGGTGCCGGTCGGTGCGCTCGGCGGCCTGCTCGGACAGCCGGGACATCTGCTTCTGCAGGAAGGTGAGTTCCTTGCGCTCCTGGTCGGAGTTGAGCGCCTCGGACTGCTCGAAGCCCGCCGTGGCGAGGACCTCGCCGTCCCGGGCCACGACCGCCATGGTGCGGAACGTGCCCAGGTTGATCGCGGGCACGGACAGGCTGTTGGAGGCGATCAGCAGCTGCTGCGGACGGTCCTCGAAGTCGAGGACCGCCATCGTCATCAGCCGGACGTCACCGGTCTCCAGCCGGACCATGCGCGGGGCGAGGGCGTGCTCCCCGGTGAGGACGTCCTCGTCCAGCCAGGCGAGAGGAATCCTTTCTCCTCGGGCGGCGAGCACGTCTCCGCTCTTCAGGTCCAGCACCGTGGTGCCGGTCCACTTCTGGTAGGTCCTGCCCAGGTCGGACAGGACGCGCTCCGGTTCGGTCGGCTCACCCGCGTTCAGCGCGGCCGCGGTGCGGTTCAGGTCCGTGACCCGCTCGTCGATCGAGGCGCGCAGCGCGATGGCGCCGTCCTCGGCGAAGTGCTGCTGCGAGGACAGCACCGCCTTCGGCACGACCGGTTCGCCGCCGGGTCCGAGCACCTTGGCGGTGAGCCCGGCCAGGGCGAGGATCAGCACGCACAGCACCGCGATCGGGGGCCGGATGCCGCCCAGGAGCGGCATGTCCGCCCGTCTGCGGCTGCGCCGCCGCCCCTGCGCGGCAGGCGGGACGTGGCTCGGTGTCACGGTGTTCATCCTTGGTCGCTACGGAGGTGGCCGACGCCTGCCGGACGCACCGATGCCACGGCCGTACGAAGTCGTCACTCAAAAGACTGATAAATGCGGCCAAGGTTGTATCCCCGGCACGGAGTGTGCTGCAGCTCTCGTCACTCACCCAGGGAGAGCGGCTCCAGGCCGTCGCCGCCGGGTGCTCCCCGGTTGTAGAGGAAGCCGCGGGTCCGGTCGGCGGCCAGCCGGTAGCGGGCGAGCCGCTCCTCGGACAGGTCGCCCGGCTCGTCGAGCACCCGCTGCACGTCCACGAGCCGGTGGTCCACGACCGCCCCGTCCGGGACCTTCTCCCCGGGCTCCACCTCGGACGGGATGTCCACCAGCGTGGTGCGGTAGCGGGCGGTGACGTCCCAGCCCTCGGTCGTCTCCCGGAACTCGAACCAGCCGATGGCCCCCTCCTCGGTGATCCCCTTGGGCGAGGAGTGCCGGGCGACCTGGTTGCCGAGGCTGTAGGCGATCCAGGTGCCGTTCACCTTCTGGACCGGCTGCACCACGTGGGCGTGGTGGCCGATCACGAGGTCGACACCGGTCTCCTCGGTGAGCCGCTGCGCCAGCTGCAGCTGCGGCACGCTCGGCTCGTTGTAGTGCTCCAGCCCCCAGTGGACGGTGAGGATGACCACCTCGGCGCCCTGCCCCCGGGCCCGGGTCTCGGCCTTCTTGATCTCTTCCGTGCTGAGCCGGTTGAACGCCCACTTCTGCTTCTCGGGCGTCGGGTTGAGGAAGGACTCCCAGGAGTAGGCGAGGTGCGCGACCTTGACCCCGTTGACCTCGCGGATGTTGATCCGCTTCGCCTCCTCGGCGGAGCGCGCCGACCCGGTGTGCCCGAGACCCACCTCGTCCATGACGTCCAGGGTGCGCCGCACGCCCGTCAGCCCGTGGTCGTACGTGTGGTTCGAGGCCGTCGAGCAGGTGTCGTAGCCCACGTCCTTCAGGGCCGTCAGGACCTGCGGCGGGACCAGGAACTCCGGGTAGCCCTCGAAGGGCCCCTCGGGCTTCCCGACGGGCGTCTCCATGTGACAGATCGCCAGGTCGGCCTTGCTGATGACCGGCTTCACCCCGGCGAGCAGCGGCCCGAAGTCGAGCCCGGCCTCCCCCTCACCGGTCTCCTCGGCGTCCTTGGCCGCCTGTTCGACCAGCTCCGGGTGGATGAGGACGTCCCCCGCGGCGGCCACGGTGAACGAACGGCCACCCGGCTTCGCCTGCGGCTCCTCGGTCCCGGAGGCGCAGGAGGCGGTCAGTCCGGCCGCCAGCAGAATGGTGACCACTCGACCCATGCGGAGAGGCTTACGAAATGTCACCGACTCATGGTCACATGCGATACCCACGCAACAGTGATGTACTCATCACAAGACCGTCACGTTTTCTTCGCATGGTGGCGCTGATCGGACTGATCGGACTGATCCTGCCTCTTGCCGCATGCCGGTCGGCACCGGAGCCGGAGCCGGAGCGCACCGAGCCGGAGGCCCGGGAACTGGTGGACCTGAGCGGCCGCATCCTGTCGTACACGGCGAAGCTCCGGCCCGGTGATCCCTACGCGCCCCCCGACGACGAGCAGCGCGACCGGCTGGCCCGGGGCGTCGGGCACCTCCTGGACGGGGACGCGCGGGGGCGGAGCGGCTCCTCGCCCCGATCGGCCTCGGCGTCACCCGGCTCACCGACACCTCCTCCGGCCGCCGCTACGACGAGATCGCGGCCGACGGCGACGGTGAGAGCGCGCGCTGGGGCCGGCTCTACCTGAACGCCGACTCCAGGGTCCGCTGGAACGCCCAGGTGCCGCACCCCGTGTCCGACCGGCACACCGAGGAGCTCGGCGTGCGTCTGCTGGAGGACAACCCGGGCGGTGCGCTCGTGCTGGCCGGCGCCCACCGCCGGGCCGGCCGCGAGGACGCCGCCGACGTCGCCCACCGCGAGGACAGCGCGTTCCACGCCACCGTCCTGGAGCTGCAGAAGCGGGGCGTGCCCGGCGTCCAGCTGCACGGGTTCGCCGAGTCCACCGAGGACCGCTACGACGCCGTCCTCTCCACCGGCGCCGCGCAGAGCGCCCCCGGTGAGGTCGTCGCCCTGGCCGACCGCCTGGAGACGGACGGACTGCGGGTCTGCCGGGGCTGGTCCGCCCGCTGCCGGCTGGAGGGCAGGACGAACGTCCAGGGCAAGGCGGCACAGCGCCGCCACGCGACGTTCGTCCACGTCGAGCTCGCGCCGGACGCCCGGGGCGACGGGCCGGAAGCGGACGAGGCGGCCCGGGGCCTGTCGGGCCTCCTCACGACGTGGGCGGAGGGCTGACGGACGCGGCGGGGCTCAGCAGCACCCCGCCGCCGGCAGCGACCGCCTGTTGCGGGCCTCCCTGTTCCGGGCCGCCAGCAGCTCGTCCGCCGGGTAGCCGACCTCCTCCAGGGTCAGCCCGTGCGGGCGCACGACGTGCACGGCCGAGTCCCGCACCCCCGCCGCCAGCACCTTCCCCGGCCAGTCCGGCGGGCGGTGGCCGTCGCCGACGAACAGCAGCGCGCCGATCAGCGAGCGCACCATGTTGTGGCAGAAGGCGTCGGCCCGGACGGTCGCCGTGATGATCCCGTCCTCACCGCGCACCAGGCTCAGCTCCTGGAGCGTGCGGATCGTCGTCGCGCCCTCCCGCCGCTTGCAGTACGCGGCGAAGTCGTGCTCCCCCAGCAGCGCCCGCGCGGCCTCGTTCATCGCGTCGACGTCGAGCGGCCAGTCGTGCCACAGCACGTGCCCGCGCAGCAGCGGGTCCACCCCGCCCGGGTTGTCGGTGACCCGGTAGGCGTAGCGCCGCCAGACCGCCGAGAACCGGGCGTCGAAACCGGCCGGCGCCTCCCGCAGGGCCCACACCCGCACGTCCTTCGGCAGCCGCCCGGCGAGCCGCTTCAGCAGCTTCCCCCTGTGCTCGCCCCACACGTCGAGGGGCAGGTCGACGTGTGCCACCTGCCCGCGCGCGTGCACCCCGGCGTCGGTGCGTCCGGCCACGGTCAGCTCGTACGCCGTCGTCCCGGACCGGGTCACGGTCCGCAGCGCGTCCTCGATCTCCCCCTGCACGGTCCGCCGGCCCCCGGCCTGCTTGGCCCAGCCGTGGAAGTCGGCGCCGTCGTAGGACAGGTCGAGGCGGATGCGCACGAACCCGGGCTGTACTTCGTCACTCACGTACGGATCCTCTCAGGAACGCGAAAGCGGGCCCGCCCCGCAAAGGGCGGACCCGCTCAACGCGAAGCAGTGCCTCAGGCGTCCTTCGACTCCTCGGCCGGGGCCTCGGCGGCCTCGTCCTTGGTGTCCTCGGCCTTGGCGTCCTCGGCCTTGGCCTCGGCGGCCTCGTCCTTCTTGAGGGCGTCTTCCTTGACCGCGCGCTTGGTCGCGGCCTCGGCCTCGCCGACCGCCGACTGCTGCACCGTCAGCGCCTCGACCAGCTCGATGACGGCCATGGGCGCGTTGTCGCCACGGCGGTTACCGATCTTGGTGATGCGGGTGTAGCCACCGGGACGGTTCTCGTACCGCGGGCCGATCTCGGTGAAGAGCGTGTGGACGATGCCCTTGTCCGTGATGACCTGGAGCACCTGACGGCGGTTGTGAAGGTCGCCCTTCTTCGCCTTGGTGATCAGACGCTCGGCGTACGGGCGCAGGCGGCGGGCCTTCGCCTCGGTGGTGGTGATGCGGCCGTGCTCGAAGAGCGACTTCGCGAGGTTCGCGAGCATCAGCTTCTCGTGCGCGGCGCTGCCGCCCAGACGGGCACCCTTGGTGGGCTTCGGCATGGTTCTTCTCCTGTGTGTCTGCCCCGGCCGTGTCAGGTACCGGGGTCAGTATCCGAGCAGGCGGTCGCCTGTCGGAGATCCAGGCCCCCGGAGGGGCCTGGAAGGGGCGCGGGCAGGCACGGCGCACCCGCGCCCGGGTACGGACCGTCGGGCCCGAGCTCTCAGTACTGCTCGGTCTCGACGAACCCGGCGTCCGCGTCGTCGTCGGCGCCGAAGGCGTCCGCGGCGGCGGTCGGGTCGAATCCGGGCGGGCTGTCCTTCAGGGCCAGGCCCATGCCGGCCAGCTTCGCCTTGACCTCGTCGATGGACTTCGCACCGAAGTTGCGGATGTCCAGGAGGTCGGCCTCGGAGCGGGCGACGAGCTCACCCACGGAGTGGATGCCCTCACGCTTGAGGCAGTTGTACGACCGGACGGTGAGCTCCAGCTCCTCGATCGGCAGCGCCAGGTCGGCGGCGAGGGCGGCGTCCGTGGGGGACGGGCCCATGTCGATGCCCTCGGCGTCGATGTTGAGCTCGCGGGCCAGACCGAACAGCTCGACCAGGGTCTTGCCGGCCGACGCCATGGCGTCACGCGGACGCATGGCCTGCTTGGTCTCGACGTCGACGATCAGCTTGTCGAAGTCGGTGCGCTGCTCGACACGGGTCGCCTCGACCTTGTAGGTGACCTTGAGGACCGGCGAGTAGATCGAGTCGACCGGGATCCGGCCGATCTCCTGGCCCACCTGCTTGTTCTGCACCGCGGAGACGTAGCCGCGACCGCGCTCGACGGTCAGCTCCATCTCCAGCTTGCCCTTGCCGTTGAGCGTGGCGAGGACCAGGTCGGGGTTGTGCACCTCGACACCGGCCGGGGGCGCGATGTCGGCGGCGGTGACCAGACCCGGGCCCTGCTTGCGCAGGTACATCACGACCGGCTCGTCGTGCTCCGAGGAGACGACCAGCTGCTTGATGTTGAGGATCAGGTCGGTGACGTCCTCCTTGACGCCCGGCACGGTGGTGAACTCGTGCAGGACGCCGTCGATGCGGATGCTGGTGACGGCGGCACCGGGGATCGACGACAGGAGGGTGCGGCGGAGGGAGTTGCCGAGGGTGTAGCCGAAGCCCGGCTCCAGCGGCTCGATCACGAACCGGGAGCGGAACTCGTCGACGACCTCTTCGGTCAACGAGGGACGCTGAGCGATCAGCATGTGTGGATCAGATCCTTCTTTCGTGGACGCCCGCTATTTGACGCCCGACGGAAACCGCACCCGGTGAAAAGTGCGGGTACTGCAAGGGTACGGGCGGTACGGCCCTTACGGAGCCGTACCGCCCGGAACCCGAAGCCGAACGAAGCGGCCGTGCCTCAGACGCGGCGGCGCTTCGGCGGGCGGCAGCCGTTGTGCGGGGTCGGGGTGACGTCCTGGATGGAGCCGACCTCGAGGCCCGTGGCCTGCAGGGAGCGGATCGCGGTCTCACGACCGGAGCCCGGGCCCTTGACGAACACGTCGACCTTGCGCATGCCGTGCTCCTGGGCGCGGCGGGCGGCCGACTCGGCGGCCATCTGCGCGGCGAACGGCGTGGACTTCCGGGAGCCCTTGAAGCCGACGTGGCCGGCGGAGGCCCAGGAGATCACGTTGCCGGACGGGTCCGTGATCGAGACGATCGTGTTGTTGAACGTGCTCTTGATGTGCGCGTGGCCGTGAGCGACGTTCTTCTTTTCCTTGCGGCGCACCTTCTTGGCAGCGCCCTGACGACCCTTGGGGGCATCTATAACTCCTACGGGAGGTGGTCGGTCCTACAGCGAAGACCGTGGACAGAGGTCCGCTGCGGACTACTTCTTGCCCGGCTTCTTCTTGCCGGCGATGGCGCGACGCGGGCCCTTGCGGGTACGCGCGTTGGTGCTGGTGCGCTGACCGCGGACGGGCAGACCGCGACGGTGACGCAGACCCTGGTAGGTGCCGATCTCGACCTTGCGGCGGATGTCGGCCTGGATCTCGCGACGGAGGTCACCCTCGGTCTTGATGTTGTTGTCGACGTACTCGCGGATCGCGACGAGCTGCTCCTCGGAGAGGTCGCGGACGCGGGTGTTCGGGTCGACGCCGGTGGCGGCCAGCGTCTGCTGCGAAAGGGTCCGGCCGATACCGAACACGTAGGTGAGGGCGATCTCCACGCGCTTTTCGCGCGGGATGTCAACACCGGAAACGCGTGCCATTCAATGGCTCCAGTTGATTGTCGGAGGTCTTCCACAGGACCGGATCCCAGCCGCCGTACCAGGTACGAACTGGGTCCCCGGCCTCCGAGCCGGGGGTGTCGAGCCGTGCGGCTCGGGCCCTGCGTATGAACATGTGTTGCTCGCGTCGCGCGAAGTTCTGCGGAAGTCGCAGAGGGTCGATCGTGCTGCGGTCAGCCCTGGCGCTGCTTGTGGCGCGGGTTCTCGCAGATGATCATGACCCGGCCGTGACGGCGGATCACCCTGCACTTGTCGCAGATCTTCTTGACGCTCGGCTTGACCTTCATGGGATGTGAGGTTCTCCGGGTCAGTGCCACCGCCCCGGCGGGCCGGGGCGCGGGCAAGATCTACTTGTAGCGGTAAACGATCCGGCCACGCGTCAGGTCGTACGGAGACAGCTCCACCACGACCCGGTCGTCAGGGAGGATGCGGATGTAGTGCATGCGCATCTTGCCGCTGATGTGTGCCAGGACCTGGTGGCCGTTCTGGAGCTCGACCCTGAACATGGCGTTCGGCAGAGACTCGACGACAGTGCCCTCGATCTCGATGGCACCTTGCTTCTTGGCCACGCTTCGCCCTTCGAATCGACTACCTTGATCGACTCAGGCGTGCACCGTTTCGAGATGTCGAGTGCATGCGGACATGCGGGTGCACAAGAGCCGACGAGTCAGTCTACGTCAGCGCACCCGGAAACACGAAACGGAGAAGTCTGCCCCACGGGCGGGATTCCTAACCGAGCGGGATCCGCTCCCCGCGCCGGCCGGTCGGACGACGCCGCGACACCGCATCCGGCGAGCCCCGTCTTCCCGCCGCAGGCAGCGGCCGGGACCGGCGGGTCCTGCCCGGTGAGGGCGACGGAACGCCTCCGGGCGGGAGGACCGGGTGCCGTCCGCGGCGACGACCGTCCGGTCGCGCCGCTCCCGGCACCGCTCCCCCGGCCCGGCACCGGGACGCGCCACGGGCTTCGCCCGGCCGGCCGGACCCGTCCGGGGCCCGTCGTCAGCCGAGCGGGTCCGGAGCGGCCGTGATGCCCATCTCCGCCAGCTTCGCCTTCCCGCCGTCGGGGGCGGTCAGGACCAGCGGGCCCTGCTCGGTGAGGGCGACGGAGTGCTCCCAGTGGGAGGACCAGGTGCCGTCCGTGGTGACGACCGTCCAGTCGTCCTCGAGGACCCGGGTCCTCGGGGTGCCCAGGGAGACCATCGGCTCGATGGCGAGGCAGAGGCCCGGGACCAGCTTGGGGCCCTTGCCGCGGCGGCGGTCGACGTAGTTCAGCAGGTGCGGGTCCATGTGCATCTCGCTGCCGATGCCGTGGCCGCCGTAGTCCTCGATGATCCCGTACCGGCCGCCGCCCGGCTTCGGCTGCCGGCGGATGTACGTCTCGATCGCGCGGGAGATGTCGACGAGCCGGTTGCCCTGCTTCATGGCCGCGATGCCGGCCCACATCGACTCCTCGGTCACCCGGGACAGCTCGACCAGCTCCGGGGAGTGACCGGACCCCACGAACGCGGTGTAGGCGGCGTCGCCGTGCCAGCCGTCGATGATCGCGCCGCAGTCGATGGAGATGACGTCCCCGTCCTTGAGGACGACCTCGTCGGAGGGGATGCCGTGGACGACGACCTCGTTCACGGAGGTGCAGATCGTCGCGGGGAAGCCGCCGTAGCCGAGGAAGTTCGGCTTGGCGTTGTGCTCCGCGAGCACCTTGCGGGCGACCTGGTCCAGATCCCTGGTGGTGGCCCCGGGCACGGCGGCCTCGCGGGTGGCCGCGTGGATGGCGGCGACGACCAGCCCCGCCTCACGCATCTTGGCGATCTGCTCGGGGGTCTTGATCTGCACCATGGGAGCGACGGCCTTTCTGGACCGGGAAGGGACGGACACCATCAACGATACGGGGACGGGCCTCCGCCCCCGGCACACACGTCGGCCGCGGCCCCCGCAGGGAACCGCGGCCGAGCGGACACCGCTACTTGTCGCGCTTGAGCGCCTCCAGCGCGCGCCCGGTGACCTCGTCGACCGGACCCGTCGCCGCGATCGTCACCACGAGGCCCTGGGCCTTGTAGTAGTCGATGATCGGCTCGGTCTGCGTGTGGTAGACCTCCAGGCGCGTACGGACGGTCTCCTCGGAGTCGTCGTCGCGCTGGTACAGCTCGCCGCCGCAGACGTCGCAGACGCCCTCCTGCTCCGACGGGCTGTACGTCACGTGGAAGACGTGGCTGGAGTCCTTGCGGCAGATGCGCCGGCCGGCGATCCGCTTGACCACCTCGTCCTCGGGGGCTTCCAGGTCGAGGACCGCGTCCAGCTCGATGCCCTCGGTCTCGAGCAGTTCGTCCAGCGCCTCGGCCTGGGAGACGTTGCGCGGGAAGCCGTCCAGCAGGAAGCCGCCTTCGGCGTCGGGCTGCTCCATGCGGTCCTTGGCCATGGCGATGGTGACCTCGTCGGGCACGAGGTTGCCGGCGTCCATGTAGGACTTCGCGAGCTTGCCCAGCTCCGTCTGCTGGCTGATGTTGGCGCGGAACAGGTCACCCGTGGAGATGTGCGGGATGCGCAGCTTCTCGGCAAGGCGGGTGGCCTGCGTGCCCTTACCGGCACCCGGCGGCCCGACGAGGACGATTCGCATCAGCGGAGGAACCCTTCGTAATTGCGCTGCTGGAGCTGGCTCTCGATCTGCTTCACGGTCTCGAGACCGACACCCACGATGATCAGGATGCTGGTCCCGCCGAACGGGAAGTTCTGGTTCGCCCCGAAACCAGCCAACGCCATTGTCGGCACGAGAGAGATCAGGCCCAGATACAGCGAGCCCGGCCAGGTGATCCGGTTGAGTACGTAGCTGAGGTACTCAGCGGTCGGTCGGCCAGCCCGGATGCCCGGGATGAAGCCACCATACTTCTTCATGTTGTCCGCGACTTCCTCGGGGTTGAACGTGATGGCCACGTAGAAGAACGCGAAGAACACGATCAGCAGGAAGTACAGGACGATGTGCGGCGTGGCGCCCGTGTCCGCCAGGTTCGCCGTGATCCAGGTCGCCCAGCCCGCGTCGGAGTTGGAGAACTGGACGATCAGGGCGGGGATGTAGAGCAGCGACGAGGCGAAGATGACGGGGATCACGCCCGCCTGGTTCACCTTGAGCGGGATGTAGGTGGACGTACCGCCGTAGGAACGACGGCCGATCATGCGCTTGGCGTACTGCACCGGGATCCGGCGCTGGGCCTGCTCGACGAACACGACCAGGGCGACCATGACGAACCCGACGAGCATGACGGTGCCGAACTCGATCCAGCCGTCCGCCAGGCTGCCCTGCTCCTTGATGGCCCACAGGGCGGAGGGGAAGGTCGCGGCGATCGAGATGAACATCAGGATCGACATGCCGTTGCCGACGCCGCGGTCGGTGATGAGCTCACCGAGCCACATCACGACGGCCGTGCCGGCGGTCATGGTGATGACCATGGTGACGGTCACGAAGATCGACTGGTCCGGGACGATCTGGCTGGCGACCGGGCAGCCCTGGAAGAGGGCGCCGCTGCGGGCGGTGGCCACCAGACCGGTGCCCTGGAGGATGGCGAGCGCGACCGTCAGGTAACGGGTGTACTGCGTGATCTTCGCCGTACCGGCCTGGCCCTCCTTCTTCAGGGCTTCCAGGCGCGGGATCACGACGGTCAGCAGCTGCAGGATGATGCTCGCCGTGATGTACGGCATGATGCCCAGTGCGAAGATCGTGATCTGGAGCAGTGCGCCGCCGCTGAACATGTTGACGAGACCGAACAGGCCCTGGTTCGCCTCGGCGTTGTCGATACACGCCTGGACGTTCCGGTAGTCGACACCCGGGATCGGGATGTTCGTGCCGATCCGGTACACGACGATGATGCCGAGCGTGAAGAGCAGCTTCTTGCGCAGGTCGGGCGTCTTGAACGCCCGGGCGAACGCGGTGAGCACGGTGCCTCCTGCGACCCCCGCGCCAGTGCGTCAAGGGTGACGGTCTGAGATTCCGATAAAGGACGAATACGTAACGGTCAACTGCCGCCCCGAGTGCCCGCGCGGGACTCCCGGGAGAACTGGGCAGTGCAGGCCACCTTACCGGCGAGCTGCCGCCCTAGGAACGACCAACCGGGGATGCCCCATTTGTGGGGCACCCCCGGTCGGGTTCGCTCAAGTCATCGAGACGCCTGAAGGGTTCAGACGAGCTCGGTGACGGTACCGCCGGCGGCGGTGATCTTCTCCTTGGCGGAGCCGGAGACGGCGTCGACCGTCACCTGCAGCGCCACGGAGATCTCGCCCTGGCCGAGGACCTTGACGAGGCTGTTCTTGCGCACGGCACCCTTGGCGACCAGGTCCTCGACCGTGACCTCGCCGCCCTCGGGGTAGAGGGAGGCGAGCTTGTCCAGGTTGACGACCTGGTACTCGGTCTTGAACGGGTTCTTGAAGCCCTTCAGCTTCGGGAGGCGCATGTGCAGCGGCATCTGGCCGCCCTCGAAGCTCTCCGGAACCTGGTAACGGGCCTTGGTGCCCTTCGTACCACGACCGGCCGTCTTACCCTTCGACGCCTCACCACGACCGACACGGGTCTTGGCGGTCTTGGCGCCCGGGGCGGGACGGAGGTTGTGGATCTTGAGCGGGTTGTTCTCCGCCATGATCAGTCGACCTCCTCGACCGTCACGAGGTGGCGGACGGTGTGCACCATGCCGCGGAACTCGGGGCGGTCCTCCTTGACGACCACGTCGTTGACCTTCTTCAGGCCAAGCGAACGCAGGGTGTCACGGTGGTTCTGCTTGCTGCCGATGTAGGACTTGACCTGCGTGATCTTGAGCTGCGCCATGATCACACACCCGCCCCGGCACGCGCACGCAGCAGGGCCGCGGGGGCGACGTCCTCGAGCGGCAGACCGCGGCGGGCCGCGATCTCCTCGGGACGCTGCAGGCCCTTCAGGGCCTCCACGGTCGCGTGCACGATGTTGATGGCGTTGTCGGAGCCGAGCGACTTCGACAGCACGTCGTGGATACCGGCGCACTCGAGCACGGCGCGCACCGGACCACCGGCGATCACACCGGTACCGGGCGACGCGGGCTTGAGCAGCACGACGCCGGCGGCCTTCTCACCCTGGATCGGGTGCGGGATGGTGCCCTGGATGCGGGGACCTTGAAGAAGTGCTTCTTGGCCTCCTCAACGCCCTTGGCGATGGCGGCCGGCACCTCCTTGGCCTTGCCGTATCCGACACCCACGGTGCCGTCACCGTCGCCCACCACGACCAGCGCGGTGAAGCTGAAGCGACGACCACCCTTCACAACCTTGGCGACACGGTTGATCGCGACGACGCGCTCGACGTACGCGGTCTTCTCGGCGGCAGCAGCGCCGCCGTCACGGCCCTTCCGGTCCCGCCGCTCGCCGCCACCGGCGCCGCCACCGCGGCGCTGGGGTCCAGCCATTGGAATTACCTCTCTCTGTTTCCGCTAGCTACGGAACCGCGGCTCAGAACTTGAGCCCGGCCTCGCGGGCGGCGTCGGCCAGGGCGGCGATGCGCCCGGCGTACTGGTTGCCACCACGGTCGAACACGACGGCCTCGACACCGGCGGCCTTGGCGCGCTCGGCGACCAGGGCGCCGACCTGCTTGGCCTGCGTGGACTTGTCGCCCTCGCCACCGCGGATCGACGCGTCCAGCGTGGACGCCGACGCCACGGTGTGGCCCTTCAGGTCGTCGATCACCTGCGCCACGATGTGGCGGTTGGAACGAGTCACGACCAGGCGAGGACGCTCGGCGGTACCGGCGACCTTCTTGCGGATCCGGATGTGGCGACGCTTGATAGCAGCACGCTTGTAGGCGTCGCCCTTGAGGATCTTCTGCCCGTATGCCATGGCTTACTTACCCGCCTTTCCGACCTTGCGGCGGATGACTTCGCCCTCGTACTTGACGCCCTTGGCCTTGTACGGGTCGGGCTTGCGCAGCTTGCGGATGTTGGCCGCAACCTCGCCGACCTTCTGCTTGTCGATGCCCTCGACCGAGAAACGGGTCGGGGTCTCCACCTTGAAGGTGATGCCCTCGGGCGCCTCGACCAGGATCGGGTGGCTGTAGCCGAGGGAGAACTCCAGGTTCGAACCCTTGGCGACAACGCGGTAACCGACACCGCTGATCTCGAGCTTCTTCACGTAACCCTGGGTCACGCCGGTGATCATGTTCGCCACCAGCGTGCGGGACAGGCCGTGCAGGGCCTTGTTCTGACGCTCGTCGTTGGGGCGGGTGACGTTCAGGACGCCGTCCTCACCCTTGGCGATCTCGATCGGCGCCACGACGGTGTGGGTCAGCGTGCCCTTGGGGCCCTTGACCGAGACCGTACGGCCGTCGATGGTGACGTCCACGCCGGCGGGAACCGCGATGGGGAGCTTGCCGATGCGCGACATAGCTGTTTCCTCCGTTCCCTTCCGCTACCAGACGTAGGCGAGGACTTCCCCACCCACGCCCTTCTTGCCGGCCTGCTTGTCGGTGAGGAGCCCGTGCGACGTGGAGATGATCGCCACGCCGAGGCCGCCCAGCACCTTCGGCAGGTTGGTGGACTTCGCGTACACCCGGAGACCGGGCTTGGAGATCCGCTTGATGCCCGCGATGGAGCGCTCACGGTTCGGGCCGAACTTCAGCTCGAGGACGAGGTTCTTGCCGACCTCGGCGTCCTCGACGCGCCAGCCCGTGATGAAGCCCTCCTGCTGGAGGATCTCCGCGATGTGCGACTTGATCTTCGAGTGCGGCATCGCCACGGAGTCGTGGTACGCCGAGTTCGCGTTCCGCAGACGCGTGAGCATGTCTGCGATCGGATCAGTCATGGTCATGAATTGGCCTTCGGCCTCTCTCGCCGGGGTTTCCTGGTGCGCCATCCCTCTCCCCGATCCGAGACGGGACGGGTGCGGCGCGGTGGACCTACGGCGTAGTAAGTCGTACGGGCACGGCAGGTGCCCAACCCCGCAAGCCTAAGCCATACGGAGCGGGCCTCCCGCCGTCCCATTGCTTACCGAGAGCCCTGGGATTCCGGAATTACCCGGTTTACCAGGAGCTCTTGGTCACGCCCGGCAGCTCGCCGCGGTGAGCCATCTCACGAAGGCAGACGCGGCACAGGCCGAACTTGCGGTACACGGAGTGCGGACGGCCGCAGCGCTGGCAGCGGGTGTAGCCACGCACACCGAACTTGGGCTTGCGAGCAGCCTTCGCGATGAGAGCCTTCTTCGCCATCTCGCTCACGCCTCCTTGAACGGGAAGCCGAGGTGACGGAGAAGGGCGCGGCCCTCTTCGTCGTTGGTCGCCGTGGTGACCACGGTGATGTCCATACCCCGGACACGGTCGATCTTGTCCTGGTCGATCTCGTGGAACATGACCTGCTCCGTGAGACCGAAGGTGTAGTTGCCACGGCCGTCGAACTGCTTGGGGGACAGGCCGCGGAAGTCGCGGATGCGCGGCAGCGCGAGCGACAGGGTGCGGTCCAGGAACTCCCACATGCGGTCGCCACGGAGCGTGACGTGGGCACCGATCGGCTGACCCTCACGCAGCTTGAACTGCGCGATGGACTTGCGGGCCTTGGTGACGGCCGGCTTCTGACCGGTGATCGTGGTGAGGTCGCGGATGGCGCCCTCGATCAGCTTGGAGTCGCGGGCGGCGTCGCCCACACCCATGTTGACCACGATCTTGACGAGGCCGGGAACCTGCATGACGTTCTCGTAGGAGAACTCCTCACGCAGCTTGCCCGCGATCTCCTCGCGGTACTTCGTCTTCAGACGCGGAGCAGTGGTGGTAGCCATCAGATGTCCTCACCCGTCCGCTTGGCAACGCGGATCTTGTTGCCTTCGTCGTCGAAGCGGTAACCGACGCGCGTGACGACCTTCTTGCCGTCCTTCTCCACGACCAGCTGGACGTTGGAGACGTGGATCGGGGCCTCGGTGGTCACGATGCCGCCGGCCTGCGAACCGCGAGCGGTGGGACCGGCCTTGGTGTGCTTCTTGACCCGGTTGACACCCTCGACCAGGACGCGCTCCTCGCGCGGGTAAGCGGCAATGACCTTGCCCTGCTTGCCCTTGTCCTTGCCGGTGATGACCTGGACCAGGTCGCCCTTCTTGATCTTCATGCTCACAGCACCTCCGGCGCGAGGGAGATGATCTTCATGAACTTCTTCTCGCGCAGCTCACGGCCCACCGGGCCGAAGATACGGGTGCCGCGAGGGTCGCCGTCGTTCTTCAGAATGACGGCGGCGTTCTCGTCGAAGCGGATGTACGAGCCGTCCGGACGGCGGCGCTCCTTGACGGTGCGAACGATGACCGCCTTGACGACGTCACCCTTCTTCACGTTGCCACCGGGGATCGCGTCCTTGACGGTGGCGACGATGACGTCACCGATGCCCGCGTAGCGGCGACCGGAGCCACCGAGCACACGGATGCAAAGGATCTCCTTCGCACCAGTGTTGTCGGCGACACGCAGTCGCGACTCCTGCTGGATCACGTCTATCTCCTGTTTGTCTGCCGGTTCCCCGGGGGCCGCTCACCCGCATGAGCGAGCGGCCCCCGGAGCCTGGCGGAACTGTCCTGCGAGGGGTGCCCCGCAGGAGAATTACTTGGCCTTCTCGAGGATCTCGACGACGCGCCAGCGCTTCGTCGCGGACAGCGGCCGGGTCTCCATCAGGAGGACGCGGTCGCCGACGCCCGCGGCGTTCTGCTCGTCGTGGGCCTTGAGCTTGTTCGTACGGCGGATGACCTTGCCGTACAGAGCGTGCTTGACGCGGTCCTCGACGGCGACGACGACGGTCTTGTCCATCTTGTCGCTGACGACCAGGCCCTCACGGGTCTTGCGGAAGCCGCGCGCTTCGGTGTTCTCGGTCACGTTGTTCTCGCTCATGCGTTCTCCACCGTTTCGATGCCCAGCTCGCGCTCGCGCATCAGGGTGTAGATCCGCGCGATGTCCTTGCGGACGGCCTTCAGCCGACCGTGGTTCTCGAGCTGACCGGTCGCCGCCTGGAAGCGGAGGTTGAACAGCTCTTCCTTGGCCTCGCGGAGCTTCGCCAGAAGCTCCTCGTTGCCCAGCTCGCGCAGCTCGGACGCCTTGGTACCGGCCGACATCACGCTTCACCTGCCTCGCGCTTGACGATCCGGCACTTCATCGGCAGCTTGTGGGCCGCACGGGTCAGCGCCTCACGGGCGATCTTCTCGTTGGGGTACGACAGCTCGAACATCACGCGTCCGGGCTTGACGTTGGCGATCCACCACTCCGGAGAACCCTTACCGGAACCCATGCGGGTCTCGGCCGGCTTCTTGGTGAGGGGACGGTCCGGGTAGATGTTGATCCAGACCTTGCCGCCACGCTTGATGTGGCGGGTCATGGCGATACGAGCCGCCTCGATCTGGCGGTTCGTCACGTACGCCGGGGTCAGCGCCTGGATGCCGTACTCGCCGAACGCAACCTGCGTGCCACCCTTGGACATGCCGTTGCGCTTGGGGTGGTGCTGCTTGCGGTGCTTGACCCTACGGGGGATCAGCATGGTGGTCAGGCCTCCGTTCCGGTGCTCTCAGCCGGAGCGGCGGCGGGCGCGTCGGCCTTGGGGGCCTCGGCAGCCGGAGCCTGCTGCTGCGGCTTGCGACCGCGCCGCTCGCCACCGCGGCCACCACGGGCCGGGCGGTCGGCGCCACCACGGGCCGGGCGGTTGCCCGCACGGGCGGCGGCGTTCTCGGCGCGGACCTCGGCGATGTTCTTGACGTCGCCCTTGTAGATCCAGACCTTCACGCCGATGCGGCCGAAGGTCGTCTTGGCCTCGAAGAAGCCGTAGTCCACGTTCGCGCGGAGCGTGTGCAGGGGCACGCGGCCCTCGCGGTAGAACTCCGAGCGGGACATCTCGGCGCCGCCGAGGCGGCCACCGCACTGGATCTTGATGCCCTTGGCGCCCGCCTTCATCGCCGACTGCATGCTCTTGCGCATGGCACGGCGGAAGGAGACGCGGGAGGAGAGCTGCTCGGCGACGGCCTGGGCCACGAGCTGAGCGTCCGTCTCGGGGTTCTTGACCTCGAGGATGTTCAGCTGGACCTGCTTGCCGGTGAGCTTCTCGAGGTCGCCGCGGATGCGGTCGGCCTCGGCGCCGCGGCGGCCGATGACGATGCCCGGACGGGCCGTGTGGATGTCCACGCGGACGCGGTCACGGGTGCGCTCGATCTCGACCTTGGAGATGCCGGCGCGCTCCATGCCGGACGTCATCATCCGACGGATGGCGACGTCTTCCTTGACGTAGTCCTTGTACAGCTTGTCGGCGTACCAACGCGACTTGAAGTCGGTCGTGACACCGAGCCGGAACCCGTGCGGGTTTACCTTCTGGCCCATTACCGGGTTCCTTCCTTGCTGCTGACGACCACGGTGATGTGGCTGGTCCGCTTGCGGATCCGGTAGGCACGGCCCTGGGCGCGCGGCCGGAACCGCTTCAGGGTCGGGCCCTCGTCGACGTAGGCCTCGGAGATGTAGAGGCTGTCGACATCGGTGTGGTCGTAGTTGTGCGCGGCGTTGGCGATGGCGCTGTCCAGCACCTTGCCGACCGGCACGCTCGCGGCCTGCGGGGCGAAACGCAGGACCGCCTGAGCCTCCGTGGCGTCCATGCCACGGATGAGGTCCACCACACGGCGGGCCTTCATGGGCGTGACGCGGATGTACCGCGCCTGGGCCCTGGCTTCCATGGTTGTCCCTTCGATGTTTGTCATGGTCATTCGCACCCCGCTGACTAGCGGCGCTTCGACTTCCGGTCTTCCTTGACGTGGCCCCGGAAGGTGCGGGTCGGCGAGAACTCGCCGAGCTTGTGGCCGACCATCGACTCGGTGACAAACACCGGGATGTGGGTCTTGCCGTTGTGCACCGCGATCGTGTGGCCCAGCATCGCCGGGACGATCATCGAGCGGCGGGACCAGGTCTTGATGACGTTCTTGGTACCGGCTTCGTTCTGGACGTCCACCTTCTTCATCAGGTGGTCGTCGACGAAGGGTCCCTTCTTCAAGCTACGAGGCATCTCAACCCGTCCTTAGCGCTTCTTGTTCGTCTTGCGGCGGCGGACGATGTACTTGTTCGACGCCTTCTTGGGCGAACGAGTACGGCCTTCCTTCTTGCCCCAGGGGGACACGGGGTGACGGCCACCGGAGGTCCGGCCCTCACCACCACCGTGCGGGTGGTCGACCGGGTTCATCACGACACCGCGGACGGTCGGGCGGACGCCCAGCCACCGCTTACGGCCGGCCTTGCCCCAGTTGATGTTGCTCTGCTCGGCGTTGCCGACCTCGCCGACGGTGGCGCGGCAGCGGACGTCGACCAGGCGGATCTCACCGGACGGCATGCGCAGGTGGGCCATGGAGCCCTCCTTCGCGAGCAGCTGCACCGAGGCGCCGGCGGAGCGGGCGAACTTGGCGCCGCCGCCGGGACGCAGCTCGATGGCGTGCAGCGTCGTACCGACCGGGATGTTGCGCAGGGCGAGGTTGTTGCCCGGCTTGATGTCGGCCCCGGGGCCGTTCTCCACGCGGTCGCCCTGGCTCAGGCCACGCGGCGCGAGGATGTAGCGCTTCTCGCCGTCCGCGTAGTGCAGGAGCGCGATGCGCGCGGTGCGGTTGGGGTCGTACTCGATGTGCGCGACCTTCGCCGGCACGCCGTCCTTGTCGTGACGACGGAAGTCGATCACGCGGTAGGCGCGCTTGTGGCCACCGCCCTGGTGGCGGACGGTCACACGACCGGAATTGTTACGGCCGCCCTTGCTGTGCAGGGGACGGACCAGCGACTTCTCCGGCGTGGACCGCGTGACCTCGACGAAGTCGGCGACGCTGGAGCCACGACGGCCCGGAGTCGTCGGCTTGTACTTGCGGATACCCATTTCTCAGTCCTCGTCCGATATCGAACGATCCTGACCGCTTACGCGGTCGGACCGCCGAAGATGTCGATACGGTCGCCCTCGGCGAGGGTCACGATCGCGCGCTTGGTGGCGGCACGCTGGCCGAAGCCGGTGCGGGTCCGCTTGCGCTTGCCGATGCGGTTGATCGTGTTGACCCCGGTGACCTTGACCGAGAAGACCGCCTGGACGGCCTCCTTGATCTGGGTCTTGTTGGAGCCCGGCGCGACGATGAACGTGTACTTGTTCTCGTCGATCAGCGCGTAGCTCTTCTCGGACACGACCGGCTTGATCAGGACGTCACGGGGGTCCGTGAACGCCTTGCTCGCCGGGGTGACGACGGTGTTCTTGCCCTCGGTGGCGTGGCGGCGGGCCTTCTTGAGGCGCGCCTCCTTCGCCTTCTTGGCCGCCTTGGAGGCGATGGAGGGGTGACGGGCAGCCATCAGGCCTCGCTCCCTTCGTTGTCGTTGGCCTTGTTCGGGCCGGCGACGAAGGACTCGAAAGCGGCCTTGGTGAAGACCACGTCGTCCGAGACGAGAACGTCGTACGTGTTCAGCTGGCCCGGCTCCAGGATGTGGACCTGGGGCAGGTTGCGGGCGGACAGCCACGCGGCCTCGTCGGCGCGGTCGACGACCAGGAGCAGGTTCTTGCGCTCCGAGATCTTGCCGAACAGCGTCTTGGCGGCCTTCGTGGAAGGCGTCTCACCCTCGATCACGCCGGTGACGACGTGGATGCGGTTGTGGCGCGCCCGGTCGGTGAGGGCGTGACGCAGAGCGGCAGCCTTCATCTTCTTGGGGGTGCGCTGCGAGTAGTCGCGCGGCACGGGACCGTGCACGACGCCACCACCGGCGAACTGCGGCGCGCGGGTCGAACCCTGACGGGCGCGACCGGTGCCCTTCTGGCGGTACGGCTTCTTGCCGCCACCACGGACTTCGCCGCGGGTCTTGGTCTTGTGGGTGCCCTGGCGGGCAGCGGCCAGCTGCGCGACGACGACCTGGTGGATCAGCGGAACGCTGACCTTCTCAACGCCGAAGATCTCCGCGGGGAGCTCGACGGTACCGGCCTTGTCGCCCGCCGGCGAAAGGATGTCAACAGTGCTCATCGGTTACCTCAGGCCCCCTTGGCCGCGGTGCGGACCAGGACGAGGCCGCCGTTCGGACCGGGAACCGCGCCCTTGATGAGCAGCAGACCCTTCTCCGCGTCAACGGCGTGGACGGTCAGGTTCTGGGTGGTGACCCGCTCGTTGCCCATGCGACCCGCCATGCGCAGGCCCTTGAACACACGGCCCGGGGTGGCGCAGCCACCGATGGAGCCGGGAGAGCGGTGCTTGCGCTGGGTGCCGTGACCGGCGCCGAGGCCCTTGAAGTTGTGACGCTTCATGACACCGGCGAAGCCCTTGCCCTTGCTCTTGCCGGTGACGTCGACCTTCACGCCGGCCTCGAACACCTCGGCGGTGACTTCCTGGCCCAGCGTGTACTCGGAGGCGTCCGCGGTGCGGATCTCGACGAGGTGACGACGGGGGGTGACGTCGGCCTTGGCGAAGTGACCCTTGAGGGGCTTGTTCACCTTGCGCGGGTCGATCTCGCCGAAGGCGATCTGGACGGACTCGTAGCCGTCGACGTCGTTCGTGCGGACCTGGGTGACGACGTTCGGCCCGGCCTTGACGACGGTCACCGGGACGACACGGTTGTTCTCGTCCCACACCTGCGTCATACCGAGCTTCTCGCCCAGGATGCCCTTGATCTGCTTAGCCATCTCTTCAGATCACCGGCCTCAGAGCTTGATCTCGATGTCGACACCGGCCGGGAGGTCGAGTCGCATCAGAGAGTCAACGGTCTTGGGGGTCGGGTCGAGGATGTCGATCAGGCGCTTGTGCGTGCGCATCTCGAAGTGCTCGCGCGAGTCCTTGTACTTGTGCGGCGACTTGATGACGCAGTACACGTTCTTCTCAGTGGGCAGCGGCACCGGGCCCGCGACCGACGCACCAGTGCGGGTCACCGTCTCGACGATCTTCTTCGCCGAGGAGTCGATGACCTCGTGGTCGTAGGCCTTGAGCCGGATGCGGATCTTCTGTCCCGCCATGGCTACTTCGTAGTCCTGTCTCTCTTTACGCTCTGGAACCCGGTGCCCCAGGTCTCGTCCTCCGACCCACGCGGTCGGGCGTGTCGCGCTCCCGCTGACATGGATGTCCCTTGTTCGAACATCCCCGCGGGATTGACACGGCCCTACCAGAACCGTGGACCGGGGGCGAAAGGCCCACCGGGTGCCTGGCCGGCGCCGCGCCCACGCTTCCCGGAAGATTCCCGTACGTCCGCCCCTGATCAGGGACGACGAGTACTGTGGGACTCGCTTCCGGTCCTCCCGGCGGGAGGCGCGCAGCATCAACACTCGACCGAGCAACTCCGACAGTCTGCCACAGAGGGCAGCGGGCTGGCCAATCGGGCGGAAGAGATTACCCCGGGAGTGGCGCAGATCAAACGCAGCTCCGCACCGACGGACGGCGTGTCCCCGCGTCCCGGGTTCTCCGGGACCCCGCAGAACCCCTCCCCGAACTCATCGGCCGGCGTGCCCTCACCGACTCGGGCGTCCGTTCCGGCACCGTCCCACCGCACGGTTTCCGTGTTCTCCGCGCTCTCCGCGCTCTCCGCGCTCTCCGCGCTCTCCGCGCTCTCCGCGTTCTCCGCGTGCCACGGGACCGGCCGGTCGTCTGCACGGCGAGCACCTCGCCGGCGCGTGGTCGTACGCCCGGAAACCGGCCCTGCCGCCGTCCGGCGCGTCCGACGCGGGCCGCAGCACGCCCACGAGGCGGGCGACGCGCCACATCCTGACGGCGTCCGCCGGGACGACGCGGCCGCCGGGGTCCACGAGGCCGCAGGCGGTCCCCGGCACCGCCGCCGCCTCGCGCGCACCCTGACGGGCGTCCGTCCGGGCCGCGACGGCCGCCGTGATCCATGCGTGCAGGAGGCGCGTCACCCGCAGATCCGCGCCCGCGCGGCACATCCGCCGGACGACGGCCGGCGCCCCGGGCTCCCGCAGTCGCCCGGGAACTCCGGTCACGCCACCGGACCGCAGGAGCAGCGACGCCGCGGACACCTCGTGCGGGCGGAGCCACCCCGGTTCCCCGACGCTCCCCATGGCCGCGCGGCCGAACCCGCCGACCGGCCGGACGCCGTGCAGCAGCAGGCGCAGGCCGGCCCGCCGCCGGTCCAGGAAGTCGCCCACCGACACGTCGGCGAGGCGCCAGGTGCCGGTGGCGTTCACGGCTCCGGTCTCCACCACTCCGCCGAGCGGACCGAAGACGTCACGCGCGAGCGATTCCTCCGTCACGCAACGGCCGTCACCCGTCGCCCACGGCCCCGCAGCGACGGCCGCGCACGCCTGCGCCGTCCCGGCGAGACCGAGGTGACCGGCGTCTTCTCCCGGAGCGCTCGTGGACCGATGACCCTACGACGGCCGGACCGCGCGAATCCCTCGGCACCGCGCTCCGCGCCCTCCGCGATACTGGCGTGGTGCCGCCGACACCGCAGCCCGTCACGCCCGATCCGCCGGAGGCGATCGCGCGCCCGCTGCTCACCCAGTCCTGGCTGGACCTGACGTTCGTGCACTGGGCGGTGGACCCGGCCGACGTGGCGGGGCTGCTGCCGCCGGGCACCGTGCCCGACACCCTGGACGGGGCCACGTACGTGGGTCTCGTCGCGTTCCGGATGCACCGGGTGGGGTGGCTGCGGCTGCCGGGTGTCCCGTACCTCGGGAACTTCCCGGAGACCAACGTCCGCCTCTACTCCGTGGACGCCCACGGGCGGCGCGGGGTCGTCTTCCTCTCCCTGGACGCCTCCCGGCTGATCCCGGTGGCGGTCGGCCGCCTGGGGTTCCGGATGCCGTACCTCTGGTCCCGGATGGGCGTCGAGCACCTCGACGGCGACACGGTGACGTACACCTGCTCCCGGCGCTGGCCCGGACCGCGCGGCGCCGGCGGCCGTATCACCGTGCGCAGGGGCGAGCCGATCGGGGAGCCGACCGGGCTGGAGCACTTCCTCACCGCCCGCTGGGGCATGCACGGCGCCTTCTTCGGGCGGTCGGTGTACCTGCCCAACGCCCATCCGCGCTGGCCCCTGCACCGGGCCGAGCTGGTGGAGTGCGAGGAGGACCTGGTCACGGCGGCCGGTCTGCCGAGGCCGGCCGGGGAGCCGGTGAGCGTGCTGTACTCACCGGGCGTCCCCGCCCGCTTCGGACGCCCGGCCCGCCCGGCCGGCATCCCCACGCCGTGACGAGGCGGCGCGGCCGTCGTCAGATGACGCCCTGCGCCAGCATCGCGTCCGCGACCCGCTCGAAACCGGCGATGTTCGCCCCGGTCACGTAGTCGCCGGGGGCGCCGTAGCGCTCGGCGGTCTCGGCGCAGGTGGTGTGGATGTCGGTCATGATCCGGGCCAGCTCGTTCTCGACCTGGTCGGCCTTCCACGACGTGCGTGAGGCGTTCTGCGTCATCTCCAGCGCGCTGACCGCGACGCCGCCCGCGTTGGCCGCCTTGCCGGGGCCGAAGGCGACACCGGCCTCCTGCAGGAGCTGCACGGCCTCCGGCGTCGTGGGCATGTTCGCGCCCTCGGAGACCGCCTTCACGCCGTTGCGGATGAGGATGGCGGCGTCGGCGGCGTTCAGCTCGTTCTGGGTCGCGGACGGCAGGGCGACGTCGGCCGGGACCTCCCAGACCCGCCCGCCCGGCACGAACCGGGCGGAGACGCCCCGGCGCTGCGCGTAGTCGCTCACCCGGCCGCGCTCGACCTCCTTGACCTGGCGCAGCAGCTCCACGTCGATGCCCTTCTCGTCGACGACGTAGCCGCTGGAGTCGGAGCAGGTCACCGGGTTGGCGCCGAGGGCCGCCAGCTTCTGGACGGTGTAGATGGCGACGTTGCCGGAGCCGGAGACGACCGCCGTCTGCCCCTCCAGGTCCTCGCCGCGGGCGCGCAGCATCGCCTCCGCGAACAGCACGTTGCCGTACCCGGTCGCCTCCGGACGGATCAGCGAGCCGCCCCAGCCGGCGCTCTTGCCGGTCAGCACGCCGCCCTCCCAGCGGTTGGTGATCCGCCGGTACTGGCCGAACAGGTAGCCGATCTCGCGGGCGCCGACGCCGATGTCACCGGCCGGGATGTCGGTGTACTCGCCGATGTGCCGGTACAGCTCGGTCATGAAGGACTGGCAGAAGCGCATGACCTCGGCGTCGCTGCGGCCCTGCGGGTCGAAGTCGCTGCCGCCCTTGCCGCCGCCGATGCCGAGCCCGGTCAGCGCGTTCTTGAAGATCTGCTCGAAACCGAGGAACTTGATGATCCCGAGGTTCACGGAGGGGTGGAAGCGCAGGCCGCCCTTGTACGGGCCGAGGGCGCTGTTGAACTCGATCCGGAAGCCGCGGTTGACGTGGACCCGGCCGGCGTCGTCCTGCCACGGCACCCGGAAGATGATCTGCCGCTCCGGCTCGACGAGCCGCTCCACGAGCCCGGGCTCGGCGTACTCGGGCCGGGCCGCGAGCACCGGTGCGAGCGTCTCCAGCACCTCGCGCGCGGCCTGGTGGAACTCGGGTTCCGCCGGGTTGCGGCGCTCGACCTCGGTGCGCAGCCGGTCGAGGACGGTCTTGGGGTCGGGTCGTGAGGTCACGCGGGGGTCCCTTTCTGGCGCGGCGGACACCGGCACGAGCCGGTGAGAAGACGGTACGAGCCGGTGGTGGGCGCTCGGCGCCATTGCCGCGCGCAGGACAGCGGTCGCGAGGAGTGGTTGCCCGAGGCGGCCGACGCTTCAGTGTTACCTCTGTGTAAACCGGAACGGCAAGGAGGCGACTCGACCGTCCGCTATTCGAGACCTGACGCACGGAGAACGGGACGGGGACCGGGTCCGGACGCCCCCGCCGCCCTCCTTGCCCCTCGGGCTTCCGAGGCGACGTGGTCACCGCGCGGGGCGCTCGCCGGTCACCTCGGCACCCCGATCCGCCGGGGCCGACGGCCCACCCGAAGCCGTGAGCACTTCCCCGGGAAGCGCTCACGGGGCTCACATCTGACGCCCCCACCCGGAGCCCGCCGGGACTTCTTGCAGCCGGGGGGCTCGTCGTACCTCCCCCGGGTGACCTTGCAGTCGTATACGTTCTCGCGCCGGCCGCCGGAGCGGACGCCCCGCGAGGCGGGCCCGGTGTCGTCCGCGGTGACGGCGTTGACGAGTACCGGCACGCAGGCCGCGACAGCGGTCGCGGCGAGGACGGCCGGACGAGCGGGCGGAGCGCGCCCTGCTCACCGGGCGGCCCGGGCGAGGCCGCGCCCCGCGCGACCGGAACCCCACCCCGCGAGCTCCGGCACCGTCAGCGCCTTCCCCGAAGGAACACGAGGGGGAAAGACCCCACCGAACCCCACCCTTTCCCGTCCGGGACCCGCGCTCACTCGGGCGGGTGAACATCACCGGCTCGGCGGGAGCTCCCGCTCCTGGCGACCGGGCCCGGCTGCCACATCCGCCGGAACGCTTCCTCGTCCCGGAGGACGCGTACGCGGACGTCCTCGAAGGGCTCCCGGCGCGGCGCGCCGATCGGGGCGCGGTTATCGTGACGCCCACGGTCGCAGGTCAACTCCCGGGCGCTACAAGGGGAATCACGGTGGAGCAGCAGGACTCCGGCACGGGCACCCCCGTACCGATCGACACCAGCAAGCCGCATCCCGCGCGGATGTACGACTGGTTCCTCGGCGGCAAGGACAACTACCCGGTGGACGAGGAGCTGGGCAGGCAGCTCGTGTCCTTCGCGCCGGTCATCCCCGTCATGGCGCGGATGAACCGGGCCTTCATGCACCGCGCCACCCGCTGGGTGGCCGGCCAGGGGGCGCGCCAGTTCCTCGACATCGGGACCGGCATCCCGACGGAACCGAACCTGCACCAGGTGGCCCAGGAGGTCGCCGCCGACGCGCGGGTCGTGTACTGCGACAACGACCCGATCGTCCTGGCCCACGCCGGAGCACTGCTGCGGGGCACCCCCGAAGGGGCCGTGGACTACGTGCAGGCGGACGCCCGCGACACCGCCGCCATCGTCGAACACGCCCGCGAGACGCTGGACTTCGACCGGCCGGTCGCGCTCTCCCTGATCGCGCTGCTGCACTTCATCGGCGACGAGGACGGGGCCTACGAGCTGGTGGAGCGCCTCAAGGACGCACTGGCTCCGGGCAGTTACCTGATCATGTCCCACCTCACCCCCGACTTCCACCCGGAGGAGGCCTCGCGCAAGGTCCGCGACCTGTACCGGGCGGGCGGGCTCACCATGGACATGCGCAACCGGGAGCGGTTCGCCCGCTTCTTCGAGGGCCTGGAGGTCGTCGCCCCCGGCATCGTGGCGGCCGAGGAGTGGCACCCGGAGCTCGGAGAGCCGGTCCCCGGCCAGGAGAGCGTCCACAGCGGGGCCTACGTGGCGGTGGCCCGCAAGGCGTGACGCCCGCCGAGCGGGCCGCCGCCCCCGGACCGGCCGTGCGCGGCGGGTCCGGGGGCGGCGGGTCCGGGGGCGGTCCTCGTCACGGAGGGGAAGGAACGCCGGGCGGGCCTCCTCAGCCCTTCCGGTCCTTCTTCCCGTCCTTCCGGCAGTCCTCCTCCCGGGCCTCCTTCAGGGTGTCCCGCAGGGCGTAGAAGGCGGGCTTGCGGGCGAAGTCCTCGGTCATGACGTTCGCGAAGCCCTCGCCCTCGAAGAACACCGGCACCCACGAGTACTTGTCGGTGAAGCCCCAGATGGTGAAGGAGTTGCAGCCGTCGACGGCCAGGCACGCCTCGAGCGCGCGCTGGTAGTAGTCGGCCTGCTTCTGCTCCTGCTCCTCGGTGGGCACGCCGCTCTCCGGCAGGTCCATGCGGACGTCCAGCTCGGTGACGGCCGTCTCCAGGCCGAGCGCGTCGAACCGGCGCAGGTTGTCCTCCAGGTCGCCCGGGAAGCCGTAGCGCGTGCTCAGGTGGGCCTGCACGGAGAAGCCGTGCACGGGCACGCCCTGCTCGAGCAGGTCCTGGGTGAGGGCGTAGTAGGCGTCGCTCTTCGCGTTGACGCTCTCGACGTTGTAGTCGTTGAAGAACAGCTTCGCCTCGGGGTCGGCCTCGTGGGCCCACCGGAAGGCGTCGGCGACGATGCCCGGGCCCAGCTCGCGGATCCAGATGTTGTCCTGGGTGCGCAGCCTGCCCTGGTCGTCGAAGATCTCGTTGGCGACGTCCCACTGCTGGATCCGGCCGGCGTAGCGGCCGACGACGGTGGTGATGTGCTCGCGCAGGAGGGCGCGCAGCTCCTCCTTCGAGAAGTCGCCCTGCTCCAGCCACTGCGGGTTCTGGCTGTGCCACAGCAGGGTGTGGCCGCGCACGACCTGGCGGTTGCGCTCGGCGAACTCGACGATGGCGTCGGCCTGCCCGAAGTCGTAGCGGTCCCGCTCGGGGTGGATGAAGTCCCACTTCATCTGGTTCTCGGGGGAGACCGAGCTGAACTGGCGCGCCAGGATCTTCCGGTACTGCCTGTCGTGCGTGAACGGGTCCGGGTAGGCCTGCTCCAGGTGGTGGCCGCCGCCCGCCACGGCGGTGCCCACGACGAATCCCTCGGGAGCGGCCTGGCGCAGCCGGTCGAACCGGGCTTCGGAGTGCGGTGCCGCCTGCCGGTCGGCCGACGGGGCGGCCGTGGCCGCGCCCGCCACGAGCGGCAGGGACAGGGTGGCCGCGGCGAGGGCCACGGTGGCGAAACGAATGGGTCTCATGCGGGGAGTCTCATTCCGATCGTCGTTCTCGAATGTTTCGAAGTCGGAGCCGAAACATTAGGGATGGGCGGACGCTAAGGTCTGGCCGAGCGGCCCGTCAATACCCGTGCAGGGGTCCGCACGCCGACGCGCCCGCCCCGGCCGCCGCGGAGGGCGGCGGAGGGCGGGCGCGTCGGGCCCGGCGGCGAGGAGGGAAGGGGGCCGCTCCTCGGGCGGTCAGCGGCGTCGCAGCGACGGGTCGAGCAGCGCGGGCGGGGTGTCGTGCTTCTCGTGGGGGGCCAGGTCGACACCGGGGGCGACGATCGCGTCGATCGCGTCCAGCACGTCGGCGGGGAGCACGGTGTCCGCGGCGGCGAGTTGCGCGTGCAGGTGGTCCGGTGTGCGCGGGCCGACGAGCGCGCCGGTCACGGCGGGGTGCGCGGTCACGAAGCCGAGCGCCAGCTGGATCATGGTCAGGCCGGCCTCGTCGGCGACCCCGGCCAGCCGCTCGACGGCGTCGAGCCTGGCCCGGTTGGCCGGGAGGGCGGTGTCGAAGCGCTCCGGCATGAACGCCGAGCGGCTGGTGGTGATCTCCCGGCCCGCACGGATCGCGCCCGACAGCCAGCCCGAGGCCAGCGGGCTCCACACCAGCACACCGAGCCCGTACTCCTCGGCCACCGGCAGCACGTGGGCCTCGATGCCGCGCTGCAGGATCGAGTAGCTGGGCTGTTCGGTGACGTAACGGCCCAGGTGATGCTCGCGGGCGGCCCACTGCGCCTGCACGATGCGGTACGCCGGGAAGGTCGAGGAGCCGAAGTAGCGGATCTTTCCGGCGCGTTGCAGATCGGTCAGGGCCGACAGCGTCTCCTCGTCGCCGGTGTCCGGGTCCCACCGGTGGATCTGGTAGAGATCGACGTGGTCGACGCCGAGGCGGCGCAGGCTGTCCTCCAGCGCGGTGACCAGCCAGCGGCGCGAACCGCCGCAGTGGTTGCGCTCGCCCCCCATCGGCATCCCCGCCTTCGTGGCCAGCACGATGTCGTCGCGGCGGCCGGCGATGGCCCTGCCGACCATCTCCTCCGACTCGCCGCCGCCGTACATGTCGGCGGTGTCGATGACGTTGACGCCGCCCTCCAGGGCGGCGTCGACGAGGGCGGTGGCCTCCTCCTGGGTGGTGCGCCCGATGGCGCCGAAGTTCATCGCGCCGAGCGCCAGGGTGCTGACCTGCACACCGGTGCGGCCCAAAGTGCGGTACTGCATGACCGTGTCTCCTCATCGCGGGTGAAGCGCGGTGGCGTGCTGACGGGGACGGTGACCGTGGCGGTGGTCATGACGGTGGTGACCATGACGGTGGTGACGCGACGGACGAGGCACGGCTTGGCCGCCGGCCCCCGCTCTGCCATCATGAACAAACGGAACAGCGTTCCGGAACGACGATACGGAACACCGTTCCGTTTTGACAAGCACGACGGCGGAGGGAACGGCGCGGTGCATCACGGAGACGAGGACGACGAGGACGCGGAGCGCACGGCCCGGCCGGACGCACCGCGGTCGGACGCGCCCGGACCCAGGCGGAAGGACGCCCGGCGCAACAAGGAGGCGCTGCTCGACGCGGCCGCCGCGGTCTTCCTCACCTCGGGCGTGGACGCCCCGGTGCGCGACATCGCGGCCCGGGCCGGCGTCGGGCTCGGCACCATCTACCGCCACTTCCCGACGCGGGCGGATCTCATCATCGCCGTCTACCGGCACCAGGTCGACGCCTGCGCCGAGGCCGGCCCGGCCCTGCTGGAGACCGCTGCGACCCCGCACGCCGCCCTGGGGCAGTGGATCGACCGGTTCGTCGACTTCCTGGTCACCAAGCACGGCCTCGCCGCCGTACTGCGCTCCGACGACGCCGGCTTCGACGCGCTGCACGCCTACTTCCTGGACCGCCTCGTACCCGTCTGCGCCGAGCTGCTCGAAGCCGCGGCCGCCGCCGGTGAGATCCGCGCCGACATCGACGCCTACGGGTTCCTGCGCGGCGTGGGGAACCTCTGCATCGGCGCGGACAGCGACCCCCGCTACGACGCACGCCGGCTGGTCGGCCTCCTCGTCGCCGGACTGCGCCGGCCGCACTGACCACCGCCCGGGCGGCCGGCGCGGCGGCCCTCCCGCTCCTCCCCCATCAGGTCCGTACCAACCTCTTGTCCCCGCCCCCGCCACACCGCAAGCTCCCCTCATGGAGCTGGAGTTGCGGCATCTGAAGACGATCCGGGCGATCGCTGACGCGGGCAGCCTCACCCGGGCGGCGACCGACCTGGGCCTGGCGCAGCCCGCGCTGAGCGCACAGCTCAAGCGGATCGAGCGCGCCCTGGGCGGTGAGCTGTTCGAGCGCGGCCGGCACGGCGTACGGGTCACGGCGCTCGGCGAGCTCGTCCTGGAACGCACCCGTGTCGTGCTGCCCGCGGTGACCGAGCTGCAGCGGGAGGCGGCGCGGTTCGCCCGCGCCCCGCGTACGGCCGCCTGCTTCCGGTTGGGCGGCACCCACGGCCCGCTCCTGGGCGCCCTGGTGGACCGTCTGGCGGACGCGGTGCCCGACGCGCGGGTGACGACGTGCACCTCCTGGTCCGAACGGGAGCTGGCCGGCCTGCTGGCCGAGGGGAGACTGGACTTCGCCCTCGCCGGCACCTGCGGTTCCGCTTCCCCGCCCGGCGCCGAGGGCCTGGTCTGGCGGGAGATCGCGGTCGACCCGGTGTTCGTCATGGTGCCGCCGGCCCACCCGCTCGCCCGCCGCGCGGAAGTGGACCTGGCCGAGCTGGCCGGCGAGGAGTGGGCCTGCGTGCCCGGTGACGGCTGCTTCGGCGACTGCTTCACCGCGGCCTGCGCCCGCGCCGGGTTCACACCGCGCCGCATGTACGAGACGGACACCGCCTCCCTGGTCCATCTGGTGCAGGTGGGCCGGGCGGTCGGGATGTGCCGGGCGACCTTCCCGACCACCCCCGGGATCCTCACCCGGCCGCTCACGGGCACCCCGCTGACCTGGCGTCACCTGCTGGGCTGGCACCCGGTGACGCAGCCCGAGGAGACCGCCGCGACCGTCCTGTCCCAGGCCCGGACGGCCCATGCGGGCGTGGCGGCGGGCAGCGACAGCTACACCGCGTGGCGCGCCGTGCGCCGCGGCGCGCCCCCCGAGGCGGTGTCCTGACCCGCCGGACGGGTTCCATAACACCGGGCAGAGGGCCGGCCGACGTCTTACCGCGGCCGGTCGCCCCTTCCTACGGTTTCGGCACCTCCCCACCGAAACCGAGGAGATCCCCCATGCCCCACCCACACCGACACACCAGAGCCGTGGGTGCCGCCGTCACGGCGACGGCCGCCCTGCTCGTGGCCGGGCTCAGCGGCTCCGCGAGCGCCGGGCCGGCCGCCGCCGCGCCTCCCGCCGCGCCCTCGGCCGCCGAGACGCTGCGCACCGACGCCGCCCCGCCCGCCCTGCTCGAGGCCATGGAACGCGACCTCGGCCTGGACCGGGGACAGGCCGGGCGGCGGCTGGCCAACGAGGCGGAGGCCGGGGCCACGGCGGGCCGCCTGCGGATCGCGCTCGGCGGTGACTTCGCGGGCGCCTGGGTGCGCGGCGCCGAGTCCGGAACCCTGACCGTGGCGACGACGGACGCCGACGCCGTACCGGTCATCGAGGCACGGGGTGCCGAGGCCACCGTCGTACGCCACTCCCTGGCCGACCTGGACGCCGCCAGGGCGCGCCTGGACCGGGCGGTGGCACGGAAGGGCGGCACGGACACGCCGGTCCGGTACGTCGACGTCCGCACGAACGCGGTCGTGGTGCAGGCGGTACGGCCGTCCGCGGCCCGCGCCCTGCTGTCGGCGGCGGGCGTCGACGGCTCCCTGGCCCGGATCGAGACGTCGGCCGAACGGCCCCGCGCGCTGTACGACCTGCGGGGCGGCGAGGCGTACCACATCGGCACCAGCGGCCGCTGCTCGATCGGCTTCCCCGTCACCAGGGGCACCCAGCAGGGCTACGCCACGGCCGGACACTGCGAACGGGCCGGGGCGGGCACCAGCGGCCACAACCGGGTGGCCCAGGGCACCTTCCAGGGCTCGGTCTTCCCCGGCCGCGACATGGCGTGGGTGGCCACCAACGCGCAGTGGACGGCGACGCCGTACGTCAGGGGCGCCGGCGGCCGGAACGTCCAGGTCACCGGGTCCGCACAGGCGCCGGTCGGCTCCTCGGTGTGCCGCTCCGGCTCCACCACCGGCTGGCACTGCGGCACCGTCCAGCAGCACGACACCAGCGTGACCTACCCCGAGGGCACCCTCACCGGTGTCACCCGCACCTCGGTGTGCGCCGAGCCGGGCGACTCGGGCGGTTCCTACCTCTCCGGCAGCCAGGCCCAGGGCGTCACCTCGGGCGGCTCGGGCAACTGCGGCAGCGGCGGCACGACCTTCTTCCAGCCGATCAACCCGCTGCTCCAGAACTACGGCCTCACCCTGAAGACGAACGGCGACGGCGGCGAGGAGCCGCCCGAGGAGCCGGGCGGCACCTGGTCGGCCGGCACCGTCCACCGGCCGGGCGACACGGTGACCTACGGCGGCGCCACCTACCGCTGCCTCCAGGGCCACCAGGCCCGGACCGGCTGGGAGCCCCCGAACGTCCCGGCGCTGTGGCAGCGCGTGTGAGCCACACCTGACCCCGTCCCGCCCCGCCCCGGCCCGGCGATCACCGGGCCGGGGCACCGGTCGTCGGCATCGGCGTCCGACCGGCCAGGACGCCACCGCGTACCGCTCCCCGCCCTCAGGAGCCGCTCCCCCTCGCGCACGAGCCGTCCCAGGGCCCTTCGGCCACGAGGACATCGGCTGCCGAGGTGGCGGTGACGGCCCTCGTGAACCAGACGCCCAGCGTGCCGAGGTCCCGGCAGCCGTTGATGCGCTCCCGCTCCTCCTCGGACACATGGACGCCCCGGTGCTCGAGCAGGAGCAGCACGCTTTCGCGTCGTGCCTGGGCCCGGCCCTCCGCCCGGAGCCTCTGAGCGGTCTGCGACTGGAACAGGGAAAGGTCCATCAGCCCGCGGACCCGGTCCCCCCGTCCGACGCGAAGGTCTCCGCCGTCGACGCGGCCGTGAGGGCCCGTGTGAACCAGAACCCCAGCACGTCGGGATCACCGCAGCCGACGATGCGTTCCCGGTCCTCTCCGGAGACCTCGACGCCCCGATGACTCAGCAGGAGCAAGAGGTCCTTCGCCCGGCCCTCGGCCAGACCCTCTTCCCGGCCTTCTTCCCGGCCCTCTTCCCGGCCTTTCTCACGGCCCTCCGCCCGGGGCCTCTGAGCGGTTTCCGACTGGAAGAAGGAGAGGTCGACGGCCCTGAGATGCCTCCAGAGATCTGCGGCCGGCGTCTTGCCGAGGCCTTGTTCCATGAGCTCGATGAATGTGCCTGCAGCGCTCTCGTCGTCGGCCGACAGGCCCTTCAGTGCCTTTGCCAGCGCGTTCAGTATGGCATCGGCGTCCGGGTCACGGCGGTGCAGAGCCGCGGACAGCACCGTGAGGGGGATGTCGCGGGCGGCCTCGTCGGGACTGTCGATCACCGGGAGATCGTCGGGGCCCAGGACCAGGGGCCGCAGGGTGAGCGAGGGCCACTGCGGCGGTCCGATGTCGACCTGGTGGGCCGCCCAGGCGGCCGTCCCCGGTCCGCGCAGACGACGAGGAGTACCGGCGGAACGCGGTACTTGGCGTACGCGTACGAGAGGTAGTACGCCCAGCTCGCAGGCTTGCGCGAGTCCGGTTCCCCCTGTGACTCCACCGCGAGGAGGAAGCTGCCGTCCTCGGTGTCCATCCGCAGCAGCGTGTCCACCCGGCGCTCCAGGGGCTGGGTCTCCGTGAGGTCGGTGGAGAGCTCGGAGCTGGAGACGGGTGGGGGGAAGGAGACGCCGAGATTCCTGGCGGCGCGGGCGAAGAGGCCCGGGTCCTGCTGGAAGATCCGGTGCAGGGCCTCATGGGATGAGCTGACCATGAGGCGAAGCCAGGGGCGGGACGGCATGTGCCTCCCGCACATGCCACATCATTCGCGCGATCGAGTGACACCACCGGCGGCGAAGTCGAAGCCGCATGACGAAAGGACCCGCACGACCGGAGTCGTGCGGGCCCCTTCAGGTGCCAGGCGCTCGCGAGGGAGCTACCAGGTCAGATCAGCAAGCTCACTTGGTGATCTTGGTGACCTGGCCGGCGCCCACGGTCCGGCCACCCTCACGGATGGCGAACTTCAGGCCCTCTTCCATGGCGACGGGCTGGATGAGCTCCACCTTCATCTCGGTGTTGTCACCCGGCATGACCATCTCGGTGCCCTCGGGGAGGGTCACGACGCCGGTCACGTCCGTCGTACGGAAGTAGAACTGCGGGCGGTAGTTGTTGAAGAACGGGGTGTGGCGACCACCCTCGTCCTTCGACAGGATGTAGGCCTGGGCCTCGAACTCGGTGTGCGGGGTGACCGAGCCCGGCTTGATGATGACCTGGCCGCGCTCGACGTCCTCGCGCTTGATGCCGCGGAGCAGCAGACCGACGTTCTCACCGGCCTGGCCCTCGTCGAGCAGCTTGCGGAACATCTCGATGCCGGTGACCGTGGTGGAGGTCTTCTCCGGCTTGATGCCGATGATGTCGACGGTCTCGTTGACCTTGAGGACACCACGCTCGATGCGGCCGGTGACGACCGTACCGCGACCGGTGATGGTGAAGACGTCCTCGATCGGCATCAGGAACGGCTTGTCGACGTCACGCTCGGGCTCCGGGATGGACTCGTCCACGGCCTTCATGAGCTCGAGGACGGACTTGCCCCACTCCTCGTCGCCCTCGAGGGCCTTCAGAGCGGAGACCTTGACGACCGGAACGTCGTCGCCCGGGAACTCGTACTCGGAGAGGAGCTCACGGACCTCGAGCTCGACGAGCTCCAGGATCTCCTCGTCGTCCACCATGTCGGCCTTGTTCAGGGCGACGACGATGTACGGAACGCCGACCTGGCGGGCCAGGAGCACGTGCTCCTTGGTCTGCGGCATCGGGCCGTCGGTGGCGGCGACCACGAGGATGGCGCCGTCCATCTGCGCCGCACCCGTGATCATGTTCTTGATGTAGTCCGCGTGACCGGGGCAGTCGACGTGGGCGTAGTGACGCGTCTCGGTCTGGTACTCGACGTGCGCGATGGAGATGGTGATACCGCGCTGGCGCTCCTCGGGAGCCTTGTCGATCTGGTCGAACGCCGAAGCCTCGTTGATGTCCGGGTACGCGTCGTGCAGCACCTTGGTAATGGCGGCCGTGAGGGTCGTCTTACCGTGGTCGATGTGACCGATGGTGCCGATGTTGACGTGCGGCTTAGTCCGCTCGAACTTCGCCTTCGCCACTGGGGTCCTCCTGTGGAGTGGTTCTGTACGCCTTACTCATCGGCGCCAGGTGATCTTTGCTGGGAAACCCGGGCCCGGGGTGTTCCGCCACGGTGGCGGCGGAACACCCCTTGCAGGCTCCGGGGTCAAGCCTAAAGCGTGTGAACGGGGTCCGTTACTCGCCCTTGGCCTTCGCGATGATCTCCTCGGCGACGTTCCGCGGAACCTCGGCGTAGGAGTCGAACTGCATCGAGTAGCTTGCGCGACCCGACGTCTTGCTGCGGAGGTCTCCGACGTAGCCGAACATCTCCGACAGGGGCACGAGGCCCTTCACGACGCGGGCACCCGCCCGCTCCTCCATGGCCTGGATCTGGCCACGGCGGGAGTTGATGTCGCCGATGACTTCACCCATGTAGTCCTCGGGCGTGGTGACCTCGACGGCCATCATCGGCTCGAGGAGCACGGGCGAAGCCTTGCGCGCGGCCTCCTTGAAGGCCTGCGAACCGGCGATCTTGAACGCGAGCTCGGAGGAGTCCACCTCGTGGTAGGCACCGTCGAGCAGCGTCACGCGGACACCGGTCATCTCGTAGCCGGCGAGGATGCCGAACTGCATGGCCTCCTGCGCACCGGCGTCGACCGAAGGGATGTACTCCTTCGGCACGCGGCCACCGGTCACCTTGTTGACGAACTCGTACGAGGCGTCGCCGCCCTCGATCGGCTCGATCGCGATGATGACGCGGGCGAACTGGCCGGTACCACCCGTCTGCTTCTTGTGGGTGTACTCGACCTTCTCGACCGACTTGCGGATGGTCTCGCGGTACGCGACCTGCGGCTTGCCGACGTTGGCCTCGACCTTGAACTCACGGCGCATGCGGTCGACCAGCACCTCGAGGTGCAGCTCGCCCATACCGCCGATGATGGTCTGGCCGGTCTCCTCGTCCGAGTGGACCTGGAAGGACGGGTCCTCCTCGGCCAGGCGCTGGATCGCGACGCCGAGCTTCTCCTGGTCGCCCTTCGACTTGGGCTCGATGGCGACCTGGATGACCGGCGCCGGGAAGTCCATGGACTCCAGGATCACCGGGCTCTTGTCGTCGGACAGCGTCTCACCGGTGGTGGTCTGCTTCAGGCCCATGACGGCGACGATGTCGCCGGCGCCCACCGACTCGATCTCCTCACGCTTGTTGGCGTGCATGCGGTAGATCTTGCCGATGCGCTCCTTCTTGCCCTTCACGGAGTTCAGCACCTGGGTGCCGGACTCCAGACGGCCGGAGTACACGCGGACGAAGGTGAGCTTGCCGAGGTGCGGGTCGCTCATGATCTTGAACGCGAGCGCGGCGAGGGGCTCGTCGTCCGACGGCTTGCGGGAGACGACCGTCTCCGCGTCCTTCGGGTCGTGACCCTCGATGGCCTCGACGTCGAGCGGGGAGGGCAGGTAGCGCACGACCGCGTCGAGCAGGGGCTGGACGCCCTTGTTCTTGAACGCGGTGCCGCAGAACACCGGGGTGACGGTGGTGCCGCCGCCCTTGCCGGACGCGATGGTGATACGGCGGATCGCCGCGTACAGCTGCTCCTCGGAGGGCTCGGTGCCCTCGAGGTACAGCTCCATCAGCTCCTCGTCGTTCTCCGCGACGGCCTCGAGCAGCTTGCCGCGCCACTCCTCGGCGGCCTCGGTGTGCGTGGCCGGGATGTCGACGACGTCGTACATCTCGCCCTTGGCCGCCTCGGCGGACCACACGAGCGCCTTCATGCGGACCAGGTCCACGACGCCCTTGAAGTCGGCCTCGGCACCGATCGGCAGCTGCATGACCAACGGCTGCGCGCCCAGGCGGTCGGAGATCATGTCGACGCAGCGGTGGAACTCGGCACCGGTGCGGTCGAGCTTGTTGACGAAGCAGATGCGCGGAACGCCGTAGCGGTCCGCCTGACGCCACACCGTCTCGGACTGGGGCTCGACGCCGGCGACGCCGTCGAACACCGTCACGGCACCGTCGAGCACGCGCAGCGAACGCTCCACCTCGACGGTGAAGTCGACGTGGCCCGGCGTGTCGATGATGTTGATGGTGTGGTCGACGTCTTCCAGCGGCCAGTGGCAGGTGGTGGCAGCAGAGGTGATCGTGATGCCACGCTCCTGCTCCTGCTCCATCCAGTCCATGGTGGCAGCGCCGTCGTGGACCTCACCGATCTTGTAGGAGACGCCGGTGTAGAACAGGATCCGCTCGGTGGTGGTCGTCTTGCCCGCGTCGATGTGGGCCATGATCCCGATGTTGCGGACCCTGGCCAGGTCAAGCGAAGTGGTAGCCATAAGGCTTCAGTCTTCTCTCGGTCTCGATGGGGTCTGCGACTACCAGCGGTAGTGCGCGAAGGCCTTGTTGGACTCGGCCATCTTGTGCGTGTCCTCGCGCTTCTTCACAGCGGCGCCGAGGCCGTTGCTGGCGTCGAGGAGCTCGTTGAGCAGACGCTCGGTCATGGTCTTCTCGCGACGGGCGCGGGAGTAACCGACCAGCCAGCGCAGCGCCAGCGTGTTGGCACGGCCGGGCTTGACCTCGACCGGGACCTGGTAGGTGGCACCACCGACACGGCGGGACTTGACCTCGAGGGTCGGCTTGATGTTCTCGAGAGCGCGCTTCAGCGTGATGACCGGGTCGTTGCCGGTCTTCTCGCGCAGGCCCTCCATGGCGCCGTAGACGATGCGCTCGGCGGTGGAGCGCTTGCCGTTCAGCAGCACCTTGTTGATCAGGGAGGTCACCAGAGGAGAACCGTAGACCGGGTCGATGATGACCGGGCGCTTCGGGGCGGGGCCCTTACGAGGCATTCTTACTTCTCCTTCTTGGCGCCGTAACGGCTGCGAGCCTGCTTGCGGTTCTTGACACCCTGGGTGTCGAGCGAGCCGCGGATGATCTTGTAACGAACACCCGGCAGGTCCTTCACACGGCCGCCGCGCACGAGCACGATGGAGTGCTCCTGCAGGTTGTGTCCCTCACCCGGGATGTAAGCGGTGACCTCGATGCCGCTGGTCAGACGCACACGCGCGACCTTACGCAGGGCCGAGTTCGGCTTCTTCGGGGTGGTCGTGAACACACGCGTGCAGACGCCGCGACGCTGAGGGGAACCCTCGAGTGCGGGCGTCTTGTTCTTCTCGACCTTGTCCTGCCGGCCCTTGCGGACCAGCTGCTGGATCGTAGGCACTACTTCTCCGGTTTCTGTGTGCCGATGGGTACAGCTAACCTGGAACGTCGCCGACCCACGCGGTCGGGTGTGTCGAATCCCGCGGACTCCCGCCGCGAGGCAGAAAGAAGCGCGGATTGCGGTGGCCTTTCTCAGCCCCCTGTGCGGTGTGATGGCACGCACGAAGGCCAGGGCACACCCCAGGCACAAGGTCTGAGCGTACCTATCGCATTCGCTGCGGTCAAAACAAATGGGCTCTGCCCGCATGGTCGCGCGGAGCACGTCAAACGCATACACCGATGATGATCTTCGATTGTCAACCGGACGCCAGTGCCAGTGCGAACGACAGGAACATCAGGACGGCCCACGCCGCGTTCGCCAGCCAGCCGAGCGCCAGCCCGGTCAGCGCCAGCCCGTCGCCCTCCTCTCCGGTGCGCGCGATCTCGGCGCGCGCCGCGTGCCCCAGGACGACCGCCGGGATGCCGGTGAGCCCGAAGGTGACCAGGCAGAGCCCGCCGCAGACGGCCGCGGCGACCGCCTTGCCGTTCACCCGCGCCCGGGGCGCCGGCAGGAACACCGCCGGCACGGCGGTCCCGGCGTGCGGTACGGGTCCCTGCGGCAGGTCGGCCACCAGCAGCGCCAGCTCGCCCACCGTACGGGCCTCGTACGCCCGCGCGACGCGCCGGTCGAACTCGGGCTTCTCCAGCCGCCCCTCCCCGTAGCCGGCTCTCAGGACGTCCACGGCCCGCTCCCGCTCGGCGTGCGAGGCACGCATGGACGGGACGGTCCGCCCGCCCCACGGCTGCGGTCCGCCGTGTCCCTGCTGCCAGGGCTGCCACTGCGGATACGGCGAATACGACACCGAGCACCATCTCCCCCGTCGCACCGGGTCCCTCCATGATGCGCCGGAGCGGACGTTCCGGCACGGGTACGGACGGAAAAGACGCCCGCGCCGGCTTCCGGGGAACGCCGAAGGGCGGCCACCCCGCCCGGGGTGACCGCCCTTCGGTCGTGCTGCTCGCTTACTGGTTGTACGGACCGTAGTCGTAGTCCTCCAGCGGAACGGCCTGGCCGGAGCCGGTGCCGAACGGCGAGTAGTCGATGTCGTCGTAGCCGACGGCCGAGTACATCGCGGCCTTGGCCTCCTCGGTCGGCTCGACCCGGATGTTGCGGTAGCGGGACAGGCCCGTACCGGCCGGGATGAGCTTACCGATGATGACGTTCTCCTTGAGGCCGATCAGGGAGTCGGACTTGGCGTTGATCGCCGCGTCCGTGAGGACCCTGGTCGTCTCCTGGAAGGACGCCGCCGACAGCCAGGACTCGGTCGCCAGCGAGGCCTTGGTGATACCCATGAGCTGCGGACGGCCGGAGGCCGGGTGACCGCCCTCCTGGACCACACGACGGTTCTCGGTCTCGAACTTCGAGCGCTCGACCAGCTCGCCGGGCAGCAGCTCGGCGTCGCCGGACTCGATGATCGTCACCCGGCGGAGCATCTGCCGGATGATGATCTCGATGTGCTTGTCGTGGATCGACACACCCTGCGAGTTGTAGACCTTCTGGACCTCGCCGACCAGGTGGACCTGGACGGCGCGCTGGCCCAGGATGCGCAGCACGTCGTGCGGGTTGGTGGCACCCACGGTGAGCTTCTGGCCCACCTCGACGTGCTCGCCCTCGCTGACCAGGAGACGGGCGCGCTTGGAGATCGGGTAGGCCGTCTCGTCGCTGCCGTCGTCCGGCGTGATGACGATCTTCTTGGTCTTCTCGGTCTCCTCGATCCGCACGCGGCCGGAGGCCTCGGAGATCGGGGCGACACCCTTCGGGGTACGGGCCTCGAAGAGCTCGACGACACGCGGCAGACCCTGGGTGATGTCGTCACCGGCCACACCACCGGTGTGGAAGGTACGCATCGTCAGCTGGGTGCCGGGCTCACCGATGGACTGGGCGGCGATGATGCCGACCGCCTCACCGATGTCGACCAGCTTGCCGGTGGCCAGCGAACGGCCGTAGCACATCGCGCAGGTGCCGACGGCGGACTCGCAGGTCAGGACCGAGCGGGTCTTGACCTCCTCGACGCCGCGGGAGACGAGCTCCTCGATGAGGACGTCGCCCAGGTCGGTGCCGGCCGGGGCCAGCACCTGGCCGTCGACCACGATGTCCTCGGCGAGGCAGCGCGCGTACACGGACGTCTCGACGTCCTCCGCCTTGCGCAGCACGCCGTCGGCGCCGCGGTCGGCGATCTTGAGGCGCAGACCGCGCTCGGTGCCGCAGTCCTCCTCGCGGATGATGACGTCCTGGGAGACGTCGACCAGACGACGGGTGAGGTAACCCGAGTCGGCGGTCCGCAGGGCGGTGTCCGCCAGACCCTTACGGGCACCGTGCGTGGAGATGAAGTACTCCAGCACGGACAGGCCCTCACGGAACGACGCCTTGATCGGACGCGGGATCGTCTCGTTCTTCGCGTTCGACACCAGACCACGCATACCGGCGATCTGACGCATCTGCATCATGTTGCCTCGTGCACCCGAGTTCACCATCATGAAGATCGGGTTGGTCTTCGGGAAGTTGTCGTTCATCGCCTCGGCGACCTCGTTGGTCGCCTTGGTCCAGATCGCGATGAGCTCCTGCGTGCGCTCGTCCTTGGTGATCAGACCGCGCTCGTACTGCTTCTGGACCTTCTCGTCCTGCGCCTCGTAGCCCTTGACGATCTCCTTCTTCGCCTCGGGGACGACGACGTCGGAGATGGCGACGGTGACGCCGGAACGGGTGGCCCAGTAGAAGCCGGCCGCCTTCAGGTTGTCGAGCGTCGCCGCCACGATGACCTTCGGGTAGCGCTCGGCGAGGTCGTTGACGATCTCGGAGAGCTGCTTCTTGCCGACCTCGTAGTCGACGAACGGGTAGTCCTCGGGCAGCAGCTCGTTGAAGAGCGCGCGGCCCAGGGTGGTGTTCAGCCGGAAGCTGTCACCCTGCTGCCACTCGGGCTCGCCCTCCTCGCGCGCCGGCGGGGTCCAGCCGCGCGGCGGGATGGTGCCGACCGGGAAGCGGACGTCGATCTTCGACTGGAGCGACAGCTCGCCCGCGTCGAAGGCCATGATCGCCTCCGCGACCGAGGCGAAGGAACGGCCCTCGCCCTTGAGGTCGCGCATCTCGCCGTCGGTGGTGAGGAAGAACAGACCGAGGACCATGTCCTGGGTCGGCATCGTCACCGGACGGCCGTCGGCCGGCTTGAGGATGTTGTTCGAGGACAGCATCAGGATGCGGGCCTCGGCCTGCGCCTCCGCGGACAGCGGCAGGTGCACGGCCATCTGGTCACCGTCGAAGTCCGCGTTGAACGCGGTGCACACGAGCGGGTGGATCTGGATGGCCTTGCCCTCGACCAGCTGCGGCTCGAAGGCCTGGATGCCGAGGCGGTGCAGCGTGGGCGCACGGTTCAGCAGAACCGGGTGCTCCGCGATGACCTCTTCCAGCACGTCGTACACGACCGTGCGGCCGCGCTCGACCATGCGCTTGGCGCTCTTGATGTTCTGCGCGTGGTTCAGGTCGACCAGGCGCTTCATCACGAACGGCTTGAACAGCTCCAGCGCCATCGCCTTCGGCAGACCGCACTGGTGCAGCTTCAGCTGCGGACCGACGACGATCACGGAACGCGCGGAGTAGTCCACGCGCTTGCCGAGCAGGTTCTGGCGGAAGCGGCCCTGCTTGCCCTTGAGCATGTCGGACAGCGACTTCAGCGGACGGTTGCCGGGGCCCGTCACCGGGCGGCCACGACGACCGTTGTCGAAGAGGGCGTCGACGGCCTCCTGGAGCATGCGCTTCTCGTTGTTCACGATGATCTCGGGCGCGCCGAGGTCGAGAAGCCGCTTCAGGCGGTTGTTGCGGTTGATGACACGGCGGTACAGGTCGTTCAGGTCGGAGGTCGCGAAGCGGCCACCGTCCAGCTGCACCATCGGACGCAGGTCCGGCGGGATGACCGGCACGCAGTCCAGCACCATGCCCTTGGGGCTGTTGGACGTCTGCAGGAACGCGGAGACGACCTTCAGGCGCTTGAGCGCACGGGTCTTCTTCTGGCCCTTGCCGGTGCGGATGATCTCGCGGAGCTTCTCGGCCTCCTCCTCGAGGTCGAAGGACTCCAGGCGCTTCTGCAGCGCCGCGGCACCCATCGAGCCGTCGAAGTACGTGCCGAAGCGGTCGCGCAGCTCGCGGTAGAGCAGCTCGTCGCCCTCGAGGTCCTGGACCTTGAGGTTCTTGAACCGGCTCCACACCTCGTCGAGGCGGTCGATCTCGCGCTGCGCGCGGTCGCGCAGCTGCTTCATCTCACGCTCGGCACCCTCGCGCACCTTGCGGCGCACGTCGGCCTTGGCGCCCTCGGACTCGAGCTCGGCCAGGTCGGACTCGAGCTTCTTGGCGCGGGCCTCGAGATCGGCGTCGCGGCGGTTCTCGATCTGCTGGCGCTCGACGGAGACGTGGGCCTCCAGCGAGGGCAGGTCGCGGGTGCGGCGCTCCTCGTCGACGTACGTGATCATGTACGCCGCGAAGTAGATGACCTTCTCCAGGTCCTTCGGAGCGAGGTCGAGCAGGTAACCCAGGCGCGACGGGACGCCCTTGAAGTACCAGATGTGCGTGACGGGCGCGGCCAGCTCGATGTGGCCCATCCGCTCACGGCGCACCTTGGCGCGCGTGACCTCCACGCCACAGCGCTCACAGATGATGCCCTTGAAGCGGACGCGCTTGTACTTGCCGCAGTAGCACTCCCAGTCCCGGGTCGGACCGAAGATCTTCTCGCAGAAGAGTCCGTCCTTCTCGGGCTTGAGGGTGCGGTAGTTGATGGTCTCGGGCTTCTTGACCTCGCCGTGGCTCCACTGACGGATGTCGTCAGCGGTGGCCAGGCCGATCCGGAGCTCGTCGAAGAAGTTGACGTCGAGCACTATGCGTCAATCCCTCTCAGGGTCGTAAGTCTTGGGGTCTGAAACGGGGGTCCTGGGGCCGGCGGACCGTGGTGGTTCACGGTCCGCCGGACTCCCGTCAGACCTCTTCGACGCTGCTCGGCTCGCGCCGGGACAGGTCGATGCCGAGCTCCTCCGCAGCGCGGAAGACGTCCTCGTCGGTGTCACGCATCTCGATGGACATACCGTCGCTGGACAGCACCTCCACGTTCAGGCACAGGGACTGCATCTCCTTGATGAGCACCTTGAAGGACTCGGGGATGCCGGGCTCGGGGATGTTCTCGCCCTTGACGATGGCCTCGTAGACCTTCACGCGGCCGGTGACGTCGTCGGACTTGATGGTCAGCAGCTCCTGGAGCGCGTAGGCGGCGCCGTACGCCTCGAGTGCCCACACCTCCATCTCGCCGAACCGCTGGCCACCGAACTGAGCCTTACCACCCAGCGGCTGCTGGGTGATCATGGAGTACGGACCGGTCGAACGGGCGTGCAGCTTGTCGTCGACCAGGTGGTGCAGCTTCAGGATGTACATGTAGCCGACCGAGATCGGGTCCGGGAACGGCTCACCGCTACGGCCGTCGAACAGCCGCGCCTTGCCGGTCGGGAGCACCATGCGCTCGCCGTCGCGGTTCGGGATGGTGTGCTGGAGCAGACCCGCGAGCTCGTCCTCACGCGCACCGTCGAAGACCGGGGTGGCGACGTTGGTGCCGGGCTCGACCTTGTCGGCGCCGATGGCCTGGAGGCGCTGGGCCCACTCCTCCGCGAGGCCGGAGACGTCCCAGCCGCGGCTGGCGAGCCAGCCGAGGTGGATCTCCAGGACCTGTCCCGGGTTCATTCGGGACGGCACGCCCAGCGGGTTGAGGATGATGTCGACCGGGGTCCCGTCCTCGAGGAACGGCATGTCCTCGATGGGCAGGATCTTGGAGATGACGCCCTTGTTGCCGTGGCGGCCGGCGAGCTTGTCACCGTCGGTGATCTTGCGCTTCTGCGCGACGTAGACGCGCACCAGCTGGTTCACACCGGGGGGAAGCTCGTCGCCCTCCTCGCGGTCGAAGACGCGCACGCCGATGACCTTGCCGGTCTCGCCGTGCGGCACCTTCAGCGAGGTGTCACGGACCTCACGGGCCTTCTCACCGAAGATCGCGCGGAGCAGGCGCTCCTCGGGGGTCAGCTCGGTCTCGCCCTTGGGCGTGACCTTGCCGACCAGGATGTCGCCGGCGATGACCTCGGCGCCGATGCGGATGATGCCGCGCTCGTCGAGGTCGGCGAGGACCTCCTCGGAGACGTTCGGGATGTCCCGGGTGATCTCCTCGGGGCCGAGCTTGGTGTCACGGGCGTCGACCTCGTGCTCCTCGATGTGGATCGAGGAGAGGACGTCGTCCTGCACGAGGCGCTGCGACAGGATGATCGCGTCCTCGTAGTTGTGACCCTCCCACGGCATGAACGCGACCAGCAGGTTCTTGCCGAGCGCCATCTCGCCGTTCTGGGTGGCCGGACCGTCGGCGAGGACCTGGCCCTCGACGACGCGGTCGCCCTCGTTGACGATGACCTTCTGGTTGACCGAGGTGCCCTGGTTGGAGCGGGCGAACTTGGCCAGGCGGTACGTGATGTACGTGCCGTCGTCGTTGGCGGTGGTGATGTAGTCCGCGGAGACCTCCTGGACCACACCCGCCTTCTCGGCCTTGACCACGTCGCCGGCGTCGACGGCGGAGCGGTACTCCATGCCGGTGCCGACGAGCGGGGACTCGGACTTGATCAGCGGCACGGCCTGGCGCATCATGTTCGCGCCCATCAGGGCACGGTTGGCGTCGTCGTGCTCGAGGAAGGGGATCATGGCGGTCGCGACCGACACCATCTGGCGCGGCGAGACGTCCATGTAGTCCACGTCCTCGGGGCCGACGTAGTCGACCTCGCCGCCCTTGCGGCGGACCAGCACGCGGGCCTCGGCGAACCGCAGTTCGTCGGTGAGCGGCGCGTTGGCCTGCGCGATGACGAAGCGGTCCTCCTCGTCGGCGGTCAGGTAGTCGACCTCGTCGGTGACCTGGCCGTCGACCACCTTGCGGTACGGCGTCTCGATGAAGCCGAACGCGTTGACCCGGCCGTAGGAGGCCAGCGAGCCGATCAGACCGATGTTCGGGCCTTCGGGGGTCTCGATCGGGCACATGCGGCCGTAGTGCGAGGGGTGCACGTCACGGACCTCGAAGCCGGCCCGCTCACGGGAGAGACCACCCGGGCCGAGCGCGGACAGACGACGCTTGTGCGTCAGCCCGGACAGCGGGTTGTTCTGGTCCATGAACTGGGACAGCTGGCTGGTGCCGAAGAACTCCTTGATGGAGGCGACGACCGGCCGGATGTTGATCAGGGTCTGCGGCGTGATCGCCTCGACGTCCTGCGTGGTCATGCGCTCGCGCACGACGCGCTCCATGCGCGCCAGACCCGTGCGGACCTGGTTCTGGATGAGCTCGCCGACGCTGCGCAGACGGCGGTTGCCGAAGTGGTCGATGTCGTCGGTCTCGACGACGATCGTCTGACCGCTGTCGCCGACCGTCTCGGTCTCGCCCGCGTGCAGCTTCACCAGGTACTTGATCGTCGAGATGATGTCCTCGACGGTCAGGATGCCCGCGTCCAGCGGGGCGTCCGCACCCAGCTTCTTGTTGACCTTGTAGCGGCCGACCTTGGCCAGGTCGTAGCGCTTGGGGTTGAAGTAGAGGTTCTCGAGCAGCGTCTGCGCGGCCTCACGCGTGGGGGGCTCGCCCGGGCGCAGCTTGCGGTAGATGTCGAGCAGCGCGTCGTCCTGGCCCTGGGTGTGGTCCTTCTCCAGGGTGGCGCGCATGGACTCGTACTCGCCGAACTCCTCGAGGATCTGCTCGGTGGTCCAGCCGAGCGCCTTCAGGAGGACGGTGACGGACTGCTTGCGCTTGCGGTCGATGCGGACACCGACCATGTCGCGCTTGTCGATCTCCATCTCCAGCCAGGCACCCCGGGACGGGATGATCTTGGCGGAGAAGATGTCCTTGTCGGAGGTCTTGTCGATGCTGGAGTCGAAGTAGACACCCGGGGAACGGACCAGCTGCGACACCACGACACGCTCGGTGCCGTTGATGACGAAGGTGCCCTTGTTCGTCATGAGCGGGAAGTCGCCCATGAAGACGGTCTGGGACTTGATCTCGCCGGTCTCGTTGTTGGTGAACTCGGCGGTGACGAAGAGCGGGGCGGCGTACGTGAAGTCGCGCTCCTTGCACTCGTCGATGGAGTTCTTCGGCGGCTCGAAGCGGTGGTCGCGGAAGGTCAGCGACATCGACCCGGAGAAGTCCTCGATCGGGGAGATCTCCTCGAAGATCTCCTCGAGCCCGGACTTGGTGGGGACGTCCTGACCGTTCTCGAGAGCCTCCTCGACCCGACTCTGCCAGGCCGTGTTGCCGAGCAGCCAGTCGAAGCTCTCGGTCTGCAGCGCGAGCAGGTTGGGAACCTCGAGAGGCTCCTTGATCTTTGCAAAGGAGATGCGCAGCGGGGCGGTGCTGGCGCCGTTGTTCGTATTCGCGGTCGAGGCGTTGCGCGAGGCGGCCAAGAGGGGGTCCTTCCGAGGGCTCGGACTCACTACGCGCGTACCGGCCCCCCACTGTGCGCAGAGACAGAAATCCCAGGTCGGAGATGATCTAGTCGTCTGTGCTCGAGTGAGGGCATGCCCCTGGTGACGGGCAGGGGACAGCTAACAGGCAGCGCAAAGGGTCAGTGTAGCCACTTGGCACACTGATGTCCAGTGCGGGTTTTCGAGACCAATGGAGGCCCTCGTTGTTCTCAACTCCTGCGACAAGGCGCTGCCCTCAACGCACGGTGATACTGCCCTCTTTGCCGTCGATCCATGCCTCGGATTCGGATCCTTGTGACGACGCGTCCTGAGAATTGCGCGCCGCGTGCGGTTCGTCAAGGCCCTCCTTGCCCGAACCGCCTGCCACCAGGTGAGTCCTCGTGGCCCGTGGGGCACGACGAAGATCACCATACCCCCCGCCGTCCCGGGTGCAAGGCAGCCGCCGCCGGACCCCGGATACGCCGAGGAGCGACCACCCGGATGGATGATCGCTCCTCGGCGCTTGCGCGTTACACGCCCAGCGGGACGTGCGGTGGGTCCTGACGGGCCCGGAAGGTCTTACTTGACCTCGACGGAGGCGCCGGCGCCCTTGAGGGCCTCGGCGGCCTTGTCGGCGGCTTCCTTGTTGACCTTCTCGAGGACCGGCTTCGGGGTGCCGTCGACCAGGTCCTTGGCCTCCTTGAGGCCCAGGGAGGTGAGCTCGCGCACGACCTTGATGACCTGGATCTTCTTGTCGCCGGCACCGGTGAGGATGACGTCGAACTCGTCCTTCTCCTCGACGGCCTCGGCGGCGGCGCCACCGGCGGCACCACCGGCGACGACGACCGGGGCGGCCGCGGCGGCGGTGACGTCGAACTTCTCCTCGAAGGCCTTCACGAACTCGGAGAGCTCGATGAGGGTCATCTCCTCGAACTGGGCCAGCAGCTCGTCCTGGGTGAGCTTCGCCATGATGGCGGTCCTTCCACTAAATCGGCAGGTGCCGGATGTACTGGGTAAGGCGGGCGTACGTCGGGCCCGCATCGACCCTCACCTCACGCGGCGAGGATCGGAAAGCGAGCCGAATTACTCGGCACCGCCCTGCTCGTCCTGCTTGGCACGGAGCGCGTCCACGGTGCGGACGAGCTTCGACGGCAGCGCCTGGAAGACAGAGGCAGCCTGCGACTGCTTGCCCTTCAGGGCACCGGCCAGCTTGGAGAGCAGAACCTCGCGGGACTCGAGGTCCGCAAGCTTCTTGATCTCGTCGGCGGAGAGCGCCTTGCCGTCAAGGACACCGCCCTTGATGACGAGATTCGGGTTGTCCTTGGCGAAGTCACGAAGACCCTTCGCCGACTCCACCGGGTCACCGGTGACGAAGGCGACCGCCGTCGGACCAGCGAAGAGCTGGTCGTCCAGCGTGATCCCGGCCTCGTTGGCCGCAATCTTGGTCAGCGTGTTCTTCACCACGGCGTACTGGGCGTTCTCACCGAGCGAACGGCGCAGCGTCTTCAGCTGCGCCACGGTGAGACCGCGGTACTCGGTCAGCACGGCGGCGTTGGAGCTGCGGAACTTGTCCGTCAGCTCGGCAACCGCGGCAGCCTTGTCGGGCCTCGCCATAGAGCCTCGGCCTCCTTCCGGGTGATTCGGACCGCGCGGACCCGAAGGAGGACTGGGGAAAACGAAACGCCCCGGGCGCAGGCGCACGGGGCGAGGCTCAACCGGTTCTCTCACGCGCACTCGGCGGCGAGATCCGGGAACTCTTCCACTGTCACCTGCGCGGGTCGTCCGCAGTTCAGCGGATCCTTCGGCCACCGCGCCCTCTCGCGAGCGCGCGGCAACGACCAGCGGTCTTTGGCTTCTGTGGAAGAGTACGGGAACGGATCGGCGTCAGGCAAATCGGCCGAGCGTGTGCTCCGCAGGCGCCGGGAGCGTCAGGAGCTGAGACCGGCCTCGGACTCGGAGCCCATGCCCTCCAGCTCCTGCATCATCTCCATGAGGTCGAGCGTCTCCCCCGCCGGCGGGGCCTGGACCTCGGCCTTGGCGCCGTAGTCGGAGTAGTGGGCCGTCATGTTCATGGTGCCCTGGGGCATCTTCATGCCGACGACCATCTTGACCGGGTAGTTGTCCTCGTTGACCCAGACCTGGGTGTCGTAGCCCTTCAGGCCCGCCTTCTCGACGTTGGCGATCAGGTCCTGGCGCTCCTTCTCGGAGAGCAGGCCGTCGGCGGCCTTGTTGGCGTCGAGCATCTCCTCGAAGCTCAGCGTGCCCTTGTAGTGCTGCGTCCGGACGCCGTCGACCTTCTCCGGGCCGACGTGCTTCAGGTTCGGCGACTCGAGCAGCAGGGCGAGCTGCTGGGCCGGGTCCTGGTTCATGTTCTCCAGGCCGCCGGTCATCTGCTTCTGCATCTCCGCGTCACCGGACGCCTCGGCGATGGCGGCGAAGTCCATCTTCATCCAGCGCTTGCCGTCCATCTCGGCGGCCTGCTTCGCGCCCATGTCCATGTACATGACGTTGTCGAGCATGATCATGCGGACCTGCTCGGGAGCATCCGGGTCGCCCTCGGTGAGCGCGGAACCCTTCATGGTGACGTCCATGACGGCCGGGTCCCAGCCCTGCACGCCGGAGATCTCCATGGTGCCGCCGCCCTCCGCGGAGGCCGGCATCGACATGGTCATCCGGACCTTGGAGGACTTGGCCTCCGAGGTCTTCTTGAAGGCGGCCTGGAGCACCTCGGTCATCTGGTTCTGCGTCTGGATCTGGGACTCCGCCGAGTCGGCGGCCTTCTTCTTCCCGCCCCCGTCGCCGTCCTGACAGCCCGCGACACCCGCGACGACGGCCACGGCCGTCAGGGAGACACCCGCGCGCTTCCATGCGGACATGCCCATGAATCCCACCCCTGGTTGTTTCGGTGTTGTTGTACCTGTGAATCAGCTGAACGGTAACGCACCCGGCTGACACTGGCGTACGAAAAAACCCGTCCCCGCGCCTTCTGAGACGCAGGGACGGGTTCAGCGGTTGTACGGACCGGCGGGCCGGTCCGGCCGGCTCAGACCGCGGCCGGGTCCTCCTCGACGAGGAGGTTGCGGGTGCGGTTCGGGTCGACCGGGATGCCGGGGCCCATCGTGGTGGTGATGGCGGCCTTCTTGATGTAGCGGCCCTTGGCGGCGGACGGCTTCAGACGGAGGATCTCCTCCAGCGCGGCGCCGTAGTTCTCCACCAGCTTGGTGTCGTCGAACGACGTCTTGCCGATGATGAAGTGCAGGTTCGAGTGCTTGTCGACGCGGAACTCGATCTTGCCGCCCTTGATGTCGTTGACAGCCTTGGCGACGTCCGGGGTCACGGTGCCGGTCTTCGGGTTCGGCATCAGACCACGGGGACCGAGCACGCGGCCGAGGCGGCCGACCTTGCCCATGAGGTCCGGGGTGGCGACGACGGCGTCGAAGTCCAGACGGCCCTTCGACACCTCGTCGATCAGCTCGTCGGCGCCGACGATGTCGGCGCCCGCGGCACGCGCGGCCTCGGCACGGTCACCGGTCGCGAAGACCAGGACCCGGGCGGTCTTACCGGTGCCGTGCGGGAGGTTCACGGTGCCACGGACCATCTGGTCGGCCTTGCGCGGGTCGACACCCAGGCGGAAGGCGACCTCGACGGTGCCGTCGAACTTGGTCGTGGAGGTCTCCTTGGCGAGACGGACGGCCTCGAGCGGGGCGTACAGCTTCTCCCGGTCGATCTTGGCGTCCGCAGCGCGGAGAGACTTGCTGCGCTTGCTCACTTAAAGCTCCTGTGGATTCTTAGGAGTCGTGGTCCGGGCCGAGCCGGCCCTTCCACACTTCTGCTTGGCTTACGGGGGTGGGGGTCAGCCCTCGACCGTGACGCCCATGGAACGGGCGGTGCCGGCGATGATCTTCTCGGCGGCGTCCAGGTCGTTGGCGTTGAGGTCGGGCATCTTGGTGGTGGCGATCTCGCGGACCTGCTCGCGGGTGATCTTCGCGACCTTGGTCTTGTGCGGCTCGCCGGAGCCCTTCTCCACGCCCGCGGCCTTGAGGATCATCTTGGCGGCCGGGGGGGTCTTGGTGACGAAGGTGAAGGAACGGTCCTCGTAGACCGTGATCTCCACCGGGATGACCCAACCGCGCTGCGACTCGGTCGCGGCGTTGTAGGCCTTGCAGAACTCCATGATGTTGACGCCGTGCTGGCCCAGCGCGGGGCCGACCGGCGGGGCCGGGTTCGCGGCACCGGCCTGGATCTGGAGCTTGATGAGCCCCGTGACCTTCTTCTTCTTGGGAGGCATGGCTCTCCGGGTCCTTTCGATTCGGGTCCTGCCCGCGTCAGGGGGACAACCCGGACGCAGGCATACCGCACAACGATAACGGGTACGTATGCGCGGCCAAAAACCGGGCAGGTCAGGCGGACGCCGGAGCGTTCACCTGACCTGCCCGGAAGCGTGGCTCCAGAGGATCCGGCCCGAGGGTCAGTTCTTCTGGATCTGGTCGAAGGAGAGCTCGACCGGCGTCTCGCGGCCGAAGATCTCCACCAGGCCCTTGACCTTCTTGGAGTCGGGGTTGATCTCGTTGATGGTCGCCTGGAGCGTGGCGAACGGGCCGTCGGTGACGGTGACCGAGTCGCCGACCTCGAAGTCCAGCACCTGGACCTCGACCTTGCGCTGCGGAGCCGGCTTGCCCTCGGCCTCGGCGGCCTCGCGGGCGGCCTTCTCCTCGGCCTCCGGGGCGAGCATCTTGACGATCTCGTCCAGCGTCAGCGGGTACGGGTCGTAGGCGTTGCCCACGAAGCCGGTGACACCGGGGGTGTTGCGGACGACGCCCCAGGACTCGTTCGTCAGGTCCATGCGGACCAGGACGTAACCCGGGAGCTTGTTCTGCTTGATCGTCTTGCGGTCGCCGTTCTTGATCTGGACGACCTCCTCCTGCGGCACCTCGGCCTGGAAGATGTAGTCCTCGACGTTCAGCGAGACGGCGCGCTGCTCCAGGTTGGTCTTCACCCGGTTCTCGTAACCCGCGTACGTGTGGATGACGTACCACTCGCCGGGCAGCGTCCGCAGTTCCTCGCGGAGCTTCTCGACCGGGTCCCGGTCGTCCTCCTCGGCCGCTTCCTCGGTCTCGGCGGCGTCCTCGGCCTCGGCCTCCGCGACCTCGTCCTCGGCCTCGGCGGCGTCGTCCTCGGTGGTGTCGGCAGCCTCGGTCTCCGCGAAGACCTCGGTGTCCTCGGTGTCCGCGCCCGCGACGGCGTCGAGCGCCTCCTCGGCGGACTCGGCCCCGTCGCCGCGAGGCTCGACGGCGTCGTTCACGTTCGGGTCAGACACGGTGGCTGCTTCTTCCTGGATACAAGGGGTGGAACATGCGAAAAGGAGCGCCGGGTACCTCGGCGCTCTTCGCTCGCGGATCAGCCGAAGACGTACTTGGCGGCGTGACCGAGACCATAGTCGATCAAAGTGACCAGGCCGATCATGATGACCACGAAGATGATCACGGCCGTCGTGTACGACGTCAGCTGGTTGCGGGTCGGCCAGACAACCTTGCGGAGCTCCGCGACGATCTGGCGGTAGAAGAGCGCGAGGCGCTTCAGCGGGCCCTTCTTGGCGCGCTTGCCGCCCTTGCGGGCCTTCTTCTTGGAGTCCGGCGCCTCGTCCTGGGCATCAGGCATGTCGATGGAGCCCACGGCGTCCGTCACTCGTCCTCACCTGATTCCGGGTCGTGGCCGTGCCGCGCCCGGTCTGAGCCGCACGGCGGTGCATTGCTGTACGTACATGCGCACACATCCTGGCGAAGGTGTGTGTAGCAGGGCCGGAGGGACTTGAACCCCCAACCGCTGGTTTTGGAGACCAGTGCTCTACCAATTGAGCTACGACCCTTTGTGCGTCCCCCAACGTACCGCATCCCGGCGGGTGCTCGGTGTACACCCGATGAGCGCGGGCCGTTGAAGGCCAACGAGGTGAGAGTGTACGTGGTCCTGGGCCGGGCGTCGAACAGAAAGCTCCGGCGAGGGGCCCCGCCACCGGAGGATCGGCGGAAGTCCGCCCTGTCCGGCGGCTCACCGGCGGGTCGATCCGGACTGGTGTTCAGGGGTTTGCCCGATCCTGTTCAGTGGGTGAAACCCCCGTGCCGCGTGGGTTTCCGGTCTGAAACGATGGACTCATGAGCGCTGCAACCCCTCCCACCGAGCGCCGGGTCTCCGCCCGAGTCGGCGCGATCTCCGAGTCCGCCACCCTCGCCGTGGACGCCAAGGCCAAGGCCCTCAAGGCCGCCGGGCGACCGGTGATCGGCTTCGGCGCCGGTGAGCCCGACTTCCCGACGCCGGACTACATCGTCGAGGCCGCGATCGAGGCCTGCAAGAACCCCAAGTTCCACCGCTACACGCCGGCCGGCGGCCTGCCCGAGCTCAAGGCCGCGATCGCCGCGAAGACGCTGCGCGACTCCGGTTACGAGGTGGACCCCTCCCAGATCCTGGTCACCAACGGGGGCAAGCAGGCCATCTACGAGGCCTTCGCCGCGATCCTCGACCCGGGCGACGAGGTCATCGTGCCCGCCCCGTACTGGACGACGTACCCGGAGTCGATCCGGCTGGCCGGCGGTGTCCCGGTCGAGGTGGTCGCCGACGAGACCACCGGCTACCGCGTGAGCGTGGAGCAGCTGGAGGCGGCCCGCACCGAGAAGACGAAGGTCGTCCTCTTCGTCTCCCCGTCGAACCCGACCGGCGCGGTCTACGGCGAGGCCGAGACCGAGGCGATCGGCCGCTGGGCCGTCGAGCACGGCCTGTGGGTGCTGACCGACGAGATCTACGAGCACCTGGTCTACGGCGACGCCGTGTCCGTGTCCCTGCCCGCGCTCCTGCCCGAGCTGCGCGACAAGTGCATCGTGGTCAACGGCGTGGCGAAGACGTACGCGATGACGGGCTGGCGGGTCGGCTGGATCGTCGGCCCGAGGGACGTGGTGAAGGCCGCGACCAACCTCCAGTCGCACGCCACCTCGAACGTCTCCAACGTCGCCCAGGTGGCCGCCCTCGCCGCCGTCTCCGGCGGCCTGGACGCGGTCGCGAAGATGCGCGAGGCCTTCGACCGGCGCCGCCGGACCATCGTCCGGATGCTCAACGAGATCGACGGCGTGGTCTGCCCGGAGCCCGAGGGCGCGTTCTACGCCTACCCCTCGGTGAAGGCGCTGATCGGCAAGGAGATCCGGGGCAGGCGGCCGCAGGACTCGGTGGAGCTGGCCGCGCTCATCCTGGAGGAGGCCGAGGTCGCGGTGGTGCCCGGTGAGGCGTTCGGCACGCCGGGGTACCTGCGGCTGTCGTACGCGCTGGGCGACGAGGACCTCGTCGAGGGCGTGAGCCGGATCCAGAAGCTGCTGGCGGAGGCGCGGGACTGACGTCGTCGTTCCGCCGCGGGGCGTCCGGGGTCCTCCCGGGCGCCCCGTTCGTTCGTGCGGGCAAGACCACGAAAGGGGAAAGCGCTACCGGGACGGCGGGGACGTGCGGCAGGATCCTGCAATGGAACGTGTACGTGATGTCTCCGCGCTGCCGAAAGCCCATCTGCACCTGCACTTCACCGGGTCCATGCGGCCCGCCACCCTGCTGGAACTGGCCGACAAGTACGGCGTGCGCCTGCCCGAGGCCCTGACCGACGCGCTGACCAGCGGGGAGCCGCCGAGACTGCGGGCCACGGACGAGCGCGGCTGGTTCCGCTTCCAGCGGCTGTACGACGCCGCGCGCTCGTGCCTCAGGGAGCCCGAGGACATCCAGCGGCTGGTGCGGGAGGCGGCGGAGGAGGAACTGCGGGACGGCTCCGGCTGGCTGGAGATCCAGGTGGACCCGACGTCGTACGCGCCCCGGCTGGGCGGGCTGATCCCGGCGCTGGAGATCATCCTGGACGCGGTGGAGTCGGCGGCCCGGGAGACCGGGATCGGGATGCGGGTGCTGGTGGCCGCCAACCGGATGAAGCATCCGCTGGACGCGCGCACGCTGGCCCGGCTGGCGGTGCGGTACGCGGACCGGGGGGTCGTGGGGTTCGGCCTCTCCAACGACGAGCGGCGCGGGATGGCCCGCGACTTCGACCGGGCGTTCGCGATCGCGCGCGAGGGCGGTCTGCTGTCGGCGCCGCACGGCGGCGAGCTGACGGGGCCGGCGTCGGTGCGCGACTGCCTGGACGACCTGGAGGCGGACCGCATCGGGCACGGCGTGCGGGCGGCGGAGGATCCGCGGCTGCTGCGGCGGCTCGCGGACCGCCAGGTGACGTGCGAGGTGTGCCCGGCGTCGAACGTGGCGCTGGGCGTGTACGAGAAGCCCGGGGACGTGCCGCTGCGGACGCTGTTCGAGGCGGGCGTGCCGCTGGCGCTGGGGGCGGACGACCCCCTGCTGTTCGGCTCGCGGCTGGCGGCGCAGTACGAGATCGCGCGGCTCCACCACGGGTTCACGGACGCCGAGCTGGCGGAGCTGGCCCGGCAGTCGGTGCGGGGGTCGGCGGCACCCCAGGACGTGAGGGCGAAGCTGCTGGCGGGGGTGGACGAGTGGCTGGCGGCGCCGGTGGAGTGAGCCGTCGCCCCTTCCCCGGTCAGGGCGCGATGCCGGCCAGGAGGGTGCGGACCAGCCGTGCCGCGAAGGCGTCCGCCGGCGGGCGGCCGGCGTCGGACATGTCGTAGGCGAACGCCCGCTGGGCGCAGGCGCCGAGGAGCAGGGACGCGGCGGCGAAGGTGTCCGCGTCCGGGGAGACGCGGCCGAGGTCGCGTTCCGCGCGGAGGTAGGCCGCCAGGGACTCGATGGGCAGGTGCGGTCCGGACCCCATGGCCCGCACGGCGTCGTCGTGCCGGCGCTTGAGCTGGGTCTCGGCGTACAGGGACGCGGCGATCGGGAAGCTCTGCTCGTAGAAGAGGGCGGCCTGGCGGGCGATCTCGGTGAGGTTGTCCTCCAGGGTGCCCCGCCCGGGCTCGGCCACGAGGCTGCTCAGCAGCGGGTTCAGCCGCGGCAGCCGCTCCGTGAGGACGCGGATGAACAGCTCCTCCTTGCCGGTGAAGTGCTTGTAGAGCGCGGCCTCGGAACAGCCCGCCGCCCTGGCGATCTCCTTGGTGGTGGCGCGGGCGAGTCCCACGGTGAGCATGAGCCGGTGGGCGGCGTCGAGGATGCGTTCGCGGGCGGGCCCGGGGGCCGGCGGCTCCTCGGGCTGTCCGTGCTGCGCGGCCCCCAGGGATGTCATGGTCGCTCCCACTGGACTTGACGGGTGGGTGAGTACTTACTCACCCTAGAGGAGTCAGGAGTGAGTAAACACTCACCCACCCCCTGTCGAGGGACGGGAGCACGTCATGGACCTCACTGTTTTCGGCGCCACGGGAGGCATCGGGCAGGAGATCGTGCGCCAGGCACTGGCCTCGGGGCACCGGGTCACGGCGGTCGTACGGGACCCGGCGCGGCTGACCGTCACCGGCGACGCCCTGGAGGTGTTCCGCGCGGACCTGACCGATCCGGAGGCCGTGCGCCCCGCGGTCGCGGGCCGGGACGCCGTGCTGTCCGGGCTCGGCGCCCGCAGCCGCAGGGACGCCGGGGTGGCGGCCCGGCTGACCCGGACCGTGCTCGGCGCCATGGAGGCGGAGGCCACGCGGCGGCTGCTCGTGGTGAGCGCCGCCCCGGTCGGTCCGGAGCCGGAGGGCGCGGGACTGCTGGACCGGACCGTGCGCGGTGTCGTCTCGGCGGTGTTCCGGGACATCTACGCCGACCTGCGCGAGATGGAGGCCGCGGTGGCCCGCAGCGCCACGGACTGGACGGTCGTACGGCCGCCGCGCCTTCAGGACAAGCCGGTCAGCGGGGTGTACCGGACGGTCGTCGGGGGGTCCGTGGCGCGGGGCAACTTCGTGGGCCGGGCCGATGTGGCGCACGCGATGCTGGCGATGATCGGGGACGCGGCGACCGTGAAGCAGGGCGTGGGCGTGGCCTACTGAGCCCGGGCGCCCGGGGCCGCTCGGAGGCTCGGACACTCAAAGGCTCAGGGACTCAAAGACCCGGACGCTCAGAGGCTCAGAGGCTCACGCCGACGGTCACCGGCTCGTTGACCAGGGTGACGCCGAAGGCCTCGCGCACCCCGGCCACGACCTCGCGGGCGAGCGCCAGCAGGTCCTCGGTGGTCGCGTCGCCCCGGTTGGTGAGGGCGAGGGTGTGCTTGGTGGAGATGCGGGCCGGGCCGTCGCCGTAGCCCTTGGTGAAGCCCGCCTTGTCGATCAGCCAGGCCGCGGAGGTCTTGGTGCGGCCCTCCCCCGCCGGGTACGCGGGGGGCTCGGCGTCGGCGCCCAGTCGCTGCCGCACGCGCGCCCGGAAGGCCGCGAACTCCTCGTCGTCGAGGATCGGGTTGGTGAAGAAGGAGCCGGCCGACCAGGTGTCGTGGTCCTCGGGGTCCAGGACCATGCCCTTTCCGGCACGGAGCTTCAGGACCGTCTCGCGGGCCGTGGCCAGGGGGACGCGCTCGCCCGGTTCGACGCCGAGGGCGCGGGCCGTCTCGGCGTACCGGAGGGGACCGGAGAGGCCGCCGGCGTCCTCCAGGTCGAAGCGGACGCGCAGGACGACGTAGCGCTCGGGGTCGGCCTTGAAGCGGCTGTGGCGGTAGGAGAAGGCGCACTCCTCGTTCGTGAGGGTGACCGTCTCGCGGGCCCGGCGATCGTAGGCGACGACCTCGGTGATGGTGGAGGAGACCTCCTGCCCGTACGCGCCGACGTTCTGGATCGGGGTCGCGCCCGCCGAGCCGGGGATGCCCGCCAGGCACTCGACGCCGGCCAGCCCCGCCTCCACGGTGCGGGCGACGGCGTCGGTCCACACCTCTCCGGCCACGAGTTCCAGGCGCGTGCCGTCCAGGGCGAAGCCCCGGGTGGCGATGACGAGCGCGGTGCCGTCGAAGCCCTTGTCGCCGATGACCAGGTTCGAGCCGCCGCCGATGACCAGCAGGGGCGTACCGCCGTCGTCGGCCTCGCGGACCGCGGCGATCACCTCGTCGTCGGTCGTCGCGGTGACCAGGCGGGTGGCGGGGCCGCCCAGCCGGAAGGTGGTCAGCGGGGCGAGGGGGGCGTCGTGGAGTTCCTGCACGCGCTCAAGACTAAGGCCCCCGCCGGGCGGGACCGGCGGGGGCGGGGGCGTGCGTGCGGGGGTCGCGGTCCTCACGCGCGCGGGCGCACACGGCGGCTCGCACGCGCGCGTGCGCTCAGCCGAGGCGCCGTACGGCCTCGGCCCAGTCGACGGGGAGGTCGTCGCTCTTCGCCGTCCAGCCGGCGAACTTCGCCTCCCGCATCTGCCGGGCGAGGCTCCGGGACGCGGGTCCGTGCGGGCCGGAGCGGGCGAAGGCGCGGAGGGCCTCCGGGGACTCCCAGGCGGAGAGGGTCCAGAAGGTGCGCCGCAGCGGCTGCGCCTTCAGGGACGCCCCGTAGGCGCCGGGGGCCCTGCTCACCTGCCGCCACACCCCGGGCGTCTTCAGGAAGAACCGCAGGGCTCCCCACAGGGTGCGGGTCTCGAAGCGGGAGGCGAAGACGTGCACCTCGGTGTGGGGCGGCGGGGTGTTCGGGACGGTCCAGGGCAGGGTGGGCATGACGGGACTCCTTCCTCGCGGGCCGGTTCGGGGCGTTCAGGAGGCGTTCTCCAGGACCGGTCCGGCCGTGCGGGCGGCCGGGGGTCCGCTGGGACGGGCGGGCCTGCGGGCCGGTATGAGCAGGGCGGCGACTCCCGCGAGGGCGACCGCCGCGGAGCCGGTGATCAGCGCGGGGCGCATGCCGTCGACGAACGACCGGGCGGACTCGTAACCGCCCTGGGCCGAGAAGATCGACGCCATGACCGCGACGCCGAGGGCGCCGCCCACCTCGCGCAGGGCGTTGTTCGCGCCGGAGGCGACGCCCTGCTCCTTCGGCCGGACGCTGGACATCACCAGGTTGGAGGCCGGGGCGAAGAACAGGGCCATGCCGACGCCGCTGACGACCAGGCCGGGCAGCTGGACGGCGTAGGAGGCCCCGGCGGTCGCCACCACGGCCAGGTGGGCGAGGCCGAGGGCCTGGAGGAAGAGCCCGGCGGCGACGACCGGACGGCCGCCGACGCGGTCGGAGAGGATGCCGGCGACGGGGGCGACGAGCATCGGCATGCCGGTCCAGGGCAGCATCCGCAGGCCGGCCTCGGTGGGCGAGTAGCCGAGCACGCCCTGCATGTACTGGCTGAGCAGGAAGATCGAGCCGAACATGCCGAGGAACATCAGCAGGCTCGCCGCGTTGATGCCGGCGAAGGCACGGGAGCGGAACAGCCGCATCGGCAGCATGGGGTTCCTGGCGCGGGTGCTGTAGAGGACGAAGCCGACGAGCAGCGCCGGCCCGGCGAACAGACCGGTCAGGACGACGGTGCCGGTCCAGCCGTCGACGGGGCCGCGGACCAGTCCGTAGACGATGCCGAACAGGCCGCCGCTGGCGAGCAGGGTGCCGGGCAGGTCGAGCGGGGCGCCGGTGCCGTGGGACTCGGCGAGGCGCAGGCGGGCGAGCGGGATGAGGAGCACGCCCAGCGGGACGTTCAGCCAGAAGATCCACTGCCAGGAGATGTGTTCGGTGAGGCTGCCGCCGACGAGCGGTCCGCAGGCGACGGCGAGTCCGTTGACGGCGCCCCAGATGCCGTAGGCCGTCCCGCGGCGCGCCTCGGGCACGGCGGCCGTCAGCAGGGTGAGGGTGAGGGGCATCATGACCGCGGCCCCGGCGCCCTGGACCGCGCGGGCGGCGATGAGGGAGTCGATGCCGGGTGCCATGGCCGCGGCGGCGGACGCCACGGTGAAGACGGCGAGACCGGCGACGAAGAGCCGGCGGCGGCCGAAGCGGTCGCCGAGGGCCGCGCCGAACATCAGCAGGACGGCGAAGGTGAGCGTGTAGGCGCTCACGGTCCATTCGAGGTCGTGCAGGGCTCCGCCCAGGTCCTCGCGGATGGAGGGCAGGGCGGTGGTGACGACGAGGTTGTCGAGGGCCGCCATGAATCCGGCGACGCTGGTGATGACGAGTGCCCAGGCGGCTGATCCGCGGCGCTCGGTCTGCTGTGCCATCGCTCCCCCAGGAAACGGAAGATTCCGGTTAGTTATTGATGACTAACTTCTGCGGGCAGAAAAAGGGGACGTCACATCACCCTCCTGCCGTCAGCCCTCCGGCGGGCGCACGGGTCGCGCCGACGGGTGGAGCCCCTCCCAGATCGGGTGCTCCGGCGGGAACCCCATGGCCGTCACACAGTTGATGAGCATCCCGTACGCCATGAAGGTCGTCGTCTCGCCGACATCGGCCCCCAGCGCCAGGTGGACGGTGTCCCACAGCCGCAGCCAGCCGGCGCGCACCGATGCGCCGAACTCGTGGTCGCCCTCCTGCTCCGCGGCGGCCACGGCGAGATACGTCTGCATCTGCATCTGCATCACCTCGGGCCGTTCCGCGATGGTCCTCATGTAGGCGCTCGCCATGGCGTGCAGGGCCTCTTCGCCCTCCAGGCCCTCGGCGGCCTCCGTGAACATGCGGATGACGTCCTGCGAGCAGCGCTCCGACGCCGCCAGGAAGATGGCCTTCTTGCCCGGGAAGAGCCGGAAGAGGTACGGCTGCGAGACACCGACCCGCCTCGCGATCGCCTCGGTCGACGTGCCGTGGTAGCCGCCGCGCGCGAACTCGGCGGTCGCCGCGCGGATGACGCTCTCGCGCCTCTCCTCTGCGCTCATCCTGACCATGCCGCAAAGTTAGTGCTCAATCACTAACTACGTCAAGAGGGATCCGCGGACCCGGGGGCCTCGCCGGGAGGAAGTCCTCCGGCGCACGGAAGGGCGGGAGGGGCGCCTCCCCTCGGAGATCGCCCCTCCCGCCTTCTTCCGGTCCCGCGTCAGGCCAGCCGTACGACCGCCCGCGACATCCCCAGCACCTTCTGCCCGGCGCTGGTCGCCGTGAGGTCCACGCGGACCGTGTTGTCGTCGAGCTTGGCCGCGACCTTGCCGCTGACCTCGATGACGGCACCCTGCTCGTCGTTCGGGACGACGACCGGCTTGGTGAAGCGGACGCCGTACTCCACGACCGCGCCCGGATCCCCGGCCCAGTCGGTCACCACGCGGATCGCCTCGGCCATGGTGAACATGCCGTGCGCGATGACGTCGGGCAGACCGACCTCCTTGGCGAACTTCTCGTTCCAGTGGATGGGGTTGAAGTCGCCGGAGGCGCCCGCGTACCGGACGAGGGTCGCCCGGGTCACGGGGAACGTCTGCGCGGGCAGCTCGGTGCCGACCTCGACGTCGGCGTAGGAGATCTTCGCCGTCATGGTGTTGCTCACGCCTCCTCGGCCGCGCGGGCCACCAGCTTGGTCCAGGCGGTCACGACGTGCTCGCCGGCCTCGTCGTGCACCTCGCCGCGGATGTCCAGTATGTCGTTGCCCGCCATCGACTTGATCGACTCGATGGTCGAGGTGACCGTGAGCCGGTCGCCGGCCCGCACCGGACGGACGTAGGAGAACTTCTGGTCCCCGTGCACCACCCGGCTGTAGTCCAGCCCGAGCCGGGGGTCGGCGATGACCTGCCCGGCGGCCTTGAAGGTGATCGCGAACACGAAGGTCGGCGGGGCGATCACATCGGGGTGGCCGAGCGCCTTGGCGGCCTCCGCGTCCGTGTACGCCGGGTTGGCGTCCCCCACCGCCTCGGCGAACTCACGGATCTTCTCCCGGCCCACCTCGTAAGGCTCGGTGGGCGGGTAGGTCCGCCCCACGAAGGACTGGTCGAGCGCCATGCGCGCGGCACCTCCTGTGTCTGGTGTCATGAACCGGCGGTGGGCACGGGGACCACGGGCCGGCCGGTGAGGGAAACGACGCGAGGCCGTCCCCCGACTGCGGGGACGGCCTCGTGTACGAGCCTGATTTATCGCGTCTCGCGGTGCGCGGTGTGCGCGTTGCAACGCGGGCAGTGCTTCTTCATCTCAAGACGGTCCGGGTTGTTACGCCGGTTCTTCTTGGTGATGTAGTTCCGCTCCTTGCACTCCACGCAGGCCAGCGTGATCTTCGGGCGGACGTCGGTGGCAGCCACGTGAGTGCTCCTTGACGAACGGATGGACTTGATTAACGCAAGAAGAGTAGCCGATCGAAGGACCGACCCCGCAATCGGCTACTGTCTGTAGCGGTGACCGGACTTGAACCGGTGACACAGCGATTATGAGCCGCTTGCTCTACCGACTGAGCTACACCGCTTTGATGCGATCGGGCCCCGCCTTGCGGCGGGAACCTCACACACCAGAGCCCCAAAACGGAATCGAACCGTTGACCTTCTCCTTACCATGGAGACGCTCTGCCGACTGAGCTATTGGGGCGAGCGATGAAGACATTACACGGTCAGCGGCCGTTCGCCCAAATCCGTTTCGGGCCCCTGTCGCGCACCGTCCCCCGGCCCTCCCACCGGTCCCGCGGTGCGGACCCCCTCCCACCGGTCCCGCGGCGCGGACCCTTCCGGCGGCCACGCGGTACCCGTCCGGCGCGCACCGCGCACACGGCGGACCACACCGGTACGACTATTGCGCTCCTCCCGGCGGGGAACGGGCCACCGCCCTAGGCTCGAATCACTCTGCGTGATCTTGCCGCAGCGTGATGCGCGTCCTCCGCGCGCGGCCCGAGCCCCAGGAACGCGATGCCCGACAGCCAGCCGCAGCCACCGCCCCACCCGCCGTCCTCGTCGCCGCTCGCGGGTCCGGCCGACCCGGCCCCGCTCCTGCTGTGCGGCGCGCGGCTCACCGACGGGCGGACCGTGGACGTGCGGCTGGACGGCGGGCGCATCGAGGCGGTCGGTACGGCCGGCAGCCTGGCGGCGGACGGCACGCGCGCGTGCGGCACCCGGGTCGACCTCACCGGCTACCTGCTCCTGCCGGCCCCGGCCGAGCCGCACGCCCACGCCGACACGGCCCTGTCCGCCGACACCGGCGGCCCCGTCTCCCACGACCCCCGGGACGTCCAGCGCCGGACGGCGCAGGCCGCGCTGCTCCAGCTCGGGCACGGGGCGACGGCGCTGCGGGCCCACGTGCGGGTGGGCGACGTGGCCGGACTCGGCGCGCTGACCGCCGTACTGCGGGCCCGGCGTTCACTGCGCGGGCTGACCGAACTGACCACGGTGGCCATGCCCCGGCTGCTGACCGGGGTGGCCGGGGCGGACGGCCTCGCGGTGCTGCGGGACGCGGTGAAGATGGGCGCGTCCGCGGTGGGCGGCTGTCCGGATCTCGACCCCGACCCCACGGGGTACGTGGAGGCGGTCCTGGAGGTCGCCTCCGAGCACGGCTGCCCCGTCGACCTGCACACGGACGCCGACGACCCCGCCCGCCTGGCCCGGTTCGCGGTGATGGCCGGCGGGCTTCGGCCGGGGGTGACCCTGGGCCCGTGCGGCGGCCTCTCCCGGCTCCCCGGCGAGGTCGCCGCGCGGACCGCGGACCAGCTCGCGGCGAACGGGGTGACGGTGGTGTGCCTCCCGCAGGGCGGCTGCGGCGGCGCCGACCGCCGGGACACGCCTCCGGTGCGGCTGCTGCGCTCGGCGGGCGTGCGGGTGACCGCCGGGAGCGGTGCCCTGCGGGACGTGTCGAACCCCGTGGGCCGCGGCGATCCGCTGGAGGCGGCGTACCTGCTGGCCTCACGCCACGGGCTGCCCGCGGAGGACGCCTACGACGCGGTGAGCGCGTCCGCGCGGGCCGCCCTGGGACTGCCCGAGGTGCGCGTGGAGGCGGGTTTCCCGGCCGAGCTGCTGGCCGTGCGCGGTGACCGGCTCTCCGGGGCGCTGTCGCTGGCGTACAGCCGCGTCGTGGTGCACCAGGGGCGGGTGGTGGCGCGGACGAGCGCGGTGCGGGAGTACTGCGGTCCGGCGGCGGTGGATCCGGGGCTGCCGCGGCAGGGGCGGGGCCAGGCGTTCTGAGGCCGCCTCAGCCCGTCACGGGGCGAGGACGCCGGCGCGCGGGGAGGATGCGGGCAGGAGGAAGGGCGCCGGGGGCGCAGCCGCCGGGGGCGGGCCGCCGGGGCAGACACCGGGATCGCGGGAGTCGTGCGGCGGATGCGGTCGTCCCGGCGTACGGTCGAAGGCATGCGCATTGTCATCGCTGGTGGTCATGGTCAGATCGCGCTGCGCCTCGAACGGCTGCTCGTGGCGCGCGGGGACGAGGCGGCGGGGATCATCCGCAAGCCCGAACAGGCCGACGAGCTGCGGCAGCTGGGCGCCGAACCGATCGTGCTCGATCTGGAGTCGGCCTCGGTGGAGGAGGTCGCGGAGCGGCTGGCGGGCGCGGACGCGGCGGTGTTCGCGGCGGGAGCGGGCCCGGGCAGCGGGGCGGAACGCAAGGAGACGGTGGACAAGGCGGCCGCGGTCCTCTTCGCCGACGCGGCGGTCCGCGCGGGCGTACGGCGCTTCGTGATCGTGTCGTCCATGGGCGCGGACCCGGCGCACGAGGGGGACGAGGTCTTCGACGTGTACCTGCGCGCCAAGGGCGAGGCGGACGCGTACGTACGCGGCCTGGACGCCCTGGACTGGACGATCCTGCGCCCCGGCATGCTCACCGACGACGCCGGCACCGGCCTGGTCCGCCTGGAGGCCCGCACGGGCCGCGGCCCGATCCCGCGCGACGACGTGGCCGCCGTCCTGGCGGAGCTGGTGGACACCCCCGCGACGGCCGGCCTGACCCTGGAGCTGATCAGCGGTCCCGCGCCGGTGTCGGTGGCGGTGAAGTCGGTGGCGGGCAACTGAGCGAGGGCTCCGGCGGCCCCGGAGGGCCTCAGAAGAGGGGCATCTGTCCCGGGAACTCCGGAACCGCGTAACCGCCCAGCGAGGGCTGCTCCGGGCCCGGCCGGGCCTGCCTGCGCGACCCCGGACACGAGGTCAGCTCCCCGCTCCCCCGCGCGCCGGGCGGGTCGTGGCGCGCGTACCGTCCGGCGACGACGGCGATCTCGCGGCGGCACTCGGGACAGGGTCTGCGACGGGACGACATGGAGCCAGTGTGCCCCGGGGCCTGCGCCCGGGGGCACGGGGAAGAAGGCGCGCGCGGAAGAGTGCGTACACGAAAAACCCCCTCCGTTCCGCGTTTCCGCGGGACGAAGGGGGTTTCTCAGTGTGGCGGCGCCAGGATTCGAACCTGGGAAGGCTGAGCCGGCAGATTTACAGCGGGCTCCTTCCACCATCTGCGGCCTGCGGTTCTCCCTGCGCCTGCCGCTGCTGGGGGACACCTGGGGGAAACAGGCCCTGCTCCCCGACCACGTCGCCGGACGACTGCCTGCCCACCTGGGTTCGATACGCGTACGAGATCACCGTGAGATCTGCGTCTTCCACGGCCCACGGTGACGTGCAGTGGAGGACACCCCCCGAAGTCGCCGGCTCCTCCCCCGTACGGTCCAGCTCGATCGAGTGCACGACGACCAACGCGTTGTCGGGGTAGTACTTCCGCTGCTTCTCGACTTCGGCACGGGTGAGAATCACCTCCAGCCCTGCGGAGGTCGTTCCCTTGACCTCGACGTGCAGCCGTCGTTCGCCCCTTGTGAGCAGGAGGTCGAAGGACTCTTTGTCGCCGACGTCCTTGACTTTCCACCCTTGCGCCTCGAAGTGCTCGGTGGCCATGCCGACGCTGTGCCGCTCGATAGCTCGCCGCTCACCGGACGTGAGCAGGAAGCCCTGTCCCGCCCTGCGCGGCCGCGCGCCGCCCGGGGTGCGCCGTCCGGCGGTCTTCGCCGCACTCTGCTCGGCCTCTAGCACCTCTGGAGTCGGGTCCCCGGGGATGTAAGGGGTCAGCCGCTCTGCGGCGTACAGGATGCCGAGCAGTCCGGTCATAAAGAGGAGGTCTTCCAGCAGGATCTTCTGCGGGGGCAGGTGCTCTCGCTCGTACTCAATGGCCAGCACATTTCCAGGACCGTAGCCCCGTCCCAGGGGTGTCCGAGCGTCCAGTTCGATGGTCTCGTGGAGGTCTGGGCGCTCGGCTGTAGCTTCCGCCAGTAGCGGCCGGGCCCAGTCGACGCGGGCCCGGAGGTCTTCGACCCTGCGTGCCTTGAACACGCCTCCCGTCCAAATCGTCGTCCCTTGATTCAGAGACAGGTAGACCCGTCGACCAGAGGCGCTGAACAGGTAGACCACATACCACCCGGTGGTTGAACTGGGCGACTGCTCGCGCCCGAACACTCGAACCCACGGGATCTCCGACTTCAGCCCCGTACCGTCACGCCCCTCGACACCGAGGTCACTGGGCGGAACCCCGAGCGCGGCAGTCAGCCGGGGCTTGGCCTCCCTCAAGAGATCGGGCAGGTGCTGTCGGATGATGGCGCCTCGCTTCTTCATCTCTTCCGTGTTCGTCGCCGTCCAAGACGGCTGAAGCTCAAGGACCTTGCTCAGGAGATCATCCACGCGGCGCAGCGTAACTCCGAGCACCGACAACGCACTTTGCCGCGACTACGGGGCACGCGGTGGGCAGGGGTGTGCTTACAGCCCTCCAAGGATCACCTCCCCGCTGGGCGGTCTGACCAGCGCAGACAACAACCCACTCCCTCCCTGATCCCGTTGCCGTCCGCACCCGAGGTTCTGACCGCGGCACCGCCTTGCACCAGTGAGCCCGCATGCCGTGCGTGCCATGGCATGTCATGAGAGCACTTGACAAGGCCGTGGCCGTCAACTCTGGTGCCTCTCCATCGTCATGGCCTACCAGGCATTTCCCGTCTTTACCTTCCAAACGGTGGAGAGGGCATCGTTGCACCCCCTACTCTGGGGTAGTACGACCCGTCAGCCGAACTGATCCTTCGAACAGTGATCTTTGAGTAGAAGGAGCACCAAGTGATCACCGATGGCCAGATGCGCCTCTTGGCGCTTTGCTCGATTCGCGTAGAAGGTAAAAGCGTCGACTGGGCCCTCATCGCCCGATGCGCCCTCAAAGGCCACCTTGACGCCCTATGCGACGGGAACATTCCCGAGGAATCACCAGCGGCAAGGAAATCTCTACCCATCCTGCGCCATGGCCTCCGCACTCCTCTCAGCGAACACACCTCCCGCATCGACGAGGAGCTTCGCTTGGCGGAAAAGGTTGGAGCCAGGCTAACTACTGTGCTCGACAACAGCTATCCCGAGAACCTTCGCAGCCTCCAAGACCTCCCACCCTTCCTGTTCTTCCGGGGTGACCTGAACGCAGAGGCCGATAGGCGCGCAGTGGCTGTAGTCGGCACTCGGGACGCGTCAGAGATCGGATTGTCGCGAGCCAAAAGGGTAGCGCGAGAATTGGGCGAGGCCGGATTCACCATCTCATCTGGTCTCGCGCGCGGCATCGATACTGCCGCGCACAAAACAGCATTGCATTTCGAGCGTCGCACTCTCGCCGTCCTGGGTACCGGGATCACACGTTGTTACCCCAAAGAAAATGCCGGACTCCTGGAGGAAATCGCACAATCGGGAGTCGTCCTGTCTCAGTTCTGGCCGTCCCGCTCTCCTGGCAGGGACACCTTCCCAAGGAGAAACCACGTCACGTCTGGAATTAGTCTGGGCAGCGTAGTGATCGAAGCCTCCCGAACTTCCGGAGCTAAAATGCAGGCGCGTGTCGCCTCCGAGCAGGGACGGCATGTCTTACTGCTGCGTTCGCTGGTGGATACACAGGAGTGGGCCCGCAAGATGGTGGAAGCCGGCCGAGCAACGATCGTAGACAGCACCGCCCAGATAATCGAACGCCTGCACGACTCGCGCCCATCTCATCGCGAACCCCTTACGGAGCAGTTGCGCCTCGACGTAGAGTGATCTACAGCGCTCTCTCTGTAGCCGACTGAGGGGTTCAAGGGGTCATCTGTGTCGTATCGCCGCTTCGTCCGCCCGACCCGCGAGAACTGGACCGTAGACCAGTGGGTGACATGGCTGAAGAGCCAGGACTTCACTCCGTCTGTCACTCCGTCGGAAGTAGGCGTGTGTGCAATCTGCCGCGCCCCTACCCCTGTAGGGTCTCAGGGCACCCATTTCGCGCGGTGCTTCCCGTGCAATAGCCAATACTCCACGGTCCTCACCGGCTTCATACCCATATGCTACTCAGTGCACGGTGGGCTTGAAGGGGCATTGTGGCGAGTCAAGAATGAAGAATCGAGCGGGTGGCTCCAGTTACCTCTTGCGTCCCTCCTGTGGGCATTCTTGGATAGCCATCTCAAGTGCATCGAGGATGCATACGGCGGGTCATTCGACATGGGCGTCACAGTTCCTTCTTCTAAACAGCGGAATGGCATCAATCACCTCGACGCCCTCTTGTCCTGCATAAAGAAATGGCCCGTGGCGTGGAGGCAGGGTGTTTTGACCAAGGCGCGCAGCGAGTCTGCCGCCGAGCGACGTCAACGAATAGTTCCGGACCTATTCGTCGCCGATCCGAGTGTCAACGGTAAAAGAATCCTCCTTCTAGACGACACCTTTACGTCTGGCGGCACCATGGCCAGCGCTGCACACGCTTTACGTGACGCTGGCGCAGCCCGCGTCATTGGCATCGCTTTCGGTCGGCAACTCAATGCGAATCGTGAAGAGGCGCGAGACCTCTTAGCAGAGCTTCCCCGACGGTCCCTTGATCTAGAGACGTGCCCCGTGCACGGTCTGTCCGATTTCGATCTTTTCTTGATGGGTGGATAATCAACACCTGCTATGCGGCCGCTATGCGTACCGGCCCCGATGGTCTCGCAGGTGCATACATCTTGTACTTACTCGACTCGCCACATCCATCCCCACCAGTTGTCTTTGAAGTGTTAACTAGCCTTGCAGTAGAAGGTTCTGGATGGCCAGCGAATAGCAAAGATCCGCTTGGAAACCAGGCAAGGGATCACGTGCTGTCCCATGCATTACCGGAACGGTTTTCAAGACCGGCCGGTTTCCCGCGCATCCATCCCGTGTGACCTGCGCTTATCGCTCCGCAGAGCGTGCGTGACGCCTCAGCTTGGTCAGAGGTTGGCCACAGCGGGTCTCACAAGGCTCCCGTAACGCCGTCACTTCCGCTCTGCGGTGTCTGCCACGAGTCGGCTCGTGAACCCGGCGTCGCGCAGGCGCTCGTACGCTGCGGCCACGTCGTCGGGTACGCGCTGCTCAATCATGAATCCCTGCTGCGGATAGATCATGAGCCGCTGCTGCGCGCCGGCCAACATGTCGATGACCAGACGTGCGTCTCCGATCGAGTCGACGTAGTCAGCCAGGGTCATAGGTGTGGACGCGCTGACCCACTCGATTTCGGGCCACAGTTTGCGTGCGGTCGCGTAGGCCCGTCGTTCCTCGTACGGCTTGCTGACCAGCAGGACGGACGACACAGCGGCCCGGTGCTCTTCGAGGAGTGCGCGAGAGAAGCGGATGTTCTCTCCTGTGTTCCGGGCCCGCGGTTCAACGAGGATGACATCGGCCGGCACTCTCAGTTCCATCGCCCGCTCGCGGTAGTGCTCAGCCTCGCCGCGCGGCATGCGGTCGCGTGTAGTGCGGCTGGTCGCCCCGGTGAAGACGATCAGCGGCATCATGCCCCGGTGGTAGAGATCAGCAGTTGTGTCCGCGACTCCGAGGTCATGACTGCCGAGTCCGATCGCGACAGAGCATGGGCGTAGTTCATGCCTCATCTGCTGAAAGTCCCAGAGCCGTTGAGCGTCGGCCCATGCCTGTGCTGAGATCACTTGCTCTCGCCCTCCGCTTTCGCTGAGTCGGGGACCTTGAAGTCGTACGTCCAGGAGAAGCGCGTCGCCGCGTGAACGCCGATCGCGAACTCCACCACGGTGCCGTCGGCCGTGTACGTCGTCCGGTGCAGCTCCACCACCCATTCGCCCGGCGCAAGTTGTAGGAGCTGGACTTCGTCCGCCGTGGGGATGCGCGCGAACAGCGTCTCCTGCATGTGGTCAATCTCGTACCCGGCGTCGTACAGGACACGGAAGCCACCCCCCCGGCCGGCGGGCCCCGGCGTCGGATCGACGATGCGCGTCCCTTCCACGTGCTCGGGGCGGTAGTAGCTGGTCAGCGTGTGCGTTGGCTGTGAGCCTTCCTTGACCACGCGTGCACGTGCGTAGACCTCCGCGCCTTCCGGCAGACCGTGCGCCTGGGCGACGACGGCCGACGCCGGCACACGGTTGACGGTCTGGGTCTGTTCGTTCCGCTTGTACGTACGTCCGGACGCCACGCGGTCCGCGATGAACGCCACTTCATCGCCGTCCCGCCACTTGGCCTTGTCGTAGCGCGCGATGCCGAGCCGCTTGAGCGGTGCCCGCTCACGGACGACCGTGCCGTGTCCGCGCGATGACGTGACCAGCCCTTCGGCCTCCAACGCCTTGTAGGCCGCATGGACCGTGGACTTCGAGCCTTCGCCCGCTTCCACCAGGTCCCTGATCTGCGGCAACTGGGCACCGGGCGCGTACTCGCCGTTCCTGATCTGTTCGGCCAGTCGGTCCGCAAGCTCCCGCCACTTGGGCGCCATGCAGCACTCCTCTCGACATCGACCAGTGAAACACAGTCCCAGGACTGTTGACAGTCCTGGGACTGTGCGTCATGGTCTTACTGAACGGCTCGCAGTCCTAGGACAGCGAGCCCAGAGCGTCCCTATTGGGCTGCTCCTATGCCGCCCGGAGGGCTCCGTGAAAAGGGCTCGAAGGAAGCGCAAGCGCCTTGAGAACTTCACACAGGGAACTGCCGGTAACCCGTGGTCCGCCTGCCCGAAGGGGTCGGAAACAAGGCGGAGAAGACCGGCGTGCCCCGTACGGCAACCCGACCGGTTCGAGACCGGTCCGGGGCACTTCGGCCGCTGCTCAGCGGCCATGCCGCGCCTGATGCGCGGCTTCACCAACAACGGCGCGCGGCCCCGGGTCTAGCCACCCGGGACCGCTATTCGGGCCGTTTCACCTGCAAGGGAGAGCCACGACCCATGGACCACATCGTCACTGTTCAGGACGCTGTTACCGCGTTCGCCGACTTCATGGAGCCGACGAACGCCGAGCTGGACATGATCGAGCGGGAGATGCCCGTCATCCTGGCGGACATCGAGCTGCTGGACGCGCAGATCGTCACCCTGGACCGCACGCCGACCGAGCTGGACGCCCGCCGCATCCGCCGGGCCCGCCGCCGCGCACTCGCCGCCCGCGTCGCCCTGCTCAACCGCACCCCGGCCGCAAGCCTGCCCGGGGGTGCGGCGTGAAGACGCTGACCGCGCAGATGTCGAGCGACGGCAGCGCGTGGCGCCTGTACGTCGTGCTGTACGGAGTGCCGGACTGGCCCACCTTCCGGTGGGAGCGGTCCGGGCCGGTGCCCACCGGGGCGGAGCGGCGGGCGGCGTTGGCCGCCCTCGGCTACGAGGTGGCGCCGGGTGCGGCGTGGTCCTGGACGGAGGACAGCCGGGACCTCTTCGACGACTCCACTCCGGTCGTCCTGATCGCGGCCGTGGACGTGCGCGAGCAGGAAGGGGCCACCGCATGAGGGCGAAGACCGTTCTGCCGGCCGTCGCGATGACGGCCGTGTCCATGGTGCTCACCCTGGCCGTGGTGGTGATGTGGCTCGGTGGGGCGGTGCCGTGGCCGGTCGCCGTGGTCGTCGGTCTGGGCATCGACGGGGGTTGGTTGGCCACCCTCGCCTACGAACGCCGGCTCGCCGCCCAGGGCGACCACAACCGGGCGGTGACCGCCGTCGGCTGGTCCTTCGGACTCATCGCCACCGGGGTCCTGGTCGCACACGCCCTGACCGCGGAGCACTCCGCCGGGGCGTGGCTGGCCGTGGCGTGGCTGCCGATCGCGGCCAAGGCCCTGTGGCTCGTGCATGGCCTGTGGGAGCGCACCGCGCTTACCCCGCTCGCGCTGGATGCGATCCGGGGTATCCAGCAGGAGGCGCGCGATGAGGCGGCCGTGGCCCGCGCCCGGCTACGGGCGGAAGCGGCCACCGAGGAGACCCGGCTGACGGCCGTGACGGAGGCCGGGGCCCGCGTCGCCCGCGTCCAGGCACGGACCGCGCAGACGCTCTCTTCCGCGTGGTCGACGCTGGAGACGGCCCGCGCCGGCGAGGAGACCGGCAGGGCGCTCACCAGCGTGACGAGCCGCGTCACACCCGGTGTCACACCCCGCTGGGAGCTCCCCGTGTGGGGCCCGACCGAGCCGGTTGCGGCCCGCTCGCTGGAGGCCGCGCCCGCGCTCACCGATGACGCGCTGGACGTCATCGTCGACGAGATCCGCACCAGCGAAACCCCCGCCCTGTCATATCGGGAGATGGCCGCCCGGTTCCGGGCCGCCGGGCACTCCGCCTCCGAGGTCCGCCTTCGGGCCGCGTGGAAGCGGGTCGCGTGATGGGGGCGCTGCCGGTGTACCGGTGGCGGCTCGCCCCGGACGGCTACGCCACCCGCCGCCAGTTGCGCGCCCTCGGACTACGCCCCGGCGGGCAGGACGTGGCCGCACAACTCGAACGCCCCCGCCGCCGGCGCGGCCCGCTGGTCGCCTACCTCTACCGCGTCGACCTCGCCAAACCGGTCCGGCCCATGACCCCGGCCCGCAGGGCGGCACTGGCCAAGGCGAACACCGCCCGCCGCACCTGCCCCGCCTGCCGGCATGACGCCGGATACGTCATCCCCGCCGCGCTCGGTACCTGCGTGCCCTGCGCCTACCCCGGCCCGCACGGGCCGGAAGGGAGTACCCGTCATGAGTAACGCCGACCTGCGCCGCCTGGACCGCGAGATCCGGGTGACCACGAAGAAGCTGGAGGCCGTGCGGCGGGGGGAGGTGTGGCCGTTGAACGGCCGCGAGCGTCGCGCCCTGGCCCGCGCCGTCACCACCGGCGCTTACCGCACCCTGCGGGGCCGCAGCGCCGGCCGCGCGGAGCAGCAGATCGAGTCCACCGGGTCGGCCGCCGAGATGCGGCTGACCGCCGAGCTGTCCGCGCTGCACGGCGAGCGGCAGCGGCTCATCACCGAGGCCGCCCGCGCCAAGGCGGCCAAGAAGTCGAACGGGTGGTGGTGACCGTGGCCAAGCCGCTGGAGACGCCGCCGGGTGAGTGCCCGCAGTGCTGGCAGCACGCCCACGACCGGCGCATCCACCGCAAGCTCAAGCCGCGCGAGGACTGCCCGCAGTGCGTGGACCACATGGTCAACGGCTGCCCCTGCCTGGCGCCCAAGCAGTCGAAGGGGTGGTGGTGACCATGGCGCGCATCACCGGCAAGGCCCAGCCGGTCCTGGACGCGCACTTTCACTGCCCCGACTGCGGGCCGCTCGTCTTCGGCGTGACCCGGGCCGTCTGCGGACAGGTGATCCCGACCCCGGTCGTCGGCGACGGCCCGGAGCGCAAGTGCCCGGCCTGCAAGGCGGCACGGCGCGCCCACCAGGCCGGCCACCGCCGCTGACCCCCCTTCGGGCACCGGCGCACTGCCCGCCCTGAGGCCTCACCCGCGCGTTCTGCCACCCCGGGGTGGCCGCCTCTTTCCACGGACACGGCCACCCCGGCTCTTCCTTTACTCCCGCCCCCAGTGGGGGCAGTCAGGAGCACTTCCAGCATGTCTGAGAACGTCGTCCCCTTCCACAAGCCCACCGATCCCCCGGCCGCCGAACCGGCGACCGTGACCACCCTGACCGTCGTGCCCGACGCGTCTCCGGCCCGCCCGGTGCCGCTGTGGGTGCGCTCCGGACGCGCGGTGAAGTCGGCCGTCACGCACGAGCGCACGAAGACGGCCGTCCGCGCAACGGTCCGGCACGGCCTCTACACGTTCAACGGCGGGCGGATCGTGGCCCGCCGCGCCTGGGACGGCCGCACCGGCTCCCGGTACGAGCGGATGATCCGGGCGGCGGAGGCCGCGGGGAACCTGGAAGCGGCCGAGGAGTGGGAGGAGCGGCTGCAGCGCTTCCGCGCCGCCCGCCACCACCGCCGCATGGACCTGCTGCACTCCCCCGTCGACGCCGCCAAGGGCGTGGCCGTCGGCGCCGGCATGAGCGTCGGTCTGCTGATCGCCCTCGGCATCGTCATGGCGATCAGCACCGAGGACATCGGGCACGTCATCACCCCGCTCAGCGCCACCATCGACTTCATCGCCTTACTGATCCGCATCGTGCAGATCGTGTGGGGCCCGGCCCTCACCATCGGCCCGTTCCTCGCCCTGCTCGCCCTGTGGTCCGTCGGCCGCAAGCAGCACGCCGCCCCCGCCTGGGCGCTGCCCGCGAACGTCCGCACCGGCGAGGGGGAGCCGATCACCCCGTCCATCGTGGTCAAGGCCCTGCGCGACCTCGGAGTGCCCGCCCTGGCGCGCGCCATCAAGGAGATGGGCGACGCCGGCGCGTCCATGCTCGGACCGATCCGCATCGCCGGATGCGGCGTGGAAGTCGACGTCACCCTGCCCTCGGGGGTGTCAACGAACGAGGTGCAGAACCGGCGCCGCAAGCTCGCCGAAAACCTCACCCGGCACGAACACGAGGTGTTCATCACCATCCCGCAGGCGGCCCGCACGGTGCGGCTGTGGATCGCCGACAGCGGGGCGCTGGACGAGCCGATCGGCCCCTCCCCGCTGGTCACGGACGAGACGCTGACCGCGAACTACAAGACCGGCCGTGCCCCGTGGGGGCAGGACCTGCGCGGCGACGCCGCCGAGCTGAGCCTGTATCAGCGGCACCTGCTCATCACCGGTCTGTCCAACCAGGGCAAGACCGCCGCCCTGCGCGCGCTCGCCCTATGGCTGGCCCTTGACCGGTCGGTGGAATTCTGGATGGGCGACCTCAAGGGCGCCGGCGACTGGGCCATGTTCGACGGCATCGCCACCCGGCTCATCCAGGGCCCGACCGACGACCACGTCATCCAGGTCACCGAGATGCTCGAGGACGCCGTGGAGGAGATGAACCGCCGCCTCCAGGCACCACCCGGCACCGACTTCCCGCTGCTGGTCGTCATCGTGGACGAAGCGCAGGTGGCGTTCATGTGCCCGGTCAAGGGCGAGGACAAGCGCCCGTATGGCGGGTCCAGCGCCACCTCCCGCTACTTCATGGGGGCCCGCAAGATTCACAACCAGGGCCGTGCGGTGAACGTGCTGCTGTGGCAGGGCACCCAGGACCCCACCGACCAGAACCTGCCCAAGCTGGTCCGCGAGGGCGCCCACACCCGCGCCTCCCTCGCCCTGGGCACGGAGTCGCAGGCCCGCATGGCACTCGGGGACAAGGCCGTCGACGGCGGCGCCGCCCCCAACCTGCTGCGCCCCGGTCTGGACAAGGGAACCCTGGTCGTCGCCTCCGACGGGATCGAGATCCCCAAGGGACAGTCGTCCATCACGGTGCGCACGCACTACATCAGCACCGACGACGCACACGCGATCGCGGACCGGGCCAAGGCCCTGCGCGACGGGGTCACCACCCTGCACGTCATCGAGCGGGGCGAGGAGCGCGACCCGCTCACCGACATCGCCGCCGTCCTCGGCGACGCGGCCCGTGTGCTGACCGCCGACGTCCTCAAGCGGCTCTCCGCGCTCAGCGAGGACGCCTACGGCACCTGGACGCCCGGCGACCTCAAGCGCGTGCTGGAGGACGCCGGCGCGGAGCCGTACAAGTCCGACGGCCGCATGGTCGTCGGCCGCGACCGCGTCGCCCGCGCCCTCGCCAACCGCAACACCGACGGTTCCGCTTCCACCGGCTGACGGCAGGGAGCCGACCCCCGACGGGTCAGGGAGGCAGGGAGAACTCCCTGAACCCCTCCCTGACCCGCCTCCCTGGCCCTGACCTGCACGAATGATCGCCCAGAGAGTCAGGGAGGCACGCAGGTCAGCCCCCCGAAAACCCCTCTCCACGGCACCCCGCAGGGGGTGCCGTTGCCTCCCTGACCATGCACCGAAAGGGATTCCGCATGTACCCCGACCACGCCCACGAGCGGCCCGCCGAACGGGCCGTGACCGCCTACCAGCCCGCCCCGATTCCGCCCGCCGTCGTCCACCCGGCACCGGTCGTCCCCGTCCAGCCGGGCCACGTTCCGACGGTCGCGAGCATCGTCCTGCCGGACGGCCGGATCGTCACCGGCTACACCATCGACGCCGCCCGCCCGGAGCCGGTCACCACGAAGCCGGCCGTCTCCCGCACGGCGGTGAACGTCGCCCTCGGAGGCGTCGGCTTCCTCGCGGTGTGCGGCGGACTGCTACTGCTCACCTCGTTCATCGCGGCGCTGACCGCGTTCGTCACCCAGCTCATCACCCTCGCCGCCGTCATCTTCGGCGGCTGGATCGCCATCCAGGTCCTGAGCGCGAGCGGACACAAGGGCGGCACCACGGTCAACATCCGCCGAGCCGTGATCAAGCGCAACCACTTCCACGGCTAGCTACGCCAAGAGCGGCCCCCGTCTCGCCAAAGTCCGGGGCCGCTCTTGTCCACCTGCCAACCACTTGACCTGTGGAGGTCTCCCAGCATGACGCAACTCACCACCATCCGGCGAGTGCCCGGCCACCGGCCGCGCCTGCTGGATCTGTTCTGCTGCGCCGGCGGCGCCGCCGTGGGCTACGCCCGCGCCGGATTTGCGGTCCACGGCTGCGACATCGCCGACCGACCGAACTACCCCTTCCCCCGTCACCAGGGTGACGCCCTCACCTATCTCGCCCACCTGATCGCCACGGGTGAGATCCGTCGGTACGCGTTCGTGCACGCCTCCCCGCCCTGCCAGCACGGATGCGCGCTGACCGTGGGCACGAACGCCTCGCAGGGCTGGGGGCGCGCGCACGTCGACCTCGTGGCCCCCACCCGTGAACTGCTGGACGCCACCGGCCTGCCCTACGTTATCGAGCAACCCAACGGCCGCGCGAAGATCCGCAAAGACCTCACCCTGTGCGGCGAGATGTTCGACCTCGGAGTCATCCGGCACCGCAACTTCGAAGCTGGCGGCTGGAGCATCGAGCAGCCCGCCCACATCCCGCACCGGGGCCGCGTGCGCGGCTACCGGCACGGCCGCTTCTACGACGGCCCGTACGTGGCCGCCTACGGCAACGGCGGCGGCAAGCCCAGCATCCCGGAGCTGCAAGCGGCGATGGGCATCGACTGGACCGACGTGCGCGAGGAACTGACCGAGGCCATCCCCCCGGCTTACACCGAGTGGATCGGCGCCGCGTTCCTGGCAACGGCCGCGCTGGGGGTGGCGGCGTGAGCGAGACGCTGCGCCCCCAGCACACCGCGTTGAGCCTTGCCGCGTCCGGCGTGCCCGTGCTGCCCCTGCGCCGGGGCAAGGTGCCGTTCGGCAACTGCCCGGCGTGCGCGGACAACGCGTGCGGCGGCCGGCCGAACATGAAGATTCCGGGCCCGTGCCGGTGCCCCGGCGTCTGCCACGCCTGGGCCGCCGCCACCACCGACCCGACCGTCATCGTCTCGCCTCCGTGGGCGGCGGCGTGGCGGCGGGCGGTGTGCGTCGGCTACCACCCTGGCGGTGCCGGCCTGACCGTGGTCGACCTGGACGACGCAGACGCCATCGCCTGGGCCCGCACCACCTTGCCCGCGACGCGGACCGTTCCGACGACGCGCGGTGAGCACTGGATCTACCGGGGCGCCATGCGCTCCGTGAACGCGGTGCGCCCCGGCGTGGACATCAAGTCGACCATGGCCTACGCCCGCTATCTCGTCCCCGGAACCGGCACGATGGTCGAGTTGCCGGACGCCGTACGCGCGCTGGCCGTCAAGGGGCCCTCCCCGGCCCGCCCGGCGTCGCATGCCGTTACCGTGCCCGCACGATCCGGCGGCGGGCAGTGCCCGCACCGCACACCCGCCTACCTAGACCGTGGCATCGCCATGGCGGAGCAGCGCATCGCCGAGACCCGCAGCGCGGTCCACGCGACCGTGTACCGGACGTTCCTCGCGGTGCTGTCCACGCACGGCCGATGCGGCTGCCTCACCGACGCCCACGTCGCCCGCCTGTTCACCGCCGCGCAGGCCAAGGGTGAGACGGCCCGGCACTGCGCGGACGCGTGGACCAACGCCCGCACCCGGTTGGAACTGTGACCATGTCCGAGGACGAGAAGACTCCCGCCCGCGAGATCATCACCGACTACGCGCAAGCGCACTTCCGGTACTTCCGCACCGCCGACGGCACCGTGTACGCGCAGCGCAACGGTCACCCCGTGGCCCGCCCGATCCGCTCCCAGGGCACCACGGGCAGCCACCGCCAGGAACTCATGGTCGGACTGTTCAAGGACGGCATCGGCGTGTTCAACGGCACCGCCATGAAGGAGGCGCTCGACCTGATCGAAGCGCTGGCGCTGACCGAGGACGTGCAGCCCGTGCACATCCGCGTCGCCCCCGGCTACGGCGGGGCCACGTGGCTGGACCTGGGGCGCAGCGACGGGCAGTCCGTGCGTATCCACCCCACCGGGTGGGACGTCCGCACCCCGGACCCGCAGGAAGTCTGCTGGCGGCGCACCCAGCTCACCGGGGAACTGCCCCTGCCGGTCAAGGACACCGACGGCAAGGGCATCGATCTGCTGATGCGGCTGTGCAACTTCGCCACCGCCGAGACCGAGTGCCTGGCCATCGCCTGGCTGATCGGCTGCCTGGGGCCGGCCGTGCCCGTCCCGGCCCCGTTCCTCACCGGCCCGCAGGGCGCGGGCAAGTCCACCGGCGGGCGGATGCTCGTGCGGATCATTGAGGGCATGACCGGGGACCTGCGCCGGGCACCGAAGGACGAGGAGAACCTGATCACGGCAGTGGCCGCCGGGTGGGTCACCGCCCTGGACAACCTCTCCCACATGACCCCGGAGCTGTCCGACGCCATGTGCTGCATCGTCACCGGGGCCGAGAACGTCAAGCGCGCCCTGTTCACCGACGGGGACGTCTTCCGCGTCGGCTACCGCCGTCCCCTGCTCCTGACCGGCATCGACGTGGGCGTGATCCGGCCCGACCTCGCCGAACGGCTCCTTCCCCTGCGCCTGGAACGCCCGCGGGTGCGGCGCACCGAGGCGGAACTGTGGTCCGACTTCGCCGAGGTGTTGCCCATCATCCTCGGCTCGCTTCTGGACCTGACGGTGCAGGTGCGGGCGGCGGAGGCGGACATCCCGACCGACCTGCGTATGGCGGACTTCGCGCACCTGTGCGCGCAACTCGACGCGGCCACCGGTCTGGGGGCGCTGGCCGCCTACCGGGCCAGCCTGGACGACCTCAACGACGACGTCATCGAGGGCGACCTGTTGGCGCAGACGGTGCTCAAGCACGCCGCCAGCATCGACCCGGGCACCGAGCAGCGGATGACGTCCGCCGAATGGCTGCACTGCCTCACGGGCCTCTACACGGGCGAGGAGTGCCGCCCCCTGCCCAAAGGGTGGCCGACCACGGGCAAGGTGCTCTCCGACCGGCTCAAGCGCCTTCAGCCCACCCTCGCGGCCCGGGGTGTCCTCATCGACTGGGGTCGCACCAACACATCCCGCTACATCGAGATTGCACGGCCGGCCGCCGCGCCGCCCCCGCCCGAGCAGGAAGCGGCCTTCTGACCGCGCGGCACCACGACCGCCCGGACAAGCAAGAGGAGCACCCGCCCCGGCGTGCTCCTCTTGCTGTTCGGCGGCGGCAGCCGCCCTGCGATGGACGCGCCGCGAAGCGGCTCCTTCTTCACGCTCTGAGCCGCGCACCACAACAGACACCCCCCTCTTTGTCCGAAGTAGAGAGACGCTGCGTCACCTGCGTCACCCACACCCCGAAAACGGCCACTGACCTGCCGAAAAAGCGGTGACGCAGACGACCGATCCCTGCGTCACCCCGCGTCACCCGCGTCACCCGATGACGCAGGTCTGTGTCACCGGTGACGCACCTCCACCGTGCTGCGTCACCGCGAAACCGCAGGTCACAGCGGCAGGTGACGCAGATGACGCAGGTGACGCAGAAATCCGCACCTCGGACAGACGCGAGCCCCCCGCCCCGGGGAGTTCGCCCCCTCCCGCCGAACCCTGAGAAGGAGTCTTTGCCTTGGCTGCCCCCAAGATGCTCAAGCTCCCGGAAGTGCTGGAAGAGATCGAGATGAGCCGCGCCGCCTTCTACCGCATGCGCGCCCGCGGCAAGGCTCCCAAGCTCATCAAGCTCCCGAACGGACAGCTCCGCTGCCGCCGCAGCGACCTTGACGCCTGGTGGTCGTCGATGGAAGACGCCGCCTGATCGACCACCACCCGCACACACGAGACACGAGGGGCCCGCTTCCAGTGGGCCCCTCTGGAGTTTGCATGCCACTCACGTACGACGTTCGCCTCTACTCCATCGAGATCCGCAAAGATCGGCCAAAGCCATACCGCGTTCGTTGGCTGGTCGGGGAGCGTAAGCACTCCAAGAGCTACACACTCAAGGTGCAGGCGGAGGGGCGCCGCTCGGAACTCATGTCCGCCGTGCGGCGCGGTGACCAGTTCGACGAAGAGACGGGCCTCCCGGTCTCCGAGCTGCGCGCCAAGCAGAGCTCCATCACCTGGTACGAGCACAGCCGTGCCTACGTCGACCGCAAATGGGCGCAGGCCCCAGCGAAGTCACGGCGGAACTACGCCGACGCGCTGGCCACCATCACTCCCGCGCTCGTGAAGACAAGGGTGGGCATGCCGGACGCCGCGCTCATGCGGCGGGCGCTCTACGGGTGGGCGTACAACCGCAACCGCTGGAACGAGACCCCGCCGGACGACGTTGCCCGCGCCTTGGCTTGGATCGCCAAGCACTCCATGCCGGTGTCCGCGCTGGAGGATTCCGCGACCGTACGCCTGGCCCTGGACGCCCTCTCGCTGCGGCTGGACGGGAAGACTGCGTCACCGCGCACCGCGAAGCGGAAGCGTGCGTGCCTGAGTGACGTTCTGGGGCTCGCTGTGGAGGAGAAGTACTTCACCGTCCCGGTCAACCCGCTCGCGGCCGTGAAGTGGACCGCGCCGAAGTCGGTAGAGGCGGTGGACCCCGAGAGCGTCGCCAATCCGCGGCAGGTGCGGGCGCTCCTGGCGGGAGTCCGCGAGCAGGGGCCCCGCGGGCGGCATCTGGAGGCGTTCTTCGGATGCCTGTACTACGCGGCCATGCGGCCGGCCGAAGCCGCCGGATTGCGCGCGGATCAGTGCCACCTCCCGGAAACGGGGTGGGGCATGCTCACCCTGCGGCAGGGCATCGTCCGGGCCGGACGGAGCTGGACGAACGACGGGACGGCTCACGAGACGCGCCACCTCAAGGCCCGTGCCGAGAAGGATTCCCGACCGGTGCCCATCCCTCCGCACTTCGTCCGCATGCTGCGGCAGCACATCGCAGAGCAGGGCACGGCACCTGATGGCCGGCTCTTCCGGACGAACCGCAACGGCTTGCTACAGGAGACCGGCTACGGGGAGGTATGGGCGAAGGCCCGCCGGGACGTGCTGAGCGAGGCAGAGACAGCCTCACTGCTGGCCCGTCGCCCCTACGACCTTCGGCACGCTGGAGTGTCGTTCTGGCTCAGTTCCGGCGTGGACGCGATGGAGTGCGCCCGCCGCGCCGGCCACAGCATCGCAGTGCTGCACAAGGTGTACGCCAAGGTGCTCGACCAAACCCGGGAGCGTGCGAACAGCCGGATCGACGCGGCTCTCCGGGAGTGGAACGAGCCGGGGTGATCATGCTCTCCCCCGGGGGACACCTGGGGGACGCGCACTGATCGACAGTGGGATACACGCGGTATGAGGTGAGACACGTCCGCGTCCCGTCCACGACGAATCGAACGGGGATCAACAACGAGAGACCCCCTCCCACCTGCCGTGATGGCTGGTCGGAGAGGGTCTTCCCCAGTGTGGCGGCGCCAGGATTCGAACCTGGGAAGGCTGAGCCGGCAGATTTACAGTCTGCTCCCTTTGGCCGCTCGGGCACACCGCCGGGGTCGCTGCCCCGGAACCCGCCTTCCGGCGGTGCTCCCTGGCAACGACGTAAACAATACCCGATGGACAGGGGTGCTCCGCCACCCGATTGATCGCCACCCGGGCTCCGGGGGATGGCTAGGCTTGTTCGGATGCGGCCCGGGACCGATTCCGGGCTCGGTGGCCGCCCCACGTACGCCGGTACGCATCCGGTGCGCAGCCCGATACGCACCCCGATACAAGGAGCCACAGGACATGGCCGACTCCAGTTTCGACATCGTCTCGAAGGTCGAGCGGCAGGAGGTCGACAACGCCCTCAACCAGACCGCCAAGGAGATCTCGCAGCGCTACGACTTCAAGGGCGTGGGTGCCTCGATCTCGTGGTCCGGGGAGAAGATCCTCATGGAGGCGAACTCCGAGGACCGGGTGAAGGCCGTCCTCGACGTCTTCCAGTCCAAGCTGATCAAGCGCGGCATCTCCCTCAAGGCCCTGGACGCGGGTGAGCCCCAGCTCTCGGGCAAGGAGTACAAGATCTTCGCGTCGATCCAGGAGGGCATCTCCCAGGAGAACGCGAAGAAGGTGGCGAAGATCATCCGCGACGAGGGCCCGAAGGGCGTGAAGGCCCAGGTGCAGGGCGACGAGCTGCGGGTCAGCTCCAAGAGCCGTGACGACCTGCAGGCCGTCATCGCCCTGCTGAAGGGCAAGGACTTCGACTTCGCCCTGCAGTTCGTGAACTACCGGTAGGGCCGGCGAGGCCGGGGGCCGGTGACGGCGGCGCGCCGCACGGACGCGAGGAAGGGCGGGTACCTCCGTGGTGCCCGTCCTTCTCGTCCGCCGGCCGGGTTCCGGGCACGGTTCCCCCGCGTGTCGCGGTTCCGGCCGCCCGGGTTCCGGACTCCGGCGCTCCGGAGGCCCGCCGCCCCTCTGTCCGGCCGTTCGCCCTGCCGCGTCCGGTTGTTCACCTCGTCCCGGTGTGCGGGACACCTCAGGTACGGCCGGCGGTTTCACCCGTCAGTAGGGTGCACTCTCATGACAGCGCCTTCCGGTTCCGGACTCCGCCGCACGCTCGGTGTCGGCGACGCCGTGGTCATCGGTCTCGGCTCGATGGTGGGAGCCGGGATCTTCGCCGCCCTGGCGCCCGCCGCGCAGGCGGCCGGTTCCGGGTTGCTCCTCGGGCTCGCGGTCGCCGCCGTGGTCGCCTACTGCAACGCCACCTCGTCGGCCCGCCTCGCCGCTCTGTACCCGGCCTCGGGCGGCACGTACGTGTACGGGCGGGAGCGGCTCGGGGAGTTCTGGGGGTACCTCGCGGGCTGGGCGTTCGTGGTCGGGAAGACTGCTTCCTGCGCGGCGATGGCGCTCACCGTGGGCGCGTACGTCTGGCCGGGGCAGGCGCACGCCGTGGCGGTCGCCGCGGTCGTGGCGCTGACCGCGGTGAACTACGGCGGTGTCCAGAAGTCCGCGTGGCTGACGCGGGCGATCGTGGCCGTGGTCCTGGCCGTCCTCGCTTCCGTGGTGGTCGTGTCCCTGACGTCCGGGGAGGCCGACGCCGGGCGCCTGGGCGTCGGGGTTCCGGACGGTGCCGGCGGGGTGCTCCAGGCGGCCGGTCTGCTGTTCTTCGCCTTCGCCGGGTACGCCCGGATCGCGACCCTCGGCGAAGAGGTCCGGGATCCGGCGCGCACCATTCCCCGCGCGATCCCGACGGCCCTGGGCATCGCGCTGGTCGTGTACGCGGCGGTCGCCGTGGCCGTCCTCTCCGTGCTGGGGGCGAAGGGGCTGGGCGACGCCACCGCGCCGCTCGCCGACGCGGTGCGGGCCGCCGGGGTTCCCGGGCTGGCGCCCGTGGTGCGGGTGGGTGCGGCGGTGGCCGCGCTGGGTTCGCTGCTCGCCCTGATCCTGGGGGTCTCCCGGACGACGCTGGCCATGGCCCGGGACGGTCATCTCCCGGGTGGTCTGGCCGCCGTGCACCCGCGGTTCCAGGTGCCGCACCGGGCGGAGCTGGCCGTGGGCGCTGTGGTCGCCGTGCTGGCCGCCACGGTGGATGTGCGGGGCGCGATCGGTTTCTCCTCCTTCGGGGTGCTGGCGTATTACGCGGTGGCCAACGCGTCCGCCTGGACGCTCCGTCCTGGGCCGGCGGCGCGGGTGGTGCCGGCGGTGGGGCTCGCCGGGTGCGTGGTGCTGGCGTTCTCGCTGCCGTGGGTCTCGGTGGCGGTCGGCGCGGGTGTGCTGCTGGTGGGTGTGCTGGCCTACGGGGTGCGGCGGCCGAGGGCCGCCCGGTAGCCGCGCCGGCGCCTCGCGGGCCGCGTTCTCCGGGCCCGGGCGGCGCGGCGGTCCGCCCGCGGCTCCGGTCCGGCCCCTCGGGCGGACACCGTCAGGCTGTTCGCCACCGCGGGGCCCGGTCGTCGGGAACGTCCGGGGAAGCGAAGTGGAACGGCACCCCGAGGGAGTCGGCCAGGGCCCGGCCCGCCTCTGCGGCAGCGGTGCCCGGCGGGGGCGCGCCGGGGCGGTGGTGGACGGTCGCCAGGTGGCCCTCCCCGGCCGGGTCGTCCAGGACGGCGACCAGCACCACGAACCAGTCGTGGACGGTGTCGCCGTCCCACAGGGCCTCGACCGCGGCCACTCGGCCCGGGAGTGCCGCGGCGCGGGCCGTGAGCAAGGGGACGTCGAGCGGATCGGGCGGTCTGCGCCGTACCCGGTCACCGAGGGCCTCGTAGCGCGCGTGGACCACCTGCTCCGCCTCACGCAGACCCAGCCCCAGGGGGCGTAGGGCCTCCCGTACGGCCTTGACCGCCGCCATCCGGCGATCATCCAGCACGCTCGCGTCGACCTCCTGGCGGGTCCGTTCCTCCAGACGGGTCCACCAGCCGCTCATCGGGCCTCCGGGGGTCTCGTGGCGCGTGTCGTGGCCCGCCCGGTCCGACGGTGTCGCAGGCGGCGTGCCTGATCGGGGATCGGGGCCCTCGTACTCGGTCATGCGTCCATGGTGCGGGCTCCCACCGGCCGTCGGGCAGCCCTGTGGACAACATCCGGGTTGTGGACGACGCACGGGGTCGTGACGTGCCCGGCGGGTCGGTCCCGGGTCCTACCAGCGCGAGGTGAACGGCTGGTCCGTCCGCACGATCTCGCGGCCCATCGGGAGCAGGGAGACCGGGATCAGCTTGAAGTTCGCGATGCCGAGCGGGATTCCGATGATGGTCACGCACAGGAGGAGCCCGGTGACGACGTGGCCGATCGCCAGCCACCAGCCCGCCAGGATCACCCACAGCACGTTGCCGATGAAGGAGGCGGCGCCCGCGTCACGGCGCTCGACCGCGGTGTACCCGAAGGGCCACAGGGCGTAGACGCCGATGCGGAAGGCGGCGATGCCGAAGGGGATGCCGATGATCGTGATGCACAGCAGCACGCCCGCGACCAGGTAGCCGAGGAACAGCCAGAGGCCGCTGAGGACGAGCCATATGACGTTCAGGATGGTCTTCACGGGGTGCGACCTGCCATCTTCTCGAGCCGGGCGATGCGTTCCGCCATCGGCGGGTGTGTGGAGAACATCTTCGACAGCCCCTGCCCCGGTCGGAAGGGGTTCGCGATCATCATGTGGCTGGCCGTCTCGATGCGGGGCTCGGGGGGCAGCGGGAGCTGTTTGGTGCCCCGTTCCAGCTTGCGCAGGGCGCCGGCGAGGGCGAGCGGGTCGCCGGTGAGCTGGGCTCCGGAGGCGTCCGCCTCGTACTCCCGGGAGCGGCTGATGGCCAGCTGGATGAGGGACGCGGCGAGCGGGCCGAGGATCATGATCAGCAGCATGCCGAGGAGGCCGGGACCGTCGTCGTCGTCGGAGCGGCCGATCGGGATGAGCCAGGCGAAGTTGACCAGGAACATGATCACGGAGGCGAGGGCGCCGGCGACCGAGGAGATCAGGATGTCGCGGTTGTAGACGTGGCTGAGCTCGTGGCCGATGACGCCGCGCAGCTCGCGCTCGTCGAGCAGGCGCAGGACGCCTTCGGTGCAGCACACGGCGGCGTTGCGCGGGTTGCGGCCGGTGGCGAAGGCGTTGGGTGCCTCGGTCGGGGAGATGTACAGGCGGGGCATGGGCTGGCGGGCCTGGGTGGAGAGCTCGCGGACCATGCGGTACAGCCCCGGGGCCTCGAACTCGCTCACCGGGCGGGCGCGCATCGCGCGCAGGGCCAGCTTGTCGCTGTTCCAGTAGGCGTACGCGTTGGTGCCGAGGGCGATCAGAACGGCGACGACGAGCCCCGTGCGGCCGAAGAAACCGCCGATGACGATGATGAGTGCGGACAGTCCCCCGAGGAGGACCGCGGTCCTGAGCCCGTTGTGCCGGCGGTGCACGGTACGCCCTCCAAGTCGTGCGGCAGGGGAACCCTCGCTTGCTGATCTTCCTTCTGACCTGCGCTGCCACCGGTGCCGTGGTGTCACGTCCAGTGGACCCTCCCGTACCGGTCAACGCCAGGCGAGAGGCACTAGTTCCCTTGTGCGTGCGAGGGCACGTGTGACCCGTCCGGGTGACGGCGGGCCCCGGGCGGCACACCCGCGCGTGCGGACACGCGGGGAGGACGGGTGCCCGGTGCGCGCGTGCCGGGTGCGGCCCGGCTGTCAGAACAGCCCGGTGTCGGTGAAGCGGAGGACCAGCTGCGGCGCGCCGGACAGGGCGACGCCCAGGACGCCGGTCAGGGCGATCGCGGCGGTGAGGGGGGCGGGAAGGCGGTGCTTCACCGGTTCGCCCTCGGGGGCGCGGAACAGCAGGGCCGTCCACTGGAGGTAGTAGACCAGCGCGATGACGACGTTGACGGCCATGACGACGGCGAGCCAGCCGAGTCCGGCGTCGACGGCCGCGGAGAACACGGTGACCTTGGCGAAGAGGCCGATGACGCCCGGCGGGAGTCCGGCCAGGCAGAGCAGGAAGAAGCCCAGGAGGAGCGCGGTGAGCGGGGCGGCGGCGTACAGGCCGCGGTAGTCGGCGACGCGGTTGAGGCGGTGCGCACGGCCGACGAGGGCGGCCACCGCGAACGCGCCGAGGTTCACGGCGCCGTACATGAGGGCGTAGGCGAGGGTGGAGCCGATCGACTTCTCGGCGTCGCCGGAGTACGCGGCGGCGGCGATCGGGACGAGGAGGTAGCCGGCCTGGCCGACGGAGGACCAGGCGAGCAGGCGTACCGCGCTGTACGCGCGTGTGGCCTGCTGCCGGAGGGCGCCGACGTTGCCGACGGTCATGGTGAGGGCGGCCAGCGCGGCGAGCGCGGGGCCCCAGACGTCGGCGTACGACGGGAGCGCGACGACGGTGACGAGGACCAGGCCGGAGAAGCCGACGGCCTTGCCGATGACCGACAGGTAGGCGGCGATCGGCAGGGGGGCGCCCGCGTAGGTGTCGGGCACCCAGAAGTGGAAGGGGACGGCGGCGGTCTTGAAGGCGAAGCCGACGAGGGTGAGGACGACTCCGGTCTGGGCGAGGGTGTGGAGCTGTCCGTCGACGTCCTGGACGCGCTCGGCGATCAGGGTGAGGTGGAGGGTGCCGGTGGCGGCGTAGACGAAGCTGACGCCCATCAGGCTGACAGCGGTGGCGGTGACCGAGGACAGGAAGAACTTCAGGGCCGCCTCGGAGGACCTGCGGTCGCCGTGCCGGAGGCCGACCAGGGCGAAGGCGGGCAGGGAGGCGACCTCCAGGGCGACGACGAGGGTCGCGAGGTCGCGGGAGGCGGGCAGGAGGGCCGCTCCGGCCGCGGAGGAGAGGAACAGGAACCAGTACTCCCCCTCGGGGAGCCGCTTGCCCTCGTCCTTGAGGGCGGTGACCGACAGGAGGGCGGCCAGGAGGGCGCCGCCGAGCACCAGGAACTGGACGACGAGGGTGAAGCGGTCGGCGGTGTAGCTGCACACGCCGGCGTCGCCGACCAGGCAGAAGGTGGCGCGGTCGGCGTCGAGGAGGGGCAGCAGCATGAGGGTGGCGGCGGCGAGTCCGGCCACCGAGAACCAGCCGAGCAGCGGTTTCCTGGCCTCGCCCACGAACAGGTCGGCGACGAGGACGACGAGTCCGACGACCGCCGCGATGGTGGGCGGCGCGACGGCCAGCCAGTCGACGGACTGGACGAGGGAGCTCATCGGGTGCCTCCTGCGAGGAGCTGCTGCACGGCCGGGTCGGTGAGCCCGAGGAGGGTCCTGGGCCACAGCCCGGCGACGACGGTGAGGACGACGAGCGGGGTCCAGGCCGCGAACTCGTAGCCGCGCACGTCGGTGAGTTTCGGGGCGTCCTGCGGTACGGCGCCCATGCAGACCCGGCGGACCACGACCAGCAGGTAGGCGGCGGTCAGCAGGGTGCCGAACGCTCCGATCGCCATGAAGGTGAGGAAGGCGGGGCGGCTGAGGCCGTCGGCGGGGTCGAACGCGCCGAACAGCGCGAGCATCTCGCCCCAGAACCCGGCGAGGCCGGGCAGGCCGAGGGAGGCGACGGCGCCGAAGGCGAGCAGTCCGCCGAGGCGCGGGGCCCTGCCGTAGAGGGCGGCGCCGGTCCCGGAACGGTCCGGCGCGGCGGAGCCGCCCGCCGAGGGGCGGTGGCCGGGCGACAGGAGGGCCAGGGCGTCGAGGTCGGTACTGCCGGTGCGGTCCTTGAGGGCGCCGACCAGGAAGAACAGCAGGCCGGTGATGAGGCCGTGGGCGATGTTGGCGAACAGGGCGCCGTTCACGCCGGTCGGGGTCATGGTCGCGATGCCGAGGAGGACGAAGCCCATGTGGCCGACGGACGAGTAGGCGATGAGGCGTTTGAGGTCGCCCTTCGCGCCCCGCCGGGCGAGGGCCAGGCAGGCGAGGGACCCGTAGATGATGCCGACGACGGCGAAGGCGGCGAGGTAGGGCGCGAAGGTGCGGAAGCCGTCCGGCGCGGCGGGCAGCAGGATGCGGACGAACCCGTACGTGCCCATCTTCAGCAGGACGCCGGCCAGCAGGACCGAGCCGACGGTCGGCGCGGCGGTGTGGGCGTCGGGCAGCCAGCTGTGCAGCGGCCACATCGGGGTCTTGACCGCGAGCCCGACGCCGATCGCCAGAACGGCGACGACCTGCACGGACGTGGTCAGCGACCGGCCGTTGTCAGTGGCGAGTGCCACCATGTCGAACGTGCCCGCCTCGATTCCGATCAGGAGCAGGCCGAGCAGCATGACCACGGAGCCGAGCAGCGTGTAGAGGATGAACCTCCAGGCGGCCTCGGCCCGGCCCTCGCCGCCCCAGCGGGCGATGAGGAAGTACATCGGGACGAGGACCATCTCGAAGGCGAGGAAGAACAGGATCAGGTCGAGGACGGCGAAGGTCGCGAGGGTGCCGGACTCGAGGACCAGCAGCAGGGCGACGAAGGCCTTCGGGGAGGGGCCCGCGGGCGGCTTGAAGTAGGAGTGGAGCGCGCTGAGGAAGGTGAGCAGCGCGGTCAGGACCAGGAGGGGGAGGGAGATGCCGTCGGTGCCGAGGTGGATCCGCACGTCGAGTGCGGGGATCCAGCTGATGTCGGTCGTGGCCTGCATCCTCGACGGCCGGTCGTGGTCGAAGCCGAGCGCGAGGACGACCGCGGCGACGAGGACCGCGCCGGTGACGGTCACGCCGTGCCGCAGCACGGCCTGCTCGGGTGACTTCCCCTTCAGTCCGGGCGGGGCCGGCAGGAGAGCGGCGGCCGCGCCGAGGAGCGGGCCGACGACGAGGAACGCCAGGAGGAACTGCATCACGGACTCGTTGATATCGATCACGCCTGCTCACGCTCCCGTGGCGACGAGGACGGCGGCGACCGCGAGGACGACGGTGCCGGCGAGCAGCGCGCTCACATAGGTCTGGAGGTTGCCGGTCTGGGCCCGGCGCACGGCGGCGCCGAGCCAGCGGGGCAGCGTGCCCGCGCCGCGCACGTAGGTCTCGACGACCTCGCGGTCGAGGAACCGCACGAGGCTCGCGCCGGCCCGGACCGGGCGGACGAAGAGGGCCGAGTACACGGCGTCCAGGTGGAAGCCGGCGGCCGCGTGGCGGTGCAGCGGGCCGAGCAGCAGCAGCCCGGGGTCGGCCGGGTCGGGCGCGTACGCGATGTCTCCGTAGGCCGGTTCGTGGCCGGCGATGGCCTCCGCCTCGACCCGTCCGGCGTCGCCCCCGGGATGGGCGGCGACGGCGCCGAGGGGGACGCGGGCGGCGCGCGCGGTGGTGTGCCGCCAGGCGGCGTAGGTGACGATGCCGCCGGCCAGGGCCACGCCCGTGCCGAGCACGGAGGTGGTGAGCGCCGGGGCCAGGCCGTGGCCGTCGAACCAGTCGGGCAGCACCCGGAAGGCGAACCCGCCGAGTGCCAGGGACGGGACGGCGAGCACCCACAGCACGGCGGTCATCGTCAGCGGCTGCCTGCCGTGGTCGGGGGCCTCGGTGCCGTGGCCGCGGAAGGCCAGCAGCCACAGGCGCGTCGCGTACGCCGCGGTGAGCAGGGCGGTGAGCAGGCCGGCGAGGAGGACGATCCAGCCCGCCGCGGCCGGGGCGTGTCCGGTGTGGCCGGTGACGACGTGCTCGGCGGCGCCGAGGACGGCCTCCTTGGAGAAGAAGCCGCTGAACGGCGGGATCGCGGCGAGCGCGAGCAGTGCCACGGTCATCGTCCAGTAGGCGTCGGGGACGCGGTCGCGCAGGTGGCCCATGCGGGACATGGCGGCCAGCGAGTTGGTGCCGGCGGCATGGATGATCACGCCGGCGGCGAGGAACAGCAGCGCCTTGAAGGCGCCGTGGGACAGGAGGTGGAAGACGGCGGCACCGCGGTCGGCGACGGCGAGGGCGCCGGTCATGTAGCCGAGCTGGCCGATCGTCGAGTAGGCGAGGACGCGCTTGATGTCGTCCTGGGCGAGCGCGGCGAGCGCGGAGCCGGCCATGGTCACGGCGGCCATCACGGCGAGGACGGTCATCGCGGCCTGGGAGGCCTCGAACAGCGGGAGGAGACGGGCGACGAAGTAGACACCGGCGGCGACCATGGTCGCGGCGTGGATCAGCGCGGAGACGGGGGTCGGGCCGGCCATCGCGTCGGGGAGCCAGGTGTGCAGCGGGAACTGCGCCGACTTGCCGGCCACGCCCGCCAGGAGCAGCAGGGCGATCAGCGTGGGGTGCTCGATGCCGCCGCTCGCGACGGTGCCGAGGATCCGGGTGATGCGGAAGGACCCGGCGTCGCCGGCCAGGGCGAACAGGCCGATGAGGAAGGGGACGTCGCCGAGCTTGGTGACCAGGAAGGCCTTGAGGGAGGCGGCCCGGGCCTCGGGGGTCTCCCAGTAGTGGCCGACGAGGAAGTAGGAGCAGATGCCCATGACTTCCCAGCCCACCAGCAGCACCATCAGGTCGCCGGAGTAGACGACCAGGAGCATCGCGGAGGTGAACAGGGAGACCAGGGCCGCGTAGGAGGGGTAGCGCGGGTCGTCGCGCAGGTAGCCCGTCGAGTAGATCTGCACGCAGGTGGCGACGGTGCCGACGAGCACGGCGGTGAGGGCGGCGAAGCCGTCGATGTGCAGGGCGAGCTCGATCGGGACCGAGCCGGTGGGGGTGAGCTCGGTGGCGGCGTCGACGGCCCGGCCGCCGCCCTGGCGTGCGGCGACCACGGCGGCCAGCACGAGGGAGGCGAGCGTCGGCAGGACGGCGAGCGGCCGGACGAAGCCGGGGGCCGTTCGGCCCAGGAGCAGCCCGGCGAGAGCGCCGAGGAACGGCAGGAGGGGGACGAGGACGGCGAGGGTGGTGGTGGTCACGCGGTGGCCTCGGCCTTCTCGGCGGCCGCCCTGGTCGCGGAGGCGTCGCTGTCGGATACGTCGGTGCCGGGACCGTCGGGTCCACGGCCCTCGGCGGTGTCGCGGAGCTTGTCGATGTCCGAGGTGCCGCGGTTGCGGTGCACGGCGAGGACGATCGCCAGGCCGATGCCGATCTCGGCGGCGGCGATGGCGATGGTGAACAGGGTCAGGGCCTGGCCGGAGTGCAGTGTCTCCTCGGCGGTCCGGCTGAGCCAGACGTCGAAGGCGACCAGGTTCAGGTTGACGGCGTTGAGCATCAGCTCGACCGACATCAGGACCAGGATCGCGTTGCGGCGGGCGAGGACGCCGTACAGCCCGGTGCAGAACAGGAGGGCGGACAGGACGGCGGGATAGGCGAGGTGCATCAGCGGGTCCCTTCCGTGTCGCGCCGGGTGTCCCCGGATCCGGGGGCGCCGGGAGCGGCGGCCGGTGCGGACGCGGTGGCCGCCGCCTGCTCGGCCTTCGCCTTGCGGGACAGGACGATCGCGCCGACGAGGGCGGCGAGGAGGAGGACGGAGAGGGCCTCGAAGGGGAGGACCCAGTGCTGGAAGAGGCTCGCGCCGGTCACCTCGGTGGAGCCGGCGGGGGCGCCGTCCAGGTCGATCCAGGTGGTGCGGAAGGCGTCGACGACGACCCAGACCAGGGCGGCCGCGGCGACGACCGCCACGGCGAGGGCGACCGGGCGGTTGCCGGAGTCGGCGTCCGGTGAGCGGCCGATGGGGGCCCTGGTGAGCATCAGGCCGAACAGGAGGAGGACGACGACGGAACCGACGTAGATGAGGACCTGCACCCAGGCGATGAACTCGGCGGTGAGCAGCAGGTACTCGACGGCGAGGCCGCCGAGCGCCACCACCAGCCACAGGGCGGCGTGCACCAGCTGCCGGGTGGTGACGGTGATGACGGCGGCCCCGAAGGTGACCAGGCCGACGAGGAGGAAGGCGATCTCCACGCCGGTCGGGGAGAGGAAGCCGCGGGACTCGGCCGCCAGGTTCACGGCGCCGGTCGCGAGGCTGCCGGTGACGGTCGCTGCGAGGGTCATTCCCGGCCCTCCTGCCGTGGCTGGTCCGTCTGCTGTTTCGACTCGCCCGCCGGGCGGGTGGGGGACTCGGCGGCGCGGGCCTGTTCGTCGGCGTGCGGCTCGGTGCCGGCCGGGGGCCGGGCCGTCTCCGCGGCCTGGGCGGCGGCCAGCTTCTCGGCGCTCTTGCGGGCGGCGGCGAGTTCCTTCGGCTCCTCGGCGGCGGGGTCGAGGGCGGGTGGGGCCGGGACCGTCCACATCCACTCGCGCAGCTTGTCGCGCTCGTGGGTGAGGTCGCGGATGTCGGTCTCGGCGTACTCGAACTCGGGGGACCAGAACAGCGCGTCGAAAGGACACACCTCGATGCAGATGCCGCAGTACATGCACAGGGAGAAGTCGATGGCGAAGCGGTCGAGGACGTTGCGGCTGCGCTCGCGTCCGCCGGGGGCCGCCGCCGGGAGCGTCTCCTTGTGGGAGTCGATGTAGATGCACCAGTCCGGGCACTCGCGGGCGCACAGCATGCAGACCGTGCAGTTCTCCTCGAACAGGCCGATCACCCCGCGGGTGCGGGGCGGCAGGTCGGGCTGGGTGTCCGGGTACTGGTCGGTGACGGACTTCTTCGTCATCGTCCGCAACGTGACGGCCAGGCCCTTGGCCAGGCCGGAGCCGGGAATCGGGGCCATCAGAGGAACACCACCTTGACGACGCCGGTGAGGGCGATCTGGGCGAGGGAGAGGGGGACGAGGAGGGTCCAGGAGAGCTTCTGCAGCTGGTCCTCGCGCAGGCGGGGGTAGGTGACGCGGAGCCAGATGACGACGAAGGCGAGGACCGCGGTCTTCAGCAGGGTCCAGACCCAGCCGAGTCCGTCGGCGCCCCAGGGGCCGTGCCAGCCGCCCAGGAAGAGGACGGTGGTCAGACCGCACAGGACGACGATCCCGGCGTACTCGGCGAGGAGGAAGAGGGCGAAGCGCAGACCGGTGTACTCGGTGTACGCGCCGAAGATGATCTCCGAGTCGGCGACGGGCATGTCGAACGGCGGACGCTGGAGCTCGGCGAGGCCGGCGACGAAGAAGACGAGAGCGCCGGTGATCTGCCAGGGCAGCCACCACCACTCGAAGGCGTCCAGGATGCCGACGAGCGAGACGGTGCCGGCCGCCATCGCCACCGAGGCGGCGGTGAGCAGCATCGGCAGTTCGTAGGCGAGGAGCTGCGCGGCGGTGCGCAGGCCGCCGAGGAGGGAGAACTTGTTGGCGGAGGCCCAGCCGGCCATGAGCGAGCCGAGGACGCCCACGCCCATGACGGCGAGCACGAAGAACACGCCCGCGTCCAGCACCTGGCCGACCGCGCCCTCACCCGGGCCGATCGGGATGGCGAGCAGGACGAGGAGGTACGGCAGGAGGGCGACGGCCGGGGCGAGCTGGAAGATGCGGCGGTCCGCGCCCGCCGGGACCACGTCCTCCTTCTGCGCGAACTTCACCCCGTCGGCGATGAGCTGGGCCCAGCCGTGGAAGCCGCCGGCGTACATGGGGCCGAGGCGGCCCTGCATGTGGGCCATCACCTTGTGCTCGGTCTGGCCCACGATCAGGGGGAGGGTGAGGAAGACGACGAAGACGACCAGGAGTCGCAGGGCGACGTCGAGCGCGTCGTTCACCGCGGGCCTCCTGAGGGGTCGTCGGGGGTGGGGCTGTCGGGATCGCCGGGAGGGGCGGGAGGGGCGGGGGCGCTCGGGTCGTCGGGGGTCTCACGCCCCTCCGGGGCCGGCTCCGGCTCGGGAGCCGGGCTCTCGGAGCCGCCCGCGGTCCCCGATGCGGTGCCCGGGGGCGCGTCCGGGGCCGAGGCTTCCCGGTCGGCTTCGTCGGAGGCCGTGGCTTCCTGTCCGGCTCCGGAGGCCGGTGCGCGCCCGGCCTCGGGGGCCGTGTCCCGTCCGGCTTCGGGGGTCGTGGCCCGTCCGGTCTCGGGGGTCGTCCCGGGACCGGTCTCACGGGGCCGCTCGGGCGTGGCCTTCCGGGCCGGTCCGGGCGCGGCCCCGCGGGCCGGCCCGGACTCCGCGCCGGTGCCGTCCTCGGTCTCGGGCCGGTCGAAGGCGGGGCGGGCGTGGTGCCAGGGGGCGTCCGGACTGCGCGGCACGGCGGAGGGCTCCCGTTCCGGCCGGTCCTCGGCGGGAACAGGAGCGGGGGTGCCGTCCGCCGGTTCGGTGCCGTCCGGCGGCGCCGTCCGGTCCGACGCGGCACGCTGGCTCGCGGATCCCTCGGACGCGCTGCGCGCCCGGCGGGGGCCGCCGGCGGCACGGGTCCCGGCGCGCTGGGACGCCGACCCCTCGCTCGCACTCCGGGCACGTCGTGCGGGGGGCGCGGCGGGCTCGGACGCGCGGGTCGGCTCCGTGGCGGAACCGGTGTCCGTGGCCGGTGCCTCGGGGCGCGCCTTCGCCGCCCGGCCCGCCGCGCCTTCGGCGCCCTCGGCGGCCTGGCTCGCCGATCCCTCCGCCGCCGTGCGCATGCGGCGCACCGGGCGGTCGCCTGCGGCCCGGGCCGCCGCGGGGCGCTCTCCGGCCGCTCGCCCCGCACCCGCGGCAGCCCTGCCGGCGCCTCGGGCCGGACGGGCCGGGGCGGGCGGGAGCTGGCCCTTCAGCGGGCCCCATTCGTTGGGGTCGGGGACCCCGGGGGGAAGCATCTGGCGGCGCTTCGGGCCGCCGTGCGCCGCGCCCTCCGCGGGCTCCCCGGGTTCCTTGGCTCCGGGCCAGGCCTTGGCGACGCGGGCCGCGAGGACGAAGTCCTTGCGCAGGGGGTGGCCCTCGAAGCCGTCCGGCAGGAGAAGGTGCTCCAGGGCGGGATGGCCCGTGAAGTCGATGCCGAACATCTCGTGCGTCTCGCGCTCGTGCCAGGCGGCGCCCGCGTAGACGTCCACGGCGGAGGGCAGCGCCGGCGCCTCGTGCGGGACCGTGGTGCGCAGCAGCAGGCGCCGCACCGGCGACAGGGCCGCGACGTGCGCCGTGACGCGGAACCCCGTGCCCGGTTCGTCGACCGCGCTCAGCCAGTCGAAGAACGCGCAGCCGATGCGGTCGCGCGCGGTCTCCAGGGCGGAGATCCAGGAGGCGGGGGGCACGTCGACGGTCAGGACGCCGTACGACTCCTCCGCCGTGGCGTCCGGGCCGAACAGCTCCTCGGCGCCGGCGGGGAGCCAGCCGACCGTGGTCATCGCTCCTCCCCCGCGTCCGGCGCTCCGCCGCCGGCCCCACCGGCCGCCGGCGGTGGGACCAGCCCGCTCTGCAGCGCCGCCGCCGACGGGCGGCCCGCGCCGGGAGCGTCCCCGGGGCCGGTTCCGTACCGCTCGCCCAGCGACTCCCGGGCGATCTTCTCCTGGAGCTTGAGGATCCCCTGGAGCAGCGCCTCGGGCCGGGGCGGGCAGCCCGGGACGTAGACGTCGACCGGGATGATCTGGTCCACGCCCTTGGTGACGGAGTAGGAGTCCCAGTACGGGCCGCCGCAGTTGCTGCACGCGCCGAAGGAGATGACGTACTTCGGCTCGGGCATCTGTTCGTACAGGCGCTTCACCGCGGGCGCCATCTTGTCCGTGACCGTTCCGGAGACGACCATCAGGTCGGCCTGGCGCGGTCCCGGCGCGAAGGGGATGACGCCGAGGCGGATGAAGTCGTGGCGGGCCATCGACGCGGCGATGAACTCGATCGCGCAGCAGGCGAGGCCGAAGTTGAAGACCCACAGCGAGTAGCGGCGGCCCCAGTTGAGGACCACCTTCATCGGCTCGGGCGCCAGGCGGGCGAGCGCGCCGAGCCTCTTGGGCTCCGGCAGCAGGACCGGCTCGGAGCCCGAGGGGGTCGAGGGGGTCGAGGGGGTCACGTCCATGTCAGGACGCCCTTCTTGTATGCGTACAGCAGTCCCACGGCGAGGAAGCCGAGGAAGATGAACATCTCCACGAGGGTGGTCGCGCCGTAGCCGTCGGCGGCGAAGACGGTCGCCCAGGGGAAGAGGAAGATCGAGTCGACGGCGAAGATCACGTAGAGGAAGGCGTAGACGTAGTAGCGGACCTGGGTGTGGGCCCAGCCCTCGCCGACGGGGTCGACCCCGCACTCGTACGTCAGGAGCTTCTCGGGGGTGGGGACCACGGGGCGCAGCAGACGCCCGGCCCCGAAGGCGACGGCGACGAACAGCGTGCCGACGACGGCCAGCAGTCCGACGACCGAGTAGGACTGGAAGTAGTCCGCCGCGACGACGGTTGTCTCGACGACGGTCGGTTCCCGCACGTCCGCCCCTCACTCCCTGGCTGGTGTCCCTGGTCCGTGCCTTGATCCGTGCCTGTGAACGTCGCGGTTCGACGATCTGTACGCACGGGAGTCTAGGCCCTGATAAAGGCACGGTAAGCAGCCCGGCATTCCTCGGCATGCGGGGGTGGGGTTTTCCTCAGTGCATCGTGGCGGTCCCCCTCATGGCGCCGGCCCCCGGCTCCGGGCACGCTGATGCACATGACCGAACGACTCCTCTCCCCGGGCACGCCGGTGACGGCTCTCCCGGACCCGGCCAAGTCCGGCGATCGCCCGCCACCGCCTCGTTTCGCGTACGACGCGCACACCTGGAAGGAGATCGCCCACCTCCTGGCGAACCTGCCGGTGGCGCTGGTCGGCTTCGTCTATGTGGCGACCATGCTGTTCACGGGCGTCGGGCTGACCGTCACGGTGATCGGGTTCCCGGTGCTCGCGGCCGGGCTGATGGGCGCGCGGCTGCTGGGCAGGATGGAGCGGGCGCGGGCGAGGAAGCTGCTCGGGGTCCGGGTGGAGGAGCCGAGCCGGCTGCCGCGGCGCGGTGCCCGGGGGTTCTTGCCGCAGTTGTGGATGGCGGTGAAGGACCCGGTGGGCTGGCGCACGGTGCTGTACGAGGTCATACGCCTGCCCTGGGGCGTCCTGACCTTCACCGTCACGCTGACCGGTCTGTTCGTGCTGTGGCCGGTGCTGCCGTTCGTCGTGCGGGGCCTGGCCAACGCGGACCGGGTGATGGTGCGCGGTCTGCTGTCCCCCTCCGACGAGCTGGAGCGGCGCATCGCCGAGCTGGAGTCCGACCGGGGCGTGGTGGTCGACACGGCGGCGGCGGACCTGCGGCGCATCGAGCGCGACCTGCACGACGGGGCGCAGGCCCGGCTGGTGAACCTCGCCATGGGACTGGGGCTGGCCAAGGAGAAGCTGCTGGAGGATCCCGACTCGGCGGCGGTGATGGTCGAGGAGGCGCACGGCGAGGTGAAACTGGCCCTGCAGGAGCTGCGGGACCTGGCGCGCGGCATCCATCCCGCGGTGCTGACCGACCGGGGACTGGACGCGGCCCTGTCCTCGGTCGCCTCACGCTGCACGGTCCCGGTGAAGGTGACGGTCGACCTCGCCGAACGGCCGGCCGCCGCCATCGAGGGCATCGCGTACTTCACCGTCTCGGAGCTGCTGCAGAACGTCAGCAAGCACAGCGGGGCGCGCTCGGCGGCGGTCGACGTGTGGCGGTCGGAGGGCCGGCTGCTCATCCAGGTGTGGGACGACGGGCGCGGAGGCGCGAGTCTGGACGGCGGTACGGGGATGCGGGGCCTCGCCGACCGGCTGGGCGCGGTGGACGGTCTGTTCGTCGTGGAGTCGCCCGAGGGCGGTCCCACGACGGTCACGGCGGAGCTGCCGTGGCGGGACCGTTCCGACGCTCCCGCCGAGGACGCGCGGACGGCCGGGAAGGCGGCCGGGCGGGGGACCGAGGGAGCGGCCGGGGAAGCGGCCCCCCGCGGCCGGAGGTGGGGATAACCCCCGGACCAAGACTGCGACGGACTCCATGGTCCGCCGACCTGCGGCGCAGCAGGCTGGAGGTACGACAGCACAGCCGCCGGACGAGGAGAAGGACGACGCCGATGGCCACGCATTACGAACAGGGCTACGGGCTCGGCACGAGGCCAGGGCACTCCGGGAGCCCCGGGGAGCGGCGGCACCGGTTGCCGGCCGTGCTGCGGGCACCGGTCGAGGGGCGCACCTGGCGGGAGCTGGCATACGTGCTGCTGAGCCTGCCGATCAGCATTCTGCTGTTCACGTACGCGATCACGATGGTGTCGCTGGGGGCGGGCCTGCTGGTGACGTTCCTCGGCGTCCCGGTGCTGGCGGCGGCGCTCGCCGGCTGCCGGGGGTTCGGCACGGTGGAGCGGGCGCGGGCACGGGGGCTGCTGGGCCTGGAGGTGGCCGAGCCGGAGCCGCTGCGGATGAGGCGGCGGGGATTCATGGCGTGGATCGGTGCCGTGCTCAAGAGCGGCGCCTCGTGGCGGTCCCTGCTGTACGCGGTGCTGCGGCTGCCATGGGCGGTGTTCTCCTTCACCGTCGCGGTGACCGTCTGGTCGATCGGCTGGTCGCTGCTGACGTATCCGCTGTGGTTCTGGCTCTTCCCGATGTACGGCGGTCAGGGCGGGATGCAGCTGTACGGCGACGAGCAGCACCGGATCTACCTGGACAACCCGTTCGAGATCACGGTGACGGCGTTGGTGGGCCTGCTGTTCACCATCGCCACGCCGTGGATCGTCCGGGCGCTGACGATGGTGGACCGGGTGACGGTGCACGGGCTGCTCGGACCGTCCCGGCTGGCCACGCGGGTGGTGGAGCTGGAGTCGGACCGGGGGGTCGTGGTGGACACGGCCGCCGCCGATCTGCGGCGCATCGAGCGCGATCTGCACGACGGGGCGCAGGCCCGGCTGGTGGCGCTGGCCATGGATCTGGGACTGGCGAAGGAGAAGCTGCGGGAGGACCCGCAGGTCGCGGCGCGGATGGTGGACGAGGCGCACGGCGAGGTGAAGACGGCGCTGCAGGAGCTGCGGGACCTGGCGCGCGGCATCCACCCCGCGGTGCTGACCGACCGGGGACTGGACGCGGCCCTGTCGGCGGTCGCCTCGCGGTGCACGGTCCCGGTGCAGGTGGAGGTCGACCTGACGGAGCGGCCCGCGCCGGCCATCGAGGGCATCGCCTACTTCACGGTCTCCGAGCTGCTGCAGAACATCAGCAAGCACGCGCGGGCGACATGGGCGGCCGTGGAGGTGTGGCGGACGGAGAACCGGCTGATGCTGCAGGTCGTGGACAACGGCGTGGGCGGTGCCGATGTGTCCCCGGGTTCCGGGCTGGCCGGCCTGACGGAGCGGCTGGACGCGGTGGACGGGATCCTGGTGGTGGACTCCCCCGTCGGCGGCCCGACCCGGGTGACGGCGGAACTGCCGTGGCGGGCGGAGCGGACGCGGTGAGCGCGCACTGAGACCGGCGGTCGGCGCGACGGCGGGTGCGGGCGACGAGCCCGCACCCGCCCGTCCGCGCGCCGGTCGTGCGCGATGAGTGCCGTACGGGCCGGTCGTACGCGGTGGGGGTCTCGTGCGCCGGTCGTATGCGAGGGGTGTTGTGTGCGCCGGTCATGCGCGGTGGGCGTCGTATGCGCCGGTCATGCGCGGTGGGCGTCGTGTGCGGTGGAGGCGGACCGGTCGGCGCGCTGCGGCGACACCCTGATCGCGTTGCCCCGCAGCATCCCCCGCCGGATGCTGGAATGCTGGACCCGACGGCCGGGCCCGCCACGGGGGCGGGCACGGCGCGGGTCGTGGGGGGCCGAGGATCGTGGAGGACAGGGTGCGGGTGGTCATCGCCGAGGATTCGGTGCTGTTGCGGGAGGGCCTGACCCGACTGCTGACCGACCGGGGGCACGAGGTCGTGGCCGGTGTCGGCGACGGTGACGCGCTGATCAAGACCATCGCCGAGCTGGACGGGCAGGGTCTGCTCCCGGACGTGGTGGTGGCCGACGTGCGGATGCCGCCGACGCACACCGACGAGGGCGTGCGGGCCGCGGTGCAGCTGCGCAGGGACCATCCGGGCATCGGGGTGCTGGTGCTGTCGCAGTACGTGGAGGAGCGCTACGCCACGGAGCTGCTCGCCGGTTCCAGCCGCGGCGTCGGCTATCTGCTCAAGGACCGGGTAGCCGAAGTACGTGAGTTCGTGGACGCGGTGGTGCGCGTGGCCCGGGGCGGCACGGCCCTGGACCCGGAGGTGGTCGCACAGCTGCTGGGACGCAGCCGCAAGCAGGACGTGCTCGCGGGACTCACCCCGCGCGAGCGGGAGGTCCTGGGCCTGATGGCCGAGGGGCGGACGAACTCGGCGATCGCCAGGCAGCTGGTGGTGAGCGACGGTGCCGTCGAGAAGCACGTCAGCAACATCTTCCTGAAGCTGGGGCTGTCCCCGAGCGACGGCGATCACCGACGGGTGCTGGCCGTGCTCACCTATCTCAACTCCTGAGACCGGCCCCTGAGACGGGGACGCCCGCCGCGAGCACGCTCCCTCCGCAGCCCCGTACGGATGATCCGGTACCGGTGCCGCCGAACCGGAGCGGCCCCGGAGGGCGTCTCCGGGGAGAGAGGACCGAGGGTCTCTTACCGCGGGTAATCGGAGAAGAAGCAGAGGAAAAGACGGGACATGTCCGGGCGCCGGGGCATCTCAACCGCGTGTCCAATATGCGAATGACCCCGGGAAGGCGACCCTTGCGGACGTAGGGTTGATCCCAGGGAAGGTCTGCGGGAAGGCCGTCCCGGACAGCCGCCTCGAGGGAGGTCCAGTTCAGTGACCAACCAGGTCAGCAGCCCAGCGGAGCAGGCCGACGGAGCAGTCGTAGGAGAGCAGCGCAAAGCGGCGGGGGCGAAGGGTGTCCGTCGTCTGGACCGGGTGATCATCAGGTTCGCGGGGGATTCCGGTGACGGGATGCAGCTCACGGGGGACCGGTTCACCTCGGAGACCGCGTCGTTCGGCAATGATCTGTCGACGTTGCCGAATTTCCCGGCGGAGATCCGGGCGCCGGCCGGGACGCTGCCGGGGGTGTCGTCGTTCCAGCTGCATTTCGCCGATCATGACATCCTGACGCCGGGGGACGCGCCGGATGTGCTGGTGGCGATGAATCCGGCGGCGCTGCGGGCGAACCTCGCCGATCTGCCGCGGGGCGCGGAGGTGATCGTCAACACGGACGAGTTCACCCGGCGGGCGCTGCAGAAGGTCGGCTACGGCACCAGTCCGCTGGAGGACGGTTCGCTGGACGGTTATCAGGTGCATCCGGTGCCGCTGACGACGCTGACGGTGGAGGCGCTGAAGGGGTTCGGGCTGTCGCGCAAGGAGGCCGAGCGCAGCAAGAACATGTTCGCGCTGGGGCTGTTGTCGTGGATGTACCACCGGCCCACGGAGGGCACGGAGCGGTTCCTGCGGTCGAAGTTCGCGAAGAAGCCGGACATCGCGGCGGCGAACGTCGCGGCGTTCCGGGCGGGGTGGAACTTCGGGGAGACGACGGAGGACTTCGCGGTCTCCTACGAGGTGGCGCCGGCGGCGGCGGCGTTCCCGCCGGGCACCTACCGCAACATCTCCGGGAACCTGGCGCTGTCCTACGGGCTGGTCGCCGCGTCCCGGCAGGCGGACCTGCCGCTGTTCCTGGGCTCGTATCCGATCACTCCGGCGTCGGACATCCTGCACGAGCTGAGCCGGCACAAGAACTTCGGGGTGCGCACCTTCCAGGCCGAGGACGAGATCGCCGGGATCGGGGCGGCGCTGGGTGCGGCGTTCGGCGGGTCGCTGGCGGTGACCACCACCTCCGGGCCGGGGGTGGCGCTGAAGAGCGAGACGATCGGGCTGGCGGTGTCGCTGGAGCTGCCGCTGCTGGTGGTGGACATCCAGCGCGGCGGGCCCTCGACGGGGCTGCCGACCAAGACGGAGCAGGCGGATCTGCTGCAGGCGATGTACGGGCGCAACGGCGAGGCGCCGGTGCCGGTCGTCGCGCCGCGCACGCCGGCGGACTGCTTCGACGCGGTGCTGGAGGCGGCGCGGATCGCGCTGGTCTACCGCACCCCGGTCTTCCTGCTCTCCGACGGGTATCTGGCCAACGGCAGCGAGCCGTGGCGGATCCCGGACCTGCAGGAGCTGCCGGACCTGCGGGTGCGGTTCGCGCAGGGCCCCAACCACACCCGGGAGGACGGCGGTGAGGTGTTCTGGCCCTACAAGCGCGACCCGCGCACCCTGGCCCGCCCGTGGGCGATCCCGGGCACGCCGGGGCTGGAGCACCGCATCGGCGGGATCGAGAAGCAGGACGGCACCGGCAACATCTCCTACGACCCGGCCAACCACGATTTCATGGTCCGCACCCGGCAGGCCAAGGTCGACAACATCACCGTCCCGGACGTGGAGGTCGACGATCCGGACGGGGCGGCGCGGACGCTGGTGCTGGGCTGGGGCTCGACCTACGGGCCGATCACCGCGGCCGTGCGGCGCCTGCGCGGGCAGGGCGGCCGGATCGCGCAGGCGCACCTGCGGCACCTCAACCCCTTCCCCGCCAACCTCGGAAGGGTCCTCGAGAAGTACGACAAGGTGGTGGTCCCCGAGATGAACCTCGGCCAGCTCGCCACCCTCATCCGCGCGAAGTACCTGGTCGACGCCACCTCGTACACCCAGGTCAACGGCATGCCGTTCAAGGCGGAACAGCTCGCCGCGGCGCTGAAGGAGGCCATCGATGACTGACACCAACGCGCTGCTCCAGCTGGTGCCGAAGGCCGAGGGCAAGCAGTCCATGAAGGACTTCAAGTCCGATCAGGAGGTGCGCTGGTGCCCGGGCTGCGGTGACTACGCGGTGCTGGCGGCCGTGCAGGGCTTCATGCCCGAGCTCGGCCTGGCACGGGAGAACATCGTCTTCGTCTCCGGCATCGGGTGTTCCTCCCGCTTCCCGTACTACATGAACACCTACGGGATGCACTCCATCCACGGCCGCGCCCCCGCCATCGCCACCGGCCTGGCCGCCTCCCGCCGTGACCTGTCGGTGTGGGTGGTCACCGGCGACGGCGACGCGCTGTCCATCGGCGGCAACCACCTCATCCACGCCCTGCGCCGCAACGTCAACCTCAAGATCCTGCTGTTCAACAACCGGATCTACGGCCTGACCAAGGGCCAGTACTCGCCCACCTCCGAGGTCGGCAAGGTCACCAAGTCGACCCCGATGGGCTCGCTGGACGCCCCCTTCAACCCCGTCTCGCTGGCGCTGGGCGCGGAGGCGTCCTTCGTGGCCCGCACCGTCGACTCCGACCGCAAGCACCTCACCGAGGTGCTGCGGGCCGCCGCCGGCCACCCGGGCACCGCGCTGGTGGAGATCTACCAGAACTGCAACATCTTCAACGACGGCGCCTTCGAGGTGCTCAAGGACCGCCGGCAGGCCGAGGAGGCGGTGATCCGGCTGGAGCACGGCGAGCCGATCCGCTTCGGCGCCGACCGCTCCAGGGGCGTGGTGCGCGACCGGGCCACCGGCGAGCTGAGGGTGGTCACCGTCACCGCGGACAACGAGGCCGACGTCCTGGTCCACGACGCCCACGCCGCCTCCCCCACCACCGCCTTCGCCCTGTCCCGGCTGGCCGACCCCGACACCCTGCACCACACCCCCATCGGCGTGTTCCGCTCCGCCGGCCGGCCCGTCTACGACACCCTCATGGCCGACCAGCTCGACACCGCCGTCGAGCAGAACGGCAAGGGCGACCTCGCCGCGCTCCTGGCCGGCGGCGACACCTGGACCGTCGTGGGCTGAACCCCGCCGTGATCCAGCACGAGGCCCGGGCACCCTACGGTGTCCGGGCCTCGTCGTACGCCTGCCGGGCCGCGGTCACGTCGTCCATGCGCTTCTCGGTCCACCGCGCCAGGTCGCGCACCTGCTCGGCCGCCTCACGACCCAGTCCGGTGAGGGAGTAGTCGACGCGGGGCGGGATGACCGGCTTGGCGTCGCGGTGGACCAGGCCGTCGCGCTCCAGGGTCTGGAGGGTCTGGGCGAGCATCTTCTCGCTGACCCCGCCGATCGCCCGGCGCAGCTCGCTGAAGCGGTACGGCCGCTCGAGGAGCCGGATCAGCACGAGCACGCCCCAACGGCTGGTCACGTGCTCCAGGACCAGCCGGTACGGGCACATCGCCTCGCCGTCGCCCCTCCGGCCGCGCTCACTTACCGCCATGCCAGTACCTTACTTCAAAGTGGGTACTTTCCAAAAGTTAGCGTGCCCCCTAGGGTTAGTGGCATACCCACCCCACAAGGAGTCCTGAACCATGAGCATCGTCGTCACCGGAGCCACCGGAAAGCTCGGCCGTCACGTCGTGGAGCAGTTGCTGGAGAAGGTCCCGGCCGAGCAGGTCACCGCCGTGGTCCGCAGCGCGGAGAAGGCGGCCGACCTCGCGGCGCGCGGCGTGCGGATCGCCGTCGCCGACTACAACGCCCCCGAGAGCCTCGACGGCGTGTTCGCGGCCGGTGACAAGGTGCTGCTGATCTCCGGCAACGAGTTCGACAAGGGCCGGGTGCGGCAGCACACGGCCGTCATCGACGCCGCGAAGGCCGCCGGTGTCGCCCTGCTCGCCTACACCAGCGCCCCCGGCAGCCTGAGCGCCGCCCTCGCCGACGACCACCGCGGCACCGAGGAGGTGCTCCTGAACTCGGGCGTGCCGTACACGCTGCTGCGCAACGGCTGGTACCACGAGAACTACACCGAGAACCTCGCCCCGGTGCTGGAGCACCGCGCGGTCGTCGCCGCCGCCGGTGAGGGCCGGGTCTCCTCCGCCTCGCGGGCCGACTACGCGGCCGCCGCCGTCGCCGTGCTGACCGGTGAGGGGCACGAGAACACGACGTACGAGCTGGGCGGCGACGAGGCGTGGAGCTTCTCCGAGTACGCGGCCGAGCTGAGCCGGCAGACCGGCGAGGAGATCTCCTACCGGCCGGTCACGGCCGAGGCGCTCACCGGCATCCTGACCGGCGCCGGTCTGCCCGAGCCGCTGGCCGCCGTCTTCGCGGGCGTGGACGTCTCCATCGAGAAGGGCGAGCTGGTCGTCGACAGCGGTGATCTGTCCCGCCTGACCGGACGCCCCACCACCCCGCTCGCCGAGGCCGTCGCCGCCGCGCTCAAGGGCTGACCTCGGCCGATCGTCCCCGGGTCTCCCCCTCCCCCGCCCGTCATGACCGTATACCGGTACGGACATGACAGGCGGGGGTGTCCGGCGTTACCGTCGTCCGGCGGGCATCGCGCGCGTACGGTCCGGCACCGCGCGAGACAGGGCACGCGTCAGGCACGAAGGAGGACCCGTGACCGGGAAGTCGGCCGCAGAGCGGCGCACAGGACTGCTGAACGGCTTCGCGGCGTACGGGATGTGGGGGCTCGTTCCGCTGTTCTGGCCCCTGCTCAAGCCCGCGGGCGCCGTGGAGATCCTCGCCCACCGGATGGTCTGGTCGCTGTTCCTGGTGGGCGCCGCCCTGCTCGTCATACGCCGCTGGGCCTGGCTCGGCGAGCTGCTGCGGCAGCCGCGCCGCCTGGCCCTGGTCACGGTCGCCGCGGCGGTCATCACCGTCAACTGGGGCGTCTACATCTGGTCCGTGAACTCCGGGCACGTCGTCGAGGCCTCCCTCGGCTACTTCATCAACCCGCTGGTCACCATCGCGATGGGCGTGCTGCTGCTGAAGGAGCGGCTGCGGCCCGTCCAGTGGGCCGCGGTCGGGGTCGGTGCCTCGGCGGTGCTCGTGCTCACCGTCGGCTACGGCCGCCCGCCGTGGATCTCCCTCTGCCTCGCCTTCTCCTTCGCCACCTACGGACTGGTGAAGAAGAAGGTCAACCTCGGCGGCATCGAGTCGCTGGCCGCCGAGACCGCCATCCAGTTCCTGCCCGCCCTCGCCTATCTGCTGTGGCTGGGCGCGCAGGGCGACTCCACCTTCACCACCGAGGGCGCCGGGCACGCGGCGCTGCTCGCCGCGACCGGCATCGTCACCGCGCTCCCCCTGGTCTGCTTCGGCGCCGCCGCGATCCGCGTGCCCCTGTCCACCCTGGGGTTGCTCCAGTACCTGGCCCCGGTCTTCCAGTTCCTGCTGGGCATCCTCTACTTCAAGGAGGCCATGCCGCCCGAGCGCTGGGCCGGGTTCGCGCTGGTCTGGCTGGCGCTCACGCTGCTCACCTGGGACGCGCTGCGCACCGCCCGCCGGGCGGCCCGGGCGCTCGCCGACGGGACGAGCAGGACCAGGAGCAGGACCAGGACCGCCGTCAGGCGGGAGGCGGGCGTGACCGAGGCGGAGCCCGCGGGGCAGGAGACGGAGCCCGCGGGGCGCTGACCCAGCGGGCGCCGGCGGGCCCCAGCGGACCCGGGCGGACTCAAGCGGAGCCGAGCGCACTCAGGCGTCGCCCGGCGACCGGCGCGCCCGGTGCGCCCGCACCTTCGCCAGGTTCCCGCAGTGCTCCATCGCGCACCAGCGGCGACGGCCCGGGCGCGAGGTGTCGACGAAGAGCAGGCGGCAGTCGGGGGCGCCGCACTCGCGGATGCGGTGGGCGTACGGGCCGGTGAACAGGTCGATCGCGTCGCGCGCGACGGTCGACAGCAGCCGGGTGCCCGTGGCGCCGGGAGCCCAGGACCGGGTGCCGTCCGGCTCGATGCGGGAGACCAGCGGGGGCTCGGCGGCAGCGGCGTTGACGACGTCCAGGTGCTCAGGGCGGAGCGGGCGGCCGTGGGCGTGATCGGCGGTGAGCAGGAACAGGGTGTTCCGCAGGGTGCGCGCCCGCTCCAGCTCGGCCGCGTCGACGGTGAGGTCCAGCCCGTCCGCGAGGCGGCTGCGCCCGGCCCAGACCGCGAGGTCCGCGGGTTCGTGCAGCACCTCGTACCGCGCGAGGGCACCGGGCCCGCCGGTCGGCAGCAGTTCCAGGCACAGGGCTCCCGGGTCGAAGCGGTAGGGCTTCCCCTCGTGGGAGAGGAGAGTCAGACCGGGCCGATCGCCCGGCGTTTCCGTTGCACGCCCACTCATGTAACCACTATGACTGGTTACATGACGCAGACACCGGCAACACCCGCACCCGTGCACTGGAAGCTCGTCATCGACGCGGCCGACCCGCACGCGCAGGCCGACTTCTGGGCCGCCGCCCTCCGGTACACGGTCGAGGACCACAGCGCGCTCGTCGAAAAGCTCCTCGGTCTGGGCGCCGTACCGGCCGAGCTCACCACCGAGTCCCACGGCCGCCGCGCCTGGCGCGACCTGGCCGCGGTGCGGCACCCCGACGACCCCTACGAGGAGGAGAGCGGCACCGGGCTCGGGCGGCGGCTGCTGTTCCAGCGCGTGCCCGAGGCGAAGACGGCCAAGAACCGGCTCCACCTCGACCTGCACCCCGGCGCGGGAACCCGCGAGGAGGAGGTCGCACGGCTGGAGCGGCTCGGCGCGGAGGTGCTGCGGCGGGTGGACGAGCCGTCCGGGTCGTGGGTCGTGATGGCGGACCCGGAGGGCAACGAGTACTGCGTCCACTAGATCCACTGGGCCGGCCCCGCGCACGGTGCGGCGGGCGGGCCGCCGCGCTCAGTCCTGCCGGGCGCGGGCCCGTTCGGTCAGCCGGCCCATGCGGGCGCGGGCGGACTCCAGTTCCTCGATCTCGTCGGCGGCCGGCCCGTCCTCGGCGGTGAGCTCGGTCCACAGCCCGATCAGCTCGTGCCCGAGCTCCAGCCCGAGCCGGGCGTCGCGCACCGCGCGCCATGCGGTGGCCGCGCTGCGGACGTTGCCGTAGGCGGCCTCCGCGTCCCCGGTGCGGCGGTGGATTCCGGCGAGGTCGAGGGAGAGCCGGAAGGCGTGCAGCGGTTCTCCGGCCAGGTAGGCGATGTACGCGGTGAGTTCGCGCAGCCGGAGCACCTCCGGGTGCTCCGGCCCCAGCGTCGCCGAGGACTCCGTCACGGTCTGCCGGGCCAGTTGCGCGGCCGTGTCGAGCCGGCCCGCCCGGACGGCGTCGTTGATGCGGGCCATCGGCTCCGCCAGGAGGGCGGGGGTCGCCGCGTCACCGGGGGCGGTGAGCGGTTCGTCCCCGAGCACCGCCTCCGCCACGGCGTCGAAGCCGCGGGGCGGGGTGGGCTTGGGGTCCGGCCCGGCGTCGGGAACGGCCTCGGCGAACGGCGGCCCGGGGTGCCGGCGGCCGGCCGACGGCGCCGGGTCCGGAGTCCGGTCGGTACCGGCGGTTCGGCCGGTGAGGCTGGTGGGTTCGGTGAGACTGATGGGACCCGTGAGACCGACAGGACCGACAGGACCGGCAGACTCGGTGGAGCCGGTGGAGCCGGTGGGGCCGCTGGGTTCGGAGCGGAAGGCCGGGTTTCCGGGGTGACCGGCGGCCGGGGCGGGGTGGGGCCACGCGTCCATGGGCGGGGGCGGGCCGAACTCGCCCGTCGGTGGCGCCACCGTGCCGGGCGGCGCGGCCTCCGCCGGCGCGGGTACGGCCCGCAGGGGGAACGTCGGTGCGGAGTCCCCGGGAACCCGTGCCTCGGGTACGGATCGCAGCGGGAAAGTGGGAGTGGCGTCCCGCACGGGAGCCGGCTCCGGGCCCGCCCCGGACTCCACGTCCGCCCCGGGTCCCGGGGCCGTCCCGCGCTCCGGGGCCGCCTCCGGCTCCGGCACGGAGCGCAGGACGTGCGTCGGCCGGTCGGATCCCGGCCCCCGCACGGGCTCCCGGACCTGCGCCGGGACCTGTGCGGAACCTTGTGCCGGGACCTGCGCGGGACCCTGTGCCGGGACCTGCGCGGGACCCTGCCGTCGCCCCTCCCCCTGCTCTCCCCGCTCCTCCCGCGCCGGCCCGGCCGGAGCCGGCGGGGCCGTGAAGTGGCTGGAACCGTCCGGGTCGACCCGGAGCGGGAGGACGTAGCCGATGCGCTCGTCGTGGACGGTGGCGAGGACGGCGCGGCCGGAGGCGAGGGCGATGCGGTGGAGGTGGTTCAGCACCGCCTGCTGGATCTCCTCACCGGGAGCGGCGGTCACCGGCACTCCGCCGACCGACGCCCCGCCCGGATCCGCCCCGGCGGCGGGGACACGGACGTCGACCGGCACCGCCGCACGGTTCGCCGCACGGGCGGCCTGGTTGTGTTCCCGCTTCTTCCCGCGGCTGAGTCGCGCCATCGTTCCCTCATTCGGGTCGTACACCTACCGGCCAGTCTGTCCGCTCGGTCGCGTTTCTCACGTCACCGCGCTGTCACAGGCTCGTCCCAAGGACCGGCCACCGCGGTTCGCCGCTCGCCGGACGGCATGAAGATCGAGGCGGCGAGCAGGAGAGGGGCATGCGGACAGGGATGCGACAGGGGCCGGAGATCTGGATCCGGGGGCCGGTGGCGGTACCGGAGCCGGTTCCGCCGGAGCCGGCGCACCCCCGTGCGGCGGTCCGGCGCTTCTCCTGGGTCGGCGCGCACGGCGGCTCCGGGGTCTCCACGCTCGCCGCCGTCTACGGCGGGCACGACAGCGGCCGCGCCTGGCCCGGCCCCGGTGATCCGCGGTCGGTGCTGCTCGTCGCCCGGACGCACGCGGCCGGTCTGGACGCCGTGCTCCCGGCCGTGGAGGCGTTCCGGCGCGGCGAGGCCCCGCGGGGGCTCACCCTGGACGCCGTGGTGCTGGTGGCGGACGCGCCGGGGCGGTTGCCGCGTCCCCTCGCGCAGCGGATCCGGCTCGTCGAGTCGGTGATCGACGTGTACCGCGTGCCCTGGGTGCCCGAGTGGCGCCTGGGCGACCTGGGCGGCCGGCCGCCCCGCGAGACGGAGCCGCTGGCCCGTCTGACCGGCGCGGTGCGCTGAAGCACCGACGGCTCCGGCACCCGTCCCCCACGTCCGGGCGCTCCCTCCTCCACGTCCGGGCGCTCCCTCCCCCACCCCCGTACGCGCACCCACTCCACCCGTCCCGCGCCCGCACCCCCTGGTCAGCGGCCGTCCCGCCGCGCGAGGCGCCCGGACCGGCACCCCGATATTTATTTCTCTCGCGAACGAGATACCTTGGTGGAGGCCGGGTCCCGGTGCGCAGGCACCGCACGCCCGGAGGTCTCGCACGCATGGAGGATCGCCGTGGCCCTGCCCGCTCCGTCACCGCCCGCCCCCTCGCCCGAAGCGGCCGCTCCGGTGCGGCGCCGCAGGCCGGGCCGAGCCGTCGTCGGGTTCCTGACCACGACCGACCACAAGCGGATCGGCACCCTCTACCTGGTCACGTCGTTCGCGTTCTTCTGCGTCGGCGGCCTGATGGCGCTGCTGATGCGCGCCGAGCTGGCCCGGCCGGGCCTTCAGATGATCTCGAACGAGCAGTTCAACCAGGCGTTCACGATGCACGGCACCGTGATGCTGTTCATGTTCGCGACCCCGCTCTTCTCCGGCTTCGCCAACTGGATCATGCCGCTGCAGATCGGCGCGCCCGACGTGGCGTTCCCGCGGCTGAACATGTTCGCCTACTGGCTGTACCTGCTCGGCTCGCTGATCGCGCTCGGCGGTTTCCTCACCCCGGACGGCGCGGCAAGTTTCGGCTGGACCGCCTACACCCCGCTGTCGGACGCGGTCCGCTCGCCGGGGAGCGGCGGCGACATGTGGATCATGGGCCTGGCCATGCAGGGCTTCGGCACCATCCTGGGCGCGGTCAACCTCATCACCACGATCATCTGCATGCGCGCCCCGGGCATGACGATGTTCCGCATGCCGATCTTCACCTGGAACGTGCTGCTGACCAGCGTGCTGGTCCTGCTCGCCTTCCCGGTGCTGGCCGCCGCGCTCTTCGCGCTCGAGTTCGACCGGAAGTTCGGGGCCCACATCTTCGACCCCGCCAACGGCGGCGCGCTGCTGTGGCAGCACCTGTTCTGGTTCTTCGGCCACCCCGAGGTCTACATCCTGGCGCTGCCGTTCTTCGGCATCGTCAGCGAGGTCGTCCCGGTCTTCTCCCGCAAGCCGATCTTCGGCTACATGGGCCTGATCGGCGCCACCATCGCCATCGCCGGCCTCTCCGTCACGGTGTGGGCGCACCACATGTACGCCACCGGCGGTGTGCTGCTGCCGTTCTTCTCCTTCATGACCTTCCTGATCGCGATCCCGACCGGGGTGAAGTTCTTCAACTGGATCGGCACCATGTGGAAGGGCTCGCTGAGCTTCGAGACGCCGATGCTGTGGTCCCTGGGCTTCATGGTCACCTTCCTGTTCGGAGGTCTGACCGGTGTGCTCCTGGCCGCGCCGCCGCTGGACTTCCACGTCACGGACTCGTACTTCGTGGTGGCGCACTTCCACTACGTGGTCTTCGGCACGGTCGTGTTCGCGATGTTCGCCGGCTTCCACTTCTGGTGGCCGAAGTTCACCGGCAAGATGCTCGACGAGCGCCTGGGCAAGATCACCTTCTGGACGCTGTTCACCGGCTTCCACGGCACCTTCCTGGTCCAGCACTGGCTGGGTGCCGAGGGCATGCCCCGCCGGTACGCCGACTACCTGGCGGCCGACGGCTTCACCGCGCTGAACACCGTCTCCACGATCGCCTCGTTCCTGCTCGGCCTGTCGATCCTGCCGTTCTTCCACAACGTCTGGAAGACGGCCAGGTACGGCGAGCCGGTCGGCGTCGACGACCCCTGGGGCTGGGGCCGCTCCCTGGAGTGGGCGACCTCCTGCCCGCCCCCGCGGCACAACTTCGCCACGCTGCCGCGCATCCGGAGCGACTCGCCCGCCTTCGACCTGCACCACCCGCAGGTCGCCGCCGCCGACGAGGCCGAGCAGACGACCGCCTCCGGCCGGCGCTGAGCGGGCCGGCACCCTTCCCTCCGAACGTTCAGGAGCCGTCCATGGACACCAGCCACGAAGCCGCCTTCGGCCTGCACCAGATCGAGGGCTACCTCTACCGGGAGGCCGGCCGGCAGGAGGCGCACCGCAGGGCGCGGGACTTCGCCCGGGAACTGCCCGGCCTGACCACGGACCAGCGCCTCGTGATCGAGCAGGCGTACGCCCGGGAGCAGGAGGAGGACGCCCGCCGGGTCACCCGTCACATCGCGGAACGCATCCTGGAGGTCGAGGCCCGGTACGCGGCCCGCCACCGCCGTCTCGCGCGGGAGACGGCCACCGCCATGGGCGTGGTCGTCTTCGGGCTGATCGGTCTGTGCGTCGCGGTGATCCTCGGAACGGCGGCGGGAGCGGCCTGACGCCGGCCGGCCGTTCGCTCAGCGGGTCCTCCCCTCCAGGGAGACCAGGAGCTTGCGCAGCGCGTCCGCGATCGTCGCGCGTTCCTCCGGCTCCAGGACGGAGAGCACGTTACGCTCCAGGCCGAAGTGCTGTTCCAGCACGCGGTCCAGGCTCGCCCGGCCCTCCTCCGTCAGGCTGACCAGGGTGCTCCTGCCGTCGGCGGGGGAAGGGCCGCGCTCGATCCAGCCCTCGCGCTCCAGCCGGTTGAACCTCCCCGTGAGGCCGGCGGAGGAGACGACCAGCGCCCGGCGCAGCTGTCCCGGCGTCAGCGCGTAGGGAGGGCCGCTGCGGCGCAGCGCGTGCAGCACGTCGAAGTCCCCGACGTTGGCGATGGTCATGCCGCCCGGGCGGCGCAGGTGCGTCGCGAACAGCTCTTCCAGCAGCTGCGCCGTCCGCAGCAGACGGGCGATCACCCCGCTGGACGACACGTCCAGTTCGCCCCACTCGCTCCGCCACTCGGCCAGCATCACGTCCACGCTGTCACCGTCGACGGCGGCCTCGGTCTCGTCGTCCTCACGCATCGCGGGTCAAGGGTATAGGCCGCGCCGTACGGCCGGTGCCCGCCGCGTACCGTGGTGGCCCGAGCGGCGGCCGGGTGTCCGGGCCGGCCGTCCGGCCCCGCGCCGCCGAGCCGTGGGCCCGTCCGAGGGGATCGATGCACTGAACGGCCACACGTCCGGGTCCGGCACCCCCGCCTCGGCGGAGGAGATCGCCTCCGCCGTGCGCGCGGGCGGGCTGCGGGCCGTGGACGTGGTCGCGGGGGCGCTGGAGCGGATCGAGCGGGCCGACCCGGTGCTGTGCGCGTTCACCGAGGTGTGGGGCGCGCAGGCGCTGCGGCGGGCGCGGGAGGTGGACGCGCGGGTCGCCGAGGGGAGGCGGCTGCCGCTGGCCGGGGTGCCGATCGCGGTGAAGGGGCGACACGGGCTGCCTGCGGCGGGGCCGCTGCTCGAGGCCGGGGGTGTCGCCGTGGGCGCCACCTCGGTGCCCGGGCCCGGCACGCCCTGGCAGACCTGGGGGCTCGGGGCGCACGGCCGCACCGTCAATCCCTGGCGGGCCGACCGTACGCCGGGCGGTTCCTCGGCGGGGTCGGCGGTGGCGGTGGCGGCCGGGCTGGTCCCGCTGGCGACGGGCAGCGACGGCGCGGGGTCGGTGCGGATCCCGGCGGCCTGGTGCGGGGTGACCGGCCTGAAGGTCACGGGCGGCCGCCTGCCCTCCCCCGACCGCACGGGTCTGGCCGCGCCCGGAGTCCTCGCCCGCACGGCGGCGGACGCGGCGGCCTGGTGGCGGGCGGTGGCGCGGCCGCCCTCCCCCGCCGGGTCCCCCGCGTCGTTCCCCGTGCCCGTCCTCTGGTCCCCCGACCTGGGCTTCGCGGCCCCGGACCCGGAGCCCGTCGCCCTCGCCCGCGCGGCCGTCGGCCGGCTCGCCGACGCCGGTGTCGTGCGGCTCGTGCGGCCGCCGGCGCCCGTGCGGCTCCTCGATCCGGCCCCGGCCTGGCTCGCCCTGCGCACCCCGGGGGCCGACCTCGCCGACGCCCACCGCGTCCGGGCGGAGAACGACCGGCGCCTGGCGCGTCTGTTCACCGGCGCCGGGCTGCTGCTCACGCCCACGGCCCCCACCGCCCCGCACGGGCACGAAGGCCCCGGCGACGTCTATTCCACCGCCCTCACCTGGGCGTTCAACGTGAGCGGGCACCCCGCGCTGAGCGTTCCGGCCGGGTTCGGCACCGACGGCTGCCCGGCCGGGCTCCAGCTGGTGGCACCGCACGGCCGGGAGGCGCTGCTGCTCGCCGTGGCACGGGAGGCGGAGCGGCGCGGGGCCACCGCCTGAACCCCTTGGTCCACACTCATGCATGTGCATATGATGCATACGCCTGTAATTGATGCACGCCGCTCATCTGGGGGATGACCATGACCCGCCGTTTCCTGTTCGTCCTGGGCAGCGCCCGCTCCGACGGCAACACCGAACTGCTGGCCCGCCGGGCCGCCGAACAGCTGCCCACGGAGGTGGAGCAGCGATGGATCGACCTCACCCACCACCCGCTGCCCGACTTCGAGGACCTGCGCCACGACAGCGACCACGTCCGCCCCACCGAGGGGAACGTCGCCCTGCTGCTGGACGCCACCCTCGCGGCGACGGACGTGGTGATCGCCTCCCCCCTGTACTGGTACGCGGTGTCCGCGCAGACCAAGCGCTACCTGGACCACTGGTCGGGCTGGCTGCGCACGCCCGGCCTGGACTTCAAGGCGACCATGGCGGGGCGCACCCTGTGGGGCGTCACCGCGCTCGCGCACGAGGAGCCGGAGGTCGCCGACCCGCTGGTGGGCACGCTGAACAACTCGGCCGCGTACATGGGGATGCGCTTCGGCGGGGTGCTGCTCGGCAACGGCAGCAAGCCGGGTGACGTGCTGAAGGACACCGAGGCGCTGGCCCGCGCCAAGACGTTCTTCGCCCAGGAGGCGCCCCTCGCCCGCTTCCCCTACGAGGCCGGCTGACGCCGGCGCCGACTCACCAGCCGAGCTGCGCCTCGCCCAGGACCTCGCCGCCGATGTGCGCGGCGAGCTTCCGGGCGCGTTCGAGGTCGCCGTGCTTGGTCACGTGGACGAAGACCGTGTGGTCCTCGGTCCACCTGTCGTACTGCGCCTCGTCGCCGTGGAACACGACCTGGACCCCGTCGTAGTTCCAGTGACCGTGGGAGTCGGTCTCCGGGTCGTCCGGCCAGCGGCCGCTCCATTCGATGGCCGCCGTGCCCTCGCCCAGGGCGGCCAGGAACCGCTCCTCGACGTCCTCCCCGCGTTCGACGTCCTCGCTGAAGGACAGCGGCAGGTGCGTCTCGAGTGCGGCGTCGTCCAGCGCGGACACGTCGGCCCTCGAAGAACAGGAAGTCGCCCGTCGCCGGATCGGTGCGTGTGTCCTCGTAGTCGAAGCGCACCCCGGGCACGATCAGGGCCATCCGGCGCGCATCCCCGGGCGTCCGCATCTCGGAGAAGAGCCAGACCCTGTCGTTGACGTGCTCCAGCAGCGCGCACAGCCGCTTGGCCTGCCGGTACGCCTCGGCCGCGTCGGTGGTCCGGAAGACGGGATACGCCCGTGAATTGCCCATGGGCGGCACGATCACACGCCCGGTCCCGCCCGGGCCACCGCATTTCCCTACGCGGTGATGTCCTTCGCCGTGAACCGCGCCCACGCCGCCGAGCCGAACACCGCCGCGTACAGGGCCTGGAGGCCGAGGTTCCTCGTCAGGTCGTCCCAGTAGACCGGCTCGCGCATCAGGTCGGCGAAGGACAGCCAGTAGTGGGAGAAGAGGTAGGGGTGCAGGGCGTGCAACTGCGGGATCTGGTCGAGGATCTGAACCGTGATCAGCAGTCCGACGGTGGTCGCCATCGCCGCGATGCCGCTGTTGGTCAGCGTGGAGACGAACAGGCCGAGCGCCGCCACCCCGATCAGGGACACGGCGACGACCAGGGCGATCAGCAGGGCCCTGGCCAGGCCCTCGGAGAAGCTGATCCGGGTGCCCGAGATGGTGGTGAGGTCGCCCAGCGGGAACAGCAGCGCACCGGTGACCAGGGCCGAGGCGGCGACCACCAGCGTGGCGGCCAGACAGAAGGCCATGACCGTCGCGTACTTGGTGAGCAGCAGCCGGCTCCGGCCCGCGGGGGCGACCAGGAGGTAGCGCAGCGTGCCGGCGTTCGCCTCGCCGGCGAGGGCGTCGCCCGCGACGACCCCGATCGCCATGGGCAGGAAGAAGGGCAGCGTGGCGGCGAGCGCGGTGAAGACCAGGAACAGGCCGTTGTTGGTGACCTGCGAGATGAACGCCGGTCCGCCGCCCCCTCCCCCGGCCGACGGTCCGTCACCGGTCTCGATCCGCACGGCGATGCCGACCAGGACCGGCACGGCGGCCAGCACCCCGAGCAGGGCCAGGGTGCGCCAGCGCCGGAAGGTGGTGAGCAGTTCGCTGCGGAACAGACCGAGGGTCCACAGCGGGCTCACCCTCCGCACCGTCTCAGCCTGCGACATCGAATCCCTCCCCGGTCAGCGCCACGAACGCGTCCTCCAGCGAGGCCCGTTCCACACCGAAGCCCCGCACCCGGACCCCGGCGGTGACCAGTGCCGCGTTCACCTCGGCGAGGTCGCGCGCGGGCACCTCGCCGGTCACCCGTTCCTCGGCCACGACGACGTCGGCGACCCCCTGCTCCTTCAGCACCCGGGCCGCGTCCGCCGGGTCCGGCGTGGTCACCACCAGCCGGCCCCGGGCACCCGCGGCCAGGTCGGCGACCGGCCCCTGGGTGATCAGCCGGCCCCGGGCCATCACGGCGGCGTGCGTGCACACCTGCTCGATCTCGTCGAGCAGGTGGGAGGAGAGGAAGACGGTGGTGCCGTCCGAGGCCAGCTCGCGGACCAGGGTGCGGATCTCCCGCATGCCCTGCGGGTCCAGACCGTTGGTGGGCTCGTCCAGGACGAGCAGCCGGCGCGGCTGGAGCAGGGCCGCCGCGAGGCCGAGGCGCTGCTTCATGCCGAGGGAGTACGCCTTGGCCTTCTTGCCGGCCGCGGCCGTGAGGCCCACCCGGTCCAGGGCGGCGGCGACGCGGGTGCGCCGGGTGCGGGGATCCGCGGTCGGGTCGGCGGCGTCGTAACGCAGGAGGTTGTCCCGGCCGGAGAGGAAGCCGTACAGGGCCGGGCCCTCGATGAGGGCGCCGACACGGGGCAGCACGGCGCGCGCGGAGCGCGGCATGGGACGCCCCAGGACGTGCGCCGTGCCGGAGGTCGGCTCGATCAGGCCCATCAGCATGCGGATGGTGGTCGTCTTGCCGGAGCCGTTGGGGCCGAGGAAGCCGAAGACGCTGCCCGCCGGGACGGTCAGGTCGAGACCGTCGACGGCGAGCTGTCCGCCGCGGTAGCGCTTGGTGAGCGCGCGGGTGACGATGACGCCGTCACCCGCCCGAGCGCCGTCACCCACGTGCGCGCCCCCACCCACGCGCGCGCCGTGTCCCGCGTCGGCCCGCTCCGGCTCCGTGGCGGACGCCTCGCCCATCGACTCCCCCGTTCCCTGCCGTGCCGTAAGGTCCCGGGACCTTACTTCCCCTGGTTGGCCGCCTTCACCAGCGCGTCCTTGGTGACGGCGCCCGCGTAGACCTTGCCGTCCTCGGTGATCAGGGCGTTGACCAGGCGGGTGCTGAACACCGTGCCGGTGCCGAAGTCGCCCTCGACGCGGTCGCCGAGCGAGTCGAGGAAGCCGCCGAGGTCACCGCCGGCCTCACCGGTGGGCAGGCCGCCCTCCTCGCCGGTGTCGAAGACGGCGACGGAGTTCCAGCCCTCGCCGAGCATCTTCGGTCCGCCGAGGCCCTCGGCCAGGTCCTCCCCGGACTTCGGGGCGCCCTCGGGCTTCCCGGAGTGCTCGCGGGCCCGGTCCGGTTCCCCCTCCTCGGTCACCTCGGCGCCCTCGGGCGGGGTGAACTCGAACGTGGAGGCGGCCGGCTTGTCGAAGTCGACCTGGGTGAAGCCGACGTCCACGACGGCGGCGCCGCCGCTCGCCGGGGTGAGCGTGAACTTCAGCGGCATGCCCGTCTCGTGGTCGACCGCGATGCTGATCGCGCCGACCGTGGAGCCGGACTGCTTGGGCTTGACGACCAGCCTGTACGCGTCCCGGCCGGCCACCTGGGCGGTGCCGTCGACGGTCACGGACGTGGTGTCGTCGACCGACTTCAGCGCCTCCTCGGCGAAGTCCTCGGGGGTGGCCGGGGGCTGCTGCTCCCGGTCCTCGCCGGACGCGTCGACCGTGCCGTGGTAGACCTCGTTGGACTCGCTGTCGTAGCCCCAGACGTCCTCGCCGTTGTGGATCAGGCTGTACTCGGCGGCGTTCTCCAGGAGCGACAGCTTCTGCCGGTCCGGGCCGTCGGTCGCGACGCGCAGGGTGTGCGTGCCGGAGGCCAGCTCGGTGAGCTTGGCGGACGGGTCGGCCGAGGAGCCGCCGTCCCCGCCCCGCTCCGTCGCGCCGGAGGCGAGGCCGCTCTCCAGGCCGCCGAGGTCCGGCAGGCCGAGGTCGGTGGTGATCTTCACGGTGCCGGAGAGCTGCTCGACGTCCGACTGCGCGATCTTCTCGATGAGCTGAGCCGCCGTGATCTCCGGCAGGTCCGGGTCGCCGGAGTCGGCGATCGCGGGGACGAGCCCGATGGTCGCGGCCGCCACTCCCATCACCGTGACCGGGACGACGTACCGCGCGGCCCTGCGCCGCCTCGCGCGCGGCCCGTCGGCCTCTCCCGGGGCCGTCATGTCGTCGGATGCGTACGGTGCCATGTGTGCCCTACCTCCGTGGTCGGCGGCGGCTTCCGTCTCGTGTCCTCGCACCAGTCTCCCCCTGAGCCGCCATTCTCACCCGAATCGGTGAGGAGTGGTGATGTCCGTCGTGCTCCATCTGACCAAAACCGGCGGAGGGATGCGTCAGACCGCGGGCTCAACTCCGCGTACTGCTGCGGTATGACACGACCGGTGTTTTCCTCCCCCGACCAGTAGGGGTGCGGCCGACCAGTAACGGTGCGGCCGGGGCCCCGAGGGGACGCGGCCGGCCCGGAGGGGACGCGGCGTGCGTACGGGCCGGGCGGCTCAGCCCGCCCGGTGCACCACCGCGTCGCACAGCTCCACCAGCGCCGCCTTCGCGTCGCACTCCGGCAGCGGGGCCAGGGCCGAGCGGGCCTCCTCGGCGTAGCGCACGGTGTCCCGGCGGGCCTGCTCCAGGGCGGGGTGGGCGCGCAGCAGCCGCAGCGCCTCGGCGTGCCGGGCGTCGTCGGTGAGGTCGGAGTCGAGCAGCTCGCACAGGGCGATGTCCTCGGCCAGCCCCAGCCGGGCCGCCCGCTCGCGCAGCCGCAGCACGGGCAGCGTGGCGATGCCCTCGCGCAGGTCCGTGCCGGGGGTCTTGCCGGACTCGTGGGAGTCGGAGGCGATGTCCAGGACGTCGTCGGCGAGCTGGAAGGCGACGCCGAGCCGCTCGCCGTACTGGGTGAGCACGTGCACGACCGTTTCGTCGGCGCCGGACATCATCGCGCCGAACCGGCAGGAGACCGCGACCAGCGAGCCGGTCTTGCCGCCGAGCACGTCCAGGTAGTGCTCGACCGGGTCCCGGCCGTCCTGCGGCCCCGCGGTCTCCAGGATCTGCCCGGTGACCAGCCGCTCGAACGCCTCGGCCTGCACCCGCACCGCCTCCGGGCCGAGGTCGGCCAGGATGTGCGAGGCCCGCGCGAAGAGGAAGTCGCCGGTGAGGACCGCGACGGAGTTGCCCCAGCGGGTGTTCGCACTGGCCACGCCGCGCCGCACCTCGGCCTCGTCCATGACGTCGTCGTGGTACAGCGTGGCCAGGTGGGTCAGCTCCACGACCACGGCCGACGGCACGACACCGGGCGCGTAGGGGTCGCCGAACTGGGCGGAGAGCATCACGAGCAGCGGGCGGAACCGCTTGCCGCCGGCCCGCACCAGATGCTGGGCGGCCCCCGTGATGAAGGGCACCTCGCTCTTGGTGGCCTCGAGCAGCCCCTCCTCGACAGCCGTCAATCCGGCCTGGACATCGGCTTCCAGAGCCTGGTCCCGCACGCTCAGCCCGAACGGCCCGACGACGGTCACGAGGGGTCTCCTGTCTGCTGGTGTCTGGTGGCGGTTACACGGTTTGTCGATAGGTCGCTGCCCTCACTCGAGTCAGCGTATCCGGTCACGTTTCGATCACCGTCAGCGCCCGGGTCTCCCGGTCTCGAACTTCGCTCGACCTGGAGGCGCCCTCGAGTCGGACGGCGCGAGATCGGAGCCGTCGGTTTCTGATCGTTCGACGACAACAGACATCCATCGGTTTTCCGGGGTGTGACGATCCACACCTGCGGGGCCGCACCCCCCGGATCGCACCTCGCCGCACTCGCCATCCCGACCATCCTGTCGTCCCACTGTCCGATTCGCGGTAATTGTCAATCGGATTCCCTTTGGCGTGAAATGCGGACCGAACGCACGGCCAGTGAGGTCGGTCACGCGCCGCCCGCCCGCCCGCCGCTCCGGCGCACCGGCGTTCTCCCTTTCCCCGCAGGCGAGTTGAGCCTTGGCACTCGCAAAGAACCAAGCACCCCAAAACACCCATGACAAGATCAAACGGCCCCATCTGTGGCGGCTGCACTTGTTTCCGACATGTGCTCTCGCATACGTTCCCGGCCTGCCGGGTGGACGCCGAATCCTGCCGCCACCCGCATCGACCCACGACGACTCACTCACGCACGGCAGGAGCGGGGGACCCAGGTAAGTCGCCGGGCCGGCCACACGCCGGAACGGCTCGGGGTGAAGCCGTGCCCGCAGGGGCACGGCCGGGCACTCTCCCGCCCGAACCCGACAGCTCACCTCGCAGGCGTAGGAGAGGAACCCAGACATGCCTGCATCCGGTCAGCCCCGCCGCTTCGGCGGCCGCCGCCTCGCCCGCTCCCTCGCCGTCGCCGGCACCGGTGTCGCCGTGGTCGCCCTCCCGCTGTTCGGCGCGACCAGCGCCTCCGCGGCCACCACGCCGTCCACCACGGCCGCCGCCTCCACGACGACCTACCCGGACAACCTCGACGGCTGGATCCGCGAGTCGCTGTCGGTCATGGCGCAGCACGGCATCCCGGGCTCCTACGAGGGCATCCACCGCAACGTCATGCGCGAGTCCTCCGGCAACCCGGCCGCCGTCAACAACTGGGACTCCAACGCCGCCGCGGGCACCCCGTCGAAGGGCCTGCTGCAGGTCATCGACCCGACCTTCCAGGCGTACCACGTGCCCGGCACCGCCTTCGACCCGTTCGACCCGGTCGCGAACATCACGGCGGCCTGCAACTACGCCGCCGACCGCTACGGCTCGATCGACAACGTCTTCGGCGCGTACTGAGCCGTCCGCTGACGGCCCAGCACGGCCGCCCCGCCGAACAGTCGCTCGAGGACGACGGCCACGCCGTCGTCCTCGTTCGACGTGGTGACCTCGTCGGCCACCGCCTTCAGCTCGGGATGGGCGTTGGCCATGGCGACGCCGTGCGCGGCCCAGTCGAACATCGGGATGTCGTTCGGCATGTCACCGAAGGCGAGGGTCCGCTCCGGGCCCAGCCCCAGGTGTTCGGCGGCCAGCGCCAGCCCGGTCGCCTTGGTGACCCCGCACGGCTGGAGCTCCACGGTCCCCGGCCCCGACATGGTGACCGTGGCCAGCGAACCGACCACCGAACGGGCCGCCGCCGCCAGGGCGTCGTCCGACAGCTCCGGGTGGCGCAGCAGCACCTTGCTGATCGGCCGGTCCCACAGGTCACCGCGCCGCTCGACCCGCACGGCGGGGAGGGTGGGGTGCGGCATCAGGTAGCCGGGCTCGATCAGGGTCAGCCCGTCGACGCCGTCCTGGTCGACCGCGGCGTACACCTCGCCCACCTCGGCCTCGATCTTGCCGAGCGCGGTCTCCGCCAGTTCCCGGTCCAGCGTGACGGACCACAGCAGCCGGTCCGCGCCGGCGTCGTACACCTGCGCGCCCTGCCCGCACACCGCGAGCCCCGTGCCGCCGAGGTCGTCCAGGAGCGGCCGCACCCTGGGGGCCGGGCGTCCCGTCACCACGAGGTGCCGGGCACCGGCCCGCTCCACGCGCGCGAGCGCGGCGAGGGACCGGTCGGAGAGGGTGTCGTCGCCGCGCAGCAGCGTCCCGTCCAGGTCGGTGGCGATGAGTGAGAATGCGGTGGGTGCGGCCATGATCAGAGAATACGGACAACGAGCCGGTCCTCCTCACCGCGCCGGGTACCGACCGGTTGAGGGCCTCTGCCCGTTTGGCAACAACATGCTCCGCTCTCTACCGTCCATGCGCTCTCGGGCGGTACCTTCCAAGTGTCCAGGGGGGACTTGATCGGGGGGTCAGGTGAGCAGTGGACGCATGCGCGTGCTGAGGCCCGACGAGCTCGGCGAGGGGGAGCGGGAGCGCTGGCGGGAACTGCGCGCCGCGACGGACGCACCGCGCAACCCCTTCATGGAACCGGAGTTCACCACCGCAGTGGGCCGGGTCCGGCCGCAGGCCAGGGTCGCGGTGCTGTACGCCGGAGCGCGGCCGGCGGGCTTCCTGCCCTACGAGCGGGGCGCGTGGGGGCAGGGCCGGGCCATCGGGTTCGGGGTGTCGGACTGCCAGGGCGCGGTCCTCGACCCCGGCCACGCCCCGCAGACGGGCGAACTGCTGCGGGCCTGCTCGGTGTCGAGCTTCGCCTTCGACAACCTGGAGGCCGGCCAGGAGCTGTTCGTGCCGTACGCGGCCGAGGAGCACGCCACCTACGTCATCGACGTGGAGAAGGGCTACGAGACCTACGAGTCGGTGCTGCGCACCCAGTCGCCGAAGTTCCTGAGGACCACCCTCGCCAAGGAGCGCAGGCTCGGCCGCCAGGTCGGGCCCGTGCGGTTCGTCTTCGACGAACGCGACCCGGCCGCACTGCGCACGCTGATGGACTGGAAGTCGGCGCAGTACCGCAGGACCGGGCGGCGTGACCGGTTCGCGCGGGAGTGGATCACCCGGCTCGTGGACCGCCTCGCCGGGACCCGGGCCCCGCAGTGCACGGGCACGCTGTCGGTCCTGTACGCCGGCGACCGCCCCGTCGCCGCGCACTTCGGCCTGCGCTCGGCCTCCGTCCTGGCCTGCTGGTTCCCGGCGTACGACCCGGAGTTCGCCAAGTACTCGCCCGGGCTGGTGCTGCACCTGCGGATGGCCGAGGCGGCGGCCGCCGAGGGCATCGGGACGCTCGACCTGGGGCGCGGCCCGGCCGAGTACAAGGACTCGCTGAAGACCGGCGAACTCGCCGTCTACGAGGGAGCGGCGACGCGTCCGGGGACGGGCGCCGCGCTGCACTGGCTGAGCCGCGAGCCCGCGCGCCGCGCGCACGGCTTCGTCCGCGCCCGCCCGCGCCTCGCGTCGCTGGCGTCGCGGACCCTGAAGGGCGCGGCACGGCTGCGCCGGTCGTGAGGAGGGGGGAGGGCCCATGTCCCGAGGAGCGGGTACGCGTGCGCGTACGCGGGAGGAGATACGGCGGTTCCTGGCCATCGGCGCGGTCCAGGTCGCCGAAGTGGACCTGGCCGGTGACGAGGCCGTCCTGAGACCCGGGCCGGGCAGTCCCCCGGTGACCCACGGCGAGGTGTTCCTCCTGGTCAGACGGGCGGGCCGGCCGGTGGGCACGCTGTCGGCGCGGGTGCCGGAGGGGGCGGACCCGAAGGCGGTGCTGACGGAGGCCGCCCGGAGCCTGGGCGCGAAGGACGCGGCGGGGGGCCCCGGACAGGCCCCGCCCGCCGGGGCGCCGCCGTACAGCAGCGTCGTCGTGGCCACCCGGGAGCGGGCCGGGCAGCTCGCCCGCGCGCTGGACTCGCTCCTCGCGCAGGACCACCCGGACTTCGAGATCGTCGTCGTCGACAACGCGCCCGTCACGGACGAGACGCGCGAGCTGGTGCAGCGGAAGTACGGGGAGCGCGTGCGGTACGTGCGCGAGCCGGTCCCCGGGCTGGCGACCGCCCACAACACGGGGCTCGCCGCGGCCCGGGGCGAGGTGACCGCGTTCACCGACGACGACGTGGTCGCCGATCCCCGCTGGCTCACCGAGCTGACCGCGCCCTTCGCCGCCGACCCCCGGCTCGGCTGCGCCACCGGCCTCATCCTGCCCGCCCGACTGCGCACCCCGGCCCAGGTCCTGCTGGAGAGCCACGGCGGCTTCGCCAAGGGTTTCACTCCGACGACGTACGACCCGCAGCACCCGCCCGCTGACGAGCCGCTGTTCCCCTTCACCGCGGGCCGGTTCGGCTCCGGCGCGAACATGGCCTTCCGCACGGACGTGCTGCGCGGCGTCGGCGGCTTCGACCCGGCCACCGGCGCGGGAACGCCCGCCCGGGGCGGCGACGACCTCTACGGTTTCGTGCGCGTCCTCGCGCAGGGGCACCGGCTGCGCTACACCCCGCACGCGCTGGTCTGGCACCACCACCGGGAGACCTGGGCCGACCTGGAGACCCAGGCCTACGGCTACGGCGCCGGCCTCACCGCCTACCTCACCGCGATCCTGGTCAACCGGCCCGCCCTGCTGCCGGCCTTCCTCGCCCGGCTGCCGCGCGGACTGTCCCACGCCCGCGCCCTGACGGCCGTGCGCGAGACGGACGGGGGCGGCACCCCCGGCTCCCACGACACCCGCACCCATCCGTGGCCGCGCCGGCTGTCGCGTCTGCAGCGCAGGGGGATGGCGTACGGGCCGGTCGGCTACCTGCGGGCGCGCAGGGCGCTGCGGGGGGCCGCGGGGAGGGGGACGAGATGACGGCGTCGGCGCGGAGACCGGTGGCGGACGGCGCACGGGACGGCGCGCGGAGAGGCACACGGAGGGACACGCAAAGGGGCGCCCGGAGCGGCGCCCGGAGGGACGCCCACGACGGCGCGGAGCGGCCCGGGAGCCCGGCGATCCCGGTGTTCCTCTACCACGCCGTGATGGACGACCCGCCGGACTGGATCGCCGAGTTCACCGTCGCGCCGCGCCAGTTCGCGGCGCATCTCGACGCCGTCGTGGACAGCGGGCGCACGCCCGTCACCATCGGCGCCCTCGCCGACCACCTCGCCGGGCGCGCGCCCCTGCCGCCCCGGCCGGTGCTGCTCACGTTCGACGACGGCTTCGCCGACCTGCCCGGGCCCACCGCGCAGGCACTGGCCGAGCGCGCGCTGCCGGCCACCGCGTACCTCACCACCGGCGCCATCGCCCCGGGCGGCCGCAGCCTGCTGCCGCCCGCCCCGATGATGACCCTGGGCCGGGTGGCCGAGCTGGAACGTTCCGGCATGGAGATCGGCAGCCACACCGTCACCCACGCCCAGCTGGACACGCTGACCGCCGAGCGGCTGCGCGCCGAACTGCTCGACTCCAAGGCCGCGTTGGAGGACGTCCTCGGCCATCCCGTCCCCCACCTCGCCTACCCGCACGGCTACAACAGCCCCCGGGTACGGGCCATGGCCGCCCGCGCCGGGTACGAGACGGCGACCGCCGTCCGGCACGCGCTCAGCTCGGACCGGGACGAGCGGTACCGCATCGCCCGCCTCATCGTCCGCCGCGGCCACACCCTCGCCGACGTGCGGGCCTGGCTGGCGGGCGACGGCGCGCGGGTCGCCCCGTACCACGACGGGCCGAGGACGATCGCCTGGCGCTGGTACCGCCGGGCCCGCGCCGTCGTGCGCGGGCCCGTCTTCGCCGGTTGAGCCGGGATGGCGGACAACGGTCCCTTCGGCCACGAGTCCGACGTTTTTGATGTGAAAAACGAAGGTAATTCCTATACTCGGTCTGGGGGAGGGGAGCCTCGGCGTGCAGCAACATGTGCCCGTACCGACCGCTGAGAGCAGCGTGCTGCCCGCCTCCGGCCCCGTCGCCGGCCCGGGGGACGCGGGGCGGACCACCGACGGTGCCCGCGGGTCCCGGTGGATCCCGCGCCGCCCGCCCGACACCGGCCTGCTGACCCTGCTGCTCGCCGCCGGGCTGTGGGTCCACGCGCTGCCCCGCATCGGCTTCCGGGAGATGGGCGACTACGGTCTGCTGGACCGCCTCCCGGCCACCTACCACCTCTCGTTGCTGGTCCTCACCGCCGGGTTCGTGCTCAGTCTGCGGCGCGCGGGCACCGCGCCCTGGTGGCCGGCGGCGCACTGCGCCGCGCTGCTGTTCGCGCTCAAGGCACCGCCGGCGGTGCTGTACGACGCGGTGCGCTACCCGTGGGCCTCCAAGCACGACGCCGTCGTCGACACGCTGCTCGCCAACGGTGAGCTGCGGCCGGGCGCGGCGCTGTCGGGCAACATGTCCGCGTACGAACAGTGGCCCGGCTTCTTCACGCTCAACGCGGGCCTGGTGCGCGCCTTCGGGGTGGAGAGCGCCGCCGCGTACGCCAACTGGGCGCCGGTCGTCCTCGGCCTGCTCATGATGCCGGTGCTGGTCCTGGTCTACCGCACCTTCTGCCACGACTGGCGGCTGGTGTGGACCGCCGTGTGGATCTTCCAGCTCGCCAACTGGGTGGGCCAGGACTACTTCGCACCGCAAGGTCTCGCGTACCTGCTGCACCTGACGGTCATCGCGGTGGTGCTGCGGCACTTCGTGCGCCCCGGCTCCGCGGGGCGGCTGCGCGACCGCGCCCTCCTCGACCCGGCGGCCGCCGCCGTGCCGCCGCCCACGGGCAACAGGCAGCGCGCGGTCTGCGTGGTGATGCTCGCCCCGCTGATCGCCGCCGTCAACGCCACGCACCAGCTCACCCCGGTGATGCTCTGCATCTGCCTGCTCGGGCTCAACCTCACCCGCCGCTACCGCAACCACGGGCTGCTGGCCGTCACCGCGCTGCTGATGCTCACCTGGGACCTGACCATGGGGCGTCCGCTGTTCGTCGAGACGCTCTCCACCCTCAAGGAGTCGGTCGGTGAGCTGACGCAGAACTCCCGCGCGGGCTACGCGGGGCAGTTGACCGGCCCCGGTCCCGAACTCGCCGGCACCGCCAACGTGCTGATGGTGCTCGCGGTCGCCGCCCTCGCCGGGGCCGCCGTCGTGCTGCGGCGCCGGCTGACCCGCAGCGCGCTGCCGCTGCTGCTGGTCTCCGCCGCCCCGGTCCCGCTGTTCGCCGTCAACGACTACGGCGGCGAAATGCTCTTCCGCGTCTACCTGTTCGGACTGCCCGGCGCCGCCTTCTTCGCCGCCGCGGCGCTCGTGCCGGCCGTCGCGGGCACCCACCGCAGCCGGGCGAGGGCACTGCGGCGCAGGGCCGCGGCCCTCGCCCTGCCGGCCGTCCTGCTGGCGCTGACGGCCGGCTTCCTGCCGTCGTACTACGGCAAGGAGAAGATGTACTACACGCCCCCCGAGGAGACCGCGCTGGTCACCCGGGCCCTCGACGACGCACCCGACGGCTCGCTGATCCTCGCCACCAGCGGGTCCTTCCCGCAGGCGCTCCACCGCTACGACCGCCTCGAGCACTGGTTCTTCGCCGAACAGGAGCTGCCCGAGAACGAGAAGATGCTGAAGGACCCGGCCGGTTACCTCGCCGACGGGATCCCGCCGCGCACCAGGACGTACGTCGTCCTCACCCGCACCCAGGACATCTACACCGCCGGAGAGGGCCTGCTGCCGGCCGGCGGTTTCGCGACGCTGCGTTCGAAGCTGTCCGCCTCGCCGCTCTTCCGGACCGTCGAGAGCCATCCCTACGGCATCGTCCTGGAGTACCGCCCGGCCGCCCGCTGAACGACCACAAGGTGATCGAAGTGACGACGAAGGTCAGGCCATGAACACCGCAGACCCCGAGGACATCGCCGACACCGACGAGGCCGAGGACACCACGGGCACCAGGGTCACCCCGACGCACCTCAGAGTCCTCCTCGCGGCCTCGGGCTGGCTCGCGCTGGCCGCCACCGCCGTACCCGGCCCCTCCGCGCTGCGCTGGATCCCGGCGCTGCTCTTCGTCCTGTCCGGCCCGGGCTGCGCGGTGCTGTACCCGCAGCCGGGCGGACTCGCCCCCGGCGCCAGGCTGGAGGCCGTCGCGCTCGTCGCGCCCGTCAGCCTGTCGCTCGGCGTGCTCACCGCCACCTCGCTGTTCCTGGTGGAGGGCTTCTCGGCGACCGCCTTCCTCGTCTCGCTCGCCGCCTTCACCACGGTCACCGCCGCCCTGCCGGGGCTGGCGCTGCCCGCCGCGCGGCGCGACGCGGTCGAACCGGTCCGGCGCAGGTCCTCCGGCGGTGGTGGCGCATGACGGAGTCGCACAAGCCGTCCGGGGGGCGCGGGGCGACGGACCCGGGGCGCTCCGCCAGGCGCGGCTACACGGCCGTCGTCCTGGTGGCGGTGGCCGCGCTGCTCGCCGGGCTCGGCATCTGGGCCGGCCGCTCCGACGACCCGGAGCCCTCGGGGGACGCCGTCCCCCGCAACGCGGCCTCCGGCGAGATGCCCACCGGTCCCTGCGCGCCCACCGACACGCTCGTTCCGCCCTGCGGAGCCTGGTGGGGCGCCTACGTGCCGTACGCAGGGAACGGCTCGCTCGAGGACGCCGTGCTCGGCTTCGAGAAGAGGATCGGCCGCAGGCTCGACCTCGTCTACAACTACCACGACATGTCGGGCACCGAGCTCGACGGGCAGCTGCTCACCCCCGACGAGCAGGAGCTCGGCGAGGACCGGCTGCTCATGCTGGCCTGGGAGTCCACCGTGTGGACCGAGCCGCACCACGAGAACTGGACGGAGACCCAGCTCGGCTGGAAGAACATCGCCTCCGGGAAGTACGACGAGGAGGTCCTCGACCCGCAGATCCGGCGCGTCAAGGCCTACGGCAAGCGGGTCTTCCTCTCCTTCGACCAGGAGACCGACGCCCGCATCAAGGAGGGCGCCGGCACCCCGGAGGAGTTCGTCGCCGCGTACCGCCACCTCCACGACCGGTTCCGTGAACTGGGCGCCGACAACGTGGTGTGGGTCTGGACCGTCTCCGGCTACCTCGGCAGCGCCGACGAGATGAAGGCGCTCTACCCCGGGGACGAGTACGTCGACTGGATCGCCATGGACCAGTACAACTACTACCGGTGCCACGGCACCACCGACTGGAAGGACTTCCTGCGCAGCCAGAAGCCCGGCTACGACTGGCTGCGCGCGAACATCACCGACGACAAGCCGGTGATGCTCGCGGAGTTCGCCACCGCGCCCGACGCCGACGACCCGCTGCGCCAGCGCGACTGGTACACCCGGATCCCCGCCGCCGTGAAGGAGCTGCCGGAGGTGAGGGCCCTGGTGCACTGGAACCGGCCCACCTCCGAGAAGCCCGAGTGCGACCTGACCGTCAACGACGGCCCCGGGCTCGAGGGCTACCGGGAAGCGGGGAGGAACGGGTACTTCCACCAGCCCGTGCCGCCGCGCTGACGGCGCCCGGTCCCCGCCCCGGTACGGCTTCCGGCCCGGGGGCGTCCCGCGGAGCACCCGGGGGACCGGGGGACGCCCCGCGGCCCGCCCGGCTCCTCCGGCCGGGTCGCACGGCCCGGTTGTCCCGGACGGCCGGGCCGTGCGGCCGACGATTTCCTCCGGTGGCCCGGTTCCGGGCCGGTCAGTGGCCGGACGGGCCGTCGCGTCGTCCGCGGTGCGCGCGCCTCAGCGCCGACGAGGCGTGGCCGAGCAGGACGAGCCCGACGAGCCCGGCGAACAGCGGCGGCGCGACCGGGGCGAGCTCCTGCCGCCACACCCAGCCGCCCACCGCCACGAGATACAGGACCCCCCAGCGCCACGGCCACGTCGGCCGCCCGCCCACGCGGGCGAGCAGCAGGCCCAGCGGGACCAGACACAGCAGCTGGAGGACCGCAGGCGCCCACCGCAGCAGCGGGTCGGGCCCGTCGAGTCCGAGCGCCTCCGTGAGGAACCCGGCCGCCGCGGAGTACAACGCCCCGTCCACCGGACCGGGTTCCCACCCGAGGGCGGCGGGCCCGGCGTGCAGGGCGACGAGGGCGGACCCCAGGGCGGTGCCGGAGAGCCAGGGGTGCGGTCGTCCGCACAACGTCACCGAGGCGACGAAGACGAGGAGCAGCAGCCCTCCTGCGGCGCGCGCGGGCAGCGGCAGCCCGTCCAGCAGCTGACGCCCGGTGAGCGCGGTACCGCCGGACCCCCCGGACCAGGGGAGCCCGTGCGTCGACGCCCAGAAGACGAGGGTCGCGAGGCCGAGCAGGGCCCAGAGGACACCCCTGAGACGGCGGTCGGGATCCTCGTCGGGCGGTGCCGGGCCGGCGGGGGACGGTCCGGCGGCCCACGACGAGACGCCGGCGGGCCGGACGGGGTGCGGAACGACATTCCGGGACGGCCGGTCCGCCTCCCGCCGGGCGTGCGGCTCCTCCCGCACGACCGGCTCCCCGGCCTCGCCCGGTGTCCCCCACGGGGCCGCGGTCTCCCCCGGGACCGGCTCCTCCCGCTCGCCCTCCCGCTCGGCCGGCCCCGTCCCTCCGGCCCCGTCCTCCCGCGCGTCCGGCGCGTGCGGCCGCACGATGAACGCCAGCGTGTCCGCCTGGAGGGACTCCCGTTCGTAGCCGGGGCGGCCGATGAACAGCGTGGCCGTGTCCTCGCCGTCCTCGCCGTCCTCCCCGGGGCCCTCGCGCTCGTGGGCCGCCCGGCGCGCCCAGCTCGTGCCGTACCCGGCGGTGGCGTTCAGCCTCGCCCAGCGGGTGCCGTAGGGCGGGGTGACGGTCCGGTCGGCGGGCGGGGCGTCGTCGTGGCGCAGCGCCGAGCGCAGCCCGAACACCGAGACGGCCGCGATCAGCGTCATGCTGACCAGCACCGCCCACCCGGCGCCCGCGATCCCGGCCGGGGTGAACAGCACGGCCGCGCTGCCCAGCACCAGCACGCACATGGCCCCCTGGAGCACGGCGAGCACACCGGTGCGGCCCTGGACCCGCAGCACCCCGATGTACAGCTCCACCACGACCCTGGGCAGTGCCCCGAGCGCGAGCAGCCGCAGCACGGTGGAGCCGTGCTCGGCGTAGTCCGGGCTGAAGGGGGTGAGGATCTGCGGTGCGAAGACGACCAGCACCAGCACCACCGGCACCAGCAGCAGCGTCATCCGGCGCAGCGCCCCGCGCACCCCGTCCGCGAGCTGGCGCGGGTCGTGCGAGGCGTGGGCGGTGAGCGACGAGGCCATGTTGATGGCCATGAACTCCATGGTGCCGCCGACGGTGTACGCCACGTAGAAGTAGCCGTTCTCCGCGGCGCTGAAGCTGACCGCGACCATCACCGGCAGCAGGTTGATCATCGCCAGGCTGAACAGCGCGCCGAGCGAGTCGCCGGCCAGGAACCGCCCCATCTCCCGCAGCGCGGGCGGTTCCAGGTCGCGGTCGGCGGCGGCCTGGCGCGGGATGAGCCTGCGGAAGATCAGCCAGCCGAGCGGCAGCGTGGAGAACGCGATCGCCACCGCCCACGACACGAAGATGCCCAGCACCGGCAGCGCGCTCGCGAAGGCGGCCAGCAGGACCAGCTTCCCGACCGAGAACACGGCGTTGCCGGCCGGCACCCACTCGGCCTTGCGCAGCCCCGTCAGCACCCCGTCCTGCAGCGTGAGCAGCGCCCACGCCACACACGCGGCGACGAACACCGCCCCCGCCGCCGGGGCGCCGAGGGGGGCGTACGACGCGCCCCACCGGTCGAGCGTGAGCAGGAAGACGCCCGCGGCCAGGGCGACGACCAGCGAACTCGCCCCGTACACGCCCCACACCAGGCGTCCCGTCTCGCGGCCCGCGCGCGGTACGAAGCGGACCACGGCGCCGATCATCGTGGTCGCCGTGATGCTGGCGAGCAGCCGCATCGCGGCGATCGCCGCGGAGCCCTGCCCGACGGCCTCCTCCGAGTAGTAGCGGGCGGCCACGAGCCAGAACCCCAGACCGAGGACGGCGGACACGCCCGTGCTGAGCATCAGGAAGTAGGCGTTCTTGAACAGGGAGTCGGAACCGGCCTTGTTCCCGGCGGGCGGGAGACCGCCGTCGGCGTGCGCCGCGGCGGGCTCGTGCACCTGGATCTCAGCCACGAGACGTTCCCCGCTCCTTCGCCGTCCCCGGTCGCGCCGGACCGCTCCTCCCGCCCGGTGCCGGACCGCTCCCCCCGCCCGGTGCCGGGTCCCGCGCCCGGTCCGGCGGCGGGGCGCTCCGCCGCGTCAGGGCCTTCGGCGGCTCGGCCGGCCGCGCCCCGGACCGCTCCAGCACGTCGACGGCCTCCCGTGCCCGCAGCGGATCCACCGGCAGCGCGTGCCGCGCGAACCAGCGCGCGGCCCCGGGAGCGGGCGACAGGTCCGTGAAGGCCTCCCCCGCGTAGTCGTCGAGGGGCGGGTCGTAGAGGTAGCCCACGACGATCCCGCGCCGGGCCAGTGCCGCGATCGCCGCGTCCCGGTCCGCCACGAGCAGCGGCACCCGGAACAACGGCTGCGCCCCGCTCCCGTCACGCGGCCGGGCCCACCGCGTCGCCAGCAGCAGCTCGGTGCCCTCCCGGTACGCCTCCAGCACCTCGTCCAGCCGCCCGAGCCGGCGCCGGATCCGCCGCAGCCGCAACGGGCCGGACTCCAGGCGGTAGGTGTGCATGTCGACGCGGACCCAGGGATCGTGCGCGGCCAGGTCCGGGGCCGGGCCGGCGGCGCGGGACAGCGCGTCCGGGCGCAACGGCATCCTGATCCCGTCGCGCTCCGCGAGCCCCAGCAGCCGCATCGCGGCCCGGGCGGCCCGCCGCAGTCCCAGCCCCCGCACGGCGGCCTCGGCGTACGGCCGTACGGCGTAGGCGAGTTCGGAAGCCGCCCGGCGCGGGGTGAGGAGCTGGTCGCAGGCCTCCCGCAGCGCCGCGCGCAGGTCCGGGTCGGCGACCGACAGGATGCCCCCCGCCTGCGCGCCGGCGTGCTTGGAAAGGCTGAAGACGGATGCGTCGCCCCAGGCCCCGACCGGCCGGCCGCCGACCTCGCTGCCGATGGCGTGCGCCGCGTCCTCCAGCAACGGGATGCCCGACGCGTCGCAGCGCGCCCGCAGTTCCGGCGCCGGGTCCGGGTTGCCGTACAGGTTCGTCGTCAGCACGGCGCAGAGCGATCCCCACACGTCGTCGGGCACGGCGCCGACGTCGATGGACGCGTCGAGCGGGTTCAGCGGCGCCTGCACCGGACGCAGCCCCGCGGCCAGCACGACGAAGAAGATGACGTCGTCGTTGACCGGCGACATCAACACCCGGCCGCCCGGAGGGCACCAGTGGCGCAGCGCCACGAACAACCCGAGCCTGCACGACGGCACGTACACGCATTCCCGGCCGAGCCGGCCGCGCATCGTCTCCTCCAGCCTTCTCGGCTGCGAGCCGGAGCGCACCGGACCCGGACCGGCCTCCCCCATGGCCATCCGTCCCCCCTGTGTGCCATCGGGAACGCCCCCTCCCCGAGGCCTTCCGGCACCCGCCCAGAGTCGCCCCGTTCGCACCACTCCGTCAAGATTGCCTCGGGTCCTGTGGATGACTTCCGGTACGCGGGAGGAAGCCGCGCACGGACCCTCCCGGCGTCGTGCGCCCCGCCCACCGGCCCCTTCCGCCCCCGGACCACCACGCCGCCTCTGCCCAAGACCGCCGTGTCACCCGTAACGTGTGGCACGGCCACGGACACGTGGAGCACCTGCGCACACGAAAGAGAGGCAGCACCCGATGCCCCCCTTCGATGTCCCCGAGGGCGACCCCTTCGGCCCGCACAACCTGCCGTACGGCGTGTTCTCGCCCCCCGGCTCGTCGGAGCGGACCGTGGGTGTCCGGCTCGGCGACCACGTCCTCGACGCCGGTGCGGCGGCCCACGCCCTCGGCTCCCCCTACGCCTCCCTGCTCGCCCGCCCGACCCTGAACCCGCTGCTGGCGGCGGGCCGCACGGCCTGGTCGGACGTGCGGCGGGCGCTCACGGCGTGGGTGACCGTCCCGGCGCACCGGGAGACCGTCGAGCCCTTGTTCCACCCGCTGTCCGAGGTGACCCTGCACCTCCCCTTCGAGGTCGCGGACTACGTCGACTTCTACGCCTCCGAGAACCACGCCCGGAACGTCGGCCGGATGTTCCGCCCCGACGCGCCCGACTCCCTGACCCCCAACTGGAAGCACCTGCCGATCGGTTACCACGGCCGCTCCGGCACGGTCGTGGTGTCCGGCACCGACGTCGTGCGCCCCTCGGGGCAGCGCAAGGCGCCCACCGACCCCGCACCGGTCTTCGGCCCGTCCGTCCGGCTGGACATCGAGGCCGAGGTCGGCTTCGTCGTCGGCGTGCCGTCCGAGCTGGGCCGGCCGGTGCCGCTCGGCGGCTTCCGCGACCACGTCTTCGGCCTCTGCCTCCTCAACGACTGGTCCGCGCGCGACGTCCAGGCCTGGGAGTACGTCCCCCTCGGCCCGTTCCTCGGCAAGTCCTTCGCCACCTCGGTGTCGGCCTGGATCACCCCGCTGGACGCCCTGGAGGAGGCCCGCGTGGCGCCGCCGGAGCGCACCCACGAGCTGCTGCCCTACCTGGACGACGCGGACGAGGAGCCCGGCGGCTACGACCTGCGGATCTCCGTCGCGGTCAACGGCCACGTCGTCTCCGAGCCCCCCTTCTCCACCATGTACTGGACGGCCGCCCAGCAGCTCGCCCACATGACCGTCAACGGCGCCTCGCTGCGCACCGGCGACCTGTACGGCTCCGGCACGGTGAGCGGTCCCGCCGAGCGGGAGCGCGGCTCACTCCTCGAACTGACCTGGAACGGCCGCGACCCCCTCGAACTCCCCGACGGCAAGCGGACGTTCCTGGAGGACGGCGACGTCGTGACCCTGACGGCCTGGGCCCCGGGCCCGGACGGCGCCCGCGTGGGCCTCGGCGAGGTCACGGGACGGGTGGTCCCCGGGGTCGAGCGGGAACCGCACGCAGGGCGCGGTCCGGCGTCGCGGGGGTGACACCGGGCCGGCCGTTCTCCGTCCGCGGGGTGAGCGGGTGACCCGCGGGCGGGATTCCCGCGCCCGGACGCGGGGCGGTGCCGCGGGAGACCGCACGGACCGGCATCCGCCCGCCGGCGGAACGCGCGGCGCTGCGGGCGGCGTCGCGCCGGCCGCGTCCGCCGCCGAGCGGGCCGCGGCGCACGACCACCCCCTCGCGGGCGTCCCGGCCGCCCGGCTCCCGTGCGCCGCCGGCCGGAGTGTGCGCACCATGTATGTTTCCGTGCCGCGCGGACCGAGAGGGGACGAGGAAGTGGCCACCAGGGCGGGCTCACGGCGGAGCCAGCAGGAACGCACGAGGGCGACCACGGACGCCCTCATCTCGGCGGCTCGTGAGCTCTTCGTCGAGCACGGGTTCGCGGCCACCTCGCTGGGCGCGATCTGCGACCGGGCCGGAGTGACGCGAGGCGCGTTCTACCACCACTTCAGCAACAAGGAGCAGATCTTCCGCGAGGTCTACACGGTGGAGCAGAAGGAGCTGGCCGCCGTCGTCCGGCGGGCGTTCCGGACGCGGCGGGACCCGTGGGACGGGATGTTCGCGGGGTGCGAGGCCCTCCTCGAGGCGTCCCTCGAGCCCGCCACGCGCCGGATCACCCTGGTCGAGGCGCCGGGTGCGCTCGACTGGAACGCCATGCGGGACGTCCAGGCCGGCTGCAGGGAGCAGATGCGGAGCGGGCTGGCCATCGCCGTCGAGGCGGGCTGCATCCCCGCCCGCCCGCTGGCCCCGCTCACCTCGCTGCTGTACGGGGCGATCTGCGAGAGCGCCCTGGACATCGCGCGCGCGGAGGACCAGGACACCGCGCTGCGGGACACGCTGACGCAGCTGGGTCTGCTGCTCGCCGGAGCGGCCGGCCGCTCCGCGCCGGGCTGCGCGCACCAGGACTAGCCGCTCCCCGTACGGACCTCGCCACCCTCCGCCCGACTATTTACATACATACTGTCGGTATGTAAATTCGGAGCAGGGAAGCCCGGGCGCAGAGGGGCGGAGGGGTCGAGCATGCGCGCGATACGGCAGACCGAGTGGGGCGGCACCGAGACCATGGAGCTGGTCGAGACGGAAACGCCCGCGCCGGTGTTCGGCGAGGTGCTGGTCAAGGTGGTCGCGGCCGGGGTCAACCCGGTGGACGTCCACACGCGCCGGGGCGTCGCCTACAACCGCGTCCTGGACCTGCCGTTCGTCAACGGCTGGGACGTCGCCGGAGTGGTGGAGGAGGTCGGCTACGGGACGACCCGCTTCCAGGCCGGCGACCGTGTGCTGGGGATGCCCTGGTTCCCGCGGGCGGCCGGCGCCTACGCCGAGTACGTCACCGCGCCGGCCCGCCACTTCGCCCGCATGCCGGACGAGCTGAGCTTCACCGAGGCCGCCGCGCTGCCCCTGGCCGGACTGACGGCGTGGCAGATGCTCACCGAGGTGGCCCACGTCCAACCGGGGCAGCGGGTCCTCGTCGCGGGAGCGGCGGGCGGCGTGGGCCACCTGGCCGTCCAGATCGCCAAGGCCCTCGGCGCCCACGTCATCGGCACCGCCCGCGCGGCCAAGCACGCGTTCCTGGCCGGCCTGGGCGCCGACGAGACGGTCGACTACACCACCACGGACGTGTCCGCCGCGGTGCGGGACGTGGACGTCGTCATCCAGATGTTCGGCGGCCGGCCCGGGCTCGAGGCCCTCGCGTGCCTGCGGCCGGGCGGGATCCTCGTCAGCGGGCAGGCCGCCTGGACCCCCGGCCTGTACGAGCGCGCCGCCGAACTCGGGGTGCGCGCCCGCGGGTACCTCGTCGACCCCGACGCGGCGGGCCTCGAGGCGCTCACCGGCCTCGTCCGGCAGGGGCGGCTCGACGTGCACGTCGACGAGGAGTTCCCCCTGGCCCGGGCCGCGGAGGCGCACCGCCTGATAGCCCGGGGCCGCACCACCGGCAAGATCGTGCTCGATGTCGCCGGACCGGCCTGAGCGGACCGGCCCTGGCCCCGCACCACGTGGACACCGCACCCGTCGGGAGAAGAACGTGCTCGAGGAACGCACCCCACCGGCCGGCGTCCCACGGCCCCGCGCGGCGGCCGGGGGCCGCGCCGGCACCGCGGCGGCCGCGGAGCCCTGCCGCCCCCGCGCGGGGGGAGCGGTGTGATGACGACGTACGTGTGCGTCCACGGAGCCTGGCACGGCGGCTGGTGCTGGCGGTCCGTGTCCGCCCGGATCCGCGCCGCCGGCCACGAGGTGTTCACCCCGACCCTGACGGGGCTCGGGGAGCGCGCCCACCTGTTCACGCCCGCCATCGGCCTGCGGACCCACGTGGACGACGTCCTGGGCCTGTTGCGGTACGAGGACCTCCGGGACGTCGTACTCGTCGGGCACAGCTACGCCGGCCTCGTCGTGCGCGAGGTGGCCGACCGGGTGCCCGAGCGCGTCGCGCGCCTGGTCATGGTCGACGCCTGGGCGGGCCGGGACGGGGAGTCGCTGGAGGACCGGGCCCCGCGGTCCCTGCTGGACTGGCTCGACTCGGTGACCGAGGAGGGGGCGGTACCGGCCGCCCCGCCCGCCGTGGCCGGCGTGACACGACCGGACCAGGTCGCGTGGCTCGCACCCCGGCTGACGCCCCAGCCCCGCCGGACCTTCTCCGATCCCACCCGGCTGTCCGGGGCCGTCGACACCGTCCCGTGCCGAGCGGTGCTCTGCACGCCCCGCGGCCCCATGCCGTTCCCGCGGCTCGCCGAGGAGTTCGGCTGGCGGAGCACCGAACTGGACGTGGGCCACGACGCCATGGTCACCGCGCCGGAGGCGCTGGCGGACATCCTGCTGGAGGACGCGTGAGCGGGCCGGGGACCGCGGCCCCGGGCGGCGTCCCGGTCACGGCGGACGGCCGGATCGCGACCGGCTCCTGACCCGCACCGCCCTTCACCGTCATACTTGCCGTCGGGCGGTGCGGGCGCGTGCGCGCGCACACCGTGCCGGCCCCGCTCCACGCACGACCCCAGCACGACCCGAAGCCGCCCTCTTCCGACAGGACCCGGAGCCCGTGGCATGACCGTCTGCCTGCTCCTGCTGAGCGTTGTCGCCGTGACGGCCGCCGTGCCCGTCCCCCGTGCGCTGACCCGGGCGAAGTGGCCGGAACGCGAACCGGTGGTCGCCCTGTGGGTGTGGCAGTGCCTGGTCGCCACCGTCCTGCTGTGCTGCCTGACGGCTCTCGCCCTGGGCGCCGCCGCCGTCTTCGGCACCGTCCGCGCCCAGCTCTTCGCCCCGGCCCCGCCCGCGGTGACCGCCGCGTACGACCTGTCCGCCGCGCCGCCCTGGGCCGTCGCCCTCACCGTGCTGCTGGCCTGCGGGGCCGCCTGGACCACGGCCATGCTCGGGCGCGAGCTGGTCGAGGCCCGCCGGCGACGCGCCCGGGCCCGGACGCACCTGCGCGAACGCGCCCCCGACCTGCCCGCCGGCCTCCCCGCGGCCCGCGGCCCGCTGCTGGTCCTGGAGGACGAGTACCCGGACGCCTGGTGGATGCCGGGCAACCCGCCCCAGCTGATCGTCACCACCGGCGCCCTGCACCGCCTCACCGACCACCAGCTCGACGCCGTCCTCACCCACGAGCGCGGCCACGCCCGCGCCCGTCACGACTGGCTGCTGCACCTCTCCACCGCGCTGGCCACCGGTTTCCCCGGGGTCCCGCTGTTCGCCCACTTCTGCGACCAGACCCACCGCCTGGTCGAACTGGCCGCCGACGACACGGCCTCCCGCCGCTGCGGCCACCTGACCACGGCCCTGGCGCTGATCGAGCTCAACCAGCACCGCGGAGTCCTGTCCTGCGCCTCCAGCCGCCGCCTGCTCGGCGAGCGCGTCGACCGCCTCCTGGAGCCCCCGCCCCGCCTCGGCCGCCGCCACCGCGCCCTGACGACGACCGTGGCGGCGCTGGTGCCGCTGCTCCCCCTGCTGATCACCTTCACGCCGGGGCTGACGGCCCTGTCCTAGCGCCTGTCCGGCGGACCAAGTCGCAGGAGACCCACGGTGCTTCGTCAGCCCGGGTGGGCGGGGCCCGGTGCGTCGGATGCGAGGCGGAGGAAGGAGCCGACGCGGAGCGTCGACGAGTGACGACAACGCGGCGGACGGGCGTGCCGGGCCCCGCGTCCGCGGCATGATCCGCCGGGCAGGCCCCGGCCGGGAGCGAGGCGCCCTACACCCAGTCCGGTTCGGGTTCCGGTTCCTCCTCGGGCCAGGGCCGGTCCTCCTGGTCCGCCCCGTCGCCCGGGTCCGCCCCGTCGCCCGGGCCGGCCTCCACCGCCGCGCCGGACGGCCCGCCCAGCGACTCCAGCACCGCCACCACGCCCTCCCCGTAGGTGGCCAGCTTCCTCTCCCCCACCCCGCTGATCCCGCCGAGCTCGGCCACCGAGGTGGGCCAGGCCGTGACGATCTCCCTGAGCGTGGCGTCGTGGAAGATGACGTACGCCGGGACGCCCTGCTCGCGGGCCTGCTCGGCCCGCCAGGCCCGCAGCGCCTCGAAGGCCGGCACGAGCGCCGCGGGCAGCTCGGCGGCGGCGGCCTTGGCCTTGCGCTCGCCCCGCCCCGGGCCCGACGACCCCGACCCGCCCGACCGGGAGGTCACCGGCTTCTTCGGCTCCTTGCGCAGGAGCACCTCCCGCTCCCGCCGCAGCACCGCCCCGCTGGCCTCGGTGAGCACCAGCGTGCCGTACTCGCCCTCGACCGCGAGCAGCCCCTGGGCGAGCAACTGCCGGACGACACCGCGCCATTCGGCCTCGGTCAGCTCCTCGCCGATCCCGAACACGGAGAGCTGGTCGTGGTCGAACTGGATGACCTTGGCCGTGCGCCGCCCCAGCAGGATGTCCACGATCTGCACCGCGCCGAACTTCTGCCCGCGTTCCCGCTGCAGCCGCACCACCGTGGACAGCACCTTCTGCGCCGCGACGGTCCCGTCCCAGGTCTCCGGCGGGGTGAGGCAGGTGTCGCAGTTGCCGCAGCCCGCCGGGTCGGGGTCCTGGCCGAAGTAGGCGAGGAGCTGGCCGCGCCGGCACCGCGCGGTCTCGCACAGGGCGAGCATCGCGTCCAGGTGCTGGTTGGCACGCCGCCGGAAGGACTCGTCGCCCTCGCCGGACTGGATCAGCTTGCGCTGCTGGATGACGTCGTTGAGCCCGTAGGCCATCCACGCCGTGGACGGCAGCCCGTCGCGGCCCGCGCGCCCCGTCTCCTGGTAGTAGCCCTCGACCGACTTGGGGAGGTCGAGGTGGGCGACGAACCGGACGTCCGGCTTGTCGATGCCCATCCCGAACGCGATGGTCGCCACCACGACCAGGCCGTCCTCCCGCAGGAACCGCGCCTGGTGCGCGGCGCGCGTGCCCGCGTCGAGGCCCGCGTGGTACGGCACCGCCTCGATGCCGTTGCGGGTGAGGAACTCGGCGGTCTTCTCGACGGAGTTGCGCGACAGGCAGTACACGATGCCCGCGTCGCCGGCGTGCTCCTCGCGCAGGAAGCTCAGCAGCTGCTTCTTCGGGTCCGCCTTCGGCACGATCCGGTACTGGATGTTGGGGCGGTCGAAGCTCGCCACGAAGTGCCGGGCCGTCGGCATGTTCAGCCGCTCGGTGATCTCCCGGTGCGTGGCGTGCGTGGCCGTCGCCGTGAGCGCCATCCGGGGCACGTCCGGCCACCGCTCGCCGAGCAGCGAGAGCATGAGGTAGTCCGGCCGGAAGTCGTGCCCCCACTGGGACACGCAGTGCGCCTCGTCGATCGCGAAGACGGAGATCTTGCCGCGCGAGAGCAGGTCCAGGGTGCCGTCCAGCCGCAGCCGCTCCGGCGCGAGGTACAGCAGGTCCAGCTCGCCGGCGAGGAACTCCGCCTCGACGACCCGCCGCTCGTCGAAGTCCTGCGTGGAGTTCATGAACCCGGCCCGCACGCCCAGCGCCCGCAGCGCGTCCACCTGGTCCTGCATCAGCGCGATGAGGGGGGAGACGACCACGCCCGTACCCGGTCTGACCAGGGCCGGGATCTGGTAGCACAGCGACTTGCCGCCACCGGTCGGCATGAGCACGACCGCGTCGCCGCCCGCGACCACGTGCTCGATGACCGCTTCCTGCTCACCGCGGAAGGCCTCGTACCCGAACACCCGGTGCAGCGCGGCCAGCGCCTCGCTCCGCGTCACTTCCATCCCGCCACTACCGCCCATCACCGTGCCCCCGTGAGCCGTCCCTCGACCACTGCCTCCACGATAGGGGTCCGCACCGACAGCCCCGGAGTCGTCCACAGGCCCGCCCGTGCGCGACGGCGGCGGTCCGGCACCCCCCGAGCGGGTGCCGGACCGCCGCCGTGTCGCCGGGCGGGCGGCGCGTCAGCGCACGAACACCCCCGCGTCGCCCGCCAGCTCCAGGAAGTACTGCGGTGCCACACCGAGCACCACCGTGACCGCCACGCCCACCGCGATCGCCGTCATCGTCAGCGGTGACGGCACCGCGACGGTCGGGCCCTCGGGGCGCGGCTCGCTGAAGAACATCAGGACGATGACGCGGATGTAGAAGAACGCCGCGATGGCCGACGAGATCACGCCGACCACGACCAGCGGGGCCGCCCCGCCCTCCGCCGCCGCCTTGAACACGGCGAACTTCCCGGCGAAGCCGGAGGTCAGCGGGATGCCCGCGAAGGCCAGCAGGAACACCGCGAACACCGCCGCCACCAGCGGGGAACGGCGGCCCAGCCCCGCCCACCTGGACAGGTGCGTCGCCTCGCCGCCCGCGTCCCGGACCAGCGTGACCACCGCGAACGCGCCGATCGTCACGAACGAGTACGCCGCCAGGTAGAACAGCACGGACGACACACCGCTCGGCGTGGCGGCGATGACGCCGGCGAGGATGAAGCCCGCGTGCGCGATCGACGAGTACGCCAGCAGCCGCTTGATGTCGGTCTGCGTGATCGCGACGATCGCACCGCCCAGCATGGTGACGATCGCGACGGCCCACATCACCGGCCGCCAGTCCCAGCGCAGGCCCGGCAGCACGACGTACAGGATCCGCAGCAGCGCGCCGAAGGCCGCCACCTTGGTCGCCGCCGCCATGAACCCGGTCACCGGCGTGGGCGCGCCCTGGTACACGTCCGGCGTCCACATGTGGAAGGGGACGGCGCCGACCTTGAACAGCAGGCCCATCACCAGCAGCGCGGCGCCCACGAGCAGCAGCGCGTCGTTGCCCGTGGTGTCGGCGAGCGCCGGGGTGACGTCCTGCACGGTGCCGTCGACGACCTGCGCGATCGTCGCGTACGACATCGAACCGGAGTAGCCGTACAGCAGCGCGATGCCGAACAGCGTGAACGCGGACGCGAACGCGCCGAGCAGGAAGTACTTGACCGCCGCCTCCTGCGACATCAGCCGCTTGCGGCGGGCCAGCGCGCACAGCAGGTACAGCGGGAGCGAGAAGACCTCCAGCGCCACGAAGAGCGTCAGCAGGTCGTTGGCCGCCGGGAAGACCAGCATGCCGGCGACCGCGAAGAGCAGCAGCGGGAACACCTCGGTGGTGGTGAACCCGGCCCTGACCGCCTTCTTCTCGCTGTCGCTGCCCGGCACGGCGGCGGCCTGCGCGGCGAAGGAGTCGACCCGGTTGCCGTGCGCCGCCGGGTCGAGCCGGCGCTCGGCGAAGGTGAACAGGCCGACCAGGGCCGTCAGCAGGATCGTGCCCTGCAGGAACAGGGCCGGCCCGTCGACGGCGAGGGCGCCCATCGCCGCGATGCCCGCCTTGGTGGTGCCGTAGCCGTCGGCCGCGAGCGCCACGACCGCGGCGAAGGCGGCGGCGAGGGCGACCACGGAGACGAACATCTGCGCGAGGTAGCGCGACTTGCGCGGGACGAACGCCTCGACCAGCACCCCGACGATCGCCGCGCCGACGACGATCAGGGTGGGCGCGAGCTGTCCGTACTCGATCTTCGGCGCGTCGATCTTCGAGAGCGGCTCGGCCGCGACCGCCGCCGTTGTCCACAGGCTGTGGACGGCTGTTGCACTCACTTGGCCGCCTCCACCTCGGGCCGGGGATCCTTCTTCTCCACGTCGGACATGGTCTGCCTCACCGCCGGGTTCACGACGTCCGTGACGGGCTTCGGGTAGACGCCCAGGAAGACCAGCAGCACGACCAGCGGCGCCACCACCGCGATCTCCCGCACCCGCAGGTCGGGCATCGCGGCGACCTCGGGCTTCACCGGGCCCGTCATCGTCCGCTGGTAGAGGACGAGGGTGTAGAGCGCGGCCAGGACGATGCCGAAGGTGGCGATGATGCCGATCACCGGGTAGCGCGTGAACGTGCCGACCAGGACCAGGAACTCACTGACGAAGGGCGCGAGCCCCGGCAGGGAGAGGGTCGCGAGGCCGCCGATCAGGAAGGTGCCGGCGAGCACCGGGGCGACCTTCTGCACACCGCCGTAGTCGGCGATGAGCCGGGAGCCGCGCCGCGAGATCAGGAACCCGGCGATCAGCATGAGCACGGCGGTCGAGATGCCGTGGTTGACCATGTAGAGCGTCGCCCCGGACTGGCCCTGGCTGGTCATCGCGAAGATGCCCATGATGATGAAGCCGAAGTGCGAGATCGACGCGTACGCGATCAGCCGCTTGATGTCGCGCTGGCCGACCGCGAGCAGCGCGCCGTAGATGATGCTGACGACCGCCAGGACGAGGACGACCGGCGTCGCCCACGTGCTGGCCTCCGGGAACAGCTGGAGGCAGAAGCGGAGCATCGCGAAGGTGCCCACCTTGTCGACGACCGCCGTGATCAGCACGGCCACCGGCGCGGTGGACTCCTGCATGGCGTTGGGCAGCCAGGTGTGCAGCGGCCACAGCGGCGCCTTCACCGCGAAGGCGAAGAAGAAGCCGAGGAACAGCCAGCGCTCGGTGCTGGTCGCCATGTCGAGCGAGCCGTCGGCCCGCGCCTGGGCGATCTCGGTGAGCGAGAAGTTCCCGGCGACCACGTACAGCCCGATCACCGCGGCCAGCATGATCAGGCCGCCGGCCAGGTTGTAGAGGAGGAACTTCACCGCCGCGTACGACCGCTGCGTGGCCGCCGCCTTCTCCCCGTGCTCGTGGGCACGGTCCCCGAAGCCGCCGATGAGGAAGTACATCGGGATCAGCATGGCCTCGAAGAAGATGTAGAAGAGGAAGACGTCGGTGGCCTCGAAGGAGAGGATCACCATCGCCTCGACGGCCAGGATCAGGGCGAAGAAGCCCTGCGTCGGCCGCCACCGTCCCTCAGCAATGCTAGTGAGCTCGGTCCCCGTCTCCTCGGGGCCTCCCCCGCTCGAACGAAGTTGAGAGCTTGGGGAAGGGTCGGCGTCGTGCCAGCCCGCGAGGACGATGAACGGGATCAGCAGGGCGGTCAGCGCGATCAGCGCCACCGCGATGCCGTCCACGCCCAGTTCGTAGCGGACCCCGAAGTCCGCGATCCAGGCGTGGGACTCGGTGAGCTGGTAGCGGTCGCCGTCCGGGTCGAACCGCACCAGGACGACGATCGCCAGGACCAGCGTGGCGAGCGAGAACAGCAGGGCCAGCCACTTGGCGGCCGTGCGCCTCGCGGCCGGTACGGCGGCCGTGGCGATCGCCCCGATGGCCGGGAGCGCCGCCGTCGCTGTCAGCAGAGGAAAGGACATCGGTATCAGACCGCCCTCATCAGCAGGGTCGCGGCGACGAGGACCGCCGCGCCGCCGAACATCGAGACCGCGTAGGACCGCGCGAAGCCGTTCTGCAGTCGGCGCATCCGCCCGGACAGGCCGCCCATCGAGGCCGCCGTGCCGTTGACGACCCCGTCGACCAGGGTGTGGTCGACGTACACCAGCGAGCGCGTGAGGTGCTCGCCGCCGCGCACCAGGACCACGTGGTTGAAGTCGTCCTGGAGCAGGTCGCGCCGGGCGGCCCGGGTGAGCAGCGATCCGCGCGGGGCGACGGCCGGGACCGGACGGCGCCCGTACTGGGCCCAGGCGAGCGCCACGCCGATCACCATCACGGCGACCGTGGAGAGCGTCACCGTCAGGGCGCTGATCGGCGGATGGCCGTGGCTGTGCCCGGTGACGGGCTCCAGCCAATGCACGAAGCGGTCGCCGATGCTGAAGAAGGCGCCGCCGAACACCGACCCGACGGCCAGCACGATCATCGGGACCGTCATGACCTTGGGCGACTCGTGCGGGTGCGGCGGGGTGTACGCGCCGCGCGTCTCGGCGGCCGGCTCCACGTCCGGCGCGGCCGGGGACGGCGTCGGGGCGCTGCGCCAGCGCTCCTCGCCGAAGAACGTCATCAGCATCACGCGTGTCATGTAGTACGCGGTGATGGCCGCGCCCAGCAGGGCGCAGCCGCCGAGGATCCAGCCCTCGGTGCCGCCCTTGGCGAACGCCGACTCGATGATCTTGTCCTTGGAGTAGAACCCGGACAGGAACGGGAAGCCGATGATGGCGAGGTAGCCGAGGCCGAAGGTGACGAAGGTGACCGGCATGTACTTCCTGAGGCCGCCGTAGCGGCGCATGTCGACCTCGTCGTTCATGCCGTGCATCACCGAGCCGGCGCCGAGGAACAGCCCGGCCTTGAAGAAGCCGTGCGTCACCAGGTGCATGATCGCGAAGACGTAGCCGATCGGGCCGAGGCCCGCGGCCAGCACCATGTAGCCGATCTGCGACATGGTCGAGCCGGCCAGCGCCTTCTTGATGTCGTCCTTCGCGCAACCGACGATCGCACCGAACAGCAGCGTGACCGCGCCGACGATGGTGACCACCAGCTGCGCGTCCGGGGCGCCGTTGAAGACCGCACCCGAGCGGACGATCAGGTACACGCCCGCCGTCACCATGGTCGCGGCGTGGATCAGGGCCGAGACCGGGGTCGGGCCCTCCATCGCGTCCCCGAGCCAGGACTGCAGCGGCACCTGGGCGGACTTGCCGCACGCGGCGAGCAGCAGCATCAGCGCGATCGCGGTGAGCTTGTCCTCGCCGGCGGCGCCGGCGAGCCCGGCCTCCCCGTGCGCGCCGAGGACCGGCTCGAAGGCGAAGGTGCCGAACCACAGGAACATCAGCATGATCGCGATCGACAGGCCCATGTCGCCGACGCGGTTGACCAGGAAGGCCTTCTTCGCCGCCGTCGCGGCGCTGGGCTTGTGCTGCCAGAAGCCGATCAGCAGGTAGGAGGCGAGACCGACGCCCTCCCAGCCGACGTACAGCAGCAGGTAGTTGTCGGCGAGGACGAGCAGCAGCATCGCCGCGAGGAACAGGTTCAGGTAGCCGAAGAAGCGGCGGCGCCGCTCGTCGTGCTCCATGTACCCGACGGAGTACAGGTGGATGAGCGAGCCGACGCCGGTGATCAGCAGGACGAACGTCATCGACAGCTGGTCGAGCCGGAAGGCGACGTCGGCCTGGAAGCCCTCCACCGGGATCCAGCTGAACAGGTGCTGCGTGACGGTGCGGTCCTCGGCGCCCCTGCCCAGCAGGTCGGTGAAGAGCACCAGGCCGAGCGCGAAGGAGACGGCCGCGAGCAGCGTGCCGATCCAGTGGCCGACGGCGTCCAGCCGGCGTCCGCCGCACAGCAGGACCACCGCTCCGAGCAGGGGCGCCGCCACCAGCAGCGCAATCAGGTTCTCCACGATTCAGCAGCCCCTCACAGCTTCATCAGGCTGGCGTCGTCGACCGAGGCCGAGTGGCGGGAACGGAACAGGGACACGATGATCGCCAGCCCCACGACGACCTCCGCGGCGGCGACGACCATCGTGAAGAAGGCGATGATCTGGCCGTCGAGGTTGCCGTGCATCCGGGAGAAGGCGACGAACGCGAGGTTGCAGGCGTTGAGCATGAGCTCGACGCACATGAACACGACGATCGCGTTGCGCCTGATCAGCACGCCGGTGGCGCCGATCGTGAACAACAGGGCGGCGAGGTAAAGGTAGTTGACCGGGTTCACTTCGACGCCTCCTCGGACCGCTCGTACGCCGACTTGAACGCCGGGTCGATCGCCGTGCGCTCCAGCCGCTCCTCGGCGCGCTGCTGCAGCGCCCGCAGGTCGCTCAGCGCCTCCTGCGACACGTCACGGACCTGACCGCGCTCGCGCAGCGTCCTGCTGACGGTGAGCTCGGACGGGGTGCCGTCGGGCAGCAGGCCCGCGATGTCCACGGCGTTGTGCCGGGCGTACACACCGGGCGCCGGCAGCGGCGGCACGTGCTTGCCCTCGCGGACCCGCTGCTGGGCCAGCTCGCGCTGGGTCCTGGCGCGCTCGGTGCGCTCCCGGTGGGTGAGCACCATGGCGCCGACGGCGGCCGTGATGAGCAGGGCGCCGGTGATCTCGAAGGCGAAGACGTACTTGGTGAAGATGAGGGCCGCGATGCCCTCCACGTTGCCGTTCGCGTTCGCCTGGCCGATGCCGTTGAACTCGCTGAGCGAGGCGTTGCCGATGCCCGCGACCAGCAGGACGCCGAAGCCGAGCCCGCACAGCAGGGCCAGCCAGCGCTGGCCCTTGATGGTCTCCTTCAGGGAGTCCGCCGCGGTGACGCCGACCAGCATCACCACGAACAGGAACAGCATCATGATCGCGCCGGTGTAGACGACGATCTGCACGACGCCCAGGAAGTAGGCGCCGTTGGCCAGGTAGAACACCGCCAGGACGATCATGGTTCCGGCGAGGCAGAGCGCGCTGTGCACGGCCCGCTTCATGAAGACGGTGCACAGGGCGCCGATCACGGCGACGGTGCCGAGGATCCAGAACTGGACGGCCTCCCCGGTGGAGGTCGAGTAGGCGGCGATCTGCTCGGTCATCGCCCGATCACCTTCTCCGACGCCGGTTCCTCCGCACCGAAGGTGGAGTCGGCCTCCTGGACCACCTCGCCCTTGGAGCGGGCGACCTGCCGCTCCGTGCCCGGCGCGGCCTCGGTCACCAGGCCCCGGTAGTAGTCCTGTTCGTCGGTGCCCGGGTACATGGCGTGCGGGCTGTCGACCATGCCCTCCTCCAGACCGGCGAGCAGCTGCTCCTTGGTGTAGATGAGGTTGGCGCGGCTGGAGTCGGCCAGCTCGAACTCGTTGGTCATCGTCAGCGCGCGCGTGGGGCACGCCTCGATGCACAGGCCGCACAGGATGCAGCGGGCGTAGTTGATCTGGTAGACGCGGCCGTAGCGCTCGCCGGGCGAGTAGCGCTCCTCGTCGGTGTTGTCCGCGCCCTCCACGTAGATCGCGTCCGCGGGGCAGGCCCAGGCGCACAGCTCGCAGCCGACGCACTTCTCCAGGCCGTCCGGATGGCGGTTGAGCTGGTGCCGTCCGTGGAAGCGCGGAGCGGTGGTCTTCTGCTGCTCCGGGTACTGCTCGGTCAGCCGCTTCTTGAACATGGCCTTGAAGGTCACGCCGAAGCCGGCCACGGGGTTCAGGAAACCGGGCTTGGTGTCCTTGGGTTCCTCAGCCATCGGACGCCTCCTTTCCATCCGTAGATCCGCCCGGAGATTCGTCACTCCGGGTGTCGGGGCCGCCACTGACGATCAGCTCCCGCTCCCGGCGCGGACGGCGTCGCGGCACCGGCGGCAGCTCCTGCCCCGGCAGCGGCGGTACGGGGAATCCGCCCGCCATGGGGTCGAAGGCGGGCGGGCCCTCGGGCCGTTCGGCCTCCTTCGCCCTCGAGCGGAACATGTCGGCGACGAAGGAGAGCAGCAGCAGGGCGAGCACGGCCCCGCCGATGTAGAGCGCGATGTCGGCGAAGTCGTAGTTCTCGTTCCGCAGGGCCCGCACGGTGGCGACCAGCATCAGCCACACCAGCGAGACCGGGATGAGGACCTTCCAGCCGAGCTTCATCAGCTGGTCGTAGCGGACCCGCGGGAGCGTGCCGCGCAGCCAGACGAAGAAGAACAGCAGCAGCTGGACCTTGACCGTGAACCACAGCAGCGGCCACCAGCCGTGGTTCGCGCCCTCCCAGAAGCCGCTGACCGGCCACGGGGCCCGCCAGCCGCCCAGGAAGAGGGTGACGGCGACGGCCGAGACGGTGACCATGTTGATGTACTCGGCGAGCATGAACATCGCGAACTTGATCGACGAGTACTCGGTGTTGAAGCCGCCGACCAGGTCGCCCTCGGACTCCGGCATGTCGAACGGGGCGCGGTTGGTCTCGCCGACCATCGTCACGATGTAGAGGATGAAGGAGACCGGCAGCAGCAGGACGTACCAGCGGTCGGTCTGCTGCTCGACGATCGTCGACGTCGACATCGACCCCGAGTAGAGGAACACGGAGGCGAACGCGGCGCCCATGGCGATCTCGTAGGAGATCATCTGCGCGCAGGAGCGCAGACCGCCCAGCAGCGGGTAGGTGGAGCCGGAGCTCCAGCCCGCCAGGACGATGCCGTAGATGCCGACCGAGGCGACCGCGAGGATGTAGAGCACCGCGATCGGCAGGTCGGTGAGCTGCATCGTGGTGCGGTGGCCGAAGACCGAGACCTCGTTGCCGGCCGGTCCGAAGGGGATCACCGCGATCGCCATGAAGGCCGGGATCGCCGCGACGATCGGCGCGAGGACGTACACCGCCTTGTCCGCGCGCTTGACGACGACGTCCTCCTTGAGCATCAGCTTCACGCCGTCGGCGAGCGACTGGAGCATGCCCCAGGGGCCGTGCCGGTTGGGGCCGATGCGCAGCTGCATCCAGGCGACGACCTTGCGCTCCATGACGATGGAGATCAGCACGGTCACCATCAGGAAGGCGAAGCAGAACACCGCCTTGACGACGACCAGCCACCAGGGGTCGCGGCCGAACATCGAGAGGTCTTCAGCGGCGAGGTACGGGCTCATGCCTCCACCTCCTTGGGGGCCTCGCCGGCGGGCGCCGCCGGTCCGATGCGGACGAGGGAACCGGGCTGCTCCCCGGTGTCGGAGGGGACGCCGCCGCCCGCGGAGTTCATCGGGAGCCACACCACGCGGTCGGGCATCTCGGTGATCTCCAGGGGCAGTTCGACCGTCCCCGCGGTGCCGGTCACCACCAGCGGGTCGCCGTCCTTGACGCCGATCTCGGCGGCCGTGGCGGCCGACACCCGGGCGTGGGCGGCGTGCCGGGTGCCGGCGAGCGCCTCGTCGCCCGACTGGAGGACTCCCCGGTCGAGCAGCAGCCGGTGCCCGGCGAGCACCGCCTCCCCGGCGGCCGGCCGGGGCAGGGCGCCCGCGGTCTCCAGCGGGTCGGTGGCCCGCGGCCCGTCCCAGGCGCCGAGCCGGTCGAGTTCCGCGCGCACGGTGCGCAGATCCGGCAGCCCCAGGTGGACGTCCATGGCGTCGGCCAGCATCTGCAGCACCCGCGCGTCGGTGGGCGCGGGACGCCGGGTCATCTGGTCCGGCTTGAGCGCCGCCTCGAACATGCGGACCCGGCCCTCCCAGTTGAGGAAGGTGCCGGCCTTCTCGGCGACCGCGGCGACCGGCAGGACCACGTCGGCGAGTTCGGTGACCTCGCTCGGCCGCAGCTCCAGCGAGACCACGAACCCGGCCTCGGCGAGCGCCGCACGCGCGCGGGCCGGGTCGGGCAGGTCGGCGACCTCCACGCCCGCGACCAGCAGCGCCTGGAGCTCGCCGCGCAGGGCCGCCTCGACGATCTGGCCGGTGTCGCGGCCGTAGCGGTGCGGCAGTTCGGCGACGCCCCAGACGGCGGCGACCTCCTCACGCGCGCGGGGGTCGGTCGCCGGGCGGCCGCCCGGCAGCAGCGACGGCAGCGCGCCCGCCTCGACGGCGCCCCGCTCCCCGGCCCGGCGCGGGATCCACACCAGCCGGGCCCCGGTCGCGGAGGCGGTCCGCACCACCGCGGTCAGGCCGCCCCGCACGCCCGCCAGCCGCTCGCCGACGACGATCACCGCGCCGTCGGTCCGCAGTGCCTCGGCGGCCCGGGCGCCGTCGCCCTCCAGGCCGACGCCGCTCGCGAGCGCGTCCAGCCACTCGGTCTCGGTGCCGGGAGCCGCCGGCAGCAGCGTGCCGCCGGCCTTCCGCAGACCGCGCGTGGCGTGCGTGGCCAGGGCGAAGGTCCGCTGCCCGTGCCTGCGCCAGGCCTTGCGCAGCCGCAGGAAGACGCCGGGCGCCTCCTCCTCCGACTCGAACCCGACCAGCAGGACGGCCGGCGCCTTCTCCAGCGAGGTGTACGTGACGCCCGTGCCGTCGAGGTCGCGTCCGTGGCCCGCGACCCGCGCGGCGAGGAAGTCGGCCTCCTCACCGCTGTGCACGCGCGCGCGGAAGTCGATGTCGTTGCTGTCGAGCGCCACGCGCGCGAACTTGCTGTAGGCGTAGGCGTCCTCGACGGTGAGCCGCCCGCCGGTGAGGACACCGGTGCGGCCGCGGGAGGCCAGCAGCCCCTGGGCCGCGATCTGCAGCGCGTCGGGCCACGAGGCGGGCTCCAGCTCGCCCTCCGCGTTGCGCACCAGCGGCGTCTCGAGGCGGTCCCGCAGCTGCGCGTACCGGAACGCGAAGCGCCCCTTGTCGCAGATCCACTCCTCGTTGACCTCGGGGTCCTCGGCGGCGAGCCGCCGCATGACCTTGCCGCGCCGGTGGTCGGTCCGGGTGGCGCAGCCGCCGGAGCAGTGCTCGCACACCGACGGCGAGGAGATCAGGTCGAAGGGGCGGGAGCGGAACCGGTACGCCGCCGAGGTGAGCGCGCCGACCGGGCAGATCTGGATGGTGTTGCCGGAGAAGTACGACTCGAAGGGGTCGCCCTCGCCGGTGCCGACCTGCTGGAGCGCGCCCCGCTCGACCAGCTCGATCATCGGGTCGCCCGCGATCTGGTGGGAGAACCGGGTGCAGCGGGCGCACAGCACGCACCGCTCGCGGTCGAGCAGCACCTGGGTGGAGATCGGCACGGGCTTCTCGTAGGTCCGCTTCCTGCCCTCGAAGCGGGACTCGGCGTTGCCGTGCGACATCGCCTGGTTCTGCAGCGGGCACTCGCCGCCCTTGTCGCAGACCGGGCAGTCCAGCGGGTGGTTGATGAGCAGCAGCTCCATCACACCCTTCTGGGCCTTCTCCGCGACCGGCGAGGTGAGGTGCGTGCGCACCACCATCCCGTCGGTGCAGGTGATGGTGCACGAGGCCATCGGCTTGCGCTGGCCCTCGACCTCGACGATGCACTGGCGGCAGGCGCCGGCCGGGTCGAGGAGGGGGTGGTCGCAGAACCGGGGGATCTCGATGCCGAGCTGCTCGGCGGCCCGGATGACCAGGGTGCCCTTGGGCACGCTGATCCCGGCGCCGTCGATCGTCAGCGTGACGAGGTCCTCGGGCGGGACCGCCGCCTCTCCTCCGCCGGAGGGCGCGTTGGTGGTCACCGTCATGCGTTCACCTCCGTACGGTGGTCGGCCCAGGCCGTGGACCTGGCCGGGTCGAAGGGGCAGCCACGGCCCGTGATGTGCTGCTCGTACTCCTCGCGGAAGTACTTGAGCGAGGAGAAGATCGGCGAGGCGGCGCCGTCGCCGAGGGCGCAGAAGGACTTGCCGTTGATGTTGTCGGCGATGTCGTTCAGCTTGTCCAGGTCGGACATCCGGCCCTTGCCGGCCTCGATGTCGCGCAGCAGCTGCACGAGCCAGTAGGTGCCCTCGCGGCAGGGTGTGCACTTGCCGCAGGACTCGTGGGCGTAGAACTCGGTCCAGCGGGTGACGGCGCGGACGACGCAGGTCGTCTCGTCGAAGCACTGCAGGGCCTTGGTGCCGAGCATGGAACCCGCGGCGCCCACTCCCTCGTAGTCGAGGGGGACGTCGAGGTGCTCGTCGGTGAACATCGGCGTCGAGGAGCCGCCCGGCGTCCAGAACTTCAGGCGGTGCCCGGGCCGCATGCCACCGCTCATCTCGAGCAGCTGGCGCAGCGTGATGCCGAGGGGCGCCTCGTACTGGCCGGGGCTGGCGACGTGGCCGCTGAGCGAGTAGAGCGTGAAGCCCGGGGACTTCTCGCTGCCCATCGAGCGGAACCACTCCTTGCCCCGGTTCATGATGGCGGGAACCGAAGCGATCGACTCGACGTTGTTCACCACGGTCGGGCACGCGTAGAGGCCCGCGACGGCGGGGAAGGGGGGACGCAGCCGCGGCTGGCCCCGGCGGCCTTCGAGCGAGTCGAGCAGTGCGGTCTCCTCACCGCAGATGTACGCGCCCGCGCCCGCGTGCACGGTGAGTTCGAGGTCGAGTCCGCTGCCCAGGACGTTCTCGCCGAGGAAGCCGGCCTCACGGGCCTCGCGCACGGCCGCGTGCAACCGCCGCAGGACGGGGACCACCTCACCGCGGAGGTAGATGAAGGCGTGCGACGACCTGATCGCGTAGCAGGCGATCACGATGCCCTCGATGAGGCTGTGCGGGTTCGCGAAGAGGAGCGGGATGTCCTTGCAGGTCCCCGGCTCCGACTCGTCGGCGTTGACGACGAGGTAGTGGGGCTTGCCGTCCCCCTGGGGGATGAACTGCCACTTCATTCCCGTCGGGAAGCCGGCGCCGCCGCGCCCGCGCAGGCCGGAGTCCTTGACGTACGCGATGACGTCGTCCGGCGACATGGCGAGCGCCTTGCGCAGTCCCTCGTACCCCTCGTGCCTCCTGTAGACGTCCAGCGTCCAGGACTCGTCCTCGTCCCAGAAGGCCGACAGCACGGGTGCGAGCAGCTTCTGAGGGCTCATGTCCTTGAGTTCGGGTGCCAAGGTCATCACTCCCCCTCCTCGGCGTCGGGGCCCGTCGGGTGGGCCGGGTCGGAGGCCGACGTGTCCTGCGGCGCGTCGTGCGAGCTGAGGTGCTCGGTGGGCGACGGCTCGTGCGGCGGGGCGTCCTGGGGGGCCTCGCCGCGTGGGTGCACCACTCGCGCGGCGGCGTCCTCCCCCTTGGCGAGCCTCAGGCCGACCAGGGAAGCGGGTCCCGCGCTTCCGGTGGCCTCGACGGCCCCCTCGCGCTCGTCGGGGAAGCCGGCCAGGATGCGGGCCGTCTCCTTGAAGGTGCACAGGGGCGCCCCGCGGGTGGGCGCGACCGGGCGGCCGGCGCGCAGGTCGTCGACCATGCGCTTGGCGCTCTCGGGGGTCTGGTTGTCGAAGAACTCCCAGTTGACCATCACCACGGGCGCGAAGTCGCAGGCCGCGTTGCACTCGATGTGCTCCAGGGTGACCTTGCCGTCGTCGGTGGTCTCGCCGTTGCCGACGCCCAGGTGCTCCTGGAGCTCCTCGAAGATCGCGTCGCCGCCCATGACGGCGCACAGGGTGTTGGTGCACACCCCGACCTGGTAGTCGCCGCTCGGCTTGCGCCGGTACATGGTGTAGAAGGTGGCGACCGCGGTCACCTCGGCCGTGGTGAGGCCGAGCACGTCCGCGCAGAACTGCATCCCGGTGCGCGTGACGTGGCCCTCCTCCGACTGCACGAGGTGCAGCAGCGGCAGCAGGGCGGACCGGGAGTCCGGGTAGCGGGCGATGACCTCGCGCGCGTCGGCCTCCAGCCGGGCCCGGACGTCGTCCGGGTAGGCGGGTGCGGGCAGTTCGGGCATGCCCAGGCTGACGCCCCGCTCCGAAGAAGAGGTGGTCACCGGTCGACGCCTCCCATCACGGGGTCGATGGACGCGACGGCGACGATGACGTCGGCGACCTGGCCGCCCTCGCACATCGCCGCCATGGCCTGAAGGTTGGTGAAGGACGGGTCGCGGAAGTGGACCCGGTAGGGGCGGGTGCCGCCGTCGGAGACGACGTGCACGCCGAGCTCGCCCTTGGGCGACTCGACCGCCGCGTACGCCTGTCCCGGCGGGACCCGGAAGCCCTCGGTGACCAGCTTGAAGTGGTGGATCAGGGCCTCCATGGAGGTACCCATGATCTTCTTGATGTGGTCGAGGGAGTTGCCCAGTCCGTCCGGTCCCAGGGCGAGCTGGGCGGGCCAGGCGATCTTCTTGTCGGCGACCATGACCGGTCCGGGCTGGAGCCGGTCCAGGCACTGCTCGACGATGTGCAGCGACTGGCGCATCTCCTCCAGCCGGATCAGGAAGCGGCCGTAGGCGTCGCAGGTGTCGGCGGTCGGGACCTCGAAGTCGTAGGTCTCGTACCCGCAGTACGGCTGGGCCTTGCGCAGGTCGTGCGGCAGTCCGGTGGAGCGCAGGATCGGGCCGGTGGCGCCGAGGGCCATGCAGCCGGCCAGGTCCAGGTAGCCGATGTCCTGCATGCGGGCCTTGAAGATGGGGTTCCCGGTGGCGAGCTTGTCGTACTCCGGGAGGTTCTTCTCCATCTTCTTCACGAACTCGCGGATCTGGTCCACCGCGCCGGGCGGCAGGTCCTGGGCGAGTCCGCCGGGGCGGATGTAGGCGTGGTTCATCCTCAGGCCCGTGATGAGCTCGTAGATGTCGAGGATGAGCTCGCGGTCGCGGAAGCCGTAGATCATGATCGTGGTGGCGCCGAGCTCCATGCCGCCGGTGGCGATGCACACCAGGTGGGAGGAGAGCCGGTTCAGCTCCATCAGGAGCACGCGGATGATCGAGGCGCGGTCGGGCACCTGGTCCTCGATGCCGAGGAGCTTCTCGACCGCGAGGCAGTACGCCGTCTCGTTGAAGAACGACGTCAGGTAGTCCATGCGCGTCACGAACGTGGTGCCCTGCGTCCACGTCCGGTACTCGAGGTTCTTCTCGATGCCGGTGTGGAGGTAGCCGATGCCGCAGCGGGCCTCGGTGACGGTCTCGCCGTCGATCTCCAGGATCAGGCGGAGCACGCCGTGGGTGGACGGGTGCTGCGGACCCATGTTGACGACGATGCGCTCGTCGTCGGCGCGGGCCGCGGTCTGGACGACCTCGTCCCAGTCGCCACCGGTGACCGTGTAGACGGTGCCCTCGGTGGTCTCGCGTGCCGATGCCGTCGAGGAGGCGGTCCCGGAGGGACTCGATGAGGGGTGGTGGCCGGGCGACGGGTGGGGAGTGCTCACGAGTACGACCTCCGCTGGTCCGGAGCCGGGATCTGGGCGCCCTTGTACTCGACGGGGATGCCGCCGAGGGAGTAGTCCTTGCGCTGCGGGTGGCCCTGCCAGTCGTCCGGCATCATGATCCGCGTCAGGGCCGGGTGACCGTCGAAGACGATGCCGAAGAAGTCGTACGTCTCGCGCTCGTGCCAGTCGTTCGTCGGGTAGACCGAGAACAGCGACGGGATGTGCGGGTCGCCGTCGGGCGCGCTGACCTCCAGGCGGATGAGCCGGTTGTGGGTGATCGAGCGCAGGTGGTAGACGGCGTGCAGCTCGCGGCCCTTGTCGTTCGGGTAGTGCACGCCGCTGACGCCGGTGCACAGCTCGAAGCGCAGCGCCGGGTCGTCGCGCAGGGTGCGGGCGACGCGGACCAGGTGCTCGCGTTCGATGTGGAAGGTGAGTTCGCCGCGGTCGACGACCGTCTTCTCGATGGCGTTCTCGGGGAGCAGTCCCTGCTCCTCCAGGGCGCCCTCGAGCTCGTCGGCGACCTCGTCGAACCATCCGCCGTAGGGGCGGGCCGCCGGTCCCGGGAGCCGGACCGAGCGGACCAGGCCGCCGTAGCCGGAGGTGTCGCCGCCGTTGCCGGCGCCGAACATGCCGCGCTGGACGCGGATCTCCTCGCCGCCCTGGCCGCGCTGGCCGGGGAGGTTCTCGGCGGAGAGGTCCTTCTCGGGGTTGACCCCGCCCCCCGCGCCGCCGGTGCCGTTCGCGTCGCTCATCGCAGCAGCCCCTTCATCTCGATCGTGGGCAGGGCCTTGAGCGCCGCCTCCTCCGCCTCGCGGGCCGCCTCCTCGGCGTTCACGCCGAGCTTGGAGCTCTGGATCTTCTGGTGGAGCTTGAGGATGGCGTCCATCAGCATCTCGGGCCGGGGCGGGCAGCCGGGGAGGTAGATGTCGACCGGGACGATGTGGTCGACGCCCTGGACGATCGCGTAGTTGTTGAACATGCCGCCCGAGGAGGCGCAGACCCCCATGGAGATCACCCACTTGGGGTTCGGCATCTGGTCGTAGACCTGCCGCAGCACGGGCGCCATCTTCTGGCTGACCCGGCCGGCGACGATCATGAGGTCCGCCTGCCGCGGTGAGCCGCGGAAGACCTCCATGCCGAAGCGCGCCAGGTCGTAGCGGCCGGCGCCGGTGGTCATCATCTCGATGGCACAGCAGGCGAGGCCGAACGTGGCGGGGAAGACGGACGACTTGCGCACCCAGCCCGCGGCCTGCTCGACGGTGGTCAGCAGGAAGCCGCTCGGCAGCTTTTCCTCGAGTCCCATGGCTAAAGACCCCTCAGTCCCATTCCAGGCCGCCGCGCCGCCATACGTACGCGTACGCGACGAAGACGGTGAGCACGAAGAGCAGCATCTCCACGAGCCCGAAGATCCCCAGGGCGTCGAAGGTGACGGCCCAGGGGTAGAGGAAGACGATCTCGATGTCGAAGACGATGAAGAGCATCGCCGTCAGGTAGTACTTGATGGGGAAGCGCCCGCCGCCGGCCGGCGTGGGGGTCGGCTCGATACCGCACTCGTAGGCCTCGAGCTTGGCGCGGTTGTACCGCTTCGGACCGATCAGCGTGGCCATGACCACGGAGAAGATCGCAAAGCCTGCCCCGAGGGCTCCCAGTACGAGGATGGGCGCATACGCGTTCACCGCTCCTCGCTCCTCTCAGTCGGCATTGACTGCATGGGGGTCCCCCCTGGTCGAGCGGAGCCGAGACCTTGGGGGAGGTTCCTGGCGGACTCGCGGCCGCCCCGTCCGTCCCACGAGCCCCGCCCGCCCCGGCGAAGATCGAGAACATGTGAAGCAGGTCACAAGCCCAACCGCTCCGCATCTTATGCCTGCCGGTCTGTGATCTGCGACACGGGGTATCGCACAAGCTTTGTGATCTCCACCACCTGACGAACGATCATGAAGTCGGATGAGCGCCGATCTTCACACGCGAAGCGTTCGCGTGGTCACGAAACGTCACATTCTGTCTCGTCGGCGCAGCTCAGAGGGCGCGTCTCCATATCAAGAGTCTTCCCTTGCATGCAAATTGGCGCTGGAATCGATCTCTTGATAGAGGGCGCGTTCACACTTCGGAGGGGATGCGGGGCGCGATGTGGACACGTGCACGCGTTCACGAAGTCCCGGCGCCGCGATCCGGCGCGGCCGGCCCCCGCCGGACGCGCCGGAAAGAGCAACCGTTCCGTGACCTCCGTCACATCCATGAGAGGCCGATGAGAAGGGGGCTTGGCCAATCGGTCCCGCCGGTGGTAAGCGCGGGGCAATTGGGACGTAACGATGAAAGACAGTGATCACGGGCCGATCACGGGCAGCCCGCAATGTCCGTTACGGCGTCAATGGAGGGCGACACACCCGGGATTTGGGGCTCGATTGAACAACTGTGGCGCAGCCCACGTTTCTTGAAGATATGAAGGAGCCCCTGGTACCGGTTGTTCCCATGTCCCACACCGCTCACATACGCAGCCACCGGAAGCCCCGCCGTACCGCGCAGTCCGCGCTCGCCGTGCGGGCCGGAGTTGCCGGTGGCGTCCTCAGCACCCTGGCAGTGGCCGGGGCGTCGGGTTCGGCGAACGCCGCCGAGCCGGTGACGCAGACCCTCGAACTGCCCACCCTGACGGCCGACCTGGCCGCCCAGGTCGCCCAGTCCGCGGACGCCACCCAGCAGGCCGCCGCGAACTACCAGCTGCAGGCCGAGCGCGACGCGGCCGCCGCCCAGGCCGCCAAGGAGGCCAAGGCGGACCTCGCCGAGGCCAAGAAGAAGGCCGAGGCGAAGAAGAAGGCCGCGGAGGAGGCCCGCAAGGCCGCCGCCGAGCGCGCCGCGCGCGACGCCGAGCGCACCGCCCTGTCCGCCCCCGCCTCCGCCTCCGCTTCCGCCTCCACCACCACGACGGCGTCCGCGCCGGCCAGCGGCAGCGTCGCCACGGTCATCGCCTTCCTCAGGGCGCAGGTGGGCGACGCCTACGTCATGGGCGCCTCGGGCCCCAACGCCTGGGACTGCTCGAGCCTGGTGCAGGCCGCGTTCAAGCAGGTCGGCGTCGACCTGCCGCGCGTGTCGCAGGACCAGTCCATGGCGGGCACCGACATCCCGCTGTCCCAGATCCAGGTCGGCGACATCCTCTACTGGGGCGGCAAGGGCTCCGCGTACCACGTGGGCGTCTACATCGGCAACGGCCAGTACCTGGACGCCGCCAACCCCTCCAAGGGCGTCGTCATCCAGGACCTCTCCGGCTACCCCGCGTCGGGTGCCGTGCGCGTGCTCTGACCCGCGCCCACACGGACTGAAGGGCCGCTGCCGCTCGGGGGCAGCGGCCCTCCCCGGTCCGTCTCCGGGCCTCTCCGGCTCACTTCCGGGGCACTTCGGGCATTCCGTTCCGCCGGACTCGACCCGACCCCGCCCGCGACGCGCCGCGCGCCGGGGTCCCGGGCGTCGCGCGGCGTCCCGCCCCGCGCCTCGCGCACCCTCGCCCGGGATCGCCCGATTGCCCGGATCGTCCCGCGCTCGGCGCGCGTTGACGGGCCGGTGCGCGGCCGCGGCACGGCGCAGGACCTCCGCGACGGCCCCTCACGGCGCCCGCACGGACGCCGGCGGCCGGGGAAGTCCGCCCCCTCGGTCCCGGCCGCCCACGGCCCCGCTCACGGCTCCCGCGTGCGCGGGGCGCGTCACGCCTTCGGCGCCACCTTGCTCAGGCCGTTGATGATGCGGTCCATCGCGTCGCCGCCCGTCGGGTCCGTCAGGTTGGCGAGCAGCTTCAGGGTGAACTTCATCAGCAGCGGGTGCGTCAGACCGCGCTGGGCGGCGATCTGCATGACCTTCGGGTTGCCGATGAGCTTCACGAAGGCGCGGCCGAGCGTGTAGTAGCCGCCGTAGGTGTCCTTCAGGACGCGCGGGTAGCGCTGGAGGGCGGTCTCCCGCTGGGCCGGCGTGGCCCGCGCGTGTGCCTGCACGATGACGTCGGCGGCGATCTGCCCGGACTCCATGGCGTAGGCGATGCCCTCGCCGTTGAACGGGTTCACCAGGCCGCCCGCGTCGCCGACGAGCAGCAGCCCGCGCGTGTAGTGCGGCTGGCGGTTGAAGGCCATGGGCAGCGCGGCGCCGCGGATCGGGCCGGTCATGTTGTCCGGGGTGTAGCCCCAGTCCTCGGGCATCGAGGCGCACCAGGCCTTGAGGACCTCGCGCCAGTCCAGCTCCTTGAAGGACTCCGAGGTGTTGAGCACGCCGAGACCGACGTTGCTCGTCCCGTCGCCCATGCCGAAGATCCAGCCGTAGCCGGGCAGCAGGCGGTCCTGCGGGCCGCGGCGGTCCCACAGCTCCAGCCAGGACTCCAGGTAGTCGTCGTCGTGGCGCGGCGAGGTGAAGTACGTGCGCACCGCGACACCCATCGGGCGGTCCTCGCGGCGGTGCAGCCCCATCGCCAGGGACAGCCGGGTGGAGTTGCCGTCGGCGGCCACCACCAGCGGGGCGTGGAAGGTGACTTCCCGCTTGTCCTCGCCGAGCCTGGCCTTCACGCCCGTGATGCGCCCGGTGCGCTCGTCGACGATCGGCGCGCCCACGTTGCAGCGCTCGTACAGCCGGGCACCGGCCTTCTGGGCCTGCCGGGCGAGCTGCTCGTCGAAGTCGTCGCGCTTGCGGACCAGTCCGTAGTCGGGGAAGGAGGCGAGATCCGGCCAGTCCAGCTGGAGGCGGACGCCGCCGCCGATGATGCGCAGGCCCTTGTTGCGCAGCCAGCCGGCCTCCTCGGAGACGTCGATGCCCATCGACACCAGCTGCTTCACGGCACGCGGGGTGAGTCCGTCGCCGCAGACCTTCTCCCGCGGGAACTCGGTCTTCTCCAGCAGGAGCACGTCGAGTCCGGACCTGGCCAGGTGGTACGCGGTGGTGGAGCCGGCTGGCCCCGCGCCCACGACGATCACGTCGGCGGTGTTGTCGGAGAGGGGCTCGGTCACGGCGGGATCTCCCCAAGTTCGAAATCTGCGTGCCGACCGGCACTGGACATGGGCAGTCTATGCAGCAGAATCGATCACCCGGCTGAAGGGCTGCCCCCGTGAACCGAGCTCTCCCCGCTGTACGGCTCCGAGTCCCCACCCACGAGGACGCCGTCGTCTGGCACCGGATCTTCGACGACCCGGAGGTCATGGAGTTCCACGGGGGCACGCCGGCGGAGCTGTCGGTCTACGAGGAGCTCACCGCCCGCCAGCGCCGGCACGACGCCGAGTTCGGCTTCTGCCTGTGGACCGTGCTCGACGACTCCGGTGACGTCGTCGGCTTCACCGGCGCCCAGCCCTGGGAGCGGGACTGGGGTCCCACCGGCGAGATCGAGATCGGCTGGCGGCTCGCGCGGGAGCACTGGGGCAAGGGGTACGCCACCGCGGCGGCGCTGCGGACGCTGGAGCGCGTGCGCGCGGCGGGCACGAAGAGCGTGGTGGCGATGGTGGACGCCCGCAACGCCCGCTCGGCAGCCGTCGCCCGGCGGCTGGGGATGCGCCTCGCCGAGACGTTCACGACGCCGGTCTCGCGGCGGGAGGCCCACTGCTACCGGCTGGACCTGAGACACCCGCAAGCCGGTGACTCGATGTGATCGATTGTCACGGAACGCCACGGGATGCTTCCGGCGGCCGCACGCGCGGGTCTACCCTGCCGGTACCGCTGGGGGGTGACGTCCGTGCGCATGACACCCAGGACACCCGAAGTGCGCGTGCCGCGCCTGGTCGGTCTGATGGCCGTGGACGCGCGCGAGTCGGCCCGGGCGCGTGGCCTGTTCCTCGTCGCGCCGGACCGGCCGGACTTCCCTCTCACCGTCGTCGACCACGTCGTGCGCCAGTACCCGCGGCCCGGCACCGAGGTGCCGCGGGACTCCCCGGTCCACGTGTGGTTCGACTTCGGCGAGGGGGAAGGCGGCGGAGGGGTGCGCGAGCCGCGCGGGCCCGTGCCGCCGTCCGGCGGGCTCCGGCGCGAACGGGAGGAGCCGCGCGGCCCCGGCACGGCGGTCCTCAGCTGTCCTTGAGGCCCCGGTGCAGCGCCACGACCCCGCCGGTCAGGTTGCGCCACGCCACCTTCGACCAGCCGGCCCCCCGCAGCCGCTCGGCCAGGGCGGGCTGGTCGGGCCAGGCGCGGATGGACTCGGCGAGGTAGACGTACGCGTCCGGGTTGGAGGACACCGCGCGGGCGACCGGCGGCAGGGCGCGCATCAGGTACTCGGTGTAGACGGTGCGGAACGGCGCCCACGTCGGCTGGGAGAACTCGCAGATCACGACCCGTCCGCCGGGCCGGGTCACCCGGTGCATCTCGCGCAGCGCGGCGTCGAAGTCCTGCACGTTGCGCAGCCCGAAGGAGATGGTGACGGCGTCGAACGTGTCGTCCTTGAACGGCAGCCGCGTCGCGTCGCCGGCCGTGAACGGCAGCCAGGCGTTGCGCCGCTTGCCGACCTGGAGCATGCCGAGGGAGAAGTCGCAGGGGACGACGTACGCGCCGGTGCGGACGAACGGCATCGAGGACGTGCCCGTCCCGGCGGCCAGGTCGAGGACCTTCTGCGCGGGCCGCGCGTCGACCGCCTTCGCGACCTCCCTGCGCCACAGCCGCGCCTGCCCGAGGGACAGCACGTCGTTCGTCAGGTCGTACCGTTCCGCCACGCCGTCGAACATCGAGGCGACTTCGTGCGGCTGCTTGTCCAGGGATGCGCGGGTCACGGGTCCATTCTTGCAGCCCGCCCCCACGGCAGCAGCGTCGGCTTCCGGCGCGCGGCGACGTCCTCGACCCATCCGCACGCCAGCACGAAACCCGCGATCAGGACCCAGCCGACGCCGAACAGGAACCACTGGCTCTCCAGCGGCAGGTACGCCTCGAACGCGGGCACCCGCCAGAACCGGTCGATCAGCGGCACGGCCAGGACCAGCGCCGGTCCGTGCCAGAGGCAGATCGTCACGGCGCGCGCGTTGAACACGGTGACCAGCCGGGAACGGGACGGTCCCACGGGGCCCGCGTGCTCCTTGGCGTACATCAGCAGCGTCACGAATCCCGCCGGCCGGAAGGCCTGCGCGAGCGGGTTGTCGTCCAGGTCGTAGGTGCCGCCGTGTTCGGCCTGGCGGGTGAAGGCGTACCAGCCGCCGTGGGCGAGCGCGGCGGACGACGCCGCGGCGACGGCGAGGGGGCGCAGCCGCGCGAGCACCCCGTCGTGGTGGGCGAGGCCGAGGAGCCAGCAGAACAGGAGCGTCGCGAGGTCGGTGAGGGCGCCGCCGAGCCGCCCCTCCGGCGGCCGCCACACGTACGTGAGGAGGACCACCGGGACGAGCGACAGCACCAGCACCGGGACCGGGGACAGCCGGAACACCCGCAGCAGCAGCGGGGAGAGCGGCACGAACCACAGGTACGTCCGCAGGTACCAGACGACCTCCCGGGCCTGCTCGGCCCAGGCGCTGCCCGGTGGGTCGCCGAGCGGCACGATCCCGTACACGATCCGCCATCCCGGCATCCAGCCGTGCGCCAGCATCGCGGTGACCACGAAGAAGCCCCGGAACCAGAACGGCGGCAGGAGACGGCGGACGCGGCCCCGGATCACCGCGAGCGCGGGGCGCCGCAGCGACCTGGCCGTCAGGGTGCCGGCCAGCCCGAACATCACCCCATCGACGGGAGGACCAGGCCCGCCCAGGCCCAGCCGAAGGTGCGGTACGCCACGACCCGGACCAGGGCCACCGCGCGCAGGAGGTCGAAGTACCCGTCACGGCCCGCCGGGGCCGGGCGGGCCGCCGGCCGCGGGCGTCCGGCCCGCCCGGCCCGTACGGCCCCCTTGCGGTGCGCCCCCGTCAGCCGCCCGTCCCCGCCGGCGTCCCGACCTCGCCCGTGCGCTTCAGCTTCTGCCAGCGCAGCCGGCCGCCGGTCAGGGCGGTGACGCAGGAGTGGATGAGGACGAGGTACATCATCTGCCGGTACGCGAGCTGCTGCAGCGGCATCATCAGCAGGTACCGGTACTTCTCCCGGTCGAGCCGGAAGGCGTACGCGGCGCACACCAGCTGCACGCCCAGCACGGCGAGCCAGGCCAGCAGCGCCGCCCGGAAGTCGACGAAGACCATCGAGTACACGGTGAACACGTCGATGAGCGGCGCGAACACCGGCGTGACGACCTGGAAGAGCACCACCAGCGGCATGCCCACGCGCCCGAAGCGCCCCGAAGGCCCCTTGTCCGTCAGGGACTTGCGGTGCTTCCACAGCGCCTGCATGGTGCCGTACGACCAGCGGTGGCGCTGGGACCACAGCTGCCGCAGGGTGCGCGGGGCCTCGGTCCACGCGCGCGCGTGCTCCTCGTAGACGACCCGCCATCCCGCGCGGTGCAGCGCGATGGTGATGTCGGTGTCCTCGGCGAGGGTGTCCTCGCTCATGCCGCCCGCCCGGAGGACCGCCTCGCGGCGGAACGCGCCGATCGCGCCGGGGATGGTCGGCATGCAGCGCAGCAGGTCGTACATGCGCCGGTCGAGGTTGAAGCCCATCACGTACTCGATGTGCTGCCAGGCGCCGATGAGCGTGGAGCGGTTGCCGACCTTGGCGTTGCCCGCGACGGCCCCCACCCGCGGGTCGGCGAAGGGCTGCACCAGGCGGCCCACTGTGTCCGGCTCGAAGACGGTGTCGCCGTCCATCATCACCACGATGTCGTGCCGGGCGCTGCGGATGCCGTTGTTCAGGGCGGCCGGCTTGCCCGCGTTCTCCTGCCGGATCACCCGGACGTTCGGCAGGCCGAGCCCTTCGGCGAGGTCCGCCGTGCCGTCCGTGGAGCCGTCGTCGACGACGACGATCTCGATCGGGTGGGTGCTCCCGGCCAGCGACCGCAGGGTGTTCCCGATGCACTCCTTCTCGTTGTACGCCGGGACGATCACGCTGACCGGCCGGGTGACGGGCGGTCCCCAGCCGAAGCGGCGTCTGTTGCGCTGCCTGTGGTGGCGCCGGGCGAGGACGAGCATCAGCCCGAACCGCCCCAGGACGGCCACGCCGACGACCACCAGTGCGGCCGAGAGCGCGGGCACCGTCCACTCGGCGACGGCGACGGCCGCGAGGAGCGCCTCGCCCGCGTAGAGGGTCGTGCCGGTGGCGGGGCGGTGGGAGGCCTGGAGCGGGTTGCCGGTGCCGGAGGGAGCGCCGGCGGCGGGCCCGCCCGCTCCGGACCCGTCGGTGCCGGATCCGCCGGCGGGCTGCTGCTCGGCCATGGCGCCGCTGACGGTGGTGAAGCTGTAGCCCTTCGCCTGCATCTTCTCGATGTACTTCGACAGCGCCTCCAGGGTCTGGGTGCGATCGCCGCCGGAGTCGTGGAAGAGCACCGAGGCGCCCTCCCCGTCCTCCGGGGTGGCCCCTTCGACGATCCTCGCGACGCCCGGTTCCTTCCAGTCCTCGCTGTCGGTGTCGGTGAAGACGCTGGTGTACCCGTCCTCGCCGAGCTGCCGGTAGACCTGCCAGCTGTAGTTGTCGACGGCGTCCGTCTTCGAGGAGTACGGCGCCCGGAACAGCGTGGTGGTGATCCCGGCCGCGCCCGCGAGAGCGAGCTGGGTCTGCTCCACCTCGCGGGTGACGCGGGAGGCGCTCTGGTACGACAGGTCGACGTGCGTGAAGGTGTGGACGCCGATCTCGTGGCCCCGGTCGACCAGGTCCTCCACGATGCCGGGGTGGCGCGCCACCATCGAGCCGACCACGAAGAACGTGCCGGGGACGTCGTACTCCTCCAGGACCTCCATGACCTTCGGCGTCCAGGTGGGGTCCGGACCGTCGTCGAAGGTGAGCACGATCGTCCTGTCCGGGACGGAGGTGGTCTCGGCCTGCCCGCCGGGGAAGCTGAGGATCGGGCCGCCGTCGAGGATCTCGCCGGGCACCTCGGAGGACGAGGCCCCGGTGCGGACCCGCTGGTCGTCGCCGACCTCGGCGCGCAGGTAGCCGTCGAGGAGCATCACACAGGTCAGGGCGAGCAGGAGGAGCAGCGCGAGGAGGACCCGCGGCCGGTGCAGCGCGGCGGCCCGGCCGGCGGCGCGCTCCATGCGGGTGGGGGCGCGCCGCCTGCCGCGGGCGGGGGACGCGCTCACGAGGTCGCCGCGGGAGCGGGGACGGCGGTGGCGCTCGGCGTACCGGCCGGCGGGGACGGCGGTGTGCCGGTCGGGGCCGCCCCGCCCCGCGGACCCGCGCCACCGCCGGGACCGGCCTGCCCCTGCCCGGCCCCGAACGGCAGCAGCGAGGCCGGCGTGACCGAGGTGCCGATGCCCATGAAGGCCATGCCCAGCACGACCGCGTACCCGGCGCACGCGGTCCCCAGGAGGAGACCGATCCGGCGCAGCACCTTGGCCCGGCGTCCGGAGGAGTCGACGAAGACGGGTCCTTCGCCGGGCCCGTCGGGGCGTTTGCGGCGACGGCCGCGCGCGGCGGCGCGGCTCTCGATGGCAGGATCGGAATGCATGGCCGGGACGGTAGAAGCCGTGGTGCAGGGAAAACCCAGCGTTTCCCGTGGGTCTCCCGTGGGAAGGGCGCGAACCTCTCCGTCTCCTGGGAATCGTCCGGGAACCGGGCGCACACCCTCAGGAAGCGCACAGACCCGTGTGCCACGTTGGCCGTCCACCCGACGTCTCACGAACGGAACGAGCACGATGCGCGGTCCACTGAAGTCCGTCGCCGGGCTCGCCCTCCTCCCGGCCCTGGCCCTGGTCGCGGCCACCGCGGGCTGCTCCGCCGGGGACACCACGGCGGACGCGGCCCCGGCGGACCCCGCCCCCGCCGTCTCGTCGTCGTCCGCGCCGGTCACCGCCTACGCGCCGTACGTCAGTTCCTCCACGGCCTCCGGCACCGACTCGGCGGGCTCCCCCACGACGTACAACCTGGCCTTCGTGATCTCCTCCGGCAGCGGCTGCACCCCGTACTGGAACGGCGCCCAGGACATCGACGACGCGACCGTGACGTCCCGGATCGCGGGCCTCACCGGGTCCGGCGCCGACGTCCGCGTCTCCTTCGGCGGCGCCTCCGGCGACGAACTGGCGGCCACCTGCGGCACCGCGGCCGAGCTGGCCGAGGCGTACGGCACCGCGCTGGACGCGGCCGGCGCCACCCGCGCCGACTTCGACATCGAGGGCGACGAACTCGCCGACTCCGCCTCCGTGGACCTGCGTTCGGAGGCGATCGCGCTGCTGCAGGAGGAGCGCGCGGACCTGGAGGTGTCGTTCACGCTCCCGGTCATGCCGTCCGGGCTCGACGAGGACGGGCTGGCCCTGCTGGCGTCCGCCAACGACCACGGCGTGCGGGTCGCCACCGTCAACCTCATGACGATGAACTACGGCGAGTCCTACGACGGTGACATGGGCGACTACGCCCTCACCGCGGCCGAGGCCGCGAACGCCCAGCTCCAGGACGTCTTCGGGCTGTCCGAGGCCGCCGCCTGGCGGGGCATGGCGCTCACCCCGATGCTCGGCGTCAACGACGTGGAGGGGGAGACGTTCACGCTCGAGGACGCGGCGCAGGTGCGCGCCTTCGCGCAGGAGAAGGGCGTCGCGTGGGTGTCGATGTGGTCGACGTTCCGGGACCGGCAGTGCGGCGAGGACACCTCCGCGGACGACCCGTCGACGGATTGCAGCGGGGTGGAGCAGGAGGACGGGGCGTTCGGGGAGGCGTTCGCGGGGTGAGGACCGGCGCCGCCACGGGGCCGGCGCCGCCACGGTCAGCGCCGCCGGTACACCAGCCGGCCGCCCACGACGGTGGCCACGCACGTGGACGCGCCGTCCCGCACGAGGGCGTCCCGGTCGGGCACGTCGAACACCGCGAACCGCGCGGGTTTCCCGGCACCGAGGCCCGGCAGCAGCACCAGAGGAACCGGGGAGAGCGCCGCGGGCCCGGGCAGTGCGGCCGGACGCCCCGCCAGGGCGAGCCCGGCCCTGCGCACCGCGTCCAGGGCCTCGCGGCTGCGCAGCTCACCGGCGACCGCGACCGTTCCGTGTGCCAGCATGCGCTGTACTCCGCGGCGTGCGCTGGCGCCCCGCGCGGACGGCCCGGCGGCCAGGAGTGCCCGCGCGCGCTCCCCGAACACCGGCTCGGTACCGAGCCGGTCCGCCTCGCGCGGGTCAGGGTGGTACGCCTGCTCCAGCAGTTCCGGACCATAGGGGTTGAGCAGACCGGGCGTCAGGATGCCGGGCCACCGCCGCAGCCGGGCGCCCGGATGAGCGGCGGCCAGCTGCTCGTACGGGCCGACGGCGGCGATGTGCGCGCCGTCGACCACAACGGCGGCCTCGGGCGAGGCGTCGGCGGTGTGAAGGGTCAGCACGGGGACGTCAGTTGGCGGACAGGAGCTTCAGCTCCGGGTGGGCGGTGCCGCCCTCGATGGCGGTGGAGGAGATGTGGGAGACCACGCGGTCGTCGACGGGGTCGTTCGCCGGGTCGTCGTGCACGACCAGGTGCTCGTACGTGGTGGAGCGCTGGGCCGGGACCCGTCCCGCCCTGCGGATCAGGTCGATGATCTCCAGCCGGTTGGAGCGGTGCCTGGCGCCAGCGGAGGAGACGACGTTCTCCTCCAGCATGATCGAGCCGAGGTCGTCCGCGCCGTAGTGCAGGGAGAGCTGGCCGACCTCCTTGCCGGTGGTCAGCCAGGAGCCCTGGATGTGGGCCACGTTGTCCAGGAACAGGCGGGCCACGGCGATCATCCGCAGGTACTCGAAGAGGGTGGCCTGGGTGCGGCCCTTCAGGTGGTTGTTCTCGGGCTGGTAGGTGTACGGGATGAAGGCGCGGAAGCCGCCCGTGCGGTCCTGCACGTCCCGGATCATCCGCAGGTGCTCGATGCGCTCGGCGTTGGTCTCGCCGGTGCCCATCAGCATGGTGGAGGTGGACTCCACGCCGAGGCTGTGCGCGATCTCCATGATCTCCAGCCAGCGCTCGCCGGACTCCTTCAGCGGGGCGATCGCCCTGCGCGGGCGCTCGGGGAGCAGTTCGGCGCCGGCGCCGGCGAAGGAGTCGAGCCCGGCCGCGTGGATCCGGGTGATGGCCTCCTCGACGCTCACCTTGGAGATCCGGGCCATGTGCTCGACCTCGCTGGCCCCCAGGCTGTGGATGACGAGCTGCGGGAACTCCTGCTTGATGGCGGCGAAGTGCCGCTCGTAGTACTCCACGCCGTAGTCGGGGTGGTGGCCGCCCTGGAACATGATCTGGGTGCCGCCGAGCTCGACCGTCTCGGCGCAGCGCCGCAGGATGTCGTCCAGGTCGCGGGTCCAGCCCTTGGCGGTGTCCTTGGGCGCGGCGTAGAAGGCGCAGAATCGGCACGCCGTCACGCACACGTTGGTGTAGTTGATGTTCCGCTCGATGATGTACGTCGCGATGTGCTCGGTGCCGGCGTACTTCCGGCGGCGCACCGCGTCGGCGGCGGCGCCCAGCGCGTGCAGCGGGGCGTCGCGGTAGAGGTCGAGCGCCTCTTCGGGGGTGATCCGCCCACCGGCGGCGGCACGGTCGAGGATGGGCTGAAGGTCGGCCTTCTCGGTCACCGGCGTCCCTTTCGTAAGGGGTGTGGACAGACCGATCCAGCGTACGCCAGGGGGTTCGGGCGGCCGACGTCAGGCCGTGTACGCGCCGATCAGCAGCCCCGCGAACGCGCCGGTGATCAGGAACGGCCCGAACGGGATGGCCGTCTTGCGCCCCGCCCGCCGCAGCGCGACGAGGGCGCCCCCGTACAGCGCCCCGGACAGGAACCCGGCGAAGGTGCCGAGCATGACGGTCGGCCAGCCGTACCAGCCGAGGACGGCGCCCGCGCCCAGGGCGAGCTTCACGTCGCCGAAGCCCATGCCGTTCGGGTTGACGAGGAACAGCACGAAGTAGCCGGCGCCGAGCACGAGCGCGCCCAGCAGGGCCGTCGTCCACTCCCCCGCGTGCTCGGGGACGAGGGCGACCAGGCCGAGCAGGACGAGGGCGGCCCCGGCGAAGGGGAGGGTGAGCGGGTCGGGCAGCCGCTGCACCCGCAGGTCGACGACCGCGAGCAGCACGCCGGCGGGCGCGAGCAGCAGCCACACCGCCAGCTCGGGCCGGGTCCCGGTGGCGGCGGCGAGGGCGGCGCAGACCAGGGCGGTGACGACGGCCGAAGCGGCGCCGGGCCCGTACGACGGCTCCGCGCACCGCCCGCACCTGGCCCGCCCGAGCCAGCCCGTGACGGGATGCCCCGCCGGACACGCCTTCCGCCACCCCTCCCCCGACGGGACGGAGAACCGGTAGGCCGCGCGCGGCAGCACCGCGCCCGCCGCCGCGCCCCACAGCGCGGCGGCGACGACCAGCGAGACGTACAGGCCGTCGCTCATCGCGCCGGGCCGCTCAGCCCGCCGCCGCGACCGCGTCGCGCCACGCCGGCAGCAGTTCGTCGAGCAGGGCCTCGGTGCGCGGCGGCAGCCCGCGGGCGCCGCTGCGGCCGACGAGGTCGGCGGCGAGGGCGGTCAGCCGCCCGGGGTCGCCGAGGGCGTGGGTGGCGCGCAGCAGTTCGTTCCACAGCCGCTCGTCGGCCGGGGCGGTGCGCAGCGCGGCCTCGATCGCCTCGATGGCCTTCTCCGCGCGGTTCTTCTCCATGTGGAACGCGGAGAGCGCGAGCCCGGTGTCCGCGACGAGCAGCGGGAGCTGGGCGTCGACGATCTCGTGGGTGAGCCAGCGGTAGCGGCCCTCGGGCCGGTCGGCGAGCAGCGGCCCGCGCACCAGCACCAGCGCGTCGGTGAGCAGCCGCCCGCGCACGGCCCGGCTGTCGACGCCCCTGCCCTGGGTGGCCTCGTGGTACAGCGACCGCAGCACGTCCAGGTCGGAGACGACGGACTTGGCGAGGGTGAGCCGCCCGGTGGCGTCCGTGCCGAGGCGGGGCGTGCCGTCGGGGTCGGTGCCGAGCCAGGCGCGCAGCCGCTCGATCAGCGCCTCGCGCACGTCGTCGGTGACGCCGCGCGGCCACAGCGCGGAGGACAGCACGCGCGGGTGCACGCCCTCGCGGTGCAGGAGCAGCAGCGCGAGCGCCTCGTGGAGCAGCGCGCTGCGCTCGCCGTCCGGGGTGTCGAGGCCGATGATCTCGTACGGGCCGACCAGGCGCGCGTACACGGCCGGCCGCCCCTGCTCGCTGATGTCGACGAGGAACGGCGGGGTGGTGCCCGGTCCGTCGGGACCGCGCTCGGGGTCGGCCTCGACGAACAGCTCCACCACCGCGCGCTGTTGGGCGGCGGGCAGCAGCTGGGCGTCGAGTTCGAGGCCGAGCAGCGGGGCGAGCAGCTTGCCCTCGCCGGTGATCTCCATCTCCCAGGCGGCGCCCGGCAGGTCGCCGCCCTCGGTGCCGACGAGGTAGCCGATGCCGAGGCGGCTCGCGTCGGCGGCGAGCTCGGCGAGCCGGAGGGCGTCCTCGGCGGACGGCTCGGCGGCGAGCAGCACCAGGTGCGGGGCCCAACGGGTGTGCTGCGCGGGCCCGGTGCGCCCGGTGAGGACGGAGTCGTGCCCGGCGGCCCCCAGTGCGCCCCGCCGCTGCCGCGTCTCGGCCTCCATGGTCTCCAGCAGCGCCTCGATGCCGTCCAGGTGGCGCAGCCGGTTGGGCGCGAGCGCGGTGAGGTCCTCGCCGAACCCGACGAGGGTGATGGTCATCCGGTCCGACCACCCGTTGGTGGCCAGCTCGGCGGCCACGGAGGCGAACACGGCGGCCCGGTCGGCCTCGCGGCCGCTCAGCGAGACGATGCCGGGGACGGACTCCAGGTTGAGCAGCAGCCGGGAGTCGTCCATGGTGCCGAGGCTGACGAGCCCCGGGTAGGGAGCGGCGGTGTCCTCGTCCTCGTACCGCTCGGCGTCGTCCTTGGCGAGCATCCAGAACGTCTGGTCCTGGCCGAGCTGCCAGGGCGCCGGAGGCTTCCCGGACGGCTGGGCGAGCTGGAGGTGCAGGTCGCCGTTGCTGAGCCAGGCCGCGTAGACGGTGGGCAGCGGACGGGACTCGGCGGCGAGGCCGGCGGCGAGCCCGCGCAGCGACCGGTCGAGCAGCCGTACGCCCTCGGGGTCGGCGCCGACGAGCAGCGCGTCCTGGACGTCCTGGGCGTCCCCGGTCGGCGTGGGCGGCTCCATCCCGCGCCGTCCGCCGATGCCGCCGAACGCCGACTGCCACAGCGCCTGCCGGCGCCGGTGCCCGAGGGCGCCGAGGAGACCGGCGGCGAGCAGCGGGGCGGCGAGCAGGGCCTCGGGCAGTCCGAAGGAGGAGGTGTCCTGGGCGGGGGTGGCGTGCTGCCGGTGACCGGAGCCGTCGGCGGCCGGGGCGGGCGCGGGGTCGGCCGCGGGCCGCTGCTCGGGCACGGAGACGTGGGCGGTGTCCCCGCCGCCTTCCCGGGCGCGGTCGCCGCCTCCCTGCGCGGGGTCGCCGGTCTTCGCGTAGTCGTGGATCTGCTGCTGCACCTCGGGCGAGACCTCGGGGGCCTCGTCGGGCATCTCGACGAGGTCGCCGCCGCGGGCGTCGCCGGGCATCTCCATGATCCAGCCGGGCCGGATCAGGCTGGCCTCGGACAGCTTGGAACCGTCCGGCTGGACGCGGTCCTTGTTGAGGTCGAAGATCTCCTTGTACCGGCGTCCGTCGCCGAGGTGCCGCTCGGCGATCTCCCAGAGGGAGTCGTGGTGGCGCCCCTCGGGCGGCTGGATCCGGTAGAACTTCGTGTCGCCCTGCTGCTTGGCGGCACCGCCCCCCGCGTCGGCGTGCGCGGCGTGGGACGCCTGCTCGGCGAGGGCGGCCGCGGTGCCGGCGGCCTGCTCCTGCTGCTGGGCGAAGAGCCCCGGCGTCTGCTGGGCGGCGGCGACCGTGGGCCGCTGGTTCCCCTCGAGGCCCTGCCCGAGCTGGCTCAGCCCCGGCGTGAAGCTGCCCGCGGCGGCGCCGACGAGCAGCAGCGCGGCGACGAGCTGCCGGGCGAGCAGCTGGCTGGGTCCGGCCCCCGGCACCCGCCCGGGCACGCCGACCCCCGACAGCGCGGCCTTCATCTCGACCAGCACGCAGGCGGTGAACTGGGCCCAGGCGAGCCAGACGACGAAGGTGAGGATCCCCAGGAAGGTGTCGACGGAGAGGTCCTGCTTGAGCCACTTCACCGGCTCGAACGTGCTCGGGAACGGCCAGCCGGCCGTCATGGCCAGCGCGAGCGGCACCCCGACGACCAGGCCGAGCAGCGCGACGAACGCGAAGAACGCCTTGACGAAGTCCCCGAACGTCCGCCGCCGCACCCGCACCGGCTGCGGCGTCCGGTTCCGCGGAGCGGCGGAACCCGCGTCCGTCGAGCTTGACGAGCTTGAGGTGCGGCGTCGCGGCATGGCGGGTGTCCTGGGTCGTGTGGGAGGAGGGTCTACTGAGACTACAGAGATCTTATTGACTCGAACGGGGGCAGTCGAAGGTCGGAGTCACCCTCCCCTCCCCACCTCGTGGCCCCCGCGGCGTCCCCGCCGTTCGCACCCGCCACGGCGCACTCCTCCTGTCTCCCCCGCACACAAGCCGCCGCCACCTCACAACTGCCCTTGTCCCGCCCCCGATGGCTTCGCCCTCTGCCGCACCCGGCCCGCACCGGGGAACGCCCGTGGCCCGCCGGGCCTTCACCACGACCGCACTCACCCTGATGTCGGCTCCGCTCCCCTCCGTCTGCGGCGGGGGTGGTGACGGGCCGTCGTCCGACGACATCAGGGAGGCGGACACGGGTCGAGCAGCCCTTCGGCTCCGGCGTCGGGCGCGGTTCCCGCCGGCCGTCCCGACCACGGCCTGCCGAGGGCCCCGGAGCCGGTCCTCGGTTTCGACGAGCCGTCCGGCGCGGACCACACCGCCGCTTCCGGCACCTTCGTCGAAGCACCCGCGTCAGACGACTCACCGGTCGGCCGATGACCGGAGCCGGCCTGACACGCCCTTCCGCCCGAACGGCGCCTGGTAGGTTCGCACGCGTGTTCCGATAGCAGCGTTGCAGGCGTTACGGGGGTATACGCGTGTCACACAGACCGACGGACTGGCACGTACTCGACCTGGACCAGGACCCGACTCCGGGCGACCCGCAGCGCATCCGCAAACTCTCCGGTGTCCTGCACGACTTCGCCGACGACGTGGCCGAGGCGCTGCGCGACCTCAAGGGCATCGCCAAGGAGGACGAGATCCTCTCCTGGGCGGGCAAGACCGCGGACGTCTTCGCGGAGGAGTTCGCGGACGCACCGAAGAAGCTGCGCAAGTTGCGGAAGTCGTACGACCTCGCCGGAGACGCCCTCGCCGGCTTCTGGCCGGACCTGGAGGACGCCCAGGAGAAGGCCGACAAGGCGCTGCGGGACGGCCGCAAGGCACGCGCCGAACTCACCACCGCCCAGCAGGCACTGACCGACGCGAACGACTGGGTGCGCACCGCCACCGAGAAGGCGGACTCCTACGACCCGTCGAAGAACGGCGGCAAGGAGATCCCCAAGCCCGACGAGGACGAGGTCCGCCGCGCCACGCGCAACGCCCAGCACGCCAAGTCCCGCCAGGACGCGGCCGAGCGGAAGGTCGAGGCGGCCGAGAGCGCCCTCGAAGCGGCCAAGAAGCTCGCCGCGCAGGCGAAGGGACTCCGGCAGGAGGCCGCCCGCCGCACGGTGACCAGGCTGAGGGAGGCGTCCGACGCCGGCATCCCCAACCGCCGCTGGTGGGAGGAGATCGGCGACTGGGTCACCGACAACTGGGACGAGATCGTCACCGTCTGCAAGTGGGTCGTCACCGTCGTCGGCATCATCGTGATGATCGTGGGCGGGCCCCTGGGCTGGCTGGTCTTCGCCGCCGCTCTGGTCGTGCTCGCCGACACGTTGAGAAAAGTGCTCAAGGGCCAAGCGGGTTGGGGTGATCTGCTGTGGGCCGCCCTGGACTGCATACCCGCCGTCAAGGGCTTCACCAGCCTCGCCAAGCTGGGGAACCTGTGGAAGGCGGGGGGCCTCAAGGCGCTCGGCGCCGGCTTCATGAAGGGGATCGGCGGCGGTCTCCTCAAGAAGGCCGGGCAACTGCGCTCGGGGGAAGGCCTTCGCTCCATCTATCGCCCCTTCAAGGGGTCGACACGGTTGTTCGGCGGGACGATCCCGTATCGATCCCTTTCACCCAAGGCAAGGCAACTGGCCCGCGACTTGACGAAGGGCCCCGTCCCCATCAAACCGAACGAAGTCCACATCACGCACATGGCAGAGCTGCAGAAATTCCATGGAGTGGAACATGCAGTCGTGCAGAATTCCGCCGGGAATATGCGCCTCTTCCAGGGCGACGAGGTGACGACGATCATCCCCAAAGAGTTGCGGGACGAGGGTTACAAGTTTACGGTGCACACTCATCCGGAGGACCGGATCCCCGGCCCGCCGGACGAGATGGAAGCGGCCAGAGGCATGAAGAACAGCATGAGTCGCGACCTGGACAACAAACGCACACCACATATGGAAGTGGTCATCAGCCGAGACGGAAATCTTCGCTTCTTCGACAACAACGGGGTACTGGATCTGCCGCAGGGCACCTACCCACCGGGCGGTCCGGTCAGTGAACGCGGCGGAATCGTCCCCGTTCCGGACCTATAGTGAACGTCCCCCCTCTTCCTCAGCCCACATCGAACCGACAGGCACAAGTACATGCCGGACATCAATGAGTGTCAGATCTGCGGAACCCCGGCCCCGCCTCTCGCCGGGCAATGCGACGGAGTGGCCGGGTATCGCCTGATTCACGATCCGTGGGCAGCAGCTCCGTCCTTCCTGGACGGCAACCTCCACTTCTCATGCCTGGAAGCTTCGGCGAAGAGCACTCGGTTCTTCGAAGAGTTCACGCGGATGGTGCAGGCGGGACACGAGGAGGTACCGAGCCTGGACGCATCGCCTCCTCCGCTCACCAGGATGGGCCTCGGCATGGTTCCGATCTTCTCCGGTGCCGAATGCTCCGTCTTCCAGAGCGGTGCATCCGACCGGTGGATGGTGGTGAAGCGGACCGGCCCCTGGTTCCGGTTGCAGCACGAGGATCTCCTGAGAATGAGGCGCTCGGAAATTCCCCGCTCACCCGCGGAGGTGATCACTTACCGTCTGCCGATGGACGTGGGGGACGAGCTCGCCCAGTACTCTTTGCCCGAACTGATCACCGCGCTCGGCGTGGAGGACAAGTACGCGCCTGCGGATGAGCTCGCGAGCGTGGATTACGAGTTCGTGGACTACTACGCGCCGAAACGAATCCTGGAATATGTGGCCAGGGCAGTGCTGCCGATTCCCGATGAAGCGTACTCGTTCTTGGCCGAGTACGCCGGAACGTACACCCCGATCCGATTCGACGAGGAGCAGGCATGACGCGGGCCGATGCCGCGCCGATCGGCCTGTCGCTTTCGGTCCCCGATTCCTGGTGGGAGTTCGACATCCGCCCCGAGGGCCGCGAGGCGACCATCCGTGCCCTGGTCGACGAGCGAGTCCGGGAGATCCCCGAACTCGCCCCCTACCGCGCCGACCTGACCGCCATGCTCCGCAAGATGGCCAAGGACGCCCACGACTCCGGCGCGGTCTACCTGGGCTGCATGGCGGAGAACTTCGACGGCGTCCCGCTCTCCGCCACCGTCACCGTCTCGGTGCTCGGCGCGAGGAACGAGCAGGGCGTCGCCCTGTCCACCGACCCCCGCGCCATCGCCGAGAGCCTGCGGACCATCACGCCCCGCCGCGAGGGCGACGCGTGGCGCAAGGTGACGACCGTCGAGATCCCGGAGATCGGCGTCGCCGCGCGGACGTACGGCGTCGAGGACGTTCCTGTCGCACCGGGCGACAGCCGCACCCTGCGCATGGTGCTGACGCAGACGTACGTCCCCGTGCCGGGAACCGCCGACCAGGTCGTGCTCGTCTCGGGAGCGAGCCCGGTGCTCGACCTGGCCGAGGCGTTCCACGACATCTTCGACGCGGTGACGAGCACCTTCCGGTTCGTCTAGGTCCGAGTTCGACCCACTGGGGGGAGTTCCGCATGGGCAAGGGAAAGAGCGACCTCGCGCTTCCGCTGACCGAGATGGAGGACTACGGGCGTCGGCTGCGGTCCCTGAAGACGCGGATGAACCACACCAAGAAGCTCTTCGAGTCCTACAAGGACGACATCGGCGACGGCAGCGTCAACGACGCGCTCTCCGACTTCGAGTCCAACTGGGAGGACGGCCGCGAGGACATCACCCAGCAGCTCGACGCGCTCGCCGACATGTCCGACGCCGTGGTCCGCGAGTTCAAGAAGCTCGAGGACGAACTCACCAAGCAGGTCAACGAGAAGATGAAGGTCGAGGACAAGCGCGACAAGAAATGAGCCGGGCCCCGGCCTGCGAACAGACCGGGGCCCGGTGCAGCACTCAGACCATCGTGGTGCGCGCGGCAGCCTCGTGGGTCACCGAGCCGCCGAAACCGGCGGAGACGCAGAGCGGGCCCGCCTCGGCGTACACGCCCACACCGACGGAACCGTGGTCCGCGACGACGGCCACACCGGCGTCGATGCCGGCGGAGACGGACTGTCCGCCGGAGATGTCGTCCAGGTCCGCGTCGGAGATTTCGGCCGTTTCTACCTGCGGGGCGAAAGTCATGACTGGCCTTTCCGTTCGTATCAGGAATCGCGACGGCGGGGAGTTCGCCGGAGGCCCGGAACCGGGGATTGCTCCGACGAGCCGTGCGCACCGATCAAAGCACGCCCACCCATGGCCGACCAGTGGCGTGCGGTCGGCGGACGCTGCCTCAGCGTCACCGAATTCATCAGTGTGGCAATCCGGTCACGGAATGGGCCGGTGCCTTCACGACATCCGCCGGTTTCCGGAGCCTCCGGCCACCGGCAGTCGCTTTCCCGAACGGCTCTTCACGGCACGCCGCGCATTCCTCCCGATTCCTCTCCCTCTCCGTACGGCCGCCCGGTGAACGATGTGCGGGTCCGAGGGATCTTTCGGGTCGGGAGGGCTGCGGCACGCCCGGGGCGTCAGCCCACCAGGTTCTCCGCGACCGCCTGCCCGCGGACCGTCACGTCACCGCCGTAGAACATGCCCGTGAACACCGGCGAGTACGTCAGCTGCACCTCGACCTCGACCGCTTCCGCGTTCGCCGCCACGCAGTGGGTCGCCGCGATGTCCGGACCGGACATGTCCATCTCGCGGGCGAAGGCCTTCACCCGGGCGTCGCAGTTCTCGTAGTTGATCGGTGCCGGGCCGCCCTCGTCGTCGTAGAGGGCCTCGCGGTCGATGTCCTGGGCGGCGTAACGGGCCGCCTGTTCCGCGATGTCGGCCGCGCGTTCCCGCTTGGAGACGGACATGCCGCCGTCGATGACGAACGCCGCCAGCGAGAGGAACACGAGCGCGAAGATGATGACCGCGCCGGCGCCCGAGCCGCGGTCGTCCAGCCGCGTACGGCGGTCCGACACCCATGTCCGCGTGCGCGCCGTCCTCACGCCGTCCTCCGGTACGGGTCCAGCGGCGAGCTGAAGCTCGCGGTCAGGGTCGTCGGGACGTCCAGGCCCAGCATGGCCAGGCCGCGCACCTCGCAGCTCACCTCGACCGAGAAGAGGGTGTCCGGCTCGAAGCCCCGGCTGGTCTGCACGACGGTCACCGGGCCCGAGCAGACGTCGGCGAGGTTCGCCTCCGCCGCCCTGCGCGCCTCGGCCATCGCCGTCGCGTGGTCCTTCTGGATGGAGCCCGCGCGGGCCGCGTCCCGGGCGGCGCCGTCCAGCGCGCCGCGCCCGTCCACCAGTTGCCCGAACGCCACCAGCACCAGGATGAACAGGATCATCACCGGCGCGAGGATGACCACCTCGACGGTGGACAGCCCGCGGTCGCCGTCGTCCGGCGACACCCGCCTGCCGAGGACGGAGAGGTCCATCTAGTTCTCCCCCTCCTGCACGAACCGCTCCACCGGCCCCATCGACTGCGCGTGCACCGTCAGGTCCAGGCCCGGGAACACCGTCGGGATGCGTGCCGTGATCTCCACGCCCACCGTGTCCTGCTCCGGCTGGAGCATCCTCACGTCCGGCGCCAGCACCAGCTGCGGGCCCAGCTGGCGGATGTAGCTGTCCACCACGCCCCGCGCCTCGCCCCGCCAGCCGCCCGGCTGGTCGTGGGCCGTCGCCCGCGCCTTGCGCGCCCCCGCCTGCGCCGCCGCCTGGGCGACGTGGTCGGCGAAGAAGTACAGCGCGAACTGCACCGTCGCGAAGATCATGAAGAACAGGATCGGCGTGAGGAACACGAACTCGATCGCGGTCATGCCGGACTCGCCGCGGGCGGAGGCGGCCTCCACCCGTCGGCGTACCCAGCGGCGTGCGCGCACCGGCATCCCCGTGGACGTAGTGAGAGTACGTGCGGCGGTCAGCAGGTCTTGCCCGCGTCCGCGCCCTTGATGCAGTCGCCGACCTTGTTGGCGCCCTCGCTCAGCGCGGCGTTGATGATCGCGGCCACCACGCCGACGATCGCCACGACGACCGCCGAGATGATGACCCACTCCACCGCGGAGGCGCCGCGGTCCAGTTCGCCGGAGCGGGCGCGCTCCACGCGGGCCCGCATGAAGGTCACCAGGAAGTCCACGGCGGGGATGCCGGTGTGGAAGGTACGTCCGTTCATGACGCGTTGTCCTCTCGAATTCGGTTCACGGAAGTTCTGGAGTTCTGACGCACGGCTCGCGGATCGCGGTTCGCGCTTCACAGGTCGCTGTTCTCACACCTGGAACACCCGCATCGCCGCCGGGAAGATCAGGAACACGAGGAACCCCGCGCACAGCAGCAGCTGCGCCACGAGCATCGACTGGGACTTCTCGCCCGCGCTGCCCTCGATCTCGGCGAGCTCGCGGTGCCGCATGGTCTCGGCGCGGGAGGCGAGGGACTCGCGCACCTTGGCGCCGTCGTCCGCGACCAGGGCCAGCGAGGCGGAGAGGTCCTTCAGCTCCTCCACGCCCAGCTCCTCCCCCAGCTGCCCCAGCGCCTGCCACTGGCTGATGCCGGTGATCCGGGCGTCCGCGAGGGCGTTGCGGATGCGCTGCGTCGCCCATCCGTCGGACACCTCGGCCGCCGCCATCAGCGCCTCGGGCAGACCCCGGCCGCCGGCCAGGCTCATCGACACCAGGTCCAGGTAGGCGCCGATCACCCGGCGCAGGTCGCGCCGCTTCTCCGCGGCGTCCCGGCGCACCTCCAGGTCGGGCAGGAAGAAGAAGAGCGCCGCGCACAGCAGGGCCAGCCAGACCGGGATGACCGGGCTCGCGCCGAAGCCGAGCGTCCAGACGACCGCGAAGAGGAACGGGCCGAAGAACAGGCCCGCCACCCCCAGCAGCACCTTCGTCGCCAGGAACTTCTCCCAGCTGCGTTCCAGCACCGCCAGGTCCGCGCGCAGCGAGCGCTGCTCCCAGCCCTGCTGCAGGTAGAACTCGGCGACCCGCGCGCCCACTTCGGCCCGCAGCGAGCCGAAGCGGCCGGTGTCCTGCGCCGGGCGCGCCGACTCGTACGCCGACCCGCGGGCCCGCATCGCGTCGATCCGGGCGACCTGGGCGACGGCGCTGCGCTTGGTCGGCATCAGCGCGCGGACCAGGGCGTAGACGCCCAGACCGATGACCGCGCCGACGACGAGCGGCATCGTCAGTTCGTCGCTCACCGTCGCACCCCCTCTTCCTGCTGGAGCGGCGCCTGCTGCGCCGGGACGGCACCGGGCGTGCGGGGACGCACGAACCGCACCGCCGACTCGTCGCGCACCAGGAAGCGCTCGGGCGTCTCGATGGTGGACAGCTTGCGCAGCCACCAGAAGCCGAGGGCGAACAGGCCGCAGACACAGGCGAGGACGAGCTGGCCGACGGCCGTGCCGTACGGCTCGACGAAGTCGCGGTTGAAGACGGACAGGCCGAGGACGAACGCAATCGACACGGCGACGACGATCTGCACCGAGCGCCGGGTGGAGGCGCGCTGCGCCATCACGCGCTGGCGCATGTCGACCTCCTCGCGCGCCGACTTGGCCAGCGCGCCGAGCACCTGCCGCAGACCGGGGCCGCGCAGCCGGGCGTTGAGGATGAGGGCGGCGACGATGATGTCGGCGGAGGCGTCGTCGATCTCGTCGGCGAGCTGCTGGAGCGCCTCGGGCAGCGGGGTGCGGGCGCGCAGCCGGTCGACGAGCGCGTCGAGGTGCGGGCGCAGCACGGGCGCGGCGGCCCGGGCGGACGCCGGGATGGCCTGCTCCAGGCCGACCGCGCCGGCGATGGTGTCGCGCAGCGACTCGGTCCAGGAGGCCAGCGCCTCCACGCGCCGCATCGCGGCCCGCTCCTCGGCGGCTCCGCCGAAGAGGCGGTCCCAGAAGAAGACGAGGACGGCGGCGGCGACGCCCGCGACCACCCAGCGGGTCAGCAGCAGCACGGCGAGGCCGACGATCGCGGCGAGGGAGCCGCGCCGGCCGGCGAACCGGATCAGCTCGTTCGCCCGCTCGCCCGCCTTCTGCCTCTCGTGCTCGGGCTTGGCGGGCAGTCCGCGCACGGCCACGGCGAGCAGGGCCACCCCGCCGCCGACGGCGACGCCGGACGCGAGCGCGTACAGGACGGTGGTGGAGAACAGGCCGCCCAGGGAGCCGAGCGAGCCGATCGCGGCCAGGGGGGTGGTCGTGGGGGTCACCGGGTCACCCCCACGTTCCGCTGGGCCGGTAGCCGTGGGCCATCAGTTCCTCCAGGCAGGCTATGGGGGCGTGCGGCACGACGCGGCCGTCGGGGGTCTCCGCGAACACCTCGCTGGACAGCACGCGGCCGTCGACGCCGTTGACCTCGCGGACGGAGGTGACCATGCGCTGGAGGCGGCCGCCGCTCTGGAAGCCGTTGCGCCGCTGGATGAAGACGACGAAGTTCACCGCGCCCGCGATCAGCATCTGGCTGGCCTCGATGGGCAGCCGCTCGCTGGCCTGCAGGGCGTAGGTGGAGATGCGGTTGAAGACCTCGCTGGAGCTGTTGGCGTGGATCGTGGACAGCGAACCGTCGTTGCCCTGGGACATCGCGTTCAGCATGGTCACGATCTCGTCGCCGAGCACCTCACCGACGATGACGCGGGAGGGGTTCATGCGCAGCGACCGGCGCACCAGCTCCGCCATGGAAATGGCGCCCTGCCCCTCGGAGTTGGGCAGCCGCTCCTCGAACGCCACGACGTTGGGGTGGAGGTCGGGGAAGGTGTCGAGCCCGAGCTCCAGGGCCCGCTCCACGGTGATGAGGCGCTCGTGCGGCGGGATCTCGTTGGCGAGGGCGCGCAGCAGCGTGGTCTTGCCGGCGTTGGTCGCCCCCGCGATCATGATGTTCTTGCGGGCGCGGACCGCGCAGGCGAGGAAGTGCCCCAGCTCCGGGGTGAGGGTGCCGTTCCCGACCAGGTCGGAGATGAACACCTTGCCCATGCGGGCGCGGCGGATGGACAGCGCGGGCCGCCTGGCCACGTCCATGACGGCCGACAGACGCGAACCGTCCGGCAGCCGCAGGTCGAGCTGCGGGTTGGCGGAGTCGAAGGGCCTCGACGACAGACCCGAGTACGCGCCCAGCACCTGGATGAGCTCGATGAGCTCCTCGTCGGTCTCGGCGACGGGCTCGCCGCGCACCTCACGGCCGTCGGAGTAGCCGACGAAGACCTGGTCGCAGCCGTTGATGTCGATGTTCTCGACCTCGGGGTCGTCGAGCAGCGGCTGGAGCCGGCCCACGCCGAACAGCGCGGCGTGCACGGCGGCCGCGTACTGCTCCTCGGTCTCGGCGTCCAGCGGCGTACGGCCCGCGTTGATCTCGGCGCGGGCGTACTCCTCGAGTATCTGGGCTATGACGGCGCGGGCGTACTGCCGCTCGTCCTCGGTGGACATCGGCGTGACGCCGTTGACCTGGTCGAGGCGGCGCTGCTCGGCGATCCGGTCACCGGCGTCCTGACGGAACCGCTTGACCAGCTGGTGGTCGACAGCGGTCATCGCCCGGCCCCGGCACGGCCGTTCGTCCGGCCCTGGTGCGGCTGCTGGGCCTGCTGGGGCCGGGCGTGTGCCTGCTGGGCCTGCTGGGCCTGGGCGGACGCGGCCCAGGCGGCGCCGTACTGCTGGTACAGGTCGGCGGTCACCTTGCGGGCGGAGCGGATCAGCAGCGACTTGTCGAGCCGCCCGCGCCGGCGTCCGGCCAGCTGTTCGGCGCCGGCCGGGTCGTCGGCGAGGGTGCCGACCACGCGGGCGCCGGTCTGGGCGTGCACGAGCATGTCGTTGACCTGGGACGCGAGCTTGGCGGCGTTGCCGGTGTCGGCGATCAGGACGACACCGATCACCGGGTTGCCCAGGTTCGCGGCGCCGCGCGGCCCGCCGTGCAGCTTGCCGGCCAGGGCGGCGGCACGGTCCCGCACCCGGGCGAGCGCCTCCGGCTCGGTGCGCGAGATCAGCAGGACGAGGGCGGCGTGCGGGAACAGCTCGACGGCCGGGGTGTCCCCGCTGATGCGTCCGCAGTCGGCGATGACGTCGGCGGACGCGTGCGGGGAGTCGGCGAGCGAGGCGAAGGCGTGCCCGAGGGTCGGCCACAGCCCGGCGAGCCCGGCGGCCTGCTCGGCGATCCCGAGCCCGACGAGCACTTCGAGCCCGCCGCTCAACGGCTGGACGTGGTCCCAGAGCTGGTCGGGCACGAGCCCGCGCCGGGCCGTGGCCGCGATGGACAGCATCCCGGTGTTGGGGTTCAGCGGCCCGCCGTGCGCGGCGGCGCTGCGGTAGACGAGGTCGCCGCCCGCCGGGTCGGTCTCGGCGAGCAGGACGCGCCGCGGCCAGACCGCCGCGAGGGCGACGGCCGCAGTGGTGACGCCGGGGGAACCCTTGTCGGCGGCGAGGGCGATGAGGGCCATGGGTGCGGTGCCGCCTTCTCAGTTGCCGGGGACGTGCACGATGGCGACCTCACCCGCGGCAGCCGCCGAGGCGAGCGCCGCCGCGTCGGCCTGGTCGACGAGGAGGGTGAGCGTCCTGCTGCCCGTGCTCACGGTGGAGTCGCTGTCGTCCGCGACGGTGTTCACCCGCGCGTCGTCGACGAGGGCGCCGCCGGAGGAGGACGAGCCGCCCGCCCCGGCACCGGCGTCGTCGGAGTCGTTCGACCCGCCGACGGTACCGCCGACGTGGTAGGCGGCCACGACGTCACCGGGCTTGATGTCCGCCGGGTACTGGCCCTCCTTGAGGGCGAGGCCGACGGAGGCCTTGCCGGCGGGCAGGCTGTTCCCCTTGGCGAACATCTGGCCCTGCACGACCGTGTCCTTGTAGATCGTGGTCTTGGCCTTCAGGGTCTTGAGCGTGTCCAGCTGGTCCCACAGGACGTAGTTGATGCTCGTGTCCTCGGCGACCATCACGGAGGTCACGTCGCCGTCGGTGACGGACTCCCCGGCCTGGATCTCGTTCTTGACCTTCACGACCTCGATCCGGTCGCCGGCCTGCAGCACGAGCATCGTGGCCCCGAGGGCGCCGACGAGGATCAGCAGCACGGCGAGCGCGGCCAGCGCCGGCTTGCGCTCGCGGGGCGGTGTGGGAAGCCGGTCACCGACCGACGGCTGAGCCGGAGTCGCGGAACGACCGGCGCCCGCCCCCGCACGCTCTTGGATCTTCACGCAACCGCTCCCCGTACACCCAAGAAATTGTCTGCCAAGTTCCTTGAAACTCCGGACACTTCACCCACGTCCACTCGGGCACGAACATGCAGGACGTGCGGGACGCACCGGATGTACCCGCCCGACCTGGGCGGATAGCCAACGCTGAGGTGAGTGTCAAGCGATCGCACCGTATCAGCCGCACATAAGCCCCTCAAGGCGGACCTCGCCCCGGGGGCCCCTCCGCCGACACCGTTACCCATCAGCAACTTGAGCCTTGAACAACCCTGTTGGCGACCGGCCCGCGCACCGGACCACCGCCTGTGCGGGAGCGAACCGGCGAGGGGCCCGGACGGCTTTCACCCACGCCCGGTTCATCACGCGTCGGCCATGAGGCCTGCACGATTCACTCACGAGGCCGCCGAGGGGCCGTGCCATGATCTTCGCTCGGACCGGTGACGGGACGTACGGGGACACGGGGGACCCAGGGGTGACGCGAGCTCAGACGGCGCCGGTTCCGCCGTCCACAGGACTCGATCGACCTCAAGGAGCCACCCATGAAGCGAGCCGCCACGCTCGCCGCCTCCGCCCTTTCCCTCCTCTCCCTCGCCACGCTCACCGCGTGCGGCGGCGGCACGGAACCGGACGACGCGGCCGGCGAGCCCGGTCCCTCCGCGTCCCGGCCGGAGCAGGTGCCCCCGGCCCGGCGGCTGACCGGACTGATGGTCACGTCCGCCGACGTCGACGGCTTCTCGGTGGAGAAGTACGGTGACGAGTTCGCCCTCGCCAAGTCCCCGGCGGAGGTCACCCTCGACAAGCCGGTCTGTGCGCCCCTGGCGTACGCGATGAACCAACTCCCGCTCGGCGAACCGCGGGCCGACCTCACGCGGGTGCTGGCGGACAAGGCCGGGGGACTGAACAGCGCACACACCTACCTCACGCTCACCGCCCACGCGTCCGGCGGGGCGCAGTCCGCCATGGCCGGTGTGAGGAAGGCCCTGGTGGCCTGCGGCGACGGCTTCACGGCCGAGGGAAGCGGTGGCACCAGCACGTACGACTCCGTCACGACGGAGGACGTCGCACCGGCCGGCGACGAGACCCTCGGCTTCAGGTCCACGATGACCTTCCGCGGCGCCTCCCACACCCTGCACACCCAGGTCGTCCGCAGCGGCGACGTCCTCGGCGTCTACTTCTCGGTCAACGGCATGGCCATCGCCGACGCCAGGCCGAGCGAAGCGAAACTCCCGCCGGCAGTGGTGAAGGCGCAGAACGCGAAGCTGGGGTGAGGCACGGATGACCACGGCAAGGTCCGGCCCCGAACCGGCCGAAGCGCACGTCAAGCGCGTCAAGGCGCTGCGGATCACTGCGGGCACGGCTGCCGGGGTCGCCTCACTGGCGCTCGCCCTGGCGCTGACGCTGACGCCCGAGTCCCTCGGCCTGCCCTCGTCACCGGCCCTCTACGAGAAGGTCCGGGCCGAGGACCGCGGTGGCGAAGGCGTCATCGTCGCGTGGGCACTGCTGGCCGTCCCCGTCGGCGGCCTGCTGCAGACCCCGGTGGCACGGCTGCGCGGGGCGCGGATCGCGGCGGGCTGGGCCCTGCTGGCCGGCTACTGGCTGTACGTCCTGCTCGTGGCGGTCGCCGCCTGGCAGGTGCAGGGCCTCTTCCCACCGCCCGACGGTCCCGGCAAGAGCGGCGGACTGTTCGGCGCGCTGACCGCGCTGGCGCTGGCGACCCCCGTGTGCGCGGCCTGCTCGGGAGCGGTGTTCCGGCCGGTGCCCGGCGAGCACGGTGACACCCTGGGCGGCCAGATCCGCGGCCACCTCGCAACGGTGGCGCTGCTCTCGTGGTCCTTCAACGGCGTCTTCGTCTCCATGCTGATCGGCAGGAACTTCGCCTTCCCCCGTGCCGGCTCCTTCGCGATGTTCCTTCCGGGCGGCATCCTGTGGGGCTTCCACGCGGGCGCCGCGCTGGGCGTGCTGATCGGCGCCCGCCTCCAGCGCGCCCCCGAGGCCCGCGCCGCGACCACCGGCGTCGCCGCCTCACTGGCCCGCACGGCGACCGCCCTCCTGCTCTGCTGCCTGTGCGTGGCCCAGCTGGGCTGGATCCTGCCGGCGTGGGCGGTGGCGTCGAGCGGCTTCCCGGCGCTCATCGCCCTGTTCGTGCTGGGGCCGCGAAGCGAACGGCTCGGCCACTGGGTGGAGTTCCGGACGCCAGAGCTGCCGAAGGGAGGCTTCGACCGGTGATCCGACGTGCCACGAGCGCGCGTCCCGGCCGGTCACCGGGCCGGACGCGGAAGCCGAACCGGCAGGGTGTGTGCCGTGAACCGATCGGGACACACCTGCTCCCGCCCAGCCCCGGTACGCCGGGGATGTGCTGCCCCCGGGGATCCCGCCCGCCGACGGATGCGGAACGCCTCGGCCGGCATGCTCGCCGGCCGACCTCACCGCCCGTCGTACTGCCGGTCCCACTTGCTCTGCCGCACACCGCCCCAGGTGCCCATGAGGACAGCCACCAGGAACAAGGCCGTGAGCATCCCTCCGTACGAGTCCCCGCTCCGGTCCTTCGCCGGGCTGGCAACGCCTTCCGGGTCATACCGCACCCGCAGCTCGTCGCCCTTCGACACCGCGTCACCGCAGCCGTCGCCCTCCGACAGGGAGGGGGAGATCGCACGGCCGTCGATCGTGCGCAGGTCGCAGTAATTGGTCCTGGAGTCCTCCTTGCTCACGACCACGGCGTCGACCCACTCACCCCGGTCCGCAAGGGCGACCTGATCACCGGCGGCATGCCCGAACATGCCCATGGCCACCCCGGCGATCAAAGGAAGGACGAGCTGCCACGCCATCTTCCGTTCCTTGCGCGGTACCTTGCGCAGCCCCAGCATGGGCACCAACACCGTTGCCAGCGGGAGCACCAGGACGGCAAGCGCCATCCCCACGCTCCGCACCGGAGTCGGCAGAGGCACGACGGGACCGAGCCAGGAAAGTCCCAGCGACCCACCGGCACACACCGCGCTGAACAGCAGCCACCGGACCAGATCCCCCCGCCACCAGGTCCTCTCCCCCGCACGGGCCGTCCTGACGACAGTCCCGGACGCGTTCTCCGCCACTCGTCCTTCTCCCCTTTGCCGCAGCAGTTCCGCACCCGGCTCGTCTCCTCGGGCACATGCCTTCCCCACGATTCGTTGCCGAACGCGAACCGTACCGGCATCGATCAACGGCGCTGGAACCGGTCGGGACACAACCGCACCCGGCCGACCCCATACGCCGGAAACACCCCGTTCGCCAGGAGACCCGCCCTGGCGAAACCGGAAACCACACCGATACCGTCATTGCCCTCGACTGCACTTCTGTCCCACGGGGAGTCACTGTGAAGCGCCGCTCTTTGCCCGTTGCTGCCGCGTTCGCCGCAACCGCGACCCTGCTTCTGACGGCGTGCGGAGGTGAGGACGGCAACTCCAAGGCCAACGACGAGATCGCGGGAGCCGACACCGGCGACACGGGGAGATCTCCCTCACCGACCGCTACAGCCGCAGACTCGGCGCAACGCCCCGAAGTGAAGCTGCCCAAGGACGTCACCAACACCTTCGACGACTGGAAGACCGGCGACGCCACGAAGGACTCGGTCCTGGCCGATGCATCCCGTCGCATCGACGCACTGGCCTACGCCATCACCCAAGGCGACCCGGATGAACCCGTGTTGGGCTTCTACTACAAGGGCGACGCCCTGCTGGGCGCCGCCGACTGGGTCCAGGAGTTCGTGAAGGCGAAGAAGTCCATGACGGGCGAGACCCGCTACTTCAAGCCGAGCGTCAACGTATACGAAGAGGACAAGGCCACGCTGACGTACTGCTCCTTCGAAGGCGAGGCATTCGTCAAGGACAGGAAGACGGGCGAGGCGGAAAAAACTCCCGTCACCGACAACTCCTACCTCCTCTACTCCACTCGCTTGGAGAAGAGCGACAAGGGCGTGTGGCAGACCGCCGTGCTCAGCTCCGAGAGGGGTAACGACTCGTGCACACCGTGATGTCCGCTCGCCGGTCGTTCCCTGTCGTCGGCATTGCCGTCGCGTGCGCCTTCCTCGCTCCTCCCGCCCACGCCGACGTGGATCTCGGCAGTGGTAACGAAGGAGCCAAGGTGAGACAGGAAGGCTCGAACAGCGGGAGGACACTGGAGTCCCGGATCACCTTCAGCGGTTCCACCAGCGGCGGAGGCGGTAACACGTCGGGAAGCCTCAAGCCGGTGGGGAACTGGACACCACCGGCTTGCTGGTACGAGCCGAGGTCCGCGGAGGAGTTCGCGAAGTACATCGAGGACATGTACGAGACCACCGTCAACGCCCCGGGACAGCACAGCTACGCCAAGACGAGTGCCGGCAAGACCCGGGAGAAGTACAAGGACGGCGAGTACGAGAATTACAACCTGGGAAAGAAAGACGAGGGCAACTGGTGGGTCGCCGTCCAGGACGAAGACCGCTGGATGGAACCGGAGGCGCAGGTCTGCGACAGGGAGCCCTTCTGGGTGGAGAACGGTGACGCGCCGGACGTCGAGAACGCGGTCACTCCCCAGGTCCTGGCCGAGCTGGCCTACAACCGCGTACAGCTTCCCACCACCGAGGTCACTCTCGCTCCCGCGGAGACCACCAAGGTCAACCTCCCGACCTGGGCATGGTTGGACAAGGCCGAGTTCAAGGAAGTCTCCGTGACCGCGTCCCTGGACGCGGGCGGGGTGAACATCCAAGCCACCACCACGGCCAAGCCCGTCTCCCTCAAGCTGGAACCAGGCACGGACGACGCCGAGACCTATCCCGCCTCCGGCGAATGCACCATCAACGCCGACGGCTCCATCGGCGAGCCCTACGCCAAGGGCAAGGCCGACGGGACACCCCCCTGCGGCCTCAAGTACCTGCGCTCCTCCGGCGGCGGCACCTTCACCATGCAGGCCACGGTCACCTGGGACATCACCTGGGAGGGCACGGGCGGTGCCGGTGGAGACCTGCCCGACGGGACGTTCGGCGCCGACCAGGCGGTGACCGTCCAGGAAATCCAGGCCGTCAATCGCTAGGCCTGTGCAGCACCGACCACCGCATCAGTGACACTTTCACGGGAGACCAGCAGGGCCATGGCAGGCGATCCAGATCTCATCGTCAATGTCGACCTTCTTGTGGAATCAGAGTCCGCCCTGAGCAAGATCCAGAAGGATCTGAAGGACATAGGAAACAGGAAGGACGACATGCGCCCCTACTGGGGCAGTGGCGAGATAAGCGAAGCAATGGACAAATTCGTGGACAACTGGGATGACTACCGCAACAAAATGATCGAGAGCCTGGACAGCGTAGGGAAGCTTGTCACCAATACCATCAACGGTTTCACCGGGGCTGACGCAGCCCTCGCAAAGGAGCTGAAGAAAGCAAGGAAGGGCAAGTGAGCGCTTCCTCGAAACCACGACCTCGAGACTGGCACCCGCTCGCCGAGTCCGATCCCGTTCCAGGAGATCCGGAGGAAATCCGCGATGAAGTCACGCACATGAAGAGCGTGGCAACCACCCTCCGGGACCAAGCCGAGCGTCTACGCAAGATCAAGAACGACGACGAACTCAAAGGGAAATACGCAGGAAAACTGCGCGAAGAGTCCGAAGTGCTCGAGAAACATCTTCGCGAAGTCGCCAGCCGCTATGAGCGCGTCCACGTCCACCTGACGAAATGGGCCAACGAGCTCGAGGGGTTCCAGACTGAGGCCGACAAGGTCCTCGCCAACGCAAAGAAGGAACAGGAGCAACTCGACGCCGAGAAGACCAAGAAGGAATCGAACGAGGAAGGCGCGCCGAGCCCTTCGACCAGCGGCGCCGAAGGTGACCCTCTCCACGAGTACCGGGTCAAACTCAGCGGCATCGTGGGAGACCGGGACGACCGCGCAGCGCACTACGCCGGCAAGATCCGTGACGAGATCGACGACATCATCGAGGACAGCTTCTGGGATGATGTCAAAGGCTGGATCCATGACAACATCGATAAGATCAAATGGGTCCTCGATGCTCTCGGTTGGGCGGCCTCGGTCCTGGGGACTCTTGCGCCTTTCCTTGCCTTCATTCCCATCATCGGACCCTTTATCGGTGCGATTGCCCTCGGATTGTCCATCTTCATAGCGGCATCCCGTTTCGTCCTTTTCCTTGCCGGGGAAGCAAGCCTCACAGAAGTGCTGATGGACTGCGTCGGGTTGGTTGCCTTCGCTGCGGGCACGAAGATGCTCGCCAAGCTGAAGATGGCGAGCAAGGCCGTCAACACAGCCTCCAAGGCGCAGCGGACACAGCGGCTTAAAGAAGCGCTGCGCGCCAGCAGGTCCGTGCGGAACGACATCACTCGCACCATGGCTACGACCAGCGATGAAGGCCTCCGAGAGTTCGGACGTCAAACGCTGAATCGAATGCGGAAAGAGATGTCCCAGAACGCTGGTCGTGTTGCCGATGAGACACCTCTGCGCCCCAGCCAACTCGAGCGACTCGGGTTCGGAGATTCGGAGGCACGCTCCCTCATCACCAGCATCCGCCAGAACAAGGAAACCTTTTCCGACGCCGCCGCAGCCGCAGGGAAGTCGGAGACTTACTACAAGGTCGCGGTGGGCGCCGCGGTGACGGGCGCAACCGCAGATGTCGTCGACAAAACGCTCGGCGAGAGTCCTGTCTTCCCGGATAAACCGTTCAATGAAACCTACGAGAACTTCAAGGGAGAGACCGGAAAACTGCCAGAGGACACCCACTGGTAATTGAATGCGAGGAATAAGCAGCATGAGTTCGAACCAACAGAGCCGAAGTTACGGTCGCCTGGGTCAGGGACCGACCGCGCTGGCGAAGCTGTGTCTCATCATCGGGATGTCTTCCATCTTCCTGGTGATGATTGCAGGGGCTCTTCCATCCCCAACAAAGGATATTGTCTACTGGATTCAGCGCGTCATCGTGGCTGCAGCCATCCTCACCTTGCTGGGGCTCTTCTTCAGGCATCCGCTTCCGTCGCGACGCCCTGAAGGCCTCACGGAAGTGTTCATTTACTCATCCGGCCTCTTTCTGGCCACTTGGGTGACTGGTGTATGGGCAGGCGTCTTCATGGCTCCCCTGATCCCCTTGCTCACCCTTGGATCATGGATAGCAGAGAGACTTCGTCGTGACTGAACAAAGCTTGACGCGACCGCCGGTTCCCATTGGCTTCAACCTGGTGCTTCCACCCGGGTGGGGAAAAATTGACCTCCATGAGGAGGTCGTGAACGATTCAGTCCTGGCACTTGTCGACAGATCCATCGATCAACTCCCGAAGGATCTCCCCAGAGACGACGTCAGCAAGGTACGAATGGAGCTTTTCAAGCAGCTGAAAAAAGCGGCAAGGAAAGCCAGCAGAGCAAACGGAATGATGCTCTACCTTCCCGTGGAACGCGTCCGCGGCAGTGTTGTTCCAGCATCCTTCATTGTTTCGGAACCAATTTCCGCGACCGGTGCCGGCTTTCATTCGGATCAAGTGATCGGAGGCGTGACGGCGGAGCGCGGGCAAAGTGAGACCGTAACTATCGACGGATCCCCCGGCACCAGGATCGAGCATATTGTCCCACCTCCGGAAAGATCCGAAATAGAGTTCCCCTCCCGGCGAGTCGAGTACATACTCCCTCTTCCCGGCAGTCCACTCCCTCGCTGGTTGGCAGTTACATTCAGCACGGTCGGCGATGGAAAACCTGACAGTGAATACTCCTCCGCTCTCGTCGATCTTTTCGACGCCATCATGATGACCTTCCGCTGGAGTTACGAGTGATTTTCTTTGAAACCGAAGCAGATCCGACCGAGTGGTTCCTCATGCCACTCCACTGGACAGATCTCCATCAGAATGAGATCGATGAATGGTCGGCTACATGCGCTGAAATCATTTACCGACGCCACAAGAAGTGGTGGCGGAGTCCCAACCGCGATGCGCTGGCACGTAGTTTTCGACTCCTGATCGAATCTCATCCGCACCCCAGCATTCCCGCACATCAGGTTTTTCTTTACGGCGGCGATCCGCGCAGGGTTCCACAACCCGTCTATGCCCTGGTCGTTCAGCCCGAAGGCGGGGACCGGGAGAAGGAGCTTCGCAGCATCGTCCAGGCGTCCGAGGCAAACCCGAACCGCCCGCCCGACGTGGTGGAGTTCGACTCCGACCGGATCGGCCCGGGGCTGCGTTGTCTTCGGTACTTCGGTGACGAAGACGGCCTGGGCGTCTCTCTCAATTACGGCTGGTGGTCCGAAGAGCACCAGCTGTACGCCTCGATCCGCACGGTGACTGACGAAGTCGGCTGGCTGGCCACGAACCTGGATGTCCTCGATGACTTCGCCCGCAGTATCTGGCTCAATCCCAACCCGGAATGACCTGGCAGTCACAGGTCGGAAGCAGCGGGGCCCAGGTCATTCCCCTCAGACATCAGGAGCAAGCCCCCGACGCCGGCACATCCCCGGTGTACGTGCATGAGTACGCCGCCGACCCCTCGGCCCCACGGTCTCGGCACACCGCATCCTGTTCCGCATCGGCGAGGAGAGTCTTGACGTGACACGCAGGGGCAAGCAGCGCGTGGCGACGGACCGCCTCGGCATCCACACCGAAGCGGGCGCATGGTGCTGGATCGACAAGATCCCGCAGCCCCCGGCGGACGTGCTCCAGGCCGCGGGCAACCCCCGTCTCCGTCCTGCCCGACTCCCTCTTCTGGGCATGATCGGCGCGGTGCTCGGCGCACCGTTCATACCCCTCCTCATGCTGTTGAGCCTTCTGTCCGACGCCGAAGAAGCCGTCAAGCGGTCTCTCGACACGAAGGAGGAGAAGGAACGGTGGCGGGCCAAGAAGGAGGACGACAAGCGCCGGGACGCCGCCATCGCCCAACAGGGCTTCGACAAGGTCTTCGACGGTGACTGGCAAGGCAAGGCCGGGCAGTTCCTGCTGCGTTGGTACAGCCACTCCACCCACCACCAGCGACTTCTGCTCGCGACCGAGGAGGGGATCGTCCTCGCGGCCCCGCCGCGGCGCGTCAGCGTGGGGCGGGAGAAGCACCTGCAGATCGTCGCCCGCCTTCCCGCCACCGAAGCGGCCCTCGTCGACCCCTTCTCCGGCGAGTTCGAGACGAGGATGCTGTTGATCCGCTTCGAGGACGGGTCCTGGCTGCGGATCGACACGGAAGAGCTCCGCAGCAGCCTGCACATGCATGTGCTCCGGCAGTCCCTCCCCGACAGCTGACAGGACCCGGCCGGCCCGGGCACCCGGTGCGTTCGGCATCCGCTGCCGAAGCTCAGGCGGACGGGACCTTCTCGGCCGCCGCCCCGCCAGGTCATCCGGCCGACGGTACGGAGCGCGGTGAAGGCCAGTACGCCGGCACCGAGCAGTTCGCCGGTGGCGTCGACCTGGCCCGTGGTCCGGACGTGCATGAATGTCCTGCCACGAGGGATCCAGTCGCCCGCGTCCGGTTCCACGTCCAATCCGGCGTCGGGTCGCCCCGACCCGGCTGGAAGTCGGACGGGTACACGTGATCGTCCATGGCAACGTATGTCACCCAAGCGTTTCAGAACTCCACGGTCAGTGTCTGCGCGATGCTGTCGGCGGCCTCTTCCATTTCTTGCGTCAGGCCGGGGACGGTCCATGACGCGAGCAACATCACCGCGCCTTCCGAACCAGTGGGCCGGACCCCGTACGTGAGTGTCTCCATCAGGATTCCGGGCCCCCGGGACGGAGGGTGGTCCGCGGCGAAGTTCTGCCGGATGCGTACGGCAGGACCGACGGGCAGCTCCGTGCGCGTGATCTCGGGCGTACCGAAGTCGTCTGCGCTGAACGTCTCGGCCAACCAGTCCAGGGTGATGCGGGGAACTGTCTCGTCGGGGTAGATCAGGTCCACTTCCAAGGTGGCGAGGGCCGTGTCGAATCCATCGGGGTAGAAAGCGAAGGCGTAGAAGGGTTCGCGGCTGCGGCTGTCCTCCGCTCGAGCCCGAAGGTCCCTCCGCAACGTACTTCTGTCCAGTTCGTAGCCTGCCGCCTTGCTGCGGTCACGCAACTCCGCCGCGGTGCCCTTGGCCCAGCCCTTCACGTCGTCCGAGGGCTCGAGTGGGAGGGGCACCCAGTCGGTCGGAACGACGATGCCGCACGTACGGATGTCACTCATGGGCGCTGCCTCCGTCCATCCACTTCAGCGAGCCGGCCACTGCGTCGAAGAGCTCGACCATCGCGTCGGCGATCTGTACGAGGGGGGTGGAGAAGGTCAACAGCAGTTGTGCCTCGGTTCCGGGCACCGGCACTTGATAGTCCAGCGTGACAGAGGGGAGGGCATCGTCAGGACTTCCCGGGGTGCCGGCAGGAGCGGAAGCGTCCGGCTGCCCTGTCGATCTGCGCGTGCGAACGGCAGTGCCCGCAGCAAGCTCGACGACCGAGACATCGGCCGCCGTGTCAGCAGCAAGGCGGTCGGAGATGTCCTGCGGGCTCGGCAGACTCCGGCCTGGCGCGGGGTGCAACAGCGTGACCAGGAGCGAGGCGGGGACGGTGAGCGGGCCGGCCTGCTGGAAGCTGAGGTACAGCTCGATGCCCCCGTCACGGAATGCCGCGGTCGCCTGCGCCAAGAGGTCGTCCCGCAATCGCCGCTTGATGTGCGGGGCGTTGTCGAGCCCGGCAAACCGGCGGTCGAGCAGAGCGTCGACCGAGCGCTCACGGCTTTCCGGGTCGATGTGAACCCGAAACCACCCCTCCGGGAGCAGCAGTTCGTAGTCGGCGGGCGGTGCCGTGCCGGCGCCGCTCCCCACAGGCCCGGTCACAGGTCCTCCGGTCTCATCGGCTTCTCCATGCGTTGTCCTACGGCTCCCTGAGCGTCCTGTCGTACCAGAAGCGACTGACCAGCGTGCTGACCAGCGGGGGCACCAGCACCACCGCGACGGTCAGCGCGGACAGGCAGCCTGCCAGAACCGCGGAGTCCTTGTCGCTGAGGAGCCCTGCGAGCAGCACCGCGCTGAAGAGCGGGAGGGAGAGAAGCTCGTTCCTGCCGATGACCGACCGGTACCAGTCGGTCTGCTTCCGGGCTTCTTTCGCATCCATGGGCGACATCGCGTGGACCTCCGCCGCGAGCGTAAGCCCTTGCCACCAGTACTTCGCGTCCTCGGCCTGCTCGTGCTTCACGTCCGAGACGGGAACATCCAACGCTCTCACGAGCTCGGCCCAGCGATCGTTCCCCCGCGGTCCCGCGAACCAGTGACTCCACGGCAGGAGGGCCCGCCCCTCGCCGTCCCGGTCCCGGAACTCGACTCCGAGGATCTTCCCGGTCGCCGGCGCGGTCAGCCGCACCAGCCGAGCGACACCGTGCTCGCCGCCTCGCGCGAGCCACCGTTCCGCACCGAGGGTGTCCGTGAGAACGACGTCGTGGGGAAGCACGCGCACCACCGCTGTCCGCAAGAACCGCTCGGTCACGTTTCCTCCCGCTTCCGGGGACGGTCTGATCTCCACGGCCTCGGCGAACACGTTCTGCCTGCGACTGCGCCACCACCCGCCGATTCGCACGACAGCGTCGGACGCCGGGACCAGGAACAAGGCTCCTGCCGCAATCGGCATCGCCCACACGAGATCGGCGGCGAAAGCCGTCACGACAGCGACGAGCCAGCCGAACATGCCGAGTCCTCTGGCCCAGCTGTGCCAGCGCGGCAGCTCAGCGTGGTCGGCCCGGTCCGGCCTGCCCCGCCGGCCGCCGTCCCGTGTTCCTGGACCGAGGGGCTCCTCACTCTCCTCCAGAGGGATTCCGAGCTTCGTGACCAGTGCCTCAAGACCGGTCCGGCCAAGGCACATCGACGGCCGCAACTCCAGGGCTCCGACGACCCCGGCCTCGGGCAGCCAGGCAGCAAGGGGGACATGCAGGATGTGCCGTTCGTCCCCGCCCATGAACACCAGGACACCCCAGCGCTCGCTGGGGCGCTTCTGCACGGTCTCCCACAGGTCGCCGGGCGGGAAGAAGACGGCACGCCGAATACCGGCGGCGCCGACCGCATACCGGCGCTCTCGCCCTCGGGAGTCGCGTACGACCAAGGCGTGGCCGTCGGCGAAAAGGCGCGCCCGACGGACAACGTGGACGTTGTGCGGCGGCATGCCCGCAGGACGCACCACGGGCTCGGCCGACCGCGACAGCGGCTCGGGACCTGCCGGTTGCTCAGCCATCATGCTGCCTCGCTCGCCCACCATTCGTCTCGCTCACCCGTTGCTCGTTGTCGTGGCGTCCTTGATCCCGGTCGCCGACCAGACCCCGTCATCCAGTCCCTGGACTCCGACGAGGTCACCGACAGGTTCCGTGATCTTTCCCTTGTCGAGCAGGTCGGTGGTCGACGCGATCGCGGTCGAGCCGGCCCAGATCCGGGTCTGTGTCTGGAACACATCAGTCGCGGCCTGCACCGCGCTGTCGGCCCGAAGCGCAGGGGACATCTGGCTGAGACTCTTCTCCAGGTCTCTGATGCCGGGATCGTTCAATCCCGGCCGAACGCCGTGCCAGCTGTCGGCCTGTCCGAGTTGCCGAAGATTACTCGGGCGCAAGTCCTTGACGGCTTTGAGGCTGTCCACCGACTCCCGGTAGATCAGCTTGGGGTTGAAGGCGTCCGCCAGCCGCTGGGCACCGGGGAACCAGCCCTTCGGCGCCGTGGCGACCGCCTGGGCGCCGGCCTTTCCTCGCAAGGCACCGCTGCTGAGCTCGTTCGCCTTCTTCCACGCCTTGTTGACGGCCTTGTTGTATGCGGCCGTGCCGGGCTTCGCCGTGATTCCCTGCCGGAGCGTCTTGGCGGCCGCCGACCGCCCGAGGCTCTTGGCCGCGAGCGAAGCCCCCTTGGCCCCGGCGAGGGCACCCCGGCCGATACCGAGTGTCGCGAGGCCGACGACGTCGAGGGCGACATCGAACCAACTGCCCTCACCGGCCACCGCCAGGAGGGTGTGTCCCACGAGCGACACCAGCGTGGCGGCCAGCGCGATGGTGCCCAGAACGCCGGCGAGCACCTGGCCGACGATCGGGATCCACCCCACCATGAGGGCCAGAGTCCCGCAGATGGTGGAAATCCAGCCCGTCGCTTCGAGGACCTTCTTCATCCACCCGGCGTTGTCGTGCACCCAGTCCTTGAACTTGTCCCAGGTGCCGTCCTTCAGCCCGTCGTGGTCGATGGCGTACCGAATGGAGTCGCGTGCCCTCTTGGCCGCCGCGTCGCGCACGCCCTTGGCCGCTTCCAGGTCCTTCTTCGCCCGCTCCAGTGCCGAAGCCGCCGCCTCCTGGCGCTTCTCCAGCTTCTTCCGGTCCGGATCGTCGTCGGGTGTGTCCCCGGGGAGCTTGTCGAGCGCTCCCGTGCTCGCCTTCTGCTCGTCGTGAGCGTCCCGAGCGTCCCGGAGAGCCTTGTCGGCCATCGTCTGCGCCCGATGGAGTTCCGAGGCGTACTCCTTCGAGCAGCCGCCGTCGATGACTTTTTCGCCGAGCGCGTCAGCAGCGGCGTCGTAGCGCTTGAACGCCTTCCGCAGTTTGCCCTCGGCCTCTTCGGCCTCCTTGCGGAACTCATCCGCCGTCTTGCTCTTCCACTGGTCGACGGACGCGAGCGCTTTGATCTCGTCCGCCTGTTTCCTGATGGACTCAGCGGTCTTCCTCAAGTCACGGCCGAGCTTGGCGACTTCCTCCGGATCTCCCGGAATCGGGTCCGAGTGTTCGCCGATCACCGCCCATTCCTCAGCGCGTGGACGGGTCACCTGGCACCTTCCCCGGGACCGGGCTTCTTCCTGTCCGTCCCCCGCAGGGCCTCGGCAAGCGCGTGATCGATGTCCTCATAGGTCTTCGCCGCCGTGGAAAGCAGCGTCGAGAGTTTCTCCAGCTCGTCCGTCAAACGCTCGCGGTGGATCTTCCAGTTGTCACCGAAGTCACCGAAGACGTCGACCAGGCCCTGATCGCCCAGAACGTTCACACCCAGCCCGTCGGCGGGGTTGGCGTTCTTGGAGAACTCCCGATGAATTTTGGACAGGGATTTGGAACTTTCCTTGATGCGTTCAATATCGGCGGTCTGGTCCGACATTCCATCCCCCGCTGAGTGGTGGCACGGTACGGGCCGGTGGGGCAAGCAGCCCGTGCTCGCCCCACCGTTGCAGAGAATTCCGTCTAACAGACGGTCACTTGCGGGCGGCCTTCGCCAGTTCGTCGTCGATCTGCTCGAACTTGTCGGCGGCCATGGTCAGGTAGTCGCCCATGCCGTCCAGGCCGTCCAGCGTGGTCTTCGCGCCGTTGGTGAACTCGTCGAAGTTCTCGTCGAAGGCCTTGGACGAGCTCTTCGTGACGTAGCCCGAGTTGACCAGGTTGTTGATGTACTTGCGGAGGGCGTCCAGCTTCTCCTGGAGCTTCTCCTTCTCCTTCACGACATGCTTGGCCGCTTCTCGCATGTCCTGGTATGTGATGTCAAGGTCCTTGGCCATGAAGCCGCTTCCTCTCGCAACGCCGCAGGGCCAACCCCCGTGGCTCCCTTGTTTGCGGAACGACCGGTCCGTCGTCGCGGCCCCTGTGACGCAGGAGCCGTATGGGACAGCCGATGTGATCGTCCGCTCTTGCGGCAGCAGCTTACGGGGGTGAACTGTGGTGTCACATCCCCGCTTTGTGAAGGCGCCGGTGCGAAGTCGTGTACGGCGTTGCCATCGGGAACGGACCAGCACCTCCCCACTGCCGCCCCCCGCCCGCGAGCGGATATCGTCGCGGGGTCTGCTGTGAGTCGCGGGGTGGAAGCGACCACAGAGCCTGGGGAGGACAAGCGTGCGCCTGACTCTGACCGTCGTCGATCCGTTCGGCGGGGACACCGCCGACGTCGTGCTCGATGCCGATCCCGAGTCCACCGTCGGGGACATCGCACAGGAGCTGGCCGCGCAGGTCGGGCACGGCGGGGCCCGGGTCATTCCCCTCGGGCACCGGGGAGAGGCCCCCGCCGGCGGCGCGCCCACGGTGTACGTGGACGGGTACGCCGTCGACCCCTCCGCCACCGTCGTCGGGTCGCCGCTGCGCGACGGGGCCGTGGTGTCCCTCCAGGACCCCTCCGGGTGCCTGCCCGGTGAGCCCGCCGGGCTCGTCGAGCTGCGCGTCGTCGGCGGGCCCGCCGCCGGGACCGTGCACCGGCTCGGGGTCGGGCGGTACGACATCGGCAGCGGGCCGGCCTGCGCCCTCCGCGTCGACGACCCCGAGGTCGACGCCCGCGCCCTCACCCTCTCCGTCGCCACCGACGGGACCTGTCAGGTCGCCCTCCACTGCGACGAGGAGGGCGTCACCCTCGACGGGGCCCCCGTCGCGGGCCCGGAGGACGCCAAGGAGGACAAGGGCAAGGGCAGGGGCAGGAAGAGACGCAGGGGCAAGGACAGGAACGGAGACGGGGGCCGGCGCGGGGACGGTGCCGAGGACACCGGCGGCAAGGCCTCCGGCAGACACGACTGGCCGCTCGGCGGGCAGATCGCCGTCGGCAACACCCTGCTCGAACTCGTCCGCTACACACCGCCGAACGCCGCCCTCAAGTGGTCCGACGACGGGCTGGGACTGGACTACAACCGGCCGCCCCGGCTGCGGCCGCCCGAGCGGCAGACGAACTTCCGGCTGCCCTCGGCGCCCCGCGAGTACGAGGCGCGGCCGCTGCCCTGGCTCATGGCGCTGACGCCGCTGGTCGGCGCGGTCGTCATGGTGGCGATCTTCCAGCGCTGGTACTACCTGATCATGGCGGGGCTCAGCCCCATCCTGCTCTTCGCCAACTACTTCAACGACAAGAAGCACGGACGCAAGTCCCACGCCAAGCAGGTCAAGGAGTACGAGGAGCAGAAGGAGCGGATCGAGAAGGACGCCCAGGAGGCGCTGGTCCAGGAGCGGAACGACCGGCGGCACGCCGTCCCCGACCCGGCGACGGTGCTGTCGCTCGGCACGGGGCCGCGGACCCGGCTGTGGGAGCGGCGGCGTACCGACCGGGACCACCTGCTGCTCCGCTTCGGGACGGGCCGGCTGCCCTCCGAGGTCGTGCTGGACGACCCCGAGCAGGACGACCACCGGCGCCAGGTGACCTGGAAGATCGAGGACGCGCCCGTCGCGCTGCGCCTGCGCTCCCTCGGGGTCATCGGCGTGGCCGGGCCCGGCGACTCCGCGCGTGCCCTCGGGCGGTGGGCCGTCGCGCAGACCGCGGCGCTGCACAGCCCGATGGACGTGCAGTTCTACGTGCTGAGCGAGAACTCCGCCCGGGAGTCGTGGGACTGGGTGCGGTGGCTGCCGCACGCCCGGCCCTCCGGCGGTCAGGACGTCAACGTCCTCATCGGCACCGACGCCGAGACCGTCGGCGCCCGCATCGGCGAGCTCACGCAGATCCTCGACGCCCGCAAGAAGGCCGCCGAGCAGAACCGGTCCCAGGGCACGACGTTCAGCGATCCGGACATCGTCGTCGTCTGGGACGGCTCGCGGCGGCTGCGCTCGCTCCCCGGTGTGGTGCGGCTGCTGCGCGAGGGGCCGTCCGTGTCCATGTACGCCCTGTGCCTGGACGCCGAGGAGCGGTTCCTGCCGGGTGAGTGCCAGGCGTTCGTCGTCGCCGAGCCCAGGGCCGAGGAGCACGACCGGGAGCAGCAGCACACCCAGGTCCAGCAGGCCGCCGGCGGGTTCCCCTCCTTCCACGCCTGGCACGCCGGCGCCGCCGCGGCCGAGCCCGGCCGCGCCGAGGTGCCCGACAGGCTGCGGCTGCGCGTCGAGGAGGCGGGTGCGGAGCGCCTGAAGGACGTGCGGCCCGACTTCGTGTCGCCGGCCTGGTGCCTGCGGCTGGCCCGCTCGCTGTCGCCGCTGCGTGACATCAGCGGGGAGACCGAGGACTCGGCGCTGCCCGCCTCCAGCCGGCTGCTGGACGTGCTGCAGCTGGAGCCGCCGACGAGCGACGCGATCGTGGCGCGCTGGCGGACGGGCGGGCAGTCGACGCTGGCGGTGATCGGTGAGTCGTACGACGGCCCGTTCGGCATCGACATCCGCAAGGACGGGCCGCACGGTCTGATCGCCGGTACCACCGGTTCCGGCAAGTCCGAGCTGCTGCAGACGATCGTCGCCGCGCTGGCCGTGGCGAACACGCCCGAGAACATGACGTTCGTCCTGGTCGACTACAAGGGCGGGTCCGCGTTCAAGGACTGCGTCAAGCTGCCGCACACCGTCGGCATGGTGACCGACCTGGACGCCCACCTCGTGGAGCGCGCGCTGGAGTCGCTGGGCGCGGAGCTGAAGCGGCGCGAGCACATCCTGGCCGCCGCGGACGCCAAGGACATCGAGGACTACCAGGACCTGGTGCGGCGGGATCCCTCGCACGCGCCCGTTCCCCGGCTGCTCATCGTCATCGACGAGTTCGCGTCGATGGTGCGCGACCTGCCCGACTTCGTCACGGGCCTGGTGAACATCGCCCAGCGGGGCCGTTCCCTCGGCATCCACCTGCTGCTCGCCACGCAGCGGCCGAGCGGTGTGGTGTCCCCCGAGATCCGCGCCAACACCAACCTCCGCATCGCGCTGCGCGTGACGGACGCCGGCGAGTCGACGGACGTCATCGACTCCCCCGAGGCCGGGCACATCGCGAAGAGCACCCCCGGCCGCGCCTACGCCCGGCTGGGCCATGCCTCCCTGGTGCCGTTCCAGTCGGGCCGGGTCGGCGGCCGCCGGCCCGGTGCGGCGGACCCGGCGGCGCTCGCTCCCTGGGTGGGCCCGCTGACCTGGGAGGACCTGGGGCGGGCCGCGCTGGCCAAGCCGAAGTCCCAGGCCCGCGAGGACGACGAGATCACCGACCTGAAGGTGCTGGTGGACGCCGTGCGCGACGCCAACAGCTCGCTCGGCATCCCGGCCCAGCACAGCCCGTGGCTGCCCGCGCTGGACGAGACGCTGCTGCTCGACGACGTCGAGGTGCCGGCCGTCGCGCTCGCACCGGGCAGGCTGCCGCCCGCCCCGTACGGCGTCGAGGACCTGCCGGCCGACCAGGCCCGCCGCCCGGTCGTCGTGGACTTCGCGACCTTCGGCCACCTGATGATCGGCGGTGCCCCGCGCAGCGGCCGCTCCCAGGTGCTGCGCACCATCGCGGGGTCCCTGGCCCGCACCCACTCCGTCGCCGACGTGCACCTGTACGGCATCGACTGCGGCAACGGCGCCCTCAACGCGCTGACCCGGCTGCCGCACTGCGGCGCGGTCGTCGGCCGCAACCAGACCGAGCGGGTGATCCGGCTGGTCAACCGGCTCAAGGGCGAACTCTCGCGGCGCCAGGACCTGTTGGCCGACAAGGGTTTCGCGGACATCGGCGAGCAGCGGGCCGCGGCCGCCGAGGACGAGCGGCTGCCGCACATCGTGGTGCTGCTGGACCGCTGGGAGGGCTGGGTGCCCACGCTCGGCGAGATCGACCACGGTTCGCTCACCGACGAGTTGCAGACGATGATGCGCGAGGGCGCCAGCGTCGGCATCCACCTCGTCCTCACCGGTGACCGCACCCTGCTCGTCGGCCGGATCGCGACCCTCACCGAGGACAAGTACGGGCTGCGCCTGGCCGACCGCAGCGACTTCTCCTCGCTCGGCATCCCGGCCCGCAAGGTGCCGGAGGAGATCCCGCCGGGCCGTGCCTTCCGCAACGAGGCCGGTACGGAGACGCAGTTCGCGCTGCTCGCCGAGGACACCACCGGCCAGGGGCAGGCGGCCGCGCTGGCCGCGATCGGCGAGGCGGCGGCCGCCCGCGACGCCGACGTCCCGCGCGCGCGGCGCCCGTTCCGCGTCGACAGCCTGCCCAGCCGCATCTCCTTCCCGGAGGCGTGGGAGCTGCGCGACCCGGAGGCGTCCCGGTCCAGGCTGTGGGCGCTGGCCGGCATCGGCGGCGACGAGATCGTCGGCTTCGGCCCCGATCTCGCCGAGGGGGTGCCGGCGTTCGTCATCGCCGGACCGGCCAAGTCGGGTCGTTCGACGGTGCTGATGAACTTCGCCCAGTCCTTCCTCGCGCAGGGCACGCGCCTGGTCGTCGCCGCTCCCCGGCAGTCCCCGCTGCGTCAACTGGACGGCACGGACGGGGTGCTGAAGGTCTTCACCGGTGACGACATCGACGAGGACGACTTCGAGGAGCTGATCGACGAGGCGTCGACCGACGAACCGGTCGCCGTGCTCATCGACGACGGCGAGATCCTCGAGGACTGCGACGCCGCGAGCCAGATGAAGAAGATCGTCTCCCGGGGCGCCGAGCGCGGTCTCGCCCTCGTCATCGCCGGTGACGAGGAGGACGTGTGCAGCGGCTTCTCCGGCTGGCAGGTCGACGCGAAGAAGGCCCGCCGCGGGATCCTGCTCTCCCCGCAGGAGTCCTCCAGCGGGGACCTCATCGGCCTGCGCCTGTCCCGCAGCATGGTCGGCGGGCAGGTCGTGCCGGGCAAGGGCATGCTGCACCTCGGCGACGGCGAGCTGCGGACGGTCGTGGTGCCGGGGTGAGCGGGGGTTCGGCGAGGCCGGAGCGGCGGAGGGCCGCCGGCGTGCCGGAGTCCGCCGCTACCTGACCTTCGACAGCCGTGCCTCCGGCCGCCCCGAGGCCTTGCTGTCCGACGTGTACACCAGGTCGTCGCCGACCGGGGTGAGGCGCACGGTGTGCAGGGCCTGGTTGCACACGTCGCGGTTGGACTTCGCGCCGACGGAGTCCGTGACGAGCTGCTTGTCCGTGACCTGCTTCAGGGTGAGGACGTCGTCGCAGACGCCGCCGAAGATGTCGGTGTGGCGGAGCGTGCCGACCCGTTCGCCCACCTTCCCCTGTTCGATCGTCACCCGGAACGTGCCCAGGGGGACGGCGATGCCGTCACGGGAGGTGGCCTGGCCCTCCCAGGTGCCGACGTACGCGGCGGGGACCGCGGTGACGGGTGCCTTCGACTGGGCTCCGCCGTCCGGGCCGGACGAGCCGCCCCGGGAGTCGCCCGGCAGCAGGTCGCGCAGGAACACCGATCCGACGGTGACCGCGGCCAGTGCTCCGGCGACCGCGAGGGCCACCGTGCAGCTCATCCGTCTGCCGCGGCCGGCGCCGCGCTCGGTGGCGGACGTGGCCGAGACGGAGAGGGAGAGCCTGCCGGCACGGGGAGGGCGGCCCGCGGGCCGGGTCGGCGGGTGCGGGCCCGCGTGCGGCCGTGGCCGCGCGTCGCGTTGCCCGCCACGCGGCCCGGGGACGCCGGCGGCACCCGTCCCCCCGGCCGCCGGCATGTCCGGCGGCGGACCGAACACCCCGGCCGCCGTGCCGGTCCCCCCGCCGGCCGCCACGCCGGCCGCCGGGGCCTCCCCGACCGACGGGCTGCTGAAGTCCACCGGTCCGGACGCCGGCCCCGGCACGCTCCCCGCGCCCGTCCCCGCCCCCGCCTCCAGGTTCAGCACCTGCACCGCGGCCCGGCTCACCCGTTCCACCAGTACTCCCGGCAGCCACCCGCCCGCCATCAGCCGGGCGGCGCCCTCGGGGGCGAGCCGCCGGGACACCTCGGCCGGGGCCGGGCGCGCGGCCGGGTCCTTGTCCAGGCACGCCTCCGTCAGCTCGCGCACCTCGCCGTCCCACTCGCCCAGCTCCGGGGCCTCGTGGACGACCTTGTACAGCAGCGCCGCCGAGGAGTCCCCGGGGAACGGCGGCCGGCCCGTCGCCGCGTACGCCAGCACCGCGCCCAGGGAGAAGACGTCCGCCGCGCCCGTGACGCCCTTGCCGAGGATCTGCTCGGGGGACATGTAGCCGGGGGAGCCGATCGACACGCCCGTCGACGTCAGGGAGGCCGTGCCGTCCGTGGCGCGGGCGATGCCGAAGTCGATGAGCAGCGGGCCGTCGAGGGTGAGGAGGACGTTCGACGGCTTCACGTCCCGGTGCACCAGGCCCAGTGCGTGCACCGCCGCCAGCGCCTCGGCCAGGCCCGCGCCCAGCGCCCGCACGGTGGGGGCGGGCAGCGGGCCGGTGTCCGTGACGGCCGCCGCCAGGGACGGGCCGGCCGCGTAGGCGGTGGCGACCCACGGGACCCGGGCGTCGGGGTCGGCGTCCAGGACGGGCGCCGTCCAGGCGCCGCCCACCCGGCGGGCGGCGTCGACCTCGCGGCGGAAGCGGGCCCGGAACTCCTCGTCCAGCGCGAAGTGCGGGTGCACGATCTTCACCGCGACCGTGCGGCCCCCGGCGCTGCGGCCCAGGTAGACCCGGCCCATGCCGCCCGAGCCGAGCCGGCCGAGCAGCCGGTAGGGCCCCACGACCGTGGGTTCGTCCCGTTCGAGCGGCCGCATGGCGTCCACCCCTCCCCCGTCACGCCCCTACGCCAGAACCTCCCAGCAGGGTAGTGGCCGGGCCCGTCGCCCTCAGGGCCGCAGCAGGTCCACCGTCACGTCCGCCGCGAACCCCGTCGTCGGTCCGACCCGGCGGGCGAACTCCGCGACCGCCTCCAGCTGCGGGGGCCCGAAGCTGAAGTCGAGGGTGGTGAAGTACTGGGCCAGGGTCGCCTCGTCGAACGCCTCCCAGCGGGCCGCCTGCTCGGCGACCTTGCCGACCTCCTCGAGGGAGAGGTTGCGGGAGGCGAGGAAGGCCTCGTGCACCTTGCGGGTGATGACCGGCTCGCGCTCCAGGTAGTCGCGGCGCGCCGCCCACACCGCGAACACGAACGGCAGGCCCGTCCACTCCTTCCACAGCGCGCCCAGGTCGTGCACGTCCAGGCCGTAGCGCGGTCCGTCGAGCATGTTCGCGCGCAGTGCCGCGTCCCCGATGAGGACGGCCGCCTCGGCCTCCTGCATCATCAGGCTCAGGTCGGGCGGGCAGGTGTAGTACTCGGGCTGTACGCCGTACCGCTCGGCGAGGAGGAGCTGGGCGAGGCGTACGGAGGTGCGCGAGGTCGAGCCGAGGGCGACGCGGGCGCCGTCCAGCCGGTCCAGCGGGACCTGCGAGACGATCACGCAGGACATGACCGGGCCGTCGCAGCCGACGGCGATGTCGGGGAAGGCGACGAGCCGGTCCGCGTGCCTGAGGAACTCGACGAGGGTGATCGGCCCGATGTCGAGGTCTCCCTGCACGAGCTTCTCGCTGAGCTTCTCCGGGGTGTCCTTGGTCAGCTCGAAGTCGAGGAGCGTGCCCGTTCTCGCGAGCCCCCAGTACAGGGGCATGCAGTTCAGGAACTGGATGTGGCCGACGCGCGGCCGGGTGCGAGGATTGTCCACATCGTGAGGCTAGCCCTCGTGCGGGGCACGGGGACGTTCGCCCCCGTGTTCGACCGGAGGGGTGTGACGGACGGGACGTTCAAACATTCGGGTGAAGTGATCTTGGCCTCTATTGCATTCGGCTCGTCGCGTGCTAGGCTCATCGCAAGTTGCAGTTTGGTTTCCCTTGCAGTACAGAGCCTGCGGAGCATGTGACCGCGGGCTCTCGTCGTTCTCAGACATAAGCGATTGTGCAGAATTTGTCTTCACACTTGCTGGTTCTGGAGCAGGGCAACCCTTTGGGCCCAAGGAGGGCTTATGGCTACCGGAACCGTGAAGTGGTTCAACGCCGAAAAGGGCTTTGGTTTCATCGCCCAGGAAGGCGGCGGCCCCGACGTCTTCGTCCATTACTCCGCGATCAACGCGAGCGGCTTCCGCTCCCTTGAGGAGAACCAGCAGGTGTCCTTCGACGTCACGCAGGGCCCGAAGGGCCCGCAGGCGGAGAACGTCACCCCGGTCTGATCCTCGCCGATCCGGGAACGACTAGCAGTACCCAAGGAGCCCCGCGCCGTCAGGCGACGGGGCTCCTGCCTTTCCGGATGCATTGCGGCACGGGACCGTCCGGGCCGCCCGGGCCCCGCGGGCCGTCCAGGCCGTTCGGGCCGCGCGAGTTCCGATGAATTTCCGGGGAATTCCTCTCATACGTGCTGCATGATCAGCACGAATTCCGTGTGAGGTTCCAGCGCCTCGTACGCGTGCCGCACATCCCCCCGGTACGCCATGTAGTCCCCCGGGCCGAGTTCGACGCTCTCTCCGTCGGGCCCCGCCTTCACGCGCCCGGCGCTCACCACGATGTGCTCCACCGTCCCCGGAATGTGCGGTTCCGAGGCGCGCACGGTCCCCGGCTCCAGCCCCACCGCGTAGAGGTCGCGCCGCGCCCCCGGCGGGCTCGCCGACAGCAGCGTGGCGACGTAGCTGGACTGCTCGGAGCGCACGGTCGGCCCCCGTCCCGCCCTGATCACCTGGACGGCGGGCGCCGGCGGCTCCACCAGCGCGCTGAACGGCACCCCGAGCGCCACCGCCAGCGCCCAGATGGTCTCCATGCTGGGGTTCCCGCTCGCCGCCTCCAGCTGGGACAGCGTGGACTTGGCGATCCCGGCCCGTTTGGCCAGCTCGGAGAGGGAGAGCCCGACGCGGGTGCGCTCGCGGCGCAGGGCGGCGGCGATCCAGTCGAGGGGGAGGCGGGGCGGGGTGTCGTCGGTCATGTCGCGTTCGCTCCAGCGGTCCGATCGTTCGTCTTGACGAACATGAGCTCGTCTGTCCATGGTAGGAAACATGCGTTCGCCCCAACGAACAACGCGGCCACCGTGGACACCGCGGGCACCGCGCTTCTCCTCGGTCCTCCCGTCCCCCGACCCCGACCTGCTCCGTGACGTGTCCCTCGTCTGCCTGGCCGGCGGCATCGTCGGCGTGTCGTTCGGGGCGATCGCCGTCGCCGGAGGGCTGCCGGTGTGGGTGCCGGTGGTGATGTCGCTGGTCGTGTACGCGGGCTCGGCGCAGTTCAGCGCGGTGGGCGTGCTGCTGGCCGGGGGCGGCCCGCTCGCGGCGGCGGCCACCGGGCTGCTGCTCAACACCCGCACGGCGGCCTTCAGCCTCGCCGTCGCCGAGCACATCGGCCGCGGGCGGCTCGCCCGCCTGGTGGGGGCGCACCTGGTGACCGACGAGACGGTGGCCTTCACCCTCGCCCAGCGGGATCCGGCGCGGCGGCGGACGGCGTTCTGGATCTCGGGGCTCGGCCTGTTCGCCGTGTGGAACGCGGGGGTGCTGGCGGGCGCGCTGGCCGGCGACGCGCTGGGGGACACGGCGCGCTACGGGCTGGACGCGGCCTTCCCCGCCGTCCTGGTCGCCCTGGTGCTGCCCGCCCTGCGCCAGGACGCGGACGTCCGCCGGGCCGCCGTGCCCGGCGCGGCGCTGGCCCTGGCGGTGACACCGGTGGTGCCGGCGGGCGTGCCGGTGCTGGTGGCGCTGGCGGGGCTGGTGCTGCACCGGCGCGGGCGTGGTGCGGGGCGGCCGGCGTGAGTGCGACGGTCGCGGTGATCCTGGTGCTGGCGGTCGGCACGTACGCCTTCCGGCTGGTCGGGCCGGTGCTGCACGGACGGGTGGAGCCGCCGGCCCGGGTGCAGGAGCTGCTGTCCGCCGGCGCGGTGGTTCTGCTGGTGGCGTTGCTGGCGACGGGGGCGCTCACCGAGGGCGGGGGTTTCGCGGGGTGGGCGCGCCCGGCGGGAGTGCTGGTGGGCGGGGCGCTGGCGTGGCGGCGGGCCCCGTTCGCGGTCGTCGTCCTCGGCGCGGCGGGGACGACGGCGCTGCTGCGGGCGGCGGGAGTCGCGTGACCCGGGTGCCGGTGGATACCCACGGGTGCCAGGGGACGCCCGTGGATGTCGGTGGGCGCGGATAAGGTGCTCGGCCATGACCGACACCGACGCCGACCACGTGGTCACCACCCGCGCCTTCTACGACGCCATCGCCGAGGACTACGCCGCCCACTTCCGCGACGTACACATGGCGCATCCGCTGGACCGGGCCGTCATGGGCGGTTTCGCCGAACTGGTCGGGAAGGACGGCCCGGTGGCCGACCTGGGGTGCGGCCCCGGGAAGGTGACCGCGTACATCGCCTCCCTCGGCCTCTCCGTCTTCGGCCTCGACCTGTCGGCGTCGATGCTCGCCGTCGCCCGCCGCGAGCACCCGGACCTGCGCTTCGAGCAGGGTTCGATGCTCGACCTGGACCTCCCCGACGGCAGTCTGGCCGGCGTCGTCTCCTGGTACTCGACCGTCCACACCCCGCACGACGAACTCCCCTCCCTCTTCGGCGAGTTCCGCAGGGTCCTGACGCCCGGGGGCCGTCTGCTGCTCGCCTTCCAGGTCGGGGACGAGCCCCTGCGCGTCGAACAGCCCTTCGGCCACCCGGTCTCCGCCGACTTCCAGCGCCGCCGGCCGGAGCGGATCGCCGGGATCCTGGAGGCGTCCGGGTTCACGGTCGGGCTGCGCTCCGTGCGGGCGGCGGACGAGGCGCTCGGCGAGTCGACCCCGCAGGCGATCCTGATCGCCCGCAGGCCGCCGCTGACCCCCTAGTTCCCGGAGCCGTCCCGTCGGTTCCCGGAGCGGTCCCGCCCCCGGATCCCCCCGTACGGCGCGGCGGTGAGCTCGGCGAAGTCCCGGCGCGTCCGGGTCCCCGGGTGGTGCGGGCGGCCGGTGAAGCGGTCGCGGAAGGGGGATCCCGGGGCGGTGAGCGCGGGGGAGGTGGCCGTGCGGTCGCAGCTCGCGTACGTGGACACGGTCGCCTCGGCCTCGGGGCCGATCACGGCGGCGAGTTCGTGGCGGCGGCCGGGGGCAGCAGGGCCCCGGGGAAACCGTCGGTCCCGTGGAAGGCGTGGCAGGACCCGGCGGGTTGGAGCGCGGGACGGGCCTGCCGGCTCGCGAGCAGGGTCCGTACGCGGTCGAGGTGGGCGAGCAGGGTGCCGCCGGGATGGACGACGGTCGCGGCGCCGCACCGCTCCAGCAGGGCACGGGCTCGATCGGTGCCGGTGTCCACGGACGGGGGTCCCTTCAGCGGCGGCCGGACGCGGTGGGTCGGCACCCGCTCGCCTCCCCCGCCCTGGTCCGGACCTCGGCGGGAGCCGGGAGCGGGTTGCCGCCCGGGCCCTGCGACGATCGTCGCGGAGAGCCGCCCCTCGAGTCAATCCTTGGAATCTGTCCCCAACCCCAAGTGTTAGCTTGGGTGTTGTGACCCTTGACGACCTTCGTGTCTTCGTGGCCGTGTGCCGGGCCGGCAGTCTGAGCGCGGTCGCCCGCGACCTGGCGTGCACGCAGTCGGCGGTGAGCCAGCACGTGAAGCGGCTGGAGCGGGAGACGGGAGTCAGCCTGCTGGAACGGCGCCCGCGCGGGGTCGTCCCGACGCGGGCCGGCCGTCTGCTGGAGGCCGCCGCCTCCGAAGGCCTCACCGGCCTGGACGCGGCACTGCGGCGGCTGCGGGAACTCGTCGACGGCGAGCGCGGTTCGGTGCGGATCGCCACGGGCGCCACGACCGTACGGCACTTCATGTCGGGCGCGGTCGTCGCCTTCCGGCAGCGCTACCCCGACGTCCGCCTGGAGTTCCGCACGGAGAGCTCCAGCCGGGGCTGTTTCGACGCGCTGGCCGACAGCGAGCTGGACCTGGCGTGGATCACCCTCGGCGCGCCCGTGCGGGGCGTCGAGCAGCGGGCGGTGACGGACCTGCCGTGGGTCCTCGCGATGCGGTCCGACGACCCGCTGGCCACGCGCCCCTCCCTCGACCCGCGCGAGCTGCAGGACCTGCGCCTGATACGCCTGCCGCCCAACTCGACCTCCGCCGCCCACCTGGACGCCGCCTGCGCCGAGTCCGGGGTCCGTTTCACCTTCGACACCAGCGTGGCCGACTGGGACACCGCGCTGCTGCTGGCCGAGCTGGGACTGGGCCGGGCGGTGGTGCCCGCACTGCCGGGTCACGCCGTCCCCGGCGAGGAGGGCCCTCTGCGCCTGGTCCCGATCCGCGCGCTGCGCCCCCTGTCGGTCGGCTGGGCGGTCCGCCGCTGGGACGCGCTGACCCCACTGGCGAGGGCGTTCGCGGACACGGTGACGGACAGCTGCCGCCGGAGTGCCTCGGGCGGGTCCGCCGACGGGCACGTGGGTGACAAGTGACCGCGGGGCCGCCCGCTTCCTGATCGGTGTCGTGCCTCCGCGCCCCGCGTCAAGGGCGCTGGGTTCCGCTGCGCTCCACCCCGCGTCGCCCGCGGCGACGGCCCTCCCCCTCGCCCCTCCTCGCCCTGGCTACCCCTCGTACAGCCCCTCGACCTCTCCCGCGAAGTCCCGCATGATCGCCTCGCGCCGCAGCTTCATCGACGGGGTCAGGTGGCCCGCCTCCTCCGTGAAGTCCACGGGCAGGATCGTGAAGCGGCGGATCGACTCCGGGCGGGAGAGCGTCTTGTTGGCCTCGTCGATCGCGCGCTGGAGGACGGCGCGCAGTTCCTCGTCGTCGGTGAGGAGCTCCGGCGGGACCGGGTGCCTGCCGTTCATCCGGCGCCAGTGGTTGACGCCGTCGGGGTCCAGGGTGATCAGGGCGGAGACGTAGGGGCGGTTCTCGCCGACCACCATGACCTGGGAGATCAGGGGGTGCGAGCGGAGCCAGTCCTCCAGCGGGGCCGGGGCGACGCTCTTGCCGCCCGCGGTGATGATCAGCTCCTTCTTGCGGCCCGTGATCGTCAGGTAGCCCTCGTCGTCCAGTTCGCCGATGTCCCCCGTGGGGAGCCAGCCGTCGGGCGCCGCGGGGACGACTCCGCCCGCCCGGGAGTCCCAGTAGCCGCGGAGCACGTGCTCGCCCGCGACCAGGATCTCGCCGTCCGCCGCTATGCGGATCCGCGTGCCGGGCAGCGGCCAGCCCACCGTGCCCAGGCGGGGTTTGAGCGGGGGCGTCACCGTGGTGGCGCCGGTCGTCTCCGTCAGGCCGTACCCCTCGAAGACCTCGATGCCGGCGCCGGCGTAGAACGCGGCGAGGCGGCGGCCGAGCGGGGAGCCGCCGCAGATGGCGTAGCGGACCCTGCCGCCCATGGCGTTGCGCAGGCGGCGGTAGACCAGGGGGTCGTAGAAGGCGCGGCCGGTCCTCAGGGACCGGGACGGGCCGGGGCCCGTGCCGGTCTGCCGGGCCTCCAGTGCCTCGCCGTAGCGGCGGGCGACCGACGCCGCGCGGTCGAAGGTGGACAGGCGTCCGCCCGCCTCCGCCTTGGCGCGGGCGGCGTTGAAGACCTTCTCCAGCATGTAGGGGATGGCCAGCAGGCAGGTGGGCCGGAAGCTCGCCAGGTCCGGCAGCAGGTCCTCCGCCTTCAGGCTCGGCGCGTGGCCGAGGCGGACCCGGGCGCGGACGCAGGCGACGGCGACCATGCGGCCGAAGACGTGGGACATGGGCAGGAAGAGGAGGACGGAGGCCTCTTCGCTCGTCCGTGCCCTGAAGACGGGGTAGAGCAGTTCGATGGCGTTGTCCACCTCGGCGAAGAAGTTGCCGTGGGTGAGGGCGCAGCCCTTGGGGCGGCCCGTCGTGCCCGAGGTGTAGACGAGGGTGGCGAGGGTGTCGGGGCCCAGGACGCCGCGGCGTACGTCCACCTCCTGGTCCGGGACGTGCGCGCCGGCCTCCGCGAGCCGCTCGACGTGGTCCTTCTCGACGATCCACACGTGCCGCAGGTCGGGCAGGTGGGGGAACTCGGGGCCGAGCGCGGCGGCCTGCGCCGCGGTCTCCGTGATCAGGGCGACCGCGCCCGAGTCGTGCAGGATCCAGCGGGCCTGGTAGACGGAGGAGGTGGGGTAGACGGGCACGGTGACGAGTCCGGCGGCCCACGCGGCGAAGTCGAGGACCGTCCACTCGTAGATCGTGCGGGCCATGACGGCGATCCGGTCGCCCGGCATCAGGCCCTCGGCGATCATCCCCTTCGCCACGGCCATGACCTCCGCGGCGAACTCGGCGGCCGTCACGTCCCGCCAGCCGCCGTCCGCCGTCCTCCGGCCGAGGACCACCGCGTCCCCGGCCGCGCCCGCGTTGTCGAACGGCAGGTCGGCGAGCGATCCGTGCCGCACCGGCTTGGCGAACGGCGGTACGGACACCTCCCGTACGACTCCGTCCAGCCGCCGGATCTCGGGTTCGACCAGGACGGGTGCGCCGTAGACGTCGTCGTCGAGGTCGGAGGAATACGCGGCGGAGGGATGCGCGGCGGACACGGGCGGCTCCTGGGGCGTGCAGGGGAACTGCTTGTTGCCGATGACGTACGGGCCTCGCACGCCGAGGCGCTCACCGGCGGCGCCCGGGAGAGGGGTCGTCGTCGGCCGGTCCCGGGATCGTACGGCTCTGACGTGGGGGGTCTGTGCGGGTACGGGGAGGAACCGGGGACGGGTGTGTGCAGTGTCGGGGGTTACGTGAGGGTCACTCACGTAACCCCCGCGTCGTTCACGCGCGTTCGAGGATCGCCGTCACGCCCTGTCCGCCCGCCGCGCAGATCGAGATCAGTCCCCGGGCGGGGGCGTCCCGTTCGGCGAGGAGTTTCGCCAGGGTCGCCACGATGCGGGCGCCGGTGGCGGCGAAGGGGTGGCCGGTGGCCAGGGACGAGCCCGCCACGTTCAGGCGGGCGCGGTCGACGGGGGCCAGCCCGCGCTTCTCCCAGGCCGCCAGCGTCGCCAGCACCTGGGAGGCGAACGCCTCGTGGACCTCGATCAGGTCGAAGTCCTCCATGCCCAGTCCGGCGCGCTCCAGCATGCGCGGGACCGCGTACGCCGGGGCCATCAGCAGGCCGTCCTCGCCGCCCGCCACGTCGCCGTGCACGAAGTCCACGGCGGCCGTCTCGTACGCGGTCAGGTACGCCAGGGGTTCCAGTCCCCGCGCCGACGCCCACTCCTCGCTCGCCAGCAGCACCACCGCGGCGCCGTCCGTGAGCGGGGTCGAGTTGCCCGCCGTCATGGTGGGGCCGGGGTGGTCGAGGCCGAACACCGGCTTCAGCGCCGCGAGTTTCTCCACCGTCGAGCCCGGGCGCAGGTTCTGGTCGCGGGCCAGGCCGCGGAAGGGCACCACCAGGTCCTGGAACAGGCCGCGTTCGTAGGCCGCCGCCAGCCGCTGGTGGCTGGTGGCGGCGAGTTCGTCCTGGGCCTCGCGGGTGATGCCCCAGGCGCGCGCGGTGACGGCGGCGTGCTCGCCCATGGAGAGGTGGGTGCGCGGTTCGGCGTTGCGCGGGATGTCGGGCACGAGGTGGCCCGGGCGCACCTTCGCGAGGGCCTTGAGGCGGGCGCCGAGGGACTTCGCGCGCCGTGCCTCCAGCAGCACCTTGCGCAGGTCGTCGTTGACGCCGAGGGGCGCGTCGCTCGCGGTGTCGGCGCCGCCCGCGACCGCGGCCTCGGTCTGGCCGAGGGCGATCTTGTTGGCGGCGGCGACGACCGCCTGGAGGCCGGTGCCGCAGGCCTGCTGGACGTCGTACGCGGGGGTGCGGGGGTCCAGGCGCGAGCCGAGGACCGTCTCCCGGGCGAGGTTGAAGTCGCGGCTGTGCTTGAGGACCGCGCCGGCCACGAACTCGCCCACCGCGCCGGGCCCCTGGAGTCCGTACCGCTCGACGAGGCCGTCCAGGGCGGCGGTGAGCATCTCCTGGTTGGAGGCGGTGGCGTAGGGGCCGTCGGAGCGGGCGAACGGCACGCGGCTGCCGCCGACGACCGCGACGCGCCGCACGGCGGCCGGCTTCAGGGGGCTCATCTCGACCTGCTCCTCACCGGTGACATAGGCTTACCTCCGGTAACCTTACTTCAGAGTAAGCGACGGGGTAAGCACCGCAGCGAGTCCCGAGCACGTCCAGAGCGAGCCCTCCACCCCCGCTGGGAGTCCTTCATGGCCGACCGCTACCTGAGCTTCACCGGCACCGCGCCCGGCCGCTTCCTGACGCGCCGCCTGGGACTCCCCCAGCCCGCGGCGCTCCGGCGCTGGTCGCCCGAGCGGCCGGAGCTGGACGGCGGACTGCTCCACCTCACCGCGGGCACCTCCGGCCTCGATCTCGCCCCCGTCCTCGCCCGCGCCGGACGCGGCACGGACGACACCGCCGGCCGGCCCGCCGCCGTCGTCCTGGACGCCAGCGGGATACGGGACGTCGAAGGGCTCGCCGAGGTGCACGCGGCCCTGCACCCCGTCGTCCGGTCGGTCGCCGCGAGCGGCCGGATCGTGGTGCTGGGCGCCCCGCTCGACGCCGCCGACCATCACCAGGCCGCCGCCCAGCAGGCGCTGGAGGGCTTCACCCGCTCCCTCGGCAAGGAGATCGGCCGGGGCAGGACCGTGAACCTGGTCCGCCTCACCGACGCCGCCGCCGCCGAGTCCACCCTCCGCTTCCTGCTCTCCCCCAAGTCCGCCTACGTCAGCGGCCAGGTGATCGAGGTCGGCCCGCACGGTCCCGTCGCCCCCCACGACGGGGAGCGCCCCCTCGCCGGCCGCACCGCCCTGGTCACCGGCGCCGCGCGGGGCATCGGGGAGGCGGTCGCCGAGACGCTGGCCCGGGACGGCGCCGAGGTGGTCGTCCTCGACGTGCCGCAGGCCGAACAGGACGCACGGCGCGTCGCCGAACGGCTCGGCGGCGTCGCGCTCCCGCTCGACATCACCGCCGCCGACGCGGGCGCCCGGATCGCCGACGCCCTCCCCGGCGGCCTGGACGTGCTCGTCCACAACGCCGGCGTCACCCGTGACCGGCGGCTGGTCAACATGCCCGCCGAGCGCTGGACCTCGGTGCTGGAGGTGAACCTGGGAAGCGTGCTGCGCACGACCGACGCGCTGCTCGCCGCCGGGACGCTGAAGCGGGGCGGCCGGATCGTCGCCACGGCCTCCATCGCGGGGATCGCCGGGAACGCCGGGCAGACCAACTACGGGGCGAGCAAGGCGGGCGTCGTCGGCCTGGTCCGCGCCCTCGCGCCGCGCGCGCTCGCCGAGCACGGGGTGACCGTGAACGCGGTCGCGCCCGGGTTCATCGAGACGAGGATGACGGCCGCCGTGCCGCTGTTCATCCGCGAGGCGGGCCGCCGGATGAACTCCCTCGCGCAGGGCGGCCTGCCGGTCGACGTCGCCGAGACCACCGCCTGGCTCGCCCACCCGGCCTCGGCCGCGGTGAACGGCCAGGTCGTACGGGTCTGCGGCCAGAGCCTGCTGGGAGCGTGACCGCCGTGGCACCCGCCGACCCCGCGCCCTCGACGCCCCCCGCCGCCCCGGCGCCCCCCGTCGTGCTCACCGCACCCCCCGCCCTGGCCCCGCTGCTCGCCCGGGGCGCCCTGCTGTCGCCCTTCAGACGGCCCCGCCCCGACGCCGCCTTCCCGCGCACCCGGCTGGTGCTGCCCGGGCTGCGGATCGACCCCGCGCGGCTGGCCGCGTACGAGAGGGTGTGCGGCTTCCCGACCGGGGCGGAGGCGCTGCCGCCGACGTATCCGCACGTGCTGGGCTTCCCGCTGGCCATGCGGCTGATGAGCGGCCGGGACTTCCCGCTGCCGCTGCTCGGGCTGGTCCACACGTCGATCGGGATCACCCGCCACCGGCCGCTGCCGGCCACCGGCACGTACGAGCTGTCGGTGCGGGTCGAGGCGCTGGCGCCGCACCGGCGGGGCACCGAGGCCGCCGTGGTCACCGAGGTGCGGGACGGCGGGGACGTGGTGTGGGAGTCGCGGAGCACGTACCTGGCCCGGCACCGGACCTCCGGGCGGCCCGCCGCGCACCGGGAGGAGCGCGCGCCGCACGAGCCGCTGCCCGCCGTGGCCGAGTGGCGGCCGGCCGGGGACGTCGGACGCCGGTACGGCGCCGTCTCCGGCGACCGCAACCCCATCCACCTGCACCCGCTCACCGCGCGCCTCTTCGGCTTCCCCCGCACCGTCGCGCACGGCATGTGGACCGTGGCCCGCTGCCTCGCCGCGCACGGCACCCCGGACGCGGCGGTGGTGCGGGCGGACTTCAGGGCACCGGTCCTGCTGCCGGGGACGGTGACGTACGCGGCGCGCGGCGGGCGCTTCGAGCTGCGGGGGGCCGGCGGCCGGGTTCACCTGACGGGGGACGTCCGCCCGGTGTGATCCGCCCGGGCGCGGGGCCCGTCCGCGCCGCCGTCCCTGTCGTCCGTGTCGTCCGTGTCGTCCCTGTCGTCCGTGTCGTCCGTGCCGTCGTCGGGCGGTGACCAGCGGCGTCCCGCCATCAGGTCGCCCAGCCCCGCCCAGGCGAAGTTCATCAGCGTGGCCGCGGACTGCCGGGCCGTGACGCCGGGGGTGGCGTTGGCCCAGTCGGCGAGCGACTCGGCGGCGCCGACCAGGGCCTCCGCGAGCCCGGAGACCTCGTGCTCGGGCAGGTCCGGGTCACGGTGGGCCTCGCGGGCCGCGGCGAGGATGAGCTGCGTCACGAACGCCACGATCTCCGCGCGCATCGCGGCGACCTCGGCGGCGAAGACCTCGCCGTGCGTGCGGGCCCGGAGGTGCAGCACGGACCAGCCGTCGGGGTGGAGCGCGGTGTGCGTGAAGAACGCCGTCAGGCCCGACCAGAGTTGGCGGTCGGCGGGCAGGCCCGGGCGGGCACCGGCGCGCACCGCCTCGGTGAGGGCCTTCGCCTCACGGCGGATGCAGGCGGTGAAGAGGTCTTCCTTGGAGTTCAGGTACAGGTAGACCAAGGGCTTGGACACGCCCGCCAGTTCGGCGATCTCGTCCATCGACGCGGCCGTGTACCCCCGCTGGCCGAAGGTCTGTACGGCGGCGTCCAGCATCTGCTGTTCACGGACCGCACGCGGCATCCGCTTGGTCTTCACGGCACCCATGCGGATTAGCGTACGGGCCCGCGGCCGTCCCCCCGTCCGGCGACGGCGCTCGTCGGACACCCGCGGGGGCGCGCCGCGCCCGCCGGTCACGGCAGCGCCCCGTGGACGGACGTCCGCCCGCGGCAGCCGTGCGTCGGGCTGCCGCGGGCGGACGTCGGGGTGGTGCGGAGGGGAGGCGTGGGAGCCGGGGCGGTCAGGCCGCCGCGGGGACCCGCCCGGTCTCGTCGGCCGGGGCCGCGTCGATCGGGGCCTCGTCGATCGGCGAGGCGTGGACCGCGTCGTAGGCGTCGCGGTCCAGCAGGCCCTCGCGGGCGGAGACGACGACCGGCACCAGGGCCTGTCCGGCGACGTTGGTCGCGGTGCGGATCATGTCCAGGATCGGGTCGATCGCGAGCAGCAGGCCGACGCCCTCCATGGGCAGGCCGAGCGTGGAGAGGGTGAGGGTCAGCATGACCGTCGCGCCGGTGAGTCCGGCCGTGGCGGCGGAGCCGACCACCGAGACGAACGCGATCAGCAGGTAGTCGCCGACGCCGAGCTGGATGTCGAAGATCTGGGCGACGAAGATCGCGGCGATGGCCGGGTAGATCGCGGCGCAGCCGTCCATCTTCGTCGTGGCCCCGAACGGGACCGCGAAGGACGCGTACTCCCTGGGCACGCCCAGGCGCTCGGTGACCTTCTGGGTCAGCGGCATGGTGCCGACCGAGGAGCGGGAGACGAAGGCCAGCTGGATCGCGGGCCAGGCACCCTTGAAGAACTGCACCGGGTTGACCTTGGCGACGGTCGCGAGCAGCGCCGGGTAGACGCCGAAGAGGACGATCGCGCAGCCGACGTAGATGTCGGCGGTGAAGGTGGCGTACTTGCCGATCAGGTCCCAGCCGTAGGTGGCGATCGCGTTGCCGATGAGGCCGACGGTGCCGAGCGGGGCGAGGCGGATGACCCACCACAGGGCCTTCTGGAGGAGTTCGAGGACGGACTCGCTCAGGGTGAGGATCGGCTGGGCCTTCTCGCCGAGCTGGAGTGCGGCGATGCCGGCGACGGCGGCCATGAAGACGATCTGCAGCACGTTCAGCTCGGTGAACGGCGTGATCACGTCGGTCGGCACGATGCCGGTGAGGAAGTCGATCCAGGAGCCGGTCTTCTCCGGATCGCCGCCGTCCGCCGGGGTGAGGCCGGTGCCCGCGCCGGGGTTGGTGACCAGGCCGATGACGAGGCCGATGGCCACCGCGATCAGCGAGGTGATCATGAACCAGAGGAGGGTCCGCGAGGCCAGGCGGGCCGCGTTGTTGACCTTCCGCAGGTTGGTGATGGAGACCAGGATCGCGAAGAAGACGAGCGGGGCGACGGCCAGCTTCAGCAGGCCGATGAAGGTCCCGCCGACCTTCTCGAGGGTGGTGACGAGCCAGGAGAGGTCCTGGCTGCGGGCGAGCCAGCCGAGCAGGACGCCCAGGACGAGGCCGGCGAGTATCTGAGCCCAGAAGGGTGCCCGGAAGGACAGCGAGGGCTTCGTGTTCGTGGACACGGACATGCTCCGATGAAGGGGACGCGTGAGGAAGGTGACGTGGGGCGCGGGTCGCGGGACGCCGGGGGACGGCGGTTCGCGAAGGCCTCAGGGGCGACAGTTCGCGGAGGTGACCCGGCAGAGGTCCACGTGCAGGCGCGCCACGAGCGGAACTCTCCGGGGCGTGGGGAACACGGCTGCTGACTTCACCCGAAGACCGTAACACCTGAACTTTGAGACACCCAAAGCCTTGCTTTGACAGGCGCGGGGAGAAAAGTACCCGCACAACGCAAAGCGCCCTGGTTTCCAGGGGATTTCGGAAACCGGGGCGCCGTGGAGGTGACGCGAGGTGTGACGGAGCTTACGAAGCCTGGCCCTGCGCCTGGCCCCGCGTGCGGGCGGCGTCGTCGGCGACGTCCTCCTGGTTGCGGTTGGCCTCCAGGTTGGCCTTGGCCCGGTCCATCCGCTGCACGATCCGCTCGGAGGCCCGGTCCCGCTCCTTGCGGAGCGCGACGAAGCTGATCGGGGCCGAGATCACCAGCGCGAGCAGGACGACCCACAGGCCGTTGGAGTCGCCGAGGCCGCGCGGGGCGAGGCCGGAGTAGACGAGGCCCCAGACGGCCACGAGGCAACCCACGAAGATCCCGAGGCGCATCAGCGTGTAGCGGAGCATCTCATCCACTCTTCCTACGTCCGGCCGGAACACCCCCCAGACCGTCCCAAAGGGACACGGGGGCAGCCTCCAGTGAAACACGCCCGGACCGCCGGCCCTCCAGGGGGGTGCGGCCCGGGGCCGCCTCAGGTCAGCGGCAGCAGCATGATGACGTCGTCCCGCTCGTCGCCGGGGGCCACCCGGATCGCGCCGGGGACGCGGCCGACCTCCTTGTAGCCGCAGGAGGCGTAGAAGCGCTCCAGGCCGAGGCCGCCGCGGCAGGTGAGGCGTATCGCCCGGATGCCGTCGAACCCGCGGGCGGCGCGCTCGGCGGCGGCCAGCAGGTCACGGCCGTGGCCCCGGCCCTGGTGGCGGGGGTGGAGCATCACCGTGTAGAGCCAGATCCAGTGGGTCATCAGGCGGTGGGTGTTGAAGGTGAGGAACGCCGTCGCGGCCACCCGCCCCTCCTCGTCGCGCCCGACGAGGAGGCGGGAACGCCCCTCCGCCATCGCCGCGAACTGCCGCACCAGCTCGGGCCGGATCTCCTCGCGCGTCACCGGCGGCACGAAGCCGACGGCTCCGCCCGCGTTGGAGACGTCGGTCCAGAGGTCGAGGATGCCGTCGCGCAGTTCACGGGTGACGGCGGGATCGAGCGTGAAGGTAAGGGGCATGCAAGGATGCTAACCCTTACCCAAGGGCCTGTGCCGCGATTTTCAGGTCCGCGACCAGCCCCCGGTACGCCGCCTCCCGGTCGTCCGCCCGCAGCACCGCCGACGGGTGCACGGTGGGCACCAGCCGCTCGCGGCGGCCGTGGACCTCCTCCTCCAGCACCGTGCCGCGCACCTGCGTCACCCGGAACGACGGGCCGAGCAGCGCCTTCCCCGCGGTCGCGCCCAGCACGACGATCAGCTCCGGCTCGACGACCGCCAGCTCGGCGGCGAGCCACGGCCCGCACGCCGTCATCTCGCGCCGGCCGGGCGTCTTGTGGATCCGGCGCCCCCGCTCCCCGGTCCGCGTGAACTTGAAGTGCTTGACCGCGTTGGTGACGTACGCCTCGCCGGGATCGATGCCCGCCTCGGCCAGCGCCCGGTCGAGCAGCTTGCCGGCGGGCCCGACGAACGGCTTGCCCTGCCGGTCCTCCTGGTCGCCGGGCTGCTCGCCGACGAGCATGACGCGGGCGTCGGCGGTCCCGGCGCCGAAGACGGTGCGGGTGGCGTCGCGGTGCAGGGGGCAGCCCCGGCAGCCGGCGGCGGCCTCGCGCAGGGCGGTCAGACCACCGCGGTCCGGGACGAAGGGTTCGGCGGTGTAGGCGTCCTCGGGCGCCCGGGTGACGGCCATGCCGGGCGGGTACCCGCCCGGCCACCGGCCTCACGCCCCGGCCCCGGCCCGCGCCGGGCGCGGCGGCGCCTCCCCGCGTCCCGGGTCAGACCCGCATCGGCTGCGGGGACTCCCGGCGTGCCGGGTCGGGGCCGTCGTACTCGCGGATGATCTCGTAGCGCGTGTTGCGCTCCACCGGGCGGAAGCCGGCGTCGCGGATCAGGTCCAGCAGGTCCTCGCGGGTCAGCTTGTCCGGGGTGCCGTAGTTGTCGGCGTCGTGCGTGATCTTGTACTCGACCACCGAGCCGTCCATGTCGTCCGCGCCGTGCTGCAGCGCCAGCTGCGCGGTCTGCACGCCGTGCATCACCCAGAAGACCTTGACGTGCGGCACGTTGTCGAACAGCAGCCGGGAGACGGCGAACGTCTTCAGCGCCTCCGCGCCGGTGGCCATCCGGGTGCGCGCCTGCAGCCGGTTGCGGACCTTGCCGTCCTTCACGTCCACGAAGTCGTGCTGGTAGCGCAGCGGGATGAACACCTGGAAGCCGCCGGTCTCGTCCTGCAGCTCACGCAGCCGCAGCACGTGGTCCACCCGGTGGCGGGGTTCCTCGATGTGGCCGTAGAGCATGGTGCACGGGGTCTTCAGCCCCTTCTGGTGCGCCAGCCGGTGGATGCGCGACCAGTCCTCCCAGTGGGTGCGGTGGTCGACGATGTGCTGCCGCACCTCCCAGTCGAAGATCTCCGCGCCGCCGCCGGTCAGCGACTCCAGGCCCGCGTCGATCAGCTCGTCGAGGATCTGCGAGGCGGACAGCCCGGAGATGGTCTCGAAGTGGTGGATCTCGGTGGCGGTGAACGCCTTCAGCGACACCCCCGGCAGGGCGGCCTTCAGCTCGCGCAGGGAACGCGGGTAGTAGCGCCACGGCAGGTTCGGGTGCAGCCCGTTGACGATGTGCAGCTCGGTGAGGTTCTCCGGCTCCATCGCCTTGGCCAGCCGCACCGCCTCCTCGATGCGCATCGTGTACGCGTCCTTCTCCCCCGGCTTGCGCTGGAAGGAGCAGTACGCGCAGGAGGCGGTGCACACGTTCGTCATGTTGAGGTGGCGGTTGACGTTGAAGTGCACCACGTCGCCGTTCAGCCGCGTCCGCACCTCGTGCGCCAGCCCGCCCAGCCAGGCCAGGTCGTCCGACTCGTACAGCGCGATGCCGTCCTCACGGGTCAGGCGCACGCCCGCCCTGACCTTGTCCTCCAGCTCGCGCTTGAGCCCGACGTCCATGCCGATCCCTCTTTTCCTCAGACAGACTCCGCCCACCGTACGCCCCGGCTAGCGGACCTCTTCGGGCAGCTCACCGACGCGGTTCTCCCACTTCGTGGAGAGCACGATGGTGGTACGGGTCCGGGAGACGCCCTTGGTGCCGGACAGCCGGCGGATGATCTTCTCCAGTCCGTCCACGTCGTTCGCCCGCACCTTGAGCATGAAGGAGTCGTCGCCGGCGATGAACCAGCAGTCCTCGATCTCCCTCAGGTCCTTCAGCCGCTGCGCCACGTCCTCGTGGTCGGCGGCGTCCGAGAGCGAGATGCCGATCAGGGCGGTCACGCCGAGGCCGAGCGAGGCGGCGTCCACGGTGGCGCGGTAGCCGGTGATGACACCGGCCGCCTCCAGCCGGTTGATGCGGTCGGTGACGCTGGGGCCCGACAGTCCGACGAGGCGCCCCAGCTCCGCGTAGGAGGCCCGGCCGTTCTCCCTCAGGGCCTGGATGAGCTGCCTGTCCACCGCGTCCATCGAATCGAAGCCTTCCACTGAAGAGGGATGAAAGTTCCTGAGAGGGTGGTGCGTTGCCGTGCCGTTGCGGCGTGTGCTCAGTCGGAGCGGGATCCGCCGCCGAGTTCGCCCTCCCAGCGGCGGTAGAGGCGGTGCTCGACGCCCGCCGCGTCGAGCACGCGTCCGGCGACGAAGTCCACCAGGTCCTGGATGTGCGTCGCGCCCGCGTAGAAGGCCGGTGAGGCGGGCACCACGGCCGCGCCCGCGTCGTCGAGGGCGACCAGGTGCCGCAGGGTCTGGCCGTTCAGCGGGGTCTCCCGCACGGCCACGACCAGCTTGCGTCCCTCTTTCAGGGTCACGCTCGCCGCCCGCTGCAACAGGTCCTTGGACAGCCCGAGCGCCACCCCGGCCACGCAGGCCGTGGAGGCGGGCACGATCAGCATGCCCTTGCTCGGGTACGACCCCGAGGACGGCCCGGCCGCGAGGTCACCGGCGGCCCAGTGCCGTACGCCGTCGAGGTCCACGGCGAAGGTGTCCGGCTTGCCGTCCGCGCCCCGGGACAGCCATCGGCACAGGTCGTCCCGCCAATGGGCGTCCCGGTAGGAGAGGCCGGTCTCGTCGAGCAGGGTGAGCCGCGAGGCCCGGCTGACGACGAGGTCGACGCTCTCCCCCGCCGCGAGAAGCGCACGCAGCACAGCGGCTGCGTAGGGCGTCCCGGACGCCCCGGACACCCCCACGATCCAAGGCTTGCGCCCCGTTTCTCCTGCGTTCACGCCTTGAGCCTACCGGCGGGCGGAGGGCGGCGGCGCTCAGGACCGGTCGGGGACCTCCGGAAGCGGCTACAGTGCGCGCACGGGCGACGAAGGGGGAACGATGGCCAAGGTGAACATCAGCCTCGACGCGGAACTCGTGGTGGAGGTGATGGTCCTGGCGGGGGTCGGCTCGCCTCAGGACGCGGTCGAGGCGGTCGTGCGGGACTACATCGCCCGCGGCCACCGCACCGAGGCCCGCACCGAACTCAGGGACCAGGGGCTGCGCGAGGTCGACGCCAGGCCGCAGGAGCCGCAGGGCTGAGCCCCGGCCGGCCGCGTGCCGGCGGCCGGACTGCCGGGGCAGGCGCCCAGGGGTTCATCGCGCGGACTTGCCGGACGGCGGGCACGGGACAGCCCGTGAGGACTCCCGGTCGTCGGCCACCCGGGCTCAGGACACCGCCCCGCCACCGGCAGGTCGCACGCCACCGAGGCGTGCGACCGCGAGCGCCGTACTTTCCCGGGGTTTCCCCGCAGGGCGATCCGCAGGGTGCCGGTGAGAACCCGGGCCGGCGCCCGGCGCACCGACTTCTACAGGGTCAGACCGCGCACCAGCAGGTCCAGCAGCGCGCACACGAACAGGGCGATCCCGATGAAGCCGTTGACGCTGAAGAACGCCCTGTTCAGGCGGGACAGGTCGGTCGGGCGGACGATGGTGTGCTCGTAGACGAAGGCGCCGGCGACGATCAGCAGGCCCAGCCAGAAGAAGGCGCCGGCGCCGGTGAGGAGCGCGTACCAGACGAACAGCGCCGTCGTCACGGCGTGGCAGGCGCGGGCGCCCCGGATGGCGGCCGGGACGCCGAAGCGGGCCGGGACGGACTTCACGCCGGTCTCGCGGTCGGTGTCGACGTCCTGGCAGGCGTAGATCAGGTCGAAGCCGCCGATCCAGACACCGACCGCGAGACCGAGGACGACCGCCTCCCAGGACCAGCTGCCGGTGACGGCCAGCCAGCCGCCGACCGGGCCCATCGCCTGGGCGAGGCCGAGGATGGCCTGCGGGAAGTTCGTGAACCGCTTGCCGTACGGATACACCACCATCGGGATCACGGCGACGGGCGCGAGGGCCAGGCAGAGCGGGTTGAGCAGCGCCGCCGCGCCCAGGAAGACGACGAGGGCGACGAGCGCGCCCGTCCAGGCGTGCCTCACCGACATCGCGCCGGTGACCAGCTCGCGGTGCGCGGTGCGCGGATTGCGGGCGTCGATCTCGCGGTCGATGATCCGGTTGGCGGCCATCGCGAAGGTCCGCAGCCCGACCATGGCGAGGGTGACCAGCAGCAGTCGGCCCCAGTGGATGTTCGCGTCCCACTGGTACATCGCGGTGAGCGCGGCGATGTAGGCGAAGGGGAGGGCGAAGACCGAGTGCTCGATCATCACCAGGCGCAGGAACGCCTTCACCCTCCCGGCCGGCCGCGGTGCCGGACCCGGGCCCACGACTCCGTCGGCGGTGGTCATCATGCGAGGCTCCCGAGGAACGTGTCGAGGTCGGCCAGCAGTCCGGCGACGGGCAGCGGACCCGTCTCCACGGTCAGGGGTGTCCCCGCGTCCTCGGGCGGGGTGACGTGCGCCGTGAAGGCGTACGCGTCCGCGCCGGACGGACGGGCGTCCAGCCGCAGCACCGCGCCGCCGTCGACCGTGAACGGCCCGCTCGCCGCGGCGAGCCCGTCGCGCAGCAGCCGGGCGAAGCCGGCGGGTTCCGCGTCGCGCACACCGGGCAGTTCGAAGCCGTCGCCCTCGCCGCCGTGCTCGAAGAGCACCGCCCAGGTGTCGCCGGGACCCGCGAGCTCCTCCGGCGTGACACCCGCCTCGTCGGCGACCCGGCGGACCCCCGGGTCGGCCGGGTCCAGCTCGGGCCGCACCAGGGCCACGTAGTCGGTGCCGGTGCCGATGAAGAGCGCCGGACCGCCCACGGCGAGGGGACTCACAGTCCGTACTCCTTCCAGCGGCGGTCGACCAGGGCGGCGGTGTCCGGGTCGGACTCGACCATGTCGGGCCAGCCCCCGTCGCGCGTGTACCCCTCCTCGGGCCACTTCTTCGTCGCGTCGATGCCCGCCTTGCCGCCCCAGAACTGCTGGTAGGAGGAGTGGTCGAGGTGGTCGACGGGGCCCTCGACGACGGTGAGGTCACGGGCGTAGTCGGTGTTGCCGAGGGCCCGCCAGGCGACCTCGTGCAGGTCGTGCACGTCGCAGTCGGAGTCGACGACCACGATCAGCTTGGTCAGCGACATCATGTGGGCGCCCCAGATGGCGTGCATGACCTTCTGCGCGTGCTTGGGGTACTTCTTGTCGATCGAGACGATCGCGCAGTTGTGGAAGCCGCCGGCCTCGGGGAGGTGGTAGTCCACGATGTCCGGGACGATGATCTTGAGCAGCGGCAGGAAGAAGCGTTCCGTCGCGCGGCCGAGCGGGCCGTCCTCCGTCGGCGGGCGGCCGACGACGATCGACTGGAGCAGCGGGCGCTTGCGCATGGTCACGCAGTCGATGGTCAGCGCCGGGAAGGGCTCCTGCGGGGTGTAGAAGCCGGTGTGGTCGCCGAAGGGGCCCTCGGGCAGCATCTCGCCCGGCTCCAGCCAGCCCTCCAGGACGACCTCCGCCTGGGCCGGGACCTGGAGCGGGACCGTCTTGCAGTCGACCATCTCGATCCGCTTGCCCTGCAGGAACCCGGCGAACAGGTACTCGTCGATGTCGCCGGGGAGCGGGGCGGTGGAGGCGTACGTCACCGCCGGCGGGCAGCCGAAGGCGATGGCGACCGGCAGCCGCTCGCCGCGCCGGGCGGCGACCTGGTAGTGGTTGCGGCTGTCCTTGTGGATCTGCCAGTGCATGCCGATGGTGCGCCGGTCGTGGCGCTGGAGGCGGTACAGGCCCAGGTTGCGGACGCCCGTCTCGGGGTCCTTGGTGTGGGTCAGGCCCAGGTTGAAGAAGGAGCCGCCGTCCTTGGGCCAGGTGAACAGGGCGGGGAGCCGTTCGAGGTCCACGTCGTCGCCGCGCAGGACGACCTCCTGCACCGGCGCGTCCTTCACCTTCTTCGGCGGCACGTGCGTCATCGCGCCGAGCTTGCCGAAGGCCTCGCGCACGCCGACGAAGCCGTGCGGCAGCTCGGGCCTGAGCAGGCCGCCGATCTTCTCGGAGATCTCCGCGTACGACTTCAGGCCGAGCGCCTTCAGCAGGCGGCGGTCGGTGCCGTACACGTTCATCGCGAGGGGCATGCTCGAGCCGCGCACGTTCTCGAAGAGCAGCGCGGGACCGCCGGCCTTCTGCACCCGGTCGACGATCTCACCGACCTCCAGGTGCGGGTCGACCTCGGCCTTGATGCGCTTGAGGTCACCCTCGCGCTCCAGCGCCCTGAGCAGGGAGCGAAGATCGTCGTAAGCCATGCGGTCAAGTATCCCCGAGCGGCTACCCTGGCCCTGTACCTGGGGGCTGTGCCGACGGCCCCGACCCCCTTCCCTCTGGAGAGGTCCCATGCTCCGGGTGCTGATGTTCCTCGTGCCTCTGGCGCTGAGCGTCTACGCGTTCATCGACTGCATCAGCACGGAGGAGGAGGACATCCGTCACATGCCCAAGCCGCTGTGGGCGATCCTCGTGCTGCTGTTCCCGCTCGTCGGCTCGATCTCGTGGATCATCGCCGGCAAGAAGCGGCACCCCGCGGGCGCGGGCGGCGCCGTCGGGTCCGCCTGGAGCCGGGGCGGCCGGCAGCAGTGGGTGGCGCCCGACGACAACCCCGAGTTCCTGAAGTCGCTGGGCGACGACAGGCCCGGGACCCGGGACGGGGACGGGGACAAGGACGTGAGCAGGGACCGGGACGAGGACGGCGACAAGGACGGCGACAAGCGCGACCGGGGCGAGTGACCGGAGCGGGTCGACCGGGGGGCGCCGGTTCCCGCCGCGGGCTACACCTTCGTCCAGCGCTGGGACGCCGTCCCCGGCGCGCAGTTCTGGGTCGCGAGGCCGGAACCGAAGGCCAGGTCGAGGCAGCCGCCGTTGGAGACGCTGCTGAGCGTGTCGCCGGAGCCCCGGCGCCACAGCACCGAGGTGCCGCCCTGGGCGCAGTCCGCGGTGAAGACGGCCTGGCCCTTCATGTTCGCCTTCAGGCAGGAGCCGCTGTCCCCGTTGACGACCTCGACCGCGCCGCCCGCCCCGCTCGCGAACGTCCAGTGGGCGGCCGAGTCGGTGCAGAAGCCCGTGTCGGTGGAGTTGATGACCTCGACGAGGCACTTTGCGGTCCTCGCCGTTCATGAGGCCGAAGTGACCGGAGGCCGGGGCCCCGGTGTCACCGGACCCGCCGTCCGGACCGTCCGGACCGCCCGGACCGCCGGAACCGCCTGACCCCGTGGAGCCCGTGGAGCCCGCGGAGGCGCCCGTACCCCCCGGCGCGCCCGGGTCGTCCGGGCCGCCGGAGCCGCCGTCGCCGCTCCCGCCCGGGCCGTCGCCCGCCGGACCGCCGCCTGCCGCGCGGGCGTCGTCCCCGCCCCCGGAGGGTGACGGGGACGGCGACTTCCGCGGTTCCTCCTTCGCCCGCGGTGAGGAGGACGGCACGGGGTCGAGCGACGCCGGGGCGGAGGCGGACGGTGTGGCACGGGCCTCGGCGCCGGGGCCGGACGTGTGCGGCACGGGCTGGATCGCGATCGTCGTCCCCGCGGCCACGACGACCACCGGAACGACGGCGAACACCACGCGGGTGCGCCGCCGGCGTTCGGGCTTCCCCGACCGCGCGGGAGTGACGACGGGAGCGGCGGGTCCGGCGGGGGTGACGGGCCCGGCGGGTTCCGGCAGTTCGTCGGCGCGGGGCGTCCTCGCGGCGAAGGCGGCCCGCTCGGCCAGCCGCTCCGTGACGGCCCGCGGCCACAGCGGCGGGGTGAACGGGCCGTGCCGCTCGGCGTGTTCGACCAGTTCGGCGGCGGTCGGCCGCCCCTCGTGGTCCTTGTCCAGACAGGCCGCGACCACCTCGGCGAGTTCGGGGTCGAGCGCGCGCACGGCGTCGAGGCCGGGTTCCTCGTGCACGATCCGGTACAGCACGCCGGGTCCCGACTCGTCGCCGAAGGGCGGCCGGCCGCTCGCCGCGTACGCGAGGACCGACCCGAGGGCGAACACGTCGACGGCGCCGGTCGACCGCCGTGCCCCCGAGGCCTGTTCGGGGGACATGTAGGCGGGCGTGCCCACCACCATGCCGGTGCGGGTGAGCCGGCTCTGCTCGGCGGCGCGGGCCACGCCGAAGTCGATGAGGGTGAGGCCGTCGAGGGTGAGCATGACGTTGGACGGCTTCAGGTCCCGGTGCACCATGTCCAGCGCGTGCACCGCCGCCAGGCCCGAGGCCGCCTCGCGCAGCAGCAGCCACAGGGCGTCGGCGGGCAGGGGGCCTCCGTGGACCTCGAGGGCCTCGTGCAGGGTGAGCCCGGGGACGTAGGCGGTGGCGAACCACGGGGGCCGGGCGGTGCGGTCGCCCACGAGGAGCGGGGCGGTCGCCTCCTCGGGTAAGCGCGCGAGGTTGTCCAGCTCGTGCCCGAAGCGGCGCAGGAAGTCATTGTCCTCACCGACGACCGAGGGCAGCAGCTGCTTGACCGCCGCGTAGCGCCCCTCGTGCACGCCGAGGTAGACCCGGCCCATCCCGCCGGCCCCGAGGCGTCCCAGCAGCGGGATCGCCCCGATCCGGCGCGGGTCGTCGTCCTCCAGCGGTTCGGCACCGCTCGACCGACGGCGGCCCGCCCGTTCCCCCGCACCTCACGGGCGGACACGCACGCCGGCTGGGACCAGTCTGAATCAGCCCGGGCTAGGATTGGAAGAGGATTCTAGAAATTCATTCCAGAAGGGGACGACGACCCTGCGATGAGCCCCAAGCAGCACCGCGGCGAGGTCACCGCCGAGCAGCTCCTGGACGCGGCCCTGCGCGTCTACGGGGAGTCGGGCGAGCAGGGACTCACCGTCAGCGCGGTCACCCGGGCCAGCGGGGTCAGCCTGGGCAGCCTCTACCACCACTTCGGCAGCATCGACGGGCTGTACGAGGCACTCACCCAGCGCTGGCTGGGCCGGCTGCTGGGCGAACTGGCCACGGCCCTGGTGTCGGCCCGCACGGCCCGCGAGGGCGTGGACGTCCTCACCCGCACCTATCTGACGTTCGTTCGGGAGAACCGGGCCGCCGCGCTGCTCGTGCACTCCTCGCGGGCGGACCGGGTCGGCATGGAGCGGGGCAGGGAGCTGCGCGACACCCAGGAGGCCAGGGTCTCGGCGTTCGCACAGTGGCTGCGGCCCCGGATCGAGGCCGGCGAGGTGGCTCCGCTCCCGATCCCCCTGATCGAGTCCCTGGTGCTCGGCCCGGTCGTCGGCACGGCACGGCGCTGGCTCGCCGACTTCGGCGACGTCGACCTGGACGAGGCCGCACGCCTCCTGCCGGAACGGATCTGGCGTTCGATCAGCGCGGAGTAGCCTCGCACCGATGTCCGGACAACGCCGCCTGCGCTCCGTCGACCTGGCCCGGCTGGCCGGGGTCTCGACGCAGCAGATCCGCAACTACGAGGAGAGCGGCGTCCTGCCGCCCGCGACGCGGACCCCCTCCGGCCACCGGGTCTTCGGCGAGGCGCACCGGCGGGCGCTGCTGGCCTACCGGGCCCTGCTCGGGGGGTACGGGCCGGTGACGGCGACCCCGGTGATGCGGACCGTGCACGACGGCGACGTGCCGGCCGCGCTCGCCCTGGTCGACGCCGCGCACGCCGCGCTGCACGAGGAGCGGGCCTCCCTGCGCGCGGCGCGCGAGGCGCTGGAGGCACTGGGGGCGCCGGCCGGGGAGGAGCCCGCTCCGGTGCCCCGCGCGGGGCTGCGGATCGGGGAGGTGGCCGCGCTGCTGGGCGTACGGACGTCGGCGCTGCGGGTGTGGGAGGCGGCCGGGCTGCTGGCCCCGCGGCGCGAACGCGGCACGCGGTACCGCGTGTACGGCCCGGCGGAGGTGCGCGACGCCCGGATCGTCCACACGCTGCGCCGCAGCCATCACCTCTTCGACCAGATCCGCCCGGTGCTGGAGGGGATGCGCCGCGAGGGCGGCAGCGAGGCGCTGCGGGCGGCGATCGGCGCGCGGGGCGAGGCGCTCACCGCCCGCACGAGGGCCATGCTGGAGGGCGCGGGCGCCCTCCACGGATACCTGGAGTACCTCAGCGCAGCCGCGACGACGACAGGATCGACAGCAGATGGGCCGGGACCATCACCCACGTGATGACGGCCAGCGCGCCCAGCGCCCAGCGCGTCGGCTCGATGCCGCCGGTCGCCGCGTCGGCGACGGCCGCGGCCAGCAGGACGAGGGAGGCCTCGATGCCGTTGGTCACCCGGTGGATCCTGAACGCGGCGGCGATCCGGCGCACGGTGGCCACACCCTGGGAGCGCGGGCGGGTGGACTCGTCGTCGGCGACGGCCAGTCCGCGCCGGGCGCGGGCCACGTCCACCAGGTCGGTGGACGCCTTGAGCAGGACGACGCCGAGGGCGGTGGCGATGCCGACCGACAGCCAGCCGCCGGCGCCCGACTCGGCCGCCCGGTAGCCGGCGCCCGCCATCAGCGCGGCGTCGGCGAGGTACGCGCCGAGCCGGTCGACGTAGATGCCGGCCGCGCTGTTCTGGCCCTTCCAGCGGGCGACCTCGCCGTCCACGCAGTCGAAGAGCAGGAACAGCTGCATGAGGACCACGGCGAGGACCGCGCCGGTCAGGCCGGGGATCATCAGCGCGGCGCCGGCGGCGACCCCGCAGACCACCATGGTCCAGGTCAGCTGGTCCGGGGTGACCGGGGTGCGCACCAGGTGGCGGGTGGTGCGCAGGGAGATCCTGCGCATGTAGAGCCGGCCGGCCCAGTGCTCGCCGTTGCGGCTCGCCAGCTTGGCCTGCGGCTGGCAGACCTCCCGCAGCTCCTCAAGTACCGGTGCGGCACCCATGACTTCCTCCCACCCGGGGCCAACTGCCGACCATGCGGCGATGATCGGGCCAGGGTACAGAGCGGGTCCGGCGGTCCCGACGCGGGCCCGGCACGGACCGGCGTCCCCGGGGACCGCCCGCTCCGCGCCGGTCCGGGCCGCAGGGAACCGATGGGTCCGGTGACCGTCCGCGCAAAGGCCCGTGCCGGTCCCGCCGGGAGCGACGCCCCCGTCCGGCGCCGGCCGGCCCTGCCCGGGCAGGGCCGGCCACGGCGTGGGGATCGTGCCGCTGGACGGTCCGGAGCGCACCGCGAGGACGCGGGGATCCACCGCGCGTCGTCCACAGCTGTGGAGCGAGGACGCCGGACGTGAGGGGGCGGCCGGTTACGGCCGTCGGCCCGCCTCGTCCACGACCGCGCGGCGGAGCACGGCCGTGTTGCTGGTGACCGTGCCCTTCTCCACGTCCGCGTGGTCCTCGACCGCCACACTGCGCTCCCCGAGGAACTCGAAGGTCCTCCTGTCGAAGATCCACTCATCACGGGTGGGGTTGTCCGGGTCCTCCCGGGTGATCGCGACGCCCTTGCGTCCGACGGCGTCGACCGCGTTCTCGACGAGCGTCACGCCCGGGATCCTCGCGACGGCCCGGTAGAGCGCGGCGCTCTGCTCCGGCGGCACGAGGGCGTCCCGGACCAGGTCGGCGACCAGCACGAACATGGCCTGCTCGGTCTCCTGCCCGCTGTACTTCGACGCCGTGCTCCGCAGCCACTCGTACATCGCGTCCGGGTCGGTGGGGAGCGTGGAGAGGTGGCGGTAGTTGGTGGTGACCTCGTAACCGGGTTCCCCGGGCTGCGCGTCGGGTTCACCGGTCCACTCGCCCCGGCCCGTCTCGCGCACCAGTCCCGCGCGGGTGCCGTCCACCGCGTGCCAGGTCTCCAGCCGGTGCAGCGGCTGGATCTTCGTCTTCGTCCCCTCACCGGTCTGCGAGAAGGACACCTTGCTGTCGATGTACACGTACTGGTCGTCCCTGACGGCGCCGTGGTCCGGCCGGCGCTCGGCCGCGAGGGCGATGTCCTCCAGCAGCGCGACCGTCGCCCTGCCGGGTGGCTGCGCACTCGCTCCGCCGTCACCGGACGGGAGGACCACGAGGGTGACGGCGGCGGCGGTCGCGACGGCCGCCGCGGCGAGCGCGGGCCGGAGCCACTTGCTCCGTCCGGGGGCCGGTGCCGGGTCCTCGCGCCGGATCTCGGTCATCAGATGCTCCTTGAGGAGTCGGTGACGGGCCGGCGGAAGGTCTCTCTCCGGAAGCTCCGGGAGCTCGGGGAGCCGGTTCATCGGTTTTCCTCCCTCAGGGGCCCGACCGCGGTGGTGCGGTCACCTTTCCCCTGTCCGCGGTGTGCGGGGGGTTCCGTTTCTTCGAGGTGTTTCGCGAGCTTCGTCCGGGCGCGGGAGAGGCGGGACCGGACGGTGCCGACGGGCACGCCGAGGGCCCGGGCCGCGGCGGCGTAGTCCAGTCCGGACCACACGCACAGCGCCAGCACCTCGCGTTCGGGGCGGCGCAGCTTCGCCAGCGCGGTCCGCACGAGGGCCAGTTGCGCCGTGTCGTCCACGCGTCCCGCGACCTCGTCGGCGAAGTCGCGCACGGCCCCGTCGCGCGGCAGGCGGGCCACGGCGGCCGCGTGTCTCCGGGCGGCGCGGCGGGTGTTGCGCGTGACGTTGGTCGCGATGCCGAGCAGCCAGGGCCGGGGCGAACCGCCCTCCTCGTCGAGCTTGGCGCGCAGCCGCCAGGCGTCCAGGAAGGTCAGGGAGACGACGTCCTCGGCGCTCGCCCAGTCGCCGGTGAGCCGGAAGGCATGGTTGTAGACGGAGCGCGCGTACGCGTCGAAGAGGTCGCCGAAGGCGTCGTGGTCCCCCGCGCGGATGCGTCTCCGCAGATTCGTGTCCACGCTCCTTGCCTGTCCGCACGGCGAAGGCCGGTTCCCGTGACGTGGGTCACGGGAACCGGCCTCGGCGGTGGGCGGTGCGTCAGAAGCCGGCGGCCTGGAGCACGCCCAGGCCGACGTCGGCGTAGGAGTGCTTGCCGGAGACGAAGATGTTCACGCCGTAGTAGTTGAACAGCCAGCAGCCGAAGGCGAGCAGGGCCAGGTAGGCGGCCTTGCGGCCCTTCCAGCCGGCGGTGGCGCGGGCGTGCAGGTAGCAGGCGTAGGCGACCCAGGTGATGAAGGACCAGACCTCCTTGGGGTCCCAGCCCCAGTAGCGGCCCCAGGCGTCGCCGGCCCAGATGGCGCCCGCGATGATCGTGAACGTCCACAGCGGGAAGACGGCCGCGTTGACCCGGTAGGCGAACTTGTCCAGCGAGGCGGAGGCGGGCAGCCGCTCCAGGACCGAGGTCGCGAAGGTGCCGGGCCTGCCGCCGTTCGCCAGCTTGTTCTCGTAGGAGTCCTTGAACAGGTACATGATCGCGGCGAACGCGCCGACGTAGAACACCGCGCCGCACAGGATCGCCGTGGAGACGTGGATGTACAGCCAGTACGAGTGGAGCGCGGGGACCAGCTGGTCGCTCTCGGTGTACAGGACGGTGACGGCGAGACCGAGGTCGAGGAGGACCGACGTGGTCAGGAACAGCCCGAGCCAGCGCACGTTCTTCTTCAGCACCAGCAGCAGGAGGTACACGCCGACGGCGGTGGTGGAGAAGGTGATGTTGAACTCGTACATGTTGCCCCACGGCGCCCGCTCCACGGACAGCGCGCGGGTGAGCACCCCGCCGAACGCGAGCAGGAACGCGAGCACGGTGAGGGAGACCGCGATCCGCCCGTAGAGGTCGCCCTGCTCGTCCCCGCCGTGCGCCCCGGGCCCGTCGGGCACGTCCCGCGAGCCGGCCGCGGCCCGCACGACGACCTTCGGCCGCTCCAGTACGGCGGTGCCGCCGGCCCTGTCGGTGGTGACCGCCGGCGCCTTCCTCGCCTGCGCGCCGGGGGTGAGCGCGGCGGCGGTGCGGGCGACCTTGCTGCGGCTGCCGAAGATCCACTCGGCGATGTACGCGAAGAACGCCAGGGTGTAGACGGCCATCGCGGAGTAGATGAGCACGTTGCTCATCTCCGCCAGGCTCTCGTTGGTCGCGGCGGCGAGAGTCACTGCTGCTCAGCCCCTTCGGCAGGTGCGGCTTGGGGATCGGTGGGATCGGAGGTGTCCGGGGAGGCGTCCTCCGGGTCGGGGGCGCCGGGGGCCCGGTCGTAGAGGATCGCGGCGAGGTCGCCGAGTTCCTCGGGCACCTTGGCGGACTCGCTGCGGCCGAGCCCGGCCATCTCCACGACGGTGACGCCGTCGGGGCCCTCGACCGCGCGCACCCAGACGCGGCGGCGCTGGATGAACAGGGAGGCGGCGAGGCCGCCGATCGCGGCGACGGCACCGCCCAGGGCCCAGCCGCCGCCCGGCTCCTGGACGACCTGGAAGCCGGCCCACTCCTTGACGTCCTTCTCGAAGGTGACCGAGCCGGCGCCGTTCGGGAGCTTCATGGTCTCGCCGGGCATGAGCAGCTTCTTGAACAGCTCGCCGTCGGCGTCCTTGAACTCCTTCATCTTGCTCTTGTCCATCTGGTACACGCTCTGCGGGATGCCCGAGTCCGCCCTGAGGTCGCCGTGGTAGGCGGACAGCGCGAGCACCGGGTAGTCCAGCGCCGGGAACTGGGAGAGCATCGTGCCGGTGGCCGAGCCGCCGAAGGTGGGCACGAAGAAGGCGTTGAAGCCGAGCTGCTCCTTCTCGCCCTCGGGGTTGCGGTAGCCGTCGAGGACCTTGACCACGCCGGAGGAGGTGACGTTGGCGTCCAGCGGCAGCAGCGGCACGGCGTCCTGGAAGACGATCTTCCCCTTGCCGTCGCGGACGGTGACGACGGGCGCGTAGCCGTGGCTGACGAGGTAGACCTTGGCGTCGCCGATCTCCAGCGGCTTGTTGACCTTGACGGTGGTCTTCTTCTCCTCGCCGTAGGCGCCCTCGCTGTAGGTGAGGCCGGCCTCGTAGGTGCGCGGCGTCCCCTTGTTGGGGCCGCTGCGCTCGTACGTGCCCGTGAACTCCTTCACCGTGAAGCTGAACGGCTCCAGGTCACCGGCGTCGAAGAGACTGCCGGACTTGAAGTCGTCGTACTGCGGGAGCGTGTTGGAGAAGCCGTCGCCCTCGACGATCAGCTTGTTGCCCTCGGACTTGAACAGCTGGCCCCAGCCGAAGGCGATCAGCATCACGATCAGCGCGATGTGGAAGACCAGGTTGCCGGCCTCGCGCAGGTAGCCCTTCTCGGCGGCGACGGCGTCACCGACGACGTGGGCGCGGAAGCGGCGCTTCTTCAGCAGGGCGAGCGCGGCCTCGCGGACCTCCTCGGGCGCGGTCCCGGTGCGCCAGGTGGTGTGCGCGGGCAGCCGGGTCAGCCGCCGCGGGGCGCCCGGCGGACGGCCGCGCAGCTGGTCCACGAACTGCCAGGTGCGGGGCACGATGCAGCCGATGAGGGAGACGAACAGCAGGAGGTAGATCGCCGAGAACCACACCGAGCTGTAGACGTTGAACAGCCCGAGCTTGTCGTAGATCGGCGCGAGGGTCTCGTGCCGCTCGCGGAAGTCGGCGACCCGCGTCTCGTCGATCCCGGTCTGCGGGATGAGCGAGCCGGGGATGGCGCCGAGCGACAGCAGCAGGAGCAGCAGCAGCGCGACCCGCATGGAGGTGAGCTGCCGCCAGAACCAGCGGGCCCAGCCGATGACGCCCAGGGAGGGCAGGTTCGGCGGCTCCTCCTCGGGGGCGGTGGACAGCTGGGAGCCGGCGGCGCCGAGGTCCTGGTCCTGGTCGCGGAGGTCGGTGCCGCCAGGGGTCTCGTCGGTTGTCGTCTTGCTCATCGCGTCAGATCCCCACAGTGAAGCCGTTGGACCAGGTCTGCATCTGTGCCACGAGGCTGTCCCACGCGCCGGTCAGCAGCAGCACACCGGTCACGATCATCATCGTGCCGCCGATGCGCATGACCCAGACGTAGTGCCGCTTGACCCAGCCGAAGGCGCCGAGCGCCTTGCGGAAGGCGACGGCGGCGAGTACGAAGGGCACGCCCAGCCCCAGACAGTACGCGACGGTCAGGACGGCGCCGCGCCCGGCGCTCTCCTGCTGGGCGGAGAGGGTCAGCACGGAGGCGAGGGTGGGGCCGATGCAGGGGGTCCAGCCGATGCCGAACAGGGCGCCGAGGACGGGGGCGCCGACCAGCCCGGTGGCCGGCCGCTTGTGGAAGCGGAACTCGCGCTGGGTGAGCCAGGGCATCAGGCCCATGAAGAAGACGCCCATGAGGACCATGAAGACGCCGAGCACCTTGGACAGGACGCCCGACTGCTCCTGCAGCGTCTGCCCGAAGTAGCCGAAGAAGGCTCCGCCGGAGACGAACACGACGGTGAAGCCGAGCACGAACAGGGAGGCGCCGGCGACCATGCGTCCGCGCCGGGCCTCGGCCAGGTCGGTGCCGGAGACGCCGGTGACGTAGGAGAGGTAGCCGGGGACCAGCGGCAGCACGCAGGGCGAGAAGAAGGAGACGAGCCCGCCGAGCAGGGCGATGGGCAGGGCGACCAGCAGGGCGCCGTTGAGCACGGTGTCGTTGTAACCCGGGCCGGCGGCCAGCGTGTGCAGGGCCGTCACGTCACTTCTCCGCGAGGACCGGCTTGAGCATCTTCAGCAGCCGTACGTCGTCGAGCTGGGACAGCGAGCGGGCCGCGATCTTCCCGTCCCGGTCCAGGACCAGGGTGGAGGGGATCGCCTGCGGGTTGAGCGTGCCCTTCTCGAAGCGGAGCATCAGCTTGCCCGTCGGGTCGTACAGGCTCGGGTAGGTGATGCCGAACTCCTCCTCGAACGCGAGGGCGGAGCGGGTGCTGCCGTCCCGGGTGTTGATGCCGACGAACTGCACGCCCCGGTCGGCGTACTCCTTCGAGACCTGCGCGAAGTACTTGGCCTCCGCGCGGCACGGGTTGCACCAGGAGCCCCAGACGTTGAGGACGACGACCTTGCCCCGGTAGTCGGCGACGTCGAGCTGCTCGCCCTCGAGGGTCTTGCCGGACAGGTCGGGCGCGGCGTCGCGCTTGCCCTCGGCGACCGTGGAGATGCCGTCGGTGCCGGTGACGAAGCCGGTGTCGCCTCCCCCGCCGGACGTTCCGCCGGAGCTGCACGCGGAGACGAGCAGTGCGACCGCGGCGGCACCGGCGGTCAGGGCGGCGCGGCGGCGGACGCGGGTGGCGCGGTTCGAGCGCTGGGGGGCGCGGCTGGCGGCACTCATGTGAAAAGTTTCGCATGCCCGTTCTGGGGATCTTGCGCACCCCCCGTGCCGGTGGAAACCCGCACATCAGGCGGCGTTCCGGTCTCCCGTCCCGGCGGTGGCGCCCGTCCCGGCGGTGGCGCCGCCGGCGTCCTTCAGGAAGTCCTTCCAGCCGCCGGCCGGCTCCTCGCCGACCTCCAGGGTGCGGAGCCGGTCGAGGACCTCCGGCTTCTGCGCGTCCAGCCAGTCGACGAACTGCCGGAAGGAGACCAGGCGCACGTCGCCGCCCTTCTCCCGCTCGCGCGCGATGTGCTTGAGCGCCTCCTCCACGGCGTCCATGTAGATGCCGCCGTTCCACTGCTCGAAGTGGTTGCCCACGAAGAAGGGCGCCCGGTTCGTCTCGTACGCCCGCCTGAAGCCGGATATGTACGCCTCGGTCGCCTGCTCCCGCCAGCGCGGGTGGTTGTGGGCGGGCGCGTTGGTCGAGTTGAGCGACTGGTTGGCGAGGATGTTGTAGTCCATCGACAGGACCTCGAAGGAACGTCCGGGGAAAGGTATCTGCTGGAGGGGGAGGTCCCACATGCCCTGCTTCTTCGCCGGCCAGACCTGACGCCCGCCGGGCGAGGAGGCGTCGTAGCGCCAGCCGAGCTCCCTGGCGGTGGGCAGCAGGTTGTCCTGGCCGAGCAGACAGGGCGTACGGCCGCCGACGAGCTCCTTGTCGTAGTCGAAGGGCAGCGGCTCCAGGTCGGTCCAGCCGGAGTTGGTCCGCCACTGCTTCACGAAGGACTTGGCCTGCTCGATCTCGCTGCGCCACTGCCGCGGCGTCCAGGTGCCGACGCTGCCGGGGCCGGCGCAGAAGTGGCCGTTGAAGTGGGTGCCGATCTCGTGCCCCTCGAGCCAGGCACGGCGCAGGTTCCTCAGCGTGTCCTTGATGTGGCCGTCGGTGAGGTAGCCGATGTCGGAGGCGCCGCGCGGGTTGTTCGGCGGGTCGTAGAGCCGCTTCTTCGACTCGGGGAGCAGGTACAGGCCCGAGAGGAAGAAGGTCATGTGCGCGCCGTGCTCCTCGGCGAGGTCCAGGAAGCGCGGGAAGAGCCCGTTGCCGACCTCGCCGGCCCCGTCCCAGGAGAAGACGACGAACTGCGGCGGGGCCTGACCCGGCTCCAGCGGCACCGGGCGGGCGGGCTGGCGGGGCTGTCCGCCGGTGAAGGAGGTGGAGCCGTCGCCGATCGGGCGGGCCGTCCTCGTCGGCCCCGGCCCCGGCTTCCCGGGCCGGTCGCCGCTCCCCCCGGGACGGGAACCGCCGGCGGGGCCCGCACCGTCCGACCCCGTGTGGCTGCCGCAGCCGGCCAGCGGGACGGCGGCCGCGGCACCCGCGCCGAGCCCGAGCATCCCCCTGCGAGTGAGAGCGCGCATGACATCCCCGATCGTCACGTCCTGAAAGTGGTCACCCACTCAGAGGACGTGACGCAGACGGAGGTTCCCGTCGACTGCGGAGGTTTCGCAACGAACGCGGCGACGGTGTGCGGACGGCGTGGGCTACGCCCCGTAGGCCTTGCCCTTCCCCTTCACCGGCTTGGCGCCGGCGAGCAGATGGGCGGGGACGAGGTCGCGGGCCGGCTCGCTGTAGCCGACGGAGACGATCCGGTCGCCCCGGTAGGTGAAGGTGGTCAGCGAGGCGAGCGTGCACTGCCGCCTGCGCGGGTCGTGCCACAGCCGCCGCTTCTCGACGTAGGACCGCACGATCCAGATCGGCAGCTGGTGGCTGACCAGCACCGCCTCGTGGCCGCGCGCCGCGTCCCTGGCCGCGTTCAGCGCGCCCATCATGCGGATGACCTGGTCGACGTACGGCTCGCCCCAGGACGGCTTGAACGGGTTGACGACGTGCCTCCAGTTGGCCGGGCGGCGCAGCGCCCCGTCACCGATGCCGAAGGTCTTGCCCTGGAAGACGTTCTCGGCCTCGATCAGCCGCTCGTCGGTGGCGATGTCCAGCCCGTGCGCCTTGGCGATCGGCTCGGCCGTCTCCTGCGCCCGCTCCAGCGGGGAGGCGGCGACGTGGACGACGTCGCGGGGGGCGAGGTGCTCGGCGACCCGGTCGGCCATGCGCCGGCCCAGCTCGGAGAGGTGGTAGCCGGCCAGGCGGCCGTAGAGGATCCCGTCCGGGTTCTCGACCTCGCCGTGCCGCATGAGGTGGACGACGGTGACGTCACCGTCCCGGTTCTTCTCCCGCGCGCTCACGCCGTCGCCTCCGCCGCGGCCCGGGCCGCCGCCGGCAGGGCGTCGGCGATCCGCTGCACGGCCCGCTCGTCGTGCGCGGTGGACACGAACCAGGACTCGAAGGAGGACGGCGGCAGGTAGACGCCGTGTTCGAGGAGGGAGTGGAAGAAGGCGGTGAAGCGGAACGACTCCTGCGCCTTGGCGTCCTCGTAGTCGCGCACCGGGCGGTCGGTGAAGAACACGGAGAACATGTTGGAGGCGTTCTGCAGCGTGTGCGCCACGCCCTCCTTGGTCAGCGCCTCGGTGACCAGGGACTGGATCTGCGCGGAGACGGCGTCGACCTTCTCGTACGCGGCGTCGTCGAGCAGCCGCAGCTGGGCGAGGCCCGCGGCGGTGGCGACCGGGTTCCCGGAGAGGGTGCCGGCCTGGTAGACGGGCCCGGCCGGGGCGAGGTGCGCCATGACGTCGGCCCGCCCGCCGAAGGCCGCGGCCGGGAAGCCGCCGCCCATCACCTTGCCGAAGGTCATCAGGTCCGGACGGACGCCGTCGACGCCGTACCACCCGGCACGGCTGGTCCTGAACCCCGTCATCACCTCGTCGGAGATGTACAGCGCGCCGTTCGCGGCGCACGCGTCCTTCAGACCCTGGTTGAACCCGGGCAGCGGCGGCACGACGCCCATGTTGCCCGGCGACGCCTCGGTGATCACGCAGGCGATCTCGCCGGGGTGCGCGGCGAAGGCCGCGTGCACGGCGTCGAGGTCGTTGTACGGCAGCACGATGGTGTCGCCGGCCTGGGCGCCGGTGACGCCGGGGGTGTCGGGCAGCGCGAACGTGGCGACACCGGAGCCGGCGGAGGCGAGCAGCGAGTCGACGTGGCCGTGGTAGCACCCGGCGAACTTGATCACCTTGGTGCGCCGCGTGAAGCCGCGGGCGAGCCGGATCGCCGACATGGTGGCCTCGGTCCCGCTGGACACGAGCCGCACCTGCTCCAGCGGCTCGATCCGGGCGACCATCTCCTCGGCGAGCGCCACCTCGCCCTCACCGGGCGTACCGAAGGACGTACCGCGCGCGACGGCCTCCTGCACGGCGGCGATCACCTCGGGGTGCGCGTGCCCGAGGATCATCGGCCCCCAGGAGCACACGAGGTCGACGTACTCCCGCCCGTCGGCGTCGGTCAGGTACGGCCCGCTGCCGGACACCATGAACCGGGGCGTGCCGCCGACCGCGCGGAAGGCGCGCACCGGCGAGTTCACACCGCCCGGCGTGACGGCCGCGGCACGGTCGAACAGCGCCTGCGAGGCTTGGGCTTCGTATGGGTATGGCAGTTCGCTCATGACCTGCGACTTCTCCGACCTTCTCCGACTTCTCGGGTTTCCCGGGCTCCGGGTGCGAGGACCTGTCCAGGGTAGGCCAGGGGCGGTGCGCGCCCACGGAGCGAGCCCCCCGCCCCCGGGCATCCGGCCCCGGAACCGCCGTGATCTGCGAAACTGGCCTCCGCTACACAGCCCACACGGCCCGGGCCGGCCGGAGGCTGCGAAGTTCCCGCGGGCAGATGTTTCACCGCACGTTTCGGCGGGCGGCCGTGGGGGAGGTCACTGACACGATGATCGGGTTGCGCGGCGGGGGCCGCGCGCCTTAGAAAAGCAGTCGGGTGGAGATATGCATCGCGGTGGCGGACTGGGCGAGGGGACCGATGACCTGGGTCCTCGACGTGCCCGGCGGGGAAGGCACCGACGCGAGGCGGAGAACGCGGAGAAAACGGAGAACACGGACGAGGCGCGCCGGACACGCGGTGTACCGGGTGAGCCCAGGCGGATCGACAGACGTATCGAAGAACGGTTCGACGGACGGACCGGCCCGCTGAGGGCGGGAAGCGGGAATGGTGGTCGGGTGGGGGTGACGTACAAGTACTTCGGCGCGCCGGACGGCGCCACCGCGGCCCGCGTCCCGATCTCGATGCGCCCCGAGGAACTCGGCGGCGACGAGCTCGGCATGAACGGCATGTTCACCAAGATCAAGCCGGAGACCATGGCCGCCATGGTCCTCACCGGCATCGAGGGCGTCCCCCTGCACAAGGTCCCGCCCCTGGAACTGGTCGTCCTGCACCCCGACTACGCGGTCGTGAAGCTCCCCATGACGGTCGTCGACCCCCTGCGCGACATAGGCGAGGAGGCGGTGGGCGCGGCGGCGTTCATCTGGTCGACGGTCCCGGACCGGGGCGGACCGCGGGACGCGTTCAACGTGTACCAGCTGCTGCACGAGTGGCAGGACTTCTCGCACCGGCTGCACGAGGCGGGGCACCAGGCGTACTGCCTGGTGTGGCCCTGACCCGGGGTTTCGGTGCTCGTGGGCGGGGCCTTCGGGCCTCGCCCTCTTCCGTGCCCGGGAGGAGCCGTCGAACGGCCGGGGCGCACCGGTTCTGCCGGGAGGTGCCGATGTGCCCTGAGCGGCGGGCGGCCGCCGTCGTCCGCCGCTGACCGCCGTGCCGTCCGGTGAGGCGGGACATGCTCGCCGATGAGCACGGTGTCCGCCCGCCCGGTTGACCCACAGAGGGGAACCGCGCGGCCCGCGGGTGTGAGCGGTGGCTGGAAAGCACCCGTCGTGAACAGACTGAGGACCACGTCCGTGCTCGTCGCCTGAAACGGGGTACCCCAGCGGCGCGCGAGTCCCCCCCTCGTCCTCAGGAGGCACGCCTTATGACGTTCAATCCCCTGGAGCAGCGGGGCATCCCGCTGGACCGGCAGCTGCGCAGCTGGCGTGAGCTGAACGTGGACCCGATCGACCCGGACCACTGCGACCCGTACACCCGCTGCCGGATCATCACGATGAACGGGATCGAGGTGGAGGCGATCCTCTTCAGCCACCAGCTCGCCCGCCACACCGCCGACCCCGAGGTCAAGCGGCAGCTGGCGCGGGTGCGCTACGTCGAGGCCCAGCAGCAGAAGGTCGTGAACTGGCTGCTGCCCGGTGTGTCGTCGGTGCTGGAGACGACGATCGCCTACGAGCAGGTCGCGGTGGACCTGACGGCGTGGGTGGCGCGGATGGAGCCGGACCCGTACCTGAAGCAGGCGTACCAGTTCGGGGTGCTGGAGGACTTCGACCACCTGTACCGGTACGCGAACCTGTACGAGATGATCGAGCACCGCAAGGCCGAGTCGATCGTCGACAACCTGACCGAGGTCATGCCCGGCCGGCCCACGAGGTTCCACCACCGCGACCCGGTCGACAACGTCCGCGACCCGTACGCCAAGGACCGGACCGACCCGCTGTCGAAGCTGCACGCGCTGACGATCATGTCGGCGGAGCAGCAGACCATGAACTTCTACATGAACACCGGCCCCACCTACATGGAGCCGATCGCCCGCCAGCTCTACCAGGAGATCGGGCTGATCGAGGAGGAGCACGTCACCCACTACGAGTCCCTCGTGGACCCGGGCGAGACGTGGTGGGAGCAGCTGGTCAACCACGAGTACAACGAGTGCTACCTCTACCACTCCTTCATGGAGCAGGAGAGCGACCCCAAGGTCAAGGCGATCTGGGAGCTGCACCTGAACATGGAGCTGGAGCACCTGCACGCCGCCTGCGACCTGATGCGCCGGCACGACGGCCGCGACCCCGCCTCGGTGCTGGCCCCCGAGCTGCCCGACGTGCTCACCTTCGAGCCGAACAAGCAGTACGTGCGCGAGCTGCTGGACACCCAGATGGACCTGACCACGCTCGGCGCGGGTTACGTCCGCGAGGCGCACGAGCGGTTCGAGCAGATGCAGGAGCGGATCCACGGCGGGGAGGCACCGCCGAGCGACCGGGTGATCACCGAGCACGACGAGATGTTCGGCCGCGAGTACCGCGTCCAGACCGAGGGCGAGCACCCCGACCCCGCGCAGCGCGAGAAGTAGGGGGCCGGGATGACCGAGCTGAAGACTCCGCACGCCGGGGACGACAGGGCCAAGGACGATGACGTCGTCGCCCTGCTGATGCGCCAGCACGGCGACATCCGCAACCTCTTCGACGAGGTCGAGGCCGCCGGGGGCGAGGAGCGCCGGGACGCCTTCCGCCGTCTGGTGCGGCTGCTGGCCGTGCACGAGACCGCCGAGGAGGAGGTCGTCCACCCCTTCGCCCGGAAGGGTCTCCCGGGCGGCGAGCAGGTCGTGGAGGAACGCCTCGCCGAGGAGAGGGCGGCCAAGGAGACGCTGGCCGCGCTCGACGAGATGGACACCGACGACCCGACGTTCATGCCCCGGCTGCTGAAGCTGCGCAAGGAAGTCCAGGAGCACGCGCGGGCCGAGGAACGCTACGAGTTCACCCACATCCGCCGCAGCACCGACACCACCGGCCTGGCCACGATGGCGAAAGCCGTCAAGGCCGCCGAGGCGATGGCGCCCACCCGGCCCCACCCGGGCGTCGAGTCCGGTGCGAAGAACGTGGCCCTCGGACCGGTCGCCGCCCTCATGGACCGCACCAAGGACGCCGTCCGCAAGGCCATGGGCAAGGGCTGACTCCGCGTCCTCCGGCGCCCGCTGTCCGGGGCACGGTCGCCGGCGGGTGTGTCCGCTGCCCGCCGGCCCGTGCCCCGGGACGTGGCGCTGACCGCGGCGGCGGCGTTCCGGCCGAGCCGGTCGCTGGGCAAAGCGTCGGTCACCCGTCCGCTGCGAGCCCCCTTCACCGTGTTCCACGGCCCGCAGGGGCCGGCCGAGCCGCACGAGGAGGCACAGCCCCCGAAGGCACCGGGGACACGGTCGGCGAACTCGTGACGCGCCCGTTCTGCACGAGCGTGCGGGCGGCCTCGGCCCTCACCGCCGGACAGCTGCTCCGGCCGCGCGCCGCCCGCACCACCGCGGGGGCACTCACCGCGCCGGCCGGCGCGGACGCCCTGCAGCCGGCGTGCAGCGCGCCGGTGGCCGGGACGGCCGGCGAGCGGCCGCGTCCTCTCACACGCCTGAACGCCTCGCGGCGGCGGCGCGGCGGTCACCGTCCCCGGGGCGGAGGACCCACGTCGGAGTGGCGGCCGGGGCGCACGGCGGCGTGCCGTTGCCCCGGCCCGGGGCCCGACCTGGCGGCCAGGGCGTCGGCCACGGCACCGGTGGCGAAGGCGTACACCGTCTTGTGGAGCAGGTCGACGACGAGTTCGCGGCGCGGCCAGGTCGAGGGCGGGGCACCGACGCCGGTGGCGTTCTCCAGGACCTGGTCGCTGGTGAGCCGGACGACGGCGAACTTCGCCGACGACCAGGGCCCGCGCAGCCCGGCCTGCGACATCACGGACCGCAGGACGCCGAGGAGGGCGCCCTGCCCCACGTGCATGGCCAGGTTCACCGGCACGGGCTGGCGGCCGGGACGCTCCCGCGTGCCGGTCAGGCGTTCCAGTGTCCGGGCGGGCACGTGGGAGTCGGGCCGGCCGGTCAGCCGCTGCTCCGCCTTCTCGCCCAGCGTCATCGCCAGCACCCCGGTCGTACCGGCCAGCAGTCCCTGCCACAGCGCGCGCTTCATCATGCCGCGGCGAGTACCCAGGGCTCCGCGGCTCACCTGCCCCGTCCCCTCGCCGCCGCCGTTTCCCTCGGGAGGCCGCGGAAAAACGGCGGTGCGGGCCGCCGCCGTGGCCGGGACCGGCGCCCGGATCGATCACCCGCTCACCGTCGGGGGGCCGGCGGCGCGGGGCGGTCCAAGGTTCTCCCAAGGTTTCCCCCAACCCGTCCCGGCATCGTGGGTGGCCGGCACAGAGGTGGCCCATTCACCGAGGGGGAAAGCATGGCAAGACGCATCGTCCGGGCGCTCGCGGTCTGCGCGTCAGCCGTCGGAGCGCTGGTCCTCGCTCCGGCCCAGGCCGAGGCCGCGGCCTCGGCCTGCCCGGCTCCGCCCACCGTGGACGTGTTCTACGGGTACCAGGGAAGCGTGAAGAGCGGCACGCCGCTGCGGACCGGGCCCGCGAGCACCTGCGGCGGCAGCTACATCAGCGGGGCCGTGGCGGTGAGCTGCTGGTACGCGAACAGCGCCGGGAACATCTGGTACGCCACCACGCACTACGGGACGCTCCGGGACGGCTGGGTCTACGGCGGCAACTTCACCGGACTGGACATGACCCTCGACGAGGAAAACTACTGCGACGGCTGGTGATCCGGATGATGCGCAACGTCTCCCGGTTCGCGGTGGCCGCCGTCGGCGCGACCGCGACGGTCCTCTGGTTCGCCACGTCGGCGCAGGCCGACGCGGTGGTGGACAACGGGTACGCCAGGGGCGGGTTCATCGGCTACGGCGACAAGATCTGGGTCGAGCACTACGAGGGCCGCACCAGTTCCGTCGAGTGGTACACCGACTACGGGCGCTCGGGCTCGTGCGGCGTGACCGTCCCGCGGGTCAGCAGGACCTGCGACTACGACATGCGCGAGGACGGCACCGTCACCCTCTGGATCTGCACGACGGGTCCGGATCTCGGTTCCGACGAGTGCAGCGTCGCCGTGACCGACCGCATCGACAGCTGAGCCGACGGCCGGACGCCACGGCCGGACGCCGGTGAAGGGCCCCGGTGCCACGAGGGGTGCACCGGGGCCGCACCGAGCGGGGTCGCCGGCCGCCGGTCGTCGGTCGTTCCACGACGCCCGGGGCCGGTGACGGCTCAGGCGGGCGCGGGGCCGTGGGGCAGGATCAGCGCCGAGTCCGCGTGGAGCGTGACGCGCACCGGTGTGAAGGCGGTGGCGTCGACCGGCGACTCCCCCGTGCCGGGGCTGCGGGCGTAGCGGGGGTGGGCGCCTCCGCTGACCTGCCAGCGCATGCGGTGGCCGGCGGCGAAGCGGTGAGCCGTGGAGCTCATCGGCACGGTGAGGTGCGCGGGCGCCCGTTCGCCCGTGCCGAGACGGCCCAGCCCGTCGCAGACGTTGACGGAGCGGCCGGCCGCGTCCACGTCGCACAGGCGGTGAAGAGGTCGGCGTGGCCGGTGTCCGCGGAGACGGTCAGCCGCGCCGAGACCGGGCCGACGACGTCCACGGGCTCGGTCAGCGGGGGGCCGGTGAACGTCAGGACGTCGTCCCGGGCCTCCAGGGTGCCGTTGTCGCGCGGACCGGCGGTGCGGGAGAGCAGCGGGCCGCCGAGGGAGGGCGTGGGGTCGGCCGGGTCGTAGCGGAACGACGTCAGGGGTCCGGAGTCCGTGGGGGCCTGGCGGGTGAGGTGCCCGTCCGGGGTGGGGAACCACGCGGCGCCGGCCGTGGCCGGCGGCCAGTCGTCGAGGTCCCGCCAGGCGTCCTCGCCGCCGACGTGCACGCGCACCCCGGTGGGGCGCAGGCCGGAGGGGTCGGCGCACAGGTGCGCGCGCAGCCAGGCGAGGCTCTCGGCGAACACCTCGGGCCACCCCTGCCGCAGCGCGGAGGTGTGGGTCCAGGGGCCGACGAGCAGGGCGGTCTCGCACCCGGCCCGGCGGAGCCGTGCGTACTGCTCGAAGGTCTGGTCGACCAGGACGTCGTGCCACCCGGTGATCAGGCCGGTCGGGACGGTCAGCCGCTCCGCCGCCCGCGCCGTCGACGCGCCGTGCCAGTACGCGTCATCGGGGTCCGGGTGGGTCATCACCTCGTCCAGCCAGGGCACCTCGCCCCGAGGGCGGACACGTACGCACCGCGCAGCGGCTGCGCGGTGGTGGCCTCGCGCAGGCGGCGCCGCAGGCGCAGCGTGGCCCTCAGGAACGGTGCCGCCCCCTGGTGCTGGTGGGTCATGCCCGAGCCGACGGCGAGGACGTTCTCCAGGCGGAGGGCGCCCTGTGCGTGGAACAGGGCGCAGGGGTCGTGGAGTCCCACCTGCACCACCATCGCCTTCAGTTCGGGCGGCGGGTCCAGGGCCAGGGCCCACTGCGCGTAGCCCAGGTAGCTGGGGCCGACCGTCCCCAGCGTCCCGTCGAACCAGGGCTGTCGCCGCAGCCAGGAGACCGTGGCCCGGCCGTCGGCGGCCTCGTTGCGCCACAGGTCGAACGCGCCGCCCGAACCGCCCGTGCCGCGGCAGCTCTGCAGGACCACGTGGAAGCCCTGTTCGGCGAAGAGCATGCCGTACTGGGGGACCACGGCAGGCCCCGGCCGTAGGGCGAGCGCACCAGCAGGGTGGGGAAGTCGCCCCGGGCGCGCGGGAAGTAGTGATCGGTGATCAGCGGGCTGCCGTCGGCGGCCGGAACCACCAGCCCCGGCTCCCACCCGGCCTCGTGCCGCTCGGCCGGGAGGCCGCGCCAGGCGGCGCGCATCATCCGTGCGGCCAGGGGCGGCCTGCCGGACGGCGGCACCCAGGCCGGGGCCGGTGCGGGGTCGTGCGTGCGTGATGCCATCGTTCGTTCCCCTCCTCATTTCCGTACAGTGTACGAGAATAGAGGATGGTTGGATGACGCCGGCAGGCGCTGCCGCATGCGCGGGGACGGGGAAAGGAGCACGAGGACCGTGACCGGTGACGGAGGGACCGGCGCCGCGGGCGTCGATCCGCAGCAGCTCTGGCTGGGCCACCCCCGGCCCCGCAGGGGCCGCCGGCCCGCCTACAGCCGGGAGGCGATCACGGCGGCCGCCGTCGCCCTGGCGGACGCGGAGGGGCTGGACGCGGTCACCATGCGGCGGGTCGCGGCACAGGTCGGGGCCGGTGTCATGTCGCTCTACAGCTACGCCCCCGACAGGGAGACGCTGGTGGAGCTGATGGTCGACCACGTCAGCGGCGAACTGTCGCCCGCGGCCCCGCCCACGGGCGACTGGCGCGCCGACCTGAAGGCCGTCGCCCACCTCCAGCGCTCCCACATGCTGCGCCATCCCTGGCTGCCGGCGGCCCTGGCCACCCACCGCACCCCCGGCCCCAACACGCTGGCCTTCCTGGAGCACGCGCTCGCCGTCCTGCGGCCCACCGGACTGGACGGCGGGACGAAGCTGGAGATCTTCGCCCAGCTCACCGCGTTCGTGGCCGGGCACGTCGCCCACGAGATCGCGCAGGCGGCGGCCTCGCGGTCCTCCGGCCGGGCCGCGGCCGAGGCCCGCTACCTCGCCGCCGTCGCCGCGGACGGCCACCACCCCGAACTCGCCGAGGCACTCGCCTCACCCGGGCGGTCCCTCACCCCCGAGGCGACCTTCACCCGGTTCCTCGACCGCCTGGTCGACGGCCTCGACACCCGCTGACTCAGGCGGGTTCCGCCGCGCGGTGGACGACCGTGACGTGGCGTTCGGGACCGGGCGTCTCGAGTTCGTCGACCACGGCGACGGCGAGGTCCTCGGCGCTGATCCACGACCGCCCGTCGGCGCCGGTGAGCAGGGTGTCTGTGCCGCGCCGGTAGCGGCCGGTGCGTTCACCGGGCCCGAGCAGGGCCGGCGGGCTCAGGTACACCCAGTCCGCGCCGGCGTGGGCCCGGCAGGTCCGCAACTGGGCGACCCCGGCGGCGGCGACGGCCCGGTGCTCGGCGGGCACGTACGCGGGGTCGTCGGCGACCAGCCGGTCACGGTCGCCGGGACTGCGCAGGGCGCCGGCGCCACCGACCACGAGGACGCGCGTCCCGCGCCGGGCGGAGACGTCCAGCACGGTGCGGGTCACGCCGACCAGGAACTCCCGGTCGGCCGGAAAGGTCCGGACGGCCACCACCACGGCGTCCGGGGCGGTGCCGTGAGCCGCGGAGCCCGCCAGCGCCTCGCGCAGGGCGCGCGGGTCGCCCGCGTCGACCGCGGCCGGCACCACGCCGGGGCCCTCGCCCGCGGGCTTCCGGGACAGGGCGAGCACCCGGTGCCCGCGCGCGCCGGCCTCGGTGGTCACCCGGCTGCCGACCGTCCCGGTGGCACCGAGCACGGCGATCGTCATGCCGGCCCCCGTCGAACGGGGCCTCGTGGAGCGGTACTTCATCGAGCGGGTCCTCCTCGCACCTGGTCTTCTCGGGCCAGGTCTCCTCGGATCGGGTCTTCTCGGGCCAGGTCTCCTCGGACCGGGTCCTCCCGGACGCGGGCCGTCGCGGGCAGGCCGCGTGCGATGCGGCCGGGCAGGCCGGGAGGATCGAGTTGGGCGGCGAGCAGGGCCGCCAGGGCGAGGACGAAGCCGAGGCTCTGCGGCAGGTTCAGCGACTCGCCCAGCGCGATGCCGACGACGGCCGCGACCAGCGGGGACAGCAGCACCAGCGGCGCGGACGCGCCGACCGGCAGCTCCCCGATCCCGCGGAACCAGAGCGTGTACGCGATCAGCCCGCCCATGCTGCCGAGCCACACGTACCCGCCGACGGCTCCGGCGTCGATCCGCTGCGGCACCCCCTCGATCACGAGGGTGAGCGGGAGCAGCAGCAGGCCGCCGACCGTCAGTTGCCAGCCGGCCAGGGCCAGCGGACCGACCCCCGCGGGGCGGCCCCAGCGCTTGGTGAGGACGACGCCACCGGCCATGGCGGCCGTACCGCCGAGACCGGCGAGCACCCCGACGGCGTCCAGCCGGGCTTCCGGCCCGAGCACGACGAGAGCGACGCCGGCCACTCCGAGCACGCCCCAGGCCCACCGCCAGGCCGACGGCCGGTCGTGGAGCACCGCGATGGCCAGCCCCGCGACCAGCAGCGGCTGGGCGGCGCTGAGGGTGGCGGCGACCCCGCCGGGGAGCCGTTCGGCCGCCAGGAACAGCAGGGGGAACAGCGCGCCGATGTTGAGCACGCCGAGGACGGCGGCCTTCCACCACCAGTCCCCGCACGGGAGCACGCGGGAGACCGCCAGCCCCACCAGTCCGGCGGGCAGGGCACGCATCAGCCCGGCGAACAGCGGATGCCCGGACGGCAACAGTTCCGTGGTCACGGCGTACGTCGTGCCCCAGGCAGCGGGGGCGAGGGCGGTCAGCGCGACGGTCGCCGCCCGCCGTCCGTACGAAATCCGCGGCGGGCCCGGTGACCGGGCGGTCGGTGAGGTCATGCGACGAGTCTGGTCAGCGGTTCACCGATGCGTCCAAGACATGGTTGTCATGGCAGCCATGAACCAGGACGATGCTCGGTGTGGATCTCCAGCAGATGCGCTACGTCGTCGCCGTCGCCGAAACCCGCAACTTCACCCGCGCTGCGGAGCGCTGCTTCGTGGTGCAGTCCTCGCTCAGTCACCGGATCGCCGCCCTGGAACGGGAGCTCGGGACCAGACTGTTCGCCCGGTCCAGCCGCCGCGTCGAACTGACCAGCGCCGGAGCGGCGTTCGTGGCCGGCGCGCGTGCGTGCCTGGCCGCCGCCGACCGCGCGGTCGCCGACGCCGCCGCCGCGACCGGTGTGGTGCGCGGACGGCTCGCCGTCGGCGTGATCGTGACCGCGGCCGCCGTCGACGTGCCCGAACTGCTGCAGCGGTACCGCGCCCGGCATCCGGACGTCCGCGTCGTGCTCCGCTCCGGCCGCAGCGACGAACTGGCGGCAGCGGTCCGCGGCGGGGACCTGGACATCGCCTTCCTGGGCCTGCCGGAGGACGAACGGCCGTCCGGGGTGGAGACCGTGGTGCTCGGCCACGACGAGCACGTCCTGGTGGTGCCGGCCGGGCACCGGCTCGCGGGCGCCTCCCGGGTCGGGCTGCGGGAGATCGCCGAGGAGACGTTCGTGGACTTCGCGGGCGGGACACCCGCCCGGGCCCAGTCCGACCGGGCGTTCGCCGCCGCGGGCCTGGTCCGCGACGTCGCGTACGAGGCCGGCGTCGTCGAGCTGATCACCCGGCTGGTCGCACGCGGGCTCGGCGTCGCGCTGCTGCCGTCGGCGTTCGTCCGGCCCCGGGCCGCCGGCGACCCCGGACTGGCGCTGGTCCCGGTGACCGACGGGCCGCGCCGCGTCGAGTGCCTGGTGTGGAGCCGGTTCAATCCCGGTCCGGCCACCCGGGCGATGCTCGACGTCCTCGGGGTGCGGGGTGCACGGGGGACGCCGGAGGTCCGGGGCGGGTCGCCGGCGGCGTCCTGACGGCCCGGCGCGGGCGGGTCAGCAGCAGCCGTCCGCGGCGGGTGCCGGGGTGCCGGTGTCGGCCGGGTCGGTGCAACAGGCGCCGCCCTGCTGCCGGGTGAGGGTGCCGGCGTCGGCCTTGACGACGTACACCTCCCACGGTTCCCGTCCGGGGCCGTGCACCCAGACCTTGTCCTGGAGCGCGTAGCAGCAGGTGGTGTCGTTCTCCTCCGTGGTGGCCAGGCCGGCCCCGGCCAGGCGGGCGGCGGCGGCGCGGACGGCCCCGGTCGACGTCACCTCGACACCGAGGTGGTCCAGGCGGGTGGCCTCGTCCGCCGCGCCCTCGATGAGGACGAGCTTGAGCGGAGGCTCGGTGACGGCGAAGTTGGCGTAGCCGTCGCGGAGTGTGGCGGGGCCGGTGCCGAACAACTTGCTGTAGAAGGCGACCGAGGCGTCGAGGTCCGGGACGCGGAGGGCGAGTTGGACGCGGGACATGACGTACCTCCTGGAGGAAGGGAAGGGCCGGCCGGTCAGCAGCCGCCGGAAGGGGTGGTGGTCGGGGCGCCGACGCCGATCCGCAGGGTCGCCGGGGCCGCGCAGCAGCCGCCGCCTTCGCCGCCCCGGGCGGCGTCGGGCCCGTCGTACAGGCCCGCGCCGCCGCACACGCCGGTCTCCGGCAGGGTCAGTTCGACGCGCTCGGCGGCCTCGCGGTCGCCGGCGAGGGCGGCGGCGACGGAGCGGACCTGCTCGTAGCCGGTCATCGCCAGGAAGGTGGGGGCGCGGCCGTAGGACTTCATGCCGACCAGGTGGACGTCCTTCTCCGGGTGGGAGAGCTCGTTCACTCCGTGCGGACGGACGGTGCCGCAGGAGTGGACGTTCGGGTCGATGAGCGGGGCCAGCGCGGTCGGCGCCTGGAGGCGTTCGTCGAGGCCGAGCCGGACCTCGGAGAGGAAGGACAGGTCGGGGCGGAAGCCGGTGAGGACGACGATCTCGTCGACCGGGTCCGGGCGCCGCCCGTCCTCGGCGACCAGGACGAGCCGGTCCCCGTCGCGTTCCACGGCCCGGGTGCGGAAACCGGTGACCGCGCTCGCGTGACCGGCCTCGACGGCGGCCCTGGCGCGCAGGCCCAGGGCACCGCGGGCGGGCAGCTGGTCAGCCTCGCCGCCGCCGAAGGTGTTCGCGCCGATCCCGCGCCGCAGGACCCACACCGCGTGCGTCCCCGGCTCCTCCCCGGCCAGGTCGGCCAGGAGGGCGAGCGCCGTGAAGGCCGAGGCGCCGGAGCCGACGACCGCCGTGCGCCGGCCCGCGTAGCGGGCCCGGACGGCCGGGTCCCTCAGGTCGGGCACGCGGTAGGAGATGCGGTCGGCCGCCGCCTTCTCCCCGAGGGCGGGCAGGCCGTCGGCGCCCATCGGGCCGGGGACGGACCAGGTGCCGGAGGCGTCGACGACCGCGCGGGCGGTGATCCGCTCCTCGCGTCCGTCGGCCCGTTCGACGTGCACGGTGAAGGGCTGCGCGTCCCGGTCGGCGTCGACGACGCGGTCGCGGCCGGCGCGGGTGACGCCGGTGACCGTGGCACCGTAGCGGACCCTGTCGCCGAGCGCGTCGGCGAGCGGCTGCAGGTACCGCTCGGCCCAGTCGCCGCCGGTGGGGCAGGAGGCGCCGTCGGGGCGCGTCCAGCCGGTGGGGGCGAGGAGCTTCTCGGCGGCCGGGTCGGTGACCTCGGCCCACGGGGAGAACAGCCGCACGTGCGCCCAGTCGCGTACGGCGGTGCCGGCCGAGGGCCCGGCCTCCAGGACCAGGGGTTCGAGGCCGCGCTCGACGAGGTGGGCGGCGGCTGCCAGACCGACGGGCCCGGCACCGATGACGACGACGGGCAGACGGTCGGCGGTGGGCACGCCGTCGAGGGACACAGCCACTGGACTCCCCTTTGCTTCGACATTCGTCGATGTCTTGTGCGGCCAGCATGGCACCCGCATCGACGAGTGTCAACATAGACAAGTATCGAATCCAAGTGCGCGCGACGACCGCGCACATCCACCTGGTTCGACGTGTGTCAACATAGATGCATGCCGAACACCAAGGTGCTGCCGCTGCTCGGGCCCGAGGGGAGCGGGGCCGTGGCGCCGTGCTGCCCGCCGCTCACCGAGCGCCCCTTCACCGCGGAGGAGGCCGAGACGGCCGCCCGGATGTTCAAGGCCCTGGGCGATCCGGTGCGGCTGCGGCTGTTCTCGGCGGTCGCCTCGCACGAGGGCGGCGAGGCGTGCGTGTGCGACATCTCCGACGTCGGCGTCTCCCAGCCGACCGTCTCCCACCACCTGAAGAAGCTCAAGGAGGCCGGCCTGCTCACCTCCGAGCGGCGCGGCACCTGGGTCTACTACCGGGTCGAGCCGACGGTGCTCGCCGCGATGGGCAGGCTGCTGACCGCCGCGCCCACCGCCGTCTGAACCGGCCCGGGCCCGCCCGGACGGGTCCCGCCGCTCCAGCCCGGGCGGCTGGCGCTCGTCGCTCACCGAGGTGGCCCAGTCGCGGAACAGGCGCAGCACTTCGCCGAGGTCGAGCGGACCTCGCCGAGGTCGAGCGGACCGCGGGACGCCCTGAGGACGTCGTCCGACACCCCGCCGTCACCCGGTCGGAGTCGCCGCGCCGGACGTCCGCTCCCCCGTGGGGCCGCGTCCGGCCCGAAGAAGGTGGACACCGCGGGGCCCTCGGCCCGGGAAGCTGCGGTCGTTCGAGGGCGGTCCGGGCGCTGAGCTGGGTGAGCGGCCGGGGAGCGGCCTCACCGGGCTCGGTGGCTTTCACCGTGGTTCCCCCCGTTCCCCGCTCGGTCCGGTGGGTCTGCGGTGCGGGGCTGGCGCGCCGCATGCGGGGTGTCCGTCCCTGCGTGCCGGCCCTCGTGTACCGGTCCCACGACGCGGCGACGACTACCAGTCCCGCCAGTCGTCCGTGATCTCGGCGCGGCCGATGCCCCGCCTCGCCGCCAGAGCGGGGACGTCGATGCCGTGCTCCGTCAAGGTCTGGTCGATGTAGAGGCACAGCTCTTCGCGCTCCTCCGTCTCGTAGCCGGCGCCGCCGTGATCCTCGTTGATCCGGTTCAGCACCAGGACGACACGCTTGATCGCTTCGAAGACCTGCTCGTCGCCCCGGTCCCGGAGCGCCTCCACGTCCGACTCGAACGAGCGCAGTGCCCCATCCGTCGCCGCCAGCAGTGACCGGGGGAAGAGCTGCGACAGGAAGGCGTCGCTCAGGGCCCGTGTCCCGGCCGCGACCTCCGTTGCCTCTTCGTCCACGCGCGCACGCCAGCGCGCCGATGGTCTGATCGCCACGTCCAGGACCATAAGCCCAGGCTCTGACAGCGCCGTGGCCGAGCACGCTTTCCGACTGCGGTGGTGGGGTGCCGGGCCGTGTGCGGCGGCCCGCGGTCGTCTCAGTAGCCGAAGACCTGGGTCCACGTCCAGTCGCTGGTGACCACGCCGACGCCCAGCGTCTTGAGCGAGCAGTTGAGTATGTTCGCGCGGTGGCCCGGGGAGTCCATCCAGGCCTGCATGACGCTCGCGGCGGAGTTCTGGCCCCGGGCGATGTTCTCGGCGCCCGGGCTCGGGTGGCCCTGTGCCTTGGCCCGGTCGGCGAAGCTGCTGCCGTTCTGCCCGGTGTGGGAGAAGTAGCCGTTGGCGGACATGTCCTCGCTGTGCAGCTGGGCCGCCCTGGCCAGACGGTCGTCCAGCGTGACGGGGCCGCAACCCGCCTTGGAGCGCTCGGTGTTGGTGAGGGCCAGGACCTGGGCGGCCGGACCGCCGGCGGCGGGGGCGGCGGGCGCGGACGGCTGGGCCTCCTGCGGCCGCGCCGATGTCTTCGCGGGCGCCGGGGTGCGTGCGGGGGAGGACTTCGCCTCGGACTCGTCCGGACGCGGTGTGGCCGGGGACCTCGGCTTGCGGGACGCGTCGGCCGAGGCGGTGGCCGACGGCGAGGACGAGGGGGAAGAGGATGAGGTGGTGGCCGGGCTCGAAGCCGCGGGCGTGGGTACGGCGGACTGCGAACCGCCCGCGGACGCCGGTCGCACCGTGTCCCCTTCGCCGTCCGGTGTCAGAACGGCTATCCCGGATATCGTGCCGCCGGTGACCAGCAGCACCGCGGCCACGGCCGCGACCGTCCTGCCCCGCCGCCTGCGGTCACGGCCCCGCGCGCGGCGGCTCGTACGACGGTCCGCGCCCGCCGCCGGCCCGAGGGTCGTGGCCGGGGAACCGGCGGGCGCCGCCCCCGCGCCTCCGGACGCCGTGACCTCGAAGGCCGGGTCGCCGAACGCCGTACCGCCGGACATCGGACCGCCGGACGCCGGGTCGCCGGGCGCCGTGCCCGGGTCGGTCGGCGCGCCATGCCGTTCCGTCGGCGCCGGCCCCGGCTCCCTCCACCCCGCCGGATCCATCACCCCGGCGGACGTCTCCCCCGGGTCTCCCGGCCCGAACGCGGCCCCCGGCCCGTCGGGCACCGCCCCCGGTCCTCCCGCCGCGTCCCCGGTGAAGGACAGCGGTGTCGCGTCCGCCGTTCCGGCGCCGAGGCCGGTGAGCAGGCCGGCCGCGCCGAGCAGGCCCGCCCCGACCGGCACCAGTCCCAGTCCGACCAGCAGGCCCTCCGCCGGCACCAGTCCCGACTGGAAGCCCGCGCAGACCGTGCAGTCCCGGGCGTGGCGCGCGATGCGCTTGCGCCACAGGGCCGAGGGGACGGCGTCCCAGGCCGCGACCACGTCGTCCAGCAGCACGCAGCGCGGCCGCGCGGACAGCGCCCGCACCACCAGCCGGGCCGTCTCCAGCTGCGCCTTCATCCGCTGCACGCGCACCGCCGTGTGCTGCGGCGACAGTTCCAGCGCGGCCGCCACCTCCGCCCGCGTCAGCTCGCCCGCCGCCTCCAGCCACCACAGCGACAGCAGCGCCTGGTCGTCGGGGTCCAGCCAGCGGGTGGCCTCGGCGGCCTCGCGCCGCTGGCCCTCCAGCCCGAGCCGCACGATCGTCAGGTCCACGAAGTCGGCGCCCGGGTCGGCGACGTCGTACGCGTCGTGCAGCCCGGAACGGGCCTGGACCGTACGGTGATCGCGCCAGTGGTGCCGCAGCTGGTTCATGGTGATGGCGACCAGCCAGGACCGGAAGCCGCCGGGGTCGTTCAGCGAACCGAGCGAGCCGAGGGCGCGGAGCATGGTCTCCTGCACCACGTCGTCGACGTCGGGGTGCCCGTTCAGGGCCCGGCCGACGATGTTGTAGACCAACGGGAGGTAGGCGGAGACGAGTTCGTCCTGGGCCCGCATGTCACCACGCTGTGCCGCCTCGACCGTCGCCCTGCCGGGTCCGCTGCTCGCCGCCACGCTCGTCCACGCTCCTTCTCGATCCTGGACCGTTCTGCCCTGTCACAGGAGGAGAGCCACCGCGCAGGGCCGGATAACGAAAAACCCGGGGGTCATTCCAGAACGTGCCGCAGGTACGCCCGCGGGTCGGTGAGGTAGCGGCGCCAGTGGTCGACCAGGGCCAGGTCCCGCCAGGCGGTGCGGCGCATGCCGTGGTCGCCGACCTCGACGATGTCCGCGCCGGGCAGCGCGGTCAGCAGCGGGGAGTGGGTGGCGCAGACGACCTGCGCGCCGTCGCGGGCCAACCGGTCGATGTGGCCGACCAGTTCGAGGCAGGAGGAGAAGGACAGGGCCGCCTCCGGCTCGTCCAGGACGTAGAGGCCGGGGCGCAGGAACCTGTCCCGGAACGCCGCGAGGAAGCCCTCGCCGTGACTGCGCGAGCCGGGTGCGAGCCCTTCCCGGTCGAGCGCGTCCAGTGCCGTTTCGGCGCGCAGGAAGAAGCCCTGGCGGGCGGACCAGGAGCCGAGCATGCGGCGGCCGCGCGGGGCCGCGTCGAAGCGGACGCGTTCGCCGAGGGGGGACTTGGCGCGGTGGCTCGCGTAGCGCCACTCGTGCGAGCCGCCCCAGGGGTCCAGCCCGAAGCCCTCCGCCAGGGCCTCGACGAGCGTCGACTTCCCCGAACCGTTCTCGCCGACGACGAAGGTCACCGGCGCGGTGAACCGCAGTCCGTCACGCAGGAGTTGCCGCACGCAGGGGACCGACCAGGGCCACTCCCCCTCGTCGTGCGGGCCCACGTGTGCGTACGCACGTTCGACAATCACGGGCCGAGTCTCGCACAGGGGCCGTGTGCGACGGACGGGCGACGCACCGCCCCCTCACTCCGTCCCCGCCGCCCGCCCTCACTCCGTCCCCGCCGTCCCGACCGGCCCTCCGCCTTGCTCCCTCCCCCCGTTCGCCCTACTCCCTCCCCGCCGTCCGCCTCACTTGGTCCCCACCGTCCGCAGCACCGTGAGCACCAGCGTCCGTGCCGCCGTCACCACCTCCCGCACCGAGACGTGTTCCCGCTCGCTGTGCGCCACCGCGATGTCCCCCGGGCCGTACTGCAGCGTCGGGATCCCGGCGCCGGCGTAGAGGCGCAGGTCGCTGCCGTACGTCGCCCCGCGCTCCCTGGGCCGCGGGCCGCCCGTCGCGTCGGCGTGCGCGGCCCCGACCACGTCCGCGAGGGCGTGTCCCTCGGGCAGCCGGCCGCTCGCGAACTGCCCGCCCGGCCAGCTCACGACGGCCGGGTGGTCCCGCAGCCAGGGGTCGGCGGCGCAGACCTCGGCCACGCACCGCTCCAGCGCGGCGCGCGCGTCGGCCGGGTCCTCGCCGAGCCGCACGCCGAGCCGTCCCTCGGCGACCAGCAGGTCGGGCACGCTGCTCGCCCAGTCCCCGGCGTGCACCGTGCCCACCGACAGGCCGTACGGGATCGGGTACTCGGCCAGCAGCGCGGACGGGTCGCGGTTGCGCTCGGTCTCCAGGTCGGCCAGCGCCCGGTGCAGGGGCAGGTAGGCGTCGACGGCGCTGACCCCCCGTTCCCGCGAACTGCCGTGCGCCGCCTTGCCGGGCACGGCGATGCGGAACGTCAGCGCGCCCGCGTTGGCGGTGATCAGCGTGGAGGCGGTGGGCTCGGCGATGACGCAGGCGTCGCCGCGGTGGCCGCGCCGCAGGGTGCCGAACGCGCCGAGGCCGCCGTCCTCCTCGCCGACGACGCAGTGCACGGCCACCCGGCCGCGCAGCCGCGTCCCGGCCGCCCGTATCGCGGCGAGCGCGGCGAGGTGCGCCGCGAGACCGGCCTTCATGTCGCAGGCACCGCGCCCGTGCACGAGGTCCCCGGTCACCCGGGGCACGAACGGGTCGCCGTCCCAGGCCGCGAGGTCGCCGGGCGGGACGACGTCGACGTGGCCCTGGAGGATCAGGGTCGGCCCGTCACCGCCGTCGGGGGTGGTGCCGACCAGGCCCCACGCCTCCTCGCGGGGCGCCTCCGTGCCCGGGAAGTCCGGATGGGCGCGCAGCGCGGGCAGGTCCATCGGCCACAGGTCGGTCTCCAGGCCGAGCCGTTCCAGCCGCCCGGCCAGCAGGTGCTGGAGCTCCGACTCGGCGGCGCTCCCGGTCACGCTCGGCACCTCGATCAGTTCCAGCAGGGTCCGTCCCAGAGCCGCCTCGTCGATCGCCGCCAGCGCGGCGCCCTCCTCGTCGGTCAGCATGCTGCCGCCCCTCCCCTCGCCTCACGGGGCGGCGACGTCCGCGGCCCCGCACGCATACCTGCGCATCCCGGCCCGCTCGTACGCCTCCGGGGCGGCGGCGTTCGCCCCGCGGCCCGCACCGGCTGCGCCGACCCCCCGACGCCCCGCACCGGATGCGCCCCCGGCGGGCACCCCGCCGCCCGATGACGGCGCCGGCGCCGGTGCCGTCACCGCGCCTCGTCCTCGCCCGTCCGCTCCACGGTGCCGCCGCCCACCGTGAACCCGATCACCGTCCCGCCGCCCTCCCGCCGGAAGGCGTACGGTGCTCCCCCGTGCGCGAGGGCCACCTCGCGCACGATGGACAGGCCGAGTCCCGAACCGGGGAGGGAGCGGGCGTCGGCGGCGCGGTAGAAGCGGTCGAAGACCCGGATCAGGTCGTCGTCGGCGATGCCGGGCCCCCGGTCGCGCACCTCCACCCGCACCGTGCCCGGCCGGGCGGGACCGGCGACGCGGATCTCCACGGGCGCGTGGCCGTCCCGGTCGAACTTGACGGCGTTCTCGACCAGGTTGGACAGCGCCCGCGTGAGCATCCCCGGCCGCCCGTCGGTCGTGGTGTCGCCGCTCGCGCCGACCACGATCTCCCGCCCGGTGCGGCGCCGGGCCAGTCCCGCCACGTCCTCGGCGACGTCGGCGAGGTCGATCCGCTGCGGCGGCTCGGTGTCGGACTGCCCGGCCGCGAGGTCGACGAGCTCGTTGACCAGGTCGGTCAGCTCGCGGGCCTCCTGGGTGAGGTCGGCGACGAGTTCCTCACGGGTGCCGGGCGGCAGCTCGTCGATGCGGCGCAGCAGGGAGATGTTGGTGCGCAGCGAGGTGAGCGGGGTGCGCAGCTCGTGTCCGGCGTCCTGCACCAGGCGGCGCTGGTCCTCCTCGGACTGGGCGAGCCGGCCCAGCATCCGGTCGAAGGCGCGGCCGAGGCGTCCCACCTCGTCGTAGCCGGCGACGGGCACCTGGATGCCGAGCCGGCGGGTGCGGGCGACGTCCTCGGCGGCGTGGGTGAGGACGACGAGCCGGCGGGTGATGCGCCGGGCCAGCCACCAGCCGAACAGCCCGGCGGCGACCACCACCGCCGCCATCAGGACCAGCGTGCGCCGCTGGAGGGCCCGCAGCAGGTCCTCCGTGTCGCTGAACTCCTGCGCGACCTGCACCGCGCCCCGGCTGCCGCCCAGGGAGACGGTCGCGACGCGGTAGACGTCGTCGCCGACGTCGACGTCCGCGTGCACGACCACCTCGCCGGCCGCGGCGGCGCCCGCGATCCGGCGGTCGGCGGCGACCACCGGCAGCCCCGGGCTGCCCGGGTCGAAGACGCTGCCGTCCGGCCCGAGCACCTGGACGTCGGTGCGGGCGGGCCGCACCAGGTCGTGGCCGGGGGCGGTGGAGGAGAAGTCGACCGGTGTCATCCGGTTCTCCCGCACCTCGCCGCGCAGGTCCTGCACGACCTCGTCGAACACGGACTGCTGGTCCACCCGCACCAGCCGGGCGGCCGCGTTGTAGGACAGGATGCCGACCAGGACGGTCACCGTGGCGGTGACCGCCGCGAACGCCACCGCGAAGGTGGTGCCCAGCGACAGCAGCCGCAGCCGCCGTCGCGCGGCCCGCGGCCGGTGCGCGCGGCCCGGAGCGCCGGGAGCGCCGGAGGCGCCCGAAGCCCCTGCGGCACCCGGGGCGTCCGGGGCGTCCGGAGCACTCGGGGACACGTCAGTCCTCCCGCAGCACGTAACCCACCCCGCGCACCGTGTGGATCAGCTGCGGCGCGCCGGGCTGGTCGAGTTTGCGGCGCAGGTAGCCGACGTAGACGGCGAGGTTCTTGGAGCCGGGGCCGAAGTCGTAGCCCCAGATGCGGTCGTAGATGGTGGAGTGGTCCAGGACGACGCCCGCGTTGCCGACCAGCAGCTCCAGCAGCTCGAACTCGGTGCGGGTCAGCTCCAGTTCCCGCTCGCCCCGCCAGGCCCGGCGGGCCTGCGGGTCCATGCGCACCCCGGCCGCCTCGACGAACCGCCCGGGGGCCTCCGGCTTCGGCGGCTCGGCGGCGGGGGCCGCGCCGCCGTTCTCCGGGTCGGGCCGGGCCCGGCGCAGCAGGGCGCGCAGCCGGGCGAAGACCTCCTCGACGTCGAACGGCTTGACGACGTAGTCGTCGGCGCCCGCGTCCAGTCCCGCGATCCGGTCGGCGGTCTCCACCAGCGCCGTCAGCATCAGCACGGGCGTGCGGTCGCCCTCGGCGCGCAGCACCCGGCACACCTGGAGCCCGTCGATGCCGGGCATCATCACGTCCAGGACCAGCACGTCGGGCCGGCTGCGGTGGACCTGGGCGAGGGCCTCGACGCCGTCGGCGACGGCCGTGACCCGGTAGCCCTCCAGGGTCAGGGCGCGCTCCAGGGCGTTGCGGATGGCGCGGTCGTCTTCGGCGAGCAGAACGGTGTGCGGCACGGGCCCAGTGTGCCAACCGCCGCCGGCCCGGGCCACGGCGAACGGCGCCGGGCCCGCTTCCCGCGGGCCCGGCCGGCCTCCGCTCCCGGGGCGAGCGGCGGATGCCGTCGGAGCGGGTCCGGGGCGGCGCGGCAGGAGGCCGTCGGACGTTCGGCGGCGCACCGGTCTCCGGGCGCGGTGGCGCACCGGTCTCCGGGCGCGGCGGCGCACCGCGCCGACGCGCCGGCCTCCGGGTGCGGGCGCGCGGCCCGCGAGCCCGGCTCTCACCCGGTGGGCCGCAGTGCCGCCAGTCGCTCCTCGAACGGCACCAGCGCCGGTTCGCCGGACGTGTCCCCGCCGCTCGCGTCACCACCGCTGGCGTCCCCGTCCGCCGGCCGGACCGCGGGCAGCGCGCCCATCAGTGCGGCCAGCTCCCCCGCCGCCCGCGCGACGCGCCCGTCCAGGCCCTCGGCGCCCCAGTCCTCGGAGGCGGCGTACACGCCGGTCGGGACGACGACGGCCTTCAGGTGGGCGAAGAGCGGACGCAGCGCGTGGTCGAGGACGAGCGAGTGCCGGGCCGTGCCGCCGGTCGCGGCGATCAGCACCGGCTTCCCGGCCAGGGCGCCCTCGTCGCTCACGCTGAGGGTGTCGAAGAACGACTTGAACAGTCCGCTGTACGACGCCGAGAACACCGGCGTGACCACGATCAGCCCGTCGGCCGCCGCCACCGCGTCGAACGCGTCGGCCAGCTCCCGTCCCGGGAAACCGCTGGTGAAGTTGTGCGCGATCGCCACGGCGAGGTCGCGCAGCTCGATCACCCGCACCTCGGCCGACGTCCGCCCGGCGGTCGCGGCGGCCAGCCGGTCGCCGAGCAGCCGGGTGGACGACGGCACGCTCAGCCCTGCGGAGACGACGACGAGCCTCATGCCCGGACCCCTTCCTTGGCGGCGGCCAGCAGCGAGGTGTGGGTGGGCGCGTCCGGCACGTGCGCCGGGCGGTCCTTGGCGAACTCCCTGCGCAGCACCGGCACGACCTCCTCGCCGAGCAGGTCGAGCTGCTCCAGCACGGTCTTCAGCGGCAGCCCGGCGTGGTCCATCAGGAACAGCTGGCGCTGGTAGTCGCCGGCGTACTCGCGGAAGGACAGCGTCTTCTCGATGACCTGCTGCGGGGAGCCGACCGTCAGCGGGGTCTGCTCGGTGAACTCCTCCAGCGAGGGCCCGTGCCCGTAGACCGGCGCGACGTCGAAGTAGGGGCGGAACTCGCGCACCGCGTCCTGGCTGTTCCTGCGCATGAACACCTGCCCGCCGAGGCCGACGATCGCCTGCTCGGGGGCGCCGTGCCCGTAGTGGGCGTACCGGGTCCGGTACAGCTCGACCATCCGCTTGGTGTGGTCGGCCGGCCAGAAGATGTTGTTGTGGAAGAAGCCGTCGCCGTAGTACGCGGCCTGCTCGGCGATCTCCGGCGAGCGGATCGAGCCGTGCCAGACGAACGGCGGCACGCCGTCCAGCGGGCGGGGCGTGGAGGTGAAGCCCTGCAGCGGGGTGCGGAACTTCCCCTCCCAGTCGACGACGTCCTCGCGCCACAGCCGGTGCAGCAGGGCGTAGTTCTCGACGGCGAGGTTGATGCCCTGGCGGATGTCCTGGCCGAACCAGGGGTAGACCGGCCCGGTGTTGCCGCGGCCCATCATCAGGTCCACCCGGCCGTCGGCCAGGTGCTGGAGCATCGCGAAGTCCTCGGCGATCTTCACCGGGTCGTTGGTGGTGATCAGGGTGGTGGAGGTGGAGAGGACCAGCCGCTCCGTGCGCGCCGCGATGTAGCCGAGCATGGTGGTCGGCGAGGACGGCACGAACGGCGGGTTGTGGTGCTCACCGGTCGCGAAGACGTCCAGGCCCACCTCCTCGGCCTTCAGCGCGATGGCGACCATGGCCTTGATCCGCTCGCGCTCGGTCGGCGTACGCCCCGTGGTCGGGTCGGGCGTGACATCCCCGACGCTGAAGATCCCGAACTGCATGGCCGCTCACCCTCCAGATTGTTGACCGTTCAACTATACCTCCGAACGGCCGCCCCGCTCCCCCTATTCCCCACCCTCCCCCGTCCCCGTTCCCCCCGCCCTCCCCGTCCTCCCCCCCGGCCCCGCCCGGAGGGTCACGGCACCAGCACCAGCCTTCCCCGCACCCCGCCCTTCGCCAGCCGGGCGTGGGCCCCGGCCGCGTCGTCCAGGGCATGGGTCCCGGCGACCCGGAGGGTCAGCACGCCCTCGTCCACCAGCCGGACCAGCTCCGCCAGGCGGGCCCCGTCGGCGGCCACCTCGACGGCGGCCACCCGCACCCCGCGCTCCGCCGCCGGGGCCGCCTGGGGGATGACGCCGGCGTAGGCGCCCCCGTCCCGCACCCACGCCAGGGCCCGCTCGCCGAGGACCGCCGCGTCCAGCACGGCGTCGAAGCCCCCCGCCTCCGCCCCGCCGTCCCGGAAGTGCTCGGCGCCGAGGGAGCGCACGAGCTCCTCGTCGCCCTCCCGGGCGAGGGCGGTGACGGTCACGCCCCGGTGGGCGGCGAGCTGGACGGCGTATCCGCCGACCGCCCCCGCCGCGCCCGTCACCAGCAGCGACCCGCCCGCGGGCACCTCCAGCAGATCCAGGGCCTGGGCGGCCGTCAGCGCGTTCAGGGGAAGGGTCGCCGCGTGCACCGCGTCGGCCGTCCGCGGCGCCCTCGCCACCGCGTCCGCGGGCACGACGACGTACTCGGCGTGCGTGCCCAGCGGCTTGACCATGCCGTGGTCGAGCGCGACCACCTCGTCACCGACGCTCCACGCGGTCGCCGTCCCCGTCGCGTCGACGGTCCCCGCGACGTCCCAGCCGAGCCCGATCTCCTTGCCGGCACCGCCGAAGACCCCCTCCCGCACCCCCGCGTCCACCGGGTTCAGCGCCGCCGCCGCGACCTTGATCCGCACCTGCCGCGCCCCCGGCTCCGGCACCCGGGCCTCCACGACCCGCACGGCCTCGGGCCCACCGAACGACGTCACCACTGCAGCACGCATGACCGAACTCCCTGGTTGTGGACCTCCACCGCGGTGTCTCCGCGGCTGACCGCAACCCTAGGAAGAGCTACTATCCACCAGGAAGTAGTTACCTGAGAGTGCGTACGTCTCCCGGAGGTGAGCCATGGCAACCATGACGGCGGCCCAGCGGCGCGAACGGGCGCGGCTGGACTACGACGCGTTCCTGAAGAGCTGCCCCACCAACCAGCTCCTGGACCGCATCAGCGACAAGTGGGTCAGCCTGGTCGTCAGCGCCCTCGCCGCCGGCCCCATGCGCTACAGCGACCTCGGCCGGAAGATCGCCGGCGTCAGCCCCAAGATGCTGACCCAGACGCTGCGTTCACTGGAGCGCGACGGCCTCCTCACCCGCACCGTGACCCCGTCCGTCCCGGTCCGCGTCGACTACGAGCTCACCCCGCTCGGCCACAGCCTGAGCCTGCTCCTGACCGCCGTGAAGGACTGGGCGGAGACCCACTTCGACGAGGTCCACCGGGCGCGGGAGCGCTACGACGCCGGGGCGGACGGGACCTCCTAGCCCTCCCCCGCCCGCAACCGCGCCGCCTGCTCCGCGCCGAAGTCCGTCGCGCGCCGCATGTGGTCGATGAACAGCGCGAGTTCGGAGTCGTCCAGGTCGTCGAAGAGTGCGATCCAGCCACCGCCGAGACGGCTCCACACCCGCCCGAACTCGGCGGCCCTCTCCGGCACCGTCGCCACCAGAACCCGCCGCCGGTCGCCCGCGTCCCGCTCCCGCACGACGTATCCGGCCCGCTCCAGCCGGTCCACCAGCCGCGTCGCCGAGCCGGTCGTCAGCCCCGTCAGCTCCGCGATCCGGCCGGTCGTCACCGGGCCGTCCTCCAGCGTGAGCAGGTTCAGGCACTGCAGGTCGGTGGGGTGCAGGCCCAGGTGATCGGCGAGCGCCTGGTTGAACAGGGCGTAGGAGGCCATGTGACGCCGGGACACCACGGCCAGCTCCGCCAGCAGCCCCGACCGCGTGTTCCCCGGCATCCCGGCTCCTCTCCGTCCGCGTCCCCCGGGTGGATGTATCCCCCGCCGGGCCCGCGCCAGGCGCACCCCGTCAGGTGACACCCGGGTGCCCCGCGGACGCGTGCGAAGCTTCCCGCATGCCGATCCTGCGTTCCGCCGCCCTGTTCGTCCTCGCCGCCCTGCTCGAGATCGGCGGCGCCTGGCTGGTCTGGCAGGGCGTGCGCGAGCACCGCGGCTGGATGTGGGCGGCCGGCGGCGTCCTCGCCCTCGGCGCGTACGGCTTCGTCGCCACCCTCCAGCCCGACGCCCACTTCGGCCGCGTCCTCGCCGCCTACGGCGGCATCTTCGTCGCCGGCTCGATCCTGTGGGGCGTGGTCGCCGACGGCTACCGCCCGGACCGCTGGGACGTCACCGGCGCGCTGGTGTGCCTCGCCGGCATGGCCCTGATCATGTGGGCGCCGCGCAACGGCTGACGGGCGGACCCCGGCCCGCCGGGCGCGTCCGCGGCGGCTCAGGACGACGGCTCCGGCGGCAGCCCCAGCTGCTCGAGGAGGGCCAGCCGGTCGAAGTACAGCCGGTAGTCGACGATCAGGCCGTCCGCGACCGTGGCGATGTCCACCCCGCGGATCCTGACCGCGTTCTGCGTCGCCGGCAGCGTCCGGCCGTCGGGTGTCCGGACCGGACCGGTGTTCCGGCCGCTGTAGTACCCCTCGTCGACGGCGGTGTCACCGCACTCGTAGGCGCTCACCGACTCGAACCGGGCGTCGGGCAGCGCCGTCGTCATCCGGCGCCAGTACTCGGCGATCTCGTAGCGCCCGTGGAGCTCCCCCGCCTCGGGGGTGAGGGCGACGGCGTCCTCCGCGAACAACTCGGCGACGGCCTCGGCGTCCTGGTTCGTGGTGACCGCCTCGGTGAGCCGGTCCATGGCCTCGCGCGCCTGCCCCATGATCCACCTCCTGCCCCGGAGGATCACCTCCCCCATTGTCCCACCGGCACACCGCGCACACCGTCCGGCCCGGCCCCCCGCCTATGCTGGCCGGGCACCGCCCCGACCACACGGGCCAGTGCGCCCGCGCCCGCCGCGCCGCCACGTACCCGGGAGGCGGCCCGCCCGCGGGCGCCCCGCCCGCCCCGCCCGTCCGCACCCGCCCGAGGAGCAGCCCATGGCCACCGCCGTACCGTCCGCCGCGTCCCGCATCGCCGTCGTCACGGGCGCGAGCAGCGGGATCGGCGCCGCCACGGCACGCCGGCTCGCCGAGGCCGGCTACCGCGTCGTCCTCACCGCCCGCCGCAAGGACCGCATCGAGGCGCTCGCCGAGGAGCTCACCGCGGCCGGCCACTCGGCGACGGCCTACCCGCTCGACGTCACCGACCGGCCGGCGGTCGACGAGTTCGCCACCGCGTTCAGGACCGTCGGCGTCCTCGTCAACAACGCCGGCGGCGCGCTCGGCGCCGACCCGGTCGCCACCGGCGACCCGGACCACTGGCGCACGATGTACGAGACGAACGTCATCGGCACCCTCAACCTCACCCAGGCCCTGCTGCCCAAGCTGGAGGCGAGCGGCGACGGCACGGTCGTGGTCGTCTCCTCCACCGCCGGCCACGCCACCTACGAGGGCGGCGCGGGCTACGTCGCCGCCAAGCACGCCGAGCACGTCCTCGCCGAGACCCTGCGCCTGGAGATCGTCGGCCGGCCGGTGCGCGTCGTCGAGATCGCGCCCGGCATGGTCAGGACGGAGGAGTTCGCGCTCACCCGCTTCGGCGGCGACGCGGAGAAGGCCGCCAAGGTGTACGAGGGCGTCGCCGAGCCCCTGACCGCCGACGACGTCGCCGACACGATCACCTGGGCGGTGACCCGCCCCAGCCACGTCAACATCGACCTGCTCGTCGTCCGCCCGCGCGCCCAGGCGTCGAACACGAAGGTCCACCGGGAACCGCGCTAGGCGGCGCCCGGCCCCGCGGAGGAAGCGCGAACGGCACGTCCGGCATCCCCGTCGCGGCGTTCGTGACGATCCGCGCCGTGCGGCACGCCGGGGCCGAGGGACCCGCGGGCCCGTCCCCGGCCCCGGTGTGACGGGGGCGGGCCCGCGACGGACCGGGCCCGCCCTCCCGTCAGCCCTTGACGCAGACGACCTGCTTCAGCTTCGCCACGACCTCCACGAGGTCCCGCTGCTGGTCGATGACCTGCTCGATCGGCTTGTAGGCGCCCGGGATCTCGTCCACGACGCCGGAGTCCTTGCGGCACTCCACGCCCCGGGTCTGCTCCTCCAGGTCCTTCGCGGTGAACCGGCGCTTCGCCGCGTTGCGGCTCATCCGCCGGCCGGCGCCGTGCGACGCCGAGTTGAAGGAGTCGGGGTTCCCGAGGCCCTTGACGATGTACGAGCCGGTGCCCATGGAGCCCGGGATGATCCCGTACTCGCCGGAACCCGCGCGGATCGCGCCCTTGCGGGTCACGAGCAGGTCCATGCCGTCGTAGCGCTCCTCGGCCACGTAGTTGTGGTGCGCGCTGATCTCCTGCTCGAAGGTCGGCTTCGCCTTCTTGAACTCCTTGCGGATCACGTCCTTCAGGAGCGCCATCATGATCGAGCGGTTGTACTTCGCGTACTCCTGCGCCCAGAACAGGTCGTTGCGGTACGCCGCCATCTGCGGGGTGTCCGCGACGAAGACGGCGAGGTCGCGGTCGACCAGGCCCTGGTTGTGCGGAAGCCCCTGGGCCACGCCGATGTGGTGCTCGGCGAGCTCCTTGCCGATGTTCCGGGAACCGGAGTGCAGCATCAGCCAGACGGAACCGTCCGTGTCCGTGCACACCTCGACGAAGTGGTTCCCCCCGCCCAGCGTCCCCATCTGCTTCGCGGCCCGTTCCTCGCGGAACCTCACCGCGTCCGCCACCCCGCCGAACCGCTTCCAGAAGTCGTCCCACCCGCCGGTCGCGAAGCCGTGCAGCCGGCCCGGGTCGACCGGGTCGTCGTGCATGCCCCGGCCCACCGGAATCACCTGCTCGATCTTCGACCGCAGCCGCGAGAGGTCCCCGGGCAGGTCGTTCACCGTCAGGGACGTCCGCACCGCCGACATGCCGCAGCCGATGTCGACGCCCACCGCCGCCGGGCACACCGCGCCCCGCATCGCGATGACCGACCCGACCGTCGCGCCCTTCCCGTAGTGCACGTCCGGCATCACGGCCAGGCCCTTGATCCACGGCAGGGTCGCCACGTTCCGCAGCTGCTGGAGGGCGACCTCCTCGACCGTCGCCGGATCCGTCCACATGCGGATCGGAACCTTCGCGCCCGGCAGTTCCACGTACGACATAACGTCCTCTTTCCCCCGATGAACCAGCAGAAGTCACGAATCGCAAAACCGGCGCCAGGGTCGGCGAAAAGGGATGACGGACCGGCGTCCACGGCAGTGCGTGCGATACACATTGTCTGCGGGGGGCGCCCCCCTGCGGCAAGCGAATAACCAGCGGGGACACTGGGGGGACACCAGCGAGGACCCCGGGGGCCCCGCGGGCGACCGGCCCGCACCCACCGTCGAGAGGAGCCCGACCGTGCAGCGGAAGGCGTACGTACCCGGCGTCGCCGTGCTCCTGGCGGCCGTGCTGGCCGGCTGCACCGGCGGCTCGGGCGACGGCGGCACGACGGACGACTCCAACCCGGGGAGCGCCGGCACGGCGACGCAGGCGGCCCAGCCCGGCAGGTACACCACGCTGCCCGAGCCCTGCGGCGCGGTCGACGAGGCGACGCTCGGCGAACTCCTGCCCGGTCTGGCGGAGTTGACCGACGAGGCGCAGCGCGAGAAGGCGTACGCGGGTGAGGCGGCCCTCACGTACGACACCGACCGCAAGGTGGGCTGCCGCTGGAAGGTGGAGTCGGCGGAGGCGACCGACCACCTGGCGGTCGGCTTCGAGCGGGTCGTCTCCTACGACAACGCCGTCAGCGACGACAGCCAGGCCGAGCGGCTCTTCGCGGAGAAGCGGACGGCGGCGGGCCTCCCGGAGCCGGTGGTCACGGAGTCCGGTTCCGCCGGCACCGGCGACGGCCCCGCCGCGGGCCCGAGTTCGCCGCCCTCCTCGTCCGCCTCCCCCTCCGGGTCCTCCCCGTCCGGGGCCTCCTCCGGGGGCTCCTCGTCCGGGGCCTCCGCCCCGGTGTCCGGCTCGCCCTCCGCCGCCCCCTCCGACCTCCGGCCCCGCCTCCTGGAGGACCTCGGCGACGAGGCCTTCCTCGACGACGAGCTGGACAGCTCGGGTTCGACCGCCAAGCAGCGCACGGTGACTGTGGCGTTCCGCACGTCCAACGTGATCGTGACCGTCGAGTACGCGGAGCAGCCGGCGGTCGTCGGCGCCGTCCCGGACAGCGAGGAAATGCAGGACAGGGCGCGGAAACTGGCCTCCCTGCTGGCCGATTCGCTGGGCGGCTGAGCGCCGTTCACGCCCTCTCCACGCCCGCGCGCAAAGCGCGCGAAGGAAGACCACACGAGTGGCTCACCGCGTACCGTGACCCCTCGGACCCCGTTCCGACCGCAGGGAACACGAGCGTCATGAGTGAAGGAACCATGCAGCGACGAGCACAGCGTAATCAGCGAGCGAAGCGTCTCACCCGCGCCCTTGTCTGCGCGGGCGCCGTCCCCGTGATGCTGGTCGCCGCCGGCTGCTCCTCGGACTCCGGCTCCGAAGAGGGCAAGGACAAGGCGGCCGGCGCCTCCGCGTCGGCGTCCGCGAGCCCGTCCCCGACGGTGCGGGCGGCGGCGTACAAGACGCTCCCGGAGTCGTGCAAGGTGCTGGCGAAGAAGACCCTGGAGGACCTCGCCCCGAAGGCGAAGGCGGGCAAGGAGGGCAATTCGGACGACGTGTCGACGCGCGCCAGTTGCTCCTGGAGCAGCCTCGACAACAACGGCGTGAAGGGCTCGCAGTTCCGCTGGCTGAACGTGTCGCTGCTGCGCTTCGAGTCGGACGCGACGCGCGGCGCGGGCGACGAGCTGGCCAAGGAGTACTACGACAAGCAGGTGCGGGACGCGCAGGCGGCCGAGGGCGCCAGGAAGACCGAGGCGGAGCCGCTCGCCGGGACGGGCGACGAGGCGACGGCCGTGCGGTACGAGCTGAAGAAGAAGGAAGGCACCTTCAAGCAGCAGACGGTCGTGGCCCGCGTGGAGAACGTGGTCGTCACCCTCGACTACAACGGCGCCGGCCTGGCCGGTGACCGGACGCCGAGCGCCGACGACCTGATGAAGGACGCGAAGAAGGCGGCCGCGGAGGCGGTGGCCGCGGTGACGAAGGCGAACGGCGCGGGCTCCGGGACCGGCGGGCCGAGCGGTTCCCCGTCGAAGTCGCCGTCGAAGTCGGCGTCCGCGTCGACGTCGGCGTCCGCCGAGAAGGCGTCGAGCAAGAGCTGATCCGTTGCCGCCCCGGAACCGGCCACCCGTCCCCCGTACGCGTGTGCCACTCTGTTGCGCGCAACAACACGCAAAGGGAGGGGAGTACGGGTGGCCGCGCCACTGCAGCTGACACGGATGCACCGGGTTCTCATCGGCGTGGTCGTCACCGGAGCCGTGATCATCGCCGGGATCGGCTTCGCGGGTTCGTACGCGGCCGTCCGTGAACTGGCCCTGAAGAAGGGCTTCGGGGACTTCAGTTACGTCTTCCCGATCGGCATCGACGCCGGCATCTGCGTCCTGCTGGCCCTGGATCTGCTGCTGACGTGGATCCGCATACCCTTCCCGCTGCTGCGGCAGACGGCGTGGCTGCTGACGGCGGCGACGATCGCCTTCAACGGCGCGGCGGCGTGGCCGGATCCGCTCGGTGTGGGCATGCACGGGGTGATCCCGGTGCTGTTCGTGGTCTCGGTGGAGGCGGCCCGGCACGCGATCGGCCGGATCGCCGACATCACCGCCGACAAGCACATGGAGGGCGTCCGCCTCACCCGGTGGATGCTCTCCCCGGTCCCCACGTTCCTGCTGTGGCGGCGGATGAAGCTGTGGGAGCTGCGCTCCTACGAGCAGGTGATCAAGCTGGAGCAGGAGCGTCTGGTCTACCAGGCCCGCCTGCGGTCCCGCTTCGGCCGCGCCTGGCGCCGCAAGGCCCCGGTGGAGGCCCTGATGCCGCTGCGCCTCGCCAAGTACGGCGTCCCCCTCGCCGACACCGCCCCGGCGGGCCTGGCGGCGGCGGGCATAGAGCCGGCGCTGATCCCCCCGGCGCCCCGGCAGGAGGTGGCCGAGGGCGGACGTGCCGCCGGGACGGCGCCCGTCCTGCAGAAGGCGGCGCCCGCCGGGGAGCAGCGCCCCGAGCTGGTCGCCCACCGGGACCCGGAGCCGGCACCGTACGCGCCCGGAGCCGAGCCCGAGCCCGTCCCGGCCCCCGACCAGAACCCCTGGCTGCACGCCCGGGACCCGCAGTCCGTGGAGTACCACGGGGACTACGACCCCACCTACGACCCGGACCAGTACGCCCAGTGGGTCGCGGAGCAGCGGCAGGCCGAGGAGTACCAGGACCAGTACCAGGAGGAGCCCCCGGTCCGGGAGCCCGCTCCGGAGGAGACCGGCAGCTTCCCCATCCCGGTGAGCCCGGGCCGCACCCGCGAGCTGGGCGAGGGCGGCGGCACGCCGGTCGCCGAGCCGGACGAGGAGGCGTACTACCAGGTGTTCCGCCAGTCGATAGACGGCAGCTACCCCACGCCCCGGGTCCTCGGCGACAACATCCAGGCGACCTACGGCACGACGCTGAGCCCGAGCGCCCTGAAGGCCCTCGCGGAACGCTTCCAGAAGCGCCATTCGGCGGAACTGGAGGAGGACCACATCGCCTAGCCGCACCGCCCGGCCACGACGACGGGGGCGCCCGGTGAGATCACCGGGCGCCCCCGTCGTCGTCGAACCGCGGTCTACTCCCCGAGCAGCGTCCGCACCCGGTCCTGTCCCACCGCGAGCAGCAGCGTGGGCAGGCGCGGGCCGGTGTCCCGCCCGACCAGCAGGTGGTAGAGCAGCGCGAAGAACGACCGCTGGGCGGTCTTGATCTCCGGCGGCAGCTCCTTGGGCGTGGCGTCGGCGGAGAAGCCCGCCTGGACCTTGGGCACGCCGTAGACGAGGTGGGTGAGCCCGTCCAGCGACCAGTGGTCGGCGAGTCCGTCGAGCAGGAGGCGCAGGGACTGCCGGCCCTGCTCGTCGAGCGACTTCAGCAGCTCGGCGTCGGGCTCCGCGCGGACGATGGTGCGCTGGTCGGCGGGGACGTGGGTGTTGATCCACGCCTCGGCCCTGTCGTAGCGCGGCCGGGCCTCGTCGAGCGAGGCGAGCGGGCGGGCCGGGTCGAGCTCGCTGAGGATGCGCAGCGCCTGGTCCTCGTGGCCGGCGGTGATGTCGGCGACGGAGGCGAGGGTGCGGTACGGCAGCGGCCGGGGCGTCCTCGGCAGCTCACCGCTCGCGGTGCGCACCGCGCGGGAGTGCGCGGCGGCGTCGGCGGGCAGCGCGGTGCCGTCGGCGACCTTGGCGTCCAGCCGGTCCCACTCGTCGTAGAGGCGCTGGATCTCCTGGTCGAAGGCGATCTTGAAGGACTGGTTGGGCCTGCGGCGGGCGTACAGCCAGCGCAGCAGCTGCGGCTCCATGATCTTCAGCGCGTCGGCGGGCGTGGGCACGCCGCCGCGCGAGGACGACATCTTGGCCATGCCGCTGATGCCGACGAAGGCGTACATGGGCCCGATGGGCTGCTTGCCGCCGAAGATCCCGACGATCTGCCCGCCGACCTGGAACGACGACCCGGGCGAGGAGTGGTCCACGCCGCTCGGCTCGAAGATCACGCCCTCGTAGGCCCACCGCATCGGCCAGTCGACCTTCCAGACCAGCTTGCCGCGGTTGAACTCGTCGAGCCGGACGGTCTCGGAGAAGCCGCACGCGGTGCAGGCGTAGGTCAGCTCGGTGGAGTCGTCGTCGTAGGAGGCGACGGTGGTCAGGTCCTTCTCGCAGTTGCCGCAGTACGGCTTGTACGGGAAGTACCCGCCGGCGCCGGAGCTGCCGTCGTCCTCGGCGGCGGCGCCCGAGCCCTCGGCGGCCTCCAGCTCGGCCTCGTCGACCGGCTTCTGCTTGGCCTGCTGCTTCTTCTGGTCGGCGGGCTTCGGCTTGGTCCGGTACTGGGCGAGGACCGCGTCGATGTCGTGCCGGTGCTTCATGGCGTGCAGGATCTGCTCGCGGTAGACCCCGGAGGTGTACTGCTCCGTCTGGCTGATCCCGTCGAACTCCACACCCAGCTGGGCCAGCGACTCGACCATCGCGGCCTTGAAGTGCTCGGCCCAGTTCGGGTGCGCGGAGCCCTTCGGTGCCGGGACGGAGGTCAGCGGCTTGCCGATGTGCTCGGACCAGGTCTCGTCGACGCCGTCGACACCGGCCGGCACCTTGCGGTACCGGTCGTAGTCGTCCCAGGAGATCAGGTGCCGGACCCGGTGGCCGCGGCGGCGGATCTCGTCGGCGACGAGGTGCGGGGTCATGACCTCGCGGAGGTTGCCCAGGTGGATCGGGCCGGAGGGGGAGAGGCCGGACGCGACGACGACCGGTTTGCCCGGGGCCCGACGCTCCGACTCCTCGATGACCTCATCCGCGAAACGGGAGACCCAGTCGGTGGTCTCGGTGCTCTGAGCCACGATCGGCACGTCCTTCTTTCTGCTCGGGCAGCCGGTACGGTCGCACGGCTGACCGCTCCATTCTCCCAGGCCCGCCCGCATCCGCGAAAACCGCTTTTCACCGCGTGGGATACTCGACTTCCGCAGCAGTCCACGAACCCGAGAGAACGGCAGCCACTCCATGGCCTCGGTCACGTCCCTCAGCGACTCCGTCCAGCAGCAGCTCGCGTCCGCCCTTTCGGCCACCCGGCCGGAGGCCGCCGGCGCGGACCCGCTGCTGCGACGAAGCGACCGGGCGGACTTCCAGGCCAACGGCATCCTCGCGCTGGCCAAGAAGGCGAAGGCGAACCCGCGGGAGCTGGCGGCCGAGGTCGTCGCGCACATCGTCACCGGCGACGACCTGATCCAGGACGTCGAGGTCTCCGGACCCGGCTTCCTCAACATCACGATCGCGGACCGGGCGATCACGGGGAACCTGGCCGCGCGGTACGCGGACGACACGGGCCGCCTCGGCGTGCCGTCCGCCGACCGCCCTGGCACCACGGTCATCGACTACGCCCAGCCGAACGTGGCGAAGGAGATGCACGTCGGGCACCTGCGGTCCGCGGTGATCGGCGACTCCGTCGTCCGGCTGCTGGAGTTCACCGGCGAGAACGTCGTGCGCCGCCACCACATCGGCGACTGGGGCACCCAGTTCGGCATGCTCATCCAGTACCTGGACGAGCACCCGCACGAGCTGGACCACAGGACCGGCGAGAACCTCCAGGTGTCCGGCGAGGAGGCGATGTCGAACCTCGACCGCCTCTACAAGGCGGCCCGCAGGCTGTTCGACTCCGACGAGGAGTTCAAGACCCGCGCCCGCCGCCGGGTGGTCGACCTCCAGGCCGGCGACCCGGCGACGCTCGCCATGTGGCAGAAGTTCGTCGACGAGTCGAAGATCTACTTCTTCTCCGTCTTCGAGAAGCTGGACATGGAGATCCGCGACGCCGACATCGTCGGCGAGTCCGGCTACAACGACATGCTCGCGGAGACCTGCCGCCTGCTGGAGGAGTCGGGCGTCGCGGTCCGCTCCGAGGGCGCGCTGTGCGTGTTCTTCGACGACGTCAAGGGCCCGGACGGCAACCCGGTCCCGCTGATCGTGCAGAAGTCGGACGGCGGCTTCGGCTACGCGGCGACCGACCTGTCGGCGATCCGCGACCGCGTCTTCCACCTGAAGGCGGACACCCTGCTGTACGTGGTGGACGCCCGCCAGGCGCTGCACTTCAGGATGGTCTTCGAGACCGCCCGCCGGGCCGGCTGGCTGAACGACGACGTGAAGGCGGTCCAGCTCGCCTTCGGCACGGTCCTCGGCAAGGACGGCAAGCCGTTCAAGACCCGTGAGGGCGAGACGGTCCGCCTGGTCGACCTCCTCGACGAGGCGATCGACCGCGCCTCCGCCGTCGTCCGGGAGAAGGCGCAGGACCTGTCCGAGGAGGAGATCGCCGAGCGGGGCACCCAGGTGGGCATCGGCGCGGTGAAGTACGCGGACCTGTCGACGTCGGCGAGCCGGGACTACAAGTTCGACCTGGACCAGATGGTCTCGCTGAACGGCGACACGTCCGTCTACCTCCAGTACGCCTACGCCCGCATCAACTCGATCCTGCGCAAGGCCCCCGAGGGCGTCCGCCCGGCGGCGCACCCGGAGCTCCGGCTGCACGAGGCGGAGCGGGCGCTCGGCCTGCACGCGGACGCGTTCGCGGAGACGGTGGCCGAGGCGGCGCGCGAGTACGCCCCGCACAAGCTGGCGGCGTACCTGTACCAGCTGGCGTCGCTGTACACGTCGTTCTACGACAAGTGCCCGGTGCTGAAGGCCGAGTCGCCCGAGCAGGTGGCCAACCGCCTGTTCCTGTGCGACGTGACGGCCCGGACGCTCCACCGGGGCATGGCGCTGCTGGGCATCCGGACGCCCGAGCGGCTCTGACGCCTCCGCCGGCGAGCGGCACGCGGCCCGTCCTCTCCCCCGGTGGGAGGACGGGCCGCGGCGTTCGCTCAGGCGCAGTGGTCGATGCTGTTGAAGTCCGGGAACGCGGCCCTGGTCCTCGCTCCGGCGACCCCGTCGACGGCGCGGTCGTAGTCGAAGAGGTCCAGGTGGCGCCGCAGCGCCCTGATCGCGTCGGGCCCGACGTGGTCCCGGGCCGGCACGGCGCTCTCCGGGCGCGGGAGGCGTCACCCCCCGCGCGTGCGGCCGCCCCGGCCGAGCCTGGCGGGAGCGGTCCGGGCCGTCTCCGGCCAGGTGTCCAGCGCTGCCCGGGCCGCGTGGTACCCGCACATGCCGTGGACCGAGGGGCCCGGCGGGGTCGCCGAGGAGCACAGCCACGTGCCGGGCAGCGGCGTCCGGTAGGGGTTCCAGCGGGGCACGGGACGGGCCAGCGTCTGCCACAGGGTCATCGCGCCGGAGGCGATGTCGCCGCCCACGTAGTTCGCGTTGTACGCGCCCAGCCGGGCCGCCGGCACGCCGCGCTCGGCGATCACCGTGTCGGTGAAGCCCGGGGCGTGGTTCTCGAGGGCGGCGCGGATCATCGGCAGGGGGTCGCGGGTGTCGCCGTGGGGCACGTGCGCGTAGGCCCACACCGGTCTCCTGCCCCGGACGGCCCGTGCCGGGTCCGCGGCGGCCGGGTCGACCACGATGACGTACGGGTGCGGGGTCCTCAGGCCCCGGGCGGTCGCGGTCTCGGCGCGGGCCAGTTCCGGTGCCGTGCCGTGGGACCCGCCCAGGTGGATCGTGGCGGCCCGGGAGAGGCGGGGGTCGGACCAGGGGATCGCCCCCTCGACGAGGAAGTCGGCCTTGGCGGCGCCCGGGCCGTACCGGTAGCGGGACAGGGCGCGGAGGTACCCGGTGGGCAGCGGGGCGATCCGGGCCAGTTCGCGGGGCGAGACGTCCAGCAGGGTGAGGCCGCGGGCGGGCAGGTCCCGCAGGCTGTCCACCCGGACGCCGGTGTGGATCCGGCCGCCGAGCCGCTCGATCTGCGCGGCCATGACGGCGGCGACGGCCCCGGAGCCGCCCCGCGGGACGGGCCAGCCGGTGGTGTGGGCGAGGTGCCCGAGCAGCAGGGCGACCGCGGCGGACGCCGGTGAGGGGAGCCGGCCGATGCCGTGGGCGGCCACCCCCGTGAGGAGAGCCCGGGCCGCCTCGGTGCGCAGGCCGCCGCCGGCGCGCAGGGCCTGGGCCGGCAGACGGGTGGCCAGGACGGCCAGGGCCCTCGGGTTCGGCGGCGTGCGCTGTGTGGAGAGCATCAGCTCCACCACGTCCGCGGAACGCTCCATCAGCGGGAGCATCAGCCGCCGCCAGCGCGGCCCGTCCCCGCCGAGTCCGGCGCAGGTGGCGTCGAGGTCACGCCAGGCCAGGGCGGCCGGCCGGCCCTTGAGGGGGTGCGCGTAGGCGGCCGGGGAGTGCAGCAGGGCGACGCCGTGCGCCTCCAGGCCGAGCGACCGCATGAACGGGGACACCGGCGCCATGGGGTGGACGGCCGCGCAGATGTCGTGCACCACCTCCGAGTCGAACAGCGGTTCCGAGCGCAGTCCCCCGCCGATGCGGTCGTGCGCCTCGAACACCTCGACCCGGAGCCCGGCGCGGGCGAGGGTGAGCGCGGCGGCGAGCCCGTTCGGCCCGGAACCGACGACGACGGCGTCCGTCATGAACGTCCTCTCAGTGGAAGGCCAGCCACCCGATGCCCAGGGCGCAGGTGAGGCCGGCGGCGGCCACGGCGGCGGGCCGGTTGCGGTGCAGCGCGCACCAGAGCAGCGCGGCGGTCACCAGCACGGCGCCCGTGCCGATCGCGGCGCGCAACGGCCCGTCGCCGTACCCGTATGCACCGAAGTTCCTCGCCAGCCAGGCGAACCAGGCGATCCTCATGACGCTCCCTGTGGCTCTCTGTCGGTGGTGGTGATCAGGTCCCGCCGCGCGGCGCGGGAGCCGCGAGAAGGGCTTTCCTGGCGAGACGCTCGGTGCCGGCCGCGTCGCCCAGGCGGTGCAGGACGATCCAGCGGCCGTCGTCGTGCGCGGCGGCCACGACGGACGAGCCGCGCGTGGCGCCGTTGTGCCACGTGATCGAGGAGCCGCGCCGCCAACTGGGCGCGGGCGGGCCCAGCCGGCGCTCGACGAGCAGTCCGACCACGACCCGGGACAGGGTCCGGCAGGTGGACCACAGACCGCCGGCCGGCAGGATCGGTCCGGTCAGGGTCCACAGGGGGCGGGGCCGGCCGAGCAGACCGCGCGGGACGAGGCGTCGCTCCTGCGGCGGCAGCGCGGTCACCGCACCCGCCTCCAGCCCCAGCGGCGACAGGACGTGCTCGTCCACGAGTTGTTGGTACGGGCGTCCCGTGACGGTGGTGAGGGCGTGCCCGAGCACGGCGTACCCGAGGTTGGAGTACTCCTCCTCCCCCAGCCGTCCCGTGGCCACCCGGTCCAGCTCGCGCAGCGAGGCGCGCAGGGCCTGTTCGGTGAAGGGGGCGTACGGGTCGTCGGGCGGGCCGGCGGGGCCGGCGGGCAGGCGCGGCAGGCCCGAGGTGTGCTCGGCGAGGTGCCGGAGCGTGATGCCCGTCCCGGCGGGCACCTCCTCCAGGCACTCCTCCAGCGGGGTGTCGAGGCCGACGACCCCGTCCTTCGCCAGCCGGGTCAGGACGGTTCCGGTGAACACCTTGCTGAGGGAACCGATTTCCACGAACCGGTCCTGGTCATGGCCGTGGGCGGTCCGGTCGTCGATACCGGCGCCGCCCAGCAGGCAGATCGGGGTGGGCACGTTGTCCGTCGCTCCTGTCGGTCGGATGTCGGTCGGATGTCGGTCAGACGGGTTCGGCCTCGGGTGCGGCCGTCCTCGTTCCGCTCTCCCCGCCCGGTCGCTCCGCCTTCGGGGGTGCTTCCGCCTCCGCCTCGGGCGTCCGGGCCCCGGGAAGCCTGCCCCGGACCCACGACAGGGCACGGTCGAGGGCGCCGGACAGGAAGACCAGATCGCACGCGATCATCGTCAGGGCGAAGCCGGTCAGCCCCATGAAGAACGCGATCGACAGGTGGAAGCAGACGGAGGCGGCGGCCGCCCAGGGACGCAGTGCCGGGACGAGCACGCCCAGGGGGAAGTAGACCAGGAAGGCGACCGTCCCGTAGGTGCCGAGCACGACCAGGAGGTCGTTCTCGTACACCAGGTCCGACCAGCCGGGCAGTTCGAACTCCGCGACGCGCATGATGTAGAAGAGCGCGGTGCCGTCCTGCCACTCCTCGCCCATGACCTTGTAGAGGCCGGAGACGACGTAGACCAGGCAGATCTGCGCCGCCACCATGAGGACGCCCAGGTTGTGGAACGGCACGGACACCGCGCGCAGTCGCCCGGGAACCCGCTGGGCGAGACGGTCCGCGAGGCCGGTGGGCAGGGCGAACCGGTCGTAGCAGCGCGTCAGGAGCAGGAACGGGATGACGACGTACGCGAGGTTGTCCCCGCCGTCCAGGAGGCCGGGCTGCCGCTGGTAGACGGACCACAGCAGCGCCCAGTGGAGCGCCAGTCCGGGCCGGCCGCCGACGCCGAGCATCACGGCCAGCGCGGCGGCCATCCCCAGGTGGTAGACGAGCTGGAAGTACCCGGGCGACGCCGACAGCGTGTACAGGCTGAAGCCGGTCAGCTGTGCCTCGAACTCCTCGTGCGGCAGCACCCCGTCGGGGCCGAACAGGTAGTTCCGCTCCTGGTACTGGCTCGCGTAGTACATGAGCCCGACGAAACCGAGCAGCACGCGTGTTCCCGACACGCCGGTGACGGCCACGGGGTCCAGGGACCAGGAATCCAGCCGGGCGGTGACGTTCCTCAGGGACCTCCTCATCGCAGATCCCGGGTCTTCTGCCAGGCGAAATCCTTCACCAGGACCTTTCCTTCGGCGGAGGGGTCACGACGCTTCGACCACGGCGGCAACTCGTGCACGTACATGCGGACCTGGACCTTCACCGCTTCTCCGCCGCACGCGGCGGGCATCTGGTCGTAGGCGTACCGGGACAGCCCTTTCACCGCCTCCGCCTCGGTGGCCTTCTCGTAGGGCAGCGGGGGCAGCACGGGCTTCTTGTCGTTGGTCTGCTGCTGGCGGATCCTCCTGAGCAGTTCCTCGCTGCTGGTGATGTTCTGCAGGTGCGCGGAGACGATACGGACCTCCCGCGACGGGAAGAAGCGGGAGGCCCGCGCCTTCTCCACGCCACGGGCCGACACGTCGTGGTACCGCGTCACCGATCCGTCCGCGCAGGCGGCCCTCGCCAGGATGCCGCGGTCGTCGGAGACGGGCGTCGGGGCGAAGAGCTGCCAGTTCTGCGAGAAGTACGGGTCGAGGTATTCCGCCACCCGGTCGCCGTAGACGAGTTTCGCCGGGCTGAGCGGCGCCTGGGACAGCGCGGCCATGGTCATGTGGGCGCCCAGGAGGGCGCCGCCGACAACGAGCGCCGCCCTCCTGGTGGTGCGGTACGGGTGCGTCACGTGGTGCTCAGCGGTCGAAGACCGTGTCGGCCGTGACTCCCTGCGGCAGGTTCGCCGGAGGGGCGAAGACGCTGCCGTGCGACAGCATGTTGTCGGCGTTGCTCTTCGCCACCACGGCCATGCCCTTGCCGACGGCCGTGGCCTTGTTGGCGGCCTTGGTGGCGGCCTTGCCGACGGACTTGGCCGCCTTGCCCACCAGGGACCCGATGGCCTGCGGGGCCTTGTCCTGCGAGGGCTGGGCGGCGGCCACGGGCGCGGCCGGCCGGGCCGGCACGGCCTGGGCGCTGCCCTGGGTGGCGACGAAGAGGGCGACACCGGCGGTGGCGGCACCGGCCGCGGTGGCGATCTTCTTGATGTTCATACGGTTTCTCTCCCCCAGGATGGTGATCCAGGTACGGGCAAAGCCGTGCGCCCGGTCGGGTGTTCCGGGTCCGTTTCCACGCACGGCGAACGACGTCGTCGAGCCTGCCAGTGTGGGGCGGGCCCTTCCATTGCCTCCTGAGGCAATGCCTTCAGCGGCAATGCCTCAGGAGGCGATTGCCTTCTCGCCGAGGGATTCGTAATTCTGGAACGCCACCAGGCTCGCCTCGAACCTGGATCCCACACCCAGTTTGCGCACGACGCTGGTGACATGGGCGCGAACGGTTCGTTCGGCGATTCCGAGCTGCCGGGCGAGCACGCGATTCGTCTCGCCTTTCGCCAGGTGGCGCAGCACCTCGCGCTCCCGGTCGGTCAGACGCGCCAGCGTCGCCACATCAACGGAAACATCGAACGGCCGGGTCTTTGCGACCGTGGTCAAGTGAGATCTCCCCCTGATTACTTGCCCCTGCCGGCCCGGAAAACGGCACGGCAGGACGAGCCGGTCGTACTTCCGGCGGGCGGTGGTCAGTCGCCGCACCGGTGTTTCACCCGGCTCGTTTCTTCATGCGCAGTTTAGTGGCGAGGACCGATGGAAACCAGCCGGGGTGACCCGAATCACCGTCAACTGCCGTCGGCAATGCGGGAAATACCGTTCCCACACGTCCGGCGCCTTACATTTCGTTTTGTTTTGAATGGTTGACGATTCGATCAGGTGCCGGCATTCGGGCGCCGGCCACCGGACGGTTCGTCCGGCGTGACGGAGCGCTACGCGGACCGCAGCCCCGCCCCCAGCCTGCGCAGCCCCTCCGCGATCTCCTGCGGGGTCTGCGTCACGAAGCACAGCCGCAGCGTGGCGCGGTCCGGGTCGGCGGCGTGGAAGGGGGCGCCGGGGACGTAGGCCACGTTCCGGCGGACCACCTGCGGGAGCAGGGCCGTGGTGTCGTACGGCTCCGGCAGGCGGACCCAGAGGAACATGCCGCCCTCGGGCCGGCTCCAGGTCGAGCCGTCCGGCAGGGCGGCGGCGAGTCCGGCGAGCATGGCGTCGCGCCGTTCGCCGTACGCGCCCGCGACGCGCCGGACGTGGGCGTCGAGGTCGTGGTCGGCGAGGTAGCGGGCCGCGGCGAGCTGGTTGACGGTCGGGGTGTGCAGGTCGGCGGCCTGCTTGGCGACGGCGCAGGCGCGGCGCAGCGCGGCGGGCGCGCGCAGCCAGCCCAGCCGCAGTCCGGGCGCCATGACCTTGGAGAAGCTGCCCAGCAGCACCGTGCGGTCCTCCGCCCCCGGGTGGGCGGCGATCCACGGCACGCGTTCGCCCTCGTAGCGCAGTTCCCCGTAGGGGTCGTCCTCGACGATCCACAGCCCGCGCCGGGCGGCGACCCCGGCCACGGCGGCACGGCGCGCGGCGGGCAGGGTGCGGCCGGTCGGGTTCTGGAAGGTGGGCACGGTGTAGAGCAGCTTGGGCCGCTCGCGGACCACCAGCTCGTCCAACGCCTCGGGGTCGAGCCCGTGTTCGTCGCCGGGCACGGCCACCACCCGCGCCCCGGCCAGGCCGAAGGACTGAAGTGCCGCCAGGTAGCAGGGGTTCTCCACCAGGACCGTGTCGCCGGGTTCGAGCAGCGCGGTGGCGAGGAGGGAGAGCGCCTGCTGGGAGCCGGTGGTGACGATCAGGTCGTCGGGGCCGGTGGGCAGTCCGCGCGCGCCGGTGCGTTCGGCGAGCGCGGCCCGCAGCGCCGGCTCGCCCTCGGTCGTGGAGTACTGCAGCGCCCGCGCGGGCGTCTCGGCGAGCACCGCCCGGTACGCCGCCGCGATGCCGTCGGCGTCGAACAGCTCCGGTGCCGGCAGCCCGCCCGCGAAGTTGATCACCTCGGGGCGGGCGGTGACGGCCAGGATGTCCCGCACGGGCGAACCGCCGACGCCGCGCGCCCGCGCGGCGAGCGGCGGCGTGGGGGCGGCGGGGACGGCGGGTTCGGTGACGGTCATGGGGCGGCTCCTTCGGCAGCGGTGACGGCGCGTCACCGCAGCCTAGGAAACTGCGTGCTCCATACATGCGACTTTCCGCGATCCGGACACCGGCCGGTGCGCCGGATCAGGTGCCGTCGTAGTGCTCCCAGGCGCTGCCGCCGAGCGGGTAGCCGTAGTAGTCCGTGCCCGAGGCGCTGGTGCGGAACGGCTTGCCCTGGTCGTCGATGCGGACCGTGCCCTTCCGGGATCCGCTGGACCACTGGAGCTCCAGGTACCAGCGGACGTCGTGCCCGCTGGTGTGCGCGCTGACGTAGAAGACCTCCGGGTCGGACTCGCTCACCGAGTAGGGGAAGTCCCGCTGCCCGTTGACCGGGGTCGCCAGGGGGTTGCCGAGGTCGAGCGACACGTCGAACGCCTTGGTGCCCACCTCGCCCCCGCAGCCCACGCCCATCGCGTACTCGTTCCAGGCGAGCGGTGCCGCCCTGCCCACCACGCGCACGTGCAGGGCCTGGAGGACGACGGTCTCCTCACCCGTGCCCTGCACGGTGAGCGCGACCGTCTGCCGGTCGGCGGAGACGGCGCCGAGCGCGGTGGCCCAGCCGACCGCGTCCTGCTGGGCGGGCGGCCTCGACACGTTCTGCGGGCTCCGGTCGATCAGGAAGCTGTGCTCGCAGGGGACGTCCCAGTAGTACGGCGTGTTCTGGACGGTGACCGGCACGGTCTTCCGCCCCTCGGTGTCCCGGCCGGCGGGATCGCCGCCCTTCCCGCCCCGGGAGGCCGAGGGACCCGGCGTCGTCCCGCTCTTGCCGGCCCCGGAGGCGGAGACGGACGGCGAGGCCGACGCGCTCCTGCTCGGGGAGGCCGACCGCGCGGTCCGCGACGGCGACGCGGACGCCGGGTCGGGAGCGGTGGCTCCGGCGGCCTCGGAGGGGCCGTCCCGCCCGGTGCCCCCGTCCGGGAGCAGGGTCACCCCGAGCACCACGGCGGTGACGAGGGCGACGGCCGTCCCGGCGTACAGCGCGGCCCGCCGCGCCGGACGGCGCCCGCCCGCCGGCGCACCGTCGCGCGCCTCACCGACCACGGTGACGACCTGCTCCCCGGCGGACTCCCCGGCACCGGGGGCCGCACCGGCCTCGGCACCGGGGGACTCGCCCGCGGGTCCGGCGGGAGCGGCACCGGCATCGGGAGACTCGCCCGCGGGTCCGGCGGGCCCGGCCTCGGCACCGAGGGGCGCGTGCACGGCCTCCGGGTCCCCGTCCGCGGCCGCCGGCGCCGGACGCTCCGTCTCCGGGGACGTACCCCCGGCCGCCGAAGGCGCCTTGCCCTTCGCCCCGTCGCTCCCGTCGCTCCCCTTGCCTGCCTTGTCTTCCTTGCCTTCCTTCACGCCCCGCAGGGCGTCCGCGCGGATCCAGCGGCGGTGGAGCTCCAGCAGCTCCTCAGGGGTCGCCCGGCACACCCGGGCCAGGCGTTCGACCGGTGCGAACTCGACCGGGACGACCTCTCCGCTGACGTAGCGGTGAAGGGTCGACGCACTCATGTGCAACCGCTTGCCCAGGACCCCGTAGCTGAGGCCCGAACGCTCCTTCAGCTCCTTCAACAGCCCCGCGAAATCGTCCCCCGCCACCATCTCTCCCACTCCCCGCATCCCCGTACCGCGTCCCAGCGGGACACCGTTCCCCCAGCTCAGAGCCGTTTTCGGCATCCCATTGTCCCGCATGTCCCGGCGTTACTGGCGACCGGGACGGGGCGTGTCACACGCTGTGGTCATCCAAGCAGCCGCTCCCCGGCACCGGTTGAGCGGCCGTCACACTCCAGCCACTTCCTGAAGGAGCTCCACCATGTCCGCACGCACCGCCCGCACCCGCCTGTTCGCCCTGTCCACCGTCGCGCTGGCCGCGCTGGCGCTGACGGCCTGCGAGAGCGGGTCGGACACCGGCGCCAGCAGCCCGTCCTCCTCCACGACGGCCACCGCCGGGGCGAAGCCGTCCACCGGGGACTCCGCCGGCACGGCCGGCGGCACCGGCGCGAACGACTCAAAGGGCACGGACGCCCAGGGCGACAAGGGCACTTCGGCCGGCTCCTCGGGCACCGGCACCGGGAAGGGCACCGCCACCGGCACCGGCGGCGGCAAGGGGAACGGCACGGGATCCGGCTCCGGCGCGCAGGACAAGGGGATCCCCGGCAAGTGCTCCGCGTCCGACGTGAGGATCACCGCCACGGAGGTGCCCCGCCCGATCAACCACCTGCTGCTGACGGCCACCAACACCGGCTCGAAGACGTGCCACCTGCCCGCCTACCCGCAGGCGCGGTTCGGCGAGGCCCAGTCCGTGCCGCCGGTCGCGGAGGAGACCAAGCCGCAGGCGGTGACGACCCTGGAGCCCGGCGCGTCCGGTTACGCGGGCGTGCTGCTGTCGGCCGGCGACGGCAGCGGCGGGAACGGCCGCACGGTGAACACCCTCACGGTCCCGTTCGACGACGGCTCGATCGCCACCGTGAGCCTGCCCTCCGGCGGCGTCCACGTCGACGACGCCCTGACGGTCACCTACTGGCAGACCGACGTGGACCTCGCCCTCTCCCACTGAGGGCCCCGATGCCACCGAGGGCTCCGGCCCCGCCCCGGCCGCACCTGCGCCGCCGGGACGGGGCCGGAGCCCTGCGGCCGTACGGAGTCAGCTCAGGGCGCGGGCCGCCTCGACGGCCCAGTAGGTGAGGATGTTCCGCGCCCCGGCCCGCTTGATGCCGGTCAGCGTCTCCAGGATCGCCCGCTCCCGGTCGATCCAGCCCTTCTCGGCGGCGGCCTCGACCATCGAGTACTCGCCGGAGATCTGGTACGCCGCCACCGGCACGTCCACCGCGTCCGCGACCCGCGCCAGGATGTCCAGGTACGGGCCCGCCGGCTTCACCATCACCATGTCGGCGCCCTCCTCCAGGTCGAGCGCCAGCTCGCGCATCGACTCGCGGACGTTCGCCGGGTCCTGCTGGTACGTCTTCCGGTCGCCCCGGAGCGAGGAGCCGACGGCCTCCCGGAACGGCCCGTAGAAGGCGGAGGCGTACTTGGCGGTGTAGGCGAGGATCGCCACGTCCTCCCGCCCGATCTGGTCGAGGGCGTCGCGGACGACCCCGATCTGCCCGTCCATCATCCCGCTGGGGCCGACCACGTGGGCGCCCGCGTCGGCCTGCACCTGCGCCATCTCGGCGTACCGCTCGAGCGTCGCGTCGTTGTCGACCCGCCCCTGCTCGTCCAGCACCCCGCAGTGCCCGTGATCGGTGGTCTCGTCGAGGCACAGGTCGGACATGACGAGCAGCTCGTCCCCGACCTCGGCCCGCACGTCCCGGATGGCCACCTGGAGGATCCCGTCCGGGTCGGTCCCGGGCGTCCCGAGGGCGTCCTTCTTCGACTCCTCCGGCACGCCGAACAGCATGATCCCGGAGATCCCGGCCGCCACGGCCTCCGCCGCCGCCTTCTTCAGGCTGTCGCGCGTGTGCTGCACGACGCCCGGCATCGCCGCGATCGGCACCGGTTCGCTCACGCCCTCGCGCACGAAGGCCGGGAGGATGAAGTCGGCGGGGTGCAGCCGGGTCTCGGCGACCATCCGGCGCATGACGGGGGTGGTCCGCAGACGCCGGGGCCGCGTGCCGGGGAAGGATCCGTACGTCGTCATACCACCTACGCTACGCCCGCCCCGGCACCGCCTTTGCCGACGTCGCGTCGGCGGACGGGCCCGCGCGCGGGCGCCTCCGCCCCGGCCGTGGGGGCCCCGCGCCGCCGGAACCCCGCGGGAGGCCGAGTACCGTTCCCCTTCGTCGTGGTCACGTCGTGGACGGGGAGCAGATCATGCGCAGTGCCGCCGTGACCGCCGGGGGCGACCGCATCCGCTGGGTCGAGCTGCCGGGCCGGGACCCGGCGCGCGTCTACGTGCACGGCCTGGGCGCCACCTCCCCCGCCTACTTCACCGCGACCGCCGTCCACCCCCTCCTCGCGGGCCACCGCTCCCTCCTGGTCGACCTGCTCGGCCACGGCCACAGCGACCGCCCCGCCTCGTTCGCCTGCACGCTCGAGGACCACGCCGACGCCCTCGCCGCCGCCCTGCGCGCGGCGCACGTCACCGGCGCCGAGGTCGTCGCGCACAGCATGGGCGGCTCGGTCGCCGTCGTGCTCGCCGTCCGGCACCCCGAACTGGTCTCCCGGCTCGTCCTGGTCGACGCCAACCTCGACCCGCTGCCCCGGGTGCCCGGCTCGGCCGGCAGCAGCGGCATCGCGGCCTACACGGAGGAGGAGTTCGTCACCGGCGGCTGGCGCGAGGTCCGCGACCGCGTGGGCTCCCACTGGTGGTCGACGATGCGCCTGGCGGGCCTGGAGGCCCTGCACCGCAGCGCGTCCCACCTGGTGGACGGCACCGAGCCGACGATGCGCGAGCTCCTGCTCGGCCTGCCGGTCCCCCGCACGTTCCTGTTCCCCGAGGCGGACGCGCCGTTCCCCGGCGCGGACGAACTGACCGCCGCGGGCGTCCCGGTGGTCCCGGTCCCCGACTGCGGGCACAACATCATGCTGGACAACCCGGAGGCGTTCGCCCGGGCGGTGGCGAAGGCACTGGCCTGACGGCCCTTTCGACGCACGTCCGCTTCACCGTCCCTCCCCCTCCGGCCGGGAGGAGAACCGCCGCTTATAATCAGCGTGTTGGCCTTCGGCGCCCCGCGGGAGCGTGCGGAGGCTTTTTTCATGCCCTCAGACACCCCGAAGACCTCCGGACCCACCACCTACCGCGCGTTGCTCCGCAACCGCGAGTTCGCCGGCCTGTACGCGAGCTTCACGCTCACGGTCGCCGCGGGCACCCTCTCGGGCTTCGCCCTCGGCACGCTGGTGGACCACCAGACCGGATCCCCGTTCCTGACGGCCGTGAGCATGTACGGCGCCACCTTCGCGACCGTGCTCGGCGCGATGACGCTGATGTCGGTCGCGGACGGCAGCCGTCCCCGCCGCACCCTCGTCGCGCTCCAGTGCGTCTCGCTGCTGGGCGTGGCCGCGCAGGCGGTCCCGGGGCTGCCGCTGTCCGCCCGCTTCGGCCTCCTCCTGGTCCTGGGCTTCCTCCAGTCCCTCGGGACCGGCACCCGGATGGGGCTGCTCGCCGAGGTGGTGCCCGCCGCCGCGTACGTCCCGGCGCGTTCGCTGATGAACATCACCTCGGGCGGCACGGCCGTCCTCGGCTACGCGCTCGGCGCCGTACTGCTGCGGTACGTGACCCCCCAGGACGTCTTCGCCGCCGCGACGGCGCTGACCGGCGCCGGACTGATCGTGGTGGCGGCGACCGTCCGGGAGCGCTCGATCCGCCCGCCCCGCCGCCCCGGCCTGCGGCAGACCTGGACGACGAACACCGCGCTCCTCTCCCGCTCCGGCCCCCGCGCCCTGCTGCTGAACCTGTGGGTCCCCAACGGCCTGGTCGTCGGCTGCGAGGCCCTGTTCATCTCCTACGCCCCCGACCACGCCGGCGTCCTCCTGGCCGCCGGTTCCGCGGGCATGCTCCTCGGCGACCTGACCGTCGGACGGCTGCTCACCGCCGACCTCCGGCGTCGCTGCGCGTTCGCCCTGCGCCTGCTGCTCGCCGCCCCGTACCTGCTGTTCGCGTTCCACCCTCCCCTGCCGGTGGCGACGGCCGCCGTGTTCGTCGCCGGTGCCGGTTTCGCCGCCACCCTCCCCCTCCAGGAGCACCTCCTGGCGCTGACCCCCGACCCGGTCCGGGGCCAGGTCCAGGGCGTCGAGTCGGCCGGGCGCATGACGTGGCAGGGCATCGGCGCCGCGCTCGCCGGCGGCGCCGCCCAGTACCTCGCCCCCGCCACGACGATCACCGTTCTCTCCGCGGCCTCCGTCGCCGTCACGGTCCTCTCCCGGCCCTTCGTGGCCCGCGTCCGCGCCGTCCACGTCGAGGGGGCCGGCACCTGAGCCGCGCCACACCGCCGGGCCCTGCGCGAGCCGGCCCGGTCACGGCCCGGCCAGGACCCGCTCCACGAACTCCCTCAGCCGTGACCGCAGTTCCTCGCGGTCCGTGCCGCACTCACCCGCGAGGTGTTCGACCAGGTCGGCGCGTACGGCGGCCAGCAGGGCGTGTGCGGTGAAGCCGGGGTCGGCGAGGCCCGGGACACCGGCCAGCGCGGAGCACAGCAGCGCGTGCCACCGCCCGTAGTGCTCCGCCCGGTAAGGGCTGCTGTCGGCCCCCGCCCCCTCCAGCGCCAGCACGAGGTGGCGGTGGTCCAGCTTGAAGCACAGCAGCGCGTCGAGCAGCGCGGGCACGCGCTGCGCCGGCGGCGTGCCGGGGCCCAGCGGCGGCGGCCCGTGCGCCACCGCCGCCTCCAGGGGTTCCAGCCGCGCCGCGTAGAGCGCGCCGATCAGCGCCGAACGGTCGCCGAACGCGCGGAACAGCGTGCCCTTGCCGACGCCGGCCGCCGCCGCGACGTCGGACATCGTGATGTCCCCGGGGCTGTCGCAGTGCGCGAACAGGTCGTCCGCCGCGGCGAGCAGAGCCGCCCGGTTGCGCACCGCGTCCTTGCGCGGCCTGCGCGCGGGCGCGCCGTCCACCGGTCCCGTTCCCATCCTCGACCTCCCGAGCTTGCAAAGCGGACCAGCGGTCCGTATCGTCGCCCCCAGTAAAGCGGACCGACGGTCCGCATTCTACGGGACGGAGACACCCCCATGCCCGAGCACACCCCCGCCTCCCCCGAGGCGCTCTTCCGCCACGGCCTGCGCCTGCTGCTGGACAAGGACATCCCCGCCTGGATCTCCCTGTGGGACGACGACGGCGTCATGGAGTTCCCCTTCGCCCCCGAGGGCTGGCCCCGCCGGCTGGAGGGCAGGGCGGCGATCGCCGCGTACATGCGCGACTACCCCGACCACATCGACCTGCACGACATCCCCGACCTGCGCATCCACCGGACCGACGACCCCGGCACCCTCGTGGTCGAGATGCGCGCGGAGGGCCGCGTGGTCGCCACCGGCGCGGCCTACGACATGACGTACATCGCCGTCGTCACCTTCCGGGACGGTCTGATCACCGGCTACCGCGACTACTGGAACCCGCTCGCCGTGCGCGAGCCCGGCGTCGACTTCGCCGGGAGCGCCCGATGACCCCCACCGGCACCGTCCTCGTCGTCGGCGCCACCGGCACCACCGGAAGCCGCACCACCGCTCAGCTCCTCGCCGCCGGCCACCGCGTCCGCGCCGCCTCCCGCCGGGGCGCCCCGCGCCCGGGCGCGGAACCGGCCCGCTTCGACTGGTACGACCCCGCCGGCCACGACGCCGCCCTCACCGGCACCGACCGCGTCTACCTCGTCCCACCGGTCGGCGACCCGGACCCGGCGGCGGTCATGCTCCCCTTCCTCGAACGGGCCCGGACCCGGGGCGTGCGCCGCGCGGTCCTCCTCAGCTCCTCGGCCGTCCCCGAGGGCGGCCCGGCGGTGGGCAGGGTGCACCGGGCCCTCCCGTCCCTCTTCGACGAGTGGGCGGTGCTGCGCCCCTCCTGGTTCATGCAGAACTTCACCGGCGCCCACCTCCACGCCACCACGATCCGCGAGACCGGCGCCTTCGCCACCGCCACGGGTGACGGCCGCGTCGCCTACGTCGACGCCGACGACATCGCCGCCGTCGCGGTACGCGCCCTGACCGACGACGCCGCCCCGAACCGCGACCTCGTCCTGACCGGCCCCGAGGCCCTCACCCACGACGACGTCGCCACGATCCTCACCGAGGTCACCGGCCGTCCCGTCACCCACCACCGCCTGACCGTCGCCGAGGTCCGCGACCGTCTCACCGAACAGGCCGGCATCCCCCCGGAGTTCGCCGCCCTCCTCGCCGACATGGACCACGCCATAGCCACCGGCGCCGAGTCCCGCACCACGGACACCGTCCACCGCCTCACCGGCCGCCGGGCCCACGACTTCCGCACGGTCGCCGCACGGGAGACCGCGCTCGTCCCCTAGGGACCTCGGCCCTGTCACCAGGAGGAGGCCGCCCGGGCGCCGACGAGGGTGGTCGGGAAGGGGACCTCACCGGCTGCGGGCGTCACCAGGGTCACCGTCGCAGCCCTGACCGTCGTCGCGGGTCTCTCGCTCACCGCCTGCCGGAACGACGGCGCCGCCACGGGGCGGAGCAATGCGTCCGCCCCGTCCACCCCGTCCTCTCCGGACGGCGGTTGGGGCTCGGGCGGTTCGGCTCAGGGCGCCGCGAAGGACTCCGCCGGGAAGGGTCCGGACGAGGGACAGGGCACGATCGCCGGAACCGGCTCCGACGAGGACGGGAAGATCGGCAAGCGCCGGCCAGGGCGGCTGACCCGCGCCCCCGGTACCGGGGTGCGCGACGGGAGGGCGGCGAACACGGGCGGCCGCCGGGGAGCGGGGCCGGACGCCGAAGAGACCGGGGCCGTGATGCGCACGGCCGTAAGGCAGTCGGGCCGGACGGCCTTCCCGCCGTACGCCTCCGAGTGCTGGCGGACGGCACGTGAAAACGGTGGAGCGCCCCCTCCGGGGGGCGCTCCGCCGTCGTCGCCTCAGGTCGTCGACCGGCGCCTGCGCGCCCCGGGCCGCCGCTCGCTCGGCCGGGTCACCGGGTCGCCCGCCTCCAGCGCGGCGGCGCGGCGCCGCGCGCCGAAGTCCGCCAGCGCCTCCGCCAGCTTGTGCACCGACGGCTCGGGGGCCATGACGTCGACCCGCAGCCCGTGCTCCTCGGCCGTCTTGGCCGTGGCCGGGCCGATGCACGCGATCACCGTGACGTTGTGCGGCTTGCCCGCGATGCCCACCAGGTTCCGCACCGTCGACGACGACGTGAACAGCACCGCGTCGAAGCCGCCGCCCTTGATCGCCTCACGGGTCTCCGCCGGCGGCGGCGACGCGCGCACGGTCCGGTACGCCGTGACGTCGTCGACCTCCCAGCCCAGCTCGATGAGCCCGGCGACCAGCGTCTCCGTGGCGATGTCGGCCCGCGGCAGGAAGACGCGGTCGATCGGGTCGAAGACCGGGTCGTAGGGCGGCCAGTCCTCCAGCAGACCGGCGGCCGACTGCTCGCCGCTCGGCACCAGGTCCGGCTTCACGCCGAAGGCGATCAGCGCGTTCGCGGTCTGCTCGCCCACCGCGGCGACCTTGATGCCGGCGAAGGCGCGCGCGTCGAGCCCGTACTCCTCGAACTTCTCGCGGACCGCCTTGACCGCGTTGACGGAGGTGAACGCGATCCACTCGTAGCGGCCCGTCACCAGGCCCTTGACCGCCCGCTCCATCTGCTGGGGCGTGCGCGGCGGCTCGACCGCGATGGTCGGCACCTCGTGCGGCACGGCCCCGTACGACCGCAACTGGTCGGAGAGCGACGCCGCCTGCTCCTTCGTGCGCGGCACGAGGACCTTCCAGCCGAACAGCGGCTTGGACTCGAACCACGCCAGCCGGTCGCGCTGGGCGGCGGCGCTGCGCTCGCCGACCACGGCTATCACCGGCCGGCCGCCGTCCGGGGACGGCAGCGCCTTCGTCTGCTTCAGCGTCTGCGCGATCGTGCCGAGCGTCGCCGTCCAGGTGCGCTGCCGGGTCGTCGTGCCGGCGACGGTCACCGTCAGCGGGGTGTCGGGCTTGCGTCCGGCGGACACCAGTTCGCCCGCCGCGGCGGCGACCGAGTCCAGCGTGGTGGAGACGACCACCGTGCCGTCCGACGCCCCGACCTCCGTCCAGCACCGGTCGGAGGCCGTGCGGGCGTCCACGAACCGGACGTCCGCGCCCTCGGCGTCGCGCAGCGGCACACCGGCGTACGCGGGCACGCCGACCGCCGTCGCGATGCCGGGGACGACCTCGAAGGGCACCCCGGCCGCGGCGCACGCCAGCATCTCCTCGGCGGCGTACACGTCGAGCCCGGGGTCACCGGTCACCGCACGCACGACCCGCCTGCCGCCCCGCGCGGCCTCCATGACAAGATGTGCGGCATCCCTCACCGCGGGGACAACGGCGGTTGTCGACGCGCCGTCAACAACCGTCAACTGGGGCGTGCCCGTGCCCGGAACGGATGACGCGGAGGAACCCGCCGCGTCCGTGTGCACCTCGGCGACGCCCTGCCTGGCGTGCGGGCGCACGACGTCGAGCACCTCGTGCTCGGCGACGAGGACGTCCGCGTTCGCCAGCGCCTCCACGGCGCGCAGGGTCAGCAGTCCCGGATCCCCGGGTCCGGCACCGAGGAAGGTGACGTGCCCGTGTTCCGGAGGGGCGGGAAGGGTGGTGGGGCTCACTGTGCTCGCTCCCCCATCAGACCGGCCGCGCCCTGCGCCAGCATCTCGGTGGCGAGTTCGCGACCGAGCGCCCTCGCCGCCTCCTGCGTCTCGGGCACGGGACCGGTGGTGGACAGCTGCACCAGCGTGGAGCCGTCGGTCGTGCCGACGACGCCGCGCAGGCGCATTTCCTTGACAGTCTGCCTGTCGGCCTGGGGGTCCCCCCGCTCGAGCGGAGCCGAGAGTGGGGGAAGGTCGGCCAGCGCGCCCACGGGGGCGCTGCAGCCGGCCTCCAGGGCGGCGAGCAGGGAACGCTCGGCCGTCACGGCGGCCCGCGTGAACGGGTCGTCGAGCTCGGCGAGCGCGGCGATCAGCGCAGCGTCGTCCGCGCTGCATTCGACCGCCAGGGCCCCCTGGCCGGGGGCGGGCAGAACCGTGTCGACCGACAGGAAGTCGGTCACCTCGTCGCCGCGGCCGATCCGGTTCATCCCGGCGGCGGCCAGTACGACGGCGTCCAGCTCACCGCTGTGGACGTACCCGATCCGGGTGTCGACGTTCCCGCGGATCGGTACCGTCTCGACGTCCATGCCGTGGGCGCGCGCGTACGCGTTCAACTGTGCCATGCGGCGCGGCGAACCGGTGCCGACGCGGGCGCCGCGCGGCAGGTCGGTGAGCTTGAGCCCGTCGCGCGTGACCAGCACGTCGCGCGGGTCCTCGCGCACCGGGATCGCGGCCACGACCAGCTCGTCGGGCTGCGCGGTCGGCAGGTCCTTCAGGGAGTGCACCGCGAAGTCCACCTCGCCGCGCACGAGCGCCTCCCGCAGCGCGGCCACGAACACGCCCGTGCCGCCGATCTGCGCGAGGTGCTCGCGCGAGACGTCGCCGTACGTGGTGACCGGGACGAGCTCGACGGGCCGTCCGGTCACCTGGCTCACGGCTTCCGCCACCTGCCCTGACTGGGCCATGGCGAGCTTGCTGCGCCTGGTCCCCAGCCTCAGTGCCTTCTCAGTCATGCCGGCCCTCGGTTCTCTGGGTTCTTCTCGGTGCTGTCCTCGGCGCGGGAGACGGAGGCCACCGTCTCGGGGTCGAGGTCGAACAGGGTGCGCAGCGCGTCGGCGTACCCGGCGCCGCCGGGCTCGGCGGCGAGCTGCTTGACGCGCACGGTCGGGGCGTGCAGCAGCTTGTCGACCACCCGGCGCACGGTCTGCGTGATCTCCGCGCGGTGCTTGTCGTCGAGGCCAGGCAGCCGCCCCTCCAGGCGGGCTATCTCGCCGGCCACCACATCGGCGGCCATGGTGCGCAGGGCGACCACGGTCGGCGTGATGTGCGCGGCCCGCTGCGCCGCCCCGAACGCCGCGACCTCATCGGAGACGATACGCCGGACCTGGTCCACGTCGGCAGCCATCGGGGCGTCCGCGGAGGCCTCCGCGAGCGACTCGATGTCGACCAGCCGCACCCCGGCGAGGCGGTGCACGGCCGCGTCGATGTCGCGCGGCATCGCGAGGTCGAGCAGGAACAGGACGGGCTCCGGACGCGGCGGCTCGGCCACCGGCTCCGGGCGGCGCCGCTCGGGGATCCGGCCGACGGCCGACGCGGTCGCGGCCAGCGCGCCGATCAGCTCGGCGTCGGCCTCGGGGCCGCGCCTGCCGGCCTCGCGGCGGTCGACGGTGCCGCCCGCCACCCACGCGGCGTGCTGCTCCAGCGTCGCCGCGTCCATGCCGGCGACGGCCGCCTCGCCCATCACCGAGAAACCGGGCCGCACGGCGGACAGGTCCAGCGGGCAGCCCTCCTCGGCGCCGACGGAGGTGGGCGGCAGCACGGCCTCCGCCTCCGGGGCGGGCGCGGCGGCCGGCGGCCGCCCCGTGCGGCTCTCGACTCCCGCGGCGATCGCGTCGGCCGTCAGGACGAGCCCGGTGGCGCCGGTGCAGGAGACGACGACGTCTGCACGTGTCAGTTCGTCCCGCACCGAGTCCATCGGCACCGCCCGGGCCCGCACGTCCGTGCCGTCGACCCCGCCCGGACCCCGCCCGTACTGCTCCTCGAGCAGGCGCGCGAGCCGCTCGGCGCGCTCGTGCGTGCGGTTGGCGACGACGACCTCGGCGACACCGGCCCGCGCGAGGGTGGCCGCGGCCAGCGAGGACATCGAACCGGCGCCGATGACCAGGGCCTTCTTGCCCCGGGCCCAGCTCTCGACGGCCGTGCCGAGGGCGAGCTGCTCCAGGCCGAAGGTGACCAGGGACTGCCCGGCGCGGTCGATGCCGGTCTCGGAGTGGGCGCGCTTGCCGACCCTGAGTGCCTGCTGGAACAGGTCGTTCAGCAGCCGGCCGGCGGTGTGCAGCTCCTGGGCGCGGGCGAGCGAGTCCTTGATCTGGCCGAGGATCTGGCCCTCGCCCACGACCATCGAGTCCAGTCCGCAGGCCACCGAGAACAGGTGGTGGACGGCCCGGTCCTCGTAGTGCACATAGAGATAAGGAGTGAGCTCCTCCAGGCCGACCCCGCTGTGCTGGGCGAGCAGCGTGGACAGCTCGGCGACACCGGCGTGGAACTTGTCCACGTCGGCGTACAGCTCGATGCGGTTGCAGGTGGCGAGCACCGCGGCCTCGGCGGCCGGTTCGGCGGCGACCGTGTCCTGCACCAGCTTGATCTGCGCGTCCTGGTTCAGCGAGGCCCGCTCCAGCACGCTGACCGGGGCGCTGCGGTGGCTCAGTCCGACGACGAGGAGACTCATGCCGGCATCACGGCGGGTACGTCCCCGTCGGGCCCCTGGTCGGTGGCGGACTCCTCGCGGGCGGCGGCCGGGACGGCGGCGGTCTCGGCGGTGGTCTCGGCCGTGGCCTCCTCGCCGGCCTTGCGCTGCTCGTGGAAGGCGAGGATCTGCAGTTCGATGGAGAGGTCCACCTTGCGCACGTCCACGCCGTCCGGGACGGACAGCACGGTGGGCGCGAAGTTCAGGATGGAGGTGACGCCGGCGGCCACGAGCCGGTCGCAGACCTGCTGGGCGGCACCGGCGGGGGTCGCGATCACGCCGATCGAGACGCCGTTGTCCCGGATGATCGACTCCAGCTCGTCGGTGTGCTGCACCGGGATCCCAGCGACGGGCTTCCCCGCCATCGCGGGGTCGGCGTCGATGAGGGCGGCGACGCGGAAACCGCGGGAGGCGAACCCGCCGTAGTTGGCGAGCGCGGCGCCGAGGTTTCCGATGCCCACGATCACGACCGGCCAGTCCTGGGTCAGCCCGAGTTCGCGGGAGATCTGGTAGACGAGATACTCGACGTCGTAGCCGACACCCCTGGTCCCGTAGGAACCCAGGTAGGAGAAGTCCTTGCGCAGCTTCGCGGAGTTGACCCCCGCGGCGGCCGCGAGCTCCTCGGAGGAGACCGTGGGCACCGAGCGCTCCGACAGCGCGGTGAGGGCTCGGAGGTACAGCGGAAGCCGGGCGACGGTGGCCTCGGGAATCCCTCGGCTGCGGGTCGCCGGTCGGTGAGTTCGGCCAGTTGCCACGGTGCTCCTGCGGGTAGAGCGGGGCTTCAGGCGGTCATACGTCCCCGGACCGCCCCGTCGAATGCAGGCTATGTCTTTGTGAACGCGTGCACAAAGATGGTGTCCGATTTGTCCGGCCAACGTGACCGGGCTCACGCAACCCTGGCCCCGTCGCGCGGAACCGGTGCGTCCGCACCGCTGCTCCTTGAGTTCTGGGGGCAAAACCGCACACGCTCCTCCGTGAATCCCGCCCCCGAGACCGAGTCGCCATCGATCCTAAGCGACTTTCCGGCCGGTTTGGACTGATCGGTCAGTCGGTCGGCCGGGACCGGGAGGCGTCAGGAGTCGGTGAGGGCCTTGCGGAGGCGGCCCTCGTTCACGCGCCAGAAGGTGTGCTGCCGGCCGTCGACGAGCACGACGGGGATCTGCTCCCAGTACCGCTCGTGCAGGTCCGGGTCCCGGGTGATGTCCTTCTGCTCCCAGCGGACGCCGAGCTCGTCGCACACCTTCTCCACCACCACCTGCGCTTCGTCGCACAGGTGGCAGCCGGGTTTGCGGACGAGGGTGACGAGCCGGTCCCGCGGGGCGGGCGGGGTGGTGCGGCGGAAGAGAGGGCTCATACCGGCCATTGTCGCGCGTGCGTCAACGACACGGACACGCGGAGTTCACGGCGTTCGAACCTCTCGGCTCGGGAACCGCCGGGTGAACTGGCTATGCTCACGCCATGGCCGCTCTCGGATGGCTCACTCCCCGTAGGCGCTCCGCCACGGCGCGGAGCGTGTTGGCAGGCGAGGCCTCGGCGGAGGCAGCACGCAAGTCCACCCAGGACGTTTCCGCCCGCGAACCGGATTTCCCGGTCCACGGCGACGACCGGGCCGCCGCGTTCTTCGACCTGGACAACACGGTGATGCAGGGCGCCGCCCTGTTCCACTTCGGGCGGGGCCTGTACAAGCGGAAGTTCTTCGAGACGCGCGAGCTGGTGCGGTTCGCCTGGCAGCAGGCGTGGTTCCGGCTGGCGGGCGTCGAGGACCCCGAGCACATGCAGGAGGCCCGCGACTCGGCGCTGTCGATCGTCCAGGGCCATCGCGTCTCCGAGCTGCAGTCCATCGGCGAGGAGATCTACGACGAGTACATGGCCGAGCGGATCTGGCCGGGGACGCGGGCGCTCGCCCAGGCGCACCTGGACGCGGGACAGAAGGTGTGGCTGGTCACGGCGGCGCCGGTGGAGATCGCGCAGGTGATCGCGCGCCGGCTGGGCCTGACCGGGGCGCTGGGCACGGTGGCGGAGTCGATCGACGGCGTGTACACGGGCAAACTGGTGGGCGAGCCGCTGCACGGGCCGGCCAAGGCGGAGGCGGTGCGCGCGCTGGCGCTCGCGGAGGAGCTGGACCTGAGCCGCTGCGCGGCGTACAGCGACTCGCACAACGACATCCCGATGCTGTCGCTGGTGGGCCACCCGTACGCGATCAACCCGGACTCCAAGCTCCGCAAGCACGCGCGCCGGATGGACTGGCGGCTGCGCGACTACCGCACCGGCCGGAAGGCGGCGAAGGTCGGCATCCCCGCGGCGGCGGGCGTGGGCGCGGTGGCGGGCGGCACGGCGGCGGCCATCGCCCTGCACCGCAAGCGCCGCTGAAACGATCGTCCGGGAAATCCGGGAACTCCGGGAACTCCGGGAACAGGGACACCGCCTCGCCGGGAAACACGGCCGATCCGACTGCTGTACCCCGCAACCCCCCTGCCCAGTCCTGTTGGCTGAACACGGCCACAACTCGCCCGTACCGAACCGGAATGTGAAGCGTTTCGGTCAACAACCGGTCACTCTCCGGTGCGCGAGAGGGCGGCAACCGGTTACGGAAGCGACGTAATCGGTGATTTGAGCAACTGGGCGTAGCAGCGCCTGTACGAAGCGTTATTCTCCTCAGACGCAAACCGGCACTCCTCCGTCGCTACGACGGGTGAACGGTCCGGTACTGCATGTGATGGAAGCTCTGCCTCTGGGAGTCCCGTGTACCCACACGTCGGGGTTGACGCCTCGGGCCTGGCTACGCTGCGCGCGACAGTCGCGACAGCCCGAGACATGTTGCGCGGCATCGTCCCCACCGCGCACGCCGTCCCCGCATTCGCCACCGCCCCCGTCGGCCCGTGCTACGCCCTCGCCGACGGCCTCGAGCAGGTGCCGGCGCGCAGCGCCGTCGCCGAGGGGCGGCGGTCGGGTGACGGACGGGCGGCCGGCAGGCGGGGGCGCCCCTCCGGCCCGGCCACCGCGCGCCGCCCCGCCGCCGACAGCGACAGCGCCCGGATGATGGACCTGGTGGAGCGCGCCCAGGCCGGCGAGGCCGACGCCTTCGGACGGCTCTACGACCAGTACAGCGACACCGTGTACCGGTACATCTACTACCGGGTGGGCGGCAGGGCGACCGCCGAGGACCTCACCAGTGAGACCTTCCTGCGGGCCCTGCGCCGTATCGGCACCTTCACCTGGCAGGGGCGCGACTTCGGCGCCTGGCTCGTGACCATCGCCCGCAACCTGGTCGCCGACCACTTCAAGTCCAGCCGCTTCCGGCTCGAGGTCACCACCGGGGAGATGCTCGACGCCAACGAGGTCGAGCGCTCCCCGAGGACTCCGTCCTCGAATCACTGTCCAACGCCGCCCTCCTCGATGCCGTACGACGACTCAACCCCCAACAGCAGGAGTGCGTCACGCTCCGGTTCCTCCAGGGTCTCTCCGTCGCCGAGACCGCCCGGGTGATGGGCAAGAACGAGGGTGCCATCAAGACCCTCCAGTACCGGGCCGTCCGCACCCTCGCCCGGCTCCTCCCGGACGACGCGCGCTGACCGGAGCGGCCGGAGCCGCCCGCACACGCTCAGCGACCCTCAACTCACGTTCCGTGAAGCCTCGTTGGCTTCCTCATTCGGCCGTCCGACGTCCGTAACCCAAGTGCCGCGCCGCTCGTTGTGCGGGATACAGGCTCCCTGTGGTCACCCCCTGACCGGCTCCGATCACCCGATCGTGTGGACGCGGTCGGGGCGTGGAACCCTCAGGACCCCCTGGGGAGTCGACCGTCATGACGAGAGGAGGTGCCGCCAGTGATCGCGAACGTATCGGCGCACCGGCGGGCGAACGCCTTCGCCCAGGCCCTGGAGGAGCAGTCCGACCGGGGCACGGCGGCCGAGCAGTCCGAAGGATCGACACCGGCCCCGGCCGCCCCGGAGAGCGAACAGGCGCGGCTGCTCACGCTCGCCTCCGGTCTCGGCGCGCTGCCCAGGCCGGAGCTGGATCCCGAGGTCAAGGTCGTCCAGCGGGCCCGGCTGGTGGCCGCGTTCGAGGCCATGCTCCAGGAGGGCACCGCGGCGGGCGAGGCGACGGACCTGTCCGTGCCCGAACAGCGCTCGCGCCGGGCCCGGGGCGCACACCGGGCGACCCCCCTGGGCAGACTGCGACCACGGTCGCGGCTGGCCAAAGGGCTCACCGCGAGCGGGATCGGCGTCGGCGTCGCCGCCGGCGCCCTCGGCGGAGTCGCCGCCGCCAGTTCCGACGCCCTGCCCGGCGACTCCCTCTACGGCCTCAAACGCGGCATCGAGGACGTCAAGCTCGGCCTCGCCGACGGCAACGCCGAGCGCGGCCGGATCCACCTCGACCACGCCTCCACCCGCCTCAACGAGGCCCGCCGGCTGATGGAGCGCGGACGCAGCGGCCCGCTGGACCACGAGTCCCTCGGCGAGATCCGCCGCGCCCTGTCCGGCATGCGGCACGACGCCTCCGAGGGCCACCGGCTGCTGCGCGAGGTGTACGAGCGCGACCCGGACTCCCTGGGTCCCATGCGGGAGCTCTCCTCCTTCTCCGAGGCGCACCGCGGCACCTGGGGCACCCTGCGCGACCGACTGCCGGTGCAGCTGGGGGACGTCAGTGAGCAGGTGTCGTCGGTGTTCGACGCCATAGACCAGGACGTCGCCCCGCTGCAGTCCCTGCTCCCCCCGTCCCCGTCCCGCGGGGACGACGGCAGCGGGCGGCGGCACGACTCCGGCCCGACACCCGGCACCCCGTCCGCCACGGGCTCCTCACCGGCTCCCGGCACCGGCGGCAGCGGGACCCCCGACGGGAGCGGCACCGGCAGTCACGGGCCCAGCAGCTCCGCCGGCGCCGACACCGAGAGCGACGGCCTGCTCGGCGGCGACACCGGCGACCTGCTCGACCCGCCTCAGGAGGACGGCGCCGGCTCCTCGGCGCCGGACCCGGACGGCGTCACACCGCCCCCCGCACCCGACGTCACCCTCCCGCCGCTCCTGCCCGGCCTGCTCCCGGGCCTGGGCATCGACGCGGAGGACGCGGAATAGCACCCCGGGGGCGCCCCTTTCCCGGGGCGCCCCCGGGGTCGTACGCGGCCCCTCGGGCCCCGTCCACCACCGGAGCCGTCCGGAACACTCGGAGCACCTGGGGCGTCCGGAACGCCTAGAAGAACACCGACCTGCGCTGCACCAGCAGCTTGTAGAGCGTGTGCTGGATCTGCTCCCGCACCTGGTCGGTCAGGTTGAACATCAGCATCGGGTCCTCCGCCGCCTCCGGCGGGTACCCGTCCGTCGGGATCGCCTCCCCGAACTGGATCGTCCACTTCGTGGGCAGCGGAATCGCGCCGAGCGGCCCCAGCCACGGGAAGGTCGGCGTCAGCGGGAAGTACGGGAAACCCAGCAGCCGCGCGAGCGTCTTCGCGTTGCCGATCATCGGGTAGATCTCCTCCGCCCCGACGACCGAGCACGGGACGATCGGGACGCCCTGGCGCAGCGCGGTGGACACGAACCCGCCCCGGCCGAACCGCTGGAGCTTGTACCGCTCGCCGAAGGGCTTGCCGATGCCCTTGAAGCCCTCCGGCATCACCCCCACCAGCTCGCCCCGGCCGAGGAGGCGTTCGGCGTCCTCCGTGCAGGCCAGGGTGTGCCCGAGCTTGCGGGCGAGCTCGTTCACCACCGGCAGCACGAACACCAGGTCGGCCGCGAGCAGCCGCAGATGACGGCCGGCCGGGTGGTGGTCGTGCACGGCGACCTGCATCATCAGGCCGTCCAGCGGCAGCGTCCCGGAGTGGTTGGCGACGATCAGGGCGCCGCCCTCCGACGGGATGTTCTCGACGCCCTTCACCTCCACCCGGAAGTACTTCTCGTACATCGGGCGCAGCAGGGACATCAGGACCTGGTCGGTGAGCTCCTCGTCGTAGCCGAAGTCGTCGACCTCGTAGTCCCCGGTGAGGCGGCGGCGCAGGAAGGCCAGGCCGCTCGCGATCCGCCGCTCCAGTCCACCGGCGCCGTCGCCGGCCGGCTCCGGGAGCGGCCCCCGGGGCGGCTCTTCCCCACGGGGCACGGGGCCGCCCTCCCCCGCGGCCGCCACGCCCGGCAGGGGCTGCACCTCTCCCACCGCCGCGGGCTGCGTGCCCGGGCGGCGGCTCCCCGCACCGCCCCGGCGGCGCGGCGGGCGCTGCGCGGCGCCCCCGCGGGAACGGTCGTCGTCGAACGGAATGACCTTGGCGTCCGCCATCGTTGCTGCGCTCCTCAGTTGGCGCTCTGCGTCGGGGGTGACCGCTGCCCGGCAGGGGCAGTGCGGCGATCCGGTCGACGGCCCTCGCAAGGACCTCCGGCGGAAGCAGCCCGGGGCCGCGGCTGCGCACGAAGTCCCCAAACGTTTCCGCAGTCGTGTATTTCGGGGTGAAGCCCAGCGTCTCGCGCATCTGGTCCGTCGCCACCACCCGCCCGTGCGTGAGCAGCCGGATCTGCTCGGGCGAGAAGTCCGTCATCCCCAGCGTACGCACCAGCGAACCGGCCCAGGTGACCGCGGGAAGCAGCAGGGGCACGGTGGGCCGGCCGAGCCGCCGGGAGCACTGGGAGAGCAGCAGGACGCCGTCGCCGGCAATGTTGAAGGTGCCGCTGTTGAGGGTGGAGCGCCTCGGTTCGTGCGAGCCGATCCGCAGCACCTCGATCACGTCGTCCTCGTGCACGAACTGCAGCCGCGGGTCGTAGCCGAACACGGTCGGCAGGACCGGCAGCGAGAAGTACGCGGCGAGCGGGGTGTCCGCGGCGGGACCCAGGATGTTGGCGAACCTCAGCACGCACACCGCGACGTCCGGGCGGCGCCGCGCGAAGCCGCGCACGTACCCCTCGACCTCGACCGTGTCCTTCGCGAAGCCACCGCTGGGCAGGGACTTGGGCGGGGTCGTCTCGGTGAAGACCGCCGGATCGCGGGACGCGGAGCCGTAGACGTTCGTACTGGACTTCACGACCAGCCGCTTGACGTTCGGGGACTTCTGGCAGGCACCGAGCAGCTGCATGGTGCCGATGACGTTGGTCTCCTTGAGCGTGGCCCGGCTGCCGCTGCCGAGCGGCGTGCCCGTGACGTCCAGGTGGACGACCGTGTCGGCGCCCGACTCGGCGAGCACCCGCGCGATGGTCGGCTGGCGGATGTCGGCCTGGACGAAGTCGGCACCGCCCAGGTGGTGCTCGGGCGGGACCGCGTCGACCGCGACGACCCGGTCCACCTCGGGATCACGCTGGATCCGCCGGACGAACCGGCCTCCCAGCTGACGGGCCACTCCGGTCACGAGCACGACTTTTCCCAAGATCAGCGCCTTCCTCTCGCCCTGCCCCGACGGCCAACTTAGCGGGTGACCGTCGCTCTGTGGTGCCCCGCGGATGCGTGAAGTGACGGCTTCCCCGGACGTACGAACGGCAGTGGCCCCCCACCGGAGTGCGGTGGGGGGCCACTGGACACGCTTGCGCGGTGCCGCTTACTTCTTGTTGCGGCGCTGGACGCGCGTGCGCTTGAGCAGCTTGCGGTGCTTCTTCTTGGCCATCCGCTTGCGCCGCTTCTTGATAACAGAGCCCACGACTACCCTCGCTCACTTCTCATCACTCGGTGTTTGGGCGCCATGGGCCCACACGACCTACGAGGGGCTAGCCTACCCGCCCGAGCGCTGAGGTCGTAATCGAGGTGACCGGGGAGTCCCACGAGTGCCCTGAACGGGACTCCCCGACACGCCGTCAGGCGGTTTCCACCCCCACATAGCTCTCGCGGAGGTACTCGTGAACCGCTTGCTCCGGGACGCGGAAGGACCGCCCCACCCGGATCGCGGGCAGATGACCGCTGTGCACCAGCCGGTACACGGTCATCTTCGACACTCGCATCACCGAGGCGACTTCCGCCACGGTAAGGAACTGAACCTCGTTCAGAGGCCTCTCGCCAGCTGCAGCCATGACACACCTGAACCTTCCGCACTCGACGGCCACCGGCTTCCCCTTCCGGTGACTCTTCGTCGCTGCGTGCTCACTCCCCAATGTAGGGGCGGGTGATGCGAGTGGGGAAGAGGTGCACCCATCGGCGGCCTACTGTGACAGACACGCTCGTTTGAGTACGTAGCGGGTCAGCGGCAGGTAGTAACCGGCCCGCGCGCCGTCATCAAGTGGAACGACGACGGACACCGCCCCCTCGGCTTCCCCGACGAACGGGGCCGGGTCGTTCACATCGGCCAACGCGACGGCCTCGAACCCCAGCTGACCTGCTCCGCAGGCCCAGCCGTGGTCCCCGATCACCAACTCCGGAAGCGGCCCGCCGGCCGCCGCGGCCGCGTCGAGCGCGGTCCGAACCGGGAGGGGGGAGTGCGTGTGTGCGCCGGGCTCACGACCGGGGCGTTCCGGGGCGGCTCCGCGGACGAGTCCGACTCCCCGTACGTAGTCGAGGTTGTACGTGCGTAGACCGAACCGGGTCGTTATGTCGACACAGCGACCCTGCGCCGGGGTGAGGACGGCACATCCCGCCGCCGACAGCGCGTCTGCGAGGGCGGCGTAGAAACCGAGCAGCCGGTGCGGGTGACCGGTGCCGAGGAGGACGGGCGCGCCCCGCCGGGCGGCGGCCGCCAGCCGCCCCGCGCAGGCGTCCAGGGCGGCCAGGGTCCGCTCGGGGTCGATCACCTCATGGCCGGAGGTGTGCCGGGGATCGGCCGAGACCCCGCACCTCTGCGCCATCAGCGCGAGCAACTCCCGCTCCTCCCATGCCCCTTCGGGATCCAGCCCGATCAGCACCCGCGGGTCCCGGGCGGCGAACAGCCGGTAGCTCCGCAGGCTCTCCTCCCGCGTGGTGCCCACGACCCCGGCGAGCCGGGCGGTCAGGAGGTGGGCACGGAGGTCGGCGGTGGTCAGCACGGACACGATGGTGCGGGACACGGGGGCGGGGCGCGGCCGGAACCGGGGAACACCGCACGGTCGGCGTAACGGCCCCTCAGACCTCCCGGCACACGTGCCCGCGGGCCCGTGCGGTCCGTACGGCCCACGCGGCACACGCCCCAACCGGCGCGACGGACCTGCGGGCCTACGCCAGCAGCCCCCGCAGCGGGAACACCGCGCGCCGCGCCGCCAGGATCGCCTGGTCCAGGCGGTCCGCCGGGTCGTACCCCGCGTCCCACGCGGCCCAGGAGACCGGCCACCGCCCGTCGGTCATCCGGCGCGGCGCCGGCTGCCGGGTCCGGGCGTAGACCTCCTGCCGCCAGCCCTCGGGGATCACCGTCGTGGGGTCCACGGGCCGCCCGGCCGCGATCCCCACCAGATGGGTCCAGGACCGCGGCACGACCTCCACCACCGCGTATCCGCCACCGCCCAGCGCCACCCACCTCCCGTCGGCGTGCGCGTGCGCGAGCTCGTGGCAGGCCGCCTGCACCGCGCGCTGCGCGTCCAGCGACACCGCCAGGTGCGCCAGCGGATCCTCGAAGTGGGTGTCGGCCCCGTGCTGCGTCACCAGCACCTGCGGCCGGAACTCCGCGAGCAGCTCCGGCACGACGGAGTGGAACGCCCGCAGCCACCCGGCGTCCCCGGTCCCGGCCGGCAGGGCCACGTTGACCGCGCTGCCCTCCGCGACCTCCGCCCCCGTCTCCTCCGGCCACCCGGTCTGCGGGAACAGCGTCCGCGGGTGTTCGTGCAGCGAGATCGTCAGTACCCGCGGGTCCTCCCAGAACGCCGCCTGCACCCCGTCCCCGTGGTGCACGTCGACGTCGACGTACGCGACCCGCTCGGCCCCCAGCTCCAGCAGCCGGGCGATCGCCAGCGAGGCGTCGTTGTACACGCAGAAGCCGGAGGCGGCCCCCGGCATCGCGTGGTGCAGCCCGCCCGCGAAGTTCACCGCGTGCAGCGCGTCCCCGCGCCACACCGCCTCCGCCGCCCCCACCGACTGCCCCGCGATCAGCGCCGACACCTCGTGCATCCCCGCGAACGCGGGATCGTCCATCGTCCCCAGCCCGTACGCCGGGTCCGCCGACCCCGGGTCCGCCGACGCGGCCCTCACCGCGTCGATGTAGTCCTGCCGGTGGACGAGCCGCAGCGTCGACTCCCCGGCCGCCTTCGCCGCGACCACCTCCACCTCACGGTCGAGCCCGAGGGCACCGACCAGACTCCGGGTCAGCGCGAGCCGGACAGGATCCATCGGATGGTCCCGGCCGAAGTCATAGTTCGTCACTGCCTCGTCCCACATCAGCTGTGCGCGGCCGCTCATGCCCGCCACCGTATCGGTCCGGTTGAGCCGCGAACGACCTGGCGCACACCAGCGTCACCAGGACCAACACCATCGGCACGAGCATCGCCCCGCGGTGGCTCCAGGCGTCGCCGAGCGCACCGACCAACGGCGAACCGATCAGGAAGCCCACGTAATTGAAGACGTTGAGGCGCGCCACGGCCGCGTCCGAGGTCCCCGGGCCGTGGAGCTCGAGGGCGCGCCGCCCCGCCGCCGCGAACGTCTGCGGCACCAGCACGCAGAGCCCCAGCCCCAGCAGCGTGAACCCCAGCATCCCCGCCCACGCCCCGGGCGCCCCGGCCACCACGGCGAACCCCGCCGCCGCCACCACCGCCCCGGCCCGCACGACCGCCACCGCCCCGAACCGCCGCACCCCGGCGTCCCCGATCGCCCGCCCCAGCAGCGTGGTGACCATGTAGACGTTGTACGGAACGGTCGCCAGCTGCTCCGAACCCCCCAGCACGTCCTGGAGGTACTTCGCGCTCCAGTTGGACACCGTCGAGTCCCCGATGTACGCCACCGTCATCACCAGGCATAACGGCACCAGCCACCCGAGCCCGGCGGCCCTGCCCTCCCCCGCCGCGCTCCCGGGCGCCGCGCCCTTCGCCGGCGGCTCGTCCCCGGCCACCGGCCGGCCGCCCCTGTCGACGTACCACCGGCTCCCGACCAGCGCGGCCGGCAGCAGCACCAGCACCACCGGCAGGTACGACACCCACAGCGCCAGCTCCTCGTGCGCCCCCACCCAGGCGAGCGACGCCCCGACGATCCCGCCCAGGCTGTACGCGGCGTGGAACCCGAGCATGATGCTGCGCCCGTACGCCTGCTGCAGACTCACCCCGAGCATGTTCATCGAGGCGTCCAGCGCCCCCACCGCCAGCCCGAAGGCGGCCAGCGCCACGCCCAGCCCGGCCAGGTGCTCCCCCGCCCCGACCCCGAGCAGCGCCAGCAGCACCACCGGCTGCGACCACCGCAGCACCCGGCTCGGCGGCACCCGCCTCACCAGCCGCTCCGTCGTGACGCTCCCGATGCCGGCCAGGACCGGCACGGCGGCGAGGAAGACGGGCAGCAGCGCGTCGGAGACCCCGTACCGGTCCTGGACGGCCGGAATCCGCGTCACGAGCAGAGCGAAGGCGACGCCCTGGACGAGGAAGCCGAACGCCAGCGAGAGCCTGCCGCGCCGCAGCACATCAGTCATGGCGGCGAGCGTAGGACTCCGGTGTACCCGTGGGTAGATCCGGCCAAAGGTGAATCTTCCTCAGTTCCCGTCGAGCAGCCCGGCCAACTCCCGCATGTCCCCGAAGAGTCGAGTGGTCCCGGTGAGCTTCTCCGCGGGCGTCATCGCGGTGAACCCGTACACGTCCATCCCGGCCGCGACCGCCGCCCGGACGCCCAGCGGACTGTCCTCGACGACCACGCAGCGCTCCGGTGCCACCCCCATCCGCTCGGCCGCGTACAGGAACAGATCCGGCGCCGGCTTCCCCCTGCCCACATCCTGTGAACTGAAGATCCGCTCATCGTCGAACCACCGGTCGAGCCCTGTCGTCCGATGCCCCACCCGGATCCGCTCATGGCTCCCGGACGAGGCCACGCAGTACGGCACCGCGTCCGCGGCCAGCTTCTCGAGCACCTCCACGGCACCCACCACCGGCTTCAGCTCCCGCTCGAACGCGGCGAAGACCCGGGCGTGGAACACGTCGTCGAAGTCCGCCGGCAACCGCTGCCCGGTCCGCTCCACGACCAGATCGTGCACGCGGTGCATGGCGGAACCCATGTAGTCGCGGATGGATTCCTCGTACGACGTGGGATGCCCGAGCTCGGTGAGATAGGCGGCGAGAAGCCGGTTGGAAATGGGCTCGCTGTCGACGAGAACACCGTCGTTGTCAAAGATGACGAGGTCATAGCGCATGATCCGACCCTAAACGCAGAAAACCCCCGTGCCGAACGGCACGGGGGTTTCCATCAAGAATTGTTCGGCGGCGTCCTACTCTCCCACAGGGTCCCCCCTGCAGTACCATCGGCGCTGTAAGGCTTAGCTTCCGGGTTCGGAATGTAACCGGGCGTTTCCCCTACGCTATGACCACCGAAACACTATGAAACAATCAACAACCGGCTTCGGGTTGTTCGTGGTTTCAGAACCAACACAGTGGACGCGAGCAACTGAGGACAAGCCCTCGGCCTATTAGTACCGGTCAACTCCACACGTTACCGTGCTTCCATATCCGGCCTATCAACCCAGTCGTCTACTGGGAGCCTTACCCCATCAAGTGGGTGGGAGTCCTCATCTCGAAGCAGGCTTCCCGCTTAGATGCTTTCAGCGGTTATCCCTCCCGAACGTAGCCAACCAGCCATGCCCTTGGCAGAACAACTGGCACACCAGAGGTTCGTCCGTCCCGGTCCTCTCGTACTAGGGACAGCCCTTCTCAAGACTCCTGCGCGCACAGCGGATAGGGACCGAACTGTCTCACGACGTTCTAAACCCAGCTCGCGTACCGCTTTAATGGGCGAACAGCCCAACCCTTGGGACCGACTCCAGCCCCAGGATGCGACGAGCCGACATCGAGGTGCCAAACCATCCCGTCGATATGGACTCTTGGGGAAGATCAGCCTGTTATCCCCGGGGTACCTTTTATCCGTTGAGCGACGGCGCTTCCACAAGCCACCGCCGGATCACTAGTCCCGACTTTCGTCCCTGCTCGACCCGTCGGTCTCACAGTCAAGCTCCCTTGTGCACTTACACTCAACACCTGATTGCCAACCAGGCTGAGGGAACCTTTGGGCGCCTCCGTTACCCTTTAGGAGGCAACCGCCCCAGTTAAACTACCCATCAGACACTGTCCCTGATCCGGATCACGGACCCAGGTTAGACATCCAGCACGACCAGACTGGTATTTCAACGACGACTCCACCCGAACTGGCGTCCGAGCTTCACAGTCTCCCAGCTATCCTACACAAGCCGAACCGAACACCAATATCAAACTGTAGTAAAGGTCCCGGGGTCTTTCCGTCCTGCTGCGCGAAACGAGCATCTTTACTCGTAGTGCAATTTCACCGGGCCTATGGTTGAGACAGTCGAGAAGTCGTTACGCCATTCGTGCAGGTCGGAACTTACCCGACAAGGAATTTCGCTACCTTAGGATGGTTATAGTTACCACCGCCGTTTACTGGCGCTTAAGTTCTCAGCTTCGCCCACCCGAAGGTGAGCTAACCGGTCCCCTTAACGTTCCAGCACCGGGCAGGCGTCAGTCCGTATACATCGCCTTACGGCTTCGCACGGACCTGTGTTTTTAGTAAACAGTCGCTTCTCGCTGGTCTCTGCGGCCACCCCCAGCTCCGGCAGCAAGTGCCGTCACCGGATGTGGCCCCCCTTCTCCCGAAGTTACGGGGGCATTTTGCCGAGTTCCTTAACCATAGTTCACCCGAACGCCTCGGTATTCTCTACCTGACCACCTGAGTCGGTTTAGGGTACGGGCCGCCATGAAACTCGCTAGAGGCTTTTCTCGACAGCATAGGATCATCCACTTCACCACAATCGGCTCGGCATCAGGTCTCACCCTCATGAGTGGCGGATTTGCCTACCACTCGGGCTACACCCTTACCCCGGGACAACCACCGCCCGGGCTGGACTACCTTCCTGCGTCACCCCATCACTCACCTACTAACCGCTTGGGCCGGCGGCTCCACCACTCCCCTTCACCCGAAGGATCCGGGGCGGCTTCACGGCCTTAGCATCACGATGCTCGGTGTTTGACGCTTCACAGCGGGTACCGGAATATCAACCGGTTATCCATCGACTACGCCTGTCGGCCTCGCCTTAGGTCCCGACTTACCCTGGGCAGATCAGCTTGACCCAGGAACCCTTAGTCAATCGGCGCACACGTTTCTCACGTGTGAATCGCTACTCATGCCTGCATTCTCACTCGTCAACCGTCCACAACTCGCTTCCGCGGCTGCTTCACCCGGCAGACGACGCTCCCCTACCCATCACAGCACCCGTTGGGGCTTATTGCTGCAATGACACGACTTCGGCGGTACGCTTGAGCCCCGCTACATTGTCGGCGCGGAATCACTAGACCAGTGAGCTATTACGCACTCTTTCAAGGGTGGCTGCTTCTAAGCCAACCTCCTGGTTGTCTGTGCGACTCCACATCCTTTCCCACTTAGCGTACGCTTAGGGGCCTTAGTCGATGCTCTGGGCTGTTTCCCTCTCGACCATGGAGCTTATCCCCCACAGTCTCACTGCCGCGCTCTCACTTACCGGCATTCGGAGTTTGGCTAAGGTCAGTAACCCGGTAGGGCCCATCGCCTATCCAGTGCTCTACCTCCGGCAAGAAACACACGACGCTGCACCTAAATGCATTTCGGGGAGAACCAGCTATCACGGAGTTTGATTGGCCTTTCACCCCTAACCACAGGTCATCCCCCAGGTTTTCAACCCTGGTGGGTTCGGTCCTCCACGAAGTCTTACCTCCGCTTCAACCTGCCCATGGCTAGATCACTCCGCTTCGGGTCTTGAGCGTGCTACTGAAGCGCCCTGTTCGGACTCGCTTTCGCTACGGCTACCCCACCCGGGTTAACCTCGCAACACACCGCAAACTCGCAGGCTCATTCTTCAAAAGGCACGCAGTCACGAGACACCAGCAAGCTGATGTCCGACGCTCCCACGGCTTGTAGGCACACGGTTTCAGGTACTATTTCACTCCCCTCCCGGGGTACTTTTCACCATTCCCTCACGGTACTATCCGCTATCGGTCACCAGGGAATATTTAGGCTTAGCGGGTGGTCCCGCCAGATTCACACGGGATTTCTCGGGCCCCGTGCTACTTGGGTGTTTCTCAAGCGAGCCGTACAGATTTCGACTACGGGGGTCTTACCCTCTACGCCGGGCCTTTCGCATGCCCTTCGCCTATCCATACGGTTTCTGACTCGCCGACCAGCCGGCAGACTGATCAAGAGAAATCCCACAACCCCGCATGCGCAACCCCTGCCGGGTCTCACACGCATACGGTTTGGCCTCATCCGGTTTCGCTCGCCACTACTCCCGGAATCACGGTTGTTTTCTCTTCCTGCGGGTACTGAGATGTTTCACTTCCCCGCGTTCCCTCCACACTGCCTATGTGTTCAGCAGCGGGTGACAGCCCATGACGACTGCCGGGTTTCCCCATTCGGACACCCCCGGATCAAAGCCTGGTTGACGACTCCCCGGGGCCTATCGTGGCCTCCCACGTCCTTCATCGGTTCCTGGTGCCAAGGCATCCACCGTGCGCCCTTAAAAACTTGGCCACAGATGCTCGCGTCCACTGTGCAGTTCTCAAACAACGACCAACCACCCGTCACAACCCGCCGAAGCGGACCTTTACCGGGGCCGGCAACCGAGAGACGACCGTGCGGCCGTGCCCTCAGACACCCAACAGCGTGCCCGACACGATCAGCCGACCAGATCAGCGTTCCACGCTCCGAAGAGCAGTACTAGCGCCTGGTCCGTCCTGGACCGTGCCGAGTAGTCAACGTTCCACCCATGAGCTGACCACCGCCAGACATTCGCTGGCGTAGTGGCTCTGGATCCCTTGCGGGACCTAGATGCTCCTTAGAAAGGAGGTGATCCAGCCGCACCTTCCGGTACGGCTACCTTGTTACGACTTCGTCCCAATCGCCAGTCCCACCTTCGACAGCTCCCTCCCACAAGGGGTTGGGCCACCGGCTTCGGGTGTTACCGACTTTCGTGACGTGACGGGCGGTGTGTACAAGGCCCGGGAACGTATTCACCGCAGCAATGCTGATCTGCGATTACTAGCGACTCCGACTTCATGGGGTCGAGTTGCAGACCCCAATCCGAACTGAGACCGGCTTTTTGAGATTCGCTCCACCTCGCGGTATCGCAGCTCATTGTACCGGCCATTGTAGCACGTGTGCAGCCCAAGACATAAGGGGCATGATGACTTGACGTCGTCCCCACCTTCCTCCGAGTTGACCCCGGCGGTCTCCCGTGAGTCCCCAGCACCACAAGGGCCTGCTGGCAACACGGGACAAGGGTTGCGCTCGTTGCGGGACTTAACCCAACATCTCACGACACGAGCTGACGACAGCCATGCACCACCTGTACACCGACCACAAGGGGGGCTCTGTCTCCAGAGCTTTCCGGTGTATGTCAAGCCTTGGTAAGGTTCTTCGCGTTGCGTCGAATTAAGCCACATGCTCCGCCGCTTGTGCGGGCCCCCGTCAATTCCTTTGAGTTTTAGCCTTGCGGCCGTACTCCCCAGGCGGGGCACTTAATGCGTTAGCTGCGGCACGGACGACGTGGAATGTCGCCCACACCTAGTGCCCACCGTTTACGGCGTGGACTACCAGGGTATCTAATCCTGTTCGCTCCCCACGCTTTCGCTCCTCAGCGTCAGTATCGGCCCAGAGATCCGCCTTCGCCACCGGTGTTCCTCCTGATATCTGCGCATTTCACCGCTACACCAGGAATTCCGATCTCCCCTACCGAACTCTAGCCTGCCCGTATCGACTGCAGACCCGGGGTTAAGCCCCGGGCTTTCACAACCGACGCGACAAGCCGCCTACGAGCTCTTTACGCCCAATAATTCCGGACAACGCTCGCGCCCTACGTATTACCGCGGCTGCTGGCACGTAGTTAGCCGGCGCTTCTTCTGCAGGTACCGTCACTTGCGCTTCTTCCCTGCTGAAAGAGGTTTACAACCCGAAGGCCGTCATCCCTCACGCGGCGTCGCTGCATCAGGCTTGCGCCCATTGTGCAATATTCCCCACTGCTGCCTCCCGTAGGAGTCTGGGCCGTGTCTCAGTCCCAGTGTGGCCGGTCGCCCTCTCAGGCCGGCTACCCGTCGTCGCCTTGGTGAGCCGTTACCTCACCAACAAGCTGATAGGCCGCGGGCTCATCCTGCACCGCCGGAGCTTTCCACCATCAAGGATGCCCAAGATGGTCGTATCCGGTATTAGACCCCGTTTCCAGGGCTTGTCCCAGAGTGCAGGGCAGATTGCCCACGTGTTACTCACCCGTTCGCCACTAATCCCCACCGAAGTGGTTCATCGTTCGACTTGCATGTGTTAAGCACGCCGCCAGCGTTCGTCCTGAGCCAGGATCAAACTCTCCGTGAATGTTTACCGGCTGTCCGGTGACACATCACGAGAGCGGAACGGTCGGGCGGAATAGGCCCAACCGTTCACAGCGTCCTCGCTGTGTTTTTTCAAAGGAACCTCGACCATCCGAAACCGGATGGACGGGGTATCAACATATCTGGCGTTGACTTTTGGCACGCTGTTGAGTTCTCAAGGAACGGACGCTTCCTTCGTACTCACCCTCGCGGGCTTTCCTCCGGGCGCTTCCCTTCGGTCTTGCGTTTCCGACTCTATCAGATCTTTCCGATCCGATTTCCTCGGTGCTTTCCAGGTTCCCGCTTCCGCGTTTCCCTTTCCGGCGGTTCCGACTCTATCAGATCCTTTCGGGCCTGACTCCCAGTCAGAGGGTTTTGCCTTCCCGGCCGTTGGGCCGTTCCGACGAGTGAGACTTTAGCGGATTCCTGACTCCCGAGCTAATCGGGGGCCTGCACCCTTTCGGGCGCGGATTCCTCATTTCGCGAATACGCATGCCAATGACACGACGGCAGACAGACGACTGTCGTCGAGCAGTGGTGGTGGTGCGGAATGGCTGTCCGGGGACCGACCGGAGTCGGCTCTCACGTCGGACAACTCGGAGAACAGTACGGATCCGGTCGGGCTGTGTCAACTGCCGGCCTCGCCCCTCCTCCGAGGGCTACGCTGGTCCGCATGACGACGCGTACGTACTGCCAGTTCTGGTGGGCCGCCTGACGGCGGCCGTCCTGCGTATGCACTCATCGGCCGCCGCCTCGGCGGCCGATCTTGTTTCTCCTCCGGAGCTCCGAGGGGCGGCCGACCGGGACGGCGGCCTCGGACAGGAGACGGAGAAGAGATGACACGGGTCTTCAGCGGGATCAAGCCGACCGGACACCTGACGCTGGGGAACTACCTGGGGGCCATGCGGCAGTGGGCCGCCGTCGACCAGCACCGGGCGGAGGCGCTGTTCTGCATCGTCGATCTGCACGCGCTGACCGTGGACCACGACCCCGCGCGGGTGCGCAGGCTGAGCCGGCAGGCGGCGACGCTGCTGCTGGCGGCCGGACTGGATCCGCAGCTGTGCACGGTGTTCGTGCAGAGTCATGTGGACGAGCACGCGCGGCTGTCGTACCTGCTCGAGTGCGTGGCCACGGACGGCGAGATGCGGCGGATGATCCAGTACAAGGAGAAGGCCGCGCGGGAGCAGCGGCGGGGCGGGAGCGTGCGGCTGTCGCTGCTGACGTACCCGGTGCTGATGGCGGCGGACATCCTGGCGTACGGGGCCGACGAGGTGCCGGTCGGGGACGACCAGGCGCAGCACGTGGAGCTGACCCGGGACCTCGCGGTGCGGTTCAACCAGCGGTACGGGCACACGTTCGTGGTGCCGCGGGCCACGCATCCGACGGTGGCGGCGCGGGTGATGAACCTGCAGGACCCGACGGCGAAGATGGGCAAGAGCGACGACACGGGGCCGGGGATCGTCTATCTGCTGGACGAGCCGGACGTGGTGCGCAAGAAGGTCATGCGGGCGGTGACCGACAGCGGGCGGGACGTCGTGTACGACCGGGAGTCGCGGCCGGGGGTGGCCAATCTGCTGGAGATCCTCGCGGCGTGCTCGGGCGGGAACCCGGAGGCGTTGGGCGGTGTGTATGAGTCGTACGGCGCTTTGAAGAAGGACACCGCGGAGGCCGTGGTCGAGGTCCTGAGGCCCGTGCAGGAGAGGCACAAGGAGTTGTGCGCGGATCCTGGCTATGTGGAGGGGGTGCTGCGGGACGGTGCGGAGCGGGCGCGGGCCATGTCCCGGCCGATCGTGGATACGGCTTACCGGGCGATCGGGCTGTTGCCGGCGGGCGCGGACAGCGGGACCCCCGTGCTGAACGCGGCTCGGTAGGCGGGAGGCCGGTGGCGGGACGCGTCGTGGTGCGCCGGCGCGGCGCGTCCTCGCTGCCGAGGCCGGCCCCGTGGCAGTAAATCCCTGCTCACTGACCTTTGTGCCTCTGGGGTGCGGGGCGTCGGGACACCACGATCAGGGGCATGGACATCGCAGAGATCGCTGACAACGCGGCGCTGGTGGTCGTCGACGTGCAGAAGGGTTTCGAGGACCTCGCGTTCTGGGGGTCGCGGAACCACCCCGGGGCGGACGACAACATCGCCTCGCTCATCGACGTGTGGCAGGCGTCGGGCCGGCCGGTCGTGTTCGTGCGGCACGACTCGGTCAAGCCGGAGTCGCCGTTGTGGCCGGGGCAGGAGGGCAACGCGTTCAAGGAGTACGTGCAGGCGCGGCGCGGGAAGGGGGCGCGGGGGCGGAGCTGCTGGTGACGAAGAGCGTGAACTCGGCGTTCTACGGTTCGCCCGATCTCGACGCCTGGTTAAGGGGCGCGGGGATCTCCCAGGTCGTGGTGGTCGGGATCCAGACCAACCTGTGCGTGGAGACGACGGCCCGGATGGGCGGGAACCTGGGGTACGACGTGGTGGTGCCGTTCGACGCGACGTACACCTTCGACCTGGAGGGGCCGTTCGGCTGGAGGCTCAGTGCGGACGAGGTGGCGCGGGCGTCGGCGGTGTCCCTGCACGGGGACGGCTTCGCGCGTGTGGTGACCACGAAGGAGGTGGTGGACGCGGCGGGGTGACCGCGCCCGGTCGGGTCGGTCCCGTCAGTCCTTGGTGCCGGTGGCGAGTTCGCGGCTGCGGTCGCGGGCGGCTTCCAGGGCGGCGATGAGGGCCGCTCGTACGCCGTGGTTCTCGAGTTCGCGGATGGCGTTGATGGTGGTGCCGGCGGGGGAGGTGACGTTCTCGCGGAGCTTGACCGGGTGCTCGCCGCTGTCACGGAGCATGGTGGCGGCGCCGATCGCGGACTGGACGATCAGGTCGTGGGCCTTGTCGCGGGGCAGGCCGAGGAGGATGCCGGCGTCGGTCATGGCTTCGACCAGGTAGAAGAAGTAGGCCGGGCCGGAGCCGGAGAGGGCGGTGCAGGCGTCCTGCTGTGATTCGGGGACGCGGAGGGTCTTGCCGACGGCGCCGAAGATCTCCTCGGCGTGGGCGAGGTGGTCGGCGGTGGCGTGGCTGCCGGCGGAGATGACCGACATGGCCTCGTCGACGAGGGCGGGGGTGTTGGTCATGACGCGGACCACGGGGGTGCCGGTGGCGAGGCGGTCCTCGAAGAAGGCGGTGGGGATGCCGGCGGCGCCGCTGATGACCAGGCGGTCCGCGGGGACGTGCGGGGCGAGTTCGTCGAGGAGGGCGCCCATGTCCTGCGGTTTGACCGTGAGGATCAGGGTGTCGGCGGTCTTGGCGGCCTCCTGGTTGGAGACCGGGGTGACTCCGTGGCGGGCGCGGAGCTCTTCGGCTCGTTCCTGGCGGCGGGCGGTGACCAGGAGATCGGCGGGGGCCCAGCCGGCGCGGATCATTCCGCTGAGCAGGGCTTCGCCGATCTTGCCGGTGCCGAGGACTGCGACTTTCTGGGTCATGGCTGGGGGTGCCCTCCGGGGTGTGCGTCGTCCTGGTTCATCCTCGCACCCGGGGGTGCGGGGACGGGGGCGTGTCCGGTGGGCGGGACGGGTGGGGAGCGGTCATACCGTCCTGCGGCGCAGGGTGGCGGCGCCGAGGCCGAGGACGAGCAGGGCGCAGCCGGCGACGACCAGGACGTCGCGGACGAAGGCGGCGGTCATGTCGGTGTGCTTGAGGACCTCGTTCATGCCGTCCACGGCGTAGGACATGGGGAGGACGCCGGAGATGGTCTCGAGGACCGGGTGCATGGCGTCGCGGGGGGTGAAGAGGCCGCAGAGGAGGAGCTGGGGGAAGATCACCGCCGGCATGAACTGGACCGCCTGGAACTCCGAGGCCGCGAAGGCCGAGACGAACAGGCCGAGGGCGGTGCCGAGGAGGGCGTCGAGCAGGGCCACCAGGAGGAGCAGCCAGGGGCTGCCGGTGACGTCGAGGCCCAGGAACCAGAGGGCGAGGCCCGTGGCGAGGGTGGACTGGATGATCGCGAGGGTGCCGAAGGCGAGGGCGTAGCCGGCGATCAGGTCGCCTTTGCCCAGCGGCATGGCGAGGAGGCGTTCCAGGGTGCCGGAGGTGCGTTCGCGCAGGGTGGCGATCGAGGTGACGAGGAACATCGTGATCAGGGGGAAGATCCCCAGGAGCGAGGCGCCGATGTTGTCGAAGGTGTGCGGGCTGCCGTCGAAGACGTAGCGGAGCAGCAACAGCATCAGGCAGGGGACGAGCAGCATCAGCGCGACGGTGCGCGGGTCGTGGCGGAGCTGGCGCAGGACCCGGGCCGCGGTGGCGGTGGTGCGGGAGAGGTTCAGGGCGCCGGTCGGGGCCGGTGCGGTCGCCGCCGGGCGGGTGGTGCTCATCGGGTGGTCTCCTTGGTGCGGCCTGCCGCGATCGCCTCGTCCACCAGGTGCAGGAAGGCCGCCTCGACGGTCTCGGAGCCGGTGCGGGTGCGGAGGGCGTCGGGGGTGTCGTCGGCGAGGATCTCGCCCGCGCGCATGAGCAGGAGGCGGTGGCAGCGCTCGGCCTCGTCCATGACGTGGGAGGAGATCAGCAGGGTGGCGCCGCGTTCGGCGAGGGTGTGGAAGAGCTGCCAGAGGTCGCGGCGCAGGACCGGGTCGAGGCCGACCGTGGGTTCGTCGAGGACCAGGAGTTCGGGGGTGCCGAGGAGGGCCACGGCGAGGGAGACGCGGCTGCGCTGGCCGCCGGAGAGGTTGCCGGCGAGGGCGTCGGCGTGGCTGGTGAGGTCGACGTCGGCGAGGACGCGTTCCACGTCGTGGTGGCGGTCGGCGGTCGTGCGGCCGGGGTGGAGGACCGCTGAGAAGTAGTCGAGGTTCTGGCGGACGGTGAGGTCGTCGTAGACCGACGGCGCCTGGGTGACGTAGCCGATGCGGGTGCGCAGGGTGGGGTGGCCGGCGGGGAGGCCGAGGACGTCCAGGGTGCCGGAGACCTTGGCCTGGGTGCCGACGACGGCGCGCATCAGGGTGGACTTGCCGCAGCCGGACGGGCCGAGGAGGCCGGTGATCCGACCGCGCGGGACGGTGAGGTCGAGGCCGCGCAGGACCGTGCGGGGGCCTCGGACGACGGTGAGGTCCCGGGCGCGGACGGCCGGAGCGGTGTCACCCCGGCCGTCCGCGCCCGGCTCCTCGTCGCCGTGCGGGGTGTCCGGGCGCGGCGGCCCGGAGGAGTAATTCATCATGTGATGAATAATCCTCTCGGGTGCGGGTGGCGTCAAGCCGCTGCGGGGGCCGTCGCGAGGAGGACGACGTCGTACGTCTCCTCGACGACCCCGTCGGGGGAGACGGTCAGGAGGTGCCGCCGCTCCTCGGCCAGGTAGGCCGCGCCGCGTGCCTCGTCCTGGGTCAGGAGGACCGAGTGGCTGCCGAGGTTGGCCAGGTGCGTGTCGAGGGGGACGCGGCGGCTCCAGCGGATCTCGCGGCGGGTGAGGTCGAGGCAGCCCGTGGGGTCGGCGACACGGGCGTTGACGTTGCGTTTCTCGGCGGAGAGGTTCAGCCCGAAGTGCCGGTCGGTGCGTTCGGCCGCCTCGGCGATCCACGGCACGTCGAGCGCGTCGGTGTTCCACCACAGGGCGAGGGCGCCGCCCGGGCGCAGGACGCGCAGCGCCTCCGGGACGGCCCGGGCCGGGTCGGTCCAGTGCCGGGCCTGGGCGTAGGTGAGGAGGTCGAGGGACGCGTCGGCGAGGGGCAGGCGGTCGCCGTCGCCGCGGACGATCGGGAGGCCGGGGTGGCGGCGGCGGAACTGCGCCGCCATGCCGTCCCCGGGTTCCACCGCGAGCACGTCGGCGCCGCGGGCGTGCAGCAGCGCGGTCGCCATGCCGGTCCCGGCGCCGACGCCCGCGACGCGGGAGCCGGCGAGGGTGCGGCCGGCGAGTTCCTCGAGGGCGTCGAAGAGGGCGGGCGGGTAGGAAAGGCGGCTGGCGGCGTACTGGGCCGCGGCGGCGTTGAAGGAGCGGGCGCGGGCGGAGCGGTCGGGCGGGGTGACGGATCCGGCGGCGGGCGGCTCGGACGCTTCGGTGGACATACGGCCATGGTGGCCGTGGGACGGCGCCGAGGGGACGGGGCGGGGCGGGAAATTCTCCGTCGAGCCGGAGGAATCCCGCGGTGAGCCGCGGGTCAGGGGCGGCGGCGCTTCCCGGGGTTGCCCGAGCGGCGGGAGGACCGCTTGTCGTGCCGGGCGCGGGCCGTCTCGTACTCCTCGCGGTGGAGTCCCTCCCCCGGGGCCTCGGTCAGGGAGCGGAAGAAGTAGGCGAGGAGGGAGCCGACGAAACCGATGGCCAGGAGGCCGCGGAGGGAGGCCTGGCGGGCGGGGTCGGGACGGCGGGTGAAGCTCTCCCAGGTGTGGCGGAAGGCGAGGGCGCTGCAGACGGCGAACATCACGACCATGAGGACCGTGACGAAGCTGCCGACGTCGGCGATCCGGAAGCCCTGGTAGGCGAGGCGCAGGACGAAGCAGGAGGCGGCCGCGGCGGCGAGCGAGCCGACGGCGACGCCGACGCGGCGGGCGGTGTAGCCGCCGGAGTGGTCGACCCAGGTGGTGCCGAAGAAGCGGATGGGTTCGGGGCGGGGCCCGCCGGGGGTTCCCGCTCCCGGGGAGCCCGCGGTGCTGTCCGGGGTGCCGTTCTCTGCGCTCACGCGTCGATTATGGCTCCGGGTGCGCCGCGGGCTCCGGGCGGGATCAGGCGCGGCGCGGGGCGGGGAAGGCTCCGGCGGCGCCTGCGGGCGGGACCGGCCTGCGGCTCCGGAGCGCCGTGGGAGCGCTCCGGGCCGTCGAGGCGGGTCAGAAGGAGCAGCGCGGACGGATGTAGCCGTCGCTGCCGGTCTGCACGTACGCGTCGGAGACGAACTCGCCGTCGTCGATGTTGTCCCAGATGTTGGACGTGCCGTACGGGCCCGACACGGTGGTGCCGGGTGCCTGGCAGAAGATCGGGACCTTCGCCCCCTCGGGCAGCATCCGGACGATGGTGTAGCCGGTGCCGGGACCGCTGCGGACGTTCAGGCGGACGCCCGGGGCGACCGAGTAGTAGCGCAGAGTCGCGGTGGCGACCGCTTCCGGCGCGTCGCCGGTCTCCGTCACCTCGGCACGGTCGACAGACATGTGTACCTCCCCCGTGGGTCCCCATGGTTGTCATGGGGCCCCGTTGATTCCCCTCGAACATGACGCGCACACCTGTGCGTTCGCGGAACACGGAGGCTAGCAAGCCGCCTCTGTCCCGTACGAGTCATCCACTAGGCTCCGTGCGTCGCGCGTGCGGACGAACAGTACGGGGGTGGTCCCATGGCGCCACAGCAGAACGCCGGGGCGGGCGCGGAAGCGGAACTTCCTGATTACGCCGGTCACTACCGTCTGGAGTCCCGTCTGGGCTCGGGCGGCATGGGGGTCGTCCATCTGGCCCGCAGCACCTCGGGCATGAAGCTCGCGGTGAAGGTCGTGCACGCCGAGTTCGCCAGGGATCCCGAGTTCAGAGGACGGTTCCGGCAGGAGGTGGGCGCGGCCCGCAGGGTGAGCGGCGCCTTCACCGCGCCCGTGGTCGATGCCGACCCCGAGGCGGAACGGCCGTGGATGGCCACCCTGTTCATCCCCGGCCCGACCCTCTCCGAGCACGTGAAGCGGAACGGTCCGATGGCCCCCGCCCAGCTGCGTCGGCTGATGGCGGGGCTGGCCGAGGCGCTGCGCGACATCCACCGGGTCGGGGTGGTGCACCGGGACCTGAAGCCCAGCAACGTGCTGCTCGCCGAGGACGGGCCGAAGGTCATCGACTTCGGCATCTCCCGGCCGAAGGACAGCGAGTTGCGCACCGAGACGGGGAAGCTGATCGGCACGCCGCCGTTCATGGCGCCCGAGCAGTTCCGGCGGCCGCGGGAGGTCGGGCCCGCCGCCGACGTCTTCGCGCTGGGGTCCGTGCTGGTGCACGCGGCGACCGGGCGCGGGCCGTTCGACTCCGACAGCCCGTACGTGGTCGCCTACCAAGTCGTGCACGACGATCCCGACTTGACCGGGGTTCCGGACGAACTCGCGCCGCTCGTCCTGCGCTGCCTCGCCAAGGAGCCCGAGGACCGGCCCACGCCCGACGAGTTGATGCGGGAGCTGCGCTCGGTGGCCGCCTCGTACGACACCCAGGCGTTCATACCGGCGCAGCGCACGGGAGACGCGCCCGGGCCGGAGCCCCGGGCCCGGGAGACGGAGAAGCCGAAGAGGACGGAGAGGACGGAGAAGCCGGACGGGCCCGGACGGCGGCCCGGGCGGCGCGCGGGCGGGCGGGCGGTTCTCGGGGCCGGTGCCCTCGGTCTCGCCGCGATCGTCGCGCTGGCGGCCGTCCAGCTGTCCGGTGGTGACGGCACGGCACCGGGGACCGGCGCGCCCCGGGCCGCGTCGGCCGGGTCCGGCCCGTGGGTGGCGTCCGGGTCCGGGAACGGCACGCCCCGGTGTTCCCACGGGGCGGGGAAACTGCTCTGCGCGCAGACCGGGCGGGTCTTCGCCCTCGACCCGTCCGACGGCCGGCTGCTCTGGCGGCGCACCGTCACCGCGGCGGAGGGGAGCGGACCGCCGGTCGTGGCGGGCGGTCTCGTCCTGCTCCCGTCCGCGCGGGGCGGACGCCTGGAGGCGCTCGACCCCGCCTCGGGCACGACGCGCTGGCAGCGGAACACACCCGCGTACGGCGGACTCGCGTCCGCCGGGGGCACGCTGCTGCTCACCGGTGCCGACGGCAGGGTCACCGGCGTGGACGGCGCTTCGGGCGAGAAGAGGTGGAGCCGCCGTGTCCCCGGCCACGAACGGCCGTACTTCACCTCCTTCGCCGGAAACCCCCTGGCGTACGCGGCGAGCGCGTCCGACGACGGGACGAGCACACGGGTCACCGCGGTGGATCCGGACAGCGGTGAGGTGCGGTGGGACGCTCGGCTCGAGGGAGCGCTGGAGCCCGTCGGCACGACCGGGGAAACGGTCTTCCTCACCTCCGCCGACGGGGTCTACGGCGACACGGATGCCGTGGTCCGCTACACCCCGGCCACGGGGGCCACGCGCCGGGTGGCGCTCCCCGTCCCCCTCGAGCAGGCCCACGGCACCGTCCACGGGAACGTGGTCCACCTCATGGCCGCGGGCGGGTCCCTGGTCGCCGTCGACCTGGAGGCGGGGAGGCGGCTGTGGAGCCTGGAAACGGGTCTGGCCCGCGGCTCGGCGCCGGTCACCGACGGCCGGACCGTGTACGTCACCGCCCCCGACGGGCGGCTGCTCGCCGTGGACGCCCGCGGGGGGAGGCTGCTCGGGCAGACACCGCCGCGGCTCGGCGCGGACTCCGGCCGGATCGCGGCCGACCTGCCCGAGCCCGTGGTCGTCGGGCACCGCGTCCACGCCTCCGCGCCCGACGGCACCGTCTTCGCCGTCGACGGCCGCGATCCGGCCGCCTGGTAGCGCCGCACGCGCGAAGGGGCCGCCCCCGCACCGGCGGGAGGCGGCCCCGTGACGCGGGACCCGGACCTCAGCCCAGCTTCGACACGTCGCGCACCGCGCCCCTGTCCGCGCTGGTCGCCATCGCCGCGTACGCCCTCAGGGCGGCGGAGACCTTGCGGTCGCGGTTCTTCGGGGCGTACCGGCCGTTCAGCGCCTGTTCGCGGCGGGCCAGCTCGGCGTCGTCGACCAGGAGCTCGATCGAGCGGTTCGGGATGTCGATGCGGATGCGGTCGCCGTCCTCGACCAGGGCGATGGTGCCGCCGGAGGCCGCCTCCGGGGAGGCGTGGCCGATGGACAGGCCGGAGGTGCCGCCGGAGAAGCGGCCGTCGGTGACCAGCGCGCACGCCTTGCCGAGGCCGCGGCCCTTCAGGTACGAGGTCGGGTAGAGCATCTCCTGCATGCCGGGGCCGCCCTTGGGGCCCTCGTAGCGGATGACGACGACGTCGCCCTCCTTGACCTGCTGGGTGAGGATCTTCTGAACGGCCTCCTCCTGCGACTCGCAGACGACCGCCGGGCCCTCGAAGGTCCAGATGGACTCGTCGACGCCGGCCGTCTTCACCACGCAGCCGTCGACGGCGAGGTTGCCGCGCAGGACCGCGAGGCCGCCGTCCTCGGAGTAGGCGTGCTCGGCGGAGCGGATGCAGCCGCCCTCGGCGTCCTCGTCCAGCGTCTCCCAGCGCTCGGACTGGGAGAACGCCTCGGCGGAGCGGACGCAGCCGGGGGCCGCGTGCCACAGCTCGACCGCTTCCGGGGAGGGCGAGCCGCCGCGCACGTCCCACGTCTTCAGCCAGTCCCCGAGGGAAGGGCTGTGGACCGCGTGGACGTCCTCGTTGAGCAGGCCCGCGCGGTGCAGCTCGCCCAGCAGGGCCGGGATGCCGCCGGCGCGGTGCACGTCCTCCATGTAGTACGTGCGGTTCTTCGCCACGTTCGGGGCGACCTTCGCGAGGCAGGGGACCCGGCGCGAGACCGCGTCGATCTCGTTGAGGCCGAAGGGGACGCCCGCCTCCTGGGCCGCGGCCAGCAGGTGGAGGATCGTGTTGGTCGAGCCGCCCATGGCGATGTCCAGGGCCATCGCGTTCTCGAAGGCCGAGAGGGAGGCGACCGAGCGCGGCAGGACCGTCTCGTCGTCCTCCTCGTAGTAGCGGCGGGTGATGTCCATGACCGTACGGGCCGCCGCCTCGTACAGGCCCTTGCGGGCCGTGTGGGTGGCGAGGACCGAGCCGTTGCCCGGCAGGGACAGGCCGATGGCCTCGGTGAGGCAGTTCATGGAGTTGGCGGTGAACATGCCGGAACAGCTGCCGCAGGTCGGACAGGCGTTCTCCTCGATGCGGAGGATGTCCTCGTCGGAGATCTTGTCGTTGACGGCGTCGGAGATCGCGTCGACCAGGTCCAGCGTGCGGACCGTGCCGTCGACCAGGGTCGCGCGGCCGGACTCCATCGGGCCGCCTGAGACGAAGACCGTCGGGATGTTCAGGCGCAGGGCCGCGTTCAGCATGCCCGGGGTGATCTTGTCGCAGTTGGAGATGCAGATCAGGGCGTCCGCGCAGTGGGCCTCGACCATGTACTCCACACTGTCCGCGATCAGGTCGCGGGAGGGGAGCGAGTAGAGCATGCCGCCGTGGCCCATCGCGATGCCGTCGTCGACGGCGATCGTGTTGAACTCGCGCGGGATGCCGCCGGCCGCGACGACCGCCTCGCTGACGATCCGGCCGACCGGCGCGAGGTGGGTGTGGCCGGGGACGAACTCCGTGAAGCTGTTGGCGACCGCGATGATCGGCTTGCGGCCGATGTCCGCACCCGGTACACCGGAGGCGCGCATCAGGGCGCGGGCGCCCGCCATGTTGCGGCCGTGGGTGACTGTGCGGGACCTCAGCTCGGGCATCGTCGCTCGCTCCTTCAGACCTTCGAAGAGTGCCGGCCAGAGAGTTCTGACTGGCATCGAGCGTACGCCGGTCATCCAGAGGGCGGGACGAGGTGTCCGGAATGCGGGATGAATGTCTCGCCGCCGGAACGCGGTCGTCAGCGTCCGGTGAGGTGTCCCTGCACCACGGGCGCCACGCGCCTGACGATCTGCTCCGGGTCCGCCGAGGCCAGCGGCTCCACCTTGATCACGTACCGGATCATCGCGATCCCGACCAGCTGCGCGGCGGCGAGCTCGGCGCGCAGCTCCGCGTCCGGCGAATCGAGCTGCCCGGCGATGCGGCGCAGCAGCTGGCCGGCGACCAGGCGGCGGAAGACGGCGGCCGCGGTCTCGTTGTTCACGGCGGAGCGGACGATCGCGAGCAGCGGGGCCCGGGTCACCGGGTTCTCCCAGAGCCCGATGACCGTGCGTGTCATCCGCTCGCCCACTTCCTCGAGCGGGCCTTCGAGGACCGCGTCCCGGCCCACGAGCGCCGGCGCCAGGGCGACCTCGACGGCCGCCTCGAACACCTGCTCCTTGGTGCCGAAGTAGTGGTGCACCAGCGCGGAGTCGACCCCGGCCGACTTGGCGATGCCCCGTACGGACGTCTTCTCGTACCCGCGCTCGGAGAACTCCTCGCGGGCCGCGTCGAGGATGCGGTCACGGGTGCCGGCCGATTCCGTGCGCGGGGGGCGGCCGCGGCGCCGGGAGACGCCGTTCGGCCGCGCGGCCGCGTCCGGGCCGTCGCTCGCGGTGACGCCGGTCATCGCCGCGGCATCCGGGCGGCGGAGGAGGCGGAGGCCAGGTGCAGGCGGGTGAACGCCAGCGCCTCCGCCAGGTCGGCCTCGCGCTCCGCGCCGGACATGGCACGGCGGGTGTTGACCTCGATGACGACGTGGCCGTCGAAGCCGCCGAGCGCGAGGCGCTGCAGCACCTCGGCGCAGGGCTGGTCGCCGCGGCCGGGCACGAGGTGCTCGTCCTTGGCCGAGCCCCGGCCGTCGGCGAGGTGGACGTGGCCGAGGCGGTCGCCCATGCGGTCGATCATCTGCAGGGCGTCGGTGCGGGCGGTCGAGGCGTGGCTGAGGTCGATCGTGAAGTGGCGGTAGTCCTCCTTGGTGACGTCCCAGTCGGGGGCGTACGCCAGCATCTCGCGGTCGCGGTAGCGCCAGGGGTACATGTTCTCGACGGCGAACCGCACATCCGTCTCGTTCGCCATCCGCCAGATTCCGTCCACGAAGTCCCGGGCGTACTGCCGCTGCCAGCGGAAGGGCGGATGGACGACGACGGTGCCGGCGCCGAGCTTCTCGGCGGCGGCCCGGGCCCGCTGGAGCTTGGTCCAGGGGTCGGTGGACCACACGCGCTGCGTGATGAGCAGGCAGGGGGCGTGCACGGCCAGGACGGGGATGCGGTGGTAGTCGCTGAGTCTGCGCAGCGCCTCGATGTCCTGGCTGACCGGGTCGGTCCACACCATGACCTCGACGCCGTCGTACCCGAGGCGCGCGGCGATCTCGAAGGCCGTCGCCGTCGACTCCGGATAGACGGAGGCCGTCGACAGAGCGACCTTCGCATCCGGGATGCGCACCGCTGGTTCTGCCACGAGGGACAGGGTACGGGGTGCGTTCGGCGGACGGGCGGCGGACGGGCGCCGGGCGACCGGCTTCGGCCAGGACCGCCCACCGGCGCCGGACCCGCGTGTCCGCAGGACAGGGCCCGCTCGTCCGCCCGCCGGGCGATCCGTCCGCCCGGCCGCCGTGTGACGGAGCTAACCGGCCCCCCGGATGCTCCCGCACGCGGCGCGCGGCGGCACGGAGCCCCCGGCCCGGCGCGTACGGCTACGCCGGACCCATGTGGTCCAGGCGGCGCAGGATGACGCCCTCGCGGAGCGCCCACGGGCAGATCTCCAGGCGTTCCACGCCGAACAGGTCCATCGCGCCCTCCGCGACCAGCGCCCCGGCGAGCAGCTGGCCCGCGCGGCCCTCGGAGACGCCGGGCAGTTCGGCGCGCTCGGCGACGGTCATGGCGGCGAGCCGGGGCACCCAGCCCTCCAGGGACTCCCGCTTCAGCTCGCGCTGGACGTACGGGCCCTCGGCGGAGCGGGCGGCGCCGGCGATGCGGGCGAGCTGCTTGAAGGTCTTGGAGGTGGCCACCACGTGGTCGGGGGCGCCGAGGCGGCTGAATTCGCCGACCGTGCGGGCGATCTCGGTGCGCACGTGGCGGCGCAGCGCGCGGACGTCGTCCGGCGCGGGCGGGTCGCCGGGCAGCCGGCCGGCGGTGAGGCGGCCGGCGCCCAGCGGCAGCGACACGGCGGCGTCGGGCTCCTCGTCCATGCCGTAGGCGATCTCCAGGGAGCCGCCGCCGATGTCGAGGACGAGCAGCTTCCCGGCCGACCAGCCGAACCAGCGGCGGGCGGCGAGGAAGGTGAGCCGGGCCTCCTCCTCGCCGCTGAGGACCTGCAGCTCGACCCCGGTCTCCTCGCGCACCCGCGCGAGGACGTGGTCGGCGTTGTCCGCGTCGCGCACCGCGGAGGTCGCGAACGGCAGCAGTTCCTCGACCCCCTTGTCCTCGGCGGCCCGGAGCGCCCCGTGGACGACCGCGACCAGCCTGTCGATCCCGTCCGGGCCGATGGCCCCGTCGTCCTCCAGCAGCTGGGCGAGGCGCAGTTCGGCCTTGTGCGAGTGCGCGGGCAGCGGGCACGCGCCGGGGTGCGCGTCGACCACCAGCAGGTGCACCGTGTTCGAACCCACGTCGAGGACACCGAGTCTCATGTACGGAACGCTACTGCCCGCCGCGCGGTGTGTTGCCGCCCTCGGCGCATCTTCCGCGGTGCCCGGGCCGGTCCCGGAGGGGAGCGCGGGCGACTTACCCTGGACGGGTGCCAAAGACGAAAAAGGCGAAGGACGAGAAGACGGACAAGAGGGCCGAGAAGGTCAAACCGGACGCGGGTTCTTCGCGGGTGACCGCACCGAAGTCGCCGGGGAAGCCTCCGGCGGACGACGAGAAGGGCCTCGACTTCGCCCGCGCATGGGTGGAATTTCCCGATCCGGCGGACGACGAGCAGGTCTTCCGCTGCGATCTGACATGGCTGACCTCTCGCTGGAACTGCATCTTCGGCAGCGGTTGCCAGGGCATCCAGGCGGGCCGCGCGGACGACGGGTGCTGCACTCTGGGCGCCCACTTCTCCGACGAGGACGACGAGAAGCGGGTCGCCGAACATGTGGCGAGGCTCACGCCGGACATCTGGCAGCACCACGAGGAGGGCACCAGGAACGGCTGGGTGTCGCAGGACGAGGACGGCGACCGCCAGACCCGCCCGTTCCAGGGCTCGTGCATCTTCCAGAACCGGCCGGGTTTCGCGGGAGGCATGGGCTGCTCGCTGCACATCCTCGCCCTCAGGGAGGGCCGCGAGCCGCTGGAGACCAAGCCGGACGTGTGCTGGCAGCTGCCGGTCCGGCGGACCTACGACTGGATCGACCGGCCCGACGACACGCGCGTGCTGCAGGTCTCGATCGGCGAGTACGACCGCCGCGGCTGGGGTCCGGGCGGCCACGACCTGCACTGGTGGTGCACCTCGGCGACCTCGGCGCACGGCGCCGGGGAGCCGGTGTACGTCTCCTACCGGGCGGAGCTGACCGAGCTGATGGGCAAGGCCGGCTACGACCGTCTGGCCGAGCTGTGCGAGGAACGGCTGGCCTCGCAGCTGCCCCTGCTGGCACCGCATCCGGCGGACCCCGCCTGATCCGGTCCCGGTCTACGGCGTGGACGGGGCCGGGTCGCCGCCGTCCGCGGGCGGGGGCGTCGGTCCCGCCGGGTCGGCCGGGGCGGTCCCGCCGGGCGCGGGCTCCGGGCCGGGCGAGGACGGGGGGCCGGTCGGCGTGGGCTGCGGGGGTGCCGGTGTGGTGGGCGCCGGGTCCGGGCCGGGCGACGACGGCGGCCCGCCGGGGCTCGGGGGAGGGCCGCTCGGGGTGCCGGGGTGCGCGGTGCCCGGGCCGCCGGGGTGACCGGGGGCGCCGCCGTGGCCCCCGATGGTGACGACCGCGCCGGCGGGTGCGATCGCCACGGTCGCCCTCCAGTGCCCCGACGGCTCACGGAGCCGGTCGACGTACACCCTGACCGTCGACGACTCGCCGGGGGCGAGCGTGCCCGACGACCGGCTCAGGTGGAGCCAGGGCGCTCCCGTGGAGGCGGACCAGCGGACCGGCTCGGAGCCCGTCGCGGTGAGGGTGATCAGCGTGGTGCCGCCGGTGTGGCCGGCCGTGACGGCCAGCGCGGCGCCCTCCCGTCCGGCCCCGGTGGCGCCGACGACCTCCACGGACACGTCCGCCCCGCCGCCCTCGCCGAACCGGGGGCCGGGCCGGGGGCCGGCGTTGCCGGTGTTCTCGTAGCCGCCCGCTCCCTCGCCGTCGAGGTCGACGGGGCCGCCGTCCTCCCACGCGGAGGCGGAGCGGCCGTCCTGGGCCTCGCCGACGGGGGTGCCGCGGTAGGCGGCCCACAGCGCGAACACGGGCGCGGCGATCACGGTGGCGACGACCGTCGTCGTGACGGCACGCGCGCGGAACCGGTCCCTGCGGGCGACGCGGTCCCTGGGGTCCACCGGGAAGCCGCGCCGGTCGAAGCGGGGCGCGGCGGCGCGCCCGCGCGGGTGGTGGGCCACGGCGGCGCGCAGGGCCGCGCCCGGCGCCGGCAGGACGGGCAGCGCGTCCGGCGTGACGCTGGTGCCGGGCCAGCGGCCGGGGACGGCCCGCTCGGCGGTGCGGCGGCAGCGCGGGCAGTCGTCGACGTGCCGGACGAGTTCACGGCGCAGGGCGGTGCTGAGCACGAGCTGGTGGTCGCCGGTGAAGTGCGCCACACCGGAACAGGCGCCGGTCTCGACGACGGCGAGCGCCGCGCGGGTGCGCTCGACCTCGCAGGCCGCGGAGGCGAGCAGCTCGCGGGCGGCGGCCGGCTCCCTGCCGAGCACGGCGGCGACCTCGTGGGCGGAGAGGCGGTGGCGGACGGCGAGTTCCAGCGCCTCGCGCTGCTCCGGGGTGATGCCGGCGGCCTCCGGCCAGGCCAGCAGGGCCAGTTCCCGCCGGCGGCGCTCCCGGACCTCCTCGGAGACCGCCGGGGCGGTGGCGGCCCGGTCCTCGCGCCGGCGGTCGGTGCGGCCCGCGGCGTGGGTGGTACGACGTTTCTGCTGGGCCTCCGCCAGCGTGCGCAGACACGCCCAGCGGGCCAGCGCGTACAGCCAGGCCCGGCGGTCCCCGGGCGCGTCCGGGACGTGCCGGCCGCGGCGCTCCGCGAGCACGAGGACGTCGGCCAGGGCGGCGGTCGCCGCGTCGTGGTCGCACAGCACGGACAGGCAGTAGGTGAACAGCCCGTCCAAGTGCGGTTCGTAGCGCGTGTGCGGCCGCCGCACCAGCGTGCGCGCGGCCCCACGGTCACGCACCTCCCGGTGCGCCCGGTGAGTGCCGGTCGTGCGGGTCGGGGTCTCCGGGCCACTGCTCGTCATCCGGCGACCGTAGGCGGCCCGGGGCGGCCTTCTCGGGTGCCCTGCACACTTTTAATCCGTACGGGTGAAACGATCCCTCAATCGGGTACAGGAACCTTTCGCTCACCGGGCCGGGCGCGGAAACCGCCCGGTCCGGGCCTCCCCGACGGCGCCGCCCGGGGCCGCCGTCCCCTCCTCCCGGCACCCGCTCTCCTCCCCGCGCCCGTCCCTCCCCGGCACGCGTCCGCCTCCGGGCGCAGCGCCTCCCCCGGCACGCGTCCGCCTCCGGGCGCCGTCCCTCCCCCGGTGCCGGTCCGGCGTCCGCGCCCCGGATCCGAGCGGCCGTGCGGGGGCCGGCCGGCGCCCCGGTCCGCGTTGTCAGTCCCGGCCGCTACCGTTTTCGCATGGCTGCCCGTACCAAGACCACCAAGGACCGCCCGTCCTACCGCTGCACCGAGTGCGGCTGGCAGACGGCCAAGTGGCTCGGCCGCTGCCCCGAGTGCCAGGCCTGGGGGACGGTCGAGGAGTACGGCGCGCCCGCGGTCCGTACGACGGCCCCGGGGCGGGTCACCACCTCCGCCCTGCCCATCGGCCAGGTCGACGGCCGCCAGGCCACCGCCCGCTCCACCGGCGTGCCCGAGCTGGACCGGGTGCTCGGCGGCGGGCTGGTCCCCGGGGCCGTGGTGCTCGTCGCGGGCGAGCCCGGCGTCGGCAAGTCCACCCTGCTGCTCGACGTGGCGGCCAAGTCGGCGAGCGAGGAGCACCGCACGCTCTACGTGACCGGTGAGGAGTCGGCGAGCCAGGTCCGGCTGCGGGCCGACCGCATCCACGCCATCGACGACCACCTGTACCTCGCCGCCGAGACGGACCTGTCCGCCGTGCTCGGCCACCTGGACGCGGTCAAGCCGTCCCTGCTGATCATGGACTCGGTGCAGACGGTGGCGTCGCCGGAGATCGACGGCGCCCCGGGCGGCATGGCCCAGGTCCGCGAGGTGGCCGGCGCGCTGATCCGGGCCTCCAAGGAGCGCGGCATGTCCACGCTCCTGGTGGGACACGTCACCAAGGACGGCGCGATCGCCGGTCCGCGCCTGCTGGAGCACCTGGTGGACGTCGTCCTGCACTTCGAGGGCGACCGGCACGCGCGCCTGCGCCTGGTCCGGGGTGTGAAGAACCGCTACGGCACCACCGACGAGGTCGGCTGCTTCGAACTGCACGACGAGGGCATCACGGGCCTCGCGGACCCGAGCGGGCTCTTCCTGACCCGCCGTGACGAGCCGGTGCCCGGCACCTGCCTGACGGTCACCCTGGAGGGCCGCCGCCCCCTGGTCGCCGAAGTGCAGGCGCTCACGGTCGACTCGCAGATCCCCTCCCCCCGGCGCACCACGTCCGGCCTGGAGACCTCGCGCGTGTCGATGATGCTGGCGGTGCTGGAACAGCGCGGCCGCATCAGCGCCCTGGGCAAACGGGACATCTACTCCGCGACGGTCGGCGGGGTGAAGCTCTCGGAGCCCGCCGCGGACCTGGCCGTCGCGCTCGCCCTGGCGTCGGCGGCGAGCGACACCCCGCTGCCGAAGAACCTGGTCGCGATCGGCGAGGTCGGCCTGGCCGGCGAGGTGAGACGGGTCACGGGCGTCCAGCGCAGGCTCGCCGAGGCGCACCGCCTGGGCTTCACACACGCCCTGGTACCGGGCGATCCGGGCAGAATCCCTCCGGGGATGAAGGTCCTGGAAGTCGCGGACATAGGGGACGCGCTGCGCGTCCTTCCGCGCTCCCGTCGGCGAGAGGCCCCACGGGAGGAGGAGGACCGCCGGTAGACTTTGCCCAGGTCTCGCCCGTCCGTACGAACCGAGTACGCGAAACGGGGGCGCCCCAGAACCTGCGACCGGAGGAGTGCAGTGGCAGCCAACGACCGGGCAGCGGCTCCCGGAAAGTCCGGTGGGAGTGCCGGTTCCGAGGGCCTGATGCGCGCCTCGCTGAGCGCCGTGGCACCCGGCACCACCCTGCGTGACGGCCTGGAGCGCGTGCTCCGCGGCAACACCGGCGGTCTGATCGTGCTCGGTTCCGACAAGACCGTCGAGGCACTGTGCAGCGGCGGCTTCGTGCTGGACGTCGAGTTCACCGCGACCCGGCTGCGCGAGCTGTGCAAGCTGGACGGCGGCATCGTCCTGTCGTCCGACCTGTCCAAGATCCTGCGGGCGGGCGTCCAGCTGGTGCCGGACCCGACCATCCCGACCGAGGAGACCGGCACCCGGCACCGCACCGCCGACCGGGTCTCCAAGCAGGTCGGCTTCCCGGTCGTCTCGGTCTCCCAGTCGATGCGCCTGATCGCGCTCTACGTCGACGGCCACCGCCGGGTCCTGGAGGACTCGGCGGCGATCCTGTCCCGCGCCAACCAGGCCCTCGCCACGCTGGAGCGCTACAAGCTCCGCCTCGACGAGGTCGCGGGCACGCTGTCGGCGCTGGAGATCGAGGACCTGGTGACCGTCCGGGACGTCTCGGCGGTCGCGCAGCGGCTGGAGATGGTGCGCCGCATCGCCACCGAAATCGCCGAGTACGTGGTCGAGCTGGGCACCGACGGCCGCCTCCTCGCCCTCCAGCTGGACGAGTTGATCGCGGGCGTGGAGCCGGAGCGCGAGCTCGTCGTGCGCGACTACGTCCCCGAGCCCACCGCCAAGCGCTCCCGCACGGTCGACGAGGCCCTGCACGAGCTGGACGCGCTCCCCCAGGCGGAGCTCCTGGAACTGCCGACGGTGGCCCGCGCCCTGGGTTACACCGGCTCCCCCGAGACCCTGGACTCGGCGGTGTCGCCGCGCGGTTTCCGGCTGCTGGCGAAGGTGCCGAGGCTGCCCCGGGCGATCATCGACCGCCTGGTGGAGCACTTCGGCGGGCTGCAGAAGCTGCTCGCCGCCAGCGTGGACGACCTCCAGACGGTGGACGGCGTCGGCGAGGCCCGGGCGCGCAGCGTCCGCGAGGGTCTGTCGAGGCTGGCGGAGAGCTCGATCCTCGAGCGGTACGTCTGAGCCCTCCCGGGCGGGTCACCGCCCGGCGCGTACCGCCGCTCCCGGCGGTACGCGCCGGGCGCGGCCCCGGTCCCCCGTCAGTCCTTCTCCAGCACGAACGACGTCCGCATCTTCGCGAACCCCGGCGCCTTGGCCTCCACCAGGTACGTCCCGGCGCCGGCCGATCCCGCCGGCGGCGTCGCGCACCGCGGGGCGCTCGGCTTGCGGTCCCACTTCACGGTGTACGTGATGCTCTCACCGGCCGGTACCCGGAACACCAGGCTCCGCACGCCCTCGGGGCAGTCGTCCGACGCCCAGTACGGGTCGTCCTCGCTCGCCTGGGTGATCGTCAACACCGTGCTCTCCGGCCCGAGATCGACCTTGCAGTCGCTGCCGGAGGCGTTCCGCGCGGTCAGCAGGAAGGTGGGGGTCCGACCGGGCTCGTAGGCGTTGCGGACGCTGCGCAGGGTCAACCTGACCGTGTTCGCCGTGCAGTTGGGCAGTCCGGAACCGGATCCGGCCGGCAGCGCGTCACCCGCGCCGACCCCGGACGACGTGCCGCCCTCGGAACCGCCGCCCGCGCCGCCCCCCGCGCCGCCGTCCGAACCGCCGGCGCCACCGGAGCCCGCGGGGTCGCCGTTCGCTCCGTCGTCCCCGCCTTCGCCCTCGCCCTCGTCCCCGCTCCCGGACGACGAGCCGCCGGACCCGCCGGAACCCGACTCGTCGCGTCCGCCCGGCGCCTGGCTGATCGCCGGCCCCGAACCCGACGGTCCCGGTGTGATGGACGGTGCGGGATTCTTGCCGTTGGCCCCGCTCCCGCGGTCGTCGCCGCCCCCGCCGCCCGCGGTGACCACCCAGGTGATCAGCAACGCCAACACGGCCAGTACGGACAGCAGTACGACCCTCCTTCGCCAGTAGATGGAGGAGGGAAGCGGCCCGACCGGATTGCGCAGAGATCCCACGGCGCAAACTGTACGAGAGATCGGTGCGTTCGCTCGGCCCACCCGCCGCCAAGACTCACAACTTTTCCGGATCATCATCCCGGAACCCGCCCCGCCCGCCCTGTCTTTCGTCGGGTGCGGCACGCGACGATCGCGGGGTGTGACCGCATCGGCCCCTCGCCTACGGTCCGTGACCATGGACTTCGTGGACAGCGGGCTCTACCGCGACATCACCGACTTCGCGCACGACTCCCCGTCGTGGGTGCGGCACACGGCCGAGATCGGGACGGAGGCCGGACTCCTGGTCTTCGTCGCGCTGTTCGTCCTCGGCTGGTGGCGGGCCCGGCGCGCCGGCCCACGGACGTTCGCGATCGCGTGCCTTGCACCTCTGGCCACGGCCGTGGCGTACGTGTGCAGTGAGGTGCTGAAGTCCGTTGTGACCCAGGAGCGTCCGTGCCGGGCGGTCACCGACGCCGCCCCCTCCCTGGCCGCGTGCCCGCCGCACGGCGACTGGTCGTTCCCCAGCAACCACGCCGCGATCGCGGGCGCCTCGGCCCTCGCCCTGGTCCTGGTCCGCCGCGCGCTCGTCCGGCTGACGGCCCCGCTGGCCCTGCTCACGGCCTTCTCCCGGGTGTTCGTCGGCGTGCACTACCCGCACGACGTGGCCGCCGGACTGCTCCTCGGCGCGGTCGTCGCCTTCGCCGCCGTACGGCTGGCCACGCGCCCGGCGGTCCGGCTCGCCGCGTCGATGCGCGCCTCGTCGGCGCCCGCCGTGCGCTGGCTCACCGGACCGGGACCGGAACCGGCCGCCCACCGCGTCCCGCCGTACGCGACGCGCCGACACCGCTAGGACTCAGGTCGCGACCAGTCCCGCCTCGTGGGCGACGATCGCCGCCTGTACGCGATTGCGCACGCCGAGCCGGTCGAGGACCGCGCTGACGTACGCCTTCACCGTGCCCTCGACGAGGTGCAGCCGGGCGGCGATCTCCGGGTTGGACAGTCCGGACCCGACCAGGCCGAGCACCTCGCGCTCGCGCGGGCTGAGCACCGCCACGCGCGCGCGGGCCTCCGCCTCCCGGGCGAGCCGGCCGGTGCCGCCGGCGCCGCCGAGTCCCTCGATGACGTACCGGGCCACCTTGGGCGACAGGAAGGCCGCGCCGCCCGCCACCGCCCTTGTTCCGGCGATGAGTTCGTACGGGTCACCGGACTTGAGCAGGAAGCCGGTGGCGCCGCCGCCCAGCGCGCGGGCCACGTGGGCGCGTTCGGAGAAGGTGGTGAGCATCGCGACGGCCGTGCCGGGGACGGTGCGGACGATCTCCTCGGCCGCCGCGAGCCCGTCCAGGCGGGGCATGCGGATGTCGAGCAGGGCCACGTCGGGGCGGTGCGCCCGGGCCAGTTCGACGGCCTCGCGCCCGTCACCCGCCTCCGCGACGACCTCCGTCTCACCGCTGCTCCCCAGGATGGCGCGCACCCCGGCGCGCACCAACGCCTCGTCGTCGGCCAGCAGGACCCGGATCATCGTGCGAACTCCTCTTGTTCGTGCGGTCGTTCTCCCTCCGGTCCGTCGCCGGCCAGGCCGACGCGCGGGACCACGTCCTTGGTGACCAGGCGCCCCTCCTCGTCGAAGCAGAGCCGGAAATGGTCGACGGAGACGAAGAGTTCGCCGCTCGCGCGGTAGTAACGGCAGTCGGCGCCCTCGGGCGGCGCGGGCGCGCGTTCCGAGGGCGGGTCCTGGACGTCCCGGTCCGGCAGCACCCGTGCGACCTCGTCGGCCGGCGCGCCCGGGCGCAGCCCCGCGTAGGCGGCGGGCTCCAGGACCGAGTGCGTCTCGGTGTAGGCGTACCAGCCGAAGGCCGAACCGACCAGGACGACACCCGCGCAGGCCGCGACGCCGAGACCGGCGGCGACCCGGCGGCGGGCCCGGGTGAAGGGGGCGGAGGGCGGGTGCGGGGGCGCGGCCTGCGCGGACGCCCGCGCCGGGACGTGGGCCCGGACCCGGTAGCCGTCGGCGTGCGGGCCCGCCTCGAAGGTGCCGCCGACCGCGGTCACGGCGGCGCGCAACCCGAGCAGGCCCGAACCGCTTCCCGGGGCCGGTGAACTCCCTTGGACCGCACGGCCGTTGGTGATGGTGACGGTCGCTCCCCGCGCGTCGTCCCCCGTCACCGCCACGACGACGGGCGCGCCCGGTGCGTGCCGTGCCGCGTTGGTCAGCGCCTCCCTGGTCACCCGGTGCAGCAGCCGCCCGGCGACCCCGCCGGGCCGCACGGCCGTGTTCCGCCCGCCGGTCTCCCAGCGCACCGGCAGCCCGGACTCGGCGGCGCGGGCGACGAGTTGCTCGACGTCCTCGCCGGCCGGGGTCAGCGGCACGGGCTCGTCGTCCTCCCGCAGGACGCCGATGATGCGGTGCAGCCGGTCGGTGGCGTCGGCGGCCGCCGCGCGCAGGTCGGCCGCGGCGGCCCGGTGGTGGCCGGCGAGGTCGGGGGCGACCTGGAGGGCGCCCGCGCGCAGGGCGATCAGGCTCAGCTCGTGGCCCAGGGAGTCGTGCATGTCCTGGGCGATCCGGGCCCGCTCGCGCAGCCGGGCGCGCTCCTCGGTGAGGCGCTGCTCCTCCTCCAGGCGGGCCGCCCGCAGCCAGCCCGCCTCGGCCAGCTGGCGGCTCTGCCGCCAGTAGCGCCCGCCGAGCCAGGGGAAGACGCAGCCGAACAGGAGGGTGCCGGTCAGGACCAGCCACTCGGGGACCGGGTCGGCCCCGGTGAGCGCGATCCGCGCGGTGCCGGCGCAGCCGACGGCGGCGAAGCACAGCGCCGCGGGGGCCGTGCGCTCCGCCCGCAGCCCGAGCAGCAGCGCGGACACACCGAGCGCCGGGCCGTAGGAGACGCTGAACAGCGCGGGTGCGCAGGCCAGGCTCAGGGCGGCCGTCAGCGCGAACGCGGCCGGCGGCCGGCGCCGGGAGACGGCGGTGGCGGCGGCGAGCAGGACCAGGCCGGCCAGCCGCTGCCCGAGGGCGCGCGGCTCGTTCAGCCCGAGCCGGTCCGCGGTGAGCGCCGGGGCGGCGAGGGCCGCCCAGAGCAGGCAGCCCCTGCCGAGCGCGGCGAGGCGGGCACGTTCCATGCCGTCGACGCTACAAGCGGCCGCCGGGTCGCCACTGCTGCCGATCGTCAGGTGCCCGTCACTCTCCGGGACCCCTGGTTCCCCCTCCCACCACCGTGGCGGTCCCCCCGCGGGCGGGGCCGGGCGTGGCAGGATCGAGGGGTCATGACTGCTCCCACGAAGCCCCCGTACGGCCCCGCCGCCGATTCCGCGTCCGAGCGTGCTCCCGGTGAGCCGCTGCACTCCCCTGTCATCGAATGGTTCGACGAGCACGCCCGGGACCTGCCGTGGCGGCGCCCGGAGGCCGGCGCGTGGGGGGTGATGGTCAGTGAGTTCATGCTCCAGCAGACCCCGGTGAACCGGGTCCTGCCCGTCTACGAGCAGTGGATGGCCCGCTGGCCGCGCCCCGCCGACCTCGCCGCCCAGGCGCCCGGCGAGGCCGTCCGCGCCTGGGGCCGGCTCGGCTACCCGCGCCGCGCCCTGCGGCTGCACGGCGCCGCCGTCGCCATAACGGAGCGGCACGGCGGCGACGTCCCGGCCGACCACGCCCAGCTGCTGGCGCTGCCCGGCATCGGCGAGTACACGGCCGCGGCCGTGGCGTCGTTCGCGTACGGGCAGCGGCACGCGGTGCTGGACACCAACGTCCGCCGGGTGTTCGCCCGCGCGGTCACCGGGGTGCAGTACCCGCCGAACGCGACCACCGCCGCCGAGCGCCGGCTCGCCCGGACGCTGCTGCCGGAGGATGCGTCGACCGCCGCGCGGTGGGCCGCCGCCTCCATGGAGCTCGGGGCGCTGGTGTGCACGGCGAAGAACGAGTCGTGCCACCGCTGTCCGATCGCCGCGCAGTGCGCCTGGCGCCTGGCGGGCAAGCCGGCCCACGACGGTCCGCCGCGCCGGGGCCAGACGTACGCGGGCACGGACCGCCAGGTCCGCGGGCGGCTGCTGGCCGTGCTGCGGGAGACGCACGGACCGGTGCCGCAGGCCGCCCTGGACCGGGTGTGGCACGAGCCGGTGCAGCGCGCCCGCGCCCTGGACGGTCTCGTCGCCGACGGCCTGGTGGAGCCGCTGCCGGGCGGCCTGTACCGGCTGCCGCTGGGCTGATGCACAGCCGGCGCACACGGGGACGGGCGTCCGCGGCCACGGCGCCGGCCCGCCGTATCCGCCCATAACCGCCTCGATCGCCGCACCACCCCACCCCGTTCCCCCTTCCGTTACACAACCGACGGACAGCCGCAGGCTGCCCGCAGGCTGCTTCGCACAGTGCCGTGACAACGCCTCCGTACCTTCGTCCACGTGCCCGGAAAGGGCATGACGACCACGGATCACAGGCAGTGCAGCCGGCGCGCACGGGCGGGCCGGAACGGGGAGCGGAAGGCGGTTCACCATGGCGCAGGGCGAGGTGCTCGGGTTCGAGGAGTACGTCCGCACCCGGCAGGACGCGCTGCTGCGCAGCGCCCGCCGCCTGGTCCCGGACCCCGTCGACGCGCAGGACCTGCTGCAGACCGCGCTGGTCCGGACGTACGGCCGCTGGGAGACCATCGAGGACAAGCGGCTGGCCGACGCCTACCTGCGCCGCGTCATGATCAACACGCGGACCGAGTGGTGGCGCGCCCGCAGGCTGGAGGAGGTGCCGACCGAGCAGCTCCCGGAGTCCTGCGTGGACGACGCCACCGAGCAGCACGCCGACCGCGCCCTGCTGATGGACGTCCTGAAGGTGCTCGCCCCGAAGCAGCGCAGTGTCGTGGTGCTGCGACACTGGGAGCAGATGTCCACGGAGGAGACGGCCGCCGCCCTCGGCATGTCGGCCGGAACGGTCAAGAGCACACTGCACCGGGCGCTGGCCCGGCTCCGCGAGGAGCTTCAGGCGCGCGACCTGGACGCACGCGCTCTGGAGCGTGAGGAGCGGGAGCGTTGCGCGGCCTGACCGGCGCGGGGCACACAGGGGCCCGGACCACCGTCCGGGCGGCGACCGCGGCGACGGCCGCGCTCGCCGCCGCGGGCCTCTTCGCCGCGGGCTGCGGCACGGGCGGCACCGGCGCACGGGACGAGGGCCCGGCGCACGCGGACTCGGCGGTGAGCGCCGCCGCGCCCTCGAAGGCGCAGGCCACGGCTCCCGACCGGGTGGACGCGGTCCGGCTGATCAAGGCCGACCCGGCGGTCTCGGCCGAGGTCAAGCGGGAGCTCGAGCCGTGCGTCGCCGACGAGTACCCCGTCGACGTGAGCTACGGCAACCTCACCGGAGGAGCCGCCGACGACGTCGTCGTCAACGTGCTGACCTGCGGGGACGCGGTGGGCGTCGGCTCGTACGTGTACCGCGACGAGGACGGCTCGTACGTGAACGTGTTCAAGACCGAGGAACCCCCGGTGTACGCGGAGATCGACCGCGGGGACCTGGTGGTGACCAAGCAGGTGTACGACCGGGGCGACCCGGTGTCGAGCCCGTCCGGCGAGGACGTGGTCACCTACCGCTGGACCGCGGGCCGGTTCACCGAGGAGTACCGCACGCACAACGACTACGGCAAGGTGGCCGGGCCGGAGCCGGCGCCCGCGCCCGACGGCTGAGACGTGGCTCACGGCGTGAACCGGCGGAGCCGCCCGGACCGATGAACGGGTGAACCCCCGCACGGTCCCCTGCGTCCGTCGGGTGGGCGGGGGAAGAGCGCCCGCACGGACCCGAGACCGAAACGAGAACTGAGAGCACCGGGATGGCAGACCAGACCCACGTCCTGTTCGTCGAGGACGACGACGTCATCCGCGAGGCCACCCAACTCGCCCTGGAGCGGGACGGCTTCGCGGTCACCGCGATGCCCGACGGCCTGTCCGGTCTGGAGGCGTTCCGGGCGAACCGCCCCGACATCGCGCTCCTCGACGTCATGGTCCCCGGCCTCGACGGGGTCAGCCTGTGCCGGCGCATCCGCGACGAGTCGACGGTCCCGGTGATCATGCTGTCGGCGCGCGCCGACTCCATCGACGTCGTGCTGGGCCTGGAGGCGGGTGCCGACGACTACGTGACCAAACCGTTCGACGGGGCCGTCCTGATGGCCCGGATCCGCGCGGTGCTGCGCCGCTTCGGGCGGGCGAACGGCGGCCGGGGGGAACCGGCCGCCGCGGACGACGGGGGTGTGCTCGCCTTCGGCGAGCTGGAGGTCGACACCGAGGGCATGGAGGTGCGCAGGGCGGGGGAGCCGGTGGCGCTGACGCCGACCGAGATGCGGCTGCTGCTGGAGTTCTCCTCGGCGCCGGGCACCGTGCTCTCCCGCGACAAGCTGCTGGAACGCGTGTGGGAGTACGGCTGGGGCGGTGACACCCGGGTCGTCGACGTCCATGTGCAGCGGCTGCGCGCGAAGATCGGCCAGGACCGGATCGAGACGGTCCGCGGCTTCGGCTACAAGCTGAAGGCCTGAGCGGGCGGATGCGGCGGATGCAGCGGATACGCGAGGCGCGGGGGCGCTTCCGGCGCCTGGTGGCGGCCTGGGTCGACCGGGCGGGCATCGGCACGGGCCTGCGGTGGAAGCTCAGCGCGGCCATCGCGCTGGTCGGCGCGCTGGTGGCGATCGCGCTGAGCCTGGTCGTGCACAACGCGGCCCGGGTGTCGATGCTGGACAACGCGCGCGACCTCGCCGACGAGCGCATCATGATCGCCCAGCGCAACTACGAGCTGTCCGGACGGCTGAACTTCCCCAACACCAAGATCGACGACCCGGGGCTGCCCGAGGCGCTCCGGGAGAAGGTCGAGGCGGGTCGCCGCGCGACCTACGTGGCCGACCGGCCGGGCGGGGCGCCGGACATATGGGCGGCGGTGCCGCTGAAGGACGGGCACGTGATGTCCCTGCACTCCGGCTTCACCGACCGCAGCTCGGACATCCTCAAGGACCTCGACCAGGCCCTGGTGATCGGTTCGATCGCGGTCGTCCTGGGCGGCAGCGCGCTCGGTGTGCTGATCGGCGGCCATCTGTCGCGCCGGCTGCGCAAGGCGGCCACCGCCGCCAACCGGGTCGCGGGCGGCGAGACGGACGTGCGGGTGCGGGAGGCCATCGGCGGGGTCGTCCGCGACGAGACCGACGACCTGGCCAGCGCCGTGGACGCCATGGCGGACGCGCTGCGGCAGCGGCTGGAGGCCGAGCGCCGGGTCACCGCCGACATCGCGCACGAGCTGCGCACCCCGGTGACCGGGCTGCTGACCGCCGCCGAACTGCTGCCGCCGGGGCGCCCGACCGAGCTGGTGCTGGACCGGGCCAAGGCGATGCGCACCCTCGTCGAGGACGTCCTGGAGGTGGCCCGGCTGGACGGGGCCTCCGAGCGGGCCGAACTGCAGGACATCCTGCTGGGCGAGTTCGTCGCCCGGCGGGTGGCCGCGAAGGACCCGGCCGCCCGGGTGCGGGTGGTGCACGAGTCGGAGGTCACCACCGACCCGCGGCGTCTGGAGCGCGTGCTGTTCAACCTGCTCACCAACGCCGCCCGGCACGGCAGGCCGCCCGTCGAGGTCACCGTCGAGGGCCGGGTCGTCCGGGTCCGCGACCACGGGCCCGGCTTCCCCGACGACCTGCTCGCCGAGGGGCCGAGCCGGTTCCGCACCGGCAGCGCGGACCGGGCCGGCCGGGGCCACGGGCTGGGCCTGACCATCGCGGCGGGGCAGGCCCGGGTGCTGGGAGCGCGGCTGACCTTCCGCAACGTACGGCCGGCGGGGGCGCCGGAGGGCGCACCGGCGGAGGGTGCGGTCGCCGTGCTGTGGCTGCCGGAGCACGCGCCGACGAACACCGGGAGCTACCCGGTGCTGGCCCAGTGACGGGGGCGTTTCAGCAGCCCCAGTCCTTGTCCGTGTCGAGGCCGCCCTCGCGCCTCTGGGTGAAGGAGAACCAGTTGCCGGAGTCGTCGCGGAACAGGGCCTCGGTGCCGTACGGGCGCTCCTGCGGCTCCTGGATGAACTCGACCCCGCGGTCCTTGAGCTTGGCGTAGTCGCCGTGGATGTCGTCGGTGGTCAGCACACCGGGGCCGAGCGCTCCCTTGGCCACCAGCTTCCTGATCATCTCGGCGGACTCGGGGTCCATGCCCGCGCCGGGGACCATCAGGGTCAGTTCGACGTCGGGCTGCTCCGGCGAGCCGACGGTGAGCCAGCGCATGCCGCCCTCGCCCAGGGTCATGTCGGTGCGCACCTCCAGGCCCAGCTTCTCGGTGTAGAACTCCTTCGCCCGGTCCTGGTCGAGGACCCAGACGGTGGTGATGGCGAGCCCCTTGATCATGACGTACTCCTGTTTCGCGGCCGTTCCCTCAGTGCCCTGTCACCGTAGGCGGCGCCGCCGTCAGTCCGCTTCTCCGGAATTGCGCTGTGCCGCCGCCCTGCCCGGCCCGGGCCGGTACCCGCCGAGCCAGTGCATGGCGTAACAGCCCGGGATCAGGGCGGCACCGCGGCCCACGTGCCTGGCGCGGTACTCGCTGGGGGACAGGCCGGTCCAGGTCTTGAACCGCGCCGAGAACGTGCCCAGGCTGCTGAAGCCGACCACGTGGCAGATCTCCGTCACCGACAGACCGGCGGTGCGCAGCAGGTCCTCGGCGCGCTCGATCCGGCGGTGCGTGAGGTACTGGCCCGGGGTCTCGCCGTAGGTCTCCCTGAAGGCGCGTATGAAGTGGTAGCGCGAGTAGCCGGCGTGCGCGGCGATCGCGGTCAGGTCGAGGTCCGGGTCGGCCCAGTCCCGGTCCATCGCGTCCTTGGCCAGTCTCAGCTGACGCGCCTTGTCCATGCGGCCGATGGTGGCACGGGGGTCTGACAACGGCGCCGGGGCACGTCCCGGGCAGGGGAAGGAGCCGGGGAAGAGGCGGGAAGGAGCGGGGGCGTCCGCGCGCACGGGAAGCGGTCCACGCGCGCGAAGGCCCCCGGGGAGCCGGTGCGCCTCCGGGGGCCTTCGCGGGACCGCCGCGGACCGTCAGACGGGCTCGGTCACCGCCGCCGGCGCCGGTGCGCCGTCACCGGCGTCCTTCTGGTCGGGGCCCGCGCCCTTCAGCGGGACCTCCCTCACGAACACGGCCGCTGCCAGCGAGAGCACCGCGATCACCGCGCCCAGGAGGAACGCCGCGTGGGTGCCCGAGGACACCGCGTGCTGGTACGCCTCCCGGGCCGCCTCCGGCAGCCGCGCCAGGCTCGCCGCGTCCAGCTGGGCGGACTGCTCGGTCACCCGGGAGCCCAGCGCGCCGGCCCGCTCGGCCATGACGTCCTGGACGCGGTTGTTGAACAGCGCGCCCATGACCGCGACGCCGAAGGACGAGCCGAGGGTGCGGAACAGGGTGGTGGACGAGGACGCCACGCCCATGTCCTTCATCTCGACGCTGTTCTGCGCGACCAGCATGGTGATCTGCATCAGACAGCCCATGCCGAGACCGACCACCGCCATGAAGACGCCGGAGGTGAACCGGGAGGTCCCGGTGTCCATCGTGGACAGCAGATACAGTCCGACGATCATCAGGGCGCTGCCGAGCACCGGGAAGACCTTGTACCGGCCGGTGTGGGTGGTCACCCGGCCCGCGACCATCGAGGTCACCAGCATCGCGCCGAGCATCGGCAGGAGCAGCAGACCGGAGTTGGTGGCGGAGGCGCCCTGCACGGACTGCTGGTACAGCGGCAGGAAGAGGGTCGCGCCGAATATCACGAAGCCGGTGATGAAGCCGATGACGGACATCAGCGTGAAGTTGCGGCTGCGGAAGATGTGCAGCGGCAGCACCGGCTCGGCCGCCCTGGTCTGCCAGAACACGAAGCCCACGAGGGACGCGGCACCGATGCCGGTCAGCTCCATGATCCGCGCCGAGGTCCAGGCGTACTCCGTGCCGCCCCAGGTGGTGACCAGCACGACGGCGGTGATGCCGACGGTCAGCAGCGCGACCCCGAGGTAGTCGATGCCGGCCTCGGACCGCTTCTTCGGCAGGTGCAGCACGGTGCCCACGGCGGCCAGCGCGACCGCGCCGAGCGGCAGGTTGATGTAGAAGGCCCAGCGCCAGCCCCAGTTGTCGGTGATGGTGCCGCCGACCAGGGGTCCGCCGATCATCGCCAGCGCCATCACGGCGGCCATCATGCCCTGGTACTTGCCGCGCTCCCGGGGAGGGACGAGGTCGCCAATGATCGCCATGACGCCGACCATCAGGCCGCCGGCGCCCAGGCCCTGCACCGCGCGGAAGGCGATCAGCTCGCCCATGTCCTGGGCCATGCCGCTGAGCGCGGAGCCGATCAGGAAGATCACGATGGACGTCATGAACGAGCCCTTGCGCCCGTACATGTCGCCGAGCTTGCCCCAGACCGGGGTGGAGGCCGCGGTCGCCAGGGTGTAGGCGGTGACCACCCAGGACAGGTGCTCCAGTCCGCCCAGTTCGCCCACGATCGTCGGCATCGCCGTACCGATGATCATGTTGTCGAGCATCGCGAGCATCATCGCGATCATGAGCGCGAGCAGGACCACCCGCACGCTCCTCGGCCGTTTGCCGGTGTCCGTCTCCACGGCCCCCGCCGCTGGTGTGTCCGCCATGGTCCTCTCCCCCGGCCACGGTCGCGTGGCCACCGCTACTTACTTGCCGACCGGCTAGTTCATTCTCCCGGGAAGCTAGTCGCGCAACTAGCCGGGCGTCAAGTAAGTTTTCGTCAAGAGAGGGCGAGCAGGAGGATGGGCGGCACCATGGACGGCACCAGACAGCGGCGCCGCGGGAACACCCGCCAGCGCATCCAGGACGTGGCGCTCGAACTCTTCGCCGAGCAGGGCTACGAGAAGACCTCGCTGCGCGAGATCGCCGAGCGCCTGGACGTCACCAAGGCGGCGCTGTACTACCACTTCAAGACGAAGGAAGAGATCCTCGTCGGCATCTTCGAGGACCTCTCACGGCCGCTGGAGGACCTGATCGAGTGGGGGCGGCGGCAGCCGCACTCGCTGGAGACCAAGCAGGAGATCATCCGCCGGTACAGCGAGGCGCTCATGGGCGCGGCCCCGCTCTTCCGCTTCATGCAGGAGAACCAGGCGACGGTCCGCGAGCTGCGCATCGGCGAGATGTTCAAGACCCGCATGCTCGGGCTGCGGGACATCCTCATCGACCCGGACGCCGATCTGGTCGACCAGGTGCGCTGCGTCAGCGCCCTGTTCACGATGCACGCGGGGATGCACGTCCTCCAGGACGTCGAGAGCGACCCCGAGGAGAAGCGCAAGGCCGTCCTCGAGGTCGCCACCGATCTGATCACCCAGGCCCACCGGGGCGGCGGGGGCGCCTAGGCGCCCCCGCGGGGGATCAGACCTGCACGCCCTTGGAGCGCAGGAACTGGATCGGGTCGATCGCCGAGCCGTAGTTCGGGGTGGTGCGGATCTCGAAGTGCAGGTGCGGACCGCTGGAGTTGCCGGTGTTGCCGGACAGGGCGATCTTCTGGTCGGTCTTGACGACCTGGCCGATCCTGACGTCGACCCGCGACAGGTGGGCGTACTGGGAGTACGTGCCGTTGCCGTGCTTGATGACGACGGCGTTGCCGTAGGCGGGGCCGTCGCCGGCGCCGTTGGGGCCGGCCTTGACGACGGTGCCGCCGTGGGTGGCGAAGACCGGGGTGCCGGTCGGCACGGCGTAGTCCTGGCCGCTGTGCTTGGAGGCCCACATGCCGCCGTTCTGGGCGAAGCTCGCGGAGAGCTTGTAGCTCTTCACCGGGTCGACCCAGGACGCCTGCTTCTGCGCGGCCGCCTGCACCGCCTTCTCGGCCTGCGCGGCCTTGACGGCCTGCGCGGCCTGTGCGGCCTGTGCGGCCCGGGCCGCCTTCTCCGCCTCGGCGGCCTGCGCGGCCTCGGCGGCCTGGGCCTTCGCGACCTTGGCCTGGGCGGCGGCCTGCGCCTGGACGGCGTGCGCGGCGGTGGCGGCGCCGGCGGCGCTGGAGGCCGCCGTGGACTCGACGGCGGCCGCGACCCCGGCTCCCAGTACGGCCGAAGCGCCCAGACCGGCGGCCAGCACGGTCGCACGGGTGCGGAGAGTGGTCGGACGGGAGAAACGGGACGTGACGCGCGGAGACATTCGAACCTCATGGGGACGGGGTCACAGGAAGGCCCGTCCGGGTGACGCACTGGCGTTCGCCGGGCGGGCCACACCTTGGTAACCCAACCGGTTCGAACCGCACAAAAGTGTGACCTACGACGACATCTAGTAGTTCATCACCAAAGTTCATGAGTCACGACAGAGTCGTTATTTCGGACGAAGCAGCTCAGGGCGTCGCATTTAGCTCACACCAGCTGAGCGATATGTCCGATTTCTTAGTTCTCGCCCGTTCCACTATTCCCCGTAGTACGTGACGCAGGTCCTGTGCGGCACGTCACCGAGGGGCTCGGTCGGGGGGCCGGGGAATGTGACCCGGGCCACGCCGGGCCCGCGCGACACCCCCTCCCGCACGACGGCCCGACCACCCCCGCGGCTGTGGTCGACGCCACGCGGACAGGGGGCTCGCACCGCCTCCGGCGCGGCCGCCCACCCGCCCTCGGCCACCCGGCGCGGGGCGGCCGGAGGGGCGGGCCGCGGAACGGCGGGGGAACCGACCGACTACTGCCCAGTAACCCAATCGTTGCCGTCACGCCACTTGTCCGGGCGAGCATGCACGCGACAACTTTGTGCCGTCAGGCATCCGTGCAGGCATGAGAGGACGCCACCCCCCATGACCGAACAGACCGGACAGACCAGACAGATCGGGCGCACCTGGAAGCGGGCCCTCGGCACCGCCGCCGTCACCGGCGCCGTGCTCACCATGACGGTCGCGCCCGCCGGCGCCGACACGGCGCCGCCCGCCCCGGCGTCGGCCCCGGCCGTCACGGCGTCCGTCGCGGCCGACGTCGACTACGACACCTGGCAGAGGGACTGCCGGGCGGTCATGGACCAGGCGCTGCCCTACCTGAAGCAGCGGATCGCGAACCCGAAGCCGGGCGAGAAGCAGGCGATCGTCCTCGACGTCGACAACACCGCGCTGGAGACGGACTTCGGCTTCAGCTTCCCGCAGCCCGCCAACGAGCCCGTCCTGGAGGTCGCCGAGTACGCCCAGGAGCGCGGTGTCGCCCTGTTCTTCGTGACCGCCCGCCCCGGCATCATCCACGCGCCCACCGAGTACAACCTCGACCACGTGGGCTACGAGTCCGCCGGGCTCCACGTGCGCGGGTTCCTCGACCTCTTCAAGAACGTGGCCGACTACAAGACGGCCCAGCGCGTCGCCATCGAGTCGAAGGGCTACACGATCATCGCCAACATCGGCAACAGCGCCACCGACCTGTCGGGCGGCCACGCCGAGAAGACCTTCAAGCTGCCGGACTACGGCGGCCAGCTGTCCTGACCGGACGGTCGGCTCCCGCTGGACTCACCCCCGTTCACGCTCACACGCGTTCACGGGGGTGAGGCGGTGGGAGCCCGCCGTCCCGGTCGGCAGGCCGGCCACCGACCCGCTGATGTGCGGGCTGATGTGCGCCCCGCGCCGCGACCGGCGGGCTGCCCCCGGCACGGGCGAACGGGCACGGGCCGGGGGCCCGGGCGGCCTGCGCCACCGGGAGACCCCGACCCGCGTCGCCCTCGGCGGCGGCGGTCCCCTCCGCCCCGACGACCGGGCCGGACCGGCCGCGCTGCCCTCGCCGACCGGCTGTCCGTGGACGCCCGGCTCACCGCCCGGACGAGGGGGGCACCGGAGCTCCCCCGGGTGGAGGAGCTGTACGTGACGGACCTCGAGGCCGGCACGGACCTGTCCCCGCTGTCCCGGCCCTGCCCGCGCGTGCGCGCCGTCCGGCTGCTCTCCGCCACGGCCTCCGCTCCGCCGGACGCGGCCGCGTCCGCGCCCCGGTTCCCCGGCGCCGGGGTCACCGTCTCCCGCGGCCGCCCCCTCGCCCCGTCCCGAGCACGCCGAAGGGGCCGGTGCCCGAAGGCACCGGCCCCTTCTCGCCCTACGGGACGCTTACGCGTCCTTGCTCAGGTTCGGACCGGTTCCGCCGGCCGCCTGCTCGATCGGCGGGACGTCGGGCAGGGCCGACTTCTCCTCACCGCGGAAGGTGAAGGTCTGGGTCTCGCCCTCGCCCTCGGTGTCCACGACCACGATGTGACCGGGACGCAGCTCGCCGAAGAGGATCTTCTCCGACAGCGAGTCCTCGATCTCGCGCTGGATGGTCCGGCGCAGCGGCCGGGCGCCCAGCACGGGGTCGTAGCCCTTCTTGGACAGCAGCTCCTTGGCGGACTGGGAGAGCTCGATGCCCATGTCCCGGTCCTTCAGACGCTCGTCCACCTTGCCGATCATCAGGTCGACGATCCGCAGGATGTCGCCCTGGGTGAGCTGCGGGAAGACCACCACGTCGTCGACGCGGTTGAGGAACTCGGGCCGGAAGTGCTGCTTCAGCTCGTCCGAGACCTTGTTCTTCATGCGCTCGTAGTTGGTCTTCGTGTCGCCCGCGGCGGCGAAGCCCAGGTTGAAGCCCTTGGAGATGTCCCGGGTGCCGAGGTTGGTCGTCATGATGATGACCGTGTTCTTGAAGTCCACGACCCGGCCCTGGGAGTCGGTCAGGCGACCGTCCTCCAGGATCTGCAGCAGCGAGTTGAAGATGTCCGGGTGGGCCTTCTCGACCTCGTCGAAGAGGACGACCGAGAACGGCTTGCGGCGCACCTTCTCCGTCAGCTGACCGCCCTCCTCGTAGCCCACGTAGCCGGGGGGCGAACCGAAGAGACGCGAGACCGTGTGCTTCTCGCTGAACTCCGACATGTCGAGGGAGATCAGCGCGTCCTCGTCGCCGAAGAGGAACTCCGCGAGCGCCTTGGACAGCTCCGTCTTACCGACGCCGGACGGGCCGGCGAAGATGAACGAGCCACCCGGACGCTTCGGGTCCTTCAGACCCGCACGGGTACGGCGGATCGCCTTGGACAGCGCCTTGACGGCGTCGTCCTGGCCGATGACCCGCTTGTGCAGCTCGTCCTCCATGCGGAGCAGACGGCTGGACTCCTCCTCGGTCAGCTTGAAGACCGGGATGCCGGTGGCGGTCGCGAGGACCTCGGCGATCAGCTCGCCGTCGACCTCGGCGACGACGTCCATGTCGCCGGCCTTCCACTCCTTCTCCCGCTTGGCCTTGGCGGCGAGGAGCTGCTTCTCCTTGTCGCGCAGGGAGGCGGCCTTCTCGAAGTCCTGCGAGTCGATCGCGGACTCCTTGTCCCGGCGGACACCGGCGATCTTCTCGTCGAACTCGCGCAGGTCCGGCGGCGCGGTCATCCGGCGGATGCGCATCCGCGAGCCGGCCTCGTCGATCAGGTCGATCGCCTTGTCCGGCAGGAAGCGGTCCGAGATGTACCGGTCGGCCAGGGTGGCGGCCTGGACCAGCGCCTCGTCGGTGATGGAGACGCGGTGGTGCGCCTCGTACCGGTCGCGCAGGCCCTTGAGGATCTCGATCGTGTGCGGCAGGGACGGCTCCGCGACCTGGATCGGCTGGAAGCGGCGCTCCAGGGCCGCGTCCTTCTCCAGGTGCTTGCGGTACTCGTCCAGCGTGGTCGCACCGATGGTCTGCAGCTCACCGCGGGCCAGCATCGGCTTCAGGATCGAAGCGGCGTCGATGGCGCCCTCGGCGGCACCCGCACCGACCAGCGTGTGCAGCTCGTCGATGAACAGGATGATGTCGCCGCGGGTGCGGATCTCCTTGAGCACCTTCTTCAGGCGCTCCTCGAAGTCACCGCGGTAGCGGGAGCCGGCGACCAGCGCGCCGAGGTCCAGGGTGTAGAGGTGCTTGTCCTTGAGGGTCTCGGGCACCTCGCCCTTGACGATGGCCTGGGCGAGGCCCTCGACGACGGCGGTCTTGCCGACGCCGGGCTCACCGATCAGCACCGGGTTGTTCTTGGTACGGCGGGACAGCACCTGCATGACCCGCTCGATCTCCTTCTCGCGCCCGATGACCGGGTCGAGCTTGGACTCACGAGCGGCCTGGGTGAGGTTCCGGCCGAACTGGTCGAGGACCAGGGACGTGGAGGGGGTGCCCTCGGCAGGACCGCCGGCGGTGGCGGCCTCCTTGCCCTGGTAACCGGAGAGCAGCTGGATCACCTGCTGCCGCACGCGGTTCAGATCTGCGCCCAGCTTGACCAGGACCTGGGCGGCGACGCCCTCGCCCTCACGGATCAGGCCGAGCAGGATGTGCTCCGTGCCGATGTAGTTGTGGCCCAGCTGAAGGGCCTCGCGGAGCGACAGCTCCAGGACCTTCTTGGCACGGGGGGTGAAGGGGATGTGCCCGGACGGGGCCTGCTGGCCCTGGCCGATGATCTCCTCCACCTGCTGGCGGACCGCCTCGAGCGAAATCCCGAGGCTCTCAAGGGCCTTGGCGGCGACACCCTCACCCTCGTGGATCAGGCCCAGGAGGATGTGCTCGGTGCCGATGTAGTTGTGGTTGAGCATCCGGGCTTCTTCCTGAGCCAGGACGACAACCCGCCGCGCGCGGTCGGTGAACCTCTCGAACATCGTTAATCGCTCCTCAGAGCGGTCAGGCAGTGGGGGGAACTTCCCCTCCCTGTCCTTCCGCAGCTTAGTCCCGCGAGCGGGGACCGCTCATTCCAACTGCCGACACCGTCGATGGCCTCCTGACCCCGCTCACGCCGACATCTGCTCCAACCCGATGGTGCGAGACGATGTTCCCGCAGGCCAGGCAGTTACCCCCTTCGCCAGTACGCCGATGGCGAACGGGAGACGTCCCGCCCTGCGTGTCGCCCCCTCCCACTAGGGATGTCTTACCCGCTGCTACGGACGATCCATGCCGAGTGCACGGGTTCCCTCCGCTACGGGCGAACAACCTTGCGCCCTCCCGCACCCCCGCGCGCCCCCTTGTTCGACACTCTGCGGACACGGAGCGCGACTCAGCGTAACCCGGGGCGCCTTCCGCCGGTTGCGCCGGACATGGTTGGCACCGCCCCCGGCCCGGTTCCGCCGCCCGGCCCCGGCCCGGTTCCGCACCCCCGCCGGACGCCCGTCCGCCGGCCGGACACCCGTCGGCCGCCCGTGCCGGGCGGCGGGGTCCGGCTCTGGTACGAGAACGCGCTGGGCTGGCCGACGGCGCCCGGGCTCCCGGTGCGCCTGGTGGTGGGGGAACGCTTCGACGTCCTGGACCTGCCGGCCGAGGCGGGGCACCCGGCGCTGGAGCGCCTGGGGCGCACCGGGCGGGGGTTCCCCGTGGCGGTGCAGGGCGGCCGGATGCGGCTGCTGGTGGCCGCGGGCAGCGCGGAGGAGCTGCCGGGGCTGCTGGACTGGCTGGAGTGGGGCTCGCTGGAGCTGGACCTGGCCGCGATCGGCGCGGGCGGGCTCATGGACGCCCCCGGCCTCCGGGATGCGAGGGTCCCGGACCTTGCGGAGGTGAGGTTCCCGGGCTTTCCGGAGGTGAGGTTCCCGCCGCCCGGCCGCTTCCTCCGGGAAGTGGCCACGACGGCTCGCAGGGGGCCGCCGTGTGGCTGCGGCCCCCCGAACCGGGATGCGAGGTCGAGGCCTCGCTGCCGACGCTGTCGGCGCTGGGGGGCCGTGGCGGCGCCCCCGATCTCGTACGGCTGGTGAACACGGTGGTGACGCAGATCCACCGGGTCCGGCTGCGGCGCGCGTGCGCGTAGCCGTCGGTCGCGCCACGGACCCCCGTGACGGCGCGTGCGCGGTGTCCGCCGCCTTCCGGTCCGGCCTCGCGGGGCCGGACCGTCGTCAGCCGTTGGCGTTCTCGTAGGCCTCGCGGATGGACGCGGGGACGCGGCCGCGGTCGTTGACCTCGTAACCGTTCTCCTTCGCCCAGGCGCGGATGGCCGCGGTGTCCTGGCTGCCGCCGGAAGAAGCACGCGTCTTTCCGCGCCCGCCCGAAGCACGGCCTCCGGTACGCCGACCGCCCTTCACGTAAGGCTCGAGAAGGCCGCGGAGCTTGTCCGCATTGGCGGTGGTGAGATCGATCTCGTACGTCTTGCCGTCCAACGCGAACGTCACGGTCTCGTCCGCCTCGCCGCCGTCGAGGTCGTCGACAAGAAGGACCTGAACCTTCTGTGCCACCGGATTTCCTTTCATCGATAACTTGAGGGCCGGGGTGTGCCGGCGTCCGCCGTATCGCCGTCCCCTGTTATATGCACTACTGCAGTACGTCGGAAAGCAAACCGCTTTTGCCGGAAAAACACAAACCCCTGGCGGAGACCCGCTGCCCGCACCCGCCCGGAAACATGCGCGTTTCGGACATAGGGCACCCGGGCAAGGGCACGGCGCGGAATCGCCGACGATCACAGATGCAGAAGCATCCGGCTGTTGCCCAGGGTGTTCGGTTTCACTCGTTCGAGACCGAGGAACTCCGCGACGCCCTCGTCATAGGAACGCAGCAGCTCCGCGTACACATCGGTGTCGACGGGAGTCTCCCCGATCTCCACGAAGCCGTGCTTGGCGAAGAAGTCGACTTCGAAGGTCAGGCAGAAAACACGGCGAACACCGAGCCAGCGGGCGGTCTGCAGCAACTTCTCCAGCAACTGGTGCCCCACGCCGGCGCCCTTCAGGCCGGGCTTCACCGCCAGAGTGCGCACTTCCGCGAGGTCTTCCCACATCACGTGCAGGGCGCCGCAGCCGACGACCTCGGCGTTGTCGTCCCGTTCCGCGACCCAGAACTCCTGGATGTCCTCGTAAAGCGTCACCGTTGCTTTGTCGAGCAGGATGCCCCCGCGGACGTAGGCGTCGAGGAGGCGGCGTACGGCCGGGACGTCGCCGGTGCGGGCCCGCCGGACGGTGAGGGCTTTTGCGGTGCCTTCGAAGCTGTCCGCTGAGGTGTCTGCTGACATGAGCGGACGCTATCGTCCGTGTCCGCCCTCTGCCGAGCCGGGGTTCTCGTCCCGGGCTTCCGGGGGTTCGGCGGGGCGGGCTTCTCCGGGGGGTTCGGCCGGCGGCTGCGGTTGCGGCGTGGTTTCCGGAAGTCGGACGACGCGCACGGCATCGGTCAGGGCCTGGCGCTGTTCCTCGCTCATCATGCCGAAGAAGGCGACGAGGGCCGCCGCGGCGTTGTCACTCTGCGACCACGCTTCGTTCATCAGCGCGGCGGCGTATGCGGCGCGAGTGGAGACCGCCTCATATCGATAGGCCCGGCCTTCCGCCTCTCGGCGCACCCAGCCCTTCTGATGGAGATTGTCCAAAACGGTCATCACCGTGGTGTACGCGATGGACCGTTCCTTCTGAAGATCTTCCAGGACTTCCCGAACGGTCACCGGGCGGTTCCACTTCCACACCCGCGTCATGACCGCGTCTTCGAGTTCTCCCAATGGGCGAGGCACAACTCAGAACAATAGTGGGAGATCCCGCCAATGGCGTGTCGGACGGGCATCACTGCTGGCGAACGGGCACAAAAGGGGCGTACGGCCCGTGCGGCGCTGTGCGCCGGAGCCGTACGCCGGTGTCGCCGCCGTGGGGTCAGCCGTCGGTCCCGGGGGAGGGCCGGGAGCCCTCCGCGCGCGCGTAGGCCGCGTCGACGGCCGCGTCCTCCTTGGCCTTGTTGGTGCCGCCCTGGGTCTTCACGATCACCCGGATCACGCCGATGAAGAGAGCGGCCATGACGACCGGGGGCACAAGCGCGGAGACGTAGTCCATGGATCCAGGGTAGCCAGGGGAGCGCGGGCGAGCGGGCGGGGGTCGGGGCGGCGACCCCGGCCCGCGCCGGCCCGCCTCGGTCCGCGTCAGCCCGCGGCCAGCCGCCGGCCGGCCGGGGGTGGGGTGGGCCTGCGCCGGGGGAAGACCTCGCCCGGGGTGGGGACGGGGCGGGCGGGCTGCGGCGCGCCGGGGGCGGGCGCGGGACGGGGCTGGGGGCGGCCGGACGCTGCGCGGGCTTCTTCCGGGGGTCCTCGGTGGCGGCGGCCATGCCCCCGGGGAGGGCGAGGAGGCGGGTCCGGGAGGCGGGGACGGTGGGGAGACCGGCGGCGGGGGCGGTCACCCGCACCGTGCGGCGGGCGAGGCGGGCGCGCACGTCCTGTTCGGCGAGGAGCCGGCAGCGGTGCAGGAGGGCGGCGGCGGTGGGGTTGCCGCGCAGGGCCCGCAGGGCGGCGAGGTCGTCGGGGTCGGGGCGGTATCCGGCGCCCAGCGCCTCCTCCAGGAGCGCGAGGTAGCCGACGGCGGTGCCGGGGAGGGCGGCGCGGTAGCGGCCGAGGTCGGCCACGAGGAAGGCGCGCAGCCGGGCGCTCTCCCGCGTCGCCTCGTCGAGGGACTCGGCGAGGCGGAGGCAGTCCTGGACGTCGTCGGCCGAGGCGGTGGCGGGGTGGAGGGCGAGGGCGAGGGCACGGCGGAGCACGCGCAGCTCCTCCACGCCGAACGCCATGCCGCCGCGGGATCCGTAGGGCGTGGGCATGCGGCGACGATACGCGCTAATCAGACAAAACGTGCACAGGGAACGGGTGTGGCGCGGAGGCGCCACCCGGGTGGGCGGGGGGCGCGCAGCGCCCGGGGCCGGGGCGGGGACGGGCGGGGCCGGTGCGGGCGGTCCGTCCCCGCCCGCACCGGTCCCGGGCGTCCGCTACATGCGCGACACGTTCCGCTCGTACACCAGGCGCAGGCCGATCAGTGTCAGCCAGGGCTCGTGCTCGTCGATGACCGAGGACTCGCCCAGGACCATCGGGGCCAGCCCGCCCGTCGCGATGACCGTCACGTCGTCGGGGTCGGCGGCGAGTTCCCGGGCCATGCGGTTGACGACGCCGTCGACCTGGCCGGCGAAGCCGTAGATGATGCCGGACTGCATCGCCTCGACCGTGTTCTTGCCGATCACGCTGCGGGGGCGCGCCACCTCGATCTTGCGGAGCTGGGCGCCGCGGACGCCGAGGGCCTCGACGGAGATCTCGATGCCGGGGGCGATGACCCCGCCGACGTACTCCCCGCGCGCGCTGACCGCGTCGAACGTCGTCGCCGTGCCGAAGTCGACGACGATGGCCGGGCCGCCGTAGAGGTCGACCGCGGCGACCGCGTTGATGATGCGGTCCGCGCCGACCTCCTTGGGGTTGTCGGTGAGGATGGGGACCCCCGTCTTGACGCCCGGCTCGACGAGGACGGCGGGGACGTCGCCGTAGTAGCGGCGGGTCACCTCGCGCAGTTCGTGCAGCACGGAGGGGACGGTCGCGCAGATGGCGATGCCGTCGATGCCGTCGCCCAGCTCGTCGCCGAGGAGGGGGTGCATGCCCATCAGGCCCTGGAGGAGGACCGCGAGCTCGTCGGCGGTGCGGCGCGCGTCCGTGGAGATGCGCCAGTGCTCGACGATGTCGTCGCCGTCGAACAGGCCCAGGACGGTGTGCGTGTTGCCCACGTCGATCGTCAGCAGCATGGCCCTACTCCGCGGCTCGCAGGTCGAGGCCGATGTCGAGGATCGGCGAGGAGTGGGTGAGGGCTCCCACGGCGAGGTAGTCGACGCCCGTGTCGGCGTACGCCTTGGCGTTGGCGAGGGTGAGGCGGCCGGAGGCCTCCAGGGCGGCGCGGCCGGCCACCAGGGCCACGGCCTCCTCGCACTCGCCGGGCGTGAAGTTGTCCAGCAGGATCAGGTCGGCGCCGGCGTCCAGGACCTCGCGGAGCTGGTGGAGGGTGTCGACCTCGACCTCGATCGGGACGTCGGGGAAGCGTTCGCGGACCGCGCGGAAGGCCTCGGCGACGCCGCCGGCGGCCACCACGTGGTTGTCCTTGACCAGGGCCGCGTCCGACAGGGACATGCGGTGGTTGACGCCACCGCCGCAGCGCACGGCGAACTTCTCCAGGCTGCGCAGGCCCGGCGTGGTCTTGCGGGTGTCGCGGATCCTGGCCCCGGTGCCCTCGAGGACGTCCGCCCACGCGCGGGTGGCCGTCGCGATGCCCGACAGGCGGCACAGGAGGTTGAGCGCGCTGCGCTCGGCGGTGAGCAGGTCGCGGGTGCGGGCGGTGACGGAGAGGAGCTTCTGCCCCGCCTCGACGCGGTCGCCGTCCTCCGTGTGGCGTTCGACCTCGAACTCCTCGGTGCACACCACCGACATGACCGCCTCGGCGATCCTGAGGCCCGCCACGGTGCCCGCCTCGCGCGCCGTGAAGTCGGCGGTGGCCACGGCGTCCTCCGGGATGGTCGCGACCGTCGTCACGTCCACGCCGTGGGCCAGGTCCTCCTGGAGGGCGACCCCTGCGATGTCCTCGACCTCGACCGGGTCGAGGCCCGCGTCGGCCAGGAGCTGGGCGAGCGCGGGGTCGAGGCCGCACTCCGGGTACGCCTCGTCGTCCGCGCCGCAGGCGCAGCCGTCGCCGCAGCCACCGGACGGGACGAGGGGAAGGTCGGGGGTGGTCACTGCTGTCACTGCTCCTGGGCCTGGTGAGGGAGGGTCGGGGGGAAGTCTGTGGTGTCGGTGGTGCGCACCGCCAGCGATCGGTCCGGATTCAGCCGTACGACGATGTGGCGGCGCCAGGCCGCGTCGTCGCGCTCGGGGCGGTCCTCGCGCCAGTGGCAGCCGCGGGTCTCCTCGCGCCGCCGCGCGGCGGCGACCAGGACGCGGGCCACGCACAGGAGGTTGGTGGCCTCCCAGGTGTCGACGCCGGGCTCGGCGGTCTTGCCGTTCTCCTCGAGGGCGTCGCGGGCTTCGGCGTGCAGGTGGTGCAACCGGTCGGCGGCCTCGGAGAGGGACGCGGCGGAGCGCAGGACGCCGGCTCCCGCGGTCATGGTCCGCTGGATGGCGAAGCGGGCCTCCGGGGGGAGGAGGGGGTGCGCGGGACGGTCGGACTGCGGGAGGGGCTGCGGCACGCGCGCGTGGAGGGTGTCCCGGCCGGCGGCGATGTCGGCGGCGATGCGCTCGGCGTAGACCAGTCCCTCCAGGAGGGAGTTGGAGGCCAGGCGGTTGGCGCCGTGCACGCCGGTGCAGGCGACCTCGCCGCACGCGTACAGGCCGGGGACGGTGGTGCGGCCGTGGGAGTCGGTGCGGACGCCGCCGGAGGCGTAGTGGGCGGCCGGGGCGACCGGGACGGGCTCGGTGACCGGGTCGATGCCGTGGGCGCGGCAGGCGGCGAGGATCGTCGGGAAGCGGTGCTCCCACATCTCGGCGCCGAAGTGGCGGGCGTCGAGGTACATGTGCTCGGCGTCCTGCTCCCGCATGCGGCGCATGATGCCCTTGGCGACGATGTCCCGGGGCGCGAGTTCGGCCAGCTCGTGCTGCCCGGCCATGAAGCGCACGCCGTCGGCGTCCACCAGGTGGGCGCCCTCGCCGCGGACCGCCTCGGAGACCAGGGGCTGCTGGCCCTCCGCGTCGGGTCCGAGGAAGAGGACGGTGGGGTGGAACTGGACGAACTCGAGGTCGCTCACCTCGGCGCCCGCGCGCAGGGCGAGGGCCACGCCGTCGCCCGTGGAGACGGCGGGGTTCGTGGTCGCGGAGAAGACCTGGCCCATGCCGCCGGTGGCCAGGACGACGGCCGGGGCGTGGACGGCTCCCACGCCGTCGTGCTGGCCCTCGCCCATGACGTGCAGGGTGACGCCGGCGGTGCGGCCGTCGGCGTCCGTGAGGAGGTCCAGGACGAGCGCGTTCTCGATGGTGCGCATCCCGCGCGCGCGGACCGCCTCGACCAGGGCGCGGGAGATCTCGGCGCCGGTGGCGTCGCCGCCCGCGTGGGCGATGCGGCGGCGGTGGTGGCCGCCCTCCCGGGTGAGCTCCAGACCGCCCTCGGCGGACTCGTCGAACTGCGCGCCGGTGGCGATCAGGCGGCGTACGGCGTCGGGGCCCTCGGTGACGAGGAGGCGGACCGCCTCCTCGTCGCACAGGCCGGCGCCCGCGACCAGGGTGTCGTCCAGGTGCTGCTCGGGGGTGTCGCCCTCGCCGAGGGCCGCGGCGATGCCGCCCTGGGCCCAGCGGGTGGAGCCGTCGTCGAGCCGGGCCTTGGTGACGACCACGGTGGTCAGGCCGGCGGCCTCGCAGCGCAGGGCCGCGGTGAGGCCGGCGACGCCGGAGCCGACGACCACGACGTCCGCGGCGATGGACCACCCGGGCGCGGGCGCGTGCAGTCGTATGCCTGTGCTGGTCACGAGGCGGCTCCGAACGTTCCGAAGGTCAGGGGGACGTTGTCGATCAGGCGGGTGGTGCCCACCCGGGCGGCCACGGCGAGGACGGCCTCGCCGGTGAAGTCGTCGCCGATCTCGGTGAAGTCGGACGGGTCGACCAGGGCCAGGTAGTCCAGGGCGAGGGGCGGGTCGAGGCGGGCGGCCTCGTCGAGGACCAGGCGGGCGGCGGCGCGGACGGCCGCCGGGCCGCCGGCGGTGGTGGCGGCGACGGCGTGCGCGTCGGCCGCCGCGCGGGACTCCCCCATGGCGCTGAGCGCCTCGACCCGCGCGCGCGAGGTGGGCACTTCGCGGGCCCGCGCGCGCAGCGCCTCCTGGGCGGCGTGCCGGTCCCGGCCCGCGAACAGCGCCCGGGACAGGGCGAGCGCGGTGCGCCGCTCCCGGGGCGAGAGGTAGCGGTTGCGGCTGGACAGGGCGAGCCCGTCCTCCTCGCGGACGGTGGGCACGCCGACGATCTCGACGCCGAAGTTCAGGTCCCGCACCATGCGCCGGATCAGGGCGAGCTGCTGGGCGTCCTTCTGGCCGTAGAGGGCGACGTCGGGGCGGGTGAGGTGGAGCAGCTTGGCGACGACGGTGAGCATGCCGTCGAAGTGGCCGGGACGGGCGGCGCCCTCGAGGCGTTCGCCCATGGGGCCGGCGCTGATCCGGACCTGGGGCTCGCCGCCCGGGTAGACCTCGTCGACGGCGGGGGCGAAGACGGCGTCGGCGCCCGACTGCTCGGCGAGCTTGAGGTCGGCGTCCAGGGTGCGCGGATAGCGGTCCAGGTCCTCGCCCGCGCCGAACTGCAGCGGGTTGACGAACACGGTGACCACGACCTCGCCCTCTGGACCGGCGATCTCGCGCGCGGTGCGGATCAGTGTGGCGTGGCCCTCGTGCAGGGCGCCCATGGTCATCACGACGGCGCGGCGGCCGGTACGCGCGCGGGCGTGCAGTTCACCGGCGGTGCGCAGCAGGGTGGTGGTCATCGGGCGGCTCCGTTCCGGGACGCGCGCGTCGTGGTGCGGCTGTGGTGGGGGGCGGGGCGGCCGGCGGGGCTCATCGGGTCTCCCCCGTGCCGTCCGGGCTTTCCGGGCCGTCGGTGCCGGCGGCTCCGTCGGCGAGTACCCCGAGGAGGTCCTCGGCGAGTTCCGGCTTCAGCAGTCCGTGGGCGAGCGCCCGGTCGGCGGTCGCGCGGGCCATCGCCAGGTAGCCGGCCACGGTCTGCGGGGCGTGCCTGCGCAGTTCGGCGACGTGCGCGGCGACCGTGCCCGCGTCACCGCGCGCGACCGGGCCGGTGAGGGCCGCGTCACCGGAGCGCAGTGCGTTGTCCAGGGCGGCGCCGAGCAGCGGGCCGAGCATCCGGTCGGGGGCCCCGACGCCGGCGGCGCGCAGCAGCTCCAGGGACTGGGCGACGAGGGTGACCAGGTGGTTGGCGCCCAGGGCGAGGGCCGCGTGGTACAGCGGGCGGTTCTCCTCGGCGATCCACTCCGGCTCGCCGCCCATCTCGATCACGAGGGCCTCGGCGGCCAGCCGCAGTTCCTCGGGCGCGGTGACGCCGAAGGAGCACCCGGCGAGGCGCTGCACGTCGACCGGGGTGCCGGTGAAGGTCATCGCGGGGTGCAGGGCCAGCGGCAGCGCACCGGCCCGCAGGGCGGGGTCGAGCACCTTCGCGCCGTACCGCCCGGAGGTGTGCACGAGGAGCTGCCCCGGCCGCACCGCGCCGGTGTCGGCGAGCCCGGCGACGAGGCCGGGCAGGGCGTCGTCCGGCACCGTCAGCAGGACCAGCTCGGACCGCTCGAGGACGTCGGCGGGCGGCACCACCGGCACGTCGGGGAGCATCTGCCCGGCGCGCCGGCGGGAGGCGTCGGAGACCGCGGAGACGGCCACCGGCCGGTGCCCGGCGAGCTGGAGGGACGCGGCCAGGGCGGGGCCCACGCGTCCGGCGCCGACGACGCCGACGGTGAGCCGCGCGGGACGGTCCCTGGGATCTGGCTGTGGGGTTGTGTTCACGCGACGGCGGCCTTCCCGTTCCAGTCCGCTCGGGGTACCGGACGATTTCTCGTCATGTTAACGCGATCGGTTCCGGCGGTGGTCGGTTGTCCACAGGCTGTGGGTTTCCGTACGCCGCCGCGGCACACGCGTGTGCGGGAACCCGGCGCGCTCGTGCGCGGGAACCCGGCGCGCTCGTGCCTCGTGCGCGGGAACCCGGCGCGCTCGTGCGCGGAAATGCGGATGCCCGCGCGGACGGCGGCGCGGGATGATCGCGGCCATGAGTGACACGGCGGAAGGCACGAGCGACACGACGGTGCGGGACGAACGGCCGTCCGGCCCCGGGGCCGGCGACCGGACACCCCCGACGCTGCGCGAACGGAGGATCGCCGCCTGGCGCCGCGCCCCGCGCGTGCCGGCTCGCCTCGGTTTCCTGGCCCCGCTCCGGGAGCGGCTGGCCCTGCTGGAGGCGGCGGGGAGCGTGTACGACCTCGACGAGACGTGCGACGTCTACGGCGACGGCGTCGTCGGGGCCCTGGAGGGGCGGGTCGCCGAACTGCTCGGCACCGAGGCCGCCGCGTTCTTCCCGACCGGCACCATGGCCCAGCAGGTGGCCCTGCGCTGCTGGGCGGGCCGCACCGGGAACCCGGCGGTCGCCCTGCACGCGCTGAGCCATCCCGAGGTGTACGAGCGGAACGCGTTGAGCCAGGTCAGCGGGTTGCGGCCGGTGCGGGTGACGAGCGAGCCCCGGCTGCCCACGGCCGCCGAGGTGCGCGACCTCGAGGAGCCCTTCGGCGCGCTGATGCTGGAGCTGCCCCTGCGGGACGCCGGTTTCGTGCTGCCCACCTGGGAGGAGCTGACCGGGGTGGTGGAGGCGGCACGGGAACGCGAGGCGGTCGTGCACTTCGACGGGGCCCGCCTGTGGGAGTGCACCGAGCACTTCGGCCGGCCGCTGGCGGAGATAGCGGGCCTCGCGGACAGCGTCTACGTGTCGTTCTACAAGTCCCTCGACGCCTTCGGCGGTGCGGCGCTCGCCGGCCCGGCGGCCCTGGTGGAGGAGGCGAGGGCCTGGCGGCACCGGTACGGCGGCAACGTCTTCCAGCAGTTCCCCACCGCCCTGTCGGCCCTCGTCGGCCTGGACCGGGAGCTGCCCCGGCTGCCGGAGTACGTCGCCCACGCGCGCGTGGTGGCCGCCGCGCTGCGCGAGGGCCTCGCGGCGGGCGGACTGCCCTGGTCCCGCGTCCACCCCGAGGTGCCGCACACGCACGACTTCCAGGTGTGGCTCCCGTACGACGCCGAGGTCGCCGCGGAGGCGGCGATCCGGTCGGCCGAGGAGACGGGGACCGCGCTGTTCGCCAACCACTGGGACCCGAAGGGGCCGGGCCTGTCCTTCACCGAGGTGTACGTGCGGTCGGCGGGACTGGAACTGACGGCCGACGACGTGCGGACGGCGGCGGCGGAGTTCGCGCGGCGGCTGACCGGGGGCGATCCGGCGTAGTCCCGGCTCCGGCGGGAGGCCCCGTCGATTGACGGGGGCCGTCAATCGTGGACGGCGTCGCCGGCGGCGGGGTGCACCATGTGGGCATGAGCGTGAGCATCGATGTCGCGGGGCTGCGGCCGGAGAGAGCCGTCGTCGTGCCCTCTCCGCTGGCCGAGCTCGGCATGGCGCTGCACGCGCTGTCCGAGCCGGGGCACCATCCGGGCCTCCAGGGCTGGGTGACCGGCGTGACCGCGCGGCTCGACCCGCACCTGGCGGACCGGATGTGCGAGGCCGACTTCCTGTGGCGGACGACGTTCTCGGACCTGTTCCTGCCGTGCGCGGGGCTGCCGGGCGGCGGCGCGCTGCCGGGCGGGACGCTCACCGAGGAGCTGGACCTGCTGGACAAGCTGTCGGACGAGCAGTTCGTGGACGCGGCCCTGGAGTTCACCTGCGCGCTCCCCTACGGCACGCCGGGTCCGGGACCGCTCACCGACGAGGGCCTGCGCCGGCGTTCGCTGGAGCTGGCCGCCGCGCGGGGGCCGCGCCAGGTCCGGTTCACCGAGCGGCTGCTGGCCGACCCGCCGCGGATCCGGGCCTGGCTGCGGCAGTTCCTCCAGGACTGCGACGAGGCGTTCTTCGCCGAGACCTGGTCCCGGCTGCGCCACCAGCTCGCCGCGGACACCCGCCACAAGACCGACCTGCTGCGGCACAAGGGCCTGGCCGAGGCGCTGGCGGCGGTGTCCCCGGCGGTGACGCTCGACGAGGCCGCCGGCCGGATCACCGTCGACAAGCTGGGCGACGGCCGTACCGCCACCGGGGACGGCGGGCTGCTGCTGATCCCCACCAGCCTGGGCTGGCCGCACCTGATGGTGCTGCACCGGTACGGCTGGCAGCCGGTGCTGCACTATCCGGTCGGCTCCCCCGAGCTCGCCGCCCCGCCGACGGTCGAGCAGCTGGCCCTGCGGATGACGGCGCTGTCCCATCCGGTCCGCATGCGCCTGTGCCGCCACCTGGCCCGCAGCGCGTACACCACCAGCGAGCTGGCGCAGGTGCACGGCATGACGGCGCCGGAGATATCCCGGCACCTGGGCGTGCTCAAGAAGGCCGGCCTGGTCACCACGCGCCGCCGCGGGCGGTACGTGCTGCACCAGCTGGACGTGACGGTCGTGGCCCGGCTCGGCAGCGACTTCCTGGAGGGGATCCTGCGCTGAGGGCGCGCACCCGCGCCCGCCCGCCGGGGCGGACGTGCCGGGGACCCGCGCAGCCGCCGCAGCGCCGTCGCGCGCCCGGCGGGGAGGGTGAAGGGGCGTACGCCGTGGCCGGGTCCGCGCGGCGGGCCGGCGCGCGGCCGTCCGGTCAGCCGTGTCCGCCCGCCCGCACCAGTCCCGTCTCGTAGGCGAGGACCACCACCTGCACCCGGTCCCGCAGGCCCAGCTTGGTCAGGATGCGGCCCACGTGCGTCTTCACCGTCGCCTCGGACAGCACCAGCCGGGCCGCGATCTCGCCGTTGGACAGGCCCTGCGCGACCAGCACCATGACCTCCCGCTCGCGCTCGGTGAGCCGCCCCAGCTCCTTGTGCTCGGGCTGCCCGCCCGCGCTCGGCAGCATCGGCGCGAAGCGGTCCAGGAGCCGCCGGGTGGTGGACGGGGCGACCACGGCGTCGCCGCTGTGCACCGCGCGGATCGCGGCGAGCAGCTCGCCCGGCGGCACGTCCTTGAGCATGAAGCCGGAGGCACCCGCCTTCAGCCCGGAGAAGGCGTACTCGTCGAGGTCGAAGGTGGTCAGGATCAGCACCTTCGGCGGGTCGGTGTCCGCGCAGATCCGGCGGGTCGTCTCCACCCCGTCGAGCTTCGGCATGCGGACGTCCATCAGCACCACGTCGACGGCGGCGGACCGCAGCACCTCCAGGGCCTCGACGCCGTTGCCCGCCTCCGCCACGACCTCCATGTCCGGCTGGGCGGCGAGCACCATCCGGAACCCGGTGCGCAGCAGCACCTGGTCGTCGACGAGCATCACGCGGATCGTCATCGGGTCCTCTTCCGTGGGTACGGGCACTACGGCTGTTACAGGTGTCAACGCGGGGCGTGCGCAGGCGGTCAGTGCGCGGGTTTGAGCGGCAGCAGGGCGCTGATGCGGAATCCTCCGCCGGGGCGCGGACCCGCGTCCAGGGTGCCGCCGACCATGCCGACCCGCTCGCGCATGCCGATCAGGCCGTGGCCCCGGCCGTCGAAGCCGCCCTCCTCGTACAGCTCGTGCGGGGCGCCCTTGCCGTCGTCCTCGACGAGCAGGCCCAGCCCGTCGTCGAAGTACACCAGGCGCACGCTGGCACCCGCGTCGGGGCCGCCGTGCTTGCGGGTGTTGGTGAGCGCCTCCTGCACGATGCGGTACGCGGTGAGCTCGACGCCGCTGGGCAGCGGGCGCGGGGTGCCCTCGACCCTGAAGTCCACGGGCAGTCCGGAGTCCCGGCACTGCTCGACGAGGTCCTCGATCTGCCGCACGTCGGGCTGCGGCACGTACTCCCCGGCCTCCTGGTGCTCGCCGGTGCGCAGCACGCCGAGCAGGCGGCGCATCTCGGCGAGGGCCTGCCGGCCGGTGGAGGAGATGGTCTCCAGGGCCTTCTTCGCCTGGTCGGGCGCGGCGTCGAGGACGTAGGCGGCGCCGTCGGCCTGCACCACCATCACCGACACGTTGTGCGCGACGACGTCGTGCAGCTCGCGCGCTATCCGGGCGCGTTCGGCGGCGACCGCCACCTTGGCCTGCGCCTCGCGCTCCTTCTCCAGCCGGGCGGCGCGCTCCTCCAGCTGTGCGAAGTAGGCGCGGCGGGTGCGGATGGAGTCGCCGAGCACCCAGGCGAGGGCGAAGGGCACGGTCTGGAAGATCACCACGGCGAGGTTGGTCGCCATGCCCACGTCCTCGTTGGGCCAGCGCACCTGTGCCAGCGGGGCGGCGCACAGGCCGGCGGCCAGCGCCAGGCGGGAGGCCCAGCGGGCGCCGATCGCCGCGACCGTGTAGACGATCACCAGCAGGGCGAAGTCGGCGGGCACCGTCGCGACGTCCATGATCAGCTGGCCCGCGCCCACCGCGAGGGCGAGGAGCAGCATCCGCTCCGGCATCCGCCGGCGCAGCGCGACGACCAGCGACAGCAGCAGCATGACCGGCACGGTGAGGGCCGGCAGTTCCGTGCCCCGGGACTCCTCCGTGCTCGCTCCGCCGAGCACCGAAATCCCGAACAGGACCACGGCCCAGAAGCCGTCGACCCATGCCGGGTGCCTGCGGAGGAAGTCATAGAGGCGCTGCACGTAACCCAGCGTAGGGAAGCGAAATGCGTGCAGGGGTCAACCGGAGGGCCGATCCCCGGTCGGCACGCGTACTCCGCAAGGTGGAGGCCCGGTGTGTCCGTGCCCCTAATGTGGTCCGGTGACCACGGCACGACAGGCGAGTGACACCGGTGGCGACGGCGGCGGAAGGCGGGTGGCACCGGTGACGGCAGGGACCGCGGACGACGACCGGGGCGGCCGGGACGGCGGGGGTGACCGGGACGGCTGGCGCGGCTGGCGCGAGGCGGCCCTGGCCGCGCTGTACGGGCCGGGCGGCTTCTACCGCAGGCCCGAGGGCCCGGCCGGGCACTTCCGCACGGCCGTGCACGCCTCGCCGCTGTTCGCCGGGGCCGTGGCGCGCCTGCTGTGCCGGGTCGACGAGGCGCTGGGGCGGCCGGCGGTGCTCGACTTCGTGGACATGGCCGCCGGGCGGGGGGAACTGGTCACCGGTGTGCTCGCCGCGCTGCCCGCCGAGGTGGCGGACCGGGTGCGCGCCCGCGCGGTCGAGCTGGCCGGCCGTCCCGCCGGGCTCGATCACCGGATCGAGTGGCGGGCCGAACCCCCGGAGCGCGTCACGGGGCTGCTCTTCGCCAACGAGTGGCTGGACAACGTGCCCGTGGACGTCGTGGAGGTGGACCCGGCGGGCGTGCCCCGGCTGGTGCTGGTGCGGGGGGACGGGACGGAACGGCTCGGCGACCCGGTCGCGGGCGACGGGGCGCGGTGGCTGGCGCGGTGGTGGCCGCCGGGGGACGTGGAGGGGCTGCGGGCGGAGATCGGGCTGCCCCGCGACCGGGCCTGGGCCGCGGCGGCCGGGACGCTCGCGCGGGGGCTCGCCGTCGCCGTCGACTACGCGCACGCGGCCGGCGCGCGGCCGCCGTTCGGGACGCTCACCGGCTTCCGGGAGGGACGGGAGACGACGCCCGTGCCGGACGGGTCGTGCGACATCACCGCGCACGTCGCCCTGGACGCCTGCGCCGCGGCCTGCCCGCTCCCCGGCACCCGCCTGCTGTCCCAGCGGGACGCCCTGCACGCCCTGGGCCTCACCGGCGGCCGTCCGCCGCTCGCGCTGGCGTCCACCGACCCCGCCGGGTACGTGCGCGCCCTCGCGGGCGCCTCCCAGGCCGCCGAGCTCACCGCGCCGGGCGGGCTCGGCGACTTCACGTGGCTGGTGCAGCCGGTGGGGATCCCGGACGTGCTCGCCGGCTGACCCCGGCCGGGGTCACTTGTCGATGTCGCCCACCACGAAGAACATCGACCCCAGGATCGCCACCATGTCGGCGACCAGCGTCCCCGGCAGCAGCTCGGTGAGCGCCTGGATGTTGTTGTAGGACGCCGAGCGCAGCTTCAGCCGGTACGGGGTCTTCTCGCCCTTGCTGACCAGGTAGTAGCCGTTGAGGCCGAGCGGGTTCTCGGTCCACGCGTAGGTGTGTCCCTCGGGTGCCTTGAGCACCTTCGGGAGCCGCTGGTTGACCGGTCCCGGGGGCAGCTCGGCGAGCCGGTCGAGGCAGGCGCCGGCGAGGTCGAGGGCGTTGTGGGTCTGCTCCAGGAGGCACTCGAAGCGGGCGAGGCAGTCGCCCTCCTGCCGGGTCACCACCTTCAGGACGTCCCCCAGCTCGCCGTAGGCGAGGTACGGCTCGTCGCGGCGCAGGTCGAAGTCGAGTCCCGAGGCGCGCCCGATCGGCCCGCTCACCCCGTACGCGAGCACGGCCTCCGGGGACAGGACGCCGACGCCGCGCGTGCGGCCCCGGAAGATCTCGTTGCCGAGCACCAGGTCGTCGAAGCGGTCCATGCGGGAGCGGACGTCGGCGACGGCGGCCCGCGCGCGCGCCGTCCACCCGGCCGGGAGGTCCTCCTTGAGGCCGCCGACGCGGTTGAACATGTAGTGCATCCGCCCGCCGGAGACCTCCTCCATGACGTGCTGGAGCTCCTCGCGCTCCCGGAAGGCGTAGAAGATCGGGGTGATGCCGCCGAGTTCCAGCGGGTAGGAGCCGAGGAACATCAGGTGGTTGAGCACCCGGTTCAGCTCCGCGAGCAGCGTGCGCAGCCACACCGCGCGCTCGGGGACCTCCATGCCGAGCATCCGCTCCACGGCGAGGACCACGCCCAGCTCGTTGGAGAAGGCCGACAGCCAGTCGTGGCGGTTGGCCAGCATGATGATCTGACGGTAGTCGCGCGCCTCGAACAGCTTCTCCGCGCCCCGGTGCATGTAGCCGATCACCGGCTCCGCGCGGACGATGCGCTCGCCGTCCAGGACCAGCTTCAGGCGCAGCACCCCGTGCGTGGACGGGTGCTGGGGCCCGATGTTGAGCACCATGTCGGTGCTCTCCGCGGCGCCGCCGATACCGACCATGGTCTCCGTCGTAGGAGTCATGAACACAGTCTCCCCTACGTACGCTGGCCCCATGGAGACGGGGAGCGTGCACGGCACGGGGACCGCGGACGGTGAGCCGGTGTGGATCGCGCTGCCCCCGGGGCTGCTGCGCATGCGGCGGTTGATGCTGGTGGTGTGGCTGGGGCTGCTGACCCTGGCCACCGCCCTGGTCCCGGGACTGCTGGCCGGGCCCGGCTGGGCCCTCTTCGCGGTGCTGCCGCTGGCCCTGACGGCCTGGGGCTGGGTGCTGCTGGAGCGCAACTGGCGCTCCTGGCGGTACGCCGAGCGCGCCGACGACCTGCTGATCAGCCGGGGCGTCCTGTGGCGCCAGGAGACGGTCGTGCCGTACGGGCGGATGCAGCTGGTCGAGGTCGCCTCCGGGCCCGTCGAACGGTACTTCGGCCTGGCCAGCGTGCAGCTGCACACGGCGGCCGCGGCGACCGACGCGACCATCCCCGGCCTCGACCCGGCCGAGGCGGAGCGGCTGCGCGACCGGCTCACCGAACTGGGCGAGGCCCGATCGGCGGGGCTGTGACGGCCCCCGGCGTCCACGAGGACGTGCGTGGGCGGCGCCCCGTGGACGAGCGGCGGCTGCACCCCGTCACGCCGCTCAGGCGGGCGTGGGCGCCCGTCGCGGTGCTGATCGGGTGGGCGCTGCACGATCCCGACCAGGCGCAGCGCCAGCTGACCCGGCTGACGCCCGCCACCGTGCTGATCGGTCTCGCCGTCCTCCTCCCCGCCGCCGCCCTCTACGGCTTCCTGACGTGGTGGTTCACCCACTTCGCGGTGACCGACAGCGAACTGCGCATCCGCACCGGGCTGTTGTTCCGGCGCACCGCGCACATCCGGCTGGAGCGGATCCAGGCCGTCGACGTCACCCAGCCGCTGCTCGCGCGGGTCGCGGGCGTGGCGAAGCTCAAGCTCGACGTCATAGGCACCGACAAGAAGGACGAACTCGCCTTCCTGGGCGCCGACGAGGCGCGCGCGCTGCGCGCCGAACTGCTCGCGCGGGCGGCCGGTTTCGCGCCCGAGACCGCGCACGAGGTCGGCGAGGCGCCGTCCCGGCGGATGCTGCGGGTGCCGCCGGGCGTCCTCGCCGCCGCCCTGGTGCTGACCGGCGCGACCTGGGGGTGGCTCGTCGTCGCCGCCGTCGTGCTGCCGCTGCTGTGGACGGTCACCCACAGCCTGTGGACACTGCTCGCCGCCGCCGTTCCGCTGCTCGGCGCGGCGGGCGCGAGCAGTGTGGGCCGGTTCGTCACCGAGTACGACTGGACCGTGGGCGAGTCGCCCGACGGGCTGCGCATCGACCACGGGCTGCTGGACCGGGCGCACGAGACGGTTCCGCCGGGGCGCGTGCAGACCGTGCGCGTCGTCGAGCCGCTGCTGTGGCGGCGGCGGGGCTGGGTGCGCGTGGAGCTGGACGTGGCGGGGTCGTCCAACTCCCTGCTGCTGCCGGTCGCTCCCCGCGAGATCGCCGAGGCGGTCGTCGCGCGGGTGCTGCCCGGGGTGAGCGTGCCGCCGCGCGAGGCGCTCACCCGGCCGCCGCGGCGCGCGCGGTGGTGCGTGCCGCTCTGGTGGCGCGGCTACGGACTCGCCGTCACCGACGCGGTGTTCGCCGCCCGCCACGGGCTGCTGCGGCGGAGCCTGGCCCTGGTGCCGCACGCCAAGGTGCAGAGCGTACGGCTGGTCCAGGGGCCCTGGCAGCGGGCCCGGGGCGTCGCCGACGTCCATGTGGACACCGGGGCGAACAAGTCGGTGACGGCCCGCCTCCGGGACGCCGGTGAGGCGGCGGACCTGCTGCGGGCCCAGGCGGAGCGCTCCCGCACGGGCCGCAGGGACGCCCGCCCGGACCGCTGGATGGCCTAGGGGCCCGCCCCTCCGGCCGGTGCACACGCGCGTGCGGGCGCGCCGAGAAGGGGCGCGGGACGGCGCGGGACGCCGACGGGGTCCCGCACGTCGTCCGTGCGGGACCCCGTCCCCGTCCGTGTGACCGGTGCTTCAGGAGGCCGCGCTGCGCAGCCCCTGGACGTCGATCGGCTCCGTCTCGTCGTGCGCCGTCAGGTCGATGACCTGCCCGATCCCGCGCGCGTCCTCGTCGGCGGGCTTGAACCGCGCCTCCGTCTCGGCCTTGTGCAGGGCGAGCGCCTCCGGCCCGACGACGTCGGCCAGGTCCTCGTTCTGCACGGCCTCCACGGCGGACCGGCCGGTGTCCTTCTTCGTGCCGAAGAAGTCGAACCCGCCGTCGGGCACCGGACGCCGCGCGGGCGCCGCCGGCGGTACGACCGCCACCGCGGTCGGCACGGTGAAGTGCCCGGAGGGCTGCCGCGCGGACCGGTCCGGAGCGGCGGCCGGGGCGGGGGACGCGCTCGCGTGCCCGTGCTCGCCGGCCGCCCCTTCCTGCTCCTCGGTCCCGGCCTCGGATGCCTGCTCCGGCTTCCGCTTCCGCGCGGGCCCGGGGCCGTCGTCCTCGGGGATCCGGGCCCCCTCCGGGGAGCCGTCCCGCCGCGGGGTTCCGGCGTCCTCCGGCGCACCGGCGCCGCGGGGGGCGTCGTCGGCCTGCGCCGCCGCGCCGTCGTCGGCCTGCGCCGCTATGGCGGGGTCGGCGTCGTCGCCGGCGGACTCGTTGCTCCCGGAGGGCTCCGGGGATCCGGCCGGCTCGGCGGACCCGGCGGTCCCGGTGACCTCGTCAGCGGCTTCGCCGCGGGCCGCGCCGAACCGTGCCAGCGCCGCGCCGGCCCGCAGGAACAGCCGGGAGCCCTCCGGCGAGAAGACCGACGGAATCGTCGGCTCCGTGTCGGTGTCGCCGCTCGCGGCCGCCTCCCCGGCGGCGGTCCCGCCGTCGGCCGCCGTCCCGCTCCCGCGCCTGGCCGCCGGCACGGACGCCGCCTCCGCGGGCCCCTCCGCGGGCCGCTGCTGGGCGGACTCCGCTGCGGACGCGGCCGCCGACGCCCCCGCCGGCAGCGCGCGGGCCGGGACCGAGGCCTCGATCTCGAGCACCCGGCGGTCCTCCAGGACGCTCGCCCGGTCGGCCTCCGCCGCGGCGTACCGCCGCAGCAGTGCCGCGTGCTCGTTGCGCAGCCCGGCGAGCTCCGTGCGCTTGGCGCGCAGCCGCTGCTCCAGCTTCGCGCGCAGCTCGCGCGACTCCTCGAGATCGGACTCCAGTTCGGCGACCCGCTCCTCGAAACGCCACTCGTCGCTCGCACGCGCGCGGGTGAGGTCGGCGACGCGTTTGCCCGCCTGGACGTCCCAGTGCCGCATGACGACCGCACCGACGACCGCCGTGACCGCGGCGGCCGCGGCCAGGACACGGAGCACCATCGGTTGCGTGAACACCCAGGGCCCCAGGGCGCAGACGACGGAGACGCCTGCGATCGCCGACGGGGGCAGCATCCTGTGCAGGGGCGGGGAATGACGGTGACGTCCACGTGGCATGGCCAGAAACTTACCGCGCGTAGGCGAATGATGGTGCCCCGCCCCGTAAAAACAAAGCCACGTCGAGGGTTTCACAGGGCATCAGCGAACTCGCGCCGAACGTGAATGGACACGCCGCCGGAATTGCCAAGATCATTTTCTTCGCCGGCGGGTTCCCCGCAGCGCGCCCGGGCGGTCCCGCCCCGTCTCCGGGCGCCCGCCGGACCGCTCCGGCGCTGCCGGAATCCCCGTCGCCGGGCACCGCAGTCGCGCCCCCGCTTTCCGCGGACGGCCGGCGGGATCCGCGTGCGTCCGGTTCCCTTCCCCCGCCCGACAACTTCGGCGCGCCCTTGCGGGGGCCCTTGTGGGTGGTGGGATTCCTTGTGGTGGGACTTGTCCGAGCAGGGGGACTCGTCCGGCTCGCCGCCGGTGGCCGGAAGGGAAGTGTCCGGCGCGTCGCGGTAAGCACGCGGTGAACCTCTCCCCCGAAACCGTCGCCCGTAAGGCGTGTTGTCGCCCGATACCCGAACGCGATGTCGCCGGACGCCCGAATCGGCGCCGGTTCCCAGGCCTTTCGCAGAACCGGCAGAACCACGGGACGCGATGTCCGCGGGGAAGGGCGGGAAAGACCGGGCCGGATTCCGCGGCCCGCGGACCGGCCGCGGGGCGGCCCCGCCGTGCGCGGCGTACGCCGGCCGCCGCGCGGCCCGCGTCCCGGGGCGGCCCCGTCGTCGGCCGGGCCCGCGCCCCGGTGGGCCCCGGCACCGCCGCGGACGTCCTCCCCCGCTCCCGGCACCACCGTGTGCACGCGGCACCGCGCGGTTCCCCCGTGGCGCCGGGCCGCGCCGCCGGTCCGCCGGCGGCGACCGTCCCGTCGCCGCCGCGCACGGGGCCGGCGGCGGGCCGGATCCGCACGGTGGCCCGAAGGCGTCGTCCGTCCGGCCTGACGGCACCCGCGCACCGCCCTGGGCCTACGCTGAACGTATGAGCAACCACAGCGGACGCCCCCGGGTCGCCGGCCTTCCTCACTGGGACCGCTGCGCGGTCATGGGGGTCGTGAACGTGACGCCCGACTCCTTCTCCGACGGCGGCCGCTGGTTCGACACGACGACCGCCGTCAAGCACGGCCTCGACCTGGTCGCCCAGGGTGCGGACCTGGTCGACGTCGGCGGCGAGTCCACCCGCCCCGGCGCCACCCGCGTCGACGAGGCCGAGGAGCTCAGGCGCGTCATCCCCGTGGTCCGCGGCCTCGCCGCCGAGGGCGTCGCCGTCTCCGTCGACACCATGCGCGCGTCCGTCGCCGAGCAGTCCCTCGCGGCCGGTGCCGCGATCGTCAACGACGTCAGCGGCGGCCTCGCCGACCCCGCCATGATCGGTGTCGTCGCCGCCGCCGGCGCCCCCTTCGTCGTCATGCACTGGCGCGGCTTCCTCGAGGGCGGCAACGTCCGGGGCGAGTACGCGGACGTCGTCACCGAGGTCGTCGACGAGCTGCGCGCACGCGTGGAGGCCGTGCTGGAGGGCGGCATAGCCGCCGACCGCGTGATCGTCGACCCCGGCCTGGGGTTCTCCAAGGACACCGACCACGACCTCGCCCTCCTGGCCCGCCTCGACCGGCTCCTGGGCCTCGGCCACCCGCTGCTGGTCGCCGCCTCCCGCAAGCGGTTCCTCGGCCGCGTCCTGGCCGACGCGGACGGCACGCCCCCGCCCGCCCGCGAACGCGACGCCGCCACCGCCGCCGTCTCCGCCCTCTCCGCGCAGGCCGGCGCGTGGGCGGTCCGCGTGCACGAGGTCCGCGCGACCGCCGACGCCGTGCGCGTCGTGCGCGCCGTCGAACAGGCGCGCACACCGGACGGCACTCCCCCCGAATCCGGCGCACACGGCGCAGAAGGAGCCCGGTGACCGCACCCCACACCGACGTCGAGCAGGTCGAGGCCGCCAACACCGCCTTCTACGAGGCACTCGAACGGGGCGACTTCGAGGAGGTGGCGTCGCTCTGGCTCACCCCTGCCGACCTCGGCGTCGACGAGACGTACCACGACCCGGCGGACGCCGGTGTGGTCTCCTGCGTGCACCCCGGCTGGCCCGTGCTCACCGGACGCGGCGAGGTCCTGAGGTCGTACGCCCTGATCATGGCGAACACCGACTACATCCAGTTCTTCCTCACCGACGTGCACGTCTCGGTCACCGGCGACACCGCCGTGGTGACCTGCAGCGAGAACATCCTCAGCGGCGGCCCCGCCCCCGAGGCCGGCGAGGAGCTCGGCCCCCTGGTCGGCCAGCTCGTCGTCGCCACCAACGTGTTCCGGCGCACCCCCGGCGGCTGGAAGCTCTGGTCCCACCACGCCTCCCCGGTCCTCGCCGAGACCGACGAGGAGGAGGACGACGACACCCCCTCCTGAACGGGTAGGGGGACCACAAGGCCCACAAGGAGAGGCGCCCCGCTGGTCCGGACCCGCCGGTGCCCGCGGGTAGCCTCGACTCCGGCCGGTGTGCCGCCCGCACGCGGCGCCGACCGGCCGGACCGACGACTGCAGGAGTGATTCGCGTGGATCGTGTCGCGCTGCGCGGCCTGAGGGCCCGCGGGCACCACGGTGTGTTCCCCAAGGAGCGCGAGGAGGGCCAGACCTTCGTGGTGGACCTCGTCCTCGGCCTGGACACCCGGCCGGCCGCGGCCGACGACGACCTGACCAGGACCGTGCACTACGGCATCGTGGCGGAGGAGGTCGTGGCGGTCGTCGAGGGCGATCCCGTGGACCTCATCGAGACCCTCGCCGAGCGCATCGCCCGGGTCTGCCTGAAGCACGACGTGGTGCAGGAGGTCGAGGTCTGCGTCCACAAACCGGACGCGCCGATCACCGTGCCCTTCGACGACGTGACCGTCACCATCATCCGGAGCCGCGTATGACCAGGCCGTCCACCCCGGGCCACACCGACCCGACCGTTCAGCCCGTCCCCGCCTCCGTGGTCGAGCAGGTCGACGCCGCCGACGCCACCCTGCACAATCCGAAGCGGGCCGTGGTGTCCATCGGCGCCAACCTCGGCAACCGTCTGGAGACCCTCCAGGGGGCCGTCGACGCCCTGGAGGACACCCCGGGCGTCCGGGTCAAGGCCGTCTCCCCGGTCTACGAGACGGAGCCGTGGGGCGTCGAGCCCGGCAGCCAGCCCTCGTACCTCAACGCGGTCGTGGTCCTCAGGACCACCCTGCCCCCGTCCTCCCTGCTGGAGCGGGCGCACGCCGTCGAGGACGCCTTCCACCGGGTCCGGGACGAGCGCTGGGGCCCCCGCACCCTCGACGTGGACATCGTCTCCTACGCGGACGTCCGCTCCGACGACCCGCACCTCACGCTCCCCCACCCCCGCGCCCACGAACGCGCCTTCGTGCTCGCGCCCTGGCACGACGTCGATCCCGGGGCGGAACTCCCCGGCCGCGGACGGGTCGGCGATCTCCTCGGCACGGTCGCCCGCGAGGGCGTCACCCTCCGCAAGGACCTGGAACTCCGGCTGCCGGAATAGCCGTTAAGGTCGACACGATCACATTCCGGGGCACCGGGGGAATCCGAGGGGACACCGTGAAAGAGCTGCGCATCAGGGTGCTGGCGGGCGTCTTCGTCGTCGCCGGGATCCTGTCCTGGGCCGGCGCCCGTCTGTGGAACTCCCTGGGGACCCTGCCGAGCGTGCCCGTGGCCGCGCCCATCGTCCTCGCCCTGATCGCCGTGGTCCTCGCGGCCACGGCCCTCTCGCTGCGCGCCCGTCTCAGGGCCCAGCGCGAGCGCCGCCCCGAGGCCAAGGGCGTCGACCCCCTGATGGCGGCCCGCGCGGTCGTCTTCGGTCAGGCCAGCGCCCTGGTCGCCGCCCTCGTCGCCGGCATGTACGGCGGCACCGGCGTCTTCCTCCTGGAATCCCTGGACATCCCCGCCCGCCGGGACCAGGCCGTCTACGCCGGCTTCTCGGTCCTGGCGGGCATCGCCGTCATAGCGGCGGCCATCTTCCTGGAGCGCGTCTGCAAGCTCCCGGAGGACGACGAGAACAACGGCGCGGGGGTCACCCCGGCCGGATGAGGCGACCGGGGACGAGCCGTCAGCGCGCCATGATCAGGCTCATCGCCTCGTTGCGCGTCGCCGCGTCCCGCAGCTGACCGCGCACCGCCGAGGTGATGGTCTTCGCGCCGGGCTTGCGGATGCCGCGCATCGACATGCACATGTGCTCGCACTCCACGACCACGATCACCCCGCGCGGCTCCAGGATCTCCATCAGGGAGTCCGCGATCTGCGTGGTGAGTCGTTCCTGCACCTGCGGGCGGCGGGCGTAGACGTCCACGAGCCGGGCCAGCTTGGACAGACCCGTGATCTTCCCGCTGGTGGACGGGATGTACCCGACGTGCGCCACGCCCCGGAACGGCACCAGGTGATGCTCACAGGTCGAGTACACCTCGATGTCCTTCACGAGCACCATCTCGTCGTGGCCGAGGTCGAACGTCGTCGTCAGCACGTCCTCGGGCTTCTGCCACAGACCCGCGAATATCTCCCTGTACGCCCGCGCCACCCGCGCCGGAGTCTCCAGGAGCCCCTCGCGGTCCGGGTCCTCGCCGACCGCGATCAGGAGCTCGCGCACGGCGTTCTCGGCCCGCTTCTCGTCGAACTCGCCGATGGGGGCTATGCCGTCCAGCGTCACGGGGTCGGTCATGGGGTGCCTCGTTCCTGTGCCTTCACGCGTGAGGGGCACGCGTCTCAACTGCGGTACGCGAATGCCGCGCCCCCCAGGCTAGAACCAGGGGGGCGCGGCGGTCATTCCGGGCCCGGTGGGCCCGGCGGGAGCCTCGGATCAGCTCTCGGGGCGGTCCTCCGCGGTCCGCTCGGGCGCCGGGGCGGGCTCCACCGTGGTGCTCTTGGCGGTGGTGATCGCCGGCGTCGCGCCGTTCGCCCCGTTCGTCAGGGCCAGCTCCTTGGGGGAGAGGACCGGCGGGCGGGTCGACGGCGTACGGCGGGAGGAGCCGGTCCAGGCGGGCCTGGGCGGGCGCTTGACGATCGGCGCGAAGATCTCGGCGATCTCCTCCTTGCCCAGCGTCTCCTTCTCCAGGAGGGCCAGGACCAGGTTGTCGAGGACGTCGCGGTTCTCGACCAGGATCTCCCACGCCTCGTTGTGCGCGGTCTCGATGAGCTTCTTGACCTCTTCGTCGACCAGCGCGGCGACCTCTTCCGAGTAGTCGCGCTGGTGAGCCATCTCACGGCCGAGGAACGGCTCGGTGTTGTCGCCGCCGAACTTGATCGCGCCCAGACGCTCGGTCATGCCGTACTGCGTGACCATCGCGCGGGCCAGGCCGGTGGCCTTCTCGATGTCGTTGGCGGCACCGGTCGTCGGGTCGTGGAAGACGAGCTCCTCGGCCGCGCGGCCGCCCAGCATGTAGGCCAGCTGGTCCAGCATCTCGTTGCGGGTCGTGGAGTACTTGTCCTCGTCCGGGAGCACCATCGTGTAGCCGAGGGCGCGGCCCCGGGACAGGATGGTGATCTTGTGGACGGGGTCGGAGTTCGGGGAGGCCGCCGCGACCAGGGCGTGTCCGCCCTCGTGGTACGCGGTGATCTTCTTCTCCTTGTCCGACATGATCCGGGTCCGCTTCTGCGGGCCCGCGACCACGCGGTCGATCGCCTCGTCCAGCATCTTGTTGTCGATCAGCTTCTGGTCGCTGCGCGCGGTCAGAAGCGCGGCCTCGTTCAGCACGTTGGCCAGGTCCGCACCGGTCATGCCGGGGGTGCGGCGGGCGACGGCCGACAGGTCGACGTCCGGGGCGACCGGCTTGCCCTTCTGGTGGACCTTGAGGATCTCCAGCCGGCCCTGCATGTCCGGGCGGTCGACCGCGATCTGGCGGTCGAAGCGGCCGGGGCGCAGGAGGGCCGGGTCGAGGATGTCCGGGCGGTTCGTCGCGGCGATGAGGATCACGCCGCCCTTGACGTCGAAGCCGTCCATCTCGACGAGGAGCTGGTTCAGGGTCTGCTCGCGCTCGTCGTGACCGCCGCCGAGGCCGGCGCCGCGGTGGCGGCCGACCGCGTCGATCTCGTCGACGAAGACGATCGCGGGGGCGTTGGCCTTGGCCTGCTCGAACAGGTCACGGACCCGGGAGGCACCGACACCGACGAACATCTCGACGAAGTCGGAACCCGAGATCGAGTAGAACGGGACACCGGCCTCGCCCGCGACGGCACGCGCGAGCAGGGTCTTGCCGGTGCCGGGCGGGCCGTAGAGCAGCACGCCCTTGGGGATCTTGGCGCCGACGGCCTGGAACTTGGCCGGCTCCTGCAGGAACTCCTTGATCTCGTGGAGTTCCTCGACCGCCTCGTCCGAGCCCGCGACGTCGGCGAACGTCGTCTTCGGGGTGTCCTTGGTGATGAGCTTCGCCTTGGACTTGCCGAAGTTCATGACGCGGGAGCCGCCGCCCTGCATCTGATTCATCAGGAACAGGAAGACGACCACGATGAGGACGAAGGGCAGCAGGGACAGCAGAATGCTCACGAACGGGTTCTGCTTGGACGGCGAGACCGTGTAGCCGTCCGGGATCTGCTCGTTCTGGAACTTGTCCTGCAGTGTGTTGGCGATGGTGACGCCCTGGTCACCGATGTAGCTCGCCTGGATCTTCGAGCTGTCCTCGACCTTGACGCCGTCCTTGAGCTGGACCTTGATGATCTGCTCGTCGCCGGTGGTCAGCTTGGCCGACTCGACCTTGTTCTCATTGATCGCCTGGACGACCTGGCCCGTGTCCACCGTCTTGTAGCCGCCGGACGAGCCGACGACCTGCATCAACACGACCACGGCAAGGACGGCCAGCACGATCCACATGACCGGCCCACGGAAGTATCGCTTCACGTCCATCCATACGGAGCGGTGCCGCCCCGTCCCTCCTGCCATAGTGAGTTTGATAAAGGCTGTTCTTCGGACGGTACCCCAGCATTGTCCCCCGAAGCTGTGAGGGACGGCCGGCAAACGCGTCCATGCATGCTCCAACGCCGCCGAGCCCGCCGGGGTTCCCGATCACCGTACGGCGGGCGGGCCCCCGGGGCTCAGCCCCCGTAGACGTGGGGCGCGAGCGTACCGACGAACGGGAGGTTGCGGTACTTCTCGGCGTAGTCGAGGCCGTAGCCGACGACGAATTCGTTGGGGATGTCGAATCCGGCCCATTCCACGTCGATGGCGACCTTGGCGGCCTCGGGCTTGCGCAGCAGCGTGCACACCTTGAGGGAGGCGGGCTCGCGCGAGCCGAGGTTGGAGATCAGCCAGGACAGGGTCAGGCCGGAGTCGATGATGTCCTCGACGATGAGGACGTGCTTGCCCTTGATGTCGGTGTCGAGGTCCTTGAGGATCCGCACCACACCGGAGGACTGGGTACCCGCCCCGTACGAGGATACGGCCATCCAGTCCATGGTGACGGGGGTGGACAGTGCCCGGGCGAGGTCGGCCATGACCATCACCGCGCCCTTGAGGACGCCGACGAGCAGCAGGTCCTTGCCCGCGTACTCCGCGTCGATCTTCGCGGCCAGCTCCACCAGCTTGGCGTCGATCTCTTCCTTGGTGATGAGCACCTTCTCGAGGTCGGCACCCATGTCTTTCGCGTCCACCCGCATCACTTTCGGTCGTCCCACCGGCTGTCCCGTGCCGTCCCCGGCGCTGCCGGGGGCGGGGATTCAGCCTTGCCGAATCACCAGTCTGCCACCCTGGCGCCGGACGACGACTTTGCCGGGGAGGTTGATGGCCCCCTGTCCGCGCCAGCCGGTGATCAGCCGGTCCACTTCCTCGATGTGGCGGGCGAACAGGGAACCGGCCGGGGCGCCGGCCTCGATGGCGGCGCGGCGCAGCACGCGGCGGCGTACGGCGGGCGGCAGGGCGTACAGCCCGGCGCACTCCAGACGGCCGTCGGCGTCCCGGACGCCGGCCGCGGCCCGGCCGGCCCAGGCGTCGAGGGCGTCGGCGTCGTCGCGGGAGAGCTGGGCCGTGCGGGCGAGGGCCTCGACGACGCCCTTGCCGAGGGCCTTCTCCAGGGCGGGCAGGCCCTCGTGGCGCAGGCGGGAGCGGGTGTAGGCCGGGTCGGCGTTGTGCGGGTCGTCCCAGACGGAGAGGGACTGGACCATGCAGGCCTTGCGGGCGGTCTGCCGGTCGAGCTGGAGGAAGGGGCGCCGGTAACGGCCGTCGGCCCCCGAGACCGCGGCCATTCCGGACAGGGAGCGGATGCCGGAGCCGCGGGCGAGCCCCAGCAGGACGGTCTCGGCCTGGTCGTCGCGGGTGTGGCCGAGCAGGACGGCCACGGCGCCGTGCCGTTCGGCGGCGGCGTCGAGGGCGGCGTAGCGGGCGTCCCGGGCGGCGGCCTCGGGTCCGCCGCCGCGGCCGACGCTGACCGCGACGGACTCGACCGGGTCCAGTCCGAGTTCGCGCAGGCGCAGCACGACCTCGGCGGCGCGCACGTCGGAACCGGCCTGGAGGCCGTGGTCGACGGTGACGCCTCCGGCGCGGACGCCGAGCCGGGGGGCCTCGAAGGCGAGGGCGGAGGCGAGCGCCATGGAGTCGGCGCCACCGGAGCAGGCCGCGAGCACGAGCGGGGAGGGGGGACGCTCGTCCGGGGCCCGGCCGGGGGTTCGACCGTGGTCGTCGGGGACGTCGCCGTGGTCGTCGAGGATGTCGTTCAGGACGCGGCGGACCGCCAGGCGTATCGCCGCGACCGCAGGATGGGGACCCATGTCCGGTTCCCTTCATGAAGTTTTCGGGGGGTGAACCCGATGTCGGTCACTCAGAGTGTGTAGATGGTGACAGAACCGGGCCGTTACCCGAGCATTGCACGCCTACCCATGGCTCACGGTCCCTCGGACGGGTGATTGAAGGGGCGTCCGCATGCCGTCGGCCGGATTCGCTTCACGACGTGCGCGGGGCTCACACCTCGGGCTTGCGGTGCACCCGTGTGATCCAGTCCGCCGGTTTGGCGATCTCCGCCTTGGTGGGGAGCGTGTTGGGCGAGGTCCACACGCGGTTGAAACCGTCCATGCCGACCTCCTCCACGACGGCGCGCACGAAGCGTTCACCGTCGCGGTACTGGCGGAGCTTGGCGTCCAGGCCGAGCAGCTTGCGCAGGGCGAGGTCCAGGCGGGAGGCGCCCTTGGCGCGGCGCTGCTGGAACTTCTCGCGGATCTCGGCGACGCTCGGCACGACCTCGGGGCCGACGCCGTCCATCACGAAGTCGGCGTGGCCCTCCAGCAGGGACATCACGGCGGTGAGGCGGCCGAGGATCTCGCGCTGGGCGGGGGTCTGCACGAGCTCGACGAGGGAGTGCCCGTCGTCGCCCTCCTCGCCCTCGGGACGGCCGCCGACGAGGGACTGGGCGGCCTCGCGGACGCGCTCCAGGACGGTCATGGGATCGACGTCGGTCTCCCCCAGGAACGACTGGATCTCGCCCTCCAGGTGGTCCCGCAGCCAGGGCACGGCGGTGAACTGGGTGCGGTGGGTCTCCTCGTGCAGCGTCACCCACAGGCGGAAGTCGTGCGGTTCGACGTCGAGCTCGCGTTCGACGTGGACGATGTTGGGGGCGACGAGCAGCAGCCGGCCGCCGCCGTTCTCCCCGGCCGGGAACTCCCGGGTGGCGGGGGCGAAGGTCTCGTACTGGCCGAGCACGCGGGAGGCGAGGAAGGACAGCAGCATGCCCAGCTCCACGCCGGTGACCTTGCCGCCGACGGCGCCGAGGACCGCGTTGCCGGGGCTGCTGCCGCGGCGTTCCTGCATCTTGTCGAGGAGCGGCTTGAGGAGCTCGCGGAAGCCGGCGACGTTGGCCCGGACCCAGCCGGGGCGGTCGACGACGAGGACGGGTGTGTCGTGGGTCTCCTCGGTGCCCAGCCGGGTGAAGCCCCGGACGTGCTCCTCCGAGGCCTTCGCGTGCCGGCGCAGCTCCGCGACGACGGCCCGGGCCTCCTCGCGGCTCACGTCGGGGCCCGGCCGCATGAGCCGGGTCGCGGTCGCGACCGCGAGATTCCAGTCGACCATCCCGGAAGAGGCAGCACCACCGATGCTCGTCATGCGTCAACGGTACGTGAGTGCCCGGGTTCGGGGCAGGGCGGCGAGGCGGCCGGGGCGGGCGGTCACCGGCAGCCGCACGCCGCCAGCGCCGTGGCCGCCTCGTCCAGGGCGGACTGGGCCGCCGCCGGGTCGGTGGTGCCGTTCGCCAGGAAGGCGAAGGCCAGCAGCCTGCCGTCCCGGTCGACGACGGTGCCCGCCAGGGTGTTCACACCGGTGAGCGTGCCGGTCTTGGCGCGCACGACGCCGGCCGCCCCGTCGGCGTAGCGGCCGGCGAGGGTGCCGGTGAAGCCGGCCACGGGCAGGCCGGTGAGGACCGGGCGCAGCTCGGGGCGGTCGGGGTCGCCGGCCTTCACGAGCAGGGCGGTGAGGAGGTCGGCGGTGAGCCGGCCGCCCCGGTCGAGGCCGCTGCCGTCCTTGAAGACGGCGCCCTTCACCGGCAGGCCGAGCTTCTTCAGCCGGGCGGTGACGGCCGCGCCGGCGCCGGCGAAGTCGGCGCTCCCGCCGGTGGCGAGGGCGGTGTGGCGGGCGAGGGCCTCGGCGAGGTCGTTGTCGCTGCCGGTCAGCATCCGTTCGACGAGGACGCCCAGCGGCGGCGAGGAGACCGTGGCGAGAGTGGAGGCGCGGGTGGAGGCCTTCGACCGGCCGGGGGGCGTGGCCTCGACGCCGTGCTCCTCGAGGAAGGCGCCGAACTTCCGGGCGGCGTCGGCCGCGGGGTCGGCGACGCGCGGGGCGGGGCCGCTGGTGGAGTCGTCGGTGCGGGCCTCGTCGGCCATCAGGGGGGTGACGGCGGCGAGGTTGGGGTTGACCCCGATCGGGTGGTTCACGGTGCCCCGGTAGAGCGTCGTGTCGTAGGAGAGGGTCACCTCGCGCACGCCCCGCTTGGCCAGGGCGGCGGCGGTGCGCCCGGCGAGGTCGCGCAGGCTGGCGAGGCCGTGGGCCTCCTTGCGGGCGGTGAGGGTGGGGTCGCCGCCGCCGACCAGCACCACCTCCTCGGTGTCGGGCTCGAAGACGACGCGGGTGGTGAGGCGGTGGTCGGCGCCCATCGCGGAGAGCGCGGCGACGCCGGTGGCGATCTTCGTGGTCGAGGCGGGGGTGAGCGCGTCGCCGGAGCCGGTGCCGTACAGCCGCTCGCCGGTGGCCACGTCGACCACGGCGGCGGAGCGGCGGCCGAGCGCCGGGGTCTTCAGCAGCGGGCCGAGGACGCCGGTGAGCGCCTTGTCGCCGGGCGCCGACCGCACGGCGGCGGAGCCGAGGCCGGTGAGCACGGAGGCGGCCGACGGGGCGGCCTCGGGCCCGCGGGGCGGCGTACCGGCGTGGGCGCGGGCGTGATCTGTGCCACGCGCGGCTTCCAGGGCCACGGCCCGGTGCCGCTCGGACGTACGCTGACCGTTGGAGTCCCAGGGACCGGCGGCGGTCACCGCTCCCGCGGCCAGCGCCAGACCGGCGGTGGCGGCGGTCGCGACGAACCGCCAGGTCTTCGGCCGCGCGACCCGCGGGACCCGTGGTGATTCCGGCCGGTCCGGCCGCGCGAACCGCGGCCCGGCGGCCGCGGCGACGCGCGCGAGACGCGACCGTACGGTCTCCGCGGCCCGGGCGAGACGCGGTCGTACGGCGTCCGCGATCCGCACGACGTGCGGTCCCGCGGCCCGCCAAGGCCCCAGCTCCGGCACGACCACCAGCCCCTTTCGCGATCACACACCTGCGTGAGGGACACTTAACCACCAGAACTATGTGCTGATCATGGAGGAGCCACCGGTGGAGTTCGACGTCACGATCGAGATCCCGAAGGGTTCGCGGAACAAGTACGAGGTGGACCACGAGACGGGTCGGATCCGCCTGGACCGTCGACTTTTCACCTCGACCGCCTACCCGACCGACTACGGCTTCGTCGAGAACACCCTCGGCGAGGACGGCGACCCGCTGGACGCGCTGGTCATCCTCGACGAGCCGACCTTCCCGGGCTGCCTGATCCGCTGCCGCGCGATCGGCATGTTCCGCATGACGGACGAGGCCGGCGGCGACGACAAGCTGCTGTGCGTCCCGGCGACGGACCCGCGCGTGGAGCACCTGCGGGACATCCACCACGTGTCCGAGTTCGACCGCCTGGAGATCCAGCACTTCTTCGAGGTCTACAAGGACCTGGAGCCGGGCAAGTCGGTCGAGGGCGCCAACTGGGTGGGCCGGGTGGACGCCGAGGCCGAGATCGAGCGGTCCTACAAGCGCTTCGAGGAGCAGGGCGGCCACTGAGCCTCCGGCCCCCGCGCCAGTCGCAGGACGGGTCGCACGCGTGCGCGTGCGGCCCGTCCTGCTGTGCGTGCGCATACTGGGCGGGGGCAGGCTCACGGGCGGTGCCGTACGTCGTACAGGGAGCGCAGGGCAAGTGACGGACGCGGAGGACCGCAAGCCGCAGTCGGACGAGGCGAGGAGCGCCTTCGCGCCTCCCCGGGGCCGGGCGGCGCCGGCCGAGGCCGAGTCGTCGACGACCTCCGAGTTCGCCCTCCCCAAGGGGCGGGCCGTCCCGAGGAGCGGTACGGACTCCGAGACGACCTCCGAGTTCGCCCTTCCCAAGGGGCTGGCCGTCCCGAGGACCGGTACGGACTCCGAGACGACCTCCGAGTTCGCCGTCCCGGACGGACTGGACGTGGCTCCGCCGCAGCCGGCCGAGGCGGAGGGGTCGGCGTTCAGCCCGCCGAGCACCTACAGCTCCAGGCAGCCGCCGCCGGCGTTCACCCCGCCGAGCGGGATACCGCTCGTCAGCCTGACCAAGGACGTTCCCTGGCAGGACCGGATGCGCACGATGCTGCGCATGCCGGTGACCGAGCGGCCGGCGCCGGAGCCGGTGCAGCGGCACGACGAGGCCGGTCCCGCGGTGCCGCGCGTCCTCGACCTGACCCTGCGGATCGGGGAGCTGCTGCTGGCGGGCGGTGAGGGCGCCGAGGACGTGGAGGCGGCGATGTTCGCCGTGTGCCGCTCCTACGGCCTGGACCGCTGCGAGCCCAACGTCACCTTCACCCTGCTGTCGATCTCCTACCAGCCGTCCCTGGTCGACGACCCGGTGACCGCGTCGCGCACGGTGCGCCGCCGCAGCCCCGACTACACCCGGCTGGCGGCCGTGTACCGGCTGGTGGACGACCTCAGCGACGACGAGACGCACGTCTCCCTGGAGGAGGCCTACCGGCGGCTGGCGGAGATACGCCGCAACCGGCACCCGTACCCCGGCTGGGTGCTGACCGGGGCGAGCGGGCTGCTCGCGGGGGCCGCCTCGGTGCTGGTCGGCGGTAACTTCCTGGTGTTCCTGGCCGCCGCGGTCGGCGCGATGCTCGGCGACCGGCTGGCCTGGCTGTGCGCGGGGCGCGGGCTGCCGGAGTTCTACCAGTTCACGGCGGCCGCGATGCCGCCGGCCGCGATCGGGGTGACGCTGACGCTGGCGCACGCGGACGTGAAGGCGTCCGCGGTGATCACCGGCGGGCTGTTCGCGCTGCTGCCCGGGCGGGCGCTGGTGGCGGGCGTGCAGGACGGTCTGACCGGCTTCTACATCACCGCGTCCGCGCGCCTGCTGGAGGTCCTGTACTTCTTCGTGGGCATCGTGACCGGGGTGCTGACGGTGCTGTACTTCGGCGTGCAGCTGGGCGCCAAGCTGAACCCGGACGCGGCGCTCGGCGTCTCCGAGCGGCCGGTGTGGCAGATCACCGCGTCGATGCTGCTGTCGCTGACCTTCGCGGTGCTGCTCCAGCAGGAACGGTCCACCGTGCTGATGGTGACCCTGAACGGCGGGGTCGCGTGGGTGGTGTACGGGGCGATGCACTACGCGGGCGGCATCTCGCCGGTGGCGTCCACGGCCGTGGCGGCGGGTGTGGTGGGCCTGTTCGGGCAGTTGCTGGCCCGGTACCGGTTCGCGTCCGCGCTGCCGTACACCACGGCGGCGATCGGACCGCTGCTGCCCGGTTCCGCCACGTACTTCGGTCTGCTGGGGATCGCCCAGAGCGAGGTCGACTCGGGGCTGGTGTCCCTCACGAAGGCCGTGGCGCTGGCCATGGCCATCGCGATCGGGGTGAACCTCGGTTCGGAGATCTCGCGCCTGTTCCTGCGGATCGGCTCCGCCGAGAAGCGCAGGGCGGCCAAGCGGACGCGGGGCTTCTAGCCGCCCCGCGTCCCCGGTCCGGTTCCGGTTCAGTAACCGCCGTTGTACGGCTGCTGCTGGTGGTAGCCCGGGCCCTGGCCCTGTTCCTGACCCTGGCCCGGGCCCTGCGGGTACTGGCCGTGGTACTGGCCGTTGCCGTACGGCTGCTGGGGGTGCTGGGGGTGCTGGGGGTGCTGGGGGTGCTGCTGCGGGTAGCCCTGGTGCTGGTTGCCGTAGGGCTGGTGGGCGGTCTGCCGGGGCGGCTGCCGGTCAGGGGTGATGCGGCGCAGCTGGGTCGTGGCGTCGTCCATGACGGGGGCCTGGGGGTGCCGTGCGTACTGCGGCTGCTGCGGGGCGGCCGGGGCCTCGGCGGCGGCGCGCTTCTTCTTGCCGCGCTCGCGCAGGTACTCGATGATGATCGGGACCACGGAGACGAAGACGATCAGGATGAGGATCGCCTCGACGTTGGTCTTGATGAACTCGATCTGGCCGAGCCAGTACCCGGCGAGGGTGACGCCGGTTCCCCAGGCGATGCCGCCGATGACGTTGTACGTGAGGAACGTGCGGTACTTCATGCGGCCGGCGCCGGCCACGATGGGGGCGAAGGTGCGCACGATCGGGACGAAGCGGGCCAGGACGATCGCCTTGGGGCCGTACTTCTCCATGAACTCGTGGGCCTTCTCCAGGTTCTCCTGTTTGAAGAGCTTGGAGTTCGGCCGGCTGAACAGCCGGGGTCCGAAGAACTTGCCGATCATGTATCCGACCTGGTCGCCGATGACGGCGGCCAGCACGATCAGCGTGCACACCAGCCACAGCGGCTGGCTGATGTAGTTGCCCTCGGCCACGAAGAGCCCCGCCGTGAACAGCAGGGAGTCACCGGGCAGGAACGCGAAGAGTCCGGACTCCGCGAAGACGATCAGCAGGATGCCGGGAAGGCTGAAGGTCTCGATCAGGTAGTCCGGGCTCAGCCACTCGGGGCCGAGCGCAAGGGTGGTCACGGGGATGTGGCTCCTGCTGCTTGGGGGATAAGGGCCGGGCTGGTTGCCCAAACTATCAACGCAACCGTCAGGACCCGGGTTCCACGGGGGTACCCAGGATGCACTGTGGCCCGCCCGGGGTGAAGCTGGGAGCCATGGGCATCGAGGAACACGGCGGCGGACAGGGGCCACGGCCCGACGTCCTGGTGGTCACGACGAACGACGTCCCGGGGTACCGGGTGCAGGAGGTCCTCGGTGAGGTCTTCGGTCTGACCGTGCGGTCCCGGCACCTCGGCAGCCAGATCGGGGCCGGCCTGAAGTCGATGGTCGGCGGCGAGCTCAAGGGGCTGACCAAGACGCTCGTGGAGACCCGCAACCAGGCCATGGAGCGGCTGGTCGAGCAGGCACGCGCGCGGGGTGCCGACGCCGTGCTGGCGTTCCGCTTCGACGTGACGGACGCGGCCGACGTGGGCACCGAGGTGTGCGCGTACGGCACGGCGGTGGTCCTGGCCCGGGAGTGACCGGGCCAGGGGCTCACGCGGTGTGCCGGGCGGCGTTGGCGAGGATCGCCTCGCGCTGGTAGGCGGCGAGACCGGGCCTCGCCTTGTCGATGGTGCGGGTGAACCGCTCGTCGGCCACGTACATCTCGCCGAGGCAGGTGTGCATCTCGTACCCGCAGTCGTAGTGGCTGCGCGAGATCCACCGGCGGTGCTCCTCGGCGGCGTCCATCGCCGCCTCGGAGTCGGCGGGTTCGCCCGCCTCCATCAGGGCGACGAAGCGCCGGGTGACCTCGTCGGCCTCGCGCTGGATCCGCTGCCAGTCCTCCTTGGTGCAGGACGCGGCGCGCTGCTGCGACTGCCGGTAGGCGTCGGTGTCGCCCCAGCGTTCGCGCACCTCGTCCTCGTACTGCTCGGGGTCGTGGTCCCCGAAGACCTCGAACTTCTCCTCGGGCGTGAGGTTGATGCCCATGTTGCGCGCCTCCATGGCGTGTTCGACGGCCGCCGCCATCTTCTGCAGCTTCTCGATCCGGGCGGTCAGCAGGTCGTGCTGGCGGCGCAGGTGCGCGCGGGGGTCCGCGTCCGGGTCGTCGAGCAGGGCGGCGATCTCCTCGAGCGGGAAGCCGAGCTCCCGGTAGAACAGGACCTGCTGCAGCCGGTCGAGGTCGGCGTCGCCGTAACGCCGGTGGCCCGCGTGGCTGCGCTCGCTCGGGACGAGCAGGCCGATGTCGTCGTAGTGGTGCAGGGTGCGCACCGTGACGCCGGCGAAGCCCGCCACCTGTCCCACGGAGTAGCTCACTTCCGCTCCCTTCTCGGTACGCCCTCCACCCTGGATCCTCACGCCGCGTGAGGTGCAAGCCGAACACTTCCCCGGATGTTGTGCCGGATTTGCGCCTTTGGTCCGCCTATCTTGTGCCCGTGGCCCAGGACAGCGCACAGCAGTCACCCTCCACCGCCCCGGCGACTCCGGCACGCGCCCTGCTGCCGACCCTCGTCCCGGCGCTGCTCGTGGGCGTGGCGGCGAGCCTGGTCCTGCTGGGGGTGAGCGCCGCGGCCGGGGAGCTCCAGGACGTGCTGTGGCAGGACCTGCCGGACGCGCTGGGGATCGGCCGGTACTCCGTGCCCTGGATGTTCGCGGTGCTCGTCACCACCGGGATCGCGGTGGGGCTGGTGGTGTGGAGGGTCCCGGGGCACGCGGGCCCCGATCCGGCGACCACCGGTCTCGACGCGCCCGTGCTGCCGCCCGCGGTGCTGCCGGGGCTGCTGCTGGCCGCCGCCCTGATGCTGGCCGGCGGGCCGAGCCTCGGACCGGAGAACCCGATCATCGCCGTGAACGTCTCCCTCGCGGTCCGGCTGGGCACGAGGGCCTTCCCCCGGGCGCCGGAACGCGGCTGGGTGGCGCTGGCGGAGGCGGCGACGATCGGCGCGCTGTTCGGCACGCCGGTGGCCGCCGCGCTGGTCATCTCCGAGGCGCTGGCGGGGCAGCGGGTCAAGGGACGGCTGTGGGACAGCCTGTTCGCGCCGCTGGCCGCCGCGGGGGCCGGTGCGCTCACCGCCTCGCTGCTGGCGGATCCGCACTTCGACCTGCACCTGCCGTCGTTCGGACGGCCCGGCTGGGGCGACCTGCTGGCGGCGCTCGTGATCGCCCCGGCGGGCGCGCTGCTCGGGATGTGCGCCGTGTACGCCTTCCCGTACGTCCACGGGGCGTTCCGGCGGCTGCGGCACCCGATGCTGATGCTTCCGGCCGGCGGTGCGGTGCTGGGCGCCCTGGCGGCCCTGGGCGGGCACCTGACGCTGTTCAAGGGGCTCGACGAGGTCGCGGAGCTGGCACACGATCCCGACGGCTGGTCGGCGGGCGGGTTCGCGACGATGACGGTGGTGAAGCTGGCCGCGCTGCTCGTCGCCGCGTCCTGCGGCTTCCGGGGCGGGCGGATCTTCCCGGCGGTGTTCGTCGGCACGGCGCTCGGGCTGTGCGCGCACGCCCTGGTGCCCGGGGTGCACCCGGCGGTGGGCGTGTCGGCGGGGGTGCTGGGGATCCTGCTGGCCATCACCCGGCAGGGCTGGATGAGCCTGTTCGTCGCCGCCGTCCTGGTCGCCTCACCGGGAATCCTCACGCTCCTGTGCCTCGCCTCCCTGCCGGCCTGGCTGCTGGTCACGGGCCGCCCGCAGATGCAGCTGCGGGCGGACGGGACGGCGGTCCGGTGACCGCCGTCCCGTCCTCGCCGGCGCGTCCGTCCCCGCCTTCCTCGCCCCTCCCCCTCCCCTGTCCCTCCCGCCCGCTCCCGAGACCCGGAGGCATCCATGCCGCTTCACGAAGGCCCGCAGCACGACGGGCGGCCCCTGTCCGTCAACCCCTTCCTCGGGCCGGCCAACCCGGTCGGGGACATGACCGAGGCGCCGCCCCTGCACCGGCTGCCCGAGACGCCCATGGCGCCCTCGACGGCCTATCAACTGGTGCACGACGAGCTGATGCTGGACGGCAACGCGCGGCTGAACCTGGCCACCTTCGTCACCACCTGGATGGAGCCGGAGGCCGGCGTCCTGATGGCGGAGTGCCGGGACAAGAACATGATCGACAAGGACGAGTACCCGCGCACCGCCGAGCTGGAGCGGCGGTGCGTGGCGATGCTCGCGGACCTGTGGCACGCGCCCGATCCGTCGGCGGCCGTGGGCTGTTCGACGACCGGTTCGAGCGAGGCGTGCATGCTCGCCGGGATGGCGCTGAAGCGGCGCTGGGCGCGCAGGAACGCCGGCCGGTACCCGTCCAAGGACGCCCGTCCGAATCTCGTCATGGGCGTCAACGTCCAGGTCTGCTGGGAGAAGTTCTGCACCTACTGGGAGGTGGAGGCCCGCCGGGTCCCCATGGAGGGCGAGCGGTTCCACCTCGACCCGCAGGCCGCCGCCGGGCTGTGCGACGGGGACACCATCGGGGTCGTCGGCGTCCTGGGGTCCACCTTCGACGGGTCGTACGAGCCGATCGCCGAACTGTGCGCGGCGCTGGACGAACTCCAGGAGCGCACCGGCCTCGACGTCCCGGTGCACGTCGACGGGGCGTCCGGCGCGATGGTCGCGCCCTTCCTCGACGAGGACCTGGTGTGGGACTTCCGCCTCCCGCGCGTGGCGTCGGTCAACACCTCCGGGCACAAGTACGGACTGGTCTACCCGGGCGTCGGCTGGGCGCTGTGGCGGGACGCGGACGCGCTGCCGGAGGAACTGGTCTTCCGGGTGAACTACCTGGGCGGCGACATGCCGACCTTCGCGCTGAACTTCTCCCGGCCGGGCGCGCAGGTGGCGGCGCAGTACTACACGTTCCTGCGGCTGGGCCGCGCGGGCTACCGGGCCGTGCAGCAGGCCGCGCGGGACGTGGCCCGGGGCCTCGCCGCACGGATCGGGGCGCTCGGCGACTTCCGGCTGCTGACCCGGGGCGACCAGCTGCCGGTGTTCGCCTTCACGACCGCCGACGACGTGACCGCGTACGACGTGTTCGACGTCTCCCGGCGGATGCGGGAGCACGGCTGGCTGGTGCCCGCGTACACCTTCCCGGCGAACCGTCAGGACCTGTCGGTGCTGCGGGTGGTGTGCCGCAACGGCTTCTCCGAGGACCTCGCCGGCCTGTTCGCCGACGACCTGGCCCGGCTGCTGCCGGAGCTGCGCGGGCAGCCGCGCCCCCTCACCCGCGACAGGGACGCGGCCACCGGCTTCCACCACTAGGGCCCGTCGTTCGGACCATGCCGCGGACGCGGGGCCCGGCACGTCACCGCCGGTGCCCTGCGACCTGGTCCGGACGGCGGACCCCGGGGTCCGCCGGGGCGGGCCCTACCGGCTGAGCCGCGCGAACCTCCGTACCGCCAGCGGGAAGAACACCGCGAGCAGCACCAGGGGCCACACGACGGCGGCCCACACGTGCCCCGGTTCCCCGCCGGGGCTGTCGAAGAGGTCGCGGACGGCCGTGGCGGTCTGGGACAGGGGGTTCCACTGGACGAGCGTGCCCAGCCAGCCGGGCATGGACTCGGGTGCGGCGAAGGCGTTGGACAGGAAGCCGACCGGCCAGACCAGGATCTGCACGGCCGACACCATCTCGGGCTTCCCGGCCACCAGCGCCAGGTGGATGCCGATCCACAGCATGGCGAAGCGGAACAGCAGGAGCAGCCCCACGGCGCCCAGCAGACCGGCCGGGCCGCCGTGGGGGCGCCAGCCGAGCGCGGCGGCGACGGCGAGCAGCACCGCCAGGCCGAGCACCGACTGGAGCATGTCGGCGGCGGCACGGCCCACCAGGACCGCGCCGTCGGCCATCGGCATCGAGCGGAAGCGGTCGACGACGCCCTTGCCCAGGTCCTGGGTGACGGCGACCATCGTGCCCTCCAGGCCGAAGGCCATGGTGAGCGCGAGCATGCCGGGGACCAGGAAGTCGAGGTACGCGCCGCTCACCCCCCGGCCGCCGCCGACCAGGTAGCCGAACATCAGCAGCAGCATCACCGGGAAGACCAGGTTCACCACCACCGTGACCGGCTGCCGCCCCCAGCGGGCGAGTTCGCGGCGGGTCATGGTCCAGGAGTCGGTCAGGGCGTACGGCACGGTGGTCATGCGGCCTCCTTCACTCGGTCGTCGTGCCCGGTCAGGCGCAGGAAGACCTCGTCGAGCGTGGGCCTGCGCAGGGCGATGTCCTCGGCCTCGACGCCGGCCTCCTCCAGCGCGCGGACGACCCCGGTCAGGGCCGCCATGCGGTCGGTGACGGGGGCGCTGAGCATCCGGCGGTCGGTGTCCACCGTGATCTGGTCCTTCGGCACGGGCAGCAGGGCGACGGCCGTGCCCAGCTGCCCGGCGTCGCGCAGGACGACGTCGATGCGGTCGCCGCCGGTCGCCGCCTTGAGCGCGTCCGCCGTGCCGTCGGCGACGACCCGGCCGGCGTCCACGACCGAGATGCGGTCGGCGAGCTGGTCGGCCTCCTCCAGGTACTGGGTGGTGAGCAGGACCGTCGTGCCGCCGCCGACCAGGGAGCGGACCGATTCCCACACCTCCGCGCGGCCGCGCGGGTCGAGGCCGGTGGTCGGTTCGTCCAGGAAGAGCACCTCCGGTTCGGTGATCAGTGAGGCGGCGAGGTCCAGGCGGCGCCGCATGCCGCCGCTGTACTGCTTCACCGGCTTGCGTCCGGTGCCGGTGAGCTCGAAGCGCTCCAGCAGTTCGCCGGCACGCGCGCGTGCCCGCCGCGCGCCCAGGTGGTGCAGGCGCCCGAACAGCTCCAGGTTCTGCCGGCCGCCGAGCTCCTCGTCGAGCGCCGCGTGCTGGCCGAGCAGGCCGATGCGCAGGCGCACGGCGTACGCCTCGCGCACCACGTCGTGCCCCGCCACCTCGATCCGGCCCGCGTCGGGCCGCAGCAGGGTGGCCAGGACCCGGACCAGGGTGGTCTTGCCCGCGCCGTTCGGTCCGAGCACCCCGTGCACCGTGCCGCGCGCGACCGTGAGGTCGAGCCCGTCCAGTGCGGGTGCGCCGCTCCTTCCGCCGTACGTCTTGCGTGCTTCCTCGACGGTGATCGCCGCGTCGGCCACTGGGACTCCCTCGCTAGTCAAAGTTGACTACCCGGCTGAGGGTATGCCCGCGCTCCTCATTGGTCAAACTTGATCAGTGGGCGTCCCCGGGATGCCGCTCCCCTGTCGCGTACGGGTTCTCCTCGCCCTCGGCCAGGACACCGACGAACGGCTCGCCCTCGCCGGCGAAGGTGTAGGCGCCGCCCCGGATGCGCTCGATGAGACCGCGGGTCCACTCGGCGCCGAAGTCGGCCGAGCGGACCCAGAAGTCCATGATCTCCCCGATGTGGCCCAGCTGACCGGGGCCGTCCTCGGGCGTGTAGTACGTGGTGACGGAGTCGCGCCACTCCCCGATGGCGCGCATCCGCTGCCCCAGGAGGGCGAGGGCCTCCTCCCGCTCGAGGTCGACCATGAGGCCGAGCCCGGCCGAGAGCACGTCCGGCTTCTGGTCGTAGGAGGTCAGGGACTCCCGCAGCAGCCGGAAGTACTCCTCGGTGCCCTGCTCGGTGATCTCGTACTCCGTGCGCGGCGGGCCCCCGGCCGTGGACGGCGCGATCTCGTGCGCGTGCAGCAGTCCCTGCTTGGCCATCTGCTTCAGGGCGTGGTAGATCGAGCCGGGCTTGGCGTTGGACCACTCGTGCGCGCCCCAGTACTCCAGGTCGTTGCGCACCTGGTAGCCGTGGGCCCGCCCGTGCTGGCGCACCGCGCCGAGCACGAGGAGACGGATCACTGACATGCGGTCCAGGGTAGGCCGCGGGCGGTCACCCCCAGGAGCCGCCCTGCTCCTTCGCGACCAGCTCGAAGGCGGTCGCGCCGTCCAGGGACTCGCGGATGATGTCGGCGTGGCCCGCGTGCCGGGCGGTCTCGCGGATCAGGTGCAGGCACAGCCAGCGCATCGACACGCGCCCCTCCGGGGGGAACCAGGGCTGGTCCGGCAGCGCGAAGGTGTCGTCGAGGCTGGGCACCGAGCGGATGAACGCCTCCGTCCCGGCGGCGACCTTCTCCCAGTACGCCAGCTGCGACTCGAGCGTCTCACCGCCGGTCAGCCGGAAGGTCTCGTCCCAGGTGGACGCGTCCCGCTGGACGGCCGGCTCCTCGCCCTTCGCCCGGGCCACCCAGCCCTGCTCGACCTCGGCGACGTGCTTGACCAGACCGACCAGGCTGAGTTCGCTCGCGCTGGGCCTCGCCGACGCCTGCTCGTCCGTCAGCCCGAGCACCGCGCGCCGGATGCCGCCGCGCTGCTCGGCGAGGAAGGAGAGGAGCGCGCCGCGCCCGTCGCCGTGCTCTTCCGCGGGAACGTGAGTGACCATGACCGTCGCCTTTCGCCGGGTCGCCCCCTCGGGGGCTCTCTTCCTGACACCGACGACGCTACGGACCATCGAGGTCAGGTCCTGTCCTCGATGGTCCGCCGGACACGGAATCCGGTGCGGAGGACTAGAACGGGAAGCCGCTCCGGCCGTGCTGGACCGAGATCCACTTCACCGTGGTGAAGGCGTCCAGCATCGTGTCGCCGTTCAGCCGGCCGATGCCCGAGTGCTTCTCGCCGCCGAAGGGGACGATCGGCTCGTCGTGCACGGTGCCGTCGTTCACGTGGAACATGCCGGTGTCGATCTGCTTGGCGAAGTTCACGCCGCGCTCGACGTCACCGGTGTGCACGGCGCCGCTCAGCCCGTACGGGGTGTCGTTGACGATGCGCACGGCCTCCTCCTCGCCGTCGAACGGGACGAGGAAGACGACCGGACCGAAGACCTCCTGCCGGAGCAGGGGGGAGTCGGCGGGCAGGCCGGTCAGCACGGACGGCTCGACCAGGTTGTCGGTGCGGGCGCCGCGCACCAGGGCGGTCGCGCCCTCGGCGAGGGCCTGCTCGACGACACCGGTCAGGGCGTCCGCCTGCTGGGAGTTGATCACCGGGCCGATGACGGTGGCGGGGTCGCGCGGGTCGCCGGCCCTGAGGGACTTCACCTTGGCGACGAACTTCTCGGTGAACTCCTCGGCCACCGAGCGGTCGACCAGCACCCGGTTGGCGGCCATGCAGACCTGGCCCTGGTGGACGTAGCGGCTGAACACGGCCGCGTCGACCGCGTAGTCGAGGTCGGCGTCGTCGAGGACCACCAGGGCGCTGTTGCCGCCGAGTTCGAGGATCGACCGCTTGAAGAGGGAGGCGCACACGGTGGCGACGTGGCGGCCGACCTGGTCGGAGCCGGTGAAGGAGATGACCTTCGGGACCGGGTGCTCCAGGAAGGCGTCGCCGATCTCCGCGATGTCGGTGATGACGACGTTCAGCAGGCCGCCGGGCAGGCCCGCGTCCTCGAAGATCTTCGCGACCAGCGAGCCGCCGACGACCGGCGTGTTCTGGTGCGGCTTGAGCACCACGCCGTTGCCCAGCGCGAGGGCCGGGGCGACCGACTTCAGCGACAGGAGGAAGGGGAAGTTGAAGGGACTGATCACGCCGACGACCCCGACGGGGACGCGGTAGACGCGGTTCTCCTTGCCGTCCACCGGCGAGGGGATGATCCGGCCCTCGGGGCGCAGCGCCAGGTGGACCGCCTCGCGCAGGAACTCCTTGGCGAGGTGCAGTTCGAAGGCGGCCTTCAGGCGCGTGCCGCCGAGCTCGGCGACGATCGCCTCGGATATCTCCTCCTCGCGCTCCTCCACCAGCCTGAGCGCCTTCTCGAACACCGCGCGGCGGGCGTACGGGTTGGTCGCCGCCCACTCCTTCTGGGCGCGGGCGGCCGCCCGGTACGCCTGATCGACCTCGTCGACCGTGGCTATGGTGATCGACGCGAGCTTCTCGTCGTCGTACGGGTTGAAGTCGATGATGTCCCAGGAGCCGCTGCCCGGGCGCCACTCACCGTCGATGTACTGCTGAGCGAGGTCGGTGAAGTACGACGACATGCGATCCCTCAATCCCTGGCTGCATCAGCGGAGCACTGATCGACTTCGTTGCCTGATCGCACGTCATCGTACTTGTGTTTCAAGAGAGTTGGAGGAGACCCCGGAGAAGGTCCCGGCTCTCCGACGGACCCGGGCTGTCGTGCTGGAGCTCCTTGAGCGCGCTCTCGTACTGGGCGACGTCCTCGGGCTTGTCGAGGTACAGCGCGCTGGTGAGCTGCTCCAGGTACACGACGTCCGACAGGTCGGACTCGGGGAAGCTGAGGAGGGTGAACGCGCCGGACTCCCCGGAGTGGCCGCCGAAGCTGAACGGCATGACCTGCAGACGGACGTTGGGCCGCTCGGAGACCTCGATCAGGTGCTGGAGCTGGCCGCGCATCACCTCGCGGTCGCCGTACGGCCGGCGCAGGGCGGCCTCGTCGAGGACGACGTGGAACTCGGGGGCGTTCTCCGAGACCAGGTACTTCTGCCGCTCCAGGCGCAGCGCCACCCGCCGTTCGACGTCGGCCTCGCTCGCGCCCTTCATGCCGCGCCGCACCACCGCGCGGGCGTACTCCTCGGTCTGCAGCAGACCGTGCACGAACTGCACCTCGTACGCCCGGATCAGGGAGGCCGCGCCCTCCAGGCCCACGTAGGTGGGGAACCAGCTGGGCAGCACGTCCGAGTAACTGTGCCACCAGCCCGCGATGTTGGCCTCCTTGGCGAGGGAGAGCAGCGAGGCGCGCTCCTGCTCGTCCGTGATGCCGTACAGCGTCAGCAGGTCCTCGACATCCCTGGTCTTGAAGCTCACCCGGCCCAGCTCCATCCGGCTGATCTTCGATTCCGAGGCGCGGATCGAATAGCCCGCCGCCTCACGCGTGATCCCCCGCGCCTCACGCAGTCGCCTGAGTTGTGATCCGAGCAGCATGCGCCGCACCACCGATCCCGGCTCTCCCGCGCTCACGTTCGCCAGCCTCCCCAACGTCTTCAGGGCCCGCAGTCTGCCACTAAAACACTTCGAGCAGTACTCGCCCGGTTACGGAAACGGAATCCGGCCGCGGATCCGCTCGGGGAGGGACGCGGAAGGGCGGGGAAGGGCGGGGAAGGGCGGGGAAGGGCGGGGAAGGGACAAGTGAGGAGCAAGAAGGAGGCAAGAGGACAGCCGGAAGAGGACGCGAAGATGACGGAAAAATTGGCCAACAACCGGCACGGGAAGGTCGATTTCGGTCAGCTGCACGTGCATCTGCCCTTGCATCTGCTGTACGCATCCGAAACCATGGTCTCCGCACCACCGCCGCATCGCTACGACCGCGAATTCCGGGAGTGCCTCGCATGGGGACGAATGGATCGACCATGCTCGAGCCGTTACGGCAGGGCCTTCCGCCGCTGAACCTCGCGGCCGCCTCCGACGCCGCCTCCTGCGCCCTTCCCGCCCGGCACGAAGCGGTCCGTGAGGCCCGGCGGTTCACCCGCACGACGCTCGACGACTGGGATCTGGGCGACCGTTTCGACGACGTGTGCCTGGTGGTGTCCGAACTGGTCACCAACGCCCTGCGGCACGGCCTGCCCTTCACCCACCACCGCCCTTCCGGCGAGGCCCTGCGGACCGCCCCCTGCGATCCGCCGGGGGGACAGGAGCCGCCGGTGCGGCTGCACCTGATGCGGTGGACCGAGCGGCTGGTGTGCGCGGTGCGCGACCTCAGCGACGACAGCCCCGTCACCCGCGACCCGGACGACTTCTCCGCCGAGTCGGGCCGCGGGCTGTTCCTGGTGGACTCCTTCAGCGACGGCTGGGGCTGGCACCCCATGGCGGGCGCGCTCAGGGGCAAGGTGGTCTGGGCACTGTTCCGGCTCCACCGCCCCGCCGGGCACCCCTGCGCTCGTACCGGCGCATGACCCGCACCGGCGCATGAAGGGGCGCGGCGCTTCCCGGCGCCGCGGCCCCGCGCGCGTCCCCGGGCGCGCCACCGCCCGCGTCACCGCCTCCCGGACACCGTGCGGAACGCCCCGGGGCGGACGTCCGCCCCGGGGCGCGTCAGCCGGCGACGAGGTGGTCGAACTCCCCGTCCTTCACGCCCAGCAGCATCGCCTCGATCTCCGCGCGGGTGTAGACCAGCGCGGGACCGTCGGGGAAGCGGGAGTTGCGCACGGCCACCTCCCCGCCGGGCAGCCGGGCGAACTCCACGCAGGACCCCTGCGAGTTGCTGTGCCGGCTCTTCTGCCAGGCCACGCCGTCCAGCCTGGTGGCCGCCATGCCGTTGTACACGCCGAACGCGTCGGCACCGTCGTACCCGTCACCGTCGTACACGTCGTGGTCCACAGGTCGCTCCCCGCTGGTGCACTGGCTGGTGTGGCCATTGATGCAGTAGTCAACTGACCCGGATCATAGCTTTGTTCATGTGCAGATGCGCGAGCAGATGCACGTGCACGCGGGGTGGTCCTGCGGTTACAGCCGCACCGGCCGCTCGGCGACCGCTTCGACGGACGCTCCACCGCCCCCGCTCACCTTAGAGACGCACGCGGGGGCCGTCGTGTTCCGATGTGTTTCCCTTTGTTCCCTCCTCGGGCCGGCGGACGTGCGCCCTCTCCCCCGTCCTCGCCTCAGCGTGCCGAGGAGGGCAGCAGCGCCATCTCGCGCGCGTTCTTGATCGCCCTGGCCAGCTGCCGCTGCTGCCGGGCGCTCACCCGGGTGACGCGGCGGCCGCGGATCTTGCCCCGGTCGGAGACGAACCTCCGCAGCAGATCGGTGTCCTTGTAGTCGATGTACGTGATCCCGGCCTGGTCCAGGGGATTGGGGCGGGACCGGGCGGGCTTGCGGTCGGGCTTGCGGGGCACGGCGGTCAGACCTCCAGGAGGGTGTCGAAGGAGTGCGGCAGCCGCTGCCAGGCGTCGCGCCCGGCGGCGTACTCGGCGTCGGTCAGCAGGCAGGACTCCAGGAGCCGCAGGAGTCCGTCGCGGTCGAGTCCGGGGGACGTGAAGACCAGGTGCTGGCAGCGGTCGCCGTGCTCGGGGTGCCAGTCCAGCGCGGCGGCGGCCCGGCGCACCGGCGGGACCAGCTCCCACGCCGCGTCGGGCAGCGAGCCCAGCCACGGGCCCGCGCTCTCCACGCACAGGGCGCCGCCCGCCGCGTCCCAGTGGAACAGCGTGTCCGGCTTGTCGGCGAGCCAGAACCGGCCCCGGCTGCGGGCCGCCGCGCAGGCCAGGTCCTCCAGGGCGGCGTAGAGCCGTTCCGGGTGGAAGGGGCGGTCACGGTGCCAGACGAGGGTGGAGACACCGTGCGCGTCGGCCTCGGCGGGCAGCAGCGCGCACGCGGGGTGCTGGGCCGCGGCGGCCGCCTCCACGTCGAAGCCGGCGAGCGCGGCGGCCACGAGGAGCGAGGAGCCGCCGGCCGGGCCGCCGACCGGGACCCGGTGGGCCGTCGGGTGCAGCTGCGCGAGCAGCTCGCGGTCCTCGTCGTCGGCCTCCGGGGAGTCGGCGACGGCCAGGACGGGCGCGTACTCCAGCTGGCGGGCGAAGGTGTCGGCGACCGTGCGCCGATCGGTGGGCGCGGCGGCGAGCCCGCCCTCGGCGAGGTCGTCGCCGTTGCCCAGGTACGGCAGCAGCAGGGCCGGATCGACGGCGGTGATCACCCCGGTGACGGTGAGGCCGCCCGCGCTGATCACCTCCGCCATGGCCTTCGGCTCGACGGAGTCCCACAGCTCGACGATCGCGAGCGGGGTGTCCCCGGCGTCCGCGAGACGTTCGAGCTCGGGGAGGAGGTCCTCGCGCAGGGCGCAGCAGGCGCAGTCGTCGACGAGCGGGGTCTCGCCGGTGGACCGGACGCCGCGGGCGTCCCGGACGGTCCGTACGACCGTGCCGGTGACGGCCGTCTCCAGGTCGTGGTGGAGTGCGACGCTGCCGGGCACGTCGGCGAGCAGCCGCGCGACGGCGGCCCTGCGGGCGTCGGCGTGCAGTCCGCCGACGATCACCACCGACAGCGTCACGACGCCCCCTGCTTGCCGTACCGGCGCTCGAAGCGCTCCACGCGGCCCGCGGTGTCCAGGACGCGCGCGGTGCCGGTGTAGAAGGGGTGGCTGACGTTCGAGATCTCGACGTCGACGACCGGGTAGGTGCGGCCGTCCTCCCACTCGACGGTCTTCTCGCTCGTCATCGTGGAGCGGGTGAGGAAGGCGTGGCCGGCGGCGCGGTCGCGGAAGACGACGGGGCCGTAGGGCGGGTGGATTCCCTTGCGCATGGCGGCTGTTCAGCGCTCCTCTCGGAAGTCGACGTGACGGCCGGCGACGGGGTCGTACTTGCGCAGCGTCAGGCGGTCGGGGTCGTTGCGGCGGTTCTTGCGGGTGACGTAGGTGAAGCCGGTCCCGGCGGTGGACCGCAGCGTGACGACCGGACGGAGTTCGTTGCGTGCCATGCTGCTACATTACTGAAAATGATTCCCATTTGCATAATGCTGTGGGAACGGCTTCGAGAGAGGTGCACCACTGGTGTCCGCGCACTGCATGCTGACCGGCGCACAGCCCGGCTTCGGCAACCGGATCTCCCACTCCCACCGGCGCACGTCCCGCCGCTTCGACCCGAACATCCAGACCAAGCGCTACTGGCTGCCGGGCGAGGGCCGGTACGTGCGGCTGCGGCTGAGCGCCAGGGCGATCAGGACCGTCGACGCGATCGGCGTCGAGGCGGCCGTGGCCCGCATCCGCGCCCGCGGGGAGAAGGTCTGATGGCGAAGAAGAGCAAGATCGCTAAGAACGAGCAGCGGCGGGAGACCGTCGCGCGGTACGCCGCCCGGCGGGCCGAGCTGAAGGAGATCGTCCGGCGGCCGTCGTCCACGGAGGAGGAACGGGCGGCCGCGCGGCGCGAGCTGCGCGGGCAGCCGCGCGACGCGAGCGCCACGCGCGTGCGCAACCGGGACCGGACGGACGGGCGCCCGCGCGGGTACCTCCGGGCGTTCGGGCTGTCCCGGGTGAGTCTGCGGGCGCAGGCGCACGCGGGGTACCTGCCGGGCGTGCGCAAGGCGTCCTGGTAGTCCCGGCGGGCCCCGCCGCCGCCCGTGCGCGCGGGGACCGGCGGGCGGTGCGAGGTGTGTCACTGGGGCCGGCGGGGTCTGGTGGAGTGCGGGGCGGGTCCTGTTAGCTGACTGCCGTTCGTCCCGGCCGTCGGGGCCGGCTACAGCTTGGGGGCTTGCAGTGACTTCGGTGGCTTCGGTGACCTTCTCGCGTCCCTCGTGCCCGCGAGGCGGGGCGGCACGCCGACGGGTGCGCGCGGCGGCCGCGGCCGCGGGGCTGGCGGGCGCGCTCGTCCTCACCGGGTGCGGTGACGGCGGCGACTCCGGCGAGGACTCCGCGGCCCCCACCCCGTCCGCCACCCCCTCCGTCACGGCGACCGCCGGCACCGGCGGCGGCACGGGCGGTTCCGGCGCGGGCGCGTCCCCGGCCGGCGAACTCGAGGGCAGCTGGCTCACCACGGCCGGGGGCAAGGCCGTGGCGCTGATGGTCACCGGCGAGCAGGCCGCCCTCTTCGCCACCGGCGGCACCGTGTGCAGCGGCACCGCGCGGGAGGAGTCCGGGACGCACACGATCCGCCTGAAGTGCGCCGACGGCAGCGAGGACCGGACCAACGGCACGGTCGTCCCCGCCGGCGCGTCCTCCCTGAAGGTGACCTGGCAGGGCGCCCCGGGCACCGAGACGTACACGAAGGCCGAGGGCGGCAAGCTGCCGACGGGTCTGCCGACGGCGGGGCTCGGGTCGTAGGGCGGACCGGTCGGCGGGGCCGGCGGCGGATCCGCCGCCGCGTGCGTGATGATCTGGGGGCACCTCCACGACTCCAGAGGATCCCTGATGCGCACCCCACCGATCGCCGTCCCCGCCCTCGCCGCACTCCTCCTGCTGACCGCCTGCGACGACACGGGCGACGACGGGAAGCAGAAGAGCACCAGCACAGCGTGTTCGCTCGGCCAGGTGAGCGTGGAGGCCGGCCCCGCGAGCGTCGCCCCGGCCGCCGGCGACACCGGTGAGGTGCCCGTCGCCCTCACCAACCGGGGCGCCACCTGCACCCTGGACGGCTTCCCCGAGGTGCGCCTGGCCGGCGCCGGCGGTTCCGCCGTCCTCGACCTGCCGCCGGCCGAGGGCGCCACGGCGCAGAAGCTGACCCTGGCCAAGGGCGACTCCGCGTCCTTCAGCATCGTCTACGTGCGCGGTCCGCGCGGCGACGGCGCCCTCGACGCCGAGGACCTGCGCGTCGTCCTCCCCGGCGATCCCGGCACCCGGACCTTCCGCTGGTCGTACGGCCCGGTCGCGTCCGACGGCGAGGGCGGGCACCAGGCCTCCGTGAGCGCCTACCAGCAGGCGGGCGACTGACGCCTCACCCGTTCCGGGGCAGCCGGGGGCGGGTCCCGACCCGCGCGTCGTCCGCCGCCCGCGCGCCCTCCTCCCAGCCCGCCGCGTCGCTCACCCCGCGCAGCCGGGTGGTGGTCGTCTCCGGGAACAGGCGGTCCGTCCGGTCGGTGACCGCGACCTCGCGGGAGGCGAGCACCGGGAGCAGGTCGTCGCTCACCTGACTCTCGGCGGCGGCCGCGAGGCGCGTCCCCACGCGGTGGGCGTAGGCCGCGAGGAAGGACTGCCGGAAGGTCTTGGTCCGTTTGCGTCCGCCGGCCCGCTGCGCCGCCTCCGCCCCGGTCATCGCCGTGGTCGCCTGCACCAGCAGCGAGGTGTAGAGGAGTTCGACCGCCTCCAGGTCGGAGGCGAAGCCGACGACGGTGGAGAAGCCGAGGGGTTCGTTCCACACGGCCCGGCAGTGGTTCGCGGTGGCGACCGCGTCCAGCAGCACCGCCTTGGCCTGCTCGTACGGCGGCTCCACCCCGATCCGGCAGGCGTCCGGCGCATCGGGCGCGGGCGCCTGCGCCGCGAGCAGCGCCTCGTCGACGCTGTGCCGCGCCATCAGCTGCTGCGCCTTGGCGCTGAGCGCCTCCGCCTCCTGGGGGAACCCGGTCGCCTCCGCCTTCGCCAGCAGCGCGCGGATGCGGCCGAGCACGCGGGACTCCGGCCGCCGGTCCCGCGGACCCGTCGCCGCCTCGTCGAGGGACTCCAGGGCGGGCAGGCGCAGCAGCAGCCGGTACAGCTCCAGGACGGCGGTGGCGTACGAGAAGCGGTCGGCGCGCGGCACGTCCCCGGCCTCCAGCCCGTCGAGCTGGGCCTTCCAGCGGGGGCCGCGGGGCCGGTCGTGCGGCGCCTGGGCGCGGATCAGCGCCGAGACGAGCCGCACGTGCACGTCGTCCAGCTCCCGCCGCACGATCCGCACGACGTCGGCCGGCTGCCAGCCGCGCCGCCAGGCCGCCGCCACGAACTCCCGCCCTCTCAGGTCGAGTTCGGCGTCGGACGCGGGATCGGCGGCGAGCAGCGACGCGCCGGTGTCGAGGGTCTCGTCGGTGGCGTCGTGGAGAGCGGTCCGCAGGGCGCGGTCGACGGTGCTGGGCGTACTCACGAGCCGATCGTGCCACGCCCGGGGCATCCACCCGAAGATGTCAACTCGCGGTTGACACCCCTTGACTGTCAACTTACGGTTGACACATGACCACGAACCCCGGAATCACATCGTCCGTGCGTCTCGACGACCTCATCGAGGCCATCAAGAAGGTCCACGAGGAGCCCCTCGAACAGCTCCAGGACGCGGTGCTCGCGGGTGAGCACCTCGGTGAGGTGGCCGACCACCTGATCGGCCACTTCGTGGACCAGGCCCGGCGTTCGGGCGCCTCCTGGACGGACATCGGCAAGAGCATGGGCGTCACCCGGCAGGCGGCGCAGAAGCGCTTCGTGCCGAAGGAGGGAGCCGGCCTCGACCCGAACCAGGGCTTCAACCGCTACACGCCCCGCGCCCGCAACGCGGTGATGGCCGCGCACAACGAGGCCAAGGCCGCGCGCAACGCCGAGGGCGTCCCCGAGCACCTGGTCCTCGGACTGCTGGCCGAGCCGGAGGGCTTCGCCGTGCAGGCGATCGCCGAGCAGGGCGTCACCCCGGAGGCGGTCCGCGAGGCCGCGTCCGCGGCGCTCCCGCCGGCCGTCGAGGACGCCCCCGAGCTGGTGCCGTACGGCCCGGCGGCCAAGAAGGTCCTGGAACTCACCTTCCGCGAGGCCCTCCGCCTCGGCCACGACTACGTCGGCACCGAGCACCTCCTGCTCGCCCTGCTGGAGCACGAGAACGGCGAGGGCGTCCTCAGCGGCCTCGGTGTCGACAAGGCCGCCACCGAGCGGTACGTCACCGAGATGCTGGCGCGGTTCCTGCAGGCACGGAAGGAGGGCGGGCAGGGCGAACAGGAGCAGCGGACCCCGCGGGAGGGCTGATCCGGAGCCGTTGTCAGACCCCCCTGCCACACTCGCGTACATGGCCGACCGGTGGGTGCTCGCCCCGGCCGAGGACGGTGGCGTGGACGTCGCCCCCCTCGGCCCGGACGGGCTGCCCGCCGGCCCGGTGCGGCGGGAGGCGGATCCCGCCGAGGCCGTGCGGAGCCGTCCCGGCGTCACGCGGTGGGTGTGGCGGTCCACCGCCGAGGTCTACCCGCGCCTGCTCGCCACGGGGGTGCGAGTGGAGCGGTGCTACGACGTCGAGGCCGCCGAGACGCTCCTGCTCGGTCACGAGGGACGGCACGGGGAACCCCGTTCGGCCGCGGCCGCCCTGGCCCGGCTGCGCGGCGGCCCCGTGCCGCCCGATCCGCCGCAGCGCCCGGCCGAACCGGGCGCGCAGTCACCCCTCTTCGAACCCCGGGGCACCCCGCTGCCGCTGACGGACCTCCTCGCGGTCTACGCCGAGCAGCAGCGGCGCACCGACCGGACCGCGCACCCGGACCGGATGCGGCTGCTGACGGCGGCCGAGTCGGCGGGGACGCTGGTGGCCGCCGAGATGAACCACGCGGGGCTGCCCTGGCGGGCGGACGTGCACCGCGCGGTGCTGCACGACCTGCTCGGCGAGCGGTACGCGGGCGGCGGCGAGCCGCGCCGGCTGGCCGAGCTCGCCGACGAGGTGTCCGCCGCCTTCGGCCGCCGGGTGCGGCCCGATCTGCCGGCCGACGTCGTCAGGGCCTTCGCGCAGGCCGGCGTCAAGATCTCCTCGACCCGCCGGTGGGAGATCGCGTCCGTCGACCACCCGGCCGTGAAGCCGCTGCTCGAGTACAAGAAGCTGTACCGGATCTGGGTCGCCCACGGCTGGTCCTGGCTCCAGGACTGGGTGCGCGACGGCCGGTTCCGGCCCGAGTTCCACGCGGGCGGGACCGTGACCGGCCGCTGGGTGACCAACGGCGGGGGCGCCCTGCAGATCCCCAAGGTGATCCGCCGCGCGGCCGTCGCCGACCCGGGCTGGCGGCTCGTCGTCGCCGACGCCGACCAGATGGAGCCGCGGGTGCTGGCGGCCATCTCCCGCGACCCCGGGCTGATGGAGGTGGCCGGCCGGGAGACCGACCTGTACCAGTCGGTGTCCGACCGCGCCTTCTCCGGCGACCGCGACCGGGCCAAGATCGCCGTCCTCGGCGCGGTCTACGGCCAGACCTCGGGCGACGGCCTGAAGAACCTCGCCGCGCTCAGACGCCGCTTCCCCCGGGCGGTGGCCTACGTCGACGAGGCCGCCCGCGCGGGCGAGGAGGGCCGGCTCGTACGGACCTGGCTGGGCCGCACCTGCCCGCCGGCCGCCCGCACGACGGAGGACGCGGTGGAGGAGGCGGGCATCCCGGTCGCCGACGCCGCCGGGGAGGAGACCGACGGCGGCCGGCCGTGGGCGCCGGGCCACGCCTCGAGCGACGCCCGCGCCCGCGGCCGCTTCGCCCGCAACTTCGTCGTCCAGGGCAGCGCCGCCGACTGGGCCCTGCTGCTGCTCGCCGCGCTGCGGCGGACCCTGGCGGACATGGCGGCCGAACTGGTCTTCTTCCAGCACGACGAGGTGATCGTGCACTGTCCCGAGGAGGAGACCGAGACGGTGGTGGCGGCGATCCAGGAGGCCGCGGACCTGGCGGGCCGGCTGACGTTCGGGCGGACACCGGTCCGTTTCCCGTTCACGACCGCGGTGGTGGAGTGCTACGCCGACGCCAAGTGATCGGCGGGGGGCGGGCGTGTCACGCCGGGTGCCGCCGCTGGTGTCGTCGCGGATGTCGTCCTTGACGCGGCCCTTGACGTCGCCCGCCGGCGGCTCCCCCGGCCCTCATGCGCCCCCGCCCGCGCAGGAGCAGACCGTGCCGGCGTCCCGGTCCGGGCCGCCGGCGGCGCCGGCGAGTTCGCGGGCGAAGTCGCGGACCAGGTCGTGGGGTACGTAGCGGCCGTACGCCGTCTCCTCCAGCAGGGCCACGTCGACGAGCCGGTCCAGCGCGGCCTCGGCGCGGCGCTCGTCGGTACCGGTGAGGCGGGCCAGCAGGGGCGCGCCGTACCCGGGCAGGTCGAGCGCCCCGATGCGGCGCAGGACGAGGGCCGCGTCCCGGTCGGCCTCGCGTTCGGAGGCGGCCAGCGCGTCGTACGCGACGGCCAGCGAGCGGCGGACGCTGAGGTCGTCGTACTCCAGGTGGGGAAGCCGGCTCTCCGTGGCCGACAGCTGACCGGCGAGCGCGTCCGGGGTGAGGACCTGCCGCGCGGCGAGCCGGGCCGCGACGATCCGCAGGGCCAGGGGGAGCCGGCCGGTGAGCCTGACGAGGGGGTGGCCGGCGCCGAGGTCGCCGCGGCCGGAGACCGCGCGCAGCAGGGCGGCGCTGTCCTCGTCGGTCAGCGGGGGGAGCGGGAACCGGGCGGCCCCGTCGAGCGCGGTGAGCGGTGAGCGGCTGGTGACGACCACCGCGCAGCCGGGGCCGGCCGGCAGCAGCGGCCGCACCTGTGCGGCGTTCGCGGCGTCGTCCAGTACCAGGAGGGTGCGGGTCGGTGCGAGCAGGGAGCGCAGCAACGCGGCCGCGGCGTCCGGGTTCCCGGGGACGGCGCCGGGGTCGGTGCCGAGGTCGCGGAGGAGCGCGCCGAGGGCCTGGGCGGAGGTGAGGGGGGCCATGCCGGGGGTCGCGCCGTGCAGGTTGACGTAGAGCTGACCATCGCTGAAACGTTCCGCCAGCGCATGGGCGACGTGCAGCGCGAGCGCGCTCTTGCCCACCCCGGCCGTACCGCTGATGACGGCGACGGCGGACCCGAACGGGCCCGACCGCGGAGCCAGCACCCGGTGCAGCTCACCCCGCACGTCGGCACGGCCGGTGAAGTGGGCGGGAGGAGGCGGCAGTTGGGCGGGCCGGAGTGGCGCGGGCACGGCACCGGCGCCGGGTCCCGCCGCTTCCGTCGGCGCGCCGGGCACCACGGACAGGACGGGCCGGACGTCGGACCCGGCCGGCGCGGCGGTCCCCCGCAACACCTCCACGTGCGCCTCCCGCACCCCCGCCCCCGGTTCGACGCCGAGTTCCTCCACCAGGCGGGCCCGCAGATCGCGGTGGACGGCGAGCGCCTCGGCCCGGCGGCCGGTGCGGTGGAGGGCGAGCATGAGCTGGCGGTGGTACGCCTCCCGCAGCGGGTGCTCGGCGGCCAGCGCCGTCAGCTCGGGCACGAGCCCGGCCAGGCGCCCCCCGCCGAGGGCGAGCTCGGCGTCGTACCGCCGCTCCAGGAGCAGCAGCCGCGCCTCGCCCAGCCGCCGCACGAAGGCGTACCCGCCCACCTCGGGCGGCAGCCCGGCCAGCGGAGTCCCCCGCCACAGCGCGAGCGCGGCCGTGCACTCGCGCACCACGCGCCGCCAGTCGCGCCCGGTGTGCGCGGCGCGGGCCGCGGCGGCACGGGCGTCGAACACATGGACGTCCAGCTCCCCCTGCCCGACGCGCAGCAGGTACCCGGTCGGCGCGGTGACCAGCCGCTCGGGGTCGTCGAGCAACCGCCGCAGCCGGGCCACGTGATTGTGCAGCGAGGGCTGCGCGGAGGGGGGCGGCGCCGCGCCCCACATCGCGTCCTTCAGCGCCTCCACGGAGACGACGCGCCCGGCGTCGAGCAGCAGCGCGGCGAGCAGGACGCGCAGCTTGGGGCTGCCTATCGGCCGGACGGACCGGACGGCCCGGGCCGCGTCCCCGGCGACGGAGCGGGGATCCCCCTCGGGGCCGCCCCCGCCCTCCGTGCCGCCCTCGTAGAGAACCGGTGTCCCCAGCAGGCCGAACCGCAGCTCGCGCCGTGTCACGCCGCACCACTGCCTTCCGCCCGTGCCCCGGACCCGCTCCGGACCCGGCGGGTCCCCGGTGTCCGCCCGACCGCCGATCACCACCGGTCGCGGATGGCTCAACGGGGAACCACGGGCCACATGTTAGCGATCCGTTGGCAACATCTGATGTGATCACTACATCGGGTCCGGTACGACGGCGCGCGCGTGGAAAGCGCAGCTCGGGGGAGTGTCGCCGCCGCACTCCGGTCCGCGCACGAGGGCCCCCGGTCGGCAGAGGTGAACGACCGGGACCCTCGTCCTTTTGCCTCACAGGTCGGACGAGCGGGCCCCCGGGCCAGGCGACCGGCGGCCGTCCCGGCCGAACCGGATGACCGGTGGCCGTCCCCGCCGGATCAGATGACCGGCGGCCGTCCCAGCCGGGTGAGGCGCCACACCGTCCGCCAGCGCATGGCCCGCCGCTCCCCGGCCGGCTCCCGCACCCCTTCCGCGAACCCGGCGAACCAGGCCCGCAGCCCCCTCGCCGACCGGTTCCGCAGCAGGGTGAGCAGCACCCACACCCCCAGGTGCACGGGGACGAGCGCGAACGGCAGCCGCCGGCGGGCCAGCCAGACCCGGTTGCGGGCGTTCACCCGGTAGTAGATGGCGTGCCGGGCGGGCGAGGTCCTCGGGTGCCGGAGCAGCAGCTCGGGCGCGTACAGGATCCGCCATCCGGCGTCGGCCGCGCGCCAGGCGAGGTCGGTCTCCTCGTGCGCGAAGAAGAACGCGGCGGGCCAGTCGCCGATCTCGTCGAGCATCGCCATCCGCAGCGCGTGCCCGCCGCCGAGGAACCCGGTGACGTACCCGCCCCGCAGGGGATCCGACCGCCCGATCCGGGGCACGTGCCGCTGCTGCGTCTCCCCCAGCTCGTCGGCGATCCGGAAGCCGACGATCCCGAGCCGCTCGTCGGCGGCGTACAGCTCCTGCACGCGGCGCAGCACATCGGCGTCGACGAGCAGACCGTCGTCGTCCAGTTCGACGACGACGTCCACGTCCCCGAACTCCCGCAGTCGCGCGATCGCCGCGTTCCGCCCGCCCGGGCAACCGAGGTTCTCGTCCAGTTCGACGGTGGCGACCTCGCCGGGCAGCGACAGCCGCCGGGCGAACTCGGGCAGCGGACAGCCGTTGCCCACGATCACGATCCGCGCGGGCGGCACGTCCTGCTTGGCCACGGACTCCAGCAGCGCGTCCACTTCGGCGGGCCGGTTCCCCATGGTCACCACGGCGACGGCGATCCTCGGCGGCTCCATGTCCTCACCTCACCATCCCGGCCGACGACTGTGCCCGCGATGCTAGCCGTTCACGCCGCGGTCTCCCGTAGTAGGCCGCACGGCCGCCCACGCGCCGCGTCGCCGGACACACCCCTTCCTACGGAGCGGGACGGGGCGGGTGTTCACCGAGTCGGGGCCGGGCCGGCGGCGGCGTGCTCACGGAACCGACTCCCGCCGCCGGCGGCGGTGACGGTCCGCCCGTCACCGGCGGTGACGTCCGTGGAGTGATCCGCCTGCACCAGCTGGTGGGCGGGTCCGACGACCCGCCGCGGTCGACCCCGGTTCCGGGCCCCACTGAGACCAGAGGGGGACCGCCGGCACTCGTGCGGCCCGGGCGCAGCGCCGTCGGCGCATCCGCTGAACGAAAAAGGCCCAGCTCAAGGGCACGGAGCTGGACCTTCTCGGAGAGCCGCCTTCGGGATTCGAACCCGAGACCTACGCATTACGAGTGCGTTGCTCTGGCCATCTGAGCTAAGGCGGCGCGCTGCCCGCACCATGGTGCGATCGGCAACGTCGGTAAGTCTACACAGTTTCCGAGGGTGCTTCGCACCTGCCCCGGAGACGGGCCCCCGTGCCCGCCTCCGGGGATGTGGCACCGGCTATGAGCAGCGCTTTCCGTCCGTGGGCGGGGTGCCGCGGAGCAGGTAGGTGTTGATCGCGGAGTCGATGCAGTCGCTGCCCCGGCCGTAGGCGGTGTGGCCGTCGCCCTCGTAGGTGAGGAGGCGGGCCGAGGACAGCTGGTCGGCCAGGGCCTCGGCCCAGCGGTACGGGGTCGCCGGGTCGCGGGTGGTGCCGACGACGACGATCGGGGGCGCGCCCTTCGCCTCGATGCGCTGCGGCTCGCCCGTGGCCCGCACCGGCCAGTACGCGCAGTTCAGCGCCATCCACGCGAAGCCCTCGCCGAAGACCGGGGACGCCTTCTCGAAGTCGGGGAGCGCCCTCCGCACCTCGTCCGGGGAGCCGAAGGCGGCGGGGAGGTCCAGGCAGTTCACGGCCGCGTTGGCGAACATCAGGTTGGCGTAGCCGCCGCCGGCGTCGCGTTCGTAGTAGCTGTCGGCGAGTGCGAGGAGTCCGGCGCCGTCGTTCTCCTCCGTCGCCGCCGTCAGCGCCTCGCGCAGCCGCTGCCAGGAGCCCTCGTCGTACATCGCCGCGATCACGCCCATGGTCGCCAGCGACTCGGTGAGCCTGCGGCCGTCGGCGTCACCGGTGGGGATCGGCCGGGCGTCGAGCTCGGCGAAGAACGCCCTGAGGTTCTTGCCGACCTTCCCGGGAGCGGTGCCCCGGCCGCCGAGCGGGCAGTCGTCCTGCCGGACGCAGTCCTTGGCGAAGGCGGTGAACGCCGCCTCGAAGCCCGCCGTCTGCTCGAGGTTGAGCCGCCGCGCGGGCAGCGAGGGGTCCATCGCGCCGTCCAGCACCAGCCGGCCCGCCCGCTGCGGGAAGAGCCCGGCGTACGTGGCCCCGAGGAAGGTGCCGTAGGAGGCGCCGACGTAGTTCAGCTTCCCGTCGCCCAGCGCGGCCCGCACGATGTCCATGTCGCGGGCCGCCTCGACGGTCGACACGTGGCGCAGCAGCTTCGGCGCGTCCGCTCCGCAGCCCTCGGCGAACTTCCTGTACGCCGCGACCAGCGTGTCCGTCTCCCTCACGTCGTCCGGTGTGACGTCGGTCTGCGTGTACGCGTCCATCTGGGGCCCGTCCAGGCACTCGACGGGCTCGCTGTGGGCCACGCCCCTCGGGTCGACGGCCACCATGTCGTAGCGGGCGCGCACCTCGGCCGGGTAGCCGATCCCGGCGTACGCCTGGAGGTAGCCGATCGCCGAGCCGCCGGGGCCGCCGGGGTTCACCAGCAGCGAGCCCAGCCGCTTGCCCGGGCCGGTGGCCTTCTTGCGGGCCATGGCGAGACGGACGTCGCCGGCGGACGGATCGGCGTAGTCGAGCGGGGCCTTCACCGTGGCGCACTGGAAGCCGGGGATCTTGCAGTCGCGCCAGGACGGCTTCTGCTCGTAGTACGGCGTGAGCGCCGCCGGTGTGGAGCGGGACAGCGCGGCCAGTGCCGGCACCTCCTCCTGCGCCGCCGAGCCGGCGGCACTCGGCGTGCTCCCGGAGGAGCAGCCGGATACCAGCAGCGCGGTGGCGGCGAGCAGGGAGCCTGCGGTGCGGATCCTACGGAAGGTGCGCCTTGTGTGCATTCTGCGAGCGTAACCGTGAGCGACGAAATGGGTACCTTACGCGCAGGCCGTGCCTCGTACGAGTGACGGCGGCCGACCGCCGAGCGGCTGCCGGCCGGGGCTTCCTCAGCCCGCTCTGAGGGCCATCGTCATCGCCTCCACCGCGAGGAGGGGGGCCACGTTGCGGTCGAGGGCCCTGCGGCAGGCGGCGATCGCCTCGATGCGGCGGAGCGTGGACTCGGGGGAGCTGCCGCGGGCCAGGCGCTCGAGCGCGTCCTCGGAGTCCGTGTTGGCGAGGGCGATGCGGGAGCCGAGCTGGAGGGCGAGGACGTCGCGGTAGAAGCCGGTCAGGTCGGTCAGGGCGACGTCGAGGCTGTCGCGCTGGGTCCGCGTCCTGCGGCGCTTCTGCATGTCCTCCAGGTCCTTGACCACACCGGCCGTGCCGCGCGGCAGCCGGCCGCCCTGGGCCGCGCCGAGCGCCGCCTTCAGTTCCTCGGTCTCCTTGGCGTCCGTCTCCTCGGCGAGCTGCTTGGCGTCCTCGGCCGCGGCGTCGACGAGCTCCTGGGCGGCCCTGAGCGCCCCGCCGATGTCCTCGACCCGCAGCGGCAGCTTCAGGACGGCGGCGCGGCGCTCCCGGGCGGCCGGGTCCGTGGCCAGGCGGCGCGCGCGGTCGACGTGACCCTGGGTGGCGCGGGCCACCGCCGCGGCGACGTCCGGCTCGATGCCCTCGCGCCGGACGAGCATGTCGGCGACGGCGTCCACGGAGGGCGTGCTCAGGTTGAGGTGGCGGCAGCGGGAGCGGATCGTCGGCAGGACGTCCTCGATGGAGGGGGCGCACAGCAGCCAGACCGTGCGGGGGGCGGGCTCCTCGACGGCCTTGAGGACGGCGTTGGCGGACTTCTCGTTCAGCCGCTCGGCGTCCTCGACGAGGATGATCTGCCAGCGGCCGCCCGCCGGGGCGGTGAACGACTTGCGCACGGTGTCGCGCATGTCCTTGACGAGGATCTCCGTGCCGACGGCGGCGACCGTGGTGACATCGGCGTGGGTGCCGATCAGCGCGGTGTGGCAGCCGTCGCAGAACCCGCAGCCGGGGGCCCCGCCGAGCGCGCGGTCGGGGCTGACGCACTGCAGGGCGGCGGCGAAGGCGCGCGCCGCCTGGCTGCGTCCCGCGCCGGGCGGGCCCGTGAACAGCCAGGCGTGGGTCATCCTGGACGCCTCGGGCGGCGGCGCGTCGGCCGCCGCCGCGGTGACGAGCGCGTCGGCGTCCCGGGCGGCCGCGGTGAGCTGCTCGCTCACCCGCTGCTGCCCGACGAGGTCGTCCCACACGGTCACGGGTCACGCCGCCCTTCCGTCGCGTTCGGCTTGCGGGATCCATTGTGGGGGCGAGCACCGACAACGCCGGACCGGGTCAGCGCCGGCGGCCCCGGCCGCCCTCGTCGCCGTGCTCGCCGTACTCGTCCTCGTGCGGGCCGAGCAGTTCGTCCGCCAGCGTCGGCAGGTCGTCCAGCGGGGTCTCCTCGGCCCAGTCGGAGCGCTGCCGGCGTCGGCGGGGCGTGTCCTCCGGGTCGATCCGGGGCAGCTCGCGCGTGCGGTCCGCGGGGCCGTCGGATCCGCTCGCCGGGCGTTCGTCCCGGAAGTAGCCGGGCGGCACCCGGTCCGTGTCGCCCCGGCTCTCCTCCCGCACCGGAGGCAGCACCGCCGTCTCGTCGGCGGCGCCCGGCGGCACGGGGGGCAGGACCGCGGTGTCGTCGGCGGCGCCCGGCGGTACGGGCAGCTCGGCCGTCACCTCGGAGTCGGAGGCCCCCGGCCGGCCGGACCGCCGCCCGCCGCCCGCGCCCTCGTCCTCGCCGTCACCCGGCACCCGGGGCAGCACCGCCGTCTCGTCCACCGGTCCGCCCGACGCGTTCGTCGGCGTCACGACCGGCGTCGGCACGGTCACCGCGTCCTCGGCCGCCGGCCGGGGGGCGCCGGGCGCGGAGGGACGCGGGACCTCGGGGACGGCCGGGACCCTCGGTACCGCCTCCGCCGCGGCCGCCGCCTGTTCCGCGATCCGCCGGGCCTCCTCCGCCCGCAGCAGGGCCTCCTCGGCCTTGCGCTGCTTCTCCAGGCGCAGGGCCTCGGCCTCGGCGCGCAGCCGCGCCTCCTCCTCGGCCTGCTTGCGGCGGGCCTCCTCCTCGGCCCTGCGGCGGGCCTCCTCCTCGGCGCGCGCCTTCTCCTCCGCGAGGAGCCGCTTGCGCTCCTCCTCGGCACGCCGACGGGCCTCCTCGGCGCGCTGCCGGGCCTCCTCCGCCTGCCGCTCGGCCTCGCGCCGCTGCGCCTCCTCCAGTTCGCGCCGCTTGCGCTCCTCCTCCTCGGCGCGCAGCCGCGCCAGCTGTTCCTCGCGCTCGCGCTCCAGGCGCTCCTCCTCGGCCTTGCGGGCCGCTTCCTCCTCCGCCCGGCGGCGGGCCTCCTCCTCGGCCTTGCGGCGCGCTTCCTCGCGGGCCCGGATCTCGGCCTCGGACAGCGGCAGCACCTGGTCCAGCCGGTGCCGGATCACCGTGGTGACGGCCTCGGGCTCCTGACCGGCGTCGACCACCAGGTACCGGCCCGGGTCGGCCGCGGCCAGGGTGAGGAAACCGGCCCGCACGCGCGCGTGGAACTCGGCGGGCTCCGACTCCAGCCGGTCCGGCGCCTCGGTGAACCGCTCCCGCGCGGTCTCCGGCGCCACGTCCAGCAGCACCGTCAGGTGCGGGACCAGCCCGTCGGTCGCCCAGCGGTTGATGCGGGCGATCTCGGTCGGCGACAGATCGCGCCCGGCGCCCTGGTAGGCCACGGAGGAGTCGATGTACCGGTCGGAGATGACGACCGCGCCGCGCTCCAGGGCGGGCCGTACGACGGTGTCGATGTGCTCGGCGCGGTCCGCGGCGTACAGCAGCGCCTCCGCGCGGTGGGAGAGGCCGGCGCTGGAGACGTCCAGCAGGATGGAGCGCAGCCGCTTGCCGACCGGCGTCGCCCCGGGCTCGCGGGTGAGCACGACCTCGTGGCCCTTGGCCCGGATCCACTCGGCGAGCGCCTCGGCCTGGGTGGACTTCCCGGCCCCGTCGCCGCCCTCCAGGGCGATGAAGAAGCCGGAGGCGGCGGGCCTCTGCTCGGGGTCGTCGCCGCCGAGCAGCGCGTCGCGCAGGTCGTGGCGCAGCGGCACCCCGGAGCGGTCGTCGACCTTGGCCAGCACCAGCGCGGCCACCGGCAGCAGCAGCGCGCCCACCAGCATCAGCGTGAAGGCGGCGCCGCCGTGCGCGAAGACGAACCGGCCGCTCTCCAGCCGGTGCGGCCCGATGCCCGCGGCCACCAGCGGGGCGATCAGCGCGCCGAGCGCCACCAGGACCCGGACGACCGCGTGCAGGTGTTCCGTCGTGCGGGCCCGGCGCTGGTCCTCGGTCTCCTGGTCGAGCAGGGCGTGCCCGGTGTTGGCGGCGATGCCCGCGCCGCAGCCGGCCAGCGCCATGATCAGCAGCACGCTGGTGACGTCCGGCACCAGTCCCGCGGCCAGCAGCGCGAGGCCGGTGAAGGCGAGCGCCAGCGCGAGCAGCCGGCGCCGGGACAGCGAGGGCAGCAGGGAGGGCGCCGTGCGGATGCCGACGACGACACCGCCGGTCAGCGCGCCCACCAGCAGGCCGTACAGCACGGGGCCGCCGCCGAGGTCCTTGGCGTGCAGCACCGACACGGCGACCGCGGCCGACACCGCGGCGGCGACGGACGCGGAGGCGAGCACCAGCAGCGGCAGCGCACCGGTGCGGCCCCGGTCGGCGCCGGCGGCGCTCCTCGGGCGGCGCAGTCCCTCCAGCGGGGACCGCGCGCGGGGGTGCGCGTGCCGGGCAGTTCCAGGAAGGTCAGCACGGACAGCGACGCGGCGAACAGTCCGGCCGCGACGTACGACGCGAGGGCCGCCTGGTGTTCGGCGAACCAGTCGATGCCCGTGCCCAGCAGGTTGTTGCACAGGGCCGCGGCGACGAGCGTGGCGGCCGCGAGCGGTATCGCCACGAAGCCCGTGCGCAGCGACAGGCGGCGCAGCGCGTCCATGTGGTCGGGCAGCGGCCGTACCGTCGCGCCCTCCGGGGGCGGCGCGGGCAGCAGCGCGGGCGCCGCGCTCTCCCGGCACACGGTCCAGAAGCGCTCGGCGACACCGGTCACGAAGGCGGTGACGAGCAGGACGGCCAGGGCGTTGCCGGGCGTCCAGTCGATCCACAGCGGCGCCACGATGAGCAGCGCGGCCCGCAGCCCGTCCGCGCCGACCATGGTCCAGCGGCGGTCCAGCGGGCCGTCCTGCGAGGTGAGCGCGGTGAGCGGGCCGAGGAGGACGGCGCCGAACAGCAGGGTCGCCAGGACGCGCACCCCGAAAACGGTCGCCACTGCGAACGCCGCGCCCCGGTAGCCGCCGCCGAAGGAGCCCTCGGCGATCGCCGCCTGGAGGGCGAGGAGGACCAGCACGAGGAGGGCGAGGACGTCGCCGACCCCGCCCACGAGCTGCGCGCTCCACAGCCGTTTCAGCTGCGGTCGGCGCAGCAGGGCGCGGACGGCGCGCTCGCGGGAGTCCGCGACCAGGGCGTCGTCGGGGACCGGTGGGTGGGCCGTTGGCTGCTCGGCTCGCGTCATGCGTTCAGCCTATCGGCCCGTGCCGACAGCACGGGGCGACGCGCCTGACATGCACACACCCCGGCAGCAATGTGCTGCCGGGGCGTTCGCATTCCGAACCCCGGGCGAAGATCCTCGCCGGGTGACGGACGGGTTCCCGGGAGCCCTCAGTCCTCCGCGCCGTTCGAGGCGGTGGCCTTCTTCGCCGCCGCCGTCTTCTTCGCGGTCGTGGTCTTCTTCGCCGCGGTCTTCTTGGCGGCCGCCGTCTTCTTCGCCGGAGCCTTCTTGGCCGCCGTCTTCTTGGCGGTGGCCTTCTTCGCGGTCTTCTTGGCGGGGCCCTTGGCGCGCTTCTCGGCGAGCAGCTCGAAGCCGCGTTCCGGCGTGATCGTCTCGACGCTGTCGCCGGAGCGCAGGGTCGCGTTGGTCTCGCCGTCGGTGACGTACGGGCCGAAGCGGCCGTCCTTCACCACGACCGGCTTGCCGCTGACCGGGTCCTCGCCGAGCTCCTTCAGCGGCGGCTTGGCGGCCGCCCGGCCACGCTGCTTGGGCTGGGCGTAGATCGCCAGCGCCTCCTCCAGCGTGATCGTGAAGAGCTGGTCCTCGGACTGCAGCGACCGCGAGTCGGTGCCCTTCTTCAGGTACGGCCCGTAGCGGCCGTTCTGGGCGGTGATCTCCTGGCCCTCGGCGTCGGTGCCGACCACGCGCGGCAGCGACATCAGCTTCAGCGCGTCGTCCAGGGTGACCGTGTCCAGGGACATCGACTTGAACAGCGAGGCCGTGCGCGGCTTGACCGCGTTCTTGCCGGTCTTCGGGGTGCCCTCGGGGAGGATCTCCGTGACGTACGGGCCGTAGCGGCCGTCCTTGGCGACGATCGTGTGGCCGGTCGCCGGGTCGGTGCCCAGCTCGAAGTCGCCGCTCGGCTTGGCGAGCAGTTCCTCGGCGAGCTCGACGGTCAGCTCGTCGGGCGCCAGGTCGGCCGGGATGTCGGCGCGCTGGTGCCGCTCGGTGTCCTTCTCGCCGCGCTCGATGTACGGCCCGTAGCGCCCCACCCGCAGCACGATGTCGTTGCCCACCGGGAAGGAGGAAACCTCGCGCGCGTCGATCGCGCCCAGGTCGGTCACCAGCTCCTTGAGGCCGCCGAGGTGGTCCCCGTCGCCGTTGCCCGCTTCGGCCGCGCCGCCGATGCCGTTGGCCTCGCCGAAGTAGAAGCGCTTCAGCCACGGCACGGCCTGCGCCTCGCCGCGCGCGATGCGGTCGAGGTCGTCCTCCATCTTGGCGGTGAAGTCGTAGTCGACGAGCCGGCCGAAGTGCTTCTCCAGCAGGTTGACCACGGCGAAGGAGAGGAAGGACGGCACCAGGGCCGTGCCCTTCTTGAACACGTAGCCGCGGTCGAGGATCGTGCCGATGATCGACGCGTACGTCGACGGGCGGCCGATCTCGCGCTCCTCCAGCTCCTTGACCAGCGACGCCTCGGTGTAGCGGGCCGGGGGCTTGGTGGCGTGCCCGTCGACCGTGATCTCCTCGGCGGTGAGGGCGTCGCCCTCGGCGACCTGCGGCAGCCGGCGCTCGCGGTCGTCGAGCTCGGCGTTCGGGTCGTCGGCGCCCTCGACGTAGGCCTTCAGGAAGCCGTGGAAGGTGATCGTCTTGCCGGACGCGCTGAACTCGACGTTCCGGCCGTCGGCCGCGGTGCCGCCGATCCTCACCGTGACGGAGTTGCCGGTGGCGTCCTTCATCTGCGAGGCGACGGTCCGCTTCCAGATCAGCTCGTACAGCCTGAACTGGTCGCCGGTCAGACCAGTCTCGGCGGGCGTGCGGAAGCGGTCGCCGGAGGGGCGGATCGCCTCGTGCGCCTCCTGCGCGTTCTTGACCTTCCCCGCGTAGGTGCGCGGCTGCGGGGGCAGGTAGTCGGAACCGTACAGCTGCGTGACCTGGGCGCGCGCGGCGGAGATCGCCGTCTCGCTCAGCGTCGTCGAGTCCGTACGCATGTAAGTGATGTAGCCGTTCTCGTACAGCTTCTGCGCGATCTGCATGGTGGCCTTCGCGCCGAAGCCGAGCTTGCGGCTGGCCTCCTGCTGCAGCGTCGTCGTACGGAACGGGGCGTACGGCGAGCGGCGGTACGGCTTGGACTCGACGGCGCGCACGGCGAACCGCGTGTTCTCCAGCGCGGCGGCCAGGGCGCGGGCGTTCGCCTCGTCGAGGTGGAGGGTGTTCGCGCTCTTGAGCTGCCCGAGGGAGTCGAAGTCGCGGCCCTGCGCGACGCGCCTGCCGTCGACGGTCTGGAGGCGTGCGACCAGGGACGACGGGTCGGAGGCGTCACCCGCCCGGCCGGTCGCGAAGGTGCCCGTCAGGTCCCAGTACTCGGCGGAGCGGAACGCCATGCGCTCGCGCTCCCGCTCGACCACGAGCCTCGTCGCGACGGACTGGACGCGGCCGGCGGACAGCCGGGGCATGACCTTCTTCCACAGGACCGGCGAGACCTCGTAGCCGTAGAGGCGGTCGAGGATGCGGCGGGTCTCCTGGGCGTCGACCAGCTTCTGGTTGAGCTGGCGCGGGTTGGCCACGGCCTCGCGGATCGCGTCCTTGGTGATCTCGTGGAAGACCATCCGCTTGACCGGGATCTTCGGCTTGAGGACCTCCTGGAGGTGCCAGGCGATGGCCTCCCCCTCGCGGTCCTCGTCGGTGGCGAGGAAGAGCTCGTCGGACTCCTTCAGCAGGTCCTTGAGCTTCTTGACCTGGGCCCGCTTGTCCGCGTTGACCACATAGATCGGCTGGAAGTCGTGGTCGACGTCCACACCGAGGCGGCGGACCTCACCGGTGTACTTCTCGGGCACCTCGGCAGCGCCGTTGGGAAGGTCGCGAATGTGCCCGACGCTCGCCTCGACGATGTAGCCAGGGCCGAGATAGCCCTTGATCGTCTTCGCCTTGGCAGGCGACTCGACGATGACGAGTCGGCGGCCGCCCTTCGCGGTCTCGCTGGTCGGGGACAACTTCGCTCTTCTCTCCGGTCGACGCTGGGGCCTCCCCAGGCGGTCTTCCCGGGGTCGGGTCATGGTGACGCTGCGGAGTGTGACGGTACATCCCGCCCCCGTGTCAAACGGGAAAAGCCCGCAACGGCCACTCGAACGGTAACCCGACTACCACCGTTCCTGCCGCCCGGAGTGTCCAGTCCTCGCCCGCGCTTATGCGGAGCGCTATCTACCGGTTACCCGGAACCGAGGGGGACATCCGCTCCTCACAGGCGGGTGAAGCACCATGCGCCGAGGGCCAGGAAGATCAACGCGGCGAGTCCGGCGACGGTGGCCGATGCGACGGGACTCACACCGTGGGCGACGGGACGGTGCTGTCGTGCGCGGGTCGCGGTCCAGGCCAGCAGCCCGCCTCCGAACAGGCAGAACACCAACCCCGCGAAGATCGCCGGTCCGCTCTCCATGGTCCCGCGAGACCCTCCTCCCCGTCCGCTGGTACCGGTCCGGGGGTGACGCTGCCACGCCCGGGCGGCGCGCAGGCGAACCGGGGGTGAACGGGGGGACGACGGGTCGGTGCGGACCGGAGCCGGGCCGGCCCGCGGCCCGTCGGCGGGACTCCGGACCTTTCGAAGAAATTCCGGATCGACGTGAGAAGACACTGCCGCGGGACGGGTCCGGCGGCCCGCGACCCGCGCGTCACGTCTCCGCGCACGCGCCACTTCGCCGCGCACGCGCCACTTCGCCGCGCACGCGTCACTTCGCCGCGCACGCGTCACTTCGCCGCGCACGCGTCACGTCTCCGCGCCCGAGTCGCTTTCCGCGCATACGTCACTTTTCCGCGCATACGTCATTTTTCCGCGCACACGTCATGGGTCCACGCGCACGCCACTTCGCCGCGCACACATCGTGTGTCCACGCACACGCCGCTTCCCCGCGCCCACCTCACTTCCCCCTGCACGGGTCACGCGCTCACGCCCGCGCCGCGCGCCCCGCGATCAGCCGGCCGGCTCCAGGAACCCCTGTTCCACCAGCAGCCGGATCTGTGCGGGCGTGCGGTCGCGGAGCAGCACGGGGTCCTCGCCGAGGAGCTGGGCGATGGCGTCCAGGATGCGGCCGGCGCTCATCGTGCCGTCGCACACCCCCGCGAAACCCGCGCCGACCGTGTCCACCTTGGTGGCCCGGCGCATCCCGCGGTTCTGGCGCAGCACGACGTGCTCCGGGTCCTCGGCGCCGGGCAGCCCGACCTGCTCCTGCACGACCTCCGCGGCCAGCCTGAAGCGCCCCTCGAGCAGCGCCGCGTCGTCGTGCGCGCGCAGGTGGTCGAGCCGGTCGAAGTGCGCCCGGACCGTCTCGCCGAGCGGCTGCTCGACCGGGTGCGGCCACTCCTCCACCGTGACCGACGGCACGGCGGACCCCGACCTGCGCAGGGTGATCCAGCCGAAGCCGACCGCCCGCACCTTGCGCGCCTCGAACTCGTCCAGCCACGCGTCGTACCGCGCCCGGTACTCGGCCGTGTCCCCGCGGTGGTCGCCCGCGTCCCGCAGCCACAGCTCGGCGTACTGGGTGATGTCCTGCACCTCGCGCTGCACGATCCAGGCGTCGCACCCGCGAGGCACCCACGACCTGAGTCTGTCCTGCCAGTCCTCCCCCTCGACGTGCTGCCAGTTGGCGAGGAACTGCGCGAACCCGCCCTCGTTCAAGCGGTCCCCCGCCTGCTGGACGAGCGTGCGGCACAGATCGTCCCCGCCCATCCCGCCGTCGCGGTAGGTGAGCCGCGCGTCCGGCGAGATCACGAAGGGCGGGTTGGACACGATCAGGTCGTACCTCTCGTCGTCCCGGACGGGCGCGAACAGCGACCCCTCGCGCAGATCGGCGGCCGGGGCCCCGGAGAGGGCCAGGGTGAGCGCGGTGATGTGCAGCGCGCGCGGGTTGACGTCGGTGGCCGTCACCCGCGTGGCGTGCCGGGTGGCGTGCAGCGCCTGGATGCCGGAGCCGGTGCCGAGGTCGAGCGCGGAGGCCACGGGCCTGCGGACCGTGATCCCGGCCAGGGTCGTGGACGCCCCGCCGACACCGAGGACGACCCCCTCGTCGCGGCTGCCGATGCCGCCGGCCCCGCCGACCGCGCACCCCAGGTCGGAGACGATGAACCAGTCCTCACCGGCCGGCCCGCCGTACGGCCGCACGTCCACGGTCGCGGCGAGGTCGTCCGCGCCGGCGCGCGTCAGCCACCCGCTCTCCAGGCAGGTGTCCACGGGCAGCACGTCCGCCACGCGCGCGTGCGGCACGGGCTGCTGCAGCAGGAACAGCCGTACGAGCGCCTCCAGCGCGGTGTCCCCGCGGGTCGCCCGGAGCGCGGGCACGGTCTCGCTGCGGGCCAGCGCCGCGTACGCGGGAGCGCCGAGCAGTTCGAGCAGTCCGTCGGCGGTGAAGGAGGCTCCGAGCAGCGCGTCCCGCAGCCGGGCGGCGGCGTCGGGGCGGTCGGACGAGGGCAGGGGCGGCAGACCGGTGGTACTCACGCCCCTATTGTGGCCGCCGCCCCCGGTCCGCGCGTGCCGCGGTCATACCCGCCGCGCCCCTCCGCACGTGTCCCGGCCGCTCCCGCCGCGCACGCCCGTCACCCGCCCCGCGTCCACGACGTCCGCCGTGCGCCCACGGCGACTGCCGCGGCGTCAGCTCTGCGCGGCCGGCGCCGACGCGGTGGCCGTCTTGCAGCTGGCCTGGCGGGCCATCGCCTCGCCGACCTCGCCCTCCTCCAGCTCGTTGAGGGCGTCGTTGCCGCTCTTGCTCAGCTTGTCCAGCTCGGCGGCGATGTCCTTCAGGCCGTCGGCGAACTTCGCCTGGTCGTCGGTGTCCAGACCGTCGACCTGCTTCTTCAGGGAGGCGTACGACGCGGAGATGCCGTTGAGCTCCTTCACCGCGTTCGTCAGCTTCTGCTCGCCGTCCTCGACGTCCGGCGCCCCGGCCTTGCTCACGGCGGCACCGATCGCCTTGTAGGCCTCGGACATGTCCTGGAAGGCCTTCGAGTCGGCCTTCTGGACCTCCTCGGGCGTGCTGTTGTCCGAGGTCTCCTTCTGGATCGCGGCGTTGGCCGACTCGATCTTCCTGGCCTGCGGCTGCACCGCGTCGCAGACCTCCTTCGCCCAGGCGTCCAGCTTCTCGTTGCCGTCGTCGCCGCCGCATCCCGTCAGCGCCAGTACCAGTACCGCACCGCCGGACAGTGCGGCCGCGAGCTTCTTGTTCACCGGATTGGTCCCTTCCATGGCTCTCGGCCCCGGAACATACACGCCGGACGGACGGCGCCCACCCGCCGGACGTCCGCCAAGACCCTTTTGAGTCCATTTGCACCAAGCGAGAGAAGGCTCACGCATGGGGGGCGCGCCACAGGGAACGGGCGGACGACGCGTCAACGCGCGCCGCCCGCCCCGGGGTTGTCCGGGCCCCGCCACGGGACCGCGGTGACCGGTCTACGAAACCACCGCCGGATCGGCCGACTTGGGCTTCGGTTCGGAGTCGCCCTCGTCCCCCACGGCGATACCGCGCCGCTTGGACACGTACACCGCTCCGACGATCACCACCAGCGCGAGGACCGCGATCAGCACCCGCATCCCGACGCTCCGGTCGGCCCCGTAGGAGAACTTGATGACCGCGGGCGCGATGAGCAGCGCCACCAGGTTCATCACCTTCAGCAGGGGGTTGATCGCGGGACCGGCGGTGTCCTTGAAGGGGTCGCCGACGGTGTCGCCGATCACGGTGGCCGCGTGGGCCTCGCTGCCCTTGCCGCCGTGGTGTCCGTCCTCGACGAGCTTCTTCGCGTTGTCCCAGGCGCCACCGGAGTTGGCGAGGAACACCGCCATCAGCGTGCCCGCGCCGATCGCGCCCGCGAGGAACGCGCCCAGGGCGCCGACGCCGAGCGTGAACCCGACGAAGATGGGCGCCATCACGGCGAGCAGACCGGGGGTGGCGAGCTCCCGCAGGGCGTCCCTGGTGCAGATGTCGACGACCTTGCCGTACTCCGGTTTCTCGCTGTAGTCCATGATCCCGGGCCGCTCGCGGAACTGCCGCCGCACCTCGAAGACCACCGAACCCGCCGACCGCGACACCGCGTTGATCGCCAGCCCGGAGAAGAGGAAGACGACCGCCGCGCCCGCGACGAGCCCGACGAGGTTGTTGGGCTGGGAGATGTCCATCATCAGGCTCATCGGCGCGCCCTCGCCGCTGAGCCGCTCGCCCACGTCCCGCGCTCCGGTGGTGATGGCGTCCCGGTACGAGCCGAACAGCGCCGCCGCCGCGAGCACGGCCGTGGCGATGGCGATGCCCTTGGTGATGGCCTTGGTGGTGTTGCCGACCGCGTCCAGGTTGGTGAGCACCTGGGCGCCCGCGCCCTCGACGTCGCCGGACATCTCGGCGATGCCCTGCGCGTTGTCGGAGACGGGCCCGAAGGTGTCCATCGCGACGATCACGCCGACCGTGGTGAGCAGGCCGGTGCCGGCCAGCGCCACCGCGAACAGCGCCAGCATGATCGACGTGCCGCCGAGCAGGAACGCCCCGTAGACGCCGAGGCCGATCAACAGGGCGGTGTAGACGGCCGATTCGAGACCGATGGAGATGCCCGCGAGGACGACGGTGGCCGGGCCGGTGAGCGAGGTCTTGCCGATGTCCCTCACGGGACGCCGGGCCGTCTCGGTGAAGTAGCCGGTGAGTTGCTGGATCAGCGCGGCGAGCACGATGCCGATGGCCACCGCGACGAGCGCGAGGATCCGCGGGTCGCCGTCCTTGCCCTGGATCGCCGCGTCGGTGACGCCGTCGAGGCCGGCGTACGACGACGGCAGGTAGGTGAACACCGCGATCGCGACCAGCGCCAGCGAGATCACCGCGGAGATGAAGAACCCGCGGTTGATCGCGGTCATGCCGCTGCGGTCCGCGCGCCTCGGGGCCACCGCGAAGATGCCGATCATCGCGGTGAGCACGCCGATCGCCGGCACCAGCAGCGGGAAGGCGAGCCCCGCGTCGCCGAACGCCGCCGAGCCCAGGATCAGCGCGGCCACCAGGGTCACGGCGTACGACTCGAAGAGGTCGGCCGCCATGCCCGCGCAGTCGCCGACGTTGTCGCCCACGTTGTCGGCGATGGTCGCGGCATTGCGCGGATCGTCCTCCGGAATGCCCTGCTCGACCTTGCCGACCAGGTCGGCGCCGACGTCGGCGGCCTTGGTGAAGATGCCGCCGCCGACCCTCATGAACATCGCGATCAGCGCGGCCCCGAGGCCGAACCCCTCGAGCACCTTCGGCGCGTCGGCCGCGTACACCAGCACCACGCAGGAGGCGCCCAGCAGGCCGAGGCCGACGGTGAACATGCCGACGACGCCCCCCGTACGGAAAGCGATCTTCATCGCTTTGTGCGAGACCGCGGTGAGATCCTTCTCCGGCTCGCCCTGAGCCGGAGTGGCTTCGCGCGCCGCCGCGGCGACCCGCACATTGCTGCGCACGGCGAGCCACATACCGATATAGCCGGTGGCCGCCGAGAACGCCGCTCCGATCAAGAAGAACACCGACCGTCCGGCACGCTGATTCCAGTCGTCCGCGGGCAGCAGCATGAGCAGGAAGAACACGACGACGGCGAATACGCCGAGCGTGCGCAGCTGACGGGCCAGATAGGCGTTGGCGCCCTCCTGGACCGCCGCCGCGATCTTCTTCATGCCGTCGGTGCCCTCGCCGGCCGCGAGCACCTGGCGCACCAGGACGCCCGCGACCACCAGTGCCGTCAGCGCCACCACGCCGATGACCACCACGAGCAGGCGGTTGTCGTCGGTCAGCACGGCGGCTGCGAGGGATGTGGGTTGGCCCGACTCATATGAGATGGAAAGCCCCGCCATTCGTCCTCCTTGACGCTTGGGCTGAGCTCAAGATGTGGACGGGATTGTAGGTACCGGAACCTGATCAAAACAGTACACGTGAAATGTAAATGGCCTGCACGCGCTCATCACCCGGTGATCGCCGGGCGGCCAGGGCCCGAAATCGGTAATGCTTTTGACGCATTCACGTGATCGCACTTCCACGGCGCAATTGATCGTGAATGAATTCACGCGATCAACCGCACGAGACCACTGTAAGCGCGGGTCCTGACGGCCGCACATGACGAAGGGCCCCACGAGGGGGCCCTTGGTCCGAAAGGGTCGCCGTCCGGGCGAGCCGGCTCAGGCGGGGAAGGTGACCGGCGGCGCGGTGGGCCACCTCATGCGGATCGACCCGCCGTGCTTCCCGGCGCTCACCTCGACGTCGTCGACGAGACCGCTGATGACCGCGAGGCCCATCTCGTCCTCCTCGGTCTCGACGTCGGCGTCGCCGGACCCGTCACCGGGCACGCTCCCGCCGGGGGCCGCGTGGGGCGCCTCGTCACCGACCTCGATGGAGAACTGCTTCTCCTCCTCGATCAGCAGCACCTTCACGGGTGCCGAGATTCCGCCGTTCTGGTGCAGTCCCACGGCCCGTGTGCACGCCTCGCCGACTGCGAGTCTGACCTCGTCGAGGACGGCCTCGTCCACTCCGGCCCTGCGCGCCACCGCCGCCGCCACCAGCCGGGCGGTCCTCACGTGCTCGGGCAGCGCGCTGAAGCGGAGCTCAACGGTGGCCATGCATCCCCCTCGCAACTACAGGCGTGCTGTGGAGGGGCCGGGCCGCCGAAGAGCCCGGTCCCCCTCGTGCTTCACTTCTGCCGCCCGGGCGCACCGGCCCGGGAGCGCAGGTCAGTCGGTGGCCGCCACCGCTTCCTCGACCGAGGTGTGGATCGGGAACACCTTGGTGAGGCCGGTGATACGGAAGATCTTGAGAATGCGCTCCTGGTTGCAGACCAGGCGCAGCGAGCCCTCATGGGCACGGACGCGCTTCAGGCCGCCGACCAGCACGCCGAGTCCGGTGGAGTCGAGGAAGTCCACACCCTCCATGTCGACGACAAGGTGGAAACTGCCGTCGTTCACCAGCTCGACCAGCTGCTCGCGCAGCTTGGGCGCGGTATATACGTCGATTTCGCCACCGACCCTGACGATCGTGCGATCGCCCATGGTCTCGGTCGACAGGGACAGGTCCACGGATCCTCCAGCACCTAGCTATCGAGCGGTCGCCCTCGGGGCATCTCGGCTCAGCCCCCGGGACGGTTCGCCAGCCGCGATGGCATTCAATCACTTACCGGCAGGCGTGCACGACGCCTTGGCCCCATTGTCCGTCACGCCAGTGACACACTCGGTGCCGATGGCCAAGAATCACCGATCCGATCGACCCCCGACGGACACCGCTCCCGGCACCGCACCGGGCACGGTCCTGGACCGGCTCGCGTCCGGACCGAGCCGGGCTTCGCGCATCACTCATACGGAGCACTTGCCCCCGCGCGCGGGTCGCCATGCCGTCTGGCCGGACCGGATCCGCGCGGAGGTCGTCGCCGCCGTGCAGGCCGCCGGCATCGACCATCCCTGGGCCCACCAGGCGCGTGCCGCCGAGCACGCCCTGGACGGCGAGTCGGTGGTGGTCGCCACCGGCACGGCCTCCGGCAAGTCCCTGGCGTACCTCACGCCCGTCCTGTCGACGCTCCTGGACGGCGCCGAGGCCCCGAACGGCCGCGGCGCGACAGCCCTCTACCTCGCCCCCACCAAGGCCCTCGCGGCGGACCAGTGCCGGTCCGTGAAGGAACTTTCACAACCTCTGGGCCATTCGGTGCGCGCGGCCGTCCACGACGGCGACACGCCGTTCGAGGAACGCGAGTGGATCCGTCAGTACGCCAACTACGTGCTGACCAACCCGGACATGCTGCACCGGGGCATCCTGCCGTCCCACCCCCGCTGGTCCTCCTTCCTCAAGGCGCTGAAGTACGTCGTCGTCGACGAGTGCCACACCTACCGGGGCGTCTTCGGCTCGCACGTCGCCCAGGTGCTGCGCCGGCTGCGGCGCCTGTGCGCCCGCTACGGGTCCTCGCCGGTGTTCCTGCTGGCCTCCGCGACCGCCGCCGAGCCGGCGGTCGCCGCCCGCCGCCTCACCGGCCTGCCGGTGGTCGAGGTCGCCGACGACGCCTCACCGCGCGGTGAACTGGTGTTCGCCCTCTGGGAGCCGCCCCTGACCGAGCTGCACGGCGAGAAGGGCGCACCCGTCCGCCGCACCGCCACCGCCGAGGCCGCCGACCTGCTGACCGACCTCACCGTGCAGGGCGTCCGCTCGGTCACCTTCGTGCGCTCCCGGCGCGGCGCCGAACTGATCTCCGTGATCGCCCAGGAACGCCTCGCCGAGGTCGACCGCTCACTGGCCCGGCGGGTCGCCGCGTACCGGGGCGGCTACCTCCCCGAGGAGCGCCGCGCCCTGGAACGGGCCCTGCACTCCGGCGAGCTCCTCGGTCTGGCCGCGACCAACGCGCTGGAGCTCGGCGTGGACGTCTCCGGTCTGGACGCCGTGGTGATCGCCGGGTACCCGGGCACCCGGGCCTCCCTGTGGCAGCAGGCCGGCCGCGCGGGGCGGTCCGGGCAGGGCGCCCTCGCCGTCCTGGTCGCCCGCGACGACCCGCTGGACACCTTCCTCGTCCACCATCCCGAGGCCCTGTTCGACCAGCCGGTGGAGTCCACCGTCCTCGACCCCGACAACCCCTACGTGCTCGCCCCGCACCTGTGCGCGGCGGCCGAGGAACTGCCCCTGACGGACGAGGACCTCGGTCTGTTCGGGCCCGCCGCCGCGGGGATCCTCCCGCAGCTGGAGGCCGCGAAGCTGCTCCGCCGCCGGACCAGGGCCTGGCACTGGACCCGCCGGGAGCGGGCCGCCGACCTCACCGACATCCGCGGGGAGGCCGGCCGGCCGGTCCAGGTCGTCGAGGCCGGCACCGGCCGGCTGCTCGGCACGGTCGACGCGAGCGCCGCCCACACGAGCGTCCACGAGGGCGCGGTCCACCTGCACCAGGGCCGCACCTATCTCGTCCGGTCCCTCGACCTGGAGGACTCCGTCGCCCTGGTCGAGCAGGCGAACCCGACGTACACGACGGTCGCCCGGGACACGACGTCGATCTCCGTGCTGGAGACGGACACCGAGATCCCGTGGGGCGACGGCCGCCTGTGCTACGGCTCCGTCGAGGTCACCAACCAAGTGGTCTCCTTCCTGCGCCGGCGTGTGATCACGGGCGAAGTGCTGGGCGAGACGAAACTCGACCTCCCTCCTCGTACGCTGCGCACCCGCGCGGTGTGGTGGACGGTCACCGAGGACCAGCTGGACCGGGCCCGGATCGGTCCGGAGATCCTCGGCGGCGCCCTGCACGCCGCCGAGCACGCGTCGATCGGCATGCTGCCGCTCTTCGCCACCTGCGACCGCTGGGACATCGGCGGCGTCTCGGTCCCCCTCCACCCCGACACCCTGCTGCCCACCGTCTTCGTCTACGACGGCCATCCGGGCGGTGCGGGCTTCGCGGAACGCGCCTTCCACACCGCCCGCGCCTGGCTCACCGCCACCCGTCAGGCCATCGCCTCCTGCGAGTGCGAGGCCGGCTGCCCGTCCTGCATCCAGTCCCCCAAGTGCGGCAACGGCAACGACCCCTTGCACAAACGGGGCGCGGTACGGCTGCTCACGGTGCTGCTGGAGGGGGCGCCGGCCCGGGGGCCGGCGGAGGCGGAGGCCCCGCCCGCGCCCTGATCTCGGCGGTGAACGGACCCCGGCCCGCCGCCACCGACACGTCCGAGACCTCGCCGACGACCACGCACCGCACGAGCCGCGTGCCCTGCTCCCGGGCCACCCGGTCCGCCCGGGCGCAGGCGGCCGTACCGCCCCGCGTCCAGTGGTCCGCCGCCGCGAGCGCCGCGAGGTCCGCGCCACCAGCGGCGCGGTGCCGGACCACCACCGCGTGCCCGAGGGCCAGGACGACACCGAAGACGGCACACAGCACGGCGATCGCCCCGACGCTCCAGACGGTCGCGGAACCCCGGTCGGCGGAACCCCGGCCGGCGAAATCCCGGCCGGAGCCCCGCCCGGACCGGTGATCGAGGTACGTACCGGGCCCGCGACCGGCGCGGGCGCGCCCGCGCCGGTCGCACCGGGGCCTCCGGCCGGGGCACCGGCCGGCCCCGGGCCTTCGCACCCGGTGCCCGGGCCTCACGCCTCCTCCCCCGCCGTCTCCTCCACCGCCGCCACGGCCTCCTCCCGTACGTCGAAGGGAAGCCCGTCCAGCAGCGGGGGCCTGGCCACGACGACCACCCGGACGTGCCCGGCCTCCCGGCTCACCGTGACCCGCGCGCCGGACGGTGCCGCCCCGCGGGTCACCTCGACGACCGCTGCGGGCGCGTCCTGCCGGGCCGCCGCGCGAGCGCCCGTGCGTGCCGCGTCCACGCACCGGATCTGTGCCACCACCACCAGCAGCCCGTAGACCAGCGCCGTCGCGAACATCACCAGCACGGGCAGCACCACGGCCGACTCCGCCGTCACGAACCCCCGGTCGCGGCCCCGCTCACATCCGGCCATCGAGCGCCTGCTGCACGATGTTGCGCAGCGCCGTGCCGACCGGCCCGCTGGTGACCACTTTGTAGAGCACCACGGCGAACGCCACCGCCGCCACGATCCCCATCGCGTACTCGGAGGTCACCATTCCCGCGTCCCTCCGCACCGCACGCACCCTGCACACCAGGGCACGCAGCCGTGCCCGTACCGCCTGATACATCTCGACTCCCTGAAAAGGTCGTGTTGGAACACCGCGTGAAACACCACTCGTCCGTGCGGCCCGCTCGTCGGCCGCCCGCCAGGTCACCGCCCGTCAGTCACCACCGCCCCCTCCCAGCACCCCGCCCGCGAGCCCGATCACCACGGGCAGCACGCCGACCGCGACGAACGCGGGCAGGAAGCACAGCCCCACCGGCGCGCTGACCATGACGGCCGCCCGCCGGGCCCGTGCCGTCGCCGCGCGGGCCCACTCCGCGCGGGCCCCGGCGGCGAGCCGGGCCACGGGGCCGGACAGGGGGAGCCCGGACACGTCGGCCCGTTCCAGCAGCCGGGCCAGGGCCGCGGCACCCGGCAGCGCGGCCAGCCGCTGCCACGCCGCACCCGGTTCTCCACCGAGCCGCACCTCCGCCGCGCCCCGTGCCAGCGCCTCTCCGACCGGTCCGCCCAAGGTGTCTCCGACGGCCCGCGCGGCCGTCACCGGGCCGGCGCCCGCCGCGATGCAGGCGGACAGCAGGTCGGCGGCGAGGGGCAGTTGACGCGCCGCCCCGGCCGCAAGGCGCTCCCGCTCGCGCGTGTGCGGGCCGTCCGCCGCCCGACGGCGCCGCCACCGCCGCAGTCCGGCTGCGGCGACCAACCCCACCGCGACGCCGGTGGGACCGCCCACCAGCGCCCACCCGGCACACGCCACGCACACGGGCGGCAGCCAGTTCCGCGCGGTGTCCGGCACCCTGAGACGCGGGACGGCCACCGCGGGCTCCGGGGCCAGCACCTCGGCCAGTCGCCGCCGCGCCCTCCGCCCGCGCCGCGTCCGCTCCCCCCACCGCACCAGCCACACCAGCGCCGACACCGTCCCCACCACTGCCCCCAGCCTGTGGACGACGTCCCCGCTCACCCGGCCGCCTCCTCGGCACCCCGCACGATCCGCAGCACCCACCACAGCCCCAGCCCCTCCAGCACCCCGCCGGCCGCCAGACAGCCCAGCCCCGACGGTGTGTGCAGCAGGACGTGCAGCGGGTCGGCGCCGAGGGCGGTGCCGAGCGCGAGCCCCACCGCCGGGAGCGCGGCGAGCATCACCGCCGTGGCGCGGGCGCCGGCCAGCTGGGCGCGCAGGTCGGCACGCTGGTCGCGTTCGGCCCGCAGTGCCGCTTCCAGCCGGTCCAGTCCGTCCGCGAGCCCAGCCCCCTGGTCCACCGCCACCCGCCAGCACGCGGCGAGTCCGCGCAGTCCCTCGGCGCCCGGCCGTCCCGCCGCCGCCGCGAGCGCCTCCGGAACGTCCCCGCCGAAGCGCGCCGCCGCCAGCACGGCGGCCTGCGCGTCACCGAGCCCGCCGGAGTCCCGCGCGGCCGACACGAGCGCCGCACCCGGCTGTCGCCCCGCACGCACCTCCCCGGCGAACGCGCCGCACAACGCGATCACCGCGTCCCCACGGCTCTCGCGCGCCCGGCGCTCCCGGGCGGCCAGCCGCACCCGCCGCAGCAGGGGCACCCCGGCCGCTCCCGCGACGACGGGCAGCACCGACGAGCCCAGCACCGCCAGCACGACCCCGGCGGCCAGCGACCACCACTCCGCGTGCCACCGCTCGCGGATCCGCCGCCACTCGCGGGCCACGCGGGGCCGTCCCGGTGGCCCGCTCCCGGCCGCCGCCCCGTCGGCCAGCAGCAACCGCGCCCGCCGGGCCCCGGCCCGCCCCCCGCCCAGCAGCCAGGCCGCGGTCCCCAGACACGCCACGGCCGCGCCCACCGACATCCCGGTCGTCGTCCCGGCCGTCCCGGCCGTCATCCGGGCCGCCGTCCCGACCGCCGTCCCGATCGCCCCGTTCATCCCCCGGTCCCCTCTCGCAGTCCCCCGCCGCGGTCCGTGAGCCGCAGCAGCCCCCGCAGCCGCTCCCACCCCCGCTCGCGCGCGAAGGCCTCCGGGCCCCACCGCAGCGCCGGCACCGTCCGCACCAGTCCCGACGGGTCCCGTTCCAGCACGTGCACCTCCGAGATCCGCCGCCGCCCGGTCCGGTCGCGCACGAGGTGCAGCACCACCGAGAGGGCGGCCGCCAGCTGGCTGTGCAGCGCGAGCCGGTCGAGCCCGGCCGCCGTACCGAGCGCCTCCAACCGGGCCGGTACGTCGGCGGCGGCGTTGGCGTGGACCGTCCCCGAGCCGTCGTGGCCCGTGTTGAGGGCGGCCAGCAGATGGACCACCTCCGAGCCGCGCACCTCGCCCACGACCAGCCGGTCCGGCCGCATCCGCAGCGCCTGTCGCACCAGGTCCTCGAGGGTGACCAGCCCCGCGCCCTCCTGGTTGGCGGGCCTGGTCTCCAGGCGCACGACGTGCGGGTGGTCGGGCCGCAGTTCCGCCGAGTCCTCGGCCAGCACGATCCGCTCGTCCGGCCCGACCAGCCCCAGCAGGGCGCTCAGAAGGGTCGTCTTGCCGCTGCCGGTACCCCCGCTGACGAGGAACGACAACCGGGCGTCCAGCAGCGCCCGCAGCACGCGGTCCCCGCCCGGCGGCACCGTCCCGGCCGCCACCAGCTCGTCGAGCGTGAAGGCGCGGGGCCGCACCACCCGCAGGGACAGACAGGCGCACCCGACGGCCACCGGGGGCAGCACCGCGTGCAGCCGTGTCCCGTCGGGCAGGCGCGCGTCGACCCAGGGCCGGGCGTCGTCCAGGCGCCGGCCGGCCACGGCGGCCAGCCGCTGCGCGAGACGCCGGACGGCCACCGCGTCGGGGAAGGAGACGTCGGTGAGCTCCAGCCCTCCGCCCCGGTCCACCCAGACCCGGTCCGGCGCGGACACCAGCACGTCCGTCACCGACGCGTCGGCGAGGAGCCGTTCCAGCGGCCCGCTGCCGACCAGCTCGGAACGCAGCTGCTCGGCGGCCCCCAGCACTTCGGCGTCCCCGAGCACCCGTCCCTGCTCCCGCAGCGCCTGCGCCACCCGCGCGGGCGTCGGCTCGGCCCCGCTCTCGGCCAGCCACCGCCGCACTCCGTCGAGCAGACCGGGCGGCATCACCGCTCCGGTCGTCACCGGCCTCCTCATGCCGTCCTCGCCTCCACCAGCGCCCGCTCCCAGAACTCCTTGCAGAAGCGGGCCAGGGGCCCCCGGCCCGACGCCCCGGGTGGTTGCCCCGTCCCGTACGGGCGCTGCAGGGCGGGTTCGACGGGCACCTCCCCCGCCAGGGGCAGTCCGAGCAGCCGGGCCACCTCACGGTCGTCCAGGCCGGGCGCGTACGGCCCGCGGACCGCCGCCCGCAGATCGCGCAGGACCATGCCCACGGCGGAGGCGACGCGCCCCGCCGCCGCGACGGCGCGCAGTTCCGCGGGGACCACGAGGAGCCCGAGGTCGAGCTGGGCGAGGACCTCGGCGACCCCGTCGTCGACGCGGCGCGGCAGGTCGACCACGACCGTGCCGCCCCCGCGCCGCGCCGCGGCGAGCACCGCGCGCACGGCCTGGGGCGGCACGGCGACGCAGTCGCCGCGGTCCCAGCTGAGCACCCGCAGCGCGTGCAGTTCGGGCAGCGACTCCTCCAGGGCTCCGCCGCCGACCCGCCCGCGGGAGGCGGCGAACGCCGGCCAGCGCAGCCCCTCGGCCGTCTCCCCGCCGAGGACCACGTCGAGTCCGCCGCCCAGCGGGTCCGCGTCCACGAGGAGCGTGCGCAGTCCCTCCCGCGCGGAGGTGACGGCGAGCGCGCACGCGAGCGTGGACGCGCCCGCCCCGCCCCGGCCGCCGATGACGCCGACCGTCAGGGCGGGCCGTCCGACGCCCTCCGCCACGTCGGCGATGCGGTCCACCAGCCACTGCTCGCCGTCGGGCAGCATCAGCACGTGGTCGGCGCCGATCTCGACGGCCCGCCGCCAGACCCCGGGATCGTCCTGGTCCCGGCCGACCAGCACCACTCCTCGTCGTCGCGGGGCCCCGCGCACGCGCCGTGCGGCGTCGTCCCCGACGAGGACGAGCGGCGCGGCCTCCCAGCCGCCCCTCGACTCCGGCACCCCGTGGTGGACCTCCGGCGTGGCGCCGGCCGCCGCGCACAGGCGCAGCAGGTCGTCGAGGAGTCCGGCGTCCTCGGTGACGATCAGCGGTGCGCCCTGGTGGCCTCCCCCGGAGGCGGGCAGCGGATCGCGCGTGACGGTTCCGGCCATGTTCGTCCCTCTTCGCTGTGTCTCTCGCGCGGCCCGCGCGGCCCCGCGATTCCCGACGTGTGGGGAGCCGGCAAGCGTCTCCCTGCGGAAGGCAGACGGAAACCGGCCCTGCGCGACCCGACAAACGACGAACCGGGTGTGAACTCGCGGCGAGCGGGACGCGCTGGAATCACGGTGCGGCGATCGGGGAAATCACGTGGATCTTGGTCGAAAACTGTGGATGCCCCGGCGGTTGTGAATATCGCTGTCACTCATACCGGTGAGGGCCGCGCATCTCCTGTGTGAATCCCGCAGAGCAGTCCTGCGGCTACCCACGGTTATATTTCATGTGCATGACAACAACCTCCCGTCCACGGCACCGGAGCGGCGCCCGGACCGCGGAAGGAGGAGGAAAACCCACCCGGACATGCGACGACCCCCGCCGGGGGGGAGAGCGGGGGTCGTCCCCACGGCCGACTCGGGGGGGGGAGGAGCCGGACCGGGTTAGCACGGTCGCGAACGATCCGTGACTTCCATGGTGTACCCGAGAGCCCTCTCAGGCAAACCCACACGCCCCACCTTACGCCGAATGGGCTGCACCTATGCTCAGGGGCGTGGAAAACCACTCGTCGCCCCGCACAGCCGCCTTCTTTGACCTGGACAAGACGGTCATTGCGAAGTCGAGCACACTCACGTTCAGCAAGTCCTTCTACCAAGGCGGCCTGATCAACCGCAGAGCGGTCCTGCGCACCGCATACGCCCAGTTCGTCTTCCTGGCCGGCGGCGCCGACCACGAGCAGATGGAGCGGATGCGCAAGTACCTGTCCGCGCTGTGCCGCGGCTGGAACGTCCGGCAGGTCAAGGAGATCGTCGCCGAGACGCTGCACGACCTGATCGACCCGATCATCTACGACGAGGCCGCCACCCTGATCGAGGAGCACCACACCGCGGGCCGCGACGTCGTGATCGTGTCCACCTCCGGCGCCGAGGTGGTCGAGCCGATCGGCGAACTGCTCGGCGCGGACCGGGTCGTGGCCACCCGCATGGTGGTGGGCGACGACGGGTGCTTCACCGGCGAGGTGGAGTACTACGCGTACGGCCCGACGAAGGCCGAGGCGATCAGGGAGCTGGCCGAGTCCGAGGGCTACGACCTGGCCCGTTGCTACGCCTACAGCGATTCGGCGACCGATGTGCCGATGCTGGAGTCCGTGGGCCACCCGCACGCCGTGAACCCGGACCGCGCGCTGCGCCGGGAGGCCCTCGCGCGCGAGTGGCCGATCCTGGACTTCCACCGGCCCGTCCGGCTCAAACAGCGCTTCCCCGCGTTCTCCGTGCCGCCGCGCCCCGCCCTGGTCGCGGCGGCCGCCATAGGGGCCGCCGCGGCCACCGCGGGCCTCGTCTGGTACGCCAGCCGACGCCGCGCGCCCGCGGCCTGACCGCGTCGCGGACAACGCCCCGCCCACCGCCGGCCGCCCCGCACGGCGATGTCCGTTTGACGCGTCTTTGAACCTAAAAGTAAAGAAGCAGGGCCAGGACTTCCACTCACTTCATTCCTGGAGTACAAAGGACTCAACGGCCCGCGAGACCAAGGACATCCGAGAGGATCACCTTCACAACGCATTTGGCCCCACGGACCGAGCATGGACACCGGGCACCCACGCGACGTCGACCCGTCGATTACGGGCCAGCCGCACCAGGTGACGGGCAAAGTCCCCGACCTGATGGGCACATATCGAGGACGCTTGGTAACCCGGTGGACATGCCAGCGGCGGTACGAGTTCTCGTACCGCCGCATTCGCGCGAGGCCCCTCTTACGGGGCCTTTTCCTTTCTCACCCCACGCGTGTCACGCCGCTCCGCGCTGGAGCGCCTCGCACACCGCCGTCGACTCGCGCGCCCCGAGCTCGATCGCGCGCCCGCAGTGGGCGATCCACGCGGCCACGCCCTCGGGCGTGCCGGAGACGTAGCCCTCCAGGGCCGCCAGATAGGCCTCGCGCCCCAGTTCGGCGTGTCCCACCTCGGCCGGGCAGACCGCCTTCGGGTCGAGACCGCTGCCGACCAGGACGATCCGTTCGGCGGTCCGCGCGACCAGGCCGTTGTGGGAGACGAAGGGACGCAGGGCGAGGAGCTCGCCGTGGACGACGGCGGCCGTCACCAGCGCCGGGGCGGAACCGCCCGCGATGATCAGTCCGGACAGCCCCTCCAGCCGGCCGTGCGCCTCCGCGGCGCTCGGCAGCCCGAGCCCGATCAGGGGCTCGTCGACCGCCTCGCCCTCCTGCCGGGGCCGCCCGACCTGCTCGGCCCTGTCGGCCGCCGCCACCAGGTGCAGCCTGGCCAGCACCCTCAGGGGCGACTGCCGCCAGATGGACAGCAGCTGGCCCGCCTCGGCGCTCAGGCGCAGGGCCGCGCCCATCGTGCGCGCCTCGGCGTCGCCGCCGAAGTCGCTGCGCCGGCGCACCTCCTCCAGGGCCCAGTCCGCGCCCGCGAGCGCCGCCGAGCCGCGGGCGCCGCGCAGCGCCGCCTCGGAGGTGATCTCGTTGCTGCGCCGCCGCATGACCCGGTGCCCGTAGACCCGGTCCACGGCCTTGCGCACGGACTCCACGGAGTCGGCCACTCCCGGCAGGGAGCCCAGGGCCGCGAGGGGGTCGGCGGTCGCGCCTGTCGTACTCATGAGTACGACACTACGCACCCCGGGCGCCGGCCCCACGATGGAGTGGTCTTCTTCACGCCCGACCGCCACCTACGGCCACTCGTCCACTACCCTTAGTGAACATGAAAATTGCTTTCGTTGGAAAGGGCGGCAGCGGAAAGACGACCCTGTCCTCCTTGTTCATCCGTCACCTCGCGGCCGAGGGCGCCCCGGTCGTCGCGGTCGACGCCGACATCAACCAGCACCTGGGAGCCGCGCTGGGCCTCGACGAGGCGGAGGCGGCCGCGCTGCCCGCGATGGGCGACCACCTGCCGCTGATCAAGGACTACCTGCGCGGCACCAATCCGCGCATCGCGTCCGCCGAGACGATGATCAAGACGACGCCGCCCGGTGCGGGCTCCCGGCTGCTGCGGGTGTGCGAGGACAACCCGGTCTACGACGCCTGCGCACGGCCGGTGGAACTCGACGGCGGGGCCGTCCGTCTGATGGTCACCGGCTCCTTCACGGACGCCGACCTGGGGGTCGCCTGCTACCACTCCAAGACCGGAGCGGTGGAGCTGTGCCTGAACCACCTGGTGGACGGCCCCGGCGAGTACGTCGTGGTGGACATGACGGCCGGTTCGGACTCCTTCGCCTCCGGCCTGTTCACCCGCTTCGACATCACGTTCCTGGTGGCCGAGCCGACCCGGAAGGGGGTCTCCGTCTACCGCCAGTACAAGGAGTACGCCCACGACTTCGGCGTCACCCTGAAGGTCGTCGGCAACAAGGTGCAGGGTCCGGACGACCTCGACTTCCTCCGCGCGGAGGTCGGGGACGACCTGCTCGTGACGGTGGGGCACTCGGACTGGGTCAGGGCCATGGAGAAGGGCCGGCCGCCCCGTTTCCCGCTCCTGGAGGAGCCGAACCGCCGGGCCCTGCGCCTGCTGCACACGGCCGCCGACGCGACGTACCGGCTCCGCGACGGGGAGCGCTACACCCGCCAGATGGTGCACTTCCACCTGAAGAACGCCCGGTCGTGGGGCAACGAGCGCACCGGGGCCGACCTGGCCGCGCAGGTCGACCCGGACTTCGTGCTCGGCGAGAGGGTCACGGCGCCCGTCTGACGCTCACCGCTTCGCCGCCGGCGCCCCGGGCACGCCCTTGGGGGCCGGGGCGGGAGCGCCGGACAGGAAGGACTTCCAGCCCCGCTTCGGGGCCTCGCCGACGTCCAGGGTGCGCAGCTTCGCCAGTGTCTTCGGGTCCTGGGCGTCCAGCCAGTCCACGAGCTGCCGGAAGGAGACGCAGCGCACCTCGGACCTGGTGCACACCGCCTCGATGACCTCCTCGACGGCGCGCATGTAGGTGCCGCCGTTCCAGGACTCGAAGTGGTTGCCGATGATCAGGGGCGCGCGGTTGCCGCGGTAGGCCCGTTCGAAGCCCCGGAGCAGGCCGTCGCGCATCTGATCGCCCCACATCTCGTGCTTGTCCGGGTCGCCCTGGGTGGTGGTGCCGGACTGGTTGACCATGAAGTTGTAGTCCATGGTGAGCTGCTCGAAGGAGTGCCCGGGGAAGGGCACGAGCTGCATCGACAGGTCCCACAGACCGCGTTCCTTCTTCGGCCACACCTGGTTGTTGACCCCGCTGGTGTCGTAGCGGAAGCCCAGGTCGCGGGCGGCCCTCATGAAGTTCTTCCGCCCCTCCAGGCACGGGGTGCGGGCGCCGATGAGCTCCTCGTCGTAGTCGAAGGGCAGCGGGGCCTTGCTCTTCATGCCGGTGTTGGTCTTCCAGGTCTTCACGAAACGCTTGGCCTGGGCGATCTCGTCCTTCCACTCCGCCACCGACCACTCGCCGACCCCGCCGCCGCTGCCGCAGAAGTGCCCGTTGAAGTGGGTGCCGATCTCGTTGCCCTCCAGCCAGGCCAGGCGCAGCTGCTTCACGGTGTCGGCGATGCCCTGCCGGTCGTTGAAACCGATGTCGGAGCGGCCCGGGGAGTGCCGCGGCGGGCGGTACAGGTGGCGTTTCTCCTCCGGGAGCAGGTACACGCCGCTCAGGAAGTACGTCATGGTCGCGTTGTTCTCCTTGGCGACCCCGCGGAAGTGGGAGAAGAGCTTCTGGCTGTCCTCGCCCGCCCCGTCCCAGGAGAAGACGACGAACTGCGGCGGCCTCTCGCCCGGCTTCAGCCGCTCGGGCCGGGGCAGGCGCGGCTGCGCCCCGGTGTACGCGGTGGAGCCGTCGCCGATCAGCCGGACGACGTTCTTCGGCGCGGGGGCCGGCCCGGCCTTCTCCCGGCCCCCTTCCCGCTCGCGGGGGCCGTCGGTGCCGGTCCCGCAGCCGGCCAGCGAGACGACGCACACCGCGGCGACGACGGTGCCCGCGGCGATCCTGTGGGTGGCGGCCATCCGCCCACCTTCTTCCTTCTCTCGGACCGACCCCGATGGGGGCGATGTCTGGTGCCGCGCCGGCCCGGACCGACGGCGCCGCCAACGTCGCACGGAACCGAGAAGGAATAAGTACGACAAGCCGATGAAATGACCGCTTCACTCGCGAGAATGATTGATTAGTCCATTTGCCCGGAAAGTCTATGCTCGACCTTTACTCTCAATTACGATCCGTTTACTGATTGTTGATGCATCCCGCCGATCTACGCCGTGCCCCACGGCCGCGACCACCCCGCCCCGTGCGGGGCCCACCCTTTCCGCGACCGCGCAGACCTGGAGGAGACGGGAGACCATGTCAGCCTGCGTTCCCGCCCGCACCGCCGACTCGGACCGGACCGAGCGCACCCACCCGCCCCACAGCCCGCCGACCGGACCGCGGCGCTTCCGCATCGCGGGCGCCGACCTGTCGGCCTCGATCGCGGTCTTCCTGATCGCCCTTCCCCTGTCCCTCGGCATCGCCCTCGCCACCGGCGCGCCGCTCCAGGCCGGACTGGTCGCCGCCGCCGTGGGCGGACTCGTCGCCGGGCGGCTCGGCGGCTCCCCGCTCCAGGTGAGCGGCCCGGCCGCCGGGCTCACCGTCGTCACCGCCGACCTCATCCAGCAGTACGGCTGGCGGACGACCTGCGCCATCACCGTGCTCGCCGGACTCGCCCAGCTCGGCCTGGGATGTCTGCGGGTGGCGCGCGGCGCGCTCGCCGTCAGCCCCGCCATCGTGCACGGCATGCTCGCCGGCATCGGCGTCACCATCGCCGTCGCCCAGCTGCACATCGTCCTCGGCGGCACCCCGCAGAGCTCCGTCCCCGACAACCTCCGCGCGCTCCCCGCCCAGTTGGCGAACCTGCACCCCGCGGCCCTGTCGGTGAGCGTGCTGACGCTGGCGCTGCTGCTGCTGTGGCCCCGGCTGCCCGGCCGGGCCGGACGCGTCGCCCGCGCGGTCCCGGCCGCGCTCGTCGCCGTCACCGGGGCCACCGCGGTGGCCGCCGCGGCCGGCCTCGTCCTGCCCAAGGTGGAGCTGCCGTCCTGGCGCAACCACGCCCTGGCCGGTCTGCCCGACGGTCCGGTGCTCGGCCTCGCCGCCGCCGTGCTCACGACGACGCTGGTGTGCAGCGTGCAGTCGCTGCTCGGCGCGGTCGCCGTGGACAAGCTGGCGTCCAACCGCCCCGGTCCCGCCCGCGTGGGGCGGTCCGACCTGGACCGCGAACTGCTCGGACAGGGCGCGGCCAACATCGTCTCCGGCTCCCTCGGCGGACTGCCCGTGGCCGGGGTGGCCGTCCGCAGTTCCGCGAACGTGCACGCGGGCGCCGTGAGCCGGAACTCCACGATGCTGCACGGCGCTTTCGTCGTGGTCGCCGCGCTGCTGATGGTGCCGCTCCTGGAGCTCATCCCGCTCGCCTCGCTCGCCGCCCTGGTGATGGCCGTCGGCATCCAGATGGTGTCCCTGCACCACATCCGCACGGTGACCCGCCACCGCGAGGTCCTGGTCTACGCCGCCACCACCCTCGGCGTGGTGTCCCTCGGCGTCCTGGAGGGCGTGGCGCTGGGCATCGCCGTGGCCGTCGGCGTGGCCCTGCACCGCCTCACCCGCACCCGTATCACGCACGAGGAGCGGGAGGGGGTCCACCACGTCCACGTACGAGGGCAGTTGACGTTCCTCGCGGTGCCGCGGCTCAGCCGCGCCCTGCATCTCGTCCCGCACGGGGCCGACGCCGTGGTGGCGTTGGACGGATCGTTCATGGACCACGCGGCGTACGAGACGCTGCAGGACTGGCAGAGCACCCACACCGCGCGGGGCGGCACCGTGGAGATCACCGGCCGCCGTGCCGGGATCCGGATCGCCGAGCCCGCGACCCTCACCGGCCACCACCCGGAGGACGGGACCGAGGAGAGCGGCGCGTCCGGCGCCGACTGCCGCTGCCGGCCCTGGACGGCCTGGCGCAACCACCAGTGCGAACGCCCGCAGTCCGGACCGGGCGGCGCAGGGCCGAGCGCGCCCGACGAGGACGAGCCGGAGCCGTCCGGCACCGGCGGACACGAACTGGTGCGGGGCATCAGCACGTTCCAGCGCAACACCGCTCCCCTGGTGCGCGGTGAGCTGGCCCGGCTGGCGCGCGAGGGACAGCGGCCCACGCAGCTGTTTCTGACCTGCGCCGACTCCCGGCTGGTGACCTCGATGATCACGTCCAGTGGTCCGGGGGACCTGTTCGTGGTGCGCAACGTCGGCAACCTCGTGCCGCCGCCCGGCGAGGAGAGCGGCGACGACTCGGTGGCGGCCGCCATCGAGTACGCCGTGGAGGTGCTGGCGGTGCGGTCGATCACCGTGTGCGGCCACTCGGGGTGCGGCGCGATGCAGGCGCTGCTCGACTCGGATCCGGACGGCGCCGAGACCCCGCTGAGACGGTGGCTGCGGCACGGGCTGCCGAGTCTGGAGCACATGGGCGACGCGAACAGGTCCTGGGCGCGGCTGGCCGGGCGGGCGCCCGCCGACGCGGTCGAGCAGCTGTGCCTGACCAACGTGGTCCAGCAGCTGGAGCACCTGCGCGCCCACGCCTCGGTGGCCCGGGCCCTGGAGAAAGGGGCCCTGGAACTGCACGGGCTCTACTTCCACGTGGGCGAGGCGCAGGCGTACCTCCTCACGGAGCGGGACGGGGAGGGGGTGTTCGACCGGGTGCGCGCGGTGGACCTGGCGGTGTGAGGGGGCCCGTCCGGGTGTGAGAGGCGTTACACCGCTTGAACCGGCTTGCTCCGGGGTCCGTGGGAACGGATGACCGGGACGACGGTGACCTCACCTCTCTCCACCCAACAGGTCTAAACCAGTTTGCCGTCGACCCTTGTCAGCGCACCCCCAGGTCTGATGAGCTGTGGCCTGGGACACAACGGACACCGGGAAAGGCAGATGCCGTGAGCAATGAAAGCCTGGCCAACCTTCTGAAGGAGGAGCGTCGTTTCACGCCCCCCGCCGACCTGGCCGCGAACGCCAACGTCACGGCGGAGACGTATGAACAGGCCAAGGCTGACAGGCTCGGCTTCTGGGCCGAGCAGGCCCGCCGGCTGACCTGGGCCAAGGAGCCCACGGAGACCCTCGACTGGTCGAACCCGCCGTTCGCCAAGTGGTTCAAGGACGGCGAGCTCAACGTCGCCTACAACTGCGTCGACCGGCACGTGGAGGCCGGTCACGGCGACCGGGTCGCCATCCACTTCGAGGGCGAGCCGGGCGACAGCCGCTCCCTCACCTACGCCCAGCTCAAGGACGAGGTCTCCAGGGCGGCCAACGCCCTGCTCGAGCTGGGGGTCCGCAAGGGCGACCGGGTCGCCGTCTACATGCCGATGATCCCGGAGACGGCGATCGCGATGCTGGCCTGCGCCCGCATCGGCGCCGCGCACTCCGTCGTCTTCGGCGGCTTCTCCGCGGACGCGCTCGCGACCCGCATCCAGGACGCCGACGCCAGGGTCGTCATCACCGCCGACGGCGGCTACCGGCGCGGCAAGCCCTCCGCGCTCAAGCCGGCCGTGGACGAGGCCGTCGGACGCGTGGAGAGCGTCGAGCACGTCCTCGTCGTCCGCCGCACCGGCCAGGACGTCGCCTGGACCGAGGGCCGCGACGTGTGGTGGCACGACCTGGTCGAACGGCAGAGCGCCGAGCACACCCCGGAGGCGTTCGGGGCCGAGCACCCGCTGTTCATCCTGTACACCTCGGGCACGACGGGCAAGCCGAAGGGCATCCTGCACACCTCCGGCGGCTACCTCACCCAGACCGCGTACACCCACTGGGCCGTCTTCGACCTCAAGCCGGAGACCGACGTGTACTGGTGCACGGCCGACGTCGGCTGGGTCACCGGGCACTCGTACATCGTCTACGGCCCGCTCGCCAACGGCGCCACCCAGGTCATGTACGAGGGCACGCCGGACACCCCGCACCAGGGCCGCTTCTGGGAGATCGTGCAGAAGTACGGCGTGACGATCCTCTACACCGCGCCCACCGCGATCCGGACGTTCATGAAGTGGGGCGACGACATCCCCGCGAAGTTCGACCTGTCCTCGCTGCGGGTGCTCGGTTCCGTCGGTGAGCCGATCAACCCCGAGGCGTGGATCTGGTACCGCAAGAACATCGGCGCGGACCGCACCCCGGTGGTGGACACCTGGTGGCAGACCGAGACCGGCGGCATCATGATCTCGCCGCTGCCGGGCGTGACCGGGGCCAAGCCCGGCTCCGCCCAGACCCCGCTGCCCGGCATCTGCGCGACCGTCGTCGACGACGAGGCGGGCGAGGTGCCGAACGGCGGCGGCGGCTACCTGGTGCTCACCGAGCCGTGGCCGTCGATGCTGCGCACCATCTGGGGCGACGACCAGCGGTTCATCGACACGTACTGGTCCCGCTTCGAGGGCAAGTACTTCGCCGGCGACGGCGCCAAGAAGGACGACGACGGCGACATCTGGCTGCTCGGCCGGGTCGACGACGTGATGCTGGTGTCCGGGCACAACATCTCCACCACCGAGGTCGAGTCCGCGCTCGTCTCCCACCCGTCGGTGGCCGAGGCGGCCGTGGTCGGCGCGGCGGACGAGACCACCGGGCAGGCGATCGTCGCCTTCGTGATCCTGCGCGGCACGGCGGCGGAGAGCGACGACCTGGTCGGCGAGCTGCGCAACCACGTGGGTGCCACGCTCGGGCCGATCGCCAAGCCCAAGCGGATCCTGCCGGTGGCCGAGCTGCCGAAGACCCGCTCCGGCAAGATCATGCGCCGTCTGCTGCGGGACGTGGCGGAGAACCGCCAGCTCGGCGACGTCACCACGCTCACCGACTCCACGGTGATGGACCTGATCCAGGCCAAGCTGCCCCAGGCGCCCGGCGAGGACTGAGCGGACACGGACCGGTCACGGACCGGTCACCGAGGAACCGGTCACCCGACTGCTCACCGCCGCACGGGGCACCCGGCACCCGCCGGGTGCCCCGTGCGGCACGTCGGCGGCACGCGACCGGGAGTCCTCCCGATGCGCCCCGCAAGCACGTTAGGTAAGCTAAGGATAAAGCTGTCTCATGGAGCGCCGGGAAGTCTGGTCGGCACGCGATTCGTGTTGCCCGACGACCAGAGGACCCACCCGTGACCGCGCCCCGCACCCCCAGCCCCCGCAAGGCCTTCGGACGCCTCTCCCTGCCCGAGCGGACGTTCGTCGCGGACGCGCTGCGCACCGAGACCGTCGGTGGTGTCCTGCTCCTCCTCGCCGCCGTCGCCGCGCTGGTCTGGGCGAACGTGCCCGCGCTGCACGACAGCTACGAGAGCGTCAGCCACTTCCACTTCGGCATCGAGGCCCTCGGCCTGAATCTGTCCGTGGCGCACTGGGCGGCCGACGGACTGCTCGCGATCTTCTTCTTCGTCGCCGGGATCGAGCTCAAACGCGAACTCGTCGCCGGTGACCTCAGGGACCCGAAGGCGGCCGCGCTGCCCGTGGTCGCGGCCCTGTGCGGCATGGCCGTACCGGCGCTGGTCTACACCCTCACCAACCTCGCCGGCGGCGGCTCGCCGGCCGGCTGGGCCGTGCCCACCGCCACCGACATCGCCTTCGCCCTCGCCGTGCTCGCCGTCATCGGCACCTCCCTGCCGAGCGCGCTGCGCGCCTTCCTGCTCACCCTCGCCGTCGTCGACGACCTGTTCGCGATCCTGATCATCGCGGTCTTCTTCACCGACGACCTGAACTTCGCCGCGCTCGGCGGCGCGGCCGCGGGCCTGGCCGTCTTCTGGCTGCTGCTGCGCAAGGGCGTGCGCGGCTGGTACGTGTACGTCCCGCTCGCGCTCGTCGTGTGGGGGCTGATGTACAACAGCGGCATCCACGCCACCATCGCCGGTGTGGCCATGGGCCTGATGCTGCGCTGCCACCGCCGCGAGGGCGAGGAGCAGTCCCTGGGCGAGCACGTCGAACACCTCGTCCGGCCGCTCTCGGCGGGCCTCGCGGTCCCGCTGTTCGCCCTGTTCAGCGCGGGCGTGACCATCTCCGGCAGCGCGCTCGCGAACGTGTTCACCCAGCCCGAGACGCTCGGCGTCGTGCTCGGACTCGTCGTCGGCAAGACGCTCGGGATCTTCGGCGGCACCTGGCTGACGGCCCGTTTCACCCGGGCCTCGCTCAGTGACGACCTCGCCTGGGCGGACGTGTTCGCCGTGGCGACCCTCGCCGGGATTGGCTTCACCGTCTCGCTGCTCATCGGCGAACTCGCCTTCGAGGGCGACGCGTCCATGACCGACAGCGTCAAGGCCGCCGTGCTGACCGGTTCGCTGATCGCCACCGGCGTCGCGACGGTGCTGCTGAGGGTGCGGAACGCCAGGTACCGCAGGCTGACCGAGGAGGAGGATCGCGACGAGGACCTCAGCGGAGTCCCGGACATCTACGAGCAGGACGACCCGGCGTACCACCTGCGCATGGCGGAGATCCACGAGCGCAAGGCCGCAGAGCACCGGCGACTCGCCCGGGAGAAGGCCGCCGAGCGGGACAGGCTTGCCGAAGTGGCGGGCAGGGCAGGCGAGGACCACGAGGGTCCGGCATGATCTGACGAGACGGTACAAAAGACAGGACTGCGTCCGGCCGCACGCGAGCGGCCGGACGCAGGCGGTCGTACACGGACCGTCGGACGGCAGACTGAACCGTACGCGCAGGCACGCAGAAGTACGCAGAAGAGGGAGACCGCGATGAGCGCACCCGACGGCAGCCCGGTCGGCGCCGAACGCAGCATCGGCCAGCTGTTCGCCTCGGCCACGGCGGACATGTCGGCGCTGGTGCACGACGAGATCGCGCTGGCGAAGGCGCAGCTCAAGCAGGACGTCAAGCGGGGCGCGACCAGCGGCGGCGCGTTCACGGCGGCCGGCCTGCTGCTCCTGTTCTCCCTGCCGATGCTGAACTTCGCGCTGGCCTACGGCATCCGCACCTGGAGCGGCTGGAACCTCGCGCTCTGCTTCCTGCTCTCCTTCGCGGCGAACGTCCTGATCGCGCTGGTCCTCGCGCTGATCGGCGTCCTCTTCGCGAAGAAGGCCAAGAAGGGCCGGGGACCGCAGAAGGTCGCCGCCTCGATGAAGGAGACGGCGGGCGTGCTGCAGAAGGCCAAGCCGCACCCGCGCCCCGAGCTGCCGGAGGACCGGGGCGCCCCGGCCATCGAGGCTGTGGCACGCTCGTCCTCATGACGGGCACCTCCACCCCTTCGGGACCACCCCCCGCACCGCAAGCCGGCTCGGCCGTACGCCTCGGCATCCCCGGCGGTGCCGGGGTGGTCCACCGGGACGTCGCCGCCAACGGCGCCCGCTTCCACATCGCGGAACTGGGCGACGGACCGCTGGTGCTGCTGCTGCACGGCTTCCCGCAGTTCTGGTGGACCTGGCGGCACCAGCTGACGGCACTCGCCGACGCCGGGTTCCGGGCGGTCGCCATGGACCTGCGGGGCGTCGGCGGCAGCGACCGCACACCGCGCGGTTACGACCCGGCCAACCTCGCCCTGGACATCACCGGGGTGATCCGCTCCCTCGGCGAGCCGGACGCCGCGCTGGTCGGCCACGACCTGGGCGGATACCTGGCGTGGACGGCGGCGGCGATGCGCCCCAAGCTCGTGCGGCGGCTGGCGGTCGCGTCCATGCCGCATCCACGGCGCTGGCGGTCGGCGATGCTCTCCGACGCCCGGCAGTCGGCCGCCATGGCGCACATCTGGGGGTTCCAGCGGCCCTGGATCCCGGAGCGCCGGCTCACCGCGGACGACGGGGCGATGGTGGCCAAACTCATCCGGGACTGGTCCGGGCCGCGGCTGCCGGACGAGGAGGCGCTGGAGAACTACCGGCGGGCCATGTGCATCCCGTCCACGGCGCACTGCTCGATCGAGCCGTACCGCTGGATGGTGCGCTCGCTGGCCCGCCCGGACGGCTTCCAGTTCAACCGCCGGATGAAGCGGCCGGTGCGGGTGCCGACGCTGCACCTGCACGGTTCGCTGGACCCCGTGATGCGCACGCGCAGCGCCGCCGGGTCCGGGCAGTACGTCGAAGCGCCCTACCGCTGGCGGCTGTTCGACGGGCTCGGGCACTTCCCGCACGAGGAGGACCCGGTCGCCTTCTCGACCGAGCTGGTCAACTGGCTGAAGGATCCCGAACCGGACCGGTGAGCGGACTGAACACCCGTATGACGATCGGCCAATTGCCCGGCGCATAGGCCAATTGGAAGCCCGCGGGGCGGTTATCGACCATGGGGCGGGGGCAGACGTCGGGGTATGGGCTGGACGCACGACTACAGTGACGCAAGCCGCACCCGCCGCTCGGCGGGCGGTATGGGTTCCCACCAGCGAGGCGGTGCACCGCAGATGGCAGGTACGGACCTCAGGGTGGGAATCCCGCGCATCCTCCGCCGTCGGGCCCGCTGGGTCTCGGTACGTCTGCGTCATCCGCGCGGCTGACCGGACCTCCGCCCGAGCGGCCGGTCCCCGCCCGGGCAGCCGGCCGTCCGTGGGCCTCCCCCGGCGTTCCTAGAGCGCGCAGCTGTCGCTGTCCACCTGCTGGTTCGCGGTGCGGCCCTTGGCGATGTCCTCCCGGATCTCGTCCGCGGTGAGCGCGTAGCCGGTCTCCGCGTCGTCCCTGGACTTCGCGAAGATGACGCCGTAGACCTCCCCCTCGGTGGTCAGCAGCGGTCCGCCGGAGTTGCCCTGACGGACGGTCGTGTACAGGGAGTACACGTCGCGGCGGACCGTGCCCCGGCGGTAGATGTCCGCGCCGTTGGCCGTGATGCGCCCCCGCACGCGCGCGGAACGGACGTCGTACGCCCCGTTCTCCGGGAAGCCGGCGACGATCGCGTTGTCGCCGCTGCTCGCGTCCTCGGTGGTGAAGCGCAGCACGGGCGCCTTCAGGTCGGGGACGTCGAGGACGGCGATGTCGCGCTTCCAGTCGTAGAGGACGACCGTCGCGTCGTACTTCCTGCCCTCGCCGCCTATCTGCACGACCGGTTCGTCGACGCCGCCCACGACGTGCGCGTTGGTCATCACGCGGCGGTCGTCGAAGACGAAGCCGGTGCCCTCCAGGACCTTGCCGCACCCGGCGGCGGTGCCCGTGACCTTGACGATGGAACGCTGGGCGCGGGTGGCCACGGCGCTGTTCGCGAGGGCCGGGTCCGGGGGCCGGACGTCGGTGATCGGCTCGTTGGCGAACGGGCTGAAGACCTGCGGGAAGCCGTTCTGCGCGAGGACGGAGGAGAAGTCGGCGAACCAGGTGTCGGCCCGGTCGGGCAGTGCCCGGGAGACCCCGAGCAGCACCCTGGAGCCGCGGACCTCCTTGCCGAGCGTCGGCAGCGTCGTACCGGCGAGGGCCGAGCCGATCAGCCAGGCGACCAGGAGCATGGCGACGACGTTGACCAGGGCGCCGCCGGTGGCGTCCAGCGCACGGGCCGGTGACCAGGTGATGTAGCGGCGCAGTTTGTTGCCGAGGTGGGTGGTCAGGGCCTGGCCGACGGAGGCGCAGACGATGACCACGACGACCGCGACGACGGCGGCGGCCGTGCCGACCTCGGAGTTGTCCGTCAGGACGTCCCAGATGACGGGCAGCACGTACACGGCGGCGAGGCCGCCGCCCAGGAATCCGATCACCGACAGGATGCCGACGACGAACCCCTGGCGGTAGCCGACAACCGCGAACCAGACGGCGGCGACCAGCAACAGGATGTCCAGCACGTTCAACGCTTCACGCCTCGCCTCGTCGTTCCGGTCGCTCCCGTTCGGCCGGAGCCCGGGGGCACACGGCGCTGACCGCCGCCGTCGTCCGCCCCCGGAGCGCACGGCACGGCGCCCACCCTGTCACGCCCGCCAGTCCAGCGGGACCTGCCTGTCGTGGTCCCAGGGGCGCTCCCACCCGGCGAAATGCAGCAGCCGGTCGATGATCCCGGCCGTGAAGCCCCACACGAGGGCCGATTCGACCAGGAATGCCGGACCTCGGTGGCCGCGGGGGTGGACCGCGGTCACCCGGTTGTCCGGGTGGGTGAGATCCGCCACGGGGACCGTGAAGACCCGGGCGGTCTCCTTCGGGTCCACGACGCCGACCGGGCTGGGCACCCGCCACCAGCCCAGCACGGGCGTGACGACGAAGCCGCTGACCGGGATGTAGAGCTTCGGCAGGACACCGAAGAGCTGGACCCCGGACGGGTCGAGCCCGGTCTCCTCCTCGGCCTCGCGCAGAGCGGCCCGCAGCGGCCCGTCGCCCTGCGGGTCGCCGTCCTCGGGGTCGAGGGCGCCGCCGGGGAAGGACGGCTGGCCGGCGTGCGAGCGCAGCGAGCTCGCCCGCTCCATCAGCAGCAGCTCCGGGCCGCGCTCCCCCTCGCCGAACAGGACGAGGACGGCGGACTGGCGGCCCGCCCCGTCCTCCGGGGGCAGGAAGCGGCTCAGCTGCCCCGGCGCGACCGTCTCCGCCGCGCGGGCCACCGGGTCCAGCCAGGCGGGCAGGCCCTCCCTGTCGAGCGTCAGCCGGCCGCCCTGGGTATCACTCGCACGCGTCATCGCCACCCCCGCCGTCCTGTCCCGTCCCGTGTCCCGTCGCACGCCGCGTCCCACGGGTCCAACGCCCGGCGTCCCCGAGATCGTTCCGCGGGCCGCCGCGTGCGCCGCGCCGTCATCCGGCCCCCAGCGGCGGGGCCGGCCGCCCGCCCGCGTCCAGGTAGGCCTGCGGCGGCTTCAGGCGCTGGCCCGGGAGTCCGCCCTTCTCGTACTTCAACAGCTTCTTCGCCTTCTCCGGGTCCGTCTCGCCCTCGCCGTACGCCGGGCAGAGCGGGGCGATGGGGCAGGCGCCGCAGGCGGGCTTGCGGGCGTGGCAGATGCGGCGGCCGTGCCAGATGACGTGGTGCGAGAGGTCGGTCCAGTCGCTCTTGGGGAAGAGCGCGCCGACGGCGGCCTCGATCTTGTCGGGGTCGGTCTCGTCCGTCCAGCGCCAGCGGCGCACCAGGCGCTGGAAGTGCGTGTCCACGGTGATGCCGGGACGGCCGAAGGCGTTGCCGAGCACGACGAAGGCGGTCTTGCGGCCGACTCCGGGCAGCTTCACGAGGTCCTCGAGCCGGCCCGGCACCTCGCCGCCGAAGTCCTCGGCGAGCATCCTGGAAAGCCCCATCACCGACCGGGTCTTGGCGCGGAAGAAACCGCACGGGCGCAGGATCTCCTCCACCTCCTCGGGATCGGCGGCGGCCAGGTCCTCGGGGGTGGGGTACTTCGCGAAGAGGGCGGGGGTCGTCTGGTTGACGCGCAGGTCGGTGGTCTGGGCCGAGAGCACCGTGGCGACGAGGAGTTGGAAGGGGTTCTCGAAGTCCAGCTCGGGGTGCGCGTACGGGAACACCTCGGCGAGCTCGCGGTTGATGCGGCGCGCGCGGCGGACGAGCGCGGTGCGCGACTCCTCCTTGACCGGCTTGGCGACGGTCCTCGTCGGGGCGCCCTGCACGGCGGCGGCGGTCTCCCCGGGGGCGACGAGGGGCTTCCCGGCGGCCGGAACCCTCCCGGCGGGGGCGGACTTCCCGGCGGGCGCCCTGCGCGCGGCCGCCCTGCCCGCGGACGCACTCCTCCCCGCGGACGCCGGCTTCTTCGCCGACGCCTTCGCGGGCGCGGCTTTCCCGGCGGGCACGGCCTCTTCGGCGGCCGCCTTCCCCGTCGGCGCGGGCTTCTCCTCGGCCGCGCCGCTCGCGCGTACCGTCGGTTTCCTTCTCACCGGGGCCCTCTTTGCCGCTTTCGCCGTTTCCCTACCGCCATCGGAGTCCTGTTCGCCCATAGCGGAATCGCGACGTACCACCACTCGCGCAGCCCCCTCGGCCTGTGCTCTCACCGGCGATTTGGACACCCGGCCAGCCTACGACCCGGCACCGACATCCGCTCCGGACCTCGGTGACCGGCGTCCAATCGGACCCCTGCCGCTTACCCCGGCGGGTCCGTGCGGCATCCTTGTGACAGATCACACTGTTTGGACCGTCCGGCAAAATGGGCACCACGGTCCCCTGGTACGTGGGGGCGCAAGATCCCCTGAGCAGGTCGACAAGGAGAGAACTCGTGGACGACGTTCTGCGGCGGAACCCGCTCTTCGCGGCGCTCGATGACGAGCAGGCCGCGGAGCTTCGCGCCTCCATGAGTGAGGTGACCCTGGCACGGGGCGACTCCCTGTTCCACGAGGGCGACCCCGGCGACCGGCTCTACGTGGTCACCGAAGGCAAGGTCAAGCTGCACCGCACGTCCCCCGACGGCCGCGAGAACATGCTCGCCGTCGTCGGCCCCGGCGAACTGATCGGCGAGCTGTCGCTCTTCGACCCGGGCCCGCGCACCGCGACCGCCACGGCGCTCACCGAGGTGAAGCTGCTCGGCCTCGGCCACGGCGACCTCCAGCCCTGGCTGAACGCCCGCCCCGAGGTGGCCACGGCGCTGCTGCGGGCGGTGGCACGACGGCTGCGCAAGACCAACGACGCGATGTCGGACCTGGTCTTCTCGGACGTCCCGGGCCGTGTCGCGCGCGCCCTGCTCGACCTCTCCCGCCGCTTCGGCGTGCAGTCGGAGGAGGGCATCCACGTCGTGCACGACCTCACGCAGGAGGAGCTGGCCCAGCTGGTCGGCGCGTCCCGCGAGACGGTCAACAAGGCCCTGGCGGACTTCGCCCAGCGCGGCTGGCTGCGCCTGGAGGCCCGTGCGGTGATCCTCCTGGACGTCGAGCGCCTCGCGAAGCGCTCCCGCTGACGTACGGCGCGACTCCTCGGGCGCACGAGCCCCGCTTCCCCCGGAAGGCGGGGCTCCGTCGCGTCCGGGCTCCTGCCCGGGGCGCCGTCCGGGCTTCCGCCCGGGGCGCGGCCGGTCAGATGATCCCGTGCTCCTGGAGGTACTCCAGCTGGGCCCGCACGGACAGTTCCGCCGCGGGCCACAGCGAGCGGTCGACGTCGGCGTAGACGTGGGCGACGACCTCCGACGGGGTGCGGTAGCCGTCCTCGACGGCCGTCTCGACCTGGGCGAGGCGGTGGGCGCGGTGGGCCAGGTAGTACTCGACGGCGCCCTGGGCGTCCTCCAGGACGGGTCCGTGGCCGGGCAGGACCGTGTGGACGCCGTCGTCGACGGTGAGGGACCGCAGGCGGCGCAGCGTGTCCAGGTAGTCGCCGAGGCGGCCGTCGGGATGGGCCACCACGGTCGTGCCGCGGCCCAGGACGGTGTCGCCGGTCAGGACCGCCCGGTCGGCCGGGAGGTGGAAGGAGAGGGAGTCGGCGGTGTGGCCGGGCGTCGGTACGACCCTCAGCTCCAGGCCCCCGACGGTGACGACGTCACCGGCGGCCAGCCCCTCGTCCCCGAGCCGCAGCGCCGGGTCCAGGGCCCGCACCTTGGTGCCGGTCAGCTCGGCGAACCGGGCGGCGCCCTCGGCGTGGTCGGGGTGACCGTGCGTCAGCAGGGTGAGGGCGACGCGCTGTCCCGCCCGCTCCGCCGTGTCGACGACGTTCCGCAGGTGTCCCTCGTCCAGCGGGCCGGGGTCGACCACGACCGCGAGGCCGGAGTCCGGTTCCGCCAGGATCCAGGTGTTGGTGCCGTCCAGGGTCATCGCCGAGGGGTTGGGCGCCAGCACGTTGACGGCGCGTGGGGTGGCACGGCCGGAGAGGGCTCCGACCCGTGGCCGGCCGGGAAGGGTGCTTGCGTCCGTCATGCGGGGGCTCCACCCGTCGGGATGTGTTTGGTGAACTCGTCGTGTCCCGGCCAGGAGAGCACGATCCCGCCCTCCCCCAGGCGCGCGGTGGCCAGCACCGGCGTGAGATCACGCGCGGGCGCCGCCTCGAGCGCCTGGGCCGCCGTCCCGTACTCCGTCAGCTGGCGCAGGGTCGCGATGGTCGGCGGCATCATCAGCAGCTCGCCCCGGTCGTACGCGGCGGCCGCCTCGCGCGGGGTGATCCACACCGTGCGGTCGGCCTCCGTGGAGGCGTTGCGGGTGCGCTGCCCCTCGGGGAGCGCGGCGACGAAGAACCAGGTGTCGTAGCGGCGCGGCTCGAACTCGGGGGTGATCCAGCGCGTCCAGGCGCCGAGCAGGTCCGAGCGCAGGACCAGTCCGCGACGGTCGAGGAACTCCGCGAAGGAGGTCTCCCGCGCGACGAGCGCGGCACGGTCCGCCTCCCAGTCCTCGCCCGTGGTGTCACCGACCACGGAGTCGGGGGCCGGGCCGGCCAGCAGGACGCCGGCCTCCTCGTACGTCTCCCGCACGGCCGCGCACACGATCGCCTGCGCCCCCGCCTCGTCGACGCCGAGCCGCTCGGCCCACCACGCGCGCGCGGGGCCCGCCCAGCGGACGTGACGGTCGTCGTCACGCGGGTCGACGCCGCCCCCGGGATAGGCGTACGCGCCGCCGGCGAAGGCCATGGAGGCGCGCCGGCGCAGCATGTGCACGACGGGTTCGCCGCCGGCGTCCTTGAGCAGCATGACGGTGGCCGCGCGCCTCGGCGCGACCGGCGTGAGCGTGCCGTCCGCGAGCGCACGGATCCGGTCCGGCCATTCCGGCGGGTACCACTGCCCACCAGCCTGCGCATTCGCCATGGCCGGAGGCTATCCCGTGACGGGCGGATGTTCGAGTGCCCACCGGGACGGGAGCGGGGGAAGCGCCGCCCCGGCACTCCGCACGGCGCGACGCCGGGAGGACCGGACGTGTCCCCGCCGCCTCGGCGGAGCGGTACCGGCCGGCCGGGCGGCGGTCCGGTCCGGCGCCCGCACCGGGCACCCGGGCACCGGGCGTGGGCAGAGGCCCGCGGCGGGGCCGCCACGCGCGTCGGCGGCCGGGTGCCGGTGGGGCGGACCCTGCTCCGGTGGGGCGGGGAGGCCGGGGACGGGACGGCGGGCCCGGGGATCGGGACGGCGGACCCGGCACCGGCGGGCCTGTGGGCCGACGGGCCGGTACGGCGCCGTCCGCCGGGGGCCTACGCCTCCGTGAGCTCCACCTGGACCTCGACCTCGACCGGTGCGTCCAGCGGCAGCACCGCGACGCCCACCGCGCTGCGCGCGTGGACGCCCTTGTCGCCGAGGACCTCGCCCAGCAGCTCGCTCGCGCCGTTGAGGACCGCAGGCTGGCCCGTGAAGTCGGCGGCGGAGGCGACGAAGCCGACGACCTTCACCACGCGCGCGACACGGTCCAGGTCACCGGCGACGGACTTGACCGCCGCGAGGGCGTTCAGCGCGCAGACGCGCGCCAGCTCCTTCGCCTCCTCCGCCGTGACCTCCGCGCCGACCTTGCCGGTCACCGGAAGCCGGCCGTCCACCATGGGGAGCTGGCCGGCGGTGTAGACGTACCGCCCCGACCGCACGGCCGGCTGGTACGCGGCCAGCGGCGGGACGACCTCGGGCAGGGTCAGGCCCAGCTCGGCCAGCTTGGCCTCGACGGCGCTCATCCCTGCTTCTCCCGCTTCAGGTAGGCCACCAGCTGCTCGGGGTTGTTGGGCCCGGGCACGACCTGGACGAGCTCCCAGCCGTCCTCGCCCCAGGTGTCCAGGATCTGCTTCGTGGCGTGGACGAGCAGTGGCACAGTCGCGTATTCCCACTTGGTCATGGGGCCGACTCTAGCCGCTGCCGTCCCCGGTCCCGGCGGCGACCGCGACCGCGCCGTCACCGGCCGCGCCCCGGCGGCTCCGGGACGCGAATCCCCGGAACCGCCCCCCGGATCCGCCGGGGCGCGCGGGAAGGAATTAGGCTCGAAGGCGTGAGCAGGCTCCAGGTCGTCAGTGGCAAGGGCGGAACCGGCAAGACCACGGTGGCCGCGGCCCTCGCGCTGGCCCTGGCCACGGAGGGGAAGCGGACGCTCCTCGTCGAGGTCGAGGGCCGCCAGGGCATCGCACAGCTCTTCGAGACGGAGGCGCTGCCGTACGAGGAACGGAAGATCGCCGTCGCTTCCGGGGGCGGCGAGGTGTACGCCCTCGCCATCGATCCCGAGCAGGCCCTTCTGGACTACCTCCAGATGTTCTACAAGCTGGGGAGCGCCGGACGGGCCCTGCGCAAGCTCGGCGCGATCGACTTCGCCACCACCATCGCGCCCGGTCTGCGGGACGTCCTGCTGACCGGCAAGGCGTGCGAGGCGGTGCGGCGCAAGGACAGGGACGGGCGGTTCGTCTACGACTACGTCGTGATGGACGCCCCGCCGACCGGCCGCATCACCCGCTTCCTCAACGTCAACGACGAGGTCGCCGGGCTCGCCAAGATCGGCCCGATACACAATCAGGCCCAGGCCGTGATGCGGGTGCTGAAGTCGCCGGAGACGGCCGTGCACCTGGTGACCCTGCTGGAGGAGATGCCGGTCCAGGAGACCGCGGACGGCATCGCCGAGCTGCGTGCGGCCCGGCTGCCGGTGGGGCGGGTCATCGTGAACATGGTGCGGCCCGGCCTGCTGGACGCGGCCGACCTGGAACTCCTGGAGACGGTCCCGCGTTCTTCCGTCGCGCGGGCGCTGTCGTCCGCCGGCCTCGGCGGAGCGCGGCGCGGCGGACACGCCGAGCGGCTGGTGGACCCGTTGCTCGCGCAGGCCGAGGAGTACGCCGAGCGGCACGCGCTGGAGACCGAACAGCGCGCCGTGCTGGCGGACCTCGGCCTGCCGCTGCACGAACTCCCTCTGTTCACGGAGGGCATGGACCTGGCCGGTCTGTACGAGCTGGCCAGGGAACTGCGCGAACAGGGCGTGTCATGACGGACCCCGCCCGCGCGGCCGGGAGGCGCCCCGTCCGGCCCGTCGCACCGCGCGGGCCCCGCCCCGCCCCGAACCGCCGCACCCGCCCCGTCACGAGCCGTCAGCACCGGAAACAGGGGAAGCAGAGGATGTCATGAGTCGTCGTCCGGAACCGGCGCAGGCACACGACCCGGCCGCCCGTCACCACCTCTCCCCCACCCGCATGCTCGACGTCGACCCGCTGATCGACGATCCGGACATCCGGATCGTGGTGTGCTGCGGCTCGGGCGGGGTCGGCAAGACGACCACCGCCGCCGCGCTGGGCCTGCGCGCGGCCGAGCGGGGACGCAAGGTGGTCGTCCTCACCATCGACCCGGCCCGCCGGCTCGCCCAGTCCATGGGCATCGACTCCCTCGACAACGTCCCCCGCCGGGTGAAGGGCATCGACGACTCCGCGGGCGGCGAGCTGCACGCGATGATGCTCGACATGAAGCGCACCTTCGACGAGATCGTCGAGGCGCACGCGGATCCCGAGCGGGCCGCCGCGATCCTGGGCAACCCCTTCTACCAGTCGCTCTCGGCGGGCTTCGCGGGCACGCAGGAGTACATGGCGATGGAGAAGCTGGGCCAGCTGCGGTCCCGGGACGAGTGGGACCTCATCGTCGTCGACACCCCGCCCTCCCGCTCCGCGCTGGACTTCCTGGACGCGCCCAAGCGGCTCGGGTCCTTCCTCGACGGCAAGTTCATCCGCGTCCTGCTGGCCCCGGCGAAGGTCGGCGGCCGCGCGGGGATGAAGTTCCTGAACGTCGGCATGTCGATGATGACCGGCGTCCTGGGGAAGGTGCTCGGGGGTCAGCTGCTCAAGGACGTGCAGACGTTCGTGGCCGCGATGGACTCGATGTTCGGCGGGTTCCGGACGCGCGCGGACGCCACGTACCAGCTCCTCCAGGCGCCCGGGACCGCGTTCCTGGTGGTGGCGGCCCCGGAGCGGGACGCGCTGCGCGAGGCCGCGTACTTCGTGGAGCGGCTGGCCGCGGAGCGCATGCCGCTGGCCGGTCTGGTGCTCAACCGGGTCCACGGCAGCGGCGCGGACGGGCTGTCGGCCGAACGGGCGCTCGCCGCTGCGGAAAATCTTGAGGACTCCGGCATTGTGGATCAGGAGGACGGGAAAGCTGGACTTCGTAACTCCCCCGAAACGTACGACAGTTCAGACTCTCCCGCTCCCACCGCACCGGCTCGTGCCCCGGAGGCGCCGGCTCACGACGTCCCCGACGGAGGCTCCCCCGCCACCGCGGACGACACCGGCACCGGCGACACGGAGGCGGACCCGAGGACGGCGGCGGAGCGGTCCGCCGAACGGCTCGCCGCGGGCCTGCTGAGGCTGCACGCCGAGCGGATGCACCTGCTCTCGCGCGAGCAGCGCACGCGTGACCGCTTCACCGCGCTCCACCCCGAGGTGGCGGTGACGGAAGTGGCCGCACTGCCCGGCGACGTGCACGACCTCGCGGGCCTGCGGGACATCGGCGACCGGCTCGCGACCAACCGGCCGGAGCTCCCCGAGACGCCCGAGGCATCCGAGACGACCGCCTGACACACCCTCCGGGCGCACCGGGACGACCGGGACGCACTACGACGCCGGAAGCACCAGAAGCGCCCGAAGCACCGGGAACGCCGGACGGGAGCGAAAGCCCCGAGGGGCCTCAGCCCACCGCCGCGTAGCTCTCGTACACCTCGTCGTCGTCGAGCGGGACGACACCCGTCCCCCGCTCGTACTCCGTCCGCGCGGTCTCCAGCAGCCTGCGCCAGGAGGTCACGGTCGGCCGCCGGCGCAACAGTGCGCGGCGCTCACGTTCCGTCATGCCTCCCCACACACCGAACTCGACGCGGTTGTCCAGCGCGTCGGCCAGGCATTCGGTGCGTACCGGACATCCGGTGCACACCGCCTTGGCCCTGTTCTGCGCTGCTCCCTGAACGAACAGTTCATCCGGATCGGTAGTGCGGCAGGCAGCCTGCGCACTCCAGTCGGTAACCCAGCCCATACCGGCGCCGTCCTCTCCCGAATCGAGGCTCCCCCACGGCGGCAGCGGCATATTCACCGCCGCCAGTTGAGGACGTTACGGAAGGTGGGCACGGCGCAACACCCCCAGCGGGCCCAATCTTGAATGGTCCGAACGGACTATGGGTAAGCGGCAGATCACCCGGGGGAGTGAGGTGACGACATGCGCGGCAATCCCGGCATTCCGGGTCACTTCTCTTGCGTCACAACGGGCACCGCGTGACACACGAGGCGGATCCGGACACGGACCCACCACACCCCGACCAAAAAAGTCGAGAAGATCCGGAACGATTCGGGGTCGCCGGACGTATTGATACGTGGCCTCACTGCTGTGACAGTTGAGAGCAGCTTAGGCCAAGGCATATACGCTTGTCCGGCGAATGAGAACGTAGGCTGCTCCCATGCCAAAGAAGCGCTCGGGCGGTGGTCTGTCTCCCACGCAGCAGGCCGCCAAGTTCCTCGGTGTCAGTGTCCTCGCGGGGGCCGTCATGGCCGGCATCGCGCTGCCCGCCGTGGGCGCGCTGGGACTGGCGGCCAAGGGATCGGTCGAGAGCTTCGACGAGCTCCCGGCCAACCTCAAGACCCCGCCGCTGAGCCAGCGCACCACCATCCTCGACGCCGAGGGCGGTCAGATCGCCACCGTCTACTCGCGCGACCGCACGGTGGTCGACCTCAAGGACATCTCGCCGTACATGCAGAAGGCGATCGTCGCGATCGAGGACTCGCGGTTCTACGAGCACGGCGCGGTCGACCTGAAGGGCGTACTGCGCGCGCTCAACAAGAACGCGCGCAGCGGCGAGGTCTCCGAGGGCGCGTCCACGCTCACGCAGCAGTACGTCAAGAACGTCTTCGTCGAGGAGGCCGGCGACGACCCCACCAAGGTCGCGCAGGCCACCCAGCAGACGATCGGCCGCAAGATCCGCGAACTGAAGTACGCGATCCAGGTCGAGGAGGAGCTGGGCAAGAAGAAGATCCTCGAGAACTACCTGAACATCACGTTCTTCGGCCAGCAGGCCTACGGCGTGGAGGCCGCCGCCCGGCGCTACTTCTCCAAGCCGGCCAAGGACCTCAACCTCCAGGAGTCCGCCCTCCTCGCCGGGCTCGTCCAGTCCCCGAGCCGCTACGACCCGGTCAACGACGAGGCGGAGGCGAAGAGCCGGCGCAACGTCGTCCTCCGGCGGATGGCCGAGGTCGGCGACATCTCCCGGGAGCAGGCCGACGAGGCGGCGAGGACCCCGCTGGGGCTGAACGTCAGCAAGCCGAAGAACGGCTGCACCACGGCGGTCAAGGACGCCGGGTTCTTCTGCAACTACGTGAGGAACGTCTTCCTCAACGACCCGGTCTTCGGCAAGGACCAGAAGACCCGGGCGAAGCTGTGGAACCAGGGCGGCCTCACCATCCGCACCACCCTCGAGCCGCAGGCCCAGGAATCCGTCCAGCAGTCGCTGAAGGACCACGTCTACAAGAGCGACGAGGTCGCCGCCGCGGCCACCCTCGTCGAACCCGGCACCGGCAAGATCGTGGCGATGGGCCAGTCGAAGCCGTACGGCTCCAACGCCAAGGAGCACGAGACCGAGATCAACTACTCGGTGGACTACAGGATGGGGACGAGCAGCGGCTTCCCCACGGGCTCCACGTTCAAGCCGTTCGTGGCGGCCGCCGCCCTCGAGGAGGGCCGCCCGCCGACGCAGGAGTACCCCTCGCCGTACGAACTGACGGTCCCGAGCCCCATCCAGACGTGCGGCAAGCCCTACACCAACGAAGACGGCGCCAAGATCCCGAACGAGAACGAATCGGAGAAGGGCCCCTACCAGCTGAAGGAGGCGATGGCCCTCTCGGTCAACACCTACTTCATCGAGATGGTCGCGGACATCGGTCTCTGCCCGGTCACCGAGATGGCCGAGAAACTGCACGTCCGGCAGGGCAGCGGCAAGAAGATGCCCCAGGTCCCGTCGATCGCCCTCGGCACCGAGTCCGTCTCCCCGCTGACCATGGCGTCCGCGTACGCCGCCTTCGCCAACCGCGGCATGTACTGCACGCCCATCGCCATCGAGGCGGTCACGCAGCAGGTGGGCGACACCAGGAAGAGCCTCGGGGTGCCGAAGTCCACCTGCTCGCGGGCGATGTCGGAGCGGACCGCCGACACCATCAACGCCCTGCTCAAGGGTGTGGTCGACTCCGGTACCGGCCAGCAGGCAGGCCTCGCCGACCGGGACAACGCGGGCAAGACCGGTACCACCGACGAGCGCCGCAACGCCTGGTTCGTCGGCTACACGCCGAACCTCTCGGGCGCCGTCTGGGTCGGCAGCGCCAGCCAGCAGGTCAAGATGCAGAACATCACCATCGGCGGCGTCTACCACGACCTCGTCTACGGCGCCGACACCCCCGGCCCGATCTGGAAGGACGCCATGACCGGCGCCCTCGAGGGCAAGGAGGCCGAGTCCTTCGTCCCGGTCGACATCCCCGACCCGGTGGAGGAGAACGACGACGACCGCGACGATCCCGGCCGCGGCCGTGACGACGGCGGCAACGGCGACGACAACGGAAACGGCGGCCTCCTCGGCGGCCTGACCGGCGGCGGGAACGACGGCGGCGTCCTCGGCGGCCTGACCGGCGGGGACGACGGCGGCGGCGTCACGGAACCGACCTTCCCCGACGGCTTCATCCAGGGCAACGGCAACGGCAACGGCGGAGGCCGCGGGTGACGGCTCCCTCGAGCCCGGCGCCCGTGCGTCTCCCCTCCCGCGGGCTCCTCGGGCCCGGGCCGCACGCCGGCACCCGCGTCGGCCCACCGGGGTGGTCCGGCGGCAACGGTCCCGGCTGAGCGAGCCCGTCGCGGCGCGGGGACCGGAACGGAGGAGGGGCCCACCGGCGCGGGCGGGCCCCTCCTCCGTTCCGCGGTTCTCCCCTCCTGGGGTTCTGACGTAATTGCGCCAACCCGCGTCGGCCCACCGCTGTCTCATGTGGTGCCGACGACGATGGTGAGCATGACTGGCGATCTCTCCCGGCGACTGGTCACCGACGAGCTGTGGGCCCTGACGGAACCGCTGCTGCCGGCGTTCGCACCGCGTCGGCAGGGCGGGGGTACGGCTCCCGTCGACGAGCGCGCGGTGCTCACCGCGGTGGTGTACGTGCTGACCAGCGGATGCGCCTGGCGACTGCTGCCGCCCTGGCTCGAGGTCTCGCCGGCGACCGCGCACCGCCGCTTCACCGCCTGGACGAAGGCCGGTGTGTGGCGACGGCTGTACCGGGCCGCGGTGCGTGGCGGGCTCGCGGGCCCGGGCGAGTCCGACTGGGCCGCCGTGATCGCGGACGCCGCGGCGCTGCGGGCCGGACGGGGAGCCCGCGGCGGCCCGCCGATGGGCACCACGCGAGACGGCCACGAAGACACAGAATGACCCAGCAAATACCCAATTCGGACAGCACCTGAACCCTTGACTCCCCCATTTCCCTGGTGTTCCTTTGATCATCACGCGCATGAGGGGGAGGAGTGATTCATGGGGTTCCAGAACGTCTCCGAGGGGCGAGTACGCGGCTTCTTGGCGAGCGCAGCGGCCGCTTTGACGATTCTGGCCGGTATCACCGCGTGCGGCTCGGGCGCAGCGGGCGAAGAACGCGGGAAGCCTGTCGCGGCGCACGCCGAAAATGAATCCGCCGCCCGCCCGGCCGAGGGCCCGCTCGACATCGCCATGAAAGAGAAAGCGGACCAGGGAAAAGGGTTCGCGCTCCGTGATGCGACAAGTCTGGATCGGTATGTGAGTCCGGCCCACGCGAAGAAATTCAAGGTCTGTTTCGAGAAGGAGAAGCCGAACCTCAGCGCGGTGGTCCTCTTCGCGGCCCGCAGTTCCGAGACGTGCCCGCGGAAGGTCGGCGCCGGAGGGGAGGCCGACGCGACGCCGAACGTCGTGGGCATGCGCCTCCGCAAGGCCGCCGACCGGCTCGTGCTGGCGGGACACGCACCGAAGCGCATACGCGTGGATGCCACCGGCGACCCCGTGTCCGAGGCGCGCAGCTGGTCCTACGAGGTCTGCGAGCAGAGCCCAGCGGCCGGCGCACCCTTCTCGGCGGACCGGGGGCCGCGGCTCGTGATCGCGGCTTCCTGCCACGAGGACTGAACCAGAAACCGACGGATCCACCACGAGAAAAAGAAGAGGTAATCCCATGCGCAAGTTCGCACGCGCCGCGGCCGTACTTCCGATCATCGCGGCGCTCACCGTCGGCATGACGGCGACCGCCGAGGCGGAGACGGACTGCACCGACTACTCCGACAACGGCGGAGCCAAGGCCACGTTCAAGGCGTACGGCGAGCACCTCCTGGTCGACGACATCTTCGCCGACGGAAATTCCGCCGTCGGCGGCATCGAGATCTACGGCGACGGTCACTACTTCTACTGGAACAGGAACGGCGCGGACTCCGGCGTCCGCGACGTCGACCTCGACATCAAGGAGGGGACGACCGTCGTCGTCAATGCCTTCCTCGGAAACTGGGACGGCACCGTCACGGGCGGAATCGATTTCGGCTCCAACGTCGTCACGAATTGCCACGGTGTGGCCTGACCCGCCGCGTCCGCACATGAAGGCCAGAACAGGAGCGTGAACGGCACATGCGCAGAATCCTCGCCACCGCGGCCGCCCTCGCGCTGTCGTTGACCGGCCTCAGCGTGGCCACGGCGCCCGGCGCTCTCGCCGCCACCTCGGGTGCCACTGAGTACGGCTGTCCAGGAAGCCTCATCGACACGTACAACACACCCGCGTCGGGCACGGTGTGGGGGCAGTCGCGCCTGTACTACTCCCCGGCGAGCGGCGGGACCAACTGTGCCGTGCTGCTGGCGAAGAAGTACTACGGCACGAGCCACTACATGGAAGTGGGCATCAGCATATCCGGCAGCGGCAACACCGAGCTCGACTCCGGTGCGTACAGCTACTACGCGGGACCGGTCACGGTGACCTCGACCAACGGGCACTGCATCGACCTCGGCGGCGGCGAGGACATCGGGGGCCTGTGGGCCGGCAGGAGCCTCAAGGGCGTCCACTGCGGATGACCGCTCGTCGCTGAAACCGCCGTGCCGCTGCCCTTTCACCCCTCCTCCGGAAGGGGTGAAAGGGCAGCGCCGCATCCGTCACGGGATGTCCCGCACCCGGTACGACGAACGCTCCCTCCCTGTGCACGGGAGCGAAAGACCATTCTTTATCACTCCCACACGCCGGCAAACGTAAACATGACCGGCGTGATTACGCCAGCGCCACGAAAGAGGCATTCCTCCGCCCCCGCCCATGACATAGTCACGTGCGGCACCGCTCGTCCGGGTGCTTTTCCGTGCTGTTGCCCATGGAGGAGAAATGAGAATCCGGTCACGGATCGGCGTGACGTTCGGTGCCCTGCTCAGCGCTCTCGCCCTGGCCCTCATGATCCCGAGTTCCGCTTCGGCCGGCGTCCTCGCCTGCGACAACTTCGGCTGCGACGGCCACGACCCGAACATCCAGAGCTGGGAGTCCGGACCGGTCTCCCCGTACGGCCCCTACGACCTCGGCGGCTCCTTCATGTACGAGATGCGGTGGGGCAAGACCGACGGCGACCAGTACAGCTGGGCCCGGCTGCACTACATCAGCGGCTCGAACGAGCAGGACTGGAGCGTGTACGTCCAGCGCTGCACCAAGGACCAGTCCACCTGCTACTGGCGGCTCGGCCTGAAGAAGGGCGGCGCCTCGGGCTGGACCGCCAAGATCCCGGGAGGGACGAACTACTACTGGACGCGCACGCCGATGTACTACAACCCCTCGACGCACATGATGCGGGCCTGCGTCGAGGACCCGTCGGGCGAGCAGAGCTGCACGCCCTGGTACTGAGCCGGCCCCGGGCCGTCACATCGACGGCCCGGCCGGCTGCGGGCGGGACGGCGCGGGGGCGCCGTCCCGCCTTTTCATTTCGCCTTATTAACTTCCCCATGCAAGCAAGTCACATTTAAACTATTGAAGAAAAGAGACCACAAACCACATCGGGGATGTTTTGACCACCGGACCGAGCTCTTTTTCCGACCTTTCCCCCATCGACGCCGATGACCGAAAAATCTTGAACCTCTTGTATGCGGGGCTCAGTGACGCGTCGATCGCCCGGCAACTCGACGTGGGGCACCGCACCGTGCAGCGCAGGGTTCAACGGCTCATGGAGCAGTTGCAGGCCAACGGGCGGGTGGCCCTGGGGCACGCGCCCAGGAACTGGGGCTGCTGCACTCGCGCCGGCGGAGGAGGACCGTGGTCACCGGTGACACCGACGTCACCGGTGACCACGGGGCCGGCGGACCGTTCCCTCAGCGGTAGCGGGCGGGCCTGCGGCGCCGGGCCGGCTCCGTCACGTCGGGCACCACGCCGGCCCCCGCCCCCGGGGTCTCGTTCCAGGAACGGATCCTGGCCGCGACCCGTGCCAGTCGCGCGTCACCCGGCGGCACGCCGAGGTAGAACAGTCCCTCGTAGGGGCGACGGTCGTCGCCGCCCCAGCGGACGACGCCCTCGGTGTCGGCGAGGATGTCGCGGATGACCAGCCGCTGCCCCTCGGTGAAGCCGTCCCGTACGCCCGGCGGGTAGGAGCCCGGCCGGATGACGACGGCGGTGCCGGACGCCTGGTTCGACTCGGGGCGCCGACTGTCCCGTACCGCCGACGGTGCCACCCAGCCCTCCAGGGGGTTCGGCTCTCCGCCCGTGCCCAGGGCGTCCACCTCGTAGTGGAAGCGGCGGATCACGTGGGTCAGGACCGTTTCCGTGTCGCCCGTGCGGAGCGGGACGCTCAGGCCGGCGCCCGCCACGGACGTGGTGACGATGTCACCGTCGGCGTCGACGGCCTTCTGCATCTGCCAGCCGTTGGCCGACGGACGGCCGGTGCGCAGACGGCGGTGACGGGCCCGTGCGCGGCGCAGCGCCTCCTTCAGCTCGTCGTTCCTGAGGGGCTCCGGCGCGGCGGCGGCGGGGGTCGCGAGGAGGCCGGTGGTGGTGAGGCCCGCGGCGGCGGTGACGCCGGCGGTGGCCATGAGGGTGACTCTGCGGGTGATGCCGGAGTTGGTCGACAACTCAGCCTTCCTTCCGTGTTGGCGTGCGCTGCTTGTGGTGCAGGAGCCCGGAGGCCACGGCGGTGACGAGTGCGAGCAGCAGCAGCACGGTGAGGGACGGGTTGATGTAGCCGGGGACGACGACGGAGTAGTCATGACCGTCCGATGCCTCGCAGACGAGCCGCAGCGGGATGAAATCCCCTCTGCGGCCGACGAGGGCGGGCGTCCCTTCGGGGCGCTGCCGTTCGCACTCCTGCGCCTGTTCCCGGTCGTCCAGGAACAGGACGTGGAGCAGTCCCCACAGGTAGAGGGCGAGCCCGGCCGCGACCGCCGCCAAGGAGACGTCCCGCCACGTGCGGACCGGAGTGTTCCGGCGGCGTGCCTGTCGTGTCAGCCGTGAGCAGAGATACGCCGTGAGACCGATCAGGGTCGGCATTCCCGTGAGCAGGAGGGTGAACAGCACGGTGGCGTCGTGCCCCTGCCAGGGATCGGATGCCGTGACCACGGCCGTCAGACCCCGCGGATGGCGAAGTTGTACTTCTCGAAGATGGCGTAGAGCGGCATGCGCTCCCTCGCGTGGGCCTCCGCCTCGTCACCGAAGCCCTGGTACCGGCGCAGGACCTCGTAGATCTCCGTTTCGTCGTAGTCGAGGGCCGGACGGCGGATCGGGGTCTCCTCGTGGTCCCCGGCCTTTCCGTCGGCCCCCCAGATGTGCATGTGCGGCACGGTACTCAGGTTGAAGACGTTGTCCTGATTGACCTTCTGCCACATGGCCCAGCGGTCGGCGTCGGCGGCCGAGTCGAGGATGGTGCCCTCCAGCAGCCCCGAGCGGATCGAGTTGTTGCGCGCCAGGATGCAGGTGCGGCCCGAGATCTTGGCGATGCCGGTGCTGCTGTCGACCAGCTGCTCGACCTTGGGCAGGTCCTTGGCCCAGTCCGGGATGATGCCGGTGTGGTACAGCACGACACCGGCGTCCTCGGTGTAGTCCTTGATGCTGTAGTGGGCGAACTCCCAGAAGGCCGAGGTCTGGATGAGTGCCTTGCGCATGCGGTACCTGCGGGCCCCCGAGGTGATCGTGGCGTCGTAGCTGATGATCGTCTCGAGGCACTCCTGCAGGGTGTACATGCGCTCGCCCCCGGGCTTGCCGATCCGTGCCATGTAGTCCTGGACCTCCTGGAGCAGGGCGGGCCACAGGTCGATGTCGAAGCCGATGTCCAGCTTCTGGGAGGGCGTGGGGTAGAAGTCGCCCTGCCCGGTGTCCCGGCCGGAGGCGATGTTGTTGTCGATCTCGATCTGCCCGTCACCGGAGCCGATCGTCTTGGTGACGATCTGGTCGAAGGCCCAGTTCTGGGGCATCGGGTAGCCGAGGTTGCCGGAGAACCCGGACGACATGTCCGACACGAAGCTGGCGTCCGCGTAACCCGCCTCGGAGATCCGGGAGCACGCGTTGCGCGGGCCGTAGACCCCGATCTTGTAGGGGCTGCCCAGGTGGTTCATCTCCTCTCTGATCTTCTGGAAGTACGGCAGGATGAACGACGTGACCTCCTCGTCCACCGCGTCGTAGTCGACGGCGAAGTAGATGCGCGTGCCCGGCTTGAACCCGTGCTCCTCCGCCTTGTACGACGCGGTCATGCAGTCCGTGACGCCCTGCTCGGGGCTGTAGTAGTCGACCGAGCGCGCCCACGTCTGGTAGATCGGGAAGCAGCGCAGCCCGTACTCCTCGATGGTCGCGAGCTCGCCCGGCTGGATCTCCTTCTCCGGCAGGGACGTGGTGGAGGGGTTGTAGAGGTACCGCCCGATGTACTTGTAGCCCGCGGCCTTCAGGGCCTGGGCCCGGGCGGGGGTGACCTTCGTGACGCCGTCGCACGCCTCACCCTGGCGGCTCTGGTCCCCGTAGGAGACGAGCAGGGAGGCCCAGGTCTCGAAGTTGCCCTGGCCCGTCACGGCGAGCTTCATGAACGACTGGAACGTCCTGACGCTGTCGGCCAGCGAAGACGTGAACGAGCTCGAGAAGGAAACCGGGCGCTTGTTGAGGACCATGGCCCCGGTGAACAGCTGCACCCACACCCCGGAGGAACCGGTGGACACCGTGTGGCTCCTCAGGCCGGACTGGGTGCCGGGGCCGAAGACCCCGTTCGCCACGCCGTCCGCCATGCCCAGCTCGTACTGGATCGCGAACAGCATCGACTTGGCGACGTCACGGGAGTGATGGCCGTCGCAGGGGATGATGTAGAAGTCCTTGCGCAGGACGTAACGGCCGTTCAGCCACTGCTGGATGGACCGGATGGTCTCCGAGCCGTTGTTGACGGTGACGTAGGCGTCCATGTTCAGCAGGCCCTTGACCACCTTCGGCCACAGGGAGCTGCCGGGATAGGTGCTGCTGACACCCATGTTCGCGTTGAGCTGCGCCACCGCAGCCTTGACGCGGTCGTTGTAGGTCCCGTCGATCTCGCCGCCGTCGTAGCCCTTGCAGTACAGGGCGGACTGGATGATGCGGCAGAAGTTGGCCGACGGGATGGTCGTCTCGTCGAGCTTGCCGTACTTCTCCTGGAGGGCGGCGAGCGTGCCCGGGCCGAAGTTGTTCGAGAGCGAGGAGATGCCCATCTCGTACTGCAGCGCCCGAGTTAGAGCGTACATGACAACCCAACCGGTGCGGCCGTTCTCCTCCAGCTTGGGAATGCCCAGGGTGGCGCCGTTCCCGTAAGTGGTGTTGATGAATCTCTGGGCGCGGAGCACCATCTCGTCGGCCATTGAGTTCCTTCCGTGAGCGGAGAAGTCGGGCGGATGAGAACGTCGGCGCACACAGCGGGTCGGTGCCGTCCACCGGAGGAGGGCACGCAAAGACATCTCGGCGCCGTCCCGGCGAACGGCTCGCGCGGCCGCCGGGGTCCCGCCGGCGGTATTCGGGCGCACAACGTGGGACACGGGGAGCCGGGCTGCCGATGCCCGGCGGCGGGCCGGGGCCGAGGCGACCGCAGCGGCTGGAACACGGCCCCGGGGCCACGAGGGGACCGCTCCCGAGCGCGCGCCGCCGTCGGCCCGCACCCGGTCACACGTTTGAAGTCCCCCGGTGAGCGATCGGTCCCCACCCCTACGGGCGGCCCGAGGCCCCCCTTGATCACTTAAAACTTAGATCATCCGAGCGGACACGAGAAGGATCCCGGCACGGCCGGGGCACAAAGGCCGAATGTCGCCGGTGATCAGAATGATGCAACCGCCCACAACGGACGAAGACGCTCGGACGCGGCCGCACCGTGCGGCCGCGTCAAGCCCGGTTTCCGTCCTTCTCACCCGGGCACGGCACCACGGAGCCGGTCCGTGCCGGAACGGAACGCGCCCGCCGACACCCCGCGCCCCGGGGAGGCGACGGCCGGGAGCGACCCCGGCCGTCGGCCGTACTCAGCCGGCCAGCAGCTTCTTCACGGCCGCGGCCACCCGGCCGCCCTCGGCCTGCCCGGCCACCTTCGGGTTCACGATCTTCATCACGGCACCCATGGCCCGCGGCCCCTCGGCACCGGCCGCCCTGGCCTCCTCGACCGCCTGGGCGACGATCGCGTCCAGCTCCTCGTCGGACAGCTGCTTGGGCAGGTACGCGGCCAGCACCTCGCCCTCCGCCTTCTCCCGCTCGGCCTGCTCGGGACGACCGCCCTGCGCGAAGGCGTCCGCCGCCTCACGGCGCTTCTTCGCCTCCCGGGTGATCACCTTCTGCACCTCGTCGTCGGAGAGCTCGCGCTTCTCCTTCCCCGCGACCTCCTCCTTGGTGATCGCGGCGAGCGTCAGCCGGAGCGTCGAGGAGCGGAGCTCGTCGCGCTCCTTGATCGCGGCGTTGAGGTCTTCCTGCAGCTTCGACTTGAGCGTGGTCATGGCCTGATTGTCGCAGGTGCGGAAGGAAGGACGCCCGTCGATTTAAGGGCCCGTGCCCCAGGGGCCGTTCGCGCTCCCCGGCAGTTGCCCGCGAAGCCGCGGAGAACGAATGCGGAGGACGACCGCGGCGCACGGCGGACCGTCCGGATCTGACACGATGGGCACATGCGCGCGCGATACGGAATCCCCCTGGGAATCACGGCGGCCGGAGCCGCCGGACTGCTGTACGCGGCGGGCTTCGAGGCCCGCTCCTTCCGCCTCCGGCGGGTGACCGTCCCCGTCCTGCCCTCCGGGATGCGCCCCCTGCGCGTGCTGCAGGTCTCCGACATCCACCTGGTGAGCGGCCAGCGCAAGAAGCAGCGCTGGCTGCGCTCCCTGGCGGGCCTGCGCCCCGACTTCGTGATCAACACGGGCGACAACCTGTCCGACCCCGAGGCCGTGCCCGAGGTCCTGGACGCCCTCGGCCCCCTGATGGAGTTCCCGGGCGCCTACGTCTTCGGCTCCAACGACTACTACGGCCCCAGGCTGCGCAACCCCGCCCGCTACCTGCTCGAGAAGGTCCAGGGCCGCCACGGCCTGAACGGCAACCCCCCGGTCGTCGGCGCGGTCCACAACCCCTGGGAGGACCTGCGGGACGGCTTCGACGCGGCGGGCTGGCTGAACCTGACGAACACCCGGGGCACGCTGAAGATCGAGGGAACGTCGATCGAGCTGACCGGCCTGGACGACCCGCACATCAAGCGGGACCGGTACACGGAGGTGGCGGGCGGCCCGTCGGGCTCGGCGGACTTCTCGATGGGCGTCGTCCACGCCCCCTACCTGCGCGTCCTGGACTCCTTCACGGCCGACGGCTACCCCCTGATCCTGGCCGGCCACACCCACGGCGGCCAGCTCTGCATCCCCTTCTACGGCGCCCTGGTCACCAACTGCGACCTGGACACGGACCGGGTGAAGGGCCTGTCCACGCACACCTCCCAGGGCCGCACGTCGTACCTCCACGTGTCGGCGGGCTGCGGCACCAGCAGGTACACCCCGGTCCGCTTCGCCTGCCCCCCGGAGGCGACGCTGATGACGCTCGTGGGCCGGGACCAGCGGGGCTGACGGGACTCAGCAGAACACGGCCGGGCCCGGGCGGGCCGGGGCGGGCCGGGGCGGGCCGGGCACGGGCGGACGAGCACCGGGGACACCGGGGCACCGGGACGCCGGGGGAACCGGGACCACCGGAGACATCGGGGGGGCGGCGGACGCGGCAAGGGCGACGGAGGCGGCGCCCCGGACCGCCCGCCCCATAACCCACATGGCCCACCCACATGGCCCCGAACGGGACACCTTCCCACGATGGGGTCCATGACCGCCCCGATACCCAGGGACATCCCGGACCTCCCCCGCTCCCGGGCTTCCCGGAGACGCCACCGCCCCTGCTGTCCTCCCCCGTCCCCGCCCGAGCCGTGGTCCCTCCGGTACGCCGCCCGCTCGCGGCGGCGTACCGCCTGCTCCTGGCACTGACGGCGACGGCGGCGGTGACCACCCAGGTGCTCCTCGGCAGCCCGGCCCGGGTCCTGAGCCACTTCACGATCCAGAGCACGATCCTGCTGGCCCTGGTCACCCTCGTCTCGGCCCGCCGCGCCTGGACGCCCCGCCATCCCCTCCCGGCCACCCTGACGGGCGCGGCCCTGCTGTACGTGACGACGGCCGCCCTGGTCCACCACGTACTGCTGTCGGACGCGGCCCCCCGCTTCTCGATCACCGGCGAGGCCTCCCCGTGGCCGGCGACGCTCACCGCCCACCTCCTGCACACGGTGATCCCCGTCGCCGCGCTCCTGGACTGGCTCCTGCTCTCCCCGCAGGCCCGCACCCACCTCCGCCAGACCGCCGCGTGGCTGCTGTACCCCCTGGCCTACCTGCTCTTCTCCCTGGCCCGCGGCGAACTCCTCACCGGCTCCCCGGACCGCTACCTCTACCCCTTCCTGGACGTCACCCACCACGGCTACCGGAGCGTCCTCGCCAACGCCCTCCTCCTGGGCCTCTCCTTCTACGCCGTCGCCGTCCTCCTGGTGGCCCTGGACCACACCCGCCCGAAGCCGGCCCGCCGCCGGTGAGAAACCGGATTTCGTCTCCGGGCACCAGTGGGCTAAAGTAAACGTCGTCGCCGCGAGAGCAGCGACGATCGGGGTGTAGCGCAGCTTGGCAGCGCGCTTCGTTCGGGACGAAGAGGTCGTGGGTTCAAATCCCGCCACCCCGACGCTGGTCAGAGGGCCTGGTGTGCAAGTGGCACCAGGCCCTCTGTCATGCTCGGGGCCAAAGGAATTTGATCAAGCCTCGCGGGTGGTCGCCTCGCGCCGCCAGGTGAAGATCACGTCCATCGCCTCCGCGCCCTCTGTGGTGACCGGGCGGAGCTGCTTCCAGTAGTCGGCCTCCGTCGTCGCCTGACTGGTGTGCCCGACAAGCTGGGCGATGCGCTCCAGCCGGATGCCATGGTCCGAGAGCAGTGAGACGAAGCTGTGCCGCAGCTCGCGCGGCGTCCACTCAGGCACCAGCCCCGCCTTCTTCACGATGGCTTTGAAGTCACGCCGCACATTGGCAGCGTCGAGCGGCTCACCGGACCGCGTCGTGAAGACGCGGCCGGCCGGGCTCCCCTCCATCCCCCGAGACGCCCTCTCCTGCTTCTGCCATCGCTTGCGTTCTTCAAGGACGTCGACCACCTGCTTCGGCAGAGCGATGGTCCGCCGGCTCTTCCTGGTCTTGGTCTCACCGTGCTTGCGCACCGATCGCCACACGGCAACATGGGGCAGGGTGCCGTCCTCCGTCTCCAGGAAGACGTGATCCCAGGTGAGGGGGCGCGCCTCTTGCGTGCGTACGCCACTGAGAAGTGAGAGCACGAGGTAGGCGTACAGCCGCGAGGGGCGAGCCGCGGCAAGCACAGCTTCCGCCTGTTCCAGGTTCAAGGCCTTGCTCGGACGCCCAGGCCGTCCTTCCGGAACGGTGGCGAGCAGGGCGACATTCCGTGCGGCCTTGTCCCTGCGCTGAGCGTGCTCGATGGAGCGGCGCAGGGTGGCGAGCAGGTCACGGAGACTGCGCGTCGCCAGGAATTCGGCCCTGCCATCCAGCCAGTCGTCGACGTCGTCCGCGCAGAGGTCCTTCAGCTTCGCTTTGCCGATGAACGGGATCAGGTGTTTGTTCGCCATCGAGTGGTTCTTGCCGATGGTGCCCTTCTCGTCGCACCCCTTCAGGCCGCGCTCCAGCCAGTCGTTCACCGCGTCGGCCACGGTGTAGTTGGCCGGCGTCTTTACGCCCGACTGCAATTCCTTCTTCAGGTCCCGGATCTTCTGGCGGACCTCGGTCTTGGTCTTGCCGTACACCTTCGGCCGGCGGCGCTTACCATTCGGGGCGTACCCGAGGGACACGGCTCCCACGTACCGGTTCTTCGCCGTGTCCCAGTAGATCGTTTCTTCACCGTGGCCAGCCCTGCGGATCCGCTTTGGGGTCTCGGTCATGGTCATGCGGTGCTCTCCAAACGGCAGGGCCGCGCTACAGGGAGCACGGCCCTGCCGAAGTGTGTAGGGATAGGTAGGGCATTCAGGCTGTTTGGGCGGCAGCTTCCGCCTCGCGCTTGAGGAGCTCGACATACTGCGCGACATACTCGGGTGGGATGAGTCGACGACGACCGATACGGACCGTCCAAAATCGTCCGAGGCGGATCTCCTCATAGATCAGCGACCGACCGATGCCGAACGTGGCCGCTGCTTCTTCCGGTCGGTGCGAGAGTCACTCAGTGGGAGCGGCAATCGCGGTGCTCATCTGGGTGTCTCTTAAGAGCTCCTAACAGAATGATCTGCCTCGACGTCTTCATAGCCACATCAGGATTGGTGAACGTGGTTGGTAGGGTCCGGCAGTGACCTTGACGGACCTCAGCTACGGCTTTCGTGAAGATGATCAGCGGCGCCGCGTCCAGGCGGTTATCCACGATCGCCTTGCAGACGACCGCGAGCCGCAGGAGTGTCGTTACCTCACGCGGCTCTGGTGGCAGCTGGGCATGCCGTACCAAGAGGTGTCGTTGGCGCAGCTGAGCCTGAACGTTCGCAAGTCGAAGCTGGACGTGCTCGAGAGGCTGATCAGAGCCATCAGGACGTCCCACGACGAGATCGACGCATGGGTAGCCACCGCGCAGGACACCTTCCCGGTGATTCAAGATCGTGGCTTCCGGGCCGCCTCGGGCGACGACGGCTAGCGCAACAAGCCGAGTTGCCGGTGGGCGATGAGGCAGCAGGCGAGTCTGAGGAACGCTTCGTGGATGTCGGCTCGTCGTTCCCAGCGGATACGTAGGCGTCGAAAGCTGTGAAGCCAGGCGAAGGTGCGCTCGACCACCCACCGATAGATGCCAAGGCCGGTGCCGTGCCGGGTGCCGCGACGGGCGATGGCCGGCACGATGCCGCGAGCGCGGACCTGGTCGCGGTAGATGTCGTGGTCGTAGCCGCGGTCCGTGAACAGAGAGTCGGGTTTGCGCCGTGGCCGTCCCACGCGGCCACGGACCGGCGGGATCACGTCGGGCAACGGCAGGAGCTGGGTGACGTCGTTGCGGTTGCCGCCGGTCAGCAGAATCGCGAGCGGAGTGCCGTGTCCGTCGGCGATGAGGTGATGTTTCGATCCGGCTCGCCCACGGTCAACCGGCGAAGGGCCCGCGTGCTGTCCCCTTTTAGGGCCCTGACGTGGGACGAGTCGACCACGCACCGAGACCAGTCCAGCGGTGAGGCCGCGTTCAGCTCGGCCAGCAGGACCTCGTGAAGCCGCTGCCACACGCCGGCCTCGTTCCAGTCCCGCAGCAGCCGCCAGCACGTCATGTCCGAGCCGAAACCGAGGTCCTGTGGCAGGTACTCCCACTGGATCCCGGTGGGCAGCACGTACAAGATTCCGCACAGCACTTCCCGGTCCGGCAACGGCTTGCGCCCGGATACCGGAACCTGCGCTCACGCTGCGGCAACAGCGGATCCAAGCGAGCCCGCAACTCATCCGACACGATCCACAGCGACATCCCCACACCGGACCGAACGCTCAACTCCCGCCCCGGACACGGCAACCAGAGCTGATCCACCTCATTGTGTTAGCCGTTGTAAGACTCCACCGACCTGCAATCAAGGACCAGGCGGAGTTACGGGTGGACTCTGGGCGCCAGCGATGATTCCGTCCACGTGCTGACTCAACTGTGCATGAAGCACCCGAGTGAGAACCTCAATAAACCTCAGATTATAGCTGAGTTCCGGTCTAGATATGTGCATGGCCTGCGCTGTATGTGCCACCTGATGCCTAGAATCGAGAATGCTATCAAGCTTTTGGCTCTCGAATCCAGAGACTTCTTGCCGCCCCCAGTGCTTAGTGAATTCATCGCTGCAGACTTGAAAGACCTCGGAGATTCCCACCGCTTTGAACATTCGCTTAACGCAAGCCGAGTCAGGATTGCTGTTCGTTGCAGCAAGGGCTTTCGGCTCAAAGCTGTCCTTGGCCAGAAGTCTTGCCGCAGTCAAGACATTGGCCAACCGTAGTTCACGGTCCATACCCTTAGTGGAAAAGTCACCTTTTAGCGCAAGCTCGAGGGAAGCAAAGGAGGCCTCGACTTGAAGCTTTTTTGGGAGTAGCCCCATTGGCACTTTTGCAGTCCGAATACGGTCTAGTTCCTCCTCGAACAGGTCACGGAGGAACTTCTCAAAGGAAGCCACGGTAAGTACCGTGCAGGCACCTCGAAGCGCGGATACCTTGGGAAATTCTATGCTGTCAGGCGGATCCGGATACACAGACTCGAGAGAAATTAGCGCTTGGACCGCCTGTGCCCCGGCGTGGAATGTAGCCAGCGCCCCCATCGCGGCGTCAACCAACCTTTTCGCTGATCATGTCACGCATCATTGTGATTCGATCACGAAAGTAACTGGGGGTGTTGGTGGCAGCGTCAACCGCCCGCCGGAATTTTGTGTTCGAGAAGAGTTCCTGCACTCCTGCAATGATCTCTGAGCTGTTCTCCCGCAAAGTATCCTCAGAAAACTGTCCAACGGCAAAAATCTCAGCGTCGTATAGAGAAGCAAGCACCTGCCGTCGCCAGGACTGCTTTTCTGGCGACCATCGCTGGAAGGCGTTTTCACCAAACGCCGCCCTTGCCTTTCTGACGGCAGCGCGAAAGTGAGACCGAGCTTCCTCTACCTGAACTGCGGGCATATTGTGGTGAGTAGCCATGAAGGTGTCGAGCTTGCGACCCATTCCACCAGCAAAAGTGTCCCAGTTTTCACGGAATGTAAGATACCGCAAAACGAACTCGGCGTCGCGCATCTCGCTGTAGATGGCGGATCGATTCCGGTCTTTAATGCCGAGCAGCTTATGAAACTCGCTCGAAATCGACTCCTCGAGGATCATGTCGTTCAGCTTGCCAGGCCAGGCACTGTTTCTGATCTCTTGAGGGTTGAGTCTAATGCCGCCAGTATTCAAACGTTGGAAGACTTGATACTTGATATCAGGGTCGGACTGGCGGAGGATGATGACAGCTCGCAGGTTGGCGCGCGTCTCGAGAATGGTCTGAAGTGTTGTGGGAAGCTCATCAAACCTCAGGCCGTTGGCTTCTCCGAAAACCTTCAAACCAGTAAGAGCGAATCGCCCGAAGAGGAAATCACTGATTGCCGTCAGGCGCTGCTTTCCATCGATGACGGAATAGTGCCCATAGGCATCCTCATTCAGGAAAATATTAGGGATCGGGACATTCATCAAGAAAGACTCAATCAGTTGAGACTTCCGGTCGTCCTTCCACCTGTTTCGTCGCTGATAGTTAGGGGACAGGTCGATCTGCTTGTTCTTGACCAAGTCCGTCAGAGAGCGCAAATTGTAGTCAAGGACGCTCGTGAGCAGGTCTCTCTGCTTGGATTCCCAGAAACCGATCGGATCTTCCTCGTATTCGGAGTCGAGTTGGGCCTCCGATTCTTCGATATCCCGACTATTGCTGGATTCGAACTCGATCTGCTCCATTGCTCCCCTGCCGCCTGACGCCTCATCAAAAGCGGCCAACATCGTAGAGCATCAGCATCCATAGCGCAGTAGGACTTGAGAACTGTTGCACACGGCGTTGTGGACCGACAGCGGCTGTGTTCGTCGTAGGGATGTTGCCGCCGCGCCTCTCCTCCTCCTTCCTCCTGCGGCGTCATGCGCATCGGACTCGACAGCGTGGAGCGGGCGCCGACCGAGCCCGAAGACGTTGCGGCCGGCTTCTCGAGCCAGTGGAACGCGCGCTGAGCGCGCTCTTCATATAGCGCAGAAAGACCTATTTAGGCTATAAATGTTCAGCCACTCTCGATCATAGAATGGCCGCAGTGGAGGGACCTGCGGGGGCGGGGGACCGTGAGCGAGAAGGTTGCTGACGGCATCCGCAACCACCAGGTCAGCTTCCGGCTCTCGAGAGTGGCGAGCAGCCGACGAGTGATCTCCGCTGGGCCATCTCTGGGTCGTCCGAGGCCACTCGGTGCCGACCGGCGACGACCACTACTGACCTTCAAAGCGTGATGTCGGTAGGGCTGACGGCCCATGACCTCTGCGGTATCCCGAGTACATGAGGTATGCCCAGGGCGGTGGCCTGGCCGATCTACCGGCCCTGTCCGGACGCCCGGCCCGACGGACGCAAGAGCTTCTCCTGGAAGGACTACCGCGACCTCATCCGGAGTGCCCACCGGCAGCTCGGCGGCCCGATCGTGTTGGTCTGGGACAATCTCAACACCCACCTGTCCGCCGGGATGCGCCGCTGCATCGCCGACCGCGACCGGCTCACGGTCTTCCAGCTGCCTCCCTACGCACCCGACCTCAACCCGGTCGAGGCATCTGGTCCGTGCTGCGGCGCACCACCACAGCCAACCGGGCCTTCGCCGACCTAGACGATCTGATCACCGCGGTCCGACGTGGCCTACGTCGACTCCAGTACCGCCCCGACGTCCTCGACGGCTGCCTCACCGGCACGGGCCTCCAGCGCGAGCCACCATGACGGCACCACGCTTTGAAGGCCAGTAACAGCTTCTCCAGCGCGCGCCGTTCCATGGTCACCCCCTCCGGGACCCAGCGGCCGGAATGGCCGCCACTGACCGATCCAGCTAGAGCTACGGATCAGCGGTTCCCTCTGCCAGACGTGTGCCAGATCGTGCGGGGAGCCCCGAGGAACAGCGGAAGACCCATCCGCAGTCAACCAGACGTCTTCATTCCTCCGCCGCAGGTCAACACCGCAGCGAGCTCTAGATCACATTAGCTTCCCAGGCTGATGGCTTGGCGCCGGCCTTGACTCGATCGGTGCGTGCTGATCGGCTGAGCCCATGGCCACGGATCCCAGCGAGTACGAGAAGGCAATGCCGATCGTGGCAGCCCACCTTGCGAAGATCGAGCGAGCGGTTGACCGAACCCGTGCTTCACACACGGGGCAGCCGTTCGCAGCGGTCCATCAGGCGCTTGCCGAAGCACTGCAAGACGAGGGTGCCCAACGCGTCGTGCCCCAAGTCGTCGAGGAGTTGGCGCGCCAGATCTCTGGGACAGTGACCAGGCCCTCAGGAGCGGCAGGGTAAGTGTCTAACTGCGTGACAACACCGACGTACACCGGCGGACATGCGCGGACGCGTACGGACCATAAACGCAGGTGACGAGCGCGCTAGCCCAAGGCAGAGCGTCCACCCAAACTGCTTCGGGACGGAGATGTCGGGGGTTCAAATCCCGCCACCCCGACACAGGTCAGAGGCCCCTTCACGGGATCGTGAAGGGGCCTCTGCCGTGCGTGCGGCAGCGGAGTACAGCAACCGCCATGGCTCTTGACGGCCGTCCCCGGCCGGCCGCTCCTGCTGCTTGCGCTCGCCCTTCTTCTCCTTCTGCCTGCCGCCGCCGCCCGGTGCCTTGCCGAGCTCGCGGAGCGCCCGGCGGGTCCCGGCGAAGGGCACATGGGTGTGGACCTCCATCGTGACCGCGATCTCGGAGTGCCTCAGGATCTGCCTCGCGAAGCGGGGGTGAACGTCTTCGGCCGACCAGGGGTCGGGCCGCCCGCGCCGGGCCCGCTGGACCTCGACCAGTCGGGGCGGCGTTCTTCAGGGACCCGCGCGAGGCGCGGGCGGGCCCCTTGGGCTCGGCCCCTCTGCGCCTTCGGCAGGGAGCCGGCCCGTGGGGCCGCGGCGAAGCGACGGCCCGAAGGCAGAGCCCGCATGGCGTGCGACGGTCTCAGGCGGAGCCGAGCAGACGCGGTCCCCGGTGTCCGGGTCGTTCGCACAGCGGCGCGCTCCACCTGGACGCCGGGAGCCACGCCCGCTCCACGGTGTGAGGGTCGACGGCGGACGGGACGGGAGCGGGCATCGTCGTGGTCGAGCTGGAGCCCCGCAGGATCGGAAACCCGGTACCGCAGTGACCGGTGACCGGCCGAAGATGGGGGCATGGACGCGCAGAAGGTGACCTTGCGGAAGATGACACCGCCGGAGTACGACGCGGCGACTGAGCACCGCGAAGCCGAGACGGCCCGGGAACTCGGCAAGTTCATGCCCGAGGAGCTGGCGCGGGAGCGGGCTCATCAGGGCACGGCGCAGTTCCTCCCCGACGGGCTCGACACGGCCGGTCACCATCTCGTGGTGGCGGAGAACGAGGCAGGCGAGGTCGTGGGGAACGCGTGGATCGGCCCGGATCCGCGCCGGGCCGCGGGCACTGCCGGCTCGGCTTGGCTGTACGACATCAACGTCTTCCCCGCGTTCCGGCGCCGCGGATACGGGTCCGCGGTCCTCTGCGCCGCCGAAGAACTCGTTGTCCGTGAGGGCTGGACTTCTCTCGGCCTGAACGTCTCCGGGGACAACGAGGCAGCCATTGCTCTGTATCGCCGCAACGGCTACGACGTGGAATCCATGTCCCTGCGCAAGAGCGTGCGGCAGGCTCCTGGCATCAACAGCTGACGTCGGCAAGCACGAACAGCACCGGCCGACGCCGGGCCCCGGAGGACGGACCGCCGGGCCGTGGGCCGTGGGCCGGTGGTCCGGTGGTCCGGTGGTCATGAAGACCGGTGATCGCCCCGATGAGGATGAGACCCCGGGTTCAGGACGCCGTGCCCTCACGTCCCGATCAGGTGGCAGCCGCGGCTTTGTTCACCGCAGTGCGGACCACCACCACGAGGGGGGACCACGGCGGACTACGGGACCCACGCGAACAAGGCCCGGGAGATCCTGGACGAGGTTCACCCCAGGACCTTCCAGTGCTCCGAAACACTCGCCGTCGCCGCTGCCCAGGCCCAGGCGATCCTCGCCCCGGCCGCAGCCGTCGGTCGTCGGAGCGGCAACGACAGGGGTGGGGTCAGGTGAATGTCCAACGGTTCATCTCATACGGCGAACTGCTGTGGTCCGACGGGGGATTGACTGATGCGAGGCATCGGCCAGTCGTCGTCCTCCCGCCTCCGGGCCGAGCCACCCCACTCCCTCGGACCGCTGCGTTGGCGGGTGAAGGCCGGGAAGCGGCCGGCTTTGCGCTCGTAGCGGCGGTGCGGACGGCGGCGTCCGGCGAGCCGGGCCCTGGCCGTCGAAGCGTGCCGGCGCTTCGTCCGCCTCGCCCAACGGCAGGGACGGCAGGACCGGACATCCTCCGGTTCGTCCCGGACCGCCTCGGGCCGACCGTCCGACGAGGCGGCCTCGAGGGAACGACCTGCCCGTTCAGGAGCTGAACGGGACGTGGCGGTGATCACCGTCGCCTGCCCCCGGTACGGTCGTGGCGACGGCGGTGCAGCGGGAAGACGGAGACGTCCGTGTCGCCGCCTTCGCGGGACTGAAACCGGCGGTGCCCCGCAGCGCCGGGCGGCACCGTGGGTGCCGTCGCACCGGACCCGGCGCTCGCCCACCCGGAGCGCCGGCTCGCGTCCTCGCCGGGCCGGGGACACCGGCACCGGACCGGTCCGCTTCCTCGGACGCGGGCTTTCGGATCTCGTCCGTCGCGCCTCGCTCCGCGACGCACGCCCTGCCGAGGAGCCGCCACCGGCCCGCCTCGCGGCGGCCGCTCGGTGCAGGGGCAAGAGGGGGTGACCGAGGGTACTCGTGCCCGGTACGGCAGTTTCCCGGCCGCCACATCGCCGATTGCCGACCGGGTGACCGGCGACCGGGTGGCATGGTTCTCAGCGGAGTGGCAGGCGGTGCGGCGGTTCGGCGGGCCGCGCCCCGGGAAGGATGGGCGACATGATCATTTTCGGTACCAAGGGGTATCTGTACCAGCTCGCGATACTGACGCTGGTGTGCGGGCAGTGCGGGAATCCGTCCGCGCACACGCTCAGGAAGCGGGTCACGAAGTTCACGCTGTTCTTCGTGCCGCTCTTCCCCTTCTCGACGAAGTACGCGACGCAGTGCACCTTCTGCGGCGCGGAGCAGCGGGTGACCAAGGAGCAGGCCGAGCAGCTCCAGGCACAGGCCGCAGCCGGTCAGGGAGGCCAGGGGTACGGGCAGCCCCAGCAGCAGCCCTACCAGTCCTGAGGCCCTGTCCCGAGGCCCGGGCGGCCCGGGTGGTCCTCGCAGCGGTGTCGCCGCGGAGACGGACACCCTCGGGGGGTCTCAGTCCTCCCCTTCGCTCCCGGGCCGGTCCAGCAGTTCGCGCAGCAGCCGTTCGTCGTCCGGGGCGAGGCCGGTGACGAAGCTGGCCAGAACCGCCCTGCGGTCGCTCTCGGCGTCCAGGACCTTGTGCATCTTGTGGGCCGCCAGGCCCGCGTGGTCCGACGCCGGGGTCCAGGCGAAGGAGCGGCCCGTCCGCTCCCGGGTGACGGCGCCCTTGTCCAGCAGCCGGGTCAGGATCGTGACGACCGTCGTGTGGGCGAGGTCGCCGCCCAGGCGCTCCCGCACCCAGCCGGCCGTCGCCGGTCCGTCCGCCTCCCGCAGCGCCGACAGGACCTGTGCCTCCAGCTCGCCCTGTCCCCGCCGCCGGGGGCGCCGCCCGTGTTCCGCCACGGCCCGCCTCCCTTCCGCCGCCGCACGTTTCCCGGGCGGTCATCGTATAGATGAGCGGACTCCGTCAAATTCTCTACATTGCTGTAGATTCCGGTGGCGGCACCCGCCACCGCCGCCGGCACTCGGCACCGGCTCACGAGAGGAACGGACCCCATGTTCGGACTGAGCGAACTCGCGATCATCCTCGTCGTCGTCATAGCCGTCCTGGCCGCCCGGAAACTGCCGGACCTCGCCCGGTCGGCGGGCAAGTCCGCCCGCATCCTGAAGGCCGAGGCCCGGGCCGCCGAGGAGCAGGACCGGCGGGACGCGCCCCGTGTCATCCGGGGGGAGACCGTCCCCGGGGACGCCTCGCCCGAGGCGGAGCGGCCCCGGCGGTGAGCGTCCTCAGCCGCTCCCCGCGTCGTCGTACGGGTCGGCCGGGGGCGGGACCGGCCGGGCCGCCGTGACCTCGAAGTAGGGCACGGGACCGTCGTTGACCGGGTCCCTCGTGCGGCGCGGGGTGTAGGTCCCGGTGAGCTCCAGCCAGCTGTCCGGTTGCAGGACCGGGGGGATCTCGCCGGTCAGGGCGACCTTCACCGGCTGGGCGTCCGCCGCACAGCAGTCGAGGGTCATGCGGGCCAGGTACGGGGCGCCGGATCCGTCCAGGGCCACGAAGCCGGTGAGGGTGAGGGGGCGGCCGCGGAGGTGGCGGCCGTCGTCGTAGACCGCGCGTGCCGCGTAGTCGTCCACGCCGAGGCGCAGGGGGCCCCGGGCGGGGAGGTCGGGGAAGCCGAAGGGTTCCTGCAGGGCCGTGCCCATGTGGGTGGCGCTGTAGGAACCGAGGGCCGGTGGGGCGACCAGGACCAGGGCGAGGAGGGGGAGGGCGAGCAGCCAGGAGACGCGGGGCTCCGGGTGGTGGTCCTGCCCGGCGGGGTCGTCCTTCCCGGCACGGTGGCGCCACCCGTACCGGACCGTCGCCGCCGCCGTGGCGATCAGGACCGCTCCCGCCAGCAGGAGCAGCGGGCGCAGGCCGGCCTTGACGTAGCGCAGGTGGAGGTCGGTCCAGCCGGCGTGCAGCACGGTCGCGCCGAGGAGGAACAGCAGCGCCGCCTGGGCCTGCCGGTCCGGACGCGGACGCACCCGCGTGCTCCGGTCGCTCCGGTTCCTTCGCTTCCCCGGGTTCACAGCAGCACCGCTCCCGTCAGGGCCGAGACCGCCACCGCCGTCACGAAGGTCGCGGGGGCGAAGCGCAGGGCGAAGGCACGGCCGAACGTGCCCGCCTGCATGGCGAAGAGTTTGAGGTCGACCATCGGGCCCACGACCAGGAAGGTGAGCCGGGCCGTCGCCGAGAACTGGGTCAGCGACGCCGCCACGAACGCGTCCGCCTCCGAGCAGAGGGACAGCAGGACGGCGAGGGCCGCCAGCGCCAGCACCGACAGCACCGGGTCGCCGGCCGCGGCCCGCAGCCACTCGGCCGGGACCACCGCCTTCAGCGTCGCCGCGGCCGTCGCGCCGATCACCAGGAAACCGCCCGCGTGCATCACGTCGTGCCGCACCGACTCCCAGAAGGCCGCACCCCTGCTCCGGCCCCCGTGGGACGGACGGGCCGGTGGGCGCAGCCAGTCGGCGCGGCCCAGGCGGTGCCAGAGCCAGCCCATCACGCACGCCGCCAGCAGACTCGCGACGAAGCGGGCGAGAACCATCTCCGGGTCGTTCGGGAAGGCGACCGCCGTGGCCGTCAGCACGATCGGGTTGACGGCCGGAGCGGACAGCAGGAACGCCAGGGCCGCCGCCGGGGTCACTCCCCTGCGCACCAGCGCGCCCGCCACCGGCACGGACGCGCACTCGCAGCCGGGGAGCACCGCGCCCGCCGCGCCGGCGACCGGGACCGCCAGCGCGGGGCGTCGCGGCAGCGCCCGGGCGAAGAAGGACGGTGGGACGAACACCGCGATCGCCGCCGACAGCAGGACGCCGCACACCAGGAAGGGCAGGGCCTGGAGCACCACCGCCACGAACACCGTCATCCAGCTCTGCGTCACCGGGGCGGTCAGGGCGCGGCGGATCGTGTCCTGGAACATCACGGCCGTGAGCAGCGTCAGGACGAGGAGGAGGGGGGAGGTGAGGTGACGGGGCTGCTCGCCGGGCTCCCCGCCGAGCTCCTCGGCGGGCTCCCCTGTGGGCTCCCCGACGGGTTCGGCCTCGTCCGGGGCCGACTTGGTGAGGAACACGGGCCGGCTGCACCTCCGGGGAACGCGCGCGACGAGACGGGACGCCGGGACCCCCTGAACGCCGGGGCCCCTCCCCCTCCATACGGCGCGACCGGTACGGCCGTTCAGCCCGCCGCCGATCACACCTGGAACCACCCGTGCGCATGGGGCAGTCTTTTCCCCCGTGGTGAGCCTCCTTCCGAATCCGGCCCTGCCCGGCGACCCCTCCGCGCCCATGGTGGTGTGCGGCGACGACGGGCTGGCGCACCGGCTCGCCGCCGAACTCCGGGGCGTGTACCGCGAGCAGGTCGTGCTCGTCGTGCCGCCGGCCGGGCGCCGGGTGCGGCAGCCGGTGGTGGGGCGGGCCCGGGCGGCCTCCGCGGCCCTGCTCGACCGGGTCGTGACCGCCGTCAACCGGGGCAACGGCGGCTTCGACGGGACCCCGGCCCCGGGCGAGCGGGTGGTGGAGGCCGCCGAGCCGACCGAGGCCGTGCTCGCCGAGGCGGGCGTGGAGCGGGCCGCCGCGCTGGCCCTCGTGTACGACGACGACGAGACCAACATCCGCGCCGCGCTCACCGCCCGCCGGCTCAACCCCCGGCTGCGGATCGTGCTCAGGCTCTACAACCGGCGGTTGGGCCAGCACATCGAGGAACTGCTGGACCAGGCGGCCGAGTTGGCCGACCCGGACGCACAGGGACGGCACGGTCCGGGGGGCGACGCCTCCACGACCGTCCTGTCCGACGCGGACACGGCCGCGCCCGCGCTGGTCGGCACCGCGCTCGTCGGCACCAACAAGGTCGTCGACGCCGGCGGCCTGCTGCTGCGGGCCGTGGAACGCCGGCCGCCGGAGCCGGGCCAGGTGGCCGACCCCGGTCTGTGCACCCTGGCGCTGCTGTCCGCGACGAGCAACGACCCGGCCGGTGCGGAGGGTTCGGAGGACAGCGGGGAGCAGGGGCCGCAACTGCTGCCCGACGCGGCGGCGGTGGCGGCGGCGACGGGGCGCGGGACGGTGGTGCTGGAGCAGGTGTCCTACTCGGGGCCGCCGCTGCCGGCCGGACGGGCCCGGGTGCCGCCGTTCGCCTCGCTGTTCTCGCGGCGGCTGCGCTGGTCGCTGGCGGGGCTGGTGGCGGCCGTGGTCGCGCTCGCCGTCGCGCTGACGGTGGTCACGCGGGACCACCCGCTGCACGCCACCTACGTCACCCTGCTCGACCTCTTCGCGATCAACGAGCCCGCGCACCACGAGTCCACCGGCCGCCAGGTGCTGCAACTGCTGTCGGGACTGGTCGGGTTGCTGTTGCTGCCGGTGCTGCTGGCGGCGGTGCTGGAGGCGCTGGGGACGTTCCGCACCGCGTCGGCGCTGCGGAAGCCGCCGCGCGGGCTGAGCGGTCACGTGGTGCTGCTCGGGCTGGGCAAGATCGGGACGCGGGTGCTGACGCGGCTGCGGGAGCTGCACATCCCCGTGGTGTGCGTCGAGGCCGACCCGGAGGCGCGCGGCATGGCGACGGCGCGGCGGCTACGGGTGCCGGTGGTGCTCGGGGACGTCACGCAGGAGGGCGTCCTGGAGGCCGCGAAGATCCACCGGGCGGACGTGCTGCTCGCACTGACCAGCGCGGACACCACCAACCTCGAGGCGGTGCTGTACGCCCGGTCCGTGCGGCCCGACCTGCGGGTCGTGCTGCGGCTGTACGACGACGACTTCGCGAAGGCGGTGTACCGCACCCTGCGGACGGCGCACCCCGGCGCGCTGACCCGGAGCCGCAGTGTGTCCCACCTGGCCGCGCCCGCGTTCGCCGGATCGATGATGGGGCGGCAGATCCTGGGCGCGATCCCGGTCGAGCGGCGGGTGCTGCTGTTCGCGGCGGTGGTCGTGGGCGGGCACCCGCAGCTGGAGGGGAAGACGGTCGGCGAGGCGTTCCGGGCCGGGGCGTGGCGGGTGCTGGCCCTGGACACCGCGGCGTCCGCCTCCGGCGGGGAGCGGGGCGAGGAGAGGTCCGGCGCCGCGGCGGGCTCGGGACTGGTGTGGGACCTGCCCGACACCTACGTCCTGCGGGCGGGGGACCGCGTGGTGCTGGCCGCCACGCGACGGGGGCTGGCGGAACTGCTGGGACGCAGGGGGCGGGAGCGGGCGGAGACGTGAGCCCCGCGGCCGCCGTCCCCGGCCCCGGCCCGGCGGGCGCCGTGGGCGACACGGCCGGCCCCGCCCGCCCCGGGACCGGTCGCCGTCGCCGTTACCGGGTCACCCGCCGAGGTGCCGGCGTGCGAAGTCCAGTTCCAGCCGTACCTGCTTGATGCGCTCGTCCACCACCAGGGAGCCGTGTCCGGCGTCGTAGCGGTAGACCTCGTGGACCGCGCCGCGGGCCTCGAGGCGCTGGACGTAGTTCTCGATCTGCCGGATGGGGCAGCGCGGGTCGTTGACGCCGGCCGAGATGTAGACCGGGGCCTTGACCCGGTCGACGTAGGTGATCGGGGAGGACGCCTCGAAGCGCTCGGGGACCTCTTCCGGAGTGCCGCCCAGCAGGGTGCGGTCCATCGCCTTCAGCGCCTCCATCTCGTCGTGGTACGCCGTGACGTAGTCGGCGACCGGGACCACCGCGATCCCCAGCGCCCACGCGTCGGGCTGGGTGCCGAGGCCGAGGAGGGTGAGGTAGCCGCCCCAGGAGCCGCCGGTGAGGACCAGCCGGGCGGGGTCCGCCAGGCCGGAGCCGATCGCCCACGCGCGGACCGCCGCGATGTCCTCCAGCTCGATCAGGCCCACCCGGTGCTTCAGGGCGTCGGTCCAGGCACGGCCGTAGCCCGTGGAGCCGCGGTAGTTGACGCGGACCACCGCGTAGCCGTGGTCGACCCAGGCCGCCGGGCCCGCGGCGAAGGAGTCGCTGTCGTGCCAGGTGGGGCCGCCGTGGATGTCGAAGACCGTCGGGAGCGGGCCGGTCGCGCCGGCCGGCTTCTGGACCAGGGCGTGGATGCGGCCGCCCGGGCCCTCCACCCACACGTCCTCCACGGGGACCGAGCCGGGCGACTTCATCCCGGGCGGGTCGAGGACGACACCGCCCGCGGTGGAGCGGACCACCGGCGGCTCGGCCGCCGACGACCACAGGTACTCCACGCTGCCGTCGGGGCGGACCGTCGCACCCGAGACCGCGCCGCGCGGGGTGGGGACCTTCACCAGCCGCCGCTCGGCCAGGTCGTAGCGGAAGAGCTCGCCGCGGGCCTCGAAGCCGTGCGCGATGATCAGCCCGGTGCCGTCCGGGTACCACTCGGCGCTCACGTCGCCGGGCAGCTCCAGGGCGAGGTCCGTCTCCTCCCCGGTCGCCACGTCCCACACCAGGGGCTCCCAGCGGCCCCGCCGCTGGTGCCCGACGAGCAGCCGGGTGTCGCCCGCGACCGGGGCGAAGCCCAGCACCTCCAGGCCCAGCTCCTCGGTGCCGCCCCTGGTGTCGTCGAGCTCGGCGACCACCGTGCCGTCGGGGCGCAGCACCCGCAGCGCGGAGTGCATCGCGTCACCGTGCTCGGTGTGCTCCACGGCGATCAGCGAACCGTCGTGGGAGAGGTCGCCGACGCCCGCCGACTCGCGGTGGCGGTAGATCTCCACGGGCGGCTCGCCGGTGCGGACCAGGTGGATGGTCGTGCCGTCCTCGTCCGTGGAGCGGCCCACGACCGCCGTACGGCCGTCCCGGCCCAGCGCGAGGCCGGCGGGGTAGGAGGGGTCCAGGCCCGGCGCCGCGAGGTCGTCCTCGCCGCCGGAGAAGCGCTGGCGGCGCCAGACGCCGAACTCGTCGCCGTCCTTGTCGTCGAACCACCAGATCCACTCGCCGTCCGGCGAGAGCACGCCGTCCGTCGTGCCGTTGGGCCGGTCCGTCACCTGGCGCTGCTCGCCCGTCGACCGGTCCCAGGCGTACAGCTCGTACGTCCCCGTCGCGTTCGACACGAACAGGGAGCGGTCGGGTGCGTCCTGCGCCCACTCGGGCAGGGACACCCGGGGCGCCCGGAAGCGCTTCTCCCAGTCGGGCATGTCCCCGCCCTGCTCCACCACTCGCTCGGTCTGGTCCGGCCGGTCCGGCGCGTCGGACCCGTTGCTCTCAGTCATGGCCCCATACTGCCCGCCCCGGCGGACATCGCGCCGCCGAGGTCCCCGGCCTGTGGACAACCTCCACCGGATCTTCCACCGGTCCTCAGGCCCGCCCCTCCCCCGGGACGACCCCGCGGGCCGGGGACGGCCGGGAGCACCGTACCGTGGAGGGCGTGTACCGGTTCCTGCTGACGCCCCGATGGTGGGGGATCAACGTCTTCGTGCTGCTCGCCATCCCCTTCTGCATCTTCATGGGGTCGTGGCAGCTCGGCCGGTTCGAGGACCGGGTGGACAGCCACCGCGACGCCGAGGCGCGGGTCACCTCCGACAAGCGGGAGGCGGCCAGGCCGCTGGACCGGCTGCTGCCGGTGACCAAGGCGACCTCCGGCAAGCAGACCACCGCGACCGGCCGGTACGACAAGCAGCTGCTCGTGCCCGACCGGACGCTGGACGGCACGGGCGGCTACTACGTCCTGACGCTGCTGCGCACCGACACCGGCAAGGCGCTGCCCGTCGTCCGGGGCTGGCTGCCCGGCGACCCCGACCCGGCGAAGGCGCCCGCGGCACCCGCCGGCGAGGTCACCGTCACCGGCGCGCTCCAGGCGTCCGAGACGCCGGGCAGCAACGGCGTCAGCGCCCGCAGCGGGCTGCCGGACGGCCAGACCGCCGCGATCAGCGCGGCCTCGCTGGTGAACCTGGTGCCGTACGACGTGTACGACGCCTGGGTCACGCTGAACCGCGGTGACTCGGGGATGAAGGCGGTGCCGGCGTCCGCGCCGGGCGGGACGGGCCTGGACCTGAAGGCGTTCCAGAACCTCGGCTACACCGCGGAGTGGTTCGCCTTCGTGGGCTTCGTGATCTTCATGTGGTTCCGCCTCCTGCGCCGCGAGGTGGAACTCGCCCGCGACGCGGAACTCGGCCTGGTCCCGGACGAGGAGCCGGAGCCGGCGCCGTCGGCTCCGTCCACGGTGTGACGCCGGACCGGCTCGGAGGCGGAGGCGGGGGCCGTGGCGGCCCCCGGCGTCACATCCCCGTCAGCAGGCCCGTCCAGTAGACCGTGCCCGCGCAGGCGTTGCTCACCGTCGCGGTGCCCACGCCCGAGCCCGTGGCCGCCGTGTACGTCACCGTCACGCTGCCGTCAGCCGTGCCGTCCTCCATGACGAGCTGCGTGGACATCCCGGTCTCGGTACCGGTGCCGGTACCGGTGGACGCGCCGCTCGTCGTCGTCGGGTCCTCAGTGGGCGACGGGTCGGGCGAGGGGCCGCCGGTGCCGCCGCCGTCCGTACCGCCGCCCGCGGGGGAGCAGGGCTCGGAGGGCACCCAGGCGAACTTCACCTCGTACGCCTCCCCCGGCGCGAGCACCAGGGTCATCACTTCCACGGAGGGGTCGGGCAGACCGGCCGCCGCGTCGCCCGCCACGTGCCGGGCCGAGGTCACCCTGGCGGGATCGGCCGCGCCCGCCGGCGTCGCGCTCACGCCGCCGGGGCCGTCGACGGTACAGCTCCCGGTGGAGACGTTGGTGACCCTGAAGGAGCCGTAGACCGCGCCCGTGGAGTCGGGGGCGGCACTGCTCGCGACCGCCGGGCCGAGCTGGTCGGCGGTGCAGGCGGACGCCCCGGCCTCGGTGCCGGACGAGGGGTCGGCCCCCTCGGTCGCGCCCTCGCTGGTGCCGGTGCTCGCGCCGCCCTTGTCCTCGTCCTTCTTGTCGCCCTTGCCGGTCCCCTCGACCTGGTCCGAGGCGCCGCCCGCGGTGGTCTCGCCGTTGCCCGGGCCCTTGCCGTCGCCGGTGCCGCCCTGGGTCTGCGAGGCGTGGCCGACGGCGGACGGGTTGGCGTCGGAGCCGGCCGTGTTCGAGACGTGGACGGCGGCGGGGACGGCGGTGCCGACGAAGAGCGCGGCGGCGGCCATGCCGACGAGGGCCTGCCGCTTGCGGGCACGGCGGGCGGGGACCGCCCGGCGCAGGTAGTCCAGCGTGCCGTCGCTCGGCTCCACCTCCCGCACCACCTGGTGCAGCATCGTGCGCAGCGCCAGCTCGTCCGCGTCGAGTCCGTCGAATCCCTCGGGGCCCTGCTCGTCGGGGCCCTGTCGGTCGGGGCCGTGGTTCACAGTTCCGTTCCCAGCGTGCGATTGCTTCGGCTCTTGTCCGTGCGGCTTCCCGGGTCCGCGCAGCCACGTCGGCTTCCTCGGCGGCACGGCGTCGGGCGGGCCGTCGGGCTCGGGCGCCCGCGTCCGCCGCGACTCGTCCGGGGCATCGAGGTCACCGGAATCGCCGGCGTCCCGGGGAAGGGCGGGACCGCCGGAACCACCGGGACCGTCGACGTCGGGCGCGTCACCGGCGCGGTCACCGTCACCGGTCCCGCTCGGGCCCAGGGGCTCGCCGGCGTCCCCGGGCCCGTCGGCGTCCGCCGGCTCCCCCGCGTCCCCGGACTCCCGTATCCCCTCGGGCGCGGGCGGGCCCTGCGGCTCGCGGGCGTCGCCGGACGGGCGCGGGCCCTGCGGCTCGCGCTCCTCGCGCCGCGCGTCCTTGCCGTCGCTCATGCCGGGGCCTCCATGGCCAGCCGCAGCGCCGCGATGCCGCGCGAGCCGTACGCCTTCACCGAGCCCAGCGAGATGCCGAGCGTCTCGGCGACCTGAGCCTCGGTCATGTCCGCGAAGTAGCGCAGCACCAGCACCTCGCGCTGGCGGCGCTGCAGCCCCTTCATCGCCTGGATGAGGGAGTCGCGCTCCAGCTGGTCGTAGGCGCCCTCCTCCGCGCTCGCCATGTCGGGCATCGGCTTGGAGAGCAGCTTGAGACCGAGGATGCGGCGGCGCAGCGCGGAACGGGACAGGTTGACGACCGTCTGCCGCAGGTACGCCAGGGTCTTCTCGGGGTCGCGGACGCGTTTGCGGGCGGAGTGCACCCGGATGAACGCCTCCTGGACGACGTCCTCGCAGGAGGCGGTGTCGTCGAGGAGGAGCGCCGCGAGGCCCAGCAGCGAGCGGTAGTGCGCGCGGTAGGTCTCGGTGAGATGGTCGACGGTGGTGCCGGCCGCCACGACGTCGTCGGCGCCGTCACGCTGACCGGGTATGCGGGCGGGCCGCGCTGCGGGCATGGGCGCGATCACCGGCATGCCGCCGGGCGCACCGGGCATGCGGGGTCGGAGGGCCTGGCGGGGAGGCCGTAGGGCCGTGCCACGCGGCGCTGTGAAGTCGAGTACCTCAGCCACGCCAGTTGGACACGCTTCCCCCGTAAGGGTTGTACGCGCCGGACGTCACTTCCGCGCCGACCGGTGCCACCGGTCGGCCGCCCGCGCCAGGCAGCGCCACCGGCAGCACATCCCATGCCTTCATGCGTCCCGCTCTTCCCCTGTGTTCCATGTGAACGGGCGTCCCCACGCCCGGTTCCAGACGTCCCCACGCCTGAAAGAACGCGCCCCCACGCCCCGAAGAGGTGACCGCAAAGACGCTCCCCGCCCTCCGCTCGGTTGCGGAGGGCGGGGAGGTAAATCCTCGGCTGCAAGCCAGGCCGATTCAAGTGGCCCGGATCAAGAAACCGGCCCACCAGGCTTACACAGATCCTACAAACGAATCATGTAGGGGCCAGAACTTTTCACGAGCCGGCCGCCACCAGCTCGGCGATCTGCACGCTGTTGAGCGCGGCGCCCTTGCGCAGATTGTCCCCGCACACGAAGAACTCCAGCGCCGTGGGGTCGTCCAGGGCCCGCCGCACCCGCCCCACCCACGTGGGATCGGTCCCGACGACGTCGGCGGGGGTGGGGAACTCCCCCGCGGCGGGATTGTCGAACAGCACCACGCCGGGCGCCGTGGCGAGGATCTCCCGGGCCCTGTCGACGGTGACCTCGCCCTCGAAGCGGGCGTGCACGGTGAGCGAGTGCGCGGTGACCACCGGGACGCGCACGCAGGTGACCGCCACGGGCAGCGCGGGCAGGCCCAGGATCTTGCGGGACTCGTCCCGGACCTTCATCTCCTCCGACGACCAGCCGTCCTCCCGCAGCGACCCGGCCCACGGCACGACGTTCAGCGCGACCGGCTCCGGGAACGGCCCGGTGTCGTCCCCCACGACCCGCCGCACGTCACCGGGGCAGGTCCCCAGCTCCGTACCGGCCACCAGGGACATCTGCCGGCGCAGCGTCTCGACGCCCGCGCGCCCGGCGCCGCTGACCGCCTGGTACGAGGAGACGACCAGCTCGCGCAGGCCGAACTCGGCGTGCAGCGCGCCCAGTGCGACGATCATCGACAGGGTGGTGCAGTTCGGGTTGGCGACGATCCCGCGCGGCCGCATCCGCACGGCGTGCGGGTTGACCTCGGGGACGACCAGCGGCACGTCCGGGTGCATGCGGAACGCGCCGGAGTTGTCGACCACCACCGCGCCCCGCGCGGCGGCGACGGGCGCCCACTCCCCGGCGACCTCGTCGGGGACGTCGAACATCGCGATGTCGACCCCGTCGAAGGCCTCCTCGGTGAGCGCCACGACCTCGACCTCCTCACCGCGCACGGCCAGCTTGCGGCCGGCCGAGCGCGGGGAGGCGACCAGTCGGATCTCGCCCCAGACGTCCGCCCGCTGGGACAGGATCTGGAGCATGACCGTGCCGACGGCCCCGGTCGCTCCCACGACCGCGAGCGTCGGCCGCCCGGGACGTCCGGGTCGTGCGGACCCGGCCATCAGCGGCCGGTGCCTCCGTAGACCACGGCCTCGTCGCTGTCGGAGTCCAGCCCGAACGCGGAGTGCACGGCGCGGACGGCCTCGGGCACGTCGTCCTTGCGGGTGACGACCGAGATGCGGATCTCGGAGGTCGAGATCAGCTCGATGTTCACCCCGGCGTCGCTGAGCGCCGTGAAGAAGTCGGCGGTGACGCCCGGGTTGGTCTTCATGCCGGCGCCGACCAGGGAGATCTTGCCGATCTGGTCGTCGTAGCGCAGGGAGTCGAAGCCGATGGCGGTCCTGGCCTTCTCCAGGGCGTCGATGGCCTTGCGGCCCTCGGCCTTGGGGAGGGTGAAGGAGATGTCCGTCAGGCCGGTGGAGGCGGCGGACACGTTCTGCACGACCATGTCGATGTTGATCTCGGCGTCGGCGATCGCGCGGAAGATCGAGGCCGCCTCGCCCGGCTTGTCCGGCACACCGACGACCGTGACCTTGGCCTCGGAGGTGTCGTGCGCGACACCGGAGATGAGAGCCTGCTCCACCTGCTTGTCCCCTTGCTGAATCGGCTCGCTGCTGACCCACGTGCCCTGCAGTCCGCTGAAGGACGAGCGGACGTGGATCGGGATGTTGTACCGGCGGGCGTACTCCACACAGCGGTGGAGCAGCACCTTGGACCCGGAGGCCGCCAGTTCGAGCATGTCCTCGAACGAGATCCAGTCGATCTTCCGGGCCTTCTTCACCACGCGCGGGTCGGCGGTGAACACGCCGTCGACGTCCGTGTAGATCTCGCACACCTCGGCGTCGAGCGCGGCGGCGAGGGCGACGGCGGTGGTGTCGGAGCCGCCGCGGCCGAGCGTGGTGATGTCCTTGGTGTCCTGGCTGACGCCCTGGAAACCGGCGACGATGGCGATGTTGCCCTCGTCCACCGAGGCCTGGATCCGGCCCGGCGTGACATCGATGATGCGGGCTTTGTTGTGGACCGAGTCGGTGATGACACCTGCCTGGCTGCCGGTGAAGCTCTGGGCGTTGTGGCCCAGGTTTTTGATCGCCATGGCCAGCAGGGCCATGGAGATCCGCTCTCCGGCGGTCAGCAGCATGTCGAGCTCGCGCCCGGCAGGGATCGGGGAAACCTGCTCGGCGAGATCGATCAGCTCGTCCGTCGTGTCGCCCATCGCGGAAACCACGGCGACCACCTGGTGGCCGTTCTTCTTGGCTTCCACGATCCTCTTGGCGACGCGCTTGATGCCCTCGGCATCGGCTACGGAGGAGCCTCCGTACTTCTGCACGACAAGGCCCACGTGCGCTCCTCGCTCAGTCCGTCGTTTTCCACGGTCCGTACACATGTGTGCAGGCCGCGGTCGGCAGTCAGTCTATCGAGCGTCCGAAAATCCCCTCGGTGATATCGCATGGTGAGACTTCGGCGCTCGCGCAGGGGGCTCATGCCCATCCCGGCGCGGACCACTCGGAAAAGCGACCTGCGTCACACCCCGGATCCGGGCCCCGACCGCACCGCGCCGGGCCCGCGCACGGCCCCGGCCGGCTGCCGTACCGGCTCATCAGGCCTCCCGGTCCGCGCTGCCCGCGCACGCGTTGTCGTTCACGTGACCGGACACCGGCGGTCGCCCCCGGCCCGCCTTCGTGACGGCAGGAGCCGACGCGTGGCGGGTGACTGCGTCCACAGGGCACCTTCACCGAAAGGTGTGAGCACCCCAGTCGACATTGTTCACTAAATGCTCATGTGAGCACTTAAGTGTCATTCGCCCACTGTCTGCTCACGTTTTCCGGCAAGACACCCGCCCCGGCCCACGATGCCGGCTCACGCGTTCCGGGTCGTCGGCCGGTCGGTTCCCGGTGGCCCGCCGGGACAGCCCGGAGCCGCCCGGCCGGTCACGTGGCCGGGCGCACGCCCAGCGGAGCGCCGAGTTCCTCCGCCATCACCTGGCCCGCCTCGAACTCCAGGGTGTCGTCGCCCATGCCCTGGTCGTCGGTGTCGAGGCCGTCGAGCTCGGCCAGGGGCTGGTTCAGGCGGACGTGGGCGACGACCGACTGGAGGGCGCGCAGGGTGGCGGACGCCGTGGAGCCCCAGTTGGAGAAGTAGGAGAACTGCCACCACCACAGGGCCTCCGTGGTGCGGCCCGCCCGGTAGTGGGCCATGCCGTGGCGCAGGTCGGCGACGACGTCGGCGAGGTCGTCGGAGATGCGGGCCGGGACGGGGGCCTTGCGGGGCTCGTAGGGGTCGAAGACCTCGGAGTAGACGTCGATCGGGTCCAGCATGCGGGCGAGGTTCTCGCGGAGTTCGTCCACGTCGGCCTCCGGGCCCAGGTCGGGCTCGTAGCGCTCGTCGGGGACGATGTCCTCGTGGGCGCCCAGCCGGCCGCCGGCCAGCAGGAGCTGGGAGACCTCCAGGAGAAGGAACGGAACCGCCGAGTCCGGCTCGTCGCCCTTCGCGATCTCCGTCACGGCGACCAGGAAGCTCTCGATCTGATCCGCGATCTGGACCGCGAAGTCGTCGGGGTTCTGGTGGGTCGCGTGCAGCGTGGCGTCAGACATCTAGGAGTCGTCTCCCCTCGAAGGCGCGGCCGAGGGTCACCTCGTCCGCGTATTCCAGGTCACCGCCCACCGGGAGGCCGCTGGCCAGACGGGTGACCTTCAGCCCCATGGGCTTGATCATGCGGGCGAGGTACGTCGCCGTGGCCTCGCCTTCGAGATTGGGGTCCGTGGCCAGGATCAGCTCGGTGACCGTGCCGTCGGCCAGCCGGGCCAGGAGCTCCCTGATGCGCAGGTCGTCGGGGCCGACGCCGTCGATCGGGCTGATGGCGCCGCCCAGGACGTGGTAGCGGCCCCGGAACTCCCGGGTGCGCTCGATGGCCACGACGTCCTTGGGCTCCTCCACGACGCAGATCACCGCGGGGTCGCGGCGCGCGTCGCGGCAGATGCCGCACTGCTCCTCCTGCGCGACGTTGCCGCAGATCGCGCAGAAGCGGACCTTCGCCTTCACTTCCATGAGGGCGTGCGCGAGACGCCGTACGTCGGCCGGTTCCGCCTGGAGGACGTGGAAGGCGATCCGCTGCGCGCTCTTGGGACCGACGCCGGGCAGCCGCCCGAGCTCGTCGATGAGGTCCTGGACCACGCCTTCGTACAACGGACTGCCGTCCTTCCTGGTGTTCCTTCAGTACGTACGGTAGAGGGCCGGGGCCCGTCTTAGAAAGGCAGGCCGGGGATACCGCCGCCGCCCAGTCCCTGGGCGAGCGGGCCGAGCTTCTGCTGCTGGAGGGTCTGGGCGTTCTCGTTGGCCGCCTGGACCGCCGCGACGATCAGGTCCGCGAGGGTCTCGGTGTCCTCCGGGTCCACCGCCTTCGGGTCGATCTTCAGGGCCCGCAGTTCGCCGGACCCGGTCACGGTGGCCCTCACCAGACCGCCGCCCGCCTGGCCGTCGACCTCCGTGCGGGCCAGTTCCTCCTGGGCCTTGGCCAGGTCCTGCTGCATCTTCTGGGCCTGCTGGAGCAGCTGCTGCATGTTGGGCTGGCCACCACCGGGGATCACGATTCAGCTCCTTGGTCGGTCGATCCGTCGGTCCGCCGGTCCATCGGTCCGCGGCCCGCCGGTCCGGGTTTTTGCCGTTCGGCACGAGCCTACGTGGTCGGGGCGGCCGACGCCCCGACACTCTTTCGAGTGAGGGCCCCGCGCGCCCTATACCTGATCAAGACCTTCTTCCGGGCGGCAAAAGGCGCGAACCCCCGGCGTCGCCACCCATTGGGCGGTAGGAAGGGTCCGGCGCGCGGACACGCGCCGTCACGGTTCATTCACACCATGTGGCCGACCGGGGGCCGGCCGGGGATCAGTCGGGGTCAGCAGGGGTCAGTAGGGAGTACCGGGTGGGTCAGCCGGAGATGCAGCCCGAGGGTCGGCCTCAGGACGGGCGGGGCGAGGGGGCGGCCGGGCTGCGGCCGGGCGAGCCGGGCGGGCGGGTGTTCCCGCTCGGGGACTGGGGGGAGCCGGCGGCCCGGCTGGACGAGCTGTACCGGTGGGTGGAGCGCGGGGCCCTGGACACGGCCGCCTGGTACCTCGCGGACCGGGTGTGGAAGCGGCGGTGCGCACGGGCCCTGCGCACCGGGGCGGCGGTGGGGGCGGTGACCGGGGCCGCCCTGCCGCTGCTCGATCTGACCGGGGCGGCGGAGGGGTCCGCGCCCTGGGGGTACGTGGCGCTGCTGCTCGGGGTGGCCTGTGTGGCCGGGGACCGGTTCTTCGGGATGACGTCCGGCTGGATGCGGGACGTGGCGACGGCCCAGGCCGTGCAACGGCGCCTGCAGGCCCTCCAGTTCGACTGGGCCTCGGAGTGCGTCCGCGAGGTGCTGGGTCCGACGGAGGGCACGGCGAGCGAGGCGGCCGAGCGGTGCCTGTCGGTGCTGCGGCGGTTCTCGGAGGACGTGGCGGAGCTGGTGCGGGTCGAGACGGCCGACTGGATGGTGGAGTTCCGCACCGGGGGCGCGCCGCTGGGCGTCCAGGCGGCGGTGGCGGGTGCGGGGCGTCCGGAGGGGGCTCTCCCGCACGGCCGCCTCCCCTCCCCTCCGGGACCGGCCCGCCCGAACATGCCGCGGCAGCGTCCGCCCGAGCCGAGGTGAGGCGCCCGCCGGGTCAGGGGGCGGTCCTCGCGCACAGCTCCAGGCCCTTCGGGCTCCAGCACGGCAGGTGGCCGTGGGTGCGGACCACGTCCTGGCCGCTGCCGCGGGTCAGATACGTCAGGAAGCTCGACACCAGTGAGTCCGCCGGGGGCCGCCCGTAGGTGTAGGCGTACTCGATCTCCCGGTACGGGTAGGCGCTCGTCCCGTCCTCGATGGCGTCGACGGACGCGGTCTCGCCGTCGAGGTCCAGCAGGCGCACCCCCTTCGCGCGGGTGGCACGGCTGTGCTCGGTGTAGCCGATCGCGCCGGGGACGTCGGCGACGGTGTCCAGCACCAGTTCCGTCGAGTTCAGTTCGCAGCGGATGACGGGCGCCGTCGGGTCGTCCTTGTGCACGCAGTCGACCGAGGAGTGGGCGATCTCGCCGCGGCCCAGCACCCGGCGCTGGAGCACCTGTCTGGTCCCCGAGTTGGCGTCCCGGCTGACGAGGCGGACCGGCAGGTCCGCGCCGCCGAGCTCGCTCCAGTTCGTGATCTCGCCGCGGTACAGCCGCCGCACGTCCGCCGTCGACAGGTCCCGCACCCCCGCCTTCTCGTTCACCACGAGCGCGAACACCGACACCGCCACCCGGTTCTCGCGCAGCTCGGGCAGTCCGCCCGGCTTCGGGCCGTCCGACAGGGCCACCACCGGCGGCGAACCCCGCTCCGCCCCCGCCCCCGCCGTCACCAGGGTGCGGACGCCCGCCGTCGATCCGTGCGTCCGCACCTCGATGTCGACCTCGTCGTCCGCGCACTCCCGCTCGTACTTGTCCGCCACCTCGTGCAGGACGGGTTCGAAGGCGGTGGAGCCGGTGAGCGTGAGGGTGCCCCCCTCGCAGCCCATGGGGGCGGGGTCCTCGTCCTGGGCCACGACGACCACCGCCAGGGCGACCACGCACAGCGTGAGCGTGATGGTGATCAGCCGGGCGGCCCGGCTGAACAGCGGGGCCTTCTCGTCCGGGGTGGCGCTGCGGTTGCGGTGGACGTCGCCGTCCTTCAGGTCTCCGCCGACCTGGATGTCGTCGCCCACCCGGCCGCCGGAGAGCAGCACCAGCAGTTTGTAGTAGGCGCCCCGGTTCAGCGGGACGCGGGGGATGCTCAGGGTGCTGCCCTGGTAGCCGAAGCCGAGCCGCTCGGTGAAGTTGTCGAGGATGTGGCTCGTCTCCGCGGGCTGGGTGACCGCGACCCCGAGGACGGTGCGCCGGCCGAACTCCACGGTCAGCCCGTGGATCCCCGGACTCTCGTAGTCGTCGCGGGCGATGCTCTGCGAGCCGTCGTTCTCGATGCGCAGCAGCACCATGCTGGCGTGGTTCATCCCCGTCTCCGTGGTGAACCAGCCCACCCGGCGGTTCGTGCGGGGCGACCGCCCGTCGTCGCCGATCGGCGTGTCCAGCTGCACGCGGTAGCCGATGCGCTTGCGGCGCGGCACCCTGCGCTCGTACCAGACCATCACCGCCGAGGCGACGATACCGAGGATCGCCGTCGCCACGGCCACCAGGTTCTCCGCGCTCAGCAACTCCATCGCGCCGCCCCCGCCGCTGTCCGCCCGCTGTCCGCCCGTTCGGCCGGGTGGCCACCGTACGGGCGTGCGAAGGGGTGCGCGGCGTTCGTCCGCCGAAGTTCACCGGCGTTCGCCGAACGTTCAACCGCCTTGGCGGGAGGGCGACTTGGCGCGCGGGTCAGTCCCGCGTGTAGGTGAGCTGTTCGCCGCTGCCGGTGGTCACGCGTCGCAGGGAGCCGTCGGGGAGCAGGATGATCTCGGTGGCGGCGCCCGGGGTGCAGGCGCTGCGCGGCCGGCCGACCGTCACGGAGGACGGACCGATCTCCAGCCGGTCGCCGGGGACGGCGGAGAGCCTGGCCTCGAAGACGCAGTGGTAGGTGCCGTTCCCGGTGGGGCCGTCGGCGACGAGGGACATGACCGTGTCGCCCACCTCGCCCTGCTGGACGGTCAGCCGGCGGCTGTGCTCCCCGCTCGCGTTGTCGATGGTGGTGGACCAGCTGCCCAGGTACGCCGTCGGGACCGCCCCGCCGGCCGGCGGCGGGGTGCTCGACTGCTCCGTGCCGGTCGGCTGCCCCGTGTCGGGGGTGGCGGGGCCGGTGGTCGGGGGCGCGCTGCCGGTCGGCGCCGGCGTGGTGGGGCCGCCGTCGGCGCGGTCGCCGGCGGCGCCGCCGCTCATCAGGGCGTACACCGTGCCGCCCGCGGCGAGCGCGACGACCAGCGCGATCACCACGAGCAGCGCGGTGGAACGGCCGTCCCGCCGCGGTTCGGGCGCCGGTCCGTACGGCGGGACCGGGCCGAAGGGCGGCGGCCCGTACGGCGGGGTGTGACCGGCGCCGTGACCGTTGTGGGGGTAGCCGTACGCGGGGGGCTGGGGATGCTGCTGGGGGTGCCCGTACCCGGCCGGGGTGCCCGGGGCCGGGCTCGGGGGCGGGGCGGGGGTGTTCTGCCCGGCCACCAGGGTGGGGAGGCGGTCGAGCGGGGGGCTGCCGCCCGGTGTGCCCGGCGGGGGCGGGGCGGGGGCTCCGGGGGGTGCCGCGGCGGGCGGCGGGGCGGAGTCGTCGGCGGCGGGGGCGTGTTCGGGGGTGGCGGCGGGGGCGGGACCGGCCGGTTCGGACGGCGCCGGCAGCGCGGGGAGGACGGCGGGGGCGGCCGGGGTCTGCCGCGCCGCCCCGTCGGGCGCGGGCCGCGGCAGGGTCTCCGGGTCCTCCGCGTCCAGCAGCCGCACCGCGTGCCGGCCGAGTTGGGCGACCAGGGCGCCCGGCAGCCAGGGGTCGCGGGAGCGGCCGTCGGCGACGGTGTCCTGCGCGCCGGTGCGCTGCAGCACCTGGTCGAGCGTGGGCCGCGCGGCGGGGTCCTTCTTCAGGCAGTCGCGCACCAGTCCGGCGAGGCCCTCGGGGACGCGCTCCAGGTCGGGTTCCTCCTGGGCGATGCGGAACATCAGCGCGTGCACCCCGCTGTCGGCGGTGCCGAAGGGCAGCGCGCCGGTGGCGGCGTAGGCGAGCACCGAGCCGAGGCAGAAGACGTCGCAGGCGGAGGTGACGCGGTCACCGCGGACCTGCTCGGGCGCCATGAAGCCGGGCGAGCCGACGAGCGCGCCGGTGCGGGTGAGCCCGCCGTCGGTCACGGTCTGCAGCGCCCGCGCGATCCCGAAGTCGATGACGCGGGGCCCGTCGATGGTGACCAGCACATTGGACGGCTTGAGGTCGCGGTGGACGATGCCGGCCGCGTGGATGTCCTTCAGGGCGTGCGCGAGACCGGCGGCGAGGACGCGGACCGAGCGCTCGGGCAGCGCGCCGTGGTCGCGCCCGACCACCTGCTGGAGACTGGGCCCGGCCACGTACCCGGTGGCGACCCAGGGCACGGGCGCCTCGGTGTCCGCGTCCAGCACCGGCGCCGTCCAGTCGCCTCCGACCTGCCGGGCGGCCCGCACCTCCTGGCGGAAGCGCGCCCGGAACTCCTCCTGCCGGGCCAGTTCCTCGCGCACCAGCTTCACGGCGACGGTGCGTCCCCGGTCGGAACGGGCGAGGTAGACGTGTCCCATGCCGCCGGACCCGAGCCGCGCGAGCAGCCGGTACGCGCCGATGCGCTGGGGATCCCCCGGCCCGAGCTTCTCCATCGTTGCGCCGCCTTCCCCCCACAGTGAGCAACGGATCGAGGATAGTGCGGGGCGGCCACGCGGTGACCTGGGCTTCGTCTACGGTTCCGTAACAGGCGGGCCGAGTTCGTCGAGCACCCGGGAGAGGCGCTCCAGCGCCTGGACCGCCCGGGCGAGTTCGGCCTCCCCGTACGCCCGGGCCAGCCGCTCGGCGAAGGCGGCGTGGCCGGGGTCGATGCGGCTGATCGCCGCGCGGCCCTCCTCGGTCGGCGCGAGGAGCTTGGCGCGGCGGTGGGCCGGGTTGGGCCGGTACTCGGCGAGGCCGCGCTCCACCAGCAGGTCGGCGATGCGCTGCACGCTCTGCCGGGTGATGCCCATGGTCCGCGCGATGCCGGAGACGGGCAGGGGCCCGGGCAGGACCGCGCCGAGCACCTGCCACCGGGCGGCGGTGAGCCCGGCGGGCCGGGCCAGTTCCTCGGCGGCCGCGAGGAACTGGCCGTTGAGCCGGAAGACCCCGAGCGCGCCGCGGCTGAGCAGGTCCTGCCGCTCCCGGCTCACCGGGCCAGGGCCTTCTCGAGCTCGGCGTACGCCTCCGCGTCCGAGTCGTGGAACAGCCGGTACCAGGCGTCGACGACGCCCTCGTCGTAGGCGCCGAGCAGCCGGAAGACCTCGCGGGCGAAGGCGACGGGCTCGGTCGGCCCGGCGGTGACGAGGCGGCCGTCGGTGACGGCGTCGGCCTCGGCGTACCGCCCGGCGCCCGCGTATCCGGTCGCGGCGAGGTAGGGCGCGGCGGCGCCGGTGTGCGCCCGCTCGTCGAGCAGCCCCTCGCGGGCGAGGCCGGCGACGGCCCCGCAGATCGCGGCGACGGGCACCCCGGAGTCGAGGAAGGCCCGGGCGGCGCGGGCGAAGGGCGCGAGCGCGTCCCCCGCGTCCCAGAGGTCGGCCCCGGGGAGGATCAGCAGCGCGCTGTCCTCGGGCCGCAGCCCGTCGAGCGCGAGGTCGGGCAGGACGCGCAGTCCGCCGATGCTGGTCACGGGCTCCCCGGTGGGGGCGACGGTGCGGACCTCGTACCCGGCGCGCGCGAGGTGTGCGGTGGCGTGACCGGTCTCCCAGTCGGCGAAGGTGTCGTAGACGGCGAGATGGACGGGCTTGCGGGTGCTGCGGGTCATGACCGCTCCCTGGATCGCACACCAACAGATGACAGCATGCTGACATGAATGCAGCATGCTGTCAATGGATCGGGGCCCGCCCCTGTCGACAATCTGTCGCGGAAAGCGGCCGGCCGCAGACAGGCCGCCGATGTCGCGCGCCCGCCGCCGGGACCTACCCTCGGGCGCATGACCCCTCAGCCGAACCCCGAGGTCGGGGCCGCCGTGAAGGCCGCCGACCGTGCGCACGTCTTCCACTCCTGGTCCGCGCAGGAGCTCATCGACCCGCTCGCCGTCGCCGGGGCGCAGGGGTCGTACTTCTGGGACTACGACGGCCGGCGCTACCTCGACTTCACCAGCGGCCTCGTCTACACGAACATCGGCTACCAGCACCCGAAGGTCGTCGCCGCGATCCAGGAGCAGGCGGCGCGGATGACGACGTTCGCGCCCGCGTTCGCCGTCGAGGCGCGCTCGGAGGCGGCCCGGCTGATCGCCGAGCGGACGCCGGGCGACCTGGACAAGATCTTCTTCACCAACGGCGGCGCCGACGCCGTGGAGCACGCCGTGCGCATGGCCCGGCTGCACACCGGGCGGCCCAAGGTGCTCTCCGCCTACCGCTCCTACCACGGCGGCACCCAGCAGGCCGTGAACCTCACCGGCGACCCGCGCCGCTGGGCCTCCGACAGCGGCACCGCGGGCGTCGTCCACTTCTGGGCGCCCTTCCTGTACCGCTCCCGCTTCTACGCCGAGACCGAGGAGCAGGAGTGCGCGCGGGCGCTCGAGCACCTGGAGACGACGATCGCCTTCGAGGGACCGTCGACGGTCGCCGCGGTCATCCTGGAGACCATCCCGGGCACCGCGGGCATCATGACGCCGCCGGCCGGTTACCTGGCGGGCGTGCGGGAGCTGTGCGACAAGTACGGGATCGTCTTCGTGCTCGACGAGGTCATGGCCGGGTTCGGGCGGACCGGAGAGTGGTTCGCGGCGGACCTGTACGACGTGGTGCCCGACCTGATGACCTTCGCCAAGGGCGTGAACTCCGGGTACGTGCCGCTGGGCGGCGTGGCCATCTCGGGTGCGATCGCCGAGACCTTCGCCCGGCGGCCGTACCCCGGCGGACTGACCTACTCCGGGCACCCGCTGGCCTGCGCCGCCGCCGTCGCGACGATCGGCGTGATGGACCAGGAGGGCGTCGTCGAGAACGCGGCGCGGCTCGGCGCGTCCGTCGTCGGCCCCGGGCTGCGGGAGCTGGCCGAGCGGCACCCCTGCGTCGGGGACGTGCGCGGGGTCGGCATGTTCTGGGCGCTGGAGCTGGTGCGCGACCGGGAGACCCGGGAGCCGCTGGTGCCGTACAACGCGACCGGCGAGGCGAACGCCCCGATGGCCGCGTTCGCCGCCGCCGCGAAGGAGGGCGGGGTGTGGCCCTTCGTGAACATGAACCGGACGCACGTGGTGCCGCCGTGCAACGCGAGCGAGGCCGAGCTGAAGGAGGGGCTGGCGGTGCTGGACGCGGCGCTGTCGGTGGCGGACGGTTACGTGGAGTGACCGACCGGGAGCCGGTGTGAGGGGCGGCCGGGGCGGGCGCGGGACGGCGTCCGCCCCGGCCGCCCGCTCGAACACGCCGTGTCCCACCCGACCGCGTAAGGTGGCGTGCTCGTAAGACGTGTGCGCAAGACGTACGCGCATGCGTGCACGCCGTTCGAACGCGACGAGGGAGACGCCCGACCATGCCCGGCAGCAGCGGCAGTGGGGCCGTGACCCGCAGCACCCTGCGGCAGCAGATCGCCGACGCGCTCCGTGACGAGGTGCTGGCCGGGCGGCTCCAGCCGGGGCAGGAGTTCACCGTCAAGGAGATCGCCGAGCAGTACGGGGTGTCCGCGACCCCGGTCCGGGAGGCGCTGGTCGACCTGTCTGCGCAGGGGCTGCTCGACGCGGACCAGCATCGCGGCTTCCGGGTGCACGAGCACTCCGTCGAGGACTTCCGCGGGATGATCGAGGCCCGCAGCCTGGTGACCGACGCGATGTTCCACGCGCTGGTCGACGGCCGGCCGGCGCACCTCCGGCCGGACGACCCCGGGACCGCCGCCGTCCTCGCCGGGGTCCGGCGGCGCGGCGAGGAGGCGCAGCGTGCGGCCCTCGCCGGGGACCTGACCGTCCTGATCGGCTACGACCTGCGCTTCTGGCGCGAACTCGGGTCCGTCTTCGGCAACCCGTACCTCACCGACTTCCTCCACCGGCTCCGCGTCCAGACGTGGGTGTGCATGGTGCAGCGGCTGCGGCGGCTGCCCGACCTGCGGGGCCGGCTGTGGGCCGGGCACACCGCTCTGGTCGACGCCCTGTCGCGCCGCGACACCGATTCCGCCCGCGCGATCGTCGAGTCGTACAACGCGCACGGGCTCGCGCTCATCGAGCGCACGAGCGCCGAGTGAGCCGGCCGGGGACCCGGGACCGGCGTCGTCCGTGCCGGTATGGGTAAGGGACCTGCACGGGGGGAGCCACCCTCGCGCCGCGTCGATACGCTTCCCTGACCACCGTGCTGTGTGAGGAGCCCTCTTTGGCCTGTGACCTGTGGCTGGTACCGCTCGTCGACGTGTTGTGCCACACGCCCGACAATCCCTTCGCCGAGGAACTCGCGCAGTACAACACGGTGCTCGCCGAGGCGGGGCTGCCGCCGGTGCCGGTGTACCAGTACATGCCCGGACTGTCCGGAGAGGTCGCCCCGGTCGCGGGTTTCGACTACGACGCGCTGCACTTCCTGCGGCGCGCGTACCTGCTCCAGGTGTGCGGGCTGCCGGTCACGCCGGTGGACGAACTCGGCGGTGACTACGAGCAGTTGCTGGAGATGTTCGAGTCGACGGCCCAGCAGTCCCACCTGGTGTGGCACTACGACCACGCGGGCGCCTACGTCCCCGTCGACTTCCCGCACCCCCTCTCCAACGACGCCCTCCTCGAGGGCGGCGGCCCGCTCGGCTCCTCCCACGCCCTGCTGCGGGAGCTGGAGTTCGTCGCCCCGTCCATCGGCATCGACCCGGCGAACCCCCCGGCGGCCCCCGAACCCCCGCTCGGGCCGACCGAGCTGGAGGAGCCGGCCGTCCCCGCCCCGTACGATCCCAGTCCCTTCGCCCGCGAGCGCCACGTCTGGCTGGGCCTGCACGCGGCGGCGACGAGGAGCCTGGCGCAGGGGTCGATGATCGTGTTCAGCTGACGGCGGGGGCCGGCCCGGCCGGGAGAGTCCCTTCCGCAGGCCCTCCGTGTTCATGACGGGGCCCATCCCGGCCTCGGCGTTCCTGTGGGCGAGGAACGGCTCACCCACCGGGGCACCTCCGAGCCGTCCCGCACGGGGAGGACCGGCGGCACCGCCCGCCGGCCGCCCGGCGGACCGAAGCAGGCCGCCTCCGGCCGCAGCCGGTCGGGGATCCCCTCGAGAGGGCGCCGGGGGACGCGCACGGAGCGGAACGGCCGCTCCACGGGGCGGAGCCGGCCCGCGGCCGTCCCCGTCCCCCGTGCCGGCCCCGTGACGCCCCGCCGGCGTCGGCTCACCGCCGCACCGCGGGGTCCCCGGCGGCGGCGAGGAGGGCCCGCGCCTCCTCGCGGGCGCGGCCGACGGGGTCCGCGAAGACGTTCAGGCCGTACGCGACGAGCGCCCCTTCGTGCAGCAGCATCAGCGCCCGGCCCAGCCGGTGGGCCCCGTCCGGGGCGACGTCCCCGGCGAGGCGGGTGAACAGGGCGAGCATCCACTGCTTCTGCCCGGCGATGACCGGGCGGGCCGGATGGGACGGATCGCCGATCTCGGCGTGGGCGTTGATCATGCCGCACCCCTTGGAGCCGTTCTCCTGCGCCCACGCGCGCGAGGCGTCGAAGACGGCCAGGACGCGCGCCGCCCCCGGCCGCGCGGCGTCGAGGTACGGGGCGAGGAAGGCCCGCCAGCGTTCGTCGCGGGCCGCGAGGTACTCCACGACGATCTGCTCCTTGGAGCCGAACCGGTCGTAGAGGGTCTTCTTCGTCACCCCGGCCTCGGCGGCGATCAGGTCCACCCCCACGGCGTGGATGCCGCGCTCGTAGAACAGCCTCCCGGCGGCCTCCAGGACGCGCCGTGCGGCAGGCGTCAGCGTGATCCGTCGGGGTTCCTCGGCAGTGCCCATGCCCCCAAGGTATACCGATCTGTATAGCGGGTACTGGGTAAACCGACCTGTTTACTCGGGGGACGACCGGAGGGGACGGCATGAACCTCCTGCTCTCGACCGCCTTCGTGCTCTGCTGGAGCTCCGGGTTCATCGGGGCCAAGCTCGGCGCGGACAGCGCGTCCGCGGTCACGGTCCTGATGTGGCGGTTCCTGCCCCTGGCCGTCGTCCTGGTGGCCGTCGCCGCCTTCTCCCGGGCGTCGTGGCGGGGCCTCGGGGCCCGGGACGTGGCCCGGCAGGCCGTGATCGGCGCGCTGTCGCAGAGCGGCTACCTGCTCACCGTCTACCACGCGATCCAGCTCGGGGTCTCCAGCGGCACCACGGCCCTGATCGACGGCGTCCAGCCGCTCGTCGCCGGAGCCCTCGCCGGACCGCTGCTGCGCCAGTACGTCTCGCGCCGGCAGTGGCTCGGCCTGTGCCTGGGGGTGAGCGGCGTCGCCCTCGTCACCCTGGCCGACGCCGCGGCCGGCACCGGTGCGGCCTGGTGGGCCTACCTCGTCCCCTTCCTCGGCATGCTCTCCCTGGTGGCGGCCACGTTCCTGGAGGGCCGCTCCCGCGTGCGGGTCGCGCCCGTGGTGTCGCTGACCGTCCACTGCGCCACCAGCGCCGTCGTCTTCACGGCGCTCGCGGTGGGCACCGGAGCCGCCGAGCCGCCCGCCGGACCCTCCTTCTGGGTCGCGATCACCTGGCTCGTGGTCCTGCCGACCTTCGGCGGGTACGGGCTGTACTGGCTCATCCTGCGGCGTTCCGGAGTCACCGAGGTCAACACGCTCATGTTCCTCATGGCCCCGGTCACGGCGGTCTGGGGAGCCCTCATGTTCGGCGAGCCGTTCGGTCCGCAGACCGCCCTCGGCCTGGCCGTCGGCCTCGCGGCGGTCGTCGTCGTCCACCGCGGGGGCGCCCGTCGCGCGCCGCGGGGCGCCTCGCGCTGAGGGGAGGGCCGGGGGAAGCCGGGGGAAGCCGGGGAAAAGGGGGACGGCCGGGCGGATCCACCGCGCCGGCCGTCCCCCTTCCGCTCTCCGGGCCTACGGGCCTACGGGCCTACGGGCCTACGGGAAGGCTCGCTCAGAGGAACGAGTTGATCTCGATCGTCTCGTCCCGGCCCGGGCCCACGCCGATCGCGGAGATCGGGGCGCCGGACATCTCCTCCAGGGCCTTGACGTACGCCTGGGCGTTCTTCGGCAGGTCGGAGAAGGACTTCGCCTTGCTGATGTCCTCGGACCAGCCCGGCAGCATCTCGTAGACCGGCTTCGCGTGGTGGAAGTCCGTCTGCGAGTACGGCAGCTCCTCGACGCGCTTGCCGTCGATCTCGTACGCCACGCAGACCGGGATCTGCTCCCAGCCCGTGAGCACGTCGAGCTTGGTGAGGAAGAAGTCGGTCAGGCCGTTCACCCGGGTCGCGTAGCGGGCGATGACCGCGTCGAACCAGCCGCAGCGGCGGTCACGGCCGGTGGTGACGCCGCGCTCGCCGCCGATGCGGCGCAGCGCCTCGCCGTCCTCGTCGAAGAGCTCCGTCGGGAACGGACCGGCGCCCACGCGGGTCGTGTACGCCTTCAGGATGCCGATGACGCGGCTGATCTTCGTCGGGCCCACGCCGGCGCCCGTGCAGGCGCCGCCCGCGGTCGGGTTCGACGAGGTCACGAAGGGGTACGTGCCGTGGTCGATGTCCAGCAGCGTGCCCTGGCCGCCCTCGAAGAGGACCACCTTGTCCTGCTCCAGCGCCTGGTTCAGGACCAGCACGGTGTCGGCGACGTACGGGGCGAGCTTGTCCGCGTAGCCCAGCAGCTCCTCGACCACCTGCTCCACGGCGATCGCGCGCCGGTTGTAGAGCTTGGTCAGGATCTGGTTCTTGACGTCGAGGGCCGCCTCGACCTTCTGGGTCAGGATCGACTCGTCGTACAGGTCCTGGACGCGGATGCCGACGCGGTTGATCTTGTCGGCGTAGGTCGGGCCGATGCCCCGGCCCGTGGTCCCGATCTTGCGCTTGCCGAGGAAGCGCTCGGTCACCTTGTCCACCGTCACGTTGTACGGCGTGATGATGTGCGCGTTGCCGCTGATCAGGAGCTTGGACGTGTCGACGCCGCGCTCGTTGAGCCCGCTCAGCTCGGAGAGCAGGACCGAGGGGTCGACGACGACGCCGTTGCCGATGACCGGCGTGCAGCCGGGGGACAGGATTCCGGAAGGGAGCAGGTGGAGGGCGTACTTCTGGTCGCCCACGACTACCGTGTGGCCGGCGTTGTTGCCGCCCTGGTAGCGCACCACATAGTCGACGGAACCACCGAGCAGGTCCGTCGCCTTTCCCTTGCCTTCGTCACCCCACTGAGCACCGAGCAGCACAAGTGCGGGCACGCGCGTACACCCCTTCCGGGCGGGGCATGTCCAAGGTCAGGGGCGTACGCGGAGGATCACCGCCGCGTGCACCGCGACCACCGTTGGCCGCCAACCGTCGGACCGGATGCCCCGGAATAGACGAAGCCCCTGGCGCAATAGCGCAAGGGGCTCTTGCACAAAGATGCTACCCGAGGAAGCGAGGCATGGCCGAGGTGGCGACTTCCGCGACGTCCGATCAGCTCCTGGTGGTCATCGATCCGGTCGCCCGTCGCAGGGACGGCGAGTCCGTGCGCATCGCGAAGGACGTGCTCAGCGCGGGTGCGCCGACGAAGCTGTGCCTGCCGGACGGGCCGGAGGAGTTCGCCCGGGCACTGGCCCGGCGCGGGTCGCGGCGGCCGGTGGTGATCGGGGACGACCGCGCCCTGGTGCGGGCGGTCGCGCTGCTGCACCGCCGGCGGGAACTGGCCGATTGTGTCCTGTCGCTCGTGCCGGTCGGGGGCGCGCTGAACCTCGCCCGGTCGCTGGGGGTGCCGATGGGGGCGGTGGCCGCGGCGCGGGCCGTGCTGGACGGGGCCGAGCGGCGGATGGACCTGCTGGTGGACGACAGCGACGGCGTGGTGCTCGGCGCGGTGCGGATCCCGCCCCTCGGCACGGCCCCGGTGCGGGAGACCGTGGCGGGGCGTCCCTGGCTGCGCACGTGCCGCTCCCTCGTGCGGACCCTGGTGCCGCCCCGGCCGTCCGGGGCCGTCTCCGCTCCCGAGTCGGGGCCCGCGCGGCTGCGGGTGGAGGTCGACGGGAAGACGCTCGTCGACCTGCACCAGCCGGTGCGGGCCGTGTCGGTCGTCCCCGGTGCCTTCGGGGCGGCCCGGGTCGAGGTGCGGCCGGCGTCGGTGGGCGCGGAGGCGTCCCCCCTGGTGGCCGAGGGCCGCGCGGTGACCGTGTCGGGCGCGCACTTCCGGTACCGGGCGGACGCGGTGGTGTCGGGGCCGGTGCGGACGCGGACGTGGACGGTGCAGGAGGCGGCGCTGGGGCTGGTGCTGCCGGACCGGTGAGCGGGGAGGCCGGAGACGCCAAAGACACCGGAGACGCCGGGGCGGGCGGCCCGGTCGCCCCGCGAGGCCGGGGACCGAGCGGGAGGGGCGGGCCGGACGAGACGGACGGACCGGGCCGGGCGGTCCGCGCCGGCCGGCGGCCCGCGGCGCCCCGTGGCCGCCCGACGGCGTCAGTCCCGCCCGAACCGCTCCGCCCGGTACGCCCGCCAGCGCTCCATCATCGCCTCGACCTCCTTCTCGACGAACTCGAAGAAGGCCAGCGTCTCCGCCAGCCGGCGGCCCGCCGGGGTGTCCGCGCCCAGGTTGGTGACGCCCTCGCGCAGGGCGTCCTCCCAGCGCCGGATGACGGCCTCGCGGTTGGTGAGGGCCTCGTACCACTGGTCGCCGTGCACCCGGTACCGCTCCCGGCGCGAGCCGGGCTCCCGCTCGCGCGAGACCATGTGCTGCTGCGCCAGGTAGCGCACCGCACCGGAGACCGCGGCCGGTGAGACCTTGAGCTGTTCGCCCAGCTCGGCGGAGGTCAGCACGCCCGTGTCGGACGCGAGCAGGGCGCCGAAGACGCGCGCGGGCATCCGCGGCAGCCCGGCCTCCACCAGTTGCGCCGCGAAGTGCTCCACGAACCGCGAGACCGCCTCCGGGTCCCGGACCGCCCCGGCCGGTTCCGCCATCGCCCGATCATCTCCCCTGCTCAGACAGCTCCCGTCAGTCTAGCCACCGATTCATACGCTTCCTTAACTTCACAAATTTCTGAAAGAAGCGTACGTTCCAAAACATGACCAAGGCCATCAGCGTCTCCGGACTCCACAAGTCGTTCGGCCGCACGCACGCGCTCGCCGGTCTCGACCTGAGCGTCGAGTCCGGCGAGGTCCACGGCTTCCTCGGACCCAACGGTTCCGGGAAGTCCACCACCCTGCGCGTCCTGCTCGGCCTGCTGCGCGCCGACTCCGGAGCAGCCCGGGTGCTCGGCCGGGACCCGTGGACGGACGCGGTGGAGATCCACCGGCGCATCGCCTACGTCCCCGGCGACGTGACCCTGTGGCGCAACCTCTCCGGGGGCGAGGTCATCGACCTGTACGGACGTCTGCGCGGGGGCCTGGACCCGCACCGCCGCGCCGAGCTGATCGAGCGGTTCGAGCTGGACCCGGCGAAGAAGGGGCGGACGTACTCCAAGGGCAACCGGCAGAAGGTCGCCCTGGTCGCCGCGTTCGCCTCCGACGTGGACCTGCTGATCCTGGACGAACCGACGTCCGGCCTCGACCCGCTGATGGAGGAGGTCTTCCGGCGCTGCGTCGCCGAGGAGCGGGAGCGCGGGCGGACGGTGCTGCTGTCCTCGCACATCCTCAGCGAGGTGGAGGAGCTGTGCGACCGGGTCAGCATCATCCGCAAGGGGCGGACCGTGGAGAGCGGTTCGCTCGCCGAGCTGCGCCATCTGACCCGCACGAGCGTGAGCGCCGAGCTCGCCGGCCCGCCGAACGGGCTCGCCGGACTGCCCGGCGTGCACGACCTCGACGTACAGGGGCGGCGCGTACGGCTCCAGGTCGACACCGACAAGCTGGACGCGGTGCTGCGCTCGCTGAGCGAGTCGGGCGTGCGGTCGCTGACGTCGACCCCGCCGACGCTGGAGGAGCTCTTCCTGCGGCACTACCGGGACGGGGCCGCCGACAGCGGGGTGACCGTCCGATGAGCGCCGCGGCCTTCACCGCACGGCCCGCGGGCTCACACGAACTCGCGGGCACGGGAACCCTGCTGCGTTTCGCGCTGCGCCGGGACCGGGTGATGATCCCGGTCTGGGTCGCGGTGAACGCCCTCATGGTGCTGTCCATGCCGAGCACGCTGAAGGGCCTGTACGGCACCGCGGCCGAACGCGCCGGCCTGGTCGGGCAGATGGCCACCAACCCCTCGCTGCGCGCGATGGTCGGCCCGGTCTTCGGCGACTCCCTCGGCGCGCTGACCGCCTGGCGGGTCGGGGTGTACGCGGGGGCGCTGGCCGCCGTGACCGGCCTGCTCGTCGTCGTACGGCACACCAGGGACGAGGAGGAGAGCGGGCGCCAGGAACTGGTGGCCTCCGGGGCGGTGGGCCGCAGGGCCTCGCTGACGGCGGCCCTGCTCGCGGCGGCCGTCGCGAACGGGGTCCTGGCGCTGCTGGTGACGGCCGGACTGGCCGGGCAGGGAACGGCGGGCGCGCTCGCGTTCGGACTGGGCACCGCGGGCGCCGGCATGGTCTTCGCCACCATGGCGGCGATCGTGGCGCAGCTGACGGAGAGCGCGCGGCTCGCGCGGGGGCTGACGGCGGCGGTGCTCGGGGCGGCGTTCGTGCTGCGGGCGGCCGGCGACTCGGCGACGGACGGCGGCTCGTCGCCGCTGACCTGGGCGTCGCCGCTGGGCTGGCTGACGAACCTGCGGCCGTTCGCCGGTGAACGGTGGTGGGTGCTGGGGCTGTTCGCGGGGGCGGCGCTGGTCCAGGGGGCGGTGGCGTACGCGCTCGCCGGGCGCCGGGACCTCGGCATGAGCCTCCTGCCGAGCCGGCCGGGACCGGCCGCCGGGCGGACGGGGAGTGCGGGGGCGCTGGCCTGGCGGTTGCAGCGGGGCGGTGTGCTCGGCTGGAGCATCGGGTTCCTGCTCGCGGGACTGGTCTACGGCGGGATGGCGCAGGGGGCGGCCGACCTGGTCGGGGACAACGAGGGCGCCCGGGAGGTCTTCCGGCGGATGGGCGGGCAGTCCGGACTGACGGACGCGTTCCTCGCGGCGATGGTGGGGATCCTCGGCCTGGTGGCCGCCCTGTACGTCGTGGCGTCGGTGCTGCGGCTGCACGGCGAGGAGACCTCGGGGCGGGCCGAGCCGGTGCTCGCGGGGGCGGTCGGACGGCTGCGGTGGGCGGCCGGGCACCTGGTGGTGGCGTTCGGCGGGGCGGTGCTGCTGATGCTGCTCGCGGGGGCGGGGCTCGCCCTCGGTCACGGCGAGCGGGCGGGCCCGATCCTGGGCGCGTGTCTGGTGCAGGTCCCGGCGGTGTGGGTGATCGGCGGCGTCGCGGTCCTGCTGTACGGACTGGCGCCCCGGGCGGCGACGGGCGCGTGGGGCGTGGCCGGCGCGGTGCTGCTGATCGGCTGGGTCGGCCCGGCGCTGGACGTACCGCGGGCGGTGCTGGATCTGTCGCCCTTCGGGCACCTGCCGAAGCTGCCGGGCGGGGGGATGGAGTGGCCCCCGGTGCTGGTCCTCACGGCCCTCGCGGCGGCCCTGGTGGCGACGGGGCTGGCCGGGCTGCGGCGCCGGGACATGACGACGTGACGGGGGGCCTCGGTCCATGTACGGCTTGAGTTCCCCGGGGTCGAACGCGATGCCGGCGGGGTCGGGAAGCACGGCCTTCCCGCCCGGCCTGCGCTTCCGGACGCCGCGGTGGCCGGCCTTCGGGTCCGGGTCACCGTGCACGAGAACCGGCGGACGGGCGCGGTCGATCAGCAGGTGGACGGGGATCCCGGCTTCGGCGTGGGCCTGGGGTCTCTCCGCACCGGCGGTCTCGTCCTCTCGCTCGGCGAACTCGGCGATCCGCTCGAACATGCCCACCGACCACCGGGATGACGCGCGTTCCGCCGTAACCGTCGTGGTGCCCCCTCCGCAGGCGGACACCCGCTCGGCGAGCCGTGCGCGTCCATCGCCGGAAGCCGGCCGGTGATCAACGAACGGGTGGTCACCCCACCTCCACGGCCAGCCCCTCCAGCCCCCGGATGACGAAGTTCGGCTTCCTCCTCGGCTCCTCCGCGAGCCGCAGCGTCGGGGCCTTCTCCAGCAGGGCCGTCATCGAGGCCGCCAGTTCGATGCGGGCCAGCGGCGCGCCGATGCAGTAGTGGATGCCGGCGCTGAAGGAGATGTGCGGGTTGTCGGCGCGGGTCAGGTCCAGGCGGGACGGGTCGGTGAAGACCGCCGGGTCGTGGTTGGCGGAGCCGAAGAGCATCGCGATCTCCGCGCCCCTCGGGATCACCCGGCCGTCGATCTCGATCTCGTCGAGCACCCAGCGCTCGAAGAGCTGGAGCGGGGTGTCGTAGCGCATCAGCTCCTCCACGGCGGAGGGGACCAGGGAGTGGTCCGCGCGCAGGGCGGCGAGCTGGTCGGGGTGGCGGAACAGCGCCCACCAGCCGTTCACCGTGGAGTTCACGGTGGCCTCGTGGCCCGCGTTCAGCAGCAGGACGCAGGTGGAGATCATCTCCTGCTCGGTGAGCCGGTCGTCGTCCTCGTCGTGGGCGGCGATCAGGCCCGAGATCAGGTCGTCGCCGGGGTTCTTGCGGCGCTCGGCGATCAGCTCGCGCAGGTAGTCCGAGAACTCGGCCGACGCCCGGACCGCCTTCGCCGCCGCCTCCTGCGGCGGGTTCAGCTCGTACATCCCGCAGATGTCCGCCGACCAGGGGCGCAGCGGGGCCCGGTCGGACTCCGGGATGCCGAGCATCTCGGCGATCACCGCGACCGGCAGTGGCTCGGCCACGTCCTTGAGCAGGTCGCCGCCGCCCGCCTCGGCCAGCGCGGACACCAGGTCCTCCGCGAGCCCCCGGACGTACGGCCCGAGGCGCTCCACCGTGCGCGGGGTGAACGCCTTCGACACCAGGCGCCGGATCCGGGTGTGGTCCGGCGGCTCCAGGTCGAGCATGCCGTGGTCGTTGAGGGTGTGGAACGGGTCGTGCTCCGGCGGCGGGGCCGTCCGGCCGAACTCCTCGTGGCTGAAGCGGTGCAGGTACGTCCGGCCCAGGCGCCGGTCGCGCAGCAGCGCCGAGACGTCGGCGTGGTGCGGGACCAGCCACTGGTTCGTCGGCTCGAAGAAGTGCACCCGGCCCCGTTCCCGCAGCTCGGCGTAGGCGGGGTACGGGTCGGCGAGGAACGCCGGGTCCCACGGGTCGAACGCGAGGTCGGTGCGGGCTGCCATGGACGGACGGTAGCCCGGCACCCGGCCCGCTGACCAGGGTCAGCCGGGGGTCACCAGCCGCGCCTCGTACGCGAACACCGCCGCCTGGGTGCGGTCGCGCAGGCCCAGCTTCACCAGGATGCGGCTCACGTGCGTCTTGATCGTCGACTCGGCGACCACCAGCCGCCCGGCGATCTCCGCGTTCGACAGGCCCTGCGCGATCAGCACCAGCACCTCCGTCTCCCGCTCGGTGAGGTCGCCGTACGCCGCCTGCGCGGAGGGCATCAGGCGCGGCGCCTCGGACAGCTTGGAGAACTCGGTGATCAGCCGCCTGGTCACCGACGGGGCGAGCAGCGCCTCACCGGCCGCGACGACCCGCACCCCGTCGGCGAGCTGACGGGCCGAGGCGTCCTTGAGCAGGAAGCCGGAGGCCCCGGCGCGCAGCGCCTGGTACACGTACTCGTCGAGGTCGAAGGTGGTCAGCACCAGCACCTTCGCCGCGCCGTCGGCGGCGACGATCTCCCGCGTCGCCTCGATGCCGTTCAGCTCGGGCATGCGGATGTCCATCAGGACGACGTCGGGGGCGAGCGCGCGGACCCGCTCGACCGCCTCCCGGCCGTTGACGGCCTCGCCGACGACCTCGATGTCCGGCATCGCGTTGAGCAGGACCGAGAAGCCCTCGCGCACCATCATCTGGTCGTCCGCGATCAGCACGCGGATCGTCATGCCCCCGCCTCGATTCCCTCGTGTCCCTCGTTCCCGTCGCTCACCGCGGCGACCGGCAGGAACACCGCGACCTCGTAGCCGCCGTCGGCGGTCGGGCCGGCCGTCATCTCGCCGTTCAGCATGGTGACCCGCTCGCGCATGCCGGTGATGCCGTGTCCGGCGCCGGGCGAGGGTTTCACGAGTCCCGGCTCGGGGGCCGGGCCGTTGACCACGCGCAGGCCGAGCCCGCCGAGCACGTACCCGATCTCGACCCGGGCGCTCGCGCCGGGCGCGTGCCGCAGGCTGTTGCTCAGCGCCTCCTGCACGATCCGGTACGCCGACAGCTCCACGCCGGGCGGCAGCTCGCGCACCGCGCCGGTCGTCACCTTCTCCACCTCCAGCCCGGCGCCGCGCACGTTGACCAGCAGGGCGTCCAGGTCGGCGAGGGTCGGCTGCGGGGCGTCCGGGGCCTCGTAGTCCTCGGCGCGGACCACGCCGAGGATCCGGCGCAGCTCGGTGAGGGCGGCCACCGCGTTCTCCCGGATGGTGGCGAAGGCGCGCTCCAGCTCCGGCGGCGGGTTCTCCACCCGGTAGGGGGCGGCCTCGGCCTGGATGGCGACGACCGACATGTGGTGGGCGACCACGTCGTGCAGCTCGCGGGCGATGGTGGTGCGCTCCTCCAGCAGGGTGCGCCGGGACCGCTCGTGCGCGGTGACCGTCTGCTGGGCGGTCACCTCCTGCTGGGCGGTGTGGCGGACGTGCCAGAGGGAGACCGCGAGCAGGGCGAGGGCGGACGTCACCATCATGGGGCCGCTGTTGGTGTAGTAGTACGACCCGCCGAACGCGACGTCGGAGAGGAAGGCGTACACGGCGGTCAGCACCCACATCCAGGCGGCGGTGCGGGGCCGGGTGCGCAGCGCCACGACGACCAGCACCGCCAGGTGGCAGACGAACGCGCCGGGCATCCACGGCCAGTCGCCCTGGCCGCTCTTGACCAGCGCGACCACCGGGGTCACCGCGAGGGACAGCCAGAACGCGCCGACCGGCCGGACCAGCGTGGTGAGCACCGGGAGCGCGCACAGCAGGCCGATCAGCAGGGCCGGCACGTCCCCGCCGGGCAGGCCGCTCGACAGCGATCCGGCCATCAGGGCGAGCAGCGCGACCGCCCCCACCACCGCGTGCGGGAGGTGTGCCGCGGCCGACCGCGTCCGGCCGGGCAGCCGGCGGACGAACGGGCCGTCCGTGCGCCGGGGCGGCAGCGGGCGGTAGGCGAAGGCGTCGTGGAACAGGTCCTGGCGCAGCCCGCGCAGGGCGTTCCGGGCCAGCCGGTACTCCGGGCTGCGGGCCCCGTCCCCGCTCCCGTCCCCGCGCGGGGCGGCCGGGGGATACTGGTGAGTCGTCTCGGTCACGCCCACACGGTAGGCCGACCGGGTGGTCGCGGTCGTCCCCGCCGAGACGGGTTCCCGGGCGTCCGTCTCAGGTACTACGCGGGCCCCGCCGGGTCGCCTCCCGGTCCCCGGGGGGGGGACGGATCCCGGTCCCCGGGGGGAGGGATCAGTACCCGGAGGGACGGACCAGTCCCGACTCGTACGCGAACACCGCCGCCTGGGTGCGGTCGCGCAGGCCCAGCTTCACCAGGATCCGGCCGACGTGCGTCTTCACGGTCTGCTCGGCCACCACCAGCCGCGCCGCGATCTCCGCGTTGGACAGGCCCCGCGCGATCAGCGCGAGCACCTCCGTCTCGCGCTCGGTGAGACTGCCCACGCGTTCCTTCAGCGGGGTGCGGGGCGACGGGTCCAGCCGGGAGAACTCGGCGATCAGCCGCCGGGTGATCCCGGGCGCGAGCAGCGCGTCCCCGGCGGCCACCACCCGGACCGCCTCGGCGAGCTGATCGGCCGACGCGTCCTTCAGCAGGAAGCCGGAGGCCCCGGCGCGCAGCGCCTCGTACACGTACTCGTCGAGGTCGAAGGTGGTCAGCACCAGCACCCGGACGTGCGGGGTGGCGGCGGTGATGCGGCGGGTGGCCTCGATGCCGTCCAGTTCGGGCATGCGGATGTCCATCAGGACGACGTCCGGGGCGAGTCCGGCGACCTGCGCGACCGCGTCGAGTCCGTCCACCGCCTGGCCGACCACCTCGATGCCGGGCTGCATGTCGAGCAGCACGGTGAAGCCCTGCCGGACCATCTGCTGGTCGTCGGCGATCAGTACGCGGATCATGCGGTGGCGTCCTCGTCGTCCTGGTGGTGCGGGGCGGGGTGGGGGACGGGACCGGCGGCGGTCCCGGTGCGGGAGCCGACCGGGAGGCGGGCGCAGACCCGGTAGCCGCCGCCGGCCCAGGGGCCGGCGGTGAGGCCGCCGCCGAGCATCGCGGCCCGTTCCCGCATGCCGAGCAGCCCGTGCCCGGCGCCGTGGGAGGGAGGTGCCTCGCGTTCGGGCCGGGTGTTGGCCACCTCCACCCGCAGCTCGTGCGGGTGGTAGGCGAGGGTGACGTGGGCGGTGGCGCCGGGGGCGTGGCGCAGCACGTTGCTCAGCGCCTCCTGCACGATCCGGTACGCCGACAGCTCCACGCCGGGCGGCAGGGGACGCCGTTCGCCGGTGATCTCGGTGGTCACGGTCAGTCCGGCGGCCCGGGTGTTCTCCACCAGTGCCCGGAGCCGGTCCAGGGTGGGCTGGGGCGTGTGCGGGGCGGTGCCGGAACCGCCCCCGTGCCCGTCGGCGACGGCGTCGGGGTGCTCGGAGCGCAGGACGTCCAGCACGCGGCGCAGTTCGGTCAGCGCCTCGACGGCGTTCTGGCGGATGCCGGCCAGGTTCTCCTTGAGTTCGTCCGTCGGGTCCCGCACCAGGTGCGGGGCGACCTGGGCCTGGATGGAGATCACCGACATGTGGTGGGCGACCACGTCGTGCAGCTCCCGCGCGATGCGGCTGCGTTCCTCCAGCAGCGTGCGCCGGGCCCGCTCCTCGGCGGTGAGCGTGGTCTGCCGGCCGAGTTCGGCGCGGGCCTCGCGACGGCCGCGCAGGGCACTGCCGAGGACGACGACGGCGGCGAACAGGACGACGGCGGTCTGGCCGGTGGACGAGTGGTTCCACGTGCCCCACAGGCCCTGGAGGACATAGGTGAGCAGGGCCGTCACGGCCAGCGCCCCGGCGGAGACGCGGGTGGGCACGCGCAGGGCGAGCAGCAGCAGCACGAACAGGTGGGCCGCGATCCCCCAGGTGGTCCAGGGCCACGGGAAACCGTCGATCTGGCCGGCCGTCAGCATGCGGCGCAGCAGGACGGCGCCCGCCAGCGTGGCGGCGACCGACGACCACAGCGCCAGAACCGGGCGCCGCAGCGCGAGGACGACCGCACCGCTCTGTCCGGCAGCGACCATCGCGGAGTGGCCGTGGCCGAGCTTCCCGTCCCCCTGGAGCTGGTCCAGGTCGCCGAGGAGGATGCCGAACGCGGCCAGGCACACGATCCCGTGCGGCACCCAGCGCAGCCACTCGGACGGGGGCAGCGGGTCCGCGCGGGCCGTCAACAAGTCGTCCCGCAGCACCCGCGGCCACCGCCGGACGAGTCCCTCCCCCTGGTCCGCCACGCGGTTCAGCCTAGACATGCCGTACGCCCTCCGTCGTCCCCCGGTCCGCCGGCCGGTGCGCCCGCACCACCCGGGACCGCCGTCCGCGCCGTCCGCCGCCCCGCTCCCGGGACCGGAAGGCCGCCCGGCACACCGCGAGGGCGAGGGCGAGCACCGGCAGCCAGGCCAGCCGGGCGGCGACCCAGCCGAGGTCGTCGGGGAGGGTGTGCAGGCCGGGGAGGCGGCCGGCGGGCAGACCGGTGGCGGTGGTCGCCATGAGGGCCGTCTGGTGCCAGAGGAAGACCGTCATCGCGGAGAGGTTGACCAGCGCCACCGCCGCCCACGCGACCGGCCGGCGCATCGCGCCCCGCAGCCGCTCCCGCAGCAGCAGCGCGAGCCCGCACTGGGCGAGGCCGAAGGTGACGGCGGCCAGCGTCGGCGGGTTGAGGTTGGAGACGTCGGCCCCCGGGACGCCGACCATCGACGCCGGGTAGCCGGCCCAGGCGACGAGCGCGGCCGTGGCGGCCGTACCGGAGACCAGGAGGATCCAGCCCGACCTGCGGCGTTCCAGCTCGCCGCGCGTCCAGGCCGCGCCCAGGGCGTACGGCACCAGCCAGCCGGCCGCCAGGTTCAGCCAGCCGAGCCGGTCGGGGGCGCCGAGACCGAAGCGGAGCAGGTCGACGTGGAGGACGACGGCGAGCGGCCACAGCGGGTGGAGCCGGGTGAGGAGCGGGGTCGCGGCGGTGAGGGCGGCGAAGACCAGCAGGAACCACAGCGGCGACAGGGCCAGCTTCACCAGCGTGCGGACGGTGGCGTACTCGGTGCCGGAGAGCAGCAGCGCGGCCGTGACGGCCGTCCACAGGGTGAGGACGGCGACGACCGGCCCGAACAGCCGGGCGAGCCGGCCGTGCAGCCAGCGGTGGTACGGGATGCCGCGGGCGCGGGACGAGGCGTACCCGCGGGTCGCCACATGGCCGCCGACCAGGAAGAACACGGCGAGGGTCTGGAACACCCAGGACACGGGTGCCAGCCACGGCATGTGCTGGAGCGGGCTGGCCGTGCGCAGGGTGCGGCCGTCCGCGACGAGGGCGGTGACCAGCCAGTGGCCGAGGACGACCCCGAGGACGGCGCCGGCGCGCAGGGCGTCCACGGCGCGGTCGCGGTGGTCCGGGGTGGCCGCGTCGACGCGGGCGGCGGCGCCGCGCACCGCGGCTCCGAGGCGGTTCACGAGGTCACCGCCCGGGTCTCGCCGAGGACGATCCGGGTGAGGTTGGCCAGGGAGGCGGAGCCGGGGGCGAAGTAGTCGCTGTGGCCGCCGTCGCCGGCCGCGAAGACCCGGGCGCCGAAGGCCGGGGAGACGGGGTCGGTGCCGAAGCCGACGGTGGTGCCGAGGATGCCGGCGCTGAGGTGCGGGACGTGCTCCACCCAGTCGTCGGCGCCCCGGGCGGCCCAGATCCGGGCCCGGGTGCGCAGGGCGGCGGCGGTGCCGGCGCCGGTGCCGGGGCTGCCGAGGAGGACGATGTCGTCGACGTCGAGACCGCCGGCGGCCCGGGCGCACACGACGGAGCCGTAGGAGTGGCAGAGCAGGGAGACGTAGACCCCCTCCCCCGCGACGGCGCGCACGTCGCGGACGGCGTCCCGCAGCCCGGGGGCGGCTTCCTCCGCCCGGTCGGTGGTGGCGACGGCGGTGCTGACGGTGCCGGGGGTCTCGTAGCCGAGCCAGGCCACGACCGCGGCACGCGTACCGAGCCGTTCGTGCAGCGCGAGGGCGGCGGCGCGGAACCGGCCGTAGGTGTCGAGTCCGGTGTCGGAGCCGGGGACCAGGACGGCGACGCGGTCGGCGCGGGCGAGGTCGCCGAGGACCTCGGTGACCCGGCCGGGGCCGCGGCCGTCGAAGGCCAGCAGGTGCCGGGAGGGGTCGGCCAGCGCGCGGTCGGCCGCCGCCCGCCGCCGGTCCCCGTGGGCGGCGGCCGTCCGGGCCGCCTCCCCGGCGTTGGCCCGGTGCGCCGCGTAGACCGCGTCGAGGGTGGCCGCGGTCGGCGGGGCGAGCACAGCCGGTGCCGGGGCGGGGGTGCGCGGCCGGGCCGCCCCGGCCACGGGCACGGCCACGGCCGAGGCGACGAGCACGGCGAGCACGGTGCGCCACCACCGGCTCACCGGTCGTCGGCCCGCCCGCCGCCGGTCCGCCCGCCGCGGGCCCGCCCGCCGTCCCGCGGGGCGTTCCGCCACCGCCGTCGGCGGGGCGCCGGCCACCGGAGCGGTCCGGTGCCCGTCCCCTCCACCCGTCGTCCGACGCCGTTCCGCCGGACCGGCCTCACCGGTGGACGCCGGAACGCCGGCCGCGCCCCCGTCGCGCCCCGCCGTCCCCGTCCCCGTCCCCGTCCCGAGTCGCAGTCCCATGGCCGTCCCGCCTCCCCCTCCGCCCGGTCACCGGGCTTTCCGGAAAGGGAAGTTACGGAGCGTCGTGGGTAGCCCGCGTCCCGCCGGGGGACTCATCTGCGGGGTAGCTCTCAGGTACTACGGGCTGACCGGGGCGGCCCCGGGGAGGCGCGAGGAGGCCCGAGGAGACTCAGGGGGCCCGGAAAGGGGCGTCACCAGGCGAGTTGGGCGATCTCCTCCGCCACCACCGCGCAGGCGTCCGCCGCCGGGTCGATCAGCGGGAAGTGGCCGACGTCCTCCAGCAGCGTCAGCCCCACCACCTCGCCGGCCTTCGCCGCCGCGTCCGCGTACGCCTCGGCCACCGGCAGCGGGACGTCGACGTCGGTGCGGCCCTGGACGAGGGTGGTGGCGATACCGGTGGGCAGCAGCAGGGCGGGGTCGGCGTACGGCCGGCGCTCGGCGAACCCGTCGTCACCGCCCAGCAGCTGGCGGGCCGCGCCACCGCACACGTCCAGCTTGTCGGCGACCGCGAGGTCGGCGATCGGGGCGAGGGCGACCACGCCCCGCAGGGGCGCGGGACGGTCCGTGCGCCAGGGGGCGTCGGCGGGCAGGAGGTGCCGGGCGGCGGCCCACAGCGCCAGGTGGCCGCCGGCGGAGTGGCCGGTGACCACCGTGCGGCGCGGGTCGGCCTGCGGAAGGTGGAGCCGGACCAGCTCGGGCAGGGCGTCCAGCGCGGCGGCGACGTCGTCGAAGGTGTCGGGCCAGCGCCCCGCGACCGGGCCGCCGCCCGCCTCCCCCGTGCCGCGCCGGTACTCGACGCTGGCCACGGCGAAGCCCCGGCGGGCCAGGAACGCGGCGAACGGGCTGATGTGGCGCCGGTCGTAGGGGGCGCGCCAGGAGCCGCCGTGCAGGACGACGACCACGGGCGCGGGTCCGCCGGGACCGCCCGTGCCGCGCGGGACGTAGAAGTCGATCAGCTGGTCCGGGTCGTCGCCGTAGGCCGCGGTCGCGTCGGGGTCGACCGGCGGGTGGGAGAAGGCCGACTCCTCCTCGGCGGCGGCCCGGGCGGCTGCGACGTCGTCCGTCATGCTCCAACCTCTCAGCGATGAAACGTACTTGGCGGACCAGAGAAGAATTCGGCCGTTGGCCGGGACGGTATCAGGACGATGATCGGCGTGGACATGGGGACATCACGCTCGGTGAACACCCCCGCCGGCGTCCCGGCCCGTGCCGCGTTGAACGCGGCGCGGGCCGGGACGCACGTCACCGGTCCGGCGACGGGACCTCAGTCCCCGGGTCGCGCCAGGACCTCCGCCAGCACCCGTGCCGCACGCTCCACGTCCGCGAATCCGACGTACAGCGGGGTGAAGCCGAAGCGGAGCACATCCGGGTGGCGGAAGTCGCCGACCACCCCGCGCTCGATCAGCCGTCCCATCACGTCCCCGGCGTCCGGGCAGCGCAGGGCGACCTGGCTGCCCCGCTCCGCGTGCGCGCGGGGGGTCAGGCACTCGACCCGGCCCTCGGGGACGTACTCCTCGACGCACTCCAGGAAGAAGTCCGTCAGCGCGAGGGACTTGGAGCGCACCGCGTCGATCGTCACGCCGTCCCAGACCTCCAGCGCCGCCTCCAGGGCGAGCATGGAGAGGATGTCCGGGGTGCCGACCCGCCCGCGCACCGCGCCCGCCGCCGGCTCGTAGTCCGGGCGCATGCCGAAGGGCTCGACGTGGGAGTTCCAGCCGGGCAGCGGGGAGTCGAAGCGGCCCTGGAGGTCCGCGCGCACGTAGAGGAACGCCGGTGAACCGGGGCCGCCGTTCAGGTACTTGTAGGTGCAGCCGACCGCCAGGTCCACGCCGTGCGCGTCCAGCCCGACCGGCAGCGCGCCCACGCTGTGGCACAGGTCCCAGACGACGTACGCCCCCGCCGCGTGCACGGCCGCCGTGAGCGACGGCAGGTCGTGCAGCCGGCCGGTGCGGTAGTCGACGTGGTTGAGCAGCACCGCCGCCGTACGGTCGCCGAGCGCGCCCGTGACCTCGGACGGGGGGACCGGGCGCAGGGTGCAGCCGGTCATCCGGGCCGCCGAGGCGGCGATGTAGCCGTCGGTGGGGAACGTGGTCGCGTCGACCACGATCTCGTCCCGCCCGGAGTCGGTCAGCCGGGCCAGCCGCACCGCCCCCACCAGTGCCTTGAAGACGTTGACGCTGGTCGAGTCGCCGACCACGACCTGCCCGGCCGCCGCGCCGGCCAGCCGGGCGATCCGGTCGCCGATCCGCTCCGGCGCCGTCCACCAGCCGCCCTCGGTCCAGGACCGGATGCGCAGCTCGCCCCACTGCCGGCGGACCACGTCCTCGACCCGGCCGGGGACGGCGGCGGGCAGGGCGCCCAGCGAGTTGCCGTCCAGGTACACCGCGCCGTCGGGGTCGTCGAGCACGAACTCCGCCCGCTTGGCGGCCAGTTCGTCGTCCCGGTCCAGCTTCTGCGCCTTCGCCGCCTGCTCAGACATGGGACCTCGCCGTCCACAGCTCGGGGAACACGCTCTTCTGCGCCCGCTTCTCCAGCCAGGCCACCCCGGCGGAGCCGCCCGTGCCGGCCTTGGCGCCCATCGCGCGGCGGGTGGCGACCAGGTGGTCGTTGCGCCAGCGCCAGACCAGCTCGGCGACATCGGTCAGCGCCTCGCCCAGACGGGCGACCTCGTCCCGCCCGTCACCCGAGTAGACGGCCGTCCAGACCGCCTCCACCTCCGGCGACGGCTCGTACCGCCGCGACACGTCGCGCCGCAGGACGTCCTCCGGGACGGCGTGACCGCGCCGCGCGAGGAACCGCAGCACCTCGTCGTACAGGCTCGGCTCGTGCAGCGCCTTCTCCAGCTCGGCGTACACCCGCGGTGTGCCCCGGTGCGGGACCAGCATGGACGCGGACTTGTCGCCGAGCAGGAACTCCAGGCGCCGGTACATCGCCGACTGGAAGCCGGATCCCTCGCCGAGGGCGCCGCGGTAGGCGTTGAACTGCGCGGGGGTGAGCTGGCCGAGCGGCTTCCAGGAGGCGTTCAGCGCCTCCAGTTCCCGCACGGAGCGCTTCAGCGCGTCGATCGCGGTCGGCACGTCGTCCTCCCGCAGCGCCTTCGCCGCGGTCTCCCACTCGTGGACGATGACGGTGAACCACAGCTCCATCACCTGGGTGGTGACCAGGAAGACCATCTCTCCGGGATCGTCGGAGAGGGTGTGCTGGAGGTGGGTGAGGACGTCGGCCCTGACGTAGTCCTCGTAAGGGGTCGTGCCCTCGAAGTCGAGATGCGGGGTCTCCGGCTCGTGAGCCTCGTGGGACATCGCTGTCTCCTGATATGTACTCCGGGTAGCGGTCCGCCCCTGCCGTTACCGGCACGGGGGCCCCGGTCCCCACGGTGCATCCTGCGCAATCGTCCCGACCGCCGCAAGGCCCGCCTGGTCACAGGCGGGCCCCGGCACCCCTCGCGGCTCAGCCCAGGACCTGGGCCGCCGTCGGCGAGGAGTCCTTCAGGAACTGGGTGCAGCGCTCGTACTCCTCCTGCTCGCCGATCGCCTGCGCGGCGCGGGCGAGGGCGTGCAGGGCGCGCAGGAAGCCGCGGTTGGGCTCGTGCTCCCAGGGCACCGGGCCGTGGCCCTTCCAGCCGTTGCGGCGCAGCGCGTCCAGTCCGCGGTGGTAGCCCGTACGGGCGTACGCGTACGACTCCACCACGCTGCCGCGCTCGAACGCCTCGTCGGCCAGCCGGGCCCAGGCCAGCGAGGAGGTCGGGTACCGGGCCGCCGCGTCGGCGGGCGAGGCGCCCGAGGCGAGCAGCTCGCGCGGCCCGGGGTCGTCGGGGAGGTGGGTCGGGGGCGGGCCCCCGAGGAGGTTCTCGTGAATGGACATGGGTCCAGTCTCCTCCATCAGGGCCGCCCCTCGCCGGGCGGCCGCGGCACCCCGCTCCCGCGCTCCAGCGGGGGCACCGCCACGCTGCCGTGCGTGCGGCACTCGGGGCGGCGGCAGTCCGGTGCCGGGCGGCGCACGGCCGCGAAGGCGAGGGCCGCGCCCGCCACCAGCACCCCGGCGCACAGGACCATCGCCCGGCGGAACGCGTCGTCGAAGGCGTCCGGCAGCCGGTACGCCTCCGGGCCCATCCCGGCGAGCAGCGGCAGCGCGGCCACCGCCACCAGGCCGGCGGCACGGGCGGCGGCGTTGTTGACGCCGCTGGCCAGACCCGCCCGCGCGGTGTCGACGGAGGCGAGGACGGTCGCGGTCAGCGGGGCCACCAGGGTGACCATGCCGAGGCCGAGCACCAGCAGCGCGGGCAGCACGTCGGCGGCGTAGGAGGCGCCGGGCCCGACCCGCAGCATCAGCAGCATCCCGGCGGCGCACAGCAGCGGTCCGGCGGTGAGCGGGATGCGCGGGCCGATGCGGTCGCCGAGTTCGCCCGACCGGGCGGAGAGCAGCAGCATCAGGGCGGTCGTGGGCAGCAGGGCCGTGCCGGCGGCGAGGGCGGACCAGCCGACGACGACCTGGAGCTGGAGCGCGGCGAGGAAGAAGAAGCCGCCGAAGGCCGCGTACACGCACAGGGTGACCAGGTTGACCGCCGTGAACTGGCGGGAGGCGAAGACGTCCGGCGGCATCATCGGGTCCGGGCGGCTGCGCTCGACATGCACGAAGGCGACGGCGGCGGCGAGACCGGCCGCCCCGGTGACGGCGGCGACGAGGGCGTCCTCCCCGGCCCCGGTCAGCGCGTACGTCACCAGGGCGAGGGCGAGCGCGCCGAGCGCGGCGCCGAGGACGTCGAAGCGGCCGTGCGCGCCCCCGCCGGCGGACTCGGGCACGTGCCGCACGGCGACCGGGGCGCACAGCAGGGCGAGGGGCACGTTGAGCAGGAACACCCAGCGCCAGCCCGGCCCGTCCACCAGCCAGCCGCCGAGGAAGGGCCCGACCGCCGCGCCGATGCCGCCGAAGCCGGACCACAGGCCCACCGCGCGGCCCCGGTCGTCGGGGTGGAAGGAGGCCTGGATGAGGGCGAGCGAGCCGGGGGTGAGCAGCGCGCCGCCGACGCCCTGGAGCGCGCGGGCGGCGATCAGCACGCCGGCGTCCGGGGCGAGCCCGCACAGCAGGGAGGCCGCGGCGAACCACAGCACCCCGACGACGAACACCCTCCGCCGCCCGAACCGGTCCCCCAGCGCCCCGCCCAGCAGGATCAGCCCGGCCAGCGTGACCATGTACGCGTTGACGGTCCACTGCAGGGCCGCGAGGCCGGCGTCGAGATCGCGCCCGATGCGCGGAAGGGCCACGTTGACGACCGTCGAGTCCAGCAGGACCATGCCGGAGCCGAGCACCGTGGTGAGCAGGATCCACTTGCCCTGCGGTGAGGCCAGCCGGACGTCGGGCATGGGGGGAGCATACGGAAACGCGGGGAGCCCGGCACCGCGACGGGTGCCGGGCTCCTCGTCGCCCGCGGACGGCCCGCGCCGCCCGCGAGCGCCTTACTTGATCCGGGTGCCCGTGGAGCGCAGGTGGCGGCAGGCCTCGACGACGCGGGCGGACATCGACGCCTCGGCCAGCTTGCCCCAGGTGCGCGGGTCGTAGGTCTTCTTGTTGCCGACCTCGCCGTCGACCTTCAGGACGCCGTCGTAGTTCCTGAACATGTGGTCGGCGACCGGGCGGGTGAAGGCGTACTGGGTGTCGGTGTCGATGTTCATCTTCACGACGCCGTTCTCCAGCGCGGTGAGGATCTCCTCCTCGGTGGAGCCGGAGCCGCCGTGGAAGACGAAGTCGAACGGCTGGGAGCCGGCCGGCTTGCCGTACTTGGCGGCGACGCCCTCGTTGAGCTCCTTCAGCAGCTCGGGACGCAGGACGACGTTGCCCGGCTTGTACACGCCGTGCACGTTGCCGAAGGACGCGGCCAGCAGGTAGCGGCCCTTGTCGCCGAGGCCGAGGGCCTCGGCGGTGCGGACCGCGTCGTCGACCGTGGTGTACAGGGAGTCGTTGATCTCGTGCGAGACGCCGTCCTCCTCGCCGCCGGTCGGGGTGATCTCGACCTCGAGGATGATCTTCGCGGCGCGGGCCCGCTCGAGGAGCTCCTGGGCGATGGCCAGGTTGTCGGCCAGGGTCTCCGCGGAGCCGTCCCACATGTGGGACTGGAACAGCGGGTTGCGGCCGGCCTTGACGCGCTCCTCGGAGACCGCGAGCAGCGGACGGACGTAGCCGTCGAGCTTGTCCTTCGGGCAGTGGTCCGTGTGCAGGGCGATGTTGACGTCGTACTTCTCGGCGACGATGTGCGCGAACTCGGCCAGGGCGACCGCGCCCGTCACCATGTCCTTGTTGTGCTGGCCGCCCAGGAACTCGGCACCGCCCGTCGAGATCTGGACGATGCCGTCGCTCTCCGCCTCGGCGAAGCCGCGCAGTGCCGCGTGCAGGGTCTGGGACGAGGTGACGTTGATGGCCGGGTAGGCGAACTTCTCCGCCTTCGCCCGGTCCAGCATCTCGTTGTAGACCTCGGGAGTTGCGATGGGCATCTGTCCGCTCCTTAGCGTTGCGGGTTGGCGTGCTGCGTGCTGTCGGCCCTGACCTGGAACCTTGGAAGCGACGTCATTGTCGGCCTTATCTTCCCAGACTTGTCCGGCTGGTCGACTGCGCAGGTCAAGTCGTTATGTCGGGTGTTGCCGGGCCGGTGCGCGCGGGAGCGTCAGTCGAGACCGAGCTCGTCCTTGGAGTACGCGAACAGGTACGGCACCCCGGCGCCCTCCCGGATCTTCTCGGCGGCACCGGTGGCCCGGTCGACGATGGTCGCGACGGCCACGACCTCGGCGCCCGCCTCGCGCACGGCCTCGACGGCGGTGAGCGGGGAGCCGCCGGTGGTGGAGGTGTCCTCGACGACCAGCACCCGGCGGCCCTCGATGGCCGGGCCCTCGACGCGCCGCTGGAGCCCGTGCGCCTTGGCGGCCTTGCGGACCACGAAGGCGTCGAGCCTGCGGCCGCGCGCGGCGGCGGCGTGCAGCATGGCGGCGGCCACCGGGTCGGCGCCCATGGTCAGGCCGCCGACCGCGTCGAAGTCCAGCTCCTCGGTCAGGTCCAGCAGCACCTGGCCGACCAGCGGGGCGGCCTCGCCGTCGAGGGTGATGCGGCGCAGGTCGACGTAGTAGTCGGCCTCCAGACCGGAGGAGAGGGTCACCTTGCCGTGCACCACGGCCTTGTCCTTGATCTGCTGCAGCAGCGCGCCGCGTACGTCACTCATGGCAGCCAGCTTAGAGGCGGGTCCAGGTCCAGGTCGTCGAGGCCTCCAGCGGTTCCAGCGGGGTGACCAGGCGCGGGTGGGTGTTCAGGCCGTCGGGCGGGCCGGTCTGCGGCTCCACGCACACGGCCTCGCGCTGCTCGTCGTAGACCACGACCCACTCCTCGCGGCTGGTCACCCTCAGCTCCAGCTGCCCCGGCCAGGTGAGGGTGACGTCGACGCCGCCGGGCATGCCGAAGCAGTCGTCCCAGGGGCCCGGCTTCGGGCCGGTCCGGTGGCCGGTGGGCAGGTGGTCCTCGCCGCGCTCCTCCTGCCAGGCGGGCGCGAAGTCCAGGCGCACGTCCGCGCCGCCGAGGGTGCGGTTGAACCACGGGTGCCAGCCGATCTGGGCCGGGAAGGACGACTCGTAGGTCTCCACGCTCATGGTCAGCGTCAGGGAGTCCGCGGTGAGCGCGATCTGCTGGGTGACCCGTCCCGAGTAGGGCCACGGCTCCGTGAGGTCGTACGTGAGCACGGCCTCGTCGGCGCTCGTGCGGGCGGTGCGCCAGGCGGCGTCGCGGGCGGTGCCGTGGATGGCGTGCGGCGGCGCGTTGAGCGGCATGCGGTGCACGGTGGCGCCGTCCCGGAACCGGCCTTCGCGGATCCGTCCGCACCAGGGCACCATCGGGAAGCAGCCGTAGCGCTCCCCCTGCCGCAGCAGTTCGACGCCCCCGAGCCGCAGCCCCCCGACCCGGCCGCCGTTGCCCGGCAGGACGGTCGCCTCCGCGTCGCCCGCGGTCAGCGTGATGTCTTCGTTACTCACATGACGACCCTACTGGGGTGATCAAGGGGGCCCGGGTGCGCCGGCCGGACGGCCCGCGCCGCCGGGTGCGCCCGCGTCGCCCGGTCACCGGGTGCGCCCGGTCGCTCAGTGCCTCCTGCGCAGTGCCCTGACCACGACGACGGCCGAGGCCACCGCGAACGCCGCCGCCGGGGCCGCCCAGCGCAGGGGGCTGCGGGGCGAGACGGTCTGGGGGGCCGGGACGGGGGCGTACCGGCCGCGCGGCGGGGCGTGGTCCACCTCCTCGGCGCTGCGGCCGATCATCGTCCGCCGGGCGTGGGCCGCCTCGGCGACGGAGTCGCCCTCCTCCCCGGCGGCGGGGCCGGGGGCGGGCGGGGGGACCTCCGTGCCGAAGACGGAGGGGAGGTCCGGGGCGGGCTCCTCGGCGGGCTCGGCGGGTTCCGCCGGCCGGGGCGCGGGGGGCGGGGCGTCGTCCGCGTCCGGGGTGGTCTCGAAGTCGTCGGTGGCCCGTGGTTCGAAGTCCCCCGCCGCCAGGAGCTCCGGCGACTCCGGGCCGGGGGCCGCGCCGGCCGGTTCCGGGGCCGCGCCGTCGGGTGCGTCCGTCCCCCGATCCGCCGCCACCGTGCCCAGGTTCCCCGCGAAACGGTCCCACAGGCGGGAGACCGCCGAGGCCACCGCGTCCGCCGGGAGGTCCGTGATCCGGCCGTCGGCCGTCGCCGTGCCGTCGACGGTGAGGACGGTGCCGCCCTCCGCCTCCCGCAGGCGCAGCCGCAGCGCCAGCTTCACCGAGCCGGTGCCGCGGGTCTCCGCCGCGTCGCCCTCGACGGCGTAGGAACCGTCGTCCCGCCCGGACACCCGCAGGGCGCCCCGGTAGGTGACGGAGTGGCCGCCGACGCGGATCTTCAGCCGGCCGGCGACGGGGTCGGGGGCACCGGCGTCGTGCTGGAGCCCGGGCACCGCCCGGGCGACCCTCGCGGGGTCGTCCAGCACCTCCCTGAGCCGCTCCACCTCGACCGGAACGAACACCTCGTGCTCCATGGTTGCGGAGCCTACCCAGGCGGCGCCGGGCTGTACCCCCGTCGGCGCGAAGTCGCGGCGCGTCGGTGCCCGGGGCGGCAGGGGCTCAGCGGGCGTACCGGGGGTGCACCAGCGTGGACGGCGGCAGGCCGGGCACGCGGGTGCGCGCGGCGGCCCGGGCGTCCGCCGCGAGGGAGGCGTCGGTGAGCGTGCGCGGACGCGGCCCGGACGGGTCGAGGCGCAGTTCGGGGTCCGTGCGGGCGGCCAGGACGAAGCCCCAGTCGCGGTGGGCGCGGCCGGTGTCCGCGGGGATGCGGCCGGGACCGGCGGCGGCGTCGGCGAGCCGGCCGCGCGTGCGGTACGGGGCGGTGCGGAAACCGGCCGCGCGCACGGTCGTCTCCACCGTCCAGAAGTCGTGGGGGCGGGACGCCACCGGGCCGCCGTGCACCACGAGCCGCCCGCCGGGTTTCAGGACGCGCCGGGCCAGGCCGTAGAACTCCTGCGAGTACAGCTTGGTGCTGGTGGTGACCCCGGGGTGCGGCAGGTCCGAGACGACCACGTCGTACGCCGCCGGGGGCGCCCCGCGCAGCCAGTCGAAGGCGTCCTCGGCGCTCACGCGCACGCGGGGGTCGTCGAGGGCGTGCCCGTTCAGCGCGGACAGCGCCGGGTCGCGTCGGGCCAGCCGCACCACGCCCGCGTCGACCCCGACGACGTCGACCCGGTGCGCGCCGGGATGGCGCAGCACCTCGCGGGCGGCCAGCCCGTCGCCGCCGCCGAGGACGAGCACGCGGGCGTGCGGCCCGGCCATCGCGGGGTGCACCAGGGCCTCGTGGTACCGCGGCGCGTCCCGGCCGCTGATCCGCAGCCGCCCGTCGAGGTACAGGTCCAGCGGCCGGCCGTCCCGGCCGCCGGTGAGCACCACCTCCTGGACGCCGGTCTGCAGCGCCACCCGCACGTCCGGGCCGTACAGGGCGTGCCGGGCGGCGTGTTCGAAGTCGTCGACGAGGACGGCGGCCGAGGCGAGGACGGTGAGCACGCAGGTGTTGGTGACCACCAGCAGCAGACGGGCGCGGCGGGTGAGGTCCTGCCGGAAGAGGCCGAGCACCAGCGCGCCGCCGACGGCGGCGTTGACGGCGCCGGTGATCAGCGCGCCGGTCAGCTGGCCGAGGAACGGCAGGAGGAGGAAGGGGAAGGCGAGGCCGCCGACGAGCGCGCCGACGTAGTCCGCGGCGAACAGGTCGGCCACCGCACCGCCCGCGTCCTGCCGGCGGATCCGCTGGATCAGCTCCATCAGCAGCGGGACCTCGGCGCCGATCAGCAGTCCGGTGGCGAGGGAGAAGGCGACCAGCAGGACGCGCGGGCCGCTCGCCCAGGCGCCGCCCCAGTCGCCGGTCCAGGCGAAGACGGCGTACAGGGCCATCGCGCTGCACCCGCCGACGAGGGCGAGCACGGCCTCGACGGCGCCGAACCCGGCCGCCGCGTGCCGGCACAGCCGTTTCGCGGCCAGGGATCCGACGCCCATCGCGAAGACCATCACGGACAGCACGACGGACGCCTGGGTGACCGAGTCGCCCATCAGGTACGTCGCCAGCGCGACCAGTTCGAGCTCGTACACGAGTCCGCAGGCCGCGCAGACGAACACGCCCGCGAGGACCAGGAACCGCCCGGTGCCCTGCCGCACGGGCAGCCGCACGGGGCCGCCGCCGGGGCCGCACGGCCCGTCCCCGGACTGCGCGGATCCGGGCGGGGCGGGGGCCTGCGGTTCGATCACCCTGCGACGTTACGTCACGCCTCCGGTGCGCATCGTCACCCACACGTGTGGTGTTTGTTTACGCTCGCCCCATGCCGGTACGGGCGACGGATCCGCCGGGACACGCGACCGCGGGCTCCGCGCACCGGTCCCTCACCGCTCCGCTCCCCCGCGCGTCCCCACCTTCGTCCGGGTCGCCACCAGCTGACCGTCCTGCGGGTAGGCGTGCCAGGTCCGCCAGTGGACCTGGCCCTCGTGGTGCTGGGCGAGCATCGCGGTGAACGCGTGCGGACTGCCGGGGAAGACCCCGGCGAGGCCCTGCGGATGGTCGGAGACCAGCGCGAGCAACTCCTGCGCACGGCCCGCGAAGGAGCCCGGGGAGAGGATCTCCACCCGGGCGGCGAACTCGTACTCCCAGTCGTTCACCCGCTTGGCCACGCCCAGCGGAAGGGGCGTGCTGCTGCCCGGAATGCACGCCACCGTCTCCGAGCACAGGCCGCGCTCCTCCTCCAGCAGCACCTGGTGGGACGCGCCGAGGAGCCTCAACTGGAGCTTCGCGCCGGTCAGTTCGAGGTCGAGGGTGGCCAGCGCGGGAAGCGGCTCGCGCCCCAGGGCCCAGGCGAGGTCGGCCGCACGGGTGTCGGTGTAGGCGGTGTTCAGGGTCGTGAGCATGGATCGGCTCCGCAAGCGCACAAGGAGAGGGAGATGTGGGTCCGTACGCCCCGGCCGCACCGGGGGGTGCGGCCCGTCAGCCCGGTCCGCCGGAGGAAGGATCCGCAGGGATTCCGAGGGCTGCGTCGGTGTTTGAGAGGGAATCATGAACGGTGGCGCCGCCACAGCGTTTTTACCCAACTTCGTGGGCTTTCCATCCCGTAGGGGACTCCCCAGCTCAACTGTTCAATCCGGCGTGCGCCCCGTGGTGACGGCGGGCGCCCGTCCGCCGCACCGGCCCTCCCGCCCGCCCGGGACCGGACCGCCGCCCGTCACCCGTCCCCCCGTTGCCCGCCGCGGGTCGCTCCCGCCCCCGCCCGCCGGCCGCCGCCCTCCGCCCGCCGCCCGCCGCCCGCCGCCGCCCGGCAACGCAGCGGGGCCCGCCCCAGGTGCGGACCCCGCTGCCGCGGACGCGTCGTCCCCGCAGTGCGGGCGAGCTGCCCCGTGTCAGCTGCCTCCGCCGCATCCGCCGCCCCCGCAGGACGACCCGCCTCCGCAGGACGAGCCACCTCCGCAGGACGAGCCGCCGGAGCCGCTGTCGGACGACGAGCCGCAGGACGCGGTGACGGCTCCGCCGCCCGCCCACCAGCTGCTGTCGCTGCCGCCGCCGCTGCCGCCGCTGTCACCGCCGTCGCGACGGCTCCTGGACGATCCGGCGCGGCCGCCGGCCGTCCGGGTGCGGACCGCCGCCCGGCTCGCGGCCCTGCGGGCCGCGGTCACGACCAGCGCGACGAACAGTGCGAAGACCAGAGTCACGACGATGCCGACGACCATGGCGTCGCCCTCCCTTCCATCCCCCGTGATCCCCCGAAGCAGCCCCCCGTGGGTGCCTCGCTCACGTGCGTGACCGGGAGATGCCCACCGCCCGCGCGGCCCAAAGCAGAGTTGAGGAAGTCCAGAGCTTCGGCGCAGGATGGCCGTCATGACCTCCAGCCCGCGCCCCCTGCTGAACCGCCGGCTCGCCGAGTTCGGGACGACGATCTTCGCCGAGATGTCCGCCCTGGCCCTGCGGACGGGCTCCATCAACCTGGGCCAGGGGTTCCCCGACACCGACGGCCCCGAGGAGGTCAGGGAGGCGGCCGTGCGGGCCCTGCGCGACGGCCGCGGCAACCAGTACCCGCCGGGCCCGGGCGTCCCCGAGCTGCGCACCGCCGTCGCCGCGCACCAGTGGCGCCGCTACGGCCTGTCCCTCGACCCCGACACCGAGGTCCTGGTCACCGCCGGCGCCACCGAGGCGATCGCCGCCGCCCTGCTCGCCCTGGTGGAGCCCGGCGACGAGGTGGTCGCCCTCGAGCCGTACTACGACTCCTACGCCGCCTGCATCGCCATGGCGGGCGGCCGGCGCGTCCCCGTCACCCTGCGCCCGCGGGAGGGCCGCTTCCGGCTCGACCTGGACGAACTGCGCGACGCCGTCACCGACCGCACCCGCCTGCTGCTGGTCAACACCCCGCACAACCCGACCGGCACCGTCCTGACCCGCGAGGAGCTGGCGGCGATCGCCGCGCTGGCCGTGGAGCGCGACCTGCTGGTGGTCACCGACGAGGTGTACGAGCACCTGGTCTTCGACGGGGCCGAGCACGTGCCGCTGGCGACCTTCCCGGGGATGCGCGAGCGGACCGTGACCATCTCGAGCGCGGGGAAGACCTTCTCCTTCACCGGCTGGAAGGTCGGCTGGGTGACGGCCGCGCCGGAGCTGGTGACGGCGGTCCGCTCGGCCAAGCAGTTCCTGACGTACGTCTCCGCGGGCCCGTTCCAGTACGCGGTCGCCGAGGCCCTCGCGCTGCCCGAGGCGTACTTCACCGGCCTGCGGGACGACCTGCGGGCCAAGCGGGACGTCCTGGCGGCGGGCCTGGAGGAGGCGGGCCTCACCGTCTACCGGCCCTCCGGCACGTACTTCGTCACCGCCGACATCCGGCCCCTGGGCGAGAGCGACGGCGTCGCCTTCTGCCGCGCCCTGCCCGAGCGCGCGGGGGTCGTCGCCATCCCCACGGCGGTCTTCTACGACCACCGGGAGGCGGGCGCCCCCTTCGTGCGGTTCGCGTTCTGCAAGCAGCGGCCGGTCCTGGAGGAGGCGGCACGGCGCCTGAAGGGCCTGGGGGCCCGCTGAGCGCGGGTGGCGGTGCTTCTCACGGGCAGGGGGAGCGCCCGCGTCGCGGGGGGCTCCGCGGAAGGAACCCGTCGGGCGACGACGGGTTGTGGGCGGGTCCGGTCTCCCGTGCCGGTGATGTCCGACCACCCGCCGGAGGAAGAACGCGAGGCGGTGGACCTCGTCCCGATGCGGTGAACGGTCCAGCCGCACGCCTTCAGGCCTTCCGCGACGCGACGTCCGAGATTGCGGTCGAGGAAGAACTCGGGCGGCAAGGCGCACCACGGCCCGGCACAGCTCATCGACCTGCTCGGGCGTCATGTCGAAGTCGTAGGCGATGTCCTCGACGTTCTCCCCGGTCTGCCGGAGGTCCGTGATGGCCTTGACCGCGACACGGTTGGCGGCCACGACGGGCCTCCCGTGACCGCACCTCGGATCGATCACGACGGGGACGGGTTCCGGGTACTGGCTGAGCCGCAGGCTGGAGGGGGAAGTCGTCGCCGGGCTCCCGGTCCAGGTGGCGGAGGTGGTCGGAGACCACCTCGCGGATGGGGGCCTGACCGTCCCGGGCCCTGCGGAGGTCCCCCAGCCCGTGCTCGACGAAGATGTCCACGCCGTCCGTCGCGATCCGCTTCGAGACGAGGCCGTAGGGGGTGTCGAAGGCGTCCCGTACGGCGGCGGCCGCTTCCCTGATCTCGCTCATCCGCAGCCCCGGGTGCGCAGGGAACGGAGGACGTGCGCCTAGGCCACCGCGATGAACGGCACCGGGGGCTGCCCCTTGCGCAACGGCTCCCCCTGGTGGACCAGCGGCGCCCCGGCGGCCCTGCTCCTCAGCCACGAGATGAGCGTCGACTGCGGAATCTGGAGGTGAGGGGCTGTTTCCGCAGGAGTCAGAAGTCCGTCCCTGAACCGGTCGGCCATGCTCCGCCTCCTGCATCCGGGTCCGCTGCCGGATTTCGCACCGTCGCACATCGAGCCTCCCGTCCGGTGACCGGTCGCACACCCGCCCGTCGGCTCAGCAGGCCGCACGGACAAGACCCCCGGCGAGACGGCCCCGGCAGTCCCGACAGGGCCCGGGTTCCGGTGCGCGGAAGGCGCGCTCGCAACCGTCACAGGTCTGGAAGGGCGGTACGGCCGGGTGGCCGGAACCCGGCGGGAACGGGGTCGGGGGCGGTGCGGGCAGGGGCGTCTCCCGGAGGCGGAAGGCGAGGATGCCCGCCGGACGGGTCAGGAGGCGTTCGGGAAGTCGGGTCGTGATCTCCGTGATGATCCGGGAGGGGGCGACACCGGCCGCCAGCCACGCGGTGACGGCCGGTGCCAGACGCACGGCCTCCCGCTCGGACAGGACGAGACGCGGATCGACGCGGCGGAGGGAGGCCAGGACGGTGACCGCCTGCGGGTCCGCGTCGGAGAGTGACGCCGGCTCCTGCGGCCGGTCCGCGGCGGGAGCGGGCGCCGCTTCCGTGACGGCCGCCGGAGAGGACGTGGCGCGCTCGGCCGCGGGCGGCTTCCGGGGCGGGGACGGCTTCGGCGGTCCAGGGGCCCGTCCGGGCCCGGGTGGAGGGTGCCGCCGGGGACGTCGTGGAAGTACGTCCGGGTGCGGATCCGCCCCGAGGGCAGGCGCTCGCGGCGGCGCTCCAGGTACCCGGCGGCCTCCAGCTCCCTGAGCGCCCGCGAGATCAGGATCTCGCCCTCGGTGAAGTGCGCGCACAGGGCGGCGATGGTCACGGGGGTGCCGGTGGGCAGCGGGAGGATGTAGACCGCGACGCCGACCGCGACCGCGCTGCCGCGCCGCTGGGCGAGGGCGTTGGAGATCACGGTGAAGTCGGCGGTGAGCCGGGTGCGGACGTGGATCACCCCGGAGGTCGGAGCTCCGGCGTCGGCGCGCAGGCGCGCGTTAGACTGCGGGTCAGCCATCGGGAAGGTGCTTCTTCCTGATCGGTCAGGCCCTCGTTCGGGATTGCCGTCCCGGCCGGGGGCCGTATCTGTTTGCGGTTGTCGCGGCGAACGTAACCGTCCGTGTCCCGCCCCCGCAAGCCGGTCACCCGGACGGGTGACGCGGTCGGGGAGGGTGGGTGGGCGGGTGGTTCTTTCTCCCGGTCCTTCGGGGGGTCAGTGGCTGACCGGCCCGTCGCGGACAGGGGCCCGGTCGGCCCGGAAGACGGCCGGTGACCGGGCCCCGGCCGACTCGGGAACGGCGGTGCCCGGTCCTCGGCTCGCCCGTGGAGGAGGCCCGGGAGGCGGTTTCGAAGCACAGCACCGGGCCGTGCGGGGCCTCGCTGTCACGCACGGGGACGACGCCTCGGCAGGAATCCGCCGGTCGGTGGCGTAGCCGTCGCGCACCGCGACCCCGTACACCGACCGGTCCACGAAGCCACCGAGGACGACGTCCCGGTCACGTGGTGCCGCTGCGGGAGCCGACCGGCCGAAGGCTGCGATGACGCAGGTGCCGCGCCCGCCGCTGCGGGGCGGGCGACGTCATGGGAGAGCCCGGCCCCCGCAGCCGACCGCGGTGCGGCCGGTGTCCGGGCCGGGCTCCTCCCGCGAGCGGCGCGTACCCGCCGGTACCCGTCGCGTCGCCGCGTTCGGCGGTGGCCGCCGGGGGACGGCTACTCCTCGTCGTCCTCGGGCTTGTCCGCCTCGTTGATCTCCTTCTCCAGGCCGAGCTGCTCGACGAGCCACTTGTCGAACTCGATGGCGGCCCGCACCCAGCTGACCGTCGACGAGACGAAGTGCTCCAGGCTGACGCCCATGCCGATCAGCATCTGGGCCTCACCGATGAGACGGACGGTGCCGTCGTCATGGGTGTGGGTGTAGACCTTGGGCCACAGGGTGCGCCGGTTCCAGTCGTCGACGGACTCGAGCAGCTGCGGCTTCTCGTCGATCTGGTGCGGCCGGTCGTAGAACGTCCGCACGGAGAAGATCTGCTGGTCACCCTCCCCACGGAACATGAAGTAGGTGCGGAACTGCTCCCACGGCGCCGCGAGGTCACCCTCGTCGTCGACGACGTACTTGAGCTCCATCTGGTCGAGGAGCTGCTTCACGAGGTCCTGATCCGGGACGACGGGGCCCGCCGGTCCTTGGGGCTGCGGCTCGGGCTGGCCCCCGAAGTTCGGAATCGAGGACGGGTCGATGCTCACCGTGATTTTCCCTTCGTACGGATCCCGCCATCCTCCCCCATGCGGGGAGGGGGGTGGCAAGCCCCGACGGGCCTGTCAGCCCTGGGCTGACTCGATCCGGTCAATCTGCGGGTACCCGTCGGAGGGCGGGCCCACCGTCCTCGCGGGACGGCGGGCCCGGGACCCGGATCCGGTGACTCAGAGCGACTTCGCGGCCGCCGGTCCCACCAGCAGGTCCTCGCCGAAGCGGTCCACGCGGACCGTGTCGCCGTCCTTGATCTCGCCGGAGAGGATCTCCTTGGCGAGCCGGTCGCCGATGGCCGTCTGGACCAGGCGGCGCAGCGGGCGGGCGCCGTAGGCCGGGTCCAGGCCCTCCTCCGCCAGCCAGGCCAGGGCCTCGTCGGTGATCTCCAGGGTGAGCCGGCGCTCGGCGAGCCGCTTGGCGAGGCGGTCGATCTGGAGCTTCGCGATGCGCTCCAGCTCGGGCTTGGTCAGCGCGGAGAAGACCACCAGGTCGTCGAGGCGGTTGAGGAACTCCGGCTTGAAGGAGGACCGCACCACCTCCAGCACCTGCTCCTTCTTCTCCGCCTCGGTGGTCAACGGGTCGACCAGGTACTGGCTGCCCAGGTTGGAGGTGAGGATCAGGATGGTGTTGCGGAAGTCGACCGTGCGGCCCTGGCCGTCGGTGAGCCGGCCGTCGTCCAGCACCTGGAGCAGGATGTCGAAGACCTCGGGGTGGGCCTTCTCCACCTCGTCCAGGAGCACCACGCTGTACGGCCGCCGCCGCACCGCCTCGGTGAGCTGGCCGCCCTCCTCGTAGCCGACGTAGCCGGGGGGCGCGCCGACCAGGCGGGCGACCGAGTGCTTCTCGCCGTACTCGCTCATGTCGATGCGGACCATGGCCCGCTCGTCGTCGAAGAGGAAGTCGGCGAGCGCCTTGGCGAGTTCGGTCTTGCCGACGCCGGTCGGGCCGAGGAAGAGGAAGGAGCCGGTCGGGCGGTCCGGGTCGGCGATGCCGGCCCGCGAGCGCCGTACCGCGTCGGAGACGGCCCGCACGGCCTCGGTCTGGCCGATCAGCCGCTTGCCGAGCTCGTCCTCCATGCGCAGCAGCTTCTGCGTCTCGCCCTCCAGCAGGCGGCCGGCGGGGATGCCGGTCCAGGAGGCGACGACGTCCGCGATGTCGTCGGCGCCGACCTCCTCCTTGACCATGGTGTCCCGGGCGACCTCCTCCTCGGCCTCGGAGGCGGCCTCCAGGTCGCGCTCCAGGGCCGGGATCTCGCCGTAGAGGAGCTTGGAGGCGGTGTCGAAGTCGCCGTCACGCTGGGCGCGTTCGGCCTGGCCGCGCAGGCCGTCGAGCTTCTCCTTGAGCTCACCGACGCGGTTGAGGGACTGCTTCTCCTTCTCCCAGCGGGCGTTCAGGCCGCGCAGTTCCTCCTCCTTGTCGGCGAGGTCGCGGCGCAGCTTGTCCAGGCGCTCGCGCGAGGCGGCGTCGGTCTCCTTGTCGAGGGCCAGCTCCTCCATCCTCAACCGGTCGACGGCGCGCTGGAGTTCGTCGATCTCGACGGGCGAGGAGTCGATCTCCATGCGGAGCCGGGAGGCCGCCTCGTCGACCAGGTCGATGGCCTTGTCGGGCAGGAAGCGGGAGGTGATGTAGCGGTCGGAGAGGGTGGCCGCCGCCACCAGCGCGCTGTCGGCGATCTGGACCTTGTGGTGGGCCTCGTAGCGGCCCTTGAGCCCGCGCAGGATGGCGATGGAGTCCTCGACGGTCGGCTCGGCGACCAGCACCTGCTGGAAGCGCCGCTCCAGCGCCGGGTCCTTCTCGATCCGCTCGCGGTACTCGTCGAGGGTGGTGGCGCCGACCATGCGCAGCTCGCCGCGGGCGAGCATCGGCTTCAGCATGTTGCCGGCGTCCATCGCCGAGTCGCCGCCGGCGCCCGCGCCGACGACCGTGTGCAGCTCGTCGATGAAGGTGATGACCTGCCCGTCGGAGGCCTTGATCTCGGCGAGGACGGTCTTCAGCCGCTCCTCGAACTCGCCGCGGTACTTGGCCCCGGCGACCATCGCGCCCAGGTCGAGCGCGACGAGCCGCTTGTCCTTCAGCGACTCGGGCACGTCGCCCTTGACGATCCGCTGGGCGAGCCCCTCGACGACGGCGGTCTTGCCGACGCCGGGCTCGCCGATGAGGACGGGGTTGTTCTTGGTGCGGCGGCTCAGCACCTGCACGACCCGCCGGATCTCCTGGTCCCGTCCGATGACGGGGTCGAGCCCGCCCTCGCGGGCGGCGGCGGTGAGGTCGGTGCCGAACTTCTCCAGGGCCTTGTACTGGCCCTCGGGGTCGGCGGTGGTCACCCGGCGTGCTCCTCTCGCCTTCTGGAAGGCGTCCTGCAGCTTCTTCGCGGTGGCGCCCTGCCGGGACAGTACCTCGCCGGCCGCTCCGCCCTTGGCGGCGATGCCGATGAGGAGGTGCTCGGTGGAGAGGTACTCGTCGCCCAGGTCGCGGGCGCGGGACTGGGCGTCCGCGACGACCGCGAGCAGCTCGCGGTTGGGCTGGGGCGGCGCGACGGTGGACCCGGTCACGCTCGGCAGTCCGCCGAGGACGCGCTCGGCTCCGGAGCGCACGGCCGCCTGGTCGGCGTCGACCGCGGCGAGCAGGTCCGTGATGTTCTCGTTGTCCTGGCCCTGGAGCAGGGCCAGCAGCAGGTGCGCGGGGGTGAGGTCGGGGTGCCCGTCGGTCACGGCCCGGTTGCCGGCGGCGGCCAGCGCGTCCCGGCTCCGGTTGGTCAGCTCGGCGTCCACGTTCGCGTTCTCCTCCTTGCGGCGACCCTTCAGCGCCTTTCGTGGCTGACTCTGTCAGCGTACACAAACTTGAGTCTATTCCACTCAAGGCGAAGGCAGGAGGAAGGGAGCGGCCGAGTTCCGCGGAACGGTCGCCGCACACCCGGCGGAGGGCCATTACCGGCCATCACGCGATCGGGCCGATACCCGGACATGTGCGGGAAAACTGCAGCGGCGTCACCGTGTTCAGGTCACGGTGACGCCGCTGCGGGGGGAAGCACCTGCGCGATCTGTTACGACGGGGGAATCGCGTCAGGCACTGCGGGGGGTGGCCGAGACGGTCCGGGGCACGGGGGAGTCGGACTCCACCTGCCGATGGTCCCGCTGGTCGAGGTTCACAAAGATCATTCCGTACCGGATGGCGCACCGTACGGGCTGCGGCGCCCCCCTGGGCCGCCGCAGGCAACGGAACGCCCGTACGTCTCCGTCCTCGTCCCGCGTGACGACGACCGGCTCACCGAACACGGTCACCATCAGCGAGTCCCCGTTGTGGGGAATGGCGGTGACCAGGTCGATGAAGTGCCATCCGGACCGGTAGGCGGTGGCCATCTCACGGCGGAAGGATCGGTCGTCGGGTGGAGTGGTCACGTCAGCTCCCGGCTCCGTCCGCCCCAGGGACGGGCCACTGGGTGTTGTCGGTGCCCGCGGCGTTCGCGCCCACCGAGGGCCACTGGGTGTTGTCGGTGCCCGCGGTGTCCGCGGCCACCGCCGGCCACTGCGTGTTCGCCCGGACGACGTCCTCCTCGTCGGAGAAGCCGCTCATCGCGCCGAGGGCCACAACGGTGGAGAAGGCGGCGACAAGCACCGAGCGAAGCATTTTGTTGCGCATAGTCGGCTTCGTCCTCACTTGAAGGTCCCCTTTTCCCCCGTCGAGTACGACGATGGCTCATTCAGGCACGTCATGGCCACACAATCGGTGCATCATGTTCCTGCATGTTCAGGACCCTGGGGGGTGGAGATTTGGGTACTCATCGGACTAAGGGCGCACATCCCCACCCGATCACCGAACTCTGCGAGGAAGGCAGTCGTCTCTATACCACAGCGCTGCGCGCCGGGCGCGTCGCGCGCGCGGACACCGGAACCGCTCCCTGTCTCCTCGAACTGGCCCTCCTGCACCCGGATCCGGACGATCCGACCTGGCTGCGTCCCGTGCCGCCGGCGGTCGCGCTGGCACAGCGCCTCCAGCCCATCGAGCAGGAGATCACCGAGCACCGGCGCCTGTCCGTGCAACTCGCCGACGCCTTCGAACCGTTCCTGGCGCTGGGCGTGCAGACCGCGGCCACCAGCGACTCCATCACCGTGCTGGAGGGCGGTGAGCGGATCAACGCGGCGCTCAACATCGCGACCGCCCAGTGCCAGACGGAGCTCCTGACGGTCCAGCCCAGCGACCGGGTCTCCGAGCGGAGCCTCCTGCGGAGCCTCGAGCGCGACAAGCCGCTGATCGAACGTGGTGTGAAGGTCCGGAGCCTCTACCAGCACACCGCCCGCTACAACCCGGAGAAGCTGTCCTACGTCGCCCGGCTCTCCGACGGGAAGGTGGAGTACCGCACGATCGACGAGCTGGTGGAACGGCTGATCATCTGCGACGAGGCCGTCGCGTTCATCCCCGCGCGCGACGACCACCAGGTCGCCCTCGAACTGCGCCACCCCGGGCTCGTGCGCTACCTCGTCAAGGTCTTCGAGTACCTGTGGGACCGCGCGGTCCCGATGAGCGCCGGCGCGCCGTACGGAGCCGCCTCCGACGGCATCACCGAGATCCAGCACTCCATCGCCAAGCTCCTGGTCGAGGGGCACGTCGACGAGGCCATAGCGCGCCGGCTGGGCATGAACGTGCGCACCTGCCGCGCCCACATAGCCAAACTCGCCTCCGCCCTCGGCAGCGGCAGCCGCGCCCAGCTGGGGTACCTCATCGCGCAGTCGGGGATCCTCGAGCAGAACCCGTGAGCCGGGAACCGGGGCCCGGCCCGGCCGCCTCACCGGGCGCTCGGGGACTCCCGGCCGGGAAGGGCGACCGCCGACCGGCGCGCGCCGTCCAGGCCGGCCTGCGCGATGCGGACGCCCAGCTGGGTGCGGCTGGCCGCGCCCAGCGTCTCCGACAGCCGGGCGATGTGCGCGCGGCAGGTGCGCACGCTGATGCCCAGCCGCTCCGCGATCACCGCGTCCTGGTGGCCCTCGGCCAGCAGCGCCGCGATGGACTGCTCGCGGTGCGAGATGCCCTCGATGCCGGTGTCGGGCAGCGGGGCGGTCAGCGGGATGGCGAGCCGCCACAGGCGCTCGAAGACCGTGCCCAGGTACTCCACCAGCGCCGGGTGCCGCAGCTCCAGCGCCATCGTGCGCTCGGCGTTGGCGGGGATGAAGGCGACCGTGCGGTCGAACAGGATCAGCCGCTCGATCACCTCGTCCAGGGTGCGCGCCTCCACCGCGTCGCCCATCAGCTCCAGGTAGGTGAGCAGCCCCTGGCCGTGCCGGGCCACGTGCGTGTACAGGTCCCGCATCCGCACCCCGCGGCCGCGCAGCTCCGTCGCCCGGTGCAGGCCCTCCGACAGCTCCGCCTCGCGCCGGATGCCACCGGGCTGGACGGTGAGCACCTCGGTGGTGCAGGCCCGCGTCGCCTCGTCCATCGCCGCCTGGATCCGCGCCAGCCCGTCCAGCACCCGGATCGCCGGGCCCTCCGCCGCCGAGGGGGTCGAGGGCATCTGGCGGCCCAGACCGGCGTACCACTCGAAGGCGGCGACGGCCGAGCCGACCCGGCGCTGGCTCGCGCTGATCTCGTCGTACATGCCGCGCAGCAGCCGGGTCATGACCTCCTGCGGGGCGGTCGGGACCAGCCAGTCCATGTCGTCGGGGTCCGGGTGCAGCAGGGCCAGTTCCATCAGGCAGGGCACCGGCTCCGCGTCCCGGCGCGGCACGCGTCCGCGCCGTACGGCCCGGGAATACACCCGATCCCCGGCCTCGCACAGTCGGTCAGCACCGTGTGGATGCTCGTCCGTCCCGTGCCCGGCCATCGCCCGTCCCACCCCCGGTTGAGCCACTTTCCGCAGCGCAACTATGCGCGGCCGAAACCGGCTCCGCAACACGGGTCCTCCCGGTGCGACCGCCGGAAACCACCGGTGTGTCCGGCTATTTCCGCGCCCCGGGTCGTGATGTCGCGACAAACCTGCGGAGGGGGTGGCCGGATACCGACGGCCGGCGGCGCGCGCCGCCGGCCGGGGACCGGCGGCGCGGGAGGGACGACCCGGGAGAGGCGGTCCGGGGGCTACTTCAGGCCGAGTTCGGCGCACGCCGCCTTGTACTTGGCGGTGCAGATGTCCGGCACCTCGTAGATCCCGTCGGCGATGACGGTGTCCTGGATGTTCTCCTGCGTCAGCGCGACCACGGGCACGAGCTGCGCCGGGATGTCCTTGTGCGTGGGGCTGTCCACCCGGTCGCGGGTCAGCGAGTCGAACTGGATGTCCCGGCCCTGGACCTTCGCCACGGCCATCTCCGCGGCGCTCTCGGCCTCTTCCGGGTAGGACTTGTACACGCTCATGTACTGCTCGCCGGCGATGATCCGCTGCACCGCCGCGAGTTCCGCGTCCTGACCGGTGATCGGGGGCAGCTCGGTGACACCGGCGGCCTTGAGCGCCTGGACGATGCCGCCCGCCATGCCGTCGTTGGCGGAGTAGACCGCGGCGATGTTCCCCGCGCCGATCGCGTTGATCGCCTCGGTCATGTTGGCCTGGGCGTTCTCCGGCTTCCAGTCCTTGGTGTCGTAGGACCTGGCGATCGTCACCTTGCCCTTGAGCTCGGAGAGCGCACCCGCCTTGAACTGCTTGGCGTTCGGGTCGGTCGGCGAGCCGTTCATCATCACGATCTTGTCGGTGATGCTGGCGCCGCCCCCGAAGGACTCCAGCAGGGTGCGGCCCTGGACCTCGCCGACCAGCTCGTTGTCGAAGGAGATGTACGCGTCGATCGGGCCCTCGGCCAGCCGGTCGTAGGCGATGACCGGGATGCCCGCGTCCTTGGCCTTCTGCACGCCGTCCGCGATGGCGTGCGCGTCGACCGCGTCCAGCACGATGACGTCGACCTCGCTGTCGATCATCTGCTGCAGCTGGCTCGCCTGCTTGTCGGCGTCCGCCTCGGCGTTGGCGTACTCGACCTTGCCCCGGTCCTGGGTGAGGGACTCCACCTTCTTCTTGAAGATGGGGTAGTCGAACGTCTCGTACCGGGTGTTGGCCTTCTCCGGGAGCAGCAGCCCGACGGTGATGTCGTCCCCCTTGGTCGGGCTCGCGTCGTCGCTGCTCCCCGTCGCGTTGAGCACGCCGCATCCGGCGAGCATGACGGACATCGATGTGGCGGCCACGGATATGGCGATACGACGCATGCGAGGGCTCACTTCAGGTGCGTTCCGGACGTGGGCACAACTTTGTGGCCCATGTGACTGAAAAGCCAACGCTTCCAGTACCACTTCAGTCAAGAGCGACCACTTAACGAGATGGACACATCACAATGCGCCGAACTCGTGGAGGACGCGCGGACGACCGGCGGGGATCTGCCGGACCCTCCCGCATACACCCCTCACAGACATGGGCGCGCACACCGCGAGGGGCCCGGGAGTTCGGTGAACTCCCGGGCCCCTCGCGGTACTTCGCTTCCGCGTCAGTCCGCCTGCTGCTGCCGCTTCGGCCGCCACACCACCAGCGCGCTGGTCTGCTGCACCTCCTGGTACGGCACCAGGTCGCGGCGGTACGAGGCGTGCACCGCCGCCTCGCGCTGCCGCATCGCCGCCGCCGCGCCGTCGAGGGCGTCCTCCAGTTCGGCCACGCGGGCCTGGAGGGCGGCGACCTGGTTCTCCAGTTCGATGATGCGCTTGATCCCGGCCAGGTTGATGCCCTCGTCCTGCGACAGCTGCTGCACCTGGCGGAGCAGTTCGATGTCGCGGGCCGAGTAGCGGCGGCCCCGGCCGGCGGTGCGGTCCGGCGACACGAGCCCCAGACGGTCGTACTGGCGCAGTGTCTGCGGGTGCAGGCCGGAGAGCTGGGCCGCCACCGAAATGACGTAGACCGGGGTGTCCTGGGTCAGTTCGTACGGGTTGCGTCGACGGCCGTCCATCTGCAATCAAGCTCCCTTCGCGGCCTGGAACAGCTCCGCCCGCGGGTCCTCGCCCGCGGTGGCCTCGCGATACGCCTCCAGCGCGTCACGAGCCTTCCCCGACAGGTCCTTGGGAACACTCACCTCGACGGTGACCAGCAGATCCCCGCGGGTGCCGTCCTTGCGGACCGCGCCCTTGCCCCGCGCCCGCATGGTGCGGCCGTTGGGCGTGCCCGGCGGCAGCTTCAGCGTGACCGGGGGACCGCCGAGCGTCGGGACCCGGACCTCGCCGCCGAGGGCCGCCTCGGGGTAGGTGACGGGGACGGTGACGGTGAGGTTGTCGCCCTTGCGGCCGAACACCGGGTGGGTGCCCACGTGCACGACGACGTACAGGTCGCCCGCCGGGCCGCCCCGCTCGCCCGGTGCGCCCTTGCCCCGCAGCCGGATCCGCTGGCCGTCGCTGACGCCCGCGGGGATGCGCACCTGCATCGTCCGCGAGGACTTGGCCCGGCCGCTGCCCTTGCAGACGTCGCAGGGGTCCTCCGCGATCAGACCGCGGCCCTTGCAGTCGGGGCAGGGGTCGGTGAGCGAGAAGCCGCCGCCGGAGCCCCGCGCCACCTGCCCGGTGCCGACGCAGGTCGGGCACACGCGTGGTGTGCCGTTCTTGTCGCCGGTGCCCGAACAGGCCTTGCAGGCCGCCTGCGAGGACATCCGCAGCGGGACGGTCGCGCCCTCGATCGCCTCGGTGAAGCTGAGGGTGACCTCGGACTCGATGTCCTGGCCGCGCCTGGGCTGGGTACGCGTGGTGCCCGCGCCGCCGCGGTTGAACAGGCCCCCGAAGACGTCACCGAGACCGCCGCCGAAGCCGCCGGCCGCGCCCTGGCCGCCGGCCTGACCCCCGAAGAGGTCGCTCAGGTCGAAGTTGAAGGAGCCGCCGCCCGCGCCCGGCCCCGGGCGGAAACCGCCGTTGCCGAAGAGCGCGCGGGCCTCGTCGTACTCCTTGCGCTTCTTGGGGTCGCCGAGGACGTCGTTCGCCTCGGAGATCTCCTTGAACCGCTCCTCCGCCTTGGCGTTGCCCTTGTTGGCGTCCGGGTGGTACTCGCGGGCGAGCTTCCGGTACGCCTTCTTGATCTCGGCCTCGGTGGCGTCCTTGGGGACGCCGAGGACCTTGTAGTAGTCCTTCTCGATGAAGTCCTTGGTGCTCATCCCCGACGTCCCTCCTTCCCTGCGTCAGCTATTACGTCAGCCCTCCTCCGGGCCACCGTTCTCCTTGTTCTCCGCCGGTTCCGCCGTCGCCTCGGTGTTCTCCTCGGCCGGCTTGACCGTCTGCGCGCCGGGCTGCGGTTCGGCCACGGCCACCCGCGCGGGGCGGATGGTGCGCTCGCCGATGCGGTACCCGGGCTGCAGGATCGCCACGCACGTCGTCTCGGTGACGTCCGGGGCGTAGGAGTGCATCAGGGCCTCGTGGATCGTCGGGTCGAAGGGCTCGCCCTCCTTGCCGAACTGCTGCAGGCCCATCTTCGCCACGGTCGTCTCCAGCGACTCGGCGACGGACTTGAACCCGCCGACCAGTTCGCCGTGTTCCCGCGCGCGGCCGATGTCGTCGAGCACGGGCAGGAGCTCGGTCAGGAGGTTCGCGACGGCGATCTCCTTGACCGCGACCCGGTCGCGCTCGACCCGCCGGCGGTAGTTCTGGAACTCGGCCTGGAGGCGCTGGAGGTCTCCCGTGCGCTCACCGAGCGCCGTGCGTGCCTGGTCCAGCTGGGCCACCAGGGCCGCGTTCTGGTCCGTGTCCCCGGCCGGGGCCGCCGCCTCCTCCGCGGAGGGGGTGGGGGCGGCCGCCGGCTCGGCGTCGTCGGAAGGGGCGCCGGAGGGGACGTCGGGCTGCTGCGACTGCTCGTCGAAGCCCGGGGTCTCCTCGGTCACGCCGCACCGTCCTTGCGGTCCTCGTCGACGATCTCGGCGTCGACGACGTCGTCGTCGGCCTTGGCCTCGCCGGCACCGGCGGAGGCGCCACCGGCCGCCTGGGCACCCTGGGCGTCGGCGTACATGGCCTGGCCCAGCTTCTGGGAGACGGCCGCGACCTTCTCCGTGGCGGTGCGGATCTCGGCGGTGTCCTCGCCCTTGAGCTTCTCCTTCAGCTCGGCGACGGCGGCCTCGACCTCGGTCTTGATCTCACCGGGGACCTTGTCCGCGTTGTCGCTGAGGAACTTCTCGGTCTGGTAGACGAGCTGCTCGCCCTGGTTGCGGGTCTCGGCGGCCTCGCGGCGCTTGTGGTCCTCCTCCGCGTAGCGCTCGGCCTCCTCGCGCATGCGGTCGACCTCGTCCTTCGGCAGCGAGGAGCCGCCGGTGACGGTCATCTTCTGCTCCTTGCCCGTGCCCAGGTCCTTCGCGGTCACGTGCATGATGCCGTTGGCGTCGATGTCGAAGGAGACCTCGATCTGCGGGACGCCGCGCGGCGCCGGCGGCAGACCGGTCAGCTCGAACATGCCGAGCTTCTTGTTGTACGCCGCGATCTCGCGCTCGCCCTGGTAGACCTGGATCTGCACCGACGGCTGGTTGTCCTCGGCCGTGGTGAAGATCTCCGAGCGCTTGGTCGGGATCGTGGTGTTGCGCTCGATCAGCTTGGTCATGATGCCGCCCTTGGTCTCGATGCCGAGGGACAGCGGGGTGACGTCGAGCAGCAGGACGTCCTTGACCTCGCCCTTGAGGACACCGGCCTGGAGCGAGGCGCCGATGGCGACGACCTCGTCCGGGTTCACGCCCTTGTTGGCCTCCTTGCCGCCGGTCAGCTCCTTGACGAGCTCGGCGACGGCGGGCATGCGGGTGGAACCGCCGACCAGGACGACGTGGTCGATCTCGTTGACGGAGATGCCGGCGTCCTTGATGACGTTGTGGAACGGCGTCTTGCAGCGCTCCAGCAGGTCCGCGGTCAGCTGCTGGAACTGGGCACGGGTGAGCTTCTCGTCGAGGTGCAGGGGGCCCTCGGCGGAGGCGGTGATGTAGGGGAGGTTGATCGAGGTCTCGGTGGACGAGGACAGCTCGATCTTCGCCTTCTCGGCGGCCTCGCGCAGACGCTGCAGCGCCATCTTGTCCTTGGACAGGTCCACGCCGTGCCCGGACTGGAACTGCTTGACCAGGTAGTCGACGACGCGCTGGTCCCAGTCGTCACCACCGAGGTGGTTGTCACCGTTGGTGGCCTTCACCTCGACGACACCGTCGCCGATCTCCAGCAGGGAGACGTCGAAGGTACCGCCACCGAGGTCGAAGACGAGGATGGTCTGGTCGTCCTTGTCGAGGCCGTACGCCAGGGCGGCGGCCGTCGGCTCGTTGACGATGCGCAGCACGTTCAGACCGGCGATCTCACCGGCCTCCTTGGTGGCCTGGCGCTCGGCGTCGTTGAAGTACGCCGGGACGGTGATGACCGCGTCGGTCACCTTCTCGCCCAGGTAGGCCTCGGCGTCCCGCTTCAGCTTCTGCAGCACGAAGGCGCTGATCTGCTGCGGGTTGAAGGGCTTCCCGTCGAGCTCGATCTTCCAGTCGGTGCCCATGTGACGCTTGACCGACCGGATGGTCCTGTCGACGTTGGTCACGGCCTGGCGCTTGGCCACCTCGCCGACCAGCACCTCACCGTTCTTGGCGAAGGCGACGACGGAAGGCGTGGTCCTGGCGCCCTCGGCGTTGGTGATGACGGTGGGCTCGCCGCCCTCCAGAACGCTGACGACGGAGTTAGTCGTGCCCAGGTCGATGCCGACCGCACGTGCCATTTCGATTCCTCCAGCTGACTTGAGTGGAACGGACTCAAGCATGCCCGACGTCCGGCGCAGGGTCAACAGAGCTGAGTCGACTTGACTCAACTCTTATCCGCTCCTTACACGCAACCGCTCGCTGACCTGCGGGGACGCGGTGGAAGATCGTTGACGAGGCGGCAGAACGGGGGTGACGGGAACCCGCACCAGCGCCAGGACGGCCACCGCGGCCGCCGCCACCACCCACAGCACCACACCCCCGGACGCCCATCCGGTGTGCGCGCACACCCCGGCGAGTACCCCGCCCAGCGCACCGACGCCCAGCAGGAGGGTCACCGCGCGCGGGGCGAGCCCGAGCCGCCGCAGCCGGTGCCCGAGGTGGTCCGGCCCGCCGCACACCAGGGGCCGCCGGGCCGGCCACCGCGCGAGGAACACGAGCACGACGTCGGCGCACGCCACGGCGGTCAGCGCGAACAGCACCCCGGCGCTCGCGCCCGCCCCGTGCCCGGCCCGCACGAACACCGCCGCCGAGGCGAGCACGAACCCCGTGAACAGCGCACCGCACCAGCCGAGGGCGACCCGCGCGGGATGCCAGTTGTGGACGAGGAACCCGGCCTGCGCGGCGGCCAGCACGCCCAGCAGCACCGCGATCCCGTCCATCAGCCCGGCCGCCGCGCAGGCCGCCGTCCCGAACGCGGTCACCACCCCCACCGTGCCGGCCAGCCCGTCCGCGTGGTCGAGCCCCCGGAAGGCGGCGGCGAGGCCCACGACCCACCCCACGGCGAGCAGCCCGCCCGGCACCCCGGTCTCCTCGTACGGCACCACCAGCGCCGCCGCCACGGCCGTGCCGGCGAGCGGGATCCACCACCGCAGCCGCCACACGTCCGCGGCCAGCCCGAGCGCGCCGACGCAGGCCCCGGCGGCGAGCAGCGCCCCGACCCCGGTGCCGAGCGGGGCGGCGCCCGTCGCGTCCCCGGCGGCCGCGACCAGGCAGGTCGCCAGCGCGACGGCCGCTCCCCCGGACAGCGGAACCGCCCGCCGGCGTCTGCGGTCCAGGACGCCGAGGCGCAGGGCGGGCGACCGGAGCAGTTGCGCGAGCAGGGCGGCGAGGAGCAGGGCGATGGCGGTGGCGACGATCCCGTAGAGCACGGATATAAGTTAGGAGCGTATGTACTGATTGAGCGCGAATAACACGATCGCGCCCCAGGTGCCATCCGGGCATCACCCGGGTGGCGCCGGGGCGCCTTCTCAGGCAACCCTCAGCGACTCAGATCACCCCGTGCCCGGCTACAGTGCGGCCGAGGATGGGGGTACTCTCGAACAGACTGCATAAGTTACCGCTTAGTAATCTCGGGGAAGCCGTACGGGAGCCCCGACGAAACCCCTCGCAGGCCCGAGGAGCCCCGAAATGCAACTCGCCGCGATCATCGTGTCGATGGTCCTGATGGCAGTCGGCGTCGCCCTGTTCGGCCGTGCCATCCTGCAGATCTTCCGCTTCATGACACTCGGCCAGCCGATCCCGGCCGGATCGCGGACCAACGACCCCGTGCTGCGCACCATCACCGTGGCCAGGGAGTTCCTCGGCCACACCCGGATGAACCGCTGGGGCGTGGTCGGCGTCGCTCACTGGTTCGTGGCGATCGGCTTCTACACACTGCTCCTGACGATCGTCAACGCCATCGGCCAGCTGTTCCAGGCCGACTGGGTGCTGCCGGTCATCGGCGACTGGGCGCCGTACAACGTCTTCGTCGAGTTCATCGGCACCATGACGGTCCTCGGCATCCTGACGCTGATCGTCATCCGGCAGCTGTCCCGGCCGGGCAGGCCGGGCCGCAAGTCCCGCTTCGCGGGCTCCAACACCGGCCAGGCCTACTTCGTCGAGACCGTCATCCTCGTCGTGGGCGTCTGCATCTTCATGCTGCACGCGCTCGAGGGCGCGCAGCACCACGTGGACGGCTACGAGGCGTCCTTCTTCATCTCCTACCCGGTGGTGTCGTGGCTGGAGGGCATGGACGTCTCCACGCTCCAGAACCTCACCTACTTCTTCGCCGGCCTGAAGATCGCGGCCTCCTTCATCTGGATGATCACGGTCGCCCTGAAGACCGACATGGGCATCGCCTGGCACCGCTTCCTGGGCTTCCCGAACATCTGGTTCAAGCGCAATGCCAACGGCGACACCTCGCTGGGCGCCCTGCTGCCGATGACGTCCGGCGGCAAGCCGATCGACTTCACCGACCCCGGTGACGACGACGTCTTCGGCGTCTCCCAGGTCGAGCACTTCTCCTGGAAGGGCCTGCTCGACTTCTCCACCTGCACCGAGTGCGGCCGCTGCCAGTCGCAGTGCCCCGCCTGGAACACCGGCAAGCCGCTCTCCCCCAAGCTGCTGATCATGTCCCTGAGGGACCACGCCCACGCCAAGGCCCCCTACCTGCTGGCCGGCGGCGGCAAGACCGTGGAGGGCGAGGAGAAGGCGTCCGAGGAGCAGCTCAAGGACGTTCCCGCCGCCGCCCTCGCCGAGGCCGAGCGCCCGCTGGTCGGCACGCTCGAGGAGAACGGCGTCATCGACCCGGACGTGCTGTGGTCCTGCACCACCTGCGGCGCCTGCGTCGAGCAGTGCCCCGTCGACATCGAGCACGTCGACCACATCGTCGACATGCGCCGCTACCAGGTCATGATCGAGTCCGCGTTCCCGTCCGAGGCGGGCACGATGCTCAAGAACCTGGAGAAGAAGGGCAACCCCTGGGGCCTGGCCAAGAAGCAGCGCCTGGAGTGGACCAAGGAGGTCGACTTCGAGGTCCCGGTCGTCGGCAAGGACGTCGAGGACCTGTCCGAGGTCGAGTACCTGTACTGGGTCGGCTGCGCCGGCGCCCTCGAGGACCGCGCCAAGAAGACCACCAAGGCCTTCGCCGAACTCCTCCACATCGCGGGCGTCAAGTTCGCGATCATGGGCGGCGACGAGAAGTGCACCGGTGACTCCGCCCGCCGCCTCGGCAACGAGCCCCTGTTCCAGGAGCTCGGCATGGAGAACGTCATGTCCCTCAACGCCGCCTTCGGCGAGGAGATGGACGACGACGGCAAGGTGACGGAGGAGTCCCGCAAGCCGAAGTCGGCGAAGAAGATCGTCGCCACCTGCCCGCACTGCCTCAACACCCTCGGCAACGAGTACCCGCAGCTCGGCGGCGACTACGAGGTCATCCACCACACCCAGCTGCTCCAGCACCTGGTGGACGAGGGCAAGCTGATCCCGGTCACCCCGGTCGAGGGCATCATCACCTACCACGACCCGTGCTACCTGGGCCGCCACAACAAGATCTACACGCCCCCGCGCGAGATCATCGGCAAGGTCCCGGGCCTGCGCAACGAGGAGATGCACCGGCACAAGGAGCGCGGCTTCTGCTGCGGCGCCGGCGGCGCCCGGATGTGGATGGAGGAGCGGATCGGCAAGCGCATCAACAACGAGCGCGTCGACGAGGCCCTCTCCCTCAACCCGGACATCGTCTCCACCGCCTGCCCGTTCTGCCTGGTCATGCTGACCGACTCGGTCAACGGCAAGAAGAACGAAGGCAAGGCCAAGGAGTCCGTCCAGGTCGTCGACGTCGCCCAGCTGCTGCTGGAGTCCGTCAAGACCCCGGCCGACCCGGCGGGCGACGAGGAGAGCGAGAGCACTCCGGAACCGGAGCCGGTGAAGTAACGCGACACCCGCGCGGCACGCCGCCGGAGGGGCCGTCCGAACGGGCGGCCCCTTCGTCATGTTCACGTACAACCCTCCGGCCCCCTCACGGGTCTCCTGTGCGGTGATCACCCGGCGAACCCGGGACCGACACAGGACGAACACGGGTGATCCACCGCATCGGCACGGGACGCCGCAGCCGGCGGCCGTCCCGCACACGGCAGGAGACCCATGCACAAGAAGACCGGCACCATCCTGGCGGCCGCCACCGCGGCCGCGCTCACCGGCGGCCTGCTCGTCGCCGCGGCCGGCCCCGTGGCCGCCGCCCCGGGCACCGACGGCGACTTCGACGGCGACGGCCACGACGACCTGGTCGTCGGCGCGCCGGGCGAGGACCTGGACGGGATCAAGGACGCCGGCATGGTCTCCGTGATCCACGGCTTCGAGGGCGGCCTCTCCGAGACCGGTACCCAGGCCCTGGAGCAGGGCACCCCGGGCGTCCCCGGCAACAGCGAGGAGAACGACGGCTTCGGCGGCGAGGTCCTCCTCTCCGACGTCACCGGCGACGGCAGGGCCGACCTGACCGTCGGCGTGCCGTGGGAGAACTCCGCCAACGGCTACGCCGTCGTCTTCGAGTCCGACGGCTCGAGGATCGGCACCGCCGGCCGCGGGATCGGCCTGACCGACGCCGGCCTGTCCTCGGAGGGCTACCCGCTGTTCGGCTTCCACGTCAACGGCTGACCCCCTCCGGCCGCGCGAACGGAGCGCGGGCCGGGACCGGCCGGTGGCCGGTCCCGGCCCGCGACGCGCGAAGATCCCCCGCGCCCCGCGCCCACCGTCCCCACGGTCCGGTGCGGACCGTGATCGGGGGCCGGACCACCGCACGGACCGATCCCCCCGGCCGGCCGGACGCGGCGACCGGACGGACACCCGCCCCGCGCCCACCACGCCCCACGTCGCCTGCGCCACCGCCCGCGTCACCGGTCGAGAGACCGGCACCCCACCCCTGAACGCCCCGGCACGCCCACCGCGTCCGGCCCCCGCAGGAGAACCCCGCATGCACCAGCGCCCCGCGCACCTCGCCCTGGCCGCCGCCACCGCCATCGCCCTGACCGGCGGCCTGCTCACCCTGTCGGCGCCGTCGGCCGCCGCCGCCCCCTCCGGCCTGGCCGGCGACTTCAACGGCGACGGCTACCGCGACGTCGCCGTCGGCGCGTCGAGCGCCGACGTGGGCTCCGTGCCGCACGCCGGCGCCGTCGTCGTGCTGTACGGCTCGTCGTCCGGGGTGTCGGCGTCCCGCAGGACCGTCGTCACCCAGAACTCCACCGGCGTCCCCGGCACCGCCGAGGAGGGCGACCGCTTCGGCCAGAGCCTCGCCGCCGGCGACCTCGACGGCGACGGCTACTCGGACCTCGTCGTCGGCGCCCAGTACGAGGCCATCGGCGACCGCGACGGCGTCGGCTCGGTCACCGTCCTGTGGGGCGGCAGGTCCGGCCTGTCCGGCGGCGCCGTCCTGCCCCAGCCGTCGACCCTCGCCGAGTGGGGCGGCTACGGCTCCGGCGCTGCGGTCGGAGACTTCGACGACGACGGCGACGCGGACGTGACGGTCACCGGTCAGGACCGCACCCGCCTGTACCGGGGCCCCTTCACCCGCACCGGCGCCCCGGTGAGCCACAGCAGCCTCCCCCTCGGCTCCACGTACGAGGTGATCGCGGGCGACCTGAACCGCGACGGCGCCGCCGAACGCGTCTACCCCTTCAACGTCGACGGCGACCCCGGCGGCGAGATCAGCTACCACCGCTGGACCGGCACCAAGTTCGCGGAGACCGACCTGCCCGCGGCCGACGGCGCCCAGGGCACCGTCGGCGACGTCAACGGCGACGGCTACGGCGACCTGGTCCTCGGCGAGCACGAGGACCCCCGCGCCGCCAAGCCCGGCGGCCACAAGGGCGGCCAGATCACCGTCTGGTACGGCGGCCCCACCGGCCCCGACCCGGCGCAGACGCCCACCGTGATCCACCAGGACACGGCGGGCGTGCCCGGCGGCGGCGAGGCCGGCGACCTGTTCGGCTCCGCGCTGAGCGCGGGCGACGTCAACGGCGACGGCTATGCCGACGTCGCGGTCGGCGCCTTCGGCGAGGACCTGGGCACCAAGAAGGACACCGGCACGGTGACCGTCCTGTTCGGCTCGGCCTCCGGGCTGACCGGCAAGGGCGCCAAGCAGTACTCGCAGGACACCGCGGGCGTGCCCGGCAGCAACGAGACCGACGACGCCTTCGGCCAGGCGGTCCGCCTGGCCGACCTCGACAAGAACGGCAAGGCCGAACTCGTCGTCGGCTCCGGCTACGAGAACGGCTACGGCGCCGTCACCGTCCTGCGCGGCACCGCCTCCGGGCCGGCCACCTCCGGCGCCACGTTCCTGTCCGCCCGCGACGTCTCCCTCAAGGGCAACGCCTCCTTCGCCTGGGCCTTCGCCCAGTGACACCCCCTCGCCCCCCGCACAGCACCACGAGGTTCCCCGTGCGCCTGCGCACCGCCGCGACCGCACTCGTCGCGGCCACCCTGACCCCGTTCGTCCTCACCGTGCCCGCCGCGCACGCCGCCACGGCCGCCGCCCCGTACGACTTCAACGGCGACGGCCGCGCCGACCTGGCGATCGGCGCGCCCGGCGCCACCGTCGCCGGCAAGGCCAAGGCGGGCGCCGTGTCCGTCGTCCACAGCGGCACCGGCGGCCCCAAGACCTCGACCAGGACCCTCCTCACCCAGAACACCGCCGGCATCCCCGGCAGCGCCGAGGCCGACGACGCGTTCGGCACCTCCGTGACCTCCGCCGACCTCGACCGCGACGGCTACGCCGACCTGGTCGTCGGCACCCCCGGCGAGGACACCAGTGACGACACCAACGACGGCGTCGCCACCATCGTCTGGGGATCCGCCTCCGGCCTGTCCGGCGCCCGCACGGTGCACAACTTCGCCCACTCCAGCCACGACCGCTACGGCCTGTCCCTCGCCGCGGGCGACTTCGACGCCGACGGCCACCCGGACATCGCCGTCGGCGCCACCGGCTCGACGCTGCTCACCGTCGTTCCCGGCCCCATCACCCGGTCCGGCGCGTGGCCCGCCGGCGGTTCGTCGCACGGACTGTCCGGTTACACCGGCTCCCACGGCGTCCCGCACCTCTCCTCCGGAGACGTCACCGGGGAGGGCTTCGACTCGCTCGTCGTCCACGGCCGGTGGAGCGGCGGCGACACCGCCACCCAGCTGGCGGACGCCCGGGTCGACAACTTCGGCGACTGGATGGATTACCTGCCCCCCGGTCAGGTCTCCGCCGTCGGCGACATCGACGGCGACGGCCACGCGGACATCGCCGTCGGCAACGACCGGGAGCCCTCCGCCGACGCCTACGGCGCACTCGGCGGCCGGGTCACCATCGTCTACGGCGGCCCCGAGGGCCGCGACGGGAACCGCCCCGAGGTCGTCCTCACCCAGGACACCGCCGGCGTCCCCGGCGCGTCGGAGGCCGGCGACCGCTTCGGCAGCGGCCTCGCCCTGGGCGACGTCGACGGCGACGGGTACGCCGACCTGGCCGTGGGCGCCGCGGGCGAGAACGGCGGGGCCGGCTCGGTCACCGTCCTGTACGGCTCGGCCTCGGGCCTCACCACGAAGGGCTCCGCGTCCTTCACCCAGAGCACCGCGGGCGTGCCCGGCACCTCGGAGCAGGGCGACCTCTTCGGCACCCGCGTCGTCCTCACCGACCACACCGGCGACCACCGCGCCGACCTGTCCCTGTCCGCGCCGGGCGAGAACTCCGGCGACGGCTCGGTCTGGTCCCTGCGCGGCACGGCGACCGGCCCCACGACCACGGGCGCGACCAGCTTCGGCCCGGCGGCGACGGGCGTGTCCACCACGGGCAGCCCGCGCTTCGGCACGGCCCTCGGCGGCTGACCGCCCTCACCCCACCGACCCACCGGAGGACCACCCCATGACCCCGACGCCCCCGGCGCCCCGCCGCACGGCCCGGCTCCGCCTCACCGCCGTGGCGGCCGCCGCCGCGCTGACCGGCGGCCTGCTCGCCCTGGCGGCCCCGCCGGCCGCCGCCGCCCCCTCCGGCCCGGCCGCCGACTTCAACGGCGACGGCTACCGCGACGTCGCCGTCGCCGCCCCCCTCGCCAAGATCGACGGCAAGTCCGGCGCCGGATACGTCGCCGTCGTCTACGGCACCGCGGGCGGTCTGAAGACCTCCGGGCGCCAGATCATCAGCCAGGCCACCACCGGCATCCCCGGCGTCCCCGAGTCGGGCGACTACTTCGGCGACCGCCTCACCACCGGCGACCTGGACGGCGACGGCTACACGGACCTCGTCGTGGGCGTGCACGCCGAGCGCGTCGGCTCCACCGACGAGCACGGCGCCCTCACCGTGATCTGGGGCGGCGCGAGCGGCCTGAAGACCGCCACCGACCTCGCCTCCCCGCTGCCCGAGCACCGCAACGAGCTGGGCTGGTCCGTGGCCGCCGGCGACTTCGACGGCGACGGCGACACCGACCTGGCCGCCGCCAACCTCGCCCTGCCCGAGCTGAACGTCTTCGAGGGCCCCTTCACCCGCACCGGCCGGGCCACCGGGCTCGTCGGCATCGACACCTACGAGCAGACCGGCATCAACACCGACCGCCTCGTCGCCGGCGACGTCACCGGCGACGGCGCGAGCGACCTGCTGGTCATGGGCGGGGAGGAGATCACCGACGGCTACCGCACCCGCAGCGTCCTCTACCGGGGCTCGGCCACCGGCCTCGAGCCCGGCAGCAAGCTCGCGGGCGGCTACGCGGCCGTCATCGCCGACGTCGACAAGGACGGCTACGGCGACGTCGTCACCGGCAACTTCATGGAGAAGTCCACCGACGAGCCGAACGGCGGCCACGGCGGCGCGGTCACCGTCACCTACGGCGCGTCCGGCGGCCTGAGCACCCGCACCCCGGTCCGCATCACCCAGGACACCACCAACGTCCCGGGCACCGCCGAGACCGGCGACCGCTTCGGCTGGAGCCTGTCGGCCGGCGACACCGACGGCGACGGCTACGCCGACATCGCGGTCGGCGCCGAGAGCGAGACCGTCGGCTCGGCCAGGTGGGCGGGCTCCGTCACCGTGCTGCGCGGCTCCGCGTCCGGGCTGACCGGCACCGGCGCCAAGTCGTTCACCCAGAACACCTCGGGCGTGCCCGGCACCGCCGAGACCGAGGACCACTTCGGCTCCGCCGTCCACCTCACGGACGCCGACGGCAACGGCCGGGCGGAGCTGGTGGCGAGCGCGCCGGCCGAGAACGCCGGGGCCGGCTCCGTCTGGCTGCTGAAGTCCGCCACGTCCGGCATCACCGCCACCGGCGCCACGTCCTTCGGCGCCGGCACGCTGGGCGCCCCCTCGGGCCTCGCCGCCCTCGGCGACGTCCTGGCGGGCTGACCCCGGCTCCTCCGTCCTCCGTAGGACGGCCCCCACCGGAGCCCCTACGGAGGACGGACGCCCGGGCTGACGGCCCCTTAGGGGATGTCACAGCTCGGCCGCAAAGCCGGGCCCGAACGCCGGGGCCCGGCACACGAACGCCCGGGACCAGGTACGTTCGAGGACGTGGCTGGATTCAGGATCGGACGCGGCCGGGACAACAACGGCGCTCCTCACGCGCGACCGCAACACCCCCCGTACGGACAGCAGACGCCGCAGGGGCCGTCGTACGGCTACCCGCAGGCGCCTCAGCCGTACCCGCAGCAGCCGTCGTACGGCAACGGCGGCGGCCCATGGCCGCACGCGGACGGCGGGCACGGCGGACCCGGGGGACACGGCGCCGGTTACGGCGGTCACGGCGAACCCGAGTACTTCGGCGACGGCGCGCACCCGCACGGCGCCCAGGGCCCGCACGACCCGTACGCGGCCAACAACCCGGGCCACACCCAGGCGTTCTCGATCGGCGAGGACCCCTACCACCAGGGCGAGACCTACCGCGCCGGCTCCGCCCCGTCCCCCGGCCCGGTCGGCCCCCGCCTGCGCTGGAAGGAACTGCTCAAGGGCATCGTCCTGTCCCCCGCCCAGACGTTCCTCCGGATGCGCGACTACACGATGTGGGGCCCCGCCCTCGTCGTCACCTTCCTCTACGGCCTGCTCGCCGTCTTCGGCTTCGACACGGCCCGCGAGGACGCGATCAGCGCCACGCTGTCGAACGCCGTGCCGATCGTCCTGACGACGGCCGTCGCGATGGTGCTCAGCGCCTTCGTCCTGGGCGTGGTCACCCACACCCTGGCCCGTCAGCTCGGCGGCGACGGCGCCTGGCAGCCCACGGTCGCCCTGTCCATGCTGATCATGTCCATCACGGACGCGCCCCGCCTGGTGTTCGCCATGTTCGCGGGCGGCGACGCCACCTTCGTCCAGCTCCTCGGCTGGGCCACCTGGGTGGCGGCCGGCGCCCTGCTCACCGTGATGGTCAGCCGCTCCCACGACCTCCCCTGGCCGAAGGCCCTGGGCGCGTCGGCGATCCAGCTGGTCGCACTGCTGTCGATCGTGAAGCTCGGCACGTTCTGACCCGCGCCACCCGCTCGAGGACGGGGGCTCCCGGACGGGAGCCCCCGTCCCGTCGTTCCACGCGCCGCCGCGGGCGCCGGGCACCCGCCCCCGGCCGACGGGCCGCGCGCGGCCGGACGGACCGGTCCCTACCGCGCGTCGCCGGCGTCCACCAGGCGTGACGGCGTACCGGTGGGCGTGCCGGTGCGGTCGGTCTCGTCCTGTACGAGCAGGGACAGCAGGGAGGCCACGGAGAGTCCCGCTTCCGCGGGGTGGCGCAGCACCTTGCCCGGCTCGATGCGGTAGGTGTTCGTGCGTCCGTCGCGGGTGTGGGAGAGGTAGCCGTCCCGCTCCAGATCGGTGATGATCCGCTGGACGGCACGCTCCGTGAGCCGGCAGCGGGCGGCGATGTCACGGATCCGGACGTTCGGGTTGTCGGCGATGGCCGCCAGGACGCGCGCGTGGTTGGTGATGAACGTCCATCCGGTGTGGGATTCGGGCACTCCGACCATGCCCAGCATTTTAGCGGCCCCCCATTGCCGGAACCGAGATACATGACATACTTTTCACGTAACGGCTGACATGATCCCGCGGGAAGGTCACAGGAGGGACCCGAGGGTGTTCTTGGACGGATCCGCCGGGCCGGAGTGCACGGACGGCAGCGAGGGGAGCGGCGCCCGGCCGCCCGACGGGGCCGGCGCACAGGCGAGGAAGGAGGTTGCGGTGATCCAGTACGAATGGCGCGGCGCCTGGGTCGTCGCCGCACAGGGTTCCTACGACATGCAGTCGATCAAGCCCCTGGCGGACGCGCTGACCACCGCCGCCAAGGAGCACCCGAAGGTCGTCCTGGACGCCTCCGGCATCACCTTCGCGGACTCGTCCCTCCTCAACCTGCTGGCCCTCACCCACCGGGAGGCCGCCCTGCGCGTGGCCGCGCCGGCACGGCAGCTCCAGCGGGTCCTCGAGCTCACCGGGATGGACACCGTCCTGGAGGTACGGGACACGCTGGAGGAAGCCGCCGCCTAGGGTGCCGTCCCGGACCGCCTCCGCGTACGGGACGGCCTCCCTCAGAGGGCTTCCGTGTTCGGCCTGGCCGCTTCCCCCGCCCCGTGCACTGGGGGCAGGACGCTCCACGGGAAGTTGATCCAGTCGTCGGTCCGCTTCCAGACGTACTCGCACTTCACCAGTGACTGCGTCTTCTCGTAGACCACGGCGCTGCGCACCTCGGCGACGGCGTCGAGGCAGAAGTCGCGCACGAGCTTGAGCGTCTTGCCGGTGTCGGCGACGTCGTCCGCGATCAGCACCTTCTTGTCGGTGAAGTCGATGGCGTTGGGCACCGGCGCGAGCATGACCGGCATCTCGAGCGTGGTCCCCACCCCCGTGTAGAACTCGACGTTCACCAGGTGGATGTTCTTGCAGTCGAGCGCGTAGGCGAGCCCGCCGGCGACGAAGACACCGCCGCGCGCGATGCTCAGCACCACGTCCGGCCGGTACCCGTCGTCGGCGATGGCCTGCGCGAGCTCGCGCACGGCCACCCCGAACTGCTCGTAGGTCAGGTTCTCCCGCGCCCCGCTCACGCCGCTCACACCTGCGTCCGGTGGAAGTTGAGGTAGGACCGCGAGGCGGTGGGCCCGCGCTGCCCCTGGTACCGGGATCCGTACCGCTCGCTGCCGTACGGGGACTCGGCGGGCGAGCTGAGCCGGAACATGCACAGCTGGCCGATCTTCATGCCGGGCCACAGCTTGATCGGCAGGGTCGCGAGATTGCTGAGCTCGAGGGTCACGTGCCCGGAGAAGCCGGGGTCGATGAACCCGGCGGTGGAGTGGGTGACGAGTCCGAGCCGCCCCAGCGAGCTCTTTCCCTCCAGCCGCGACGCGAGGTCGTCGGGCAGCGTGATGACCTCGTACGTACTGGCCAGCACGAACTCGCCCGGGTGCAGGATGAACGGTTCGTCCCCCTCCGGCTCCACGAGCCGGGTCAGGTCCGCCTGCTCGACGGACGGGTCGATGTGGGGGTACCGGTGATTCTCGAACACCCGGAAGTAGCGGTCGAGACGTACGTCGATGCTGGACGGCTGCACCATGGATGCGTCGTAGGGATCGATCCGCACCCGCCCGGCGTCGATCTCGGCCCGGATGTCCTTGTCTGAGAGAAGCACGCCCCGAGGATACGCAAGGCGCGCGGACCGGCCACAATCGCCGTCCCGCGCGCCCACGTCCTCAGTCTCTCCCGGTCTCCCGTGCCCCTCGCTACTGCTTCTGGAGGGTCACCGGCACGACACTGCGGAGCCGCGCACAGCGCGGGCACCGCAGAAGCCGGCCGGGGCCGAGTCGCTCGGCCTGCTGCATCGGGAACGAGGCGGCGGTGAACACGTGCCCATCGGCACAGCGGACGACGGTGCGCTCCATCAAGTCCAAGAGTCCCTTCCCCAAGAGCCGCGTCTGGCTTGCTGCCCTGACGACAAAAGCCACATTACGGGATCAAAGGAACGTCTCTCCAGGCGGCACCCCGCACCCGCCCGGCGCCTCTCCCACCCCTCCACCGTACGCCCCAACTTCTGCCCCCGCAGCCGCATCCATCCCCTGAAACAGCGTCAGGCCCCCGGGCCTGAACACCGGGGGCCTGACATGAGGTAGAGTGAGCGAGCGTCCGGACACCGACCAGCGGATCGGGGTCCCGGCGACTTACGCGGGTGTAGTTTAATGGTAGAACATCAGCTTCCCAAGCTGAGAGCGCGAGTTCGATTCTCGTCACCCGCTCCACGAAGAAGGCCCAGGTCAGAGACCCGGGCCTTTTTGCTGTCCGCGGTGATCACTCGCCGCGTGCCAGATCCGTGCCAGAACGCTCCTCGGCAGCCTTCCGGGCAGCGGCGGCCCGAGCCCTCCGGACGGTCGCGTCGAGGCCGGCGGCAACCTCTTCCTGACGCTCGTCGTCGGAGTGCTGGTAGATCAGCGCGGCCTTCTCGGAGGACTGCCCGGCGCGGACCATCGTGTCCTTGAGGGTGGCGCCCGACCGGGTGGAGAGCGTGTGCCCGGTGTGCCGGAGGTCGTAGAACCGGAAGCCCTCGGGCATGCCGACGACCTCCCGCGCCCGCCGCCACTTCCGCCCGAAGGTGCTGCGCCGGAAGGGTGCCCCCTTCTCCCCCACGAAGACCAACCCGTCCGGCCCCGGCTCGGCGTACGACTCCAGGTGCCACCGGAGCTCCCGGCGGAGGAACGCGGGAAGAATCACAGTCCGGGTCCCGGCCTCCGACTTGGTCCCGCCTTGGACGCGCCGCCCGTTCATCCGCTCCGGCTCGGCGAGGCGGATCCGGACGCGGAGGGTGTCGACGTCGACGTCCCGGCGACGGAGGCCGGCCAGCTCTTCCGGTCGCATCGGCCCGTAGGCGCCGAGGTACACCATGAGTCGCCACCGCATCCCCACGGCATTGGCGAGGGCGTCGACCTGGGCGACGGTGGCAATGCGCCGCTCGGCCGCCTTCTCCTTGCCGGCGCCCTTGATCCGGCACGGGTTGCGTGGGATCAGCTCGTCGTCGACGGCCGTTTCCATGATGGCCTTCAGGAGCCGGTACGCCTTCGCGGTGATCGTCTTGGCGCCCGTAATCCGCAGCCGTTCGGCCCGCCACTCACGGACGCGGGGTGCGGTGATCTCGTCCAGGTCCAGGTCTGCGAAGGCGGTCAGGTGCTTGTCGAGGAGGTAGCGGTAGAGGTCCCGGGTCAGCGGAGCCAACTCGCGCTCCTCCACCCACTTGTCGGCGTAGGCCCGGAAGCCCACCGCGCCCGCCTCAGGATCCCTCCACTCGCCGCGGCGGATCTCGGTCTGCTTCTCGGCGAGCCAGTCATCCGCATCGGCCATCGTCTCGAAGGTGAAGGGAGCCGGGCGCATCACGCCATCCGGGCCGGGATAGCGGGCCTGGTACCGACCGGAAGGCAGCCGCCTGATCGCACCGAAACGGCGGCGCCTGCCCCTGCTGTTGGCCATCAGGCAGCCCTCCCGTACCGAGCACGGGGCCGCCGACGCGGCTCCACCGTGTGGGACGTGATGAACTCCTCCACCGCACTCGCCGGGATGCGGACGTGTCGGCCGATCTTCACGTACCGGATGCGCCGCTCCTCGATGAGCCGCCGGGGGAAGCGGACAGAGGTGCCGAGCAGCTCGGCGACCTGGTCCACGGGCAGGTAGCGGTCGTTCATGCGGTCGGCTCTCCTTCCGTTCCGGGAGCGGGTTCGAGGGTGGCGGCGAGCCAGCTCTCAGCGCCGGAGAGGCCGGTTCCGGCGAAGACCCAGTGCGCGAGGACGAGAGTCGTTTCCTGGCCGGTGTCGACGGCCGGAGCGGCTTGGGCGCGGCGCCATTCAGCGCGGGCGTCGCGGAGGGCGCCGAGGGTGGTGGAGTAGCGGCGGGATTTGGTGGAGAAGTGGCCGCGGAAGCCGAGCATGTGGGCCCAGGCCCGCAGGCGGAGGTCTGCCAGCTCGGGGCGTGCGCCCAGGGTCCAGGCGGTGCGGATCATGCGTCGGGCATGGTCGGTGATCCTCGCTTGTGCCAGTTCGGCGAGGAAGCGGATCGGCCGGTCGAGGGTGCCCGTCGCCGTCTCGGCGCCCTTGGTGGCGTACTTGGCGACGTACGCCGCTACGGCCCGCTCGGTCAGGTTTTGGTCGTCGTCGAAGTCGGCAGAGCGGATCGGGCGGACGTCGAGCTGTCGGCCGAAGACGAAGGTGTGCGGCCGGCCGTCGATCTCCGGGCCGTCGACGCGGACGGCAGCAGCGGCGGCGCGGATGGCGTCGGTCAGCAGCTCGGCCGTTGCCCAGGCCGGGGGCGCGGTCTCGCCGCCGTCGGGGCCGTCGAGGCGGATGATCGCGTGGAAGTGGACGGCGCCACGCTTCTGGTATTCGGCCACCTTGGCGAAGGAGACCCGGGCATGGTCCCGGAAGGCCCGCTGGGTGAGGCCGGCTCGCTTGGCGACCTCCCGGCGGAGGTAGATCGAGAAGCGTTGCCAGAGGGCCCCGGCGTGCGCATTCCACAGCACGGCCGCTTCGTAGTCGTACGTGTCCGGGTCGAGGGGCGTGCCCAGGGCCGGGTCCTGGTCGTCGTGGCGGATGCCGCAGCGGCAGGGGCGATCACCGGAGGGGCGGTTGTGGACAGGGCCGAAGCCGGGGGCGGTGAAGGTGGCGAAGACGCGCGGGTGGGTGGCGACCCGTTCGGGGGTGCCCTTGCCGCCGCGGAGTCCGGCGGTGATCAGGTGGTAGGTGTCGCGGCGGTAGGTCTCGGCGCAGGCCACGCACCGGGTGGCGCGGCGGTTGTTGCAGCGGACGAGGAGCTGGCCGGCCGGGAGGGCGGAGGAGTCCAGGTGGTGCAGGACGCGGCCGATCTCCCCGGTCGTCCGGTCCACCGCGTATTCGGTGCGGTGGCCGTCGAGGCGTACCGGGCGGGTGCAGCCGCCCAGGCCGGACAGTTGGCGGCCCAGCTCGGGCAGGGTGCCGAGGGAGGCCAGCATGGAGAGTTCCGCCAGCGGGGGCGGAGTCTGCCGGGTGATGATGGGAGTTCCTTTCGGCTGTCGTGACGGTTCGGAAGGGACGGCCCCGGGGCGGCGGGATGCTTGGCGGCTTGTTGCCGCCCCGGCGGCCGGTCAGTGCTTGTGTGCGCCGTTGACGAGCGAGCGCAGGACCACGGCGGCGATGGCCACGGACACGGCCGAGACGGCGACCGCCGCCAGGAGCGCGGTGAGCACGACCCCGACGACGACCACGGCGGCGACCGCGCCGGCACCGATGCCCACGTACGGAGCGACCGGACGACCGGCCGAGGGAACCGGAGCCTGCGTCTGCTGATGCGTGACGGTGGTCGTCGGCGGAGTCGGGACGTCGGGCAGCTTGGGACGGAACACGGCGGATCTCCTTGTCACTCGTGGGTGCCGTTGACGACGTCGACCCCGGAGCGGGTGCCGGACTCGATGGCGGGGGCGAGGAAGGTGTGCGAGAGCCAGAAGCCGAAGAGCGCGATCACGACGGCGACCCAGAGCCGGACGCCGAGGAACTTGATCACGGCCCAGGCGATGACGCCCAGGACGAAGACGAGCGGCAGCGAGACGGTCACGGAAGCTCCCTCAGCGGACGGCGCAGCGGTGGGTACGGGCGGCCAGCTCGGCGGCGGCACGGCTGTCGTAGTCCGTGGCGAAGCCGCAGCGCGGAGCCGTGCAGGCGGCGGTGTGCTTCTCGCGGCCGCGGCCGTCGTAGTAGGTGGCGACCTGCACGGGGCCGATGCGGACGACGCGGCGGAAGCGGCGGTTGGCGGTCATCAGGCGGTCTCCTTCGGGTCTTCGCCGGTGAAGTCGGTGACGTGCTCGGCCAGCCAGCGCAAGATCTCGTCGCCCTCGTACGCATTGGCGGCGAGGATCACGGGCTCGGCGATGAGCACGGCTTCGGTGAGGCGGTTCTGTCGGGTCAGCTCGGCGGCGCGCTTCAGCGCGCGGAGCGTGGACGGGCGCACGGGGGAAAGTCCTCCGGGTCAGGTCAGGCGGGCGGAGATGGCTTCGGCCAACGGCAGCGGGACGCCGAGCCGGGCGCGAAGGGTCGGGGTGTCGATGGGTGTTCCGGTCCGGGCGCGGTGTTCGTCGGCGACCTTGCGCGCGAGCGTGACGAGCGCCGTCGGGACCGGGGGCGTGGAGGGCGGAGCCGGTTCCGACTCCGCAGCGGGCAACTCAGGTGCAGACGCAGGCGCTTCAGGCGCGATGGGTTTCGGGGCCGCCTCGCGTCCCCCCGTCGAGGCGTCCGCGGCCGCTCCGTGGGCGAGCAGCGTTCCGCCCAGGAAGGCGATCGCGGGCCATCCGGCGACGAGGATGCGCAGCCAGTCCGGAACGTCGTCGAGGTCGAGGAGTCCGGCCGTGGCGACGTTGGCGCCGAGCGAGGCGGTCAGGGCGACGAGGAACCAGCACCACCCGGCCGTTTTCGCCTCGCCGGAGCGCAGCCGCCGCCAGGCCGCGACCAACAGCAGGTCGACGGAGACCGGGTAGGCCCAGGCCTTCCAACCGTCCTGTCCGGCGGCCAGCGCCAGGTCGTGCAGGTGGGCGAAGGACAGCGCGGCGGCGATCAGCGCTTGGACGAGTACGGCGTCGATGCGGACGGACAGGGCACGCACGGCGCAGCTCCTTCCGGTTCCAGGCATGGAGGGGGTAGGGACGTGGCACGGAACGGCCGTGCCGGCCATGGGTGGGTGCGCTTACTCGGTGACCGGGCGGGCCGTGGCCACGGGCCCGGACGCCTCCACCGGCATCGGCGGGACGTACGGCCGGAAGGGGTCGAGCGCCGGTACGTCAGGGGCGAGGTCCGCCGTGGCGCGGCAGGTGGCCGCAGCGTCGGCGAGGGAGAGGTAGGGGGTGCGGATGCGGGACCAGCCGCCGGAGGTGTCGCCGACGACGGCCAGGCCGGGCAGCTCGGCGGCGATGGCACAGGCCGCGAAAACGGCCTCAGGGGCGATGTCGCCGAGCGCCATCTTCGCCGAGGCTTCGTCGTTCACACGGTGGCAGACGCGGCCGGTGAGCTGAGCGCGGAGCATGGTCGCGCCCTTGCCCAGTTCGGAGCCGAAGCGCTGTCCGCAGACTTCGAGATAGATGCCGGCGGCCCGGCCGAGTTGGGCGAGCCGGATGAGCTGGGTGACCATCTCGTCCCGCCGCTCCTCCTCCTTCCGCGTGGCGACGAGGAAGAGTTCGGCCACCTCGTCGATAAACAGCACGATCGAGGCGGGGCGTTCGTCCTCCGGAAGTCCCCAGACGTCCGAGGTGATCAACTCTTCCGGAGTGCCGGGCGCGATGCCTTGCCGGGCCTTGATCAGGTCGTACCGGTCCTCCATTTCCTTCACGAGCGCGGGAAGCAGCTCGGCCGCCTGGTCCGGTTCGGTCGCCAGGGCGGAGAGTCGAGGTGCGAAGGGTGCCAGCTCGACCCCGCGCTTGCAGTCGATACCGACCAGGGCCACCGGCTGGGCAGCGAGCCCGGTCAGCAGGTTCCGCAGGTACATGGACTTGCCCGAGAGCGTGGCCCCGAGCACCAGCTCATGCGGCACGGCCCGGTAGTCCCGCACGAACGCGGTCGCGTCCTCCCCTAACGCCACCGGGATCCGAAGCGGTCCGCCGTCCAGCCGCCGGGGCATCCGCACCTTCCGCAGCACGTCGAAGCCGACGAGCCGCAGTTCGACGACGCCCGGCTTGACGTCCCGCACGTGGACGGCGTGGACGCCCCAGGCGTGTCGGAGGCGTTCGGCGGAGGCCGCCACGTCAGCCGGCTCCTGCCCCGGAGCCAGCCGCAGCCGCATGCGCAGGCCGGTCGTGGTGGGACGGATGACGCCCCGGCGAGGAGGCACCGGCCTGACCTCACGGCGGGTGGCCGCCCGGACAGCCAGCGCCCGCCACCGGGACGGCTCGACGGTCAGGCCGCAGGCATCCATGGTCGAGGAGTACGAGGCCAGCAGCCGGACCACCGAGAGCGGCAGCCCGACCGTGGACCAGTACGCCGCCGGGTGGGCGTGCCGGGCGTAGGCAGCACCGCCTACCGCAGCGAGCGAACCGCCCAGCTCGGCCCACGTCACCAGATCCGTCACGGCGGTCAGCCCGCCTGAGCCATCGAGAAGGCACCCGGAGCGACAGCGGTCGCCCGGTAGGCGATGCCGTGCCGCTCCCGGCCGTTGAAGACGCTCTGCCAAGGCCGTGCCACCAGACCCGGAAGCGAGACCGGAGCGCCGACCGTCAGGCCCTCGGTCACGCCGCTTTCCGGGACGGTGACCTGGATCAGCGACGACTCGCCCTCGTCGATGTAGACGACGCCGACGGTCATCAGCGCCTCACCGGTCACCGCATCCTTGGCGATCTCACCGGTCTGCCGGTCGCGCACCTTCGGCGCCGGAGCCTCGGTCAGCAGGATCGTGGCGGTCGAGGCGTCAACGCGGATCACACGCACAGGAATTGCTCCTTCTGAGAGTCGATCAACCTGCCAGCCTGACAGGTTGACTTAGCAAGTCCGAAGCTAGGGATGCCAGGTTGACTTGTCAAGTTGCTATCGCGGGAGTCTCGCCCGAGGTGGGGGTCAGTTCAGACGGTAGGTGTCTTCGAGTTCCTGCCGGTCAGCAGGCAGGAGCACATCGGAGACCTGCAAGGATCGGCCGGAGGCGTCACACGCGACCACCAGGACGCTCAGCACGGGAACGCCGTCCGGCAGATCCAGCAGCTCGGCTTCACCCGCCTCGGGCAGACGAGCCGACACACGCTCGACCACGTGGTCGAAGCGAACTTTCTTCCGCGCTTCGAGGTGTTCGCGGGGACTTCCACTCAAGGGCTCTCCGGACCCCAGCTCAGTATCTTCAATCAGGCCGGCGGGGAAGTACGACGAGACCAGCTCGACAGCTTCGCCGTCCTCCTCGACCAGAAAGCGACGCATGAGGACTTCGGCCCGCTTCGGCAGACCGAGCGCCGAGGCAACCCGGGCCGGGACAGGCACGCGCCCGACTTCGACCAGGCGACCCGCGCCCTGCGACTCGTCGCGCTCCAGCGCCTCACGCCCCCGCCGGTCCTTCTGCTCGACGACTTCCGGGCGACCGCGGACGATCGTGCCGTAGCCCTGCCGGGACTCAAGCCAGCCGTCCCGCTTCAACAGTTCCAGCGCTCGGACGACGGTCGGGCGGGACATCCCGAACGCCTGCACCAGCTGGTTCTCACTCGGTACGCGGGTGCCGGGCGCGTACGTGCCGTCCTCGATGCGCCGCTGAAGCGTCTGCGCGAGGCGCACGTACTTCGGTGGCTCCACTTCATACGCCATGAACGCCGCCCGTCGAGATTGGCCAAGTCAACTGGTCAACCAGCCTAGCGACACTTTCACACCGGCAGTAGGAGAGGTGAGCTATCCCATCACGCCGGCCAGGCATCAGTGACCATGAAGGAAACGACCGTTCCGCCGAAGCAGCTGGGCCCGGAGCGCCAGGAGTCGGCGATGGAGTCGACCAGGAGCAGCCCCCGCCCGTGGGCGTCATCCGCCTCCGGGTGCCGCAGCTGCACACTCGCCGGGAACCCCGGGTTGTGCACGTCGACGCGGAGTGAGGTTCCCTCGCGGTACCACTCGACCCGCACCACCCACGAGTCATCCGACCTCCCGTAGCGGATGGCGTTGGTCACCAGCTCCGAGATCATCAGCACGCAATCGTCGATCGAGCAGGATGGGTTGTACGGAGCGATGAACTTCCGAAACCAGCGCCGGGCGCGGGGGACGGACTCCGGCTCCGGATGCAAGGTCATCGCTCCGAGCCGCGGTGAGTCCTCACAGGGGTGACGGTCGATCGTGTAGGCCATGCGTGCTCACTCCTTGCCGCTGCCGTCGCAGTCGAGGCAGCGCCGCTTCGACGTGGCACGGCTGCGGTCGTTGGCCGTGGAGAGCGCCAGCACCGTTCGGGAGCCGACGCGCTTCCATCCACGCCCCCGACACCCCCGGCAAGCTAACCGCGCGTCCTGTACCGGCCGCCGACTCGTCACGTCGTGCCCCCTTCTCCTCCAAGTGGCCTTAGCCACTTCCTGGATAGTGGCATTAGCCACTTTGAAGGTGCAAGCGGTTCGCCGGAACTGGCGAGTCGTCGTCAGGTGAGCGGGTAGCCCTGTTCGAACGCCCAGCGGTGCGGCGGGTAGGTGGCTTCGGCGAACTCCAGAGGGCGGTCCTGGAGGTCGAAGACGACGTGATGGACGATGAGGACCGCGGACCCCGGCTCCAACCTCAGGTCGGCCGCTTCCTCGTCCGTGGCGGCCCGGGCACACATACGGTCCTCGGCATAGCTGCCTTGACGCCCCGTCATCCGCTCGACGTACATGAGCGTCCCTTCCTGGATCCGCCCAGGATCCGTGAGCTTAGGCGCCCGCTGGCCGACGTCCGCAGCGAACCACGAAGTGGACAGGTTGATCGGACCGGCCTGGTTGTTCGTCACCCGCCGGCGGTGCACGGCTCGGCGATCCTTCACCAGCCCCAAGGCTTCGGCGACGTAGTCCGGAGCCTCCAGCCAACCGGCCGAGGTGATCACCGCGTACTCTCCGGGCGTGTAGATCTTCCCGGTCTGCCGGGCGCGCCCGTACAACTCCCTTGCCCGTCGGTTCACTTCAAGGCTGCGCACGTACGTCCCCGAGCCCTGGCGCTTCTCGACCAGGCCCTGATGGCTCAGCGCCTCCAACGACCGCGCGGCCGTGGGCCGGGACACCTTCCAGTCCGCGGCGAGCTGCCGTTCCGAGGGAACCTCGTCCCCCGGCCGCAGGTCACCACGAAGGATCTGGTCACGGATGTAGTGGGCGATCTGGAGATACTTCGGCTGAGCCTCTTCAATCTGCGGCATCTCCCCTCCCTTCCTCGTCCAAGTGGCTATGGCCTTTAGCCACTATAGGGTGAGTGGCCAACCCTCGAACCCGTAGTCTGGCCGCATGACGCGGTTGATCGTCGCAGCAGGAGGAGGGGGCGACGCAGTCGCCGCCGCAATGCTTCACGCCGCCCTCTACGGCGACGAGGACCAGGCGGTGATCCTCACGTACGCCTGGGACCGCCTCCTGATCGACCCACTCCCGGGACCGCGGGGAGCCGACAGCTTCACGGGACTCGAGCCCCTCACTCGGTCCGTCTGGTCGGTACCTGCCGAGGCCCAGCCGATCGCCCCGGCAGGCTCCACACTCCCCCGACTCGCGGCAGAGCTCCCGCACACGCTGGCGCTGCTCGACCCTCACCACGGCGCTGAGGGCATCACCCGCCAACTCGAAGAGCTGGTATCCCACCTGGCGCCGGCATCGATCGATCTGCTCGACGTCGGCGGCGACATCCTCGCCCAGGGCGACGAACCCACCCTCAAGAGCCCACTCGCCGACGCCCTCACCCTCGCCGCCTGCTGCCAGGTCAACGCCCCGATCCGACTCCTGGTCGCAGGCCCCGGGCTGGACGGCGAGATCTCCCCCGACGACCTGCGCCCCCTGTTCGGCGCCCTCGTCCACACCTTCACGGCTGAGGACGTGGACGCGATCGGCAGCATCCTGGAGTGGCACCCCTCAGAGGCGACCGCCATGCTCGCCGCAACAGCCCGAGGAGCCCGCGGCATCTGCGAGGTGCGCGACGCCCGCCTTCCCGTCTCCCTGACCGATGAAGGACCTACGGTCCACGAGGTCGACCTGGACGACGCGGTCAGCCGCAACAACCTGGCCCGCGCCATCATGACGACCGCCGCTCTGGACGAGGCCGAGGCGTACAGCCGCGAGATCTGCGGGTTCTCGGAGATCGACTACGAGCGCAACAAGGCAGCGTGGCTCACTGAGCGGCCGCCGACAAAGCTGGATCCCGACGACGTCCTGTCTCGGCTCGACCAGTTCCAGAGTGAGGTCCGCGCCCGCGGAGTCACCCACACGACGTTTCGCCACCTCACCGAGGCCTTGAACCTCAGTGGCTCCCAGCGCGACGAGCTGCGCCGGCTCCTCCTCCACAGCCGACCGGACCAGTACGACGCCCCGCTGTGGAACATCGGAGCATGAGCGCGTTCGCAAGCGACCCAGGCCTGAACGAAGTCCGGGACGCAGCAGGCCACGGCACAGAAGTCGACGTAGCCGTCCACCTTCACGATGGCACGGTCAGGCTCTCGCTCCTCTGGACACAAGAGATCCTGCTGAACGCCGACGACGCCGACCAGGTGGCCCAGGCACTCCAACGCGCCGCAGGACAAGCACGCAGGATCACCGCAGCCAAGCGGTCAGACGGGCCAACCGAAGCCTGAATCCCACTGAGTTACAACCTTCTTCACGGGTTCAAGGGCGGCTCCGCCGCCCAAGGCGGCGTCGCGCGGCCGTCGCCCCGGGCCTGCGCTCCTGTCTCCGCCCCGCTCCAGCCCGGACCGCCGGCCGCGCGCCACTGCGGCTAAGGGCTTGATGGGATGAACCCGAGCTGATCTGGCAACTGACTGCCAGAACAGATGCCTCCGGCGGGGGCGCTCAGGCTCCGGGATGACCGGGGCCAGTCGTGCCGCTGCCAGTCGGTTCGTGGTGCAGGTGGGGAGCTGTCATCCCGTCTGCCGTCGCCCCAGGCAAGCCATAGCAGACCAGGCTGCTGGGGCCCAGGTCGTTCGTGCAGCAGGGCACTCCACCTGAGCCCCCCAGCAGCCTGCCCCACTATTACTCCGTGTGGGTCGACGGCAGACGGGATGACAGCAGGGGCTTGCTGTGGCTGACACCGCTTGATTCTCCGCCTCGAAGAAGGTGAATCACCGCATGGTTGCGCGCTGCTCCGAATCTGTACCTCCCAGGAGCACAAGCGCTACTAGGGTTATCTCGCGTGCCAGGCACGGAAGTGAACGTGCGTCATCAGCGTGACGTGACCGGGACGGGGTGGGCAGCTGTGAAAACAACGCTACTTGAGGTGCATCAGATGCGGTCAGCTCTGACGCAGGCGTACCAAGGACTCATCGATGAAAGCGACCTACAGCGGAACTCCAGCCAGGAGCGAGAACGCGCTTTTCTGTCGCGGGCAGTGGCAGCCACAGCAATCCGTCGAGCAACGGGGTGGGAGCCGGCGCGCTGCGCAGAGGCCGTCATCGATGGAAGTGACGACAACGGAATCGATGCTGTGGCGGTCGTAGACGGTTCCCAGGTTTGGTTGGTGCAGGCAAAGTGGAGCGAGAAGGGAACGGCAGGGTTCCATACCGATGCTGCCCGCGCCTTTATCGATGGACTACGCTTGCTGGAGGATAGGAAGTTCAGCGCATTCAATAAGAAGCTGCAGCCATTCACGGCTGTCCTCGACTCGGCGTTGGGTGACCCTAACCTCAAGATTAACTTGGTCATCGCCCTCGTCGGCAACGATCCACTCAGCTCTCACGCCAGGGCGATCCTTGACCGTGCTGGCGATGATCACCACGGCCACGGGCCGATGCTTAGCTACAGCCTACTGACAACCGTCGAACTGCTGCAGCAGCTACGCGAAGATCGAAAGCCCGATCCGGTAGACTTCACACTCCGAATGCTGAAATGGCTTAAACGAGATCTGCCGTTCCCGTCATATCAGGGAAGCTTGTGGGCGCGGGATGTGGCCGACATGTACGAAAGGCACGGCGCTCGACTCTTCTCGAAAAACATCCGGCAGTCGCTGGGGCTCACCCGTATTAACGTCGGCATCGAGAAGACGCTGACAGAGGAGCCGGAGAACTTTTGGTATTTCAATAACGGCATCACCATCCTGTGTGACAAAGTTGAGCCCTTCTACCCGGGGCGTCGGCATCCCGACCACCCCGTAGACTTGAAGCTGACGCACGCCACTGTCGTGAATGGCGCACAAACAGTTACGTCCATCCATAGGGCCTTGCAGCAGGAACCGGAGGCGGTGACAGAGGCCGATGTGGTGGTGAGAGTGATCGCCCTGGGCGAAGACTACGCCGGATTCGCCTCTCGGATTGCCGAAACCACAAACACGCAGAATGATGTTTACCGTCGAGATTTTATCTCCCTCGATGAGCGGCAGGCCACAATCCGCGAGGATTTCGACCTGACCCTCGGAAAAACCTACGCATATAAGCGCGGTGAGATAGATCCCACCGCGGACTCCGGGTGCTCGGTGGTGCAAGCAGCCGTAGCCCTCGCATGCGCCTACAGGACACCGGAGCTTGCTGTACGCGCTAAGCGGGATACCGAACTACTCTGGGAGCCGGGCGCCCAGGGAGCGTATCAACGCCTTTTCGGGGAAATTCCGAGTGCCCTTCGCATCTGGCGATGTGTGCAAATTCAGCGAGAGACTGGAAAAATCCTCGACGCGCTGCGCAGTCGCCTACAGGGTCGCACGCACGCCATTGTCCAGCGCGGCGATATGTTGATCACACACCTGGTATTTCAGTTGCTTGATCTGGCGGAAATTGACGAATTGTCATTTTCAGTCGAATCGAGACTTACGGCCATACCCGCCTTGACCGAGGCCATCGCGCCTTCGCTGGTACATCGAGTGAACCTCAGCTACGGCCCTACCTCATTTCCCATGAGCATCTTTACGGATGAGGTGCGCTGCAGAGAGCTCGCCCAGATGGTGACGGAGGACGTACGCAGTGGAGCCGCCGCGCCAGAACTCTCCTATGAGCTTGCGCAATCGACACGACCGAAACTGCGTCGAAAGCCTGCCACGGTACCAACTCTTGTCAGCGCTCACGTGATCAAGGATGGAACACCGCTGACTTATGTTCCCAGCAACGCCCCCGAGAAGCTGGCGACCAGGGAGTGGCTTGCGGCGGACGAGCGTAGATCTCAGGCACGTTGGCAGAACCACCGAACGGCACCACTTATCTGGTCATACGACGGTCTCGCCTATTCGGTCAGCGGACTCGTCATCCGTATTTGGGGACTTGCGGGTTGGGCAGAAGCGCCAGCTGCAGTTCAGGGTCCAACGCGATGGCAAGTCGACGGTGATCAAACGCTCTACGAGCTGGCGCAGGCGTGGCTGGCAGTTCACGAGGGGGAAGAATAGCCGAGGTCCCCTTTCGCCCTCCTGGAGCGGGTGTACTCCTTCCTCCGCTAGCGGCTTGCTCAGAGTGGCAGCGAGTGCATAGTGCCCTGCCAGCTCTGCGGCCTATTCATGGACTGGCGGGGCGACGGAGGGCGTCTCTAGGCCCCTGCCCTCGCAATACGTGTGGGACTCACGGGGCCTCCGAAGCCGTGTGCCACTCCTCTCGCCGCGGAAGGAGTGGCTGGCAACACTCGACAACGTGGCTGAGGCCGGTGGGGCTGCAGCGAGACACACGCGCGCCTGGTCGGTCGACGCACCCGCCGTCGTGGCTGGCTGTCGTCGGCTGAGGTTCGTGCCACAACCGTGCCAGATGCAGGGGGCAGCCACGGTCAACACCGGTGCCTCATGGGCGAGTACCCGCCCGCTACCTCGCCCGGTGAAGCCGCAGCTCAGGAGGGAGATCACCCAGCCTCTCTCCTAGAGCGGGTGTCGCAGGTTCGAATCCTGCCGGGGGCACCAGCGCAAAGGCCCCGATCGCCACGGTGGCCACCGACGCGGGGGTAATCCGACGGCTCGCACCGTGCCATTCGGCTAGGCCCGTGAGTCCCGGACCCCAGCGGATCTTCGCTGCTCTCAGTCCCATCGGAGCTACGCAGTGCGGCAAAGTGCTTGACGTGCTGACTCTTCGGCAAGCAACCTGAATCGCTGATGAGGCGTGGGCGAACCCCTCGCCACCGTCCCAGCACGGCCGCCAGCCGCCGACAGGAGCACAGTGACCGCTCTGCACGCCCAGCAGCTCGAACACGCCCTCGATGAGCAGTTCACTGGGATCGTCCCCGTTGAGGATCTGTCCAAGTTTGAGCAGCGAATCCAGCGGAACTCATTTCTCTCCCGCTCCCTGGCTGCCCTGGCGATCCGCGAGTTCACCGGCTATCCGCTGCAGCGTTGCGCCGAGTTCGTCATCGACTCGTTCAGCGACCAGGGCATCGACGCCGTGGCGGTGGATCTCGCCTCAGAAGAGCCCCAGGTCTGGGTGGTACAGGCGAAGTGGAGTAGCGACGGCACAGCCACCTTCTCTAAGAACGCTGCCCTCGACCTGAAGAATGGTCTGGAATTACTGATCGCTCGGGAGTACCAGTGCTTCAACGCTAAGCTGACGCCGCTCATCCCCGATCTGGAACGGGCACTCAGCAATCCGCGGGTACAGATCACCCTGCTGCCAGCCTGGGCAGGGACCCAGCCGATGGGGGCCGAGGCCAAGGAGGTGCTCGACCGGTTCTGCGCGGAGTACGAGGACTCGCTGCGCCTGCGCCCCCTGCGACTGCCGGACTTCATCCGCATCCTGCGCTCCGGAATCGCCGAACCCCAGATCAAGCTGAAGGCGTCGGCCTCGGCTGTCGATGTCAGTCCGATCAAGGATCCCATCCTGGCGTACCACGGAACGATAGGAGGCGCGGAGGTCGCCCGCTGGTACGAGGACAACCACCACCGACTCTTCCAGCGGAATATCCGCAATCCGCTCGGTGTCACCGCGGTAAATCGCACCCTTGTGGAGACCCTTCGCAGAAGGCCCGAGTACTTCTGGTACTTCAACAACGGGATCACGGTGCTATGCGACAAGGTGATCATGGGCCCTCGGGGGACCTGGAAATGGAGGGAGCGAGCATTGTCAACGGCGCTCAGACGGTCGCCTCCGTCCACGAGGCGTACCAGCAAACCCCGGATGTCGCCACACGCGCACGAATCGGCGTCCGCATCATCTCCTTGACGGACTGCCCGGAGGGCTTCGACCACGACGTCACCCGAACGACCAACACCCAGAACAGGGTGGAGCCCCAGGACTTCATCGCCCTGGAGAAGGTGCAGCAGCAGCTCCGCGACGACTTTCTGCTTCGGCTGCGGAAGACCTACGTCCTGCGCCGGGGCGAGGAGCCACCGCAGTCGAAGGAGGACGGTTGCACCCTCAGGGAGGCCGCAACCGCGCTCGCCTGTGCCCACGCCTCTCCGGAACTGTCCTTCCAAGCCAACGTGGACATCGATCTTCTCTGGGATCCGAAGCAGCACCACCGGCTATTTCCGCTCCACCGCACCGACGCGGTGAAGACCTGGCGCACCATCCTGGTGCTCCGGGAGGTTGAGCGGCAGATCGACGTACAACGCCCGCAGTGGGAGGGGCGCGCCGGCACACTCGCCGACCTTGGGCGACTGCTCATCGCCCACGTGACCTTCCAGTGCCTGCCCCGAGGCTGGCAGGAGATTTCCGAATCAGATTGGCCGACGGTACCGGCGTGCGTCGCCGAGCTCGTGGACGCCGCTGTAGCCACGCTGATCCACTGGATCGACACGGGTTACGGACCCAAGAGTCAGGTGAGCAGCATCTTCCGCAATGCTGAGCGATATTCGGACGTCGCTGGTTCAGCGCTGGTGACCCTGCAGGGGGACAATCAACCTCCGCCCCTCTCATCGGAGTACCGCGCGTCCGAGCGTGAACGGCACGCGCGGCAAGCCAACGCTGTCACCGTGATTTTCGAGAACAACGCGCTGGAGGAAGGGACGCTCGTCGAGTTCCGCCCAGTCCCGGGCCGCGAACAGCAGCAGCTCACCCCCTGGCTCACGGCCGATGCACGCCGGGCTCGTGCGACCTGGACCCGGCAGCGCCGCAACTGCCTGGTATGGGCGGTGGACGGTGTCGCATACTCGCCGACCGGTCTGGCCCAGAAGATGCTCGTGGAGGCCGGTTACCAGAGCAAACCGCTTCAGGGCACGCGGCGCTGGTTCGTTCCGCAGCGCGGTTCTCTAGTGGACATCGCCGACCGGTTGCGCCAGGAAGCAGAAGAAGAGGAAGAATGAGCTTGTTGCCTAACCTCGCAGGACACGAAGCCAGCTGAGAGTGTCCGAACTGGCAGACGAGGCAACGAAGGCCCAGGGCGGTCCGGGCCTTCCCGTATTCGTCAGTCAACGAGATAGTGGGCTTCGATATAGGCGACGGTGGAATCGTACGGCTCCCCCACCGGCTTCAGGGCGTACCGCCGGAAGACCTGGGCGGTGGCGCGGCGGACGCCTCGGTTGCGGGCATCGGCGTTGTCCCATGACCGGGCGAGGGTGTGGGTGACCACCTGGTCGATCTCCTCGGCCAGGTTCCTCTCCGTGACCGTGAGGCCGGATGGCGCGTGGTCATGGATGATCCGCGACAGAACGCCCACGTGGTCGTCATCCAGCACGACGACGGCTTCGTCGGGGTGCTTTTCGGCGTCCACGATGGCGCGGGCGACCCGGAGTGCTTCGGACAGGAACTCGAGGGCGTCCTGGGCGTTCTGGATGATCCGGTCCCGCAGTTGCTTGATCCGCTCCGCGAGGGCGGTGTACTTCGCGGAGCCCGGGTCGACGCCCTTGTCGAGGGCGGCCTTGATGTGGTCCAGGATCTCCGCCGCGGACGGCGGCTTCTTGTCCTCGCCGTCGTCCTTGTCGGGCTTGGGGCGGACGAGGGCCAGCAGCTCCTTGAGTATGGCGATGCCCTGGGCGTCCAGGACGAGGGGTTCTTCTTGGGAGGCGACCACGGAGAAGGAGTGGACGTGGGCGTTGATGATCTCCAGGACCATCGGTCCCAGCTCGGCCAGCCGTTCCTTGCGCTCCTCGTCGGAGGACTTCTTGAACAGGGTCGTGTACACGGACCCGAACAGGGCGAAGCCGTCCCGGTACTTGGCGATCCGCTTGTCGGTGTTGATCAGCGGGTACAGGCGGGCCAGGAGCCGGTAGTCCTTGGTGAACACCTCGGCGGCGCCAGGGTTGGCGTCCAGGAAGACGTTGATGGCTCGCACGGATTCGTATCCGTGGACCGTGAGGTCCAGGCCGTCCACGTCCGCGAGGAGGTCTTCGATGCGGGCGAAGGTGGTGCGGAACTCGGCGACCAGCTCGGACAGGTCGGTGACGAACCCGCCGCCCTTGCCGGCCCCCTTTGCGGTGGGGTCGGCGACGGCCCGCTGGACCTCTTCGGCCAGGCCGATGTAGTCCACGACCGCGCCGGAGGTCTTCACGAACCCGGTCGGGGACACCCAGGTGCGGTTCGGGCGGGTGATCGTTTGGAACAAGGTGTGGGCCTTCAGCGGCTTGTCCAGGTAGAGGACGCCCTCGTTGGGGGCGTCGAACCCGGTCATCAGCTTCGCGGTCACCACCAGGAAGCACAGCGGGTCGTCCGGGGTGAGGAACCGCCGCTTCTGCTCCTCCTCCTCGGCCTCCGAGAGCCGGAACGGCCGCATGGCCAGGTCTTCGTCCTTGGAGTCCGAGACGGAGATGTTCACCTCGGCGGTGATCCGGTCATGCTTCCCGACCTCGGCGAGCACCTGTGACGCCTCGAAGCCGGCCAGCAGCTCATTGATCTCGTCCGTGTACGCCACGGCCAGCTCACGGTTGAAGGCGACGACCTGGGCCTTGAGGCCGTTGCGGTAGGCGCCGGCCAGGTAGTGGTCCACGATGTGCTGGCACACCGCGTGGATGCGGTCGGGATTGGCAAACACCGAGGTGAGGCGCCCGAACTTGCGGGACAGAACCTCGCGGTCGGGGTCGTCGAGGTCGAAGTCGTCGGCGAACTGGTCGAACTCGGCCTGCAACGCCTGGTCGTCTATCTCGAAGGCGACCGGATGCGGGTCCAGCATCACCGGGACGGTCGCCTCGTCCAGCAGGGACCGGGACACCGAGTACCGGTGCAGCACCCGGCCCGGGTCACTCTCCTCGCCGAAGAGGGCGAAGGTGTCGGTGGCGAGGTTGCGGACGGGGGTGCCGGTCATGCCGAAGAACTTCGCGTGCGGCAACGCTGCGCGCATCTGCCCGGCCAGGGACTTCGACCGGGCGGACTGGGTGCGGTGTGCCTCGTCGACCAGCACGATGATGTTGTCCCGGGTCGACAGGTTCTTGCCGGCGTCGGCGAACTTGTGGACGGTCGTGGAGATGACGCCGCGCACGTCGTCGGCCAGCAGCGCCCGCAGCTCGGCGCTGGTGGCGGGCTGGTGGAAGTGGGCGTCCCCCATCGCGGAGGTGAACACCCCGGAGGTCTGCCGGACGAGCTGGGTCCGATCCGAGAGCAGGATGATCGTGGGCGACTCGGTGCGGGTGTCGGCCAGCAGCAGCGAGGCGGCGAACACCATCAGCAGCGTCTTCCCGGACCCTTGGTGGTGCCATATCAGGCCCTTCGACCCGCCCTCCAGGACCCGCTCGTGGATCAGGTGCGCGGCCTCCATCTGCGGGTAGCGGGGCAGGTACTTCTTGTCCACCCCGCCCCCAGAGGTGTCGAACAGGGCGAAATTGGCCAGCATGTCCAGGATCGTGGCCGGGTCCAGCAGCAGCTCGACGGAGCGTTGCACGTCGGCCTGCCCGGACAGGTTCTCGTCGTCGGCGGTGGACCGGAACGGCTGCCACAGGTTCGTGGGCGCCCCGGCGGCACCGAACCGCAGCTTCAGCCCGTCGGAGGCGACGGCGAAGACGTTGGGGGTGAAGAACCACGGGTACTCGGTGACGTACACGTCGTTGATCTCGCGGGCGGCATCCGCCCACCCGGACTTCGCGGTCGGTGACTTCACCTCGACCACGACCAGGGGCAGGCCGTTGACCCAGTACACGAGGTCGAACCGGCGGGAGGTCTTGCCGGGGACGGTGATGGTCACCTCGTCCGACACGACGAGGGTGTTGGCGGTCGGGTGCTCGAAGTCGATGACCTTCAGGGCGTGCCACACGCCGTCGGCGTCCCGGAACTCCTTACGCCCGCGCAGCAGGCGCAGCACCTGCTCGTTGGCCCGCACCAGCCCACCTTCGACGGCGTTGACCGTGGCGACGATCTCCTCGACCACCGCGTCCACGTCGAACCCATCGATCACCCCAGGATTGAGCCGGACGATGGCGTCCCGCAGCTGGCCGACGACCACCGTCTGCGTCGTCTCGCGCGGTAACGACCTGCCCGCCGTGAAGCCCCATCCCATCGGGAGGGACCACTGGATCACCAGGTTCTGGAACTCACGCTCCCGAATACCCTTCGCCACGGCTCAGACCCCCAGCTCGGCAGACTCGATGTCGATGGTGCGGTCCAGCAGCCCCGACAGCAGCCCCGCCCGGACTTCACGGAGACGGGCGGCCTCCGCGCGGACCGCCCCCAACGCGGACTCCATCGCGCCAAGTTCCGCCGCCATCTCGCGTTGGCGGTCGAGCGACGGTAGGCGCACGGCCATGCCCTTCGCCCGCTTGGCGCTGATGTGCTTGATGTTGGTGCCACCCGCGACGTCAAGGAAGGCCCTGGACTCATAGGCCCACATGCTCCAGTGGAAGACAAACTCAGGGATGCAGACCCCTTCCCGCGCCCGAAGACGGAGCAGGGTCATCTGGGTGCAGACGGGCCCTGGCAGCTCGTCCCGCCACATGGCGGGCATCCCGACCGCATTCGCGCTTGCGCTGCCCTCGGACACCACGACGTCGCCGTACTGGAGGCCGAACTTCTTGCGCTCCGCCGGGTCGTAGTTCATCTCGAGCACGTCGGACAGGTCGAGCGTCCCGTAGCCGACGTTCGCAGAGCGGAGGTAGGGCGTCATGTACGGGCCGGTCGCCCTGTCGGGTGTCCGGCGCACGCCGGTGGAGAAGTCGAAGGCGTACTCGGCCCTCACGGCTTCAACCGAGCCGTCGGTGATGAGGTCAGCTCGTCGGCGACGCAAAACCGCTGCCAGCGCCCCCGCCTCCGCGTCGAGTGCGGTGATCTGGTCGTCGACCGCGCCGATCACCTCGACGATCCGCTCCTGTGTCGGCAGCGGAGGCAAAGCGAACGGGATGGCACGGAACGAAGCGTCGGAGATGGTCTTGCGGCGCAAGACCGTTCCCGAGGCACGGTTCTGCATCTCGTCCCAGAACACTGGCGTCTGGAAGTACAGCTCCAGGAACTCCGGGAGAGCTCTCTGGTCCACCTCATAGGTGATGAACACACCGGAGACATGGGTGCCGTCATGCTCCGCCCGCGCGACGCCTGCAGGGGCCTCGAACGCCGTGATCGTGCGGAGCACGACGTCGTTCTCTCGCACTGTGTTCAGCGTCGTGTATTTCGAGACACCGCCGACGAATGGCTCCTTCTCACCGAGGCCGCGCCCGTACATCTGGACACTGACTGCGGGGTAGGTGACGCCATCCTCCACGGCCACCTTGCGGCGCACACGGGTTAGGAGGTCACCGAGGGGAATCTGCTGCCAGTCACTCATCGAAGCCCTCGATCCCTGCGGCGGAGAGGAGATCGAGCATGCGCTGCTCGGTCTTCTGGCGCTCTGCTCGGGCGAGGTTGTAGGCGTCGATGAGGGTGCCGAGGTCTTCCTGCTCGGCGGCGGCCTGCTTGATGTAGCGGCCGATGTTGAGGTCGTACCCGTTCGCCACGATCTCCGTGGTGGGGACGAACCGCGCGGAGAGGCCGCCCTCTCCGTCGGGGTCTACCGGGTTGCCGTCGGCGAAGCTCGAGTGGTAGGCGGTCACGACGTCGGCGATGTCGGCGTCAGTGAGGATGTTGCGATTCTTGGCCTTGGTGAACCGCTTTGAGGCGTCGATGAACAGCACCCCGTTCTTGCGCTCGTCGGTCTTGGTACCGGGGGCGCGGAACACGAGGATGCAGGTCGGGATCGTCGTGTTGTAGAAGAGGTTTGCGGGCAGGCCGATCACGGCTTCCAGAAGGTCGTCGTCCAGAACGCGCTGACGGATCGAACCCTCCTGGCCGCTGCGGAAGAGGACACCGTGAGGCAGGACGACGCCGGCGCGCCCCTTCTTCGGGTCCATGCTGGCGATCATGTGCTGCACGAACGCCCAGTCCGCCGAGGACTGCGGCGCGACACCGCCGATGGCGCGCGGGTCGTTGGTCCAGGGCTTCCACTTCAGGGAGTAGGGCGGGTTGGCGACGATCACGTCGAACTGTGCGACGGAGCCGTCCGGCTTCTTGAAGCGCGGGTCTTTCAGGGTGTCGCCGACCTCGACCTGGAACTGGGTGAGGTTGTGCATGAAGAGGTTCATGCGGGCCACACCGGCGGTGTCCGGTACGGCCTCCTGCCCGTACAGGCTGAGCGTGTAGCCACGCCCGCCGCGGGCCTTCAGGAGGTTTGCGGAGGCGATGAGCATGCCGCCCGACCCGCAGGTGGGGTCGTACACCGACTCGAAGCTCTTGGGGTCCAGGACCTCGACTATCAGCTCGACGACCTCGCGAGGGGTGAAGAACTGGCCGGCGCGGGTGCCGGACCCGTCGGAGAACCGCTTCAGCAGGTACTCGTACGCCCCACCGAGCACGTCGTGGGACATGTTGCCCTCGTGCATCTTTGGGGTGCGGTCCATCGCCTGCATGACCGCCGCCAACACCTCCCCCGACAGCACCTCTTCGGAGGTCCAAGTCATGGACCCGAACAGGCGGGAGAACTTGTCAGGATTGGCCGTCTCGATGGCCTGCAGGGAGGCGCGGACCCGCTGGCCGAGACCGGGCTGGGTGATGGTGGCGAGGATGGACGACCAAGAGGCGCGACGCTCGGCGACGGTGCCGGGATGGATGAACGGGATCTCGAACGACTGGTAGTCGCGATACTCGATCTCGCGAGCTTCCTCGGCAGAGAGGTCGTCCAGGCCCTCGTTGTCGGCCAGGAACTCCTGGTGGTGGTGCTCCCAGGTGTCCGACAGGTACTTCCAGAACATCAGCGGGAAGACGACCGAGGAGTACTGCGCTTCAGGCATCGCCACGCGCAACTCGTCAGCGGCGTCCCACAACCGGTTCTCGATCTCCTGCTGGGTCACTGCCATCAGTCGGGGGTGTCCTTGCTCGTCAAAAGGTGGCGACCCGAAGGCCTACTGTTCCTGTCGTCAGCCTATTTCGGACGCACTAGGCACGTACACACCGGAGACGTTCTATCGGGCGCCTACATGCGAGGGCCTCGTACGGCCTATACAGACGACTCGCCAACGATAACCGTCCACAGGACCACGAAATCTGGCAAACAGCCCAACCGAGCGACAGGGTCAGCGGCTTGCCGACGCTTCCACGACGGTTGGCTTGCTGCCCCCTTCGATGACAGCGCTGACAACGGCGGCGGACGGCAGCACAGACGATCCGACCGCCCACCACAGCGGGCCCGCATCTTCTAAGCCGGTCCTACGGTGCGGTGACATGTGGGCGCCCGTGCAGGACGCATGCCGGGCGGGTTGGCGGCCCCGCCCGTTCACACGCGGGGCCACCGCGCTACAGAGCAGGCTCGACGGCCGGCGGCAGCCGCCCGCGCGTGCCGCAGCTCCCTAGGCAGCCGCTCTGGCGATCCATGCCACATAACCAATAATCACGACGAAATCCACATTGCGGGATAAAGGGTCGTTCGCCTGCGACGACACCACCCGAACCGCCACCATGGAGTCCGTTATATACAGTTTTGTCATGATTCACTGACTACGTTGAGGTTGAGGAAAGTGAAAGTTACATTTTCAGCAGAGTCGGAAAACGCGAAAATTTTGTTCCGGGCGACGAAAATTAGGAGTGGCAAAGTCATTGCGGCCCTCATGCTCTTGTTGTTGGGCGGGGTGCCACTCATTGCAGCGCTCAGCAATGACGAACCGCCGCAACGGCCGGCCCCCGTCTCGGGCCCAGTCGATCCTCAGCGGCCCTGAGGGGTGACCGTCGGTGAAGACTGCGTGCAGTCGGTCGAGGTGTCACATGCCGAGGCAGACCGCTGCTGAGTGTCTAACTGCGTCACAACGCCGACCGACAACGGCGAACGAGCCCGGACGCGTACGGACGATCGACGCAGGTGAGGAGCTCGCGTCATTAGGTGCGCTGCATGACCACCGACACACCGGCCTGTCGCGAGTGCGGCCAACCCATGCGGTCCGGCGGCCTGGTTGTCTCCAAGCGGGAGGACGATGGCCGGCGGACCTGCCGGACACTGTGGAGGTGTGCCGGTCGACATGCCTGGTGGCGTTGGCTCGACCGACCGGAGGAGCCGTTGGAGCCCTGCCCGATGCCCCACATGTTCCGCTGACATCCAACGCTGACTCAACGACCACGGACGGCGGCGGCACACGGCACCCGCGCACGGCAGTGGTGCACGAGGCGAACCCCGACCAGGCCGAGGGCAGATCGAACTCCTAAAGCGGTGGTCACCAGCGCGGTGGCGGGAGAGTCCAGACGACCGCCCGTGCCAGACGCGTGCCAGATCGTGCGGGGAACCACGGGGAACACCGGGGAACAAGATGCTGGCCCACCAGGGCCCAGCGCTTCTCCATCGCCGGTCAGCCCGGCCACCGCCCGCAAGTAACCCAAGCTTCCCAAGCTGAGAGCGCGAGTTCGATTCTCGTCACCCGCTCCACGCAAAACCCCCAGGTCAGTGACCCGGGGGTTCTTTGTTGTCCAGACCGGTCAGCGGGTGCCGCCCCACAACCGCACCATTAGCTCGCCGATGATTCCTCCTTGTGGTGCGCACGGTCGCCGTTGTGGTGCTTCGCACGCTCGGCGCGTACGAGGTCGTCCAGCACGGCGGCGCCCTCGCGAGCCCGACGCCACGTCCGCCCGAAGGTCGTGCGCCGGAAGGCCGCGCCCTTTCCCCCACGAGGACCAGCCCGTCCGGGCCCTTCTCGGGGAACCGGTCGGGGTGCCGCCTCACCTCTTTGCGGAGGAAGGCCGGGAGGACGACGCGAGCATCCGCGTCCCACGTGGTCGGCCCGGGGCCCGCCTGCCGTCGGTCCGCTCCGGTTCGGCGGCCCGCACGCGGATCACGAGGGTGCCGGCGTCGACGTCCCGGCGGCGGAGGCCGGCCGGTTCCTCCGGCCGCACCGGGCCGTAGGCGCCGAGCGAGGAGGACGCATCCGTGGGCCTCGCGTCCCTCACGGCCTGCCGCGGGTCGGCGGTCAGGGCGGGAGCCGGTGTTCCGGTGGCGTGTGGTCGCGGGTGTGGAAAGCCTGCGGGTCGTGCCGGTCCTCTCGCGCGGAACGGCCGTGTCAAGGCATCTCAGGGCGCTGGGAAGCCGGGCAGCCTCTCGGTGGTCGGCTTGTGACCATGGAACGGGCGCTTCTCCCCCGCGCCTTGATCATCGCCCAGCGTGCTGATCGGTTGGTCGGCATGACTGAACTCGGCCTCGTCGCCTGGCCGCCTGCCCCGATCAGGACCGAGCGGCTCGTGCTCCGTGAGCCCGGGGCCCGGGACCGCGAGGCGTTCATCGAGCTGCACGCCTCGCCGGAGGTGCACGCCCACCTCGGCGGCCCCCGGCTGCGTGACGAGCTCGAGCGCGAGATGCCCGAGGTGCCCGGGCGGCGGCCCGGGAGTTTCGTCGTTGCTCTCGACGGGGCGATGATCGGCCAGATCCTGCTCAGGAGGGCGACGGAGCATCGTCGCCCGGCTGCCGTGGGGAAGGCGGATCTCGGCTACCTGTTCCTGCCGAGGGCATGGGGACGCGGATACGCCGCCGAGGCGTGCGCGGCGGCACTCGGCTGGTTCGACGGCGTCCTTCCCGGCGAACCGGTGGTGCTCACCACCCAGACCGCCAACGTCCGCTCGATGCGCCTCGCGGCAAGGCTGGGGTTCACCGAGGTGGAGCGGTTCCGGGCCTGGGACGCCGAGCAGTGGCTCGGCCTGCGGTCCCCGGACAAGCCGTCCGCCTGAGCCCGCGCTCGCCGGCAGGGGAGCGGTGGTGGCCGCCGGGAGCGGGCCGGGGTGAGCGGCGGGCCGGTCGGGCGTGCGGTTCGGTGTGCCGGTGTCGGGTGGCCGGGAGACGTCGGCTCGGGGAGCCTCGGGAAAAGTGCTGGATCGTCGGGTGCGTCTGCCTCACAGTGGCGCCATGAGCGATCACTCCGAAGTGCCCGTCGCGCCCGTCGGGGTCTTTGAACCCCCTTACTACGTCGCCGTCTTCACCACGGTGCGGTCCCAGGACCAGAGCGGCTACAGCGAGACCAACGCACGCATGGAAGAGCTGGTGAAGGAGGTCCCCGGATACCTGGGGGCGGACCACGCGCAGACTCCCGGTGGGCTGTCCATCACCGTCGGGTACTTCCGCGACGCCGACGCCCTGACGGAGTGGCGGAGCAACGCCGAGCACCGCGCGGCGCAGGAGCGCGGGCGAGCCCAGTGGTATCAGAGCTACACGCTGCATGTGGCGAAGGTGGAGCGGAGCCACGGGTTCGAGCGGGAGCAGGTCCCGCGGAGCCCGGCGGCAGACTGACCGGCCGGGGTCGCCCCGGCGACCGTCGTCCCGCCACGAGCTCGCGTCGAACGGGTCGGTGTGCTCCTCGCGCGCCCGACCGGGCGGGAGGGGGCGGGGGGTGACGGTTTGTCACAGGCGTCGCGAGCGGGACGCTCTCCGGTCGAACGTGCCGGCCGGAGGCCGTCCGTCTGCCGTCCGGACGTCGTGGGACGGAAGGCCGCGGCCCTGTCGGTCGTCGTCGACGGCGTCTCGGGGATGCCCTCGAGGAGGTGCTCGCGGCTGTTCCGCCTCCGGTCCGGTGGCTGGGTTACGGTCGCGGTGTGGCAGGCGAGGTGGATGTGCGGTGGCTGCTGGTGTCGGTGACGACGGCCGGTGCGGTGCCGTCGTTGCGGATGCAGGTGTGGCGGAAGCTGAGAGGGCTGGGGGCGCTGTATCTGCAGCAGTCGGTGTGTCTGCTGCCGGACCGGCCCGCGGTCGCCGCCGCGGTGGCGGAACTGGGCGAGCGGGTGCGGTCCGACGGCGGTCGGATGCGGGTGGTGCGCGTCGAGGTCGTCGACGAGGGCGAGCGGTCGGAGCTCGCCGGGGAGATGAGCGCCGCGGTCGACCGGGAGTACGCGGAGGTGCTGGAGCGGCTGCCGTCGTTCTTCGCCGAGCTGGAGACGGAGTCCCGGCGCGGGCGAGCGGTCTTCGCGGAGGTGGAGGAGTCGGAGGCGGACCTGGAGCGGTTCCGCTCGTGGGTGGCGAAGATCGCGTCGCGGGACTACTTCGGCGCTCCGCAGGGCGAGCGGGTGCGGGCCGGGCTGAGGCGGGCCGGTGAGGCCCTGGCCGGGTTCGAGCGGGAGGCGCTGGCCGGGGAGGACGCGGAGGGCCCGGGCGCGTCCTGACAGACCGCGGCCAGGGACGTCGTGCACGCGCCGGCCCGGACCGGCGGGCCGGGGAGGACCCGCCCGAGGGCCGTGTGCGGCTACTTCCGCCGGTCGGCGGCGGGGAGACCGGCGAGGCGTCGTACGGCGTCCAGTCCGCCGGCGGTGCCGGGCCAGTGCCGGGTGAGGGCGTCGGTTCCGGCCCGGCGGACGACGGCGCGCAGGACGAGGGCGACGGCGATGGCGTCGTCGGCGTGGCCGAGGACCGGGATGAAGTCGGGGACCAGGTCGACGGGCAGGGCCAGGTAGCCGGCCAGGGTCCAGAGCAGGGCACGGGTGGAGCGGGGCAGGGTGCGGTCGCGGGCGAGGCGGGCGACCAGGCGGAGCAGGTCGGGCAGGAGGCGGGCGGCCTCGGTGAGCAGGTTGCCCTTGGGACGGGCGAGGGCGAGGACGGCCAGGAGGATCAGCCAGCACACCAGAAGGCCCGCGGCGACGCCGATCAGGATCTGCCCCGTCTGGTTCACCGTTGCCGCTCCTCCGTCGCCGCTCGACCGGGCCTCGAGCCCGCCCCGGTGCAATGTTACGGGTGTAACATCCCGGGTGTCCCGTGCGGGCGTCGGCGCCTCACGGGGTGCCTCGGAGGACCGGACGAAGGCCGGCCCCTTGGCCGGGACGTTTCCCCGGGGACCGGGCCGCGCCGTAGCGGTCGGGGCCGGTGACCGGCGAGGATCCCGTCGTGGCCACCGGCGAGGACCTGGCCGCCGCGCGTACGACGCGCTCGATGCCCCTGGCGTTCGGTGCCGGGTCGGCCCTCGGCGTGCTGGGCGGAACGATCGGCCTGGGCGGCGCGGAGTTCCGGCTGCCGCTGCTGATCGGCCTGTTCGGGTTCGCCGCGCTCCCGGCCGTCATCCTCAACAAGGCGATGAGCCTGGTCGTGGTCCTGGTCGCGCTGCCCGCCCGCCGGGCGGCGGTTCCGGCGGGCGAGGTGGCCGGGCACTGGCCCGTCGCGGCCAACCTGCTGGCCGGCAGCCTGCTCGGGGCGTGGGCCGTGCGCATGCGCAGCTCCACCCTCCACGAGGTGCTCGCGGCACTGATGGTGCTCATGGCCGCCGTCCTGCTGGTCACGCACGGCACCGCCCTGGGGACGCTCGCGTTCCCGTCGTGGGCACAGGTGCCGAGCGGAGTCGTGGCGGGCTTCGGCATCGGAGTCGTCGCGGCGATCATGGGCGTGGCCGGAGGCGAGCCGCTGATCCCCACGATCGTGTTGCTGTTCGCGGTCGACGTCAGGACGGCCGGGAGCCTGTCCCTGCTCGTGTCGCTGCCGACCATGCTGGTGGCCTTCGCCCGCTACAGCCGGGACGGCGGTTTCGCGGTGCTGGGCGCCAGCCTCCGCTTCACCGCCGTCATGGCCGCGGGCTCGGCCGCCGGTGCGGTGCTGGGCGGTCCGTCGCCGGGCATGTTCCCGGCCTCGGTGCTGATTCCCGTGCTGGCCGTGGTCCTGCTCGTCTCGGCGGTCAGGCTCGCCCGGCACGGCTGAGCCCGCCGGAGCGGGCCCGTGCCGCGACCGCACCGGACCGTGCGGGGGATCCGGTCCGGTGCGGCGGTGCCGGCGTCCGGTGCGGCGTCTCCCTCGGTGCCGGGGAGCCCGCCCGTGCCCGACGGGCCCTGGCGGTGCCGGTGCCGGTCGGGCCGCCCGGTTCAGGCCGACGCGTCGAGGGCGGAGAGGATGTCGGCCGGTTCGGCGCGGGTGGTGTAGTCGGTGTCGACGAAGGCCCAGCGGATCACGCCGTCCCGGTCGATGACGTAGGTGGCGGGCAGCGGGAGGGTGCGCGGGTGGCCGTCGTTGACGCGCTGGAGGTCGAAGCCGAGCTTGTCGTAGACGGCGGCGAGGTCGTCGGGGAGGTCGAAGGCGAGGCCGTACTGCTTGGCGGTGTCGGAGCCGATGTCGCTGAGGACGTCGAAGGCGAGGCCGTGCTTCTCGGTCAGGGACAGGGACTCGTCGGGGATCTGCGGGGAGACGGCCACCAGGCGGGCGCCGCGTGCGGTGATGGCGTCGTGGTGCTGCTGGAGGGAGCGCAGGGCGATGTTGCAGTACGGGCACCAGGCACCGCGGTAGAAGGTCAGGACGACCGGGCCGTCAGCGAGCAGGTCGTCCAGGGACAGGATCCGCCCGGTCGCGGAGGGGAGGCTGAAGCGCGGGGCGTTGTCGCCCGCGGTCAGGGCGCGCTCGGCCTGGCCGGAGTCGGCGAGTTCCCGGCCGGCCCGCTGCATGACGGACCGGACCTCGGGGGGATCTGCTGCCGGCGGGCTTCGTAGAAGGCGCGCAGTTCGGCGTTGAGGGTGGTCATGGTGCTCGTTCCTCCTGGCTGGCGACGGGGGCGGGACCGGACGCGGCGAAGGGTCCGGGCGGCACCCGCGGGCAAATCTTGAAACGACCGTTCCAAGATAAGGGCACGCGTGGTCCCGCGCCAGCCGCACAAGGGTGTCGACGTGTCAGAAACTGCCGAACGGACGGTGGTCGGCCAGGGCGAGGGCCCGGATGAAGGCGCCGAGACGGACCGCACGGCGGGCGAGGAAACGGTGGAGGCGGGGGGACTGCGACCCGTACGCGGACGCCCAGAGGGCTGGTATGTGATTCATGGGGGCATGGTCGCGGCGCACGGCGCCCACGGGGCGGATCGTGGACGAAGCTGGACGCCTTCGCACCGGTGGGCGAGCTGTCCCGCTCTGTCGTCCGCCGGCACCTTTGCGGCGTGCCGGACGGGGAGTATCTTGGAATCCTTATTTCAAGATGGTGGGGTGAACCATGCCGGACATCAAGCACTTCGATCCGGACGCCGTCCTGGAGACCGTGGTGCGGCTGTTCTGGCGGCAGGGCGTGGCCTCGACCGGGATCCAGGACGTGGTGAGCGCGACCGGGATCAACCGCTCCAGCCTGTACGCCACGTTCGGCGGCAAGCAGGAGCTCTACCTCGCCGCGCTGCGCCGCTACCTGGAGCAGCGGTCCCAGCCGGTGTTCCGGCGCCTGGCCGGGGACGGGCGGGGCCTGCCCGCGATCTCCGAGTTCTTCGCCGGCCTGATCGAGGCCCGCTGCTCGGGCGAGCACGCCCGCTGGGGCTGCATGGTCTCCAACGCTCACGCCGGGGCCGAGAACAGCGATCCGGAGGTGCGCGCCGTCCTGGACCAGCACCACCGCGAGCTGCGCGAGGCGATGCACGCGGCACTCGTCACCGCCGGCCACGAGGGGCAGCTCGCCCCCGGCACCGACCCCGGCGCGTCCGCGGACCTGCTGGCCCTGCTCGCCTACGGCGTCAACCTGCGCTCGCGCGCCGGTGCGGACGCCGCGACGCTGCACGGGACGGTGACCGCCGCCCTGGACTCGATCGGCGTCCGGGCGGCGGCGTAGGCGTACGTGGAGCCGGGTCTCACCTGGGACCGGGTACGGGCGAGGCACCCGGGCGGGGAGCGGGAGCCGCCTCCGCCGTGTAGTCCTCCGGCTTGGTCCGGTCGACGCCCTCGGGGGCCTTGGCGGCCCTCAGGACGAAGGTCAGGACGACCGTGACCAGGACGTTGATGACGAAGGCGGTGAGGCCGATGTAGCCGATCTCGCCGATGCCGGGAATCTCCTTCGAGGAGCCGCCGAAGTGCTTCTGCGTCGGGGAGGCGACGCCGTACGCGGCGACCGTGCCGTAGAGCATGCCGACCGCCCAGCCCGCGAGCAGCGCCCAGCGGTGGAACCAGCGGGTGAACAGGCCGCCGACCAGGGCCGGGAAGGTCTGCAGGATCCAGATGCCGCCCAGCAGCTGGAAGTTGATGGCGACGGTCTTGTCCATGGTCAGGACGAAGGCGAGCGCGCCCACCTTCACCAGCAGGGAGACGATCTTGGAGACCTTGGTCTCCTGGGCCGGTGTGGCGTCCGGCCTGATGAAGTCCTTGTAGATGTTGCGGGTGAACAGGTTCGCCGCCGCGATGGACATGATGGCCGCGGGGACGAGGGCGCCGATGCCGATCGCCGCGAAGGCGACGCCCGCGAACCAGTCGGGGAACATGTCCTCGAACAGCTGCGGGATCGCCAGCTGGCCGTTCCGCACCTTCACGCCCGCCGCGATCGCCATGAAGCCCAGCAGCGCCAGCAGACCCAGCATCAGGGTGTAGAGGGGCATCACCGTCGTACTGCGGCGGATCACCTCGCGGCTGCGCGAGGACAGCGTCGCCGTGATGGAGTGCGGGTACATGAACATGGCCATCGCGGAGCCGAGCGCCAGGGTCGCGTACGTCCACTGCGCTTCGGGGGCGCTGATCAGCGCGCCGCGCGGCTCTCCGGTCGCGGGGTCGGTCCGGCCGTACGCCTCGCTCGCCGAGGCGAAGATCTCGCCGAAGCCGCCCAGCCTGATCGGGATGTGGACGATCGCCACGACGATGACCACGTAGATCAGCGTGTCCTTGACGAAGGCGATCACGGCGGGGGCGCGCAGCCCCGAGGAGTAGGTGTACGCCGCCAGCACGCCGAAGGCGATCAGCAGCGGCAGGTCCTTGACGAACCAGTTGGTGTCCTCGCCGCCGCCGACGCCCATCACGTCCAGCACGGCCTGGATGCCGACCAGCTGGAGCGCGATGTACGGCATCGTCGCCAGGATGCCGGTGAAGGCCACGGCCAGCGACAGCCCCTTCGAGCCGAACCGGCCGCGGACGAAGTCCGCCGTGGTGACGTACCCGTGCCGGTGGCACACGGACCACAGCCTGGGCAGGAAGGTGAAGATCAGGGGGTAGACGAGGATCGTGTACGGCACCGCGAAGAAACCGGCCGCGCCCGCCGCGTAGACCGCCGCCGGGACCGCCACGAACGTGTAGGCCGTGTAGACGTCGCCGCCGAGCAGGAACCAGGTGATCCAGGTGCCGAACGACCGGCCGCCCAGGCCCCATTCGTCGAGGCTGTGCTCGTTCTCGGCCCTGCGCCAGCGCGAGGCGAGGAAGCCCATGACCGTGACGGCCAGGAAGAAGAAGAGGAAGACGGCGAGGGCGACGCCGTTCACGCCGTTGGGCATGACTGCTCCCGTGCGGGGACGTGGGACTCGGAGCGGGTGATGACGTGCGGGCCGGCCGGGCGCTCGCGCGTCCGGCCGGCCGGTGGGTCAGGCGTGAACGGGCTCCGCCTCGGGCGAGGCCGGTCCGGGAGCGGCCTCGGGTTCGCGTGCCGGAGGGGACATCCGCTGTTCGAGCCGCTCGGGCAGCGCCCAGCGGTACAGCGGCATGGCGCCGGCGGTGGTGATGACCGCGACGAGGACCAGCATGGAGAAGACCTCCTTGGTGATCATCCCCTGGGCGAGGCCGATGTTGATGAAGATGAGGATCATCAGGCCGCGGGCGTTCATCAGGCCGCCGGTCGCCCAGGACTCGCGCCAGGAGAAGCCGACGCCGCGCATGGCGAGCGCGCAGCCCGCGTACTTGCCGAAGAAGCCCGCCGCCAGGATCAGCAGGAGCGGGCCGACCATGGCCCATCCGGTGATGCCGCCGAGTTCGGTGTTGAGGCCGGAGAAGGCGAAGAAGATCGGCAGGAGCAGGACGCAGACGACGTCCATCATGCGGCTGTGCAGGGCCGCGCGGAAGGCGGGGTTGCGCGGCATGGCGAGTCCGGCGATGAAGCCGCCGAAGACGGAGTAGATGCCGATGTAGTCGGTGAACAGTCCGGCCAGCAGGACGATGCCCACGATGACGTACATCTGGTCGAAGCCGAAGTGGCCGGTGCGCTCGACCCGGTCACCCAGCGGGCGCAGCAGCCGGGCCACGACGGTCAGCATGACCAGGGCGAACAGGGCGGTGAAGCCGATCATGCGCAGGACGTGCATGGCTCCGGCCCCGGTGTGCATGGCCGACAGCACGGCGAGGAAGCACCAGGCCGCGGCGTCGTCGATGGAGGCGCCCAGGAGGGTCATCCGGCCGAGGCGGGAGTTCTCCAGGCGGCGCTCGTAGAGGATGCGGGCCAGCATCGGGAAGGCCGTGATCGACAGGGCGCCGCCGATGAAGAGCGCGAACTGGAAGGAGCTGACGTCGGGCCGGGACAGCTTGTCGTGGAGGAGGTAGGCGGCGCCGACGCCGAGCAGGAGGGAGGGGACGATGCCGGAGACGGCCAGGACGACGGCGTTCCTGGTGTCCTTCTTGCCTCCGCCGCCCCCGTGGTCGAGGCCGGCGCCGACCAGGAACATGAAGACGGTCAGGCCGATGGTGCTCAGGACGTAGAGGATGGGCTTCACCTCGGGGCTGAAGATCTCCTTCTGCACCGTCGGGAAGAGGGCGCCGAACAGGGTGGGGCCGAGCAGGACGCCGGCGACCATCTCGCCCAGCACGCGCGGCTGCTTCACCAGGAGGGCGAGACGGCCGCAGACCGCCGAGGCGGCCAGGATGACCACGATCGCGGGCAGGACCTGCAGGACGAGTTCGAGGTTCTTGTCCGTGGTGGCGGCCAGATGGGTCAGGTGTGGCACGACAACTCCCGTGGGGGTCAGGAAGGTGCGGGGACGGAGGGCTGGTGGGGGTCCTCGGCGGCCGGGCGGCCGCGCCCGGGGCGGCTCGGGGGGAGTCCGAGGACGGCGGGCCAGCGCGCGTCGTCGGGGGCGACGACGAGGAAGCGGGCGTACCAGCTGTCGAAGAAGGACAGGACGAACATCGGGAGCAGGGTCCAGATCGCCACCTGCTCCAGCGGCCCGTTGCCGGTGAGCGCGGCGATGATGACCACCACGAAGACGTTCGGGTAGGTCATGGCGGTGTAGTCGTCGAGCGTCTGGACGTGGCGTCGGCGCTTGAGCAGCACGGCGACGAGTCGCAGGCCGACGGCGATGCCCACGGCGGTCGGCGCGTAGGTGGCGAAGCCGTCCAGGTCGAGCTCGAGGCAGACCAGCACGATGAACGCGGTCAGCAGCAGCACCGCCACGTACCCGTTGCGCTCGCCGTACTTGGCCGTACGGATGGGGGAGCGCTCCCGCAGGCGCTTGACCAGGAGGTAGGCCGCCGTGACCACGCCGGTCGAGGTGGCGGCGCTGATGGCGACGGCCGGGGCGACGCCCTCGCGCAGGGTCAGGGCGAGGACGGCCGAGAACGAGACGGCCGCGGCCAGCGAGGAGAGCAGCACCTGCGCGAACGTCGGCATGATCATTCCGCCGAGGCAGCGGCTGACGGTCATCGCCACCACCGAGCCGGGGGTGGCGAGGAACACCGCGGCGATCGCCGCCGTGCTCGTGCTGCCCGCGTCCCACCAGCGCACCAGTGCCGCGAAGGCGACCGGCAGGACGAGGTAGCGCAGGGCGACGGAGCGGAGCGTGCCGCGGTCGGTCACGAACGCCCGCGCGTTCTCCAGCTCGATGCGGCACATGGTGATGACGCTGGCCAGCACCAGGAGCAGGAGCAGCAGGTACGGCGAGGCGGAGAGCCGCAGTCCCGCCACGTTGGCGAGCAGGCCCGCCGCCAGGCCCGCGCAGAGGACCACGGGATGGTTGACGACGATCCAGTCGTAGACCATGTTCATGGTCTTGTTCTCGTTCTCGACGTACCTGTGGATCCGGTCGCCCTGCAGCATCTGGGAGTTGGGCAGGCGCAGGTCGTAGGACTCGTCGGCGGGCCTGTCCAGGACGAACCGGCAGATCAGCTCGACGACGTACTTGTGCGAGACCACGCAGACCACTTCGCCCCGGCGCAGCGCGGGCAGCAGTTCCTCCTGGTAGAAGGCGTGGACGCGGTCCTTGAACCGCTGGAACGTCTCGCCGCCGCGCAGGGTCGGGCTGTCGGCGTTCATGGCCCGCTCGTACTCGGCGATGCCGTGGCGGCGCTGGAGGATGGACTTGCTCTCCAGCGTGTAGCTGCCGAAGTCGCGCTCCATCAGGCGCTCGTCGACCACGACGTCGGGGCCGCCCGGATCCGGGGTGTCGATGCCGAAGACGATGTCGGCGGTCTCGTACGCGCGGGTCAGCGGGGAGACGTAGATGCGGTCGAAGTGCCGGCCGCGGTGGCCCCGGGCGACCTTCTCGGCCTGGATGCGGCCGAGGAGGGTCAGCGGGGCGTCGCGCTGGCCCGCGATGCGGTGGACGGAATTGCAGGTCGATTCGCCGTGCCGGACCAGGAACAGGCGGCTGAGCAGTTCCTGCTCTTCGCTGTCTGCCATCACTCGCCCTTCTTCGGGGCGTGCCTGACCTGCTCGCCGTAGCTGGAGTCCCAGCCCGCCAGCCTGGTGATGTCGCACAGGTTGTGGACGGCGTGCTTCTCCACCAGCGTGGACAGCAGGGAGACGGTCCGCCGGGCCTGCTGTGCGGTGAGGTCGAACTCGCGGGCCAGGGCGGCGCCGAAGTCCGCCAGGTCGTCGTCGAGGATGCCGCGGTACTTGCGGCGCTCGGTGCGGTCCTGGGCCCGCAGGTAGTTGAGGGCGTTGGGGTAGGCGCTCTCGCGGGCGTAGCGCTGCAGACGCTCCCGCAGGCGGGTGGCCTGTGCCTCCTCGGTGGCGAGGTCGGCGGCGATCCAGTCGCTGCTGCGGATCAGGCAGTGGTGGATGCCGTCGGGGATGTCCATCTGCTCCTCGTCGCTCGCGGACCTGAGGCGGCGCAGCACCTCCGTCGCCGTGTCGAAGCACTGGTTGCGCAGGGTGCCGATGCTGAACACGAACGCGCCCAGCCGGCCGCGGCGGGTGGTCTCGTCGCCCTGGCGCATCGGGCCGACGCCGAACAGGCCCGGTGTCACCCCGCCGTCGGCGGCGATCAGCTGTCCGTGCGCACCGACCTCGATGCCCCGGTGGGTCCTGGTCTGCGGCCGCGCGTATCCGTGCCCGTTGACCAGGCTGTTCCACAGGGGGTGGTCGGGGCGCTCGTAATCGGTGTTGTTGCCCAGGCAGTTGACGACCCGGTCGACCACGATGTCCGGCCGGTCGGCGAAGACGACCCGGATCCTCGTGCCGTCCTCGACGGGGCGCATGTCCTGGATGCCGGCGGCCATCACGCTGACGGTCTTCGGGGCGCCGTTGAACTCGCGCATCCGGTCGCGCACGACACCGCCGATCTCCCGCACGGTGCTGGTGCGGCTGGTGACGATCAGGCTCTTGTACCTGTCGAGCAGCATCCGCACGTCGCGCGCGTCCATGCGGGAGACCAGCTCGATGACGTACGGCTCCCACGCCTTCATGACGCGCTCGGGGAAGACGGCGTCGAGCGCGCTGCCCGGCTCCACACCGTGCTCGTCCCGCAGGTGCGCGTACTCCGCCCTGACCCCTTCCACCACCACCTCGGGGGTGAGCCGCTCGGCGTCGAGGAAGGGCGGGCGGCGGGCCTGCCAGATGTCGTGCTCGTGGTCGGCCGGGTAGGTGCCGTGCAGGTGGCCGCCGCGTGAGCAGATCAGGATCTGCCCCCGGTGGCCGGCGTGCACGAGGGAGATCACCGTGTCGAAGGCCGACAGCGCGGAGCCCGTGACGAGGACGGTCTCCTCGGGGCCGACCGCCCGGAACCGCTCCTGGGCGCCGGGGGCGTAGGGGTCGGCGATGAAGCGGTCGGAGTCCTTGATGCGGTGGTAGAAGGGCGCCTGGACCGGCGAGAGGTGACCGGTCGCGAGGATCACCTGGTCCGACGGCAGGTCGTGCACGTCGCCCTGCGGCCCGGCGTCGGCGTACCTGACGACGTAGCCGCCGTCCCGGCCGCGTACGTCGATGACCTCACCGGTCAGCTCGCGCAGCGTCACGCCGGTGGAGGCGTCGGCGGCCGCGCCGCGCAGCCGCTCGGCCAGGTACTGCCGGAAGATCCGCCGCGGCACGACGCAGGCCACGCCGAAGGTGTGGTACTGCCACCTCCGCGGCCACTCGGAGCGGTCCGCCTCCTCGTTGGCCCATTCCAGGAAGTCCTCCGGGCGCTCGCGGCGCAGGGTGATGCGGCCGGCCTGGATGTTGAGCATGTGCTCCCAGTTGGTGGACGCCCGGCCGAAGGCGATACCGCCGTAGCGGTAGCCCTCCTCCCGCTCCATCAGGCATATCTCCAGGGGCGTGTCGGCGAAGTGGAGCAGCCGGATGGCGGTGAGGGTGCCGGAGAAGCCCGCGCCGACGATCGTGACGCGTCGTGTGCCGGGAGCCGCACCGGTCACGGGGGCGTGCCGCATCCCGCTCGCGTGCGTCGCCGTGTCCGCCGTGCCGCGGTTCCGGCCGCTGCCGTCCTGCGTGGTGCTGTGCCGCATCGTGCTGTCCTGCATCGTGCTGTGCTGCGTTTCCACGGTCTTGTCTCCTTCGGTGCCTTCGGTGGGGGAAGAGTCGGCGCCACCCGTCGGTGAGGCGGACCGTCACGGCGTCAGGGATCGAGTGGGGGACGATGCAGCCCCGCTCGGCCTCGAGCAGGGGCTCGGGGACCAGGCCCCGGAGGGCGGCGGGCGCGCGGACCCGCACGGTGATCTCGGAGGAGGGGACACACCGGTTCCGGGCATGGCGGTGCACGGACTCCTTTCCTGGAACGGGGCCCGGCGGGGCGGCCGGGGGCGCCGGTGAGCGGGAACGGGCCTCAGCATCAGGACGGAACAACGGCTTCCGGACGGATCGTGGATGATCCTGGACGCGCTCCGTGTCCGAGGCTCGACAGATGGAAACCAGTTGACAGGTACAGCACCACGTCATCTAACTTGAAACGACCGTTCCAAGTTTGTCGTGGCCCAGGTGTCCCATGGGGGAGGATGTTCGTGCCGCAGGTACTGGATCCGGGAAAAGCCCGCACGATGGACGAATTCATCGCGGAACTGAGACTGCTGAAAGCGTGGGCGGGCAACCCGTCGATCACCGAGATCACGCGGCGCATCCACCGGGAATGGCAGCGGGCGGGACGCCCGCGCGGCGAATGGCCGGCCCGCTCGACGGTGGGCAACTGTCTGCAGGTGGGCCGCCGCCGCCCCAACTCCGACCTGCTCATGGCCGTGGTCCAGGCCCTCGTCGGCGCCGACGAGGCCGTCCTCTCCGTGTGGCGGCAGTCGCTCCGGGCCGTGCTCGGCGAGGCCGAGGCCGCCGCGCGGGTCAGCGCCTACGACCGGCTGCCCGCGGGCCCTTCCGTGTTCGTCGGCAGGACCGGCCCGGTGGCCCGGGCGCGGGCCCTGCTGACCTCCGGCCGCGCCGCGACGGCGACGCTGGCGCTGGAGGGCATGGCGGGCGCGGGCAAGACGTCACTGGCCCTGCACGTCGCCCACCGGCTGCTCGCCGGGGAACGCACCGACGTGCCCGTCCTGTTCGCGAACCTGCGCGGCTCGGCCCCGCAGGGCCCGCCCGCCGACCCGGCCGCCGTGCTGGAGACCTTCCTCCGCCTGCTCGGCACGACCGGCGACCGCGTCCCGTACGACCTCGACGCACGCGCGGCCCTCTACCGCCAGCTGCTGGCGGGGACCGGCGCGCTGGTCGTCCTGGACGACGCGGCGGACGCGGAACAGCTGCGGCCGCTGCTGCCCGGGACCCCGGGGTGCCGCACGGTGATCACCGGTCGGCGGGCCCTGGACGGCCTCGGCGAGGCCACCCGTTTACCGGTGCCGCTCCTCGACCCGGACGACTCCGTGGAACTGCTGCGGGTGACGGCGGGCGCCGACCGCGTCGCCCCGGACCTCCCGGCCGTCCGGCAGATCGCGGACCTGCTGGGCCACCTCCCGCTGGCGCTGTCCGTCATCGGCCGCCACATGCGGGACCACCCCGCCTGGACGCTCGGCGACTACTACCGCGAGCCCCTGGTCACCCTGGCCCTGGAGGACGGCGTACGGACCGCGCTGTTCGCCTCCGACGCACGGCTGCCGAAGGACGCGCGGCAGCTGCTGCGGCTGCTGGCCCTCCATCCGGTGCAGGAGATCGACGCCACCGCTGCTGCCGCGCTCCTGGGCGAACCGCCCGCCGCGGCCGAGCACCACCTCGCCGCCCTGACGGCGGCACACCTGCTCGAGCGGACCGCGCCGGACCGCTTCCGGCTCCACCCCCTCGTCCACGCCTACGCGGAAGAACGCGTCTGCATCGACGAGCCGGCGAGCCGTATCGGACAGGCCCTGGGCCGTCTGCTGGAACACGGCCGCAGTCGCGATGCCGCCGTACGGCCGGAGACCCGGATGCTCCGCGGGTTCCGTCTGCCCCTGCCCCGCCGGCCCTCCGAAGCGGACGGGGAGACCGGGCTGCAGCAACTGCGGGCGGGGCGGGTGCTGGCCGCCTGACGGGTCCCGCCTCCGGCATCCGCTCCCGGCCCGGTCCGCCGGGGTGCCGCGGGACGGACCCCGCCCGCGGACCGCTGCCCGGGTTCCCCCGCCGGGGCGTGGGGTGCAAGCTGGAGGGGAGGCCGCCTCGTCACCCCGGGCGCGGGCTCACGACACGCGGTCTCGCCACACCGAGTGAGCCCCCGGGCTCGGCGGGAGGGAAGCGAGATGACCGATCACGTCACCACCGGTACGCGCTGGCACCTGGTCGGTGACTGGTTCGACGTGTGCAAGTGCGCCATACCGTGCCCCTGTACGTTCGCCCAGCCCCCGACCTACGGCGACTGCGAGGGCGTGCTGGTCTGGCACATCCGGGAGGGCAGCTTCGGCGACGTGCGGCTCGACGGTCTCAACGTCCTGATGCTCGGCTCCTTCGTCGGCAACCCCTGGACCGGCACGCACACCGACCCGTACGCCGCGGTCTTCCTCGACGAACGGGCCGACGAGCGGCAGCGCGAAGCGCTCGGGGCCGTCTTCGGCGGTACGGCGGGCGGGTGGCCCGCGCGGTTCGGGGAGATGTTCCACCCCGAGATGCGCGGCACGGACTTCGCCCCCGTCCACGTCGAGATCGACGAGGACCTCGCCACCTGGCGGGCCGAGGTTCCCGGCCGGGTCACGGCCACCGCCGAGGCGCTCACCGGCCCGACGACGCCGGACGGCGCACGCGTCCAGGTCCACAACGCCCCGGGCGCCGAGGTGGGACCGGGCCAGGTCGCCACCTGGGGACGGGCCGTCGTCGACCGCGCCGACGCGTTCGGCTTCTCCTGGGAGCGCTCGGGGAAGTCGAGCAAGCACTTCCCGTTCGACTGGAGCGGTCCCGACTAGCGGGGACGCGTGCCCCAAGGGCGTTCCGCGGGTCCTGCCGTCCGGACCCGCGGGGCCCGTCGGCCGGTCCGCGGGTGTCCCGGGACCGCCCGGGCACGGCCCCGGTCCCCGGGGTTCGCCCGGGCGCGGCCCCGGTCCGCCGGGGTCCGCCCGGTGAACCGCACGGTCCTCGGGGCCGGGCGGGTCACCCACCGCCCATCGCCGGCATCGGCGCCCGCAGCCCCGGCAGCAGCCAGTCCTGGAACGGCGCGAGCACGGCGAACACGAGGAACGCGACGCCCACGCACCGGGCGAGCAGCGGACCGCGGGACCACAGCTTCTCCACGAAGACCACCCCGGCCAGCCCGGCCATCGCCGCCACGTTCATCACGCCGAGCGGGATCAGGACGACCATCAGTCCCGCGCAGCAGCCGACGCAGTAGGCGCCGTGGTGGACGCCCACCCTGAGGTCGCGGGCCGGCCGCCGGAACCCGGCGTAGCGCACCAGGTGGCCCAGAGGGTCGCGGCAGTGCCGCAGGCAGACGTTCTTGAGGGGGCCGAGCTGGTACAGGCCCGCGAGCAGGAAGGCCACGGCGCCGATCCAGCGTCCGGCGGCGGGACGGTCGTCCACCAGGCCGCCGGTGAGGGCCAGGGCCGCGTGGGCGAGCAGGCCGAAGGCGGTCCACACCAGCAGGTACCCGCCCACGAACTCGACGGTGCGCGCGGTCCGCGTCCAGCCGGAGGACCGCCGGCCGATCCCGCGCACCCACGTGAGGGCCACCGGCGCCATGGACGGCAGCATCATGGCCGCCGTCATCGTCACCCACATCAGCAGGAACAGGGGCAGCGACCTCCCCGTCGCGCCGGGCCCGATCCCCATGTCCCGGGCCTGCCCGACCGTCAGCACCCAGGCGGGCACCGCGATCAGGACGATCAGGAACCAGGCGGCGGCGAGCTCCCGGGCCGGCAGCAGGCCTCCGCCCGCTCCGGTCGGCGCGGGGGACCGGGCGGGTGCGAGGGGGGAGGTCCGGCTGTGACGCATCGGCGTGCGCTCCTGTGCTGGTTCCAGGACAGCACGCGCCCGCCCGCGGTGCGAGCGGTACCGCCCGGGAGCCGGCGCCCCGGGCCGCTCGCGTAGTCTCCTCCGCGCAGCAGGCGGGACGGCCGAGGGGGACGTGTGAACAGGCGGGGCATGCTGGGGCGCGGCGTGCGGGTCGGTCTGCTGATGGCCTGCGCCCCGAGCGTCCCGTGGGCCGCTCTCGCCGTGGTCGTGGCCCTGGTGGAATTCCTCAGGGGAGGGGACACACGGCTCGCCGCACACAACGTGCGGTCCGGCGGGCTTCTCCTCGGGGGAAGCCTGCTGGCCGGTGTGCTGATGGGCCTGGTCCTCGTCGGGGGACTGGCTCTGGTGTCGCGCGCCGTCACCCGCGCGTGGGCGCCGGCCCTCGCGGGGGCGCTGCTCGGAGCGCTGGTCTTCCCCGCCGAGTTCCTGGTCGTCGCGGCAGCCACGGGCGGGGCCCCCGCGCAGCTGGGGACGACCTTCCTGGCCTGGCCGGTGATGACGGTGGTGGCGGCCGCGCACAGCGCGGACGTCGCGGGCCGCACCCGCACGCGGAGATGGCTCTGGGCTCCGGTACCGCTACGGAGGCCGGGGCGGGCCGGCACCCCGTCACCGGGAGGCCGGTGACGGCCGGATCCCGGCGCCGGTCCCGCCCGCGCGGCGGCCGGTGACGATCGGCTCGAGGGCCGTGGGCGGGACGGGCGGGCGGGAGGGAGGGGCCCGTGGTGAGGGCCGGACGGCCCCGTGCCTCCCGGGGGAAGGGGGAGGGGACGGAGGGCACGCCGGCCACCACGGCCACGGCCGGACCGCCGGGCACCCGGGCGGCTCCCCGGTCCCGCCCGGGCGGTGCGCGGCAGGCCGCCCGGTGCGGCGGGGGTCAGGTCAGTTCGGGTTGCGGTTCCGGCCGGCGCACCGGTGCGGCCCCCGGTTCCCACAGCGCGGTGGTCCGTACGTAGCCGAGGACCACCGAGGCCGTCACCAGCACGAGCAGCGGTCCGTACAGCCACGGACGCTCGGCCATCTCCGACGGCAGGAAGCGGTAGGACACCAGGAGCGCGGCGAAGACCGTCGCGCCGTGAACGACCAGCCGGACCCCCGACCGGTCCCAGCCGCGGTCGGACGCGCGCAGCGCCGCCTCGATCGTGAGCGTGAACACCACGCCGGCCAGGAGGTCGGCGCCGTAGTGGTAGCCGAACCCCAGCGTCGCGGCGAGCGTGGCGATCAGCCAGAACGTGCCCGCGAACCGCAGGACGCGCGGGCCCTTCCGGGTGTGGATGAAGATCGCGGTGGCCCACGCCGTGTGCAGGCTGGGCATGCAGTTCCGCGGGGTGATCCCGTCGAACGGCATGGGGTGCGGGGGAACGAGGGGGGGTGGCGTGTGCGGCCACAGGTCGGCCACCGCCCAGGGTTCGCTGGGCGGCATGTCCTCCGCCCACAGGCTGACCGCCGCCCAGTGCTCGGTGCCGGTGCCGTAGGCGAAGATCGGGCCGACCACCGGGTAGATCATGTAGAAGGCCGGCCCGAGGAGGCCGATCACCAGGAAGGTGCGCACCAGGTGGTGGCCCGGGAAGCGGCCCTCGACCGCCACACGGCGCAGCTGGTACAGCGCGACGACGACCGCGGCCACCGCGAGCTGGCCGTAGACGAAGTCGAGGAAGTTGAAGCCGACGGGACCGGTGGCCGTGACCACCCGGCCCACCAGCCACGACGGGTTGCCCAGCGCGTGGTCGGCGGTCGCCACGTACTGGTCGAGCACCACCGGGCGGGTCTTCGAGGTGATGAACAGCCAGGTGTCACCGGTCTTGCGGCCGGCCACCAGCAGCAGGGCCAGCCCGACGCCCTTCAGCAGCAGGACGCGCTCCCGGCCGGTGCGGCGGGTGACGGCGATGACCGCGCAGGCCAGGACCACCCACAACGCGCCGTTGCCGAAGGGGTGGCCGCCGTCCGTCCCGGCTCCGACCGCCCACCGGACCACCAGGAAGGCGAGGTCGACACCGACCGCCGCCCCCACCGCGACGAGCCGTTGCCGCCAGGTGAGGACCACCGTCATCAACGCCATGGCGGCGTACAGCAGTCCGCCCGACTTGGGGGCGAACACCACCTCCCGCACCTGGTTGGTGATCGGACCGGGGACGCCGTGGTGCCGCGCGGCGAACTCCAGCGCGACGAGGAACCCGAGGGTCGTGACGGCCGCCGCGGCCCAGAGTCCCGCCCGTGCTCGGCGCCACCCGGAGAACGCCGTTCTCCGGCTCGTTCGCGAAAGGTCCTGCGGTGGTATGTGTCTCAATTCTTGGCCGCTTTGCTAGATGTTGGTCATGTCAGGGCGGGTTTCGCTCGTCACCTTCCGGCCGGAACCGGCTTCCCCCCTCACGAGGGGCAGCCCGTCACAGCAAGACGGAAGGACCACGGTCCGGGTTCCGGGAAGTCCGTCGTCGCCCCGCACGCCGGCCGCCGGCCCCGGTGCGGGACGTCGTCCTGGAACCCCCCGCCCGCCACACCGGTGACGGCCCGGCCGCCGCCGGCTCCCGTGCCGTCGGCCGCCCGCACCCCGGCGGGCCACCCCGGGACGGCTCCGCCCCCGCTCCCGCGTGAGGGTGTTCTCCGCCGGGTCGCCCCCCCGTGACGCGGCGGTGCCCCCACGCCCAGGCCGAGGGAAGCACAGCGAATCTGCGCAGGTCAATAGCCGTGCAAGCACGCGGGCGGCCCCGGACCGGCCGGTCCGGGGCCGCCCTGCCGTCAGCGGGTCTGCGCCCACACCGCCAGCAGACCCACCACGGCCGTGCCCGCCCCGTAGCAGGCACCCCTGAGGAACTGGTCGGCCGCGACGCGCCGGCGTCGCGAGATCCACCGCGCGGCGTCACACGTCGCCCGGCCGCAGCGCGCCCCCGTGGTGGACAGCCGTCGTCCGACGACCCTCCACCGGCCCGGTGACGTCGCTTTCTCCGTGGGGCACCCTGACCGGGCGCACCGTACTTTCATGGCGGTTGCACCTGCCTTCCTCGGTGTCGTGGTTCCTCCGGGCGGCCGGGCGTGCCCGCCCGGGCCGCACCGGTCCAAGTGGCCGCGATCGGCGTTCCGTCGGGGTCGCGCGGGAGGGCGGGGGTCACCGCCCGGCGAGGGCCGGGAACGGGTGGGCGGCCTGTGCGGGGCGGAGCAGCCGGAAGGTGACCCGGCCGTCGGCGTCGACCCGGGCCCCGTGCACGGCGGGTTCGGGCAGGCTGTTGTAGTGGAAGGGCGTGGAGAAGTAGTAGGCGCCGGTGTCCGGGACGACGACGAGGTCGCCGACGTCGAGGAGGGGCAGCGCACGGTCGCGTGCCAGCAGGTCGCCGGCGAAGCAGCACGGGCCCGCGACGTCCTGCGGCACGGGCCGGCCGTGCTTGGCCCGGCCGTGGGCGTCGTGGGCCTCGATCCGCAGGGGCCACGCGTCGGGGGCGAACACCGTCCGCGTGGCGACCTGCGCGCCGGCGTGGGTGATCGCTATGGGACGCCCGCCGACGGTCTTGGTGTACTCGACGTACGCGGCGGTGAACCCGTTCTTGGCCAGCACGGAGCGGCCGAACTCGGTGACGACCTCGTACGCGCCCGAGAACAGGGCCGGGGCGTGCTCGCGCAGGTGGTCCACGTAGGTGTCGAAGCCCGGCGTCGTCTCGTCGCTGTCGAAGTTGACCGGCAGTCCTCCCCCGATGTCGATGCCGGTGACCTGCCGGCGCCCGAGGTGGGAGTTGACCTCCTCGGCGAACTCCACCGCCTTCGCGATGCCGCGGGCGATCAGGTCCAGGGGGCAGCCCTGCGAGCCGACGTGCGTGTGCACCCAGGTGAGCCAGGGACGGTCCCGGTACGCCTGGAGCAGGCGTCGCCGGTTGCCCTCGTCCTCCAGGGGGATGCCGAACTTCGAGGTCGCGGTGGCCGTGCTCATGGCGGTGATCGAGCCGGCGCCGACCTGGGGGTTGACGCGCACGCCGATCCGCGAGCCGGAGGAGCGGGCCGCCAGGAGCTCGTCCAGCCGGGAGAGTTCCTGGAAGCTGTCCGCGTTCACCGCGATCCCCAGGTCCAGGGCCCGGGCCAGCTCGGCCCGGGTCTTGGCCGGGGAGTCGAACACGATGTGCGCGGGCTCGAAGCCCGCCTCCAGCGCCTGGGCGAGCTCGCCGGCGCTGGCGACCTCGCAGCCCATGCCGTTCAGGCGCAGTTCCTCGAGCACGGGGACCAGGCAGTTCGCCTTGGCCGCGAACGCGTGCAGGACCCGGAGGGAGTCGGGGAACGCGCCGTGCAGGGCCCTGACGGTCTCGTCGACGCCGTCGAGGTCGACGAACCCGGCCAGCACGGCCGTCTCGGGTTCCAGGAGTCCCTGCCGCACGGCCGCCCGCAGAATCCGCTCACGCCGGCCGCGCCTGTCCGAACCACTCATCGTGCACCCTCCCTGAGCCGGGGTCTCACCGCCCACGGCTGCCGTGGGCGGGCCACCAGACTCCCGTCGGAGCGGTGCGGGCGTCTTCGTCGTGAGTTCCGGTGTTCCTCCGCTCGGTTCTCACCGCGGAGCGAAACCGCGGACGCGGCGCGGCCGCCCTCGTGCCCGGGCACGAGGAAGCCGCCCTTCCTTCGTGCCGGCGCACGAGCGCTCACGCCTTCGGGCCACCGCGCTCCAGGAGGCGCAGCTGCAACTGGGCGAGGAGGCGGGCGTCCGGACTGCGGAGGTCGAGCCCGGACACCTCGGTGAGCCGGCTGATCCGGTGCCGCAGGCTGTTCGCGTGCACGCCCAGCGCCCGGGCGGTGTCCGGCACGTGGCCGAAGTGGTCGAGGTACGCCCGCAGGGTCCGCACCATGGTGCCCCCGCCCTGCCCCGCGTCGAACTCCACCAGGCGCGCCACCGGTGTCTCCGGTGCCGGGACCGTCCCCGCCAGCGCGTCCAGCATCTGGTTCAGGGCGATCGTCTCGGCCACCTCGCTCGCGAAGGCGACGGTGCGGTGCTCCCCCGCCGAGAGCAGCGCCCTCAGGGCCAGGTCCGCCGACCGGCGGGACTCGGGCAGGTCCGCCAGGGCCTCGGCCACCGTGCCCAGGCCGATCCTCGTCTCCGGCCCGAACGCGTCGGCCACCTGCCGGGCCAGCGACCTCCCCAGCCGTGCGATCTGGTCGGCGGCCCGCTCCGCGTCCCGGTGCAGCGCGCCCACCAGGACCAGGGCCCCCCGGTCGACCGGCACCACCACCGGCGTCAGGTCGTACGCGCCGCAGCGCACCGCCAGCAGGGCGCACAGCCTGCCGGTCTCCTCCCCCTTGCAGGAGGCTCCGGGGCGCACCGCCAGGACGGCGCAGTGCCCGTGCTCCGGTATCCCGGTGTGTTCGGCCAGCACGCCGGCGGATCCCCGTCCGTCGAGCAGCGCGCGGGCCGCGTCCTCGACCAGCCGGGCGTGCGTGCGGTGCGACCGGTGGTGGAGCAGGTGGGCGGCGGCCGCCCGCGCCGCCGACCGCAGGGTGTCGGAGGCGTGCGGCGGGAGGTCGCCGCCCGCGGCCGCCACCCAGATCGACCCCAGGATCTCTCCGCCCGCCCGGACGGCCACCACCAGGCGCTCCGGGTTCTCCCCGTGCGCCGGCCGGTGGATGACGTCCCCCGAGCCCCACAACGCCCGGAAGAACCCGGTCTCCCGCATGGCGGCCACGCGCCACTCCGGCACCCGGCGGCCGAGGATCGTCAGCCGGCGCAGCTCGTCCACGTCCTCCTTCGTGGACGAGTACGCCAGGACCCGGGACTCCACGTCCTCGATCGTCACCGCGCCGCCGACCAGGACCGCCACCGCGTCGGCCAGCCCGTTCAGGTCGCCCGGCATCACCGCCGCCACGGCGGGGTCGGCGGGGACCCCGGACAGGACCAGACCGGCCCGCAGCGCGCCGACCAGCTCGGTCCAGCCGCACCACGCCGTCCGCAGCAGCACCGCCGTGCCGGCGTCCTCGGCGGCCGCCCGCAGCGCGTCCGGGGGCCGCCCGGACCTGCCCGGCCCGAAGACCACCGCGGCCGCGTCCGCGGCGGCGGCCGCGCGCACGGCGTCGACGGCGGCGGCCGACTGCGGGTCCGTGCCCACGGCCAGCAGCACCTGCCCCCGCGGGAGGACCGGCTCCAGCGGGTCCAGCACCGTGACCCCCTCGACCACGGCCCCCAGGCCGCGCGGGGTCACGTACGGCTCCAGCGCGCCGGCCCCCATGACGGACAGCAGTCCCCCCAGCGTCGGCCCGGCCGCCGCGGCGGCGTCCCCCTGCCCGGCCGTTCCGTCCGGCACCATCCGGCCCCCTCGCGTCGGTGCGTCGTGTGACGGTGAGTGTAGGAGGAGTCACAGGAAGGGCGCGAGGCGCGGGCGGAGGCCGGCCGCGCGCCCCCGCACCGGGCGGCCGCGGTCGCCCCGTCCGCCGCTCCGTGCCCCGCGCGCCCGGCCGGCACCGGGCGCGGCCGGTCAGCCCGCGCAGGGCGGCCCCTGCTCCTCGCTCGACCGGTGCTGGCGGTAGGCGCCGCAGGCGAGCACCGCCTCCGGCCGGTTCCCCGACTGGCGCAGCAGGACGAGGGTCTTGTCGTGGGGCGGGGCGTTGGCGCCGTCGTAGGAGACGTATCCGGTGGCCCCGTCGAAGGCGATGCCCGCGCCGAGGACCAGCAGGACGGACGTGCGGTCGACGGCCGGATCGGCCAGCCCGGCCTGGCGCACCGCGTGCGACAGGACGTGGAAGGCGTCGTACGAGACCGCGGAGTGGCCGTCCTGGCGCCAGGGGTCGGTGCCTTCGGTGGTGGCCTCCACGTAGGCGTCGTACTCGTCCACGAACTGCCGGGTCCGGTCGCTCGCCTCCGGGTCGTCGGCCGGCAGCCGGTGCGCGGAGTAGTACAGGCGCAGCCAGTCCTTGTTGGCGAACGCTCCGGTCTGCGCCACGTTGGTCAGCTCGTTGCCGCCGAGCACCGTCACGTCGCGCGCGGTGCACGTCCCCGCGGTGTCCATGGAGTTGATGAGCGCGGTGAAGTCCTTGGCCCGCGCCGACCAGTACACCACCGAGTCCGGCTCGTCCTCCAGCGCGTCGCACAGCGACCGTGCCAGCAGGGCGGCGTCGGACCGGCTGACCGCACCGCTCAGCGCGGCGGCGCCGAACTCGCCCTCCTGGTTGAAGTCGAACACCTGGTGCGTGCCCTCGAACTCGTCGACGAACCGGCGGGCGAGGCTGTGGCTGTACAGGTCCGCGGAGCTCTCGATCACGATCGCGTGCCGGGCCGGGACGCAGCGGTCCTCGTGGCCGGACTCGGCCACGATGTTCTCCGTGTACGCGAAGTCCGCCTCGATCCTGGCCTCCCGCGAGTTGAACGGCGTGGAGGGCCAGTAGGTCCGTACGGCGGGACCGGTGAGCATCTCGTCGGCGGTCGCGGTGGTGCCGATCGAGGGGATGCCCGCCTCGCCGAGGACCCGCAGGGCCGCCTGGGTCTCGCCACGGCTCTGCGCGAAGCCCAGCACGCCGACGACCCGGTCGGACGCCGGGACGTTCCTCTCGTCCGCCACCTCCGCGGCGAGCTTCCTCGCCTCGCTCTCGGCGTCGCGGAAGGCGACTCCGGCCTCGCGCACGTCCACGCGCAGGGGGATCAGGGAGTCGTCGGCGGCGGCCTCGCGGTTCAGTTTCCGCTGCCACATCGCGATGCCGCGCAGTTCCGGGATCGTCCCGTCGAAGCGCGTCTCGTCGTCGGTCTTCGGCGGGTCGGACACGAAGGCGACGACCGTCCGCACGGTACGGCCCTGCTCGGCGTACCGGTCGACGCGCGCGTTCTGGTCGGCGATGGTCTTCACGGCCGCCTCGTACCAGGCGGTGGCCTGCACCGGCACCGGTTCCGCGGGAGCGGACTCCGCCACGGACCCGGTGCCGCCGAGGCAGTCGCGCGGCGGGGGGAAGAAGACGGGCGGGAGCAGCAGTCCCGCGGCGAGCAGGGCGAGCGCGGCCACCCCGCCGACGATCGTGGCCGGGACCTGCCGGCCGAACCTGAACGTCCTCGGCTCGACGGGCAGGACGCGCACGCCGTGCTCCGCCAGGGCGGCCTCGGAGACGTCGGTCAGGACCGGGGAGGCGTCGGCGGCGGCATGGTCGGCGAGGCGCTTGCCCGCCTCCGGGAACCCGCTCCCGGCCGGGTCGCCCAGCTCCCGCAGCAGGGTGGCGGAGGGCACGCCCACGGCGACGACGAGCGGGCCCGGCGGTCCGGCGGTGGCCTGGGCCCGGCGCAGGGAGCGCAGGAAGCGCTCCGCGGCGCGGGCGCCCGCCTCTCCCTCCGGGGGCAGCTCCACGAACAGGACCGGGCGGCTGGTCCTGCGGCGCCGGCCGGGCAGGATCCGGCCGATCGCGGGCCGGCGCAGGTCCTCCAGCAGGGCGCGCAGGACGAGCCAGTCGAACTCCTGGAGCGCCTCCTCGTGGGCCGGGTCGTCCATGAGCTGGACGGAGCGCTCGGCGGCCACGCGGTCCATCACCCGGAAGAGGTTGTTGCTGCCCTGGGCCACCGGTTGCGCACCGAGCCAGCCCCGCATCACCTTGCGGGAGATGCGGTGGGCCCACCACCACTTCGGGAGCAGCTGGACGAACGACAGCCAGCTGAGGCCGGCCAGGAAGCCGGCGAGCCCGTCGAGGGCCGGGCCCTCCATCCTGGTGAAGGCCAACGGGCCGCCGCGCTGGGCCCGTTGCTCACCGGCGTGGGCCCGCAGCTCCGCCTCCTGGTCCGCGTGGGTCGCCCACTCCTCCGGGTGCGACCTGATGTAGTCCACCAGGTCGCACATGACGTGGAAGTGCGGGAAGCGGTCGGGGGTCATGTGCTGCGGAGTGGTGCGGTACAGCTGCGTCCCGGCGCTGACGGAGAGCAGCCGGGCGTCGGCCTCCTCGCCGGTGCCGGCCGGCAGGTGGGCGAACGGCACCCGCTGCCGCAGCGCTCCGGTGAGGGCGGCGACGACACGGTCCGCGGCGCTCCGGTACGACGCCCGCGGCACGCGCAGGAGGAACAGCGGCGGACTGGTCCCCAGCCTCGCCCGGTTCTCGTACGCGGGGGCCACGGCGACCCGGAACTCCCGTATGAACTCGATGGACTGGTCGTTGGGGAAGGAAGGGTCGTCGAGAGGTGTGGTCATGCGGAACTCCCCCGTGTTCAGCCTGATCGACACGCGCCGGGAACGACACCGGCTCCTGACTGGCTTCTGACTGATTCCTGACCGACTCGGCCTTCTGCGAGCGGAGTTGAGAGGAAGCGGTTGAGAAGAGAAGGCCGAGAAAAGGAAGTTGAAGGATAGCCGCGACGTGTCAGGGGTCACAACGGGTCGCGGGGGGCGTTCCTCCGGCCCTCGCACGCGCCTCCTGCTCCCCCGCACGCGCCCCTCCGTCCCGGACCGGGCGACCGGCCCGGGCGGGGAGCGCGGGGCCGGTCCCCGGTGTCCGCTCCGGGAGGAGGGCGCGGGGCGGTGGCCGGGGCCTTCTCGTCCGCGCGGTTCAGGCCGACGCCTCGGCCGCCTCGGCCACCGGGACCACCGAGCCCGCCGGGACCGGCTTCCGCACGACGCGGCGGCGCCGGGCCGGCATGCCGAGCGTCGGACGGGCGACGCTCCAGGCCGCGCCCTTGCAGACCAGCTCCTTGTAGACGGCCGCGAGCCGGCCGGTCAGGGCCGCCCGGACGGCGCGGTCGTCGGCGGTGACGTACTGGATCAGGCCCTCCCCGCGGCCCAGCGAGATGCACTGGTTGAAGTAGCGGATCGGCACGTTCGGGAGCTTCCCGCCGGTCAGGCGCGCCACGATGGCGTCGGCCGCCTGCCATGCGGTGGGGCCGCCCGAGGCGCACGACATCCGCAGCGGCTTGCCGCCGGGGCCCATGGCCATGGCCGCGTCGCCGACGGCGTACACGTCCGGGTGCGAGACCGAGCGCATGGTCCCGTCGACCACGATCCGGCCGGTGCCGGTGACCTCCAGGGCGGTGGCCCTCGCGATCGGGTGGACGGCGAACCCGGCGGTCCACACGATGACCGCGGCCGGGACGGATGTGCCGTCGGCGGTGTCGACGCGGTCGGCCCCGACGCCGGTGACGGTGGCGTGCTCGTGCACGGTGATGCCGAGTTCGCCGAAGACCTTCCGCAGGTGCAGGCGTCCCTTGGGCGAGAGCCAGTCGCCGAGGCCGTCGCGGGCGACGAGGGCGACGTCGAGGTCCGGACGGGACTCGGCGATCTCGGTCGCGGCCTCCAGGCCGGTGAGGCCGCCGCCGACCACGACCACGGGCTGTCCGGCGTCCAGGCGGGCCAGGCGCTCGCGCAGCCGGAGCGCTCCGGGGCGGCCGGCGATCTCGTGGGCGTGTTCGGCGGCGCCGGGGACGCCCCGGTCGTTCCAGCCGCTGCCGAGGGCGTACACGAGGGTGTCGTACTCCAGCTCCTCGGCGCCGTTCTCGCCGGTGACGGCGACGGCCCTGCGGTCGACGTCGACGCCGGTGACCTTCGCGAGCCTCAGTGCGACGCCGGTGCCCGCGAACATCTCGTCGAGGGGGCGGGGCCTGAGGTCCTGGCCGACCGCGAGCTGGTGCATCCGGACGCGCTCGACGAAGTCGGGCTCGGCGTTGACCAGGGTGATGGCGACGTCCTCGCGGCGCAGCCGCCTGGCGAGGCGTCCGGCCGCGACGGCTCCGGCGTATCCGGCTCCGAGGACGATGATGCGGTGCTGCATTGCGGTGCTCCTGTCGTCGGCGGTTCGCCCCTTGAACCGGGCGGCCCGCCGTTTCCTGACAGGACTGCGATGTGACGCGCGTCACATGAATGTCAGAAGAAACGGAGCAGGGGTTCTCCGTGGTCGGCGGCCGCCCACCGCCGGGTCGCGCGCTCCAGCTTGTCGGGGTTGACCTGGTTGCGGATCGCGGTGATGCCCCCGGGGGTGACCGCCAGGCACATGACGCCGACGACCCGGCCGTCGAGCACCGCCACGAGGGCGGGGTCGCCGTTGGCGGTCGCGGCGTAGACCCCGGGCGAGCCGCCGATCAGGTCGCGCTTGGCCTTGCCGGGCTTGAACAGGCCCCGCACGAACTTCGCGACCGCCACGGCGCCCTCGAACGCCTTGGTGCGGGCCGGGACCTTGCCGCCGCCGTCGCCGATCGCGACGGCGTCCTGGGTGAGCAGCCGCACGAGCGGCTCGGTCCGGCCGCTGGTGGCGGCCGCGAGGAACTCGTCGACGACCCGCCGGGCGGTGGCCTCGTCGATCTCGGTGCGGGCCTTGCCGGCCGCGACGTGCTTCTTGGCGCGGTGGAAGATCTGCTGGCTGGCGGTCTCGGTGATGTCGAGGATCCCGGCGATCTCCCGGTGCGGGTAGTCGAAGGCCTCCCGCAGCACGTACACCGCCCGCTCGCCCGGGGACAGCCGCTCCAGCAGGGTGAGGACCGCGTACGAGAGCGACTCGCGCTGTTCGGCGGTGTCGGCGGGGCCGAGCATCGGGTCTCCGGCGAGCAGCGGCTCGGGGAGCCATTGGCCCACGTAGGTCTCGCGCCGGGCGCGGGCCGAGGTGAGCTGGTTGAGGCACAGGTTGGTGAGCACCTTCGTCAGCCAGGCCTCGGGCACCTCGATGCGGCGGACGTCGGCGGCCTGCCAGCGCAGGAACGTTTCCTGCACGACGTCCTCGGCCTCGCTCGCGGAGCCGAGGAGGCGGTAGGCGATGGCCTCCAGGCGGGGCCTGGACGCCTCGAACCGGTCCACGTCGTTCACGGTCAGGGCCATGGCCCGGATCCTAGTCCGCGCGGTGCGCGACGGCCGCCGGGCACCGCGGCCCGCGCGGCCCGGCGGGGAGCACGGGGAGAAGGAAAAGGAGGGAAAGGGGACGGGAGGGAGGGGAGGACGTCAGGCCAGGCCGCCGTTGGCGTACAGGACCTGTCCGTTGATCCAGCGCGCCGGGCCGGCGAGGAACGCGACGGCCTCGGCGATGTCCTCGGGCGTGCCCAGGCGCTCCAGCGGGGCCGCCTTGGACAGCTCGTCGACCGTGGCCCGGTCCTTGCCCTCCAGGAACAGGGGCGTGGCGGTGGGGCCGGGGGCCACGGCGTTGACGGTGATGTCCTTGCCGCGCAGTTCGCGGGCCAGGACGAGGGTCATGGCCTCGACCGCGCCCTTGCTCGCCGCGTAGGCGCCGTAGGAGGGGAACCGGAGGCGGGTGATCGAGGTCGAGAAGTTGACGACGGCGCCGCCGGCGCGCACCCGCCGGGCCGCCTGCTGGGAGACGACGAAGGTGCCGCGGACGTTGGTGCGGTGCATCCGGTCCAGGTCGTTCAGGTCCAGCGTGGCGATCGGCGACAGCCGCATGACGCCCGCCGTGTGGACGACCACGTCGATCCCGCCGAACTCCCGCTCCACGGTGTCGAACGCCTCCGCCATGGCGTGCTCGTCGGCGACGTCGCCGCCGACCGCGATCGCCCGGCCGCCCGCCGCGGTGACCGCGGCGACCGTGTCGTCGGCGCGGGTCTTGTTGCCGGCGTAGTGCACGCCGACGGCGAGGCCGTCCCCGGCGAGGCGCTCGACGACGGCGCGTCCGATGCCGCCGGAGCCCCCGGTGACCAGGGCGACGCGGGTGGTGGTGCCGGTGGTGCCGGTCATGGTGATCCGTCCTTCGGTGAGGTGCGGGGAAGCGGGCCGGGGCCGGCGCCCGAGAGGGCGCGACCCGACAGCCGCATCGGTGATAACCGAGCTGACACATCAACGCTAACACATCACCGATGCACCGCAAGTGTTATCGTCGATGCATGGCAACGGTGGGGACGGGGACGGAGCAGCCCCGCGAGCGGATCCTGCGGGCCGCGGCGGCACTGCTCGACGAGGGCGGACGGGAGGCGGTCTCCACGCGCGCGGTCAGCGCGGCCGCCGGCGTGCAGGCGCAGACGATCTACCGGCACTTCGGCGACATGCAGGGACTGCTCGACGAGGTGGCCCGCCGGGGATACGCGTCCTACCTGGCCGCCAAGCGGGCCCCGGACGGGGACGGCGATCCCGTGGCGCGGCTGCGGCGCGGCTGGGACATGCACGTGGCGTTCGGCCTGGCCCATCCGGCGCTCTACCGGCTGCTGTACACCGAGCCGCGGCCCGGCCAGCAGTTCGCGGTCACCGGTGACGCCCAGCAGGTGCTGCTGGGCATCGTCGAGCGGGTGGCCGAGGCCGGCCGGCTGCGCACGGGCGTCGAGGCGGCCGCCGCGATGATCCACTCCGCGGGCATGGGGGTGACCCTCACCCTCATCGCCGCGCAGGCCGACGGCAGGCTCGCCGACTACGACGGCCTGTCCGAGAGCGTCCGGGAGGCCGTGCTGGGCTCCGTGCTCGCCCCGGCCGACGGCACCGGCGCCCCGCAGGGTGCCGGGACCCGCCACGCGGCCGTGCACGCCGTCGCCCTCAAGTCCCTGATGCGCGACGGGGTGCGGTCCCTGACCTCCGGGGAGCGCGCCCTGCTCGGCGAGTGGCTGGACCGCATCGCCGCCGAGGACCGTGCGGGAGCCGGGGACCGGCCGGAAGCCGGGGACCCCGCGGGAGCCGCCGAGCCGGCGTGACCCTCCGGCGCCGGCGGCGTCCCGGGTCGGCGGGGCAGCGGGTCGACGGCGGACGGTCAGCGGGTCGGCGTCGGGAGGCTGAGGCGCCCGTCGTGGACCTCGGCGATCCGGTCGACGGCGGTGAGGTGGGTGCGGTCGTGGGTGACCAGCACGGTGGCGGTGGCCCGCTGGTGGGTGAGGCGGGTGAGCAGGTCGATGACGGCGGCGCCGCGTTCGTGGTCGAGGGCGCTGGTGGGTTCGTCGACCAGGAGGACGGTGGGGTCGTTCATCAGGGCGCGGGCGATGTTGACGCGCTGGCGCTGGCCGCCGGAGAGCTGGTGGGGACGCCGTGCGGCCTGGCCGGTCAGGCCGACGGCCTCGAGCAGTTCCATGGCCCGGCCGCGGGCCTTCCCCGGTGGGCGGCCGTCGATCCGGGCCATGACCTGGAGTTGCTCGGCGGCGGTGAGGGAGGGCAGCAGATTGGGCTGCTGGAAGACGATCCCGATCCTGCGGCGGCGCAGGTCGGTCAGCTCGCCGCGGGTCATGCCGGTGGTGGGGGTGCCGTCGACGGTGACGGTGCCGGCGTCGGGGGTGACGAGGGTGGCGGCCACGGCCAGGAGGCTGGACTTGCCGGACCCGGACGGCCCGATCACGGCGGTCAGGCTGCCCCGGGGCACGTCCAGGGTGACCCGGTCCAGGGCGGTCAGCCGGGTCTCGCCGTCGGGGTAGGTGAGGGTGACACCGGTCAGGTTCAGGCTCATCGGGCGCCCCCCAGGGCGGTCAGCGGGTCGACGGAGGTGATGCGGCGGACGGCCAGGGCGGCCCCGAGCACACCGAGCAGGACCATCACGGCGGCGGGGACCAGGACGGTGCCGGGGGTCAGCAGGAACGGCACCGTGCCACCGGCGGCGAGGGCCCCGAGGACGGCGGCGAGGCCGGTGCCGATCAGGGTGCCGCCGGTCAGCAGGACGGCGGCCTGGCCGAGGGCGTCCCGCAGCAGGCTCCCGGTGGAGGCGCCGAGCGCTTTGAGGACGGCGATGTCCGTACCGCGCTGGATGGTCCAGACGGTGAAGAAGGCCCCGACGACCAGGGCGGAGAGGACGAACAGGAAGCCGCGCATCAGTTGCAGGGAGCCGTTCTCGGAGGCGTAGGAGCCGATCGCGGACAGCGAGTCGTCCCTGGACACCGTCCTCGTGCCGGCGGCCCGGTCGGCGGCCGGCACGTCGGCGCCGGAGGTGGTGGACAGGGCGATCACGGTCGCGGCCGGGTCGCCGCTCCCGGTGGGGGGCGCGGTCTCCCGCCAGGTGTCGAGGCCGGTCCAGATCACGGGTGTGTGGCTGAAGAAGGCGTCGCCCTCGACCGCGGCCACCGTCAGCCTCCGCCCGGCCAGGGCGAAGACGTCCCCGGGCTCGAGGCCGAGGTCGCGGGCGGCCGTGGCGGACACCACCGCCGTGCGCGCGCCGAGCCCGTCGCTGCCGGGGACCAGCGGGGAGCCGGGCCGGACGCCGAAGGCGGACACCCCGGTGCTCCGGTCCCCGGCGGTGGCCTCGGTGGTGGTGATGCCCAGCGGTTCGGCGCCGGTGACACCGGGGGTTTCGGCCCAGTGCCGCCACTGCTCCTCGGTGACGGTGGAGTCGGTGTACGACAGGTCCTGCCCGTCGCCGGGCGCGTCGAAGGCGATGCGGTCGGCGGGCAGGCCGGTGATCGCGGAGACGTTCCGCTGCCCCAGCCCGGCGGTCAGTCCGGACAGCAGCCCGACCAGCAGGGTGATCAGCACGACGACGGCCCCCATCAGGGCGAAGCGCCCCTTGGCGAACCTCAGGTCTCTCCAGGCGACGAACACGGCTTCGGCCTGCCCTTTCCGGTGGTGCGGACGGTGTGCCCCCACCCTCACCGTCACCCTCCTGCGGGGGCATCCGGCGGGCGGCCTCACTTCACGGATCGAAAGGCGCCACCCGGTTTACACCTTTCGATGGAGGCGTCGAGGCCGGTCGCTTCCTTAGGCTGGGAGGACTGTGAACGTCCCCACCCCCGCTCCGACCCCGACCACCCGGACCCTGGACCGGTGTCTGCACCTGCTGGTCGTCGGCCTGCTCGCCCTGACCGCCGGGCGGGCCGTGGCCGACGGCCGCCCGCACGCCGGGGCGGTGGTGGGCACGGCCGCGGCGTGCGCCCTGGTCTACGCGGCCGGCCCGCTCCTGCCCCGCGTCCGCCGCTCCCGGCCGGCCGCCGCCGGGTGGCTGACCGCGGTCGGCGCCGTGTGGGCGGGGCTGCTGGTCCTGTCCGCCGACGGGGTCTGGGTCGCCTTCCCGCTGTACTTCCTCCAGCTCCACCTGCTGCCGCGCCGCGCCGGTCTCGTCGCGGTCGCCGCGACCGCGACGGCCGCGACCACCGCCTTCGCCGCCCACCAGGGCGCCTTCAGCGCGGCCATGGTCCTCGGGCCCGCACTCGGCGCCGCCGTGGCCGTCGCGGTCGTGTGGGGCTACCAGGCCCTGTACCGCGAGAGCGAACGGCGCCGCCGGCTGATCGAGGAGCTCACCGCCACCCGCGCCGACCTCGCCGCCGCCCAGCACACCGCCGGGGTGCTCGCCGAACGCGAACGCCTGGCCCGCGAGATCCACGACACCCTCGCCCAGGGACTGTCCAGCATCCAGCTGCTGCTGCGCGCCGCCGAACGCGCCCTCCCCGACCGGCACGAGGCCGCCGCCCGCCACATCGGGCAGGCCCGCCGGGCCGCGGTGGACAACCTCGCCGAGGCCCGCCGCTTCGTCGCCGCCCTCGCCCCGCCCGCCCTGGAGGGCACCACCCTGGCCGGCGCCCTGCAGCGCCTGTGCGCCACCACCACCGCCCGGCACCGGCTCCCCGTGCGCTTCCACCTCACCGGCGACCCGGTCCCGCTGCCGACCGCGCACGAGGTCGCCCTGCTGCGCATCGCCCAGTCGGCCCTCGCCAACACCGTCCGCCACGCCCGCGCCGGCACCGCCGAGGTCACCCTCAGCCACCCCGGCGGGCACATCGCCCTCGCCGTCGTCGACGACGGCACCGGCTTCGACCCCGAGCGGCTGCCCGCGCCCGACCCCGGGAGCGGCGGCTTCGGGCTGGCCGCCATGCGCGCCCGGACGCACGCGCTCGGCGGCACCCTCACCCTCGTGTCCGCCCCCGGACGGGGCACCGCCCTGACCGCCCGGCTGCCCCTCTCCCCCGCCGGGACCGAGCCGGAGCCGACGGGGAACCCGGAGACCGGGCCGGAGCCGAAACCGGAACCGGAACCGGAGCCGGAGCCGGAGCCGGAGCCCGCTGCCGACGCCGGCCCCGAGTCCGACCCCGCACCCGCACCCGCACCCGCCCCCGCACGCGAACCCGAGGCCCGCCCGTGACCGACACCCCCATCCGCCTCCTCCTGGCCGACGACCACCCCGTGGTGCGGGCCGGGCTGCGCGCCGTGCTGGAGACCGAACCCGGCCTCACCGTGGTGGCCGAGGCGGCCACCGCCGAGGAGGCCGTCGCCCGCGCCGCCGAGGGCGACGTGGACGTCGTGCTGATGGACCTGCAGTTCGGCAGGGGAATGGGCGGCGCCGAGGCCACCGCCCGGATCACCGCCCGGCCGGGCGCCCCCCGCGTCCTGGTCGTCACCACCTACGACTCGGACGCCGACACCCTCCCCGCCATCGAGGCCGGCGCCACCGGCTACCTCCTCAAGGACGCCCCTCCCGAGGACCTGGCCGCCGCCGTGCGCACCGCCGCCGCCGGGCGCACCGCCCTGGCCCCCGCGGTCGCCGACCGGCTCGTGAACCGGCTGCGCACGCCGGGCACCGCACTGACCCGGCGCGAGACCGAAGTCCTCGCGCTGGTCGCCGAGGGCCTGTCCAACCAGGCCGTCGGCCACCGGCTCCACCTGACCGAGGGCACCGTCAAGTCCCACCTGGCCCGCGTCTACGCCAAGCTCGGCGTCGACTCACGCACCGCCGCCGTCGCCACCGCCACCGGCCTCGGCCTCATCCGCCGCTGAACGGCGTTCCGGCCCGGCGCCCCGGCGTCCGGCGGCCTGCCCGCCGGCGTCCACGCCCCGCCGCCCCCCGGTGCCCGCGCAGCGCGGAGCGCTCGGCGGGCGTCAGGGGGCCCTCGCCCCGGGGCTGGGGCCGGACGGACCCGCCGCCCGCGGGGCGGGACCGTTCGGGGGACGAGTTCCACCCGGTCCCGGCCGGTCCGGGGAGGCCCCGGTCCACCCCGCCGGTCCCCGAAGACGCGGGCCACCGGTCCGGCATCCCAGCCCCTCCCCCCCGGGAGGCGGGCGGGAAGCGGTGGGCCGTCCGTGCTGTCGGCCCGTGCCCGTTCACGCGTCCGGGCGGGGCGCCAGCACCGCGGAGACGACCGCACCGGACGAGGCGGCGACCTCGGCCGTGAAGCGCAGGCGCCCGAGGCCGAGTCGTCGCAGCGCCGGACCGTGGTCGACGGCGACGACGAGGGAGACCGCGAGCAGGAGGAGTCGCCACAGGGCCATCACCGGGCGGCGCGCCGCGCGGGGCAGCTCCGCCAGGGAGGCGTGCAGCCGCTCGCAGTGGAACGGGACGTGGCGCTGCTCGTCGGCGAGGATCCGTCCCGCCACGTCCGAGGTGAGCGAGTCGTCGGCGCCCTCGTGCAGGGCCCGGTAGTAACGCAGTGCCACCACTTCCGCGATCATCAGCATCAGCAGTTCCGTGCGCAGGCCCAGGAGGCGCCGCAGCCGTACGAAGACCGTGTCGCTCCAGTGACCGGCCAGCGTCGGTACGCCGCCCGCGGCCAGCAACCGGGCGAGGAGGCGGGCGTGGTTCTGCTCCTCGGCGACGAAGAGCCGGACCGCCCGCGCGTAGTCGCCGTCGCCGGCCTCGTCGGCCTTGCCGACCAGGTTGGCGCCGTCACCGTCCTCGCCGACCTGGAAGCGCTGGACACTGGCCCACACCGCCGGGTGCAGCGTCGCGCCCTGCCCCCAGTCCGGGTCCCCCTGGGCGTGCCTGCGCGCCAGCTCGTCCTCGAACCGCCTTGTCCACTCGGCGAAGCCGCCCGTGCGCACCCGGTCCCCCTCCCCGGGGCACGGCCGCCGCGCCCCTGGAGAGGGACGACGCCGGCGGAGGCGGAACCGTTCCACCGCCACGGCCGCGGCTTCCGGTGCCGCCGTGGGCCCGCTCTCACCCGGCCCTCCGGGCCGCCCGGAGGGCGGTGCCGCTCCACGGGCCGGTCGCCCCTCCGTCACCGGCGGAGGACACTTCGACGGGCACCGAAGTGTTCCGCCCCTAGCGTCCCGGGGCATGACGATCGACACCCACCGAGTGGTCCGGCCGAGCATCCTCTACTTCGGCACCCCCGTGGTCCTGCTGACCACCGAGAACGACGACGGCACCGTCAACCTCGCCCCGGTCTCCTCCGTCTGGGCGCTGGGACAGCACGTCGTCCTGGGGCTGGGCACCGAGAGCCAGACCGCGCGCAACCTCGCCGAGCGCCCGGAGCTGGTGATCAACGCGGCGTCACCGCAGCTGTGGGAGCACGTGGAGCGCCTCGCCCCGCTCACCGGGGCCGACCCGGTGCCGCGGAGCAAGCGGGCGGTCTACCGGCACGAGCGCGACAAGTTCGCCGCGGCCGGGCTCACCCCGGCCGGCTCCGACCTCGTGAGGCCGCCGCGGGTCGCCGAGTGCGCCCTGCAACTGGAGGCGCGCGTCCGCGGCACGACGCCCGGCGGGGCGGGCCTCTTCCTCAGCGTCGAGTGCGACGTGCTGCGGGTCCACGCCGACGAACGCATCGTCGTGCCGGGCACCCACCACATCGACCCCGCCGTCTGGAGCCCCCTCATCTGCAACTTCCGCCACTACCACGGCCTCGCGCCGGAGGTCGGCCGCGGCTTCCGCTCGGAGACCGCGGGGACCACCACCCGGGTGGCATGACCGCGCGGCACCGCCTCGGTGCCGGCGCCCCGGACGGGCCGGACGGGCCGGACGGGCCGGACGGGTCCTCGCCGGCACCGGCGCGTTCGGCGGGCGCTGGCTAACCTTCAGGCGTGACCACCGAGTTGACCCTGCTGTCCCAAGTCGCCTGTCGCGGGCGGGAGATCACCGCACCCCGGTTGCGCGGGCTGCTCGCGTTGCTCGCCGGCGACCTGCGCGCCGGTTGCAGCACGGGGCGGCTGGTGGAGGGGCTGTGGCCGGACGAGCTGCCGGAGCGGCCGGGCAAGGCGGTGCAGGTCCTGGTGTCCCGGGTCAGGGCGCAGCTCGGTGCCGATCTCGTCGAGAGCACGCCGACCGGTTACCGGCTGGCGCTGGACGAGACACAGGTCGACAGTTCCGCGCTGCTGCTGTACGAGGCGGCGAGCGCCGAGCGCGCGAGGGCGGGGGACCCGAAGGGCGCCCTGGCCCAGGCCGAGGCGGGCCTGGCGCTGTGGGACGGAAGCGTGGGCGCCGGGGCGGGTGCGGACCTGCACGATCCGGTGGTGGCGCTGCGCGCCGACCGGGTCCGGGCGCACCGCTCGCTGGTCCGCTCCCGCGCGCTCGCCCTCGCCCGGCTGGGGCGCCGGCAGGAGGCGGCGGCACCGCTGGCCGGACTGGCTGGGGAGTCGCCGCGGGACGAGGAGGTGCTGGCGGAGCTGCTGCGCTGCGACGCCGCCACCGCCGGCCGGGCCGCGGCGCTGACCCGCTACGACGCCTACCGCCGCGCGCTGCGCGACGAGCTGGGCACCGATCCGGGCCCCGGGCTCCGTTCCGTGTACCAGGAGCTGCTGAAAGCGGACGCGCCCCTGGTCCGCCACGGCGTGCCGCACGAGCCGAACCCCCTGCTGGGGCGGGACGCCGACCTGGCCGCCGTGGCCGATCTGCTGCGCGAGGTCCGGGTGGTCACCGTCGTCGGTCCCGGCGGGCTGGGCAAGACCCGGCTCTCCCACGCGGTGGGGCGGGCGGCCGAACAGCCCGTCGTGCACTTCGTCACCCTGACCGGTGTCACCGCGGACGACGACGTGGCCGGTGAGGTGGCCTCGGCCGTCGGCGCCGGCGAGGGCCGGCAGTTCACCGGCGGCCGGGACCCGGTGAGCGGCATCGTCGCCGCGCTGGGTCCCGGGTCCGCGCTGCTGGTGCTGGACAACTGCGAGCACGTGATCGCCGGTGCCGCCGCCCTCGTCCAGGCACTGGTGTCGCGGTCGAAGGAGCTGCGGGTCCTCGCCACCAGCCGGGCCCCGCTGGGCCTCAGCTCGGAGGCCGTGTACGCGCTGCCGGAGCTCTCCCTGGCCACCTCGGTCGAACTCTTCGAGCAGCGGGCGCGGGCGGCCAGGCCCGGCGTCGGTCTGCCCGCCGACCGGGTGGCCGAGATCTGCCGTCACCTGGACGGGCTGCCGCTGGCCGTGGAACTCGCCGCCGCCCGGGTGCGGGTGCTGTCCGTGGCCGACATCTCCCGCCGGCTGCGGGATCGTTTCGCGCTGCTGCGCGGCGGCGCCCGTGACGCTCCCGAGCGGCACCGCACCCTGCAGGCGGTGGTCGAGTGGAGCTGGAACCTGCTGGAGCCCGACGGCCGGGCGGCACTGCGCGCGCTGTCGGTGTTCCCCGGCGGCTTCACCGAGGAAGCGGCGCAGTACGTGCTCGGCGAGACCGGGGACGCGCTGGTCCTGCTGGAGCAGCTGGCCGGCCAGTCGCTGATCAAGGTGGGTGACAGCCCGTCGGGGGTGCGCTTCCACATGCTGGAGACGCTGAGGGAGTTCAGCGCCGCCCGGCGGGCCGAGGCGGGCGAGGAGGAGGTGGTGACCGACCGGTTCCTGGCCTGGGCGCGGGACTTCGGCCGCGAGCACCACGACGTGCTGTTCGGCGGCCACGCGTTGCTCTCCTGGCGCCGTGTCCGGGCCGAGCAGGACAACCTCGTGCTGGCGCTACGGCACGCGCTGGCCCGTTCCGACGGGCCCGCCACCGCGGCCCTCACCGCCGTGCTGTCGTCGTTGTGGGCCACCGACTCCAACTTCGCCCGGCTCGCCGGCCTCGCCACCGAGACCGCCGGGCCGCTGTCCCACTTCCGCCCCGGGCCCGAGAGCCCCGAGGACGTGGAGCCGGCCCGCAGCGCGGCGACGGTGTGTGCCGCCAGCCTCTTCATGGGCCTGGGCCCGCACGCCGTACGCCAGCTCGTCACCCTGCGCCGGCTGCCGCCCGCGCCGCCGGACACGCTGGTGCGGGCGCTGGCCGTCGTGCTGTGTGCCGTCCCGGAGATACGCCCGCCCGAGTACGCGCGGCTGGAGGAACTCTGCGGGGCCGACGCGCCCCTGCTCGCGGGCATCGCGGCCGGCGTCGCCAGTTACGTGTGGGAGTCCGAGCACCAGCCGGAGCGCGCACTGGAGTACGCCCGGCGGATGCTCGACACGCTGTCGCCGGCCGGCAATCCGGCCATGCAACTGCTCGGCCACGGACGGGTCAGTGAGCTGTACCTCCAGGCCGGGCAGGGCGCGAAGGCGTACGACCACCTGCGGGCCGGGCTCGACGCGCTCGGCGAGTTCGACGACTGGCTGGACACGGCCGGAATCCGCTGGGGGCTGGTGCTGGCCAGCCTGCACCGCGGGGACGTCGACGAGGCGGAGTACTGGCTGGGGCTCGCGTCCCTGGACCAGCCGCCGGAGTCGGCCCGGATCTACACGCCCGATCTGGCGGCCCGGGCGGAGATCGCGCTGGCCCGGGGGCTGACGGAGGTCGGGCTGGGGTTGTGGCGGCAGGCCATGGAACGGGCGGGGGAGGACGGCGCGCTGTGTGCCGACGATCCGTTCGTGGTGTCGTGGTTGCTTCGGATGCAGGCGGCGGCGGTGGCGGCGCACGCGCAGCACGGCCGGCTGGAGCCGGTGGCGGGACTGGCCGGGCAACTGCGGGAGCGGCTGCTGGGGATGCTGTCCGTCTCCGGTGAACGGGCTCCGGTGGAACTGCCGGTGTACGGCACGGTCCTGCTGGCCCTCGGCTTCGCCGGGCTCTCCCGGGGCGACACGTCGGCCGTGCGGCTGCTGGCGCTGGCCGAACGGATGCCGGTGGTGCGGGAGTTCCCCACCCTCGCCCTGTCCCGGGCCCGGGAGGCGGCCGAGCGGGCCGACAGGGCGGCGTACGCCGACGCGGGGTCGGAGTACGCCGCCCTGGGGCGGGAGGAGCTGAGGGCGGCGGCCCTGCGGGAACTCACCGCCGGGGCTCACGGTTGAACTGCGACCTGGACCACCAGTAGCCCAGCGCGGTCAGCGCCGCACACCAGACGAGGGTGAGGACGGCGTTCTTGGTGCCGATCCCGGTGCCCATGAGGAGGCCGCGCAGGGTCTCGATGAAGGGCGAGAAGGGCTGGTACTCGGCGAACCAGCGGAACCAGCCCGGCATGGCGTCCAGCGGCACGAAGGCGCTGCCCAGCAGCGGCAGGACCATGAGCGGCTGGGCGGCGTTGCTGGCCCCTTCGGCGTTGGGGGACGCCAGGCCCATGCCGACCGCGAGCCAGATCAGCGCCACGCTGACCAGCGTCAGCAGCCCCGCCGCGGCGAGCCACTCCAGCGGCGACGCGTCGGGCCGGAAGCCGATGGCCAGTCCGACGCCCAGCACCACGACCAGGGCCATCAGCGCCTGGATCACGCTGCCGGCGACGTGGCCGATCAGCACGGAGGCGCGGGAGATCGCCATGGTGCGGAACCGGGCCACGATGCCCTCGGTCATGTCCATGGCCACGGACACGGCGGTACCGATCGCGATGCCGCCGATGGTCATCATCAGGATGCCGGGGACGAGGTAGGCGACGTAGTCGGCGCGGTTCGCCGTGCCGCCGTTGATGCCGGCGCTCATCACGTTGCCGAAGACGTACACGAAGAGCAGCAGCAGGATGACCGGGGTGAGCAGCAGGTTGAGGGTCAGGGAGGGGTAGCGGCGGGCGTGCAGGAGGTTGCGCCGCAGCATGGTGAGGTTGTCGCGGACGGTGTGGGTGGCGGCGCTCATCGGGCGGTCTCCTTGTCGGCGGGCTGAGCGGGAACGGGGCTGCCGGTGAGGGCGAAGAACACGTCGTCCAGGTCCGGGGTGTGCACGGACAGTTCGTCGGCCTCGACGCCGGCGGTGTCGAGCCAGTCGAGGATGGCGCGCAGCTCGCGCTGGCTGCCGCCGCTGGGGATGTGCAGGGTGAGGGCCTGGTCGTCCCGGGTGGTCTCGCGCAGGGCGTTCGCCGCCTGCCCGTAGGCCACCGGGTCGGAGAAGCGCAGCCGCACATGGCCGCCGGGGACGAGCCGCTTGAGCTCCTCGGCGCTGCCCTGGGCGACGAGCTTGCCGCCGTTGAGCACCGCGATGCGGTCGGCGAGCTGGTCGGCCTCCTCCAGGTACTGGGTGGTGAGGAAGACGGTCGTGCCGCCGGAGACCAGTTCGCGGACGATCTGCCACATGGTGTGGCGGGAGCGCGGGTCGAGCCCGGTGGTCGGCTCGTCGAGGAAGATGATCCGCGGGTCGCCGACCAGGGTCATGGCGATGTCGAGGCGGCGCTTCATGCCGCCGGAGTAGGTGGAGGCGGGCTTCTTCGCGGCGTCGACGAGGTCGAAGCGCTCCAGCAGGTCGGCGGTGACCCGCCGGCCCTCACGCTTGGAGAGGTGGTGCAGGTCCGCCATGAGGAGCATGTTCTCCTCGCCGGTGATCAGCCCGTCCACCGCGGAGAACTGCCCGGTGACCCCGATGGCCGCCCGCACCTCGTCCGGTGCCGTGGCGACATCGTGGCCGGCGACCTGGGCCTGGCCGCCGTCGGCGGAGATCAGCGTGGACAGGATGTTGACCGCCGTGGTCTTGCCGGCGCCGTTCGGCCCGAGGAGGGAGAAGACCGTGCCGGCGGGCACCTGGATGTCCACGCCGTCGAGGACGGTCTTGTCCCCGTAGGACTTGTGCAGCCCGGTGGCTGCGATCGCGAGTTCGTGGTCCGTCGTCGTCATGCCGCAGAGCGTGCCGCCGGGGCGGTTCAGCACGGCTTCAACGCGGTTTCAGCGTCCCCGGGAGGGCGTGGGGGTGCTGAAACCCGCGGGCCGGCGGGGCCGGTGCCCCCCGCTCCGGCCCCGGGCGCCGGAAGCGACCGGCACGTCGACGGGGGTCCGGGTCACCCCACCGCGTCCTCGCTCGGCTAGGCTCTTCCACCATGTCGCACCCGGATGGTCTGCTCGTCGGCATCGCCGCGATGGTGGAGACGGAGCAGGACAGTCAGATGTCCCTCACCGTGGTGGTCCCCGGTGCCGTCATCACGGGACGGCTGGCGCCCGAGGCCATGTGGCGGGAGCGCGTGGCCGAGGTGCTGCGGGACTCCGACCGGCTGGGGCACTTCGCCGCGCCGTTCACCGCGTCCGCCGAGCGCCCCGCCCCGCCCACCCACCTCCACTTCCACGTCGCCAAGATCCTCCAGGGGAGCTACGGCATCCCGGACACCGGCGGCATGTACCGCGTCGCGATCGCCGAGGTGAGCGCGTGGACCGTGGGGGCCATCGGCTACTCCGACGAGTGACGGCCGCGGCGCCGGGCCCGTCCCGGCGCACGCCCGCACACGGACGTCCCCGGCGGTGCGGCCGCCGCCCCGGACCACCGGATCCCCGGTGATGTCTCCGGCGTCCCGCCGCGGCCAGGGCCGTGGCGGGGCGACGTGCGGGCTCACGGCATTCCCGCGAGGCGCGCAGAGAATGTGCGCAGGAGTGGCACACGGGCTGCACACAGTGGCGCGTGGGGCTCGTTAGCGTTGCTGTTCCTGCTCCGGTCCCTCGCCCCGCGCCCCCGGCGGGCGTCGGTGTGCCAACCCAGGAAGACAGCGGATGGACTACTGCTCCACGTGTCGCCGGCATCTGAACGGCGCCCTGGTGTGCCCCGGCTGCGGGGCCTACGCCCCGGACATCGCGCCCGGCGTGATCGGCGGCCACGCCGCCCCGGGAGCGGCGGCCTCCACGGCCTCGGCGGTCCCCGCGGCCACGACGGCCGCCGCGGCGCCTCCCGGGCGTACGGACGCCGGCCGTCCCGGTGACGGGACGGCGGTGGGGCCCGCCCCCGTGGAGGAGGTGCCGCCGGGCGACGCGCCGCCGGCGGTGTCCGCACCCACCGGACGGGCGGCGCGGCGGCGGCAGCTGGCCCGGTGGAGGAAGACCCAGCGGCGTGCCCTGGTCGCGACGGCCGTCGCCCTCGTCGGCGGTGGGCTGACCCTCGCCTCGATGGACCGGGGGGCCGGCGACCGCGCCCAGGCCGCCGCGGCACCCGACGTCACGGGCATGGGCGGCGCGAAGGGGCCCGCGGACCGGTACGACGCCCCCGGGTCCGCGACCCCGCCCGGCACCTCCCCGTCCGCGCCGGGGCGTTCCGCGCAGTCGCCCTCGGCCGGTGACGGGGACCGGCGTCCGGACGGTGCCGCGCCGGCGTCCACCGCACCGTCCGGCGCCCGCGCGGACGGCGCGGCCGCCGCGCGCACCCGGGCACCGGCGCCGCCCCGGACCACTGCGCCGGCCTCCGCCCCGGACACGGGCACCGGCCCGGTCTCCGGCACCGGCGCGTCCGGTTCCGGGGACTCCGGCACCGGGGACGCCGGCACGGCGACCCGGCCGACGGCCCCGCCCCCGGCGGCCGACGACACCGGCGGGACCGGCGGCGCGGACCAGAGCGGCTCGCAGCCCGCGCCCTCCGCGCCCTCCGACCCCTCGACGGCCTCACCGGACCCGTCCCGGCTCTGCCTGCTGGTCGTCTGCCTCGGCTGACGCCGGGACGGCGCCCGTGCCCGCGTGCCACCGGGATCCGCGACGCGTCAGTGCCCGCCCACGAGCTCGCCGCTGAGCTTGCCGTGGAGACGGGCACTGGGACCGTTCAGGCCCGTGATCTCGACGGTCTTGCCCCGCTGGGCGTACTTGGTCCCGACGGCGTCCAGGGCGGCCACCGACGAGGCGTCCCAGATGTGGGCGGACGACAGGTCGATGACGACCCGCTCGGGGTCGCCCGCGTAGTCGAAACGGCCGACGATGTCGTTGGACGAGGCGAAGAACAGCTCGCCGGTGACCCGGTAGACCACGGACGTGCCGTCCGGATCGGTGACGGCGGTGACCTCGGCGAGGTGGGCGACCCGCCGCGCGAAGATCACCATGGCGGTGACCGAGCCGACGACGACGCCGACGGCCAGGTTGTGCGTGGCCACCACGGTCACGACCGTGATCACCATGACGGCGGTCTCCCCGGCGGGCATGCGCCTGAGGGTCCTCGGCGCGACGGAGTGCCAGTCGAACGTCGCGAACGACACCATGACCATCACCGCCACCAGCGCGGCCATGGGGATGTCGGAGACGACCGGCCCGAACACGACGCACAGCACCATCAGGAACGCGCCCGCGAGGAAGGTCGACAGGCGGGTCCGCGCCCCGGACACCTTCACGTTGATCATCGTCTGGCCGATCATGGCGCAGCCGCCCATGCCGCCGAGGAAGCCGGTGACGATGTTGGCGATGCCCTGACCGACCGACTCCCGGGTCTTGGAGGAGTGCGTGTCGGTGATGTCGTCGACCAGCTTCGCCGTCATCAGCGACTCCATCAGGCCGACCAGCGCCATCGCGAAGGCGTACGGCGCGACGGTGGTCAGGGTGTCCAGGGTGAACGGCACGTCGGGCAGGCCGGGGACGGGGAGGGCGGACGGCAGCTCGCCCCTGTCGCCGACGGTCGGCACGGCGATCCCCGCGGCGACCGTGACGACGGTGAGGATCACGATGGACACCAGGGGCGCCGGGACCACGGTGGTGACCCTCGGGAAGAGCACCATCAGGGCCAGTCCGGCGGCGATCAGCGGATACACCGGCCAGGGGACGCCGGTCATCTCGGGGACCTGGGCCAGGAAGACGAGGACGGCCAGGGAGTTGACGAAGCCGACCATCACCGAGCGCGGGACGAACCGCATCAGCTTCGCCACGCCCAGCACGCCGAGGACGATCTGGAGGACACCGGCGAGGATCACCGCGGCGACGAGGTGGCCGAAGCCGTGCTCGCGGTTGAGCGGGGCGATGACCAGGGCCACGGCACCGGTGGCCGCGGAGATCATCGCCCGGCGTCCGCCGACGAACGCGAGGGTGACGGCCATGGTGAAGGAGGCGAACAGGCCGACGGCCGGGTCGACGCCGGCGATGATCGAGAAGGAGATCGCCTCCGGGATCAGCGCGAGCCCGACCACCAGGCCGCCCAGGATCTCGGTCCGCCAGACCTTCGGGTCGTTCAGCCAGTCGGGGCGCGCGGCACGCAGCCGTGCGGCGGGGGACAGCGCGGGAGAGGGCAAGGAAGCAGTACCTGTCGTGCTCGGGCACGCCCCCGTGAGGACGGGGGTGGACGTGCGGGCGGGAAGAAGAACGAGGAAGAGGGGGAACACCGGGGCCGGTGGCGGCACGGAGGGGCCGGTCCGGCCCGGTCCGGGGGATCCGGGGTGCTCCGGCGGCTGCCCGGGCGCGTCCGGAGTCCGCGGTCCGGGGTGTGAGGTCCGGGGTCCGGGGTCCGGATCAGAAGCGGGACGTCACGGCGGACAGACGGCGGCGGTGCCGGGCACCATGGTCTCGCGCACGTGGGTCTCCCGCCGGTTCCGGATGAGCTGGGCGATGGGCTTCGCGAGGGGCGTCGCGACGGGCTCCGCCGCGCCGGGGGCGTCGTCGGCCCGGGCGGCACGGCCCTCATCGCCGGACGGCGATTCTACCTTCCGGCCCCGCGGGGGACCGGTCCCGTCGTCCCGCTCCCGGCCCGGGCGGCACGGTGGCCCCCTTCCGTACGGCTCCGGGCGCGCTGCGGAAGAATCACGGGCATGAGCATCGTCAAGATCAACGTACTCACCGTTCCCGAGGAGCAGCGCGAGACGCTGGAGCAGCGGTTCGCCGCGCGGGCGGGGGCGGTGGAGGGCTCGGACGGGTTCGAGTGGTTCGAGCTGCTGCGGCCCGTCGAGGGCACCGACACCTACCTCGTCTACACCCGCTGGCGGACCGAGGAGGACTTCCAGCGCTGGATGGCCGGGCGCGGCCAGGCCGCGCACGGCGGGGGCGGTGAACAGGGCGAGCGGCCCAGGCCGGCGGCCACGGACGCGACGCTGTGGTCCTTCGAGGTGGTCCAGCAGACCGGGCCCAAGCAGGGCTGACGCCGCCGTGACCGGTGCGGGCGGCGTCGGCCCCGCCGGTGCCCGCACCGGTCACGGCCGGAGCGCCCGGGTCAGCTGAGGGCGGCGAGCGTGCGGCGGGTGGCCTCGGCGATCAGCGGCTCGCTGGGGGCGGCCCCCCGGTCGGGGCGGTCGGTCAGGACGGCCAGCACCAGCGGCGCGGCCCGGGGCGGCCAGAGCACGGCGACGTCGTTGGCCCGGCCCCATTCGGCGGTGCCGGTCTTGTCGCCCACCGTCCAGCCCCGGGGCGCTCCGGCCCGGATGCGCCGGTCGCCGGTGGTGTTGCGGACCAGCCAGTCCTTCAGCAGGTCGCGCTTCGCGGCGGGCAGGGCGTCACCGAGCACCAGGGCGCGGTGGTCGGCGGCGACCGCGCGAGGGGTCGTGGTGTCGTGCGGGTCCCCGGGCGGGTTGGTGTTCAGCTCGGGCTCGTAGTGGTCCAGGCGGCTCACCCGGTCGCCGAGTCCGCGCAGGTAGGTGGTGAGCGCGCGCGGGCCGCCGAGGTGGCGCAGCAGCAGGTTGGCGGCCGTGTTGTCGCTGTAGCGGACGGCGGCGTCGCACAGGTGACGGACGGTCATGCCGGTCGCGACGTGCTTCTCCGCGACCGGCGAGTGGGCGGCGAGGTCGTCCCGGGTGTAGGTGATCCGCTGGTCCAGGCGGTCGAGCGGGTCGCGGTCCAGGACCGCGGCGGCGGCGAGCGACTTGAAGACGGAGCAGAGCGCGAAGCGCTCGTCGGCGCGGTGGACCACCGTCGCGCCGGTGTCCGTGGCGACGGCGTACACCCCGACGCGGGCGCCGTACTCGCGCTCGAGGGCGGCGAGGCTCCGGGGGTCCACCGGGGCGGGGGCGCTGCGGCCCGGCGACGCCGACGAGCCGGGGGAGGTGGGGGAGGCGGGGGTCGCCGCGCCCCGGCCGCGCTCGCGCGCGGGAGCGGCGGTGGCGCATCCCGCCACGGGGGCGAGGGCCGCGGCCAGCAGCAGCGCACGGCGGGAGGGGCGGGCCGGTGCTGCGGGACCGGGGGAGCCTGCGGGGCGGGCGGGCGGTTCGGCGGGCACGTGGGGCACTCCGTTCACGGGTTCGCGGGGGTGGTGTCACGGGTTCGTACGGGGCGGGTCCGGGTCCGTGCGGGACGGTCCACGGGTCCGTACCCGGGGAGCGGGGTCCGGGCGGCGCGCGGGTGCGGCGCCGGTCGGGGCACGGGGGCGGTCAGGACGCGGGGGCGGCGGCCAGCAGGTCGCGGAGCACCGGGCCGGCCGAACCGCCTCCGGTGACGCCCTCCTCGACCACGGCCACACCGCCGCGGTGGGCGACCATCCAGCCGTTGTTCTCCTGGTCGTCGGAGACCTCCGCGGTGCCGGTCTTGGCGCCGATCTCACCGGGCAGGCCGGCCAGGACGCGCGCCGTGCCCCCGGTGACCGTCGCCCGCGTCAGCTCGCGCAGCTGGGCCACGACCCGCGGCGGGAGCGGGGTCGTGGCGGTCGTGTCCTCGGTGCCGGCGACCAGCGAGGGCTGGTGGAAGGTGCCGGACACGGCCGTGGCGGTGACCGACGCCATGATCAGCGGGTTGGCCTGGACCCGGCCCTGCCCGATCATCGACGCGGCCTTCTCCGTCTCGTCGCGCGGCACCGGCACGGACCCGTCGTAGGAGGGGACGCCGACGTGCCAGGTCTGGCCGACGCCGAAGTACCTCCTCGCCACGTCCCCGAGCTCGCCGTCGCCCAGCTTGCCGCGCAGACCGATGAACGCCGTGTTGCAGGACTCGGTGAAGGCCTCGCGGAAGGTGGCGCCCCGGTGTTCGGAGGTCTCCACGTTCTGGAACCGCTTGCCGACCGTGAGGTACCTGGGGCAGTCCACGACGTCGTCCGGGGCGACCGCGCCCTTGAGCAGCAGGGCGCTGCTGGTGACGATCTTCCAGGTGGAGCCGGGCGCGTAGGTGCCGGAGAGCGCGCGGTTGAAGCCGGACGCGGGCGTGTTGGCGACGGCGAGGATCTCGCCGTCGTCGACGCGCAGGGCGACCAGCGCGGCGTTCTTCCCGCCGGCCTCGCCGAGGGCGCGTTCCGCGGCCGCCTGCCAGCCGGCGTCCAGGGTGGTGCGGACGGGGCCGTCGTCCTTCGCGGTGGTCCTCCCGCCGAAGGACGCCTCCGTGCGCACCACCTCCCCCGTGGCCCGGTCGACGAGGTGGACGGCGCCGCGCGGTCCACCGCCGTCCGGGCCGCCCGCGAGCCGGGCGAGGACGGGGGCGAGCGAGGGGTGGGTGCCGGCCGACAGGGTCTCCCCGTCGCGGTCGAGGGCCCGGACGGGCCCGGTCTCCTCGCGTTCCAGGCGGAACTTGTGGCCGTCGCCGAGCCGGGGGTGGACGAGCGACAGCCTCCAGTCCACCTTCCAGGCACCGTCGTTCTGCTCCCGCAGCGGCAGTTCGGAGGTGTACGTCCAGGTGCCGAGGCCGGTGACGGGCATGCGCGCGGTGAAGGGCACCGTGACGGTGCCCTCGCCGGTCTCCTCCGGGTCCTCCGCGACGAGCTTCGGCCCGGTGATGTCGAGTCCCGCGGTGAAGCTCCGCAGCACCTGCCGCGCGCGGTCGGGTGCGGTCGTCCGGGCGGCGGCTTCCGGCAGGCGGCCGGCGGCCCAGTCGGCGAGGAACGCGCGGGCCTCGGCCACCGCCTCCGGGTCGGGACCGTCCTCGTCCGCGAAGGGGCCGAGTCCGGCCGCGTACGCCCCGCCCGCCGCGACCGCGGCCACCACCGCCACGGCGGCGAGGGCCCCGGCCGTCCTGCGCGGGCGGCGACGGGGGCGGCCGTAGGGGGTGGGGTCGGCGTGGGTGTGGGTGTCCATGCCCCCGAGGACAGCAGCGTCCGGGGCCGTCCGTCCAAGTCCCGTATCGATCATGAATCGATAAACGCTCGATATGATGACTGGTCGTGGACCTGGTGCGGCACCTGGAGTGCTTCGTGGCTGTTGCAGAAGAGTCACACTTCGGACGTGCCGCGGCCCGTCTGGGGATGGCCCAGCCGCCGCTGTCGCAGCGCATCCGGCGGCTGGAGCGGGAGCTGGGCGTCCGGCTGTTCGAGCGGACCAGCCGTCAGGTGACGATCACCGAGGCGGGAAGCCTGCTGCTGGCGGAGGCCCGTGAGCTCCTCGCCCGCTCCGAGTCCTTCCTGGCCACCGCGCGCCGCGTCCGGGACGGCGAGACCGGGCTGCTGCGGGCCGCGCTGTCCCCGGACCTCTCCGGTGAGACCGTCGCCGCCCTGCTCGCGGACTTCGGGCGGCGCCACCGCGGCCTGGAGCTGGAGCTGCACGAACTGCCCACCGCCCAGCAGCTCGCCCGGCTCGCGGCGCACGAACTGGACGTCGGCGTCGTCAACCATCCGTGTGACGTCTCGGGCCTGGAACTGGGCCCGGTGCTGCGGCGCGAGCTCGGCGTCCTGCTGCCGCGCGGGGCCGCGGCGGCCGGGCTCGACGAGGTCCCGCTGGCCACGCTGAGCGGCTACGACCTGATCCTCTTCCCCCGCACCGCCGCCCCCGCCCTCTACGACGACCTGCTGACCACCTGCGCCCGGGGCGGCTACACCCCCGCCGCCGTACGCCACGGCCAGGGCGCCAGCTTCGTGCGCGGACTGGTGCTCTCCGCCGGGGCCGTCGCCCTGTGCCCGCGCGACGCCCAGCCGCTGCCCGCCGGGGACGGGGACCCGGACGTCGTGTGGCGGCCGCTCACCGGGGCACCGCTGGCCTGGCGGCACTCCGCCGCCTGGCCCGAGGGGCGCGGGGACGCCGCCGTGCAGGCCTTCGCCGAGGCCGCCACGCACGCGTTGCGCACCACCGCCGGCGCGGTCCCCGACGCGCCGACCCGCCCGCTGCACCTGCGTCCGGCATCGGAGTACTGGCTGTGACCGACGCCGTCGCCCGCATCCACGCGGCCTTCGCCGACGCCGGGGTCACCGGCCGGCTGCACGCCGTCGGCATCGACTCCGGCGCGCAGCTCGACGCCGGGGCGGACCGGCCGGTGTGCACGGCCAGCGTCCACAAGCTGTGCCTGCTGGTCACGCTGCACGAGCACGCGGCGGCCGGACGGCTGGACCTCACCGAGCAGGTCGAGTGCCCGCCGGAGGGGCGCGCCGCGGGCCCGACCGGACTGGCCGCCATGCTGGACGCGGCCCGGCTGTCCCTGCGCGACCTGGCGTTCCTGATGATCACGGTCAGCGACAACACCGCCGCCGACCTGCTGCTGCGCCGCGTCGGCCTCGACGCCGTCAACGCCACGACGGCCCGGCTCGGCCTCACCCGGACGCGCGCCGTGCACAGCTTCGGCGAGATGCTCGCCACCATCAAGGAGGACGCCGGTCCCGGCGGCGCCCGGGCGCTCGCCGACCCGCACGTCGTCACCCGGCTCCGGGCGCTCGACCCGGCCCGCACCAACCGCAGCACGCCGCGCGACATGACCCGGCTGCTGGGCGCCGTGTGGCGGGACGAGGCCTGCACGCCGGAGCACGGCGCGGCCATGCGGCGGATCCTGGGGCTCCAGGTGTGGCCGCACCGCCTGGCCTCCGGCTTCCCCTTCGACGACGTCCACGTCGCCGGCAAGACCGGCAGCCTGCCGACCGTGCGCAACGAGGTGGGCGTCGTGGAGTATCCCGACGGGGGCCGTTACGCCGTCGCCGTGTTCACCCGGACCGCGCACACCGCCGCCGTCCTTCCGGCGGCCGACGCGGTCATCGGCACGGCGGCACGGATCGCGGTGGACGCGCTGAGAGCGGAGGAACTGCGGACGGGCTGAGGCCGTCCGCAAAAACCCCGGGCCGTCCCGGGGAAGAGGGAGGGAACACGGAACAGGGGCCCGCACCGAAGTGCGGGCCCCTGTGAAATCCCTGCGTGCGGGTCAGGCGGGGACGATGTTCTCCGCCTGCGGGCCCTTCTGGCCCTGGGTGACGTCGAAGGTCACCTTCTGGCCTTCCTGGAGCTCACGGAAGCCCGTGGTGGCGATGTTCGAGTAGTGGGCGAAGACGTCGGCGCCGCCGCCGTCCTGCTCGATGAAGCCGAAGCCCTTTTCCGCGTTGAACCACTTCACGGTACCGGTGGCCATATCAAATCTCCTGAGACAGTGCTGGGAACTCGCACTTCACGAATCCCCTCATCGTCGCGATGATCACCTGCCCGGAGACCCGGTAGCAAACTGGCAACCACAACTGCAACTGACGTCAGCCTAGCACGGGGAACAGCCGGAACGAGGAGAAGAAAATTACCGGCGAAAAATCGCCGGTAATTTCACGGAGAGAGATCTCCGCGGAGGAAGTTGAATTTCTGCTCCGGCGGGGACAGATTTTTTCACTCCTGTCCGCGGACGACGCCTCCGTCGCCCCGGCGCAGCTCCTCGTTGGCCCGTTCGGCCTGTTCCAGCCGCTCCTCCAGGCCGATGATGCGGCACGCGGCGTCGACCGGCGTCCCCTGGTCGACGAGTTCGCGGGCCCGGGCGGCCAGCCTCAGCTGGTGACGCGAGTAACGGCGGTGACCGCCCTCGGACCTCAACGGGGTGATCAGCCGCGCCTCGCCCAGAGCGCGGAGAAAAGCGGGTGTGGCTCCGACCAGTTCCGCGGCCCTGCCCATGGTGTAGGCCGGGAAATGATCGTCGTCGAGCCGGTCGGCGACGGGGAGTCGGATTTCGTCCGGCTGCCGGCCGTCGGCGTACGGCTGACTCTCCGGGGTCATACGCACCTTCCCGCGGACCGCGAGAGAAACGGTCCGCCGCGGGGACGGGTTCCCCACAGGGGAACTCTAGTCGGCTCGGTGGAAAAACTGCCGCGGCGAGGACAGATGTGCCGCTCCCGCACCGCTCGACCGGGTGAGGCGGTGTGGGTGACGTGGGCGTCGGCCGGTCGGTTCCGCCGGCCCCGGTGGCCTGCCGGCCCCGGCGGTCCGCTGATCCCGGCGGTCCGCCGGCCCCGGTGGCCGGGCCGCCTCTTCCGCGGTCCGTCGCGCACGGGAGCGGACGGTCCCGTCCGGTCCGCCCGGCCCGCGGGGCACCGAGGCGCGGGGCGCGGTCTCCTGGACGGTGCGGGGGCGCGATGCGGGAAGGCCGGACCGGGCCCCGAGCTGCACACGTGGGGACGCGACGGCCCGTCCCGGCCTTCCTCTGGCCGCAATCTGCCATCCCGCGGGACGGGCCGCCCTCCGGGACGGCCGAACGAGGGGGCCGGCGGCTCGCCCCTTCCCCCGGACATTCCGGGCGCTTTATCTCATTTCCTCGTCCATAATCGGACCATGAGCACGGCAGCGTATGAACTTCTGGCCGCAAGTCAGCACGTGTGGAACCTGCTGGCGGCCTTCATCGGCGGGCTGGTGGTGGCCGGCGCACTGATCTGGGCCGTACGTGTCGGTATGCGGGTCATGGACCGCGAGGAGCACCGCCCCACCCCCGAGGAGCAGCCGAAACTGCCGGACGGCGGTGCGGTGCGCGAGATGCGGGAGGTGCGGGAGCCGGACGAGGTGCCGCTTCTGCCGAAGAGCGGCTCACGGCTCATGCCCTACGAGCTCCATCACGCCGGAACCAGGACGGGCAAGGACCAGGTCCGCAAGCGCTGGATGCCCGGCTCCAGCGGCGGCTTCGGCAGCGGCGGTCCCGGACACGTCTGACCGCTCCGTCCCGGGGAGGCCCTTCCCGGGAGGCGACGACACGGCCGGACGGCGACGCGGGCGCGGGGCGGCCGGGGCCGCGGGAGCGACGGTGCGCGCGGCCCCGCCGGCCGTCGGGGCGTCCGGGTGCACCGACGAGGAGCCGGAGCCCGCCGAGCCGCCCGGCGAGTCCGCGAGGGCCGCCGCGCGCAGCACCCACGACCCGCCCGGCGACGCCCGCCCCGAGGTGGAGCGGGCGGTGCGCCACTGACGGGCCGGGCGGGGCGTGCGCTACCGGCGGGGGGTGCGCCGCGGGGCGGGGTCCGTGCCCCCCACCGTGATCTGGATCTGCTCGCTCACCGCGCTCACCCCGTTCAGGACGGCGGTGGCCTGGAGCCGGTCGGGGCCGGCCGGAAGGGCCGGACCGGGCGTGCAGTCCCAGTGGCCGTCGGGCCCGGCGGTGGCGGTGCACACCTCGGCGCCGTCCCGGTCCGAGACGGTGACCTGCGCGCCCGGATGGGCCGTGCCGGCGATCTCCGGTCGCGGGCCGAGCGGCACCCCGGACTCCGGGCGGGTCAGGACCGGCTCGGCCAGCCCCACGGTCACCTGACAGCCGCCGGTGGCCCTGACCGCGCCGTTCGCGTCGGCCAGCCGCAGGACGCAGCCGTCCGGCCGGGTCCCGGGCACGGCGTCCGCGGGCACCGCCAGCACGAAGGGGAAGGCCCCCTCGCGCCACGGCCGCTGTGCCGAGGTCGCGGTGTACGCGGCGGTCCGTCCGCCGGCGGCCACCGAGCCCCGGTAGCCGGGGGCGTCGAGGGGCGCGCCGGTCACCCGGGTCCCGGCGGGGGCCGTCAGGGTGAGCGTGGAACCGGTGCCGGGCAGCGGCCCGGTGAGGCCCGTGACCTCGACGGTGCCCTCCCGCCCGGGCGGGATCGTCACCTCGCCCCACAGGACCGGGGCGCCGTGCGCCGGAGCGGCGCGGTCGTCGGCCGCGGCGTACGGCCCGGCCGCCGGCCACGCGCCCGCGAGGAGGGCGGCCGCGGTCAGCACGGCCGCCGCTGTCTTCCCTGACCTGTTCATCGTCGGCGGGCTCCTTGTACGGACGACGGGGTACGGACGGGCCTCGGGCCGCGGACACGGCTACCGCTGCGTCCGCGGGCGTCACGGACACACCCGGGAGCGATTCTGGCGGGGTGTCCGCGCAGGTCGCCCCCGGTGGTGGCCCGTACGGGTGGCCCTCCGCGCGGGTCCGCCGGTGTCCGGCCGGCGACGGTGTAGCGGCGGGCGGGACATCGCGGCAAGGTGGATGAACCAGGAGGAAGTGGGCACAGGAGGTGTTCCGACGTGATCACCGAGCTTGCCGTCGAACGAGTCGAGTTCACGTGCGGTACCTGCTGGTACCGCTGGAGCGTGGACTACGACGTCCAGCGCAACCTGGACGGACGCGGGGACGAGTGGGAGTACTTCTACCGGGACAACGCCGCCGTCCCGTCCCCGTACACCCCGGAAGGGGCCCCGCCCTGCGAGCACTGCGGACGCCACTGGGTCGGCCACCTGGTCGCCCGGCGCCCCGTCCCCCTGCCGGGCGCCGAGGACGCGCCGCGCAGCCGCGTCCCGGCAAAGGGACTGCTCCGTCCCGAGCGTCACCTGGCCCCGCTGCTGGAGGCCGGCGACCACGCGCAGCCGGCCCCCGGCCCCGCGCCGGGCCCGCGGTCCACGGATCCGGTCTGAGCCGGCCGGTCCCGGCCCGCCCCGCCCGGGACGCCGCGGTCGATCCCGTCCCGGGACGCCGCGGGTGACCCCGCCCGCGGTCCCGCCCGGCCCGGGGAGGGACCGGCCGGGACCGCGCGGTGCCGGCTCAGCGGATCAGCCACGCCGTCGTGTCGGGGCCCAGCCGGCCGTCCTCCAGGGGCGCGCTGGTCAGCAGGACCTCGCCCGCGGGGAGGCCGACCGGGCCAGGGGACAGGTTGGCCACGCAGCGCCAGCCGTCGCCGCGGTCGAACTGGAGGACCCCGTCCGGGGTCTCCTCCGCCCAGGTCAGCGTCTCGCCGTCGATCAGCTTGCGGCGCAGGCGCAGCGCCGTGCGGTACAGCTCCAGGGTCGAGCCCTCGACCCCGTCCTGGGCCTCGACGGCGTACGCGGCGAAGCCGGGCGGCTGCGGCAGCCAGGCACCGCCCGCGCCGAAGCCGTACGACGGTCCGGTGGTCGTCCACGGCAGCGGCACCCGGCATCCGTCGCGGCCCTTGCGGACCCGCCCCGTCTGTTCCCAGATCGGGTCCTGGAGGACCTCGGTGGGCAGGTCGGCGACCTCGGGCAGACCGAGCTCCTCGCCCTGGTAGACGTACGCCGAGCCGGGCAGCGCCAGCATCAGCAGGGTGGCGGCGCGGGCCCGGCGCAGCCCCGCCTCCGGGTCGACGGCGGGGGCCTTGCCGCCGGACAGCAGCCAGGCGTTCTCGTCCGTGCCCGGCGGCAGCATCAGGCGGGAGGCGTGGCGGACCACGTCGTGGTTGGAGAGCACCCAGGTGGCCGAGGCGCCGGCGGCGTGGGCGGTCGCCAGCGACTCGGTGATGACCTGACGGAGCTCGCCGGCGTCCCACGGCGTCTTCAGGTACTCGAAGTTGAAGGCCTGGCCCAGTTCGTCCGGGCGGGCGTACAGGGCGCGGCGGGCTCCGGGGACCCAGGCCTCGGCGACGGCCATGCGGGGCGGGGAGTAGGCGTCGAGGATCTTGCGCCAGTCGCGGTAGATCTCGTGCACCTCGTCGCGGTCGTAGAAGGGGTGGGTGCCGGGCGGGAACTCACCGAGGGCGGTCTCACTGCTCAGCTCGGGGGCTCCGAGGTCGCGCAGCGGCTCGCTCAGGTCCTTGACCAGGGCGTGCGCGACGTCCACGCGGAAGCCGTCCACGCCCCGGTCGGACCAGAACCGCAGGGTGGTGCGCACGTCGGCGCGGACGTCCGGGTGGCCCCAGTTGAGGTCGGGCTGCTCGGCGGCGAACAGGTGCAGGTACCACTGCCCGTCGGGCACCCGCTGCCAGGCGCTGCCGCCGAAGACGGACTGCCAGTCGGTGGGCGGCAGTTCGCCGCCCGGGCCGCGGCCGTCGCGGAAGACGTAGCGGTCGCGGGCCGGTGAGCCGGGGCCGGCGCGCAGCGCCTCCTGGAACCAGACGTGCTGGTGGGAGGTGTGGTTGGGGACGATGTCGACGATCACCTTCAGGCCGAGCCGGTGGGCCTCGGCGACGAGCTCGTCGAAGTCGTCGAGGGTGCCGAGGCGCGGGTCGACGTCGCGCGGGTCGGCGACGTCGTAGCCTCCGTCGGCCAGCTCGGAGGGGTAGAAGGGGCTCATCCACAGGGCGTCCACCCCCAGGGCGGCGAGGTGGGTGAGGCGCCGGGTGATGCCGCGCAGGTCGCCGAGTCCGTCGCCGTCGGCGTCGGCGAAGCTGCGGGGGTAGACCTGGTAGACGACGGCCTGCCGCCACCAGTCGGGGTTCTTGGAGGAGAGGTCGGGGGTGGCGCCGGGGGCGGGGTACGGCGGCCGGGGGTCGGGCGTGGTGGGGCGATCGGTCACGCGGTCTCCTCTGGGTGCGTGCGGGTGACGGGAGGATGTGTCCACAACACCGTAAAAGCGAACACACGGGTGGAGTGGAGCAATTCCCTCCCGGTGTGGCGCGGGAAACCTTCGTCCCGTTGCGCGGAACCCTCCGGGGTGCTCGGCGCGGGAGGAGCGGCGGGAGCGGCCGGCCGGCGGGCGCGGGTCCGCCGAGGCCGCCGGCTCCGGCGGCGAGCACCCCCCGCCGGACGGCGCGGAACCGCACGTCCACGGCGAGAGCCCTGCCCCGGAGCGGTGACCCGCCGTCAGCGCCCCGCCATCAGCGACCCGCCGTCAGCGCCCGGCCCGGCGGACGTCACCCGGCGCCGTTCCCCGGCCCCCCGACCGTCGCCAGGTAGAGCTTCACGTACCGCTCGACGTCCACGTCCAGTCCGACGTCCACCAGCGGCTGCTCACGCGTGCCCTCGTGGATCTCGGACTCGCCGGCGCGCGGCCGGCGGTCGACCACCGTCTGGCCGCGGGTCGGGCCGGGGGCCAGGGAGACCTCGACGGGGAGGCGGTGGGTGGTCAGCCCCTCCGGGTCGACGACCGCGCACAGCGCGCCCGCGTCGCCGAGGCCGCCGGCGTCCTCGGCCGGGTCGCCGGGGCGGCTGCCCGGGGTGGCCGGGCGGTGGGCGAGCAGCTCGCCGGCCAGCCGGGCGCCCGGTTCGGTGCTCGCGCGCAGCCGGCGCACGTCCGCCGCCGGGACGACGACCCGGGTGAACACGTCCAGGCCGTACATCGTGATCGGCACCCCGGCCGTGAGCAGGACCGCGGCGGCCTCCGGGTCGTGCCAGACGTTGAACTCGGCGACCGGCGTGGCGTTGCCGGTGCCCGCCGCACCGCCCATGAAGACGATCCGCTCGAGGTTGCGGGTGACCTCGGGATGGGTGCGCAGCAGCAGGGCGATGTTGGTCAGCGGGGCGGTCGGCACCAGGGTCACCGGGCGCGGGGAGGCGAGGATCTCGCGCCGCAGCAGGGTCACCGCGTCCACGTCGGCCGGGGTGCGGCGCGGGGCGGGCAGACCGAGGTCGCCCATGCCGTCGTGGCCGTGGACGTGGCGCGCGGAGCGCGGTGCCTCGATCAGCGGGCGCTCGGCGCCCCGGGCCACCGGGACGTCGGGCGCGCCCGCCTGCTCCAGCACGGTCAGCGTGTTGCGGACGACGCCGTCCACGTCCGTGTTCCCGGCCACGCACGTCACCGCGCGCAGGTCGATCCCCGGGTGGCGCACGGCGAACAGCAGGGCCAGGGCGTCGTCGACACCGGTGTCGCAGTCGATGACCACCGGGATGGGCTGACCGTTCGTCACGGCGAGGGCTCCTTCCACCGCTCCTGCTGCGGGCCTGCGTGCCTGTGCCTGTGACCCTACGCGGCGTCCCAGAGGCCGGTGCCGCGTCGTGCCGCCCGCTCGGCGATCCGCCGCAGCAGCTCCTCGGCGGGCAGGGTCCCGGGCCGCCGCCCGTCCCTGAGCCGTACGGCGGCCGAACCGTCCGCGGCCTCCCGCTCCCCGAGCACCGCCTGGTACGGCACGAGCCGGGCCCGCCGGATCCGGGCGCCGAGGCTGCCCCGCCCGGGTCCGGCCACCTCGGCCCGCAGCCCCAGCTCACCGGCCCGCCGCACGACGTCGTACGCCCGCTCCTCCTGCGCCTCGCCCACCGGCAGCACCACCAGCTGCACCGGTGCCAGCCACACCGGGAAGGCGCCGCCGTGCACCTCCAGCAGGTGCGCCACCGCCCGTTCCACGCTGCCGACGACGCTGCGGTGCACCATGACCGGGCGGTGCCGGGCGCCGTCGGGGCCGGTGTAGCGCAGGCCGAAGCGTGCGGGCTGGTGGAAGTCGATCTGCACGGTGGACAGGGTGGACTCCCGGCCCGCCGGGTCCGCGATCTGCACGTCGATCTTGGGGCCGTAGAAGGCGGCCTCCCCCTCGACGGCCTCGTACTCCAGGCCGGCCGCGTCCAGCGCCTCGCGCAGGAGCGCGGTGGCCCGGTCCCACAGGGCGGGGCCGGCGACGTACTTGCCGCCGCCGCCCGGCAGGGAGAGGCGGTGGCGGACGGCCCGGATGCCGAGGTCGGCGTAGGCGCGGGAGATGAGGCCGAGGGCGGCGCGGGCCTCCCCGACGGCCTGGTCCGGGGTGCAGAAGACGTGTGCGTCGTTGAGGTGGATGGCCCGTACGCGGGTCAGGCCGCCCAGCACGCCGGACGGCTCGGAGCGGTACATGCCGCCCAGCTCCGCGATACGCAAGGGGAGTTCCCGGTAGCTGCGGGAGCGGGAGCGGTAGATGAGGGCGTGGTGGGGGCAGAGGCTGGGGCGCAGCAGGACCTGTTCGGCGCCGAGTTCCATGGGCGGGAACATGTCGTCGCGGTAGTGGTCCCAGTGCCCGGAGATCTCGTACAGCTCGCGCTTGCCGAGCACGGGCGAGTGCACGTGCCGGTAGCCGGCCGCGCGCTCCGCCTCGCGGACGTACTCCTCCAGGGTGTGCCGCACGAGGGCGCCGTCGGGGAGCCAGTACGGCAGTCCCGCGCCCATCAGCGGGTCGGTGTCGAACAGGCCGAGCTCGCGGCCGAGGCGTCGGTGGTCGTGCACGGTGGTCTCCTCGGGTCGTGAGGCGAGCACCACGCGCGACGAAGCCCCGGGGCACTCGCCCCGGGGCTTCGTCGGTGGTCATCCGTCAGCGCGCCGGGACGTTCTCCGGCGTCGTCGTGAGCGACGGATCGGCGCGCTTCATGCGTCGGACGCTAGCAAGGGGGCCGGGAGACCGGCGAGCGGATTTCCCCGCCCGCGGCCGGTCCGCCGGGGCCGTCTCACCCGGACGGACCGCCGCGCTGGTGGGGCGGCCCGCCCGGTGGTGCCGTAGGAGCACCGATCCGGTCCCGGCCGGCCCGGCCCCAGGCCCCGTGCTCCACCAGGAGGCACCCCGATGACCCACGCCCCGGCCACCGCCCGTGCCCTCCTCGCCTCGGCGTTGTCGGTGACCGCCCTGCTGACCGCGGTGGCCTGTTCCGCCGGCGGGCGGGAGACGGCCCGGTCGGTCCCCGCCCCGTACACCCCCGCCCCGGCACCGTCCTCCTCCCCCGCCGCCCCGGCCGCCGACCAGCCCACGTCCGCGCCGCCGCCCGCGCTGGGCGAGGAGCAGGTCCGGGCGGCGCTGATCACGGAGGTGGACCTGGGGGAGCCGTGGGTGCCGACCCGGGGCGCGGCGACCTGGCGGGACGGCATGCTCAAGGCGGACACGGAGAACGCCGACTGCCGGCGGCTGCTCGACGCCCTCTACACGGAGGAGCTGTACGGCGCGCCGACCGGGCCGCGCGCCGTGGTGACGCTGGACGACTCCTACAACGACAGCCAGCTGCGCTACCAGATCGCCACGCACCCGCCCGCCGACGTGGACCGCGTCCTGACCTGGCTCGGCACGCTGCCGAAGACGTGCGAGCGGTTCACGGCGACGACCTCCCGGGCCGGTGCGCAGGACGTCGAGGTGGAGGAGCTGTCGCTGCCGGAGGTCGGGGACGCGCGGCAGGCCCTGCGGGTCACGATGGCCGGCGAGACGGCCGACGGCGAGCCGACGTACCTCACCGTGGACCTCGCGACGGTCCGGGTCGGCGAGAACGCCGTCGTCCTCACCAACGGGGGGTTCGGTGAGGTGCTGTCCGAGATCACACGGGCGGTGACGCACCTCGGGGCGGACCGGCTGGCGGAGATCGGGCGACAGGCCCGGGTACGGGTCTGACGGCACGGACACGGGCCCGGCACCGTGGACGCGGGCCGGGGGCGCGGGTCCCGGCGTGTTCAGGGGGCGTCGAAGCGTCTGCGGTGCGCCACCACGTCCCGGGCCACGTCCAGGGCGGTGCGGCCGTGGGCGAAGGCGTCGCCGCGCAGGCGGGCCAGGGCCTCGTCGGCGCCGACGCCCAGCTGGGCCATGATCATGCCGACGGCCTGGTAGATCGTGTCCTGGTCGGCGGCCAGTCCGCTCAGCCAGGGCTCGCCGCCCTGGGACTCGTACTCCTCGCCGTGCGGCAGCGCCATCAGCGCCACCGTCATGACACCGGCCACCAGCCGCGCCACGTGCAGCTGGTCGCCGGTGAGTCCGCCGGGGGTGGCGCGGTAGAGGTCGAGCGTGCCGACGCACACGGAGTCGCTGCCCAGGGGGAGCGCGTACACGGCCCGTACGCCGGCGGCGAGGGCCTGCTGGGCGAAGACGGGCCAGCGGTGGGCGCAGGGATCGGCCGCGAGGTCGCGGACGAGCACGGGCTCACGCGTCTGGAGGGCCCGCCGGCAGGGGCCGTCCCCCAGGGTGGCCTGGAGCTGGGCGAGATACGCGGCGTGCGTGCTGCTCGCGCCGAGCTGCACGGGCATGCCGACACTGCGCAGCGACACGCTCGCGCCGTCCACCGGCAGCAGTTCGACGGCCATCGCGCACAGCCGGCCCGGCACCTCCCCCGGCTCGGCACCGCGCACCCGGGCGGCGATCTCCTCGGCCGCCCGCTCGTGACCACGGTCACCAAGCCCCCGGGAGCGGCCCGGATCCGGGTCGCCGCCAGGGTCCTCCCTGGGGCGCACGGCTACCGCCTCCCTCGTACGTCACCGGCCGAACGGTGCCCCGACTACCCTCCCCGACCGGGGCGAAACACACCCCCGGACCGCCCCGGGACCCGGTCGCGCGAGGCGCGGTCGGGCGTGGCGGGAGCCGCGCCGCGCGGCCCGGCGGACGGCCGGTGCGGTGCGCCGCGCCCGGGGGAGGCGGTCGGCCGGTGCGGGCTGCCGCGCCCGCCGGTCACACCGGTGGCTGCGCGGGCGCCGGTCCCAGGGTCGTCGTGCCCGGGGCCGTGCGGTGGCCGAGGCCGGTGCGGTAGGCGTCCAGGGCCGCCTCGACGCGGCCGGTGCGGCGCAGGAGGTCGCCGAGGAGGCGGCACAGGTCGGCCAGGTCGCCGGCGGCGCCCGCGCGTTCCAGCAGGCTCATCGCGCGGACGTAGTGCTCCTCGGCCCGCTCGGTCTCGCGGGCGTCCTCGGCGATGATGCCGAGCAGCCGGTGCGCCGCCGCCGCGTGCACCGCGCCCCGCTCGGGGGAGAGACCGCCGAGCACGTCCCGCAGCAGGTCCGCCGCCTCCCGGGAGCTGCCGCGCCGGTGCAGCACGTCGGCCAGCTCGACGGTGACCTGGCTGCTGTAGAGGGACGCCCGCCTGGCCGACAGCATCCGCAGCGCCTCGCGCAACTCCGTTTCCGCGTGCTCCAGCCGGCCGTTCTGCGCGTACACGTACCCGCGCATCCAGTGGCAGTTGGCCAGCTCGGTGCGCAGCTGCAGTTCCCGGTACAGCTCCGCCGCCTTCGCCAGCGAGGCGTCGGCCTCGGCGACGCGGCCCTCGGCGAGCAGGGTGCGGGCCACCGACCGGTGCATGCGCGCCACCAGCGCGGGGTCCCCGGACTGCGGCGCGAGGGCCAGCGCGAACTCCGCCGCCTGGGCGGCCCGCGCGTGCGCGCCCATGTCCATGTACGGGCCGATCGCGCTGGCGTACAGCAGCAGCAGCGCGTCCGGGTCGTGCAGCCCGCCCCGGTTCAGCTCGTCGAGCGTGGACTCCAGCAGGTAGACCGCGTACCGCAGTTCCCCCGCGAGGTAGTGGGCGACGGCCCGGCCGCGCAGCGCCGGCGCCCGGACGGGCAGCGGCGCGTCGGCGAGGCACTCCTCCGCCCGCTCGAAGTACTGGCGCCCGGCGACCAGCTCCCCCGTCTCCAGCGCGCACTCCCCGAGCCCCAGCAGCGCGGCGGCCTGCTCCTCGGCCAGGCCGTGCGCCTCCGCCTCGGCCAGCAGCGCGGCGTACTCCTCCACCGCGGCCTCGGCCTCCCCGACGGCGAGCGTGCGCTGCGCCCCGGTGAGCCGCAGCCGCAGCTCGGTGACGAGCCGGGCCGAGCGGCCGGTCGCCAGCTCGTCGAACGCGACCCCGAGCCGGTCCGCGAGATGCCGCAGGGCGTCGTCGGAGGGACGCACCCGCCCGGACTCCAGGGTGGAGATGTAGGCGGGCGTGTACACCGGCTCGGCCAGCTGCCTCTGGGTCAGTCCGCGCTCCACGCGCAGCTTCTGCACCCGGCGCCCTATGGTTCCCGGGTCGTCCCGCTCAGCCACGCCCAACTCCCCCAGCCCCCCTTGCCGTTCGCGACCGACAGCCCCTAGGTTAAACCGCGAATTAAGCATGCTTAACCCACCGCTGTTGCGAGGTCGCCGTGCTGGAACGCACACGCATCACCGGGCGTTACGCCAGAGGCTTCGCCGCGGCCGTCGCCGCGGTCGTCGCCCTGGTCCTGGCGGCCAACGCGGGCCCGGCCAAGGCCGTCCACCACGAGCCCGGCACGCGGACCACGGCCCCGGTGGAAGCGGCGGTCCGCTAGGGCCCGCCCGCGCGGACCACGCCGGAGGCGCGCGACGGCCCGCCGGGACGCGGACCCCCACGGACACCGCCCCCGGCCCGTCCGGCCGCGGGCGGACGTCCCGGCCGGCCGCTCAGCCCTGCGTCTGCAACTGCCGCATCTGCCGCTGCACGTGGTCCAGGGCGCCCTCGCGCCGCCCGGGCACCCGGCTCCGCAACTCCGCCAGCGCCGGGCCCAGCTCACGGGCCCGTGCCGGTTCGCCGATCCGGCCCCACTGGTGGTGCGCCCGGTCCACGGCCGCCTCCACGGCGGGCGCGTCCGCCGCCTGGCCGGCGGCCAGCCGTGCGGTGGCCACCGCCAGCCAGGCGCGGCAGCTGCGCACCGCGTCGCCGGCCAGCATCGCCAGGTCCGCCCTGACCTCGGCCCAGTGCAGCGCCTCCTCGGAGGCGGGTCCGTGCGCCAGGCCGGCGGCCTGCTCGAGGCGCGCGGCGAGCGCGTCGGCGTCCGCGTGGCGGCCGGAGCGCACGGCGTCGGTGAGGGCGGCGTGCGGATCGCCCGGGACGGGCCCGCGCTGGGCCAGCACCAGGTCGGCGCCCGCGCTCTCCGGGGCGGTCCGCGTCAGCGCCAGCCGGTGCAGCTCCTCCTCCGGGGGACGCCGTCCGCTGCGCAGGATCGTCGCGACCGCCTTCATGTACGAGGGCTCCGCGACGCCGCGGCGGGACGGCGGCGGCGCGACGCGACCGTAGACGGCGTTGTTGCGGCCGCAGTCGAGGGGGATCCCGGCCGGGCCCGGCGGCCGGGACGAGCACAGCGCCTGCCAGGTCTCCGCGTCGGCGTGCAGGTCGAGGATCAGCGTCGTCGCGCCCGTCGGCCGCAGCCGCAGTTCCTCCCGGAACCAGTGCCAGGGGAACGCCGTGTACCGCACGGTGGACGCGGTCGTCCGGGCCAGCGCCAGGTGCGGCAGCCGCTGGCGGCGGTCGAGCTGGAGCTGGCCGGCGACGTACACGGTCAGCGGTCCGGGGGCGGCGGCCGCCGCGCGCAGCCGGGTCAGCACGGCCTGCGGGTCCAGTGGATCGGCGAGTTCGACGACGTTCGCGGTGTCGGTGCCGGCGAGCACGGCGGGCGGCACCGCCGCGAGGACCGGAAGCACGGACGCCGCGTCCACCAGCCGCCCGCGGCCGAGCGGCGAGGCCGCCAGCAGCAGCACGGTCCCGGGCATGGTCCCTCCCCCTGTCGATCAGCTACGGCAGCACGGTAACCGCTGCGGCTGCGAGAGGGGGCCTCAGGACGGTGAACGTCCCCCTTCGGGGCCTTCGCCCCCCGCCGCGCGCCCGCGCCGCACCGCGAAGGCCGTGGTGTCGTCGACCAGGTGACCGCGGCTGTGCCGCAGCGTCCCGTCCCGCACGAGGGCGACCAGCCGGGCCGGCCGGGTGACGCGCGGATCCTCCACCACCGCCCGCGCCACGTCGGCGGCGAGGCCGTAGAAGGTGCCGTCGGCGTCCCGGGCCTCGGTCACCCCGTCGGTGACCAGCAGCAGGGTCTCGTCGGCGGCGACCGGCACCCGGCGCACGCCCGGCGGGCCCGGCGCGAGGTCGCCGTAGCCGAGCGGGAGCCCCCCGCCGCTGGGCAGGTACCGCACGCCGTCGGGGCCGACGGCCAGCGGGGGTTCGTGGCCGAAGACGACGATGTCCACCACGTCGGTCCGGTCCGCCGGGAAGCCGAGCAGCACGGCGGTGGCGAACCGGTCGCCGTCGCGCCGGCCGAGCGCCGCGGTGTACTCGCGGTGCCGCAGCATCCGGGTCTCCAGGCGGTCCGCGACGCTCGCCAGTTCCGGCTCGTGGTAGCCGGCCTCGCGGAAGGTGCCGAGCAGCACCGACGCCGTCTCGACCGCGCCCAGCCCCTTGCCCTGGACGTCGCCGACGAGGACCCGGGTGCCGTGCGGGCCCGGCTGGATGTCGTAGAAGTCGCCGCCGACGCGGGCCTGGACGTCCGCGGTGAGGTAGACGCCGGCGTGCTCCAGGCCGCCCCAGCCCGGCGGCAGGGGGCGCAGCAGGGTGCGGCGGACGGTGTCGGCGACGTCCCGGATGTGCAGCGCGCGGCGCTCCCCGCGCACCCGCACCGCGCAGGCCAGCGTGGCGAGGGCGCCGCCGACGGTGACGAGGATGAAGTCGGGCAGCCCCGACTGGTACTGGTGCGGCCAGGCGCCGTCCACGAGCGTGTAGGTGACGGCGGCGAGCACCGCGAACACGGCCGTGGTCCACACCCCGCAGATCGCGGCGGCGATGCCCGGGACCAGCACGATCCAGGAGATGGTCCGGAAATCGCCGGTGGTCCGGTAGTCCACCGCGGGGACGACGACCAGCAGCAGCGACGGCGGCAGCCAGGCGATACTGCGGCCCCGCACGCGCAGCGTCTCGTGCCGGTGCACGACGTCACGGCGGCCAGCCCGGGGGTACCGGTCGTGCGGGCCGTGTCCCCCGTCGCCCTGACTCACGGCCCCAGCGAAACACGCGGCCGCACGGCCCGCATCCGGTCCCCCGGGGGGCGGACTCCGGGAGCGGTTCCGGCGGCGGATACGGCAGTGGGCCGGGCCGCGGGTACGGCAGTGAGCCGGGCGGCGGGCACGGCGGCGGGCCGGGCACGGGGGACGAGGGCCGACTTGCCGTCGGCCCCCGGCAGGTGTGCCCTGGTAGGCGGGGGCGAGGAGAGACGAGGAGAGAGGAGTGCTCCCATGGCTCACGCGGTACCCGGACACCGGGGCATGGGGTCCGCGGGCGGGCGGTCCCGCACACCCGACCTCTTCGGGGAACGGACCCACAGGATCGCCAGGGTGGTGACCCCCCTCGTCCTGGGGCTGGTCTTCGGCTTCTGGGCGGCGGCCAACCGGCGCTACGGCGGGCCCATCACCGGCTGGAACCTCCTGTTCGGTTTCCTGTCCGCGCTCGCGTTCTTCGTCCTCTACCTGGCCGTTCAGGCCCTCGCGCCGAAGCTGCGGCGCGGACTGCGGGCGGTGCCCTGGGCCGCCTTCGCCGGCAGCGCGGTCGGCTTCCTGGTCAGTCAGTCCGGCGAGACCGTGCTGCGGTCCATATGGCTGGGGCTGGTGGTCGCGGCGGGCCTCTTCGTGCTCCTGTTCTACCGCTACTACGCACGCGAGGAAGCCGCGAGGACACGGGAGGCCACCGTGCCGCGGGACGACGCGCCCGTGGGACGGGTGGGCCCGTTGGGATGAAGCCCCCCGGCGCGGGCCGTGCCGGGCGTGAGGCGTCCGTTCGGCCCGCCCGGTACACCCGTACGCGCCCCCAGCGCTCGCGCACCGGCTCCCGGGCGCCTTGCCTGGAGTGGTGACACTCCGCGACGAACTCCCCGGTGACGGCTCCTCCGGCGGCGCCCCGCGCCGCGCCGCGCGCCCCTGCGGCGGGCCCCGCTGCCGCGAGCGGCCGCACGCCCGGCTGCGGGCCGCCCTGTCGGCGGCGCTGATCGCCCTGGCGTGCCTGCTCGCCCCGTGCGGCGCGCTCGCGGCCTGGGCGGCGTTCGGACTGGCCGACACCGGGCGGTACGTCAGCACGATGGCACCGCTGGCCGCCGACCCCGACGTGCGCGACGCGGTCGCCGACGCCGTCGGGGACGGAGTCGTGCGGAAGCTGGACGGGGGGCCGGCGAGCAGCGCGCTCGGGCCGTTCGTGCGGGACGCGGTGCGCTCGTTCACCCGCACCGAGGCCTTCCGCACGGCGTGGCGGGAGGGGAACCTGGCCGTCCACGACGCGGTGCTGCGCGCCGTGCGCGACGACGGGGCCGTCCGGGGACCGGTCACCGTCGACCTCGCCCCCGTCGCCGCGCGGGTGAAGGAGCGGCTCGCCGCCGACCACGTGCCGCTGGCCCACCGCATCCCGGTCGAGCACACCGAGGTCGCCGTGGTGCCGGCCGGGGAGGTGGCCGGGCTCCGGAAGGGGTACCACGTGCTGGACGCCGCCGCCTTCTGGCTGCCGCTCGCGGCCGTCGTCCTCGCCGCCGCCGGGATCGCCGTCGCCGCCCGCCGCCGCCGCGCGCTCACCGCGACCGGCCTCGGCACGGCCCTGGGCGGCGCCCTGCTCGCCCTCGCGGTCGCCCTCGGCCGCCGCCTCACCCTGGCCGACCTGCCCGACCGGATCCACCGCCCGGCGGCGGGCGCGGTCTACGACGCCCTCACGGCCGGCCTGAGCACGGTGTCCTGGCTGCTGCTCGCGCTCGGCCTGACGGTGGCCCTGGCCTCCTGGTCGGCGGGCCGCCCCGGCCGCCGCCGTGCCGCACCGTCCGTCGGGACCCCGGCTCCGCCCCCGTCCCGGAGCCACGTCTGACACCGGCCCGGCAACCTCCCGTCGCCCTCCTTCGTCTTCGGGGGAGGATTCGGGCATCGCATCCGCGAGCGGAGGGCCGGGAGCTTTGGACACTGCGACTGCCGAGTGGACGGACGCCGGGGGCGGGACCGGACGGCGAGGCGGCGGGCGGCGGGCGGCCGCCTGGTGCGCCGCCCTGTCGTTCGCCGGGGTGAGCGCGGTCGTCGGCTGCCGGATCGCCGACACCGACGGCGTCACCCCCGTGCCGCAGCTCCTCGCCTTCCTGCCCTGGCTGCTCGTGCCCACCGCCGCCGGGCTGCTGCTCAGCCTGCTCGCCCGGTGGTGGACCGGCGCCGTGTGGGGCGTGGTCCTGCTCGGGCTGCTGGCCTGGTTCATCGAGCCGTACGGGAAGACCGGCGAGCCGGCCGGACGGCCCGTCGCCGGACTGCGGGTGCTGACCTCGAACGTGGAGTTCGGGCGGGGCACCGGCTCCCTGATCGACGCCGTGCGCCGCGAGGAGCCCGATCTCGTGTTCGTCCAGGAGTGCGAGTACACCTGCGACGCCGCACTGAAGCGGGAGCTGACGGACGCCTATCCGCACCGGCGGGCCGTGCCGGGCGGGGGGTCCGAGGGCTCCGTCGTCCTCAGCCGCTTCCCGCTCCGGGACGCCGACGGCGTCCCCGGCACCATGGGCATGCCCGGCGCCGTCGCCGACGTCGACGGGCACACCGTACGGCTCCAGCTCGCCCACCCCATGCCGCCGCTCCCCGGCGGGACGGACCTCTGGCGGCGGGAACTCGACGGGCTGCGCGCCGTGGCCGCCGCCGACCGGGCCACCCCGACCGTGCTCGCCGGGGACTTCAACGCCTCCCAGGACCACGCCGCCTTCCGCCGCATCCTGGACACCGGTCTGCGCGACGCGGCCCGGCTGGACGGAGCCGACCGGACGCCGACCTGGCCGGCCCGCACCACTCCGGCGTTCGGCGTCCAGATCGACCACGTCCTGGTGTCCGAGGAGTTCACCGCGAGCCGGGCCCGCTTCCTCGACCTCGCCGACACCGACCACCGCGCGCTGGTCGTCGACCTCACGCTGCACGGCGGCCGGTGACACACCCGCGGGCCGCCCCCGAACGGGGACGGCCCGCCGTCGTGCCCCGCCGTCGCGGGGACCGGCCGCTACCGTGAGGACTTCTGCAGCGCCTTCTCCGCCTCGTCCAGCGCGGCGGCGAAGCCGTTCGCCCACAGCTGGTTCACCCGGGACCGCTCCGCGGAGTTGGGATAGGCGTTGGTGCAGGACGGACCGGGTCCGCCGCCGGACATCAGCTCGCTGCACGGACCCGAGTAGTGGTCCGGCAGACCGAGCACGTGGCCGGTCTCGTGCGCGGTCACGCGCGTGGAGTCGTAGGTCTGGTTCTGCCGGTAGTCGAGGAAGATGTAGCCGCGGCCGTGGCCGTCGGTGGAGGCGTACGAGCCGCGCGGGTCGTTGCCCTCGTAGTACGAGAAGTCGGCGCCCGAGGTGCCCGCCTGGAGTCTCACGTTCGACACCGAGCTGTTCCAGATCTGCGTGCTGCGGGCTATCTGCGTGGCGAACGAGGGCGCCCGGGAGGCGTTGTAGACGACGGTGACGGCCGCCGTGCTCCTCGGGGCGGCGGCGCGCTTCTCGGCCGCCGACTTCAGTACGGCCTCGAAGAAGGCGCGGTTGGCCGCGTCCTCCTCGGCGGAACCGGCGTAGGCGGCGAACGCGGCGCCGGCGTCCGGGGCGGTGGCCGCCGAGGCCGGTACGGCCGTACCGAGGCCGAGGGCCGCGAGGCTCAGGCCGGCGGCGGTGAGCACGGACAGGGGCATGCGCATGCGCATCGATGACTCCTGGGGGTGGGGGTGAGTCACGTGTCACCGGCGAGTGTCCGCGCCCGTACGGCGGCTGTGATGATGGCAACCGGAGATAGGCCCGCGCTATCCCTTCGGATACGTCGCCGTCTGCCCAACTCCGCCTGTTCGAGCGGCTTTTGTGGATCTGGTGAAACCTGAACTTCCGCTTTACCCTTCCAGGGCATGGAGCTTGAGGTCAGGCACCTCAGGGCGCTGTGCGCCATCGCCGACACCGGCAGCCTGCACCGAGCCGCACGCCAGCTCGGCGTCGCTCAGCCGTCGTTGAGCACCCAGTTGCGGCGCATCGAGCAGGAGCTGGGCGGTGCGCTGTTCGTCCGCGCGCACACCGGCTGCCGCCCCACCCCGCTGGGCCGGCTGGTCCTCAGCCGCGCCCGCCCGCTCGTGGCCGAGCTGGGCTCCCTGGTCACCGAGGCCCGCGCCGCCGCCGTCGGCGGACGGAACCTGCGCATCGGCTCCACCGCCAGCCGGGCGCTGGCGGGCTGGCTGCGCCGACTGCGCCGGCACGTCCGGGAACCCACCCTGCACATGGACGTCTCCGCCAACGCCCTGCTGCGCATGGTGGCCGAGGGCCAGCTCGACGTGGCCTTCGTGCACGAGGTGGAGGGGTGCCCGCTGCACGTCCCCCCGACCCTGCGCACCCGGGTGCTCGTCGAGCGGGAACCGCAGTTCGTCTCCCTGCCGGCCGACCACCCGGCCGCCGCGCACCCGGTCGTCCACCTGTCCGACCTGGCCCGGGACCGCTGGATGATCGACCCGACGGTCGACGGCGAGTGGGACGCCGTGCGCCGCGTCCTGCGCGCCGCCGGCCTCGACCCCCCGGTCCTGCACGGCGACTACCACACCGCCGCGTCCCTGGTCGCCACCGGCGAGGTCGTCACCGTCTGCCAGCCGACCTCGCCCTCCCGCCCCGAGACGGCGGTCCGCCGGCTGCACGGCGACCCGCTCGGGGTGCGGCTGCTGCTGGCGGCCCGGACGGACACGGAGCTGGAGGGCGTCTACCCCGACCTGGCCGAGGCGTACCGGGAAGCGGCGCGTCAGGCGCCGGCGTACCGGGAGTGGCTGGAACGCGGTGGGTCGGGGTCACCCGCTCCAGCCCTCCCGTGACGGCACGCGTACCCCGGCACGGGGCGCGGGAACGTCACGGCGCCGCGGCGCCGTGACGCCCGGGCGTCAGACGCCGATGTCCCGCCCGTCCGCACGCCACACCGCGACCACGGCGGGACGGACGTAGCTGCCGGGACCGTCGGGCCAGGTGCTGGCCGGCTTCTCCACCGACGCGCCGTCGACCTCGCCCGGGTGCTGCACGGCGACCAGGACGCGCCGGTCCTGGATGATCGGACCGCAGGTCTCCGCACCGTTCGGCACGGTCAGGAACTGCTTCAGCTCACCGCGCCGGTCCCCGCGCGTGGCGACGCCGAAGAGGCCGTCGTGGGAGCCGAGGGCGCTGCCGTCGGTGGAGATCCACAGGTTGCCGTGGTCGTCGAAGGCGACGTTGTCCGGGCAGGAGATCGGGCTGACGGACTCCTTCGGGAAGCCGGCGAAGTAGGTCGCCGGGTCCTCCGGGTCGCCCGCGACCAGGAACAGCGACCAGGCGAAGCGGGTGCTCTCCGGCCGGTTCCAGCGCTCGGTCAGCTCCAGCACGTGGCCGTGCTTGTTGGCGTTGCGCGGGTTGGCCTCGTCGGCGGCGGCGTAACCGGCCTTGCCGCGGTTGGAGTTGTTGGTGAGCGCGACGTACACCTTGCCGGTGACCGGGTTGGGCTCGATGTCCTCGGGGCGGTCCATCTTGGTGGCGCCCACCTTGTCGCCGGCCAGCCGCGTGAAGACGAAGACCTCCTCGGCGGTCATGCCCTCGACGTGCGAGACGGCGCCGTCGGCGGTGGCGGTGGCCAGCGGGATCCACTCGCCGCTGCCGTCGAACTCGCCGTCCTTCGGGAGCTTGCCGGTGCCGTCGATCTCGATGGCCGGGGAGTCGCCGGTGAGCTTGGCGACGTACAGCGTGCCCTCGTCGAGCAGCGTCAGGTTGTGCTCGCGCGCCGAGCGGCTGTCGCCGTGCCGCATCCGCTTGCTGCTGACGAACTTGTAGAAGTAGTCGAAGCGCTCGTCGTCACCGGAGTACACGACCGGCCGCCCGTCGTGCGTCAGCCGCACGGTCGCGGCCTCGTGCTTGAACCGGCCGAGCGCGGTGTGCTTGCGCGGGGTGGAGTCCGGGTCGTACGGGTCGAGCTCGACGACGTACCCGAACCGGTGCACCTCGTTCGGCTCCTGGGCGACGTCGAACCGCTTGTCGAAACGCTCCCACTTGCGCTCGGTGGCGCCGGTGCCGATCCCGTACCGCTTGTCGGTGGCGCGGCTGCTGTTCGCGAAGTACTGGTTGAAGTTCTCCTCGCCGTGCAGCGTGGTGCCCCACGGGGTGGTGCCGCCGGAGCAGTTGTTGAGGGTGCCGAGCACCTTGGTGCCGCTCGGGTCGGCGGAGGTCTTCACCAGGTCGGACCCGGCGACGGGCCCGGTGAGCCGGAACTCGGAGGTGGCGGTCAGACGCCGGTTGAGGTGGTGCCGGGTGACGGGCGTCAGGTTCCCGCCGCGACGGTCCTCCTCCACCGCGACCACCGCCAGGCCGTGCGCGGCCCAGGCGATCTCCACCTGCTCCCGGGTGGGGTTCTCCGGGTCGTAGTCCCGGAACATGAGGATCTCGTCGGTGTACTCGTGGTTGGCGACGAGCAGCTGCCGGCCGTGCTCGCCGCGGAGCGGGAGCAGCGCCAGGAAGTCGCAGTTGTACCCGAACTGACCGGCCTGCGCCTTGGCGGTCTGCTTCTCCGGGTCGAAGGCCGGCGCGCCGCGCAGGATGGGCTCGCCCCAGCGGATGACCACGTCCTGCCGGTAGCCCTCCGGCACGGTGACGGCGTCGGCGGTGTTGGGCGCGACGGGCGTGAACCGCAGCCCGCGGGCACCCTCGGGTTTGCGGGGACCGCCCTTGGCGGCGGGGGCCGCCTGCGCCTCGGGCGCGCCCGCGACGCCGACCGCGCCGGCACCGGCCGCGGCGACCGTGACGACGGCGGCGGCCCGCATCATGGACCGGCGGCTGAGGGCGCCGGCGATGACGTCACCGACGTACTCGTTGGAGCTGGTGTTGGGCACCTCGTGGAAGCAGGCGTCACCACACCGGAAACGACAGGTCATGGCGGACCGGCCGCCGGGGTGCGATCCGGACGGCGTTCCGATCAACGGCAGCAGCTTGCGCACGTCTTCTCTCCTTGGGTGCCCGTGGTAGTCAGCGCGACCGTAGGAGCACATATGTGCGGTAGCCGGACACCCGGGTGAACGGAAGGTGAAGCCGCGGCGGCGCTAAGGGAGTTGCGCGGGCCGGCCGCCCCGCCCCGTCGGCAGGCCGGATGCCGCCCTTGACAGGCACGGCGGCGGACCCCCGACCCTGCCCAAGATCGCCCACGAGGGCCGCTAACCTTACGTGTCCGTCCTGGCCAGGGATTGACGGGCATCAACTCACGCGAAGGGTTGCGCACATGGGCATTCTCACTCTCCTGCGGAACGCGTTCGGACGGTCACGCAAAGCGAGGGCCGCCGAAGCGGAGGGTGCGGCGCAGGCCGCCGAGGCGGAGGGTGCGGCCGCCCCGGCCACCTCGGCGTCGCCCGAGCCGGCCGCCCCGGCGTCGCCCGAGCCGGCCCCGGAGCCCGCCGCCGGCACACCCGCGGCCCCGAAGCTGCCGTCCCCGTCCTCCGAACCCACCCCGCCGTCCCGCACGGCCTCCGTCCCGGAACCCCGCGAGGAGCACGACCTCGTCGCGGCGGCCTTCGACAACGTGTCGGTGCCGAGGCCCACCCGATCGGACGACCACCCGGCCCCGGCGGCCCCCACCGCGGAGGCACCGGCCGCGGCGGAGCCGACGGAGCCGGAGAGCACCGCCACGGCCGCCGAAGCACCGGCCACCACCGCGGAGCCGGAGACGGCACCGGAGGCGACCCCGGAGGCGAAGCCCGCACCGGAAGCCGAGGCGGAACCCGAGCCCGAGGCCGAGGTCCAGCCGGAGACGAAGGCCGAGCCCGAGGCCGAGGTCACCCCCGCGCCCGAGGCCGAGGCCCAGCCGGCATCCGAGGTGGAACCCGAGGGCGAGGTCGCCCCCGAGCCCGAGGTGAAGCCGGAAGCCGGGACGACTGCGGAGCCGAAGCCCGAGCCGGAGACCGAGCCCGCCCCCGAGCCGGAGACGAAGGCCGAGCCCGAGGCCGCCGCGAAGCCGGAACCCGAGGCGGAAGCCGAACCCGAAGCCCAGCCCGAGCCCGAAGCGGAAGCCCAGCCCGAGGCGGAGTCGGAAGCCGAGACGAACCCGAAGCCCGAGGTCGAGGCCGAGGCGGAACCGCAGGCCGAGGCGAAGCCGGAAGCCGAGGTCGAGGCGGAGCCCGAGGCACAGCCCGAGCCCGTGAGCGAACCCGAAACCGAGGCACCGGCCGCAGCCGCGGAGACGACTGCGGAGCCGAAGCCCGAGCCGGAGACCGAGCCCGCCCCCGAGCCGGAGACGAAGGCCGAGCCCGAGGCCGCCGCGAAGCCGGAACCCGAGGCGGAAGCCGAACCCGAAGCCCAGCCCGAGCCCGAAGCGGAAGCCCAGCCCGAGGCGGAGTCGGAAGCCGAGACGAACCCGAAGCCCGAGGTCGAGGCCGAGGCGGAACCGCAGGCCGAGGCGAAGCCGGAAGCCGAGGTCGAGGCGGAGCCCGAGGCACAGCCCGAGCCCGTGAGCGAACCCGAAACCGAGGCACCGGCCGCAGCCGCGGAGACGACTGCGGAGCCGAAGCCCGAGCCCGCCCCCGAGCCGGAGACGAAGGCCGCGCCCGAGGCCGCCGCGAAGCCGGAACCCGAGGCGGAAGCCGAACCCGAAGCCCAGCCCGAGCCCGAAGCGGAAGCCCAGCCCGAGCCCGAGGCCGAGACCCAGCCCGAGGTGGAGCCGGAAGCCGAGGTCGAGGCGGAGCCCGAGGTCGAGGCCGAGGCGGAACCGCAGCCCGAGCCCGAGGCGGAACCCGCCCCGGAACCGGCAGCCGAGATCGAGCCCGCCCCCGAGGCCGAGCCCGAGGCCGAAGCCGAGGCCGACCCCGAGCCCGAGCCCGAGCCCGAGCCCGAGCCCGAAGCCGCCCCCGCCGAAAGCGACACCGAAGGCGAAGACGACGGCGAAAGCGACGGTGCGGCCGAAACCTCCGGACCCGCCACCCCCGCGGAGCGGATCCGTTCCGCCGCCCCCGCCCTCGCCACCGCCTACGGGGCCGCCGCCGGCGCCCTCGACAAGCAGGGCCTCACCGGCACCCGGGCCAAGGTCTACCTCGTGCTCGACCGCTCCGCCTCCATGCGCCCGTACTACAAGGACGGCTCCGCACAGGCCCTCGCCGAGCAGACGCTCGCCCTCGCCGCCCACCTCGACCCCGAGGCCGCGGTCAAGGTCGTCTTCTTCTCCACCGAGCTCGACGGCACCGGTGAGCTCACCCTCACCGACCACGAGAACAAGATCGACACCCTGCACGCCTCCCTGGGCCGCATGGGCCGTACGAGCTACCACGCGGCCGTGGCGGAGGTCCTGGCCCTCCACGACAAGGCGGCCCCCGGCACCCCCGCCCTGGTGATCTTCCAGACGGACGGCGCCCCCGACGCGAAGACCCCGGCCACCCAGGCCCTCACCGGGGCCGCCGAGACCCACCCCGCGGTCTTCTTCTCCTTCGTCGCCTTCGGTGACCCGGAGAACAAGGCCTTCGACTACCTCCGCAAGCTCAAGACCCCCAACACGGCCCACTTCCTCGCCGGTGAGACCCCGAAGGAGCTCACCGACAAGGAGCTCTACGAGGCCGTCCTGGCGTCCTGGCGCCCGTAGGGACACGCGCGGCACACACGGAGGAGCACGCGACACCCCCGGGGGGGTGGACGAGGCAGGGAACCGGAGCCCTCTCGTCCACCCCCCGAAACGCGTGTGAGTCGATCTCCCCGCGGCCAGTAGGATTTCGACCATGGCGGCCACTGGATCCGAGAAGCAGGGGGCGAAGGCGTACTACGTCTCGACCCCCATCTACTACGTCAACGACGCTCCTCACCTGGGCCACGCCTATACGACCGTCGCAGGCGACGTGCTCACCCGCTGGCACCGTCAGCGCGGCGAGAAGGTGTGGTACCTCACCGGCACGGACGAGCACGGTCAGAAGATCATGCGCACGGCCGAGGCCAACGGGGTCACCCCCCAGGCCTGGGCCGACAAGCTCGTCACCGAGTCCTGGAAGCCCCTCTGGGAGCACCTCGACATCGCGAACGACGACTTCATCCGCACCACGCAGAAGCGGCACACCGACCGCGTCCAGGAGTTCGTCCAGGATCTCTACGACAAGGGCGAGATCTACAAGAGCAGCTACGAGGGCCCGTACTGCGTGGGCTGCGAGGAGTACAAGCTCCCCGGCGAGCTGCTCGACGGCGAGGGCGAGTACGCGGGCCAGAAGCTGTGCCCGATCCACAAGAAGCCGGTGGAGATCCTCAGCGAGGAGAACTACTTCTTCAAGCTGAGCGAGTACGGCGACAAGCTGCTCGCCCACTACGAGGCCAACCCGGGCTTCATCCAGCCCGAGTCCGCGCGCAACGAGGTCGTGAACTTCGTCCGCCAGGGCCTGCAGGACCTCTCCATCTCCCGCTCGACGTTCGACTGGGGCGTGCCGGTCCCGTGGGACGACAAGCACGTGATCTACGTGTGGGTCGACGCGCTGCTGAACTACGCCACGGCGGTCGGCTACAACGAGAACCCGGAGAAGTTCGGGGCGACCTTCCCGGCCGACGTCCACCTGGTCGGCAAGGACATCCTCCGCTTCCACGCGATCATCTGGCCGGCGATGCTGATGGCGCAGGGTCTCCCCCTGCCCGGGAAGATCGCCGCGAACGGCTGGCTGATGGTCGGCGGCGAGAAGATGAGCAAGTCCAACCTGACCGGCATCAAGCCGCAGGACCTGACCTCGCACTTCGGCGTGGACGCGTACCGCTGGTACTTCCTGCGGGCCATCGCCTTCGGCCAGGACGGCTCCTTCTCCTGGGAGGACTTCTCCGCCCGCTACACCAGCGAGCTGGCCAACGACTACGGCAACCTCGCCTCCCGCGTGGCGGCGATGGTCGGCAAGTACTTCGGCGGCGAGCTGCCGGCGTCGACGGCCGACGGCGAGGCCGAGAAGGCGATCCACGACGGCCTGGCGAAGGCGGTCGCGGAGGCGGACCGGAAGATCGGCGACGAGCTGGACTTCCAGGGGGGCATCCTGGCCGTCTTCGACTTCGTCAAGCAGGTCAACGGCTACATCACCGAGCAGGAGCCCTGGAAGGTCGCGAAGGACACGTCCGACGAGGGCCGGGCCCGCCTCGCGACGATCCTCTACACGGCGGCGGAGTCGCTCCGCGCGGTGGCGGTCCTGCTGAACCCGGTCATGCCGGAGACCTCCCGGAAGCTCTGGGACTCCCTCGGGGCGGAGGCCTCCCTCGGCGCCCTCGCGGACCAGAGGGTCCAGGAGGCCGGCACCTGGGGCCGGCTGCCCGCCGGCTCGACGGTCACCAAGGGCGCGGTCCTGTTCCCGCGTCTCGAGGAGAAGCCGACCGCGTAACGCGCTCGCAACAGCAGGGGCCCGGGAAGCGGTGGAGCCTTCTCCCGGGCCCCTCGTTTTGCGAAGATCACGTGAAGGCGGCCGTCCGGCCGCCGCCACTCACGTGGGGGGTTTCATCCATGGCACTCTTCGGCAACGCGCACACCGTCGACCCGGCGCAGGCGCAGCAGGACTACGCCCGTCTGCTGGGCCACGGCGAGCAGGTGCACGCCGCGTTCCTGCTGATCCGCGACACCATCCTGTTCACCGACCGCCGCCTGATCCTGGTCGACAAGCAGGGCATCACCGGCAAGAAGGTGGAGTACCACTCCGTCCCGTACCGCAGCATCACCCACTTCGCGGTGGAGACCGCCGGCACCTTCGACCTCGACGCCGAGCTGAAGATCTGGATCTCGGGCTCCCCGACCCCGCTCCAGAAGACCTTCACCAAGGGCGTCGACATCTACGAGGTCCAGGCCATCCTCACCCAGTTCGTGGCGCGCTGACCCAACGCCCCCGGTCGGCGGGAACGTTTCTCCCATCCTCGAACGGATGAATGACCCGCATGTGCCGGATGCACTGACCATGAGCGCCGTGGTTTGCGCTCATGGTCACAGCGACACACGAGGCCTCCCACCGGCTCTTCCAGGAGCATCCGGAGGCCCTCGCCCCCGTCTTCGAGGCACTGGGCCTGCCGCCGCCCTCGAAGCCGGACTTCCGCGAGCTCTCCCCCGACGCCACCGAGATCCGGCCGGTCGAGCGCCGCGCGGACACGGTGCTCAGGTTCGAGCCCGAGATGGGAGAACACTTCGTCCTGGCGGTGGAGGCCCAGACGAAGAAGGACCCGGACAAGGCGAAGAGCTGGGCGTACTACATCGCGTACCTGCACGCGAAGCACGCCGAGCGCCACGAACTACTGGTTCGAGGTGGGGGAAGTCGGCCTGGAGGACACTCCGGGCAAGGAGAACCGGAGAAAGCTGATGCAGAACGTCATCACCCATTTCCCTGGGTACAGGACGCTGTTCGAGGAGAAGTACCTCGAAGGCAAGGCCGAGGGCGAAGCCAGAGGCGAGGCCAAGGGAATTCTCCGGGTTCTGGAGGTGCGCGGACTCGCGATCTCCGACGACGTCCGCGAACGCATCACCACCTGCACCGACCTCGACCGCCTCAACGACTGGCTCGACCGGTCCGGCACGGTGGAGCGGGCGGAGGACCTCTTCACCGAGGAGAGCCCGGCTTCCTAGGCCCGCACACGGCGAGGGGCCCGGAACCGATGTGGTCGGTTCCGGGCCCCTCCGCTGCTGCCGGGGTTACTTCGGCTGCGGCTTGCGCACCGTCAGGTGGAGTTCCTTCAGGCGGGCCTCGTCCAGCTCCGTCGGCGCGCCCATCATCAGGTCCTGGGCATTGCCGTTGAGCGGGAAGGCGATGGTCTCGCGGATGTTCGGCTCGTCGGCGAGCAGCATGACGATGCGGTCGACGCCGGGCGCGATGCCGCCGTGCGGCGGGGCGCCGAAGCGGAACGCGCGGAGCATGCCGGCGAACTTCTCCTCGACCGTCTCGCGGTCGTAGCCCGCGATCTCGAAGGCCTTGAGCATGATCTCCGGCTCGTGGTTCCGGATGGCGCCGGAGGACAGCTCGACACCGTTGCAGACGATGTCGTACTGCCAGCCCAGGATGTCCAGCGGGTCCTGGGTCTGCAGAGCCTCCAGGCCGCCCTGCGGCATCGAGAAGGGGTTGTGCGAGAAGTCGATCGTGCCGGTCTCCTCGTCCTTCTCGTACATCGGGAAGTCGACGATCCAGCAGAAGCGGAAGACGTTCTCCTCGAACTGCCCGGCCCGCTTGGCGGCCTCCACCCGCACCGCGCCCATGATCTTCGAGACCTCGTCGAACTCGCCCGCGCCGAAGAACACCGCGTGCCCGGGGGCCAGGGAGAGCCGCTTGGTCAGTTCCGCGACGTTCTCCTCCGTCAGGAACTTCGCGATCGGGCCGGTCAGCGAGCCGTCCTCGCCGACCCGCACCCATGCCAGGCCCTTCGCGCCCTGGGAGACCGCGAAGTCGCCGAGCTGGTCGAAGAACTTGCGGGGCTGGCCGGAGACGTCCGGCACCGGAAGCGCGCGCACGTGCTTGCCGGCGAACGCCTTGAACTCCGAGCCCTCGAAGACGTCGGTGATGTCGACGAGCTCCAGCTTGGCGCGCAGGTCCGGCTTGTCGGAGCCGTACTTCAGCATCGCCTCGCGGAACGGGATCCGCGGGAACGGGGACGTCACGTGACGGCCGTTGCCGAACTCCTCGAACAGCTCGGTCATCAGCTTCTCGATCGGCTGGAAGACGTCCTCCTGCTCGACGAAGGACATCTCCACGTCGAGCTGGTAGAACTCGCCCGGCGAACGGTCCGCGCGGGCGTCCTCGTCACGGAAGCAGGGCGCGATCTGGAAGTAGCGGTCGAAGCCGGAGATCATCAGCAGCTGCTTGAACTGCTGCGGCGCCTGCGGCAGCGCGTAGAACTTGCCCGGGTTGAGGCGCGAGGGGACCACGAAGTCGCGGGCGCCCTCGGGGGAGGTGGCGCTCAGGATCGGCGTCGTCATCTCGTTGAAGCCCAGCGCCGTCATCTTCTGGCGGATCGCCGAGATGACCTGCGTACGCAGCATGATGTTGCGGTGCATGCGCTCGCGGCGCAGATCCAGGAAGCGGTACTCCAGGCGCCGCTCCTCGTTGACACCGTCCTCGGTGTTGATCGTGAAGGGGAGCGGGGCGGCGGCGCCCAGCACCTCCACCGTGCCGACCTCGACCTCGACCTCACCGGTCGGCAGCTCGGGGTTGACGTTCTCCGCGCCACGCGAGACGACCTTGCCGTCGACGCGGACCACCGTCTCCTTGGACAGCTTGTCCAGCGCCTCGTACGCCTCCGTGCCCGGGCGGGCCACGAGCTGCGTGATGCCGTAGTGGTCGCGCAGATCGATGAAGAGGATGCCGCCCAGGTCGCGCCGATTGTGCAGCCAGCCACTCAGCCGGACGTCGGTGCCGACGTCAGAGGCGCGGAGCTCGCCGCAGGTGTGGGACCTGTACCGATGCATCGTCGTTCATCCAGTCTTCGCGGATCGGGGTCTTCGTTTCACGTGAAACTCCCCCAAGCCTACCGGCCGACCCGCGATCACTTCCCCGTCATTCCCGCTCGAGCGCGCGTGCGACTTCAGTAGCACCTTTCGGCACCATCTTCCTAAAGTAGGGCAATGCACATCGCTGAGCCCTTGCCCTCCCTGGAGGACGTCCTCGCCGTTCTCGACACCGGTCTGTGGCACTGGGACACCGCGGCCGGGATGGTCACGGTCGACGCCGTGGCGGCGGAGCTGCTCGGACTGCCCGCCGAACGAACCACCCTCACGGAGGCCCAGGTCCGGGCCCGTCTGCACCCCGTCGACTGGAACGAGATCACCGGGGTCGTCCAGCTCGCCGTCGCCGAGGGCACCCTCGCCGAGGTGCGGATCCGGATCATGGACGACCAGAACCGGATCGTCCGGGTGGTGCGCAGCCGCTCCAAGCCCGTCTTCGACCGCGCCCGCAAGGCCTACGTGCTGACCGGCATCCTTCAGGAGGTCACCGAGCCCGCCCCGGGGACGCCCGCCGGACGCCGTGCGGTCACCGGCGACTGGCGGCGGTCGCGGGAGGCGTTCCTGCTGGACGCGGGCCGGGCACTGGCCGAGGCGCGGTCGACGCAGGAGGTGCTGCGGGTCGCCGCCAATCTGTCGATGCCGGGTTTCTCCCCGGACGGGCTGGCCGTCTTCGGCGTGGAGGGCGACCGGCTCACGATCATCGGCCACCACGGGCAGGAGCCCGGCGACGAGGGCCCCTTCACCTACATGCCGCTGGACACGGACTATCCGGCCGCCGAGGTGGTACGGACGGGCCGCGCGGTCTACATCTCCTCCCCGGAGCAGTACCGGCTGCGCTACCCGCTCACCTGGCCGCTCGCCCAGCGCTTCGGCCGCCGGTCCTGGGCGTTCCTGCCGCTGACCGTGGCCGGGCGCCCGATGGGCGCGTGGATGGCGGGCTTCGCCTACCCGGTGGCCTTCACCCCCGACGAGCGCTCCGTGCTGACCACCGTGGCCCGCATGCTGGCCCAGGCGCTGTCCCGGGCGGGCACGGCCGAGACCGAGCGGGCGCTGACCGACGGGCTGCAGCGCTCGATGCTGCCCAACCTCGGTCCGCAGCGCATCCCGGGCATGAACGTCGCCGCCCGCTACGTCCCCACCGGCGGCGGGCTCCAGGTCGGCGGCGACTGGTACGACGTGATCCCGCTGCCGAGCGAGCGGTTCGCGCTGGTCATCGGGGACGTCCAGGGCCATGACGTACGGGCGGCCGGGCTGATGGGCCAGCTGCGGATAGCCCTGCGGGCGTACGCGTCCGAGGGGCACCGCCCCGACGCCGTGCTCTCCCGCGCCTCCCGCTTCCTGCACGGACTCGGCGGGGCGGACCCCGCCGAGCTGCGCTTCGCCACCTGTCTGTACATCGAGGTCGACCCCGTGACCGGGGTCCTGGAGGTCGCCCGCGCCGGGCACCCGGAACCGATGATCCGCATGCCCGACGCGACGGTGCTGACCCGGCCGACGGCGGGCGGACTGCCGCTGGGCATCGACCCGGACGCCGACTACCCCACCACCCGGCTGATCCTGGAATCCGGCGAGACCCTGCTGGCCTGCACGGACGGTCTGATCGAGACCGGCGGCCACGACACGGACACCGGCCGGCAGCGGCTGCGCGGCATCCTCGAAGGGCACCGGGGCACCCTGGAGGAATTGGCCGACGCCCTGGTGCAGGGGGTGCACGGCCCCTCCTCGCACCACACCACCGGCCCGCTGGCCGACCGCCGCGAGGACGACATCGCCATGCTGCTGCTGTGCCGGCAGGGCGAGGGGTGCGGCTGCGGCGCGGAGACCGACACGGTACGTCCGCTGGTGCGCCGCACGATGCTGACGGTGGCACAGGCCGAGCCCGAACGGGTCGCGGTGGCCCGGCAGCAACTGCGCGAGCTGCTGCACGACTGGTCGTCGCCGGACCAGGTGGACTCGGCGGTGCTGCTGCTGTCGGAGATGCTCACCAACGTCCTCGTGCACACCGACACCGACGCCCTGCTGCTGGCCGAGGTCACCGGCGGGGGGAGCCGCCGCCGGATGCGCATCGAGGTCACCGACGCCGGTGACGACCTCCCGCACAAGCGCAGACCGGGTGAGCTGGCGTCCTCCGGCCGCGGCCTGGTCCTGATCGAGCTCCTGGCCCACGCCTGGGGGGTCGATCCCCGCGGCGAGGGCAAGAGCATCTGGTTCGAGCTGTACGAGACGGACGAGACCGGACCCGACGGCGCCCGGCCCGACGGCGCCGGGCCCGGCTGAGCGACCGGCCCGCGGCCGGGATCACCGCCGGGTCCGGGCGGTCCTCACGCGCCGTCGTCACCGGCGGCGGGCCCGCTCCCGGTCCGGACGCGGCCGCACGCACGCGGACGGGCCCCGTCCGGCCGGGGACGGGGCTCGTCCGGCGTGGTGCCGACGGGGACGCGGGGCTACAGGCCGCCCTCGGACATCCCGTGCACCGCCGGGATCGTCCCGAGCCGGCCCTTCTGGAAGTCCTCGAACGCCTGCTGGAGCTCCTCGCGGGTGTTCATCACGAACGGACCGTAGTGGGCCATCGGCTCCCGGATCGGCTGCCCGCCCAGCAGCACGACCTCGAGGTCCGGCGTGTGGGAGTCCTGCCTCTCGTCCGCGCGGACGGTCAGCGAGGAACCGGCGCCGAAGACGGCGGTCTGGCCGAGGTGGACCGGACGGCGCTCGGTGCCGACCGTGCCGCGTCCGGCCAGGACGTAGGCCAGGCCGTTGAAGTCCTCGCGCCAGGGGAGCGTGACCTCCGCGCCCGGAGCGAGCGTGGCGTGGATCATCGTGATCGGCGTGTGCGTGATGCCGGGGCCCTGGTGGCCGTCCAGCTCGCCGGCGATGACCCGCAGCAGCGCGCCGCCGTCGGGGGAGGTGAGCAGCTGGACGCTGCCGCCGCGGATGTCCTGGTAGCGCGGCGCCATCATCTTGTCCTTGGCCGGGAGGTTCACCCACAGCTGGAGGCCGTGGAAGAGCCCGCCGGACAGGACGAGCTGCTCCGGCGGCGCCTCGATGTGCAGCAGGCCGGAACCGGCCGTCATCCACTGGGTGTCGCCGTTGGTGATGCTCCCGCCGCCGCCGTGGGAGTCCTGGTGGTCGAAGGCCCCGTCGATGATGTAGGTGACGGTCTCGAAGCCGCGGTGGGGGTGCCAGGGGGTGCCCTTGGGCTCGCCGGGCGCGTAGTCCACCTCACCCATCTGGTCCATCATGATGAACGGGTCGAGATGGCGGTAGTTGATCCCGGCGAACGCCCGGCGCACCGGGAAGCCCTCGCCCTCGAAACCGCTCGGCGCGGTCGTGACGGCGAGCACGGGACGTGCCACGGCATCGGTCGGCGCGGTCACGCGGGGCAGCGTCAACGTGTTCTCGACGGTCACTGCGGGCATGTCGGTACCTCCTCGTGTACGACCATTTTAGTTGAGCGTTGAACTTTCTGCCACCCCCAACAGAGAAAGCCCGGAGGGCATTCCCTCCGGGCTCGGTGCGGGCATCACGCGGATCGGCCGTCCGCGCGACCGGCGCCTAGCCGTACATCCGGCGCATCGCGAACTCGACCATCTGCTCCACGGCCTTCGCGTCGAACACCATGCGGTGCTCGCCCTCCATGTCGAGCACGAAGCCGTAGCCGGTCGGCAGCAGGTCGATCACCTCGGCGCCGGTGATCACGAAGTACTTGGACTCCTTGCCCGCGTACCGCCGCAGCTCCTTGAGCGAGGTGAACATCGGGATCACCGGCTGCTGGGTGTTGTGCAGGGCGAGGAACCCGGGGTTGTCGCCGCGCGGGCAGTACACCTTGGACGTGGCGAAGACCTGCTGGAAGTCCTCGGCGGCCATCTGACCCGTGGTGAACGCGCGCACCGCGTCCGCGAGCGAGGGCGGGGACGGCTCCGGGTACAGCGGCGCCTGCTGCCCGTACCCGCCCTGCATCTGCTGCTGCGGCGGGACGTAACCCTGCTGTGCCCCAACGTTCTGGTCGTAGCCGTACATGCCGCACAGACTACTGATCCGGCGGGAGGGCTGGGTCACAGATGTCCGGATCGGGGTTGCTTCTTATTACCGGCGGGTAGCATCATCGTAGCTACTTGTCGGTACGTGAATCAGTTGCGAGGAGTCAGTGCCTCGCCGATCCCTCTCTAACGGAGCCGTCGCCATGGGGCACTACAAGTCGAATCTCCGCGACATCGAGTTCAACCTCTTCGAAGTACTCGGGCGCGACAAGCTGTACGGCACGGGCCCGTTCGAGGAGATGGACGTCGACACCGCGAAGAGCATCCTGGAGGAGCTGACCCGCCTCTCGGAGAACGAGCTGGCCGAGTCCTTCGCCGACGCCGACCGCAACCCGCCGGTCTTCGACCCGGAGACCAACACCGCACCGGTCCCCGCGTCCTTCAAGAAGAGCTACCAGGCCTTCATGGACTCCGAGTACTGGCGCCTCGGCCTGCCCGAGGCGATCGGCGGCACCACCGCTCCCCCGTCGCTGATCTGGGCCTACGCCGAGCTCGTCCTGGGCGCCAACCCGGCCGTGTGGATGTACTCCTCCGGCCCGGCCTTCGCCGGGATCCTCCACGACGAGGGCAACGAGGTCCAGAAGGGGATCGCCCGGATCGCCGTCGAGAAGCAGTGGGGCTCCACCATGGTCCTCACCGAGCCGGACGCCGGCTCGGACGTGGGCGCCGGCCGCACCAAGGCCGTGCAGCAGGAGGACGGCTCCTGGCACATCGAGGGCGTGAAGCGCTTCATCACCTCCGGTGAGCACGACATGTCGGAGAACATCCTCCACTACGTGCTGGCCCGCCCCGAGGGCGCCGGCCCCGGCACCAAGGGCCTGTCCCTCTTCCTCGTCCCGAAGTACCTCTTCGACTTCGAGACCGGCGAGCTGGGCGAGCGCAACGGCGTCTACGCCACGAACGTCGAGCACAAGATGGGCCTGAAGGCCTCCAACACCTGCGAGATGACGTTCGGCGACAAGCACCCCGCCAAGGGCTGGCTGATCGGCGACAAGCACGACGGCATCCGCCAGATGTTCCGCATCATCGAGTTCGCCCGCATGATGGTCGGCACGAAGGCGATCTCCACGCTGTCGACGGGCTACCTGAACGCGCTGGAGTACGCCAAGGAGCGCGTCCAGGGCCCGGACCTGGCCAACTTCATGGACAAGACCGCGCCCAAGGTCACCATCACCCACCACCCCGACGTGCGCCGCTCGCTGATGACGCAGAAGGCGTACGCGGAGGGCATGCGCGCCCTCGTCCTGCACACCGCCTCCGTCCAGGACGCGATCGCGGTCAAGGAGGCCGCGGGCGAGGACGCCTCCGCCGAGCACGCGCTGAACGACCTGCTCCTGCCGATCGTCAAGGGCTACGGCTCCGAGAAGGGCTACGAGCAGCTCGCCCAGTCGCTGCAGACCTTCGGCGGCTCCGGCTTCCTGCAGGAGTACCCGATCGAGCAGTACATCCGCGACTCCAAGATCGACACCCTGTACGAGGGCACCACGGCCATCCAGGGCCAGGACTTCTTCTTCCGGAAGATCGTCCGCAACCAGGGCGCGGCCCTGAACTCGCTCGCCGAGGACATCAAGAAGTTCCTCGCCCTCGGCACCGGCGGCGAGGAGCTGGCCGGCGCCCGCGAGCACCTGGCCAAGGCCGCCGTCGAGCTGGAGGCCATCGTCGGCCTGATGCTCACCGACCTGGCCGCCACCGAGCAGGACGTCAAGAACATCTACAAGGTGGGCCTGAACACCACCCGCCTGCTGATGGCCTCCGGTGACGTGATCGTCGGTTACCTGCTCCTGCGGGGCGCGGCGGTCGCCGCCGAGAAGCTCCAGACGGCCTCCGGCAAGGACCGGGCCTTCTACACCGGCAAGATCGCCGCGGCGAAGTTCTTCGCGGCCAACGTCCTGCCCGGTGTCACCCTGGCCCGCAAGGTGGCCGAGGGCGTCGAGCTCGACCTGATGGAGCTGGACGAGGCGGCCTTCTAGGTCCCGCCCACGGATCGCGCGGATCCGCGCAGGCCCCACGAAGCCCGCGCGGACCGCGCAGACCGCACGAGGGCCCGCTCCCGCACAGGGAAGCGGGCCCTCGCCCTCGTTAAGGTGAGTCCCATGAGCGCACCCTCCCGCTTCGACCGCGGCCACACCGACGACCTGATGTCCTTCCTGGCGGCGAGCCCCACGCCGTACCACGCGGTGGCGAACGCCGCCGAACGGCTGGACAGGGCCGGTTTCCGGCAGGTCGCCGAGACGGACGCCTGGGACGGGACCAGCGGCGGCAGGTACGTCCTGCGCGGCGGCGCGATCGTGGCCTGGTACGTCCCCGAGGGCGCCGAGCCGCACACCCCCTTCCGCATCGTCGGCGCGCACACCGACTCCCCGAACCTGCGGGTCAAGCCCCGCCCCGACAGCGGGGCGCACGGCTGGCGCCAGGTGGCGGTGGAGATCTACGGCGGTCCGCTGCTCAACTCCTGGCTCGACCGCGACCTGGGCCTGGCCGGCCGGCTGACCCTGCGCGACGGCTCCACCCGTCTGGTCGACGTCGCCCGGCCCCTGCTGCGGGTCCCCCAGCTCGCCATCCACCTGGACCGCTCGGTGAACTCCGACGGCCTCAAGCTCGACAAGCAGCGGCACCTCCAGCCCGTCTGGGGCATGGGCGACGACGTCCGCGACGGCGACCTCATCGCCTTCCTGGAGGAGACCGCGGGCATCCCGGCGGGCGAGGTCACCGGCTGGGACCTGATGGTGCACTCCGTGGAGCCGCCGGCCTACCTGGGCCGCGACAAGGAGCTGGTGGCCGGCCCGCGCATGGACAACCTGCTGTCCGTGCACGCGGGGACGGCCGCGCTGGCGGCGGTCGCCACCGACCCGGCCGGACTGTCGTGCATCCCCGTCCTCGCCGCCTTCGACCACGAGGAGAACGGCTCCCAGTCCGACACCGGTGCCGACGGCCCGCTGCTCGGCACCGTGCTGGAGCGCTCGGTGTTCGCGCGCGGCGGGTCGTACGAGGACCGGGCGCGCGCCTTCGCCGGCACCGTCTGCCTCTCCTCCGACACCGGTCACGCCGTCCACCCCAACTACGCGGAGCGGCACGACCCGACGCACCACCCGCGCGTCGACGGCGGCCCCCTCCTCAAGGTCAACGTCAACAACCGCTACGCGACGGACGGTTCGGGCCGGGCCGTGTTCGCGGCGGCCTGCGAGAAGGCGGACGTCCCCTTCCAGACGTTCGTGTCCAACAACTCCATGCCGTGCGGCACCACCATCGGCCCGATCACCGCGGCCCGGCACGGCATCCGGACGGTCGACATCGGCGTGGCCATCCTGTCGATGCACAGCGCGCGCGAACTGTGCGGCGCGAAGGACCCGTTCCTGCTGGCGAACGCCCTCGCGGCGTTCCTCGACGGTTAGTCAAGTCCCCCACGGTGCATGAGGAACGCCCGCCCGGGTACCCGGTGACGACCGGAAGCACCGGACAGGGAGGCGACACTCATGGGCCTCGGCGGATGCATCATCCTCATCGCCGTGGGAGCAATCCTCACGTTCGCGACCGACTGGGACATGCAGGGTGTCAACCTTGACCTGGTCGGCGTCATCTTCATGATCGTCGGTCTGATCGGCGTCGCGACGTTCAGCAGCATCGCCCGGCGCAGGCGGGTCGTCGTACCGCCCGCCACACCGGTCGTCGACGACACCACCCGTCCGCACCACCGCGACGGCTACAGCGACGGCTACGGGGTCTGATCCACGACCGACGGGACGACCGGGCACGAGGGCGCGGGGGAGACGGGTCCCCGCGCCCTCACCGCCGCCCGGACGGTTTTCGAAGAAACACCCGTCCATCTCGGGAACTAACTCAGTAATGTACTGAGTTATGGACTTCACCGTTATCGCGCACGCCGTAGAGGTGGATCACGGCATCAAGCGGCTCTCCATGCGCTTCATCAAGAAGTACGCGGCGCCGGAACGGCAGCGGTTGAGCGCCGAGCTCTGCGAGGAGATCTCGAAGGAGCTCGACAAGCTCGGGCTCATCACGCTGCCCCGGCGGCTGCCGACATCCGAGAACGCGTTCGTGTTCGTGATCGAGAAGAACGGCGCCCTCGGCCAGACTGTGGCCGTTGCCTCGACCCTCGCCGCCCTCGACAAGCTCGGCCAGAGCCCGCTACCCCGGCTCTTCGACAACTACACCGAAGCGCGCGCCCAATTGACCTCCTGATGCCCTGATCGGATCGCCTCTGACCGATAGAGGTCCAGGTTCGACCGGATGCCGGAATCCGCTTGGTGGGACACCTTCGGGTCAGTAGTTTCATCGGTGCGCGAAGCGAGGCGCCTGCAACGCGCGAGCACCGCCGTTGCAGCGGAGGCTCCCTGACATTCCTTGCCATGCAATGGAGTTGAGCCTTGAGCGCTTCCGATGAACCCGCCGTCGTCCCCGCCGCCGGCGGCGGGACGGATCACATACCTTCTTCGTTCGCGAACGCGAACAACCCGCCCCGGAGTGTCTATGTCACCGCCCTGTCCGGAGGTCCGGACATGGCCATCGCCGGGTGGCTCCACCTGTCGTACGAGACCCTGGAATCGAAGGAACCGATCAGCGCCTGGGCCGAGTTCCACGAGGAGCTGTACGCGGACCCCGCACTGAACGTCAGACGCGGTGACATGCTTCGCGCCAGGAAACTCGCGGCCGGACAGGGGAGACCGCGCCTCAGCTCGGCCCGGCGTGGGCCGAGCCGGGCCGAGCAGTGGAGCTACCGGCATGTCCTGCGACGCGGGCTGGAGGTCGTCGCCCGGTTGCCCGGGACCACGGTCGGCACCGCCCTCGGAGCCGGGATGAGCGCCGTCGCGACGACCGAGGCCCTCCTCGACGGGCTGTCGTCTCGCCACCGCGGAGACGGCTCGGCCGCCCTGGCGCTCATCCGCACCCACACGGCCGTCACCCGCTGGTACGAACTCACCCCCCGCCCGGCCCCGGCCGCCCCGGGGCTGGTCCAGGGCCCGCCGTACGCCCTGGCCGCGGCGGGCGGCCTGCTGGAGGCCGCCGAGTTCGTCGCGTACTGCGCCTACCAGCACCACGCCCGGTTCCACAACCGCCGGTTCCTGTGGGAGTGGCTTCCCGAACTGCTCCCGGGCGCCCTGCGTCCCCTCCGGATCTGACGCCCACCGGATCCGACGAGCACTACCGATCGAGCGCCGGGCCCGCGCCGGATTTCCCTCCGGCCGCCGGGCTCGGCTGCCCGCCCCTGTCATTCCGCTCCCGTGTCCCGGAGGACTCACCCATGCCCGTTCACGCCCCCCGCTCCTTCACCGTGCAGTGGGGCTCCGAATCCGTACTGGTTTCCAACGTCGAGCCCGAGCTGCCGGTCGCCACCGCGGACGCGGACCTCGCGAAGGTGGTCGAGGCGGGCCGGGCCAACCCGGTGACGCTGCTGCCGGAAGCCGCCTGGCAGGCCGTCGCCCGTGCCACGACCAGCCCCGACGGCGTCGCCGTGCAGCTGAGGCCCACTGTCGCCGAGCCCGCCGGACTGCTGATGGTGGAGAACGTCGACGGCGCGACCCTGCACTCGGTCGTCACCCGCGTCCACCTCAGCGAGGTGCTGCCCGGCATCCAGCCCCGCACTGGGATGGAGGTCATGGAGATCCCGGACCCCCAGGTCCAGGGAATCACGGACGCCGACCGCCCCTGCGCCATCGTGCGCTACCGGTACCAGGACCTCACCCACCTGCGGAACCACGTGTGGCAGACCATTCACGGCACGCTGTCCCTCAACAGCTACGCACCCTCCATCCTGGCCCGCAAGGTCACCCGCAACCTCATCACGCACCCCGTCGAGATCACCTTCGAGGACGGCACAGAGTCCTTCCACGCCCTGGTCGTACGGGACGGCATCACCCGGCTCGCCAGTGCCTGGGCCGTCCTCGCCGGGCCGGACGCGGACGCGGCGGAGGCCGCCGGGCTCGCGGTCGACTCCCTCTTCGGCAAGAGCGCCACAGCACCGGCCGCGCAGGGCGACAGCCCGCTCGGGCAGCGCCTCGCCGCGAACCGGGAGAAGTGGCGCCGGACGCTCCGGGAGGAGTTCACCCGGGGCATCGCCGAGGAGCAGCCCGGGACGCGCACCGCCCAGATCGCCCAGACCTCCGTCCTCCCGGCCCAGATCGCCGTCGGGGCGGAGGGGCACCCCGGGCATCTGCTCGCCGCCGAGGACATCTTCGATGACGCGATCCGCTCCGTGCTGGCCTCGGTGCACGTCGAGTTCAAGCAGTGGGACACGGCTGCCCAGAACGTCGAGGTCGCCACACGCGCCCTCAAGCGCGTGATCCAACTGGGCGACTCCCTGGTGCCCAAGGACGATCTGCAGATCGTCTACGGTCTGGCCGTCGGCCGCATTCCCGTCGAGGAGTTGCCGAGGGTGTTCGCCGGCGACGCGGGCGCCGAGCCGCCCGGCACCGCCCTGTGGCGCAGCGTCTACCTGGTGCACGCCCTGACCCGACCGGAGCTGCTGGAGCCGCTGAAGGACCAGGCCAAGGCCATTAAGGGCGGAAAGCGCATGGGTCTGAAGGGGTTCGCGGAACTGCTCGGTCCGCTGATCGACCTGCCGTGGCGCTCGTACAAGAAGCACGTCACCACCCAGGCACGCAACGCCTGGAATAACGGCGGTGTCCTGACCTCCGACGTCATCCAGGAGTGGGAGCCCCGCCCCACGGACGACTTCACGAGCCTGGTGAAGCCCGCCCTGGCCGGTGACACCGACGCGCGCTGCACCCTGGCCGTGGCCGGAGGCGTGGCGCTGATCGCCGACAAGCTGCTCACCAGGAACGTCGGTTCGGCCCTCATGGCAGCCAAGGAGAAGGGCGGCGTCCCGTTCCGCGCCGACGTCAACCAGGTCATCGAGGACCTGTCCCAGCAGCACAACGAGCTGGGGCTGTGGACCCTCGCACTGGCCGCGAACCGGTTCCGCAGCGACGCCCTGCCGGAGAACGCCGTGACAATGCGCCAGCTCATCCATAAGCAGAAGACGGAGGGCGAGCCCGGCACGCCGTACGTGCACTTCAAGGTGGACCCGGACAGCCCCGACCGGATCGAGCGTGATGCCGACGGGGTGCCCGTGATGCTGCACCAGTGGGACGTCGTCTGGGCCTCGAACCCGGAACGCGCCCTCAAGGCGCATCCGCCGAAGGCACCCCTCGTGCCGCACCCGTCGGGCCCGGTGACCGGCCCGGCGCAGGGGGCCGTCGGAACCGGATCCCCGGGAGCCGACGGGAGTACGACAGGCGGGGCCGGCGGCGACGGCACGGACACCGGCACGAACGCCCCGCCCACGGACCCGAACGGGCCGCACGCGATGCACCGGCCCGCCAGCCAGCGCGCCGCCGAGCACCGGCAGGTCCTGCGGCAGAGCATCACGGGCGCCCGGGACTCCCTCGACCGGCTGCTCCTCCTCGAACCAGAGGTCGGCAACCACACCCCCATCGTCCCGGTGAACGTCCTGGACGAGCTCCACACACTGCTCATCGGCCTGCAGACGGACGTGGAAAACCTGCGCCGGAAGGCCACCCGGGAGGAGCTGGTGCCGGAGGACGAGGAGGTGCCGGAGGAAGCGGGGGTGTGAACTCCCGCCGGACAGCCCTTAGGCGTCGTTCATCCCGGCGAGGACCAGAGGAAGACGGTCCACGCCCGTCGCGGTGAGGCGGACGGGGACGTCCCAGTCCTGCTGGTGGACGTGACAGGCGGGGTATTCGTTGGCCGCGTCGTCGTCGCAGGAGGCGGCCATGGCGGAGACGTGCAGCACGCCCTCCGTCACGGAGGGGTCGAGTTCGAGGGTGCGGGACAGGTCCGTCCCCGCGCCCTCGCCGCCGCGCAGCAGCTCCGGCGGGGTGGACGAGACAAGCAGGCGGGTCGAGGGACCGTAGCGCGTGTCCGGCTTCCGGCCCGCCGGGACCTGGAAGACGACGTCCAGCCGGAGCCGTCCGGGGGCGACTTCGGCCTCCTCCCACTGAGTGCGGTGGGCCGCGTCCGGCACCTTCACCACCTCCCCCGGCAGCCGAAGCCGGGTCAGCCGGTGCCGGGCCGACTCGACGACCACGATGTCGTCACCGGCCAACACGGCGTCACCGGGCTCGCGCAGGTCCGTGGCCAGGGTGGTCACCTCGCCGGTCGCCGGGTCGTAGCGGCGCAGCGCGTGGTTGTAGGTGTCGCTGACGGCCACCGAGCCGTCGGGCAGCGCTGTCACCCCCAACGGATGCTGGAACAGCGCCTGCCCGGCTGCCCCGTCACGGTGTCCGAAGTCGAACAGGCCCGTGCCGACGGCGGTGTGCACCGACCCGTCCGGCTCCACCCAGCGCAGGGCGGAGGTCTCGGAGTCGGCCAGCCACAACCGCTCCGGCGTCGCCGCGAGCCCCGACGGCTGCGCGAACAGGGCCTCGTCGCCGGGGCCGTCGACCAGTCCCTCGTCGGTCGTCCCCGCGGTGACGGCGACGGTCCCGTCGCCCGGGTCGTACGCCCACAGCTGGTGGATGCCGGCCATCGCGATCCACACCCGGCCCCGCCACCAGGCGACGTCCCAGGGGGAGGAGAGGTTCACCTCGCGGGCCGGCCCCGAGGTGGCGTCCCCCCGTCTCCACGGGAAGCCGGTGCCGGCGAGCGTGGTGACCCTCCCCGTCCCCGGGTCGAACCGCCGCAGGGCGTGGTTGACCGTGTCGGCGACCACCACGGTGCCGTCCGGCAGCAGGGCGAGCCCCTGCGGCTCCTGGAACCGCGCCCGGTCCGGACCCCCGTCCGTCATGCCCCGGCTTCCTTGGCCGATCCGCCGCACGACGGTCTCCCCGTCCTCCGCCAGCTCCACCAGCTGGTGCCGGGCGGTGTCACCGACCAGGAGGTTCCCCGACGGCATCAGCAGCGCCTTCCCCGGGAACCGCAGCGCGGTCGGCTCGGGTTCCGGCGCCACGTACGGCCCGTCGCCCCTCCTCAGCGTGCCCTTCGCCGCGTGCTCGGCCTCCAGCTCCGCCACCAGCCGCCCGAGGGCGGCCACATGCCCCTCACCGGCGTGCTGCGCGACGACGTACCCCTCCGGGTCCACGACCACCAGCGTCGGCCAAGCCCGCACCGCGTACTGCTTCCAGGTCGCCAGCTCCGGATCGTCCAGCACGGGGTGCCCGACCCCGTACCGCTCGACGGCATCGGCCACCGCCCGGTGCTCCGCCTCGTGCACGAACTTCGGCGAGTGCACCCCGATGACGACGACCGTGTCCCGGTGCTTCTCCTCCAGCTCGCGGAGCTCGTCGAGGACGTGCAGGCAGTTGATGCAGCAGAACGTCCAGAAGTCCAGGACGACGATGCGTCCCCTCAGGTCGGTGAGGGCGTACCGCTTCCCGCCCGTGTTCAGCCAGCCGCCCTTGCCGGTCAGCTCGGGAGCCCGGACGCGGGCGCGTCGGCGGGGTGCGGAGTGGTTCATGCGTCCAAGGGTGACACCCGGCACCGGCGATCGGCCGACCGCGTGCCGGAGCTGCCGGACAACGCGTAGCGCGCGGGAAGACCGTCCTCGACGCGATCCGGCGCGCACATACACGTGCGGGGCGCGCCCGTGCCGTCTCGGCTTCCGCACCGGCGCTTCCGCGCGCAGCGGACGGGCACGAGGCGGGGGTCATCCCGTCGGCCCACCGGCGGCGTCGGGGCACGGAGGGCGGGGAAGCCCTGGTGTCATGAGATTCCTCGTACGCGACCGGATCCTCGGGATCGGCGACGACTACTGGATCGAGGACGACCGGGGCAACAGGGTCTTCCTCGTCGACGGCAAGGCCCTGCGGCTGCGGGACACCTTCGAGATGAAGGACGCCCAGGGGCGGGTCCTCATCGACATCCGGCAGAAGATGTTCTCCCTGCGGGACGCGATGGTGATCGAGCGGGGCGGTGAGCCGCTGGCGACCGTCCGGCGCAAGCGGCTGTCCCTGCTGCGCAACCACTACCGGGTGTCCCTGGCGGACGGCGGCACCGAGCTGGACGTCAGCGGACGGATCCTGGACCGGGAGTTCGCCGTCGAGTACGACGGCGAACTGCTCGCGGTGGTCTCCCGCCGCCTGCTGTCCGTCCGGGACACCTACGCCGTCGACGTCGTCCGGGAGGACGCCGACCCGGCGCTGCTGATCGCGGTGGCGGTGTGCGTGATCCACCTGGCGGAGAAGGAACGCGAGGGTTAGGGCCTGTTGTTCGGATCATGCCGCGGACGCGGGGCCCGGCACGCGCGTCCGCGGCGTTGTCGTCACCCGCCGACGCTCCGCGTCGACTCCCTCCCCCGCCTTGCAGCCGCACGCACCAGGCCCCGCTCACGGCGATGACACGTCACCGCCGATGCCCCGCGACCTGATCCACACGACAGCCCCCAGGGCGGAGCCGGGACGGCTCAGCGGCGCGGGCGGTCCAGGCCGAGGACGCGGTCCTTGAGGGCCGGGAAGCGTTCGCGGGTGCCCGCCACCGTCGCCGGGTCGAAGTCGACCGTGAGGACCTGCTCGCCGGGGCCCGCCTCCGCCAGGACCTCGCCCCAGGGATCGACCACGATCGAGTGACCCGCCTGCGGGACCCCCGCGTGCGTCCCGGCCGTCCCGCACGCGAGGACGAACGCCTGGTTCTCCACCGCCCGTGCCCGGGCCAGCAGCGTCCAGTGGGACCGGCGGCGCTCCGGCCAGCCCGCCGGGACGACGAAGGTCTCGGCGCCGGCGTCGACGAGCCCGCGGAAGAGTTCGGGGAAGCGGAGGTCGTAGCAGGTGGCCACGCCCAGGGTGGTGTGCGGCAGGCGCACGGTCACCAGTGCGTCGCCCGCCCCCATCAGCACGGCCTCGCCCTTGTCGAAGCCGAAGCGGTGGATCTTGCGGTAGGCGGCGGCCAGGTCGCCGGAGGGGGAGAAGACGAGCGAGGTGTTGTAGAGGGTCCCCCCGTCCGCGGCGGAGCCGCCGGAGGCAGCGCGCTCGGGGACGGAGCCCGCGTGCAGCCACACGCCCGCGTCGCTCGCGGCCTTGGCCATCGCCTCGTGGGTCGGCCCTTCGAGCGGCTCGGCCTCGCGCCCGAACTCCTCGTAGGCGAAGGCGCCCGTGGTCCACAGCTCGGGCAGCACGACGAGATCGGCCCCGGCCTGGTCCCGGACCATGTCGGCGACCCGGCGCCGACGCGATTCGACCGGTTCGCCCTCGTTCACGGCGACTTGGAGCAAGGAAGCGCGCACACTACCACCGTCCTGGCATTCGGCCCGCGCACACGGGCCTACGATCGTCACACGAAAGCACTGCCGGGGTGCCTCGGAGCAGCGTAACTTGGGGGTCCCCCTTGTTCGAGCGCCGTCGAGAACCTGGGGGCTCCCGAGACGTCCGCCGAGTGCAGCCACCGCCCACTGGCACCGCCGCCACAACCTGCCCGTGTACCGACCGCCGAGGGGTCCCGTTCGTGAGTCTGCATCCCACCCTCCAGCCCTACGCCGACGCCTGGACCCACTCCATCGAAGCGATATCCGAGCTGGTGCAGCCGCTCGTGGAGGCCGACTGGAACCGGCGCACGCCGTGTCCGGGCTGGTCGGTCCGCGACGTGGTCTCGCACGTCATCGGCCTGGACTCCGAGATGCTCGGCGACCCGCGGCCCATCCACACGCTGCCGCGCGACCTGTTCCACGTCACCAACGAGCACCAGCGCTACATGGAGATGCAGGTCGACGTGCGCCGCCACCACACGGCGCCGGAGATGACCGCCGAGCTGGAGTACATGATCATCCGCCGCAACCGCCAGCTGCGCAACGAGTCGCGCGACCCGGGCACGAAGGTCCGCGGCCCGTACGGCACGGACCTCACGCTGGAGGAGTCCATGCGCCGGCACGCCTTCGACGTGTGGGCGCACGAGCAGGACCTGCGCAACGCCCTCGGCCGCCCCGGCAACCTCGACTCCCCCGGCGCGCACGTCGCGCGTGACGTGCTGCTCGCCGAGCTGCCGCGCGTGGTGGCCGAGGACGCGCAGGCGCCGCGCAGCTCCGCCGTGGTCTTCGACGTCCACGGGCCGGTGGAGTTCCTGCGCACGATCCGCGTCGACATCCAGGGCCGGGGCACGCTGGAGACCGCCCCGGCACTGGGCCCGGCCGCCTCCCTCACCCTGGACTGGGAGACCTACGTCCGCCTGGCCTGCGGCCGGGTGACGCCGGAGGCGGTCGCGGACCGCGTGAAGGCGGAGGGCGACCCGGACCTGACGGCGGCGATCCTGCGGCACTTCGCGGTGACGAAGTAGCGCCGGGAGCGCGTCGGCCCGCCCCGGTGGCCGGGGCGGGGCCGCTCCGGCCGGAGCGGGGCCCGGGGGCGGCGGCCCCCGGCACGCCCGCACCGGCGCCGGACGCCTACACGGGCACGTGCACCGTCTCCACCCGGCTGGCGACGAGCCGCTCCCGCTCCCTGCGCGCCGCCCGCCTGCGCAGCCGCAGGATCTGCGTGACGCCCAGCGCCTGGAGCACGAACACGGCCGAGAAGGCGACGGTGTAGTCCTCCCCGGTGGCGTCCAGCAGCACGCCGATCGCGAACAGGGTGGTCATGGAGGCGACGAAGCCGCCCATGTTCGTGATCCCGGACGCCGTGCCCTGCCGCTCCGGCGGGTTCGCCGGACGGGCGAAGTCGAAGCCGATCATCGAGGCCGGTCCGCAGGCCCCCAGCACCGTGCACAGCACCACCAGCAGCCACATCGGCACCGTGTCCGCCGGGTAGGCCAGGGTCACGGCCCACAGCGACGCCGTCGCGCCCACCGTCCCGAGCGCCAGCGGCAGCCGCGCCCCGTGGTGCCGGGCGATGATCTGGCCGTAGACGAGCCCGACGGCCATGTTGGACAGCACCACGAGGGTGAGCAGCTCACCGGCGACCGCCCGGGACAGGCCCTGCGCCTCCACCAGGAACGGCATCCCCCACAGCAGCAGGAACACCATCGCCGGGAACTGGGTGGTGAAGTGCACCCACAGGCCCAGCCGCGTCCCCGGCTCCCGCCAGGAGGCGGCGATCTGGCGCCGTACGTAGGCGGCGCCCTGGTGCGGGACGGGCTCCGGCTCGTGGCCCTCGGGGTGGTCCTTCAGGAACAGCACCAGCAGCACGAACACCACGGCACCGGCGAGCGCGCTGCCCGCGAACGCCGCCGTCCAGCCGATGCCGTGCAGCAGCCGGGCCAGGACCAGCGTGGAGACGAGGTTGCCCGCCATGCCGACCAGCCCCGCCATCTGCGCGACCAGCGGGCCGCGCCGGGCCGGGAACCACCGCGTGCCCAGCCGCAGCACGCTGATGAACGTCATCGCGTCCCCGCAGCCGAGCAGCGCCCGCGAGGCGAGCGCCATGCCGTACGACGGGGAGAAGGCGAACCCGAGCTGCCCCGCCGTGAACAGCACGGCGCCGATGCCCAGCACCTTCTTGGTGCCGAGCCGGTCGACCAGCAGTCCGACGGGTATCTGCATGCCCGCGTAGACCAGCAGCTGGAGGATGGAGAAGGTGGACAGGGCGGAGGCGCCCACGTCGAAGCGGTCGGCGGCGTCGAGGCCGGCCACGCCCAGGGACGTGCGGAAGATGACGGCGACGAAGTAGACCGAGACGCCGATCCCCCACACGGCCAGCGCGCGCCGTCCGCCCGGGGGATCGCCGGGCAGGGTGCCGGCGGCCGCGCCCGTGCCGCTCATCGCACCTCACCCCGGGCCAGGTGGGAGAACCAGCCGACGTGCCGGTGGACCACCTCGACGGCCGCCTCCGCGTCCCCGGAGCGCAGCGCACGGAGGATCTCCTCGTGCTCGGCGAGGGTCTTGGCGATGCGGTCGGGGTGGGAGTGCATCACGGCGACGCCCATGCGCAGCTGGCGGTCGCGGAGCTGGTCGTAGAGGCGGGAGAGGATCTCGTTGCCGCCGCTGCGGACGATCTCGGCGTGGAAGCAGCGGTCGGTGACGGAGGCCGCGGCGAAGTCCCCGGCGGCGGCCTGCTCCTTCTGCCGGGCGAGCAGCAGCTCCAGGCGCTCGATGAGGCCGGGCGGCGCGGGCACGGCCTTTCTGGCGGCGTGCTCCTCGACGAGCAGCCGCGTCTCCACGACGTCGGCGATCTCCTGCGCGGAGACCGGCAGGACGAGGGCGCCCTTCTTCGGGTAGAGCTTGATCAGCCCCTCGGCCTCCAGCCGCAGCAGCGCCTCACGCACGGGGGTGCGCGAGACCCCGACGGCCTCGGCCAGCTCTCCCTCGGTGAGCAGCGTCCCGCCCTCGTAACGGCGGTCCAGGACGCTCTGCTTGACGTGGGTGTAGACGCGGTCGGCGGCGGGCGGTTGCTTCACGGAGGCCACGGTCATGCCGACAGGATAGATACAACACGTACGCATGGAAGCATGCGTCCAGGATGCGGACCGGAAAGTGCCGGAGAAATCACCCCGTCACCCTTACAACCATCCGTGCCGCACACGAGTCGGACTGGTGCGGCCCTTTGTGCGCGGTCGCACCTCAACTCGGCCGGTCCGCACGGCCATCCAAGGTAATCGGGGTAACAGACTTGAAGATCGACATTCAGGGCGTCCGCCTCCGCAGAGCCGTCGGCGCCGCCATGACCACCGGTGCCGTGCTCGCCTCCGGCGCCCTCTACGCCGCTCCCGCACAGGCCGCCGCCGCGCCCACGATCGTCGCCAAGGGCGGCTACGTGATGAACAACGCGAACGGCACGTCGCTGTACACCAAGGCGGCGGACACGCGCCGTTCGACCGGCTCGACGACGAAGATCATGACCGCGAAGGTCGTGCTCGCGCAGAAGAACCTGAACCTGGACGCCAAGGTCACGATCCAGATGGCGTACAGCGACTACATCGTCAGGAACAACGCCTCGTCGGCGCGCCTGATCGTCGGCGACAAGGTCACCGTGCGCCAGCTGCTGTACGGGCTGATGCTGCCGTCCGGCTGCGACGCGGCGTACGCGCTCGCCGACAAGTTCGGCACGGGCACGACGCGGGCGGCCCGCGTGAAGTCGTTCATCGGCAAGATGAACGCGGAGGCGCAGAAGATGGGGCTGAAGAACACCCACTTCGACTCGTTCGACGGCATCGGGAACGGCAGCAACTACTCCACGCCGCGCGACCTGACGAAGATCGCCAGCAGCGCGATGAAGAACTCCACGTTCCGCACGATCGTCAAGACGAAGAAGTACACGGCGAAGACGATCACGAAGACGGGCAGCACCCGCACGATGGCGCCGTGGAACAACACGAACACGCTGCTCAGCAACTACAGCGGCACGATCGGCGTGAAGACCGGCTCGGGTCCGGAGGCCAAGTACTGCCTGGTCTTCGCCGCGACGCGCAACGGCAAGACGGTCATCGGCACGGTCCTGGCGTCGTCCTCGGCCACCCAGCGCGAGACGGACGCGAAGAAGCTCCTGGGCTACGGCTTCGGCAAGATCTGACGCCCGCGCACCCGTGTGACAGGGGCCCACCGGTGCCGGTGGGCCCCTGTCACGTCCGGGCGGCGGCGCCGGTCGTGGTGCGCCCCGCGGCCGGCTCAGGGGCGGTGTGCCGCTCGTCGCCGGGGCCGGGGCGGTTCCTCGAACGGAACGCGCGGCGGTAGGTGTCCGGGGGCACGCCGACCGTGCGGTTGAAGTGCCGGCGCAGCGTCGTGGCGGTGCCCATGCCGACGGCCGCCGCGACGGCGTCGATGCCGTCGTCGGTGGTCTCCAGCAACTCCTGTGCACGGCGGACGCGTTGGGTCAGCAGCCACTGCAACGGGGTGGTGCCGGTCACGGCCCTGAAGTGGCGGCCCAGGTGACGCGGGCTCATCCGCGCCCGGCGGGCCAGGTCCTCCACGGTCAGCGGCCGGTCGAGCCGTTCGAGCGCCCAGGGGAGCAGCCCGGCGAGGGGGTGGTGGTCCGGGGCGGGCACCGGGGTGGTGACGAACTGGGCCTGGCCGCCGTCCCGGTGCGGCGGCACGACCAGGCGGCGGGCGACCGCGTTGGCGACCGACGAGCCGCGGTCGAGGCGGACCAGGTGCAGGCACAGGTCCATGGCGGCGGCCTTGCCGGCGGAGGTGAGCACCCCGCCGTTGTCCACGTAGAGGACGTCCGGGTCCACCTCGACCTCCGGGTGGCGCTCGGCCAGGACCCGGGTGTGCGCCCAGTGCGTGGTCGCGCGGAGCCCGTCCAGCAGGCCGGCGGCGGCCAGCACGAAGGCGCCCGTGCACAGGGAGACCAAGCGCGCGCCCGCCTCGTGGGCCGCGCGCACCGCGTCGACCAGCTCGGCGGGCGGGGCCTCGTCGACGTCGGCCCAGCCCGGGACGATCACGGTGTCGGCACGGGGGAGCCGGTCGAGGCCGTGGTCGGGTTCGAGCAGGAACCGGCCGGCCCGCACCGGGCCCGGCCCGCAGACCACGAGGTCGTACCAGGGGCCCGTCACCCCGGCCGGGGCGGAGCCGAACACCTCCAGCGCCAGGGCCAGTTCGAAGTGAAGCATCCCGTCGGTGACGGCCAGCGCGACAGTGTCCACGTCCGGAATTGTACGGGGCGTGTCGTTCCGGACACTCGTGCGGGGCGCCCGCCCCCGCCAGGATGGTCGCCACGGAGCAGGACGGATCACCGGAGCAGGGGGAGCACTCATGGCGGCGGGTCTCGGGGTCGTGGTGTACGGCGCGTACGGACACACCGGGCGCTTCGTGGTGGAGCGGTTGCGGGAGCGCGGGTTCGTCCCGGTCCTCTCCGGCCGCGACGCCGACAGGCTGAAGGCACTGGCGTACGGCACCGGGTCGGCCGTCCGCCCGGCGGCGGTCGACGACCCCGCCTCGCTCGACCGGGCGCTGGCCGGCGCGGCCGCCGTGATCAACTGCGCCGGTCCCTTCGCCACGACGGCCGCCCCCGTGATCGAGGCGGCACTGCGCGCCGGGATCCCGTACGTGGACGTGGCGGCCGAGATCGAGGCCAACGTCGACACGTTCGCGCACTTCACGGACCGCGCCCGCGCCGCGGGAGCCGTGGTCGTCCCCGCGATGGCCTTCTACGGCGGCCTCGGCGACCTGCTGATCACCGCCGCGATGGGCGACTGGACGGCGGCCGACGAGGCGCACGTCGCCTACGGGCTGAGCGGGTGGCACCCCACCGCCGGGACGCGCGCCGCCGGCGCGGTCTCCCGGCAGCGGCGGGACGGCCGGAGCATCCGCTACCGCAACGGGCGGCTGGAGTACCACCGGGACGACCTGCCCACCCTGGAGTGGCCCTTCCCCGACCCGATGGGTCCCCGGGCCGTCGTCGGGGAGTTCACGATGGCCGACGTCGTCACCGTGCCCAGCCACCTGTCCGTCCCCGACGTGCGCACCTACATGACGGTCGAGGCGGCCCGGGACATCGCGGCCCCGGACACGCCGGAACCGGCCGCGGCCGACGAGCACGGGCGGTCCGGTCAGACCTTCCTCGTCGACGCGGTCGTGCGCTCCGGCGGCGGCGAGCGGCGCGCCGTGGCACGGGGCCGGGACATCTACGCCGTCACCGCGCCGCTCGCGGTGGAGGCGGTCGACCGCATCCTCACGGGACGGACCAGGACGACCGGAGTCGCCTCCGCCGGAGAGGTCTTCGACGCGCCCGGCTTCCTCCGCGCGCTGTCCCCGCACATCGACCTGGAACTGTTCTCCGGGGAACGCTCCTGAGCCCTCCCGGGGGGGCGGGGCCGGGGAGGTGTCTCCGGTGCGCGTGCTCCGTCGGGGCCGGGCCGGTCACGGCAGGAGGGGCGCCGCAACACGGGTTGCGGCGCCCCTCCTGTGCCGGGCCTCACCGGCCCGCGGGACTCACGCCCAGGTGATCAGGCGCTTCGGCTGCTCCAGGATCGCGGCCACGTCGGCCAGGACCTTGGAGCCCAGTTCGCCGTCGACGAGGCGGTGGTCGAAGGACAGGGCGAGCGTGGTGACCTGACGGGGCTTCACCTTGCCCTTGTGGACCCACGGCTGGGGCTTGATCGCGCCGACCGCGAGGATCGCGGACTCGCCGGGGTTGAGGATCGGCGTGCCCGTGTCGACGCCGAAGACGCCGACGTTGGTGATCGTCACCGTGCCGCCCTGCATCGCGGACGGGGAGGTCCTGCCCTCCCGGGCCGTGGACACCAGTTCGCCCAGGGACTCGGCGAGCTGGGGCAGCGTCTTGGCGTGGGCGTCCTTGATGTTCGGGACGATCAGGCCGCGCGGGGTGGCCGCCGCGATGCCCAGGTTGACGTAGTGCTTGACCACGATCTCCTGGGCCGCCTCGTCCCAGGAGGCGTTGATGTCGGGGTTGCGCCTGATCGCGACCAGCAGGGCCTTGGCGATCAGCAGGAGGGGGTTCACGCGCAGGCCCGCGAACTCCTTGTCCTCCTTCAGCTCCTCCACCAGCTTCATCGTGCGCGTCACGTCGACCGTCACGAACTCCGTGACGTGCGGCGCGGTGAACGCCGAACCGACCATCGCCGCGGCCGTGGCCTTGCGGACGCCCTTGACCGGGATACGGGTCTCGCGGGCGGTGTCGTACGCCACCGGCGCGGGAGCCGCCGCCGGGGCGGGGGCGGGCGCCGGGACCGCCGGCTGCTCCGGGGCCGGGGCCGCCGGCGGGGCCGCCACCGCCGCGTGGACGTCCTCGCGGGTGATGATGCCGTCCGGGCCGGTCGGGGTGACCGTGGCCAGGTCGACGCCGAGGTCCTTCGCCAGCTTGCGCACCGGCGGCTTGGCCAGCGGACGCTGCTGCGGAACCGGCTCGGCGACGGGCGCCGGCGCCGGGGCGTGGCCGTTCAGTTCCGTCTGGACGGCCGCCGCCGCCTGCCGGGCGGGCATCTCCGGTGCGGCCTTGCGCGGGCGGCGGCGCGTGGAGGACGTCGCCACGCCGTAGCCGACCAGTACGGGCTGGCGGCCCGAGCCCTCGGCCTTCGGCTCCTCGGGCGCCTGTTCCGGCGCGGCGGGGACGGGTGCCTCCGCCGCGGGCGCCGCGCCGCCCGCGACCTCCACCGCGATGATGGACGTGCCCACGTCCACCGTGGTGCCCTCGGGGAAGCGCAGCTCGCGGACCACACCGTCGTAGGGGATGGGCAGCTCGACGGCCGCCTTCGCCGTCTCGACCTCGCAGACCACCTGGCCGTCGGTGACCGTGTCACCCGGCTGGACGTACCACTTGAGGATCTCGGCCTCGGTGAGGCCCTCGCCCACGTCCGGCATCTTGAACTCGCGTACGGACGCGTTCGTCATCGTCGTCACGACCCTCTCCTCAGTACGCCAGCGAGCGGTCGACGGCGTCCAGCACCCGGTCCAGGTCCGGGAGGTAGGACTCCTCCAGGCGGGCCGGCGGGTACGGGGCGTGGTAGCCGCCCACCCGCAGCACCGGGGCCTCCAGGTGGTAGAAGCAGCGCTCCGTGATCCGCGCGGCGATCTCCGCGCCGGAACCGAAGAACACCGGCGCCTCGTGGACGACGACCAGGCGGCGCGTCTTCTCCACCGACGCCTGGATCGAGTCGAAGTCGATCGGGGAGACCGAACGCAGGTCCAGCACCTCCAGGGAGCGGCCCTCCTCGGCCGCCGCGTCCGCGACCTCCTGGCACAGCTTCACCATCGGGCCGTAGGCCGCCAGCGTCAGGTCGCCGCCCTCGCGCACCACGCGCGCGGTGTGCAGCGGGCCGGGGATCGCCTCGGTGTTCACCTCGGCCTTGTCCCAGTAGCGCCGCTTGGGCTCGAAGAAGATCACCGGGTCGTCGCTCTGGACGGCCTGCTGCATCATCCAGTACGCGTCCGACGCGTTGGAGGGGCTGACGATCTTCAGGCCCGCCACGTGCGCGAACAGCGACTCGGGGGACTCGGAGTGGTGCTCCACCGCGCCGATGCCGCCGCCGTAGGGGATGCGCACGACGACCGGCAGCTTGACCTTGCCCAGCGAGCGGGCGTGCATCTTCGCGAGCTGCGTGACGATCTGGTCGTACGCCGGGAAGACGAAGCCGTCGAACTGGATCTCCACCACCGGGCGGTAACCGCGCAGGGCCAGGCCGATCGCCGTGCCGACGATGCCCGACTCGGCGAGCGGGGTGTCGATGACGCGGCTCTCGCCGAAGTCCTTCTGCAGCCCGTCCGTCACCCGGAACACGCCGCCGAGCTTGCCGACGTCCTCGCCCATGACGACGACCTTCGGGTCCGCGTCCAGGGCACGCCGCAGCGACTCGTTGATCGCCTTGGCCAGGGCCATCTTCTCCGCCATGTCACTTACCCCCGTCTTCGTCCGCGAACGACGCCTGGTAGGCGGCGAACTGTGCCCGCTCCTCGTCGACGAGGGCGTGTCCGTCCGCGTAGACGTTCTCGAAGATGGCGAAGTGGTCCGGGTCCGGCATGGCACGGACCGCTTCGCGCACGCGTTTGCCCAACGCCTCGCTCTCGGCCTCCAGTTCCTCGAAGAACCCCTCGTCCGCGTGGTTCGAGGCCTCGAGGTAGCGGCGAAGGCGCAGGATCGGGTCCTTGGCCTCCCAGGCCAGGCGCTCCTCGTCACCGCGGTAGCGGGTCGGGTCGTCGGAGGTGGTGTGCGCGCCCATGCGGTAGGTGAACGCCTCGACCAGCGTCGGGCCCTCGCCGGCGCGGGCCCGCTCCAGGGCCCACTTGGTGACGGCCAGGTTCGCCAGCACGTCGTTGCCGTCCACGCGCACGCCCGGGAAGCCGAACCCCTGCGCGCGCTGGTACAGCGGCACGCGGGACTGCTTCTCGGTCGGCTCGGAGATCGCCCACTGGTTGTTCTGGCAGAAGAACACCACGGGGGCGTTGTAGACCGCGGAGAAGGTGAAGGCCTCGGCCACGTCGCCCTGGCTGGAGGCACCGTCGCCGAAGTAGGCGATCACCGCGCTGTCCGCGCCGTCCTTGGCGACGCCCATCGCGTACCCCGTGGCGTGCAGGGTCTGGGAGCCGATGACGATCGTGTACAGGTGGAAGTTGTTGCCGTTCGGGTCCCAGCCGCCGTTGTTGACGCCGCGGAACATGCCGAGCAGGTTGGTCGGGTCCACCCCGCGGCACCAGGCGACGCCGTGCTCGCGGTAGGTGGGGAAGACGTAGTCGTCGTCGCGCAGCGCCCGGCCGGAACCGATCTGCGCCGCCTCCTGGCCGAGCAGCGAGGCCCACAGGCCCAGCTCGCCCTGGCGCTGCAGGGAGGTGGCCTCGGCGTCGAAGCGTCGGGTGAGCACCATGTCGCGGTACAGACCGCGCAGCTCCTCGGCGGTGATGCCGTCGACGTACTTGTCGAACTCGGCGTTCTTGACGCGCCTGCCCTCGGGCGTCAGCAGCTGGACGAGGGCGGGCTCGGCGCTCTTCCCGGCGTCCTTCCGGGCGCCGGCGGCCTTCTTCGTGGTGCTGGTGGTGCGCTTGGTGCCGGTGGTGCCGGCCTTCGTTCCGGCGCTGCGTCGCGGTGTGCGCGCGGCAGTGCTCTCCACGGTCACGTGTGCTCCTCCGTCGGTCCGGCCCCCGGGGTTGCCGGTAGGCCAGTGCGGCTCACCTGTTCTCGACCACCGGGCACGGGGTAGGTGCCGCTCGACCGGGAACAGGCGTGACAGGTGCCCCGGCGAGCGCCCTGCAACAAGCACGTTACCCAGTGCTCCACATATCTGTGAAACCTCCTCTGACCTGCGTTTTTGCTTGGATTTCCAAGTAAATCGGCAAGGCCTGGAAGCGCGCTGGTCACAGCCTTGCAGGAGGCCGGAGCAACGGCACGTTATCCCGGTCACCCCGGACACGGGAAGGGTTGAGCCCCGCGATCGGCGTCGATTCGAGCACGCTCGGCGACCGGGAACGACCGTATGTGACAAGACGCAGCTCAGGGGCGCGCGGGATCGCCCCGACATCTTCCGCGTGTCGCGCCTCCGTGGACCACCCCCGTACCGAACGCGTCCCCGCCGGGCGCACCGCTGCGCCTGCCACGACCTGTTACGGCGCGCCACGGTCCGCCGCGGCGGTGCACCGGCCGGCGTCCTGCGTGCGGGGCTGCGGCGGGGCGGGGGCGCGGGGACTTCCACCCGTTCGACGTGCTCCACCGGGGGAGGCGCCACCCGGGCGGTGGCGGCGGTGCGCCGGACGGGGGGAACGGGTGGGAACGCCTCGACGGCTTCCGGGTGCTCCGCCGGCACCACGAGCGCGGCGGCACCCGCACGGCTCCCGGCCGCCGCGGCACCGCAACACTGCGGCACCACGGCACCGGCGGTGCGGTGGCCCCGGGAGCACGACGCGGCGCGTTCAGGGGAGCGCTCGCCAGGGGGATGGTCCGCGAGAGGGGTGATTCGCGGAGGGAGAGGGACCGACGCGGCCGGGCCGACCGGCCGCGCGTCAGCCGCCGATCCCGTCGCCGCCCTCCGAGCCGCCGTTGGTCGAGCCCTCGATCACCCCGGTGCCGCCCGTCGGAGGGGGCGACTGGGTCTCGGGATCCGTCGGCGTCTGCGGTTCCGAGGGCTCACCGCTCGGCTCGCCCGTCGGCTCGTCCGTGGGCTGGTCCGTCGGCTCCTCCGTCACCGTCTGCGGCGGCGTCTGGGACGGCGTGTACGACTGGTTCCAGTCGCCGCCCGTCCCCGTGCCGGTGCCAGGGTCCGTGCCGGGGTCGGTCGGCTCCTCGGTCTCCTCGTCGCTCGGGGACTCGCTGGGCTTCTCCTCCTCGGTGGTCTGCGAGGTGGTCGGCGACTTGGTGGTGTCGCCCCCGCCACCGCCACCGCCGCCGCCGCTGTTCAGCGCCAGCGCGACGCCCGCCGTGATGGCGATCACCGCGAGCACCGCGAGGATCCACAGCTTGCCGCGTCCGCTGCCCTGGTTGCCGTTGCCCTCGAAGCCGCCGTCGTCCCCGCCGCCGTACCCGGTGGGCAGGATCGGCTGCGGGATCGCCGCCGTGCCGGAGACGTCCGGGTGCGGCATCACGGTCGTGCCCGCGAAGCCCGCCGCCGGGGTGTGCCGGCCCTCGTGCGTGTCCACCGGGCCGGTGTTCCAGGTGCCGGTGTGGCCGCCCTGCTCGTAGAGCATCTGCAGCGCGTACTGGACCAGCCCGCGCATCTCCTCGGCCGTCTGGAAGCGGTCGTCGGGGTCCTTGGCGAGGGAGCGCATGACCAGCCCGTCCAGCTCCGGCGGGCAGGCGTCCGAGGCCTCCGACGGGGCGTGGGGATGTCCTGGACGTGCTGGTAGACCACCGACAGCGGCGTCTCACCGGTGAAGGGGGGCCGCAGCGCCAGCAGTTCGTACATCAGGCAGCCGGTGGCGTACAGGTCGGAGCGGTGGTCGACGGCCTTGCCGAGCGCCTGCTCCGGCGAGAGGTACTGCGGGGTGCCCATGACCATGCCGGTCTGCGTCATCGTCGTGGACGCGCCGTGCAGCGCGCGGGCGATGCCGAAGTCCATCACCTTCACGGCGCCGTTGTGGGTGATGATGACGTTGGCCGGCTTGATGTCGCGGTGCACGATGCCGTGCTGGTGCGAGTAGGCCAGCGCCTCCAGGACGCCCGAGACGATGATCAGCGCCTGCTCGGGGCCCGGCGCCTCCGCGTTCATCAGCAGGTCGCGGATGGTGCGGCCCTCGACCAGCTCCATCACGATGTACGGCACCGACTGGCCGCCGACGGCGTCCTCGCCGGAGTCGTACACGGCGACGATGGCATGGTGGTTGAGGCCGGCCACCGACTGCGCCTCGCGCGTGAAGCGCGCCTTGGACACCGGGTCCTCGGCGAGGTCGGAGCGCAGCAGCTTGACGGCCACCGTGCGCCCGAGGCGCACGTCCTCGGCCGCGAACACCTCGGCCATGCCGCCCCGGCCGAGCCTGTGGGTCAACCGGTACCGGCCGTCGCCGACAAGCCCGCCGTTACCCCAGTTGTCCGGCGCGTCCGACATGCCGCCGCCAGTCGCCTCGGGGTCGGACGGGCCCTGAGCGCGCTGCTGCTGTGCCATCAGTCCTCGCCGTCGTTTCTGCCCGCGGTGCGCGCGGTGTTGTTACGGTCTCCGTCGGCCACGCTACAGCCTCCGCGCAAGCCTCCGGTCCGGGACGGGTCGCCAGGACCGGCACGAGACGGACCGGTCATCAAACCCGCACTCCGTACTGTCGTGCAAATTCTGTGTACCGGCCGCACGACCCCTGTAACGCTTCCGCGACGCTTCTTTCGCGTACGGTCACGGAACGGGCACCGCGCTTGACGTGTCAGTGCCCTGGGGCAGACTTGGCCGGGAATAGCACATGGGATCTACGACGGATCGGTCACCGACGGCGGCGCCGGAGAGGCCACGGGGGAAGCGGAACATGAGCCAGGACGGCGCACAGGGCCGAGGCGCGGGACGGGCGCTCGCCGGCGGGCGGTACCAACTGCGGGACCTGCTCGGCCAGGGCGGCATGGCCTCGGTGCACCTGGCCTACGACAGCGTGCTCGACCGCCAGGTCGCCATCAAGACGTTGCACACGGAACTCGGCCGGGAACAGGCCTTCCGCGAGCGCTTCCGCCGCGAGGCCCAGTCCGTGGCGAAACTCACGCACACCAACATCGTGTCGGTCTTCGACACCGGCGAGGACGACGTGGACGGCATGACGATGCCGTACATCGTCATGGAGTACGTCGAGGGCCGCCCGCTCGGCTCGGTGCTCGACGAGGACGTGCGGCAGTACGGCGCGATGCCCGCCGACAAGGCGCTGAAGATCACCGCGGACGTGCTGGCGGCGCTGGAGATCAGCCACGAGATGGGGCTGGTCCACCGGGACATCAAGCCGGGCAACGTGATGATGACCAAGCGCGGTGTGGTCAAGGTCATGGACTTCGGCATCGCCCGCGCCATGCAGTCCGGCGTGACGTCGATGACGCAGACCGGCATGGTCGTCGGCACCCCGCAGTACCTCTCGCCGGAGCAGGCGCTCGGCCGGGGCGTGGACGCGCGCAGCGACCTGTACTCGGTCGGCATCATGCTGTTCCAGCTGGTCACCGGGCGGCTGCCGTTCGACGCGGACTCGCCGCTGGCCATCGCGTACGCGCACGTGCAGGAGGATCCGCCGACGGCGTCCTCGATCAACCGTTCGCTGCCGCCGGCCGTGGACGCGCTGATCTCCCGCGCGCTGAAGAAGAACCCGAACGAGCGTTTCCCCAGCGCGGAGTCCATGCGCGACGAGTGCCTGCGGGTGGCGCAGTCCTTCCACGCGGCCCCGCCGAGCATCGTCCCCGGCACGCAGGCGCCCAGCGGCGCGGGCGTCGGCTCCGCGGTGTTCCCGCCGGTGGACCAGGCGACCCCGGCGCCCACGGGCAACGTCCAGACGCCGTACCAGCCGGCCCCGGCGCCGCACCAGAACCCGTACGGCACCCCGGCACCGTCCGCCCCGTCCCCCGCGTACGGCTACCCGCACCAGGGCGGCTACCAGGCGCCCGCCCCGTCGGCCTACTCCCCGCAGCAGGGACCGTCGACCCCGCCGCCGTACACCATCGCGCCCCACACCCCGGCCCCCGGCGGCTCGGGCGGCGGCCGGAGCAACAAGCCGGTGATCATCGGCTCGGTCGTCGTCTCCCTCCTCGCCGTCGGCGGCCTGGTCGCGGCCCTGACGCTGAACGGCGGCGGTGGCGAGGAGAACCAGGGCAAAGGCGGCGCCTCGGCGTCGGCGTCGGCGAGCAAGGCGGCGGGCTACCGCGGGCCGGACACGACGAAGACGATCGACAAGGAGGAGTGCGAGGAGCCGGAGGAGTCGTACAACGACCCCGAGAAGATCCGGCTCCCCGACTTCAGGTACAAGTACATCAAGTCGGTGAAGGAGTGCTTCCAGGCCGCCGGCTGGGGAAGCTTCAAGATCGTCAAGGTCGACGAGAACACCTACGGCGAGGGCTCCGTCAGGGACCAGTTCCCGCCGGCGGGCACGGACGTGGACCCCGGGAACATGCCCGAGATCACCCTCAAGGTCTCGACGGGCAACCCCCCGTCCTGACCTGACCCCCGGCCGTACCCGCGCGGGGCGCGAGGGCCGTACGGGGCGTGACGGCGTAATGAAGGGGCCCGGCACCGGATGCCGGGCCCCTTCCCGTGGTCAAGGACGCTTACAGGTACGGCCCGCCCGAACGGGGGCCCGGGTGGGCGTCCTCGTGGCCGTCGCCCACGCCCGGCGGGAGGGCGCGGCGCATCTGTTCCAGCTGGGCGCGCGCGGCCATCTGCTGGGCGAAGAGCGTGGTCTGGATGCCGTGGAACAGGCCCTCCAGCCAGCCCACCAACTGGGCCTGGGCGATCCGCAGTTCGGCGTCGCTCGGGGTCGCCTCGTCCGTGAAGGGCAAGGAGAGCCGCTCCAGTTCCTCGACCAGCTCGGGTGCCAGACCGTCCTCCAGCTCCTTCACCGAGCTGGCGTGGATCTCCTTGAGCCGGGCCCGGCTGGCCTCGTCCAGAGGAGCGGCGCGCACCTCCTCCAGCAGTTGCTTGATCATGCTGCCGATCCGCATGACCTTCGCGGGCTGCTCCACCTGCTCCGTCACCGGGGTCTCGCGGGAGTCCTCGTCCCCGGTGCTGCCGCTGAGCGCCATACCGTCCTGGCCGACGACCAGGATCTGCGGGTTCTCCGGCGACCGTTCGTTCCTCGGCATCTCCATGCCGCCATTCTCTCGCACGCCGGTGCCTCCCCACGGCGGTGCCCCCGGAGATGCTCGATCCGCCGTGCCGGAGCGGGCGGACGCGCCACTCGGCCGTGCGGGGTCGGGGGTCGACCCGACGGACGTATCCGGAATGCCGGGATCGTGGCGCGATGGGAGGCTGTTGGCGTCCATCCGGCCCATCTAGCCGGCGGTGCGCACGCGCACCGGCCGGCGCGGGAGGTCACGACCGTGGCTCCAAGGCTGCGCACAAGGGGGGCGACGGGGGCGGGCAACGTCCTGCGGGCGGGGGTCGTCCTGGGGGCGGGGATCGCCCTGGGGACGGGAGCGGTGACGATGCCGTACGGCCCCGTCACGACGCCCTTCGGCATGCCCGCGGCGCACGCGGCGGAGGGACCGCCGGGCGCCGGTGCCGGTGCCGGCGCCGGCGCCGGCGCCGGGCAGAGCGACGGCCTCACGTCCCGTTCTCCCTCTCCTTCCTCCTCCCCCTCCTCTTCCGCCTCTCCCTCCGCCTCCGCCTCTCCCTCCGCCTCCCCCTCGGGCGAGCCGTCCCGGGCCGGGAGCCGGGCCGGTGAGGGGCGGGAACGGCCCGAGCCACGGAGGAAGGCGGCCGAGGAGGCTCCGCACGGCACGGGGAAACGCGGAAAGGGCGAGGCGAGGAAGCACGGAAGGGACGAGGCCCACGACGGGGGCCCCGGCGCCGTGCCGAGGAAACCGGGCGCCCCGCCGAGGAGACCGGGCACCGACGCCGGGATCGAGTGGCCGGACGCGGCGGGCGTCGGCCGTCTGCCCGACGTACCGCGCCGGGAGGACGACGACACCGTGTTCCGGGCACCCGGCAGCGGCGACATCGTCCCCCGGAGACCGAGGGCACCGAGGACGCCGACGTCGCAGGCGGCGGTTCCCGTGTCCTCCTCGCCGTCGCGGACACCCGCGCCGGACTCCGTCACGAGCGCCGAGCGCCCCATGGAGCCCGCCCTGCGGATCCTGCCGCTCGGCGGCGGACTGGTGCTCATCGGCCTCGGCCTGGGCCTCGCCTTCGTCGCGCTGCGCATGCGCCAGAGCAGCGGTCTGTCCTGACCGGGCGCGGAAACGGCCGCCCCTGCGGCGGACGCGGCCGGCGTACCGCGCCGAGCGCGGGACCGGACCCCGCCGTGGCGTCCGGACGGCCGACGCCGGCGCGCCCGGGCCCCGTGCCCGGCGTTCCGGCGCCGCTCAGCGCGGCGTGACCAGCAGCACCTTCCCGATGTGGCCGCTGTCCTCCACGACCCGGTGGGCGGCGGCCGCGTCCGGCATCGGGATCTCGCGGTCGATCACCGGACGGACGTGGCCGTCGGCGACGAGCGGCCACACGTGTTCCCGCACGGCCGCCACGATCGCCGCCTTCTCCTCCAGCGGACGGGCCCGCAGCGAGGTGGCGCTGATGGCGGCGCGCTTGCGGAGGAGGGCGCCGATGTTCAGCTCCCCCTTGACGCCGCCCTGCATGCCGATGATCGCGAGCCGGCCGTTGACGGCGAGGGCCCGGACGTTGCGGTCCAGGTACTTGGCCCCCATGTTGTCGAGGATGACGTCCGCGCCGGCGCCGTCGGTGGCCCGCTCCAGTTCGGCGACGAAGTCCTGCTCGCGGTAGTTGATGAGGATGTCGGCGCCCAGTTCGGCGCACCGCTCCAGCTTCTCCCCGGTGCCCGCGGTGACGGCGACCTTCGCGCCGACGGCCTTGGCCAGCTGGATCGCCATGGTGCCGATGCCGCTGGAGCCGCCGTGCACGAGGAGGGTCTCGCCGGGGCGGAGGTGGGCGACCATGAAGACGTTCGACCAGACCGTGCAGACGACCTCCGGGAGCGCCGCCGCCTGCTTGAGGCCGAGCCCCGCCGGGACGGGCAGCAGTTGCCCGGCCGGGACGGCGACCTTCTCGGCGTAGCCGCCGCCGGCCAGCAGCGCGCAGACCTCGTCGCCGACGGCCCAGCCGCCCACGCCGGGGCCGAGCGCGGTGATCCGCCCGGAGCACTCCAGGCCGGGGTACGGGGACGCGCCGGGCGGGGGGTCGTAGAAGCCCTGCCGCTGGAGGACGTCGGCCCGGTTGACGGCCCCGGCCACCACCTCGACCAGGACCTCGCCCTCACCGGGCACGGGATCGGGGACCTCGTCCCACACCAGCGCCTCGGGCCCACCGGGTTCGGGAATCGTGATCGCATGCATGAGGGGGACGGTACTCCTGGGGGCGGGACCCGGGGCCCCCGGCCGCCCGTCCCGGGTCCGGGGCCGGATCCTCCCCGGCCGCCGGGCCGGTCCGCGGGAAAACCGGGTGCGGGACCGATGAGTTCGCGCGACGGTGAAAGTCCCCCTTGCGTAGCCCACGCCCGCGGAAGGACCCGAAAGCATGAGCACCCAGACGTCCGGCCTGGCGATCGAGACCGCCGGCCTGGTCAAGACCTTCGGTGAGACACGGGCCGTCGACGGGGTGGACCTCGCCGTACCGGCCGGCACGGTGTACGGGGTCCTCGGACCGAACGGCGCAGGCAAGACCACCACCGTGAAGATGCTCGCCACCCTCCTGCGGCCGGACGGCGGCGAGGCCCACGTCTTCGGCCACGACGTCGTGCGCGAGGCCGACGAGGTGCGCGGCCGGGTGAGCCTCACCGGCCAGTACGCGTCCGTGGACGAGGACCTCACCGGCACCGAGAACCTGGTGCTGCTGGGCCGGCTCCTGGGACACCGCAAGCCCGCCGCCCGCAGCCGCGCCGCCCAGCTGCTGGAGGCCTTCGGGCTCACGGACGCGGCCGGCAGGCAGGTCAAGCACTACTCCGGGGGCATGCGGCGGCGCATCGACATCGCCGCGTCCATCCTCAACACCCCCGACCTGCTGTTCCTCGACGAACCCACGACCGGTCTGGACCCGCGCAGCCGCAACCAGGTGTGGGACATCGTGCGCGCGGTCGTCGCCCAGGGCACGACCGTGCTGCTGACCACGCAGTACCTGGACGAGGCCGACCAGCTGGCGTCCCGGATCGCCGTCATCGACCGCGGCAAGGTGATCGCCGAGGGCACCAAGGGCGAGCTGAAGGCGTCCGTCGGCGCCGGCACCGTCCACCTGCGGCTGCGGGACCCCGGACAACGGCCGCTCGCCGCGGACCTGCTGCACCGCGTCCTCGACGCGCAGGTGCAGGCCGAACCGGACCCGGTGGCGCTGACCGCCCGCCTCGGTACGGCCGCCGGCCACGACACCGCCGCCGAGCAGGCCGCCCGCGCACTGGGCGAACTGGCCCGCGCCGGCGTCACCGTCGACGACTTCTCCCTCGGCCAGCCCAGCCTGGACGAGGTGTTCCTCGCCCTCACCGGCCACGACACCCACGTGTCCGGCTCCGACCACACCCACGACCCGAAGGACGAGGTGGCGGCATGAGCACCGCGACGAGCACCGAACTCTCCCCGGTCAGCGCCGACTCCCTCGCCGAGCTGCTGGTCGCCGGGGAACGCCCGCCGCGGCCCAGCGCCTGGTCCGCCTCGCTGACCTTCGGCTGGCGCGCGGTCCTGAAAATCAAACACGTGCCGGAACAGCTCTTCGACGTCACCGCGTTCCCGATCATGATGGTGCTGATGTACACGTACCTGTTCGGCGGGGCGCTGGCCGGGTCGCCGAAGGAGTACATCCAGTTCCTGCTGCCGGGCATCCTGGTGATGTCGGTCGTGATGATCACGATGTACACCGGCGTCTCGGTCAACACGGACATCGAGAAGGGCGTCTTCGACCGGTTCCGCAGCCTGCCGATCTGGCGGCCGTCGACGATGGTCGGCTATCTGCTCGGCGACGCCCTGCGGTACACCATCGCGTCCGTCGTGATGCTGACCGTCGGCATGATCCTCGGCTACCGCCCCGACGGCGGGGTCGCGGGCGTGCTCGCCGGCATCGCGCTGCTGGTGCTCTTCTCGTTCGCGTTCTCGTGGATCTGGACGATGTTCGGGCTCATGCTGCGCACCGAGAAGTCGGTGATGGGCGTCAGCATGATGGTGATCTTCCCGCTCACCTTCCTGTCCAACGTCTTCGTCGACCCGAGGACGATGCCGGGCTGGCTCCAGGCGTTCGTCAACAACAGCCCCGTCACCCACCTCGCGTCCGCGGTGCGCGGACTGATGGCGGGCGACTGGCCGGCGGACGAGGTCGCCTGGTCGCTGGGCTGGGCGGGCCTGTTCGTGCTGGTCTTCGGGCCGGTCACGATGCGGCTCTACAACCGCAAGTGACGCGCCCGCGCGACCGCGAGGGGCACGGAGCCGCGACCGAGGGCGGCGCGGCTCCGTGACCGCCGGGAGCGCACGGGGTGCCGGGTCCGCGGGGTGTACGGGCCCCGCGGACCGTCCTCAGGGGCGGGGGAGCGGGCGGAAGTCGGGCGCGACCTGGGTGCCCGGCGTCGCCCGCACGATCGTGATCAACCGGTCCGTCAGTTCCAGCGTCCCGACGTCCGGATCGTCGTAGCCGAGCACCCGGTGCCCGCGCACGACGCTCACCACCAGGTCGTCCGTCTCGCGAGGCGTCCTGCCCACCTCGGCCTTTATGACCGGCCGTTCGACGATGTCGAGCCCGGAGCCCTGCTGGATGAGGTCCTCCATCACCATGCCGGCCGAGGGGCTGAGCACCGAGAGGCCGAGCAGCCGCCCGGCGGCGCTGGCGCTGGTGATGACCGCGTCGGCACCCGACTGCTTGAGCAGCGGGGCGTTCTCCTCCTCGCGCACCGCGGCGACGATCTTCGCGCCCCGGTTGAGCTGCCGCGCCGTCAGCGTCACGAGGACGGCGGTGTCGTCGCGCTGCGTCGCGATGATGATCTGCCGCGCCTTGTGCACCTCGGCCCGCTTCAGCACCTCGCTGCGCGTGGCGTCGCCTATCACGCCCGCGTAGCCGTCCGCCGCGGCCGCGTCGATCGCCTTCCCGCTGGGGTCGACCACCACGACCAGTTCCTTCTTCAGCCCCGTCGCGCAGACGGTCTTGATCGCGGACCTGCCCTTGGTCCCGAACCCGACGACAACGGTGTGATCGCGCAAGGTGGACCTCCAGCGGTTCAGTCGCCACTCCTCCCGGGTGCGTTCGGTGAGGGCTTCGAGGGTGGTGCCGACCAGAATGATCAGGAACAGCACGCGCAGCGGCGTGACGATGAGGATATTGGTGAGACGGGCGGTGTCGCTGACCGGCGTGATGTCGCCGTACCCGGTGGTGGAAAGGGTGACGGTCGCGTAGTAGAAGGCGTCGAGCAGGTCGAGGGAGCCGTCGGAGTTGTCGTTGTAGCCCTCGTGGTCGGCGTACACGATGAACGCCGTCGCCACGAGCACCACCAGGGCCATCGACAACCGTTTGGCGACCTGGCGGATCGGATGCTCCACCATCTTCCTCGGGAGTTTCACCCGATGGGTCACCAGATGTTCGTCGGCCTGGCGAGCAATCGCGTCCTGGCCCGGAAGTTTCACGTGAAACACACCCCGATTCCCCCGGACGCCCAGGGCAGGTCGAGCAGTTCCGCCTCCTGGCCGGGCCGTGAGCCCCCCGGAGGCACGACGGCGAGCGCGTCGGCCGCCGCGATGCCGCGCAGCATGGCCGGGCCGTTGTAGAGCAACGGCAGGGCCCGGTCGCCGCGCAGGGAGACCGGGACGAGCCGGGTGTCGTACGGGTGCCCCTGCACGGCGTCCCGCAGGGGCAGCGTGTACGACTCAGGGGCCGGGCGGGCGGCGAGGGTCCGCAGCAGGGGCTCGGCGAGCGTGAGCAGGCCGGAGACGGCGGCGAGGGGGTTGCCGGGCAGGCCGACGAGATGCTGGTTCTCCCTGGTGCGGGCCAGGAGCATGGGGTGGCCGGGGCGCACCTGGACGCCGTTCACGAGGAGTTCGGCGCCGATGCGGCGCAGCGTGGGGTGGACGTGGTCGACCGGGCCCGCGGCGGTGCCGCCGGTGGTGACGACGACGTCCGCGCCGGACGCCGTGAGCGCCTCGTACAGCGCGTCCTCGTCGTCGCCGATCCGGCGGACGGCGGTGACCTCGGCGCCGAGCGCGCGCAGCCAGGGCGGCAGCATCGGGCCGAGCGCGTCCCGGATCAGTCCGTCGTGCGGCAGGCCCTCGCTCAGCAGTTCGTCACCGAGGACGAACACGTCGGCGCGGGGACGGGGGACGACGCTGAGCGTGTCGTACCCGGCGGCCGCGGCCATGCCCAGGACGGCCGGGGTCACCTGGGTGCCGACGGGCAGCAGCTGGTCCCCGCTGCGGCACTCCTGGCCGCGGGGGCGGATGTCCTGGCCGTGCGTGACCGTGTGCGGCGCCGCGGCGGCCGCGGCGACGTGCAGACGGCCCGTGGCGTCGGTGCGCCCGTGTTCGCTGCGGAGCACGGCGGTGGTGTCCGGGGGGATGCGGGCGCCGGTGGCGATGCGGACGGCCTCGCCGTCGGTGAGCGGGGCGTGCTCGGCGTGCCCGGCGAGGACCCCCTCGTCCCGTACGTGCCAGGGGCCCGGGCCGGAGACCGCCCATCCGTCCATCGCCGAGGTGTCGAAGGAGGGCAGGTCGGTGAGGGCCATGAGGGGAGCGGCCAGGGTGAGGCCGAGGGCCTCGGTCAGGGGCACGGCCACCGGGGTCAGGTACCCGGTGCGGCCGCCACCGCGGCCGTGGCGTGCGGCGCGCCCGGCGATGGCGCGGGCCTCGGACCAGACGGTGGCCCGGTGGTGGCGGGGGGCGCCGGGGCGCTCGTCGCCGGCGGACCGGCCGTTCGGCGCGTGGGCTCCGGCAACGCGTCCGGTGTCTTCCTTCACGAGAGCGAGCGCCTCCTCGACGTCGAGGTCGTCGGCGTCCTCGTCGGCCCGGGTCGCATGCGCGGTCATCCCGCGTCCGGGCGGGTGTCGGGGCCGCGTCCGGCGCGACGTCCGCGGACCCGGTGCCGGCGGTCTCCTCGTCCGACCAGCGCAGCGCGAGGGCGGCGGCCTTGCGGGCGGCCTCGGCGACGGCCTCCCGGTCACCGCCCGCCCGCGCGGCCGCGTAGCCGACGAGGAAGGTGGTCAGCGGGGCGGCGGGCCTGGCCACGCCGTGGGCGGCGTCCCGGGCGAGGTCGAGCAGCACGCCGGTGTCGACGTCCAGGTCGATGCCCAGCTCGTCCTTGACTGCGGAAATCCATTCGTCCAACACGTACCCATGCTCCCTGATGCGTGACCTGGCGGTGGCGATGTCGTCCCAGGTGTCGCAGTCGAAGGACGCCATCGGGCCGGAGATGCGGGTGAGGTCGAGGGCGGCGGTCAGCCGGCGCAGGGGCAGCCCGCTCAGGCCGCCGTGGCGTTCGGTGAGCGCGGTCAGTTCACGGCGCAGGACCGGACTGCGGTACGCGGCCACGAGCGGCTGGTCCCGGCCCTCGGCGTCGGTCAGCACCACGCCGTCGGCCGTGGAGCGGCGGAGGGTGTCCCCCAGTCCCTCGACGGTGCGCCGGTCGAGGAACGGCAGGTCGGCGGAGAGCAGGACGACGTGGTCCGCCGTGGTGTGCCGCAGCCCGGCGTCGAGCGCGGCGAGCGGTCCGCCGCCCGGCGGCTCCTCGCGGGCCCAGACGACGGGCCGTGCGGTGGGCCGGGGATCGGCGACGACCACCGTGGTCCGGGCGGCGGCACAGGCCGTGAGCACCCGGTCGAGCAGCGCCCGCCCGCCCACCCGCACCCCGGGCTTGTCCGCGCCCCCGAGCCGTCGGGCGGCGCCGCCGGCGAGCACGACGGCGTCGTACGCGGCGCTCTGCGCGGTCCCGTCCGCGGCGCCGTCCGCGACGGGCACCGGGGTCCGGGCGGGGCCGGTGCCGGGGTCGCCGGGGTGCTCGAACTCGGTCACCCCCCGAGTATGCGCGCCCCCGCGATCACGGGGAACGCGGGGGCACGGTCGAAACAGCGGGAATCACAACGTCCGCAACAGCACCGCCGGTTGTTCCACGCAGTCCGCCACGTACCGCAGGAAGCCCCCCGCCGTGCCGCCGTCGCAGACCCGGTGGTCGAAGGTGAGCGAGAGCTGCACGACCTGCCGGACGGCCAGCTCGCCCTCGTGCACCCACGGCTTGGGGACGATGCGGCCGACGCCGAGCATGGCGGCCTCGGGGTGGTTGACGATCGGTGTGGAGCCGTCGACGCCGAAGACCCCGTAGTTGTTCAGCGTGAAGGTGCCGCCCGTGAGTTCCGCGGGCGTCAGCGTCCCGGCCCGGGCCGCCTCGGTCAGCCGGGCGAACTCCGCGGTCAGCGATTCCGCGTCCCGTGCGTGCGCGTCCCGGACGACAGGGACGACGAGTCCCCGGTCGGTCTGCGCGGCGAACCCGAGGTGCACGTCCGCGTACTGGACGATCTCCCTGGCCTCGGTGTCCACGCTGGAGTTGAGCTCGGGGAAGCGGGCCAGCGCGGCCGTGCAGATCCGGGCCAGCAGGGCGATCACGGAGATCTTCGGTCCGCCGGACGCGTTCATGGCGGCCCGCGTGCGCATCAGTTCGGTCGCGTCGGCGTCCACCCAGCAGGTCGCGTCCGGTATCTCGGTGCGGCTGCGGGAGAGCTTGTCGGCGACGGCGCCGCGGATGCCCTTGAGGGGGATGCGGGTGGTGCGGGCGGTCTCCGCGGCGGCGGGGGACGTCCGGGTCCGCGCCGCCTGCCGCTGCGGTTCGGCGGCCGCCCGGTCCGTGCGGCCCTGCGCGGCGGCGGCACGCAGCGCGTACTCCACGTCCGCCCGCAGGATCAGCCCGTCGGGTCCGGAACCCGTCAGCTCCCGCAGGTCCAGGCCGTTCTGCCGGGCCAGCCTGCGCACCAGGGGGGAGATGACGGGGACGGGGCCGTCCTGCGCCGCCCCGGTGGCGGTCCGCCCGTCGGCGGCGGGCAGCCCCCGGGCCGCCGGGGCCGCCCGGTGTCCTCCGTTCACCGCGGGTGCCGGCGACTGCGGGCGCACCCGGCGGCGCCGGGCCGGTGCCTCCGACGTGCCGTAGCCGACCAGGACGTTGCCCGAGCCCTCGGTGCGGGAGCCCTCCGTCCGGGAACCCCCGGTGCGGGAGCCCTCGGTCCGGTCGGCGGGGGCGCCCGGCTCTCCCGCCGGGCGGTCGTCGGCCGGTTCCCCGACCGCCACCGTCAGCAGCGGGGCGCCGACGGGCAGTTCCGTGCCCTCCGCGCCGAAGCGGGCCGTGACCACGCCGCCGTAGGGGCAGGGCACCTCCACCATCGCCTTGGCCGTCTCGACCTCGACGACCGGCTGGTCGACGGTGACGACGTCGCCGACCTCGACCAGCCAGCGCACGATCTCCGCCTCGGTCAGCCCCTCACCGAGGTCGGGCAGCTTGAACTCCAGCACCTGTGCCATCAGCTCTCGGCCTCCCACTGCAGGCGCCCCACGGCGTCCAGAATCCGGTCCACACCGGGCAGGTGGTGGCGCTCCAGCATCGGCGGCGGATACGGCAGGTCGAACCCGGCCACACGCAGCACCGGCGCCTCCAGGTGGTGGAAGCAGCGCTCCGTGACCCGGGCCGCGATCTCCCCGCCCGGGCCGCCGAAGCCACCCGACTCGTGGACGACGACCGCGCGTCCCGTCCGCCGCACCGAGGCGCACACCGTCTCGTCGTCGAACGGCACCAGGGAGCGCAGATCGACGACTTCGAGGTCCCAGCCCTCGGCCCGGGCCGCCTCGGCCGCCTCCATGCAGACGGGTACGGACGGCCCGTACGTGATGAGCGTGGCGCTCCGCCCTGAGCGCCGCACCACCGCGCGGCCTATCGGCTCAACGGTCGCGGGCTCCTCGGGGTTCCAGGAGTCCTTGGACCAGTACAGCCGCTTGGGCTCGAGGAAGACGACCGGGTCGTCGGAGGCGATGGCGGCGCGCAGCAGCCCGTAGGCGTCCGCGACGGTCGCGGGCGTGACGACATGGAGCCCCGGAGTCGCCATGTAGTACGCCTCGGAGGAGTCGCTGTGGTGCTCGACGCCGCCGATGCCGCCGCCGTAGGGGACGCGGATGGTGAGCGGCAGGGGCATCCTGCCGCGCGTGCGGTTGCGCATCTTCGCGACGTGCGAGACCAGCTGCTCGAACGCCGGGTAGGCGAAGGCGTCGAACTGCATCTCCACGACCGGGCGCAGCCCGTACATCGCCATGCCGACGGCCGTGCCGAGGATGCCCGCCTCGGCCAGCGGGGTGTCCGTGCAGCGGTCCTCGCCGAACTCCTTGGCGAGCCCGTCGGTGATGCGGAAGACACCGCCGAGGGTGCCGACGTCCTCGCCCATGACGTGCACGGACGGGTCGGCGGCCAGGGCGTCGCGCAGCGCGCGCGTGAGGGCCTGCGCCATGGTGGCCGGCTTGACCGCGACGGTGGTCATCGCTGCGCCCCTTCCGGCTCGGTCTCGGCCGCCAGCTCCGCCCGCAGCTGCGCCTGCTGTTCCAGCAGCTGGGGGGTGGGCTCGGCGTAGACGTGCGCGAAGAGGTCCATGGGGTCGAGCGCGGGGTCCTGGTTCATGTGGGCGCGCAAGGCGGCGGCCATGGTCTCGGCGTCCTGGCGGGCGGCTTCCACGCCGGTCTCGTCGAGCAGTCCGCGCGCGGTCAGCTCCTGCTCCAGCAGCGTGATCGGGTCGTGCCGCTTCCAGGTCTCCACCTCGGCGTCGCCGCGGTAGCGGGTGGCGTCGTCGGCGTTGGTGTGGGCCTCCACGCGGTACGTGATCGCCTCGACCAGGGTCGGGCCGCCGCCCGCGCGCGCGTGGCGCACGGCGTCGGCCAGGACCTCGTGCACGGCGGCGGCGTCATTCCCGTCGACCAGGCGGCCGGGCATGCCGTAGCCGACGGCCTTGTGGGCCAGCGACGGGGCCGCGGTCTGCTTGGCGAGCGGCACCGAGATCGCGAAGCCGTTGTTCTGGACGAGGAAGACCACCGGCGCCTGCCAGACGGCGGCGAAGTTCAGCGCCTCGTGGAAGTCGCCCTCGCTGGTGCCGCCGTCGCCGACCATGGCGAGCGCGACCACGTCGTCGCCCTTGAGGCGGGCGGCGTGGGCGAGGCCGACGGCGTGCGGCAGCTGGGTGGCGAGCGGGGTGCTCAGCGGCGCCACCCGGTGCTCGTAGGGGTCGTAGCCGGTGTGCCAGTCGCCGCGCAGCAGGGTGAGGGCCTCGACGGGGTCCACGCCGCGGGCGACGACGGCGAGGGTGTCGCGGTAGCTCGGGAAGAGCCAGTCGCGCTCCTCGAGGACGAGCGCGGCGGCGACCTCGCAGGCCTCCTGGCCGGTGCTGGAGGGGTAGACCGCGAGACGGCCCTGCTTGGTGAGGGCGGTGGCCTGCGCGTTGTAGCGGCGGCCCTTCACCAGCTCCGCGTACAGCCGGCGCAGCAGCTCCGGGTCGGCGTTCGCGGCCGCCTCGGTGCCGAGCACGCGGTACGGCTCCGCGTCGGGCAGCAGCGGCGCGGGGTCGGTACGGGGCTGCCAGGCGGGCGGCGGGGTGGGCCGGTAGGCGCCCCGCTGCTCCATGACCGTCATGACGGCACCTCCTCGTGGGATGGCGAGGCGCGGCGTCTGTGACACGCCTCACCAACCGATTGTTCGGTCGTCGGCGCATTTTGGCTACGGGTGGCACCAGGCTGTGGACAAACGGTTCTCCGCGGCCTGAGATGGATGCAGTACGTCCATGGCGGAGAGGTGGGGGCGGGTGGCAGCTGAACAAATGGCCGAGGGGCCGGAGGAAGTGGCCGAGGGCCCGGAGGGGATCGGGCGGCTTCCGCCCCCGCGCCCCCTGGACGCCATCGACCAGGACATCCTGCGCATGCTCCAGGCGGACGGCCGCGCGTCCGTACGCTCGGTCGCCGAACGGGTCCACGTCTCCCGCGCGAACGCCTACGCCCGCATCAACCGGCTCGTGGAGGACGGCGTCATCCGCGGCTTCGGCGCCCGCGTCGACCACGAGCGGGCCGGGCACGGGACGTCCGCCTACATCACCCTGAAGATCGTCCAGAACTCCTGGCGCACGGTCCGCGAGCAGCTCAGGAAGCTCCCCGGCGCCTCCCACATCGCCCTGGTGGGCGGGGACTTCGACGTCCTGCTGCTGGTGCACACGCCGGACAACCGGGCCCTGCGCGAACTGGTGCTCACCCGGCTCCAGGCGATCCCCGAGGTGCTCAGCACCCGCACCCTGCTGGTGTTCGAGGAGGAGGACCTGGAGCCGCAGGGGTGAGGAACCCGGGGGCGAGCACCCTCAGGACGCCTTGCGCAGTCCCCCGAAGGCCAGCTGCGCCACCGCGTCGGCCACCTCGCGCTCGCTCATGCCGCGCCCGTCCGGCCGGTACCACTCGACGATCGAGTTGATCATCCCGAAGACCAGCCGGGTCACCAGGCGCACCTCTATGTCGCCGCGCACGTCCCCGTCGGCCGCCGCGGCCTTCAGCAGCGCGGCGACCCGGTGGTCGAACTCGCGCCGCCGCTCCAGCGCCCACCGCTCGGTGTCCGTGTTGCCGCGCACCCGCAGCAGCAGCGTCACGTAGGGCAGCTCGGCGATCAGCACCTCGACCATCCGCCTCACGACGTACTCCAGCCGCTCGGCGGCCCGCCCCACGCGCGCCTGCTCCTCGTCGAGGATGCCGAAGAGCCCGTCCAGCGCCCGGCTCACCGCGCGGCGCAGCAGTTCCTCCTTGCCGGCCACGTGGTGGTAGATCGACGACTTGGAGATGCCCGCCGCCCGGGACAGGTGCTCCATGGAGGTGCCGTCGTAGCCGCGCTCGTTGAACACCTGCACGGCGACGGACAGCAGCGTCTCCGGGGTGTAGGTGTCGCGCCTGGCGGTGGTCATGGGGTGTCCTCCCGCTTGTCGGAGGCGTAGGCGTGGCGGTACAGCGCGAGGGACGGCGCGTAGCGGCCGGACGGTTCGCACTCGTGCAGGTTGTCCAGCAGGGAGCAGGCCCAGTCCGCACCGAGCCGCCGGCTCCACTCCAGGGGTCCCAGCGGGTAGTTGACGCCCAGGCGCATCGCGGTGTCGATGTCCTCCCCGGTGGCCACGCCCTTGGCGACGGCGTCGTGCGCCAGGTCGATGATCCGGGCCACCGTGCGCGCGACGATCATGCCGGGGACGTCCCCGATGACGCTGACCTTCTTCCCGAGCGCCTGGAACAGGCCGGTGGCCTCGGCGACGGTCCGCGGGGAGGTGTTCTGGGCGTGGGACAGGGCGACGCGGGTGGCCGCGCGGTAGTCGAGGGCGAGGTCGAAGTAGACGACGTCGCGGAACTCCACGGAGGTCTGGCCGTCGGCGAGGACCAGCTGACCGCCGCCGGGCAGCACCAGGCGGGTGCCGTTGTCCTCGTCCTCCTCGCGCACCTGGATCCCGGCCTCGCGGATCAGGGCGAGCAGCTCCGAGGCGGGCCCCAGGCCGCCCTCGGCGACGACGTACGCGGGCGGCTCGGCGGGCTCGGCGGTGTGCGGCTCGGGGCGCTCGGCCCCGTCCCGGTAGTCGTACCAGCCCCGGCCGCTCTTGCGGCCCAGGCGGCCGGACTCGACCAGCCGGCGCTGGACGAGGGAGGGGGTGAAGCGCGCGTCCTGGAAGAAGGACTGCCACACCGAGTGGGTGACGGACTCGTTGACGTCCTGGCCGATGAGGTCGGTCAGCTCGAAGGCGCCCATCCGGAAACCGCCGGACTCGCGCAGGACCGCGTCAATGGTGGCCGGATCGGCGCCCTGGGACTCGTACACCGTGAAGGCCTCGGCGTAGAAGGGCCGGGCGATGCGGTTGACGATGAAGCCGGGGGTGTCGGCGCAGGCGACCGGTGTCTTGCCCCAGGCGCGGGCCGTCTCGTACGCGCGCGTGGCGCAGGTGACGTCGGTGGCGAACCCGGAGACGACCTCGACCAGCGGCAGCAGCGGCGCGGGGTTGAAGAAGTGCAGGCCCACGAAGCGGCCGGGGACGCGCAGGGCGCCGCCGATCGCGGTGACGGAGAGGGAGGAGGTGTTGGTGGCGAGCAGGCAGTCGTCGGCGACGACGTCCTCCAGCGCGCGGAACAGCTCCTGCTTGACGTCGAGGCGCTCCAGGACGGCTTCGGCCACCAGGGCGCAGTCGGCGAGGCCGGTGAGCTCGTCGACGGGCAGCAGGCGGGCTCGCGCCGCGTCCCGCTCGTCGGCGGTGAGCCGCTCCTTCTCCACCAGCCGGTCGAGCCGGGCGCCGATCGCGTCGGCCGCTTCACGGGCCCGGCCGGGGACGGCGTCGTAGAGCCGCACGGGATGGCCCGCGACCAGCGCGACCTGGGCGATTCCCTGGCCCATGGTGCCGGTGCCGACGACGGCCACGGGGCTGCTGAGGTCGAGTGCTGTCATGTGCGCGATCCTCCCGCACGGCGTCTTCCACGGATGCGGCGGACCCCCTTGTCCCGACCGATCGTTCGGTTACCCTAACCCTAACCGCCCACCCGTCGCCCACCACTTCCCGAACGAGGGGCCCCGCACCCGCCTCCCGGTCCTCCCGGCCCCCCCGCCCACGTTTACCGCTCATCTTTCTGCCCGGTCCATGAACTCGACGAAGAGTTCCTGAGACGAGGAGTTGGTCCCCATGGCCGCCGAACTCACCGAGCCCCAGCTGATCGCCCGGCACCGTCCCACCCTGGACCAGGCCCTGGAAGCGATCCGCACGCGCGCGTACTGGTCCCCGCACCCCGAGCACCCCAAGGCCTACGGGGAGAACGGCAGCCTGGACCCGGCGGCGGGCAGGGCCGCCTTCGACGCCCTGCTCGGCACCCGCCTCGACCTCGGCCAGCCCGGCACGGACGGCTGGGTCGACGGCGAGGTCTCCCCGTACGGCATCGAGCTGGGCGTGAGCTACCCGCACGCGGACCTCGACGTGCTGCTGCCGGCCATGCGGGCCGGGATGCGGGCCTGGCGGGACGCCGGCGCGGAGATGCGCGCGGTGGTCTGCCTGGAGATCCTCAAGCGGATCAGCGACCGGACGCACGAGTTCGCCCACGCGGTCATGCACACCTCCGGCCAGGCGTTCATGATGGCGTTCCAGGCGGGCGGCCCGCACGCGCAGGACCGCGGCCTGGAGGCGGTGGCCTACGCGTACGCGGAGCAGGTCCGCACGCCCGGCACCGCCGAGTGGACCAAGCCGCAGGGCAAGCGCGACCCGCTGGCGCTGACCAAGCGGTTCACCCCGGTCCCGCGCGGCATCGGCCTGGTCGTCGGCTGCAACACCTTCCCGACCTGGAACGGCTACCCGGGCCTGTTCGCCTCCCTCGCCACCGGCAACGCGGTCCTGGTCAAGCCCCACCCGCGCGCGGTGCTGCCGCTCGCGCTCACCGTGCGGATCGCCCGCGAGGTGCTCACCGAGGCCGGCTTCGACCCGAACCTGGTCGCGCTGGCCGCCGAGCGGCCCGGCGAGGGCATCGCCAGGACGCTCGCGACCCGCCCGGAGATCCGGATCATCGACTACACCGGCTCCACGGAGTTCGGCGACTGGCTGGAGGCCAACGCCCGCCAGGCGCAGGTGTACACGGAGAAGGCCGGCGTCAACACGGTGCTGGTGGAGTCGACGGACGACTACAAGGGGATGCTCGCCAACCTGGCGTTCTCCCTGTCGCTGTACAGCGGCCAGATGTGCACCACGCCGCAGAACCTGCTGATCCCGCGCGACGGCATCACCACCGACCAGGGCCCGAAGTCCTTCGACGAGGTCGCCGCCGACCTGGCGAAGGCGGTCGACGGACTGCTCGGCGACGACGCCCGCGCCAACGGCCTGCTGGGCGCGATCGTCAACCCGGACGTCAAGGCCCGCCTGGAGGCCGCCGCCGGGCTCGGCGAGGTCGCCCTCGCCTCCCGCGAGGTCGTCAACCCGGAGTTCCCGGACGCGGTGGTCCGCACCCCGGTGATCGTGAAGCTGGACGGCGCCAAGCCGGAGGACGAGGCCGCCTACATGAGCGAGTGCTTCGGCCCGGTCTCCTTCGCCGTCGCGGTCGACTCGGCCGGCGACGCCGTGGAGCTGCTGCGGCGCACCGTCCGCGAGAAGGGCGCCATGACGGTCGGCGCGTACACGACCTCCCCGGAGGTCGAGGAGGCGGTGCAGGAGGTCTGCCTGGAGGAGGCGGCCCAGCTCTCCCTCAACCTCACCGGCGGGGTGTACGTCAACCAGACGGCCGCCTTCTCCGACTTCCACGGCTCCGGCGGCAACCCGGCGGCCAACGCGGCCCTCACCGACGGCGCGTTCGTGGCCAACCGCTTCCGGGTGGTCGAGGTGCGCCGGGAGGCGTAGCGGCGCGCTCAGGCGGGTGCGCCCCCGGTGGCGCTCCAGTGGTACAGCGTCATGGCCACACTGGTCGCGAGGTTGTAACTGGAGACCTGGGGGCGCATCGGCAGCGCGATCAGGTGGTCGGCCCGCGCGCGCAGCTCCGGCGAGAGCCCGCTGCGCTCGGACCCGAAGGCGAGCAGCGCGTCGTCGGGCAGTTCCGTGCCGCGGATGTCCTCGCCCTCCGGGTCGAGTGCGAAGACCGGGCCGGACGGCAGCTCCCCGGCGGTCAGCCGCTCCACGGCGGTGGCGAAGTGCAGCCCGGCCCCGCCGCGCACGACGGTGGGGTGCCAGGGGTCGAGCGTGCCGGTGGTGACCACCCCGGTCACCCCGAAACCGGCGGCCAGCCGGATCACGGCCCCGGCGTTGCCCAGGTTGCGCGGGTTGTCCAGGACCACGACGGGAGCGGTGCGCGGGGTCCGGGCGAGCTTCTCGAGGTTGCCCGCGCGGGAGGGGCGTACGGCCAGGGCGGCCACGGCGGTGGGGTGCGGGCGCGGGACGAGCGAGGCGTACGTCTCGTGCTCCACCTCGGTCAGCAGCGCGGCCAGGGTGTCCCGGACGTCCGGGGCCAGCTCGTCGGCGAGGGCGAGCGCGGCGGCCCGGTCGGCGGTGACCGCGACCAGGACCTCCGCCCGGAAGCGCACGGCGTGCTTGAGCGCGTGGAAGCCGTCGAGCAGCACCGCGGTGCCGCTCCGCCGGTGCCACAGGGCGACGGGATCGGTCATGCCGTGCAGCCTACGTGCGCGGCGTCGGGGGCCCTCCGGGCGCGGGGGCCGCCTTCGCCTCCTCCGCCGCCTCCGCCCCGTCGCCCCGGGCGCCGCCGGCGCGGGGATCCGGGCGCCGCGGCCCGGGGACGGACCTGCCGCCGCCGCGCGGGCGCAGGCGGTCGCGCACGCGTGCCGCCCCGGTGCCCAGGCGGCGCAGGAAGGACGTGGGCAGGAAGACCGCGTCGGCCGCGAGCATCGCCAGGGAGAAGAAGGGCAGCCCGAGGACGACGGCGATCACCGCGTGCTCGGTCATCATGAGGGCCAGCAGGACGTTCTTGACCCGCCGGTTGAACAGCGTGAAGGGGAAGGCGACCTGCACGACGACCGTCCCGTAGGTCACCAGCATCACCACCGTGCCGCTGGCCGACAGCAGGTCGGCGAGGCCCGGCCAGGGGGAGAAGTACTCCAGGTGCAGCGGGTAGTGGACCGCGGTGCCGTCCTGCCAGCGGGAACCCTGCACCTTGTACCAGCCGGCCGTGGCGTAGATCAGGCACACCTCGGCCATGATCACCAGCAGGGCTCCGTTGTGCACGACGTTCGCGACGACGTCCAGCAGGATCCGCGGCTGCCCGGTCCTCGCGAGGCGCCCGGCCAGCCACCACAGCGCCTGGGCCGACCACACGGTCCACAGCAGCACCGGTACGAACCGGTCGCCGTCCGTCCGGCCCGCCAGGGTCGCCACGAGCAGCAGGAACCCGAGCACCCCCCACAGCACCGGGCCGACCCGGTCCCGCGGCCGCTCCCCCCGCGCGCGCACCTCGGCCTCGCGCCGCGCGCGCCGCGCGTCCAGTGACCAGACCCGGCCGCACCGCGTGAACACGAGGTAGATCGACATCAGGTGCAGGACGTTGTCGCCGCCGTCCCCCACGAAGACGCTGCGGTTCTGCAGGGACAGCACCCCCACCATGAACAGCACCGACGCGGTGCGGGTGCGCCAGCCCAGCAGCAGCAGCAGGCTCCACAGCACGCAGAGCGCGTAGAGGGCCTCGAACCAGCCCCGGCCGTCCGACCACAGCAGCGCGGTGAAGGCGCCGTTGCCCCCGACGTGCTGGTCGGCGAGGTCCCAGCTCCAGGGGCCGTCGGGTCCGTACAGCTCCTGCCGGTGGGGGTACTCGCGCAGCAGGAACAGCAGCCAGGTCAGGCTGAAGCCGATGCGTACGAGGGCGCTCTGGCGGGGGCCGAGCGCGGAGTCGGTGACGCGGGCGATGGCGCGGGAGACCGCCAGCGAGAAGCGGTTCACCCGACACCTCCCCGGGCCTCGTCCTCCGGCACCGGCCACCAGGGCAGCGTGCGGTAGACGGGCGTGGTGGAGACCCGCTCCTCGCTCCACTCCGGCGGCGCCACGTTGGTGGTGCGCGAGCGGATCTGGACCCGCTCGACGAGACCGCCCGGGCCGGCCGCGTCCGCCCGGTCCAGGCGCAGCACCGTGATCCGGCGCAGGTACGCCTCGGACAGCGTCCCGCGCGGGCCGGCCGGGCGGTTGTCGCCGTCGTGCGTCGCGAGGAAGAAGTCCCAGGCGCGGCGCAGCTCGTTCTGCTGGGTGTGGCTGGGCAGCGGGTTGCCGTCGATGGCCCGGCCGTCCTGCGCGGACAGGTCGTACCAGCCGGTGGTCCGCACGCCCCCGTCCGCCGTCCGGATCTCGGCGCGCACCTGGACGGCGATGTTCTGCTGCAGCGGGTTCGGCGCGAACAGCTTCCAGTTCTGCTCGAACTCCGGGTAGATCCAGTCCTCGATCGTCTCGCCGTGCTCCTTGCTGACCGTGTTCGCGGGCGCCACGTGCAGGAACGTCATGCCGAGGTGCACACAGACCCCGGCCGCGACGGCCGCGAGCGCCACCGCGGCGCCGATCTGGTAGCGGAGGGAGAGGGCGGCCACGCCGGTACGGGGCTCGTCGGGCGGACCGGCCGGCGGCGGACCGGCCGGGAGGCGGCCGGGGCCGGCGGCGGGAAGGAGCGGCGCGGGCGGGATGTCCGCCGGGGGCGCGGGAGCGTGCGGAGCCGTCCGGCGGCCCGGCGCGTCCACCGGACCGCCGGGGGAATCCGCGAGGTCGTCGGGGACATCCGCCGGGCCGTCGGGGACATCCACCGGATCGTCGGGGGCGTCCGCCGGGCCGTCGGGGACATCCACCGGATCGTCGGGGGCGTCCGCCGGGCCGTCGGGGACATCCACCGGATCGTCGGGGGCGTCCGCCGGGCCGTCGGGGGCGGGCGGGGGGCCGGGCAGGCCGCGGCGCGGGCCCGGCCCGGCCGGCCCGTGCCGGGCGTCCGAGCCCTCGTCGTACGCGTCCATCTCCGCCCCGTCCCCGATCCCGGTCCGTTCCCGGCCCGTCCGTCGCCGCCCTCGCCCGGCCGCGAGGACGTCGTCCCCCCGCCGCTTCCGCACCGCCGCACCACAGCACCGCACCGGCGCACCGGCGCATCGCGTCGCGTCGCGTCGCGTCGCGTCGCACGGAACGGTACTCAGGACCGCCCGTCCGGGCACACCCCCGGCGGGCCACCCGTTCCACGTCCGTCACCCGGCGCACGGCCGTGTCCTTCGCCCACGGCGTTCCCCGCAGGTTATCCACAGCGGTTGACACCTCGCGGCGCCCGTCTCACCATGGAATCGCACGAACCGAACGATCGGTCGGGAGCGTGTTCCGAGAAGAGTCCAGGTCGAGGGGGACCCATGGCGACAGCAGCCGCCCGCGATACGGCCCGCAGCCAGGTGTACGACACACCGGACGGCGCTGGCGGCACCGCCGAGTACACGCGTGCCTTCGACGCGGCCGTCGCCGCCGACGAGCGGATCGAACCGCGCGACTGGATGCCGGACGCCTACCGGGCCACGCTCGTCCGGCAGATCGCGCAGCACGCCCACTCCGAGATCATCGGCATGCAGCCGGAGGCCAACTGGATCACCCGCGCGCCCTCGCTGCGCCGCAAGGCGATCCTGATGGCCAAGGTGCAGGACGAGGCCGGGCACGGCCTGTACCTCTACAGCGCCGCCGAGACGCTCGGCACCAGCCGCGACGAACTGCTCGACAAGCTGCACTCCGGCCGCCAGAAGTACTCCTCGATCTTCAACTACCCCACGCTGACCTGGGCGGACGTCGGCGCGATCGGCTGGCTCGTGGACGGCGCCGCGATCACCAACCAGGTGCCCCTGTGCCGCTGCTCCTACGGCCCGTACGCGCGCGCCATGGTCCGCATCTGCAAGGAGGAGTCCTTCCACCAGCGCCAGGGCTACGAGCTGCTGCTGGCCCTGAGCCGGGGCACCCCGGAGCAGCACGCGATGGCGCAGGACGCGGTGGACCGCTGGTGGTGGCCGTCGCTGATGATGTTCGGCCCGCCCGACGACGAGTCCCAGCACTCCGCCCAGTCGATGGCCTGGAAGATCAAGCGGCACTCCAACGACGAGCTGCGCCAGCGCTTCGTCGACATCTGCGTCCCCCAGGCCGAGTCCCTCGGGCTCACCCTCCCCGACCCGGACCTGAAGTGGAACGAGGAGCGCGGGCACTACGACTTCGGCCCGATCGACTGGACCGAGTTCCGGGAGGTCCTCAAGGGCAACGGCCCGTGCAACGAACAGCGGCTGAGCCGGCGCAGGCGGGCCCACGAGGAGGGCGCCTGGGTCCGGGAGGCGGCAGCGGCCCACGCGGCCAAGCACGCCCGCGGCACCGGCGGCACCCCGCACGGAGCCGACCGGCCCGCCAACGGAACCGACCGGCCCGTGCCGGTGGACGTCGAGACAGGAGCGACGCGAGCATGACCCACACCGACTGGCCCCTGTGGGAGGTCTTCGTGCGCTCGCGCCGCGGACTGTCCCACACCCACGCCGGCAGCCTGCACGCGCCGGACGCGGAGCTCGCCCTGCGCAACGCCCGCGACCTGTACACCCGGCGCGGCGAGGGCGTCTCGATCTGGGTCGTGCCGTCGTCCGCGATCACCGCCTCCTCGCCCGACGAGAAGGACCCGTTCTTCGAACCGGCCGCCGACAAGCCCTACCGGCACCCGACGTTCTACGAGATCCCCGAGGGGGTGCAGCACCTGTGACGACGACCCCCGCGAGGGACACCGCCCTCACCACGGCCGCGCTCGCCCTCGGCGACGACGCGCTGGTGCTCTCCCACCGCCTGGGCGAGTGGGCCGGCCACGCCCCCGTCCTCGAGGAGGAGGTCGCCCTCGCCAACATCGCGCTGGACCTGCTGGGCCAGGCCCGGGTGCTGCTGTCGATGGTCGGCGACGAGGACGAGTTGGCCTATCTGCGCGAGGAACGCGCCTTCCGCAACCTCCAGTTGGTGGAGCAGCCCAACGGCGACTTCGCCCACACCATCGCCCGCCAGCTGTACTTCTCCACCTACCAGTACCTCCTGCACACCGAACTGGCCGCAGGCGACGGCCCGTTCGCGCCGCTGGCCGCCAAGGCCGTCAAGGAGGTCGCCTACCACCGCGACCACGCCGAGCAGTGGACCCTGCGGCTCGGGGACGGCACCGACGAGAGCCACGCGCGGATGCAACGCGCCGTGGACGCGCTGTGGCGTCACACCGGCGAGATGTTCCAGCCGGTCGAGGGCCTCGACGCCGACTGGAGCGGCCTGGAGGCGGCCTGGCTGGAGCGGATCGGAGAGGTACTGCGCCGCGCCACGCTCACCGTGCCCGAGGGCCCGCGGACGGGGGCGTGGACGGCCGGCGCGGGCCGCCAGGGCCTGCACACCGAGTCCTTCGGCCGCATGCTCGCCGAGATGCAGCACCTGCACCGCAGCCACCCGGGGGCGGCATGGTGACCACCCCGCTGGAGGCGGAGCTCCTGGAGCTCGCCGGTTCGGTCCCCGACCCGGAGCTGCCCGTGCTGACCCTGCGCGAGCTGGGTGTCGTGCGCGCGGTGCGCGCGCGGGGGACGGACGCCGTCGAGGTCGAGCTGACCCCCACGTACACCGGCTGCCCGGCCGTCGAGGCGATGAGCCTGGACATAGAGCGGGTGCTGCGTGAGCACGGGGTGCGCGAGGTCACCGTCCGCACGGTGCTCGCACCCGCCTGGTCGACCGACGACATCACCGACGAAGGGCGGCGCAAGCTCCGGGAGTTCGGCATCGCCCCACCGCGCGTGCGGTCGGCGTCCGGACCGGTCCGGGTGGAGCTCGGACCGACCCGCACCCACTCCGCCCCGCCGGAGGAGGACCTCGATCCCGTGCGCTGCCCGCACTGCGGCTCCGCCGGGACCGAACTGCTCAGCCGCTTCTCCTCCACCGCGTGCAAGGCGCTGCGCCGGTGCCTCTCCTGCCGCGAACCGTTCGACCACTTCAAGGAGTTGTGATGGCGCGCTTCCACCGGCTCCGGGTGGCCGCGGTCGACCGGCTCACCGACGACTCCGTCGCCCTCACCCTCGCCGTCCCCCCGGAACTCCGCGAGGAGTACCGCCACGCCCCCGGCCAGCACCTGACCCTGCGACGCACCGTCGACGGCCAGGACGTACGGCGCACCTACTCCATCTGCTCCCCCGCGCCCGACGGCGAGGGACCGGACACGCTCCGGGTCGGCGTGCGGCTCGTCGAGGGCGGCGCCTTCTCGACGTACGCGCTGAAGGAGATCAACGTCGGCGACGAGCTGGAGGTGATGACCCCGGCCGGCCGCTTCACGCTCCGCCCCGCACCCGGTCTGTACGCGGCGATCGTCGGCGGCAGCGGCATCACCCCGGTGCTGTCGATCGTCTCGACCCTCCTCGCGCGCGAGCCCCGTGCCCGCTTCTGCCTGATACGCAGCGACCGGACGTCCGCCTCCACGATGTTCCTGGAGGAGGTCGCCGACCTGAAGGACCGCCACCCCGAGCGGCTCCAGCTGGTGACGGCGCTCTCCCGGGAGGAGCAGCAGGCGGGGCTGCCGTCCGGGCGGCTGGACCGGGAGCGGCTGACCGGGCTGCTGCCGGCGCTGCTGCCCGTGGACCAGGTGGACGGCTGGTTCCTGTGCGGGCCGTACGGACTGGTCGAGGGAGCCGAGCGGGCCCTGCGCGGGCTGGGGGTCGCACGCTCCCGCATCCACGAGGAGATCTTCCACGTGGACGCCGGCACGGCATCGGTCACGGCGGCGCCGGCCCCCGCGCACAGCACGGTCACCGCCCGGCTCGACGGACGCGGCGGCACCTGGCCCGTGCAGGACGGCGAGTCCCTGCTGGAGACGGTGCTGCGCAACCGGCCCGACGCGCCCTACGCCTGCAAGGGCGGGGTGTGCGGGACCTGCCGGGCCTTCCTCGTCTCGGGCGAGGTGCGGATGGACCGCAACTTCGCACTGGAGGCGGAGGAGACCGAGGCGGGTTACGTCCTGGCGTGCCAGTCCCGTCCGGTGACGGAGGCAGTGGAGCTGGACTTCGACCGCTGAGCGCCGCGCCCGGACCCCGGGCGCGGCAGGCACCGCCGACGGGTCACAGCACGTGGCCGGGCGTCCCGTCGTCGGTGACGACGGGACGGCCTGCGGACTCCCACACCTGCATGCCGCCGTCCACGTTCACGGCGTCGATGCCCTGCTGGGCGAGGTACATCGTGACCTGGGCCGACCGTCCGCCGGAGCGGCAGATCACATGGATCCGGCCGTCCTGCGGGGCGGCCTCGGTCAGCTCGCCGTAGCGGGCCACGAACTCACTGATCGGGATGTGCAGCGCCCCTTCGGCGTGGCCGGCCTTCCATTCGTCGTCCTCACGGACGTCCAGCAGGAAGTCGCCGTCCTTGAGGTCCGCGACCGCGACAGTGGGCACACCAGCTCCAAAACTCATACCCCCGACGCTACCCGACCGGACAGGACCGGGGCTCAGGCCAGCAGGGCCGCCAGCTCCGCCTCGCGTTCGGTCACCTGGGCCCGCAGCTGCTCGGCGATCTCCTCCAGCAGCCGGTCGGGGTCGTCCGGGGCGAGGCGCAGCATCGCCCCGATGGCGCTCTCCTCCAGTTCCTTGGCGACCAGCGTGAGCAGTTCCTTGCGCCGGGCCAGCCATTCGAGGCGGGCGTACAGCTCCTCACCGGCGCTCGGGGCACGCTCGAGCTGCGGGCCCGCGGCCCACTCCTCGGCGAGTTCGCGCAGCTCGGCCTCGTTGCCGCGGGCGTAGGCGGCGTTGACGCGGGTGATGAACTCCTCGCGGCGCAGACGCTCCTTCTCCTCCTGCGCCAGGTCCGGGTGGGCCTTGCGGGCGAGGTCGCGGTAGAGCTTGCGGGCCTCCTCGCTGGGCCGCACCCGCTGCGGGGGCCGGACCGGCTGGTCCGTGAGCATGGCCGTGGCCTCCGGGAAGAGGCCGTCGCCGTCCATCCAGCCGTTCAGCAGTTCCTCGACGCCGGGGATCGGCATCAGCCGGGAGCGCGCCTCGTCGGCCCGGCGCAGGTCCTCCGGGTCGCCGGTGCGGGCGGCCCTGGCCTCCAGGATCCGGGCGTCCAGCTCCTCGAGGCGGGCGTACATCGGGCCGAGCTTCTGTTCGTGCAGCCGGGAGAAGTTCTCGACCTCGACGCGGAAGGTCTCCACGGCGATCTCGAACTCGATCAGCGCCTGCTCGGCGGCCCGTACGGCCCGCTCCAGCCGCTCCTCGGGCCGCGGGGCACCACCGTCGCCCGGCGTCCGCGCACCGGCGCCGCCACCCTGCTCACCTTCCGAGGTCGTCACCCGGACAGGGTAGGCCACCGCCCGGGCCGCGCGGACGCCGCGGACGTCACACGCGGACGCCGCGGACGCCACAGAGGTCCCAGGCACCGCGAAGGCCACGGACGTCACGGTCCGCCCGGGCCCCGTGACCGCGGACCGTCCCCCGGGCGCCGCCTCACACCCCCGTCTCCGCCGCGATCCGTCCCGACCGCACCGCGGCCACCAGGTCCGCGTGGTCCGCCTCCGTGCGGTCGGCGTAGGCGACGGCGAAGGCCGCCACGGCCTCGTCCAGTTCGCCGTTCTTGCCGCAGTAGCCGGCGATCAGCCGGGGGTCCGCGCTGTGGGAGTGGGCGCGGGCCAGGAGGGCGCCGGTCATGCGGGCGTAGTCGTCGACCTGGTCGGCGGCCAGCGCGGCCGGGTCGACGCTGCCCTTGCGGTTGCGGAACTGGCGCACCTGGAAGGGGCGGCCGTCGACCGTCGTCCAGCCCAGCAGGCTGTCGCTCACCACCTGCATCCGCTTCTGCCCCAGGACCACCCGCCTGCCCTCGTGCCCGGCCTCCGGGACGTCGAAGCCGGCCGTCGGCAGATGCGGCACCAGGGCCGAGGGGCGGGCCTCCTTCACCTGCAGGACCAGGGGCTCGCCCCGGTGGTCGAGGAGCAGCACGACGTACGAACGGGTGCCCACGCTGCCCGTGCCGACGACGCGGAACGCCACGTCGTGCACCGCGTACCGGGCCAGCAGCGGGAGGCGGTCCTCCGGGAGCGTGCCGAGGTACTGCTCCAGGGAGGCGGCCACCGCGGCGGCCTCGCCGTCCGGGACGCGGCGCAGCACCGGCGGCGCGTCGACGAAACGGCGTCCGCCGTCCGCCACCTCCTCGGTCGACCTGGCCGCGAAACGCCCGCTGGTGTTCGCGCGGGCCTTCTCGGAGACCCGCTCCAGCGTGCCCAGCAGGTCGTGGGCGTCGGTGTGGGAGACCAGTTCCTCGTCCGCGATGGCGTTCCACGCGTCCAGGGCCGGCAGCCTGGACAGCAGCCGCATCGTGCGGCGGTAGGCGCCCACCGCGTCGTGGGCCGCCGCACGGCAGGTGTCCTCGTCCGCGCCGGTCTCCCGGCCCGCGAGCACCAGCGAGACCGCGAGCCGCTTCAGGTCCCACTCCCAGGGGCCCGTCACCGTCTCGTCGAAGTCGTTCAGGTCGATGACCAGCCCGCCGCGCGCGTCGCCGTACAGGCCGAAGTTCGCCGCGTGCGCGTCGCCGCATATCTGGGCGCGTATCCGCGTCGTGGGGGTGCGGGCCAGGTCGTACGCCATGAGGCCCGCCGACCCGCGCAGGAAGGCGAACGGCGTCGCGGCCATCCGGCCCACCCGGATCGGGGTCAGTTCGGGCAGCCGGCCGCGGCCGGACTCCTCGACGGCGCCGACCGCGTCGGGGCGGGAGGCGTCCAGGTCGAGGACGGCGTGTGCGCTGCGCGGTACCGGACCGCGCAGGGCCTTGCCCTCCTCCTTGGGCGTGCCCGCGGCCGGCCACTCGGCGAATCCCGGCACACGCGGCAGCCGCCGCCCCCCGTCCGCACCGCCGGCCCCGGCCGCACCATCCGGTCCGGCCTGCGCCACCGTCTCCGCGCCGAACTCCGTCACAGCAACCGCCTCCCCCCGTACGCACGCCCGCGCGCCTGCGCACGGGTCCCGCGACACGTTCCTCCGGGCCCGGCGCCGACAAGGACATCGGCGCGGGGCATGACATCAACCGTGCCGACCGTACAGCCGGTGGCCGAAACGCGTCAGACCCTGTGGACGACTCCGGCGCTGTGGAAGAGCGGCGCCGCCCCGCCCCGGCCCTCTCCGGTCCGCGGGTCCCGTCCCCTCCGGCCCCCGGTCCGGCCCGCTCCGGCCGCCGCCCTCACGCCCGCAGGTAGGCCAGGACCGCCAGGACCCTGCGGTGGGTCTCGTCCGCCGGGGGCAGGTCCAACTTGGTGAGGATGCTGCCGATGTGCTTGCCCACGGCCGCCTCCGACACCACGAGTTCCCGGGCGATCGCGCCGTTCGACTTCCCCTCCGCGACCAGCGCCAGCACCTCCCGCTCGCGCGGGGTGAGCCGTTCCAGCGGATCGCGGCGCCGGCGCAGCAGCTGCCGCACCACCTCCGGGTCGACGACGGTGCCGCCGTCCGCGACCTCGCACAGCGCCTCGACGAACTCCTCGACCTGGCCGACGCGGTCCTTCAGCAGGTAGCCGACGCCCGTGCCGTCGCCCGAGTCCAGCAGTTCGGAGGCGTACGTCCGCTGCACGTACTGGCTGAGCACCAGCACGGGGAGCGTGGGCCGCTTCTCCCGCAGCCGCACCGCCGCGTGCAGCCCCTCGTCCTGGAAGCCGGGGGGCATACGGACGTCCGTCACCACGACGTCGGGGGTGTGCTCCTCGACCGCGGCGACCAGCGCCCCGGCGTCACCGACGGCCGCGACGACCTCGTGCCCGCAGCGGCCGAGCAGGCCGACGAGCCCCTCCCGCAGCAGCACGCTGTCCTCCGCCAGCACTACGCGCAGGGTTCGGTCGACTCGCAAGGCGCACAAGGAATCTCCACACGCAACAAGGTCGGGCCACCCACCGGGCTGGACAGGGAGAGTCTGCCATCCAGCACCGACACCCGGTCCGCGAGTCCCGTCAGCCCGCTGCCGGCCGCGGCGCCGGCCCCACCCCCCGTTCCGGTCCCGGCACCCGTTCCGGTCCCGGCCTCCGTACCGGGTCCCGCCCCGGCTCCGGCCCGTGCGCCGCCCCGGCCGTCGTCGGACACCTCCAGGAGCAGCCGGCCGTCCCGGTGCCCGCCGCTCACCCGGGCCCGACGGGCCCCGCTGTGCTTGGCGACGTTCGCGAGCGCCTCGCACACCACGAAGTACGCGGCGGCCTCCACCGCCTGGGGCAGCCTGCCCGGCAGCTCCAGTGCCACGTCGACGGGCACGGCGGAGCGGTCGGCGGCGTCGGCGACGGCGGCTTCCAGGCCGTAGTCGGCGAGGACCTTGGGATGGATGCCGTGGACGAGTTCGCGCAGCTCCTCCAGCGCCCTGCCCGCCTCCTCGTGGGCCTTGGCGAGCTGATCGGCGAGCGGTCCGGGCGGCACGTCCAGGCGGGCCAGGCCCAGGGCCATCGTCAGCGCCACCAGCCGCTGCTGGGCCCCGTCGTGCAGATCACGCTCGATGCGCCGCCGCTCCGCCTCGAAGGCGTCGACCAGCCGCACGCGGGAGCGGGTCAGTTCGACCACCCTGGCCCCCAGGTCACCGCCGCGCGGGGCGACCAGCAGCCGGGTCAGCTCGGCGCGCGCGCCGGCGGCCACGCCCAGGAGGTAGGCGCCGAGGGCCACCAGCAGCAGCCCCAGCGCGGCGACCGCGAGCGCCGTCGGCCAGGTGGTGACCGTCCACAGCTTGAGCACCTTGGCCTCCCGGCCGTCCCCGACCGTGGCCATCAGCAGCGGGGTGGCGACCGTGCCCAGCGGCAGGAGCAGGCCGACCGTGAGCGCGAGGACGTCGACCGGCCACAGCAGGACCGCGCACAGCAGGGCGTGGCCGAGCTCCCGCCAGGTGGCCCGCTCCCGCACCCGGGTGACCAGCCACACCCGCAGGCCGGGGGCGGCGGGCGGCCGGTGCAGGTCGTGCGCCGGGTCCCGGTCGACCAGGCGCAGCCTGAGCCGCTCCAGCCGGGCCACCGGAATGCCCGCGAGGGCCGTCGCGCCCAGCAGCGGCAGCCCCACCAGCGCGAGCGCGAGCACACCGCCGGCCGCCACCGAGACCACGAGGCCCACGAGCACGACGGCCCCGGTCACCACGCCGGTGAGGAGGTACCCGGCCGAGCGCCACGGCCACGACGACAGCAGGTAACCGGGGCGGGCCATGGCCTGCCAGGGATTGCGGGGCCCCGCACGGGTCGTCGGCTGCATGCGGATCACCGTAGGAGCCCGCGCCGCCCGGAGCCATCGGCCCGGGCGGAGAACCGGGGGTATGCCTGGCCCTACCCCGGATCTCGCCCCTGCCGTACTGCGCCGACCGGCCCCCGGACGGTTTCGTGGAACCACACGGCCGGCCCGGGACGGACGGGCCGGAGCGGACGACTGGACGAGGGACGGGTGACGGGAAGAGTGGGGGGACACATGGGCGGGACGGGCCGGACGGACGGCGAGGCGATCACCCTGCGCCGCGTGAGCCGGCGCTACGGATCGGGGGACGGCGAGGTGAGGGCGCTGGACGACGTCTCGCTCGCCTTCCCCCGCGGCAGCTTCACCGCCGTCATGGGCCCCTCCGGCTCGGGCAAGTCGACCCTGCTGCAGTGCGCCGCCGGCCTGGACCGGCCCACCTCGGGCTCGGTCACCCTGGGCGGAACCGAACTGACCGGGCTGAACGAGACCGGGCTGACCCTGCTGCGCCGCGAGCGGATCGGGTTCGTCTTCCAGGCGTTCAACCTGCTGCCGTCGCTGACCGCCGAGCAGAACGTGGCGCTGCCGCTGCGCCTGGCCGGCCGGCGGGTGCCCCGGGCCCGGGTCCGCGAGGTGCTCCGGCAGGTCGGCCTCGGCGAGCGGGCCCGGCACCGGCCGACGGAGATGTCCGGCGGCCAGCAGCAGCGCGTGGCCCTGGCCCGTGCCCTGATCACCCGTCCCGAGGTGCTGTTCGGCGACGAGCCGACCGGTGCCCTGGACTCGCGGACCGGCCGCGAGGTGCTGGCGCTGCTGCGCGGCATGGTCGACCACGAGGGCCAGACGGTCGTCATGGTGACGCACGACCCCGTCGCCGCCTCCTGCGCGGACCGGGTGGTCTTCCTGGCCGACGGCCGGGTCGACGGCGAGCTCGTCGGGGCGGGCGCCGCCCGCATCGCCGCCCGCATGACCGGGCTGGAGGGCGCGCCGTGCTGAGCGTCGCCCTGCGCACCCTGCGCACCCGCTGGGTCACCTTCGCCGGCAGCTTCGTCGCGCTGTCGCTGGGGGTCGCGCTGCTCGCCGTCATGGGCCTGGCCCTCGCCTCGTCGCTGGACGCGCCCGAGCGCGGTCCCGAGCGGTTCGCGGCCGCGCCGGTCGTGGTCAGGGGGCAGGACGTCCTGCGCGTGCCGACCCCGGTCGGCGACCGCACGCAGGAGCTCGCCCGGCCGCGGGCCGTGCCCGCCGCGACCGTCGCGGAGCTGGAGGGGCTCGGCACCGTCGTGCCGGACCGGTCCTTCGCCGTGCGGGCGGCAGGCGGGCCGGACGGCCTGGTGGGCCACCCCTGGTCCACGGCCGCGTTCGCCCCGTACGAGATCGAGGCGGGGCGCGCACCGCGCGCCGCCGGCGAGGTCGTGATCAGCGGCGACTGGGCGAAGCCCGGCCGGAGCGTGCGCACCGACCGCGGCACCGTGCGGGTCGTCGGCACCGTCGCCGACCGCGGCTTCGAGCACGCCGTCTTCTACACCGACGCCCAGGCCGCCCGGCTGTCCCCCGCCTCCGTCCAGCTCGTCGTCGACGCCGACCCGGCGGCCGTACGGGACGCGGTGCGCGGCAGCGGTGCCGAGGTCCTGACCGGGAACGCGCGCCGGTACGCCGACGCCGACCCCGACCGCGACCAAGAGGCCCTGACCGCGATGAACGCCCTGTTCGGCACGGCCGGCGGCGTCACCGCCTTCGTGTCGGTGTTCGTGGTGGCCTCCACCTTCGCCTTCGCCGTCGCCCAGCGGCGCCGCGAGTTCGGCCTGCTGCGCACCGCCGGCGCCACGCCCGGCCAGATCCGCCGGACGGTGTTCGCCGAGGCCGCGCTGGTCGGCGTCCTCGCGTCGGCCGCCGGCTGCGTGCTCGGCGCGTACGGCGCGCCGGCACTGGCCGAGTGGGTGGTCGACGGCGGTCTGGCACCGTCCTGGTTCGCCATCGGCGACCACACCTGGCCGTACCACGCGGCCTTCTGGACGGGCCTGCTCGTCGCCCTGTGCGGCGCGTCCGCCGCCTCCTGGCGGGCGGGCCGCACCGGCCCCGCCCAGGCGCTGCGCGAGGCGTCGGTGGACACCGGGACGATGGGCCGGGGCCGCCTGCTGTCCGGCACGGGCCTGCTGCTGACCGCCGGGGTGACCCTCGGCATCGCGCTGGCCGAGGACCCGGGCGACCTGCTGCACCGCAAGACGTACGTGAGCCGGCCGATGCTGCTGATCACCGCGGTGGCACTGCTCGCGCCGGCCGTGGTGCGCCCGCTGACCCGGTTGCTCGCCTGGCTGCCCGCCCGGCTGCCGGGCGCCGCGGGCATGCTGGTCCGGGAGAACGCCGCCGCGGGGGTGCGCCGCACCGCCGCCGTCGCGGCACCGGTCCTGGTCACGGTCGCCCTCGCGGGCTCGCTGCTGGGTGCCACCGCGACGCTGAACGGGGCGAAGACCTCCGAGACGCGGCAGCGGACCGCCGCCGCCTTCGTCGTCACCGCCCCGGGCGGCGCGGGACTCGACGCGCGCACGCTCGACGGACTGCGCGCCGTCCCCGGCGCCACGGTGTCCGCGACCGCGTCGGGCGCCGTGTACGTCCTGGAGGAGGGGGTGGCCCTCATCAGGTCCGACGCGCGCGCCGCCGAGCCCCGGGCGCTGGCGGCCACCACGCGCCTGCCGCTGGTCGCCGGCCGGGTGGCCGGCCTCGACGACGGCTCGATCGTCGTCAACGAGGAGTGGGAGCGGCACACCGTGGGCGAACGGGTCCGGGTGTGGCTCGGCGACGGCACGCCCAGGACGCTGCGGATCGCCGCGGTGACGGCCACCGGCACGGGCGACAACGGCGTCTACGTCACCCCGGCCAACGCCCCCGGCGCGGCGGTCGACCGGGTCGACGTCGCCCTCACCGCCGGGGCCGACTCCGGCGCCGTGGCCGCCGGGCTGCGCGAGGCGGTGCGTTCCTCGGGCGGGGAGGTGTTCACCCGGGACGAGTGGATCGCGGCCGCCTCCCCCGGGACCGACCGCAGGACCCGGGCCGGTTTCCTGCTGGTGCTCGGCATCGCCCTGCTGTACACCGGCATCTCCCTGGTCAACACGATGGTCATGGCGACCTCCGACCGGGTGCGCGACCTGGCCGTGCTGCGGCTGGCCGGGGCCACCCGGTGGCAGGTGCTGCGGCTGGTGGCGGCCGAGGCGCTGCTGGTGGTCGCGGTCGGCGGGCTGCTGGGCCTGCTGGTGGCCGGACTCCACCTGGGCGGGATGCGGGCCGCGCTGGGCCTGCTGTCGGTGCCGGGCGCCGTCGCGCTGCCCTGGACGGCCCTCGGCGTCGTCGTGGCCGCCTGCGCCCTGCTCGCCGTGGTGTCCGCCGTCGTTCCCGCCGCTCTCGCCCTGCGGCGGCGCGCGGTGGATTCGGCCGGCGTACGGGAGTGACGGCGCCCCCGCCGGGCGCCTCGGCCGGGCGCCCCGGCCGGACGTCTCGACCGGTGCCCCGGCCGGACACCCCGGCCGGGGCCCGCGCCGCGGCAGCGGGGGCCGGGGCCCGCGCCGGCGGAGGCGGATTCCGGCCTCGACGGCAAAAATGATCATGAGATGTTCCTCACAGCGACGGCCGTCGCCACCACCCCGGACATGCGGAACGGGCGGCATCCGATGGATGCCGCCCGTCCGACGGTGTGCGCGAGGGGGGAGTTGAACCCCCACGCCCTTGCGGGCACTGGAACCTGAATCCAGCGCGTCTGCCTATTCCGCCACCCGCGCATTGGGTGTGTCCTCGGGCCTTGCCCCTTGGGGCCCGGCGCCTTCCGACATCGAGAACATTAGCACGCTGGCCGGGGTGGATTCACATCCCTTTCCCCGGCCCCCGCTCCCACCTGCCGTGAACAGGGTTACCGGGCCCGCCCGGCCCCCGCCCGCGCCCGGGCCGGCCGAGGGCGCCGCCGCCCCGTCCTCGTATCGACCGGAACTTCATCTCGTATCAACCTCGTACCGGTGGCCCCCGTCTCCCCGGGAGCCGGACGAGTCCACAGCCCGGTGCGGGACACTGGTCTGCGGCCCCCTCTACGATCCATGGCAGAACGACGCGCACCAGCACGGCCGAAGGAGTTCGCCGAAGGAGTTCAAAGAGGAGCCCCGGAGGGAACTTCGTCAGGCGTCGACACCCGTCGACCGGGCGGACAGGGGGAACCAGCCGATCGACCGGCGCGTGGATACGATCAGTAAGCAGTACCAGGTAGACAGTGCACGACCCGGTGCACGGGGCAGTACACAGAACGGCAGCGACGGAGGAGGTGCCCCATGGGAGTCCTGAAGAAGTTCGAGCAGCGTCTCGAAGGTCTGGTCAACGGCACCTTCGCCAAGGTGTTCAAGTCCGAGGTGCAGCCCGTGGAGATCGCGGGAGCGCTCCAGCGGGAGTGCGACAACAACGCCACCATCTGGAACCGCGACCGCACCGTCGTCCCCAACGACTTCATCGTGGAGCTGAGCACGCCGGACTTCGAGCGGCTCAGCCCGTACTCCGGCCAGCTCGGCGACGAGCTCGCCGGCATGGTCCGCGACTACGCCAAGCAGCAGCGCTACACCTTCATGGGCCCCATCAAGGTCCACCTGGAGAAGGCCGAGGACCTGGACACCGGTCTGTACCGGGTGCGCAGCCGTACGCTCGCCTCCTCCAGCAGCCAGGCGCCCGCGGGCCCCGGCGGCGCCCCGCCGGCCGGCGGCTACGGCTACCCGCCGGCCGCCCCCGCGAGTGCGCCGCCCATGCCGTCCGCACCGCCGCCGGGCGGCGGCCGCGGCGGCGGTTACGGCTACCCGCAGCCCGCGGGCGGCCCGCGGCCCCCCGCCGCGCCCGCCCCCACCGGGCGCACGCGCCACTGGATCGAGATCAACGGCACCCGCCACCAGATCTCCCGCGCCACGCTGGTGCTGGGCCGCAGCACCGACGCCGACGTGCGGATCGACGACCCCGGCGTCTCCCGCCGGCACTGCGAGATCCGGACCGGAACGCCCTCGACGATCCAGGATCTCGGATCCACCAACGGCATCGTGGTGGACGGGCAGCACACCACCCGCGCTACGCTCCGCGACGGCTCGCGGATCGTCGTGGGCAGCACCACCGTTATCTATAGGCAAGCCGAAGGGTGAAGCGGGGGCAATGTCAGAGCTGACCCTCACGGTCATGCGGCTGGGGTTCCTGGCCGTTCTGTGGCTGTTCGTGATCGTGGCCGTACAGGTCATCAGGAGTGACCTGTTCGGTACCCGCGTCACCCAGCGCGGATCACGGCGGGACGCCGGCCGGCCGCAGCAGGCCGCCCGTCAGGCGCCTCCGCCGCAGCGCCAGCAGTCCGCCGGCGGCCGCCGCGGCAGGAACACCCCCACCAAGCTGGTCGTGACCGAGGGCACCCTCACCGGCACCACCGTCGCGCTCCAGGGCCAGACCATCACCCTGGGCCGGGCGCACGACAGCACCATCGTGCTGGACGACGACTACGCCTCCAGCCGCCATGCCAGGATCTACCCGGACCGCGACGGCCAGTGGATCGTCGAGGACCTGGGCTCCACGAACGGCACCTACCTGGACCGGACCCGGCTGACGACCCCCACACCGATTGCGCTGGGTGCGCCGATCCGCATCGGCAAGACCGTCATCGAGCTGCGGAAGTAGTACGACAATGAGCGAGCGGAGCGAGCACGCGGTGGGGGTCCTCGACCAGGGTCCCGGCGCGCTCCCGACCGGAGGGTGGGCAGTGTGGCTCGACACGACCGGCTGTACCCGGAGCCGACAGGCGAGGTGCGCATGAGTCTGTCCCTGCGCTTCGCCGCCGGATCGCACAAGGGGATGATCCGGGAGGGCAACGAGGACTCCGGTTACGCCGGTCCGCGCCTGCTCGCCATCGCCGACGGCATGGGCGGCGCCGCCGCCGGAGAGGTCGCGTCCTCCGAGGCGATCTCCACCATCGTCGCGCTCGACGACGACATCCCCGGCTCCGACCTGCTCACCTCGCTCGGTTCCGCCGTCCAGCGGGCCAACGACCAGCTGCGCATGATGGTCGAGGAGGACCCCCAGCTCGAGGGCATGGGCACCACCCTGACCGCGCTGCTGTGGACCGGTCAGCGCCTCGGCATGGTGCACGTCGGCGACTCCCGCGCCTACCTCCTGCGCGACGGCGTCCTCACCCAGATCACCCAGGACCACACCTGGGTGCAGCGCCTGGTCGACGAGGGCCGGATCACCGAGGAGGAGGCGACCACCCACCCCCAGCGGTCCCTGCTCATGCGGGCCCTCGGCAGCGGCGACCACGTCGAACCCGACCTGTCCATCCGCGAGGTCCGGGCCGGCGACCGGTACCTGATCTGCTCCGACGGCCTGTCCGGCGTGGTCTCCCACCAGACCCTGGAGGAGGCCCTGGCCAGCTACCAGGGCCCCCAGGAGACCGTGCAGAACCTGATCGAGCTGGCCCTGCGCGGCGGCGGCCCCGACAACATCACCGTGATCGTCGCCGACGTCCTGGACCTCGACACCGGGGACACCCTCGCCGGGCAGCTGTCCGACACCCCGGTCGTGGTGGGCGCCGTCGCCGAGAACCAGAACCAGCCGCACGACAACGGCATCATGCAGACCCCGGCCGGCCGCGCCTCCGGCCTCGGCCGCCGGCGCCCGGAGGGCGGCGGCGAGTTCGGGCCGCCCGGCAGCGGCGACATCACCGGCTTCATCCCCACCGACGGCTTCGACTACGACGACTTCGAAAAGCCCCGCAAGGACCGCAGGTGGCTCAAGAGGTCCGTCTACAGCCTGCTCGCCCTCGCCGTCATCGGCGGCGGCCTGTACGGCGGCTGGCGCTGGACGCAGACGCAGTACTACGTCGGCACCAAGGACGAGCACGTCGCGCTGTACCGGGGCATCAGCCAGGACCTGGCCTGGGTCTCGTTGTCGAAGGTGGCCAAGGACCACCCCGAGATCGAACTCAAGTACCTGCCGCCCTACCAGCAGAAGCTGGTCGAGGCGACCATCGCCGAGGGCGACCTCGAGGGCGCCCGCGCCAAGATCGAGGAACTGTCCGTCCAGGCCTCCGCGTGCAAGAAGCAGGCCGAGCGGCGCGCCGCCGAGAGCGAGAACAACGCGAAGACCGGTGAGGGCGAGGCCGGGGGCGCCACGGGAACCACTCCCGCCTCCTTCACGTCCAAGGTCACGCCGACGCCGACCGCCTCGGGCTCGGCGAAGGCTCCGCAGCAGTCCACGCCCCCGTCCACCACCGCACCTTCTCCCAACCCCGGCCCCAGCCTCTCGGAGGAAGAGCAGAAGGTCGTCTCGCTGTGCGGTAAGCAGTAGGCAAGCCGTGAGAGGCCCTGTCACACGATGAGCAGTACAACCAACCCGTCGACGCAGCACACGTCCACGATCGGTGCGATCGGCGCGCCCAGCCGCCGCAACACCGAGCTCGCGCTCCTGGTCTTCGCCGTCGTCATCCCGGTCTTCGCCTACGCCAACGTGGGACTGGCCCTCGACGACGAGGTCCCCGCCGGGCTGCTGAGCTACGGCCTGGGCCTCGGCCTGATGGCGGGCGTCGGCCACCTCGTCGTACGGAAGTTCGCCCCGTACGCGGACCCGCTGATGCTGCCGCTGGCCACCCTGCTCAACGGCATCGGCCTCGTCGCCATCTGGCGGCTCGACCAGTCGAAGCGACTGCAGGCGAGCAGCACGTTCGTCGAGGCGGCGCCGCGCCAGCTGATGTACTCCGCGCTCGGCGTCGCCCTGTTCGTGGCCGTGCTGTTCTTCCTCAAGGACCACCGCGTCCTGCAGCGCTACACCTACATCTCCATGGCCGGCGCGCTGATCCTGCTGCTGCTGCCGCTGGTCCCGGGTCTCGGCCACAACGTCTACGGCGCCAAGATCTGGATCAAGATCCCCGGTCTGGGAACCCTCCAGCCCGGCGAGTTCGCCAAGATCGTCCTCGCGGTCTTCTTCGCGGGCTACCTCATGGTCAAACGCGACGCCCTGGCCCTCGCCAGCCGCCGCTTCATGGGCCTCTACCTGCCCCGCGGGCGCGACCTCGGCCCGATCCTCGTGGTCTGGGCGATCTCGATCCTCATCCTCGTCTTCGAGACCGACCTCGGCACCTCGCTGCTGTTCTTCGGCATGTTCGTGATCATGCTGTACGTCGCCACCGAGCGGACCAGCTGGATCGTCTTCGGTCTGCTGATGTCCGCGGTCGGCGCCGTCGGCGTGGCGAGCTTCGAGCCGCACATCCAGACGCGCGTGCAGGCCTGGCTCGACCCGATGCGCGAGTACGAGCTCAGCCGGGCCGGGGTGAGCGACGGCATCGTCCACTCCGAGCAGGCCATGCAGGCCCTGTGGGCCTTCGGCTCCGGCGGCACCCTCGGCACCGGCTGGGGCCAGGGCCACTCCGACCTCATCGGCTTCGCCGCCAACTCCGACTTCATCCTCGCCACCTTCGGCGAGGAGCTCGGACTGGCCGGCGTCATGGCGATCCTGCTGCTGTACGCACTGATCATCGAGCGCGGCGTGCGCACCGCCCTCGCCGCCCGTGACCCGTTCGGCAAGCTGCTCGCCATCGGCCTGTCCGGCGCCTTCGCGCTCCAGGTCTTCGTCGTCGCCGGCGGCGTCATGGGACTGATCCCGCTGACCGGCATGACGATGCCGTTCCTGGCGTACGGAGGGTCCTCCGTGATCGCCAACTGGGCGCTGATCGGCATCCTGCTCAGGATCAGTGACACCGCCCGCCGCCCGGCGCCCGCTCCCGCCGCCAACCCCGACGCCGAGATGACCCAGGTGGTCCGCCCGTGAACAAGCCCCTGCGCCGGGTCGCGCTCTTCTGTGGCCTGCTCATCCTCGCCCTGCTCATCCGGGACAACTGGCTCCAGTACGCCAAGGCCGACGAACTGGCCTCCGACGACGAGAACCGCCGCGTCAACATCGAGCGCTACGCCACCCCGCGCGGCAACATCATCGTCGACGGCAAGGCCATCACCGGTTCCGTCGAGTCCAAGAGCGGCGACTACAAGTTCAAGCGCACCTGGACCGACGGTGCCATGTGGGCACCGGTCACCGGCTACTCCTCGCAGGCCTTCGGGGCCAACCAGCTGGAGAAGCTGGAGGACGGCATCCTCACCGGCAACGACGACCGGCTCTTCTTCCGCAACACGCTCGACATGATCACGGGCAAGCCGAAGGAGGGCGGCAGCGTCGTCACCACCCTCAACGCCGCCGCGCAGAAGGCCGCGTACAAGGGGCTCGGCGACAAGAAGGGCGCCGTCGCCGCGATCGACCCGGCGACCGGCAAGATCCTGGCGCTGGTCTCCACGCCGTCGTACGACCCGTCGAAGTTCGCCGGGACCAGCGATGCGGACGCCAAGGCCTGGCAGGCCGTGCAGAAGGAGAACAACCCCGACGACCCGATGCTGAACCGGGCGCTGCGCGAGACCTACTCGCCGGGCTCCACCTTCAAGGTGGTCACCGCCGCGGCGGCGCTGGAGGAGGGTCTGGTCACCGACATCGACGCCAAGACCGACACGCCCGAGCCGTGGATCATGCCGGACACCACCACGCCGCTCCGCAACCACGGGAACATCCCCTGCGAGAACGCCACCCTGCGCGTGGCTATGCAGTACTCCTGCAACTCCGTCTTCGGCAAGCTCAGCCACGAGGTCGGCAACGAGCAGATGATCGAGTACGCGGAGAAGTTCGGCTTCAACAACCCGGAGCTGGACACCCCGGTCCGCGCCGCCGAGAGCGTCTACCCCGAGGACAACAGGTCGCAGAACGCCATGGCCGGCATCGGCCAGGCCTCCAACCGCGCCACCCCGCTGCAGATGGCCATGGTCACCGCGGCGATCGCCAACGACGGCAAGCTGATGAAGCCGTACATGGTCGACCAGCTCAAGGCCGCGAACCTGGACACCATCGAGACGACCGAACCGCAGGAGCTGTCCCAGCCGCTCTCCTCGGAGAACGCGCAGAAGATCCAGGCGATGATGGAGACCGTCGTCGAGAAGGGCACCGGATCCAACGCCCGGATCGACGGCGTCACCGTCGGCGGCAAGACCGGTACCGCCGAGCGCGGCATCAACAACAGCGAGAAGCCCTACGCCTGGTTCATCTCGTACGCCAAGACCGATCAGGGCTCCCCGGTCGCCGTCGCCGTCGTCGTCGAGGACAGCAACGCGACCGGTGCCGACATCACCGGCGGCGGCCTGGCCGCACCGATCGCCAAGGACGTGATGGAGGCGGTCCTCAAGAGCAAGCAGTGACCCCGCTCACGTCTGCTTCACATCGGTGCACGTTGCGGTACCGGTCCTGTATCGGCTGACGCACTTGGCCAGGTCACACGGAACGAGCCGGGTACGGTAGGCCCGGACGGCAGCCTCCGGCGGCACGCGTGTGCCGCCCGGGACCGACGGAGAGGGCTGGTAGGTAGCTATGGAAGAGCCGCGTCGCCTCGGCGGCCGGTACGAGCTGGGCCCGGTGCTCGGCCGTGGTGGCATGGCGGAGGTTTACCACGCGCATGACACCCGGCTCGGACGCCAGGTGGCGGTGAAGACGCTGCGCGCGGACCTCGCACGCGACCCGTCCTTCCAGGCCCGGTTCCGCCGGGAGGCCCAGTCGGCCGCCTCGCTCAACCATCCCGCGATCGTCGCGGTCTACGACACGGGCGAGGACTACATCGACGGGGTCTCCATCCCGTACATCGTCATGGAGTACGTCGACGGCTCCACCCTCCGTGAGCTTCTTCACAGCGGCCGCAAGCTGCTGCCGGAGCGGGCCATGGAGATGACCATCGGCATCCTCCAGGGCCTGGAGTACGCCCACCGCAACGGCATCGTCCACCGTGACATCAAGCCGGCCAACGTCATGCTGACGCGCAACGGCCAGGTCAAGGTGATGGACTTCGGCATCGCCCGTGCGATGGGTGACGCCGGCATGACGATGACGCAGACCGCCGCCGTCATCGGCACCGCGCAGTACCTCTCGCCGGAGCAGGCCAAGGGCGAGCAGGTCGACGCGCGCTCCGACCTGTACTCCACCGGCTGCCTGCTGTACGAGCTGCTGACCGTCCGCCCGCCGTTCGTGGGCGACTCCCCGGTCGCGGTCGCCTACCAGCACGTGCGGGAGGAGCCGCAGGCGCCGAGCGTCTTCGACCCCGAGATCACGCCCGAGATGGACGCGATCGTCCTGAAGGCGCTGGTCAAGGACCCCGACTACCGGTACCAGTCGGCCGACGAGATGCGTGCCGACATCGAGGCCTGCCTCGACGGCCAGCCGGTCGCGGCCACCGCCGCGATGGGCGTCGCCGGCTACGGCGGCTACCCCGACGACCAGGCGACCACGGCGCTGCGCTCGGACGCCGGCCCCGGTGCCGCCGCGGCGACCTCGATGCTGCCGCCCATGAGCCCGGACGACGGCGGCTACGGCTACGACGACCGCCCCGACCGGCGCCGCCAGAGCCCGCGGAAGAACAACACCTCGACGATATTGCTGGTCGTGGCGGGCGTCCTGGTCCTGATCGGCGCGATCCTGATCGGCCGCTGGGTCTCCAGCGGCAACAGCGGCGTGGGCAACGACGACGTCGCGGTCCCGAACTTCGTGGGCGAGACGAGGGAGGACGCCCAGAAGCTGGCCGAGAACGGCGACCTGAAGCTCTCCTTCGAGAAGAAGCCCTGCGAGGACCAGAGCAGCGGCAAGATCTGCGACCAGACCCCGGACGCCGGCACCGAGGTCAAGAAGGGGTCCACCGTCACCCTGGTGGTGTCCACCGGGGCGCCGAAGGTGGCGGTGCCGGACGTGCAGGGCCTCACCTACGAGAAGGCGAAGTCCCAGCTCGAGGACAAGGGCTTCACGGTCGAGCAGAAGACGGAGGTGTCCGACCAGACCCCGGGTGTGGTCATCGGACAGAGCCCCGAGGGCGACACGGAGCAGGAGAAGGGCAGCACGATCACCCTCACCGTCGCCAAGGAGGTGGACAAGTCCACCGTGCCCGACGTCACCAACAAGACCTGTGACGAGGCCAGGGCGCAGATGACCGCCAACGACCTCGTCGGCAACTGCGTCGAGGTGGAGACGGACAACCCGGCCCTGGTCGGCAAGGTCGTCGGAACCGATCCCCAGCAGGGCACCCAGCTCGCCAAGAACTCGCCGGTGACCGTCCAGATCGGCAAGGCCAAGGAGAACCAGCAGGTCGCGGTCCCGAACATCAACGGCCAGACCCTCAAGGACGCCCGGAAGATGATCGAGGGAGCCGGACTCACGGTCGGCAACGTCGCCGGTTCCCCGGACGAGAACTCCCGCGTCTTCGGCTCCAACCCGCCCCAGGGCACCCAGGTGGAGAAGGGCACGGCGGTCAACCTGTTCACCGCCCCCGACCAGGGCGGCAACAACGGGGGTGACAACGGGGGCGGCATCTTCGGCGGCCTCACGGGCGCCCGCGAGGACGACTGACCCGTAGCGTCCCGCACGACACGAGCCCCGGCACCCTCCGGAGAGGGGGCCGGGGCTCCTGCATGAATCCACACCCCGCGCGCGTCCTCGCCGCGCCCCTGCGCGACAGCGAGCGGCAGCGGCCTCACCCGCCGGGGCGCGCGCACCCGCTCGGCGCGGGGCGCGCGGCCCGTGCACAGCCTGTGGAAAACCCCGCGCCCCGGGCCTTCGCCGCGCCGGGCGGCCGATCCCCCGCGAGGGGGGGCGGTCAGCGCAGTTCCTCCGGCGGCGTCCGGTCGTCGTCGACCTTCTCCGTGCGGACCAGCTCGCCCCAGACGATGTACCGGTACTTGCTCGTGTACACCGGCGTGCAGGTCGTCAGCGTGATGTAGCGGCCGGCCTTCTTCTTCCCGGACTCCTCGGGGACCGGGGCCAGGACGTCGACGTTGTACTTCGAGGTCTCGGGGAGGATGCCGTAGACCTTGTAGACGTACCAGGTGTCCTTGGTCTCGAAGACGATCGGGTCGCCCTTCTCGATCCTGTGGATGCCGTGGAACTTGGCCCCGTGGCCGTCCCGGTGCGCCGCGAGGGAGAAGTTGCCCTTCTTGCCGGAGGTCGGCAGGGTCGCCTCGACGGGATCGGTGTAGTAGCCGGCGACGCCGTCGTTGAGGACCTTCATCGACGTGCCCTTCTCGACGAGGATCTCGTCACCGCTCATCGTGGGCGCGTGCAGGAAGCCGATGCCGTCCTTGCTGTCGAAGGAGACGGGACCGCCGCCGTCGCCGGACTCCCGGGCCCAGGAGTCGCGGACCTCGTCCGCCTGCTTGTCCGCCGCGCGGTCGGCGACGACGTTCGTCCACCACAGCGAGTAGACGACGAACAGGCCCAGCAGCAGGCCCGCGGTGATGAGGAGCTCCCCGAAGACGCTGACCGCGACCGCCACCGGGCCCATGCGGCGGCGTGCCGCGGGCGGCGGTGAGGCGGGCCCGTCGGTGTGCTGTTCGGTGTCGTCGGCGGTCGCTGCCACGTTTCCTCTGCCCTTAACTGACGAGCGCATCCGGCTTGCCCTTGCTGCGCGGCCGTTCCTCGTCCATCTTGCCCCAGACGATCATGCGGTACTTGCTGGTGAACTCCGGCGTGCAGGTGGTCAGCGTGATGTAGCGGCCGGGTGCCCCGAAGCCCGATCCCTTCGGCACCGGGTCGAGGACGCTGATGTTGCTCGGCGAGGTCACCGGCAGGATCGACGCCATCTTGTAGACGAAGTAGGTGTCCTGCGTCTCCACGACGATCGGATCGCCCGGTTCCAGCCGGTTGATGTACCGGAACGGCTCCCCGTGCGTGTTCCGGTGGCCCGCGAGCCCGAAGTTGCCGGTCCTCGCGTCCGGCATCGCCGTCTTCAGCGCGCCCTCCGCGTAGTGGCCCACCATGCCCCGGTCGAGCACCTTCTCGCTGCTGATGCCCTCGGCGATCGGCACCACCACGTCCAGCTTCGGGATGTGCAGCAGCGCGAAGCCCTGCCCCGGCTCGAACGCCCCCGGATTGCGCCTGCCGTTCGCCCAGTCGCTCTGGAGGTCGCTGACCTCCTTGCCGGCCTGCGCCTGCGCCCGCACGTTCGTCCACCACAGCTGGTAGGTGACGAACAGCAGCATCAGCACGCCGGTGGTGATGAACACCTCGCCGATCGCGCGGCTCGCGAGGACCGCGGGGCTCGCCCGGCGCGCCCGGGCCCGCCGGCGCGCCTCCACCCGCGACAGCGGCGCCTCTGACACCCCCTCAGGCTCCCGGACGGCCCGGGAGGCCCCAGGGGCCCCGGCGGCCCTGCGGGAGCCTCCACGGCGCCCGTGGCGTTGTCTGGCGGCCTTTCTACGGGCCGCCCGGCCGCCCGGGACCGCCGTGGTCCCCTCACGGTCCGAGCGCTCCGGCTGTCCGGTCCGCCCGGGCGGCCCGGGGATCCGCAGGGCCACCGTCTCCTCGTCGACGGGCGGCGGGTACGCGGTGCCGTCGGACGCGCCGCCGTGGGAGCCGTGGGAGCCATGAGGACCGTGGGAGCCCTGGGGGTCCTGCGGAGCGTTGTCGTACCAGCCGTCCCCGAAGGCGCCGGGTGCCCCGTACGGCTGCTGCCCGTACGAGGTCCCCTGCCCGCCGCCGGCGCCGTACCCGGAGCCGTCCGTGAAGGACCCCCCGTGTCCGGCGCCGGACTCGCGCTCGGGGCGCAGCGCGGTCACGCCGTGGCCCTGCCCACCACCGGGGCGAGCCCCGCGGACCTCGCCACCGCGCCCTCGTCGCCGCACTCCGCCAGCCAGTTGGCCAGCATCCGGTGCCCGTGCTCGGTCAGCACCGACTCGGGATGGAACTGCACGCCCTCGACCGGGAGTTCACGGTGCCTCAGCCCCATCACGATGCCGTCCGGGGTTCTGGCCGTGACCTCCAACTCCGCGGGAACCGTGGCCGGTTCGGCGGCCAGGGAGTGGTAGCGGGTCGCCGTGAACGGGGAGGGCAGGCCCGCGAAGACGCCCTTGCCCGTGTGCTCGACCGGCGAGGTCTTGCCGTGCAGCAGCTCGGGCGCGCGGTCCACCACCCCGCCGTACGCCACCTGCATCGACTGCATGCCGAGGCAGACGCCGAAGACCGGCACCCCGGTCGACGCGCAGTGCCGCACCATGTCCACGCAGACGCCGGCCTCCTCGGGGGTGCCGGGGCCGGGGGACAGCAGCACGCCGTCGAACCGGTCCTGGGCGTGCGCCGTCGACACCTCGTCGTTGCGCAGGACCTCGCACTCGGCGCCCAGCTGGTACAGGTACTGGACCAGGTTGAAGACGAAGCTGTCGTAGTTGTCGACGACGAGAATGCGCGCGCTCACTGGTTGTCCACCGTCACATCGTTGAAGGGCAGCAGCGGCTCGGCCCACGGGAAGACGTACTGGAAGAGGATGTAGACCACGGCGGTGATCAGCACGAGTGAGAGGAGGGCCTTCACCCATCCGTTCCCCGGCAGATGCCGCCAGATCCAGCTGTACATGCCGTCCCTTCCGTCGTACCACGGCACCAGGCCCACGCCGTGGTCACCAGACTAGCGGCGTGACGCCTCCGGTTTCCCGGTCTCCACAGGCTGTGGAAGCCGGACGGGCCCGGGCGGGCGCACCCGGAAGTACGTGGCGCGGGGGCGATCGCCTCGATGGCCGTGGACACGGTTTCCCGCGGACCCCCGCCGTCACTCGACGGGCTCCGCGTGGTGCAGGTCCACCGCGCCCGAGTAACCGGGCAGCGTCACCCTCCCGTCGTCCTCGACCTTCCAGCCGAGCCCGTAGACGTTGACGTACACCATGTAGTTCTGGATCGCCGGGGAGGAGGCGAGCGCCTTCTTCAGCCTCTCCGGGTCGCCGACCGCCGTGATCCGGTACGGCGGCGAGTAGACGCGGCCCTGGAGGATCAGGGTGTTGCCCACGCAGCGCACCGCGCTGGTGGAGATCAGCCGCTGGTCCATGACCTTGACGCCCTCGGCGCCGCCCTGCCACATCGCGTTCACCACGGCCTGGAGGTCCTGCTGGTGGATGACCAGGTAGTCGGGCTGCGGCTCGGGGTAGCCGGGGAGCTTGGCGGTGGCGTCCGGCGGGGCGTCGTCGAGCGTGACCGTGATCGCCTCGCCCTGGAGTTCCTGGGTGCCCGCGCGCCTCTCCAGCTCGGCGAGCCTGTCGTCCTCCGCCTCGGTGCTGCCGTCGTCGCGCTCGGCGAGGGCCTCCACGTCCTTGCGCAGCGCGCTGTTGGTCTCCTCCAGCCGGCCGTTCTCGCGGCTGCGCTCGTGGATCAGGTCGGTCAGCCTCAGCAGCGAGGCGTCCGTGCGGATGTCGGTGCCCCTGGCGGTGTTGAAACTGGTGAAGAAGATGAGCCCCGCGAGGGCGAAGACACCCGCGGTGAGGACGCGCACGGGCCGGACGCGGCGCCGGCGGGCAGGGCTGGATTCCGTCCCGGGGAAGTCGGCAGAATTGCTCAACGTACCCTTATCTCCTTCGGCGCCGCGGAAGCACTACGCTAACGGACGCCCGGGGGAGCGGTCGGAGTCCCCTTGTACGCTGCTCCGAGCCGACCCACGTTCCCTGCGCGGCCACGCAGCGCATCGACAGGAGAGACCCTCGTGCCGAAGTCACGTATCCGCAAGAAGGCCGACTACACGCCGCCGGCGGCGAAGCAGACGACCGCCCTCAAGCTGACCAACCGCGCCTGGGTCGCGCCGGTGATGCTGGCCCTGTTCCTCATCGGACTGGCCTGGATCGTCGTCTTCTACGTCACCGACGGCTCGCTGCCCGTCGACGCGCTGGGCAACTGGAACATCGTGGTGGGCTTCGGCTTCATCGCCGCCGGGTTCGGCGTCTCCACGCAGTGGAAGTAGGGGACGCCGCGCGGTGAGCGCGACTCTGCCCAGGGCTTGTGGACAAGCCCTGGGCAGAGCTGTCCACAAGCCCTGGGCAAGACTGTCCACCGAGTTATCCACAAGGTTTTCCACATGGGGAAATCGATCCCCGATCTGTGGATAACTCTTCGAAGGCTGACGCCGGTGTGACAAAACCACCGGCGACCGAAAATTTGTTCGCCAACCGTCTGACCTGCATCAACAGGGGTCGGTGACGATGCGAACCGATGTTCTCGCACACTGTGCACAAGATCCGCCACGAACTGTGGACAACCCCCGCGCTCAGGTGAGCTGTGCCGTCCTCAGCAGAACCGTCAGAACCACCGCGGCCAGCACCAGTGCACAGGTGCCGTACTGGATCAGCGCCCTCCGCTCGCGCGGGGCGTGGACCATGGCGTACCCGATCACGACTCCGGCGACGAGCCCTCCGATGTGGGCCTGCCAGGAGATGTTGAAGCCCGGGCTGAAGGTGAAGATCAGATTGATCACCAGCAGGGCGATGATCGGACGCATGTCGTAGTCGAGGCGGCGCATCAGCACGGCCATCGCCCCGAAGAGGCCGAAGACGGCACCGGAGGCACCGAGCGTGGCCGTGGTCCCGGAGGTCAGCAGATACGTCAGCGCGCTGCCCGCCAGCCCGGAGACCAGATAGAGCGCGAGGTAGCGCGCGCGGCCGAGGGCCTGCTCCAGGGGTCCGCCGAGCCACCACAGGCTGAGCATGTTGAAGGCGATGTGCCAGATCTCCTCGTGCGTGAACACCGAGGTGAGCAGGCGGTACCACTCGCCGTCGGCCACTCCCTCGGTGGGCAGGAACGGCGCCGGCGGCCAGACGCCGATGAGGTACAGCTGGTCCAGCAGCGGGGGCCTGACCGTCACGGCGATGAACACCGCGAGATTGATCCCGATCAGGATCTTGGTGAGCAGCCGGGGATCGGCGGCGACGGTGCCGCCGGCGATCGTGCGGGGCAGGGAGGCCGTGGGCGCGTGTCCCGTGCCCGAGCCGCTGCGGACACACTCCGGGCACTGGAAACCGACCGAGGCGTCGACCATGCACTCGGGGCAGATCGGACGCTCGCAGCGGGTGCAGCGGACACCGGTCTCGCGGTCCGGGTGGCGATAGCAGACGGGGACGCTCCGGGCGTCCTGCGGGCTGCCGGCAGCCTGGTCGTCCATGGGATCCCCTAGGTCGTGTGGAAAAGCCCCGCCCCGCCCATCCTTACGGATGGACGGGGCGATTGGTTCCCTTCGAGGGCTTTCGCACTCCGGGGGACGGGGTGCTCAGCCCTCGCGGATCTCGACCGACTCGATCACCACGTCGTTCACCGGGCGGTCGGTGCGCGGGTTGGTCTGCGTGGAGGCGATGGTGTCGACGACCTTCTGGCTGGCGGCGTCGGTGACCTCGCCGAAGATGGTGTGCTTGCGGTTCAGCCACGCCGTCGGGGCGACGGTGATGAAGAACTGCGAGCCGTTGGTGCCCGGGCCGGCGTTGGCCATCGCCAGCAGGTAGGGCTTGTCGAAGCGCAGGTCCGGGTGGAACTCGTCTTCGAACTGGTAGCCGGGACCGCCGGTGCCGTTGCCCAGCGGGTCACCGCCCTGGATCATGAAACCGCTGATCACCCGGTGGAAGACCGTGCCGTCGTAGAGCTTGTCCGTGGACTTCGCACCGGTCTGCGGGTGGGTCCACTCCCGCTCGCCCTTGGCGAGCTCGACGAAGTTCTTGACCGTGATCGGCGCCTGGTTCGGGAAGAGCCGGACCTCGATGTCGCCGTGGTTGGTCTTCAGGGTGGCGTAGAGCTGCTCAGCCACGTTGTGCCTTCCGTTGTCTTTCCGTGACTCCCTGATCCTCGCACGGACGGGACGTGCAGTCGCCCGTCGCCCGTTCACAGGGGGCAACCGGGCCGTTCCGCTTGCGGAAAACCCGTCGAGCGGTCCCGTGGCGAAGGCGCACGGCGGCGATTCGTGGCATGGTCGACAACAGGTCCTGTTGCCCCGGATTCATCCGCCATTGCCCTGGATATCGCCATTGATCAATTCCGACGGCACCCGGATGCCCGTTCGCGCATGCCTCGAGGCCCCGCGGCAGGCATGATCCGTAAAAGGGTGGAAAGTCGAAATACCGTACGCCACCGAGGAGGAGGAACCCGTGACCCGCATCGACAGCGTGCGCGCCGCGACCGGTTCGGCGAAGGAGAGCGTGCTGCACGCCGCGGAAGTGGTGGCGCCCTACGCCGACTCGGCCAAGGTCAGGGCCGCGCACTACGCACAGGAGGCACGCGTACGGCTAGCGCCCAAGGTGACGCAGGCCGCCGGGCAGGCCCGCGTCCAGTACGGCACCCATGTGCAGCCGTATCTGGAGCAGGCCCGGACGCATGTGCCGCCGAAGGTCGACCAGGCCGCCCACGAGGCCGCTCTCCGCACGCGCAAGGCCGCCCGGCAGGCGGCGGAGTACTCCCGGCCGAGGATCGAACAGGCGATGGCCGCCGCCGGACCCGCCAAGGAGGAGGCCGCGGCCCGCAGCGCCGCCGCGCTGGCCGCCCTGCGCGGCCAGGTCCCGGCCCAGCAGATCCAGAAGCTGGTCCGCAAGCAGCAGCGACGCGCGAGGGCCGGCCGGACCGCGAAGAAGGTCCTGGTGCTGACCCTCATCACAGGGGGTGTTGTCGCCGCCTGGAAGTGGTGGGACAAGCAGGCCAATCCGGACTGGCTGGTGGAACCGCCGGCCGCGACGGACGTCTCGGAGTCGGCCACGCTGACGTCGGTGGACGGCAGCGGGTCCACCCTCGCCCCCGATGTCGAGGCGAAGGAGGCCGAGGAGGAGGCCGCCAAGCGCGACGAGCAGTCCTGACGCCCCGCGACAGCAACGGCGCGGTGGGGCAGGAGACTTGAACGTCTCCTGCCCCACCGCGCCGTTTCACGTGAAACAGAACCCCTCCCACCACGTTTCCGCAGGCGGGAGGGGTCCGGGGGTGGAGCCTAGGGGAGTCGAACCCCTGACATCTGCCATGCAAAGACAGCGCTCTACCAACTGAGCTAAGGCCCCGGGAGGGAAGCGTCCACCAGGAAGAAGCACATCCTGGCGAGCGCCGGTGACCAGAGTACCGGGTCACCCCGGGGATTCCGCAAAAAGATTGGGGGTCCCCGTGGCCGACCACTCTCCGTAAGATGCTCGGCGTGGTTCGCTACAGCGAACCACGGTTCATGGGGAAGCGATGGGGAGACGCAATGGACGCCGCACAGCAGGAAGCCACCGCAAGAGCGCGGGAACTGCAGCGGAACTGGTACGGGGAGCCGCTGGGGGCGCTCTTCCGTAGGCTCATAGACGACCTCGGCCTCAACCAGGCTCGTCTCGCGGGGGTACTGGGACTGTCCGCGCCGATGCTGTCGCAGCTGATGAGCGGCCAGCGGGCGAAGATCGGAAACCCGGCGGTGGTCCAGCGGGTGCAGCTGCTGCAGGACCTGGCGGGGCAGGTCGCGGACGGCAGCGTCAGCGCGGCCGAGGCGACCGAGCGCATGGAGGAGATCAAGAAGTCGCAGGGGGGCTCGGTACTGAGCAACACCACCCAGACGACGACCAGTTCGGGCGCTCCCACGGTCAAGCGGGTGGTCCGTGAGATCCAGTCCCTGCTGCGTTCGGTGGCGGCCGCCGGCGACATCATCGAGGCCGCCGACACCCTCGCCCGCACCCACCCCGAGCTGGCGGAGTTCCTCCGGGTCTACGGCGCCGGCCGTACCTCCGACGCGGTCGCGCACTACCAGGCCCACCAGAGCTGATCCCCCGCCCGGGGGCCGAAGGGGGTTCGGCTGCCGGGGACGCGCGCGAGGCGGGGGGAGTCGTATCACTCATCGAGGGGGAGATGAGGGGGCGGGAGGACACCGCAGGGGGAGGAGCGACGCACAGCCATGGGTGAGGTCTTCGCCGGCCGGTACGAACTGGTCGATCCGATCGGACGCGGAGGGGTCGGCGCGGTCTGGCGCGCCTGGGACCACCGCCGCCGCCGCTATGTGGCCGCCAAGGTGCTGCTGCAGAGCGACGCCCACTCCCTGCTCCGCTTCGTGCGGGAACAGGCCCTGCGGATCGATCACCCCCATGTACTCGCCCCCAACAGCTGGGCCGCCGACGACGACAAGGTCCTGTTCACCATGGACCTGGTCGCCGGTGGTTCGCTGGTCCACCTGGTCGGCGACTACGGCCCCCTGCCCCCGGCCTTCGTCTGCACCCTGCTCGACCAGTTGCTGTCCGGCCTCGCCGCGGTGCACGCGGAGGACGTCGTGCACCGCGACATCAAGCCCGCCAACGTGCTCCTGGAGGCCACCGGCACGGGCAGACCGCGGTTGCGGCTGTCCGACTTCGGCATCGCGATGCGGCTGGGCGAGCCCCGGCTGACCGAGACCAACCTGGTGGTGGGCACGCCCGGTTATCTGGCGCCGGAGCAGATGATGGGCGCCGAGCCCGACTTCCCCGCCGACCTGTTCGCCGTGGGCCTGGTCGCGCTGTACCTGCTGGAGGGTGCCAAACCGGACGCCAAGGCACTCATCCAGTACTTCGCCGACCACGGGACGCCAGGCGCTCCCCAGGGGATCCCCGAGCCGCTGTGGCAGGTCGTGGCCACGCTGCTGCAGCCGGACCCGCAGGCGCGGTTCCGCACGGCCACGGGGGCGCGCAAGGCGCTCGCCGCGGCCGCGGAGCTCCTGCCGGAGCCCGGTCCCGACGACGAGCTGATCGAGATCTTCGACCAACTCGGCCCGCTCCCCGAGGGCTTCGCCGCGCACGGACCGCTGAAGAGGGCTCCGGGTGTGGTGCCCGGGCTCGCCGGAGGCAGTGCTCTGCCCTCCGGCACCGGCACCGGAACCGGCCCTCGAGCCGATGCGGCAGCCGCCCCCGGTGACCTGGCCGGCTCCGTGTCCGCCGGGCCGGCCACGCCGGCCGGAACCGGGACCGGCTCGGTGCCGTCCGGTCCGGGAGGGGACAGGGGCCCAGGAAGCGACGGGAGCACAGGAGCCGGGAGCACGGGAAGGGACGGGGGCGGGAACGCCGCGCTCCCCGATCCGCGCCGGGGCACCGCCCCCGCGACGTCACCGACCGCTTCCTCCGCGACGCCGTCCGGCTCCCCGGCGGAACCGTCCGTCCCTCCGCAGCCGTCCGGCATGTCGGACACCGGCAGCTTCCCCCTCCCCCCGCCCCGGGCCACGGTCACCTCCTCCCCCGCGCCCGCTCCACCGGCCCCCTCGTACAGCCCCCAGGCACAGGCACAGGACCGGCACAATGCCCGGCACGGCACACCGCACCAGCCGGCCCACGCGGCCGGCCACGTCTCCCCCCACGACCCCACTCATCCGCTGCGCTCCCCCCTGCCGCCACCGACCGCGCACCCCGGCCCGGCCGCGTTCCCGCGCGCCGACGCCTCTACCGCTGAATACACCGCCCAGGGCCCGCAGGTTCCACCCGTGGGCGAGGCGATGCCGCAGCGCGGATCCGCCCACCGCTACCGGTCCCACCGCAGGCCCCACCGCCGGTCCGGTCGCCGGTCCGGCCCTCCGGCGAAGGTGGCCGTCCCGCTCCTGCTGCTGGCCCTGGCCTGCTACGCCGTGGGGTTCTGGGCCCTCACCCGCATCTGAATCCGAGCGGCCCCTGCCACCGGAACGGTCCCACCGTCCACGGACCGCCCCACCGCCTAGGGAACAGCCCGCCGCCGGGCCATCAGCGTCCACACGCCGAGCCCCACCAGCAACGCGCTCCCGGTGCCGATGCCGCCCACGGCGAGCGCCCTCATCGCGGTGTCGTCGCCCGCCGCCCCGCCCTCGGCCGCCACCTCCCGGTCCTCCTCCGTGACCGTGAAGACGCCCGGGGGCACGGCCTCCCCCGCGTACCCGGGCCCGTCCTGGGCCGTGCCGCTCAGCCTCACCCGCAGCGTCAGCGGAACGGGGCCGTCCCCGAAGCGGTCCGCCACCTCCGTCGCGAGGTGGGCGACGAGGTAGTACGAGCCGGCGAACCGCATCGCCCCGACCCGGCCGTCGGTGGCACGGCGATTGGCGTACGCGACCGGCGGCAGCGGAGCGAGACCCTCCGACTTCTGGCCGCCGTCGTAGCCGACGCCCACGTCCGCGACGTGGCCGCGTGCCGGGTTGTAGAGGTCCAGGTCCAGGGCCGCGGCGACGTAACCGCTGCCGCCCGTGCTCGAACTGCCCAGTTCGGCGGTGACGTGGAGCTGCCGGCCCCAGTCGACCGGAACCTTGTAGAAGAGGGTCTGGCCGGGGCGGATGTCGTCCCGCCAGGCACCCTCGCCGACGGGTGTGGCCCGGGCGAATCCCGCGCCCCCCGCGCGCCGTTCGGGCTCGCCCGCGACGGGCCGGGGCGGGGCGGAGTTCCATTCCTCCGGCGCGCTCGTCGCACCGGCCCTCTCCAGGGGCGGCTCCGACACGGCGGTGAGTTCCGTCTCCCACGGACCGGGGGAGGCGCCCGCGCCGTCCGGGTCGACGCGTTCGACGGCCACGTAGTACGTGCCGGGCTCCTGGCAGAGGGACTTCCTCGGGGAGATCTCCCGCGCCGCCCACGCGGCGACCGGGTGGGGGCTGCCGGCGGCGCCGAAGCTCTCCGTGTCCACACCGCAGGAGCGGCCGTCGCCGTCCTGTACGGACACCTTGACGCCGTCGATGACGGAGGCGGTGCGTCCGGCCGGAGGGACGGCGGTGACGGAGACGTACGTGTTCGAGGTGGCGTCGAGTTCCAGGCGGTAGTACACCTTGCCGCTCGCCGGAAGGGAGCTCCGGTAGGTGCGGCCGGCCCTCAGCCGCACGGCGTCCGCGGTGCTCGCGGCCCCGTCCGCCCTCTGCGCGCCGTCGGCGAAGGCGTACGCGCCGCCGGCCGTCCCGGACGCGGACCGGGGAGCACCGACGGTGTCGGTGATGTCGGTGGCCTCGGCGGCGAGGGCCTGCCGCCCCGGCGGCCCGCCTCCCAGTCCCAGGACCACCGCGGACGCGAGCGCCACCACGCCCAGGCGTCCGGTGGCCGTCCTCCCACCGCGCCCGTCGCGTGCGCGCCCCCGCGCCTTGCCCCACCGTCCCCTCACGCGCCACCCCTCGTCGTCGCCCGGACGTCGCACCGCGGCCCATCCTGCCCTTCGGACGAGGCCCGGACGAGGCCCTTCGACAAGGTCCGCCCTCGAGTCCGCCCCGAACAGAACAAAACCCCGGCCGCGAGGGCGGCCGGGGTCCGTTCAGCGTCGGATGTCGGTACTCACGAACCCGTGGGCACGGAGTCAGTCGCCTCCGTCCACAGATCCTGCTCGGCGCGATCCGCCTGGATCTGGCGGTACACGAGGAGCCCGCCGATGGCGGCCAGTGCGACCAGGAGAAGCTTCTTCACCGCGCGACCTCGTCTTTCCTTGACGTAGGGGACCTCTGGCGCCCGACTATACACACCGGTCGATACCGATCGGTGACCTGCGTCGGCCCGTCAACTGGCCTCCGGCACCGCGCAGTAGGAGGGGCCCCACCGACCCGACCGGAGGGTGATCAGACTCTCACGGAAGGTCACTTTCGCCGCCTCCCTCCGGCTTTCTTCATTTTTCGACCCTCTTGCGCCCATCCGGGTGGTGTTCATCTGAACATCCACGCGCCACGGGCGTCGGTCCACCACTTCGCGCCCCCCATACACATGATGAGGAAAGTACGCAAATCGCCCGACCCGAAAGTGAGGGGCCATGGCCCGGAACAAGGTCATGAAGCTGTGGACCGCCATCGTCACCGCCTTCCTCGCGCTGTGCACGGCGCTCGGACTCATCACCACGGCCTCCTCCGCGGCCGTACCGCAGAGCGAGCCGACGCGCAACAGCGAGAGCCTCCCGGACGCGACCGCATGGGTGCCGGTGCCGTTCCTCAGGCCGCTCCTCACCGCCCTGCCTCCCACGATGAAACAGCGCATCCACGCCGAGGCCCACGGGAAGTCTCCCAGCTGCCGTCACCGCCCGTCCGCGGACACGCCTGCGACCGCGGAACCGGCCGCCTCGGACTGCTCCGAAGCCACGACCTCCTCGGCGGAGCCCCTCCCCGACGACACGCCGCTCCGACGCTGACCCCGGGGCTCAGCTCCTCCTGTGCCGTTGCCCGGTCCTGGAAGTCCCGGCGAACTCGCGTACGGCAGTACGGCACACCACAGGCCCGGCAGCTCGGACGGAGCGGCCGGGCCTTCGCCTGTCCGCGCCCCGGCCACGGGCACACGGGTACGGCACGGGCTCCGGACCGGCTCCCGGGCCGTCGGCCGGAAGGCACGGGGACCTGCGGACGCGTTCCCGGTCCTCGGCGCCCGTGGAAGTCGGAGAAGTCGAAGCCCCCCGGTCAGCGGTGACCGGGGGTCTTCTCGCGGATGGGCCGCCAGGACGTACCCCTGCGGCCCCGTCCTTCTTGACGGACCGGCCCGCCCCTCGGCGAGGGGTCAGGGCTGCGTCGTGGCGACCTTGATGCCGAATCCGATCAGAACGACGCCGGTGACGCGATCCGTCACCCGCCGCACGGCGGGCCTCTCGAAGAACGCACGGGCCTTGGCCAGCAGCAGCACGTAGCTGCCGAGCCAGACGAGGGTGAGCGCGGCGTGCAGGAGGACCAGGAGGGCCATTCCCGCGTGGGGTGCCGTGCCGGAAGGCGCGAGCGCCGGCAGCAGACCCGTGTAGAAGACGGCGATCTTCGGGTTGAAGACGTTGCTCACGAAGCCCGTCCGCCACGGGTTTCCCCGGGGAGCGGGACCGGCCGGTGCGGAGGTGCCGGTACGGTCGCGCCGGCTGTGGAGCAGCGCCTGCACCCCGAGGAAGGCTAGGTAGGCGGCGCCGGCCAGCTTGACCACGGTGTAGGCGGTGGCCGATGCGGCCAGCGTGGCCGCCAGCCCGACCACGGTGAGGACGCCCCAGGTGACCAGGCCGGCGGTGATGCCCCCGACGGTGCGCAGTCCGTCCCGCCAGCCGCACGCCACGGCTCGTTTCGTCACGACGGCCATGTCCGGGCCGGGCACCACGGTCAGGACAGCGAGCACACCGGCTGCGGCGAGGAACTGTACGAACACGCGTTCATCATCGCACTCGGCCACGAGCCCCCCGGCCCGTCCGCCGCTGCCCTCGTCCCTCCCCGAGGGCGCGTCCCGGGGCCGCCCGGGCGGTCCTCCGGCACAGCCGGATCAGCGTGCCCGTGAACGCCGAAGACCCCCGGTTCTGATGAACCGGGGGTCTTCACGATGGTGGGGCTAACAGGATTTGAACCTGTGGCCTCATCCTTATCAGGGATGCGCTCTAACCAACTGAGCTATAGCCCCGCCGCGCTCTGCGGTGTGTGTCCCGCGCGCTGACTCCTGAAGATTAGCGCACGAGGGGGGCAGTCCCAAAATCGGTTGCCGGGTGACCGGCGGCGGAGGCGGGGAACGCGGTCCGCGCCCCTCACTCGTCCTCGGCCAGCGTGAGCTCGACACCGCCCACGAAGCCCGCGGAGAGGTTGTAGATGAACGCGCCGAGCGTCGCGAGGGCCGTCGCCAGGACGACGTCGATGACCGCGATGATCGTCGTGAACATGAGGACGTTGGGCAGCGACAGGAACGACTGGAGGTCGAAGCCGTTCGACTCGCTGGAGCCGGTCGCCTCGGAGATCGTGCCGCCGACCGTCGAGAACACGCCCATGGCGTCCATGACCATCCACAGCACCGCGGACGCGACGATCGTGCAGATGCCGAGCGCGATGGAGAGCAGGAAGCTGACCTTCATCACCGACCACGGGTCGGCCTTCGCCACGCGCAGGCGCGCCTTGCGCACGCGCGGCGTGGTGCGCGCCCCCGTGCGCGGGCGCCGCGCGGAACCGGCCTGGCCTCCTGCCGTGCCGCCCTGCGCCTCGTAGGCCTGCGGCGGGTGGTACGGCCCCGCCTGCTGCTGCGACTGCCGTTCCCCCGGCAGCGGTGAGGCCGTCTGAGCGGCGGCGCCCTGGTGCGGCGCGGCCTGCTGCGGGCCTCGGGTGTCGGTCACCGTTCCCCCCTGGGATCCCTGTGCGCCGGCCGAGGACGCGTCCTTGGCCGGCGCCTTGATCGCTTTGAGATTGGTCGTGTGCGGATCGGCCGCACGCGCGGCGGAGCCACGGCCACCGCCGTCCGTTCCCGTACTGGTACCGGCCGGTCCGGCGCCCGCGGCTCCGCTCACGTGACTCACTCCTCGTGCTACTCGGCCGAGGGCGCCTCACCCTCGTCCGTGCCGACGGTCGCGGCCCCCTCGTCGGACTCGTCCACGACCACGTCGCCGTCGACTTCCTCCGCCTCGCGTCCCGCCTCGGCGTTACGGGCGATGCCGACCACGGCATCGCGCTTGCCCAGATTGATCAGTTGGACGCCCATGGTGTCACGGCCGGTTTCCCTGATCTCGTTGACTCGCGTACGAATCACGCCGCCCGACAGCGTGATGGCGAGGATCTCGTCGGTCTCCTCGACCACCAGCGCGCCGACGAGGGATCCACGGTCCTCGACGATCTTGGCGGCCTTGATGCCGAGACCGCCGCGCCCCTGGACGCGGTACTCGTCGACGGCGGTCCGCTTCGCGTACCCGCCGTCTGTGGCAGTGAACACGAACGTACCGGGTCGGACAACATTCATCGAGAGCAGCTCGTCGCCCTCGCGGAAACTCATGCCCTTGACGCCCGAGGTCGCGCGGCCCATGGGACGCAGTGTGTCGTCCGTGGCGGTGAACCTGATCGACTGCGCCTTCTTGCTGATCAGCAGCAGGTCGTCGTCGGACGAGACGAGTTCGGCTCCGATCAGCTCGTCGTCGGAACCGTCCTCCTGCTCGCGCAGGTTGATCGCGATCACACCGCCCGAGCGCGGGGAGTCGTAGTCCTTCAGCGGCGTCTTCTTCACCAGGCCGGCCTTGGTCGCCAGCACCAGGTGCGGGGCCGCCTCGTAGTCGCGGATCGCCAGGATCTGCGCGATCGCCTCGTCCGGCTGGAAGGCCAGCAGGTTCGCCACGTGCTGCCCGCGCGCGTCCCGCCCGGCGTCGGGGAGCTCGTACGCCTTCACGCGGTACACGCGGCCCTTGTTGGTGAAGAACAGCAGCCAGTGGTGCGTGGTGGAGACGAAGAAGTGGTCGACGATGTCGTCTTCCTTCAGCTTCGTGCCGCGCACGCCCTTGCCGCCGCGCTTCTGGGCCCGGTAGTCGTCGGTCTTGGTGCGCTTGATGTAGCCGCCGCGCGTGACCGTGACGACGATGTCCTCCTCGGCGATCAGGTCCTCGATGGACATGTCGCCCTCGTAGGGGATCAGCTTGGTCTTGCGGTCCTCGCCGTACTTCTCGACGATCGCCGCCAGCTCCTCGCTGACGATGCCGCGCTGGCGGACCGGGGAGGCGAGGATCTCGTTGTACTCGTTGATCTTCGCCTGGAGTTCGTCGTGCTCCTGGACGATCTTCTGGCGCTCCAGGGCGGCCAGGCGGCGCAGCTGCATCTCCAGGATCGCGTTGGCCTGGATGTCGTCGATCTCCAGGAGGTCCCTCAGGCCCCCGCGCGCGATCTCGACGGTCTCACTGCGCCGGATCAGCGCGATGACCTCGTCGATGGCGTCCAGGGCCTTCAGCAGGCCGCGCAGGATGTGCGCCCGCTCCTCGGCCTTGCGCAGCCTGAAGCGCGTACGGCGGACGATGACCTCGATCTGGTGCGTCACCCAGTGGCGGATGAACGCGTCCAGGGAGAGGGTGCGCGGCACGCCGTCGACCAGCGCCAGCATGTTGGCGCCGAAGTTGGTCTGCAGGTCGGTGTGCTTGTAGAGGTTGTTCAGGACGACCTTGGCGACCGCGTCCCGCTTGAGCACGATGACCAGGCGCTGGCCGGTGCGCGAGGAGGTCTCGTCGCGGACGTCCGCGATGCCGCCGATCTTGCCGTCCTTCACCAGGTCGGCGATCTTCTGCGCGAGGTTGTCGGGGTTGACCTGGTAGGGCAGCTCCGTGACCACCAGGCACTGGCGGTTCTGGATCTCCTCGACCTCGACCACCGCGCGCATGGTGATCGAGCCGCGGCCGGTGCGGTACGCCTCCTCGATGCCCTTGCGGCCCACGACGAGCGCGCCGGTCGGGAAGTCGGGGCCCTTGATGCGCTCGATCAGCGCGTCGAGCAGGTCCTCGTGGGACGCCTCGGGGTTCTCCAGGTACCACTGGGCGCCGGCCGCGACCTCGCGCAGGTTGTGCGGCGGGATGTTGGTCGCCATGCCGACCGCGATACCGGCCGAGCCGTTGATCAGCAGGTTCGGGAACCGGGACGGCAGGACGGTCGGCTCCTGGGAGCGGCCGTCGTAGTTGTCCGTGAAGTCGACGGTCTCCTCGTCGATGTCGCGGACCATCTCCATCGACAGCGGCGCCATCTTGCACTCGGTGTAGCGCATGGCCGCCGCCGGGTCGTTGCCCGGCGAGCCGAAGTTGCCGTTGGAGTCCACCAGCGGCATCCGCATCGACCACGGCTGCGCCAGGCGGACCAGCGCGTCGTAGATCGAGGAGTCGCCGTGCGGGTGGTAGTTGCCCATGACGTCGCCGACGACGCGGGCGCACTTGTAGAAGCCGCGCTCGGGGCGGTAGCCGCCGTCGTACATGGCGTACAGCACGCGGCGGTGGACGGGCTTGAGGCCGTCACGGACGTCCGGCAGCGCACGCGAGACGATGACGGACATCGCGTAGTCGAGGTAGGAGCGCTGCATCTCCGTCTCGAGCCCGACGGGCTCGACGCGCAGGACGAGGCCGTCCTCTTCGGACGTGACGGGAGTGTTCTCGTCGGTCATTGCTGGTGAAGGTCCTTCCTGGTGCGGTCAGCTGAGACCGACTCAGATGTCGAGGAAGCGGACGTCCTTGGCGTTGCGCTGGATGAACGCGCGGCGGGCCTCGACGTCCTCGCCCATCAGGACCGAGAACAGGTCGTCGGCCTGGGCGGCGTCGTCCAGGGTGACCTGGCCGAGGACGCGGTGCTCCTGGTCCATCGTGGTGACGCGCAGTTCCTCGGCGTTCATCTCGCCGAGGCCCTTGAAGCGCTGGACGGAGTCCTCGCGGATGCGCTTGCCGGCCTGGCGGCCCATCTCGATCAGCGCGTCGCGCTCGCGGTCGGAGTACGCGTACTCGAAGTCGTCCTTGCCCCACTTGATCTTGTAGAGCGGCGGGCGGGAGAGGTACACGTGCCCGGCCTCGACCAGCGGCCGCATGAAGCGGAACAGGAACGTCAGCAGCAGGGTGTTGATGTGCTGGCCGTCGACGTCGGCGTCCGCCATCAGGATGATCTTGTGGTAGCGGAGCTTCTCGATGTCGAAGTCCTCGTGCACGCCCGTGCCGAACGCGGAGATCATCGCCTGGATCTCCTGGTTCTGCAGGATCCGGTCGATGCGCGCCTTCTCGACGTTGAGGATCTTGCCGCGGATCGGGAGGATCGCCTGGTACTGCGGGTTGCGGCCGGACTTGGCCGAGCCGCCGGCGGAGTCGCCCTCGACGATGAAGATCTCGCACTTGGTGGGGTCGTTCGACTGGCAGTCGGACAGCTTGCCCGGCAGGGACGCCGACTCCAGCAGGCCCTTGCGGCGGGTCAGGTCGCGCGCCTTGCGGGCCGCCACGCGCGCGGTGGCCGCCGCGATGCCCTTGCGGACGATGTCCGCGGCCTCGTTGGGGTTGCGGTCCAGCCAGTCGTTGAGGTGCTCGTAGACGACCTTCTGCACGAAGGTCTTCGCCTCGGTGTTGCCCAGCTTGGTCTTGGTCTGGCCCTCGAACTGCGGCTCGCCCAGCTTGACCGAGATGATCGCCGTCAGGCCCTCGCGGATGTCGTCACCCGTGAGGTTGTCGTCCTTCTCGCGCAGCAGCTTCTTCTCGCGCGCGTACTTGTTGATCAGGGCGGTGAGCGCCGCGCGGAAGCCCTCCTCGTGCGTACCGCCCTCGTGGGTGTGGATGGTGTTGGCGAAGGAGTACACGCCCTCGCTGTACCCGTTGTTCCACTGCATCGCGACCTCGAGCGACAGCAGCCGCTCCTTGTCCTCGGCCTCGATGTCGATCACGGAGGGGTGCACCAGCTCTCCCTTGCGGGAGTTGAGGTACTTCACGAAGTCGACGATGCCGCCCTCGTAGTGGTACGTGACGGACTTGACCTTCTGCTCCTCGGCCAGTTCGTCCGCGCCCGCCTCGTCGGCGCCCGCCGTGGCCTTCGCCGACTCGCGCTCGTCGGTGAGCTTGATCGTCAGGCCCTTGTTGAGGAACGCCATCTCCTGGAAGCGCCGCGAGAGCGTCTCGAAGGAGTACTCGGTGGTCTCGAAGATGTCCGGATCGGCCCAGAAGGTGACCGAGGTGCCCGTCTCCTGCGTCGCCTCGTGCTGGGCGAGCGGGGCCGTCGGCACGCCCATCTTGTAGTCCTGCGTCCAGCGGTGGCCGTCGGTCTTCACCTCGACGGACACCTTGGTCGACAGGGCGTTGACGACCGAGACGCCGACACCGTGCAGACCGCCGGAGACCGCGTAGCCGCCGCCGCCGAACTTGCCGCCCGCGTGCAGCACCGTCAGCACGACCTCGACGGCCGGCTTGCCCTCGGAGGGCACGATGCCCACCGGGATGCCACGGCCGTTGTCGACGACGCGCACCCCGCCGTCGGCGAGGATCGTCACGTCGATGGTGTCCGCGTGACCGGCCAGCGCCTCGTCGACGGAGTTGTCGACGACCTCGTAGACGAGGTGGTGCAGTCCTCGCTCACCGGTCGAGCCGATGTACATACCGGGTCGCTTGCGGACCGCGTCCAGACCCTCGAGGACGGTGATGGCACTGGCGTCGTACGAGGCGGTGCCCTCGCCGTTCGAGGTACTCGCCGCGTTGTCCACGCCGGTCTCGGTGGACGGGATGTTCTCGTTGGGGTTGCCGGAATCGGCCACGAAGCGCCCTTTCTGGCACAGCACGAGCCGGGCTCGTCGGCGGGTTGCCGGAGCGGCTGCGGCATGTTGCGTTGGTAAGCCTTGATCAGCGTTGCTCAGCTTTTCCCGGGCGGTCCCCACGATCGGGGCGGGATTGTCTTCCATTCTACCGGTAGCACTGACATCGATGGGGGTTTGCCGGTACCTGGGTTCGCATGTGCCGCCCTCAACCGGTCTCGTCCGACTCCCGATATGCGGATGGGGGCCCCAAGACGCTCACGAGGGCACTCAGCGCTTCGGGGCGTCAACCCTTGGCTACTTTGGAGTCAGGTGGCGATTCGCACCCTTGTGCGGTCGCACGGCGAAGCGTGTCCCGGCGGCTCGAACCGGCTGCGGAGAAGACCTGTTGTGATGTCGGACACGTGGGGCGGGAGGGCCGGAAAACGGCCTCCGCTCACCCGTAGGTGTCCCCGGGACCCGTGCTTCCGGGGGCGCGCAGCGGGCCGTAGCGGCGGGCGGGACCACCGGGACCGTTGACCTTGATCAGCCTCACGGTGCCGTGTCCGAGGTCCTCGTTGAGGCGGGCCACCAGGGTCGGGGCGAGCAGCCGCAGGTTCGTCGCCCAGGCCGTGGAGTCACAGCGCACGCTCAGGACCCGCTCGTCCTCGTCGTACCGCTCCGGCTCGCAGTGCTTGGCCACGTCCTCGCCGACGATCTCGGGCCAGCGCCCCATCACCCCGCCCACCGCGGCCGGGGCCTCCCAGCCGCGCTCGGACAGCAGGCGGTTGATCGCCGCGCCGAGCGCCATGGGGTCGCGCCGGTCGGCGCGCGCCCCGGAGCGCAGGCCGCCGTGCCGGGCCTGCTTCTTCTGCCGAGCCACGTCCCCCCGCGCGCGGGCCGCCTCCCTGGCCGCCCGCAGCGCCACGCGCGCGAGGTCGACGCCGGACGGCTCGGGGGGCCTTCCGGGCCCGTCCCCGGCTGCGCGGCCGGGCGTGCCGGATTCGCTCATACGCGCTCCACCGTCCCCTCCGCCACCGCGAACCGCGCCCCCGACAGCACATGGGGCACGTCGTCGTCGACGGCCGCGGTCACCAGGACCTGCTCACCGGGCGCGACCAGCTCGGCCAGGCGCTCCCGGCGGCGCGCGTCCAGCTCAGCGAAGACGTCGTCGAGCACCAGCACCGGCTCGTTGCCCTCGGCCCGCAGCAGGTCGTAGGAGGCCAGGCGCAGCGCCAGCGCGTAGGACCAGGACTCCCCGTGGGAGGCGTAGCCCTTGGCGGGCAGCCGGCCCAGCCTGAGCAGCAGGTCGTCGCGGTGCGGGCCGACCAGGGTGACGCCCCGCTCGATCTCCTGCTTGCGGGCCTCGGCGAGGGCGGCCATCAACTGCTCGAACAGGTCCTCGCGCGTGTGGGCCTCACCGGGTGCGGAGGGCCTGTACTCCAGCAGGACCGGTCCGCCGCCGGGGGCGAGCTGCTCGTACGCCTTGTCGGCCATCGGCTGGATCGCGGTGATCAGGTCCAGCCGCTGGGCCAGGAGCTCGGCGCCCGCGCGCGCGAGGTGCTGGTCCCACACGTCGAGGGTGGACAGGTCCAGGGTGCGGCCGCCGTGCCGGCGGGCCAGCGCGGCCGACTTCAGCAGGGTGTTGCGCTGCTTGAGCACCCGGTCGTAGTCGGAGCGGACGCCGGCCATGCGCGGGGAACGCGCGGTGATCAGCTCGTCCAGGAAGCGGCGCCGCTCACCGGGGTCGCCCTTGACCAGGGCGAGGTCCTCGGGGGCGAAGAGGACCGTCCGGACGATGCCGAGCACGTCACGGGGCCTGACCTGCGACGATCTGTTGATACGGGCGCGGTTGGCGCGGCCCGGGTTCAGCTCCAGCTCGATCAGCTGCTGCCGCTCGCCCTGGCGGACCTGGGCGCGGATGATCGCGCGGTCGGCGCCCATGCGGACCAGCGGGGCGTCGGAGGAGACGCGGTGGCTGCCCAGGGTGGCGAGATAGCCGACCGCCTCGACGAGGTTGGTCTTGCCCTGCCCGTTGGGCCCGACGAAGGCCGTCACCCCCGGGTCGAGCGGGACCTCGACCCGGGGATAGGAGCGGAAGTCGGCCAGCGACAGATGCGTGACGTGCATGGTCGTTTCGCCGACCTCCCCACCTTCGGGTGTTGCTTACTTCTTCTCGACCGCGTGGCCGCCGAACTGGTTGCGCAGCGCCGCGATCATCTTCATCTGCGGCGAGTCCTCCTGACGGGAGGCGAACCGCGCGAACAGCGAGGCGGTGATCGCCGGCAGCGGGACCGCGTTGTCGATGGCGGCCTCCACCGTCCAGCGTCCCTCACCGGAGTCCTGTGCATAACCCCGGAGCCCGTCCAGGTGCTCGTCCTCGTCGAGGGCGTTCACCGCGAGGTCGAGCAGCCAGGAGCGGATGACGGTGCCCTCCTGCCAGGAGCGGAACACCTCGCGGACGTCGGTGACCGAGTCGACCTTCTCCAGCAGCTCCCAGCCCTCGGCGTAGGCCTGCATCATGGCGTACTCGATGCCGTTGTGGACCATCTTCGCGAAGTGGCCCGCGCCGACCTTGCCGGCGTGCACCGAGCCGAAGTCGCCCTCGGGCTTGAGGGCGTCGAAGATCGGCTGGACCTTGGCGACGTTCTCCTTGTCGCCGCCGTACATCAGCGCGTAGCCGTTCTCCAGCCCCCAGACGCCGCCGGAGACGCCGCAGTCGACGAAGCCGATGCCCTTGGCCGCCAGCTCCTCGGCGTGCTTCTCGTCGTCCGTCCAGCGGGAGTTGCCGCCGTCCACGACGACGTCGCCGGGCTCGAGCAGCTCGGCGAGCGCGTCGACGGTGGACTGGGTGGGCTCGCCGGCCGGGACCATCACCCACACCACACGCGGGCCCTTGAGCTTGCCCACAAGCTCTTCCAGGCTGTGGACATCGGCGAGGTCCGGGTTGCGGTCGTATCCGAAGACGGTGTGGCCCGCGCGGCGTATCCGCTCGCGCATGTTGCCGCCCATCTTGCCGAGGCCGACGAGACCGAGCTCCATCAGTTGTGTTCCTTAGGTTGCGACGTGACGTGGCGGCACGGCCGTGCCGCGGCACTTACGTACCCGCCCTGAGCCTAATCCCGGACGCTCACGCACATCTGTGGGCATACGCGCTCATCCGCACGCCCCACCTGCGGGTTCGTCCACAGCCGCCTCCGGGGTCCGCACCGGCCCCATCGACCGCCGGGACGTCCGGAAACGGCTGTGCACAGCTGTGGACGACGTCAGCCGCTGAGCCGCACCGGCATGATCAGGTACTTGTAGGCCTCGTCCGCCTCCGCGTCCACCGCCGGCCGGCCGCTGAGCAGCGCGGGCTTGGTGGACGTGGTGAACGACAGCTGGGCCACCGGGGAGTCGATGGCGCTCAGGCCGTCCAGCAGGAAGGTCGGGTTGAAGGCGATCGAGATGTCGTCGCCCTCCAGCTGGGCGTCGACCCTTTCCACAGCCTGTGCGTCGTCGCTGGAACCGGCCTCCAGGATGAGCACGCCCTGCTCGAAGCTCAGCCGCACCGGGGTGTTGCGCTCGGCGACCAGGGCCACGCGCTTGACGGCCTCCACGAAGGGGGCGGTCTCGATCACGGCGATGCTGTTGAACTCGGTCGGGAACAGCGTGCGGTACTTCGGGAGGTCGCCCTCCAGCAGCCGCGTGGTGGTACGGCGGCCGGCGCCCTCGAAACCGATCAGGCCCTCGCCCGCGCCCGAACCGGACAGCGCCAGGATCACCTGGTCGCCGCTGGTCAGCGCCTTGGCGGTGTCCAGGAGCGTCTTGGCGGGCACCAGGGCGACCGCGGAGGCGTCCGGGTTCTCCGGCTTCCACAGGAACTCGCGGACCGCGAAGCGGTAGCGGTCGGTGGAGGCCAGCGTCACGGTGTCGCCCTCGATCTCGATGCGCACACCGGTGAGGACGGGCAGCGTGTCGTCGCGGCCGGCCGCGATGGCGACCTGCTGCACGGCGGAGGCGAAGACCTCGCCGGGGACCGTGCCCGTCGCGTTCGGCATCTGCGGCAGGGCCGGGTACTCCTCCACAGGCAGGGTGTGCAGGGTGAACCGCGAGGAGCCGCACACCACCGTGGCCCGTACACCGTCTGTGGAAATCTCCACCGGCCGGTTGGGGAGGGCGCGGGAGATGTCGGCGAGCAGGCGGCCGGAGACGAGGACGGTGCCCTCCTCCTCGACCTCCGCCTCGACCGACACCCGCGCGGAGACCTCGTAGTCGAAGCTGGACAGGCTCAGCTGGCCGTCCTCGGCCTTCAGCAGCAGGCCGGCGAGGACAGGGGCCGGCGGACGGGCCGGGAGGCTGCGCGCCGCCCAGGCCACTGCCTCCGCGAGTACGTCGCGTTCCACCCGGATCTTCACTGTTGCCGCCTCCTGCTGTTGCCGGCGCTTCTCGGCCTGCCTGGCTTTCGTCGTCTGACTCGGTGTCGTCGGCCCCTGTGGGGGGAAGGACACCGGGGACCAGTCTGACGCACCGCACTGACAGTAGGTGCCCCTCGGGGTCAAGTCGTGACGAGGGGCGGCCGGGGTCGGGACAGCGAGTTGTGCACAGGGCCCCCTTCGAAACGAATTCCTCGCTCTCTCTGGTCGGGAGTAGTAGTAGGGCCTGTGGATACCGTGGATAACCCTGTTTCCCCAGCTCAGCGTGGTTTTTTTATCCACGGGGCCTGTGGGCCGGGGTGGTGGACAACCGGGCGTCTCTGTGGAGAACGGAAAGTTCTGCACACTCCGTGCACAGGGTGGGCCGAGTTCTCCCCAGAGCCGTCCCCAGCTTTGGCAGTCTTTCCCACAGGCCCCTGCGGTACCTCGATGTGACGCCTTTCACTCGTTGCGGTGAGGACGCACGTCGCGTTGCCGAACAGTGGACAGACATGTGGAGAAGACCGTGATCGCTGGGGACAACAGGCCCCGACCTGTGGGTTTCCCGTGGACAACTTGATCCACAGACTGTGGACCGTCACTTTGTCCACAGCCTGTGGAGATCGTTCGTCCACGAATCCACAGCGGGCTGACCTGGCCTGATGATCTCTCGACAGGGGGCGCTGTGGACAGCGTCGGGATAACTTTCCGGTCCCCAGGATGTGGACGGGAAAAAGTCACCGAATCTGTGGAGGACGGCCGTGACCTGGCTGTGTAATCGAACAGCGGTGGCTGCCGACCGCGTCGGCGGCAGACAGAAGGGCGCCCCCGGATGTGCTCCGGGGGCGCCCTCGGGTCTCTGTGCCGCGGCGGGACTCAGCCGGCCTTGATGCGGTTGGTGAGCTCAGTGACCTGGTTGTAGATGGAGCGCCGCTCGGCCATCAGGTTGCGGATCTTCCGGTCGGCGTGCATCACCGTCGTGTGGTCGCGTCCGCCGAACAGCGCGCCGATCTTCGGCAGGGACAGGTCGGTCAGCTCCCGGCACAGGTACATGGCGATCTGCCGGGCGGTCACCAGCGCGCGTCCGCGGGAGGTGCCGCACAGGTCCTCGACCGTGAGCCCGAAGTAGTCGGCGGTCGCGCTCATGATCGCCGTCGAGGTGATCTCCGGGGCCGAGTCGTCGCCCCCGGGCATCAGGTCCTTCAGGACGATCTCGGTCAGCCCGAGGTCCACCGGCTGCCGGTTGAGCGAGGCGAACGCCGTCACCCGGATCAGCGCGCCCTCCAGCTCGCGGATGTTCCGCGAGATCCGGGAGGCGATGAACTCCAGCACCTCCGGCGGGGCGTTCAGCTGCTCCTGCACCGCCTTCTTGCGCAGGATCGCGATGCGCGTCTCCAGCTCCGGCGGCTGGACGTCGGTGATCAGGCCCCACTCGAAACGGTTCCGCAGCCGGTCCTCGAGCGTCACCAGCTGCTTGGGCGGCCGGTCGCTGGAGAGCACGATCTGCTTGTTGGCGTTGTGGAGGGTGTTGAAGGTGTGGAAGAACTCCTCCTGCGTCGACTCCTTGTCCGCCAGGAACTGGATGTCGTCGACGAGCAGGATGTCCATCTCGCGGTAGCGCTTGCGGAAGCTGTCGCCCTTGCCGTCACGGATGGAGTTGATGAACTCGTTGGTGAACTCCTCCGAGCTCACGTACCGCACCCGCGTCCCCGGGTACAGGCTCCGCGCGTAGTGCCCGATCGCGTGCAGCAGGTGCGTCTTGCCGAGCCCGGACTCCCCGTAGATGAACAGCGGGTTGTACGCCTTCGCCGGTGCTTCCGCGACGGCGACCGCGGCCGCGTGGGCGAAGCGGTTGGACGCGCCGATGACGAACGTGTCGAACAGGTACTTCGGGTTCAGCCGCGCGGTCGGCTCACCGGGACCGGTGGCCGGCGCGGGCTGGGCGGCCAGCGGGCCGGGCGCACCGGTGGTGGGCAGGTTCGGTCCGACGGGGCCGCCGCGGTGGACGCGCCCGGCGCCGGAGGGCGGTTCGGGCAGCTCGCGGCGCACGGCGTCGCGCTGGTCGTAGTCGCCGCGCTCGTAGTCCTTGCGCGGGGCGTCGTAGTCCCCGCGTGAGGTGTCGTAGTCGCCGCGCGGCGTGTCGTAGTCGGGGCGCTGCTGGTCGTAGGACGGGCGCTCCAGCGGCTGCGGGCGGTAGTCCTGCGCGGGGGAGCCGCCGTAGGAGTCCTGCGGGCCGTAGGCGTCCTGCGACGGTGAGGCGTACGGGTCCCGCTCCGGGAAGCCGAGGCGCTGCTGCTGCCATCCGTACTCGTCCTGCGCCGGCCGCGGCCAGGAGCCCGGCTCCGGGCGCTGGTACTCGGAGGGGTAGGCGGGACGGGCGGTGGGGAGCTGGTCGCCCGAGGGGCCCGGCTGCTGGTCGGCACGGCGGCGGCCGTAGCCGTCGTAGCCCTCGTACGGCTCGCGGCCCTCGTACGGCTCGCGCTCCGCCCGGTCCTGCCGCTCGGGGCGGTCCTGGCGGACGGCCGGGAGTTCCGGTTCCTCGTAGCGCGGCTGCGGGCGGGGCGCCGGCGGGGCCGGGGGTTCGCCGACGGTGTCGTCGACGGTGATCGCGATCCGGATCGGACGACCGCACTCGCGGCTCAGGGTCTCGCTGACGATGGGCGCGAGGCGGCCCTCGAGCACACCCTTAGCGAATTCGTTCGGAACGGCGAGCAGGGCGGTGTCGGCGACCAGCGCGAGCGGCTGGCAGCGCCGGATCCAGTGCTCGTCCTTGCTCTCGACCCCCTGCCCGCGGCCTTCGCCGAGGAGCTGCTCCAGTACGCGTGGCCACACTGCGGCAAGATCGGCAGGTACGTCAGCCACAGGGCACGCTCTCTCACAGTCCCCTCGAACGTGTGATGCGAGGGACGGGTCGGGATGTAAATCGGGTGGTGGAGGGTCAAGGGAACGAATCGGAGTCAAGCCAAGGTAGTCAGCGCGACCCGTGCGGTTCAAGTTGTTGTCCCCAGGCTGTGGACAAGTGTCTCCCGGTGGCCGCTGGTTTGACCGAACGGCGCAGCCGCGCGTACCGTAACCAGGTCGAGTTGTCGATGGCTGCTGCCGCCTGCCTCCGATGGGCACAGATCGCGCAAGGTGATCGGTCAGCGGTGCACTGGGGCGTAACGCGAGCTACTCGTGGGCGCACGGTGACAGCCAGGACGGCACCCCGCAAACACCGATTTCTTCTGGAGCCCCCGAGTGAGCAAGCGCACCTTCCAGCCGAACAACCGTCGTCGCGCGAAGACCCACGGCTTCCGGCTGCGTATGCGCACCCGTGCCGGCCGCGCGATTCTCGCGTCCCGCCGTAGCAAGGGTCGCGCCCGTCTGTCCGCCTGATCCCGGTCAGGTCATGCCGTCGTGCTGCCCACCGAGAACCGGCTGAGGCGGCGCGAGGACTTCGCGACCGCGGTACGACGAGGGCGCCGGGCCGGAGGTCCGCACCTCGTCGTCCACCTTCGTAGCGGTGCCACGGACCCGCATGCGCCTGGGGAGAGCGCTCCCCCGACGCGTGCGGGTTTCGTCGTGAGCAAGGCCGTGGGCGGCGCGGTGGTGCGCAACAAGGTGAAGCGCAGGCTTCGTCATCTGATGCGCGAGCGAGTCGACCGGCTGCCCCCCGGTAGCCTGGTAGTCGTACGAGCGCTGCCCCCGGCGGGCAACGCCGACCACGCACAGCTGGCCCGAGACCTGGATGCCGCTCTGCAGCGGCTGCTGGGAGGGGGCGCGCGATGAAGTACCCGCTGCTGGCTCTGATCAAGATCTATCAGTGGACGATCAGTCCACTGCTGGGGCCGGTGTGCAAGTACTACCCGTCGTGTTCCCACTATGGCTACACGGCCATCGACCGGCACGGTGCCGTCAAGGGCACGGCGCTCACGGCCTGGCGCATCCTGCGGTGCAACCCGTGGTCGCTGGGCGGGGTGGACCATGTTCCGCCGCGCAAGCGTCCGCGGTGGCACGAAATGCTGCGTAACGCCTGGCGTGCACGCAGGGGCGGGCCCTCCGCCGCCGAACCGGCCACCGAAGGACGGACTTCTCCCACAAGTCAGACGAGCCCTTCGAGCCCGGCCGCAGAGACCTCGTCCCATGCCCAAGGAGCATGATTAGTGGACACGATTGCCAGCCTCTTCAGCTTCATCACGACACCTGTCTCCTGGGTCATCGTCCAGTTCCACAGCGTGTACGGCGCCGTCTTCGGCCCCGACACCGGGTGGGCCTGGGGCCTGTCCATCGTGTCCCTGGTGATTCTGATCCGTATCTGCCTGATCCCGCTCTTCGTGAAGCAGATCAAGGCGACGCGCGCGATGCAGACGCTCCAGCCGGAGATGAAGAAGATCCAGGAGCGCTACAAGAACGACCGGCAGCGCCAGTCCGAAGAGATGATGAAGCTGTACAAGGAGACGGGCACCAACCCGCTCTCCTCGTGCCTTCCCATCCTGGCGCAGTCGCCGTTCTTCTTCGCCCTCTACCACGTGCTCAACAGCATCGCGTCGAACGACACCATCGGCGTGATCAACGAGCGTCTGCTGGAGAGCGCGCAGAAGGCCCACATCTTCGGTGCCCCGCTCGCGGCGAAGTTCACGGACAGCTCGGAGAAGGTCGCAGCCCTCGACTCCTCGCTGACCGATGTCCGCGTCGTCACGGCGATCATGATCGTTCTGATGTCGCTGTCGCAGTTCTACACGCAGCGCCAGCTGATGACGAAGAACGTCGACACCACGGTGAAGACCCCGTTCATGCAGCAGCAGAAGATGCTGATGTACGTCTTCCCCATCATCTTCGCGGTCTTCGGCATCAACTTCCCGGTCGGTGTCCTCGTCTACTGGCTGACCACCAACGTGTGGACCATGGGCCAGCAGATGTACATCATCCACAACAACCCCACGCCGGGTTCCAAGGCCCAGGCCGCGTACCTGGAGCGCCTCTCCAAGCACGTCGCCAAGCACGGCAAGACCCGCAACCGTCGTGAGCGTGCCATCGTCAAGGCCATCGTCGCCAAGGGCCGGGACCGCAACGAGTACGAGCGCAAGTTCATCAACGGCCTGAACAAGGCCGGACTCGCGGCCCAGGGCGACGGCACGGTGATCAAGAGCGAGACCACGGCCGCCGCCCAGGCCGAGGACGGCACGCCGACCACGACCGGCGCCGCCCCCAAGCGCCAGCAGCCCAAGCGGCAGACGAAGGCCCAGCGCCAGACGGGCACCGCCAAAGCGGCCGGTGAGCCCACCTCGCTGACCAAGTCCGACGAGCCCCAGAGCAGCACCAAGCCCGCCGCTGCTGCCAAGAAGGGCAACGCCAAGCCCGCCGGCAGCACCCGCAGCAAGGCCCAGTCCGGACAGCGCAAGGGGCCGCAGCGGCCCAAGTCCCCGTCCAAGAAGTAAGCAAGAAGGAGTCCATCCCGTGACGGAAGGCACCACCTCCGCCGCTGCCGAGGGCACAGACACCCTGACCCGCCTCGAGCAGGAGGGTGAGATCGCGGCGGACTACCTGGAGGGTCTGCTCGACATCGCCGATCTCGACGGCGACATCGACATGGACGTCGAGGCGGACCGCGCCTCCGTCTCGATCATCAGCGACACGGGCAGCCGTGATCTGCAGAAGCTGGTCGGTCGTGACGGCGAGGTGCTGGAGGCGCTCCAGGAGCTCACGCGCCTGGCCGTGCACCGGGAGACCGGGGACCGCAGCCGCCTCATGCTGGACATCGCCGGTTACCGCGCCAGGAAGCGCACGGAGCTGTCCGAGCTGGGCGCGAAGGCCGCCGCCGAGGCCAGGAGCAGCGGCGAGCCCGTGAAGCTCGACCCGATGACCCCGTTCGAGCGCAAGGTCGTGCACGACGCGGTCAAGGCGGCCGGCCTGCGCAGCGAGTCCGAGGGCGAGGAGCCGCAGCGCTTCGTCGTCGTGCTTCCTGCCTGATCGGTTCCTTCGTTTCACCGGCCCCGTCTGTAGCGCAGACGGGGCCGAATTTTGTCAGCCTGATAGTTCTGTGGTTCTGATGTCGGCGCCCCGTGCCGACACGGTACGGAAGGACGGTCCCCCGTGACGGAGGCAGCGGAGCTTCCCCCCGCGCCCGAGCAGGCACGCGAGGTGTTCGGCGACCGCTTCGCGGACGCGGTCCGGTATGCGGAGCTGCTCGCCGAGGCGGGCGTGCAGCGCGGTCTGATCGGCCCGCGTGAGGTGCCCCGCTTGTGGGAGCGGCATCTGCTGAACTGCGCGGTGCTCTCGGAGGTCGTGCCGGAGGGAGTGGTGGTGTGCGATGTCGGCTCGGGTGCCGGCCTGCCGGGCATTCCGCTGGCGTTGGTCCGGGATGACCTCAAGATCACACTGCTGGAGCCGCTGCTGCGGCGCACCACCTTCCTGACCGAGGTCGTGGAGCTGCTCGGCCTGGACCATGTGACGGTCGTACGCGGCCGGGCCGAGGAGGTCATGGGAAAGCTGCCCCCGGTGCATGTGGTGACGGCACGCGCTGTGGCGCCGCTCGATCGCCTCGCCGCGTGGGGCATCCCTCTCCTGCGGCCGTACGGGGAGATGCTCGCGCTCAAGGGCGACACCGCCGAGGAGGAGCTCAAGAGCGCGGCCACGGCATTGAGCAAGCTCGGCGCCGTGGCGACCTCGATCGTCCATGTGGGCGAGGGCGTCGTGGATCCGATGTCCACTGTGGTGCGGGTCGAGGTCGGGGAGAGCCCCGGTGGTGTGCGGTTCGCCGCGAAACGCGCGAAGGCCGCCCGTACGGGGCGGGCTCGTCGGCGACGTGGCTAGAGCGCGGTCCGTCCGCGCACAGAGCACGTCCCCTCTACGGAGGGAGCACGATCCGCCCTGGCGGCCGGACGTACTCCACACAAGCTGCCAAACCCCTGCATGCCGGAGTGTCGCGGCAGCGCGGCCTCGGCCGCTGTGCATCGTGTTTCACGTGAAACGTCGCTCACTGCTGCACGGCATCATCAATCGGGGCCGCGCTGCGGCCGAACCCAGGGACCGTAGGCCTCTCGGTTCCCTCGGAGAGGGTCCGGTGCCCGACGAGACACCGGCCTCCCTCAGGGGCATGGAGATGTCCACAGAGGTGGATTTCTCCACAGAACGACAGGCCTCACTGGTTCGCGACCCCGATGGCATGGGAGGCTCTGTTCATTGCGAGCCTGAAGTCGAGGAGAGTGAATCCTTGCGGTCCGACGCCAACATCGCGGGACCGATGACCGATCCGGTCCCCGGTCCCCGTACCGAATCGATGGGGGCGGATGTTTCACGTGAAACACCGCCTCCCATGGACGACACTCCCATCGGTCGTGCTGCCCAGCTGGCGGTGGAGGCTCTGGGCCGCGCCGGTGAGGGCCTGCCGCGGCCCGCGCAGACCCGTGTCATCGTGGTCGCGAATCAGAAGGGCGGCGTCGGTAAGACGACGACCACCGTCAACCTGGCTGCTTCGCTCGCTCTGCACGGTAGCCGTGTCCTGGTGATCGATCTCGACCCTCAGGGCAATGCGTCCACCGCCCTGGGGATCGATCACCACGCCGAGGTTCCTTCCATCTATGACGTGCTGGTGGAGAGCAAGCCGCTGGCGGGGGTCGTTCAGCCGGTTCCCGATGTCGAAGGGCTCTTCTGCGCACCCGCCACGATTGATCTCGCCGGTGCGGAGATCGAGCTCGTGTCACTGGTGGCACGGGAAAGCCGACTGCAGCGGGCGATCCAGGCCTATGAGCAGCCGCTGGACTACATCCTCATCGACTGCCCGCCCTCCCTCGGCCTGCTGACGGTCAACGCCTTGGTGGCGGGCCAGGAGGTCCTGATCCCCATTCAGTGCGAGTACTACGCACTGGAAGGCCTAGGGCAGCTGCTGCGCAATGTCGACCTGGTGCGGGGACACCTCAACCCGACGCTGCACGTATCGACGATCCTGCTCACCATGTACGACGGCCGGACGCGGCTTGCGTCACAGGTCGCGGAAGAGGTGCGCACCCACTTCGGTGACGAGGTGCTGCGCACGAGCATTCCCCGTTCCGTCCGTATCTCGGAGGCGCCGAGCTATGGGCAGACGGTGCTGACTTACGATCCTGGATCTAGTGGTGCCCTCTCTTATCTTGAGGCGGCACGAGAGATCGCGCTGAAGGGCGTCGGCGTCAGCTATGACGCATCACAGGCGCACATCGGCGCACAGCAGAACGGTCCGAGCATGGTGGAGGGCGTCCAGTGAGCGAGCGACGGAGGGGGCTGGGCCGTGGTCTTGGCGCACTGATCCCTGCTGCCCCGACAGAGAAGACGGTGTCACCGACCGTGGTGGGGGGTGCGTCGACGTCTCCCGCAGCGACTCCGATACTGCCGAACGATCGGGGGGTGGCAGCCGCGAAGGTGACCACCCTGCCGCCTGTTTCACGTGAAACGGAGGAGCCGTCGACGAACGGTGCCCCGGTCACGCCCGCGCCTCCCATCGGTGCCCACTTCGCCGAGATCCCCCTCGACGCCATCACTCCGAACCCTCGGCAGCCGCGTGAGGTCTTCGACGAGGATGCGCTGTCCGAGCTGATCACCTCCATCAAGGAGGTCGGTCTCCTCCAGCCGGTCGTCGTGCGACAGGTGGGCTCAGGACGGTATGAGCTCATCATGGGTGAGCGCCGCTGGAGGGCCTGTCGTGAGGCGGGGCTGGAGGCCATCCCGGCGATCGTGCGGGCCACGGACGACGAGAAACTCCTTCTGGACGCGCTGCTGGAGAACCTGCACCGTGCTCAGCTGAACCCGCTGGAGGAGGCCGCTGCCTACGACCAGCTGCTGAAGGACTTCAACTGCACCCACGACCAGCTGGCGGACCGCATCGGCCGGTCCCGTCCGCAGGTGTCCAACACGCTGCGTCTGCTGAAGCTCTCGCCGGCCGTCCAGCGTCGAGTCGCCGCCGGAGTGCTCTCCGCCGGACACGCACGCGCACTGCTGTCCGTCGAGGACTCGGAGGAGCAGGACCGGCTGGCCCACCGGATCGTGGCCGAAGGGCTGTCGGTGCGGGCTGTCGAGGAGATCGTGACCCTGATGGGTTCACGGCCTCAGAAGACCCAGCGCTCCAAGGGGCCTCGGGCCGGCGCCCGGGTCTCTCCGGCGCTGACGGATCTGGCCACGCGCCTCTCGGATCGCTTCGAGACGCGGGTGAAGGTCGATCTGGGCCAGAAGAAGGGCAAGATCACCGTGGAGTTCGCCTCCATGGAGGATCTTGAGCGCATCCTCGGCACCCTTGCCCCCGGTGAGGGACCCGTACTGCAGAAGAGCCTGGTGGACGACGACTCCGAGGAGACCGAGTCCTGACCGCTCGGCTGGTTCACGTGATCAGCCGACCAGGGCGGACCCTGTCCGGTGTGTACCGGAACACGGTCCGCCCTTTGCTTTTTGGCGGTATCGATGGAATCGCTTCATGGATACGATGCGTTCGGATATGACGCACTCACCCGGCAGTACCTGTGAGACCAAGGCAGGGGCCATGCGAATGACGAGCCGCATCGGACTGGTGAGCGCGGGACTGGGAGTGGGTGCCGTCGGCGGATTCATCGGCAGCCTGCTCAGGGAACGGAGCGCTCTGACAGCCGCCCGCGAGGCAGCGGGCGAAGGAAGCGAGGAACAGCCTTCATGGGGCGTCGGCTTGCACCGCTCACGCTGGACAACCTTCAGGACCTCCCCCAACGCTGCCGTTCGTGTGTCTTCTGGGAACTCGACCCCGTCAGCGGCGAGGCAGCGGTAAAGGCGGGCACATCCGCGTTCGAGAAGGAATCGTGGATCTCGGCCGTTCTCCTGGACTGGGGGTCCTGCGGGAGGGTCGTCTACGTCGATGACGTTCCTGTGGGCTTCGTTCTCTACGCTCCCCCCGCCTATGTGCCCCGCTCCACGGCGTTTCCCACCAGCCCCGTGTCACCCGATGCGGTGCAGTTGATCACCGCGTTCATCGTGCCGGGCTATCAGGGACAAGGACTGGGCCGGGTCATGGTGCAGACCGTCGCGAAGGATCTGCTGCGCCGGGGCTTCAAAGCAATCGAAGCCTTCGGTGACGCCCGCTGGAAGGAACCCGCCTGCGTTCTGCCCGCCGACCATCTGCTGGCCGTGGGTTTCAAGACGGTCCGCCAGCACCCTGCCCACCCTCGGCTGCGGCTGGAACTGAGGACGACACTCTCCTGGAAGGAAGATGTCGAGATGGCGCTGGACCGGCTGCTCGGAGCCGTGCAGAAAGAACCGGCGCTGCGTCCTCTCTGAGGGACCTCACACGAATGGGCCGACCCGTGGGGGCCGGCCCATTCGTGTTTCACGTGAAACATGCACCGCCAGGGAGGCGGTCTGCCCTCACTCGGCGATGAACTCCTCGAGGTCGCGAACGATCGCGGCCTTCGGCTTGGCACCGACGATGGTCTTGGCGACCTCCCCACCCTGGTAGACGTTCAGGGTCGGGATGGACATGACGCCGTACTTGGCAGCCGTACCCGGGTTCTCGTCGATGTTCAGCTTGACGACCTCGATCTTGTCCCCGTACTCCGAGGCGATCGCCTCGAGGGAGGGAGCGATCTGGCGGCACGGACCGCACCAGGCGGCCCAGAAGTCCACCAGGACGGGCTTGTCGCTCTTGAGGACGTCCTGCTCGAAGGAGTCGTCGGTCACATTCTTCAGGGTGCCTGCCACGGCGGGCTCCTTAACTGGTTGGTGCGTGGGGCGGTGGATGGGGGTCAGACAGCGGTCTTCTCGGGCTCAGCCTTCTCCTCGTCCGCGAGGGCGGCGAGGAAGCGCTCGGCGTCGAGAGCGGCGGCACAGCCCGTACCGGCCGCGGTGATCGCCTGGCGGTAGGTGTGGTCGACCACGTCGCCGGCGCCGAAGACGCCGGTGATGTTCGTACGCGTCGAGGGCGCGTCGACCTTCAGGTAGCCCTCCTCGTCCAGCTCCAGCTGGCCCTTGAAGAGCTCGGTGCGCGGGTCGTGGCCGATCGCGATGAACAGGCCGGTCACCGCCAGGTCGGAGAGCTCACCGGTCTTGACGTTGCGCAGCTTCAGGCCCGAGAGCTTCTGGTCGCCCTGGACCTCGGCGACCTCGCTGTCCCAGATGAACGAGATCTTCGGGTCGGCGAAGGCACGCTCCTGCATCGCCTTGGAGGCGCGCAGGGTGTCGCGACGGTGGACGATCGTCACGGACTTGGCGAAGCGCGAGAGGAAGGTGGCCTCCTCCATCGCGGTGTCGCCACCACCGATCACGGCGATGTCCTGGTCCTTGAAGAAGAAGCCGTCACAGGTGGCACACCACGAGACACCGCGGCCGGAGAGGGCGTCCTCGTTCGGCAGGCCGAGCTTGCGGTGCTGCGAGCCCGTGGTGACGATGACGGCCTTCGCCTTGTGGACCGTGCCGGCGGTGTCCGTGACGGTCTTGATCTCACCGGTCAGGTCGACGGCGACCACGTCGTCCGGAACGAGCTCGGCACCGAAGCGCTCCGCCTGGGCGCGCATGTTGTCCATGAGCTCGGGGCCCATGATGCCGTCCTGGAAGCCGGGGAAGTTCTCCACCTCGGTGGTGTTCATCAGCGCACCGCCGGCGGTGACAGCGCCCTCGAACACCAGGGGCTTCAGCGACGCACGGGCGGTGTAGAGCGCCGCCGTGTAGCCGGCGGGCCCCGAGCCGATGATGATCACGTTACGGACGTCGCTCACGGCTTGATTCCTCGTCTCTGGTCTGCGTCGTTCGACCGGGGGAGCTTCTTTCGACCTCTCACCCCACCCAACGGATCCTAAGGGGCGCGCATTCCCGCCGTGCCCGGGTACACGGAGGAGGGCGCAGGACGGGCGCACGGCGGGCTCACACCGCACGGGTTACCACTCAGGAGGCAGGCGAAGCGTCGGCCGTCAGGAGCGCGTGTAGGAGTGCTTCAGCAGAACCTTCGCCGTGGTGTCCGAGGACGTGTTGTCCACGCAGGTCGCCTCGACGATGTATGCGGTCACACGGGTGTCGTCGGAGACATCGGGGAGCACGACGAGCAGCGCGTCCTTCCCCTTGTACGTGCCCTGCTCGGTGGCCAGCGCGGCGTCATTGCGGCCGATGCCTTCGCGGACGCATTCCGGGACCGCAGGCTGGTTGAGGACCCGGGGGCGGGCGGCGCCGGACTCCGACTCCATTCCGAAGGGGTGCGGAGTACGGGAGCCGCCCTTCTGCTGACTCTGCGCGAGAAGGTCGGTGACCTGCTTCTCCAGCTTCCCTTCGGAGAAGGTGTCCGTGGCGGTGGTCCGCTGTTCCTCGTCCGGCTCTTTGCCATCGCCCCAAGGCGACAGCAGCACAGATCCCAGACCGAGCGCGGCGACGGTGAACACGGTTCCCAGGACGGCGACCCGTCGGCGGCCTCCTCGCAGACGACTCTTGCGGCCCGGCCCGGTCGTGGAGGAGCGAGGGCGCCCGGTCGGCCGGCCCGCAGGCGCTGATGTTTCACGTGAAACATGCGTCTGCTCGTCGTCGAACGCCGCGGAAGAAGCAGCGTCCAGAGCGTCCTCGGCGTCCGGCGCGGTGGCGTGGAGCAGGGCCTCCGCCGCGAGCGCGGCGTCGATGCGGCTCGCCACCTCGGCGGGCATGCGGGGCGGGCCCGGCACCGTGCCGAGCAGGCCCCGGATCTCCTCGAGTGAGGTCTGGACGTCCGCGCAGAGCTCGCACTCGTCCAGATGCCGACGTACGTCGGCGGTCCGAGCCTGTGGCAGCAGTCCTTCGATGAGGTCGGAGATCTCCGAGACGTCCGGGTGCTCCGCCCTGTCTGTCGTCGACGTCACGCTCGCCCACCTCCGCCCTTCAGTGCCGCCGGGTCACTCGGTCCTGTGTCCGAGGGGTCTGCTCGATGCGACCCCGCTGCCGGTGGGACGGACGCCTCCTGCGTCCGGTTCCGTTCCGCCCCCTGTTTCCTGCCCTCGACGGAGCCGTCCGGCCTCAGATGGGTGAGCAGGGGCAGGAGTCTGGCTCTGCCGCGGGCGCAACGGCTCTTCACCGTGCCGGTGGGCACGCCGAGGATGCGGGCGGCTTCGGCGACCGGGTAGCCCTGCATGTCCACGAGGACGAGCGCCGCCCGCTGATCGGGCGGGAGGGTCCCCATCGCTTCGATGAGCTGACGGTGCAGATCATTGCGCTCCACGGGCGCCGAGGCGGACTCGTGGGGCTCCAGCAGCTGCTCCAGGCGCTCGGTGTCGTCGACCGGGGCGGTCTTCCGGGAGGCCGCCTTACGCGCACGGTCCAGGCAGGCGTTCACCGTGATCCGGTGCAGCCACGTGGTGACGGCCGACTGGCCGCGGAAGGTGTGGGCGGCCCGGTAGGCGGAGACCAGGGCGTCCTGGACCGCGTCAGCGGCCTCCTCACGGTCACCCAGCGTCCGCAGGGCCACGGCCCAGAGCCGGTCACGGTGCCGGCGCACGAGCTCACCGAAGGCGTCGGGGTCGCCGTCCACGTGGCGGGCGAGGAGGTCCTGATCGCTTGTGTCGCGGTATGCGCTGCCGTCCGCCACCGGACCCCTCCCCTTGATGCGTCGTCAGCCGGTGAATTCCAGGTCGGTGATGGCTTGTTTGTAACCGGCGCTGCTGTAGGCGTCACCGGGCGCCGACGGCAGGGCGGTGAACCAGACCAGCACGTACCGGGTCTTGACTGGCTTGCCCACCTTCACCGCGGCCTGGTCGCCGGTCGTCGTCACGGTACCGAGCTTCTTCATGGAGTCGATCGGGGTCGAGGAACCGGTCGACTCCGTCGCGTACAGGGTGACCGTGGTGTGGTCGCCCGTGTAGCGCAGCCCTATGGTCGACGATTTCACCGTCTGCTCGGATCCGAGGTCGTAGACGATGCCCACACCGGGCTTGAAAGCCGGGTTCATGTCCGGCCCGTCCACGAAGCTCTTGGTGCGCCAGTAGGTCGAGCTGTCACCGTCGTATGTCTTGGCCACGTCCTCGGGTGCCTGGGCATCGCCCTGCGCGACGTACTCCTGAGCACCCTGGATCGCGAGCGGCTTGGGTGCTTCGGTCTTCTTGCTGCTCTTGTCGTTCCCGTCCGTCGTCTGGGTCCTGTTCGTGTCCTCCGCCTTGCCGCCCTGTTCCATGAGGGCGTCCGCGAGCTGCCAGCTGCCCAGGCCGAGCGCGGCGATCAGCAGGGCCGAGACGGCCCACTTCAGTGCCTTGCCGGTGCGGCTCTGCAGCGGGGGAGGCGGTGCCGGCACCGCCTGGGTGACGCCGGGATGCGGCGCCGGGCGGCCGTACGTGCCCTGCTGGTAGGTCGTGCGCTGGTACTCCGGCGGGGTGGTGAACGCCGGCTCCGGCGGACGGATGCGGGGCATCTCGCCGATCGCCTTCACCAGCTCCTCCGGCGTGGTGCACGGCGACTCGTGGCGTGAGGCGGTGGCCCCGTCGTTGGCGAGCGCCCGCATCGCGAGTTCGGACAGACCGCGGTGGACACCGGCCCGCACCTGGTCGGGCGGGATGAGGCCGATGTCCTTCGGCAGGCCGGACATGCCGTAGGCGTCGCTCTCGTACGGCCAGCGCTGGGTGAGGGCGGCGTAGAGGAGGGCACCGATGGACTCGGTGTCGGTGCGCTGCGGGGTGTCGGAGCTGACGCCGCGCAGCGCCGCGTTCACGGCGAGGCCGCGGATGCGCCACTGGCCGGTCGAAGTGCGCAGTACGGCGTTGGGGTTCAGGCGCAGATGGGCGAGGCCCTCGCGGTGGGCCGCGGCCATGGCGGCGGAAACCTGACTGACCATCTGGTAGGCGTCGTACACCTCCAGCGGTCCGGCTGCCAGGAGCGTGGTCAGCTCGGTGGCGTCGGGGAGCCATTCGTGCACGACGTAGACGACGTCGTTCTCCTCGACGGCGTCCAGCACCTGGACGAAGCGGGGGTCGCCCAGCAGGGCGGAGGAGCGGGCCGCGGCCAGCACGGACCGGGCACGCGAGTGGTCCGCCGGCAGGATGTGCACGCCGACGGCACGGCGGAGCTTCTCGTCCACGGCACGCCAACTGCTGAACCCGTCCAGACGGGTGACGCACTCCTCGAGGCGGTAGCGTCTGGCCAGTTTGTGGCCGCTGTGCAGTTCGGGCGGCGAGGGTTTCCCGGAATTGTCGGTCCCGGTGTTCTCCTGTGCCTCGTCGCTGTCCGTGTCCCGCTCCCGGTTCTTGGCCACCCCGTCGGCCGTGGACTGGTCCGCCTGTGCGGTCAGCGACTGCTCGCCGCTGTTGTCTGCCACGTCGACGGCAGCTGTGCTCCGTTCCGCCACCGTCGTTCCCTGCCTCCCCATCCATTGCGCGCCGGACGGCGTCCGTTGCGCGCCGTCCCACGCCGAAACCAATTGTGCCCACAGTCCGCCGCTATGCACGACACACGGTGGCTGACGATGGTTGTGCGCCTACCCCCTGCCTCAGCGTCCCAGGCGCCCGCGGACCATGCCCACCAGGGAGTTGAGCTCCTCGATGCGCATCCGGCGGGCGGCGGCGAAGAAGACGCCGAGCAGAACCGCCCCGCCGCCCAGGATCGCGGCGAACGAGCCCAGGGCGCCCTGACCGAGCGTCTGGCTGATGCCGTAGCAGGCCGCACCACTGAGCAGCGCGGCCGGTACCGACGCGATGCACAGCCGGGCGTACGTGCGCAGCACCCGGGCGCCGTCCAGGTCCCCGCCCAGCCGCTTGCGCAGCCGGCGCCAGGCGACGCCGACGCCGATCGCGTAGGCGACGCCGTACGAGGCGGCCATGCCGACCACGGCCCAGCGGGCCGGGAGCACGAAGAAGCAGACGGCCGAGGCGATCGCGTTGCCCGCGGCCACGATGACCGTGTTGTAGAAGGGGGTCCGGGTGTCCTCGTAGGCGTAGAAGGCCCGCAGGACGACGTACTGCACGGAGTAGGGGATCAGGCCGAGACCGAAGGCCATCAGCATGTAGCCCATGTTGGTGGCCGCGCCGGTGCCCGAGGAGCCGAAGATCAGCGTGCACATCGGGATGCCGAGCGAGACGAAACCGAAGGCGATCGGCACGATCGCGACGGCCGTGGTGCGCAGGCCCTGCGAGATGTCGTCGCGGACGGCGCCGCCGTCGCCCTCGGCCGCCGAACGGGAGATGCGCGGCAGCAGGGCGGCCATCAGGGAGACGGTGATGATGGCCTGGGGCAGACCCCAGATCAGCTGGGCGTTGGCGTAGGCGCTGAAGCCCGTGCCGGCGATCTTCGTGTCGACGACCGACGCGGTGGCCAGCTGGCTGACGACCAGCGCGCCCGCCTGGTTGGCGAGGACGAACAGGATCGTCCACTTGGCGAGCATGGCGGCCTTGCCGAGGCCGTGGCCCTTCCAGTCGAAGCGCAGGCGGATGCGGAACCCGGTCTCGCGGAGGTAGGGGATCATCGCCAGGGCCTGCACCACCAGACCGAGAAGGACACCCACGCCGAGCAGCCGCTCGCCCTCCGGCGGGATGTTCTCGACGGTCATGCCGGAGTCGGCGGCGGTGCCGTAGACCCAGATGAACACACCGAGGGTGACGATGATGACGATGTTGTTCAGGACCGGGGTCCACATCATCGCGCCGAACCGGCCGCGTGCGTTGAGGATCTGTCCCATCACCACGTGGATGCCCATGAAGAAGATCGAGGGCAGGAAGTAGCGGGTGAAGGTGACGGCGACGTCGTTGGCCGCGGGGTCGTTGGCGACCGGGTTCGACAGCGCGCGCACGAGGAGCGGGGCGGCCAGCCACGCGAGGGCGGTGAGCACGGCCAGGGCCACCATGACGAGCGTCAGCAGACGGTTCGCGTACGACTCGCCCCCGTCCTCGTCGTCCTTCATCGCCCGCACGAGCTGCGGCACGAAGACGGAGTTGAGGCCACCGCCGACGGTCAGGATGTAGATCATCGTCGGCAGCTGGTAGGCGATCTGGAACGACTCGCCCAGCAGGGCGAGGCCGAGTGCCGAGACGATCATCGCGGACCGGATGAATCCCGTGAGGCGGGACACCATCGTGCCCGCCGCCATCACGGCACTGGACTTCAGCAGGCCCCCGGCCCGTCCGCCCTTCCTCGGGGCGGGGGCGGGAGCCGGTTCGGGGGCCGGGGCCTCGGCGGCGGGGGACGGCGTGGCCCCCGCGTAGTGGCCGGGTGCCGCGGACGGACCGGGCACCGGCGCGGGTTCGTAGGGCTGCCCGCCGTCCGCCGGCGGGTGGCCGGGATGTCCACCGCCGTGCTGCCGGGGGTACCCGTCGCCCTGCTGCTGGCCGGGGTACCCACCGCCCTGCTGGTCGGGGAAGGTGCCGCTCTGCTGCTGATCGCGGAAGAGGTGGGCGAAGGCGTCCGGCTCGTGGCGCTGTTCCCCGGCCTGGTCCACCAGGTCGTCCACGCCCACGAACTGTGTCGTGCGCGGGTCGTCGCCGTAGGGCAGGTACTGGGTCGCCCCGTCCGGCTCCGGCGCGGGGGGCCGGGCCCACACTCGCGGATCGGGAGCGTACGGCGACTGGGGCGGCTGCCCGTAGAGCGGCTGCTGAGGGGGGTACGTGCCCGGAGGGGGCGGAGGATGCGCGGCGCGGTCGTAGAGCGCCTCGGCTACGGGGTCCTGGGCGGCGATGTCCTGCGCCCGGTAGGGGTCCTGGTCGTAGGCGTCCTGGACGTACGGGTCGGCGGTCGGCTGAGGCACCTGGTCGTGCCCGGGCGGCGGACCCTCGGGGAGGTCCGACTCGGGGTAGCCCGAGTTGCCCGCGGCATGGCCGCGGTCACCGTCGTACGGCGCGTTCATGGTTACCCCACCTCATCGTCCCCGGCCCACCGGCCACGACATCCTCAACGGTCCACTCTCTCACCCGTGCCGGACGGGTCTGCGCTTTCCGGTGCGGTGTCCGGTGCCGGGTCACTCGGCTGCTCCGGGGCGTCTGCCCGTGCGCCTGCCTCGGACTCCTCGGTGAGACGCGCGGCGGGGGCCTCGGGGTTCTGCGGGCCGTCGGCGTCCTCGCCCGCCTCGTCGTTCCGCTCCTCCGCCTCGCGGGCCGCGGCGCGCTTGCGCTGCGTGTACATCCGGAAGCCGGCGAGGACGAGCAGCAGGACACCGCCGCCGATGACCAGCATCACCGTGGCGGTGATCTCGGTGACCTTCACGTCGAAGGTGACGGGGGCACCGTACTTCTGTCCGTCCTGGGTGTACAGCTGGGCGACCACCGTCGCCCGGCCGTTGGCGTTGGCGGACGTGGTGAACTTCACCGACTGGCTGTGCCCGCCGGAGACGGCGATGGGCTGCTCCTCGTAGGAGTCCCCGCCGATCTCGAGACGGGTCGGATTGGTCGAGGTGAGCCGCAGCACCAGGTGCTCGACGCCCTGCACCAGGTTGTTCTGGACCGTCACGGGGATCGTGGCGCTGCGGCCGGAGAGCTTCGTCTCCGACTTGTCGATGAGCTTCACCTGGCCGATGAGCGTGTCGAGGTACGACTCGACACCGCTCCGGTAGATCGCCGCATCGGTCTCCCGGTTCCGCCAGGACACGGACATCGCCCGGTTCAGGGCGCGTCCGAACGGGGTCACCACCCGGGACTGGTCGGAGAGGATCACCTTGAACTTGTCGAGCTTGTCCTGCGTCCTCGCGATCTGCTCGAACGTCGACCGCGGCAGCTCGTGCCTGCGCAGCGAGGAGGGGTACGCGGAGGCCGGGGGAACCTTGGTGGCGGCGGCGGGATCCGGCTTGGTCCTCGCGGCCGCCGCCAGGTCCTGGGACTCGGACCAGGTCCCCTCCTGGAGGACGGTCAGCGCCTCGGCCATCGTCTGGGCCTGACTCGCGGACGGTGTGCGCTGCGGGGCGACGACGACGCTGCGCTGCTTGTCGGTCTGGAGGCCGAGCGTCAGGCTCTGGGCCAGGAACCGCTGCACCGCTTGCGTGGACGTGGAGGCCTTGGTCATGTCGCCCTGGAACGCCGTGGACAGCCGGGCGTCCGCCACGACGGCCGTGGTGCCGCCACCGATGGGGCGGGGCGCGGAGGGCGTGTACGACAGGCCGTCGGTCTCCTCGAAGGTGTCGCTGCGGGCGATCACCTTGTCGGCGCCGGCGGACGTGGCGACCTTGACGATGGAGGGGTCGACCGCACCGTCCACGGGCCAGGCGAAGTCCGTGGTGGGTTTCACGTGAAGGATCGACTCCACCGTGTCCGCGGCGACGTCGGTGGCCTCCTTGAGGTGGCTCAGTGAGCCGGTGACGGCGGTGCCGTTGTGGGCGAGGGAGGCCAGGTCGGGGTCGCCGAACGGCAGGGCGACGACCTCCTCGTCCGCCACCGCCTGCTGCACCTCGGCGAGCCACCGGTCGGCGACCTCCTGGTGGCTGCCGACCGTGTTCTCCTCACCCTCTCCCTGGACCTCGTACCTCTCGGTCATCGCATCGACGGACGCCAGCAGGTCCGGATCGATCACCCAGGTGACGTCGAGGCTCTCGCCCAGCGCCACCATGCGGTCCAGCCGACCGCCCGGGGCGATCTCCTCGGCGAGGTCGTCGTCGCGGAAGACCGGCGTCTGCTGCTCGTCCGAATCCGTCTCCGCCGTCATGTGGGACGTGGAGACCAGCGGCCACAGAAAGGTCGTCTTCGTCCGCGTGCCGGCTTCCTCGGGCTGCCACGGGAGGAAGGTCCGCTGGACGCCGAGAGTCTGCTCCCAGGGCTGCGCGGAGGTCTGCCCGGAGAGCGACACGGCCAGCTGGTAGACGCCGTCCTCCCCGAGGTCCAGCGCGTTGACCGGGACGGAGATGCTGAAGGGCCGAGAGACGCCCGGAGTGAGCCTGGAGAACTTCTCGGAGTACTTGCCGCCGACCTCCGGGCCGACGACGTTCCGGACGTCGCCGCTGTTCCGGGCGACGCTGTCGATCCCCGAGCGGGTGTTCAGCAGCGGACCCACGCGCAGGCCGACGTGGGCGTCGGTGACCGTCTGCTTCCCCTTGTTGGTCACCGTGCCGGACACGGTGACGGTGTCCCCCTCGGTGGGGGCGCTGGGAGTGAGCGAGTCCACGGAGACGGAGACCGGTCCCGCGCCGGAGGCGGCCCGTGGTGCGTCCTGTCCGGCGGCGTCCGCGGGGGGCGCGGCGGGCAGCTGGAGGAGCCCGGCCAGCAGGGGCGCTCCGGCGAGCAGTGCCCCGGCGCGTCGCAGCCGACGGAGGGCAGGTGAGGGAGGGGTCCCCTGGAAGTCTGCCGCCTCGGCCACGCGCTCGCCCGTCCCTCGTCGTCGTCAGTGGTCGTCGGAATGTGCGTCCACGCATGGTAACGATGCTTGCCGAGGGGAAGTGCCGCGGACCGTTCCGCAAGATCGAGGACGGAGCCGGCCCGTCCTGTATGTGTCCGTATGGAGAGGAGTGCGTCCCCACGTCTCAAGGGCAGGCCTTGTGCGGGTATCGGCGGGTGGCCGCGGGCACGGAATGGGGGAGCTTCCGGCCGCCCGCGCCACGTACCCTCTTCTGTTGTGCCGAACGCCAACGAAGAAACCAGTGCCCTGAGCCAGGTGCAGGACCGCGCGGTGAGTGAACTGCTGCGGGTCGCCCCTGTCGCCGACGACCTCGCCCGCCGCTTCCAGGAGGCCGGGTTCTCACTTGCCCTGGTCGGCGGTTCGGTGCGGGACGCACTGCTCGGCCGTCTCGGCAACGACCTGGACTTCACGACCGATGCCCGTCCGCAGGACGTGCTGAAGATCGTGCGTCCCTGGGCGGACGCCGTCTGGGAGGTCGGGATCGCCTTCGGGACGGTCGGCGCGCAGAAGGGCGGCTACCAGATCGAGGTGACCACCTACCGGTCGGAGGCGTACGACCGCACTTCGCGCAAGCCGGAGGTGTCGTACGGCGACTCCATCGACGAGGACCTCGTCCGCCGTGACTTCACCGTGAACGCGATGGCCGTCGCGCTCCCGGAGAAGCGGTTCATCGATCCGCACGGTGGTCTCGGCGACCTCGCGGCGCGTGTGCTGCGCACTCCGGGCACCCCCGAGGAGTCCTTCTCCGACGACCCGCTGCGGATGATGCGGGCCGCGCGCTTCGCCGCCCAGCTCGACTTCGAGGTGGCGCCCGAGGTCGTGGCGGCGATGACGGAGATGGCCGGGCGTATCGAGATCGTCTCCGCCGAGCGCGTGCGGGACGAGCTGAACAAGCTGATCCTGTCCGAGCATCCCCGCAAGGGACTGTCGCTGCTCGTGGACACCGGGCTCGCCCGGTATGTACTGCCGGAGCTGCCGGCCCTGCGCCTGGAACGTGACGAGCACCACCGGCACAAGGACGTCTACGACCACACGCTGATCGTCTTGGAGCAGGCGATGGCCCTGGAGGACGACGGTCCCGATCTGACCCTTCGCCTGGCGGCCCTGCTGCACGACATCGGCAAGCCCCGCACGCGCCGCTTCGAGAAGGACGGTCGTGTCTCGTTCCACCACCACGAAGTGGTCGGGGCGAAGATGACGAAGAAGCGCATGACGGCGCTCAAGTACTCCAACGAGCTCGTGAAGGACGTCTCCCGTCTCGTCGAGCTCCACCTGCGCTTCCACGGCTACGGCACGGGAGAGTGGACGGACTCCGCCGTCCGCCGCTACGTCCGCGATGCGGGGCCGCTCCTCGATCGGCTCCACAAGCTGACCCGTTCGGACTGCACCACACGGAACCGGCGCAAGGCTGCCGCCCTCTCGCGTGCCTATGACGGCTTGGAGGAGCGGATCGCCAAGCTCCAGGAGCAGGAGGAGCTGGACGCCATCCGCCCGGACCTCGACGGCAACCAGATCATGGAGATCCTGGGGATCAAGCCGGGGCCGGCCGTCGGGCAGGCGTACAAGCAGATGCTGGAGCTCCGTCTGGAGAACGGCCCGATGGAGCACGATGCGGCAGTCGCGGCGCTCAAGGAGTGGTGGGCCGGACAGCAGGGCTGAGCGTGGAGAGCGGGGGCATGTTTCACGTGAAACATGCCCCCGCCGACATGACGAAGGGCGGTGTTTCACGTGAAACACCGCCCTCGGCACATCTGAGGCCTTACTTGGTCGAGTAGTCCTCCAGGCAGAGGGTGAAGTCGTCGCTTCCGCCCGTCTCGGTGTACTCGCTGTACTTGGTGCGGTCGCACCCGTCCAGGGTGCCGTCCTTCTTCTCGGCAACCTTGTACTTCGCCTTGGAGTCGCTGCAGTCAACGACCTCGAGCCCCGGGTCGGTGGTGCTGTTCGGGTCGGAGATGCTCATGCAGTCGCCGACCTTCGCGGTGTTGGCGTCGTCCCGGCTGGCGATGTAGCCGCCGACGGCCACACTCACGACGACCACGGCGATGACGATGTTCTTGATCGTCTTGAAGCTCAGCTTGCGACGCGGCTGCTGAGGCGGAACGGGAGCACCCGGCGGGGGGAACCCGGGCTGACCGGCCTGCTGCGGGAAACCGCCCTGGGGCGGGTAGGGGGCCTGGCCCTGGGGCTGGCCGTAGGGCTGCTGCTGGCCCTGTGCGAACGGGTTGCCCTGGGGCGGCGGAGTGGTCACTGGGGGTCCCCCTAGAACTTAGGTGCGTGACGCGCATGGCGCGTTGATAAGACGCACGTAAGCTACCGGCCGCCACTGACAACTCTGTAGCCCTCTGGGGCTCTGTGGCATTGATGTGACACTTACTGACGCTCAAAACGGGCCATAGCCATCGCTACTGCTCCGTAGATAACGGCGATCGTTACCACCAGCGGGACCGACCGGCCGTCGGGCGGCAGCATCAGGGCGGCCACGGCGGCGGCCCCGACGAAGGCCGCGTTGAACAGGACGTCGTAGACGGAGAAGATCCGGCCGCGGAAGCCGTCCTCGACGGAGCGCTGGACGATCGTGTCCGTGGCGATCTTCGCGCCCTGGGTGGTCAGACCCAGGACCAATGCCCCTGCCAGCAGGGGCCCTGAGGCGAAGGGCAGTCCGAGCGCGGGTTCCAGGACGGCGGCGGACCCGGCGCACACGATGATCCAGCGGCCGGGTCCGAGCCGTCCCGTGGCCCACGGTGTCACGACGGCCGCGACGAAGAAGCCGGCGCCGGACACGCCCAACACCAGCCCCAGCAGGGCGAGTCCCTCGTCCGTGGTCGAGGTCAGGGCGTACCGGCACAGCATCAGCAGCATCACGAGCATGGCGCCGTAGCAGAACCGCATCAGCGACATCGCCGTGAGCGCCCAGGCGGCCTCCCTGCGCTGCGGCGCGGCGAGGTGGCGTACGCCTGCCACCAGGTCGCGAGCGGTGCCGGTGAGCGCCGTGGTCAGCCGTGTGCGCACCAACGCCCGGTCGGGGCCGAGCAGTTCCTTCGCGATGCTCAGCGACGCCACGGCCGCGCACAGGTACAGGGCCGCACCCAGGAGCACCACGGCGGCGTCGGAGTCGGCGATGACCAGCCGTACGAGGAAGGCCAGACCGCCGCCCGCGGTCGCGGCGAGTGTTCCGGCCGTCGGGGAGAGGGAGTTGGCGACGACCAGCCGCTCGGTGTCGACCACGCGCGGGAGCGCGGCGGACAGCCCGGCGAGGACGAAGCGGTTGACGGCGGTGACGCACAGGGCGGAGACGAGGAGGAGCCAGTCGGGGACCCGGCCGAGGATGAGGACGGCGGTCACCGACGCCATCAGGGCACGCAGCAGATTGCCGTACAGGAACACCTGCCGGCGCCGCCAGCGGTCCAGCAGGACTCCGGCGAAGGGACCGACCACGGAGTACGGGAGGAGCAGGACCGCCATCGCGGAGGCGATCGCCGCGGCCGACGTCTGCTTCTCCGGCGAGAACACCACGTAGGCGGCGAGCGCGACCTGGAAGACACCGTCGGCGCCCTGGGACAGCAGCCGCACGGCGAGCAGGCGTCTGAAGCCCTGGAAGCGCAGCAGGACGCGCAGGTCACGGACGACGGCCATGGGGCTCAGCCTCACATACGGGGGAGGGTCTCCGGGACGTACGACCCCGGAGACCCTCCCCTGCCCACGGTGAGCGGGTTCTAGCGCTCGACTTCGCCCTTGATGAACTTCTCGACGTTCTCGCGGGCCTCGTCGTCGAAGTACTGCACCGGCGGGGACTTCATGAAGTACGAGGAGGCCGAGAGGATCGGGCCGCCGATGCCCCGGTCCTTGGCGATCTTCGCGGCGCGCAGGGCGTCGATGATGACGCCGGCGGAGTTCGGGGAGTCCCAGACCTCGAGCTTGTACTCCAGGTTCAGCGGGACGTCGCCGAAGGCGCGGCCCTCGAGGCGGACGTAGGCCCACTTGCGGTCGTCCAGCCAGGCGACGTAGTCGGACGGGCCGATGTGGACGTTCTTCTCGCCGAGCTCCCGGTCGGGGATCTGGGAGGTGACGGCCTGCGTCTTGGAGATCTTCTTGGACTCCAGGCGCTCGCGCTCGAGCATGTTCTTGAAGTCCATGTTGCCGCCGACGTTCAGCTGCATCGTGCGGTCCAGGATGACACCGCGGTCCTCGAACAGCTTCGCCATGACGCGGTGCGTGATGGTGGCGCCGACCTGGGACTTGATGTCGTCACCGACGATCGGCACACCGGCCTCGGTGAACTTGTCCGCCCACTCCTTGGTGCCGGCGATGAAGACCGGGAGGGCGTTGACGAAGGCGACCTTGGCGTCGATGGCGCACTGGGCGTAGAACTTCGCCGCGTCCTCGGAGCCCACGGGCAGGTAGCAGACCAGGACGTCGACCTGCTTGTCCTTGAGCACCTGGACGACGTCGACCGGCTCCTCGGCGGACTCCTCGATGGTCTCGCGGTAGTACTTGCCGAGACCGTCGAGGGTGTGGCCGCGCTGGACCGTCACACCGGTGCGGGGGACGTCGCAGATCTTGATGGTGTTGTTCTCCGAGGCGCCGATGGCGTCCGCGAGGTCGAGACCGACCTTCTTGGCGTCCACGTCGAAGGCGGCGACGAACTCGACGTCGCGGACGTGGTACTCGCCGAACTGGACGTGCATCAGGCCCGGCACCTTGGACGCCGGATCGGCGTCCTTGTAGTACTCGACTCCCTGCACCAGCGATGCGGCGCAGTTGCCCACGCCGACGATGGCTACGCGAACCGAACCCATTCCGGTTGCTCCCTGTGTGTACGAGTGAGGCCGCCCTTCGGCGGGCCTCACGTGGCGGTGTCGTCGGGCGTATCCGGCCGGGGGGCGTCCCCGGACCGGGGCAGGTCGCCCGTCGCTCCAGATGTGGTGTCCTGCTGAGCGGACCCCCCGGTGGCGGAACCCTTCAGGTCCCGCCCGGCCCGCTCGCTCTCGATGAGCTCGTTCAGCCAGCGCACTTCGCGCTCCACGGACTCCATCCCGTGGCGCTGGAGCTCAAGCGTGTAGTCGTCGAGGCGCTCCCGGGTCCGGGCCAGGGAGGCGCGCATCTTCTCGAGGCGCTCCTCCAGCCGGCTGCGGCGGCCTTCGAGGACGCGCATGCGCACATCACGGGAGGTCTGGCCGAAGAAGGCGAACCGCGCGGCGAAGGTCTCGTCCTCGTACGCGTCCGGCCCCGTCTGCGAGAGCAGCTGCTCGAAGTGTTCCTTACCTTCCGCCGTCAACCGGTAGACGATCTTGGCGCGGCGGCCCGCGAGCGGGGCGGCGAGGGCGTCCTCGGTGGTGTTCCCCGGCTCCTCGATCAACCAGCCGTTGGCGAGCAGCGTCTTGAGGCAGGGGTAAAGCGTCCCGTAGCTGAACGCACGGAACACACCCAGTGACGTATTGAGTCGTTTGCGCAGCTCGTAGCCGTGCATAGGAGATTCGCGGAGCAGGCCGAGCACGGCGAACTCGAGGATCCCGGAACGTCGGCTCATCGTCGCCTCCCCTCTGCCGCTGTCCTGCCGTGACGGGCTCGGATCCGGCTTGCCGCCGTCCTTATGCCGAGCTGATGTATCGACTCGATACATCACGACGATAGAACGACCTTCCGGATGCGACAAGGGGGGGTGGGGTGAACGGGATCACATCACCGATTCATGGAGGGCAAGTTGCCTGATTTGAGGTGAACTTCTGTGCTCGGAGGGTTTTGGCGGTGCGTAGTCTGTGCGCCATGCACGCCACCGGGAACCAAGTGACGCCCGAGGGGCGTCCCCGTCCCTGGTGCAGTACGGGTGAATGTGGGAAGCACCGCATCCGTACTTCGGGGGGACCGGAAACCAGCCGCCGTTTCCAGGCGCGCAAGGATGCGCCTGCCCGAGGAGTAGTCGTTCGATGAGCGAGCACCGTCGCAAACCGCCGCAGCCGCAGGGAGGCGGACGTGCCGCGGCCCGACGCGGCCAGTCCGGCTCGTCCTCCGGCCGCCGCGCGGCACCGCGAGGCGCCACCGGGTCTCCGTCCGATTCCTATGGGTCGGGCGCCCGCGACTCGGGGAGTGAGGAGCGCACGTACGGCAGCCGCGCCGAAGCACGACGCGCGGCGCAAAGAGGCGGGGGCCGTCGTGCCGGCTCCACCGGGCCCGGACGCGGCAGGGGCCGCGCGGCGCCTCCCGGCAAGAAGCGGATCATCGACTATCCCCGCCACGACAAGGACGGCTGGCGACGCTGGACGCCGTCCTGGAAGCTCGTGTCCGGGTTGTGCATCGCCTTCTTCGGCAGCCTCGTGGCCGTCGCCGGTATCGGGTACGCGATGGTGGACGTGCCCAACGTCGCCCTGACGGCCACGGCGCAGAACAACGTCTACTACTGGTCCGACGGCTCGCAGATGGTCGCCACGGGTGGTGAGCGCAACCGCCAGATCATCAGCCTCGCGCAGATCCCCGAGGAAATGCGGTATGCCGTGATCTCGCAGGAGAACAAGACCTTCTACGAGGACAGCGGCATCGACCCCAAGGGCATCGCCCGGGCCGTGTTCAACATGGCCCGCGGCGGCGAGACGCAGGGCGGTTCCACGATCACCCAGCAGTACGTCAAGAACGCGATGCTGGAGGACCAGTCGCAGACGGTCTCCCGGAAGTTCAAGGAGATCTTCGTCTCGATCAAGGTGGGCGCCACCGAGCCCAAGGACAAGATCCTCGAGGGCTACCTGAACTCGGCGTACTACGGCCGCGGGGCCTACGGGATCCAGGCGGCCTCCCGCGCGTACTTCAACAAGGACGCCCTCGACCTGGACGCGGGCGAGTGCGCCTTCCTGTCGGCGGTGCTCAAGGGCGCCACCTACTACGACCCGGCCGGTGCGAAGTCCATCGACCCGGTCGGCGCCACTCCCGAGAAGAACCAGGAGCGTCTCCTGCGGCAGATGCAGGACACGCTGGACAAGATGGTCGAGTACGGCCACCTGAGCGCCGAGGAGCGGGCCAAGCACACCAAGCTGCCCAAGTGGCAGAACCCCCGGTCCAACACGGCGCTGAGCGGACAGATCGGTTACCTCGTCGACCTGGCCAAGGCGTACATCGTCAACAACAGCGAAGAGACCGGCATCACGGCCGACGACCTGGAGAAGGGCGGCTACTCGATCTACACGACCTTCGACAAGAAGAAGGTCCAGGAACTCGAGAAGTCGGTCAAGAAGGTCTACAAGGAGAACATCAAGCCCAAGGAGCGCCCGGAGACGGACACCCACGTCCAGTTCGGAGGGGCCTCGGTCGATCCCGCCACCGGTGCGATCAAGGCGATCTACGGCGGTGTGGACGCGACCAAGCACTTCACCAACAACGCCGACGCGACCGGTGCCCAGGTCGGTTCGACGTTCAAGCCGTTCGTCCTGGCGGCGGCCATGAAGTGGGGCGTCCGGAACCCGGACCTGGATCCGGTGCAGGCACAGGACGAGCGCACCATCGTCTCTCCGCAGAGCCTCTACAACGGCAAGAACAAGCTCAAGATCAAGGAGTACGACGGGACGATCTGGCAGAACGAGAAGGGCGAGCAGTGGGAGCAGGTCAATGACGGCGACCGGACGTACGGCACGCCGCCCGACTACAAGATCGACCTCCGTGAGGCGATGCGCGAGTCGGTGAACTCCTCCTTCGTGCAGCTCGGCATGGACGTCGGCCTGGACAAGGTGAAGGAGGCGGCGGTCGACGCCGGCGTCCTGGAGAGCAGCCTCGCCGGTACCGACTACCCCTCGTTCTCCATCGGCACCTCCAACCCCAGCGCGATCCGCATGGCGGGCGCGTACGCCACGTTCGCGGCGAGCGGCAAGCAGCGTGAGCCCTTCTCGGTGAAGAAGGTGTCGAGCAAGGACGGCACGATCTTCACCCACAAGACCGAGACCGAGCAGGCCTTCACCTCTCAGGTCGCCGACAACGTCACGGACGTCCTGAAGACCGTCGTCGAAGAGGGAACTGGTACCAACGCCCAGCTTCCCGGCCGCGAGGTGGCCGGAAAGACCGGTACGACGGACGGCAACAAGTCCGCCTGGTTCGTCGGGTACACCCCGCAGCTGTCGACCGCGATCAGCATGTTCCGGTACCCCGACGACGAGAGCATCAAGAACCGGCAGTTCCTGGAGATGTTCGGAACGGGTGGCCAGGAGAAGATCCACGGTGCCTCGTTCCCGTCCGAGATCTTCGCGGACTACATGGGGAAGGCGCTGAAGGGCCAGGCGCCGGAGGCGTTCCCGACGCCGGAGCCCATCGGGGAGATCGTCAACGACGATCCGGCACCGATTCCCACCCCCTCGGTCACCGAGACCGAGGAAGAGACTCCGTCGGCGTCGCCGACGCCCTCGGAGACCGAGACCACTCCGACGCCCTCGGAGACCCCCACGTGCGGGCCGTTCGACCTCAACTGTGAGGGCGAGGGCAACAACTCGGGTGGCACCGGTCCGGGTGGCGCCGACGACGGTGGCACGGACGGAGGAGTGACCTCCTCACCGACAGCCACGGAAAGTGGTGACCCCGGGAACAGCAGAGGCAACAACAACGGCGGTGGTCTCTTCGGAGGCCCGGCCGGTTAGCCGACCCGCCGGCCGACGTGGGCGTTTCACGTGAAACAAGGGCCGCCGTACCCCTCGGGTACGGCGGCCCTCGGCGTGTTCCCAGCCGCGTACGGCAGGATGTGCGGCATGCCCAGTGGAGAATCGACGCAAGCGAGCGCCCACGAGCCCGAGCCGGTGCGGCCGACCGCGGAGGACCGGGTCGCCGCTGCCGGCAGTGAGCTGATCGGCGGTCCGCTCGGGCGGCATGCCCTGCTCGGAACGTCCTGGTGGACCCCGGTCCGGGTCATCGCGCTCGTCGCGATCGGGATGTTCGCCCTCGGCCTGGTGCAGAAAGCGCCCTGCTACGACGGGGCCTGGTTCTTCGGCGCCGGCTCCCAGTACACGCACGCCTGTTACTCGGACATTCCGCACCTCTACCAGGGGCGCGGCTTCGCCGACGGGCTGGTGCCGTACTTCGACGAGCTCCCCGGGGACATGCAGTACCTCGAGTACCCGGTGCTGACCGGAATGTTCATGGAGGTGGCCGCCTGGCTCACGCCGGGCAGCGGCAGCATTCAGGACCAGGCGCAGTGGTACTGGATGGCCAACGCCGGGATGCTGATGGTGTGCGTGGCCGTCATCGCCGTCTGCGTGACCCGTACGCACAGCCGGCGGCCCTGGGACGCCCTGCTGGTGGCGCTGGCGCCGGCCTTCGCGCTGACCGCGACCATCAACTGGGACCTGCTGGCCGTCGCTCTGACGGCCGCGGCGATGCTGATGTGGTCGCGGGGGCGCTCCCTCGCCTTCGGCGTCCTCCTCGGGCTCGCCACGGCCGCCAAGCTCTACCCCGTGCTGCTCCTCGGTCCGTTGCTGGTGCTGTGCTGGCGCGCGGGCCGCTGGCGGGAGTACGGAAGGGCCCTCGGGGGCGCGGTCGTCGCCTGGGCCGTCGTCAACGCGCCCGTCATGCTCTTCGCCTTCGACGGCTGGTCGAAGTTCTACACGTTCAGCCAGGAGCGGGGCGTCGACTTCGGCTCCTTCTGGCTGATCCTGGCCCAGAACTCGAGCGACCCGCTCAGCACCGACACCGTCAACACGCTCGCCATGCTCCTGATGCTGCTCTGCTGCGCGGGCATCGCGGCGCTCACGTTCACGGCTCCGCGCCGGCCGCGCTTCGCCCAGCTCGCCTTCCTGGTCGTCGCGGCGTTCATCCTCACCAACAAGGTCTACTCGCCGCAGTACGTCCTGTGGCTGGTGCCGCTGGCGGCCCTCGCCCGGCCGAAGTGGCGGGACTTCCTGGTCTGGCAGGCCTGCGAGGTGGCGTACTTCCTGGGCATCTGGATGTACCTCGCGTACACGACCAGTGGGGACGCGCACAAGGGACTGCCCACCGACGGCTACCACTGGGCCATCGGCCTGCACCTGCTGGGGACGCTGTACCTGTGCGCCATGGTCGTGCGCGACATCCTGATGCCGGAGCGGGACCCGGTACGGAGGTCGGGTGAGGACGACCCCTCGGGCGGAGTGCTCGACGGGGCCGAGGACGTGTTCGTGTTCGGTCCCGCGGCCCACCCCGCGCGGCACACGGTCCACTTCGAGGGACCGCAGGTCGAGTGGGGCACGACCGGAGCCACCAGCGGTTCGCTCTGAGCGAACAGGCCGGGAAGCGCCGTCGCCGGAGCAAGGAGAAGGCCGTACACGGTCCGACCGTGTACGGCCTTCTCGCCGTCCGCGCGGGGGCGGTTCCCCAGCTGCTCCAGGCGCCGCTCAGCGGTCGACGAGGCGGTCGAACTGCGTCGTGGTGTGCCGGAGATGGGCCACGAGTTCCTCGCCGACCTTGGGCTCCGGCGCGTCCGCCGGCACGAACAGGATCGACACCTGCATGTGCGGCGGCTCGGCGAACCAGCGCTGCTTGCCGCCCCAGACGAACGGGGAGAGGTTCCGGTTCACGGTGGCGAGGCCGGCGCGGGCGACGCCCTTGGCGCGCGGCATGACGCCGTGCAGCGCCTTGGGGGCCTCCAGGCCCACCCCGTGCGACGTACCGCCCGCCACGACCACCAGGAAGCCGTCGGAGGCGGCCTTCTGCTGCCGGTAGCCGAACCGCTCCCCCTTGGCGACGCGCGTGACGTCCAGGACCGCGCCGCGGTACTCGGTGGCCTCGTGGTCCCCCAGCCACAGCCGCGTGCCGATCCGGGCGCGGAAGCGGGTCTGCGGGAACTGCTGCTGGAGCCGGACGAGTTCGTCGGCCTTGAGGTGGCTCACGAACATCGTGTGCAGCGGCAGACGGGCCGCCCGCAGGCGGTCCATCCAGCCGATGACCTCCTCGACGGCGTCCGAGCCGTCGGTGCGGTCCAGCGGCAGGTGGATGGCGAAGCCCTCCAGCCGGACGTTCTCTATGGCGGCGTGCAGCTGGGGCAGGTCCTGCTCGCTGATGCCGTGCCGCTTCATCGAGGACATCACCTCGATGACCACCCGCGCTCCCACCAGCCCGTACACGCCGTCGATCGACGACACCGAACGGATGACCCGGTCGGGCAGCGGCACGGGCTCCTCACCGCGCCGGTACGGCGTCAGCACCAGCAGGTCGCCGCCGAACCAGTCCTTGATCCGGGCGGCCTCGTACGTCGTGCCGACGGCGAGGACGTCCGAGCCCAGCCGGGTGGCCTCCTCGGCCAGCCGCTCGTGGCCGAAGCCGTAGCCGTTGCCCTTGCAGACCGGGACGAGCCCCGGGAACTGCTCCTGCACGTGCTTGTGGTGCGCCCGCCAGCGCGCGGTGTCGACGTAGAGCGTGAGCGCCATGGCCGGACCTGGGACCTTTCTCGTGGCTGCGGTGTATCAGAGGTGGGGGAGCTGTCGGGGGCGTCGGAGCGACGCAGCAGGGGTCAGCGGCGCGACATGTAGATGTCGAGCGCCTTGTGGAGCAGTTTGTTCAGCGGGAAGTCCCACTCGCCGAGGTACTCGGCGGCCTGGCCGCCCGTGCCGACCTTGAACTGGATCAGACCGAAGAGGTGGTCGGTCTCGTCCAGCGAGTCCGAGATGCCGCGGAGATCGTAGACGGTGGCGCCGAGCGCGTAGGCGTCGCGCAGCATCCGCCACTGCATCGCGTTCGAGGGCCGGACCTCACGGCCGATGTTGTCGGAGGCGCCGTAGGAGTACCAGACGTGCCCGCCGACGATCAGCATCGTCGCCGCGGACAGGTTCACGCCGTTGTGCCTGGCGAAGTACAGCCGCATGCGGTTGGGGTCCTCGGTGTTGAGGGCCGTCCACATGCGCTGGAAGTACGACAGCGGGCGGGGCCGGAAGCGGTCGCGCACGGCGGTGATCTCGTACAGCCGCTGCCACTCGGGCAGGTCGTCGTAGCCGCCCTGGACGACCTCGACGCCGGCCTTCTCGGCCTTCTTGATGTTGCGGCGCCACAGCTGGTTGAAGTTCTTGTGGACCTCTTCCAGGGAGCGGTTCGCCAGCGGCACCTGGTAGACGTAGCGGGGCTGGACGTCGCCGAAGCCGGCGCCGCCGTCCTCGCCCTGCTGCCAGCCCATGCGGCGCAGCTTGTCGGCGACCTCGAAGGCGCGGGGCTCGATGAAGTCGGCCTCCAGGTCGCGCAGACGCTTCACGTCCTGGTCCTGGATGCCCTTCTTGATGGTCGAGGCCTCCCAGCGCCGGATGATCACCGGGGGACCCATCTTCACCGAGAACGCGCCCTGCTGCTTCAGGTGGGCGAGCATCGGCTCGATCCACTCCTGGAGGTTCGGCGCGAACCAGTTGATGACCGGGCCCTCGGGCAGGTAGGCGAGGTAGCGCTTGATCTTGGGCAGCTGCCGGTAGAGGACGAGACCGGCGCCGACCATCTCACCGGTCCGGTCGTCGAACCAGCCGAGGTTCTCCGAGCGCCATTCCGCCTTGACGTCAGCCCAGGCCGGGACCTGCATGTGACTCGCCGACGGCAGGCTCTGGATGTAGGCCAGATGCTGCTCTCGACTGATGGTCCTCAGGGTCAGGCTCATTCGGGGCGCTCCTCGGGCTGGTGTGTCCCCATGGGTTCAGGGGCTCCGGCTCTCGCGCGAAGCCTACTGCGCCCGGGGAGCGCCCCGGTTGGGCGCACGGCACCTTCGCCCCGGCCCGCGGCCGGCCGGGGCGTTCGACGGTGTTCGGAAGGGGGTGGTTGCCTGACGTCAGTCGAAGAGCCCGCCGAAGAGGCCACCGTGCGCCATGCCCAGGAAGAAACCGACCGCCGCGGCACCGAGCCCCAGGATGAGGCCGAAGCGCTCGCGCGTGGTCTCCGAGACCCACTGGCCGTACGCGCCGATGAGGATCCCCACCAGGCCCGTCCAGGAGCTGAGCAGGTGCAGATGGTGGAACATCGCCGTGATGAAGGACGTGATCCCCAGCACCAGGGTCACCGCGAGCAGGGCGTCCTGGAGCGGATGGGGCTTGCCGTCCGTGGCGAAGAGGCCTCCGGCGGTGTTGGGTCGCATTGCCTGTGCCATAGGGGCACCTCCTGCGAAAGGCGGCGCATCGTAGCGCCATACACACCCGATGTGTACAGATTGACGGGGACCCCGGCCGGATTTCAACCGGAAGCAGCTGTGCGGGTACTCTGTACCGTCCGCACCGGTGTCCGTCCGGACAGAGCCAGGCGAGGGTCAGGGCAGGACCACGGTCCGTCCCGGCCGGCCCGGCACCGCCGCCCGACCTCGATTGTCAGTGGCGGCTGTTTTACTGACAGACATCGTTGCGCAACGCATCACGACCCTCCTGCCACGGAACGACCGTGGCCGCTGAGTCCAAAGGAGGTGGGTTCCACATGCGTCACTACGAGGTGATGGTCATCCTCGACCCCGATCTCGAGGAGCGTGCTGTCTCCCCGCTGATCGAGAACTTCCTTTCTGTCGTCCGTGACGGCGGCGGAAAGGTCGAGAAGGTCGACACCTGGGGCCGTCGTCGTCTCTCGTACGAGATCAAGAAGAAGCCCGAGGGCATCTACTCGGTCATCGACCTGCAGGCCGAGCCTGCGGTCGTCAAGGAGCTCGACCGCCAGATGAACCTGAACGAGTCGGTCCTCCGGACCAAGGTCCTCCGCCCCGAGACCCACTGAGCCCTCCGCTCAGCCGATCTCGGGACTCGAGTAGCAGCACAAGCAGCCAGCAGCAAACCCGCCGAGAGGTTCCCCCATGGCAGGCGAGACCGTCATCACGGTCGTCGGCAACCTTGTCGATGACCCCGAGCTGCGCTTCACCCCGTCCGGTGCGGCCGTCGCGAAGTTCCGTGTCGCGTCCACTCCCCGCACCTTCGACCGTCAGACGAACGAGTGGAAGGACGGCGAGAGCCTGTTCCTGACCTGCTCGGTCTGGCGCCAGGCGGCGGAGAACGTCGCCGAGTCGCTCCAGCGAGGCATGCGCGTCATCGTGCAGGGCCGGCTGAAGCAGCGGTCCTACGAGGACCGTGAGGGCGTCAAGCGCACGGTCTACGAGCTGGACGTCGAGGAAGTCGGCGCCAGCCTGCGCAACGCCACGGCCAAGGTCACCAAGACCACCGGCCGCGGTGGCCAGGGCGGCTACAGCGGCGGTGGCCAGGGTGGCGGTGGCTGGGGCGGCGGTCCCGGCGGCGGCCAGCAGGGCGGCGGCGCTCCCGCCGACGACCCGTGGGCGACCGGCGCTCCCGCCGGTGGCCAGCAGGGTGGTGGCGGCGGCTGGGGCGGCGGCTCCGGCAGCGGCGGCGGCTACTCGGACGAGCCCCCCTTCTAGGCGGGCCGTACCCACACTTCTTGATCACACAGGAGAAACATCATGGCGAAGCCGCCTGTGCGCAAGCCGAAGAAGAAGGTCTGCGCATTCTGCAAGGACAAGGTCACGTACGTGGACTACAAGGACACGAACATGCTGCGGAAGTTCATTTCCGACCGCGGCAAGATCCGTGCCCGCCGCGTGACCGGCAACTGCACGCAGCACCAGCGTGACGTCGCCACGGCCGTCAAGAACAGCCGTGAGATGGCGCTGCTGCCCTACACCTCCACCGCGCGATAAGGGAAGGGTGACCGACTCATGAAGATCATCCTCACCCACGAGGTCTCCGGCCTCGGTGCCGCGGGCGACGTCGTCGACGTCAAGGACGGTTACGCTCGCAACTACCTGGTCCCGCGCAAGCTCGCGATCCGCTGGACCAAGGGCGGCGAGAAGGACGTCGAGCAGATCCGTCGTGCTCGCAAGATCCACGAGATCCAGACCATCGAGCAGGCCAACCAGGTGAAGGCCCAGCTCGAGGGGGTCAAGGTCCGTCTGGCCGTCCGCTCCGGCGACGCCGGTCGTCTCTTCGGTTCCGTCACCCCGGCCGACATCGCCTCCGCGATCAAGGCCGCCGGTGGTCCCGAGGTCGACAAGCGCCGCATCGAGCTGGGCGCGCCGATCAAGACGCTGGGCGCCCACGAGACGTCCGTGCGTCTGCACCCCGAGGTTGCCGCCAAGGTCAGCATCGAGGTCGTCGCGGCCTGAGTGCCGCGCTCACCGAAGCAGTGAGCACGGGGGCCGCACCCTTCGGGGTGCGGCCCCCGTCGTCGTGCCATGGCCATGAAGGCCGTGCCACGGCCATGAGAGGCGGCCGAACCGGCCGACGGGTGGCCGACGAGTGGTCCATGCGCCACGCGAACACGGTGTTCCACGTGAAACGGTCAGCGCGTCGCGCCCGTGACGATCCAGCGGCCCGAGCGGGTGCGGAGCCACAGGGTCAGCATCCGCACCGTCATCATCAGCGTCATCGCGGCCCACAGGGCGGTGAGCCCACCCCCGAGCACGGGGACCAGAAGGGCGACCGGGGCGAAGACCGCCAGGGTCAGCAGCATCGCCCATGCGAGGTACGGCCCGTCGCCCGCGCCCATCAGGACCCCGTCCAGGACGAAGACGATGCCGCAGATCGGCTGGGACAGCGCCACCAGCAACAGAGCGGGCAGAGCCACGTCCTTGACGGTGGAGTCGTTGGTGAACAGGGGCAGGAACAGCGGCCGGGCGAGCACCACCAGCACGCCGAGGACGACCCCGACCGCGATGCCCCACTCCACCATGCGGCGGCATGCCTGACGCGCACCCTGGGTGTCACCGGCTCCCAGATAGCGCCCGATGATGGCCTGGCCGGCGATGGCGATGGCGTCCAGGGCGAAGGCGAGCAGGCTCCACAGGGAGAGGATGATCTGGTGCGCCGCGATGTCGGAGTCACCGAGGCGGGCAGCGACAGCCGTCGCGATCATCAGGATGGCCCTGAGCGAGAGGGTGCGCACCAGCAGGGGCACGCCGGCCTGGGCGGAGGCCCTGATCCCGGCGGCGTCCGGCCGCAGTGAGGCTCCGTGCTTGCGGGCACCGCGCAGCACCACCGCCAGATAGACCGCGGCCATGCCGCACTGGGCGATGACGGTGCCCCAGGCAGAGCCCGCGATGCCGAGATCCGCGCCGTAGACCAGTCCGACGTTCAGCAGGCCGTTGGCGATGAATCCGGCGATGGCGACGTAGAGCGGTGTCCTGGTGTCCTGGAGTCCGCGCAGGACGCCGGTCGCCGCGAGCACGACCAGCATGGCCGGTATGCCGAGCGCGGAGATCCGCAGATACGTGGTCGCATAGGGCGCCGCCGTGTCCGAGGCACCGAAGAGGTCCACCAGAGCCGGTGCCGTGGGCAGGGTGACGGCGACGACGGCGGCGCCCAGCAGCAGGGCCAGCCAGATGCCGTCCATACCCTGGCGGATCGCTGCCTGGAGGTCGCCCGCCCCGACGCGCCGGGCGACGGCGGCCGTGGTGGCGTAAGCGAGGAAGACGAAGACACTGACGGCGGTCATCAGCAGGGCCGAGGCGACGCCGAGACCGGCGAGCTGCGCGGTGCCGAGATGACCGACGATGGCGCTGTCGGCCATGACGAAGAGCGGCTCGGCGACGAGGGCGCCGAAGGCCGGCACGGCCAGCATGACGATCTCTCTGTCGTGCTGCCGTCGGGCGGCTCGGGGACGCGCGGGGGCCTGTGTCATGTGCACCAATCTAATCGTCCACAGGTAAGAGATGCAAAGCTTCTGTACCCCTTACTTGATGACGTGGTGTGTGGGCTTGCGTACATCACTTGAAGGGATCTTGATCCGACTGGGGAAGTTTTTCTTCTGCACAGGCCGTGGACGGCAAAAGTGCAGGTCACAGTGGTGCTGTCGGCTGTCTTGCGGGCTTGTTCACAGCGCTGTCCACCGGGTCGTGCACAGGTTTGACGGAGTTCTCCACAGCATTGGGGCGGTCGTCCACACGGCCTGTGGATAACCAGATTGGCTGACGCTGCCTACGGGCCTACGGTGGTCCGGCGCTCGCTCCGTCCGCCGGCTTCACAAACGCCACAAAACCGGCGCGGAACAACCGGAGTTGGGCCTCTTATCTGTCAGTGCCGTGCCGTAGAACAGAGGGGCACGGCGAGGTCCGCTCGGCGGACGGGAGGAGGTGGCTCGGTGAGCATTTCCGAGCCCTTGGACGATCCGTGGGTCGGCAGCGGTCCCAGTGATCGTCTGCCCGCCTCCCGCCGGCGCGACGACGGTGGCCGCGGCCGCGACGAGCAGCACGACCGCGGCCGGGACAACGGCGTGTGGGACGGCTCGGGCCCCGCGTTCGAGCGGGTGCCTCCGCAGGACCTCGAGGCCGAGCAGTCCGTCCTGGGCGGCATGCTGCTGTCCAAGGACGCCATCGCCGACGTCGTCGAGATCCTCAAGGGCCACGACTTCTACAAGCCGGCCCACGAGACCATCTACACGGCCATCCTCGACGTCTACGCCAAGGGCGAGCCGGCCGACCCCATCACGATCGCCTCGGAACTGACCAAGCGCGGCGAGATCAACAAGGTCGGCGGGGCCTCGTATCTGCACACCCTCGTCCAGACGGTCCCCACGGCGGCCAACGCGGCGTACTACGCGGAGATCGTGCACGAGCGCGCCGTGCTGCGCCGCCTGGTCGAGGCCGGTACGCGCATCACGCAGATGGGATACGCGGCCGACGACGACGTCGACGAGATCGTCAACCGGGCGCAGGCCGAGATCTACGCGGTCACCGAGCAGCGCACCAGCGAGGACTACCTGCCGCTCGGCGACATCATGGAGGGCGCGCTCGACGAGATCGAGGCGATCGGATCGCGCAGCGGTGAGATGACCGGTGTGCCGACCGGGTTCACCGACTTCGACTCGCTGACCAACGGCCTGCACCCGGGGCAGATGATCGTCATCGCCGCGCGTCCCGCGATGGGCAAGTCGACGCTCGCCCTGGACTTCGCGCGGGCCGCGTCGATCAAGCACAACCTGCCGAGCGTCATCTTCTCGCTCGAGATGGGGCGCAACGAGATCGCGATGCGCCTGCTGTCCGCCGAGGCCAGGGTCGCCCTGCACCACATGAGGTCCGGCACGATGACCGACGAGGACTGGACGCGCCTGGCGCGCCGGATGCCGGACGTCTCGGCGGCACCGCTCTACATCGACGACTCCCCGAACCTGTCGATGATGGAGATCCGCGCCAAGTGCCGCCGTCTGAAGCAGCGCAACGACCTGAAGCTGGTCGTCATCGACTACCTCCAGCTGATGCAGTCCGGTGGCTCCAAACGCGCCGAGAGCCGTCAGCAGGAGGTCTCGGACATGTCCCGTAACCTCAAGCTGCTCGCCAAGGAACTGGAGATCCCGGTCATCGCGCTCTCCCAGCTCAACCGCGGCCCCGAGCAGCGCACCGACAAGAAGCCGATGGTCTCCGACCTGCGTGAGTCCGGCTCCATCGAGCAGGACGCCGACATGGTCATCCTGCTGCACCGCGAGGACGCCTACGAGAAGGAGTCCCCGCGCGCGGGTGAGGCCGACCTCATCGTGGCCAAGCACCGAAACGGTCCGACCGCGACGATCACGGTCGCCTTCCAGGGCCACTACTCGCGCTTCGTGGACATGGCGCAGACCTGATCGTTTTCCTGGTGGACTGAGGGCATGACGACACCTCGGGAAGAACTGCTGCCAGGGACGCGTCGCGCGCTGCTGCACCGGATCGCCGTCGCCCAGGCGGAAGGGCGAGCGCCGTCGCTCGTCGCGGCCGTGGTGCGGGGCGGGGAGACCGTGTGGACGGGGGCACGGACATCGGTGGAGGGGCACGCCCCGGACGGGAACGTCCAGTACCGGATCGGCTCGATCACCAAGACCTTCACCGCTGTCCTGGTTCTCCGGCTCCGCGACGCGGGGATGCTCGACCTCGGAGATCCTCTGGAGAAGCACCTGCCGGGTACGGGCGTGGGCGAGGCGACCGTCGCCGAACTGCTCGCACACAGCGGTGGGCTGGCCGCCGAGACGCCCGGGCCCTGGTGGGAGCGGACGCCCGGCACCCTGCGGCCCGACCTCGCCGACGTGCTGGGTGAGCGGCCCCTCGTGCACCCCGTGGGGCGGCGGTTCCACTACTCGAACCCCGGATACGCGTTGCTCGGCGCGCTGGTGGAGAAACTGCGTGGCGCCCCGTGGGAGGAAGTGCTCCAGCGCGAAGTGCTCGAACCCCTGGGCCTGCGCCGCACGGGTGTGCGCCCCGAGGCGCCGCACGCGGGCGGCTGGGCGGTGCATCCGTGGGCCGACGTGATGCTGCCCGAGCCCACGGAGGATCTCGGGAGGATGGCGCCCGCCGGGCAACTGTGGTCCACCACCGACGACTTGGCGCGTTTCGCGGCCTTCCTGGCCAACGGCGACGAAAGGGTGCTGAGCGCCGAGTCGTTGCGGGAGATGAGGACCCCGGCGGCCCCGGCCGGGACGGTGGACGTGGCGAGCGGCTACGCGTACTGCCTGGGCATGGAGATCCGTCATCAGGAAGGGCGGACTCTCGTCGGGCACACCGGATCACTGCCGGGCTTTCTCGCCTGCCTGGTGATCAGCGTGGCGGACGACGTCGCCGCGGTGGTTCTGGCCAACTGCACCTCGGGCCCGTCGCCGTTCACGGTCGCCGCGGATCTCGTCCGGATCGTCGCGGAGTCGGAACCGCGCATCCCCGCTCCCTGGCGGCCGCTGCCGAAGTCCGAACCGGCGGTACTGGAGCTGGTGGGGCAGTGGTACTGGGGGACCCAGGCCTTCGCGCTGCGGTGGTCGGCCGACGGAATTTCGCTGGAGCCGCTGTCCGGCACCGGCCGGCGCTCGCGCTTCCGCTCGAACGGTGACGGTACCTGGACAGGGCTGGAGGGCTACTACGCCGGAGAACTCCTCAGGCCCGTACGGCGGCCGGACGGATCGGTGAGCCACCTCGACCTCGGTTCGTTCGTGTTCACGCGCCGGCCGTACGACGAAGGGGCTCCCGTTCCGGGTGGAGTGGATCCGGACGGGTGGCGGGGGATCGGATAGAGCACGGCCGTCCGGGAGCCTGTGAGGGGGTCCTGTTCCACGTGAAACAGGACCCCTGCGCATCTGTCACAGCTGCAGCTTGAAGCCCACATGCGAGGCCGTGAAGCCGAGCCGCTCGTAGAAGCGGTGGGCATCGGCGCGAGTGCGGTCGGAAGTCAGCTGGACCAGGTGACAACCGTGGCGGCGGGAGGTGTCGATCGCCCACTCGACGAGCCGGGTCCCCAGACCACTGCCGCGCTCGTCGGCGTGGATGCGGACCCCCTCGATGATCGACCTGGTGGCACCGCGGCGGGACAGTCCGGGAACGATCGTGAGCTGGAGCGTGCCGACGACACGGTCTCCGCGGACGGCGACGACCAGGTTCTGGTTCGGGTCGGCGTCGAGCCGCTCCCACGCGGACAGGTACGGGCCGAGGTCGTCCGGCGACTCGCGCTGCGCCCCCAAGGGATCGTCCGCGAGCATGCCGACGATCGCGGGAACGTCGGCGGCCAGGGCGGCACGTATCTCGAGATCTCCCATGCCGGCACCCTACGCAGGTCCGGCCGGGACGGGCGATCCCGATTCCGGCACGACCGCCGATTCCTGTCCGGCATGATCCGCCGGACAGGACTCAGGCCGGCACCGGCGCCTTCAGTGTCTCCACCGCCCGTACCAGCGGGGCCAGTTCCGGGTCCTTCGCCGCCTCGTCGAGGGCCTCGCGCAGGGCGGTGTCATTGGTCGGCCGGGCCTCCTCCAGGAGTTCGAGGCCGGCCTCCGTCACGTTGGTGTAGATGCCGCGCCGGTCGGTGGGGCACAGGTAGCGCTCCAGCAGGCCGCGGTCCTCGAGCCGCGTGACCAGCCGGGTGGTGGCGCTCTGGCTGAGCACGACCGCGTCGGCGACCTGCTTCATCTGCAGATGGCCCCCGTCGCCGTCGTGCTGCCGGCTCAGCACGTCGAGCAGGGAGTACTCCCGCACGCTCAGATCGTGCCGGGCCTGAAGGGCGCGCTCGATGTGGGCCTCGATCCTCCCGTGCAGCAGGGAGAGGGCGCACCAGCCCTGGGCGAGGGCGGTGAGCGCGGGGTCCGTGGCGGTCATGGGCGTTTCCTCCGTCCAGGAGCTGCTGACACCAGGGTAGAGCAACGCCGCAATATACGGCGCTTGCAAATATCCCGCGCCTGCAATTATTGTCGTGACGCGTAAAGCGCTCCTGCAACTCTTTGGAAGGTCACTCCCTCATGCCTCTCGCGCTTCTGGCCCTCGCGATCGGGGCCTTCGGGATCGGAACCACAGAATTCGTGATCATGGGTTTGCTGCCCGAGGTCGCGGGTGACTTCGGTGTCTCCATCCCCACGGCCGGCTACCTGGTGACCGGCTACGCGCTGGGCGTCGTGTTCGGCGCGCCGCTGATGACCGCAGTCGGTACCAAGGTCTCCCGCAAGCGCATGCTGATGCTGCTCATGGGGCTGTTCATCGCGGGAAACCTCCTCTCGGCGCTGGCCCCGGTCTTCGGCGTCATGCTGATCGGACGGGTGGTCGCCTCGCTGGCCCACGGTGCCTTCTTCGGCATCGGCTCGGTGGTCGCGGCCGATCTGGTCGCCCCGGACAAGAAGGCCGGAGCCATCGCCATGATGTTCACCGGGCTGACCGTCGCCAATGTCGTCGGCGTCCCGCTGGGCACGCTCGTCGGCCAGTCCATCGGCTGGCGCGTCACCTTCGGCATCGTCGCCGCTCTCGGCCTCGTCGGCCTCGTCGGCATCGCCAAGCTCGTCCCCGACATGCCCAAGCCCGAGGGGGTGCGGCTGCGTCACGAGCTGGCCGCCTTCAAGAACGTCCAGGTCCTGCTCGCCATGGCGATGACCGTCCTCGGCTTCGGCGGCGTCTTCGCGGCCATCACCTACATCGCGCCGATGATGACCCACGTCGCCGGCTTCGCCGACGGCTCCGTCACCTGGCTGCTGGTCCTCTTCGGCCTCGGCATGGTCGGCGGCAACCTCATCGGCGGCAGGTACGCCGACCGTGCCCTGATGCCGATGCTGTACGTGTCGCTGGGCGCTCTCGCCGTCGTCCTCGCGCTCTTCACCCTGACCGCGCACAACAAGATCGTCGCGGCCGTCACCATCGCCCTGATCGGTGCCCTGGGCTTCGCCACGGTCCCGCCGCTGCAGAAGCGCGTTCTCGACCAGGCGCACGGCGCCCCCACCCTGGCCTCGGCCGTGAACATCGGCGCCTTCAACCTCGGCAACGCGCTGTCCGCCTGGCTCGGCGGCCTCGTGATCGCCGCGGGCCTCGGCTACACCGCGCCCAACTGGGTCGGCGCCGTCCTCGCCGCCGGTGCCCTGGTGCTGGCCTTCGTCTCGGCCGCCCTCGAGCGCCGCGACAAGGCCACTGACACCGTGCGCGCCGGCTCGGTCCCCGCCGAGCAGCGGACCGCCGTCTCCCACTGACCCGCAGGGCCGTCCGGTGCGGGGCCAGGGCCGTCCCCGCACCCCCGTGTTCCTTCTTCACCGCACAACCGACATCACCTGTTCTTCGAGGAGAACCTCTTCATGAGCACCACCACCGCCGTCGCCCCGCTCACCATCGCGGACGCCGAGGCCCTCATCGCCGCCGCACACCAGGCCGCCGAGGCCGCCGGTGTCAAGGTCAGCGTCACCGTCCTCGACGCCGGCGGGCACCTGCTCGCTTTCCGCAGGGACGACCGTGCCGTGCTGATCTCCGGTGAGACCAGCACCCGCAAGGCGTACACCGCGCTCCAGCTGAACGCGCCCACCGCCGACCTCGTGGACACCGTGCAGCCCGGCGGCCTCTTCCACACCCTGCCCACGGCACTCGACCGGCCGCTGCTGTTCATCGCCGGGGGCGTGCCCATCCGGCGCGACGGCCGGCTGATCGGTGCGATCGGTGTCGGAGGCGGGGCTCCGGAGCAGGACCACGGTTTTGCCACGACCGCCGCGGAGGGCCTCGTCTGACGACGGGCCTCCGCCGATACGGCGACGCCGGCTCCCGAACCTGTCGGGAGCCGGCGTCGCCGTATCGGCGGAGAGCGTCAGCCCGCCGCGACCGTCACCGGGGCGAACCGGCGGCGCCAGTCCCCGGGCAGCTCCGTGATCCCGTACGCCATGACGGCGTTGAACGCGACGGACGTCAGCCCGTGCTCCTTCGCCCAGCCCAGGAACTCCTCGTGCCGCACGTCGATGTCGGTGCGCAGCGGCCGGTCCGTGTGGGCGGCGAGTGAAGCGAGGAGTGCCTGAGCCGTCGGAGTGTCGCGGGCGATCAGCGGACCGACGACGTGCGTGTCCATGTTGGGCCAGGCGGCCGCGTACCCGGTGAGCCGTCCGTCCTCCTCGGCGACCCGCAGCTGATCGGCGAAGGCAGGAAGGCGGGCGAGGATGTGGGTGCGGTCGGCCCCGAACACCTCCTCGTCCAGTCGGAGGATCGCGGGAAGGTCCTCGGCGGTCGCGGCGCGGGTGGCGACCTCGTGCTGTGCCCCCGTGGGGACGAAGTGACCTCGCAGCATCTCCGCCCGGCCGATGGCCTTGAAGCCCAGTTCCTCGTAGAGAGGAAGGCCGTGGGGGGTCGCGTGCAGGGTGAGCGGCGTGGTGCCCATCGACGAGACGATGTGACGCATCAGCCGGCGTCCCACGCCCTGGCGGGCGTGCCGTTCAGCGACCAGAACCATGCCGACGGCTCCCAGGGTGGGACGCTCCTGCGATCCGTACTCGGTGACGACGCAGGCGGTCACCAGACCACCGTCGGGGTCGTCGATGCCGTACCCCTTTCCGGCCGAGAGGAGAAGTCCCCACTTGTGCTCCTCCCGTGGCCACCCCCGGTCCTCGGACAAGTCGGCGCAGGCGGCGAGATCGCGGAGCGTCAGACGGCGGACGGGCAAAGAAGCAAGGGAAGGTGTCGGCACGCAGGTCAGGCTGTCCGACCAGGGGTGTCGGCGTCCACCTGTTTCCGGAGACTCGGCCCGCTTTCGGCCATGCCCCGGCCGGCGGTAGAACGGCCGTTCAAGCCCGGGGCGCGAGCACGGGATGTTTCACGTGAAACCCGGTTAATCTCCTGGCCCATGGCGAGGCTTCATCTCTTCGATCTCGACGGCACCCTGCTGCACGGCAGCACGGCTCCTGTGGAGATATCGCGGCAGCTGGGACGGGAGACCGAGACGGTGGCCCTGGAGCGAGCGATCTCGGCGGGGCTCATCGGGCCACCGGAGTACGCGGCACAGGTGCACGCCCTTTGGGCGAGTCTCACCGAGGCACATGTGGCGGCGGCGTTCGAAGCGGCCCCGTGGCTGGCCCGTATCCGCGAGGTCTGGGCAGACCTCACGCGGAACGGTGACTACTGCGCCGTGGTGTCTCTCTCCCCTTCCTTCTTCGTGGAACGGCTCATCGGCTGGGGGGCGCACGCGGCGTACGGATCACGCTTTCCCGCCGTGCCGTTCACGGAGCCGGTGGACCCGACGGGCGTGCTCAACGCAGCGGCCAAGGTCCGGATCGCCGATCGGCTGTGTGCGGAGTTCGGAGTGACGCGCGCGGACTGCGTCGCCTATGGGGACTCGATGTCGGACAAGGACCTGTTCGGCGCGGTGCCGGTCTCCGTCGCGGTCAACGCGGACCGGCATCTGGAGGGTCTCGCGACCCATTCCTACACGGGGAGGGATCTCTGGGAGGCCTACGAGTTGGTGCGCGCAGCGTGACGGTCGGACGTCAGCCGAGGTCGGGAGCGTGCATCGCGCGCACACCCTCGATGTTTCCGTCCAGGTAGTGCCGCAGCGAGAGCGGTACGAGGTGGACCGAGGCGATGCCGACGCGGGTGAACGGTACGCGGACGATCTCGTACTCGCCCATCGGCTCGTCGACCTCCGGGCCGTGCCGCAGGGACGGGTCCATGGATTCCAGGCGGCAGACGAAGAAGTGTTGCACCTTCACACCGGTGGCGCCGCCGTCCTCGCCGATGTGCTCCACGGTGTCGACGAAGCAGGGCACCACATCGGTGATCTTGGCGCCGAGTTCCTCGTACACCTCTCGGTGCAGGGCGTCGACGACGGTCGGGTCCTTCGGCTCGACTCCGCCGCCGGGGGTGACCCAGTAGGGGTCCACGCCGGGCTTGGTGCGCTTGATCAGGACCAGGTCGTCGCCGTCCAGCAGAACGGCACGAGCGGTGCGCTTGACCACGGGTCGGACGGTCATGGGGGAAATGTGGCCCGACTGGTTCCACGTGAAACATAGCGAAACGTCACCGGTCGGCTTCCCGGAGTGAGGCATCCGCCGGAGGGTCAGCACCAGCCGGTGGCCGCCTGTTGCAACCGCTCGTAGGCGCGGGCGATGGGCGGCATCGCCAGGGTGCCGGTGCGGACCACCAGGAAGTACGTCCGCAACGGGGGCACCGCGGGTTCGTGCAGAGTGATCACCTCTCTCCGCTCGAGCGCCGCCGCGCACAGATAGCGGGGCAGCACCGCCAGCCCCGCGCCCGCCGCGGCGCAGGCCAGCACCGCGCGTAGATCCGGGACGATCACGGTTCCCGGGGTGACGGGACGGGAGTCGAACACCGAGGCCCAGTAGCGGGAGACGAACGGCAGCGACTCGTGCACCTCGATCACCGGGACCCGCTCCAGGACGGAGGCTCCGGCATGGCGGACCGCGCCGGAGCCGATCCGCTCGGCCCAGCTCGGGGCGGCGACCAGCACATGCTCCTCGTCACAGAGCGTGGTCGCCGAGAGCAGGGTGCCGCGGGGCCGGACCGTGCTGATGGCCAGATCATGATGTCCGGCGGCCAGCCCCTCCAGCGCCTCCTCGGCGGTGCCGAAGGAGACCCGCAGGGCGAAGCTCCGGCCGTCCTCGCCGGTCAGCTCCGTAAGGGCGGGCAGCGCCCGCTCGGCGGTGAACTCCGGAGGTCCGGCCAGGTGCAGGGTCCGTAAGGAGGAGTCCTCCTCGATACCGGACTCGGCTATCTCCACGAGTGCGTCGAGGTGCGGTGCCGCCTTGTGCGCGAGCTCGTCCCCGATGGTCGTCGGCGTCACACCGCGGGCCTGCCGCAGGAACAGGGGCCGCCCCAGCTGGCGCTCCAGCGTCCGTATCTGGGAGGTGACGGCCGGCTGGGAGAGGCCGAGCAGGGCGGCGGCGCGCGTGAAGGAACCGGCCCGGTGCACGGTCACGAAGGTCCGCAGCAAGGCCAGATCCACCGCACACCCTCCCCCTGTCAGCCCCGCTGCCGGCTTCGGACGCGCCAACTATAAATAAGTCGATAGGTCGCTGTCGCTGCTGTAATTGGACACTGACATTGAGTCAACTAGCCTAGGTCGCGCGGTTCTTCGCGCGCGGAACCGAGGACGGTCCGAGCCACGAGGGGGGAGGCTCGGACCGTCCGCCGCGAGGCGCGGTGCACCCGGCGATCCACCGCGCAGGCGGTCATCCGGCGGATTCGTCCAGTGCGCGCAGCACGTCCGCCACCAGGTCCTCGGGGTCCTCGGCACCCACGGAGAAGCGGATGAAGCCCTCCGGCACCGCGTCCCCGCCCCACCGGCCGCGCCGCTCCGCGGTGGAGCGCACGCCGCCGAAGCTCGTCGCGTCGTCCACGAGCCGCAGCCTGTCGAGGAAACGGTCGGCCCGCGCGCGTGTGGGCAGGGTGAAGGACACCACGCACCCGTAACGCCGCATCTGCTGCGCAGCGATCGCGTGCGAGGGATCGTCCGGCAGCCCGGGGTAGCGGAGCCCCGTCACCTCGGGCCGCTTCCGCAGCGCCCGGGCGAGCGTCAGAGCGGTGGCGTTCTGCCGGTCGACGCGCAACTGGAGCGTGGCGATGGAGCGGTGCGCCAGCCAGGCCTCCATGGGCCCGGGAATGGCACCGACGATCTTGCGCCAGCGGCGGACGGCGGCCATGGCCTCGGCGTCGCGGCCGGTGACGTATCCCAGGAGGACGTCTCCGTGCCCGGTGAGCTGCTTGGTGCCGCTGGCCACCGCGAAGTCGGCCCCCAGTTCCAGCGGGCGCTGGCCGAGCGGTGTCGCGAGGGTGTTGTCGACGGCGACCAGGGTGCCCTGCGCGTGTGCCGCGTCGGCGAGCCGCCGCACGTCGCACACGTCCAGTCCGGGATTCGACGGCGTCTCGATCCACAGCAGCTTCGCGCCGTCGAGGACCTCGAGCTGGGCGTCACCGCCCGTCGGCGCGGTGCGCACCTCGATTCCGTACGTCTCCAGCTGGGCGCGTACGAGGGGGAGCGCCTGGTAACCGTCGCTCGGCAGGACGACCACGTCCCCGGCGCGGAGCTGGGAGAAGAGCACCGCGGAGATCGCGGCCATGCCCGAGGCGAACACCAGGGCCTCGGCACCCTCCTGGCCGGGCGCCTCCAGCTCGGCGACGGCCCGCTCCAGCAGCGTCCAGGTCGGGTTCTCGTCCCGGCCGTACGTGTACGGGCCGGTGGGATCGCCCGGCAGGTGGAAGTGGGCGGCGAACACGGGACCGGGCAGGGTCGGCTCGTGCTTGACCGGCTCGGGCAGCCCGGCCCGCACCGCGCGGGTGCCGTCCCCCGCACCGCCCGGGAGTCCCGGTTCCGCACCGTGGCCGGAAAGGGGGCCTGCCGCGCCCGTGGCGGAACCGTCCGTGGTGGCCCCGCGACCGCCCTCTGTCGCCGAATCGTTCATGCCGCTCGTCCTTCCACCTGCTCGCGTACCGCGGCGAGCAGACCGTCGCTCGCCGCCTCCACCATCTCAAGACATGCGTCGAAACCGTCCGCCCCCCCGTAGTAGGGGTCCGGCACGTCGAGGTCGTCCCCGGCGGCGGGATCGTAGGAACGCAGCAGGCGCACCTTGTCCGCGTCCCGCTCCGTGGGGGCCAGGCGGCGCAGCGCTTCGAGATGGCCGGAATCGAGCGCGATGACGAGATCGAGGCGGGCGAACCAGGACGGGTCGAACTGCCGGGCCGTGTGACCGGTGCCGTAGCCGCTCTCCCGGAGGACGGCCACCGTGCGGGGGTCGGCGCCGTCACCCTCGTGCCAGCCGCCGGTGCCGGCGCTGTCGACCTCGACCAGGCCGTCCAGACCGGCCTCGGCCACGCGCGCCCGGAAGACGGACTCGGCCATCGGGGAGCGGCAGATGTTGCCGGTGCAGACGAAGCAGACGCGGTAGGTCATCGTGTTCGGTCCCCGTCGGGCAGGACGACGTCGAGCGCCCAGGAGACGACCGAGACGATCAGGCCGCCCAGCACCGCGGTCCAGAAGCCCTCCACGTGGAAGCTCAGGTCGAGCAGGCCGGCGAGCCAGGAGGTGAGCAGCAGCATCAACGCGTTCACCACGAGGGTGAACAGGCCGAGCGTCAGGATGAGCAGGGGCAGGCTCAGGAGCTTCACGACCGGCTTGACCAGGGAGTTCACCAGACCGAAGAGCAGCGCGACCAGGAGCAGGGTGCCTATCTCCTTGCCCGTGCTGTCACCGGTCAGGGTGATCTTGTCGAGCAGCCACACCGCGACCGCCAGGGCGCCCGCGTTGGCGACCGTCTTGACTAGGAAATTCTTCATGTGTCTGATCGTGGCAGACAGGATCGGACATGAGCAGTGAGCCAAGGGGCGGACGAGGCGATGAAGGCATTCCGGCTGGACGAACTGGAGGCGGAGCGCGCCGCCAACGACGGGGCGTACCTCCAGTTCCTGCGGGAGCGGAACATGTCGGTCGGCCTCTACGCCCTGAACGCGGGCGAGCAGGACCCGCAGCAGCCGCACCACCAGGACGAGGTGTACTTCGTCGTCAGCGGCCGGGCGGCGATCACCGTCGGCATGGAGACCACCCAGGTGGCACGCGGCAGCGTCGTGTACGTGCCGGCCGGTGTGGCGCACAAGTTCCACCACATCAGCGAGGACCTGCGGGTCCTGGTGGTGTTCTCTCCCCCGGAGAGCTGAGCCGCGGCCTCGGGGTTCCCTAGGGGACGGGTCAGGGGAGGACAAGGGATCCGAGGCCCCCGCCGGCCCGCCCCCCGGCCCTAGCATCGAGTGCAGGACGTCATCGACACGACCCGGCACTCGGCGGGCGGAGAGGTAGAGGACAAGGCGATGCGAGAGATCTTCGCGGGACTGCCGTGGTGGGTGAAGTGGATCGCGGTGCCGGTCATCGCCCTGGTCGTGTTCGGCGGGCTGATAGCGAACGTGGTCGGCTTCGTGATCGGACTGCTCTTCAAGGTGCTGGTCTTCGTGGCCCTGGTCGGCGGACTGATCTACGTCGTGCGGAAGTTCACGTCGAGTTCGTCGTCGCGCGGCGACTGGTGATCTCAGGGGGACCGGTGGTGCGGTAACAGGAATCACCAGTTCCCTCGGGCGGGGGAAGTTTCCCCGGCGGGCCGTCTGCGTGCGGTGACAGCCGGTTAGAGTCCGGAACTCGACGCGGGGACGATCCCCGCGAGCGGCGACCCCCACCCGTGTTTCCCCGCACGGGCTGCCCCCTCGCGTTTCGGGAGTGACCCTTGGCCACGACTGGCACCGTCCCTGCACACCTGACCGCCGGCGTCCCCCCGCAGCCCCACGCACCGGCGTCCTCCGCACGGCGGCCGCCCACCACCACGCTCATCGGATCCGTCCAGCGCGCCATGCGCCTACTGGAGACCGTCGCCGGACACCCGTACGGTGCCCCCGCCAAGCAACTGGCCCGCGAGGCCGGACTGGCGCTTCCCACCACGTACCACCTGCTGCGCACCCTCGTGCACGAGGGGTATCTGCGCCGGGACAAAGGGCTGTTCTTCCTCGGTGAGGCGACCGAGCGGCTGACCGGAAGCGGCGCCGAGCAGAAACGTCGCAGCACGGTCGTCGACCTGCTGGCCCACTGGCGGGACGCGATCGGGGTGCCCGTGTACTACGCGGTGTACCGGGAGGGCGAGATCGACGTCGTGTGCGTCTCCGAAAGCTCCGCCCATCCCGCGGTACAGGAGTGGGCCGACTTCCGCCAGACCGGCCACGCACACGCCGTCGGGCAGTGCCTGCTCTCCCAGCTCGACGAGGAGGCCCGCCGCGACCATCTCGACCGCCATCCCGTGCTGCCCGTCACGCCGTACACCGTGCGGGACGCGCGGAGCCTGCTGAGGCGTCTGGAGCGGACGCGGCGCACGGATCCGGTGACGGAGCGTCAGGAGTACGTCCTGGGGACGGTCTGTGCGGCGATCCCGATCACCGTCGGCACCATGGCCGCGACGGTGGCCATTTCCCTGCCCGCACACCAGGCCGACCGGTTGCTCCCCGCGGCACGGAGACTGCAGGCCGAGATGGAGCGCCTGGTGGGGTCACTGGCGCTCTCTATCAGTATCTGAAAACTCACTCCTTGTGATCTGCTGTGTACGTTCAGCAAGATTCCACCAGGTGTCAGGGTCCATGCCCGGCCAGTCCGCGGCGAATGACGGGGTAGGCGATGCGCGAATCCGTACAGGCAGAGGTCATGATGAGCTTTCTCGTGTCGGAGGAGCTGTCCTTCCGCATCCCGGTGGAGCTGCGCTACGACACCTGCGATCCCTACGCCGTGCGGCTGACCTTCCACTTGCCCGGGGACGCTCCCGTGACCTGGGCGTTCGGCAGGGAGTTGCTGATCGACGGCGTCGGCCGCCCGTGCGGCGAGGGTGACGTACGCGTCTCACCGGTCGACCCCGAGACGCTGGGTGAGGTGTTGATCCGGCTTCAGGTGGGCAGTGACCAGGCCCTGTTCCGTTCGTCGACCGCGCCGCTCGTGGCCTTCCTCGACCGCACCGACAAGCTGGTGCCGTTGGGCCAGGAGGGGGCGCTCGCCGACTTCGACGCCCACCTCGACGACGCGCTGGACCGGATCCTGGCGGAGCAGGGCGCCGGGTGAAGCGTTACGCCGGTCGGGTGGAACCGGGCGGAACGCTTCACCGCGTTCCGCCACGTCCCGCAGGAACGCTTCCGCGGAGACGGCCCCCGGCGGCACCGGCCGCACCGGCCCGGCCGATGTGACCGGTGCGGTCGGCGTCAGCGCTTACGGCGCCTGCCCCTCCCGCCGCCCGCCGGAGCCGGCCGGCCGCCCTGCGCCGGTGTCCGACCCGCCGGCCGGTCGGCCGAGACCACCAGGGCGGCCAGGGCCGTGGTGACCGGCACCGAGGCGACCAGGCCGATCGAGCCGATCAGGGTCCGCACGATCTCCTCCGCGACCAGCTCGCTGTTCGCGACCGTCCCCACGCTGCTCTGCGCGATGGAGAACAGCAGCAGCAACGGCAGCGCGGCGCCCGCGTAGGCGAGGACGAGCGTGTTGACCACGGACGCGATGTGATCGCGGCCGATGCGGATGCCCGCGCGGTACAGCCCGCGCCGGCCCATCGACGGGTTGGCCTCGTGCAGCTCCCAGACCGCGGAGGTCTGCGTGACCGTCACGTCGTCGAGGACACCGAGCGAACCGATGATGACGCCGGCCAGCAGCAGACCGCTCATGTCGATCTCCGGGTACAGCCCGTGGATCAGACCGGTGTTGTCGTCGGTGTTGCCGGTCAGCGCGGCCCAGCCGATGAAGACCGAGCCGAGGAGGCCGATCAGTACCAGGGAGATCAGCGTGCCGAGCACCGCCACGGACGTACGCGCCGACAGCCCGTGGCACAGATAGAGCGCGACCAGCATGATCGCGCTGGCTCCCACCACCGCCACGACCAGCGGGTTCGAGCCCTGCAGGATCGCGGGCAGGATGAAGAAGTTCAGCACCAGGAAACTGATCGTCAGCGAGATCAGCGCCATCACACCGCGCAGCCGCCCCACGACCACGACGGCGACCGCGAAGATCCCGGCGAGCAGCGCCAGGGGAAGGCGCCGGTTCACATCGGTGACCGAGTACTGCAGGTCCTCGGGCGCTGAGGGCTCGTAGGCGACGATGACCTCCTGACCCTCGCTCAGCTGCCGGGACTGGTCCGGCTGCACGATCTCGGTGAACGTACGGCCCTTGTCCGTGCCGGTGTCGACCCGGATCGTCGCCTTCTTGCAGGTTCCGGTCGCCTGCTGCTGGGCGGAGGAGCCCTCGGCGGTGGAGGTGTCACCGGTCGGAACGCTTCCGGAGGCGTTCACGGACTGGCAGCTCACCTCCACCACCTCGGTGACCGTGGCGTGCTGCGTCTGCCGGTCGAAACCGACGCCGGTGCGCTCGTGCGCCGGGGCACCGCCCGGCCACAGCACGGCGAGGCCGATCAGCACCGCCGCGGCGAACGGGATCAGGATCGCCGCGATGACCTTGCGCAGGTGCTGGGAGACGGGGGCCGCCGGACCGTGCCCGTGTCCGTGCGAGTGGCCGTGTCCGCCTCCGGAGCCACCCCCGTTGCCATGGCCGTCGCCGTTTCCGGCGCCGGATCCGCGGGATGGTTCGGGCGGTGGGTACGGGGGAGGCTGCGTCGAGGTCACCGACCGATCATCGCAAGAACGAGGTGGGCCCTCTGTTCACCGCGCCAGAAAGGACGCTAGCGTGGAGTCACCTTTTGTACACGCGGGAGCTCGGAGCACCGGGCTGAGAGGGCGCTGACCTCCGTCCCAGCGATGTTTCACATGAAACGTCACCGAAGTGCGAGTGATGTTTCACACGGAACGTCGGCAGACGGAAACCGCTGCGTCGACCGCCGAACCTGTTACCGGGTAATGCCGGCGTAGGGAGTAGGTCTCATGACCAACAAGGACGCACGCACGCCTGCCTCCACGCAGAACCCGACGGAGACGTCGGCGGACGCAGAGGCCGGGAAGTCCATCGGCTGGCACAAGGCGTACGTCGAGGGCACACGCCCCGACCTGCGGGTGCCGGTCCGACAGGTGCACCTCACCAACGGGCAGTCGGTCACGCTGTACGACACGTCGGGCCCGTACACCGATCCACTCGTCGACACCGACGTCCGCAGGGGCCTGGCGCCCCTGCGGGAGAACTGGATCATCGCCCGCGGCGACACGGAGGAGTACGCGGGCCGTCCCGTCCGCCCCGAGGACGACGGGATCAAGCACACCTCGCCGCGCGGTGGCCTGCGCAACCTGGACGCCGTCTTCCCCGGCCGGCCGCGTCAGCCGCGCCGGGGCCGCGAGGGACGTGCGGTCACGCAGCTGGCGTACGCGCGCCGTGGCGAGATCACGCCCGAGATGGAGTTCGTGGCGATCCGGGAGAACGTCTCCCCCGAGGTGGTCCGCGAGGAGATCGCGGCGGGCCGGGCGGTGCTGCCGGCCAACGTCAACCACCCGGAGATCGAGCCGATGATCATCGGCAAGCGGTTCCTGGTGAAGGTCAACGCCAACATCGGCAACTCGGCGGTGACCTCCTCCATCGAGGAGGAGGTGGAGAAGATGACCTGGGCGACCCGCTGGGGCGCCGACACGGTCATGGACCTCTCCACCGGCCGCAACATCCACACCACCCGCGAGTGGGTGCTGCGCAACTCCCCCGTTCCCATCGGCACCGTGCCGCTCTACCAGGCCCTGGAGAAGGTCGACGGCAGGGCCGAGGAGCTGACCTGGGAGATCTACAAGGACACGGTCATCGAACAGGCCGAGCAGGGGGTGGACTACATGACGGTCCACGCCGGCGTGCGGCTCGCGTACGTACCGCTCACCGCGAACCGCAAGACCGGCATCGTCTCGCGCGGCGGATCGATCATGGCCGCGTGGTGCCTGGCGCACCACAGGGAGTCGTTCCTGTACGAGAACTTCGAGGAGCTCTGCGAGATCCTCGCCGCGTACGACGTCACCTACTCGCTCGGCGACGGCCTGCGGCCCGGCTCCATCGCGGACGCCAACGACGAGGCCCAGTTCGCGGAGCTGCGCACGCTCGGGGAACTCAACCGGATCGCGAAGCGCTTCCACGTCCAGACCATGATCGAGGGCCCGGGGCATGTCCCGATGCACAAGATCAAGGAGAACATCGACCTCCAGCAGGAGATCTGCGAGGAGGCCCCGTTCTACACGCTCGGCCCGCTGACCACGGACGTCGCGCCGGCGTACGACCACATCACCTCCGGCATCGGCGCCGCGATGATCGCCTGGTGGGGCACGGCCATGCTCTGCTACGTCACGCCCAAGGAGCACCTGGGCCTGCCCAACCGCGACGACGTCAAGACGGGCGTCATCACCTACAAGATCGCCGCTCACGCCGCCGACCTCGCCAAGGGGCACCCGGGTGCGCAGGAGTGGGACGACGCGCTGTCGGACGCCCGCTTCGAGTTCCGGTGGGAGGACCAGTTCAACCTGGCCCTCGACCCGGACACGGCACGCGAGTTCCACGACGAGACGCTGCCGGCCGAACCGGCCAAGACCGCTCACTTCTGCTCGATGTGCGGGCCGAAGTTCTGCTCGATGAAGATCTCGCAGGACATCCGCCGGGAACACGGCGGCAGCCGGGCCGAGATCGAGGAGGGCATGGCGCAGAAGGCGAAGGAGTTCGCGGCGAGCGGGAACCGGGTGTACCTCCCGCTGGCGGACTGACGCGGACACGAGCGCCGCTCCGGGAGGTCTTCCGGGGCGGCGCTCCGGCACAGCCGCTTCCGGCCGGTGCGGACGGTCCGGAACCCCGTGGACCGGGTGGTCACCGTCCCGCGCCACCGGTCCCGGTCCTTGCCGCCGGAGGCCGGTGACCGGTGAGTCCGTGCCGCCGAAGGGTGCTCGGCACGGGGGCGCCGGACGCCACGCACGGCGGGGCACCGTCCGGCTATGGTGGCTCCGCATGGCCCACGCCGAGACCGAGATCACCGCGGAGCTGGTCCGGGACCTGTTGCGCGACCAGCACCCCGACCTGGCCGATCGCCCTGTACGACTCGGTGCGCGGGGCTGGGACAACCAGCTGTGGCGGCTCGGCGACGACCTCGCCGTCCGGCTGCCCTGGGCGACGTCGTCCGCGGACGCGCTGCTGCGGAAGGAGCACGCCTGGCTTCCCGCTCTCGCCCCGCGTCTTCCCCTGCCGGTCCCCGTCCCGCAGCGCCTCGGTGAACCCTCCGAGCGGTTTCCGCGGCCTTGGATCGTCACCACCTGGGTGCCGGGAACACCCGCCGACCGCGCCCCCGCCACGCGCGCCGCGGAATCGGCCGGCACCCTGGCCGCCTTCCTGACCACCCTTCACCGGCCCGCCCCCGAAGGGGCGCCGGCCGGCCGCGACCGCGGGGGCCCGCTGACCGACCGGGCCGAGGGGTTCGCCCGGGCCCTGGCCTCGGCCACCGAGTCGGGGCTGATCGCCGACCCGGACGCCGTCCGCGCGGTCTGGGAGGACGCCGTCGCCGCGCCCGACTGGACGGGGCCGGCGCTGTGGCTGCACGGCGATCTGCATCCGGCCAACGTCCTCACCGCGGACGGCACCTTCTGCGGTGTGATCGACTTCGGCGATCTCTTCGCGGGCGATCCGGCTTGCGATCTCGCCGCCGCCTGGACACTGCTGCCGGACGGCGCCGTCGACCGCTTCCACGCCGCCTGTCGGCCGGTCCCGGACCCGGCGACCCTTCGCCGCGCCCGTGGCTGGGCGGTGTTGAAGGCCCTCGCCTGCCTCCTCATCGGAGAGGCGGGCGTCCGGGGCCGGCCGGGTGGCAAGCGCACCTGGGGCCCGCCCGCCCGCGCCGCGCTGCGGCGCCTCACCACGACGACCCACCGCTCCGGTCCCCCGGCACCGAAGAGGTGACCTGAGCCGCTCGGGCAGGAGGGCGTCACGGCCGTCCCCGGCGTCGGGTCCCGGGACTTCCCACCCGGGGCGGCGGCCGTCGTGAGCTGCGCCTCCGGCGGGAGCCGCGCACACCGGCGGACCGGGACAGGAGTCCGTACGGCTCCAGGAGGAGGTCCGGCCCCCGAGCGCCCGCACGGCGACCGGGCGCAGGCCCCGCGCCTCGTCCGACGAGGCCCGGTCCGGTAACGAAAGGGACACGACGCCGCTTGAGTCGATCAAGGTTCCTAAGGTGTCTCTCCTATGGCCGGGATCGATGTTGCCAACGGAGTGACGGGTGCCGTCATCGGCATGCTGTTCGCCGTGCTGTTCCAGCAGCCGCTGCAGGACGCCTGGTACCGGCTGCGCAGGCGTTCGGTGCGGGCGATCCGCAGCCTGGGCCGCCGGGAGGAGTCGGGACCCGCTTGGCGCACGTTCTCGCTCGGGCCCCTGCAGACCTCTGCCCTGATCGTCGAGGGAGACGGGGAATCCCCCATCCCTCCCGAGAGCGTCTACGTCCACGTGCTCGACGACGAGGTCGAGCTGCCCCCGGGCATGAGGTCCTGGCGGGACGAGATCGCGGTCGAGAGCGAGCGCCTGCGCGCCGAGGGAAACACCCCCCTGTGGAACGGGCCGCGGTACGCGGTCGAATCGTTCGACATCTCCCGGACCGCCCTCGACGAGAGACCCGAAGTCCATCTGCGGCTGCGGCCGACCGACTACTACACCTTCCTGGCCGCCCAGCAGCTCGACCGGCGGCTTCCGGACGGCAGCACACCCCGGTCCCGTTATCTGGACCCGGACGAGCCCCTGAAGGCCCCGTCCTTCCTGCAGTGCAGCTTCGCCGTCAACATCGCGGTCGTCACCGCCGACGACATGCTCGTGGTCAGCCGGCGCAGTGACCGGGTGCGCATGGCCCCGGGCGTCTGGAACTCCTCCGTCAACGAGGGGCTGTCCCGCCACATCGACTCGTCGGGAAGGAGCGCGCCGGATCTCCACGCGGTGGCCCGGCGAGGGATGCGCGAGGAACTCTCCCTGGAGCCGCACGAGTACTCACTCGACCTGCTGGCCTTCGTGCTGGACACGGGCAAGCGCCACTGGAGCGGTCACTTCTACGCCCGGCTGAAGGACCTGAGGAGCACGGACCTCCAGGCACGCATGAGCAGGGGCGTCGCGGACCGGTGGGAGCACCAGGCCATCGACTACGTCCCCTTCCGGCCCGCACCGGTGGTCAGGTACATGCTGCGGGACGATCGCGTCCACCGGTGGGCGCCCCTGGCGCCGGCACTGTTCCACCTCTCGCTCGTCCACGTCTACAGCCGTACGCTCGTCGAACGCGTGGAGGCACAGATCGTCCGGCGGCTGTAGGGCCCGTCGGGAGCCTCCCTCCCCTTCGCGGTGCCGCTCGGCCAGACTGGCCCCATGACAGCGAGAGCGATGAGCAAGGGTTCCAACCTCCCCGTCGACGCCCCCGCGGTGCGCGTCGAGCTCGCTTGGGCGGCCGGGCCCGGTGTGCCCGACATCGATGCCTCGGCCCTGCTCCTCACGGAGAGCGGGCGGGTGCGCGACGACGGTGACTTCGTCTTCTACAACCAGCCGCGGCACGCGTCGGGCGCCGTGGCGCACCTGGGGAAGCGGAGCGCCGCCGGCGCCTCGACCGACACCGTGGAGGTGGATCTGCGCGCGCTGGAACCGGCCGTCGAGCGGATCGTGCTGTGCGCGTCGGCCGACGGCGGGACCTTCGGCCAGGTGCCGGGGCTGGTGCTCCGGCTGCTCGACGCCGGGACGGGCACCGAGGTCGCGCGGTTCGACATGGAGGCAGGGACGGAGACCGCGTTCATCGGCGGCGAGTTGTACCGGCGGCAGGGGAAGTGGAAGTTCCGCGCGGTGGGACAGGGGTACGCCTCCGGGCTCGCCGGGCTGGCCGGCGACTTCGGCATCACCGTGGACGACGCCCCGCCGGCGGCCACCGCCCCGGCGCCCCCGGCCGCACCGGCTCCGCCCTCCTCGCCGGTTCCGCCGGCCCCGCCGGTTCCTCCCGCGGTGCCCACGGCGGCCGCACCGCCCTCCGTCCCCCGGGCGGGCGCCCCGCGGCCGGCCACGGGCGAGGAGCGGCTGCCCGTGGACATGCGCAAGCGGTTGTCCCTGCGCAAGGAGCAGGTGGCGGTCAGTCTGCGCAAGCACGGGGCCACCGGGGTCACCGCACGCGTCGTCCTCGTACTGGACGCCTCCGGGTCCATGTCCTTCCTGTACTCCAAGGGGGTCGTGGCCGACGTCGTCGAGCGCATGGCCGCCGTCGCCGCGCAGCTGGACGACGACGGCGAGATGCAGGCCTGGACGTTCGCCTCGAACCCGGCCAGGCTGCCCGATCTGCGGATCGGCGAGCTTCCCGAGTGGCTGCGGCTGCACGTGCGCGTGGGGGAGATGAGCCTCTTCCGGCGCGGACGGAAGAAGGGGCTGGACCCGCGCCAGGTCGACATGCGGGAGGTGGGCATCCAGAACGAGGAGCAGAAGGTCATCGCGGAGGTGCGCGCGTACGTCCGGGAGAACCCCGCCCCCGTGCCGACCCTCGTGCTGTTCTTCTCCGACGGCGGTGTCTACCGCAACGCCGAGATCGAGCGGCAGCTGCGCGAGGCCGTCGAGGAACCGGTCTTCTGGCAGTTCGTGGGGCTGGGCCGGTCGAACTACGGCGTGCTGGAGCGGTTCGACACGCTGCCCGGGCGCCGCGTCGACAACGTCGGGTTCTTCGCCGTCGACGACATCAGCACCGTGCCGGACCCGGAGCTGTACGACCGCCTGCTGTCCGAGTTCCCGCTGTGGATCGCGGCCGCGGGCCGGGCGGGCATCCTCTGACCGGCGCCCGGCGACGGCCTGCCGCGGCAGGAACCCGCCCGTGCGGCACCCGTCCACGCGGCTCGCGCCCCCGACGCGGAGGCTCCCGGGGGACTCCGCCCGGGAGGGAGCGCAAGCCGGCGGACGGGCCGCCCGGCTACTCCGGCTGGTGTTCCGGTCCGCCGAAGTCCGGGCTCGAGTAGTCCGGGCTCGAATAGCTCGGTCGCGGACCGCCGGCCGGGCCTTCGCCGGGGCTGGTGAAACCCGGCCGGCCGTAACCGAGGTGCGGGATACGGCTGGTCGGCGCGGGGGGTGCCGTGTGACGCAGCGCGGTGGCGGCCGCCGGATCGGTGAGCGCGTCCCGCAGGAACGGCAGGATCCCCCGTTCCAGCAGCGCCTCGCGCCAGGCGTCCCTGGCCCGGGCCAGCTCCTCGTCGAGTTCGTCGTACGAGGTGCCGAGGGCCGAGGGCTTGTTGCGCAGGGCGGTGAGCAGCAGGCCCACCGCGGCGACCAGGATGGTGACCGCCGTCACGGCGCCGAACACCCAGCCGGTGGTGAGCATGGTCCGGGCGAACGCGGCCCCGGGGTCGAGCATCCGCAGGACGTAGCCGACCAGCAGGAATATCGCGGCGGCCGTTCCGGCCAGGACCGGTGCCAGGACGGCGACGACGGCGACGGCGCCCGCGCCGGCGGCCTCCCCCACGGTGGTGGCGAGCCCCACCGCGTTCGTGTCCGGCTCGGCGGAGTCGGACCCGTGGCCGGACGGGGCGGACGACGCCGGCGGCCGGCGCAGTTCCTCGCGGACCTTCACGTAGTGCCGGTACTCGGTCGCCGCGGCCGCCGTGATGATCGCGGAGGCGTTGAGCGCCATCGTGCGCAGTTGTTCGGCGTTGAGCCGCTGTCCGACAGCGGTCAGTTCCGGGTGGTGTGGTGCGGAGCGCAGCGCCTCATCGAGAATCCGCTCGTACTCCTTGCGGTCCTCGCTCAACAGGTACTGCGGAACGCTGTTCATGTGCATCCCCCGATGCTCCGTAGGGCTTGGGGCTCGGCATGCTGACGAGCCGTCGGGCAGAAACGGAGGGGAGCCTGCTACGGATAAGCCGATGGTAGAGCGGTGACGGCGCGCGGTGACAGGGGGTTTACCGAAATTGCCGCGCGCGCGGTGCGGTGGCGGGCCGCCGGACGGCGGTCCCGTGAACGGTCAGGAGCCCAGCGGCAGTTGCTGGACCAGCAGTTTCCCCGCCATCGTGACGCCGCCGTCCATGGCGATGGCGAGACCGTCGGCGTAGACGTGCGGTCCCGTGACCACGGGGCCGGCGTCGTCCCCGCCGTCCTCGGACCCGACTTCGCCCAGCAGGTACGGAATGGGGCTGTGGCCGTGAACGACCCGGGTGCCGCCGTACGTATCCAGCAGGGAGCGCACCGCGTCGGCGCCGCCCTCGTCGCGGAAGGAGAACCGCTTGGTGAACTTGCGGAACAGGTCCCAGACCTCGTCCGCGTCGTTGCGGGTGAGCGTCTCGCGGACGGTGTCGTTGACCTCTTCGATGGAGCGGCCGTAGTCGAGGTAGGCGGTGGTGTCGGAGTGGAGCAGCAGGTGGCCGTCGACCTCCTCGACGGCGTCGAGGCGGGCCATCCACTGCAGGTGGTGGTCCTGGAGGCGGTCCATGTCGCTCTTCTGGCCGCCGTTGAGCAGCCAGGCCGCCTGGAAGGTGGCGGTGCCCGCGCCGGAGTTGACGGGGGTGTCGCCGAACCGCTTGGCGCCGAGCAGCAGCAGCTCGTGGTTGCCCATGAGGGCCTTGCAGTAGCCGCCGGCCGCGGCGGCCTCGGCGGACAGCCGCATCACGAGGTCGATGACACCGATGCCGTCCGGGCCGCGGTCGGTGAAGTCGCCGAGGAACCACAGCCGCGCGGTGCCGGCGCACCACTGGCCCGCGGAGTCGACGAGGCCCTGCTCCTGGAGGGCGGCCACCAGCTCGTCGAGGTAGCCGTGGACGTCACCGACCACGTACAGCGGGCCGGGTCCGGTGGCGGGCTGCGGGGCGGGGACGGACGCGGGGTCGACGGTCACCTGGACGGTGTCACCCCGATTGATGACGGGGAGGTCCCGCTGGGTGGGGGTGTACCCCTCCGGGTAGGCCTCCTCGGAGGGAGGGACGACGTCACCCGGGTGGGTGCTCCGGGCGTACGGACCGGTCTCGTGGACGTACGCGGGTACCCGGAAGTCGCGCAGTGTCGCCGTCCGCTCCACCTCGGGTCCCTGACCGGCCCCCTGAGTCATCGACCCCTCCACCATCGCGCCGCATCTGCACCGCGTCGGACTGCCTGGTCGCAGCGGCCCGCGGTGTCGTGGGCCCATCATAGGAATGCGGATCGCGCCATGTGATGACCCAGGGGTGGTGAATCGGAGCGAGACTCCGGTCCACCGTGACTTTCGCCCCGTTTGGGCCGGGCTTCGACCGGCCTGTGACCTCCCCCGCGCGGCCGCCGCCCGGGGAACCGGCCCGCCGGTCCCCCGGACGTCAGGCCCCCTTCGGCGACCTCGGCGGGCTGACCGTCGTGCGGGGCGGCCGACGCTGCGAGGAGGTGCGCACGATCAGCTCGGTCGGTATCACCTGCTCCACCGGCTGGTCGGGGTCGACCCCCTCGATGGCGTCGATGAGCAGCTGGACCACGGCCGTGCCGATGCGCCGCGGTTTCAGGGAGAGCGTGGTGACGGGCGGCTCGGTGTTGGCGTAGACGGCCGACTCGCTGCAGCAGACGAGCAGCAGGTCGTCCGGGACGCGCAGGCCGTAGCGGCGGGCGGCGGCGAGCAGGTCGGTGCCGTTCGGGTCGAACAGGCCGTAGACGGCGTCGGGGCGGTCCGGGCGGGCGAGCAGCCGGTCGGCGGCGACGGCGCCCGCGCACGGGTCGTGCGCGGGGTAGGCCTCGTACACCGGGTCCTGGCCGACGCGCTCGCACCAGCGCAGGTACGCGGTGGTCGACAGATGGGTGTACGTGTCGGTCGTCGTCCCGGTGAGCAGGCCGATGCGGCGGGCGCCGGCGTCGGCGAGGTGGTCGAGGATGCCGAGGACCGCGGCCTCGTGGTCGTTGTCGACCCAGGCGGTGACCGGCAGTGATCCGGCGGGCCGGCCGTCGGAGACGACCGGTAGGCCCTGGCGGACCAGTTCGCTGACGACCGGGTCCTGGTCGGAGGGGTCGATGACGACCGTGCCGTCCAGGGCGACGTTGGACCACACGTCGTGGCGGGACGTCGCGGGGAGGATGACGAGGGCGTAGCCGCGGGCGAGCGCGGCGGAGGTGGCGGCGCGCGCCATCTCGGCGAAGTACGCGAACTCGGTGAAGGTGAAAGGTTCATCCCCGTAGGTCGTCACGGTCAGGCCGATGAGTCCGGACTTGCCGGTGCGGAGCGTGCGGGCGGCGGCCGAGGGGCGGTACCCCAGTCTGTCGGCCACCTCGCGGACGTGGCGCCGGGTGGCGTCCGGGAGCCGGCCCTTGCCGTTGAGTGCGTCGGAGACGGTCGTGATGGAGACTCCGGCGGCGGCGGCCACGTCCCTGATGCCCGCTCGACCCGGCCGGCTGCCTCTGCGTGAGGTTTCCGCGCGGCTCACCTGGTGCTTCCCTGCTGCTGTCATGGCGAGCCGATAGTAGGGCTCATACGGTGGGGTAGGGCGGGCGCATATGCACGCGTTGACAGGTACGTTTCTGCAAGATCCATCAAGGGTAACCCCCTTGGAAAGCAAGGGTGTTGGGGGCTCCCGTGCCAGTACCTGACGCGGCGGCGCATGCGGGCCTGTCGCGGGTGCGATGTTGCGAAGAGGTCTCAACTCACCTGCACGGGGGACGCGCGCCACGGCGCAAGCCACCGGCGCATAGATATATGTGCGGCGCGCCCCCGGTTCGTGCTCCCTTCGTGCACCTTCGGGTGATGTTGCCCTTGTTGCCGGTGGGGCGGACGGGGCGGCGCGGGCGTCTTCGCCTCCCCTATACGCAGCGGCGCCGAATCCTCATAAGGTGAGCAGTATTGGATGTCGGCGGCGGTCATGGGCCGCCGGTCTTCGCGAGGAGGACTGCGGTGAGCGAGACGAGCCCCAAGCTGCGCGCCGAGCTGGAGGGGATCCCCACGTACAAGCCGGGCAAGCCGGCGGCGTCCGGTGGTCCGGTGGCCTACAAGCTGTCCTCCAACGAGAACCCCTATCCGCCGCTGCCGGGTGTGATGGAGACCGTCACGGCCGCGGCCTCCTCCTTCAACCGCTACCCGGACATGGCCTGCACCGCCCTGACGGCCGAGCTGTCCGAGCGCTTCGCCGTCCCGGCCTCCCACGTGGCCACCGGCACCGGCTCGGTCGGCGTCGCCCAGCAGCTGCTCCAGGCCACCTCGGGCCCCGGCGACGAGGTGATCTACGCCTGGCGGTCGTTCGAGGCGTACCCGATCATCACCCGGATCAGCGGGGCCACGTCCGTGCAGGTGCCGCTGACGCCGGGCGATGTGCACGACCTGGACGCGATGGCCGCGGCGATCACCGACCGGACCCGGCTGATCTTCGTCTGCAACCCCAACAACCCGACCGGCACGGCGGTGCGCCGGGCCGAGCTGGAGCGCTTCCTGGACCGGGTTCCCCGCGACGTCCTGGTGGTGCTCGACGAGGCCTACCGCGAGTTCATCCGGGACACCGAGGTGCCGGACGGCGTCGAGATCTACCGGGAGCGGCCCAACGTCTGCGTGCTGCGGACCTTCTCCAAGGCGTACGGCCTCGCGGGACTGCGGGTCGGTTTCGCGATCGCCCACGAGCCGGTGGCCGCGGCGCTGCGCAAGACGGCGGTGCCGTTCGGGGTGAGCCAGATCGCCCAGGACGCGGCGATCGCGTCGCTGCGGGCCGAGGACGAGCTCATCGGCCGGGTCGGCTCGCTGGTGTGTGAGCGCAACCGGGTGATGGAGGCGCTGCGCGGCCAGGGCTGGACGGTGCCCGAGAGCCAGGCCAACTTCGTGTGGCTGCGGCTGGGGGAGCGCACGGTGGAGTTCGCGCAGGCGTGTGAGCGGGCGGGCGTGGTCATCCGGCCGTTCCCCGGTGAGGGAGTGCGGGTGACGGTCGGCGAGGACGAGGCGAACGACATCTTCCTGAAGGTGGCGGGGGACTTCCACAAGGGGCTCTGACCAGCACGTACGTCCAGGCGGCCGACGGGATCACCCGTCGGCCGCCGTCTTGTGCGCGGGAAGCCCTCGCAAAGGGGTTGACGTCACACGGGACCCCCCTTCCGGGTCTGAAAAGCGGTAGGTCATAATTGCTTGTGAATGTGAACGCGTTCACAAGCTCATCCTGTTTTCCCGAGATGTGGGGGACGAACGGGACCAAAAGGCCGCTGCTGACCACGGCGAAGTAAGGAGCGACGACGTGGATCTGGCTTTGGCGCCGGAGACCCTGGCGCGATGGCAGTTCGGCATCACCACCGTCTACCACTTCCTCTTCGTGCCCCTGACGATCTCGCTGGCCGCCCTCACCGCCGGACTGCAGACCGCCTGGGTGCGCACGGAGAAGGAGAAGTACCTCAGGGCGACGAAGTTCTGGGGCAAGCTCTTCCTGATCAACATCGCGATGGGTGTGGTCACCGGCATCGTGCAGGAGTTCCAGTTCGGCATGAACTGGTCCGACTACTCGCGGTTCGTCGGTGACGTCTTCGGTGCCCCGCTCGCCTTCGAGGCGCTGATCGCCTTCTTCTTCGAGTCCACCTTCATCGGACTGTGGATCTTCGGCTGGGACAAGCTGCCCAAGAAGATCCACCTGGCCTGCATCTGGATGGTCTCGATCGGCACGCTGCTGTCGGCGTACTTCATCCTCGCGGCCAACTCCTGGATGCAGCACCCGGTCGGCTACCGGATCAACGAGGAGAAGGGCCGCGCCGAGCTCACCGACTTCTGGCTGGTGCTCACCCAGAACACCACCCTCAACCAGGTCTTCCACAGCTTCTCGGCGGCCTTCCTGACCGGCGGCGCCTTCATGGTCGGCATCGCCGCCTTCCACCTGATGCGGCGGAAGCACATCCCGGTGATGCGGACCTCGCTGCGGCTCGGACTGGTCACCCTGGCGGTCGGCGGCATCTTCACCGCCGTCAGCGGCGACACCCTCGGCAAGGTCATGTACGAGCAGCAGCCGATGAAGATGGCCGCCGCCGAGGCCCTGTGGGACGGCGAGGGGCCGGCGCCCTTCTCCGTGTTCGCCTACGGCGACGTCGACGAGGGCCACAACAAGGTCGCCCTGGAGATCCCCGGCCTGCTCTCCTTCCTCGCCCACAGCGACTTCGAGTCGTACGTGCCCGGCATCAACGACACCAACGAGGCCCTGCGGGAGCAGTTCGGCCCCGGCGACTACAAGCCCATCGTCCCCGTCGCCTACTGGGGCTTCCGCTGGATGATCGGCTTCGGCATGGCGTCCTTCTCGCTCGGCCTGCTGGGGCTGTGGCTCACGCGGAAGAAGTTCCTGCTGCCACCCGCCCTGCGCACCGGGGAGGACGAGGTGCCGCACCTGGTGCTGCTGCGGCAGCCGCTCGGTGCCCGGCTCACCCGGATCTACTGGCTCCTGGCCCTGTGGACCATGGCCTTCCCGCTGATCGCCAACTCCTGGGGCTGGATCTTCACCGAGATGGGCCGTCAGCCCTGGGTGGTCTACGGCGTGATGCAGACCCGGGACGCGGTCTCCCCCGGGGTCTCCACGGCCGAGGTCATCACCTCGATGACCGTCTTCACCCTGCTCTACGCCGTCCTGGCCGTCATCGAGGTCAAGCTGCTCGTCAAGTACGTCAAGGCCGGCCCGCCCGAGCTGAGCGAGTCCGACCTCAACCCGCCCACGAAGCTCGGCGGCGACCTCCGGGACGCCGACAAGCCGATGGCCTTCTCGTACTAGGCCCAGGGAGCTGCACGCCATGGAACTGCACGACGTCTGGTTCGTACTGATCGCCGTCCTGTGGATCGGCTACTTCTTCCTCGAGGGCTTCGACTTCGGGGTCGGCGTCCTCACCCGGCTGCTCGCCCGTGACCGCGCCGAGAAACGGGTGCTGATCAACACCATCGGACCCGTCTGGGACGGCAACGAGGTGTGGCTGCTCACGGCGGGCGGTGCGACCTTCGCCGCCTTCCCCGAGTGGTACGCCACGCTCTTCTCCGGCTTCTACCTGCCCCTGCTGCTCATCCTGGTCTGCCTGATCATCCGCGGTGTCGCCTTCGAGTACCGGGCCAAGCGGCCGGAGGAGCACTGGCAGCGCAACTGGGAGACGGCGATCTTCTGGACCTCGCTGATCCCCGCCTTCCTGTGGGGCGTGGCCTTCGGGAACATCGTCCGGGGCGTGAGGATCGACGCCTCGTTCGAGTACGTGGGAACCGTCTGGGACCTGCTCAACCCGTACGCGCTGCTGGGCGGCCTGGTCACCCTCACGCTGTTCACCTTCCACGGGACGGTGTTCACCGCGCTCAAGACGGTCGGGGAGATCCGGGAGCGGGCGCGGCGGCTGGCGCTGCGCGTGGGTCTCGTCACGGCGGTCCTGGCGTCGGCCTTCCTGCTCTGGACCCAGGCCGACCAGGGGGACGGCGCGAGCCTGGTCGCGCTGGTCGTCGCCGTCGCCGCGCTGGTCACCGCGCTGGTCGCGAACCAGGCGGGGCGCGAGGGCTGGGCGTTCACGCTGTCCGGCGTCACCATCGTGGCCGCCGTGGCGATGCTCTTCCTGACGCTCTTCCCGAACGTCATGCCGTCCACGCTCGACGCGGACTGGAGCCTCACCGTCACCAACGCCTCCTCCAGCCCCTACACCCTGAAGATCATGACCTGGCTCGCGGTGATCGCCACTCCGGTCGTCCTGCTCTACCAGGGGTGGACGTACTGGGTGTTCCGCAAGCGGATCGGTACCCAGCACATCGCCGACCCCGTGCACTGAGGTGTGTTTCACGTGAAACCAATCGACCCGCGACTGTTCCGGTACGCCCGCGCCACCCGGTTCTTCCTGGTGGCGGTCGTCGGCCTCGGCGCCGTCGGCGCGGGCCTGGTCGTCGCCCAGGCCGTGCTCATCGCCGAGGTCGTGGTGGGGGCGTTCCAGCACGGCCTGCCGGTCGGTGAACTCGGCACCCCCCTGCTGCTCCTCACCGCCGTCGCGGTCGGTCGTGCGCTGGTCGGCTGGCTCACCGAACTGGCCGCCCACCGGGCGAGCGCCGCGGTGAAGTCGGAGCTGCGGGGGCGGCTGCTGGAGCGGGCGACGGCGCTGGGCCCGGGATGGCTGAGCGGACAGCGCACCGGTTCGCTCGTCGCCCTGGCGACCCGCGGGGTCGACGCCCTCGACGGCTACTTCTCGCGCTACCTGCCCCAGCTGGGGCTGGCGGTGGTCGTACCGGTGGCGGTGCTGGCGCGCATCGTCACCGAGGACTGGGTCTCGGCGGCCATCATCGTCGGCACCCTGCCGCTCATCCCGGTCTTCATGGTGCTGATCGGCTGGGCCACCCAGTCCCGGATGGACCGCCAGTGGCTGCTGCTGTCCCGCCTGTCCGGGCACTTCCTCGACGTCGTCGCCGGGCTGCCGACGCTGAAGGTGTTCGGGCGGGCCAGGGCCCAGGCCGAGTCGATCCGGCGGATCACCGCCGAGTACCGGCGGGCGACCATGCGGACGCTGCGGATCGCCTTCATCTCCTCCTTCGCGCTGGAACTGCTCTCCACCCTCTCGGTGGCGCTGGTCGCGGTGACGATCGGCATGCGGCTCGTGCACGGCGACATGGACCTCTTCGTCGGTCTGGTCATCCTGATCCTCGCGCCCGAGGCGTACCTGCCGCTGCGGCAGGTCGGGACGCAGTACCACGCGGCGGCGGAGGGGCTCGCGGCGGCCGAGGAGATCTTCTCGGTGCTGGAGACACCCCTCCCGGCGCCGGGGGCCGGACCCGTGCCGACGGGCGGCCCGTCCTCCGAGGGGGGTGTCCTGTCCTCCGAGGCGGGCGGCCTGTCCTTCGAGGGGGTGACGGTCCGCTACCCCGGCCGCTCCACGGCCGCCGTGTCGGACGTGTCCTTCACCGTCGCCCCCGGGGAGACGGTCGCGCTGGTCGGACCGAGCGGGTCGGGCAAGTCCACGCTGCTGAACGTGCTGCTGGGGTTCGTCGAGCCGGCCGAGGGCCGGGTACGGGTCGGGGGAACGGATCTCGCCGGGGCCGACCCGGCCGAGTGGCACCGCCACGTCGCCTGGGTGCCTCAACGGCCGCACCTGTACGCCGGGACGATCGCGGAGAACGTACGGCTGGCCCGGCCCGACGCGGACGACGACGCCGTGCGGCGCGCCCTGCGGGACGCCGGCGCGCTGGAGTTCGTGGACGCGCTGCCCGAGGGCGCCGGCACCGTGCTCGGCGAGGACGGGGCGGGACTGTCCGCGGGGCAGCGGCAGCGGCTGGCGCTCGCCCGCGCCTTCCTCGCGGACCGGCCCGTCCTGCTGCTCGACGAGCCGACGGCCGCGCTGGACGGCGCGACCGAGGCCGAGGTCGTGGCGGCGGTACGGCGGCTGGCGGCCGGCCGGACGGTGCTGCTGGTGGTGCACCGGCCGGCGCTGCTGGCCGTCGCGGACCGGGTGGTGCGGCTCGCGGAACCGGCTCCCGCCGGCCACGGAGAGCCCGTGCACCGGGAGGCCGGTACCGCGACGGCCCCCGCGGCGGAGCCCGTGCCGGAGGGCGGACCCGCCGGACCCGGCACCGACACGGCCCCGGGAGGCGTCCTCGCCCGCGTCCGTGCCGTGTCCGGCGCCCGGCGGGGGCGGCTCGCCCTCGCACTGCTGCTCGGCAGTCTCGCGCTGGGCAGCGCCGTCGGGCTCATGGCGACCTCCGGGTACCTCATTTCCCGGGCCTCGCAGCAACCGCCCGTGCTGTACCTGATGGTGGCCGTGACGGCGACCCGGGCCTTCGGCATCGGGCGGGCCGTGTTCCGCTACGCCGAGCGCCTGGTGTCGCACGACGCCGTCCTGCGCATGCTGGCCGACCTCAGGGTCGCGGTGTTCCGGCGGCTGGAGCGGCTGGCGCCCGCCGGACTGCGCGATGCGCGCCGGGGCGATCTGCTCTCCCGGCTGGTCGCCGACGTGGACGCCCTCCAGGACTACTGGCTGCGGTGGCTGCTGCCGGCCGGTGCGGCCGTCGTGGTCTCCGCCCTCTCCGTCGGCTTCACGGCCTGGCTGCTGCCCGAGGCCGGGGCCGTGCTCGCGGCCGGGCTGCTGGCGGCGGGGGTCGGCGTGCCCCTGCTCACCGGTGCCGTGGCCCGGCGTGCGGAACGCAGGCTGGCGCCCGCCCGGGGCGTGCTCGCCACCCGTGTGACCGACCTGCTCACCGGGACCGCGGAGCTGACCGTCGCCGGAGCCCTGCCCGCGCGGACCGCCGGGGCACGGCGGGCCGACGGCGCGCTCACCCGGATCACCTCGCGCGCCGCCACGGCCACCGCGCTCGGCGACGGGCTCACCGCGCTGATCTCCGGCCTGACCGTCGCGGCCGCCGCGCTCGTCGGCGTCCAGGCGGTGGCCGCCGGCCGGCTGGACGGTGTGGCGCTGGCCGTCGTCGTCCTCACCCCGCTGGCCGCGTTCGAGGCCGTCCTCGGGATGCCGCTCGCCGTGCAGTACCGGCAGCGGGTGCGCCGGAGCGCCGAGCGGGTGTACGAGGTGCTGGACGCCCCGGTGCCCGTGCGGGAGCCGGAGCGTCCCCGGCAGGCGCCCGCGTCGCCGTTCCCGCTCGCGGTCAGGGGGCTGGCCGCCCGGCACACCGGGCAGGACCGGGACGCGCTCGCCGGGCTGGACCTCACCCTGGAGCGGGGCCGCCGGATCGCGGTGGTCGGCCCGTCCGGCTCCGGCAAGACGACGCTCGCGCAGGTGCTGCTGCGGTTCCTGGACCCGGGCGCCGGCTCGTACACGCTGGCCGGGGTGGACGCGTACGCCCTGGACGGCGACGCCGTACGGCGGCTGGTCGGGCTGTGCGCGCAGGACGCGCACCTCTTCGACAGCACGGTGCGGGAGAACCTGCTGCTCGCGCGGCGGGACGCGACCGAGGACGACCTGCGCGGCGCGCTCGCCCGGGCCCGGCTGCTGGAGTGGGCCGACAGCCTGCCGGACGGGCTCGACACGCTCGTCGGAGAGCACGGGGCGCGGCTGTCCGGAGGGCAGCGGCAGCGGCTGGCGCTGGCCCGGGCACTGCTCGCGGACTTCCCCGTGCTGGTGCTGGACGAGCCCGCGGAACACCTCGACCTGCCGACCGCGGACGCGCTCACCGCCGATCTGCTGGCCGCCACCGAGGGCCGTGCGACGCTGCTCATCACCCACCGGCTGGCGGGCCTGGAGGCGGTGGACGAGGTCGTCGTGCTGGACGGGGGACGAGTGGTGCAGCGCGGCCCGTACGCCGAACTGGCGGCCGTGGAGGGACCGTTGCGGGCGATGGTGCGGCGGGAGGCGGAGTCGGAGCTCCGGGTGGGCGCCGGCTAGCCGGGCGTTCCCGGACGTGACGGAAGGTCAACCGGAACCGGTGGGGACCGGACGTGACGGGAGGTCAACCGGGACCGGCCGGGCCGCCGTTCGGCGGTACGGCGGTATCGCTGGTCCATCCGGGGTGAAGGGGTCCCCCATGCGTACGACCTGAACAGGACCGCGTGCCGGGGCGGGGCAAGGATCGCAGGCATGCGTCTCACCCGCCGCCATCCGCTGCTCGTCGCCGTGCCGCTGTGCGCGCTCGCCGTGCTCGCCGCCCGGCCCGCCGACGGCGACCACGCCCCCGGTCACGGCTCCGCATCCGGCGTCAGCGCGCAGGTGGCGCGGCTGTACGAGGAAGCGGCGGCGGCGACCGAGCGGTACGAGGCGGGGCGCCGGAAGGCCGAGGAACAGAGGGGCGAGGCGCGACGGCTGGAGGAGGAGCTCGACCGCGAGCGGCGGGCGATGGCCGGCATGCACGAGGACCTGGGGCGGATCGCCAGCTCCCAGTACCGGAGCGGCGGCGGGCTGCCGCTCGCCGCGCACATGATCCTCGCGGACGACCCGGAGGAGCTGATGCGCGGTCAGCGGGCCGTGTGGCAGGCGGAACTGTCCCTCGACAGGGCGATCGAGAGGAGCGAGCGGGCCGAGGCACGGCTCGCCCGGGACGAGGCCAGGGCCGCGGCGGCGTGGAAGAAGCTGGAGAAGCGGAACGCGGAACTCGCCGCCCTGAAGAAGAACATCGAGCGGAAGCTCGAGACGGCGCGGTGGCGGCTCCAGGGACAGGCGAACGCCTCGGTCGCGGCAGGCGCCTGCCGCGGTGCGACCCGCCTCGACCAGCCGGAGACGCGGTTCACCACCTCCTGGGTGGCGCCGGTGGAGACCTACGCGCTGTCCGCGTCCTACGGCAGCGGCGGCGCGCGGTGGGCGAACCGGCACACCGGGCAGGACTTCGCGGTGCCGATCGGCACACCGGTCCGGGCCGTGGGCACCGGCACGGTGGTGAAGGTGTCCTGCGGAGGCGCCTTCGGCATCGAGATCGTGCTGAGGCACCCGGGCGGTTACTACACCCAGTACGCCCACCTCGCCGCCGTCGCCGTCGACCAGGGCGAACGGGTCTCCCCGGGGCAGTGGATCGGTCAGTCCGGCACCAGCGGCAACTCCACCGGACCGCACCTCCACTTCGAGGTGCGCGTCACCCCGGAGATGGGCTCGGCGGTGAACCCGGTGTCGTGGCTGGCCCGGCGCGGGGTGTTCCTGTGAACGGCGGCCGGACCGCGGGCCTCGGGACCGGGCAGGCCTAGGAACGCTCCGTCAGCAGCCGCTCGATCACCACGGCCACCCCGTCGTCGTTGTTGGCGACCGTGCGTCCCGACGCGGCGGCGACGACGTCCGGGTGGGCGTTGCCCATCGCGAAGGACCGGCCCGCCCAGGTCAGCATCTCGACGTCGTTGGGCATGTCGCCGAACGCGACGACCTCCTCGTGGGAGATGCCGCGCTCGGCGCAGCACAGGGCGAGCGTGCTGGCCTTGGACACGCCGGGACCGCTGATCTCCAGCAGGGCGCTGGGGCTGGAGCGGGTGACGTTGGCGCGGTCGCCGATGGCGAGGCGGGCCAGGGTGAGGAAGGCGTCGGGGTCCATCTCGGGATGGAAGGCCAGGATCTTCAGCACCGGCTCGTCCGCGGCGGGACCGTCCGGCCCCAGCAACTCCTCGGCGGACCTGAGGACGTCCGGGACCTCCATGTGCAGCTTCGGGTACTCCGGCTCCTGGTTGAAGCCGTACGTCTGCTCCACGGCGTACACCGTGCCCGGCGCGGCGTCGCGCAGCAGCCGTACGGCGTCGAGCGCGTTCTCCCGGGCCAGCTCCCGCACCTTCACGAAGCGGTGTGCGCCGGGGCCGCCGTGCAGGTCGACGACGGCCGCGCCGTTGCCGCAGATGGCGAGCCCGTGGCCGTGGACGTGGTCGCTGACGACGTCCATCCAGCGGGCCGGGCGGCCGGTGACGAAGAAGACCTCGATGCCCGCCTCCTCGGCGGCGGCCAGCGCGGCGACCGTGCGGGGGGACACCGACTTGTCGTCGCGCAGCAGGGTGCCGTCGAGGTCGGTGGCGATGAGACGCGGGGGAAGGGTGCGGGCCGGGGTCTCGGGCTGTCGGATCGCTGAGGTCACCCGGCCATTGTCCCGCATATGCCCGCACGACCGTGCGGCACTCTGCACATCTGAGTGATTACCGCTGTTGACGTCGGCCTTCCCGTGCCTCGGGCCGACCGCGGGCCACGCGCGGGACAACTCCCGTTCACCGCAGTTGTGCGGGCGCCTCCATGGCGATGCGTTCGAAGACCTTCTGGTCCGCGGCGAAGTCCGAGTCGGGAATGGGCCAGTGGATCACGATCTCGGTGAACCCCAGCTCGGCATGGCGGCCCGCGAAGTCGACGAACGCGTTCAGGGACTCCAGCGGCCGGCCCCGGTCCGGGGTGAACCCGGTGAGCAGGATCTTGTCCAGCTCCGTCACGTCCCGGCCGAGTTCGGCGCAGGCGTCGGCCAGCTTCTCCGCCTGACCGCGAATGGCTTGAACCGACTGTTCGGGTGTGCCGTTCTCGTACAGCTTGGGGTCGCCCGTGGTCACCCACGCCTGCCCGTGGCGGGCGGCGAGCCGCAGTCCGCGCGGCCCGGTGGCCGCCACGGCGAACGGCAGCCGGGGCCGCTGCACACAGCCGGGAATGTTGCGGGCCTCGTGCGCCGCGTAGAAGTCGCCCTCGTACGACACCGCGTCCTCGGTGAGCAGCCGGTCGAGCAGCGGGACGAACTCGGCGAAGCGGTCGGCGCGCTCGCGCGGTGTCCACGGCTCCTGGCCGAGTGCGGTGGCATCGAAGCCGGTGCCGCCCGCCCCGATCCCGAGCGTGACGCGTCCGCCGGAGATGTCGTCGAGGGAGATGAGCTCCTTGGCCAGGGTCACCGGATGCCGGAAGTTCGGGGAGGTCACGAGGGTGCCCAGCCGCATCCGGTCGGTGACGGCCGCCACGGCGGTCAGGGTGGGGACGGCGCCGAACCACGGACCGTCCCGGAAGCTGCGCCAGGAGAGGTGGTCGTAGGTGTACGCCGTGTGGAACCCGAGCTCCTCGGCGCGCTCCCAGGCCGCACGGCCGTCCTCGTGCCAGCGGCGATGGGGGAGGATCACGGTGCTCAGGCGCAGACTCATGGCACCGAGCCTATGCGCCCGCGGTGTTTCACGTGAAACAGCCACCAGACGTGTACCAGCTCCCGGTCGCGGAACAGCTCCCGGTCGCGGAACAGCTCCCGGCCGCGGACCGGCTACCGGACGCGGGAGCTCAGCCAGGGAGTGAGGACGACCAACGGGATGAACTCCTTGTGCGTCCGGTCTCCGGGGAGCGGAACGATCAGGAAGTAGCCGGGCGGGAAACGCCGCGCCCGGACGTACGCCAGGCCGTCGAAGAGGGAGCGCAGGAAGGCCGGCACCTCGTCGCGCGGGATGTCGGGGCACTCGACGCCCTCGACGTCGATCAGCGCGTCGTCCTCGGGATAGAGCCGCACGCTCACCCGCGGCAGGCCGCCGAACTCGACGTAGGCCTCGTGGGGGAGGGAGCCGTCGGGGTCGGTGGTGACGCCGACGCCCGCGGCGGTGCGGCGCGAGGTCTGGTCGGCACCGATGTCATGGGTGACCTCGATCTCGCGCTCGTACGCGTCGGCGAGGGCCCGGAGGGCGGTGACGGCGGCCTCGGTGGTGGGCAAGTGGTCCATGTCACCGATCATGCGTCCTCAGCGGCTGCCGGGAAACCGCAGATACCGAGCGGGCACGGCCCGGGTCAGCCACACGCCGTTGGCGCTCACCCGGAAGACGTGGCCGTCGCGGTGCATGGCGGCCGCGTCCACGGACAGCACGACCGGGCGGCCGCGACGGGCGCCCACGCGGGTCGCCGTCTCGCGGTCGGCGGAGAGGTGCACGTCGTGCCGGTCCATGGGCCGCAGCCCCTCGGCGCGGATCGCGTCCAGGTTGCCGGCGACGGTGCCGTGGTACAGGTGCGGCGGTGGCGTGGCCGGCGGCAGTCCGAGGTCGACCGCGACGGTGTGGCCCTGGCTGGCGCGGATCCGGGTGCCCTCGACGGCGAAGCGCCGCTTGTCATTGACGGCGACGACGTGGTCCAGTTCCTCCCGGGTGAGGGGGAAGCCGTGTGCGGCCGCCGCCGCGATCAGCGTGTCGATCTCCACCCAGCCGCCCTCGTCGAGCATGAGCCCGATCCGCTCCGGCCGGTGGCGCAGATGCCTGGCGAGGTACTTCGACACCTTCACGGTGCGTCTTTCGTCCATTCCGCCAGCCTGCCGGGAGAGACGTGAATCACGCGACGGATTTTGTCCACCAGGTTTGATCCACAACCAAGTGCGTTTATCCACAGGAGAGTTGGCAGGACCTGTGGACAACCGGCCCGCCCGGGCTCACACCGAGGGCTTCACCCGCGCGATCCTCCGCAGCGCACCCGGCATCCACCGCGACAGCGCGTACGCCGTCCGCGCCTCCGGGGTGACCGGCACCACCGCCTCGTCGCGCACCACCGCGCGCAGGATCGCGGCGGCGACCTTCTCCGGCGGGTAGTTCCGCAGACCGTAGAGCCGGGCCGCCCGCCGCCGCAGACGCCGCTCCTCCTCGGCGTCCGTGCCCGCGAAGCGCGCGGTGGCGGTGATGCCGGTGCTGACGAACCCGGGGCACACCGCCGTCACGCCGATCCCCCGGCCCGCCAGCTCCGCGCGCAGGCACTCGCTCAGCATCAGCACCGCCGCCTTGGACGTGCCGTAGGCGGGCAGCGCCCTGGACGGCAGGAACGCCGCCGCGGAGGCGACGTTGACGATGTGACCGCCCTGCCCGCGCTCGGCCATGCGCCTCCCGAAGAGCCGGCAGCCGTGGATGACGCCCCACAGGTTGACGTCGAGGACCTTCCGCCACTCCTCCGGAGTGGTGTCGAAGAAGGAGCCGCCCAGGCCGATGCCGGCGTTGTTCACCAGGACGTCCACCACGCCGTACTCGGCGGTGACCCGCTCGGCGAACCTCTCCATGGCCCGTTCGTCGGAGACGTCCACCGTCTCCGCCCAGGCCGCCGGCGCCCCGGCCCGGCGGGCCTCGTCGGCGGTGCGGACCGCGGCCTCGGTGTCCCGGTCGGCGGCCACCACGCGCGCGCCCGCCCCGGCGAAGGCGAGCGCCGTCGCCCGTCCGATGCCGCCGCCCGCCCCGGTGACCAGGACGAGCTGCCCGCCGAAGCGGTCGGCGTGGCGGCCCGGGGCGGCCGCCCGGGTCCGGCCGTCCTCCACGGACGTCACGAAGTCGGTGATCCACGTCGCCAGCTGGTCGGGGCGGGTGCGCGGCACCCAGTGCTTGGCCGGCAGCGTCCGCCGCGTCAGCTGCGGGGCCCACTGCTCCAGTCCGTCGTGGAGCCGCTGCGAGAGGAACGCGTCCCCCAGGGGCGTGACGAGCTGCACGGGCACGTGGGCGTAGGCGTCCGCACGGGGACGGCGCAGCCGGGGCCGTACGTTGTCCCGGTAGAGCCAGGCCCCGTGCGCCGCGTCCGAGGGCAGGGACGAGGTCGGATAGTCGCCGCCGGGGACCTTCTCCGCGTGCTCCAGGACGCGCGGCCAGAGCCTGCCGAGCGGGCCGCGCCAGGCGGCCTCGGGCAGCGCCGGCGTGTGCAGCAGGTACACGTACCAGGACCGGGCGCCCTGGCCGAGCAGCTGGCCGACCCGGCGCGGGGTGGGGCGCCTCAGACGGCGGTCGATCCAGTGCCCGAGGTGGTCCAGGGACGGCCCGGACATCGAGGTGAAGGAGGCGATCCGCCCCTCGGTACGGGCCACCGTGACGAACTCCCAGGACTGCACCGAGCCCCAGTCGTGCCCCACCAGGTGCACCGGCCGGTCCGGGCTGACCGCGTCCGCGACGGCCAGGAAGTCGTCGGTCAGCTTCTCCAGGGTGAACCCGCCCCGCAGCGGCCGCGGAGCCGTGGAGCGACCGTGGCCCCGGACGTCGTACGCCACGACGTGGAAGCGTTCGGCGAGGCGCGGCGCGACCTCGGACCACACCTCCTTGCTGTCCGGGTAGCCGTGCACCAGGACGACCGTCGGCCGCCCCGGCTCGCCCATCTCGGCGACGCACAACTCGACCCCGCCCGTGCGCACCCGGCGCTCCCGCGCGCCTCTCATCCCGGTCACACCGGCGAATGTGGCAGTTGTTAGACCGGTCGTCAATAGTGCCTCGCGGTCCGCCCCCCGGCCCGTGCTCCGCGGCCGCCCCGGCCCGTGTGCCGCGGTCCGCCCCCGGCCCGTGTGCCGCGGTCCGCCCCCGGCCCGTGTGCCGCGGTCCGCCCCCGGCCCGTGCTTCCCGGCCCGTGGACGACCGGCTCCCGGGCGGACCCCCTACGGGCTCGTACGACTCCAGGGGGACCCCAAGACGGCTCTCCGGTCTGACGACCGGGGTGGCGAGGGTCACTACCGTCGAGGACGTGACTGTGATCGCGACCGAAAGCCTGAGCAAGCGGTTCCCCCGGGTGACCGCGCTTGACCGGCTCTCCGTGGACGTCGGACCCGGTGTGACCGGACTCGTCGGAGCCAACGGAGCCGGCAAGTCCACACTGATCAAGATCCTGCTGGGTCTGTCCCCCGCCACCGAGGGCCGCGCCGAAGTGCTCGGCCTCGACGTCGCCACCGAGGGCGCCACCATCCGCGAACGGGTCGGCTACATGCCGGAGCACGACTGCCTGCCGCCGGACGTCTCGGCCACCGAGTTCGTCGTCCACATGGCGCGCATGTCCGGCCTGCCGCCCGCCGCGGCGCGCGAACGCACCGCGGACACGCTGCGCCACGTCGGCCTGTACGAGGAGCGCTACCGCCCCATCGGAGGCTACTCCACCGGCATGAAGCAGCGCGTGAAGCTCGCGCAGGCCCTCGTGCACGACCCGCAGCTGGTCTTCCTGGACGAGCCGACCAACGGCCTCGACCCGGTCGGCCGCGACGAGATGCTCGGCCTGATCCGCCGGATCCACACCGACTTCGGCATCTCGGTCCTGGTCACCTCGCACCTCCTGGGCGAACTGGAGCGCACCTGCGACCACGTCGTCGTCGTCGACGGCGGCAAGCTGCTGCGCTCCAGCTCCACCACGGACTTCACCCAGACCACCACGACCCTCGCCATCGAGGTCACCGACACCGACGAGCACCCGGACGGCACCCGCGCGGTGCGCGACGCGCTGCACGCGCGCGGGGTGACCGCCGAGGACGGCAGCGGACTGCCGGGCGCGGGCCACGTCCTGCTGCTCACCGCGCGGGGCGAGGAGACCTACGACCTGGTCCGGGACGTCATCGCCGACCTCGGCCTCGGCCTGGTGCGCATGGAGCAGCGCCGGCACCACATCTCCGAGGTCTTCAAGGACAACGACGAGCAGCGGAAGGAGGCGGTCGGTCATGGCGGCTGAGCAGTCCACGCGGACACCGGTCACCGCGCCGGGTGACACCCGTATCCACAACATCGGCTACCGCTCCTACGACGGCCCCCGCCTCGGCCGCGCCTACGCCAGGCTCTCGCTGTACTCGCAGTCCCTGCGCGGCTCCTACGGCCTCGGCCGCTCGGTGAAGTCCAAGGTGCTGCCGATGCTGCTGTTCGTGGTGATGTGCGTGCCCGCCACCATCATGGTGGCCGTCGCGGTCGCCACCAAGGCCAACGACCTGCCCCTCGACTACACGCGCTACGCGATCGTCATGCAGGCCGTCATCAGCCTGTACGTCGCCTCGCAGGCCCCGCAGTCCGTCTCGCGCGACCTGCGCTTCAAAACCGTGCCGCTGTACTTCTCGCGGCCCATCGAGACGGCCGACTACGTGCGCGCCAAGTTCGCGGCACTGGCCTCGGCGCTGTTCATCCTCACCGCCGCTCCCCTGCTGGTCCTGTACATCGGCGCGCTGCTGGCCAAGCTCGACTTCTCCGACCAGACCAAGGGATTCGCACAGGGACTCGTCTCCGTGGCACTGCTCTCGCTGCTCTTCGCCGGCATCGGCCTGGTCATCGCGTCGGTCACCCCGCGCCGCGGCTTCGGCATCGCGGCCGTGATCGCCGTCCTGACCATCTCCTACGGCGCGGTCTCCACCCTCCAGGCGATCGCGGACGCCCAGGGCAGCGACGACGCCATCGTCTGGATCGGCCTGTTCTCGCCGATCACCCTCATCGACGGCGTGCAGTCCGCCTTCCTGGGCGCGAGCTCCGCCTTCCCCGGCGGAGTGGGCCCGGGCAACGCCGAGGGCGTGGTCTACGTCCTCTTCAGCCTCGGCCTGATCGCCGCCAGCCACGGCCTCCTGATGCGGCGTTACAAGAAGGTGGGACTGTGACCACGCTCAACATCGACCACGTCTCCCGCTGGTTCGGCAACGTGGTCGCCGTCAACGACATCACGATGACCGTCGGCCCGGGCGTCACCGGCCTGCTCGGCCCCAACGGCGCCGGGAAGTCCACCCTCATCAACATGATGGGCGGCTTCCTCGCCCCCTCCACCGGCACCGTCACCCTCGACGGGCAGCAGGTGTGGCGCAACGAGGCCGTCTACCGGCACATCGGCATCGTCCCCGAGCGCGAGGCGATGTACGACTTCCTCACCGGCCGCGAGTTCGTCCTCGCCAACGCCGAACTGCACGGCCTGGGCGCCAAGGCCGCCCAGCAGGCCCTGGCGACCGTGGAGATGGAGTACGCGCAGGACCGGAAGATCGCCACGTACTCCAAGGGCATGCGCCAGCGCGTGAAGATGGCCTCCGCGCTGGTCCACCAGCCGTCGCTGCTCCTGCTGGACGAGCCGTTCAACGGCATGGACCCGCGCCAGCGCATGCAGCTGATGGACCTGCTGCGGCGCATGGGCGACGAGGGCCGCACCGTGCTGTTCTCCTCCCACATCCTCGAAGAGGTCGAGCAACTCGCCCGGCACATCGAGGTCGTCGTCGCCGGCCGGCACGCGGCCAGCGGTGACTTCCGCCGGATCCGCCGCCTGATGACGGACCGCCCGCACCGCTACCTGGTGCGCTCCAGCGACGACCGCGCCCTCGCGGCCGCGCTGATCGCCGACCCGTCCACGTCCGGCATCGAGGTGGACGTGGCGGAGGGTGCCCTGCGCATCCAGGCCGTCGACTTCGGCCGCTTCACGGCCCTGCTGCCGAGGGTCGCGAAGGAACACGGCATCCGCCTGCTCACGGTCTCGCCGTCCGACGAGTCCCTCGAGTCCGTCTTCTCGTACCTGGTCGCGGCGTAGGAGGCCCAAGATGTACGACCCCACAGTCGCCCGGCTCACCTACCGGGCCCTGCTCGGCCGTCGCCGGGCCCTCATCCTGGGCGCGCTGCCCCTGCTGCTGGTCGCGATCTCCCTGGCGGTGCGCGCCCTCAGCGGCGCCGACGACCAGACCGCGGCCGACGTCCTCGGCGGGTTCGCGCTCGCCACCATGGTGCCGATCATCGGCGTCATCGCGGGCACCGGCGCCATCGGTCCCGAGATCGACGACGGCTCGGTGGTGTACCTGCTGTCCAAGCCGATCAAGCGGCCGACGATCATCTACACCAAGCTGATCGTCGCGATCGCCGTGACCATGGTGTTCTCGGCGGTGCCCACGCTGATCGCGGGCTTCGTCCTGAACGGCAACGGCCAGCAGGTCGCCGTCGCCTACACCGTGGCCGCGTTGGTCGCCTCCATCGCGTACGCGGCGCTCTTCCTGCTGCTCGGCACGGTCTCCCGGCACGCGGTGGTGTTCGGCCTGGTCTACGCCCTGGTCTGGGAGGCCCTGTTCGGCTCCCTGGTGCCCGGCGCGCGCACGCTGAGCGTCCAGCAGTGGTCGCTGGCCGTGGCCCAGAAGGTCTCCGGCGGCGACCTGGTCACCTCGGACGTCGGCCTGACGACCGCGACGATCCTGCTCGCGGCGGTCACCGTCCTGGCCACCTGGTACGCCGGCCGGAAGCTGCGCACGCTGACGCTCGCCGGCGAGGAGTGACGAGGACGCGGCGACCCGGATCAATTCGGTGGCGGCCCGGGCACCCGGCGGGCAGAGTGGACGTGTCCGCACCGCCGGGAACGCCCGGTGCCGTGGTCGGGGAGAGGAGCGGGACGGTGTCCGTGCACGGCAGTACGTTCCGCTCCCGTCAGGGCAGCCCGCGGCGGGCTCCGGAGCAGTCCTCACTCCTCCGTCGAGTCCGCCCCGCACGGGGAGCTGCCCGGGGCGGCCGCTTCGAGCACGCGCGGTGAGGCGCGTGGGCCGCCCACCCGGAGGATTGGCCGAGTGGTAAGGCACCGGTTCGCTGAACCGCGGTCGGGCCGGAGAGCCCGCGCACGTTCGATCCGTGCATCCTCCGCAGCCGCTGGGCGCCTCAGCCCAGCAACCGCTCCAGCACCACCGCGATCCCGTCCTCCTCGTTGGAGGACGTCACCTCGTCGGCCACCGCCCGCAGTTCCTGGTGGGCGTTGGCCATGGCCACGCCGTGCGCGGCCCAGGCGAACATCGGGACGTCGTTGGGCATGTCGCCGAAGGCGATCGTCTCCGCCGCCTTCACGCCCAGCCGGCGTGCCGCCAGCGACAGCCCCGTCGCCTTGGACAGTCCGAGCGGGAGCAGTTCGACGATGCCCTCGCCCGCCATGGTGACCGTGACGAAACCGCCCGCGGTGCGGGTGGCCGCCTCGGCGAGCTCGTCGGAGGTCAGGTCCGGGTGCTGGATGTACAGCTTGTTCAGGGGCGCCGTCCACAGGTCCGACGCGTCCGTGAACGGCGTCGCGGGCAGTCCGCCCACGACCTCGTAACCGGGACCGACCAGCACCTCGCCGTCCAGCCCGTCGCGGCTCGCGGCCAGGTGCAGCGGGCCGACCTCCGCCTCGATCTTGGCCAGCGCCACCCCGGCCAGCTGCCGGTCCAGCGTCACCGAGGTGAGCAGGCGGTGCGCCCCGGCGTCGTACACCTGGGCGCCCTGGCCGCAGACGGCGAGGCCCCGGTAGCCGAGGTCGTCGAGTATGGGCCGGGTCCAGGGCACCGCGCGGCCGGTGACGACGATGTGCGCGGCGCCCGCCGCGGTGGCCGCGGCGAGCGCGTCCCGGGTGCGCCGGGAGACCGAGTGGTCGTCGCGCAGCAGGGTGCCGTCGAGGTCGGTGGCGACGAGCCGGTACGGGAAGGACGACGGGGCGGTGCTCACTTGGCGACCGGCTCCAGGATCTCCCGGCCGCCCAGGTAGGGGCGCAGCACCTCGGGCACGCGCACCGAGCCGTCGGCCTGCTGGTGGTTCTCCAGGATGGCCACGATCGTGCGCGGTACGGCGCACAGGGTGCCGTTGAGCGTGGCCAGCGGGCGCACCGTCTTGCCGTCACGGACGCGGATCTGCAGGCGGCGGGACTGGAACTCGGTGCAGTCCGAGGTCGAGGTCAGCTCGCGGTACTTGCCCTGGGTCGGGATCCACGCCTCGCAGTCGTACTTGCGCGCGGCGGAGGAGCCCAGGTCGCCCGAGGCGACGTCGATCACGCGGAACGGCAGCTCCAGCGAGGTCAGCCACTGCTTCTCCCACTCCAGCAGCCGCTGGTGCTCCGCCTGGGAGTCCTCCGGGGCGACGTACGAGAACATCTCGACCTTGTCGAACTGGTGCACGCGGAAGATGCCCCGGGTGTCCTTGCCGTGCGAGCCGGCCTCGCGGCGGAAGCAGGGCGAGAAGCCCGCGTACCGCAGCGGCAGCCGGTCGGCGTCGATGATCTCGTCCATGTGGTACGCGGCGAGCGCCACCTCGGACGTGCCGACCAGGTACAGGTCGTCCTTGTCCAGGTGGTAGACGTCCTGGGCGGCCTGGCCGAGGAAGCCGGTGCCCGCCATCGACTGGGGGCGCACCAGCGCGGGGGTCAGCATCGGCGTGAAGCCGGCCGCGGTGGCCTGCGCCATCGCGGCGTTCACCAGGGCGAGCTCGAGCAGCGCGCCCACGCCGGTCAGGAAGTAGAAGCGCGAGCCGGAGACCTTGGCGCCGCGCTCCACGTCGATGGCGCCGAGGAGCTGGCCGAGCTCCAGGTGGTCCTTGGGCTCGAAGCCCTCGGCGCCGAAGTCGCGGACGGTGCCGTGCGTCTCCAGCGTGACGAAGTCCTCCTCGCCGCCCACGGGGACGTCGGGGTGGACCAGGTTGCCCAGCTTGAGCAGGAGCTCCTGGGTCTCGGCCGCGGCGGCGTCCCGGTCGGCGTCGGCGGCCTTCACGTCGGCCTTGAGCTGCTCGGCCTTCTTCAGCAGCTCGGCCTTCTCGTCGGCGGCCGCCTTGGGGATGAGCTTGCCGAGCGACTTCTGCTCGGCGCGCAGCTCGTCGAAGCGGACGCCGGACGACCTGCGCCGCTCGTCGGCAGACAGGAGGGCGTCGACGAGCGCGACGTCCTCTCCACGGGCGCGCTGCGAAGCACGCACACGGTCGGGGTCCTCACGAAGCAGGCGAAGGTCAATCACGCGGTCCAGGCTACCGGTGCGGTGCGACGGCCCACGACTCACTATTGCGGCGGGGTGGCCCACTTTCCGTTATGGGGGAATTGCGCTGTGTGTTCCTCGGCGTCAAGGAAAGGGGCGCATCTCCCCGGCGCGGGTGGGAGCGCGGGCCGCCGGTTGACTCGAATTCCTTGGTGCGCACGGCGCTTGGAGCCCGGTTGTCCACAGGTGTCCACACCGTCGGAAAGTTATCCACAGGGTGTGGGGAAAGTCTGTGGACTTCGGAATTGATCCCTCCGGAAGGGGTGACGAACCTCGGGATTCCGCGCACAAACCCCTCTTGACCTCACTTTTGAGTGGAAAGAGTTCACCCCAAAGGATTGATCAGAGGAAAAGAGTGGACGAAAGTGATCTGCGGGACGACGGGCGCGATCATGGTCCACAGGGTGATGTGTCGACCGAAGAGGGCCCATCTGTCGACTTGTCCTCAGGTCGAGAAGTGGGCCTGTGGATAACTTCTGTGGACAACGGCGATCAGCAGGGACGGCCGATACCGCTCGGGCCGGGCCTCCGTCAGAACCGGCCGTCCTGGCAGCGCGCCACCCAGTCCGCCGCGCCCGCGAACTCCTCGTCCGACGTGCCGGGGAGCGGGGGCCGCACCTCTCCCGGCTGCACATTGGCACGCGGATACGAGCCCAGGTAGCGCACCTGAAGGCAGATCCGCTTCAGGCCCATCAGCGCCTCGGCCATCCGGCGGTCGGAGATGTGCCCCTCGGCGTCGATGCAGAAGCAGTAGTTGCCGATGCCGGCCCCCGTCGGCCGGGACTGGAGCAGCATCAGGTTGATGCCCCGCGTGGCGAACTCGCCCAGCAGGTCGCGCAGGCCGCCGGGGTGGTCGTCGCGCTGCCAGATCACGACGGAGGTCTTGTCGGCACCGGTGGGTGCCGCGGGCCGGGCGGGCCGGCCGACCAGCACGAACCGGGTCTGGGCGTTCTCCGCGTCGTGGATCCCGGTCTCCAGGGCCTCCAGGCCGTACCGGGCCGCGGCGAACTCGCCGGCGAAGGCGGCGTCGTAGCGGCCCTCCTGGACCAGGCGCGCACCGTCCGCGTTCGAGGCGGCCGATTCCCAGTGGGCGTCGGGGAGGTGGGCCTTGAGCCAGTTGCGGACCTGGGGCTGGGCGGCCGGGTGGGCGGTGACCGTCTTGATGTCCGACAGTTCGGTGCCCGGGCGGACGAGCAGCGCGAAGGTGATCGACAGCAGCACCTCGCGGTAGATCATCAGCGGGGTGCCCGCGACCAGTTCGTCGAGGGTGGTGGTGATGCCGCCCTCGACGGAGTTCTCGATGGGGACGAAGGCGGCCTCGGCCTCACCGACACGGACCGCGTCGAGCGCGGACTGCACGGACACGTACGGGATCAGCTCCCGGGTGGCGGCCTCGGGAAGCGTGCGCAGGGCGATTTCGGTGAAGGTGCCCTCGGGACCGAGATACGCATAGCTCGCTGGCATGACCTCACCCTAATGGGGTCCGCGCCGACGGCGGTCCCGGATGCGCCCTCAGGCCCCCGGAGGGTGACGCGGGACGGGTTCTCACCCCTCCAGCAGCCGCTGCCCCACATACTCGCCCTCCGCCGCGCCGCCCGGCACCGCGAACAGCCCGCTCGCCTCGTGGCGGATGAACGGGGTCAGGGCGTCGCCCCGGTCCAGCTTGCGCTGCACCGGCACGAAGCCGCGCAGCGGATCGGCCTGCCAGCAGATGAACAGCAGACCCGCGTCCGGCACCCCGTCCGCGTCGATGCCGTCGTGGTACGAGAACGGGCGCCGGAGCATCGCCGCGCCGCCGTTCTGGTCGGGGCGGGTGATCCTGGCGTGGGCATTGAAGGGGACGACCAGATTTCCCTCGGCGTCCGTCTTCTCCAGGTCCATCTCGGACGTCTCGGTGCCCCCGGACAACGGCGCCCCGTCGGACTTGCGGCGCCCGATGACGTTCTCCTGCTCCTCGAGCGGGAGCTTCTCCCAGTCGTCCAGCAGCATGCGGATGCGGCGGACGACGACGTAGGAGCCGTTCGCCATCCAGGCGGGCTCGCCCTTCTCCGGGACGAAGATCCGCCGGCCGAAGTCGGAGTCGGCGGGCTTGGGGTTGCGGGTGCCGTCGACCTGGCCCATCAGGTTGCGGGCGGTCATGGGATGGGCGGTGGCGCCCGGCGAGCGGTTGAAGCCGTTCATCTGCCAGCGCACCCTGGCGGCCGACCCCGCGTCCTTCTGCACGGCGCGCAGGGCGTGGAAGGCCACGAGCGCGTCGTCGGCGCCGATCTGCACCCACAGGTCGCCGTTGCTGCGGGCCTTGTCGAGGTGGTCGGAGGAGAAGTCGGGCAGCGGGTCCAGGGCGGCCGGGCGCTGTTTCTCCAGGCCGGTGCGCGCGAAGAAGCTGTGGCCGAAGCCGAAGGTGAGGGTCAGCGAGGAGGGGCCGGCGTCGAGTGCCACACCGGTGTCGTCCTGCCCGCTCGGCTCGCCCGCCATCAGCCGACGGGCCGTGTCCGACCAGCGGCGCAGCAGGGCGGCCGCCTCCTTGCGACCGGCGCCGGGCGCCAGGTCGAAGGCGACCAGATGGCCGCGGGCCTGGAGCCCTTCGGTGATGCCGGGCTGATGTTTCCCGTGAAACATCGCCCGCCCGGCACCCACCGAGGTCAGCGGGGTGGTCCCGGTGGGTGCCGCCGCGTGCCCCACGGCCGCCCCGCCCGTCGCGCCGAGCACGAGTCCGGTGGCACCCGCGGTGCCGAGCAGCCGGCGTCGGGACATGCCCTTCCCGGTGGCCCCGGTGGTCTGAGCGGTGGCCGTCCCCCCGGGAGCCTCCGGGGTGCGGGTCTGCGGAATGGACTGGTCAGCCATGGTGGTTCAGCCGATCTTGGTGTTCTTGGAGACGGTCACCTGGTCGATGTCGGACGTCCGCACGGTCACCTCGACCTTCCAGTCGCCCGCCATGGGGATCTGTACGCCGCTCGCCGACCAGTGTCCGGTGGTGATGTGGTCGGGGACGACCGGCAGGGGGCCGATGTCCTGGGCGGAGAGGGTGAAGGCGACCTTCACCTCGGGGATGTCGAAGGCCTCGCCGTCCGGACGCTCCACATAGAGGTGCAGGTCGTTGTCGCCCACCCGCGCGGGGTCGAGGTCGATCGTGACGACGCCCTTGCCGTTCTCGCCACCGGTGTCGAACGGCATGTTCAGGGTCACCGCACCGGTGCCCTGGCCGGACGCGGCGGACGACGAGGACGAGGCGACCGCCTCGGCCTCCTGCTCCGTGCGGCCCGGCTCGGTCTGCGTCAGCACGGTGGTGACGGCGAGCAGGACGACGGCGATGCCCGCCTCGGCGAGTACGGAGCGGCGCAGGCCGAAGCGGTTCGGGTCGGCGTCCCGCAACCGCCTCTGCCGGGCGGTCTCCATCGCGGCCCGCTGCCGGGCGAGCTGAGCGGCCCGCGCGGAGTCCTCCCCGGTCTGCTTCCCGTGCCCGGTGCTGTCCCCGGGCCGGTCCGTGTCCGCGGGCCCGGTCCGGTCCCCGGCCTCGGAGGCGTCCCCGCTCCCGGTCTCCCGGGCTCCGGTGGCTCCGGTGGCTCCGGATCCGCCGGACCCGGCCCGCCCGGCGTCGGGCCGCTTCGTGGACACGGCACCCGCGGGCTCCTTCTCCTCTGCTTCCCGGCTCGCTGCCGCCGGCGCCTGGGCCAGCCGCGCCGTCCACCGCCGGGAGAGGGAGGCGATCGCGACCAGCACCGCCACGAGCCCGATCTTGACCAGCAGCAGCTGCCCGTACCGGGTCCCGGTGAACGCCGACCAGGAGCCGAGCTGCCGCCAGGACTGGTAGGTCCCGGTGACGACGAGCACCACCACGCTGCCGAACGCGAGCCGCGAGAACCGCTGCACGGCGACCCGGTCGACCGGGGTGTCGGCGGGCGCCCGGTAGAGCCCGACGAGCAGGGCGGTGAGCCCGCCGAGCCAGGCGGCGACGGCCAGCAGGTGGACGACGTCGACCGGCATGGCGATCCCCGCCTGGAGCCCCTGGGAGGCGTGCTCGGACATGGCCCAGCTCGCGGCGATCCCGGCCGCCACGACCGTCCCGCCGATCGCGAGCCCGAAGGTCAGGTCCCGCTTCTCCTCGCCGTCCTCCCGCTTCTCGTACGCCCCGAACAGCACCGCGATGAACAGCGCCGCCGCGGCGAGCAGCAGCAGCCGGGACACCAGCGCCGCGCCGGTCTTGGTCTGGAGCACCTCCCCGAGCAGCGTCAGGTCGAAGACGTCGCCGATCTGCCCGGAGCGGGTGTACGGACCGCGCAGGAGCAGCAGCGCCAGGGTGGCCGCGGTGAGCGCGAGCCACCCGGAGACGACCAGCCGCTGCACCGCCCGCACCCCGGAGCCGCGCTGCCAGCAGGCGAGGACGAAGGCGGCGCCGCCCACCATGACGACGAACCCGACGTACGACACGTACCGGCCGAGCCCGTACAGCCGGCCCACCGGGCCGTCGTCGGTGGACTGCCCGGAGACCGAGACGGAGGTCTCGGAAGGGGCGCCGATGGAGAAGGTGAAGGCACCGGCGACGGGGTGGCTGTCCGCCGACACCACCTGGTAGGCCACGGTGTACGTGCCGTCGGGCAGCCCGCTGAGCAGCCGCACGGAGTACGTGGTGCCGCTGGGATTGGCCGGGTCGCCCTTGTCGACCCGCGTGCCCTTGGGATCGAGCACGCGAACGGCGTCGTCGCTCACCGCGATCGGTTCGGAGAAGGTGAGCGAGACCTGGGTGGGGGCCCGGTCGACCACCGCCCCCTGACCCGGGTCGCTCCCGGTCAGCGCGGCGTGCGCGGAGGCGGGAGCGGCCCCGGCGAGGAGCGCGCCGGTGACGGCCAGGAACAGCAGCACCAGGGTCCGCACGCGGGGGGCGATGGTCTGGGTCACGGGGGTGTCTCCCTCAGTGTCCGGTCTCGTGTCCGGTCTCGGATCCGGTCGTGCGTCCGGCCTTCGGCGTGTAGGTGGCCGCCTTGACCGGGATCTCGACCGTGACGGGGGCGGAGTGGGCGAAGGCCAGTTCCACGGGGACCTTCTGGCCCTGCCGGGGCTTCCGCTTCAGCTGCTCGAACATCAGGTGGCTGCCGCCGCTCTCCAGCACGAGGCTTCCGTGGGCCGGGATGTCGAGCCCGTCGGCCTCCTGCATGGCGCCGTCGACGGTCTCGTGCACGGTGACCCGGCCGGCGACGTCGCTGCTGACGGAGGTCAGCCGGTCCGCCGCGTCCCCCTCGTTGGTGATGGTGAGGAAGCCGGCCGCCATGTCCGACACCGGCTGCGGCATGTAGGCGGAGCCGACGGACAGGTCCGCCGTGCCGCCGGAGCCCGAACCGCCCGGGCCGTCGCACCCGGCCAGGACCAGCGCTCCGGTCACGGCCAGGGCCGCGGCCGCGCGGCGCCTCACGGGTTCTCGCCCTTGATGATCTTGGGGAGGTCCTCGGTGTAGTCGTCGACGGTGGCGTCCTCGCCGTAGAGGACGTAACCGCCGTCGGTCTTCGGCGAGAAGGCGATGACCTGGGTGCCGTGGTCGGAGACGACCTTGCCCTCGTCGTCCTTGCGCGGCGCGTCGATCGAGATGCCGAGCGTGCGGGCACCGGCCTGGATGGTGGCGAAGTCGCCGGTCAGACCGACGACCTGGGGATCGATGCCCTTGATCCACTTGCCGAGCGCGGCGGGGGTGTCCCGCTCGGGGTCGGTGGTGACGAACACGATCCGCAGCTCGTCCTGCTGGTCCTGGGGCAGCTGCTTCTTGGCCACCGCGATGTTGTTCATCGTCAGCGGGCAGACGTCGGGGCAGTGCGTGTAGCCGAAGTAGATCAGGGTGGGCTTGCCCGCGGTCTCCTTGCGGAAGTCGTACTTCTCGCCACGGGTGTCGGTGAGGACGAGGTCCGGCTTCTCGAACGGCTTGTCGAGCACGGTGGCCGCCTCGGCGGAGCCGGCCTCCTCGGAGACCACGGCGAAGGGCTTGCCGCTGTCACCGCCGCCGCTGCCGCAGGCGGAGAGGGTCAGGGAGGCGGCGGCGAGCAGGGCGGCCGCCGCGAAGGTCTTCTTGCGCATGAAAGGTGTCCTGAAGGTAAGTGCTCCGGCGCGCACCGGGAGGCCACGGGGCCGTGACCGGCCCGGTGCGCGCCGCTGGGAAGCGGACGGGGTCAGGCGGAGGTGCGCCGACGCCCGGCCAGTACGCCGTAGGCGACGCCCGCGGCGCCGACGACGATGCCGACGACGCCCAGGACGCGTGCGGTGGTGTCCGTGCCGCCGGAGTCGCCGGAGTCGGAGCCGGACGCCGTGGTGGACTCGGCGGCGGCGTTCTCGGCGGATCCGGCGCCGTCCTCGGCCTTCTCGTCGTCCGCGGCCCCGTGGGAGTGGCCGTCCTCGGAGGCCTCCGACAGCGCGAGGACGGGAGCCGGGTGCTCGGGCTCCTCCTGGCCCTCCTGCGGCACCTCGATCCAGCGGACGACCTCCTTGTTGGAGTACGTCTGCAGGGCCTTGAAGACGAGTTCGTCCGCGTCCTCGGGCAGCGTGCCGACGGACACCGGGAACTTCTGGAAGAAGCCGGGCTCGATGCCGTCGCCGTCGGCGGTCCAGGTCACCTTGGTGACGGCCTCGTTGATCTTCTTGCCGTGCAGCTCGAGCGGCTTGTCCAGCTCGGACTTGGTGACCTTGATGTCCCAGCCCTCGACCGGCTGCGGCATCACGGAGGCCAGCGGGTGGTCCGTGGGGAAGGTGACCTCGAGCTTGGTGGTCGAGGCGTTGTCCCGCTCGTTGGGGACCTTGAAGTCGACGACCGCGTAACCGCCCTTGGCGGCCTCCCCGTCGGGCTGCACGCTGACGTGCGCGAAGCAGGGGGTGGACACGGCGAGGACGGCGGCACCGGCGACGGCACCGGCGGCTGCGATACGGGAAGCCTTCATGGCAGAAGCACTCCGCTTCGGTTGGGGTTCGGCTGGAGGTGAGGGACGCGCGCCCGTGGCGGGGAGGACCTCGTGGTCCCTCCCGGCCCTCCCGGCGTGCCGGGGGAGGACCCGGGCGCTGCGGAACCGGACGCACACGCGGGTGCCGCACGCCGGCGTCCCTCTCCCCGGCCGGTGAACCCGGTGGTGGCGGAGTGGTGGTCGCGGCGCGTCAGGCGGCGAGGGCGAGTGCGGTGACGGCGGCCGGCGGGCCGCGCCGGATCACCGTGTGCTGGAGCGCGGCGGTGCGCGGCGCGGGCGGCGCGAGCAGAGCGGTGCGCGGCGCGCGCAGGCCCGCCTCCGGCGCTCCGGGGAGCCCGGCGCGCAGGGCGCGCACCAGGGCGAGCGCCACGCGCAGGGACCGTACGAGGGCCCCCTCGGCGACGCCGTGCGCCGACAGCTCGGTGAGCCGCAGCAGGGCCAGGTCGCCGCGGCGCAGCAGCCAGCCCGCGGCCATGGCCGCGAGGACGTGGCCGAGCAGCATGGGCAGCGACGGCAGCAGGGACGCGGGGGAACCCGCGGCGGTGGACAGGGCGTCCGCCGGGGTGTGCGCCGTGCCCGGGTGGACGCCCGCGTCGGCGAGGACGCGGTGGGCCTGCGCGGGGCTGATCGCCGCCGCGGTGGGCCCGCACATCAGCCGGGCGGCCTGTTCGACCAGTGCGGCGTCGGAGAGGGCGGACGACGCACCCGTGAGGGAGGCGTCGGTGCCGTGCTGCCCGAGGCCGAACAAGGTGTGCAGCGCCGTCTGGCCGGCCGCCAGCAGCACCGCGATCCCCGGCGCGGAACGCACGCGTCCGGCGAGCGGCGCGGCGACCGCGACCGCCGCGAGGAACCCGGCGGCCAGCGTCCACAGCGGAACGGCGGCGCAGGAGGCGAGGCTGTGACCCGCCCCGGCCAGCACGACGCAGACCGCGGCGAACACCGCGGCCCGCAGGATCCGGAGCCCTCGTCCGGAGCGCGTCGTGCGCGCGTGGGGGGCAGTCATGGCGGGCTCATCATCGCACTGGCCCCCCGGTCGCCGTACGGCAGGTCCGCAAGATGAGGTACGACCGGAAGATCACCTCTGCCACGGCCTGCCCCACATACACCGATCGGCTTTGCGACACACCCGCCGTATGGGCGGTGTCACGTCAACTTCACGCTTACAAGTGAGTACTCAGGGCAATACGTAACGGTATGTCGAGCCGCGGCCGGGAGGCTGGAGCATGAGCATCTGGTGGTCACTCCATCTGCGGCGCGATCCCGCGAGCGTGCCGCTCGCCCGGCGGCTGCTGCTCGGCACCATGGAGACCGCGGGCGTCGACCCCGAGGTCTCCTACGACCTCTCCGTCGCCCTCAGCGAGGCCTGCGCGAACGCCGTCGAGCACGGCGGGGACGCCGCGCGGGGCGACGGCTCGGGGGAGTACCGGGTGACCGCCTACCTCGACGGGGAGAAGTGCCGCATCGAGGTCACCGACGCGGGCCCCGGCTTCCCCTCCGGCGCCGCGGGCCGCTCCCGCCCGCCGGCCCGCCCCGCGCCGTCCGACGCGGAGCACGGCCGGGGACTCTGCCTCATCCAGGAGCTGGCCGACCACGTCCACATCGGCAACAAGGCGGACCGGGGCGGCGCGGTGGTGAGCTTCGACAAGATCCTGAAGTGGCGCGAGGGCGCCCCGCTGGCCGCGGTGTAGCGACGCCCGGCCGTCCCGCCCCCCCGGCGCGGCGCGCACGAACAGCGGCGGGACACGCACGAACAGTGGCCGGACGCGTACGAACAGCAGTCGGGCACGCGCGAACGACGTCCGGACGCGCACGAACAGCGGACGAGGGGCCGGGCACCCGTTCGTGCCCGGCCCCTCGTCCCGCGGTCAGCCCTTCAGGGAGGCCATCCACGCCTCGACCTCGTCCGACCGCCGGGGCAGCGCGGCGCTCAGGTTCCGGTTGCCGTCCTCGGTGACCAGGATGTCGTCCTCGATGCGGACGCCGATGCCCCGGTACTCCTCGGGCACGGTCAGGTCGTCGGCCTGGAAGTACAGGCCCGGCTCGACCGTGAGCACCATGCCGGGCTCCAGCGTGCCCTCGACGTACGTCTCGGTGCGCGCGGCGGCGCAGTCGTGGACGTCCATGCCGAGCATGTGGCCGGTGCCGTGCAGCGTCCAGCGGCGCTGCAGACCCAGCTCCAGCACCCGCTCCACCGGGCCCTCGACCAGACCCCACTCGACGAGCCGCTCGGCCAGCACCCGCTGGGCGGCGTCGTGGAAGTCGCGGTACTTGGCGCCCGGCTTCACCGCCGCGATGCCGGCCTCCTGGGCGTCGTACACGGCGTCGTAGATCTTCTTCTGGAGCTCGCTGTACCGGCCGCTGATCGGCAGCGTGCGCGTGACGTCGGCCGTGTAGTACGTGTGCGTCTCCACGCCCGCGTCGAGCAGCAGCAGGTCGCCGGAGCGGACCGGGCCGTCGTTGCGCACCCAGTGCAGGGTGGTGGCGTGCGGGCCGGCCGCGCAGATGGAGCCGTAGCCGACGTCGTTGCCCTCCACCCGGGCGCGCAGGAAGAACGTCCCCTCGATGTAGCGCTCGCTGGTCGCCTCGGCCTTGTCGAGGACCTTCACCACGTCCTCGAAGCCGCGCACGGTGGAGTCGACGGCCTTCTGCAGCTCGCCGATCTCGAAGTCGTCCTTGACCAGCCGCATCTCGGAGAGGAAGACGCGCAGCTCCTCGTCGCGCTCGGCGGTGACCTTGTCGGTCAGCGCCGCCTCGATCCCGGCGTCGTACCCGCGCACCACCCGCACCGGGCCGGTGGCCTCGCGCAGCGCGCCGGCCAGCTCGCGGACGTCGGAGGCGGGGATGCCGTACAGCGTCCCGGCCTCGGCGAGGGAGTGGCGGCGGCCGACCCACAGCTCGCCCTGGCCGTCCAGCCAGAACTCGCCGTTCTCCCGGTCGGAGCGCGGCAGGAGGTAGATCGTCTCCTTGTGGCCGTCGGCCGTCGGCTCCAGGACGAGGACGCCGTCCTCGGTCTGGTTGCCGGTGAGGTAGGCGTACTCGACCGACGCGCGGAAGGGGTAGTCGGTGTCGTTCGAGCGGGTCTTCAGGTTGCCCGCGGGGACGACCAGGCGCTCGCCCGGGAAGCGGGCGGACAGCGCGGCGCGGCGGGCGGCGGTCTCGGCGGCCTGGGGGATCGGCTCCAGGTCGCGCAGCTCGGTGTCGGCCCAGCCGCTCTTCATGTTCTCGGCGAGCTCGTCGGACACGCCCGGGTACAGGCCGTTCTTGCGCTGCTTGATCGGCTCTTCCTCAGTGGTCTCCGGGGTCTCCGGGAGCTCTTCGGCCACAGTCATCCTCCTCGGTACGGCACTGGACCTCCCCCGGCTCTCGGCCTCGCCCGAGCAGGGGGACCCCATCATCGTACGGTCGCGCGGAAACGGCCGAAGCGGGGAAGGGCCTGTTACCGAGGGCGCACGGAGGATGACCGCACCGCGGTCCGGCGGCTACTCGAACCGCGCCGCCAGCAGCACCACGTCCTCCGCGGAGTCCGCCGTGTCCGCCCCCGGGGACAGCATCGTGCGCAGGACGTGGTCGGCGATCGCGCCGGGGTCGCGGCGCAGCGCCCTCGGCACCCCGGCCGCCGCCGCGTGCAGCCGGGCGAAGGCGCGGTCGGTGGGATCGCCGGTGCGGCGCAGCAGCCCGTCGGTGTAGAGCAGGACCGTCTCCCCCGGTTCCGCGTGGACCTCCACGCTCGGCGCCTCCCAGCAGGCCAGCATCCCCAGGGGGGCGGAGACGGAGGTCTCCACGAACTCCGTGCGCCGCTCGCCGAGCAGCAGCGGCGGGCAGTGCCCGGCCCCGGCCAGCGTGATCCTGCGCAGCGCGGGCTCGCAGTAGCCGAACAGTGCGGTGGCCGACCGGGCCGGCTCGGTGAGCCGCAGCAGCAGCTCCAGGTCGGACAGGACGGCGACCGGATCCTCGCCCTCCATCACGGCGTACGCGCGCAGGGACGCCCGCAGCCGCCCCATCGCGGCGACCGCGCCGGGCCCCGACCCGGTGACGGACCCCACGGCGAGGCCGAGCGCGGCGTCCGGCAGGGGCAGCGCGTCGTACCAGTCGCCGCCCCGTGCGGTGAGGTGGCGTGCCGGGCGGAGAGCCGGACGCCGGTGACGCGCGGCAGGCGCGAGGGCAGCAGCCCCTCGGACAGGGTGGCCATGCGCGCGCGGGTGCGCTCGAGCTCGAGGAGCCGGGCGAGGTGCTCGGCCGCGTGGCGGACGTACAGGCCGACGAGGTGGCGCTGCCGCTTCGACGGTTCGGCGGGCTCGTCGTAGAACCACACCGCGGCGCCCAGGCGGCCGGCCGTCCCGGTGGTGAGCGGCAGGGCGTAGCTGGCGGCGTAGCCGAGGCGCGCGGCGACCTCGCGGTGCCGGGGGTCGAGCCCCTTCTCGGCGAACAGGTCGGGCTCGGCGACGCCGTCGTCGGCGCCGGGCAGTCCGTCCAGGATCCTGCCGTGGGCCAGGGAGCCGCGCGGCACCGTCTCCATGTGGCCGAGGTCCGCGCGGGCCAGGCCGAGGCCGACGGTGGTGTCCGGACCGAGGCCGTCGGCGGGTTCCAGGGCGACGAGCCCGCGCCGTGCGCCCACCAGCGCGGAGCCCGCGCGCAGCAGTTCCTGCAGCGCCTCGTCCAGCGCGTTCACGCGCGCCAGGCGCTCGGTGAGCTCGTGGAGGGTCGTGAGGTCGGAGACCCATCCGGCGAGACGGTCCTGGAGCAGCGCGCCCGGTGCGTGCTGGGGGTGTGCCGGTGCGGCGGCGGAGGTGCCCGCCGCGGCGGACGCGACAGTGTGTGCGGGCGCCGGAACCGTCGAATCGATTCCGGCCACTTTCGGAGGGTGCGGGGCGTTCATGGTGTCCGGCTTTCCGACCGGTGCGTACTGCTCAAAAGCATCGCAAACCCCCATGTCATTCTGCGTCACCGGCAGTGTCTCCACATGTACACGTACTCGTGAGGAGATGTCCAGCATTGTCCTGCTGGGATTCCTGGTGTCCGTGGGACTGGAGAGAAGTCCCCGCAGACCCCTTGCCGAAATATGAAGTTGGCTTGAAACTGCCTCAGGGGGAGGCGTATTGCGGTCGACTGGGCTTGCTCGACGGAGCGTCACGACGGTCGTGATGGGTACGTACTCGGTGAAGGCCAGGGGTGGTGGAGAGCCACCCGGGAACCTGGTGACGGACCCGGGCGTCTTAACCACCGACGACCCTGCCCCATCCTCCCGTGGCGGAGGCGGAGAGAACCACGCGCGACGGCAAACGCCAGACTTCGCCACCCCCACGCCGCACCCGTACTTCCGACCGACGCGGTAGGGGTGGAACGGCCGCGGAGGCAGCCCTTGCTCGGCCCGTGGGGGCTCCCCCTGCCCGGGGCGGGGGTGTGATGCGCCAACAGGTACGCACAGTGAAGCGATCGACACATGTTGTGATGTGGACCACGGTGTTGCCAGGCGTGCAACGGAAAGGAACGAGCGCTCATGCGCGAGATCCTCGGAAGGCGACGCAGGCTCCTGTCCCGGCGCGGTGACGGAGGGCCGGAACTGATCGGCGCGGCCCTGACGTTCGCCACGGAATGGCAGTGGCCCGTACTCCCGGGCGTGGCGGCGGATCCGCGGGGCGGCAGGTCCCGCTGCGGCTGCCCCGACCCCGAGTGCACGGTGCCGGGCGCCCATCCCTTCGATCCCGGCCTCCTCGCCGCCACGACCGACGCGCGCATGGTGCGCTGGTGGTGGAGCAACCGGCCGGCGGCCCCCGTCATCCTGGCCACCGGGGGCAAGGCCCCCTGCGCGGTCTCGCTGCCCGCCCTGCCGGCCGCCCGCGCCCTCGACGCGCTCGACCGCCGCGGCATGCGGCTCGGCCCGGTCGTCGCCTCGCCGGCCCGCTGGTCGATCCTGGTGAAGCCCTACTCCATGGAGCAGTTGGGCGAGCTGCTGTACGCCAAGGACTTCGTCCCCGGCTCCCTCCGCTTCCACGGCGAGGGCGGTTACCTCGCCCTGCCCCCGTCCGTGACCGCGCAGGGCGGGGTCCGCTGGGAGCGCGCTCCGCTGCCCGGCTCGGCCGCGCCCTGGGTGCCCGACGTCGAGGCCGTGGTGGACGCCGTGGTCGAGGCCCTCACCCGGACGGGTGTGAGCGCTCCCGAGATGTAGGAACGCCGGTGCGCACCGCGCGCCCGGCACGGCCCCGGAAGACACGTCTTCCGGGGCCGTGCCGCGTCGTGCCGGGGCCCGGGCGCCGCACGCCGAGGAGCCCGCCCGCTCGCCCTCGCGGTCTCGCGGCGTCGCGGTGATCCGCGGAGTTCTTGGGGTTCGTGGGTTTCACGGACCGCGCCGGAGGACCGGAGGAGGGCCGTTGCTGCTGCGCTCGGGGGCGACGGGCCCGTGGGAACGGGCGGTCGGCGCGCGATTGCGTTCCGTGAACGGCGACCGGCACGGAAAGACCCGGTTGCTGGCGACGGGGGATGCACCAGCAACCGGGCTACTGGAACGGTAACAAGAGATCGGCGGTTCGCAAATTCGAACTCGGCTTTTCCGGTCACCGACTGGCCTGTACACACCGGGAGTTGCCCCCGGGGCCGGTGGTGCGCGAGGGGTCGGGTTCCACCGGCCGGCGGAACCCGACCCCCCCCGGGGTGCCTCAGTTGAGCGTGACCTGGCGGTTGGTCAGGCCGCCGCGCGCGCGGCGCTCGTCGGCGGTCAGCGGCGCGTCCACGGCCAGCGCGGCGGCGAGCCGCTCGGCGAACTCGGCCGCCGGCTTCTCCACGTCCTCGGCCGTGACCCCGCTGGGCAGGTCCCAGACCGGCACGGTGAGCCCGTGCGCGCGGAAGGAGCCCACCAGGCGGGTGCCCTCGCCGAGGGAGGACCGCCCGGCCGCGTGCAGCCGCGCGAGAGCGTCCAGAAGCCGCTCCTCGGGGTGCGGCATGACCCACCGCAGGTGGTTCTTCTCCGGCGTCTCGCACCAGTACGCGGCGTCCGCGCCCGCGAGCTTGACGGTCGGGATGGCCGCCGCGTTGGCCCGCTCCAGGGAGGCGGTGACGTCCGGCGTGGCGTTCTCCGGGTCCGGGACCCAGAACTCGAACCCGCTGTGCACGACCGGCTCGAAAGCGCCCTCGGGGTCGAGCAGGTCCTGCAGCCGGGGCCCGTCGGCGGGGGCGCGGCGGGCCTGCACCGGGGTGCCGGGCTCGGCGGTGAGCGCCCGCTGGAGGGTGTCGGCCAGGTCGCGGCTGATGTCGCCGGAGGAGGTGTCGTTCTGCAGGCCGAGCAGGACCGAGCCGTCGTCGCGGCGCAGGGCGGGCCAGGCCATCGGCAGCACGGTGGCCAGCGTGACCGAGGGGACGCCCTCGGGCAGGCCGCCCTTGAGCGTCAGCTCGACGGTGGCGGCCGGCACCAGCTCGCGCAGCGCCACCCAGTCGCACTCGCCGGGCAGGCCCTCGAACGGGCGGTGCACCAGCTCGGTCACGGCGTGCGCGGCGGCGCGGCCGTGGCAGGCCTTGTAACGGCGGCCGCTGCCGCACGGGCAGGGCTCGCGGGCGCCGACGACCGGGACCTCTCCGTCCGTGAGCTGCGGGCGCTTGGCCTTCGTCTGGGGTCGCTTCTTGGCCATCGTGGGTGTCTCCCGGTTACGGCTCGTCTCGTACGGGCGCCGAGCCTAGCCGTTCACGCCGCGGCCGACGGGATCCGGTGGCGCGCCGTGCCGTCGCCTTCCCACGGCCAGGTCCGCCTCCCCGGACGCCGGAGCGCGCCTCCCGCTCGCCCCCGGGGGCGGCGCGGGTGCCGCCCCCCGGACGCGGGACACCGGTTCCGCGCGGCCTCGGCCGAGGCCGCCGGCCGCGGCCGTCAGTCGAGGTCGTCGAAGGCGTCCGCGAAGTCCAGCCCGGGTATCGAGGACACCGCGGGGGCCGTCACCCGGGAGGCGAAGTCGTCGCGCCGGTGCCCGGCGTCCGGGTCGTGCACGTCGTTGTGGACGACGACCCACACGGTGACCTCGCCCGGCACCTCGTCGCGCACGCCCCAGTCGTCGGCCAGCGCGGTGACGATGTTCAGCCCCCGGCCGCCGTGCGCGGTGACCGACGGGGTGGCCGGCGCGGGCCGGGTCGGGCCGCCGCCGTCCGTGACCTCGACGACGAGCCGGCCGCAGGGATCCACCCGCCAGGCGGCGCGGACGTCGCCGTCCCCGGCCAGGGCGTCACCGAGGGGCCGGCCGTGTCTGCACGCATTGCTCAGCAGTTCGGACAGGATCAGTACGGCATCGTCGACGACCGCGTCCGCCACGCCCCCGTCGCGCAGCTGCGCGCGCATCCGGCGCCGCGCCTCCCCCACGCCCGCAGGGCCATGGGGTACGGCCATGCTCGACGACGTGGGCACCTCCTGTGCCACCACCAACGCCACCCCCGAGACCTCCTTCGCCCCACGCCACGGTGTGGATGCCCCATCGGCCTGAACCGGAAACCGTCACGCCTTCGTGCGGTGACGCACTCGCAACGATCGAATACGCACCGAACGCGCCGGAGCACTCCCTGTCATCACATGGCTGGATTTCGTCGGTGTGGCCGAGACGTGAGGATGGCCGGGCCGGGGCGCGAGGTCAAGAGTCCTGCGGGAACCGTGCGGGTCAGCGGCCGAGCCGGTCGAGGACCGCGCGGGGCCGGTTGGTGATGATGGCGTCCACCCCGAGGCCGACGCAGAGGTCCACGTCCCGGGGATCGTTCACGGTCCACACGTGCACCTGGTGACCGGACTCCTTCAGGCGCTCGATGTACGCGGGGTGGCCGCGGGCGATCCGCAGGGAGGGCCCCGCGATCCGTACGCCCGCGGGCAGCCGTCCGTCGCGCAGCCGGGGCGAGACGAACTGCGTGAGGTAGACCGTCGGCAGCGTCGGCGACGCGGCGCGCACGCGGTGCAGCGAGCGCGCGGAGAAGCTCATCACGCGCACCGGGGACTCCTCGGCCGTGGCCGGGGCGTCCAGCCCGAACCGCTTGAGCAGGAGCAGCAGCCGTTCCTCCACCTGGCCCGCCCACCGCGTGGGGTGTTTGGTCTCGATCGCCAGCTCCACCCGGCGTCCCGCGTCGAGGACCAGCTCCAGCAACCGCTCCAGGGTGAGGACGGAGGTGGCCTCCCGGTCCTCCGGGCGGTGCTCCCAGTCGGGCTCCTCGGTCCGGCCGCCGAAGGAGTCGCGGGTCTTCCAGGAGCCGAAGTCCAGGGCGGCCAGGTCGGAGAGCTCCAGCGCCGAGACCGCGCCGCGGCCGTTGGACGTACGGTTGACGCGACGGTCGTGGACGCAGACCAGATGGCCGTCGGCGGTCAGGCGCACGTCGCATTCGAGTGCGTCCGCGCCGTCCTCGATCGCCTTGCGGTACGCGGCCAGGGTGTGTTCGGGGGCGTCCTCGGAGGCTCCGCGGTGCGCGACGACTTGGGTCGGGTGCTGTCGTGCGTGGGTCACCGCGTCATGGTGCCACCGCGCGCGGGTACCCGTGCGCCCGGAGGGACGCGGCCGGTCGGCGGATCCGGTCGGAGGCATCGCGGTGGTGCTCCTTTGGTGAGTAATGCCCTGTGTAAAGAATGGCCCCGGACCCACAGGAACGGCTTATGGTGCCCTGACGGCCCGTGGGAAAAGCTGACGTCATACAAAGGGACGTGCACAGCTGCATCGCGCCGGACTCTCGACGAGCGTGAGCGGGCATGAGCGAACGCGACCGAACGTGACCGAGTGAGACCGCGTGGGACCGAGGACAACAGCCGTGGATCGAGGAGAGAAGCTGTGAGCACCGAGAACGAGGGCACCGCGGTACCCCCGGCCCCGCCCGTACCGCCCGTACCGGTGGATGCTCCCGCTGCTTCGGCGCACCAGGAGCGTCCCGCTCCGGACGGGGTCACCTCGACGACCCCCATACCCCCGGTCCCGCCGAGCGCCCCCGGGGCCGCACAGGACCACGGCGCCCCCGGCACCCCGGCGCCGCACGGCGGTCCGCCGGCCGGCCACGGCTCCCCCGGACACGGCTACGGTCACGGCCCGCAGGGCGTGCCCGCCTCCGGGGGGCCCGCGGGACCCCCGTCCCCTCCCGACGCCTCCTGGCCCCCGCCCCCGGCGCCCCCGTCCTACGGCGACGGCGGTGCCGGGCACGGCAGCGGCGGCTGGGGCTCCTCCTACCAGCAGCCGGCGCCGAAGAGCGGCGGCGGACGCGGCCGTCTGCTCGCCGCGGTCCTGGCGGCCGCGCTGGTCGCGGGCGGTGCGGGCGGCGGCCTCGGTTACACCCTGGCCAAGGAGAACGACGCCGGCGGATCGACGACCGTCTCGGCGGCGACCAGCGGCGGAGACATCAAGCGCGAGCCGGGCACGGTCGCCGCCGTGGCCGCCAAGGCGCTGCCCAGCACGGTCACCATCGAGGCCGAGAGCAGCAGCGGCGAGGGCGGCACCGGCACGGGCTTCGTCTTCGACACCCAGGGCCACATCGTCACCAACAACCACGTGGTGGCGGAGGCCGTCGACGGCGGCAAGGTCTCGGTGACCTTCCCGAACGGCAAGAAGTACGACGCCGAAGTGGTCGGCAACGCCCAGGGCTACGACGTCGCGGTCGTCAAGCTCGACGACGCCCCCTCGGACCTGAAGCCGCTCCCCCTGGGCAACTCCGACGAGGTGGCCGTCGGCGACTCGACGATCGCGATCGGCGCGCCCTTCGGCCTGTCCAACACGGTGACGACGGGCATCATCAGCGCGAAGAACCGCCCGGTGGCCTCCAGCGACGGCACCGGCAGCCAGGCGTCGTACATGAGCGCCCTGCAGACCGACGCGTCCATCAACCCGGGCAACTCCGGCGGGCCGCTGCTGGACGCGCAGGGCAACGTCATCGGCATCAACTCCGCGATCCAGTCCACCAGCAACGGCGGCTTCGGCACGGGGCAGGCCGGTTCGATCGGCCTGGGCTTCGCCATCCCGATCAACCAGGCCAAGTACGTGGCCCAGGAGCTGATCAGGACGGGCAAGCCGGTGTACGCCAAGATCGGCGCGTCGGTCTCCCTGGAGGAGACGTCGGGCGGCGCGAAGATCACCGAGCAGGGCGCCGGCGGCTCCGAGGCGGTCGAGGCCGGCGGCCCCGCGGCCAAGGCCGGCCTGAAGCCCGGTGACGTCATCACCAAGCTCGACGACCGGGTCATCGACTCCGGCCCGACCCTGATCGGCGAGATCTGGACCCACAAGCCGGGCGACGAGGTCACGATCACCTACGAACGCGGCGGCAAGGAGCGGACCACGGAGCTCACCCTGGGCTCCCGCGTCGGCGACAGCTGACCTCACCCGCGGGCGCCGAACCCGTTACCCTTGTCCCCGCGCCGCCGATCACCGGCCGGCGCGGGGAGGTGTGCCCGAGCGGCCGAAGGGAACGGTCTTGAAAACCGTCGTGGCAGCGATGTCACCGTGGGTTCAAATCCCACCGCCTCCGCGCAGGTCGTAGACGTTGCAGGCCGGAAGGGGCGTCCCTCGGGGAGGGGCGCCCCTTCCGCATGGCCGGTCCCGTGCCGTTCGGCTCCGCCGGGCCGGACCGGCCGGGCCGTGACGGCCGTGGTGCGGTCCGCCGTCCGGTCGTCCCCGGTCAGGAGCGCTCGCGGGCGGCGGGGTTGTTCAGGCAGAGGGCGATGTTCCGGACCGCGGCGGTGAGTTCCTCGATCACCCGGGCCGCCTGTTCCGCGTTGTGGAAGGCCGGTCCCCCCGCCAGGGCCAGGTCCAGTTCCTGCGCCGACTGGAGGGCCGCTCCGACGCCCTCGGCGGCCGGGGAGGCGACGGGTGCGGGCGCCTCGGCCGCGGGGGGAGGGGCCGGTGCCACCACCGGGTCCGCCGCGGGAGTGCCGGAGGCCGTGGGGGCCGTCGGGGCCGCGGGGGCCGGCCGGTGCGCCGGCTCGGACACGGCCGGGGCCGACGGGCCGGCCGGCGGCGTGCCGGTGCCCGGCTCCCCCCGGTGCCCGTCGAACGGGGCGGGGAAGGCGCCGAAGTCACCGGTCACGGAGGAGCACTCCTCCTCTCCCGGCCGTGGCGGCGTGGCCGACGGGGCCGGCGCGGGCAGCGCGTGATGCGCGGGATGCGGGTCCCGGGAGGTCTGCCGGCCGTGCGCGGGCACGTCCGGCGCGTGACGCGTCCGGGGGAGCACGAAGTGCTCGAAACCCGGGAACGCGAGGGTGGCGGGCCGCGGGGCGGAACGCGGGTTGTACTCGGTCTGCCACTGCATGCGGTAGCAGTCGACCTGGTCGGCGCAGGAGGCGCGGGCGTGGAAGACGGCCGTGTCCTCGCCCAGGTCCGGGTACCAGAGGTTCGGGCCCGGGAAGCGCACGGTCCGCACCCGCGGCCTGATCGGCTCGGCGCACCCCATGCAGCAGCCCTCCGGCACCATGAGCGGGATGCCGCCGTTCTGCTCCGGCCAGCGCGGGCCGCCCTCCCAGCGGTACTCCCCGTGGTGGCAGGGCGGCAGCTCACCGCAGGCGCGGCAGACCGCGTAGTGTTCGGGGAGGACCCGCCAGTCGTGGCTGGCGGGAGCGCACCAGTGCTTCGGTGTGGAGCGGGGCAGGTTCTCGTTGCGCAGCACCAGCACCACCGGGCGCTTGTAGAACTCGGCCCGCTCGGGGGCCGGCTTGACCGCCTGGTTGTTGGCCCGCCGCAGTTCGTTGGCGTGCCACCACAGCTCCACGTGGTCGCGCCACGCCTTCTCGTAGGAGTCCGGCCACCGGTCGCTCGGGTAGCCGTTGATCTCCAGGATCCGCCACGCCTGCCGGTCCAGTACCACGATGGAGCCGGTCCGCAGTCGCATGTGCGTTCCGTTGTCCCCCTCGTCCGGCCAGTCGTGACGGCCGATACGGGTGGGCTGGTCTGGGAGCCACCTGCGAATCTGCATGTCACGCTCCTCGGCAATGAAACTTCATAGTTTCAACTGGGGCAGTGGGCAACATTCTGAACAATCAGCGCGTTTAGGGCGGCGTAGACACGCGCACGCCGCTGATGGAAGGTGACCGGAAACGTCCCCCGCGGTACCGGGTTCTTTCGCCGGAGCCTCTGTCACCAGGCTTTTCGGACTCGCGGGCCGTCATCGGGCCCCGCCCTCCGCGGACTCCGGGGCAGCGGCTCCGTACCCGGGTGCCCGGCCCCGACACTCACCCGTACGTGTGGTGACGTTCGGTTGCCGTCACCCCGTACGTGTGCATCCCTCCGGGCAACCGCCGTACGGTCAGAGCTCCTCGTCCTCGGCCAGCCGTTCCCAGGGCACGTCCCGCAGCGCGGGCTCCGCGTCGCAGCCCGACGGGACGTGCGGGGTGGGCTGGAACCAGACGACGGTGAGGCGGGAGCGGTACAGCACGCGGTCGTGGGCCGGGTCGAGCGCCTCGGAGCGGAAGCTGCCGACGCACGTCACGGCGGGCAGCACCTCCACCGGGCCGAAGGCGCCCGCGTACTGGTCGGGGTACTCGCGCGGGGGCGGGACCAGGTGGACGGGAGCTCCGGCGAAGGCGCGCTCGGCGGACCGGAGCAGCAGGTCGATCCTGCGGTCGTTGAGGGGCTTGCAGGGATACCCCTCGAGCAGCCCGCCGTACGTCGACGACATCCGCAGCTCGGAGAGGTCGACCGAGCGGCCGGAGGCGAGGACGACGCGGGCGAGTGCCATGGTCGGCACCCTGAGGCGGTGGCGCATCGGGGTCTTTCGGTTCTTCGGGGCGGGACGGGAGGGGGTGGGGGCAGGGGGGGCGGTCAGGGCCGGTGTCCCGTCATCCGCGCCGCCGACGCGATCGTGGCGCGGGCCTCGTGCTCGGACAGGCCGGTGCTGCGGGCCGCGTCGACCAGGGGGTCCACCAGGGCGGGGCCGATGCCGTCCTCGTAGGCGCGGCAGGCCGCCCAGAACAGGCGGGTGTTGCGCTGGCCCTCGTGCGCCGCGAGGACGAACTGGACCAGTCCCCGGCCGTGTCCGCCGGCCGGCGGGGGCGTCGGGTGGTGCGCCCGGGGCGGCGGGAGGAGCAGGCGCAGGAGCGCGGGCGGGCAGGCCGCCGGGGGCAGGTGCGCGGTGCCCGGGAGAGTGGTGTACGTGCCGTGGTCGGTACGGGATCCGGGGCCGACGAGGTAGCCACCGGCGCCCCGGATGTCGATGCCGGGGGCGAGGCGGCCCGCGGAGTTGGGGACGACGACGTCCGGCGGGCCGCTCAGCCACAGGTGGCGGCCGCCGCTCGGGGTCAGGACGACCACCGTGGCGGGGATCGTGAACAGGTGACGAAGCGCCAGTTCGCGCAGGGCGGCGGCGGGGTCCGTGCCGGTCTTCGTGTCCAGGTCGACGCCGATGAGGTGGTGCGGGGGCAGTCCGCAGGCGATGCCGTAGCCGGTGGCGCGGGGCGCGGCGGCGAACAGCGCGCGGATGCGGACGGGGTCGGTGGAGGCGTCGTGGACGCCGTGGCCGAAGCGGCCGCACTCGCCGTGGCAGGGGACGGGGTCGGGGTCGTCGCGGTGCGGGGAGCGCAGGGCCGGGAGCTTCGTCCGGGACAGCGGGATGACGGCCAGTCCGCGCTCGGCGGCTGACAGGGCGTGCGCGAGGGCCAGGGTCGCGGCCTGCCGGTCGGTGGTGGCCATACCTCCATGTTCGTACGTGCGTTCGAAAAAGGAAAGGGGGCCGTGGGGCGACGCGCCGGGGCGGCGAGGCGGGCGGAAGAGGTGCCGGAACGCTTCACCCCGTGCGGGGCCCGGGGCGGCGTCGTTCCCGTGCGGCCGCGAGGTGATCCGAGGGGCGTGGAGGGGTTTATCGGCGGGTCGTCACGCTTCCGTGCGAAGAGCGGCTTCCGGGGTGGTCCGCCGCGGATCCGCTGGGCAACCCTGGTCTCGCGACGTCGTGCACAGCGCCGGGCGGATCGGCCGACTCCCCTGGTGGACAGCCGTACTTCACGCACAAGCGGCCATGGGCCGGTGCGTCCTTTGTTCTGGAGGGAACACAACATGGCAAGCATCCGTACCGCCCGCGCCGTCGCCGCCGTCCTGGCCCTTCCGCTCGCGGCCGCCCTCTTCACCGGCGTCGCGACGGCGGACAGCGGCGCCCTCGCGGACGACGGAGCGAACGCGACGGCCACCAGCGCCGACGCGGGTGTCCTCGGCAGCGGGGTCGGCGGCGACAACTTCGGCGACGCGGCCACCACGCAGCAACAGGCCACCGGCGACGACACCTCGAACCAGAGCAGCACCGCCCAGGTCAACGGGTCCGCGGCCACGTCCCTCAACCAGGGCGACGACAACGTGGCCATCAGCTTCAGCCCGCTGTGGTGAGGGGGTGAGAGGGCCGTCGGCCCTCTGACGGTGTGGGTGTGCTTCGTGGGGTGCAGGACGTCCGCGCGGCGGTGCTCCGGTGCCGCCGCGCGGACGTTTCCGGGGTGCCGGGCGGCACCGGGCGGGCGCCGGGCCGCGCCCGGTGGGCGCCGTGCCGCGCGTCCGTGCCGTCCCCGGGAGCCGTCCCCCCAGGGGCGAACCCGCAGTGCTCCTCCCCCTCACCTCCACCTTCAGGAGGTGCGGCGGCCCCCGCCCCTACAACCTGAGGGGGACTCCGCTTCGGGACCTGCGGCCGATCCGTCGGACATGTCCCCGCTCATAGCGTTGAGCCATGACCACACCCGTCTGCACCAGCGCTTCGAACGCCGCCGCCCCGGTGACGCAGACCCTCCCGTACCCGTCGTTCTCCTCGTACATGAGGGCCCGCCAGCCGGTGCTTCTGCGGACCGCCCGGTCGCTGACCGGGAACCCGAGCGACGCGGAGGACCTGCTGCAGACCGCGCTCACCAAGACGTACGTCGCCTGGGAGCGCATCGAGGACCACCGCGCGCTCGACGGCTATGTGCGCCGGGCGCTGCTGAACACGCGGACCTCGCAGTGGCGCAAGCGCAAGGTGGACGAGTTCGCCTGCGACGAGCTGCCCGAGCCGGAACCGGTGCCCGGCGGCGACGACCCGGCCGAGCAGCAGGCGCTGCGCGACGCGATGTGGCGGGCGATCACGCGGCTGCCCGCGCGGCAGCGGGCGATGGTCGTCCTGCGGTACTACGAGGACCTGAGCGAGGTGCAGACGGCCGAGGTGCTCGGAGTGTCGGTGGGCACGGTGAAGTCGGCCGTGTCGCGGGCGCTGGGCAAGCTGCGCGAGGACCCCGAACTGGGGTTTGTTCGGTCCTGAGGGAAATTGTCGCGCCCCGCGGCAAGGTCGATCCCCGCTCCCCTAGTGACATACCGCGCGGTATGTGCGCAGAATCAGCGCAACCCTTACCGCCGCGCAGGCAATGTCGCCCAGGAGGACGCCGTGCTGAGCACCATGCAGGACGTACCGCTGCTGATCTCGAGGATCCTCAACCACGGGTCGACGATCCACGGGACCTCACTGGTGACCACCTGGACCGGCGAGGGCGAACCGCACCGCCGCACCTACGCGGAGATCGGCGCCCGCGCGGCGCAGCTGGCCCACGCCCTGCGCGAGGACCTCGGCGTCGCCGGCGACGAGCGGGTCGCCACCCTCATGTGGAACAACGCCGAGCACGTGGAGGCGTACTTCGCGATCCCCTCCATGGGCGCCGTCCTGCACACCCTGAACCTCCGCCTCCCGGCCGAGCAGCTCGCGTGGATCGTCAACCACGCCGCCGACCGGGTGGTCCTGGTCAACGGTTCGCTGATCCCGCTGCTCGCCCCGCTGCTGCCGCACCTGAAGACCGTCGAGCACGTGGTCGTCTCCGGCCCCGGGGACCGCTCCGCGCTGGCCGACGCCTCCGCGCAGGTGCACGAGTACGAGGACCTGATCGCCGGGAAGCCGGCCGCGTACGACTGGCCGGAGCTGGACGAGCGCGCCGCCGCCGCCATGTGCTACACCTCCGGCACCACCGGCGACCCCAAGGGCGTGGTCTACAGCCACCGTTCGATCTACCTGCACTCCATGCAGGTGAACATGGCCCAGTCGATGGGCCTGACCGACCAGGACACCTCGCTGGTGGTGGTCCCCCAGTTCCACGTCAACGCCTGGGGCCTGCCGCACGCCACCTTCATGACCGGCGTCAACATGCTGATGCCCGACCGCTTCCTGCAGCCCGCGCCGCTCGCGGAGATGATCGAGGGCGAGAGGCCGACCCACGCCGCCGCCGTCCCCACCATCTGGCAGGGCCTGCTCGCCGAGCTGACCGCCAGGCCCCGGGACGTCTCCTCCCTCGGCCAGGTCACCATCGGCGGCTCGGCCTGTCCGCCCTCCCTGATGGAGGCGTTCGACGAGCTGGGCATGCGGGTCTGCCACGCCTGGGGCATGACGGAGACCTCCCCGCTCGGCACCATCGCCCGCCCGCCGGCCCACGCCGCGGGCACCGACGAGGAGTTCGCCTACCGCCTCACCCAGGGCCGCTTCCCGGCCGGCGTCGAGGCCCGGCTCACCGGTCCCGGCGGCGAGCGCCTGCCCTGGGACGGCGAGTCGGCGGGCGAGCTGGAGGTGCGCGGCCCGTGGATCGCGGGCGCCTACTACAACGGCCCCGACGCCGAACCCCTGCGCCCCGCCGACAAGTTCAGCGAGGACGGCTGGCTCAAGACCGGCGACGTCGGCACCATCAGCCGCGACGGCTTCCTCACCCTGACCGACCGGGCCAAGGACGTCATCAAGTCCGGCGGCGAGTGGATCTCCTCGGTGGAGCTGGAGAACGCCCTGATGTCCCACCCGGACGTCGCCGAGGCCGCCGTCGTCGCCGTCCCGGACGACAAGTGGGGCGAGCGCCCGCTGGCCACGGTCGTCCTCAAGGAGGGCGCCACCGCCGACTTCACCACCCTGCGCGCCTTCCTCCAGGAGGAGGGGAAGATCGCCAAGTGGCAGCTCCCGGAGCGCTGGACGGTGATCGCGTCGGTGCCGAAGACGAGCGTGGGCAAGTTCGACAAGAAGGTGCTGCGCAGGCAGTACGCCGAGGGGGAGCTGGACGTCACCCGGCTCTGACGCGGATCCCGGCACCGGGTGCGCCGGGTGGCGGGCCGGCACCGGCCCGCCACCCGGCGCGTCCCCGGTGCGGGGGCGTACGGCGACGGGGTCACCGCCGCCCGCGCGACACCGCCGTGCTCCCCCACCCCAGGGCCAGCCAGACACCGGCCACCGCCGAGACCCCGCTCCAGCCGAAGTGGGCGAAGGCGCTCCCCGCGAGGGCGGAGGCGGTGGCGCCGCCGGCGAAGCCGGAGACGACGTAGGCGGTGTTGGCCGCGGCCGGGCTGGACGTACTGGTCAGGGCCAGGGTCTGGTTGGCGACGTGCGAGGCGACCAGGGCCGCGTGGATCGCGACCGCGGCGACGAACAGGGCCCAGAGGACGTGCCCGCCCAGCCAGAACAGCGGCACGGAGACCGCCGCGAGCAGATACGCCCCCCGCACGACCCGGGCGGCGCCGAAGCGGTCGACCATCCCGCCCGCCAGCGGCGCCACCGCGCTCGCCGCGAGCCCGAGGAGGCCGAAGAGACCGGCGGTGGCGGTGGACAGGCCGTAGGCCGGGCCGGTCAGCAGCAGCGCGAGGGAGGTCCACAGGGCGCTCCACGCACCGAACATCCCCGCCTGGCGCACGGAGGCGCGCCACAGGTCGGGCGAGCGGCGGAGCAGCCCGGGCAGGGCGGCGAGACCGCCGAACAACGAGCCGGCCCGTTCCCGCCGCTCGGCGGGCAGGACGAGGGCCGTGGCCAGCCCGAGGGCGAGGGTGAGCAGGGCGGCGCCCGCGAACACCCAGCGCCAGCCGAAGGCCTGACCGGCGAGCCCGCCGACGACCCGGGCCGCGACGATGCCGGTGAACAGGCCGGCGATCACGGCGGCGACATGGCGGGCGCGGCGTTCGGCGGGGGCGCGTTCGGCGACCAGCGGGACGAGGAGCTGGGGGACGACCGTCGCGGCCGAGGCGACGAACACGGCGCCCGCGAGCGCGCCGGTGCCGGGGGCGGCCGCGCCGGCGACCAGGGCCAGGGCGGTGACCACGGTGAGGACGGCGACCAGCCGGCGCCGGCTGGCGGTGTCACCGAGCGGGGCGAAGAAGAGCAGCCCGACGGCGTAGCCGAACTGGGCGACGGAGGCGATCCAGGCCACGGCGGACGGGGTCGACCCGAAGTCGCGGGCCATCAGGGAGAGCAGCGGGGCGGCGAGGTAGATGTTGGCGGCCGTGACCGCGCTGCAGACGGCGAGCAGGGTGAGGAAGAGCGCGGAACCGGGCCGCCGCGGCGCCCCGGCGGCCCGGGCGGGCGGCTTCCGGCCCTGGTGGGTGGTGGTGTCGGTGGTCGCTGATGACATGAACGGGGAACCCTTCGAGCCTGTTCGAGTCCGCTCCAACAACCAACCGGTTGGTTGGCTGTTGGGTGGAACAGTCTGCGCTCCGTCCGGATTCCCTGTCAACCAAACAGTTGGTTACTTGTCGCGCTACCCTGTCCCCATGGCAGCAAGGGACCCCGAGGCCACCAGGGCCCGGATCTTCGAGGCGGCGGTCGCCGAGTTCGCCCGCCACGGCATCGCCGGCGCCCGCATCGACCGCATCGCGGCCGAGGCGAAGGCCAACAAGCAGCTGATCTACGCCTACTTCGGCAACAAGGCGGAGCTGTTCGCGATCGTCCTCGAGAAGAAGATGCTGGACCTCGCCGAGGCCGTCCCCGTCGACCCGGACGACATCGAGGGCTGGGTCGACCGCCTGATGGACTACCACGCCGCCCACCCCGAACTGCTGCGGCTGCTCTTCTGGGAGGGCCTGGAGTACGGCACCGACGAACTGCCCCACGAGGCCGGGCGCCAGGAGCACTACGTCCGCAAGGTCGCCCTGCTCAGGGACGGCCAGGAGCGGGGCGTCGTCACCGACGCCATTCCGGCCGGGGACCTGCTGTTCCTGCTGACCGCGGTGGCCAACTGGACGGCCGTCGTCCCGCAGATGCGCCGCATCCTGGTCGGCGACGGGGCCGAGGACCGCGACCGGCTCCGGGCCTCGGTGAAGGAGGCGGCCCGCCGCCTGGTGGCCCGCTGACCGACCCGCCCGGCACCGCGCGACGAATCCGCCCGGTGCCGCGCGGTGAACCGGACCGCGCCCCTGGGCCGGAGCCGGCCGGGGCCGGGCGGCTCCGGCCGGGGCTCAGTTGGTGCCGATGCGGGCGAGCAGGTCGACGATCCCGGCCTGCACCTCGGCGCTGGTGGACCGCTCCGCGAGGAACAGCACCGTCTCGCCGGACGCCAGCCGCGGCAGGTCGGCCTGGTCGACGGCGGCGGTGTAGACGACGAGCGGAGTGCGGTTGAGCTGCCCGTTCGCCCGCAGCCAGTCGATGATCCCGGCGGACCCGGCCTGGCGCCGGTGCACCTGCACCAGGTCCATCACCACCAGGTTCGGCCGGAACTGCCCCGCCAGCGCCACCGCGTCGGCGTCGCTCGCGGCCCGCGCCACCTGCATGCCGCGCCGCTCCAGCGTCGCGGTCAGCGCCAGCGCGATCTCCGCGTGCTCCTCGACCAGCAGCACCCGCGGCGGATGCTGCTCGCTGTCCCGCGGCGCGAGCGCCTTCAGCAGGACGGCGGGATCGGCGCCGTACGCGGCGTCGCGCGAGGCCTGGCCGAGCCCGGCCGTGACGAGCACCGGCACCTCGGCCGCCACCGCCGCCTGCCGCAGCGACTGCAGGGCCGTACGGGTGATCGGCCCGGTCAGCGGGTCCACGAACAGCGCGGCGGGGAACGCCGCGATCTGCGCGTCGACCTCCTCGCGCGAGTGCACGATCACCGGCCGGTAGCCGCGGTCGCTCAGCGCCTGCTGCGTGGAGACGTCCGGTGCGGGCCACACGAGCAGCCGGCGCGGGTTGTCCAGCGGCTCCGGCGGCAGCTCGTCGTCCATCGGCTGCGGACGCGGCGTGTCCGACACCTCGACCGCCCCGCCCGGACCGTCCAGCGGCTCGGGCCCCTCGGCGGCGTCCGCGTCCGGCGCGCCTATGGCGTACGAACGCCCGGTGCCCTCGGTGCCCGGTGCGAGCCGGGACTGGCCGGCGAGCGAGTGCTGGGGCTGGTGCTGAGCCGGCACCTGCGCCGACGCGGGCGCCGGGGCCGGGGCCTGCGCCGGCGTCCGGGCGGGGGCGGGCCCCGGCCCCGGCGGGTGCGGGCGCGCGCCCTGCTCGGTGCCCGCGGCCGGGTCGGGACGCGTACCGAGCTTGCGGCGACGGCCCGAGCCGCCCGGCTGCTGCGGGGGCGGCGTGGCCGACGGCAGCGGCTGCTGGACCTGGGCGGCCTGCCGGGTGAACGGCACGCCCTGCCCCAGCGTCCGCACGCTGATCGCCCGTCCCTGCGTGGAGTTCGGGTCCACCGGCACCGCGGTCTCGGCGGGCAGCGGCTGAGCGGCCGTCCGCTGCACCGGCGCCGGCACGGCCTCGGGAGGCAGCGGGGTGCCGGCGGAGGGGGTCGGCTGCGGCGGGGCCGGGTTCGGGGCCGGGGGCACGGGCGTACCGGCGCCGGAGGTGTCCCCGGCGGCGGGCCACTGCTGCGGGGCCGGGGTACCTCCCGGCGGAGTCCCCTGGCCGGGGGGCGCCTCGGCGGGCAGCGGCTGGGCGGCGGCCGGCTGCTCGGAAGCGGCGGGCACGGCCTGGGGCTGAGCGGGTACCGGCGCAGGTGCCGGCACCTGGGCGGGCGGCTGGACCGCCCGCACCTGCGGCGCCTGACCGGGCACGGGAGCGCCCTGCGGGGGAACGGCGGCGCCTTGCGGAGGAACGGGAGCGCCCTGTGGCGGCACGGGGGCGCCCTGCGGGGGAACGGCTGCCGGAACGGCGGTGCCCTGCGGAGGAACCGGAGCGCCCTGCGGGGGGACGGAAACACCCTGTGGCGGTACGGCGGCCCCCTGCGGGGCGACGGCCGCTCCCTGCGGAGGCACGGGGCCACCCTGCGGGGCGACGGGGGCACCCTGCGGGGGAACGGCGGCGCCTTGCGGAGGAACGGGAGCGCCCTGCGGCGGCACGGGAGCGCCCCGCGGCGGCACGGGGGCGCCCTGCGGGGGAACGGCTGCCGGAACGGCGGTGCCCTGCGGAGGAACCGGAGCGCCCTGCGGGGGGACGGAGACGCCTTGCGGCGGCACGGGGGCACCCTGTGGCGGCACGGGGGCGCCCTGCGGAGGCACCGGCACGCCCTGCGGGGGCACGGTCACCCCCTGCTGGGGCACGGATCCCCACTGCGCCGGAGCGCCTTCCCCGGGAACGCCCTGCACCGCACCCGCCTGGGCCGGGGCCTGCACGGGCAAGGGCACGGGCGCGGGTGCGGGCATGGGCGTGGGGACCGGCGCGGGCGGGTTCGCCCCGCCGTCCTCCGCCGGCTGGGCGGCGGCGGCCCGTCGGCGGCGGCCCGTCGGCGCGCTGGTGGGATGCGGCTGCGGCGGGGTGTGGTCGTCGGCCCGGTCGTGCGGGACGGCGTCGTGGCGGCCGTCGTCGGCCGGGGCGTCACCGGGGGCGGCGGGTCCGGACCCGCCCGCGTGCGGCGCCCGGCCCTCCTGCGGGGCCGCGGCCTGACCGAGCACCTCGGCCTGCCCGGTCCGCTCTCCCTGGTCCGCCTCGGCGGGCGGCAGCGCGAACACCGTGCGCGGCGCGGCCTCCTGCGCCGCCGCACGCTCGTTGGCGGCGGCCAGCGCCCGCCGGCGCCGCCCCGTCGGCTGTCCCTGTCCTTGCTCCTGGGCGGCCCGGGACGCGTCGGCCGGCGCACCGTTCCCGCCGGACGGCGCGGGCAGCGCCGGCGGCAGCGCGTGCTGCTCGCCGGACTCGTGCCGGGCACGCGGCCCGGAGGGCGCGGGCACCCCCTGCGGCGGTACGGTCCCGCCCAGTCCCGTGTTCGACGCGGCGGCCCCCGCCGCGTGCTCGGCGGCGGTGACGACGGCCCCCTCGGACACCCCGGCACCACCCGCACCGGCACCGGCGAGCTCCACCGCACCGCCGGTCGCACCCGCGGCCTGCGCGCCCTCGGCCGGCCGTCCGCGCCGCCGTCCGGTACCGCCGGAGACCGCCGCGCCCTCACCGGACGCCGGGGCCGGCGGCTGCGGCGGCGCGGGCTCGGCGGCAGCGACCGCCCGGCGCCTGCGCCGTCCGGTGGGCGCCGCGGCCTCCGTGCCGGAGGCCTCGTTCGCGCCCGGCACCTCGCTCTCCAGGAAGGCGTCCACGGAGGCACGCCGGGCCCGGCGCCGTCCGCCGCCGGGGGCCGCGCGGCGTCGTCGGCCGCGGCGGCCTCCTCGTCCGCCGGAACGACGGGCGCCCCGGCGGCCGGAACGGCCCCCGCCCCGCCCCCGATCGGCACCTCGAGGACGAACGCGCTGCCGCTCATCCCCGGCACCTCGTGCGTCTGCAGCACGCCGCCGTGCGCCCGGACGATCCCGCGCACGATCGGCTCGTGCACCGGGTCGCCGCCGCTGTACGGGCCGCGCACCTCGATGCGGACGACCTCGCTGCGCTGCGCCGCCGCGACCACGACCGTGTTGTCCAGGTAACCGCCCGCCGAGACGGGGGTGTTGCCGGTCGCGTCGACGCCCGCGACGTCCGCGACGAGGTGCGCGAGGGCGGTCGCGAGCAGCCGGGGGTCGACCTCGGCCTCGATGGGCGGCGCGTGCACGGCGAACTGCACCCGCCCGGGCCCGACGAGCTCGACCGCCCCGTCCACACCGGCGGCGACGACGGCGTCGAGCATCACCTTCGTCCGGTTGATGCCCTCGGTCCCGGCGTCGAGGCGCTGGTAGCCGAGGACGTTGTCGATGAGGGTGGTGATGCGGGAGTAGCCGGCCGACAGGTGGTGGAGCACCTGGTTGGCCTCGGGCCACAGCTGCCCGGCGTCGTCCGCGGCCAGCGCGGCCAGCTCACGGCGCAGTTCCTCCAGCGGGCCCCTGAGGGACTGCCCGAGCAGGGTGAGCAGCTGTTCGTGCCGGGCGGCGAGGGCCTCGTAGCGGTCCTTCTCGCGCTCACCGAGGGCGGCGTACCGCTCCTCGTGCGCGGCGAGCTCCTCCGCGTGCTTCTCGCGCAGCTCCTCCACCTCGGTGACGTGGCTCTGGCGCAGGGCGGTGAGCTCGGAGCCGTGCTCCTCGGCGAGGCGCTCCAGCTCCTCGGCGTGCCGCTGCTCGGCCTCCTCCTTCTCCTTGACCAGCGCGTCGTGGGGGCGCCGGTCGGTGAAGGTCATGACGGCGCCGACGAGCTGGTCGCCGTCGCGCACCGGCGAGGTCGTCAGGTCGACCGGGATCCTGTCGCCGTTCTTGGCGTACAGGACCTGCCCGCGCACCCGGTGCTTGCGCCCGGAGCGCAGGGTGTCGGCGAGCGGGGACTCGTCGTAGGGGAAGGGGGAGCCGTCGGCGCGCGAGTGCAGGATGAGCGTGTGCAGTTCGCGCCCGCCGAGCTCGCCGGCCCGGTAGCCCAGTATCTGGGCGGCGGCCGGGTTGACGAGGACGATCCGGCCGTCGGTGTCGGTCCCCACGACGCCCTCGGCGGCGGCCCGCAGGATCATCTCGGTCTGCCGCTGCGAGCGCGCCAGCTCCGCCTCGGTGTCGACGGTGCCGGAGAGGTCGCGGACGACGAGCATCAGCAGCTCGTCGCCGGTGTAGCCGTAGGTGTCGTACGCCTGCTGGCCGGTCTCCAGATTCGCACTGGTGACCTCGACCGGGAACTCGGTCCCGTCGGTCCGCCGGGCGATCATCCGCGTCGGCTTGGTCCGCGCCCGGGGGTCGATGTGGTCGGGCCGCCGCATGGACCCCGGGATGAGCTTGGAGTCGAACTGCGGCAGCAGATCCAGCAGCCCGCGCCCCACCAGAGCCGTGCCCGGGGTCTCGAATGCCTCCAGGGCGATGGTGTTCGCGTTGACGACGGTCCCGTTGGCGTTGACCAGCACCAGGGCGTCGGGAAGCGCGTCCAGTATGGCTGCGAGGCGAGCAGCGCCTCGGGATGGCCTGCTGCTCACGAGACGCTTCCTCCCTGTTACCGCGACGTGCCGACCGCTCGGGCCATCTTGCCAACCTGCCCGCAGCGTGTCACGCGAGGGAGTCTAAGGGCTGAGGTTGCGCTCGCGATGCCGGATGGGACGCAGGTCGCACGAGGAAGTGACGGCGAGGTGACGTCCGGATCGCCCGAAACGCGCGACGGCCTGCACCGACGCCGTCCGAACCTCCGCAGGACCTTTACCTCCCCCGCGCCCCGGTCCGCCGGCGCACGCCCCGGTCCGCTCACGGACGTCCCGCGGAACGCACCTCGGGCAGCAGCGGCACGAGCCGGTCCCAGCGGGCGATCCCGCATCCGTCCCCGCGGTCGAACGTCGCGTCGACGGGTCGCCCGGCCCAGGTGCCGGTGACGCGCGCGGTGGCCGGTCCGCCGTACTGCAGGGTGCACACGGCGTCCCGCGGCACCGGGGCGAAGGCGTCCTCGCCCCACCGCGTGCTCCGGTCGGCGGCGGCACAGGCCCCGGCGGGGTCGGGGTGGCTGCCGCCGCTGGGCCGGCAGCGCAGCTCGTACGTCCCGTCCACCCCCTTCCCCGCGTCGCGCACGGTGACGGTGAGGCGGTCGCCGGCCGGCGGCAGCTCCCGGGCGTACGACGCCGGGGGCGCCGCGGACAGCGAGGCGAGGGCGGCGGCGAGGGCGGCGGCGCCGGCGAGGATCCGCCGCAGCGCGGGGCGGGCGGCGGCCCGGGAGGCGGGACGGTGGATGTCCGGAAGGTTGACCTGCAGCATGACCTGACCAACGCGCGAGGACACGAGACGTTGCGCCACGGCGACCTGCCGGGCGGAAGGGCTTTGCCCTGCGGGCTCCCGGCCTAGTACCGTGGGGGGCGATTGGTGACGGCCCGCGTGGCTGTGTCATCATCGGCACGCACCACCCGCTCGCGCTCGCGCGTGGAAGGTCGTGCGAGGAGGCGTCGCCTAGTCCGGTCTATGGCGCCGCACTGCTAATGCGGTTTGGGCCTTAAAGCCCATCGAGGGTTCAAATCCCTCCGCCTCCGCCTCGATCACGAAGCCCCGGTCCATCGGACCGGGGCTTCGTCGTCACCGCTCCCCGATGAGGGCTCCGGTCTGCATGTGCGCAGGTCACAAGGGGTGGGCCGAACGGATTTCACATGACGGCGGCAGTCATGTAATGTTCTTCCTGTCGCCGCGAGCGGGCCGAAAGGGCCGGGAGCGGCGAGAAAAATGAAGAACAAGCACTCGTAGCTTAACGGATAGAGCATCTGACTACGGATCAGAAGGTTGCAGGTTCGAATCCTGCCGAGTGCACACAGACCAGAGGCCCCGGAGAGATCCGGGGCCTCCGGCGTTTGCGCACCGGCGCACCGGCGCACCGGCGCACCGGCGCACAGAGCCCGGACGGGGCCGGCTCCGACACCGTGGACCCGTGGGTGAACTGGTGGAGCGGGTGGACGAGTTCGACCGGGTGATCGGGCGGTGGGAGTTCGTCCCGGACGGGGTGACGGCGCTCGATCGGTATCCGGCGTCCGGGCGGGACGGGTGACTCGGGGGCACTCAGGGGGCGTCGTTCCGGTGGGTGCTCTCATGGCGGCGGAGGGCGTTGCGCAGGTGGCTGCTCAGGGCGGTGGCCGCCGCGGTGAGGAAGACGAAGGCGTAGAGGATCTGGAGGATGGTGACCAGGCGGGCCGCCTGGCCGTGGGGGGTGATGTCGCCGTAGCCGACGGTGGCGAGGGTGACCACCGTGAAGTAGAGGGCGTCCAGGCGGGTGGTGAGACCGTGGAATTCACCCGGGCGCTGGGCCAGGGCCTGGTAGGCGGTCGCGAAGACCAGGACGGACAGGCAGATCAGCAGGGGGATCACCAGTCCCGGGCGGACCTCCGGGCGGTCGAGCAGGACCTGGACGACCTGCCTCAGCAGCAGGAGCGCGATCAGCGCGAGGGCGAGGCCGAAGAGGGTCCAGCTCAGGGCCGGGTGGCGCGGTCCGAGGTGGTCCAGGGGCAGCAGGAAGTAGGCGGTGACGAGGAGCGTCACGCCGCCGAGCTGGGTGAGCCAGGGCCAGGTGACGCTCCACGCCCCGGAGGACGCCGTGCGGTTGCCTGCCATCGGTGCGCGGGGGCGGGAGAAGACGGCCGGGAGCGGTGAGCGGCGGTCCTAGGCGCGTGACGACTCGCGGCGCGGTGCGCACAGGGCCCAGATGATGAAGCCGTCGATGACGATCAGGGCGATCGACCACACCGGGTAGTAGGGCAGCCACACGAAGTTGGCGATCATGCTCAGTCCGGCCAGTGCGACGCCCGCGACGCGGGCCCAGGTGGCGCCCCGGAACAGGGCGATGCCGGCGGCCGTCACCAGGGCGCCGAGGATCAGGTGCACCCAGCCCCAGCCGGTCAGGCTGAACTCGTACGTGAAGTCGGCGGTCGTGACGAAGAAGTCGTCCTGGGCGATGGCCGCGATGCCCTGGAAGATCGCCATGATGCCGCCGAAGGTCATCAGGGCGGCCGCGGCCGCCGTCCAGCCCGTCGCCCAGGCGCTCTCCGCCTCCCACCCGGCCCGGTGGTGGCGCGTACCGGTGACATTGCTGCTGGCCATGTGCTCACCCTTTCGGTTGTCCCCGAGCGGTGCGGTACCCCTCCAGGCTTGCACCCCCGGTGGCGCTCGGCACCTCGGGTGCGGGGCGTCCCGGGCGGTTCGCCGTCACCTCGTTCGCGCGCCGGAACCGGCCGTGCGGGACGGCGGTCCCCGCGGGGCGCGTTGTCGGTGACGGCCCCTACCCTCGACGGGGATGGCACAGGCGTGGAGGTGCTCGGGGCTGCGGTGGTCCGCGGACGGTCCCGTGCTGGTGTGGGACGGCGGGCGGCGCAGTGCGCTGCCCCGGGGGAAGCGGGTGGCCTTCGGGGTCGAGGAGGGGGGCGCGCGGACCTGCGTGGGGGCTCGGGGGCATCCGTGCCCGCTCGGGGCGGGGGTGCCGGGGCGCAGCAAGGGGGCGCGCTGCACGGAGTGCGCGCGGCTGGACCGGGCGCACTCCGTGGCCGCCGACACCCTGGCGGACGACCCGCGGCCCTACCGCGTCTACCTGGCGTGGTTCGGACCCGGGATGACCAAGGTCGGGATCACCGCGGTGGCGCGCGGTCCGGCGCGGCTGCTGGAGCAGGGGGCGGTCTGCTTCAGCTGGCTGGGGACCGGGCCGCTGATGGCGGCCCGGCGCACCGAGGAGCTGCTGCGCGCCGCGCTCGGGGTGCCCGACCGGATCCCCTCCACCGACAAGCGGGCGGTGCGCGCGGTGCTCCCCGGGACGGAGGCGGAACGGACCGCGGAGATCGCCGGGTTGCACGCGCGGGCGGTGGCGCTGGGCGGCTGGCCGGAGTCGCTCGCCCGGGAGCCGTTCCTGCCCGTCGACCACGCCGGGGTGTTCGGGCTGACGGGGACGCCGGCCGCCGTGGGGGAGGTGACCGAGCTGGTCGCGGGGGGCGCGGTGAGCGGGGAGCTGGTGGCCGCCGCCGGGCCGGACCTGCACCTGGCGACGGGCAACGGGGTGGTGGTGCTGGACACGCGGCTGCTGGCCGGGTGGGGACTGGTGCCGGCCGCGGGCGGGGAGCGGGGGTTCGACGTGCCGGTCAGGAGGCTCGGGGAGAGGCCGGAACCGCAGGACGGGCTGTTCTGAACCGGCCCGGTCCCGGAAAGCCCCTCCCCGGGGATGGACCGAGCGCTTGGTCAGGGGTGATCGTGGCGGCATGAGCGCTCACCCCGGCACGCGTGCCGAAGCCTGCGACGTCCGGCGTTTCTGGGAGGGGCTCGGGCTGCCCGGGCTCGTCGACGTGCACACGCACTTCATGCCGGAGCGGGTGCTGCGCAAGGTGTGGGCGTACTTCGACGGGCTCGGGCCGCTGACCGGCGGGGTCGAGTGGCCGATCACCTATCGCCGGGAGGAGGAGGAACGGGCCGCGCTGCTCAGGGAGTTCGGGGTCCGCGCCTTCACGGCCATGCTCTACCCGCACAAGCCGGGCATGGCCCGCTGGCTCAACGGCTGGGCGGTCGGCTTCGCCCGGCGCACGCCGGACTGCCTGCACACCGCGACGCTGTTCCCCGAGCCGGGGGCCGCGGACTACGTCCGGGAGGCCGTCGGGGCGGGGGCGCGGGTGTTCAAGGCGCACGTGCAGGTGGGCGCGTACGACCCGGCCGACGCGTTGCTGGACGAGGCCTGGGGGCTGCTCGCCGAGGCGGGTGTCCCGGTGGTGGTCCACTGCGGGTCGGGGCCCGCGCCCGGCAAGCACACCGGGCCCGAGCCGGTCGCGCGGGTGCTCGCCCGGCACCCCCGGCTGCGGCTGGTCGTCGCGCATCTCGGGATGCCCGAGTACGAGGACTTCCTGGACCTCGCCGAGCGGTACGGGGAGGTGCGGCTGGACACCACGATGGCGTTCACCGACTTCAGCGAACGCATGATGCCGTTCCCCCGGCGGGCCCTGCCCCGGCTCGCCGCCCTCGGCGACCGCGTCCTGCTCGGCTCCGACTTCCCCAACATCCCGTATCCGTACCTCCACCAGCTCCACGCGCTGGAGCGGCTGGGGCTCGGGGACGGGTGGCTGAGGGCGGTGTGCCACGACAACGCGGCCCGGCTCTTCGGCCTGCCCGGCTGACCCGGGCGCCGGTCCGCGGCCGGACGCCCCCTGCGCGTTTCTCAGCGAAAACACAGATTGCCGAAAGGGCGCTCTCAGAGGCCGCCGACATCGTGTGCGGCATGACCACGATCTCGCCCCAGGGGCGCACCGAACTGCTGAGGCCGGACGGGAGCCCCGTCCGCGTGCTTGTGGTGGACGACGAGCAGTCGATCACCGAACTGCTGTCCATGGCCCTGCGGTACGAGGGCTGGCAGATCCGCAGCGCGGGGGACGGCCAGGGCGCCCTGAGGGCCGCGCGGGAGTTCCGGCCCGACGCCGTCGTCCTGGACATGATGCTGCCGGACATGGACGGGCTGGCCGTCCTCGGGCGGCTGCGCCGCGGACTGCCGGACGTGCCCGTGCTGTTCCTGACCGCCAAGGACGCCGTCGAGGACCGTATCGCCGGGCTGACCGCGGGCGGGGACGACTACGTCACCAAGCCGTTCAGCCTGGAGGAGGTCGTCGCCCGGCTGCGCGGCCTGATCCGGCGCTCCGGCGCGGCCGACCGGCGGTCCGAGTCGATGCTGGTCGTCGGCGACCTCACCCTCGACGAGGACAGCCACGAGGTCACCCGGGCCGGGGAGAACATCCACCTCACCGCCACCGAGTTCGAGCTGCTGCGCTTCCTCATGCGCAACCCGCGGCGCGTGCTCAGCAAGGCGCAGATCCTCGACCGGGTCTGGTCGTACGACTTCGGCGGGCAGGCCAACGTCGTCGAGCTGTACATCTCGTACCTGCGCAAGAAGATCGACGCGGGCCGGGACCCGATGATCCACACCCGGCGCGGCGCCGGATACATGATCAAGTCCGCGGTCTCGTGAGCGGGCGGCGACGACCGCGCCCGCGGACGCTGCGGACGCGGCTCGTCGTCGCGTCCGTGGCGCTGATCGCGGTGGTGTGCGCGGTGATCGGCACGGTGACGACGCTCGCGCTGCGGTCGCACCTGTACGAGCAGCTGGACGGGCAGTTGCACGAGGTCGCGGCCCGGGTGTCCGGCTCCGGGCCGCCCGGCGACCCCGAGGCCGGCGGCGGGGGCGAGGGCCCCCGGTGGATGGACCTCGACGAATTCGTCACGCACGGACCGCAGCCGCGCGGCACGATCGTCGCCGAGGTGCGGGGCGGAGCCGTCGTCGACGCCCGGACCGGCAGGGAGTCCGACGAGAGCACCGACATCAGCGGCATGGAGGCGGTCCCCCTCTCCGGGGCGCAGCGGGCCGTGCTGGGGGCCGTCCCCCGGGACGGCGAGGCGCACACCGCCGAGGTTCCCGGCCTGGGCGGCTACCGCGTGGAGTACCGCACCGGCGCCGACGGCGGCTACTACGCCGCCGTCCCGACCTCCGGCGTCACCGGCACCATCAACACCCTGGTCCTCGTGGAGGCCAGCGTCACCGCCGCCGGCCTCGTCGCCGCCTCCCTGGCCGGAACGGTCATCGTCGGCGTCGCCACCCGGCCCCTGCGCAAGGTCGCCACCACCGCCACCCGCGTGTCCGAACTGCCGCTGCACGCCGGTGAGGTGAACCTCGAGGAGCGGGTCCCGGAGTCCGAGTGCGACCCGCACACCGAGGTCGGCCGGGTCGGCGCGGCGCTGAACCGGATGCTCGACCACGTCCACGGCGCGCTGCACGCCCGTCAGGAGAGCGAGACGCGGGTGCGGCAGTTCGTCGCGGACGCCAGCCACGAGCTGCGCACGCCGCTGGCCTCCATCCGCGGCTACGCCGAACTCACCCGGCGCGGACGGGAGGAGGTCGGCCCCGACACCCGGCACGCGCTGCGGCGGATCGAGTCCGAGGCGGGCCGGATGACCCTGCTCGTCGAGGACCTGCTGCTGCTGGCCCGCCTGGACGCCGGGCGGCCCCTCCGGTTCGAGGAGACGGACCTCGTGCCGCTCGTCGTGGACACGGTCAGCGACGCCCGCGCGGCCGGCCGGGACCACGTCTGGCGGCTGGAGCTGCCCGACGATCCCGCGCCGGTGCTCGCCGACGCCGCCCGGCTCCAGCAGGTGCTCGTCAACCTGCTCGCCAACGCCCGCACCCACACCCCGCCGGGGACCACCGTCACCGCCCGGGTGCGCCGGCACGGCGACCTGCTCCGGGTGGACGTGGCGGACGACGGGCCCGGCATCGCGCCCGAGCTGCTCCCGCGCGTCTTCGAGCGGTTCGCGCGCGGCGACTCGGCACGCACCCGCGCCACCGGGTCGACGGGCCTGGGGCTGGCCATCGTGCAGGCCGTGGCGGCCGCGCACGGCGGTGCCGTGACCGTCGACAGCGTGCCCGGCAGGACCGTGTTCACCCTCCACCTGCCCGCCGTGGCGCCCCGGCCGGACCCCCCGGCGCACCCGGTGCGGTGCTCACAGGCACGGCACAGCGTCACCACACGGGCACGACAGGGCGGTTGAGGAGAGTCGGTTCCATGCGAACCGATTCCTCTCCCGGCACCCTGCCGGCGCGGGAGCACCTCCCGGCCGCCGGAGCCGGTACGCCGGTCCTGGACGTAGTGATCCCCGTCTACAACGAGGAGAAGGACCTCCAGCCGTGCGTCCGCAGACTGCACGAGCACCTCACCCGCACCTTCCCCTACGCCTTCCGCATCACGATCGCGGACAACGCGTCCACGGACAGCACCCCGCACGTGGCCGGGCGGCTGGCGCAGCGGATGGCGGGGGTCAGGTCCGTCCGGCTGGAGCAGAAGGGACGCGGCCGGGCGCTGCGGACCGTCTGGTCGGCCTCGGACGCCCCCGTCCTCGCCTACATGGACGTGGACCTGTCCACCGACCTCAACGCGCTGCTGCCCCTGGTGGCCCCGCTGATCTCCGGCCACTCGGACCTCGCCATCGGCTCCCGGCTGAGCCGGAGCTCCCGGGTCGTGCGCGGCGCCAAGCGGGAGTTCATCAGCCGTTCCTACAACCTGATCCTGCGCGGTTCGCTCCAGGCGCGGTTCTCCGACGCGCAGTGCGGATTCAAGGCGATCCGCCGTGACGTGGCCCAGGTGCTGCTGCCCCTGGTGGAGGACAGCGGCTGGTTCTTCGACACCGAACTGCTGGTCCTCGCCGAGCGGGCGGGGCTGCGGATCCACGAGGTGCCGGTCGACTGGGTCGACGACCCCGACTCGACCGTGCACATCGTGCGGACGGCGACCGACGACCTCAAGGGCGTGTGGCGGGTCGGCAGGGCACTGGCCACCGGCTCGCTGCCGCTGGACCGGCTGGCGCGTCCCTTCGGCGACGATCCGCGCGACCGGGACATCGAGGACGTGCCGCAGGGACTGGCCCGCCAGTTGGTCGGTTTCTGCGTCGTCGGGGCGCTGTCCACCCTCTTCTATCTGCTTCTCTACAGCGGCTTCAGGACCTTCACCGGTTCCCAGACCGCCAACGGGCTCGCCCTGCTGGTCTCGGCGGTCGCCAACACCGCCGCCAACCGGCGGCTCACCTTCGGCGTGCGCGGGCGCGGCGGCGCGGTACGGCACCAGGCGCAGGGGCTGGTCGTCTTCGGCATCGGCCTCGCCCTGACCAGCGGTTCGCTCGCCGCGCTGAACACGGCGACGGCCGAACCCGCCCACTCCACCGAGCTGGCGGTCCTGATCGCCGCCAACCTCGCGGCGACGGTGCTGCGGTTCCTGCTCTTCCGGGCGTGGGTGTTCCCCGAGCGCGGGCACGCCGGGGCGTGCGCACCCGCGGGGACCCCCACGGAGCGGCACCGCACGCCGGACGCCCGGGCGGCCCACGGGACCGGCGCGTCCCCCGCCTGCGCCCCCGTCCCCGACGGTTCCTGGCGGGACACGACCGTGCACCTCCGGCCGGTCCGCCCGGCGCTCCCGACCCGGCCGGCCGGTCCGGCCGGTCCGTCCCGTTCCTCCGACAACGACCCGAGGGGCTCCCGATGACCACGCAGTACGACCGGACGAGTCCCCCGGCGGGGCCGGCCGACCGGGAAGCGCCCGCGGCGGCGCCCGGGCACGCGGCCACCGCGCCGGACGAACCGGGGCGGCCCCCCGCCCGCGGGCCGCGGCGCGGCCGGCCCGGGGACCCCCGCTGGGCGCGGCCGGCCCTCCTCGGCCTGCTGCTGGCGACCGGTCTGCTCTACCTGTACGACCTGAGCGCCTCCGGGTACGCCAACTCCTTCTACTCGGCGGCCGTGCAGGCGGGCAGCCAGTCCTGGAAGGCGTTCTTCTTCGGCTCGCTGGACGCGGCGAACGCCATCACCGTGGACAAGCCCCCGGCCTCGCTGTGGCCGATGGGACTCTCCGTCAGGATGTTCGGGCTGAACTCCTGGGCGATCCTCGTGCCCGAGGTGCTCATGGGCGTCGGCACGGTCGCCGTCGTGCACGCGGCGGTGCGCCGTCGCTCCGGCCCGGCGGCCGCCCTGCTCGCGGGGGCCGTGCTCGCGCTCACCCCGGTCGCGGCGCTGATGTTCCGGTTCAACAACCCGGACGCGCTGCTGGCGCTGCTGATGTCCCTCGCCTGCTACCTCGTCGTCCGGGCCCTGGAGGACGGCCGTACGAAGTGGCTGGTGTGGGCCGGGGCCGTGATCGGCTTCGCCTTCCTCGCCAAGACCCTCCAGGCGTTCCTGATCCTCCCGCCGCTCGCACTGGTCTACGGTCTCTGCGCTCCGGTGCGGCCGGGGAAGCGACTGGGGCAGCTGGCGCTGGCGGCCGTCGCGCTGGTCGTCTCCGGCGGCTGGTGGGTGGCGGTCGTCGAGCTGTGGCCCGCGTCCTCGCGTCCGTACGTCGGCGGTTCGCAGAACAACAGCTTCCTGGAGCTGACCTTCGGCTACAACGGCCTCGGCCGGCTCAACGGCGAGGAGACCGGCAGCGTCGGCGGGGGCGGCGGTGGCACCGGTGGCGGGCAGTGGGGCGAGACCGGCTGGGACCGGATGTTCAGCTCCGAGATCGGCGGCCAGATCTCCTGGCTGCTGCCCGCCGCGCTGATCCTGCTCGTCGCGGGTCTCGTCCTCACCCGCGGGGCCGGGCGGACCGACCCGGCCCGCAGCTCCCTGCTGGTCTGGGGCGGCTCGCTGCTGACGACCACGCTGGTCTTCAGCTTCATGGCGGGCATCTTCCACCAGTACTACACGGTGGCCCTCGCCCCCTACCTGGCGGCCGTGGTCGGCATGGGCGCGGCGGCCCTGTGGGGGAAGCGGCGGGCCGTCCCGGCCGCGCTCACCCTCGCCGCCGCCGTCACGGCCACCGCGGCCTGGGGCTACGTGCTGCTGAACCGCACGCCCGGCTACCTGCCGTGGCTGAAGTGGCTGGTCCTGGTCGGCGGGCTGGTCGCGGCGCTCGGTCTGGTCTTCGCGGGCCGGGCGGGGCGGCCGCTGGCGCTGGCGGCGGCCGGGCTGGGGCTGGCGGCCTCGCTGGCCGGTCCGGCCGCGTACACGGTCAGCACGGTGCAGCAGGGCCACACCGGTTCCATCGTCACGGCCGGTCCCGCCGGGGCGGGCATGGGCGGCATGGGCGGCGGGGGCGGTCCGGGAGGCGGTCCCGGCGGCGGCCCGACGGGCCGGAACGGCCAGACCCCGCCGGGAGCGGGCACCGGCGGCTTCCCCGGCGGCGGCCCGACGGGCCGGAACGGCCAGGTTCCGCAGGACGGCACCGGCAACAGCGCCGAGGCCGGTCCGCCGGGCGGCCGCGCCGGCGGCGGCATGGGCGGGCTGCTCGGCGGCGCGAGCGTCGACTCCGAGGCGAAGGAGCTGCTGGAAGCGGACGCCGGGGACTACACCTGGGCGGCCGCCGCGATCGGCGCCCAGAACGCCGCGAGCTACCAACTCGCCACCGGCGAGCCCGTGATGGCGATCGGCGGTTTCAACGGGACCGACCCGTCCCCGACCCTGTCCCGGTTCCAGCGGTACGTGGCGGAAGGGAGGATCCACTACTTCGTCTCCGGCGGCGCGATGGGCGGCGGAGCGGGCGGGGACGACTCCGGCAGCTCCGCGCGGATCGCCTCGTGGGTGGCGGAGAACTTCGAGGAGGTCACGGCCGGGTCGGCCACCTTCTACGACCTCACGCAGAGGACGAGCGACTGACGGTCGCGCGCCCGGGCGGGGAGAGGGCGGTGGCACGGCCCCGGGCCGGCCACCGCCCTCTCCCGGCTCCGGGCCGTGCCGCGGCGCCGACCGGTTGTACGGTGTATAGGGCCCGTTCTACGCTGTACGGCATGACGACGCCCCCTCGGGAGCACACCCCCGACCGCTTCCCGGACCAGGGCCGGCGGACCCCGCCGCCCGAGCAGCTCCAGGGCCACTCCCGGCGCTGGCTGATCCTCGGTGTCATCTGCCTCGCCCAGCTCACCGTGCTGCTGGACAACACCGTCCTGAACGTGGCGATCCCCTCGCTCACCCGGGAGATGGGCGCGTCGACCGCCGACATCCAGTGGATGATCAACGCGTACTCCCTGGTGCAGTCGGGTCTGCTGCTCACCGCGGGCAACGCCGCCGACCGCTACGGCCGCAAGCGGATGCTGATCGTGGGCCTGACCCTGTTCGGCGCGGGGTCGCTGGTGGCCGGACTGGCCGAGTCGTCCGGCCAGCTGATCGCGGCGCGGGCCGGCATGGGCGTCGGCGGCGCGCTGCTGCTGACCACGACCCTCGCCGTGGTGATGCAGATCTTCACGCCCGAGGAGCAGCCGAGGGCGATCGGCGTCTGGGCCGCCGTCAACTCGCTCGGCTTCGCGGCGGGGCCGCTGGTCGGCGGGTTCATCCTGAACCACTTCTGGTGGGGCGCGATCTTCCTGGTCAACCTGCCGGTCGTGGCCCTCGCCCTGGTCGCCGTGGCGGTCTGCGTCCCCGAGTCCGGGAGCCGGCAGGGCGACCGCCCCGACCTGGTCGGCGCCGTGCTCTCCACCATCGGCATGGCGGCCCTGGTCTACGCGATCATCTCCGGCCCCGAGCACGGCTGGACCTCGGTCCGGGTGTCGGCCACGGCGGCCGCGGCCGTGCTGGTCCTCGGCGCCTTCGCGTTCTGGGAGAGCCGGATCCCGCATCCGATGCTCGACCCGCACTTCTTCCGCAACCGCCGGTTCACGGCGTCGGTCGGCGGACTGGTGCTGATCACCTTCGGCATGGGCGGCGGGCTCTTCCTGCTCACCCAGTACCTCCAGTTCGTCCTCGGCTACGGCCCCCTGGAGGCGGGCCTGCGCACCGCGCCGATGGCCCTGACCGTCGTCGCCCTCAACTTCACCGGCGTGGCCACGAAGTGGTCGGCGAAGTCGGGCGTCCCGGTCTCCATCGCCCTCGGCATGGCGCTGATGGCGGGCGGTCTGGTGTCGATCGCCACGCTCACCGGCCACGGCTACGCCGGCACACTGCTCGGCCTGGTCCTGATCGGGACCGGCACGGCGATCGGCAGCCCGGTGATGTCGCACGCGATCATGAGTTCCATCCCCCGCGAGAAGGCCGGCGTCGGGGCCGGGATCAACGGCACCCTCGCCGAGTTCGGCAACGGGCTCGGGGTCGCCGTGCTGGGCGCGGTGCTCAACGCGCGGTTCGCGGCACTGGTTCCGGTGGCGGCGACCTCGCTCCCGGCGGCGCTGGCCGCGGCGGACTCGGAGGGCGAGCGGGGGCGGATCACCGGCGCGTTCTCCTCCGGACTGGAGACGAGTCTGCTGATGGGGGCGCTGGCCGTGCTGCTCGGCGGACTGATCGCCGCGGCGTTGCTGCACCGGGCGGGCCGGGCAGAATCCGGGGAGAAGGCCTGACGGCCGGCTCCGCCCGGACGGGAGGGGCCCGTCTGCGCGCCCCCGGCGGGGGTACCCAGCACGACCGGCGTCGGCGAGTCGAGGAAGGTGCGCCATGGTGAGGTCAGGCCGGCGGTCCGAGAGGGCGGCGCGGACCAGCGTCTGGCTGGAGGGCGGGGACCGCCGGGGCGGGCGCGGCGGCGGGCAGCCGTCGGGACTGGACCGGCAGCGGATCACCGAGGCCACCGTCCGGCTGCTGGACGCCGAGGGCCTGGCCAGGTTCTCCATGCGGCGGCTCGCGGCCGAGCTGAACGTGACGGCGATGTCCGTCTACTGGTACGTCGACACCAAGGACGACCTGCTGGAACTCGCCCTGGACGCGGCCTTCGGCGGACTCGCGCTGCCCGACCCGGCCGCCGACGAGGACTGGCGCGACCAACTGCGCACGCTCGCGCGGGAGTACCGCACCCTCCTGGTGCGCCATCCCTGGCTGTCGGCGCTGGCCGGGAGCTTCCTCAACATCGGTCCCAACGCGCTGTCGTTCTCCCGGGCGGTCCAGCAGGTCGTCCGCAGGACGGGCCTGCCCGAGCACGAGCTGACCGGGGCCATCTCCGCCGTCTTCCAGTTCGTGTACGGCTACGGCACGATCGAGGGCCACTTCCACGCCCGCGTCGCCGTCACGGGCATGACCCCCGACGAGTACCACCGGCACGCCATGCGCGAGGTGACGCGGTCGCCGGACGCCGCCGAGGTCGTCCAGGGGTCCACGAGGATCATGGAGGCCCGCGGCGGCGACACGGTCGAGGAGATGCTGGAACGGGACTTCGCCTTCGCCCTGGACCTGCTGGTCGCGGGCATCGAGGCGATGGTGGCCCGCAGCCGGGACTGAGGGGCCGGGGCGGGTCTACTCCCCCTCGACCAGCCGGGCCGGGAACCCGCCGGTCGCCACCGGGCCCCACCGCTCGGGGGTGATCCGGATGATCGACTTGCCCTGCTTGACCATGGCCGCCCGGTACTCGTCCCAGTCGGGGTGCTCCCCGGCGATGTTCCGGTAGTACTCCACCAGCGGTTCCACCGAGTCGGGCGCGTCCACGACCTCGGCCGTGCCGTCGATCTGCACCCAGGGGCCGTTCCAGTCGTCGCTCAGCACGATCAGGCTCACCCGCGGGTCCCTCTTGGCGTTGCGGGTCTTGGCGCGCTCCGGGTACGTGGACACCACGATCCGGCCGGAGTCGTCGACCCCGCAGGTCAGCGGCGAGCCCTGGGGGCCGCCGTCGGCCCGCCGGGTCAGCAGGACCGCGCGGTGCCGGGGCCGTACGAAGTCCAGCAACTCGTCCAGGGAGACACGGGTGTTCGTCGCGATGTTCGGTGCCATGGCGCCAGCCTAGGCACACCCGGGCGGACCCGGGCGGAACCGGGCCGTCCACGCGTGCGCCTAGGCCGCCATCGCCTCCGGCAGGTTGTCGTAGACGGGGACGTCGCGGCGCAGGCCGGTCAGCTCCAGGACGCGGCTCGCCAGGCCGTCCGGGAGGGCCACCACGTGCACGCGGGTGCCGGGACGCAGCAGCAGGCGCACCTCGTTGATGAGGCGGACGCCCTGGGAGTCCATGAAGTGGGTGGGGGTCAGGTCGAGGACCAGGACCTGCGGCGGGCCGCCGGGACGGGTGCGGGTCCTGGACACGATCAGCGGCAGCAGGCCGGAGGCGGTGGAGAAGTCGATCTCCGGCGGAAAGGGGAACAGCACGCGCTCGGAGGGATCACGCGGCTCGGAAGGGGAAGGGGAAAGGAAGGTCACGGCACTCACCTGACAGATGTTCGTCCGGATTCCGGTAAGGCCGCTTCCTGACCCGTGCGGCCATTGCACCATGCCGAAGGGGCCGGGCGAAAGCGGACTCCTGGGACGATCACCACCAGGACGTACGCCGCAGGTCCGGGCGTCACCTCCCGGCAAACGAGCGGCTAAAGTTCTGTACGTCCTGTGCTCGCAGTCAGGAATGTGCTGCGGAGCTCTCCTGCGCACGGCCGTGTGGCCGTGCATGCCGAAGAGGTTCGTGGTGGCTGCGTCCGAGTTTCCCGATTCGCCCTGTTTTCCGGTTGGTGTCGACCTGGCGGAAGCACTGACGGAAGCGGCCCGGCGGCTCCACGAGACACCCACCCCGGACTCCACCCTGGACACCGCGGTCCGCCTCGCGGTGGACCTCGTGCCCGGTGCCGAGCACGCCGGCATCTCCCTCATCGAGCGGGACAACCGGCGCCGCACGCTCGCCTGGACCGACGAGATCGTGCTCGCCGCCGAGGACGGGCACCCGGCGGGTGACCACCGGCCGTACTGGCAGCGCCTGTGGACCGCCCCGGTGGTCGAGGTCGCGGACAGCCGGGGCGACGAGAGCGAGGACGCGCTGGCCGGACTGGGCCTGCGGTCGGTGCTGTCGCTGCGGCTGCGCGCCGACCGCCGCCGGCTGACCGTGCTCACCGCCTACGCCCGCAAGCCGCGCGCCTTCGACGAGGCGGCGCTCCGGATCGGCCGGCTGTTCACCGCGCACGTCGGCATCGCCCTGGAGGCCGCCACCGTGCGCGAGCAGCTCACCGAGGCCATGCGCACCCGGGACCTGATCGGACAGGCCACCGGCATCCTCATGGAGCGCCTGGACATCGACGCGGCCGGGGCCTTCGACAGCCTGGTGCGGGCCTCGCAGCGGGAGAACGTGAAGCTGCGCGACCTCGCCCGCCGCATCGTCGACGCGCACGAGTCCCCCGACGCCCGGTGACCCGTCCGCGGGCGTGGGCGGCCGCCCACGGGATATCCGTACGGTCATGAGTTCCGAGAGATCCGACACGCTCGACCAGGCGATGGTGCGCAGCAGTGGTCTCGACACGCTGCTGCGTGATCTGACCGACCGTGCGGTGCGGGAGGTGCCCGGCGCCGCCGCGTGCAGCATCACGGTGCGCCGTGCCGACCGGCTGCTGACCCTGGCGGGCAGCGCGGGCCTGCCGAGCGGACTGGACCAGCGGCAGTACGAGAACGGCGCGGGCCCCTGCGTGGCGGCCGCCGACACCGGTACCGAGCAGTACGCCCCCGACCTGGCCACCGAGACCCGCTGGCCCGCGTACACGCGGTACGCGCTGGCCACCGGGGTGCGCACGGTGCTGGCGGTCCCGCTGGGCGTGGCGGAGGAGTCCGGCGCCGCGCTCAACCTCTACGGCGAGCGTCCCGGCGCGCTCGCCCCCGGACGGGAGGCGGCCCGCGCCTTCGCGGTCCGGGTGACGGACGCCGTCACCACCGCCCTGCGCATAGAGCGCGGCCGGCAGTCCGCCGCCGACGTCCGCACCGCCCTGCTCTCGCGCAGCGTCATCGACCAGGCGATCGGCATCCTCATGGCCCGCGAACGGATCGACGCGGGCCGGGCCCTGGAGCGGCTGCGCCGCGTCTCGCAGGACCGGAACATCAAACTCCGCGATCTGTGCGCCCGGGTGGTGGAGCGCACCGCCGACGGGTCCTCAGACGGCCGGGAGTGACGTCCCCCGCACCGCCTGGACGTCCAGTTCCACCCTGAGCGTCGTGCCGATGGCCGCGATGCCCGCCTGGAGGACCTGGTTGTAGTTCATCGCGAAGTCCTCGCGCCTCAGTTCGGCCGTGGCGCGGAACGCCGCCCGTGTGCCGCCCCACGGGTCCGGCCCGGTGCCGAGGTACGCCAGGTCCAGGTCGACCGGCCGGACGACACCGCGCATCGTCAGCTCGCCGTGGACCGTCCAGCGGTCGGACCCGGCCGCGGTCAGGCCGGTGGACCGGTAGGTGATCTCGGGGTACCGCTCGGCGTCCAGGAAGTCCGCCGAGCGCAGATGGGCGTCGCGCACGCCGTTGCCGGTGTCGATGGAGGCCGCCCGGATCACCGCCTCCACCCGGGACCCGGCGGCCTCCTCCGGCGTGATCTCCAGCGCGGCGGAGAAGTCGGTGAACCGGCCGCGCACGCTGGAGATGCCCAGGTGCCGGGCGACGGCGGCCACGCTCGAGTGCGCGGGGTCCACGGTCCACGGACCGGGCGGCGGCAGCTCGGTGCCGCCCTGCCGGGCCAGGACGACCGTCCCGACCTCGGCCCGCCCGCTCGCCGTGACGATCGCGCTGGCCGCGGCGGGCGCGTGACCGACGGCGGTGACGACGACGGTGTAGGAGCCCGGGGCCAGCGCGGTGGCGTCCCGGACGGCGCCCTCGGCGTCCGCCCCGGCGCGCAGCACCTGCGTGCCGGTCGCGTCGGTCACCGTGACGACCGCGTGCGGCACGGCCCACCCGTCCCGGGTACGGATCCTCGCGGTCAGTGGCATCCCGTTCTCTCCCTGCAAGGCATGACGGATCGTTCGTCGTGGGAACCGGCCCGCGGCGGGACGCGCGCGCCCGCCGCGGGCCGGGGTCCGGCTACTCGCCCGGGTGGGCGAGCTCGATGTCGTGGTCGTCGGCTCCGCCGCCGGCGACCGTCACCGTGGTGGCCACCGGCGGGTAGCCCGTGGCGATGACGGTGTACTCGCCGCCGTCCAGGTCGGCGAAGGCGTACGCCCCGTCCGCGCCGGTCGTCGCCGTGCCGACCACGTTCCCGGCCGCGTCGACCAGGGTCACCCGGGCGTCGGCCAGCGGCCCGTGCGGGGCGCGGACGACGCCCCGCATCCGGGCGCCGGTCTCCAGCTCGACCTCGACCCGGGTCACCCCGGTGCCGCCCACCTCGACCGGCAGCGCGCGCGGCCGGTACCCGGCGGCGTTCACCGCGACGGTCACCGCGCCCGGCACCAGCTCGGTGAAGGAGAAGTCGCCCTGCTCACCGGTGTTCCCGGTGGCCAGCAGGTCCCCGCGCACATCGGTGACGATCACCATCGCGTCCGGCACCGGGAGCCCGCCGTCGGCGGCCCGGACCAGACCGGTCAGACCGCTGGTCCCGCCGAGCAGGACGTCGTGGGAGACGGGCTCGCCGTTCACCACGATCGTGGACGCCTGCGGCTGGTGGCCGTCGGCGGAGGCGATCAGCACGTACGACCCGGCCCCGGGCGCGTCCAGCGCGTAGGAACCGTCGGCCTGCGCCACCGACCGGCCCAGCTGGCGCCCGGACAGCGAGATCAGCGTGACGGCGGCCTGCGGCACGGGCGCGCTCTCGGCGCCCCGCACGACACCGCGCACCGGGATGCCGCCGCCGGCGGACTCCTCGGGGCGGGCGGCGGTGGCGACGGCGAACCGGTCCGGGGCCTCCTCGGCGGCCGGGGCGGCGGCCTCGGCGGCGGCCGGCATCGCGGCGGTGGCGGCGGCGGCCGGAGCCGCGGCCTGGGCGCCGCCCGGAGCGTCGGCCGCCTGGGCCAGGGCGCCCGCGGTGCGCAGCGGGACCTCCTTGATGAACAGGGTCACCAGGAAGCCGAGGAGGGCGATCGGCGCGACGTACAGGAAGATGTCGGCGATGCCGTGCCCGTAGGCGCTCTCCAGCCAGGTGCGGACGGGCGCGGGCAGCAGGTCCATGTCGGGGATCGCGCCGCCGCCGGCGGCCCGGGCGGCCGCCGCCCGGTTCTGCGGACTCAGCGTGCCGATGGTGTCCTCGGCGTAGTGGCTGATCCGGGAGGACATCACGGAGCCGAGCACCGAGACGCCCACCGCGCCGCCGAGGGACCGGAAGAAGGTCACGACCGACGAGGCCGCGCCCAGGTCGCCCGGGGCCACCTGGTTCTGCGTGCAGAGCACCAGGTTCTGCATCATCATGCCGACGCCGAGCCCCATCAGCGCCATGAAGAGCGCGATGTGCCAGTACGGGGTGTCGTAGCGCATGGTGCCCATCAGGCCCAGGCCCGCCGTCAGCAGCACACCGCCGACCAGCAGCCAGCTCTTCCACCTGCCGGTCTTGGTGATGATCAGGCCGGACACCGTGGACGACACGAACAGGCCGCCGATCATCGGGATCGTCATGACGCCCGACATGGTCGGGGACTGCCCCCGGGCCAGCTGGAAGTACTGGCTGAAGTAGACCGTGCCCGCGAACATCGCGATGCCGACGAACAGCGAGGCGAGCGACGCCAGGGTGATGGTGCGGTTCCGGAACAGCCGCAGCGGGATGATCGGCTCGGCGGCCCGGGACTCGACGAGGACGAAGACCAGCGTGAGGACGATCGCGCCGCCGACCATCGTGCACGTCTGCCAGGACATCCAGGCGTACTTGTCGTCGGCGAAGGTCACCCAGACGAGCAGCAGGCAGACGGCCGCGGTGACGAAGAAGGCGCCGGCCCAGTCGACCTTGACCTTGCGCTTGACCACCGGCAGGTCCAGCGTCTTCTGCAGCACGACGAGGGCGATCACCGCGAACGGCACGCCGACGTAGAGGCACCAGCGCCAGCCGAGCCAGCTGGTGTCGGTGATGACGCCGCCGAGCAGCGGTCCGCCGACGGTGGCGACGGCGAACGTCGCGCCCAGGTAGCCGGAGTAGCGCCCGCGCTCGCGCGGGGAGATCATCGCGGCCATGATGATCTGGGCCAGGGCGGACAGACCGCCGGCGCCCAGGCCCTGGATGACCCGGGCCGCGATCAGCGTGCCGGGGTTGTGCGCCATGCCGGCCACCACGGACCCGATGACGAAGACCACCAGGGCCATCTGGACCAGCGCCTTCTTGCTGACGAGGTCGGCGAGCTTGCCCCACAGGGGGGTGGACGCCGTCATCGCCAGCAGCGAGGCGGTGACGACCCAGGTGTAGGCGCTCTGGCCGCCGCCGAGGTCGGAGACGATCTCGGGCAGGGCGTTGGTGACGATGGTGGAGGACAGGATCGCGGCGAACATGCCGAGCAGCAGGCCCGACAGCGCCTCCATGATCTGCCGGTGCGTCATCGGAGAACGGCCTTCGGAGGAGCCTCCCCCGTGCTTGGCATGAGCCCGCACACCGGTCGGTGTGGTCGTTGCCATGGACTTCCTTCTCTTACGTGCTGCGTGTGCTTGCGGGTGTACGGGTGGTCCGTCCGGGTGCGGGAGGCGCCGGGCGGGGCGGCGGGGGAGCCGGACGGGTCGTGGCCCGGCCCTCGTGGAAGCTGTCCCTGAGCCGGGCCATGAGCTGGGTGAGCCGGCCGACCTCCTCGTCCGACCAGTCGCCCAGGCGCTCGGCGAGCAGCTGCGTGGTCCGCCGGAACAGTTCGTCGAGCTGCTCCTGGCCGGCGGGGGTGAGGCGCAGGATGCGGGAGCGCTTGTCGGCGGGGTCGGGGGAGCGTTCGATCCAGCCGCGCTCCGCCACGTGGGTGACGTGGCGGCTGGTGACCGACAGGTCCACGGAGAGCAGTTCGGCGAGCCTGCTCATGCGCATGTCGCCGTGGCGGCCGAGCAGCGCCAGCACGGCGGCGGAGCCGCTGTGGCAGTCGGCCGGCATGATCCGGCTCATCTCCCGCTTCACCGCGCCGAAGGCGCTGAACTGCCGGACCAGTTCCTCGTACTGCGCCTGCCCGGCCATGGCACCTCCCATTTGTTGCTTAGAGCAACCATAGAAGTTGATGGTTGCTACAGGCAATGAAAAAGGGGCGATGCGGCACAAAAACTTGGCAAAGGCAAGTAATCGCAAGAGTAAACACGCAGGTGAGCCGTGCGGAGCCGTCCGCCGGACCCGGCCGGCCCCGTCCGTCCGTGCGTCCGGCCCCGTGCTCCGGACCCCGCTTGGGCGCCCCGCCGGGGATTCGCTAGGGTCTCGGGGCATGGCTAACACCCAGGGCCCGCAGGGCAACCACGACCCCGCCGGCAGCACCCAGATGTTCCGTGCGTTCGTCGACGAGGCCCCGCAGGGGCGGCAGGCCGCCGCTTCGGGCGGTGGGCCGCGGATCGGTCTGATCGTCGGAATCGTCGTCGCCGTGGCGATCGTCGCGGCGGTGGCCTGGCTCGCGCTGAAGTAGCCCGGGCCGGAGGGACCGGAACACACGACGGCCGCCGTTGCGCCCGCGGAAGGAAGCGCCCCGGCGGCCCGTTGCCGTGTCCGGTCGTCGGTGTCCCGGTGCCGGTGCCTCGGCGTCAGTGCCTCGGCGCCGGCGCCTCGGGACCTCAGTCCGAGATGAGGCCCTCCCGCAGCTGGGACAGGGTCCGGGTCAGCAGCCGTGAGACGTGCATCTGGGAGATGCCGACCTCCTCGCCGATCTGCGACTGGGTCATGTTGGCGAAGAAGCGCAGCATGATGATCCGCCGCTCACGGGGCGGCAGCTTGGCCAGCAGGGGCTTGAGCGACTCCCGGTACTCCACGCCCTCCAGCGCCGTGTCCTCGTAGCCGAGCCGGTCCGCGAGCGAGCCCTCGCCGCCGTCGTCCTCGGGTGCCGGGGAGTCCAGCGAGGAGGCGGTGTAGGCGTTGCCGACCGCGAGGCCGTCGACCACGTCCTCCTCCGACACGCCCAGCGCGGTGGCGAGTTCGGTGACCGTCGGGGAGCGGTCCAGCTTCTGGGAGAGCTCGTCGCTGGTCTTCGTCAGCGCCAGGCGCAGCTCCTGCAGCCGGCGCGGCACCCGCACCGACCACGACGTGTCGCGGAAGAACCGCTTGATCTCGCCGACCACCGTCGGCATCGCGAACGTCGGGAACTCCACTCCCCGCTCGCAGTCGAAGCGGTCGATCGCCTTGATCAGTCCGATCGTGCCGACCTGGACGATGTCCTCCATCGGCTCGTTGCGCGAGCGGAAGCGGGCCGCCGCGTACCGGACCAGCGGGAGGTTGAGCTCGATCAGGGTGTCCCGGACGTAGGCACGCTCCGGGCTGTCCTCGTCGAGGACGGCGAGCCGCAGGAACAGGGAACGGGACAGGGTGCGGGTGTCGAGGGCCGCCGTGTCCGGGAGGTCCGGAACGGGCGTGGCCGGGAGGGCCGGGCCCTCGTCGATGGGGCCGAGTGCGTCGAGAGCATGGGGAGCTGTCTCGCTCTCCGCGAGCGTGAGCACCTTCGAGCTGCCCTGTTCTGCGGACATGCCACCCCCTTTGGGTCGCGGGACGGTCGCGGCGGACGCCCCCGTCCGGGGAACGCAGCCATCACCTGGAATACCGGCGCCGAGGCTCCGGCAAACGCGCTTCCCGCAGAATGTCACATGTCGGCAACGCGCTGTAGTGACATGTCGACATCCGAGATGCGAATCAGCCCTGGAAACAGGGGGTCTGACGGTCTTTCGGCCCAGAAACGCACAGAACAGCACTGGTGAGCGATTCGCTCGCGCAGGTTACGCGTCGATCCTGTTTGCGGATCTCAGCCGCTGGAAGCTACGTGCCAGTAGCCGGGACACGTGCATCTGCGAGACGCCGAGTTCCGCACTGATCTGCGACTGCGTCAGATTGCTGTAGTACCGCAGCAACAGGATGCGCTGCTCCCGCTCGGGCAGTTGGACGAGCAGGTGCCGGACGAGGTCGCGGTGCTCGACGCCGTCCAGGGCGGGGTCCTCGTAGCCGAGCCGGTCCAGCAGCCCCGGCATGCCGTCGCCCTCCTGCGCGGCCTCCAGCGAGGTCGCGTGGTACGACCGTCCGGCCTCGATGCAGGACAGCACCTCCTCCTCGGTGATGCGCAGCCGCTCGGCGATCTCCGCGGTCGACGGGGAGCGTCCGAAGGCGGTCGTCAGGTCCTCGGTCGCCCCGTTGACCTGCACCCACAGTTCGTGCAGCCGGCGCGGTACGTGGACGGTGCGGACGTTGTCGCGGAAGTACCGCTTGATCTCGCCGACCACCGTCGGCATCGCGAACGTCGGGAACTGCACGCCCCGGTCCGGGTCGAAGCGGTCGATGGCGTTGATGAGCCCGATGGTGCCGACCTGGACGACGTCCTCCATCGGCTCGTTGCGGGAGCGGAAGCGGGCGGCGGCGTAGCGCACCAGGGGGAGGTTGGCCTCGATGAGCGCCGCGCGCACGCGGGCGTGCTCCGGGCTGCCCGGCTCCAGCTCCTTGAGCTGGCCGAAGAGCACCTGGGTCAGGGCCCGGGTGTCGGCGCCCCGGCGCCTGGCCGGGTTCGGGGCCGGGTCCGGGTCAGGGGCCGGGTCCGGCCCCTGAGCGGAGTCCGGGGCCGAGTGCGCGTGCCGGTCGGTGGTCGGAGTCCGCGCCGGGTCCGGTGGCCGGACCGGAGGCGAAGCCGAAGCCGGGGCCTGGGCGGACGCCTGGTCCTGGGGCGGCGCAGTACTGGCCGACACGGTCAACGCCACCTCTTCATCGGTCAACTCGTTCGTCAACTCGTCCATCAAAAGCGGTCATAGCATCACAAGACAGGCTCACTGTGTGCAAGCACCGCATATTCCGTGTTGGGTGTGAACACGGGCCCCTCCATAGGAAAGCCCCCGCCGTCACGGCGGAGGGCTTCTGGGGGCAGAAGGTCAGAATTCGTAGTCGGCGATCACCCACGTGGCGAACTCGCGCCACAGTCCGACGCCCGCCTGGTGCTCCGGGTGCTCCACGTACCGGGCGAGGGCCCGGGCGTCCTCGAACGCCGAGTTGATGGCGAAGTCGTAGGCGATGGGGCGGTCGCTGATGTTCCAGGCGCACTCCCAGAAACGGATCTCCGGGATCTTGCCGTCGAGCGAGCGGAAGGCCTCCACGCCCTCCACGACCCTCGGGTCGTCCCGCTCGACGCCCTCGTTCAGCCTGAAGAGCACCAGGTGGCGGATCATCACTTTCCTCCGTCCGCGAGCCAGGTCATGAAGTCGCCGACGGCTTTCGCGGCGTCCGATATGCCCTCGAACCCTATCTGGACGTAGTCGGCCGCCCCGGCCGGATCCGTGATGATCACGTACAGCACGAAGACCACAAGGACGTAGACGGCGATCTTCTTCGCATTCACCGCCATCGCGGCCCTCCCCTGTCACTGACGTGCGCCGGTGTCACACGTGCATCGAGCGGGGCCCATGATCGCACGAAGGGCCCCGTCTGACGACAGGGCCCTTCAGGAGCGGTAGCGGAGGGATTTGAACCCTCGGTGACTTGCGCCACACTCGCTTTCGAGGCGAGCTCCTTCGGCCGCTCGGACACGCTACCGAGGGAGACCTTACAGCACAGGGGGGCGTGGTTCGAAATCGGTGTTCACCGCTCGCGGAAGAACTCCGTGAGCGGCCGGGCGCACTCCTCGGCGAGCACGCCCTCGATCACCTCGGGCCGGTGGTTGAGCCGCCGGTCGCGCAGGACGTCCCAGAGGGAACCGGCCGCGCCGGCCTTCTCGTCGCGCGCGCCGTAGACGACCCGGTCCACCCGCGCCTGCTGGATCGCGCCCGCGCACATCGTGCACGGCTCCAGCGTGACCACCAGGGTGCAGCCCGCCAGCCGCCACTCCCCGAGGCGCGCGGCGGCCCGCCGGACGGCGAGCACCTCGGCGTGCGCCGTGGGGTCGCCGCCGGCCTCGCGCTCGTTGTGGCCGCGGGCCAGCACGGTGGTGCCGTCCGGGGCCAGGACGACGGCCCCGACCGGGACGTCCCCGCCCCGGACGGCCCGTTCGGCCTCGTCCAGGGCGAGTCGCATCGCGGACCGCCAGGGGTCGCGCACCGGGTCCGGCGGCCCGGGGGCGGCCGGCGCGGTCAGCGGACGGTCTCCAGGACCTCGGAGGCGCCCAGGGCCTCCGCGATCTCGCTGAGGGCGTCCTCGGTCATCGAACGCAACTCCTTCTCGCTCACGCCCAGGTCCTCCAGGACCTGCGCGTCACCGACCGGTCCGTGCGGCACGGCGTCGGCGGAGCCGACGGCGACCGCGCCGGCCCCGGCGCCGGCGTCCTCGTCGTCGGGTTCACCGTCCTCCGTGCCGTCGAGGTCCAGGGCGTCCAGGTCGGCACCGTCGTCCCCGGGCTCACGGCCCAGCAGCTCGTCGGTGAGCAGGATCTCCCCGTAGCTGCTGCGAGCGGCTGCGGCGGCGTCGGAGACGTAGATCCGGGGATCCTCCTCGCCGTCCACGCGGACGACGCCGAACCAGCCGTCCTCCTGCTCGATCAGCACGAGCACCGTGTCCTCGTCGGGAGAGGCTTCCCGGGCCAGGTCGGCCAGATCCGACAGGGTTTCCACATCGTCGAGCTCCGTGTCGCTCGCTTCCCACCCGTCTTCGGTGCGCGCGAGCAGTGCGGCGAAGTACACCGTGACTCTCCCACTGGTCATAGGCGTGCCGGTTGGGGGTCCCCCCGGCGGAGGCTGCGGGTGGGGAGTGCTCTCCAGAGCCCCACCCATTCGGAATCGTGGCAGAAACAAAGCCATCAGGGGACGTCTTCGGCTCCCTGTGTCCGGCGGTTTCGACCGCAGGCCGCCGAGTGTGCCCGTGAAGGACTCACCAGCGCACTCGTTGCCGCCACGTGCGGATCGTACGCGGCTTTGCCCGTCCTCCCCGCGCGGCCGCTTCGGAAACACGCGCGCGTTACGCGATCTTCCTGTGCGCGCGCCGCGCACGCGCCGTACGCGCGGTCCGCGCCGCCGGCCCCCGCCGTCGGTAAGGGCCACCGGTACGGGCCGCGGGCACGGGCCGCCGACACGCCGTGCATCCGGGTTCGCCTACCAGCGGAAGGTCCGCATGCGCATCGCGTGGCGCAGCCGGGCCGCCTTGGCGCGGCGCGGCTGGACCCGGTCGCGCAGGGCCCGGGCCTCGGCGAGCTCGCGCAGGAACCGGGCGCGGCGCCGCCGCCGCTCGGCCTCCGTCTCGGCCGGGCCGGGCCTCTCGCGCGACGACGGATCGTCTCGGTACTCCTGCTCAGGCATCGGTTCACCACCTCAGTCCGTCCCTCCCACTTTCCCCCGGACGAGCGGTTTGACGCCAGCGAGTGAGTGGCGGGGGGCCGGGCGGCTTGCCGCGCGCGGGGACACCGGGCCCTCCGGGCCCGGTTACTGTTGGGGACATGCGTCTCCACGTCGTCGACCACCCCCTGGTCGCCCACAAGCTCACCACGCTGCGCGACCAGCGCACCGACTCCGCGACCTTCCGCCGTCTCGCCGACGAGCTGGTCACCCTGCTCGCCTACGAGGCCACGCGTGACGTGCGCACCGAGCAGGTCGACATCCAGACGCCGGTGGCGCGGACCACGGGGGTGAAGCTGTCCCACCCGCGCCCGCTGGTGGTGCCGATCCTGCGGGCCGGTCTCGGGATGCTGGACGGCATGGTCCGGCTGCTGCCGACCGCCGAGGTGGGTTTCCTCGGCATGATCCGCAACGAGGAGACGCTGCAGGCCTCGACGTACGCCACCCGGATGCCGGAGGACCTCTCCGGGCGTCAGGTGTACGTCCTGGACCCGATGCTCGCCACCGGCGGCACGCTGGTCGCGAGCATCCAGGAGCTGATCAAGCGCGGCGCGGACGACGTGACCGCCGTGGTGCTGCTGGCCGCGCCGGAGGGCGTCGAGGTCATGGAGCGCGAGCTGGCCGGCACCCCGGTGACGGTCGTGACGGCGTCGGTCGACGAGCGCCTCAACGAGCTGGGTTACATCGTGCCGGGCCTCGGCGACGCCGGGGACCGGATGTACGGGGCGGCCGAGTAGGACCGGTCCGCCCGTTCACCGGGACGGTCCTTTGCCGCCGTTCAGCAGCCCTTCTTCACGGTGGGCGCCGGCTCGGGCTCGGTCAGTGCGGCCAGGGCCCGGTCGGCGTCCGTCTTCTTCGTCAGACCGCGGAACGCGTCGCCGATGATGAGGTCGACCTCGCTCCCCTTGCGGGCGGCGTCGGTGCGGCGTTCGGCGCCGGCGAGCTGGGCGCCGAGCACCGGCAGCGAGGTGTCGAGGGCGGAGTCGGGCCCGAGCAGCACACCGGTGCTCTTGACCTTCTTGTCGTACTCCTTGGTCGCGTTGGCGACCTCGCCGATCCTGAAGCCGCGCTCCTTCAGCTCGTCGGCGGTCTTCTGGGCGAGACCGCCGCGGGTGGTGGCGTTGAGGACGTTGACCGTGATCGTGCCGGGCTCGGGAAGGGCCTTCGGGACGGCCACGGGGCTCGCCTTGACGGCGCAGACGGCCTTGGTGCCGGCCGTGGAGGCGGGGTCGCCGCCGGTGAACACGTCGATGAGCTGCAGCGTGCCCCAGCCGGCGGCGCCGAGCACGGCGAGCGAAGCGGCGGTCAGGACGACGAGCCTGCCGCGCCGCCGGGGCCGGCGCATCCGCGGGTACTTGTCACCCGTGATCCGGTACTGGCCGCCCATGCCGGGAGGAGTGAGCATGCTCATGGGCGCAGCGTAATGCGCCCGGGCGACAATGGATACCGGGTGATCATCCGACTGTGTGCAGGCTGACCCGAAAGGGTCAAACCGGCCGCGACGGGGGTGTCGGCGGGGCGCCGGAGCGGCGTCAGTCCAGCTCGAGGACGCGGGCGTGCAGCACCTGCCGCTGCTGGAGCGCCGCCCGCACCGCGCGGTGCAGCCCGTCCTCCAGGTACAGGTCGCCCTGCCACTTCACGACGTGCGCGAAGAGGTCGCCGTAGAAGGTCGAGTCCTCGGCGAGGAGGGTCTCGAGGTCGAGCTGCTGCTTGGTCGTCACGAGCTGATCGAGGCGGACCGGGCGCGGCGCGACGTCCGCCCACTGCCGGGTGCTCTCCCGGCCGTGGTCGGGGTACGGCCGGCCGTTTCCGATGCGCTTGAAGATCACACGGAAAGCCTACCGGTCAAGACGTTCCGGGCGCAGCCATGGCGCCGGAGTACGACACCGGAAAAATCATCCGGGAACGGGACGGACGGGAACGCGGTCCGGCCGGCCGGACCGCGTCCGCCGCCGCCCGCTCAGCCCGCGCGCCAGTACCCCAGCGCGTGCGTCCGCTGCTTGGGCACGCCCAGTTCCTTGCGGACGAACGCCGACAGCGTCCGGGTGGTCGCGGTGTCGCAGGCGATCCAGACGTACGGGTCCACACTGGCCCGCAGCAGCTCGGGCAGGTCGGCCCGCACCCGCTCGACCAGCGCCGCCCCGGCCTCCCGCCGGGGCACCTCGCGCACCTCGTGCCGCTCCGGGTCGGCCCGCCAGGGCAGCCCGTCGAGCGTGCCCTCGAACCAGACGGTCGCCGGAGCCGAACCCAGCGCGCCGAGCAGCGAGTTGATGGCCGGCAGCGAGGCCGGGTCGCCGACCGCGAAGACGTGGGAGGGGGCGGGGCTGGGCTCCTCGAACCCCGTGCCCTGCACGGTCGCCTCGAGGGTGTCCCCGGGCTTCGCCGCCCGCGCCCAGTCGCTGGCGCACCCCTCGTGCAGCGCGAACTCCAGGCTGAAGGTGCCGGCCGCCGGGTCCGGGTCGACCAGGGTGTACGCCCGCTGGTGCGGCCGGCCCGCGTTGTCGAACCACAGCCGCACCCACATCGTGGGGTGGACCCCGGTCGCCGCCAGCATCCCCCCGTCGGCGAAGCGCACCCGCCGGTACGCGGCGGTGACGTCCTCGGCCCCCGTCACGGTGAACCGGAAGTCCTTCGCGCGCAGCAGTTTGAGGACCGCGCCCTCCCAACCCCGCCCCTGCCCCATCGCGTCTTCACCCTTCGCGTACGATTCCGCCACGATTACTTAGGGGAGCCTAACCTAAAGCGAAATGAGGGCACAGTGGTCGGAGAGATCTTTCGGGACCCCTGGGGCATCCCCCATCTGCGCGCGGCCGACGCGAACGGGCTCGCCCACGCCCAGGGCCGGGTCACCGCCCTCGACCGGGCCTGGCAGCTGGAGGTGGAACGGCACCGCGCGCAGGGCACCTCGGCGTCCTTCCTCGGCCCCGAGGCCCTGCCCTGGGACCGCTTCGCCCGCCGCGCCCGCCTGGCCGACACGGCCCGCCGCTGCTGGGACGAACTGGAGCGCAGGGACCCGGAGACGGCCGACTGGGTCCGGGCCTACACGGCGGGCGTGAACGAGGGGCTGAGCGCCGCCACCGCCCCCGAGTTCGCCCGCGTGTCCCTCACCCCCGGCCGCTGGGAGCCCTGGACCCCCCTCGGGGTCTGGCTCGCCACCCACATCCTCTTCGCCGGGTTCCCCGCCAAGCTGTGGCGCGAGCACGTCGCCGCCCACCTCGGCGCGGACGCCGTCGGCCTGTTCGCCACCGACGGCCCCGGCACCGCGGGCAGCAACGGCTGGCTCGTCGCCGGGGAGCGCACGGTCACCGGGCAGGCGGTCATCGCCGGGGACCCGCACCGCTTCATCGAGGACCCCGGCGTCTACCAGCAGATCCGCCTGTCCTGCCCGGAGTTCGACGTCGTCGGCCTCGCCGTGCCCGGCGTCCCCGGCATCGCCCACTTCGGCCACACCGGCACGGTCGCCTGGGCCATCACCAACGCCATGGCCGACTACCAGGACCTCTACCGCGAGCGGCTGCGCCGCACCGACGGGGGCACCCCCTGCTCGAGCGGAGCCGAGAGCTCGGGGGACGGCGTGGAGGCGCTCGGCCCGGACGGGGCGTGGCACCGCGCCGCCCGGCACACCGAGACCGTCGAGGTGGCGGGCGAGGACCCGGTCGAGGTGGAGGTCGTCGAGACCGACCGCGGCCCCGTCGTCATCGGCGGCCCCGAGGGCCTCGACGACGGGGTGCCCGAGCCCGGCGGACCCCCGCTCGCCGTCGCCCTGCGTCACCCGCCCCGCGTCACCGGCGACCTCGGCTTCTCCGCCCTGCTGCCGCTGCTGCGGGCCCGCCGCGTCGCCGACGTGGACCGGGCCGTCGACCTGTGGGCCGAGCCGGTCAACGTGATCATGGCCGCCGACACCGAGGGCGGCACCCTGCACCGGGTGGCCGGCCGGGTCCCGGTGCGCTCCGAGGCCAACCGCACCCGCCTGGTGCCGGCCTGGGAGCCCGGGCACGAGTGGCGGGGCTGGCACGAGCCGCCGCGCGCCGGACTGACCGACGGCGTCGCCGTGATGGCCAACCAGCGCGGCCCCGCGGCCCCGCTCGGCGTCGAGTTCGCCCCGCCGCACCGCGCCGACCGCATCACCGCGCTGCTGGGCCGGCGGACGCGCTGGTCCGCCGCCGACATGTCCGCGATCCACACGGACACCCACCTCGCCTCCGCGGCCGCCCTGCTGGACCGCCTCGCCGCCCTCGACGGCACGGACCTGAGCGGCCCGGCCGCCGCCCTGCGCGACCGCCTGCTGCGCTGGGACCGCCGCATGGACGCGGACAGCGCCGACGCGGCCGCCTTCGCGGCGGTGCGCGGCGCGGTCGTACGGCACCTCGCGGCGCACCCCGCGTTCGCCGCGACGGCCGCCCCGCCCGCGTACCCGGAGGTCTTCCGGCCCTGGCTCGCGCTGGTCCCGCGCATCGGCTACGCCCTCGAACACCTCCTCACCGCGAAGGAGCTGTTCGGCGTCGACCGTCCGGCGGCCGTCCGCGCGGCCCTGGAGGAGGTGGCCGCCCGGCCGCCCGCCGGCACCTGGGGCGACACCCACCGCCTGGCACCCTGGCGGGCCCTGCCCCTGGAGACGCCCTACGACGAACCCGGTCTGTCCGGCGACCACGACTGCGTGCTGTGCACCTCGCCCGTGCCCGGCCTGACCGACCTCGCCGCGCGCGGCCCGGCCGCCCGGTACGTCTGGGACCTGGCCCGGCGCGAGGACAGCCGCTGGGTGGTGCCGTTCGGCGCCTCGGGCGTCCCCGGCTCACCCCACCACCGCGACCAGCAGGCCCCGTGGCTCGCGGGGGACCTCGTCCCGGTCGTCACCGACTGGGACCGGCTGCACGAGGAAACAGAGGAGACCGATGTCTGACCCGTACGCCTCCCGCCCGTCCGTCCACGAACAGGAGGTCGAGGGCTTCGGCACCGTGCGCGTCCTGCCGCTGGACGCGGCGGCCGACGCGCCCCTGCTGCACCGCTGGGTGAGCGAGGAACGCGCCGCCTTCTGGGGCATGAACGGCCTCACCGAGGAGCGGGTCGCCGAGATCTACGCCCACCTGGACACCCTCGACACGCACCACGCCCACCTCGTCCTCAAGGACGGCACACCGGTCGCGCTGCTCCAGACCTACGAGCCGGGGGCCGACCGGGTCGGCGAGTGCTACCCCGTCGAGCCCGGCGACATCGGCGTCCACCTGCTGCTCGCCCCCACCGGGTCCGACGGGGCGCGTCCCGGCTGGACCGCCGGACTGGTGACCGCCGTCCTCGCGTACGTCCTGCTGGGCCTGGACCGCGAGCGCGTGGTGGTCGACCCCGACGTGGCCAACGACAAGGCGATCGCCCGCTTCCTGAAGCAGGGCTTCACCCCCGGTCCCGAGGTCGTGCTGCCGGAGGTCGACCTGCCCGACGTGTACCTGCCGGAGAAGAAGGCCCGACTCGCCTTCCTCACCCGGGAGGTAGCCTTCGGCGGGTGACTCCCGACGACCTCGTCGCCCACTACGGAATGGAACCGATCCCCCGTGAGGGCGGGCGGTTCCGGCGGACCTGGGCGGGTCCCGAGCGGCCCGACGGCCGGCCCGAGGGCACCGCCATCGTCGCCCTGCTCACCGACGGGCCGGACGACTTCTCCGCCCTGCACCGCCTGCCCGCCGACGAGGTCTGGCACTTCTACCTCGGCGACCCGCTCCAACTGCTCCTCCTCGCCCCCGACGGCAGCGCGCGCACACCCGTGCTGGGCCCGGACGTCCTCGGCGGCCAGCACGTCCAGCTCACCGTGGACGCCGGCACCTGGATGGGGGCACGGGTGGCGCAGGGCGGGAGCTGGACGCTCTTCGGCTGCACGATGGCGCCCGGCTTCACCCCCGAGGGCTACGAGCACGGGGACGCGGCGGAACTGACGGCGCGCCACCCGGACCGGGCGGACCTGATCGCGGCACTGTGCCGGCCGTGAGCCGGCCGGGACTGCTGGAGGGACAGGTCGCCCTGGTCACCGGCGCGGGCGGCGGCATCGGCCGGGGCGTCGCCCTGCGGTTCGCCGAGGAGGGCGCCGCGGTCGCGCTGCACTGCCGCACGGCGGTGCCGTCCGCGCGCGACACCGCCGACCGCATCCGGGAGGCGGGCGGCGAGGCCGTCGTCCTGCGCGCCGACCTGACCGACGAGGACGCCTGCCGCCGCCTGGTGTCGGAGGCGGCGCAGTGGGGCGGGGGCCGGCTGACGGCGTTGGTCAACGGCGCGGGGGTGCAGCCGGTCCGGGAGCTCGCCGGGATGACGGCGGCCGAGTGGAGGGCGGTCGTGGACACCAACCTCACCAGCGCCTTCGCCTGCACCCAGGCGGCGGCGGAGCTCATGCGGGAAGGGGGCGGCGGTTCCGTCACCCACCTCGCCTCCGTCGAGGCGCACCGCCCGGCGCCGGGCCACGCCCACTACTGCGCGTCCAAGGCGGCGGTCGTGATGCACGCCCGCGCGGCGGCCCTGGAGTACGGCCCGTGGGGGGTCCGCGTCAACACGGTCTCGCCCGGCCTGATCGAGCGGGAGGGACTGGAGGACGCCTGGCCGGAGGGCGTGCGCCGCTGGCGCCGGGCGTCCGCCGTGGGCCGGCTCGGCCGCCCGGAGGACATCGGCGACGCCTGCGTGTTCCTGGCCTCCCGGCTCGCGTCCTGGGTGACGGGCCACGACCTGGTGGTGGACGGAGGGGTCTCGGCCCGGCCGACCTGGTGAGGCGGTGGCGAGCGGGCCGCACGGTGAACACACCGCGCCCCGCGTCCGTACCCAACCGGAACCGGACGGCCGGGAGGAGGGGGACGACGTGGGGCGACGGCGCAGCGGGGCGGCGACGGACGGCGGCCGGCGGGCCCGGGCGGCGGACCGCGGGACCCGGCGGCTTCCGCGGCTGGTGCCGCTGGGCGCCGTGCTGGTCCTGCTCCTCCTCGGCGGCGCGGCCCCGGCGAGCGCCCACGCCGCCCTGAGCGGCACCGACCCCGGGGACGGAAGCGTCGTCGGGTCCGCCCCCCGGCGCATCACCCTGACCTTCACGGAGTCCGTCGGCCTGCTCGAGGACTCCTTCCGCGTCTACGGCCCCGACAACCGCCGGGTGCGCCTGGGCGAGCCGCGCCACGCGGACGGCGCCCCCGACACCGCCCGGGTCGGCCTGCCCGGCGGGCTCGCCGAGGGCACCTACACGGTGGCCTGGCGGGTGGTCTCCGCCGACAGCCACCCGGTCTCCGGCGCCTTCACCTTCTCCGTCGGCAAGCCCTCGCCCGCCGCGCCCGCGGTGCCCGCGGAGCGGGCCGGGCACCCGGTCACCACGAGCCTCCACGACACCGCCCGCCACCTCGCGTACATCGCCGCCGCCCTGCTCGTCGGCACGGCGGCGTTCGCGGCCCTGTGCCGTCCGCCGGACACCGCCCCGCTGCGGCTGCCGCTGCTCACCGGCTGGTGGACGCTGCTGACGGCCACGGTCGCCCTCCTCGTCCTGCGCGCCCCGTACGAGGCCGGGACGGCACCGGCCACCGCCCTGGACGCCTCCGCCCTCGCCCGCACCCTCACCGGCCGCCCGGGGACCGCCCTGCTCGTCCGGCTGGCGCTGCTCCTGTCGGCGGCGGCGGTGTTCCTGTGGACCTCCCGGCGCCGTGCGGCGGCTGCGGAACCGGAACCGGGCGGGGCGTCCCGCGCGCACCTGGCGGCGGGCACCGCCCTGTCCGTCGGCCTCGCCCTGACCTGGGCGGCGGCCGAGCACGCCTCCGCCGGGATCCAGGTCCCGGCGGCGATGACGTCGTCCGTCCTGCACCTGCTGGCGATGGCGTGCTGGCTCGGCGGTCTGACGGCCCTGCTGCTCACCCTGTACCGCGCGAAGACCCCGCCGCCCGCCACCACGGTCACCCGCTTCTCCCGGCTGGCCTTCGCCTCGGTGACCGTCCTCGTCGTCACCGGCGTCTACCAGTCCTGGCGCGGCCTCGGCTCCTGGGCCGCGCTCACGGAGACGTCGTACGGCAGGACCCTGACCGTCAAACTGGTCGTGACGGCGGCCCTGCTGGCGGTGGCGGGAGTGTCCCGCCGCTGGACGGCGCGCCTGGCGGCGGCGAAGGCACCGGTGGCGGCGGAGGAGCGGGTGCCGGAACCGGTGGGAGCGGCGGGGGCGGGCCCGGGGCCGGGGACCGGGGAGCCGGGGACCGGGGAGGCACAGGCGGGCCTCGGGAGCCGGCCCGGCCGCCCGTCGGACGGGCCGGACCGCCACCGTCGGGCCCTGCGGCTGTCCGTGCTGGTCGAAGTGGCCGTGGGCGTCGTGGTGCTGCTGATCACGACGGTGCTGACCGGCACCCTCCCGGCCCGTGCGGAGGCCGAGGCCGCCGAGGCGGCCCCGGTGGCCGGGCTCCCCGGCGCGACGGCGGTCACGATCCCCTACGACGTGGGCGTCCCCGGCGGCACGGGCCGGGTGCAGATCACGCTGGACCCGGGCCGGGTGGGCGAGAACGGCGTCCAGGCGGTGGTCTTCGGCGCCGACGGCGGCCTGGTGGCCGTACCGGAACTCCGGCTGTCCTTCACCCTCCCCGCGAAGGACATCGGGCCCCTCGACGCCGGGTTGACCGACCGGGGCGGCTACTGGGCCACCAACGACCTCGACCTGCCCCTCGAGGGCACCTGGACGATGAAGGCGACGATCAGGGTGTCCGAGCTGGACCAGGTGAGCGAGTCACGGAAGGTGCGGATCACCGGGTGACCGGCCGCCCTCGGAGGACGGACCGCCGGCGGACGACCGGCCGACGGGCACTCCGCCGGCGAGGGGCCCGTCGGCGGACGCCCCCTCGGCGGGCCGCCCGAGCAGTCCGTCCATGAGCTCGGCGGCACGCACGGAGGCGTCCCCGCAGCACGTGTTGAACAGCACGTGCACCTGCTCGACCCGTTCGGCCAGCCGGCGCAACCGCGGCACCCACGCCCCGAGTTCGTCCGCCCCGTACGCGTACCGGAACCGGTCCTCCTTGCTGCCCGTGCCCCAGGCGGCGCTGCGTCCGTGGAACCGCACCACGGACAGACGGGGAGAGGTGACGGGCGTGACCGGCGGCACGGACGAGGGCAGCGACTGCACCATGTCGACGCCGACGGCGGCCATCGCGCACCGGGCGAGCAGCGCGGACGTGGCCTCGGCACGCCCCGCCTCCCACCACGAGGGGTGCCGGAACTCCACGGCGAGGGGCCATCCCTCGGCCCGCCGCGCGCACTCCTCCACGACCTCCTCGCCCCGCGCCCCCGCCCGCAGCCACGGCGGGAACTGGAACAGCACGCTCCCCAGCCGCCCGCTCCGGCGCAGCGGCGCGATCCCCTCGGCGAACCGTGCCCACACCTCGTCCAGGACCACCGGGTCGCGCGCGTCGGGCGGCAGCCCGTCGGGCATCACCGCGCTCCGCGTGGGGTGTCCGGTCAGCAGCGAGAACGCCTTGACGTCGAACACGAACCCGTCGGGCGTCCGCTCCGCCCACAGCCGGCTGTTCCGCTCGGAGGGCAGGGCGTAGTACGACGCGTCGACCTCCACGACGGGAAACCGCTCCGCGTAGTACCGCAGCCGCCCCTCGGCGTCCCGCCGCCCCACCGGGTACCAGCCGCTGCCGACCAGTGCCCGGTCGGTCCACGAACAGGTCCCCACGAGGATGTCACCCATGAGGCCCGGCTACCCGCGGCGCCTCCTCGCAGACACCGGCCGGCGTGCCGTCACCCCCCGCACGCCCCGGCGGGCGGGGTGGAGGGGCCCCGGGGCCGGGGAGTCAGCCGAGGGACCGGAGGAGCTCGTCGCACGCCTGCTCGCACGAGCGGCAGGCCTCGGCGCACAGACGGCAGTGCTCGTGCTGGTCGGCGTGCGCGGAGCACTCGTCGGCGCAGGCCCTGCAGGCGGTGGCGCACGCGGTGAGGATCGCGCGGGTGACGTTGGCGTCGTAGCCGGTGTGCCGGGACAGCACGGAGGCGGTGGTGTCGCAGATGTCGGCGCAGTCCATGTCGGTGCGGATGCACTTGGTGAGCTCGCCGACCATCCCCTCGGACAGACAGGCGTCCGCGCACGCCGTGCACGCCTGGGCGCAGGCGACGCACTCCTCGATGCACCGGGTGAGTTTGTCGCGGTCCACCCGCCCCAGGTCGGCCGGGTAGGTCGCGAGCATGTCCCTGACGGTCGTCACGATCGGTCCTCCTTGGTCGCTGCCGGGAGGCGGCGCGGCCGGGCCGGCCGCGCCCCGTGCGTTCCCGGCCCCTGCCGGGTCGGCCCGCTGGGGGAGCGCAAACGCGTCCGGGGCGCTCCGGACTCCTCCGGGCGCCCCGGACGCGAGGTCCGGTCCGGTGCTCAGTGATGGTGGGCGTGGACGACGGCGTGGCCCTTGCCGCGGCCGATCATCCACTTGTTGACCGGAGTGGTGACCAGGAAGGCGACCGCGAATCCGCCGAGCAGGGCCGACCAGAACAGCCCGTCGGACAGGTGGGCGTCCATCGCGCCCGGGGTGAGGGCGATGATCGCGTTGTCGACGAACTCCATCACCGCGATCGAGACGGTGTCGGCGGCCAGCGCCACCTTGACCGCGGACTTGAGGTCCAGGCCCGCCCGGACCACCGCGAACAGGGTGAACGAGTAGCCGAACAGGAACGCCAGCGCGATCGCCAGGACCATGGTGGGCACGTTGCCCCACAGCAGCGCGGTGCCGATGACCATGCCGAGGATCTCGCCGATGGCGCAGCCGGTCAGGCAGTGCAGGGTCGCCTTCGCCGCCATGGACCAGGAGGCCCCGGGACGGGCGCCGTGGTGCGCCGCGTGACCGGCGGGACCGCGCTCGCGGCCGGGGCCGGTCCCGTGATCCGTGTGACCTGCATGACGTCCGTGACTCGCATGACCTTCGTGGCCCGCGTGAGCGGCGTGGTCATGCGTGGTGTCGTCGTGATGACCGGTGTGCTCCATGACCTTCATCCCCTGTCCCGTCCAGTGTGGCCCACCGCAGGGCCTCACCTGCCTTCAATGTATACCCCCAGGGGGTATGCGTCCAGATGTGATCGGCCTCCGTCGTGACCGGGGGGCACCGGTGGCGGGGGCGCGCCGCCGGCGAGGGGCGGACGAGGGGGCGCGCTCGGGGAGCGCCGGAACGCGGGTGCCCGACGGCCGCCGTCCCCCGGTCCGGACGCCGGACGGGCGGAGCGGTGTGCGGCGGCACGGCCGAGGGCCTCGACGCGGGTCCGGCGCGCGTTCCGGGGCCGGCCGGGACGGAAAACGGGGCGGACGACGCCGAAGGGCCCCACCGCAAGCGGTGGGGCCCTTCGACAACGTGCCCGGTGAGGCACTGGCGGAGGATACGAGATTCGAACTCGTGAGGGGTTGCCCCCAACACGCTTTCCAAGCGTGCGCCCTAGGCCTCTAGGCGAATCCTCCGGTGGGAACATTACATGACCGAGAGGAGTGCTCGCGAACTCGTTCCCTCCCCGCCACATGAGGTAGCCTCTCCGTAGCCCCTCACGCGGCGCTATCTGACTGAACTCCCCCAGGGCCGGAAGGCAGCAAGGGTAGGTTGGCTCTGGCGGGTGCGTGGGGGGCGCTTGCGTGTGCGGGCGCGGATCCCGCGGCCCGGGACCCGGGGGCGGTCCGGCGGGCGGGGCCGGCTGTCGGTGGGCGCCTATAACCTCGTAGGCGTGTCGTCTCTCGCGCTGTACCGCCGCTATCGCCCGGAGTCGTTCGCCGAGGTCATCGGGCAGGAGCATGTCACCGACCCGTTGCAGCAGGCGCTGCGGAACAACCGGGTCAATCACGCGTACCTGTTCAGCGGCCCGCGCGGATGCGGCAAGACGACCAGCGCCCGGATCCTCGCGAGGTGCCTGAACTGCGAGAAGGGCCCCACGCCGACGCCGTGCGGCGAGTGCCAGTCCTGCCAGGACCTCGCGCGCAACGGCCCCGGTTCGATCGACGTCATCGAGATCGACGCCGCTTCCCACGGTGGTGTGGACGACGCCCGTGACCTGCGCGAGAAGGCGTTCTTCGGGCCCGCCTCCAGCCGCTACAAGATCTACATCATCGACGAGGCCCACATGGTCACCCCGCAGGGCTTCAACGCCCTGCTCAAGGTGGTCGAGGAGCCCCCGGAGCACCTGAAGTTCATCTTCGCGACCACCGAGCCCGAGAAGGTCATCGGGACGATCCGCTCGCGTACGCACCACTACCCGTTCCGGCTGGTGCCGCCGGGCACCCTGCGGGACTACCTCGGCGAGGTGTGCCGCCAGGAGGACATCCCCGTCGAGGAGAGCGTGCTGCCGCTCGTCGTGCGGGCCGGCGCCGGGTCCGTGCGTGACTCGATGTCCGTCATGGACCAGCTGCTCGCCGGCGCCGGGGAGGAGGGTGTGACGTACGCCATGGCCACCTCCCTGCTCGGGTACACGGACGGTTCGCTGCTCGACTCCGTGGTGGAGGCCTTCGCGACCGGCGACGGGGCAGCCGCCTTCGAGGTCGTCGACCGGGTGATCGAGGGCGGCAACGACCCGCGGCGGTTCGTCGCCGACCTGCTGGAGCGGCTGCGGGACCTGGTGATCCTCGCCGCCGTCCCGGACGCCGCGGAGAAGGGGCTCATCGACGCCCCCGCCGACGTCATCGAGCGGATGCAGGCCCAGGCCGGCGTCTTCGGCGCCGCCGAGCTCAGCCGCGCCGCCGACCTGGTCAACGAGGGGCTCACCGAGATGCGCGGCGCCACCTCGCCCCGCCTCCAGCTCGAGCTGATCTGCGCCCGCGTGCTGCTGCCCGCCGCCTACGGCGACGAGCGCTCGGTCATGGCCCGCCTGGACCGGATCGAGCGCGGCGTGAGCCTCCCGGCGGGCGGCGGCGCGGGTGTGCCCCCCATGGGGTACGCGCCCGGGCCGGACGTCCACGGGGGAGCGGCGGCCGGTCAGGCGCGGGGCCACGCCCCGGTTCCGCCGGGCGGCGGCCCCGCCGCCGCCCGGGCCGCGGTGCGGGCTCCGGTGGGCGGCCCCGGCGGCGCGGCCGCCCCGGCTCCGCAGGCGGCTCCCGCACCGCCCGCGCCCGCACCCTCCGCTCCCGTGCCGTCGGCGCCGGCTCCCGCGCCCGCTCCGGTGCAGGCTCCGCCGGCCGCCGCGCCGAGCGCTCCCGCGACGCCCGCCCCCGGTGCCTGGCCCACCGCCGCCTCCGCCGGCGGAGGCGGCCGTCGGCCCGGCGGCTGGCCCACCGCGGCCCCGGCGGGCGGCGGGGCGGCCCCGTCCCCGGCCGCGCCGGGCGCCCCCGCGCCCCAGGCGGCTCCCGCACCGTCCGCACCATCCGCGCCGTCGGCTCCCGCGCCCTCGGGCGGCGGTGGCCTCGACCCCCGCATGCTCTGGCCGGACATCCTGGAGGCGGTCAAGAACCGCCGCCGCTTCACCTGGATCCTGCTCAGCCAGAACGCCCAGGTGACCGCGTTCGACGGCACCACCCTCCAGCTCGGCTTCGTGAACGCCGGCGCGCGGGACAACTTCCTCAGCAGCGGCAGCGAGGACGTACTGCGCCAGGCGCTGGCCGAGCAGTTCAACGTCCAGTGGAAGATCGAGTCGGTCGTCGACGCGTCCGGCGGCGCGGCGGCCCCCGCCCCGGCCGGACCCCCCGGCGGCCGTCACGGCGGCGGGGGAGGCCACGGCGGCGGGTACGGCGGCACCGGAGCCGGTCAGCGCCCCGCCGCCGCCCAGCCGTCCGCGCACGCCGCCTCCGTGCCGTCCGCGCCGCCCGTGCCGTCCTCCCCGTCCGGTGCCGCGCAGGCGGCCGGCGCCCCGGCGGCACCCGCGCCCGCCCCGGCGCCCCGGCCGTCCGCCCCGAAGCCGCCGCCCCCCGTCTCCCCCGAGGACGACATCCCCGAGGACGACGACCCCGACCTGGACGAATCCGCCCTCTCCGGGCAGGAGCTGATCGTCCGGGAGCTCGGCGCGACGGTGGTCGAGGAACTCACCAACGAGTAGGGCCGCCCCGCCCCGGGCCGTGACCACCGCACCGGCGCGCCGGGGGCCCCTGGAGGAACCCACAAAACCGCGCCGTCCACCCCTTCGGAAGCCCGCACAAAGCGAATCCGCCGCCTCCCGTTAGGCTGACCCCGTGAAGGTCCTCGTCATCGGAAGCGGCGCCCGCGAACACGCCCTGTGCCGCTCCCTGTCCCTCGACCCCGACGTCACCGCGCTGCACTGCGCCCCCGGCAACGCCGGCATCGCCGAGGTCGCCGAGCTGCACCAGGTCGACGCCCTCGACGGCGCGGCCGTGTCCGCACTGGCCACGAGGCTCGGCGCGGACCTCGTGGTGGTCGGCCCGGAGGCCCCCCTCGTCGCCGGTGTCGCCGACGCCGTGCGCGACGCGGGCATCGCGGTCTTCGGCCCCTCCAAGGAGGCCGCACGGCTCGAGGGCTCCAAGGCCTTCGCCAAGGACGTCATGGCGGGGGCGGGCGTGCCCACGGCCCGCTCGTACGTCTGCACGACGCCCGAGGAGGTCGACGCGGCCCTCGACGCGTTCGGCGCCCCGTACGTCGTCAAGGACGACGGGCTCGCCGCCGGCAAGGGCGTCGTCGTCACCGGTGACGTCGAGGCGGCCCGGGCGCACGCCGGTGCCTGCATGGGGACGTCCCCCGCGCCGTCGGGGCAGCGGGGGAGCGTGGTCGTCGAGGAGTACCTCGACGGTCCCGAGGTCTCCCTCTTCGCGATCACCGACGGCGAGACGGTCCTGCCCCTCCAGCCCGCCCAGGACTTCAAGCGCGCGCTGGACGGCGACGAGGGCCCGAACACCGGCGGCATGGGGGCGTACTCCCCGCTGCCGTGGGCGGACCCGAAGCTGGTCGACGAGGTCGTGCAGACGGTGCTCCAGCCGACGGTCGACGAGATGCGGCGCCGCGGCACCCCGTTCTCCGGCCTGCTCTACGCCGGCCTCGCCATCACCTCGCGCGGGGTGCGGGTGATCGAGTTCAACGCCCGCTTCGGCGACCCCGAGACGCAGGTGGTCCTGGCCCGCCTGAAGACCCCGCTGGCCGGCGTGCTGATGGCCGCCGCCACCGGGAACCTCGCCCACCTGGAGCCGCTGCGCTGGAGCGACGAGGCCGCGGTCACCGTGGTCGTCGCCTCGCACAACTACCCGGGCACCCCGCGCACCGGCGACCCGATCACCGGCCTCGACGAGATCGCCGCCGAGGACGCGCCGCACGCGTACGTGCTGCACGCCGGGACGCGGCGCGAGGGCGACGCGGTCGTCAGCGCGGGCGGCCGTGTGCTGTCCGTCACGGCGACCGGCGAGGACCTCGCCGAGGCGCGGGACCGCGCCTACCGCTCGGTGGCCCGCATCCGCCTCGACGGCTCCCAGCACCGCACGGACATCGCGGCGAAGGCGGCGGAGGCGGCACGGGACGCGTGACCGCGACGGGCGCCGTGACCGCGACGGGTGCCGTGACCGGCCCGCCCGCCGGCCCCGGACCCCTCGGCGCCGATGAACCCCGCAGGCCCCGGATCCGTCTCAGGATCCGGGGCCTGACCCTTGCGGTCGGTCATCCAGCTTTCCCCAAAGCCATTCCATCGAGTGAGCGGCGGGCCATCCGGCTGACGGGGGGCGGAGCCCCAACTAGGGTGCCGCGCAAGCGTTCCGGCACTTGGCCCATCGGCATTGCGATGTCGGAGGCGGGTGCCACAGTGGGGGAGTGAGCAACGCCAGGACAGCGTCAGGACCACCAGGAGGGGGTGGGGTCGGGCCATGAGCGCGAGCGGCACGGGAGCGGAGACGGGCACACGGACCGCGCGGTCACGGGCGCTCGCCGTGCTGCGCGTGCGCAGCCGGGCGCTGGCCGTCGCCGTGCTGCCGGCCGCCGGCGCCGTGATCCTGCTCGCCGGCGGCCCCACCGGCCACCTCCCGGGCACCGGCTGGGACCTCGCCCGCTGGATCCTCACGCCGGTCGCGGTGCTCGTCCTGCTCGCCGCCGCCGGGGTCGCCCTGGTCGTCGCCCGGGCCCGGCCCGCCGTGAGCCCGACGGTGCCGATCACCGAGGAGGCGGCCCCCGACCTGTACCGGATGGTGCGCGACCTCGCCGACCGCCTCGACGTCCCCGCGCCGTCCGCGATAGCGCTCACCCCGGACTGCGACAGCTGGCTCGAGGACCGCACCCATCCGGCCCACGGCCCGCCGCCCGCCGAGGAGCACGGCGACCTGGCGGGTGCGGGCCGGCACCCGGGCGCGGCCGCCGCGCCGGTGCTGGTGATCGGCTCCCCGTTCCTGTGGTGGATGCGCGTGGGCGAGCTGCGCGCGGTCCTCGCCCCGGTCGTCGCCGGTACGGGGCCGTCGGCGCACCCGGACATAGCGGCCGCCCGGCGTTTCGTGCGGGGCCTGGACGCGGCGGTGGCCGTGGCCTCGGCGCCCCGCCGGGGGCCGGTGTTCCGCGGGGTGCTCACGGGCGTCGGCTGGGTCGCCCGGGTGCTGCTGCGCGGCTGCCGGGTGCACGCCGCCGAGATGGAGCGCGGGGTCGCCGCCGCGGCGGCCGAACGCGCCCAGGCCGTGGACTACGGGCTGCGCATCGTCGCCCAGGAGCAGGTGGGCCTGGCGTACGCGGGCTGGGACCGGCTGCTCACCCGGGTGGCGCTGCCCGCCTGGCGGATGGGCCGCTGGCCCTCGCGGCTCAACGCCGGAGTGGTGGCGGCGCTCACCGAGCTGTCCCGCCGGGACCGGCTCGCCGAGGGCTTCGCCTCCCGGCTCGGCGAGCGCCCCGCCTGCGACCTGCTCGAGGAGCCCGGCGCGGTGGACGAGGCCGCCTCCCTCCTCGCCGCCCGCCTCTTCCACGGCGGCCCCGCGGAGCCCGGCCCGGCCTGGTCGCCGGTCCGCTGGGCCGACTACCCGGAGGAGGTCGTGGACCGCAAGTGGCGCACCGACGCCGCCCGCCTCCACCGGGTCCTGGACGCCCTGCGGGTGCGCCCCGTCGCCGACGGCGGCGGGCCGCCGGCCCCCGGCGGCCCGACCCTCTCCCGCGTCCTCGACCACCTGACGGCCCCGCCCGCCGATCCGGCCCCGCCCGCCGGTCCCGGGCCGGTCCCGGAGGACGACGAGGACCTGGCCGGCACCACCGCCCGCAGCGCCGCCCTGGCCGCCCGCCTGAGCGCCGAGCTGGCCCGGGAGGAGGCGGCGGCCTCCCGGCGCCCCGCCCCCGCCTCCTCCGCGGGCACCGTCCCCCCCGGCGCGCACGACCCCGTCCCCCTCTGGGACGACCGGGCCCTGCCCCTCTTCCCCCTCCAGCCCCCGCGGACCGCCCGCGAACTTCTCGCCGACCACATCACCGCGATGGTCTGCTGCGCGGCGATGGACACCGCGGGCGCCGCCCCCGGCCTCGACTGGCTCGACGGCCCGACCCTGCTCGTCGGCGGTGAACGGGCCGCGGACCTGTCCCCCCAGGTCCTGACCCTGATCGAGGACGGCGACCCCGCGGCCCTGCACCTGTGGCTGATCCGGCAGGGCATACGCCCGGAGAAACCGGTGCGGCTCGTCTAGCCGGAGACCGCCCCACCGCTTTCGGAGCTCGCCCTTCCGCTTTCGGTCAATTCCAGACGAACGGTGACGGAGCGCGCGCGTAATGTGATGTGCTTGGACCGTTCGCGTTCCCTGGCAAGGGCGCATGACATACGACAAACACATAACTACCGACAGGCACCATCCGTCGGACGACGGCCGAACGGCACCACGCACCGCACCACCACGGGGGCACGAGGGAGGGGAGCGACCATGGGTTCGGAGCACAGCCGCCGCTGGGAGTCGGGAGCGCTGGCGCACGCCGTGAACGATCCCTTCGGGCAGGGCCCCCTCCCGTGGCTGCGCGGCAACGAGACGTACTTCGGCGACACCGGCCAGGTCGTCCCCTGGTACGTGGACCAGGAACCGCCCCCCGGGGCCGTCGCCCGCCTCCCGAGGCAGGGCGCGTCCAGGGTCCCCGCCCCGCGCTCCTCCGGCGGTCCCCGCGCCGCCGACGACGTGCGCCGCCAGATCAAGGGGTTCGCCTCCACCGGCGGGGTCGCCCCCGGTGAGGCCATCGACTTCCACATCACCGTCGACCCGCCCCAGGAGTTCGGCGTCGACGTCTACCGCATCGGCCACTACAACGGCGACGGCGCCACCAAGATCACGTCCAGCCCGCGCCTCTCCGGCATCGTGCAGCCCCCGCCGCTCACCGCCGACCGCACCGTCTCCTGCCACCACTGGTGGCTGTCCTGGCGGCTGCCGATCCCGTCGTACTGGAGCGTCGGCGCGTACGTCGCCGTCCTCACCACGGCCGACGGCCACCGCTCGCACGTCCCGTTCACGGTCCGCGACGACCGCCCGGCCGACCTGCTCCTGGTGCTGCCCGACATCACCTGGCAGGCCTACAACCTCTATCCGGAGGACGGCCGCACCGGCGCCAGCCTCTACCACGCCTGGGACGAGGAGGGCCGCCTGCTCGGCGAGGCCGACGCCGCGACCACCGTCTCCTTCGACCGCCCGTACGCGGGCGCCGGCCTCCCGCTGCACGTCGGCCACGCCTACGACGTGATCCGCTGGGCCGAGCGCTACGGCTACGACCTCGCCTACGCCGACGCCCGCGACCTGCACGCCGGCCGCGTCGACCCCACCCGCTACCGGGGGCTGGTCTTCCCCGGCCACGACGAGTACTGGTCGCGGGCCATGCGCACCGCCGTGGAACGCGCCCGCGAGCACGGCACCTCCCTGGTCTTCCTCTCCGCCAACACGATGTACTGGCAGGTCGAGCTCGCCCCCTCCCCCTCCGGCCCCGACCGCCTGCTGACCTGCCGCAAGCGCAGGGGCCCGGGCAAACCGGCGCTGTGGCGGGAGACCGACCGCGCGGAGCAGCAGCTGCTCGGCATCCAGTACGCCGGTCACGTCCCCGAGCCGCAGCCGCTGATCGTCCGCAACGCCGGCCACTGGATGTGGGAGGCGACCGGCGCGCACGAGGGCGACGCCCTCGAGGGGATGGTCGCGGGCGAGGCCGACCGCTACTTCCCGCGCACCCCGCTGCCCGCGCACGAGGAGCGCGTCCTGCTCGCGCACTCCCCGTACACCGACCGCGAGGGCGTCCGGCGGCACCAGGAGACGTCCCTCTACCGGGCCCCCTCCGGCGCCTGGGTGTTCGCCTCCGGCACCTTCGCCTGGTCCCCGGCCCTGGACCGCCCCGGCCACGTCGACCCCCGCGTCCGGCGCGCCACCGCCAACCTCCTCGACCGCATCTGCAAGCGCGACTGAACCGGCCGGGACCCCGGGCGACGCACCCGCACCGACCCCTGGCCAAGACCGTTCGCCCCATACGGGAGAATCGAGTCATTGGCCCGCCCGTCTCCCGTCACCGCCCTGTGGGAGCCCCGCGGGCGCCCTCTTGTTCCACACCACGGGGAGGAACCGTGTCCGGATTCGTCGAGAAGCCCGAACCCCTCCAGGTTCCGGGCCTGGTACACCTGCACACCGGGAAGGTGCGCGAGCTGTACCGGAACGAGGCGGGTGACCTCGTGATGGTCGCCAGCGACCGCATCTCCGCCTACGACTGGGTGCTGCCGACCGAGATCCCCGACAAGGGCCGGATCCTCACCCGGCTCTCCCTGTGGTGGTTCGACCAGCTCGCCGACCTGCTGCCCAACCACGTCCTGAGCACCGGACTCCCGGCCGGCGCCCCGGCCGACTGGGAGGGCCGCACCCTCGTCTGCAAGTCCCTGGAGATGGTCCCGGTGGAGTGCGTGGCCCGCGGCTACCTCACCGGCTCCGGGCTGGCCGAGTACCAGGAGTCCCGCACCGTCTGCGGCCTCGCCCTCCCCGAGGGCCTGGTGGACGGCTCGGAACTGCCCGCCCCGATCTTCACCCCGGCCACCAAGGCCGCGGTCGGCGAGCACGACGAGAACGTCTCCTACGAGGAGGTCGCCCGCAAGGTCGGCGCGGACACCGCGGCCCGGCTGCGCCAGGCGACCCTCGCCGCCTACTCCCGCGCCCGCGACATCGCCCGCGACCGGGGGATCGTCCTCGCGGACACCAAGTTCGAGTTCGGCTTCGACGGCGAGACCCTGGTCATCGCGGACGAGGTGCTCACCCCGGACTCCTCCCGCTTCTGGCCGGCCGAGCGGTGGGAGCCGGGCCGCGCGCAGCCGTCGTACGACAAGCAGTACGTGCGGGACTGGCTGACGTCCGCCGAGTCCGGCTGGGACCGCCGGAGCGAGCAGCCCCCGCCGCCGCTGCCGCAGCACGTCGTGGACGCGACCCGGGCCAAGTACGTGGAGGCGTACGAGCGGCTGACCGGCACCACCTGGAGCTGAGCGCACGACGAAGGCCCCGGTCCGATGGACCGGGGCCTTCGTGCCGAGCGGACGACGAGGCTCGAACTCGCGACCTCAACCTTGGCAAGGTTGCGCTCTACCAACTGAGCTACGTCCGCGTTGCGCCGTGGCGCGAGGCCAACTATACCCAACCTCGCTCGCGGGCGAGACGCACCGCCGCGTGCCGGTTCTCCGCCCCGAGCTTGGAGACGGCCGAGGACAGGTAGTTCCGCACGGTCCCCTGGGACAGCGCGGCCCGCTCCGCGATCTCCGCCACGGGCGCCCCGTCCGCCGCGAGCTCCAGCACCTCCGCCTCGCGCGCGGTCAGCGGGGAGTCCCCGGCGGCGATCGCGTCGGCCGCCAACTCGGGGTCGACGTAGCGGTTTCCCGCGTGCACCGTGCGGATGATCTCCGCGAGGCGCTGTGCGCTGACGGTCTTGGGGACGAACCCGCGCACACCCGCCGCAAGCGCCCGCTTCAGGTGCCCCGGCCGCCCGTGACTGGTCACGATCAGCACCCGGCAGCCGGGCAGCTCCGCCCGCAGCGATGTGGCGACCTTCACACCGTCCGCGCCGGGCATCTGCAGGTCCAGGACGGCGACGTCGGGCGTGTGCGCCCGCGCCATCGCCAGCGCCTCCGGTCCGGTCGCGGCCTCGGCGACGACCACCAGGTCGTCCTCCAGCGACAGCAGGGTGGCGAGCGCCCCCCGGATCAGGTGCTCGTCGTCGGCCAGCAGCAGCCGCACGGGCCGGGGTTGCGTCATGGCGTGACCTCGCTCACGGGAAGGGGGGCGGGCGCGGCCGCGGACGCCGCGGGGGGAGCCTCGCCGGAACGCGCCGGCAGCGGGACCTCGGCGGTCAGCAGGAACCGCCCGTCCCCGGTGGGCCCGGCCCGCAGCGTCCCCCCGATCTCCGTCAGCCGCTCGCGCAGCCCGACGAGCCCGGACCCCCGGCCCGGACCGCCGGTCCGCGGCACCCCGTCGTTCTCCACCGTCAGCACCACGCGTCCCTCCCGTACTTGCAGCCCCACCGTGCACCGCCGTGCGTCCCCGTGCCGCAGGACGTTCGTGGCCGCCTCCCGCACCACCCAGCCGAGCGCGGACTGCACCGGCGCGGGCAGTCCCGTCACGGAGCCGTCGACCGTGCAGTCGATGCCGGCGGCGCTCAGCACGCCCCGCGCGCCCGTGAGTTCGCCGGCGAGGTCGGCCTCGCGGTAGCCGCGCACCACCTCGCGCACCTCCCGCTGCGCCTCGTGCGCCAGCCGCTGCACCTCGACCATCTGCGTCACGGCCTCCGGCCGCTCCCGCTGGGCGAGCTGGACGGCCAGCTCGCTCTTCAGCGCGATCACGGCCAGGTTTCGCCCCATCACGTCGTGCAGGTCCCGCCCGAACCTGAGCCGCTCCTCGGCGACGGCGAGCCGGGCGCGGGTCTCGCGGGCCTCGTCCAGTTCGTAGACGGCGTTGAGCAGCCAGACGGAGAAGGCGTAGGTGAAGGCGAAGAACCCGCCGCCGACCAGCACCAGCAGGGCGGTGACCAGCGCCACGGGCCCGGGCAGGCCGAGGGGGAGGGACACCGCCCCCGCGCCCGCCGAGAAGCCCGCCACGGCGGCGAACGCCCGCCGCCGGCCGCGGACGCCGACCGCGGCCGCGCCGGCGCCGAAGACCATCACGATCGCGAAGATCCCGCCGGCCGCGCCGTCGACGTCCTCGCCTGCGGGGCCGTGTTCGGCGACGGCGAGGGCGGTGACGGCCACCGTCACGGTGGTGGCACCGAGCACCCACAGGGTGCGGACGGGCTGCTCGCGCTGCCCGCGCAGCCAGTCCAGGGCGCGCGAGGCGGTCACGGCGCAGACCACGCTGTGCGCCGCCGCCATGAGCATCAGCAAGGCCGCCGTTCCCGGTCCGACCTGCCCGATCACCGGGCCGCCGGCACACGCGAGCTCGATCAGCGCGAACGAGTGGAACGACCACCGCGTGTACGTCTCGACCTTCGCCGGTGTGCTCTTGCGCCCCCACCAGCCGCCGGGCCTGCTCATGTCCCCGTGCTCCCCTGCCTCTTCGTACGTCAGCGCCTCGGCTCCCAGCGGAACCACCGCTGCACGGCGAACACCGCCAGCAGGGTCCAGGCCACCGCCGTCGCCAGGGTGCCCAGCGTCTCACCCGCCGACAGGTCGCCGGTGAAGCCCGCGCGCACCAGGGTCATGACGGGGGTGAGCGGCAGCAGCTCGCAGAAGGAGGCGAGCCGGTCGGGAAGGAACTCCAGGGGGATCATCATCCCGGAGCCCATCATGGAGACCAGCAGCAGCGGCATCGAGGTGACCTGGGCGCTCTCGGTGGTCCGGGTGAAGCTCGCGGTGACGGCGGCGAGCGCCGTGCACATCACCAGCCCCAGCAGCAGCCCCAGCACCGCCAGGTGGACCGCCGACGGGGCCGCCATGTCCAGCAGCACCACGCAGCCGGCGGCCAGCAGCAGCGACTGCGCGAGCCCCGTCACGGCGGCCGGGAGCGCCGATCCGGCCAGGATCTCGGCGTCCCGCAACTCACCGGTGCGCAGCCGCTTGAGGACGAGTTCCTCGCGGCGGGTGACGAAGACGCCGACGAGCGACGAGTAGACGGCGAACAGCAGCGAGAAGCCGATCGCGGCCGGCAGGACCACCGCGCCGACGGTGAGCCCGGCCTCCCCGAGATCCATGTCCTCGGCCCACACGCGCACGCTGAACGGCAGCACCAGCGGCACGAACAGCGCGGCGAAGAGGGTGCCCCTGCTCCGCCCCAGCAGCGTCATCTCGGCCCGGGCGAGGGACCCCATGCGCCCCAGGGGCGTCGTGGTCGCCGTGCCCGTGCCGCGCGTCCCCTTCGACGTGGTGACCGTCCCGCTCATGCCGCGTACTCCCGTTCTCCCGTGGCGGACGCCTCCCGGGCGATGCCCAGGAACGCCTCCTCCAGCGATGCGGACCGCACGTCCAGCCCGCGCAGTTCCACCCCGGCCGTCTCCGCCCACACCAGCAGTCTGGTGGCCGCCCGCTGCAGCTCACGGGTCCGCAGCCGGACCGTCCGCCCCTCCGTCTCGTGCCCGCACGCGCCCAGTTCGTCGAGCGGCGGCAGGTCGCCGAGGAAGTAGCCCTCGGGCAGTTCGAAGGTGATCCGGGACGGCTGCGCGGCGGTCACCTCGGCCGGGGTGCCGGTGGCGGCGATGCGTCCCTCGTGCAGGATCGCGAGCCGGTCGGAGAGGTTCTCGGCCTCCTCCAGGTAGTGGGTGGTCAGCAGCACCGTCGTGCCGCGCTCGCGCAGCGCGCTCACCAACTCCCAGGTGTCCCGGCGTCCTTCGGCGTCGAGTCCGGTGGTGGGCTCGTCCAGGAAGAGCACCTCGGGGTCGCCGAGCAGGGCGAGCGCCAGGTCCAGGCGCCGCCGTTCGCCCCCGGAGAGCTGCTTCACCCGCACGCCGGTCTTCTTCTCCAGCCCGACCAGCGCCAGCACCTCCCGCGGCGGGCGCGCCCCGGTGACGCAGCCGGCCCACATCCGCGCGGTCTCCGCGACGGTCAGCTCGGAGGGGAAGCCGCCCTCCTGGAGCATCACCCCGGTGCGGGGGCGCACGGCGGCCCGCTCGGTGTACGGGTCGTGCCCGAGGACGCGCACCCGGCCGCCGGCCGGTGCGGCGAGGCCCTCCAGCAGTTCGACCGTCGACGTCTTGCCGGCGCCGTTGGTGCCCAGCAGCGCGAAGATCTCCCCGTGGCGCACGGAGAAGTCGATCCCGCGCACCGCCTCGAACCCGTCCCCGTACACACGTCGCAGGCCGGTGACCTCTATCACGTGTTCGTGTTCGCTCGCTCGCATGACTCCATCGTCACCGCCCGGCGGGCGGGGCAGCAGTGCGCGCTGTCATTACCGGACATGACAAATGTCAGACGGCGGGGAGCGCGGGCACACGAGAAGGCCCCGGTCCGATGGACCGGGGCCTTCTTCCCGAGCGGACGACGAGGCTCGAACTCGCGACCTCAACCTTGGCAAGGTTGCGCTCTACCAACTGAGCTACGTCCGCATGGCTCCCGACCGGCTTTCACCGATCGGTGCAGTCACAAGCCTACCTGATCCACAGGAGTGGTCCGTACGGCTGTGCAGAGCGGGTGACAGGAATTGCACACTGCGCCTTCCCCCTGGAAGGGGGATGTTCTGCTACTGAACTACACCCGCATGTACTCCGTGAGCTGGGCCTTTCGGCCTCGCCCGGCGGCGTGTTCCAGACTCTAGCCGATCACCTGGGGTGCTGCGCAAGTCGGTTGTGCCGCGGGACGGGTGACCGGCCGTCGAGGCGGCCCTCCGGGCCTCCGGCGGGGCCGGTCACCGTCCGGGCCGGCTCACCGGGCCGCGGCGAACGCCTCGTAGACCTTCTTGGGGATCCGCCCGCGGGCGGGGACGTCCATCCGGTTCGCCTGCGCCCAGGCGCGCACGGCCGCCGGGTCGGGGGCGACCTCCGTCTGCCGGTACGCCTTGCCCGACCGGGACCGCTTGCGGCCGGCCTCCACGTACGGTGCGAGCGCCTTCCGCAGTTCGCCGGCGTTGGCTTCGTTCAGATCGATCTCGTACGACTTGCCGTCGAGTCCGAAGGCGATCGTCTCCGCCGCTTCCGAGCCGTCGATGTCGTCAAAGAGAGTGACCACGACCTTCTGCGCCACGAATATCGGTCCCTTCGTGCGGCATCTCGGTCCGGACGTCCGTGATGACGTGCCGGGACGTCACCGAGATGCCGTCTGTCCGCCTGTAATCGGGCAAAGTATCCGCTAACGGCAATTCATTTGTACAGTGCCCGGCAATGCAATGTGGAGACCGACTAAATCTGCCCGCGTGTCCGCGGCGCAATAGAGATGTGCGAGTGAATGCAGATCTTTCCCGGATCTTTTCCCTGGCGCCTCCCTGCGGTGGCGGACCGTGATCGGGCTCACGTAGATTCCTACAACTCTACTCGCGTAGAAATTTTGTGCGGGTAGTCTGAAGGAACCTGCTCAGCACCACACACCGGGAGTGCCAGTGGCACGCGTCGTAGTCGACGTCATGCTCAAGCCGGAGATCCTCGACCCCCAGGGCCAGGCGGTGCAGCGCGCACTGCCGCGGCTGGGTTTCGAGGGGATCTCGGACGTCCGTCAGGGAAAGCGATTCGAACTGGAAGTTGACGGGCCGGTCGACGAGGCCGTGCTCGCCCGCATCCACGATCTTGCGGAATCCTTCCTCGCCAACACCGTGATCGAGGACTTCACCGTCCGGGTCGAGGAAGTCGCGGAGGCAGCGAAGTGACCGCTCGTATCGGCGTCGTCACTTTCCCGGGCAGTCTCGACGACCGGGACACGCAGCGCGCGATCCGTGTCGCGGGTGCCGAACCCGTCTCCCTGTGGCACAAGGACAAGGACCTCAAGCAGGTCGACGCCGTGGTGCTGTGCGGCGGTTTCTCCTACGGCGACTACCTGCGCGCCGGGGCCATCGCCCGTTTCTCGCCGGTGATGGACACCCTCGTCGAGCAGGCCAGGGCGGGCCTTCCCGTCCTCGGCATCTGCAACGGCTTCCAGATCCTCACCGAGGCGCACCTGCTCCCCGGCGGCATGCTGGGCAACGACCACCTGCACTTCATCTGCCGCGACCAGAAGCTGCGGGTGGAGAACGCGGACACCGCCTGGACCACCGACTACACGGCCGGCCAGGAGATCCACATCCCGCTGAAGAACATGGACGGCCGCTACGTGGCCGACCGGTACACGCTGGACGCGCTGGAGGCCGAGGGCCGCGTCGCCTTCCGGTACCTGGACGTCAACCCGAACGGCTCGCTCAACGACATCGCCGGCATCACCAACGAGGCGGGCAACGTCGTCGGCCTGATGCCGCACCCCGAGCACGCCGTCGAGCCGCTGATCGGTACGGGCCGTACCGACGGCCTCCCGTTCTTCACCTCGATCCTCAAGAAGCTGGTCAACGCATGAGCCGGACGCCTCTGGACACGGTCGAGCACGCGGCCGCGACCCCCGACGTCGAGCTGCCCTGGGCCGAACTCGGCCTGAAGAAGGACGAGTACGAGCGGATCGTGGAGATCCTCGGCCGCCGGCCCACCGGCGCCGAGCTCGCCATGTACTCGGTGATGTGGTCCGAGCACTGCTCGTACAAGTCCTCCAAGGTCCACCTCCGCCAGTTCGGCGAGAAGGCCCCCGAGAACGACGCGATGCTCGTCGGCATCGGCGAGAACGCCGGCGTGGTCGACGTCGGCCAGGGCTACGCGGTCACCTTCAAGGTCGAGTCGCACAACCACCCGTCGTACGTCGAGCCCTACCAGGGCGCGGCCACCGGCGTCGGCGGCATCGTGCGCGACATCATCGCGATGGGCGCCCGCCCGGTCGCGGTCGTCGACCCGCTGCGCTTCGGCGCCGCCGACCACCCCGACACCAAGCGCGTCCTGCCCGGCGTCGTCGCCGGCATCGGCGGCTACGGCAACTGCCTGGGCCTGCCCAACATCGGCGGCGAGGTCGTCTTCGACGCCTGCTACCAGGGCAACCCGCTGGTCAACGCCGGCTGCATCGGCGTGATGCGGCACGAGGACATCCACCTCGCCAAGGCGTCCGGCGCCGGCAACAAGGTCATCCTGTACGGCGCCCGGACCGGCGGCGACGGCATCGGCGGCGCGTCGATCCTGGCCTCCGAGACCTTCGACGACGCCAAGCCGTCCAAGCGCCCGGCGGTGCAGGTCGGTGACCCCTTCCAGGAGAAGCTCCTCATCGAGTGCACCCTGGAGGCCTTCAAGGAGAAGCTGGTCGTCGGCATCCAGGACCTCGGCGCGGCCGGCCTGTCCTGCGCCACCTCCGAGCTGGCCTCCAACGGCTCCGGCGGCATGCGCGTCACCCTGGACGACGTCCCGCTGCGCGACTCCACGCTCTCGCCCGAGGAGATCCTCATGAGCGAGTCGCAGGAGCGCATGTGCGCGGTCGTCGAGCCCGACAAGGTCGACCGCTTCCTCGAGATCTGCGACAAGTGGGACGTCATCGCCACCGTCATCGGCGAGGTGACCGACGGCGACCGCCTGGAGATCTACTGGCACGGCGGCAAGATCGTCGACGTCGACCCGCGCACGGTCGCCCACGAGGGCCCGACCTACGAGCGCCCCTACGCCCGCCCCGAGTGGCAGGACGCGCTCCAGGCCGACGACGCGAACAAGCTGCCCCGGCCGCGGACGTCCGAGGAGCTGAGGGACCAGGTCCTCCAGCTCGTCGGCTCGCCCAACCAGGCCTCCAAGCAGTGGATCACCCAGCAGTACGACCGCTTCGTGCAGGGCAACACCGTCCTCGCCCAGCCCGAGGACTCCGGGATGATCCGCATCGACGAGGAGACCGGCCTCGGCGTCGCGATCGCCACCGACGGCAACGGCCGGTACGCCAAGCTCGACCCGTACACGGGCGCCCAGCTGGCCCTCGCCGAGGCGTACCGCAACGTGGCGACGACCGGCGCCAGGCCGCTGGCCGTCTCCGACTGCCTGAACTTCGGCTCCCCCGAGGACCCGGCGGTCATGTGGCAGTTCGCCGAGGCCGTGCGCGGCCTGGCCGACGCCTGCCGGCAGCTCGGCACCCCGGTGACCGGCGGCAACGTCTCGCTCTACAACCAGACCGGCGAGGCCGCCATCCACCCGACCCCGGTGGTCGCGGTCCTCGGCGTGATCGACGACGTGGCCCGCCGCACCCCCGTCGCCTTCCAGGAGGAGGGCCAGCTGCTCTACCTCCTCGGCGACACCCGCGAGGAGTTCGGCGGCTCGGCCTGGTCCCAGGTGGTCCACGACCACCTCGGCGGTCTGCCGCCCGAGGTCGACCTGGAGCGCGAGCGGCTGCTCGGCGAGATCCTGATCTCCGCCTCCCGCGACGGCATGATCGACTCCGCGCACGACCTGTCCGACGGCGGTCTGATCCAGGCGGTCGTCGAGTCGGCGCTGCTCGGGGGCAAGGGCGCGCGTCTGGTCGTCCCGGACGGGCTCGACGCCTTCACCTTCCTGTTCTCCGAGTCGGCCGGCCGCGCGATCGTCGCCGTGCCGCGCTCGGAGGAGGTCCGCTTCAACGACATGTGCGGCGCGCGCGGCCTCCCGGCCACCCGCGTCGGCGTCGTCGACGGCGACACGGTGGAGGTCCAGGGCGAGTTCGCGCTGACCCTTCAGGAGCTGCGCGAGGCGCACGAGCGGACGATCCCGGCCCTGCTGGCCTGATCACACCGCACCGTTGCGCACGGAGCCCCCGCACCGGTCCGCCGGGCGGGGGCTCCGCCGCGCCCGGCGTCCCGCCCACCCGGCACGGCGCCGGCGGTCCCGGAACGGCGGGGTCCGCGACGCACCCCGGCCGGCGCCCGCCGTCCCCGCATAGGCTTCCGCCATGCCACCGGCCAAGAAGCGCACCCGCTCCTACGACCCCGCCCGGATCCGCGCCGCCGTCCTGGCCCAGTTCGGGAACGTGCGGTCGGCCGTGCGCACCCTCACCCCCGAGCAGCTCGCCCTGCCCACCCGGCTCGGCGACTGGACGGTGCGGGAGCTGGCCGCGCACGTGACCATGGCCGTGGAGGCCGTCAGCCGCGGCCTCGACCGCGAGGAGCCCGCCACGGCCGATCTCGCCCTCCTGGACTGGCCCTCCGCCACCGCCGCCCGCGCGGGCGGCGTCGCCGACGGCACCCGCGAACTGGCCGCCGCCCACCCCGACCTCGACGCCCTCTACGCCGGCGCCGAGGAGCGCCTCGCCGCGTGCCTGGCCGACACCCCCGGCACCCGCCTCCTCGCCACCCGGACCGGCGCCCTCACCCTCGCCGACTACCTGGTCACCCGCACCGTCGAGTTCACCGTCCACACCGACGACCTGAACGCCGCCGTGCCCGGCCTCGGCATCCCGTACGACCGCCAGGCCCTCGCCGCAGCGACCCGGCTGCTGGCCGACGCGCTCGCCGCGAAGGCGCCCGGCGGCTCCACGGAGGTGCGGATCCCGCCGTACGCCGTCGTGCAGTGCGTCGAGGGCCCCCGGCACACCCGCGGCACCCCGCCCAACGTCGTCGAGACCGACCCGCTGACCTGGATCGCTCTGGCCACCGGGCGGCTGGCCTGGCCGGACGCCGTGGCCGGCGCCCGGGTGAGCGCGAGCGGCGAGCGGGCGGACCTCGGGCCGTACCTGCCGCTGACGGCGTGAGTCCCGGGCAGAAGGGGAACCGCCTGCTCCCCGGCTCCGTCGAATGGGCATGTACAGGCAGAAGCACAAGCAGCGCACGACCCTGACGGCCGCCCTGCTCGTCCCGTTCCTGGCGGCCTGTGGCAGCGAGAAGGCGGGCGGCGGCAGCGGCTCCGCCCGGGCGGAGGAACCGGTCACCGGCATCCGCTGGAGCGTCGACAGCGTCACCGTCGACGGGACCACGCACCGCGCCCCCGACGGCGCGCACGTCACCCTGGACGGCGAGGGCCGGGCCGAGGGCAGCTACGGCTGCAACACCTTCAGCGCCCGGGCCGCCCAGGACGGCGACCGGATCACGCTCAGCGACGCCACGTCCACCGAGATGGCCTGCGACGACAAGCCCATGGACTTCGAGCACGCGCTCTCGCGCACCCTCACCGACAGCGCCCTGAGGGCCCGCGTGAACGACGACCGCCTCACCCTCACCACCGACGCCGGCGACACCGTCCGCCTCAGCAGGAGCGAGGACGCCCCCCTGCACGGCACGAAGTGGACCGTCACCACCCCCGCCGCCGACGGCCGTGCCCACCTCACCTTCGACGAGCGCGAGCGCACCGTCTCCGGCAGCCTCGGCTGCAACAGGGTCGAGGCCGGGGCCACCGTGCGCGACGGCCATATCACCCTCGGCACGCCCTCCACGACCCGAATGATGTGCGAAGACTCACTCATGGCCGCCGAGAAGTCCCTGACGAAGCTCTTCGACGGCACGCTCACCTATTCCGTCGACCACCGCACGCTCACGCTGACCAGCGAAAACGGCACCGAGGTGCGCGCCGTCGCCGAGTCCTGACCCGCGAGCGGGGCCGCATCCCGCATTCGGACCAGTGGTCGATCTCGCCTACACTCGAAGACGTGCCACGTGGTGACGGACGACTCAACCACGACCTGCTCCCCGGTGAGAAGGGCCCCCAGGACGCCTGCGGCGTCTTCGGTGTCTGGGCTCCGGGCGAAGAGGTCGCCAAGCTCACGTACTTCGGGCTCTACGCCCTCCAGCATCGGGGTCAGGAATCCGCGGGTATCGCGGTCAGCAACGGCTCCCAGATCCTCGTCTTCAAGGACATGGGCCTGGTCTCCCAGGTCTTCGACGAGACCTCGCTCGGTTCGCTCCAGGGTCACATCGCGGTCGGACACGCCCGCTACTCGACCACCGGCGCCTCCGTGTGGGAGAACGCCCAGCCGACGTTCCGCGCCACCGCGCACGGATCCATCGCGCTCGGTCACAACGGCAACCTGGTCAACACGGCGCAGCTCGCCGAGATGGTCGCCGAACTCCCCAAGGAGAACGGCCGCGCCCCGAAGGTGGCGGCCACCAACGACACCGACCTGATCACCGCCCTGCTGGCCGGCCAGCGTGCCGCCGACGGCGAGCCGGTGACCGTGGAGCAGGCCGCGCACGTGGTCCTCCCGAAGGTCAGGGGTGCCTTCAGCCTCGTCTTCATGGACGAGAACACCCTCTACGCGGCCCGTGACCCGCAGGGCATCCGCCCGCTGGTGCTCGGCCGTCTGGAGCGCGGCTGGGTCGTCGCCTCCGAGTCCGCCGCCCTCGACATCTGCGGCGCCAGCTTCGTCCGCGAGATCGAGCCGGGCGAGTTCGTCGCCATCGACGAGAACGGCCTGCGCACCTCCCGGTTCGCGGAAGCGAAGCCCAAGGGCTGTGTCTTCGAGTACGTGTACCTGGCCCGCCCGGACACCGACATCGCCGGCCGGAACGTGTATCTCTCGCGCGTCGAGATGGGCCGCCGCCTCGCCAAGGAGGCCCCGGTCGAGGCCGACCTGGTCATACCGACCCCGGAGTCGGGCACCCCGGCCGCCATCGGCTACGCCGAGGAGTCCGGCATCCCCTTCGGCGCCGGCCTGGTCAAGAACGCGTACGTCGGACGTACGTTCATCCAGCCCTCGCAGACCATCCGGCAGCTCGGCATCCGCCTGAAGCTGAACCCTCTCAAGGAAGTCATCAAGGGCAAGCGCCTGGTCGTCGTCGACGACTCGATCGTGCGCGGCAACACCCAGCGCGCCCTGGTCCGCATGCTCCGCGAGGCCGGCGCCGCCGAGGTCCACATCCGGATCTCCTCGCCGCCCGTGAAGTGGCCCTGCTTCTTCGGCATCGACTTCGCCACCCGCGCCGAGCTCATCGCCAACGGCATGACCATCGAGGAGATCGGCACCTCGCTGGGCGCCGACTCCCTGGCGTACATCTCCCTCGACGGCATGATCGAGGCGACCACCATCGCCAAGCCGAACCTGTGCCGCGCCTGCTTCGACGGCGAGTACCCGATGGAACTGCCCGACCCCGAGCTCCTCGGCAAGCAGCTCCTGGAGACCGAGCTGGCCGCCGGCACCGCCGCCCCGGCCGCGGTCGACGCGATCCGCCGCCCGTAAGCCCTGACGGACGACACGAAAGCTCTCACAGTCATGTCCCAGAACACTGGTGCCAGCTACGCCGCGGCGGGCGTGGACATCGAGGCGGGCGACCGCGCGGTCGAGCTCATGAAGGAGTGGGTGAAGAAGACGCGGCGCCCCGAGGTCCTCGGCGGCCTCGGCGGCTTCGCCGGCCTCTTCGACGCCTCCGCCCTGAAGAACTACGACCGCCCGCTGCTCGCCTCCGCCACGGACGGCGTCGGCACCAAGGTCGACATCGCCCGGCAGCTCGGCGTGTACGACACCATCGGCCACGACCTGGTCGCCATGGTCATGGACGACATCGTGGTGTGCGGTGCCGAGCCGCTGTTCATGACCGACTACATCTGCGTCGGCAAGGTGCACCCCGAGCGCGTCGCCGCCATCGTCAAGGGCATCGCCGAGGGCTGCGTGCTGGCCGGATGCGCCCTGGTCGGCGGTGAGACGGCCGAACACCCGGGCCTGCTGGGTCCGGACGACTTCGACGTCGCCGGCGCCGGTACGGGCGTCGTGGAGGCCGACCGGCTGCTCGGCGCGGACCGCATCCGCGAGGGCGACGCGGTGATCGCCATGGCGTCCTCCGGTCTTCACTCGAACGGGTACTCCCTCGTCCGGCACGTGCTGCTGGACCGGGCCGGACTCGCCCTGGAGGGCCGGATCGACGAACTGGGCCGCACCCTCGGCGAGGAGCTGCTGGAGCCCACCAGGATCTACTCGCTGGACTGCCTGGCCCTGATCCGCACCACCGAGGTGCACGCCTTCAGCCACGTCACCGGCGGCGGCCTCGCGGCCAACCTGGCCCGGGTCGTCCCGGACGGGCTGCACGCGGTCGTCGACCGCTCCACCTGGACCCCCGCCCCGGTCTTCGACCTCGTCGGCAGGACCGGCTCGGTCGAGCGCCTGGAGCTGGAGAAGACCCTCAACATGGGCGTCGGCATGATCGCGGTCGTGCCGCAGGAGTCCACGGACGTGGCGCTGGCGACGCTGGCCGACCGCGGCGTGGACGCCTGGGTGGCCGGCGAGGTCACCGCCCGCGGTGAGCACACGACCGGCGCGGCCCTCGTGGGCGACTACGCGAACTGAGCACCGCCACGCTGCCCGCGCCTGCGACGGGCGGGCAGCATGAAACCCGGTCGGTGACCGTCAGTCACCGACCGGGCTGATGCTCAGTGCAAGGTCAAGCGCCGCGACGCTGTTGCGGGGACTGGTCGTCCTCGTCCTCGTCGTCGTCCTCGTAGAGGTCGGCGTACCGTGCGTACAGGTCGTCGTCTTGCTCATCGGCCTCGAAGTGGTCACCGTTCGGTGACTGGTTCGATGTCGATGCGCCCAGCTCCTCGGCCAGGCGTGCGAGGTCCGTCCCACCGCTGTTGTACTTCAGCTGGCGGGCGACCTTCGTCTGCTTGGCCTTGGCCCGGCCGCGCCCCATGGCTCGACCCCCTCAACGACGGGGCTCGACGGCCCCAGAGTCTTGACACGCGTTCATGGTCCAGAACGGACTCCCCACGGAGAGGCCGGTCTGTAGAGCTTCCACGGTACCTGAGCCCGCGCCCATACGGTACGTCGCCCGCATGACGTGCCCGCGCCCAGACCTTCGAGACGTCCCGTCCTCGCTGGTCAAACGCGATTTTAACCACTTATCGGCGGTCGACCCGCCGGAAGAAGTGAGAGTTCTCTCCAAGTGCCCCCGGCGGGTACCGGCCGAACACGCGCGGGCGCCCGCTTCCGGGCGCCCGCACACATCTCGTGCACGCCTCGCGTCACCCGGGCGTCACGCCACCGGACGCGCCTCCGCCATCCGCTGCTCGGCGATCCGGTCGGCCGCGGCGGCCGGCGGGATCCCGTCGGCCTTCGCGCGCGCGAATATGGCGAGCGTGGTGTCGAAGATCTTCGCCGCCTTCGCCTTGCACCGGTCGAAGTCGAAGCCGTGCAGCTCGTCGGCGACCTGGATGACGCCGCCGGCGTTCACCACGTAGTCCGGCGCGTAGAGGATCCCGCGGTCGGCGAGGTCCTTCTCCACGCCCGGGTGGGCGAGCTGGTTGTTCGCGGCGCCGCAGACCACCTTGGCGGTCAGCACCGGCACGGTGTCGTCGTTCAGCGCCCCGCCGAGCGCGCAGGGGGCGTAGACGTCCAGGCCCTCCGTGCGGATCAGCGCCTCGGTGTCGGCGACGGCCGTGACGCCCTCGAGGTGCCGGTCGAGGATCCGCCGCACGGCGTCCTCGCGCACGTCGGTGATGACGACCTCGGCGCCCTCGGCCCGCAGGTGCTCCACCAGGTGGTGGCCGACCTTGCCGACGCCCGCGATACCGACCTTGCGGTCGCGCAGCGAGGGGTCGCCCCACAGGTGCTGGGCGGAGGCCCGCATGCCCTGGTAGACGCCGAAGGCGGTGAGCACCGAGGAGTCGCCGGCGCCGCCGTTCTCGGGGGAGCGGCCGGTGGTCCAGCGGCACTCGCGGGCCACGACGTCCATGTCGGCCACGTAGGTGCCGACGTCGCAGGCGGTGACGTAGCGGCCGCCGAGCGAGGCGACGAACCGGCCGTAGGCCAGCAGCAGCTCCTCGCTCTTGGTCTGCTCCGGGTCACCGATGATCACGGCCTTGCCGCCGCCGTGGTCGAGGCCGGCCATGGCGTTCTTGTACGACATCCCGCGCGCCAGGTTCAGCGCGTCGGCGACGGCCTCCTCCTCGGTCGCGTACGGGTAGAAGCGGGTGCCGCCGAGGGCGGGGCCCAGTGCGGTGGAGTGGATGGCGATGACGGCCTTGAGGCCGCTGGCACGGTCCTGACAGAGCACGACTTGCTCGTGGCCTCCCTGGTCCGAGCGGAACAGGGTGTGCAGGACGCCGTCAGATACGTCGGTCACTGTGGTGACTCCTGAGTAAGTAGCGGCGGGTGGGAGTAGCTTCCCGTACGGGTGGCGGGGGCTGTGAGCATGAGATTAGAGCCTGGCGCGCCCACAGGGAGCACCGTGGCGAGGATCACCTCCGACCGGAGTACGCCGTGCGTCGGTTTGCGCGTATTTCCCGCGTGTCCGCGAGCGGGGCCCGCAGGTTTTCGCGACGGCCCACGGGGGAGGGAGCAGGCGTGCCCAAGGTGACCTCGGTGATCGTCCCCTACGCGACCTACCTGCGCGTGTACGAACCGCTGGCCGCCTTCCCCGAGCCGGAGCGCGGCCACTGGGCCCGTTACGCCCGCCGCCCCGACCGCCCCTCCTACCAGGACGAACTCCGCCGGGCACTGGCCGACCTGGCCCCCACGCCGCCCGTACCGGTGCCGGTGCACGAGAGCGACGACGCGTTCGTGCTGGAGATCGACGGCGTGGTGTGCGTGTGCCCCTGGCGCACCCGGCTGCGCGGCTGGCAGGCCCTGGGGGAGGTCGCCGAGGACTTCCCCCCGCCGGTCCTGGACGCGCTGCTCCCTCCGGTCGTACGGCGCCAGGCGGCCCAGGACTACGAGCACTGGCTGGCCGGCCACCCGGACGCCCGGCCCTGGATCCGCACCTCCACCTGGCAGGTGCCGATCAACTGGTTCGTGCTGTTCGCGGACGAGGAGCGCGAGTACGCCGAGGGCGCCGCGGGCGAGGCGCCCGTCCTGCGCTACCGGACGCCCATGGTCCAGGCCCGGCGGCGGGTCGCGCGGGGGCTGCGGGCCCTGCGCGACGCGGTGGGGGAGGGGCTGCTGATCGACGGCCTCGTCGACGTCGGGCGCTGGCTCGAGGAGTTCCACCCGCGCTCGCTGGTCGAGCTGGACTACGGCGGTCTGGTGCACGCCCTGCCGGCCGGCGTGCTGAAGGACGACCACTCGGCGGCGGACGCGGCCGAGGGGATCGCGGCGCTGCGCCGCGGCGACGACGAGGGCGCGGGCGCCGCGTACGGGCGGCTGGTCGAGCGGTGGCGGACGGTGCGGGACCTGCGCTCGGCGAACTGACGTTTGACCAAACGCCCTTCTTGGGGTTTTGTCTTCGCCCTGAGGTTCCGTCAACACGGGCCCGACAACGGACGTAGAAGCCGATCCGGGCGTATGCCCCAAGCGCGCCAAGCGTGACGGACCGCACGTACGCGGCTCTTGCGCCCCTTGCCCTTCCTCATGCCAAAATAGGACAAGGAGTCCGGGGAGGACTCCTCCGTCCCGCTGTGCTCCATTGTGGGCGGAATCTCAGCATTGCACGCTTTGGGGGGTCCGGTGCCTCCTGATCACCGCTGTGACTGATCGTCACAGCGGTGTGACTGTCCGCTATGGCATGGTCCATCGGCTTCCGCGGCTGATGAACACCTGGGAGGGCAATTCCATCGGTTTGGCCGACGCGGCTGGACAGATGGTGTAGTTGTAGTGCCGAGGACAAGCCGTTCGTCCTATAACCGACTCGACTCGCGTCCGCCATTTCGGGCAACGCGGGTCAAGGTGCAGAATTTAGAGGAAAGAACCGAGAAGGTTCGGTTCTCCCGAGGAGGCCGCTCATGACCGCTCGCACCCCTGATGCCGAGCCGCTGCTGACCCCGGCTGAGGTCGCCACCATGTTCCGCGTCGACCCGAAGACGGTCACGCGCTGGGCGAAGGCCGGCAAGCTCACGTCGATCCGCACGCTCGGCGGGCACCGCCGCTACCGCGAAGCCGAGGTCCGCGCCCTGCTCGCGGGCATTCCGCAGCAGCGCAGCGAGGCCTGAACAACTGAACAATCCGGGCGAACCGGCCGGTCCCCCAACTGGTCGAGGCGCCCGAAACCCTAGCTCCAAGCGACGCGGGGACTGCCCCAACAGGCCCCTCGCCCAAGCAGAACAGAGCTCTCCGGGCAACTGAACAAGGGTGCGTCGTCGATCGCGCTGGACTCCGCCGGGTCCAGCGCGATCTTTTTGTGCCCCGACGCGGGCGCACCGGGGCCCGGACGGCCGGCGGGGCGGGCGGGGAGGCTTTGTGCGCGGACTTGTCGGACTCTGGGGCGCCCCTGTGCGGATCACCCGCGCGGGCGTCGGCGCACACCTCTCCGGGTGGTGCAATTGCACATATTAAATTGACCTGTTGTAGGAGAGGTGTAAGTACCGCACTTCTGAAAACTCATACGGTGACACCCGTCACATACCACTCGGCTTGTCGACGCTGTGGCATATGCGCTAGAGGGAAAGGGCGTTGGGGCCGGGCTCGTGTGACGGGGCGTCGGCGGCGCACTCGTCCTCGGCGGGCGCGGCGGGCGCGGCGGGGCGCGGTGCCGAGTCCAGCGCCAGCCGCAGCAGGCGATGGCAGATCGGACAGTGACGGGTCAGGTGCCGGTACGACGACGCGGCCGACAGGTGCGCGCGGAGCAGCGCCCTCGTCTCGTGCCTGGCCGATGCCCCCATACGCCACCTCCACGGGCCGCACGGAGAAGGACCCTGGTTCCTGGGGTACCGACGGAACGTCAGCCCGTCAAGACGCCGGGAGGGCCCCGGGAGGGCGCACGGGCCCGGGAACGCGCCGAACGTGCGGCAGGGGAGGGCCGGCGGCACGGAAGGCCCCGCACAACGCGGAAGGCCCGCCCCACGGGGGCGGGCCTTCCGGCTGTTGCGGTCCTGACGGGATTTGAACCCGCGGCCTCCACCTTGACAGGGTGGCGAGCACTCCAAACTGCTCCACAGGACCAGGTTTCGCAGTGTTCCGGAGACGGATCCGCTGCCGGATTCCGTCTGCGTTGCGCTGCGAGAAGAGACTGTACAGGAGGGGGACCGTCAGGTCGAACTCACCCTGCGTACCGGCCCCGTCACGGCAGCGCCGCGTCGATCGCCTTCACGATGCGCTTGTCGGAGACGGGGTACGCCGTCCCCAGCGCGTGGGCGAAGTAGCTGACCCGGAGCTCCTCGATCATCCAGCGGATGTCCCGCACCTGCTGGGGGACCGGCCGGCCTTGCGGCATCTGCTCCAGCAGCCAGGCGTACTCGTCCCGCATCTCGTGGACCTTCTCCATGCGGGTGGTGTCCCGCTGCACGCCGGTCGGCATCTGCTGGAGGCGACGGTCGGCGGCGACCAGGTAGCGCATCAGGTCGGGCAGCCGCCGCAGCCCCGCCTCCGTCACGAAGCCCGGCTTCACCAGCGCGTCCAGCTGCTCCCGGACGTCCCGCAGGTTCGGCAGCAGCGCAGGGCTGCGCACGGCCTTCAGACGGCGCTCACAGGCCTGCCAGGCGGCCAGCACCTGCTGCACCTGGCCCACCGCGCGGACGGTGGTGTCGACGATCTCCGCGCGCACCTTGTCGTACAGCTTCCGGTACGACTCCTCGTCCCACACCGGTCCGCCGAAGTCCGCGATCAGCTTGTCCGCCGCGGCCGTCGCGCAGTCGTCGAACAGGGCCTGGACGGAACCGTGCGGATTCGCGGACAGCGCGAGCTTCTGGGCGTTCGACAGCTTCTCGGACGCGAACTTCGCGGGGTTCACCGGGATCCCCAGCAGGATCAGCCGGCGCGTGCCCTTCCACATCGCCTCCGCCTGCTCGGCCTCCGTGTCGAAGAGGCGCACGGAGACCGCGTTCCCGTCGTCCACCAGCGCCGGGTACGCCTTCACCGGCTGGCCGGCCCGACGGGTCTCGAACACGCGGGTGAGCGTGCCGATCGTCCACCCGGTCAGGCCCCCGCGCTCCAGGGACTCGCCGCCCCGGCGCTCCGCCGTCGCGGCGGCCGCCTGCGACAGGGCCTTGCGGGCCTTCGGCTTCAGCCGGAGTTTCAGCGCCTCCAGGTCCTTGTCCTCGGCGAGCTTGCGGCGCCGCTCGTCGACGATCCGGAAAGTGATCTTCAGGTGGTCGGGGACCTTCGACCAGTCGAAGTCCTCCGCCTCGAAGGGGACACCGACCATGCGTTTCAGCTCGCGCGCCATCGTCGTGGTCAGCGGCTCCTGGAGCGGGACCGCCTTCTCCAGGAACGCCTTCGCGTAGTTCGGCGCCGGCACGTAGTTGCGGCGGATCGGCTTGGGGAGCGAACGGATCAGCTCCGTGACGACCTCCTCCCGCAGGCCCGGGATCTGCCAGTCGAAGCCCTCGTCGGTGACCTGGTTGAGCACCTGGAGCGGGATGTGGACGGTCACGCCGTCGGCGTCCGCCCCCGGCTCGAACTGGTACGTGACCCGGAACTTCAGCGGGCCCTGCCGCCACGTGTCGGGGTAGTCGGCCTTGGTGACCGCCTCCGCCGACTCGCGGATCAGCATCTCCCGCTCGAAGTCCAGGAAGTCCGGCTGCTCGTGCCGCTTGCGCTTCCACCACGAGTCGAAGTGGGCGCCCGAGACCACGTGCTGCGGGATCCGCTGGTCGTAGAAGTCGAACAGGGTCTCGTCGTCGACCAGGATGTCCCGGCGCCGGGCACGGTGCTCCAACTCCTCGACCTCGGTGAGGAGTTTGCGGTTGTCGGCGAAGAACTTGTGGTGCGTGCGCCAGTCCCCCTCGACCAGCGCGTTGCGGATGAAGAGCTCCCGGGAGACCTCCGGGTCGATCCGTCCGTAGTTCACCTTGCGCTGCGCGACGATCGGGACGCCGTACAACGTGACCTTCTCGTACGCCATCACCGCGGCCTGGTCCTTCTCCCAGTGCGGTTCGCTGTACGTGCGCTTCAGGAGGTGCTCGGCGAGCGGCTCGACCCACTCCGGCTCGATCTTCGCGTTGACCCGGGCCCACAGCCGGGACGTCTCGACGAGCTCGGCCGACATCACGAAGCGCGGGGGCTTCTTGAACAGCGCCGAACCCGGGAAGATCGCGAACTTGGCGTTGCGGGCACCCAGGTACTCGTTGCGGCCGCCGTCCTTGCGGCCGCCCGGTCCGGAGTCCTTCGACTCCTTCACGTCCTTCATGCCGATGTGCGACAGCAGACCGGCCAGGAGGGAGACGTGGATGCGGTCGGCGGGGGCGTCCTGTTCGTCGAGGTGGATCCCCATCTGCTTGGCGACCGTGCGCAGTTGCGTGTAGATGTCCTGCCACTCGCGGATGCGCAGGAAGTTCAGGTACTCCTGCTTGCACATGCGCCGGAACGACGACGAACCGCGCTCCTTCTGCTGCTCCCGCACGTAGCGCCACAGGTTCAGGTAGGCGAGGAAGTCGCTCGACTCGTCCCGGAAGCGGGCGTGCTGCTGGTCGGCCTGCGTCTGCTTGTCGGCGGGCCGCTCCCGCGGGTCCTGGATGGACAGCGCCGCGGCGATGACCATGACCTCGCGCACGCAGCCGTTCCTGTCCGCCTCCAGCACCATGCGGGCCAGCCGCGGGTCCACCGGCAGCTGGGCCAGCTTCCGGCCCGTCTCCGTCAGCCGCTTGCGCGGGTCCTTCTGGGTCGCGTCGAGCGCGCCCAGCTCCTGCAGCAGCTGCACGCCGTCGCGGATGTTGCGGTGGTCCGGCGGGTCGATGAACGGGAACTTCTCGATGTCGCCCAGGCCGGCCGCGGTCATCTGCAGGATGACGGAGGCCAGGTTCGTCCGCAGGATCTCCGCGTCCGTGAACTCCGGACGCGCGAGGAAGTCCTCCTCGCTGTAGAGGCGGATGCAGATGCCGTCCGAGGTGCGCCCGCAGCGGCCCTTGCGCTGGTTCGCGCTCGCCTGCGAGATCGGCTCGATCGGCAGGCGCTGCACCTTGGTGCGGTGGCTGTAGCGCGAGATGCGGGCGAACCCGGGATCGATGACGTACTTGATGCCCGGCACCGTCAGCGAGGTCTCGGCGACGTTGGTCGCCAGCACGATCCGCCGGCCGCTGTGCCGCTGGAAGACCCGGTGCTGCTCGGCGTGCGACAGCCGCGCGTACAACGGCAGCACCTCGGTGAACCGGTACTGCTTCTTCGTCAGCGCGTCCGCCGTGTCCCGGATCTCCCGCTCCCCGGAGAGGAAGACCAGGATGTCCCCGGGCCCCTCCGCCATCAGCTCCTCGACGGCGTCCGTGATCGCGGTGATCTGGTCCCGGTCGGCGTCGTCCGAGTCCTCCTCCAGGAGCGGCCGGTACCGGACCTCCACCGGGTAGGTACGACCACTCACCTCGATGATCGGGGCGTCGCCGAAGTGCCGGGAGAAGCGCTCCGGGTCGATCGTCGCCGAGGTGATGACGACCTTCAGGTCCGGGCGCTTCGGCAGCAGCTGCGCCAGGTAGCCGAGCAGGAAGTCGATGTTCAGGGACCGCTCGTGCGCCTCGTCGATGATGATCGTGTCGTAGGCGCGCAGCTCGCGGTCGGTCTGGATCTCGGCGAGCAGGATGCCGTCGGTCATCAGCTTGATGAAGGTGGCGTCCGGGTTCACCTGGTCGGTGAAGCGGACCTTCCAGCCGACCGCCTCGCCCAGCGGCGTCTCCAGCTCCTCCGCCACCCGCTCGGCCACCGTACGGGCGGCGATCCGGCGGGGCTGGGTGTGCCCGATCATGCCCCGCACCCCCCGGCCCAGCTCCAGGCAGATCTTCGGGATCTGCGTGGTCTTGCCGGAGCCGGTCTCACCCGCGACGATCACCACCTGGTGATCGCGGATGGCCTCGGCGATCGCGTCCTTCTTCTGGCTGACCGGAAGCTGCTCGGGGTAGCGGATCTCCGGCACGCGGACACGCCGCTCGGCCATCCGTTCCTCGGCCCGGGCGACCTCCGTCTCGATCTCGGCGAGCACGGCGGCCCGGGCCTCCGGCTTGCGGATCTTGCGCGCACCCTCCAGCCTGCGCCCGAGCCGGTGCGCGTCGCGCAGCGACAGTTCGGCCAGGCGGGAGGCGAGGGCGCCGAGGGCGGGGGCGGGGGCGGGATGTGTGGACATACGGGATCCAGGATCTCATCCTCGAGAAAATCCTGGCGAACGCTTTTGCCGCGCTCGCCCGTCACCCGCCGTCCGGCACCACGCGCCGACGCCGCGGCCGGTCCCGGACCCGGGGGCGGGCCGGGTGATCGCCCGGCCCGCGGGCCCGCTAGGGGTTCCCACCGGCGGGCGGCCTGTTCGGGGTCCTGCTGGTCACCGGACCGGTGATCCCGAGCCCGACGAGGAACGCCAGCACGGCGGTGACCCACTGGCCGTCGGTGATCGTGTCGAACCCGCTCTGCTCGCCCTGCAACGCGGTGACCAGCGACGACAGGCAAGCGACCAGACCGCTCACCAGGGCCGAGACCACGGCCTTGGCGTGTGAGCGGAGGAAGCCCTTGGCAGGGCCCGGAGCGGAACCATTCACCATCGCCTACTCCCCGCGGTCGGCGCTCTGCGGACGTTGACCGTCACCCAGGGAAGCAGCCGGCGGACCGGGGGGCACGCACACACGCTGAAGCACGGCCGCACGGTGACGCCGATGGAGGAACGGGGCTCGCCGGACTTCGGTGATCCCCTGACCTGCGCGTCCGCCGGATGGCCCTGCCCATACCGGTGATCTTGTCGCCGAACCCCTGAAACCCGTGACCGTAGTCGTCATCGTGGGTGCCGACGGGACGTGGATCTCAGGATGAGGAGGGAGCGGTATGCATGCCGGTAAAGGCGACAGGCTCGTCGTCCACGGACGTGTTGTCGGGCAGCAGGACCATGTGGTGGAGATCGTCGAAGTTCTCGGGCCGGACGGGGCGCCGCCGTACAGGGTGAGGTCGGAGAACGGCCACGAGACGATCATGTCCCCGGGGCCGGACTCCGTCGTCGACCATCGCAGGGCCGGCGACCAGGGCTAGCTGCGGGAGCCGTCGGCGTGCCGGTTGGCGTGGCCGACACGAAAACACCCCCTCCGGAAGACTCCGGAGGGGGTGTTTGCCCTGATGAGGGCTGCGGTGGCTGGGGCCGGGGTCGAACCGGCGACCTTCCGCTTTTCAGGCGGACGCTCGTACCAACTGAGCTACCCAGCCGCGATGTTTCACGTGAAACATCAGCGGTCCTGACGGGATTTGAACCCGCGGCCTCCACCTTGACAGGGTGGCGAGCACTCCAAACTGCTCCACAGGACCAAGCGTGTCGTACGACAGTGTCGCACAGGGTGGTGCGTGCCCCCAACGGGATTCGAACCCGTGCTACCGCCTTGAAAGGGCGGCGTCCTAGGCCGCTAGACGATGAGGGCTATCGGCCCGCCTGGGCGCTTCTCAGCGCGTCGGGGACGTGAGAAGCATATGGGATGGGAGGAGGGTTCGCCAAAACGGTTTACGGAGAGGTCGTCGAGGGGGTGGCCGTGGAAGGGCTCGGGGAGGGGGTCGCGCCGGGCTGGTTCTCCCTGGGGAGGTGGCGGCTGACCTCAGCCGTCGTCAGGCCCAGGCCGCCGAGCTCGATGGAGTCCCAGGCCTGGAGGCGGCGGGTGTCGCGGTCGAAGTAGAGGATCGAGGTCTCGATCGGGTCGGGGTATTCGCCCTCGACGGCGCGCAGGCCGCTGCCGCCGGTGGAGCCCTCGATGCGGAGGCGGGTGCCGTACTTCATGACCTCGGTCTCCTCGTGGTGGAGGTGGCCGGCCAGGACCAGGGGGACGGTGCCGTCGGCCTCGCGGGCCGCGGAGGGCTCGTGGGCGATGGCCACGTCCACCGGGGTGCCGGCGGCGCGCTGGTCGCGCAGGGCGGAGGCGAGGCGGGCGCCCGCGAGTTCCTGGGACTGCTCGGCTCCGGACGTCTTGGAGCGGTCGGGGGTGAACTGCGGGTCGCCGATGCCGGCGAAGCGCAGGCCGGCGATGGTGGTGGCCCGGCCGTCGTCCAGGACGTGGACGTTCCTCATGCGCTCGAGGTAGCGCTGGGTGACGAGGGAGTCGTGGTTGCCGCGGACCCAGACGTAGGGGGCGCCGAGGTCCTCGATGGGGTCCAGGAAGCCGTTCTCGGCGGCCGTGCCGTGGTCCATGGTGTCGCCGGAGTCGACGATCACGTCCACCCGGTACTGCTCCACCAGCGAGGCGATGATCTTCCAGCTGGCCGGGTTGAGGTGGATGTCCGAGACGTGCAGGACGCGGATGGTGGTCGGGTCGGGCTGGTAGGCGGGGAGGGTGGAGGTGGCGTCGTAGAGCTTGGTCACGTTGGTGACGAGGCGGGCCAGCTCCTTCTGGTAGACGTCGAACTCGGTGACGATGCTGCGGGCGTTGCCGACGAGCGAGGGGGCGGAGGAGAGCAGGCCGGAGAACTTGGGCTCCAGGACCGAGTCCGGGTTCCAGGTGGCGTAGGCGGTGCCGCCGGACGCGGCCAGGAGGGCGAGGGCGAGGCCGCCGGCGGCGAGCGCGCGGCGGGGACGGCGGTAGACGGCGAGGCCGAGCGCGGTGGCGCCGGTGACGACGGCGACCCCGGAGCGCACGGCGAGGTCGGCGGTGCCGTGGGCGATGTCCCGGGTGACCTCGTCCTGGAGGCCGGAGAGCCGTTCGGGGTGGTCCACGAGGGCCTGGGAGCGGTCGGGGTCGAGCTGGTCGACGTTGACGTCCAGGCGGACCGGGGCGGTGTGGCTGTCCAGTTGGAGGGCGCCCAGGGGAGAGACGTTGATTTTGGTGCCGCCGGTGAGGGAGGGACGCAGGGTCATGGTGGTGTCCATGGGACCGACGGGGACCCGGACGTTGCCGACGACGAGGAGGCCGAGCCAGGCGCCGAGCACGACCACGGTGACCAGTCCGAGGGCGCGGACCAGGGGGCGGGGCCGTGGGGCGAGGGCGGGCGTCGCGGGGGTGGAGCGGTGCGTGCGGTGGCGGCGGGTGAGGGCGCGCGGGCCCCTTCGAAGACGGTGCCGGACGTTCATGACTGCGGAGGGGACGCGGGCCATTGGTCCCGTATGCCCAAGCGCGGGACCGGATATGCGGGGGGCCCGGCGCATCTCGTACGGACGGCTCGTACCCGAGAATGGCCCTGTGCTGGAGATGACGCGCGAGATGTTCGAGGAACTGGTCGCCGAGGCGCTGGACCGGATCCCGCCGGAGCTGACGCGGTTGATGGACAACGTGGCGGTGTTCGTGGAGGACGAGCCGCCGGCGGACGATCCGGAACTGCTCGGGTTGTACGAGGGGACTCCGCTGACGGAGCGGGGCGAGTGGTACGCGGGGGTGCTGCCGGACCGGATCACGATCTACCGGGGGCCGACGCTGCGGATGTGCGAGTCGCGGGAGGACGTGGTCGCGGAGACGGAGATCACGGTGGTGCACGAGATCGCGCATCACTTCGGGATCGACGACGCCCGGCTGCACGCTCTCGGCTACGGATAGGCCGTGCGCGTGTCCTCTTGCGGGTGACGGGAGTTGGGCATGGCGTCCCAGCACTTCGACCGGAGGTGGCCCCGTGCGCCCCTTGTACGTACCCGCCCGCCTGGCCGCCACGGTCGTGGCCGTCGTCGCCGCCGCCGGTTGCATGAGTGTGGGCGAGGGGGAGGCGGGCGGGAGCGCCGAGCCGTCGCGCTCGGCGGCACGGCCGGGCGGTGAGGAGCCGGACGGGGGACCGGTGGTGTCGGGCGGCGGGGCGGACCGTGGCGCCGCGGTGGCCGGCGGCGAGCGCCGGGGCGGCAGGGGCGAGAAACGCGAGGGCGGGGGGAAGGGGAACAGGGCGGGGAAGCAGGCGTCCGCCGGGGCGTCTCCGTCGGCGGGGGCGAGCCGGTCCGCGCCGCCCGGCGGCGGGCCGGGCGAGCCCGCCGGGCCGACACCGGACGACCGGCCCGTGCCGCCGGAGCCCAGCCGGCCGCCCGACCCGGAGCCCACGCCGGCGCCGCCCGAGCCGTCGGCGCCGCCGGAGCCGACGGAGGCGGAGCCGTCGTCGTCGGCGCACGAGCCGCCGCAGCCCCAGCTGGCACGGCGGGAGCCGGTGCCGGAAGCGGGGGCGCCGGTCTAGAGCCCTCTCCTCCGCCCCGCGCGCCGCCCGCCGTCGTGGCCGACTCGTCCGGGGATCACCGCGCTGACCTGCGGTTCGGTCCTGTGACGAGAACCCGGTTTGCTTTTGGTGGGTCGGGGTGCGTATGGTGGCAGATCGTTTGATCCTATTTGCCCGGCGCCAACGCAGAGCGCGCCGTGTGGCGCGTACTCTCTCCCTTGCCGTGGTGGACCGCATCGAGGCGGTCGTATTGCGAATCGCGAATCACGGAGTTGACGGGCGCGTGCCGAAGAGAGACTCCGGAAGGTTTCGCATTCGTATGCCCATCGCCAGTACTGATCACGTCGTCGTGCCCGAGAACACCGAGGACACCGACACCACCGCCTCCACCGCCCCCGAGACCACCTTCGCCGACCTCGGCCTCCCCGAGGGCGTCGTGCGCAAGCTCGCGCAGAACGGCGTGACCACCCCCTTCCCGATCCAGGCCGCGACCATCCCGGACGCCCTGGCCGGCAAGGACATCCTCGGCCGGGGCCGCACCGGCTCCGGCAAGACCCTCTCCTTCGGTCTGCCGACGCTGGCCACGCTGGCCGGCGGCCGCACCGAGAAGCACAAGCCGCGCGCCGTCATCCTGACCCCGACGCGTGAGCTCGCCATGCAGGTCGCCGACGCGCTCCAGCCGTACGGCGACGTCCTCGGCCTGAAGATGAAGGTCGTCTGCGGCGGCACGTCCATGGGCAACCAGATCTACGCCCTCGAGCGCGGCGTCGACATCCTGGTCGCCACGCCGGGCCGGCTGCGCGACATCATCAACCGCGGCGCGTGCTCCCTGGAGAACGTGGAGATCGCGGTCCTCGACGAGGCCGACCAGATGTCCGACCTGGGCTTCCTGCCCGAGGTCACGGAACTGCTGGACCAGGTCCCGGCGGGCGGTCAGCGGATGCTGTTCTCCGCGACCATGGAGAACGAGATCAAGACCCTCGTCGACCGGTACCTGAACGAGCCGGTCTCGCACGAGGTGGACGCGGCGCAGGGCGCGGTGACGACCATGTCGCACCACATCCTGGTCGTGAAGCCCAAGGACAAGGCGCCGGTCACCGCGGCCATCGCCTCCCGCAAGGGCCGCACCATCATCTTCGTCCGCACCCAGCTGGGCGCCGACCGCGTCGCCGAGCAGCTGCGGGACGCCGGGGTGAAGGCCGACGCGCTGCACGGCGGCATGACCCAGGGCGCCCGGACCCGGACGCTGGCGGACTTCAAGGACGGGTACGTGAACGTCCTGGTGGCGACGGACGTCGCGGCCCGCGGCATCCACGTCGACGGCATCGACCTCGTCCTGAACGTCGACCCGGCCGGCGACCACAAGGACTACCTGCACCGGGCGGGCCGTACGGCGCGCGCCGGGCGCACGGGCACGGTCGTGTCCCTGTCCCTGCCGCACCAGCGGCGCCAGATCTTCCGGCTGATGGAGGACGCGGGCGTCGACGCGACGCGCCACATCATCCAGGGCGGCGCGGCCTTCGACCCGGAGGTCGCCGAGATCACCGGCGCCCGGTCGATGACCGAGGTGCAGGCCGAGTCCGCGGGCAACGCGGCGCAGCAGGCCGAGCGCGAGGTCGCCCAGCTCACCAAGGAGCTGGAGCGGGCGCAGCGCCGGGCGGCCGAGCTGCGGGACGAGGCGGACCGGCTGCTGGCCCGGGTGGCGCGCGAGCGGGGCGAGGACCCCGAGGCGGTGGTGGCCGAGGCGGCCGCCGCGGTGCAGGCCGAGGCGGAGGTCTCGCTGCCGGAGCAGCCGTCCGCACGGGACGTCGAGCGGGCCGAGCGCGCGGAGCGTGCGGAGGCGCCGGCGCCGTACGAGCGGCGTGAGCGCCGGGACGACCGGGGCGACCGCGGCGGTTTCCGCCGGGACGACCGGGGTGACCGGGGCGAGCGCGGTGGGCGTTCCTTCGAGCGCCGTGACGACCGGGGCGGCTTCAACCGCGACCGGGGTGACCGGGGCGGTTTCCGCCGTGACGACCGGGGCGGCTTCGACCGTGACCGTGACCGCGGCGGGCGTTCCTTCGAGCGCCGTGACGGCGACCGCGGCGGTTTCCGTCGCGACGACCAGGGCGACCGCGGCGGTTTCCGCCGGGACGACCGGGGCGACCGCGGGAACTTCCGCCGTGACGACCGGGGCGACCGGGGTGGCTTCCGCCGTGACGAGCGGGGCGGCTTCGACCGTGACCGTGACCGCGGCGGGCGTTCCTTCGAGCGCCGTGACGGCGACCGCGGCGGTTTCCGTCGCGACGACCGGGGTGACCGCGGGACCTTCCGCCGCGACGAGCGCGGCGGCCACCGGGGCAGCGACCGTCCCTTCAACCGTGACCGTCAGGGCGACCGCCCGGGCTTCCGCACCGGCGGCCACGACCGCCCGTACGGCCGTCGTGACGACCACCGGGGCGGCGGCTCCTTCGGCCGCCGCGAGGACAAGCCGCGCTGGAAGCGCAACGGCTGACGCGGTTTCACCGTGCCGTTCCGAAGGGCCCGTGCGACACCTGTCGCGCGGGCCCTTCCGCGTTCCCGCGGGGACACGTCCGGACCCGGCTCCCCGATACCCGATCGGAGACTCGGCCGTGTCCGGCTATGCTCGGGGGGACAACATCGCCGGGGCCCTTAGCTCAATTGGCAGAGCAGTGGACTTTTAATCCATTGGTTGTGGGTTCGAGTCCCACAGGGCCTACGGTCGGCAGGCGGGCTCCGTGCCCTCCGACCTGCCACGCGGCGCCCGGGCCGGCTTCGGCGGCCCGGGCGCCGACTCGTTTCCCCCGTCTGTACGAATCCGCGCGAACCGGCTCGGGGCCCGGCCGGGAGGCCCGGTACGTCCGCGCGGTCCCGGGCCGGACGGGCCCTCCCTCCCACCGGGCCGGGCGGGGCGTCCCGGCGGGCCGGAGGGAACGGCCGGTTCGACGGCCCGGCGGCACGGGACGCGCTTGTCCCGTCAGGAGGCGTGCGGCCACTCGTCCGGTTCCGTGGAGGGCGTGCGGACGGCCGGGGTGACGCGGTGGTGGGCCGCGCGGGCGTGGACCAGGCGGGAGACGGCCGTACCGACGAGTGCGGCGGTGAGCAGGCAGGTGAGCCAGAAGGTGTCGCGGGGGCCGGCCCAGGAGAGGGTGCCCGCGGGCGGAACGGCGAAGCCGTTGAGGAACAGCCAGCACAGGACGGCCGTCCCCGGGGCCGCGGTGAACCGGGCGCACACGCCCAGGGCGGCGGCCAGCAGGGACAGGGCGGTCAGGGCGAGTCCGGGGTGGTCGATGCCCACGAGCGTGTTGAGCAGCGCCACCAGCACCGCCGCACCGCCGAAGGCGCCGGCCCACACCAACGGCGTGGCGACGGGCCGGGGGACCGGCTTCGGTCCGGTGCCGAGGGGCACCCACTCGATCATGCTGACGCTCCCCTTCCGGTCTCCCGCCGCCGGCCGGTGGGAAGGCGGTCGGATGCCCCGGCGGACGAGGCGCTGACCCGAGCGGATCGTCCCACTTTCCGCTCCGCGCGGCTTCGAGAGCCGGTTTCCTGGTTCTGGTCAGGGTGACAGTGGAGGGCGACCGGGCGGAAGCGCCGAACGAGACAGTCGTACGGCCGGGGCGCGGGGGCGGTGACGGGTGTTCAGCGCGGGCGGCGGGGGCCGTCCGTCCGCCGCCGGTCCGGGTCGAGCAGCTGGACGGCGATGCCGCTCAGGACCAGTCCCGCGGCGATGAGCAGCCCGTCGGGCAGGACCACGCCCGCGATCAGCATGACGACCCCGGTCCCCAGCACCCACCAGGCGCGCGCGTGCCGGTACGCGCGGGGGCGGGCGGGCCGGCCGGCGGACCGCGGGCGGGCGGAACGCGGGCGGGCGGAACGGCGGTCCTCCCGCTCGCGTCGGGCCGCGAGGTCGACGAGACGCTCGTCGTCGGACGGGGACACGGCTCCTCCTTCCCGGCCGGTGGCCGCTCGTCGGCGCCGGCCGTCCCCTCGGACACCGCCGGACGCCGGTCCTGTGCCGCCGGGAGGTGGAGGGTGAGCCGTCGGCCTGACGAACTCGGGCCGGTACGAAGGAGTTTGCCCGTATGCCGACGTCGTCACCCGCCCGGTCCGGATGTGCCGGCGGGGCACTGCCACCCGTGCCCGGCGATGCCGTCGCCGGGTCCCACCGTCGCCCGTCGCCGGTGGCTCCCGCCATCGGTCGCAGCGCCCATTCCCCGGGGGGCGCGGGCCGTACGCGGACCGCCGCGGTGCCCGGTGCGGCGGACGGATCATGGGGACCGCGCCGGATGGCGCCCGGCTCGCCCGGCTCGCCCGGCGCACCCGGACGCCCGCCCCCGCCGAGCGCGCCGGACCTGTTGTCAGACTTGACCCGAACCCGAACCCGAACCCGAACCCGAAACCCGCGCCCGCGCCGGCCGCCCCACCGCCCCGCCCGCCGTCCCAGCCCCGCTTGGAGTACGCCGATGCCCCACCCGTACGTCCTGCTGTCCGCCGCCGTCTCCCTGGACGGCTACCTGGACGACACCGGCCCCGAGCGGCTGCTGCTGTCCGGCCCGGCCGACTTCGACCGGGTCGACGAGGTGCGGGCGTCGGTGGACGCGATCCTGGTCGGCGCCGGCACGATCCGTGCCGACAATCCGCGCCTGCTGGTCAACTCGCCCGAGCGGCGGGCCGCCCGGGTCGCCGAGGGCCGGCCCGAGTATCCGCTCAAGGTCACCGTCAGCGGCTCCGGCGACCTGGACCCGGCGGCGCTGTTCTGGCACACGGGGGGCGAGAAGGTCCTCTACACGACCGACGGGGGCGCCGAGCGGGCCCACGCCCACGGTCTCGCGGCCGATGTCGTCCCGCTCGGCCCCGAGGTCGACTGGCGGCGGCTCCTGGAGCACCTGCACGCCGTGCGCGGGGTCCGGCGGCTCATGGTCGAGGGCGGCGGCCTGATCCACACCCAGCTCCTCACCCAGGGCCTCGCCGACGAGCTCCAGCTGGTCCTCGCCCCGCTCTTCGTCGGCGACCCGGACGCCCCCCGCCTCTTCGGCCCCGGCTCCTACCAGGGCGGCCGGCTGCGGCTGCTCGAGACCCGCGCCGTCGGCGACGTCGTCCTGACGCGTTACGAGCCCACCGCACCCGGCACCGGTGCGGTGCCCTCCGCCGCCGACCACCACTGGCTGGCCCTCGCCTGCGACCTCGCGGACCGGTGCCCGCCGTCCCGGACGGCGTTCAGCGTGGGCGCGGTGGTGGTCGCGGCCGACGGTACGGAACTGGCGCGGGGGCACTCCCGGGAGGGCGGGGACCCGGTGGTGCACGCGGAGGAGGCGGCGCTCGCCAAGGCCGACCCCACGGACCCCCGGCTCGCGACCGCCACCGTGTACTCCAGCCTGGAGCCCTGCGCCCGGCGCGCGTCCCGGCCGGCGCCCTGTGCCCGGCTGATCCTGGACGCGGGGGTGCGGCGGGTGGTCACGGCCTGGCGCGAGCCGGACACCTTCGTGCCGGGCGCCGACGGCAGCGGAGTGCTGGCGGACGGGGGCGCCACCGTCGTCGTGCTGCCGGAGCACGAGGAGCGGGCCCAGGCGCCGAACGGCCATCTGATCGGCCGCTGAGGGGCCGGGGACAACGGGTGTGCTGAGTGTCCCGCGCATGGCGTACACTGGTGTCATACCGACGCGGGGTGGAGCAGCTCGGTAGCTCGCTGGGCTCATAACCCAGAGGTCGCAGGTTCAAATCCTGTCCCCGCTACTGAAGGCCGAGGGCCGGAATCCGGAAGGGTTCCGGCCCTCGGTGTTTTCCTCTCCGCGCGCACCGCTCTCACCGAGAGTGACCGGGCCGCCCCGCTGCGCATAACAACTGACACACCGTCAGAACTCGGTGGACATCCGAGGGTGGGTCAACTCGCCCGTTTTTGGCCGCTCGTGGCGGTTAAGTCCACGCGAAAATCGCGAACGATCAAGAGGAACGGCTTGGAATCCGGCCCTCGCGTCTATTAACGTTCGATAACGCAGCGCGGTCGTCCCAGCCGTCACAGAAGTCGGCTCCGTGCGCACGCGCCGAATCCCGCAAGGGAACCGGGGAACCACCACCATGGGGTGAATCGCGTGGATACCGCCGTGGAAGCACGGCTCGTATACGCGCGTAGGAGACCTTCCTGCTCCGAACCCGTCAGCTAACCCGGTAGGCGATGAAGGAAGGAAAGGAGCGCGCCCACGTGGCGTCCAACCGGCCTGCCCCCGAGGCCCCCTTCATGCCGAGCCAGCGCGACGGCGACACCTTCGTCTACGGCGGTGTCCGCGGCGAGGAGGGCCCCTTCGAGGAGTGGAACCCCACCGCGGAGTCCGTCCGCCCGGTACGCGGCCGGCACCGCGTCGCCAAGCAGCGCGGCGGAGGACTCGCCCGCAGCTCCACGGTCCTGGGCGTCGGTGTCATCGCCGCGGTGGGCGCGGGCGGCATGGCCACCGCCCAGACCGGCAAGCCGCCGGTCTCGATCTCCATGCCCGACCTGCCCAACGTGGGTTCCCTCATCTCCGACGAGGAGGAGCCCGCCGGTTCCGCCACGCCGCTCAGCAGCATCGGCGCGACCGCCGACGACACCGGGCAGGGCACCGCCGACGCCGGTGAGGCGCTGCGCGCCCGGATCATGGCGCAGGTCGAGCAGCAGCAGGACCAGGCCGAGAGCAAGGCCGCGGCGGAAGCCGCCGCGGCGGCCGAGAAGGCGGCCGCCGAGGCCGCCGCCAAGGCGGAGAAGGAGGCCGAGGCGAAGGCCGAGGCCGCGAAGAAGAAGGCGGAGGAGGAGGCCAGGAAGAAGGCCGAGGCCGAGCGCCTCGCCGAGCTGGCCAAGCAGTACGCGCTGCCGACCTCCTCGTACACCCTCAGCTCGACCTTCGGCCAGGCCGGCGCCTACTGGTCCTCCGGCTACCACACCGGCCTCGACTTCGCCGCGCCCACGGGCACGCTGATCAAGGCGGTCCACACCGGCACGATCACCTCCGCCGGCTGGGACGGCTCCTACGGCTACAAGACCGTGCTGACCCTCGAGGACGGCACCGAGATCTGGTACGCCCACCAGTCCTCCATCAGCGTCAGCGTCGGCCAGAAGGTCAACACCGGCGATGTGATCGGACGCGTCGGCTCCACCGGCAACTCCACCGGGGCCCACCTCCACCTGGAGGTCCACCCGGGCGGCTCCTCCTCGGGCGTCGACCCGCTGGCGTGGCTGCGCGACAAGGGCCTCACCCCCTGAGACCCACCGCTCCCGAACCCCGGCAGTCCCGACGGCGTCCCCCCGACGTCAGGGCTGCCGGTTCGGTGACTCAGAAGCGGTAAGGGTTCGGCTGGTACGGCGGGTACGGATGCGGCTGCGGCTGCCCGTATCCCTGGGGCCCGTGCGTCCCCCGGGTCCCCTGGACTCCATGGACCCCGTGAGTCCCGTGCACTTCGTGCATCCCGTGTGCTCCGGGCATCCCGTGCACCGGCCACGGCGGGACGGCGACCGGAACCGGCGGCGCGGTGGTGCGGGCCGCGTGGTCCAGCGCCGGGCGGGCCGCCTCCCGGCGGCGCCACAGCTCCAGCAGCAGCTCCCGCTCCCGTTCGACGAAGTCCGTCCCCGCCCGGCCGAGCCGCCCCCGGTGCCGCAGGAACGCCAGCGAGGTCGCGTACGCCTCGTACTGCGCCACCGCCCGCGCCACCTCCTTCCCCCCGTACCGGCGCGCGTACCGCCGGGCGACGCGCCGGGCGCGCATCGAGCCCAGCGCGAACGGCTCCGCCGGCAGCAGCCAGCCGGCCACCGCGTACGCCGGCAGCTCCGTCCGCACCGTCCGCAGCTCGCGCTGCCGCGTCCACACCACCAGCCAGGTCAGCATGCCGAACATCGGCACCATGAACGCCAGGTACACCGCGAGGAAGCCGTAGTCGCCCAGCGTCGAGGAACCGTTCCACAGCGCGTGCATGCCCATCGCGAGCAGCAGCCCGGCCAGCGGCAGCAGCACCCGCCGGACCCGCTGCCGCTGCGGTGAGAGCGCGGAGATCCCGAACCCGATGCCGGTGAACACGGTGAACAGCGGGTGCGCGAACGGCGACATGACGATGCGGACGAAGAAGGTCGCCGCGGTGACCGAGGCGATGCCGCTGTCGCCGGTCAGCTGATCGGCCCCGAAGGCGGTGCCGAGGTAGAGGATGTTCTCGGTGAACGCGAACCCGGTGGCGGTGACCCCGGCTATCACCACGCCGTCGAGGATCCCGGTGAAGTCGCGTCTGCGGAAGAGGAAGACCAGCAGCACGGCGGCGGCCTTCGCGGTCTCCTCCACGACGGGCGCTATGACGGTCGCGCCGAGCGTGTCCGCGCCCGCCGGATCGGCCGTGGCCCTCGCTATCCACCGGGTGGCGAAACTGTTGGCCACGATCGCCATGAGCGCCGCCGCGCAGGCGCCCCAGGCGAAGGAGAACAGCAGGTTCCGCCAAGGACCCGGCTCCACCCGGTCCAGCCACCGGAAGGCGGCCATGAGCAGCGGTACGGGCAGCACCGCGAGTCCCAGGCCGACCAGGAACCCCTCCGTGCCGGTCTGCTCGCGCACCAGCGCGAGGATGACCAGCCCGGACAGCGCGAGCAGGACGGCCGGCGCTCCGTAGCGCACCCACGGCCGCTGCCACCAGTGCGCGTGCCGGAGCGCACCACCGGACCGCGGAGGCAGGCCGGGCTGCGGTGCCGCGCCGGGATACGTCGGGCAGGGAGGGCTGCTGGCCACGGAAGGGACCCTAACGAGACGGGGGCGCTGCCCGCAGGAGCGCGAAGAGGGCTCAGGCGCCGGTGGAGGACGGGTCGGAGTGGAGCGCTCCGGGTCGGTCACCGTGCTGTACGCGACGGAAGAGCAGGTCGTTCACGACATGACCCTTGTCCAGTCCCTGGCCCTCGAAACGGGTCAGCGGCCGGAACGCCGGACGCGGCGCGAAACCGCCGTCGGCCCGGGTGTTCTCGAAGTCGGGGTGCGCGGTCAGCACCTCGAGCATCTGCTCGGCGTACGGCTCCCAGTCGGTGGCGCAGTGCAGCACCACGCCCGGCCTGAGCCGGGTGGCCGCCAGGGAGAGGAACGCGGGCTGGATCAGCCGCCGCTTGTGGTGCCGCTTCTTGGGCCACGGGTCCGGGAAGTAGACGCGCAGCCCGTCGAGGGAGTCGGGGGCGAGCATCTCGCGCAGGAGGATGATCGCGTCGCCGTTGCCGACGCGGACGTTGGTCAGGCCCTGCTGGTCGGCGAGGTTGAGGAGGTTGCCCTGGCCGGGGGTGTGGACGTCCACGGCGAGGATGTTGGTGGCCGGGTCGGCGGCGGCCATCGCCGCGGTGGCCTCGCCCATGCCGAAGCCGATCTCCAGGACCACCGGGTTGTCGTTGCCGAAGAACTCCGCGAGGTCGAGCCGGTGCCGGCCGTCGATGTCGAAGCCCCACCGGGGCCACAGCCGCTGCAGCGCGTCCGCCTGCCCGGCGGTCACCCGGCTGCGGCGCGGCTGGAAACTCCGGATGCGCCGCTCGAAGTGCGACCCGGCCGGGTCGGCCTTCGGCCCGTCCGGGAACCGCGGCTCCCCCTTGGCCCGGGTACGGCGGATCGACACACCGGGCGCGTGCGCGTGCGCGGGGTGCGGGGCTTCGGAGGTGTTCACGGAGTCAGACACAGTGCTGTCGATTTTACGGGGGCACGGACGGCGGCCGGTCGCCGTGCCCGTCACCGCCCCCGTACCGCCGGCTCCCGTCGCCGTCACCGTGCCCGTGCCGCCAGCTCCGCCAGCGCCCGCCGCGCGACCTCCCGCCCGATCGGCAGGGACGCCGTCGCCGCGGGCGAGGGCGCGTTGAGCACGTGGACCGCCCGGGGGCTCTCCTGGATCAGGAAGTCGTCGACCAGGGTGCCGTCCCGCAGCACCGCCTGGGCGCGCACCCCGGCCGGCGCCGGCACCAGGTCCTCCTCCCGCACCGCGGGCAGGAGCCGGCGCACGGCCCGGGTGAAGGCGGCCTTGGACAGGGAGCGGTGCAGCTCGCCGGCGCCGTACCGCCAGTGGCGGCGGGCCAGCCGCCAGGAGCCCGGCCAGGTCAGGGTCGCCGCCAGCTCGCGCGGACGCACCGTGCGCCGGTCGTAGCCCTCGCGGGCCAGGGCCGGCACCGCGTTGGGGCCGACGTGGACGCCGCCGTCGATGCCGCGCGTGAGGTGGACGCCGAGGAAGGGGAACGCCGGGTCGGGCACCGGGTAGACCAGGCCCCGGACCAGCTCCGGCCGGGCCAGCTCGTAGTACTCGCCCCGGAAGGGCACGATGCGCACACCGGGCTCGTCCCCCGTGAGGCGGGCGATCTCGTCGCAGTGCAGCCCGGCGCAGTTCACCAGCACCCGGCCGCGCACGACGTCGCCGGAGGCGGTGCGGACGGCGACCCCGCGCTCGGGCCGGCGGTCGACGCGGGTGACCCGCGCCCCGTGGCGGACCTCCGCGCCCGAGGCCCGGGCCAGGTGCCGGGCCACGGCGGTGAAGTCGCAGATGCCGGTGGTGTCCACGTGGATGGCCGCCAGGCCCTCGACCTCCGGCTCGTACTCCGCGATCTGCGCGGCGCCCAGTTCGCGGACCGTGAGGCCGTTCTCCCGGCCGCGCTGGGCCAGGGCGTGCAGGCGCGGCAGCTCGTCGCGGGTCGTGGCGACGATCAGCTTGCCCGTCACGGCGTGCGGGATGTCGTACTCCGCGCAGAACTTGACCATCTCGGCGGCGCCGCGCACCGCGTACCGGGCCTTGAGCGAGCCGGGGCGGTAGTAGACGCCGCTGTGGATGACGCCGCTGTTGCGGCCGGTCTGGTGCCGGGCGGGGCCGGGCTCCTTCTCCAGCACGGTGACCCGCGTGCCCGGCGCCGCGCGGGTGATCGCGTACGCCGTCGACAGCCCGACGATCCCGCCCCCGATCACCAGCACGTCGCAGTCGTACGTCCGCCGCACCTGCACCACCTCCCGGCTCCGATAGTGCACTGTGCCACTGACAGCGCCTTCAAACCTGCGGGGCGGCCCCGTGACGGCGGCCCGTGACGACGGCCGGTCACGGGGGACCGCCGCGACGGCCCGTCAGGGCGGTGTCACCCGGCCGAGGCCATCAGGAGCGGACGGGCGCGCTCGCGCAGCTCGACCACGCGGGGTTCGTCGCCGTAGGGCTCCAGACGGTGCAGGAGGTCCCTGACGTACTCGGTGGTGCGGGCCGACGAGATGCGGCCCGCCACCTCCACCGCGCGGACGCCCTGTTCGCAGGCCGCGTCCAGGTTGCCCGACTCCAGCTCGGCGACCGCCGAGACGACCAGCCTCAGGCCGTGCGAGCGCACGAACTCCTCCGTCGGCTTCGACAGCGCCTGCTCGGTGAAGCGGCGGACCTGGCGGGGCGCCTTGAGGTCGCGGTAGCACTCCGCGGCGTCGGCGGCGAACCGGTCGTAGCCGTAGAAGCCGAGCCAGGACGGGTCACTGTCACCGGGACGGGAGCGCTCCAGCCACCCCTCCGCCGCCTTCAGCGCGGCGCCGGCGGCCTGGGCGTCTCCCGCACGTGCGTGCGCGCGGGCCTCGACGAGGCGGAAGAAGCTCATGGTGCGGGCGGTGGCCAGGCCCCGGTTGCGCTCCAGCGCGGCCTGGGCGAGGTCCACGCCCTCGTCGCCGAAGCCGCGGTAGGTCGCCTGGAGGGACATGGACGCCAGGACGTAGCCCCCCAGCGGCACGTCCGCCGCGGCGCGGGCCAGGCGCAGGGCCTGGATGTAGTAGCGCTGGGCGGCCTCCTGCTGGCCGGTGTCGAAGGCCATCCAGCCCGCCAGGCGGGTGAGTTCGGCGGCGGCGCCGAAGAGCGAGCGGCCGACGTCGTCGGAGTAGGAGCCGAGCAGCAGCGGGGCCGCCTCGACCCTCAGACACTCGGGGACCATCGACGAACGCCAGTCTCCGCCGCCGTACTTGGAGTCCCAGCGGCGGGCGTCCTCGGCGGCCTCGCGCAGTTTCCGCACATCGCTGTGGCCGACTTTGATCGGTGCGCCGGGGCTCTCGGACGGGTTCGCCTCGCGCGCCACCGAGCTGTCGGCCGGGGTTATCAGCCACCGTGAGGCGGGCGTTGCGTATGCGCTGACCGCGAAGGAGCCGGCCAGCGACTGCCAGATGCCGCCGGATCCCGCTCTGCGGCCGGCGAGGTCCAGGCGGTACAGCTCCGTCGCGGACTTCACCGCCTGCCCGACGTCCCGGGGGAAGGCGAGGCCCACCTCGGGCGCGGGGTCCGCGTCCGCCAGGCCGATCTCGTGGAGCGGCACCGGGCGGCCCAGCTTCTGGCCGATGGCGGCGGCGATCAGGTGCGGAGCCGCGCCCTGCGGCACCATTCCCTTCGACACCCAGCGCGCCACCGACGTCTTGTCGTAGCGAAGCGTCAGTCCCCGCTGCGCGCCGAGGTCGTTGACGCGGCGCGCGAGGCCCGCGTTGGAGATTCCCGCGAGGGCGAGAACGGCGCCGAGTTTTTCGTTCGGCCCGCGTTGCTCCCTGGACATGCGCCACCCCTCGACACAGACGGCTGCCGCGCTGGCATAACCACGCGGCATTCGTAAACCCAGCGTAGTTCGCCGCATCCCAAGCGTTAAGGGGCATTCTTCCGGATGGCGGGATTGTGGTCCGTACTGAAGTGCGGGGCCGACACGCGCAGTTGCGGCGCGCTCCCGGTGTGTGGCCGTGCGCCCGTGCGTGCGCTCTTCTCCGGCCATCACGGGAGCGGTTCCATGGTCCGTGCGTGGGTCGGCCCGCTGTACTGGATCCGGCGGGCTGGGGGACACCGCCGCCTTCATCCCCGCGGGCGGCGGAACGGTCCGGGAGGCGTGCCGCGTCTCCCGGACTGCGCGTCCGCGCAGCGGTGCGCAGAGCCTGTACGGAGCGTGTTCGGGAGGGTGCCCGTCGCTCCGATTTGGCCGAAAGTCGACCCCCTCGTTCCCGGGACATCGCCGCGTCTACCAAGGTAATTGACGGCGCGTTGGGGGTTTTGAGGGCGCACAGCGGGGGCGCATTCGCGTCGCAGCGGTGCGGGTGATCGCGCGGCGGTGTCCGGCGATCTTCTCGTGGAGGGCCGGGTGTTCGCCCCGGGGTGGTGTATCCGCCGGGGCGCATTCGACGGAGCGCACACGGCTCCGGCACGCCTCCTGAGCGCCTCCTTCATGGCAGCATGGGGAACCGGTTCGTGCGGTGCACTGGTTGTCCACAGCCTGTGGAGGCGTCGATGCGGTGGTTGGTGGGATGGAGCAGCGCCGCCGCGGGAGCCGTGGGGTTCGGCTCCGCCGGTGCCACCGGGGCCGACGGCGAGACCGTGCAGCCCGTGGGCTCCCAGCTGTTGTGGGGCGACCCCGACCCGCTGTGGGCGGTCGGCGACTGGCGCCCCGACGAGGTGCGCGTGGTCACCGCCGACGCCCAGACCCGGATCGCCGTCCTCGGCATCTGCGGCGCGTCCGACGAACAGCTGCGCGTCGCGCTGTTCGCCGCGCGCGGCGGGGCGCTGAGGCACCTCACCGCCTGGCCGGGCAGCTACACCGCCGTCGTGCAGGTGGGCCGCCGGATCACCGTCTGCGGCGACCTCGCGGGCGCCCGGCCGGTGTTCCACACCCCCTGGGCCGGCGGCACGGCGTACGCCACCGCCGCGTTGCCGCTCGCCGATCTCGTCGAGGCCAACCTCGACTTCGGGCACCTCGCCGCGCTGCTCGCCGCGCCCGACGTACCGGCCGCGCTGCACGACTCGACCCCGTACGACGGGGTGAAGCGCGTCCCGCCGGGGCACGCGCTGATCCTGCGCGCGGGGGCGCGCGAGGTCGCCGGGTACGAACCCGTCGCCTCGCTCGCGGTCGCGGCGCCTCCCGCCGACCCCGACCGGGCGGTGGACGCGGTGCGGGACGCGCTCGTCGAGGCCGTGCGGACGCGGCTGGCCGCGCCCCGGCACGTTCCGGGGGCGGACATCGACCCCGGCCCCGTCCCGGGGATGGGGCCCGCGGAGCGGCGCGCGGCGCGCGGGATGCCGGTGCCGGGGATCGGGGCCGACCTGTCCGGGGGACCGGCGTCCGGGACGCTGGCGCTGCTGGCGGCGGGACTGCCCGGGATGCCGGGGACCGTGCTGGGGCACGGCACCGGCGCGGGGGAGCGGCTGCTGGCCGTCACCTTCAACGACCTCGCGACGGCGGGCGGCGCGGGCGGGGGGCGGGACGACGACGAACTGGAGCGGGCCGGGGCGCTGGCGGCCAACCCCCGGCTGCACCACGTCGTGGTCGCGGGCGGGGAGGAGACCCTCCCCTACGTCGATCTGGACGGTCCGCTGACCGACGAGCCGGGACCCTCGCTGGTGTCGGCCGCGCGGCACCGGGCGCGGCTGGCGGCGGGCAGCGCCGACCACTTCACGGGGTACGGGGCGAGGCAGGTGCTGGACGCGCATCCGGCTCGCCTCGCCGACCTGCTGATGGACCGCAAGCGGCGGCACCTGGTGCGGCCGGTCGCCGCGCTGGCCAAGGCGGACGGTTCCGTGATGGTCCCCGCGCGCGTGTACGCGGCGGCCCGCCGGCTGGCGCGCACGCCGTACCGGGCGGGGCTGGAGGGCCTCGCGGAGCGGCTGCTGCGCCGGCGGCTGGACGACGACGGCCCCGGGGGCGCGGGGGACGCCTCGCTGGCGGCGCTGACCTGGGGGAGACCCGGGCCGGCGGCGCGGTGGCTGACCGGTGAGGCACTGGCTGAAGTATCGGTTCGCCTCCAGGCGTCCACGTGGCGGTCCGAGGTGGGGCCGGGGCAGCGGCCCGGTGACTTCCGGGCGCGTGCGGCACTGGCCCGGCACGCGGCGGACCTGCGGGTGCTGGAGCAGGCCGCCGAGATCCGGTCCCAGCGGCTGCACGCGCCGTTCCTCGACAACCAGGTCGTGCGGGCGTGCCGGGGACTGCCGGAGGCGCTGCGGGTGCGGCCGGGGGCGCGGGCGTCGATCCTGCGGTCGGTGCTGGAGGGGGCGGGCGTGCGGGAGCTGCCGGCCGGGTGGGGGGCGCCGACGTCCCGGGCCGCCGCGGCGACCGCGGCGCGCACGGGACTGCGGGTGGCGGCGGACGGGCTGATGGCGTTGTTCGACACGCCGCTGCTGGCGGAGGCGGGGCTGGTCGAGGCGCGGGTGGTGCGCAAGGCGCTGCGCGCGGCGGCGGAGGGGGAACCGCTGCCGCTGGACGGACTGGCGGAGCTGGTCGCGCTGGAGCTGTGGCTGCGGCGGCTGCTGGCGCGCAGGGGGACGTGCTGGACGGGGACGCCGGCACGGCAGCGGGCGGTGCCGGGCGGGATCGCGCCGCAGCGGGGGGCGCTGGGGGCGGGAGCCGCCGGAGGACGGCGAGCGTAGGAGGTCCACGGGCGCAGGAGGACGGCGGGCGCAGGAGGCCCACCCGGCCGCGGGCGGCCGTGCCGCTGGGCCGGCGCGGGCGGACGCCGGGATCCCCCTGCCCGAAGAACCCGGCAAAGGCTCCCGGCAGCACCGGGCCGCGTGACCCGCCCCCGGCCCGCACCGGCCCCGGGCAGCAGGGCGGCGCCGGATCACGCCACCCGCCCCGGGGCCCCTTGCAGGCGGTGTCCGGCCTACGGCCGACGGAGGACCACGCCACCCGTCCCGGAGCCCACCGCGGCTCGCCCTACGCCGGGCGCGAGCGCAGACCCTCCAGCAGGATGTCCAGCAGCCGGGCCGAGGCCGCCGCCTGCTGGGCCGCGTCCGGCAGGGAGGGGGCGGCCGTGGCGATCACCAGGAGGACATCCGACACCGACACGTCGGGGCGGAGTTCACCCGCGGCACGGGCCCGTTCCACCAGCTTGCCCACCACGTCGAGGAGCTGCGCCGTGCCGGCGTCCTCGGGCGCGGCGGCCGCCGGCTCCCCGGGCACCAGACGCAGTTCACCCGCGGACGGCTGGGTCCGCTGCTGCGGCACGTGCGCGTGGTCCGGCAGACCGTGCTCCTCCGCCACCCCCACCCGCAGCACCTGCGGCGGCAGCAGCCGCCCGGCGCCGGAGGCGACCGACGTGCGCAGGAAGCGGGACAGCGCCGACCACGGCTCGTCCTCCTGGCCGAGCGCCGCACGCGCCTGGTCGGTCAGCCGGGAGGTCTCCTCCTCGGCGATCCGCCGCACCAGGACGTCCTTGCTCGGGAAGCGCCGGTACACCGTGCCCACGCCGACCCGCGCCCGGCGCGCCACGTCCTCCATCGGCGCGCCGTAGCCCAGCTCGCCGAAGACCTCGCGCGCGGCGCGCAGCACGTGCTCGAGGTTGCGCTGGGCGTCCACGCGCAGCGGTGTCGTGCGCGCGCCGCCCGCACGTCCGCCGCCCGTGGGCGCGCTCATCGCGGCGCCGGTCGCGACAGCGGACGCGGAAGACCAATGAGAGTCCTGAACATGCATGTGTATTCCCCCGGTAATGACGTCTCCCCCCGGAGACTTCTCCCCGCCATTGATGACCGGGGCGTGCGGGACGAACCCGGCTGCCGAATCCGCCCGTCGCGGACCCGATGAGCGCGTCCCCCTGCACCCCGTCGTCACACGAACATAGTTGAGAGGAAGTCAATTCAGAAGAGGCACGTTCCGCACGGAGCGCCCCCCGATCGGAGCACGGGTCGTATACATCCCGTATGTGACCGCGCCCGGTGCCCGGGCCACCCCGTCCGACCTGCGCGGATCCGGCTCACGGCCGGTGAGCCGGCCGACCCCGGGTACCCGGCCCTCCGGTCACACAATGCGTCGAGGCTGTGGACAAACGCAAGCGACGGGTGCGTCATGGGATGGTGAAGGAACGTGCGCGCATTCTCGTTGTCGGCGGCGGCTACGTCGGGATGTACACGGCCCTGCGCCTGCAGCGGAAGCTGAAACGGGAACTCGGACGGGGCGAGGCGGAGATCACGGTCGTCACCCCGGATCCGTACATGACGTACCAGCCCTTCCTCCCCGAGGCGGCCGCCGGCGCCATCTCCCCCCGGCACGTCGTCGTACCGCTGCGCCGCGTCCTCGACCGGTGCCACGTCGTCATCGGCGAGGCCACCGCCGTCGAGCACGCGAGGCGCACGGCGACCGTCACGACGCTCGCCACCGAGGAGGAGGGCACCGGGGGACGGCGGCTCGCGTACGACGAGCTGGTGCTCGCCCCCGGTTCCGTGTCGCGCACGCTGCCGATCCCCGGCCTCGCCGACCACGGCATCGGCTTCAAGACCGTCGAGGAGGCCATCGGGCTGCGCAACCACGTCCTCGAGCAGATGGACATCGCCTCCTCCACCCGCGACCCGGCCCTGCGGGACGCCGCCCTCACCTTCGTCTTCGTCGGCGGCGGGTACGCCGGCGTCGAGGCGCTCGGCGAGCTGGAGGACATGGCCCGCTACGCCACGCGGTACTACCACAACATCCGGCCCGAGGACATGAAGTGGATCCTCGTCGAGGCCTCGGACCGCATCCTGCCCGAGGTCGGCGAGGAGATGGGCCGCTACACGGTCACCGAGCTGCGCCGCCGCAACATCGACGTACGCCTCGAGACCCGCCTGGAGTCCTGCGCCGACCGGGTCGCCGTGCTCAGCGACGGCTCCCGCTTCCCCACCCGCACGGTCGTGTGGACGGCCGGGGTCAAGCCGCACCCCGTCCTCGCCGCCTCCGACCTGCCGCTGAACGACCGGGGGCGGCTGAAGTGCACCGCCGAACTGGCCGTCGAGGGCGCCGCGCACGCGTGGGCGGCCGGAGACGCCGCCGCCGTCCCCGACGTCACCGCCGCGGAACCCGCCCGGGAGTGCGCCCCCAACGCCCAGCACGCCCTGCGCCAGGCCCGGGTCCTCGGCGACAACATCGCGCACTCCCTGCGCGGCGAGCCCCTGGAGACCTACGCCCACAAGTACGCCGGTTCCGTCGCCTCCCTGGGCCTGCACAAGGGCGTCGCCCAGGTCTACGGGCGCAGGATCAAGGGCTACCCCGCGTGGTTCATGCACCGCACCTACCACCTCAGCCGGGTCCCCACCTTCAACCGCAAGGCGCGCGTGGCCGCCGAGTGGACCCTCGCCGGGCTCTTCAAACGGGAGATCGTCTCCCTGGGGTCACTCGAACACCCGCGCGCGGAGTTCGAACTGGCGGCCGGTGAAAAGCCTTCTCAGGACCCCCCGCGCGACCCGAAGGGGTCGTCCTGACCGGACCCAGGAACTCCGCCCGCCGGCCCGGCGTCTGACGGATGTCGGCCCGGTCGCCACCCTGCCAGACTGGTCCACCACCGAGGGCGGGCCGCCACCCGCCCCGGCGCGGCCCCCGGGCCCCGGCCGGTCCCGGTTTCCGGCCGCCGACAACTACACGAGGCAAGGATTCGTGAACTTCACGCGCTGGAGCGCCCGGCTCCCCGGAACGCAGCGCCGCGCCGCAGCGCGGACCGAGCACACGGTCTCCCCGGACCGGCGGGGAGAGGGCTCCGTGCCCGCGGCCCGCGCCGAACGGCCCACCGACGACACGCGGCCCGTGCCGGCCGTCGACGAGCTGCGCGTGCGCGAGGTCCTGGACCACGTCCCCTCCCTCGTCGCCCTGGTCCACGGCCCCGACCACCGCATCGCCTACGTCAACGACGCCTACCGGACGGCCTTCGGCGACCGCCCGGTCGACGCCCCCGCGCGCGAGGCCCTCCCGGAGCTCGGCGAACTCGGCCTGCTGCCCCTCCTCGACCAGGTCCTGCGCAGCGGCAAGCCCCGCACGGTCAAGTCCCGCAAGGCCCCCGACGGCCGCTCCTACACCTTCACCTGCACCCCGGTCACCGGGGGCGGGGACGGCGGCCGCGGCGTGCTGGTCTTCGCCACCGACGTCACCGACCACGCCGAGGCCGCCGCACGCCTGCGCGCCAGCGAGCGCCGCCAGCGCGAGACGGCCGTCACCCTCCAGCGCTCCCTGCTCCCCCAGGAGCTCGAGGAACCCGACGACCTGCGCGTCGCCGCCACCTACCACCCCGGCGGCACCGAGGCGGCCGTCGGCGGCGACTGGTACGACGTGATCACCCTCGGCGGCGGCCGTACCGCCCTGGTCATCGGCGACGTCATGGGCAGGGGCGTGCGGGCCGCCGCGGTCATGGGGCAGCTCCGCACGGCCGTACGCGCCTACGCCCGGCTCGACCTCCCCCCGCACGAGGTCCTCCAGCTCCTCGACGGCCTGGCCACGGAGATCGACGCCAACCAGATCGCCACCTGCGCGTACGCCATCCACGACCCCAACGAGGGCCGCCTGGTGTACGCCTCCGCCGGCCACCTGCCCCTCCTGGTCCGCGACGAGAACGGCACCGTCCGGCGCGCCGACGAACCGACCGGCCCCCCGCTCGGCACCGGCGGCTGGATGCACGCCTCCGGCTCGATCCCCCTCGGCCCCGGCTCCACCGCCGTCCTCTACACGGACGGCCTGGTCGAGCGCCGCAACGAGGACCTGGACGAGGGCATCGCCGCCCTGGAGCGCGCCCTGGCCGGAGCCACCGGCACCCCCCAGGTGGTCTGCGACCGCCTGGTCCGCTCGGCCGGCGTGACCCCCGACCACGACGACGACGTCGCCGTCCTCGTCCTGCAGAACCCCGCCCGCAAGGGCCCGGAGAGCGAGCTGTTCCGCAACGCCGCCCTCGAACTCCTCGGCGGCGTCGAGGCGGCCCCCCGCGCGCGTGCCTTCGCCTCCGGCGTGCTGACCAGCTGGCGCTTCCCTCCCGACCTGCACGACCTGGGCGTCCTGGCCACCAGCGAACTGGTCGCCAACTCCCTCCAGCACGGCACGCCCCCCATGCGGCTGCGCCTGCGCCGCACCGACCGGCGCCTGATCGTCGAGGTCACCGACGGGGACGACCACCTGCCGAGACGCCGCCGCGCGGAGCCCGGCGACGAGTCCGGCCGGGGCATCGCCATCGTCGCGACGATCGCCTCCAACTGGGGCAGCCGACGCACCCCGGGCGGCGGCAAGGCGGTCTGGTGCGAGTTCGTCCTGCCGAAGACCTCCGGCGCCTAGGCCCCGGAAGCCGAGGCCCCCCACGGCTCACCGCGGGGGGCCTCGGCGCGTACGCCGCGTACGTCAGGCGTGTGCGGGAGCCTGCCCCACCGGCGCGCTCCCCTGCGCCACCACGCGGCTCCGCGCCGCCGACGGATGGTCCTGCACGTCGGTGAGCTGCCGCCCCAGCCGCACCGCCAGCACGCTGATCCCCAGCGAGAACAGCAGGAAGGTCACGACGTAGGGACCGTGCAGCGAGGCGCCCATCGGCCCGCCCACCGCCGGGCCGACGGCCAGCGCGAGCTGCTTCACCAGGGCGAACGCCGAGTTGTACTGCCCGGCCATGCCGGTCGGCGCGAGATCGGCGACCAGCGGCGCGAGCGTCGGCGACAGCATCGCCTCCCCGAGCCCGAACAGCGCGTATGTGGAGACGAAGGCGGCGGTCGCCATCTCCTGGCTGCCGTTCCCGAGCCCCGCGTACGCGGCCACGGCCCACGCCACGGCCCAGACCAGTCCCACGGACGCGATCACGCGCGAGCGCCTGCGCCGCTCGACGAACCGCAGCACCGCGAACTGCGCGACCACGATCACCAGGGTGTTCGCCGCCAGCGCCGTCCCCAGCGCGGACGTCGAGATCCCGGCGGCCTCGACCCCGTACGCGCTCAGCCCCGACTCGAACTGCCCGTAGCAGGCGAAGAACAGCACGAAGCCCAGCACGCACAGCTGCACCATGGCCCGGTTGCCCAGCAGCTGCTTCCAGCTGCCCTTGGCCGACTGCGCCGGTGCGCCCTCCATGCGCGGCGCGCGCGGCATCCGCACCGTCGCCATCACCGCGACGAGCAGCAGGAACATCGCCGCCTCGAGCGAGAACAGCAGGGTGAAGGAGCCGGCCCTCGTGGTGTCCACGAGGTGCCCGCCGATCAGCCCGCCGACGCCGAGCCCGAGGTTCTGCAGGAAGAACTGCGTGGCGAACGCCCGCGACCGGGTCTCCGCGGTGGAGCAGTCCACGATCATCGTCGCGAGCGCCGGCTGCATCACGGCCTGCCCGGCGCCGAGCGCCGCCGCCGACAGCAGCACGGTCGCCGCACCGCCGGACAGCCCCAGGCCCATCGCGCCGACCGCGGCCGTGACCAGGGCGGTGAGCAGCACCGGCAGCGGACCGCGCCGGACGATCGCCCGCCCGGCGAACGGCAGCACGATCAGCGCGGCCACAGCGAAGACGGCGAGCACGAGACCCGCCGTCACGGCCCCCAGCCCCCGCACCTGCGCCACGTAGACGTACAGGTACGGGACCGTGAAGCCGAGCCCGAAAGCGCTGAGTGCGTTGCCCACGTGGATCCGGCGCATCGCAGCGCCCATCGCCCTGGTCACGTTCACCTCTCTCACCAGTTAGGAGTGAAGACTTAGAAGCTAAAGTTCGATGCTAAAGAGTACATAGCGAAGGACTTCAAGGCAAAGACGCGGCGTGCCATACTGCGGCCATGGGCGACACCTCCGGCCTCAGTGAGCCGACACTCGAAGAGCAGATCGCCGCGTACCAGCGCGAGTTCCAGGACCTCGACCCCCAGGTCGAGAAGATCGTCAACGCGCTGTCCCGCCTGAACCGCCGGATGAACGTCGCCTACGGCCGCCAGACGGCCGAGCTCGGCATCACCAACGCCGACTGGGAGGTCCTCAAGGCCCTCGTCCTCTCCGGCGCCCCCTACCGCATGGGTCCCAGCGACCTCGCCAAGCGCCTCGGCCTGACCCCGGCCGCCATGACCCACCGGATCGACCGCATGGTCGCCGAGGGTCTGGTCACCCGGGAGCGGGACGAGGCCAACCGCGTTCGGGTGATCGTGGAGCTGACCCCGGCCGGCCGCGAGAAGTGGCTGGAGGCCATGCGCATGGCCTCCGTCTTCGAGGAGGACCTCCTCCAGGACCTCTCCCCGGAGGAGCGGACGGCCCTGGGCGAGGTCCTCACCCGCCTCCTGCGCAGGGTGGAGCATGCCCAGCCCGACGCCGGCGGACGCCTCTCCGACCTGGACTGACACCGGGGCCCCTGCCCGGCCGTAAAGATCTTGACAGGGGGCGCTTGACACCCCCTCGTCCGATCCGTAGAGTTCTTCGGGTTGCCGCGGAGCCGTAACGGTTCTGCGACGGCACCTCCGCCGCAGTAGCGGCACACAAACCACCAGCGCGATCTCCCTGACGGGTGGATTTCGGCATTCCGGAATTCAATTCGTACGGGACTCGACGGCTTGAACGGACCCGAGCGGCTCCGATTTGAGAAGCGCCGAGCGAATCCGCTAGGGTTTGAAACGTCGGAACGGCCCAACGGCCGGGAGGACAGCCCCCTCTGACTGGGAGTCAGGCCCGAAAGGATCTGATAGAGTCGGAACCGCCGGAAAGGGAAACGCGGAAGCGGGAACCTGGAAAGCACCGAGGAAATCGGATCGGAAAGATCTGATAGAGTCGGAAACGCAAGACCGAAGGGAAGCGCCCGGAGGAAAGCCCGCGAGGGTGAGTACGAAGGAAGCGTCCGTTCCTTGAGAACTCAACAGCGTGCCAAAAGTCAACGCCAGATATGTTGATACCCCGTCCATCCGGTTTCGGATGGTCGAGGTTCCTTTGAAAAAACACAGCGAGGACGCTGTGAACGGTTGGGCCTATTCCGCCCGGCCGTTCCGCTCTCGTGATGTGTTCGCCCCGATCACGGGGAAGCATTCACGGAGAGTTTGATCCTGGCTCAGGACGAACGCTGGCGGCGTGCTTAACACATGCAAGTCGAACGATGAACCACTTCGGTGGGGATTAGTGGCGAACGGGTGAGTAACACGTGGGCAATCTGCCCTGCACTCTGGGACAAGCCCTGGAAACGGGGTCTAATACCGGATACGACCATCTTGGGCATCCTTGATGGTGGAAAGCTCCGGCGGTGCAGGATGAGCCCGCGGCCTATCAGCTTGTTGGTGAGGTAACGGCTCACCAAGGCGACGACGGGTAGCCGGCCTGAGAGGGCGACCGGCCACACTGGGACTGAGACACGGCCCAGACTCCTACGGGAGGCAGCAGTGGGGAATATTGCACAATGGGCGCAAGCCTGATGCAGCGACGCCGCGTGAGGGATGACGGCCTTCGGGTTGTAAACCTCTTTCAGCAGGGAAGAAGCGCAAGTGACGGTACCTGCAGAAGAAGCGCCGGCTAACTACGTGCCAGCAGCCGCGGTAATACGTAGGGCGCGAGCGTTGTCCGGAATTATTGGGCGTAAAGAGCTCGTAGGCGGCTTGTCGCGTCGGTTGTGAAAGCCCGGGGCTTAACCCCGGGTCTGCAGTCGATACGGGCAGGCTAGAGTTCGGTAGGGGAGATCGGAATTCCTGGTGTAGCGGTGAAATGCGCAGATATCAGGAGGAACACCGGTGGCGAAGGCGGATCTCTGGGCCGATACTGACGCTGAGGAGCGAAAGCGTGGGGAGCGAACAGGATTAGATACCCTGGTAGTCCACGCCGTAAACGGTGGGCACTAGGTGTGGGCGACATTCCACGTCGTCCGTGCCGCAGCTAACGCATTAAGTGCCCCGCCTGGGGAGTACGGCCGCAAGGCTAAAACTCAAAGGAATTGACGGGGGCCCGCACAAGCGGCGGAGCATGTGGCTTAATTCGACGCAACGCGAAGAACCTTACCAAGGCTTGACATACACCGGAAAGCTCTGGAGACAGAGCCCCCCTTGTGGTCGGTGTACAGGTGGTGCATGGCTGTCGTCAGCTCGTGTCGTGAGATGTTGGGTTAAGTCCCGCAACGAGCGCAACCCTTGTCCCGTGTTGCCAGCAGGCCCTTGTGGTGCTGGGGACTCACGGGAGACCGCCGGGGTCAACTCGGAGGAAGGTGGGGACGACGTCAAGTCATCATGCCCCTTATGTCTTGGGCTGCACACGTGCTACAATGGCCGGTACAATGAGCTGCGATACCGCGAGGTGGAGCGAATCTCAAAAAGCCGGTCTCAGTTCGGATTGGGGTCTGCAACTCGACCCCATGAAGTCGGAGTCGCTAGTAATCGCAGATCAGCATTGCTGCGGTGAATACGTTCCCGGGCCTTGTACACACCGCCCGTCACGTCACGAAAGTCGGTAACACCCGAAGCCGGTGGCCCAACCCCTCGTGGGAGGGAGCTGTCGAAGGTGGGACTGGCGATTGGGACGAAGTCGTAACAAGGTAGCCGTACCGGAAGGTGCGGCTGGATCACCTCCTTTCTAAGGAGCACTTCTCACCGGCCCTCGGGCTGGTCAGAGGCCAGTACATCGGCGAACGTCCGATGCTGGTTGCTCATGGGTGGAACGTTGACTACTCGGCGCACTTGATCGTCTTCTCCTTCTAGTACTGCTCTTCGGAGCGTGGAACGTCGAGGGAAGCGGCGAGGGTGTCGGGCACGCTGTTGGGTGTCTGAGGGCACGGCCGCACGGTCGTCTCTCGGTTGCCGGCCCCGGTAAAGGTCCGCTTCGGCGGGTTGTGACGGGTGGTTGGTCGTTGTTTGAGAACTGCACAGTGGACGCGAGCATCTGTGGCCAAGTTTTTAAGGGCGCACGGTGGATGCCTTGGCACCAGGAACCGATGAAGGACGTGGGAGGCCACGATAGGCCCCGGGGAGTCGTCAACCAGGCTTTGATCCGGGGGTGTCCGAATGGGGAAACCCGGCAGTCGTCATGGGCTGTCACCCGCTGCTGAACACATAGGCAGTGTGGAGGGAACGCGGGGAAGTGAAACATCTCAGTACCCGCAGGAAGAGAAAACAACCGTGATTCCGGGAGTAGTGGCGAGCGAAACCGGATGAGGCCAAACCGTATGCGTGTGAGACCCGGCAGGGGTTGCGCATGCGGGGTTGTGGGATTTCTCTTGATCAGTCTGCCGGCTGGTCGGCGAGTCAGAAACCGTATGGATAGGCGAAGGGCATGCGAAAGGCCCGGCGTAGAGGGTAAGACCCCCGTAGTCGAAATCTGTACGGCTCGCTTGAGAAACACCCAAGTAGCACGGGGCCCGAGAAATCCCGTGTGAATCTGGCGGGACCACCCGCTAAGCCTAAATATTCCCTGGTGACCGATAGCGGATAGTACCGTGAGGGAATGGTGAAAAGTACCCCGGGAGGGGAGTGAAATAGTACCTGAAACCGTGTGCCTACAAGCCGTGGGAGCGTCGGACATCAGCTTGCTGGTGTCTCGTGACTGCGTGCCTTTTGAAGAATGAGCCTGCGAGTTTGCGGTGTGTTGCGAGGTTAACCCGGGTGGGGTAGCCGTAGCGAAAGCGAGTCCGAACAGGGCGCTTCAGTAGCACGCTCAAGACCCGAAGCGGAGTGATCTAGCCATGGGCAGGTTGAAGCGGAGGTAAGACTTCGTGGAGGACCGAACCCACCAGGGTTGAAAACCTGGGGGATGACCTGTGGTTAGGGGTGAAAGGCCAATCAAACTCCGTGATAGCTGGTTCTCCCCGAAATGCATTTAGGTGCAGCGTCGTGTGTTTCTTGCCGGAGGTAGAGCACTGGATAGGCGATGGGCCCTACCGGGTTACTGACCTTAGCCAAACTCCGAATGCCGGTAAGTGAGAGCGCGGCAGTGAGACTGTGGGGGATAAGCTCCATGGTCGAGAGGGAAACAGCCCAGAGCATCGACTAAGGCCCCTAAGCGTACGCTAAGTGGGAAAGGATGTGGAGTCGCACAGACAACCAGGAGGTTGGCTTAGAAGCAGCCACCCTTGAAAGAGTGCGTAATAGCTCACTGGTCTAGTGATTCCGCGCCGACAATGTAGCGGGGCTCAAGCGTACCGCCGAAGTCGTGTCATTGCAGCAACAAGCCCCAACGGGTGCTGTGATGGGTAGGGGAGCGTCGTCTGCCGGGTGAAGCAGCCGCGGAAGCGAGTTGTGGACGGTTGACGAGTGAGAATGCAGGCATGAGTAGCGATTCACACGTGAGAAACGTGTGCGCCGATTGACTAAGGGTTCCTGGGTCAAGCTGATCTGCCCAGGGTAAGTCGGGACCTAAGGCGAGGCCGACAGGCGTAGTCGATGGATAACCGGTTGATATTCCGGTACCCGCTGTGAAGCGTCAAACACCGAGCATCGTGATGCTAAGGCCGTGAAGCCGCCCCGGATCCTTCGGGTGAAGGGGAGTGGTGGAGCCGCCGGCCCAAGCGGTTAGTAGGTGAGTGATGGGGTGACGCAGGAAGGTAGTCCAGCCCGGGCGGTGGTTGTCCCGGGGTAAGGGTGTAGCCCGAGTGGTAGGCAAATCCGCCACTCATGAGGGTGAGACCTGATGCCGAGCCGATTGTGGTGAAGTGGATGATCCTATGCTGTCGAGAAAAGCCTCTAGCGAGTTTCATGGCGGCCCGTACCCTAAACCGACTCAGGTGGTCAGGTAGAGAATACCGAGGCGTTCGGGTGAACTATGGTTAAGGAACTCGGCAAAATGCCCCCGTAACTTCGGGAGAAGGGGGGCCACATCCGGTGACGGCACTTGCTGCCGGAGCTGGGGGTGGCCGCAGAGACCAGCGAGAAGCGACTGTTTACTAAAAACACAGGTCCGTGCGAAGCCGTAAGGCGATGTATACGGACTGACGCCTGCCCGGTGCTGGAACGTTAAGGGGACCGGTTAGCTCACCTTCGGGTGGGCGAAGCTGAGAACTTAAGCGCCAGTAAACGGCGGTGGTAACTATAACCATCCTAAGGTAGCGAAATTCCTTGTCGGGTAAGTTCCGACCTGCACGAATGGCGTAACGACTTCTCGACTGTCTCAACCATAGGCCCGGTGAAATTGCACTACGAGTAAAGATGCTCGTTTCGCGCAGCAGGACGGAAAGACCCCGGGACCTTTACTACAGTTTGATATTGGTGTTCGGTTCGGCTTGTGTAGGATAGCTGGGAGACTGTGAAGCTCGGACGCCAGTTCGGGTGGAGTCGTCGTTGAAATACCAGTCTGGTCGTGCTGGATGTCTAACCTGGGTCCGTGATCCGGATCAGGGACAGTGTCTGATGGGTAGTTTAACTGGGGCGGTTGCCTCCTAAAGGGTAACGGAGGCGCCCAAAGGTTCCCTCAGCCTGGTTGGCAATCAGGTGTTGAGTGTAAGTGCACAAGGGAGCTTGACTGTGAGACCGACGGGTCGAGCAGGGACGAAAGTCGGGACTAGTGATCCGGCGGTGGCTTGTGGAAGCGCCGTCGCTCAACGGATAAAAGGTACCCCGGGGATAACAGGCTGATCTTCCCCAAGAGTCCATATCGACGGGATGGTTTGGCACCTCGATGTCGGCTCGTCGCATCCTGGGGCTGGAGTCGGTCCCAAGGGTTGGGCTGTTCGCCCATTAAAGCGGTACGCGAGCTGGGTTTAGAACGTCGTGAGACAGTTCGGTCCCTATCCGCTGTGCGCGCAGGAGTCTTGAGAAGGGCTGTCCCTAGTACGAGAGGACCGGGACGGACGAACCTCTGGTGTGCCAGTTGTTCTGCCAAGGGCATGGCTGGTTGGCTACGTTCGGGAGGGATAACCGCTGAAAGCATCTAAGCGGGAAGCCTGCTTCGAGATGAGGACTCCCACCCACTTGATGGGGTAAGGCTCCCAGTAGACGACTGGGTTGATAGGCCGGATATGGAAGCACGGTAACGTGTGGAGTTGACCGGTACTAATAGGCCGAGGGCTTGTCCTCAGTTGCTCGCGTCCACTGTGTTGGTTCTGAAACCACGAACAACCCGAAGCCGGTTGTTGATTGTTTCATAGTGTTTCGGTGGTCATAGCGTAGGGGAAACGCCCGGTTACATTCCGAACCCGGAAGCTAAGCCTTACAGCGCCGATGGTACTGCAGGGGGGACCCTGTGGGAGAGTAGGACGCCGCCGAACAATTCTTGATGAAAACCCCCGTGCCGTTCGGCACGGGGGTTTTCTGCGTTTCAGGTCCAGGGTTGTTCGCTGACCGCGCGGGTCGTCGGACGCCCAGGCGATGCGCTGCCGCGTGGTCGAACGTGACGGAGATTGACCGCCGGCATCAGGCCGAGGTCAGTGAGGGCGGTCAGCTCGGGCAGCGCCTGTTCACCCAGTGCCGGGTCCACGACGAGAACCCGGCCGGACGTGTGGTGATCGAGCGTTGTGCGCACGTGTCCCCTCTACCTCTGTTCGTGTCTACCTCTGTTCGTGCCCCGGTCCGTTCTGGGACGGCTCCACCAGTCTGGTGTCGTAGGCCAGGATCACGGCCTGGACGCGGTCCCTCGAGCCCGTCTTCGCCAGGATGCGGCTCACGTGGGTCTTCACCGTCGACTCCGCGAGGTGGAGGCGGGTGGCGATCTCCGTGTTGGTCCAGCCCCTGCCGATGACCGTGAGGATCTCGCGTTCGCGGTCGGTGAGGGCGGTCAGGCGGGGGTCGGGGACGGGGGCGGTGGGCATGGCGGGGTCCGGGGCGGCCGTCGGGAGGTGGTGGGCGTAGGCGTCCAGGAGGCGGCGGGTCAGGCTCGGGGCGACGACCGCGTCCCCGGTGGCCACGGAGCGGATGCCGGAGAGGAGTTCCTCCGGCTGGGCGTCCTTGACGAGGAAGCCGGAGGCGCCCGCGCGCAGGCCGGCGTAGGCGTACTCGTCGAGGTCGAAGGTCGTGAGGATCAGGACGCGGGTGCGGTCGCCGGTGGCGACGATGCGGCGGGTGGCCTCGATGCCGTCCAGGCCGGGCATGCGGACGTCCATCAGGACCACGTCGGGGTGCAGTTCGGCCGTCATGCGGATCGCTTCGGCGCCGTTCGCCGCCTCGCCCAGGACCGTCAGGTCGTCCTGGCTCTCCAGGAGCATCCGGAAGCCGAAGCGCTGGAGGGGCTGGTCGTCGGCGATGAGGACGGTGGTCACTGCGGGGTTTCCTCCGGGAGGTGCAGGCGGACGCGCCAGCCCTGTTCGGGGCGGGGGCGGGGGCCGGCCTCAAGTGTGCCGCCGTACAGGGCGGTTCGCTCGCGCATTCCGGGAAGGCCGCGGCCGTCGGCGGGGGCGGCCGGCCCGGAGGTTCCCGTGTCGGTGACCGTGACCGTGACGGCGCCCTTGTCGCCGTAGGAGAGGGCGATCTCGGCGGTGGCGTTCGGGCCGGCGTGCTTGAGGGTGTTGGTGAGGGCCTCCTGGACGACGCGGTAGACGGTGAGCTGGCGGCCCGGGGGGAGGGCGGGCCGGCCTTCGGCCGTGACGCGGACGGGGAGGCCCGCGGTGCGGACGCCGTCGATGAGCCGGTCCAGGTCGGTGAGGCCGGGCTGGGGGGTCCGTTCGGCGGGGTGGGCCGTCTCCTCGTCCCGGAGGACGTCCAGGAGGCGGCGCAGTTCGCCGAGGGCCTGGCGGCTGGTGGCGGCGATGGCGTCGAGGGCCTGGGCGGCGCGTTGCGGGGACCTGGCGGCCGCGTACTTGCCGCCGTCGGCCAGGCCCGTGATGACGGAGAGGTTGTGGCCGATGATGTCGTGCATCTCGCGGGCGATGCGGGCGCGTTCGGCTGCGGCGGCGATCCGGGCCTGCTGGTCGCGTTCGACCTCGAGGCGGCGGGCGCGGTCCTCCAGGGCCTCGGTGTAGCTCCGGCGGGTGCGGACGGTGACGCCGATGAGGGCCGCCACGACGATGGACGTCAGTTGCGAACCGATCTGCTGGTTCCAGTCGCCCTCCCCGTGGCGGGCGGTGGAGATCGCCACCGGGGTGAGGACCAGGGCCGACGCCCACCACAGGGAGCGCAGGGGCAGGCGCAGGGCGATGTGGTACACGACGACGAGCTGGAGCAGGGCTGCCTGGAGGGCGGCGCCGGACCAGGCGTTGACCAGGGCGAACGGGGCCATGGCGAGCAGGACCGCCGTGGGGTGGGTGCGGCGCCGCAGGAGGGGGAGGGACAGGCCGAGGCTCAGGGCGAGCAGGAGCCAGCCGGGGGTGTCGGGGTTGTGGGTGATGTTGCGCCAGCCGCCGCCCGTGTAGTCGACGAGGGCGGCGGTCACCCAGAAACCGGTGAAGTGCAGGTCCCACAGCAGCGGGTGGCGCCGGTCGAAGGCGCGCGCCCGCTGGGTGAGGCGCTGCATGTGCTGGGTGAGGGGTTCCGTCGGGTGTTCCCCCGCCGGTGACCGTCGGTCGTTCGCCACGGGGTTCATGGTGGTGGGTCCGTCGGGCGGGGGGAACACGGTGGGCGGCATCGGTCAGACGTCCCGGCGGCGCAGGGTCACCGCGGCCACCGCGAGGGAGGCCGCCGCCCACAGGGCCAGGGCGAGCAGGGCGGTGCCGGGGGAGGTGGTGTCCGGGCCGGTCCGGGCGGCGGTGAGGGACTCCAGGGCCTTGGCGGGGAAGTGGCGGACGGCGTCGTCGACGACGGCGTGGGGGAGCATCCGCAGGACCTCCGGGAGGATCATCACGAGGCCGATGTAGGCGCCGGTGGCGAGGGGGATCGAGCGGGCGACGGCGCCGAGGCCGAGGGCCATGACGGTGAGGAGGGTCAGGCCGACCGCGTTGCCGGCGAGGCCGCGCAGGACGCCGGGGTCGCCGAGGGCGGCCGACTGGTCGGTGCCGGTGAGGAAGGACTGGGCCAGCGGGAAGGTGAGCAGGTTGGTCCCCAGGCTGAGGACGAAGGCGACCGCGGCCAGGACGGCGGCCTTGGCCCACAGGACGGGCAGGCGGCGCGGCACGGCGGTCATGGTGGCGCGGATCTGGCCGGTGGAGTACTCGCCGGCGGTGGCGAGGATGCCCAGGACGGCGAGGTTGACGGTGGCGAACTGGGTGCCGAGGAGGACGAAGACGACCGTGTCGAGGCCGCCTTCGCCGGTGCCGTCGTAGGCGGCGCTGATGCCCACGCCCATGGCGAGGGTGAGGGCGCCGGTGAGGACGAGGTTGACCCAGGTGGAGCGGAGCGTCCACAGCTTGTGCCACTCGGAGCGCAGGACGCGGGACGGGGTGACCCGGTACGCCGGGGCGGTGGTGACGGTGGGGGCGGTCGCGGTGCTCATGCCGCCGCTCCTTCCGGGGTGGCGGTGTACTCGACCGCGTCGCGGGTGAGGTCCATGAACGCCTCCTCCAGGGAGGCCGTGCTCGGGGTGAGTTCGAACAGGGGGATGCCGTGGGCGGCGGCGGTGCGGCCGATGTGCTCGGCGTCGGTGCCGCGCACGGTGAGCCGGCCGGGGGCGTCGGCGGTGATGCCGACGCCGGGGGCGGTGAGGTGCCGCACGAGGTCGGCGGCGTCCGGGGTGACGACCTTGACGGTGCCCGTGCCGGAGTGGCGTACGAAGTCGGTGACCGTGGTGTCGGCGAGGAGCCGGCCGCGGCCGATGATGACCAGGTGCTCGGCGGTGAGGGCCATCTCGCTCATCAGGTGGGAGGAGACGAGGACCGTGCGGCCTTCGGCGGCCAGGGACTTGAGGAGGGTGCGGATCCACAGGACGCCCTCCGGGTCGAGGCCGTTGACCGGCTCGTCGAGGACGACGGCGGCCGGGTCGCCGAGCAGGGCGGCGGCGATGCCGAGGCGCTGTCCCATGCCGAGGGAGAAGCCCTTGACGCGGCGGTGGGCGACGTCGGTGAGGCCGGTGAGGCCCAGGACGTGTTCGACGCGGCTCCTCGGGATGCCGTGGGTGAGGGCGAGGGCGCGCAGGTGGTGGTGGGCGGTGCGGCCGGGGTGGACGGAGCGGGCCTCCAGCAGGGCGCCGACCTCGGTGAGGGGTGCGGGGTGGGCGGCGTAGGAGCGGCCGCCGACGGTGGCGTGGCCGCGGGTGGGGGCGTCCAGGCCGAGGACCATCCGCAGGGTGGTGGACTTGCCGGCGCCGTTGGGGCCGAGGAAGCCGGTGACGGTGCCGGGGCGGACGGTGAAGGACAGGTCGGTGACGACGGTCCGGTCGCCGTAGCGTTTGGTGAGTTCCTGTGCCGTAATCATGCTTCGATGCTCGTCCGCCCGGGGGCGGGGGGCGTCGGACCGCGGGCCGTATTCGGGGTGAGGGCCGTGGTACCCCGGTACTACGGTGGCCGGCATGGGGAGCACGTCCTTCGAGGACCACGTGATCAGGCCGGTGCGCGCCGAGGAGTGGGCGGTGGCGAAGGAGTCGCGGCTGAGGGCGCTGCGGGATCCGGTGGCGCACCTCGCGTATCTGGAGACCTACGAGGAGGCGGTGGCCCGGCCCGACTCCTACTGGCGGGAGCGGACGGCGAGGGGCGCGCAGGACGCGGGCGGGGTGCGGCAGTTCGTCGCCGAGGCGGCGGACGGGTCCTGGGCGGGCACGGTCTCCGTGCTGATCGAGGAGGCCGGGTCGACGGACTGGGCGGGGTTCCCCGTCGAGCGGCGGCAGGGGCACCTCGTCGGGGTGTACGTGGCGCCCGGGTACCGGGGGAGCGGGGTGGCCCGGGCGTTGTTCGACGCCGCGCTGGAGTGGGCGTGGGGGCGCGGGACGGAGCGCGTGCGGCTCATCGTGCATCCGCGGAACGCGCGGGCGCTGGGCTTCTACCGCAAGGCGGGGTTCACGGAGAGCGGAGTGACCGTGCCACTGGCGGGGAAGCCGGAGGAGCGCGAGCTGGAGATGGTCGTCGAGCGCCCGCGGCCGGACGCGTAGCTCGTCGTCGCACCGGCGGTCGGTCGTCGGACCGGCGCGTCAGACCGGCAGTTCGTCGTGCGGCCAGCGGGACCGGCCCTGTTCGCGGGACCTGAGCAGGGCCAGGGCGGGCATGCCCCGGTCCGCTCCGGTGGCCAGCAGCTCCGGGAGCTGGGGGAGCGGAGCCACGGCCGCGACGTCGTCCAGGACGAGGGTGAGTGGTGGGTCGAGCCGACCGGAGGATGACCGTTCGGCCATGCGCCGGCCGTGCTCGACCACGTGTGAGGCGAGGGCCGTCAGCAGGGGCATCGCGCCCGGGCTGGTGCGGGGGTCCTCGATGGATTCGCCCACGACATAAAGTGTTCCCCCTTCTTGGACAAAGGAATCCAAGGCGAGGGCATCGGTTCGATTGGGAGTGCACGCCTCGCGGACGTTGACCGTGGACAGGGCGGACAGCGCGCGGGTGGTCAGCTGCTGGGCCATGTCCCGGCGTTCGGGGTGGGCGGTGAGGGCCGCCTCGAGTTCGCCCGCGGCGCCGGGGGCGGCCCTGGGGTGGGTGCGCAGGACGCGTACGGCGTCCTGGACCTGGGCGCCCTGGGCCCAGCGGTGGACGTGGCGGATGGTGCGGCCGTCGATGGCCGCGGCGTGCAGGTAGCTGCGCAGGAGGGTCGTGGCGGTGTCGCTGACCGCCTGGTCCAGGCGGGAGGTGGGGCGTACGGGGGCCAGGAGGGCGGCTGCCCTGGAGGCGGCCGTGTCCTTGTCCTCGCAGGCGGTGGTGGGGGACCAGTGGAGGCGTGCCGGGGTGTCGCAGAGGTGGGTGGGGTCGTAGAGGTGGACGGGGCCCAGTTTGGCCCGGGCGTCCTTGGTGTCCTGCCAGAGGGCCGGGTTCGAGGTGAGGACGAGGGCGGGGCCCTCCGCGTCCCGTACGGCCCGGGCCGCGGTGGTGCGGCGGACGGCCGGCGGGCCGTAGCGCACCGCGCCTTCGGCGCGGGGGGTGTCCCATCCGTCCGCCCGTCCGCCGGTGGACGCGGGCACGGCCACGGGCACGGACGCGGGCACGGTCGTGGGCTTCTCGTGGGCCGGTCGCTCCTCCTCGGACACCCTCGGTGTCGGCACCTCGTGCAGCTGCTGCGGTGCCGGGGGCTCCGGTGCGGCCGTCGCGGTCCGTCCGGCCCGGCGCCGTTTCCGCACCGCCCTCCAGCGGGCCACCGTGCCCACGACGAACACCGCCAGGACGGTCAGCACCATCAGCTGACCGATGAGCAGGCCCCAGAACAGGCCGTAGCCCGAGAGGTCGGACGCGGGAGTACCGGGCCAGGCGCCGGGGATGTCCTGCGGCTGGGCGACGAGGCGGCGCATGGCCAGGGGGGTGCGGGCGAAGGTCACGCCGGACGGCCAGGAGCCGTGGGAGAAGAGGCCCGCGAGGCCCGTGGCCGTCCACACCAGCAGGGTCATGCCGAGCAGGAACGCGATGAGGCCGAGCAGCAGCCCGTCCGGGATGCCGCCCTGGCCGGCCCGGCCGGACCCGCCGGGCCCGCGGTGGTCGTCCGGTCTCACGCGTCCTCCCCGTACACCCTCATCCCTGCGCCGTCCCCGGGCCGTCCCTAGGCCACCGTCGACTCGGAGTCCCCGACGTGCTGCTCCACGAAGGCCGCCGCCCGCTCCTCCGCCTCCAGCTCGGCGGCGCGCAGGGCGTCGTCGGACAGGTCGACGGAGGACTCGGTCATCGCGCGGTCGGTGAAGACCAGCGGGCGTTCGGTCTCGGTGACCAGGTGCTTGACCACCTGGACGTTGCCGTTGACGTCCCAGACCGCGATGCCGGGCGTGAGGGTCGGGATGATCTCCACGGCCCAGCGGGGCAGGCCCAGGACCCGCCCGGTCGCCCTCGCCTCGTCCGCCTTCTGGGCGTAGATGGTGCGGGTCGAGGCCATCTTCAGGATGGCCGCCGCCTCCTTCGCCGCCGCTCCGTCCACCACGTCGGACAGGTGGTGGACGACCGCGACGAAGGACAGGCCGAGCCGCCGGCCGAACTTCAGCAGGCGCTGGAACAGCTGGGCCACGAACGGGCTGTTGATGATGTGCCAGGCCTCCTCGACCAGGAAGATGCGCTTCTTCCGGTCGGGGCGGATCCAGGTGTGCTCCAGCCACACGCCGACGATCGCCATCAGGATCGGCATGGCGATGGAGTTGCGGTCGATGTGGGACAGGTCGAAGACGATGAGCGGGGCGTCCAGGTCGATGCCGACGGTGGTGGGGCCGTCGAACATGCCGCGCAGGTCACCGTCGACCAGGCGGTCCAGGACCAGGGCGACGTCCAGGCCCCAGGCCCGCACGTCGTCTATGGCGACGTTCATCGCCTCCGCCGACTCCGGTTCGGGGTGGCGCAGTTGCTCGACGATGTCGGAGAGGACCGGCTGGCGTTCGACGATCGTCTCGTTGACGTAGGCGTGCGCGACCTTGAGCGCGAAGCCGGAGCGCTCGTCCAGGCCGTGGCCCATCGCGACCTCGATGATGGTCCGCAGCAGGGCCAGCTGCCCGGTCGTCGTGATCGACGGGTCGAGCGGGTTGAGCCGGATGCCGTGGTCCAGGGCGGCCATCGGGTCCAGCCGGATGGGGGTGATGCCCAGCTCCTGCGCGATGAGGTTCCACTCGCCGACGCCGTCCTCGCCCTGCGCGTCCAGGACGACGACCTGGCGGTCGCGGAAGCGCAGCTGGCGCAGGACGTACGTCTTCTCCAGGGCCGACTTGCCGTTTCCCGACTCCCCGAGGACCAGCCAGTGGGGGGCGGGGAGCTGCTGGCCGTAGAGCTGGAAGGGGTCGTAGATGTAGCCCTTCCCGGAGTAGACCTCGCGGCCGATGATGACGCCGGAGTCGCCGAGGCCGGGCGCGGCGGTCGGCAGGTAGACCGCCTGTGCCTGGCCGGTGGACGTGCGCACCGGCAGCCGTGTCGTCTCGACCTTCCCGAACAGGAAGGACGTGAAGGCGTCGGTGACGACGGACAGCGGATCCCGCATATCGGCTCAGCCCCTACCTTCGAATGCCGGTGGCGAACGGGAGTGTGTTCACGAAGGCCCGGTGGTGCTCGCGGTCGCACCACTCCAGCTTCAGGTACGACTTTCCGGCCGAGGCCCGTATGGTCCGCTTGTCACGGGCCAGGGCCTCGGGGGAGCGGGAGGAGACGGTGATGTAGCCGACCAGGTTGACGCCGGCCGCGCCGCTGGCGAGGTCCTCGCCGCGCTGGTCGAGGCGGCTGTGGGCGGCGATGTCGCGCGGGTCGACGGTGCGGTTCATCTTGGCGGCGCGGGACGCCTCCGCCACGTCGTTGGTCTTCTCGGTCAGCATGCGCTCGATGGCGATCTCGGTGGGTTCGAGGTCCATCGTGACGGCGACCGTGCGGATCACGTCCGGGGTGTGGACGAGGAGCGGGGCCAGGAAGTTGACGCCGACCGGGGTCATCGGCCACTCCTTGATCCAGGCGGTGGCGTGGCACCAGGGGGCGCGGGTCGCGGACTCGCGGGTCTTGGCCTGGAGGTAGGTGGGCTCCACGGCGTCCAGCTCGGCCGGCCAGGCGTTGCGCTTGCTCATCGCCTGGATGTGGTCGATCGGGTGGTCCGGGTCGTACATGGAGTGGATCAGCGAGGACAGTCTGCTCTGGCCGAGCGGCTGCCGTACGCGGATGTCGGCCTCCTGGAGCCGGGAGCAGATGTCGGTCAGCTCACGGGCCATGACGACGGCGAGTCCGGCGTCGCGGTCCACCTTGCCGCCGCCCTGGCCGCGCATCGCCCGCGCCATGGCGTTCGCCTCGGCGGCCAGCTCGCGCGTGTAGTGCATGCAGGCGACGAGGTAGGCGCGGTGCTGCTCGCTGCTGGTCGACACCATCGACTGCAGCTGGTCGTACGACTGCTGCAGCCAGACCGGCGACCTGTCGTCGCCGCGGACGGCGACGTCCTTGGCGTGGGCGTCGGGGTCGGCGGGCAGGGTGCGGGCGAGCATCTGGAGGCGGGTGACGAAGCCGTCGCCGTTGGCGACGTGCTTGAGCAGGGTGCCGAAGCGGTCGACGAGGGCCTCCTGGTCCTCGGAGTCGCGCAGTCCGACGCCGGGGCCCTCGATCTCGATGGCGGCGGTGACGGTCTTGCGGTCCGCGTGCAGCAGGACGGCGATCTCGTCCGGCCCGAAGGGCGCGGAGAGCCAGGTGATCCGTCCGATGCCGGGCGGCGGCCCGATCTCCACCTCGCGTCCGTCCAGCCGGGTGCCGGCCTCGGCGGCACCGGAGCGGTAGGCGGTGCCCCGGCGCAGGATGCGCTTGTAACTGCGGTTGATCTCGAACCACTTGTAGAACGTGCGGTGCTTGTACGGCACGTACACCGCGGCCAGCGCCAGCATCGGCAGGCCGACGAGGAGCACGATCCGCACGGACAGGACGGGGACGAGGAGCCCGCACATCATGCCGAGGAACGCGCCCACGACGATCAGCGCGATCTCTCCGGTCTCCCGATTGCGTCCGACGATCGCGTTCGGCCGGGCGCGGCCGATCAGATACGTACGGCGGGGCGTGACCGGATGGGACAGGTGGGACTCGGTCGTCAACGCCCTTCACCTCCCGTGCGGTTGGTACTGCTGTTGCGGGTGCTGCTGGCGTGTGGGGTGTTCACCGGACTGCTGCTCGAGCGGGGTGCGGGGGCGGCGGAGGGGACAGGTCCGCCGCCGTTCGAGGTGCGCGAGCTGTGCGCGGCGACTCCGCCGGAGGCGGGGTTGGAGGGGCGGGGGCCGGTTCCGCCGTTGTTGTGGTCGGTGCGGCCGCTGTGGGTCTTGATGCCCTGCGCGACCAGGGTCGCCGGGGAGCTCATGACGGCGGCGGCCTTGCCCTCGGCGCCCTGCATGAGGCGGTTGTTGCGGGAGTTGGCGAGTTCGTCGCCGAAGCCGGGGACGAAGCGGTAGATCATCGCGGACGCGAAGATGGCGAGCAGGATGATCGCCAGTCCGGAGACGACGGCGGAGAAGGCGTCGGGGCCGTCGCCGGCGGACAGCGCGCCGGCGAGGCCGAGCACGATCACGATCACGGGCTTCACGAGGATCACCGCGATCATGATGCCCGCCCAGCGGCGGACGTGGCCCCACAGGTTCTTGTCGACGAGGCCCGCGTAGACGACGGTGCCGAGGAGGGCGCCGACGTAGAGCAGGGCGGCGCGGATGACCAGCTCCAGCCAGAGGACGCCGGCGGCGAGGATGGAGACCAGGGACACCACGATCAGCATGATCGGGCCGCCGCCGATGTCGTCGCCCTTCTCCAGGGCTGCGGAGAAGGTGCCGAAGAAGGTGTCCGTCTGGTCGCCGGTCGCCTTCGCGAGCACGTCGGTGACGCCGTCGGTGGCCGAGACGACGGTGTAGAGGATCAGCGGGGTGAAGGCCGAGGCGAGCACGGTCAGCCAGAGGAAGCCGATGGCCTCGGAGAGGGCGGTGGTGAGGGGGACGCCCCGCACCGCCCTCTTGGCGACCGCGAGCAGCCAGAGGAGGAGGGTGAGGATCGTCGACGCGGCGAAGACGACGGCGTACTGCTTGAGGAACGTGTCGTTCGTGAAGTCGACGTCCGCGGTCTCCTCCACGGCCTCGCTGAGCTGCTTGACGGTCCAGGAGGCGGCGTCGGCGCAGCCCTGGGCGAGGGAGGCGAGGGGGTCGAGGGTGGAGGTGGGCTCGTCGAGGGTGCTGGAGCCGCCGCCGTCTCCGTCCTCGCCTCGCTCGCAGTACTCCTTGGCGGGGCCGCGGATGAGGTCACAGGGGTCGTTGCTGCCCGTCGGCGTGGGCGTCGGTGTGGGTGCCGCGGCGGCTCGGGTTGCAAACAGCACAGCGGTGGCCTGCACGGCGGTGACCACGGCTGTGAGCCTGAGGAAGCGGTGGCTAGCGCGCATATGTGAACCCTCCGTACTCCTCGACAGCCTTCGTCATGTCGTCGGCGGTGGAGGCCTTCTGGTCGCGCCCGACCGGGACCGGTCCGTCCTTCTGCTGGAAGTCGGTGACCTTCCAGTCGTTGTCGATCCACTTCAGCTGGTATGTGGTGGTGTACCAGCTTTCGGTCACCGGGTTGGTCGAGCCCTCGCCGGACAAACCGAACAGTGAGGTGTACCAGACCTCGACGGTGGCGGTGCTGGAGCCGGAGGCCGTCACCTTGGTGCCCACGGGGACCACCCGTGAGACGAAGGTCTGTCCGGCAGGTGCCCTGCCGTCCTTGTCGAGACCGATGTTGGTGAGGAACTCACCGCTGGAGTAAGCCTTGTCCAGGTCGGCCTGCCGGGCGGCGGCGACGTCCGGGGCGTACACGGTGGTGATGATCTCGCGCCGCCGGCTCTTGTCGAACATTTCGGCGGACCCCAGCGCGACGGAGTAGTTGGCCGCCGCGCTCTGCGCACCCTGAGCGTCATGTGCGTATCCGGTCGGGATCCCCGCCGACTTCGCCCCCACCGGCTTCTTCCCCGACGGGGCCGTCGCCGCCGCCTTGGGGGAGTCGTCGGAGTCGTCCGCCGAGGAGGAGGCGTCGCCCCCGCGGTTCGCGAAGGCGATCGCGGCGATGAGGAGGACCACCACGCCGACGACCGTGACCAGGCTGCGCGACGACGAACGGCCGCCTCTGCGCGCGCCGCCGTACGGGTCGCCGCCTCTTTCCGGCAGGCGGGTGCGGGTCTGGCCCGTGCCGCCGTACCCACCGGAGGTCTCGTGCTCGTCTCCGAGACTCATACCGCGTACGCCCCCTCAGCGTCGTGCGGAAACACCTCGTGCTCCGTGTACTCCACGTACGACGGTAGCCGTGCTGGTTCCCGCGCGGGCGCGGTGTGGTGACTGGACATCAGGGAAACGCAACCTCAGCCGGTGGGCACGACGGGCGGGTGGGGTGGAGGGGGGCCGGGCGTGCCCGGTCGGAACCGATGGGCGGGGCCTACACGGCCATGCCGTACACGATGGTGAACAGCGTGCCGAGCGAGCCGATGATGAAGACGCCCGTCAGCCCCGCGATGATGAGGCCCTTGCCCTGTTCGGCGCTGAACGTGTCCCTCAACGCGGTCGCGCCGATGCGCTGTTTGGCCGCCCCCCAGATGGCGATGCCCAGGCAGATCAGGATGGCGACCGCCATGACCACCTCGATCATCACCTTGGCCTCGTTGCCCAGGCTGCCGAAGGGGCCCCAATCCGGAGCGATCCCGCCGATAATGGTGTTGATGTCTCCCTCGTCGGCCGCAAAGAGCATGTAAGTCACCGCCCCTGTATGGGTAGTTCCGCATCCCCTGCAGGAGTGCAGAGGTCAGGCCTCATTGTCGCCGACATTGTCGCTGTCGTATGTCGACTTGGCGTCATCCGTTGGCGGGTTTCGTACGAATAGCTTGCCACCGGCGCGCGCCGGAGTCCGGGAGGGGCACGATCCGGCGGGTGAAGAGTCGTATCGTCACTCTGTGTATCACGTGAGGTGACGCCGGGCAACGAGGTGTGTGCTCAGCGCGGCTTGAGCCCGTGCAGGAGGAGGTGGACCAACTCCTCCACGCCGCCGTGCTGCGAGGCGTAGGCGGCGGACTTGTCACCGGCCGTGAAGACGGCGAGGCCGTGGAGCACGGCGCCGAGGACGACCGTCAGGTGGGCGGGGTCGCCCTCGACGATCTCGCCCCGCCCCTGTGCCTCGGCGACGACCCGGCCGATCAGGCCCACCGTGCGCTCGACGCCGTCGGCCATCCGCCCGGCGGATTCCGGATCGTGCTTGCGGGCGTACATCAGCTCCAGCAGTTCCGCGTTGTCGGTCGCGAAGCCGAGGTAGGCGCGGGCCAGCGCGGTGAGGCGGGCCTGGAGGGGGAGTGCGGGGTCGTCGGCGGCGTCCAGGGCCTGGGCCAGGCGGTCGTAGCCGCTCAGGGCGAGGGCGTCGAGCAGGGCCTGCTTGTCCTTGAAGTGGCGGCCGGGGGCGGCGTGGCTCACTCCGGCCTCGCGGGCCAGTTCGCGCAGGGAGAGCGCGCCGGCCCCCTTCTCCCGCAGGGTGCGCTCGGCGCCGGCGAGCAGGGTGGAGCGCAGGTCTCCGTGGTGGTAGGGGCGGCTTGCGGGCATGGGTGTCATCGTATCCCGGTGTTGGCGCCGCCAGCTTTGTTGTCATTGACAGCATTGTTGGCGGCGACTACATTCGGGGTATGGCTGAGAAGAGCACGCACGCATGGAACGCGACCCGTCTGCCCGACCTCACCGGCCGGACCGTCGTCATCACCGGCGCCAACAGCGGTATCGGCCGTACGGCCGCGGGCGCGCTCGCGCGGGCCGGGGCGCACGTCGTCCTCGCGGTGCGGGACGTGGAACGGGGGCGGGCCGCCGCCGCGGGCATGTCCGGCAGCACCGAGGTGCGGCGCCTGGACCTGGCCGACCTGGCCTCGGTGCGGGAGTTCGCCGCCGGCTGGAGCGACCCGCTGTACGCCCTCGTCAACAACGCCGGCGTGATGATGCTGCCGAGGCGGCGCACCGAGGACGGCTTCGAGATGCAGTTCGGGACCAACCACCTGGGCCACTTCGCCCTCACGAACCTGCTGCTGCCGTACGTCACCGACCGCGTCGTGACCCTGTCCTCCGCGGCCCATCGCTGGGGCGGCGCGACCATCGAGTTCGACGACCTCGACATGACCGCCCGCTACACCCCGCGGCGCGCCTACGCCCAGTCCAAGCTGGCGAACCTCCTGTTCACCCTGGAACTCCAGCGGCGCCTGTCGGAGGCCGGCTCGCCGGTCCGCGCGTTCGCGGCCCACCCCGGGTACGCCGCGACCAATCTCCAGAGCCATGCCGCGAACCCGGTGATGCGGGGCTTCCTGAAGATCGGCAACCGGTTCCTCGCGCAGGACGACGAGGCCGGCGCGCTGCCCACGCTCTACGCCGTGACCCAGGACCTCCCCGGGGCGAGCTACGTCGGTCCGGACGGGTTCGCGGAGGCCCGGGGGGTGCCGACCCTCGTCGGCCGCTCGCGGGCGGCGAGCGACCCGCACACGGCGCGGCGGCTGTGGGGGGTCTCGGAGGAACTGACGGGCGTGCGGTTCCCCCTGGCCGTGGGGACGAACTCCTGAGCGCTCCGCGGCGGTCGGGGCCGTCGTCCGGCTCCCGGGCGGAGTGGCGCCGAAGGCGGGGCGGGGCCGGCCGCACCGGTCCCTCCGGCTCCGTCCGGCGGGAAGGCGCCGGGGCGGAGTGCGGCCCGACAAGGCCGGGCGGCACTCCCGTCACATGATCACCCCATCCGGCGGGTGCCGCCTCTACACTGACGTGCGGCGGCGTACTTCCCGACGAACAGGGGCGGTTGACGGTGCGTAAGGTGTGGATCGCGACGGGCGTCGCCGTCAGTGCCTCGCTCGCCTTCGTGATGCTGCTCGTCGTCGGGGTCTACGTCGTCGCCGGGAACCTCGTCAACGGGGTCGGCGGCGGGGCGGCGAAGGCGCTCGCCAAGGGGACCGTGCCGGCCGCGTACCAGGCGCTCGTGCAGAAGTGGGGCAACCTCTGCCCGGCCATCAACCCGGCGCTGCTCGCCGCCCAGCTCTACCAGGAGAGCGGGTTCAACCCGAGGGCGCAGAGCCATGCGGCGGCACAGGGCATCGCGCAGTTCATCCCCGGCACCTGGGCCACCCACGGCATCGACGGGGACGGGGACGGGGACCGTGACGTGTGGGACCCCGAGGACGCCATCCCGTCGGCGGCCACGTACGACTGCACGCTCGCGTCCTACGTGAAGGACGTCCCCGGGAATCCGACCGAAAACATGCTGGCCTCGTACAACGCCGGGGCCTACGCGGTGATCAAGTACCGGGGCGTGCCGCCGTACGAGGAGACGCGGAACTACGTCGAGCGGATCACCGCGCTGGAGAAGAGCTTCGCGGCGCCGGTCGGGCGCGTCGACCCCTCCGAGCAGGCCGCCGGCGCCATCGCCTACGCGCAGAAGAAGCTCGGCACCCTCTACCTCTGGGGCGGCAACGGCACCGCTGAGCAGGGCGGACGGTTCGACTGCTCGGGCCTGACCAAGGCGGCGTACGAGAGCGTCGGGATCACGCTGCCGCGCGTGGCCAACGACCAGTACAACGCGGGGCCGCACCCGAAGCGGGACGAACTGCTCCCCGGAGATCTGGTGTTCTTCTCGGACGACCTCACCAATTCCCGGGCCATCCGGCATGTGGGTATTTATGTCGGCGGCGGGTACATGATCGACGCGCCGCGTCCGGGCGCCGTGATCCGATTCGACCCGATCGACACGCCTGACTACTTCGGTGCCACCCGGGTCACCGAAGATGGCGCGAAAGCGCTGCCCACGACGGTGTGAGCGCAGCGTGAACCCACCCCCTGAGCTGCGGGGATGCATCTCTCTTCGATAACGTCTGCGTGATCATTCAGTGGAGTGTGGAACGTATCAGCGGGGACCGTGCGTTCCTGTTGTCGTAGCCGAGCGGACGAGCGGGTCTACAAACCACGGGGGTGGAGAGAACGGCGTGCACGGCGTGCGCCGGGAGAGAGATGACGAAGGGGCCGCGCACCATGGCTGGACTCGCCGATTCCGGGTCGAACCCCGACGTCGACCTGCTGTACGACATCAACGGCCTCGCCAAGGACGCGCCGCCGTGGTTCGACCGGATCATGGAGTTCGTCGGCGAGTACGGGCTGCTGTTCGCCATGGTGCTGCTGGTGCTGTGGTGCTGGTGGGGCGTGCGGCGGCGGGGCGGTGAGGACGCGGCGTCCTCGGTCGCCGCGCTGGTGTGGGCACCGCTCGCGGCCGGTGTCGCCGTCCTGGTGAACGTGCCGATCCGCGGATTCGTGGAGCGGCCCCGGCCGTTCAACGACCACGAGGGGCTCGAGGTCCTCGTCGAGGGCAAGACCGACTACTCCTTCGTCAGCGACCACGCGACGATCACCATGGCGCTCGCGGTGGGACTGTTCCTCGCCAGCCGGAGGTTCGGGCTCGTCGGCCTCGGGATCGCCGTGCTCGAGGGCTTCTGCCGCGTCTACATGGGCGTGCACTACCCGACGGACGTCGTCGGCGGACTCGCGCTCGGCACGGCGGTCGCCCTGCTGCTGTCGCCGCTCGCCATGGCGCTGCTGACGCCGGTCGTGCGGGCGGTGGAGCGGTCGCCGCGGGCCGGGTGGCTGGTCGCGGCGCGGAGGCGGGACGGTGCGGCGCGGGACGCGATGGTCGCGGGGACCCGGAGGGAGACGTCCGGGTCGGAGGAGCGGGACCTGGCGGCCTGACCGGGCCTTCCCCTCCGCTCGCCCTCCCCTCTCCCCTCCCTCTTCGGTCTGCCGGCCGCTCACAGGGCCTGGGGGTAGGTGAAGACGCGGTCGGGGTCGTACCGCTTCTTCAGCCGGGCCAGGCGCGGCGCCGCGTCGCCGTAGTAGGCCCGGCGCCAGTCGGTGAGGGTCGGGTCCGGGTAGTTCTGGTAGGCCGCGCCCGACGCGTGCGGGCGCATGGCCCGGTGAGCCGACGTCAGCCACGACTCGGCGGCGGAGCCGGACGCCCCGGCGCTCCAGGACGCGAGGTACTGGGCCAGCATGCGTGAGCGGCGGTGGACGAACGCCGTGGCCGTCGGCGCGACCCGGTTGACGGCTCCGCCGAGCGCGGTGAACGCGATGCTGCCGGAACCGCCGCGGACGCCGCGGACCTGGGAGAGCAGGGTCCCGATCCCGGCGGCGTCCAGCGGACGGTCGAAGAAGTCCGAGCGGGCGGAGTAGGTCTCGCGCTTCAGGGCGCCCTGCGGGGAGCGGCCCGGCGTCGTGCCCGGGAGGTGGCACTGCGCGTCGTCGGCGAAGGACGAGCAGCCGGCGTACAGCTCCATCGACTCCTGGTACGAGCGGCGCCTGAGCGAGACGCTGCGCGCGGAGGCGCCGACGCGGCCGGCCAGGCGGTCGACGGCGTTCTGGAGTTCGCCGTACGTGCCGAGGGAGAAGACGGTGACGGAGACGGTGGGGGTGCCGCCGGGGGTGTTCGCCAGGTGGAGCGACGACCAGATCTCGTCCGGCTGGGCCGGGCCCCATTCCTGCCAGGCCGCCGTGACGGCGGCGGCTTTCGGCCAGGGCCAGGTCAGGTACCCGGTGACGCTCCGCGGAGCCGGGTGGGTCCGGAAGCGCAGCTCCGTGACGACGCCGAAGTTGCCGTTGCCGGCGCCGCGCAGGGCCCAGAAGAGGTCCTCGTTCTCGGTCGCGTCGGCGGTGAGCCGGGTGCCGTCGGCGGTCACGAGGGCGGCCCGGGTGAGGCTGTCGCAGGTCAGGCCGTAGGCGCGGGAGACCACGCCGTGGCCGCCGCCGAGGGTGAGGCCGGAGACGCCGACGGTGGGGCAGGAGCCGCCGGGGATCGTCACGCCCCTCGCGGCCAGGGCGCGGTAGACGTCGATGAGTTTGGCGCCGGCGCCGATGACGGCGGTGTCCGCAACGACGCGGACGGTGCCGAGCCGTGAGACGTCGACGATCAGGCGGTGGTCGCCGGAGGACCAGCCGGCGTAGGAGTGGCCGCCGTTGCGGATCGCGACGGGGACGCCGTGGGCGCGGGCGTGGGCGAGGGCGGTGCGGATGTCGTCGGCGTGGTCGACGTAGGCGACGGCGGCGGGTGCGAGGCCGTCGAAGCGGGTGTTGTAGAGGCGGCGGGCCGTCCGCCAGTCGGCGTCGCCGGGGCGGAGGAGGGGGCCGTCCAGGTCGCGGGCGAGGGCGTTCCAGTCGGCGGGGGTGGGGGCGGACGCGGTGGCGCGGGTGGGGGTGAGGGCGGGAGGGGTGCGGGAGGCGGGGGTCCGGCGGGGTGGGCCGCCGTCCCCGCCGCCGGTGCAGGCGGTGGTGGCGGTGAGGGCCGCGGCTGCCGCGCCTGCGAGGAAGGTACGTCGTTCCATGGGGGCCTCCCGGGTCCGTGGAACGAGACGGTTGCGGGGACTTGGAGGTTCCATGGCGCGGGGCGCCGGCCGGCTGCCCGGAACCGGTGCGGTGCGGGGAGCGCGGCCCGGCGCCGGAGGGGTGCCTCCCCCCGCTCTTCGAGCGGGGGTTCCTCAAGGGCCCTGAGGCACTCCCCGGGGCCCTCGGGGAACTGCGGGAGGCGGAATGCCGGTCACGGGGGTGCGGTCACTCGGCCGTGTGGTTCTCGGCGTCCGTGCGGGCCTGGCTCCTGGCTCTTCTGGCCGGGCCGCGCCAGCCGCAGGTGCAGCGGGCCACGCAGAAAGGGCCCTGTTCGACGGTGGTCGTGCTGTGCCGGCCGGGGTCCGACTCGTTGTCCTGGTGCGCCACGTCGACCACCGTAGCGCTCCGGTGTGTCGGCGTGACGGGGGCTTCCACCGGTCGTTAACCGGAACGACAGGCGGCCCGTGTCGGACGGAGCGGGGGTAGGCGGACGATGGCTCGACGACGGCAGTACCGGCGGACGGTCGGCATGGTGGCGGCGGCCGGGGTCGTGGGCTGTCTCTGTCTGGGGGCCGCGGGCTGCGCGCGGAGCAGTGCCGTGACCGGGGACGCTCCGGGCGGCGACCCGGTCCGGGTGCTGCGGGGGGCCGCCGACGCGCTGGTGGACGCCGGGAGTTCGAAGGCGCACACCTCCCTGGAGATGGCCGCCGGCGGGACCCGGGTGACCGTCCGGGGCGAGGGCGTGTACGACTACCGCAGGCGGCTGGGGCGGTTGAAGGTGCTGCTGCCGCAGGATCCGGCGGGGGACGCGGTGCGGCGGCCCATCATCGAACTGCTCGCCCCCGGGGCGCTGTTCATGAAGAACCGGGGGGCCGGGGTGCCCGCCGACAAGTGGGTGCGCGTGGACACCGGGACGCTGACCGACGGGAACCTCGTCACCGGCGGGGCCACCGACCCGTTCGCCGCCGCCGAGGTGCTGCGCGGGACGCGCCGGGCGACGTTCGTGGGCCGGACCGAGGTCGCGGGGACGCGGGTGCGGCACTACCGGGGGACGGCGGACCTGGCGGCGGCCGCGCGGGAGGCCTCGGACGCGAACCGCGGTCCGCTGGCCGCGGCGGCGAAAGGGTTCGCCACGGCCGAGGTGCCGTTCGACGCCTACCTCGACGACCAGGGGCGGATCCGCAAGGTCCGGCACCGGTTCAGTTTCGTCAACGGGGGGCAGGACAAACCTGTCGCGGTCGCCTCGACCACGCTGCTGTACGGCTTCGGGGCGCCGGCCGAGGTGCGGCTCCCCGAGGGGGAGGACATCTACGCGGGCCGGATCGCCGAGGGGTGAGCCGAGGAGTGACCGGCCTGAACTAGCCCTTCCGTGCCATGCGCGGTGCGTAGGCCGCTCCCTACTCTAGGAAGCCGGTGACGGCGGAGATGAGGTGAGGCGCGTGGCTCGGCTCAGGGGCGGGACGGTGCAGGACCACGTGGCGCTCGCCGAGATCGAGCTGTGCGGAGAGCTGATCATCGCCGCCTCCGCCGCCGAGGACCGGCTCAGCCTGGAGAGCATCGACGAGGTGCTGCGGGTGGCCGAGGCGCGGGCGGAGTCCTCCAGGGACTGACCGCCCGCCGGGCCGGCCGCTCAGGTCCGCAGCATGCGGGCGATGGCCTGCGTCGCCTCCTTGACCTTCGCGTCGATCTCGTCGCCGCCCTTGACGGCCGCGTCCGCGACGCAGTGGCGCAGGTGCTCCTCCAGCAGCTGCAGCGCGAAGGACTGCAGCGCCTTGGTGGAGGCGGAGACCTGGGTGAGTATGTCGATGCAGTAGACGTCCTCGTCGACCATCCGCTGCAGGCCGCGGATCTGGCCCTCGATGCGGCGCAGGCGTTTGACGTGGTCCTGCTTCTGGTGGTGGTAGCCGTGGATCCCGCGGTCGTGGGCGGTCACGGCGTCCGCCGCGTCCGTCGCGTCCGCCGTGTTCACGGCATCCGCCGCGTTCGGCACGCTCGTCACGTCCGTCACGTCGGCCGCGTCCGGGGAGGAGGGCGCGTCCGCGCCGGTCTCGGTGGTCGTCATCGCGTCCTCCTGGTGTCCTGACGGTCGCTGCATACCCCTGGCGGGTATATGGTACCGAACTTTGCTGGGTATAGGCCTCTTGGCCGATGCCGTGCGCTGCGGCCGGACACGGCCCGCGGACCGCCCCCGTGCTCATCAGCTTGCCTGATGGGCGACACTGGGGGGCGGCCCGTTAGTCGTGGCCGGATGATGCGCCTAGCATCAGCCTGACTGAAACCGATGCATATCGAGGACCCCACGTGCGCTTTCGTCTGACCCCCAGGGAGACGAGCTTCTACGACATGTTCGCCGCATCCGCGGACAACATCGTCACGGGCTCGAAACTCCTGATGGAACTGCTCGGGGCGGACACCTCCGCCCGGGCCGAGATCGCAGAGCGTATGCGGGCGGCGGAACACGCGGGTGACGACGCCACACATGCGATCTTCCACCAGCTGAACTCCTCGTTCATCACGCCCTTCGACCGCGAGGACATCTACTCCCTCGCATCGTCCCTCGACGACATCATGGACTTCATGGAGGAGGCCGTCGACCTGGTCGTCCTCTACAACATCGAGGAACTGCCCCGGGGCGTCGAGCAGCAGATCGAGGTGCTGGCGCGGGCCGCGGAGCTGACCGCGGAGGCCATGCCGCACCTGCGCACGATGGAGAACCTCACCGAGTACTGGATCGAGGTCAACCGCCTGGAGAACCAGGCCGACCAGATCCACCGCAAGCTGCTGGCCCACCTCTTCAACGGCAAGTACGACGCGATCGAGGTGCTGAAGCTGAAGCAGATCGTGGACGTACTGGAGGAGGCGGCGGACGCCTTCGAGCACGTGGCGAACACGGTGGAGACCATCGCGGTCAAGGAGTCCTGAGGCCCGGCCATGGACACCTTCGCTCTGGTCGTGACCATCGGGGTCGCGCTCTTCTTCACGTACACCAACGGCTTCCACGACTCGGCCAACGCGATCGCCACCTCGGTGTCGACGCGGGCGCTCACCCCCCGGGTCGCGCTCGCGATGGCGGCCGTCATGAACCTCGCCGGCGCGTTCCTGGGGTCGGGGGTCGCCAAGACGGTCAGTGAAGGGCTGATCCAGACACCCGAGGGCTCGACGGGGATGGGGATCCTCTTCGCCGCGCTGGTGGGTGCGATCACCTGGAACCTGATCACCTGGTACTTCGGACTGCCCTCCTCGTCCTCGCACGCCCTGTTCGGCGGCATGGTGGGCGCCGCGCTGGCCGGCGGCACGACCGTGTACTGGGACGGGGTGCTGGAGAAGATCGTCATCCCGATGTTCGTGTCGCCGGTGGTGGGTCTGCTCGCCGGTTACCTGGTGATGACGGCGATCATGTGGATCTTCCGGCGGGCCAACCCGCACAAGGCCAAGCGGGGCTTCCGCATAGCGCAGACGGTGTCGGCGGCGGGGATGGCGCTGGGCCACGGCCTCCAGGACGCGCAGAAGACGATGGGCATCGTGGTGATGGCGCTGGTCATCGCCGACGTCGAGGACTACGGCGACCCGATCCCGGTGTGGGTGAAGATCGCCTGTGCGGTGATGCTGTCGGCGGGCACGTACGCGGGCGGCTGGCGCATCATGCGGACCCTGGGACGGAAGATCATCGAGCTGGATCCGCCGCAGGGGTTCGCGGCGGAGACGACCGGCGCGACGATCATGTTCGGGTCGGCCTTCCTGTTCCACGCGCCGATCTCGACGACGCACGTGATCACGTCCGCGATCATGGGTGTGGGGGCGACGAAGCGGGTCAACGCGGTGCGGTGGGGGGTGGCCAAGAACATCGTCCTCGGGTGGTTCATCACCATGCCGGCGGCGGCACTGGTGGCCGCGGCGTCGTTCGGGCTGGTGCACCTGGCGTTCCTGTAGCTCCGTACCCGGGTTCCGCCCCCGGACCCCCGGCCCGTGTCCACCCGCCACCCGGCCCGGCCGGGCGGGAAGGGACGCGGGCACCACGACGAAAGGCCCGCCCCCGGGAGCCAGGGGCGGGCCCTTCTTCGTCCTCGCGGTGGCACCGCCATGCAGCACCGCGAGGAGTTCGGATCAGCCGAAGCGGCCGGAGATGTAGTCCTCCGTGGCCTGGACCGACGGGTTGGAGAAGATGCGCTCCGTGTCGTCGATCTCGATCAGCTTGCCGGGCTGGCCGACCGCCGCCAGGTTGAAGAACGCCGTGCGGTCGGAGACGCGGGCCGCCTGCTGCATGTTGTGCGTCACGATGACGATCGTGAAGCGCTCCTTCAGCTCGCCGATCAGGTCCTCGATGGCGAGGGTGGAGATCGGGTCCAGGGCGGAGCAGGGCTCGTCCATCAGCAGGACGTTCGGCTCGACCGCGATGGCGCGGGCGATGCACAGACGTTGCTGCTGACCGCCGGAGAGGCCCGAACCGGGCTTGTTCAGGCGGTCCTTGACCTCGTTCCAGAGGTTCGCGCCCTTGAGGGACTTCTCGACGACGTCGTCCAGCTCGGACTTCTTGTACTTGCCGTTCAGGCGCAGGCCCGCCGCCACGTTGTCGTAGACCGACATCGTGGGGAACGGGTTCGGGCGCTGGAAGACCATGCCGACCTCGCGCCGCACGGCCACCGGGTCGATGCCCGCGCCGTACAGGTTCTCGTCGTCGAGCATGACCTTGCCCTCGACCCGGCCGCCCGGCGTCACCTCGTGCATGCGGTTGAGCGTGCGCAGGAAGGTGGACTTGCCGCAGCCGGAGGGGCCGATGAAGGCCGTCACGGAACGGGGTTCGACGGTCATCGAGATGTCCTCGATGGCCAGGAAGGAGCCGTAGTAGGCGTTGAGGCCGCTGACATCGATGCGCTTGGCCATGTGAATCACTGCTTCTTTCGTCCGAGTCGCTGACTGTTACCGCTGGCCGCGTCAGCGACCGGTCTTCGGGGCCTTCCAGCGGGCGATGCCGCGGGCCACCAGGTTGAGGATCATGATGAACGCGATGAGCGTCAGGGCCGCCGCCCAGGCACGGTCGTAGGCCGCGCCGGAGCCGCCGCTGTTGGAGTACTGGAGGTAGATGTACATCGGCAGCGACGCCTGCGGGTCCTGGAACGGGTTGGCGTTGATGAAGTTCGTGACCCAGACCAGCAGCAGCACGGGGGCGGTCTCACCGGTGATGCGGGCGATCGCGAGCATCACACCCGTGGTGATGCCGCCGATCGACGTCGGCAGGACCACCTTGAGGATGGTGCGCCACTTCGGCACGCCCAGCGCCAGCGACGCCTCGCGCAGCTCGTTCGGGACGAGCTTGAGCATCTCCTCGGTGGAGCGGACGACCACCGGGATCATCAGGATCGACAGGGCCATCGAGCCGGCGAAGCCGGAGTAGCCCATGCCCAGGATCAGGATCCACAGGCTGAGGATGAACAGGCCCGCGACGATCGACGGGATGCCCGTCATGACGTCGACGAAGAAGGTGACGGCCTTGGCGAGCTTGCCGCGCCCGTACTCGACCAGGTAGATCGCGGTGAGCACGCCGATCGGCACGGAGATCAGGGTGGCGAGACCGACCTGCTCCAGCGTGCCGAGGATGGCGTGGTAGATGCCGCCGCCGGGCTCGGTGTCGGCGACCACGCCCATGGAGTGGGTGAGGAAGTAGCCGTCGAGGACCTTGACGCCGCGCTTGACGGTCTCCCAGATGAGGGACAGGAGCGGGACGACGGCCAGGATGAAGGCGACCCACACCAGGCTGGTGGCGGTGCGGTCCTTGGCCTGGCGGCTGCCCTCGACCTTCGCGGAGATGGCGTAGGAGCCGAGGACGAACAGCAGGGCCGCGATCAGGGCCCACTGGATGTCGCTGTTCAGGCCGGCCGCCGCGCTGATGCCCAGACCGGCGGCGACGGAGCCCGCGGCGACCGCCCAGGCGAACCACTTGGGCAGGGTCGCGCCGCGCAGGGAGCCGTGCTTCGGGGAAAGGGTTGCGTTGCTCATGCGTTGGCCCCCGAGTACTCCTTGCGGCGGGCGATGATCAGGCGGGCCGCGCCGTTGACCAGCAGCGTGATGACGAAGAGGACGAGACCGGAGGCGATCAGGGCGTCCCGGCCCATCTCGGTGGCCTCGTTGAACTTGCTGGCGATGTTCTGCGCGAAGGTGCCGCCGCCCGGGTCGAGCAGGCTGGCGTTGATGTCGAAGGAGGGCGAGAGCACCATGGCCACGGCCATCGTCTCGCCGAGCGCGCGGCCGAGGCCGAGCATCGAGGCGGAGATGACGCCGGAGCGGCCGAAGGGCAGCACCGACATGCGGATGACCTCCCAGCGCGTGGCGCCGAGGGCCAGGGCCGCCTCCTCGTGCATCCGCGGGACCTGGCGGAAGACCTCGCGGCTCACGTTGGTGATGATCGGCAGGATCATGATCGCGAGCAGGATGCCGACGGTGAACAGCGAGCGCGGGGCGCCGCCGTGCCACTCGAAGATGCCGGTCCAGCCGAGGTAGTCGTCCAGCCAGCCGTAGAGGCCGTCCATCTGCGGCACCAGGACGAGCGCGCCCCACAGGCCGTAGACGATGGACGGGACGGCGGCGAGCAGGTCGATCACGTACGCGATGGGGCCGCCGAGGCGGCGCGGGGCGTAGTGCGTGATGAACAGCGCGATGCCGACCGCGATCGGGACCGCGATGACCATGGCGATGATCGACGACACGACGGTGCCGAAGGCCAGGACCGCGATGCCGAACTCCGGCGGGATGCCGCTGGGGTTCCACTCGAAGGCGGTGAAGAAGTTCGCCTCGTTCTCACCGATGGCTATCGAGGCGCGGTAGGTCAGGAAGGCCGCGATGGCGGCCATGAGGACCAGGACGAAGATGCCGGACCCGCGGGAGAGCCCGAGGAAGATCCGGTCACCGGGGCGGGTGGCGCCGCGCGCGGCGCGCTTGGCCTCGGCCTCGGTCGGTGGAGTGGGTGCGGGAGGGGCGGTGAGGTTCTGTGTAGGGGTGTCCATCGGGTTCTCCGGTCTGCGGAGCCGCCGGTCGGGGCGGCTCGGTCGGAGCCGTCCGGGGGCCGGGGGCTCCTGATGGCGGTGCACCGGACGGTGCGGACCGGCCCCGTGGTCGGGGCCGGTCCGCACACTCGGGTCAGCTCAGGCCCGAGATGGTCTCGCGGACCTTGGTGATGATCTCCTCGGGCATCGGGGCGTAGCCGGCCTCGGCGAGCAGGCCCTGGCCGTCCTCGGAGGCCATGTAGTTCAGGAAGGACTTGGTGGCGGGCAGGGTCTCCGCCTTGTTGCCCTTGTCGCAGACGATCTCGTACGTCACCAGGACGATCGGGTAGGCGCCCTCGGCGGACGGGGTGTAGTCCAGCTCCAGCGCGAGGTCCTTGCCGGTGCCGACGACCTTGGCGGCGCCGATGGCGGCGGTGGCGTTCTCGATGGTGGCCTCGACCGGCTCGGCGGCCTCGGTCTTGATGGAGACCGTGCTCATGCCGTCCTTGGCGTAGGACAGCTCCATGTAGGAGATCGCGCCGGAGGTCTGCTTCACCTGCTGGGCGACACCGGAGGAGCCCTGCGCGGACTGGCCGCCCTTGGCCTCCCAGGACTTGCTCGGCTCGTACTTCCAGTCCTTGGGCGCGGCGGCCTGGAGGTAGGTGGTGAAGTTGTCCGTGGTGCCGGACTCGTCCGAGCGGTGGAAGGCCTGGATCTTCAGGTCGGGAAGCTTGGCCTCGGGGTTGAGCTTGGCGATCGCCTCGTCGTTCCAGTTGGTGATCTTGCTGTCGAAGATCTTGGCGAGGGTCGGCGCGTCCAGGACGAGGTTGTCGACGCCCGGGACGTTGTAACCGACGGCGATCGGGCCGCCGACCATCGGCAGGTCGATGCCCTGGCCGTCCTTGCAGATCTTCTTGGACTGCTCGATCTCCTCGGCCTCCAGCGCGGAGTCCGAGCCGGCGAACGCGGTCTGGCCCTGGAGGAACGCGGTGATGCCGGCGCCCGAACCGGTCGGGTTGTAGTTGACCTGGACGCCCTTGCAGGCCGCGGAGTACTGCTTGACCCAGGCGTCGATGGCGTTCTTCTGGGCGGAGGAGCCGGAGGCCTGCAGCTGGCCCTTGGCGTCACCGCAGTCGATGTTGCCGGCCTGCGCGGTGGCGGAGGCGTCGCCGCCGTTCGCGTTGCCGGTGTCATCGGAGCCGCACGCCGTGAGGGCCAGGGCGCCGGAGACGGCGAGAGCACCGAGAGCGAGGGCCCGCCGGTTCTTGCGCTGAAGCTTCACTTGAGTTCCTTCCAGGAGCCGCCGTCCTGCATCGGCGGCGTGCGAAGTGTGAGTGCTGCGGTCTCCCTCTTTACCGGGCGATCCGCATCGCGTAAGGCCGAAATTAGGCAGAACAGGTGACGGCGCCGATGGGCGTAAATGAACGAGGGGTGAACCCCTGTGGACGGTGCGGTGAGGTCACGGAACGCTTACGTCGAGGACACGGGGGGATACCGGGCGACCGGGCCGGAACGGGACAGCCGGGAGCGCGCTCAGGAAACGGCCGGACGCAGGGTGGCGAGCAGGGCGTCCACCAGTTCCGCGTCCCTGGGTTCGGTGAGGCGGGCGCGGGCCGCTCGAGGGGGGAGCCAGAGGATGCGGTCGACCTCGTCGCCCGGGGTGAAGGTGCCGGAGACGGCTTCGGCCGCCCAGTAGCGGACCCGCTTGGGGCGGCCGCCCGCCAGGTAGTGCGCCGGGGGGAGCTCGACGGCCGGCACCGCGGTGTGGCCCGTCTCCTCGGCGACCTCGCGCAACGCGCCGGCCAGCGGGTCCTCACCGCGCTTGAGCTTGCCCTTGGGCCAGGACCAGTCGTCGTACTTCGGCCGGTGCACGAGGCAGAGCAGGAGCTCCCCGTTCACCGGGGAGCGGCGCCACAGGACGCAGCCGGCGGCCTGGACGGTGAGAGTGCGGGTGCGGTTCTCGGCGGAACCGGATTCCGGGCCGGGGCCGGATCCCGGGCTGGAGCCTGGGGAGCTCACCGGGTGCCTCCCTCTTTCCCTATAACGTGCCGACGACGTCCTTCTGCCAGGAGCGCTGGAACGCGTACCGCGCCGCCTCCACCTCATGCCGCTGGTCGGCGTGGAGCACGCCCAGCGCGTACGCCGTGGCCGGGGCGATCCGCGGGGTGCGCGCCGCCTGGGCCGCTGCCGCCGCCGCCTCGGAGGCGTCGCGGTGCCGGTCGAGCGCCTCGCCGGCGGCGAGCAGGCGCACGTCGGCGGGCGGTTCCCCGCCGGCTCCGGCCTGCAGCACCTCGCGGGCGTAGCGGTGCAGGCGCAGCAGCAGGCGGACCTGGTGCCAGGGGGCGTCCTGCGGGTGCGGGGAGGGGTCCGGGGACAGCCCGTGGATCAGCGCCTCCGCGTTGTACGGGCTGCCCGCGGTGAGCAGGGGCAGCGCGGCGACGGCGTCGGCGAGGCGCTCGCGCGCGGCCGCCGCCAGGGGGGCGAGGTCCGCGGCGGACGCGGCCGGCGCCAGCGGGACCTCGCTGGCGAGTACGGCGACCTTGTCGGCGACCGCGTGGAACCGGGAGGACCCGAGGGCCTGGAGGGCGGTGGAGTGCGCCCGGGTACGGGCGAGCGTCAGCTGCCGGTCGAGCAGGGCACCGGCCTTGGCGGCACCCACGGTGAGGTTGCCGCGGTCGACGGCCGAGGCCACGGTGGCGGCTCCCGCGGACGTGCGGGCCGCACGGGCCGCGCCCGCCGTGCCACCGCCCCGGCCCGCCGTCGCGCGCACCGCCTCCGTCGCCGTCGCGGCCGTGCCCGGTGCGCCGTCGGCGACCGTCGCCGGCACGGTGGCCGCGGCACCGTTGGCCCCGCCGGCCGTCCGGCCCGTCGTGGCCGCGCCGCCGCCGGTCATCCCCTGGTCCGGGAAGGCCGTGGCGGCCCCCGACAGCCGGTGCAGGGCCAGCAGCAGCCGCTCCAGGCGGGCCGCGCACGCGTGCTCCAGGGCCAGCGTGCCGGAGACCCAGGCCAGTTCGGGGCGCATCGCCTCCGACCACTCGGGGTCCAGGACCGGCTGGAAGGTGTGGAGGCTGGCGCTGATGCGGCGGGCCGCACGGCGCAGCGCCCGGGCCGCTTCGACGGAGCCCTCCGACCCGGCCGCGCCCGCACCGGTCTCCCGGTGGAGGCGCAGCGCGCGGAGGAACTCGGTCGCCTGGGCCCGCAGGTAGCCGGTCAGGGCGTCCGCCGGTACCGGACCGGCCGTCGGGTCGGTCGGGTCAAGGTGTTGCTGTGCCACGCCGGCGCCTCCGGGCGTCTATGAGCATCTCCTGGACGTTGCGCAGGGGCTGGCCGTCCGCGTCCTTCGCGTGCCGGGTCCACTCGCCGTCCGGGCCGAGGTGCCAGGACGCGGTGGTGTCGGACATACCGGTCTCCAGCAGCCGGTTCAGAGCCGCCCGGTGGGCCGGGTCGGTGACCCGGACCAGCGCCTCTATGCGGCGGTCGAGGTTGCGGTGCATCATGTCCGCGCTGCCGATCCACACCTCGGGCTCGCCGCCGTTGCCGAAGGCGAAGACGCGCGAGTGCTCGAGGAAGCGGCCGAGGACGGACCGGACCCGGACGTTCTCCGACAGGCCCGCCACGCCCGGCCGGATCGCGCAGATGCCGCGCACCCAGATGTCGACCGGCACGCCCGCCTGCGACGCGCGGTAGCAGGCGTCGATGACGGCCTCGTCGACCATCGAGTTGACCTTGATGCGGACGTGGGCGGGACGCCCGGCGCGGTGGTGCTGGGCCTCCTTGTCGATCCGTGAGACCAGGCCGTCCCGCAGGGACTTGGGGGCGACCAGGAGCCGGCGGTAGGTCTCGCGGCGGGAGTAGCCGGAGAGGCGGTTGAACAGGTCGGAGAGGTCCGCGCCGACCTGCGGGTCGGCGGTGAGCAGGCCCAGGTCCTCGTAGAGGCGGGCCGTCTTCGGGTGGTAGTTGCCGGTGCCGACGTGGCTGTAGCGCCGCAGCGTCTCGCCCTCCTGACGGACCACCAGGGACAGCTTGCAGTGGGTCTTCAGGCCGACCAGGCCGTAGACGACGTGGCAGCCGGCCTCCTCCAGCTTGCGCGCCCACTTGATGTTGGCGTGCTCGTCGAAGCGGGCCTTGATCTCGACCAGGACGAGGACCTGCTTGCCGGACTCGGCGGCGTCGATGAGCGCGTCCACGATCGGGGAGTCGCCCGAGGTCCGGTACAGCGTCTGCTTGATGGCCAGGACGTCCGGGTCGGCGGCGGCCTGCTCCAGGAACGCCTGCACGGACGTGGAGAACGAGTCGTAGGGGTGGTGCAGCAGCACGTCGCGGCTGCGCAGCGCGGCGAAGATGTCGGGGGCGGAGGCGGACTCCACCTCCGCCAGGTCGCGGTGGGTGCCGGCGATGAACTTCGGGTACTTCAGCTCGGGCCGGTCCAGGCTGTGGATGCGGAACAGGCCGGTGAGGTCGAGCGGGCCCGGCAGCGGGTACACCTCGGCCTCGCTGACCTTCAGCTCGCGCACCAGGAGGTCCAGCACCTCGCGGTCGATGGACTCCTCCACCTCCAGGCGCACCGGCGGCCCGAAGCGGCGCCGCATGAGCTCCTTCTCCAGGGCCTGGAGCAGGTTCTCGGCGTCGTCCTCCTCGACCTCGAGGTCCTCGTTGCGGGTGAGCCGGAAGGCGTGGTGCTCCAGCACCTCCATGCCCGGGAACAGCTCCTCCAGGTGGGCGGCGATGACGTCCTCGATGGGGACGTAGCGGCCCGGGGAGCTCTCCAGGAAGCGCGACAGCAGCGGCGGCACCTTGACCCGCGCGAAGTGCTTGTGGCCGGTGACCGGGTTGCGGACGACGACGGCCAGGTTCAGCGACAGGCCCGATATGTACGGGAAGGGGTGCGCCGGGTCGACCGCGAGGGGGGTCAGGACCGGGAAGATCTGGTGCCGGAAGAGGGTGAACAGGCGGGCCTGCTCCTTCTCCGTCAGCTCGTTCCAGCGGACCAGGTGGATGCCCTCCTCCGCGAGTGCGGGGGCGACGTCCTCGTGGTAGCAGGCGGCGTGCCGGGCCATCAGCTCGCGGGAGCGGGCCCAGATCATCTCCAGCACCTCGCGCGGCTGGAGGCCGGAGGCGGAGCGGGTGGCGACGCCGGTGGCGATGCGGCGCTTCAGGCCGGCCACCCGGACCATGAAGAACTCGTCCAGGTTGCTGGCGAAGATCGCGAGGAAGTTCGCCCGCTCCAGCAGCGGGGTGTCGGGGTCCTCGGCGAGCTCCAGGACGCGTTCGTTGAACGCGAGCCAGCTGCGCTCCCGGTCGAGGAAGCGGCCCTGCGGCAGCTGGACGCCGTCGGCCGGCGACTCCTCGTAACCGTCGAGGTCCGCGTCGAGGTCGGGGTCCAGATCGGAGACCACTCCCGCCACGGTGTGCGGCCGGTGGGCGGCTATGGAGCCCACGGAGGGCTGCGCGTGCTGTACCTGCTGTGCCTGGGCGTTCGGCTGGCTCATGGCCCCATTGTTCCGCGCCTGCGGCACCGCGGGCGCGTCGGAAAAAGCGGGTGGGAGCGGTGGTGGCCCTGAGGCTTCCCCGTTCCCCCCGTTCCCCCGTCGGGGTGACGAAGACTCTGGCACGGCGGGATGCATTGGCCGAGCGTCGCAAGCCCGTCTGAATCGGCGGTTACGGAGACATGACGTCCCGGATAGCGGGGGGCGGCCCGCGGGGGACGGCGCGCGGGGATCGCGTCCGTGTGTCCCCCTCCCGCGGAGGGGGACACACGGACGCGCCGGTCAGGCCGTGCGGCGGCGCAGCACCGCGAAGGCCGAGGCCGTGGCGAGGACGGCGACGGCGAGGACGACGCCGGTCTCGACGAGGTGCAGGGGCCAGAAGTGGGAGGCGGGGTGGTACGTCGCGTAGCGGCCGGTGCCGGTGCGGCTCCACTCCAGCAGCCAGGCGCTGTGCGGCGGATCGGACTCCCTGCGCAGGAGCAGGCGCTCGGCCGGCCACAGGTGCGGACGGCAGCGCTCCAGGACGACGCCGAGCAGCCACATCGCGGCGACGGAGACGACGAGGGCGGGCAGCGCGCGGCGCAGGAGGAGCGCGGTGAGCGTGCCGACCGCGAGGGCGCACAGCGCGTACGCCACCGTCGCCGGGCCGCGGGCCACGAAGACGTCCGCAAAGGCCCAGGCGTCGGCCATGGGGATGAGGTCGCGGTCGGCCTCCCAGACCCGGCGGAACGCCAGGACCAGGACGGTGCCGCCGGCGGTGAGGGCCAGCGCGGGCACGGCCAGCCCGGCCGCCAGCCAGCGGGCCGGGGTGACGCCCTGGGTCCAGGCCAGTCGCGCGGTGCCGGACTCCAGTTCGCGGCCGATCAGCGCGCCGCCGGCGAAGGCGGCCACGGCGAGGAAGCTGTGGTGGAGGAGGAGGGCGACGTGATCGAGCGGCTGGCTGAAGTCGAGGGCCTCGATGACGTCGACGCAGCCCCACGGGCCGCGTGAGCACGCGGCCTCCGCCGCGCGCACCGCGTCCACGGTGATCTCGCTCAGCCACACCAGCCAGGCGATCAGGCCCGCGACGAACGCGCCCCAGACGATCAGCGCCGTGCGGTGCAGCCGCAGCACCGTGCGGTGCGGCCGCGCGGTCGCGGGGGCGCTCATGCCGGGCCGCCCTTGCGGGCCGGTCCGGCGGTGCGCAGGCGCAGCACGCGGAACGCCGCCAGGGCCAGCAGCGCGGCGACGACGAGCAGCACGCCGGAGGCCGTCAGGTGCAGCGGCCAGTGGTGCGCGGCCGGGTGGACGTCGCGGTAGAAGCCGACGGCGCCCAGGTCGGCCAGCTCCGTGCGGCAGCCCGGGAGCATCTCGGTGCCGCAGGGGGCGGGCAGGCGGTCGCCGTCGGCGGTGAGCACGCCCTCGCCGACGGCGATGCCCGCGCCCGAGGGGCCGTCGCGCAGGCTGCTGACCTCGGTGACCGGGGGCCACAGACGGGGGAGGGCCGTGTGGACGGCCGCCCACAGTCCCCCGAGGGCCACCACGGCGGTGGCGAGTGCGGCCAGGGAGCGGCGCAGCAGCAGGCCCGCGAGGGCGCCGATGCCCAGGCCGGCCAGGGCGAGGGCCACGGGGACGGTTCCGTTGGCGTAGAAGGTGGCGGGGTCGTGCCACGGCTTGGCGGTGTCGATCCGGCCCTCGCCCGCGGTCCAGGCCAGACGGTGCAGCCCGGCCAGCAGACCGGTCGAGGCGGCGACCAGCACCGCCGGGAGGGCGAGCCGGGAGGCCAGCCAGCGGGCCGGGGAGACGCCCTGGGTCCAGGCCAGCCGGGCGGTGCCGGACTCCAGCTCGCGGCCGGTCAGTGAGCCGCCCGCCCACGCGGCGACCAGGAACGGCGCGATCAGCACGGCGGCCGTCGTGCAGGTGTGGACGTCCTTGTAGCGGACGATCGCGTCCTGATCGTAGGAGCAGCGCTCGGAGAAGGCACAGGCGTTGTACTCCTTCCAGGCCGCCGCCGAGGCGTCGGTCAGCGGCCCGCCGAGCCACAGCAGCGCCGCGCCCGCCGCCAGGACGAGCGCCGTCCAGCCGAGCACGGCCGGGCGGTGCAGCCGCAGCAGCCAGCGCAGCTGGCGGGGCGGCCGGCGGGGGCGGCCGGCGGTGGTGGCCGGGGCGGCCGGGACGGTCGGGGCGGCGGTCACGCGGCGGCCTCCGTGGTGTCGTGCGCCGGGACCGGAGCGAGGGCGGGGGCCTCGGGGTTGCGCAGGTGGGACAGGACGAGTTCCTCCAGGGAGGGCGCGCCGGTGCGCCAGTCGCCGGGCAGCGGGCCGGCCGGGCGGACCAGCGCGCTGAGCTGGCGGCCGGTGGTGCGGGACTCGACGACCTCGTGCGGGGCCAGGTCCGTCCCCGCCGGGGCGCGGACGCGGGTGTGGGCGGCCAGCAGGTCGTCGATCTCGCCCGCGAGGCGGACCCGGCCGCCGCCGATCAGCAGCAGGTGGTCGCAGGAGTCCTCCAGCTCGGCGACGACGTGCGAGGACATCACGATCGTCGTGCCGCGCCCGGCGGCCTGCCCCATCAGCACGCCCATCAGTTCGTGCCGGGCCAGCGGGTCGAGGTCGGCCATCGGCTCGTCCAGCAGCAGCAGTTCCGGGCGCTTGCCCAGGGCGAGGGCGAGTGCCACCCGGGTGCGCTGGCCGCCGGAGAGCGAACGGATCCGCTTGCCCGGGTCCAGGTCACCGCCGGCCACGACGCGCCCGGCGGCGTCCGCGTCCCAGCGGCCGGGGTTGAGGTCGGCGCCCATGCGCAGCGTCTCGGCGACGGTGAGCTGCGGGTAGAGCGGCTTGTCCTGGTCGACGAAGCCGACGCGGGGGCGGGCCGACGCCGGGTCGGTGCCGAGGACGGCGACCGTGCCCTCCGTGGGGGTCAGCAGGCCGGCGGCGAGGGCGAGCAGGGTGGACTTGCCCGCGCCGTTGGGGCCGACGACGGCGCAGACGCGGCCGGCGGACAGCCGGAAGGAACAGTCGCGCAGCGCCCACGCCCCGCGTCGGCCGAAGCGCTTGCCGAGCGCGGTCGCCTCGATGGCCGGGTCGGTCATGACGGGTCTCCCTGGGAAGGTGCCTGGTGTGCCTGAGGTGACGGGTGTGCCTGCGGTGGCTGATGCGCCCGGAAGTGCGTCTCGAGCACGGCGGTGAAGAGCGCCGCCACGTCCTCCCGCTCCAGCCCGGACTCCCGGGCCCGGGCCGCCCAGTCCTCCAGCTCCGCGCGCAGCGGGGAGTCGGCGGGGGCCGCGCCCAGCGAACGCCGGACGAAGGTGCCGAGGCCGCGCCGGGCCTCCACCAGGCCCTCGCGTTCCAGCTCGCGGTAGGCCTTCAGCACGGTGTTGGGGTTGACGGCGGTGGCCTCGACGACCTCGCGGGCCGTGGGCAGCCTGTCGCCGGGCACCAGCACGCCCAGGCGCAGGGCCTGTTTGGTCTGCTGCACGATCTGGACGTAGGTGGCCACGCCGCTGTGCCGGTCGATGCGGTAGTCGACCACTCGACAACCACCCTTTCACTAATTGAGTAGTGAAAGGGTGGTGGAAGGATCCCGGAAAAGTCAACCGCGATCCCGTGAACCGATCGGCCGGGCCCGCGCGATGAGGGGACGTGAGCGAAACGAGAAGCGACGGGGAACTGCTGCGCGCCGTCGCGGTGGACGGGGACCGGCGCGCCTTCGAGGAGCTGTACCGGCGGTACGCGCCGTGGCTGACCGCCCGGATGCGCGGCCGGTGCGCCGACGCGGGGATCGTCGACGACGTCGTCCAGGAGACGTTCCTCGCGGTGTGGCGCGGCACGGCCCGCTACCGCGAGGACACGGTCGGCGCGGACGCCGCCGGATGGCTGTGGCGCATCGCCTCACGGCGGCTGGTCGACGCCCTGCGCGGTGCCGGTGCGCGCGGCCGGCTGCGGCAGGCCCTGGCACGGCTGCGGCACCGGGACGAGGTGTCGGCGGAGGAACGCGTGCTCGCGGGGGTGGAGCACGGGGACCTGGCCGGCGCGCTGGTCCGGCTGTCGCCCGAACTGCGGGCGGTGCTCCAGGCCACCGTCGTCGACGGGCTGACCACCCGTGAGGCCGCCGTCCTGCTCGGCATCCCGCCGGGCACGGTCAAGACGCGGGCGATGCGGGCCCGCAAGCAACTGCGGGAGGCGCTGGCATGACGTACGCGAAGACGGGCGGCGCGGCCGGGGGCGGCACCGGCTGGCACGTGCCCGAGGAGGACCTGCGGGCCTACGCGCGCGGTGACCTGGCGGCCCCCCTGCTGTGGTCCGCCGACACCCACCTCGCCGCCTGCGCGCACTGCCGGGGCGTCCTGGCCGGCGCCGTCGACCCGGTCGCCCTCGACGCCGGCTGGGACCGGCTCGACGCCGAACTGGACGCGCCCCGGCCGGGGCCGCTGGAGTCGCTGCTGCTGCGGCTCGGCGTCGCCGACCACACCGCACGGCTGCTCGCGGCCACGCCGGCGCTGCGCCGCTCCTGGCTGGGCGCGGTCGCCGCCGTCCTGCTGCTGACCGTGGCCGTGACCGCGGGGCACACGGCCGGCGGCTCGCCCACCCTGTTCCTCGCCCTCGCGCCGCTGCTGCCGCTGGCCGGGGTCGCGCTGTCGTACGGGCCCGCGCTGGACCCGACGCACGAGATGGCGGTCGTCGCCCCGACACACGGCTTCCGGCTGCTGATGATCCGCACGGTGGCGGTGCTCGCCGTCGGCCTCGGGCTCAACGGGCTGGCGACCCTCGCCCTGCCCGGGTACGGACTGCGGGCCCTGGGCTGGCTGCTGCCCGCCCTCGCGCTCACCACGACCGGGCTCGCGCTGACGGCCCGGCTGGGCCCGGTGCTCGCGCCGTCCCTCGTCGGCGGCGGCTGGATCGCGCTGCTGGTGACGGCGGAGGCGGCCCGGGTGAACGCCGGTGACCCGCTCGCCCCGTTCACCGCGGCCGGGCAGGGCGTGTCGGCGCTGGTCGCCGCCCTCGCCGCCGGGCTGCTCGTCCTGCTGCGCGACCGCTTCGACGCCGGCCGGGCGAACGCGGCGTGACCGCCCCCGGCCCCCACCTCATCCGCGACGACCTCCACGGGAGTGCCGTATGACCCCCACCGTCTCCGCCTCCGGGCTCAGCCTCCGCTACGGCGGCACCCGCGCACTCGACGACGTGTCGCTGCGGCTGTCCGCCGGCGTCACCGGCCTGCTGGGGCCCAACGGCGCGGGCAAGACCACCCTGCTGCGGGTGCTCGCCACCGCCGTGTCGGCCGACCGCGGGTCCTTCACCGTGCTCGGCCACGACCCGGGCACCTCGCGCGGCCGGCAGGAGGTCCGGCGCCGGCTCGGCTACCTGCCGCAGACGCCCGGCTTCCACCCCGACTTCACCGCCTTCGAGTTCGTCGACTACGTGGCGATCCTCAAGGAGCTCACCGACCGCGCCGCCCGCCACCGCGAGGTGCGGCGCGTGCTGGACGAGGTGGGCCTCGGCGACGTGCGCGGCCGGCGGATCCGCAGGCTGTCCGGCGGCATGCGGCAGCGGGTCGCCCTGGCCGCCGCGCTCGTCGGCGACCCCGGTTTCCTCGTCCTCGACGAACCCACCGTCGGACTGGACCCCGAACAGCGCATGCGCTTCCGGGAGTCGATCGCGCGGGCCGGCGAGGGCCGCACGGTGCTGCTGTCCACGCACCAGACGGAGGACGTGGCGATGCTCTGCCACCGGGTCGTGGTCCTGGCCGGCGGCACCGTCCGCTTCGACGGCACCCCCGCCGAGCTGACCGCACGGGCCGCCGGGCGGGTGTGGAGCAGCACGGAGCGGGACCCGGGCGCGAGGGCCGGATGGCGTACGGGGACGGGGTCCTTCCGGAACGTGGGCGACCCGCCCGCCGGCGCCGACCTCCTCGAACCCACCCTGGAGGACGGCTACCTGCTCACCCTCGACGGCGCGGGCACGGGCACGGACACGGAGGTGGCGGCATGACCACGGTGACCACCGTGACCCCGGCCCCGGCGGCCGCGACGGCCGCGCCGCGCGCGTCCTGGGCGGCCGTGTTCGCCCTGGCCCGTTCGGAGGCGCGCCTGCTCCTGCTGCGCGCACCGGTCCTGATCGCCTTCGCCGTGTACGCCGGCTGGACCGTGTGGCGGACCCGCACCTCCTGGGACGGCTTCCCCGCGCTGCAGGACGCCGACCGCGCCACCCAGAACGGCCCCCTGCTGGTCGGCCTCGCCGTCCTGCTGTGCGCCAACCACGCGGTGCTGCGCTCGCGGCGGTACGGCACCGAGCAGCACTTCGCCGTCCTGGTGGTCCCGCCGTGGCGCCGCACGGTCGCGCACCTGCTGTCCGTGGTGCCGGCGGCGCTGCTCGTCGCGGCGTGCGTGGGCGGCCAGTTCGCCTGGGAGGCGCTCAAGCCGGGTGCGGTCGGGCACGGTTCGCCGGGCGAACTGCTCGTGGGGCCGCTGTCGGTGCTGCTGTCCGGGGCGTTCGGGGTGCTCCTCGCCCGGCTGGTCGCCTCGTCGCTGGCGGCCCCGCTGCTGATCGTGCTCCTGTTGTTCTCCTTCCTGTTCGTCGCCGTCCCCACCGACGACGGCTGGACGCGGTGGCTGGCGCCGGCGGTCGGCGAGCACAGCGGCCTCACCCTCCCCTCCGGCCTGCTGGGCCGCCCCGCCGCCTGGCACGCCCTGTACCTCGCGGGGCTCGCGCTGACCGCGGCGCTGGTGGCGGTGCTGGTCTCCGGGGGCGCCCGGCTGTGGGCCGTGCGGGCGGGCGCGGCCGGCGCGGTGGCGCTGACCCTGGTGGGCGCGGTGGCGCAGAGCCGGGGGGTCCCGCCGGAGACGGCCGAGGCGCGGACGCGGATCTCGGTCGCCCCGGAGAAGGAGCAGCGGTGCGCCGAGCGGGCCGGCGCGACGTACTGCGCCTTCCCGGAGTGGACGCCGCGCACCGGTGACTGGGCGGAGGCCGTGGAGTCGGTGCGCGCCCTCGCGGGCGGCACGGCGCAGGACCGGCCGCTGGTCGTGCGGCAGCGGATCGAGGCGCGGTACGGACTGTCCGGCGACGCCGCGCTCCCCGCGCTCACCCGTCCGGGCGAGGTGACCGTCGGCACGGCCTGGGGCGGCAACCGGGTCCCGGAGTTCTCCGTCGCCGTGGCCGGGGTGCTGGTCACGGGCGAGGAGCAGGAGGTGGGCCTGATGTGCGACGGCCGGATGGTCACCGTCATGTGGCTGGCCCTCGCCGGCCGGCCCGACCCGATGTCCGACCTGCGCCGGGTGCGCCTGGACGACAGCGTCTCCGGCTCGGCCGTCGTCATCTCGCAGACGGAGCCGCTGAACATGACGGCCGCCCACACGGAACTCGTGCGCGAGCTGCTGGAGCGGCCCCGGGACCAGGTCGCCGCGAAGGTGAGGGCGCACTGGGACGAGCTGACGGCCCCGAAGGTGACGGCGGGCCGCGTCGCGGACCTGCTGGGCCTGGACGCGCCCGAGGAGGCGGACGAGTGCCTGTGACCGGGAGTTCCGCGGAGGTGTCCGGCAGGCCGGTGGGGCTCGCGCTGGTCCGGCCGGTCGCGCGGGCCGTGCCGTGGCGGGCGGTCGGGACGGCCGGGGCCCTGGGACTGCTGCTCGCCGCGGTTCCCCGGCTGACGGGCGATCAGGCGACCGGCTGGCTGGCGCTGAACGCGCTGCGGTCGTCCGCGCTGGCCTTCGCGCTGGGCCTGGCGTTCCTGCTGGACGACCCGGCCCGGCACACCACGGCCGCCGTCCCCACCCGGCGCCCCGTCCGGCACGCGCTGCGGCTGGCCCTCGTCGCCCCGGTCGCCGCCCTGTGGTGGACCGCCGCGCTGCACCTCGTCCCGCGGGCCGTACGCCCTCCGGAGGCCGGCGTCACCGTCGAGGCGGCGGCGGTCCTCGCCCTCGCCCTGGCCGGGGCGGCCCTCGCGGTCCGCGTCGGCGGGGGCACCGGGCCGGGCCGGGCCGTCGCCGGCGGGCTGCTGGCCTCGGCGGTCCTGGCACCGCTGCTGTGGCCCGGGCGCTGGGCCCTGTTCGTGACGCCGGACGACGAGCGGTGGGCGGCGGCCCACGACCGGTGGACGGTCCTGCTGTGCGCGGCGCTGGTGGTGGCGGCGGTGTGCGCGGCGGAACCGCTGCGGCGGGGCCGCCTCCGCTGAGGAGCCGCTCCTGCCGGGGCCTTCCTGCTGGGGCCGCTCCTGCTGGGGCCGCTCCTGCTGGGCCCTTCTTGCCGGGGGTCCCTCTTACCGGGGGCCGCCCGGGCCGCAGGGCGGCTCAGGGCGAAGGGCGGCCCCGCCGGGGGCGATCCGCCCGGGGGACCCCGCCCAGGGGGCGGCCCGGGCGGGTCAGGTCTCCGTGCGGTACATCAGGTCCGTCTCGTGCGTGACGAACCCCAGCCGCTCGTAGACGGACACCGCCGCCTTGTTGTCGGCGTCGACGTAGAGCATCGCCGTCGGCAGCCCCTTCCCCGCCAGGTGCCGCAGCCCGATCGTCGTGAGGGACCTGCCCAGGCCGCCGCCCTGGGCGTCGGGGCTCACCCCGAGGACGTACACCTCGCCGAGGCCCTCCGCCGCGTGCACCTTGGTCCAGTGGAAGCCGACGATCCGGCCCTCCCGCTCGGCGAGGAAGAAGCCCTCGGGGTCGAACCACGGTTCGGCCTTGCGGTCGTCGAGGTCGCGCTGGGTGAGGGAGCCCTGCTCGGGATGGTGGGCGAAGGCGGCGGCGTTCACCGCGAGCCAGGCCGCGTCGTCCCGGCCCGGGACGAACGTCCGCACGGTCACGCCCTCCGGCAGCACCGGGTCGGGCAGTTCGAACCCGGTCAACGGCCGCCGCATCTGCCGCAGTTCCCGGAACAGCGTGAGCCCGAGCACCTGGGCGAGGTGCCGGGCGGCGGAGTGCCCGCCGTGCGCCCACACCCGCAGCCGCTTCCCGGAGGCGGCGAGCAGCGCGGCGCCGAGCGCCCGCCCGTGCCCCCGGCCCCGGTGCGCGGGGTGCACGACCAGTTCGGCGGCCGGCGGCTCCACCGGGTCGGTGTCCTCCAGTTGCGCGTACCCGACGAGTTCGCCGTCCTCGCCGCCGACGCAGAGCAGCAGGTGCGAGACCCCTTCCCGCTCCCCGCCGCGCAACTGCAGCCGCCCCTGCTCGGACACCGCCTGCTGCCCGTCGGTCCGGGCGGCCTCGGCGAGCAGGGCGAGGACCTCCTCGGTCTGTTCCGGGGAGAGCGCGGCAAGGGTCTGGAGCGAACGGGGGCGTCCGGGCCGTGCGATGTCGTCGCTGGTCATGCGTACGAGGGTAAGCGGAGGGGGCGGAAAGGCGCCGCAGAACGGACGGCAACGGCCGCGACGAAAGATAAACCAGGATGTAACCAGGAACACCCTGTCGCGCTACGCGCGTTGACTCTAGGCTGCGCCGGTACCCACTCAGACCCACAGGGGGGCGTATGCCAGCCATATCCCCGGCGCACCAGCAGCAGCGCCGCAGACGCCGTACGAACCGTCTCCTCGCGACCGCCGCCGGTGTCCTGACCGCCGGTGCGCTGGCCGCCGCGGCCCTGCCCGGCGCGGCGAGCGCGGGCGAGAACGTCGGCAAGGACAATCCGCACGGCCACCACCCGGGCCGCTACCAGGACGTGCAGCTGCTGTCCTTCAACGACCTGCACGGCAACCTCGAACCGCCGACGGGCTCCTCCGGCCGGGTCACCGAACTCCAGCCCGACGGCACGACGAAGACCGTCGACGCGGGCGGCGTGGAGTACCTCGCCACCCACCTGCGCGAGGCCCGCGAGGGCAACCGCTACTCCATCACCGCCGCCGGCGGCGACATGGTCGGCGCGTCCCCCCTCGTCTCCGGCCTCTTCCACGACGAGCCCACCATCGAGGCGCTGAACAAGCTCGACCTGGACGTCACCTCGGTCGGCAACCACGAGTTCGACGAGGGCGCCGAGGAGCTCGGCCGCCTGCAGAACGGCGGCTGCCACCCCACCGAGGGCTGCTACACCGACGAGGAGTTCGAGGGCGCCGACTTCCCGTACCTGGCGGCGAACGTCCTGGACGAGAAGACCGGCAAGCCGATCCTCAAGCCGTACTGGGTGTGGAAGAAGAACGGCGTCAAGGTCGGCTTCATCGGCGTGACGCTCGAGGGCACCCCGGACATCGTCTCCGCCGAGGGCGTGAAGGGCCTGGCCTTCAAGGACGAGGTCGAGACGATCGACAAGTACGCCAAGGTGCTCCAGCGCCAGGGCGTGAAGTCCATCGTCGCGCTCATCCACGAGGGCGGCTTCCCGGCGTCCTCCGCCTACAACTACGACTGCGACTCCCCGGGCGCCGGCGACGGCGTCTCCGGTCCGATCGCGGACATCGCGAAGAACATCACGCCGCAGGTGGACGCGCTGGTCACCGGCCACACCCACAACGCGTACGTGTGCACGATCCCCGACCCGGCGGGCAAGCCCCGCACGGTCACCTCGGCCGCGTCCTTCGGCCGCCTTTACACGGACACCACGCTGACCTACGACCGCGCGACCGGCGACATCGCCCGCACGGCCGTGAAGTCCGCGAACCACGTGGTGACCCGGGACGTCCCCAAGGCGCCCGACATGACCGCGCTGATCGGCAAGTGGAACACCCTCGCCGCCCCCATCGGCAACCGCCCGATCGGCTACATCTCCGGCGACATCGCGCGTGACGGCACCGAGTCCCCGCTCGGCGACCTGATCGCCGACGCGCAGCTGGCGTACGGCAGGACGCTGGACCCGGAGACCGACCTGGCGCTGATGAACCCCGGCGGCATCCGCGCGTCCCTCACCTACGCGGCCGGCGGCGCCGAGGGCGACGGCGTGGTGACCTTCGCCGAGGGCTTCACGGTCCAGCCCTTCGCCAACACGGTCAACCTCCAGGACTTCACGGGCGCCCAGCTGATCCAGGTCCTCAAGGAGCAGGTGAGCGGCGCGAACACGGCCGCGCCCAAGATCCTGCAGATCTCCTCGGGCCTGACCTACACCCTGGACCTGACGAAGACCGGCGCCGACCGGGTCGTCACGGACTCCATCAGGCTGAACGGTGCCGCGATCGACCCCACCGCCACCTACCGCGTCGCGACGAACAGCTTCCTCGCGGGCGGCGGCGACGGCTTCCCGACGCTGGGCCAGGGCACCAACGACCTGGTCGGCCTGGACGACCTGGCGGCCCTGGAGCGGTACCTGACGGCCAACTCCTCGGCCACGTCCCCGATCGCCCCGCCGAAGGCGGACCGCATCACGATCCTGAACTGATCCCGGACACCCGGCGGGGCCGGTACGCGGCGGAGTGCCGCGTACCGGCCCCGCCGCATGTCCGGACGCCCGTTCTCACGCCTCGGGCCACACGACCGCCTGGGCGACGATCACGCGTTCCCCGTCGAACGTGACCGCCGGCCCCTCGTGCAGCCGGTACCCCGCCTCCAGGGCCTCGCTCACCCGGCGGCAGAACGCGGCGTCGTCGGGTCCGGTCAGCAGGCGGTAGACGGGCAGTCCGTCCGGTGGTGTCGTCATGAGCCCCAGCGTGGCACAGCCGCTCCACGGGTCGTCCTCCGGGAGGCGAGCGCGCTGCACCTGTCCCTCTGAAAGGTGTGAGCATCTCGGCCTTCCGTGTCCGCACACCGCTCATGTGAGTGCGTAAGTCGCATTCACCTGCCGTGTGCTCACGCCTTTCGGCGAGGGAAGTGTCACGAGCCCCGGGAGATCGCGCCCCGCCGGGTGGTGCCGCCGGTCGCGTACGCGGAACGCGTGGGGCGCCGCCGCGTCGATGCGGCGCGGGCGGCACCGGGCGGCCGCGCGGCGGGGTGGTCACCCGGCGTCGTACCAGGGCTTGTCCGCCGCCCGGTGCGGGACCCGGCCGGCGAAGCCCGGGGCGGCGGTCGTGCACCCGGACTCCGCTGCGAAGGGAGCGGCGCCGACGTCGCTGACCATCCGGACCTGCCCGCGGTGGGGGCCGCTCACGACCAGGTGCCCGTACCCGCCGCACCCGCCGGTGCCCCGCACGACCGAGCCGTGGTGGCGGTGCCCGGGGGAACGGCCCGTGCTCCGGGTGCCAGTGCCGCTTGGCACGATGGCGCTCATGAGCCACAACATCGCGTACTCCACCGCGGACAGGGCCGACGTCCTCGCCTACCTGGGCAGCGACGGCGATCTGACGGCCGATCAGCGACGCCGCCTCGACGGAATGCGCAAGGACGCCCGGGCCCATCAGGACGACCTCGATCACCAGGGCGTCGACTGGGGCCTGTCCGTCCCCGACGCCCTCGACCACCTCATCGAGGGGCGCGTCGATGCGACAGCCGAGTGCGCGGGCAACGCCTACCACTCCGCCCTGCAGCACATCATCGACCACAACGCGTCGGACCCGTCCCACCTGGGCACCTACTCGAAGCCCTCGACGTTCTTCGGGCTGATGGACGACGAACTGCGCCGCCTCGGCGTGCCCGCCGGCCTGCTGCCCCACGGATACCTCTACGGAGGACTGCCCGCCGAGTTCCCGTTCATCCCGCACCCGGTGGACGGCTACCCGGCCATCGGCCACCTGCCGCTGGCCAGGACCAAGCCCGCCGCGGATGCCTACCGCGCCGTTCTGGACCGGGTGAACCCGGATTTCCGGTACGACCTCCGCGAACTGATCGAGAAGCTCGAGTTCGAGCACGGGGAGTGGGAGTACGCCACGAAGAACATCGGCTGGTACACCCAGGACACGCTCTTCTTCAAGCTCACCTGACGTGCTCTCGGACGCCTTCCGCGGCGCTCCGCCCCTCCTGCGCCGACCACCCGGTGACAGGTCCGAGCACGTGACGGTCACGGGGCCCTGAGCCATTCCGCGGCCGGGGGCCGTACGGCCCCCGGCCGCGTGACGCTCGTCGGCGAGCGGCCTCGGTGGGACCTGGTCCTGCCGTCCCCGGTCACACCGGGACCGGCCGCACCGCCGTCACCGCGGCGCGCGAGAAGGCGGTCGGCGGGGAGATCACCCCGCGGTGGGCGTCCAGCCGCCGAGCCAGTCCGCGACCTCCTGGCCGGCCGCCTGGGCGTCCGTCAGGTGCGGCCGGTCGCCGCTCGCCGCACCCGCGCCGGGGCCGGTGTTCCGGTACTCGGCGAAGCGGTCGTCCTTCCAGGAGAAGCCGCTCATGTCGGTCCACGGTGTGGTGCGGATCGCGGCGCTGAGGGTGGTGTTGCGGACCGTGGTCTGCGGGTCCAGGGAGGCGTCGCCGCCGGCGTGCCAGGGGCGGCCGAGGTGGAAGGTGCGGTCGGAGACGTCGCCGCTGACCGTGGAGTTGGCGATGAGGATGCCCCTGCGGTTCGCGGCCGTGCTCGGGGCCGTGACGTAGCCGCCCGAGGTGCCGTTCCAGCGCTTCTTCAGGGTGATGACGGAGCGGTCGATCACCGCGGTCGCCCGGCCGAAGATGAAGTCGACGTTCCCGACGACGTAGGAGTTGGTGACGTGGACCCGGCCCAGCTTGTCCTTGGCGGCGGTGTCGAGGAGGAGGGTGTCCTGGTCACCCTCGACGATCACGCCGTCCAGGAAGACCCTGTCGGCCGCCGTGCGCAGGGCGACCGCCTGGTGGCCGGAGAGGGACTGGTGGGCGCCCTCGTCGAAGTCGTTGGAGAGGGTGAGGTTGCGGGCCTGGAAGTCGTCGGCCTCGACGGCGACCGTGGCGCTTCCCGACGTGCCGTAGGTGCCCGAACCGTCCGGCTTCGGGGTGCCCGCCGCGTTGTTGAAGACGATCACCGTGTCCTTGCGGCTGCCGCCGGTGCCCTGGAGGGTGACGTGCGGCTTGTCGGAGGGGACCCTGACCGTCTCGCGGTACGTGCCCGGCTTGACGGCGATCACCACGCGGGAGGCGTTGTCCGCGGGGACGGCGTTCACCGCCGCCTGGACGGTCCTGTACTGGCCGGTGCCGTCCTTGGCGACGGTGAGCGTCGTGGCCGCCGCGGCCTTCGTCGACGCCTCCGCCGCCGACGCCGTCGTGCCGATGGACGTGCGCGGCCCCGTGCCCGACCTCAGCAGGGACGGTATGTTCGCCGCGCTGTCGAGGGTGTAGGGGTAGTACGCCTTCGGGTCGAAGGCCGTGCCCCCGCTCTCGTTGCGGCCCGACGTGCCCGAGAAGGCGTTGCCGCGCTGGACGACCGTCGCCGTCGCGTCCTTGATGACCGGGTTCCTCATGCCCTGGAAGTAGCTGTTCTCCAGGACCATCCGGGTGCCGCCGCGCGAGTAGGTGCCGTACGACGAGCTGATGCTCGTGTTCGCGACGTCCTCGAGGAAGTTGTTGTAGAGGTGCGCGTGGGCGGCGTTGTCGGTGGACGGGTTGCGCTGCCCGGTCTCGCGGAACCAGTTGTGGTGGATCGTGATGTCCGTCGTGACGTTCTCGGTCCAGCCGATGCCGAAGGTCTTGTTGTTCTGGCTCAGCCTGTTCCAGGAGACCGTCACGTACGTGCTGTCCTTGCGGACGTCGATCAGTCCGTCCGCCATGTTCCGCAGGTCGTTGTGGTCGATCCAGACGTGGTGGGCGCCGTCCATCTGGACCGCGTCGAAGTCGTGGTCCTTGTCGTTCCAGACGCCCTGGTAGGAGTCCCGGATCGTCAGGTTGCGGATGATCACGTTGTGCACGCCCTGGCCGAGGAAGAAGCCGCCGCCGACGATGTGCCCGGACGTGCCCTGGCCGACGATCGTCTTGTCGGAGGCGACCTCGATCTCCTTGCCGACCGGGTTCATCGTGATCGTCCCGGCCACGACGATGACGTACGGCTCCGCGGCCGTCGCGTACCTCTCCAGCTCGGCCTGCGTCCGCACGGTGACGGTCTTCCCGTCCCGGCCGCCGTACGTGCCGTTCTGGCCGAGGGCGTTCACGGAGGCGAAGCCGTCGGCGACGGCGGTCGCCCAGCCCGGGGCGGCGGTCGCGGCGGACGCCTGCCCGGCACCGGGACCGAGGACGCCGAGATCTGCTCCGTAGACCAGTGTCCCGGCGGCGGTCAGGGCCAGCGGAACCCCGGCCACCAGGGCTTTCCTGCCCTTGCGGTGCCGGGCCTTGCTGCGGTGTGCGCTCATGCGGCGATCCGTTCCGTGCGGGGGAGGGGACGCCGGTCGGTCGCCGCCCGGCACGGAAAGGTTGCCGCCCCCGCCGCGGAACCCGCTACGGAACCCCGGGCGGTGGCGTCGGCGCGCCCGGCAGGCGGATCGTGGCCGCCGTGCCCCCGCCCTCCGCCGGGACCAGGGTCACCTCGCCGCCCGCCTGCTGGACCGTGCGGGCCACGATGGACAGGCCGAGGCCGGAGCCCGGGAGGGCACGGGCGCTCGGGGAGCGCCAGAAGCGGTCGAAGACGTGGGGGAGTTCGTCGGCGGGGATGCCGGGGCCGTGGTCGCGGACGGTGAGGACGCCGTCGGCGAGGCGTACGTCGACCGTGCCGCCGTCCGGGCTGAACTTCACCGCGTTGTCCAGCACGTTGACCACGGCGCGCTCCAGCGCGCTCGGCTCCGCCCGCACGTACCAGGGCCGCACGTCCGCCGTGATGGTCAGCTCCGGGCCGCGCAGCCGGGCACGGCGCAGGGCCGACTCGACGACGTCCTGCCAGGCGACGATCCGCGTCCGGCCGGCGTGCTGGTCCGTGTCCGGGCGGGACAGCTCCTGCAGGTCGCCGATGAGCGACGCCAGTTCGGTCATCTGCGCCTTCACCGAGGCGAGCAGGGCCTTGCGGTCCTCGGCCGGGATCGGCCGGCCGGTCTCCTCGCTGCGGGTGAGCAGTTCGATGTTGGTGCGCAGGGAGGTGAGCGGGGTGCGCAGCTCGTGGCCGGCGTCCGCGATGAGCTGCTGCTGCAGGTCGCGGGAGCCGGCGAGGGCGGAGGTCATGGAGTTGAAGGAGCGGGAGAGCCGGGCGATCTCGTCCTCGGCGTCGTCCTCGACGGGGATGCGGACACCCAGGTCCTCCGTGCGGGCCACGTGCTCGACCGCCTCGGTGAGCCGGTCGACGGGGCGCAGGCCCGCACGGGCCACCGCGAGGCCGGCGGCGGACGCGCCCAGTACTCCGACACCGGAGACCAGGAGCAGGATGAGGGCGAGGTCGTTGAGCGTCGACTCGGTCCCCTTGAGGGGGACCGCCACGAGAACGGCCGCGTTGGTGCTGGTCAGCGTGGTGGGATCGTTGATGACCAGGGGCAGGGTCAGCACGCGGACCTCGTCGCCGTTCTGGTCCGTGCCGTTGCGGAAGATCCCCGACGAGCCGTTCCGCGCGTTCTCGATCACGGCCCGGTCGGACGCGGTGACCCTGATGCTGCCCACCGAGCTGGGGAAGAGGCAGACGGTCCCGTCCTCCTTGACCACCTGGGAGTAGGTGTACCGGAAGCCGCCGGTGTCGCCCTCCCTGGGCGTGTCGGTGCAGTCGGCGAGGGCGCTGCGGATCTCGTCGATCCGTTGGCGGTCCTGCAGCACCGTCGCCTTCTTCAGGTCGTTGTCGACCTGTTCGTACAGCTTCCCCTGCACGATGAACCAGCAGGTGACGGACACCGCCGCCACCGCGAACGCCACCGCCGCCGCCACCAGCAGCGACAGCCGCGCCCGGATCGGAAGGGCGCGGAAGCGGCGCACCAGTGTCCTCACTCCGTTTTCCTCACTCGGCTTTCCTCACGCGGTCCTCCGCACGCGGCGTCCCTCACTCCGCGCCGGTCTGCCGCAGCACGTAGCCCACGCCCCGCACCGTGTGCACCAGGCGCGGCTCGCCGCCCGCCTCGGTCTTGCGGCGCAGGTACATCACGTACACGTCCAGGGAGTTCGACGAGGGCTCGAAGTCGAAGCCCCACACGGCCTTCAGGATCTGCTCCCGCGTGAGCACCTGGCGCGGGTGCGCCATGAACATCTCCAGCAGGGTGAACTCCGTGCGGGTCAGCTCCACCGGACGTCCGCCCCGGGTGACCTCCCGCGTGGCCAGGTTCATGCTCAGGTCGCCGAAGGCGAGGACGTCGTCCGCCTCGGCGGAGGCGGCCACGGCCGCCGCGTACGAGCTGCGGCGCAGCAGGGCGCGGATGCGGGCGAACAGCTCGTCCAGCTCGAACGGCTTCACCAGGTAGTCGTCCGCCCCGGCGTCCAGTCCCGTCACCCGGTCGCCGACCGTGTCCCGCGCCGTCAGCATCAGGATGGGGGTCGTGTCGCCGGTGGCGCGGATGCGGCGGGCGGCGGTGAGACCGTCCATGCGGGGCATCTGGATGTCGAGGACGACCAGGTCGGGCCGGTGGGCCGCCGCCTTCTCCAGGGCGTCCGCACCGTCCACGGCGACCTCGGTGCCGTACCCCTCGAAGGCCAGGCTGCGCTGGAGCGCTTCGCGCACCGCCGGCTCGTCGTCGACGATCAGGATGTGCTGGGGGTCACGGTCGCCTTCTGCGGGGCTCATGGGCTCGGGGTTCCTCCGTCTGCGGGGGCGCTCGGCCGGGGGTCGGGTCTTCAGCCTCGCACGACTCCCTGGGGGCGCGGAAAGGAACGAGCGCCCGGCGACCGCCCGACGATCGCCCGTGGGCGCCCGTGGATCAGCCGGTCGCGCCGGACCGCAGCGCCGGCAGGTCCGCCTTGACCGTGTCGATCGGGATGGCGAAGCCGAGGCCCACGCTGCCCGCGTCGGAGGAGTCCGCGCCGCTCGCCGAGTACATCGCGGAGTTGATGCCGATGATGTCGCCGTTCATGTCGATCAGCGCGCCCCCGGAGTTGCCGGGGTTCAGGGACGCGTCGGTCTGGATCGCCTTGTAGGTGGTCGTGGAGCCGCCCGTGTCGCCGTTGAACTCCCGGCCGCCGTACTCGAACGGCCAGCCGCCGCCCTGCTGCCCCTGCTGTCCCTGGCTCTCGTCCGTCGAGACGGTCACGTCGCGGTCGAGCGCCGAGACGATGCCGCTGGTCACGGTGCCGGTCAGGCCCTCGGGGGAGCCGATCGCCACCACCTGGTCGCCGACCTGCACCCCGTCGGAGTCGCCGAGGGTGGCCGCCCGCAGGCCGGAGGCGTCCTCCAGCCTGATCAGGGCGAGGTCCTTGGAACTGTCGGTGCCGACGACGTCGGCGGTGTACGTCTTCCCGTCGCTGGTCCGCACCTTGATCGACGAGGCGCCGGCGACGACGTGGTTGTTGGTGACGATCTCGCCGTCCTCCGTGATGATCACGCCGGAGCCGGTCGAGGACCCGGAGGCGGAGGTGGCGCTGATCTCGACGATGCTCGGGCTGACCGCCTCGGCGACGCCGGACACCGTGCCCCTCTGGCTCGACGGCACCACGCTGGTGCCGGTGCTCGAGGAGGCGACCGTGTCGTTGCCGGTCAGCTCCTGCACGCCGTAGGCGGTGCCGCCGCCCACGGCCGCCGCGACGATCGCCACGGCGGCGAGCAGGGCGGCCGGGCCGCGGGCGCGCTTCCGCTGCGGGGGCCGTGCGGCGGGACCGGCGGGAGTGCCGGTGCCACCGGGCGTCTCCGCGGCGGCCGGCTGCGGGATGACCGGCTGCGCGGGAGCGTACGCCGGCGGGGGCGGCCACTCGGGGTTCGCGGGGGAGGACCACTCGGGATGCGCAGGGGAGGAGAGGTGCTGCTCGCCCTCGTGGGGGCTCTCGTACTCGCCGCTGCGGCGGAGGCTCTCGGTCATGGCTCCGAGCCTCGCGCCCGACGATGAGAGCATTCTGAGTGCTCGCTGAAAAGCCCGGCAGAACCTCGTATGCCCGATATAAAGGACCGCCCCCGTGAGGGGCCGTCCCCGGTGGGCGGCGCCGCTACGGCTGCCCGCAGCCGCAGGAGTGGCGCACCACCAGCCGGGACGGGAACACCTTCAGGCGTTCGCGGCGCGAGCCGGCCACCCGCAGGCCGTCGTCGAGGACGAGGTCCACCGCCGCGCGGGCCATCGCCGAGCGGTCCGAGGCGACCGTGGTCAGGGGCGGGTCGGTGAGCGCCGCCTCCTTGATGTCGTCGAACCCGGCGACCGCGAGCTCGCCGGGCACGTCGATGCGCAGCTCGCGCGCCGCGCGCAGCAGGCCGATCGCCTGGTCGTCGGTGGAGCAGAAGACCGCGGGCGGGCGGTTCGGCCCGGAGAGGATCTCGAGGCCGACGCGGTAGGCGTCGTAGCGGTTGTACGGGGCCTCGAAGAGGCGCCCCTCGGTCGGGATGCCGGCCTCCTGCATCGCGCGCCGCCAGCCCTCGACGTGGTCGGAGACCGGGTCGCCGACGGCCGGCGTCTCCGCGGTGCCGCCGACGCAGGCGACGTACTCGTTGCCGTGCTCCAGCAGGTGGCGTACGGCGAGCTGGGCGCCGCCGAGGTCGTCGGTGACGACGGCGACGTCGTCGATCGCCTCGGGCCGCTCGTGCAGCAGGACCACCCGGGCGTCCCAGGCCTCGATCTCCGCGGCGGCCAGGTCGTTGAGCGCGTGGCTGACCAGGATCAGCCCCGAGACGCGCATGCCGAGGAAGGCGCGCAGGTAGTGGACCTCGCGCTCGCCGATGTAGTCGGTGTTGCCGACGAGGACCATCTTTCCGCGCTCGGAGGCGGCCTGTTCGACCGCGTGCGCCATCTCCCCGAAGAAGGGCTGGCGGGCGTCCGGGATGATCAGGCCTATGAGGTCCGTGCGCCGTGACGCCATCGCCTGGGCGACGCGGTCGGGCCGGTACCCCAGCTCCTTGATCGCGGCGAGCACGCGCTCGCGCGTGGCCGGGGCGACCGGCCGGGGTCCGTTGTTGATGACGTAGCTGACCACGGCAGTGGACGTCCCTGCCAGCCGCGCCACGTCATCCCTGGTTACCTTGGCCACGCGCGGAGTCTACGCGGATATACCCGCCCCGGGCAGGGCGTGAAGGAGGGCCCGTGCGGCACGGAAAGGGCTCGTCCGTGCGATCGCAACGCTCATGCGTGCGCCTTCACGCCTTCGCCCGCACCCCGGCGCCGTCCGGCGCGGCCGTCTCGTCCGCATCCGACGCCTTTTGCCGGTCGGTCCTGCTCTTGGCCTCCTCGGCGGCGCGTTCCACCTTCTCCGGCGTAACGAATCGATAACCGACGTTCCGGACGGTGCCGATCAGCGACTCGTGCTCGGGGCCGAGTTTCGCGCGCAGCCGCCGTACGTGGACGTCGACGGTGCGGGTGCCGCCGAAGTAGTCGTAGCCCCAGACCTCCTGCAGCAGCTGGGCGCGGGTGAAGACCCGGCCCGGGTGCTGCGCGAGGTACTTCAGCAGCTCGAACTCCTTGAAGGTGAGGTCGAGGACGCGGCCCTTGAGCTTGGCGCTGTAGGTCGCCTCGTCCACCGACAGGTCGCCGTTGCGGATCTCCATCGGGGAGTCGTCGTTGACGATCTGCTGGCGGCCCATGGCCAGCCGCAGCCGCGCCTCGACCTCGGCCGGTCCCGCGGTGTCCAGCAGCACGTCGTCGATGCCCCAGTCCGCGGTGACGGCGGCGAGGCCGCCCTCGGTCACCACCAGGACGAGCGGGCAGCCGGGGCCGGTGGAGCGCAGCAGCTGGCACAGGCTGCGGACCTGGGGGAGGTCGCGCCGGCCGTCGACGAGGATGACGTCCGCGCCGGGGGTGTCGACGAGGGCCGGGCCCTCCGCGGGGGCCACGCGCACGGTGTGCAGCAGCAGGCCGAGGGCGGGAAGCACCTCCGTCGACGGCTGGAGGGCGTTGGTCAGGAGCAGCAGTGAACTCATCGCGCCCCCTCCCCTGCCCGGATCGGGGTCGTCCTGTGTTCGTGCACGGTTCGCTCGCCCATAACGTCTGGTTCCTCCTCGGTCCCTGCGAGGACGTTTACGGCACTGCTGCGTGCGATCGACGGCCCGTACACCGGCGGTTCCCCGCGTCGTATACAACGCTCCCGAAAGCACAAAAGGACCCGGGGGCTTCGCTGCCCGAGTCCTCTTCGCAGCAGAATAGCCGACATGAGCACCGGTCCGGCAGGTCATGTGGCACGTTCCACCGTTCGTCCATATCCCGAGACGCCCGGCGTGACGCGCGGCGGTACGCCTTTGCGGACGTTTCTGCGGACGGCGGACGGCGTGCGGATCGATTCCGTGTACGAACCGGGAGAGGCCGCGCGCGACGGTTCCCGGGCGGCTTCCCGTGATCCGGTCCGCGATCCGGCGTTCGTGATCGCCCACGGTTTCACGGGGGACGCGGACCGGCCGCACGTGCGGCGGGTGGCGCGGGCGTTCGCGCGGTACGGGGCCGTGGTGACCTTCTCCTTCCGCGGGCACGGAGCGTCGGGCGGGCGGTCCACGGTCGGGGACCGGGAGGTGCTGGACCTGGCGGCGGCGGTGTCGTGGGCGCGGGAACTGGGGCACGCGCGCGTGGCCACCGTCGGGTTCTCGATGGGGGGCTCGGTGGTGCTGCGGCACGCGGCGCTCAGCCGTGACGCCGGGGCGGACGCGGACATGGGTGCGGGTGCGGGTGCGGACGAGGGCGTGGGCGCGGGTGCGGACGCCGTGGTGTCCGTGAGCGCGCCCGCCCGGTGGTTCTACCGGGGGACCGCCCCGATGCGGCGGCTGCACTGGCTGGTGACACGGCCCTCCGGACGGCTGGTGGGACGGTACGGGCTGCGGACGCGGATCCACCACCGGCAGTGGGACCCGGTTCCGCTGTCCCCGGTGGAGGCGGTGCCGCGGATCGCGCCGACGCCGCTGCTGATCGTGCACGGCGACAGCGACGGCTACTTCCCGCTCGACCACCCGCGCATGCTGGCGGCGGCCGCGGGTGAGCACGGGGAGCTCTGGGTCGAGCCCGGCATGGGCCACGCGGAGAACGCGGCCCCGGAGGGGCTGCTGCACCGGATCGGGGACTGGGTGGTCACCCGGGCGGGCTAGCCTGACGGTGTTCACCGTCAACCGATTGAGGAACCAGCAGATGGCAAAGGTCACGGTGCGGTACTGGGCCGCCGCCAAGGCCGCGGCCGGTGCGGCCGAGGAGCCGTACGAGGCGGACACGCTCGCCGGGGCGCTCGCCGCGGTGCGCGAGCGGCACCCCGGCGAACTCACGCGCGTCCTGCTGCGGTGCTCGTTCCTCGTCGACGGTGATCCCGTGGGCACCCGCGCACATGAGACGGTACGGCTGGCCGACGGCGGCACGGTCGAGGTGCTCCCGCCGTTCGCAGGAGGGTGAGCGATGACCGACCAGCCGTACGAGGGGTACGAGGGGTACGACCCGTACCAGCAGCAACCGCAGCATCAGCAGTACCAGCAGCAGTCTCAGTACCAGCAGCAACCGCAGCATCAGCAGTACCAGCAGCAACCGCAGTACCAACAGCATCAGCCGCAGGCGTGGCCCGGGCAGCAGGCGTACGACGATCCGTACGCCGACCAGCAGTACACGCAGCAGTGGCAGGGGCAGACCTGGGAGACGTCGGTGCAGCCGCCGGTACCGGCAGCCGCGCCCGCGGAGGAGACGGCGTACCTGCCGCCGCAGGGCGACGCGCGGTACGCGGGTCACCCGGGGTACGGGGAGGCGACCGCGCACGGGGCACCGGCCGGCCCCATGCCTCCGGCCGGACCCGCCGCACCCCCCGCACCTGCCGCATCCGCCCCCGCACCGTCCCCGGCCGGGGACGGTCCCGCGTACGGGCCGGCCACGCTGGCCGGGAACGCGCGTGTCACCGACGCGCAGCGCGCCCGCGCCGAGGGGCGTTCGCCGATCATCGAGCCCGGCATGCAGCCGGCGCTGCTCACCGCACTCCTGGGGCTGCTGCTCGCCGGCGGCGCGGCCCTGGGCACGTACGCCCTGCTGGTGCCGCTGGTGGTGCTGCAGGGGGTCACGGCGGCGGGCTGGTTCCGGTTGAACGGGATGTGGCCGGCGCGGCAGGGCATCGCGCTCGGGTTCCTGGGCGCGCTGGTCGCGGACGCGGCGCTGCTGGCGTCCGACCGCTCGCCCGCGGCCCTGCTGGGGACGCTGGGGGTCTGGGTGCTGCTGTCACTGGTGCTTCAGCTCAGATCGCACGCGGATCCCGACGAGCGGATGTACGGCCTGATGGCGACGGTCGCGGCGGCGGCACTGGCGATCGTGGCGGGCGGACACCTGGCGGCGGACGCCGACGCGGTGACCGTCGGTGCGGTCGCGGTGGCCGCGGCGATCGTGGCGCGGGCGCTGCCGCTGCCGACGCCGGTGTCGGTGGTGGCCGCCCTGCTCGCGGCGGCGGGCGCGGGGCTGGCGGTCGGCGGTCCGACCGGGCTGGGCGCCTCGGGCGCGCTGCTCGGCGCGGGCGCGGCGGTGTGCGCCCTGATCGGCCACCGGGCGGCGAGCTACGACTACCCGTCGCGCTTCGTGCACTTCACGGCGGGTGTGGCGCTGCCCCTGGCCACGGCGGCCCCGGCGGTGTACCTGCTGGGCCGGGCGTTCGTCTGACGGCCCCCGGCGGGAGCGCCCGGGGCGCTCCCGCCGGGCGCCGCTGAGCGCGCCGGCCGCGTCACCGACGGCGCTCCCGCCCGGGAGACCTTCCTCCCGCCGGTGACCGCTCGCGCGCCGTCACGGGCTCCGGGGCGCCGCCCCGTGGGGGCACCTTCCATGGCCGGTCCTCGGCGGACCGGCGCCCCTCCCGGCACCCGTCTCGCGCCCCCTCCGTCCCTCTGCCACCCCTGTCACAGCTGATCGACAATTCCGCGGTTCCCGCCCGCGGCGGGGTTACCCTCGCGCTGGACGGCCGCCCGGTCGTCGGGGAACGCCGTCGGACACGCCTAGGTGGGGAAACACCGCATGCGCGCACTGCGAATACTGCTCGTCGTCACCGTGATACTGGGCGGGATCTTCGTGATCGTGGACCGCGTCGCGGTCAACTTCGCCGAGGGCGAGGCGGCGGACCGGCTGAAGGCGTCCGAGAACCTCGAGACCACCCCCGACGTGTCCATCAAGGGCTTCCCGTTCCTCACCCAGGTCGCCGGCGGCTCCCTCGACGAGGTGCAGGTCGGGATCGAGGGCTACGAGGCCGCCACCGGGGACGGCGCCCAGCGGATCCGGATCGACGACCTGCGCGCCGACATGAGGGGCGTCGAGTTCTCCGGCGACTTCGGCTCCGCCGTCGCCGGCAGTGCCACCGGCACCGCGACCGTCGCCTACGACGAGCTGCTCAAGACCGCCAAGTCCGACGCCACGCAGGTGGCGCCCGGCGTCACGGCCGAGATCGTCGGCCTGTCCGACGGCGGCAACGGGAAGATCAAGGTCGAGGTGAAGGCCACCGTGCTCGGCACCGAGCTGCCCGAGCCGGTCTCCGTGCTCAGCTCGGTGACGGTCGTGGACGGCGACACCGTCCGCGTGAAGGCGGACGCGCTGCCCGAGTTCGGCGGGGTCGAGATCGCCGAGTCCCGCGTGCGGCGGATCACCGACTTCGAGCAGAGGATCGACGGCCTGCCCGGCGGGATCCGGCTGGACAAGGTCGAGGCGGCGCGGGACGGGGTGGACATCACGGTGAAGGGTTCCGACGTCCGTCTGGCCGGGTGAGGGAGGGTTCGACGGGGAGGACGTCCGACAGGCGAGACGGGGGTGTCCGCAGGGCAGATGTGACGGCGGACGCACGGAGGAACCGGGTTCGCGGGAGCGGGGCCCGCGGCTCCTCCGTCCCGCATCGCGGACGATCGTGTCTCATCATTCGACACGCCGGTGACACGCCCGCCCTGCCGTCCCTACGATCGGCCCTATGAAGCGACAGGCGGATCTCACGAAGCGGCGGGCAGTGGACCTGTGCCGTGTCGCCGCCATGCTCTGTCGCCCCTTCTGAGCGGACGCCTCGTCGTCCGCGTTCCCGCCCCGCCCCGCTGAGGGCATCCGTGCGCCGCCCCGGTGCGGCCGCGCGCACCTCTCATTCGCACGCCCCGCCGTACCTGCCCCGGAGGAGAAAGAGCATGAGCCGCAGCGACGTCCTGGTCGACGCCGATTGGCTCCAGGAGCACCTGGACGACCCGACCATCGCCATCGTCGAGGTGGACGAGGACACGTCCGCCTACGAGAAGAACCACATCAAGAACGCCATCCGGATCGACTGGACCAAGGACCTGCAGGACCCGGTCCGCCGTGACTTCGTCGACCAGGAGGGCTTCGAGAAGCTCCTGTCGGACAAGGGCATCGCCAACGACCACACGGTCGTCCTCTACGGCGGCAACAACAACTGGTTCGCGTCCTACGCCTACTGGTACTTCAAGCTGTACGGCCACGAGAACGTCAAGCTCCTCGACGGCGGCCGCAAGAAGTGGGAGCTGGACGCCCGCGAGCTGGTCCCGGGCGACGAGGTGCCGGAGCGGGCGAAGACCGAGTACAGGGCCAAGCCGCAGGACACGTCCATCCGGGCCTTCCGCGACGACGTGGTGGCCGCCATCGGCAACCAGAACCTGGTCGACGTGCGCTCGCCCGACGAGTTCTCCGGCAAGCTGCTCGCCCCGGCCCACCTGCCGCAGGAGCAGTCGCAGCGCCCGGGCCACGTCCCGACGGCCGCCAACATCCCGTGGTCGAAGAACGCCAACGACGACGGCACCTTCAAGTCGGACGAGGAGCTCAAGGAGCTCTACGCCGCCGAGAACGTCGACCTGGCCAAGGACACCATCGCCTACTGCCGCATCGGTGAGCGCTCCGCGCTGACCTGGTTCGTGCTGCACGAGCTGCTCGGCGTGGAGAACGTCAAGAACTACGACGGTTCCTGGACCGAGTACGGCTCCCTCGTCGGCGTGCCGATCGAGCTCGGCCCCGGCAAGTGACCCCTCCCGACCGACCTCTCCCTACCCCTTCAGGAGCAAGACATGTGCGGTGCGAAGGCCGGCGGCCCGGACGCCTCGACGATCAAGCCCGGTGAGACCACCATCCAGGGTCAGGTGACCCGCGACGGCGAGCCGGTGACGGGTTACGTCCGTCTGCTGGACTCGACCGGCGAGTTCACCGCGGAGGTCCCCACCTCCGCCACCGGACAGTTCCGCTTCTACGCGGCGGAGGGCACCTGGACCGTCCGCGCCCTGGTGCCCGGCGGCACCGCCGACCGCACGGTCGTCGCCCAGCAGGGCGGTCTGGCCGAGGTCGCGATCGCGGTCTGAGCCCCTCACCGGAGGGCCGCACCCCACGGGTTGGACGCCCGGGGTGCGGCCCTCCGGCGTGCCCGGACCTACGCTGGACGTATGTACGCGCGCAGGCGCCGCACCTACTTCGTCATGATGGGCACGTGCATCGGGCTGTTCGTCCTGGCCTGGGGCGTCGTGCGGCTGTGGTCGGTGCCGGTGGCCGTGGGCATGTGCGTGGTGGCCATGGTCATCCCGCCGTTCGCCGCGGTGGTCGCCAACCGGCGCGGCCCCGACGACCGCTGGTGGGACGACCCCTCCGGCGACCCCCAGTCCGACGAGTGGTGGGACGAGCTGGACGGCAGGAAACGGCCGCGGTGAGGCCCGGCGGGCCGCCTCCCGTCCGTCGTCTCAGTAGACGAGCGCCTGGGTGTCCTCCGCCAGCGCCTCCTGCACGAACACCTGCGCGCCGGCGATCCGGACCCCCTCGATGACGTCCTCCTCCGTGATGTCGCGGCGGGCCGCGCACTGCGTGCACAGGGTGAGACGGCCGGCGGCCAGGACCGACTCGATCAGGTCGGGCAGCGGCGCGGCGTGCGGCAGTTCGAACTCGGCGGCCCGCCCCGGCAGCGCGAACCACGCCGACTCCCCGGTCAGCCACACGGAGACGTCCACCCCGCTCGCCACGGCCACCGCCGCCACCGTGAACGCCTGCGAGCAGCGCTCGGGGGCGTCCGCCCCCGCCGTCACCTTGATCACGAGCTTCTTCGCCATGGCCGAATCGTAACCAGACCGCGTACATCCCCGGACGTCGGCCGTGAGTCTCCTGTGAAGCGCGCGACGGAACGCGCTTCACGTCTGTGGGGGACGCCTTGGAAGTACGAGAAGCACCGGCTGCACCGGAGACACCGGAGGCACCGGGAACGCCTGGGGTGCCGGAGACACCGCCGCGCCGCCGCGGCGCCACCGCGCTGCTGATCGGCACCGCGGCCCTGTGCGGCCTGGTGGCCGGCGCCTGCGCGGGCTACCTCGTCCAGGCCGACCGCGCGCCGACGAAGCTGCCGCCGCTGTCCCAGCCGGTGCTGCCGCGGGCGACGGGCCCCGCCCCCGAGCCGCTGTCGGCCGCCCGGGACCGGCGGGTGCGGACCGACGGCGACCTGCGCGAGCTGCTGCTGAAGAAGCCGGCCGGGGCGAGGGAGGCCGACTGGCTGTCCACGTCCGACGGCTGGCTGGACATGTCGGCCTACGCCGACAGCTTCACCGAGCCGGGTGAGAAGTTCAGCTCCCTCGTCTCGGACGAGTTCCGCCGGGCCGCCGCCGTCGGCTGGGAGGACGGCCCGCACCAGGTGGAGATCCGGCTGGTGCAGTTCCGCCAGGAGGACTCCCTGGCGGCGGTCGACACCGTCGGCAACCACCAGGGATGGGCGGAGCGCGACCCCGACGCCGAGAGCTGGGGCATCCCCGGCACCGGCGACGGCACGGCCTACGTCCACCCCAGGCCGTACACCGAGCCCGGGTACGAGCCGCAGTACAGGGCCGAGGCGCACGCCTGGCGCGGGGACGTCGCGATGGAGATCTGGGTCTACGGCGACCGGCCGATCCCCAAGAAGACGATCATGGACCTGGCCGAGCGGCAGATGGAGCGGCTGTGAGCGGAACCGATTCACCGGAGGAGCGGCCGGAGACCGGCGCGCCCGGGACGCGGCCGGAGGCGGAGGCGGGCCCACCGGTCCGCAGGCCCGTACGGCGCGGGCGCGTCGCGGCCGTCGCCGGTTGCCTGCTGCTCGCCGGAGCGCTGCTCGCCGGCGTGGGCGCGACCGTCGTGACCGTGCGGGACGCCGACCGGGACGCGGGCGCCCCGCGCTGGCAGTTCCCGAAGGCCACCGCCGGGGACAGGAAGGCGCCGGCCCCCACCGGGCTCGCCGGGATGCTCGTGCCGTACGAGCCCGACGGCTGGGTCCGCGGACCCGACCTCGGGCGGTTCGGCTCCGACGCGCGGCTCAGCGGCGCCCAGGCCGCGGCGCTGCGGAAGGAGTCCCTGCGCGGTCTGCCCCGCTCCCTGCGCAAGCCGCTGGAGAAGGAGATCGACCGGCAGCGCACCAAGGGCATGGTGATGCGCAGCTACTTCAGCGCGGACGCGAAGCCGTACCTGTACGACGAGGAGATCTACTCGGTGAGCATCGTGCTGGCGCAGATGGAGGACAGGGCCGCGGTCCGTGCCCTCTCGGAGTCCCAGAAGCGGCTCTTCGGGGTGTTCGGCGGCCGCAAGGGACCCGGGATCGAGGGTTACGAGGACGCCGAGTGCTTCCGGGCGCCCGAGGGCGACCAGGAGGAGCTCACCGGGATGTTCTGCTCCGCCCACGTCGGCGACGTCCTGGTCACGGCCGTCGCGTACGGCACCGCGACGCTCGACAGCGACGGAGTCGCCACGCTCCTGCGCACCCAGCTCGACCGGATCGCCGAGCCGGGGAAGGCGATATGAACGACCGCACCACCGAACCGCTCACCGAGCTCGAGCCGCCCACCGGTCCCGAGCCGTCCACCGAGCCGACGCAGTCCGCGCAGTCCGCGCAGCCCTCCGGGGTTGCGGCCCCGGCGCCCCGGGACCGCCGCGTCCTGCGGGCCGTGGCGCGCTGGGCCGCCGCCGCGGCCGTGTTCGCGGCCGTCGGCACGGCCACGGCGTACGGGATCGCGGGCCTGGAGCGCACGGACGTCCCGGGCCTGGCCACGGAGTCGGACGGGCGCTGGGACTACCCCGAGCTGACCAGCCCGCCGCTGCCCTCCGGCAGCCCCGGGCCCTTCGCCGCGGGCAACGCGGCCGGCACCCACCACGCCGACCTGCGCGCCCTCGTGCTGCCCGCCCCCGCCGGGGCGAGGGAGGACAAGGCGCTGCGCGGCCCGGACGGCTGGCTGGCGACCAAGGAGTACCTGGCGGAGTACGCGCACGAGGAGGACCGGGAGGCGCTGCGGCAGCAGCTGGTCGACACCGGCCTGCGGCACATCGCCGCCCGCGGCTGGACCACGCCGGACGGCACCCGGACCCGGATCTACCTGCTCCAGTTCGACACCGCGCAGGTCGTGGAGGCGGAGATCGCGAGCCAGGCCGTCGCGTTCACCACCCCGGTGTACTCACTGCGCGGCTCCCACGACGAGGTCTACGACGAGGAGTTCCCGGAGCAGGCCGCGGTCTCCGGCGTCGTCCGCACCGCCTACGCCGAGCCGAAGCCGTACGGCGCCGAGCAGGTCCGCCAGGCCCACCTCTCCGCGGGGGACGTCTACGCCGTGATCCTGCAGTCCCGGAAGGGCGGCGTGGGGGCCGTGCCCTTCCGGCAGACGGTCGTCCTGCAGGGCCAGCTGCTCGGCTGACCCCGGCGGTGGGGACGCACCTCACCCGACGGGGCCGGGCCCCGGCCGCGTAAGCTGGGGTCCGGCCCTGTGCACGCACACCACACTCCCCGCTCAAGGAGCACCCCGTGGAACTCTTCTTCGAAGTCCTGTTGGTCCTGGTTGCCGTCGGCGTCCTCGCCTTCGCCGGGCTGACCGTGAAGAAGCTGTTCCAGGGCCAGCGCTGACCCGACACCAGGAACTTCCACTCATGATCGAGATTCCGTCCGACCTCCACAAGGACCTCGTCCCGCTCGCCTTCCTGCTCGGCGACTGGGCGGGCGCCGGCGTGCACGACTTCCCCGGCGCCGAGAAGTGCAACTTCGGGCAGGAGGTCGCCTTCACCCACGACGGCCGGGACTTCCTGGAGTACCGCTCCCACACCTGGGTGCTGGACGGCGACGGCAACAAGGTCCGGCCGCTGGAGTCCGAGCACGGCTTCTGGCGGATCGACGCCCAGCGCAAGGTCGAGGTGACGATGACCCGCGACGACGGCGTCATCGAGATCTGGTACGGCGAGCTGGCCGAGGGCAAGCCGCAGATCGACCTGGTCACGGACGCGGTCGCGCGCACCGCCGCCTCGCGGCCCTACAGCGGCGGCAAGCGGCTGTACGGCTACGTCAAGAGCGACCTGATGTGGGTCGGCGAGAAGCAGACCCCCGAGGTCGAGCTGCGTCCCTACATGTCGGCGCACCTGAAGAAGGTCGTCACCCCGGAGGAGGTCGAGCGCTGGGCCAAGGCCCTGCCCGACGACCTGCCGGACGACGGGATCGCCTTCTTCAAGTAGGCCTTCCTCGCGCGGGCGCCGGCCGCTCTAGACTCGTGGTGTGGTGAGCACCGACTGGAAGAGCGACCTCAGGCAGCGCGGCTACCGGCTGACGCCGCAGCGCCAACTCGTGCTCGAAGCCGTGGACACCCTGGAGCACGCGACCCCCGACGACATCCTCGTGGAAGTGAGGAAGACGGCGTCGGGGGTCAACATTTCCACCGTCTACCGCACGCTGGAGCTCCTGGAGGAGCTGGGCCTGGTCAGCCACGCCCACCTCGGGCACGGCGCCCCGACGTACCACCTCGCCGACCGGCACCACCACCTGCACCTGGTCTGCCGCGACTGCGACAACGTCATCGAGGCGGACATGGAGGTGGCGGCCGACTTCACGGCCAAGCTGCGGGACTCCTTCGGCTTCGACACCGACATGAGGCACTTCGCGATCTTCGGCCGGTGCGGCGACTGCTCCCTGAAGGCTTCAACTACCGAGTCGTAGGCTAGGCGTATGAAGAGCCCCCTGCTGACCCTGCCCGGCGCCGTCCCCGCCGAGGGCGTGGACGAGGGCGTGGCCGCCCACTACGGCGACCTGTTCCGCGAGCAGCGCGCCCTCGCCGACGGCACCGGTTTCGTCGACCTGTCCCACCGCGGGGTCGTGACCGTCTCCGGAGCGGACCGGCTCGGCTGGCTGCACCTGCTGCTCACCCAGCACGTCAGCGAGCTCCCGCCGCACCAGGCCACCGAGGCGCTGATCCTCTCCGCGAACGGCCACATCGAGCACGCGCTCTACCTGGTCGACGACGGCGAGACGGTCTGGGCCCACGTCGAGCCGGGCACTCAGGAGGCGCTGATCGCGTACCTGGAGTCGATGAAGTTCTTCTACCGGGTCGAGGTCGCCGACCGCACCGCCGACACCGCGGTGGTGCACCTGCCCGCCGGGTCCATCGCGGAGGCGCCCGAGGGCGTCGTCGTCCGCGAGACCCCGTACGGACGTGATCTGTTCCTGCCCCGCGCCGATCTCGAGTCGTACGCCGGGAAGGCCGGGCCGCCCGCCGGGATCCTCGCCCACGAGGCGCTGCGCGTCGAGCAGCACCGCCCCCGGCTCGGCTTCGAGACCGACCACCGCACCATCCCGCACGAGCTGGGCTGGATCGGGAGCGCGGTGCACCTGCAGAAGGGCTGCTACCGGGGCCAGGAGACCGTCGCCCGGGTGCAGAACCTGGGCAAGCCGCCGCGCCGGCTGGTCTTCCTGCACCTGGACGGCAGCGAGGTCCACCTGCCGACGCCGGGCACGGAGATCCGGCTCGCCGACGACGAGCCGGACGGGCGCAAGGTCGGGTTCGTCACGACGTCCGCGCGCCACCACGAGCTGGGGCCGGTCGCGCTCGCGCTGGTCAAGCGGAACGTGCCGGTGGACGCGCGGCTGCTCGCCGGGGAGACGGCGGCGGCCCAGGAGACCGTGGTCGAGCCCTGACCCGCGCCGAGGGGGCCGGGCTCAGATCTCCAGCAGGACGGTGAACGGGCCGTCGTTGGTCAGCGACACCCGCATCCGCGCGCCGAAGCGGCCCGTCGCCACCGTCGCGCCCAGCGCCCGCAGCTGGGCGACCACCTCGTCGACCAGCGGTTCGGCGACGTCACCGGGGGCGGCGGCGTTCCAGGTGGGGCGGCGGCCCTTGCGGGCGTCGCCGTACAGGGTGAACTGGCTGATCACCAGCAGGGGGGCGTCGACGTCGCTGCACGACCTCTCGTCCTGGAGCATCCGGATCGACCAGAGCTTGCGGGCGAGCTGGGCCGCCTTCTCCTTGGTGTCCTCGTGGGTCACGCCGACGAGGACGCACAGCCCCTCGCCCTCGATCGCCCCCACCGTCTCGCCGTCCACGACGACGCTCGCGCCGTCCACCCGCTGCACCACTGCTCGCATACGACCATCATGCCGGTCGGCGAACACCCGGCCGACGGCGGTCCGCGCGGGGCCCCGGCCGGACTATTTTTACTCCTTAACCGCCATCTGGGGTGGATCGGGCGCACTAGGTCACATAGCGGCCGCTTGGGGTGGCACGATGCTGGCACATGCCGGTCGAGGGGACGGTTGAGGCACATGAGCACATCGGGGATTGGGCAGCCGCCCGGGGCTGTCTCGTTGACCCACCCGGGGGCCGGGGAGCGGGAGTTCCACCGTCCCCCCACGCAGCGCACGGACAGCCCCGTGCTGCCCGGGGAGCAGTCCGAGCACGATCTGACCGCACTCAGCCTGCCCGAGCTGCGCACCCTGCGCCGCGACGCCCAGCGCGACGAGGCCGACCTCAGCTACGTGCGGCGGCTGCTGCAGGGGCGGATCGACATCCTGGGGGCGGAGCTGGCCAGGCGCGTCCCGGTGGGCGCCGCCTCGGTCGCCGCCGCGCCGGCGGAGGCGTCCGTGGTGGAGCGGCTGCCGGAGATCCTGCGGGACGCCCCGGCCCGGCACCGGTCCTCGGCCCGCCACGTGACGCTGGGCACGCCGCGGAGCGAGGAGTACCGGCGGCTGGCGGCCGAGATGCTCGCCGAGGTGGAGCTGTCCGACCTGGGCGCCCGCACGGACGGGGAGCTGAACGCCGCGATGGGGCGGCTCGTGCGGTACGAGCAGCAGGTGTCCTGGCGGCGGCAGCGGCTGCAGCGCACGGCCGACGACTGCAGCGCCGAAATCGCACGCAGGTACCGTGAAGGGGAAGCTCAAGTCGACGACCTGCTCGTGTGAGGCGGGGGCCGGCCCGGTGATCCCGGGGCCGCCCCCGTGCCGGGCGGGGCGTGTATCCCGTCCGGAAGGTCACCGCCGATGTCCGCACCGTCCCTGCCCGTCGCACCCCCCGCCGTGCCGCCCGTCCTCGCGGAGGTCGTCCGTTCCGGTTTCGTCGAGGGGCGGCACCGGGGGAGCCTGGTCCTGCTGGACGCGGACGGGGACGTGGAGCTGGCGCTGGGTGACGTGGCGGCGCCCGTCTTCCCCCGGTCCAGCAACAAGCCGATGCAGGCGGCGGGCGTGCTGCGGGCGGGCCTGGACCTGGCGGGGGAGCGGCTGGCGCTGGCCGCCGCGAGCCACTCGGGGGAGGGCTTCCACCGCGACCTGGTGCAGAAGATGCTGGCCGAGTACGGGCTGGGGGAGCGGCAGCTGGGCTGCCCGCCGGACCTGCCGCTGGACGCGGAGGAGCGGGACACCTACCTCGCGGCCGGCGGGGTGCGGGACCGGGTGACCATGAACTGCTCCGGCAAGCACACCGCGATGCTGGCGGCGTGCGCGCTGCGGGACTGGCCGCTGGAGACCTACCTCGACCCGGACCACCCGCTCCAGCGGATCATCCACGAGGGCGTGGAGGCGGCGGCGGGCGAGCGGGTGGCCGCCGTCGGCACGGACGGCTGCGGCGCCCCGCTGATGGCGGTCAGCCTCGTCGGCCTGGCCCGCGCCTACCGCTCCTTCGTCCTCGCCGAGCCCGGCACGCCCGAGCGCCGCGTCGCGGACGCCATGCGCGCCCACCCCGAGTACGTCGCCGGCACCCGCCGTGCCGACACCTGGCTGATGCGGGAGATCCCGGGCGTCCTGTCCAAGATGGGCGCGGAGGCCGTCCAGGCCGTCGCCCTGCCGGACGGCCGCGCCCTCGCCTTCAAGGTGGACGACGGTGCGGTGCGGGCCCTGGGGCCGGTGCTCGCACGGGCGCTGGGACTCATGGGGGTGGACGCGCCGGTGGTCGAGCGGATCGGCCGGGCACCGCTGACGGGCGGCGGGGCGGTCGTGGGGGAGATCCGGGCCGTGTTCTAGGCGCCGGCCTCGGCGGGGACACGCGGACCGGCCTCCCGGGGTGTGCGGACCCGGCCCCGCGAGGGGGTGCGGACCCGGGGCCCCGCGAGGGGGTGCGGACCCGGGGCCCCGCGAGGGCGTGAGGTCCGGCTCCCCGCAGGGGCGTGCCGGACCCGTTTCCCGGGCGTGCGGGACCCCTCCCGGGGCCGCGCGCCTCCGCAGGAGCCTGCGGAGGGGCGTCGGGGAGGCGGCCGGGGAAAACCATGCGACACCCCCCGCCCCGCGACCTACCGTGTGCCCATGACCTCCCGCGCCGACATCGACGTACGCCTGATCACCGAGTCCGAGTTCGCCGACTGGAACAGGGCCCTCAACACCGGGTTCCTGAACGCACCCACCTCCCCGCAGGAGGTCGTCGACGCGCGCCGGCGGCACTTCCTGCCCGGCCGGCTGCTCGGCGCCTTCGACGACGGGCGCTGCGTCGCGACGTTCCGTTCCTTCGCGCAGGAGCTCACCGCCGTCGGCGGCGCGACCGTGTCCGCCGCCGCCGTCACCAACGTCACCGTCACCGCCACCCACCGCCGCCGCGGTCTGCTCACCCGCATGATGACCGGGGAACTCGCCGCCGCGAAGGACAACGGGGACGTCGTGGCGACCCTGATCGCCGCCGAGTACCCGATCTACGGCCGCTACGGCTTCGGCCCCGCCACCTCGGCGACCGAGTGGACGGTCGACGTGCCGCGCACCGGCCTCGACCCGCGCCGGTCGGTCCCGGACGACGGCGGCCGGATCGACCTCGTGGACGGGGAGGACGTGCACAAGCTCGGCCCCGACCTGCACGAGCGGCTGCGCCGGGCCCGGCCGGGCGCCGTCAGCCGCACCGACGTGTGGTGGAGGCTGGCCACCGGAGCCCTGCGCTTCCACCCGACCTGGAGCGAGCCCTGCTTCGCCGTGTACCGGTCGGCGGCCGGCGAGGTCGAGGGCATGGTCGCCTACACGGCGGACGACACGTGGGGCGACGCCAAGCAGCCGCTGAACACGGTCAGCGTGAAATGGCTGATCGGGGTGACCCCGGCCGCCGAGCGGGCGCTGTGGCACTACCTGTGCTCGATCGACTGGGTGGTGAAGGTGAAGAGCGGCTGGCGGGCCCCCGACGACCTGCTCCCGCACTTCCTCCCGGACCCGCGCGCCGCCGCCGTCACCACCCAGGCGGACTGGCTGTGGGTGCGGATCCTGGACGTCGTGAAGGCGCTGGAGGCGCGGACGTACGAGGCGCCGGGTGCGCTGGTGCTGGAGGTGTCCGACGGCGGCGGGCTGGCCGGCGGGCGGTACCGGCTCCAGGCGTCGGAGGACGGGACCGGGTCCTGCACGCCGACCACCGGGAGCGCCGATCTGACGCTGGACGTCGCGGAGCTGGCGACGCTCTGGCTGGGTGACGAGTCGGCGGTGCGGCTGGCGGCCCTCGGCCGGGTGCGGGAAGAACGAGCGGGCGCCGCCCGTCAGGCCGACGCCCTGCTGCGTACGTCCAGGCGACCGTGGTGCCCGGACATGTTCTGAGCGCTGTCGCTCGCGCGCTCCTGCTGCCTGCCTCCCTCCGCCGACGACGGGTGGGCGCTCATCCGTAGCGAGCTGTTCGGTTGTGGTGGTGCGGGTGGTGCCTGCCGACGGGCTCCCGGCTCCCCTCCGGAGGGGAGCCCGGCCGGCGGTCCGTGGGCGTGCTGTCAGCCGGACTGGGCGAGCAGCATCACGAGGATGACCGCGCCGATGCCGCTGATCACGGTGTTCCGCGCCTTGATGCCCACGGTGAGGGCGACGAAGGCGATGATCCCCATCGGCCCGTACTTCCACTGGACGAGCTGCTCGAACCCAATGGCGAGGGCGGCGAGGACGATGGCGATGAGCGGCATGGCGGTCCCCCTTGTCGTCAGTGGTCACCAACCGTCACCCTGGTGGCCAACCTCTTCGGGGGCCGACCATGTTGCTCAAGTTGGTTACCAACTTGTCTTCAGTTATCTCCACTTGGAAGCGGCTCATAACCACCTCTCCGTGAACTGCCCAAAGATGGCGGGAAGTTGTAGGGTTCCGCCGTGGACCCGGAACACGCCTCCGTCCACGGACGGAAGAGGTCGCAGCGGCCACAGAGGACCCATCGGGAGGTGGCCGACGAGCTGCGCGCCCGGATCAGGTCCGGAACGCTGCAGCCGGGCCAGCGCATGCCCACCCAGGCCCGGCTCGCCGAGGAGTTCGGCGTCGAGCGCGGCACCGTCCGCCAGGCGCTGCGCGTCCTGCAGTCGGAGCGGTTGCTCACCAACGTCTCCAAGGGGGCCCCGGCGACCGTCGCCTCCGACGCCGAAAGGGCGCTGACCGGCCCCGCGGCACCCCCGATGCCCACCACGGCGGTCCTCGCGCACCGCATCGCCACCGCCTTCGCGGCCGAGCACGTCGAGATCGACGCCGTCTGCCTGACCGCGGTCTCCCTCACCCTCGCCATCGGTGAGCCGCTGCGCCAGATCCACGCGGGGCGACTGAAACCGGCCAAGGTCGACGTCCGCGTCCTGCTGCCCAGCCGGGAGATCAACCTGGCCTTCCCGGTCCCGGTCGAGGGCCGCGACGACGGCGGCGACCCGGTCCGCGAGCGCTGGCTGGCCCAGCGCAACGCCCAGGGTCAGGTGCTCCGGCACAACCTGCTCGCCCTGCGCGCCACGCACGGCATCGACGTGCGGGTCTCGTTCCGGGCGCTGCCCTTCACCCCGCCGGTGAAGCTGTACCTGCTCAACGGGGAGGAGGCGCTGTTCGCCTACTACACGCTGGCGCGGCGCGAGGCGCTGATCGACCACGAGAGCCTGGAGATGTACGACGCGCAGGGCGTCCGGTCCCTGCTGTTCGCCTTCGGGCGGGACGCCGGTCCGCGGGACACCGCCTTCGTGGAGCAGTCCCGCCGGTGGTTCGACGCACTGTGGGAGACGATCAGCTCCGAGCTGGTGCTCACGGGCTGACGTCTCCCACGGGGACCGGGACACGGGCGGGGCGGTGACTCACAGGGCGGGCCTCGTCACCAGCAGGGCGAGCAGGACCGCGCCGGCGGAGCTCACGCCGGGGCTCTTGGCCTTGATGCCCACGGTGAGCAGCAGCAGACCGAGGAGGCCGGCGGCGCCGTACCTCCACTGGACGAGCTGTTCGAAGGTGACGACGAGGACCGCGGAGAACAGGGCGAGGACGGGCACGGGGTTCCCCCTTCGGAAGCGGAACTTCCGCCAACTTGGCAAAGTTGGCAACCAACTTTTAGTAGGTTGTCCCCACTTGGCTCCTCTCTGTAAACAACTTTCAAACAACGCCCCTCAGATGGATCAGAGTTGTAGCGTCTGGTCGTGGCCCAGGAGAACGTGGCAGTGAACGGCAGCAGAAAGCTCTCGCCCCAGGAGATCGCCGACATCCTGCGGGAACGCATCCGCACCGGTGAGCTCAGGGCCGGTGACCGCCTGCCCACCCAGGCCGAACTCGCCGAGGAGTTCGGCGTGGAGCGCGGCACCGTCCGCCAGGCCCTGCGCGCGCTCCAGGAGGACGGCCTCCTCAGCAACGTCAGCAAGGGCAGCCCGCCGCGGATCGCCGAGCCGTCCCCCGCCCGGGAGGAGCCCCAGCCGACGATGGTGGGGCTGGCGCCCCGCCTGACGGAGGCCTTCTCGTCGGCCCACGTGCGGATCGACGCCGTCTGCCTGACCGCCGAGAGCCTCATGCTGGCGCTGAGCGAACCGGTCCGGCACATCCACGAGGGCCGCCTGCGCCCCGAGTCGGTGCGGGTGCGCCTCCTGCTGCCCTCCCGGGAGATCAACCTCGCCTTCCCGGTCCCGGTCGAGGGCCGCGACGGCGACGGCGACCCGGTCCACGAGCGCTGGCTGACCCAGCGCAACGCCCAGGCCCGCGTGCTCCGGCACAACCTGCTCGCCCTGCGCGCCACGCACGGCATCGACGTGCACGTCTCGTTCCGCGCCCTGCCCTTCACCCCGCCGGTGAAGCTGTACCTGCTCAACGGGGAGGAGGCGCTGATCGGCTACTACATGCTCACCCGGCGCGAGGAGGAGTGGGAGAGCCGGACCCTGGAGATGTACGACGCCCTCGGCTCCCAGTCCCTGCTCTTCTCCTTCGCCGAGCGGGCGGAGCAGCGGGACCGGGCGTTCGTGGAGGAATCCCGCAAGTGGTTCGACGCCCTCTGGGAAACCATCACGACGGACCTGACACTCTCCTAGTGACCTCTGAGACGACACGGACCGACCCGGCGCCGGCCGGGACCGAGAGCGAACCGGCCGACCTGCGGAGTCTGATCACGCGCGCCCGTGTCGTGCTGTGGGACTTCGACGGCCCCGTCTGCCGCCTGTTCGCGGGCCACTCGGCGGAGCGGGTGGCGGGCGACCTGGTGTCCTGGCTCGAGGGGCGCGGCCTGCACGGACTGCTGACCGAGACCGAGCGCGGCTCCCTGGACCCGCACGTCGTCCTGCGCGCCGTCGACCGCGGGCACCCGAACAGCGACCTGGTCACGGAGCTGGAGGAACGTCTCACCCAGGAGGAGCTGCGGGCCGCCGCCTCGGCGATGCCCACCCCGTACGCGGACCCGCTGATCCGCACCTGGAGCGCGGTGGGCTCCCGGCTGGCCGTCGCCACCAACAACTCCCCGCGCGTCGTGCGCAGGTACCTGACCGGCCGCGGCCTCGTCGCCTGCTTCGCCCCGCACGTCTACGGACGCACCCGGGAGCTCCGCCACCTCAAGCCCGACCCCCACTGCGTCGTCCGCGCCCTGAACGCCATGGGCGCCGCCCCCCGGTCCGCCCTGATGATCGGCGACACCCCGTCGGACCTGGCCGCCGCCCGGACCGCCGGCGTGCCGTTCCTCGGTTACGCGCGCACCGAACGCAAGGCCGGGCTGCTGCGGGAGGCGGGCGCCACCACGGTCGTGGACTCGCTGGAACCGGTCCTCGCGGCGGTCCGCGCCGCGGCCCGGGCCTGAAGCCCGGCAGTGGTCCGACCCGGTCCGGGACCCGCTCTCCGGACGACCGGTGTGCTGTAGCATGCGCGCACCGACCGGGCAAGCGCTCGCCCCGGTCCGTACCGGGGGACACGGCGGCCGGCCCGGACGGGCTCCCGCGGTCCCCGGGCGGACGGGTGACACGGCGCCCGACGCGACCGGCTGCGGTACTCCCCGCGCGGTCCTGCGCGTGCGGGACGGGCGGCCGTGTGCCTACCGTCGGTCGTGACTCCCCTCGTACCTCCCGGAGCGGCCAGTGGGCGCACCACCTCTTCCCCGTCCGCCCTCCGGGGAACGCGCCGCGGCTGATCCCCGCCTCCGGGACCTCGTGGAACGGGCCGCACGGTTCGGGACGGCCGGCGGCGGCCACCACCACCGGACCTACGTGCTGCCGCTGACCGGGCCGGAGGCACGGCTGCTGGGACGCGAGGCGGGGACGCCCGTGACGGTGCGGATCCGCCGCACCGGTGTGCTGCCGGCCGTGATCAGGACCTGGCAGGACGAGGACGGGATCCTCGGTGCGGTCAGGGGGGTCCTGCCGCACGTGCCGCGGTGTCTCGCCAAGGGCGACGGCTTCGCGATCCACGACCGTGTGGAGGGCGTGCCGCTCTCCGGCGTCTGCGGCGACGGCAAGCCCGTGGACACCCCGCTCGTCGAGGAGCTGGCCGGGCTGCTGGCCCGGACGGCCCGGGTGCGGCGCGGCGCCCTGCCTCCCCTGCCGCCGGGCTGGCCCCGCGACGACACGGACAGCCGGGGCTTCCTGCGCACGCTGGCGCACCTGGCGGACCGGCAGATCCGCCGGCCCAACCGGGCTGCCTTCGGCGGCCTGTTCGCGGCCCTGGGCGTTCCGGAGGACGCCCTGGTCCGGCTGGCCGAGCGGGTGCCCGTCATGGCGCGGCGGCCGTACGGCCTGCTGCACGCGGACCTGCACCGGGACAACCTGATCGTCCCGTGCGGCGGTGCTCCCCCGCTCGTCTGCGTCGACTGGGAGCTGGCGACCTACGGCGACCCGCTGCACGACCTCGCCACCCACCTGGTGCGGATGCGGTACCCGGCCCACCAGTGGTCCGGGGTGATCGACGCGTGGGCCGGGGCCGTGCGGGAGGTCCGCCCCGCCGCCGTCAACGGGCTGGCGAGGGACCTGCGCCACTACCTGGCCCTCGAGCGGGCGCAGTCCCTCTACCCGGACGTGATGCGGGCCGCGCGGTCCCTGGAGGACGCGTTCACCCAGGAGAACCTGGACGGGGCGACGGCGGAGGTGGGCAGGGCGCTGGAAGCGGCGGCCGAACCGCTGCGGCTCGTGAACGTGCCCGGCGCGCGGGAGATCGAGCGCGCGCTGTTCCGCTGGCTGGTGTCCCGCCGCGACCACGGCCGGGGCGGCCGGGGCACGGTCGCCCGGGTCTTCGGCTGGCGGCCGGACCGGCGGCTGTCCCTGCCCGACGACTTCCCCGAGTCCGCGGTGCGTCAGGCCCTGGCGGTGGAGGGCGCCGCTCCGGCGGACCGGGTGTTCAAGGGGACCGGGCACCTCAACACCGTGGTCCGGGTGCCGGGCGTGGACCGTCCCGTGGTCGTGCGGCGGAAACTGCCCGGGGCCTGTCGGCGGGAGCGCAGCTTCCTGAGCGAGCACGCCGTGCTGCGCGCCGTCGAGCGGGCGCCGGTCGCCGTCGCGGCGCCGAGGGTCCTGGCGCTGGGCGAGAGCCACCCGGACGACCCCTTCGCCATCCACACCTACGTGGGACCGCGCGACATCGGCCGCCCTCCGAGCCATCCCGTGCACGGCCTGCTGCCGCACGAGGCGGACGGCCTGGTGGACCAGCTCTGCGCCCTGACGCGGGTGGACTGCGAGCAGCTCGATCCGCTCGCCGGGACGGAGGGCTTCCACGACCGGCTGAGGGACCGGCTCGTCTCCCTCGTGGCGGGGCTGCCCGCGGCGTCGCAGCGGCTGGCGCGGCACCTGGGGCTGCCGGACGCCGAACGCCTCCGGGAGATCCTCTCCCGTCACCGGGTGAGCCACCGCGAACCCTCCCTGCTGCACGGCGACCTGAACCCGTGGAACCTCGTGCGCCGGGACGACGCCCTCGCCCTCACCGTCATCGACTGGGAGATGGCCCTGGTGGGGGACCCGCTGTACGACCTCGTCAGGCACATGCACCTGACGCCCACCCGCCCGGAGATCCGCGACCGGATGTTCCGCCGCTGGGAGCGCCGGCTGCCCGACGAGCACACCCGCGACTGGCGCCGGGACTGGCAGGTGTACCGCCGGCTGGAGATCGTCCGCTCCGCGTACGTCGACCTGGACCGCATCGTGACCGGCGCGGGCCTGGACGCCCCGAACGTCCGGCGGGCGGTGGACTCCTACGCGGTGACGCTCGCCGTCGCCGCGGGGGCGCTCGGCCTGCCGCTCCGCTCCGCCGCCGCCCCCTTCCCCGCCCGCGCCCCGGTGTGAGCGGGTGTGCGTAGGCTCGCCGCATGAGCGAGATCGGCCTGCGCGAGCGCAAGAAGCGGCAGATGTACCGGACCGTGTCGGACACCGCCATCCGGCTCTTCCTGGAGCGGGGCTTCGACGCGGTGTCCGTCGCCGAGGTGGCCGCCGCGGCCGGGATCTCCAAGCCGACGCTCTTCCGGTACTTCCCGGCCAAGGAGGACCTCGTCCTGCACCGGATCGCCGACCACGAGGACGAGGCCGCGCGGGTGGCCGGCCGGGGGCCCACGCCCGTCGAGGCGCTGCGGCGGCACTTCCTGGACGGGCTCCGGCGGTGCGACCCGGTCACCGGACTCAACGACGACCCCGAGGTGCTCGCCTTCCACACACTGCTGTACGGGACGCCGGCGCTGGTCGCGAGGCTGTACGGGTACCTGGAGCGGTCCGAGGAGGCACTGGCGGAGGCGCTCGGCGGAGGGCTCGGGGCGCGGCTCGCCGCCGGGCAGGTCATCGCCGTGCGGCGGATCCTCGCGCAGGAGAACTGGCGGCGGATCGCGCGGGGGGAGCCGGTCGCGGACGTGCGGGCCGACGCGGTGGCTGCGGCCGAACGGGCGTTCGGCGTGCTGGCGGCGACGCTGCCCCGCCTCGACATCGGTGATACCGAGTAAAAAATGTAACTCGGTCAAGTCATTCGGTACGCTCGGTGGAATGACACCACCCGACCCCGCGCTCCGGCACGCCCTCGCCCGGGAACGCGCCCACCACGACCGCTGCCGCTCCGCCCTCGCCGCCATGGCCGACGGCGCCGGTGAACAGGTCCTCACCGGCGAGGACGTCTCCGCCTCCGGTGCCGACGCCGAGGTCCTCGGGTACCGCCTGCGCAGCCGGGCCCGGGAACTGCGGGAGCTGCCCGAGGGGCCGCTGTTCTTCGGCCGGCTGGACTTCGCCCGGACGGACACCGGCCACGCCGGGCAGCGCTACCACATCGGACGGCTCCGGATCACCGAGCACCCCGCCGCCCCGCCCCTCGTGGTGGACTGGCGGGCCCCCGTCTCCCGCGCCTTCTACCAGGCCTCCGCCCGTGACCCGCAGGGCGTCGCCGTGCGCCGGCGGTTCGGCTGGGCCCCCGGCAGCCGGGGCAAGTCCACCGACCTGACCGGACTGGAGGACGAGCACCTGGAGCAGGGGCGGGAGCAGGCACGGGAACAGGAGCAGGGGCGGGGGGAGACGGGGGTCAGCGCTCTCCTCGTCCGGGAGATCGAGCGGCCCCGCGTCGGGCCCATGCGGGACATCGCGGCCACCATCCAGCCCGAGCAGGACGACCTCGTCCGCGGGGACCTGGGCGTCTCGGTGTGCGTGCAGGGCGCCCCCGGCACCGGCAAGACCGCCGTCGGCCTGCACCGGGCGGCGTACCTGCTCTACACCCACCCGCAGCGCGTCCGGCGCGGCGGACTGCTCGTCCTCGGGCCCAACCGGGCCTTCCTCTCCTACATCTCCGAGGTCCTGCCCGCCCTCGGCGAGACCGGCGTGCGGCAGTCGACCCTCGCCGAGGAGATCGCCCGGCACCCGGTCACCGGCACCGACGACGAGCGCGCCGCCGTCGTCAAGCACGACGCGAGGACGGCCGAGGTGCTGCGCCGGGCGCTGTACGCGCGCGTGCGGGCCGGCGGCGCCGGGGATGGCGCGCAGGACCTCGTCGTGCCCGACGGGTCGTACCGCTGGCGGGTCGCGGGGGACGAGGCGGCACGGATCGTGGCGGAGGTACGGGCCGAGGAGCCGCCGTACGGCGTCGGGCGGGAGCGGGTGAGGGCCCGGATCGTGCGGGCCGTGCGGGAGCGGGCCGAACGGCGCAGCGGGCCGCGCGGCACCGCCTGGGTGCGCCGGATCGAACGGGCGCGGCCGGTGTCGGCGTACGTCGACGCCGTCTGGCCCCGGGTGCACGCGGAGGAGGTCGTGGCCGGGCTCCTCTCCGATCCCGGGGCGCTGGCCGCCGCGGCCGAGGGGGTGCTGGACGCCGACGAGCAGAAGGCCCTGCTGTGGGCGAGGCCGCCCCGGTCGTGGAGGTCGGCGCGCTGGTCGGCCGCCGACCTGGTCCTGCTCGACGAGGTCGCCGGACTGGTCGAGCACCCGGACGGGTACGGCCACGTCGTGGTCGACGAGGCCCAGGACCTCTCCCCGATGGAGTGCCGGGCCATCGCCCGCCGGGCCGCCTTCGGCTCGCTCACCGTGCTGGGCGACCTGGCGCAGGGCACCACCCCGTGGGCGGCCCGCTCGTGGCCGGAGGTCCTGCGGCACCTGGGGAAGCCGGACGCGGCCGTGGTCGCGCTGACCACCGGGTTCCGCGTGCCGCGGGCCGTCGTCGCGCTCGCCAACCGGCTCCTCGAACGGCTCGACGTCGACGTCCCGGCGGCCCGGTCCCTGCGCGGTGACGGGGAGGTGCGCCTGCGGAAGGCCCCGGACCCGGACGGGCTGCCGGCCGCGGTCGTGTCCGCCGTGCGGGACGCGCTCGGGCGGGAGGGCTCCGTCGGGGTCGTCGCGGCGGACGCGGACGTGCCCCGGCTGCGGCGGGCGCTGGCCGGGGCCGGGGTGGAGGCGGCGGGCCCGGAGGAACCGGGCGCGCGCGTCACGGTGGTGCCGGCGAGCCTGGTCAAGGGCCTGGAGTACGACCACGTCGTCGCCGTCGAACCGGCGGCGATCGCGGAGGCGGAGGGGCCCGCGGGGCGGGGGCTGCACCGGCTGTACGTGGTGCTGACCCGGGCGGTGTCCCGGCTGGAGGTGGTGCACGGGCGGCCCCTGCCGTTCTGAGACCGCCCGGGCACCGCTCAGTGGCGGGCGAGCACTTCGGCGACCCGGGTGAACCCGTCCGTGCCGTGCCCGCGCGCGATGACCCGCCGGGCCTGCCCCTCGATCACGCGCATCACGCTCGCGTCGATGCCGTGCGCCTCGGAGGCGTGGACGACGTGGGCCATGGTCGACGCGGCCGAGGTGACCGGGTTCAGCTCGCCCGAGTACGTGCCGGCGTCGGAGTCGGCCGCGAACTCCGTGAACAGCGGCGGGAGGATCGCGGCGATGCCCTGGGCGAAGGGGGCGAGCTCGGCGCCGGTGACGCCCTCCGCGCGGGCCACGGCCAGGGCGTGCACGTAGCCGGCCATCGCCGTCCAGAAGATGTCGAGCAGCGCGATGTCGTACGCCGCCGCCCGGCCGATCTCCTCCCCGAGGTGGGTGTGGCTGCCGCCGAGCGCCGCCAGCACCGGCCGGTACTCCCGGTACGGCTCCTCGGGGCCGCTGAACAGGAACACCGCGTCGTCCGTGCCGATGGCCGGGGTCGGGGTCATGATCGCGCCGTCCAGGTAGCGGATGCCGTGCCGGCCCGCCCACTCGGCCGTGTCCCGGGCCCGCTCGGGGGTGTCGGCGCTCAGGTTCAGGACCGTGCGGCCCTTGAGGGCGGCGGTGACGGCGTCCCGGCGCAGCACGGCGTCCGAGGCGTCGTAGTTCACCACGCAGACGACGGTGAGCGGGGCGGCGGCGACCGCCTCCTCGGGCGAGGACGCCGAGACCGCGCCCCGGGCGACCAGCTCCCCGTCCCGGCCGGGCGTGCGGTTCCAGACGGTGGTGCGCAGCCCCGCGTCCAGGAACGCGTCGGCCAGCGCCCGGCCCATCGGGCCGAGCCCGAGGACGGTGACGGCGGACCGGTCGGTGTGCACGGACATGGTTGAACTCCCGTAATGTCTATGGCAATTGCTGAGGAAAGGGGCACGGCATGGTGCACCGGCGCCACGATCCGGACGTCTGCGGGGTGACCGCCGCGATCGCCGTGATCGAGGGCAAGTGGAAGACCACGCTGCTGTGGCTGCTGGAGTCCGGCCCGCACCGGCCGGCCGAACTGCGCCGGCGGGTGCCCGGCCTCACCGAGAAGGTGCTGACCCAGGCGCTGCGTGAGATGGAGACGGACGGACTGGTCCACCGGGAGGTGTACGACGTCCGGCCGCCGAAGACGGTCTACTCCCTGACCGGCTTCGGCCGCGAGCTGTCCGAGGCCCTGGGGCCCCTGTCCGACTGGGGCCACCGCCGCCTGGAGAAGCTGGCCGGCGACAGGGCCGACGTCACCCGTCGGGCCTCCTGACGGCTGACCGATCCCGCTCCCTTCCCCGTCCGGTGCCCTGCCCGCCGTCCCTCTCAAGGTTCGCCGCGCGGCGCCGGGCTGCCAAGTACGCACAAAAAAGTGGGTGTGGGGGCCTCGGCCGCGCCCGCCGGCGAGGGGAGCCCCGCGGACGCGGGTCCCTGCCGCGGGTGAGGGGCGGGGAGGAGCATCACGGGAGGCAGCGGGAGGCAGCGGGAGACCGCAGGGGGGGCCGCGGGCAGGGGAGCCGCCCTGCGGGCACCGGGGCGCCTACCGGCGCGCGTTCCGCTCGGCCTCCCGGGCCGCGCGTTCCAGCCGGTCGCGGTGGGCCTCCCACCCCGCCGGGTCGTCCGGCGGCACGGCGGGGTTGTCCTTCCTCATCCCCACCGAGCCGTCCAGGAGTTCCCGCAGGATGTCGGCGTGCCCGGCGTGCCGGTGCGTGTCGGCGATCACGCGCGTCACGGCGTGGTGCAGCGTCACCTCGTCCTTGCCGTCGGGCCACCACGGCACCCTGCCGACCGTGTCCAGCGGCAGTGCGTCGACCGTCGCGTCCGCGTGCGCCCACGCCCGGCGGTAGAGCTCCACGACGTGCTCGCGTGACTCGTCGGCGGTGGCCCACATGTCCGCGTTGGGCTCGGCGCCGTCCTCCAGCCAGGGCAGCGGCTCGCCCGACGGGCGTCCGAAGGTGTCGCCGAGGTAGCCCAGTTCCACGCCGGCCGTGTGCTTCACCAGGCCCAGGAGGTTGGTGCCGGTCGGCGTCAGCGGGCGGCGGGCGTCGTACTCCGAGAGCCCTTCGAGTTTCCACAGCAGGGCGTCGCGGGCGGACTGCAGGTAGAAGTGGAGGTCGGCCTTGGGGTCCGTGGCGGTCATGGGGCCAGTCTGCCGCCCGCGCGAACCCCGGCCCACGCCTTTTCCCGTTCCCTTCCGCCCCGCCCCGTCCCGTTCCGGACGAGTCCGGGACGGGACGGGGCGCTTCGGCCGTCTCGGCGGTGGGCCGCACGCAGAGAAGTCGCCCACCGGCGATGACTCCGCACCGCAGTGCCGGTCTCCCCTGCGGACGCCCGTGCCGGATGCCCGAACCGGCCCGGGAGCGACGCTGGAGCACGATCCGTGACAGGAGACCCTTCCCCATGACCGATCCGGCAGTGACGACCGCCCGCAGCCGCAGGACCGGGGACTGGCCCTTGGTCCACGCCGAGCGAGCCGCGCTGGCGGCCGATCTCGCGGACATCACCGACGAGCAGTGGGAAAGGCCGTCGCTCTGCACCGGCCTGACGGTGCGCGAGGTGCTCGCGCACCTCACCGCGGGCGCGAGCCTCAACGCCGTGCGCTGGATGGCGGGGGTGATCCGCTGCCGGTTCGACTTCGACCGGCAGGTGGCCGTGCGGCTGGCCGAGCAGTTGGGCACGACCCCGGCCGAGACCCTCGAGCGGTTCCGGCGCGTCGTCCCGAGCACCACCAAGCCTCCCCTGCCCGTCGTGGCCATGCTGGGCGAGACGATCGTGCACGGGGAGGACATCCGGCGTCCGCTGGGCGTCCGCCGCGCTCACCCGGTCGAGGTCCTCACCCGGGTGGCCGAGTACTACCGGGGCTCGGACCTCGTGGTCGTCGCCAAGGGACGCGTGGACGGGCTGGAACTCGTCGCGGACGACGGCCCTTTCACGACCGGTTCGGGGCCGCTCGTGTCCGGCCCCACCCTGGCCCTGGTGATGGCCATGACCGGACGCGCGGCGCACTGCGACGAACTCGAGGGCGAGGGCGTGGAGATCCTTCGCGGTCGCTGCGGGACGGCGTGACGGCGCCGCCGTTCGGGCCGGTGGCGGCCGGCGGTGGTCCTGCCGGGCCGTGTGCGGCCGGTGCCCCGCCGGACCCGCGGCCCGCCGCGCGGAGCCGGCCGGCCACGACGACCGCGGGCACGGCCGGAGAGGCGTACCCGGAGACCTTCCGTCCGCTCGGAGCACCCGGCGACACACTCCTGCAAGCAGATGCTTGCAATAGTTAGCAGGGTGGGGCAGGGTGGAGGCATGGCATCGCTCAACGTCGGCAATCTCGGTGAGTACCTGCGCGAGCAGCGGCGCAGCGCGCAGTTGTCGCTGCGGCAGCTCGCCGATGCCGCCGGGGTGTCCAATCCGTACCTCAGTCAGATCGAGCGCGGGCTGCGCAAGCCGAGCGCGGAGGTGCTCCAGCAGGTCGCCAAGGCGCTGCGGATCTCCGCCGAGACGCTGTACGTCCGGGCCGGCATCCTCGACGCCGAGCGGGGCGGGGAGGAGGACCGGCGGGAAGGGGCGACGCGGGCCGTCCTCCTCTCCGACCCCACGCTGACCGAGCGTCAGAAGCAGGTGCTGCTCCAGATCTACGAGTCCTTCCGCAAGGAGAACGGGTTTGGGGGCGCCGAGGGCGGTGAGGCGACGACCGGGACCGCCGGGGCGGCCGAGGTCTCCGACGCCGTCGACGGGAGCGACCGTGCGGGGGACGTCCCGGACGGCGGTGCCGCGATACGTCGGAGCCGTACGGCCGGCGGCGAGTCCGCCGGGCGCCACGGCTCCACCGACCAGGGCGGCAGGCCCGCCGAGCGCCGTCCCCGCAGGGGCGGCGGCAGCGACACCGGTCCGCGGCGGACGGCCGGCTGAGCCGGACCAGGGCACCGGACGCCCGCCGCGGACCACACGAACCCTCAGCCGAGAACGAATCCGGGAGGACCATCACCATGGCCATCACCGACGACCTGCGCAAGACCTTCAGCAACCCGACCCCGCTCTACTTCGCCGCGGGCACCGCCGACCTCGCCCTGCAGCAGGCCAAGAAGGTGCCGGCCCTGGTGGAGCAGTTGCGCACCGAGGCGCCGGCCCGCATCGAGGCCGTCCGCAACACCGACCCCAAGGCCGTCCAGGAGAAGGCGACCCTCCGGGTCCGGGAGACGCAGGAGACCCTGCAGGCCAAGGTCGGCGAGTTCTTCGGTTCGCTCGACACCGACCTGAAGAAGTTCGGTGAGACCGCCCAGGGCCTCGCGCTGCGCGGGGTCGGCGTCGCCGCGGAGTACGCGGTCAAGGCCCGGGAGGCCTACGAGAAGGTCGCCGAGCACGGCGAACAGGCCGTGCGGACCTGGCGCGGCGAGGCCGCCGAGGGCATCGAGGACATCGCCGTGGCCGTCGAGCCGTCCGCCGAACCGAAGCACGTGTCCCGGCCCGAGCCGGTCGGGGCCGCGGACGGCAGGCCAGTGGGGGCCAACGGGACCGGGGCCGCCGACGGCACCGAGTCCGCCGAGGAGAAGAAGGCCGCCGCGAGGAAGGCTCCGGCGCGCAGGACCACGCCGCCGAAGAGGACGACCCCGCCCGCCAAGTGAGCGGCGGGACGGATCGGACGGCGCGACGGGCGGGCCGGGCACTCTCGCGGTGCCCGGCCCGTTGTCCGGGTAGCCGGCCGGCGGTTGCGGGTACGGTGACCGCGTAGGGACGAGCCGAGTCGGGTGGTGGACGTAGTGCTGATGCAGGGATTCGCCGGGTTCATGTCGTTGCTGAACATGGCCCTGGTCCTTTTCAGCGGTTTCGCGCTGATCGACGCCGCCACGCGCCGCGAGGACGCCTACCGCGCGGCCGACAAGCAGACCAAGCCCTTCTGGCTGATCATCCTCGGCCTGGCGCTCGTGGTGAGCCTGATCTTCGGCATCCTGTCGTTCCTGCCGATCATCGGGTTGATCGCGACCATCGTGTACATGGTCGACGTCCGTCCCGCCCTGCGCGGCCTCCCCGGTGGCGGACGCAGCCGCAAGGGCTCCAGCAGCGACGGCCCGTACGGCCCGTGGAACGGCGGCCGGTAGGAGGACGGGCAGGGGGCGCGGGGCCGTGTCCCCAGGGCGCGGGGCCGTGTCCCCGTGCGGCTCCGCGGGCGCCGGCCCGACCGGCCGCACGCGACCGCTGCCCGGCGCGCGGCGGAACCCGGAACGGCGGTGTCCCGCTCAGCCCGTCCGGTCCAGCAGCAGCACGGCCACGTCGTCCGTCAGCTCGCCCCCGTTGAGGTTCCGGACCTCGTTGACGGCGGCCCGCAGCAGCGCCTCGCCGCGCAGGCCCTCGGAGAGCTGCCGGCGGACCATCTCCACCATGCCGTCCTGGCCGAGCCGCTCCCCGCTGTCGCCGACCCGGCCCTCGATCAGGCCGTCGGTGTAGAGCATCAGGCTCCACTCGGCGCCCAGCTCCACCTGCATCCGCGGCCAGCGGGCGCCGGGCAGCAGACCGAGCGCCGGGCCGTTGTTGTCGTACGGCAGCAGCCGCGCGGGCAGGTCCGGGCGGGCGAGCAGCGGCGACGGGTGGCCGGCCAGGCACAGGCCGGCCCGGCGGCCGTCCGGGGCGATGTCGACGGTGCACAGGGTCGCGAAGATCTCGTCGTCCGCGCGTTCGTGCTCCAGCACCTGCTGGAGCGTGCCCAGCAGCTGGTCGCCGCACAGCCCCGCCAGGGTCAGCGCGCGCCAGGCGATGCGCAGCTCCACGCCGAGGGCGGCCTCGTCCGGGCCGTGGCCGCAGACGTCGCCGATCATGGCGTGCACGGTGCCGTCCGGGGTGCGGACGACGTCGTAGAAGTCGCCGCCGAGCAGGGCGCGTGAGCGGCCGGGGCGGTAGCGGGCGGCGAAGCGGAGCGAGGAGCCCTCCAGCAGCGGTGTCGGCAGCAGGCCGCGTTCCAGGCGGCGGTTCTCCTGGGCGCGCACGCGCCCCTCGGCGAGCCGGCGCTCGGCCGATTCGGAACGCTTGCGCTCCACCGCGTAGCGGATCGCCCGGCTCAGCAGCCGGCCGTCCAGTTCGTCGCGGACGAGGTAGTCCTGGGCGCCCACCCGTACCGCCTCCGCGCCGCGCTCGGTGTCGTCGGCCCCGGTCAGGGCGAGGACGGCGTGCCGGGGCGCCAGCTCCAGCACGTGCCTGAGCACGGCGAGCTCGTCGTCATCGCCGCCCGGCCGGCCGGGCGCGGACAGCGCGAGGTCGAGCAGGATGCAGTGGACGTCGTCGGTGAGCAGCCGCTCGGCCTCGGTGAGGTTGCGGGCGGTGCGGACGCGGATCGGCTTGCCGGCCTGGTCGAGCAGGTCCGGCACGATCGGCGAGCCGCCGGGGTCGTCCTCGATCAGCAGCAGTGTGAGGTTGGTGTGGGCGGTCGTCTCGGCCCTGTCCGGCGCGGCCCTGGTGGTGTCCGCGGTGTTCTCGGACGGGGCCGGCGCCTGACCGCTCTCCGCGGCCGGGATCGCTCTCTGCCGCGGTACGGGTGCGGGCATGGTTCCGGGTTCCTTCCCTCCCCCCGAGGGCACGGTGGGGGCGAGGGATCTCGGCCCTTCCCTGGGCCCGCACCTCCGTGCGAGCGGGGGATGCCCCTTTTCGATCCGGGACGATAGCGGGTGACGGCGCCGCAGCGGAATGGTGTGGCGCACGTCGGTCCGCCATCGGCCACTGTCATATGCCGCGTTTGCTACCGCAGTTGGACAGGCCGGAGGAGCCGCGGGAATGACGAACGTCACGTCCGCGGGGGGTTTGACGGCAAGATCCATGTGGGCCGGGTCACGACGCCGTGCCCGGGTCCGGGCGCACCACTCCCAGGATCGGCATCGATCCGGCCCCCGCGATCGTCACCGTCCGCCCCGGACGCGGGGCGTGCACGACGGAGCCGTCCCCGATGTACATCCCGACGTGGCTGGCGTCGCCGAAGTAGATGACGAGGTCACCGGGGCGCATGTCCTCGATGCCGACCTTCTCCAGCTGCCGCCACTGCGCCTGCGAGGTGCGCGGGATGCCCCGCCCCGCCGACGCCCAGGCCTGTGAGGTCAGCCCGGAGCAGTCGTACGCCTTCGGGCCCTCGGCGCCCCACTGGTACGGCTTGCCGATCTGCGCGGTGGCGTACGCCACGGCCTTCTCGCCCTGCGCGGTCGCCTCGCCCCGGATCTCGTCGAGGATGCCGGAGCTCAGCCAGGTGGCCTGCGCCTCCTGCGCGGCCCGCTCCTCCAGCCGGGCCAGGCGCTCCCGCTCCTCCTTCTCCAGCGCGGACTCGAGCCTCTCGGCCGCCTCGATCTGCTTCTCGATCTTCTTCTGCGCCTTGGCCTTGGCCTTGCGGCCCGCCTCCAGCTTGCGCCACTGCGCGTCGGCGTCCTCGGCGTACCGCTCCAAGTCCTGCTGGGTGCGGGTCAGTTCGCCGAGCAGTCCCTTGGTCGCGTGCGCGCCCTGGCGCACCCGGTCCGCACCGTCCAGGAACTCCTGCGGGTCGTCGCTCAGCATCAGGTGCGCCTCGGGCGGCAGCCCGCCACCGCGGTACTGGGCGGCGGCCGCGGCGCCCGCGCGCTCCCTCAGCCGGTCCAGCCTCTCCTGGCCCTTGACGATCTTCCTGGCCAGCCGGACGATCTCGGCGGACTGCCTCTTCGCCTTCTCCTCCGCGTCGTTGTACTCGTCGGTGGCGACGGCCGCCGCGCGGTAGAGCCGGTCGAGCTTCTCGCGCACGGCTTCCAGGTCCTCGTCGGTGGCGGCCGGGACGGTCGCGCTCGCGCTCGCGCCCGGGGGCGGCGGGGGAGCGGGTTCCGCGAACGCCGTGCCTGGTGCCGCCAGCACCGTGACCGCACAGACCACGGTCACGGCCACTGTGATCAGCCCGCGCTTGCCCGTCCGCATGGATCCGCCTCCCGCTGGTTAACCACCAGTAACATCCGGTTGCCCGGGGGATGTTGCCACGTCGGCGCGCGAAACGACAGACCCTCTCCTTTCCGCCGTTTCCTCCCGGCGCGGTGATCATCCCGCCGATGTGACGAACGACTCACGGTGATCGTTCCCCTCACCCCGTGATCCCGCGTCCGACCGGGGTACGCGCGGCTGCGGGGGCCGCCGCCTTGAGGGCACCACCGCCACGGCCGCCCCCGGGACCGCCGCCGGGTCAGTTCCGCGGGGCCAGCGCCTCCCAGCGCACCGTGACCTCGCCCTGCCGCCACCGCGCCGGCCCGTCCGTCACCGGCCAGTGGGCCGCGAGGTCCCGCACCGCCCGGATCCAGCGCTGCCGGGCGCCGTACGAGGCGTAGGGCGCGGCGGCCGCCCAGGCGCGGTCGAAGTCGCGCAGGAAGGCGTGCACCGGTTCCCCGGGGACGTTGCGGTGGATGAGCGCCTTCGGCAGGCGTTCCGCCAGGTCCGAGGGGCGCTCCAGCGAGCCCAGCCGGGTCGCGAAGGTGACCGTGCGCGGCCCCTCCGGCCCGAGGGCGACCCACACGTGCCGGCGCCCGATCTCGTCGCAGGTCCCCTCGACCAGCAGCCCGCCGCGCGAGCCCGTCGCCGGGTCGGCCGGCGCGAGCCGCGCGCACAGCCGCCGCCACACGGCGGCGACCTCCGCCTCGTCGTACTGGCGCAGCACGTTCGCCGCGCGGACCAGCACCGGCCGCCCGGGGACCGGGATCTCGAAGCCGCCGTGCCGGAAGACCAGCCCGTCGCGCTCGTACGGCCGCGCGGCCGCGACCCGGGCCGGCTCGATCTCGACGCCCACCACGCGCACGCGGGGCGCCACGGAGCGCAGGCGGTGCAGCAGCTCGACCGCCGTCCAGGGGGCCGCGCCGTAGCCGAGGTCGACGGTGACGGGACGCTCCGCGCGGCGCAGTTCCGCGCCGTGCGTGGCCGCGATCCAGCGGTCCATGCGGCGCAGCCGGTTGGGGTTGGTCGTCCCGCGCGTCACCGTGCCCACGACGGGGGTCCCCCCGCGCGGGCCGGGCCGGGCGTGGGGGAGCGAGGCGGCGCGGACGACTGTCATGCGTACGAGGGTATGCGGGTACCCGCCCGCGCCACCGGCGCGGATGCGGTGCGGGTGCTACGCGTCACCCTCTCGAACGGTTGACCGATGAATGGTAATGATTCGGCAAAAAGGCGGTCCGGGGAGAGCACCCGGAAATGGGAACGGATCCCTCCGGTGTTGACGCCGCGGAGGGGCCGTCCACCCTCCGACGGTCATACCCGCAGCGAGGAGGAACGCCACGTGAGCCAGTACATCGCGAGGCTCGGGCGGCGCTCCCCGGCGGCACCACCGCGGCTGCGCCTGCACCGCAGGCAGCCCCGCCGCGTGGCGATGCTCTCCGTGCACACCTCCCCGCTCCACCAGCCGGGCACCGGCGACGCCGGCGGCATGAACGTCTACATCGTGGAACTCGCGCAGCGCCTCGCCGCGATCGACATCGAGGTCGAGATCTTCACGCGCGCGACCGCCGCCGCCCTCCCGCCCACCGTCGAGCTGGCCCCCGGCGTCCTCGTCCGGCACGTCGACGCCGGCCCCTACGAGGGCCTCGCCAAGGAGGAACTGCCCGCCCAGCTGTGCGCCTTCACCCACGGCGTGATGCAGGCCTGGGCCGGCCACCGCCCCGGCCACTACGACCTGGTCCACTCCCACTACTGGCTCTCCGGCCACGTCGGCTGGCTCGCCGCCCAGCGCTGGGGCGTCCCCCTGGTGCACGCCATGCACACCATGGCCAAGGTCAAGAACGCCAACCTGGCCGACGGCGACACCCCCGAGCCCGCCGCCCGCGTCATCGGCGAGACCCAGATCGTCACCGCCGCCGACCGGCTGATCGCCAACACCGCCGAAGAGGCCGGCGAACTGGTGCGGCACTACGCCGCCGACCCCGCCAAGGTCGCCGTCGTCCACCCCGGCGTCAACCTCGACCGCTTCCGCCCGGCCGACGGCCGCGCCGCCGCCCGGGCCCGCCTCGGCCTCCCCCAGGACGCCCTGATCCCGCTCTTCGCCGGCCGCATCCAGCCCCTGAAGGCCCCCGACGTGCTGCTCCGCGCGGTCGCCGTCCTGCTCGACGAGCGTCCCGAGCTGCGCTCGCGGCTCTGCGTCCCCGTGGTCGGCGGCCCCAGCGGCAGCGGCCTCGCCAAGCCGGAGGGACTGCAGAAGCTCGCCGCGCGCCTCGGCATCGCGGACGTCGTACGGTTCCACCCGCCGGTCGGGCAGGAGCGGCTCGCGGACTGGTTCCGCGCCGCGTCCGTCCTCGTCATGCCGTCCTACAGCGAGTCGTTCGGCCTGGTCGCCATAGAGGCGCAGGCGGCCGGCACCCCGGTGCTCGCCGCCGCGGTCGGCGGCCTCCCGGTGGCCGTGCGGGACGGGCACACCGGCTTCCTGATCCAGGGCCACGACCCGGCCGCCTACGCGCGCGTGCTGCGCGACTTCGCCGACCACCCGCACCTCGCCGGCCGGATGGGCGAGGCCGCCGCCCGGCACGCCCGGTCCTTCGGCTGGGACACCGCGGCCGCCGCCACGGCCGACGTCTACACGGCCGCGACGCAGGCGTACCGCCGTCACGTACGCTCGCACCATGGCTGACGCAGAGAAAGCGGCGCAGGTGATCGAGGCGGCCCTCCGGGACGCCGACCTCGACTGGGAGAGCCCGGCCCCCGGCAACTACGTCGTGAAACTCCCCGGCACCCGCAAGCTGTCGACGACGGTGTCCCTGCTCGCCGGCCGCCACTCGCTGTCGCTGAACGCCTTCGTCATCCGCCACCCCGACGAGAACGAAGCCGGCGTCCACCGCTGGCTCCTGGAACGCAACCTCAAGCTGTACGGCGTGAGTTACGCGGTGGACCGGCTCGGCGACGTGTACGTGACGGCCAAGCTGCCGCTGGCCGCCGTCACCGCCGACGAGATCGACCGCCTCCTCGGCCAGGTGCTGGAGGCGGCGGACGGCGCCTTCAACACGCTCCTGGAGCTGGGGTTCGCCTCGGCGATCCGCAAGGAGTACGCGTGGCGGGTCGCGCGGGGCGAGTCGACGCGCAACCTGGACGCGTTCGCGCACCTCACCCGGCGCTCCGAGAAGTAGCCGCGGCCGTACAACCTCGAGCAGGCCCGGGCGGTCTCAGTCGCTGATCACGCTCCACCAGCGAAGAGGTTGTGCATGCGCACTGGCAGAACCGGCACCGCGGCCGCACTCGCGGGAGCGCTCGCCCTCGTGGCGTTCGCCGCACCGGCCGCGGAGGCGGCGGACACCGGCATCACGGTGACCGACATGGTCGTCAACGACGGCAAGCCCATCGTCGTGGGCATCAGCGAGGAGAAGTTCCCCGGCGTGGACTTCCGGGTGACCTGGCCCCCGGGCCACACGCCCAGCACCATCGACGCGTTCCCGTACCTGTACCACGGCACCACGGCCGAGGCCGGTGCCGAGGACGGCGGCATCCACATGGCGAGCGTCACCCTGTACGACGACAGCCCGACCTCCGCGGACTGCGAGGGTTACCTGTACATCGACCCGCGCCACACCCTGGACTCCAACAACGACGCCACGACCTGGAAGATCGCCGTCACCGCGCGGCTGTGGGACGAGTCGGACACCAGGATCAAGGCCGAGGAGCGTCTGACCGGCTTCGGTTCCGTGCAGGTCAAGCGTGCGGCGCGGGTCGGTGTCAACGCCTCGCCCGAGCCGGTCGCCAAGGGCGGGACGATCACCGTGACGGGCAGCGCCACGCGCGCGGACTGGGGGAGGCACGCGTACGTCGGGTACGGCGACAAGCTCGCCAAGCTCCAGTTCCGCAAGGCGGGCACCAGCACGTACACCACGGTGAAGACCGTGCGGGCGAGCTCGACGGGCGCCCTGAGGACGACGGTCACGGCCGCCGCGGACGGCTACTGGCGCTGGACGTTCTCCGAGACGTCCACCACGGGCGGCGCGACGGCGAAGGGCGACTACGTCGACGTGAAGTGACGCCCGGTGGGCGGCCGCCGGGCGCGGTAACGGCCCGGCGTGACCCCCACCAGCCTCCGGAAGTGCCGGGTGAGGTGGGCCTGGTCGTAGAAGCCGGTGGCGACGGCGACCTCGCCGGGCGAGCCGCCGTCCAGGAGCAGCCGGCGGGCCCGCCCCACCCGGCGGGACATCAGGTACTGGTGCGGCGCGATGCCGTAGGCGGTGCTGAACGCCCGCACCAGATGGGCGGGGTGAGCGGACAGCAGCCCGGCGGCCTCCTTGAGGGTGAGCCCCTCCAGGACCCGCTCGTCGAGCAGTTCCCGCAGCCGCCGCGCGAGGCCGGGATCACGCCGGGGCGGCGCCGTGCCGTCGCCCCGGTCCCGCAGGTGGGCCCGCAGCCGCTGCCCGACGAGAGCGAGCCGGCTCTCCGCCTCCAGCTCGTCACCGGGCCGCACCAGGGCGGCGTGCACCTGGCCGACGCGCAGCCGCAGGAGCGGGTCCCGCAGATCGGGCTCGTCGACCGCCGGCCCGATGAGGTCGTCCCCGAGGTGGGAGCCGTCGAGGTACAGCACCCGCTTGCGGAAACCGTCCGCCGTGGCGGGGGCTCCGTTGTGGGGGACGTGCGGCGGCAGCAGGGACACGGTGTCGTGCGGTGTGCCGTGCTCGTGCCGGCCGAGGTCGTACCGCACGGCGCCGTCGTCGACGATGAGCAGCGTCCAGGCGTCGTGGACGTGCATCGGGTAGGCGTACTCGGTGAAGTGGGCGTGGAACACCTCGACGACGCCGGGGACGCGGGGCCGCCAGGCGCAGACCTGCTGCTCCGGTACCTGCTGCGGTGGCTGGGGGGCCATGCAAACAACGTACAAGACACCCGGCCGCGCCCCCCGGCAGTCTCGGTGCCATGAGCACACGCTTCGACACGAAGATCGCCGTACTGCTGCGCGAGGACCTGGAGTCCTGGCAGCGCCTCAACGTCACCGCGTTCCTGGTCAGCGGCCTGGGCACCCAGGTCCCCGAGGTGATCGGGGAGCCCTACGAGGACGCGGACCAGGTGCCCTACCTGCCGATGTTCCGCCAGCCGGTGCTGGTCTTCGAGGGCGCGAAGGAGACCTTGAGGGCGGCGCACGCGCGGGCGCTCTCCCGCGCCCTGCCGCGCGCGGTCTTCACCGGCGACCTGTTCGCCACGGGCCACGACGAGGCCAACCGCGCGGCGGTCCGGGCCGTGGGCACCTCGGACCTGGACCTGGTCGGCCTGGCGGTGTACGGCCCGAGGAACGCGGTGGACAAGGTCCTGAAGGGAGCGAGGATGCACCCGTGAGCCGCGCGGCCGGGGACGGGACCGTGCGGCCGGGGGCGGGGCCTCGCGGGCGGGCACGAGGACGCGCGGCGGTCGCCGCCCGTGGTGCCGACGGGGTCACCGGGCCGCGGCGGCCGGACGCGGGTCGCCGCGGAACACCTGCGCGGTGTGCCAGGCGCGGTGGGGCGCCGCGACGGGGGCGGCCCCCGGCTGCGGACCGATGAGGGGCCGCCCGGAGAGGCCGGTGACCTGGGCGCGGGCGGCGGGGCCGTGCCCGGCGAAACGCTGCGAGACCAGGATGCGGTGACCGTCGTCGACCCCGAGGACGCCCTTGTCGAAGAGCTTGTGGTGCAGGGAGCACAGACACAGCCCGTTGTCGACGTCGTCCGGACCGCCGAACGCCCACCAGCGCACGTGCGCGGCCTCCAGCCCGACGGGCACCGCATCGATCCGGCCGTCGTAGCCGCAGAAGGCGCACCGGTACTCGTACGCCGTCAGCACCTTCTCCCGCATCCGGCGGTCCCGCTGCCGCCGGGCGGCCGTGAGGGGGACGGCCCGCGCGGGCTCCGGATCCAGGCCGACGGCCTCGCACAGCTCCTCGTGCAGCGAGGGCGGGAAGTTCGCGTCGAGCAGGACCCGTGCCATCCGGCCGAGCAGCGACGGCTCCCGCCGCAGCGCGGCCCGCAGTTCCGGCACGAGCCGCCCGGTGGCGCCGGACGCGCGCAGCTCCCGTACGCCGGTGCCCGGGCTGCCGGCCCCGCGGTCGGTCCGCACCTCCCACACCCCGTCACCGGCCAGGTGGTGGAACGGGTAGGCGGGCGACGTCCTGTGGGGCGGCCCGTACTCGGCCAGCAGCCGCTTCAGGTCCTCCTCCACGGCGCTGTAGCGCAGCTCGCCGTCGTCGCCCTCCCGCTGGAACCGGCCGAGGGCGTACAGCAACAGCAGCGGCTTGTGCGGAGCCCGGGTCGTCCCCTTGCTCCACTGCCTCAACCCGGCTGCGCGCCCCACCCAGTCCATGACGGTGATCGTAGTGACGCCCGGCCTCCCCACCCAGTGGTAGTGTCACGCTCTTCGCCGGTCCCCCTGTGCGGAGTCCTCGTGGCAGGTCGCGCCGTGTCCGATCCCCTCGACGCCGTTTCCCCCGCCTCCCCTGCTTCCTCCGTTCCCTCCGCTTCCTTCGACCCGTACGCGATGTGGCGGGACGCGCTCGCCGGGGCCGACCGGGTCTTCGCCTCGCCCCCCGCGCTCGACCGGCCGGTGGACGGCTGCACGTACTGCACCCCCGAGTCGGAGCTGCTCCTGCTCGGCGGCGACCCCGCCGCCGTGCCGGACGACGTCCTCGGGCACTTCATGCGCGAGACCGCCAGTCACTGGGACGAGGACCAGTACCCCGTCCTGTGGCGCCGCCTCATACCGCGCGCACTGCGTTCCTGGGGCCCGGACGGCCAGTACACCGACCCGTCCCTGGAAATCGGTCACCTCGGCGATGACGGGGCCGGTCTGGCCGGCTGGCCCACGCCCGAACGCGCCGCGGTCGAGCGGGCGTTCCGCGCGCTGCTGGCCGTCGCCCTGGTCGACGGGCGGCCCGCGGAGAAGGTCACGGACCTGGTGGAGGGCGTCGCCCACGCGACGGGGGACCTGCTGCCCTGGCTGGACCACCTCGCCGCCCTCCCCGGTCCCGCGGCGGACGCGGGCCTGGTCCGCCTCGCCTTCGCCTGGGCGACCGACCTCCTCTGGGAGGACTTCCGGTTCTGGTGGTGGTACGACGGCGACCCCGGGGTCGTCGTCGCCTGGCTCCCCACCCAGCGGCCCCGCGTCGCCGCCTTCGCGGCCCGGTACCCGCGGTGCAAGACCGCGTCGGACACCCTGACCGCGATCGACCGCCTCGCCGCCGGCGACCACAGCCCGTGGGCGTACCCGTACGGCATGCAGGACTACTTGGGGCAGGTCACTTCCTGAGCACCCGGCGTCCTGCCGCACGGACCGGCCGGCCGCGCGGCGGACGGGACGCCCTGCCGGGTGCGCGGGAACCGGTCCGGGACGACCTCAGTCCGGCAGCGGGGCGGAGGTCCCGCGGCCCGGCTGCCTGCCCTCCGGCGGGTAGTCGCAGTCGATGCTGGTCACCTCGCGGTCGTCGTCCTCGGAGTCGACCACCGCCACGCCCGTGCAGGCCCGGCCGTGCTCGTCGGTCCACGTGACGATCTCCGTCCGGTCGGGCTTGGTGCAGCCCGCGAGCAGCGACGCGCCCAGCAGCGCCGACGCCGTGAGGACGGCCCTGCGCGGTCTTTTCATGACATCCCCCCGTGGTGACCGGACTGCGACGTACGTGCCTCTCGGTACGGGGATACCCGGCGGAAGTGAACCGTCCGTCAAGCGCAGAGCGCGAAGACGTCACGAAGGGAGCCCGCACCGGTGCGCCGGCGCGCGTGACGACTCGGCGCGACGGGAGGGGCGGCGCCGGAACGCTCCGGCGCCGCCCCTCCCGGCCGTCTGCCCCCGTGCTCAGGAGCCCGACAGGACGTCCCCGAACATGGGGTCCTGCCCCGACTTCCCGATGCCCACGGACGACGCGCCGAAGCTCACCGAGCCGGTGGCCGTGACGCCCCCGGTGGAGCCGCGCAGCACCCACACGGCGCCGTCGTCGCTGTTCTCGCCGGCCGCGCCCACCGACAGATCGGCGCGGCCGTCCTTGTCGTGGTCGGCGAGGTGCACGGCGCCGCCGAAGACGTCCGACGGCTCGTTGGCGCCCGGGACGCCCGAGGTGCCCTGGTCGAAGGACTGGGCGCCGGTCCCGGTCAGGCCGGAGGCACCGCCGCGCAGCACCCAGACGCTGCCCGCGTGGCTCGCGGAGCCGACGGTCTCGAAGCCCGCGCCGACGGCGAGGTCCGGGTAGCCGTCGGCGTTCACGTCGCCCGCGGCGAGCGCGCCGCCGAACAGGTCGTAGGACTCGTCCGCTCCCGGCACACCCGCGGTGTCCTGGGTGAAGACGCCGCTGCGCGTGGTGACGCCCGCCGCACCGCCGTAGAAGACGGTGACGTAGCCGCCCTTCGCCGTCTGGTCCAGGACGGGGGCGGAGTCGGTGCCGACGACCAGGTCGTCGTGCCCGTCGCGGTCGAAGTCGGCCACGGTGAGCGCGCTCGCGTACCCCGTGCCCACCCCGGTCTGCGGTGTGGGTCCGGTCGGGGCGCCCCGGTGGACGAAGTTGCCGGTGGAGGACCCCACCACCACGTCGTCCGTCCCGTCGTCGTCGAAGTCCCCGGCGGCCAGGTGGACGGCGCCCTTGGGGTACGCGCCGGACTCGATCTGCGCGTCGAAGCGCAGCTTCCCGGCCGCGCCGCCGGACTTGGTGAAGCCGCCCTTGAAGATCCACACGTCCTTGCCGGTGGAGCCGACCGCCAGGTCGGCCCTCCCGTCACCGGTGAAGTCGCCGACCGCGAGGGACTGGCCGAACCGGTCGTGGCCCGACGCGTTCGGGTCGCCGATCGACGTGCCGCCCGACAGGCCGGACGAGCCGCCCCACAGGATCGTGACCGAACCGCCGTCGACGTCGCTGCCGACGTCCTCCAGCGGTGCGCCCACGACGAGGTCGCCGTAGCCGTCCCTGTTGAGGTCGCCGTGCGCGAGCTCGGTGCCGAAGCGGTCGGAGGTCTCCGAGGAGCCCGGCACACCGGAGGAATCCTGCGACGTGGTCTTGTGGCGCGCGGCGCTGACGCCGCCCGACGAGCCGTAGTTGACGACCACGGCGCCCGCCTTCGCCTTCCCGCCCGCGACGGCACCCGGGGCGCCGGTCGCCAGGTCGCGGTAGCCGTCGCCGTTGAAGTCGTCGGCGAGACCGGACGCGGCGGCACTCGCCGCACCGGGCAGGGCGATGAGCAGACCACCGGCCAGGGCGGCCGCGACGGCGGTGGCGCCCAGGACGACGGGACGCCGGGAACGCTTGCGAGGGGGCCGGGACATGAGTTCCTCTCCGGGACGTGTGCACGGACTCGGAGAAGACCTCCGACGCGCCCGAAGGGTTGTACGGGAAAAGGGAGTTGAGGTGCCGGCGCGACGCCGTGCCCGGACCGCACGGCCCCGTCCGGGCGCGCCCTCACCGGCCTCGCCCCGCGAGGCCCCGGGAACCCCCGCGGGGCCGGCCGGCTCAGACGCGGTGGCGGCCGGCCTTCAACCCGCCTGTGAACGCCGTCCAGGAGACGGCTCCGAAGGAGAGAGCAGGGCCGTGCGGGACCTTGCTGTCACGGACGGGGACGACGCCGGGGAATCCGTCCGCCACCTCCACGCAGTTGCCGCCCTCCTGATTGCTGTAGCTGCTCCTGCGCCACGCGACGCCGTTCTGATCGGGACGGGACGTTCGCTCCACGGTGGCTGTCCTCCATCACGGATCGGATCACGTCGAGCGACATGAGCGGGGGCAGGGCTGCCGCCCGTAGCCGATCGTAGGCCAGGGCGAAGTTCCTGACCTCGTCCGGATCCTCGACGAGTCGGCCGTGGTGCGCGCCTTCCGTGCAAGCGACGTCCGAGCCGTCGGGGAGCGTGGGAATCGTCAGCGAGCCGCCCATCACGTCGTGCTCACCCTGCTCGAAGGGCAGCACCTGAACAGTGATGTGACGCTCCGACGCGGCGTCGAGCAGCCGCGTCAACTGCTCGCGCATCACGGCGCGTCCACCGACCGGACGCCTCAGCGCCGCCTCGTCCAGAACGACCCAGAGAGCCGGTTTGTCGTCCGGGACGAGCCGTCCCTGCCGTCCCATGCGGGCGGAAAGCCTCTCCTCCAACTGCTCCTCGCTGCTGAGCGTGAGGCCGACACGCAGGACGGCCCGTGCGTACTCCTCGGTCTGCAGCAGGCCCGGCACCACGTGCGCCGCGTACTCCCCGATGGACACCGCCCGCTCCGAGTACGCCATGAACTTCCGTGACCAGTCGGGGAACGCCTCCCGGTACACGTACGGCCACAGGTCGACCAGCAGGCCGTCCGCGCCGAGGGCGGCGTCCAGCGCCCGCGCCAGTTCCCGCGTGGGTTTCGCCCCCGAGGCCCGCTCGATCTGGGTGATCCGGGTGGCCACCACGCGGGTCCTCGCGCCGAGTTCCGCCTGGGTCAGCCCGGCCGCCGTACGGAGCCTGCGCACCCGCGCGCCGAACAGCGCGGCCATGGACGCGCTGGGGTCGATTTCTCCGGCCAAGGCGCCACTTCCGTCCTTTACCAACCGAAAGGTAATGCTGCGTCACCTTCCGGGCGTAGGGGGATCGCGTCATCCTTGAGCACGGAACGTGACGACTCGTACGCAGTGAGAGACGTCTCAGGGCTCACCAGGCAAGGACGGATACGCCGTGCTGACAGGAACGACCACCGCATCGGACGGCAGGCACCCGCGAAGGGACGCCGGAGCAACCCGGCAACGCGAGCTCACGGCACAGTTCGTCTCCTCCCCCAGGGGCGCGCACCTCGCCCGGTGTCTCGCCGTGCGGTGCATGGAGGAGTGGGGACACCCACCGGCGACGGACGGGGCGTGCGCGGTCGCCCTGGTCGTCGGCGAACTCGCCGCGAACGCCGTGCGGCACGGCCGCGTCCCGGGGCGCGACTTCCGTCTCCGGCTCGTCCTCGACGAGGCGTCGGGCCTGGTGCGGATCGAGGTCGCCGACGCCGCCGCCGCGAAACGGCCACCGCAGGCTCCGCCCACCTCGTGTCCCGACGGCGAGTCCGGCCGGGGCCTGCTCCTGGTGGACGTCCTGGCCGAACGCTGGGGCTCGGAGCCCCGCGACCCCGTGGGCAAGACGGTCTGGGCGGAGGTGCCGCTCGCGGGGCCCGCCGACGTACCGGTCCGGGCCGGGGAAGGGCCGGGCGGCCGGCCCGGCGGGAGCGGATCACGCTGACGAGCGGGAACGACGCGCAGAACGGCCCCCGGGAGGGGCCGGCGGACCGGTCGCGTCCGCGCACCCGGTGTTCCTTGTGTGCCCGGCGCGGCGGGGAGCGCGGGGGCGTCCCCCGCGCGGATCTCCCCCCGGCGCGGGCCCGCCGGCCGTGTCCATTGCCGTACGCCGTACAACCATTCGACGTGCGGACGGGTCGAAGACCCCGGTCGAGGGCGCCGGCGCCCTCCTCGGACAACGGAGAATCATGCGCGCTCCCCGCACCGTCCTCGCCACCGCCGCCGTCCTCGCGACAGCGGTCTGCACCCCGCTCCTCACCGCGCCCACGGCGGCCGCGGCCCCCGCCAAGTACACCGACGACTTCAACGGGGACGGTTACCGCGACTACGCGTACGGCTCCAGCGTCACCGACGCGGGCGACGACGGCTCCGGAACGGTCGGCATCATCTACGGCACGGCCACCGGGCCGGACGGCCGCAGGCAGAACATCACGCAGGACAGCCCGGGCATCCCCGGCGCCAACGAGTGGGACGACGGGTTCGGCAACGCGATGGCCGGCGCCGACTTCGACCGCGACGGGTACGCCGACCTCGCCGTCGCCTCCTACGGCGAGGACGTCGACGGCCGCACCGAGCAGGGCGCGGTCATGATCGTCTGGGGGTCCGCGTCCGGTCTGTCCGGCGCCACCACCGTTGCCAACAAGGCGGCCCGGAAGTGGGGGCAGTTCGGCCTCGACCTCGCCGCCGGTGACTTCGACGGCGACGGCAGACCCGACCTGGCCGCGCTCAACGACCACACCGCGCACGTGTACGTCGGCTCGTTCACCAGGTCCGGCTTCAGCGGCAGGGTCACCCAGCTCACCAACGACGCGATGTCCGCCGAGCACCTGACCGCCGGGAAGGTCACCAAGGACAGCGCCTCCGACCTCGTGATCGTCGGCGGGGTGGACGGGAGCGAGCACACCGTCACCGGCGCCTGGTTCGTCCGCGGCGGCGGCACGCTCACCCGGGGCGCGACGTACCGGCTGGGCAGCGGGGAGGACACCAGCGGGGAGGTCGACACCCAGATCGCCGACTTCGACAAGGACGGATACGGGGACATCGCCCTCGGGCACCCCAACGCCAACGGCAGGGGCGGCGTCCTCGTCTGGCGCGGCGGCTCCGGCGGCCCCGGCAGTGTCGCCCGCATCAACCAGGACACCTCGGGCGTCGCCGGCGCCGCCGAGGCCGGTGACCGCTTCGGCGCCCGGATCTCCGTGGGCGACGTCGACCGCGACGGCTATCCGGACCTCGCCGTCGCCAGCCCCGGGGAGAACCTCGACGGGCACGCCGACGCGGGCGCCCTCCACGTCCTGCGCGGCAGCGCCTCCGGGCTGACCGGATCCAAGTCGCAGTACTTCAGCCGCTCCAGCGCGGGTGTGCCCGGGGGCCCGGAGGCGAACGCGACCTTCGGTGAGCGCCTGCGGCTGCGCGACTCCAACCGCGACGGTCACGCCGACCTCTTCACGGACGACCTCCGCCTGCCCGGCACCTCCGGCGGCATCACGGCGTCCGGCGTCCGGCACACGGTCTCGTCCGCCTTCCTGCAGTAGGGCGTGGAGCGGAGCGCCGTCCGCCCGCCGCGGACGCGTTCACACGACGAGCTCGCCGATGCCCAGCAGGTTCCCCTCGCTGTCACGGAACCAGGCGCCGCGTTCGCCCCTGGCGCCCTTGCTCGGGTAGTTCCCCTCGATCTCGGCGATCCCGTCCTTCGTCCGGATGCCCGGCACGTCGACCACCTCGAACACCACGCCGCGCCGCCTCAGCTCCGCCACCACCGCTTCGAGGTCGTCGACCTGCCATCCCATCTGCGTGAAGGTGCCGGGCGAGGCCCCCGTCGACCGGAACACGGCGAACTCCGTGTCGCCGCACCGGTACAGCAGCCCGCCCGGCCGCTCGTCGACGGGCTCCAGACCGAGCTTCTCCGAGTAGAAACGCCGCGCCCGCTCCAGGTCCTGGGCCGGCAGCCTGGTCGCCACGCGTCCCCGGGCCAGAAGGTTCCTGTCGTCTGCCTCCATGCCCCCACTGTGCCCCGGCCGGCGACCGATCCGGCGGAGGCGTGCGGAGGCGGACGGGGGAGGTCGGCCGCACGGCGTCCCGGGCGGTTGCGGCACCGCCCCCGCGTCCGCCGGCACAGGCGCCGCGGCCGGGGCGCCGCCGATGTGGGCCCCCCGGGACGAAGCTAGACTGAAAAAGTCGGAAAAGTCCTGTTCAGGGAGATGTGTGCCATGTCCACACGAGGCAACAAGCGGCGCCGCCGCAAGAAGAAGAAGGCCAACCACGGCAAGCGTCCCAACGCCTGAGCCGACCGGGCACGCCGCCGGCCGCGACCGGCCCTCGTTCCCGGTGCTCCGCCCCGCCCGGGTCCGGGAGGCGGTGCGGTTCCCGGCCGCGGCCTCCTTCGACGACCTCTGTGGGAGGCGGCCCGGCCGAGGGTCCCGCTCCCTTCTGCTCCCGCACGGCCTCCGCGGGCGACGCCGTCGTCAGGGCCTTCCGGTACCGGGGCCTGTCCGGCGGATCCGCCGGACAGGCCCCGGCGCCGAGGGGGCTCAGCGCTTGAGCGTGAAGGTGAAGTCACCGGAGAGCTTGCCGCTCAGCCGGACGGCCGAGACGAGTCTCCCCTCCGCGACCAGCCTCTCCACCTCGGCCCGCGCAAGACCGCAGCCTTCGGCGATCAGCCGCACCGGCCGGACCGGGATCCGCGCCGCGAAGCGGACCGAGACGTCGATCGCCTCGCGGCCCGGGTGAACCGGCCCGCGGGTGTCGAGACGCCAGGCGCCGTCCCAGTCGAGGGTGATGCGGTTCCGGCGCCGCACGACCGGATCCTGGAGCAACTCGGCAGTCAGGCCGGGGTCGTTGTCGTGCAGCCGGTCCAGCAGCTCAGGCCGTACGGAGCGCACGTTCGTCCGTTCCAGGAGCGTGAGCTTCGCGGTCTCCCCGCAGGAGGTGCAGAGCACGAGGAGCCAGGCGTCGAGGAGCTTGTGGTGGGCGTTGACGCGGAACTTGCCGCTCGCCCGGAAGCGCCCGGACGCGCACGCGTGGCAACGGAGACGAACGAGCGGCAGGCAGGTGGGTACGACCACCCAGTTTTCGAGCACGGGAGTACACCGGTTTCGTGAGAAGTCCGCAGCAGAAAGGAGCGCGGCGCACGGGGGCGACGCGCGACGCATCAGCGCTCGGGAGGTCTCACGAGGTGTACAACGGCCGGTCCTTGACTGGGCGACTTGGTCCGGCAGCACGGTAGGGCGCGCGGCGGCGCCGTTCCACTGGTTTTCGGGCGCCTCACCGCCCGGGCGCCTTCGAGCTGCCGGCGGCGGGCGGCGGCGGGCGAGGAGCCGGCGGCGGGCCGCCGGCCGGTCGGGGCCCGCTCGTGGGCGAGGGCCGCCACCGGGAGCGCCCTTTCGCGCGGAGAACCGGACCCCGCCTGTCGTCGAGCGACCGTGTGACGACAGCCGGATCGCTCCCGGGATCCTCCTCGCGGCAATTACTTGGCTAGCCACATAAACGGTGCTACTTTTATGTGGCTGGCCACAGAATGTGGCCGGCGCGGCGTCCCACTGCGAGGAGAGCAGTCATGAAGGCCATCGTTTTCGACACGTTCGGCGGCACCGAGGTCCTGCACGAGGCGGAGATCGACATCCCCCAGCCCGGCCCCGGCCAGGTCCGCGTGCGCGTCCGGGCTGTCGGCGTCAACCCGGTGGACGGCAAGATCCGCTCCGGTGGCATGGAGGCCGTCTTCCCGACCACGCTGCCCGCCGTGCCGGGTGGGGAGATCGCCGGTGTGGTCGACGCCGTCGGTGAGGGCGTCGAGCACCTGAAGGTGGGGGACGAGGTGCTGGGCTGGTCCGACACCGGCTCCTACGCGCAGTACGCCCTGGCGTCCGCGGCCGTCCTCGCGCCCAGGCCGGCCGGTCTGGACTGGAAGCACGCCGTCGCCCTGCCGGTGGCCGGTGACGGCGCCGAACGGGTCCTGGACCTGCTGGGCGTCGCCTCCGGCGAGACGCTGCTGATCCATGGCGCGTCCGGCGCGCTCGGCACCATCGCCGTTCAGCTGGCCGTCGCCCGCGGCGCCCGCGTCATCGGCACCGCCGGACCGGCCAACCAGGAGTACGTCGCCTCGCTCGGCGCGACCGCGCTGGTGTACGGGGACAACCTGGTCGAGCGGGTCCGTGAAGTCGCCCCCGAAGGGGTGGACGCCGTCTTCGACGCCGCCGGCAAGGGCGCGCTGGAGGACTCCGTCACCCTGCGCGGCGGCACCGACCGGATCGTCACCACCGCCGACTTCCGCGCCGCCGAACTGGGCATCGTCTTCGCCGAGGGCCCCCAGCGCCGCTCCGCCGCCCGCCTCGCCGAACTCGCCCGGCAGGCCGCGGACGGCACACTGGTCACCACGATCAGCGCCACCTACCCGCTCGCCGAAGCGGCCAGGGCCCAGCAGGCCAGCGACGCGGGCCACAACCGAGGCAAGATCGTCCTCACCGTCAACTGATCCGTCACCCACTCTCCGTGTGACGAGGGAGCAGCAATGTCAGACACCACCTCACCGGAGCTGCCGGACGCGGCGGGCGAGGGGCCGTTGAGCTACGCCATCTTCCAGCTCGCCCGCGCCCACCGCGGCCATGCCGCCGCCATGCTGCGCGCCATGAATCTGCACCCGGGGCAGGAACTGCTGCTGATGCAGCTCTTCGACCACGATGGCCTGACCCAGGCGGAACTGCTGGAGCGGGTCGGCCTCGACCACTCCACCGTCTCCAAGTCCCTGCGGCGCATGCAGGAAGCAGGGCTGCTCACCCGGGAGCCCGCTCCCCACGACCGGCGGGTCATGGTGGTCCGCCTCACCGATGCCGGCCGTGCCCTGAAGGAGCCCATCGCCGGCATGTGGCGCTCCCTCGAGCAGGTCTCCGTACGCGACCTGACCCCTGATCAGGTCGAAGTGTTCACCACGTGTGCGCGCATCATCGAGAAGGCGGTCAGGGACCGCAGCCGGCAGTCCCCGGTCGAGTGAGCAGGGACGGGGAGCCGGCCCACGTGCCGGGCGGACCGTCTCCCGTCCTGTGCGGAGCGAGGGCTTGCCCGAGGGCGGCCCTCGCCGCCAGGGCCCCTGGGGAGATGCCTCACCTTCACGCATGAGCGGCGCATGACCGTGATGGCCGGGGACGCGCGTACCCGCACGTCGGACCGTCGCGGACCCGCCGGCGCAGCCCCGCCGCCGGGGACCGGCGCGCCGAAACGACTCGCAGGCCGGCCACACGGCAGCCGGCTCCTCGCACCGCGACCACGTCGGTGCCGTGGCCCTTGCCGCGCGAGGACGGCAACAGCCCCGGCCCGATGTGCGCGGACCGCGGACCGGTTGTGGTTGTCGATGCCCCACAGCGTCGCGGCGCCGATCAGCGTGCCGCCGTCCCGCTCCACCACGGAGAACGGGACGTGCTTCTGCTCCTTGTCGTCCACCACGAGCCGAGGGTCCTTCGAGCCGGGCGTGATCGGCCGCCACGGCCCCGACTCGGCCCGCGAGGCGTTGACCACGTCGTCGTAGAGCTCGGCCCGCAGGACCGGGATGTCGTCCTCGTGCCGGGCCCTCAGCCCGACCTTGTCGCCCTTCAGCATGCGGGCTTCCTGTCCGACCGGATCGGCCCGCGGCAACCGAAACAGGAGGGCGGCCCGGCCCGTGCGGCGGGCCCGGTGGAGTCAGTGGAGGCAGAGGCAGAACGGATGACCGGCCGGGTCCGCGTAGACCCGCCAGTTGGCCTCCGGACGGAGCTGGTCCGTCCGCTCCAGCACGGTCGCGCCGAGGGCGAGCGCCCGCTTCTCCTCCCCCTCGAGGTCGTCCACGTCGAAGTCCAGGTGGAGCTGTTGCGGACGCTCCTGGCCGGGCCATTCGGGCGGTCGGTAACCGTCCACCCGCTGACAGGCCAGCGGCGTCCCCTCGAACCCGTGCACCTCGACCCAGTCGGGATCCTCCGGGTCCGTGACCACCCGGCCGCCGAGCAGTTCCGCGTAGAACTCGGCGAGCCGTGCCGGGTCGGCACAGTCCAGCGCGACCGCCTGCAGCTTTCGGATCACTTCCGACACCCCTCGCTCTCCGGCCACTTCCACGACGCCCCCGTACGGGAGGGTGCCTACCCGCCACCGCCACGGACATACGCGACGACACACCGGACCACCCGGCCCCACCCGGAAGGGAGGCGGCAGCGGCATCCGCCGTCCACCACGCGAGCGCCGCCCGCCCGCTCCTTGGGAAGGAGCTTCGGTCCCATCGAACTCCGCCCGGGACCGAGGCGGCGAAGCCGTGGCAGGCGTCTGCCTTCACCGGCTGCCCCCCGGGCCCCGGGCCGTGACGCCCGCCGCGGTCCGGCAGGATGCTCGCAGCCTCGTCACCGGGAAGGAATCCATGGACTCGACGGACGGCGTCATCGACTTGATACACCTGGCCGACGGGCAGGGAACCGGCGGACACGGCGTCGCCGTGCGGGTACTGGGCCGCTCACAGCCCGGCGTCCTGTTCGGCCACGACTTCCTCGAATGCGAGATCGTCGTCGCGGCGGAGCCACTCGACGCGGTCTTTCCGGTGACCCTCCTCCCCGAGGACCTGGAGGACTGGGAAGACACCCTGGCGGCCCTGGAGTCCGGGCGGTCCGCCCTGTGGCTCGACTCCGGGCGGACTCCGTCCCTGACGCTCGAGCCCGACGGTCACGGCCGGATGTCGGTGTCCGTGCACGACGGGCCCGCGTCAGGGGTCACCGTCACCGTCCCCTTGAGCGCGCTGCCGACGGGGTGGGCCGACGAGCAGCGGGCCCTGCTCGCCCGCGTACGCGACGCCTACCACCAGGAGGTCGCCGAGACTTCTCCCGGCACCTACGTCTGGCGCCGGACCGTCGACACCTGACGTCCCGGCGACCGTCCCAGCACAGCCACAAACTCCCTGCTCGCGGCGAAACCGCGGGCAGGGGACTTGAAACCCGTGGAGGAAGTCGCCACTCGGTCGGTGGCGCAGGGGCGGTGGGCGTATCTCAGGGCTGGTTGCCGCACGACCTGATGAGCCGGGTGACTGCTGACGCTGTGGAAGGTGGCGAGGGCAGGGAGGGGAAGGGCCGTGGGTGCTGAAGCCGGCTACGGGACGGAGGCCAGTGCGCTCGCGGGCCTGCTGGGAAGCCCTCGGTGACGCGGCCGTGGTTCTCTCCTACGACGAGGACAGGACGTTTGCTGCGCTGAGCCCGAGCCGCTTCGGTGCCGGGGGATCCTCTCGACTGGACTGGCGAGGTGCTGAAGCACTCCGGAGCTCCCCGGCGTTCGACGGTGCGCAACTCCGGAAGACGCTGCTCGAGTTGGCAGGCCCGGACGAGCCGGCAGTCGTGTTCTGGGGAAACCCCGCAGTGCCTTCGACCGCCGTGGAGGCCGGTCTGGTGGCACGGCATGCTGATGCGGTTCTGGCGGACTGCTACGAGTGCCGGGTCCACCTCGTCGACAGCGAGGTGTTGATCGAGTTCCGGGACGGCGAGGGGTCCACAGCCGGTCGGGTGCCTCGATGACGTCGTCGCCAGGGCCTGCCGGCCGTACGCCGAGTACCGCGGGAACGGCATGCACGCCCTGCGCCGCTTCCACGCCTCGGTGCTCCTGGAGGCGGGGGAGAACATCAAGGCCCTCGCGGAGTGCCTGGGCCATTCCGACCCCGGCCTGACTCGGGGGTGTACGCCCACCTCATGCCGAGCAGCCGCCCGCGCACCCGAAAAGCCGTGGCTGCCGTCTTCGAGGGCGCATACGCTCCCGTTCGCTGAGGGGCAGGAGGGCGGCATGTCCGGCGAGGAGTCCACCGGGTACTACACGCTGCTCCGCGACGACCCGTCCCACGAGGTGGTGCTCGTCGACTGCGGGCCCCGCGGGACGGATGTGATCCGAGCCGTGCGAAAGGTGACCGGGCTGAGCTTGTGGCACAGCCGGGTGCCGGCGCGCCGAGCGCCCGTCACCCTCCTTGAGGGGCTGTCTGCGTACAGGGCCCAGTCCGCTGTCGCTGTGCTCCAGAGCGCCGGAGCCAGAGCGGAGTGGAGACAGGAGCCGGAGCCCGGAGAGCGCACGGCCCCATCGCCCTGACGGCCCGGAGACGGCCCACAGGCAGCGAAAAGCCCCCTCCCGGCGGAGAACCCGCAGGCAGGGGGCTTACTCGTGGGCGCTTACTTCTTCTTGCCCTGGTTCTTGACCGCCTCGATGGCGGCCGCGGCGGCCTCCGGGTCGAGGTACTTGCCGCCCGGCGTGACCGGCTTGAAGTCGGTGTCGAGTTCGTAGACCAGCGGGATGCCCGTCGGGATGTTCAGGCCCGCGATGTCCGCGTCCGAGATGCCGTCGAGGTGCTTGACCAGGGCGCGCAGGCTGTTGCCGTGGGCGGCGACCAGGACGACGCGGCCGGTCAGCAGGTCGGGGACGATCGAGTCGAACCAGTACGGGAGCATCCGGACGACGACGTCCTTCAGGCACTCCGTCTGCGGACGCAGCTCCGGCGGGAGGGTCGCGTAGCGCGGGTCGGAGAACTGGGAGTACTCGGCGTCGTTGGCGAGCGGGGGCGGCGGGGTGTCGTAGGAGCGGCGCCACAGCATGAACTGCTCCTCGCCGAACTCCGCGAGGGTCTGCGCCTTGTCCTTGCCCTGCAGCGCGCCGTAGTGGCGCTCGTTCAGGCGCCAGCTGCGGTTCACCGGGATCCACAGGCGGTCGGCGGCCTCCAGCGCGAGCTGCGCGGTGCGGATCGCGCGCTTCTGGAGGGACGTGTGGAGCACGTCGGGCAGCAGGCCGGCTTCCTTGAGCAGCTCGCCGCCGCGGGTGGCCTCCTTCTCGCCCTTCGGGGTGAGGTTGACGTCCACCCAGCCGGTGAACAGGTTCTTCTCGTTCCACTCGCTCTCGCCGTGGCGGAGGAGGATCAGCTTGTACGGTGCGTCGGCCATGCGCCCGAGCGTAATCGAAGGCCCGTGCCCGCCGCGCGGCGCGCCCACCGGTCGGACGGTTGACGGGATCTGTTAATCGAGTGGCCCCGACGACGGACTCTTCGTAAGTTGTGCATGCCGTCACAGACACTTACACCCGGGGGGTCCCATGTCATCCGTCGTCCGTGCGAGACACGCGGTCCGGGAGACCGTCTCCGGGCTGCCCCCGGCGTTCTGGTGGCTGTGGACCAGCACCCTGGTCAACCGGCTCGGCGCCTTCGTCGCCACCTTCATGGCGCTCTACCTGACCCTCGACCGCGGCTACTCCGCCACCTACGCCGGTCTGGTCGCGGCCCTGCACGGCCTCGGCGGGGTGATCTCGTCGCTGGGCGCCGGGGTGATGACCGACCGGCTCGGGCGGCGGCCCACGCTGCTGGTCGCGCAGGCGTCCACGGCCGTGTCCGTGGCGGCGCTCGGGTTCGTGCACGACCCCGTCTCCATCGCCGCCGTCGCCTTCCTCGTCGGCATGGCCTCCAACGCCTCCCGGCCCGCCGTCCAGGCGATGATGGCGGACATCGTGCGGCCCGAGGACCGTATCCGCGCCTTCTCCCTCAACTACTGGGCCATCAACCTCGGCTTCGCCGTCTCCTCCATGGCCGCCGGGTTCATCGCCGAGTACAGCTACCTCGCCGGGTTCCTCATCGAGGCCGTGATGACGATGGCGTGCGCCGTCGTCGTCTTCGTGAAGCTGCCCGAGTCCAAGCCCGTGCGCAGCAGCGCGGAGGAGGCGCGGGAGGAGTCCGTGGGGCTGGGGACCGTGCTGCGCGACGGGCGGTTCATGAGCGTCGTCGGGCTGTCCTTCCTCATCGCGCTGATCTTCCAGCAGGGCTCGATCGGGCTGCCCGTCGCGATGGGCGCGGCCGGGTTCACCCCGGCCGACTACGGCATGGCCGTCGCGGTCAACGGCGTGCTCATCGTCGCGCTGCAGATCCCGGTCACCCGGTTCATCGAGCACCGCGATCCCGGGCGGCTGCTGGTGATCTCCTCCCTGCTCGCCGGGTACGGCTTCGGCCTCACCGCCTTCGCCGGATCGGTGGGCGTCTTCGCCCTCACCGTCTGCGTGTGGACCCTCGCCGAGATCGTCAACGCGCCCACCCAGACCGGTCTGGTGGTCCGGCTCTCCCCGGTGCACGGACGCGGGCGCTACCAGGGGATGTACACCATGTCCTGGGCCGTCGCCGCGCTGGTCGCCCCGCTGATGTCGGGCGTGGTGATCGACCGGTTCGGGGCCGAGTGGCTGTGGGGCCTGTGCGCCGTCGTCGGCACGGTGGCCGGAGCCGGCTACGCGGCGCTGATGCGGCGGCTGCCGCCCGAGACGGCGGCGGCCGAGAAGGCGACGGCCGAGAAGACGGCGGCTGAAGTGGTGGCGGCCGAGAAGACGGCGGCTGAAGTGGTGGCGGCCGAGGCATTGGTGGCCGGGACCGTGGTGGCCGGGACGGCCCCGGCCGAAGCGGTCCCGGCCGGGGAGGCGCCGGGCCGGGCGGCCGTCGTGGTCGACCGGGCGGCCGTCGTGGTCGAGGGGAAGCCGGAGGTCGGCGCTCCCTGAGGGGCGCGGCCCCCGGCCGGGGAGCGCACGGAACCGCTCAGCGGACCGACAGCGGCACCGCGTGGACCTCGTCGGCCTTGTGGCCGGTCCGCTCGTGGATGCGCTGGACCGCCTCGGCGGACGGGGCGTCGGAGAGGCAGTAGACCGTGCCGGACTCCGGGTCCGCCCACGCCTGCTGGAAGTGGACGCCCTCCTCCTGCTGTATCGCGAGGTCGGCCGCGTGGGCCTGCCTCAGCTGGTCCTCCGTGATGCCACGCATGCCGTGGTGGACGTCCATGAACTGAGCCATGGCCTCGCACCTCCTTCCGGGCGTGCTCGCATGGCCTTGTGCACCTTCCATGCTGCGCCCCGGAGGACGCCCCGGCATGCCGAGGGCCCCGGCGGTCCCGACCGCCGGGGCCCTTCGTCCTGCCGAACCGTGCGCGTACGGCGTCAGCCGCACTGACAGGGGTTGCCCGACTGGCAGCCGCAGCCGCAGCCCGAGCCGCAGCCGCACGCGGCGATCAGGGTCAGGTTCCTGATCTCGGCGGGCTGCTCGGTCTCGCGCTCCTGCGTGGGGTCGGGCGACGTGCTGGGGGATTCGGCCATGGGTCCCTCCTCGAGGCTGGTGCCTGTGCCCATTGGACGCCCGCCCCGCCGGGCGCATCAACGGCGCACTGAGGCTCACGGGCGCCCCGGCCGGTCCCCGCGCGCACGGGGTCAGGCGCCCTCGGCCCCCGGCACCGTCTGGATCTCCGGCTGGAGGTCCGCCTGGATCTCGTCCGCGTGCTCGCCGGTGACCAGGTAGACGACCCGCTTGGCGACCGAGACCGCGTGGTCGGCGAAGCGCTCGTAGTAGCGGCCCAGCAGGGTGACGTCGACGGCCGTCTCGATGCCGTGCTTCCAGCGCTCGTCGATCAGGTGCTGGAAGAGCGTGCGGTGGAGCAGGTCCATCGCGTCGTCGTCCTGCTCCAGCTGGAGCGCCAGGTCGACGTCCTTGGTGATGATCACCTCGGCCGCCTTCGCCATCAGGCGCTGCGCGAGCTGGCCCATCTCCAGGATGGTGGCGTGCAGGTCCTGGGGGACCGCCCGCGACGGGTAGCGCAGCCGGGCGAGCTTCGCCACGTGCTGGGCGAGGTCGCCGGAGCGCTCCAGGTCGGCCGACATGCGCAGCGAGGTGACGACGATGCGCAGGTCGGTGGCGACCGGCTGCTGGCGCGCCAGCAGGGCTATGGCCCGGGCCTCCAGGTCGTGCTGGAGCTCGTCGACCTTCTGGTCGGCCTCGATCACGCTCTCCGCCAGCTTCAGGTCGGCGTCGAGGATGGCCGTCGTGGCGCGCCCGATCGCCGACCCGACCAGCCGGGCCATCTCCACCAGACCGTCGCCGATCGAATCCAGTTCCTCGTGGTACGCGTCCCGCATCAGGGTTCCTCTCATGCGTCTGTTCCGGGGGTTCAGGGGCCTGGGCTCCTGCGGGGTCCGGGATCGGGTGCCCCGTCGCACGGCCGGCGGTCGCGCACCCCGCGCGACCGACGGTGCGAACCCCACGCTCCCACGTTCCGTCCCCTACGCGTCCGGTTCCGTCATCCGAAATGAACCGTCCCTGGCTCCAAGGTGAACTCTGGGCGACGAGTGTTCGAGCTCGACCTCGGACGGCTGTGGCCAGTGCCCGCAGCATGCCTAACCTGGATGCATGGACGTGAACGCGGCGGTCGCCGCAGCGGCAGCGATCGCCGGAGTGCTCACCGGTGTCATCGCCGTGCTGGCGTTCCGCTTCAGCGAGCGCGAACAGCGGCGTCCCACGCGTACCTCGCTGCACACGGACCCGGTGCTCCCGCCCGGCGTGGACACCGTCCTGTCCGTACTGCGCTCCTCCGCCGTCGTCCTCGACGAGGCCGACGGAGTGGTCAAGGCCAGCTCCGCCGCGTACGCGCTCGGACTGGTGCGGGGCGGCAAGCTCGCCGTGGAACCCATGCTGCAGATGGCCCGTGACACCCGGCGCGACGGCGAGATACGCCAGGTCGAGCTGGACCTGGCCCGCCGGGGGACCGGACGCGGCGAGGCCCTCGCGGTCTCCGCGCGGGTGGCGCCGCTCGGCTCGCGGCTGGTGCTGCTGCTCGTCGAGGACCTCACCGAGGCCCGCCGCATCGAGGCGGTGCGGCGCGACTTCGTCGCCAACGTCAGCCACGAGCTGAAGACCCCCGTGGGCGCCCTGTCGCTGCTCTCCGAGGCCGTCATGGACGCCTCCGACGACCCCGAGGCGGTGCAGCGCTTCGCCGGGCGCATGCAGATCGAGGCCACCCGGCTGACGAACCTGGTGCAGGAGCTCATCGACCTCTCGCGGGTGCAGAACGACGACCCCCTCGAGGACGCCGAACCCGTCCGCGTGGACGAACTGGTCGCCGAGGCCATCGACCGGTGCCGGCACGCGGCCGGCACCAAGGAGATCACCATGGCCGCCGGCGGCACGGCGGACCTGCACGTGTGGGGCCACCGGGGCCAGCTCGCCGCCGCGCTCGGCAACCTCGTCGAGAACGCCGTCAACTACTCCCCGGCCCGCACCCGCGTGGGCATCGCGGCCCGCAGGGTCGCCCAGCCCGGCGGTGACATGATCGAGATAGCGGTGACCGACCAGGGCATCGGCATCTCCGACAAGGACAAGGAGCGCATCTTCGAGCGCTTCTACCGGGTCGACCCCGCACGCTCCCGTGCCACCGGCGGTACGGGTCTGGGCCTCGCGATCGTGAAGCACGTGGCCGCCTCGCACGGCGGGGAGGTCACGGTGTGGAGCGCGGAGGGCCAGGGATCCACCTTCACCCTGCGGCTGCCGGAGGCCGGCGCGGCCCGTGACCGCGCCCACCAGACGTCCCACCGGGACGACCCCGACGGCCTCGACGGCGAGGCCGGACGGTCCCATCCCACATCCCCCCACTCTTCCGATTCATCCGCGTACGAAACGCTTCCCTCCCCGGAGGTCCTTCCGTGACCCGAGTGCTCGTCGTCGAGGACGAGGAGTCCTTCTCCGACGCCCTGTCGTACATGCTCCGCAAGGAGGGCTTCGAGGTCGCCGTCGCGACCACCGGGCCCGACGGACTCGACGAGTTCGAGCGCAACGGCGCCGACCTCGTCCTCCTCGACCTGATGCTGCCCGGGCTGCCGGGCACCGAGGTGTGCCGCCAGCTGCGCGGCCGCTCCAACGTCCCCGTCATCATGGTGACCGCCAAGGACAGCGAGATCGACAAGGTGGTGGGCCTGGAGATAGGGGCCGACGACTACGTCACCAAGCCGTTCTCCTCGCGGGAGCTGGTCGCCCGCATCCGCGCGGTGCTGCGCCGCCGCGGCGAGCCCGAGGAGGTCGCCCCCGCGGCCCTGGAGGCCGGTCCGGTCCGGATGGACGTCGACCGGCACGTGGTCACCGTGGGCGGCACCAAGGTCGACCTGCCGCTGAAGGAGTTCGACCTGCTGGAGATGCTGCTGCGCAACGCCGGGCGGGTGCTGACCCGGATGCAGCTCATCGACCGGGTGTGGGGCGCCGACTACGTCGGGGACACCAAGACCCTCGACGTCCACGTCAAGCGGCTGCGCGCCAAGATCGAGCCGGACCCGGGCGCGCCGCGCTACCTGGTGACGGTGCGGGGCCTGGGCTACAAGTTCGAGCCGTAGAGCGGGCCCGGGGTGGGCCGGCGGACGGAGTCCGGGGCGGTCCTCCGAAGCCCGCGCGGTTTCCGGCGCAGCGCCCCGCAGCCCGCGCGGTTTCCGGCGCGGTGACACGGTGAAGGGCGGGACCCCGCGCGGGGTCCCGCCCTTCACCGTGCGTGTCGCAGGACCGTCAGTGGCCGGCCTGCTGGCTCGCCGAGGCCGCGTCGGACGGGGTGCCCGACGGGTCCTCCGCGGTGCCGTCCTCCGGAGCCCCGGACTCCGTGGACCCGGTGCCGTCCGGCGTCCCGGCGGCCTCGTCGGCCGGCTCGCCGGAGGACTCCGCCGACGGTTCCGTCGAGGCGCCCGGCGCGGCCGGGACCTCGGTCGGGCCCCATCCCTTGAAGAAGTGCTCGGCCGGGAAGACGAACGCGCGCAGGCTCACGTCGCCGGTCTCGCTGAAGGTGAAGGTGACCTTCTGCGCGTTGCCGTCCTGGACGGCCTCACGGCTGCTGGGCAGGACGGCGGAGGCGTTGCCCTCGCCGCCCAGGACGAGCGAACCGCCGGCCGGGACGGTCAGGGTGCCGCCCTCGGCGGGGGTGAGCTCGGCGGTCTTGCCGGTGCCGGGGAGGGTGACCGACTCCAGGGTCTGGTCGGTGCGGCCGTTGTTGAACAGCGTGGCGGAGACGACGGCCGGGCCCGTCGACTCGAGGTCGGGCTGGGTGATGACCGTGGCGCTCTGGACCATGATGTCGCCGACGGTGGTGGACGCGTTGTCCGGCTCGATCTGCAGGGTCTGGGCGTTGTTGCCGGCCGCGCACGCGGAGAGCGAGGCGATCGAGAAAGCGAGGGCGGCGGCGGCGAGGGCGCCGCGTCGAAGGCTGCTGCTCACGGCGGCGGCAACTCCTTGACTCGAGCGTGGGCGACCGGTGAAGCCGCCTTAAGTGATCTGTCAGCGGCCTTAGGTTACCGAGCCGTTCCCGCGCGGCCGCACCCGACCCTCCCCGAGGCGCGTCCCGTTCCCCGGGAAGGCGGCCCCCCGGCGGCGTGATCCGCCACAAGTGACTCACGGGTCACTTTCGTCCCGGCATCCCCGGCCATTCGCATAAGCGGGCGGGGGGCGTCGTGCGGGGCGCCTTCGCCATAGCCGTCCCCGTGAGTCGCGATAGCCGTCCCCGCGCGTCACGCATTTTCCGTGAGGGAATGCGCGGACGACCTGGGAATTGATCACGCGGCGCTCATCCGTGCGCCGCGTGATCAATTTCGGATTCGACCGGAACCCGGCTCCGCGCACCGAACGGAGTAGCGGAACTCGAGCGCTTGGAACCGGACATATGGGGATGTTCGGCCACTCGTGCGAGCCTCCGGATGTATGTGACGTGCTCGTTTCAGCCGCCCCGGAGAGCGGCTCCCACCTGCGAATACCTGCTTCCGCTCGGCGTCCGCAGCACGTTCCTGTCGCTGTTGTCAAGCCCCGAGAATGGCCCTGACCTGCGAAAACGCCATTCAGAAGACGCCGTATCCGTGTTACCCTGGATAGCCACGGAAGGGGTACCTGTCACATGACGTTCAAGGTTGGCGACACCGTGGTCTATCCCCATCACGGGGCCGCGCTGATCGAGGCAATCGAAACTCGCCAGATCAAAGGCGTGGACAAGACCTACTTGGTGCTGAAGGTCGCCCAGGGTGACCTGACGGTACGTGTGCCAGCGGACAATGCGGAGTTCGTCGGCGTGCGTGATGTGGTCGGTCAGGACGGGCTGGACCGGGTCTTCGAGGTGCTGCGCGCGCCGTACGCCGAGGAGCCCACGAACTGGTCCCGTCGCTACAAGGCAAACCTGGAGAAGCTCGCCTCGGGCGACGTCATCAAGGTCGCGGAAGTCGTGCGTGACCTGTGGCGTCGTGAGCGCGAGCGTGGACTCTCCGCCGGTGAGAAGCGCATGCTCGCCAAGGCGCGCCAGATTCTGGTCAGCGAGCTCGCCCTCGCGGAGAACACCAACGAGGACAAGGCCGAGGCCCTGCTCGACGAGGTTCTCGCCTCCTGAGACCGAGGCGGAACATCGCTCGCTCAGCACTGCTCAGCGCATCGAAATGCCGCGGTGCCCGATGACGTCCTGGATGTCGCCGGGCGCTGCGGCATGTTCGCACCCGGCCGCCGCGCGACACCGCGTCCGCGCCCTACTTGCGCCGCGCGGGGGAATGTGTCATCACTCACGTTCCCGCCCCCGGCGTGCCGGGCTCCGGGCGACCGACCCGACCAGGGTCACGGAAGGGGCTGGTCAAGGCGTCGCGCCCGGCACTGCCCCCGCTTCGGGAGCGGGGGGTACGCCCAGGCCATACCCACGTAGGCCGAGCACACAAACCTGACAGGAACCGATGTCCGACGATCCGCTCCCCCCGCCCCCGCCGGCCCCCGCGCCCGGCCGTACGACCGCCCGCACGGCGGCCGTGATCCCGGCCGCCGGCCGCGGCGTACGCCTCGGACCGGGTGCCCCCAAGGCGCTCCGCGCGCTGGGCGGCACCCCCATGCTCATCCACGCGATCCGCGCGATGGCCGCCTCCCGCGCGGTCTCCCTGGTCGTCGTCGTGGCCCCGCCCGACGGCGCCGCCGAGGTCAAGACACTGCTCGACTCGTACGCCCTGCCCGAGCGGACCGACTTCCTCGTCGTCCCCGGCGGCGAGAGCCGCCAGGAATCCGTGAAGCTCGGCCTGGACGCGCTGCCGCCCGGCTACGACATCGTCCTGGTGCACGACGCGGCCCGCCCGCTCGTCCCCGTGGACACCGTCGACGCCGTCATCGAGGCCGTCCGCGACGGCGCCCCCGCCGTCGTCCCCGCGCTGCCGCTCGCCGACACCGTCAAGCAGGTGGAGCCCGCCGCCGCGCCGGGCGACCCCGAGCGCGTGGTCGCCACCCCGGACCGATCCCTGCTGCGTGCGGTGCAGACCCCGCAGGGCTTCGACCGGGCCGCCCTGGTGCGCGCGCACGAGACGGTGACCGACGACGTCACCGACGACGCGAGCATGGTCGAGCAGCTCGGTCTCGCCGTCGTCACCGTCCCCGGGCACGAGGAGGCCTTCAAGGTCACCCGCCCCCTCGACCTGGTCCTCGCGGAGGCGGTCCTGGCCCGCAGGAGGCTCAACGATGGCTTCTGAGGCGCATCCTGCGTACCCGCTGCCACAGGTGGGCATCGGCACCGACGTCCACGCCTTCGAGGAGGGCCGCGAGCTCTGGTGCGCCGGCCTGAAGTGGGAGGGCGAGGGGCCGGGCCTGGCCGGGCACTCCGACGCGGACGTCGTCGCGCACGCCGCCTGCAACGCCCTGTTCTCCGCCGCCGGGCTCGGCGACCTGGGACAGCACTTCGGCACCGGCCGGCCCGAGTGGTCCGGCGCGTCGGGCGTGACCCTGCTGACGGAGGCCGCCCGGATCGTCCGGGAGGCGGGCTTCCGCATCGGCAACGTCGCGGTGCAGGTGGTCGGCCCCCGCCCGAAGATCGGCAGGCGCAGGGACGAGGCCCAGGAGCTCCTCTCGGAGGCCGCCGGGGCGCCGGTGTCGGTGTCGGGTGCCACGACGGACGGGCTCGGCTTCCCCGGCAGGGGAGAGGGCCTGATGGCGGTGGCGACGGCCCTGGTCGTACGGGAGGGGTGACCCTGCCGCCCGAGGGGTGCGGGGCCGCGTGCCGGCACCCGGCCCCGCCCCCCTCGGGCACGGCCGGCCCGCACCGGCCCGCGCGTGACAAACGCCGTCGGGACGGTGAGGCGCACCGCACGCCCCGGTGCCCACTACCCTGGAGGCGTGACTATTCGCCTGTACGACACCAGCGCCCGGCAGATCCGTGACTTCACCCCGCTCCATCCGGGTTGCGTCTCGATCTACCTGTGTGGTGCCACCGTGCAGGCGGCGCCGCACATCGGGCACATCCGCTCGGGTCTGAACTTCGACATCATGCGCCGCTGGTTCGAGTACCGCGGCCTGGAGGTGACGTTCGTCCGCAACGTCACCGACATCGACGACAAGATCATCACCAAGTCCGCCGAGCAGAACCGCCCCTGGTGGTCCATCGGCTACGAGAACGAGCGCGCCTTCACCGACGGCTACCGCGCCCTCGGCTGCCTGCCGCCGACCTACGAACCGCGCGCCACCGGCCACATCACCGAGATGGTCGAGATGATGCGCGGCCTCATCGAGCGCGGCCACGCCTACGAGGCCGACGGCAACGTCTACTTCGCCGTCACCTCGTTCCCGCAGTACCTGGAGCTGTCCAACCAGGAGCTGGAGAACCTCCTCCAGCCCTCCGGCGAGGGCGAGACCGGCAAGCGCGACCCGCGCGACTTCGCCATGTGGAAGGCGGCCAGGCCCGGCGAGCCGAGCTGGGAGACGCCGTGGGGCCGCGGGCGCCCGGGCTGGCACCTGGAGTGCTCGGCGATGGCGCACAAGTACCTCGGCTCCGCCTTCGACATCCACGGCGGCGGCCTCGACCTGGTCTTCCCGCACCACGAGAACGAGATCGCCCAGGCCAAGGCCTACGGCGACGAGTTCGCCCGCTACTGGGTGCACAACGCCTGGGTCACCATGAGCGGCGAGAAGATGTCGAAGTCGCTCGGCAACTCGGTGCTCGTCAGCGAGATGGTCAAGCGGTGGCGGCCCGTCGTGCTGCGCTACTACCTCGGCACCCCGCACTACCGCTCGATGATCGAGTACAGCGAGGAGGCCCTGCGCGAGGCCGAGTCCGCGTTCGCCCGGATCGAGGGCTTCGTGCAGCGCGCCGTGGAACTCGCCGGAGGGCCGGTCGAGCCGTCCGCCGAGGTGCCGCCCGCGTTCGCCGAGGCCATGGACGACGACCTGGGCGTGCCGCAGGCGCTGGCGGTGGTGCACACCACCGTCCGGCAGGGCAACAGCGCACTGGCCGCCGACGACAAGGAGGCCGTGGTCGCCCGCCTCGCCGAGGTCCGCGCCATGCTCGGCGTCCTCGGCCTCGACCCCCTCGACCCGCACTGGGCCGGCGAGGACGGGAGCGGCGAGGACCTGCACGGCGTGGTCGACAGCCTCGTCCGCCTCGTCCTCGACCAGCGCGAGGCCGCCCGGGCCCGCAAGGACTGGACCACCGCGGACGCCATCCGCGACCAGCTCAACCAGTCCGGGCTGGTCATCGAGGACGGCCCGCAGGGACCGCGCTGGAGCCTCGGCCCGCGCTGAGGAACCGGCAGCGGTCCACGGGGAGCCCCGCGGCTCCCCGTGATCGGCCGTGCCGCCCGGGGGCCCGGGCGGCACACCGCACAGACACACTCCATAGACGCAACGCACGCACCCACCACTTCACGGAGACGGATACCTCATGGCCGCGAACAACCGCCGCATGTCCGGCAAGAAGGGCGCGCAGGTCGGCAGTGGCGGCCAGCGGCGCCGGGGCCTCGAAGGCAAGGGGCCGACGCCGCCCGCCGAGATGCGCAAGGGCCACGCCAAGCAGCGCGCCGCCCAGGCGAAGGCGCGCCGCGCCCAGGGGCGCCCGCAGCAGCGGCGCGGCGGGGGCCGCTCGGCGTCCGAACTCGTCGTCGGCCGCAACCCCGTCGTCGAGGCGCTGCGCGGGGGCGTGCCCGCCTCCACGCTGTACGTCCAGCAGTTCATCGACAACGACGAGCGGGTGCGCGAGGCGCTCCAGCTCGCGGCCGAGCGCGGCGGGATCAACCTCATGGAGGCGCCCCGCCCCGAACTCGACCGCATGACCAACGGCCTGAACCACCAGGGCCTGGTCCTCCAGGTCCCGCCGTACGAGTACGCCCACCCCGAGGACCTCGTCGCGGGCGCCCACGACGAGGGCGAGGACCCGCTGATCGTCGCCCTCGACGGCGTCACCGACCCGCGCAACCTCGGCGCCGTCGTCCGCTCCGTCTCCGCCTTCGGCGGCCACGGCGTGGTCGTGCCCGAGCGGCGCGCCGCCGGGATGACCGCCGGTGCCTGGAAGACGTCCGCGGGCACGGCCGCCCGTACGCCCGTCGCCCGCGCCACCAACCTCACGCGCGCCCTGGAGGCGTACAAGAAGGCCGGGATCACGGTCGTCGGCCTGGCCGCCGACGGGGACGCCGAGATCGGCGAGCTGGACGCGCTCGAGGGCCCGGTCGTCATCGTCGTCGGCAGCGAGGGCAAGGGGCTGTCCCGGCTGGTCGGCGAGACCTGCGACTTCCGGGTGCGGATCCCGATGCCGGGCGGCGCGGAGTCGCTCAACGCCGGTGTGGCGGCGGGCATCGTCCTGTACGAGGCGGCTCGGCGCCGGGCCTGAACGGACGTTCGGCGCCGTCACCCACACGGGGCGTTCCGGGTGATCCGGGCCAGCTTGACGCGGTCCGGACACATCCGGCAGGTCGAGGCAGTGTCCTAACACCACGTCACTCGGTTAGATGAGTGTGGACACCAGAACACCCCGCACACCCACGGGGGACCGCTCGTCGGGACTCGACGACGCTCCCGCGCTGAGCATGGTGAAGGTGCCGAGCGATCCGGCGCAGGTCATCGTCAATCACGCCAGCTTCCGCGTGCAGCTGGGCGCTTCGGCGCGGCGCGCCCGGTCGCCGCGGATCGCACGGCACGTGAGCGCCGCCGAGGACACCGCCCGCATCCCCGTCGTCACCACCATGGGCGCGGCGGGCCAGGCCCCCGCCCGCCGCCGTCCCGTCGTCTGGAGCGGCCGCTCCGCCCCCGACGACACCGGCGCCCACCGGCTCCTCCAGGCCGTGCGGCACGGAGGCGTCCGCCACGCCGACGAGCCGCTCGCCGACACCGGGGGCACCCGGGTCATCCCCCGCCCCGGTCACGACGACCACGACGACGGCCCGGACACCCAGCCCCTCGAGAGCCCGTTCGTCGGCGCCCCGCGCCGGCCCGGCGACGGCCCCCTGCTGCCCCCCCTGCGCACGGTCGGCAGCGCCTACGACGAGCCCTTCCACGACGCCCCCGGCCACCCCGGACCCGCCTACGCCGACGACGAGTTCGAGGACACCGGCGCCCACCGGGCCGCCGGGTACCGGGACACCGGCCGGCGCGGCAGGCGGCACGGCGACGACCCGGCCCGGCACGCCTACTACCCCGGCCGCCGGATGAACCTCGGCGTCGTCCTGCTCCCGCTGCGGGTCCTGCTCGGATCCATCTCCGTCTACGCCGGGATGGGCAAGCTCTGCGACCCCCTCTACTTCGAGGGCGGCAAGCGCGGCTCCATGGTCAAGTGGCTGCACACCCTGCACCCCTGGGACGTCGCCGAGCCGCTGCGCCGGTTCGCCCTGGAGCACCCCGTCGGCTCGGGACTGGCCATCGCCTTCCTCCAGGTCGTCGTCGGCGTCCTGACCGTCCTCGGCTGCTGGCAGCGCCTGGCGGCCGCGTTCGGCGCGCTGCTCTCGGCGGCACTGCTGGTCACCGTGAGCTGGAAGAGCGCCCCCGTCTACGAGACGCCCGACATCATCTACCTCGCCGCCTGGTCCCCGCTGATCATCGCGGGCGCCCCCGTCTACTCCGTCGACGGCCGCCTCGCGGGCGGCGCCTGGCGCCGGCTCGGCCCCCGCGCCGACATCTGGGACCTGCGCCGCCACGTCCTGCGCCGCGGCGCCCTCGTCACCGCCGTCGTCTGCGGGCTCACCCTGCTCGTCGGCTCGCTGCTCGGCGGCGCCGTCCGGGACGCCGACCGCGTGGTGGTCCCGGGCCCCGGAGAGGCCCCGCGCAACGAACTCCCCGGCTCCCCGCTCCCGCAGGAGCCCGGCGAGTCGCCGGAGCGGCGCACCCCGTCGGCCTCCACCTCCCCCAGCCGGAGCGCCGCGACGTCCGGCTCGACCGGCCCGTCCGCCGGATCCACCACCCCCGGTGCGACCCAGGGCGCCGGCGCCGTCACCGGCGCCCCCAGCCAGACCCGGGGCAGCACCGGGCAGGCGCCGCCCCAGCAGTCCTCCCCGGCCGGGCAGGCGCCGAGCACCAGTTCCGGTCCGACCTCGGGCGGCAGCGCCACCGGCGGCGGCAGCGGCACCCCGAGCGGTGGCAGTGGCGGCGGCGGCAGCGGCGGCGGCTCCACCGGGGAACGGGGCCTCGTGGGCGGCCTCCTGGGGTAGGGGCCACCCGCCCGCACACGGCGAAGGGGTCCCGCACCGTCCGTGCGGGACCCCTTCGCCGTGTGCGGGCGGAAGACGTGCCGGGTGAGGAGGTGCCGGGCGGGTCAGCGCTTCTGCGCCGCCAGCTCCTTCGCCGCCTCCGTCAGGTCCTTGGCGGTGTCGATCGCCCGCCAGTAGGAGCCCTGGGGGATCGGGAACCCGGCCAGCCGGCGCTCGCGCGCCAGGTGCGGGAACGTGGTGCGCTCGTGGTCGCCGCGCTCCGGGAGCAGACCGGTGAACTCGGGGGAGAAGACGTACACGCCCGCGTTGATCTCGAAGGTCGACGGCGGGGCCTCGATGAAGTCGGTGATGTGGCCGAAGCCGTCCGTGCGCACCGCGCCCCACGGGATGCGCGGGCGGGCCAGGGCGAGGGTCGCGACGGCGTCCCGCTCGGTGTGGAAGTCCGCCATGTCGCGCAGCGAGAAACGGGTCCAGATGTCGCCGTTGGTGGCGTACCAGGGCCGGTCCGGGTACGGGAGGTGCGCGGCGGCGTACTTCAGGCCGCCGCCGCGGCCGAGGGGCTCCGTCTCGACGACGGTGGTGACGGAGACGGGCAGGTCCACGGTCTCCAGCCACTTCTGCAGGACCTCGGCGAGGTGGCCGCAGGAGACCACCACGTCCGTCACGCCCTCCTCGGCGAGCCAGGAGAGCTGATGGCCGATGATCGGGGTCCCCGTGCCGGGGATCTCGACCATCGGCTTGGGCCGGTCGTCGGTGTACGGACGGAGCCGGGAGCCTTGGCCGCCGGCCAGGACGACGGCTTGGAGGGGGCGGGACGCGGCGCTCGGATCGGTCATGAGCGAACTGTACGTGGCGCCCCGCGGGCGGACGGGTCTCCGGTGGCCCCTCGCGCCGGCACCGCCGCGGTGCCGTGCGGCCGGCGTGGCGGGCCGTGCGCTCAGCGCCGGGCGGCGACGACCCCCGACGCGAAGGAGGTGTCGCAGACCGGACGGGCGTAGGACTGGGCCCTGGTGGGGCCGTACATCCGGACCGCGGCCCTGCCGAGGGAGCGGGCGATGGACGCGCAGTACCTCGCCAGCGACGGGCGGTCGTCGACGGCCTGCTGGAGGTGGGTGAGCGCCACGCCCGGGTCCTCCTCCTGCAGTTCGACCAGCAGCGTGTCGCGCAGCACGTCCTGCGGCGCGCGTCCCGCGGCACGCGGGGAGGCGCCGGAGACGGAGGCGTCCGCGACGGTGAGCACCGGGCTCGAGGGGTTCCCCGACCAGTTGACTCGCGCGACCGCGAGGGTCCCGGAGAGCACCAGGACGACGGGCAGGACGAAGGCGAGGGTGCGGCCGACCCGGAGGGCGGGGCCCCCGCCGCGTCGCGTCTGAGGGTTCGTGGAGTGCTTCACGCGTGTGAGGGTAGCGGCAGGTAGCGGGGTGGAAACTCGCCGTCACCGGTTCGAGGGACGGCAGGGCCCGGGTCGCGCGGGCGCGTGTTGACGCACACTGCTCGAAATGACCGTTGTGCCGGGGTGTTTGTCGACAAGAAGAGGGGCCCCGCAGCAGCCTGCGGGGCCCCTCTTCATCACCTCGGGTGAATCGCCCTCAGTCGTACGTTTCGCCCGGTTCCTCAGTCGGACAGGCGCGCACCGGTCGAGGTCGAGAACACGTGGGTCTCGCCCGCCCGCGGCACGACGTGCAGCGTGCTGCCCTTCTCCGGGACCTCACGGCCGCCGACGCGGACCACGAGGTCCTTGGCCTCGCCGCCGACCTGCGCGGTGCCGTAGACGAACGCGTCGGAGCCCAGCTCCTCCACGACGTTGACGGTGACCGCGACACCCAGGTCGGAGTCGGCGCCGGCCACGTCGAAGTGCTCGGGGCGGACGCCCACGGTGACGGTCTTGTCGCTGGTGGAGGCCAGCGCCTCGCGCTGCACCGGCACCACCGAGTTGCCGAACTTCACGCCGCCGTCGGTGACCGGGACCTCGACCAGGTTCATGGCCGGGGAGCCGATGAAGCCGGCGACGAAGAGGTTGGCGGGCTTGTCGTACATGTTGCGCGGGGTGTCGACCTGCTGGAGCAGACCGTCCTTGAGGACCGCGACCCGGTCGCCCATGGTCAGGGCCTCGACCTGGTCGTGGGTGACGTAGACGGTGGTGATGCCCAGGCGGCGCTGGAGCGAGGCGATCTGCGTACGGGTGGACACGCGGAGCTTGGCGTCCAGGTTGGACAGCGGCTCGTCCATGAGGAACACCTGCGGCTCGCGCACGATGGCGCGGCCCATGGCGACACGCTGGCGCTGACCGCCGGAGAGCGCCTTCGGCTTGCGGTCCAGGTACTCCGTCAGGTCGAGGATCTTCGCGGCCTCCTCGACCTTCTGCCGGATCTCCGCCTTGTTGACGCCGGCGATCTTGAGCGCGAAGCCCATGTTGTCGGCGACCGTCATGTGCGGGTAGAGCGCGTAGTTCTGGAACACCATGGCGATGTCCCGGTCCTTGGGCGGCAGGTGCGTGACGTCGCGGTCGCCGATGCGGATGGCGCCGCCGTTGACGTCCTCGAGCCCCGCGAGCATCCGGAGCGAGGTGGACTTGCCGCAGCCGGACGGGCCGACCAGGACGAGGAACTCGCCGTCCGCGATCTCGATGTCGAGGGCGTCGACGGCGGGCTTGGTGGAACCCGGGTAGATCCGGGTCGCCTTGTCGAACGTGACAGTGGCCATGGTGAATGGTCCCCTTCTACCGGCAGGAACGTGCCGGACGATCCGAGTAGGAAGGCGGTGCCACTACGGGTGTTCCGTTGTGGTGTAGTCCACGTGGGTGAACTGGCTCAGGACGGTACCCGGCGTTTACTTTGTTTGTCAGTACCTCCGGCGCTGTGAATTTCGCGGAAACTTTCGACCGCCGGGACGGCGGCCGGTCGCCGCGGGGCCGCCGCCCGGTGGAGCGCGGGATCACCCCTCGGCCGCGTACCGGTCCGCGAGCACCGCCACGGCCGCCGCGACCGCCCGCCGCAGCCCCGGTGGACCGAGCACCTCCGCCTCGACGCCCAGCCGGAGCAGATCGCCGGTCGCGACCGCCTCCGACTCGACGGACAGCTCCACCTCCACCCACCCCTCGCCGTCCGGCGGCCCCGCGGCGGCGAGCGCCCGCACCCCCGCCGCCCCGAACTGCATCGGCAGCAGCTTCCGGCCGCGCGGCGAGAGCCGCAGTCGGGCCGTGCCCTGGTGCAGCGCCGCCTCCATCCGCCGGGAGGACTCCGACCAGTACGCGGCCAGGTCGAAGCCGGCCGGACGGGTGAACTCCTCGCCCGTCTCCTCCACCGCCTGGAACCGCGACACCCGGTAGGTGCGCACGGCGTCCTCCGCCAGCGCCGCCAGGTACCAGATGCCGCCCTTCAGCACGAGACCCAGGGGGCGCACCTCGCGGTGCACCTCGCCGCGCCAGCGCCGGTAGCGGGTGCGCAGCACCCGCCGCTCCCACACCGCCCGCGCGACGGTCTCCAGGTGCGGCACGGGGTCGGCGTCCCGGAACCAGGCCGGCGCGTCCAGGTGGAACCGCTCGCGCACCCGCCGCGCCTGTGCGGCCAGTTCACCCGGAAGGGCGGCCTCCACCTTCAGCTGGGCGCTCGCCAGGACGGCCCCCAGGCCCAGCTCCCTGGCCGGTCCCGGCAGCCCGGCCAGGAACAGCGACCCGGCCTCCGCGTCCGTCAGCCCGGTCAGCCGCGTGCGGTACCCCTCCATCAGGCGGTAGCCGCCCTCCGGCCCGCGCTCCGCCCGCACCGGCACCCCGGACGCGCCGAGCGCCTCGATGTCCCGGTAGACGGTGCGCACCGACACCTCGAGCTCCGCCGCGAGTTCGGAGGCGGTCATCCGGCCGCGGTTCTGCAGCAGCAGGAGCAGGGAGAGAAGCCGGTCGGCGCGCACGGACCCATTGTCCCGCCCGTACCTGACAGGAGGTGTCAGGTACGGGCGGGAGGGTGGGCGCACACCGGACGCGCGACGGGGCGCACCGGACCCGTAGCGGAAGGGGACACCCATGCCCACCACCCGGACCACCACCGGCCACTTCACCTTCGCCGACTGGAAGGAGGAACCCGTCACCCCGGAGGACGTCCTGCCCCGGCTCGCGCGCGCCACGGTCGTCAACTCCTTCTCGGGCGGCATCGAGGCCGAGGCCACGGCCTGCGTCTACGCGATCGCCTACCTGGCCGGGACGACCGGCACCTTCGCCGGGAAGGAGCTCGTCGGCGGCCGCGTCGACGGGCGCGAGGGGACCTTCGTCCTCGAGGAGCGCGGGCGCTTCGAGGAGGACGGCACCGTGCACTGCTCCTTCGAGGTCGTCGGGGGCTCGGGCACCGGAGGGCTGACGGGGCTGCGCGGCACGGGCGGTTTCACCTACCGGCACGGGCAGACGGAGGTGCCGTACACCTTCACGTACGGCCTGGAGTGAACGGGCGGGGGCGACTCCCGCAAGTGCGTGGCCCGGCGAAACCGGCTCTGTGTACAGTGGACCAGCCCTCGCGCGCGCCGCGCGGCGCCTCCTTAGCTCAGATGGTCAGAGCAGCTGTCTTGTAAACAGCAGGTCGTCGGTTCGAATCCGACAGGGGGCTCCAGCAGATCCCGGGCCGGACCTCACCGGCCCGGGATCTTCCGTGCCGTACGGCCGCGCAGGCGGCGGGCGATCTCCAGCTGGCGCTCCTCCAGGGGGCGGCCGTCCTCGAGGTCCCACAGGCAGTTCTGCAGCAGGCGCCCGTACGTCCACGCGCGCGCCCGCTCGCGGTCCAGGCCGAGGACGTCGGTCATGGCGTCGAAGCGCCAGCCGACGTCGTCGGCGTCGAAGCTGTTGTCCAGGGCGGGCCAGAGCTCGAACCCCGGGTCGCCGGCCAGGGGTTTGGGGTCGATGGCGAGCCACGGGGCGCGGTCCGAGGCCAGGACGTTCTCGTCGTGCAGGTCCCAGTGCAGCAGCCGGTCCCCGGGCTCGCCGGCGACCTCCCGCAGGGCGGCCGCGCAGTCGGCGACGATGCGGCGGGCCGCCGGGTCCGGGATGCGCTCCAGGGCCCGGGGGGTCCGCTCCAGCATGGCCTCGGCCATGTCGCCGAGGCGGCGCATGCCCTCGGGCGCCGGGGTGGCGTTGAGGTGGGCGAGCAGGCGGGCGATCACCAGGACGCGCTCGTGGACGTCCGGCTGGTGCGCGAGCATCCGGGAGGCGTCGAGGCGTTCCAGGAGCATGGTGCCGGTGGGCTCGTCGTGGTCCAGCAGGCGGACCGCGCCGTCGCCGTCCCACAGGCGCAGCGCGACCGGCTCGCCCTCGCTCTCGTGGTCGCGGATCTGGAGCTTCAGCACCGCCGGTGTGCCGTCCGCGCGGTCGACCGGCAGGACCAGGGCGCTCACGCCGTGCATGGGCGCACCGGTGACGCGCAGGTCCCAGCGGTCGAGGAAGGCGGCGGTCAGGTCCGGCAGGGCGGCGATGAAGGCCCGGCCCGCCTCCTTGTTGAACTTCTCCTGGGACGCGGCGAGTTCCTCGGGGACGTCGATCACCCTGCGCACGGTAGCGGCGTACGGGAGCCGGGGCACGCGGATTGAGGAGGTCCGGGGGAGGGGGCCGGGGGACGGAGGCCGGGGGAGGGGCCGGGAGCCTTCACGGCTCCAGGACGACCTTCCCGGTCGTGCCCCGGTTCTCCAGGGCCCGGTGGGCGGCGGCGGCCTCGGCGAGGGGGAAGCGGTGGACGGCGGGGGTGAGCCGGCCCTCGGCGGCCTCGGTGAGGGCGCGGAGCTCCAGGGTGCGCACGGGGTCGGGGCCGCCGGCCCTGCGCATCATCCCGGGGCCGAGGACGTTCTCGGAGACGCCGTCGACGAGGTACGGGCTGTCGCTGTCGAGGCCCTGGGCCGACCAGCCGAAGACGAGGTGCCGGCCGCCGGGGGCGAGGAGGCCGACGACCGTGCGGGCGACGTCGCCGCCCACGCCGTCGTACACGAGGGTGACCCCGCCCCGGTGACCGGCGAGCCGTTCGGGCCAGTCCGGGGCGGTGTAGTCGACGGCGAGGTCGGCGCCGTTCGCCGCCACCCGGGCGGTCTTCGCGGGGCCGCCCGCGAGGCCGATGACGGTGGCGCCGGCGTTCCTGGCGTACTGCACGAGGAGGGTGCCGAGGCCGCCGGCCGCCGCGGGGACGACGACCACGTCGCCGGGGCCCGGTTCGGCGAACTGCACGATCCCCATCGCCGTACGGCCCGTGCCGATCATGGCGACCGCCTCGGCGAAGTCGAGCCGCTCCGGTATCACGTGCAGGCGGGCGGCGTCGGTGACGGCCAGCTCCGCGTAGCCGCCGGGGGCGAAGCCGAGGTGGGCGACGACCCGCTTGCCGAGCCAGTCGGCGGGCGTGCCCTCGCCGAGGGCGTCGACGACTCCGGCGACCTCGCGGCCGGGGACGGTCGGCAGGACGGCCGGGGCGGGGGCGGGGCCCCGGTGTCCCCGGCGGAGGGCCGTGTCCAGGAGGTGGACCCCGGCCGCCCGGACGGCGACGCGGACCTGGCCGGGACCCGGCCGCGGGTCCTCGACCTGCTCGTAGGTGAGGTTCTCGGCCGGGCCGAAGGCGTGCAGGCGGACGGCGTGCATGTCGGATCCCCCGTGGGTGTCGGTTGCCGCTACGCCCCCACGGTGCGACCTCAAGCATGCTTGAGGTCAAGCTCGTGCCGGCCGAGGGCGAGGGCGACGGCCGTCAGGGCGCTGTTGAAGGAGACCTCGGAGAGCACGCCGGGCGCGGCGACCTGGTCACCGGCGAGGTAGACGCCGTCGCCGCGGTCGACGGCGGGCCGGTCGCGCCAGCTGGTGCCGGGCGGGTCGACGGCGCCGGTCCGCCCGTTCGCCACCGCCTCCCGCCGCCAGGTGACCCGTTCGCGCCAGCCGTCGAAGCCCAGGTCCAGCAGCTCCTCGGCGCGCGCGACGCCGTCGGTCTTGGACTCGTGCGGGGCGACCGGGATCTGGCCCTGGACCAGCTGCTCGCCGGCCGGGGCGAGGGTGCGGTCCTGGGCGGTGAACCGCTCCAGCCAGCCCGGCGCGTCCAGGTCGGACACGACGAACGCGTCCCCGCGCCGGGTGCGCACGGCGAGGTCGACGAGGACGGTGCGGCCGCTCGGCCAGGTCAGCGAGGGGTCGCCCAGGAGGCGGCGGGCGGAGTCGAGGGAGGTGGCGACGACGACCGGGGTGTCGGTGGGCAGGGTGTCGACGCGGGACAGGGTCTCCATCCGCACGCCCAGGTTCCAGGCGTGGGCGGCCATCCGGTCGATGAGCCCGCCCCAGCCGCCGCGCGGGTAGTGCGCCTCCGGGGGCAGCCTGGTGGCGCGGCGCAGGCGTTCCTGCACGAAGGCGGCGGACAGGGAGCCCGGGTCGTGGTGGAACAGCGCGACCGCGCAGTAGTGGGCGGCGGCCCGCGCGGCCTCCTCGCCGGCGAGGGCGGTGGCCCAGCTGAGGAAGTCGGTGTCGACGGGCGCCTGCGCGCCGCCGCGGCGCAGCAGTTTCAGCATCGCGAAGGGCGGGGTGCGGCGCAGCGCGCCCCGGTGGCGCAGGCGCAGCCGGGCCGCCTCCAGGGGCGGGATCGGGGCGAGCGGGCCGATGAGGCCGCGCCGGCGGAGCCAGGACCAGTGCGGGCCGCCGTTGTAGAGGGCGTGCGGCCCCTCGTTCGTCCGGTACGGGCCGTCGGCGGTGCGGGCCCGCCCGCCGAGGGTGTGGTGGGCCTCGTGGACGGTGACCTTGGCGCCCGCCTCGGCGGCGGTGATCGCCGCGGTGAGTCCGGCGAAGCCGCCTCCGATGACGGTGATGCGGTGCATGGCGGGGGTCTCCCTTGCTCGAACGTGCTCGAGGTCGCCTTCGGGTGGTCCGCTCCTACGACTCCTCGGGGGCCCCGGAATGTGACATGCGCGGGATTCCCGCAGGCCGGCGTGGTTGTCAGTGGCGGGGTGCAGCATGGGGGCATGGCGAGGAGAGCGGTGGGCGGTCCGGGTGTGAGGGGGGCGCGGCGACCCGGGACGAGGCTGCCCGCGCTGGAGCGGTTCGAGGGGGGCGGGCTGGAGCCGGACGGGGACTACGACGGGCTGGAGTTCCGCGGGGCGGACCTCGCCGGGCAGGACGGGGCGGGGGCGCGCTTCCTGGACTGCGCGCTGGCGGAGTGCGCGCTGGACGGGACGCGGCTGCCCGGGGCGCGGCTGCTGGACTCGGTCCTCGCCGGCGTCCGGGGCGTGGGGACGGACCTGGCCGGGGCGACCCTGCGGGACGTCGAGGTGAGCGACGCGCGTCTCGGGGGGACGCAGCTGCACGGGGCGGTGCTGGAGCGGGTGCTGGTCCGGGGCGGAAAGATCGACTTCCTGAACCTGCGCGCGGCCCGGCTCAAGGACGTCGTGTTCGAGGGCTGCGTCCTGGTCGAGCCGGACTTCGGCGGGGCCCGGCTGGAGCGTGTGGAGTTCGTGGACTGCGCGCTGAAGGGGGCGGACCTCACCGGCGCCGTGCTCACGGACGTGGACCTGCGCGGGGCCGCGCCCCTGGAGATCGCGCGGGGCACGGACCGGCTGTCGGGGGCGGTGATCGGTACGGCGCAGCTGCTGGACCTGGCGCCGCTGCTGGCGGCGGAGATGGGGCTCCGGGTGGAGGGGTGAACAGGGCGGGCGCCGGGCGGCGCGGTGGTCACCCCACCCGGGGGTAGCGGGCCTGGAGGGTCCAGACGGCCGGGTTCTCGCCGAGGTCCTCGTGCAGGTCGACCAGGTCGGCGAGGAGGTCGTGCAGGAAGTCGCGGGCCTCGCGGCGGAGTTCGGCGTGGGAGAAGGTCAGCGGGGGCTCGGAGGCCGGCAGCCACTCCGCCTCGATGTCCACCCACCCGAAGCGGCGCTCGAAGAGCAGGCGGTCGGTGGACTCGGTGAAGTCCAGCTCGGCCCGCTGGGGGCGGGAGGCCCTGGAGCCCGCCGGGTCCCGGTCGACGCGCTCCACGATGTCGCACAGCGCCCAGGCGAAGTCGAGCACCGGCACCCATCCCCAGGCCGTGGACACCTCGCGGTCCGACTCGGTGTCGGCGAGGTAGACGTCACCGCAGAACAGGTCGTGGCGCAGGGCATGGACGTCCGCGCGGCGGTAGTCGGTCTGCGGCGGGTCGGGGAAGCGGTTGGAGAGGGCGTAGCCGATGTCGAGCACGGGGTGATGGTGTCACGGGACGGCGCGTCCGCCCGCACGGGTGCCCGGCCGGTGCCGCCGCCGTGCCGCCGTCCGGTTCCTGCGAGGACGCTCCGGCGTGCGCGCCCGGGAGGGGCGGGGCGGCGCGGGGAGGGGGCTTCGCCCGCGCGCCGGAGCCCCCGGCCCGTCCTCACCGTGGCCGGGGGCTGCGCGCGGAAGCGGGGTGCTGCGGACGGGGCGTCCGTCAGACGTTCACGCCGAAGTCCTGGGCGATGCCGGCCAGGCCCGAGGCGTAGCCCTGGCCGACCGCGCGGAACTTCCACTCCGCGCCGTTGCGGTACAGCTCGCCGAAGACCATGGCGGTCTCGGTGGCGGCGTCCTCCGACAGGTCGTAGCGGGCGATCTCGGCGCCGCCGGCCTGGTTGACGATGCGGATGTAGGCGTTGCGCACCTGGCCGAAGTTCTGGCTGCGGTTCTCGGCGTCGTAGATCGAGACCGGGAAGACGATCTTGTCGACGTCGGCCGGGAGCGCGGCCAGGTTGACGTTGATCGCCTCGTCGTCGCCGGCGCCCTCACCGGTGCGGTTGTCACCGGTGTGGACGATGGTGTTGTCCGGGGTCTGCTTGTTGTTGAAGAAGACGAAGTGGGCGTCCGAGTAGACCTTGCCCTGCGTGTTGACCGCGATCGCCGACGCGTCGAGGTCGAAGTCCGTGCCGGTGGTGGTGCGGACGTCCCAGCCGAGGCCCACGGTGACGGCGGTCAGGCCCGGAGCCTCCTTGGTGAGCGAGACGTTGCCACCCTTGGACAGGCTTACAGCCATTGTTGGGAGTCCCTTCCCTCGTGTGCGTACCGCTAGAAGCTACAGCTACCCCCTTGAACGCGGAGAGGGGTACACGAGGTTCCAGGTCGCTTTACTTTCTTTACCGGAATTATTCGGGTGACGTGGACCGGTCAGGAGCGGGAACATGGACGACATGTCCGGTCCCTATCCCGTCCGCGGCTCCGTCTCCCTGCCCGAGGCCGAGCTCATGTGGCGTTTCTCGCGGTCGTCGGGGCCCGGCGGTCAGCACGTGAACACCAGCGACTCGCAGGTCGAGCTCCGCTTCGACCTCGCCCGGACCCGGGCGCTGCCCGAGGTGTGGAAGCAGCGGGCGCTCGAGCGGCTGGCCGGCCGGCTGGTCGGAGGGGTCGTCACCGTCCGCGCCTCCGAGCACCGCTCCCAGTGGCGCAACCGGGAGGCCGCCGCCGTGCGCCTCGCGGCGCTGCTCGCCGAGGCCACCGCGCCCCCGCCCAGGCCCCGCAGGCCGACCCGCGTCCCGCGCGGCATCAACGAGCGCCGGCTGCGGGAGAAGAAGCAGCGCTCGGAGACGAAGCGGGGGCGCTCCGCGCGGGACTGGGGGTGAGGTGACCGGGGCCGGCGGGACCGTTCAGCCCAGGTCCAGCACGCCCACCGTCTCGTCCTCGACGACCTCGCCGTTCTTGCGGAAGCCCAGGCCCAGGTAGAAGTCCTCCGGGCCGGACGGGCCCGGGTGCCAGCAGACGTGGAGCTCGGTGCCGCCGCGGCGGCGGATCTCGGCGGCCACCGACTCCACGGCGAACCGTCCGTAGCCCCTGCCCTGCGCGTCCGCGGCGATGTTCAGCCGCCACAGGCCGGAGCGGACGACGCTGCCGCCGTCCTCGTGCCAGTCGATGTCGAAGAAGGCCATCAGGAAGCCGACCGCGCGGTCACCGTCCCTGATCAGCCGGGGCCAGGCGGTGGTGGGGTGGACGTAGGCCTCGGCGAGGGACTTCACCACCGGCGCGACCGCGAATTCCTGGTCGGGACGGACCCGTACGCCGAGGGCGGCGTCGAGGTTCTCGGCGGTGATCTCTTCGAGGCGGAGTGCGGTCGTCGTCATCCGGGCACCTTAGGCGCGGAAATCCCGCCCGGTAAAAGGGATTTCACGGCCGGGAAAGGCAGGGGCCGGTCGCCGGCGCTCAGCCCAACTGCCGGTAACGGCCGCGGAAATACATCAGCGGCCCCCCGTCCGCGCTCGGCAGCCGGGCCGCCAGGACGCGGCCGATCACCAGGGTGTGGTCCCCGGCGGCCACCCGCTGCTCGGTGCGGCACTCCAGGGTCGCCAGCGCGCCGCCCACCAGCGGGGCCCCGGTGTGCTCGCCCCGGACGCAGGGGATGTCCTCGAAGAGGAGGCGGTCGCTGAGGCGGCCCTTCATCGCGAAGCGGCCCGCTATGTGCCGCTGGCTCTCGGACAGCACGGACACCGCCCACAGGGGCTGCTCGTCGAGCAGGTCGTCCATGCGGGAGCCCTCGCGCACGCTGACCAGCACCAGCGGCGGGTCCAGGGAGACCGACAGGAACGCGGTCGCCGTCATGCCGGCGTCCTCGCCGGCCGGTGCCCGCGGGTCGCCGGGGTCCAGCGGCGGCTCCTGCGCGGTCACCAGGACCACGCCGGCGGCCAGACGGGACATGGCGGCGCGGAACTCGTCGTTGCTCACCCCCTCAGCATGCCGGGCGGCGGGGGGAGGGGTGACCGGGGACGGGGCGGCTGGAGTGTTCGGCACGTCCAGAACGCTAATCTCCGCTCCACGCGCACCGCATCGGACCCCGGCCCGAGCGGGGACCTAGGACCGGCGGCCGATCCGGCACCGGACCTGCGGGGGACCGGCACGGAATCCGCACGGGTCACGCGCAACCGCAACAAAGGACGTGCTCGGTAAACGCATGCGGAAATCGCGGAAAGACCACGCAATTGTTCACGTTTACCTGTGACTTGAGTCACAAGGGGCAAGAATTGTTGACCCTGTGTACCGAGTGGGCAGCGCGCTGTGATTCAGTGGCGGGGAAGCTGCCGGGGCACCATCGGGAAAGGCGCCGAAGAGAACCCTTGATTCGCTCCGAGGTCTCGGGGGGAGGGCGAGCATGGAGGCCGAGTCGGAACCCTACGTCCGTCTTGCGTCCCTGCGACAACTGCACCAGGTCATGGCCGCGTTGAACACGGCCCGCAGCCTGGCGGACACGTTGCAGACCGTCGCCGACGGCGTCGTGAACGCCCTCGGGTACGAGTTGGCCTGCGTCAACCTCGTGCGCCCCGACGGCGACCTGGTCGTCGCCGCCTTCGCCGGCAACCCCGCCGCCGAGGCCCTCATCACCGGCCGCGTCGGCTCGCGCGACTCCTGGGAGCGCCGCCTGACCATGGGCGAGCGCTGGGGCGACCTGATCTTCATCCCGCACACCGAGGGCTGGGTCCTCGACGACGACGACGTCCCGCAGTGGTACACCGACGGGCCCGCGCCCCGCTTCGAGGACGAGTGGCACCCCTCCGACCGCCTCTTCGCCCCGATGTACGCGCCCGGCCCGCAGGGCGGCGGCACCTCCGGCGAGCTGCTCGGCGTGCTGTCCGTGGACCGCCCGCGCAACGGCCGCCGGCCCGGCGCCTGGGGCCGCGAGGCGCTCCAGATGTACGCCTTCCAGGCCGCCATCGCGATCAGCAACGCCCGGCTGCGCGCCAACATGCAGCGCGCCCTGGTCCGCCTCGAGCGCGAACAGCAGGCGCTGCGCGCCAGCGAGGAGAGCTTCCGGCAGGCCTTCGAGTACGCCCCCTCCGGCATGGCCATCGCCGAGATGGGCGGCGACCAGCACGGCCGGATCCTGCGCACCAACGACGCCCTGTGCCGGCTGCTCGGCCGCCCCGCCTCCGCGATGCGCCGCTACGCCTTCTCCGACCTCGTCCACCCCGAGGACATAGGCACCCTGCTGCGCACCTCCGCCGAGGGCGGGCGCGCCGAGCTGCGCCTGGGCCGCCGCGACGGCAGCTACGTCTGGGTGTCGCTGCGCAACTCCGTCGTCGCCGACGCCGCCGACGGGCCGCGTTTCCTGCTCACCCACGTCGAGGACATCGAGGAGCGCAAGCGCCGCGAGCTCCAGCTCGCCCACCGCGCCTCCCACGACTCCCTCACCGGCCTGCCGAACTCCGCCGAACTGCGCGCCCGGCTCTCCGCCCGGCTGTGCCGGCAGCAGCCGCAGAGCGCGCTGCCCGCCGTCGGCTCCCTGGGCCCCTACGAGTCCTTCGGCTCGCCCGACGCGTACGACTCCCCGGACGGGGCCTACGGCCCGCCCGTCTTCGACCGCGGCCACGACTTCGACTTCCCGCCCGACGCCGACGCGTACGACGGCTACGACCACCACGTGCACACCGTCGCCCCCGCCGGGGAGTCCGACGACGGCACCAAGGGGCTCGCGGTGCTCTTCTGCGACCTCGACGGCTTCAAGTCGATCAACGACCGGTTCGGGCACAACGCGGGTGACGCGGTGCTCATCGAGGTCGCCCGCAGGCTCAGCAACGGCGTCCGCGACGGCGACACCGTCGCCCGGCTCGGCGGCGACGAGTTCGTGATCCTCGCCGACGGGCTCGGCCGGGCCGACGCCCAGGACCTCGCCGTACGGCTGCGCAACGAGATCATCCAGCCCATCCGGGCCGAGGGCCGGGCCGTGCGGGTCGGGGCCAGCTTCGGCATCGGATGGGCACATTGCGGAATGACGGCGGACGAAGTGTTGAAGTCCGCCGACGAACGGATGTACGTCGAGAAACGATCTCGTCCCAAACAACACAGGCGCGCGGGATGAACCGCAGGTCAGCGAGTTGATGCGGTCCGCGTCACCCGTTCGGGTCACCGGAAGCGGGTAGGCTCGCCATCTCACCACTCGTACCGCACCCGATCCGCACTAGGAGCACCAAGGGATGACGCCCGGCAACAACGGCGCGAGCACGCCCGAGGACGACGACCCGTTCGGCTACCTCTACGCCGACGGCCAGGCCAACGGGGCCCAGCCGCCGTCCGGGGGCTACGGCTACCCCCATTCGGTCAACCGGGTGCGGCCGGTCGGGACCCGTCAGTACGGCCAGCCGGGCACCGCCCCCCAGGCACCGCCCCAGCAGGGCGTCTACGGCCAGCCGAACGCGCACTACGCCGCCCCGGAGACGCTGCCCGGCGGCGCCACCGCCGTCCAGTCGCCCTCGGCGGGCCGCGGCGGGGGCGGCCGGGGCCGCGGCCCGAACACCAAGGGCCTGCTCGTCGGCGCGATCGCGGTGGTCGCCGCGGTCGTGATCGGCATCGGCGTGGCGATGATCGGCGGCGACGACGAGGACAAGGGCGGCGACAACCAGGCGGACGCGACGCCGACCCAGTCCCAGACCGACGGGACGAGCCCGTCGGCGAGCGCGAGCGCCGAGGAGGAGGCCGAGCTGCCGACGGTCGACGCGAAGGCGATGCGGCTGGGCGGCGCGGCCTCCCTCGCGTCGGACGTCGAGGGCGCGCAGTCCGACGGCGGCATCTACGTGACCAACCTCAACCAGCCGGGTTCCTCGGTCACCTGGACCGTCAACGGCATCCCGAAGGACGGCGCCTACACCGTCTTCGTCCGCTACAGCACCACCGACGAGCCCCAGTCGATGACGCTCACCGTCAACGGCAAGGAGTTCGGTTCCAAGCTGAACATGGACAACTTCGCTCGCGCCAAGGACGGCGACTTCTCCAAGGGCTGGACCCAGACCTTCGCCTGGCCCACCCTCAACAAGGGCTCCAACACGATCTCGGTCTCCTGCAACGACGGCGACAAGTGCAACGTCCTGCTGGACCAGCTGTGGCTGAAGGAAGGCCAGGTCACCAAGTAGCGCGGCCGGCGGGCCGGCCTCAGGCCGCGTTCGCCTCCGCCGTCACCGCGACCCGGTCCAGCAGGTCCCCGTACGCCGCCCGGTCGAACTCGCCGGCCACCGGGGACAGCACCGTCGCCGCCGACAGGGCGACCGCGCGGGCCAGCCGGTCCGGCCAGGGCAGCTGCTCCACCAGGCCCGAGAGCAGGCCCGCGACCAGCGAGTCGCCGGCACCCGTGGGGTTGCCGCGCAGATCGGCCGGCGGGGCGGCGCGCCAGTGGCCCTGGGCGGTCACCGCGAGGACCCCCTGGGGGCCCAGGGAGGCGACCACCGCGCCGGCGCCGCGGCGGCGGGCGTCCTGGGTGGCGCGCAGCGGTTCGTGGAAGCCGGTGAGCTCGGCCAGTTCCTCGGCGTTCGGCTTGAGGACGTCGGGCCGCCCGGCGACCCCGCGGCGCAGCGCCGCCCCGCTGGTGTCCAGCAGGACCGGGACCCCGGCCGCCCGGGCGGTGCGGGTCAGTCCGGCGTAGGCGCCGACCGGGACGCCCGGGGGCAGGCTGCCGCACAGGGCTACCGCCGACGCCGACGCCAGCAGGCCCTCGTACGCCTCCTGGAAGGCGGACCACTCGGCGTGGGTGACGGCCGGGCCGGGCTCGTTGAGCTGGGTGGTCCCCCCGGAGCGCTCGTCGACCACGGCTATGGTGCGCCGGGTCGTGCCGGCCACCGGGACCAGCGCGTCCAGCACGCCCGGCACCTCGGTGAGCCGGTCCCGCAGGATCCGGCCCGTCGCGCCGCCCGCGAAGCCGGTGACCGTCACCTCGTGGCCGAGGGCCGCGAGCACCCGGGCCACGTTGACGCCCTTGCCGCCGGGGCGTTCCGTCACGTCCGAGACGCGGTGGGAGGCGTGCGGCCGCAGGGACGGCACGCGATAGGTGATGTCGAGAGCGGTGTTCAGCGTGACTGTGAGGATCACCGGGCCGACCTCCCCTTTTGCCTGCGCCTGCCGTGTGTCCCGGAGGCACGATCATGCCAAAGAGACGGCGGTCGGCCCACCCCCGGGACCGGCCACCGTCCTTCCGCGACGCCCTTCGACTACGGGACGGACCGGCCCAGTTGGGGATCGACCACCCATTCGCCCCGGCGCATCACGCCCTTGAGCGCGAAGTCCGCGTCCAGAACCACCAGGTCGGCGTCCTTCCCGGGCTCCAGGGAGCCGATCCGGTCGTCCATGCCCAGCAGCCGCGCCGGGTTGGCGGAGAGCGCCGCGACCGCGTCCTCGACCGGCAGCCCGTCGACCGTGACCGCCCGCCGGAAGGCGCGGTCCAGGGTGAGGGTCGAGCCCGCGATGGAGCCGCCCTCCACCAGCCGGGCCACGCCGTCCGCGACCTCCACCTCCAGCGGGCCGAGCATGTAGCGGCCGTCGCCGAAGCCGGCCGCGTCCATCGCGTCCGTGATGAACGCGACCCGTGCCGCGCCCGCGTGGTGGAACGCCAGCCGCAGCGCGGCCGGGTGCAGGTGCGTGCCGTCGTTGATCAGCTCCACCGTGACCCGCTCGTCCTCCAGGAGGGCCGTGATGGGGCCGGGGGCGCGGTGGCCGAGGGGCGGCATCGCGTTGAAGAGGTGGGTGGCGACCGTGGCGCCGGCCTCGATGGCCTGCACCGTCTGCTCGTACGTCGCGTCCGTGTGGCCGACGGCGGCGATCACGCCGTGCTCGGCCAGCAGGCGCACCGAGTCGAGGCCGCCCGGCAGCTCGGTGGCGAGCGTGACCATCCTCGCGTGCCCGCGCGCCGCGTCGAGGAGTTTGCGGACCTCCGCCGGGTCCGGGTCGCGCAGCAGCTCCTCGGAGTGGGCGCCCTTGCGGCACGGCGAGATGAACGGACCCTCGAAGTGGATGCCCGCGATCTCGCCCTGCTCGGCCAGCTCGGCCAGCAGGCCGGCGCGCCGGGCGAGGAAGTCCGTGTCGCCGGTGACGGTGGAGGCGACCAGGGTGGTGGTGCCGTGCAGCCGGTGGGTGCGGATGCCCCTGAGGACGTCGTCGGCCGTCCCGGAGGTGAAGGACGCCCCGCCGCCGCCGTGGTTGTGCAGGTCGACGAAGCCGGGGACCAGCCAGTGGCCGGACGCGTCGAGCGTCTCGGTGTTCTCGGCGCCCCCGGGGACGGCGGCGGCGATCCGCGCGCCGTCGACGATCACGCGGCCGTCGTCCACGGTCCCGGTGGGCAGTACCACCCGGGCACCGGTGAGAACCTTGGTGGGGGCCATCAGGTGGGTACCTCCGAGGGGGCTGAGGGGTCCGAGGGATCGGCGGTTTCGAGGAGATCCCAGGCGAGGAGTCCCGCGCCCAGGCATCCGGCGGTGTCCCCGAGCGCCGCGGGGACCAGGGACGGCAGCTTCTGGAAGGTGACCCGCCGCCGGACGGCCTCCCGCAGTGGTGAGAACAAGGTTTCCCCCGCCTCGGCCAGCCCGCCACCGATGATCAGCGTGCGCGGGTCCAGCAGGGTGAGCGCGGTGACCAGCCCGTCGGCGAGCGCGTCGACCGCCTCCTGCCACACCGCGCGGGCCCGTGCGTCCCCCGACTCCACGGCCTTGGCGCAGTCGGCCGCGTCCGCGCCGGGATCGCCGCAGGCCGCCGCCCACGCCTCGCTCACCGCCGACGCGGACGCGAACCGCTCCAGGCAGCCGCGCTGACCGCACGGGCAGGGGGTGCCCCGGGGCCGTACGACGATGTGGCCGATCTCGCCCGCGAAGCCGTGCGCGCCCGCCTCCACCCGGCCGTCGATGCCGATGGCGCCCGCGATCCCGGTGCCCAGCGGCACGAACAGGAACCGGTCGGTGCCCCGGCCCGCCCCGATCCGCCCCTCGGCGAGCCCGCCGGTGCGCACGTCGTGGCCGAGGGCGACGGGGACGCCGCCGAGGCGTTCGGTGAGCAGCGCGCGCAGCGGGACGTCGCGCCAGCCGAGGTTGGCCGCGTAGACGGCGACGCCCTCCGCCTCGTCGACGATGCCGGGGACGGCGACGCCGGCGGCGCGGGCGGGCGCGCCGTAGTGCTCGATGCCGTGGGCGCGCAGCTCGGCGGCGAAGTCGAGGATGTCCGCGACGACGGCGTCCGGACCGCGTTCGCGACCGGTGGCCCGGCGGGCCTGGTGCAGCAGCGCGCCGTCCGCCCCGACCAGGGCGGCCTTCATCCCGGTGCCGCCCACGTCGAGGGCGATGACATGTCTCACGGGGGACAGTGTGGACCGGAGACCCGCGAGAGGTCTAGTCCACTTACGTGGTGTAGACCTTGTTTCGATAATCGGAAAGTCTTCGGATGACGCGGGGCGTCAGGGTTGAGGTTGAGAGCAGTGCAGCGGCGGGCCAGGGCAAGGACGATCGCGGTGGTGTCCGCGCTGGGGCTGATGGGGGTCCTCGGCGGATGCGGTGACGGCGGTTCCTCCGACGTGACCCTGAAGCTGGTCGCCGCCGACTACGGCAACGGCGCGGCCGACAGTTCCGAGAAGTACTGGGCCGATCTGGTCGAGCGGTACGAGGCCGACCACCCCGGCGTGACGGTCGACGTCAGCGTCCACTCCTGGACCGACGTCGACCGCAAGGTCAAGGAGATGGTCGACGCGGGCGACCCGCCGGACCTGGCGCAGATCGGCGCGTACGCCGACTACGCGGCCGACGGCCTGCTCTACAAGGCCGACGACCTGCTCTCCATCCCCGTCCAGGCGGACTTCCTCTCCCAGCTGGCCACGGCGGGCGAGGTCAACGGGATCCAGTACGGCATGCCCTTCGCCTCCTCCACGCGCGTGCTCTTCTACAACAAGGAGCTGTTCGCCGAGGCCGGCATCACCCCGCCGACGACCTGGGACGAGCTCGCCGCGAACGCCGAGGCGCTCAAGGCCGAGGGCGTGAAGTACCCCTACGCGCTGCCGCTCGGCCCGGAGGAGGCGCAGGCCGAGACCATGCAGTGGCTGCTCAGCGGCGGGGGCGGCTACACCGACCTGATGGGCACGTACAGCATCGACTCGGTGGAGAACGTCGAGACGTTCAACTGGCTGAAGAACGAGCTGGTCGGCAAGGGCCTGACCGGTCCGGTCGCGCCCGGCGAGCTCGACCGGGCCGAGGCGTTCGCCGCGTTCGCCGCCGGTGACGTCGGCATGCTCAACGGCCACCCCTCGCTGATGGAGATGGCCCGGAAGAAGGGCGTGGAGTACGGCATGGTGCCGCTGCCGGGGGCCGACGGCGAGAGCCGGTCCACGCTCGGCGTCGCCGACTGGATGATGGCCTTCAAGAAGAACGGCCACCGCGACGAGGCCGGGGAGTTCCTCGACTTCGTCTACAGCGAGAAGAACGTGCTCGACTTCTCCCGCGAGTACGACCTGCTGCCGGTCACCAACTCCGCGTCCCGCACGATGAGCGCGTCCGCGCAGGACAAGCACCTCAAGCCCTTCCTCGACCAGCTGCCCACCTCGGAGCTCTACCCGGTCGGCGCCAACTCCTGGGCCACGGTCAGCGCGGAGATCAAGAAGAGGATCGGCAAGGCGGTCGCCCCGGGCGGCAGCCCGGCGAGCGTCCTGGGCGGGATCCAGGCGACGGCCACCCGGGCGGAGAACGCGGAGTAGGCGCCGCCCGGCCCCCGCGGGCCCCTGTCAGTGGCAGGGGCTACCGTGCGCACCATGGACGAGGAGCGGCTGGACCGACGCGGACAGGACATCCTCGCGCTGGAACGCCGTGGCTTCTCCGGCCCCGGCGCGAAGGAGCGGGCGATACGCGAGGAGCTGGGCCTGGCCCCGGTGCGCTACTACCAGCTCCTCAACGCCCTGCTCGACGACCCGCGCGCCCTGGCCCACGACCCGTTGACGGTGAACCGCCTGCGGCGGGTGAGGGAGGCCCGCCGCGCACAGCGCTGACGACGGCGCCCGGGCGGCCGCACGCGCGGCGGGGCGGGCGGCCGCACCGTGCGCCGCCGCGGTCCGGGCGGGTCCGTTCCCCGGGGCGCACCGCCCGCGGGGGCGCGGTCGCTCCCGCCGGCCGGGCGGCCGGGCGGCCGGGCGGCCGGGCGGCCGGGCGGCCGGCGGGCGTCGTCAGTCGATCCGGGCCGCCAGGGCCCGCAGCAGGTCCACCACGCCCGCCGGGCCGTCGACCACTACGTCCGCGCGCTCCCTCAGCTCGGTGACCTCGTCGCTGCCGCTGCACACCAGCAGGCCGGGCGTGCCGTCGGAGCGGAGCTTGTCGACGGCGGCGAAGGCGGGGAGGTCGCCCAGGTCGTCACCGGCGTACAGGACCGACTCGGCGCCGATCTCACGGGCGTACTCCGCCAGGGCGACGCCCTTGTCCATGCCGGGCGGGCGCAGCTCCAGGACCATGCGGCCGGGCTCGACGACCAGGCCGTGCCGGGTGGCGAGGCCGGTCAGCGGCTCGCGCAGCGCCTCGAAGGCGGCCCGGGGGTCGGCGGCCCGGCGGGTGTGGACGGCCACCGCCCGGCCCTTCTCCTCGATCCAGGTGCCCCGCCACGCGCCGACCCGGTCGAGCAGCCCCGGCAGTTCCGCCCGGGCGGCGGCGACCCCGGGGTGCGGGGCGGGCGCGGTGACCGTGCCGGTCACCGCGTCCCAGCGCTCGGCCCCGTAGTGGCCGAGAACGACCAGGTGCTCCAGGCCGGGCACGCCCGCGAAACCGCCGTGCCGCACGGCCACTCCGGCGGGCCGCCCGGTGACGACCGCGACGGCCGCCACCTTCGGGGCGAGCGCGGCGAGCCCGGGCACCGCGCCGGGGTGCGCGCGGGCCTGCTCCGGGTCGGGCACGATCGGTGCGAGCGTCCCGTCGAAGTCGAAGGCGACCAGCGCCCGTTCCGGACGCGCCAGGAGCGCCTCCAGTCCTTCCCGCCCGGCCCGCGTGGCGGGCGCGGGCAGGCGGCCGGCGGCACCGGGGTCCGTCGCGTCCGGGTCCGTCGTACCCGGGTTCACCGCGTCCGGGTCCGTCGTGTTCGGGTCCGTGGAATCCGTAGGGTTGCCCATGTCGCCAACCTATCCACGCTCCGGCGCTCGCACGCCTGCGCGACCGGTCGTACCGGCCGGCCGGACCGGCCGGCCTCACCCGGTCAGCCGGGCGTCCCCTCCCGCAGCGCGTCCAGCTGGTCCAGGAACCACCGCGCCGGCGGCAGCGCGGTCGCCGCCGCGGCCAGCCGCTTGGAGCGCGCCGCCCGCTCCTCCGGCGCCGTCGACAGCGCCTCGTGCAGCGCCCTCGCCGTGTCGACGACGTCGTACGGGTTGACGGTGATCGCGTCCTCGCCCAGCTCCTCGTGGGCGCCCGCCTCCCGCGACAGCACCAGCGCGCAGCCCGCGTCGGAGACGACCGGCACCTCCTTGGCGACCAGGTTCATGCCGTCGCGGATCGGGTTGACCAGGGCCACGTCGGCCAGTCGGTACGCCGCCAGCGACCGGGCGAAGTCGTCCTTGACGTGCAGCACGACCGGGGTCCAGCCCGGCGTCCCGTACCGCTCGTTGATCTCCTCCGCCACCCGCCGGACCTCGGCTGTGTACGCGCGGTACACCGCGAGGTCCTGGCGCGAGGGGTAGGCGAAGGCGACGTGCACGACGCGCTCGCGCCACTCGGGGTGGTCCTCCAGCAGCTGCCGGTAGGCCAGCAGGCCGCGCACGATGTTCTTCGACAGCTCGGTCCGGTCGACCCGGACGATCGTCCTGCGCGCGCCGCCGTCGGGAGCCGTGCCGATCTCCTCCCGCAGCGCGACGATCCGCTCCTCGACGTCCGCCTCGTGGGACCGGGCGCGCAGGAAGTCCGCGTCGGCCCCCAGCCCGTGCACGCCGATCCGCGTGTCCCCGGTGCCGTCCGCGAACCGCTCGCAGCACGCGGTGAACGCGTCCGCCCAGCGGTGGGTGAGGAAGCCCAGCCGGTCGGCGCCCAGCATCCCGCGCAGCACCTGGCCGGCGATGTCGTCGGGCAGCATCCGGAAGTACTCCGGCGGCGCCCACGGCGTGTGCGAGAAGTGGCCGATCCGCAGGTCGGGGCGGAGCGCGCGGAGCATCCCGGGGACCAGCGTCAGGTGGTAGTCCTGCACCAGCACCGCCGCCCCGGGCGCCGCCTCCTCGGCCAGCGCCTCGGCGAAGGCGCGGTTGTACGTCTCGTAGGACGCCCACTGCCGCCGGAACTCCGCGTCGAAGACCGGCTCCAGCGGGGTCTGGTACAGCATGTGGTGCACGAACCACAGCACCGAGTTGGCGATCCCGTTGTACGCGTCGGCGTGCACGTCCGCCGGGATGTCCAGCATCCGCACGCCGTCCTCGCCGACCCCGCGCCGCACGGCCTCGCGGTCGCCGTCGGACAGCGCCGAGCACACCCACAGCGCCCCCGCCTCCGGACCGATCGCCGACAGTCCGGACACCAGTCCGCCGCCGCCCCGTCTGGCCCGCAGCGAACCGTCCTCCCCCACCGTGTACGAGACGGGTCCGCGATTCGACGCGACCAGCACCTGAGCACCCTGAGCAGCCTGCGTGGAAGCCATAGACCTCAACCTAGCCCGCCCCCGAACGCTCAAACGTACGGATCGGCCGTCCACCGCGGGCCCGGTCAGGCCACCTCCCGTGCCTGGTACTCCGCGATCTCCGCCATCGGCGGCCGCTCCTCCGTGTCGACGGAGTACGTACGGGGCTCGAAGGTGTCGCCCGTCCGCTCGAACTGGGTGAGGGCCGGGCGGATCAGGTGGCCGCGGGCCAGCCGGAGCTGGGCGGTGCGGTAGATCGCGGCGGCCATGCGGCCGAGGGCCTGGCCGTCCTGGTGGCGGTGGATGCGGACGCCGACGTCGACCTGGGCCAGGGCGTCCAGGCCGACCAGGTGCAGGGCGTCGACCAGCATGCCGAGCTCCACGCCGTAGCCGACGGGGAAGGGGAGCCGTTCCAGCAGGGAGCGGCGGGCCGCGTACTCGCCGCCGAGCGGCTGGACGAAGCCGGCCAGCCGCGGCCAGTGCATGTTGAGCAGCGGGCGGGCCATCAGCTCCGTGACCCGGCCGCCCTGGCCGGCGGCGACCGTGCCGGGGGCGTCCTTGCCGGGCACCGTGAGCGGCCGGTCGTACATGGCCTTGACCAGGTGGACGTCCGGGTCGGTGAGCAGCGGGCCGACGATGCCGGAGACGAAGTCGGAGGAGAACTCCCTGAGGTCGGCGTCGACGAAGCAGACGATGTCGCCGCGGGTGACGAGCAGGGAGCGCCACAGCACCTCGCCCTTGCCGGGCACGGCCGGGATGCGGGGCAGGATCGCGTCCCGGTGCACCACCGTCGCCCCGGCCGCGGCGGCCGCCGCGGCCGTGCGGTCGGTCGAGCCGGAGTCGACGACCACGACCTCGTCGACCAGCGGCACCCGGAGCACCAGGTCGCGCCGGACCGCCGAGACGATGGCGCCGACCGTCTCCTCCTCGTTGAGCGCGGGCAGCACCACGCTGACCGTCCGCCCGGTGGCGCGCTTGGCCGCCATGATCTGGTGCAGCGGACGGTCGGTCACCGACCAGGAGCGTTCGCTCAGCCAGCGCTCGACTTCTTCCAGCACGGTCTGCGGCTCCTCACTTCTGTGATCCATCTCGCGGTTCGGACGACTATCTCCATTGTCCTGGCCTTCGGTTACAGTCTTGAACAGCGCGGATGACCATCGCATGCCGGGGTCGCCGCGCGGACAACTGAACACCGCTCATCCAGAGGGGCAGAGGGACACGGCCCGATGAAGCCCCGGCAACCCTCCAGCCGGTTCTCGTAGATCACCGTTGATCGCACCGCGAGGCTCCCGGCTAGGGAAGGTGCCAAATCCGTCTCACGGCGAGATGCGTCGTGAGGAAGATGAGGAGAAAGGGCCTCGCCTCACATGGCTGTGCAGACCGTTGCAAGCACCACCGATTCCGCCGCTCCCTCCGTCGACCTGGGCCCCGCCGCCGCGCTCTCCTGTCGCGAGTGCGGTCACCGCGTGCCGCTCGGCCCGGTCTTCGCCTGCGAGGAGTGTTTCGGCCCGCTGGAGATCGCCTACGACTTCTCGGACTACGACACCGAGGAGCTCCGCAAGCGGATCGAGGCGGGCCCCGCGAACATCTGGCGCTACGCGCCGCTGCTGCCCGTCCCGGCGGACGTGGCGACCCGGCCGAACCTCAACCCCGGCTGGACCAAGCTCGTCAAGGCCGACAACCTCGCCCGCGAACTCGGCGTCACCGGCGGCCTGTACGTCAAGGACGACTCCGGCAACCCGACGCACTCCTTCAAGGACCGCGTGGTCGCCCAGGCCCTGGAGGCCGCCCGCACCTTCGGCTTCACCACCCTGTCCTGCTCCTCCACCGGCAACCTGGCCGGCGCCGTCGGCGCCGCCGCCGCGCGCGCCGGACTGCGCTCCTGCGTGTTCATCCCGCACGACCTGGAGCAGGGCAAGGTCGTCATGGCCGCGGTCTACGGCGGCGAGCTCGTCGGCATCGAGGGCAACTACGACGACGTGAACCGCTTCTGCTCCGAGCTGATCGGCGACCCGGCCGGCGAGGGCTGGGGCTTCGTCAACGTCAACCTGCGGCCGTACTACGCGGAGGGCTCGAAGACCCTCGCGTACGAGATCTGCGAGCAGCTCGGCTGGCGGCTGCCGGACCAGATCGTCGTCCCGATCGCGTCCGGCTCGCAGCTCACGAAGATCGACAAGGGGCTGCAGGAGCTGATCAAGCTCGGTCTGGTCGAGGAGAAGCCGTACAAGATCTTCGGTGCGCAGGCCGAGGGCTGCTCGCCGGTGTCGGCCGCGTACAAGGCGGGGCACGACGTCGTCCGGCCGCAGAAGCCGAACACCATCGCCAAGTCGCTCGCCATCGGCAACCCCGCCGACGGCCCGTACGTCCTGGACATCGCGCGCCGTACGGGCGGTGCGGTGGAGGACGTGACGGACGAGCAGGTCGTGGACGCCATCAGGCTGCTCGCCCGCACCGAGGGCATCTTCGCCGAGACGGCGGGCGGTGTGACGGTCGGCGTGACGAAGAAGCTCATCGACGACGGCGTGCTCGACCCGGCCGGGACCACCGTCGTGCTCAACACCGGTGACGGCCTGAAGACCCTCGACGCGGTGGCCGGCACCGGCCTCACCGCGACCATCCGCCCCAACCTGGAGTCGTTCCGAGAGGCAGGCCTCGCATGAGCGTGACCGTCCGCATCCCCACCATCCTGCGCACCTACACCGGCGGCAAGGCCGAGGTGGACGCCGAGGGCGCCACCCTCGCCGAGGTCATCGAGGACCTGGAGAAGAACCACACCGGGATCGCCGCCCGGGTCCTGGACGACCAGGGCAGGCTGCGCCGCTTCGTCAACGTCTACGTCAACGACGACGACGTGCGCTTCGAGCAGGGTCTCCAGACGGCCACCCCGGACGGCGCGGGCGTCTCCATCATCCCGGCGGTCGCCGGCGGCTGATCATTACCGTCGGTAATTCCGGTTACCCGGCGTTCGTCGCACTGCCCCCTCCGTGAGAGAAGCGGAGGGGGCAATTCCATGGGGTTGAGCGCGGTAGAGTTGGGGAACACGCCCCCGATCCGCTGATCGGGAACCTTGAATTCCTGCCGCGCACCCGACTGGATGTAGCCAAAGTGTGGGTCTCCGTCGCGGCATTTGCGCCCTTTGTGTAGCCCGACTTGCCCTGCATTCGGGTGAATTCTCGCCACATTCCGGGCCCGTGGCGTCCAGATTTCTCGTCCGATTGACCTGTTGCAGACGGCAGTTGGGCAGATACATTCAGCCGCGGTCGACGCGTTCCGGCGCACGCCCCCAACCGTTGGGGGGTGAGGTCTGACCCGGATCCGCGAAGTGTGGATCTGTGCAAGGGCCAGTAATAGGGGAGTTAGGCATGGCTCAGGGCACCGTCAAGTGGTTCAACGCGGAGAAGGGGTACGGCTTCATCGCGGTCGACGGTGGTGCGGATGTTTTCGTCCACTACAGCGCGATCCAGATGGACGGCTACCGCACCCTGGAAGAGGGCCAGCGGGTCGAGTTCGAGATCTCGCAGGGCCAGAAGGGCCCGCAGGCCGACATGGTTCGCGTCACCGCCTGAACGCGCTACCAGCCGCAAGGATCTTCTGCCGACGAAGGGCCCGCGCCTCCCGGGGTGCGGGCCCTTCGCCATGCCCGGGAGCGGGCGGCGCGTGCGGGGGTGTTCGCGCGCGGCTGAGCGCGCCCCTCGAGCCCCGTAGGCACTTGCGCCCGCCCGTCACCCGACCACCACCCCCCATCGAGCCCGCTTCGCGGGCGCACCTTGCGCCCGCCCGTCACCCGACCACCACCCCCCATCGAGCCCGCTTCGCGGGCGCACCTTGCGCCCGCCCGTCACCCGACCACCACCCCCCATCGAGCCCGCTTCGCGGGCGCACCTTGCACTCGGGTGGGTCGAGTGCTAATCATTGGCGTTAGCACTCTGAAGGTGAGAGTGACAACGAAGGACCGGGTCGGTGAGGCCCGTGGGCCGGGTGGGGCAAGGAACCACAAGGCCGACGAGCCGTCCGTCGCGGGCGCGGGCGCGGTCCGAAGGAATCACCCCCAGTCCTGGAGGGACCACTTCACATGGCCAAGATCATCGCGTTCGACGAGGAGGCGCGGCGCGGCCTCGAGCGCGGCATGAACCAGCTCGCGGACGCCGTGAAGGTGACGCTCGGCCCCAAGGGCCGCAACGTCGTCCTCGAGAAGAAGTGGGGCGCGCCCACGATCACCAACGACGGTGTCTCCATCGCCAAGGAGATCGAGCTCGAGGACCCGTACGAGAAGATCGGCGCCGAGCTGGTCAAGGAAGTCGCCAAGAAGACGGACGACGTCGCCGGTGACGGTACGACCACCGCGACCGTTCTCGCCCAGGCCCTGGTCAAGGAGGGCCTGCGCAACGTCGCCGCCGGTGCCAACCCGATGGCCCTGAAGCGCGGTATCGAGAAGGCCGTCGAGGCCGTCTCCGGTGCCCTGCTCGAGCAGGCGAAGGACGTCGAGACCAAGGAGCAGATCGCCTCCACGGCCTCCATCTCCGCCGCCGACGTCCAGATCGGCGAGCTCATCGCCGAGGCCATGGACAAGGTCGGCAAGGAAGGCGTCATCACCGTCGAGGAGTCCCAGACCTTCGGTCTGGAGCTGGAGCTCACCGAGGGTATGCGCTTCGACAAGGGCTACATCTCGGCGTACTTCGCCACCGACATGGAGCGTATGGAGGCCGTCCTCGACGACCCGTACATCCTGATCGCGAACTCCAAGATCTCCAACGTCAAGGACCTGCTCCCGCTCCTGGAGAAGGTCATGCAGTCGGGCAAGCCGCTGCTGATCATCGCCGAGGACGTCGAGGGCGAGGCCCTGTCGACCCTGGTCGTCAACAAGATCCGCGGCACCTTCAAGTCCGTCGCCGTCAAGGCCCCGGGCTTCGGCGACCGCCGCAAGGCCATGCTCGGCGACATCGCCATCCTCACGGGCGGCGAGGTCATCTCCGAGGAGGTCGGCCTCAAGCTGGAGAACGCCACGCTCGACCTCCTGGGCAAGGCCCGCAAGGTCGTCATCACCAAGGACGAGACCACCATCGTCGACGGTGCCGGCTCGGCCGACCAGGTCGCGGGCCGCGTGAACCAGATCCGCGCCGAGATCGAGAACAGCGACTCCGACTACGACCGCGAGAAGCTGCAGGAGCGCCTGGCGAAGCTCGCCGGCGGTGTCGCGGTCATCAAGGCCGGCGCCGCCACCGAGGTGGAGCTCAAGGAGCGCAAGCACCGCATCGAGGACGCCGTCCGCAACGCCAAGGCGGCCGTCGAGGAGGGCATCGTCGCCGGTGGTGGCGTGGCCCTGCTGCAGGCCTCCCAGGTCTTCGAGAAGCTGGAGCTCGAGGGCGACGAGGCGACCGGTGCCGCCGCTGTGAAGCTGGCCCTGGAGGCCCCGCTGAAGCAGATCGCCGTGAACGCCGGCCTCGAGGGCGGCGTCGTGGTGGAGAAGGTGCGCAACCTGACCCCGGGCCACGGCCTGAACGCCGCGACCGGCGAGTACGTCGACCTGGTCAAGGAAGGCATCATCGACCCGGCCAAGGTGACGCGCTCCGCGCTGCAGAACGCCGCGTCGATCGCCGCGCTGTTCCTCACCACCGAGGCCGTCATCGCCGACAAGCCGGAGAAGGCCGCGGCCCCGGCCGGCGGCGGCATGCCGGGCGGTGACATGGACTTCTGAGCCTGACCGTTCAGGTTCGGACCCGGTCCGTCAGTACCGAGGGCGGCACCCCCTGTTCCGGCAGGGGGTGCCGCCCTCGGGCGTGTGCGGGGGAGAGGGACGTGTGCGGGGGAAGGGGTCAGGCGGCGAACCAGGGGACGCGGCAGGTGTGCGGCGCCGTGCCCTGCGGGCACAGGCCCCGCAGCACCGCCTTGCGCACCGCCCGCCAGGTCCGCAGGGAGCACACCAGGCGGACGCGCAGTTCGACCGGTTCGCGCGTGCCGCCGCTCTGGCCCGGATGCTCCCAGGCCCACTGCTCCGCCAGGAAGTCGTAGAGCTCGGCGGTCGTCGTCCCGCCGTCGGGGGACGTGCGGGCGACGGTCCGCCCGGCGATCCGGGCGCCGCGGGACGCCACGGCCCCGTCGACGATCGTGTCGACCCACGCCAGTGCCTCCTCGTCCGCGTACAGGCCGAAGCGCAGGGTTCGTGTCCTCATCGGGGGACCGTACTCCCGGCGCGGGGAAAGGCGCATGTGGCCGGGGTCACGTCCGGACGGTCCCGGCGGGGGGAATGCCGCCCCCCGGCTCCCCGGTTGTCGTCGACGTGCGGTGGATGCATGCGCACATACCTTTCGGTATCTCGACGAGGAGCCCCACGTGACCGTCACCCCCTCCGAAGCCCCCGAGGTCTCCGGCACCGCCTCCCGCGCGGCCCGGATCCTCTCCCGTCCGGCCGTGATCAACGGCCTGACCGTCCCGAACCGCATCGCCATGGCGCCGATGACCCGGATGTTCTCGCCGGGCGGCGTCCCGGGCGAGGACGTGGTGTCGTACTACTCCCGCCGTGCCGCCGCCGGTGTCGGGCTGATCGTCACCGAGGGCACGTACGTCGGGCACCCCTCCGCCGGGCAGAGCGACCGGGTGCCGCGGTTCCACGGGGAGGAGCAGCTCGCGGGCTGGGCGAAGGTCGCCGAGGCGGTGCACGCGGCCGGCGGCACGATCGTGCCCCAGCTCTGGCACATCGGCATGGTGCGCAAGCAGGGGGAGCCGCCGTTCGCCGGCGCTCCGGCCGTCGGGCCGTCCGGGCTGCGGCTCGACGGCACCGAGGACGGCAGGGCCATGACCCGGCAGGACCTCGACGACGTGATCGGCGCCTTCGCGGAGGCCGCCGCCGCGGCCGAGCGGATCGGCTTCGACGGCGTCGAACTGCACGGTGCCCACGGCTACCTCATCGACCAGTTCCTGTGGGCCGGCACCAACCGCCGTACCGACGCCTACGGCGGTGACCCGGTGGCCCGTGCGAAGTTCGCGACGGAGATCGTGGCGGCGGTCCGTGAGGCGGTCTCCCCGGAGTTCCCGGTGATCTTCCGCTACTCGCAGTGGAAGCAGGACGCCTACGACGCCCGCCTCGCCGAGACCCCGCAGGAGCTGGAGGCCATCCTGTCCCCGCTCGCCGCGGCCGGTGTCGACGCCTTCCACGCCTCCACGCGCCGCTACTGGGTCCCCGAGTTCGAGGGCGCCGACCTCAACCTGGCGGGATGGACGAAGAAGCTGACCGGGCGGCCGGCCATCACCGTCGGGTCGGTCGGCCTGGACGGCGGTGACTTCCTCAAGGCGTTCCAGGGGGAGGGGGCCGCCGTGGGCGGCCTCGACAACCTGCTCGACCGGATGGAGCGGGACGAGTTCGACCTCGTGGCCGTGGGCCGGGCCCTGCTCCAGGACCCGAACTGGGCGGCCAAGGTGCTCGACGGCCGCTTCGACGAGCTCGCGCCCTACGACGCCGCGTCGCTCAGGTCCCTGAGCTGACCCACCGGCCGGCCGTCCCGCCGGCCCGTCATGCCGCCGGTACGGCCGCGCCCCGTGCGCGGCCGTACCGTTTCCCGTCACTCCCCATTAACTTGCTTAAGTCAAGCAATATGCATAAGGTTGCCTGAGACAAGTAGATGTGACCCGAGTCCCCGGAGACCTCCCTCATGTCCGACGCACCCGCCCGACCCGCCGCGACCGGCACCCCCGCGCCGCCCCGACCCGGCGCCGTGGTGGCCGTGCTGGCCTTCAGCGGCATCGTGGTCTCGCTGATGCAGACCCTGGTGATCCCGATCGTGGGGCAGCTGCCGCAGTACCTGGACGCCCCCGCGTCGGACACCGCCTGGGCCGTCACCGCGACCCTGCTCGCCGCGGCCGTCGCGACCCCGGTCGTGGGCCGCCTCGGCGACATGTACGGCAAGCGCCGCATGCTGCTGCTCAGCATGACCATGCTGGTGATCGGCTCCGTGGTCGCCGGACTCAGTGACTCGCTGGTCCCGGTGATCGTCGGCCGGGCCCTGCAGGGCCTGTCGTCCGGTGTGATCCCGCTCGGCATCAGCATCCTGCGCGACGAACTGCCCGCGGAGCGGCTGGGCTCGGCGACCGCGATGATCAGCGCCTCCCTCGGCGTCGGCGGCGCACTCGGCCTGCCCGCCGCCGCGCTCATCGCCGACAACCTCGACTGGCACGCGCTGTTCTGGACCTCGGCCGCGCTGGGCGTGGTCGCCCTGGTCATGGTGGCGTTCCTGGTGCCGGAGTCGAAGGTGCGCACCGGCGGCCGGTTCGACGTCGTCGGCTCGGCCGGAATGGCGGCCGGTCTGGTCTGCCTGCTGCTGGCGATCTCCAAGGGCGGCGACTGGGGCTGGTCGAGCGGCACCACCCTCGGCCTGTCCGCGGCGGCCGTCGTCGTCCTGGTGGCCTGGGGCCTCTTCGAACTGCGTGTCGACCAGCCGCTGGTGGACCTGCGCAGCACGGCCCGCCCCCAGGTGCTGGTCACCAACCTCGCCTCGGTGGCGATCGGCTTCTCGATGTTCTCGATGTCCCTGGTCGTCCCGCAGCTGCTGCAGCTGCCCGAGCGGACCGGCTACGGACTGGGCCAGTCGCTGCTGGCCGCCGGACTGGTCATGGCGCCGTCCGGCCTGGTGATGATGGCGCTGGCCCCGGTGTCCGCGCTCGTCTCCCGCGCCAGGGGCCCGAAGGTGACGCTGATGACCGGCGCCCTCGTCGTGGCCGCCGGCTACGGTCTGAACGTCCTGCTGATGGACCAGGTCTGGCACTTCGTGCTGGCGTCCTGCGTCATCGGGGCCGGCATCGGCTTCACCTACGGTGCGATGCCCGCGCTGATCATGGGCGTCGTGCCCGCCTCCGAGACGGGCGCCGCCAACAGCCTCAACACCCTCATGCGGTCCATCGGCACGTCCGTCGCCAGCGCCGTCGCGGGTGTGGTGCTCGCCCAGATGACCACGCGGTTCGGTACGCACGCGCTGCCGTCCGAGGGCGGCTTCCGCACGGTCCTGGCGCTCGGGGCCGGGGCGGCGCTCCTCGGCTTCGCCGTCGCCGCCCTCGTCCCGCGCCGGTCCGCCTCGGCGGTGGAGGCGCACACCGTCGCCGGGGACGCGCCCGGGGCGGCCGCGGAGGCCTCCAGGGCGTAGGGGCAGCGGTCACCGCGGCGGACGGCCGCCGCCCCGGGGTCCCGGGACGGCGGCCGTCCGCGTGCGCGGGAACCCGGGGGCGGCGGCCGTCCGGCGTCACGAGCGCCGCCGGGGCCGGGCGGGGCCGGGCGGGGTCCTAGAGGTTGCCCATGGGCTCGATGTCGACCCTGACCGGCGTCCCCCACACGCGCAGCACCTCGTAGTCGGTGAACTCGTGCACGATCCGGTACGCCGTCGCCGGGCGGGGCCCGCGCCGCTGGGCCGCGATGTACAGCTCGGCCTCGCGCCGGTCCCGGCGCGGGGTGCCGCACAGCTGCCAGGCCTGGCCGTTCCACAGCTCCGGCAGCCAGCGCTGCTGCGGCTGGGGGCGGTCACCGCGGACCCCGTACCGGGAGGGGACGGGCCCGGTGGGCTCGGGCGGCGGGGGCGGGCCGTTGAACTCGGCGCGGCGGGCGGCACGGCGCCGGGTCTCGCACAGCAGGCACAGGTCGGGGGCGCTCTCGTCGACCGGTCCGGTGGGGTGCTCGGGGCAGCGCGTGCTGGGCGCGGCCGTGGTGACGCCCTCCTCCAGCAGCTCCAGGGCCCGCCGCAGGTCGGCCTTCACCTCGTGCAGCCGGGCGTCCGGGGTGTCGGCGCCGAGCGCCTCGCCGTGCTCACCGAGGACACGGAGGGCGCGGCCCAGGGCGGCGAGCTGCGCGTGGTTCATGGGTCGGTCTCCGTCGGGGGCGAAAGGGGGCGGGCCCGGTGGGCCCGGGTGTTCCCACTGTACGAGGACCGTCCCTCCCGCCGGCTCCGGCGGCCACCGCGGCCGCCGTCTCCGCGACGGGGCGGGGGACGGGGCCGCGGCAGCCGCCGGCGGCACCCCGCGGCTCGGCCGTGTCACGGCCGAGCCGCACCGGATCACGCCCGGACCCGCGGCGTCAGCTCCCCGCCGCCGCCAGCGCCGCGCGCAGGTGGCCGCGGGTGTCCCGCAGCAGGCGCGCGGCCGTGGGCGCGTCCACGTCGGCGAGCAGGACCAGGATCGCCTGCTTCACCTCGCCGTCCGTGGCGGCCAGGGCGCGCTGGACGTCGGCGTCCTCGGCGCCCGTCACCTGGGCGACGATGCGGTGGGAGCGGGCGCGGAGCTTGTCGTTGGAGGCGCGGACGTCGACCATCAGGTTCCCGTACGTCTTGCCCAGCCGGATCATCGTGATCGTCGAGATCATGTTGAGCACCAGCTTCTGCGCCGTGCCGGCCTTGAGGCGGGTGGAGCCGGTGAGGAGCTCCGGGCCGACGACCACCTCGATGCCGTGCTCGGCCGCCGCGGCCAGCGCGCTGCCCGGGTTGCAGGCCAGACCCACGGTCAGGGCGCCGCGCGCGCGGGCGTACGCGACGGCGCCGACGGCGTACGGGGTGCGGCCGGAGGCGGAGACGCCGACCACCGTGTCGTCGGCGGTCGGCGCCAGCGCGGCCAGGTCGGACTCGGCCAGCTCCCGGGAGTCCTCGGCGCCCTCGACCGAGGTGACCAGGGCGTCGGGGCCGCCCGCGATCAGGCCGACGACCCGCGACGGGTCGGTGTTGAAGGTGGGCGGGCACTCGGAGGCGTCCAGGACGCCCAGCCGGCCCGCGGTGCCCGCGCCCGCGTAGACCAGCCGGCCGCCCCGGGCCATCCGGTCGGCGACGGCGTCGATCGCGGCGGCGATCTCGGGCAGCCGCTCGGCCACGGCACCGGCGACGGTGGCGTCCTCGCCGTTCATCAGCCGGGCGATGTCGAGGGTGGGCAGCCGGTCGACGTCCGCCAGCTCCGGGCGGAACGCCTCGGTGGTCAGGGTCTCCAACTCGGCGCGCAGATCAGGGGAGTGGGGCGTGTGGGTCATGGAACGGCTCTCTTCGGTCGGTCCGGCGTCTCGATGTGCGGCTCCGCCGCCCGGGCGCGACCGGCCGCGCCCCCGCGAACCCCCCCGCAGCTTTCCACGGCCGTCGCCCCTCCTGTGTCCCCCGCGTCCCCGTGTGTCCCCCACGTCTCCCGTGTCCTACCGCGCCACGCTCCGGTGCCGGTGCGCCAGCGCCTCGTACGAGGCCGACAGCGCCGGGGCCGCCGACTCGTACGTGCGCTGGGCGACGCCCACGAACAGGCAGTCCACCACCAGCAGCTGACCGGTCCGGGACGACATCGCGGCCGGGCGCAGCTCGCTCTCGCGGGCCGTGGACGTGGTCAGCACGTGGTCGGCGTACTGCGTGACGGGGCTGTCCGGACGGCCGGTCACCGCCACCGTCGTCGCCCCGTGTTCGAAGGCCACCCGGAGGGGCTCGATGACGTCCCCGGTCGACCCGGAGTGCGTGACGGCGATCGCCACGTCCCCCGCGCGCAGTTGCACCGCGTTGGTGACGGCGAGGTGCGGGTCGCTGTGGGCGTGGGCCATCAGTCCTATGCGCAGGAGCTTCTGCGTGAGGTCCTGGGCGACCAGCCCCGACGCGCCGACGCCGTACACGTCGGTGCGGCGGGCGGCCGCCAGGGCGGCCACGGCCGCGCCGAGCTGGACGGTGTCCAGGCCGGCCGCGGTGTCGGCGAGGGTCTGCTGCTCGTCGTAGGCGAGCTTGGCGACGACATCGGCGATGGGGTCGTCGACCGCGATGTCGGTGGTGATGGCGGGGGCGCGGCCCGACTGCTGCTGGGCGGCCAGGCCGGCCAGCGCCAGGCGCAGGTCGCGGTAGCCCGGATAACCGAGCAGACGGGCGGTGCGCACGACGGTGGCCTCGCTGGTGCCGGTGAGCTCGGCGAGTCCGGTGACCGTGAGGGCCGCGCAGCCCGCCGGGTCGGCGGCGACGGCCTCGGCGACCCGCTGCATGGAACGGGTCATCGACGGAGCCAGCGTGCGCACCTTGGCCGCGAGGGCGGCGGGCGCGGGGGCGCGGGGGCGTCACCGCCGGCGGTACCGCCGGCACGGGGACCGCGCCCGTCTCCGAAAATTTCCTTCACATGCCGGGTCACACGGTGAAAGATATTTTCGGCTCGGCGGTGGGGTCAAGAGTGCGCACAATGGGGACATGGACCCCCACGGTGACCCCCAGGCACACCCTGTCAGCTCTTTGGAACAGGCGCTGCACGCGGCCCGCGCCCTCGTGCTCGCCGATCTGGTCGCACGCGAGGTCGCCGAGGCGGACGTGGTCTCCCTGGTCGAGGAGTCCATCACCCGGCGCCGCTGGTGGGTCCAGCAGTGGCCGGACGGCGTGGGGTTCCTCGCCGGACTGGTCGCCCAGGACGTCCAGGACGCCCTGCTGGACCGGTACGGCCGCTGGCCGCTGTGCCCGGTGTGCGGCTCCGGCGACCCGCACGCGCTGGACGTGGAACCCGAACTCGGCCCCGACCCGCACTGGGTGTGCCACAAGGCGGGCGTGAAGGTCGCGGCGGTGGGCGCGCTGGGCGGGTCGGCCTCCTCGTGACCGTGTACATCGACCCGCCCGTCTGGCCGGGCCACGGCCGGATGTGGTCCCACCTCGTCAGCGACGTCTCCTACGCCGAACTGCACGCCTTCGCCGACCGCCTGGGCGTCCCCCGCCGCGCCTTCGAACGCGACCACTACGACATCCCCCGGCACCGGTACGCCGACGCCGTGCGCGCCGGGGCGGTCGAGGTCAGCAGCCGCGAGGTGGTGCGGCTGCTGCACGGGGCGGGGCTGCGGCGGCGCAAGGGCGCGGCTCAGCCGCGCAGTTCGTAGACGAACTGCGCGCCGTCCTCGGACACGAGGGTGAACCCGGCGCGGGCGACCACGTTCCGGGAGGGCGCGTTCTCCCGCTCGACGGTGGCGACCACGGTCCGCACGCCGTCCTGCTCCAGCGCCCAGGCCGACAGCGCGCGCAGCGCCTCGGTCGCGTAACCCCGGCCGCGGGCACCCTCGGAGAGGTCGTAGCCGATCTCCACGCGGCCGTCCCCGTCCGGGGCGCCGTGGAAGCCCATCGCGCCCACCGCGCGGTCGTCCTCGCGCCGGACCAGCACGTACATGCCCCACTCGGGGCGGAACAGCCCCTCCTCGTACTGCTTCACCACGATCCCGGCGCCCTCGCGCGTGCCCTCGAACGGCCCCGGGCCGACCCAGGCGAACCCGCCGTCGCCGCCCACGGACAGGTCGGCGGCGGCCGCCGGGGTGACGCCCTCCAGGGTGAGCCGCTCGGTCCGCAGCACCGGGTTGTTGCACCAGCGCCAGTCCGTGACGGGCTCCCGGCCCGGCAGCTCGCCGCGCCCGGTGGCCCACAGCAGGGTCCGCCAGGGGGCGGGGCCGGGGCGGACCTGCGGGAAGATCCGGGTGAGGACGAAGGACGCCAGTTCGGCGGGCGGTTCGTACGGCACGCCCAGGCCCTCGGTGATGTCGTGCGTGTGCAGCAGCACCTCGGCCACGGCCATCGCGGCGAAGCCCTCGCGGTTCGCGTGCCGGAAGGGGTACGGGTGGAAGGCGCGGACCGCGCGCGGGGTGGTGCGGACGGCGGCGGCGAGCAGGGCGCCGGTGGTGCCGATCACCTCGAGGACGTCCGTGTTGCCGGCGGCGTCCGGGCCGTCGCCGGCGCCGCCGAGGGTGATCTCGAAGGGCACGTGCGCGTCCCGCGCGCGTGCGGCGAGCCGTCCCGCGTACGTGATGAGGTCCACGGCGATGTGCACCGCCGTCTCCCGGCAGCTCCACTCCAGCCGTCCCGCCCTCACCCCCTCCCAGTCCCGGTCGGCGACCGCCCCCAGCGCCGCCACGCAGCCCGCGACGGCTTCCTCCACCTGTTCCGCTCCCACAGCACGCATGCCCGGCAGGCTATGCGGGCGGTACGGCTCCGGGCGACAGCATTTCCAGCTCGCCGCGCATGTTGTAGCGGGCGGTGGCCTCCCAGTGCTCGCGCCCGTGGGGGGTGCGGAACAGGCGGGGCAGGGCGAGGAGTTGGCGCAGCACGTCGGCCCGGCCCGCGCGGAAGGCGTCGTTCGGCACGAAGTGGTACTCCTCGCGGACGGCGGCGGTGTAGGCGGCGTACGCCGACGGCGGCGAGGCGAGGACCGCCAGGTCGGCGTCGCACAGCACCTGGCCGTCGCGGTCGTCGTCGGCCGGGTCGTGCGTGACGGTGAGCCGGACCAGCCGGGCGACCTCGGCGGTCCTCTCCGCCGGCACCCCGGCCTCGGGCAGCGCCCGCTCGGCCAGCCGCGCCGAGCGCTCCTCGTTCTCGGACCGGTCGGGCTGGTACACGGCGTCGTGGAACCAGGCGGCCAGCCGTACGGCGTCCGGGTCGTCCGCGTACCGCTCCAGCTCGTCGACGCGGTCCAGGACGGCGGTCAGGTGGGCGAGCGTGTGGTAGTGCCGTTGCGGCTCCTGCCAGCGGCCGAGCAGGTTGTCGGCGTAGGGCGCGGGGTCGGGGCCGCCCCCGGGGCCCCGGGCCCCTTCCAGGGCGCGGGCGAAACGGGCACGCAGGGCGTCGGTGTCGGCCATGGGGACATTGTTCCCGGTCGTGCTCCCGGTGCGCGCCCCGGTGCGTCAGGGGTCCGCCCCGGCCCGCACCCCCTCCTCCCGCCGGGTCCGCCGTCCCCGAGCGGCCCGGCGGGCGGGGCGCACCACACAAGCGGAAGGGCCGGTTACGGGTAGTACGGATGATCTTCCGCTGGGTAAGGTGGGCCGCCGGATCTCGCACAACCGTCCGCACGCCGCCCCGGGGCTCCTCGACCGGCCGTGACGCGCGTGCCGCCCCCGTCCAAGGAGACCGGAAGATGAGCAGCCAGACGCAGCCGACGTTCGTCCTCGTCCACGGAGCCTTCGCGAACTCCTTCTCCTTCGCGCCGCTCCAGGCCGAACTCGGCCTCCTCGGGCACCGTTCGGCCGCCGTCGACCTGCCCGGCCACGGATTCGGGGCGACCTACACCCGTGCCTACCAGGCGCCGCAGGACCCCGAAGGGCTCGCCGCCGCGCCCGGCGCGATCAAGGGCGTCACGCTCGCCGACAACGCCGCGCACCTGATCGGGGCCCTGGAACGGGCCAAGCGGAACGGCCCCGTGATCCTGGTCGCCCACAGCCGCGGCGGCATCACCGCCACGGCCGCGGCCAACGCGCGGCCGGACCTGATCGACCGCATCGTCTACGTGGCGGCCTGGTGCCCGGTCGCCCTGGACGTCAACGACTACTACGCCGAGCCGGAGATGGCCACGGTCGACGCCGCCTCCCTGGGCCTGGCGATGGCCGGGAACCCCGCCGAACTCGGCCTGCTCCGCGTCAACTTCCGCACCGCGGACCCGGACGCCCTCGCGGCGTTCAAGGCGGCCTTCCTCGCCGACGGCACCGACGAGGAGTTCCTGACCTTCCTCAACACCTTCCAGCCCGACGAGAACCTGGACGTCGGCACCTCCGCCGACCGGGCGCAGGCCGCGACCTGGGGCCGCGTCCCGAAGACCTTCGTCCGCCTGGCCGACGACGCGAGCATGCCGCTCGTCATGCAGGACCGGCTGATCCGCGAGGGGAACGAGCTGACGCCGGACAACCCGTACGACGTCCGCACCCTCGGGGGCAGCCACCTGAAGTGGCTGGTCGACCCGGCGCCGGCGGCCCGGGTCCTGGGGGAACTCGCCGCAGGCCTCTGACGGCGGCGCCGACCCCTTGGAGCCCGGCCTTCCGGCGAGGGCCGCCGCAGCGCTCCGGGCCGTGAGGAGGCCCCGCCGGCGCCGAGTGCGCGTCGGCGGGGCCTCCCGCGCACTAGCGTGGTGCTCATGACGACTCCCGCGGATGTGCAGAACGTACGAGACCCCGAGCTGCCCGGGCGGCTGCTGACCGTCGAGCGGGACGCGCTGATCCCGCTGCTGCGGGCGAGGGACGACGCCGACTTCGCGCTGCCGGTCGCGGCCTGTCCGGGGTGGACGGTGCGGGACGTGCTGGCGCACTGCTCGGCCGCGTTCACACGGGTCCTGGAGAACCGGTTCGAGAAGGGGGTGTTCTCGCCCGAGTCCAACGACCGGGACATCGCCGAGCGGGCCGGGTGGGACAACCGGCGTGTCGTCGACGAGCTGGAGCGCGGGATGACCGGGGCCGGGCCGGTGATCGCGAAGGCGGGCGGGGCGCTGGACGTGCTCGCGCTGGGGGAGTGGGTGCACGCCGGGGACGTGCGCGAGGCGTTCGGGGAGCCGGGCGCGTACGCGGGCGCCGGCCTGCCCCACGCGCTCGCCCTGCTGGCCCAGGTCACCTCCCTGAAGGGGCACCTCCCGCTGCACGCCGACCTCGACGACGCCGACGAGCCGCTGCGGCTGGGCGACGCCTCGGGGGAGCGGCCCCCGGCCCGCTACATCGGGGACGGGCCGACGCTCGTGCGGCTGTACGCGGGGCGGCCGGTGGACGGCGCCGCGTACGAGCTGGCCGGGGTGGAGGCGGCGGAGCTGAACATCTTCGGGGACTGAGGCGGGGACACCGAGGCCCCGGCGCGGTGCCGGGGGCGCGGATCCCCGGGGTGCGGGCGTAGGCTTGGATTGGACTAGACCTGTAGCCGCCGTCCGATGCCGGTGCGTACCGGCGAACGCCGATGAATGGGGCCCCATGAGCAAGCGTGCAGTCCTGGAGGTGATCGCCCTCGACGTCGAGGACGCGGTCGCCGCCCAGGCGGGAGGTGCGGACCGCCTCGAGCTGGTGACCGACATGGCGGCCGACGGGCTCACCCCGTCGGCCGGGACCGTCGCCGGGATCCGCGGGGCCGTCGACCTCTCGCTGCGGGTGATGCTGCGGCTGGCGGACGGGTTCGCGGCGGGCGACCTCGACCGGCTGGCGGGCGCCGCGTACGAGATGCGCGAGGCCGGGGCGGAGGAGTTCGTGCTCGGGTTCCTCGCCGCGGACGGCGGGGTGGACCTCGACGCGGTGGAGCGGCTCGTCGGCGAGCTGGACGGCTGCCGGTGGACCTTCCACCGCGCGATCGACCGCGCCGCCGACCGGGACGCCCTGCGCAAGCAGCTCGACGGCCTGCCCGGCCTCGACACCTACCTCACGGCGGGCTCGCCGACCGGCGTCGACGACGGCCTCCCCACGCTGTGCGCCGAGGCGGGCCGGCGCGGGGAGCCCGGGTACGAGCAGCAGGTGCTGGTGGGCGGCGGCCTGCGCCTGGAGCACGTGCCCACACTGCTGGAGGCCGGCATCGACGGCTTCCACATCGGCGGGGCGGCCCGTCCGGACGGCTGGGACGGACCCGTCTCGGCCCGGGCCGTCGCACAGTGGCGCAGAGCGGTGGACGGGCAGGGCCCCGGCGACTGACCGCGACCGGCGGCCGGCCGGGGAGCCGGCTGCCACCGGCCGCCGGGTGCGGGAGCCGAACACGACCGGCGGCCGTGACGGGTGGCCACGAGCGGCGGCCGTGACCCGGCGGCCGCACCCGGCGGCCGGACGGGGTCAGGCCAGTTGCTCCGGCAGGGGGGCCGCGTGCGTCACGATCAGCCCGGAGACCGCTCGGGTCAGGGCCACGTACAGGCGGCGCAGACCGGTGCGTTCGTCGGGTTCGCCGTCGACCACGGCCCGGGGCTCGTCCAGGACCACGTAGTCGTACTCCAGGCCCTTCGCCAGGGACGCCGGGACCAGGGTCAGCCGGGTGTCCCGGGTCGTCTCCTCGCCGGGGGCGACCGAGGCGACCGAGGCCGCCGCCAGCTCCTGCGCCAGCTCCGGGATCCGGGCGTCCGCGGCGATCAGGCCGACCGAGCCCTCGTGGCGCAGCAGTTCGCGGCAGGCGGCGACCACGTCTCCGGGTCCCCCGACCCGGCGGACCTCGAAGAAGCCCGGGTTCTCACGGATCGAGGCCACCGGCGTCAGACCCGGCGCGATGTGCGGGAGCAGCCGGGAGGCGTACGTGATGACGTCCGTCGGCACGCGGAAACCGGCCGTCAGCTCCTCGATCACCGCGTCCCGCTTGCCCAGGTGCTCCAGCGCCTCCTCCCAGCTCCGCGTCGCCCACGGCGTGGTGCCCTGGGCCAGGTCGCCGAGGACGGTCGCCGAGCCGGTGGTGCAGCGCCGGCCCACCGCCCGGTACTGCATGGGGGACAGGTCCTGCGCCTCGTCGAGCACCACGTGCCCGAGGGAGGGGGTGCGCCGGACGAGGTCGGCCGCCTCGTCGACCAGCACCGCGTCCGCGGGCGAGAACTTCGCCGACCTCACCGACCGCGCGGGCCCGGCCCACAGGATCGTCTTCTGTTCCTGCTCGTCGAGCAGCCCGCGCGCGTGCTCCGCCAGGAACTCCGGGTCGCCCAGCAGCCGCAGCACCAGCTTCGCCGGGTCGACCGCCGGCCAGATCGTCTTCACCGCCGCCTTCACCGCGCTGTTGCGGGCCACCGCGTCCTGCACCCGGTCGTCCGGCGCCTCGCCGGCCCGCTCCATCTGCACCAGCACCGCGTGCGCGATGCGCTGCGGCAGCGCCTCGCGGGCGGCGCCGTAGCGGATGCCGCGCTCCAGCAACTGCCGGACGATGTCCTCCAGTTCGTACGCCGGAACCCGCCAGCGCCGCGAGCCGCGCACCACCACGACCGGCTCGGTGGGCAGCGTGACGTGGGAGTAGAGGGCCCGCCTCAGCACCTCGGCCATCCGGGCGTCGCCCTTGACGACCGCCGCCGCGGCGTCGTCCGTCCCGCGCACCTCGACGTGCTGCGCCACCAGGTCGTCCACGGTGGCCTGCGCGACCGTCAGCTCGCCCAGCGCCGGCAGCACCTGCTCGATGTAGTGCAGGAAGGACCGGTTCGGCCCGACGACCAGCGTGCCGGTGCGGGCCAGCCGCTCGCGGTGGGCGTACAGCAGATAGGCCACCCGGTGCAGGCCGACGGCGGTCTTCCCGGTGCCGGGACCTCCCTGCACGCACACGCTGCCCGCCAGCCCGGACCGTACGATCTCGTCCTGCTCCGGCTGGATCGTGGCGACGATGTCCCGCATCGGGCCGACGCGGGGACGCTCGATCTCCTGCTGGAGCAGCTTGCTGGTGGTCGCGGCCTCGGCCGGGTCGGACAGGTGCTCGTCCTCGTACGCGGTGAGGGCGCCGCCGGTGTAGCCGAAGCGGCGGCGCAGCGCGACGTCCATCGGGTCCTTCCTGGACGCCCGGTAGAACGGCTGCGAGACCGGCGCCCGCCAGTCGATCACCATCGGGTCGCCGCCCGCGTCGTGCACGTGCCGCCGCCCGATATAGAAGCGCCCGCCCGTCTCCTCCCGCCCTTCCGGTCCGGAAGGCGCTTCGTGCCCCTCCGGTTCCCGCCCCCCTTCGGCCTGCTCCGCGCCGGGGTCGTGCAGGTAGTCGAGGCGGCCGAAGAACAGCGGGGTGTCGCTGAGGTCGGCCAGCGCCTTGACGCGCTCCTCGATCTGGCGTTCCAGTACGGCCGCGTTGACCCAGTTGGCGGTGACGTCGCTGATGTCGAGGGACTCCACGTCCTCGCGCATCGCGCGCAGGGCGGCACGGGACGCGGCGAGGTGGGCGCGCTCGCGGGAGAGGGGGTCGTCGTCGGCCACGGGCTCGACGGGCTCGGCTGCGGGCATGGGCGCGGACACAGGGGTGCCTCCGGGAACCTGCTGGGGTGGCTGCGGGATGCCGGCCGGTTTCCGTCCGGGCGGCGGCGCTCCGTGAGGGGAGGCGGGCAAGAGCGGCGATTCTAGGACGTCCGGCCGGTGGGGTCCAAACGGTTTTCACCCCGGACGGGGGGCGCGGCGGGCGCGCGACCGCGCCGCCGGTCAGCGCGCACCGGGCGAGCCGTGCACCGTCCGCGCGCCGGGAGCGTCGGCCGGCCGCCGTGCCGGTCCCGTGGTCAGCGAGGCGAGCAGGGCCAGCCGTTCGGCGTCCTCGGTGCCCGGCGCGGCGTGGTAGGCGGCGAGCATCAGGCCGTCGGGGCCGTCGACGTCCAGCTTGGACAGGGTGAGGCTCAGCCCGCCGACCTGGGGGTGGTTCATCCGGATCGGCTTGTCGACGACCGGCCGCACGTCGTGGCGTGCCCACACCCTGCGGAACTCGGCGCTCGCCAGGGAGAGTTCACCGACGAGCCGGACGACCCGCGGGTCGTCGGCGTCGGACCCGAGCCGCCTGCGGAAGACGGCGACGCACTGGGCCGCCGTGCGGTCCCAGTCCGCGTGCAGGGCCCGCTCGGCGGGATCGAGGAAGAACGAGCGGAGCCGGTTCTCCCCCACCCGCACGCCCGGGACCAGCGCGGAGGCGAGCGGATTGACCGCGATCACGTCGAGGGCCCGGTCCGTCACGAACGCCGGCAGCCCGATCGACTCCAGGAGCTGCGCCGTGGCCGGCGGGACGGACGGGCGCCGGGTCCGGCGGCGGGCACGGGGCCGGGGCGCGGCGAGCTGGTGGAGGTAGGCCGTGGCGGTGTCGTCGAGCCGGAACACCCGGGCGAGCGCGTCGAGGACCTGCGCCGACGGATTGCGGTCGCGGCCCTGCTCCAGCCGCAGGTAGTAGTCGGAGCTGATGCCGGCGAGCAGGGCGACCTCCTCACGGCGCAGCCCCGGCACCCGGCGTACTCCGTGCGCCGGCAGCCCCATGTCCGCGGGGGTCACCAGATCCCGGCGCGCCCGGAGGTAGTCACCGAGCCGGTTCTCCTCAGACATGCGCTCCATCGTAGGCGCGCGGGGCGGTTCGTCCCTGGCCCTGTCACTCCCAGGATCGGCGGGGACCTGGGCGGACCGGCCGCCGGCGTGGACGGTGGGGGCATGAGCACTCGGACCACACCTCTCCCCGGCGGCACCTGGACGATGGGCGACCTGACCGTCACCCGGTTCGGATACGGGGCCATGCAACTGGCGGGACCGGGCGTGACGGGGCCGCCGGCCGATCACGACGGCGCGCTCGCGGTGCTGCGCGAGGCCGTGCGCCTCGGCATCACCCACATCGACACCGCCGACGCCTACGGACCGCACGTCACCAACCGGCTGATCCGTGAGGCGCTGCACCCCTACCCCGGCTCGCTGCACATCGTCACCAAGGTCGGCGCGCACCGCGACGCCGAGGGCGGCTGGCCCCCGGCCCGGGAGCCGGACGACCTGCGCCGGTCCGTCCACGACAACCTGGAGAACCTCGGCGTCGAGACGCTGGACCTGGTGAACCTGCGGCTCGGCGACGCCTCGGGGCCCCGGCCGGGCTCGCTCGCGAAGGCGTACGAGACCCTCGTCGAGCTCCAGCGGCAGGGCCTGATCCGCCACCTCGGCCTGAGCAACGCGACCGCCGACCAGATCGCCGAGGCGCAGGCCATCGCCCCGTTCGTCTGCGTGCAGAACCACTACAACCTCGCCCACCGCCAGGACGACGACCTCGTCGACCGGCTCGCCGAACAGGGCGTCGCCTACGTGCCGTTCTTCCCCCTCGGCGGTTTCACGCCCCTGCAGTCCGCCACGCTCTCGGCCGTGGCCGCCCGGCACGGCACCCGCCCGATGTCGGTCGCCCTCGCCTGGCTGCTGCACCGGTCCCCCAACATCCTGCTGATCCCCGGGACCTCGTCGGTGGCGCACCTGCGGGAGAACATCGCCGGAGCGGGCCTCACCCTGTCCGGGGAGGACCTCGCCGCGCTCGACACGATCGGCCGCTGAGCGCCCGGCGCGGACCGGGCCGCCGGCCTGCCCGCCCACCGCGGACCGGGCCGCCGGCCCACCGGTCGCGGCCCCGGCGCCTCGGGCGGGCCCCGCCGCCCGCCTAGGGGGTGCCGTTTGGATCTTGCCGGGGCCGCGGGGCCCGGCACGCGCATCTGCGGCGTTGTCGTCGGTTGCCGGGGCTCCGCCCTGGCGCCCTCCTCCGCCTTGCGTCCGCGCGCACCAGACCCCGCTCGGGTCGGTCCGCAGGGCACCGTTGCCCGGAGCCGGCCCGATCCGAACGACACCCCCTAGGGGAGACCCCGCCCTGCCCGAGGGGGACGGCTCGTCCCGGAGGCGTACGCGCGGGCCGTGCGGACCGGGCCCTCGGACCGATGCCCGCCGCATGCCCGAAGAGTCACCCTGGGGACATGAGCGCAGCGACCGTCCACCCAGTCCCGCCGCCGGTCCGGCCGACCGGCGCCGCACCGGTCCGGGGCAGCCACCCGCACCGCCTCGGCGACGCCCTGCACGCCGTGAGGGTGTTCCTCGGCGCCGCCTTCGACGTGGTCGTCCTCGGCGAGTACGGCGAGGAGGCGGGCGTGCGCCGCAGGTAGGACGCCCGCCCGTCCGCTCAGCTCTCGGCGAGGAGCTCGTCCGCGTCCATGATCCGGTACGCGTACCCCTGCTCCGCCAGGAACCGCTGGCGGTGCGCCGCGAAGTCCTGGTCGAGGGTGTCCCGGGCGACCACGGAGTAGAAGTGGGCCTGGTGCCCGTCCGCCTTCGGCCGCAGCACCCGGCCGAGCCGCTGGGCCTCCTCCTGCCGCGACCCGAAGGTGCCCGACACCTGGATCGCCACCGTCGCCTCCGGCAGGTCGATCGAGAAGTTCGCGACCTTGGACACGACCAGCACGCTGATCTCGCCCTCCCGGAACGCGTCGAACAGCTTCTCCCGCTGGGCGTTCGACGTCTCGCCCTTGATCACCGGCGCGTTCAGGTGCTCGCCCAGTTCGTCCAGCTGGTCGATGTACTGCCCGATGACGAGGATCTGCTGGCCGGCGAAGCGCCGGACGATCGCCTCCGTCACCTTCCGCTTGGTCGCGGTCGTCGCGCAGAAGCGGTACTTCTCCTCCGTCTCGGCGGTGGCGTACGCCAGCCGCTCGGAGTCGGTGAGGCTGACCCGGACCTCCACGCAGTCGGCCGGGGCGATGTAGCCCTGAGCCTCGATCTCCTTCCACGGGGCGTCGAACCGCTTGGGCCCGATCAGCGAGAACACGTCCGACTCGCGGCCGTCCTCGCGCACCAGCGTCGCCGTCAGCCCGAGCCGCCGCCGCGCCTGCAGATCCGCCGTGAACTTGAAGACGGGGGCGGGCAGCAGGTGCACCTCGTCGTAGAGGATCAGTCCCCAGTCGCGGGAGTCGAACAGCTCCAGGTGGGGGTAGACGCCCTTCCGCCTGGTCGTCAGCACCTGGTAGGTGGCGATGGTGACGGGGCGGATCTCCTTCTTCGTCCCGCTGTACTCACCGATCTCGTCCTCGGTCAGCGAGGTCCGCCGCACCAGCTCGTGCTTCCACTGGCGGGCCGAGACGGTGTTGGTGACCAGGATCAGCGTGGTGGACTTCGCCTGCGCCATCGAACCGGCGCCGACCAGCGTCTTGCCCGCGCCGCAGGGGAGGACCACCACGCCGGAGCCGCCGTGCCAGAAGTTCTCCACGGCCTGCTTCTGGTACGGCCGCAGCTTCCACCCCTCCTCGCGCAGCTCGATCGGGTGCGCCTCGCCGTCCACGTACCCGGCGAGGTCCTCGGCGGGCCAGCCCAGCTTCAGCAGCACCTGCTTGATCTGCCCCCGCTCCGAGGGGTGCACGACGACGGTGTCCGGGTCGATGCGGGCGCCGACGAGGGGGGCGATCCGCTTGGAGCGCAGCACCTCCTCCAGCACCGGCCGGTCGGTGCTGGTGAGGACGAGACCGTGCGCCGGGTGCTTGACCAGGCTGAGCCGGCCGTAGCGGTCCATGGTGTCGGCGATGTCCACGAGCAGCGCGTGCGGCACCGGATAGCGGCTGTACTGCACCAGCGCGTCGACGACCTGTTCGGCGTCGTGCCCGGCCGCCCGCGCGTTCCACAGGCCGAGCGGGGTCACCCGGTAGGTGTGGATGTGCTCGGGCGCCCGCTCCAGCTCGGCGAACGGCGCGATGGCACGACGGCAGTCGTCGGCCTGCTCGTGGTCGACCTCGAGGAGGAGGGTCTTGTCGGACTGGACGATGAGCGGACCGTTCACGCGTGGCTGCCTTTCTGCTGACGGGCCCGGCACGGGCACAGCACGGCCAAACGTCCAGTCTGCCCGATGACCCGCTCCCGGTGTCCCGAGCGGACCGGGCTACTTGAGTGCGGGCAGCGTGAGGTTGTTCACCAGCGGGCCCTCGACGGCCACCCCCTCGCCGACGGCCGGAAGGGGCAGCGGCAGCGCGGCGGCGGCGGGGGCGAGCACCGCGGTGAGCGCCACGGAGGCGAGACAGACGGCGAGGGCGGTACGGGGACGGAAGCGGATCTTCGAACGCACGGCACACCTTTCACTGCACTTCGAACGTCACGGGGCTTCGAATGTCACGGGGCTTCGAATGTCACGGGGCTTCGGACGTCACCGGCTTCGCACGTCTCTGGGTTCCGGACGCCCTTGCGCATCGGACGTCACGGGACTTCGGACGGCCGGTTTCCGCGCTTCGGACGGCCGACGGGGACGGGCCGGTCCCGGGGACGGGGACCGGCCCGCTGTGAACACGAGAACGGAGAGTGTCAGACCGGGGGACGCGTCAGAAGGTCACGCCTCCACCGAGGTCGATGCCGAACGCGGCGGCCTCGGTGGCGAATGCTCCGAGCAGCGCGACGGTGGACGTCAGAACGGCGGCGGCACGACGAACGGCACGCATGAGGACTTCCTTCCTGTTGTGCGCGAACGGGAGCCGGTGGTCTCCGGTCCCGTTCAGGACACCCGTTGGCTGCCCAGCGGTCCGCGGCGGGATGCGGACGCGCCGCGAACCTCGCTCATCGGGGGGAACGGCCCGGCGTGGCGTGCATGAAGTCCGCCGTACACCCGGAAGTGTCAGCCCTCGTCGTCCGCGAGTTCGGCGACCCCGGTGATCCGGTGCAGCGGATACGTCCGCATCCCGTCGGCGGTGTGGTCGTACCCCGTGACGAAGCCGCCCTCGACGCGGACCGGGGCGATCACGCGCCGGCTCGCCGCGCCCTCGGCGTTGACGTAGCCGATCCACAGCGCCTCGCCGGTGAGGACGGCCGCCTGCAGGGTGGCGAGGGTCTCGGCGGCCGCGGTGCGCGGCAGCTCGCCGCCCGCGGTCCGGTCGCCGGCGGGCGTCCTGATCGTGGCGGTGGAGGCGCGGTCGCCGGCGCGGACGGCCCGGATCGCCGCCGCGAGCAGGGTGTCGTCGGGCACCGGGGGCCCGTCCGGGACCGGCTCGGGCGCCGAGCGCGGCGGGGTGCGGCGGGCGTCGGCGCGGGTGACCAGGACGTCGCCCTCGGCGGACTCGGCGGCCGGCGCGAACCCCATCGCGCGCAGCCCCTCCAGCAGGCCGGCCGGATCGGCCTGCGCGGCCAGCACGGTCGGCGCCAGCCGGCGCAGCCCCAGCCCGGCGGCCCGCTTGTCGGCGAGGATCTCGCCGAGCACCGCGTCGTCGTCGCAGCGCACGTACGCCGAGGCGGCGCCCACCCGCAGCTGCCCGTGCCTGCGGGCCACGTCGTCGATGAGGTACGCGAGCGGCTGCGGCACCGGCGTACGGGAGTGCGCGGCGAGGAAGGCGTGCAGGTCGGCGGCGGTCCGCCCGGCGTCCAGGGCGCGCCGCACCGAGCCGGGCGTGAACCGGTAGACGGTCGCGCCACCCTTCGACTCCACGTCCGCCAGCACGCCCAGCACCTCGGCGAGCGGCCGCTGCAACGGGCCCGGCGCCACCGCCGTCAGGTCGGCCTGGAGGAGCACGTGGTCCAGCGGTTCGGGCAGCAGCGGCGCGAGCAGGCGGGCGGCGGCGGCCGCGGCCGTGGCCTGTTCGGCGGGGGAGAGCGGGGCCGGCGGCGGCACGGGCCGGTGGTGGAAGGGCAGCTTGTCGCCCGGCCCCTCCGGTTCCGCCTCCGGATGCCGGGGCGCGGGAGCCCCGAGCAGGGCCCGCCCGTGCGCGGACAGGGCGCCGCGCCCGGTGATCCCCAGCATCTCGGCCTCGTCGAGGGTCCACAGGGCGATCCGCGAGCGCGGATCGTCCCCGCCGCCGTCGGCCGCGGGACCGCCCGCGGCCTCCGCCGGCGGGCGTCCCGTGCCGCGCCCCCTCTCGGCCGGCGCGCCCCACGCGCCGCCCCGCCCGCCGCGCGGCGGGCGCTCCCACCGCAGCCGGGCCAGCACCGAACCGGGGTCCGCGGCGGCCCCCTCCGGCAGCCCGGCCAGCAGCGCCAGCACCCGGTGCCGCACCTCGGGCGCCGCCGACCGGTCCAGCCCCGGCCCCAGCGCCGACAACGTACGGTCCTTCGCGTCCCGCCCGCCGACCAGCCCGGCCGTCCGCGTCGCCGCCAGCCACGCCGTCACCAGCCGCGCCCAGCGCTCGGCGGCGGGCCGCTCGCGCCACTCGTCGTACGCCGGGGTGGCCGCGTACCGCTCGTCCGCCTCCCCGTCGGAGGCCAGCAGACCGGCGGCGTAGGCGAGTTCCACCCAGAACGCGGCCACCGGCTCCGGCACGTCCAGGGCGACGGCGGTCCGCTTCAGGTCCCGCACGCTCAGGCCCCCGGCCCGCAGCACCGCCGGACCGCCCTCGTCCCAGTCCTTCAGCAGCTCCTCCACGGTCGCCAGCGCCGCGTACGCCTGCCCGGCCGCCGTCGCGTCCACGACCTGCGGACGGTGGGTGGCGGCGGCCTCGACGGCCGGCGGCACCGGCTCCGGCACGCGGTGCGCGCGCCCGCCCCGCAGGTGCAGGGCGACCTCGCGCGGCAGGACGACCGTCCCGGGCGCCGTCGGCAGCAGCAGCCCCCGGTCCAGCAGCCAGCGCAGCCGGGGCGCGGGATCGGCGGTGACCTGCCCGTACGGCGGGCCCCAGACCAGCCGGTCCAGCACCTCCACGGACTCGTGCGGCGCCTGGTCGAGCAGCGCGGCCATCCGCGTCCGGTCGCGGAACAGGGCGGTGAGGGAGGCGACGGCGGAGACGGAGTCGTGCGTGGACGGCAGCCCCGCCGTCGCCACGATCTCCTGGATCCGCCCCGGCGACATCCCGGCGGTGGCCTCCTGCACCGAGGGGCCGAGCCCCGTGGGCGACGGGTGCTGCGGCGACGGCGACAGCAGTTCACGGGCGGTGCGCACCAGCCGCAGCCGGTCGTCGCCGCCCCACACCAGGGCCTGCTCGCGCAGGGTGCCGAGCGTGTGCGGCAGCGCGGCGGCGACCGCCGGATCGCCGTCGTCGCCCGCCAGCAGCCCGAGCAGCTCCCCGTACGTCGCCGGGTCCGCCGCCACGGCCAGCGCCTGGGCCGTCTGCAGCGCGAACCGGTCCAGCCGCTCCAGCGCCCGGACGACCGAGGCGCGGGTGCCGGCCCGGGTGGCGAGCTGGGTGAGGTCGGCGGGAACGGGCGTGATGAGGTCCGGCCGGCTGCGCAGGAGCGCGGCCAGGGAGGCGTCGTCCCGCTCCCGAAGGGCCTCCGCGAGGGATCGGGGGGCCGCCGCGGGCTTCTCCTCGGTGCTCATCCGCCTCACGGTAGCGGGTGGGTGCGCCGGTGCGGGGCGTGGAGTTGGGACGGCCGGCCGGACTCGGGGTACGGTCGGCGGTACCGTCGTGCGACGGGCGCCCCCAACGCATCCGCCCCGGAGGGGACTTCGTGGGTATCGAGAGTGACCAGGTCGTCTACGAGTACCTGAGCCGCGTCGGCGACGTGGCGCAGCAGCGGCAGCTGCCGTCGGCGGCCCGCATGCGTCTGGTCGCCGGACTGCGCGACGAGATCGACCGGCGCCGCGCGAAGGCGGTGGTGGACTCCCCCGCCGCCGTCCGCCGCATCATCGCCCGCCTCGGCACCCCGGACGAGGTCGTCACGGCGGCCACGGACGCCGCCGGTCCCGACGCGGGCGCGCCCGCCCCGCCCGCCGCCGCCCCGCCCGCCGCCGTCCCGGCCCAGCGGGACCGCGAACCGGCCGGTTCCGGCTCGCCGGCCGACGGTGCGGGCGGCCGCCCGAAGGGCTTCCTGCGCCGTGCCGTCCCCCGCCCCCGCCCGGCCGGGGAACCGGACCCGGCCCCCTCCGGGGCGCCGTCCCCGCCGCACCGGGCCGGCGCGGACGAGCTCGGGGACGGCACCGGCCGGCCCGACTGGTGGCGGGTGGACGACAGCCCCTTCGGCGTGGGCGACGAGGTGCCCGGCTTCGTGGGCGGTGTGGAGATCCCGGAACTGCTCAGGCCCCCGAGGACGAAGGACGCGCCGGAGGAGGAGGCGGCCCCCGAACCGGCCGCTCCGGCCGTGGAGGAGGCCGGGGCCGGGACTCCCCGGCGCCGCCTGCTGCGCCCCCGCCTCCCCTCCGGCGGCTGGAACAACCCGCTGCTCCTGCTCGCCGCGGGCCTGCTGGTCGCGGGCGCCGCGCTCGGCAGCCTCCCCGCGCTGATCCTCGGCTGGCTGATCGTCCACCTCTCCCGCCGCCTGACCCCGGCGCAGGCCAAGTGGGCGGTGCTGGGACTGCCGGGGCTGGTCGCCGCGGCCGGCGTCGTGTGGCTGTGGGGCCGTACGGACGGGCGCTGGGGAGCGCCGATCGCCCAGGGCCACATGAGCGACGCGGTCGCCGAGACCTGGCCGTGGGTGCTGCGCGCGGCGGCCGTCGCCTCCGCGCTCTACCTGGTGTGGCGGGCCCGCGGCCCCCGCGGCTGACGCCCGGGCCCTCCCGTCCGCGCCGTGCCGCACCGCCGGTGCGGCACGGGCCGTCGAGGTGCCCCGCGCACGGTCCGGCGAGGTGCCCGAGGCCGTCCCGGCAGGTGCTCCGCGGTGCCCCGGCACAATGGCTCGCATGGCCTCCACGACCCGCCCCGCGCCCACCGTCGGGTTCGACCTCGACATGACGCTCATCGACTCCCGGCCCGGGATCCGCGCCTGCTACCGGGCGCTCGCCGCGCGGACCGGTACGTACATCGACGCCGACCTGGCGGTCACCCGGCTGGGGCCGCCGCTCGTGGACGAGCTGGCCCACTGGTTCCCGGCGGAGCGGGTCGAGGAGGCGGCGGAGCTGTACCGCGCGATGTACCCGGCGTACGCCGTCGCCGCCACGCCCGCCCTGCCCGGCGCCCGCGGGGCGATCGCGGCGGTGCGGGGGGCGGGCGGGCGCGCGGTCGTCGTCACCGCCAAGTACGAGCCCAACGCCAAGCTGCACCTGGCCCACCTCGGCATCGAGCCGGACGCCGTGATCGGCGACCTGTGGGCCGAGCAGAAGGCGCTCGCGCTGCGCGAGCACGGCGCGGCCGTCTACGTCGGCGACCACGTGGGCGACGTGCGCGGCGCGCGGACCGCCGGCGCGCTGTCGGTCGCGGTCGCCACCGGCCCGTTCGGTCCCGGGGAACTGCGCGCGGCCGGCGCGGACGTCGTCCTCGCCGGTCTGACGGAATTCCCCCGGTGGTTTTCGGACTACCGCTCGGACGACAACGCGGCCCGCGCCTGACGGCGCCCCGCCGCGACCGAGCGCAGGACACCCGCACCGGCCATCAGGAATCCGACGGCCATGAGCATGCTCAATCCGAACATGTACGTCGGGAAAGGCGTCGTTCCGAGGAACAACGGGGCCACCGTGACCAGAGTGGCCACGGCGCCGATGAAGAAGACGAGGGCGCCGGTACGGACCAGGCCGTCACCGGGCGCGGCGGAATTCGCTTGGGTTTTGTCACGCACCGGACCAGGGTAGTTCCCAGCGCGAAGGAACAACCGGGTGACGTCTTGTCTCCGGCCTGAAGACCATTAGCCTGGGAACCGGCGGGTCACCACGGCCCGCCCCAGTGCTATCAAGAGCCGTTTCATCAAGCAGTTTTCCCGACGAGTACGAGGACGAGGACGGACGTGCCCACCGGCAAGGTCAAGTGGTTCAACAGTGAGAAGGGCTTCGGCTTTCTCTCCCGCGACGACGGCGGTGACGTCTTCGTCCATTCCTCGGTCCTCCCCGCCGGAGTCGAGACGCTCAAGCCGGGCCAGCGCGTGGAGTTCGGCGTGGTCGCCGGACAGCGCGGCGACCAGGCCCTCTCCCTGACCCTCCTCGACCCGGCCCCGTCGGTCGCGGCGGCCCAGCGCAAGAAGCCGGACGAGCTGGCCTCCATCGTCCAGGACCTGACGACCCTGCTGGAGAACATCACGCCGCAGCTGGAGCGGGGCCGCTACCCCGACCGCGCGGCCGGCAAGAAGATCGCCGGCCTGCTCCGCGCGGTCGCCGACCAGCTGGACGTCTAGGGAGCACCCTCAGGGGAACCGCAGCGCGTCCGGGCCGAGGGGCGGCACCAGCCCCTCGGCCGCCGCGCGCGTGAGCAGCCCCCGCACCGCCGCGTAGCCGTCCTCGCCGAGGTCGGCGGTGAACTCGTTGACGTACAGCCCGATGTGCTGGTCGGCGACGGCCGGGTCCATCTCCTGGGCGTGCTCCATGACGTACGGACGCGACACCCCGGGGTCGTCCCAGGCCGCCCGCACGGACGCGCGGATCGCGTCGGCGAGCCGCGTCAGCGCCTCCGCGCCGAGCGACCGCCTGGCGATGATCGCGCCCAGCGGGATCGGCAGCCCGGTGGTGCGCTCCCAGTGCTCGCCCATGTCGGCGAGCTTGTGCAGCCCGTAGTTCCGGTACGTGAAGCGCGCCTCGTGGATGACGAGCCCCGCGTCGACCCTCCCGTCCCGTACGGCGGGCATGATCTCGTGGAACGGCATCACCACGATCTTCCCCACCCCGCCCGGCACCACGTCCGCCGCCCACAGCCGGAACAGCAGGTACGCCGTCGACCGCTCGCTCGGCACGGCGACCGTACGCCCGGTGAGTCCCCCAGGCTCTCCGCCTCGCCCGAGCAGGGAGGTGCCCCCGCCCTCCTCCTCCCGGGTCAGCACCAGCGGCCCGCAGCCCCGCCCCAGCGCGCCCCCGCAGGGCAGCAGGGCGTACTCGTCGAGGACGTACGGCAGCACCGCGTACGACACCTTCAGCACGTCGAGCTCGCCGCGCTCGGCCATGCCGTTGGTGACGTCGATGTCGGCGAAGGCGACGTCGAGGGCGGGCGCGCCGGGGACGCGGCCGTGGGCGAGGGCGTCGAAGACGAAGGTGTCGTTCGGGCAGGGGGAGTAGGCGATCCGCAGGCGCTGCTGCTCACTGGTCATGGCGGTCATGCTGGTTCCAACTCTCCAGTACGGGTGCGAGCTTCCCGAAGCCCTCGGTGAGGGCGGTCAGGGCGTCGCCGATGCGCCAGGCCGCGCGGTCGCGCGGGCCGACGGGGTTCGACACCGCGCGCACCTCCAGCACGGGCACCGCGTGTGCGGCGGCGGCCTCGGCGACCCCGAAGCCCTCCATGGCCTCGGCGAGGGCACGGGGGTGGCGGGCGCGGAGCGCGGCGGCGCGGGCGGCGGTGCCGGTCACCGTCGACACGGTGAGCACGGTGCCGGTGAGCGCGCCGGCCGCGGCGGCGGCGTCGCGGACCAGGGCGGCCGGCGGACGGTGGGTGACGGTGCCGAAGCCGAGGTCGGTGACCGGCAGGAACCCGTCGGCGGTCTCCGCGCCCAGGTCGGCCGCGGTGATCTCGTCGGCGACGACGAGGGAGCCGAGGGGAGCGTCGGGCGGGAAGCCGCCGGCGATCCCGGCGCTGACGACGAGGCCGTAGGGGCGGCCGTCGAGGGCGGCCGCGGTCAGGGCGGCGGCGGTGGAGGCGGCGGCGAGGGCGGGGCCGACACCGGCGGCGAGGACGTCGGGGCCGGTGGGGGTGCGCAGCAGGGCCGCGCCGGGCAGCGGCACCTCCGACGGAGGGCCGGGGAACGCCTGTGCCACCGCGTCCCGTTCGACGGGGACCGCGGTGGCGACCAGGACGCGCGGCGCGGAGCGGGTCAGGAGTCCTCGTCCTTCTTCAGGCGGAAGGACCACAGGCCCGTGGCCTCGTTGCTCTCGCCCTCCTTGATCGACACCAGGGTCGAGTCGCCCTGCGCGCCGTACTGGGCGTTGAAGAACACGCTGCCCGGGACCGACTGGTACGTCTTGTGGATGGCGTCGGTCAGGGGCTGGCCGTTCATCAGGATGGTCCAGCCGTTGTCGGCGATCTCCGGGTCGACGCCGAACCGGACGGTCTCGCCCTCGGGGTCGACGGAGATCTCCTCGATGCCCTTGTCCTTCAGGCACTTGTTGAGGTCGGCGGTCTTCAGGGCCTCGCCCTCACCGCCGCAGGTGGCCTCCGAGCTCACCGACGAGGTGCCCACGGTGAGCGTGGCCATCGGGGTCGGCTTGTCGCAGGCGGACAGGACGAGCAGTCCGGCGGATACGGCGCCGACGGCGGCGACGGCACGGCGGCGTCGCACGGCGCGGTGACTCATGGCGGCGGCGCCGCGGGGCAACGTGGTCATGGGCGAAGGCTATCGGGCGCGCCCGGCGCTCCTCCCACGCGGGGGTACGGCGTGGCCGGAGCGTTACGCCACCCGCGCCCGTCCCGCGCCCCCGCGCCGGGCGGAGACGACCAGCCCGCGGACGGTGGTCAGCCAGCCCGTGGCGACGATGGCCGCGCCCACCGCGAGCCCCAGGGAGCCGATCAGCGGCATCGCGATGCCGATCGCGCCGCCCAGCACCCACGACATCTGCAGCAGCGTCTCGGACCGCGCGAACGCCGACGTCCGGACCAGCTCGGGCACGTCCCGCTGGATCAGCGCGTCCAGCGACAGCTTGGCCAGGGCCTGCGCGAACCCGGCGATCGCGGCCAGGCACGCCACCAGCACCGCGCCGAAGAACGCCGCGGCCGTGATCGCCGCGCCCAGCACACAGGCCACCACCGTCACGATGATGATCTCCGGGGCGCGGGACCTGAGCCAGGCCCCGACCGCCGTGCCGAGCGCGTTGCCCGTGCCCGCCGCCACGCCCACGATGCCGAGGGACACCGCGGCGCTCTGCCCGGTCATCGGGTGCTCGCGCAGCAGGAACGCGAGGAAGAAGATCAGGAAGCCGGACAGGCAGCGGATGGAGGCGTTGGCGCCGAGGGCGTGGGTGACGGCGGGGCCGACCGTGCGCAGCCCGGGGCGTCTGGCCGTGCTGCGGTGCGGCCCGTGCAGGTGCTGCTCGTCGGCGGCGAGCAGCGCGGTGTCCTCGCCCTTGGCGGAGTCCACCGCGGGCGGCAGCCGGAAGGACAGGAACATCCCCGCGACGAAGATCGCGAAGGCTCCGTACAGCGGCCAGCGGGGCCCGATCTGCTGCAGCCCCGCCCCGATCGGCGCGGCGATCCCGGTCGCCAGCAGCCCGCCGAGCGTGACCCGCGAGTTCGCCTTCACCAGGGAGAAGGCGGGCGGCAGCAGCCGCGGCACGACCGCGCTTCTGACCACCCCGTACGCCTTGGACGCGACGAGCACGCCGAGCGCGGCCGGGTACAGCTGGATGCTGCCGGTGACGACCGCGCCGGACAGCACCAGGGCGAGCAGCGCCCGCGCGAGCATCGCGCCGGCCATCGCGGCGCGCCGGCCGTGCGGGATGCGGTCGAGGAGCGGGCCGATCACCGGGGCGAGGAGGGTGAACGGCGCCATGGTGATCGCCAGGTACAGCGCGACCCGCCCGCGGGCCTCGTCCGTCGGCACCGAGAAGAAGACGGTGGAGGCGAGGGCGACCGTGATCATGACGTCGCCGGCGCCGTTCACCCCGTGCAGCTCGATCAGCTTGCCGAGTCCGGACTCCCCGGCTCCGTGCGCGTGCGTCGCCCGGCGGATCCCGCGTGCGGTTCCGGTCACCGGGAGGTGCAGGGCCCGTCCGAACGCGCGGAGGCGGCCGCCCGCCCGTCCCTTCCCGACGCGCCGGCCGATCCCCTTGCCCCCCTTCGACTCACCGGTCCCGGTGGCGTCCTGGGGTGTCCTCGCGGTAGCCACGACGTCATAGTGCCCCGAGATCCCGGCACGTAGTGCCTTGACGCCGCCGTGGACGGCGCTCCGGGTGCGGTTGTCCGGCCGAACGGCCCCGGCGCGGACCGGACCGCGGACGGGTCCGGACCGGCTCGGGAACGGGTCCGGACCGGCTCGGGAACGGGTTCGAGTCGGCCCGCGGACGGGTTCGGGCCGGCCCGCGGAGGGTGCGGGCCGGATCGCGGACGAGTGCGGACCGGATCGCGGACAAGTCCGATTCGGCCCGCGGACGGGCTCGGGCCGCTCCCGTGGACAGGCCCGGACCGCCCCGAGGACGGCTCCGGACCGGCCCGCGGGGGCCCGGAAGACCGGCGCGCGGGGTTCCGGAACAACCGTCGGTGTAGGCCCAGCGCACGCGAACAGGTAGCGTGCGTATCTCAGCCATCCCGCACAATGGATGGAGGCGCGCCCGAGCACGATTCGGCGCGGACGTCGACGCGGTCCTCCGGTCCGCTCCGTCCGCCCCCGCGCTGGGAGTGGCGCACTCGTGAGACGGCGTAGGAGAGAAGCGATACCTGTGAGCGCAGCGACAACGCGAAGCCGCACCCCCGACCGTCTGTGCGCCGAGGCCGTCGACCTCGCCCGCGCCGCAGCCGAGGAGGCCGCCGCGCCCGGGGTGGTCGGAGAACACGAAGGGCTGGTCTCCGAGGGCGACCGCGTCGTCACGCACTTCTTCGGATGCCGCGAGCTCGGCTACCGCGGCTGGCGCTGGGCCGTCACCGTCGCCCGCGCCTCCCGCGCCAAGATCGTCACCGTCGACGAGGCGGTCCTGCTGCCCGGCCCCGACGCCGTGCTCGCCCCGGAGTGGGTGCCGTGGAGCGAGCGGCTGCGCCCCGGCGACATGGGCCCCGGCGACCTCCTCCCCACCGACGCCGAGGACCTGCGCCTGGAGCCCGGCTGGTCCGGCGAGCAGGAGCCGCCGCCGAACTCCGCCGTCTCCGGGGAGATGGCCGAGCTGATGGAGGCCGAGGACGCCGAGGTCACCAAGGGCACCCCGGCCCACCTGCCCACCGCCCCCTCGCGCGGCTCCATCGCCGCCGTCGCCGAGGAACTCGGCATGCGCCGCGCCCGGGTCCTGTCCCGGTACGGCCTGCACAGCGCCGCCGACCGCTGGGACGAGGCGTTCGGCGCCAAGACCCCCATGGCCCAGGCGGCCCCCGCGTCCTGCATGTCCTGCGGCTTCCTGGTCCCCATCGGCGGCTCGCTCGGCCAGGCCTTCGGCGTGTGCGCCAACGAGTTCTCCCCGGCCGACGGCCGCGTGGTCTCCCTGGCGTACGGCTGCGGCGGCCACTCCGAGGCCGCGGTCATGCCCAAGCCGCCGCAGCCGGCCCCGCCGGTGATCGACGAGACCCGCGTCGACCCGTTCCCCCTGCGCCCGGCCGCCGACTCCGGCTCGGTCCCGGTGACGGAGGACGAGTCGTCGGCGGAGCTGGGCCACTCCTGACGGACGCCGGGCACCGCGGGGCGGAGCGCTGCAGCATGATGCGCCGCGGGGTGCACGAAGCTGCACCCGGAACGGCGGGGGGCGGCCGGGCGGAAGTGGGACGGTGAGGGGAAGCACTGACTCCGGCGATTCTTACGGGAGATCCCTTATGCCCATGTCCGACTCCGAGAACCGGCAGGGTACGACGCCCGCGCTGGTAGCCGCCCTGCTGGCCGTCTGCCTGGGCGTGGCGACGACCGTCTTCGACGGCGGCGCGCGGACCGCGGCCGCCGTCGGCCTGGGGATCGCCGTCCTCGTCTGCGCCGGCTACGTGGGGGCGGCGGTGCGACGGCAGAAGAGCGGCGGCTGAACCGAACACGCGGCACGCCGGGGGCCGGGGACACGACCGTGTGTCCCCGGCCCCCGTCCGCGCCTCAGAGCCAGCCGCGCTCCCGGGCCAGCAGCGCGGCCTGGAAGCGGTTCGTGGCGTCCAGGCGCTGCATGAGCACGGCGACGTGCTTGCGGTACGTACGGACGGAGATGCCCAGGTCACGGGCGCCGCTCTCGTCCTTGTCGGCCGTGTACAGGGACTTGAGGATCTTCCGTTCGATCTCCGTCGGGAGGCCGTCCTCCGCGTCGGTGCCGTCTTCGCCCACCGGGAGCTCCTGGGCGGTGTCCCACATCCGTTCGAAGAGGGACACCAGGGCGGCCACCAGGCCCGGTTCCCGGGTGAGGATCGCGCCCTTCGCGGTGTGGGCCGGGTCGATCGGGGTGAGCGCGGCGGCCCGGTCGCAGATGATCATGCGTTCCAGGGGCTGGTGGGAGATGCGTATCTCGGCCCCCTTCGCGACCAGTTCGCGCAGGTACGCCAGGGTCGTGGGGTCGTCCAGCGCCCCGGACCCCATGAGGGTCCGCATCCGCACCCCGCGGCGCAGGATCCGCAGGTCCATCGCGCGGGAGTTGGCGATGCCCTGCGGGGACAGCGTGCCGCGCGGATAGGTCGTCAGGCTCTCGGTGCGGGTGAAGAACGTCAGCTCGTCGATGGCCGCCCGCACCTCCTCCAGACCCTCCAGGTGCCGGATGGGCGCGCCGCCCCGTTCCGCCAGGGCCGCACCCCGCTGCGCCCCCGACTCGCGCTCGGCCAGCAGGGAATCGACGATGCCGGTGCGGCCGACCGTCTCCTCCAGTTCGTCCTGGAGCTGCTTGACCCGGAGTTCCACCAGCCGCTCCACGGCCTTGGCGGGCGGAACGGGGCGCAGGACGCCGTTCATGCTCTCGACCGCGAGGCCCAGCCCGGTGAGACGGCGGCAGGCCGCCTCCGTGTCCCGCGCCGTTCCCGCGGAGCCGTCCTCGTGGCCGGCCGGACCGTTCAGTTCGTCGGGCTCCGCCCCGCCCGTGCGCAACAGGAACCGGTACAGCTCCTCGTCCCGCGGGGCGACCCCGAGAAACTGCAGATCCGGCTGCGCCATGGCTTTCCCCTCATCGCCGTTCCCCCTGCCTGATCAGGCATAAGAAGTACCTTCTTTGATCAAGTAGCGCCATACCGGCCCCCTCCGGAGTGCGCAGCAAGCGGCACCGCGCTGCGCAGGAAGCTGCATGGAATCCGCGTCGATCGAGCCCTCGTCAGCAGGCAGAGTTGATCTCGCAAGGGGAGAACGAAACCGCACTTCGCACCTCCAGGGGGAAACAGCATGAACAGCGCGGCCACCACTTCGAACGAGGCAGCCCGGACCCGTGGCGCCCGCCGTCTCACCGTCGCGGCGCTGCTCGCCGGCGCCGTCGTGGTCCTCGGCGGCGCGGGTACGGCCCAGGCCGCACAGACGGCACCGCAGGCGGCCGCGCAGTCCGCGTCCGTCTCCGCGCCGCGGCCGGAGTGCCCCGCGGGCCTGCCGCTCGGCGGCACGCTCTGCGGTGTCGCGGAGCGCGCCGCGGACCACGCGGCGGAGCGCGCGGCGGAGGTGCTGAAGGCGATCAAGCAGGTCCACGAGTGGGACTGAGCCGCTGACACCGGCCCCGGCCCGCACGCCGGGCGGGGCCACCGGACGCCGGCCCGCACGGGGGCCGCGCCACTGACCACGGCGCGCCCCCGCCCGCAGAACCCACCAGGAGACCTTCGCCATGACGGACTACTCGGTCCTCGTCCCGTTCGTGCCCCGCAGACCCGAGCAGATGCTGCCCTTCGCCGGCCTCGTCCGGTGGACCGGCGCCCACCGCCTCTGGCAGGGCCAGGGCATGATCACCGAGCCCCACCAGGGCTTCGCCCACGCGGCGGGGGCGGGCTTCCGGGTGCCGACCGGACTGGGCGTGACCCTGATGCCGATGCGGCACCCCTACGAGGCGGCGCTGCAGGCCAAGTCCCTGTCGCTGATGACCGGCGAGTCGGTGGTCGCGGGGTTCGGCCCGGGGTCCCGGGACGTGCAGCGGGCGATGCGCGGTGAGCCGTACCGCAGTCCGCTCACCGCGGCCCGGGAGTACCTGACCGCCGTACGGGCGGCCCTCACCGGCACGCCCGAGGTCGTGGACGGGGAGTTCTGGCACCAGGCGGGCAGGATCGCGCCGCTGCCCGGGCCCCGGATCGACCTGGGACTCGGGGTGCTGCGGCCGAAGATGGCCGAGGTGGCCGGTGAACGGGCCGACGTGGCGATCACCTGGCTCACACCGGCCCGCTATCTCGCCCGGCACGTCGTGCCCGCGCTGGCCGCGGGGGCGCGGCGGGCGGGACGGGCGGCGCCGAGGGTCACGGCCATCGTGCCGCTCGCCCTGGCCGGCGACGACCGCGACCCGGCCCGCCTCGCGCTCGCCTCCAACGGGGCGCACCTGCGACTTCCGCACTACCGGGACATGCTGCGCCGCGGCGGTGTGGCCCTGCCCGACGGCGCCTTCGCCGACGGGGACGAGACCGCGCAGGCCCTGGCGCTCGTGAAGGGCGACGCGTTCCTGTACGGCACCGCCGACGAGCTGAAGGAGAAGCTCGCCGCCTACACCGGGGCCGGTGTGGACGAGGTCGTCCTCAACGTGACCGGTGTGGCCTCGCTGCACGGCCCGCAGGCCGCGTCGCAGGAGCTGAGGACGCTGCTCGCCTCGCTCGGCCTCGCCTGACGGCCCGTCACCGCACCGGTTTCCCCCGGCCCCCCTTCCCCCGTACGGCCCTCGACGGCCGCTCACACTCCCGAGGTAGTCATGTCCATGCCATTCATTGCCGTGGCGGCGATCGAATGGGGCACCGGACGCCCATGGCCCGGCCGGCCCCGACCGCACGGCGCACCCGCCACCGTCGTCCTCGCCGACGCCGCCACCCTGCCCCGCCTGCTCGCCTCCGCGCTCACCGCGGCCGGCACCACCGTCCTCGTGCCGCACACGGAACCCGGCATCACCACCGACCACGACGGCGTCACCGTCGTCACCTACGAGGGCGACCTCACCGGCGACGGGAACGGCGAGGCCGGACTGCACCCCGACTTCTACCTCCACACCCGGCCCTACGAGCGGCCCGGCCACCGCCCGCCGCTCGGCCCCACCCTGCTCCGGACCGACGGCGACGCCGGCCTGGAGGCCTACCTGGCGGACGCCGACCAGGCCCGCGGCGAGGGCGACTTCGCCGCCCTCCCGACCCACCCCGTCGTCCGGCTCGCGGATCACTGCGCGCTGGGCGCGACGCCCGACGGCGACGGCCCGCTCCTGCGGCTGCACGTCACCTCCGACGGCACGGTCTCCACCACCCCGGGCGGCGCTCCGCTCGGTGACCTCGGCTCCACGCCCGGGGAACTGGACCGGGCCTGGCGGGCCGGCCGCGCCCCCCACGCCGAGGTCGCACGACGACCCTGGCTGGGCCGGTACCTGGCGGCCGTGGACGCGGTGCGCGCCGCCCGCGCCCGTGGGCTGGACCGGGTCCGCGTCTCCGGATTCGGCGGACGTCTGAACCCCGCGCTGGGCGAGGACGCCACGGCCGACTCCACGGACCCGACGCTCCCGGTCCTGCTGCGGAGCGACGACCGGGCCCTGGTCCACGACCCGCGCACCGGCCGCGCCGTCGCGCTGTCCACCGACGCCGCCCGCGCCGCCGAGGCGCTGCTGGCCACCGGCGGCGCGGACCGGGCGGCCCGGCACGCCGACCCCGGCACCGTCGCGGCCGTCGACGCCTGGTTCGGCGCGACCGGCATCCCCCTGACCCCCGCCCCCGCACCCGCCCCGACCGGCCGGACCGTTCCCCACCGCTTCGAGGAGCTCGCCCGATGAGTACGCTGCTCAGCCCCGCCCGTGCGGGCACCCCCCTCACCGGCCGCGCCGGCGCCGCCGTCGACGCCCTCGGCGACCGCGCCCGGCTCTGCGACCTGTACGACGCCCACGGCAGCCGGATCTACCACGACATCTGCGGCAGGACCACGCAGGAGGTCCCCGAGATCCTCGCCGCCGTACGCGGCGCCGACGGCCCCGTCCTCGACCTCGCCGCGGGCTCCGGCCGGCTCACCTTCCCGCTGCTGGCCGCCGGCCACGAGGTCACCGCGCTGGAACTGTCCCCCGACATGCTCGCCCTGCTGCGGGCCGGCCTCGCCGGCGCCCCCGACGAGGTGCGGCGGCGCTGCGACAGCGTCGAGGCCGACATGAGCGACTTCCGGCTCGGCCGCCGCTACGGGGTCGTGCTGCTCGGCACCACCACCATCTCCCTCCTCCCCGACGAGGACCGCCCCGGCCTCTACCGGTGCGTCCGCGACCACCTCGCCCCCGGCGGCCGCTTCCTGCTCACCACCGTCGACGTCGACGCCGCCGAGGACGGCACCGGCGAGTCCGAGATCCCCGTCACCGGCGCCCGCGGCCGCGGCTACCTGATGTACGAGCAGTGGAGCCCCGGCGCGGCCACCCGCACCGTCACCGTGCTCCCGCACCCCGTGCCGGCCGACGGCCCCGTCACCGTCGCCACCACCACCATCGGCGTCCTGCCCGCCCGGCGGGTCGTCGCCGAACTCGAGGCGGCCGGCTTCACCGTCGTCGCCACCAGCCCCATCGGGCAGGGAACCGGCCGTCACCACGACGTCCTGATCGAGGCCGAGGTGCGCCGATGAGCTACCAGGCCCTGTGGACCAGCCTGGTCCCGCCCTCCCAGCACGGCCGCGACGACCTGTGCGCCGTCTCCGCCGAGGGCATGCGCATCCGCTTCAGCGACGGGCGCGAACTCCTCGACGGCGACAGCGGACTGTGGAACGCCAACCTCGGCCACGGCAACACCGTCATCGCCGACGCCATCGCCGAGGCCCTCCACGAGGCCTCCTACCTGAGCATCTTCCGCTACGAGCACACCTGGGCCCGCCGGGCCGCCGACGCCCTCGTCGAACTCGCCGGCGCCGACCACTACGGCCGGGTGATCTTCTCCACCTCCGGCGGCTCCGCCAACGACCTGGTGATGAAGACCGCCCGCCACTACCACGCCCTGCGCGGCGACGACACCCGCAAGATCGTCGTCGGCCTGCGCGGCAGCTACCACGGACTCACCTACGGCTCGTTCTCCCTCACCGGGGAGAACCTCGGACAGCGCCTCTACGGGGTCGACGGCCGGTACGTCCGGCACGTCCACCCCAACGACCCCGCGGGCGTCACCGAACTGATGGAACGCCACGGCTCCCAGGTCGCCGCCGTCGTCGTCGAACCGGTCCTCGGCAGCGGAGCCGTTCCGCTGGAGGACGCCTACGTCGACACCCTGCTGCGGCTGCGCGACGAGCACGGCTTCCTGCTGGTCGCCGACGAGGTCGCCACCGGATTCGGCCGCACCGGCGACATGTTCGCCTCGCAGCGCTGGACCGCCCGGCCGGACCTCCTCGTCACCTCCAAGGGCCTCACCAACGGCACCTGCGCCGCCTCCGCGGTGATCGTCTCCCGCGGTGTCGCCGACGCCTTCGAAGAGGCCGACGCCATGCTCACCCACGGTGAGACCCAGGCCGGCACCCCCGCCACCTGCGCCGCGATCCTGGCCACCATCGACGAGATGCGCCGCCTGGACGCCGTCGCCCGCGGACGGCGGCTCGCCGAACGCCTCGACGACGAACTCGCCGCCCTCGTCGCCGGCCACGCCCTCATCGGCGCCACCACCGGCATCGGGCTCTTCCGCTCGATCCGCGTCGTCACCCCGTCCGGCGACCCCCTGCCGCAGAACCAGGTCATGGACCTGGTCGCCCGGATCCGCGAGGCGGGCGCCATCGTCCATCCCGGCCTGAACGGCGTGCAGCTGCTGCCCCCGCTCACCTGCGGGGACGAGGACCTGGCCGAGCTCGTACGGCGCGTGCGCACCGGCATCGAGGCCCACGCCGCCGACGTCGAGGCGCACGGACGCACCCCCGGCCTCGCGGGGGCACGGCCGTGAACCTGCCCTGGTCCGGGCCGACCCGCCTGCTCCTCGGCGCCGACGGCCTCGCCGACTGGCTGTCGTACGCGCCGGCCGGCCGCACCTCCCTCCTCGTCGACCCCGCCCTCACCGGGGCCCGGATCACCGGCCTGGTGGAACGCGAACTGGAACGCGCCGGACACCTCGTCAGCCGCCTGGCCCCCGACGGCCCCGGCGACGCCGAGGAGATCCTCGCCCTCGCGGCGCGCACCGCACGCTCCGACCTGGTCGTCGCCGTCGGCGGCGGGACCTGCGTGGACCGCGCCAAGCTCGCCCTGACCGCACAGGACAGCCCCGAGGCGGCACGGGCCCTGCGCGACACGTCCCGCTGCGGGCTCCTCGCCCTCGGCCCGCGGGTCCGGCGCGTCCGCCCCCTGCTGGCCGTGCCGACCACCGTCGGGCCCGGATCCGAGATCAGCAGGGTGGCGTGCATGCCGCACCGGCAGGGCAAGCGCCTGGTCTCCGCGGAGGCGCTCACCCCCGACGCGGCCCTGCTGGACGCCGCGGCCACCGAGACCCTGCCCGCCGACCTGCTCCAGGAAGGCGTGCTGGAGGCGCTGTTCCGCACGATCACCCCCTACGCGGGCGACCACAAGGACCTGCCCGTCGAGGACGCCTTCTGCGAGGCGGCCGCCGAGCAGCTCGCGGGCCTGGGCCACCGGGCCGGCGAACTGCGCGACCGGGGCCGGCCGGCCGACGCGCGGCTGCGGCTCGACATCGCCCGGCTCAGCGGACTGACCCACGCCACGTGGATGCGGCTCGGCCGCACCCCCTTCACGACGGAGGGCTGGATCATCGCCAACGAGCTGTCCACGGCCCTCGGCGTGCGCAAGATGACGGCGGTCGCCGCCCTCCTGCCGCACCTGTGGCGAGCCGTCCTGGACGGCGACGAACGGTACGGCTCGGCGGCCCGGCTGCGCCGTGTCTGGGACCGCGTCCGCCGCGGCACCCCGCAGCCGCTGTCCGGCGACCCCGCCCGCGGCATCGTCGGTCTGATGGACGGCTGGGGGATCGACCGGCACGTCACGGCCCCGCCGGAGCGACTGGCGGCCGTGGCCCGGCAGACCACCCGGGCCTGGGGAGCCGGCCTGCCGATGCTCGGCGGCCTCCTCACCGCCGACGTCGAGGCGCTGCTCCGCAAGGCCGTCGCCGCCCCCCGCACCACCCCTGTCCTCCGCGCCGCATGACGGCGCGGACCGGCCCCGGCACCCTCGCCGGCCCGGACCCACCGCACCACCGACCCACCCACACCCAAGGGAGTTCGCGATGAGCGAGCAGCACACCGACAAGACCGCCGAGGCCGTCGCCTCGAACCCGCAGGACGGCCTGGAGCTGGGGCTGCAGGAGCTGGAGGCGCTGGAGGCGCCCGGCTTCTGGACCGGTTTCTCCGCCGGCACCGCGGTCAGCGGCGCGGCCATCGCCTCCGCCGCGATCGTCGCCACCTGAGCCGGCCGCCGTACCCCGATCCGCACCGACCCGATTTTCACACCACAGAGGAGTCATTCATGTCCGAGATCAACGAGCAGTCCGTGACCGCCGCCGTCGAGGAGCAGGACCTGGAGCTGGGGCTGCAGGAGCTGGAGACGATGGAGGCGCCGGGCTGGGTCACCATCGGCGGCTTCTCCGCGGGCGTCTCCGCCGCCGCCTCGGCCGCCGTCGTCTCGGCCACGATCGTCACCTGATCCCGCCCCTCACCCCTCCTTCCTCCCAAGGGAGTTCGCGATGAGCGAGCAGCACACCGACAAGACCGCCGAGATCGCCGCCTCGAACCCGCAGGACGGCCTGGAGCTGGGGCTGCAGGAGCTGGAGGCGCTGGAGGCGCCCGGCTTCTGGACCGGTTTCTCCGCCGGCACCGCGGTCAGCGGCGCGGCCATCGCCTCCGCCGCGATCGTCGCCACCTGAGCCGGCCGCCGTACCCCGATCCGCACCGACCCGATTTTCACACCACAGAGGAGTCATTCATGTCCGAGATCAACGAGCAGTCCGTGACCGCCGCCGTCGAGGAGCAGGACCTGGAGCTGGGGCTGCAGGAGCTGGAGACGATGGAGGCGCCGGGCTGGGTCACCATCGGCGGCTTCTCCGCGGGCGTCTCCGCCGCCGCCTCGGCCGCCGTCGTCTCGGCCACGATCGTCACCTGATCCCGCCCCTCACCCCTCCTTCCTCCCAAGGGAGTTCGCGATGAGCGAGCAGCCCGAAGACAAGGCCGCCGAGATCGCCGCCTCGAACCCGCAGGACGGCCTGGAGCTGGGGCTGCAGGAGCTGGAGGCGCTGGAGGCGCCCGGCTTCTGGACCGGCTTCTCCGCCGCGGCGAGCGTCTCGGCCGCCGTCTCGGCCACGGCCGTCATCACCTGAGCGGCCACCCGCCACCCCCACCCACCGCACCACCCACACCCGAAGGAGTTCGCGATGAGCGAGCAGCACACCGACAAGACCGCCGAGGCCGTCGCCTCGAACCCGCAGGACGGCCTGGAGCTGGGGCTGCAGGAGCTGGAGGCGCTGGAGGCGCCCGGCTTCTGGACCGGTTTCTCCGCCGGCACCGCGGTCAGCGGCGCGGCCATCGCCTCCGCCGCGATCGTCGCCACCTGAGCCGGCCACCGGGCGGCACCGACCCCGGGACACCCGGACTCGCACGGGAAAGGACGCAACGACATGAGCGACAAGAAGACCGACGACCGCACCGCCACCGCCGCCGTCGAGGAGCAGGACCTGGAGCTGGGCCTCCAGGAGCTGGAAGCCCTCGAAGCGCCGGGCTGGGGCACCATCGGCGGGATCTCCGCCGGGGCCGGCGTCTCGGCCCTCGTCTCCGCCGCGGTCGTCATCACCTGACGCCGCACCCGCCCCGCGGCGGATCACCGCAGCCGCCGAGTGAGCCAGGGCCCCCGGCCGGGACGGACTCCCGGCCGGGGCCCGGCCCCGGCACCACCACTCGGCACTCCCACCGCAAGGAGCCGTGATGAGCACCACCCCGGCGATCTCCCTCACCGGACTCACCAAGAAGTTCAAGGACGTCACCGCCGTCGACGACCTCACCGTCGACATCCACGCGGGCCGCGTCACCGGACTCCTCGGCCGCAACGGCGCCGGGAAGACCACCACCATCCGCATGCTGCTCGGCCTGGCCCGGCCCACCGCCGGCCACGCCACCGTGCTCGGCCGCCCGTACGGCGAACTGCCGCGGGCCGCCCACCGGGTCGGCGTCGCCATGGACGCCCTCGGCCCCGTCACCGGCTCCACGGTCCGCGGGGAACTCCTCACCTGGGCCGCCTGCCTGGGCCTCGACCGGCGCCGCACCGACGAGGTCATCGGCCTCACCGGACTCGCCGGCTCCGAGGACCGGCCCGTGTCCGGCTGCTCCACCGGCATGAAGCAGCGGCTGGCCCTCGCCACCGCCCTGCTCGCCGACCCCGAGGTCCTCGTCCTCGACGAACCCGCCAACGGCCTCGACCCCGACGGCATCCGCTGGCTGCGCGACACCCTGCGGGAACTCGCCGCCGAGGGCCGCACGGTCCTCGTCTCCAGCCACCAGCTCGCCGAGGTCGAGCAGACCGTCGACGACGTCGTCGTCGTGCAGCGCTCCCTCCGCTACGCCGGCACCCTCGCCGACCTGACCGACGGCGGCGTGCACCGCCTGGAGGACCGCTTCTTCCACCTGGTCGACACGCCCGAGAGGACCCTCACCCATGCGTAACCTCGTCCACGGGGAACTCCGCAAGGCCGTCACCGGCCGGACCTGGTGGATCCTCATGCTGGCCGGCACGTTCCTGTGCCTGCTGTCCACCTTCGGCTTCGCCTCCGAGGGCCACAGGGCCGTCACGGCCGGCGGATCCGCCGCCGACGTCACGAACGACATCGCCCGCTCGTGGATGATGATGTTCCTCTTCTCCTCGCTGTCCGGCGCGATCCTCGTCACCCGCGAGTACGGGACCGGCACCGTCGGACGCTCCGTCCTCCTGGCCGGATCCCGCAGCCGGCTGCTCACCGCCAAGGTCGCGGTCGCCACCGCCGCCGGGGCGGTCTTCGGCCTGCTGGCCGCCGGACTCGGCACCCTCGCCTGCGCCTTCGCCGGCGCCCCCTACGGCGACAGCGCCGTCTTCACCCGCGAGACCTGGCTGATCCTGGCGGGCGTGTTCGCCTGCTCCGTGCTGGCCGCTCCCTGGGGGGCGCTGCTCGGCTGGATCGTCCGCAACCAGGTCTCCGCCGTCGCCCTGCTGATCACCCTCACCCTCGTCGTCGACCCGGGCGTCCAGGCGCTCGCCCCGGATGCGGCCAAGTACCTGCTGACCATCGCGATGAGCTCCGTCTACCGGGACGTCAAGCCGGACCTGCTGCCGGTCCCCTGGGCCTTCGCCGCCATCGCCGGATGGCTCACCGCCGCCTGGTTCGCCGCGCGTCGTCTGCTGGCGACCCGCGACATCGTCTGAAGCCCGAGGTGCCGACCCCATGCCCACGCTCACCCTCATCCGCCCGAAGACACCCGAGGCCCCCGCCGCCCCCGACCTGGAGCACCCCCGGACCGCCTCCCACGTCGCCGTCCACGAGCCCGCCGAACCGGACGCCCCCTGGGTCGTCCAGCGGGGCGAGACCCAGCACTTCAGGGTCGGTGCCGACCTCGGCCGGCTGATCCGCGCCCTCGACGGCACCCGCGACCACCGCGAACTCGCCGCCACGATGGGCACCCCGTGGACCGCCGACGACATCGGCACCGCGGTCCGGTCCCTGGCCGACAAGAAGCTGCTCGACGACGGCACCCCGCCGCGCAAGGTCCGCCGGGTCAAGCTGGTGCCGCCGCTGACCGTGCAGTTCACGCTCCTCAAGCCGGACCGGCTGCTACGCCGGACGGCCCCGCTGACCCGGCTGCTGCTCCACCGCTCCGTCTCCGTCACGGCGACCGCGATCGCCCTCGGCGGCCTGCTGGCCCTCGCCGTGTGCTCGCCCCGGCTCGGGGACGCGGTGTCCCGGCCCATGCACCTCACGGCCTACCTGGCGGTGATCCTCGGCGTCGTCGTCACGACCGCCGTCCACGAGTTCGCCCACGGGGCGGTCCTCACGCACCACGGCGGCCGGCCCACCCGCATGGGCTTCATGCTCTTCTACATGTCGCCGGCGTTCTTCTGCGACGTCTCCGACGGCTGGCGGCTCGGCCGGCCCCGACAGCGCGTGCAGATCGCCCTCGCCGGGGTGTTCGTCCAGGCCGTCGCCGCCGGGGCCGCCGCGATCGCCGCGCTGTTCGTGCCCGCGGACGGCGGCTGGCGGGGCCCGCTGCTGGTGATGGCCCTCACCACGTACCTCACCTGCGCCGTCAACCTGCTGCCGCTGGTCAAGCTCGACGGCTACATCGCCCTGATGAGCCACCTCGACATCTCGCACCTGCGCGAGAAGGCCATGACGGACGCGCTGGCCGCCCTGTCCAAGGTCACCTTCGGGGGCCACTACCGCCGCGAACTGCCCGACAAGCCGTGGGCCGTGCCCTACGGGCTGGCGTGCCTGCTGTTCCCCCTCTACCTCGTCGGCACCGCGCTGACCCTCTGGTCCGGCATGCTCCAGCGGCTCGGGTTCACCGGCGCGGCCCTCTTCGCGCTCGGCATCGGCTACCTGCTGTGGCGGCTCGGCAAGGGCTCCTGCAAGCTCGCCGTCACCGCCCGCCGGTCCGGCGCGCACCCGGCGCGCATCCTCGCCGTCGGCCTCGCCGCGGCCGCCCTGACCGCCGGCGCCGCCGTCGGGATCAAGGTCCCCGCGACCTACTCCGCCGGCTACACCGTCGCCGACGACGGCACGGTCAGCCTCGTCGTGCAGGAGGGCAGCGGCGGAGGACGGCTGCTGACCGAGGGCGCCCGCGTCGAACTGCGCCGCAACGGCCTGCTGTCCCGCCCCCTGCTGGCCACCGGCCGGCTGGAGTCGGTGACGTCGGTGCCGCGGACGGCGCCGCTGTCCGCCCTGATCCCCGTGTCCGGCGGGTCCGACCTGCTGCCGGTGCGCGGCTACCCGCTCACCGTGGACGACGTGCCCGCGGAGCGGTCGGGGGTCGCCGAGGTCGACGCCGGAACGCACCCGCTGGGGAAGTGGCTCGCCGTCACCTACCTCAGCCCCCTCTTGCCGTAGGGCGGGCCCGCCGCGGCCCGTACCCCCCGTCCCACCCACCGGAGAGCCTGGAGAGACCACCCATGAGCCTGCGTCACATCGCCTACTGCCCGCCCGGAACCGTCTACTTCGACAAGCCCACCGCCGGCCCGGTCGGCGGCGAGGAGTACCCGCTCGTCGGCGCCGCGCTCCCCGAGGGCTGGACCCGCACCCAGATCAGCGAATGGACGTGCATCGGGCCGCCACAGCCGGACATCCCGCTCCAGGGCTGGAAGATCCACGTCTCGGCGACCCTGGAGTCGGCCGACGAGGTGCTCGACATCGTCCGCGACTACTGCTTCGCGAACCCGATGATGTTCAAGTTCCTGACCAGCCCCACCATGCTGATGCTGCGCAACAGCAAGTACGGGGACCGCGGCAGCAGCGGCAAGTTCATCACCATGTACCCGCGGGACGACGAGCACCTCGCCACCGTCCTGCACGAGCTCGGCGCGCTGCTGGAGGGCCGGGACGGCCCGTACATCCTCAGCGACCTGCGCTGGCGGTCCGGCCCGCTGTACGTCCGGTACGGCGGGTTCGCCGCCCGGCTCTCCCGCCAGCCGAACGGCGAGACGGTGCACTGCATCGAGGACCCCGAGGGGCGCCTGGTGCCGGACGTGCGCGGCCCGTCCTTCAAGCCGCCGGCCTGGGTCGAACTGCCCGGGGTCGTCCGCGAGGCACTGGCCGACCGGGCCCGGGGCGGCGGCCTCGGCGACTTCCCCTTCAGGATCACGCAGGCGCTCCACTTCTCCAACGGCGGCGGCGTCTACAAGGCGACCGACACCCGCGACGGCCGGGAGGTCCTGGTCAAGGAGGGCCGTCCGCACGCCGGCCTGGACCAGTCGGGCGCCGACGCCGTCACCCGCCTCCAGCGGGAGCACGACGCGATGGTCGCCCTGGAGGGGCTCGACGCCTTCCCCAAGGTGCTCGACTACCGCAAGGGCAGCCAGCACTGGTTCCTCACCCGCGAGTACGTCGACGGCAAGCAGCTCGGCGGCGAGATGGTCCGGCTCAACCCGGTCGTCCACTCGGCCACCGACCGCAGCGAGACCCTCGACCCCGCCGCCTACACGGCGTGGGCGCTCGACGTCCTCGACCGGATCGAGGCCGCCGTCGCGACCATGCACGAGCGCGGCCTCGTCTTCGGCGACCTGCACCCCAACAACGTGCTGATCCGCCCCGACGGCACCGTCGCCTTCATCGACCTGGAGACCACCCGGCCCGCCGAGGGCCACAGCGGCCAGGCCATGGGAGCCCCCGGTTACTGCGCCCCCGCCGGCACCACCGGCACCGACGTGGACCGCTACGCCCTGGGCTGCCTGCGGCTCAGCGTCTTCCTGCCGCTGACCACCCTCATGCCGTGGGACCCCGGCAAGGCCGAGCAGCTCATCGAGCTCGTCCGCGAACGCTTCCCCGTCCCCGACGACTACGCCGACCGCGTCCGCGCGGAGCTGTCCCTGGGTGCCCCCGGCGACACGGAGCCGGCCCGGCCGCTGTGGAACCCTCCCGCGCCCGGCCCGGACGGGTTCGTCGCCCCCGGCGAACTGGCCGCGCTCGCCGGGCGGGTCGCCGACGGCATCCTCGCGACGGCCACCCCCGAGCGGGACGACCGCCTCTTCCCCGGCGACATCGAGCAGTTCTCGCACCCCGGCGGCGGCCTGTCCGTCGCGCACGGCGCGGCCGGTGTGCTGTGGGCGCTGCACGGAGCCGGCGCGGACGTCCCCGAGGAGCACGTCGACTGGCTGGTCGACGCCGCCCGCACCGTGGACCAGCCCCGCCCGGGACTGTACGACGGGCTGTCCGGCATCGCCTGCGTCCTGCACGCCCTCGGGCGCACCGCCGAGGCGACCGAACTCCTGGACCGGGCCGTGGCCCTGCCCCGGGACGAGGCCGGCGACAGCCTCAACTCCGGCACCGCCGGTCTCGGTCTGGCGCTGCTGGACCTCGGCCGCACCGAGGAGGCACGGGTCCTGGCCGTCTCCCTCGCCGAACGCATCGGCCTCGGCGCGGGGGACATACCGGCGGAGGGAAGCGGCGCGCAGCCCTCCGCGCAGGACACGCAGCAGGACCGGCGGGACAAGCGGCACCTGCCCGGCCTCCTCCACGGCGGCGCCGGCCAGGCCCTGTTCCTGCTGCGCGTGTACGCGCAGACCGCCGGTGGCGGCGCCGAGGAACTGGTGGACACCGCCGCGCGGATCCTGCGCCACGACCTCGTCGCGTCGGGACGCCTGCCCGGCGGGCCCGAGGTGCTGGAGCAGGCCCCCTGGCGCGGACCGCACATCGCGTGCGGCAGCGCCGGCCAGGTCATCGTCCTGCACGAGCTGCTGCGGCACCGCGAGGACCCCGAACTGCGGGCCGTGTACGAGGACATGTGCACCGACCTGACCACGGACTACCACCCGGGCATCGGCCTCTTCACGGGCCGTGCGGGCGCCATGGCCGCCCTGCTGCACACCCACGACGGCAGCGAGCGGGCCCGCCGCACGCTGTACGCCCAGCTCGCGGGCCTGGGCTGGCACGCCGTACCGCACGACGGGACGCTGGCCTTCCTCGGCGAGCACTCCCTGCGGCTGTCCACCGACCTGGCGACCGGCTCCGCGGGCGTCCTCGCGGTGCTGGGCTCGCTGGGGACGCACGGGCGCTCCGCGCTGCCGTTCCTGGGCATGGCGGGCCTCGCGGCGACCGTCGGCTGACCCGCACCCCGCCGTCCCGCCGTCACCCCCCTCGTCCCTCCCGTCCGATCCCCGTCAGGAGCGCTGCCCCATGCCGACCGCCCGCCGTGTGCGCATCGAGGTCACCGACGAGGCCCCCTCGGGCGCGGCCGCGGAGACGGCCGCCGTCCGGCTGATCGCCCTGCTGCCGGCCGGATGGACGGCGCGCCTGCTGGGCTGCACCGCCACCTCGGCGACGCTCCTCGTCACCCCGTCCGCGGAACTCTCCGCGGACGGGGTGGCGGCGGCGGTGGACGGGATCCTGCGCCGGCCTCCCCTGCGGGGCTGGGCGCGGACCCGGCTGCCCGGCGACGTCACCGGAGCGTCCGCGTGAGACGGGCCGCCGCGCCTCCCGGGACGGGGAGCGGACCCGCTCGCTTCCCTCTCACGTTCCTCGGGGCGAGGCACCGACGTCACCGGAGCACGGGGGACCGGGTTCCGCCGGCGTGAGGCGCAGCTCCGCCCAGACCGTCTTGCGCGGGAAGCGGCCCTCGGCCACGCCCCAGCGGTCGGCGAGCGCTTCGACCAGCAGCAGGCCGCGCCCGGACTCGGCCTCGGAGCCGGCCGGTCGGAGCCGGGGGAGGTGTTCGCCCCGGGTGTCGGTCACCTCGATGCGGAGGGTGTCGGCCACGACGTAGAGCGTCAGCCGGAAGTCCCGTCCCGGCACGCGGCCGTGGGTGGCCGCGTTGACGGCCAGCTCGGCGACGATCTGTCGCGCCGGATCCAGCGGCAGACCCCATGAGCGCAGTTGCTCGGCCGTGAGCAGGCGGGCGAGGCGGGCGCCGCGCGGCGTGGGGGACAACCGCGCACTGAAGTTGCGGACGGGGATCGCGGGTTCGGCGGTTTTCTGGTTCACGTCACTCAGCGTGGTGATGCCTGCGTACCGTGGGGGGTGACTCAGCGCATGCGTACGATCACTGTCCGGATGTTGTCCGGCGCTGTCGGGGCTGTGCCGACGGGCCGTACGGGCAGGCCGCTGGGGCATCACGGACGGTTCCGAGGGAGGGGCGCGACATGACGGCGGTCGAGGCGGCGGCGGGTCGGCTCAAGAGCGAGGCGGACGAGCCGGGTTGGGAGGTGGACCCGGACGACGAGTGGGGCGTCGCGGTCATCACGACCGTCGGGCGGCAGTTGAAGCTGCGCCGCGAGGCCGTGGGGATGCGGGCCGCCGAGTTCGGGAGGGCGGTGGGGTACGGCGAGGACATGGTCTACAAGATCGAGGGCGGCAAGCGGATTCCCCGCCAGGAGTACCTGGACAAGGCCGACGAGGTGCTGGACGCGGGCGGGCTGATCGCGGCGGCCTGGGAGGACGTGAAGAGGGTCCGGTACCCGAAGAAGGTGCGGGAACTGGGGAAGCTGGAGGCCAAGGCGGTCGAGATCGGACTGTACGAGTGCCACGTCATCGCCGGGCTGCTGCAAACGCCGGAGCACGCGCGGGCGGTGATCGGAGCGGCACAACCCCCGTACTCACCCGACGATGTGGAACGCATGGTGGCCGCTCGTCTGGCCCGGCAGTCGGTCTTCGACCGCGATCCGGCCCCAGCGCTCAGCTTCGTCCTGGAGGAGGGGGTCCTGCGGCGTCCCATCGGAGGGAAAATGGCCTGGCGACGGCAGCTCGAGCGGCTGTTGGAAGTGGGGAGGTTGCACAACGTCGTGCTTCAGGTGATGCCGATGAACTGTGACACCCACTCCGGGTTGGACGGCAGGATCGAGTTGCTGAAGTTCGCGGACGGTACGGCGGTCGGTCGCTCCGACGGCGCGTTCAACGGCCGGCCGACCTCGGATCCCAAACACCTGCGCATTCTTGAGCTGCGGTATGGCACGATCCGGGCTCAGGCACTTTCTCCACGCGAGTCACTGGCCTTCGTCGAGCAACTGCTGGGAGAAACATGATCCGCATGACCACCGCCGGGGACGCTTCCGAGCCGGAGTGGTTCAAGAGCAGCTACAGCGGCGGCAACGACGGCAACTCCTGCGTCGAGATCGCGACAGCACCCCGCACCGTCCACGTCCGTGACTCCAAGGACGTCGCGGGCCCCCGCCTCGCCTTCGCCCCGGAGGCGTGGGCGCGCTTCGTCCCGTACGCGTCCGAGGGCTGAGCGCACCGCCCGGCCCCGGTCCGGAACGGGCGCGAGGTCCCCGGCGGCGGGTGCCGCCGGGGACCTCGGGTGCCGGAGCCCGTCGGGGCTCAGCGGTGGGAGCGCAGGAACTGGATCGGGTCGATCGCCGAGCCGTAGTTCGGGGTGGTGCGGATCTCGAAGTGCAGGTGCGGACCGCTGGAGTTGCCGGTGTTGCCGGACAGGGCGATCTTCTGGTCGGTCTTGACGACCTGGCCGATCCTGACGTCGACCCGCGACAGGTGGGCGTACTGGGAGTACGTGCCGTTGCCGTGCTTGATGACGACGGCGTTGCCGTAGGCGGGGCCGTCGCCGGCGCCGTTGGGGCCGGCCTTGACGACGGTGCCGCCGTGGGTGGCGAAGACCGGGGTGCCGGTCGGCACGGCGTAGTCCTGGCCGCTGTGCTTGGAGGCCCACATGCCGCCGTTCTGGGCGAAGCTCGCGGAGAGCTTGTAGCTCTTCACCGGGTCGACCCAGGACGCCTGCTTCTGCGCGGCCGCCTGCACCGCCTTGTTCGCCTGGGCGGCCTGCGCGGCCTGCGTCTTGGCGGCCTGGGCCTGGACGGCGGCCTGGGCCTGGACGGCGGTGGCGGCGGACGCGGACGTGGTGTCGGCGGCGACCGCGACCCCGGCTCCCAGTACGGCCGAGGTGCCCAGGCCGGCGGCCAGCACGGCCGCGCGGGTGCGGGTCAGGGACGTACGGGGGAAACGGGACGTGACGCGCTGGGACATTCGAACCTCATGGGGGAGGGGGCAGAGGAAAGCCACCGGCGGAACGTGTCCGTGCCGCGGTGGCCGTTCCTTGGTAACCCGCCCCGGACGAAAGCCGCAAAGGTGTGACCTACGACGGAACGTCGTACTCCGGGCGTGAGATGCACGTCTCTTGACGAAGGGTGTGAACCGGGCGGAACTCCCCATTTGAGGCCGATCGATCAGACATCCGCACCAAATGTCCGTTTTGAGTTCAACCTTTTCTCCACTATTCCGGCTAGTACCGGACATTCCGCCTGTGCCGCTTGTCACCGGGAGCCCGACGCGGGCGTCCCGTGGATGTGGCGCGCGTCTCCGTCCGCCGTCCCGTCGCGCCGTCCCGTCGTGGCGCGCCGCCGCGCGGGTCCGCCGGCTCAGGTGCGCCGGACCCAGTCCGGGTCCAGGCGGTCGGCCAGGCCGGCGGCGGCGAAGGCGGCCTCCAGTGCCTCGCGGCCCTCGGTGAAGTGGGCCCAGCTGTCGTGGTGGGCGGGGACGACGCGGCGGGCGCCGAGGATCCGGGCGGCCTCGGCGGCCCGGGCGCTGTCCAGGACGAGCGGCTCGCCGTCGAAGAGCATCGGGAAGCGGGGGGCGCCGGCGAAGAGGACGGCGGTGTCCACCGGGGCGAAGCGCCCGGCGATCTCCTCGACCGCGTCGAGCGAGGCGTTGTCGCCGCTGACGTAGACCGTGGGCAGGCCTTCCCCGGTCAGGACGAAGCCGACGACCTGGCCGGTGAGCGGCTCGACCTTCTCGCGCGGGCCGGGGCCGTGGACGGCCGGGACGCCGGTGACGGTCACCGTGCCGCCGCCGGGGCGGTCCAGCTCGACGGACTCCCAGTCGGCCAGGCCCCTGGCCTTCTCGCCGAGGCGCCGTCCGCCGCCGGGGGTGGTGAGGGTGAGGGGGACGTCGGCGAGCAGGGCGCGGCCGGAGGTGTCGAGGTTGTCGGCGTGCTCGTCGTGCGAGAGCAGGACCACGTCGACGGGGCCGAGGTCGGCGGGGGTGGCGGCGGAGGGGGCGGTCTTGGTCAGGGTCGGGCCGGCCGAGGGGTGGTCGCCGGGGCCGTCGAAGGTCGGGTCGGTCAGGAAGCGCAGGCCGCCGTACTCGAAGAGGACGGTCGGGCCGCCGAGGGTGCGGACCGGGAACGGGGCGGTCGCCGCGGGAAGAGAGGACACGAAGAAGACACCTCACGGATGGATTCGGATGAACCGTGAGATGACTGTAGGTATTTCTCATGGATGCGCGCAAGCCGTACCATGAGAAACATGGAGGAGTCCCTGAGCGAAGAACCCGTCCTGCCGTCCGCACAGGGCGAGGAGGACCACCCCTCCCTCGCCCTCGCCAACAGCGCGATCGCGCTGCCCGGCGGGCACACGGTCGATCTCCTGGGAACTCCCGCACGGGCGAACCGCTGGCTGACGGACCGCGGCCTCGCCCCGGTCGACGCCGGCATGCGGGAGATGTGCGCGGCGCAGCTGCGCTCGCTGCGCGAACAGATCAGGTCGTTGTTCGCCTCCCGCGCCGAGGGGCTCCCCGCCCTCCCCGCCGCCGTCGCGGCCGTCAACGACGCGATGACCCGCGTCCCCACGGCCCCGCTGCTGCAGTGGGACGAGAAGAACGGTCCCTACCGCGCCACCCCCCACCCCACCACCGCGATCGTCGACCACGCCCTGGCGGCCCTCGCCGCCGACGCCGCCGACCTGCTCACCTCCCCCGACGCCGAACGCCTCACCGCCTGCGGTTCCACCCCCTGCAACCGCTACCTGCTCCGCCACGGCCGCCGCCACTGGTGCTCCACCCGCTGCGGTGACCGCGCCCGCGCCGCCCGCGCCTACGCCCGCCGCACCCGGCCCGGGACCAACTGATCACGGGGCCCCGTCCTCCCGCCCCGTCCTCCCGGCCGGGAGGCGCCCGACTCCCGCGCGGGACGATGCGGAACCGCCTCCGGTGGAGCGGTACCTTCGACCTCACCACGATGAGGGCCGATGAGGAGAGTCAACGTGAGCAAGTTCGTGCGGCCCGCCGCCGAGGGTGCCGACCCGTTCGGTACGGCGCGTCTGCGGCGCGGTGTCCTGGACGCCTGGGCCACCAGCCCCGCCCGCTTCCGTGAGGACGCCAACGCCGAGGAGGACCTCGTCCTCGGCGGCTACCGCGACCGCCTCGTCGTCGAGCTCGCCCAGAACGCCGCCGACGCCGCCGCCCGCGCGGGGGTGCCCGGGCGCCTGAGGCTCACCCTGCGCGACGGTGTCCTCGTCGCCGCGAACACCGGCGCGCCGCTGGACGCGGCCGGGGTCGAGTCGCTGTCCACGCTGCGCGCCTCCGCCAAGCGGGGGGAGGCCGCGGACCGGTCCGTGGGGCGGTTCGGCGTCGGCTTCGCCGCCGTCCTCGCCGTCACCGACGAGCCCGCCGTCGTCGGCCGGCACGGCGGCGTGCGCTGGTCGCTGGCCGAGGCGCGGGAGCTGGCGGGCGACACCGCCCGGCACAGCCCCGGCCTGGGGGACGAGATCCGCCGCCGCGACGGGCACGTCCCGCTGCTGCGCCTCCCCTTCGCCGCCGAGGGCACCGCCCCCGACCCCTACGACACGGCCGTCATCCTGCCGCTGCGCGACGCGGCCGCCGCCGACCTCGCCGAGCGGCTGCTGCACGCCGTCGACGACGCCCTGCTGCTCGCCCTGCCCGGCCTCACCGAGGTCGTCGTGGAGATCGGCGACGAGGAACCCCGGACGCTGACCCGCCGCACCGACGGCCCGTTCACCGTCGTCGACGACTCCGGCGCCGGCATCACCCACTGGCGCACCGCCACGGCCCTCGGCACCCTCACCCCGGACCTGCTGGCCGACCGGCCCGTGGAGGAGCGGCTGCGCCCCCACTGGTCCCTCGCCTGGGCGGTCCCCGTGGACGCCGACGGCACCCCGGCCCGGCCCCGCACCAGCCCCGTCCTGCACGCCCCCACCCCCAGCGACGAGCCCCTCGGCGTCCCCGCCCTGCTCATCGCCTCCTTCCCGCTGGACTCCACCCGGCGGCACGTCGCCCCCGGCCCGCTCACCGACTTCCTCGTGCAGCGCGCGGCCGACGCCTACGCCGAACTGCTCGCCGACTGGCGGCCGGTGACCACCGGGATCATCGACCTCGTGCCCGGCCCGCTCGGCAAGGGCGAGCTGGACGGCGCCCTGCGCCGGGCGATCCTCGAGCGGCTGCCGCGCACGTCCTTCCTGCCGCCCTCCCTCAGGGCCGGAAGCGGGGCAGGCGTCGCCGGCGAGCCGCGCGGGCACGAGGGCGACTCCGACCTGCCGGAGTCCCTGCGACCCCGGGACGCCGAGGTCGTCGAGGGCGCGGGCGCGGACACCGTGCGGGTGCTGGCGGAGGTGCTGCCGACCCTGCTGCCCGCCGGTCTCGAACGCCGCGTCGAGCTGCGCACCCTGAACGTCGCCCGGGTCCCGCTCGTCGACGCGATCGACCGGCTGGCCGGGCTGGAGAAGTCCCCCGACTGGTGGCGACGGCTGTACGACAGCCTCGCCGGGGTCGACCCGGACCGGCTGTCCGGGCTGCCCGTGCCGCTCGCCGACGGCCGGACCACCCTCGGCCCCCGGCAGGTGCTGCTGCCCACCCCGGACGCGGCCGCCCTCGACGCGGAACTCCTCGCCCGGCTCGGGCTCAAGGTCGCCCACCCGGACGCCGCCCACCCCCTCCTGGAGAAGCTCGGCGCGCTCCCCGCGACCCCGCGCGCGGTGCTCACCACCCCGCAGGTGCGGGCCGCGGTCGCCGCGTCCCTCGACGACGAGGGCGGGGTGAACTGGGAGGAGGACGCCCCGGACGCCGAGGAACTCGCCGACACCGTGCTCGGCCTGGTGCGCGACGCCGGACTCGAACCCGGCGACGAGCCCTGGCTGGGCGCCCTCGCCCTGCCCGACGAGGACGGTGAGCTCTCCCCGGCCTGCGAGCTGGTCTTCCCCGGCGGCCCGTTCGCCCGCGTGATGCGCGAGGGGGAGCTCGCCGCCGTGGACGCCGAACTGGCCGAGAAGTGGGGTGAGCAGCCGCTGGCCGCCTGCGGGGTGCTGGTGGACTTCGCGCTGATCCGCGCCACCGACGTCGTCCTCGACCCGGACGAACTGGAGCCCCGGGAGGGGGACTTCGCCGAACCGGACGACGCGGGGCTGCTGGACGCCGTGGACGTGTGGTGCGAGGACCTGCTCGACCGCTTCCCCGACAGCCCGGTGCCGCCGGTCGCCACCGAGATCGTCGCCGTGCGCGACCTGGACCTCGTGGACGACGACCGCTGGCCCCAGGCCCTCGCGATGCTCGCCCGCCCGCCCTTCCGGGACGCGCTCACCCAGCCGGTGCGGATCCTCCTGCACGACGGCACCCACGAGATCGTCCGCCCCTACACCGCCTGGTGGCTGCGCGGTCACCCCGTGCTCGGCGGCCGCCGTCCGGCCGGACTGCGCGCGGCCGGCGGCGACCCGCTGCTGCACGGCCTGTACGACGAGGCCGACGCGACCGGCTTCGACGACGAGCAGGTGCTGCGGGCGCTCGGCGTGCGGACGTCGGTGTCCGCCCTGCTCGACGAACCGGGGGGCGCCGCCGAGCTGCTGGACCGCCTCGCCGACCCCGGCCGCGAGGTCACGGCGGCCCAGCTGCACGGGCTGTACGGGGCGCTGGCCGAGCTGGACCCGGAGCAGGTGACCCTGCCGGACGAGCTGCGCGCGGTCGTCGACGGCCGGGTGGAGGTGGTGGACGCCGCCGACGCGGTGGTCGTCGACTCACCCGATCTGCTGCCGTTCACCGCGGGCGTGGCGCTGCTGCCCGTGAGGCCGTCCCGCGCCGCCGAGCTGGCGGAGCTGTTCCAGGTGCGGCGGCTGAGCGAGTCCGTCACCGGGCGGGTCGACTCCGAGGGCACGGAGCACGACGTGCCGGAGCCGGTGCGGGTGCTGCTCGGGCCGCGCACCCCGTCCTCGTACGTCGAGCACGGGGAACTCGTCGTCGACGGCGTGGAGATCGACTGGCGGCTGACGGACGACGGGGTGCTGCACGCCGCCACCCTGGAGGGCGTGGCCTGCGGACTCGCCTGGGCGGCCGGTCAGTGGCCCCGCCGGTTCGAGGTCGCGGCCCTGCTGGAGGACCCGTCCCGCACCGAGGAGCTGGCCCGGGACCGCTGGTTCGACTGACCGGGCGACTTCCGCACATTTTTTTCACCTTCCGTACAACCATCCGCCCGGGTGGTGAATCTGATCTTGCGAGTCAACAGACTCCACGATCACTTGGGCCCCGCGCCGACGACGAGCCGTAGGAAACGACCAGAGCCGGGGCCCCTTTCTCCACCTGGGGAACGCATGCGCATTCGAGCCACCGTGGCCGCCGTCTCCGGCGCCCTGGCCCTGTCCGCCCTCGCCGTGCCGGCCGCCCAGGCCGACGGTCCCTCCTACCGTGAGGAGGCCGCCGCCGCGCTCGCGGCCTCGCACGGCGCGTCCGAGCGGTCCGCGTTCAGCACCGCCGCCGCCATCGGGGACCTGGACGTCTCCTTCTCGAACTTCAAGATCGCCAAGGCGGTCAAGGTCGGCACGACCAACCACGTCTCCACCACGGTGTCCTACACGCTCACCCACGGCGCCGACGTGGACATCCACTCCGAGGACTTCGCGACCGGCCCGTACATCTACAAGGGCTCCTTCGACGCCCCGGTCAACCTCCTGCTCGGCGACTACGCGGCCACCTGCGTCGACACCTCGTCGACCACCGCCACCTGCACGGGCGACATCGACATCTACCCGGCCTACGGAGAGCTGATCAACTCCGACGCCGGCACCTGGAAGGGCGGCGCCCTGGCGCTGAACTACTCCACCGAGGAGTTCGCCGACCAGGGCGACCTCGGCACCACCCTGGTCCAGCGCTACTCCAAGCTGACCGTCAACGCCTCCCCCGAGCCGGTGAAGAAGGGCAGGACCATCACCGTCACGGGCAAGCTGTCCCGGGCCAACTGGGAGACCAACACGTACGCCGGTTACACCAACCAGTCCGTGAAGCTCCAGTTCCGCAAGAAGGACTCCAGCACCTACACCACGCTGAAGACCCTCAAGACGAACTCCACGGGCAACCTCAGCACCACCGTCACCGCCTCGACCGACGGCTACTTCCGCTACAACTTCGAGGGCACCACGACCACCCCGGCCGTCAAGGCCGCCGGTGACTTCGTCGACGTGCAGTAAGCACCGCGCTCACGCCGGGAAGCGGCGGTCCACCCACCTCCACAGGAACTCCAGGGTGGCCGCCGCCACCACGGCGACGCCGACCGCGACCCACGGCATCGTCATGCCGACCAGCCGCAGCGCGAAGAACTCCTGGAGCCACGGCACGACCAGCACCACCAGGAACGCCGCCGCCATCGCCGCCACCAGGCCGACGCGCCACCAGGTGTAGGGCCGGGCGACGATCGCCAGCACCCACATCGAGATCAGGAACAGCGTCAGCGTCGCCGCGCTCGTCTCCGCGTCCAGCGCGCCCTCGCCGCGGTAGTGGTGCCGGGCGATCAGGTACGTCGCGAAGGTCGCCAGCGCGGCCAGCACCCCGCCCGGGATCGCGTACCGCATGACCCGCCGCACGAAGTGCGGCCGCGCCCGCTCCTTGTTCGGGGCGAGGGCCAGGAAGAACGCCGGGACCCCGATGGTGAGCGTGGACAGCAGGGTCAGATGGCGCGGCAGGAACGGGTACTCCACCTGCGAGCACACCACCAGCACCGCCAGCAGCACCGAGTACACCGTCTTCACCAGGAACAGCGTCGCGACCCGGGTGATGTTGCCGATCACCCGCCGCCCCTCCGCCACCACCGACGGCAGCGTGGCGAAGCTGTTGTTCAGCAGCACGATCTGCGCCACCGCCCGCGTGGCCTCCGAGCCGGAGCCCATCGCGACCCCGATGTCGGCGTCCTTCAGCGCCAGCACGTCGTTCACGCCGTCCCCGGTCATCGCGACCGTGTGCCCGTGCGACTGGAGCGCGCCCACCATGTTCCGCTTCTGCTGCGGGGTGACCCGCCCGAACACCGTGCCCCGGTCCAGCGCCCCGGCCATGCCGTCCCGGTCGGCGGGCAGCCGGCGCGCGTCCACCGTCGTCCCGCTCAGCCCCAGCTTGGACGCGACGGCCCCGACCGACACCGCGTTGTCGCCGGAGATGACCTTGGCGCGGACGTTCTGCTCGGCGAAGTAGCGCAGGGTGTCGGCGGCGTCCGGCCGCAGCCGCTGCTCCAGCACCACCAGCGCGGCCGGACGCACGCCCACGGTGACCTCGGGGTCGCCCAGCTCGCGCTCGGCACGGGCCAGCAGCAGCACCCGCAGCCCCTGCTCGTTCATCCGCCCGGTCTCGGCCAGCGCCGGGTCGCCGTCGTCGAGGAGCACGTCGGGCGCCCCGAGCAGCCAGGTGCGGTCCTCCCCGTCGCCCTCGGCGAGGGTGGCGCCGCTGTACTTGCGGGCCGAGGAGAAGGGCAGGGCCTCGGTGCGGCGCCAGTCCCCGGCGTCCGGGTAGGCGGCGGCGATCGCCTTCAGGGAGGCGTTGGGGTGCGGATCGGAGGCGCCGAGCGCGCCCAGCACCTTCCGCACGTACGTCCCGTCGCCGTCGCCGAGGACCCGCAGCCCGGTGACGTCCATGCCGCCCTCGGTGAGGGTGCCGGTCTTGTCCAGGCAGACCGTGTCGACGCGGGCCAGCCCCTCGATGGCGGGCAGCTCCTGCACCAGGCACTGCTTGCGCCCCAGCCGGATCACCCCGATCGCGAAGGCGACCGAGGTGAGCAGCACCAGCCCCTCGGGGACCATCGGCACGATGCCGCCGACCGTGCGGGCGACGGAGTCCTTCAGCTCGGTGTCCTTGACGACCAGCTGGCTGATGATCAGCCCGATCGCGGTCGGGACCATCATCCACGTCACGTACTTGAGGATCGTGGAGATGCCGGAGCGCAGCTCGGAGTGGACCAGCGTGAACCGGGACGCCTCCTCGGCGAGCTGGGCCGCGTACGCCTCGCGCCCCACCCTGGTCGCCTGGAAGGAGCCGCCGCCCGCGACCACGAAGCTGCCGGACATGACCTGGTCCCCCGGCCGCTTCACCACGGGGTCGGCCTCGCCGGTGAGCAGCGACTCGTCGATCTCCAGCCCGTCCGCCCCGACGCACACCCCGTCGACGACGACCTTGTCGCCCGGCCCGACCTCGATCAGGTCGTCCAGCACGATCTCGGAGGTGCCGACCTCGGCGGCCGCCCCGTCCCGCCGCACCGTGGGCCGCACCTCGCCGATCAGCGCGAGGGAGTCGAGGGTCTTCTTCGCCCGCCACTCCTGGACGATGCCGATGGCGGTGTTGGCGAGGATCACGAAACCGAACAGGCCGTCCTGGAGGGGCGCGACCGCCAGCATGATCACCCAGAGCACGCCGATGATCGCGTTGAACCGGGTGAGGACGTTCGCGCGGACGATCTCGAGCAGGGACCGGCTGCTGCGCACCGGCACGTCGTTGACCTGCCCGCGCGCCACCCGTTCGGCCACCTCCGCCGAGGTCAGCCCGGTCACCGGCGAGGTGACCGCGGCGGGGTGCACGGCATCGGCCTGGGCGCCCGCGTCGAGATGCGTCATGCATCCGACGGTACGTGCGCTCCCGCCGCTTCACCCGCGGGTGCGCGGAAGATCCGACCTGGGGAGGACGGACCGGTACCCCGGTCGTACCGCGGTCGCGGTCCCGCGCCGGGCCGCGTCAGTCGGCGGTCGGCGCGGGGGAGTGGCCGGCCGGCGCGGTCCGCCCGTCCTGCCCGTCCCGCCCGTCCCGCTCGGCCCGTGCGCGCTTGAGCGCGGCGTCCCGCTTGCGGACGTACCAGATGCCGATGAACCCGAGCCCGCCGCCGGCCAGGCACGTCCACAGCCACCAGGTGTGGCCGTGGTCGTCGAACCAGCCGTAGAACGGCAGCTGCACCAGGAAGAGGACGAACCAGACGATCGTGCCGCCGATGATGGTGGCGACCACGGGGCCCTCCAGGGGCTCCGGCGCCTCGTGCTTGGGGGATCCCGAAAAAAGCCCGGCCATGCGGACAGCTTACGAGGGGCGGCGCGTGTGAGGTGCGCCGCATCGGGCGCGCGGTTCTACGCGCGGAGATAGCGCAGCCGTCGTTATATGTTCATACTGAATCCGTTTGTTTCTGACCGCTTTCATTCGTAGGAAGCACCAAAGGGCCTTGGGGGAGGCCCACCGGTGATGAGGTCCCGCATGTCCACGTCGGCCCCCGCCAAGGCCCCCACTCCCGACCAGCCGGGGTCCGGGCCCGCGCTCGGCGCCCTCGACCGCCACTTCAAGATCTCCGAGCGGGGCAGCACCCTGTCCCGCGAGGTCCGCGGCGGTTTCGCCACCTTCTTCGCGATGGCCTACATCATCGTGCTGAACCCGATCATCCTGGGCAGCGCGAAGGACATGTACGGCAACCAGCTCGACAACGGCCAGCTGGTCACCGCGACCGCCCTGACGGCGGCGTTCACCACGCTCCTCATGGGCGTCATCGGCAACGTCCCGATCGCCCTGGCCGCGGGCCTGGGCGTGAACTCGGTCGTCGCGCTCCAGCTCGCGCCGCGCATGTCGTGGCCGGACGCCATGGGCATGGTGGTGCTGGCCGGTCTCGTCGTCATGATCCTGGTCGCCACCGGTCTGCGCGAGCGCGTGATGAACGCCGTCCCCCACGGCCTGCGCAAGGCCATCGCCATCGGCATCGGCCTGTTCATCATGCTCATCGGCCTGGTCGACTCCGGCTTCGTCTCCCGCATCCCGGACGCCGCCCAGACCACCGTCCCGCTCCAGCTCGGCGGCACCGGTCACCTCGACGGCTGGCCGGTCCTGGTCTTCGTCCTCGGCGCGCTGCTCACGCTGGCGCTGATCGTGCGCCGGGTGCCCGGCGCGATCCTCATCTCGATCGTCGCGATGACGGTCGTCGCGGTGGTCATCGAGGCCGTGGCCGAGGTCCCCTCCTGGGGCCTGACGACCCCCAAGTGGCCCGGCAACCCGGTCGCCACCCCCGACTTCGGCCTGATCGGCGAGGTCAGCCTGTTCGGCGGCTTCTCCAAGGTCGGCGTGCTGACCGGCATCCTGTTCGTCTTCACCGTGCTGCTGTCGTGCTTCTTCGACGCGATGGGCACGATCATGGGCGTCTCGGACGAGGCCAGGCTGACCGACGCGCAGGGCCAGATGCCCGGCATCAACAAGGTCCTGTTCATCGACGGCGTCGCGGTCGCCGCGGGCGGCGCCAGCTCCGCCTCGGCCACCACCGCCTTCGTGGAGTCCACGGCCGGCGTCGGCGAGGGCGCGCGCACCGGCTTCGCCAACGTCGTCACCGGCGGCCTGTTCGCGGTGGCGCTGTTCCTCACGCCGGTCGCCACCATGGTCCCGTCCCAGGCGGCCACCCCGGCGCTGCTCGCGGTGGGCTTCCTGATCCTGGCGGGCTCGGTCAAGGAGATCGACTGGGCGGACTACACGATCGCCGTCCCGGCCTTCGTGACGATGGTGATGATGCCGTTCACCTACTCGATCACCAACGGCATCGGCATGGGCTTCATCACCTTCGCGGTGCTGCGCCTGGCGGCCGGGCGCGGCCGGGAGGTCCCGGCGGCGATGTACGCGGTGTCGGCGGTCTTCGCCTTCTACTACCTGATGCCGGCGCTGGGCCTGACCTGACCCGATCCGACCGACCGGTGCGCCGGGGTGGTCCTCGCCTACCCGCGAGGTCATCGACCCCGGCGCACCGGTGTGTCACGATCCGGTGGAGCACGGAACCCCACCGACCGGAAGGACACCATGCCCGCCTATGCCATAGCCCACCTGCGGGAGGCCGCCGCGCACCCGGAGATCGCCGAGTACATCGAGCGCATCACCGCCACCTTCGAGCCGCACGGCGGCCGCTTCCTCGTCCACGGCGCACAGCACGAGGTGAAGGAGGGCGACTGGCCCGGGCACGTCGTGGTGATCGGCTTCCCCGGGATCGCCGAGGCGCGGGCCTGGTGGGACTCCCCGGCCTACCGGGAGATCGCACCGCTGCGCTCGCGGCACATCGAGGGCGACATCATCCTGGTCGAGGGCGTGCCCGCGGACTACGACCCGGCCCGCACCGCGCAGGCGGTACGGGGTCAGGTGACGCCGTAGAACTTCTCCGTCTCCTCGACGGCGGCCTGGAACCGCTGGTCGAAGTCATCGCGCATGAGCGTCCGGACGACATAGTCCTGGACGCTCATGCCGCGTTTGGCGGCATGGTGCCGGAGCCGTTCCAGCAGCTCGTGGTCCATGCGCAGGCTGAGCACGTCGGTCCCCATGGGCACGAGCGTTGCCGCATTTCGCGGTGCGATGTGTGACGTTCCGCGAAAAGATCACTCTTATGAGTGATCTCGGGTGTCCGTGGCCGGAGTCACGGGCGGCGGGGCCCACCCCGGGTAGTCCTTAGCGAGGGTAATGAGTTACGCTAACGAACATGCCGGACTTCAGCCATGGCGACGACGCAGCCGCCGTGAACGCCCTCCGATCCGCCGTGATGCGGCTGTCCCGTCGGCTCAAGCACCAGCGCGTCGACGAGTCGCTCAGCCCCACCGAGATGTCGGTGCTCGGCACCCTGGCCCGCTGCGGGCGGGCCACCCCGGGCGAACTCGCCCGCAAGGAGCACGTCCAGCCGCCCTCGATGACCCGCATCGTGGCCCTGCTGGAGGCCAAGGGGCTCGTCCGGCTGGAGCCGCACCCCGACGACCGGCGCCAGAAGGTCGTGACGCAGACCGAACAGGCGGAGGCGATGCTCGAGGAGAGCCGCCGCAAGCGGAACGCCTTCCTGGCGTCGCTGGTCGAGGGCCTCGACGAGGACGAGTGGGCGAAACTGCGCGCCGCCGCCCCCGTGCTGGAGAAACTCGCGCACCTGTAGGAACACCGCAGCAGCAGCTAGGAGGCGAACCCCTTTGAGTCCGGGACCCGGAGCAGCTTCCGCCCCCGCACCTACCCCCCACGACACCCCCGCCGCCCCCGAGACCGCCCCCCGCGGGTCCTCGATGTTCTCCTCGCTGAGGATCAGGAACTACCGCCTGTTCTTCCTCGGCCAGGTGGTCTCCAACATCGGCACCTGGATGCAGCGCATCGCCCAGGACTGGCTGGTGCTCAGCCTCACCGGCTCCGCCGCCGCCGTCGGCATCACCACGGCCCTGCAGTTCCTGCCGATGCTGCTGTTCGGCCTGTACGGCGGCGTCCTCGTCGACCGTCTGCGCAAGCGCCCCACGCTGTTCGTCACCCAGTGCGCGATGGCCCTCACCGCGATCGTGCTCGCCGTCCTCACGCTGACCGGCCGGGTCGAGGTCTGGCACATCTACGTCGCCGCCTTCGCCCTCGGCCTCGCCACGGTCGTCGACAACCCGGCCCGCCAGTCCTTCGTCGCCGAGCTCGTCGGCCCCGGCCGGCTGCAGAACGCGGTCAGCCTGAACTCCGCCAACTTCCAGTCCGCCCGCCTGGTCGGACCCGCCGTCGCGGGCCTGCTGATCACCGGCGTCGGGACGGGCTGGGCGTTCCTCCTCAACGGCCTGTCCTTCGTCGCGCCGCTCACCGGCCTGCTGCTGATGCGCGCCCGCGAACTGCACACCGTCGAGCGCGCTCCGCGCGGCAAGGGACAGCTGCGGGAGGGCCTGCGCTACGTCGCCGGGCGTCCCGAGCTGATCTGGCCGATCGTCCTGGTCGGCTTCATCGGCACCTTCGCGTTCAACTTCCCCGTCTACCTCTCGGCCTTCGCCGACGACGTCTTCCACGGGGGAGCGGGCGCCTACAGCATGTTCAACACCCTGATGGCGGTCGGCTCCGTGGCCGGCGCACTGCTCGCCGCCCGGCGCGGCACGGCCCGGCTGCGACTGCTCATCCTCGCCGCGCTGGCCTTCGGCGCGCTGGAGATCCTGGCCGCCGGGGCACCGGCCCTGTGGGTGTTCGCCCTGCTGATGGTCCCCATCGGCCTGTTCGCCATGACGGTCAACGTCACCACCAACACCAGCATCCAGATGTCCACCGACCCGGCCGTGCGGGGCCGCGTCATGGCCCTGTACATGATGGTCTTCCTCGGCGGCTCGCCCGTCGGCGCCCCGATCGTCGGCTGGATCACCGACACCCACGGCGCCCGGGCCGGCCTCGCCGCGGGCGGCGCGGTCGCGATGGCCGCGGCGGCCGTGATCGGCCTGATCCTGGCCAGGACCGGCGGGCTCCGCCTGTCGGTCGGCTGGCACCGCGGCCACCCGCGGGTGCGGTTCGTGCCGCGGGAACGGCGGGGGGCACCGGTGCCGTCGGCGTAGGGCGGCGGGGCGGTCAGTCGCGGGGGAAGCCGCCGGTCCCGAGGACGAGGCCGACGGCCGTCCCGGTCAGGTCGACGTCGGCGCCGAAGCCGACCTCGACGTGGTACTTGCCGTCCTCCGGCACGCTGTGCAGGTGCCACTCGGCGGTGTACGGGTCCACGATCAGGTGCACGGGGACGCCGGCGGCGGCGTAGGTGTCCTTCTTGGGGCCGTAGTCGTTGCCGGCGGTCCTCCGGGAGATCACCTCGGCCACGAACTCGGCGTCCTCGCAGCGCCACAGCCCCCTGCCGTCCCGGACGGCGCCGTCGGCCAGCAGGGTCACGTCGGGGGCGAAGCCGTTGAGGTGTCCCGGGTGGTCGATGCGGACGTCGGACTTGACGCGCCTGCGCGGGTACGTGGTGCGCAGTTGATCGTAGAGGTTCGCGATGATCTCCCAGTGGGTGTCCTGCTGCGGCGTCATGAAGATGTGCCCCCCGACGATCTCGGTCCGGTAACCCTCGGGGACGGGCATCTTCTCCAGCCACTCGAACATCGTGTCGAGCGTGAGTTCGTCGCCGCTCTCGGCCGTCTCGATCCTGTCTTCCAGGACGGTCATCGTGGCGTTCCTCCCCGGCCGCCCGCTCGATGCGTACGGCCGCGCAGCACAACGATACGCACGGTGACGAGAGCACGCCCGGCAGACTGGCTCCATGAGACTCTTCGCCGCCGTGCTGCCCCCCGAGGACGTGGTCCACGAGCTCGCCGCCGAGGTGGCCCTGCTGAGGAAGCTCCCCGGCGCGGACGGACTGCGCTGGACCGGCCGCCCCGGCTGGCACTTCACGCTCGCCTTCTACGGCGAGGTCGACGACGAGCTCGTGCCCGGCCTCACCGCCCGCCTGGAGCGGGCCGCGTCCCGCACCGGGCCGTTCGAGCTGGCGCTCAGCGGAGGCGGCCAGTTCGGGCACGGCAGGGCCCTGTGGGCCGGCGCGGACGGCGACCTGCGCACGATGCGCCTGCTGGCCGAGCGGGCCGAGGCGGCGGCGCGCAAGGCGGGGGTGCCGATGGAGGAGCACCGCCGCTACAAGGCCCACCTGACGGTGGCCCGCAGCCGCGAAGCCGTCGACACCCGGCCGTACCTGGAGGCGCTGCACGGCTTCCGGAGCCGCACCTGGACCGTGGACGAGCTGGTACTGGTGCGCAGCAACCTGCCGAAGTCGGGCGTGTCGGGCGAGCAGCCCCGCTACGAGGCGGTCGCGCGCCGGCCGCTGCGGGCGGCCGGTTAGGCTCGGGGGCGTGGACCCGAAGACCCGTAACCGGATCATGGCCGGTGCGCTCGTGCTGATGTTCGTGGTGGTGGCGCTGGCGGCGGCGCTCGGAAAGTAGCGCCGCCGCCGGCCGCCGAGCCGCGCCCGCCCCTACCAGGCGAAGGCCTCCGGGGAGGGCCCCGGACCCGGGAAGATCTCGTCCAGCGAGGTCAGCAGCTCCTCGCCCAGCTCCAGCTCCAGCGCGCGCAGCGCCGATTCCAGCTGCTCCCGCGTGCGCGGGCCGACGATCGGGCCGGTCACGCCGGGCCGGGTGAGCAGCCAGGCCAGGGCGACCTCACCGGGCTCGACGCCGTGCTTGTCGAGCAGGTCCTCGTACGCCTGGATCCGTGCGCGGGCGGCGGGGTCGGCGAGCGTCTCGGCGGCCCGCCCGGAGGCGCGGCGACCGCCCTGGACCTCCTTCTTGATCACACCGCCCAGCAGACCGCCGTGCAGCGGCGACCACGGGATGACGCCGAGCCCGTAGTCCTGCGCGGCCGGGATGACCTCCATCTCGGCGCGGCGCTCGGCGAGGTTGTACAGGCACTGCTCGCTGACCAGCCCGATGGTGCCACCGCGCCGGGCCGCGATCTCGTTGGCCTGGGCGATCTTGTAGCCGGGGAAGTTGGAGGAGCCGGCGTAGAGGACCTTGCCCTGCTGGACCAGGACGTCGATCGCCTGCCAGATCTCCTCGAACGGGGTGCTGCGGTCGACGTGGTGGAACTGGTAGACGTCGATGTAGTCCGTCTGCAGCCGCTTCAGGCTGGCGTCGACGGCCCGGCGGATGTTCACCGCGGAGAGCTTGTCGTGGTTGGGCCACGCCTCGCCGTCGGGGCCCATGTTCCCGTACACCTTGGTGGCGAGCACGGTCCTGTCGCGCCGCCCGCCGCCCCGGGCGAACCAGTTGCCGATGATCGATTCCGTACGGCCCTTGTTCTCGCCCCAGCCGTACACATTGGCCGTGTCGAAGAAATTGATACCGGCGTCCAGCGCCGCGTCCATGATGGCGTGGCTGTCGGCCTCGTCGGTCTGCGGACCGAAGTTCATCGTCCCGAGGACGAGGCGGCTGACCTTGAGTCCGGTGCGTCCGAGCTGCGTGTACCTCATGAACACCTAGCCAACGGCCTGGAGTGCGCTCCAGGCAAGGGGGTCCGGTCAGAGGACGGTCATCGTGGCGCTCCTCCCCGGCCGCCCCGCGGACGAGTGGGACCGTGCGGTACGACGATGCGCACGGTGAGCAGGACACGGGGCGGGGCGCGTGTGCCGGAAAGCCCCCGACGGCTACACCGCCTCGTAGGGCCCGCCCAGGTCCCAGGCCCGCCACATCGCGTCCGCGAAGGCCGCCGCCATCCTGTGCTCGCCGGCCTCGTTGGGGTGGGTGCCGTCGTAGGTGTCGGTGCGGAAGTCGTACGTGGGGGAGGGGTCGGCGAGGAGGAGGGGGGAGGAGTCGGTGCCGAGGTCCGTGACCGTCTTGGCGAGGAGGTCGTTGAAGCGGGCGACCTGGGCCGCGAAGGGGGCGTCCTGGTCGGCGCGGACGTTGTGGAGCACCGGCATGATCACCATGTGCACCGACGGCCGGGCCGCGCGGGCGTCGGCGACGAAGGCGCGGACGTTGTCCGCGGTCTGCTCGGCGTTCGTGTAGAAGCCGAGGTCGATCAGACCGAGGGAGACCAGCAGCACGTCCGCCCGGTGCGCGCGGACGGCCTCCCCGATCAGCGGGGTCAGGTGGTGCCAGCCCTCGCCCCAGCCGGCCAGGTGGCCGCGGGGGAAGTCCGGTTCGGCGTACTCGTACGAGACCGGGGCCTCGGCGGACTTGTCGTAGAGCGTCTCGCGCGGGCCCACGAAGGTGAACGGCCCGCCGTACGCCCCGCACAGGTGCCGCCACAGGCGGTAGCGCCAGGTGTGTTCGCCCGCGCTTCCGATCGTCATGGAGTCACCGACGGGCATGAACCTGAGCATCCGCTCATCATCGTGGATCACCGTCGTCCACGGGGTGTGAGACCGGCCACGCGCCCGGGTGATCCGGGACGGCCCCTGAACTGCGGCGCCGGATGGCAGGCTTGGGGCATGCGCCGACCTCTCGCCCTGCTCGCCGCGGCCCTCCTCGTGGGCGCGCTCACCGCTCCCGCCGCCTCCGCGGCCGACGGAGGCGGCGACGGGAACGACTCGTTCACGATCGAGGACCCGCGCATCACCGAGTCCAGCGGACTCGCCGCCTCCCGCCTCCACCCCGGCGTCTACTGGACCCACAACGACAGCGACGACGGCCCCTACCTCTACGCCGTCGACGGCGCGACCGGCGAGACCGTGGCCCGCCTCACCCTCACCGGCGTCGGCACCCCCCGGGACGTCGAGGCCGTCGCCGTCGGGCCGGGGAACAGGATCTTCGTCGGGGACATCGGGGACAACCTCGGCGGGACGTGGCCGTACGTGTGGATCTACGAGCTGCCCGAGCCGAAGGAGCTGAAGGACCGGACCGTGCGGGCCACGCAGTACGTCGTGAAGTACTCCGACGGGGCGCGCGACGCCGAGTCCCTCCTCGTCCACCCGAAGACCGGGCGCGTCTACATCATCGACAAGAAGGAGGAGGGCGGGCACCTGTACGAGGGGCCCGCCGAGCTGTCGGCGTCCGGGGGCAACGTCTTCCGCCCGGTCGCCCCCGTCGAGCTGTGGGCGACCGACGCCGCGTTCTCGCCGGACGGGGAACGGCTCGCCGTGCGCGGGTACTTCGGCGGGATCCACTACGCGTGGAACGGCGGGAAGCCGCGGCGCGAGGGGCGGCTGAGCGTGCCGCTCCAGGGGCAGGGGGAGTCCGTCAGCTACTCCGCCGACGGCTCCCGGCTGATGTACGGGAGCGAGGGCGAGCAGAGCCCGGTCGAGTCCCGGGAGGCGCCCGGCGGGGGCGGGGGGGACGGTGCCTCGTCCGGTGGGGGCGCGCAGGACGGCGAGGGCGCCGCCGGTGACGGCTCCGGCGTCGGGGACGGCGTCGGGACCGGTGCGCTCGTCGCCGTCGCCGCGGTCTGCGCGGTCCTGTTCGGGCTGGGGCGGTTGCGGCGGCGGGGATGACCCGTGCCCGGCCCGGTGGTCCGGGCTCCGTGCCCGCCGGTGCGCCGCTCGTGGAGGCTCAGCCGGTGGTGGAGGAGCGAGGAGGGGCGCCCGGTGTCCGCCGGGCGCCCCTCACCGTCGTACGGGAGCGGTGATCAGAGCCTTTCGATCACGTGGTCGACGCACTTCGTCAGCGCCTCGACGTCGGCCGGGTCGATCGCCGGGAACATCGCGACGCGGAGCTGGTTGCGGCCGAGCTTGCGGTAGGGCTCGGTGTCGACGATGCCGTTGGCGCGCAGCACCTTGGCGACGGCGGCGGCGTCGACCTCGTCCGTGAAGTCGATGGTGCCGATGACCTGGGACCGCTTGGCCGGGTCGGCGACGAACGGGTTGGCGAACTTCACGTCCTCCGCCCAGCCGTACAGGGTGCGGGCGGAGGTGGCCGTACGGCGCACCGCCCAGTCGAGACCGCCCTGGCCGTTGATCCACTCCAGCTGCTCGTTCAGCAGGAACAGCGTGGCGAGGGCCGGGGTGTTGTACGTCTGGTTCTTGCGGGAGTTGTCGATCGCCGTGGGCAGCGAGAAGAACTCCGGCACGTGGCGTCCGCTCGCGTGGATCCGCTCGGCGCGTTCGATCGCGGCCGGGGAGAACACGCCGATCCACAGGCCGCCGTCGGCGGCGAAGGACTTCTGCGGCGCGAAGTAGTAGACGTCGGTCTCGGCGATGTCGACCGGGAGGCCGCCCGCGCCGGAGGTGGCGTCCACGAGGACGAGGGCGCCCTCGTCGGCACCGGCGACGCGCCGGATCGGCATGGCGACGCCGGTGGAGGTCTCGTTGTGGGTGAAGGCGTAGACGTCCACGCCGGCCTCCGCCTCGGCCTCGGGGTGCGTGCCCGGGTCGGAGGAGACGACGGTGGGTTCGGCGAGCCACGGGGCGAGCTTGGCGGCCTTGGCGAACTTGGAGCTGAACTCGCCGAAGCTGAGGTGCTGCGACTTGTTCTCGATCAGGCCGTGGGTCGCGATGTCCCAGAACGCGGTGGAGCCGCCGTTGCCGAGGATCACCTCGTAGCCGTCGGGGAGCTGGAACAGCTCGCGGATGCCCTCGCGCACCTTGCCGACCAGGTTCTTCACCGGGGCCTGGCGGTGGGAGGTGCCCATCAGGGAGGTGCCGGTCGCGGCCAGCGCGTCCAGCGCTTCCGTCCGCACCTTGGAGGGGCCCGCGCCGAATCGACCGTCGGCGGGCTTGATGTCAGCGGGAATCTGGATCTCAGCCACGACCGGAGCCTAGCGGTTCGGGGAAACCCGGGCGAAACGTCGTCCGTCGGCTGAGACGGGCGGCCGGGACGGGCGGCGGGGCGGTGGCGGGGCGTCGTCGGGGCGGTGGCGGGCGGACGGCGCGTGGTCCGTCCGCCCGCCCCGGACGCTCAGTTTCCGAGCCGCACCGGCAGCTCGTGGAGGTCGTTCTGGGTGACCACCGGCTTGTTGCGCAGCTCGGTCGCGGGGACCGCCAGGTCCAGCTCCGGGAAGCGCGCGTACAGGGCGGGGAGCGCCACGCCCGCCTCCAGGCGGGACAGGGCCGCGCCGGGGCACACGTGCGGGCCGTGGCCGAAGGAGATGTGGCGGTTGACGGTCTCGCGGGTGATGTCGAAGGCGCCGGCCGTCGGACCGTGGGCCTGCTCGTCGCGGCCGATCGCGGCGTAGGACACGATCAGCGCGTCACCGGCGGGCAGGACCCTGTCGCCGACCGGGACGTCCTCGGTGGCGAACCGGATCAGCACGTGGGACGTGGGCGTGGACCAGCGCAGGGTCTCCTCGATCACCGCCGACCAGTCCGCCTCGCCGGACAGCACCAGCGCGCGCTGGTCCGGGTGGGTGGAGAGGTTGACCACCGCGTTGACGATGAGGGAGATCGTCGTCTCGTGGCCGGCCGCGACCATCAGCTGGAGCGTGGCGACGATCTCCTGGTCGGTGAGCCGGTCGCCGTCCTCGGACGCCTGGATCAGCGCGGAGGTCAGGTCGTCGCCGGGGTTCTCGCGCTTGTGCGCGACCGTCTCGGTCATGATCCCGGCCAGCTCGGTGAGGGTCGCGACGACCTCCTGGGGCGGGGTCTGGGTGGAGAAGAACTTCTCGAACAGCACCTTCAGCCGCGGCAGCCGCTCCTCGGCCAGCCCCATCAGGTCGGCGATGACGTACATCGGCAGCGGATAGGCGAACACCGCCTTCAGGTCGACCGTGTCGCCGGGCCGCTCGGCCAGGCGGTCCAGCAGGCCCTCGGTGAGCTCGGTGATCCGCTCCCGCATCCGCTCCACCCGGCGCGGCGTGAGCGCCTGGGCGACCAGGGTGCGCAGCCGGCGGTGGTCCGCGCCGTCCACGGTGAGCATGGAGCGGGGCGGGTTCGCCAGGCCGATCAGCGGCCAGTCGGGGGCGATCTCGCCGCGCTGCCAGGCGCCCCAGACGTTGATGTCCTTCACCACCCGGGGGTCGGTGAGCAGCTTCTTCGCCTCGGCGTGGTGGGTGACCGCCCACACCGGGACGCCGCCCGGCAGCATCACGGGGGCCAGGGGCCCGGCGGCCCGCAGCGCCTCGCTCTCCCCGTCCAGGTCGGTGACGAACGGGTCGAGGTGGATGCGGGTCTGCTCGGTGCCAGTCGTGGTCGTCGGGGAATCCGTGCCGGCCGTCATGCGAGCGTGCCTCCAAGGGCGGGGGTGGGTGTGAAGGTGACCGGAAGCTCGGACAGCCCGCGCAGCCACGGCGACGGGCGGCGGGTCAGGGACGCGGCCGGCACCGCCAGGTCGATGTCGGGCAGCCGGTCCAGGACGACCTCGATGCCGGTCCGCGCGATCACCTCGGCGATCTCCTGCGCGGGGAAAGGACAGCGGTGCTCCCCGTGGCCGAAGGAGAAGTGCGCGCTGTTGCCGCCGGTCAGCGCCGAGCCGTCGGTGCGCACCTGGGGGTCGGAGTTGGCGCCCTGCAGGCCGAGCAGCAGCATGTCGCCGGCGCGGATGCGGCGGCCGCCCAGCTGGGTGTCGCGGGAGGCCCAGCGGCCGGCCACGTTCTGGGTGGGGGTGTCCTCCCACAGCACCTCGTTCATCGCCTCGGCGATGCTGTTGCGGCCGCCGAACAGGGAGGCGGCGAACCGGTTGTCGGTGAGCATCAGGTGCAGGGAGTTGCCGATCCAGTCGGCGGTCGGCTGGTGCCCGGCCGCCATCATCACCATCAGGTCCTGGACGATCTCCTCCTCGGTGAAGCCCGAGGCGTCCGCGAGCATCCGGGACACGACGTCCTCGGCGGGCTCCTTCTTCCGGCCGGCCACCAGCTCCGTCATCGACGTGAACAGGTGGGCCTGGCCGGCCAGCGCCCGCTCCCGCCCGTCGATCATGTCGTTGAGGGCGGTGACCAGGGCCGGCCCCTCCTCGTCGGTGAAGCCGTAGAGCCGGGCGAGGACCCGCACGGGCAGCAGCATCGCGAACTCGGCGATGATGTCGGCGCCGCCCCTGGGGCAGATGCGGTCGATCAGCTCGTCCGCGAACTTCTCGGCGTGGGAGCGCAGTTCGAACGGGTCCACCGCCTCCAGCGCGTTCACCAGCATCCCGGCCCGCTCGCGGTGCCGCTCGCCGACCGTGTACAGGATCGACGGCTGCCTGCGGCCGATCATCGGCAGCAGCGGCCAGTCGTCGGGGATGTCCTCCCACTGGTTCCACAGCTCGGAGTCGCGGCTGAACAGCACCGGGTCGCCGGTGATCTGGTGCAGCTCGCGGTAGCCGAGCACCAGCCAGGCCGGCACGTCGCCGTCCAGCAGCACCGGGACGACGCTGCCGTGCTCGCGCCGCATCTCCCGGTACACCCGGGCCGGGTCGTCCTGGAGCAGGGGTCCGCTGAGGCGGACGGGACCGGGGGTGGGGGCGGGGCTCACACCAGCTCCTGACGGGGGGCTCGGGCGGGGTCGGCGTACAGGGCCCGGATGTGCTCCACCAGCGTGATCAGCACCAGCTTGCTGGACTCCCGGGACCGCGCGTCGCAGCTGACCAGCGGGACGTGCGGGTCGAGGTCGAGGGCCTCGCGGATCTGCTGCGGGGAGAAGGCGGGGCCGCCGAAGTCGTTGCAGGCCACGATGAACGGCGTGCCGTGCTTCTCCAGCCGGTCGATGGCGTACCAGGAGTCGTCGATGCGGCGGGTGTCCACCAGGACCACCGCGCCGAGCGTCCCGGAGAACAGCCGGTCCCACAGGAACCAGAAGCGCTCCTGGCCGGGCGCGCCGAACAGGTACAGCACGTTGTGCGCGTCGAGCGTGATGCGGCCGAAGTCGAAGGCGACGGTGGTCGCGGTCTTGCCGCGCACGCCGGTGACGTCGTCGACGGCCTCCCCGGCCTGGGTCATCGTCTCCTCGGTGTTGAGGGGACGGATCTCGCTGACCGAGCGGACCATCGTCGTCTTGCCGGCGCCGAAGCCGCCCACGACCACGATCTTGAGGCCGTTGTCGGCCGACGCGCCCAGCGGCGTGCGCGTCTCGGACGCCGTGTGCGTCTCAGAGGTTGCGGAGTCCAACGAGCACCTGCTCCAGGATGTCGGGGTCGGGAACGGCGGCCCTGCGGGGGTGACGGGCGCTGACCCGTCCCGCCGCGAGGAGGTCGGAGAGCAGGATCCGGGTGATGCTCACGGGGAGCTTCAGCTCGGCCGCGATCTCCACGACCGCCGTGGGGTGTTCGGTCAGCCGCAGGATCGCCGCGTGCTCGGACTGCATGCCGGGCACCGGGTCGCACTCGGCGACGACCAGGGTCACCAGGTCGAAGGGGTTGTCGGGCCCCGAGCTGCTGCGCCCCTGGGTGAGGGTGTAGAGCCGGTCCGGGGCGTCGTCCCTGCCGGGCCTGCTCATGAGGTGCGCGGCCGGGCGGTCAGGTGCTCGCCGAGCTGCTCCACGAGCTCGCTCATGTTGTGCCCGACGAGTCCGGCGTCCGCGTCCTCCGCGGTGACGACGGCCAGGTGCGCGCCCTCGCCCGCCTCCACGATGAACAGCACCCCGCCGTAGAACTCGGTCATCGCCGAGCGCACGCCGCCGCTGCCGTCGCCGAACTCGACCGAGGCGCCGTGCGACAGGGACTGGATGCCGGCGGCGATCGCGGCGAGCTGGTCGGCCTGGTCGGCGGAGAGCTCCGGGGTGCGGCACAGTTTCAGGCCGTCACGGGACAGCACGAGGGCGTGCCGCGCGCCCGGCGTGCGCTCCAGCAGGCCCTCTATCAGCCAGGTGAGCTTCTCGTCGGCGGTCGTCGTGCCGGTCATGAGGTGGTGTCGCCTTCCGGGGTCTGTGCTTCGGGGGTGGTGCCGGCGGCGTCGGTGCCGCCGGCGGTGGTCGTGCGGGTGTCGCCGGTGGGGCTCGTGCCGGGGCCGGGGGCGGCCGGGGTGCCCGTGCCGGTGGCCGTGTCGCCCGGGGTGGCGGCGCGTACGGCCTGGCGGAAGCTGCTGAAGCGGGCCGTGCGGGCCTTGGTCTCCTCGGCGGTCGGGGCCGGCCGCGGGGCGGCGGCACGGCTGCCGGAACGCATGCGCTCGGCCTCGGCGAGGGTGCGGCCCCGGCGGCGGCGGGGCAGCACCAGCGGGTGCGCGCCGGTGTCCCGGTCCGCGGCCTCGTGCGTGGGCACCGGGTCGGGGTCGAGGTCGGCTCCGGCGCGGGAGGCCGCGTAGGAGGGCGTGGAGGCGGCGGAGGGGGTGGCGGTCGCGGGGCGGGGGGTCCCGCGGGTCGTCGTGTGCTCCGCCGGCGCGGTGTCGTGCGCGGTGACGTGGCTGGTCTCCGGCTCCGTCCCGCCGGCGGCGTCCGCCCGTGCGGCCTCCGTGCGGCCGCCCCGGCGGCGGGGGAGGCCCGCGGCCGCCGGGGGTCCGGTCACCGGGTCCTGCGCGGAGGACGCGGATGGCACGGAAGGTGCGGAAGGCGCCGAGGACGCCGAGGGTGCGGGCGTCCCGGTGAGCGCGGTCGGAGCGGCGGGGACGGCCGGTGCGGCGGCCGGGGCCGCGTCCGGCGACACGAGGATGTCCTGCGGGATGAGCATCAGCACGCCCGTGCCGCCGCGGGCCGAGGGACGGTAGGAGACCCTGAGCCCGTACCGCCGGGCCAGCCGGCCGACCACGGCGAGGCCGAGCCGGGTGCCGGTGAGGCCCCCGAGCTCGGCGGACTCGCCCGAGACGGCGCGCTCGGCACGGCGCAGCTGGGCCTCGCCCATGACGAGCCCGCTGTCCTCGACGGACACGATGACCCCGGCCGGGACCTCCTCGACGTAGACGTGGACCTCGGCGGTCGGCGGCGAGAAGTTGGCGGCGTTGTCCAGGAGTTCGGCGAGCGCGTGCATCACGCCCTCGGCGGCGTGCCCGGCGACGGCGGTGTCGCTGGCGGAGTGGACGCGGACCCGCTGGTAGCCGCTGATCCGCCCCATGGCGCCGCGCAGGATCGACTCCATGGCGATGGGCCTGGCCCAGCGGCGGCCGGAGCGGGCGCCGGTGAGGACGGCGACGGAGTCGGCGAGCCTGCCCGCCTGCGCGGTGCGGTGGTCGAGGTGGAGCAGGTCGGCGAGGACCTCCTCGTCGTGGTGCTTCTCCTCCATCGCGCGCAGGTCCGCGAGCATGCCGGTGGCCAGCGCCTGCATCCGGCCGGCCGCGTTGGCGGTCGCGGACAGGGCGGCGGCGCGGGCGCCGGTGGCCTCCCGCAGCCGGGCGGCCAGCCGCGCGTTCCCGTCGGTGAGCCGGTCCCGGTCCGCCGCGATCCGGTCCCGCTCCTCGGTCAGCCGGCCGATCTCCTCCGCGTGGTCGCGGGCCAGCCGGCCGGTGTGGGCGCTGTGCTCCTCGGTGATGAGGCGCAGCTTCTCGGCGTGCTCCTCGGCGAGCCGCTCCAGCTCGGTGGCGTGGGCCTCCGTGAGCCGGGCCCGCTCCTCGCCGTGCTCGTGCGCCAGGCGGGCGGTGTCGGCGGCGTGCTGCTCGGCGAGGCGGTCGCGCTCGGCCGCCAGGGCCTCGGCGAGACGGTTCCGCTCCTGGTCCAGCTCGGCCGACAACCGGGCGCGCTCGCGCGTGAGTTCGCCGGTCAGCCGCTCGTGCTGGCGGCGCGACTCCTCGGCCAGCCGCGCCCGTTCCTGGAGCAGCCGGCCGACGTCCTGGGTGACGGCGTCCAGCCGTCCGCGGGCCGCTCGCGCCGACAGCACGGCGTGCGCGGCCACCGTGGCGGCCGCGCACAGCAGCAGGGCGGCGACCGTTCCGGTCGTCCCGACGGCGCCCCGCGCGGACTCCGGTCCGAGCAGGACGGCCGCGACGACCGCGAGCGCGCAGAGCACCAGGGTGAGCAGCGGGACGGGCAGGAGGCTGCGGGGGGTGGGGCGGTCGCCGGGGAGCAGGGGGGAGGTCATCAATCAGGGTCCTCGGTCGAATCCTCGGTCGGGTCCGCGGGCGTGCACCGTCGTCTGCGCGGCCCTCGGGCGGTCCACGGGGTCGCCGGACCGATTCCGGGATCGCTTCCGGATGCGAGCCGACAACTGCGCACAACTCGCGGTCACTATATGAGAGTTCGTGATCGGCTTGGGAAGAATCCGCTTCCGTTCTCGGTTATTTGACCCACACTCGGGTGTCCCGCGTCCCGCGTCCCGCGCGAGGCGCCGCCGGGTGCGTGCCGTCGCCGTCGTCACCGCCGGTGGCCGGTCCGGCGGTGCCGGACCGGCGGGGGCATCCTGAGGACATGACGGATCTCCGGGGACTGCGGGCCGGACTGACGGCGGCCGTGCGCGGCGAGGTGGACTTCGGCACGACCGCGCGGGCGCTGACGACCATGGACGCCTCCAACTACCGCCGGGTCCCGCTCGGCGTGGTGGCCCCCCGGGACGCCGACGACGTGGCGGCGGCCCTGTCGGTGTGCCGGACGTACGGCGTCCCGGTGGTGGCGCGCGGCGGCGGCACCTCGATCGCGGGCCAGGCGACCGGCACCGGGGTGGTGCTCGACTTCACCCGGCACATGAACCGCCTGCTCCTCCTCGACCCGCAGGCCCGCACGGCCGTCGTCCAGCCCGGTCTGGTCCTCGACCGGCTCCAGGAGGCCGCCGCCCCGCACGGGCTGCGCTTCGGGCCGGACCCCTCCACGCACGGCCGCTGCACCCTCGGCGGCATGATCGGCAACAACTCCTGCGGCTCCCACTCCGTCGCCTGGGGCACGACGGCGGACAACGTCCGTGAGCTGTCGGTCGTCACCGCGCGCGGGGAACGGCTGCGACCGGGCCGGGGGTGGGCCGGGGCCCCGGCGGGGCTGCGGGAGCTGGTGGACGGTGAACTGGCCCGCCTGCGCACCGGCTTCCCGCAGCTGCCCCGCCGCATCTCCGGGTACGCCGTGGACGCCCTGCTGCCCGAGAGGGGAGCCGACGTCGCCCGCTCCTTCTGCGGCTCGGAGGGCACGCTGGGCGTGCTGACGGAAGCGGTCGTGGACCTCGTACGGGCGCCCCGCGCGCGGGCGCTCGCCGTGCTGGCGTACGCCGACGAGAGCGCGGCCGCCGAGGCCGCGGCCGGGCTGCTGGAGTGGGGGTCCCCCCGCTCCAGCGAAGCCGGGAGCGGGGGAGGCCCGCTGACCGTGGAGGGCATGGCGGCCGACCTGGTGCCGTCCGCCGCGGACCTCCCGCGCGGTGGGGCCTGGCTGTTCGTGGAGACGGGCGGGGAGACGCGGGCCCAGGCCCGCGCGCGGGCGGAGGCGCTCGTGCGCGCGGCGGACGTGGTGGACGCCCTGGTGGTCACCGACCCGGCCCGGCAGCGCACGCTGTGGCGGATCCGGGAGGACGCGAGCGGCACGGCGACCCGGATGCCGGACGGCACGGAGGCCTGGCCCGGCTGGGAGGACTGCGCGGTGCCGCCCGCCCGGCTCGGCGCGTACCTGCGGGACTTCCGCGCCCTGCTGGCCTCCCACGGGCTGCGCGGCACCCCGTACGGGCACTTCGGGGACGGCTGCATCCACGTCCGGATCGACTTCGACCTGCTGACCGGGCCGGGCGTCGCCCGCTTCCGGCGCTTCTCGCAGGAGCTGGCCGACCTGGTCGTGGCCCACGGCGGCTCCCTGTCCGGGGAGCACGGCGACGGACAGGCCCGCGCCGAACTGCTGCCGCGCATGTACGGCGCGGAGACGGTCGCCCTCTTCGAGCGCGTGAAGGGCGTCTGGGACCCGGACGACCTGCTCAACCCGGGCGTGCTGGTCCGCCCCGCGCCCCTGGACGCGAACCTCCGCTTCTCCGTCCTGCCGCGCGGGCCGGTGGACGTGGCCTTCGGCTATCCGGCCGACGGCGGCGACTTCGCGGCGGCGGTGCGCCGCTGCGTGGGCGTCGCCAAGTGCCGCACGGCGTCCGTGCCGGGGCCGGCGGTGATGTGCCCGTCGTTCCGGGCGACGGGCGAGGAGGAGCACTCCACGCGCGGGCGCGCCCGTCTGCTGCACGAGATGCTCGCCGGTGAGCTGGTGACCGGCGGCTGGCGGTCCACGGAGGTGCGGGACGCGCTGGACCTGTGCCTGTCCTGCAAGGGCTGCCGCTCGGACTGCCCGGTCGGGGTCGACATGGCCACGTACAAGGCGGAGTTCCTGCACCACCACTACGCGGGCCGCCGCCGCCCGGCCGCGCACTACGCCATGGGGTGGCTGCCGGTGTGGCTGGGCTGGGTGGCGCGGACGAGGACGGCGGCGGTGGTCAACGGCCTCGCCCGGGTGGGCCCGCTCGCGCGGGCGGCGAAACGGCTGGGCGGGATCGCGGCGCAGCGGGAGATCCCGCGGGTGGCCGGGGAGCCGTTCACGCGGTGGTGGCGGGGGCGGCGCGTGGACATGACGTCCGGCGGCGGCCCGCTGGTGATCCTGTGGCCGGACACCTTCACCGAGCACCTGTCGCCCTCCGTGGGCCGGGCGGCCGTACGGGTCCTGGAGGCGGCCGGGCTGCGGGTGGCGCTGCCCCCGACGCTGCGGCCGGCCGGAGGCCCGCCGGTCGGTGACGCCCGTTCGCGCTCGGCGGCCCGGCTGCTGGCGGCCCGCAGGGGCCGGGTCTGCTGCGGCCTGACCTACCTCTCCACGGGCCAGCTCGACCGCGCCCGCGCGGTGCTCCGCCGCACCCTCGACCTCCTGGAGCCGGTGCTGGCCACGGACGCGCCGCTGGTCGTCCTGGAGCCGAGCTGCGCGGCGGCGCTGCGCACGGACGCGCCGGAGCTGCTGCACGACGACCCGCGCGCGGCACGGCTCGCCGCGCGGGTCCTCACCTTCGCGGAGACCCTGGAGCGGTACGCGCCGGACTGGACCCCGCCGCGCCTGGACCGTCCCGTGGCCGGCCAGACCCACTGCCACCAGCACGCGGTCCTGGGCGAGGCGCCCGACCGCCGCCTGCGCGCGGCCGCCGGCCTCACCGGCGAACTGAGCGGCGGCTGCTGCGGCCTGGCGGGCGACTTCGGCTTCGAGCGGGGCCACTACGAGGTCTCCGTGGCCTGTGCGCAGGACCGGCTCCTGCCGTCGGTGCGGGAGGCGCCGGACGGGGCGGTGGTCCTGGCCGACGGCTTCTCCTGCCGGACGCAGCTGGAGCAGCTGGCGGGGGTGCGGGGGAGGCACCTGGCGGAGGTGCTGGCGGACGCCCTGGACGGAGAGGAGTGAGCCGTCGCGGACCTGGTGTCCCCGGTGCGCCCGGATGGGCAGCCCCGGCCTCCGTCCCCGGCTCCCCGCCGCCCGCGGGGCGCCGGCGGGGGCCGCGGTCAGGCACCCGGCGGGGTGGCGGGGCGCGCCGCGCGGGGCATCGGGAGGAGCGCGCCGCGCGGGGCATCGAGGAGGAGGGCGCCGGTCGCGGCCGGACGGGGCGATGTGCCGGGGCAGACCCGACGCGCCGGGCGCGGGCCGGTGCGGTGGCGGTCGTTCACGGCGTGGTCTCGCCCCGTACCAGCGGGTGGCACACCGGCTGGACGCCCTCGGGGAGGTCGTCCGGGCGGCACCAGCGGGCCTCCAGGATCTCGAAGGGGTCCAGGCGCAGCTCGCCGCCGAGCAGGCGGGCCTCGTAGGCCACCTCCAGGCGGGTGCGGAAACCGCTGTTCAGCATGACCAGGCGGCCCACCTCCACGTCGAGACCGGTCTCCTCCTTGACCTCGCGCACCACGGTCCGCCGGAAGTCCTCGCCCTTGCGCGCGAAGCCGCTCGGCAGGCCCCACTGGCGGCCCGGCGGCCACATCCGGTGCCGGAGCAGCAGGACCCGCCCCTCGTCGTCGCGCACGACGCCGGTCACGCCGACCACGAACTTGGCGTTCAGGAACCACATGACGCGGCCCTGGACGGGGCGCAGGAGTCGCCAGAGGCGGGCAAGGAGTCGTCGCACGGGACCTCGGGAGGTGGGGGGCGGAGTGGGCGAAGGGCTTCGCCGTGGGACGGTACCCGGCACGGCGCCCGGCCGACCGGCCGCCCGTCCCGTGGACGTCTGTTGACAGCCGCACCCCGGAGCCTGACAGTTGCATGAAAGAGTTATGCGCCTGACTGAGTCCACTGTCATGGACTCGGTAGTACAGTGAAGTGAATAACTTCCCGTCCCGTCCCTGGAAGGCCCCGTGAGCAGCCCCAGCGCCGTCCCCGGCATCCCGACCCCGGCCGTCGCCGCCCCCGAGGCGGCGCGGTCCACCGGCCGCGCACCCCTCCCCGGCCGCTGGGGCTCCCTGGGTCCGGTGGGCCTGGTGCTCGCCGGCGGCGTCTCCGTGCAGTTCGGCGGCGCGCTGGCGGTGATGCTGATGCCCCGGGCCGGCGCCCTCGGCATCGTCGCCCTGCGCCTGGCCGTGGCGGCCGCCGTCCTGCTCCTGGTCTGCCGGCCCCGGCTGCGCGGGTACTCGCGCGCCGACTGGGTCACGGTGATCGCCTTCGGCGTCGCCATGGCGGCGATGAACGGCCTCTTCTACCAGTCGGTCGCACGGATCCCGCTGGGGCCGGCCGTCACGCTGGAGGTCCTCGGCCCGCTGGCCCTGTCCGTCGTGGCCTCCCGGCGGGCGGTCAACCTCCTCTGGGCCGCCCTGGCCCTGGCCGGTGTGTTCCTGCTCGGGGGCGGAGGCTTCGACAGCCTCGACCCCGTGGGCGCCGCGTTCGCCCTGGGGGCCGGCGCCATGTGGGCCGCCTACATCGTCTTCAGTGCCCGCACGGGCCGCCGCTTCCCCCAGGCCGACGGACTCGCCCTCGCCATGGCGGTCGGCGCGGTGCTGTTCCTCCCGCTGGGCGTCGCCGAGTCCGGGACCAGACTGCTCGACCCCACCGTCCTCGGCCTGGGCGCGGCGGTCGCGCTGCTGTCGTCGGTCCTCCCGTACACCCTGGAGCTCCTCGCCCTGCGCCGGCTGCCCGCGTCCGCCTTCGCGATCCTGATGAGCCTGGAGCCGGCCATCGCGGCCGCCGCGGGCTTCCTCCTCCTCGACCAGGCCCTCTCCGCCACCGAGGCCGCCGCCATCGCCCTGGTCGTCGTGGCGAGCATGGGGGCGGTGCGGACGCAGGTGGGGCGGAGGCGCGCGAAGGAGCCGGGGGCGGCCTCCTGACGGTTGCCGCGACGCGGCGAGGCGCGCCGGGACCGGAATCGCTCCCGTGGTCCCCCGGACCGGCCGGACCCGCGGACGGAGGAACCCCCGGGCCCCGTTCGGGCCCGGGGGTTCCTCCGTCCGCATGACCGCGCGGCTCCCGGAACCCCTCACCCTCCGGCGGGCCGCGCCCGGCCCTCTCCTCCGGCGACTCGGCGGGAGGGGCGGGCGCGGCGGCCCCGCGGGACCGGACGGTCCGGGAGCCGGGGCCGGGGGCGGGAAAAATTCATGCAAGCATGCTTGCTTGTTTCTCGCGCCGCTGCCATGCTCCCCGCAACCGCGCCGCACACCGCCGTGCCCGTGCCCGAGGGGAGCGCCTCGTGTCCGATCCGACGCCCGTGATCGACGATCTGCGTGAGGAGAGCGAGGAGGTCGACCGGCTCGTGGCCGGACTGGGTCCCGGGCAGTGGGCGTCGCGGACGCCCGCCGCCGGGTGGACCGTGGCCCACCAGATCGCCCACCTCGCCTGGACCGACCACTCGGCGCTGCTCGCCGTCACCGACGCGGACGGGTTCCGGGCGCTGGTCGAGCAGGCCCTCGCCGCCCCGCACACCTTCGTCGACGACGGCGCCGAGGAGTACGCCCGGTCCGCGCCCGCCGAACTGCTCGCGCGGTGGCGCGAGGGGCGCGCGGCACTGGAGAAGGCACTGCGGTCGGCGCCGCCCGGCGCCCGCTTCCCCTGGTACGGGCCCCCCATGTCGGCCGCCTCCATGGCGACGGCCCGGCTCATGGAGACCTGGGCCCACGGACTGGACGTGGCGGACGCGATCGGTGTGGTGCGCCCACCCACCGACCGGCTCCGGCATGTGGCGTGGCTCGGGGTGCGCACCCGCGACTTCGCCTACGGCGCGCACGGGCTCACCCCGCCCGCCGGCCCCTTCCGCGTCGAGCTCGTCGCACCGGGCGGCGAGCTGTGGACCCACGGCCCCGAGGACGCCCCCCAGCGCGTCACCGGCCCCGCGCTCGACTTCTGCCTCCTGGTCACCCAGCGCGCCCACCGCGCCGACCTCGCCCTCACCGCCGACGGCCCCGACGCCGACCGCTGGCTGGACATCGCCCAGGCGTTCGCCGGGCCGCCCGGAAGCGGGCGGGCGCCGAAGGGGGACACCGCGCGGTGACGGCGACGACCCTGCGCGTCGGCAACTTCTCCGGCTTCTACGGCGACCGCTCCGACGCCCTGCGCGAGATGCTCACCGGCGGCGAGGTCGACGTCCTCACCGGGGACTACCTCGCCGAGCTGACCATGCTCATCCTGGCCCGCGACCGGCTGAAGGACCCCTCCGCCGGGTACGCCCGCACCTTCCTGCGGCAGCTGGAGGACTGCCTCGGCCTCGCCCGCGAGCGGGGAGTCAGGATCGTCACCAACGCCGGCGGGCTCGATCCGGGCGGACTCGCCGACGCCGTGCGCGCCCTGGCCGGCCGGCTGGGCGTCCCCGTGCGGGTCGCCCACGTCGAGGGCGACGACCTCACCGCGCGGTACCCCGGCAGCCTCGCCGCCCACGCCTACCTCGGCGGCTTCGGGATCGCGCGGTGCCTGCGCGCGGGCGCCGACGTGGTCGTCACCGGGCGGGTCACCGACGCGGCCCTCGTCACCGGGCCGGCCGCCGCGCACTTCGGCTGGGCGCCGACGGAGTACGACCGGCTGGCGGGCGCGGTCGTCGCCGGGCACGTGCTGGAGTGCGGGACGCAGGCCACCGGAGGGAACTACGCCTTCTTCGGCGAGGGCGGGCCGGGGCGCGTCCGGCGGCCCGGGTTCCCCCTCGCCGAGATCCACGCCGACGGCACCGCCGTCATCACCAAGCACCCCGGGACCGGCGGCTTCGTCGACGTCGGCACCGTCACCGCGCAACTGCTGTACGAGACCGGCGGCGCCCGGTACGCCGGGCCGGACGTCACCGCACGGCTGGACACCGTACGGCTCGCCCAGGACGGACCCGACCGGGTGCGCGTCGAAGGCGTCCGGGGAGAAGCCCCTCCGCCCACGCTCAAGGCCGGGCTCAACCGGCTCGGCGGCTTCCGCAACGAGGTCGTGTTCGTCCTCACCGGGCTCGACATCGAGGCCAAGGCGGACCTCGTGCGGGAGCAGATGTCCGACGCGCTCGCCGAGTCGCCGCCCGCCGAGGTGCGCTGGGAGCTGGTGCGCACCGACCGGGCCGACGCCGGCACCGAGGAGACCGCCAGCGCGCTGCTGCGGCTCGTCGCGCGGGATCCCGCGCAGGAGGCGGTCGGGCGGGCGCTGAGCGGGGCGGCCATCGAGCTGGCGCTGGCCAGCTACCCCGGGTTCCATGTGTTGGCGCCCCCGGGGAAGGGTTCCCCCTATGGGGTCTTCGAGGATGTGTACATCCCCCATGGTGACGTCGACCATGTGGCCGTCCTCCACGACGGACGCCGAATCCCCGTGCCACCGGCCCACGACACCGCCGTGCTCGAGGACGTACCGGAACCCGCGCTCCCCGAACCGCTCCCCGCGGGACCCACGACACGGGCCCCCCTCGGCCTCGTCGCCGGCGCCCGCAGCGGCGACAAGGGCGGGAACGCCAACGTCGGCGTCTGGGTCCGCTCCGACGACGCCTGGCGGTGGCTCGCGCACGAGCTGACCGCCGAGCGGTTCCGGGAGCTGATCCCCGAGGCCCGCGACCTGCCGGTCACCCGGCACGCACTGCCCCGCCTGCGCGCCCTGAACTTCCTCGTCGAAGGCATCCTCGGCGAGGGCGTCGCCGCGCAGGCCCGCTTCGATCCGCAGGCCAAGGCGCTCGGCGAATGGCTGCGCTCCCGGCACCTGGACATCCCGGAGGTCCTGCTGTGACGGTCCTCGAATCCGCCCTCGACACCACCGGCCCCGACTACCGGGCGCACCGCGAGGCCATGCTCGCCAAGCTGGCCGAACTCGACGCCGAGCACGCCAAGGCCCTCGCGGGCGGCGGCGAGAAGTACGTCGAGCGGCACCGCACGCGCGGCAAGCTGCTCGCCCGCGAGCGCATCGAGCTGCTCCTCGACCCCGACACGCCCTTCCTGGAGCTGTCCCCGCTGGCGGCCTGGGGGAGCGAGTACGCGGTCGGCGCCTCGCTCGTCACCGGCATCGGCGTCGTCGAGGGCGTGGAGTGCCTGATCACCGCCAACGACCCGACCGTGCGCGGCGGCGCCAGCAACCCCTGGAGCCTGAGGAAGGCCCTGCGCGCCAACGACATCGCGCTCGCCAACCGGCTGCCCTGCATCAGCCTCGTCGAGTCCGGCGGCGCCGACCTGCCCTCCCAGAAGGAGATCTTCATCCCGGGCGGTGCGATCTTCCGGGACCTCACCCGGCTGTCGGCGGCAGGCATCCCCACCCTCGCCGTCGTCTTCGGCAACTCCACCGCCGGAGGCGCGTACGTCCCCGGCATGTCCGACCACGTGATCATGGTCAAGGAGCGGGCGAAGGTGTTCCTCGGCGGCCCGCCGCTGGTGAAGATGGCCACCGGGGAGGAGAGCGACGACGAGTCCCTGGGCGGCGCCGAGATGCACGCGCGCGTGTCGGGCCTCGCCGACCACTTCGCCGCCGACGAACCGGACGCGCTGCGCCAGGCCCGCCGGATCGTCGCCCGCCTCAACCACCGCAAGGCGTACGACGACCCGGGACCGGCCGCCCCGCCCAAGTACGACGAGGACGAACTCCTCGGCATCGTCCCCGGCGACCTCAGGACCCCCTTCGACCCGCGCGAGGTCATCGCGCGGATCGTCGACTCCTCCGACTTCGACGAGTTCAAACCGCTGTACGGGACCAGCCTGACCACCGGATGGGCCACCCTGCACGGCTATCCCGTCGGCATCCTCGCCAACGCCCGGGGGGTCCTCTTCAGCGAGGAGTCCCAGAAGGCCGCCCAGTTCATCCAGCTCGCCAACCAGCGCGACATCCCGCTGCTCTTCCTGCACAACACCACCGGCTACATGGTCGGCAGGGAGTACGAGCAGGGCGGCATCATCAAGCACGGCGCGATGATGATCAACGCGGTCAGCAACTCGAAGGTCCCCCACCTGTCCGTCCTCATGGGCGCCTCCTACGGCGCCGGGCACTACGGCATGTGCGGTCGCGCCTACGACCCCCGCTTCCTGTTCGCCTGGCCCAGCGCCAAGTCCGCCGTCATGGGCCCGCAGCAGCTCGCCGGCGTGCTGTCCATCGTCGCGCGGCAGTCGGCGGCGGCGAAGGGACGGCCGTACGACGACGAGGCGGACGCGGCGCTGCGCGCCATGGTGGAGCAGCAGATCGAGTCCGAGTCGCTGCCGATGTTCCTGTCCGGGCGGCTGTACGACGACGGCGTCATCGACCCGCGCGACACCCGCACCGTCCTCGGCCTGTGCCTGTCGGCCGTCCACACCGCGCCCTACGAGGGCGCGCGCGGCGGCTTCGGCGTCTTCCGGATGTGAGGCCCGTGATTACTTCCGTTCTTGTGGCGAACCGGGGCGAGATCGCCTGCCGTGTCGTGCGCACCTGCCGCGAGCTGGGCATCCGCACCGTCGCGGTGCACTCGGACGCCGACGGAAACGCCCTCCACGTGCGCGTGGCCGACACGGCGGTACGGCTGCCGGGGACGGCGCCCGCCGACACCTACCTGCGCGGCGACCTGATCGTGAAGGCCGCCCTCGCGTCCGGCGCGGACGCCGTGCACCCCGGCTACGGCTTCCTCTCCGAGAACGCCGGCTTCGCGCGCGCCGTCCGGGACGCCGGCCTGGTGTGGATCGGGCCGCCCCCGGAGGCGATCGAGGCGATGGCGTCCAAGACGCGTGCCAAGGAACTGATGGGCATCGAGCCCCTGCGGGAGGTCACCGAGTCCGACCTGCCGGTGCTGGTGAAGGCGGCGGCGGGCGGCGGCGGACGCGGGATGCGCGTCGTACGGCGCCTCGTGGACCTGGACGGCGAACTGGCCGCCGCCCGCGCGGAGGCCGCGAGCGCCTTCGGCGACGGCGAGGTGTTCGTCGAGCGGTACCTCGGCGGTGACGCGGGCGCCCGGCACGTCGAGGTGCAGGTGCTCGCCGACACCCACGGCACCGTGTGGGCGCTCGGCACCCGCGACTGCTCCCTCCAGCGCCGCCACCAGAAGGTGATCGAGGAGGCCCCGGCGCCCGGACTGTCCGCGCCGCTCACCGAGGAGCTCCACGCCCTCGCCGTGCGCGCCGCGCGCGCCGTCGCCTACGTCGGCGCCGGGACCGTCGAGTTCCTCGTCGCGGAGGAGCGGGCGCACTTCCTGGAGATGAACACCCGCCTCCAGGTGGAACACCCGGTCACCGAGGCCGTGTTCGGTGTCGACCTCGTCGCCGAGCAGATCCGCGTCGCCGAGGGCCACGCCCTCCCGGACGACCCGCCCCGCGCGCGCGGACACGCCGTCGAGGCCCGCCTCTACGCCGAGGACCCCGCCCGGGACTGGGCCCCGCAGACCGGCCGCCTGCACCGCCTCGCCGTCCCCGGCGCCGTCCGCCTGGACACCGGCTACACCGACGGCGACGACATCGGCGTCCACTACGACCCCCTGATCGCCAAGGTCGTCGCCCACGCCCCCACCCGCACGGAGGCGGTCCGCAAGCTGGCCTCGGCGCTGGAACGCGCGGTGATCCACGGCCCCGTCACCAACCGGGACCTCCTCGTCCGCTCCCTGCGGCACGAGGAGTTCGCCGAAGGCCGCACGAACACCGGCTTCTACGACCGCCACCTGCCCGCACTCACCGGACCGGCCCCCGACCCGCACGCCCCGCTCGCCGCCGCCCTCGCCGACGCCCACGGCCGCTCCCGCTTCGGCGGCTGGCGCAACGTGCCCTCACAACCGCAGACGAAGCGGTACGCGACGGCCGACGGGGAGCACGAGGTCCGCTACCGGCACACGCGCGACGGCCTCGCGGCCGACGGGGTGCAGGTCGTGCACGCCGACGCGGGGCTCGTGATCCTGGACGTGGACGGCGTACGACGCCGCTACGAGGTCAGCCGTCACGGCGACCGCGTGTACGTGGGCGCCACCGCCCTCACCGCCCTGCCCCGCTTCCCCGACCCCACCGCCCAGCACGCCCCCGGCTCCCTCCTGGCCCCCATGCCGGGCACGGTCGTCCGCGTCGCCGAGGGCCTGACCGAGGGGGCGGCCGTGACGGCCGGACAGCCCCTGCTGTGGCTGGAGGCGATGAAGATGCAGCACAGGATCACCGCCCCGGTCACGGGAACCCTCAGCGCCCTCCGGGCGGCACCGGGACAGCAGGTGGAGGTCGGCGCCCTCCTGGCGGTCGTGGAGGCAACCCCCTGAGAGCGCGGGGCCGCACGGGACGTGCGGCCCCGCCGCTCGGGCCGGCCGGCCGCACACCACCCGAAGCCGAAGGAGACGCATGACCACCCTCATCGAATCCGAGGAGCACAAGGCGCTCCGCGAAGCGGTCGCCTCGTTCGCGCGCCACCACCCCCGCACCCCCGGCACCGACAACCGGCCGTTCTGGCAGGAGGCCGCCGAGCTCGGCTACATCGGCGTCAACCTGCCGGAGGCGTACGGCGGTGGCGGCGGCGGCATCACCGAACTCTCCCTCGTACTGGAGGAGATGGGCGCCGCCGGCAACCCCCTGCTGATGATGATCGTCTCCCCGGCGATCTGCGGCACCGTCATCTCCCGCTTCGGCACCGAGGTCCAGAAGCGGGAGTGGCTGCCCGCCCTGGCCGACGGCAGCCGCCTGATGGCCTTCGGCATCACCGAACCCGACGCCGGTTCCAACTCCCACCGCATCACCACCACCGCGCGGCGCGACCCCGACACCGGCGACTGGCTCCTGACCGGCCGCAAGGTGTTCGTCTCCGGTGTCGACATCGCCGACGCCACCCTCGTCGTGGGCCGCACCGAGGACGCCCGCACGGGCAGGCTCAAGCCCTGCCTGTTCATCGTCCCGCGCGACGCCGAGGGCTTCCGCAGGCGCCCCATCGACATGGAACTCAACGCCGTCGAGAAGCAGTTCGAGCTCACCCTCGACGACGTCCGGCTGCCCGCCGGCGCACTCGTCGGTGACGAGGACGCGGGCCTCCTCCAGCTCTTCGCCGGTCTCAACCCCGAACGCATCATGACTGCCGCCTTCGCGATCGGCATGGGCCGCCACGCGCTCGCCCGCGCCGTCGAGTACGCCCGCGACCGCACCGTCTGGGACGCCCCCATCGGCGCCCACCAGGCCATCGCCCACCCCCTCGCCCAGGCGCACATCGACCTCGAACTGGCCCGCCTGATGATGCAGAAGGCCGCCCGCCTCTACGACGCCGGCGACGACACGGGCGCCGGGGAGGCCGCCAACATGGCCAAGTACGCGGCGGCCGAGGCCTGCGTGAGGGCCGTCGACCAGGCCGTGCACACCCTCGGCGGGAACGGCCTCACCCGCGAGTTCGGGCTCGCCTCGCTGATCACCGCCGCGCGCGTGTCCCGTATCGCCCCGGTGAGCCGGGAGATGATCCTCAACTACGTCTCCCACCAGACCCTGGGCCTTCCCAAGTCGTACTAGGCCGTCCTGGAGGAACCGTGTTCCGCAGCGAGTACGCAGACGTCCAGCCCGTCGACCTCCCCATCCACGAAGCCGTCCTGGGCCGGGCCGCCGAGTTCGGCAGCGCCCCGGCGCTGATCGACGGCACCGACGGCACCGCCCTCACCTACGAGCAGGTGGACCGGTTCCACCGGCGCGTCGCCGCCGCCCTCGCCGAGGCCGGCCTGCGCAAGGGCGACGTGCTCGCCCTGCACAGCCCCAACACCATCGCCTTCCCCGTCGCCTTCTACGCGGCCACCCGCGCGGGCGCCTCGGTCACCACCGTCCACCCGCTCGCCACCGCCGAGGAGTTCGCCAAGCAGCTGAAGGACTCGGCGACCCGCTGGATCGTCACCGTCTCACCGCTGCTGGACACCGCGCGCAGGGCCGCCGGACTCGCCGGGGGCGTCGAGGAGATCCTCGTCTGCGACAGCGCCCCCGGACACCGGTCCCTGATCGACATGCTGGCCTCCACCGCCCCCGAGCCCGAGCCCGGCATCGACCCCGCCGAGGACGTCGCCGCCCTGCCGTACTCCTCCGGCACCACCGGCGTCCCCAAGGGCGTGATGCTCACCCACCGCCAGATCGCCACCAACCTCGCCCAGCTCCGGCCGCTGATCACGGCGGGCCCCGGCGACCGCATCCTCGCCGTCCTGCCGTTCTTCCACATCTACGGCCTGACGGCCCTGATGAACGCCCCGCTGCGGCAGGGCGCCACCGTCGTCGTCCTGCCCCGCTTCGACCTCGAGACGTTCCTCGCGGCCGTCCAGAACCACCGCATCACCGGCCTGTACGTGGCCCCGCCCATCGTCCTGGCCCTCGCCAAGCACCCCCTGGTCGACCGGTACGACCTGTCGTCCCTGAAGCACGTCGTCAGCGCCGCCGCGCCCCTGGACGCGCACCTCGCCGCCGCCTGCTCGCGGCGGCTCGGCCTGCCGCCGGTCGGCCAGGCGTACGGCATGACGGAACTGTCGCCCGGCACCCACGTCGTCCCCCTGGACGCCATGCACGAGGCGCCCCCCGGCACCGTCGGCAAGCTCGTCGCCGGCACCGAGATGCGCGTCGTCTCCCTCGACGACCCCGGCCAGGACCTCGGCCCCGGCGAGACCGGCGAGATCCTCATCCGCGGGCCCCAGGTCATGAAGGGCTACCTCGGGCGCCCCGACGCCACCGCCGCGATGATCGACGAGGACGGCTGGCTGCACACCGGCGACGTCGGCCACGTCGACGGGGCGGGCTGGCTCTTCGTCGTGGACCGCGTGAAGGAACTGATCAAGTACAAGGGCTTCCAGGTCGCCCCCGCCGAACTCGAGGCGCTGCTGCTCACCCACCCCGGCATCGCCGACGCCGCCGTCATCGGCGTCCACGACGAGGACGGCAACGAGATCCCGCACGCCCACGTCGTCCGTCAGCCGTCCGCCCCGGAACTCTCCGAGGCCGAGGTCATGGCGTACGTCGCCGAGCGCGTCGCCCCCTACAAGCGCATCCGCCGCGTCACCTTCATCGACGGCGTCCCGCGCGCCGCCTCCGGCAAGATCCTGCGCCGCGAACTCCGCGCGGCGCACGAGGAGCCCTCGTGACCCTGATCGGCCGCACCCGCGCGCGGGGCGTCGAAACGCTCTCCCTCGACGCCCCGCACCACCGCAACGCCCTGTCCGCCGCCCTCGTCGGCGAACTCGCCGGCGCGCTGAGCGACGCGGGCGGGGACACCGGCGTCCGCGCGGTGGTCCTCACCCACACCGGCACCACCTTCAGCGCCGGCGCCGACCTGCGCGACCCGCCCGCCCCCCGGGCCCTGGTGGACCTGCTCCGGCAGATCGTCGAGCTGCCCAAACCGGTTCTCGCACGGGTCACCGGGCACGTCCGCGCGGGCGGCCTCGGCCTGCTCGCCGCCTGCGACATCGCCGTCGCCTCCCACGCGGCGACGTTCGCCTTCACCGAGGTCCGCATCGGGGTCGCGCCCGCCGTGATCTCGCTGCCCCTGCTGCCCCGCACCGACCCGCGCGCCCTGGCCCGCTACTACCTCACCGGTGAACGCCTCGACACCGCCGAGGCCACCCGCACCGGCCTGCTCACCGCCGCGGGCGACGACGTGGACGAGGTCCTCGCACCGATCCTCGACGGCCTGCGCAGGGCCGCCCCCGAGGCCCTGGCCGAGACGAAACGGCTGCTCACGGCTAAGGTGCTGGAGACCTTCGACCGGGACGCGGCCGACCTGACCGCGCTCTCGGCCCGGCTGTTCGCCTCCGCCCACGCACGGGAGGGGATGACGGCCTTCCTCGAACGACGGGATCCGCAATGGGTGGTGTGAGCACGGCCGACCGTACGGAACGAGTCCCCAAGCAGGACCGCAGCCGGGCCACCCGGCAGCGGCTCCTGGAGGCCGCCGTGGCCTGCCTCGCCGAACACGGCTGGGCGGGCTCCACGGTCTCCGTCGTCGCCGAACGCGCCGGCGTCTCCCGGGGCGCCGCCCAGCACCACTTCCCGACCCGCGAGGACCTCTTCACCGCCGCCGTCGAGTACGTCGCCGAGGAACGCTCCACCGCCCTGCGCGCCCTCTTCCCCGAAGGCACGGCGGCCGGTGACCGCCGCGCCGTGGTCGCGGCGCTGGTCGACCTCTACACCGGCCCGCTGTTCCGCGCCGCCCTCCACCTGTGGGTCGCCGCCTCCGACGAGGAGCAGCTGCGCCCGCGCGTGACCGAGCTGGAGTCGCGCGTCGGCCGCGAGACCCACCGCATCGCCGTCGACCTCCTCGGCGCCGACGAGACCCGCCCCGGCGTCCGCGAGACCGTCCAGGGACTCCTCGACATGGCCCGCGGCCTCGGCCTCGCCAACCTCCTCACGGACGACACGGCCCGCCGCGAGCGCGTGGTGTCCCAGTGGGCGGCGCTGCTGGAGGAAGCGCTGCGCTGACGGCGCTGTCAGTGGCGGGGCCTACGGTCTCCGCATGGGTGATCACTTCCAGACGGTCGTCGACCTCGACGCCGGCGCCGACGAGGCGGCACGACTCGCGGACCGCGTGGTCGCGTGGCTGGTGGACGAGGGCATCGTCCTCGCCGAGCGGACCGGCTGCGTCCTCGGCCGGCCGCTCGGGCACCCGCCCGGCCCGAACTGGCACCGCGCCGTGGCGGAGGACGACGCCGGCTGGAAGCCGTCGGACGGACTGGCCGTGGAGGTGGGGCGCACGGTCTTCCACGGCGGCCAGGGCGGCCCCGAGGCGGTGACCTGCCCGCGGTGCGCGGCCACCACGTCGCTGGTCACGGACGACTGGGAGCCGGTCGACGGCGTCTGGGCGCCCTTCGGCGCCGCCATGAGGACCTGGCACGAGACCGGGGAGGCCCAGGTCGCCTGCCCCGTCTGCGCCGAGCCCGTCCCGCTGCCCGAGTGGAGCTGGGCCGACGACTACTTCGCCTTCGCCCACCTCGGCTTCGAGTTCTGGAACTGGCCCGAGTTCACGCCGGAGTTCCTGGCCGGGTTCTCCCGCGCCCTCGGCGGCCACCGCACCGCGCACGTGTGGGGCAAGCTGTGAGAACCCGCGCGATCACGCCCGCGCACGGGCCTCGCGCACCGCGCGGGACACCGGTGACGTCGTCCGCCGTGACATCGCCGCGCACGGCGGGGGCGCGGGCCCCGGCCGCCGCCCCGCGCGGCGAGAGCCCCGCGGACCCGTCCCGCCCGCGGGGCCCGCCCGGTCACGGGCTCAGCCGCTCCACCCGCCAGCCCCCGCCCGCCCCGGCGACGTAGCGCAGGCGGTCGTGCAGGCGGTTCTCCCGGCCCTGCCAGAACTCCACCGCCTCCGGGACCACCCGGAAGCCGCCCCAGTGAGGCGGTACCGGCACCTGCTCGTGCTCCGGGTAGCGGGCCGCCAGGTCGGCGTAGGACGCGTCGAGCTCCGCGCGGCCGGCGATCACCGAGGACTGGCCGCTGGCCCACGCGCCCAGCTGGGAGCCGTGCGGACGGGTGCGGAAGTAGGCGGCCGTCTCGTCCCGGCCGGTGCGGCGCGCGGTGCCGGTGACGATGACCTGCCGGGCCATCGGGTGCCAGGGGAACAGCAGCGAGACGTGCGGGTTCTCGGCCAGGTCACGGCCCTTGCGGGAGTCGTAGTTCGTGTAGAAGACGAACCCGTCCTCGTCGAAGTGCTTCAGCAGCACCGTGCGCGAGCTGGGCCGGCCGGCCGCGTCCGCCGTGGAGACGACCATGGCGTTCGGCTCGAACAGCCCGCCCTCCGTCGCGGCCTGTTTGAACCAGCGCGCGAACTGCTCGACGGGGGTGGCGGCCAGGTCGGTCTCGGAGAGCCCCTCGGTCCGGTAGTGCTTGCGCATCGAGGCGAGATCGAAGGGAACGGCGTCTCGGTCGGTCACGCCGTCATCCTGCCGCATGCGCGGATCCCGCGGGGGAGCGGTGTCCTTCGTCACTCCTGGCACTGAGTGCCGCGAACCCTCCCCAAGGATGGCACCCGGGGATATCGTGCAGGCACTGATCCGGTTGGGTGACCGCCAACCGGGCATCACAGGGGTGACGTCCCGGACCGCGAGTCCTCACCAGCCCGACCGCGGATCCAGCGGACGCGCCCGCTTCCGCCGATCGACCGGCACATGGTCGTCCCACCCCACAACACCATCTGTCACCCACCTGACGAGGAGCCGCCTGATGTCCGACTTCGTACCCGGGCTCGAGGGAGTCGTCGCGTTCGAAACGGAGATCGCCGAACCGGACAAGGAGGGTGGCGCCCTGCGGTACCGGGGCGTCGACATCGAGGATCTGGTCGGGCACGTCTCCTTCGGCAACGTCTGGGGGCTGCTCGTCGACGGGGCCTTCAACCCCGGCCTGCCGCCCGCCGAGCCGTTCCCCATCCCCGTGCACTCCGGCGACATCCGCGTCGACGTCCAGTCCGCGCTCGCCATGCTGGCGCCCGTCTGGGGCCTGAAACCACTGCTCGACATCGATGCCGAACAGGCCCGCGAGGACCTCGCCCGGGCCGCCGTCATGGCCCTCTCCTACGTCGCCCAGTCCGCGCGCGGCCAGGGCCTGCCCATGGTCCCGCAGCGCGAGATAGACAAGGCGCAGTCCGTCGTCGAACGCTTCATGATCCGCTGGCGCGGCGAGCCCGACCCCAAGCACGTCGCCGCCGTCGACGCCTACTGGACGTCGGCCGCCGAGCACGGCATGAACGCCTCCACCTTCACCGCCCGCGTCATCGCGTCGACCGGCGCCGACGTGGCCGCGGCCCTCTCGGGCGCCGTCGGCGCCATGTCGGGCCCGCTGCACGGCGGGGCGCCCTCCCGCGTGCTGCACATGATCGAGGAGATCGAGCGCACCGGGGACGCCGAGGCGTACGTCAAGCAGACCCTCGACAAGGGCGAACGCCTCATGGGCTTCGGCCACCGCGTCTACCGCGCGGAGGACCCCCGCGCCCGCGTCCTGCGCCGCACCGCCCGCGAGCTCGGAGCCCCGCGCTTCGAGGTCGCCGAGGCCCTGGAGAAGGCCGCCCTGGCCGAACTCCACGCCCGCCGCCCCGACCGGGTCCTCGCCACCAACGTCGAGTTCTGGGCCGCCATCGTCCTGGACTTCGCCGAGGTCCCGGCCCACATGTTCACCTCGATGTTCACCTGCGCCCGCACGGCGGGCTGGTCGGCCCACATCCTCGAGCAGAAGCGCACCGGCCGCCTGGTCCGCCCCTCGGCCCGCTACGTCGGCCCGGGCAGCCGCGACCCGCGCGAGATCGAGGGCTACACGGACATCGCCCACTGACCCCGGGCCCGGAACGCAGACGACCCGCGAGTCGGGTTCCTCCGTGGAGGAGCCGGCCGGACGTACCGGCGACTCGCGGGTCGGGTGACTGCTCGGGATTGGGCCGGCTGCGCGCTTCTCTCACGCGCTGGTCCGGCACCGCACGGAATGTGGTGACGGGCCGCTAGCCCGCAGCCACCTCACGCGTCCGGTATTCACACATCTGCCGAACCACCTCCCTTCTCGTGTACCTGGAACTCTAGGAAGTGCCCGGCCCACGAATCAACCGCTTTTTTCGCGATCCGGCTGATCCCCTCGATGTCGATCACTTAACGTCCAGGTCATGGGCGAGACACGGCGGCAGGCGATTCTCAGCGGGTCGGAGTTCGAGGAGCGGATCGGGTACGCGCGGGCCGTCGTCGACGGTGACCGGGTGTGCGTGTCGGGGACGACCGGGTTCGACTACGCGACGATGACGATCTCCGACGACGTGGTGGAGCAGGCCGAGCGGTGCCTGCGGAACATCGGGGCGGCGCTGGAGGGGGCGGGACGCACCTTCGCCGACGTCGTGCGGGTGCGGTACCTGCTGCCCGCGCGGGAGGACTTCGAGCCGTGCCGGCCGGTGCTGAGGCGGTGCTTCGGCGAGGTGCGCCCGGCCGCGACGATGCCGGAGTGCGGTCTGTCGGATCCCCGTATGAGGATCGAGATCGAGGTGGACGCGCGGCGGGGCAGCGGGGCCGGGGCCCCCGGCCGGCGGACGGAGGGCTGAGCGGTGGCCGCTCTTCGGGTCGGGGCCGTGGACGGCGAGGCCATGCTGGAGCAGTGGCGGTACGTGCACAACGTGATCGTGCCGCCCGCCGCGGTGTCGCTCGACGAGGTGCGCGAGCGCGGTGAGCGGTACCGGCTGGAGAACGCCTACCTCGGTGGGGAGATCGTCGGCTGCTCCACCGTGCGCCCGCCGGAGGGGGAGGAGCGGGTCGCGACGGTGATCGCCCGGGTGCTGCCCGCGTTCCGCGGGCGGGGGATCGGCACGGCGCTCTACGGGAGGGGGCTGGCGCACGCGCGCGGGCTCGGGGCCGGCGCGGTCGGGACGGTGGTGCTGGCGGCCAACGCGGAGGGGCTGCGGTTCGCGCGGGCGCGCGGGTTCGCCGAGTGGGAGCGGTACGTCCTGGACGGCGGGAGCGACGAGTGGGTCGACCTGCGGCTGGCGTCCTTCCCCGGGTGACCGGGGGGTTCGGGGCGGGCGTACAACGATTCCCTCAATCTTGCGGGAACCGGATGTGCGCTGGGTCACGTTCAAGTTGAATGATTGCAAGTGAGCGAACCGGCGTGCCGTGCGTGCGGACGCAGCCTGCAGGGGGTCCAGGTGAGTGCTTCCCGGCGTAGTGGGACCACCGACGAGCTGGGGCCGGACGAGCCCGAGCCCGGGCGGGAGGGCGCGGGCGGGTCCGATCTGCTCGCCGCGTTGCTGGACGGTATGGACGCCGCCCTGTGCGCCTTCGACGCGGACGGGACGGTGACGCACTGGAACCGTGAGGCGGAGCGGATCCTCGGGTGGACCGCGGCCGAGGCGGTGGGCCGGCGCGGGTTCGCCGGATGGGCCGTGCGCAGCGCGGACGCCGAGGAGGTCGAGGCGCGGCTGATGTCGGCCATGGACGCGCCGGGCCGGCAGGTGCACGAGTTCGCGCTGCTGACGAAGGACGGCGGCCGGGTGCTGGTGCGGACGCAGTCCGCGGCGGTGCGCGGGCCGGACGGGAGGCCGGCGGGGGTGTACTGCGCGTTCAGCGAGGTGCACGCGCAGATCGACCTGGAGCGTTCCATCGCGCTGAGCGAGGCGCTGCTGGAGGACGCGAGCTGGGGTGTCGTCCTGGTCGACGCCGATCTGCGGCCCGCGGTGGTGAACGCGCACGCGGCGCGGGCGCTGGGCGCGGGGCGGACGTCCGTGCTGGGGCGGCCGCTCGGCGAGTTGCTGTCCCAGGGGGTGGAGGAGCTGGAGAGCGCGCTCACCCATGTGCTGGCGGAGGGTGCGCCGCCCGCGCCCGCGGACGTGTGGGTGAGCGTGCGGACGCCCGAGGGCGAGCGGCGGCGGTGCTGGCGCAGCGGGTTCGTGCGGTTGTCGTCACCGCTTGCGGAGGAGCCGGTCCCGCTCGGTGTCGGCTGGATGTTCCAGGACGTGACCGAGTCCCGGCAGGGGGCGCAGGAGGCGTCGCTGCTGCGGTTCCGCGCGCAGCAGCTGCACCGGGCGGCGCGGGCGGCCGCGGAGTGCGAGGACCCGGCGGAGGCGGTGACGGTCCACCTGGACTTCGCGCTGGCGGGGTTCGCCGACCACGCGCTGGTCGACCGGGTCGCCGACGGTGCGGCGGACGGCGGGGAGGCCGCCGAGCCGGTGCGGCTGGTGCGGGTCGCGGCCACGCCGTCCGGGGCCCCGGGGCCGAGCAGGCTCGCCGGCCGGACGGGTCTGCCGGTGCGGTACGGCGAGGGGCACCCGGCGGTGCAGTGCGTGGTGCGGGCCGGAACGGTGCGGGTCGGTGCGGGGTCCGTGTCCGCCGAGGAGGCGCGGGCGTGGGCGCTGGCCCGGCAGTGGCCGGCGGAGGCGGTGCACGCCTTGTGCACGGTGCTGCGCAGCCGGGGCCGCACCCTCGGCGCCGTGACGTTTCTGCGCGACGCGGGCCGCAACGCGTTCGAACGCTCCGACGCGATGTACGCCGAGGACGTGGCGGTGCGCATCGCCACGGCGCTGGACCTGGCGGAGCTGGCCGGGAAGGCCGGGGCGCACGCGGACGGGCCGTGACCGCCCCCGCCGGCCGCGGTGTGTCCCCCCGGCGCCGGTGAGGGCCGCTCCCCCGGTGCCGCTCAGTGCCCGTAGAAGATCCGGTCCCCGTACTGCTCCAGGATGCGGCCGTTCCACTCGTGGCCGCCGTCCACGTTGCCGGAGCGCAGGAGCGGGGGCTCGATGCCCCGGTCGGCCAGGGTGGCGGCGGCGGTGGCCATGACGGCCTGGAGGAGGGCCGTGGTGACGACCGTGGACGCGGGGGCGAAGGGGGCCGGGACGTTGTCGAGGGTGAGCTCCGCGTCGCCGACCGCGATCTTGGAGTCCAGGACGAGGTCGCAGTGGTCCTTCAGGTACGTCCCGGAGGCGTGCCGGGACGTGGTCCGGGACGCGTACGCCACCGAGGTCACGCCGATGACGCGCACGCCCAGGGCGCGGGCGTGCACGGCCATCTCCACGGGGAGGGCGTTGCGGCCGGACAGGGAGACGATCACCAGTGCGTCGCCCCGGCGGACGGGGGAGGAGTCCAGCACGGCGCTCGCGAGCCCGTCGACCCGTTCCAGGGCGGAGCCCAGCGTGGCCGGCCGCACGTCGACGCCGACGACGCCCGGGACGACGAGCAGGTTCATCAGGGCCAGGCCGCCCGCGCGGTAGACGAGGTCCTGCGCGGCGAGGGAGGAGTGACCGGCGCCGAAGGCGAAGAGCCGGCCGCCGTCCGCGACCGTGTCGGCGAGCAGCGTGCCCGCGGCCGCGATGGAGTCGGCCTCCTCGTCGCGGACGCGCTGCAGCAGGTCGATCGCGGCGTCGAGGAACTGACCGGCAGGCGTGCGGTCGCTCATACGGCATCCCTTCGGTGGCTCTGCTGCGGATCACCGTGCGGTCTGGACCAGTGCCGTGTCAATACGGCGGCCGGGGGTGCGGCGCCCCCGGTCCGGGACGCCCGGGACGGCGGGGACCCCCGGGCCGCGGGGACGGGCGGGACCGGTCCCGGAACCGCCCGGCGGGACCGTCCGCGGGGGCCGCGCACCCCGCGAAGGCCCTTGTTCCGACGGCGCGGCACGCTTGTCGGTCCCATGCGTCAGAATTGAGTCCTGGGCCAGCGCACGTGCCGGTGAGCAGTCCAGCCTCCGGCAGAGTCAACCGCAGATCTCATCGAGGGGCACGTATGTCCGGACTGATCGACACCACGGAGATGTATCTCCGCACCATCCTCGAGCTGGAGGAGGAAGGTGTGGTCCCCATGCGCGCCCGGATCGCCGAACGGCTCGACCAGAGCGGTCCGACGGTCAGTCAGACGGTGGCCCGGATGGAGCGCGACGGCCTGGTGTCCGTCGCCAGCGACCGCCACCTGGAGCTCACGGACGAGGGCCGCCGGCTGGCCACGCGCGTGATGCGCAAGCACCGCCTCGCCGAGTGTCTGCTCGTCGACGTGATCGGTCTGGAGTGGGAGCAGGTGCACGCCGAGGCCTGCCGCTGGGAGCACGTGATGAGCGAGGCCGTGGAGCGCCGCGTGCTGGAGCTGCTGCGGCACCCGACGGAGTCGCCGTACGGCAACCCGATCCCGGGGCTGGAGGAGCTCGGCGAGAAGGACGGCGCCGACCCGTTCCTGCACGAGGGCATGGTCTCGCTGGCCGACCTCGACCCGGGCCCGGAGGGCAAGACGGTCGTGGTGCGCCGGATCGGCGAGCCGATCCAGACGGACGCGCAGCTGATGTACACGCTGCGCCGGGCGGGTGTGCAGCCCGGTTCGGTGGTGAGCGTGACGGAGTCGGCGGGCGGGGTGCTGGTCGGCAGCAGCGGTGAGGCGGCCGAGCTGGAGTCGGACGTCGCCTCCCACGTGTTCGTCGCCAAGCCCTGACCGGTTCCGGGCGCTGCGTGCGCGCCCGCGCCGATGTGATCGCGTCGAATCCGTGATCCAGTACGTCGAATTCCAGCGCCCGCCGGATCCGCGTGCGAGGCTGTCGCGTGAGGCATATGACCTGAGGGGTTCTTGGCCGGGCCCGGCAGCGGTGCCGCCCGGCCGGGGAAGGGCGGGACGATGTGCCGTGACCACGTGAGGAGCCCCGGCGCCCTAGGGCGCCGGGGCCCGTCCTCCCCTGTGCTGACCCGGAGCCCCGAGCTCTCAGGGTCATTCCCCTCGGACCGGTTTCCCCGAGCGGTCCGCCTCCCGTTGAAGATCTCCCCGCGGTCGCGGCGATCAATCCCCGAGAGATGTCACTCGAACGAGGGGTGTTTCCGGCCAGGACGGCATTCTCGAATGCGCATTCGATAATCTGCGGGCGACCGCGGCAGCGGGCAGGACGAGCACGGCAGGCAGCGGGCAGTCAGGGAGCTTGGGGGTGCCACGACCATGGCGCGACGCATCGACGTGACCGGGGCGGACGGCGTACGACTCGCCGCCTGGGAGTTCGGCGACCCGCCCAAGACCGGGGCCGACCCGGCGGAGGGCGCCGCGCAGGGCGCCCCGGGCGTGCTGTTACTGCACGGCCTGATGGGCCGCGCCTCGCACTGGGCGTCCACCGCCCGCTGGCTCTCCGAACGCCACCGCGCCGTCGCCCTCGACCAGCGCGGCCACGGCCGCAGCGACAAGCCCCCGCAGGCCGCCTTCACCCGCGACGCCTACGTCGCCGACGCCGAGGCCGCCCTCGAACAGCTCGGGCTCGGCCCGTCCGTCCTCATCGGCCACGCCATGGGCGCGCTGACCGCGTGGCAGCTGGCCGCCAAGCGCCCCGACCTGGTCCGCGGGCTGGTCATCTGCGACATGCGGGCCTCCGCCCTCGGCGGCGCCTCGCAGCGCGAGTGGGCCGAGTGGTTCAGGGCCTGGCCGGTTCCGTTCGCCACGCTCGCCGACGTGCGCAAGTGGTTCGGCGAGGACGACCCGTGGGTGGAGCGGCCCAACCCGGCGCGCGGCGCGTTCTACGCCGAGGTGATGGCCGAGTCCCCGGACGGCTGGCGTCCGGTCTTCGACCCGGAGCAGATGCTCCGCTCCCGCGAGACCTGGGTGTTCGACGCCCACTGGGAGGAACTGGCCCAGGTGCGGTGCCCCGCCCTGGTGGTCCGCGGCCTCGACGGCGAACTGGGGCGCGCGGAGGCGCAGGAGATGGTGCGCGTCCTGCCCCACGGCCAGTACGCGGAGGTGGCCGACGCGGGCCACCTGGTCCACTACGACCAGCCGGAGGCCTGGCGGGCGGCGATCGAGCCGTTCCTGGAGGCGCTCGGCCGGCCCTGACGCGCAGGGCCCCGGGCGGATCCCCCGGGAGCCCGCTCACCCCCTGCTGACCGCCGCGAGGATCTCCGGCAGACGGCGGGCCGTCCGCGGGGCGGCGAGGCGCAGGCCCAGCAGGGTCAGGGCCGCTCCGTACAGCGTGCCCGCGGGCGCCCTACCGGTCCCGCCCGCACGCGTAGGCCAGCGGCGGGATCAGCTCCTCCGCGTCCGGCAGCCACCGGTTCGCCGGCGTCGGCCGGCAGGCCCACTGCACGGCCCCCCGGGAACCGAACCGCGTGGGCGGCGCGGCGACGTACGTCCCCTCGCCCAGCACCGTCAGATCGAGCGAGGACGGGGCCCAGCCCAGCCCCCGCACCAGGTGCGGCACCTTCGCCGCCGCGCCCGGCAGCACGAAGAACTCCATGCGCCGGGCCGGCGTCAGGGTCACCGGGCCGAGCGGCAGCTCCATCCGCTGCATCCGGGCCAGCGCCAGGAACCCGGCCGTCTCGGGGACCGAGACGGCGTCGAAGGTACGGCCCGTGGGCAGCAGGATCGAGGCGGCCGGGTGCTGCTGCCACATGCGGCGGGCGACGGTGGCGCTGCCGGTCGCCCGGGTCGCCCAGTCGGGCCCGGCCGGGTGCGCGCCGGGCGCGGGGCACGCGGCGTCACCGCACGAGCAGCGGTGCACCCCGTCGACGGTCTCCAGCCAGGTGCCCGGGAACACGTCCCAGTGTCGCTCCTCGGCGTAGCGAACTGCGGTGTCCAGCAGCGGTGCCCCGCGCTGCTTCGGGATCTGTGCGGCTTCGGTGCCCGGGATCGTCTCTTCCACGATGAACACAACTACGGCCGTCACCGGGGGTTACGCCCCCGCCCGCGTGCGCGGGGGAGGAGCACCGGTCCCGGTCCCGGGGCGCATGGGTGCATGCGCGGGGGCGCGCGGGGGATCCGGGGCCCCGGGTGGGTAGCCACGAGGGGGGCGGGCATCAGTCGCTACCCCGGCAATCCTCACATGCTTCGCATCACCGGCACGTCGGCGGGGCATCGATCTTCACGGCCGGACCTTTTCGCCGGGACGTGAGAAGCACGGCCGCGGAAGACACGTCAACTCGGTGCGTGGGCAGGCACCGCAGCCTCAGGGGGTACGCCATGGCCGCAAGGCCTCTCGTCGCGCGGCAGCCGAACGAACGGCTGCAGGCGCTCATCCAGGAAGCCGGATGCTCCAACGCCGGACTGGCCCGCAGGGTCAACATGTGCGGCGCCGAGCACGGCCTCGACCTGCGCTACGACAAGACGTCGGTGGCCCGCTGGCTGCGCGGACAGCAGCCGAGGGGCCGGGCACCGGCGATCATCGCGGAGGCGCTGGGCCGCAAGCTGGGCCGCACGGTCACGATCGACGAGATCGGCATGGCCAACGGCAAGAACCTCGCGGCGGGCGTCGGCCTCCAGTACTCGCCGACGGTACCGGGGGCCGTCGAGCAGGTCTGCGAGCTGTGGCGCAGCGACGTGGGCCGGCGGGACTTCCTGTCCGGCTCCTCCGTCGCCGCCTCCGCGCTGGTGGAGCCGAGCCGCGACTGGCTGATCTCCACGCCCGACGCGCAGGTGGCGCGCTCGGCCGGACCGCGCGTGGGCCGGTCCGACGTGGCGGCCGTACGGTCCATGACGCAGGCGCTGGTGGACCTGGACCACCAGTACGGCAGCGGGCACGTGCGCCCGGTCGTCGTGCACTACCTCAACAGCGTGGTCTCGGGGCTGCTGGCGGGGTCGTACCGGGAGGCCGTCGGGCGGGAACTGTTCGCCGCCGTCGCGCGGTTGACCGAGCTCGCCGGGTACATGGCCGTCGACACCGGGCAGCCGGGCCTGGCCCAGCGCTACTACATCCAGGCGCTGCGCCTCGCGCAGGCGGCCGGGGACCGCGGTTACGGCGGATACGTGCTCGCCGCCTCCATGAGCCACCTGGCCGCACAGCTCGGGAACCCGCGCGAGATCGCCCAGTTGGCGCGCGCGGCGCAGGAGGGCACGCGGGGGCGGGTGACGCCCCGCGCGGAGGCGATGTTCCACGCGGCGGAGGCGCGCGGGCACGCGCTGATGGGCGACGCCCACGCCGCGCAGACGGCGGCCGGGCGAGCGGTGAGCGCGATGGAGGCGGCCGATCCGGCCTCCGGGGACGACCCGGCGTGGATCGCGCACTTCGACGGGGCCTACCTGGCCGACGAGCTGGCGCACTGCCACCGTGACCTCGGGCAGGCCGAGGCCGCCGCGCGGTGCGCACGGGAGTCCCTGGCCGGCCATCCCGGGTCGCGGGCACGGCGGCGGGCGATCGGCTACGTGCTGCTGGCCACCGCGCAGGTGCAGCAGCGGGAGATCGAACAGGCCTGCCACACGGGCCTGAAGGCGGTGGAACTGCTCGACGGGCTGAGGTCCGACCGGGGCGCCGCCTACCTGGAGGACCTCCAGCAGCGCCTGGAGCCGTACCGGGAGGAATCGGTGGTGCGGGAGTTCGGGGCGCGCATGGAGTTCCGGGCGGCCGCGTGAACGGCGGGTACGCCTCCGGGTGAACGCACGGGGACCGGGGGGCGGAGGGGAGGGATGGCGCAACCAGCGTGCGGTGAGCCGGTCTTGTTACCGCGCTCACAGGGCACGAGGCCCGGTTCGGTGCTGCGTGGCACCGGGCTCCGGGGACCCGGTAGCGTGAGCCGACGATTCACAAGGTCCCCCCATTGGTAGGAGTCCCGGTGACGCAGAGTGGACAGGGCGAGGAGCCCTCGGCGCGCCCCGCGCGCGAAGGCATCGTGCTGCCCTCCGACGGCGGCGAACCCCTGTTGCCGGGCATGACGGCCGGACCGGCGGGCCCCGGCGCGGACGGCCGGCACTCCGGCCCCCCGTCCGCCTCGGCCCCGTCCGGCGGCCAGACCTGGGGCGGCTCCTGGGGCCCCGGGCAGCAGTCGCCCGCCCCGCCGCCCGGCCAGGACTGGCAGTCCCCGCCCGACCCGCGGTGGGGCGCCCAGGGACAGCAGGACGCCTGGGCCGCGCAGAGCCCCTCCGGTCCGTCCGCGGGAGGGCGGGGCCCCGGCCCGCTGCCGCCCGAGGGCGCCCCGCCCCAGGCGCACGGCGGCCCCGCCCCGTACGGCGGCGCGCCGGCGCCGCAGCCGGGCGCCGGGTACGGCGCCCCCGCCCCGCACGGCGCCTACGGCGGGCAGGGCGGCCCGGGAGCCCCGCTGCCGCCGCAGAACGGCGCCGCCTACGGCGCTCCCGCCGCGGACGCGTACGGCATGCCGTCCGCCGGTGCGCCGCTGCCGCCCGAGGGCGCGGCCCCGTACCCGTCCGTCCCGGGCGCGCCCACGGCCCCCGACGGGGCGGAGGGGGCCACGCAGTTCCTGCCGCCGGTGCCCGCCGCCGGCGCCGACGAGGGGGCGACGCAGTACATACCCCCGGTGGGCCCGGGCGCACTGCCGCCCGAGACGCCCGCGGCACACGACCCCGAGACGACCCGCTTCCTGGGCCGGTCCCGGCAGGGCGCGCCCGGCGCGGGCGCCGCACCGATGCCGTCCGCCGGCCACCCCGACGCCGAGGCCACCCAGTACATCGCCCCCGTGACCGACCGGGCGGCCGGGCCGGCCCACGGCACCCCGCCCGGCGACGGCAACCGGCAGCCGCCCGCCGAGTTCGACAACCTCTTCCGCGCCGAGGGCGGCGCCTCGGCCGGGTCCACCCAGCAGCTCCCGCGCGTGGAGTACGGCCCGCCCGCGCACACCTCCCCGTCCGGCCCGGGCGGCGGCGGCCGGCGGGCCGCCCACGGCGGTGACGACGGCGGACGGGGCGGCGGCCGCGGCCGCACCGGCTCGCGGGTGCCGCTGATCGCGGCGGTCGGCGTCGGCATCGCGGTCCTCGGCATCGGCGCGGGCGCGCTGCTCGGCGGCGGTGGCGACGACGGCGGGAACGAGACGGTCTCCGCCACCGCCCCCGCGAGCGAGCAGTCCTCCGCCTCGCCCTCGCCGTCCGCCGACCCGGTCCGTCAGCAGGCCGTCGAGCTGGACAAGCTGCTGGCCCACAGCGGCGACAGCCGGACCGCCGTGATCAACGCGGTGAACGACGTGAAGGCCTGCCGGAACCTCGGCCAGGCGGCCAAGGACCTGCGGGACGCGGCCCGGCAGCGCAACCAGCTGGTCACCGACCTCTCCGACCTCTCCGTGGACAAGCTGCCCGGCCACACGGAGCTGACCACCGCGCTCACCAAGGCGTGGCAGGCGTCGGCGTCGGCCGACGACCACTACGCGGCCTGGGCCGACCAGGTCGCCGGCAACAAGAAGCTGTGCAAGAGGGGCCAGGCCCGCTCGACCGGCCAGACCCAGGCGGGCAACCGGGCCAGCGGCACCGCGACCACCGAGAAGACCAAGGCGTCCGAGCTGTGGAACACCATCGCCCGGCAGCACGGCCTGCCCCAGCGCCAGCCGACCCAGCTGTGACGGGCCCCTGACGGGCGGCGGCCCGCGACGAACGGCGGTGGGGCCGGGGAGACCCGGCCCCACCGCCGTGTCCGGCGGCGTGCGTTACGCCAGGTCCGCCTCGCGCAGCGTCCGGGTGACGTCGATGAAGCCGTCGCGGGCCGACACCAGCCGGCCGTCCCGGACCACCTGCAGCGTGACGTGGGCGTTGGCCAGGCGGGGGAAGCCGACGGCGGCGAGCTCGTCCTGGAACTTCCACTGCAGGGTGGGGGTGAGCCCGCCCGTGTCGATCTTCAGCCCGCCCTTCAGGGCCCCGGTCACGGTGTCGGCGGTCACCTCGCCGTCGCCGAGCGACTCGACGACCCGCCGGAACACGGTGTAGGCGATCCAGGTGGTCTGCACCCCGGCGTCCGCGGCGTCGATCCGGTTGTCGCCGAACGCCTCCTCCTCGATCACCTTCCTCATCGGCTTCCAGCGCGCGTCGCCCGCCGACGGGTACCAGCCGGTGACGTACGACCCCTCGTACGGCCCCGACGCCCCGCCGGAGGCGTCGACCGTCGACTGGTCGACGCTGCCCAGCACGGTCGCGGTGCGCACGTCGGAGGAGTCGCCGCGGGCCCGCCGGAAGGAGTCCATGAAGGTGCCCGCGCGGTCGCCGAGGGCGGGCACGACGCAGCCGGGCTTTGCCGGGTCGGTGGTGGTGTGCTCCAGCGCCCGCTGGGCCTCGCCGTCGTACGCGGTGGCGTCCTCCGCCGCCCGCAGGTCCCCGGCCGGCGCGTGCCCGCCCGCCTCGAGGCCCGAGTCGAGCAGCGGGGGCAGCTGGTCGCCCGCGATGGTGTCGGGCCGGATCAGGGCGACCGGTCCGCAGGTGTCGGCGAGGGTGCGGCCGAGACCGGCCAGCAGCACCGGCTGGCCGCCGTTGACGGGGAAGGACAGGGGGCTGGTGAACTCGTCGTTGGTGATGCCGTAGCCGCCGATGTACGGGATGCCGGCGCCCTCGAGGGTGGGGAGGAAGGAGTCGGCGTGCACGCTGTAGGAGCCGACGACCGCGACGGCGTTCTCCTGGACCGCGCGCCGGGCGCACCGCGCGGCGGCCACGGTGTCGTTCCGGTCGTTGCAGGTCAGGACGTTGAGCGGGCGGCCGTTGATGCCGCCCTGGGCGTTGATCCAGCGGGCGTAGGCCTGGGCGAACGCGGGCATTCCGGGCTTGTTGGTGGTGTCGGTGTTCTCGGGGGCCCAGGTCATCACGGTGATCGGATCGTCCCCGGAGCCCCCCGTGGCACCGGGGACGATCCCGCAGCCGGCGGCGAGTGACGTGCACACCGCCAGCGCGCCCGCGGTCGCGGCACCGGCTCTGGCGCGCCGGGTGAGAAGGCGGGGGAGGAACGTGCTGCGGATGCGTCGCCTGCCGGTCATGGGCACGCACGATTCCGCCACACGGCCAACCCCGGAGTGACCGTTACCCAACAGGCGGTGACGGGAGGGTGAATTACGGGGTCCGGTGCGCCCCGCGGGACGCGGAAACGTACGATCGACGACCGTGCAAGGTTCGGAGAACTCTTCCCGCCGTGGCCGTCGCTCCTCCACCATGGGCGGCATGCCACTCAACGACATGCCGTGGTGGCGCTGGCGCAGCAATGTGCGCTCCGCGCTGCACATGCTCTCCGATCCCGTGTTCCAGCGGGACGTCTGGCTGGCCGGGGTGGAAGGCTACGGGGACGTCACCGACGCGGTCTACCGGCTGGTCGAGGACACCTGGCTGGACAACTGGTCCGCCGAGAAGTACGTCGGCACGATCTTCCGCGACTCCCAGGAGGCGGCGCTCGTCGACACCGCGGTGCTGCGGGTGCTGCGGATCATGCACCAGGTCGGCCCGGACGCGCCGGTCACCGCCTACCTCGAGCACCAGGGGTGGCCGGAGGCGGTGCGGGCCGCGCGGGACGCGCACGTGCGGATGGCGGCGAGCGACGGCGAGGACCCCGACGCCCCGCCGCGCACCCTCGAGGTGCTGCGGATCATGACGCGGTCCGCGTAGCGGAACGGCCGGCCGGCCGCACCCCCTCGTGTGGGACCCTTTTCTGCATGAGCGAGCAGTCCACCCGAGTCGCGGCCCCGGCCGACCAGTACGTCCTCACCCTGTCCTGTCCCGACAAGCAGGGCATCGTGCACGCGGTGTCCAGCTACCTGTTCATGACCGGCTGCAACATCGAGGACAGCCAGCAGTTCGGCGACCACGACACGGGACTGTTCTTCATGCGCGTCCACTTCTCGGCGGACGCCCCGGTGACGGTGGAGAAGCTGCGGGCCAGCTTCGCGGCGATCGGCGACTCCTTCCAGATGGACTGGCGGATCGACCGGGCCGACCAGAAGATGCGCATCCTGCTGATGGTCAGCCGGTTCGGCCACTGCCTGAACGACCTGCTGTTCCGCGCGCGGACCGGCGCGCTGCCCGTGGAGATCGCCGGAGTGGTGTCCAACCACACCGACTTCGCCGAGCTGGTCTCCTCGTACAACATCCCCTTCCACCACATCCCGGTGACGAGGGACACCAAGCCGGAGGCCGAGGCGCGGCTGCTGGAGATCGTGCGCGAGGAGAGGGTGGAGCTCGTCGTCCTCGCCCGCTACATGCAGGTGCTCTCGGACGACCTGTGCAAGCAGCTGTCCGGGCGGATCATCAACATCCACCACTCCTTCCTGCCGAGCTTCAAGGGCGCGAAGCCGTACCACCAGGCGCACGCGCGGGGCGTGAAGCTCATCGGCGCCACCGCCCACTACGTCACCGCCGACCTCGACGAGGGCCCGATCATCGAGCAGGAGGTCGAGCGGGTGGGCCACGGCGTCACCCCCGACCAGCTCGTCGCCGTCGGCCGGGACGTGGAGTGCCAGGCGCTCGCCCGCGCGGTGAAGTGGCACGCGGAACACCGCATCCTGCTGAACGGCCGCCGCACGGTGGTGTTCGCCTAGGACCCGTCGTCCCGACCATGCCGCGGACGCGGGGCCCGGCACGCGCGTCCGCGGCGACGACAGGCCACCGCCGACGTCCTGCGGCCCGATCCGGACGACGGACCCCGGGGCGCCCGCGGCGGCCCGCTACATCCTGCTCATCGAGGCCGCCGCCAGCAGGACGTCCCTGATCGCCCCGCGGTCCCCCACCTGGCCGACGGCCGCCTCCTGCGGGGACACGTGGCCCGCGGCCAGGCGGCAGAACTCCGCGCCGTCCAGGGCGATGTGGGCCACCTCGTGCTCGGCGGAGCCCTTCGCGGCGGGGGAGTCCAGCGGGATCAGCCACTCACCGCCGCCGGACCCCTCGATCTCCAGCCGCAGGCTGCGCCCCGGTTCGCCGGCGGCGACCAGACGCCGCTCGACGGGGGAGGCCAGTCCGTGGAGGCGGCGGTGCTCCAGCACGGCCGGGAGCATCCGCGCGGCCAGCTCCACGATGCCGTGCAGATGCCGTCCGGAGGGCGGTTCGTAGGGGTAGTCCACCGCCTCGGCGATGTCCTCCCCGTGCACCCAGCACTCGAAGGCGCGGTCCAGCATCGCGTCGTGCAGGGGCAGTTCGTAGTCGCCGTACGACACCGGCAGCCGCCCGGCGCCGCCGTCGGCGAAGGACACGGTCCGTACGAGGTGGTGGCTCTGCTCCCGCCAGGGCGTCCGCACGGAGCGGGTGGGCGGGAAGTGCGCGGCCCGCCAGTAGGCCTCGGTGCGGGCCGTCGGGGTGGGACGCTCGGGCCGGACGTCCCCGAGCGGGTCGTCCAGGCCGAGGGCGACCGCGACCAGTCCGTCGACCGTCAGCAGGTGCGCGATGACCCCGGCGACGGTGGTGCGGCGCGTGCTCGCCTCGTCGGCCTCGTACCAGCGCAGCCGCACCGGCGCGTGCCACTCGGCGTCCCCGAAGTCCTGGAGCAGCGCGTCCAGGCGCGCGGTCTCGGCGTCGTAGGCGGCGGCCCACTCCGGCACGGGGGTGCGCGGCGGGCGCCGCTCCAGGCAGGTCTCCAGGACGCGGGTGCGCAGGCCCGGGTCCAGGTCGAGGCTCTCGGGGCGCTGGAGCAGGCCGACCGCCTCGCGCAGCCGCAGCGCCTCGTCCGCGCAGGGCCCGCAGGTGCCGAGGTGCTCCTCGACGGCCTCCGCCTCCGCCGACGAGCAGGCGGCCAGCGCCCAGGCGCCGAGCAGCGACTTCAGCACGCGGTGCTCCAGCACGAGCTGTTCGGCCTCTCCCCTGTGGTCGCGGTGCGGCTCGAGACGGGTCTCGCTCACGCGGCACCCCCGATCCCCGGAGGGGTGCCCGGGGCCTCGGTGTCGTGGGCGGTGGACAGCAGTTGCAGGCCCAGGCGGAGGCGGCGGCGGGCCTCGTCGTCGGTGACGCCCAGGTCGACGGCGGTCTGGTGGTAGTCGCGGCGCTGGAAGTACGCCAGTTCCAGCGCGGCCCGCAGCGGCGCCGGCATGGACTGGACGATGTAGTCGGCGCGGGCGGCCACCGAGGCGTGGCGCACCTTGCGCTCCAGGTCCTCCGTGGTGCCGGGGCCGCCGCGGGCGAGCGCCGCGGTCTCGGTGGTGCGCAGCCGCTGCACGGCCAGCCGGTGGGTCAGCAGGGCGAGCCAGGAGCGCAGCGGGCCCTGCCTGGGGTCGTAGGCGTCCGGGTGCTGCCAGACGTGGGCGAAGACGTCGCGGGTGATCGCGTCGGCGGCGTGCTCGTCGTCGAGGACGCGATGGGCCAGGCCGTGCACGAGGGAGGCGAACCGGTCGTAGAGCTCCCCGAGCGCGGCCGCCTCCCCGTGCGCGAGCCGCTGCTGCATCCTGCGGTCCCAGCGGGGCGGTACGTCCCTTCTGGTCATGCGGGCCCTCACCCCCTGTTCTTCCCTGGTGTCCCGGGCCGGTCGGTGCCCGGGTCCAGCGTGTGCCCACCGTCTCCACGAATGTAGTCGGCACGCCCGATTCCGCACGCCCCTTTGTGGCAATGTGCGCCCCCGGCGGAGCCGCGGGTGGTAAGGAGCCGATCATGCACGCCGGATGCCGTCCGGAGCGTGCCCTCCCTCTGCCGATTCGATCGGAGTCGATCGAATCGGATTGAATCCGACTGGAACAAGCCTTTTCTGATCGGCAGTCGTTTTCCGGGGCGTGTTTCAGGGAACGGCCGCTGGGCAGCCGCGCTGCAAGGAAGCGTAGGCACTGCTTCCGTTCGGAGGGCGAAGGGCGTGGTGGTGACCTTCAAAGTGACCGACGGGGAGCAGGGTCCGTGGACCGTGCTCCGGGTGTCGGGCGAACTGGACCTGGTGACGTCCCCGGTACTGCGCCAGCGGGTGCACGACGTGGTGGCCGACGGCAGGCACAGCCTCGTCCTCGACCTCTCCGACGTGTGGTTCTGCGATTCCAGCGGGGTCGGCGTGCTCATCGCCGCCCGGCGGCTGCTGCGCTCGTGCCAGGGCAGCCTGCGGCTGATCCTGCCCGACCGGGGCGCCGCCGACGGCAGTCACGTCAACAAGGTGCTCGGCGCGCTCGGCGTCCGCCGCCTGTTCGACGTCCACCCGGACGTCCGGTCCGCGGTCGACGAGGATCCGCGCCCCCTGTCGGCGTGAGCCGCGTCCCCTTCCGCCGGCGGCGCGCCGTCCGGCCGCGGGAGCGTGCCCGGCACCGGCCGGGTGACGGCCGCACGCGCGCGCCCCGTCCGCGGAGCCGTGCGCGTCCACCCGCCCGTGCCACGCGGTTGTCCCGGAATTTCCCCGGTCCTGGCACAGGCGCCGCTTTCGGGCTCCCGGACGGCCCCGCACGACGTACGCTCCCAGCGATACGACCCCACTGACCTAAGGCGGCCTGAAAAAGACATGGTCACCAGTGAGTACGAGCGCAGGATCGCGGCCCGGTTCGCCACCTGCGACCAGGACGGCAACGGCTACATCGACCGCGAGGACTTCAGCGGAGCGGCCAAGGCGCTGCTCGCCGAGTTCGGCGTCGCGGCCCGCTCCGACAAGGGCCAGGCCCTGTACGGCGGTGCCGAGGCGTTCTGGCAGGGCATGGCGGGGATCGCGGACCGGGACGGCGACCAGCGCATCACGCGCGAGGAGTTCGTGAACGGCGCGGTCAAGCGGCTGCGGGACAACCCGGACCGGTTCGCGGAGATCGCCCGCCCCTTCCTGCACGCGGCCCTCGACGTCGCCGACGCCGACGGCGACGGGGCGGCCACCGTCGAGGACGTCGTGCGCGTCCTCCAGGTGCTCGGGGTCTCCGGGGACCAGGCCCGCGCGGCGGCCGCCGCGCTGGACGCGGACGGCGACGGCAGGATCGGCGAGGAGGAGATCGTGCGCGCCTTCGCGCGCTACTTCACCGTCCCCGAGTAGCGCTCGCCCGCGGTCCGTACGCACGCCCGCGGTCCGCACACGCGTATGCGGACGGGCGGCGCAACACGCCCGGACCCGTGAACGGTTCGGGCGCCCGGCCGGGGCCCACCGGGCGGCGGCCCGCCCGCGCGCGGGGACGCCGTCCCCGGGGAGGCGGCTCGCGCGGCGGTCCGCCGGGACGCCGCCGCCGGCGCCCCGGCGGACGCCGCGCCACCGGGGGCCGGAGGCGCGTCCGCGCCCCGCCGAGGACCCGACGTGCGGATTCGCGCACGGACGGTGAGGGAGGCGCGCCGGCGGTCCGCCCTCCGGAACGGCCCGGCGCAGCCCCCGTCCGCGAGGGCGCCGAGCGCTCCGCGCGGATGTCACGGAACGTGGCACGTCCGTGGTCACGGAGCGTTGATGCCCGGTCGTGTCCCGTGCGTGACCCGTCACGGCCCGGAGTCGGACGTCCGCTCCGGTACCTTGTGTGAGATGCGAGTGGTTGGGAGCACGCACCGCGCCGGAATCGCCCCCGAGGTGACTCCGGATCCGCCGGTGCCTGCCGCCGTTCGCCGGGCGGCCGGGCCGGACGCCGCCGCCCGTTCGACCCCTTGCGGCGGGCGTCGCACAGTATGCCGCACGGGTACTCCTTCGCGCTGGAATATGCCCGAAGCGCTTGTTGGCGTGACTGTACGTCAACCATGCTTTCCTGCAAGGGATTCACGTTCCGTGATCCATGTCCCGGCCGTTGTTCTGGCCATGCAGAAAATGGCTACGATCGTGGCCCTCGTGAGGCGCGAGTCCAAGTGTCCGCCGGTTCGGATGGTGTGAGCGGTGCAGGTGCTTCAAGTGCAGCTGGAGATCCGGCCCGACCCCGCTGAGGTGGGACGGGCCCGGCGGTGGGCCCGCTCGCGTCTGGCCGGGGCCGGCATAGAGGCCGACGAACCGCTCGCCGAGACGCTGATCCTGCTCGTCTCGGAGCTCGTCACCAACGCCGTGGTGCACACCGGCTGTCCGGCCGTGCTGCGGCTGTCCCTGCCGGGCGCGGAGGCCGGGGAGGCCACCGTCCGCCTGGAGGTGGCCGACCGCAGCGACCGGGCGCCGGTGCCGCGTTGCGCGGGCGACGAGGCCACCGGCGGGCGCGGGCTCGCCCTCGTGGACGGCCTGGCCGACCGCTGGGGCTGGAGCTCCGAGGGCGCCGGGAAGCGCATCTGGTGCGAACTGGACCGCTGTGCGCGCACGCGTGAGGCCGCGGCGCCCTGCGGCGGCGGCCTCGGTGCACAGGTGCACGGCCGGCCGCCCGCGCGGGCCTGGGCGTGAACCGGTGCGCCGGGTGTGCTCCCGTGCGCGGTGCCCATAAACCGGGCATATACCTGAAGCAACTCATAGTCACCCGAAACGGTGTTGACGCGCGGTGACCGATTGATCACTCTGGTCGTCAGCGATTCGCCGTGAGGGGACGGCGAGGGCTTCGACGACGGAGGCCCTCGGCGAGTGTGGGTCGTGATCCGGCGTCGGTTCCCGCAAGGCCGAGGGGACCGGGGGAGGGAGCGCCGGATTCGGGAGGCGGTGCGGCGCTGCCGTGCTCGGGGCGGACAGCGCCGCACCGCCGCCGTGCGCGACGCGCGACGGCCCGTTCCTCCACAGGCTGGGGGTGGCTTCGCGGGATTCCGGTGCGCGGTGCGCGGCGCTCACGTTCCGACGGAGGCGGGCGAGCCGGGTTCGGACTTGCCCGCCCGGAACGTCCGCCGGTACGCCGTCGGCGTCACCCCCAGCGCCGCCTGGAGGTGCTGCCGCATCGACTGGGCCGAACCGAACCCCGCGTCGCGGGCCACCCGGTCCACCGACAGACCGGTGGACTCCAGCAGGTGCCGGGCCCGCTCCACCCGCTGCTGGGTCAGCCACTGCCCCGGGCTGACGCCGGTCTCCTCGCGGAAACGGCGCGTGAAGGTGCGGACCGACATCGACTCCCGCGCGGCCATGTCGCGCAGCTGGATCGGCTCGTGCAGGCGGCCCAGTGCCCACGCGCGGGCGCCGGTGGTGGACGCCTGCTGCGGATCGGGCACCGGCCGCTGGACGTACTGCGCCTGTCCGCCGTCGCGGTGCGGCGGCACGACCGTGCGGCGGGCCACCTCGTTGGCGACGGTGGCGCCGTGGTCGCGCCGCACGATGTGCAGGCACAGGTCGATGCCGGCCGCGACGCCCGCGGAGGTCAGGATGTCGCCGTCGTCGACGAACAGCACGTCCGGGTCGACCGCGACGCGGGGGAAGAGCCGCTGGAACCGCTCGGCGTCCGCCCAGTGGGTGGTGGCGGGCCGGCCGTCGAGGAGACCGGCGGCGGCGAGGACGTAGACGCCGGTGCAGATGGAGGCGAGCCGGGTGCCGGGCCGGACGCGCGCGAGGGCGGCGGCCAGCTCGCCGGTCAGCTCGCCCCGCTCGTACACCGGGCCCAGTTCGTAGGAGGCGGGGACGACCACCGTGTCGGCGGTGGCGAGCGCCTCCGGGCCGTTGCCGACGTGGACGGCGAAGTCGGCGTCCGTCTCGACCGGCCCGGGCGGCCGGACCGAGCAGGTGACGACCTCGTACAGCCGCCGCCCGTGCGCGTCCCTGGGGCGGCCGAAGATGCGGTGCGGGATGCCCAGCTCGAAGGGGAGCAGCCCGTCGAGGGCGAGGACGACGACGCGGTGGGGCCGGAACGCGTCGGTGCGGGGCGTGCGGTCGGCCGGATCCATGGCCCGATCCTAGCGAACGCTGTCCTTCGGGCCACTCGATCGGGAGGCCCGGCCCCCACACGATCTATGACGTGACCCAGACAAGCGAGACAGCCGCCGCCGTGGAGCAGCCCGCGAGCGGCCGCACGCCGACCCGCAGCCGCGTCCACCGCGCGTGGTTCGTCGCCGCCGTCACCTTCGTGACGATCATCGGCGCGGCCGCCTTCCGCTCCGTGCCGGGCCTGTTCATCGACCCGCTGCACGAGGAGTTCGGCTGGTCGCGCGGCACCATCGGCGCCGCGGTCTCCGTGAACCTCGCCCTGTACGGCCTCACCGCCCCCTTCGCGGCGGCGCTGATGGACCGCTACGGCATCCGGCGGGTCGTCGCGGCCGCCCTCACCGTGATCGCGCTCGGCTCGGGCCTGACGGTGTGGATGACGGCGCCCTGGCAGCTCCTGCTGTGCTGGGGCCTGCTGGTGGGCCTCGGCTCCGGCTCCATGGCGCTCGCCTTCGCCGCCACCGTCACCAACCGCTGGTTCACCGAGCGCCGCGGCCTGGTCAGCGGCATCCTCACCGCCGCGTCCGCCTCCGGGCAGCTGATCTTCCTGCCCGTGCTGTCCTGGATCGTCTCGGAGCACGACTGGCGCCCGGCGGCCGTCACCGTGGCGCTGGCCGCCCTCGCGGTCGTCCCCTTCGTCTGGCTGCTGCTGCACGACCACCCGGCCGACGTGGGGGAGAAGCCGTACGGGGCGCAGGAGTTCGTGCCGAAGCCCGAGCCCGTCCCGGGCGCCGCCCGCCGTGCGCTCGGGGTCCTGTCCTCCGCGGTGCGCACCGGACCGTTCTGGCTGCTCGCCGGCACCTTCGCGATCTGCGGCGCCTCGACCAACGGCCTGATCCAGACCCACTTCGTGCCCGCCTCCCACGACCACGGCATGCCGATCACCGCGGCCGCCTCGCTGCTGGCCGTCATCGGGGTGTTCGACGTCGTCGGCACGGTGGCCTCCGGCTGGTTCACCGACCGCTTCGACGCGCGCCGCCTGCTCGCCGTCTACTACGCCCTGCGCGGCGTCTCCCTGCTCTTCCTGCCCCTCCTCCTCGCCCCCAGCGTCCACCCCCCGATGGTCCTCTTCATCGTCTTCTACGGCCTCGACTGGGTCGCCACCGTCCCGCCCACCCTCGCCCTGTGCCGCGAGCACTACGGCGACGACAGCCCGATCGTCTTCGGCTGGGTCCTCGCCTCCCACCAGGTCGGCGCCGCCCTCGTCGCCTTCCTCGGCGGCGTCGCGCGGGACGCCTTCGGCTCCTACGACGTGGTCTGGTACGCCTCGGGAGCGCTGTGCGCGGCGGCGGCGCTGATGGCGCTGGTGATCCGGCGCCGGCCGGCCGCCCCCGGACGCGCGACGGCCGTCTGACGGCCGCCCGGGGTACTCAGCCGACGGGCAGGCGGGAGACGCCCGGGGCCCCGTCGCGGGCCACCGCCCGGGCGATCCGCCGGGCGTCGAGGGCCAGTTCGCGCAGGCTGCCGCTGAGGGGGGTGGTGAAGCCGGTGAAGTACAGGCCGGGAGCGCCGTGCGGGGTGCGGGCGCCGCGGACGACCGGTCTGCCGCGCTCGTCGAGCACGCCGAGGTGACCGACGAGGCCCTCCAGGCCGCGCAGGTAGCCCGTGGCCGCGACGACCGCCTCCGGGCGGATGCGGCCGCCGTCGGCGAGCACCACCTCGCCGCCCTCGAACCCCTTCACGGCGGCCACGACCTCCACGTCCCCCTTCCGGACGGCGTCGACCAGACCGGTGTCCAGGACGGGCACGGCCCCCTCGGCGGCCCTGGTGGAGAGCCCGGCCTCCGGACGGGGCAGGCCGTGGGCCGACAGGTCCGGCATGGTCATCCTGACCAGCGGCCGGGCCAGCCGGTCCACCAGGCCGACGGGAAGCCGCCGGGACAGCACGCCCGAGTACTGCGCGGCCCAGCCGGCGGTCGAGCGGCGCAGGACGTACGGAGCGGTGCGGACCGACAGCCGCACCCGGGAGGCCCCGCCCTCCACCAGGTCGACGGCGATCTCGGCACCCGTGTTGCCGATCCCGACGACGAGCACGTCCCGCCCGGCGAAGGGGCTCGCGTCGCGGTACGCGCAGGCGTGCAGGAACTCGCCCGGGTAGGTGTCGAGGCCGGGCCAGTCGGGGACGCGGGGCGTGTGGTTGTGACCGGTGGCCACGACGACCGCGGCGCCGGTCAGCTCGCGGCCGCCGGTGGCGTGCAGCAGCCAGCCGGTGCCGTCCGCGGTGCGCTCGACGCGCGACACCTCGACGCCGGTGACGATCTCCAGGCGGTGGTGCTCGGCGTACTTCTCCAGGTACCGGACCACGTCGTCCCGGGACACCCACCGCCCGAACCGGCGCGGCATCGGCAGACCGGGCAGGGCGGACAGGCGCCGGGTGGTGTGCAGCCGCAGCCGGTCGTAGTGGCGCCGCCAGGACGCGCCCACCCGGTCGGACCGCTCCAGCACGACGGCCCGTATCCCCCGCGCGCGCAACGCGTACGCGACGGAGAGCCCGCCCGGGCCGCCGCCGACGACGTAGACGGGACGGTCCGCCGGGTGGGACGCGGTGGGCTGCGCGGACGTGGTGGAGTCGGTCATGAGCGCGAGCGTAACCACGCACCTGCTTGATGGGTCTCGGTCAAGACCGGAATTGGTTGCGGATTGATCACGTCTGTGGGGATCGTGGGCAAGGGCGGTGGCGCCGCCTGCTCGTTCGCGCGGCGGACCGGCGTGGGGATTCCCCTGTGCCGGACGGCCCGGCGGGTTTGAATGTCCCCATGGCCCCCACACGCGAGCGCACCCGGCCCCGGCCCCTGCCCGAACTCCGCGGCCACGGTCTGCGTCTGCGCCCCTGGGACCCGGAGTCCCGGGCCGACGCGCAGACGTGGCTGCGCGGCCTCACCGACCCGGAGTTCCGCCGCTGGAACACCCCGTTCCGGCCGATCACGGACCTGGCCGACGCCCGGGAGTCGCTGCGCCGGGGCGCGCGGCGCGACGCGGACGGCGCGGGGGCGTCCTTCCGGATCGCCGACGCCGGCAGCGGTACGCCGCTGGGGCACGTCGGCGTCAACGAGGTCCACCCGGTGCTGCGGCGCGGCCTGGTCGGCTACTGGGTGCTCCCGGAGGCGCGCGGCCGGGGGGTGGCCACCCGGGCACTGCTGCTCGCCGCGCACTGGGCCCTGACCGAACTCGGGCTGCACCGGCTGGAGTTGGATCACGCCGTGGGGCACGAGGCGTCCTGCCGGGTCGCCGAGCGGTGCGGGTTCGGGTACGAGGGGACCATGCGCGGGGCGATCTTCGAGGCCGGCCGCCTCGACGCCTTCCGCGACGCCCACCTGCACGCCCGCCTCGCGACCGACCCGGAGCCGCCCCCGCCGGACACCCCCGCGTGACGCCGGAGGCCCCCGCGCACCACGGAGACGCCCCGCGACCGGCCGGCGGCACCACGGGCCGTGCCTCCCGGCGCCCGCCGACTCGCCGGGGAGCCGGACGGCTTCCCCGCCCGCGCCGGTGCCTTCCCGCGGCCGGGGCCCGTTGCGCACACCGCGCCCCCGACCGTCACGGCCGCCGGGCCGCCGGTCCTCACGGCCAGAGCAGTTCCCGGTCCCATCCCGGTGCCGCGCCGCGCTCCGCCCGCCGGTAGCGCAGCCGTACGTGCCGGCGCCGGGCGTCGCCCTGGAAGAACTCCACCTCGTCCGGCCGGAGGCGGTACAGGGTCCAGGACGGCGCCGGGGCGTCCGGCTCCCGCCGCGCCCGCTCCCAGGCCTCGTCCGAGGCCCGGGCCAGCTCCTCCACCGAGCCGAGGACGCCGCTCTGCCGGCCGGTCAGCGCGGAGGCCAGCGCACCGGTGGAGCGGACGTGCAGGTCGGCCTGCGCCTCCTCGGCCGGGGCGACGCCGACGGGCCCGCGCAGGCGCACCTGGCGGCCCAGCACCGGCCAGTAGAAGGCCAGCGCGGCGTACGGGCGGGCGGCGAGGTGGCCGCCCTTGCGGCTGTGCGCGTGGGTCGCGAAGGACCAGCCGTCGGCGTCCGCGCCGTGCAGGATCACGATCCGTACGTCCGGCAGCCCCTCCGCGTCCGCCGTCGCCAGGGACACGGTGTGCGGCTCGCACTGCCCGGCCGCCACCGCGTCGGCGAACCACCGCGCGAACAGGTCCAGGGGGTCGCCGGGCGCGGTGGCCGGGTCGAAGGGCGGCAGCTCGGTGACCGCGGGGTCCCACACCCGCAGTGACCTCAGCAGTTCGTGGAGATCGGTTCCCATGTCCCGATTCTCGTGCGCGGGGCGGCCGGGCTCACACCGACCCGAGGTCGGACGACACCCAGCGCTCGGGCCGCATGCGGACGACGACCTGCTCGCCGTGGTTCTTCCAGGCGAAGTCGACGTAGCCCTCGACCTTGCCGGCCGGGAGGTAGCGGGCCGAGATCTCCCGCAGCTGCTCGATCGTGGCGGGCGCGGTCCCCAGGACCGGCCCCTCCACCGACACGTACCGGATGGTGGGCTCGGTCCGGTCGACCAGGAGCGAGAACCGCCCGGCCGCGCGGATCAGCTCGTTCTTGCGGGAGTCCCTGCCGGTCATGACCCACACGTCGCCGCCGGGCGCGTACTGGTACCAGATCGGCACGGTGAGCGGGGCGCGCCCCGGGCCCGAGTCGACCGCGAGTGCGGCGATGTGGAGTTCGGCCAGGAACTGTTCGCGCTCTTCACGGGTCAGGGCCATGAGCGGGTTCCTCCTGAGGCTCGGCGACTGCGGGGGCCGGGGCGCTCGCCCGAACGCCCACCGGGGCGTCCACCGGGGCGTTCGCGTCGGCGTGCGACCGGCCCGTACGAGGCACAACAGCGGCCGTGCGCCCCCGTGTTCCCCCGCACCGCCGGCCCGCCGGGTTCACAGCAGGGCCAGCCGCTGGACCAGCAGGAACGCGCCGATCCCGAGCATCGCCGCCCCCGAGGTGCGCACGACCGCGCGGGCCGCCGCCGGGCGGGCGCCGAGGACGGCGCGGGCGGCGAGGCCGACGGACAGGTAGACGACCGCGCAGCACGCCATGTGCAGCAGTCCCAGGGCGACGGTCTGCACCGGCACCGGCGGGTGCGCGCCGTCGCCCGTGACCAGGAACTGGGGCAGGACGGAGAGGTAGAGCAGCAGGCCCTTGGGGTTCAGGCCGCTGATCACGGCCCCGCGCCGGAAGGCCCGGGCGCCGCTCTCCCCGGCGGCGGATCCGTCCGCGCCCGGGGTGCCGGGACGGCGCAGCACGCTCCAGCCCAGCCACACCAGGTACCCGGCCCCCGCCACGGTCAGCACGGTGAGCAGCACCGGGGAGCCCGCGACCAGCACCGCCAGCCCCGCCGCGGCGAGCACCGTGTGCAGCGCGTACCCGGTCACCAGGCCCCCGACCGCCGCGACCACCGACCGTCCCCGCAGCCCGGCCGAGATCGTGTACGCCCAGTCGGCACCCGGTACGCACACCAGCATCAGGTCGAGGGCGAGGAAGGAGAGGAGGGTCGCGGTGTCCATGAGGGCGAGATTAGGCGGGATCGGGCCGAATGTGTTCCCTGAATTCCCCCCTCATCCCGTACTTCGGGGCAGAATTTGCCCCATGGACGACATGGACCGGAAGATTCTTGCCGAGCTTCAGCAGGACGGGCGGCTGACCGTGACGGAGCTGGCCGCGCGGGTGCGGCTCAGCGTCTCGCCCTGCCACCGCAGGCTGCGGGAGCTGGAGCGGTCGGGCGCGATCAGCGGCTACCGGGCGGTGGTGGACCCGGCCGCCGTGGGGCTGACCTTCGAGGCGCTGGTGTTCGTCTCCATGCGGCAGGAGGACCGGGACACGGTCGTGGAGTTCGAGCGGGCGGTCGGCGAGGTGGAGGAGGTGCTGGAGGCGCAGCGGCTGTTCGGGGAGCCGGACTACCTGCTGCGGGTGGTCGCCGCCGACCTCACCGCCTACCAGCGGCTCTACGACGAGCGCCTGGCCACGCTGCCGGGGGTGCAGCGGCTGACGTCCACGCTGGTGATGAAGCACGTGGTGAAGGACCGCCCGCTGCCCGCGTAGCAGGCGGACCCGCGGGCGGAGCGGCCGCCCGCGCGGTGCGGTGCCGGGACAGCGGCGCGGTGCCGGGACATACGACAGGCGGCGGTCCACCGGAGTGGACCGCCGCCTGCCGGACAGGACTTGGGGGGAAGGAGTGCGTCGCGGGCGCCTACTTCGCGGGCTTCTTGCCGGTGATGCCCAGGTGCACCAGCAGAGCCAGGTTGGGCTTGAGCTCGGCCTGCTTGACGCCCCAGGAGGAGAAGCCCTTCTGGTGCGAGGCCACGGCCGCGAGCATCGTGACCAGGGAACCGGCGATCGCCGCCGGGTTCACGTCCTTGTCGACCCGTCCCTTGGTCTGCAGCGCGGTGACGGCGTCCGCCAGGGAGTTGTTCACGGAGTTCAGTATCTTCATGCGGATCTTGTAGAAGCGCTTGTCGCCCTCGGCCGCGCCGAGGTCCACGACGCGCAGGAGCGCGTCGTTCTTCCGCCAGAACTCCAGGAATCCGTCGACGAGTTCCTGCGCCGTCTGCCAGCCGGCCTTGCCGGCCCAGGAGCGGCCCTCCAGGAGCTCGGTCAACCCGGTGCTCTCGGAGGCCATTTGCTCGGCGAGCTCCAGGACGGCGCCCTCGACGTCCGGGAAGTACTGGTAGAAGGTCGCCGGGGAAGTCCCCGCCTTGCGCGCGACATCGATGACTTTGACATCCCGGTAGGGGGACGAGCTGAGCATCTCGCTGAGGCAGTCGAGCAGCTTCTGCCGGGTCGCCTGCCCTCGCCGGCCGGCCACGCGGCCGTCGACGGTACGCACTTGTCCTGTCATGTCGTCAGCTTACCGACGGGTGAGGGGAGCGCGATTCGGCCGACTGCAAATGGGGTGCGCGGGGCAGAAGGGGCTGGTGTGCCTGGTCTGCGGGGTGCGTACGGCACGGTTACTTTGGCGGCATGGCCGAAAACAGGGTACCGGAGTACACGGAGGGCACCCCCTGCTGGGTGGACGCGCAGCTCCCCGACGTGGAGGCGGGCAAGCGGTTCTACGGCGAGCTCTTCGGGTGGACCTTCCAGGAGTGGCCCGAGCGTCCCCGGGGGACCGTCCGGGCGCTGAAGGACGGCGAGCCCGTCGCCTCCCTCGTGCACAAGACGGACGGACGGCTGCCCACCGTGTGGACGGTGTTCTTCGCGACCCCGGACGCCGAGGCGCTGTGCGGACGGATCCGCGCGGCCGGCGGGCAGGTCGTCTCCGCGCCGCTGCCGCTCGGCGACCTGGGCGTCACCGCGCTCGTCACCGACTCCGAGGGCGCCGTCTTCGCCCTGTGGCAGTCCTCCGGCCGCCCCGGCTTCGGCCGCCGTCACGAGCCGGGCAGCTTCGCCTGGGTCCAGCTCTACACCCGGGACACCGAGGCGGCCAACACCTTCTACGGGGGCCTCTTCCACGACGCCCTGTTCGGTCCGGACGCCGCCCCCGACTTCGGCCGCGCACCGGTCTCCGACGTCTTCCCCGTCGAGATGCCGCCCCACTTCCTCGTCCACTTCGCCGTCGAGGACCCCGCGGCCACCATGGAGGAGGTGACCCGGCTCGGCGGCCGGGTCCAGGTCCCGCCCTTCGAGACGTCGTACGGCACGGTGGCCGTGGTCACCGACAATCAGGGGGCGTCCTTCGCACTGCTGCGCCGCTGAACCGGCACGCTGAACCGGCACGGAGGGCCGGCGCACCGGACCGTCGCACCGAGCCGGCACCCCGGACCGGCGCACGGAGCCGTCGCTCCGAGCCCTCGCGCCGATCCGTCCACGGGCCGTGGCCCCGCCGGTCCGCCCATTGTGTCGTATGTAAACCTGGACACCCTATTTGTCGGCCGGTTCGCAACCGGGGGCCCGGACAGGAAGAATCGGGGTGCGTGCCGCCACGGCGGTGCGGTGGTGAGACGCTGCACTTCGGTCGCGTGCACAGGTGGTGGCGCGACTCGTACGGGGAGGTGGCAGGCAAGTGGTGGATCAGCTGACACAGCACGATCCGCGGCGTATCGGGCCGTTCGAGGTGCTGGGACGGCTGGGAGCCGGCGGCATGGGGCTGGTCTATCTCGCGCGCTCGGCGTCCGGGCGGCGCGTGGCGATCAAGACGGTCCGGACCGAACTGGCCGAGGACCAGCTGTTCCGGGTCCGCTTCACACGCGAGGTGGAGGCGGCCCGCGCGGTCTCCGGCTTCTACACGGCGGCCGTCGTGGACGCCGATCCGCGGGCCGCCGTGCCGTGGCTGGCCACCGCGTACGTCCCCGCGCCCTCCCTCGAGGAGATAGTGAACGAGTGCGGCCCGCTGCCGGCCCAGGCGGTGCGCTGGCTCGCGGCGGGCGTCGCGGAGGCGCTGCAGTCCATCCACGGCGCCGGACTCGTCCACCGCGACCTCAAGCCGTCCAACGTCCTGGTCGTCGAGGACGGCCCCCGGGTGATCGACTTCGGCATCGCCTCCGGCGTGTCGAACACCCGTCTGACGATGACGAACGTCGCCGTCGGCACCCCCGCCTACATGTCCCCGGAGCAGGCGAAGGACTCCCGCAGCGTCACCGGCGCCAGCGACGTGTTCTCCCTCGGCTCCACCCTCGTCTTCGCCGCCACCGGACACGCCCCCTTCCACGGCGCCAACCCGGTCGAGACGGTCTTCATGCTGCTGCGCGAGGGCCCGGACCTGGACGGCCTCCCGGACGAGCTGCGGCCGCTGATCGAGGCCTGCATGCAGATGGACGCCTCGGCCCGGCCCACCCCCGCCGACCTCCAGGCCCAGCTCGCCCCGCACCTGTTCGGCTCCGGCTCCGACGACAGCGGCACGGCCTCCGCCTGGCTGCCCGAGCGCGCGGTCAGCCTGATCGAGACCCGCCGGGGCGGCCGCCCGGCGCCCAAGCCCACCCACGGAGGGGCCCGCAGCGGCGGAGGCGCCGTCCGTCCGCACGTACCGCCCCCGCCCTCGCACGACCCCGTCGTCCCGCCGCCGCCCCCGTCCGTGCCCGCGCCGGTGGGGGTGCCCGCGGGCGCCCCCGACACCGGTCCCGTGCGGCTGGCCGGCGCCCCGGTGCCCATCGGCCCCGGCCCGCGCGTCGCCGAGGTCCGCGCCGCCGCCGTCAAGGCGCCCCCGCCCGGGGCCGCCCTCTCCGCCTCCTGGTCCAAGCCCCGCCCCGGCGTCAACGGCGCCGACCCGGCCGTACCGGCGACCGCGGCGCCCGCCGCCGCGCCGGAGCACCCGGCCGGCTGGCGGCCGTGGCGCTTCCGCATGTCCAACGACGTCTGGGGCACCCCGGCGGTCGACGGCGACCTCGTCTACGTCACCTCCTTCGAGGTGCACGCCCTCGACGTCGCCACCGGCCGGCGCCGCTTCAAGACCCGGGACGTCGCCTGGTCGATGGCGGTCGCCGACGGCCGTATCCACGCCTCCGACGGGCCCACCCTCTACGCCCTGGAGGCCCGCGAGGGCGGCGACCTGTGGCGGCTGTCCACCGACGCCTGGGTGTACTCGCTCAAGGCCGACCGCGGCACCGTCGTCACCGGCACGCGCGGCGGCGGCGTCCAGGCGTGGGAGGCGTCCACCGGCCAGAAGCTGTGGGAGGTCACCGGCTGCCAGACCGACTTCGAGTCCCCCGAGGCGGGCCCCGCCGTCCACGACGGCACCGTCTACGTCTGGCAGGACGCCCGCCTGCGCGCCCTCGACGCCCGCACCGGCGACGAGCGCTGGTCGTACCCCATCGGCGACGCGGCCTCCTGCGGCGGCGTCCCGGTCCGCCTCACCCAGGCCCCCGACGGCTACGTCTACGTCTCCGCGGGCACCCGCGTCCTCGCGCTCGACGTCGCCGGCGGACACGTCCGCTGGCACTTCGAGGCCCCGGCGGTCTTCCTCTCCCCGCCCACCTTCGTCCCCGGCCCGGCCGTCACCGGCGGCGGCGTCTACCTCGCCGACTACCTCGGCACCGTCTACGCCCTCGACGCCACCGACGGCCGCGACCGCTGGCGCATCGCCACCGAGTCCCGGGCCTCCGTCGAACCGGTCCTGGTCGCCGCCGGCCACGTCCACGTCGGCAGCGGCAAGGGCCTCTACACCCTGGACGCGGTCACCGGCACCCCCAAGTGGCGCTTCCAGTCCGGCGGCGACATCGTGGGCTCCCCCGCGGTCGCCGAGGGCCGCATCCACTTCGGCTCCACGGACCACCTCCTCTACACCCTCAAGGCCGACGACGGCCGCCTGAGGTGGAAGCTGGCCACCGGGGGCGAGATCACCGGCTCCCCGGTGGTGCGGGACGGCGTCGTCTACGCGTGCAGCAAGGACCGCTGCGTGTACGCCCTGGACGCGGAGAAGGGGACGGGGACGGCGCGCACGGCGTAGGCGGGCGCCGGACGGCCAGTGACCGGCGGGGTGACCGGCCGGTCGGTGACCGGTGGTGCGGGACGGCCGTCGTGCCGGTGCAACGGAAGGGGTCCGGACGGCGGCCGTCGCTGCGGGGAGCGGCCCGTTCGCCGCTCTCACCGCAGACGCTACGCCGGGTGCGCGACGGTCGCCAGACAGTGACATGCCCGTGACACGGGCTTCGTTAGTCTGCCGGGCATGAAGCACCGGGGGAACACACTCAGGCTCACAGCGGTGTCCGCACTCGTCGTCCTCACCCTCACCGGTTTCTCGACCGGCCGCGGCCACGGCGGCGGCAGCGGTGACGGCGGCGGGGGCGGCGGGTGCAGCAGCTCCAGCCAGAACCACGACTCGTCGTCGGGCTCCGGAAGCGGCTCGCACGGGGACGACGACCACGACTACGACTACGACTATGACGACGCCGCCGCCGGCGGTTCCGGCTCCGGATCCGGCTCCGGCGGCGGGAACCAGTCCTCCCTGGAGGACGCCACGGTGGAGCTGATCAGCTGCGCCGACGAGAAGGCCCCCTACGCGACCGTCGAGGTCACCAACCCCAACGCGGTCGGGGGCACCTTCACCGTGACCGTCGACTTCCTGGACACGGAGGGCGGACAGGTCACCTCCGGGCACGAGCAGATCGCCGTGCCCGCGAACGGCACGGCGACCGTCCAGGTGCCCGTGGACCACAGCGAGTACGTCGCACGGATCACCGACTGCGCCCTCGACCCGCTCGCCCCGGGCCTCCGCTGAACCCCGCCGGCGCACGGGGGCGATGTGCCCGTCCGGAGCCGGGAGGCGCGGGCCGGGCCCACGGCCACGCGCCCGCTGCCGCCCGCCGCTCCCGGACACGCCTCGGCCGCGGCGGCTCCCCCTCCGCGCCGCCGCGGCCGATCCCCGTGCGGGAAGGACGGCTACTTGCCGTCGAGGTCCAGGGCGGGCGGGGCGGGCATGTGGCTGTCCAGGGTGGTGATCGAGTCATCACTCGGCGGGGCCGGCATGTGGCTGTCCTGAGTGGTGGCCGTGCCGTCCTTCGGCGGGGCCGGCATGTGGCTGTCGAGCGTCGTGATGGCTTCGTTCTTCGCTTCTTCGTTGTTGCCGGCGGTGTTGCTCATAGCTGCAAGCCCCCATGAGATGGACGGAGCGACGGACGAGAGGCGCCTGTTCGGCAACTCCCCCGCGGGTCGCCGAACAGGCGTTGTGGGGTCGCTCACCCTACAGGTGAAGCCCCGGCGACCCGCCTGCCCCCCGACGCGACGGATCGATGAATCGAGAGTGGCAGCCACCCATAAACGTTCGATGAACGCCCCGCCCGCCTCGGGCCACCCGCCCGCCTCGGGCCACCCGCCCGCCTCGGGCCACCCGCCCGCCTCAGGCCGCCCCGACCGGCCGAAGGAGCGTCCGCAGCTCGGTCGCCTCGGGCGCCTCGGACCTCTCGTAGATGGTCAGCGCGTCGCGCCAGCACGCACGCGCGCGATCGGTCTGGCCGAGAGCGCTGAGCGAGCGTCCCAGGAGCGTGAGGATGTTGGCGCGCATCCAGTCCCCGCCGATGCTCCCCGTCGTCAGTGCCTGCTCGGCGTGCTGTGCCGCCTGAGCCGGACGGTGAGCCGAGAGGTGGACCTGGGCGATGCGGAAGTGCGTCGCCCCTTCCCACAGGCGCTGACGGTTCTCCACGAAGGTCTGGAGCGCGGTGGACAGCTCGCTCAACGCCTCGGTCTGACGTGCCGCGTGGCTGAGCGCGATGCCGAGGGCGTACCGGGCGTTGGCCAGCCGGAAGGTCAGCCCGAGCTCGTCGTAGATGGTGATTCCCTGGCGGACCAGGTCGATCCCCGAAGTGATGCGCCCCATGGACACGAGGACGCGTGAGAGGTTGCAGAGCGCGCTCGCTTCGCCGGGACGGTTGCCGTCGGACCGGAACGCCCTGATGGCTTCGAGGAGGTGGGCTTCGCTGACGGAGCGCTGGTTCCTGCAGTTGGCGATGATCCCCTGCTCGTTGTGGGCGTTGCCCCTCGTCCAGGGATCCCCGGTCCGGTTGCCGAGCTCGATGGCGCATTCGGCCTCTGTGCCCGCCTCGTCGAAGCGTCCGGCCCGGCTGAGGACCTGGGCGAGCGTCGTGCGTGCACGCCCCTCCGCGTGAGCGTCTCCCGCCGCTGCCGTGGCGTCCCTCGCGGCGAACGCGGCTGCCTCGTAACCGAGCGAACTCGCCCCTGATTCCGCCAGGTCCTTCGAAGCCAGCAGGAGATCGACGCCCCGTCGCAACGTGCCCGGTCTCAGGGACTGCCGGACGCACGCCAGGATGCAGGTGGACTCGGAGTGGAGCCAGTCCAGTGCGTTGACGTCGTCGCTGAACTCCATCCCCGGGAACCCGGTGGGCTCGAGGTGGTCCACGGTCCGGTCCCCCGGCCGCTCGATGGCGTACACCCTCGCCGCCGTGGCCAGGTAGAAGTCCAGCAACCGTGAGAGCGCCGCCTCCCGTTCGCTCGGCGGCCACTCGTCCCTCTCCGCGCACGCACGCGCGTAGAGCCGCACCAGGTCGTGGAAGCGGTAGCGGCCGGGGGCGGCGGACTCCAGCAGCGACGTGTCCACCAGGGACTCCAGCAGGTCCTCGGTGGCCTCCGGCGGCAGGTCCAGTACGGCCGCGGCCGCCGCCAGCGAGATGTCCGGGCCGTCCGCCAGGCCCAGCAGGCGGAACGCCCGGGCCTGGGCGGGCTCCAACTGCCCGTAGCCCAGCTCGAAGGTGGCCTTGACCGCCAGGTCGCCGGCCTGGAGTTCGTCCAGGCGGCGGCGTTCGTCCGCCAGCTTGGCGGCGAGGACCGAGACCGTCCAGGTGCGGCGGGACGCCAGGCGGGACGCGGCGATGCGGATCGCCAGCGGCAGGAAGCCGCACGCCGCCACCACGTCGAGCGCGGCCTCGCGCTCCGACGCCACCCGCTCCTCGCCCACGATCTTCGTGAACAGGGCCAGCGCCTCGTCGGGCGCCATCACGTCCAGGTCGATCAGGTGGGCCCCGGCGAGGTCCACCATCCGCACCCGGGAGGTCACCAGCGCCGCGCAGCCCGCCGTCCCGGGGAGCAGCGGGCGCACCTGGGCCGCGTCGCGGGCGTTGTCCAGCAGGACCAGGACCCTGCGGCCGTCCAGGACCGAGCGGTACAGGGCCGCCCGTTCCTCCAGGGAGTCCGGGATGGCCGAGTCGGCCGTGCCGAGGGCGCGCAGGAAGGAGCCCAGGACCGCCTCCGGTTCCGCCGCCCGCGCGCCGGCGCCCTGGAGGTCGACGTACAACTGCCCGTCGGGGAAGGCGGACCGGGCCTCGTGGGCCACGTGCACCGCCAGCGTCGTCTTGCCGACGCCGCCGATGCCGGCCAGCGCGGACACCGCCATCACCCGGCCCCCGGCGCCGGACGCCGACGCCAGCACCTCGCCCAGCTCCCGCACGAAGGAGGCGCGTCCGGTGAAGTCCGGCACCGTCGCCGGGAGCTGGGCCGGGCGCACCGGGACCACGGCCGACTCCGCCGCCGGTGCCGACGGTTCCGCCAGGCCCGGGTCGGCCTGGAGGATGCGCTGCTGGAGCTCCTGCAGGTCCGGGCGCGGGTCGACGCCGAGCTCGTCGGCGAGCAGGCGGCGCGTGTCCGCGTACACCGCCAGCGCCTCCGCCTGGCGGCCGCTGCGGTACAGGGCGAGCATGAGGAGCTCGCGCAGGCGCTCGCGCAGGGGGTGCGCGGCGGTCAGCGCCGTCAGCTCGGAGACCGCCTCCGCGTGGCAGCCCTGCTCCAGGTCCATGTCCAGCCGGGACTCCAGCAGCTGGAGCCGCCACTCCTCCAGGCGGACGCGCTGGGTCTCCGCGTACGGGCCCGGCACCCCGGCCAGCGTCTCGCCGTCCCACAGGGACAGGGCCCGGTCCAGCACCTCGCGGGCGTGGCACAGGTCCCCGGTGTTCCTCGCCTTCTCCGCCTCCGCGGCCAGTTCCTGCGCCGCCGCCAGGTCCAGCGCGCCCTCGCCCAGCCCGCGCACCGCGTACCCGCCGGACTCGCTGACCAGGATCCCGGGGTCCAGCACCTTCCGCAGCCGGGAGGCGTACGTGCGGACCGCGGCCAGCGCCTGCTGGGGCGGCTCCTCGCCCCACAGGGCGTCGATCAGCTCGGCCGCCGTGGCCGTACGGCCCTCGCGCAGCAACAGGGCGGTCAGCAAGGCACGTTGCTGAGGGCTGCCGGTGTTGACCGGCTCGTCGCCGCGCCAGGCGCGCACCGGCCCGAGCACACTGAAGCGCAGCGCCGCGGGCTCCGCCGGGGAGCCGGGACGCCGCTGCTCCGGCACTCGCGGTACACCGTCCATGCAGTAGTCCCCCTATGCGTCCTGAGCAACTACGCCAGTTTGCCTTGTTCCCGGCGGATGCGTCAGCCGTGCGAGACGGCGATCACACGGGCGCCGGGAGGTCCGCCACAGGGCCCTCACACGTTCTGCGCACACCTGCGCGCGGATGTCGCCGCCGCCTCCCGGCGTGACGTGCTCCCGGGTCGACCGGCCGACGGGGGCGGCTTGTTCCGCCCCGCTCAGCCGTCCAGGTCCACCCGCACCGTCAGCAGCCCCGCCCCGAGGGCCCGCACCGCCGTGCTGTCGAGGCGGGGCAGGGCGCGCAGCCGGGCGACGGGGTCGTCGTCGGGCAGGAGGCGGGCGGTGCCGGTGTGCCGGCGGCCCCGGATGCGCACCCGCACCCGGGGGTCCCCCTGGATGGTGCGGACGTACCGGGACCGTTCGCCGAACTCCGACACCAGCCGGAAGGAGTTCCCGGCCCGCCGCCCGCCCACCGGGGTCCGGCGGGGCAGGCCGGAGACCCGGCCCGTGGTCTCCAGGAGGGTCTGGAAGGGCAGCCGGCGCAGGACGGGGTTCCCGGCCCGGCGCTGGAAGGCCGTGACGGCCCGGTACTTGCGTTCGGCGCGCGGCGTCATGGTGCGGTGGGCCTACCCCCGGCCCAGGAAGATCGGGTTGGTGAAGGCGGCCAGGGCCCCCGGCAGCGGGCCCGCCGCCGTCTCGTGCCGCAACTCGGCGCGCACGTAGGCGGCGTACGACGGGGTGGTCCGCCACTCCACCACCCCCGAGCCGGACACCGGCAGCGGGGCGCCGGTGTGCAGGACGCCCTGGTCGGTGACGAGGCGGACCGTGCAGCGCGGGGCGCCGGAGACCTCCAGGCGGACGGTGACCGGGGTGTCCGCGTCCACCCGCAGCCGCTCGCCGATGCCGGCGTGTTCACCGCGCCCGCCGGACGCGGTGAAGGAGAGGGAGACCCTGCTGGACTCGGCGACGTAGGAACGCCCGGCGCGGAGGCCGTCCTGGACGGCCTCCCGGGTCAGGTCGTCGGCGAGGACGACGGTCTGCGGGAGTCCGACGACGTCCGGGTCGCGGTGGGCGTCGCTGTTGCCCATGGCCGGGATCCAGTCGCGCCCGTCCCGCACCGACGCGACCAGCATGCCGTCCCAGTCGGCGAGCGCCACCTCGTCGTCGGGCGTCCAGGGGCCGTTCCACACCTCCACGGCGTCCGCCTCGCCGAAGCCGAACTTCCAGTTGCAGCCGATGCAGGTGGCGTGCGGGTGGGCGGGGACGACCAGGCCGCCGGCGCGGCGGATCCGGCGGGCGAACCGGCCGAAGCGGTTGTCGCGGGCGCGGTAGCGCCAGTCGACGAAGGTGCCGGGGTCGGTGCCGATCGCCACCACGTGTCCGTTGCGGGTGGTGACCTCCTCGCCCAGCAGGACGAGCAGGTCGTCGCCCGCCGCCTCGGCCCAGTGGGCGTGCGCGGAGTGGGTGTTGTGCTCGGAGCTGTTGATGAAGTCCAGCCCGGCCGCGCGGGCGAGCGCGGCGATCTCGGCGGGGGTGCGGCGGCCGTCGGAGTACCAGGAGTGCAGGTGGCAGTCGCCCCGGTACCAGGCCCGCCCCCGCCCCTTGGCCCGCTCCGGCGGGTACACCGGCTCCACCGTCTCGCCGGGTTCGCCGTACGTCAGGGTGACGGTGATCTCGTACGACAGGCCCTGCGGGGCCACGGTGTACGGGCCCAGCGCGATGTGCCAGGTGCCCGCGCGCACCGGGCCGGGGAGGTAGCCGGGGGTGGCGTCGTCGGCGCGCAGGAAGAACTCGCTGCGCGCCCCGCCCGACCAGCCCCTGAAGCCCCGCCCGCCCAGCTCCGTGCCGCGCTCGTCGAAGACGCCGATGTCGAGGGCGTTGCCGGGGGTGCCGGCCGGCACGGCGGGTCTGTCGTAGGTGTAGGCGACCTTGATCTCCCGTACGCCGTCCGGCACGTCGACGGGGACGTACACGAAGTCGGGGGCGCCCGGCGGGAGGGTGCCGCGCACCGTCCTCGTCTCCCGGCCGCTCCTTCGGCCCTCGCCGTCCGCTGCGGAAGCGAAGCTCACGCTTCCCAACGTAAGCGCGGTGGCGGCGCCCGTCAGGAAAACGGCGCGTCGTCCGATCCCGGTGTGGTGCTCCTCGCACATGCTGCTGCTCCCAGGTGTCGTGTGGTGACAGGGCGTGGGTGGTGCAGGGTCGGTGCGGTGCAACCCTCGTATTGAGCGGTGAACTGCCGTACAAGGGAAGGGAATCAGCAGCAGGCCATGAGATTCGCCCGGTGCGCGCGGCTCCTCCGTCCGTCGACGGTCCGGTTCCGGCCGGGGCCTTGCGGAGGGGGCGGTCGCAACGGCCGCCGTGCCGCTCACCGCCGTGCTGACCGGGTGCGCGCCGCGCCGCCCCGGCCGGCCTCCACCGAGGAACCGGGAGGGGAACCGGAAGAGGGACCGCGAGGAGGGTCCCGACCGGTCGGTATGGACAGACGGGTCGGGCGGCGGTATTCATGGGTCCGTCGTCCGCGTACGAAAGGCCGCTCATGCGCATCGCCGTCACGATCTTCCTCACCGACGAGACGATCACCCCCGTCCGTCTCGCCCGTGAGCTGGAGCAGCGCGGGTTCGCCGGGCTGTACCTGCCCGAGCACACGCACATCCCCGTCGAGCGGACCACCCCCTACCCGGCGGGCGGGGAACTGCCCCGCGAGTACGGCCGCACCCTGGACCCCTTCGTCGCGCTCGGGCAGGCCGCGGCCGTCACCGAGCGGCTCGGGATCGGCACCGGCATCACGCTCGCCGCGCAGCACGACCCGATCGACCTGGCCAAGCAGGTGGCCACCCTGGACCACCTCTCCGGCGGCCGGTTCACGCTCGGGCTCGGCTTCGGCTGGAACGTCGAGGAGGCCGCCGACCACGGCGTGCAGTGGCGCACCCGGCGCGAGCTGGTCCGGGACCGGATGGGCCTGATGCGGGCGCTGTGGACGGAGGAACCGACCGCGTACGAGGGCGAGTTCGGCGCCGTCCGGGCCAGCTTCGCGTACCCCAAGCCGGTGCAGAAGCCGCGCGGCCCGGTCGTCGGCCCGCGCACGCTGGTCGGCGGGGCGGCCGGGCCGAAGCTGTTCGCGCACATCTGCGAGTACGCCGACGGCTGGCTGCCCATCGGCGGGCGCGGCCTGTCCGAGTCGCTGCCCGTGCTGCGCGCCGCCTGGGCCGACGCGGGCCGCGACCCGGCCGCGCTCCAGGTCGTGCCGTACGCCGTCCGCCCCAGCGCGGGCAAGCTCGCCCACTACGCCGAGCTCGGCATCGAGGAGGCCGTGGTGCAGCTGCCTCCCGCGGGGGAGGCGGAGGTGCTGCGGGCGCTGGACGCGTACCAGCCCTTCGTGGGCGAGGACGGTCCTGATCACCCCGAACGTATCCTCGAAGGATGACGACCTCCGCGACCCCCGGATCCGGCCGCCCCACCGAGAACTCCCTGCGTCGCGCCCTCAAACGCGCCCGGGACGGCGTCTCCCTCGACGTCTCCGAGGCGGCGGTCCTGCTCCAGGCGCGCGGTGAGCACCTCGAGGACCTGTCCGCCTCGGCCGCCCGGGTCCGGGACGCGGGTCTCGAGGCGGCGGGCCGCCCCGGTGTCATCACGTACTCGAAGAGCGTCTTCATCCCGCTGACCCGGCTGTGCCGGGACAAGTGCCACTACTGCACGTTCGTCACCGTGCCCGGCAAGCTGCGCCGCGCCGGGCACGGGATGTTCATGTCGCCGGACGAGGTGCTGGACATCGCCCGCAAGGGCGCCGCCGCCGGCTGCAAGGAAGCCCTCATCACCCTCGGCGACAAGCCGGAGGACCGCTGGCCGGAGGCGCGCGAGTGGCTCGACGCGCACGGCTACGACGACACCATCGCCTACGTGCGCGCGATCTCCGTCCGGATCCTGGAGGAGACCGGCCTCCTCCCGCACCTCAACCCGGGCGTGCTCACCTGGACCGACTTCCAGCGGCTCAAGCCCGTCGCGCCGTCCATGGGCATGATGCTGGAGACCACCGCGACCCGCCTGTGGTCCGAGCCGGGCGGCCCGCACCACGGCTCCCCGGACAAGGAGCCGGCCGTACGGCTGCGCGTGCTGGAGGACGCGGGCCGCTCCTCCGTCCCCTTCACCTCCGGCATCCTCATCGGCATCGGCGAGACGTACGAGGAGCGGGCGGAGTCGCTGTTCGCGCTGCGGAGGATCTCCCGCGCCCACCACGGCCTGCAGGAACTGATCATCCAGAACTTCCGCGCCAAGCCGGACACCGCGATGCGCGGCATGCCGGACGCGGAACTCGACGAACTGGTCGCCACGGTCGCCGTCGCCCGGCACGTCCTCGGCCCGTCCGCCTGCCTCCAGGCCCCGCCGAACCTGGTCGACTCGGAGTACGAGCGGCTGATCGCGGCCGGCATCGACGACTGGGGCGGGGTCTCCCCGCTCACCATCGACCACGTCAACCCCGAGCGCCCCTGGCCGCAGATCGACGAACTGGCCGAGAGGTCCCGGGCGGCCGGCTTCGAGCTGCGCGAACGCCTCTGCGTGTACCCGGAGTTCGTCCGGCGCGGCGAGCCCTGGCTGGACCCGCGGCTGCGCCCGCACGTGGCCGCGCTCGCCGACCCCGCCACGGGCCTGGCCCGCCCCGGCGCCCTCCCCGAAGGGCTGCCCTGGCAGGAGCCGGACGAGGCGTTCACCGCGACCGGCCGCACCGACCTGCACCGCACCATCGACACCGAGGGCCGCACGTCCGACCGCCGCGACGACTTCGACGAGGTCTACGGCGACTGGGACGCCCTGCGCGAGGCCGCCGCCCCCGGGATGGTCCCGGAGCGCATCGACACCGACGTGCGCGCGGCCCTGCGCACGGCGGCCGACGACCCGACGAGGCTCACGGACGCGGAGGCGCTGGCGCTGCTGCACGCGGACGGCCCGGCGCTGGACGCCCTGTGCCGGGTGGCGGACGACGTGCGGAAGTCGGCGGTGGGCGACGACGTGACGTACATCGTCACCCGCAACATCAACTTCACCAACGTCTGCTACACCGGCTGCCGCTTCTGCGCCTTCGCGCAGCGCCGCACGGACGCCGACGCGTACACGCTCTCGCTCGACCAGGTGGCCGACCGGGCGCAGCAGGCCTGGGACGTGGGCGCGGTGGAGGTCTGCATGCAGGGCGGCATCCACCCCGACCTGCCGGGCACGGCGTACTTCGACATCGCGAAGGCGGTGAAGTCCCGCGTCCCCGGCATGCACGTGCACGCCTTCTCCCCGATGGAGGTGGTGAACGGCGCGACGCGGACCGGCATGCCGGTCCGCGAGTGGCTGACCGCCGCCAGGGAGGCGGGCCTGGACACCATCCCCGGCACGGCGGCGGAGATCCTCGACGACGAGGTCCGCTGGGTCCTGACCAAGGGCAAGCTGCCGGCGTCGACCTGGATCGAGGTGGTCACCACGGCCCACGAGCTGGGCATCCGCTCCTCGTCCACGATGATGTACGGCCACGTCGACCAGCCCCGCCACTGGCTGGGGCACCTGCGCACCCTGGCCGGCATCCAGCAGCGGACCGGCGGCTTCACCGAATTCGTCACCCTCCCCTTCGTGCACACCAACGCGCCCGTCTACCTGGCCGGCATCGCCCGCCCCGGCCCGACGGTCCGCGACAACCGGGCGGTCACGGCGATGGCCCGCCTGCTGCTCCACCCGTACATCCCCAACATCCAGACGAGCTGGGTCAAACTGGGCGCGGAGGGGGCGGCGGAGATGCTCCGCTCCGGTGCGAACGACCTCGGCGGGACGCTGATGGAGGAGACGATCTCCCGCATGGCGGGTTCCTCCTACGGCTCCTACAAGTCCGTCAAGGACCTGATCGCGGTCGCGGAGGCCGCCGGCCGCCCGGCGAAGCCCCGCACGACCCTGTACGGGGAGGTCCCGCAGGAGCGCCGGCGCGCGGCGGAGGCCTCGGACGGGCACCTGCCGGAGCTGCTGCCGGTACTGGACTGAAGACGGCCGGGAAGGCGCCGGGGCAGGGATCCTGACAGGGGCTGGCAGTAGGATGATCCGACCCTCGGTTTCGGGGGTCGGAGACTCCGCAGACCGAGGAGATGCGTACCGGTGCCTGCCCGTCTTCCTTCGTGGGCCTGGGTGACCGGGCTGACCACGGGGGCGATAGCCGCGGTGGCCGTCCTGGCGGTACAGGCCGACCAGGGGACGAAGCCCACCGCCGCCACGAGCCGGCCGAGCGCGTCGGCGACGGCGGACGCGAAGCCGTCCGCCGGGCCGGAGAAGGAGAAGGAACCGGCGGCGGTGCCGGCCGACTCCGGCACCGGCCGCCGGATCGTCTACTCCCTCGGCCAGAAGCGGGTGTGGCTGGTCGACGCCAGCGACGCCCCCCGCCGCTCCTTCACGGTGTGGCCGGGAACGGTCTCCCCGGACCCCGGCTCCTACACGATCGGCACCCGCACCGAGGCGACGACCGGCAGCGACGGCGTGGAGGTCGAGCACATCGTCTACTTCGCCGTGAAGTCCGGCGTCAACGTCGCCTTCTCCAACGCGGTCGACGGCTCCTCGCCCCCGCCCGCGGCCCCCGACGCGAAGACCGGGGGAATCCGCGTGGGCAAGGGCGACGGCGAGGCCCTGTGGGCCTTCGGCACGGCGGGGACGACGGTCCGGGTGGTGGAGTAGCCCCGCCGGTCGCGCGGGGGCCGGTCAGGCGGCCGCCCCCCGGTCGCCCTGCGCCCCCGGCAGGTGATTGACCAGCAGCACCACCCCGCTGAGGACGAACACCCGCGTCGCCGCGTCCAGGCCGTTCCAGTCCTCCGACTGCCACATCGCGAACCACTCGCCGCCTATGGCGATGAAGCCGGCGCCGAAGAGCAGCATGGTCATCAGCAGGCCGTAGGTGGAGACGCGGCGGGCGCGCGGGTGGTCGCGGCGGGCCCAGAGCCAGGTGCCGTACACCAGGACCAGCGCGGCGACCGTCTCCCAGACGATGATCGCGACGTAGGCGGCGTCCTGGAGCCCCTCGTTCGTGATCGCCCGCCACATCAGGTCGTCGTCCTTGAACGTGGTGTCCATGGCCAGGACGTGCCGGACGAACTGCTGGTTCGTGCCGAAGTCCGTGATGTTGCCGAAGGCGACCAGCGCCATGTAGAGGGCGACGGAGGCGGTCAGGAGCGTGGCGGCCAGGGAGAGCGCGCCGCGTGAATTGGTAGTGGTCATGTCACGTTCCTTCCCCGCGCCGTCCGTCGCCTCCCCCGCGCGCCGGGACGGAATGGGGCGCGTCCGGTTCCGGGGGCGGGGGACGCCCGCGGGGCGCGTCGGCGGCGCACGCCGACGCGAGCGCGGGAGGCGGCCGGACGCCGTCCCGGCCGGGTGACCGACGCCGGCGAGTGACCACGTGCGGCCGGGTCCGGCCGCTTCGGTCACATCCCCCTGCCCTCTCCTGCCTCTCCGCCCCTGAACCGACCGTCCCCGTTCGATTACAGTGCTGCCCGTCGTACGTACGGACGGTGCCTGGGAGGTCTGGGTGGGTGCGACTGCCGGGCCCGTGTGGGGGCGCCGTGAGCAGCAGGACTTCCGCAGCCGGGTGCGCGGGACGCTGCTCGGGGTGGCCGTCGGGGACGCGCTGGGCGCGCCGGTGGACGGTGTGGCCGCCGACGGGATACGGGAGGCGTACGGCGCCGGGGGCGTCACCGATCTCGCCCCCGCCTACGGCCGCCGCGGTGCCGTCACCCACCACACCCAGCTCACGCTCTTCTCCGTGGACGGCCTGATCCGCGCCCAGGTGCGGCGCGACACCGGCGCCTGGCACCCGCCCACCGACCTGCACCGGGCGTACCTGCGCTGGGCCGCCACCCAGCGCGACTGGGGCCCGGACGAGCGCCGCAAGGAGGACGGCTGGCTGGCCCGCGAGGAGTGGCTGTACGCCCGCCGCGGCCCGGCCCGCGCGCTGCTGCTCGGGCTCGGCGACGAGACGATGGGAACGCTCCAGGCCCCCAAGAACCCCGGCGAGGCGGGGCCGGAGGCCGCCGCCCGTTCCGCGCCCTTCGGGCTGCTCGTCGGCTGGGAGCCGCAGCTCGTCGCCCAGCTCGCCGTGGAGTGCGCGGCGCAGACCCACGGGCACCCGGTCGCCTGCCTCGCGGCGGGCGCGTACGCCGTGGTCGTGCACGCGCTGGCCCGGGGCGAGAGCCTGGACGCGGCGGTGCAGCGGGCGCTCGCGCTGCTGGCCGCGCGGCCGGGGCACCAGCCGGTGTCGGACGCCCTGCAGCACGCGCTGGGGGCCGTGCGGCAGGGGATGCCCACCCCGGACCGGGTGACGGAGCTGATCGGCGCCGCGACCGCCGAGGGCGTGGTGGCCGCCGCCGTGTACTGCGCGCTGGTGGGGGAGGACGTACGGCACGGGCTGTGCCTCGCCGTCAACCACGACGGGCCCAGCGCCGCCGCAGGTGCGCTGACCGGCGGCCTGCTCGGCGCCCTGCACGGCGAGACGGCCCTCCCCCCGGCCTGGCTGGCCGAGCTGGAGGGCCGTCCCACGATCCTGGAGCTCGCCGACGACTTCGCCATGGAGATGACCCAGGGACCCGCCCTGCACGGGCCCGCCGGATCGTCCCCCGCCTGGCTGGCGCGGTACCCGCGAGGGGCCTGAGACCCCCGGGGGCCCCAGGCCGTCACCGGCTCAGTCCTTCACCGGCGCGGGCGCCGTGCCCTCCGCCGGGGCCGGTACCGCGGCCGCGGCCGAGCCGTCGTCGCCGTCGTTGTTGACCCGCTCGATGACCGACAGCCGCTCCGGGGTGTCCTCCGGCTTCACGTAGCCGATGAGGACGTACAGGACCAGGGAGACGGCCAGCGGGATCGAGACCTGGTACTCCAGCGGCACGCCGCCGTCGACGGCCCAGTGGATCGGGTAGTTCACCAGCCAGAAGGCCAGCAGGCCCGCCGCCCAGCTGGTGAGCGCCGCCGTCGGGCCGGAGCGGCGGAACGGCCGCAGCAGGCCCAGCATCATCGGGATGGCGATCGGGCCCATCAGGCCGGCCACCCACTTGATGACGACCGTGATGATGTCCTTGAAGGTCGGCGAGTTGACCTGCGTCGCCACCGCCATGGACAGGCCGAGGAAGACCACCGTGGTCACGCGGGCCGCGAGCAGGCCCGAACGCTCGCCCCACAGCCGGGCCCTCGCCGACAGCACCGGCGCGACGTCACGGGTGAAGACGGCCGCGATGGCGTTGGCGTCCGAGGAGCACATGGCCATGGTGTGGGAGAAGAAGCCGACGATGACCAGGCCCAGCAGGCCGTGCGGCAGCAGTTGCTCGGTCATCAGGGCGTAGGAGTCGGAGCCGTCCGTCTTCTGGGACTCCACCAGCAGCGGCGACATCCACATCGGGAAGAACAGCACCAGCGGCCAGACCAGCCACAGCACCGCCGACAGCCGCGCCGAGCGCTCCGCCTCCCGCGGGTTGGGGGTGGCCATGTAGCGCTGGGCCTGGTTGAGCATGCCGCCGTTGTACTCGAACAGCTTGATGAAGAGGAACGCCAGCAGGAAGATCGTGCCGTACGGCCCGACCAGGGGCTTCTCGTGCCCCTGGAGTTCGGGCCGGTCCCAGACGCCGAAGAAGCCCCCGTAGTCGCCGAGTTCGACCACCACCGCGACGAACATCGCGATGCCGGCGAGGAACTGGATGACGAACTGGCCCAGTTCGGTCAGCGCGTCCGCCCACAGACCGCCGATGGTGCAGTAGACCGCCGTGACCACACCGGTGATGAGGATGCCCTGGTTGAGCGAGACACCGGTGAACACCGACAGCAGGGTGGCGATCGCCGCCCACTTCGCGCCCACGTCCACGATCTTCAGCAGCATGCCGGACCAGGCCAGCGCCTGCTGGGTCCTCAGGTCGTAGCGGTTCTTCAGGTACTCCAGCGGGGACGCCACGTGGAGCCGGGAGCGCAGCCGGTTGATCCGCGGGGCGAACAGCTTCGACCCGATGGCGATGCCGAGGGCGATGGGGAAGGACCAGGTGACGAAGGACGTCACACCGTAGGTGTAGGCGATGCCCGCGTATCCGGTGAACATCACCGCGCTGTAACCCGACATGTGGTGGGAGATGCCGGAGAGCCACCACGGCATCTTGCCGCCGGCCGTGAAGAAGTCGCTGACGTTGTCCACCCGCTTGTGCGACCAGATGCCGATGGCGACCATCACGGCGAAGTAGCCGATGAGCACCGCCCAGTCGAGACTGTTCATGTCCCCCCTTCCAGGGTCCGCCTTGTGAACTCCACTCAGCTGGTTGGCACTTCGCCTGAATGGGGTAGGGGCGAGGAAGGCCGCGAAGTGCCCGCTCATCGTGGGTGGGGTGGTGTGGGCGCGACAAGGAAGCGTCAGGTCAAGAGGAAGTAAAAATGTTCGACTAGGTGACCTTGGTTCATCTACGTGAACGAAGCAGGGTCACGGCGACCGCGTCGCGGACCCGGGGAAGGGTGCCGTGGGACCGGCCGGACGGGCCGTCTCAGCGCAGCTCGTCCGGGCAGGGCGTGCCCCGCTCGCCCCACTTGTACGGAGCCGCCAGGCGGTACGTCCCCGGCTCCGGCGCGAGCAGCATCGTCCACCTGTCGCCGTTCGCGTCCTCCTCCGTCTCCATCAGGCAGCCGTGGACGTTCTCGTACGTCTTCGGCTCGCCCTCCGGGCGGTTCTCGGACGCCTCCGTCTCCCGCGGAGGCTCCAGCGCCTTGCCCTCGGCGTCGACGAGGCCCAGCCACGGCGAGTACGGGACGCGGACCAGGATCCGGCCCGCCTTCTCCACCCGCAGTGTCCACTCACCCTGATCGGCCCGCTCCACGACCGCGTTCGGCTCCGCCAGCGGGGTCGGGTCGTCCACCTCGAACAGCTGCCAGTTGGCGTCGCCCCAGATCTGCTTCAGGTACGGCAGCCCGCGCTGCACCAGCTCCCGCTCCCGCTGACCGCCGTCACCGTCCGGCTCGTCCTTCGGCAGCACCACGAAGTGCACGCCCCAGCGCTTCAGCCACTCGTGGTAGTTCGCCGAGTTGAGGGTGTCGTCGTAGAAGAGCGGGTTGCGCTCCATGTCGGCCTGCCGGTTCCAGCCGCGGGCCAGGTTGACGTACGGGGCGAGGGCGGACGCCTCACGGTGCGAGCGGGCCGGGACGACCTCCACGCGGCCCCGCTCGGCGCCGACCTCCTGGAGCTCGTTCACCAGCGGCGCCAGCTCGCGCGCCCAGGACGCCCGCGGCGTGGTGTGCACGACGTCGTCGACCGACTTGAAGCCGATCCAGCCGGTGAAACCGACGAAGGCGACGACGATCGCGTACCACTTGAGGGTCCTCGGCACCGCGAACGGCAGCGCGGCCACCAGCGCCACGCCCGCGAACAGCATGGCGAGCCGGGTCATGTTGGAGCCGATCTGCGAGCTGATCACCCAGACCAGCACGATCCCGAGCCCGTACACCGCGGCCGTGATCCGGACCGTCCTCCACTCCCGGGGCACCAGGACGTACACCAGGACCGAGTACAGCAGCGGCAGGATCACCGAGCCGATGCCCATCGGCTGCGTCCCGGAGAACGGGAACAGCCAGGCCGACACCGCCACCACCGCACTGGGCGCCAGCCCCAGCGCCCACGCCCCCGGCCGGCGCTTCTGCAGGAACAGCGCCACCGCCACCAGACCCACGAACAGCCCCGCGACCGGCGAGGACATCGTGGCCAGCGCCGCCAGCGGGGCCGCACACAGCGCCTTCGCCCACCGCTTGTAACGCCACCGGTACGGCCAGCAGAAGACGACGGCGACCGCACCGAGCGCGAACATCGTGCCCAGTCCGAACGTCACCCGCCCCGAGGCCGCGTTGCACAGCAGCGCGAACACCCCCGCGAGCGCCGCCCACAGCGGATCGCGCGCGACGGGCCTCCCCCCGCTCGAGCGGAGCCGGGAGCGGGGGAGGCTGCGCACGAGGATCAGGGTCAGCAGCCCCGCCGACACCGTCCCCGCGATCATCATCGTCGTCCGCACCCCGAGGAGCGACATCAGGTACGGCGACACCACGCTGTACGACACCGGGTGCATGCCGCCGTACCAGGCCAGGTTGTACGCCGAGTCCGGGTGCCGGCCGACGAACTCGGCCCACGCGTCCTGCGCCGCGAGATCGCCGCCGCTGTTGGCGAACGTGAAGAACCAGACGACGTGCAGGAGGCCGGCGAGCCCGGTGACGGACAGCACGGGGTGCCGCAGCACACGGTCGCGCACGGCGAGGACGGCGGCCCCGAGACGGGGAGCGCGCCCCGTACGGGGCGTACGGGGCGCCGTGCGGTCAGGGGCGGAGGCCGAGGGGGCCGTGGAGGCCGTGGGGCTCACGGAAGCGGCGGGGGCCGTCGGGTCCTCCCGCTGCTGCGCGTCGGGGACGCGTATTCGCGGGCCGGTTCCCGCTCCCGGTTCCGGCTCGGCGTCGTCGGCGCGTGTCGGCTCCGCAGTGGCCACCTGAAGGCACTCCCCGTGTCCCGTCTCCTGTTCGCGGCCGCGTCCCGTCCGCCGTGTGTTCCACCGCGCCCCGGTGACCGGCGGCCTGCCCGTTTCGTGACGCTAGCACGCACCCCGTCGGCCGTCGCCCTGGTGGGCGTCGGCCGACGGGGGCACGGGCGTGCGTGCCGCGCGGTTCCGCCGCGGATCAGGAAAGACGCGTCAGCTTGTCCGTGAAGCCGGGCTCCACCAGGTCCTCCTGGAGGGCGACCGGCACCTTGACGGCGCTGCTCGTGCCGTCGCCGACGGTGAGCGTGCCCACCTTGGTTCCGGCCTTCGCCTGGTGCGGCAGCTCGTCCGCGGCGAACGTCAGCTTCACCGACAGCCCCGCCCAGCCGACGGCCTTGACGTCCTCGGTGACGGCGACGGGGGTGCGTCCGCCCAGACCGTCGTCCACGTACCCGACCACGGCGCCCTTCTTCAGGATCGTCGCCGACTCCAGCGCGCCCTGCGCGGCCCGGATCAGCTGGTCGCCCGAGGTCAGGGCGGCGGACAGGATGGTGTTGTCCTTGCCGCCCGCGGGCTGGCGGACCACGGCGCCGACGATGGTCCGGGTCTCGCCGTCGATCTCCTTCTTCGCGGCGAACACCAGGTTGCCGAGCGCGGAGGTGGTGGTGCCGGTCTTGATGCCGACGACGTCGTTGCTGCCGACCAGCTGGTTCCAGTTGGGGTGGTTGACGCCCTTGTAGTCGTCGTACGACATCATCGCGGCGACCTCGCGGAACGCGGGCTGCTTCATCGCGGCCCTGGCCAGCTTCACCTGGTCCACGGCCGTGCTCACGGTGGTGTCGTTCAGGCCCGAGGGGTCGGTGTAGGTCGTGTTGGTCATGCCGAGGTCCTTCGCGGCGTCGTTCATCTTCTCGACGAACGCCTTCTCGGACCCCGCGTCCCAGCGGGCGAGCAGCCGCGCCACGTTGTTCGCGGACGCGATCAGGATGGCCTCGATCGCCTCCCGCTGGGAGATCTCGTCGCCCGCGGTGACGGTGACGGTCGACTCCTGACCGGCGTCGGACTGCTTCTCGGCGAGCTCGTCGATCTTGAGCATCGGCCCCTCGGCGCCGCTCTTGAGCGGGTGGTCGCGCAGGATCAGGTACGCGGTCATGACCTTGGCGACGCTGGCGATCGGCACGGGCTTCTGCTCACCGGAGGAGCCGAACGTGCCGATGCCCTGCACGTCGAGCGCGGCCTGCCCGTCCGCCGGCCACGGGATGTCGACCTTGCCGCCCTCGAAGGTGTAGCCGTCCTGGGCGGTGAGCTCGAGCGTGGGTGCGGGGAGCGGACGCATGTTCTGCACGACCGCGAGGACGACCACCAGCAGCAGGACCAGCGGCGTCCAGATCTTGATCCGCCGCACGGCCGTCCGCAGCGGGGTCTCCGGCGGCGGCGGGGTGTTGGTCAGCTCGGCCAGCAGGTCCAGCGGCGGCTTGGGCGGCAGCGGCTGCTGCGTCGTCCGCTCGGGCCCGACCTGCGGGACGGAGGTGGTGGCCTCGGCGGGAGCGGGGGGCTTCGCGGCCGGCGTCACGGCGCGCAACGCGGTGGTGGCGTCCCCGCCGCGCGGCGGCTTGCGGGTGTCGGGGTCGTCGAACTCCTTCAGCGCGACGAACCTGCTGGTGCGCTCGGACGCGGACTCGCCCTTGGGCCCGGACCCGGACTCGGATCCGGCCCCGTCGCCCGCGTCGGCGCCCGCGTCACCGGGCTCGGCCTTGGCGCCCGTGTCGCCCAGCTTGAGCATGGTGGTGGGCTGGTCGACGGAGGGCGCGGAGGGACGCCCGGTCCTGAAGACGGCGGTGGGCTGGTCGACGGGGGCCTCGGACCCGGCGGCGGGGGCCTTGGACCCGGTGGCGGGGGCCTTGGGCTCGGCGTCGTCCTCGGCCTCGGCCTCGTCCTCGGCCGGGGACTCGGCTGCGGAGCCGGTCCCGGAGCCGGTCTTTGACTCGGCGTCGGCGGGCGCGGCGTCGGCCTCCGGACCGTCCTCCTCGGGGGCGGCGCCGGCTTCGCCGGAGCCGGCGGACGGGTCCGTGCCGGTGTCCTCGTCCGGGTCCGGGCCCGCGTCGTCGCCCCCGGACGAACCCGCCCCACCGGAAACCGCCCCGGGGGCGTCGTCCTCGTCGTCGTCCTCGTCGTCGTCCTCGGCGTCGTCGTCCTCGTCGGCGTCGTGGGACTCGTCGGCCGTGGAGGCGGCGGCCTTCGGCGCCCCGGCGGACGCCTCGTGCGCGGCGCCCTCGGATCCGTCCTCGTCCTCGCGCTCGTCCTCGCGCTCGTCCGCTGGCGCGGTCCTCGGCTCCCCGGCCGCCCGCCCGGAGTCGTCCTGCGCGGCGTTCCCGGTCTCCGCGCCGGTGTCACGGCGCGCGTCGGTGCCGGTGCCGGAGGCGTCCTCGGCCTCGTCCCCGGTCTTCGGCTCCCCGGCGGCGGCGCGTTCGGGCCGCGTCCCCGGCTCCGCGCCGGTCCTCGCCCCGCCGTCGCCGTCGCCGTCGCCGTCGCTGTCGGTGTCGCCGTCGCCGCGGGGCCCGTCCTCGGCGTCGTCGTCGCTCTCGTCGTCGGCGGAGGCGTCCTCGGCCCCGCTCCCGGCCTCCGCCGCCCCGCTCGTGTCCTGCGCGCCCCCGTCGGAGTCCGCCGAGCGCACCCACGCGGCCACCGCCTCGCGCAGCCGCCCGTCGCCCTCCACGGCGGAGTCGCCAAGCTCTTCGGAGGGCGCTCCGTCGGCCTCCGCGGCCTCCGCGGCGTCCTCCGCCGCCTCACGCACCGACAGCACCCGAGTGGCCGTGTCGACGCTCCCGCGGTCCTCCGAGGGCGAGGACTCGCGGGCCACCGCCAATCGGAGGTCCCGCTTCTCGGCGGAGTTCCTCGCCTCGGGAACCGGACCCGCGCTCCCCGACGTCGGTTCTGCCGACGACTCGCGCTGCTTCGACCTGTCGGGGGACTCGCCCGCCACCGATGCCTCCTCCATGCGGCGCACGCCCCGCGTGCGCCAACCGAACCGTGAACCGCCGCCCGCGACAGTGCTCCACAGCGCTGTCCGAACCCTGTACCAGTGTCCTGTGCGCGGGCCGATCCCACGTGGTAGACGAGAACGACATACCTGCCGGTTCCCTTACGAACCGGTCACGCACCCTCGACAGACCAATGTGAGAGGGGTCACCCTGTCATTCATCCACGCGGGGAGGCATGGATGGGCAGGAGCCGCAGAACACTTCCGGAGGAGCTTCTGCTGCTGGCACTGGACCCGGCCACGGGTACCACTGCGCAGCCGCAGTCGCTCGACCTCGGTCTGGCCGGAGCACAGCTAGTGGAGCTGGCGCTGGCCGGACGGATAGCCCCAGACGGGGATCGTATCGCCGTGGTGGTACCACGGCCGACTGGAGATCCGACACTGGACTGCGCGTTGGAGTTGCTGCGAAGGCGCGGCGCTCCGGTACGGGCCGTCCACTGGATCGGCGGGCCGCGACTCGGGCTCCGCCAGACCTACCTCTCGCATCTGGAGCGGTGCGGCATGGTGCACGCCGTGGCCGGACAGATGTGCGGGGTCTTGCCGACGACTCGCTACCAGGCGACGGACACCGAGATCAGCCGGGAGATCAGGGCCCGGCTGGACTCCGCGATCCGCACCGGCGTTCCGCCGGACCCGCGGACCGCGGCGCTCGCCGCACTGGCGCACGCGGTCGGCCTCGGCAAGCACCTGTACCCGGGGAACGAGGGACGCTCCTCGCGTTCCCGGTTGCGGGACCTGATCCGGCACGACCCGATGGGTGGTCTCGTGGCGCACGCCGTGATGGACGTCCAGAACGGCGTGGCGGCCCAGCCGCGCCGCAGCCCCGCACCGCCGGCGGGCCGTCAGGCCGCCGTCGGCAGGGGCGCACCGGAACCCGCCCGAGGCGTTCCGGCGCAACCGCGCCGCGGATCCATGGCGCGCGCCGTGGCCCACTGAGCGGCGCGCCCCCGGCGGTCCCCGAGGGGGCCCGGGGGCCGACGGCGCGACACGCCACGGATCCACGGCACCACAGACCCGGTCACGGGAGCCGCTGTCCGAGCGGGGCGGGGAGAGTGCACGGCCTCTCCCCGCCCCGCTCGGCGTGCCCGCAACCGGCGCCCGTACCGCCGCGGCCCCGTGAACTGGCGTGTACGCGCCGTATATCCACCGTTTCCCAGCGGTAGGAAGCACCTTGGTGGCAATCTGCTCGGCAGCAGATACGCAAAGTGGCAAGTACGAGGTATGCAGCCGGAGGTGCACGTCCCGTGGCATCGAATGTCAACCCCACCGTCAGGCGACGCCGGCTGGGCCAGGAACTGCGCAGACTCCGCGAGCTCAAGGGCATGACGGCCGAGGAAGTGGCGGAACGGCTGCTGGTGTCGCAGTCGAAGATCAGCCGGCTGGAGAACGGCCGGCGCAGCATCAGCCAGCGCGACGTCCGCGACCTGTGCGGGGTCTACGAGGTGGAGGACCAGCGCGTCGTCGAGTCGCTGATGCAGATGGCCAAGGACTCGCGCCAGCAGGGCTGGTGGCACGCCTTCGGCGACATCCCGTACAGCGTCTACATCGGCCTGGAGACGGACGCGGAATCGCTCCGGGTCTACGAGCCCCAGATCATCACCGGCCTGTTGCAGACCCGCGCCTACGCCGAGGCCATCATCCGGGGCGGTTCGCCGGAGTCGTCCGAGCAGGACAACGACAAGCGGGTCGAGGTCCGCCTGCGCAGGCAGGGCCGCATCACCACGGACAAGGAACCGCTGCGGCTGTGGGTGGTGCTGGACGAGGCGTCGCTGCGCCGGGTCGTCGGGAGCCGGCAGGTGATGCGGGAACAGCTCGAGCACGTGATGGAGCTGTCCCAGCTGCCGCACGTCACCGTGCAGGTGCTGCCGTTCGAGGTGGGCGCGCACGCCGGCATCAACGGCCAGTACTCGATCCTGGAGTTCGCCGACGCGGCCGACTCGAGCGTCGTGTACATCGCGGGCGTGACCAGCGACCTGTACCTGGAGAAGCCGCACGACGTGCAGAAGTACACCGTGATGTACGAGCACCTGCGGGCCCAGTCCCTGAACGTGGAACAGTCCCGTCAGCTCGTGGAACGCATCGCGAAGGAGTACGCACGCTGATCCACCGTCAGGCGGCGGATCGTACACCCCTGACATGAGTACCGGGAAGTCTCACCCGGAATATGCCATCCGGTCGAGTGAACGACCGCTCCGGAAGAGGATGTTGGCGAGTAGCGTCGATCACGCCAACCACCAGCGAGGGTTGGCGCAATCCGTTCTGCGGGTCCACGCCGGAACGCGCAACCCGGGACGGCAACTCAGCAACTGGCTACGGAGCGAACATGGCAATTCGTCTGGGTGCCACGGAGACGTGGACGACATCCTCCTACACCAACAACAACGGCGCGTGCGTGATGGTCAGGTCGACCACCGAGGAAGCGCTGGAACTCGGGGACACCAAGGTTCCCGAGGGGCCGAAGCTGGCCTTCCCCGCGGACGCGTGGAGCGCCTTCGTGGCCTCGGTGAAGGGCTGATCGGACCGGCGATCGCCGCACGAACCACCAGGGCCCCCTCGACCAGCTCGCCGTCCTAGCCGAGGGGGCTCGGCCTCACGGCCTCCCGGACCGGCCTGCCGCGGACGCCCCGGTGCCGGCCGGTTCCTCGTCCACGCGGACGTCCTCCGTCGCCGGGCGGCCCTTCCGCCCGGCGACGGGGACACTCGCCCCGGGGGCGGGGACGGCGGTCAGCCGATCGCCTTCTCCACCGCCGCCACGACCTCCGCCGACTCCGGCTCGGTCTGCGGCGAGAAGCGGGCGACGACCTCGCCGTCCCGCCCGATCAGGAACTTCTCGAAGTTCCAGCGGATGTCCCCGCTGTGCCCCTCGGCGTCGGCGAAACCGACCAGCCGCTCGTACAGAGCGTGCCGCCCCTCCCCGTTGACCTCGACCTTCTCCGTCATCGGGAAGGTCACGCCGTACGTCGCCGAACAGAACTCGGCGATCTCCTCCGCGCTGCCCGGCTCCTGCCCGAGGAACTGGTTGCAGGGCACGCCGAGCACGGTGAAGCCGCGCTCCGCGTACCGCTCGTGCAGCCGCTCCAGTCCGGCGTACTGCGGGGTCAGGCCGCACTTGGAGGCCACGTTCACGACGAGCACGGCCCGGCCCGCGTACTGGGCGAGGTCCGCCGGACCGCCGTTCAGGGCGCCGATCCCGACGTCGAGGGGAGAGGTGCCGTTGTTCTCTGCAGTCGTCATGGACCGACCCTAGCCCCGCGACGTGACGCTCCCCCGACCGGCCTCGGCGAGGACCTCCCCGGCCGCCGCCCCGGCGGGCCCTACCGGTCCCGCCCCTCCGGTCCTTCACCCTCCCGGCCGGAACCCGACCCGTCGTCCCCCCTGGTACCCGCCGCGACCCCCACGGCGGTGCCGGCCCCCAGCCCCAGGGCCGTTCCCAGGGCCAGGCCGAGCCCGAGGTTGCCGAAGACGGTCAGCCCGAGCACCAGCCCGAGCGCCGTACCGAGCGACAACCCGACCGATATGCCCGCCGCCAACACCTTGTTGGTGGTCGGCCCGCCGTTCTCACCCTCACTCCGCATACGCACATCATCCTCGACGGCCGCCGGGGTCCGGACCGTCGCACCACCGCACGGACGAGCACCGGGACCGGCGACACGGGACCGGCGGTTCCGGCCGGACCGGAGCGCCGCCCCCGGGCTTCCCGGCCGGCGGCCCCCGGCTCACGTACTCAGGTGGATCCGAGTACGTGCGCCCTGCCCGGCGACGGCGCCGGGCGGGACGCTCGAGCCATGCGCCAAGGACCGACGAAACCCGTTCCCCGGCTGTTGCCGGCCCTCGCCCCGGCTGTGGCGGCACCGGTGATGTGGGCCGCCTGGCTCGGCTGGGACCAGCACCGTGACCTGCACCCCGACGGCTCGACGAGCGGCCCGTACGAGGCGTGGCAGGTGATCGGACTGGTGCTGACCCTGCTGCTCCCGGTGTACTGGGCGGCATCCCGGCACCACGTCACGGGCGCCGTCCTCGGCACCACGGCGGGCCTGACCGCTGCCGCCTTCCACGACTGGTCGGACGACGCCAGCGGCCTGTTCGTCATCGGCGTGGGGACGGTCATGGTGGGCAGCCTCGTCGTGACCGCCGCCGTCTCCGCCGTGATCGCCTCCATGCCCCGGTCCGGGCGGCTGTCGCCGTGAAGCAGCGGTGGGACACGACGAGGCCTGGCACTGGGCGGTGCTGACGCTCCACGGCGACCGCTGCACGGTGGAACACCCCGAACCGGCCCACCCGCCGGCTGCTTACGAGGCCCTCGGGTGAGAACCGGGCACCGGGACACCCACGAGGGCCCCTGGCCCCGACCCGCCACCATCACCGGGGCGGGCCGGGACGGGCCGCCCTCGAACGGACGACTCAGTCGAAGAGGGCGATGAGCCCGTTCACCCAGATCCCGAGCATGGCCAGGGCCACCACCAGGCATCCGGCTCCGGCCAGGAAGCCGGTGAACGTCCCCTCCCCGCCGTCCGGCTCGTCGTCCGGAGCGGAAAGCACCGTGTCCCAGTCGACCGGCCGCCCCAGCGCTTCGGAGCAGGCGGTCCGCACCGCTGCCAGTTGCTCCGCGGCGAACGCGGAGCGGGCGAGGGGCTCAGGACCGCGCCATGCCAGTGCCCGCATGCGCTGCCGGGGAGTCCGGTACCTCGCCTCGAAGGCGGCGGTCTCGTCCGCGTCCCGGTCCTCTTCGAGGTACATCCAGCGGCCGGCTTCCGCGGGCTCGCCGTACAGCCGGTACACCTCGGCCAGGCGGCGCCGGACCGTCAGGTCGTCGGGGAAGGAGGAGACCAGTCCGCGCAGGCGCAGGCGCGCCAGAGGTATGCGGCCGGCGGCCAGATCCGCGTCGACTCGAGCGAGGGTTTCCGTCAGGGGCATGCGTGCATGATCGGTGAGGGCGGCAGGACGTCTCGACCTGTTTTTTCCGGTGACCGGACGGTCGCCCCGTTCGAGGACGGTCGAGGCGGCCTGGGGTTCAGCGGGCCGGGCCGATCCGGCGGGCCGGTGCCGGAGTCGTGGCGGACATCGGCTTCGGTTCCGGCGGGTGAACGCCTCCGCGAGCGCCGTCGCGGTGCCGGTCTCCGGCGCCGGACAGCCGCAGGACGCCGTCGCCGTCCTGGACCCGGACATCGCGGTCGACCGCAGGACCCTCGCCGCGCACCTCATGCGGCTCGGGCGCACCAAGGACGCCGCGGCCGTGCTCCACCGGCCGAATCGTCCCTGGGTCCTCCCCGGGAACGACGCTCCATGGAGCAGCGCCTGTCCTCACCTCCCGGCCGGCGGTCACCGGTGCTCGGACCGGACGGGGCCGTCCGGACCGAGGAACGCGGATGCCGCCGGTCGCCCGGCGTCGCACGACGATCGCCTGCCTGCCGCCTGAACACCCGAGCGGCACGCGATCGGCCGGATCACAACAGAGTGACCTGTTTCGGCGGGGAGCTCGGGTGGAGCCGGCGGGACCGGAGGACCTCAGCCTTCCGGCTCACCGGGTTCCCGCTGGGCCGGATCCGACGGGCGAGACGCCGATCCGGACTGGTTCGAGTCGTTGGCCGGTGTTCCCCGTCGTTCCCCGTCCGTTCCCGCCGGATCGGGCACGCGGGGAGCGGGGGCGGTTCTCTCCCGGCCTTCCTGGGGAGGAAAGGCCGGTGGAGAGGGCGTCGTCGGCCCTAGTCGGCGGTCACCGCGGTCGTCTGCGGCCGTCGGGCCGACAGCGCGTTCACCGCGGAGCCGCAGACCAGGACCGCCGACAGCGCGATCAGGTTGGTCAGAACGTCCTGGATCTGCGCCATGGGGGCGTAGACGACCACGATGACGACGAGGACGGCAGCCCAGTCTCGCGGTCGGGGGATAGAAAGCGGGTTCTTCGAGGTCATACTCATGGCAGTACCTCCTGGGTGCCCGTCCGCCGGTCGCTGCTCCTGCCGGGAAGCCCGTGCAGCGATCGGTGGGGTTTCGTGGTGGGCCACTGTGATGTGGGTCTCCCCGCAGCGTGCGACGGTGTAACGGTACGTAAGAGTGATCTTGCGCATGGTCATGAAACGCAGGGGTGTGCGACGTCGTGACGTCCGTGGTCCGAACGGCCGTGAGCGGGGCTGAAGGAGACGGAGACCGGGACGGGGTCTGCCGTGCCGCCCCGGAGCGGGGGTCTTCGGGGCCGCAGGCCGCGCAGAGCCTCGTGAGGATCGCCGTAGACGCTCCAGCAGCCGGCACTGCCGTCGTCAAGGACGTCCCTGCCGTCCCCCGACCGGGCGGCGACCGTCGTGCACCGAGGCGCGGTGGACACCGTGCCGCCCAGCTCCCGGCCCGCTGGATCGACGCCCACGGCTACCGGTCGACCGGACACCCCGCGAGATCGACCTGGAGCGTCCCGAGAACCGCGACGACCGGGTGACGGGACTACAGGCACCGGTGACCCGCGGCTGAGCGATCGCCTCCGGTTCCGACCGGTGATCGGGTCCGGGCAGCGGGAGGCCGCACGGGTGTCCCCCTGCCCGGCCTCGTCCCGAACAGGAGACAAGCTCCTAGAGTGCGTGGGTGACCCCTTCCGACGCTGCATCGAAGACACGCTTTCTGGTCCTGCACGACTACGGCATGGGCGGCGCCTGGTGGTGGGTCCACGCCCGGTCCGAGCAGGAGGTGCTGGAGACCTTCGCCGACGTGGAGGTCGTGCACACCGAGGCCACCCGCGCGGAGGCCGAGACATGGGGCCTCGACGAGGCCGACGTCGACGGACCGACCGCACCGCCCGGCTTGGCCGAGGCCCGGGCCAAAAGGGACGCCCAGCGCGGCATGCCGGGGTTCGGCGCCTTGGCCGGACGGGACCTGCTGTACCTGAGCCGCCGTTGGGACGAGGACGACGATCCGGTGGTCTACCTGGTGGAGGTCGGTCCCGATGGTCGTCGGCTCCGCCAGGTCGAACTGACCGAGGACGGAACGGCCTACCGGAGCACCCCGGAGGACTGGCCCTTCAACCCGCCGTGGGTGGACCGCTACGACCCGGAGTGGGTGCCGTTCGTGATCGGCCGGGAAGAGTTCGAGGCCCGGTGGACCCGGGCCGTCCACGATCCGAGCCGCTGGGATTGAAGGGCCTGCCCGACCGTTCCCGCCGTGCCTGGCACGAGCCTTCCTCGTCCGTTTCCCGGGTGTTGCTCAACCTGCCGGTGCCTCGTCCGCCGGTGCGGCGATGTCAGCGGTGTCTTCGGACGGTGGGGCCGCGATGGTCACCGGCTGGTTGACGTCGAGGAAGGTGATGGTCAAGTCGAGTGGCTCGCCCCCTGCGCCGCCCCGGGCGTCGTATGCGTCCCCCCGCATGCGGAACCGCTTGGTGTGGTTGTCGTCGTCGATCCACAGATCCATGGTGAGCGTGTCGTCGATGTGCAGCGCGATGAACTGATCAAGGCTCTCGATCCGGCGCTCCTGAGTCGCCTGGTCGGCGGCGGCGCCGCGGGCGGCGCGCAAGCCGCTACTGGTGACCGTTCCCCTGTAGTGAGTGGTTCTGGTGCCGTCGATCGTCTCCGTCCCCTTTTTCCGCAGGTCCTTGGAGCCGGTCAGAAGCGTGGACTGTACGGCTGGGTTCCCTTCGAGCTGGCTGGGCAGCACGCCGTGGGAGTCGTTGTCCACCGCGCCACGGCCCCAGACGGCCGGATCGGCTCGGTACCAACTCCTGCCGTCCAACTTCTCGGGGGCGACCGCACTCCCGCCGACGTACATCACCTCGTCGACGAACCGGATCTCCAGGCGGCCGTCCTCGCCCTGGCCGGCCGTGGTCATCTGCATGCTCATGGCCGGCGGTTCCGTGCGCATGGAGGCCTCAGCCTCCAAACGGCCCCTCTCCGGCACGGTCCCGGTGATCCGATAACGGAGCGATGCGATGTCCTCGGAGTTCCTCGCGGCCTTCGCCACGGCCGCCGCGGGGGTCACCTCGGGCCGGCCCTCCTTCGCGGAATCACTCACGGGGCCTTCGCCGCAGGCAACCGTTCCCCCAGCGAGCAGGACGGCGGCGAAGGCCGCGCTCGTCGCTCCGCGCGGTACGGAACCACGCGCTGAAATCCCCATGATTCCTCCGGAGCCAGGTGTCCAAGCCGTGCCAGGACCGGGAGCGTATCCCGGAGGCGCGTCCGGTGATCCGACGGGCGCCGGTGAGGCATGTTCAGGCTGCGGCACACACCTCAAGCCCACGGCTGATTCCGCGGCCCTACTGAGCGGTCGGACTCTCGGCTCGGGAAGCCGCGGTCATGCGCGGGCGGTTCGCGGGTGGTGCGAGCGCCGAACCGGGCGAACGCACGGCCCGCGCCACTTCCGGACTCGGCCGTCTTCACCGTGGTTCCGCGACGGTGAGGGTGCATGCGCCCAAGAAGGATCACGGAGCCCCCGACGCCGTGCGGGATCCGAACTCGTGAGGAGGTGCCCCGGCGCGCTTCCCGCATGTTCGTCCGGGGGTCCGGTGAGGGTCGGGGGCGTTCTCACCTGCGGCGGAGCGGACTGTTCACTCGCCGGGACGGACGGGTCGACCGTGTGCGTCCTCACTCATGCGCACCCCGGAGTCGTACGCGCTCGAGCCGACCCGCCCGCGCCCACGTGATCAGCTCGAACCGGGGCTGGAACGGTCAAACGCTTCGTTCGCGGCGCGGCGGTACTCGGCGTTGATGCGCTGAGCTTCCTCGAGCTGGTCCTCGAGGATGACGATGCGACAAGCGGCCTCGATCGGGGTTCCCCTGTCGACGAGCTCGCGGGCGCGAGCGGCGATCCGCAGTTGGTAGCGGGAGTACCGGCGGTGTCCGCCCTCCGAGCGCAGCGGAGTGATCAGACGAGCCTCGCCGATGGCCCGGAGGAAGGCAGGGGTGGTGCCGAGCATTTCGGCGGCCCGGCCCATGGTGTACGCGGGGTAGTCGTCGTCGTCCAGACGATCACTGAGTGGAGTATCTGCTGCCATGTCACCTCGTCGTGCAACGCGTTGAGGGGCCCTGATGCCGTACGGCACCAGGGCCCCGAAGGGAATTCAACACCATCTGTCGGCCCTCATGCTGTGCCGACCTTCTGTTTCCGCTACCCGGCCCGGCGAGGGGAGGGGTGCGGGGATCGCGGCTGCGTGACCGGGGACCACCATCCATTCCGGGGTCTTGCGGTACCCGGACCGAGAGCTGCTCGGGCCGGGCGATCCTGATGGCGTCTGCTCTCCTCCGTCCTTCCTCTGAACCGACCACTTGGTGAACGGGTACTGCGGTACTGCGTCGGTGATGCTGTCGGCAGCCCCTCGACCTGCGGGCCGCCCAGTGCGGCTCTCAGCCCCGTCACCGTTCTGCGAACACCTCGGCTTCGGAGCTCCAGAGCCGCACTGACCTGCGAACTCACGTACTACTACCCGCCAGTTCGTGTCTGCCGGGTCTCACTTGACCGTGTCAACGAGAAAAAGACTAACCACACCAGGAGCCAATGTCTACTCTGACAAAAGTAGATTTTGGCGTCCGGGAGCCGTAGATACGCTGTGGCCTGCGGTAACAGGTGGGACAAGTCGTCGTGCGGCGACAGCGTGGCCCGGCCCCTCGGAGCGTGGTCGGACGGTCGTCGCCCCGGCAGCCGCCTCACGCCCGGGGCGGCGCCGAACGGACCGACGCGTGTGCGGGGGCAGGTGTGCCGGCGGTCCTGAAGGGCTGCGTCCGTCTCGGCCGCCGCGGGCGGTGGGACGCTGCTTCGCCCCTCGGCTCGGCCAGGACCCTTCGCACGGACGGCAAGACCGCGAGGCGACGACACGACGGTGAGGGCCCTGCCGACGCGCGTCGGCAGGGCCCTCACCGGATCTCGGGTGGCGGTTTTCCGCTCGTCCTCACACCTCCGGGCAGGCGGTGCCCCCGAGCGGTACCGGCGCGGTCCGGAGCGGAGCGGGGACACCCGCCGACGCGGCCTCGGGATGCTCATGACGGATGAAGCCGAGGCGGACCACGGTCCGGACGGCTTCGCCGCCGGTGAGGTCACGGCGTTCCCGTCGGGCGGTGACACAGCGCATGACGCCTCACGGAGGAGAAGGAGAACGGGCCGGTCAGGCCAGGTGGATCAGCGGGCGAGGGGGAGGACGCCCGGGGTCCGGCCGTGCTCCCCGACGGCACCGGGCCGAGCGCCGGGCGCGGTGAACGGTCCGGCGAGGACGTCCCGTAGACGGAGCCGGTCCGTGTAGGCGGGACTGTCGCGGAGAGCGGTGAGCCGGGCCAGGGTGATCAGTCCCGTGCTCCGGTCGTCCCCGTCGCAGAGGACGAGGTGATCGACACGGGCACCGGCCATGAGGGACAGAGCCACCTCCACCGTCATGTCGTCACAGACCCGAGGTCCGGAAGCCTCCCTGTCGTCGACCACGGCCTCGGGGGAGGGATCCCCTCCGAGGTGCTGCATCTGGACCGGCGTCATAGGTGCCTCCTGCCGACGGGGACGGGCTTGTGATCACAGCGGCTCTAGGCGGCCGAGCCGAGGCCGGGCCGCCGCTCCGCCCTGCGGCGCGCCGCCTCACCGACGGGCCGCCCCTGTCCGGCCCGGCCCCGGCGGCCCCGACGGCTCCGGGCCGAGGAAGACGCGCCGCGGGGCCGTTCCGCGACCGGCGCGGCGATGACGACCGGAACGCCCGAGGGGGCCTGGGCACCCGTGATGCGGCTCAGCTCCGCGTCGCCCGACCGCACCTGGGTGATCCGCGGGGTGATGCCCGCCTGCGCCATCAGCCGGCTCATCTCGCGGCGCTGGTCGCGCGTCACCAGGGTGATGACGCTGCCGCTCTCGCCGGCGCGGGCCGTGCGTCCGCCGCGGTGCAGATAGTCCTTGTGATCGCTGGGCGGGTCCACGTTGACGACCAGGTCGAGGTTGTCGACGTGGATGCCCCGCGCCGCGACGTTCGTCGCCACCAGCACCGTCACCTGCCCGTCCTTGAACTGGGCCAGGGTGCGGGTGCGCTGGGGCTGGGACTTGCCGCCGTGCAGGGCCGCGGCGCGGACGCCGCTGCTCAGCAGGTGCTTGGTCAGCTTGTCCACCGCGTGCTTGGTGTCCAGGAACATGATCACTCGGCCGTCCCGCGCCGCGATCTCGGTCGTCGTCCGATGCTTGTCCGCGTCGTGCACATGCAGGACGTGGTGCTCCATCGTGGTGACCGCGCCCGCGGACGGGTCGACGGAGTGGACCACCGGATCCGTCAGGTAGCGGCGCACCAGCCGGTCGACGTTGCGGTCGAGCGTGGCCGAGAAGAGCATCCGCTGGCCGTCGGGACGCACCTGGTCGAGCAGGGCGGTGACCTGGGGCATGAAGCCCATGTCGGTCATCTGGTCGGCCTCGTCGAGGACGGTGATGCCGACCTCGTCCAGCCGGCAGTCCCCGCGGTCGACGAGGTCCTTGAGCCGCCCGGGCGTCGCGACGACCACCTCGGCCCCGGCGCGCAGCGCGCCGGCCTGCCTGCCGATGGACATCCCGCCGACGACGGTGGCCAGCCGCAGACTCACGGAGCGGGCGTACGGCGTGAGCGCGTCGGTGACCTGCTGGGCCAGCTCGCGGGTGGGGACGAGGACGAGCGCGAGCGGCTGCCGGGGCTCGGCGCGCCGGCCCGCCGTGCGGGCCAGCAGCGCGAGGCCGAAGGCGAGGGTCTTGCCGGACCCGGTGCGGCCGCGGCCGAGCACGTCACGCCCGGCCAGGGAGTTCGGCAGGGTGGCCGCCTGGATCGGGAACGGCGACGTCACGCCTTCGCGGCCGAGCGTGGCCAGCAGTTGCGCGGGCATGGCGAGATCGGCGAACGACCCGGCGGCGGGCAACGCGGGCGTGATCGTCTTCGGGGGCGTGAACTCGCCCTGGACGGACCGCCCGGCCTGTCGGTTTCCGTAGCCCCCGGAACGGCGCGGACCACCGGAGCGGTTGGCGCCGACGCCCCCTCCGAAGCGGTCATACGTGCGGGATGTGTGGGCGCGCTTCATGCGGAACCTTCCTTGATGAGGCACGTAGCAAGGAATTCCCGCAGCAGATGAGCGGCGCAGAGAATCTCGAGAACGAGCCAAGAGCGATGTGGGGCGAGTCGGACCGGCGGGGAATGTGTCACCGGCCGGTGGGACGGTGGAGCCTTCCCGTCTCGCGCCCTGAAATGCAGCGAGCCGGGGCCCGCATCCCAGAGGTGCGGGCCCCAGCTGCGAAGTGTGCGTCAGTGCCGGTGTCAGGCGGGAACGATGTTCTCGGCCATCGGGCCCTTCTGGCCCTGCGCGATGTCGAACGACACCTTCTGGCCCTCCAGCAGCTCGCGGAAGCCCTGAGCGGCGATGTTCGAGTAGTGGGCGAAGACGTCGGCGCCGCCGCCGTCCTGCTCGATGAAGCCGAAGCCCTTTTCGGCGTTGAACCACTTCACGGTACCGGTAGCCATGTCATTTCCCTTTCGGAGACGGTGTCAGGAATTCACCCTGTGTGAATTCCGTGTCGCCGTGATGATTACCCCGTCGGAAATGAACCCTCTGGCAACCACACCTGCAACTGAGATCGACAGTAGCACGGTGCGATCGGCCCTGCGCGGTCGATAATTCAGCCCCGGCCGACGTCCGGGGAATACTCGCCGTGCCCCGCACCTATTTCTCATGTCACGAACACAGATATTGCCCTGCGCAGGCGCGGCCTTTCTGCCCCGCACTCCCGCCCCGGACCCCTGTGACCTCCATCGACGGGAGATGTGCCGCTGCCGCGGTCGTCAGCGGATGGCACAGCGGCGGACGCGCCCGGACTCCACTGCCGCGACGAAGGTCACATCGGCGGCCGGATGCGGTGGTGGCCAACCGGGGCGAGGAGACTCCGGCCGTCCGCACCGCCCTGCTGGAGGAGGCCCGGTCCGGTGCTCCCCTGGCCGGGTACCGCCACCGGAGGGCGGCTGAGAGGCCTGTCAGCGGGCACATCCGTGGCAGACGGTCTGTCACCACTGGCGGCAGTGGCGCACAGAGGGCGTGTGGGAGCGGATGCCGGCGGCCTTGCGGGAGCGCGAGCGGGTGCAGTGCGGCCGTGGTCCGACTCCCGGTGCCGCCGTCGTGGACAGCCGGAGTGTCCGGGGCACGGAGCGCGGTGGCCCGCACGGCTGCGACGGCGGCTTCCGTTCGACGTGGGTCGAGGCAGGGACGCGGCCACCTGCAGTACCGGTCCCGCGACGGTCCCGCGACGCTGGGTGGTGGAGACCGTTCGCCTGGCAGGGCCGCTCGCGTGGTGGATCCACCAGCAAGCCCCACCTGAGCGCGGACGGCCGCTGCCGTCCGCTGTCCCCGGTCGTCACACCGGGACGACGGGCCGACCGCATCCGGTCCCAAGCGGTGCCGGACAGGATCCGTGTCCAGCGGGCCGGGACGGGCCGCCCCCGTAGGAAGCCCGAGAGCCTCGCGGCGGACGAGGCTTACAGCAACGGGCCGTGCCGCGAGTACCTGCGGCGCCGGGGTGTGCGGCACACGATCCCGGAGAGGACCGACAGCCGGGCCGCCCCCGTACGCAAAGGCTCACGCGGCGGACGGCCACCCGGGTCCGACGAAGAGCGGTACGGGAGACAGCCCGCAGGCGGCTGTCGAGACCACCGCTAGGCAGCCCTGGGCCGTGCCGCACGCGTGCCCGGGGCGGGCTCCTGCGCATCCTCGGACCAGAAGAACTCGTCTTCTGCGAAGTCCGGGGCCTGGAAGGGGTTGGTCGTCGGAGGCGGCGATACCGCAGTGGAGCGGCGGGTTTGCCCCTCCAGGGCGGAGAACAGCGACTTCGGGTCGATGAGAGGTCTGCCTTTCGTCACAGGTTCCTGAGGGAGCCTGGCGTGCCGTGATCGGGCACAGCGGTCCTACAGCTTGGTCATCTTGGCGTACGGGCTCAAGATCCGCACCTGCGCCGAGCCGAAATCCACGAGCGCCGCGATTCCGTCCTCGATGCCGATCACCCGGCCGAGGCCGTACATGTCGTGTGTGACCTGGTCGCCCATGGCGAAGTGCTTGGGAGCCGGTGTGACCGGGGCCTTGAAGGGGCTGGTGGGCAAATGACGCTTCGGTGCCGCAGGCTTTGTCATAGCTCAGTATGAGCCCACGTGGATCCCGCTCGCTGTGGCCGTCGGCACAGATCCGGACGGGAACAACCACGTCACGTCACTGACCTGGTGTTTCGAGACCTGACGAGGCGAAACTCGACCGCGGGTCTCCTTGGCCGGCAGGGGCTGACCCCCGCATCCGGCACGGCGGTGGCACGAACCTCACCCCCCGACGGCCGGCCACGACGGCGGGTGTGCCAACCGACCAGGCGCGGGTACGCCTCGCTGCACCCCGCCGGCCTTCACCACGCTGCCCGTGCTGTCCACCGGCCGGTACGTGCTGACGGTGTTTGAGCCCCCGGCTCGGAAAGCCGCGGTCATGCGCGGGCGGTTCGCGGGTGGTGCGAGCGCCGAACCGGGCGAACGCACGGCCCGCGCCACTTCCGGGCTCGCCTGCTCCCACCGTGGTTCCGCGCTGTTCCCCGGTCGATCCGGTGCGGTGGTGGGGCGGCGCTGCGGCGTCCAGGAGGTGATCGGTCGGCCGCGTTCCGTTCCTGGGTCCCCTCCTTCGTCCGGGAGGCCCGACTGCTGGCGTCCGCACCATGTGGGCTCAAGGGATCGTGGCCGGCCGACCGGCCTGGCGGCACACCCCCTCCGGAGTGGTCTTCCGGGCTGTTCCCGGCGGGACGTTCCTCATGGGCCTGTCCGGCGCGGAACTGGACGCGGTTCGTGCCATCGAGCGGGCCGGTGAAGCCGATGACGACCTCGCATCGTTCTTCGCCGGCGCTGCCCGGGCCCGGCCGGTGCGGGAGGTGCGGGTCGAGCCGTTCCTGATCGCCCGGCACCCGCTCACGGTGGCGCAGGTACGGCACTGGCTGCCCGAGTACGAGGACGGCTTCGCCGAATCGGATTCGGCCACGGCCCGGCTCGAGGACGACCTGGACGACCTCCTGGGGACGTTGCCGTTCCGGCTGCCCGGCGAGGCGGAGTGGGAGTACGCGGCCCGGGCGGGCACGACCACCCTGACCTTCCGCGGGGACGGCAGGCCGGACGAGGACCAGGTGCTCGACGACTTCGCCGACGAGGAGCGCACGGCAGCGGCCGAGAACGCCTTCGGGCTGGCGGCGATGGGCTCGGCCAACGAGATCTGCGCCGACGTGTGGATCCCGCACTTCACGGACGCGCCCGCGGACGCACGCCCCCGCACCGGGGACGGACCGCGGGTGGTGCGCGGAGGCGGCGGCGACCTCCATCCGTGGCAGGGCTGCGACGAGTGGCTGCTGCTGCTCTCCGCCACCCGCTCCGAGTTCGACATGTTTACCGCGGTCCGCCCGGTCGCCCCCGTGCCGACCGGCCAGGGACAGGCCGAGCACGGAGACAACGCGTAGACGGGACGCGCGCCCCGGGAGTTCCGGCGCGGCGAAAGGTCCCCCACCGGCGGAAGGACTGCCGACCGGGGGCCTGTGGGTGCGGGCTCGCTTCTTCCTGCCCCGGGTCGTGCCGGGGACCTCATGAGCTGGGTCCTTGCAGCTCGGAGCGGTACTCATGAGAGGTGGCCGGCGCGCCCGTGTCACGTGAGGCTGTCGAGGATGTCGCGCAGCCACGGGCTGCGGACGGCCGGCAGTCGGACCAGGGTGTGCCAGAACACGCTCCGGTCGGCCCGGAAGAGGGCACAGGGGTGCGGCGCGGGCGGGTCGTCGCGGAGGACGCCGTCGGGCATGGCGCCCGACGCAGGGGCGGGCAGGTGCGGATCGGGGGAGGTCAGCCACCGCCACACCCCGAACGGCAGCGGCACCGGGTAGGCCGAGGCGGCCGGGCCGACCGGGGCCCAGGCCTCCCCCGTCTGCGGGTGGACCGGCACGAGGAGGACGTCGGCGCCCGGGTCGGGGGCGGGCAGCCCCGGTCCGGCCAGGACGGCACGCCGCGGCGGCGGGCCCGCGGGCAGCAGGGCGTCGAGGGCGTGCTGGAACACCTCCGCGGTCAGGCCGTCCGGGACGGTCAACGGCCGGCCTTCCGAGGCCACCAGCAGGTGGGCGAGGGCCCGCCCGGCCGCCGCTTCCCACCGCGGGCTCCATGACCACCAGTGCTGCAACCCCAGCCGCGGTCCGTCCCATGAGGTGATCGGCTCGAGCGGAGGCGTGCTCCTCCGCTCCAGGAGCAGCTCCGCCCAGGAGAGCGGTCCGGCCCCGGTGCCGGCGTCGTCGACGGGGCGGCGGCGCACGGCGTCCGGGGCGAGCCACACCGCCTGCCAGAGCGAGCAGTCGTCGATCCTGCTCGCCACGGGCAGGCCGCACGTCTCGCAGGCCATGTTGGGACCGTCGGCCCCGTCGAGGCCGCAGCAGTAGCCGCCGGCCTTCTCCGGGATCAGCAGGGTGCCGCGGGCGTCGCCGGGGGCGATGACGATCGCGCCGGGCGCGCCGTCGGACAGGGCGTGGACCGGCGCGTGGATGCCGCGGGCCGCCGCCTCGTCCGGATCGATCTCCTCCCACCTCCGCCAGGGCGGCCCCCAGGGTTCCGGTTCCACGGCGAACGTGCCCGGCTCCATGAGCACCGGGAGCTGGATCCCGTTCCCGTACTTCTGGTGGGCGTGGGCCGGCAGGGCGACCCGGGACAGCGGGGCGGTCAGCTCGGCGCCGCACCCCGTACACACGAAGACGAACACATGCCCTCCGCTGGGAAACGGGGGCATCGTCGCAGCTCAGCAGCGGGCGGCCAACGTGTTTTCTCGTCCGCCCACGAGGCCGGAGCGCCACCACGGCGTGAAGCGCCGGTTGAAGAGCTGGTCGCAGGCCTCGCCGGCACGCACCGGGAGGCGGCCCGGGTCCCGCAGGGCCGCGATGAAGGCCGACCCGGCCGTGTCGAAGTCCCAGGGCCCTTCGTCATCCTCCCGGGGGTCTTCCACCACGAACCAGGGAGTACCGGCCACGGGCCGATTCCAGGAGTCGGTCAGTGCCGGCCGGACGGGTCTCCTCCCGGTTTCCGGCGGGCGCTGCCGGACCGGGAAGGGTGCCGGGGCCGCCGTGCGGCAGCCCCGGCAGTGTGCGACGACCGCGTCCGTCGCTCAGGCCCGCGCGTAGGTGAGGCAGTCGACCTGCTCGGCCTCGTAACCGACGGTGATGGACGGGGCATGGCACTCCAGTCCGGTGTTGTGCCGGCAGTCGGCCATCTTGCACGCGCCGACCCGGCCGGTGACGGACGGCTCCCCGCCCTCGATGTCCGCGCTCAGGAACGTCTCACAGGCGGGGGTGGCCACGTCCCCCACAGTGATCGCCACGGCGTGGCAGGTGTGGTCGTGGTTGTAGGCACAGCTTTCGGCTACGCATTCACTGATGACCGGCAGTTGCATGACGGGTGTGGCTGCCATGAGAGGGCCTGCTTCCTCGGGGTGTCGTACGGATCGGTCGCTGCGGTGGTGGCCCTCCCCGGACGGCGTGGCACGCCGCCGCCACGGTCATCGATCGCTGTTCCGGCTCGCCGGACCGGAGCCTCGTCCCACCCGCGTCCCGCCGGAGCCCGGCCGTCCCGCCCCGAGGCTGCTGCGGGGAGTCCTCGATTTCCCCCACGTCCGCGCCGCGGGCTCGAGGCTCCGGCGGCGGTGCGCGAGGACGGGGTGCCGGACGGCAACCGCAGGGTGGCGGGTGCGGAGGGACAGGGTGGTGCCGAGGGGTGTGGTCCCACCGAACAGCTCATGGAACGCTCCCTTCCTGGCTTCCACTTTCTGCGATGTCCGGGGGCGGCGCACGTCGGAAGGGACGCACGGCCTGACGGCGACGGACCGACCGCTTCCCTCTCCCCCGGGGAGAGCGGGGCGGGTCGCCCCTCCCGGCGTGGTGCACGCAGCCGTGGACGTCGACGACGACCGGGGCGGCCCGGGCCGCCCGCCGGGCCCGGGCCGGCCGAAGGGCCGCCAGGTCGGCGTGCCGTTTCCGGTCGAGGCGCAAGGGGCGCAAGGGGCGCACGGTGTACAGGGTGCGCAAGGGATGCACGGTGCGCAGAGTGCGCAAGGGATGCACGGTGCGCAGAGTGCGCAAGGGATGCACGGTGCGCAGGGTGCACGAGTGGCGCATCGTCGCGTGGCACCCCATAGTGGATCGGGCGCCACGGGGGAGAGGGCCGCTCGACGAGGAGCGTCTGCGTCGCCCCGCGGCGGCCGGGACCGAGGCGCCGGGCCCCGTTCGAGGACCCGCCCGGGCAGTCCGCCCCCACTTCCGGCAGCACAGCCGACCTCACCCGTGGCGCCGCTCCCGCACGGCACCCGTGACACCGGCCGCGGCAGCGCGCGACAGCACGACGACCGCCGCACGCCGGCAGGGGACCGGCCGGACATCCGGCCGAAGAACCCGTCGCGCGACGCGTCCGAGAAGCCGCTCATCCGGAAGCCGGGCCCCACCTGTGGCCGGGGTCCCCCACGAAGGGAGTTCCGATGACGAACTCGCGCAGCAGGAAGACCGCCACCGCCACCGCCGGTGCCTGCGTGCTGTCCCTCGCCGTGGCCGTCCCCGCCTTCGCGGGCGGTACGGCGCAGGAGGACGGCAAGGCGTCCGTGACCGTCTTCCACGGCGTTCCGGGCCTCACCGTCGACGTGTACGCCAACGGGAACGAGCTGATTCCCGACTTCGAGCCCGGCACCCTGACCGAACCCCGGCCCCTGAACCCGGGCACCTACGACATCCAGGTCTTCGCCGACGGCGAGGGCCCCGACGGCGACGCCGCCATCCGGGAGAGCATCGAGATACCGGCCGGGGCGAACGCCACGCTCGCAGCCCACCTCGACGCACAGGGCACCCCCGTGCTCACCGCGTTCGTCAACGACACCTCCGAGGTCCCGGCCGGTCAGTCGCGGCTGACCGTCCGCCATGTGGCCGCGGCACCCGCCGTGGACGTCCGCGCGGACGGCGAGCCGGTCATCGAGGGCCTGACCAATCCCAACGAGAAGTCGCTCGAGGTGCCCGCCGGCACGGTGAACGCCGATGTCGTCCTGGCCGGGACCGGCACCGTGGCCATCGGCCCCGCCGCCCTCGACCTCGCCGAGGGCGCCCACACCATCGTCTACGCCTGGGGCAGCGCCGAGGACGACAACCTCGCGCTGAAGACGCAGACGATCAGCGGCATGGACTCCGCGCCGAACGGCGTGGACGCCGGTGAGAGCGGCGCGATGGCCGCCGGCAACGAGTCCGCCACCGTCTGGCTCGCCTGGGGCACCACGGGTGCCGTCGCGGTCGCCGGCCTGCTGGCCGCCCGCCGCCGGTACACCCGCAGCGACTGACAGTCATGCGCTCCCCCCTCGGGGGCGGGCGGCCCTCCGCGGCGGCCGTCGGGGCCGCCGCGGTCGCCGCCGTCGTCCTGGCGGCGCTGCTGGCCTGGTCGCTGTGGCCGTCCGGAGCCCCGGTGCCGTCGGACTTCGGTGCCCGGCCGCAGGCCCAGGAGCCCACGGCCGGGCCCTCGTCCGGGGTCCACGACAGCGGACCGGGCGAGGCGGGGCACGCGTCCGGCCCCGTACCCGAGCCGACGGCGCTGCGCGTCCCACGGGTCTCCCTGGACGCCCGGGTCCAGGCCGTCGGCGTCAGGGACGACGGCACGGTGGAGATCCCCGACAACGCGGGGCGGGCCGGCTGGTACCGCTACGGCCCCGCGCCGGGCGCCCCCGCCGGATCCGCCGTCCTCATCGGCCACGTGGACGACCGCACCGGCGACCTGGGTGCTTTCGCCAAGCTGTACGAGGTCCGGAAGGGCGACGACGTCACCGTCGCCCGCGAGGACGCGCCTCCCGTGAGGTACGAGGTGACGGCCCGCGAGGTGGTCGACAAGGACAGGCTCCCCGACGAGGTGTTCCGGCGCCACGGACGGCCGGTGCTGACCCTGGTCACCTGCGCGCCCCCCTACGACCGCGAGCGCGGCGGCTACCAGCGGAACCTGCTGGTGTACGCCGTCCCCGCCCAGGAGCACGGCCAGGGGTGACCGGCGACGAGGCCTGCCGGCCGGGCGGTCCCCCGCCGACGAACCGGAGAAGGCGGCGGCCTGACGGCCCAGCAGCGCCAGCGGCACCCCGACGGCGCCGGCACCGTCACCGAGCGCGAGGACGGCCGCGAGGTGATGGAGTCCAGCTTCTGAAGTGCTCCGTCGGTCCCGCACCGGACACGGTGTCCGTCACAGCCGCTGCCGCCGTGGGGCGTTCCGCGGCTGCTGGTGGCAACGGTGGAGCGAAGCCCGGAACTCGGTGGCCGCCGTACTCGGACCGCCGATACCGTCGGGCTCCCGGTGGACCGCATCGGCGGTTGCCTCGTCCAGAAAGCAGTTCCCGTGACCAGCCGGCAAGAAACGACGACCCTGTGGCGGCCCACCGGTCCCGAGGAACTGGAGCTGGTGCGTGAGCTGGACTGGCGTGCCTGGCCGCCCCGGCTTCCCGAACAGCCGATCTTCTACCCGGTCCTCAACGAGGCCTACGCCGTCACGATCGCACGGGACTGGAACGTCAAGCACGACGGCGCCGGTTTCGTCACCCGCTTCGAAGTCGGCTCCGGCTTCCTGAGCAGGTATCCGGTCCGGCAGGCAGGCGGACGGACGATCCTCGAGTTGTGGGTGCCGGCCGAGGAACTCGACGAGTTCAACGCCCACATCGTTGGCAGGATCCAGGTGGTTCACGAGTTCCGCTGAGCCGCGGAGGCCCCGGGACGTGGTGGGCCGACCCGTGGTGGACCCTTGTGGCACCGTCTTTGCCGGTTGAGCGGCGAGTGCTCGACGAGGTCCTGGCACGCGTGGGGCACGGAGCCCGGGACGGCGAGGGACCAGCCAGGGAGAGAACCCCTCCTGAGCCGGCCCTTCTCCTCTGTGCCCCCGGCAGGAGGCGAACCTGCGACACCCGCTTCAGCAGTCCGGTTCGAGCCCTTTCCGGCTGTGGTCGTCGGCCGGAGCGACAGTCGGACGGAGACGCCGGCGTACGTCCCCGTCCGGCGTCACTGGTGTCAGATGTCGACATCAGGCACTGTCTGGGTGGCTCCCCGGATCGGTCGTCATGACAGGCACTGGGACGGGGCGGGAACCGTTGGCCAGCGACTCCGCGCCGGCCACGCCGACCAGTGACGCGGCCACGGCGGGCCGCACCGGTACCAGCGGTGGCTCCCCGTGCTCCATCGTGGCCCGGAAGGCGCGCAGTACCCGTACGGTGCCCTCGGCTCCGCGTGCCACGGGTTCCCCGGCGAGGACGAGCGGCACAGGGGCGCGTTCCTCCTCGCGGGCGTGGCCCTCCGGGACCGCCCAGCCCTCCGTCCTGACACGGACCGACCAGGACCGTTCGCCGGCGGCTCGGACGGACTCGGCCAGCGCCTTGGTACCGCGCACGGAGATCCAGCTCCAGTGGCTGTCGGGTTCGCCCTGGAGGAACCCGTGCCGGGTGAGCGCCAGCGCCCTGCTGGACAGCCGTACCGCCATGACGACCGCGGCACGCGGGTCCGCCTCGTCCACCGAGAACGCCGACACCTCCACCGGCCAGGCCTGAGTGAGGGCCAGCACCGGGGAGAGGGTGTGCGTGCAGTACGCCGTGGGAGCGATGCGCCCGCGCCAGTGCGCCGGATCACCGATCAGGCCCGCGACATCCGCCGGGGACATGCCGTGCAGGTAGTCCGCTTCGATCAGGCTGATCCGGCCCAGCTCCCCGGCCTCGATCGCCTGCCGGATGAGCCGGACGTGCGGATGGGCCACGTAGTTCTCGGCGAAGGAGTAGGTCGCGGACGACCTGTCCGCCGCCGCGATGAGCCGCTCGCCTTCCGCGGCGTCCACGCACGCCGCCGACTCGGACAGCACATGCACCCCACGGTCCAGGAACGCGATGGCCAACGGCGCGTGCTCATCGAAGTCGTTGGCCAGGACGACCCCGTCAAGACGGTGCTCCAGCAGCTCCTGCCACCGTTCCACCAGCACCGCACCGGGCAGCTGCGCCCGTGCCGCGGCGCGGCGTTCGGGGGCGCGGTCACATGCCGCCACGACCTCCAAGCCCACCTTGCGGCACCAGTCCGCCAGGTGAAGCCCCATCCTGAGTCCGACCACCCCTACCCGCATACAGACATCCTCTTCCGGACTCCCCTTCCTTCACAGCTGGTTCCCCGCCACGGAAACGCAGCGGACAGAGGGACCGAGCCGAGGGAGCGCTCACCGGCCAGCCACCCCTCGGCTTCGTGCCGGGCGATGAGCGCCACCAGTTCGGCTTGCGATCCAGATTCCGTCTGACGGAAGGCTGAGCTGAAGGCCCGAAGATCATCGTCAGCGGCTCTCGCCGCCATGCATCGAAGTCACCGAACGGCACAAGCGCTCCCCCTCGTGGTGGCCCGCGGGGCTGACGGCGGGCCCGATCTCGGACACTACCGAGCGATCGAGCCGTGAGACCTCTTCGTCCCGAGGCAACCGGGGTGGTGGTGCCTCGGGTCGGCATGGCTGTCACCTGCGCTGATGTTTCACGGATGTCCGTGCTCGTCCGTCGTCGTCCGCCGGCGTTGTCACGCAGTCAGACACCCACCGGCCGGGACGCCCGATGCTCCGCACCTGCTCGGAAGGAAGCGCGATGCATCCTCATGCCTCGGGAGACGGCGACCTCGCTGTCGTGGGGGTCGGCTAGGTTGCGGGGATGACTGCCATGGATCCGCTGGTGCCGGCTCTTGCCGGGCTGGTTGTCGACGTCGTCTGGTTCCTCGACAGCTGCGGTGACGACGAAGTCGATCCCGACTCCGCGGTGAAGATGACGGAAAGCGTGGGCGGGGAACTGCTGCGACTGCCTCCGGACCAGCGCGACCGCCTCCTGCAGGTGCTCACCGACCTGGCCGAAGCAGAGCCGAATCCCGCGCGACGGGAGTTCCTGGAGTCGTTCCCCTTCGCCTGCGGCCTGGTCGAGGAAGAGGAGGGCTGAGCCCGACATCGGTTGGGGGAGCACCGCTTCAGGAATTCGATCCGGCGGCCCTTCCCGGTCTGCACAGCGGCTTCGTACCGCGGTTCGTGGGTGCGCTCTCGGCTGCACTGATGAGCCGGCGTCCGCGCCCGTTGATGTCAGGATCGGGTGTCGGCCGCCTCGCCGACGTCCCTGACCCGCGGAGCACGAGGCAGGGGCGTTTGCGGGGTCACGGGGCGTATCGCCCCCGTGCAGGGGGCGATAGGCCCTGCCGCGCCGCCGGCTAACCCATGGTCTTGGCGCCGTCCAGGGACTCGCGGATGATGTCGGCGTGGCCGGCGTGCTGGGCGGTCTCGGCGATGATGTGCATCAGTACCCGGCGGGCCGACCACCGCGCGCCCGGCTCGGACCACGGGGCCTTCGGCAGTGGTTGTGCGGCGTTCAGGTCGGGGAGGGCGGCGACCAGTTCGTCGGTTCGGCGGGCCACGTCGGCGTAGTCGGCGAGCACGCCGGTCAGCGTCTCGTGGGGCAGCATCCGGAACTCGTCGTCCCGTCGGGCCCAGTCGGCCTCGGTCATGGTGGTGAAGTCGGGCATCGCCGACGGGCCGTCCAGGATGAACTGCGCCCAGGCTCGCTCGACCGCAGTGACATGTTTGACCAGGCCGCCCAGGCACAACTGGCTGGCGGTGGTCCGGCGCCCGGCCTGCTCGTCGGTGAGGTCACGGGTGGTGAATCGCAGGAAGTGCCGGTGCTTGGCCAGGGACTCCAGCAAGTCGGCACGCTCGCCGGTGGAGGCCGGCTCATGGGCCGAGTCGTGGGTGGCCGGTTCGTTGACAGTCACGGTCTCGCTCATGGTCGCTGCCTTCCGTGGTTCGTGTTCCGCCGGACGGGGAGGACGCTAGGGGCTGTACAGGTCAGGTCCTGACCTAAATGACCGGAGGGGTGAGGATGCCAAGGCTTGACTTGGGACTTCACCCCTCGGGGCGGCGGGATCCGACCCCGCGGCTCCTTCGTCCCGGAGCGGCTCGGGCGAGGGATCCGCCTGGGAACGCGACGCCTCTGAGCTGCCGCGGTCGTCCATGGATGTGCGCGCCTGCCCGCCCGTGCCTGTCGGCGTTGCCGCGCGGTCACACACTCACCCCTGGCGGGTCCATCAGTCAGTGACCCGGTACCGAAGAGCCTGCTCTCCGGTCGCGTCGCCCGGTCGCTGTGCGATCTCCGATGCGATCGAGTCCGCCGACCCGGGCGACACGGAGCCCTCAACGTCGACGCACCAGGTTCCGGCAAGTCCCCGGGAGACGCTGACAGTGGCCTCGTCGGCCCGGAAGGCCGGCACGTCGCTGTCGTCCTCGATCTCGCATCGGGGAGACTTCGGTGCGGGATATCGGGAGAGGTCGCCGGCGGGTATCGCAGGCCAGTCCGTGCCGCTCCGCGTGCTGACCGTGCACTCAGGCACAGCCGCATCTTGCCGGCGGTGCGGTGCTTACAAGTCGACCTCAGCTGCCACCACTTCAGCCGACGACAGCCAGCCACGGCGCCGGGAGTGCCGACCGACCAGGCGCGCGTGTGCTTCGCTGCACCCCCACTGGCCTTGACCACGCTGTACGCGTCGTCGACCGGAGGAAGCCGGACGACCGACATGTGGCGACAGCGGAACCATCAGCCTGGGAAGCTGCGGTCATTCGGTTGTTGGTTCGTGCTCTGACCTGGGCGAATGGCTGGGTTGGCACCTCATTTGACGTAGCCTCTTGCACCGTGATTCCCCGCTGTTCCCCGATCGATCTGGTGCGGCTGTGGTGCGGCGCAGGTCAACGGGAGGCAAATGATCATTCGTACCAAAGTCCGGGAAGCGGCCCACGCTTGGTCGTTGCCGGAACCCCGGATATGGTGCTGCCTCTCTCGAGGTCGCCCCGGATGTGCAGGTAGAGGGAGGGCGTCGGCAAGCCGACGGTCTGGATCCAGCCCTTGCCGTGCACGTGGCCGGCGGCTGTCAGTTCCGCGGCTTGGCCCGGTGGGGCGATGCTCTCCGCGTAGCTTTGGCAGATCGTCTCGCCGCTGTCGGCGAACGCGTAACGGGCAGCGTAGGCGTAACCCTCGTGGAGCCAGACATACAACACGATCGGCTTGTCCAGAACTGCGCGGAACCACTCGGCGGCAAGCTCGGCGAGCCGTTCCGTGGAACCCGTGGCATCAAGTGCCCAGTCGCTGGGACGATCCGGGAGCAGATACAGCTGATTGTGCAGACGGTCCCCGCGGATGCGGTTACCGACCAGGTGCACACCCAGATCGATCAAGTGTCGATGGGGCTCCGCCCGGTCGTACAGGCCGACATGGGCGAGGAGCGATTCCCAGTTGTCCGGACGTCCGACCTCCCCGACAACATCAGCTGGCGCCCAGGCCGTGCAACGCCCGCTCAGCGCGGACACGAAGGCTCTCTCGGTGTCGTCGAACTCGAAGTCGTCGTCCGGATCATCGATCTCGAACCAACCATGCGTCGTCATGGGACGGACCCTATGGCGAGGGCTAGGTGCGCTCGGAGCTTGGGATGCTCTTCAGGCCCCGGAGCATGATCGGTCCGTGGCCCTTCGGCTGGTGCCCCCGGCAGGATTCGAACCTGCGACACCCGCTTCAGGAGCTCGATCACCTTGTCGCGCGGCGTGCCGAAACGGGGCTCAGCGGTCGCTCGTGGGTCCGGTCGTGGCCGCTTCGGTGCGCCGTCGTTCGCTGTCGTTGATGTCAGCTGGTGATGTCAGGCGGGTCGAGGCACGATGCTCACGGCCCGGTAGCTGTACCCGTCCTGTTCGAAGCCAGGGGCTTCCCACTGGAGGTCTACTTGCTGTCCCGGCGACAGCGTTCGGAAGCCCTTCGTCTGGATGTGGGAGAAGTGGCCCCAACATCCGCCGGGAGTCTCGGGGGAGTCGAGCACGCCCCACCCTTCCTCGTCGTGCCACTCGCGGACAATCGCAGTCACCATGGGGAACCTTACGGCTCCGTCTGCGCCGGCACACCGGGGACCTCCGCTTGGGAAACTCGGGTTGTCCATGGGTGGTTGCTGGGTTGACCTGCGGTGGAGCGGCCACGGGGCCTGACCGGTTGGCGACCTGGTCCCCGTCATTCCCCCGTGGTTCCCCGCTCGTTCTGGCACGGCTGTGGCACGGTCCCAGAACCTGTCTGGTGATTTCGCCGGCTTCTGCTGACGCCGACGCCCCGGTTGGCCGTGTCGGCCGATGGCGTCGATCATGTTCGTGAGGCGGTCCCCCTGCGTAGCGGACAGCCGGTGCGGGTTGCGTCCACCGGGCATGGTGACGATGGTCGCGGTGGCGAACGTCGGATCGGCCCGTACGGTGCGGGCCGGAAGGGGAGTGGACAGCCAGCGTTCGACGGTCAGTGGGACGAAGTGGGCGGGCGCGGGCGGCTCGGCCCAGAACGCGGGGTCCGGGTTTCCTTCCCAACGGGCGGGACCGGTGAGACTGCCGCGGGCCACCACCCCACCGCGCGGCCCGGAGAGCCGGAGTGCGAACGGATCGTCAGCTGCCAGTTCGCCCCACGACTGCGAGACCCGCCACGAGTCCGACTCGCGCCCGGAGCGGCGGAACGCCTCCAGGTCGAAAGTCTTCGGATGACAGGTCAGCAGCCACCCGGCGGTGGTCTCGTCTCCTGGTCGTCCGCGCATGTCCTGATGCCCCTCCACTCGGCGCCGGATCGACGCGCGGCCTAGCCCAGGGCTCGCCCAGGGGATGTGGACTCCGTGTGGACTCCACTGGCACACATGCGGCACGACCCCTGAAACGTCGAAGGGCCGGCCCGGGAGGGAACCCCTCCTGAGCCGGCCCTTCTGTCCGCGCTTCCGGCAGGATGCGAACCTGCGACACCCGCTTTAGCCGAGAGGCTGGGTGATCGGGCGGCTGATCTGCGGCTTCGCCGATCGAGGACGCAGACGGGTACGCGACCGCACGGCACCGGTGCTGACCGTGACCGGCCCTTGCATCTGGCACAGTCGGGACACGAACCTCAGCCGACGAAAGTCAGCCACGACGGCAGGTGCCGACCAGTCAGGCGCGTGTGTGCCTCGCTGCACACTTGACTGCTGTCGGCGTACGCCTGAACGTGCTCGACCCCGTGCGGGTGAACGTGCTCAGTTGATGATGCGCTGACCACGGGTTCTCGTCAGTCCGCAGTGGACGGTCGACAGCGTCAGACGGCCGGGCACTTCTCATGCCACCTCGATGACAACCTTGCCCGAGGTGTGGCCGTTCTCGACGGTGGCGAGGGCGGCCGGGGCGTCGGAGAGCGGATGGACCGCGGTGATCACGGGTGTGAGGAGTCCGTCGAGGGCCAGCCGGGCCGACCGCTCCAGGTTCTCGCGGTCGACGCGACGCTCGACGAAACGCCCACCGAGATCGGGCACGGACATATCACCCACAGCGATGACGTTGCGGGGATCCTGGGCCAGCGGAGCGACCGTCCGCAGCGAGGTGCCTCCGGCCAGGTCGACGATCCCGTCGAAGCCGTCCGGAACCAGCTCGCGTGCCGCGGCGGCGACGTCCTCGGCGGTGTAGTCGATGAACCGCACCCCGATGGCCTCGGCGCGCTCGCGTTTGGCGGTACTCCCGGTGCCGATCACACGCAGCTCGCGCCCGATGGCCAGCCGGGCGACGGCGAGGCCGACCCCGCCCCCGACTCCGTTGACCAGGACCGTGGCACCGGCCGGGAGGCCGAGCTGGTCGAGCACGTCCACCGCGGTCGTCCCGGCCACTGGCAGCGTTGCCGCCACGGTCGCGGACAGCCCCTCCGGGATGCGCGCGGTGTTCGGCGCGGACAGCACCGTCGTCTCGGCGTAGGTGCCGCCACCGGTGAGTGCGAAGCCGAAGACCGCGTCACCCACCTCGAGCCCGTCGACGTCCTCGCCCCGGGCGAGGACGGTTCCTGCTGCCTCCATGCCCAGCACGCGGGGAAACGGACGCCCGCCGTCGAGCCCGTCGACCAGGCCCGAGCGCAGAAGGTGGTCGAGGGGATTCACGCCGGCGACGTCGACCCGGATCAGCACCTCGTCGCGACCGGGGACAGGGTCGGGACGATCGAAGAACTCCTGCACCTCGGGCCCGCCATACCTGCTGAAACCCCACGCCTGCCCCATCTTCCGCCGCCTCTCGTATGACCGACCCGGTGATTTCGGGCGTTGTCGCCATCCTCACCTCTGACATTGATGTGAGGGGCAACCGGCTGAGATGCAGATCACAGCATCAGACCGACTGTGCCACCGCTTCCGGGGCCGTGGACAGTTCCGCCCGGTGTCGGCTGTTGGCCCTGATCAGCACGTCAAGTGCATCCCGGGTCTCGATCAGGTGAGCGATGTCGGCGTCGATCCGGTCGCGCTCGCGCATCATCGCCGTGAACGTCTCCTCGGCGACGCCCAGGTCACCCGGGACGTCCACACACGGCAGCACAGTCGCGATCACCCTGCTGGACATACCCGCGTCGAACAGCTGTCGGATGAGTGACACGCGCTGGACCGCAGCATCGGAGTAGTGACGCTGCCCCGCGTCGGAGCGTGAGCTGGTCAGCAGGCCCTGCTCTTCGTAGTACCGCAGTGAGCGCGGACTCACGCCCGTGCGCTTGGACAACTCGCCTATCCGCATCCCTGAGAGCCTACGCCCGCGTGCTCCAGGTTCAGACCGCCAGCGAGCCAGGGACGCTCGCGGACACCCCCACGGCCGCAGGGTTGCCCTCCCGGTCCCACGACTGAGCACGTTCGTCTGTACACGCCTGAGCACTTTTCTCGGTACGCCGACAACTGCCGAGGACGCCGAGATCTCCTAAATGCGCCGGCGAGACCAAGGGCTGAGGCAAGTAGACACTGCCGCATGGCACGGATACTGGAAGGCCTGCTCAAGGCGAGCAAGAGGCAGGGGTGAGCCGTCGGCCAGGCGACCATGGCCCAAGTGAGACGTGGTGCGAGGACGCCCGAGTGGACTGAGGTGCCGATACGGCGTGGTGCCCCATCCCTCAGCACGCTGCGTTCCCTCGACCAAGCTGAAGCGAGCCCGATTCGCTCAGCGCACGCTACGGGAAGGGCGAGCAACCTCTGCACTCCGACGGGGCTCACCTCCGGAATCCCCCGGACATCGTGGTTCTCGCATGCGAGAACCATGAGCACGACCCCAACACGTCTGTGGTGCAGAAACCGTTACGGCCGCTTCATCAGTGATCTGCCGGCGTTCGTTCACCATGGCGTCTTCCTGTTCCGTCCGGCCGTTGGCAGGTCCGCTACCGGGACCCGGAGACGGGGCAGCTGCGCCCGGCGGAGAAGACCTACGCGACCAAGACCGATGCCCAAGTCGCCCTGACGCACATCGAGTCGGACATGGCGCGCGGGCAGCGGTCGGACCCGGACGCCGGGGCGGTGAACTTCGCCGAGTACGCCACCGCGTGGCTGCGGGACCGGAAGCTCGCCGACCGCACCCGTGAGCGGAACGAGTCGGTGATGCGGCTGCACATCCTGCCCGCCTCCGGAGCCGGGAGCGTGGCCGACGTGACGACGGCCCGGGTGCGCAGCTGGCGCGGCAAGCTCCTCGCGGCCGGCGTCGGTGAGCCGACGGTGGTCAAGGCGTACCAACTGCTGCGCGCCCTGATGAACACGGCCGTGGACGACGAGCTGATCCGGCGCAACCCGTGCCGCATCAAGGGCGCGGACCGCTACGACGTGCCCGAGCGGCCGGTCCTCACGGTGGCGGAGGTCTTCGCCGTCGCCGACTCCATCGCGCCGCGCTACCGGCTGCTCGTACTCCTGGCGGCCTTCACCACCCTGCGGTTCGGGGAGCTGGCGGCCCTGCGGCGCCGGGACATCGACCTGGAGGGACTGACCGTCACCGTGCGCCGTGCGCAGGCCGATTCCCGGCCGAACTGCTCGACGCGGTCACGCACCACCTGGAGCACTTCGCCGCTCCCGGCCGCGACGGGCACGTCTTCGTCGGGCCGCAGGGCGGGCAGCTGCGGCGGAGCAACTTCCGCGACGACTGGGTCAAGGCCCGGAAGGCCGCGGGCGTCACGGCCGAGCTGCACTTCCACGACCTGCGGCACACGGGCGACACGCTGGCCTCGACGGCCGGGGCCAGCACGCGGGAGCTGATGACGCGCATGGGGCACAGCAGCTCCCGGGCCGCGCTGATCTACCAGCACATGACCAGCGAACGGGACCGGGTCATCGCTGATCGACTCGGGGCCATGATCCGGGGTGATGGGGGAGTGGTCCCCGGCTAGGGGATGTGGACTGATAGTGGACTAACTGGCACGCGTGTGGCACGACCCCGGACACGGCGAAGGGCCAGCCCGGGAGGAAACCCCTCCTGAGCCGGCCCTTTGCTCTGTGCCCCCGGCAGGATTCGAACCTGCGACACCCGCTTTAGGAGTTCGATCCGCGCCTGCTCCGACTGCTGCCGACCGCTGGTGGGACGGCCGGACAGAGTCACTGGCGTGCGCCCCCGTCCGGCGTCGTTGATGTCAGCTGTGGATGTCAGAAGTCTCCTGATCCGTAGCTCTGGAGAGATCGGTTATTTGAGGTCATATAGGTTGCGGGGAGGGTCGTGAGGGCTGGTGTCGGTTGCTGGCAGTTGCTGGGGTTGCTGTACAGCAACGGCTACCAGTCCCGCCAGTCATCTGTGATCTCGGTGCGGCTGATGCCTCGCCTCGCTGCCAGAGCAGGGACATCGATGCCGCGTTCCGTCAAGGTCTGATCGATGTAGCGGCACAGCTCCTCGCTCTTCGGTCTCGTAGCCGGCGCCGTTGTGGTCCTCGTTGATCTCGTTCAATGCCAGCACGACACGCCTGATCACCTCGAAGTCCTGCCCGTCGTCCTGGTCGTGGAGCGGGTCCATCTCCGACTCGAACGCGTGCAGTGCCTTGTCAGTCGCCGCCAGCAGTGACTCAGGGAAGAGCTCCGACAGGAAGGCATCTCTCGGGGCCCTTGTCCCAGCGGCGATTTCGGTCGCCTCTTCGTCTACGCGGGCCCGCCAACGTGCCGATGGTCTGGTCGCCATGCCTGGACCGTAGGCCCCGGCTCTGACAGAGCCGTCACGGTGCACGCTTTCCAACTGTGAGGGTGGGGCGGAGGGCGTCGTTCGGGGTCGTTCACCTGGGTCCATGGGCGGTTGACCCGTGAGGCGAAGTTGGCGAGAGGTCCTCGCTGAACGGCCGTGAACGGGGCTGATTGAGACGGAGACTGAGGCGCTCGGGCTGGCCGGACTGGCTAGTGAACTTGATCGGGCGATGTCGGGTGATTGCCTGACAGGTGAGGGATGGGTCCGGTAAGTATGTGCGTGTGAACGATTCCGCGCTGCCCGAGGATGGCGAGCCCACCCGTTTCGCCAAGGCGAAGAACTGGTGCAAGAAGCACGAGCCGAAGTTCCGCGCCGCTGGTGGCGCAACTCTGGCCATCGGCGGCGTGATCCTGGCTGCCGTGATCGCCAATCGCATCGAAGGGCGGGACGCCGAGAGGTACGAGGTCGAGGATCGGGATCCGCTCTCAGCGCCTGAAGAGGCGGAGGGCCAATCTCGTCAGTCTTTCCTCGACCCTGACCGTGACCCCTTCCTGCGGAGGCTCCCTGCTGGCCAGAGCGCCAGCGAAGAGGCCAAGGCGAGGTACAGGGAACTGACAGGTAATGAGCTTCCTGACGGTTACACCGTGGTTCGCCGGTGGCTCTACGAGACCGCGGCCTGAGCAGAGAGCACTGCGGCCTCTCATTCCTGTGCAGTGCTGGCGGAGCTGCTGAAGAACCCGCCGGGATTCGAACCGGAAACACCCGTTTCAGGAGAGAGGCTGGGGCGTCGTGCCGGTGACCTGGGGCTTCGATGACTAGCGAGATGCCCAGCAACTTGCCTGCCAGGCAGCCTCGTTGACCGTGGTTGACCCCTGCATCTGGCACGGCAGTGGCACAAACCTCAGCCCACGACAGCCAGCCACGATGGCGGGTGCGCCAGCCGACTACGCACGCGTGTGCCTCGCTGTGCCCCCACCGGCCTCGGCCACGCTACTGGCTTGCGCCGTCGCCAGACTCAGCACAACAACGAGCCCCCTCCCGGCGGAGAACCCGCAGGCAGGGGGCCTGTTGGCGGGCGCTTACTTCTTCTTGCCCTGGGTCTTGCCGGGAATCTTGGTGAGCTGGGTTTTTGCTGGTCAGGGGCGGCGGGTCCGTGCGCCTGGTGGTCGTCGTTGGTCGTCATTGGTCGCTGCCGAGTGACCTCGGACGGCCCAGGGACGGCCCAGACAACGACCCGTCGGCCCGTTCGCTGGTCTACGAGCTGATGGGCAACTCTCGCGCTCGCTGGCGTGCCTGGGCCCGTAGTTCCTTCAAGCGACTGTGGAACGCGTTGTGGCGGTTCTGGTCGAGGTTCAGCGGGAGATCGAGCTGGGAGATGAACTGTGACTCCAGGTCCCACGGTTCGCTCTGCTCGATCCAGCACACCCCCGCATTGTCCGCCATCCACTGGCTCAGGGTGGCTTCGCCGGCCTTGCCGAAGGTCATCCGCTTACCGCTGCCCACGCGGCGCAGCTCAAGGCCGAGCAGGCATCCGAGGGTGAGTCGTAGCGTTGAGCCGGCCGCGTTGCCTCGGTAGTGGTAGCGCACCCGCTTGCGCAGGTTCTGCGTGCTGGTCCGGTTCGCCATGAACCGCGGGGCTATGCCGACATAGAGCAGGCGCCCGGCAGCCAGGTCCGAGTGGGGCGCCTGCTTGAAGTGCCACCCGTAGACGCCGGACACCGCTGGAACAGGGCTCGGACGCATCAAGACTTCCTGCGCCGACCACAATCGGTCAGGGCTGGTGAGAGCAGTAGCTTCCACGAAGCCTCCAGTGCGCCACGGCTGACAGCCGCAGACTACTGGCTGATGCAGACAGGGCATGTTCGGTCTCACGGCTGTCGTGCCGTGCTGGGAGCATCAGCGTGGCGGGGTGCACGGCACCTGTCGACCCTGCACGTAACGTGACACTCCTGTCACGGCCCTCTACCGCTCGCAGATCAAGGTCTGTATGCTCCGCGTATGCCAGGGGAGGCTTTACATCAATTAGGGGACGACGGCGCGAGGCGTGCTAAGCGTTGGCTTGAGTCAACGACGCGTGTTAAGGCGTCATGGCTTAACACTGACCCTTACTCGGCAGGGCGTCTTGAGTTCCCGTGGCCGCACAGTGAATGGAGCTTCTCCTTCGATATAGGGGGGATTCTTCACGGCGATGATTTCTCTGGTCAGATGTTTCTGGCTGAGTGTAAAAAATACTCCGCTGCTGGAGATCAGGGAACGCATTATCAGTCCTATCTTGCAAAGTGCTACGTGACGCGTAGAGATCACGCGAGACTCGCGGATCACTTCATGTGGATCACATGGCACCCGTTTCTTGTAGGGTCGTGGGGGCAACTCTGCAGTGCGGAAAAAGTGCGCGAAGGGGTGCTTTCGGAGCATAAGCGAGTATTTGGGGTATCTTCTGAGGAAGAAGCTCGCCATCTGATTGATGACGCGATCGTGCAAGAGGTTGCCGACCGTCTTTGGCTTTTGGTCCTCTCGGACAAACAGGAAAGATTGGTTATCACGCCCCAACACAGGGGACTGATAATTAAGCACGAGATTGAGGCGGGTACTTGGTAATGAGTACCTCTTACGCTCAGTCAGTACGCAACGCCATCGACCCTTCGGACCCGCGTAGAAGTGTTCATGCCGTCAAGCAGACGGTCATCAACGAGCTCCGAGAAACAGACTCGCGCGTCTCTGTTAAGTCGACGGAGTACTTCAACCACGCCTTCGCGCCGGATTTGGTTTTACGTTGGCCGCAGGACAATGGCACACGTCGAGTTTTTTTAAGGACGGACCCTGACCCTGTATACCTGGCGCAGGACCTAGATATTGCTGGATCACCCGACGCTATTTTCTTTTCGTTAGCACCTAGTGAACGGGCGACACACCCCCAGGCCGGTGACCCGTTACACTCAACAGCCCTTGCCTCTGGTGCCCTTCTAACGGATGCAGAAGGACTGCAAGAGTTCATCGAGTACCGGCGAGAGGCGCCGGTTGTCGGTCTAGCTTCTAGCGCAATCTTGCAAGGTGGACGCGGATTGGTCCAGCGTCAAAAAGCGTTTGAACTTTCCCGTGGAATTTCGGATGGGTTCGCTGCGGCCCAAGTGCTAGATGTCCCAAGGACCCGATCGGCAACACAAGTAATCGGTGAGATCTTCGATGACGTACGCCGGGACAGGCTTACCCGATTCCTGCACGCAGTTTGGGTCGGGTCTGGTGGCGACGCTGCAAACTTTCCAGCCGATACTGACGTGGTCGGCCCTCTTGATGATGAAGCTCTCGCGTTCCTATTGGACCTAGATGAGATCACCGATGACACTTTCTGGCGTAGAATCGGACGCGGTATCACCCTAGAGCGGTTGTCGTCATTGGTGATTAATCAACCATCAAGTAACTTGCAGAGGCTCGTCTCGAACAATCTCGATGTGCTGCACGCTAAACTGTGCCGGATTGTGCTTTCTCAGCCGCAACTTTGGGATGAGCAGGCTGGCCTCAGGTGGGGTATCGACAGAGGCATGCTTACTCTGCAAGGGGATCGATTCACAGCCTTTTTAGCTGGTCGCCGTGAGGACTTGAATGTTCGAGCGGAAGACGTCGACGGGATCAGCGTCGGTGAACTGGTCGAGCGAGCTGTAAGACATCGCATCTCAGTGGCCCAGCTTGAGCTTTCTACAAGTCGCAGAACGCTTACCTACGGCTCTGACCGAGTCGAGGATGTGGCACATGACGAAGAGCTGTCAGATTTTGCGGACGTGCTTGGGCCGACTGCGAGAGTGAATGCTGCTATTGCCTCCCTACCTGGCGCTAGAAACCTACGGTGCGAGTTCAACTCGCTAACTGGGCACGGAAGGACCGCAGCTAAGTTTCCGATTGTGGAGCTGCTGTACACGGCGCTTGCTCTGATGGTGAACTTAACGGAGGAAGAGCGGGAGGAAATTTCCGCCTTTCTGTCGCTGCGGTCAATCAGCCGTCTGGAGCATTCCGCTACGCTATTTGATTCCGAGGGCTTACGCGATTGACTGCTTAGGTTCTAGTGAGTATGCGCCGCCTCTTGTCGAGGGTGACCCTCCGCAGGCCGGGCAATCTGCCCGATCTTGCCGACGTAACCTTCCGTATCAGGAACTCAAAGAAAGAGCCCGTCAAACCCTGCGACGAGTACAGCAGCAAGTAGGTATCCGCGGCCTGCGCCGCCTGCTGCGCAGCCGGCCGGGCGCCGCCCTTCGGGCCCGCCGGCCAACGTCGCGTTACCAGGTCGGCTGTCTCAAGACGGAGGCGCAGATTCGTCGGTGATCCTATTGAGTAGGTTCGCTGCCAGACGCCGCTTTAGGGATCCCTCGTAGGCTCGGGGGAGCCCTCGTTGCCGGATGCTCTGGGCGTGTTGCTCGTCGATGAGTTGCCTGGCGGTGATGGCCTTCTCCCGGCGCAGTTCGGTGAGGGTGCTCTCTAGCTCGGCCCAGTCGGGGGCCGGCACGCCCAGTTCGTTGACGACGTCGGCCGTGGCGGGTACAGGCGCCTTGGCGCGTACGACCGTCAAGTTCGGGTCGCCGCTGAGGTTGAACAACACGGTCGTGGGCCAGCTGACGGCGCCAAAGGCGTAGCCGATCACGCTGTGGAAGCTGCCGACGAGGTGCCATACAACGGTGGCGGTGCACCATTCGTGCTCGCCGATGCGGTACCCCTGGACGTCGTCGACGCTGCCGACGTTCGCCTCAAGGACCTTCCACTCGTCCGCGTCTTCAATGAGCGTCCGGTCGCTGAACTCGTTGATAGGGAAGGCCGCCTGCAAGCGTGTGCGGCTGTAACGCGTGAGGCTTTCGTGGGCGATAGCCTGCCGGACCTCGCGAATATCGAGAGCCTCCGCTGCCGCTTCTGCCGTGATGTCCGTTGTTTCGGTGAAGAGGGCCGCCAGATCCTCAATGCTCGTCAGGATCTGGAACCGGTCTTCCATGCCGACGATGTCCCGGTTCATCGGAAACGGCAGCGGACTGCTTCCGTTGCTGAAGTCCTTGGTGTTGGCGCTGACGAAGTAGACCGTCTCGTCGGGGTGCTCTCTGGCGTACTCGACAGCGGACAGCCAGATCGCCGTATCCCGCGCCCCCGTCTTGTTGTCCTTCACGAGCCGGCACGGAGGCAGGAGGTTCGCCTCCCGGTACACCCCTTCGCGCAGGGCCTCCTCGCTCGTAGGAATCACGACGAGCGGAGGGGTCCACATGCCCCGCCAGTATTCGCGGTGACGTTCAGCATTGCCGTCGCCGACCTCCGGCGTGTCCGCCCACGGCGCTGCTCGGCGGAGAGCGTCCAACGCCTCGGCTGCCTTCGTGTGCATGTCCTGGTACTTGATGGCCTTCTGCGCGGCGAGTTCCTCACGCACCATCCACGGCATGGCGATGGTCTCGTGGGCGGCCACGCTGATGGCGTGCAGCAGGTTGGCGCTGCTGCTGTCCGGGCTGATGGCGCGGAGAATGCTGGTGTCCAAGATGATCACGGGTGCCCCCCAAGTGCTATGCACACAGGGTTCCAGGACCCGGTGCGTACGCACACCCGTTTTCGATCGTTGCGTTGTGGGTGCATCCCGCCTGACTCACTGTGGCCGCGGTTGCCCGGCCTGCTGGGCGTCGCAAGCCGGGCACACTGTCTGCGTGAAGATGCGACTTGTCTGCCCCGAGTGCGGGCGGCACGGCCCGGGCAGGGGTGTCGCGGTGCTCCTCGATGCGAACTACGGGCGGCGCGGTTGCTGGAGTCTATTGGGCTCGTCACCCGGGGGCCTGGGGTCGGTGATGGCTCGCTGCGGCCGTGACGGTTGCTGTACTTCGCTGCTGTACAGCACCTCCGGGTGCAGGCATAGCCCTTCCAGTTACGGCCGGCCGGGGACAAGGCCCCGTAGGGACGAGCGCAGGGTGCGACTGCGCGGCCCAGCCAAACCAAGCGCAGGGAACGCACCATCTGGCGACTAGGAAATCGCTACCGTGTGCGTATGAACGATGACCCTCCACTCAAGGAGTACGTGACCGAGTGCCCTCGCTGCCAGCAAAGGGTGACGGCCACCGTTGAGGTGTACAACGAGTTCTCACCCGACGATGACTTCGAGTTCCGCCGTTACCTGATCGCCCAATGCCGACTTTGCTACCAAGCCCTTCTATTGGAAGAAGTTCAAGATTCTAGAAAGTATAGGCGTGAGCTGGAGTGCGTCTGGCCCACTCCTCCACGAGCATTGGCTGAGACAATCCCAGAGGTGCTACGGCGCGAGCATTTTGAAGCACGCACATGCTTCAAATCAAAGGCGTATACCGCCACAGTCGTAATGGTGCGTCGCACACTGGAGGGCGTCGCCTCGCAGCATGGCATCAACAAGAAGCCCTTGTATAAGGCGTTCGAGGAGATGGAGTCCACTGGGCTGATCGAAGGGCGACTGCTGGAATGGGCCCAAGAGCTGAGAGTTCTCGGCAATGAAGGTGCGCATTTTACTGGTAAGCCCGTCACGCGACAGGACGCTTCAGATGCAATAGCCCTTGCGGAAGCTTTGCTGGACTATCTTTACGTATTCAATGAGCAATTCTCGAAATTCAAGGAGCGACGCCAGCAAGCGGCAGACATGGCGAAGAAGGCAGCGCAAGGTGCCGCATCTACAGAAGCCACTGTTCAAGACGACGCGTCTCAGAAGTGAAGAGGTCGGTGGAGCGGCTTTGGGCTGGAGCTGCTTTGGGGCGAGTGATCATGGCCCCGTAAGCTTCCGGCGAGTCGGGCAGTCTGTGGACCTGCCCGTTAAAGCACGACGCTGGGGCCATGATCTTCGAGGCTCGCCCCAAAGTGGCTGCCTAAAGCCGTGGAGCCGACCGCCCCAGCCACGACGTGTTCTGACCTCATGCCCGTGTGCCTGCCTCTTGGGCGGGAGCGGGCGGCCGGCGGTGCCGAGCGGGGCGGAGACATGAGCGCGGGCGCCGCCGGCCGCCCGCTCCCGCCCGGAGGAGCGAAGCGACGGCGGGCGCTTGAACCCGTAGGGAGAGTTTGAATCACGCTCATACGGCTGGTCATTGATGCTGCTCTTGTGCCTGGTGGCTGCTGGCTCGTGGTGTAGAACCCTGGGTATGGGGAGTGAACGGCGCGAGCGGATGAGGGTGCTTGGGGCACGTCTTCGGGCTCTGCGTGCGGATGCCGGCCTGACGGGTGCTGCTCTGGCACGGCGAGCCGGCGTAGGTCAGCCGACGGTCTCCAAGGTGGAGAACGGGCGTATGGTCCCGAGTCTTGATGTGCTGGACCGGTTGTCCCGGGCACTCGGGCTCGATGGGCCGACCGCCGGTGAGGTCCGCGAGCTGCTGGCTGCGGTTGAGGCTGCTGTGGAGGCCGGTTCCGGCTCCGATGAGGACGTCTCCGCGGGGCTCGTCGTGGATGAGGCGGTGCGCAGTGCTCGGCTGGTGCGCTCCTTTCAGTGCGTGGTCCTGCCGGCCATGCTTCAGAGTGCCGAGTACGCCCGGCACGTCTTTCTGACGTCACCGGGCCTGGACGCTGATGCGGTCGGTCGTGCCGTTGCTGCTCGTGTGGAGCGGCAGAGCTTGTTGTACGAGCCGGGGCGCGAGTCGGTGTTCGTGCTGACGGAAGCTGTGCTGCGGACGTGGCCGGGGACGCCCTCGCTGATGCTCGCCCAGCTCGACCGGCTGCTGGCCGTCGAGAGCCTGGACACGGTACGGCTCGGAGTCATCCCGTGGCGTCGGCCGGTGCCGGTACTGCCTCGCCGTGGCTTCACGCTCTGCGACCGGCGGTCCGTTGTGATGGAGGGGTTCCCGAGTGAGCGGCTCTCCACTGGGGCAGACGACCTCGCTCGGTACGAGGAGATGTTCAGTCGGTTCGAGGACGCGGCCGTCTTCGGTAGTGAGGTGCGGGACCTGCTGATGCAGGTGATGGGAGAGTTCCGTGAGTTGGAGGCCACCGTTACTCAGTAGAGGAATAATTCCTGTGTATGCCTAGATTGGTGTCGCTTGCGGGAATACTCTGCTCCTCGTGCTGTCTAGCCCTCTAGACGAGGAGTGTTGCCGTGCTCACCAAGTGGTGTCGCGCCTTCCCTGGCCTGCCTGAACAAGTCGCCGAAGCTCGTCACTTCGTAGCCGCGTTACTGAGGGAGTGGGGTTGCGTCGACGAGGGATCTCTGGTCGTCGGGGAGCTGGCGGCCAACGCCGTACGCCACTCGCTGAGCGGCAAGACCGGCGGCTGGTTCCTCGTGGTCGTCGGCTTCGGCGCGGACTTCGTGCGCATCGAGGTGATCGACCAGGGCGGTGACGGCGTACCCGCGATGCGGGACGTGGCCAGCCTGGAGGAAGGTGGCCGCGGGCTGATGCTGGTGGCGGCCTGTGCGAAGGACTGGGGGGCCAAGACTCTGCCGCAGGGTTCTTCGGTGTGGGCGGATCTGGTGCGGGAGGGGGCGTGACCGCGTCCGGCCTGCTCCTCCTCGGCCGTCGCGTGGGCGGCAGGGGGTGACTCCTCGTGGGGTGCCTCGGCGGCGGTCCGGCCTCTATGCGATAGGCGTCCGGTCGGGACGGCGACTCCCGCCCGTTTCGTCTAGGGGCCTAGACTCTTGGGTGAGGCAGGGAGGTGAGCACATGTCGGACGAGCTGCGGCGGATCATGGCGATCGATGATCCGTACCTGCTCCTGCGCGAGGTCACGACGCGATTGGCCGACGCACAGCAGGAGGTCACCGAACTCGCTCGGCTGCGGCGTCGTGTGGTGCAGGACCTCCACGCGCAAGGGCTGTCATACGCGCAGATCGCGGTGAAGGCCGGTCTCAGCCGTGGACGTATTCACCAGATCCGCCACACCGGTCCGGCGCCCGAGGGTGCGTTCCTCGGGTCGGGTGCCGTCACGGTCGCGACCCCGCTGCGGCGGGACGACGAACGCGGGCGCACGGTCGTCGCCGTGGACGACGTCAGTTCGGGCAAGCGCCTGGAGGACCTGGCGCGGTCGTACGGTCTGGCCGTTACCTCCGAGCATGTGCCGGTGACCGGAGAGATCGACCTGAACCGTGACGGCCTGGTCGTCGTCTGCGGACCGCGCATGTCACAGGACATGTGGAACACCTACGCCCAAGATCCCGTGCTGCGCTGGGAAAAGGCGGAAGACGGCCCCTGGACGGTCGTGGACCGGCTCACCGGCACCGTGCACCGGTCGGGGCAGGACAGTGATCCGGCCCGGCCGTACGACATCGGCTATCTCGGCCGGCTGTCACGCCCGGACGGCAAGGGCTCGCTCCTGGCCATCGCCGGTATCCACACGCAAGGCTCGCTCGGTGTCGTCCAGTTGCTCGCCTCTGAACTCAACTCCCTGTGGGGACAGGTCGGGGATCGCCGGTTCTCCACGCTGGTCGGAGTCGAGTACGACCCGGAGACCAGTGAGCCGCGGTCCGTCGAACTGGTCTGCCCGCTCTACCGTCACGACGAGGAGACGGCGGGGTGAGGTTCGTCCTTGGTACCTCGCCGTCCGCGCCGGACAGTGAGAACGAGGACTTCGCCGCTGCCACCCCTAATGCCGCCGTGCTCCTCGACGGTGCCGGTGTGGGGGGCGCGGAAACCGGGTGCGTGCACGGCGTCGCCTGGTTCTCCGGAACGTTGGGGACGCTGCTGCTCCGCACCCTCGTCGCACGTCCGGCCTGGTCGCTCGCCGAGTGCCTGGCCGACTCCATCCGCATCACCCGCTCGCTTCACGAGGACGTCTGCGACTTGGAGTGCCGGGCCAGCCCGACTAGCACGGTCGTCGCCGTCCGCGCTCGTGACGGAGTGCTCGAACACCTCGTACTCGGTGACTCCTCACTGCTCCTCGCGAAGCAGGACGGGAGCTCTTCCGTCATCACTGACCGGCGCCTGGACGAGGTCGGCGCGCGGCTTCGCGGGCCGGTCGACGAGCTGCCCACCGGTTCGCCGGAACACACCGCCGCACTGGCCGAGTACCGGGACGCCCTGACGTCTCTCCGGAACCGGCCGGGCGGCTTCTGGATCGCCGGTCCCGATCCGCTCGCGGCCGAGTACGCACTGACCGGCACGGTGCCGCTGGACTCCCTGGCCTCCGTGACGCTGCTGAGCGACGGCGCGACGCGTCTGGTGGACCGTTTCGGACTTGCTTCGTGGGGCGAGACATTGGCTCTCCTCGACTCCGCCGGCCCGGACGAACTGATCCGCCGGACCCGTGAAGCGGAGGACGGTGACCCCGACGGCCGGCGCTGGCCGCGGGGCAAGACGCACGATGACGCCACCGTCCTGCACTGGGTGCTCTCGTAAAGCGTCGGTCGTCTCGCCGACACGGCGCTCGTATACCCCCCTAGACAGTTGTCGGGACGTCGCGTTACGGTAGCCGTCAACCCCCCTAGACAGTTGGGGTGGGTCCCTCCTTGTGCTGTCTAGGGGGGTACTCAACGGCTCGGCGTCCGTGACGGACGCCCGATCAAGTGAGGTTCACAGAATGCGTGTCATCCCCGTGGACACCTCGTCCGCCACTCTGCTGGTCACGAAGCTGCCCGAGGTCAAGGTGAGGGACCGGCAGACCGGTGAGGTGGCCGTGGACCCGGTCACCAACGACCGGCTCATGGTCCTGGAGCTGGTGTTCATCGCCCAGGGCGGCTCGGACATGATCAAGGTCACCGTGCCCGAGAAGGGCATCGGCGAGGGCCTGGTCATGGGTGCGCCGGTCTTCCTGTCCGGCCTGGTGGCCCGGCCCTGGGAGAGCGAGTTCGGCGGCCGTACCCGGCACGGCATCGCCTACCGGGCGGACGCCGTCATGGTCGGCACTCCGGCTGTGGCGCAGGGCTGAGCGTCATGACTGATGCCCTGTGGGTTCTGGTGTTAGCACTGCTGGCGGTGGCTGTGCTGGTCGCGGTGCGCCGTCGGCTGCCGGTCCTGTTCTGGTGGCTGGTCGGATATCCGGCCGTCACGCTGCGGGTGCTCGCCACGTACCGGGCCACCATGGACGCCTGCGGCCTGACGGTGCCCGCCTCGGCCATGCGCCAGGCCACCGCCCGGATGGTGGGGCGGCAGGCTGCTCCCGTACCGCCTCGCCGGTCGCTGCCGCTGCCGACCGGATCCGGACTCGTGATGCGGCTGCGCATGGCGACCGGACAGGCACCCGAGGACTTCACTGCCTCGGCCGACCGGCTGCGGCACGCCTGGGGCGCGCACGCCGTGCACGTCCGCCCCACCAAACCGGGGCGGCTGGAACTGCGGTTGGTCGGCTGGGATGTCCTCGCCGACGTCCGGCCCCCTCGGCGGTGGCTGCGGACCGAACCGCTGTCCCTGCCGCTGGCGCTGCGCGAGGACGGGCACTGGCACGTCCGGGACTTCCGCACCGTGCCGCACGAACTCATCCTCGGCGCCACGCAGTCCGGCAAGTCCGTGTATCTGCGCAACCTGCTGTGCGGGCTGGCCCGGCAACCCGTCGCGCTCGTCGGCATCGACTGCAAATGGGGCGTCGAACTGGCGCCGTTCGCGCCCCGGTTGTCGGCACTCGCCGACACGCCGGATCGTGCGAACGATCTCCTCGACGTCCTGGTGGAGGAGATGGAGGCACGGTTCCGCCTGATCGGCATGACGGGCGGGACCGGTCCGGACGCCGTGCTCACCTCGGACGTCTGGGGCCTGCCGGAGAAGGCGCGACCGGTGCCGGTCGTGGTCGTCGTCGACGAGGTCGCCGAACTCTTCCTCGCCGCGAGCAAGGACGACGAGAAGCGGCGGGATGCCATGGTCACCAAGCTCATCCGGCTCGCCCAGCTTGGCCGCGCGGCCGGCATCTACCTGGAGGTGTGCGGGCAGCGCTTCGGCGCCGAACTCGGCAAGGGCGCCACCATGCTCCGCGCCCAACTCACCGGACGGGTCTGCCACCGCGTCAACGACGAGACGTCCGCCAACATGGCGCTCGGCGACATCGCACCGGAAGCGGCGCTGGCCGCAACCTCCATCCCGGCCGAACGGCCCGGCGTCGCGGTCGTCGGCGACTCCTCCGGGGGCTGGTCCCGCGTCCGCTCGCCTCACCTCACCCTCGACGACGCGGCGGCCGTCTGCCGCGACACCTCGGGACTGGTCCCGGAACTGCCCCGCCTCGACCTCTTCCGGCCCGTCGTCGCCGCGAAACCTGCCGGGCCTTCACCTGCGGCTCCTGCCGCGCCCACTGCTCGCCCGGTGACCGAGTAACCGGGCTCCCTCTCCCACGGCCGGCGTGACCGCCTCGCGCCATGTCCCTACCCCCCTCATGCCCGAAACCGGAAGGAGACCGAGCCGATGCGTGCCCACCTGGCCCGCGTGGACGCCGTGATCGTTCAGGCCGTCATCGCCGGTGCTCTGTCCTTCTCCCACCTGCACGACCTCGCCGCGGCGGCCGGACAGGACGGCTGGAAGGCATGGGCCTACCCCGTGAGCGTCGACCTGCTCTTGGTGGCCGCCTGGCGCCGGATGCGCCAGTTGCAGCGTGCCGGACAGGCGGCCGGTGGCCCGCGGCTGTGGTTCCTGGTGGCCCTGGCCGCTTCCCTCGGCGCCAATATCGCCACGGCCGGGCTCCTCGACCTGGACGACGTACCGGCCTGGCTCCGCGTGACGGTCGCAGGCTGGCCCGCCGTCGCCTTCTTCGGCGGCACGCTGCTGGCCCACGCTCCGCACGCCCCGGAAACACCGATGACCCCGGCCTCCCCGGCGGCGGACGCCGAAACGGAGCCGAACGCCGTTCCGTCCGCCGTCGGCCAGCCCGACCGTGACGCGCTGCCGGCGTCCTCCACCGACCCCGGACTGGCTCCGGAGCCCGCTGCCGAACCGGTCCCGACTCCGGCCCCCGCCGTCGCCCTGCCGCCCGCCCTCGTCGACCGCGTCCGGGCCCTGGCCGACGAGCACCGCTCGGTCACCGGCCGCCCCGCCGACCCGGACGCCGTGCGCGCCCGGCTCGGCCTCCCCCGTCCATGACCGCATCCGTCGCCGCACACCTCTGAGAGAGGAGCACCACCGTGAACCCGCGTTTCCGCAACGTCCGCCGCATCGGCCCCGTCAACGTCGCCTCATATGTCGACCGCGGCCGGAACCGCCACCTGGCCGCCTGCACCGCGCCCCGCTGCGACTTCTCCGCCGAGTACGACAGCCGCGCCGCCGCTGAACTCGCCGCCCGTACCCACCGCTGCCCGGCCTGACAGGAGACCACCGAAGTGGACGTTCCGCTCTGGCTCGCCCTGCTCGTCGTCGGCGTCCTCGGCGTCAAGCTCATCCGCCCGCCCTGGTGGCTCATCGCCGTGCTGCTCGTCGGCGGCTACCTCCTCGCCGACAGCCTCCTCGCCCCCGCCATCGACCCCGTCCTCAAGTGACCCGCGAAGGAAGAGTGCTCATGTTCCGACCGAAGGTCCCGACCATGCCGCAGCCCACCGGCCTGGCCGCCCCGCCCGCCGTCGTCGAACCGACCACCATCACACAGGGCACCCCGGCTCCGCCGCCGGCCCCCATCGCTCCGACCCGCCCGGCCGCCCGGCTCACGCCCGGCACCATGCTCGCCCTCGTCGGCGGCGGCACCGCCGTGGTTCTGGTCGTCGGCGCCGTCCTGGTCTCCATGCTCCTCGCCGTCACCCTCACCGCCACGTCCGTGGCCGTGTGCGCCGTCGTCATCCGCTCCGTGCTCACCCGCCGCTGACCTCATCGCTCCGCCCGCCCGGCCTGCCCATGCTGTCTAGCCCCCTCGACAGGCCGGGCTCTTGCGCCGCACACCCACCCCTTGCAAGGAGGAACCCGCACATGCGTCCTGCGGCTGAGACCGCAGCCATCCGCCAGCTGGCCGCACTCGCCCGGCACGGCGACCTCAGCGCTTACGCCCACCAGATCCAGCGCCTCGGCGGCTGCGAGCGACCCGTCCGGATGGAGGGCCACCGGCTCGACGTCCATGCCGCCACCGGGGAGATCGTCCGCGAGATCGCCGACCGCGACCTCCCGGCCGGACAGCTCCTCATCCGCTGCAACAACCGCCGCGCCACCCGGTGCGCCTCCTGCGCCGAGATCTACCGCAAAGACACCTTCCACCTCGTCACCGCCGGACTGAGCGGCGGCAAGGGCATCGACCCGTCCGTCGCCCGGCACCCGCGCGTCTTCGTCACCTTCACCGCCCCGTCCTTCGGCCCCGTCCACAACCGTCCCGGCGGCGGCCGGTGCCGCTGCGGACGCCTCCACCCGGACGACGACCCCACCCTCGGCACGCCCCTGGACCCGGACCGCTACGACTACCGCGCGGCCGTCCTGTGGAACGCACACGCCGGGGCGCTGTGGGGCCGCTTCACCACCTACCTGCGCCAGCACCTCGCCTCCCGCGCGGGCATCAGCCGCTCGGCGCTGCGCCACTGCCTCAAGGTCTCCTACGCCAAGGTCGCCGAGTACCAGCGGCGCGGCGCCGTCCACTTCCACGCCGTCATCCGTCTCGACGGTCCGGACGGCGCCGAGGACGCCCCGCCGGCCTGGGCTACCACCGCACTGCTCGCCGACGCGATCCGCTCCGCGGCCCGGACGGCCGAGACACCCGGCCCGGTCCTCGACGGCCACGCGTACGCCTTCCGCTTCGGCGAACAGCTCGACATCCGCCCCATTCGCTCGGCCGACTTCGCGGGCACCTCGGAACTGTCCAGCCGCGCCGTGGCCGCCTACATCGCCAAGTACGCCACCAAGGGTGCCGAGACCGCGGGCACTCTCGACCGGCCCATCCGCAACCCGATCACGGACCTGATCGGCTCCGGCGTCACCGACCACGCCCGGCGCATGATCCTCACCTGCTGGCACCTTGGCGCCCTGCCCGAACTCGAAGACCTGCGCCTGCGCAAGTGGGCCCACATGCTCGGCTTCCGCGGCCACTTCTCCACCAAGTCCCGCGCCTACTCCGTCACCCTCGGTGCCCTGCGCCAGGAACGCGCCGACCACAACGAAGCCCTGGCCCGCGAACGCGCGGCCGAAGCCGGCCACCCGCTGCCCGACCCGGACACCGTGCTCGTCCTCTCGCACTGGGTCTTCGCCGGAACCGGTCTGACAGCCGCGGAGACCTGGCTTGCCGCCTCCCGCCAACCCTCTCCCGGAACGGAAGGAGAACCGACCCATGCGTGATGACGAGCTGCTGACGGTGCCCGAGGTGATGGAGCGGCTGAAGGTCGGGCGCTCCACGGTCTACGACCTGATCCGGTCCCGTCGCCTGCCCTCGATCACCATCGGCCGGTGCCGCCGCATCCCGGCGCGGGCCGTCCGCGAGTACATCACCAACGAACTGGAGGCGGCGGCCTGATGGCCCAGCAGCGCAAGCGCAACCCCAACGGCGCCGGCACCATCACCAAGCGCAAGGACGGCCGTTTCCAGTGCGCGGTGTACGTCCTCCAGCCGGACGGCACCCGTGCCCGTAAGTTCGCCTACGGCAAGACCTGGGCCGAGTGCGACGCCAAGCGTCGGGAACTGCTCGACAAGGTCGACCAGGGCGTGCCCGTGCCGACCCGGTCGGCCAGGCTCGCCGAGTGGCTGCCGTACTGGCTGGACAACGTCATCAAGCCCCGGCGCAAGCTCAGCACGTACGACAAGTACGAAGCGCACGTCCGGCTCTACCTGGTACCGATGCTCGGCGCCAAGCGGCTCGAATCCCTCGGCGTCGCCGACGTGCGCCGCTTCCTTGTCCGCCTAGAGGAGAAGACCACTGCGGCGACGGCCAAGGAGGCACACCGCGTGCTGCGTTCGGCGCTGTCCTCGGCGTGCCGCGAGGAAATGATCACGCGGAACGTCGCCAAGCTCGTCGAGCCTCCTCGCACCGACAATCGCGAGCTGAAGCCCTGGACCCTGGACGAGACGCTCGACTTCCTGGCCGCCTCGCGCAAGGACCCGCTCTATGCGGCCTTCGTGCTCGCCATCGCCATGGGCCTGCGCCGGGGAGAGATCGTCGGCCTGCGCTGGTCGGACGTCGACCTCGACGGTCGCGTGCTGTACGTCCGTCAGCAGACGCAGCGGCGCCGGGGCGTGCTGTACGACGATGATCCCAAGAGCCGTCGTCGTCGGGCCGTTCCGCTGCCGGCGCTCTGCATCGCGCCGCTGCGCTGGCACCGGATGCGGCAGGTGGCGGCTCGGGTGAAAGCGGGGGAGACCTGGCGGGAGTCGGACTACGTCTTCACCACCCGGACCGGGCGCCCGGTCGAGCCGCGGAACCTCTACCGTTCCTTCACCCGCGTCGCCCGGTCCGCCGGCCTCCGGGTGATCCGGCTGCACGATGCCCGGCACGGCACGGCCACGCTCCTCACGGCGGCTGGGGTCGCGCCCCGCGTGGTGATGGAGATCCTGGGCCACTCGCAGATCAGCATCACCATGGATGTCTACACGCACGTCGTGCAGGACACGCAGCGCGAGGCCATGAGCCACATGGATCGGCTGCTGCGGAGGCGTCCCGGTCGTCAGTGACCGCGCTCGTTGATGTCAGACGTGGATGTCAAAGACCTCCCCTCAACGTTGAGGGGAGGTCTTTTCCCTGGTGCCCCCGGCAGGATTCGAACCTGCGACACCCGCTTTAGGAGAGCGGTGCTCTATCCCCTGAGCTACGAAGGCGAGCCGGGCCGCATGCGCAGCCCTCGTGGTCCGTGAGGACCACACGCGTCAGGGTACCGGATAGGCGATCGTGAGGGTGGGGGTCAGGTCAGGAGAGCGTGGGGGAAGCGGGCGGGGGTGTGGAGGTCGGATTCGGTGGGGGGTGCTGGGTTCACCGCGGTCGCCGTCCGGTCGGACGGCCGGAGGGCCGTGCGGTCGTGTGGGGGACCGTGATCGAGCGCAGGTTCTCCGACCTCTCCCGGCCGTCCGGGGCGGCCCGTCTGCCGTCCCCCGCCTCCGCATCAGCCCTGGGAGTCCCGCGGGCTCCGCGTCACGCGCACCCGGTACTTCTTCTTGCCCTTTCCGCCCGCGTCGCCCGCCACCACCGTCACCCGGATGCCCGCCCGCCGGTCCACGAAGCTCTCGCCCGGGGTGAACGTCGCGTCCGACAGTTCCGCGTGGACGTTCGGGCTGCGGGTGCAGCCGCCGCTGTCGCGGCGGGAGTCGTAGACGGTGATCGGGCCCATGCCCGTGTCCACGTCCGCGTCGACCTTGTAGACCAGCACTCCCGGACGGCACACCACCTCGTCGTTGCCCGCGCGGGTGCGCAGTTCGACGGCGTAGCCGGACTGTTCGTCCAGCGGGACGAAGACGAGCTTCGGGCCGCCCTCCTCCGCCAGCGGCGTCAGGGTGTACTCCCTGGTCCCCGCGTCCGCCACGCAGTTGACCTGGGCCGCGTCCAGCCAGCCCAGCTTCCACTTGTGCCAGGCGAGGAAGTCGTTGTTGGCCCCCCAGTCCTCGCTCATGATGTCCCAGTGGCCGACCGCGCCGCCGCCCTCGGCCGTGTACAGGTCGGGCAGGCCGAAGACGTGGCCGTTCTCGTGCGGCAGGACGCGGTAGCCGGTGCGGTCGTAGGAGCCGGAGCCGTCGTCCTGGCGGGAGTAGACGAAGGACGCGTTGGCGACCGGGACGCCGTCCGCGCTCGGGGCCTCGGTGTTGCCGGCGAAGGTGACGGACAGGACCGTGTCGAGGGCGGGCGGGCCGGCGTTGGGGGTGATCAGCACGTTCAGCAGGTCGTACTCCCCGAAGTCCACCTCGGGGTCGGCCGCCGCCACGATGTCGCGGACCAGTTCGCGGTAGCCGGGGTCGAAGGGGGCGCCGCGTTCTATGCCGTAGTCCCGGAAGGACCGCGGCATGCGCAGCCAGTCGGGGACGGGGATCTCGGGGCGGTAGTCGAGGCGGCCGTAGGAGCTGGTGCGGAACCACTCGCGGGTCTGCGGGAAGAACTCGCCGTAGCGGTCGAGGGCGTCGCCCTCGCCGTGCGCGTCGGGGAAGTCGATCATCAGGGTGAGGGCGCGGACGGTGCCGGTGGAGCGGGTGTAACCGGGAGGCGTGGGGATGCCCTCGGACATCTGGACCTCGCTGCCGCCGCTGATCATGCAGGGGCCGTGCGCGGAGGAACGGGACAGGGGGGTCGGTCCGGCGCCGGCGGCCGAGGTGCCGGAGGAGAGGTGGCTGTTGCCGGCCGAGGTGGCGACGGCGAGGGTCAGGGCGGTCACGGAGGCGAGGGCGGCCAGGCGGCGAGGGGATATCCGGCGCGGGCTCGGCTGCGGCTGCATGCGAGGACCTCCGCTCCACACGGCAGCCGCCGGTCTCCGACTGCACCCTCTTGATCACCCTGCGTCACCGGGTGCGCGGACGCTCGCTGGAGGGGCCGATCGTGGGGCGGGTCCGGGAGCCCGCGGGCAGGGAAGTGTGAGGCGCGTCACAGGAAATGTCTTCGGGGGTGGGAAATAACCGGGGATCGTTTCCCCGTTTAGACCTGTGTCCGCGCGAAACGGGGATTCCCTCCCCGGATCGTGCGGAGCCACCGAAAGGCAAGCCACAGCAACCGAGGAGTGCACCGTGCAGACCGCCACCCCCGTGCCGCGCAAGGCGCCCCGGCCCCGTGCCGACGCCCTGCGCAACCGGGAGCGGATCGTCACCGCCGCCCGGGAGATGTTCGTCGAGTTCGGCCCGGACGTGCCGTTCGACGAGATCGCCCGCCGGGCGGGCGTCGGCAACGCCACGGTGTACCGCAACTTCCCCGACCGCGACGCGCTGGTGCGCGAGGTCGTCTGCTCCGTGATGGACCGTACGGTGCGGGCGGCCGAGCTGGCGCTCGCCGAGACCGGGGACGCCTTCGAAGCACTGGAGCGCTTCGCGCACACCGCCGCCGACGAGCGGATCAGCGCCCTGTGCCCGATGGTCTCCAGCACCTTCGACCAGCACCATCCCGACCTGGAGGACGCGCGCCGGCGTGCCGAGGGCCTCGTCGCACAGCTCATGGACCGCGCCAAGGCGGCCGGTCAGCTCCGTGCCGACGTGGAGTACGGCGACCTCATGGTGGGCGTCGCCCAGCTGAGCCGGCCCCCGGCCGGCACCGGCTGCATGAGCGCCGACCGCTTCGTCCACCGCCATCTGCAGCTGTTCCTGGACGGGATGCGGGCCCCGGCCCGGACCGTCCTGCCGGGCGCGGCCGTCACCGTGGAGGATCTGCGCAGCTGAGCGACAGCAATCCCTGACGCACGCACACAGGCGCGCCCGTCCGCACGGATGACGGGCGTCCGTTCCGGCGGCCGTCCTCGAGGACGAGTCGTTCCCTCACGACACCCTTTTTTGCCGTTACACAGTCCCGATTTCCGTCACGAAGTCCCGAAGTGGGTACCCCCATGTCTGAAACAGCCTCGACGGCGCCCGGAAAGACCCTCGGTGGTCCGGGTTCATCCGGCTCGTCCGGTGCCTCCGACGCCAATCGCTGGAAAGCGCTCGTGTTCATCGCGATCGCCCAGCTGATGGTCGTCCTGGACGCCACCATCGTGAACATCGCCCTGCCCTCCGCCCAGCAGGACCTGGGCATCTCGGACGGCAACCGCCAGTGGGTCGTCACCGCCTACGCCCTCGCCTTCGGCGGACTGCTGCTGTTCGGCGGGCGGATGGCCGACCTGTGGGGCCGCAAGCGGGCCTTCGTGCTCGGTCTGGGCGGCTTCGCCGCGGCCTCCGCGCTCGGCGGCGCGGCCACCAACGAGGCCATGATGTTCGGCGCCCGCGCCCTGCAGGGCGTGTTCGGCGCGCTGCTCGCGCCCGCCGCGCTGTCGCTGCTCGCGGTGATGTTCACCGACGGCAAGGAGCGCGCCAAGGCGTTCGGCATCTACGGCGCGATCGCCGGTGGCGGTGGCGCCGTCGGCCTGATCCTCGGTGGTTTCCTCACCGAGTACCTGGACTGGCGCTGGACGTTCTTCGTGAACATCCCGTTCGCCGTCGTCGCCGCGGCCGGCGCGTACTTCGTCGTCCGTGAGCCGGAGGGCGGCCGCAACCGCTCGCCGCTGGACATCCCCGGCGTGGTGCTGTCCACCCTGGGCCTGGTCGCGCTGGTCTACGGCTTCACCCGCGCGGAGTCCGACGGCTGGAGCGACTCCGTGACCGTCGGCATGTTCGTCGCCTCCGCCGTGCTGCTCGCCGCCTTCGTGCTGACCGAGGCCAAGGTCAAGGCGCCGCTGCTGCCGCTGCGGGTGGTCACCGAACGCAACCGCGGCGGGGTCTACCTCTCGCTCGGCCTCGCGATCATCGCGATGTTCGGCCTGTTCCTCTTCCTGACGTACTACCTCCAGGTCGTCAAGGGGTACTCGCCGGTCAAGACCGGGTTCGCCTTCCTGCCGATGATCGCGGGCATGATCACGGGCTCCACCCAGATCGGCACCCGTCTGATGACCCGGGTCGCGCCCCGGCTGCTGATGGGTCCCGGCTTCCTGGTCGCCGCGCTCGGCATGCTGCTGCTGACGCAGATGGAGATCGGCTCCTCGTACGCGGCCCTGCTGCTGCCGGCGATGCTGCTGCTCGGCCTCGGCATGGGTACGGCGTTCATGCCGGCCATGTCCCTGGCCACCCAGGGCGTCGAGCCCCGGGACTCCGGGGTCGCCTCCGCGATGGTCAACACCTCGCAGCAGGTGGGCGGCGCGATCGGCACGGCCCTGCTGAACACGATCGCGGCCTCGGCCACCACGTCCTACGTCGCCGACCACATCGGCGGCGCCACGAGCCGGTCCCAGCAGCAGCTGGTCCAGCTCCAGGCCCAGGTGGAGGGCTACACCAGCGCGATCTGGTTCGCCGTCGGGATCCTGGTCGTGGCCGCGGCCATCGCCCTGACCCTGGTCAACGCCGGCCGGCCGGGCGGCACCACGATCGCCTCGTCCTCGGACGAGACCGCCCTGGACGAGGTTCCGGTGCCGGTGGTCGCCCACTGACGGTTCCGGTTCCGGCGGTCGCCCACTGACGGTTCTGGTGATCGTCCGCCGGCGGTCCGGTTCCGGCCGTCGTCCGCCGGCGGTCCCGGTCCGTACGCCTCCCCGCGTGTCCCTTCGGGCCACCCGTGCGGACGAGGAGGGGACGCCTCGTCCGCACGGTCTCCCCGGACCTGCCCCGGCTTCCGCCCGTCAGCGGAGCCAGGGCAGGTCCGCACCCGCTTCGCTCGGCTCGAGTCCCTCGGCGACGATCCGCATGATCTCGCCGAGGGACTCCTGCTGTTGCGGGGTGAGCCGGTCGAAGACCGCCTGGCGCACGGCGTCCACGTGACCGGGCGCGTGCCGGCGCAGCACCTCGTAGCCCTCGTCCGTCAGCACCGCGAACTGGCCCCGCTTGTCGGAGGGGCAGTCCTCCCGGCGCACCCATCCGCTCTTCTCCAGGCGGGCCACGGCGTGCGAGAGGCGGGAGCGGGTGATCTTCGCCGACTTCGCCAGTTCCGTCATCCGCAGCCGCCGGCGCGGGGACTCGGCGAGCTTGACCAGCAGGCCGTAGTAGACGTGCGGCATTCCCGCGTCACGCTGGAGCTGGCGGTCGAGGTGGTCTTCCAGGAGGGTGGTGGCCTCGATGTACGAGCGCCAGACGCGCTGCTCCCGGTCGGTGAGCCAGCGGGGTTCCTCGGCGCGTGCCGATTCGGGTGCCGTCTTCATGTACTCCACTTTACGTCCAGTCTCCTTGAAACTTAAACAAACTGGGCGTAGGGTCGGGAGTGGAACTTGATAGTTCAAGCAAACTGTCGGCGCCACATCGCCGGAGGGAGTCGCCGTCATGACCGCAGCCACTCAGGAGCGCATGCCCGCGCTGTACCTCAGCCACGGCGCCCCGCCCCTGGCCGACGACCCGTTCTGGCCCGGTGAGCTGGCCGCCTGGTCCGCGACGCTGCCCCGCCCGAAGGCGATCCTCGTCGTCTCCGCCCACTGGGAGGAGGCCCCGCTCGCCCTCGGCGCCACCGAGGCGGTCCCCCTCGTCTACGACTTCTGGGGCTTCCCCGAGCACTACTACCGGGTGACCTACGGCGCCCCCGGAGCCCCCGCGCTCGCCGACTCGGTGCGCAAGCTGCTGCGCGCGCCCGGCACGCCCGTGCAGGACGTCCCCGACCGGGGCCTGGACCACGGCGCCTACGTCCCGCTGGTCGAGATGTTCCCCGAGGCCGACGTCCCGGTGCTCCAGGTGTCCATGCCGACCCTGGACCCGGTGCGGCTGATGGAGATCGGGCGCAGGCTCGCGCCGCTGCGCGACGAGGGCGTGCTGATCATCGGCTCCGGGTTCTTCACCCACAACCTGGCCGCGCTGCGGCAGGGCGGTGTTCCGGCCTGGTCGGCGGAGTTCGACGACTGGGGGCGGCGGGCACTGGAGTCCGGCGACGTGGACGCGCTGCTCGACTTCACCCGCAAGTCCCCGGCCGGCCTGCTCGCCCACCCGCGCACCGAGCACTTCGCACCGCTCTTCGTCACCCTGGGCGCCGCGGACGCCGCCGGTGAGCTCGGGGAGCAGAAGTCCGTGATCGACGGGTTCTGGATGGGGCTGGCGAAGCGGTCGGTGCAGTTCGGCTGAGCGGCCGTGCCGGGCGGCCCTGCCGGGCCGGCCGTAACCGGGGCCGCGGCGGACCGTACCCGGCCGGGCGGCCGTGCCGGCTGTCCCGGGCCGGGCTGTGCGGGGCCGCCGGGCCGCGGGCGGGCGGGGGCCTGCCGGGTAGGCGGAGCTCGCGGGGGCGGAGCGGCTAGAGCTCCTTCTCGTACCAGGCCACGTCCCACCAGCGGCCGAACTTGCGGCCCACCTCCCGGTACGTGCCGACGTGCCGGAAGCCGAAGCGCTCGTGCAGTCGCGTCGAGGCCTCGTTCGGCTGGGCGACGCCCGCGTAGGCGCGGTGCAGGTCCTCGCCCGCCAGGGCCTCGAAGAGGGCCTTGTAGAGCAGCGTGCCGATGCCGCGCCGACCGGCGTCCGGGGCGACGTAGACCGTCGTCTCCACCGAGGTCGCGTAGGCGGGCTTGGCCCGGAACGGGCTGGACGTGGCGTAGCCCAGGATCCGCCGGGGGTCGGCGCCCGTGGCAACCATCAGGCGGTACGGGCCGTCTACAGGGTGGGAGAGCAGCCAGGGGCGCCGCTCCTCCGGGGCGAAGGGCACGGTGTCGAATGTGACCGCCGTCTCACGCACGTAGTGGTTGTACAGGCCGGTGAGGGCCTCCAGGTCCCCCTCCACTCCCGGCCTGACCTGGACCTCTGCACGCTCCGACATGGTCCCGCCTCCCTGTGTGGGCGGACAGGGTACTGCATGATCAGAAAAATCGGAGGACGGGTTGGGAATTCTGTCCTGATTCCAGTCGTTGTTTCCCACGGATGCAGGGCACCCGAGCAGAGTCCGGAAGGGTCTGACGGACGTGCCGAGCGTCCGCAGGACCACCCGCTGACCTCACATCGCAAGGGAGCACGCATGGCAACCCGTGCCGTCGCCCGTCGTCAGTCCGCCGCCGGCGAGACGGTCGACTCGGCAAGCAGTGTTCGCGCCCACAGCGGCGAGATCGCCGATCGCGACCTGGTCGGCATGTACCTCGACGAGATCGCGCGCACACCGCTGCTCGACGCCGCCAAGGAGGTCGAGCTGTCCCAGATCATCGAAGCGGGTGTGTTCGCGCGGCAGATCCTCGACGGGTACGAGGAGAACAAGGCCGGAGCCACCACCGAGGAGCTCCAGGCCCTGGTCGACGCGAGTGAGCGGGCCAAGGACGTCTTCATCCGCTCCAACCTCCGTCTGGTCGTCGCCGTGGCCCGCCGGTACCCCCGCAGCGGCCTGCCGCTCCTCGACCTGATCCAGGAGGGCAACGCCGGCCTGGTGCGCGCGGTCGAGAAGTTCGACTACCGCAAGGGCTTCAAGTTCTCCACGTACGCCACCTGGTGGATCCGCCAGGCCATCACGCGGTCCATAGCCGACCAGTCGCGCACCATCCGCCTGCCCGTCCACCTCGTGGAGGAGCTCGGCCGGATCCGGCGCGTGCAGCGCGAGTTCAACCGCGAGCACGGCCGTGAGCCGGAGCCCGCCGAGATCGCCGCCGAGCTCGGCTCCACGCCGGAGCGCGTCGTCGACGTGCTCGACTGGGCCCGTGACCCGGTCTCGCTGAACATGTCGGTGGACGACGAGGGCGAGACCCAGTTCGGCGACCTCCTGGAGGACACCTCGGCGGTGTCGCCGGAGCAGTCGGTGCTGACGCTGCTGCGCAGCGAGGAGCTGGACGACCTGATCGGCCGTCTCGACCAGCGCACGGCCTCCATCATCAAGATGCGCTACGGCATCGAGGACGGCCGGGAGCGCACGCTGACCGAGGTCGGCAAGGAGCACGGCCTGACCCGCGAGCGCATCCGCCAGATCGAGAAGCACGCGCTGCTGGAGCTGAAGAAGCTGGCCCGCGACACCGGGTTCGACGCGGCGGCGTGACACCGTCGCGCGGGCCGCGCGGACGGACGCCACCGTCGCGCGGACCGTGCGGGGGCGGACGGCGGCACGCGGGAGCGGGTGGCACCGTCGCGCGGGCCGCGCGAGGGCGTACGATCGCCGCATGCCGACGCGGGAGAGGGGCCGCACTTCCGGCCCGGCCGCGTACGCCGGGTGGCGAAAGACCGCGCAAAACATGGCGGTTCCACGCCGCTTCAACCCGCTGGGCCCAGGGAACAAGAACTCCGAGCCCAGGAACCCGGGTCCGGGAGCCCCCGGTTCCCCGCCCGCCTGAACCACGTCACACCCGAGCCACGTCCCGACGCACAACCCCCCCGGCGCCGGGACTTCCCAGAGCCGGGCTCGGCGCCCCTCCCCCCGGGCGCCGGGCCCGGCTTCTTCGTGTCCGGGCGCGTTCCGGCGCGGCTGGAGAGCGGGCCACCCCGAACCTGAACCCCGGGGTGGCCCGCCAGATGGCAGATTGTGCCACATGGGCATAGCCTGCCGGGCGTGAGCAGCACCACCCCGACGACACCGCCTCCGCCTCCCGCGTCCGGTCACGCGACGTCGCTGACCGAGCGGCGCAAGGCCGAGACCCGTATGGAGATCGCCCGCGCGGCGGCCGGTCTCTTCGTCCGGCAGGGCCTGCGGGCCACCCGTGCCGAGGACATCGCCCAGGCGGCCGGCATCGCGCCGCGCACCTTCTACCGGTACTTCGCCGGAAAGGAGGAGGCCGTCGGCCCGCTCTACGCGGCCGGTGCCCAGCGCTGGGTGGAGGCGGTGCGCTCCGCGCCCGCGGAGGTCCCCCTGCCGCAGGCCCTGGAGGACGCCGTGCGCCACACGCTGACGCCGGGCCGCGGAGTGTCGGCGGCCTCCTGGGAGTGGATGCGCACCCTGATCCGGCTGGCCGAGGAGAACCCGTCCCTGCGCAGGGTGTGGGCCGAGGTGTGCCAGGCGTCGGAGCGGAGCCTGGCGGAGGTGCTGGCGGAGCGGGCGGGGGCCGGCCGCGCGCCGGGCGGGCCGACGGGGGACGTCGGAGCGCCGACGGGGGATGAGGGAGCGCCGGCGGGGCGGGTGACGGCCGGCCGGCTCCCGTACGGTTCCGACAACGTTGCCGCCCTCACCCGGCTGCGCTTCGCCGCCGCCGTCGCCGGTTCCGCCGTGCGCGCCGCCATGGAGGCATGGGCGGCGGGCGACGGTCCCCCCGGGGGCCCGCGAGGGCCGGCGGAGCTGGCGTTGGCCAACCTCGCGGCGCTGCGGGACTTCCCCTGGGGGGACTGGACCGCGGGCGCGTGACACGACCGGCGGACGGGGCGGTGCCTCACCGCCCCGCCGCTCCCGCCGCCCTGCTCAGCCGTTCCCCGAGCTCCCTGACCTGTTCCACCAGTTCGGCGGGTTCCTGCACGGTGAAGTCGTGGCCGAGCATCGCCAGCCGCACCGCCATCCAGTCCTTGGCGTCGCTCACCGTCGCGCGCAGCCGGCAGCTCCGCTCGTCCAGCGGCTCGGGCGGGCCCAGCCACCCCGGCAGCCGGGCCGCGACGGCCTCGGCCGGTGCGGCGAAGGTGACGACGAGGTCGTACGACTCCTGCGCCCGGTGCATGGACCGCCGCAGGTACTCCGCCGCGCTCCCGGTCGGCAGCTCCCTCGGGGTGAACCGCGCCCCGGTCGCGAACGGCTCGCTCACCCGGTCCACGCGGAACGTGCGCCAGTCGGCGCGGTCGAGGTCGTAGGCCACGAGGTACCAGCGCCGCCCGGTCGACACCAGCCGGTACGGCTCCGTCAGGCGCCGGGACTCGGCGCCGTCGGCCGCGCGGTAGGCGAACCGCAGCCGCTCGTGCCCGGCCACCGTGGAGGCCATCACGGTCAGTGTCTCGGGGGCGATGTTCGGCCCGTCACCGCTGGTCAGCGGGGTGGTCGCGGCCTGGAGGGTGCTGACGCGGTGGCGCAGCCGGGCGGGCAGCACCTGCTCCAGCTTGGCCAGCGCCCGCACGGACGCCTCGTCCACGCCCTCCAGCGCGTGTCCGGCGCCGGCGCGCAGCCCGACCGCGATGGCCACCGCCTCCTCGTCGTCGAGCACCAGCGGCGGCAGCGCCTTGCCGGCGACCAGCCGGTAGCCGCCGTCCGCGCCGAGGGTGGCCTGCACGGGGTAGCCGAGCTCCCGCAGCCGGTCGATGTCCCGCCGGATGGTGCGCCGGGAGACCCCGAGCCGTTCGGCCAGCTCGCCGCCGGGCCACTCGCGGGGCGTCTGGAGGAGGGAGAGGAGCGTCAGGAGCCGGGCGGGGGTGTCCGTCGTCATGGATCCGAGGATGCCCCAGGAGTAGGACACGACCTGTCCTACAGGGGTCATAGCTTCGGGACATGACCTTCACCGAGACCCCGCACGCACCGCGGCCCGCCGAGGGCGACCGCCGCCGCTGGTTCGCCCTGGCGATCGTGATGACCGCGGCCTTCATGGACCTCGTCGACGTCACGATCGTCAACATCGCGATCCCGTCGATCCAGCGCGACGAGGGCGCCACCTTCAGCCAGATCCAGTGGATCACCGCGGGTTACGCGCTCGCCTTCGCCGCCGGGCTCGTCACCGGCGGCCGGCTCGGCGACATCCACGGCCGCAAGCGGATCTTCCTCGTCGGCATCGGCGGTTTCACCCTCGCCTCCGCGCTGTGCGGGCTCGCCGTGAACCCGGAGATGCTGGTCGCCTCCCGCATCCTCCAGGGCGCCATGGCGGCGCTGATGGTGCCGCAGGTGCTGTCGATCGTGCACGCGACCTTCCCGGCGCACGAACGCGGCAAGGTGTTCGGACTGTTCGGCGCGATCGTCGGCCTGGGCGCGGTCTCCGGGCCACTGCTCGGCGCACTGCTGACCGAGTGGAACCTGTTCGGCCTGGAGTGGCGGCCGATCTTCCTGATCAACCTGCCGGTCGGCGTCGCGGGTCTGGTCCTCGGCAGCCGCTTCATCACCGAGTCGAAGGCGCCGCGCGCCCTGAAGCTGGACCTGGTGGGCGTCGCGCTGGTCACCCTGGCCCTGCTGATGCTGCTCTACCCGCTGACCCGCGGCCGTGAGCTGGGCTGGCCGCTGTGGGGGTACGTGTCGATGGCCGGCGCGCTCGTGGTCTTCGCGGCGCTGGTGGCGTACGAGCGGACCAAGAGCGCGCGGGACGGCTCGCCGCTGATCGAGCTGTCGCTGTTCCGGGTGAAGAGCTTCGCGGCGGGCATCGCGGTGCAGACGGTGTTCGGCATCGGCCTCGGCGTCTTCTTCCTGGTCTGGACGCTGTACATGCAGATCGGCCTGGGCTGGAGCGCGCTGCGGGCCGGGCTGACCGGCGTGCCGTTCTCCCTCGCCGTCTCCGCGGCGGCCGGGATGTCGGTGCAGCTGCTGGTCCCGCGCTACGGGCGCAAGGTGCTCCAGGCGGGCGCGCTGGTGATGGCGGCCGGGGTGCTGGTCTACATGTGGGAGGCCGAGCGGTACGGCCAGTCCATCGCCTCCTGGCAGATGGCGCTCCCGCTGACGGTCATGGGCGTCGGCATGGGGCTGATCGTGGCCCCGCTGACCGACGCGGTGCTGTCCGAGGTGCCGCGTGAGCACGCCGGGTCGGCGTCGGGCCTGATCAACACCGTGCAGCAGATGGGGAACGCGCTGGGGCTCGGCCTGGTGTCGGTGGTGTTCTTCGGGGTGATCGACGAGCGGCTCGCCCCGGCCGAGGCCGGCCCGGCGTTCACGGACGGCTTCCGGCACGCGCTGGGCTGGGTGGCCGCGGTGATGGGCGTGATCTTCCTGCTGATGTTCGCCCTGCCGAAGCGCCCGGCGCAGCACGTGGAGGGGGCCGGGGCCGCCCCGGCGGTGGAGCGGGAGCGCGAGCTCGTGTCCTGAGGTCACGCCGCACCGCAGGAAGGGCCCGGCGCCCCGTGGGACCCACGGGGCGCCGGGCCCTTCCTGCATGACCGGCCACACCACCGGCCACACCACCGGACGCATGGCCGGACGCATGGCCGGACGCATGACCGGACACGGAAAGCGGATACAAGCGGACGCCCATTCGTGCCCGGATGAACTCACGACTGTTTACTTCCTGGACATTCGGACGTACGCTCCGAGCAAAACCACACGTTCGGGCATGGTCGGAGGCAAGCGGACATGTACGCACCGGAGCGCCAGCAGGAGATTCTGCGGCTCGCCCGCGACGGCGGCCGGGTGGACGTGGTCTCGCTGGCCGAGCAGTTCCAGGTGACGGCCGAGACGATCCGCCGGGACCTAAAGGCCCTCGACCGCGCGGGCCTGGTCCGCCGGGTGCACGGCGGGGCCATCCCCGCCGGGCGCCTCGACTTCGAGCCCGACCTCGCCGAGCGCGAGACGACCGCGGCCGACGAGAAGGACCGCATCGCCAAGGCCGCCCTCGCCGAACTCCCCGGCGACGGCACGGTGATCGTCGACGCCGGATCCACGGTGGCGCGGCTGGCCGCCTCCCTCCCGGTGGAGCTCTCCCTCACCGTCGTCACCCACAGCCTGCCCGTCGCGGCCCGCCTCGCCGACCACCCCGGCATCCAGCTCCACCTCGTGGGGGGCCGCGTACGGCACCGCACGCGCGCCGCCGTCGACGCCTGGGCGCTGCGCGCGTACGGCGAGATCCGCGCGGACGTGCTGTTCGTGGCCGCCAACGGCTTCTCCGCCGAGCACGGCCTGACCACCCCCGACCTCGCCGAGGCCGCGGTGAAGCGGGCGGCCATGGCCGCCGCCCGCCGCGTGGTGCTGCTCGCCGACTCCTCCAAGCACGGCCAGGAGCACTTCGCCCGCTTCGGCGACCTGAGCGACGTGGACCTGCTGATCACCGACAGCGGGCTGAGCCCGGACGACGCCGCCGCGATCGGGCGCGGCGGCACGGAAGTGGTACGCGCATGATCCTCACCGTCACCCCCAACCCCTCCCTGGACCGCACCTACGAGGTCCCCTCGCTGGACCGCGGCGAGGTCGTCCGGGCCACCGGCGAACGCGTGGACCCGGGCGGCAAGGGGGTCAACGTCTCGCGCGCCGTCGCGGCGGCGGGCCGGCGCACGGTGGCCGTGCTGCCCCTGGGCGGCGCACCGGGCGCCCTGGTCGCCGACCTCCTCGACGCGCAGGGCATCGAGGTGGCGCCGGTCCCGATCGCCGGGGCCACCCGCTCCAACATCGCGCTCGCCGAGGCGGACGGCGTCCTGACGAAGATCAACGCGCCGGGCCCGGAACTGACGGCGGCCGAGCAGGAGCTGCTCCTGGAGACGGTGCGGCGGCAGTCGCGGGACGCGGCCTGGATCGCCTGCTGCGGCAGCCTGCCGCGCGGACTCGCGCCCTCCTGGTACGCCGAACTGGTCGCCCGGGCCCACGCCGCCGGCGTGCGCATCGCCCTGGACACCTCCGGGCCGGCGCTGCTCGCGGCCCTGCGGGAGCGGCCCGACGTCGTGAAGCCGAACGCCGAGGAGCTCGCCGGGGCCGTGGGGCGCCCGCTGACCACCGTGGGCGACGCGCTGAAGGCCGCCGAGGAACTGCGCGGGACGGGCGCGGCGGCCGTCCTCGCCAGTCTCGGCGCCGACGGACAGCTGCTCGTCGACGAGGACGGCGCCTGGTTCGGCACCGCGACGGTGGACGTGGTCCGCAGCAACGTGGGCGCGGGCGACTCCTCGCTGGCCGGCTTCCTCGTCGCCGGCGGACGCGGACCGGAGGCGCTCGCCTCCGCGGTCGCGCACGGGGCGGCGGCCGTCCGGCTGCCCGGCAGCGTGATGCCCGCACCGGCCGACCTGGACCCGGCCGCGGTGACCGTCACGGCGGACGTGCCGGTGGACCGCGTCCTGAAGGAGCCGGTGTCATGAACGCCCGGACGACCGCAGCCCTCCCCCGCCTTCCCTTCCTCCCCGTCACCCCCCACCGCACCCCCGTCCCCCCCGCCCACCCCACTGCACGGGCGATACGCGTGCGAAGGAGCCCGCGATGAGCGAAATGATCACCGCGGACCTGGTCGACCTCGACCTGTCCGCCGACACCAAGGAAGCGGCGGCGCGCGCCCTCGCCGCACGCATGGCGGCCCTGGGCCGGGTGACCGACCTGGAGGGCTTCCTCGCCGACGTCGCCGCCCGCGAGGCCCAGATGCCGACCGGCCTCGACGGAGGCATCGGCATCCCGCACTGCCGCAGCGAGCACGTCACCGAGCCGACGCTCGCCTTCGGGCGCAGCGCCGCCGGGATCGACTTCGGCGCGGCGGACGGCCCCGCCGACCTGATCTTCCTCATCGCCGCGCCGGCCGGTGCCGACGACGCCCATCTGACGATCCTGTCGTCGCTGGCCCGGCAGCTGATGAACGCCGAGTTCACCGACGCGCTCAGGTCGGCGGACGACGCGTCGGCCGCGGCGGCGCTCATCCGCGGGGACGAGCCGCCCACGGCCGGCGCGAGCACCACCGAGGGAGCGGCGACGGCACCGGCGGAGACCGGGACCGGCTCCGGAACAGGTGCCGGTACCGACTCCGGCCCCGCAGACTCCGTGGCGGTGCCGGCGGCGGCCTCCGCCGGCACCGCCACGGGCACCGGCGACACCGGGGCCGGCGCGGACCGCCCGTTCCGGATCGTCGCCGTCACCTCCTGCCCCACCGGTATCGCCCACACCTACATGGCGGCCGAATCCCTGGAGAACGCCGGACGGGAGGCGGGCGTCGAGGTCGTCGTCGAGACGCAGGGATCGGCCGGGTTCACCCGGCTCGACCCGGCCGTGATCGCGGCGGCGGACGGCGTGATCCTCGCCCACGACGTGCCCGTACGGGAGAAGGACCGTTTCGCGGGCAAGCCGACCGTCGACACCGGCGTCAAGGCGGCCATCAACCGCCCCGCGGAACTGATCACCGAGGTCCGCGGCAGGGCCGGGCGCGGCGAGACCACCGCGTCCGCCGCGCCCGACGGCTCCGCCTCGTCCGGCGGCACGCCCGTGGAGCGCACCGGCGGATCCGGCGAGGGCTACGGCACCAGGCTGCGCACGTGGCTCATGTCCGGCGTCAGCTACATGGTCCCGTTCGTCGCGGCGGGCGGTCTCCTCATCGCCCTCGGCTTCGCGATCGGCGGTTACGAGATCAACAAGGCGCCGTCGGTCATGGACCACTTCGTGTGGACCCAGGCCGACAGCTGGGGCGCCCTGCTCTTCCAGATCGGCGGCGTCGCCTTCAACTTCCTCGTCCCGGTCCTGGCCGGCTACATCGCCTACGGCATGGCCGACCGGCCCGGTCTCGTACCCGGCTTCGTCGGCGGCGCGATCTCGCTCACCATCAGCGCCGGCTTCCTCGGCGGCCTCGCGGCCGGCCTGATCGCCGGTGGTGTGGTGCTCGCGATCCAGAGGGTGCGCATCCCCGCGGCGCTGCGCGGCATCATGCCGGTGGTGGTGATCCCGCTGATCTCCTCGGCGGTCGTCGGCTTCCTGATGTTCGTGGTCATCGGCAAGCCCATCGCCGAGGCGCAGAAGGGCATGACCGACTGGCTGAACGGCCTCACCGGCACCAACGCCGTCCTCCTCGGCGCCCTGCTCGGCCTGATGATGTGCTTCGACCTCGGCGGTCCCGTCAACAAGGTCGCCTACACCTTCGCCACGGCCGGCATCGCCGTCGCGAGCCCCGGCGACTCCGCGATGAAGATCATGGCCGCGGTGATGGCCGCCGGCATGGTCCCGCCGCTGGCGATGGCGCTGGCCACCACGGTCCGCGGCAAGCTCTTCGACCGGACCGAGCGGGAGAACGGCAAGGCCGCCTGGGTGCTGGGCGCCTCCTTCATCTCCGAGGGCGCGATCCCGTTCGCCGCCGCCGACCCGCTGCGCGTGATCCCCGCCTCGATGGCGGGCGGCGCGGTCACCGGCGCCCTGTCCATGGCCTTCGGCGCCACGCTGCGCGCCCCGCACGGCGGCGTCTTCGTGGTCCCGCTGATCGGCAACCCGTTCCTCTACCTGATCGCCATCGCCGCGGGCGTCTGTGTCACGACGGCCCTGGTGGTCGTCCTGAAGAGCCTGCGCAAGCCGGCCGCGGGAGCGGGCACGACCGGTCCCGGCGAGAGCGCGCCGGCCTCGCCGGCGCAGGCCAAGCAGCCGGTGGCCGCGTAGCACCGGCCGGCGAGGGCGTCGGGCCTGTCCCTTTGGAGAAGTGTGGGCGGTTCGCGCTGACTGCGATATAGATCACTCTTGTCACGGTCCGGGGGTGCGCCCCCGGACCGTGGTGTGTACTGGGGCGCATGTCTGAGCACGACACGATCCTGAGGATGACGGGCGCCGCCGCCCTCACCCTGGTGGCCGTGGTCTGCGTGGCGGGCCTGGCGGAGGCGCTGCGGCGCGGGCTCGGGGGCGGGCGGCGGATGCGGGAGTGCGGGCGCGCCGAGGCCGTCCGGCGGCACGGGAGCGCGACGAGCACGAAGGGTCCGGTGACCGCGGCGGTGCCGAGGCAGCGGCAGACGGGTCCGCGCGCGGAGGCGGTACAGCTCACTCCGGCGGAGCGCGACGCGTTCGCGGTGCTGGTGCGGCGCTTCGGTGAGGGCGGCTGAGTGCCACCGCCCGTGAACCCGTGGGCTCGTGAATCCGTGGGCTCGTGAGCCCCTGCGTTCGTGAGCTCGTGTGTTCGTTCGTGAGACCGTGAGCCCACGGGGCCGTGAGTCCGTGAGCCCACGGGGCCGTGGGCCCGTGGGCCCGTGACGTCAGGGGACCTGCGCCGCCCGCCGCTCCATCGCCTCCCGGGCCGCGTCCTCGTCGACGTACACCTCGCACATGTGCCGTCCGTCGGGCGTGGCCGTGTGCTCGACCTCCCACAGGGAGATCTCCCTGCCGTCACGCAGCAGGAACGCGTGCTCGTAGAGCGAGAAGCACAGCCCCGAGCGTCCCGCCCGGGAGGGGCGGCCGAAGGCCTGCGTGATCTGGTACGCGATCGCCGTGGACAGCAGTTCGGCGGTCTCCGGGCCCGGCCGGTCGGTGTTCTCCGCGCGCCGCAGTAAGCGGCGCGCGTGGTCCGCCGAGTCGTCGGGGACGTACGCGTGCCGGGGCGCGGGCACCGGGGGGAGCTGCACCGTCACCGGCAGCTCGAAGTCCGGGGTGTCCGGCGGCAGCGGCAGCCGGGAGGTGGCGGTGTGCAGCTCCTCCTCGTCGACGTACAGCTCGTGCTGCGGCTCGCTGCCCGGCGCGGTGTTGTGGACGAGCTCCCAGAGTGTGAGCGCGGAGCCGTCGGCGAGCAGCCAGGTGTGCCGGTACGTCTCCCGGTGCAGGCCCGCGCTGTGGTGCGCGGAGTGCAGCGAACCGTCGTGCGCGAGCGCGCAGTCCAGTCGCCGCATCGTCTCGTCCGGCAGCTCGAAGGAGTTCAGGGCACGGCCGAGGAGTCGCGCGAGGTGCTCCTCAGGAGACTCGGGCGAGTCGGGTGGTTCGTGCGCTGCCGTCTCGTACGGAACGCTCAAGGTTTCTCCCGGCGTTGCTGCATGTCACCTTGTGGGTGCATACCGTAGCCCCTCGGTCGGACATCATGTCCGGGAACCGAGAAAACGTACGGAGGCAAAACGAGCGGGCCGCGTGAGAAATTCCCACGCGGCCCGAGGCAGGCCCTCGAACATCCCGTGCGGCCGGTGCACCGGCGCCGAACGCTCAGACGGCGCTGCCCGCCACCCACCGGCTCCACTCCATGTTCCAGCCGTTGAGGCCGTTGTCCGGCGCCACCGTGGTGTCGGGGGAGTTCTTCACGACCACGACGTCCCCGAGCATGGAGTTGTCGAAGAACCACTTGCCGGGCGTGTCCCCCTGGGCGCCCCGCACGTCCTGCAGGCCGACGCAGCCGTGGCTGGTGCCCTGCCGGCCGAACGGCGGATTGGCCTTGTTGTACCAGTAGTTGCCGTGGATGAAGGTGCCGGACCTGGTCAGCCGCATCGCGTTGGGCACGTCCGGGATGTCGTACTCGGAGCCCAGCCCGACCGATTGGCTGTTCATCCGGGTCTGGGTGAACTTCTCGGAGATCACCATCTGCCCGTTGTACGTGGTGTGCCGCGCGTCGCCCGCCGAGATCGGGACGGACTTGACCGTCTTCCCGTCCCGCACGACCGTCATGGTCTGGGTGCCGACGTCGACCGTGGACACCTGCGAACGCCCGACGGTGAAGGTGACCGTCTTCTTCTGCACCCCGTGGACGCCGTTCGCGCCCTCGACGCCGTCCAGGTCGATCTTCATCGTGACCTTGGAGCCGGCCTTCCAGTACTCCTGGGGGCGGAAGTCCAGCCGCTGCGCGCCGAACCAGTGCCCGACCACCTCCTGCCCGCTGCTGGAGGTGACGGAGATGTGCGACTGCACGGCCTTCTTGTCGGTGATGGCCTTGTCGAAGGTGAACGACACCGGCATCCCCACCCCGACCGTGGTGCCGTCGTCCGGTGTGTAGGTGCCGATGAAGCTGTTCGCCGGGGTGACGGTGGTGAAGGTGGAATGGGACGCCGCGGTGAGGCCGTTGCCGTCCTTCGCGGTCGCCGATATCCGGTACTTCGTCCCGCGCTCCAGCTGCTCCTTCGGCTTCCAGGCGCGTCCGTCGGCGGAGACCGCACCGGGGACCGCCTCTCCCGTCCCCGCCACCGTCATCTTCACCTCCGTCAGCCGGCCGTCGCTGACCTTCACTCCGGTGGTGTTGATGGACGCGCCGGTCGAGCCGTCCTTCGCCGAGATGGCTATCTCCGCGACGGACGTCTTCGCGGAGTCCTTGCCGCCCCTGCCGTCGTCCTTCCCGTCGGCGTTCGCGCTGCCGCTGCACGCGGTGAGGGTGAAGGTGCCGACCATCAGGGCGGCACAGGCCACCAGTGCGCGCCGCGCTGCAATGTCCGGCGTTGTCACGGGCTGCTCCAGGTTCGAGTGATGTGGGTGGTCCGTTCCTCTTGCGTGAAGGAAGAGGGGACCGGCACCCGCCCGGGTTCCACCGGCTCCCGTGAACGGCTTCACGGTGACAGAACCGGGACAATCGCCCGTTCGTCGCGGGCCGGAGGGCCCGCTCCCGCGCCCCGGCCGTCACCCGTCGCCGTACAACTCCCCGTACGACGGCCACACTCCGCCCGGCCCGTCCACCGACTCGGCGGCGCGCACCGCCCGTACGATCGCGCGGGTCACCAGGTCCGCGCCCGCCGCGAGGACGCCGTTCAGGGCGAGGGGGTCCGCCGCGTCGAGCGGGTGCTCCCCGGTGGCGAGGGCGAACACCGTGTCGCCGTCGTTGAGCAGGTGCACCGGGCGTACGGCTCGCGCGATGCCGTCGTGCGCGGTGCCGGCCAGCTTCTGCGCCTGCGCCTTGGACAGGTCCGCGTCGGTCGCGACCACCGCGAGCGTGGTGTTGAGCGGGGGCGGTGCGTTCCGCTCGGACAGCTCCGCGAGCCGCCGCAGCGCGGCCTCGTGCACCCGCGCCCGCGGAGGGCGCACCCGGCCCTGGAACAACTCCCCGTACAGCACCCCCGTTTCCGGATCCACCGCCGAACCGGCCGCGTTGGCCACCACCAGCGCGGCCACGGTGATCCCGGATCCCAGCACCGTGCTCGCGGTGCCGACCCCGCCCTTCACCGGACCGACCGTGGCCCCCGCACCGGCGCCCACGCACCCCTGCGGCACCCGCGCCCCCGGTTCGCCCGCCGCCGCGGCCTCGACCGCGGCCCGGCCGGTGGCCGCGTCCGGCCGGGCCCGGAAGTCGCCGCCCCGGCCCAGGTCGAAGACGCAGGCGGCCGGTACGACCGGCACCACGTGCGCGGGATCCGGCCCGACGCGCACCCCGCGTCCCCGCTCCTCCAGCCAGGCCATCACCCCGGACGCCGCGTCGAGCCCGTAGGCGCTGCCCCCGGTCAGCACGATCGCCTCGACCTTCCGCACGAGGTTGCGCGGATCGAGCGCGTCGGTCTCCTTCGTGCCGGGGCCGCCGCCGCGCACGTCCACCGCGGCCACCGCCCCGCCCTCCGGCGCGAGCACGACCGTGGTGCCGGTGAGCCAGCCGCCGCCGGTGCGCGTCGCGTGCCCCACGCGCAGGCCGGCCACATCCGTCAGAGCGTCAGCTGTCATGGGACCAGTCTCGCCCGCTCACGGGGACGCGATCGTGCGGATCGCCGTGCCGAGGCCCCTCCGGTCACCGGCCGGGGGCGAGTTCACCGGGGCCGTACCCTGGACGTATGAGCACCGCCCCCGATCCCCGGCCGCGCGAGCCGAAGCCCGCGCTGGTCTTCGACGACCCGCTGGACCAGCAGTCCCCGGACGACACCGACCGCGGATGGGGCGAGCGCCCCTCCGGTGACGGCGCGGCCGATCTGAAGCGCTTCCTCGACGAGAAGCCGCCCCACCACATCTGATCCGCCGTCCGGTCCGCCCGCCGGCGGGTCGCCGCCCGGGTCCCCAGGACCGGCCCTACCGCTCGCCGTGGCCGGGGCCGCGCTGCGCGACGAGGGCGTCGCGGATCTCCTTGAGCACCTCCAGCTCGGTCACCTCGATGATCTCCTGCGTGCCCTCCTTCGCCTTCCTGCGGGCCTCCAGCCGGGCCAGGTACCTGGCCATGGGAAGGACCATCAGGAAGTAGACGACCGCCGCGGTGATCACGAACTGCAGCGTCGCGCCGAGGACGGAACCCCACAGGATCCGCACGCCCGTCGCGGCGTCGCCGGTGCCCTCGCAGGGGCCCTTCAGGCACGAGCTGTAGCTGTCCAGGTTCTTGGTGCCGAACGCGCCGACCAGCGGATTGATCACACCCTTCACGACCGAGTTGACGATGTTGGTGAAGGCCGCGCCGATCACCACCGCCACGGCCAGGTCGACGACGTTCCCGCGCATCAGGAAGGCCTTGAAGCCCTGCCAGACGCCGGATTCCTTCTTCTCGCTCACCTCGGGTCCCCATCTCACGTGTCTCACGTGCGCAGCGCGCGGAACAAAACGCTCCGCAACCTACGCCGACGCCGGGGCGGCCTGTCCAGCCGGGTCGGCCCGTCCGGCGCGGTCGCCCGGGGGAAGGGCCGGACGCGCGGACGGGGTTCGAGGGGGCACGGCTCACCACAGGGTCACCGCCAGCCGCGCCGTGGCGCTCGCGCCGGCCAGCCCGGCCGCGGTGGAGCGCGGCACCGACAGCACCACCAGGGCCCCGCCGTCGCCCGCGCCCTCCAGCGGTTCCGGCACCTCGGTCACCCGCGCCCCGCGCGCGACCACGCGGGCCTCGCCGCCGGACACGGTCTCCTCGGCGGCGATCACGTCCACCCGGTCGCCCGGCCGCAGCAGCCGTACCGCGGCCGCGTCGGCGATCCGCACCGGTGCCGTGACCGTCTCCCCCGCCCGCCGCGGCCGTACCGGACGGTCTCCGAGGGCGGCCGAGGCGGCGCGGGCGGACGCGGACCCGCCGGGATGCCCACGGGACCGGTCGGCGTCCCGCGGGCCCGCCGCCACGAGCGCCGCCGCCGTGACCGCGAGGCCGGCCGCCACGGCCCGCCTCCGGTGCCGGGCGAGCCGGCCCGGGTGCAGCAGGCCGCCGCGCACCCGCACGGGGGCGAAGTGCGGCACCTCGCAGCGGGGAGGGACGCCGGTGCCGGGAGGGGCGCCGGCGCCGGAGGGGCGCGGCACCGCGGAGGAGCGAGAGAAAGAGGAGGGGGAGGGGGAGGGGAACCGGGAGGAGGGGAACGGGGACGGACGGGGGGACACGGGACCACCACCTGGGACGAGGGACCGGCTTGCGGTCCCCACGATGGGACTTCGCGCCGCACCCCGCCGGGCCCTGTGGACGCACGACCGGTCTGTGGACATCCCCCTCACCCGAAGGAGAGGCTCCGCCCCGCGCCCCCGCCGTCCCGAGCCCCCTGGCCGTCCCGGGCCTCCGCCGTCCCGAGCCCCCGCCCCCTACGGCAGCGCGAAGCCCGGATTCATCCCGCCCAGCGCCGACGCGCACAGGCAGTCCCGCTCGCCCGTCGCCGGCAGCGCGGCCACCGCGTCGAAGAGCACGCCCCGCAGCCGGTCCACGTTGGCGGCGAACACCCGCAGCACCTCGTCGTGGGAGACGCCCTCACCGGTCTCGGCGCCGGCGTCGAGGTCGGTGACCAGGGTCAGGGAGGTGTAGCAGAGCTCCAGCTCACGGGCGAGCGCCGCCTCGGGATGGCCGGTCATGCCCACCACCGACCAGCCCTGCGCCCGGTGCCACAACGATTCGGCACGGGTGGAGAAGCGCGGCCCCTCCACCACGACCAGCGTGCCGCCGTCCACCGGCTCCCAGTCCCGGCCGCGCGCCGCCTTCAGCGCGGCCGCCCGCCCGGCGGGGCAGTAGGGGTCGGCCAGGGACACGTGGACCACGTTGGGCACCGTGCCGTCGGGCAGCGGCAGTCCGTCGAAGTAGGTGTTCACCCGGGACTTCGTGCGGTCCACGAGCTGGTCCGGCACCAGCAGCGTGCCCGGCCCGTACTCGGGGCGCAGACCGCCCACCGCGCACGGCCCGAGCACCTGGCGCGCACCGACCGACCTGAGCGCCCACAGGTTGGCCCGGTAGTTGATCCGGTGCGGCGGCAGATGGTGGCCGCGTCCGTGCCGGGGGAGGAAGGCGACCCGCCGGCCGGCCACCTCGCCGAGGAAGAGGGAGTCGCTGGGCGCCCCGTACGGGGTGTCCACCTGGACCTCGGTCACGTCGTCGAGGAAGGAGTAGAAGCCGGAGCCGCCGATCACGCCGATCTCGGCCGTCGCCATGTTCGCCATGCTCCGCACCCTAACCGCACCCGGGAACGCCGAGGACCCCGTCGTCGCACGACGACGGGGTCCCGCGGGAACGCGGTGCTACGCGGCGGTGGTGGCGCCGGCCGACGAGCCGGTGCTCGAGCCGGAGTCCGAGGAGGAGGACGACGACGTCGACGACGAGGAGCTCGACGACTTCGACGACGCCGGGGAGCTGCTCGACGAGGAGCCGCGGCTGTCGTTGCGGTAGAAGCCGGAGCCCTTGAAGACGATGCCGACCGCGGAGAACACCTTCTTCAGGCGGCCCTGGCAGCTGGGGCACTCGGTCAGAGCGTCGTCGGTGAACTTCTGCACCGCCTCGAGGCCCTCGCCGCACTCGGTGCACTGGTACTGGTAGGTGGGCACTGTCTTCCTCCTGGCACTCTCACTCGATGAGTGCTAACGACGATCCATAGTGGCCTATTCCCCGCGTTCAGTCCACTGCGACGGGGGAGCGGTGACCCACGCCACGCGCGACGGTGCGTCCGCGCGGGGCCGGCGCCAGCCGTGACCGGAGCGCCAGCAGGGTCGCGAGGGCGAGCACCGTGCCGCCCATCGGCACCAGGAAACCGGCGCCGCCCCACAGGCGGTCCTCCAGCTGTCCGGCGATCGTGACGGCGGCGGCCTGGCCGAGCGCGACCGCGCCGGTCAGCCAGGTGAAGGCCTCGGTGCGGGCACCGGCCGGGACCAGGTCCTCCACCAGCGTGTAGCCGGTGATCAGGGCCGGCGCGATGCACATGCCGACCAGGAGGCCGAGCCCGGCCAGCAGCGGCGCCGACTGGGCGGTCCACAGGGCCGAGGCGGTCAGCGCGAGCGCCGCGTACCCGACGACCAGGCGCCGCTGCGGGGCGGTCTTCCAGGCGATGGCCCCGCAGGCGATGCCGGAGAGCATGTTGCCCGCGGCGAAGACGCCGTACAGGACGCCGTTCAGGCCGGGCTCGCCGATCGACTCGGTGAACGCGGCCAGCGAGACCTGCATGCCGCCGAAGACGGAACCGATGCCCAGGAAGGCCACGATCAGCACGCGCACTCCGGGGACGCGCAACGCGGAGGCGTGCCGCACGCGCGCGTGCCCGCCGTCGGCCGCGACCGTCGGCTGCGTGCTCCGCCGGGCGGCGAACAGCAGGCCGCCCACGAGGGTCAGCGCGGCCTCGGTGACGAGGCCCGCGGCCGGGTCGACGGCCGTGCACAGGGCCGTGGCCAGCAGCGGCCCGACGACGAAGGTGAACTCGTCGGTGACGGACTCGAAGGCCGCCGCCGTGGTCATCAGCGGGGAGTCCTTGAGCTTCGCGCCCCAGCGGGCGCGCACCATGGGCCCGATCTGCGGCACCGAGGCGCCCGTGGGCACGGCGGCGGCGAACAGCGCCCACAGGGGGGCGTCGCCCAGGGCCAGCGCGGTCAGGGCCAGCGCGGACAGGGTGTGCACCAGGACACCGGGCACGAGGACCGCGCGCTGCCCGTGGCGGTCGGCCAGGCGGCCGCTGTAGGGGGCGAACAGCGCCATGGAGACGCCGGTGACGGCCGCGACGGCGCCGGCCGCGCCGTAGGAGCCGGTGGTGTGCTGCACCAGCAGCACGATGGAGAGGGTGAGCATCGCGAACGGCTGGCGCGCCGCGAAGCCGGGGAGAAGGAAGGTCCAGGCGCCGCGCGTGCGCAGCAGCTGTCCGTATCCCGGGCGGGAGGTGGCCGCCGAGTCCTTCGACGTGGTGACCGTGGATGCCACGGCCCGTGCCTTTCCGCCGCCTGGTAGCGCGGCCCGCGCGGGTCGGGCGGGCGCGCCGAGAGCTGTCCTCTTGCGCTGACTGCGGTAGATACCGGTGCCACAGCTCAGGGCGTTCCGGCCGCCATACGGTCGCGCCAGCTCTGCGTCAGGCAGAGTTGGTTCGATCAGGTCATCTGGGGGTCGCCTGCATCGTACAGGGATCAGCGGCGCGGGTGCCTGTGAAGAAGAGCACCATGTCAGTCCCCGTCCTGTGACGCGTCGGTGCCCAGCCAGCCGGCCAGCTTGCCGCCGCGGCCCACCGCGCGCAGGCGCCGTTCGGCGGCGTCCCGCACCGGGTCGGTGGCGACGACGAGCAGTTCGTCCCCGCGCCGCAGCACCGTCGTGGGCAGCGGGACGAACGACTCGCCCCCGCGCACCACGAGGGTGACGGCGGCCCCGGCGGGCAGCCGCAGCTCGGCGATCTCCACGCCGTGCATCCTCGAGCCGTCCGGGATGACGACCGACAGCAGGTGCCCGCGCAGCCGCTCCAGGGGCGCCGACTCGATGCCGAGGTCGGCGGCCTCGGAGCCCCTGCCCAGGTGCAGCGTGCGGGCCAGCCAGGGCAGCGTCGGGCCCTGGATGAGGGTGTAGACGACGACCAGGACGAAGACGATGTTGAAGATCTTCTCGCTCGACTCGACGCCCTCCACCATCGGGATCGTCGCCAGGATGATGGGCACGGCGCCGCGCAGCCCCGCCCACGACATCAGCGTCTGCTCCTGCCAGGGCACCCGGAACGGCAGCAGGCACAGCACGACGCTCAGCGGGCGGGCCACCATGGTGAGCGCCAGCCCGATGACCAGTGCCGGCACGATGTCGTCGCCCAGCTCGTGCGGGGTGACCAGCAGGCCGAGCAGGACGAACATGCCGATCTGGGCGAGCCAGCCGAGCCCCTCGGCGAAGCCGCGCGTGGCGGGCCAGTGCGGCAGCTTGGCGTTGCCCAGCACCATCGAGGCGAGGTAGACGGCGAGGAAGCCGCTGCCGTGGGCGATGGCGCCCGCCGCGTAGGCGGCGACCGCGATGGCCATGACGGCGATCGGGTAGAGGCCGGAGGCGGGCAGCGCCACGTGCCGCAGCGCCCAGGCGCCCAGCCAGCCCACCGCGAGCCCGATGGCGGCACCGATGGCCAGCTCCAGCACTATCTCGCCGATCAGCACGTACCAGTGCTCGACCGGACCGGCCGTGGAGAAGGCGACGACCAGGATGACGACCGGGGCGTCGTTGAAGCCGGACTCGGCCTCCAGCGTGCCCGTCACGCGCGAGGGGAGGGGGATCCTCCGCAGCACCGAGAACACGGCCGCCGCGTCGGTCGAGGACACCACCGCGCCGATGATGAGCGCCTGCCGCCATTCCAGCCCCACCAGGAAGTGCGCGGCCGACGCCGTGACCCCGACGCTCACCGCGACGCCGGCCAGCGCGAGCGCGGAGGCGGCGGGCAGGGCCGGTCTGATCTCGCTCCACTTGGTGCCCAGACCACCCTCGGCCAGGATCACGACCAGGGCCGCGTAGCCGATGACCTGGGTCAGCTCGGCGTTGTCGAAGTGGATGCCACCGATGCCGTCCTGGCCCATGGCGATGCCGATGCCCAGGTAGACGAGCAGGCTGGGGAGCCCGCTGCGCGAGGAGATCCGGACCGCTGCGACGGCGACGAGCAGGACGATCGAGCAGACGAGCAGGAGCTGGTTGAGGTGGTGGACAGTCAGCGGCCGTTCCCTTCCCTGACCCATGCGCGTCCGCGCGTGAGCTCACGTACATCGCCCGAGATCCACCGCTTCCGCGGCAAACTACTTCGTTACCTTACCTAACTCTTGACGCGTTCTTGACGCTTGCCGGGGCAAGATCGAACGTCCGTCCGGGCTGGTTCCCGACTCCGCGTCAAGGGCCGCGGGGCCCTGCGCCTATCGTTGCTCCAGCGCTCAGTTAAAAGCACAGCCCGACCTGCCGCTCGCGTTAGGACAGCAAGGACAGCGATGCCCACCGACACCACCGCCTCCACGGGTCAGCAGGCCGGCAAGTCCGGCAGGAAGAAGGGGCGCAAAGCCCGTCTGATCGTGCTCGTCCTGGTGCTGGCACTGATCGGCGGTGTCGCCTACGGGGCGTACTGGTCCGTCAGCACCGTGCGCGCCTCCTTCCCGCAGACCACGGGTTCGATCAAGCTCCAGGGACTGTCGGGAACCGTCGACGTCAAACGCGACGGTCACGGCATCCCGCAGATCTACGCCTCCTCCGAGGAGGACCTGTTCATGGCGCAGGGGTACGTCCAGGCGCAGGACCGGTTCTACGAGATGGACGTGCGCCGGCACATGACCGCCGGGCGCCTGTCGGAGATGTTCGGCAAGAGCCAGGTCGACAACGACGAGTTCCTGCGCACCCTGGGCTGGGACCGGGTCGCGAAGGAGGAGTACGAGAAGAAGCTCTCCCCCTCCACGAAGAAGCACCTCCAGGCGTACGCCAAGGGGGTCAACGCCTATCTGGAGGGCAAGGAGGGCAAGGAGATCTCCCTGGAGTACGCGGCGCTGGGCCTCACCAACGACTACGCGCCCGAGCCGTGGACCCCGGTCGACTCGGTGGCCTGGCTGAAGGCGATGGCCTGGGACCTGCGCGGCAACATGCAGGACGAGATCGACCGGGCCCTGATGACCAGCCGCCTCGGCCCGCAGCAGATCGCCGACCTGTACCCGGAGTACCCGTACGGCCGGAACAAGCCGGTGATCCAGGAGGGCCGGTTCAACGAGCTCACCGGGGCCTACGAGCAGGGTGAGAACACGAGCGGCACGGGCACGGGCACGGGAACCGGTACCGGCACGGGCGCGGGAACCGGTACCGGCACGGGGACGGGCACGGGCACAGGGGCCGGCACGGGGACCGGCACCGGTACCGGCACGGGCACCGGCACGGACACCGGCACCGGCGGTTCCGCCCTGGAGAGCCAGCTGACCGGTCTCCAGGAGGTCCTGCAGGACCTCCCCACCGCCGTCGGCGTCAACGGCGACGGCATCGGCTCCAACTCCTGGGTGGTCGCCGGCGAGCACACCATCACCGGCGAGCCGCTGCTCGCCAACGACCCGCACCTGTCGGCCTCGCTGCCGTCCGTCTGGTACCAGATGGGCCTGCACTGCCGCAGCGTCTCCGCCGAGTGCCGGTACGACGTCGCCGGCTACACCTTCGCCGGCCTGCCCGGCGTGATAATCGGCCACAACCAGGACATCGCCTGGGGCCTGACCAACTCCGGCGTCGACGTCACCGACCTCTACCTGGAGAAGATCACCGGCGACGGCTACCAGTACGGCGGCAAGGTGGTGCCGTTCGAGACGCGCGAGGAGACCATCGAGGTCGCCGGCGGCGAGGCGCAGAAGATCGTCGTGCGGGAGACCAACAACGGCCCCCTGCTCTCCGACCGTTCCGACGAACTCGTCAGGACCGGCAAGAAGGCCACCGTCGACAGCGCCGCCCCCGACCGGGGCGACGGCTACGGAGTCGCGCTGCGCTGGACCGCGCTGGACCCGGGCCGCACCATGGACTCCGTCTTCGCCATGAACCGCGCGAAGAACTGGAACGACTTCCGCGAGGCGGCCGCCCTGTTCGAGGTGCCCTCGCAGAACCTGGTCTACGCGGACACCGAGGGCCACATCGGCTACACGCTGCCCGGGAAGATCCCCACCCGCGCGGAGAACCACGACGGTTCCGTCCCCGCCCCCGGCTGGGACCCCGACTACGAGTGGACCGGCTGGGTCGACCAGGACGCGCTGCCCTACGAGTACGACCCGGAGCGCGGCTACATCGTCACCGCCAACCAGGCCGTCGTCGGCGAGGACTACCCCTACACGCTGACCACCGACTGGGGTTACGGCGCCCGCAGCCAGCGGATCACCGACCTGATCCAGTCGAAGATCAAGGACGGCGGCAAGATCTCCACCGACGACATGCGCCAGATGCAGCTCGACAACTCCAGCTCCATCGCCAAGCTGCTGGTGCCCGAGCTGCTCAAGATCGACGTCGGTGAGAAGGAGGTGCGCGAGGCGCAGAAGCTGCTGGAGGGCTGGGACTACACCCAGGACGCCGACTCGGCGGCCGCCGCCTACTTCAACTCCGTCTGGCGCAACGTCCTCAAGCTCGCCTTCGGCAACAAGCTGCCCAAGGAGCTGCGGGCCAAGGGCCAGTGCCTGTGGGTCGAGCCGGCCGACACCACCGGGCCCGCGGACGAGGCCGACAAGGTGCGCGAGTGCGGCCAGCGCGACGCCGACCAGGCGCAGCCCGACGGCGGCGACCGCTGGTTCGAGGTGGTCCGCAACCTGATGGACGAGGAGGACAGCGACTGGTGGAAGGCCCCCAAGGCGGGCACCCGCCCCGACGCGGACAACCGTGACGAGCTGTTCAAGCGCGCCATGATCGACGCCCGCTGGGAGCTGACCGCCCAGCTCGGCAAGGACATCGACTCCTGGAGCTGGGGCCGGCTGCACCGCCTGTTCCTGAAGAACCAGACGCTCGGCACCGAGGGCCCCGGCTTCCTGCAGTACGCCCTCAACCGCGGCCCGTGGAAGCTCGGCGGCGGCGAGGCGACGGTCAACGCGACCGGCTGGAACGCCGCCGGCGGCTACGGGGTCGTGTGGGTGCCGTCCATGCGGATGGTGGTCAACCTCGGCGACCTCGACAAGTCCCGGTGGATCAACCTCACCGGCGCCTCCGGGCACGCCTACAACGCCCACTACGTCGACCAGACGGAGAAGTGGGCCGAGGGCGAGCTGCTGGAGTGGCCGTTCTCGGACAAGGCGGTCGGGGAGAACACCGAGGACACCCTGGTGCTCAAGCCCTGACCCGGGCGACCCGGCGGGCGGAGGCGGTCACCACGTGCGCGTGGTGGCCGCCTCCGCGTGTCAGGACCTCACCGGAACCGCCGCACCCCCGACGGCGTCACCACCGCGTGCACCGGCCGGTCGTGCGGCTCGGCGGGGACGCGCTCGACGACCTCGGAGTCGTACAGCAGCACCACCAGCGCCGGGTGCGCGCCCGCGCGCTCCAGCCGGGCGAGGACCCGGTCGTAGGAGCCTCCGCCGCGCCCCAGCCGCATCCCGCGCGCGTCGACGGCCAGGCCCGGCAGCAGGACGGCGTCCGCCCCGGTCACAGCGTCCGGCCCGAGGCGCTCCCCGGCCGGCTCGAGGAGGGCCATCCGCCCGCCGTGCCGGACGCGCGCGAGGGACCCCTGCCCGGCGTACGCGCCCCAGTCCAGGTCGTTGTCGGGCAGCAGGGCGGGCAGCAGCACGCGCACGCCCCGGGCGCGCAGTGCGTCCAGCAGCGCGAGCGTGCCGGGCTCGCTCCCCACGGAGACGTAGGCCGCCACCGTGCGCGCGTGCGTCAGTTCGGGCAGCCCGAGCGCCCGCCGGGCCAGCGCGGCGGTGGACTCCCGCACGTCATCCGCCGTCAACTTGTTCCTCACCGTGAGGATTTCCCGCCGCAACACACGCTTGTCAGGCTCGTCCGCGCGTTCGTTGTGTTTCAAGATTGTCCCCGCACCGTTCCAATATGCTCATATGAGCTTTAAATAATCGGAGCCACAGATTCCACACAATGGCACCGGATAGGGTGGCGGGCATGATTCAGTCGCACCCTCGGATCAGCAAGGCTGTCATCCCCGCAGCAGGCCTCGGCACCCGGTTCCTGCCGGCCACCAAGGCCACTCCCAAGGAGATGCTTCCGGTCGTCGACAAGCCCGCGATCCAGTACGTGGTCGAAGAGGCGGTCGCCTCCGGTCTCGACGACGTCCTCATGGTGACGGGCCGCAACAAGCGCCCGCTGGAGGACCACTTCGACCGCAACTACGAGCTGGAGTCCGCCCTCGAGAAGAAGGGCGACGCCGACCGGCTCGCCAAGGTGCAGGAATCCAGCGACCTGGCCACCATGCACTACGTCCGCCAGGGCGACCCCAGGGGCCTCGGCCACGCCGTCCTGTGCGCCGCGCCGCACGTCGGCGACGAGCCCTTCGCCGTCCTCCTCGGCGACGACCTGATCGACCCGCGCGACCCCCTGCTCCGGCGCATGATCGAGGTCCAGGAGCAGCACGGCGGCAGCGTCGTCGCGCTCATGGAGGTGGCCCCCGAGCAGATCCACCTCTACGGGTCCGCCGCCGTCGAGACCACCGAGGACTCCGACGTCGTGCGGGTCTCCGGCCTGGTCGAGAAGCCCGACCCCGCCGACGCCCCCTCCAACTGCGCCATCATCGGCCGCTACGTCCTCGACCCGGCCGTCTTCGACGTGCTGCGGCGGACCGAGCCGGGCCGCGGCGGCGAGATCCAGCTCACCGACGCCCTCCAGCAGCTCGCGGCCGACGAGAAGATCGGCGGCCCGGTGCACGGCGTCGTCTTCAAGGGCCGCCGCTATGACACCGGCGACCGCGGCGACTACCTGCGTGCCATCGTGCGGCTCGCGTGCGAACGTGAGGACCTGGGCCCGGACTTCCGGGCCTGGCTCCGCCGTTACGTCACCGAGGAGATGCAGGAACGTTGAGCACCGCCGCGCCCCGCACCGCAGGCCCGGACCACCTCTGGTCGGTGGACGAGCACCTGGACGACATCCTCGCCACCGTCCGCCCCCTCGACCCCATCGAGCTGAACCTCCTCGACGCCCAGGGCTGCGTCCTGGTCGAGGACGTCACGGTGCCGGTGTCCCTGCCGCCGTTCGACAACAGCTCCATGGACGGGTACGCGGTACGGGTCGCGGACGTCGCGGGCGCGAGCGAGCAGTACCCGGCGGTCCTCGACGTCGTCGGTGACGTCGCCGCCGGCCAGGCCGACCTCCTCCACGTCGGCCCCGGCCAGGCCGCCCGCATCATGACCGGCGCCCCGCTCCCGCCGGGCGCCGAGACCGTCGTTCCCGTGGAGTGGACCGACGGCGGCCTCGGCGAGGGCCCGGCCACCGGGATGCGCGCCCGCAGCCTCGCCCCCGAGGGCGCCGGCGGACAGGTGCGCGTCCACCGCCCGGCACCGGCACGCGCCCACGTGCGCGCCGAGGGCAGCGACGTCAGGGCCGGCGACCGCGCCCTGGAGGCGGGCACCGTCCTCGGACCGCCGCAGATCTCCCTGCTGGCCGCGATCGGCCGCGGCACGGTCCGGGTGCGCCCGCGCCCGCGCGTGGTCGTGCTCTCCACCGGCAGCGAACTCGTCCAGCCCGGCGAGGAACTGCGCCCCGGCCGGATCTACGACTCCAACAGCTTCGCCCTCACCGCCGCCGCCCGCGACGCCGGCGCCATCGCCTACCGGGTGGGCGCCGTCGCCGACGACGCCGCGACCCTGCGGGACACCATCGAGGACCAGCTGGTGCGCGCCGACCTGGTGGTCACCACGGGCGGCGTGAGCGTCGGGGCGTACGACGTCGTCAAGGAGGCGCTGTCGTCCGTGGGCGACGAGGACGAGCCGGGCGCCGGCATCGAGTTCCGCAGGCTGGCGATGCAGCCGGGCAAGCCCCAGGGCTTCGGCTCCATCGGCCCCGACCACACCCCGCTGCTGGCCCTGCCCGGCAACCCGGTCTCCTCCTACGTCTCCTTCGAGCTGTTCGTCCGCCCCGCCATCCGCACCCTGATGGGCCTGACGGACGTCCACCGGCCGAGGACCCGCGCGACGCTCACCGCGGACGGGGCGCTGACCTCGCCGAAGGGCCGCCGGCAGTTCCTGCGCGGCCGGTACGCGGACGGCGCGGTGACCCCGGTCGGCGGCGCCGGATCCCACCTCGTGGCGGCCCTCGCCCGGGCGAACGCGCTGATCGTCGTCCCCGAGGACACCGAGTCCGTCGCGCCGGGCACCGGGGTCGAGGTGGTCCTGCTCGGCTGAGTCCCCCGGTTGGCGGTACCGTGTCGCGCACAGCAGGCCCGTGCGCCGCACCGCGACGGGCCAGGACCGGGAGCGCCGATCGAGCATGACCGTACCGTCCCGGGGGAAGACCCCCGGATCCCCTGAGCAGGGCCGCACGCAGGACACGCGGGACCAGCAGGACCACCTCACCCACCTCGACGAGGCGGGCGCCGCCCGCATGGTCGACGTGTCCGGCAAGGACGTGACCGCGCGCACCGCCCGTGCCACCGGCCGGGTCCTCGTCTCACCCCGCGTGGTCGAGCTGCTGCGCGGCGGGGGCGTCCCCAAGGGCGACGCCCTCGCCACCGCGCGGATCGCGGGCATCATGGGCGCCAAACGGACCCCCGACCTCATCCCCCTGTGCCACCCCTTGGCGCTGTCCGGTGTGAAACTGGACCTGTCGGTCGCGGACGACGCCGTGGAGATCGCGGCGACCGTGCGGACGACGGACCGCACGGGCGTCGAGATGGAGGCGCTCACCGCGGTGTCCGTCGCCGCGCTCACCGTGATCGACATGGTCAAGGCGGTCGACAAGGAGGCGGTCATCACGGACGTGCGGGTGGAGGAGAAGACGGGCGGCAAGTCGGGCGACTGGAGCCGGGCATGACACTCGACACGTCAGCCGGCGGCGCGCCGCCCGCGCCGTACCGCGCGCTCGTGGTCACCGCCTCCAACCGGGCCGCCGCCGGTGTCTACGAGGACAAGGGCGGCCCACTGGTCGCCGAGGGCCTCGAGCGCCTCGGCTTCGCCGTGGACGGCCCGCAGGTCGTCCCCGACGGCGATCCCGTGGAGGCCGCCCTGCGCGCGGGCGCCGAGGCCGGGTACGACGTCGTCGTGACCACCGGCGGCACCGGCGTCTCGCCCACCGACCGCACCCCCGAGGCCACCCGGCGGGTGATCGACCACGAGGTGCCCGGCATCGCGGAGGCCATCCGGGCCCACGGCCGCGAGAAGGTGCCGACGGCCGCCCTCTCCCGGGGTCTCGCCGGGGTCGCGGGCCGGACGCTGATCGTCAACCTGCCCGGGTCCAGCGGCGGGGTGAAGGACGGCCTGGCCGTCCTGGAGCCGCTGCTGAAGCACGCCGTCGACCAGCTGCGCGGCGGCGACCACCCCCGGCCGGACGCCAGTGGCGGGGGTGCCAGCTGAACCGCTCCTCCTGGCCCGTCGAGCTGGTGGACGGCGACATCGTCCTCCGGCCGATAAAGCTGCGCGACCAGAAGGCCTGGCGCGAGGTCAACCGGCGCAACCGCGACTGGCTGCGGCCGTGGGAGGCGACCATCCCGCCGCCCACGCCCGCCGGTCCGATCACCCACCGGCCGACCTACCGTCAGATGGTCCGCCACCTCAGGTCCGAGGCGAACGCGGGCCGGATGCTGCCGTTCGTCATCGAGTACCAGGGACGCCTCGTCGGCCAGCTGACGGTCGCCGGGATCACCTGGGGCTCGATGTGCTCGGGGCACGTCGGCTACTGGGTGGACGAGGCGGTGGCCGGCCGCGGGGTGGTGCCGACGGCCGTCGCGATGGCCGTGGACCACTGTTTCCGCGCCGTCGGACTGCACCGCATCGAGGTCTGCATTCGCCCGGAGAACGGGCCCAGCCGCCGGGTCGTGGAGAAACTCGGATTCCGCGAGGAGGGACTGCGCCCCCGCTATCTCCACATCGACGGGGCGTGGCGCGACCATCTCGTCTTCGCGCTGACGGCGGAGGAAGTCCCCGATGGTTTGCTCGGCCGCTGGCACCGGGAACGCTCCCGGCGGGAGCGCGCCGCGCACGAGCTGCCCGGCAACGAGCGCCGCGGCCCTTGAATACCGCACGACCCCGGAAATTGAATATATGTTCGAAATTGAGCAGGGACGATCGCCTTCCGTCGCGGAATTCCCGGGTCTGGTGGGCGGCTGATCGCATCGATCGCAAAAAAAGTTCGAAATATCAGCCAGATCGTGCGACACACCGGCTCAATTGGCGGATGGCCCCGTGCAAACCCCTCTACCGTGTGAGGCGTGAGCAGCAGCGGCCTCATCTACGCAGTCATTGTCGGGGCCTGGGCCGCCTACTTGGTGCCGATGTGGCTCCGTAGGCAGGACGAGCTGAACGAGGCCCGTCCAACGGAACGCTTCAGCACCGCCATCCGATTGCTGTCCGGACGGGCGGGCATGGAGCGCCGGTACGCCAAGGACCTGCGGGCGCGCTCCGCCGACGAGGGGGAGCAGAGCGTCCACGACCCGGACGCGGTCACCGACTCGGTGGACGTCCGGGCCTTCGCCGTGTCCCAGACCCGTCCGCAGACGCAGGTGCCCGCCCCGTCGCCGCCCGGGGAGCGGCCGGAGCCGATCCCCGGGCAGCAGGCCGGCCGGCCGCCGCATGAACACGCGGATCAGGCGGACGGGCCGGACCGGGCGGACGGGGCGGACCAGGGCGGTTCCGAGCCCGGCGCGGCGCGCGTGCGCGTCCCGGCCGCCCGGCGCGGATCCGTGCCCCGGCAGGCCCAGCGCGCCCAGAGCGCACAGGAGGCCCGCGCGGCGCAGGCCGCCGCGGCACGCGCCCGGCGCTCGAAGGTGCTCGCCCGCCGCCGGCGCACCACCACGCTTCTCTTCCTCGCCTTCACGCTCGGCGCGATCGTCGCGGCGGTCGGCGGACTCGCCTTCCTGTGGGCACCCGGCGTGCCCGCGGTGCTGCTCAGCGCGTACATCGCGTACCTGCGCTCCCAGGAGCGCCGCCGCTTCGCGTACCAGATGGACCGCCGACAGGCCGAGATCGCCGCCCAGCGCCTGCGGGAGCGCCAGCCGCGCCGCCGCCCGGCCGTCGAGGACACCGACTCCGACGAACCGGAGGGACCGGAAGCCGGGGTCGCCCCCGACCCCGACCTCGGCCTGTCCGCGCTCGCCGCGGACCGGCGCGCGCTCGTCGAGCAGACCGACCACGCGGAGTGGGTGGACCAGCAGCGCGAGCGGCAGCGGCGGCCCGGCCAGGGCGGCGACAGCTGGGACCCGGTCCCGGTGCCGCTGCCCACGTACGTGACCGCCCCGGTCGCGCCGCGCGCCACCAGCGACGTGGACCTCGGCGCACCGGACACCTGGAGCTCGGCCCGCTCGAGCGCCGTCCCGCCGGAGGAGGCGCCGGCCCCCGCGGAGGAGGCGGACCCGGACCCGGCCGAGGCCGGGGAGCGGACGGACGAGGACGGGCGCACCGGCGCCCCTCCCCCCGCGCGGACGCGCTCGCGCGGAGGGAGCTCCGCGGCGGCGTCGGCCCGGCGGTCCCGGGAGCGCGGCCGCACCCCGCTGTTCGACCAGTACGAGGACGGGGACCGCCCCCGGGCCGCCAACGAGTAGCCCCCGAAGCCGCGGGCGAGGGGCGAGCGGCAACGGATTTCCGAGCACCCCGATCGGGATGCTAAAGTTTCACTCGTTGCAAGGGCCTGTGGCGCAGTCCGGTAGCGCACCTCGTTCGCATCGAGGGGGCCAGGGGTTCAAATCCCCTCAGGTCCACGCAGCTCGGAGCCCCGGTCGGTGATCACCGACCGGGGCTCCGACACGTTGTACGGCACCTGCTCCGCATCGTGCCGACGCGTCCCGTCGACGCACCCCGCCGACGGCCGGCCGCGGCGGACCGGCGCGGTGCCAACGCGCCGCTCACGCCGAGCGCTTCGGCCGGGGCCGGGAGTCGCTGCGACCGGCGCCCGGTTCCGGCGGCCGGACGGACGCGGAACGCCTCCCGGGCTCGGGGGGCGAGCCGGGAGGCGTGGTCTCGGCGGGCGGAGGGGTCAGCCGACCGTCCACTTCTGGTTGGCGGCGCCGGTGCACGTCCAGGTCTGCAGGGGTGTGCCGTCGGCCGAGGAGTTGCCCTTGGCGTCCAGGCACTTGTCCGCACCGACGTTGGTCAGGTCGCGGGCGGAGGTGTAGGTCCACTGCTGGGCCTTGGTGCCGTTGCAGGTGTAGAGCTGCACGGCCGCCCCGTCCGCGGTGGAGCCGCCGCGCACGTCCAGGCACTTGCCGAGGGCGCGTACGGTGCCGTCGCCGCCCAGGGTCCAGTTCTGCGCGTCGACGCCGGTGCAGTCGTGGAGCTGGATCGGGGTCCCGTCCGCGGCCGAGGCTCCGGCGACGTCGACGCACATGCCGCCGATGCCCTTGATGGCGCCGGTCTTCGCGGCACCCCCGTCGCCGGTGGAGCCGCCGGAGGCCGAGACGCGGACGTAGTCCACGGTCATCGTCTGCGGGAACTGCGTGTTCGCGTCCGGGCTGCCGGGCCAGTCGCCGCCGACGGCGAGGTTGAGGATCAGGAAGAACGGGTGGTCGTAGACCCACTTCTTGCCGCCCAGGTCGGCCGGGGTGCGGGTCTGGTAGGTCCGTCCGTCGACGGACCAGGTGATCTTCTCGGGGCTCCAGTCGACCGCGAAGACGTGGAAGTCGTCGGCGAAGGACGCGCCGCCCGGAAGCGTGTACGCGGCGCCGATGCCGCCGCCGCCGGAGTAGCCGGGGCCGTGGAGGGTGCCGTGGACGACGCCGGGCTCGTAGCCGACGTTCTCCATGATGTCGATCTCGCCGCTGTTGGGCCAGCCGACGCTGCCCAGGTCGTTGCCGAGCATCCAGAACGCGGGCCACATGCCCTGACCGCGGGGCACCTTGATGCGGGCCTCGAAGTGGCCGTAGGCCTGGGTGAAGGTCTTGGCGGTGTTGAGACGGGCGGAGGTGTACTGGCAGGTGCCGTACCAGCACTGGAGCCCGGTGTCGGTGTTCTTGCGGGCGGTGATGACGAGATTGCCGTTGCCGTCGAGGGCGGCGTTGTCCCTGCTGTTGCGGTAGTGCTGCAGCTCGTGGTTGCCGTTGCCGCTGCCGCCGGTCTCCAGCGTCCACTTGCCGGGGTCCGGGGCGCTGCCGGCCGGGCCATTGAACTCGTCGGACCAGGTCAGGGCGGTGGTGGCGGCGTCGGCCCGGTCGGCGGACGGTCCCGTGGTGAGGAAGGTGAAGGCGGCGGCGACCGCGGTGGAGACCAGCAGGACGAACCCGCCGAGCGACCACCGGCGTGCGCGGTGAGCGGCCATGGCTGAACACACCTTGTCTGTGGAGGAGTTGCGTGGGGGGCTGGGTGGGGGGTGGGTCGTGGGGGGAGCCCCGATGCTACGGACGGTTGACGGTGCAACCAACTGCCCGGTTTGTGTTCCAACTGGCCCTGACCTGCGGTTATTTGACGCCCTAAGGTCTTCGGCTGATCGCTTAATGGCCGCTTAAGGTCGACTTAAGCGGCCGGTTGGGCGACGAAGGTGTGGAGTCCGGAGTCCCGCGGCCGCCGCCTGACCGCGCCGGGAGCCGGTGAGCCGTACGGCACGGCGGGGGACCGTGACGGCGACGGCCGGCCGCGTCCCCGTGGACCCCGCCCGGCGGACGAGTGGCCGGGGAAGCGGCCGGCCGCTGCGGTTCCCTACAGCGCCTTGGCGTAGCAGCGGCTCTCCTCGTGGAAGCGGTAGTAGCCGAACTTCTCGCACGGCTCGTAACCGCTGGAGACGTAGAGGGCGATGGCCTCGGGCTGCTTCGTGCCGGTCTCCAGGACCATGCGGACGCGGCCGGCGGCGCGGGCGTCCTCCTCCAGGGCGGCCAGGACGCGGCGGGCCAGGCCGCGGCCGCGCATCTGCTCGATCACGTACATGCGCTTCAGTTCGGCGTCGCCGTCGCGGTTGCCCTCGCCGTTGGCGTCCTGGGCGCGCCAGCCGCCGGAGGCCACGGGGACGTCGTTCTCGTCGTAGGCGATCAGGTAGATGCCGTTCGGGGGCGTGAAGTCCGCCGGATCCATGGGGGTGGCGTCACCACCGTCGCCGTAGCGGACGTGGTATTCGGCCTGGACTTCGGCGTCCAGCTTGACGGCGTCGGGGTGGTCGTAGGGGACCCGGCGGATGTTCATGCTGAGCACGGTAAATCAGATCCAGGGGTGATCGGGAGCATGATCTCGGTCCGGAATTGGACCTTGTCCAGTGTGCCGGTATCGTGCCCTGGTGCTCACTGTGACCTCCGTCAATGTCAATGGACTGCGCGCCGCCGCGAAGAAGGGCTTCGTGGAGTGGCTGGCGCGGACCTCCGCCGATGTGCTGTGTCTGCAGGAGGTGCGGGCGGAGCCGCAGCAGCTGTCCGAACAGGTCCGGGCGCCCGAGGGGTGGCACGTGGTCCACGCGCCCGCCGCCGCGAAGGGGCGCGCGGGGGTGTCGCTGTACACCCGGCGTGAACCCGACCGCGTCCGGGTGGGCTTCGGCTCGGCCGAGTTCGACGACAGCGGGCGGTACGTGGAGGCGGACCTGCCCGGCGTCACCGTCGCGTCCCTGTACCTGCCCTCCGGCGAGGTCGGCACGGAGCGGCAGGACGAGAAGACGCGCTTCATGGGCGAGTTCCTGGCCCACCTCAAGGGGCTGCGCGAGCGGGCCGACGCGGAGGGGCGGGAGGTCGTCGTCTGCGGCGACTGGAACATCGCGCACGAGAAGGCCGACCTGAAGAACTGGCGCGGCAACACCAAGAGTTCGGGCTTCCTGCCGGAGGAGCGGGAGTGGCTGTCGCGCGTCCTCGACCCGGCCGACGGCGGGTACGTCGACGTGGTGCGGAAGCTGCACCCGGACGTGGACGGGCCGTACTCGTGGTGGTCGTACCGGGGACGGGCCTTCGACAACGACACCGGCTGGCGCATCGACTACCAGATGGCGACCCCGGGGCTCGCGGACCGCGCGGTCAAGGCGTACGTGGAGCGGGCGGCCACGCACGCCGAGCGCTGGTCGGACCACGCGCCGGTGACGGTGGTCTTCGCGTAGACGCCCCGCGGCGGACGGGCCCGCCGCAGCCGTCAGCTCCCGTCGGACGGGGGAGGCAGGATGCGGCAGAGGGCGTCGAGCGCCGCCCCGAAGCCGTGGTCGGGGGGTGCGGCGTAGCCGACGACCAGGCCGTCGTGCGCGGGCATGGTGGCGGCCGGATGCCGGAAGCCGGCGAGCCCGTCCACGGCGATGCGCTGCCGGGCCGCGGCCTCGGTCACCGACCGTTCGCTGCCGGGCGGCAGGCCCAGCACCGCGTGCAGTCCGGCGGCGATGCCCGTGGGCGCGATGTGCGGTGCCCGGCGGGCGAGGAGCGCGACCAGTCGGTCCCTGCGGTCCCGGTAACGCTGCCGGGTCCGGCGGATGTGGCGGTCGTAGTGGCCCGACTCGATGAAATCGGCGAGGGTCAGCTGGTCCGTGACACCGGCCCACGCCTCACGCTCGCCCTTGACGCGCAGCACGGGGTCCACCAGGTGGTCCGGCAGGACCATCCATCCCAGCCTCAGCGCGGGGGAGAGGCTCTTGCTGAGCGAGCCCAGGTACACGACGTGCTGCGGATCGAGTCCCTGGACGGCGCCCACCGGCTCGCGGTCGTAGCGGAACTCCCCGTCGTAGTCGTCCTCCAGCAGCACGCCGCCGCTCCCGCGCGCCCAGTCCACCGCGGCGGCCCGCCGCTCGGGGTGGAGCGGTCCTCCCGTGGGGAACTGGTGGGCGGGGGTGAGCAGTGCCGCCCGCACCCCCTTCAGCGTGAACAGCTCCGCGGTGCGCGCGCCGTGCCCGTCCAGCGTCAGGGGCACGGTCCGTACCCGTGCGGCCTCCAGGACCGACCGGTGGAACGGCAGTCCGTAGGACTCCACGGCCAGGGGGCCGCGCAGCACCTTCCCGCCGAAGAGCAGCCGCAGGGCGTGCGCGAAACCGGAGCACACGACGATCGTCCCGGGGTCGGCGCGCACGCCCCGCGCGCGGGACAGGTACTCGGACAGGGCGCGTCGCAGCTCGGGCCGTCCGCGGGGATCACCGGGCCCGAACGCCTCGTGGGGCGCCGCGTTCAGTGCCCGCCGGGCGGCGGCCAGCCAGGCCGTGCGGGGGAAGGAGGCGGTGTCCGGCAGGCCCTGCCGCAGGTTGTGGGCGGGTGGCTCCGGCCGGGCCGGCACGGGGCGGGGTGCGCGCGGGGACGCGGCCGGCCCCGCTCCTGGCGCCACCCGGGTCCCCGACCCCTGACGGGCGACCAGCCAGCCCTCGGCGACGAGTTCGGCGTAGGTCTCGGCGACGGTGTTGCGGGCCAGCCCGAGGTCGGCGGCGAGCGACCGGTAGGGAGGGAGCCGGGTGCCCGGCGCCAGTCGTCCGTCTCTGATCGCCTCGCGCAGCGCGCGGCCGAGCACGGCGCGGCGGCTGCCGCCTCCGGACATGTCCAGGTCCAGGTGGAGGTCACTGCCGATGCGCTCGGCCGGATTGACCCATGAATCGGCCACGGGAATGCACCCTACCCGGGGTCTTTTCCGCGCATAGCGTGGTGGTCACGAGGAACGGGGGCCCGGCGCGGCGCCGGGCCGAGGCCGGGGACAGCCCGGTACGGCCGGGGACGGCCCGTGCGGGCCCGCTCCTCGCCGTCGCACCGACCCGAGCACGCCCGAAGAGGGCTCCGTGCCCCACCGGAACCCACGCCCGAGGAGAGCGTCATGCCCGAGGAGAGCCCCGTGAACGCGTCCGCCCGTCCCGTCCTCGTCCGCGCCGATTCCGCCGAGACGTTGCAGGACGGAGCCACCAGCCTCATCACCCTGCTCGCCGACTCCGACCGGACGCAGGGGGCGCTGACGGCCAACCGGGCCACCCTGCGCAAGGGCTCTCCGGGGGCTCCGGCCCACTTCCACACCAGGGCGACCGAGATGTTCTTCGTGCTCGGCGGCAGCCTGCGCGTGCTGCTGGGCGACCGGGTCGTCACCCTGGGACCGGGCGACTTCGTGACGGTGCCGCCGCGGTTGCCGCACGCCTTCGCCCCGGCCCGGGGCGAGGAGGCCGACGTGCTGGTCGCCTTCACCCCCGGCATGGACCGCTTCGACTACTACCGCCTGCTGGAGCGCGTCCACCGGGGGGAGGCCACCGTCGAGGACATCAAGGCCGCCTCCGACCGGTACGACAACCATTACTGCGCCAGCCCTCCGTGGCAGGCGGAGCTCGCCGACGGCTGACCGGCCGCGGAGCCGGGCCCGCCCGTGCCGTCGGGAGGACACACTGCCGGGAGGACACACCGGCGGGCGGTGCGGGAACGGTTCCTCGACCGCCGGCGACGGTCAGTCCTTCTTGCGCAGCCGCCGGTCCAGGGCCAGCGAGAGTTCCGCGTCGACCACGCTGCGGGCCAGGGGGCGCAGGCGGTGCAGGGCCTCCTCGGGGGCGTGACGGAGGATCAGGCCGGCGAAGAGGTCGGCCAGGGCGTCGGCGTGGGCGCGGGCCTCCCTGCCGGCGCGCAGCACCTCCGCGAGCGGGATGCCCTCGCGGACCAGGGCGGACGACACGTCCAGCAGGCGGCGGCTGATGTGGACGATCTCCTGGCCGTCGGTGCCGAGGTAGCCGAGGTCCAGTGCGGCGGCCAGGTTCTCCGGGGTGACCTCGCCGGCGAAGCGGTCGGCGAGTTCCTCGGGCGTGAGGCGGACGGGGACCTCGTCGGTCGGGGTGTCCATGCCGAGGAGTTCGCCGACGTCGCGGCCGTGGTCGAAGGCCTCGGCGAGTTCCGCTATGCCGTTGAGGGTGTGGCCGCGCTCCAGGAGCGCCGTGATCGTGCGCAGGCGGGCCAGGTGGTGGTCGTCGTACCAGGCGATGCGGCCCTCGCGGCGGGGTGGCGGGAGCAGCTTGCGTTCGCGGTAGAAGCGCAGGGTGCGCACCGTGATGCCGGCCAGCCGGGCCAGCTCCTCCATGCGGTACTCGCGCCGCTCACCGGGTCCTGAAGTGTCCTCTGCCACGTCAGCAGCCTAGGGCGTACCGGCGGTAACTTTCGCTGCACGCCCCCTACCCATCAGTACGGCGCTGCTCTACCCTCCCCATTGCGCCAGTGTTCACTGGCGGAGTTCTGAGCGATGCGTGGAGGCTTCGGGATGGCCGAGCACGAGCACGAACACGTACGGGTGGCGGTGATCGGGTCCGGGTTCGGCGGGCTCGGGGCCGCCGTGCGGCTGCGGCGCGAGGGGGTCACGGACTTCGTCGTCCTGGAACGGGCGGGCAGCGTCGGCGGCACCTGGCGGGACAACAGCTACCCCGGGTGCGCGTGCGACGTGCCGTCCCACCTGTACTCCTTCTCCTTCGCGCCCAATCCCGACTGGCCGCGCTCCTTCTCCGGCCAGGAGCACATCCGCGCCTACCTCGAGCACGTCACCGACGTCTTCGGGCTGCGGCCCCACATCCGCTTCGACTCGGAGGTGAAGCGGATGGTGTGGGACGCCGAGCGGCTGCGCTGGGACATCGAGACCAGCAGCGGGAGCCTCAGCGCCGACGTGGTGGTGTCCGCCACCGGGCCGCTGTCCGATCCGAAGATCCCCGACATCCCGGGGCTCGACACCTTCCCCGGCAAGGTCTTCCACTCCGCCCGCTGGGACCACGACTACGACCTGCGCGGCAAGCGGGTCGCCATGGTCGGCACGGGCGCCTCGGCGATCCAGATCGTGCCGGCCGTCCAGCCGCTCGTCTCCCGGCTCACCCTCCTCCAGCGCACCCCGGCCTGGGTCCTGCCCCGCGTCGACCGCGCCATCAGCGGCGCCGAGCGCGCCGTGCACCGGACGCTGCCCTTCACCGCGCGGCTGCGCCGCGGACTGCTCTGGGGCGTGAGGGAGTTGCAGGTCCAGGCGTTCACCAAGCACCCGAACGAACTGGGCTTCGTCGAGCAGCTGGCCAAGCGCAACATGGCCCGCGCCGTCAAGGACCCGGCCCTGCGCGCCAAGCTCACCCCGGACTACCGCATCGGCTGCAAGCGGATCCTGCTGTCGAGCACGTACTACCCGGCGCTCGCGCAGCCCAACGTGGACGTCGTCGCGAGCGGGCTGAGCGAGGTGCGCGGGTCGACCGTCGTCGCCGCCGACGGGACCGAGGCCGAGGTCGACGCGATCGTGTTCGGGACCGGGTTCCACGTGACCGACATGCCCATCGCCGAACGGGTCGTCGGCGCGGAGGGGAAGACCCTCGCGGAGACCTGGACCGGCGGGATGCAGGCGCTGCGCGGCGCCTCGGCCGCCGGGTTCCCCAACTGGATGACGATCATCGGGCCCAACACCGGCCTCGGGAACTCCTCCATGATCCTCATGATCGAGTCCCAGCTGAACTACATGGCCGACTACCTCCGCCAGCTCGACGTCCTCGGCGGCCGGGTCGCCCTCGACGCCCGTCCCAGCGCGGTGCGCGCCTGGAACCACCGGGTGCAGCAGCGGATGCAGCGCACGGTGTGGAACACCGGCGGCTGCACCAGCTGGTACCTGGACGCGAGCGGGCGCAACACCACCATCTGGCCGGGCACGACGACCGAGTTCCGGCGGGCCACCCGGCACGTGGACCTCGCCGAGTACGCCGTTCTGCGGGCGCCCGGGCGCAAGACCGCCGTCACCCAGGACAGCGCCGAGGTGACCGCGTGAGCCGGCCGGCCCACGCGGCCCCAGGGCCCTACGCCCCGCCCGCTCCCGCCCGCGAGCTGACCGCCGTCTCCGCCGACGGCTCCCGGCTGCACGTCGAGGTGCACGGGCCCGAGCGGGCGCCCGCGGTCGTCCTCGCCCACGGCTGGACCTGCTCGACCGCCTTCTGGGCGGCGCAGGTCCGGGAGCTGGCCGCCGACCACCGGGTCATCGCCTACGACCAGCGCGGCCACGGACGCACCCCCGCGAGCCCCGCGTGCGGCACCGACGCGCTCGCCGACGACCTCGAGGCCGTCCTCGCCGCCACCCTCGAGCCGGGGGAACGGGCCGTGGTCGCCGGGCACTCCATGGGCGGGATGACGGTGATGGCCGCCTCCTCCCGGCCCGCGTTCCGCGAGCACGCGGCGGCCGTGCTGCTGTGCAGCACGGGCAGTTCGCGGCTGGTCGCCGAGTCGACGGTGGTGCCGATCCGCGCGGGCCGGGTGCGGACCTGGCTGACCCACCGCGTCCTCGGCTCCCGGGCCCCGCTCGGACCGGTCACGCCGCTCGCCCGCCGGATCCTCAAGTACGGGACGATGGGCCCCGCTTCGACCCCGGAGATGGTCGAGGCGTGCGCCCGGATCGTGCACGCCTGCCCGCGCACGGTGCGGCACGCCTGGTCGCAGGTCCTCGGCCTGCTGGACCTCGACCACGGCGTGCGGGAGCTGAGGGTGCCGACCGAGATCGTCGTCGGCACCGCGGACCGGCTCACCCCGCCGGTGCACGCGCGGTCGCTGGCCGCGGCGCTGCCCCACTGCCTCGGTGTCACCGAGCTCCCGGGCGTCGGCCACATGACACCGGTCGAGGCGCCCGAAGCGGTCACCGGGAGGATCCGGGCGCTCGTCGCCGCCCATGTCACGTCCCGCGTCACCGCCCCCACCCACGTCGTACCCGCCGAGGAGAGCGCATGAGCAGGGTCAGTCTCGAAGGCAAGGTCGCCGTCGTCACCGGAGCGGCGCGCGGGGTGGGGGAGTTGCTGGCCCGCAAGCTCTCCGCGCGCGGCGTGAAGGTGGCGCTGGTCGGGCTGGAGCCGGACGTGCTCAAGCAGGTCTCCGCGCGGCTGCACAGCGACAGCGACCACTGGTACGCCGACGTCACCGACCACGGGGCGATGACCCGGGTCGCCCGGGAGGTGAAGGAGCGGTTCGGCAGGGTCGACATCGTGGTCGCCAACGCCGGTGTGGCGACGGGCGGTCCGTTCGCCGACTCCGACCCGGAGTCCTGGCGGCGGGTGATCGAGGTCAACCTGATCGGATCGGCGGTCACCGCGCGGGCGTTCCTGCCGCTGCTCGCCGAGAGCCGAGGCTACCTGCTGCAGATAGCCTCGCTCGCCGCCATCACCCCGGCGCCGATGATGACCGCGTACTGCGCGTCCAAGTCCGGTGTGGAGGCGTACGCGCACAGCCTGCGGGCCGAGGTCGGCCACCGGGGCGTGCGGGTCGGCGTCGGGTACCTGTCGTGGACCGACACCGACATGGTGCGCGGGGCCGACCAGGACGACGTGATGCGGGAGTTGAGGCAGCGGCTGCCGTGGCCGGCCAACAAGACCTACCCGCTGGGTCCCGCGGTGGACCGGCTCGTGGACGGGATCGAGCGGCGCGCGAGCCATGTGTACGGGCAGTGGTGGCTGCGCGGGATGCAGGGCGTGCGCGGCTACCTGCCGGGCCTGATCGGCACCGTGGGGCAACGGGAGATGAGGCGGTTCGCGGACCGGCTCTCCGGTGTCCGCACGGGGTTGGTCGGAGCCGGCGGCAACGCCGATGAGCAGCACCGCACTACGCTGCGTGAGTGATCGACATGCGCAGGGTGACGGACCGTGTGAATCTGGTCGGGCAAGTTCCCCCACCCCACACGGGAGTGAACCCACATGGGTATGAAGGACCAGTTCCAGGAGAAGTCCGAGCAGATCCAGCAGCAGGCCAAGCAGCGCGCCCAGCAGGGCAAGGAGCAGCTGCAGAACCGCGGCCGCCGTCGGGACGAGGACATGAACGACCCGCAGCGCCGGCGGGAGTCCGAGGAGCGCTTCGACCAGGACTATGACGCCTGACGTCCCGCGCTGACGCGGAAGGGGTGCCCCTGGCGAAGGGCACCCCTTCCTGCGTTCCCCCGGTCCTCGCCCGGCTCCCCCTCCGGTCCTCCCTCACCCGCGCGGCGGCAGCTTCGGGCGGGAACGGTCGGGGACGTCGTCGTAAGTCGGGGGAGTGGCCGGGGGGTTGCTCTCCAGCAGGTCGACGGCCAGCCGGACCGCGTCGTCGAGCTGGGCGTAGCGGCCCTCGGCCCAGTCCAGCGGGGTGCGCAGCGCCTCCAGGTCGGGTTCGACGCCCTTGTTCTCCACCGACCAGCCGTAGGCGTCGAACCAGGCCGCGTTCATCGGCACCGTGATCACCGTGCCGTCGCCCAGCCGGTGCCGGCCGGTCATGCCGACCACGCCGCCCCAGGTGCGCTGACCGACCACCGGGCCGAGCTTCAGCAGTTTGAAGGCGGCCGTGATCATGTCGCCGTCGGAGCTGGTCGCCTCGTCCGCGAGCGCCACCACCGGGCCGCGCGGGGCGTTGGAGGCGTACGACACCGGCTGCGCGTCGCGCGTGAGGTCCCAGCCGAGGATGGTGCGGGTCAGCTTCTCGACGACCAGTTCGCTGATGTGGCCGCCGGCGTTGCCGCGCACGTCCACGATCAGCGCCGGGCGGGACACCTCCATGCGCACGTCGCGGTTGAACTGCGCCCAGCCCGAGCCGCCCATGTCGGGGATGTGCAGATAGCCGCACCGGCCGCCGCTCAACTCCCGCACCACCTCGCGTCGTTTGGCCACCCAGTCCTGGTAGCGCAGCGGCGTCTCGTCGACCAGCGGGACGACGGCGACCCGGCGGGGCGGGCCCTCGCCCTCCGCGGCGTCGGAGGGGCCCGAAGGGCCTTCCGTGGAGGGGTGGGGGTGGGTGACGGGATCGGAGGGGCCCGAAGGGCCTTCCGTGGAGGGGTGGGGGTGGGTGACGGGATCGGAGGGGCCCGAAGGGCCTTCCGTGGAAGGGTGGGGGTGGGTGACGGGAGGGCGGAACGTCAGCTCCACCGTCGTGCCGCCCGCGCCCGCGAGCAGCGGGTAGGGGCCGGTGACCGGGTCCACCGGGCGGCCGTCGACATGGGTGAGGACCGCGCCCTCGCGGATGCCGGTGCCGGCCAGCGGGGAGCGGGCCCGGGAGTCGGAGGAGTCACCGGCCAGGATGCGCTTGACCGTCCAACCCTCCTCGCGGTGCACCAGGTTGGCGCCGAGCAGGCCCTGGCGGCGCTGGTAGTGCGGCGGGCCCTCGTTGCGGCGGGCGGCGGTGACGTAGGCGTGGGAGGTGCCGAGCTCGCCGAGCACCTCGCGCAGCAGGTCCGCGAACTCGTCGGGCGAGGCGACCCGTTCGACCAGCGGGCGGTACTGCTCCAGCACCGCGTCCCAGTCGATGCCGCACATGCCGGGCTCCCAGAAGTAGGCGCGGATCAGCCGGCCGGCCTCCGCGTACGCCTGGCGCCACTCCGCCGCCGGGTCGGCCTCGTGCAGGATGCGGCGGGCGTCGATCCACACCGTGGAGTCGCTGTCGCCGGGTTCGGTGGAGGGGACCGCGCGCAGCTCGCCCTCGTCGACCACGACCAGCCGGGTGCCGTCCCCGCTGACGGAGAAGAAGTCGAGGTGGCCGACCAGTTCGGTCCTCCTGGCCTTGGCGATGCCGAAGTGCTCCAGGGTCGGCCGGCCGCTGGTGTCGTCCGGGTTGACGAAGGTCTCGCCGAGCGCGCCGGAGATCGGCCAGCGCAGCCACACCAGTCCGCAGCCCGCGACCGGCTGCAGCGCCGAGTACTTGGAGGCGGCGACCGGGAAGGGGGTGACCCTGCTCTCCAGTCCCTCCGCCTCGACGGTCACCGCGCCGCTCTCGCCGCCCTCCCCGGTGTCCTCGCGCTCCGCCGGGTCCAGGCCCCCGGCGGCCGGACGGCCCTCGGGGTTCAGGGCGAACGGGGAGGGGGTCGCCGAGGACAGCGGCACCAGGTAGGGGCGGCAGCCCAGCGGGAAGGACAGGTCGCCGGTGTGCACGTCGTACACCGGGTCGAAGCCGCGCCAGGACAGGAAGGCGAGGTAGCGGCCGTCCCGGGTGAAGACCGGGTTCTCGTCCTCGAAGCGGCCGTTGGTGACGTCGATGACGGTCCGGGTTCCCTCCGCCTCGGTGATGCGGGCGAGTTTGATCTGCCGCAGCGACCGCCCGATCCAGGGGTGCGACCACGCCAGCCACGCGCCGTCGGGGGAGAACGCGAGGTCGCGCACCGGCCCGTTGGCGGAACGGATCAGCTCGGTGACCCCGTCCTCGGAGCCCTCGGAGTCCTCTTCGCCGGAGCCGTTCTGCGCGGGGGCCGTGTCGACCAGCAGCAGCCGCCCGTCGTGCGAGGCGACGGCCAGCCGCTCCCCGTCCGGGTCCGCCACCATCTCCAGCACCCGGCCCAGCTTCCCGGAGGCCAGCCGCCGGGGAGCGCGCTGGCCGCTGGCCCGGGGCAGGGAGGCGATCTCGACGGCGTCCTCGCCCTCGGCGTCGGTCACGTACGCCACCTCCCCGCTCGCGCCGAGCATCTCCGGCAGCCGCACCCGCACGCCCGGGGTGTCGATGAGGGTGCGCGCGGGGCCGTCGCGGTGGGTGAGCCAGTACAGGCTGCCGCGCACGACGACGGCGCTCGCCCGGCCGGTCTCGTCGACCGAGATCCCGTCGAGGTGGTGGGCGGCGGGGACCTGGTACCGGCGCCGTCCGGCCCGCGGCCCGCTCAGCCGTACGTCGAGCCGGCGCGGGACGGAGCCGGGGGACAGGTCGTCCACGATCCACAGGTCGCCGGCGCACTGGTAGACGACCCGGGTGCCGTCGCCGGCGGCGTGGCGGGCGTAGAAGGCGTCGTGGTCGGTGTGCCGGCGCAGGTCGGAGCCGTCGTACGCGCACGAGTAGAGGTTGCCGACGCCCTCGTGGTCGGAGAGGAAGGCGATCCGGCCGCCGACGAACATCGGCGCGTGCAGATGGCCGTCGATCCCCTCGAGCAGCCGCCGCCCGTGCAGCCACAGCCTGCCCGTCGCCCCGCCCCGGTAGCGCTTCCAGGAGGCCGGCTCGTGCGGCGGGGTGCCGGTGAGCAGCAGTGACCTGCGCTCCCCGTCGAGGTCGGCGACCTGGATGTCGGACACCGGGCCCCAGGGCAGCTTGCGGCCCGGGCTGCCGTCGCGGGCGAGCTTGTAGGCCCAGGTGAAGTACGAGAAGGGCTCGCCGTGCGAGGTGACGGCGAGGATCTCGGCGTTGCCGTCCTCGTCGGGGGGCGCCCAGCCGCAGACCCGGGTGTCGGAGCTGCCCCAGTGGGTCAGCCGGGTGGCCGGGCCGCCGTCCACCGGGACGAGGTGGACCTCGGGGTCGAGGCTGCGCCAGCTCGTGTACGCGATGTGGCGGCCGTCGGGCGAGAAGCGGGGGTGGCCGAGCTTGGTGCGGTCGACGGTGAGCCGCCAGGCCCGGCCGGGACCGTCGAGCGGGGCGAGCCAGAGGTCGTCCTCGGCCACGAAGCACAGCAGGTCACCGCTCAGGTGCGGCAGGCGCAGATAACTCACCCTTCCCATGCTTTTCCGGGGGATGAGGCACGGCAACTCGGGCAAACGGGTGAGGACGGGACGTGACCCAGAGCACGTACGAAACGGTTTCGTTTCCCTGAGGGAGCGAGGTATATTCGTCGTGTACGAAACGGTGTCGTTCGGCACGATGGGCCGGGCGGACGGAGGAGGAAGGTGAGCGGGATGGGCGAAGTCGCGACGGCGCGTCGCAGCCGGATCACCCCCGAGCGCGAGGCCGAGCTGTACCGGGCCGTGCTCGGCCTGCTCCGCGAGGTCGGCTACGACGCCCTCACCATGGACGCCGTCGCCGCCCGCACCCGGTCCAGCAAGGCCACCCTCTACCGTCAGTGGGGCGGCAAGGCCGAGCTGGTGGTGAGGGCGATGCGGAGCCAGAAGCCGGGCGGCATCGCCGACATCGACACCGGTTCCCTGCGCGGCGACCTGCACGCCATCATCGGGCGTGAGGACGACTGCGTCATGGAGCAGAATGCCGCCCTGATGCGGGCGCTGGCCATGGCCGTGCACATGAACGACGACCTGCGCCAGGCGTTCAAGGAACTCCTGGTCGAACCGGAGGTCGAGGAGTTCCGGCGGATCGTCCGGCGGGCGGTCGACCGGGGCGAGGTCCGCCCCGACAACCCCGCGCTGGACTACATGGTGCACATGCTCGTCGGCGCGTTCGCCACGCGGACGCTGATCGACGACCTGCCGCCCACGCGGGAATTCCTCTCCTCGTACATCGACGCCGTGGTCCTCCCCGCCCTCGGCGCTCCCCTCGACTGACCGTCCCCCGGCCGGCGCCGTCCGGCCACCCCTCGGTCAGCACCACCTGACGCCACCGCTCACGTCGTCGGGCTGATCCACCCTGCCCCGAAGTACCCACGACCTGATCGGGAGTACGCCCTCGTGGCCACTTTCCTCTACCGACTCGGCCGGTTCGCCTTCAGGCGACGGCACCTCGTAGCCCTGTTCTGGGTGGCGCTGCTGGCGCTCGCGGGCGCCGGCGCCGCCGGCGCCCCGGCGGCCGGCACCACCTCCTTCTCCATCCCCGGAACCGAGGCCCAGAAGGCCTTCGACCTGCTGGAAGAACGTTTCCCCGGCTCCAGTGCCGACGGAGCGACCGCACGCGTCGTCTTCAAGGCACCCGCCGGCGAGAAGATGACCGACGCCGGGAACAAGGCGACCGTCCGCAAGACCGTCCAGGAGCTGTCCGACGGCTCCGAGGTCGCCCGCGTCACCGACCCCTACCAGGGCGGGGGCGTCAGCCGGGACGGCACCGTCGCCTACGCCTCGGTGACGTACAAGGTCTCCGGCATGGAGCTGGAGGACTCCTCCCGCGACGCCCTGGAGGGCGCCGCCGAGGACGCCCGCGACGCCGGGCTGACCGTGGAGATCGGCGGTGACGCGCTGCAGGCCGTACCGCACACCGGCACCGCCGAGATCATCGGCATCGGCATCGCCGCGGTGGTCCTGGTCATCACCTTCGGCTCGCTGCTCGCCGCCGGACTGCCGCTGCTCACCGCGATCATCGGCGTCGGCATCGGCGTCGCGACCATCACCGCGCTGGCCTCCGCCCTCGAGCTCGGCTCCACCACCTCCATCCTGGCCTCGATGATCGGCCTCGCGGTCGGCATCGACTACGCGCTGTTCGTCGTCTCCCGCTACCGCGCCGAGCTGGCCGAGGGCCGCGAACGGGAGGACGCGGCCGGCCGCGCCGCCGGCACGGCGGGCTCCGCGGTGGTCTTCGCCGGCCTGACGGTCGTGATCGCCCTGGTCGGCCTCTCGGTCGTCAACATCCCGATGCTGACCAAGATGGGCATCGCCGCCGCCGGCACGGTCGCCATCGCGGTCCTCATCGCCCTCACCCTGGTCCCGGCGCTGCTCGGCTACGCGGGCCGCAGGGTCCGCCCGGCCGGCGAGAAGGGCAGGCTGCTCGGCGGCGGCCGCGCCGCGAAGAAGCCGCAGCGTCCGAACATGGGCACCCGCTGGGCCAGCTTCGTCGTGCGCCGCCCCCTGGCGGTCCTCCTGCTCGGCGTCGTCGGCCTGGGCGCCGCGGCCGTCCCGGCCGCCTCCCTGGAGCTGGGCCTGCCCGACGACGGCGCGCAGCCGACGTCCACCACCCAGCGCCGCGCCTACGACCTGCTCTCCGAGGGCTTCGGCGCCGGCTTCAACGGCCCGCTGGTGGTCGTGGTCGACGCCCGGGGCAGTGACGACCCGCAGGCCGTCTTCCGGCAGACCGGTGACGGCATCAAGGCCCTCGACAACGTGGTGTCCGTGGCCCCGGCGGCCCCCAACAAGGCCGGCGACACGGCGACGATCACCGTCGTCCCGGACTCCAAGCCCTCGTCGGTGACGACCGAGGACCTGGTGCACGACATCCGTGACGCGGGCGCGGACATCCGGGCCGACACCGGCGCCGACGTCCTGGTGACGGGCTCCACGGCGATGAACATCGACGTGTCCCAGAAGCTCAACGACGCGCTGGTCCCGTACCTGATCCTGGTCGTCGGACTGGCCTTCCTCCTGCTGATCGTGGTCTTCCGCTCGATCCTGGTCCCGCTGAAGGCGGCCCTCGGCTTCCTGCTGTCGGTGCTGGCGGCCCTCGGCGCGGTGGTCGCGGTCTTCCAGTGGGGCTGGCTGTCCGGCCTGATGAACGTGGAGCAGACCGGCCCGGTCATGTCGATGATGCCGATCTTCATGGTCGGCGTGGTCTTCGGACTGGCCATGGACTACGAGGTCTTCCTCGTGACCCGGATGCGGGAGGCCTACGTCCACGGCGAGAAGCCGAGCCAGGCCGTGGTGACCGGCTTCCGGCACGGCGCCCGGGTGGTCACGGCCGCCGCGGTGATCATGATCGCGGTCTTCTCCGGCTTCATCGGCTCCAGCGAGTCGATGGTCAAGATGATCGGCTTCGGCCTCGCGGTCGCCGTCCTCTTCGACGCGTTCGTCGTCCGCATGGCGATCGTCCCGGCGGTCCTGGCCCTGCTCGGCGCGAAGGCCTGGTGGCTGCCGAAGTGGCTGGACCGCGCCCTGCCCAACGTGGACGTCGAGGGCGAGGGCCTGCGCGCGCTGGACGAGAAGAGGGACGAGGACCGGGAACCCGCACGGGTCTGACGGTCCGACCGGTCACCGGACCAGCCGGTGAGGGCTCCGTGGGGACGGGGTGCCCTCACCGGCTTTCCCTTTGCGGGGCCGTGCCGTCTCCGCGGTCCGGGAACGCCGCCCGTGGTCCGGGGAGATGTCTCCCGCGGTCCGGGGGGTGCCGTCCGGGGCCCGCGGAATGCGCTCGCCCGCCCTCCGCACCGGCCGCTACCGTGCCCTGCATGACGACAGCCGCCACCGACACCGAGGGCTCCGGAGCCCATCCCCGTTTCGCCGAGGCCCTGCGGGAGATGGGGCTCGCGGAGGTGACCGGGCAGGTCCGCCGTTTCCCCGGAGCCGTCCGCACCGCCGCCGAGGCCGCCGCCGCGATCGGGTGCGGGCTGAGCCAGATCTGCAAGTCACTGATCTTCACGGCATGGGGGTCCCCCCTGCTCGAACGGGACCGGGGACTCGGGGAGGGCGTACCCGTGCTGGTCCTCATGGACGGCGCCTCGCGGGTGGACGTCGAGCGGGTGCGCCAGGAGCTCGGCGCCGAGAAGGTGGCCCGGGCGAAGGCCGACGTGGTGCGGGAGACCACCGGATACGCCATCGGCGGCGTGCCCCCCTTCGGCCACCGGACGACGACCCGCGTCCTCGCCGACCGCTCCCTCCTCCGCCACGAGGTGGTGTGGGCGGCGGCCGGCACCCCGCACACCGTCTTCCCGATGGATCCCGAGACGCTGATCGCCCACGCCGGCGGCACCCTGGTGGACGTGCGCGAGCGCACCCCGTGACACCGCTGGTGACCGCGGCCGTCCTGCTCGCCGCGGTCACCCACGCCGGCTGGAACGCCCTCGCGCACAGGATCACCGACAAGCTGGCCGGGTTCACGCTGATCTCGGGCGGCGGGCTGCTGATCGGGCTGGCGGCGGCGCCGTTCGTGCCGTTCCCGGCGGCCGGGGCGTGGCCGTACCTGTTCTGCTCGGCCGCCGTCCACATCGCGTACTACGCGCTGCTGATGACGTCCTTCGAGCTGGGCGACTTCGGCCAGGCGTACCCCCTCGCCCGGGGCAGCGCGCCGCTGGTCGTCACGGTCCTCGCCGCCGTGTTCGCCCACGAGGTGCCGGACGGCCGGGCCGCCGCCGGGATCGCCCTGTCCTGCGCGGGTCTGACCGGCGTCGCCCTGTGGGGGCTGCGCGGGCGCCGGCCCGACCGGGCGGCGATCGGCGCGGCGCTGGCGACCGGCCTGACCGTCGCGGCGTACACGGTCGTCGACGGACTCGGCGTGCGCGCCTCCGGATCCCCCCTCGGCTACACCGCCTGGCTGATGATCGTCCAGGGCACGGTGATCCCGGCGTACGCGCTCCGGCGCCGGCGGCGGCGGACGGGCGCCCTGCTCCGGCCGCACGCCGGCCCCGGGCTGCTCGGCGCCGCGATGTCCGTCGCCGCGTACGCGCTCGTGCTGTGGGCCCAGACCCGCGCCGAACTCGCCCCCGTCGCGGCCCTGCGGGAGTCCTCGGTCATCGTCGGAGCGGCGATCGGGGCCCTGTTCTTCAAGGAGCGCTTCGGCGCCGCACGCATCGCCGCGGCCGGACTGCTGGTCGTGGGCATCGGGCTGATGCTGCACGCGGGGTAGCCGACGGCGCCCCGGGCGGCCGCCGGCCGTCCGGGACGACGGGACCCTTCCGCCGGCCGTCCCGCCGGCCGGACCCGTCGGTGAGGGGCGCGTCCCGGCCTCCCCGCGCGGCGGGATCCGCCGGTGCCCGGCCGGGTGCGTCCGGGCGGGCGGAGGAGCACTCTGGAATGAGAGCTTCCGGAGGTGATCGTCATGATGCACACCGCAGTGGGATGGCACGTGGAGCTGGAGTTCCAGGAGGACGACCAGCACACGCGCGCGGTCGCGATGGTCCGGCTGCCCGACGGCACCGCGGTGCGGGCGAACGGACACGCGAGCCGGCACCACACCGACGCGAATCAGCCCCGGGTCGGTGAGGAGGTCGCCGGCGCCCGGGCGCTGAACGAACTCGCCATGCGGCTGCTGACCAAGGCGCACGACGAGATCGACGAGGCGTCGGGCCGCATCTCGCACCCGATCCACGTGTGAGGAGTCAGGACCCCGGCCGGCCCAGTGCCTGCCGCACCGCCCGGATCAGCGCCTGCGCCCGGGGGTCCGCCGTCACGGTCCTGCGAAAGCCGTTGGTGACGTAGCCGAGGGCGATGCCCGTCTCCGGGTCGGCGAAGCCGAGGGAGCCGCCGCGGCCGGGGTGCCCGAAGGAGCCCGGGCCGAGGAAGGGCGAGGCGCTGCCGTGCAGCATGTAGCCGAGACCGAAGCGGGTGCCGACGACCAGGACGCGGTCCGGGCCCGCCGACTCCTCGGCGCGGGCCAGGCCGACGGTGTCCGGGGTGAACAGGCGCACGCCGTCGACCGGGCCGATCAGTGACGCGTAGAAGCGGGCCAGCCCGTCCGCCGTCGCGATCCCGTTGGCGGCGGGCAGGGCCGCCGCGCGGAACGCCGGGTCGTTCTGGTCGGGGAAGGGGGTGATCGCGGCGAAGGCCCGGCGGGTGAGGGAGGCCGGGTCGGCGTAGGCGTCGGTGACCGAGCGCTTCGGGCGGGCGCGGAGCACGCCGGACGGCTCGGGTCCGTCGATCCGGCCGACCCGGCCCACCCGGCCGGCCCGCTCCTCCGGCAGCCCCACCCACAGGTCCAGTCCCAGCGGGCCGGCGATCTCCGACGCGATCCACTCGCCGGAGCCCCGGCCGGTCACGCGCCGCACCAGCTCGTCGAGCAGCCAGCCGTAGGTGAGGGCGTGGTAGCCGTGGTCGGTGCCCGGCTCCCACACGGGCGGCTGGGCGGCGAGCGCCTCGGCGCTGCGCAGCGGGTCGGCCGCCTCCCGCGGGGTGAGCGGGTGGTCGAGGACCGGGAGCCCGGCGCGGTGGTTCAGCACGTGCCGGACCAGCACCCGCTCCTTGCCGTGCGTCTTGAACTCCGGCCAGTGGTGGCCGACCGGCGCGTCCAGGTCCAGTTCGCCGCGCTGGTGCAGCAGCAGGAGCACGGCGGCGGCGACGCCCTTGGTCGCCGAGCGCACGACCTGGGCCGTGTCCCGCCGCCACGGCTCGGTGCCGTCGACGTCCTTCGCCCCGGCCCACAGGTCCACGACCCTGCGCCCGTCCCGGTACACGGCGACCGCCGCGCCCCGGTCGCCGAGCGTCCCGAAGTTCCGTGCGAACGCCGCCCGGACCGGCTCGAAGCCCTCGGCCACCGTGCCGTGCACGTCCACGCTCACGTCCACGCCCGCATCCACGTCCGCCGGTTCCTTTCGATCGCCTGTGACGGTGGGTGCAACGGTCGCCGTCCGCCCGCGATTCCTGGGGTGCGGCGGCCCGGCCCGATCGTTACGGCGATGTTGCCGCCGGTACCGAGCGCGGGTCGAAGCCGTAGGGCAGCTCCAGGCGGTGCGCGCGCATCAGGCCGTCGTCGGAGAGCAGGCCGGCGGTCGGGCCGTCCGCGGCGATCACCCCGTCGCTCAGGATCAGCGAGCGCGGGCACAGTTCGAGGGCGTAGGGCAGGTCGTGCGTGACCATCAGGACGGTGACGTCCAGGGAACGCAGGATGTCGGCCAGTTCGCGGCGGGAGGCCGGGTCCAGGTTGGAGGACGGCTCGTCCAGGACCAGGATCTCCGGCTCCATCGCGAGCACGGTCGCCACGGCCACCCGGCGCCGCTGGCCGAAGGAGAGGTGGTGCGGGGGCCGGTCCTTGAACCCGGCCATGCCGACCTGCTCGAGGGCGCGGTCCACGCGCTCCTCCAGCTCGGGCCCCCTGAGCCCGGCCGCCGCCGGGCCGAACGCCACGTCCTCCCGCACGGTCGGCATGAAGAGCTGGTCGTCCGGGTCCTGGAAGACGATGCCGACCCGGCGCCGGATCTCGGCCATGTGCCGCCTGCCCACCTCCAGCCCGGCCACCTTCACCGTGCCCGTGCCGCCGGACAGGATGCCGTTGAGGTGGAGCACGAGGGTGGTCTTGCCGGCGCCGTTCGGGCCGAGCAGCGCGACCCGCTCGCCGCGGGCGATGCGGAAGTCGACGCCGAACAGGGCCTGGTGGCCGTCGGGGTAGGCGAAGGCGAGGCCGGAGACCTCCAGAGAAGCTGTCACAGCACCCATCACAGCATCCATCCCAGCAGGCAGACGACGAGGGCGGCGCAGGGGAGGGCCAGCGCGGACGACCACTGGGCCCGGGAGGCGGTCACCTCGTCGATGACCGGCATGGAACCGGCGTATCCGCGGCTCACCATGGCCAGGTGCACCCGCTCGCCGCGTTCGTAGGAGCGGATGAACAGCGCGCCCGCCGACTTGGCGAGGACGCCCCAGTGCCTCACCCCGCTCGCCTCGAAGCCGCGGGACTCGCGGGCGATCCGCATGCGCCGCATCTCGTCGGTGATGACGTCGCCGTAGCGGACCATGAAGGAGGCGATCTGCACCAGCAGCGGCGGGAGCCTCAGCCGCTGCAGGCCCAGCAGCAGCTCCCGCAGCTCGGTCGTGGCGGCCAGCAGGACCGAGGCGGCGACGCCCAGGGTGCCCTTGGCCAGCACGTTCCAGGCGCCCCACAGGCCGTTCACGCTCAGCGACAGCCCGAGGACGTCGACCCGTTCGCCCTCCGCCACGAACGGCAGGAGCACCGCGAAGGCGACGAACGGCACCTCGATCAGCAGCCGCTTGAGCAGGAAACCGGCCGGGACGCGGGCGGCGTACGCGACCAGGCCGAGCAGCACGGCGTACACGGCGAACGCCCACATCGCCTCGCGCGGGGTGGACACGACCACCACCACGAAGGCGAAGACGGCGGCGAGCTTGGTGTGCGGCGGCAGAGCGTGCACGGGGGAGTGCCCGTGCCGGTAGAGCCGGTGTGCTCCCCCGGGCTCTCGGCTTCGCTCGAGCAGGGCGGTGCCCCCATCCGCGCCCACGTCAGACGCTCGTGTCCTGGGCGGCCCGGGTGTCCGTGGGCGACGCGGCCTCGGCCTCCTCGCCGGCGCGCCGCCTGCGCACCGCCCAGAACACGCCCGTGCCCGCGACGACCGTGACGCCGACGCCGATCACGCCCGCGAGTCCGCCGGACAGACGGGCGTCGCCGACGTCCTCGACGCCGTAGTCGGCGAGCGGGGAGCCGGCCGCCGCGTGCTCCTCGGCCTTCTCGTCGATGCCGTGGTCGGTGGCGACCTTCTCCAGGCCGTCGGGGTCGGCGGAGGCGTAGAAGCTGACGAATCCGGCGAGGACGAGGGAGGTGACCAGGCCGGCGGCCCAGACCTTGCGCGAGGAGCGGGCCGCGGCCGGGGCGGCGGCCGGCCCGGTGTCGGGGGCGTCGACCAGTTCGCCGTTCACGCGCAGCTTGAGCTTCTGCCGGACGCCGCGCGCCCCGCGCACCAGGTCCGGGCGCACGGCGAGGACGGCGCCGACGGTCAGGGCCGTGATCGCGGCCTCGCCGACGCCGATGAGGACGTGCACGCCCACCATGGCGCCGGCGACCTTGCCGATCGAGACGTCGGTGGTGCCGCCGATCGCGTAGAGCAGGGTGAAGACGATCGCGGAGGCCGGGACGGAGACCAGGGCGGCGACGAAGGACGCGGCGGTCACCGAGCGGCGGGTGCGCGGCAGCACGGCCACCAGGCCGCGGAAGAGCGCGTAGGCGACGACCGTCGTGGTGATCGCCATGGTGGTGATGTTCACGCCGAGCGCGGTCAGGCCGCCGTCGGCGAAGAGGACGGCCTGCAGCAGCAGGACGACGGAGACGCACAGGACCCCGGTGTAGGGGCCCACGAGGATCGCGGCGAGCGCGCCGCCCATCAGGTGGCCGCTGGTTCCCGCCGCGACGGGGAAGTTCAGCATCTGCACGGCGAAGATGAACGCCGCCACGAGACCGGCCAGCGGGGCCGTGCGCTCCGCGCCGGCCTGGACTGCGCTCGGACCGGAGGTGTCCTCGAGCTCGCGGCGCGCGCCGCGCAGGCTCACGGCGAGGGCGGCGGCGGCGACCACTCCGGCCGCGGCGGACACGGGGGCGTCGATGAATCCGTCGGGTGCGTGCACGGTTCGATGATGTGGCCTGCTGCAAACCTGTCGCAAGAGCGAGCAGCTTGTTTTATCTCACCCGGACCACCCCCTGCCCCGTGCCGCGCGCACCCTCGGCGCCAGAAGCGGAGGCATTGATTCCGGAATGCGTGCACCATGGAGCTGGGGGTGGGTACACGGATCGCACGGCCGGGTCAGGTCGATCACACAGCGTAAGGGGCCCACCGATGTCCGTAATCGAGCAGTACGCGCGAGCACACATCGTCACGGATCTCCTGGACGAGGACCGCGGGGCCGTACCCGTGGTGCTGAGGTACGACCCCGAGCACGACCCGCGGTGCGTGCGCGTGAGGCTGCCGGGCGCCGGGGCGCGCGAGTGGACCGTCGAGCGGGAGCTGCTGGAGCGGGGCCTGCGCACCCCCGCGGGGAGCGGCGCGGTGCGCGTGTGGCCGTGCGGCCGGGTGCAGACCGTGCTCGAGTTCCACTCCGCGCAGGGCGTGTCCGTGGTGCAGTTCGACACCAAGGCGCTGGTCCGGTTCCTGCGCCGGACGTACGCCGTCGCCGCCCAGCCGGTCGCGCACTGACCCCCTCGGCTCAGCCGCCGCTCTTCAGCAGGGCCGCCACGATCGGCCCGGCCGTCGAGCCGCCGTGGCCGGCCGCCTGGACCACACCCGCGGCCGCCAGGTCCCCGCGGTAGGCGGTGAACCAGCCGTTGGGCTTCTTCTGCCCGTCGACCTCGGCCGACCCGGTCTTGGCGCCGGTCTCACCGCTCACCCCGGCCATCGCCTCCGCCGCCGTGCCGTAGGCCGCGGTGTACGACATCAGCTCCCGCAGCTGCGCCAGCGTGCCGGCCGACAGGGTGCGCGAGGCCGTCGCCAGCTTGCGTCCGTCCACCTCGGGCGCGACCAGGTAGGGCTGGTGGAAGACGCCCGCCTTGACCGTCGCCGACACCGACGCCATGTTCAGCGGGTTCATCCGCACCCCGCCCTGGCCGATGAGCGAGGCCGCCATCGGGGCCGCCGACTGCACCGGCACCGAGCCGTCGAAGGTGGGCACGCCGACCTGCCAGTTGTTCATCGACAGCCCGAAGACCTGCTGGGCCTGCTCGGTCAGGTCGTCGTCCTCCAGCTCGGGCGCCTGGCTGATGAAGGCCGTGTTGCAGGAGCGGGCGAAGCTCGCCTTGAAGGTGCCGTCCTTGATCTGGAACTTGTCGTCGTTCTGGAACTTCCAGCCGCCGTAGCTGAAGTACTTCGGGCACGGGTGCTTCTCGTCCATGGAGGCCAGGCCCTTCTCGATCAGCATCGAGGAGGTGATCACCTTCATGGTGGAGCCCGGGGCGAGCGAGCCCTGGAACGCGGTGTTGAAACCGTGCGAGGAGTTCGCCACCGCCAGGATCTCGCCGGTCGACGCGCGCAGCACCACCACCGACGCCTTGGCCTTCTTCGCCACCTGCTCCTCGGCGGCGGCCTGCAGGGACGGGTCCAGCGTGGTCTTCACCGTGCCGGGCGTGCCCTCGCTCAGCTCCAGCAGGGTCTTGTCGGACAGCTCGGCCTTCTTCGACTCCTTGCCGCGCACCACCCGCAGTTCGACGCCGGCCTCGCCGCCCGCCTTCTCGCCGTACTTCTCGCGCAGACCGTCCAGCACCGTGCCCAGGGACGGGTACTTCCGGGTGGTCAGCTCGCCGCCGTCCCGGTCCAGTGCCCTGACCGGCGGGGTGCCCGCCTCCCCGGTGACCAGCCTGTCGCCGTCCCCGAGGTCGGGGTGCAGGACGGCGGGCCGCCAGTCCACCCGCGGCGCGCCGTCCCCGGCGCGGCGCACGACGGTCAGCGCGCTGTCGTACGCCAGCGGCGCGGCGAGGTCCCCGTGCGACACCGTGCCCTTCACGGAGAAGGCGACCTTGGCGCCGGTGCGGGTGCCGGCGGTGAGGGTGACGTCCTTGACGCGGGCGTCCTCGGCGTAACCGGTGAGCAGGGCGGCGGCGGCCTTCGGGTCGTCGGTGACGGCGGCCGCCTCGCTCACCTTCCCGGACTGCCAGGCGGTGAGGAAGCGCTCGGCCGTGTCGGTGACCTCGGCGGCGGACAGCGGGCCGGTCCTGACCTCCTCGGCCTGCTGCGCGGAGGCCGTGCGCGTCCCGTCCCCGGCGGCACCGCCGCCGAGCAGCGCGTAGGCGCCGAACCCGACACCGCCGACGACCACGGCGATCGCTCCGCCGAGCACGGCGGGTCTCGTCTTCCGTCGCTCGGCGACATGCCCTCTGTTGCCCACTGTGTTCCGTTCCTCCGCTGTTCGCCGGGCTCCCGCGGCCCTGGTGGCGCTCGTGGTGCTCGATGGTGCTGGTGGTGCTCGCGGCCGTGCACGGCGCCCGTGGCGTCGGGGTGGCCGCCGCGCCGGTGGCGCCCGTGTGTGCCGACGACGGCCACCACCCTAAAGTCCCGTCCTGTGCGCGGCGCGCTCAGGAGCCCGCTCGTAGCACGGCTGCGACAATCGGACCGGCCGCGTCGCCGCCGTGGCCGCCCTGCTGCGCCATGGCCGCCGCCGCGACGTCGTCGCGGAAGCCGGTGAACCAGCTGTCGGAGGCGGCGTTGCCGTCCACCTCCGCGGACCCGGTCTTCGCGCCGACGTCGCCGCCGAGGCCGGACATGGCCTCACGGGCGGTGCCCCGGGCGGCGGTGAGCCGCATCATCTGCTTGAGCTGGGCCGCGGTGTCCGCCCGCAGCCCCCCGGCCTGCGCGAGCCGCCGGCCGTCGAGGTCGGGGGAGACCAGGTACGGCTGGCGGAAGGTGCCGGTGATGGCGGTGGCCGTCACGGAGGCCATGTTCAGCGGGTTCATCTGCACCTGGCCCTGGCCGATGGCGTTCGCCGCGCGGTCCGGGCCGCTGACGGCGGGGACGCTGCCGTCGAAGGAGACGATGCCGGTCTTCCAGTCGTCCCGGCCGAGCCCGAACCGCTCCTGGGCCTCCTGGGTGAGCGAGGCGTCGGTGAGCGGCTCCTCGTCGACGAGCTTGATGAAGGCCGTGTTGCAGGAGAGCAGGAAGCTGTCGGCGAGGGTGGCGTTCTCGTTCGGCCGCAGGCCGGTGAGGTTCTCGAAGGTCTGGCTCTGCCAGGTGGCGGTGGGCGGGCAGGGCGCCGGGCCGTTCATGGAGGTCACGCCGTTGTCGATGAGCATCGCGGCGGTGATGATCTTCATGGTGGAGCCGGGGGCGACCCGGCCCTGGAAGGCCGCGTTGAACCCGTCCCGGCGGTGGTTGGCCACCGCCAGCACCTCACCGGTGCTCGGCTTCACCGCCACCACCGACGACTCGGCGAACCGCTTCACCGCCTTCTCGGCCGCGGCCTGCACGCCGGCGCTGAGGGTGGTGCGCAGCCGGCCCGGCTTCCCCTCGGCGAGGGTGAGCAGCGGGGTGTCGGCGGCGGCCTCGCCCGAGGCCCCCTCGGCGTGCCGGATCACCAGCTCGACACCGGGGGTGCCGCCCGCCTCGTCGCCGTACTTCTCGCGCAGGGTGTCCAGGATCGGCCCGAGGGAGGGGTGCTCCTCCTCCGTCAGCACGGTGCCGTCGCGGTCCACGGCCTCGACGGGCGGCTGCGCGGACTCCCCGGTGACCAGGGTGTCGCCGTCCCGGAGGCCGGGGTGGACGACGGACGGCTCCCAGCCGACCAGCGCCCGCCCGGTGGTCTTCCCGCGCACGACGGTCAGCTCGCTCCGGTAGGCCAGCGGCTCGGACCTCCCGTCGTGGGTGACGGTCGCCTTCACGGTGAACGCGACGGTGGTGCCGACGGCCTTCCCGGGCGTGATCCGCACGTCACCGATGTGCGCCTCGTCGCCGTACGCCGTCAGCAGCGCCCCGGCGTCCTGCGCGTCGTCGGTGTACGACGCCGCCTCGGCCGCCCGCCCCTTCTCCCAGGCCGCGAAGAACTTCCCGGCCGTCTCCGTGACCTCGTCCCGGTCCGGCGGCCCGGACTTCGGCACCGACTCGCCGGCGCCACCGCCCCCGTCGCCGCTCACCGCCGACACGAGGTTGTAGGCGCCGTACCCGGCCCCGCCCACCATCACCGCGAACACCCCGCCGATGACGGCGGCCTTGACCCCCCTGCCCATCGGGCCCTCCCCCCCCGGCGCCGGGCCCCACGTCTTTCTGAACGTGTTCAGAAAGCCCGACGGTGAGCACTCTAGGGGCAGGGAGTGACGAACGGGGCGTCCGTTCCCGTTTGTTGGCCGAACAGAGATCCCCGCGAGGAGCGGACGAGGACGGACCGGAGCACCGGCGGGCACGGCACCCGCCGCCCGTCCCGGACCGCCGGACCACGGCCCGCCGCTCGGCACCGTTCAGCGGCCACAGCCCGCCCCGGCGCACGGCCTCCGGCTTCCTCGTGGTTGTCCGGATCCCGCGGTCCGGGCGGCGGATGCCGGCGTTGCCCACGGCCGGGTGCTCCTCGGGCCGGTTTCGAGGGGCGCACCGCTACGGTGTGCGGCATGGGTGGGGGATCCGCAGGCCGTACGCGGCCGTGCAGGTGGTGTCATGCGCCGGTGCAGCAGCCACGCAGCCGGTGGCGCAGGCGGCGGTACTGCGGCAGGCGGCACCGCCGCTGGTATCGCTTCTGGGAGGCTGTCGCGCGGATCTTCGACAACCTGTAGCGGTCAGGGGCCGGAGCGCGCGGCGGCGCGCCCGGCGGATGCACCGGACGTACACCGGCGCAGGGCGGCGTCGTTCACATGCGTCGCACGAACTGTCGGCTGAGCGTCCGTGCCCGTCCTGTCCTGCCCGACAGCCGCACCACCAACCCGCCCGAGGGTGCGGAGAACCCAGCCCGTTTCGACGCCGAACCGACTTCGTCACTGGAGACGACATGAGCAGCGCCCTTCTCGTGATGGACGTTCAACAGGCAATCGTGGACATCGCCGACGACGGCTCCGGATACCTGCCACGCCTGCGCAGGGCGATCGACGGAGCCCGGGCGGCTGGCATTCCCGTGATCTACGTAGTCATCGCGTTACGTCCCGGCTTCCCGGAAGTCGGCACCCGCAACAGGGCTCTCACTGCCGTCGCACGGGCCGGCCTCCATGTCGAGGGCGCCCCGGGTACCGAGATCCACCCCGAGGTCGCGCCCCGGCCGGGCGACGTGGTGGTCACCAAGAGACGGGCGAGCGCGTTCTCGGGCAGCGATCTCGACGTGGTGCTGAGGGCACGCGGTGTCGAGAGCCTCGTGCTCACCGGTATCGCCACCAGCGCTGTGGTGCTGTCCACCCTGTGCCACGCGAACGACTTGGACTTCGGTCTGACCGTCCTCTCCGACGCCTGTCTGGACACCGACCCAGAGGTGCACCGGGTCCTCGTCGAGCGACTGTTCCCGCAGTGGGCGGATGTCGTCACCGTCGACGACTGGCTCGAGACGATGGCGTCCCGATAGCGGCAGCCCCTGACGTCCACGACACCGGACGGGGATGCACACCAACGACTCCGGGGGGACCGTCGTACCAGTCGACGGCAGCAGCCGCAGCGTGCTCGGACCGAACTCCTGAAGCGGTGTTCTCGGGGGCTTTCCCCAGGTGCGCCCCAGCGGCTTCAAGTGACGGGGAAGCCGCAGGCGGGAGGGGCTGAGGGGAACCCGCTGCGGGCCCGGCGACGGGCCGTCCCCGGGCCGTCCGAGGGCGGCCCACGACAACCGCTGGCGACCGACGACGACCACGGGGGCGCGGCGGGCTGCCGCGCCCCCGTGGTGTGTCCGCCCCGCTAGACCCAGGTGTCCAGCCACATCCGCGCCCGCCAGTCGTCGATCGGGATCGACGTGCCGGTGTAGAGGGGCCAGAAGTAGATGAAGTTCCAGGCGATCAGCAGGGTCAGGACGCCGGCCGCCGTCGCGCCCGCGACCCGGCGGGTGTCGGTGGAGCGGGGCGGGCCGACGAGCGCGCCCAGGAGCATCGCCACCGCCAGGCACAGGAAGGGCAGGAAGACGACGGCGTAGAAGAAGAAGATCGTGCGCTCCTGGTACAGGAACCACGGGGCGTAGCCGGCCGCGATGCCGCAGGCGACGGCGCCCGCGCGCCAGTCGCGGCGGAAGAACCAGCGCCACAGGACGTAGAGGAGGGCCAGGCAGGCCACCCACCACAGCAGGGGGGTGCCGAGGGCCAGGACCTCGCGGGCGCACTTCTCGCCCGCGTCGGCGGGGCAGCCGTCCGTGCCGGGGGCCGGCGACTCGTAGAAGTAGGAGACCGGGCGGCCGGTGACGATCCAGCTCCACGGGTTGGACTGGTAGGTGTGCGGCGAGGACAGGCCGACGTGGAACTCGTAGACCTGGTTCTCGTAGTGCCACAGGCTGCGCCACCAGTCGGGGAAGAGCCAGGACCAGCTGCTGTCCTTGCCGTCCTCGGTCGCCCAGTCGCGGTAGTAGCCGCCGGTGCCGTCCGCCGGGGAGAGGATCCAGCCGATCCACGAGGCGAAGTAGGTGAACACCGCCACCGGCACGGTGCACAGGAACGCCCAGCCCAGGTCGCGCCTGAGCACCGCCAGCCGGGGCCGGTGCGCGCCGGCCACCCGGCGGGCGCCGACGTCCCAGAGCACCGACATCACGCAGAACGCGGCCGTGACGTACAGGCCGTTCCACTTGGTGCCGATCGCCAGGCCCAGCATCAGGCCCGCCGCCAGCCGCCAGGGGCGGAAGCCGATGCGGGTGTGCTCCGCGACGTGCGCGTCCGGCCGGGCCCGGCCGTCGGAGTCCACGGGCAGCGCGGCGGCCAGTCTCTCCCGCGCCCGGTCCCGGTCGACCACCAGGCAGCCGAAGGCCGCGAGCACGAAGAACATCAGCACGCCGTCCAGCAGCGAGGTCCGGCTCATCACGAAGTGCAGCCCGTCCACCGCCATCAGCGCGCCCGCGAGGCAGCCGAGGAACGTGGAGCGGAACAGGCGCCGGCCGATGCGGCACAGCAGCAGGACCGACAGCGTGCCCAGCAGCGCCGTCATGAACCGCCAGCCGAACGGGGTGAACCCGAACATCAGCTCGCCCAGCCCGATGACGTACTTGCCGACCGGCGGGTGCACGACGTACGCCGCGTCCGTCGGGATGGGGACGCTTCCGCCCGAGGAGAGGATCAGGTCGTTGGCGTTCTTGTCCCAGTTGACCTCGAAGCCGCGGTGGACCAGCGCCCACGCGTCCTTGGCGTAGTACGTCTCGTCGAATATCACCGCCTTCGGGCTGCCCAGGTTCCAGAACCGCAGCACCCCCGCCAGCAGCGTGACCAGCAGCGGTCCGCCCCACGCCGACCAGCGGGTGATCCGCCCGGCGAGCAGCGGGGGCACCCCGAGCGTGGACCAGAGCCGCCCGGACGGTTCCGTGTAGGGCGGCACCAGACGGTCGCGGACGTCGCCTCCGGGCACCTTCGCCGAGTAGCCGAAACGGCGCAGCCGCTGCTGCCACGACGGCCGCTGCTCGTGCGGCGCCTGGTCCTGCCGGAGGTCCGTGGAGGACGCGGTACTGGTCACCGCGCCATCGTAGGGAACGGCGCTGTGGGAGTCCCGTGCATGGGCGGTATGCCCCGCCTGCGTCCCCCCGGGCCGTGTCCGCTCCGGCTGCGTCCCCTCCGCCCGGTCCTGGGAGGATGGGGGCGTGACCGGAACCCTCGTACTCGCAGGCACCCCCATCGGCGACGTCTCCGACGCCCCGCCCCGGCTCGCCGAGGAGCTGGCCGGCGCCGACGTCGTCGCCGCCGAGGACACCCGGCGGCTGCGCCGGCTGGCCCAGGCGCTCGGCGTCACGCCCCGGGGGCGGATCGTGTCGTACTTCGAGGGCAACGAGTCCGCCCGCACGCCCGAACTGGTCGAGGAGCTGACGGGCGGCGCGCGCGTGCTGCTGGTGACGGACGCCGGGATGCCCTCGGTCTCCGACCCCGGGTACCGGCTGGTCGCGGCGGCCGTCGAGCGGGACGTCAGGGTCACCGCGGTGCCCGGACCGTCCGCCGTGCTCACCGCGCTCGCCCTGTCCGGGCTGCCCGTGGACCGGTTCTGCTTCGAGGGGTTCCTGCCCCGCAAGGCCGGGGAGCGGCTGGGGCGGCTGCGGGAGGTGGCCGGGGAACGGCGCACCCTCGTCTACTTCGAGGCCCCGCACCGGCTCGACGACACGCTCGCCGCGATGGCCGAGGTGTTCGGCGCCGAGCGCCGGGCCGCCGTCTGCCGGGAGCTGACCAAGACGTACGAGGAGGTCAGGCGGGGCCCGCTGGCCGAGCTCGCCGCGTGGGCGGCCGAGGGGGTGCGCGGGGAGATCACCGTGGTGGTCGAGGGGGCGCCGGAGAAGGGGCCCGAGGAGGTGGACGCCGCCGAGCTGGTGCGCCGGGTGCGGGTGCGCGAGGAGGCCGGGGAGCGGCGCAAGGAGGCGATCGCCGCGGTGGCCGTGGCGGCGGGGGTGCCGAAGCGTGAGGTGTTCGACGCGGTGGTGGCGGCGAAGCGCTCCGCGGAGTAGGCGGCCGCCCCCACCCGTGCCCGGACGGTGCGGCACGCCCCTTCCGTAGGATCGGGGGCATGTCTGCGAACGCCTCCGACACGTCCGACCGGACCGGCAAGAACACCGCCCCGCCGCTCCCGGCGCCCCTGGGGGTGCCGGTCGCGGACTCGCACACCCACCTCGACATGCAGTCCGGCACGGTGGAGGACGCCCTCGCCAAGGCCGCGTCGGTGGGCGTGACGACGGTCGTGCAGGTCGGCTGCGACCTCGCGGGCTCGCGCTGGGCCGCGCAGACGGCCGCGGCGTACGAGAGCGTCCACGCGACCGTCGCGCTGCATCCGAACGAGGCCCCGCGCATCGTCCACGGGGACCCCGACGGCTGGTCCCGGCAGGGCGCCCGCGCGGCCGGCGGGGACGCGGCGCTGGACGAGGCCCTCGCCGAGATCGACCGGCTGGCCGCGCTGCCCCAGGTCAAGGGCGTCGGCGAGACCGGGCTGGACTACTTCCGCACCGGGCCGGAGGGCAAGGAGGCGCAGGAGCGGTCCTTCCGCGCCCACATCGAGATCGCCAAGCGGCACGGCAAGGCCCTGGTGATCCACGACCGCGACGCCCACGCCGACGTCCTGCGCGTGCTGAAGGAGGAGGGCGCCCCCGAGCGGACCGTCTTCCACTGCTACTCCGGGGACGCGGAGATGGCGGAGATCTGCGCCGCCGCCGGGTACTTCATGTCGTTCGCCGGCAACGTCACCTTCAAGAACGCGCAGAACCTGCGCGACGCGCTCGCCGTCGCCCCGCTGGGGCTGGTCCTGGTGGAGACCGACGCGCCCTTCCTGACCCCGGCGCCCTACCGCGGCCGGCCGAACGCCCCGTACCTGGTGCCGGTCACGGTGCGCGCCATGGCCGCCGTGCGGGGCGTCGACGAGGACACGCTGGCGACGGCCCTCGGGGCGAACACGGCCCGCGCCTTCGGCTACTGACCCCGGTCGCGTCCCCCGGAGGCGGGGCGGGCCGCGCGGGTGACCTGGGCCGCCGTCCCGCCCCGTACCCTTGTCCCGTGACCAGCCCCACCCCCGACGCCCTCCTGGGCCCCGCCGACGTCCGTGAACTGGCGGCCGCCCTCGGCGTACGCCCCACCAAGCAGCGCGGCCAGAACTTCGTCATCGACGCGAACACGGTCCGCCGGATCGTCCGCACCGCCGAGGTCCGCCCCGACGACGTGGTCGTCGAGGTCGGCCCGGGACTCGGCTCGCTCACGCTGGCGCTGCTGGAGGTCGCCGACCGGGTCACCGCCGTCGAGATCGACGACGTCCTGGCCGCCGCGCTGCCCGCCACCGTCGCCGCCCGCATGCCCGGGCGCGCCGACCGGTTCGCGCTGGTCCACTCCGACGCCATGCACGTCGCCGAGCTGCCCGGCCCCGCCCCGACCGCGCTGGTCGCGAACCTCCCCTACAACGTGGCCGTCCCGGTGCTGCTGCACATGCTCGGCACCTTCCCGAGCATCGAGCGCACCCTCGTCATGGTCCAGTCGGAGGTCGCCGACCGGCTCGCCGCCGCGCCCGGCTCCAAGGTGTACGGCGTGCCCTCGGTCAAGGCCAACTGGTACGCCGAGGTCAAGCGGGCCGGCGCCATCGGGCGGAACGTCTTCTGGCCGGCGCCCAACGTCGACAGCGGGCTGGTCTCGCTGGTCCGCCGCGCGGAGCCGCCGAAGACCAGCGCCTCCCGGCGCGAGGTGTTCGCGGTCGTCGACGCGGCCTTCGCCCAGCGCCGCAAGACCCTGCGGGCCGCGCTCGCCGGCTGGGCGGGCTCGGCGGCGGCCGCGGAGGCCGCCCTGGTCGCCGCCGGGGTGTCGCCGCAGGCCCGGGGGGAGTCCCTGACCGTCGAGGAGTTCGCGCGCATCGCCGAACACGCCCCGCACAAGGAGCCCGCCGCGTGAGCGTCACCGTCCGCGTCCCCGCCAAGGTCAACGTCCAGCTCGCGGTCGGCGCCGCCCGCCCCGACGGCTTCCACGACCTGGCCAACGTCTTCCTCGCGGTCGGCCTCCACGACGAGGTCACCGCGACCCCCTCGCCGGACGGGCTGCGGATCACCTGCGAGGGTCCCGACGCCGGCCAGGTGCCCCTGGACCGCACCAACCTCGCCGCCCGCGCCGCCCTCGCGCTCGCCGGGCGGTACGGCCGCGACGCCGGCGTGCACCTCCACATCGCCAAGGACATCCCCGTCGCCGGCGGCATGGCGGGTGGCAGCGCGGACGGCGCGGGCGCGCTGCTGGCCTGCGACGCGTTGTGGGGGACGGGCGCCTCGCGGGAGGAACTGCTCGACATCTGCGCCGAGCTGGGCAGCGACGTGCCGTTCAGCCTGGTGGGAGGGGCGGCGCTCGGCACCGGGCGGGGCGAGAGGCTGACGGAGCTGGAGGTCGGGGGCACCTTCCACTGGGTGTTCGCGATGGCCTCGCGGGGGCTGTCGACACCGGCGGTGTTCCGAGAGTTCGACCGGCTGGCCGAGGGCCGGGACATCCCCGAGCCGGTGGCCTCGCAGCCGCTGCTCGACGCCCTGGCGAAGGGGGACGCGGAAGCGCTCGCCGCCACCGTCTCCAACGACCTCCAGCCGGCGGCCCTCTCCCTGTTCCCGGAGCTGGCCGACACCCTCGCGGCGGGCCGCACGGCCGGTGCGCTGGCCACCCTGGTCTCGGGTTCGGGGCCGACGACGGCGTTCCTCGCCTCCGACGCGGAGTCGGCGGACACGATCGCCGCCGCACTGCGCGCCTCCGGCACCTGCCGCACGGTGCGCGTGGCAGCGGGACCGGTGCCGGGGGCGACGCTCGTCTGAGGGCTCAGGACCGTGCTTCGACCGGGCCCGGGTCGATGGCGACGGTGGAGGGCTCGTCGACCTCGATCCGGTCGCGGTGCATGCCCATGTGCACGCGGGACTGCGTCACCGGGCCGAGCTCGTGGACGTGGACGAGCGGCTCGCGGTCGGTCCCGTCCCGCTCGACCCGCCGGAAGTGGGGGATGCCCGCGGTGCCGCACTCGTACGGCTCGGTCGTGCGGTCACGGGACTCCGAGTCAGGGGACACGACCTCGACGGCCGGCACCACGTCCTGAGCCCGGCAGCTCGTCCGGTCCGGGCCACGGACCGCATCGGCGAAGACCACACTCACCTCGGGCTCCGGTTCGTTGCGCCGGTCCAGGACGATGGTCATCTCCCGCTTCACCCTGAACTTCTTCGGCACGCTGTGCCGCAAGCCGCTGACCGGCAGGCCGGTCACGTCTGCGGGGAAATTGCGCTGCGGACTCACGAGAACCAGGCTCCCGCCGATCAGCTCGGTGTGCGGCGGGAGACCGGGCAGCGCGAACAGGTCGTCCACGGTGCAGCCGCCCACGGGCGGCACCGGCCAGGGGCGGCGGTGCTCTGCGGACTCGGCGGTCATGGTCCCTCCCGCGGACGGGATCCCGCCGCCCGCCCTCCACGGGGGCCGTCCGTTCCCGACCGCGTCGTCACGGAGAGTGACTGTCCCCTCGCGCACCGGCCGCCCTCCGTCAGGGCCTACGCTTGAAAGCTGATCGATCCACCGGGCAGGAGAGAAATGGCCGTCAATCTGGTCAATGTCGAGAACGTCAGCAAGGTGTACGGGACGCGTGCGCTGCTCGACGGGATCTCCCTCGGCGTCTCCGAAGGGGACCGCATCGGTGTCGTCGGACGCAACGGCGACGGCAAGACCACCCTCATCCGGATGCTCGCCCGGCTGGAGGACGCCGACACCGGGCGGGTCACGCACTCCGGCGGGCTGCGGCTCGGGGTGCTCACCCAGCACGACTCCCTCGACCCCGAGGCCACCGTCCGGCACGAGGTCATCGGTGACATGGCCGACCACGAGTGGGCCGGCAACGCCAAGGTCCGCGACGTGCTGACCGGGCTGTTCGGCGGGCTGGACCTGCCCGGCTTCCCCAAGGGCCTCGACACCGTCATCGGGCCGCTGTCCGGCGGCGAGCGGCGCCGGATCGCGCTGGCCAAGCTGCTCATCGAGGAACAGGACCTGATCGTCCTCGACGAGCCCACCAACCACCTCGACGTCGAGGGCATCGCCTGGCTCGCCCAGCACCTGCGGACCCGCCGGTCCGCGCTGGTGTGCGTCACCCACGACCGCTGGTTCCTCGACCAGGTCTGCACCCGCATGTGGGACGTGCAGCGCGGTGACGTGTACGAGTACGAGGGCGGCTACTCCGACTACGTCTTCGCCCGCGCGGAGCGCGAGCGCATCGCCGCCACCGAGGAGGCCAAGCGGCAGAACCTGGTCCGCAAGGAGCTGGCCTGGCTGCGCCGCGGGGCGCCCGCGCGGACGTCCAAGCCGCGCTTCCGCGTCGAGGCCGCCAACGAGCTGATCAAGGACGTGCCCCCGCCCCGCGACAGCAGCGAGCTGATGAAGTTCGCCTCCTCGCGGCTCGGCAAGACGGTGTTCGACCTCGAGGACGTCACCGTCCAGGCCGGCCCCAAGGTGCTGCTCAAGCACGTCACCTGGCACCTCGGCCCCGGCGACCGCATCGGCCTGGTCGGCGTCAACGGCGCCGGCAAGACGTCGCTGCTGCGGGCGCTGGCGGAGGCGGCCCGGACCGAGGGGGAGGCGCAGCCCGCGGGGGGCCGCGTCCGCGTCGGCAAGACGGTCAAGCTCGCCTACCTCTCGCAGGAGGTCGCCGAGCTCGACCCCACCTGGCGGGTGCTCCAGGCCGTGCAGCAGGTGCGCGAACGCGTCGACCTCGGCAAGGGGCGCGAGATGACCGCCGGACAGCTGTGCGAGACGTTCGGGTTCAACAAGGAGAAGCAGTGGACGCCGGTCGGCGACCTGTCGGGCGGTGAGCGGCGCAGGCTCCAGCTCCTGCGCCTCCTCATGGACGAGCCCAACGTCCTCTTCCTCGACGAGCCCACCAACGACCTCGACATCGAGACGCTCACCCAGCTCGAGGACCTCCTCGACGGCTGGCCCGGCTCGATGATCGTCATCTCCCACGACCGGTTCTTCGTCGAGCGCACCACCGACCGGGTGTTCGCCCTCCTCGGCGACGGCACCCTGCGGATGCTGCCGCGCGGCATCGACGAGTACCTGGAGCGGCGCAAGCGGATGGAGGAGGCCGCCGCGGCCTCCGCGCCGGCGCCCGCCGCCGGCGCCCGCGCCGAGCAGGCCGCCCCCGAGAGGAGCGCCGCCGACCTGCGCGCCGCCAAGAAGGAGCTGCAGAGGATCGAGCGGCAGCTGGACAAGGTCTCGGAGAAGGAGACCAAGCTGCACGCCGCCATCGCCGAGCACGCCACCGACTTCGCGAAGGTCGCCGAACTCGACGCCGAACTGCGGGAACTGGCCGGGCAGCGGGAGGAACTGGAGCTGCGCTGGCTGGAACTGGCGGAGGACGCCTGACCCGTGCGCGGATCCGTCCGCGCGCCCGCGCAGGGGGAACGCGCGGCGCGTGAAGGGGGCGTGAAGGCACGTAACGAGGGCATCACGGGCCGGTCCTCCCTTGGGAACAGGGGAGGACACGGCCCGGTGGGCCGTCGGCGCCGGGTGATAGAAAGAGCCGTCTGAGAACTGTCTGAAGACGACTCTGGGTTCATCACGTACCTCAGGGCGTGGCTAAAAATCAGTGAGTAAGGGGGAACGCGCTGATGACTCAGCCGCCCAACCAGCCGCCTCAGGGTGGCTTCGGAGCGCCGCAGGATCCGCCGGGCGGTGGCTTCGGAGCCCCGCAGACGCCGCCGCCTCCGCAGGGCCCGCCCCAGACCCCGCCGCCCGCGCAGGGCCCGCCGCCCGGGTACGGCTACCCGCAGCAGCCGGGACCGTACGCCTCCGGGCCGTACGCCTCCGGCCCCTACGGGCAGCCGCAGCAGCCGGGTCCGTACGGGCAGCCGCAGCAGCCGGGCCCCTACGGGCAGCCCGGGTACGGCTATCCGCCGCAGCCGCAGTTCCCCGGGGCGCCCGGCACGCCGCCCCCCGGATCCGGCTCCCGCAATCCCTTCAGGGGCAAGCCGGCCCTCGTCGTCGGCGCCGCGGTGGCGGCGCTGCTGGTCGTCGGCGGCACCGTGTGGGCGGTCTCCGGCGGCGACGACGGCAAGGACGGGAAGCCGGTCGCCGGGAAGAGCGACGACCCCAAGGGCGGCTCCTCCGGCGCCCCCGTCAACCCCGGTGACGGCAGCGGTGACGGCGGCGCGGACCCGGAGAACCTCAACGAGGGCCGCAAGGACGGCGAGTCGAAGGTGCTCTGGTACAAGGAGGCGCCCGACGCGCCCGGTTCCGGCGCCGACGCCCCCGGCATGTGGATCACCGACAAGACGGCGGTGAAGGCGGCCTACAAGCAGCTGTCCGCGTACGACGTCGGCGACGGCGAGCCCGCCTGGGAGCCCATCACCTTCCCGCACAAGATCTGCGCGGTCACCCAGGAGAAGACGGCCGACGACAAGGTCGTCGTCGCCCACATGAGCGGCGACAGCGACCGTGCCAAGTGCAACCAGCTCCAGCTCGTCGACCTCGACACCGGCAAGAAGGGCTGGACCGAGGAGGTCGCCGACGGTGAGCTCTTCGACTCCGCGATCTCCATCGAGATGACCCTCGCCGGCAACACGCTGATGGTGGGCCGCTCGCAGTCCGGCACGGCGTACGACGTGACCAGCGGCAAGAAGCTGTTCGACTCCAAGAGGTACGACGAGACCTGCTTCCCCGCCGGGTTCGCGGGCGGCGAGCGGCTGATCCAGGTCGCCTCCTGCGGCGCCGGCGGCGACAACGAGCACGACGAGGTCCGGGAGCTCGACCCGAAGACCGGCAAGGTGAAGTGGACCTACGCGTACGAGAAGGGCTGGAGGGTCGAGCGGGCCTACTCCGTGGACCCGCTCGTCGTCTACAGCACCAAGGAGGAGGGTGACGACAAGAAGCTCTGGAACATCGCCACCTTCACCGCCGGCGGCAAGGTGCGTTCGCAGGTCGGCGTCGACGAGGACTTCGCCCCCACGTGCGGCTGGGCCATCCTCGCGCGCGACCTCCAGGGCTGCGAGGGCGTCGCCGTCGACGACAGCACCCTGTACCTGCCCACCAAGGCGACCACCGGGGCCAACGAGATCGTCGCGATCAACCTCGCCGACGGCAAGGAGAAGTGGCGGGTCGAGTCCCCGGTCGAGGAGTCGATGCTGCCCATGAAGGTCGAGGGCGGCAAGCTCATCGCCTACGTGCAGCCCTCCTACGACGCGGGCGGCCGGGTCGTGTCCGTCCCGACCACCGGCGGGAGCCACGAGCCGGCCGAGCTGATGCAGAACCCGCAGGGCGTCGCGCAGATCGAGAACAGCTTCTACAGCAGGTCGATCGACTGGGTCGACGGCCGCTTCTACATCTCGACCACCCGGCTGATCGGCAATGACGAGTCGAAGGAGAAGTTGATGCTCGCCTACGGCGAGTGAGGCGCGTGACGGCGGCGGGGGCCCCGGCCCCGGCCGGTGCCCCCGCTCCCGTCCGGTCGCTCAGCTCACTCACCCGTCGCCGCCCGTCCCCTTCCCCGAGGTGCTCACGTCATGACCCAGCCGCCCCAACAGCCCCCGCAGCAGCCGGGCTTCGGACCGCCGCAGGATCCGGCGCAGCCGCCCGCCCAGCCCGCCCAGCCCGGGTACGGCTATCCGCAGGCCCCACAGTCGCCCCCGGCCGCTCCGGCGACCCCGCCGACGCCTCCTCCGTCCGCCCCGCAGGGGCCCGGGTACGGCTACCCGCAGCAGCCCCCGGGCGGTTACGGCTACCCGGGGCAGCAGCCTCCGGGCGGGTACGGCTACCCGGGGCAGCAGCCCCCGGCCGGGTACGGCTACCCGGGGCAGCAGCCGGGCCCGTACGGCCAGCCCGGGTACGGCTATCCCCAGGCGACCGTGCCGATGCAGCCGATGCCGGGGCAACCGGGCGGCGGGCGGAAGTTCAACGCGCAGATCGCCATCATCGTCGCCGCGGTCGTGGCCATCGCCCTGATCGTCGGCGGCGGCGTCTGGTACGCGTCCTCCGGCAAGGACGACGACAAGAACAACTCCGCGGACTCCGGCGGCACCGGCGGCGAGGACACCAAGAACGGCGGCGGGGGCGGCACCTCCGCCGGCGGTGAGGAGAAGGCACCGGCCGACCCCGCCTCCCAGGTCCTCTTCCAGGTGCCGGCGCCCAAGGTCCCCAAGGGCAGCACGACCGTCGTCACCTCGGGTTCCTGGGTGACCGACACGGTGTACGCCAAGAGCGGCATCGCCGAGATCGTCGGTTACGACCGGGACAAGGGCACCGAGCAGTGGACGATCGACCTGCCCGGTCCCGTGTGCGAGGCCAGCGACCACGTCACCGAGGACAACAAGACGGCGATCGTCCACAAGCCCGCCATGCCGACCAAGACGGACCCCCAGTCGTGCACCCAGGTGACGGCGATCGACCTGGAGGCGGGCAAGGAGCTGTGGTCCAGGACCGCCAAGTCCGGCACCATGCCGATCAGCTTCGGCAACGTCACCCTCAGCGGGAGCACCGTCGCCGCGGGCAGCACCAGCGGCGGCGCCGCCTGGGAGATCGGCTCCGGCAAGCAGCTGTGGGCCCCGAAGACGTCCGACACCTGCTACGACGCCGGGTACGGCGGCGGCGAGAAGCTGGTCGCGGTGCGCAAGTGCGGTTCGTACGGGCAGCGCCAGCTGCACATCCAGACCATCGACCCGAAGTCCGGGAAGGTGATCAGCGAGTACAAGATGGACGAGGGCATCGAGTACGCCGGCGTCGTGTCCACCGACCCGCTGGTCGTGGCGTCCGACGTGGGCGACTCCGCGGGTGACGGCAGCGGCATCTCGGACTTCTTCTCCATCGACAACAAGACCGGCAAGCTGCGGACGCGCATCTCCGCGCCGGGCGAGGAGTTCGCGGCCCGCTGCGACATCATCACCAAGATCGACCAGTGCAGCGGACTGGCGGTCGGCGACGACCGGCTGTACATCGCGACCGAGGAGGACGAGAGCACGGGCAAGTACGGCCAGACCAACGGGATCGTGGCCTTCGACCTGGCGACCGGCAAGGAGACCGGTCAGCGCGCCGACGCGGGCGACGGCTACACGCTCACCCCGCTGCGGATGGACGGCGGCAACATCCTGGCGTACAAGCGCCCGCCGTACGACAAGGGCGGGCAGATCGTGAGCATCGACGGGGGGTCCTTCAAGCAGACGACGCTGATGGAGAACCCGGCGACGGAGTCCGTGCGGGACGTGGAGACGCGGATGCTGCCGGAGTACGCCGAGATCCTGTTCTCGCAGGGGCGGCTGTACATGTCGGGTGTGTACGCCAGTGACTTCTCCAGTACGGAGAAGGAGTACCTGGTGATCGCCTTCGGTACGGGTTGATCGCTGCTTCGGTCCGTTCTCACGGCTCCGTCCCTGTTCGGGGACGGAGCCGTGCGCGTATCGCTCATCATGTGCTCATGCCGTCGAATGCGGGAATTTCCGCGATCCGGGGCGATTCTCGCCGGTAGGGGGAGCGGAACGTCGAACAAGCGTGTAGCTTCCGGGGGCATCCACGGAGGTCCACGGGGACCCACGGGGGGTCCGGGCGGGGAGGCGGCGCACGGGGGTGCGCGCGGTTTGGGGGGTTGGTTGTCCGATGGGAGTGCGGCTGATGGTGGTCGACGACCACCGATTGCTCGCGGAGGCGTTGGCCTCGGCGTTGAAGCTGCGGGGGCACCGGGTGCTGGCCGCGGCGGCGCCGGCGGCGGGGGCGGCGGACCTGGTGATCAGCCGGGCGCCGGAGGTGTGCCTGCTGGGCACGGCGGTGCCGGCGGAGCCGGGGATCTTCGACCCGGTGGTGAAGATCAAGCGCGAGCGGCCGCAGGTGGCGGTGCTGGTGCTGGGGCCGGTGCCGAGCCCGCGCGGGATCGCGGCGGCGTTCGCGGCGGGGGCGTCGGGATACGTGCGGCACGACGAGCGCATCGAGGGCGTCGAGCGGGCGATCATGAAGGCGCGGGCGGGGGAGGCGGCGGTGGCGCCGCAGTTGCTGCAGGGGGCGTTCGGCGAGCTGCTGAACCCGGCGGCGCAGCCGGACGACGAGGGGCAGCGGCTGCTGCAGATGCTGACGCCGAGGGAGGTGGAGGTGCTGGTGCGGGTGGCCGACGGTGAGGACACCCGTCTGATCGCCGCGGGCATGGGCATCGCCCCGTCGACGGCGCGGACGCACGTGCAGCGGGTGCTGATGAAACTGGGCGTGGGGTCGCGGCTGGAGGCGGCGGCGCTGGCGGCGCGGACGGGGCTGCTGGACCGGGCGGGGCCGGTGCGGGGACCGGCGTCGGCGGAGGACTGACCGGCCGGTGGGGGTGCGGGCGCCCGCGGCGGGCCGTGCGGGCCCGGGTGCCGCTCCGGTGGGGCGCGCCCTGCTCGGAGAGCCCGGGGGTGCGCGGGGGCGCAGTCCGTCGGTGCCGGGCTGCGCCGCCCGCCCCGGTCACCCCGGCCCGCACCGGCCGCGGGTGACCGGTCGGCGCCCCGCGGTCACCCGGCCCGGCCGTCGTCCCGCTCGTCCGGCAGGACGGGCGGCGGGGGCGGCGCCGTCGGCCGCAGCTTCAGCCACAGCAGGAACAGCAGCCCGAGGACCAGCATCCCCAGCCCGGTCCACAGGTTGATGTTGACGCCCGCGGCCTTGTCGATGTCCGCGTCGGACGCGGTGAAGCCCGCGATCGTGACGATGACGCCGTACACGACGAACAGGCCGCCGATGATGCGGCGGATGTCGAAGAGGCGGGCCGCCGTGGCGGACTTGGTCTCCAGCTCGGTGATCTCCCGCTGGAGGTCGCGTTCGGAGTAGTGCTCGGACATGGTCTCTCCAACTCCCCGGTCGGAACGGGGTCAGAACGAGAACGGGATGTAGCAGACGGCGGCCAGGATCACCGCGCCCCAGCCGAGCAGCGCGGGCCTGCGGTACCAGGCGTCGTCGCCCTCCGCGGGCGGCTCGGCCATGCCGGGGGAGCGCGTGCCGTAGACCAGGCCCTGGAGTTCCTCGGTCGGCTTGGGGGCGGTGAAGAGGGACACCGCCACCATGACGACGGCGCCGGCGACGAAGCCCGCGATCGCGGAGACGAAGTTGGCGCCCTGGTCGGAGGGGATGTCGACGATGCCCTCCTTGTAGATGACGAAGTAGTTGACCATCGCGGCGGTGGTGCCGGCGATCAGGCCCCAGAAGCCCGACTTCATCGACGCGCGCTTCCAGAACATGCCGATGATGAAGACCACGAACATCGGCACGTTGAAGAAGGAGAACAGCGTCTGGAGGTAGCTCATGATGTTGGAGAACGAGGAGGCCAGGAACGCCGTGCCGATCGAGGCGAGGACGCCGATCGCGGTGATCAGGCGGCCGAAGCGGACGTAGTACTCGTCCTCGCGGTGCTTGACCACGTACTTCGCCCAGATGTCGGTGGTGAAGACGGTGTTGAAGGACGAGACGTTGGCCGCCATGCCCGCCATGAACGCGGCCAGCAGACCGGTGACGGCGATGCCCAGCACACCGTTGGGCAGGAGCTGTTCCATCAGGTACGGGATCGCGTCGTTGTACTGCAGGTCCGAGTCGGGCGTGCCGATGGCGGGCACGAGCACCGCCGCGACCAGGCCCGGGATCATCACCAGGAACACGATGAAGATCTTCGGGAAGGCGGCGATGAGCGGGGTGCGCTGGGCCGCCGAGAGGTTCCTCGCGGACAGGGCGCGCTGCACCTCGGCGAAGTTGGTCGTCCAGTAGCCGAAGGACAGGACGAAGCCGAGGCCGAGGACGATGGTCAGCCAGTTGGCGCCGAGCGGGTTGTCGCTGCCGATGCCGGTGCCGCCCCAGGCCGTCATGAAGTCGGCGCCGCGCGACTCGGTGAGGGAGTCGGACAGGCCGTCCCAGCCGCCGACGCTCTTCAGGCCGAGCACCGTGATCGGGATGAGCGCGGCGAGGATGACGAAGAACTGCAGGACCTCGTTGTAGATCGCCGAGGACAGGCCGCCCAGGGTGATGTAGGCCAGGACGAAGAAGCCGGCGACGACGATCGCCACCCACTGCGGCCAGCCCAGCAGTGCCTCGACCACGATCGCGAGGGCGTAGAGGTTCACGCCGGCGATCAGGATGGCGGCGCAGGCGAAGAGGACCGAGCTGAGCAGGTGGGCCGGCCTGTCGAAGCGCAGGAGCAGGAACTCGGGGACCGAGCGGACCTTGCTGCCGTAGTAGAAGGGCATCATCACCAGGCCCAGGAAGACCATGGCCGGGATGGCGCCGATCCAGTACCAGTGCGTGGTGTAGACGCCGTACTGCGCGCTGTTCGCGGCCATGCCCAGGATCTCGGTGGCACCCAGGTTGGCGGCGATGAAGGCCAGACCGGTGACCCAGGCGGGCAGGGAGCGGCCGGAGAGGAAGAAGTCGAGGCTGGTCTTCACCGAGCGGCGGGCGGCGAAGCCGATGCCCAGGACGACGACGAAGTAGATCCCGAGGATCGTGTAGTCGAGCCAGTTGGTCGGCAGCCGAAGTTCGGCCGCCAGGTGGGTGGGGGGTGTGAGGTCTGTGGGGGTGTGCATGCGTACTCGCTTCGTTGCGCGAACCGATACCTCGCGGAACCTACGCCTCCGCGTTCAGTGGTTGAAGAGTCTTGGTGATGTTTTTTGTTCGATGGTGAGCGACAGTAGTCCTGGTGGGTTGTGTTTTGGTATGTTGGGTTCTGTTGGAAGAGTGTGCAGCGTGTGTGAAGCGCCGCGGTGAGCGGCTCGAATGGAGCGTCCGGCGTGAAGAAGACCTCGACCCGACTGGCCGACGGTCGCGAGCTCATCTACTACGACCTGAGTGACGACATCGTGCGCGACGCGGTCGACCGCCGCCCGCTGGACGCCACCGTCACCACGTCCGAGATCCGCCGTGACCCGCTGCTCGGCGACAGCGTCGCCGTCGCCTCGCACCGCCAGGGCCGCACCTACCACCCGCCGGCCGACGAATGCCCCCTGTGCCCCTCCCGGGGCGAACGGCTGAGCGAGATCCCCGACGCGTCGTACGACGTGGTCGTCTTCGAGAACCGGTTCCCCTCGCTGGCCGGGGACTCGGGCCGGTGCGAGGTCGTCTGCTTCACCTCCGACCACGACGCCTCCTTCGCCGGTCTGGGCGAACGGCAGGCACGACTGGTCCTGGAGGCGTGGACGGACCGGACGTCCGAACTGTCGCATCTGCCCTCCGTCGAACAGGTGTTCTGCTTCGAGAACCGGGGCGCCGAGATCGGCGTCACCCTCCAGCACCCGCACGGGCAGATCTACGCCTACCCCTTCACCACCCCCCGCACCGCCCTGATGCTGCGCCAAGTGGCCGCGCACAAGGAGGCGACCGGCGGGGAGAACCTCTTCGACGCCGTGCTGGAGCGGGAGCTCGCCGGGGAGCGGGTCGTCCTGGAGGGTGAACACTGGGCCGCCTTCGTGCCCTACGCGGCGCACTGGCCGTACGAGGTCCACCTGTACCCGAAGCGCCGCGTTCCCGACCTGCTCGGGCTCGACGAGGCGGCGCGCACAGAGTTCCCCCAGGTCTATCTGGAACTGTTGAGGCGCTTCGACCGGATCTTCGGTGAGGGTGAGCCTCCGACGCCGTACATCGCGGCCTGGCACCAGGCGCCGTTCGGCTCGCTGGAGGACTTCGACGGCGTCGTGCGCGACGACTTCGCGCTCCACCTGGAGCTTTTCACCATCCGCCGCACGTCCGGCAAGCTGAAGTTCCTCGCGGGCTCCGAGTCCGGCATGAACGTGTTCATCAACGACGTGCCGCCGGAGCGCGCGGCCGAGCGACTGCGGGAGGTAGCGAGTTCATGAGCGGGAAGTACCTGGTCACCGGTGGTGCGGGGTATGTCGGCGGGGTCGTCGCCCAGCATCTGCTGGAGGCCGGTCACGAGGTCGTCGTGCTCGACGACCTCTCCACCGGCTTCCGCGAAGGGGTCCCCGCGGGCGCCTCCTTCATCGAGGGCGACATCCGCGATGCCGCCAAATGGCTCGACTCCTCGTACGACGGCGTCCTGCACTTCGCCGCGTCCTCGCAGGTCGGCGAGTCCGTGGTGAAGCCGGAGAAGTACTGGGACAACAACGTCGGCGGCACCATGGCGCTGCTCGGCGCGATGCGCGAGGCGGGCGTGCGCCGGCTGGTGTTCTCCTCCACGGCGGCGACGTACGGCGAGCCGGAGCAGGTCCCGATCGTGGAGTCCGCACCGACCCGGCCCACCAACCCGTACGGGGCCTCCAAGCTCGCCGTCGACCACATGATCACCGGTGAGGCGGCGGCGCACGGGCTGGGCGCGGTCTCCCTGCGCTACTTCAACGTGGCCGGCGCCTACGGGCGGTACGGCGAGCGCCACGACCCGGAGTCCCACCTCATCCCGCTCGTCCTCCAGGTCGCGCAGGGCCGGCGCGAGGCGATCTCGGTCTACGGCGACGACTACCCGACGCCGGACGGCACCTGCGTGCGCGACTACATCCACGTCGCCGACCTGGCCGAGGCCCACCTGCTGGCGCTGCGGGCCGCCGTGCCGGGCGAGCACCTGATCTGCAACCTCGGCAACGGCAACGGCTTCTCCGTGCGCGAGGTCGTCGAGACGGTCCGCCGGGTCACCGGCCACCCGATCCCCGAGGTCGTGGCCCCCCGCCGGAGCGGCGACCCGGCGGTGCTGGTGGCGTCGGCCGCCACGGCCCGCGAGAAGCTGGGCTGGAACCCGTCGCGCACGGACCTCGCGGGGATCGTCGCGGACGCGTGGGAGTTCGCGCGGCAGCGCGCCAAGTAGAACGCAACGAAGGGTCAGGGGTCAGGGCATGAGCGAGTCCAGCGAAGCCGTCGCGGAATCCGTCGCCGAGCGGTTCGAGCAGTTGTACGGTGCCGCGCCGGACGGGGTGTGGGCGGCGCCGGGCCGGGTCAACCTCATCGGCGAGCACACCGACTACAACGACGGCTTCGTCATGCCGTTCGCCCTGCCGCACACCGCGGTCGCGGCGGTCGCGCGCCGGGACGACGGCGTCCTGCGCGTGCACTCGGCCGACGTGGACGGCCCGGTCGTGGAACTGCCGGTGGACGCGCTCGCCCCCGGGTCCGACAAGCGGTGGACCGCCTACCCGGCGGGCGTGGTCTGGGCGCTGCGCGAGGCCGGGCACGCGGTGACCGGCGCGGACGTCCACCTGGCCTCCACGGTGCCGGCGGGCGCGGGCCTGTCGTCCTCGGCGGCCCTGGAGGTCGTCGTGGCGCTCGCGCTGAACGACCTGTACGGGCTCGGCCTGCGCGGCTGGCAGCTGGCCCGCCTGTGCCAGCGCGCGGAGAACGTCTACGTCGGCGCCCCCGTCGGCATCATGGACCAGACGGCCTCGGCCTGCTGCGAGGCCGGCCACGCCCTGTTCCTCGACACCCGCGACCTCTCCCAGCGGCAGATCCCCTTCGACCTGGCCGCCGAGGGCCTGCGGCTGCTCGTCGTCGACACCCGGGTCAAGCACAGCCACAGCGAGGGCGAGTACGGCAAGCGCCGCGCCGGCTGCGAGAAGGGCGCGGCCCTGCTGGGCGTGGACGCGCTCAGGGACGTGCGGCACGAGGAACTGGAGGCGGCGCTCGGGCGGCTGGGCGACGAGGAGGAGGTCCGCCGCCTGGTCCGCCACGTGGTGACCGAGGACGCGCGGGTGGAACGGGTGGTCTCCCTGCTGGAGGCCGGCGACACCCGCGCGATCGGCCCGGTCCTGGTCGAGGGCCACGCCTCCCTGCGCGACGACTTCCGGGTCTCCTGCCCGGAGCTGGACCTGGTGGTGGAGACCGCCGTCGCCTCCGGCGCCCTCGGCGCCCGGATGACCGGCGGCGGGTTCGGCGGCTCGGCCGTCGTCCTCGCGGAGGAGGCGGACGTCCCCGCCGTCACCGAGGCCGTGGAGGAGGCGTTCGCGGCGGCCGGGTTCAAGGCCCCCCGGGTCTTCGAGGCGGTCCCCTCGGCGGGGGCGCGGCGGCTGCGGTAGGGCGGCCTGGGCTCAGGCCAGTCGCTTGGTCAGGGTGTACTCGGTGATCCCCGGCGGGTAGTCGGGGATCACGCAGACCACGTCGTAGCCCAGGCGCCGGTAGAACTCCGGCGCCTGGAAGTCCCAGGTCTCCACGCGGGCGGCCGCGCAGCCGCGGTCCGCGCGGGCGACGCGCTCGGCCTCCGCCAGCAGCCGGGAGCCCAGGCCCGCTCCCCGGTGGCGGGCGTCGACCCAGAGGTAGGTCACGTGCAGCCAGGTCGTCCAGGTGTGGCCGACCAGACCGCCCGCGAGTTCGCCGTTCGCGTCCGACGCCCACACGTGCAAAGGCGACTCGCGTTCGCCCGGCGTTCCGCGCAGGGCGCGCAGCACCGGGGAGGCCGCCGTGTTGGTGTCCCTCAGGCGCCTGCGGAGCAGATCACGTCGGGCCTTGTCGACTTCTGTCTCAAGACGAAACATGCGGCTCACCATAAACGCGCAAGGCCGCCAGTTCTGCAAATAACCTTCCGCTCCCGGCCCCCGCCCGTACCCTGAAGAACAGCGCCGGTGGGGGTCGGCGCCGTTCAGGGGGCGAGACGGTCGGGTACGGCGTCCGGGGTGGGGTGGCGGTTGTCGCGCGGCGGCGGCCGCGCGGCCGCGGCGGCCCGTCCCACGTCCAGGTGAGTCCGTGACAGGGACCTCGGCGTCGTATCCGCGCCGGTGTCGTCCTCCGCCGGTGGGGTACGTCCCCTGCTCTGTGAAGGGCTTGGGGAAGGGGGTTTCGTGGTTCGCATCCGAGTCCTGGTCGTCGACGACCATCGCATCTTCGCCGAGTCGCTGGCCGCGGCGCTGGCCGCGGAGCCCGACGTCGACGTGTCCGCGGCGGGCAGCGGTCCGGCCGCGCTGCGCTGTCTGGAGCGGGCGGCCGCCGAGGGGCGGCGGTTCGACGTCCTGCTCGTCGACGCCGATCTGGGCGGCAGGGTGCCGGGCGGCCGGCCGGCCGTGCCGGTGCGAGGCGGCGACGAGGACGGGCTCGTCGACGGGATGACGCTGGTCACGGGGGTGCGCTCCGCGCAGCCGCAGGTGCGGATCGTCGTCCTCGCCGAGAAGGACGACCCGCGCCGGGCCGCGCTCGCCCTCCAGGCGGGAGCCTCCGGATGGGTGGCCAAGGACTGCTCGCTGAACCGGCTGCTCACCGTCATCCGCGGGGTGCTGCGCGACGAGACGCACCTGCCGCCCGCCCTGCTCACCGGAGTCCTGCGCGAACTGACCGCCGCCCGCAGGCACCGCACCGAGAGCGAACGGCTCGTGGAGTCCCTGACCCCGAGGGAGCGGGAGGTGCTGCGGTGCATGGTCGCGGGACTGGGGCGCAAGGCGGTCGCCGAGCGCCTGTTCCTGTCCCCGCACACCGTGCGGACGCACATGCAGAACGTCCTCGGGAAACTGGGGGTGCACTCCACCCTCGCCGCCGTGGCCCTCGCCCGCCGGGCGGGCGTCGGACCCGTCGACCTGGACCGGCCGTCAGCCGGGGATGTTGTCGAACGGGGCGGTCAGCTGGCGTAGCAGTGCGGCCAGTTCACTGCGCTGCGCGTGGGAGAGCTCCGCGAGGATGGCCCGCTCCTGCGCCAGCAGCCCGGCCAGCGCCTGGTCGGCGCGGTCGCGGCCCTCGTCCGTGAGCCGGACCAGGACACCGCGCCGGTCGCTGGGGTCGGGCAGCCGCTCCACCAGCCCCTTCTTGGCGAGGCGGTCGATGCGGTTGGTCATCGTGCCCGACGTGACCAGGGTCTGGGTGAGGAGCTGCCCCGGCGAGAGCTGGTACGGGGTGCCCGCGCGGCGCAGCGCGGTCAGGACGTCGAACTCCCAGGACTCCAGAGCGTGTTCGGCGAAGGCGAGCCGACGCGCCCGGTCCAGGTGCCGGGCCAGCCTGCTCACCCGGCTGAGCACCTCGAGCGGTTCCACGTCGAGGTCCGGGCGCTCCCGGCGCCACGCCGCGACCAGCCGATCGACCTCGTCCTCCATGCGGATCAGTGTAGTGGTTGTGTCGATGTGAAGTCTCTTGATGTGGAGTGTCTTGACATCGAGATAAATGCGGGGGAGGCTGGACACGGTCCGTCAGCGCCGGGAGAGCACCGGGAGGCTCCATGTCCGCGGCCACCAGTCCCATCTGGGACCCCGCCCAGTACCTGCGTCACGCCGGTCACCGCGCCCGGCCCTTCACCGACCTGCTCGCCCGCGTCCCGGACCTGCCGGGGGACCCGCCCCGCATCGCCGACCTCGGCTGCGGCGCCGGGAACGTGACGGCCCTGCTCGCCGAACGCTGGCCCACCGCCCGCATCACCGGCCACGACAACTCGCCCGAGATGCTCGACAGGGCCCGCGTCGACCACGAGGGCCCGACCGGCGGGGGCGGCCGGCTCGACTTCGCCGAGGCGGACGTCCGTACGTGGACGCCGGACGGGGCGTACGGCCTGATCGTCAGCAACGCCACGCTGCAGTGGGTTCCGGGGCACGTGGACCGTTTCCCGGAGTGGATCGCCGGGCTCGCCCCCGGCGGCACCCTCGCCTTCCAGGTGCCCGGCAACTTCGACGCCCCCAGCCACACCCTGATGCGCGACCTCGCCGCCTCCCCGCGCTGGCGCGCCCGCCTCGACGGCGTCCTGCGCCACACCGGGGCCGTGCTCCGGCCGGAGGCGTACCTGGAGCGGCTGACCGGCCTCGGCTGCACCGCCGACGTGTGGGAGACGACGTACGTCCACCTGCTGACCGGCGAGGACCCCGTCCTCGACTGGGTCGGGGGCACCGGCCTGCGGCCCGTCCTGACCGCCCTCGCCGACGACCCGGAGGCGCGGGAGGCGTTCGTGGAGGAGTACCGCGCCGCCCTGCGCGCCGCCTACCCGGCCGGGACGCACGGCACGGCCTTCCCGTTCCGCCGCGTCTTCGCCGTCGCCCGCAAGGAGGGATGACGGGCGACCAGATGGTGCGCCCCGGGTGGGTGACGAGGGTGCGGATCACGCCGTCGTCGACGACGTACAGCACCCGGTAGCCGCCGACGCGCAGGCGGCGGGTGTCCGGCCCGCAGGGAACCGACCCTGCGGGGCGGGGCTCGCGGGCGAGTCCGTCGGTCCTGTCGAGGACCAGGGAGAGTCCCCCGGGGTCCTCATCCCCGTCATGCGCACACGGGTGCACAGGATCAGTCCTGTGCACCCGTGCTTCAGCTCTTCCGGTGCCCTATCAGCCGGGGCTTCTGCTCCAGCCCGTCCAGGCCGTGCCACGCCAGGTTCACCAGGTGGGCCGCCACCTCCGCCTTCTTCGGCTTGCGCACGTCCAGCCACCACTGGCCGGTCAGCGCGACCATCCCGACCAGCGCCTGCGCGTACAGCGGGGCCAGCTTGGGGTCGAAGCCCCGGCTCTTGAACTCGCGGCCCAGGATGTCCTCCACCTGGGTCGCGATGTCCGAGATCAGCGAGGCGAAGGAACCCGTCGACTGCGGGATGGGGGAGTCACGGACCAGGATGCGGAAACCGTCCGTGTACTCCTCGATGTAGTCCAGCAGGGCGAAGGCGGCCTGCTCGCACAGCTCGCGGGGGTGGCCGGCCGTCAGGCTGCTCGTCACCATGTCCAGCAGGCGCCGCATCTCGCGGTCCACCACCACCGCGTACAGGCCCTCCTTGCCGCCGAAGTGCTCGTACACCACCGGCTTGGAGACCCCGGCCTTCGCCGCGATCTCCTCCACCGAGGTGCCCTCGAAGCCCTTGGCCGCGAACAGGGTGCGTCCGACCTCCAGCAACTGCTGGCGGCGCTCCGCACCGGTCATCCGGGTACGGCGCACGCGCCGCGGCTTGTCGTTGCTCGGGGTGCTGCTGGAGTCGGTCGCCACGGCGACCATCATGCCGCCTTCACGGTTTCCCTCCCCCGTCGGGAGCCGTCTTCCGCCGTGTTGCGGCGCGAATCGATACGCGAGCGTGACGGCCACCGCACGTCGTACGCCCAGCCCAGCCGCTCGAACCAGCGGATCAGGCGGGCGCTCGAGTCGAGCTGCCCCCGCTCCACCCCGTGCCGCGCCGAGGTCGGGTCGGCGTGGTGCAGGTTGTGCCAGGACTCACCGCAGGACAGGACCGCCAGCCACCACACGTTGCCCGAGCGGTCCCGCGACTTGAACGGGCGCTTGCCGACCGCGTGGCAGATCGAGTTGATCGACCACGTCACGTGGTGCAGCAGCGCCACCCGGACGAGCGACCCCCAGAAGAAGCCCGTGAACGCGCCCCACCACGACATCGTGACCAGGCCGCCGATCAGCGCCGGCAGCGCCAGCGACACGACCGTCCACAGGACGAACTGACGGGAGATCGCCCTGAGCGTCCTGTCCTTGATCAGGTCCGGCGCGTACTTCTCCTGCGGCGTCTGCTCCTCGTCGAACATCCAGCCGATGTGCGCCCACCACAGGCCCTTGATCAGCGCCGGGACCGTCTCCCCGTACCGCCACGGCGAGTGCGGGTCGCCCTCGGCGTCGGAGAACTTGTGGTGCTTGCGGTGATCGGCCACCCAGCGCACCAGCGGACCCTCGACCGCCATGGAACCGGCGATGGCCAGCGCGATCTTCAGCGGGCGCCTGGCCTTGAACGAACCGTGGGTGAAGTGGCGGTGGAAGCCGATGGTGATGCCGTGGCACCCCAGGAAGTAGAAGAAGACCAGCAGGCCGAGGTCCAGCCAGCTCACTCCCCAGCCCCATGCCAGCGGGACCGCCGCCAGCAGCGCCAGGAACGGGACGGTGATGAAGAGCAGCAGCGTGATCTGCTCGACCGAGCGCTTCTGTTCGCCGCCCAGGGTGGCGGAGGGCAGTGCCGCCTCCCCGGACCGGGTTTTCTGCGAGTCTTCGTCGATCACATCGGAGCTTGAGGTCATGCGTGTCCCCTGTGGGGTATGTGGATGAGGGTGGTGTGCCCGGGCCGCGAGGACCGTGCGCCTTTCCTACGGTCCCGTAACCTACGGCATCGTAAGTATGGCAGTGCGTCGCCCCGCGGCAAGAGCCCGTCGGCCTGCGCGTCCGGGCCGACACCTATCCTGGAGTCGGTCGGACAGCGCGGTCCGCTCTGATTTCTTCCCGGACGTCCGGCCCGTAAGCGGCGCCCGCCGCGCGAGACGCCGTCCGGGTTCCCTCCCAGACGAGCTTCAACACTGCAAGGAGCCGCACCTGTGAGCAGTGCCGACGACCAGACCACGACGACGAGCAGCGAGCTGCGCGCCGACATCCGCCGACTGGGTGACCTCCTCGGGGAGACCCTCGTGCGGCAGGAGGGCCCTGAGCTGCTGGACCTCGTCGAGAAGGTCCGCCGACTCACCCGTGAGGACGGCGAGGCCGCCGCCGAGCTGCTGCGCGGCACGGAACTGCAGACCGCGGCCAAGCTGGTCCGCGCCTTCTCCACCTACTTCCACCTGGCCAACGTCACCGAGCAGGTCCACCGCGGCCGCGAGCTGCGCGCCCGCCGCGCCGCCGAGGGCGGACTGCTCGCCCGCACCGCCGACCGGCTCAAGGACGCCGATCCCGAGCACCTGCGCGAGACGGTGCGGAACCTCAACGTCCGCCCCGTCTTCACCGCCCACCCCACCGAGGCCGCCCGCCGCTCCGTCCTCAACAAGCTCCGCCGGATCGCCGCCCTCCTCGACACCCCGGTCATCGAGTCCGACCGGCGCCGCCTGGACACCCGGCTCGCCGAGAACATCGACCTCGTCTGGCAGACCGACGAACTGCGCGTGGTCCGCCCCGAACCCGCCGACGAGGCCCGCAACGCCATCTACTACCTCGACGAGCTGCACGCGGGCGCGGTCGGCGACGTCCTGGAGGACCTCACCGCCGAACTGGAGCGCGTCGGCGTCCGCCTCCCCGACGACACCCGCCCGCTGACCTTCGGCACCTGGATCGGCGGCGACCGCGACGGCAACCCCAACGTCACCCCCCAGGTCACCTGGGACGTCCTCATCCTCCAGCACGAGCACGGCATCAACGACGCCCTGGAGATGATCGACGAACTGCGCGGCTTCCTGTCCAACTCCATCCGGTACACGGGCGCGACGGAGGAACTGCTGACCTCCCTGCGGGCCGACATCGACAACCTCCCCGAGATCAGCCCCCGCTACAAGCGCCTCAACGCCGAGGAGCCCTACCGGCTCAAGGCCACCTGCATCCGGCAGAAGTTGGAGAACACCAAGCTCCGCCTCGCCAAGGGCACCCCGCACGAGCCCGGCCGCGACTACCTCGGCACCGGTGAGCTCCTCACCGACCTGCGGATCATCCAGGCCTCCCTGCGCGAGCACCGCGGCGGCCTCTTCGCCGACGGACGCCTCGCCCGCACCATCCGCACCCTCGCCGCCTTCGGCCTCCAGCTCGCCACCATGGACGTCCGCGAGCACGCCGACGCCCACCACCACGCCCTCGGCCAGCTCTTCGACCGGCTCGGCGAGGAGTCCTGGCGCTACGCCGACATGCCCCGCGACTACCGCGCCAAGCTCCTCGCCAAGGAGCTGAGGTCCCGCAGGCCGCTGGCCCCCACCCCGGCGCCCGTCGACGCGGCCGGCGAGAAGACCCTCGGCGTCTTCCAGACCGTCAAGCGCGCCCTGGAGGTCTTCGGACCCGAGGTCGTCGAGTCGTACATCATCTCCATGTGCCAGGGCGCCGACGACGTCTTCGCCGCCGCCGTGCTGGCGCGGGAGGCCGGACTCATCGACCTGCACGCCGGCTGGGCGAAGATCGGCATCGTGCCGCTGCTGGAGACCACCGACGAGCTCAAGGCCGCCGACACGATCCTGGAGGACATGCTCTCCGACCCGTCCTACCGGCGCCTGGTCGCGCTCAGGGGCGACGTGCAGGAGGTCATGCTCGGCTACTCCGACTCCTCCAAGTTCGGCGGCATCACCACCAGCCAGTGGGAGATCCACCGCGCCCAGCGCCGCCTGCGCGACGTCGCCCACCGCTACGGCGTACGGCTGCGCCTCTTCCACGGCCGCGGCGGCACCGTCGGCCGCGGCGGCGGCCCCACCCACGACGCCATCCTCGCCCAGCCCTGGGGCACCCTCGAGGGCGAGATCAAGGTCACCGAGCAGGGCGAGGTCATCTCCGACAAGTACCTCATCCCGTCCCTGGCCCGGGAGAACCTGGAACTGACGGTCGCCGCCACCCTCCAGGCGTCCGCCCTGCACACCGCGCCCCGCCAGTCCACCGAGGCCCTCGCCCGCTGGGACGCCGCCATGGACGTCGTCTCCGACGCCGCCCACTCCGCCTACCGGCGCCTGGTCGAGGACCCCGACCTGCCGGCGTACTTCCTCGCCTCGACGCCGGTGGACCAGCTCGCCGACCTGCACCTGGGCTCCCGGCCCTCCCGCCGCCCCGGCTCCGGCGTCTCGCTCGACGGCCTGCGCGCCATCCCCTGGGTGTTCGGCTGGACCCAGTCCCGGCAGATCGTCCCCGGCTGGTTCGGCGTCGGCTCCGGCCTGAAGGCGCTGCGCGAGGCCGGTCTCGACACCGTGCTCGACGAGATGTACGGCCAGTGGCACTTCTTCCGGAACTTCATCTCCAACGTCGAGATGACCCTCGCCAAGACCGACCTCAGGATCGCCCAGCACTACGTCGACACCCTCGTCCCCGACGACCTCAAGCACGTGTTCGACACCATCCGGGCCGAGCACGAGCTGACCGTCGCCGAGGTGCTGCGCGTCACCGGCGAACAGGAGCTCCTGGACGCCACACCGGTCCTCAAGCAGACCTTCGCCATCCGCGACGCCTACCTGGACCCGATCTCCTACCTCCAGGTCGCCCTCCTCAAGCGCCAGCGCGACACCGCGGCCGCGGGCGAGCAGCCCGACCCGCTGCTCTCCCGGGCGCTGCTGCTGACCGTCAACGGTGTGGCGGCGGGCCTGCGCAACACCGGCTGACCGGCGTCACCGGACAGGGCGGTGCCCCCGAGCCCCGTACGGGCCCGGGGGCACCCTCCGTCCGGTCCCGGGCGGCCGGGAGGGTCCTCAGACCGCCAGGAAGGCCGCCGTGAGCAGCGCCGTCCCCGACAGCGCCAGCACCCACGCGGCCCGCGTCCGCAGCAGCCCGCCCGCCACCACCACCGACGCCAGCAGCAGCGCCCCGCCCAGCGGAACCCACGCGTACAGGACCCCGGCCGGACCGGAGCGGACCGCGTCGTCGCCGCCCGGCTTCAGCACCACCGTGTAGGTCTCGCCCTCCGCCACGGCCACCGAGTTCTCCAGCACGACCTCCGGCCGCGGCTGCGACCCCTGCGACAGCGGCGCGTACGGCCCCGTGCACGTCTTCGCGCCGCACCGCGTCACCTCGACCGTGCCGCGCTCGCGCCCCTTCGTCAGCATCGCGTGCTGCGCCGTGCCCCACGACGCCCACACACCGGCGACCAGGATCAGCGCGGCGACCGTGCCCATCGCCGCGAACCGGCACAGCCGCAGCACGGTGGAGGAGCCCCGGGAGGAGAGGACCGCTGAAGGCATGGCCGCGATCCTTGGCCATGACCTTGCGGTCGGTCAACTCAGGTGGGGGCGAGCAGGGGGCATGCGCGGGGACAAGTCGGCAGATGTGCGCATCGGCGCCTCAGGAGTTGTACGCGCTCTGCGCCCGCTCCAGCCCCTCGATCACCAGACACTCCACCGCGTCCGCCGCCCGGTCCACGAAGTAGTCCAGCTCCTTGCGCTCCGCCGACGAGAAGTCCTTCAGCACGAAGTCCGCCACCTGCATCCGCCCCGGCGGACGCCCGATCCCGAACCGCACCCGGTGGTAGTCCCGCCCGAACGCCTTCGTGATCGACTTCAGCCCGTTGTGGCCGTTGTCCCCGCCGCCCAGCTTCAGCCGCAGCACGCCGTAGTCGATGTCCAGCTCGTCATGGATCGCCACCACATGCGCCACCGGCACCTTGTAGAACTCCCGCAGCGCGTTCACCGGCCCGCCCGACAGGTTCATGTATGACATCGGCTTCGCCAGGATCACCCGCCGGTTGGCCGGCCCCGGCGGCCCGATCCGCCCCTCCACCACCTGCGCCTGGGCCTTCCCGGCCCGCTTGAACCGGCCCCCGACCCGCTCCGCCAGCAGGTCCGCCACCATGAACCCCACGTTGTGCCGGTTCATCGCGTACTCCGGGCCCGGGTTGCCCAGACCCACGATCAACCAGGGAGCCGCCGCACCGGCCGCCGCATCGGTCGTCACGTCCATGTCTCCTTCATACGCGTCGGCCGCTGCCCCGCGCGGGAACAGCGGCCGACGAAACGACGACGGGAAGAGGATCAGGCCTCGGCGGCCTCTTCGCCCTCACCCTCGGCACCCTCGGGCGCCTCCTCCGCCTGGGCGGCCAGCACCTGCAGCACCACGGCGTCCTCCTCCACGGCCAGCGTCACGCCGTTCGGGAGCGCGATGTCCTTCGCCAGGACGGAGGCGCCGGCCTCCAGGCCCTCGACGGAGACCGTCACGTTCTCCGGGATGTGCGTGGCCTCGGCCTCGACCGGCAGCGCGTCCAGGACGTGCTCCAGCAGGTAGCCACCCGGCGCCAGCTCGCCCTCGGCCACCACCGGGATCTCGACCTGGACCTTCTCGCCGCGCTTCACCAGCAGCAGGTCCACGTGCTCCAGGAAGCCCTTCAGCGGGTCGCGCTGCACGGCCTTCGGGATCGCCAGCTCGCTCGTCTTGCCGTCGATGTCCAGCGAGATCAGCACGTTCGGCGTACGCAGCGCCAGCAGCAGCTCGTGGCCCGGGAAGGTCAGGTGCAGCGGGTCCGAACCGTGCCCGTACAGCACACCCGGAACCTTGTTGTCACGACGGATACGGCGCGCGGCACCCTTGCCGAACTCGGTGCGCGTCGCGGCGGAGATCTTCACCTCGGACATGCTCACTCCTCGAAGTCAGAAAACGGACGTGGTCACCCGGCCACGAACGGCCTGCTACGAAGAGCGCGTCGATAACGGACCGCCGCACCCGCCTCCCGTGAAGCGGAACGGCCTCCCTCGCCGAGCAACTGCAGCAGTCTACTCGGACCGGGAGGCCGCACCCAAAACGATCACCGGACGACGCCGGCGGTCGGAAACGGTCGCAGAACCCTTACTGCTCGTCGAACAGGCTCGTCACCGAACCGTCCTCGAACACCTCACGCACCGCACGCGCGATCGTCGGCGCGATCGACAGCACCTTGATCTTGTCCAGGGTCTCGCTCAGCTCCGTCGGCGTCGGCAGCGTGTTCGTGAACACGAACTCGCTCACCCGCGAGTTCTTCAGCCGGTCCGCCGCCGGACCCGACAGCACGCCGTGCGTCGCCGTCACGATCACGTCCTCCGCGCCGTGCGCGAACAGCGCGTCCGCCGCCGCGCAGATCGTGCCACCGGTGTCGATCATGTCGTCCACCAGCACGCACACGCGGCCCTTCACCTCACCGACCACCTCGTGCACGGTGACCTGGTTCGCCACGTCCTTGTCCCGGCGCTTGTGCACGATCGCCAGCGGCGCACCCAGCCGGTCGCACCAGCGGTCCGCCACCCGCACGCGGCCCGCGTCCGGCGACACCACCGTCAGCTTCTCCCGGTCCACCTTCGCCCCCACGTAGTCCGCGAGCAGCGGCAGCGCGAACAGGTGGTCGACGGGCCCGTCGAAGAAGCCCTGGATCTGGTCCGTGTGCAGGTCCACCGTGAGGAGGCGGTCGGCACCCGCCGTCTTCATCAGGTCCGCGATCAGGCGCGCCGAAATCGGTTCACGACCCCGGTGCTTCTTGTCCTGCCGCGCGTAACCGTAGAAGGGCACGATCACCGTGATGGACCTGGCCGACGCGCGCTTCAGCGCGTCGATCATGATCAGCTGCTCCATGATCCACTTGTTGATCGGAGCGGTGTGGCTCTGGATCAGGAAGCAGTCGGCACCACGAGCCGACTCCTGATACCGCACATAGATCTCGCCATTGGCGAAGTCGAAGGCCTTCGTCGGGACGACCCCGACACCCAGCTGCTGGGCGACCTCCTCGGCAAGCTCGGGGTGGGCGCGGCCGGAGAAGAACATCATCTTCTTCTCGCCGGTCGTCTTGATCCCGGTCACAGCACTTTCTCCTCAGAGGTCTCGCAGCCGGATGTCCGACAACCTCGTCGTCGCCATGCGAGAGGCCATCACAGCTGGTAGGGGTGCGGGTGTGCACTTATCACGGTACGCCGTGTTCGAAGCACCGTTTTCCGGTCAGTCCTCCTCGACCGACCCCCGGGAAGCCTCCTCCGCGGCCTTCGCGGCGGCACTCCCCGGACGCTTGCGAGCCACCCAGCCCTCGATATTCCGCTGCTGACCACGGGCCACAGCGAGCGAACCGGGCGGCACGTCCTTCGTGATCACCGAGCCGGCGGCCGTGTAGGCCCCGTCCCCGATCGTGACAGGAGCCACAAACATGTTGTCCGAACCCGTCTTGCAGTGCGACCCGACGGTCGTGTGGTGCTTGTGCTCCCCGTCATAGTTCACGAACACGCTCGCCGCGCCGATGTTCGAGAAGTCGCCGATCGTCGCGTCACCCACGTACGACAGGTGCGGGACCTTCGTCCCCTCACCGATCGACGCGTTCTTCGTCTCCACGTACGTACCGATCTTGCCCTTGCGGCCCAGACGCGTCCCCGGACGCAGATACGCGTACGGCCCGACCGAGGCCTCGGGACCCACCTCCGCACCCACGGACACCGTGTTGTCCACCCGGGCGCCGGCCCCCACCCGCGTGTCCGTCAGCCGCGCGTTCGGACCCACCTCGCAGCCCTCCGCCAGATGCGTCGACCCGTGCAACTGCGTCCCCGGGTGCACGACCACGTCCTGCTCGAACGTCACGGTCACGTCCACCCACGTCGTGGCCGGATCCACCACCGTGACCCCCGACAGCATGGCGGCGGTCAGCAGCCGGTCGTTCAGGATCCGCCGCGCCTCCGCCAGCTGCACCCGGTTGTTGATGCCCGCGATCTCCCGGTGGTCGCCCGCCACCGACGCGCCCACCCGGTGCCCCGCCTCACGCAGGATGCCGAGCACGTCCGTCAGGTACTCCTCACCCTGACTGTTGTCCGTCCGCACCTGCTTCAAGGCGTCCACCAGCAGCCGGCCGTCGAACGCGAACACACCCGAGTTGATCTCCCGGATCGCCCGCTGCGCGTCCGACGCGTCCTTGTGCTCCACGATCGCCGTCACCGCGCCCGAGTCGTCGCGCACGATCCGCCCGTACCCGGTCGCGTCCGGCACCTCGGCCGTCAGCACCGTCACCGCGTTGCCGTCGGCGGAGTGCGCGGCGGCCAGCTGCCGCAGCGTCCCGCCCGTCAGCAGCGGAGTGTCGCCGCAGACCACGACCACGGTCCCGTCCACGGAACCGCCCAGCTCCTCCAGGCCCATCCGCACGGCGTGACCCGTGCCGTTCTGCTGCTCCTGGACCGCGGTGCGGACCTCGGGGGCGACCTCGGCGAGGTGCGCGGTCACCTTCTCGCGGGCGTGCCCCACGACGACGACCAGGTTCTCCGGCTCGAGTTCACCGGCTGCGGCGAGCACGTGGCCCACCAGGGAACGGCCGCAGATGTCGTGCAGGACCTTCGGTGTGGCCGACTTCATACGGGTGCCCTCACCCGCTGCGAGAACGACGACGGCTGCCGGGCGGTTGGCGCTCACGGGATGCCCTTCGGCTGTGGATGGGGGTGGGGGATGGACATCCGCAGGATACCGGGGTGTTTCGGAGGGGACATGAGAGCGGGCCCTGACCGGGGATCGGCCGGTCAGGACCCGAAGGAACGTGAGGTGTGCGGTGAGCTCCCGGAGAAGGATTCGAACCCTCATTCAACGGACCAAAACCGTTTGTCCTGCCCTTAGACGATCCGGGATCGCTTGGGTGCTGTGTCCGATTTGATTGATCGGCTTCGCACGCCGCCTCTACTATGCCGTACCAGGAGCCCTCGACGCGACGGTACGAGTCGGCACCCCTCAGGACTTCGGCGCCGAGCGGCCCCGGCAGGACGCGCCGGCGTTCTCGCGGCGGCCGTACGTCCGGTTCCGGAGCCGGGCCCTCTCGTCTTCTTCCGCAGGTCGTCCTTCGCGTTCGGGCGCTTCGTCCGGGCCGGCGGTGCTTCGCCCTTCACCGGCCGGTCGGGGACGTCGTCGTCGTAGATCTTCAGCTCGTCGCGGATCCGCCGGAGGCTGTGGCCCGCTCGCCGCAGTGCCACCGCCCGCTCCCGCGGGTTCTCGAAGCCGGCGGATCCGCCGGATGCATGTGTCACAGGCATGCCGTCCGGGCGGAATGCCCGCTTCCTTCCTCGAACGATGACCGATTCAGCAGTTCGAGGGATTTCGGGCCGTACCGCATCCGAACGGTCACCCCGTGTGGTGGGGTCCGGGCGTGGAAACTCGCCGGAAAAGCGGCGCCGTGCGCCCGTAGGCTGGAGACATGACCACGACGGGGGAAGAGCATGTGACGGTCCGGGGCGGGCCGTGGTGGTGGGCCAGGCGGCGCAGTGCCGTGCTCGATGTGAGCCTCGCGGCGGCGTCCGCCGTGGAGTGCGGGCTGGAGGGGGTCCCGTTCGCGCGGGAGGCGGGGCTCCCGGTGGCCGCGGGGGTGGTCTTCGGCCTGCTGGCCGGTTCCGTGCTGCTGGTGCGGCGGAAGTGGCCGATCGCGGTGGTGCTGGTGGCGGTCGCGGTGACGCCGGCGGCGATGGGCTTCCTGCTGGGCATCGTCGGCCTGTACTCGCTGGCCGCTTCGGAGGTGCCGCGTCGGATCATCGCCTCGCTGGCCGGGATGCAGCTGGTGGGGACGCTGATCGTGATGTTCGTGCGGGTGCGGCAGGACATCGCGCGGGAGGACCTGGAGATCGGGGACTGGATCGTGCCGTTCGCGGCCGTCACGACCTCGTTGGGGGTGACGGCCCCTCCGTTGCTGCTGGGTCTGTACGTCGGGGCGCGGCGGCGGCTGATGGAGAGCCTGCGGGAGCGGGCGGACAGCCTGGAGCGGGAGCTCCAGCTGCTCGCGGAGCGGGCGGAGGAGCGGGCCGAGTGGGCGCGCAGCGAGGAGCGGACGCGGATCGCCCGTGAGATGCACGACGTGGTCGCGCACCGGGTGAGCCTGATGGTGGTGCACGCGGCGGCGTTGCAGGCGGTGGCGCGCAAGGACCCCGAGAAGGCGGTGCGGAACGCCGCGCTGGTGGGGGACATGGGCCGGCAGGCGCTGACGGAGTTGCGGGAGATGCTCGGGGTGCTGCGGGCCGGTACGGAGGGTGCCGGGCGCAGGGAGCGGGCGTCGGTGCCGTTGGCGGCGGTGGGGGCGGCCGCCGCGGCTGCCGCGTCGCGGGCGGTGGACGAGTCGGGGAGCGGGGCCGAGGGCGCGGCCGAGGGGCCGTGTCTGTCGGAGATCGACGAGCTGGTGGGACAGTCGGCGGCTGCCGGGATGGTCGTGGACCTGTCGGTCGAGGGGGAGGTCCGCCCGTATGCGCGGGAGGTGGAGTCGACGGCGTACCGGGTGGTGCAGGAGGCGTTGACGAACGTCCACAAGCACGCGGCGGGCGCGAAGACGTACGTGCGGCTCGCGCACCGGGTGTCGGAGATCGCGATGCAGGTGGAGAACGAGCCGCCGCCGGAGGCCGCGTCGTCGGCGCGGTTGCCGTCCGGGGGGAACGGTCTGGTGGGGATGAAGGAGCGGGTGTCGGCGCTGGGCGGGGTGTTCGTGTCGGGGCCGACGGAGGCGGGGGGCTTCCGGGTGTCGGCGGTGATCCCGGCGTCGTAGTGCCGGTGCGGCGCCGTGGGTCCGGTGCCGTGTCCCGGTGGGGGCCGGGCGGCGGGGCGGTCAGCCGGCGGTGAGGCGTACGGGCTGGATGCCGGAGACGAGGGCGGCGAGGGCCCGGTCGATGTCGGGGCCGAGGTACCAGTCGCCGGTGTGGTCGAGGGTGTAGACGCGGCCGTGGGCGTCGATGGCCAGGAGGGCCTGGGTGTCGGTCTCGGCGCCGAGGGGGCAGACCTCGGTGCCGAGGGCGCGGCCGAGGTCGCCGAGGGTGCGGGCCATGTGGAGGCCGTGCAGCGGGTCGAGGTCGAGGGCGGCGGGGGCGATCTGGCGGCCGGGGCCGGTGGGGTTGATGCGGAGTCCGCCGAATTCGGCCCAGGCCTCGACGGCCGCGGGGAAGACGGTGTGGCGGTGCCCGGCGGGTGAGGCGTGGTCGCGCAGGGTGTCGGCCCAGATCTCGGCCTGCTTGATGTCCCAGCGCCCGGGTCGCCATCCGGCGGCGCGCAGGGCGGCGTCGACGGGGACGGCGAAGCGGGGCGGGGTCACCCCCTGTCCGAGCGGAGTCGGGGACTTGGGGGAGGAGGTGCGGTCGGTGTGCATCTGCCCTTGGTTCGTCGGTGGTCGTGGAGTGGTGACCGGGGAGGGGGCCGGTCAGCCGTCGGTGGCGGCCGGGTCGACGATGCGGACGCCGAAGTGGGCGCTGAGCGCGGTGCAGGCGCGGCAGGGGGCGGCGAAGGTGCCGTGCAGGGGGTCGCCGTCCTCACGGATGCGGCGGGCGGTGAGTTTGGCGTGTTTGAGGGATCTGCGGGCCTCGCCGTTGGTCATGGGTCTGCGCGCGGCGCGTTTGCTGCGTGCGGCGTCGGCGGCGGCGATGTGCCGGGAGATGAGGATGGTCTCGGCGCAGCGGCCGGTGAAGCGGTCGCGCTGGGTGCTGGTGAGGGCGTCGAGGAAGTCCTGGACGAGGGGGTGCAGGGCGGGGGGCGTGTCGCCGCGGGCGGCGGTGCCGGTGAGGGTGGCGCCGCGGACGGAGAGGGCGGCGGCGATGGTGGGGAGGATGCCGTCGCGGCGGTGGCGCAGGCCGGGGACGTGGATGCCGTCGGTGGCGCTCCAGCCGATGCGGGGGTCGCCGGACCGGGGGTCGCCGGTGCGAGGGCTTCCGATGCGGGGGTCGCCGGATCGGGGGTCGCCGGACGGGCCGGTGTGCGTCCCCGTTTGTGTCACGTTCATGATCGTCTTTCCCTCCCGAGCATCCCCTCGGAGGTCACAGGGTGCCAAACGCCGTGGCCGATGCGGAAGCTGGGGCGGGGCGACACGCCCGGGTTTGGGCGGGCTGTCACGGGAGGGTGACGGTTGGTCACGGAAGCGGAGGGGCCGGTCACCGGTGCCGGTGACCGGTGTCGTCGTACCGCATAGGCTGTCGGCACCGCGATCCATGCGGTGATCCGCGCGGTGGTGCGTGCGGGACACCGCGGGGGTCGTGGCGGTAAGCAGTAGGGACAGACGTGACAGTCGAATACGTTCCGTGACGGCCGGAGCCGGCCGGCGGGGGCGTACAGAATGCCGCAGGGGGCAACCGCCATGACGACAGGTCGGCTCGGGCTGGGGGTACCTCCCGGCCGCCGGACCGGGGGACAAGCCGCGCCGCCGAACGCGGCCTACGCCGGGCAGGTCGTGCACTTCCCGGATCCGGTGCGGGCGGCCCGTCACCCGAGAGGGGTGCGGGTGGACGAGCACGGTTACCCCGACTTCTCCCCTTACGCGCGGGCGGCCGCGGAGGTCGCGGAGCCGCCGGAGGGTTTCGGCGTCGACGAGTTGCGGTTGACGGACTACGTGTCGGCGAACGCGGCGTTGGCGGCGAGCGGTCACGCGTTGTGGGACACGGTGCCGGCGGTGGCGACGCCGCACGGCTGGACGTGGCACCACGTGGTGGGGTCGCGGCGGCTGGAGCTGGTGCCGGTCGAGGTGAAGGCGCTGCTGCGGCACCACGGCGGGGTGGCGACGGCGAACGTGGACCAGGACAAGCGCGGTACGCGGCCGTTGCAGGAGACCCGTCCGGCGCACTTCGGGCTGCCGAAGTCGGGCGTGGCGGTGTCGGAGTCGCAGGTGCTGGGGGTCGAGGAGGACCTCGGGTACCGGCTGCCGGGCGCGTACCGGTCGTTCCTGAAGGCGGCGGGCGGTTGCGCGCCGGTGGGGACGGCGCTGGACGCGGAGTTGGGGCTGCTGGTCGACCAGCCGTTCTTCACGGTGCGGGACGAGGCGGCGGTCAACGACCTGGTGTACGTCAACAAGTGTCTGCGCGACCACCTCACCAAGGACTATCTGTGCGTCGGTTTCGTGCAGGGCGGTCTGCTGGCCGTGAAGGTGAAGGGCGACCGGGTGGGTTCGGTGTGGTTCTGCGCGTACGACGACGCGCGGGACGTGGATCCGTCGTGGCCGCCGGCCGAGCGGGTGGAGCGGCTGCTGCTGCCGTGCGGTGACGACTTCGACGCGTTCCTGTCGCGTCTGGCGGGGTCTCCGCCGGAGCTGGAGACGGTGGCGAATCTGATGGTGGACGGCGGGTTCGCGCGTGCCGTTCCGGTTTCTTCCGCGGGGGAGTGAGCTTCGGCGATGGTGACGTTCGCGCAGGCGCAGGAGCGCGCGGAGGAATGGGTCAACGGGGACGTGCCGGCGTACCAGCACCGTGAGGTGCGGGTGCGGGAGTTCGACCTCGGGTTCGTGGTGTGGGCGGAGGACCGCGCGGACGGGCCCCGTTCGGACGGGGGCGCGCAGCGGCTGGTGATCGCCCGTGACAGCGGTGAGGCGACGCTGTGGCCGGCGCTGCCGGTGGGCGAGGTGATCCGCCGGTACGAGGAGGAGTACGGCCGTGACGAGGCGGTGCCGGAGCCGGCGCCGGCGGCGCGGGTGGACCTGAACCAGACGTCGTTCCTGCTGAGTCCGCCGGAGTGGCTGCAGGAGGCGGCGGATCGGCTGGGGATCCCGGATCGGCGCGGGGAGGGTTCGGGTCCGGCCCCGGGGACCGCGGGGGCGGGCTCCCCGGAGTCCGGGTCCGGCTCCGCTTCCGGTGCCGGCACTCCGGTGCCGGGTGTGCCTGCCGGGGCGGGGAGCGGAGCGGCGTGGCCCGCCGCCGGGGGGAGCGGCTCCCCGGCGGGTGCCGGCGCGCCGGCCGGGGCGACGCCGTGGGCCGGTACGGACACCAACGCCGACGCCGGTGAGGACCGCTCCGTGCCGTTGCCGGAGACCGTGTTCGCCCCGCAGCTGAACGAGTCGGGCGACGGCGCCCCGCCGCCCACGGCGACCCCGGACGCCAAGACGGCGCTGATGTCGGGCGGCAGCGGGCTTCCGCCGACGGCCGTCGCACCGGCGCTGCAGGTGCCCGACGCGCCCGTGCCGCCCGGGGGTTCGCAGGGTGCGGGGGTGCCGGGTACGCCGCCGGGTGCACCGGGTACGCCGCCGCCGGGTGCGCCCGGGACGCCGCCCGCCGGTGTGCCGCAGGGCAGTACGCCGCCTCCGGCTGCTCCGGCTGCTCCGGCTGCTCCGGCTGCTCCGGCTGCTCCGGCTGCTCCCGAGCGGCCGCTCCCGCCGCACGCCGGGGACATCGCCGACGCCGCGACCAGCAAGGCGACACCGCCGCCGCGTCGCGGTCCGGCTCCGACGGCACCGCCTCCGCCGGGCGCCCCGGGGACGCCGGGCGCGCGGCCGGGCGGCACACCCCCGCCGCCCGCGTCCGCGCCCGGTGCGCCGGGCGCTCCGGCGGGCGGGTACGTGCCGACGCAGATGGTGTCGGCGCTCGGCCCCGACGGCCCGCAGGGCCCCGGGGGCGCGCCGGGTCCGCAGCCGCCGGGTGCCGCGACGCCTCCGCCGGGCGTCCCGGCCCCGCCCTTCCCGGGGGCGCCGAACGCGCCCGGCGGTACGCCGCCGGGCGGTGTCCACCACGCCGCGACGATGTTCGCCGACCCCGGCGGGACGGGTCCGGGTGCGCCCGGCGCGCCGCAGCCCCCGGGCCCGCTCGGCGCCCCGGCCGCCCCGGGTGCTCCCGGGGCGCCGCAGCCGCCCGGCGCCCCCGGCGCCCCCGGCGCTCCGGGTGCCGCGGGGGGCGGGCGCGGTCCCGTGCACCACGCGGAGACGGTGCTGGCCGCGCCCCCGGTGGGCGGTCCCGGTACGCCTCCGCCGCCGCGGGCCCCGGGGGTTCCGGGTGCGCCTCCGCCGCCGGCTCCTCCCGGCGTGCCCGGCGGCGTCCCGGGGACGCCGCCCGGTGCGGTGGCTCCCGGTGCGCCTCCGCACGGCGCGCCCGTGCCCGGGCAGCCGCCGGCGTACGGGTATCCGCAGCAGCCCACCGGTCAGCCGACCGTCGGCCCCGGCTACCAGGCCGTGCTGCGCTACCGCGCGCAGGACGGTTCCGAGCAGCAGCTGATCCGGCGTTCGGCGCCGGGCACGCCGCACCCGGAGTGGCAGATCTTCCACGAGCTGCGCGCCATGAACGTGCCGCCGGACCAGGTGCTGGAGCTGCACACGGAGCTGGAGTCGTGCGAGCTGCCGGGCGCGTACTGCGCGCGGATGATCCGGGAGCAGTGGCCGCAGGCGCGGATCACGTCCATCGCGCCGTACGGCACGGACCACGCGAGCCGGCAGCAGGGCATGCGGCAACTTCTGGCCCATCAGGGTGAGTTGCATCAGGTGGCGGACGGCCCGGCGCGTCCGGCCCCGGTGCGCGCGCCGCTGCCGCCGGTGCAGCCGGTCCCGCCGGTCCCGCCGGAGGGCGTCGCCCAGGAGCTGGCGGGGGCGTTCGGGCCGGGGGTGTTCCGGTTCGAGCAGGCGGCGGTGTCGCGGCAGGGGGTGCCGCCGGTCGTGGCGCACACGCTGGTGGTGGCCGGGCTGCCGCTGGACATGGGCCCGTTCTTCTGGGCGCAGGCCCAGCCGGGCCGCCCGGTGCCGACGCTGGCGGAGCTGGCGGCCGAGCGGGGGGTGCAGCCGGCCTCGGACGCGGGTTCGTACCTGGTGATGGGCAGCGACTTCGGCAAGGCGATCTGCGTGCAGTACGGCACGGCGCACATCGTCGCGGTGCCGGTGGAGGCGGGGCCGGGCGGGGCGCCCGTGCCGCCGCAGTTCGTGAACACCGGTCTGCCGGAGTTCGCGCGCTGCCTGGCGCTGCTGGGCCGGATGTGGCGGCTGCGGTACGGGCTGAACCAGGAGCAGGCGGGCCGCTGGACCGTGGACTTCCAGGCCCAGCTGGCCGCGCTGGACCCGGCGGCCCTGGGGTCGCCGGAGAGCTGGTGGTCGGTGCTGCTGGAGCAGATGTGGGACGGCCTGCTGTGAGCCGCCGCCGCTGATCCCCCGCCCGGTGCGCGAGGAGCCGGGCCCGGTCGGTACGACGACCGGGCCCGGCTTTTGCATGTCCTCCTCGCGGAGTGTCGCGTTATGAACACTTCCGTGTGATCCATCAAGATGTGCGCGAATCATCCCATTTCGTGCTCGGTCGTCGTGCTGGGCTTCGGGTCCGTCCGGTGAAGGGGTTCCAGGATGAGCAGCGCATCGGTGTCGTCGCAGGGCTTCGAGGTCGTGCGGGGGCGTGGTTACCGCCCCCTGCAGGTGATCGCGTACGTCGATGCCCTCTGTGCGGATCGTGACGCCGCCTGGGAGCGGGCCGCGCGGCTCACCGTGCTGGCCCGGGAGATGGAGGAGGAGGTGGAGCGGCTGCGGGAGCGGGTGGCGGGGCTGGCTCCGCAGACGTACGAGTCGCTCGGGGAGAACGCCCGGCGGCTGTTCGAGCTGGTCCAGGTGGAGGCGGCGGCCGTGCGGGAGGAGGCCCGCCGGGAGGCGCAGCGGATCGGGGACCTGGCGCGGGACGAGGCGGCCGGCGTGCAGGAGGCCGCGCAGGCGCACGCCGACACGGTGCGCGCCGACGCCGACGAGGAGGCCCGGCAGCGGCTGCTCGCGGCCCGCACGGAGGCCGACGAGATCCGGGTCGCGGCCCGGGCCGAGGTGAAGGAGCGGCGCGCGGAGGCCCTGGAGGCGGTGCGGGAGATGCGCCGGCGCACCGCCGGGATGCTGGCCGAGCGCACCGGGGAGCAGCAGGAACGGCTGGCCCGGGCGGAGCGGGAGGAGACCGAACGGGTGGCCGGGCTGGAGGCCCGTCACGCGGAGGCGGTGGAGCGGGCCGAGGGCGTGCTGGCCGGGGCGAAGCAGGTCTTCGCCGACGCGGAGCAGGAGTCCCGGCGGCTCCAGGAGGAGGCGGAGGAGCGCGCGGAGCAGTTGCTCGCCGAGGCGCGGGTGCGGGCGGAGGACATCGAGCGGGAGACCGAGCGGGTGCTGCGCGAGCACGCGGAGAGGCGGGAGGAGGTGCAGGCGCACATGGACCACGTGTGCGCCAGCCTCAGCGCGCTGACGGGGCGGGTGGTGGAGTAGGGGGCCCGAGGCGCCGGGGGGCCCGGGGCGTTCCCGGGGGAGGGGGCGGTCGCACGCGTCCTCGGTCCCGCTTCGGTCCCGCCCCGGGCCACCTCGGTCCGCCTCGGTTCACCTCGGTCCCGCCCCGGGCCACCTCGGTCCGTCTCAGTTCCGCCTTCGCGCGGCCCCCGCGAGGATCCACGCCTCCACCGCCTCGTACTGCTGTCGCTGTTCCTCCGCCCTGGCCCGGCCGGAGGCCATCGTGCCGAGCCAGCCGCAGGCGAAGCCGGCGGGGATGGAGAGCAGCCCGGTGGTGGTGAAGGGGAACCAGTTGAAGTCGGCGTCGGGGAAGGCGGAGACGGGGGAGCCGGAGACCAGGTTGGTGCCCGGCATCAGCAGCAGTACGGCCAGGGAGCCGCCGATGAGGGTGGCGAGCAGGCCGGTCCGGGTGTAGCGGCGCCAGAAGAGGCTGTAGACGAGGGCGGGCGCGACGGCGGAGGCGCCGAGGCAGAAGGACAGGGTGACCAGGGGCTGCAGGCTGTGGTGCTGCACCAGGGTGGCGAGCAGGATCGCGGGGACGCCCACCGCGAGCGCGGAGAGGCGGGCCAGGGTCATCTCGCGGCGCGGTGACATCTCCTGGACGCGGGCCGCGAAGACGTCGTGGGCCAGGGAGTTGGCGCAGGCCAGGATCATGCCGGCGACGGAGGCCAGGACGGTGAGGAAGATCGCCGTGGTGACGGTGGTGAAGAGGAAGGTCTCCGCCGTGGTCACCTCCGGGCCGAACACGGCCTGGGAGCCGAGGAGATAGGCGGTGTTGCCGCGCGGGTCGGCCTCGGCGATCGCGGCCCGCCCGATCAGCGCGGTCGCGCCGAAGCCGACGACGGTGATGACGAGGACGAACAGGGCCACGCTCGACACCGCCCAGGACATCGAGCGGCGCACCTGGCGGGCGCTGGAGGCGGTGTACATGCGCATGGTGACGTGGGGGAGGCAGGCGCCGCCGAGGACGACCGTCAGCTGCGAGGTGATCATGTCCAGGCCGGGGCTGGCGCCGCCGGCGAACTGGAGGCCGGGGGAGAGGAAGGCGGAGCCGACGCCGCTGTTGTCGGCGGCCGCGTCGAAGAGGGCGCCCGGATCCCAGTCGAACCTGTTCAGGACGAGGGCGGCGACGACGATGCCGGAGCCGAGCAGCATCACGATCTTCAGGATCTGGATGAGGGCGGTGCCCTTCATCCCGCCGATCGCCGCGTAACTGATCATCAGCGCCCCCACCCCGACGATGCAGCCGGTCTGCAGCGACTCGCCGGAGAAGCCCAGGATGAAGGCCATCAGCTGTCCGGTGCCGGCGAGCTGCACCAGCATCATCGGCAGCAGCGCGGCGAGGGTGACGGCGCACGCGGCGATGCGTATCCCGCGTCCCTGCGGCATGCGCCGGGTCAGCGCGTCGCCCATGGTGAACCGGCCCGCGTTGCGCAGCGGTTCGGCCAGCAGGAACATCAGCAGCATCAGGGACAGGGCGGTGCTCAGGGCGAGGACGATCCCGTCGTACCCGAACAGGGCGATGACGCCGCCGGTGCCGAGGACGGTCGCGGCGGAGATGTAGTCGCCGGCGACGGCCAGGCCGTTGCGGAAGGGGGACAGGGAGCCGTAGCCGGTGTAGAACTCGTCGAGGTCGTCGCGGTCGGGGCCGGTCATCACGCACAGCAGCAGGGTGACCGTGGCGACGGCGCAGAAGCCGACGAGGGCCATGGCCTGCGCGTTCCCGCTGAACTCCGGGTTCACCGCGTCGCCTCCCGCTTGGCGTCCAGCGCGGCCTGCCTGCGGATGAGGTCCGCGAGGGGGTCGACGCGGCGGCGGGCGGTGCCCTCGTACATCGCGATCGCCAGCCAGGTGACGGGGACCTGGAGCAGGGCGAGCAGCAGACCGGTGGGGATCTCGCCGGTGACGGTGCCGGTCATGAAGGACGGCGCGAACGCCGACAGGACCAGGAAGAGGACGAAGTACCCGAGCGCGGTGAGGGTGGCGGTGCGGCGCTGCCACCGGTAGGCGCTGCGCAGGTGCCGGAGGTCGCTGTGGTGTCCGAGCGGCGGGTGGAGGGGGGTCCGCCGGGGTTCCTGGGCGGGCGGGGCGGAGGGCTGCCGGGGGTGGGCGGCGTAGGAGGGGGAGGGAGGGGTGGGGGGGAAGGGGGCGGGGAACGGCTCGTGGGCGGGCCGGGCGGAGGCGGGGGGATGGGGATACGGGTTCCGGCGCGGGGACGGGGACGGGTCCCATGGGAACGGGGACGGGTCCCGTGGGGACGGGTACGGGTCGAAGGACATCCCGTGCTCCTTGCGTGGCTCGGGTCCGTGCGGGGACCGCAGGGAGGTGAGGGGGGTGGGGCGGGGGAGCGGGTCCCGCACGTTACTCGCGCGCCCTGGAACGCGCTGCGTTTTGGCCAAACTGATCGGTCGGTATGGGAAACGCGGGCCGACCTGGGGGTGTTACCCGCGTTAACCCGGGCTTTCGGCGGCCCCGGGGGTCCTCCGCGGGCGCCTCGGGTTGCGCGGGGAGCGGGACCGCGGGGAGGATCTCGTTCCCCGCATCGGGCGGGTCCGTGAGGAGCGACGGGGAACCGGATGAGCGCGCCGGCCGGCATTGTGACGCCCCGTCAGGTGCGCGCGGCCCGACTGCTGTTGTTCGCGACGGCCCTCGCCGGACTGGCGGTCGTCGCCTCCCTGGGGGCTGACGTCCCACGGCCCGGGCGAGCCGGTGGCGCCGTGGCCGCCGGTCCGGGGGTGCGCGCTGCTCGCCCTGACGTTCGGCGGCGGCGCGGGGAACGGGGTGCGGCTCACCGTCGTCGTGGTGATGGTGTTCGTCCTCTTCGGGTCGTTCAGCCAGGTGTTCGACGCGACGGCGCCCGAGCGGTTCGTGGACGCCGCGCTGCGCGTCGCGGGCGGGGTGCCCGTGGTCGTCCTGCTGTTCCTGTCGCGGTCCACCGCCTGGTTCGACCGGGAGAGGTGACGGGCACCCGCCGGACCGGCGCGCGGAGGGCGGGGGCCGGCCCGCGGGATTCCTCGCCGTCGCGGACGGGGCCGGCCGTCCCGCCGGGACCGCTCAGTCCTTGAGCAGCGGGAACCGGCGCGGCGCGAGCACCAGCAGCACCAGGAACGCCAGGGCCGCCGCGCCCGCCGCGCCCAGGTAGACCGCGTGGACGGCGTCGGCGATGGCCCGGCGGGTCGGCTCGGGGACGGTGCCCCCGTCGAGCGCCCGGGTCACCGAGTCCAGGTCGCCCGCGCCGCCCGGGCGGGCGGCCAGGACGCCGTTGGCCACCGCGCCGAACAGCGCCGCGCCGACGGTCTGGCCGGTCTGCCGGCAGAAGAGGATCGACGCGGTCGCCGTGCCGCGTTCCTCCCACACCACCGACGACTGCACGCCGACGATCAGGGGGAGCTGGAAGAGGCCGAGGGCGGCGCCCAGCAGGAGCATCAGCAGGGTGGGCTGCCAGGCCTCGCCCGGGTAGGGGAGGAGGGGGAAGGAGAAGAGGATCAGCGCGGCCGTGCCGATGCCGAGCATCGCGGTGCTGCGGAAGCCGATGCGGCGGTAGACGTGCTGGCTGAGGGCCGCCGAGACCGGCCAGGTCACCGTCCACACGGAGAGCACGAATCCGGCGGCCACCGGGGCGAGGCCGAGCACCGCCTGGGCGTAGGTGGGCAGGAAGACGGCCGGGGCGACCATGAGCAGGCCCAGTGCGCCCAGGGCGAGGTTGACCGCGGCGATCGTGCGGCGGCGCCACACCCAGCCGGGGATGATCGGGTCCGCCGCGCGGCGCTCCACCAGGATCACCACCGCCAGGAGCGCGAGCCCCGTCGCGGTCAGGGCGAGGGAGGGCGCGGACAGCCAGGGCCAGGCCACTCCGCCCTGGACGAGGGCGGTGAGCAGGACGCCGCCGCAGGCGAAGATCGCCAGCGCGCCCGCCCAGTCGACGCGCGCCCGTGCCGGCGACTCCCTCGCGGGCTCCCGCAGGTGACGGACGATCAGCCACAACGCCACCGCCCCCACGGGCAGGTTGACCAGGAAGATCCAGCGCCAGTCGGCGTAGGTGGCGAGGAGGCCGCCGATGCCGGGGCCGGCGACCGCGGAGACCGCCCAGACCGTGGAGAGGCGGGCCTGGATCTTCGGGCGCTGCTCGAGCGGGTACAGGTCGGCGGCGAGCGTCTGCACCGTGCCCTGGAGGGCGCCGCCGCCCAGGCCCTGCACGACGCGGAAGGCGATGAGCGCGGCCATGTTCCAGGCCAGGGCGCACAGCAGCGAGCCCAGCAGGAACAGCGCCGCGCCCGCGACGAGGACCGGTTTGCGGCCGAAGGTGTCGGACAGCTTGCCGTACACGGGGAGGGTGACGGTGACGGCCAGCAGATAGCCGGAGAACAGCCAGGAGAAGTAGGAGAAGCCGCCGAGGTCGCCGACGATCTGCGGGACGGCGGTGGAGACGATGGTGGAGTCGAGGGCGGCCAGCGCCATCGCGAGCATCAGGGCGGCGACGACGGCCGCGCGCCGGTCGGTCCCCGTCCCCTGTGCGGTGTCCCGTGTCACCGGTCTGGTGCCGTCCACCCGGAATCCTTCCTCGCGGTCCTTGCCCCGTGCACCTGCCTGCATCCGACAGCTTCGCACTTGACCTTGACGTCGCGGGAGGGTGGAGCCTGGGTGGGCCGACGGACGGAGCCGACCCCGAGAAGTGCTCCGCCCGTCGGAGGACGGCCCCTAGGGGTACCTCCGTACTACGGCTCGGGGAGGTGTCGTACCGGCGGAGGACGAGACGCGCGGAAGCCGTCCTTAGGCTGGCTTTATGCCGCTGGGGGCGGTTGGGCACACCGGCGGGGGTGGGGTTTTCCTCAGGAAGAGACTGCGCTGAACACCAGTGCGCGGGACCCCCTCCCGTCGCCAGACTGAACACGTCATACGGAATCGCACGAAGCGGCCGTCGAGCAGGACGGCGGGCGCCGCGGCATCGCTTTCTCATCTGCTGACCGACATAGGAGACTTACCGTGACATCGGCTGTGACCATTCCCAGGCACGGGGGTACTGGAGGGCGTACGGCCGTTGCCGCGCGGGCGCGGCAGGTCGTGAAGGCGTACGGGTCCGGCGAGACCCGCGTCGTCGCCCTCGACCACGTCGACGTGGACATCGCCCGCGGCCAGTTCACCGCGATCATGGGTCCCTCGGGGTCCGGCAAGTCCACGCTGATGCACTGCCTGGCCGGGCTCGACACCGTCACCAGCGGGCAGATCCACCTGGACGAGACCGAGATCACCGGCCTGAAGGACAAGAAGCTCACACAACTGCGCCGGGACCGGATCGGATTCATCTTCCAGGCGTTCAACCTGCTGCCGACGCTCAACGCGCTCGAGAACATCACGCTGCCCATGGACATCGCCGGCCGCAAGCCCGACAAGGCGTGGCTGGACCGGGTGGTGGAGACCGTGGGGCTCGCCGGGCGGCTGAAGCACCGGCCGACCCAGCTGTCCGGCGGTCAGCAGCAGCGGGTCGCGGTGGCGCGGGCGCTGGCGGCCCGCCCGGAGATCATCTTCGGTGACGAGCCGACCGGGAACCTCGACTCGCGCGCGGGCGCCGAGGTGCTGGGCTTCCTGCGCCGCTCGGTGGACGAGCTGGGGCAGACCATCGTGATGGTCACCCACGACCCGGTCGCCGCCTCGTACGCGGACCGCGTGCTGTACCTCGCCGACGGCCGGATCGTCGACGAGATGTTCCAGCCGACGGCCGAGCAGGTGCTGGACCGCATGAAGGACTTCGACGCCCGGGGGCGCACGTCATGACCGTCCTGAAGACCTCGCTGCGCAACTTCCTCGCGCACAAGGGGCGTATGGCGCTGTCGGCGGTGGCGGTGCTGCTGTCGGTGGCGTTCGTGTGCGGGACGCTGGTGTTCACGGACACGATGAACACGACGTTCGACAAGCTCTTCGCGGCCACCTCCTCGGACGTCACGGTGAGCGCCGAGAACGCCTCCGACAGCGGCGAGACGACCTCCGACAACGGCAAGCCGCCGGTGATACCGGCCTCGGTGCTCGACGAGGTGCGCGGGGCGGACGGCGTGAAGTCGGCCGAGGGCACGGTCTTCTCCACCTCGGTGACCGTCGTCGACGGCGACAAGGACAGCCTCTCGCCCACCAGCGGCGGTCCGACCATCGTCGGCAGCTGGAACGGCAACGACGCCCGGACCATGAAGATCACCGACGGTGCGGCGCCCGAGGGCCCGGACCAGGTGATGGTGGACGCCGACACCGCCGACAAGCACGGCCTGCAACTCGGTGACGAGATCGGCGTGATCAACGCCGTCGGCACGCACACCGCGAAGATCTCCGGCATCGCCGACTTCACCGTCACCAACCCCGGCGCCGCGATCTTCTACCTGGACACGAGGACCGCGCAGCGGGCCCTGGTCGGCGAGAGCGGCGTCTACACCAACGTCAACGTCACCGCCGCGACCGGCGTCAGCGACGCGCAGCTGAAGAAGAACGTCCTGGCCGAACTCGGCGGCGACTACAAGGTGCAGACCGCCGAGGAGACCGCGGAGGCCAACCAGAAGGACCTCGAGGGCTTCATGAGCGTCATGAAGTACGCGATGCTCGGCTTCGCCGGGATCGCCTTCCTCGTCGGCATCTTCCTGATCATCAACACCTTCTCCATGCTGGTCGCCCAGCGCACCCGGGAGATCGGCCTGATGCGGGCCATCGGCTCCTCCCGCAGCCAGGTCAACCGCTCGGTGCTGGCCGAGGCGCTGCTGCTCGGCGTCGTCGGCTCGGTGCTCGGCGTCGGCGCGGGCGTCGGCCTCGCGGTCGGGCTGATGAAGCTCATGGGCATGATGGGCATGGAGCTGTCCACGGACGACCTCACGGTCGCGTGGACGACCCCGGCGCTCGGTCTGGTCCTGGGCGTCGTCGTCACCGTGCTGGCCGCCTACCTGCCCGCGCGGCGCGCCGGGAAGATCTCCCCGATGGCCGCGCTGCGCGACGCCGGGACCCCGGCGGACGGCAGGGCCGGCTGGATACGGGGCGCGGTCGGCCTGGTCCTCACCGGCGCCGGCGGCGCCGCCCTGTACCTGGCGGGCACCGCGGACAAGGCCACGGACGGCTCCCTGTGGCTGGGGCTGGGCGTGGTGCTGTCCCTGATCGGCTTCGTCGTCGTCGGGCCGGTGCTGGCGAGCGGCGTGGTCCGGGTCCTCGGCGCGGTCCTGCTGCGGGCCTTCGGCCCGGTGGGCCGCATGGCCGAGCGCAACGCCCTGCGCAACCCGCGCCGCACCGGCGCGACCGGCGCCGCGCTGATGATCGGGCTGGCGCTGGTGGCGTGTCTGTCGGTGGTCGGCTCGTCCATGGTCGCCTCGGCCACCGAGGAGCTCGACAAGACGGTCGGCACGGACTTCATCATCCAGTCCGACAGCGGCCAGCTGATCACCCCGCAGGCCGTCGAGGCCGTGAAGTCGACGCCGGGGCTGGAGCGGGTCACCGAGTACAAGTGGACCGAGGCGGACTTCACCACGCCCGACGGCAAGACGGTCGAGGACACCGCGATCACGGCGGCCGACCCGACGTACGCGACCGACCTGCGGGTCGAGACGGTCGAGGGGAAGCTCGCCGACGCCTACCGGCCCGGCTCGATGTCCGTCCACGAGGACTTCGCGAAGGACCACGGCATCGGCATCGGCTCGAAGATCGAGGTCGCGTTCAAGGACGGCTCGACGGGCGCGCTGACGGTCCGGGCGATCACCAGCAGTGAGGCCGTCGTCGACGCCGGCGCGATGTACACGTCCATCGACACGCTCGCCGAGCACGTCCCGGCCGACAGGATGCCGCTGGACACGCTGCTCTTCGCCGCGGCGAAGGACGGGCAGCAGGAGGCCGCGTACAAGGCGCTGAAGGACGCGCTGCACGACTACCCGCAGTACACCGTGCGCGACCAGACCGACTACAAGGACGCGCTGAAGGACCAGATCGGCCAGCTGCTGAACATGATCTACGGTCTGCTGGCCCTGGCGATCGTGGTCGCGATCCTCGGTGTGGTGAACACCCTGGCCCTGTCGGTGGTGGAGCGCACCCGGGAGATCGGCCTGATGCGGGCCATCGGCCTCTCGCGCCGGCAGCTGCGCCGCATGATCCGCATGGAGTCGGTGGTGATCGCGCTCTTCGGCGCCCTGCTGGGCCTCGGACTGGGCATGGGCTGGGGCGCCACCGCCCAGCAGCTGCTCGCCCTGGAGGGCCTGAAGGTCCTGGACATCCCGTGGCCGACGATCATCGGTGTGTTCATCGGGTCGGCCTTCGTGGGTCTGTTCGCGGCCCTGGTCCCGGCGTTCCGGGCGGGCCGGATGAACGTCCTGAACGCCATCGCCACCGAGTAGCCACCGCACACGGGGGTTGCGGGGGAGCGCCCGGCGCCGGGAGTCCTGCGGGACTTCCCGGCGCCGGGTTTTCTCCTGCCGGCGCCCGGCCGGCCGAGGGGCCGGGGGCGGATCCTCCCGGAAGCCCGGAAGCCCGGAAGCCCGGAAGCCCGGAAGCCCGGAAGCCCGGAAGCCCGGAAGCCGGGCACCGGCCGGCGGGCGTCGTCCACAGCCCCCGGCGCCCGCGAGCGCGGCGTCGTACGCTGGACACCCCGGCCCGCAGCGCGTGTCGGGCCCGTCGTGTTGCACACCCCCGGACGGAAAGCACCCCGAATGAGCCTGCACGGTCTGCTCGACGCCGTCGTCAAGGACACCGCCCTCGCGGAAGCGATCTCGGCGGCCGCCGACGGCAACCGCATGCACGTCGACCTGGTCGGCCCCCCTGCGGCCCGTCCCTTCGCGGTCGCCGCCCTGGCCCGGGACACGGGCCGCCCCGTGCTGGCGGTGACGGCGACGGGACGCGAGGCGGAGGACCTGGCGGCGGCCCTGCGCTCCCTGCTCCCGCCGGAGGGGGTCGTGGAGTACCCGTCCTGGGAGACGCTGCCGCACGAGCGGCTCAGCCCCCGCAGCGACACCGTCGGCCGCCGCCTGGCCGTGCTGCGCCGCCTCGCCCACCCCCGCCCCGACGACCCCGAGACCGGGCCGGTCTCCGTCGTCGTCGCGCCCGTGCGTTCCGTGCTCCAGCCGCAGGTCAAGGGGCTGGGGGACCTGGAGCCCGTCTCCTTGCGGACCGGGCAGGGCGCCGACCTGGAGGAGGTCGTCGAGGCGCTCGCCGCGGCCGCGTACGCGCGCGTGGAGCTGGTCGAGAAGCGCGGCGAGTTCGCCGTGCGCGGCGGCATCCTCGACGTGTTCCCGCCCACCGAGGAACACCCCCTGCGCATCGAGTTCTGGGGCGACGACGTCGAGGAGATCCGCTACTTCAAGGTCGCCGACCAGCGCTCGCTGGAGGTCGCCGAGCACGGCCTGTGGGCCCCGCCGTGCCGCGAGCTGCTGCTCACCGAGGACGTCCGGGCCCGCGCGCGTGCCCTCGCCGAGGCCCACCCCGAGCTCGGCGAACTGCTCGGCAAGATCGCCGAGGGGATCGCCGTGGAGGGCATGGAGTCCCTCGCGCCGGTCCTGGTGGACGACATGGAGCTGCTGCTGGACGTGCTGCCCGAGGGGGCCATGGCCGTCGTGTGCGACCCGGAGCGGGTGCGCACGCGGGCGTCGGACCTGGTGGCCACCTCGCAGGAGTTCCTGCAGGCCTCCTGGGCGGCCACCGCCGGGGGCGGCGAGGCGCCCATCGACGTCGGCGCGGCCTCGCTGTGGTCCATCGCGGACGTCCGGGAGCGGGCGCGCGAGCTGGGCATGATGTGGTGGTCGGTGTCGCCGTTCGCCGCCGACGAGGAGCTGGCGGGGGCGCTCGCCGCCGACACGGCGGGCGACACCCTCAAGCTCGGCATGCACGCCCCCGAGACCTACCGCGGCGACACCGCGCGGGCGCTCGCCGACACCAAGGGCTGGCTCGCCGACGGCTGGCGCACGGTGTTCGTCACCGAGGGCCACGGCCCGGCGGCCCGCACGGTGGAGGTGCTGGGCGGCGAGGGCATCGCGGCCCGTCTGGACGCGGACCTGGGGGAGATCACGCCGTCCGTCGTGCACGTCGCCTGCGGCTGCATCGACCACGGGTTCGTCGATCCGGCGCTCAGACTCGCCGTGCTCACCGAGACCGACCTGACCGGGCAGAAGGCCGCGGGCCGCGACGGCGCCCGGATGCCGGCCCGGCGCCGCAAGACCATCGACCCGCTCACCCTGGAGGCGGGCGACCACATCGTCCACGAGCAGCACGGCGTCGGCCGCTACATCGAGATGGTGCAGCGCACCGTGCAGGGCGCCACCCGCGAGTACCTGGTGGTGGAGTACGCCCCCGCCAAGCGCGGCCAGCCCGGCGACCGCCTCTACATCCCCACCGACCAGCTGGAGCAGATCACCAAGTACGTCGGCGGCGAGGCCCCCACCCTGCACCGCCTGGGCGGCGCCGACTGGACCAAGACCAAGGCGCGCGCCAAGAAGGCCGTCAAGGAGATCGCGGCCGACCTGATCAAGCTGTACAGCGCGCGGATGGCGGCGCCGGGCCATGCCTTCGGCGGCGACACCCCCTGGCAGCGCGAGCTGGAGGACGCCTTCCCCTACGCGGAGACGCCCGACCAGCTCACCACCATCGCCGAGGTCAAGGAGGACATGGAGAAGTCGGTCCCCATGGACCGCCTGATCTGCGGCGACGTCGGCTACGGCAAGACCGAGATCGCGGTGCGGGCCGCCTTCAAGGCCGTCCAGGACGGCAAGCAGGTCGCCGTCCTGGTGCCCACGACGCTGCTGGTGCAGCAGCACTTCGGCACGTTCAGCGAGCGGTACGCCCAGTTCCCCGTCAGCGTGAAGGCGCTGTCCCGCTTCCAGACCGACACCGAGGCGAAGGCGGTCCTGGAGGGCCTGAGGGACGGCTCGGTGGACGTCGTCATCGGCACCCACCGGCTGTTCTCCTCCGAGACGAAGTTCAAGGACCTGGGCCTGGTCATCGTCGACGAGGAGCAGCGCTTCGGCGTCGAGCACAAGGAGCAGCTGAAGAAGCTGCGCGCCAACGTCGACGTGCTGACCATGTCCGCCACGCCCATCCCGCGCACCCTGGAGATGGCGGTCACCGGCATCCGCGAGATGTCGACGATCACCACCCCGCCGGAGGAGCGCCACCCGGTGCTCACCTTCGTCGGCCCCTACGACCAGAGGCAGATCGGCGCGGCCATCCGCCGCGAGCTGCTGCGCGAGGGCCAGGTCTTCTACATCCACAACCGGGTCGAGTCCATCGACCGCGCGGCGGCCCGGCTGCGCGAGATCGTGCCCGAGGCGCGCATCGCCACCGCCCACGGCCAGATGCCGGAGTCCGCGCTGGAGAAGGTCGTCGTCGACTTCTGGGAGAAGAAGTTCGACGTGCTGGTGTCGACGACGATCGTCGAGTCCGGCATCGACATCTCCAACGCCAACACCCTGATCGTCGAGCGCGGCGACAACTTCGGCCTCAGCCAGCTGCACCAGCTGCGCGGCCGCGTGGGACGAGGCCGGGAGCGCGGGTACGCCTACTTCCTGTACCCGCCGGAGAAGCCGCTCACCGAGACCGCGCACGAGCGCCTGGCGACCATCGCCCAGCACACCGAGATGGGCGCGGGCATGTACGTGGCGATGAAGGACCTGGAGATCCGCGGCGCCGGAAACCTCCTCGGCGGCGAGCAGTCCGGCCACATCGCGGGCGTCGGCTTCGACCTGTACGTGCGGATGGTGGGCGAGGCGGTCGCGGACTACCGGCGCCAGCTGGAGACCGGCGGGATCGAGGAGGAGCCGCCGCTCGAGGTCAAGATCGAGCTGCCCGTCGACGCGCACGTCCCGCACGACTACGCCCCGGGCGAGCGGCTGCGGCTCCAGGCGTACCGGGCGATCGCCTCCGCCGACACGGAGGAGGACATCAAGGCCGTGCGCGAGGAACTCGTCGACCGCTACGGCAAGTTGCCCGAGCCGGTGGAGAACCTGCTGCTGGTGGCGGGCCTGCGCATGCTCGCCCGCGCGTGCGGGGTCGGCGAGGTCGTCCTCCAGGGCAACAACGTCCGCTTCGCCCCGGTGGAGTTGCGCGAGTCCCAGGAACTGCGCCTCAAGCGCCTCTACCCCGGCACGGTCGTCAAGGCGGCCGCCCACCAGGTGCTGGTGCCGCGCCCCAAGACCGCGAAGGTGGGCGGCAAGCCGCTGGTCGGGCGTGAACTGCTCGGCTGGGTCGGGGAGTTCCTGACGTCGGTCCTGGGGTCGTAGGACGGCGCCGGCCGGGTCGCGGCACCGTGCGAAGCCGTCCACGGGAAGGGACCCGTGGACGGCTTCGCGCAGTGAAGGTGGTTCGGCACGGCCCCGGGGGCCGGCACGAGGCCTACGGCTGGTCGGGGTGGTCGCGGCCCATGCCGAAACGGCGCTCGGCCTGCTGCTGCCCGGTGTCGACCTGCTGCTCGTACTTGCCGCCGGTCCTCTCGTTGATCTTCTTCTCGGCGGTGTCCGAGGCCTGCTTGGCCTTCTCGCGTGCCGTCTTGTTGCCCTTGAGCTTGTCGAAGATACCCATGCAGAGCTCCTTCGGGTGGTGACTCAGAATCGACGATACGCGCGACAGGCGAGGAATGCCCGTTTGGCCCCGATGTGGTCTGGACCTTTCGCTCGTTACGGTGGACCGGGCATCGCACGGCCCGCGCGGGGCAGGGGACACAGGAGCGAGGGAGGACGTCATGGCGGGGTACGGGAGGTGGGGCCGGACGGCTCGGCGGACCGGGCCGGCGGTGTGCGCCGCCGTCGTGCTGCTGGCCGGCTGTGCGGGGGGCCTGGACGGGGATCCCCCGGCCGGCGGCGAGAGCGCGGGCGCCGCTTCCGGCGGGCGGGCCGCCGGTCCGCTGGACAACCCGGACGGGACGAAGCCGGGCCTGGCGCCCGTGACGGGCGAGGACGACAGGGCCGAGGCCCGCGAGCTCGTCGGGACGGTGCCGACGAAGGGGCGCGGCCCGAAGACGGGCTACGACCGGGAGGACTTCGGCTACGCGTGGATGGACACGGCCGACGGGGTCCCGCTGTCCCGCAACGGCTGCGACACCCGCAACGACGTGCTCCGGCGCGACGGCCAGGACCTCCGCTTCCGGTCCGGCTCCGACTGCGTGGTCGTCGCCATGACCCTGGCGGACCCCTACACCGGCCGGACCATCGAGTGGCGCAAGCGGGAGGCCGCCGAGGTGCAGGTCGACCACGTCGTGCCGCTCTCCTACAGCTGGCAGATGGGCGCCTCCCGCTGGTCCGAGGACAAGCGGGAGCAACTGGCCAACGACCCCCTCAACCTGATTCCGGTCGACGGCCCCACCAACTCGGCCAAGCGGGACTCCGGTCCGGCGACCTGGCTCCCGCCGGACAGGTCCGTGCGGTGCGCGTACGCGGTCCGCTTCGCCCAGGTCGCCGTCAAGTACGAGATGCCGGTGACGGCGGCCGACAAGCGGGCGATGCTGGCGCAGTGCGGTGCCTGAGCACCGGAAAACCGTTCCACCGTGCGCGGACTCATGGCCACGGTGACGCCGTGGACTTCAAGGTTTCGAGCCTCGCGGACCGTCCCCTCATGGCGCAGCCGGTGCGGGACATGGCGGACACCTGGCCGCGGTTCGTGGTCGAGGACCTCGTGGGCGCCGCGTACTTCCCGCGCATCGCCGCCGAACTGCCCGAGTACGTGCTGTTCGCCGAGGACGCGCGGGGCGAGGTCGTCGCCACCGCCCACAGCGTGCCGTTCGCCCTCGGCGCCGAGGGCCGTGGGGAACTGCCCGCGCGCGGCTGGGACGAGGTGCTCGTGCGGGCCTTCTCCGATCTGCGCCGCGGGGTCCGTCCCGACACCGTCAGCGCGATCTCGGTCTCCGTCGCCCCGCACGCCCAGGGCCGCGGACTGTCCGCCCTGATGCTCTCCGCGATGCGCGACAACGCACGCCGCCACGGCTTCCATGAGGTCGTCGCCCCCGTCCGCCCCAGCGCCAAGCACCTGGAACCGCGCACCCCGATCGAGGAGTACGCACGCCGGGTGCGCCCCGACGGGCTGCCGCAGGACCCCTGGCTGCGCGTCCACGCCCGGGCCGGCGCCACCCTCGTCTCCGTGGCGCCGGCGTCCATGACCGTGTCCGCCGCGCTGGAGGAGTGGCGCCGCTGGACGGGCCTCCCCTTCGACACCGAGGGCGACGTCGAGGTGCCGGGGGCGCTGGTGCCGGTGCGCTGCGAGCCGGCCCGCGGACACGCGGTGTACGTCGAACCCAACGTGTGGATGCGGCACCGCCTGTGAGCGCCCCGGCGGGGGCGCCCCGCGGGCGGATCAGCCCAGGGCGTCCAGGTCCAGGACGTCGCCGGCCGGCTTGCGGGCCGGGACCGGCTCGTCGTAGTCGGTGAAGGAGAGCGAACCCGGGTCCGCGGCGGACGCGCTGTCGATCCGCAGCAGATACGGCTCGCCCCGGGTGGCGACGTAGACGGTGAAGCGGTCCCCGCCCTCCCGCTCCTCCAGCGTGATCGCGGGCGTGCCGTCGAGGGTCGTGGTCTTCCCCCGGGTCGCCTCCGACCGGCCGTCCTCCAGGTCCCCGAGCACCAGGTCGAGGTCGCAGAAGCCGGCGATCTCCTCGGCGTCCGCGCCCTTCGCGGACGTCTTCGTCCACTTGCCGGCCAGCAGGGCCACGGCGGCGTCCACGTCGGCCCGGGGCTCGCCCTCGCTCTGGGCCCGCAGGAACGCCTCGTCGTACTTCATGTAGAGGGTGTCGCCGGTCTTGATCAGCTCGGCCTCGCCCTCGCCGTCCATGCCCAGGGTCCCGGCGCAGTCGCCCTGCTCGTCCAGGGCCATGTCGATGCGGAGGGTGCCGCCGGTCTCCTCGTCGGGGACGTCGCCCCTCATCCGCAGGGACGGGGCGCCGGTCGTGGCCTTCAGGGCCCGTTCTGCGATCTCGCCGCCGGTCAGTCCGGCGAAGGGTTCCTCCTTCGGCTTCCGTGAGCTCTTGCGCTCCTCGGCCGGGCTCTGCTCGGCCGAATCGCGCGAGGTGCCGCTGTTCGCCCTGCCCTCGCCGGCGCAGCCGGTGAGACCGGCGGCGGCCACGGCGGCGAGGCAGAGTGCGGCGAGTGCGGTGCGACGCATGGCGGGTTCCCCCCAGGGTTCTCGGTGGACGGGCGGTGGGCGTCCGGGTGCTGCCGGAGCGCTGGTGCGGTGTGCGGGCGGGGCCGCGACGCCGGTCGTCGGGCGCCGGTCGTCGGGCGCCGGTCGCGGGCGCCGGTCGCGGGCGCCGGGCGTGGCGCACGGCGCCGGCCGGGGCGCCGTCGGTCAGAAGTTGCCGTTGCCGAGCAGTTCGCCGTCGGCGTCGTAGACGGTGACGAGGCCGTTCTCGCTCTGCTTCCAGTCGGCGAACGCGGAGGCGATGAGCTTGGCGGGGGCCATGCCCTCGCCCATGATGCCGCCGGTGAAGTCGGTGTAGACGTCGGCGGCGTCGAGGATGTCGTTCTGCTCGTCGGCGCCCTGGACCTTGGTGACGTGCGAGACGGCCTCCTTCTCCTGGGGCGTCCCGTTCTTCTGCACGAAGGCCTTGAACCGCTCGGCCTGGGACGCCTTCTCGGCGCCCTTGTCCTCGGCGGGCTTCGCGTCGGACCCGCCGTCCGACTTCGTGCCGGACTGCCGCTGCGCGGACGCCGCGGAGCCCTTGTCGCCGGATCCGCCGTCCGCGTCACCGGAGTTCGCCGAGACGGCGCCGATGACGACGATCCCCACGACGGCACCCAGCACGATCTTGCTCTTCATGCCCATGACTGTGTCCCCTCCCGGATGGGCGACCGCCCTCACGGCGACCGCTCGTTCACTGGGTCAATGAGAACAGAGACTGTGAACCGAGTCAACATGATTCACATGAGAGTGTGAGTACACGCTCGTGAAGCGTTGAATCCTGCGTACGTCGGTATGCTCGACGCCACACAGGTCGGAGGAGAGCGGGGCGGGGTGCCGGGGATGCAGGACAGCGCGACAGAAGTGACCGCCGCCGGGATCGCGCGGCTGGCCGGGGTCGGCCGCGCCGCCGTCAGCAACTGGCGCCGCCGGCACGCCGACTTCCCCCAGCCGGCCGGCGGCACCGAGACCAGCCCCTCGTTCGCCCTCGCCGAGGTCGAGCACTGGCTGCGCCGGCACGGCAAGCTCGCCGAGGTCCCCCTGCGCGAACGCGTCTGGCAGCAGCTCGCCGGCCACCCCGACGGGCCGGTCACCGCCCTCACCCACGCCGGCTGCGTCCTGCTGCTGATCCACGACCGCCCCCTCCTCTGGCTGGAGGTGAGCGCCGGCTCCGACGAGCGGCTGGCCGCGCTGTTGCCCGGGGCGCTGGAACAGGTGCTCACGCCCCGGCCGGGCGGCGGGACGAGCGGCTCACCCGTGAACGGCGCGGACCCTGTGAACACCCCCTCGGCTGTTCACAGCCCTCCGCCCGGCCGTCACGCCTCACCCGCCGCGGAGCCCCGTCCCGCCGCCCTCCGGCCCCCCACCGCGCCCCAGCTCCTCCCCTCCGCGCCCCTCCTGCGGGGCGTCGCCGAGCTCGCCGCCGGACCGGGCGCCCGGCAGACCTTCGAGTTCCTGCTCGGCCGGCACCTCGACGCCAACCCGCGCCAGTACACGCTCACCCCCGCCGACCTCGCCGGTCTCATGGCGGACCTGGCCGGCCCCGCCCGCACCGTCCTCGACCCGGCCTGCGGCACCGGCGCCCTGCTGCGCGCCGTCACCCCCTGCCCCGACCAGCGGCTGTACGCGCAGGACAGCGCCCCCGAACTCGCCGCGCTCACCGCGCTCCGCCTCGCCCTGCACACCCGCGCCCCCGTGCACGCCGCCGCCGGCGACACCCTGCGCGCCGACGCCCACCCGCAGGTGCGGGCCGACGCCGTCCTGTGCCACCCGCCGTTCAACGAGCGCGACTGGGGGCACGACGACCTCGCCTACGACCCGCGCTGGGAGTACGGCTTCCCCGCCCGCACCGAGTCCGAGCTGGCCTGGGTGCAGCACGCGCTCGCCCGGGTGCGGGACGGCGGCACCGCCGTGCTGCTGATGCCGCCCGCCGCCGCGTCCCGCCGCTCCGGCCGCCGTGTCCGGGCCGACCTGCTGCGCCGGGGCGCGCTGCGCGCCGTCGTCGCGCTGCCGGCCGGCGCGGCGCCCCCGTACAACATCCCGCTGCACCTGTGGGTGCTGCGCCGTCCCGAACAGGCGCCCGCGCACCCGGAGGTGCTGCTCGCCGACGCGGGGCGGTTCGCCGGCGAGGGGCGCGACGGACCCGACTGGCGGGGGGTGCGGGAGACGGTTCTCGAGGCGTGGCGCGCCCACGACCGGACCGGCCGCCTCGACGAGCGTCCGGGACTCGCCCGCTCCGTGCCCGTCATCGAACTCCTCGACGACGACGTCGACCTCGCCCCGGCCCGCCGTCTGCCGCCCCCGGCCGCGGCGGACGGCGCCGACCGGCTCGCCGAGGTGCACGGGCGGCTCGGCGAGACGTTGCGGCTGACCGCCGAGCTCACCCCGCCGCCCGTGGACCCCGCGCGGCCCGCCGCCCCCGGCCGCCGGCCGCTCACCACCGTCGGCGAACTCGCGCGCACGGGCGCGCTGGTGATGCGTACGGGCGGGAACGGCGGGCCCGCGCGCGTGCCCGTGCTCACCGACCACGACGTCCTCGCCGGCACGGGCCCCTCCGGGACGCTCCCGGAGAGCGAGGAGGAGGCGGTGCTCACCGAACCCGGTGACGTCGTCGTCCCCGTGCTCGGCGGGGGCTCGGTCGCGCGGGTGGTCGACGAGGCGACCGCCGGGGCCGCGCTCGGCCGCAACCTCGTGCTGCTGCGGCCCGATCCGGCGGCGCTCGACGCGTGGTTCCTCGCCGGGTTCCTGCGCGGCACCGCCAACAACCGCCAGGCCAGCAGCTACGCGTCCACCGCCACACGGCTCGACGTACGGCGCCTCCGACTGCCCCGGCTCCCCCGGGAGGAGCAGGAGCGCTACGGCGCGCGCTTCCGGGCCCTCGACGAGTTCGAGCGGGCGCTCAGGCGGGCGGGCCGGCTCGGCGAGCAGCTCGTCCGCGGGATGTACGACGGTCTGACCGACGGCACGATCGCGCCCGACTGAGCGCCGGGCGGCCCCCGGGCGCCCTCCGGGAGGCTCCCGGGACGGCCCCGGCCGGGCCCCCGCGCCCCGGACGAAGTGATCAGGACGACAACGGTTCGGTACAACCCGGGACCGGTTGTGCTCGTCGGCCTATACGCTCGGACTTCAACCGAGTACTGCCACTCGCACACTCGCACCACCGTCCCCATCGGCTATACACCGGTCCAGGAGCAGTCATGTACGGCCACGGCGCGGCGCCGCCCACCCGCAGTGCGGCAACGGTCATCACCCTGCGCGTGCTGTTCGCCGCCGTCGGCTTCCTGTCGTGCGGCCTGCTGGCCTGCGTGCCGCTGTTCCGGATCGCGATCCTGCGGGGCAAGACGCTCGACTGGGCGGCGGCCTGGGTGAGCCTGCCGCTGTCGATCACGTGCCTGGCGGTGGTCGGTTCGCTGCCGGAGGCGGACCCCCGGACCGACGCCGCCCTGGCCGCCGTCCTCCTCCTGGGCGCCGGCGCGAGCGCGTACTTCCTGACCGTGGACATACGCTTCCACAACCAGCTGCGCCGGTACCCGGGCCACCCGGCGTTCTCGCCCCACACCACGGTGACGCACACCCCGGGCGTCCCGGCCCCGTACGGCTACCCGCAGCCCGCGTCGCCGTACGCGCCCACCCCCGTGCCGCAGCAGCCGCAGGCGCCCCACACCCCGGTGCCCGGGCCGCCCGCGTCGCACGGACCGCACCCCGCGCCCGCGCCCGGGCCCGGTCCCCGCGACGCCGCCCCGGCCGCCCCCGTGCCGCCGCAGCGCCCCGCGCCCGCCCGGATCGACCAGGTGCGGGCCGAACTCGACGAACTCAGCGACTACCTGCGCCGCCGGGACGGGCAGTACGGACAGCACGGCGACCACGAGGGCGGAAGGTGACCGTGACGGCGGGACGTGTCGTCGCCGGCCGCTACGAACTGTCCACGCTCATCGGACAGGGCGGCATGGGGCAGGTCTGGACGGCCTACGACAAGCGGCTGGACCGGCGCGTGGCGGTGAAGCTGCTGCGCCCCGACAAGGTGGCCGGGCAGGAGGCCGACGAACTGCGCCGCCGCTTCGTGCGCGAGTGCCGGGTGACCGCACAGGTCGACCACCCGGGCCTGGTCACCGTGCACGACGCGGGCAGCGAGGGCGAGGAGCTGTTCCTCGTCATGCAGTACGTCGACGGCGCCGACCTCGGCGACCACCTCGCCGAACACGACCCGTACCCGTGGCAGTGGACCGTGGCGGTGGCCGCGCAGCTGTGCGCGGTCCTCAGCGCCGTGCACGCCGTGCCGATCGTCCACCGCGACCTCAAGCCGCGCAACGTGATGGTGAAGCAGGACGGCACGGTCACCGTGCTCGACCTCGGTGTCGCCTCCGTCATGGACAGCGACACCACGCGTCTGACGCACACCGGCTCGCCCATCGGCTCGCCCGCCTACATGGCCCCCGAGCAGGCGATGGGCGGCGCGGTCGGCCCGTACACGGACCTGTACGCGCTCGGCGTGCTCATGCACGAGCTGCTCAGCGGCGACGTGCCGTTCGCGGGCTCGACGGCGCTCGGCGTGCTGCACCGGCACCTGTACGAGCCGCCGCTGCCCGTACGCCGGATCCGCCCCGAGGTCCCCGAGGCCCTGGAGGCGCTGGTGCTGCGCCTGCTCGCCAAGGACCCGCAGCACCGCCCGGACTCCGCGCAGGAGGTCTACGAGCACCTGGCGCTGCTGCTGCCCGCGCGGGGCACGCCCACCGGGGCGCCCCTCGACCCCACCCGCCCCTTCCTGCGCCCGCACGCCCCCTGGCCGGACCGCGCGCGCACGCCCGCGCCCCGGCCCGCCCCCGCCGCGCCGCCCGCGCCGGTGGCGGAGAAGGCCGACGTCGCCGCCGCCGTCGACGAGGTCAAGCGGCTGCTCGGCGAGGGCCGGATCACCCAGGCCGTCGACATCCTCGGCGCGATCCTGCCCGTCGCCGCCGAACAGCACGGCGAGCACTCCCCGGTCGTGCGCACCCTGCGCAAGCAGTACGCGGCCACCCTCCTGGACGACGGCCAGTACCGGCGCGCGCTGCCCGAACTGCGCCGCCTCGCCGACGAACGCGCCGCCGAGGCCGGCCAGGCCGACCCGCAGTCCCTGCGCTACCGCTACGAGGCCGCCCAGTGCCTGGAGCAGCTCGGCGAACCGGCGGCGGCGCTCGCCGAGTACCGGGCGCTGCTGGCGTACTACGAGAACCAGTACGTGGCGGCCGGCGACCCGCAGCTCGCCCACGACGTCCGCCGCCGCATCGGCCACCTCCTGCTCGCCCTCGGCGACCGCGCCGCCGCGCACGACACGCTGGTGCGGCTGCTGCACGACGTGGAACGCGTCCAGGGCCCCGGGCACCCGATGGCCGCGGAGATCCGGCGGACGCTGCAGTGGCTGGGGCAGGTGCACGGATAGCGGACGGCGGGCTGCTCCGGGCGGCGGAGCCGCCGCGCCGTGGCGCCCGGTCGCCCGGCCGCGGGGCGCGGCGGTGCCGTAAGTCCCCGTGAATCGTTGGTCGAATGGGTTGGCCAGAGCTTGGCCGATGCCTACCATCGATCACCGCAAGACTTTGTGCACCGCCGCACAAACTCTCCTCGGGAGGTTTCCTTGCACCGCCGCCGTCGCACCGCGCTCCTGCTCACCGCCGCGATCGCCGCGGCGGCTCCCCTGCTCACCGCCTGCGGAAACGACGCGCATCCGGGTGCGGCGGCCGTCGTCGGAGACCAGCGGATCACCGTGTCGCAGCTGGAGAACCGGGTCGAGGAGGTCCGTGCGGCCCACCGGGCGGCCGTGCCGGACGAGGCCCAGTACGAGCAGGCCGTCGCCCGCACCGGCAGCCTCACCCGCGACACCCTGCACGGCATGGTCCTGGACCGGGTGCTGCAGCACGCCGCGCGCGACGCCGGCGTGACCGTCACCCCCCGGGAGGTCCAGCGGATGCGGTCCGGGCTGGAGGAGCAGGCCGGCGGCGCCGAGGCGCTCGAGGCGGCCTGGCTGCAGCAGTACGGCGTGCCGCCGCGGCGCCTCGACGAGAACCTCCGCCTCCAGCTCGAGGCGCAGAAGCTCGCCGAGCGGCTCGGCACCGACACCGGCCGGCCCGAGTTCTGGAAGGCGCTGTCCGAGGCGGGCAAGGACCTCGGCATCGACCTCAACCCGCGCTACGGCACCTGGGACGTGGAGAAGAGCAGCCGGGTCGACGCCAGGACCCCGTGGGTGCGGGACGTCACGCCGGCCGGGACCCCGCAGCCCCTGTGACGCCCGGGCCGCCCCGGCCCCGGCACCCTGTGGACGGTTTCCGGGCCCGTCGGTGGTGTGGGCTAGTTTCGGAGCTGTGAACGCAACCAGCACCGCCCCCCGCTCCGAGGCCGCCCCCGGCCGCGTCGTCCTGCTCACCACCAGCCACCGCGTCGCGCCCGGCCTGCTGTCCTGGCCGGCCTGGCAGGCCCTGCACGCGGCCGACCGGGTGCTGTGCGCGGACGGCGCGCACCCGCAGCTGCCGTACCTGCGCGAGGCGGGGATACGGGTCGAGGAGGCGTCCCCGACCGCCCAGGACCTGGTGGACGCCTGCGCCGGCGGGCGGACGGTGGTGGTCGTGGCCACGGGCGAGGGCGAGCCCGCCCTGACCGACGGGCTGGCGCGCCTGGCCGGGTCCGGCCGGGTCCGGATGCCCGAGCTGGAGCTGCTGCCCGCCTCCTACGACCTGCCGGGGGCCCGGCTGCTCGACCTGGTGCAGGTCATGGACCGCATCCGCGCCGAGTGCCCCTGGTCCTCCCGGCAGACCCACCGGGGCCTGGCGAAGTACGGCATCGAGGAGGCGTACGAACTCGTCGAGGCCATCGAGGAGGGCGACCGGGACGAACTGCGCGAGGAGCTGGGGGACGTCCTCCTCCAGGTCGTCTTCCACGCCCGGATCGCCGAGGAGCACCCCGAGGAGCCCTTCTCCGTCGACGACGTGGCCGGCGGCATCGTCGCCAAGCTCATCCACCGCCACCCCCACGTCTTCGGCGACGCGACGGCGACCACCCCCGAGGAGGTCAAGGAGCACTGGCTGCGCACCAAGGCGGTGGAGAAGCGGCGCACCTCGGTCACCGAGGGCATCCCCCTCGGCCAGCCCGGACTGGCCCTCGCCGCCAAACTCGCCTCCCGCGTCCGCACGGCGGGCCTGGACGTCCCCCTGCCCCGGGCGGAGGGCGTCGGCTACGACCTGCTCGCCCTCGCGGTGCGGGCCGAGGAGGAGGGCGTCGACCCGGAGGCGGCGCTGCGCGCGGCGGCCCGGGCCTACCGGGACGCGGTGCGGGCCGCCGAGGGAGTGGGGGAGTAGGCGGCACCGGCCGGGCCGTACCGCCCGTCCGCCGCCGGATACGGTCGAGAGGTGACCGACCAGCACCAGCACCAGTCCCGGCCCGAGAGCCCGGAGAGCCCGGGAAACCCGGGGAGCCCCGGGAACAGCGCCCCCGAACTCTTCACCTGGGAGTTCGCGAGCGATCCCTACCCCGCCTACGCCTGGCTGCGCGAGCACGCGCCCGTGCACCGGACGCGGCTGCCCAGCGGGGTCGAGGCCTGGCTGGTCACCCGGTACGCCGACGCCCGGCAGACCCTCGCCGACCCCCGCCTGTCCAAGAACCCGGCGCACCACGACGAGCCCGCGCACGCCAGGGGCAGGACCGGCATCCCCGGTGAGCGCAAGGCGGAGCTGATGACGCATCTGCTCAACATCGACCCGCCGGACCACACCCGGCTGCGCCGGCTGGTCAGCAAGGCGTTCACGCCGCGCCGCGTCGCCGAGTTCGCGCCCCGGGTGCAGCAGCTCACCGACGGGCTCATCGACCGGTTCGCGGGCGGCGGCTCCGCCGACCTCATCCACGAGTTCGCCTTCCCCCTCCCCATTCACGCCATCTGCGACCTGCTGGGCGTCCCCCGGGAGGACCAGGACGACTTCCGGGACTGGGCGGGCATGATGATCCGTCACCAGGGCGGCCCGAGGGGCGGGGTGGCGCGGTCCGTGAAGAAGATGCGCGGCTACCTCGCCGACCTCATCCACCGCAAGCGCGAGGCCCTGCCCGCCGAGCCCGCCCCCGGCGAGGACCTCATCTCCGGGCTCATCCGCGCCTCCGACCACGGTGAGCACCTCACCGAGAACGAGGCCGCCGCGATGGCGTTCATCCTGCTGTTCGCCGGTTTCGAGACCACCGTCAACCTCATCGGCAACGGCACCTACGCCCTGCTCACCCATCCCGGGCAGCGCGACCGCCTGCAGAGGTCGCTGGCCGCCGGGGAACGCGCGCTGCTGGAGACCGGTGTCGAGGAACTGCTGCGCTACGACGGCCCGGTGGAGCTCGCCACCTGGCGGTTCGCCACCGAGCCGGTCACCATCGGCGGGCAGCGCGTCGCGGCCGGCGACCCGGTCCTCGTCGTCCTGGCCGCCGCGGACCGGGACCCGGAACGGTTCGCCGACCCGGACGTGCTCGACCTCGGCCGGCGCGACAACCAGCACCTGGGGTACGGCCACGGCATCCACTACTGCCTGGGCGCGCCGCTGGCCCGTCTGGAGGGCCAGACCGCGCTCGCCACGCTGCTGACCCGCCTGCCGGACCTCCGGCTCGCGGTGGACCCCGCCGAACTGCGCTGGCGCGGCGGGCTCATCATGCGCGGACTGCGCACCCTGCCGGTGGAGTTCACCCCACCGGCGGCCTGACGAGGGAACCCCGGTTTCCGCGTCTCCTTCCCCGGGCCCGTGCGGACCAGCGCAAACATGACACGCGCTCATTTCTGTGATCTTCACGTGATCTGCGCGGCATGAACTTGTGACAAGTGATCGTCTGCCGATACGTTCACCCATCAAGCGCGGCACCTCCGCTTCATCCGCCGCGCCGGCAACTGCTGTCTTGCGAAAGGTCTCCGCATGCTCTCCGGGAACGGTCGGCACCGCCGCCCCCGCCAGGCTCCGGCACTCCTCGTCGCGGCCGGAGTGACCGGCTCCGCCATCGCGATCCCGCTCCTCGGGGCCGGCAGCGCCAGCGCGGCCGACGGCGCGACCTGGGACCGGGTCGCGGAGTGCGAGAGCGGTGGCTCCTGGAGCCAGAACACCGGCAACGGCTACTACGGCGGCCTGCAGTTGACGCAGGACGACTGGGAGAACTACGGCGGACTCGACTACGCGCCGAGCCCCGACCAGGCCAGTCGCGGCCAGCAGATAGCCGTGGCCGAGAGAATCCTCGCCGACCAGGGGGTCGGTGCGTGGCGCACCTGCGGACTGACGGCGGGCCTGCAGCAGGGCTCCGCGTCGGCCGGCGTCGACACGGGCGTGGCGGAGGACTCCACGCCGGGCGGATCCGGCTCCTCCGAGCCGTCCGGCTCGCCCGACGCGCCGGACGCGTCCGGGACTCCGGACTCCGACGAGCCGTCCGCTTCCGCCTCCTCCTCGCCGTCGTCCGGCCCGTCGGCGAGCGCGAAGGACACGGACGACGAATCACCCAAGTCGGACAAGTCCGGCAAGTCCGCTGGTTCGGACGCCGGGTCCGGCGCCTCCCCCTCCGCCCCGGCCGCGCCGAAAAGTGACGAGTCGGACAAGTCCGGGCAGATCGACGGTTCTTCGGCGCTCACGGACAGCGGGGCCGGCCGCCACCGCGGCGCCAGCGCCGAGGAGGGCGAGGGCGAGGACCGCACCGCCGAGGCGTCCGGCCGGCACGCCTCGCGCGGCGCCGACGCCCCCCGCGACACCGCGGACGGGTCCTACACCGTGCGCTCCGGCGACAGTCTCTGGTCCATCGCCGACTCCCTTGAGCTCGATGGCGGATGGCGTGCGCTCTACGCGGAGAACGAGCAGGCCGTCGGTGCCGACCCGGACCTCATCCTGCCCGGTCAGAAGCTCGAGGTCGGGGTCGAGCCGGGCAGGGAGTGACGCCCGAAGGGGCGGGCGGACGGCGACAGTTGACGTCACGTTTCGTGCTGAATGTCCGTTTTGCAGACGGTGAGAGATAGGTCTCAGAGGCCCTGATCGTCTTTGAAATTCCGCCGATCGCGTGTCTACGGTCGTGACCGCTCGCCACCGCGGGCCCCGGCTGCCGCCACGCCGAATCCTGCCAGTGGCAGCACGGGAACAGTCGTCGCGTCATGCGCCGCAGGCAGGAGCGGGGGACCCAAGGTAGGCGCCGGATCAGGGCGGTTGACGCCGGATCCGGCTCGGGGTGAAGCCGCGTCCCGTGAGGGGCGCGGCCGGGCAACTCAACCGGCCCGAACCCGACAGCTCACCTCGTAGGCGTCGGTGAGGGGATCCATCCATGCTGTTCTCCGGCAAGGGCAAGCACCGTCGTCCGTCCAAGGCCACCCGCGCCATCGCCGTCGTCGGCGTCGCCGGCGCCGCCGTCGCCGCCCCGCTGGTGGCGTCCGGCACGGCCTCCGCCGCCACCGCCTCCGAGTGGGACGCCGTCGCCCAGTGCGAGTCCGGCGGCAACTGGTCCATCAACACCGGCAACGGCTACTACGGCGGTCTGCAGTTCTCCGCCTCCACCTGGGCCGCGTACGGCGGCACGCAGTACGCCGCCACCGCCGACCAGGCCAGCAAGGCCCAGCAGATCGAGATCGCCGAGAAGGTCCTCGCGGGCCAGGGCAAGGGCGCCTGGCCGGTCTGCGGCGTGAACCTGTCGAACGCCCCCTACGGCGGCGGCTCCGCCCAGACCCAGGACGGCGGCTCCTCGCAGGGCTCGCAGGGCCAGGGTCAGACCGCCCAGGGTCAGGAGCAGGGCGCCGGCTCCGCCGAGACCCGTGGGACCGGGCAGAAGGCCTCCCGCTCCGCCGAGCGCCCGGCCGCGAAGAAGACCGTCACCACTCCGACCGGCGAGAAGGTCGCCAAGGGCGACGGCGAGTACAAGGTCGTCAAGGGCGACACCCTGAGCTCCATCGCCCAGGAGCACGACGTCGAGGGCGGCTGGGCGAAGCTGTTCGAGCTCAACGACGACATCGTCGAGGACGCCGACCTCATCTACCCGGGCCAGCAGCTGCACCTGAAGTAAGGACAGCGGCCTCCGGCCCCTCCCCGTCCCCACGGGCTCCCCGCCCCGGTGCGTGTTCCCCCGTACGCACCGGGGCGGGGTTTTTCACGGGCTCCGCCGGGTCACGGTTTCCGCCGGGTTTCCGGGAACGGCTTTGTTCCGTGCGGAAACAATCTAAGCTCGCTCCTGTCCACGACACGGGCGACCGGATGCCGATCGCCCGGAGCCGGTTAGGCTCGGACTCGCAGGGCCTGAGTGGCCCCGCTCACCCGCGTCACATCCAAGAAGGAGATGCTCGTGCCGTCCATCGACGTCGTCGTAGCCCGGGAAATCCTGGACTCCCGAGGCAACCCCACGGTCGAGGTCGAGGTCGGCCTCGACGACGGCAGCACGGGTCGTGCCGCCGTCCCGTCCGGCGCCTCCACCGGCGCCTTCGAGGCCATCGAACTCCGTGACGGCGATGCCAACCGTTACCTGGGCAAGGGCGTCGAGAAGGCCGTCCTGGCCGTCATCGAGCAGATCGGCCCGGAGCTCGTCGGCTACGACGCCACCGAGCAGCGCCTGATCGACCAGGCGATGTTCGACCTGGACGCCACCGACAACAAGGGCTCGCTCGGCGCCAACGCCATCCTCGGTGTCTCGCTCGCCGTCGCCCACGCCGCCTCCGAGGCCTCCGACCTGCCGCTCTTCCGCTACCTGGGCGGCCCGAACGCGCACCTGCTGCCGGTGCCGATGATGAACATCCTGAACGGCGGCTCGCACGCCGACTCCAACGTGGACATCCAGGAGTTCATGATCGCCCCGATCGGCGCGGAGACCTTCTCCGAGGCCCTGCGCTGGGGCGCCGAGGTCTACCACACCCTGAAGAAGGTCCTGAAGAGCAAGGGCCTGGCCACCGGCCTCGGCGACGAGGGCGGCTTCGCCCCGAACCTCGGCTCCAACCGGGAGGCCCTCGACCTCATCCTCGAGGCCATCAAGGAGGCCGGCTACACCCCCGGCGAGCAGATCGCCCTCGCCCTCGACGTCGCCGCCTCCGAGTTCTACAAGGACGGCTCCTACGTCTTCGAGGGCAAGGAGCGCTCCGCCGCCGAGATGACCGAGTACTACGCCGAGCTCGTCGAGGCGTACCCGCTCGTCTCCATCGAGGACCCGCTGTTCGAGGACGACTGGGAGGGCTGGAAGACCATCACCGCCAAGCTCGGCGACAAGGTCCAGCTCGTCGGCGACGACCTGTTCGTCACCAATCCGGAGCGCCTGGCCCGCGGCATCGAGGAGGGCGCCGCCAACGCCCTGCTGGTCAAGGTCAACCAGATCGGCTCGCTGACCGAGACCCTGGACGCCGTCGAGCTGGCCCAGCGCAACGGCTTCAAGTGCATGATGTCCCACCGCTCCGGCGAGACCGAGGACGTCACCATCGCCGACCTGGCCGTCGCCACCAACTGCGGCCAGATCAAGACCGGCGCCCCGGCCCGCTCCGAGCGCGTCGCCAAGTACAACCAGCTGCTGCGCATCGAGGAGATCCTCGACGACGCCGCGGTGTACGCCGGCCGCAGCGCGTTCCCGCGCTTCAAGGGCTGAGCACCGCTGTTGTAGCAGCGTCGTACGTACGTCCCCGTACTCGGTCCCGTACCGTGTGCGGGGACGTACGCACGTATGAACACGCATCGAGGCGAACCGGAGGCGGGACATGGCGGTGAAGGACCGGGACCGTTTCTCCACCGCGACCAGGATCCGGCTGATCGGGGAGCAGACCGCGGCCCGGGTCTACCGCTCGCAGACCAAACGCCAGGCCCGCCGCTCCCGGCTGACCGGACGGGCCGCGCTGCTCGCCCTGGTGGTCTGCTCGCTGATCGTGGCCCTCGCCTACCCCATGCGCCAGTACGTCTCCCAGCGCGCCGAGATCGCCGACCTCCAGCAGGAGCAGGACGAGGCCCGCGAGCGCGTCGAACGGCTGCGCGACCTGAAGGCGCGCTGGCAGGACGACGCCTACGCGGAGCAGGAGATCCGCCGGCGGCTGCACTACGTCATGCCCGGCGAGACCGGCTACATCGTGATCGACCCGGACCCGGCCGGGACGTCGCACACCGACCTCGGGGCGGCCGACCGCCCCTGGTACGCGAACGTCTGGGACGGTGTCGACAAGGCCGACGCCGCCGGCCGGTGACCCCAGTGACCCCTTGTTGAGAGCCGCAGAAAGACAGGTATGGAAACGCCCCCGCCCACGACCCCGCGCACCGAGCCCACCGACGCGGACGTCGAGGCCTTCAAGCAGCAGCTCGGCCGGCCCCCGCGCGGGCTGCGCGCCATCGCGCACCGCTGCCCCTGCGGGCAGCCGGACGTGGTGGAGACCGCGCCGAGACTGCCCGACGGCACCCCCTTCCCGACGCTGTACTACCTGACGTGCCCGAAGGCGAACTCCGCGATCGGGACGCTGGAGGCGAACGGCGTGATGAAGGAGATGACGGAGCGGCTGCGGACGGACCCCGATCTGGCCGCCGCCTACCGGGCCGCCCACGAGGACTACGTCCGGCGCCGCGACGAGATCGAGGAGCTGAAGAACTTCCCGAGCGCGGGCGGCATGCCGGACCGGGTGAAGTGCCTGCACGTCCTGGTCGCCCACTCGCTGGCCGCCGGCCCCGGGGTCAACCCGCTGGGCGACGAGGCGCTGGCGATGCTGCCGGAGTGGTGGCGCAAGGGCCCGTGCGTGACGTCGCCGGAGGGCGGCACCGCGAAGGAGGAGAACCAGTGACCCGAGTGGCCGCCGTCGACTGCGGTACGAACTCCATCCGGCTCCTGGTGGCCGACGCGGACCCGGGGACCGGCGAACTGACCGACCTGGACCGGCGGATGACGATCGTGCGGCTCGGCCAGGGCGTCGACCGCACGGGCCGGCTGGCCCCCGAGGCGCTGGAGCGGACCTTCGCCGCCTGCCGCGAGTACGCGCAGATCGTCAAGGAGCACGGCGCGGAACACCTCCGCTTCGTCGCCACCTCCGCCTCCCGCGACGCCGAGAACCGCGACGAGTTCGTGCGCGGGGTGCTGGACATCCTGGGCGTGGAGCCCGAGGTCATCACCGGTGACCAGGAGGCCGAGTTCTCCTTCACCGGCGCCACCAGGGAACTGGCGGGCCGCGCGGACCTGCGCCGCCCGTTCCTGGTGGTGGACATCGGCGGCGGCTCGACCGAGTTCGTCGTCGGGGACGACCACGTCCGCGCCGCCCGCTCCGTCGACGTGGGCTGCGTACGGATGACCGAGCGGCACCTGGTGCGGGACGGGGCCGTGACGGACCCGCCCACCGAGGAGCAGATCGCGGCCATGCGCGCCGACATCGAGGCCGCCCTCGACCGCGCCGAGGAGACGGTCCCGCTGCGCGAGGCGCACACCCTGGTCGGGCTGGCCGGCTCCGTCACCACCGTGTCGGCGATCGCCCAGGACCTCCCGGAGTACGACTCCACGGCCATCCACCACTCCCGGGTCTCCCGCGACCGCGTCCGCGAGATCACCGACTGGCTGCTGCGCTCCACCCACGCCGAGCGCGCGGCGGTGCCCTCCATGCACCCGGGCCGGGTCGACGTGATCGGCGCCGGGGCCCTCGTCCTCCTGGCGATCATGGAGCGGATCGACGCGGCGGAGGTCGTGGTCAGCGAGCACGACATCCTGGACGGCATCGCCTGGTCCGTGGCCTAGGCCGCCTCCGCGGCCGGCCGACGGCACTCCGCTGAGCAGTCCGAATGACGTTTGAGCAGGCTTCGGGGGCCTCCGGGAGGCCCCCGGCCGGGCTCCGCCGGGAAAGTTCGTGAAGTTCTTCACAAGGAATTGTCCCCGGGAGGCCGAAGAACCGGGCGGCATTGACCCTTTCGGGGGCTCGGCCCCCTTTGAACATGTTCAGAAGGGGTCGGAAGCGGTCCTCCGGGCGACCCCTCCGAGGGGGTCCCGAACGGCCTCACACCCCCCTCGACCTGGCGGAGAGGCAGCTCACGCGGCATTGACAACGGATCATGAAGTGTTCCGGTTCCCGGAAGGCACCATGGCGTGGATCACAAAGGCGCGGGAGTGTAACACAGGCCCTGTCGAAGCTTGTGAAGGGGCGCACGAACCACCCCCTCGGGACGGGTGGATACTCGATGCCATGAGCACCACGGAGCGTCCCAGGATCCTCGTAGTAGGCGGTGGGTACGTAGGCCTGTACGCAGCTCGGCGCATCCAGAAGAAGATGCGTTACGGCGAGGCGACCGTCACGGTCGTCGACCCCCGGTCGTACATGACCTACCAGCCCTTCCTCCCCGAAGCCGCCGCCGGCAGCATCTCCCCCCGGCACGTCGTCGTCCCGCTGCGGCGCGTGCTTCCCAAGGCGGAGGTCCTCACCGGCCGGGTCACCACCATCGACCAGGACCGCAAGGTCGCCACGATCGCCCCGCTGACCGGCGAGGCGTACGAGCTGCCCTTCGACTACCTGGTGATCGCGCTCGGCGCGGTCTCCCGCACCTTCCCGATCCCCGGCCTCGCCGAGCAGGGCATCGGCATGAAGGGCATCGAGGAGGCCATCGGCCTGCGCAACCACGTCCTCGAGCAGCTCGACAAGGCCGACTCCACCACGGACGAGGAGATCCGGCGCAAGGCGCTCACCTTCGTCTTCGTGGGCGGCGGCTTCGCCGGCGCGGAGACCATCGGTGAGGTCGAGGACATGGCCCGGGACGCGGCCAAGTACTACAGGAACGTGTCCCGTGAGGACATGCGCTTCATCCTCGTCGACGCCGCCGACAAGATCCTCCCCGAGGTCGGCCCCAAGCTCGGCACGTACGGCAAGGAGCACCTCGAGGGCCGCGGCGTCGAGGTCTACCTGTCCACGTCGATGGAATCCTGCGTCGACGGCCACGTGGTGCTGAAGAACGGCCTCGAGGTCGACTCCAACACCATCGTGTGGACGGCCGGCGTCAAGCCCAACCCGGCGCTGGCCCGCTTCGGCCTGCCGCTGGGCCCGCGCGGTCACGTCGACACCGAGCCCACGCTCCAGGTGAAGGGCACGGACTACATCTGGGCCGCGGGCGACAACGCCCAGGTGCCGGACCTGGTGGGCCGCAAGGCCGGCAACGAGAACGCCTGGTGCCCGCCGAACGCCCAGCACGCGCTGCGCCAGGCCAAGGTGCTCGGCGACAACGTGGTCTCCGGCATGCGGGGCTTCCCGCAGAAGGAGTACAGCCACGCCAACAAGGGCGCGGTGGCGGGCCTCGGCCTGCACAAGGGCGTGGCGATGATCGTCATGGGCAAGATGAAGATCAAGCTCAAGGGCCGGCTCGCCTGGTACATGCACCGTGGCTACCACGGCATGGCCATGCCGACCTGGAACCGCAAGATCCGCGTCTTCGCCGACTGGACCCTCGGCATGTTCCTCAAGCGCGAGGTCGTGTCGCTCGGCGCGATCGAGTCGCCGCGCGAGGAGTTCTACGAGGCCGCGAAGCCGGCGCCGGCGCCGGCGGCCAAGCAGGAGAAGACCGAGGAGAAGGCCAAGGCCTCCTGACCTCCGGTCACCGAACGCCCTGAAGGGGCCGTCCGCCATCCGTGGTGCGGGCGGCCCCTTCGGCGTTTCCGGGCGGAGCCCGGTGGCGCGGCAGGGGACCCGGAGCCGGGCGGGCGGAGTTCCGTGGCGCGGCAGGGGACCGGAGCCGGGCGGGGTGGTCGACCGGCCGGGCCCGGCGGGCGAGGGCGCGGCGCCCCCGGCGGGCCCGGGGCGGACCCCCGCGGGCGGTCCACCTGCACGCCGGAGGAGTGAAGCCCCGTCCCTCGCGGCGGCGTTTTGCCCGTTCCTGACGCGCGCCGGGGACGGCCGACCGGCCCGCGGGTGTTTACGTGGTGACGACGTTCCGGGATTCTCCCTCCCCAAGCGCTCGATCCCGCTCGAGCGGGGGACACCCCTATCGGAGGTGTGCACCATGGCAGACGCCGCGTCGCGGCTGAAGGGCCTCGTCGAACAGTTGCTGGACACCCCCCTCCCCGTGCGCGTCCGCGCCTGGGACGGGTCGCAGGCGGGCCCGCCGGGCGCGCCGGTCCTGGTCGTACGCAACCGACGCGCCCTGCGCCGCCTGCTGTGGAAGCCGGGCGAACTCGGCCTCGCCCGCGCCTGGGTGGCCGGGGACCTCGCCGTCGACGGCGACCTGTACACCGCCCTCGACCTGCTCTCCGGCCTCATCTGGGAGCGCGGCGACGACGCCCGCACCCTGGCCCGGTCCCTGCGCGACCCCGGCTTCCGCTCCGCCGCCCGCGGACTGATCGCCCTCGCGGGCCTCCCGCTGCCGCCCGCCCCGCCCCCGAGGAGGCCCGCCGCCCCCGCCGCGGCCTGCACACCAAGCACAGCGACCGACGCGCCATCAGCCACCACTACGACGTCGGCAACGACTTCTACGCACTCGTCCTCGGCCCGTCCATGGTGTACTCCTGCGCCTACTGGCCGGCCCCGCCCCCGCAGGGCACCCTCGAACAGGCCCAGCACGACAAGCTCGAACTCGTCGCCCGCAAGCTCGCCCTGGAGCCCGGCCGGCGCCTGCTGGACGTCGGCTGCGGCTGGGGCTCCATGGCCGTCCACGCCGCCCGCGACCACGGCGTGGACGTCGTCGGCATCACCCTCTCCGAGGAGCAGGCCGCCTACGCCCGCAAGCGCGTCGCCGACGAGGGCCTCACCGACCGCGTCGAGATCCGCGTGCAGGACTACCGGGACGTCACGGACGGGCCGTACGACGCCGTCTCCTCCATCGGCATGGCCGAGCACGTCGGGTCCGAGCGCTACCTGGAGTACGCCACCGCCCTGCACGGCCTCCTCGCACCGGGCGGGCGGCTGCTGAACCACCAGATCGGCCGGCGCCCGCAGCGGGACGAGACGTCGTACCGGGTGGACCCCTTCATCGACGCCTACGTCTTCCCCGACGGCGAACTCGCCCCGCTGGGCACCACGGTGTCCCTGCTGGAGCGCTCCGGGTTCGAGGTGCGCGACGTCGAGTCGCTCCGCGAGCACTACGCCCTCACCCTGCGCCGCTGGGTGGCGAACCTGGAGGCCGGCTGGGACCGCGCGGTGGGTCTCGCCGGCCCCGGCCGGGCCCGCGTCTGGCTGCTGTACATGGCCGCCTCCGCACTCGCCTTCGAGCACAACAGCATCGGCGTCAACCAGGTCCTGGCCGTGAGGACCCCCGGGTCCGGCGCCTCCGGCCTCCCCCTGCGCACCCGCACCTGGAACTGACGGCACGGCGCACGCCGGCGGGCCCCGTTCCGTCCACCGGAACGGGGCCCGCGCCGCCCGCCGTGCTCCTCCTGCTGCTCCTACTCCGCCTTGATCGCCTGCAGCATGTTCAGCCGCGCCGCCCGCCGGGCCGGCCAGAGCGCCGCCAGGACGCCCACCAGCGCGGCCAGCAGCAGGAAGAGCGCCATCCGGCCCCACGGCAGGACCAGTTCGTAGGTGGCCATCCTCGTGCCCAGCAGCTCACCGGCGGCCCAGCCGAAGAACACGCCCAGGCCGATGCCGAGCACCCCGCCGAACAGGGAGATCACCAGGGACTCCAGGCGGACCATCCGCTTCACGCCCTTGCGGTCCAGGCCGATCGCGCGCAGCATGCCGATCTCCTGCGAGCGCTCGAACACCGACATGGCCAGGGTGTTGATGACGCCGAGGACCGCGACGATCACCGCCATCGCCAGCAGGCCGTAGACCATGTTCAGTATCAGGGTGAACATCTGCGCGATCTCGTCGGAGAGGTCCTTCTTGTCCTGGACCTTGATCGCCGGGTTGGTGCCGAGGGCCTTCTCCAGCCGGTCCTTCACCGCGTCGGAGGCGCCGTCGGAGGTCTTCACCATGACCAGCATGTCGGCCGGTTCGGCGGTGTGCGGGGCGAGGGTCGCGGTGTCGATCATGATGCCGCTGATCATCTCGTTGGGCTCGTAGACACCGGCGACCGTCAGCTTCTGCTTCTCGCCGTCCTCGTAGGCGACCGTGAAGTCCGAGCCGGTCCTCCAGCCGTGCGACGTCGCCGTGTCCCGGTCCACGACGACCCGCGCGCCGCCGACCTCGAAGGCGCCGCCCTCGACCTCCAGCTCGGTCAGCCCGCCGATCGTGGAGCCGTCGACGCCGGTCAGGAACTCGGTCCGGCCGTCGATGCGGGAGGGCGCGTTGCGCATCGGGCTGGTGGCGGCGACGCCGGCGGTCCGCTTCAGCTTCCGCTCCACGTCCGGCGAGAGCTGGTTGCCGTTCGCCATCGAGACCACGTAGTCCGCCTCGATCGCGGCGGCCGCCATCTTGTCGATGGACTTCTGCAGGCTGCCCGCCATCACCGTCATCCCGGTGATCAGGGTGAGCCCGATCATCAGCGCGGACGCGGTCGCCGCGGTGCGGCGCGGGTTGCGCACCGAGTTCTGCCGGGCCAGCTTGCCGGAGATCCCGAAGACGCGCAGCACCGGGGCCGCCGCCGCGATCAGCGGGCGGGACAGCAGCGGGGTCAGGACGAACACCCCGATGATCAGCAGCACCGCGCCGAGGCCCATGGGGGCCTGGCCGTCGGAGCCGTCCATCGTCGTGGCTGCGAGGACCACCGCGACGCCCGCCGCCGAGAACAGCGCGCCCAGCGTGTTGCGCAGCACCAGCGACTTGGTGGTCGCCCGGGCGTGCACGGAGCTCATCGCCGCCACCGGCGGGATCTTCGCCGCCCGTCGGCCGGGCAGCCACGCGGCGAGCATGGTGACCAGGATGCCGACGGCGAACGCGGTGCCGACGGTGCCCGGCGAGACCACCAGCGGCCCGTCGGGCACGGTCGCCTCCAGCGTCCCCATCAGCGAGCGCAGCCCGACGCCGATGCCGACGCCGGCGACCAGCCCGGCCACGGCGGCGACCGCGCCGACCACGAACGCCTCGATCAGCACCGACCGCGTGACCTGCCGGCGGGAGGCGCCGACCGCGCGCATCAGCGCCAGTTCCCTGGTGCGCTGGGCGACCAGCATGGTGAAGGTGTTGGCGATGATGAAGGTGCCGACGAACAACGCGATCCCGGCGAACACCAGCAGGCCCTGCTTCAGGCCGCTCATCGAGGAGGCGATCGTCTCCGCCTGGTCGTCGGCGAGCTTCTGGGCGGTGGTGGTCTCGACGACCTCGGAGGGCAGCGCCTTCTCCAGCTGCGCCCGCAACGCGGCCTCGCCGACGCCGTCCTTCGCCTTGACGGCGATCTCGTCGAAGGTGCCCTCCTTGCCGAACAGCTTCTGCGCGGTCGCCGTGTCGAACAGCGTGAGGCTCCCGCCGGCCGCGACGTTGCCGTCCTCCGTGGTGAAGACGCCCGTGACGACCGGCTCCAGGACGGGACCGTCGACCGAGAGCCGTACGGTGTCGCCGACCCCGTACCCGGTGCGCTCCGCGGTCTCGGAGTCGATGAGGATCTCGCCCTCGCCCTTCGGCGCGCGTCCCTCGACCAGCGGGTAGCGGGGGTCGTCGGCGCCCCAGTAGTTGCCGCCCTGCGACTGGAAGCCGTCGCCGACGAGCTTGCCGTCCTTGCCGGCCATGGCGGTGAAACCGGTGACCACTCCGATGGCCCGCTCGGCGCCCGGCACCCGGGCGCTGTCGTCGACCAGGGCGCGGGTCAGTTCCCGGCTCTCGCCGACCCGGTCGCCCTCGGCGTCCTCCCACCGGGGCGTGACGGAGACGTCGACGTGGTCGAAGCCCTTGGCGGACTGCTTCTGCAGGGCGTCGGAGATGGTGTTGGTGAAGACCAGGGTCCCCGACACGAAGGCCACGCCGAGCATCACGGCGAGCACGGTCATCAGGAGCCGGGCCTTGTGCGCGAGCACGTTGCGCAAGGCGGTACGGAACATGGGTGTCTTCTCGAGTCCAGACGTACGGGGGAGAGGCGCGGAACGGGGTGGGGGAGGCGTCAGCTGGTGCGGCCCTTGGCGTCGAACCGCTTCATCCGGTCGAGCACCGAGTCGGCCGTCGGCCCGTGCATCTCGTCCACGATCCGGCCGTCCGCCAGGAAGACCACCCGGTTCGCGTAGGCGGCCGCCACCGGGTCGTGGGTCACCATGACCACCGTCTGCCCCAGCTCCCGCACGGAGTTGCGCAGGAAGCCCAGCACCTCGGCGCCGGAGCGGGAGTCGAGGTTGCCGGTGGGCTCGTCACCGAAGATGATGTCCGGCTTGGAGGCCAGTGCCCGGGCCACGGCCACCCGCTGCTGCTGACCGCCGGACAGCTGGGCGGGCCGGTGGCTCAGCCGCCCCGACAGGCCGACCATCCCGATCACGGTGTCCAGCCACTGCCGGTCCGGCCTGCGGCCCGCGATGTCCATCGGGAGGGTGATGTTCTCCAGCGCCGTCAGCGTCGGGAGCAGGTTGAACGCCTGGAAGATGAAGCCGATCTTGTCCCGGCGCAGCCTGGTCAGCTGTTTGTCCTTCAGCGAGCCCAGCTCCGTCTCGCCGATGCGCACGGAACCGGAGGAGAAGGTGTCCAGGCCGGCCACGCAGTGCATCAGCGTGGACTTGCCGGAGCCGGAGGGGCCCATGATCGCGGTGAACTCGGCCTGCCGGAAGGCGACGGAGACCCGGTCCAGGGCGACCACCCGGGTCTCGCCCTGGCCGTAGATCTTCGACAGGTCCGTGGCGCGTGCGGCCACGGCGGTGGTCCGGTCGGCGAGGGATGCGGTGGTCACGGGATGGACCCTCCTGTCAGGGCGACGGGTGCTGGGGGACGTGGTCCATCGTTCCGCCCGTTTGCCGCCGTGTAGTCAACCGCTGCTCCGGTTCCGGTGGGCGACCTCGGGCGGACCGCCGGAGGCCGTGTCATACCTGGGGATGACGGCGGACCCCGAGGGCCGGCCGTGACGGGAACGGGTGGAGTGTCCTTGTCCAGACGGTGAAATTCCGTCAATCCGCATGTGCGGCCGATCCTCACACGCAAGGCTGTGGGACATGTGCTGACGGCGCATTCGGATTGCTGATGCTCCCTCAGGCGCCAATAAAATCAGACAAGATCGGCCCCTCCCGGCGCTGTTGGGGGGTGAGGTCCCGATAAGGTCGGAACCGCGAAGCGGAGCCCACGGCCTGCCCGGATGGTGGAATGCAGACACGGCGAGCTTAAACCTCGCTGCCCCTATGCGGGCGTGCCGGTTCGAGTCCGGCTCCGGGCACCATCACGCTCAGCGCTCTTGATCGGCGGCGACGCCCCGTCGCCGCGCTCCTCCGCCCGCGGTGCGGGCCCATCCCTCTTCACGCGTGCGCACGGACGCGGTCGCGCTGACGTCACGGGGGCACCGGGCCTGCCGTCCGCCACGGGGCGACCGTGCCCGTCACCACGGTCGACGAGCGGCCGCGTACCCGGCCGGCCGTGGCACCGGGCGAGGCATCCGCTCGGACGCCACCGCCACCGCCACCGCCACCGGACCCGCGCCCCGTCCGCCCCGCCCCCCGGAGCGCGTGGGCGCGCGGCCCCGCCGGGACGATCACGCGGTGCGCGGCGGGGACGCACGGCTGCGACGATCCGCCGGCGGACCGCGCCGGCGCGCTCGCGGAGTTCCGGGAACCGCTGGACCGGCACCTGCGGTCGCGGCCGGCCGACTGCCTCGCGTCCTTCCGCGACCTGCCCGCGCGCGACGTGCTCGCCGACGGGACCGCTCACCTCTTCGGCCGAGCGGAGTGCCCGCGCTGCGCCGGCGTCCTCACCGTCGCCGGCGAGTACACCCCCGCCGACCGCCCGGCCGTCCTCCGGTGAACCGCCGGCACGGGCGCCCCGCGCGCCCGCTTCCGCCGCCGGGGCCGCGAGGGCGCCCCTGGGCGAGGGCGGACGCGGCCGGGGCGAGCGGATGATCTCCGGCCTGTTCCGGACAGGTACCGGGTCGGTCATGGTTCGGTGCCCCGTGGTGAGGGGAATCACCAAGCCGCGTAGCGTGTTGCGCAGCACGACGAGGGAAAGATCCTCCCCAAGCATTAGGGTCAATCCTTTGCCTACCTATTACTCTTGAGCCAAGGCCGCGCTGTGTGGCCATGGAGGAGTGAAATGAGGAGCAGAAACCCGGTCTTCTCGCGACGGGGGTTCAGCCGCGACAACGGCTACGCGGGCTTCAACACCGCGCCGCAGGCCGGGGGTCCCGCTGTCGCCACCCAGGGCAACCCGTACGCGCAGCCGACGGGCAACCCCTACGCGCAGAACCCGTACGCGCAGAACCCGTACGCGCAGCAGGACCTGCAGTACGGCGCACCGCCGCAGGCCCCGGCCACCACCGGCCGGATGACCATCGACGATGTCGTCATGCGCACGGCGAGCACGCTCGGTGTGCTCATCGTGACCGCCGCGCTCTCCTGGGCGCTGCTGCCGGTCGACGACGCCAACATCAGCCGGTCCTACGGCATCGGCATCGGCGCCGCGCTGATCGGCATGGTCCTGGCGTTCGTCCAGTCCTTCAAGCGCAAGGCCTCGCCGGCGCTGATCCTGACGTACGCCGCGTTCGAGGGCGTCTTCCTCGGCGTGGTCTCCAACATCGTCGACAACCGCATCGCCGACGGTGCGGCCATGCAGGCCGTGCTCGGCACCATGGCGGTCTTCGCCGGTGTGCTGGTGGCGTACAAGGCGGGCTGGATCCGCGTCAACCGCCGCTTCTACGGCTTCGTGATGGCGGCCGCGCTCGGCTTCATCCTGCTGATGTCCGTGAACCTGCTGTTCGCGGTGTTCGGCGGCGGTGACGGCCTCGGCTTCCGCAGCGGCGCGCTCGGCGTCCTCTTCGGCGTCATCGGCATCATCCTCGGTGCCTGCTTCCTCGCCCTGGACTTCAAGCAGGTCGAGGACGGCATCGCCTACGGCGCCCCGCGCGAGGAGGCCTGGCTCGCGGCCTTCGGCCTGACGCTGACGCTGGTGTGGATCTACCTGGAGTTCCTGCGGCTCATCTCGATCCTCAACAGCAACGACTGACGGCTCGCGCCGCAGGCGCCGACCGCGCGAAGGGCCCCGGGTTCACCCGGGGCCCTTCGCGTTCGTACCGCATGCGGAAAAACGCGCGGCTAGAGCAGTTTGCGCGCGGCCCTCCTCAGGTCGTACTCGTGGATGATCGCCTTGGCGTGGCCGTACGCCAGGTCGTACTCGTGCCGGAGCCAGCTGACCTTCTCCTCGAAGCGGAGGGCCGGGCCTTCCTCGACGGTGCGCAGCCAGTCGGTGATCTCACGACCGGTGCAGTGGGGGATGCGGGCGAGCATGTTGCGGTGGGTCTCTTCGGAGAAGACTTGGGACATCGGCGCCTCCGGACGCAGGGGATGTAAGCCGGTCCTCAACTCACCGTGCCCGAGCGTTCGCGCGTTGGCAACAGTCCTGCCGGTCCGCGTACGCTCGCCGCGTGGTTGATACGACGCCCCTCACCCGTGCCGTGGATCATTTCGCCGACCGCCTGCGGGCAGCCCCGCAGAGCCGGCTGCAACGAGGGGCGGCCGCCGAGGCGCTCGCCCTGGCCAGGGAGATGGCGCGGCGGACGCAGGCGGTCGAGGAGCCGGGCACCGAGCCCCGCGAGATGCCCGACGCCGGGATGTTCGCCGCCGCCGACCAGATCACCGTCGCCGGCCACGACCTGGCCCTCGTACTGAAGTCCGAGGACGAGGTCGAGGAGGCGGTGCGGCTGGTGGAGGAGGCGCAGAAACGCGCCGGCGTCTGACGGCGTCCGGCGCGTGGACGCTCCGGCCCCGGGCCGGCGGATGCCGTCGGGACACCGGCCGGCGGGACGCTAGAGGGACGCGATGACGCGGTCCGCCAGGACGTAGACGGTCTCCTCGCCGCAGGAGAAGGTCAGCGTGTACGCCCCCGAGATGCCCGAGCCGCCCAGCAGGAACGCGGTCTCGCCCGCCCGCAGGGCCGAGGTCAGGCGCTCGGCGGTCTCGCGGTGGCCCGGGGTCATGCACAGCGTCGTCCCGTCGGCGAACGCGTAGACGTCCAGCGTGCCCAGCGGGCCCGGGCGGACGTCGGTCAGTTCCACCCGGGAGGCGGCCAGTTCCTCCAGCACGGTCACCGTGCGCTCGTGGTCGTCCACCACCGGCGACGGGTTCGGCACGAAGTCCGGGTGCGAGGGGTGGCGGCGGCGGGCCGCGGCCAGCTCCGGGGAGTCCCCGGGGTGCTCGTCGGTGTCGGCGGCCGGTTCGGTCACCGGCTCCAGACCCGCGAAATCGGCCTGCCGCGGCAGGAACAGCTCACTGTCGGCCAGGCCCAGCAGGGAGGGCGCGTCGGAGGCGTCACAGGTCTCCTGGGCGGCCCAGAAGGCCCGCGCCTCGGCGAGCTCCCGCTCCCGCTCCTCGGCGAGCGCCTCGGCCACGGCCGCGCGTATCTCGTCGGTGTCGGCGGCGCGGGCGGCGGGGACGAGCCCGCGCGTCGCGGCGGAGCGGTACTCGGCCAGCTCGGTGTGCAGGGCCGCGACCCGGCGGCGCAGCACCATGATGCTGCGCAGGACCGCGACGCCCACGGCGCCGGTGGCGGCCGTGGTGATCAGCAGGGCGATCGGCATGGCGCTCACTGACGTACTCCCGGTTCAAAGTCGACCCCCGACTTCCTACATCAGCTTGAAGGGCGGACTAACCATCTGTCAGTGCGTAACGTCACGAAGCGGACAGGTCTGTGATTCCGGGCCCGCCGGGGGAGCGTCCCTGACCTGCGCGGATCCCCTGGGCGGGCGAGATAGGTCACATCCTGGGGGAGATTGGATCACGGAACGGCCCGGGACCCCGGAGTGACCGGGAACCCGGGCCCACGCCTCACGGACCGTGCCGCGACGGCTACCCAGCGGCCGCGGCGGCCGCCGCGGTGCTCAGCTCAGGCGCTCGATGACCATCGCCATGCCCTGGCCGCCGCCGACGCACATCGTCTCCAGGCCGAACTGCTTGTCGTGGAACTGGAGGGAGTTGATGAGCGTGGTGGTGATGCGGGCGCCGGTCATGCCGAAGGGGTGGCCGACGGCGATGGCGCCGCCGTTGACGTTCAGCTTCTCCAGCGGGATGCCGAGGTCGCGGTAGGAGGGGATCACCTGGGCGGCGAACGCCTCGTTGATCTCGACCAGGTCGATGTCGTCGATGGTCAGGCCGGCCCGCCCCAGGGCCTGCTTGCTCGCCTCGACCGGGCCGAGGCCCATGATCTCCGGGGAGAGCCCGGAGACGCCGGTGGAGACGATCCGGGCGAGCGGGGTGAGGCCGAGCTCGCGGGCCTTGGTGTCGCTCATGATGACGAGCGCGGCGGCGCCGTCGTTGAGCGGGCAGCAGTTGCCGGCGGTCACCAGGCCGTCGGGGCGGAAGACGGGCTTCAGGCCGGCCACGCCCTCCATGGTGACGCCGGGGCGGGGGCCGTCGTCCTTGCTGACCACGGTGCCGTCGGGAAGCGTCACCGGGGTGATCTCGCGCTCCCAGAAGCCGTTCTTGATGGCCTCCTCGGCGAGGTTCTGCGAACGGACGCCGAACTCGTCCATCTCCTGGCGGGTGACGCCCTTCCACCGGGCCAGGTTCTCGGCGGTCTGGCCCATCGCGATGTACGGGTCGGGCAGCAGGCCGTCCTCGCGCGGGTCGTGCCAGGTGGAGCCCTCCGACTCGGCGACGGCGGCGGTGCGGGCCTCGGCCTCGGCGAACAGCGGGTTGCGCGTGTCCGGGAGGCTGTCGGAGTTGCCCTTGGCGTAGCGGGAGACGGTCTCGACGCCGGCCGAGATGAAGACGTCGCCCTCGCCGGCCTTGATGGCGTGCAGGGCCATGCGGGAGGTCTGCAGCGAGGACGAGCAGTAGCGGGTGATGGTGCAGCCGGGGAGGTGGTCCATCCCCATCTGCACGGCGACGACGCGGCCGAGGTTGTTGCCCTGCTCGCCGCCGGGCAGGCCGCAGCCGAGCATCAGGTCGTCGATGTCCTTCGGGTCCAGCTCGGGGACCTTGGCGAGGGCGGCCTGGATGATCGTGGCGGTCAGGTCGTCCGGGCGCAGGTCCTTCAGGGAGCCCTTGAAGGCACGGCCGATGGGGGAGCGGGCGGCTGAGACGATCACGGCTTCGGGCATCACGGCTCCTGACGAAGGGGTGGCGCGTAGCGCCTCGTTGAGGGGTGGTCGGGTGAGGGGAGGGCATACCGGGTGGTCGGGCAGGGCTGCTTGGGAAGTTACCCGGACGTATGGGCGGGGTCACGGGTGTGGCGGTGTGACATGGACCGCAACTTTCTAAGCGCTTGCTTGGTTCCTTCGCCGGATCGCGGCCGGACGCGCCTCCCCGGTGCCCCGGGAGGCGCCCCCGGGGCGGCACGGGCGGGCGCCGGGGTGCCCCTGCCCGAAGAACCCGGGGAGGCACCCCGCCGACGCCGGCCCGCACGGCCCGCCCCCGGCCGCCGGCGGCACCGGTCCTCCCAGGCCGTCGGCTAGGGGGTGTCGTTCGGATCTTGCCGGGGCCGCGGGGCCCGGCACGCGCATCTGCGGCGTTGTCGTCGGTTGCCGGGGCTCCGCCCTGGCGCCCTCCTCCGCCTTGCACCCGCACGCACCAGACCCCGCTCGGGTCGGTCCGCAAGGCACCGTTGCCCGGAGCCGGCCTGATCCGAACGACACCCCCTAGGCCGTCGGCGCCGCGGGCTCCGGCTCCGGGACCCGCCGCCGGCGGCGGCGCTTCAGCAGCGCCCAGGGTCCCCGCGACCCCGCCGGCATCGCGGCCGTGACCTCCGTGCCGGCCTCCGACGCGGCCTCGGCCGCCGCTCGTGCGACCGGGAGGAAGCCCTCGCGGCGGGCGGCGTCGGGGCGCTCCTCCTCGGCCGGCCACAGGCCCAGGGCGGCGCAGACCGTCGGCAGCACGGCCATCGCGGCCGTGGCGTACCCCTCCGCGGAGGGGTGGTAGCTGTCCGGGCCGAAGAGCTCGCGCGGGTTGGCGGCGAACTCGGGGCCCAGCAGATCGCCCAGCGACACGGTGCGCCCGCCCTGCTCGACCACGCCGATCGTCTGCGCCGCCGCCAGCTGGCGGGAGGCGCGGCGGGCCAGCCAGCGCAGCGGCTGCCGGACCGGTTCGATCGTGCCGAGGTCGGGACAGGTGCCGACGACGACCTCCGCGCCGGCGGTGCGCAGCCGGCGCACCGCCGAGGACAGGTGGCGCACCGAGCGGGTCGGCGGCATGCGGTGGGTGACGTCGTTGGCGCCGACCATGATCACGCAGATGTCGGGCACCCGGGACGGGTCCGCCAGGGCCAGCGTCACCTGCCGGTCCAGGTCGTCGGAGCACGCGCCGGGCACCGCGACCGTGCTCAGCCCCACGGGGCGTTCCGCGATCGCGGCGACCCCCGACGCCAGCAGCGCGCCCGGGGTCTGCCCGGCCCGGTGCACGCCCTGGCCGGCGGCCGTGGAGTCGCCCAGCATGGTCAGCCGCAGCGCCGGTTCGCCGGGCACGGTGTAGGCGGCGCCGTACAGGCCGTCCGCGTTCGGTACGTGAGGAGCCGCGCCGTTGCCCACCCGACGACGCGCCAGCTGGGCCTGGGCGACCAGCAGGCCCACGGTGGCCGCGCCGGCCAGTCCGATGCCCCCGCCGCCGTATGCCGCGCCGGCCGCGATCCGCCGGGCCGTCCTCGCCCTCGACATGCTCGTCATGCCTCGCCGCCACCTCCTCGAAGCCGTACACCCAGTGCTTGCCCCGTACGGACCGTGGTCCAATCTCGACGGGGAGTGAACGACCCGGCCGGGTCCGGCGGCGGAAGGGCCTAGGCTGGCTTCACCACCACGACCACCCCTTTTGCAGCATCCGGAGACAACGGTGCAATTCCACGACTCGATGATCAGCCTCGTCGGCAACACCCCGCTGGTGCGGCTCAACAGCGTGACCAAGGGCATCAGGGCGACCGTCCTGGCCAAGGTGGAGTACTTCAACCCCGGCGGTTCCGTGAAGGACCGCATCGCCCTGCGCATGATCGAGGCGGCGGAGAAGAGCGGGGAGCTGAAGCCGGGCGGCACCATCGTCGAGCCGACCAGCGGCAACACCGGGGTCGGGCTCGCCATCGTGGCCCAGCAGAAGGGCTACAAGTGCATCTTCGTGTGCCCGGACAAGGTCTCCACGGACAAGATCAACGTGCTGCGGGCCTACGGGGCCGAGGTCGTCGTCTGCCCCACCGCCGTGGCGCCCGAGCACCCCGACTCCTACTACAACGTCTCCGACCGGCTGGTCCGCGAGACGCCGGGGGCCTGGAAGCCGGACCAGTACTCCAATCCCAACAACCCCCTCTCCCACTACCACTCCACCGGTCCCGAGCTGTGGGAGCAGACCGAGGGGCGGATCACCCACTTCGTGGCCGGCGTCGGCACCGGCGGCACCATCTCCGGGACCGGGCGCTACCTGAAGGAGGCCAGCGGCGGCCGCGTCCAGGTCGTCGGCGCCGACCCCGAGGGGTCGGTGTACTCGGGCGGCTCCGGGCGGCCGTACCTGGTGGAGGGCGTCGGTGAGGACTTCTGGCCGACCGCCTACGACCGCACCGTCGCGGACGAGATCGTCGCCGTCTCCGACAAGGACTCCTTCCAGATGACCCGGCGCCTCGCCAAGGAGGAGGGCCTGCTGGTCGGCGGCTCCTGCGGCATGGCGGTCGTGGCGGCGCTGCGGGTGGCCGAGCGGCTCGGCGAGGACGACGTCGTGGTGGTGCTGCTGCCGGACAGCGGACGCGGCTACCTCAGCAAGATCTTCAACGACGAGTGGATGGCCGACTACGGCTTCCTGGAGAATGAGGGCCCCAACGCCCGCGTCGGCGACGTCCTCGACGACAAGGAGGGCGGCTCCATGCCCTCCCTCGTCCACATGCACCCCGACGAGACGGTCGGCCAGGCCATCGAGGTGCTGCGCGAGTACGGCGTCTCGCAGATGCCGGTCGTCAAGCCGGGCGCCGGTCACCCGGACGTGATGGCCGCCGAGGTCGTCGGCTCGGTGGTGGAACGGGAGCTGCTGGACGCGCTGTTCAGCAAGAGCGCCTCGCTCGACGACCCGCTGGAGAAGCACATGTCCGCGCCGCTGCCGCAGGTCGGCTCCGGTGAGCCCGTGGGCGACCTGATGGCCGTCCTGGGCGGGGCGGACGCGGCGATCGTCCTCGTCGAGGGCAAGCCGACCGGGGTGATCAGCCGTCAGGACCTGCTGTCCTTCCTCGCCAAGGGCGGCAGGTGACCGCGGTGTCGCGCGGAACGGCGGGTGAACCGGCCGTGAACGCCGGGCGGTCGGGCCGTTGGTGATCTTCGTGGACTTCGCGCAAGCGGTACGAGCGTGTCACGTCCGCGCAGCACTCGCTTAACACGCGTCCGGCACATTGGTGGATGTCGGCGGGACGGGAGCGGCTCCCCGTTCCGGCCGGCGGAGAACGGCGTCGAAGGACCTCCGGAGCGGCTCCCGGACCTCCATGGACGCCTCGGACGCGCAGCCCGGCCCGGCCGGCCCGCGTCCCTCGCGGGGACCGCCGTCGTCCCGCCCCCCGGTGACGGGGGTGCGGCGGTCCCCGCGCACCACTCCCCGTGCGGTCACCCCGGCCGGCCGTCCCGGCCGGTCAGTCGTCCCAGTCGCCGTCCTGCCCGGCCTTGCGGCGGCCGAACAGGCCCGGGTTGGTGCGGGCGGCCTGCGCGACGTTGACGCCGACGATGCCCAGCCAGGTGACCAGCAGGCCCGGCAGATGGGCCACGCCCCCGCCGATCGCGGACAGCGGCACCGCGAGGACCAGCGAGACGATCCCGAAGCCGAAGCGCTCGCCCCAGGTGTCCGTGGCCCTCGGCGTCCGCGCGTCCCGGGCGACCGTCATCTGCTGCTCGGCGAACTGACGGCGGATCCGGCGCTCCACCGCGCCGTCGATGCGCTGGTCGACCTTCTCCAGGAACGAGTCGACCAGCGCGGACTCGTACTCCTCTCCCAGTTCCCTGCGGGCCTGCAGGGTGGCGTCGAGTTCCTTCTTCAGGTCGGCGTCCCGCGCGTCCATTCCGGTCATGCGGTCCACGGTAGGCAGGCGGGGAGCCGGCGGCACTGGGGTTAGCCCCCCTCTCGCCCTCGGGTTCACCCGCTCCCCGGCTCGCCCCGGAGCGGGCGGGTCCGGGACCGGTGACCGGCCGAGGTCGTGCGCGCCCGCGTGCGCCTGTATAACGGCATGCAGGAAGTGCGACGGGTGAATAGGTCGAGGGGGAACCACGCCATGAGCGTCACCGACAGCCCTGCGGCGCGCCTGCAGGCGCTCTTCGAGGGGCACCGGCTGACGCCGACCCAGCGGCGCATCGCGCACAGCATGGTCCGGCGCGCCGCCGACGTGCCGTTCCTGTCCAGCGTGGAACTGGCCGAGCTGGCCGGGGTCAGCCAGCCCTCGGTGACCCGGTTCGCCGTCGCCCTCGGCTTCGACGGCTACCCCGCCCTGCGCCGCCACCTGCGCGAGGTCGCGCCCGCCGAACCCGCGCCGGAGACCGGTGCGTACAACGAGTACCAGCAGGCCGTCGAGGCCGAGATCGAGAACCTGCGGCACCTCGCGGAGGCGCTGGCCGACCCCGCGCCCGTGCAGCGGGCGGGACGGATCCTCGCGGGCAGCCGCCCGCTGCCCGTGCTCGGGCTGCGGGCGGCTGCGGCCCAGGCGCACGGCTTCGCCTACTTCGCCGCCAAGGTCCATCCCGACGTACGGCTGCTCAACGAGGGCGGCACGATGCTCCACGACCGCATCGACGCCGCGGTCCGCGCGGGGGCGGACGCCCTGCTGTGCTTCGCGCTGCCCCGGCACCCCCGTGAGGTCGTCGACGCCCTCACCCACGCCAAGGAGACCGGGCTGACCGTCGTCACCGTCGCCGACTCCGCGTTCGCGCCGGTCGCCAAGGTGTCCGACCTGCTGCTGCCCGCCGCCGTCGGCACCGGGCTCGCCTTCGACACGGCGTGCGCGCCGATGCTGCTGGGGCGGGTGCTGCTGGAGGCGATGTGCGACGGCCTGCCCGAGGCCCAGGCGCGGCTGGAGGAGTTCGACGCGAAGGCGGCGGCGCGCGGGCTGTTCGTGGACTGACGGACCGGCGGACCGGCGGGGTGACGGGTGACGGACCGACGGGGTGACGGGGCGGTGGGACGACGGCACGGGCCGCCGTGCCGAGCGGGCTCTCCCGCACCCGTCCTCCCGGCCCCGCCCTCTCCGCTCCCGTCTTCTCAGATTCGTCTCACCTTGCGTCACTAACGTGTGTCCACGGTGTACTCCGTCCGGACGCCGAGCGGCGTCCGGACGCTTCACTGGCGACGTGAGACGGGAGGCTGGACGTGACACGCGGAGGACAGGGGCTGGCTCGGGTGGCCGTCGTCGTACGGGCCGGGGCCGCACCGCTGTGGTGGCTGGGAGTGTGCGCGGCGGGCGTCGGGGTGCTGGTGCCCGGGCTGACCGGACGCCGGATCGGCGTCCTGGCCGGGGCCGCGCTGTTCCTGGTGGCGGCGGCCGTCGTCGGGTACGGGCGGCGGGGGCGGTACCGGGCGCTGGCCCGCTCGGCGGCCCGGGCGGGCCGGCACGACGTGCTCCAGGACCGCGCCGTGACCGCGCGCGTCTGGCGCCGCGGGCACCGCTGGTGGCTGCTGCTCGCCTTCCTCGCCGCCGTGGGCGGCGCGTTCGCGGCGCCCGCCACCGCCGGTCTGGCGCTCGCCGGGTGCGGCGTGGGCCTGTGGCTGAAGGCGGCCTGGATCGGCCGCCTGGAGCGGGCCGACGAGGTGCTGCTGTGGGTGCGCGTCGACTGGCTGGACAGGGCTGCGGGCCGCCCGGCCGGCAAGGCGGTCAAGGGCTACCGCACCACCGGCATCGCGGCGGGCGACGCGGCCCCGGGCGGCGCGAGGCGCCGGACCCCGGCGCTGGTCTGAGGGACCCGGAAGGCCGGCTCCTCGCGGTGGAGGGCGGTCCCCCGGACCGGGGGACCGCCCTCCCGCTCAGCGCGCGCGTCCCGGCACCAGCGCGTCGGGGTGGTCGCCGCCCGACTCGGTCACGATCTCCTCGACCGTCTGGGCGCGGCGGACGACCGCGAAGGAGACCCCGCCGGCCCCGTCCGGGACGAACCCGTACACGCCCGGGCGGGGGAGCGAGTTGTAGGCGTAGTGGTGGGCGAAGTAGTACGCGCCGGTGTCCAGCGCCGCCGCGTGGTCCCCCTGTTCCAGCAGCGGCAGTGCCTGTCCCCGGGCGAGCAGGTCGCCCGCGAAGCAGGCCGGTCCCGCCACGTCCTGCACGACGTCCGGCCCCTCCTTGGGCCGCCCCTCGGCGTCGTAGGCGGCGATCCGGAGCGGCCACGCCCCCGGCGCGTACACCGTCCGCGTCGCCACCTGCACGCCCGCGTGCGTCACCGCGACCGGACGCCCGCCCGCGCGCTTGGCGTACTCCACGCGGGTGAGGAGCGTGCCGTGCTTGGCCAGCAGGGACCGCCCGAACTCGGTGACCAGCCCGTACCGTCCGTCGAACAGCCCCGGCACGGTGTCGCTCAGCAGCCGTGCGTACTGCGCGTACGTGGGGCTCGTCGCGTCGGAGGCGAAGTTCACCGGCAGTCCGCCGCCGATGTCGATGGTGTCGACCTGCCGCCGCCCGGCCCGGCGGTTGATCTCCTCCGCCAGTCCGTACGCCTCCGCGACGCCCCGTGCCATCAGGGACAGCGCGACGCCCTGGGAGCCGGTGTGGGTGTGCAGCCGGGTCAGCCACGGCCGGTCCAGGTACGCCCGCACGACCCACTCCCGGGCCCCCTCGTCGCGCAGCGCCACCCCGAACTTGGAGGTCGCCGTCGCCGTGGACAGCGCCTCGATGGAGCCCCCGCCGACCTGCGGGTTCACCCGGATGCCGAGCGGTGAGGCGGTGCCCGGGGCCTCCTTCACCAGGGTGTCGAGGCGGTCCAGCTCCTGCGGGTTGTCCGCGTTGACGGCGATGCCCAGGGCCAGCGCCTCGCGCAACTCGTCCGCGGTCTTGGCGGGGGAGTCCAGCACCGTCCGCTCCGGCGGCACCCCGGCCGCCCGCACGAGCGCCAGCTCGCCGGGGCTCGCGACCTCCGCGCCGACGCCCTCCTCGTGCAGCAGCCGCAGCACCGGCACCAGGGGCGCCGCCTTCACCGCGAAGGCGTGCAGCACGGGCGTCCCGGGTGCCGTCACCGCCTCGAACGCGGCCCGCAGCCGAGCCGCCGACTCCCGGATGCCGGTGACGTCCAGGAGCCCGACGAGGGGGACGCCGGGCCCGAGCAGTCCCTGCTCCACGGCGGCCCGCACCGCCCGGTCCCGCCTGGCCGCCCGCGCCGCCGCCTCCTCCCGCCCGGCGTCCGGTCCGTCCGCGCCGTCCGCCCGGTCGTCGTGTGCCACCGCTTCCCCCGTTCCGTCCGTGATCGCCGTGTCCGTGTGCATGCGTCCAGCCAAACACCCCGCCCCCGCGCGCCGACACGCCGCCCTGTTGACTAGTTCTATTCAGGGCATGAGGATATGAATATCTGCAGTAACCGCGGGATCGCGGCCGTCCGGCCCGCGGAACCAGCCGGGAGCGAGCCACCAGGAGGCAGACCATGTCAGGACCCCGCCCACCCGTCTCCCCCCACCACCCTCGAACGAGGCCCTACGGGCCGCCCCCCGGTGGGGTCCGGGCGCCGCGCGGCACGGAACCGAGCGCCCTGGGATGGCAGCAGGAGGCCGCCCTGCGGATGCTGCAGAACAACCTCGACCCGGAGGTCGCCGAGCACCCCGACCAGCTCGTCGTCTACGGCGGCACCGGCAAGGCGGCCCGCGACTGGCGCTCCTTCGACGCCATGGTCCGCACCCTGAGGACCCTCAAGCAGGACGAGACGATGCTCGTCCAGTCCGGCCGCCCCGTCGGCGTCATGCAGACCCACGAGTGGGCCCCGCGCGTCCTGATCGCCAACTCCAACCTCGTCGGCGACTGGGCCACCTGGGAGGAGTTCCGCCGCCTGGAGGCCCTCGGCCTGACCATGTACGGGCAGATGACCGCCGGCTCCTGGATCTACATCGGCACCCAGGGCATCCTCCAGGGCACCTACGAGACCTTCGCCGCCGTCGCCGCGAAGCGGTTCGGCGGCACCCTCGCCGGAACCATCACCCTGACCGCCGGCCTCGGCGGCATGGGCGGCGCGCAGCCGCTGGCCGTGACGATGAACGACGGCGTCGCGATCTGCGTCGACTGCGACCCGCGCGCCATCGACCGCCGCATCGAGCACCGCTACCTCGACGCGCGGGCCGACTCCCTCGACCACGCCCTGCGGCTCGCCGTCGAGGCCCGCGACGCCCGCCGCCCGCTGTCCGTCGGCGTCCTCGGCAACGCCGCCGAGCTGGTCCCGCAACTGCTCGCCATGGGCGCCCCCGTCGACATCGTCACCGACCAGACCTCCGCCCACGACCCCCTGGCGTACCTGCCCGTCGGCACCGCCTTCGAGGACATGGCCGAGGCCGCCGCGAAGGACCCGGCCGGCTTCACCACCCGCGCCCGCGAGTCCATGGCCCGGCACGTCGAGGCGATGGTCGGCTTCCAGGACGCCGGCGCCGAGGTCTTCGACTACGGCAACTCCATCCGCGGCGAGGCCAAACTCGCCGGGTACGAGCGCGCGTTCGCCTTCCCCGGCTTCGTCCCCGCCTACATCCGCCCGCTGTTCTGCGAGGGCAAGGGCCCCTTCCGCTGGGCGGCCCTGTCCGGCGACCCGGCCGACATCGCCAAGACCGACAGGGCGATCCTCGAGCTCTTCCCGGAGAACGAGTCCCTGGCCCGCTGGATCAGGATGGCCGGGGAGCGGGTCCACTTCCAGGGGCTGCCCGCGCGCATCTGCTGGCTCGGCTACGGCGAGCGGGACAAGGCCGGTGAGCGCTTCAACGACATGGTCGCGAGCGGGGAGCTGGCCGCCCCGGTCGTCATCGGCCGCGACCACCTCGACTGCGGCTCCGTCGCCTCCCCCTACCGCGAGACCGAGGCGATGCTCGACGGTTCCGACGCGATCGCCGACTGGCCGCTGCTGAACGCCATGGTGAACGTGGCGTCCGGCGCGTCGTGGGTGTCCGTCCACCACGGCGGCGGCGTCGGCATGGGCCGGTCGATCCACGCCGGGCAGGTGACGGTCGCCGACGGCACCGCGCTCGCCGGGGAGAAGATCCGCCGGGTGCTCACCAACGACCCCGGCATGGGCGTCATCCGGCACGTGGACGCCGGGTACGGCATCGCCGAGTCGGTGGCGGAGCGGCGCGGGGTGCGGGTGCCGATGCGCGAGGGTGACGACCGTTGAGTTTCCACAGCATGTGGGCGGAGCTGCTGCCGATCGGCCGCAGCTCCGCCTCCGGCGGCTACCGGCGCTTCGCGTGGACCGGGGCCGACGCCGACTGCCGGGCCTGGTTCGAGCAGCAGGCCCGCTCCCGCGGGCTCGCCCACGAGACCGACCGCAACGGCAACCAGTGGGCCTGGCTCGGCGACCCGGCCGCCGGGGACGCCGTCGTCACCGGGTCGCACCTGGACTCCGTGCCCGACGGGGGCGCCTTCGACGGCCCCCTCGGGGTGGTGTCCGCCTTCGCGGCCCTGGACGAACTGCGCCGCAGGGGAGCGCGGTTCACCAGGCCCGTCGGCATCGTCAACTTCGGTGACGAGGAGGGCGCCCGGTTCGGCCTCGCCTGCGTCGGCTCCCGGCTCACCGCCGGGGCGCTCACCGTCGAGCAGGCCCACCGCCTGACCGACGGCGACGGGATCACGCTCCCGCGGGCCATGGAGGCCGCCGGCCACGACCCGGAGGCCATCGGCCCCGACCCGGAGCGGCTCGCCCGCATCGGCGCCTTCGTCGAGCTCCACGTCGAACAGGGCCGCGCCCTGGACCTGTCCGGCGACCCGATCGGCATCGCGTCCGCCATCTGGCCCCACGGACGCTGGCGGTTCGACTTCCGCGGCGAGGCCAACCACGCCGGCACCACCCGCCTCGCCGACCGGCGCGACCCCATGCCGGTCTACGCCGAGACCGTCCTCGCCGCCCGCCACGAGGCCGAACTCGCCGGTGCCGTCGCCACCTTCGGCAAGATCACCGTCGAGCCGAACGGCGTCAACGCCATCCCGTCCCTGGTGCGCGGCTGGCTCGACGCCCGCGCCGCCGGGCAGGAGGCCCTGGACGCCGTGGTGAACGGCGTGGAGAAGGCCGCCCGCGCCCACGCCGACGTCCACGGCGTCGCCCTCGGCGTCACGCGCGAGTCCTTCACGCCCGTCGTCGAGTTCGACCACGCCCTGCGCGACGAACTGGCCCGCATCCTCGGCCGGGACACCGACCCCGGCCTGCGGGTACCGGTCCTCGGCACCGGCGCCGGACACGACGCCGGAATCCTGTCCGGGCGCATCCCGACCGCCATGCTGTTCGTGCGCAACCCCACCGGCGTCTCGCACTCCCCGGCCGAGTCCGCCACCGAGGACGACTGCGCGGCCGGGGTCGCCGCCCTCGCCGACGTACTGGAAGGACTCGCCTGCACGTGACTGCCACACCGCGGACGTACTGGCTGGAGCACGCCTGGCCCGGCACCCTCCCCGGGGCCGCCGGCCCCGATCGAGCAGGGGGGACCACCGTCGAGTCGGGCGTCGCCGTGGACGTGGCGGACGGCCGCATCACCGCCGTCCGCCGGGACACCCCCGCCCCGCCGCCCGGCGCCGAGGTCCTGCGCGGTCTGACCGTCCCGGGACTGGCCAACGCCCACAGCCACGCCTTCCACCGCGCCCTGCGCGGCACCGTCCAGGTCGGCAGCGGCACCTTCTGGACCTGGCGCGAGGTCATGTACTCCGTCGCCGACCGGCTGACCCCGCAGACCTACCACGCCCTCGCCCGCGCGGTGTACGCCGAGATGGCGCTGGCGGGTGTCACGTCGGTCGGCGAGTTCCACTACGTCCACCACGCCCCCGGCGGCACCCCCTACGCCGACCCCAACGCGATGGGCGAGGCGCTGATCGCGGCCGCCGCCGAGGCCGGCATCCGCATCACCCTCCTCGACACCGCCTACCTCTCCTCCGGCTTCGGCCGGCCGCCCACCGCCCATCAGCTGCGCTTCTCCGACGGAACGGCCGAGGCCTGGGCCGAACGCTCCTCCCTCCTCAAGGAACGGGACCACGCGCGGATCGGGGCGGCCGTCCACTCCGTACGGGCCGTGCCCGCCGACCAGTTGGCGACCGTGGCGCGCTGGGCCGAGGAGCGGCGGGCCCCGCTGCACGTCCACCTGTCCGAGCAGACCGCCGAGAACGACGCCTGCCGGGAGGCCCACGGCTGCACCCCGACCCAGCTGCTGGCGCTGCACGGCGTCCTCGGGCCGCGCACCACCGGCGTCCACAACACCCACCTCACCGCCGAGGACATCTCCCTGATCGGCGGCAGCGGCACCGGCACCTGCATGTGCCCGACCACCGAGCGGGACCTCGCGGACGGCATCGGGCCGGCCGCCGCCCTCCAGGACGAGGGCTCGCCGCTGTGCCTGGGCTCCGACAGCCACGCCGTGATCGACCTGCTGGAGGAGGCGCGCGCGATGGAGCTGAACGAGCGCCTGCGCACCCGCACGCGAGGCCACTGGACGGCGGCGGCCCTGCTGCGGGCGGCCTCGGCCGACGGTCACGCGGCCCTCGGCTGGGACGGGGCGGGCACGCTGGAGCCCGGTGCGCTCGCCGACTTCACGACGATCGCGCTCGACTCGGTCAGGACGGCAGGGCCGCTTCCGCGGCTCGGGGCCGAGACGGCCGTATTCGCCGCGTCGGCAGCAGACGTGTCGCACACGGTCGTGGGAGGCCGGCACGTCGTGCGGGACGGGGCCCACACGCTCGTACCGGATGTGCCGCGGGCCCTCGCGGACGCCGTCGAAGCCCTGCGCGGATGACCCCGGACCGCCCGCCCGCGCGGCCCGGCTCCGCCCCCGCACCCGACCCCACCGCCGACCAGGCAACCGAGGACGCCATGAGCAACGCGACGACCGTCAGCCCCGCCCACTCCGCGAGCACCGCCAGCACGCTCATCACCAACATCGCCGCCCTGGTCACCAACGACCCCTCCCTCGGACGCGGGTCCCCCCGCCCGGGCACATGCGAGAGCGGGACGGGTTCCCCCCTCGGACTGGTCCGGGACGCGGCCGTCGTCATCGAGGGCGACCGCATCGCGTGGACCGGTGACCGAAGCAAAGCACCCGCCACTGACAACCGGGTCGACGCGGGCGGCCGGGCGGTGATCCCCGGCTTCGTGGACTCCCACTCCCACCTGGTCTTCGCGGGCGACCGGACACAGGAGTTCAACGCCCGGATGTCGGGGCGGCCGTACAGCGCCGGCGGCATCCGTACGACGGTGGCGGCCACCCGGGCGGCGAGCGACGAGGACCTGGAGCGCAACCTCACCCGCTACCTCGCCGAGGCGCTCCGCCAGGGCACCACGACCTTCGAGACCAAGTCCGGCTACGGCCTGACCGTCGAGGACGAGGCCCGCGCCCTGCGCATCGCCGCCCGCCACACCGACGAGGTCACCTACCTCGGCGCCCACGTCGTCGCCCCCGAGTACGCCGAGGACCCGGCCGCCTACGTGGACCTGGTCACCGGCGAGATGCTCGACGCCTGCGCGCCGCACGCCCGCTGGATCGACGTCTTCTGCGAGGAGGGCGCCTTCGACGGCGACCAGGCCCGCGCGATCCTGGCCGCGGGCAGGGCGAGGGGGCTGCACCCGCGCGTCCACGCCAACCAGCTCTCCCACGGCCCCGGCGTCCGCCTCGCCGTCGAGCTCGACGCGGCCAGCGCCGACCACTGCACCCACCTCACCGACGCCGACGTGGACGCGCTGGCGAACAGCGCGACCGTCGCCACGCTGCTCCCCGGCGCCGAGTTCTCCACCCGGGCCCGGTGGCCCGACGCGCGCCGGCTGCTCGACGCGGGCGTCACCGTCGCGCTGTCCACGGACTGCAACCCGGGGTCGTCCTTCACGTCCTCGGTGCCGTTCTGCATCGCGCTGGCCGTGCGGGACATGGGCATGACGCCGGACGAGGCCGTGTGGTCGGCCACGGCGGGCGGTGCGGCGGCCCTGCGCCGCACCGACATCGGCCGCCTCACCCCCGGCGCCCGCGCCGACCTGCTCCTCCTCGACGCCCCGAGCCACGTCCACCTGGCCTACCGCCCCGGCGTCCCCCTGGTCGCGGGGGTCTGGCGGCGCGGCGTCCGCGTGGTCTGAGCCGGGCGCTCAGAGCGCTCCGGCCCGCCACCGCTGGTCCGCCCGCCCCGCCTCCCGGGCCAGGGCGAGGAGGCCGCCGCCGGCCGGCGTCACGGCGTGGTCCGGCGCGACGGCCGGACGGATCACCCCGCGGGTGTCGACGGCGAAACGCAGGTTCTGTCCGTTGCGCCCGTCCACCGAGTCGCACTCCCAGACGCCGACGCCCCGGTCCACCGCGCCGCGGCTGTCCAGGCAGTAGTCCGGGTCGGCGGCCGACTGCAGCACGCCGCGCCCGGCGTCGAACCGCCACCGCTGGGCGGGCGAGGAGGTGCAGCGGGCGGTGACGACGTCCGTGCGGTTCTCCGGGTCGCCGTCGACGCTCAGGCACAGGCCCGAGGCGAGGTTCACCACCTGTGCGTACGTACCGCCCGGCGGCCGGTGGGCCGGTGCGGCGCGCGTGGGGGAGGGGGACGGGCGCGCGGTGCGTGACGGGCCGGGACCCTTCGTCGGCGAGGAAGACGGCGAGGAAGACGGCGAGGAAGACGGCGAGGACGACGGGGAGGGGGACTCCCGCGTCGGGGACGCGGTGGGCGACGGGGACGGCGTGGCCGTCACCGGCGGCGGGACGGGCGAGGGGGCGGCCGTCTCCGCGGCCCGCTCGGACGGCGCGTCCGCCGGGGACAGCAGGAGGAACAGCAGCGGCACCACGGCCACGCCGAGCGCCGTCGAGGCCAGCGCCAGGCGCCGCGACCGCGGCCAGGGTCCGGGTGCGGTCGCGTGGCGGGCGGCCTGCTCGGCCGGGACCGGCCCCGGGGCGGTGGCGTACGCCGTGCCCGCCCAGGGCAGCAGGCCCTCGGTGAGCGTGGTGCGCGGGTCGTCCCGCAGCGCGCACTGCTCCTCGTACGCCGCGGCGCAGTGCGCGCAGTGCGCCATGTGCGCGTGCAGGTCGGCGCTGTCGCGGGGGCGGTCGGGCCGCACGGCCTCCTCGATGAGCCGGCGGAAGTCACCGCACCGCGGATCGTCCGAGGCGGCCAGCCGGGACCGCAGGCAGGCCCGGCCCAGCGTCTGCAGCGCGGAGTCCGTGCCGTGGAGCACGTCCTCACGGGTGAGGCCGAGGAACGTCGCCGTCCGGTGCGGGGGCTCCTGTTCCACGGTGCCGTACCACAGGAGTCCCTGCGCCCGGTACGGCAGGGTCCGGAAGGGGGCGAGCAGGGGCGGGACCGGGCCGCCGGGGCCGGAGGAGCTGAGGACGAGGTGCAGCCCGGCGTCGAGTCCGCCGGCCCGTCCCTCCGCGGCCCAGGACGCGGCGGCCCGGACGGTCAGCAGCAGCAGGTGGTGGCGCAGGGGACCGCCGGGGTCGGTGCCGCGTGCGGTCTGGCGGGCGGCGAGGGTGAGGGCCTGCGCGGCGAGCTGACGCGCCGTGGACTCGCCCGAGGCGCACGCGCGGGCGTAGGCGAGCACCGAGGGGCCGTGCCGGGCGCGCAGTTCCCGCAGGGCCGCGTACGCGGCCGAGGAGTCGGCGCGCAGCGCCTCCGTCAGCCGGGTGTCGGACGCGGCGGCGTGCGCGTCGGTGTGTGCACCTGGGGGTCCGTCACCGGTCGCGCCGCCGTTGACGGTTCCGTCGCCCCGAGCCATCCACCGCCTCCTCACACCCCGGGCCGTCGCGCGGCGGCCCGGTCCGGCTTCCCGACCTACCGGCCGGTTCGGCGTGCCCATAGTGGAGGAGGAAGGTGCGGGGGAAAAGGGGTGACCGTGGGTAATGAGGAGCGTCCCGCGTCCGGCGGGCACCGGACGTCCTCCCGGACACCGGGCACCCACCGGGCGCGGGACGCGGCCCCGTCACTCCTCGACGGTCAGCCCCTTGCGCAGCTTCACCAGCGTCCGCGACAGCAGGCGCGAGACGTGCATCTGGGAGATGCCCAGTTCCTCGCCGATCTCCGACTGCGTCATGCCCGCGACGAAGCGCAGGGAGAGGATCCTCCGGTCCCGCGGCGGCAGTTCGGCGATCAGCGGCTTCAACGACTCGACGTACTCGATGCCCTCGAGCCCGTGGTCCTCGTAACCGATCCGGTCGGCCAGCGCGCCCTCGGTGTCGTCCTCCTCCGGCTGGGCGTCCAGCGAGGAGGCGGTGTAGGCGTTCGACGCCGCCATGCCCTCGACGACCTCGTCGCCGGTGATGCCCAGGCGCTCGGCCAGTTCGGCCACCGTCGGGGCCCGGTCGAGCTGTTGGGCCAGCTCGTCGCCGGCCTTGGCCAGGTCGAGCCGGAGTTCCTGAAGCCGGCGCGGAACGCGCACGGACCACGAGGTGTCGCGGAAGAAGCGCTTGATCTCGCCGATGATGGTCGGCATCGCGAACGTGGGGAACTCCACACCGCGCGACAGTTCGAAGCGGTCGATCGCCTTGATCAGGCCGATGGTGCCGACCTGGATGATGTCCTCCATCGGCTCGCTGCGCGAGCGGAAACGGGAGGCGGCGAACTTGACCAGGGCGAGATTGAGTTCGACGAGCGTGTCGCGCACGTACGAGTACTCGTGGGTGCCTTCCTCCAGCGACTCCAGGCGCTCGAAGAGGGTCTTGGACAGAGCCCGTGCGTCGACCGGGCCCACCTCGTCGTACGGGGGGATCTCCGGAAGTCCGGCGAGTAGGTCGTCCGGGACGGCGCTCGCGTCGTCCTGCTCGATGGGATCCAGATGTTCCGGGGAGGGTGCCGACGTCGCTTTCGGGGTACGCGATGCGTCGAGCCGGGGTGACATGATGTCCTCCATCGTTCTCGGCATATGGCTGCCGAAGCCGATACGTGCACTGCGGTGTGCGGCGCCTCCAAAGCCGGCCGTGTCGGGTACGTGTTCCTACTAGCCCTACCCGCTTCCCCAAGCCCGCCGCAAGTGCGTTCTGTTGGGGTATGTCTGTTTCTGTGTGATTGTTCGGGTGTCGGAGTGCGGCCGGAAGGCGTAATGTTCGAGGGCGTCAGCAAGCAGCCACGACGTCGGGAGAGAGAGACGGCATGGACCGCGGGACGGTCGGCAGCGCACAGTCGGGCCGGCTTCTGGTCGAGGTGCGAGAAGAGGGCCCCAGTGCCGTCGTGACTCCGGCGGGTGAGTTGGACCACCACACCGCCGACCTGTTGCGTGAGCCACTGGAGGACTGCCTCGCCAAGGGATTCAAGCGGCTTGTCATCGACTGCTCCCGGCTGGAGTTCTGTGACTCCACGGGGCTGAACGTGCTGCTCGGTGCCCGACTGAAGGCCGAGGCCGCCGGGGGCGGTGTGCATCTCGTGGGGATGCAGCCCGTGGTCGCGCGCGTGTTCGAGATCACGGGGGCGGACGCGGTGTTCACCGTCCACGACACGCTCGAGGAGGCCCTGGCCGACGATTCCGCGTGACCCGCGGGCGGGCCGACGGGCCGCCCCGGTCGTCCCGGCGAGCGGCCGGCCCCCTTCCGCCCGGCCTTTTCGTTCGAATACAGGGGTGTTCCGCCGGTCCGCTCGGGCAGGAGACATCCTGGACGCGCCGACGGCGGTGGTCGCCAGGGCGCCGAGAACCGAACGTGCCGCGCGCGCGTGACTGACTGCGTACCGACTTTTTTGAATCGTGAACTGGTGAATCGGTGAGGTGAAGCGCTGATGAGCACCACCCGGCCCTACTCGCCGGGCGACCGCGGTCCGGAGCCCAGCGGCGCTTCCGGGGTCCCCGGGGGCGGCGCGTCGGCGACGGGCGCGCCCGACGGGGGCCTGGCCGCGCCGACCGTGCCGCCGGCGCCGTCCGGGCCGCCGGGGGGCGGTCAGGTCCGTCGGCTGAGCTTCGACGACCAGAGCGGCGTCGTCCCGCTCGCCCGCGACTTCACCCGCCAGGCGCTGTACGCGTGGGGCTGGCTGCCCGCGGCCACCGCCGACCAGCGGGCCGCCGCGGAGGACGTCCTGCTCGTCGTCTCCGAGCTGGTCACCAACGCCTGCCTGCACGCCGAGGGGCCGGACCACCTGGCCATCACCTGCGACAACAAGGTGATCCGGATCGAGGTCACCGACCGGGGCGCGGGCCAGCCGGCTCCGCGCACCCCGCACCGGGCGGGCCGGCCCGGCGGTCACGGCATGTTCATCGTGCAGCGGCTCTGCCTGGACTGGGGGGTCGTACGGGCCCCGGGCGTCGCGGGCAAGACGGTCTGGGCGGACCTCGGGGCCCCCGCCTAGCCCCACGCGGCCCCTCGCCGCCTCTCCGCACGCCGGATCACCAGGGACCCGGCGCGTGCCGTGTCTCCCCTCACGCCTCCGGACACCCCCGGGCTCTCCCGCGCCCCCGGGCACCCCCGGGCTCTCCCGCGCCCCCGGGCACCCCCGGGCTCTCCCGCGCCTCCGGGCCCCCCCGGGCTCTCCCGCGCCTCCGGGCCCCCTCGCGCCGCTCCTCACGCCTCCGGACCTTCACGTCCCTGGACCCCCACACCTCCGGGCACGTCCCGACGCCCCCCGAGGTCCCGTCAGGGGAGAGCGGCGGGGAACCCGTCGACGCCCCCGTCCGGTCCCGCGGCTCCCCGGGGCCGTGCCCGGGAACGCCCGAAGGGCCCGCGTCCGAGTCGGACGCGGGCCCTTCGTCGAGGTGTACCGCCGGGCCGGCAGGGCTCAGCGGACGTCGCCCATGAGGCTCTTGACCTTGTTGCGGTACATCCACACCGCGACACCGGCGACCACGGCGAGGGTGGCCTCCGCCGCGACGATGCCCGTCTTGTTCAGGTCGACGCCGGCGATGGAGAGCAGGCCGGTCGTGGCGTCACCGGCGGTGACGGCCAGGAACCAGACGCCCATCATCTGCGAGGCGTACTTCGCGGGCGCCATCTTCGTGGTGACCGACAGGCCGACGGGGGAGAGCAGCAGCTCGCCGACGGTCTGCGTGAAGTAGATCGCCACCAGCCACAGCGCCGCGGCCTTGTGACCGCCCTCGGCGATGGACAGCGGGGCCAGGAAGAGGAAGAAGGACGCGCCGACCAGCACCAGGCCGGAGGCGAACTTCACGATCGTGCTCGGCTCCTTGCCGCGCCGGTTCAGCGCCAGCCAGAACCAGGCGAAGACCGGGGCCAGCGCCATGATCAGGACCGGGTTGACCGACTGGTACCAGGAGACCGGGAACTCCCAGCCGAGGACGCTGTTCTCGGCCGACGAGTCGGCGAAGATCGACAGCGTCGAGCCGCCCTGGTCGTAGATCATCCAGAAGATCGCGGCCGCGACGAAGAACCAGATGTACGCGGACATCTTCGACTGCTCGGCGCGGTCCAGGTCCTTGTCGCGCTTGATCCGGACCAGCACCATCACCGGGATGATCACGCCGAGCAGCGTCAGCGGGACCAGGACCCAGTTCAGCGTGTAGTTGCCGGAGAAGCCGACGATCGCGTAGGCGACGACGGCGATGCCCGCCCACAGCGCGGCCTTGCGCAGCGTGGACGCCTTCTCCTCGGCCGACAGCGGCTTCGGGACGACGCTGGAGTGCGCGTCCAGGTGACGGCTGCCCAGCAGGAACTGCGCCAGACCCAGACCCATGCCCAGCGCGGCGAGCGCGAAGCCCAGGTGCCAGTTGACGCTCTCGCCGATGGTGCCGATGATCAGCGGCGCGGCGAAGGCACCCAGGTTGATGCCCATGTAGAAGACGGTGAAGCCGCCGTCCCGGCGCGGGTCGTCCGGGCCCTTGTAGAGGTGGCCGACCATCGTGGAGATGTTGGCCTTCAGCAGACCGGAACCGATGGCGACCAGGCCGAGACCGGCGTAGAAGGTGCCGGAGGAGGGCAGGGCCAGCGTCAGGTGGCCCAGCATGATGATCCCGCCGGCGACGGCGACGGTCTTGCGCGGCCCCCAGACGCGGTCGCCGAACCAGCCGCCCGGCATGGCGAGCAGGTACACCAGCGACACGTACACCGAGTAGATCGCCGTCGCGGTGCCGGCGCTCAGGGCCAGGCCGCCCGGGGCGACGAGGTACAGCGGGAGCAGAGCCCTCATGCCGTAGTAGGAGAAACGCTCCCACATCTCGGTCATGAAGAGAGTGGCCAGTCCGCGGGGGTGGCCGAAGAAGGTCTTCTCGGAGCCGGGTGTGCCCGGGGAGACCGAGTCCTTCGTCAGGCTGGACGCCATGGTCGTTCCTTGCTGGTCGGGACGCGTCGCGCGAACGCGTACGCGCCCGGTGGGGGGCGGCCGGCACCGGCGGGCCGTGCCGTCCACCCCACGCCCGGGGGAGACCGCCCCGGATCACGGAGCGGCGGACGGCGACCACCGGGATCCACGCCTCCTCCGCGCGTCGGCGCGCGGTGAGGCCCGGCCACAGGTCATTCCTTACGGGGCCGGCCGAAACCAGCCCGCACGCAAAAGAGACCCCCGGCGTCAATTACCGCCAAAGGTCCTCGCGGTGCAACAGGCGTTGATTCACCATACGGCAGGACAGTGCCGGACATGGAAGGACTTGAGACGCGGATCACAGGTTTCAAAGGAACCGCGATCACCCATTCGAAGGTCTTTTCCAGGATCGCACCCCAGAGACACAGGTCCGTCCGGGGGCCCCCGAAGGTGAGAGACGGGTATGCGGAGGGTAAGGATCAAGCCAGGGGATCACGCCCCGGCGCCCGGTGCGGCGGGACTACCATCACTGGCATGACCCGTGTACTGCTCGCCGAGGACGACGCGTCCATCTCGGAGCCGCTGGCCCGCGCCCTGCGCCGGGAGGGTTACGAAGTCGAGGTGCGTGAGGACGGACCCAGCGCGCTCGACGCCGGGATGCAGGGCGGCGTCGACCTGGTGGTGCTGGACCTCGGGCTGCCCGGCATGGACGGCCTGGAGGTCGCCCGCCGGCTCCGCTCCGAGGGCCACACGGTTCCCCTGCTGATCCTGACCGCGCGCGCCGACGAGGTGGACACGGTCGTCGGCCTCGACGCGGGCGCCGACGACTACGTCACCAAGCCGTTCCGCCTCGCCGAGCTGCTCGCCCGGGTGCGGGCCCTGCTGCGGCGCGGCGCCGCCGAGCCGCAGCAGCCGCCGGCCACCCACGGGGTGCGCATCGACGTCGAGTCGCACCGGGCGTGGATGGGCGAGGAGGAGCTGCAGCTCACCGCCAAGGAGTTCGACCTGCTGCGGGTCCTGGTGCGGGACGCGGGCCGGGTCGTCACCCGCGACCAGCTGATGCGCGAGGTCTGGGACACCACCTGGTGGTCCTCCACCAAGACCCTCGACATGCACATCTCCTGGCTGCGCAAGAAGCTCGGCGACGACGCCGCCAACCCCCGCTACATCGCGACCGTGCGCGGCGTGGGCTTCCGTTTCGAGAAGAGCTGAACCCCGCCGGGGTCCGCCAGTGGGTAAGAGAACATGCGCCGTCGTCTGATCCAGTCCACGCTCGCCGTGGTGCTCGTCGTGATCGCCGTCTTCGGCGTGTCCCTGGTGATCGTCGAGACCCGCACGATCAGCGAGAGCGCCAGGGAGCGGGTGGAGTCCGAGGCGGTGCGGCTGGCCAGCATCGTCGACAGCCGGCTGATCGTCGAGGAACGGGTCACCGCCGAGTTCCTGAGCGACCAGGTGACCGAGGACCGCTACGCCGTCATCCGCATCCCCGGCCAGCCGCCCATAGAGGTCGGCAGCAAGCCGGACGGCGACGTCATCAGCGCCTCGGCGCCGGGCGAGGAGGGCGAGACGGTCGTCGTCCAGGAGCCGCGCTCCTCGGTGACCCGGGAGGTCGGCCGCACGCTGCTGATCATCGGGCTGGTGGCGCTGCTGGCGGTGATCGCGGCGGTGCTGCTGGCGCTGCGCCAGGCCAACCGGCTCGCCTCCCCGCTCACCGACCTCGCGGAGACCGCCGAACGCCTCGGCTCCGGCGATCCGCGCCCCCGGCACCGGCGCTACGGCGTCCCCGAGCTGGACCGGGTCGCGGACGTGCTGGACGCCTCCGCCGAGCGCATCGCCCGCATGCTGACCGCCGAGCGGCGCCTGGCCGCCGACGCCTCGCACCAGCTGCGCACCCCCCTCACCGCCCTGTCCATGCGCCTGGAGGAGATCACCCTCACCGACGACCCGGACACGGTGAAGGAGGAGGCGACCATCGCGCTGACGCAGGTGGAGCGGCTGACGGACGTGGTGGAGCGGCTGCTGACGAACTCCCGCGACCCGCGCACCGGCTCCGCGGTCACCTTCGACCTCGACGACGTCATCCAGCAGCAGCTCGCCGAGTGGCGCCCCGCCTACCGCAGCGCCGGCCGCGCGATCGTCACCTCGGGCAAGCGGCACCTGCAGGCGGTGGGCACGCCGGGCGCCGTCGCCCAGGTGCTGGCGGCGCTGATCGAGAACTCCCTCATGCACGGCGGCGGCACGGTCGCCCTGCGCACCCGGGTCACCGGCAACCAGGTCGTCGTCGAGGTCACCGACGAGGGGCCCGGCGTCCCCGCCGACCTGGGCTCGCGGATCTTCGAACGGGCGATCAGCGGCCACAACTCCACCGGCATCGGCCTCGCCGTCGCCCGTGACCTGGCGGAGGCGGACGGCGGCCGCCTGGAGATGCTGCAGGCGAAGCCGGCGGTCTTCGGCCTGTTCCTCTCCCGCACGCCCCCGCGCACCTCCCGGGACGACGAGGACCGGCAGACGGTCCGGTAACCGGTCCGGCCCGCGCCGGGGACGGCTACGGCACCCGCTGCTTCGGACGGGGGCCGGCCCCGCCGCTCCGGGCGACCGCCCCCGGCGCCGGCTCCCGGACCGGCAGCGCGCGGAACACCCAGGTGCGGTAGGACCAGAAGCGGAACAGGGTCGCGACGCCGATGCCGAGGAACTTGAAGACGTTGCTCTGCAGCGGGCTGTCCCAGCCGAAGCCGTACGTCGCCGTGTACAGCACGCCGTTCTCGATCACCAGGCCGACCGCGCTGAACAGCAGGAACAGGGACATCTCCCGGGTCCGCCCGGACTTGTCGCGGTCCCGGTAGGTGAAGTAGCGGAAGCCGACGTAGTTGAAGACGATCGCCACGACGGTGGCGATGACGCTCGCCCGCACCACCTGGAGGTCGGTCACCTGCCGCACCAGGTTGAACACGCCCAGGTTGACCAGCACCCCGGCTCCGCCCACCGCGCCGAACTTGGCCGCTTCCCGGCAGAGCCGTCGCAGCCTCGACGAACCGCGTTCCATCGCCTGCGGGCTCCCGTCGTCGGATGCGTCAACCCAGCCATGCTAACCACCCACCCGTGCGATCTTCCTGCGGACGGAGGTCCCGGCCGCGGACCGTCCGGGTGCGGGGCCGGTAAACCGGCCACCGTGGCTCGGCCGATACCCTGGGGGCGTGACGTTCCCGGTAGTCGGCATGGTCGGCGGTGGACAGCTCGCTCGTATGACACACGAGGCGGGCATCCCGCTCGGCATCAGGTTCAAGCTCCTCAGTGACACTCCGCAGGATTCCGCGGCGCAGGTCGTCGGCGACGTCGTCGTCGGCGACTACCGCGACCTGGACACGCTGCGCGCGTTCGCGCGCGGCTGCGACGTGATCACCTTCGACCACGAGCACGTGCCCACCGAGCACCTCAGGGCCCTGGAGGCGGACGGCATCCCCGTCCGCCCGGGCCCCGACGCGCTGGTGCACGCCCAGGACAAGGGCGTGATGCGCGCGAAGCTCGACGCGATCGGCGTGCCCTGCCCGCGGCACCGCATCGTCGCCGATCCCGGGGACGTGGCCGCGTTCGCGGCGGAGGGCGACGGTTTCCCCGTCGTCCTCAAGACGGTCCGCGGCGGCTACGACGGCAAGGGCGTGTGGGTCGTCGACTCCGTCGAGGAGGCCGCCGAGCCGTTCAGGGCCGGCGTCCCGGTCCTGGCCGAGGAGAAGGTCGACTACGTCCGCGAGCTCGCCGCCAACGTCGTGCGCTCCCCGCACGGCCAGGCCGTCGCCTACCCGGTCGTGGAGTCGCGGCAGGTCAACGGCGTCTGCGACACGGTCATCGCGCCCGCGCCCGGCCTCGACGAGGCCCTCGCCCTGAGGGCCGAGGAGATGGCGCTGAACATCGCCAAGGAGCTCGGCGTCGTCGGCCACCTCGCCGTGGAGCTGTTCCAGACCCGCGACGGCCGCATCCTCGTCAACGAGCTCGCGATGCGCCCGCACAACTCCGGCCACTGGTCCCAGGACGGCGCGATCACCTCGCAGTTCGCCAACCACGTCCGCGCCGTCCTCGACCTCCCGCTCGGCGACCCGCGCCCGCGCGCGAAGTGGACGGTCATGGTCAACGTCCTCGGCGGCGACTACCCGGACATGTACTCGGCGTACCTGCACTGCATGGCCCGCGATCCCCAGCTGAAGATCCACATGTACGGCAAGGACGTGAAGCCCGGCCGCAAGGTCGGACACGTCAACACCTACGGCGACGACCTGGACGACGTGCTGGAGCGCGCCCGTCACGCAGCCGGCTACCTGAGAGGCACCATCACCGAATGAGCCCCGTTGTTGGCATCGTCATGGGGTCGGACTCCGACTGGCCCGTCATGGAGGCCGCCGCCAAGGCCCTCGACGAGTTCGAGATCGACCACGAGGTCGACGTCGTCTCCGCGCACCGCATGCCCCGCGAGATGATCGCGTACGGCGAGCAGGCCGCGGACCGGGGACTCAAGGTGATCATCGCGGGCGCGGGCGGTGCCGCCCACCTGCCCGGCATGCTCGCCTCGGTCACCCCGCTGCCGGTGATCGGCGTGCCCGTGCCGCTGAAGTACCTCGACGGCATGGACTCCCTGCTGTCCATCGTGCAGATGCCGGCCGGCGTCCCGGTCGCCACCGTCTCCGTGGCCGGCGCGCGCAACGCGGGCCTGCTCGCGGCCCGCATCCTCGCCGCGCACGACGAGGAGCTCCTCGGCCGGATGCGGGAGTTCCAGCAGGAGCTGAACGACCAGGCCACCGAGAAGGGCAAGCGCCTGCGCGCCAAGGTCGAGGGGTCCGGCAACGGCTTCGGCTTCGGGAAGTGAGCCGGGTGAGTTCCGGTACGTCCCTCGACGACGCCCGCGCGCTGCTGGCCGAGTTCCCCGTCGTCGACGGGCACAACGACCTGCCCTGGGCCCTGCGCGAGCAGGTCCGCTACGACCTCGGCGCCCGCGACATCGCCGGCGACCAGTCCGCCCACCTGCACACCGACATCCCCCGGCTGCGCGCGGGCGGCGTCGGTGCGCAGTTCTGGTCGGTGTACGTGCGTGCGGACCTGCCCGACCCGGTGCCCGCCACGCTGGAGCAGATCGACTGCGTGCGGCAGCTGGCGGCCCGCCACCCCGGGGACCTCGCGCTCGCGCTGACCGCCGCCGACGTGGAGGCCGCGCGGGGGGAGGGCCGCATCGCCTCCCTCATGGGCGCGGAGGGCGGCCACTCCATCGCGAACTCCCTCGGCACCCTGCGCGGGCTGTACGCCCTCGGGGTCCGCTACCTGACCCTCACCCACAACTTCAACGTGGCGTGGGCGGACTCGGCGACCGACGAGCCCGGCGTGGGCGGCCTGTCGGCTTTCGGCCGCGAGGTGGTGCGGGAGATGAACCGGCTCGGCATGCTGGTCGACCTCTCCCACGTCGCCGCCACGACCATGCGGGACGCGCTGGACACCAGCTCCGCACCGGTGGTCTTCTCCCACTCCTCCGCCCGCGCGGTCTGCGACCACCCCCGCAACGTCCCGGACGACGTGCTGGAGCGGCTGCCCGCCAACGGCGGTGTCGCGATGGTGACGTTCGTGCCGAAGTTCGTGCTCCAGGCGGCGGTCGACTGGACGGCCGCGGCCGACGAGAACCTGCGCGCCCACGGCTTCCACCACCTCGACACCACCGCCGAGGCGATGAGGGTGCACCGCGCCTTCGAGGAGGCCCACCCGCGCCCGGTCGCGACGGTCGCCACGGTGGCCGACCACCTGGACCACATGCGCGAGGTCGCCGGCGTCGACCACATCGGCATCGGCGGCGACTACGACGGCACCGCCTTCACCCCGGACGGCCTCGGCGACGTCTCCGGCTACCCGAACCTGATCGCGGAGCTGCTGGACCGCGGCTGGTCCAAGGCGGACCTGGCCAAGCTGACCTGGCAGAACGCGGTGCGGGTCCTGGGCGCCGCCGAGGACGTGGCGCGGGACCTTCAGGCCACGCGGGGCCCGTCGAACGCGACGATCGAGGACCTGGACGGCTGACCGTCGAGGGTGGGGTAGTCGGTGTAGCCGTCCGCCCCGCCCACGTACATCAGGTAGCGGTCCCGCACCTGGTTCAGCGGCGCGCCCAGACGCAGCCGCCGCACCAGGTCGGGGTTGGCGAGGAAGGGCCGGCCGAGGGCGATCAGATCGGCCCCGGCGGCCAGCAGCCGCCCGGACGCGCGGTGCACGGCGCCGGCGGACATCTCCTCCAGCACCGGGTTGGCGACGAGCGTCCCCGGCCACGCGGCACGGATCGCCCCGAACACCGGCGCGTCCGGGTCGGCGGACACCAGGTGCAGGTACGCCGGCCGGAGCCCGCCGAGCCGTTCGGCGAGCGCCGGGTAGATCTCCTCGGTCTCGCCCTCCGCGATGCCGTTGACGGTATTGCCGGGCGAGATCCGCAGCCCCACCCTCTCGGCCCCGATCTCCGCGGCCACGGCCTCGGTCACCTCGGCGGTGAACCGCAGCCGCCGCTCGGCCGGACCGCCGTAGCCGTCGGTGCGGCGGTTGGTGTTGCGGGCCAGGAACTGGTGCAGCAGGTGCCCGTTGGCGGAGTGCACCTCCACGCCCTCGAAGCCGGCGTCGAGGGCGTTGCGGGCCGCCCGCGCGAAGTCGGCGACGGTGGCGCGGATGTCCGCGGCCGTCATCTCCCGCGGCACGACGGCCGGCCGGTGCCCGTCCGGGGTGAAGACCGTCCCGGGGAGCGGCACGGGCGAGGGCGCCACCGGCGTCAGCCCGCTGGTCGCCGGGTGTCCGACCCGCCCGCCGTGCTGGAGCTGGAGGAACATCCGCCCGCCGGCCTCCCGCACCGCGTCGGTGACCCGCCGCCAGCCCGCCACGTGCCGCGGGGCGTGGACGGCGGTGATGTTCGGGTACGTCTGCCCGACCGCGTTGGGCGTCGACGCCTCGGCGATGATCAGGCCGGCCGTGGCGCGCTGGGCGTAGTAGGTGGCCATGAGCGGGGTCGGGGTGCCGTCGGCCTCGGCGCGGTTCCGGGTCAGCGGTGCCATCAGGAGGCGGTTGGGGAGGTCGACCGGGCCCAGCCGGGCGGGCTCGAAGAGTTCCGTCGTGTGCGTCATGTCCGTACGCTAGAACCTGACACTGATGTCAGATTCAAGTCCCGGCGTGAAGGCCGGGGACGCGGACGGGAGGCGGGGGACGTGCGGATCGGCGAACTGGCCCGGCGCACCGGGGTGAGCGAACGGTCGCTGCGCTACTACGAGGAGCAGGGGCTGCTGGTGTCCGAGCGGACGCCCGGCGGGCACCGCGAGTACGCCGAGGCGGCGGTCGACCGGGTGGTCCGGATCCAGGAGCTGTTCGCGGCCGGTCTGCGCAGCACGAGGATCGCGCAGCTGCTGCCCTGCATGCGGGACGCCGACGGCGGCCCCTCGGCCGTCGCCACCCCGCGGCTGGTGGAGGACCTCACCGCCGAGCGCGACCGCATCGACCGGATGATCGCCGACCTGGTCCGCTCCCGGGACACCCTGGACGAGGTGATCGAGGCGGCCCGCGCGCGCTGACCCGGCGCCGTACCCCGAACGGCGCATCCACCAGGAAGCCCTCCGGGGCGCCGTGCGACGGTGGCCGTACTGCGTGCACGCGCCTGCGACGCACCCGCCTGCGACGCCCGCGCCGTGATCACGCGCCGAGGTCACGACGTACGGAGCCCGACATGGCCGATCTCCAGGACGACCTGCATCCCGCCACCGAGATCGGCCGCCTCGACGGCGCTCCCGGCGGGACCGAGCCGTACCCGGCCGAGGCGGACGCCGTCCCGCCGGAGACCTGCCGGCCCGTCCCCGACCCGGACGACACCCCCCTGACCCGCGCCCGGGCCGTCCTCGCCGCCCACCCCGTCGCCGACGGCTACAGCGGGCTCCCCTGGGCGCTGCGCCGGCTGCCCTGGTACGACCTCGGCCTCGGGGAGAGCGCCGTCGACGCGGACGTGCCCCGGCTGCGCAGGGGCCGGGTCGGCGCCGTGTTCTGGTCGCTGCACCTGCCCGAGGGCGCCCACGGCGACCGGGCCGTCGGCGCCGCCCTGGACCTGCTCGACCTGGCGAAGGGGGTGATCGCGGCCCATGACGAGGACCTGCGCCCGGCCCGCACCGCCGGGCAGGTGACCGACGTGCGCAACTGCGGCCGGGTCGCCGTGCTGTTCGGCCCCGCCGGGGCCGCCGCCCTCGGTGACTCGCTGGGCGTCCTGCGCTCGCTGCACGCTCTCGGCCTGCGCGTGCTCACCCTGGCCGGCACGTCCTGGGCGGGTGACGCCGGGCTCACCCGGTTCGGCGAGGAGGTCGTGCGCGAGATGAACCGGATCGGCACGATCGCCGACCTCTCGTACGCCTCCGACCGGACGATCCGCCGCGTCCTCACCGTGTCCAGGACGCCCGTGCTGTTCAGCCGCTCCGCCGCCCTCGCCCTGCGCCCCCACCCGGCCAACCTCCCCGACGAGCTGCTCACCGAGGCGGGCGCGGCGGGGGCCCTGTGCCTGGTGCCGCTGAGCGCCGAGCAGACCGGCCCGACGGTCCGGGACGTCGCCGACCACCTCGACCACGTCCGCACCCTCGCCGGCCCCGAGTGCGTCGGCCTGTCCGGCACCTACGACACCGGCGGCGCCCACCCGCAGGAGCTCGGCGACACCTCCTGCTACCCGAGGCTGATCGCCGAGCTGCTGCGGCGTGGCTGGGACGAGTCCGACGTGGCCCTGCTGACCTGGGGCAACGTCCAACGGGTGCTGCGCGGCGCCGACTTCTTCGCCCGGGCGGCGCAGCAGCGCCGCCCGCCGTCGACGGCGACGATCGCGGACCTGGACGGCTGACCCCGGGGGGCGGTCAGGGCTGCTCGATCCGGCACAGGCAGAACGGATGCCCCGCCGGATCGGCGTACACCCGGAAGTCCTTCGTCCTGTCGCCCTCCCGGTCCAGCACCCGCGCCCCCAGCGCCAGCACCTTCTGCTCGGCCTCGTCGACCTCCTCCCAGGTGCCCCCGGCGTCGAAGTCCAGGTGGAACTGCTGGGAGTCGTGGTCGGCCCGCGGCCAGTCGGGCGGGGCGTGCCCCTCGGCCCGCTGGAAGGCCAGCCGCGGTCCCGCGGGGATCTGGAGCACCACCCAGTCGGCGTCCTCCTCCTCGGGGACGCCGCCGCCGACGGCCGCGTAGAAACGGGCCAGCTCACGCGGCTCGGGGCAGTCGACGACGACGGAACGCAGACGGGCCACGGCGGCCATGGATCCTCCCGGTGTCGGCCTGTTCGCGGGGCTCGGGTGTCAGCCGGCGCACAGGCAGAACGGGTGCCCGGCCGGGTCCGCGTAAACCCGGAAGGTCCGCGCGCGGTCCTCCGTGTCCAGCGGCTTCGCGCCGAGCGCCAGCACCTCCCGCTCCGCCGCGTCCAGGTCCTCGACGGTCAGGTCCAGGTGGAACTGCTGCGAGTGGTCGGGGGCCGGCCACCGCGGCGGTACGAAGCCGGGGGCGGCCTGGAACGCCAGCGTCCGCCCGCCGGGCAGCTTGAGGTCCACCCACTCGCCCTCGCCCTCCACGGAACCGCCGAGCACCTCGGCGTAGAACCCGGCCAGGGCGCGGGGGTCGGGACAGTCCAGGACGACGGCGCCCAGTTCGGCGACAGCCATGACTTCCTCCTCGAAGTCTGCGGTGCGGTCAGAGACCCTCGACGAGTCACGTTACCGGTTGCGGGGCCATTACGGTAACGGAAAGGGCGGCGCGGCTTGACCATTTCCCGGTGGACGTCCCTCCGGCCCTTCGGACAGCTTGTGCGCGGGAATGATCATGCGGAAGTCCCCCGGGAAAAGGGGCAGTTGACCTGACCGCGGACGACACGGCCCCCTCCCGGCAGGACGAGCCCCCGTCGAAGGCGGAGACGGACGCGCTCACCGGCGGACAACTGCTCGACGCCGACACCGGCCGGTCCCGCCCGATCGCCGGATACACCGCCCCCCGTGCGAGAGGTCCACGGCAAGCCGCTGCCGCCCGGCGGCTGCGCCCAGGAGGCGGAGCGGGAACTGCTGGGCCGTGACGACCTCTCCTCGCACGCCGGGGTGGTGAGCCGCACCAACACCGACTCGTTCACCGAGTCCCTGAAGACCCCGCCGTCCAGGACGCGCTGGGCGCGTGGTCCGCGTGCACGAAGAAGGCGGGGTACGACTACGCCGACCCGCTGGAGAGCATCGCCACCGCCCGCCTCGACTCCCCCGAGGTGCCCGCCGCCGAGATCGAGCTGGCCACCGCCGACGTGACCTGCAAGCGCTCGTCCGGCCTCGTGGAGGTCTGGAACCGCACGGAGTCGGCCATCCAGCGGCGCATGATCGGGGAGCACGCGGCGGCCGCCGCGAAACAGCGCGCCGACGACGCGGCGCGGGTCCGCAACGCGGCCGCGGTGACCGGCGCGTCCGAGGGGTGAGGGGCGCGCCCGCCCCGCGTCGCCCGGACGGCACGGTTACCGCATGCGCGGGGGACGGCGGTAACGTCGCAGCCATGAGTGAGAGATCGCCCGCCCCGGCGGGTCTGGCTCTGGTCGAGTCCCTGGTGAACACGCTGGACGTCGGGACGGACACCGACTCGCTCGGCACACCGGAGGGCCGGGCGCGCTTCGGGGTGACGGAGGACGAACTGCCCCGCGCCCGCGAACTGCGCGAGTCGCTGCGCGCGGCCCTGCTCGCCCACGCCGGCCATCCGCCGCACCGCTCCGTGACCCCGCTGGGCGAGCTGCTGGCCGGCGCCCCGCTGGTGGTGACGGTCGACGCGGCCGACGGCCGCGCCGCCCTCGCCCCGGCCCCGGAAGGCTCCTGGCCCCTGCTCACCCGCGTCGCCGGCGCCGTCGCCGAGGCACTGGTCGCGGGCACCTGGACCCGGCTGAAGGCCTGCGAGGCCACCGACTGCCTCTGGGCGTACTACGACCGCAGCCCGGCCGGCCGCGGCCGCTGGTGCTCGATGCAGGTGTGCGGGGCACGGGCGAAGATGCGCCGGTACCGGGCCAAGGAAGCGTGAGGAGGCGCACCGCGCGGCGGTTTCGGCGGCCACCGGCACGCCCGGTGGGGCAAAATGCAACGGACGCCGTTTCGGCCGACTGAGCCTCGGCCGAAACGGCGTCACCCGCCTTCGTCAGGCGGTGGGGCGCCCCATCGCGCGGTAGCGCCATCCGGCCCGCCGCCACACCTCCGGGTCGAGCGCGTTGCGCCCGTCGAGGATCAGCCGCTCGGTCGCCACCTCGCCCAGCGCCACCGCGTCCAGCTCGCGGAACTCCCGCCACTCCGTCAGGTGCAGCACGACGTCCGCGCCCCGCACCGCCTCGAGCGCCGAGCCGGCGTACCCCAGCGTCGGGAAGACGCTGCGGGCGTTGTCCATGCCCTTCGGGTCGTACACCGTGACCTGGCCGCCCTGGAGGTGGATCTGCCCCGCCACGTTCAGCGCCGGCGAGTCCCGGACGTCGTCCGAGTCCGGCTTGAAGGTCGCGCCGAGCACCGCCACCCGCCTGCCCAGGAACGGCCCGCCGCCCAGTGCCTGCCGGGTCAGCTCCACCATCCGCCCGCGCTGGCGCATGTTGATCGAGTCGATCTCCCGCAGGAACGTCAGCGCCTGGTCCGCGCCCAGCTCACCGGCGCGCGCCATGAACGCCCGGATGTCCTTCGGCAGGCACCCGCCGCCGAAGCCGATCCCGGCCCGCAGGAACTTCCTGCCGATCCGGTCGTCGTACCCGATGGCCTCCGCCAGCTTGGCGACGTCACCGCCCGCGGCCTCGCACACCTCGGCCATGGCGTTGATGAACGAGATCTTGGTGGCCAGGAAGGAGTTCGCGGAGGTCTTCACCAGCTCCGCGGTCGGGAAGTCGGTCACCACGAACGGGGAGCCCTCCGCGATCGGCGTGGCGTACACCTCCCGCAGCATCTTCTCCGCCCGCTCGCCGCGGACCCCCACCACGATCCGGTCCGGGTGCAGCGTGTCCTGCACGGCGAAGCCCTCGCGCAGGAACTCCGGGTTCCAGGCCAGCTCGGCGTCCTCGCCGGCCGGCGCGTGCTCGGCCAGGTAGGCGGCGAGCCGGTCGGCCGAGCCGACGGGCACCGTCGACTTGCCGACGACCAGCGCCGGACCCTTCAGGTGCGGCGCGAGCGAGGCGATCGCGGAGTCCACGTACGACATGTCGCAGGCGTACTCGCCGTGCCGCTGCGGAGTGTTCACGCACACGAAGTGCACGTCGCCGAACTCCCCGGCCTCCGCCCAGTCCATGGTGAACCGCAGCCGCCCGGTGGACCCCTCGATCCCGGCGACGTGCCGGCGCAGCAGCTCCTCCAGCCCCGGCTCGTACATCGGGACCTCACCGCGCCGGAGCTTGTCGATCTTCTCCGGCACGACGTCGAGACCCAGCACCTCGAATCCGAGTTCCGCCATGGCCGCCGCGTGCGTCGCGCCGAGATAGCCGGTGCCGATCACGGTGATCTTGAGGGCCATGGGTGCTCCAGGGGTATACGCCAGGTAGTGCGGGCCCGAGCATAACCGGGGCGGAGGAGCGCGCCTCACCGGGCAATCCGGCCGGTTGTCGCCAAACTCACGTACACCCGCACCGGCAAGCGCCCTAAAATTCGGGTTACTTAACGGTAATTAGCATCATCGAGCGTCGTCTTTGGAGTGAGAGACCTTGGCCGGATCGGCTGACTTCGACCTGTACCGCCCGTCCGAGGAGCACGACATGCTCCGCGACGCCGTCCGCTCGCTGGCCGAGGCGAAGATCGCGCCGTACGCCGCCGCCGTGGACGAGGAGGCCCGCTTCCCGCAGGAGGCGCTCGACGCGCTCGTCGCGGGCGACCTGCACGCCGTGCACGTCCCCGAGTCCTACGGCGGCGCCGGCGCCGACGCCCTCGCGACGGTCATCGTGATCGAGGAGGTGGCCCGCGTCTGCGCGTCCTCCTCCCTCATCCCCGCCGTGAACAAGCTCGGCTCGCTGCCCGTGATCCTCTCCGGGTCCGAGGAGCTGAAGAAGAAGTACCTGGCCCCGCTCGCCAAGGGCGACGCGATGTTCTCGTACTGCCTCTCCGAGCCGGACGCCGGCTCCGACGCGGCCGGCATGAAGACCCGGGCCGTGCGCGACGGCGACACCTGGGTCCTCAACGGCGTCAAGCGCTGGATCACCAACGCCGGCGTCTCCGAGTACTACACCGTCATGGCGGTCACCGACCCCGCCAAGCGCTCCAAGGGCATCTCCGCCTTCGTCGTGGAGAAGTCCGACGAGGGCGTCTCCTTCGGCGCCCCGGAGAAGAAGCTCGGCATCAAGGGCTCCCCCACCCGCGAGGTCTACCTGGACAACGTCCGCATCCCCGCCGACCGCATGATCGGCGAGGAGGGCACCGGCTTCGCCACCGCGATGAGGACGCTGGACCACACCCGCATCACCATCGCCGCCCAGGCCCTGGGCATCGCCCAGGGCGCCCTCGACTACGCCAAGGGCTACGTCCGCGAGCGCAAGCAGTTCGGCAAGCCGATCGCCGACTTCCAGGGCATCCAGTTCATGCTCGCCGACATGGCCATGAAGATCGAGGCCGCCCGCCAGCTCACCTACGCGGCCGCGGCGAAGTCCGAGCGCGGGGACGCCGACCTCACCTTCCAGGGCGCCGCGGCCAAGTGCTTCGCCTCCGACGTCGCCATGGAGGTCACCACCGACGCCGTCCAGCTCCTCGGCGGCTACGGCTACACCCGCGACTACCCGGTCGAGCGCATGATGCGCGACGCGAAGATCACGCAGATCTACGAGGGCACCAACCAGGTCCAGCGCATCGTCATGGCCCGCAACCTGCCGTGACAAGCGTCGAGCCGACGAGCTGAGGGCGCCCGGTCACCGGACGCCCTCGGCTTCCTCCCGGTGACGCCGGCAGCGGCGGGGGACTCCCCGGGGCGGGGGTCCGTCGCCGTGTCCGTGGCGGTGGGGGAGCGGGGCGTTCGCCGCGGCGTGCGGTGTCACAGGAAGCGGCGGATCGGGGTGACCGCGGCCTCGGCGAGGCGCAGGGGCAGGGGGCGCCGTCTCCAGCGGGAGGGGTCGACGGGCTCGCTCAGCTTCCGGTCGGCGTCGAAGTCGGCGTCGAGCGCGGCGGTGAAGTCCTCGTCGAGGACGGCCAGCATGACTTCCTCGTCGTGTTCCATGGAGCGGCGGTTGAAGTTGGTGGAGCCGATGAGGGAGCAGACCCCGTCCACGGTGATGATCTTCGTGTGGAGCATGGTCGGCTGGTACTCCCGCACGTCCACGCCCGCGTCGACGAGGGTCTGGTAGTGCTGCCGCCCGGCCAGCAGGCAGGCCCGCTGGTCCGTGTGCGGTCCGGGCAGCAGGATCTCGACGCGGACCCCCCGGCGGGCGGCGGCGGCCAGGAGGCCGACGAAGTAGGGGTCGGGGGCGAAGTAGGCCGTGGACAGCCGGAGGCGCTCCTGCGACGAGGTGATCACGGTGCGCAGCAGCGTCTGCATGTCCTGCCAGCCGAAGCCGGCCGAGCCCCGCACGACCTGGACCGTGGCCCGTCCCGGCTGGTCCTGGGCGGTGAAGCGGTCGTGGCCGTCGTACAGGTCGTCGTGGCACTCGGCCCAGTTCTGGGCGAAGGCCGCGGCGATCCCGTCCACGGCGGGTCCCCGGACGCGTACGTGGGTGTCGCGCCACTCGTCCGGGTTGCGGGCGTCGCCGCACCATTCCTGGGCGATGCCGACGCCCCCGGTGAAGGCGGTGTGCTCGTCGGTGACCAGGACCTTGCGGTGGCAGCGGTGGTTCTGCCGTCTCGGCGACAGCCGTGTGGGCTTGCGGAACCAGGCGACCTGGACGCCGGCCTCGTCCATGGCGTCCAGCAGTTCCGGCTCGATCTCCTTGGCTCCGAAGCCGTCCAGCAGCAGCCGTACCCGGACCCCCGCGCGTGCCCGGTCGGCCAGGGCGCCGGCGAACTCCCGCGCGATGTCGCCGCGCCAGTACACGAACGTCATCATGTCGACGGTGTGCTCCGCGGCGCGGACGGCCGCCAGCATCGCGGGGAAGATCTCGTCGCCGTTGCGCAGCGGCAGGAGCTCGTTGCCCTCGGTCGCGGCGATGCCGATCAGCCGCTCCAGTCGTCTGCGCAGCCGCTGCTTCTGCGCCGCCGGTCCCTCCGGCTGCGATGTCTCCCGTTCGTCCTCCGTCCGCTGTGGCATGCGCGGCCCCTCCCTGACTGCTGTGTGGTGTTCGCCGCTCCCGCCCGCGCGGCACCGGGCGCCTCGGGGCGCCCGCACACCTTCTTGCCCCCGTCGGTGTTTTCAAGCAGGCGCCGGGTGCGTCGTGCCCCACAGTCGGAGCGGGCCGGCCGCGGCGCCGTCCGCCGGACCGGCGGGCGGATCCGTCCTGTGGTGGTCATGGAGCGACAGGCGTAGGACGGAGAACGGGGGCCGACCCCCGGCCCCCCGCCGTCCCCGGGAGGAACCATGACCCAGCAGTCCGCCGCCGCGACCCCGATGAGCAAGGAGATGCAGGACTGCGTCAACGCCTGTGTGTCCTGCCACAGTGTGTGCGAGGAGACCATGAGCTCGTGCCTGCAGATGGGCGGCCAGCCCCAGATGCAGATCATGCGGGCGCTCATGGACTGCTCGGAGATGACCCGCATGTGCGCCGACATGATGATGCGCCGCTCGCCGCTCGCGAACGAGATGTGCATGATCTGCGCCCAGGCCTGTGACATGTGCGCCGAGGCGTGTATGTCGATGCCGGACGACGCGCAGATGATGCGCTGCGCCGAGTCCTGTCGCCGCTGCGGGGAGATGTGCCGCGCCATGGCGGGCGCCACGATGTGACGGACGCCGGACACGGCCGAGGGCGCCCCGCGGGGTGCCCTCGTTCCGTTGCCGGGTCAGTTGCCCGAGACGGTGACCTTCTCGTCGTTCTTCAGCTGCTCGACCAGCTGCTTCACCTTCGGCATGTCCCACTGGAGGTTGCCGTTGCCGGCGCTGCCCGAGATCGGCATGTTCATCGACTTGCCCTCGCCGCCGCTGACGCCCTTCATCGCCCAGAACATCCCGGCCAGGTCGAACAGCCCCATCTCCTTGTCGACGACCAGGGAGTCCAGGCCCGCGCCCATGGTCGGGTAGAGCCTGAAGGGGTTGAGGACCGTGCTCGGGGTGGCCACCTGGTTGGCGAGGGCGGAGAGGAACTTCTGCTGGTTCTTCGTGCGGTCCAGGTCGGAGCCGGCCAGCGCGTACCGGGTGCGGACGAAGGCGAGGGCCTCCTCGCCGTTCAGGGTCTGCTTGCCCTTCTTGAGGTCGGCGCCGGACTTGGTGTCCTTGATGTCCTGCGGGATGTCCATCTCCACGCCGCCGACCGCGTCCACGATGTTCGCGAAGCCGGCGAAGCCGATCTCGACGTAGTGGTCGATGTGCAGGCCGGTGTTGAACTCCACCGTGCGCACCAGCAGCGTCGGGCCGTCGATGGAGTACGCGGCGTTCAGCTTGTTCGCGCCCATGGCGGGCCTGGTCTTGCCGGACTCCGAGCCCTGGAACTCCGGGATCGTGACGTTGGAGTCGCGGGGCAGCGAGATCAGGGTCGGGCCGTTGTCCCCGGTGTGCAGGATCATCATCGAGTCCGTGCGCTTGCCCTCGGCGGACCCGGTGTGCAGCTTCTTCTTCTCCTCGTCCGACATCCCGGCCCGGCTGTCGGAGCCGACGATCAGGTAGTTGGTGCCCTCGCCCTTCTCCGGCCGGTCGATGACCGTGGAGAGGTCGACGTCGCGGTTGAGCTTGGAGTCGGCCCAGAAGTACGTGCCGACGGTGGTCACGACCAGCACCGTCGCCACGGTGATCGCCGTCCACTTGATGCGGCGGCGCCAGTCCGGGGCGTGACCGGCGTCACCGCCCGGCCGGCCGGTCCCGCCGCCGCCGGGCGTGCCGTAGACCTGGCCGGTGTTGTACCCGCTGTCGTAGCCGTCGGGGCCGCCGTGGCCGCGGCCGTCCACGTACGACGGCTGCTGCGGGACCCCGCCGTACGCGCCCTGCCCGGCAGGGGCCGCCGGGCCGCGGCGGATCTGCCGCATGACGCGGGCGCTCTCGGGCTGTGCGCTCGCGCTCCCGCGTCCGTAGCGGCTGCCGCGGTTGTCGTCGGACCATGCCTCGGGCCAATCGTTCATGGGCAACAGTGTGCAGGCCCGGGCACCGTGCCATACAAGGGTCGTCGGAAAATCAGGGCTCCGCTGTTGCGAAGCTGACACAAATTCCCGGGATGCCGGCTCGCATAGGGTGGAGGTCATGACAGATCAGGCCCCGGCCGCACCGACGGAGAGTCCGGACATCCCGGGCAAGTCCATCGCGGCCTCCCGCACGACCCTCAGCCACATCATGACCCACCACGACACCAACCTGCTCGGCACGGTGCACGGCGGGGTGATCATGAAGCTCGTCGACGACGCGGCGGGAGCCGTCGCCGGACGGCACTCCGGAGGACCCGCCGTCACCGCGTCCATGGACGAGATGGCCTTCCTCGAGCCGGTCCGCGTCGGTGACCTGGTCCATGTGAAGGCCCAGGTCAACTGGACCGGCCGGACCTCCATGGAGGTGGGCGTGCGGGTGCTGGCCGAACGCTGGAACGAGTCCGCCCCGCCCACCCACGTCGGCTCGGCGTACCTCGTCTTCGCGGCCGTCGACGCCGCCGGCAGACCGCGCCGGGTGCCGCCGGTGCTCCCGGAGACCGAGCAGGACAGGCGCCGCTACCAGGAGGCCCAGATCCGCCGCACCCACCGTCTGGCGCGCCGCCGGGCGATCATGGAGCTGCGGGAGAAGCGGGCGGCCGAGGGCTACGAGGACTGAGGGCCGGGAGCACCGGGAGGGCCGGGAGCACAGGGAGCACCGACGGGCCGACAGGCGGACGGGCCGGCAGGGTCCGCCGCGGGACGGCAGGGGCGGGGCGGCGGCGTCAGGAGCATCCCACCTCGTCGCCCCGCACCACCCCGAACTCGCCCCGCCCCGGATCCGCCGCCCGGACCTTGCGGACCTTCTCGAAGTCGGTGCCCGCGATCACCTTCAGCACGGCGCCCTGGCCCTTCACCGCGCGCAGCTCGCTGCCCGGCAGGGCCGCCGCCAGGGACTTCGCGGAGCGGTCCCAGCGGGGGTCGTAGGCGACGATCGTCCGCCGCACGTCCTGCTCCGCCGCGTTGACCGGGGCGCGGGTGGTGGCGAAGCCGGTCGAGGCCAGTGCCGCGTCCACCCGCCGGCCCAGGCCCGCGGTCCGGGTGCCGTTCTCGACCTGGACGCGGATCTGCCGGGGGTCCACCGGCACGCGCGGTGCCGCGTCGCGCGGGCGGCGCGTGGAGAGCGGCCGGTCCCGGCGGAGCGCCTCGAAGATGCGCTCCGCCTTCTCGGCGTCCCACTTCAGCGTGGAGCCGACGCCCTTCACGGCGTACCCCATCGTCTTGATCGGCACCGTGGTGAACTCGGAGGAGGCGGGCGAGAAGTCGCGCATCGCCCGCCCGAGGTCCAGCAGTTCGCCGGTGCCGAAGCCCTCGTCCGCGCGGACCGAGCCGAGCACCGCCCGCGTCACGTCCCGGAACCTCATCGGGTTCAGCAGGATCCCGGAGGAGGTGGCGCGCTCCACCAGCGCGGCCATGAAGCGCTGCTGGCGCTTCATCCGGCCGAGGTCGGCGGCGCCGTCGACGTGCCGGGCACGGACGTACTGCAGGGCCTGTCCGCCCTTGAGGGTGTGCCGGCCGGCCGGCAGGTCGAGGCCGGTGTGGCTGTCCTTCAGCGGTTCGTCGGTGCAGATCTCGACACCGCCGACCACGTCCACGGTCTTCATGAAACTGGTGAAGTCGACCTCCAGGTAGTGGTCGATCTTCACCCGGGTCATCTTCTCCACCGTGCGCACGGTGAGCCGCGGCCCGCCCTCCGCGTAGGCCGCGTTGAGCTTGACGGGGTGTCCCGCGTGCTCCTCGCCGCTCACCCGGTCGGTGTGCGGGGGCGCCTCGGCGTAGGAGTCGCGGGGCAGGCCGACCACGCTGACCCGTTCCCGGTCCTCGGAGACGTGCACGATCATGATCGTGTCGGTGCAGTGGCAGGGCGCCCCGCCGAGCCGGTACCTCTTCCGCTCCTCCTTGCCGATCTTCTCGCGGCCGTCGGTGCCGACGAGCAGGATGTTCGTGCCGTCACCGGCCTCGGGGCGGTTCTTCATGTCGCGGAACGGGTCGACCCGGTCGATGTCGGCGTCGAGGCCGCTGAGCACCGCGTGCCCGATCCCGGCGGAGGCGAGCACCACGACCGACAGCGTGGTCACGGCCCGCACGGCCCACCGCGGCGCGCGGCGCGCGGGCGGTCGCGGGGCCCGGCGGGGTGGTCGCGGGGAGCGCCGGGGAGCGGGGCGGGGCCGGGGGGACCGCGGCGGCGTGGGCAAGGGGACACCTCCGGACGACGGCCGTACGCGGGATCGTGAGCACCGTAGGCCGATACGATCTGCGGCCCGGCGTATCGCCCCCGGCGCGCGCGGCGGTGTCCCCCGTTCGCGGTAACGTGAGCCCCCTATGAACGCCAATCCCGACGTGCGGCTCCCCGCCGTTTCCGTGATCATGCCCGTCCTCAACGAGGAGCGGCACCTGCGCGGCGCGGTCCGCGCGATCCTCGCCCAGGAGTACGCAGGCGAGATGGAGGTCGTGATCGCCCTCGGTCCGTCCACGGACCGCACGGACGAGATCGCCGCCGAGCTCGTGGCCGAGGACCCGCGCGTGCACACCGTGCCCAACCCGACCGGCCGCACCCCGGCGGCCCTCAACGCGGCGATCGAGGCCTCGCGCCATCCGATCGTGGTCCGCGTCGACGGGCACGGGATGCTCTCCCCGAACTACATCGCGACCGCCGTGCGGCTCCTGGAGGAGACCGGCGCGCAGAACGTCGGCGGCATCATGCACGCCGAGGGGGAGAACGACTGGGAGCACGCGGTCGCCGCCGCGATGACGTCGCGGATCGGCGTGGGCAACGCGGCCTTCCACACCGGCGGTGAGGCCGGTCCGGCCGAGACCGTCTACCTGGGGGTCTTCCGGCGCGAGGCGCTGGAGCGGCAGGGCGGCTACAACGTGGAGTTCATCCGCGCCCAGGACTGGGAGCTGAACTTCCGCATCCGTGAGGCGGGCGGGCTGATCTGGTTCTCGCCGGAGCTGAGGGTCTCCTACCGGCCCCGGCCGAGCGTGCGGGCGCTGGCCAAGCAGTACAAGGACTACGGCCGCTGGCGGCACGTCGTGGCCCGCTACCACGCCGGTTCCATCAACCTGCGCTACCTCGCCCCGCCGGCCGCGGTGTGCGCGATCGCGGCCGGGCTCGTGGTGGGCGCGGCGCTCACGCCGTGGGGCTTCGTGGTGCCCGGCGGTTACCTCGCGGCGATCGTGCTGGGCTCCATACCGGCCGGCAAGGGGCTGCCGCTGAAGGCGCGGCTGCGGATCCCGGTGGCGCTGGCCACCATGCACATGTCGTGGGGCTGGGGCTTCCTGACCAGCCCGCGCTCGCTGGCGAAGAAGGTCATCGCCTCGCGGCGGCCCGCGGTCCCCGCGGAGGCGCCGGCCGCCTGATCCGCCCGGCCAGGACGAACCGTGGGGGCCCCTTCCCGGCCGGGGAGGGGCCCCACGCGTCACCAGGTGAAGGCCGGATCGACGTGCATGCAGGCCTTGTCGTCCGCTCCGTTGAGGGCGTGGGCCGACTCGGGGGTCTCGTCGTCCTCCTCGGGCGCCTCGTAGGCGGTGCCCTCGCGCCAGTCGGCACCCACCACCAGGGTGACCCCGGAGACGTCGGTGGACCGCTTCACCGCACTCGCCGGGATGCCGAGCGCCTCGGCGACGCGCCGGGCGTCGCCCTCCAGGTCGGCGCTCGGGTAGCGCACCACCGTCCGCTCCTCGCTGAACGAGCCGGTGGTGTCGGCGGTCGTGCCGGTGAAGCCCTGGTCCTCCAGGATCCCGGCGACGGTGCTCGCGCGTCCGGAGGCGGCGGCGAGGGTGTCGGTGCGGGTGCCGTTGCGGACCTGGACCGCGATCTCGGCGTCGTCGGCGGCCGGGTCCGCCTCCTGCGCCTTCCCCGTCCTCTCCTCGGCCCTCTGCGTCTTCTGCTTCTTCTCGTCCCCGCCGTCCAGGGCGATGTCCTCGCGCACCAGCCGGAACAGCTTCTCGGCGTCCTCGGTCGGCTCCACGCGGGCGCCCACGTAGCGGTTGGGCATCGTGGTCATGGTGATGCGTTCCGGCTCCACCTTGCGCAGCTCGGTGCTCAGGTCGTAGAGCTTTTTGACGGTGCCGAGCCCGGGGTCGACGGTGAGCGCCTCGGTGGCCTTCTCGGCCAGCCTGCGCAGCTTGTTGGGGCTGCTCAGGGTGGCGTTCTCGCGCAGCTGGCGGACCAGCGAGTTCATGTACATGTGCTGGGCCTTGGCGCGGGCGAGGTCGCTGCCGTCCTCGAAGCCGTACCGCGTGCGCAGCCACTGCAGGGCCTGCTCGCCCTTGACCGGGTGGGTGCCCTCGGGGAGTTTCAGGCCGGAGCCGTGGCCCTCGCTGTCGCGGGAGTGGATGTTGGCGTCCACGCAGACGGGGACGCCCCCGACGGCGTCCGCCATGGACACCACTCCGGCGAAGTCGACCATGACGAAGTGGTCGATGTGGATGCCGGTGAGCTCCTCCCAGGTGGCCACGGTGCAGCCGGGGCCGCCGTGGCCGAGGCTCTGGTTGGTCATCACCCGCCCGTTGCTCGCCGGGTACACCGTCCCGTCGTCGGGGTCGGTGCACTTGGGGATCTCGACCAGGGTGTCGCGGGGCATGCTGATCACGGACATGTTGGTCCGGTCGGCGGAGAGGTGCACCAGCATCTGCACGTCGGCCAGCGGGGTCGAGCCGAACGTCTCGCGCGCGCCGCCGAGCTGCTGGTTCTCCTCGGTGTCCCGCGCGTCGGAGCCGATGAGGAGGATGTTCAGCGGGGTCTGCCCGGCGGCGTTCGGCGTCGGCTCGGCGACCTTGCTGTCGCCCAGGTTCAGCGGGTCCTTCTCGATGTTGCCGTTCAGGTTCCGGTAGTAGAGGTAACCGGCCGTGGCGGAGCCGGCTATGAGCAGCGCGAGCACCGCCGCGGACCACTTGAGCAGCCGGCGTCCGCGGCGCGGGCGGGGACCGCCGTCCGCGCCGGGGGCGGGCGCGTCGCCGCCGTCGCCGTCGGACGGGCTCTCGCCCGGGTCCTCGTCCGGGTCCGGATCCCGCCGGTCGTCGCGGAGTGTCGCCCGCACGGCGCTCTGTGTCACTGCCACGTCCTTCCCACCCCGGGCCACTCCTCGCGTTCCTGCAACGGGCCCGTCCCGCGTCCTGTTAGACGCACGACGAGCCCGTCAGTTGCCCTGGAAATCCAACCGGATTCAACGATTTTCGTTCGACCGCGCCGACCGTGCCGGCCGGCTCATCCGAGCGTCAGCTCGCGCACTCGACCTTGTCCGCCGTGGACTTCTCCACGTCCGGCGCCGACGCCCCCGAACCGTCGAGCTTCACCCCGGCGCCCTTGAAGTCCTCGCCCAGGGTCAGGGTCATCGCGGGCAGTCCCTGGGAGTTGGTGACGCTCTCGCCGGGCTTCATCGCCGACCCGGACAGGCCGAGGAGGTCGGCGAGGCGCCGTGCCTGGGCGGCCTGGTCGGGGGCGTACTCCAGCGTCGTCCTCTTCAGGTTCTCCGGCGCGTTGCCGGCGTTCTCGGACTTGGTGACGCCCTGCTCGACCTGGAGCCAGTTGAGCATCTCCTGGGCGCTGCCCCCCTGCGCGCCGCCGTTGAGGATGCGGACGCGGACCTCGGAGGCCGGTGCCCTCTCGCCCTTCAGCCGGGCGGCGACGGTCTTCTTCTTCCGCTTCTCGACCTCGGTCAGCGACACGTCGTTCCTGATGGTGTCGAAGAGCTGCGGGGCCTTGGACTCGTCGAGCACGACGGTCGCCTTCACCGTCTCCGCCGGGTTGTCCTTCACCGGCACGGTGGTGAAGGAGATGTTCTTCGTCGGCACCTTCCTCAGCTCCAGGGCGACGTCCTTGAGCGTGCTCACCTTGCCGATCCCGGTGTCCACGGTCAGCGCCTTCGTGGCGGCCTCGGCCAGTTTCACCAGTTTGGCGGGGCTGGTGAGGGTGTCGCCGGAGGACATCTTGCGCATCAGCGAGGCCAGGAAGTGCTGCTGCACCTTGATCCGGTCGAGGTCGCCCTGGTTGCCGAAGCTGTGCCGGGTGCGGACGAAGGCCAGGGCCTGCTCGCCCTCGACCTTCGACTCGCCGGCGGGCAGCCGAAGCTTCGACTCCTCGTCGTCCACGGGGTGTTCGAGGCACACCGGGACGCCGTCCACGGCGGTGGTGAGGGTCTTGACCGCGTTGAAGTCGGCCATCATGAAGTGGTCGACCGGGATGCCGGTGGCCTGCTCCACCGTGAGCATGGTGCAGCCCGGGTCCCGGCCGTCCTCCCCGAGGCTCCGGTTGAAGCGGACGCCCCGCAGGCCCGGCACCACCTTCTCCGTGCCGTCCTCCAGCTTCGTCGGGCAGTCGGGGACGTCGACTATCAGGTCGCGCGGGATGCTGAGCGCGGTCGCGTTCGTGCGGTCCTTGGCGACGTGCAGCAGGATCGTGGTGTCGGCGTGCCCGGCGCTGCCCTTGTCGCCGTAGCCCTCGTTGCCCTTGCCGGTGCGCTTGTCGGTGCCGATGACCAGGATGTTGAAGGCCTCGTCCTTGCTGAAGTCGCTCCTGCCCGCACCGCCGACGTCGGTCGTGGTGACGTTGCCCTCGAGGTGCTTCAGGTAGAGGTAGCCGGCCGTGCCGGTGGCGAGCAGCACGAGCGCCATGGTGCCGCCGGTCCACAGCAGGGCCTTCTTCGCCCTCGGCTTCTTCGCCGGCCGCCGCCCGCGCCGTCCGGGCGGGCCGTCGTCGGGGGCGCCCCGGCGCCCGCGCTGCGGCGGCACCGCACGGCCGGGTATCCGGGTACGGCCGCCGTCGGTGCCGTCCGGGCCGCGCGGGGAGGGCCGACGGGGGCCGGGCACGGGCGGGCGGGACGCGGAAGGGCCGGTGCGCAGTTCGTACTCGCCGGTCTCCGGGTTGAGCACCCACTGGTCTGCGGGGTCCATGCCCTCCGGTCGCCCACGGCCTTGCGCGTCCACGGTCGCTCGAATCCTCCGTCGGGGCCATGTGGCACTGCCCCCTCCGGAGGGTGCCCGAGGGTACGGGACACCACCGTGCGCGACGCCGGGGGAGGTCCTCGCGGCCGGGGCACTTCAGCTCTCACATTATCCGTCCCGTTGGTGACGGAGTGATGCCAGTGATGAATTCCCGCCCCGGAGCCGGACAACCCATGCCATTCGGCATGGAGTCGGGCCATCCGTGTCATTCGTCCCCGAGCCGAGCCGAGCCGAGCCGGTCCGTCCGTGCCGTCCGGTCCGGAGCCGGGTCATCCGCGCCCTTCGGCCCGGCGCCGGGGAAGCGCCGTCCCGTCGCTACCAGCGGTAGGGCTCGTAGACGTCCATGCACCTGCCGGTCTCCGCGCCGTTGAGGGCGTCGGCGTCCTCGGGCAGGTCCCCGGCCTTCGGCGACGACGGTTTCGGATAGGCGGCGCCCTCACGCCAGTCCGCGCCCACCACCACCGTGACACCGGAGACACCGGTCGACTGCTTCACCGAACTCAGGGGTATCCCCAGCGACTTGGCGACCCGCTGGGCGTCCCCCTGCAACTCCGCGCCCGGGTAGCGCACCACGGTCCGCTCCTCGGCGAGCGCGCCCGAGGTGTCCGGCGCGGCCCGCGTGAAGCCCTTCCGCACCAGCGACTGCGCGATCACCCCCGCCCGGCCGCCGACCGGACCGAGGGTCGCGGACCGGGTGGCGTTCTGCACCAGGACGCCGATCCGCCCGTCCGGCGCGGCCGGGTCCTGCGAGGCCGCCCCGTCCCCGTCCGCCGTCCTCTTCGCGCCGCCCCTGCCGTCCCTGTCCGCGCCGCCCTTGTCGTCGAAGGGGACGTCGTCGCGGAGCATGGCCCACACCTGCTCGGCGTCGGCACCGGCCGGGACCAGGTGGTTGCGGTTCTGCGGGTCCGCGGCCGTGGGCAGCGTCGTCATGGTGATGCGTTCCGGCGGCACCGTCTTCAGCTGCATCCCCAGGTCGTACAGCTTCTTCACCGAGCCGATCTCCTCGGAGACCTTCAGCGACTCGGTCGCCGCCTCGGCCAGGCCCATCAGCCGGCCGGTGTCGGTGAAGACGTTCTGGTCCCGCAGGGTGCGGATCATCGAGTTCATGTACATGCGCTGCGCCCGGGTCCGCAGGACGTCGCTGCCCCAGGCGTGCCGGGTGCGCAGCCACTGCAGTGCCTGCTCGCCCTCGACCTTCCTGGAACCGGCCTTCATCTTCAGCCCCGAGCCGCCGGGCACCCCGGGCAGCGGGCGGTCCCACACGTTCTGCTCGACGCAGACCTCGACGCCGCCGATGGCGTCGGCCATGGTCACCACGCCGGCGAAGTCGATCGTCATCCAGTGGTCGATGTACATGCCGCCGGAGAGGTTCTCCCAGGTGGCCAGCGTGCAACCGGGCCCACCGCGGGCCAGCGAGATGTTGATGATGTCGTTGGTCGCCGGGTGGACGTCCCCGGTCTTCGGGTCGGTGCACCTGGGGATGTCGACCCGGGTGTCGCGCGGGACGCTCACCACGGCCGCGCTCTTGCGGTCGGCGGCGAGGTGGATCAGCATCTGCACGTCGCCCCGCGGCGGGTCGCTGCGGGTGTCCCGGCTGCCGCCCAGTTCGACGTTCTCGTCGGAGGCGCGGCTGTCGGAGCCGATCAGCAGGATGTTCAGCGGCGTCTGGCCGGCCGCGTTCGGCTCGGTCCTGCGGGCCCCGGAGTCGCCGCTGCTGCGCTCGCCCTTCTCGATGTTGCCGTTGAGGTGCTGGTAGTAGAGGTATCCGGCGCCGGCCGTCCCGAGTATCAGCACCGCCAGGGTGGTCGCCGACCAGCGCAGTGCGCGCCGTCCCCGCCGCGGCCCGCCCTCCCCGCCGGGTCGTCGGCCCGCGGCGCCGCGGTCTCTTCCGGGGCCGTCACCGCCGTCCGGGGACGGCCGTCCGCCGGGACCGCCGTGCCCGCCCGGCTCCGGCCGGCGCCGGCCGGTTCCCGGCCGGGTCCCCTCCCCGTGCACACCGCTCTGCGCCATCGCTGTGTCTCCCCCACCCCTCGCGCCGTGGAACGGGCCTGCCCCGCGCCCCGTAGGACGCGGAACAGGCCCGTCAGGTCACTCGGCGCACTCGACCTTGTCCGCCGTGGACTTCTTGATGTCGTCCGGCGCCTTGTCCGGAGGCGTGAGCGGAGTGCCCGCGCCCTCGAAGTCCTCGCCCAGGGTCAGGGTCATCGCGGGCAGTCCCTGGGAGTTGGTGACGCTCTCGCCGGGCTTCATCGCCGACCCGGACAGGCCGAGGAGGTCGGCGAGGCGCCGTGCCTGGGCGGCCTGGTCGGGGGCGTACTCCAGCGTCGTCCTCTTCAGGTTCTCCGGCGCGTTGCCGGCGTTCTCGGACTTGGTGACGCCCTGCTCGACCTGGAGCCAGTTGAGCATCTCCTGGGCGCTGCCCCCCTCCGCGCCGCCGTTGAGGATGCGGACGCGGACCTCGGAGGCCGGTGCCTTCTCGCCCTTCAGCCGGGCGGCGACGGCGGCCTTCTCCTTCTTCTTCTGCTGCTTGACCTCGGTGAACGACACGTCGTTCTTGATCAGGCCGAAGACCTCCGCGGCCTGGGACTCGTCGAGCACGACGGTCGCCTTCACCGCCTCCGTCGGGTTGTCCACCACCGGCACCGTGGTGAAGGTGAGGTTCTTGACGTTGAGCTTGCCCAGCTCCAGACCGAGGTCCTTGAGCTTGTTGATGCTGTCCAGCTGGGAGTCGACGGTGAGTGCCTTGGTGCCCGCCTCGGCCAGCTTGATCATCTTCGACGGGCTGGTGAGGGTGTCGTTCGACTTCAGCTTGCGCATCAGCGCGCTCAGGAACTGCTGCTGCAGCCCGATCCGGCTCAGGTCTCCGCCCGAGCCGACCGAGTACCGGGTGCGCACGAACGCCAGGGCCTGTTCGCCCTCGATGGTGTGCGTGCCCGCGGGCAGCTTCAGGTGCGACTTGTCGTCGTCGATGTCCTTGGCCAGGCAGACCTCGACGCCGCCGACCGCCGAGGTCAGCGTCTTGACCGCGTTGAAGTCGGCCACGATGAAGTTGTCCGGCTTGATCCCGGTCAGCTCGGTCACGGTCCGCATGGTGCAGCTGGGCGTGCGGCCGCTCTGGCCGAGGCTCTCGTTGAAGCGGACGCCGAGGGAGCCCGGGATGACCTTGTCCGTGCCGTCCTCCTGCTGCGTCGGGCAGTCGGGGACGTCGACTATCAGGTCGCGCGGGATGCTGAGCGCGGTCGCGTTCGTGCGGTCCTTGGAGACGTGCAGCAGGATCGTGGTGTCGGCGTGCCCGGCGCTGTTCTTGTCGCCGTAGGACTCGTTGCCCGAGCCGGTGCGCTTGTCGGTGCCGATGACCAGGATGTTGATGGCCTTGTCCTTGCTGAAGCCACCGGTGCTCGCGCCGTCGTCGGAGACGGACGTGATGTTGTCGTTCAGGTGCTCCAGGTACAGGTAGCCGGCCGCGCCGGTGGCCAGCACCACGAACGCCATGGTGCCGCCGGTCCACAGCAGGACCTTCTTCGCCTTCGGCTTCTTCGCCGGGCGGCGCCCGCGCCTGCCCGGCGGCTCCTCGGGCGTGCCCCGGCGCCTGCCCGGCGGCGGTTCCTCCGGCGTGCCCCGGCGCCTGCGCGGCGGCACCTCGCGGCCGGGCGCCTCGCGCTCGGGGGCCGCCGTACGGCCGCGCGCCCTCCCCGCGCCGGAGGAGCGGGCTCTGCGCGGACCCGGGACCGGTGACTGCGGTGCGGAAGGAGCCAGTCGCAGTTCGTATTCACCGGTGTCCGGGTTGAGCACCCACTGGTCTGCGGGGTCGATGTTCTCCGCCCGCCCACGGCTTTGCGCGTCCACGGTCGCTTGAATCCTCCGTCGGGGCCACGCGGCGCCTTTTCCCCTCCCAAGGCGCTCGGGTCTCGGTCATACAGTGCGCGACCTCAGGACGGGCCTGGAGGAACGGACGCACCGGATCGGCTCACACTAACGGCACGCATCACCTTCGGGCGACGCCGGTGAGATATTCCACGCTCCTACAACTGGGCAATTCGCCCATTTCCCTGGATCGGAGTTCTTCGTCCTGGAGTTGCCCGGGTTACCGGCCTTACGCGCAGGTGTCCTCGGCGGCCGTGTTGCCGGAGAACGTCGGCGCGGGAGAAGGGGTGCGGGACGGTTCCGCGGTTTCCTTTTCCGTGGCCCCTCCGTCACTGTCCGTGCCTTCCTCGTCCGCCCTCGCACGCGGCGTGGCGCCCCCGCTCTCCGCGGCGGAACCGCGCTCGTCACCGCGTGCGACCGTCACCGGCGCGTCCCTGCGCAGCCGGTCGAACAGGTCCCCCGCCGCGGGTTCCGCGAGCTGGTCGCGATTGACGTCGTGGACGTACGCCTCCCGCGGAACGGTCAGGAATTGCACACGTTCCGTGGGAATGTTCCGCAGTCCGCGGACGAGTTCGTACAAACCACGCAAGCTCGCCAGTGCCGGATCGGTCGTGAGTGACGAAGTGGCCGCGTCCAGAACGGGATACAGCTTCGCCGGATTCAGCAGAACGTCATTGCTGCGCACCTTGTTGACGAGCGCCCCCAGGAAGCGCTGCTGGCGTTCCATCCGCTCGGTGTCGCTGCCGTCGCCGAGGGATTTGCGGACCCGCACATAACCGAGGGCCTGCTCCCCGTTCAGGGTCACCCGGCCCGCGGGCAGTCTGAGTTCGGCCGCCTTGTCGTCGATGGGCTCGCGCAGGCACACCTCGACGCCGTCGACCGCGTCGACCATCTTCTTGAAGCCGTGGAAGTCGACGACGACGTGGTGGTCGACGCGAATGTCCGTGAACTTCTCGACGGTGCGGATGGTGCAGGCCGAACCGCCGATCTCGAAGGCGGTGTTGAACGCCGCGAGCACCGGCTCGGTGCGGGTGCCGTCCCGGCGCAGACAGCCGGGCACGTCCACCATCAGGTCCCGGGGCAGGGACACCGCGGTGGCGCTGCGCCGGCCCGCCGACAGGTGCAGCAGGATCGCGGTGTCGGACCGCTCGGTCCCCACGTCCCGTCCGTAGCGGCGGTTCTCCTCCCCGGACCGCGAGTCCGAGCCGATCAGCAGGATGTTCCGGGCGTCCTTCACCAGCGGGGTGGGCCGCTCCTCCTCGAACCGCGCGAGTTCGGCCGCGGCCTCCTCGTCCGGGGTGATGTTCCCGTCCAGCTTCAGGTACACCGCCCACCCGGCCCCGGCGGCCGCGACGAGCACGGCGGCGGCCGTGAGCCCGGTACCGCGCACCCAGCGCCGCCGCCGGCGCCGGGCCCGTCCCCGTCCGCTCGCCGAGGCGCCCGTCCCCGGGCCGAGGGCGCGCCGGCCCTCCGGCGGCTCGGAGGACGCGCCTGCGGTGTCGCTCATGACCGGGTCCACCCCTCACTGCGCACGGGACCGTGACGGCGTACGACGCGCGGCGTACGGCGTGCGGTGCGCGCGGCGTGCGGCCCGCGCGGCACACGGCCCGTGCCGCTGTCACGACGATGCCCCGGGGGGACGGCGGAGGGCGGGTGGTGCTGCACCGAACGGGGGACGGGGCGGGGCGGGCGGGTGGTGGCGGAGACGTGCGGTCCGGACGGGGCGCGGCGGGGGCCGGCCGCCGGCGAGCGGCGGCCGGTGGGCGGTGGCGTGCCGCTACCGGGCGATGGTGGTGACCCGTTCGCTCTCCACCCGCTTGTCCAGGGCGTCGTCCCCGAGGCGGTCCAGGTGCCGGCACAGCACCACGGAGCCGCCGGTCGCCAGCGGTCCGTACAGGCCCGCGTTGAGGCCCTCCCAGGTGTCGTACGGCAGCCCCGACAGCAGGCGCGACCCCGGCCCGGTCAGGCCGAGCCCGGTCGCCTCGGCCCGGGCCCGCTCGACCACCTCCGCCCCGGTGAACTCCCGCCCCGCCACGATCAGCGCGGGCTCCTCGGGGTCGACCGGCGCGTACGGCACGAACCGGTCGCTCTGCCCCGGCACCTCGACGGCGTAGTCGGCGAAGCCCTCCGGCGGCTGCGGGAAGCGCCCGCCGAGCGGCCTGAGCGCCAGGGCGATCCGCGCGCCCGGGCACGCCCGTGCCGCCTCGAGCGCGTCCGGGCCGCTCACCGCGACGTCGGCCGCCGCCGCGTCCCCGGCCACGTCCGCGACCGCGCCCACCGACGCGCACGCCAGCAGCCACACCGCCGTCTGCCAGTGCGCGGGCAGCAGCAGCGCCACCCGGTCGCCCGGTTCGACGGACAGTTCGTCCTGGAGCAGGTTCGCGGTCTTGGCCACCCAATTGGCGAAGGTGGCCACGGACAATTCGACGCGTTCGCCCGTGGCGTCGTCGTAGAAGGTCACCAGGGGGCGTCCCGGGTCCGCGGCGAGCGCGGAACTCAGCAGGTCGGCGGGGGTGCGGTCGGTGGCGTTCACCCGCGCAAGCGTACGCGGCCCCGCCGCCGCGCACCGGGCACCCGGAGCACCGGTTCGGGGGAACGCGTCCCCGACGGTCCGTCAACTCAGCGATGGACAGATTTGTCTGACTATGTCCAAGATCAGGGGCATGCGTGGAATTCTTGCTCCCTCGATCGGTGTCACCTGCGCCGCCGCTCTCGCCCTCCCCTCGCCCCGCCCGCCGCCGCGACGGCCGCGAGACCGGCGCCGACGGCAGAAGCGGCCACGCGCGCAGCGGTGACGGCCGAGCCCCCCGCCCCCGGCAGCACCCGGTCGCTGCCCCTCCAGCCCCTCAACCGTGAGCGCGCCTCCGGCGCCGTGCTCGGACTCACCCCCCGGGCCGTGCGGGACTTCTCCCTCCTCGGCGTCGTCTGGGACGACCCCGCCGCCGAACTCCACGGCCGCGTCCAGGTCCGCACCCGGTCGGCCGGCACCGGCGCCTGGTCCGGCTGGCGGGACGTCGAGACGCACAACGCCGACCACGCGGCCGACCCGGGCACCGCGGAGGACACCTCGGGCCGGGTCCGCGGCGCCACGGCACCGCTGTGGGTCGGGCCGTCGGACGCCGTGGAGGTCCGGGTCCGGACGGACTCCCCGCAGGAGGCCGGGGCGTCCGGGGCCGGGGACGGGCCCTCGGGGTCCGGGACGGAGGACGGGCCCACCGGTACGCGCACCGGGAGCGCCGACGGCGTTCCCCTGCCGTCCGGGATGCGGCTCGAGCTCGTCGACCCCGGCACGGCGGCCGCTCCGCCCCCGGGCGGCGCCGCGGACGGGCCCCGCACCGGCGCCATGAGCGCCGAGGCGACCGCCGCCTCCGCCGCCAACTCCGGCCTCGCACCGCTCGGCGCCCTCGGGATCCCGGCGCTGACCCGGGAGCAGACCCGGCAGGAGCTCCTCGCCGCGCGCGGGTCCGCAGCGGCCGGGCCGTACGTCGGACCGCGGCCCGCCATCGTCACGCGGCGCGGCTGGGGCGCGGACGAGAACCTGCGGGAGAAGGGGTTCGTGTACACCGGGAAGGTCAAGGCGGCCTTCGTGCACCACACCGCCACCGGCAACAACTACACCTGCGCGCAGGCGCCTTCGGTCATCCGCGGTATCTACCGCTACCACGTCGAGAGCATGGGGTGGCGGGACATCGGCTACAACTTCCTCGTCGACAAGTGCGGGAGGATCTACGAGGGCCGGGCCGGGGGAGTGGCGAAGTCCGTCCTGGGCGCCCACACCCTCGGGTTCAACGGCAACACCACGGGCGTCGCGGTCATCGGCTCCCACGGCTCCAAGAAGCCGTCCTCCTCCGCCGTGAAGGGCATCGCCCGGCTCGCCGCGTGGAAGCTCGGACTGCACGGCGTGAATCCGCGCGCGAAGACATACCTGAAGTCCGGCGGTGGCAACCTCTACCGAAAAGGCAAGAAGGTGCGACTGGACGTGATCTCCGGTCACCGGGACGGGTTCAACACCTCGTGCCCAGGGGGGAAGCTCTACGGCAAGCTCGGCTCCGCACGCTCCAAGGCGGCTCGCTACCAGGGCCGCTGAGCCGGCCCGGGCGTCCCTTCCCGCCGGAGGCACCGCCGTCGCGAGCGCTGTGGAGCGGTCTGCATACACTGGCCGGCCGAAAGACAGTTCGGCCGGTCCCGGCAGGAAGCAGAGACGACAGGTGACAGAAGCGATCCTCCTGGTCGGCGGCAAGGGCACGCGACTGCGTCCGCTCACGGTGCACACGCCCAAGCCCATGGTCCCGGCGGCCGGGGTGCCCTTCCTCACGCACCAGCTGGCGAGAGCGAGAGCGGCGGGCGTCGAGCACATCGTCCTGGCCACGTCCTACCTGGCCGAGGTCTTCGAACCGCACTTCGGCGACGGGTCGTCGCTGGGGCTGCACCTCGAGTACGTGACGGAGGAGGAGCCGCTCGGCACGGGCGGCGCGATCCGCAACGCCGCGTCCCGGCTGCACTCGGGACCGGACGAGCCGGTGCTGGTCTTCAACGGCGACATCCTGACGGGGCTGGACATCCGGGCGCTGGTGCGCACGCACGAAGCGACGGGGGCGGACGTCTCGCTGCACCTGACGAGGGTGACGGACCCGCGGGCGTACGGGCTGGTCCCGACGGACGGCACGGGGCGGGTGCTGGCGTTCCTGGAGAAGCCGCAGACCCCGGAGGAGATCGTCACCGACCAGATCAACGCGGGGGCGTACGTCTTCCGCCGCTCGGTGATCGACACGATCCCGGCGGGCCGGCCGGTGTCGGTGGAGCGGGAGACGTTCCCGGAGCTGCTCTCGGCCGGAGCCCATCTCCAGGGCATGGTGGACTCCACGTACTGGCTGGACCTGGGCACGCCCGCGGCGTTCGTGCGGGGTTCGGCGGACCTGGTGCTCGGGCGCGCCCCGTCCCCGGCGGTGCCCGGCCGCTGCGGTGACCGGCTGATACTGCCGACGGCGACCGTGGCACCCGACGCGAAGCTCGCCGGCGGGACGGTGGTGGGCGAGGGCGCGTTCGTGGCGGAGGGCGCGCGCGTCTTCGGCAGCACGATCCTGCCGGGCGCGGTCATCGAGCCCGGCGCGGTCGTCACCGACTCGCTGATCGGGACACGGGCACGGGTGGGCGAGCGGTCGGTCCTCACCGGGACGGTGATAGGCGACGGCGCGGTCGTCGGCGCGCACAACGAGCTCCGGGAGGGCGTCCGGGTGTGGTGCGACGCGAGGATCCCGGAGGGGGCGGTGCGGTTCTCCTCGGACCAGTAGGGGGCGGGCGCGCGGCCGCGGCCGCGCACCCCCGGCTCACAACCGTCCGATGTCCCCGTACGGCATCCGCGGCGCCCGCCGCTCCGGCACCCTCCCGCTCAGCAGGATCAGCCGCGCGGCACGGTGCCGCTGCCCCGCGTACGGCTCCAGCAGCTCCAGCATCACGGAGTCGTCCGCATGCCGGTCACCGGCGAGCGCCCAGCCCACGATCCCCGGGAGATGAAGGTCCCCCACGGTGACCGCGTCCGGCGCCCCGTGAGTGCGCTGCACCGTCTCCGCCGACGTCCACGGCCCGATTCCCGGCACCAGCTCCCACCGCGCCCGCGCCGCCTCCGGAGGCATCCCCACCGCCTCCTCCAGCCGCGCGGCGACCCGCACGGCCCGCAGGACCGTCGACGCCCGCTTGTCGTCGACCCCGGCCCGGTGCCACTCCCAGGAGGGGATCAGCGCCCAGGTCCGGGGCGCCGGCATCACCGACATCCGCTCGGGCGCGGGCCCGGGCGCCGGCTCCCCGTACTTCCGCACCAGCAGCCGCCACGCCCGGTACGCCTCACCGGTCGTGACCTTCTGCTCCAGGATCGACGGGATCAGCGACTCCAGCACCAGCCCGGTCCGCGTCAGCCGCAGTCCCGGACGCCGGTGCCGGGTGAGCGCCAGCAGTCTGTGCCGGGGCACGAAGGCGGAAGGGTCGTCGGCCGCCCCGAGCAGCTGCGGCAGGTGCTCCAGGAGCCAGTCGGCGCCCGGGCCCCACGCCTGCCCCCGCACCTCACCGGCCCGCTGCGTCACCCGCAGGGTCCCGGGACCGGCCGGCGTCAGGCTGGCCCGCCACACGGAACCGTCCGGCAGGGCGCGGAACGTCGGGTCCCCGGGCCCGCGTCTGAGCGGCCCGAGCACCAGGCCGAGGTCCAGCGGCCCGTCCGGCACCCAGGTCCGCACCCGTTCGGGTGCCGGGGCCCGCCGGGGCGTCCCCACGGGCACGGCGACGCGCCCGCCGCGCACGGGGGCGGGCAGCCCTCCCGCGCCCGCGGGGCCGCGGGGGCGCGTGGGCCGGGGAGCGAAACGTCCTGCCACGAGAGATTCCAGGGGAACGGAGGAGGGGCGGAGGGTGCCGGTGGGCTCCTACGAGGGTAGGCGCCCGCGGCCCCGGCTCACCGCACTTCGATGAAGGTGCCCGCGTCCCGCTCCGGCCGCGGGCGGGGGTCCCCGGCCGGGTGGCCGACCGCCACCGCGCCCATCGGGTCCCAGTCCGCGGGCAGGTCCAGGACCTCGCGGACCACGTCCCGGCAGAACATCGTCGACGACACCCATGCCGAGCCCAGCCGCTCCCCGGCCAGCGCGACCAGGAAGTTCTGCACGCCGGCGCCCGCGGCGACCACGAACATCTCCCGCTCGGCCCCGTCCCGCCGCGCGTCCCCGTAGGTGTGCGAGCCGTCCGTGACCAGACAGGGCACGACCAGGTAGGGCGCGTTGCGCAGGACGTCGCCGCGGCGGACGCGCCTGGCGATGGACTCCTCCGTCCGGCCGTCGCGGCGCAGGTCCGCGATCCAGGCGTCGCGCATGGCGTCCAGGAGGCGGGTGCGGGCCCCGGCGGACTCCAGCAGGACGAACCGCCAGGGGGTGGTGTGGTGCGGGGCCGGGGCCGTCACGGCCGCGGCGACCGCGCGGCGGACCGCCCGGGGGTCGACCGGCTCGTCCGTGAAGGACCGCACCGTACGGCGCTGGGTCACCGCCTGGCGTACGGCTTCGGACGTGCCGAGGCGGAACATGTCGTCGCGCGCGCCGCGGACCAGCGCCCGCGCGCCCTCGCCGTCGTCCGGCGCCACCATGTGCGGCAGTCCGCGGACGACGGCGACGGGCAGGCCGGCCGCCTTGCCCTTGACGAGGTCGCCCGCCGCGGCGAGCTCGTCGGCCGTGGCGACGACCGTGGCGCTGAGCGGGTTGCCGTACGCGTCCGTGCCGCCGCGCAGGTCGTCCAGTACGCGGACGCCCGCCGCGCCGATCGCGACGTCCGTCAGCCCCGCGCGCCAGGGGCGGCCGGAGGTGTCGGTGACGATCACGCCGACCGTGACGCCGAGGGCGTCGCGCAGACCCGCGCGGATCGCCCGCGCGGACGCGTCCGGGTCCTCGGGCAGCAGCAGGACCGTGCCGGAGGGGGTGTTGGAGGCGTCGACCCCGGCCGCGGCCATGACCAGGCCCTGCCGGTTCTCGACGATGCGCAGGGAACCGCGCCGGGCCACCACGCGCACCGTCTCCGCGTCGATCGCGGCCTCCCGGTCGGACGCCTCCACGACCCGGCCCTCGGCCTTGGATACGATCTTCGAGGTGACCAGCAGGATGTCGCCGTCGGCCAGCCCGGGCTCGGCGGCGGCGATCAGCTTGGCCAGGTCGTCGCCGCGGCGGATCTCGGGCAGGCCCGCCACGGCCCGGACCCGGTAGCCGTCGGACGCCGTGTGCGCGCCGCTCAAACCGCCCGCACCTCCTCCGCCAGCGCCAGCGCCTCCCGCGCCATCCGCGCGGCCGCGTCGACGTCGGTCATCATCAGCGGCACGGCCCGGCAGCGGATCCCGGCCGCCTCGACGCGCTCCACGCACCCCGCGTCGACCGTGTCGACCAGCCAGCCGTCCAGCAGACCGGAGCCGTAGTGCTCGGCCACCGCCGGGGCCGTGGCCTCCACGCCGACCGCCGCGAGCACCTTGTCGGCCATGCCGCGCACGGGTGCGTCCCCGACGATCGGCGACAGCCCGATCACCGGCACGCCCGCGTCGGCGATCGCCTCCCGCACGCCGGGCACGGCGAGGATCGTGCCGACGGACACGACGGGGTTGGACGGCGGGAAGAGGATCACGTCGGCCCCGGCGATCGCCTCCAGGACGCCCGGGGCGGGCTTCGCCTGCTCCGCGCCGACCGGCACGACCGCCTCGGCCGGCACCGAGGCCCGCAGCCGCACCCAGTACTCCTGGAAGTGGATCGCCTTGCGCTCGCCGTCCAGCTCGACGGCGACGTGCGTCTCCACACGGTCGTCGGTCATCGGGATCAGCCGCACGCCCGGCTTCCAGCGGTCGCACAGCGCCTCGGTCACGGCGCTCAGCGGGTATCCGGCGCCGAGCATCTGCGTCCGCACGATGTGCGTGGCGAAGTCCCGGTCGCCGAGCCCGAACCACTCCGGGCCGACGCCGTACGCCGCGAGCTCCTCCTTGAGGTGGAAGGTCTCCTCGGCCCGCCCCCAGCCCCGCTCCTCGTCGATGCCGCCGCCGAGCGTGTACATCACCGTGTCGAGGTCCGGGCAGACCTTCAGCCCGAAGAGGTGGATGTCGTCCCCGGTGTTGCCGATGACCGTGATGTCCGCGTCCGGCACGGCCCGCTTCAGACCGCGCAGGAAACGGGCACCGCCGATGCCGCCTGCCAGAACCACAATGCGCATGGGAGCAGTCTCGCAGGCGGCGGCGGTGACGTGTCAGGCAGTCACGGACCGGGGTGCCGTCCGCGCCTCGCAGTGCGGGGAGGCGTGCATGGGCATCTCGGTCAGGCCCGGGTAGTAGATGTGCAGGCTGACGGCCGGGTCGAGCGTGTCGTTGACGACCTCGTGGACGTAGCCCGGCGCGAACACCCGCTGGGCGCCCGCGGCCAGGGTGCGCGTGCCGCGCCCGGTGCGCTCGGTCAGGGTGCCGTCCAGCACGGTCAGCACGCCGGAGGAACGGCCGTGGTCGTGCGGTCCGCTGCCCTGGCCGGGGACCCAGGACAGGAGCCACACCTCGTAGCCGGGTCCCGTGCGCAGCCGGTGGTACCAGCGGCTGGTCGCGTCGTACCGCACGAGGTGCTCCCACTGGGAGCGGTCGGCGGCGAGGGAGCGGGCCAGGCCGGCGAACTCGGCGACGGTGGCCGGGTGCTCGCGGGGCGCCTGGAGCAGGTGGGGGACTTCGAGGATGTCGCCGGCGATCTGGAGGTCGCTGTCGCTGTTCATGGGTACGGGGGTTCCTTGGCGGAGAATCAGGAGAAGCGGTGGGGGGTGCGGGTGTCGCGTCGCGTGCGCCCGGGTCACGGGCGGCGGCGAGGGGTGCCCTGGTGGAGCGGGGGGAGCGGCGGCCGAGTCGTGGGTGAGTCGGCGGCGGCCGGAGCGCTTGGGCTCAACAGCCGGAACAGCAACAGCTACAGCGAGCGCGGGCGGCACCGAGGGACCCGGCGGGGCGGGTCGAGGTGAGTGCCGGGTTCGCGAGCATGCCCACTAGGACACCGGTTCACACCTGCACTGTCAACTCGACGCCCGGTATGTGGGACATGGTTCACCTCATCCGGTTCATCTCCCAGGTGAAAGGTTTGCTCAGGCGGTTCCCGGGACACAAGGTGCGCACGGCCGGGGGCACCGAGCACCGTTGCGATCCCGTGATCCGACTGTGATCCGGTTCGCCCGGACGCGGGTGTCGGAACGGGATCAATTCTCCGGGCGTCCTCTCCGTAGGGGCTCTGCGGGGGGCCGGAGGTCCTCGCGGGCTCCGTAGGCGTGTCAAGGTTTAGGGTGATTTGAACACTTTCCGCTCGGCCTTGGTTCCGCAGAGTGAATAAGGGGCTCAATAGCAGATCTCGGCTTGACTCGCCCGGAGCAGCACACTTGTAATTTCACTCGTGTCGTTCAGCCGGAATCGGTAACGGCTACATCACGGGGACGCGAAAGACAGACGAGGGGCGCACATGACCGAGCTGGTGCAGCAACTGCTGGTCGACGACGCGGACGAGGAACTCGGCTGGCAGGAGCGCGCGCTGTGCGCCCAGACCGACCCCGAGTCCTTCTTCCCCGAGAAGGGCGGCTCCACCCGGGAGGCCAAGAAGGTCTGCCTCGCCTGCGAGGTCCGCTCCGAGTGTCTCGAGTACGCCCTCGCCAACGACGAGCGCTTCGGCATCTGGGGCGGTCTGTCCGAGCGTGAGCGCCGCCGGCTGAAGAAGGCCGCCGTCTGACGGACGGCGCCCCGCCCGTACGTCACCCGTGGCCCGTCGCAGGTGGGTCGTCCACCGGCGGCGGGCCGCCCTGTCCGGCCGCCGCCCGTCCGCCGCCCCCCGTCGAGGCGCTCCGCGCCGCCCCGTTCGAACTGCCGATAGTGTGGTCGCTCGTCCGCGACGCCCCGCTGCCCCCATCGGGCACGGGCGTCCCCAACAGTCCACCGAACCGGGGCCCGTACCTCGATGTCCGTGCACAGCCACCCGGCGGCCCGGCAAGACCGCGCCGCCACCGCAGTGTTTGACCCGGCCCGCCCGCCGGAGTTCCCGCGTCACGTGGTGACCGCGGTCCTCGTCTCCCACGACGGCGCCCGCTGGCTGCCCGACGCGCTCGCCGGGCTGCTCGGCCAGGAGCGCCCCGTCCAGTTCGCCATGGGCGCCGACACCGGCAGCGCGGACGACTCCGCCCGGCTGGTCGCCGAGGCCCTCGGCGACGACCACGTGCTGCACCTCGCCCGGCGCACCGGCTTCGGCCAGGCCGTCGAGGAGTGCAACCGCACCGCGCCCGTCCTCACCCCCGAGGAACTGCCCTACCTGAAGCGGCCGAGCGGCTGGGACCCGGTCACCCGCAGCTGGCGCGACGACGCGTACGACATGCCGGAACTCCCGCACGGGGAACCGGTGCAGTGGCTGTGGCTGCTGCACGACGACTGCGCCCCCGAACCCGACGCGCTGGCCCGGCTCCTGCGCGTCGTGGAGAACGAGTACGAGCTCGGCCGCGACGACGTGGCCGTCGTCGGCCCCAAGCTCCGCGGCTGGTACGACCGCCGGCAGCTGCTGGAGGTCGGCGTCTCCATCGCCAACTCCGGGCGCCGCTGGACCGGTCTGGACCGCCGCGAGCAGGACCAGGGACAGCACGACCACGTCCGGCCCGTGCTGTCGGTGTCCACCGCCGGCATGCTCGTCCGCCGCGACGTCTTCGACCGGCTCGGCGGGTTCGACCGGCACCTGCCCCTCATGCGCGACGACGTCGACCTGTGCTGGCGCGCCCACTCGGCCGGATACCGGGTCCTCGTCGCCCCCGACGCGGTCGTCCGGCACGCCGAGGCGGCCTCCCGCGAGCGCCGCACCGTCGACTGCGTGGGCCGCACCTCCGCCTCCCCGCACAAGGTGGACAAGGCGGGCGCCGTCTACACCCTCCTCGTCAACACCCGTACCGCGGCCCTGCCCTGGGTGCTGCTGCGCCTGGTGCTCGGCACCCTGCTGCGCACCCTCGCCTACCTCGTCGGCAAGGTCCCCGGACAGGCCGTCGACGAGATCCGCGGCCTCATGGGCACCCTGCTGCGGCCCGAACGGATCCTCGCCGGACGGCGCCACCGCGGCAGCCCGCAGATCGACAAGGGCGAACTGCGGGCGCTGCTCCCGCCGCCCGGCGCGACGGTCCGCGTCACCGTCGAACAGGTCGCGGGCAACCTCGTCGGCCGCTCCGACCCCGAGGCCGCCTCCGGCGCCGGACGGCACGGCGGCGCCGTCGAGTCCGGGCCCGGCGGCGACGACGCCGACTTCCTGGAGGTCGAGCAGTTCGCCCGGCTCAAGCGCGTCGCCCGCAAGCCCGGCCCGGTGCTCTTCCTGGTGCTGCTGCTCGTCTCCCTCGCGGCCTGCCGCGCGCTCCTCGGCGGCGGCGCGCTCGCCGGCGGCGCCCTGCTGCCCGCGCCCGCCGACTCCGGTGAGCTGTGGGCGCGTTACACCGACGCCTGGCACGCGGTGGGCGTCGGCGGCACCGGGTCCGCGCCGCCCTACCTCGCCGTCGTGGCGGCCTTCGCCTCCCTGCTGCTCGGCTCGACCGGCCTCGCCGTCACGATCCTGCTCGTCTGCTCGGTGCCGCTGGCCGGCCTCACCGCGTACTTCGCCTCCCGCCCGCTGGTGGAGTCCCGGCTGCTGCGCGCGTGGGCGGCCGTCGCCTACGCCTTCCTGCCCGCCGCCACCGGCGCCCTGGCCGGCGGCCGCATCGGCACCGCCGTCCTCGCCGTGCTGCTGCCCCTGGTCGCCCGCGCGGGCATCGCCGCGAGCGGCCTCACGAACCCCGCGGGCACCCGTGGGAGCTGGCGCGCCACCTGGGCGTACGCGCTGCTGCTCACCGTCACCACCGCGTTCACCCCGATCGTGTGGCCCGTCGCCCTGGTCCTCGGCCTCGGCGTCCTGGCCCTGCGCAGGACGGACCTCCCGGCGTACGCGCTGCGGTTCCTGGCCCAGCTGGGCGTGCCGCTGCTCGTCCTCGCCCCCTGGTCGCTCTCCCTGTTCCCCACCGGCTTCTCCCGGGAGGCCGGCCAGGAGTACGGCCCCTCCGCCGCCTCCGCCCTCGACCTGCTGGGCGCGAGCCCGGGCGGCCCCGGCACGGTCGGCGGCCCGGTGCTCGTCGGCCTCGTGCTCGCCGCCCTCGCCGCCCTGCTCCGGGCCGAGCGCCGGACGGCCATCCTCACCGCCTGGGCGGCCGCCCTGGTGGGCCTCGTCTTCGCGGTCCTGTCCAACGGTTCCGCCTGGGCCGGCCCCGCGACCCTCGTCTACGGCATCGCCGTCCTGGCCGCCGCCGTGCTCGGCGCCGACGGGGCACGCGCGCGCGTCGCCGAGCAGAGCTTCGGCTGGCGTCAGCCGGTCGCCGCGCTGATCGCCCTCGCCTGCGCCGTCGGCCCGCTGCTGGCCGCCGCGGGCTGGATGATCCGCGGCGCCGACGGGCCCGTGGAGCGGCGCGACCCCGTCCAGGTGCCCGCGTTCGTCGCCGAGGAGAGCGGCACCCGCGACCAGGCCCGCACCCTCGTCCTCGACAGCGACTCCACCGCCCGCGTCGGCTACATGCTGGTCCGCGGCTCCGGCGTCCGCATGGGCGACGCCGAGATCGCCGCGACGGACGGCGAGAACGCCCGGCTCGACAAGGTCGTCGCCAACCTCGTCGCCGGCTCCGGCGCCGACCAGGCCGACCAGCTCGGCGGATTCGCCGTGCGCTACGTCCTCGTCCACCAGGGCGCCCCCCGCGAGGTCACCCGCGTCCTGGACGCCACCCCCGGCCTGACCCGGCTCAGCCAGCAGGCGGGCGGCGCGCTGTGGCGGGTCGACCAGCAGGTCGCCCGCGCGAGCATCGTCCCCGCCGGGGGCGCCGGGGGCGAACCGCGGCCCGTCGCCGCCGGCCCCGTCGAGATCCACACCGAGATCCCGGGCGGCGGCGAGGGCCGGATCCTCCGCCTCGCCGATTCCGCCGCCGAGGGCTGGACCGCCACCCTGGACGGCGAGCCGCTGTCCCGCACCACCGTCGACGGCTGGGCCCAGGGCTTCGAGCTCCCCGCCTCCGGCGGCAGGCTGGACGTCACCTACGACGATCCGGCCACCCACACCGCCTGGCTGTGGGCGCAGGGCCTGCTCGCCGTCGTCCTCGTCGTCATGGCCCTGCCCGGCCGCCGCCGCGACGTCGACGACGACCTGCCCGAGGAGCCCGTCGTCCCCGCCGAGGCGCTCGCCGGCGAGGGCCGCCGCGCCCGCCGCCTGCGCGCCCAGGCCGAGTCCACCGCCGGGGAAGCGGGCGGCGACGAGGAGTTCCCCGCCCCGCCGGAGCAGCCCCCGGCGCCCGTCGTTCCGTCCCAGCCCGACCACGGCGCGTGGGACGCGCCGGCCCCCGCGGACGCCGGACCCGGCACCGCGTACACCGGCGAGCAGTACCAGCAGTACGCGACGGACGCCTACGGCACCCCGTACCAGGAAGCCCCCTACCAGGAAGGCCCGTACGACCCGTACGCCTACGGCACCCCGCCCGGGCGGACGCCGTACGACCAGGCGTACGGACAGGGCTACGACCAGACCTACGCGCAGGGTTACGACACGCCGTACGACCCCCACGGCACGGGCAGTGAGCGTCCCGACGGGAGCCAGCAGTGAACCGCACCACCCTGTCCCTGATCGCGGCGGCCACCGCGCTCGCCGCCGTCACCGGCTTCGCCGCGCTGTCCTCACCGGACCCCGCGGCCACCGACGGCACCGCCGGGGCGGCGGCCCACCTGCCCGTGGAACGCACGAGCCTGCTGTGCCCGTCGCCCAGCTCCTCCGACCTCGCCGAGACCACGTACACGTCCTTCACGCCGGTCACGAAGGGCACGGGGAACGGGGGCGGGGCCGAACTCCGGGCGGCGCACAGGCCGCAGTCCGGGACGGACGGCCGGCAGGACGGCGAACAGACCGACCAGACCGACGAGGCCGGCCAGGCGGACCAGGGCGGCGAGGACGCCGGGTCCGAGAAGCCCGTCCTCGAGCCCGGGGAACCCGGCAAGCCGGTCGCCGGGGACACCACCGGGGGCGAGGCACCCGCGCTCGTCGGCACCGCCGACGGCCGTTTCGCGCCCGGCTGGACCGTGCAGCAGACGACCGAGGTCACCGCGGGCACGGGCCGCGGCCTGCAGGGCGTCACCTGCACCGCACCGGACACCGAGTTCTGGTTCCCGGGCGCGAGCACCGAGGCCGGCCGCACCGACTACGTCCACCTGACCAACCCCGACGACTCGGCCGCGGTCGTGGACATCGAGCTCCACGGCGAGGACGGCGCCCTCAAGACGGTGGTGGGGGAGGGCATCACGGTCCAGCCGCACTCCACCGAGCCGGTCCTGCTGTCCACGCTCACCGAGGAGAAGCAGGCCGACGTGACCGTGCACGTCACCGTCCGCAGCGGCCGGGTCGGCGCGGCCGTGCAGGCCCTGGACGACAAGCTGGGCGGCGACTGGCTGGCCGCGTCGGCCGATCCCGCGGGCAGCCTGGTCCTGCCCGGCATCCCGAAGGACGCCACCGCCGTGCGCCTGGTCGTCTTCGCCCCCGGCGACACCGACGCCGACCTGAAGGTGCGCCTCGCCTCCCCCTCCGGCCCGATCACCCCCGCCGGTCACGAGACGCTGCACGTGAAGGGCGGCATGACGGCGGCCGTCGACCTGGGCGACGTCACGCGCGGCGAGGCGGGCTCCCTGGTCCTGACGCCCACGGACGGCTCCGTGCCGGTCGTGGCGGCCGTGCGGGTGCTGCGCGGCGAGGGCGACGCGCAGGAGTCGGCGTTCATCCCGGCCGCACGACCGGTCGGCACGCGCGCGACGTCCGCCGGCAACACCGCCGAGGGCACGACCCTCGCGGTGACCGCCCCCGAGGGCACCGCCCGGATCAAGGTCACCGCTTCGGCGGGCACCGAGGGCGGCACGGCGGCCTCCCAGACGTACACGATCAAGTCCGGCACCACCCAGCACATCGACATCCCCGTGCCGGACGGCCTGAAGGGCACCTACGCCCTCACGGTCGAGCCCCGGTCGGACACCCCGGTCTACGCCTCCCGGACCCTCGCGGCGACGGAGGACGACGTCCCGGCCTTCACCGTCCAGCCCCTCCCGGACGACCGCGGCACGGTGGCGGTGCCGGAGGCGGAGCAGGACCTGTCGGTCCTGCAGAGGTGACCGGCGGGCGGGGAGTGCGGCGGCGGGCGCGGGGAGCGGCGCCGCCGCCCCGTCAGTCCTCGCCGTACCGGGGGTCCACGGCCTCCGGCGTCAGCCCCAGCAGGTCCGCCACCTGCTCGACCACGACCTCGTGGACGAGCGCGGCCCGCTCGTCGCGCCCCTTGGTGCGGATCTCGACCGGCCGCCGGTAGACCACCACCCGCGCGGGACGCCCCTCGCGCGCGGGCACCGTCCCGCCCAGGGGCACCGCCTCGTCGCTCCACCCCAGCCCGCCGCCGTCCGGCTGCGGCACCTCCAGCACGAGGAAATCGATGTCGGCGAGCTGCGGCCACCGCCGCTCCAGCCGCTCCACGGAGTCCTGCACGAGGTCTGCGAACGTCTCCGCGCGGCTGGCGGCGAGCGGCACCTGGGGCGGTGCGATCGGGCCGCGCATGCCCCGGCCGTGGCGGTCACGGCGTCGGGGCCCGGGGCCGGCGGCACGGGGCGTCACGGGGCTGTCCATCACTGTGCAGGGTAGTCGTCGCCGGTCCCGCCCGCCCGGCCCCACGCGCCTTCGGGCCGTCCCGCACGGCATGTCGTCACCTGACCATTCCAGCCAAGGTTGGGCTCGATTTCGTATCTCTCCGAGACCGGTGATCTCAAGGCATTTGACATTGTTTGCACCGACTGGTGACCGGAACCAGAATCGTCCGACATCCCGGACACGGGTGTCGGACCAGGTCAGCGAGGTGTGTCCAAAGGGGTATGTGGGGCGTTTCACACCACGACACGGTGGAGTGACCTGGGGGAGAGTCGTCGCGGCCCGCTCAAGAGTGCGGTACCGTCCAACGTCGTGAGCCCTGTACGTCGCTGTTCGCGCACCGCTTGCGGCCGTCCCGCCGTCGCGACGCTGACGTACGTCTACGCCGACTCGACCGCGGTCCTCGGCCCGCTCGCCACCTACGCCGAACCCCACTGCTACGACCTGTGCGCCGAGCACTCCGAGCGCCTCACCGCACCGCGCGGCTGGGAGGTCGTCCGCCTCCTCGACGGCTCGGCCCCGGCCCAGCCCAGCGGGGACGACCTGGAGGCACTGGCGAACGCCGTGCGCGAGGCGGCCCGCCCCCAGGAGCGGGCGGCGGGAGCCGCCGGCGGAGCCCGGGCCGCCGACCCCATGGAGGTCGCGCGCCGCGGCCACCTGCGGGTGCTCCGCTCACCGGACAACTGACGCCCGGGCGGACCGCCGCCCCGGAGCCCCGGCCCGCCCCCACCTGCGGGCCCGTTCGCCGGTCACGGCGGAGCGTCGCCCCCTGCGGGTAGTTTGTGGGGACCGACAGGACTTTCGGAAGGGTTGGCCGTGGCTGCTGATCTGTCGCAGATCGTGAAGGCGTACGACGTGCGCGGGGTCGTCCCCGACCAGTGGGACGAGTCCCTGGCCGAGCTCTTCGGCGCCGCCTTCGCCCGGGTGACCGGCGCGGGCGCCCTCGTCACCGGACACGACATGCGGCCCTCGTCCCCCGGCCTGTCGGGTGCCTTCGCGCGGGGCGCGGCGGCCCAGGGCGCCGACGTGACCGAGATCGGCCTGTGCTCCACCGACCAGCTCTACTACGCCTCGGGCACGCTGGACCTGCCGGGCGCGATGTTCACCGCCTCCCACAACCCGGCGCGGTACAACGGCATCAAGCTGTGCCGCGCGGGCGCCGCCCCGGTCGGCCAGGACACGGGCCTGGCCGAGATCCGCGCACTCGTCGAGCGGTGGAGCGAGTCGGGCGCCCCGGAGCCGGCGGCCGTGCCGGGAACGGTCACCCGGCGCGACACGCTGGACGACTACGCGGCACACCTGCGCTCGCTCGTCGACCTCACCTCGATCCGCCCCCTGAAGGTCGTCGTCGACGCGGGCAACGGCATGGGCGGGCACACCGTCCCCACGGTCTTCGCCGGCCTGCCGCTCACCCTCGTCCCGATGTACTTCGAGCTCGACGGCACCTTCCCCAACCACGAGGCCAACCCGCTCGACCCGGCCAACCTGGTCGACCTGCAGAAGCGGGTCCGCGAGGAGGGCGCCGACCTCGGCCTCGCCTTCGACGGCGACGCCGACCGCTGCTTCGTCGTCGACGAGCGGGGCGAGCCGGTCTCCCCGTCCGCGATCACCGCCCTGGTGGCCTCCCGCGAGCTGGCCAGGAACGGCGGCAAGGGCACGGTCATCCACAACCTGATCACGTCCTGGTCGGTCCCCGAGGTCGTGCGGGAGAACGGCGGCACCCCCGAGCGCACCCGCGTGGGCCACTCCTTCATCAAGGCCGAGATGGCCAGGACCGGCGCCATCTTCGGCGGCGAGCACTCCGCGCACTACTACTTCCGCGACTTCTGGAACGCCGACACGGGCATGCTGGCCGCCCTGCACGTCCTCGCCGCCCTCGGCGGCCAGCGGGGCACCCTGTCCGCCCTGGTCGCCCAGTACGACCGCTACGCCGGCTCCGGCGAGATCAACTCCACCGTCGACGACCAGACCGCCCGCCTCGCCGCGATCCGGGCCGCGTACGAGGGCCGCGAGGGCGTCACCCTGGACGAACTGGACGGCCTCACCGTCACCTCCGCCGACTGGTGGTTCAACGTCCGCCCCTCCAACACCGAACCGCTCCTCCGCCTGAACGCGGAGGCCCGCGACGAGGCGACGATGGCCGAGGTGCGCGACGAGGCCCTGGCGATCATCCGGGGCTGAGACCGCGCGGGACGGGAGCGCCCGCCGCCCCGCGGCCGCCGGTCCCGGCGCACCGGCCGCCGTCCGCGGCGGCAGCGGGAGCGCCCGCCCGCCCCGGAGGCGGTTCGGGACTCAACGTCCGCGGCCCGCCCGTCCCGTGCCCACCGGCGGTACGCTGACCAGGCACATCCGCATACGCCCGTCCCCGAAGGGAACCCCCATGGCGCTCGAAGCCGGCCTCCTGGAGATCCTCGCCTGCCCGGCCTGCCACTCCCCCCTCAAGGAGCAGGACGCCGAACTCGTCTGCACCGGCCAGGACTGCGGCCTGGCGTACCCGGTCCGCGACGGCATCCCCGTCCTCCTCGTCGACGAGGCCCGGCGCCCCGCGTAACCGACGATCCGGCGACCCGGCGCACCAGCGACCCGGCGCCCCGCGACCCGACGCCCCGCCGACCGGAGGCTGCCGCCCATGCTCGACGAATCGCTGCTCGACTCACCCGAGGGCCTCGCCGAGGCCGACCACCGCAACCTGCTCCGCGGCGCCGCCGAAGCGGGCGCCCGCGTCCGCACGGCCGTCCGGCACGCCGCCGAGGCCGGTGTGCGCGAGCTCAAGCCGGACGGCCGTCCCCGCGCCGTGCTCATCGCGGGCCCCGGTGCCGCCGCCACCCAGACGGCCGACCTCCTCGGCACCCTGGCCGGCGCCGGCAGCCCCGTCACCCGGCTCGCGCCGACCGGCGTCGCCCCCGCCGGGGGAGCGCTGCGCTGGGAGCTGCCCGGCTGGGCGGGCTCCGTGGACCTGCTGCTGATCGCCACGCCCGACGGCACCGAACCGGGCCTGTCCCTGCTCTGCGAGCAGGCGTACCGCCGTGGCTGCACCATCGCCGCCGTGGCCCCCGCCCGCACCCCGCTCGCCGACGCCGTGGGCGGCTCCCACGGCCTGTTCGTCCCCATGGCCACCGCGCCCTACGACCAGGACGAACCCCTCGCCGCCACCGCCCCCGGCGTCCTGTGGGCGCTGCTCACCCCGCTGCTCGCGCTGCTGGACCGCATCGGCCTGCTCGCCGCCCCGCCGGACGCCCTGGACAAGGTCGCCGACCGCCTCGACCGCGTCGCCGAACGCTGCGGCCCGGCCATCGCGACGTACAGCAACCCCGCCAAGACCCTGGCCGCGGAACTCGCCGACGCGCTGCCCCTGGTGTGGACCGAGGGCGTCTCCGCGGGCCCGGCCGGCCGCCGCTTCGCCGCCGCGCTCGCCGAACTGTCCGGCACCCCCGCCGTCGTCGCCGAGCTCCCCGAGGCGCTCGCCGCGCACAGCGCCCTGCTGGCCGGTCCGCTGGCCGCCAGCGCCGACCCGGACGACTTCTTCCGCGACCGCGTGGAGGAACCGCCCGCCCTGCACGCACGCGCGGTGCTGCTCCGCGACCGCCCCATCGGCGGCCTCACCGCCGCCCCGGCCGCCCGCGATCTGGCCCTCAGCCACGACACGCCGATCAGCGAGCTGGAGCCCGAGGAGGGCGGCGAACTGGAGACCCTCGCGGAACTGATCGCCGTCACGGATTTCGCCGCCGTTTACCTGGCGCTCGCCTCCGGAACCTGATCATGCCCAGGACGCACTGACTCCCCGGCGCGCGCACGCACGGGACCCGGCAGAAGGAACGCAGAGAGCCCCATGGACCGCCTCGACAACACCATCCGCCCCTACGCCTGGGGTTCCACCACCGCCATCCCGCGGCTGCTCGGCACCGAACCGACCGGCGAGCCGCAGGCGGAGATGTGGATGGGCGCCCACCCCGGAGCCCCCTCACGCACCGCGCGCGGCACGCTGGTCGAGGTCATCGACGCCGCCCCGGAGAAGGAGCTCGGCGCGGCGTCGGTCGCGAAGTTCGGCCCGCGCCTGCCCTTCCTCCTCAAGCTCCTCGCCGCCGGCGCCCCGCTCTCCCTCCAGGTCCACCCCGACCTGGACCAGGCGAAGCGGGGATACGAGGACGAGGAGCGCCGCGGCGTCCCCGTGGACGCCCCGCACCGCACCTACAAGGACGCCAACCACAAGCCCGAACTGATCTGCGCCCTCACCGAGTTCGACGGACTGTGCGGCTTCCGCGACCCGCTGCGCGCCGCCGGCCTCCTCGACGGCCTCGGCGTGGACTCGCTCAAGCCGTACGTCGACCTGCTGCACGCCCACCCCGAGGAAGCGGCCCTGCGCGAGGTCCTCACCGCGATCCTCACCGCCGACCCCGACGAGATGGCCCACACCGTCACCGAGGCGGCCGCCGCCTGCGACCGCCTCGGCGGCCCCTACGCCCCGTACGCCGGCATCGCCCACCACTACCCGGGCGACCCCGGCGTCATCGCCGCGATGCTCCTCAACCACGTCCGGCTCCAGCCCGGCGAGGCCCTCTTCCTCGGCGCCGGCGTCCCGCACGCCTACCTGAGCGGCCTCGGCGTCGAGATCATGGCCAACTCCGACAACGTCCTGCGCTGCGGTCTGACCCCCAAGCACGTCGACGTCCCCGAACTCCTGCGCATCGTCCGCTTCGAGGCCGGCGACCCCGGCGTCCTGCGCCCGGAGGCCACCCCGGAGGGCGAGGAGGTCTACGAGACCCCCATCGACGAGTTCCGCCTCTCCCGCCACGTCCTCCCCGAGGGCGGCGCCCCCCGCGACCTGACCCTGAGCACCCCGCAGATCCTGCTCTGCACGGCCGGTTCGGTGCGCGCGGGCGAGCACGAGCTGTCCCCGGGGACGTCCGTGTTCGTCCCCGCGGGTGAGAAGGCCGAAGTGTCGGGTACCGGAACGCTGTTCAGGGCCACCGTCGTCGCCTGACCACCGCACGGCACCGACCTGAGGAGCCGTCTCCCGGCAGGGCTGCAACAATGGCCCACCGTCAAAGGACGGGCACATCCCCGGACGGCGTGCGCGCACGCGCGTCCGGGCCCGAAACGGCGTACGAAGGGACAACGCGAACACATGAGCGCGTCAGGCGGCACCAAGGCGATCGTGGCGGCACTCGCCGCCAACCTCGCGATCGCGGTAGCGAAGTTCGTGGCGTTCCTCTTCAGCGGCTCCTCGTCGATGCTCGCCGAATCCGTGCACTCGGTCGCCGACTCCGGCAACCAGGCCCTGCTGCTGGTCGGCGGCAAGAAGGCACAGCGCCGGGCCACCCCGGAGCACCCCTTCGGCTACGGCCGCGAGCGCTACATCTACGCCTTCCTCGTCTCCATCGTGCTCTTCTCGGTCGGCGGCATGTTCGCCCTCTACGAGGGCTACGAGAAGATCAAGCACCCGCACGAGCTGGAGCACTGGTACTGGCCGGTCGGCGTCCTCGTCTTCGCGATCATCGCCGAGACCTTCTCCTTCCGCACCGCCATCAAGGAGTCCAACGTCCTGCGCGGCAAGCGCTCCTGGAAGGAGTTCGTCCGCCACGCCAAGGCCCCCGAACTGCCGGTCGTCCTCCTGGAGGACCTGGGCGCGCTCGTCGGTCTGGTCCTCGCCCTCGGCGGTGTCGGCCTCGCCCTGCTCACCGGTGACAGCGTCTGGGACGGCATCGGCACCCTCTGCATCGGCGTCCTGCTCATCCTGATCGCCCTGGTCCTCGCCGCCGAGACGAAGTCCCTGCTGCTCGGCGAGGCCGCCGGTGCCGAGGAGAGCCAGAAGATCCAGGCCGCCGTCGTCGACGGCGACACCGTCACCCGCGTCATCCACATGCGCACCCTCCACCTCGGCCCGGAGGAGCTGCTGGTCGCCGCGAAGATCGCCGTGCGGCACGACAACACGGCCACGGAGATCGCCGCCGCCATCGACGCCGCCGAGTCCCGCATCCGCGAGGCCGTCCCGATCGCCCGCGTGATCTACCTCGAGCCCGACGTCTACAGCGAGGCCGAGGCCGCCCGGGGCGCCGACCCCGAGGCCACCCCGGGCGGTCCCGCACCGCACGGCACCGGGCACTGAGTCCCGTCTCGCACAAGGGCCCGCCGGTCACCCGGCGGGCCCTTCGCCGTGCCGGCGCCCCGGCGCCCCGGAAGCGCCCGGGCCGCAGCTCGAAGCGCGCCGTCCGACGGGAGCGCCCGCCGGATCGGCTTGAAGTGTTCGCGGACGGACTGGGGGCCGCAGGGCCGGGCGGTGTAGCTTGGGACGGAGCCAGACGTCGCTGCTGATGGCGGTCGGGCGGCCCCACCGAGGGCCGGCCGAGGGAGAGAGGGCCTCCGACGGACTGCGCTGCGCGCACGCGGGCATGCCTGTGTCCTCTTCGGGCACCCCTGTGTCCGCCGCCGCGCAGACCAGCCGTACCCACCTCGACCCAACCCGAGGAGCAGCTCGCAATGACGACTGTCGAGAACCGACAGGACTTCAAGGTCGCCGACCTCTCCCTGGCCGAGTTCGGCCGCAAGGAGATCACCCTCGCCGAGCACGAGATGCCCGGCCTGATGGCGATCCGCAAGGAGTACGCCGAGGCCCAGCCGCTGGCCGGCGCCCGGGTCACCGGCTCCCTGCACATGACCGTGCAGACCGCCGTGCTGATCGAGACCCTGGTCGCCCTGGGCGCGCAGGTCCGCTGGGCGTCCTGCAACATCTTCTCCACCCAGGACCACGCCGCGGCCGCCATCGCCGTCGGCCCCGACGGGACGCCCGACAACCCGCGGGGCGTCCCGGTCTTCGCCTGGAAGGGCGAGACCCTCGAGGAGTACTGGTGGTGCACGGAGCAGGCACTGACCTGGCCGGACAGCCCCACCGGCGGCCCCAACATGATCCTGGACGACGGCGGTGACGCCACCCTCCTCGTCCACAAGGGCGTCGAGTACGAGAAGGACGGCAAGGTCCCCTCGCCCGACACCGCCGAGTCCGACGAGCACCGCGTCATCCTGGAGCTCCTCACCCGCACCCTGGGCGAGAACCCGCAGAAGTGGACCCAGCTGGCCTCCGAGATCCGCGGCGTCACCGAGGAGACCACGACCGGCGTCCACCGCCTGTACGAGATGCAGCGCGACGGCACCCTCCTGTTCCCGGCGATCAACGTCAACGACGCCGTCACCAAGTCGAAGTTCGACAACAAGTACGGCTGCCGCCACTCCCTGGTCGACGGCATCAACCGCGCCACCGACACCCTGATCGGCGGCAAGACCGCGGTCGTCTGCGGCTACGGCGACGTGGGCAAGGGCTGCGCGGAGTCCCTGCGCGGACAGGGCGCCCGCGTGATCGTCACCGAGATCGACCCGATCTGCGCCCTCCAGGCCGCGATGGACGGCTACCAGGTCACGACGCTGGACGAGGTCGTCGAGACGGCCGACATCTTCATCACCACGACCGGCAACAAGGACATCATCATGGCCTCCGACATGGCCAGGATGAAGCACCAGGCCATCGTCGGGAACATCGGCCACTTCGACAACGAGATCGACATGGCCGGCCTCGCCAAGGTCCCCGGCATCGTCAAGGACGAGATCAAGCCGCAGGTCCACACCTGGACCTTCCCCGACGGCAAGAAGATCATCGTGCTGTCCGAGGGCCGCCTGCTGAACCTGGGCAACGCCACCGGTCACCCGTCGTTCGTGATGTCCAACTCCTTCGCGGACCAGACCCTGGCCCAGATCGAGCTGTTCACCAAGCCCGACGAGTACCCGACCGGCGTCTACGTGCTGCCCAAGCACCTCGACGAGAAGGTCGCCCGCCTCCACCTCGACGCGCTCGGCGTCAAGCTGACCACGCTCCGCCCGGAGCAGGCCGAGTACATCGGCGTGAAGGTCGAGGGCCCGTTCAAGCCGGACCACTACCGCTACTGAGTCCACGCTCCCACCGGGCGAGCGCGCCGGTGCACCGGCGCGCTCGCCCGGCAGCAGGTCCTCAGAGGCAGGCCCCCGCACCCCCGTGTCGGGGGCCTGCCCCATGGGCGGGCCGACGACCGGCCGGCCCGAACCGTCAAGACCCAGGACCCCCATGCCCCGCGGCCGCTATTCGCTCCACGATCCGCACGATCACACCCCCCTCGCAGAAGAGCACTTCCACTGCGCCCCCGGCCCCTCCGGCTGGCGCTACGTCTCCCAGCTCACCGCCCCCTCCGGCGGTCACCTGGGCTCGGTCGACCTCGCCCTCGACGAACTGGGCCGCCCCATCCGCCTCGAACTCCACGCCGCGAGCTGGCAGGTCCGCGGCGCCGCCCTCGACGGCGTCACCTGGGTCCGCACCGACCCCACCGGGGCCCACGCCACCGAAGGCAATGTGCGCGCCCACGCCTTCACCGGCTCGTCCCCCGCGTTCCTCGTCGCCACCGCCCGTCTGCTGCGCCTCACCCCCTCGGCACCGGCCACCCGCGTACGCCTCGTCGCCTTCACGGACCCGGTCCTCGCCCCGCGCACCGTGGACCAGTCCTGGACGTTGGTGGAAAGAGAAGCACACGCCACTGACAACGGCCCCCTGACCGTGGACGAGTACCAGGTCACAGCCCTGGACACGGGCGAACAGCACACCGTGCACATCGCCGGGGACGTGGTCCTCGCCGCCCCGGGCATCGAGCTGGAGGACCTCGCGTCGCCGCCGTCGGTCTTCGACTGAACGGCGCGCCCGACGAGACCGACGGGCCCGAGACCCACGGGCCTACGACGGCGGTACGAACCCCGTCGAGGGGCGGTCGGCCGGCGCCGCGTCCTGCGGCGTGCCGGTCCGGTCCCCGCGCACCGGCACCTCCACGCCCTCCGCGGAGGAACGCGCGGACGGCGTCCCGGGCGGCACGGCTCGCGGGTCCTCCGACGGGACGTCCGGCCGTACGTCCGGCGGCACGGCCACGGGGGGATGGGCGGGCGGGGCGTAGGCCCCCGCCGAACCGGCGGCGCCGACGTGACCGCCACCCGCGGCCGCCCCGTTCCCGAAGGTCCGCCGGGCCTCCCGGGCCTGCCGCTCCTGCACCACCGCCGCCAGGTACGCCGCCGGCGGCACCCCCGGCGGCACCGGCGCCCCCGTACGGTCCGCCAGGTCCGCCGCCAGCCGCTCCGCCATCGTCCGGCCGACCTGCGGGTCCAGCTGCTGCATCCGCGTCAGGTACTGCCGGACGGCGAGCCACAGGCCGTCGGGCACCGCCGACAGATCAAGACCGGAGAACCGCCCGGCCAGCCACGGGGGCGGCGGCGGTACGAAACCGCCCCGCCCGGCCGGCACCCGCTCCCGGACGACCAGCGTCCCCGCGAACACGTCCCCGAGCCGCCGGCCGCGCGCCGACACCAGGGAGGCGACGCAGGCCACGACCCCGAACGTCATCAGGATCTCGATGACGCCGATCAGACCCCGCACCAGTGCGTGCCGGAACCGGATCGGCCCCCCGTCGTCCCGCACCACCCGCAGCCCGCACGCCATCTTCCCGAGCGACCGCCCGTGACTGAGCGTCTCGACCGCGATCGGCCCGCCCACCAGCACCAGGACGAACGCCGCGATCGACAGCGCCGTCTGCGCCGCCTGGTCCAGGGAGGCCGTGGAAGCCACCAGGGCGATGGTCACGGCGACGTAGGCCGCCACGGCCGCCGCCAGGTCGAGCAGCACGGCCAGTGCCCTGCTGGGCAGCTTCGCGGGGCGCAGCTCCAACGCCACCGCCTCGCCCGTCACCAGCTCACTCACGCCCGCCGCCCTTTCCTGGCCTGCCCCGAACACCGCCAGTCTGCCAAGCTGATGGCACATCGCACCGCAGTACGACGAGCCGATCAAGCAGATCATCGATCCAGCCGATCGCCGACGGGCCACGGACGAGCCGTGCCGGCGAGCAGCCGACGAACAGCCGAGGAGCAGGCACACCGATGGACCTCGACGTCTTCGTCTCCGCCCACCGCGCGGAGTGGGACCGCCTCGAAGCCCTGCTCCGGCGCCAGCGCCGTCTCACGGGTGCGGAAGCCGACGAACTCGTCGTCCTCTACCAGCGCACCGCCACCCACCTCTCCCTGATCCAGTCGGCCGCCCCCGATCCCCAGCTGACCGGCCGGCTCAGCCAGCTGGTGGCACGCGCGCGCAGCGCGGTCACCGGCGCCCGGCGCGCGTCCTGGC